>NZ_BMNK01000008.1 GCF_014646515.1 Nonomuraea glycinis
CTCGATCATGTGGCTGAAACTCCTCACCTCAACCACATGATCCGAACTCTAAACAGCTCCTAGGGCGGCGGTCCGGTCAGCGGCCGTTTCTCTGGAGGTCCTCGGCCACGTGCGGCGGGTGGCCGAACCTGGCCTGCCGTACAGAGTTTTCAGAACGTGAGGCTCTGGACGATCAGGATACGAGGCTCTGGACGATCAGGATCAGGGCCGAGAGGGAGGCCACCACGAGGACGGCCGCCCGCACCTTGCCGCCGTCCAGATAACGGCGCAGCGGCCCGGACACCAGGAATCCGGCGATCATCGGCACGATGAGGCAGGCGCCGACGGCGAGCGCCCGAGCCGGCAGGTGGTCGACCAGGGCCAGGATGGCGAGCGACTGGGCGGCGCTCAGGAAGAAGAACATCGCCAGCGTCGCCCGGATCTCCGGCCCCTTGGCCGTCTGGTAGATCAGCGCGATCGGCGGCCCGCCGATGCCCGTCGCCGTGCCGGTGATCCCCGAGACGAACCCGGCCCCGGTCATCGTGAACCCGTTGCGCGGCAGGCTCACCGCGCGGGCCGTGAGCCCCACTGCCACGAGCACCATGACGCCGACGAGGACACCTAAGGTGTAGACAGAAATGTAGACCACGATGAATGCACCGATGGCGCTCCCCGGCAGCCTTCCCGCGACCGCGAAACCGATCCCCCGCCAGTCCACCCGCCGCCACTCCGCAGCCAGGGTGAACAGCGGCAACGTCATGTTGACCACCTGGATCGCACCGGGCATCACGGCCGGCTCCAGCAGCACCAGCACCGGCACGGCGACCAGCCCGAGCCCGAAACCCACGGCCCCCTGGACGATCGCCCCCACGAAAACGGCTAAACCACCGATGATCAGGATCAATGCCTCGTTAGCCATGCAGGCGAGTCAATCATCTTTACTCTCTGTTGCCATACATGCTGCGAGGGTAACTGAGTGGATGTAGGGTTCGCCCACAGACGTTGACGTAGCTTTGGGAGTATGCAGATGAAACCGAAGGCCACGACGATTCGCGTCAGCGTCCAGACCAGAGACAGGATCGCAGCACTGGCGAGAAAGGCAGGTGAACCCATGACCGCGATCATCGACCAGGCCATCCGGGAGATGGAGAAGAAGCACCGCTGGCAGCACGTCGCGGAGCAGATCGAGCACACCCAGAGGACGGACCCACAAGGGTGGGCCGACTATCTAGCCGAATCCCAGCTGGTTCAAGGGCCGCTTCCCCGCTCCAGGCGCATCGCGCCCGAGTGGGAGGGGCTCATCACGTTTCCCGAGGAGAGCGATGAGGGTAATCCAGGGCGAGATCTGGCTCGCTAACCTGGGCGAGCCGAGTGGTCGCGAGCAGGGCTACCGTCGCCCGGTGCTCGTCATCAGCAACGACGACTTCAACACGGCGACCCCTGTGAAGATCATTGTCCCGCTGACCACGACGAATCGGGGGTGGGACAACCACATCCCGATCGGCTGTGAGGGCACCGGCCTGGACAAGCCGAGCTGGGCCATGGTGGAGCACGTTCGCAGTGTCTCCCCTCAGCGGTTCAGCAGCAGGATCGGCATCGCTTCCGATGAGGTCATCCACGAGGTCACCGACTGGATCACCGACATGATCTAGCGGGACTTCTGCCACCCGGCGAAATGTTGGTTCGCCGGGTGGCAGCCTCATCCTGCCACAGGAGACCGTCCGTCACCCGCCGGTGGCACAAGCCCTCGCTCCTCTAAGCTGCGTGATCGTGCGCGTCCTCATCCCCCGCAGTTGGCCACTGCTCACGCCGGCCACCCGTCGGTCTGGATCCGCTGCGACCACGCCGCTCGGCTCCGCCCGAACCGTGCCGCCCGGTTCTCCTTCGGCCACACCGCTCAAGTTGGCCCTCTGCTCCCGAACGTGGCCCCAGCCCCAAAGTAGCCCTGGGTGACGTTGGTGACTGTGTGTGGTTGACCTCCTGCTCCCGAACGTGTTCCCAGCCGCCAGGTAGGCCTTGATCGCGCTACGGCGCCGTCGTGGAAGTGTCGGGATTGGATGGTTTCCCGACAGGGCGCTCACCTAGGTCTCGCGGTCATAGGTCTTCGACGTAGTCGGCGGCGATGTCGTCGGGTGGGTTGGTGTACAGGCGTAGGTAGCGGTCGTTGGCGTGGCCGAGGCGGCGTTCGAGTTCGGCGCGGTTGTGGCCGGAGGCTTGGGAGAGCTGGAAGGCGAAGGTGCGCCGGGCGTCGTGCGGGCGCAGGGTGCCGAGTTTGCGGTCAGGGTCGGTGGTCTGGGCGTCGTGCAGGCGGCCGATCTCGCCGACGATGGTGTTGATCGAGCGGGGTGACAGGCGGCCGTCGGGGCGGCGGGCGGCGATGGAGGCGGCCGACAGCAGCAGCGCGGCCGGGCCGGCGCTGGCGGCCGCGTCGCCGGGCCGCTCCTGGTCGAGGTAGCCGGCCAGCGCCTGGCGGGCGTCGCGGCCCAGGAACACGGTGCGGCTGGTGCGGCCCTTGCCGCGCACGCTGACCAGGTGCGCCTTCTTGGCCTGGCGCAGTCGCTCGGGGTCGGCCGGTTCCAGTTGATCCAGGTTCAGGCCGACCAGCTCCGCGCGGCGCAGCCCGGTGCCGAACAGCAGGTAGATGATGGCCCGGTCGCGCAGCGGGCGGGCGTGAGCGTGCGCCCGGGGCGTGGCGGCTCCGCGGTGACGGCGGCCCTTGAGCTCGTGGAAGGTCTCGATCCGGTCCACGACGTTCTTGACAGTGCGCACCTGGGCGGCGGCCAGCGCTCGCGGCTGCGGGGCGGGCAGGGGTAGCGGGACGACCTTCTTGGTCGGGTCGCCTTGGCGCAGCAGCCCTTCGGGGGCGTGCGCGGTGATCCAGGTGAACAGCGCCGACAGGTGCGCGAGGTGGTTGTTGACGGTCGCCGGCGCCATCGGCGCGGACGTGTTGTCGCGGCGGCGGTTGCCGGCGGTGGCCAGGTGGTCGCGCCAGGCGGCGACCTCACGCGGGGTGACGGCCGAGAGCCGGTCATGCCCGAGACCGCCCGTGATCCAGGCGCCGAAGCGCTCCAGATGCCGGGAGATCTTGGTGGTGACCTCCGCTGAGCGGACTCCGCGCACGGCCAGATCAAGGTAGCGCTCCGTCCAGGCTGTGAGGCTGTCGTCGGCCGGATCGAGGCGTTCGGAGAGCCCGACCACCTTTCGTGAACTGATTTCGGCGTGATCCCGCCCGGCGAGCAGAGACGCCGAGCTGGGGGTGGAGGACAGCATGGAGCCAGGTTACTTCACGGAAGGGCTCTTTCCTGAAGAGAATCGGCCCGGCGAAAGGTCGTCAGCCCAGGCTGCATGGGTCGTCGGACGCCCTGCCAACGCTGCTCCGCTATCATCTGCTGCCCGAAGGACGCCAACTACTCGACCATCTTTCCGCGGCCTTGGGGGCGATGCCGCCGGGCGATCCAGAGCTTTTGCTGGACCAGCTTCTCAGCAAATGTGACTTCCGTCTCACAAGGCAACCTGGACAGCGAATATGCATGGAAGAGGTATGCGATTCGCGATTCAACGAGCGGTGGAAGAACCAGCGCCACCGCCGCAGGGAGTGCCGCCTGCTGCGGCCATGGATGAGGCTGTCGTGGCCGAACTGTTCCTGACTCAACGGCTGGGCCTGGTCCGGTTGGCGTTCCTGCTGGTGGGCGATCAGGAAACGGCCGAGGACGTCGTCCAGGACGCCTTTGCGGCACTGCACCGCCGGTGGAGCAGGTTGACCCACCGTGATCGATTACTGCCCTACCTTCGGGCGAGTGTGGTGAACGGATGCCGCATGGTTCACCGGCGCCGGTCCATCATGAGCAGGTTCACCGGCGATAGGCAGATGCCATTTCGGTCGGCGGAGGCTGCCACGTTGCTCGGAGAGACACGCCGGGAGGTGTCGGAGGCAGTACGCGCCTTACCTCGCCGCCAGCGAGAAGCCGTGGTGTTGCGTTACTACCTCGACCTGTCCGAGGCAGAAACCGCCGAAGCCATGGGAATCAGCCGTGGCACGGTGAAATCGACCGTCTTTCGAGCCCTGAAGGCACTCACCGTCAAACTGGAGGGAAATCGATGACGTCATGGCTCGAAGATCAGCTCCGTGATGCCCTCACCGCCGACGCGGAGCAGGTTCGCCCGGAAAACTTGCGCCCTGCCGAACAGGCGGCGCGAACAAAGACCATCGTTCCCAGGCGCCGGTTCGCCCTGGCGGTTCCGCTCGCGGCCGCACTTGTCGTCGTGCTCATTGGCACAGTCGCCGCCATGGTGGCCGGAACAGGCGGCACGACCCCAACCGGGCCTGCAACGCAAACCCTTGGTGGTCCGCGTTTCCTGCTGATCGCCGGCAATGACGGCGTGACGGTCCACGACGCCCGCACCGGGAAGGTCGCGAGTCGACTCGGGCTGCCCCCGACCCCGGAGGGAAGCTTCCGGGAGCCCGGTGGATATCTGCTCGCAGGCGCCGGCGACGGTGCGACCTTTTATATTGCCCAGAGCGTGATGTCCCGCGAGACACAGGTAAGCAGCACGAGGTTCTACCGAGCTCGGGTCGATGAACAAGGGAAACCAGCCGAGTTGGTTCGCGATGTGATCCCTAAGGTGATCGGTACGACAGCGAGCTCTCTTGCCCTTACCAGTGACGGCACTCGACTTGCCTACAGCCTCGACGGCAAGGTGTGCGGTCAAGGTAAAATGTTGCGCTTCTGCCCCGGGGCCCAGCTCACAGTCGTCGATCTGCCCGCAGGGACGAGACGCACCTGGACGACGGACGCCGCGGGACAGATCAGGAACCTCTCATGGGCGGCTGATCGCCGCGTGCTCGGTTTCGTGGTGAAATCCGAGGCCCGGGTCCTGGACGCCGCCGCCGCCGGCACCACGCTCGCCATCAGCCGCGTCGTGGCCCGAGGACAGGAGGCCAAGGCCTCAGCGATCAGCCCGGATGGGCGAAGCATGCTGATCGGCCGCACCCATCTGTCCGACGGCCGGCAACCGCATCGCTACACCATTGATGAATATTCCGTCACAGACGGCCGCAAGATTCGCACGCTGCTCAGCGTGGACCGCCACGGCAAGACCAGCGCCTGGTGGAACCTGATCCGCTATGACGCTACCGGGCGCCACCTGCTGGTCGTGGGGAACTTCTACCCGCTAAGCAGGCTGGACGACGGACGGGTCACCCCCTTGCTCTACCAGGGACCTTCAGATCCACAACTCTCGAACTCCTCGCCGCCGGCGATAGAAGCGGCCTGGTGAATGGCTGCCAGGTGGCCTTCCACTCGGGTCCGCACGATGAGGCCAAAGTAGCTCTGGGTAATGGCGAGTCAGTGTCCACGAAGCTTCGGCAGTGGAAGTAGATCTTACGATCAGCCGGTGGGTTGGCCAACTCGAACGAGCTGGCCAGCTGCCGCACATCATGCTTTGTGTAATAGGAAGGCACCGTGTATGACTAACGATCAGCGACATGGCCGTCGACGGCGGGACCGCTCGTATGTGACCCGGCTTGCGGGGATCGTGGTGAGTGTCCTGGCGGTCGGAGGGGGATTCGGTGCGGCGACCTCCCTCGTCAACGCCATCTCCGGCAGCTTCGCCGACCTTGAAAGCCGTGCCTACACCACCAGCGGGTGGTCAGGTGCGGAAATCGCGAGCACACTGCTCGACTCCGGCTGGGCTTGGGCGGGTTTGGCGGTAGCAGCGGGGTGGCTGGTCACACGCACCGAAGAGAGTCGGCCCGTGGCACTGGCGCAAGGCGCCGCCGCTGGAGTGCTGGCCCTGCTCGCGGCCACGGCTGCCTACAGCATCGTGGACACCATCCGTAGCGGCGGGCGGTTCCCCTGGTATGAGTCCGAAGTTGTGCGGTGGTTCGCCAGCGTAACCTTCGGAGGGCCTTTGGGTTGCGTTGGTGCATGCGTCAGGCGGCCGGGCGTGATTGGTTTGCTCGCCAGATTGACGGTGCCGGTCGGCGCCGCTGTCCAGATGGTCGTGCTCCTGCCCGGCAGGAACGAGGTGATCGAGGCCATCGGCAAGACGGTCGTGTGGATGGCGGCTGCCGTGAGTATTGGCTTCGTCGTGGCCCGTTTCCTCCTGGTGCGACGCCGGCGCTCTGAGACAGTCGCAAAGTCTCCGTAAGGCGAGCTGCAGGAGCATCCGCTGAGGTTCACCGAGCTACGATCTCGTCTTGACGGCGTCACGTAGATGGTCCTTACCGGGACGCTGTGCGCTCTGGAGCGCGACAGCTTGGTACGCGGCACCGTTTACCTCACCGTGCCACCTCGGGGGGAATGCACCCCCATCATGGTTTTCACACCCAAGTCCAGGTCCGACGTGGCCAGCGTCGCCTCGATTGTGCCTGCGGCCAGTTCCTCGGCCAACGCCAAGATGACCGCGTTGTTCGCCGCGAACGCCTCCACCGCCGCCACGTAATCGAGAGAGCGGGATCGGTCAGGCCGCGAGGCCGAGGTCGAGGCGGCGGCCCATGTCGATGTCGATGGTGCCGTACAGATTGGCGTTGGACCAGAACAGGGGCGAAAGTCCTCGCTTGTCGGCGTCGGTCAGTCGCTGCTGCCAGGCGGGGTCCTTGAGGACGGACTGGACGAGCAGGGTGTTGATGAAGACCAGTGCGGACTGGAGCAGGTGGAGGCTGAGCATGGAGACCTCCTGGTGCTCCTTGTCGCTGCCGGGGATGGTGCCGGCGCTGCCGTAGAACAGGTCGGTGTTGGCCGAATTCCAGTTCTCCACGACCTGCAGGCCCTCGTGGATCTCGCGGCGCAGTTCCTGCGAGGCGATGTAATCGGCGACGAAGATGCTCTTGACCGCCTTGCCGAGTTCCTCGATGGCCTTGTAGGTGGGGTGTTTGGGGCCTCCGCGGGTGAAGCGGCGCAGCACCTGCTCAGCCTCGGCCGTGCCCAACCGGAGGGCGGTGGCGTACTTGACCATCTGGTCGTACTGCTGGGCGATGATCTCCCAGTCGACGGCTTGTCGGCGACCATGCCGGTCAGGCAAGCCGGGACCTGGTCATCGGCGTCGGCCCGCGCCAGCTTCTGGCGGGCGATGTTCTTCATCCGCGGCAGCAGCTTGAACCCCAGCAGGTGAGAGAACGCGAACCCGACCAGGGACTGGCCGTGGGTATCGGTGTACTGGCGATCGATAGTGGCGTCCGTGCAGTGCCGCAGCACGCCCTCCATCATCGCGGCGACCTCGGAGGCGTTGCAGGAGCGAAGCTGGGAGTAGACGCACACCGATTTCCGGTCGACGTGCCAGTAGATCATGACGCCGTGACCGCCGTACCGGGCGTGGCACTCGTTCTCCGGGGGTGACGCTGGCCGGAGGCGCTGATTGTCGTTCATGCGCGCAGCTCAACGGCCTTGTTGCTGAGAGTAGTTGATGCAACGCCTGTGGTGCAAGGGGCTGATGCTCTTCGGGCCGACTCTGCGGAGATTGCCGTCAAGGCACCGCTCATCAAGCAGCAGCTGACGTCGACCCTATATAGAGTTCGCTAATGTACCTATGTAGAATACGAGCATGAGGTTCACGACGCCAACGCTCCTGGTCTTGCAAGCCTTCCTCGCAGACCCCCGAGAAAAGCGCTATGGCTTCGAACTTGTCCAGGTGGCCGGCTTGGAGGCTGGCACTCTGTATCCGATCCTGATGCGCCTCGAGGAGGCTGGTTGGTTGGAGAGCTCCTGGGAAGAAGTCGACCCTCGCGCTGAAGGTCGTCCCCGACGTCGGTACTACCGCCTGACGGCTGTCGGGGAGGAGTCGGCCAGAGTTGCGTTGGCCGCTCGCGCGGCGCGACTTCGTCTGGGACCCTTGCGGCAACCCGCTCCTGGTGCAGCCTAGGACCTCCTTATTTTTAATATGCAAGGTGCTTTTTATAGTAATGTTTGGGTATGACGATGCCCGAGCGGCTAACTGAGCCGTTCATCGACGTGGCCGAGGTCCTCTGGAGATCTCCGCATGGGCTCCACGGCTACGAGATCAAAAAGCAGACCATGCGCCTGGCCCCGACCGTCTATAACAACCTCGATCGGCTCACCGGGCTGGGGTGGGCCATCGGCAGCTTCGAACTTCGCAACCCGACTCCGGGTCGTCCACCACGACAGACCTTCGAGCTCACGCCCGAAGGTCGCACCCAGGTGGAAAAGTTGTTGATCGCATGGGGGCGCATCCCATCGTCGAGACTCGGCATGGCGAGCGATGCCGGTGGTGATCTGTGACAACACAGCAGATCATTCTCACCATCGCGCTCGCGCTCGTGGTCAACGAAATCTTGGGAGGCACCCACCGGCTTTCCCGATGCATCGTGCGCTGGGCCGCTCGGTGCTGGGAGAAGCGATCAGGCATCGACCACACTGCCGACTGGCTCGAAGATCTTGAGCATGGCCCGCCCACGATCTTCAAGCTCCTCAGCGCGCTGTGGCTCGCTTTGAGCGCCATCGTGCCCCCTGAGAGGCTCACGCTCAATCTTCCGTCCGTATGGCGCATGGCGAAGCCGTCGGTCTTCATCCTCGCAGACGTGTTCCGGGCGTTCTCCCGGCTGGCAGTCACCATCTCCTTCCGGGGGTGGGCCAAACAACGGCAATTGCCCAGCGAACTGGTCCATCCCGCGCACCAATGGTTCGTGCTCGCCGTGGCGTCGCTTCTAGGCAGGGACAAGCGAGACCGATTTGCTGAGGAGCTGATGGCAGAGTTGGCTGCGATACCGGGAGATCGCGCTCGCGCCAGGTTCGTTACCAGCCTTGTGCTGGGGGCGCCGAGAACGGTGATCATGCTTCGCTTCGCGAAAACCCCACCTCGTTAGTTGCTTCACTAAGCCGCCTCTGTTGGCCTATGCGGAGGATGGTGGACATACCCAGGCTGCACGGTTGACGAGCCGACAGCCTGGGAAGCCATCAACGATGGCCATTGGAGCTGTTGACGCGAGCAATTAGCTCGCGATTGGCTGCGCGGGCGGCGTCGAGTTCGTCGGTCAGTTCCTCCTTGCGGAGTCGCATGTCGACGACCTGTTGTTCCAGGGTCGTGATGCGGGCTTTGAGCTGTTCGATGTCGTCGGGGGCCCCGAGGCCGGACTCGCGCCAGGCCTGTTCACCAAGGATCTCCGACAGCCGTTTCTCGAGCTGGTGGACGCGTCCGGCCAGCCGGGTGCAGCGGGCTTGGGCGTTGGCCAGGTCGGCCTGTAGCGAGGCCCTGCTGACGGTGGGGCCGACTCCGGCAGTGTTGGGCGGTTGGGCCTCCAGCGCGTGGAGCTGTTCGAGCAGGTCGCGGTGCCGGTAGAAGAAGGTGCGGTCGACACCTGCCCTGCGGGCGATCGCCGAGACGCTGATCTCCTCGCCGGAGGCGGCGGCCTCGTTGAGGGCCTTGAGCACCCGCTGGCGGCGTCGGGCGGAGTCGGCCCGGCGGCCTTCGGCCAACGAGGTGGTGCGGGCGTCGACGGTTTCGGGGGACGAGGTGGTCATGCTGAGCGCTCCGGGCGGACGTCGGGCAGGGGTTGGCGGATGCGAGGCATGCCGAGCATCACGGTGCGATGTCGCCGGACGGCAGCGACGGCCTGGTCGATCTCGGCGCGTTCCTTGGTGGTCAGTTCGCCGAGGTCGTCCTTGATCCGGTTGATGAGCCGGCGGACTCGGCGTATCTCCTCGTGCGACGGCATCGCCTCGGCCCGGGCCCATTCGTCGACGTCGGCGGCGGCCAGCAGCCGTTCCCGGTTGCGTAGCAGGTCGTCGAGGTAGGCCTGCAGGTCGGGCAGGTAGGAGACGTCGGTGCGGAAGTGGTCGCAGCCCACGCAGCGGAACCGGAACGGGCAGGAGTGCCCGCCGGCCTTGACGTTGGACGGCTCGCCGCAGACACCGAACGGGACGACGACCTCACCGACGGCGCGGCGGGCGTGTTCGGAGTCCAGCAGCGCCTTGGCCTGCTGCCAGATGCGGTTGCCGTGCCGGTCGAACTGCAGCGTGGCGACCCGGTCGACGGCCTCGCGGCGCCGCGTCTCGCCCACGCGGTAATACCGTTTCGACGTGTCCAGCAGCCGATGATCCATGAGTTCACGGAGCACGTCGACATGGACGCCCGCGTCGGCGTGGCGTTGGGCGTAGGTGTGACGATATGCGTAGGGCACCACTTGGGCCTTGTCGAACTCGGTGCCGTCGGTCAGCAGCAGCGGCGGCAGGTTGTCGACCCAGAGCCGGTGTCGTTCGCTCATGCTGGAGTCGCCGATCGGGCGGGTGCCGTCGGGGTTCTTGCGGGGTGAGGGCAGCAGCTTCAGTTCGGCGATCGGGATGTCGGGATACCGTTCTCGGACGTGCTTCTTCTGCTGTGTGATCAGCTCGGCGGTGACCTCGGGGATCGGCAGGCGGCGGCCGAGCCGGTTGCGTTTGCGGTTGTCGTAGATGAGTACGGGGTCGCCATTGTCGTCGCGGTCCAGGCAGTCCCACGGCAGTTCGCAGATGTCATCGGGGCGACGGCCGGTGTCAATGGCCAGCTCAACGGCGACGCGGACCTCGCGGCTGGTCCTGGCCAGCTCCTCGAACTGCGGCAGGTGTTCGCAGAGCTGCCGCATGATCTCCGGTGGAAGGTCTCGGCCGGGTTCGTCGTCCTCGGGTTCCTGCGGAACGTCGCTGGTCAAGAGCACGAAGTCGTCGGGCAGGCCGGCGGCGGCCTGCCCGGGGCGGGTCAGCCCGAGGCTGCGGACGCGGGCCAGCATCCGCTTGAGTTGGCGGACGATCCGAGCCCGCGCTTTGTGGGTGAGCTTGTCGTTCGCCTCCTGGTAGGCGAGCCGGTGCAGGTAGCTCTCGATGTCGGCGCGGCCGAGCTGGGAGGGGATCTCGCCGTGGTCGTCGCGGACGGCGCGCAGACTCGCCGAGAGCAAGACCGCGCAGTTCACGTGGTGCTGAACGAAGCCGCGGGCGCCGTCGCCGCGGCGTTTGGGCAGGTCGTCGAGAGCCCACTGTTTGATGGCCTCGCGCAGCCACCACTGGGAGATCTTCGTGAAGTTCAGGCGTCCGCCGAACCCGAACGCCGCCAGGTCCCAGATGTCCTTGGTCCTCTCCGCTTCGGGGTCGAGGAAGGCTCGATAGACGTGCCGGGCGATCGAGTTGGAGATCGACCGTTTGCCCTTGTCGGTCGGCTCGGAGAGATCGGCGACCGAGGTGACCTGGCAACGGCGCAGGTCGTCGATGACGATCCGGATCATCTCGGGCTTGGTCTTCACTCCGTCGCGCGTGCGTTGCTGGAGCCCATAGAGAACCTGCAGGACCGCCAGCGGCGTCAGGCCGCGCAGGTTGACGATCCCGGCTTCGGGGATCGGCGGCTCGGTCGCCTGCCAGTGCGGCTCGTCCACGTCCTGGCCGGTCTTCTGCAGGGCGAGCATCCTTTTGTAGTGGGCGTCGCAGTAGGAGCACAGGCTGCTGATCCGATCGCGCAGGCAGGCCACCACCGCGCAGGGCCCGAAGCTCTCTCGCGGCCGCGCCTCGGGGTGGACCAGGAATTCCTCCAAGGTCAGCTTGCGGATCTCCTGCTGTTCCCAGGAGTGGGAGTTGCAGAGCGGCCGCCGTGAGGAGATCCGGATCCGCGGGCAGCCGGTCACCGCGCAGGTCTCCAGCCGCACGACCCTCGCAGGAGGAGGAAGTAGGTGGATGTCGTTCTCGCTCAGCCCGTGCTTGGGGAGCCTACGGCGGCACGAGGTGCAGATCCGGGCCGCTCCACCGGCTCGGTTCTGGCAGCCGCCGACGCGGCAGGCCGGCCAGCCCAGCAGCGGGTGATCTGCGGGCATGTGGAAGATCCGCAGGGCCGAGTCCCAGCGGATCTCGGCCAGGAAGGCCGCGTCGAGCAGCGGGACGAGCCGCAGAGCGGCCTCGTCGAGGACGGCATCGGGCAGCCCGAGCTGCGCGGCGGCCGTGGGGACGGCCGCCGCGGTGAGGAGGGCGGTCACCAGGCGGCCCCGTCCATCCGCCGCGGGCTAGGAACGCGCTCGACCGCGGCCCGCAGCCGGGCGGGGTCGGGATGCAGGTAGACCTGGGTCGACCGCATGGAGGCGTGCCCGAGCAGTTCCTGGACCTCGTCGATGGTGCCGCCGGCGTCCACGACGTTACTTCCATAAGCGTGCCTGAGCTGATGCGGCGTGACCTGGCGATCGAGCCGAGCCCGCGAGCACAGCGCGGTGATCAGATCGTTGATTGCGTCCGGCCGCATCGGCGCCCCGACCGGCCCGCGGAACAGGTTGATCAACGCGAAGTCGCTGGCCTGGGCTTGCGGGATCTCCGCCCGCTCGAACACGTACTGGTCATAGGCCTGAACCAGCAGGAAGTCGACTGGCACTGCGCGCTGACGACGCGATTTGGCCCACGCCCCGTTCGGGTTGTCGCGGCGGATGACGTGCAGATGGGCGCCCTGGGCTTCGCAGCCCAGCGGCCGTGAGTCCGGCATCAGGTGGAGATCGCTGCGTCGCAGCCCGCACATTTCGCCGCGCCGTAGTCCCGCCCGCGCCATCAGCAGCACGATCAGCCGGTCACGGGCCGACAAGCAGGCGTGTAGCAGGGCGACGATCTCCTCATCGCTGGCCCGATCGACCGGTTCTTCCGGCTCGTGCAGCCGGTGTCGCGCTCGCATCCGCCACGACATGCCGGCGTCCTCACCGCGGGCCTCCAGCGGCAGATCCAGATCATCGGCCAGCTCATAGATCTGCGCCAGCACCTGCTGGGGCGCCTCGCCCGCAGTGACCGCGTGGACCAGGAAGCCGCGGACCGCGGTCAGCACCGCGTTGATCCGCCGGGCACCGCGGACCGGTTCCCGGCCGGGCCCGGCCAGCACCTCCGCGCCCACAGGGTCGGCGTTCAGACCGCTGACCTCCTTCGGTGCGTGCCGCAGCCACGTCATGAACAGGCCGAAGTCCGCGGCCGCCGTCCGCCAATCCCGCCCCGTCCTGCGGCACCACCGCAGGAACAGCGCGATTCCGCCCGCGTACGCCTTGCTCGTCGACTCGGCGCCGTCGCGCCCGAACCTGACCTGCCGCAAGAACGCGTCCGCGCCCTCGATCACGACCAGGTCCTCATTCAGCACCGTCCAATACCGCACCCCAGACGGCAACTTCACCGGGAACGCCCGCATCGATCTCCTCGCTCCAACTGGCATCAGAACAACACCAGCCACAAGAGCCACACACTAGGAGAAGCGCTGCAAAACCCTCAACCGGGAGGACTATGCAACATCACGCAACAGGCCAGCGACCCCAGGGGAATACTCGGTCATCAGGTTCGACGACCACGACCCGAACTTCTTCGAGTCGCTGGCGCAGGCGGTGCCGTTGCCCCACCACAGCGGATCCCGCATCTTCAAGGTGGCGTTGACCAGGGTCGCGATCGCCGCGCGGAGGTTGTCGCGGTTGACGAACAGATGCCGGGTCGCGCGCAGCGCGGCCTCGGTCTCGCCGTGGCGGCCGCCGTCAGCGACCCGTTTGATCCCCACATTGGTGCCGAGCGCGTACAGCACCAGCAGCAGCCGCTTGCGGATCACCTCCCGCGGGGTCGCCTCCCTCGTGGCGACCGTGGTGAACGCGTCGGTGAAGTCGGTGACGAAGTCCGACTCCTTCAGGAAGTCCAGCAGGTCGATGATCCCCCACCGGGCGGCGACCTCGGTGTGCAGGGCACGCAGGTTCTCCGGAACCTGAAGTTTGCCCAAGTCGGGGATATGCCAGCGCGCCTCGCCGCGCAGCGTCTTCACCTTCGTCCCGCCCGAGCGGTTCCTGCGGACCGCCTCCCCGCACGCCGCCATCGCCGCGCGCATCGCCTCCTGCAGCGTGGCGATGAACACGCCGGCGTCCAGCGGCTGACGCAGTTCCTCGTAGTGGACGTCCCGGTTGTCCTCGAAGTCCGTCGGCAGGTCCTCCTCGGGGTTGCGCCAGCGGCGGGCCCCGGCGACGTAGATCTCGCGGCGGCGCAGCGCGTCCTTCAGCGACACGATCACGCACAGCTCATACGAGGCCCGCTCGATGATCCCGTTCTCGTCGACGACCGCCTCCAGCCAGCCGTCCGGCACCACGCCCTTGATCGGGACGTTCTCCGAGGCGTCGTAGTTGCGGGTGGCGTTGGGGATGTCGGCGTAGCGCTGCAGCAGGTCCACAGCGTCCATCAGCGGCCGGTAGGCGGTGTTGTTGCACTTGAACTCAATCGCCGCCAGCAGCTTCGGGAGCATCCGCCGGTAGTAGTTCGAATACGAGCTGGTCAGCACCGTCCGCACCCGGGCCTTATAGGCCTTGGCGTCCGCCTTCGCCTCGGCGACCAGCGCC
This sequence comes from Nonomuraea glycinis, assembly GCF_014646515.1. Classification (GTDB taxonomy): domain Bacteria; phylum Actinomycetota; class Actinomycetes; order Streptosporangiales; family Streptosporangiaceae; genus Nonomuraea; species Nonomuraea glycinis. Next base: position 14,279 of record NZ_BMNK01000008.1, read on the forward strand.
TGCAGCGTCGCCTCCCCTCCCGGCACAGCCGGGAACACCACCTGCCGGACCGTGCCCTCCGGCGTCCGCAGCGAGGCCTCGGCGATCGAGAACAGCTTCTCGGTCTTGCGGTGCACCTTCTTGGCCTCGGCCTCGATCGCCTTCTCGATCTTCCGTTCCGCCCGAGTGTTGAACTTCGATACCAGGCCGATGAACAGATCGACCAGCGCGTCGGTGATCTCCGTCGTCCGCGACCACGCCAGCGCGGCCACCAACGTCAACCGGACCGGCGGCTGCATCGCCGCGAAGTCCGACGCGGGTGCGAGGCCATCGCCCGCGCCCGCCAGGAGGCCACCAGCCGATCGGAGTACCCGCCGAACAGATCCGCCGACAGGCCGAGCGCCTTCGCCCGCCGCAACTTGACGATCTCCTCCAGCAGCGTCTCCAGCCCCAACCGGCCCGGGTCGGACTTCAACTCCAACAAGAACCCGTCCTCACCCGTGGCCAGCTCCCGCAGCGACCGCGCCGAGTTCGCCGACAACCCGTTCAGCACATGCAGGCAGAACTCCCGCTCGAACCGCACCCGGCCCGCGCCTGCGATCCGGTCGATCCGGCCCGGCGGCTCGATCTTCAACGTCCGGCAACGTCGCAGCAGCGCCGCCCGCAGGCCCTCGTCGGCGAACACCATCGGGCAGATCTTGTCCGCCAGCCACTCGGCCAGCACATCCTCATCCGCCCGGGTCGCCTCTCGAAACCCCAGCGCCTCCCGCACCTGCTTGCGGTGGTACTCGATCGTCGACCCTGACCACCGGTACTCCGCGAACAGGTCCGGATCGACTTTCACCTGCCCCGCCACGTAGTCAACGGCGGCTTTCGGGACCTCGCCCGCATGCCGCGGGAACCGGCCCTCCTGCTCGAAGAACTTCAGCAGCAGACCGAACCCCAGACGCGTCGCCCCGGACTTGTTCCCCACCAGCTCCCAGTCGCCGTCCAGCAGCGTCCACGCCGCGATCAGATCCTCTGGCTCCCACTCCCGACGCACCCGAACCGCCCTCCACCCGACCGCCTCCGACACCAACACGATCAAGCAGAAACCCAGACCAATCAGCTTCATTCACCCACCCGTGACGACCACGAACCGCAATCGTGATGTCTCACATAGCTACTTTGGGGCTGGGGCCACGTTCGGGAGCGGAGGGCCAAGTCGGCTCAGAGCACGCCCAAGGTCGGACCGGCTTGGGGCGCGCGCAAGGGCGGACCGGCTTGGGGCATGCTCATGGTGGTCACGCGTCTGGCCGTCCTTCTGCCGGCGGCGGTCGCGCAGGCGGCACCGTACCGGGATCCGCTGGTGGGGACCGGCAAGCTGGCCACGGGTTCGTGCGCCGAACCGGAGATCATCCAGGGCGGCATCCCTCGGACCCGCGAATACCTGACGGCGGTCCTGAAATGTCTGGATAAATCGTGGTCGGCGCACTTGGCCCGAGCCCGGCTGCCCTTCCGCAAGCCCGCCGTACGCTTCTACGAGGCTCCCGAGCACCGGGTGTGCGGCGTTCTGTGGCCGCAGGATGCCGCCGCCTTCTACTGCACGAACCGGGGCAGGCTGGTCTTCCCGCTCACCGGTCACTGGATCGAGGACCGCGCGGACCTCTACCCGCTCAAGGTCGCCGCCCACGAGTACGGCCACCACGTTCAGAGCCTGACCGGCATCAGGGCTCGCTACGAGTCCGCCGTCCGGGCCGGGAAAGAGCCTCAGGCGGAGCTGAGCCGTCGCTACGAGCTGCAGGCCGACTGCCTGTCCGGCGTGTTCCTGGGCAGCGTATGGCGCTCACTGGACCGTACGGACCGCGACTGGGCGGCGCTGCTGGAGGCGACCAGGGCGAGCGGGGACGACGCCGACGGCCACCGCGGTCACGGCAGCGGCGCCACCCGCGCCCGCTGGCTCAAGCGCGGCTACCAGACGCTCTCCCCCAGCGCCTGCGACACCTGGTCGGCCCCCTCCCGCGCACTCTCCTGAACCAGCCACACCCTGCGGCACCTCAACGCCACCATCAGGCGGAACATGCCGGAAGACGCCCCTCGCCCGGAACGTCCCGCGGCGTCCGTCCGAGCGCGCCGCGACCCCCGAATTGGGGAGCTCCCGAGCGCGCCACCGCCGGGACGCCAAAGAGCCGCCAGGCGGTGATGTCCGCCTGGCGGCTCCCCTTGACCGGGTGATGGGCTGCCCCCGATGCGGGCGGCTGAGGATCGCGCCCGTGCCCTGCCGCCAGGCGGCCGGGCCCCCGGCGCCCGCGCCCCGGCTCATGGCCGGAGCGTGGGCCCGGGACGCCTGGACGCGCGGTCAGGACTTGGCGAGCAGGCCGCGCAGCACGTACTGCATGATGCCGCCGTGCCGGTAGTAGTCGGCCTCGCCGGGGGTGTCGATGCGCAGCACCGCGTCGAACTCCACGTCGCCGGCCTTGACGTGCACGGTCCGCGGGATGCCGCCCTCGTTGAGCGCGGTGACGCCGCTGATCTCGAACGTCTCCTCGCCGGTCAGCCCGAGCGACTCCGCCGTGACCCCCTCGGGGAACTGCAGCGGGAGCACGCCCATGCCGATCAGGTTGGAGCGGTGGATGCGCTCGTAGGACTCGGCGATGACGGCGCGGACGCCGAGCAGCGCGGTGCCCTTGGCCGCCCAGTCGCGCGAGGAGCCGGAGCCGTACTCCTTGCCGGCCAGCACGACCAGCGGCGTGCCCGCCGAGGCGTAGTTGGCCGAGGCGTCGTAGATGAACGACACCGGCGCGTCGGCCTGGGTGAAGTCGCGGGTGTAGCCGCCTTCGGTGCCCGGCGCGACCTGGTTGCGCAGGCGGATGTTGGCGAAGGTGCCGCGGATCATCACCTCGTGGTTGCCGCGCCGCGAGCCGTAGGAGTTGAAGTCCTTGACCTCGACGCCGTGCTCGCGCAGGTATTCGGCGGCCGGGGTGCCGGCCTTGATGGAGCCGGCCGGCGAGATGTGGTCGGTGGTGACCGAGTCTCCGACCTTGACCAGCACGCGGGCGCCGGCGATGTCGGTGACGGGCTCCGGCTCCACCGGCATGCCCTCGAAGTAGGGGGCCTTGCGCACATAGGTGGAGTCGGGGTCCCACTCGAAGGTGTCGCCCGTCGGGATGGACAGCGAGCGCCAGTGGTCGTCGCCCTCGAAGACGTCGGCGTAGTCGCGCACGAACATGTCGCGCCCGATCGAGGAGTGCACCACCTCGGTGATCTCCTCGGGCGACGGCCAGATGTCGCGCAGGTAGACCGGCTTGCCGTCGGCGCCCGTGCCGAGCGGCTCGGTGTCGAGGTCGAGGTCCATGGTCCCGGCCAGCGCGTAGGCGACCACGAGCGGCGGCGAGGCCAGGTAGTTCATCTTGACGTCGGGGTTGATCCGGCCCTCGAAGTTGCGGTTGCCGGACAGCACGGCGGTGACCGCGAGGTCGTTGGCCTGGATCGCCTCGGAGATCTCCGGCTCCAGCGGGCCGGAGTTGCCGATGCAGGTGGTGCAGCCGTAGCCGACGAGGTTGAAACCGATCTTGTCGAGGTACGGCTGGAGGCCGGAGCGCTCGAAGTAGCCCGTGACGACCTGCGAGCCGGGCGCCAGCGAGGTCTTGACCCACGGCTTGCGGGTCAGGCCCTTCTCGACGGCGTTGCGGGCCACCAGGGCCGCGCCGAGCATGACGTACGGGTTGGAGGTGTTGGTGCACGAGGTGATCGCGGCGATGGAGACGATGCCGTGGTCGATCTCGAAGGAGGTGCCGTCGGCCAGCGTGACCGGCACCTTCTTGTGCGGCCGCGAGCCGTTGAGGTGGGCGGCGTGCGGCTGGTCGCCGGCGCCGTTGTGGCTGATCGCCGGGGAGTCGGAGGCCGGGAAGGACTCGTCGGACGCCTCGTCGACGGGGCCCAGGTCGGCCGGCGCGTAGTCCTTGACGGCGGCGCGCCAGGCGCGCTTGGCGTCCGACAGCGCGATGCGGTCCTGCGGGCGCTTGGGGCCGGCGATCGACGGCACGACGGTGCCGAGGTCGAGCTCGATGTACTCGGAGAAGACCGGCTCGGGCGCCGACTGGTCGAGCCACATGCCCTGGGTCTTGGCGTAGGCCTCGACGAGCGCGATCTGCTCCTCGGAGCGGCCGGTCAGGCGCAGGTAGTCGATGGTCTGGCCGTCGACGGGGAAGATGGCGCAGGTGGAGCCGAACTCGGGGCTCATGTTGCCGATCGTGGCGCGGTCGGCCAGCGGCACGGAGGCGACGCCGTCGCCGTAGAACTCGACGAACTTGCCGACCACGCCGTGCTTGCGCAGCATCTCGGTGATGGTCAGCACCAGGTCGGTGGCGGTGGCACCGGCGGGCAGCTTGCCGCTGAGCTTGAAGCCGAGGACGCGCGGGATCAGCATGGAGATCGGCTGGCCGAGCATCGCGGCCTCGGCCTCGATGCCGCCGACGCCCCAGCCGAGGACGCCGATGCCGTTCTCCATCGTGGTGTGGGAGTCGGTGCCGACGCAGGTGTCGGGGTAGGCCTTGCCGTCCCTGGTCATCACGACGCGGGCCAGGTGCTCGATGTTGACCTGGTGGACGATGCCGGTGCCGGGCGGGACGACCTTGAACTCGTCGAAGGCCGTCTGGCCCCAGCGAAGGAACTGGTAACGCTCGCGGTTGCGCTCGTACTCGCGCTCGACGTTGCGCCGGAAAGCGTCCGGGTGCCCGAAGTAGTCGACGATGACCGAGTGGTCGATGACCATCTCGGCGGGGGCCAGCGGGTTGATGCGGGCCGGGTCGCCGCCCAGGTCGCGGACGGCCTCGCGCATGGTGGCCAGGTCGACCACGCAGGGCACGCCGGTGAAGTCCTGCATGATGACGCGGGCGGGGGTGAACTGGATCTCCACGCTCGGCGCGGCCGTGGGGTCCCAGCCGCCGAGCGCGCGGATGTGGTCGGCGGTGATGTTGGCGCCGTCCTCGGTGCGGAGGAGGTTCTCCAGCAGGATTTTCAGGCTGTACGGGAGGCGGGCAGCGCCCTCGACGGCATCCAGCCGGAAGATCTCATAACTCGCGTCACCGACGCGTAGCGTGTCACGGCTGCCGAAGCTGTTCGCGGACACGGTGGTTCGCCTCCTCCATAGACAGTTGCTAAGTGAATCCTGCCGCACCTCGGAAACGATCAGCACATTAGGTGACCCTAAGTCCAGGTCGCGGCGGATGTCTCGATGTCAAGATATCTCGAAAAGTATCTCGACATCAAGTTAAACCGGTGCCAGCCGCCAGAACAGCAGGCCGACGATGGCGACCGAGAGCACCGGGGCGAGGATCTTCTGCTCGAATTTCTTGCCGGTCTTGATGCCGATCTTCCACGGCAGCAGGAACTTGACCGACAGCGGCCAGAGCACCGGACAGCCCCGCTCCGTCAGGCAGTCGCCCACCACGTGCGCGAAACTGCCGATCCCGACGGCCAGCCCCAGCCAGGCGTAGCCCACCCCCTGCGACATGAAGACGGCGTAGAGCCCGGCGGTGAGCCCGATGTTGACCAGCGCGGAGGCGATCTTCTTGCCCGGGATGCCGATGCCGAGCGCGCGCAGGGCCAGCCCGATGAGCAGCACGACCATGATGTCGCGGCCGATCGGATAGGTGTTGGCCAGGAAGTGCGCGCCGAACCCGATCGCCACCGCGAAGGCCAGCGAGTGCGTGGCGCCTCTGTGCCCCCCGCTCGCCCAGGACACCGCCTTGCTCAGCATCCAGGTGACCGGCCCGAACGTCTGGGCGATCGTGGCGCTGGGGTGGTCGAGGTCGGGCAGCATCGCGGCGCCCGCGCAGATGATCGCTCCCGCGATGAGCTCGGTCGGGCCCAGGGCGGCGGCCATGATCCCGGTCTCGATGAAGCGTGAGGACTCGTTCAGCAGCGGTAACGCGGCCAACGGCGGCGCCAGGCCCAGCCAGGCGATGGCCCCCGTGAGCGCATGAGTGTGGCCCATCATGATCGGACTGTACGCCAAACTCGCCGGAAACGCAGACGAGGTCGTCTCCGCGGCGACAGCACCCCCCAGCCCTGCCGACGCGGAACGACCTCGTCTGCTCTGAACAACGGCCCCCCACCCCATCCTGTTCCCGGATTCCTGAAGTTTTTGGTGATCTGTCTCACTTGCCGGATCGCATTGCCAACGACATGCCAAAGATATATCTTTGAAGAGTCGAGAACAGTCTCAGAAGGAGAACCTCAGATGACGTACGCACAAGCGGCGGGCGGGCCCTGGCCCGACAAGCACGAGTTCAAGAAGGCCGCCCGTGAGGCGATCAACGCCGTGGCCGGCGCCTTCGAGCAGGGACGCGAGCACCACCACGGCGGCCCGCACGAGCACCGGCACCGCGGCAGGCGCGGGCCCGGCCAGTTCCCGTTCGACTTCGGGCGAGGCCCCTGGGGGCCCGGACCGTTCGGCGGGCACCGAGGCTGGGGCGGCAGGCCGCGCAAGGCCAAGCGGGGCGACGTCCGCGCCGCGATCCTGGCACTGCTGGCCGAGGAGCCGCGCAACGGCTACCAGATCATCCAGGAGATCGCCGAGCGCAGCGAAGGCGGCTGGAAGCCCAGCCCCGGCGCCGTCTACCCGGCGTTGCAGCAGCTCACCGACGAGGGCCTGGTCATCTCCGTCGAGAACGAAGGCCGCAAGACGTTCCGGCTCACCGAGTCCGGCCAGGCCTACATCGACGCGCACGCCGACGAGGTCAGCGCCCCGTGGGACGACATGCGGCCCGACATCGACGACAACACGGCGGACCTGTGGGACACCGCCCGGCAGTCCGCGTTCGCGATGATGCAGATTCTGCAGACCGGAAGTGACGCACAAATCCGCGAAGCGCGTAAGACTCTGGGTGAGACCCGGCGCAAGCTCTACCAGATCCTGGCCGACGGCGACCCGGGCGAGGAGTGACCGGCGTGACCAGTGCCGCACTGGCAGGCGGGCTCGGAGAGAGGAATCAATCCGGCATGGACCCTAACGATCTCCGCATCGGCGACGCCGAGCGCGAGCAGACCATGGCCGCCCTGCGCGAGCACTTCGCGGCAGGCCGCCTGAACCACGAGGAGCTCGACGAGCGCCTGGACCAGACCCTGGCGGCGCGCACCGTCGGCGAACTGGTCCACGTGACGGCCGACCTGCCGGGCAGCCAGGTGCCGGGCTACCGCGAGCCGGCCGCGCCGCACGACGCGAACGACTGGCGGGAGGCGATGCGCGCGCAGCGCAAGCAGATGCGGGCGCTGCACCACCAGCACCGGGAGGCGCACCACCGCGGCCGGCCGGGTCCCCCCTGGCGTGGTCACCACGGCCCCGGCCCGATCCTGCCGTTCCTGTTCGTCCTGGTGATGTTGGGGTTGATCTTCGGCGGGGCCGGCGTGTTCAAGGTGCTGTTCTTCGTCTGGATATCGGCGATGATCTTCACCTTCGTCAGCCGGCGCCTGCACCGCCACCGCCGGGACTGAGTGTCACCCCATCTCTTCGAGCCGCCGGCCCTTGGTCTCCTTGAGCCATCTGGCCACGAAGAGGAAGGAGAGCACGGCGAAGAGCGCGTACATGGCGTAGGTGAGCGGCAGGTTCCACGCCGACAGCGCCGGGAAGGTCACCGTGATCAGCCAGTTCGCCACCCACTGAGCCGCCGCCGCGACACCCAGGGCGGCGGCTCGGATCCGGTTGGGGAACATCTCGCCTAGCAGCACCCAGACCACCACGCCCCACGACAGCGCGAAGAACAGCACGAACGCGTTGGCGGCGATCAGCGCGACCAGGCCCTGCACATCGGGCAGCGAGACCTCCCCGCCGACGGTCCTGGCGGAGCTGAAGGCGAAGGCGGCGGTGGCCAGCGAGATCGCCATCCCGGCGGAGCCGATGAGCAGCAGCGGCTTACGGCCGATCCGGTCGACCAGGGCGATGGCGATGAAGGTGCCGATGATGTTGATGACCGAGCTGGAGAAGCTGATCAGCAGGGAGTCGGCCTGGTTGATGCCCACCGACTGCCACAGCACCGACGAGTAGTAGAAAATCACGTTGATGCCCACGAACTGCTGGAAGACCGACAGGACGATGCCGATCCAGACGATCGGCAGCAGTCCGAGCGCGGGCCCGCGCAGGTCCTTCACCGTCGGCCGGTCCTCGGTCCTGAGCACGTGCCTGATCTCCTGCACGCGGGCGTCGACGTCCACGTCCGCGTTCTCGACCTGGCTCAGCACCTGACGAGCCTGCTCGTGCCGGCCGGCCATGACGAGATAGCGGGGCGACTCGGGGATGACCGAGGCCAGCAGGAGGTAGAGCAGAGCCGGCACGACGCACGCCCCCAGCATCCACTGCCAGGCCTGCAGCCCCCACAGCACGTTGTTCACGTCCCCGCCCGCCACCCGGACGAGCACATAGTTGACCAGCTGGGAGCAGGCGATGCCGAGCACGATCGCGAGCTGCTGGAACGAGCCCAGCCTGCCGCGGTAGGCGGCGGGCGCCACCTCGGCGATGTAGGCGGGACCGAGCACGGACGCCATCCCGATCGCGAACCCCGCCAGGAGCCGCCACACGGTCAGGTCCCAGACGGCGAACGGGAGCATCTGCCCGATCGAGCTGACGGCGAACAGGATCGCCGCCGCCTGCATCGACTTGGTCCGCCCCCACCGGTCGGCGAGCCCGCCCCCGATCCACGCGCCCACGGCCGAGCCGAGCAGCGCGATGGCGACCACCACACCGATCTCCACCGGGCCCACCTGGAAATGACGCTGGATACCGACGACGGCGCCGTTGATCACCGAACTGTCGTAACCGAACAGGAATCCGCCCATGGCCGCCGAGGCCGCGATGAAGACGACGTGGCGCAGATTCTCCTGGCGCACATGATCAGTAGCCATACCGATCCCTTCCCCGGAGAGAAGGGCCTACCCCTGGACACCGTGCGTGATGTCCCGATCACCCGATCTCAGCGGGTGATCCAGAAGACCGCGACGGCCACCGCCGCCACCGCCAGCGCCAGCCCGTAGAGGAGCAGGGCCCTGACGAGGCGACGGCGGAGGTACCCGGGGCGGTGCCGGTCGGCGGTCACAGGCGCGGATCCACGGGCTCGGACTCCAACGCCAGCACCCCGAAGACCGGCTCGTGCACCCGCCAGCCCGCCTCCCCCTCGGCCAGCCGCGCGAGCGCCTCCAGGCCGAGCGCGTGCTCGCGCAGCGCGAGCGAGCGCTTCTTGCCGAGAAAACGCCTGCGCAGTACGTCCAGCGACTCGGTGTAGTCAGGGCCGTAGATGATCCGCAGATACTCCCTGCCCCGGACCTTGACGCCCGGCTGGACCCGCCCGCCCACGTGCGCGGCGGGCTTGACCACCATGCCCTCGCCGCCCTGCGCGGTCATGGACTCCCACCACGCCACCGCCTCGGCCCGCGACCGCGCGGAGTCCAGGGAGACGACGACGTGCCGGGTCTGCGTGATCATGGGCGAGTCGAGCAGCGCCAGCGTCTCCAGGTGCCAGGCGTGCGGCTCCAGGGCCGTGGCCCTGCCCTCGCACGCCAGGATCTGGAACGGCGCCAGCCGCACCCCGTCCAGGCCGTCGACCGGCCAGCAGTAGCGTGCGTACGCGTCCCGGAACAGGGCGGCGTTGCCGGCCCGCTGCCGGGTGCGTGCCAGCAGCCCGCCCACGTCGAGCCCGCGCCCGGCCGCCGCCTCCAGCGCCGACACCGCCTCGGGCAGCGCGGCCCGCGCGGCGGCCCCGACGGAGGCGTACTGACTCCTGATCAGCTCGCCCGCCTTGGCCGACCAGGGCAGCAGCTCGCAGTCGAGCACCACCCAGTCGGTGCCGAGCGCCTCCCACAGCGGCTCGCACGCCTCGCGCAGCCGCTCGACGAGCGGCTCCAGGTCGGTGAAGAACGGCCGGCCGGTGCGGGTGTAGACGGCGCCGCCGCCGGCGACGCCGAACCGCTTCAGCGCCGCCTCGGGAGTCCGGGCGAGTACGGCCACCGCCCGCGAGCCCATGTGCTTCTCCTCGCACACCACCTCACCGACCCCGGCCGCGGCGAACTCGTCGAACGCCTCGTCCGGGTGCTCCAGGTAGCCGTCGAGCGCGGACGTCTGGGCCGGCGCCATGGTCGGCGGCAGGTACACCAGCCAGCGCGGGTCCACCGCGAACCGGCTCATGACCTCCAGGGCCGCGGCCGCGTTCTCCTCGTGCACCTTGATCCGCCCGGCGAACCTGGTCTCGATGTGCCGGGTGCCCCGCACGTCGCCGATGTCCAGCAGCGCCGGGTCACGGGCCGGTCCGGCGAGTGGCTTGACCGACTCGTACCAGACCTTCTCGGCGGGCACCTGGACCAGCTCCCGCTCGGGGTAGCGCAGCGCGGTGAGGCTGCCGCCGAAGACGCAGCCGGTGTCGAGGCAGATCGTGTTGTTGACCCACTCGGGCCGGGTGGTGGGCGTGTGGCCGTAGACGACCATGGCCCGGCCGCGGTACTCCTCGGCCCACGGGTAGCGGACCGGCAGGCCGTACTCGTCGGTCTCGCCGGTGGTGTCGCCGTACAGGGCGAACGCGCGGACCCGGCCGGACGCGCGGCCGTGGTAGGCCTCCTTGAGTCCGGCGTGCGCGACCACGAGCCGGCCGCCGTCGAGCACGTAGTGGCTGAGCAGGCCGTCCATGAAGGCGAGTGCCCGGGCGACGAACTCCGGCGGCTCGGCGGCGAGCTGGTCGAGCGACTCGCGCAGGCCGTGCGCCACCGTGACCTTGCGGCCCTGCAGGGCGCGGGCCAGCTTGGCCTCGTGGTTGCCCGCCACGCAGATCGCCGTGCCGGCCGCCACCATGCTCATGACCAGGCGCAGCACGCCGGGCGAGTCGGGGCCGCGGTCCACCAGGTCGCCGACGAACACGGCCGTGCGGCCCTCGGGGTGGGTGAGGCCCTCCCAGCCGAGCCGGGCGAGCAGCGACTCCAGCTCCGCGCGGCAGCCGTGCACGTCACCGATGATGTCGAACGGGCCGGTGAGCTCGCGCTTGTCGGTCCAGCCCTTCTCGTACGCGATCTCCGCGCGGTCGATCTCCTCGACGCCGCGCAGGACGTGCACCTTCCTGAAGCCGTCGCGGGAGATCTTGCCGAGCGAGCGGCGCAGGTCCTTGCGCTGGCGGATCACCACCCGGGCGCCGAAGTCGCGGTCGGGGCGGGTGGAGTTGCGCTCGACGGCCACCTCCTCCGGCACGTCCAGGACGATCGCCTCGGCCAGCACGTCGTGCTTCTTGGCCAGGTCGATGAGGCTCCTGCGGGCGGCGTACTGCACGTTGGTGGCGTCGACCACGGTGAGCAGGCCCCTGGACAGGCGCACGCCGACGATGTGGTGGAGCAGGTCGAACGCCGCCGGGGTGGCCGACTGGTCGTTCTCGTCGTCGGAGACCAGGCCGCGGCAGAAGTCCGACGAGATGATCTGCGTCGGCTTGAAGTGCCTGGCGGCGAACGTCGACTTGCCGCTGCCGGAGACGCCGACGAGCACGACGAGGGAGAGCTCGGGGATGCTAATCACGGACGAACACTCCCATCTGGGTGGGCGGGCCGAGGTCAGGATCTGGTTCGCCCACGGGCCTGACGGTGGCACGGTAGCCGTACCGACCGGCCACCCGGGCCACCCAGGCGGCGAACTCGGCGCGGGTCCACTCGAAACGGTGGTCGGGGTGGCGCAGCCCGGTCAGGAACTCGTAGCGGACGTTGTACTCGATGTTCGGCGTGGTCACCAGCACGTGACCGGGCCTGGCATGCCCGAACACGACCTGTTCGAGCGCGGCCAGCCGGGGCGGGTCGACGTGCTCGACGACCTCCATGAGCACGGCCGCGTCATAGCCGGACAGCCGCTTGTCGGTGTAGGTGAGCGCGCCCTGGAAGAGGGTGAGCCTGGCCCGCTTGCCGTCGGGCATCCGGTCCAGCTTGAGCTTGCGGGCGGCGATGGTGAGCGCCATCGACGAGACGTCCATCCCGGCCACGCGGGCGAACCTCGGCCTGGACAGCAGCGCGCCGACCAACTCGCCCTTCCCGCAGCCCAGGTCGATCACGCTGGTCGCACCGAGCTCCTCCAGCGTCTCCAGTACGGCGATCCGCCGCTGCAGGTTGAGCGGCGCCCGCTTCACCACCCCGGCACCCTCAAGATCAGCGCCATCGGACTCGGCGCCATCGGACTCGGGCGTCTCCTGCTGGGCCTCGGACGTTGTGGCATCCGGCCCGGCGGCTCCAGGCTCGGGCCGCTCCGCCTGGGCCTCAGGCTGCTCCGCGTGGGCCTCGGGCTGCTCCGCCTGGGCCTCGGGCTGCTCCGCCTGGGCCTCGGCCTCGGCCGCCGCCGCCTCGTCGGCGGCCGTCTCCTCCGCCGGGGCCTCCTCGGACACCGCGGGCTCCAGCCGCTCCTCGGGCTCGTCGCCCAGCTCGGCCAGGCGGGCCAGCGCGGTGCGCGCCATCGCCCAGCGGCGGCCGAGGTAGCGCCGGGTGATCATGGCGCGCTCCGGGTGGTCGCGCAGCCAGCCCTCACCGGCCCGGATCAGCTTGTCGATCTCGTCGGAGGCGATCCAGTAGTGCTTGCCGTCGTCGAGCACGGGCAGCAGCACGTACAGGTGGTTGAGCGCGTCGGCGAGCCGGACGGTGCCGCTCAGCGCGAGCCGGACGTAGCGCGAGTCGCCCCACTCGGGAAAGCCCTCGTCGAGCAGCACCGGCTGCGCCTCGACCCGCCAGCCGAGCGGCGCGAACAGCCGCTCCGCCAGCTCGGGCCCGCCTCGGCAGGGCAGCGCGGGCAGCCGGATCTCCAGCGGTAGCGGCGTGTCGGCCAGCTCCTGCCGGGAGGCGCACCGCCCGGCCCGCGCGGTCCTGAATACATCGGCCAGCGCCACCGCCAGCAGCGAGGAGGCGGCGTAGGGCCGGTCGTTCACGTACTGGGACAGGCTGAAGTCGGGCGAGCCCTTGCCCCGCGACCGGGCCAGTGCCACCGGGTCGATGTCCAGCAGCAGCGCCGCGGTGCAGCGCTCGTCGCCGGCTTCGGGGTAGAACACGGTGGCCTCCCCGAACGACTGCCCGAACCGCTGCACCTTGTCGGGATGTTTGTGCAGCAGGAAACCCAGGTCGGTGGCGGGCCGGGCCGTCGTGGAGATCGTCAGAAGCACCGCCCAAGTCTGCCCCAGCCGGACAAAGGGCCGCCATCGTATTAGTCACTACACGTGCGGCAGCACCTCCGCGGCGATCAGCTCCAGGTGGTCGAGGTCCGCCAGGTCCATCACCTGGAGGTAGACGCGCTCGGCGCCGAGCTCGGCGATCCGGCCGATCTTCTCCAGCACCTCGGCGGGGCTGCCGGCCAGGCCGTTCTCGCGCAGCTCGGCCAGGTCCGTGCCGATGGCGGCCGCACGCCGCTCGAGCTCCGCCTGGTCGCGGCCGACGCAGACGGTCTGCGCCGCCGACAGCGTGACGGTACGGCCGGTCTCCTGGACCGCCTGCCGTACCCGGCCGAAGGCCTCGCCGGTGGCGTCGAGCGTACGGAACGGCACGTTGTACTCGTCGGCGAAGGCCGCGGCGAGCCGGGGCGTGCGCTTGGCGCCGACGCCGCCGATGATGATCGGCGGGTTGGGCCGCTGGGCCGGCTTGGGCAGCGCGGGCGAGTCGACGAGCCGGTAGTAGCGGCCGTCGTAGGAGAACGACTTCTCGGCCGTCCAGAGCCCCTTGACGATCTCGACCTGCTCCTCGAAGCGGCCGAACCGCTCCCCCGACGGCGGGAACGGGATGCCGTAGGCGGTGTGCTCGGCGTCGAACCAGCCCGCGCCGATGCCCAGCTCCACCCGGCCGCCGCTCATCTGGTCCACCTGGGCCACGCTGATCGCCAGCGGGCCCGGCAGCCGGAACGTGGCCGGGCTCACCAGGGTGCCCAGCCTGATCGTGGACGTCTCCCTGGCCAGCCCGGCCAGGGTGATCCAGGCGTCGGTGGAGCCGGGACCCGGGTCGCCCTCCCCGATGCGCCGGTAGTGGTCGGACCGGAAGAACGCGTCGAACCCCAGGCGCTCGGCGGCCTTGGCCACGGCGAGGAGATCGTTATAGGTGGCCCCCTGCTGGGGCTCGGTGAAGATTCGCAACTTCATGACGCCATTATCCGCTCATAACGGACGCCATCCGGAGATTGCCCCCGCGACACCGCGAACGCTTGCTAGCGTCCACCCCCAAGCGCACTCTGTAGCCGCTCGAACACCCGGAGTGACCTATGTCGGCATCACGGCGTAAGAGGCGTCCGGGCATGCTCCCGCGCCCTTTCGCGGTCCTGTTTGCGCTGGCCCTGGCCGGGGCCACCGCGGTGGCGATCTCGCTGCTGCCCGCGCGGGCCACCCTCCAGCTCACCGTCCCCAGGCCGGCGCCGTCGTCGGCCGGGCCGGCCCCGGCCGCGCTGCTGGGACGGTCCACCTACGTCCGCTTCGTCGACACCGCGGCGGAGCCGGGCTTCGACCTGCCGGCCGACGCGCGCCGCAGCGGCGTGCGCTGGTACGCACTCGGCCACCTGGTCGCGGGCCCCGACGGGTGCACCTCGCGATGGGCCGGACGGCTGGACTTCGGCCACGACCCGGTGGCCAAGCGGATCGGCGGCCTGCGCGCCAGGGGCGGCGACGCCGGGCTGATCTTCGGTGGTCCCGACGGGGGTGAGCCGGCGGCCACCTGCACCAGGCCGGGCGCCCTCGCCGCCGCCTACCGCCGTGTCGTGGGCGCCTTCGACGCCGACTACATCGACTTCGACCTCCGTACCGACAGTGAAGATCACGCGGCGACGGCAGTGCGGCGGGCGCGAGCCATCAGGGCGATGCAGCAGGAGCGGCGGCTGCGGGTCAGCTTCACGCTGCCGCTGCGCCCGTACGGGATCGCCACCCGCGACCTGGACACGCTGCGCCTCACCCGCAAGGCCGGAGCCGACATCGGGGCCGTCAACCTGCTGGCCGACATCGAGCCGCACACCGCCGCCGAGGGGCGGATGCAGCGGGTGGCGCTGGCCCTGCACGCGGCGCGCACCCAGCTCGCGCGGGCGCACGACCTGGCCGATCCGGAGCACGCCTGGCGGCGGCTGGCACTGACCTGCGTACTGAAGGATCCGGACGATCTGAGCGAGACCGACGCCCGCAAGCTGACGGCCTTCGCCGACCGCTACGGGCTGGCCTGGCTGTCCGCGCGCGGGGCGGATCCCAAACCCGGCGTCGAGGGAATTCTGCGGCGCGCACCCACGCGAACTATAGGATTTCCTGAGTAAGGGGCAGCTTTTGATCCATTAGGGGGATGCCGGGTGGCCACAAGGCCGGAAACGGCGAAGAAGATCCTTCTCTACTGGATGTACGGCTCGATGGCCCTTTTCGGGTGCTTCCTCGCGGGATCCACCGTCACCGCCACCGTGCAGGGCCACACCTCTCCGCCTGCCATGCTCACCTCCCTGGCCGGCACGGCGAGCGTGCTGGTGCTCTACTGCCTCATCCTCAAAGACGCCTTCGACGACCGGCCGCTCCCCGTACTGAAGCTGACCGCGGGCGCCCTGCTCGCGGCGGCCGTGGTGGCGCTGCAAGTGCCGGGCTTGGCCGCCGGCACCGAGGGCGCGGAGTCGATCGTCTTCATCTGGCTCGCCTCGGCCACGCTGTACCTGCCGCTCTGGTCGATCCTCACCCTCGGCGCCACCCTCACCGCCGCGTTCACCGTCTACACCTCGGCCATGACCGCCCTGTCGTGGCAGGGCGCGCTGATGAGCTACGCCGTCAGCGCGCTGCTGTGGCCCGCGGCGACCTGGATCTGGTGCTGGGTGTGGCGGACCATCAGGGACGTGCATGACGGTCAGGAGGCCAAGACCAGGCTCGCCGTGTCGGAGGAACGGCTGCGCTTCGCCCGCGACCTGCACGACCTGCTCGGCCACAGCCTGTCGGTCATCACCCTCAAGAGCGAGCTGTCGGCCAAAATGGCCACCAAGGACGCCGCCAGGGCCGCCACCGAGATGTCGGAGGTGCGGCGCCTGGCCGGGGAGTCACTGGCGGAGGTGCAGGTGGCCGTGGACGGCTATCGCTCGCTCGACCTGGACGAGGAGCTGGCCGGGGTGCGCGCCGCGCTGGAGGCGGCCGGTGCCCGCTGCACGATCGAGGCCAGGGCCGACGCGCTGTCACCCCCCGCCCGTACGCTGCTCGCCTGGGCGGTCCGGGAAGGGGCGACCAACGTGCTGAAGCACAGCCGGGCGACCCGGTGCTCGATCATGATCGACGGCGGGGTGCTGGAGATGCGTAACGACGGCGTGAAAGCGCCGGCCGCCGGCGCGGGCAGCGGCCTGCGCGGGCTCGCCGAGCGGATGTCCACCGCGGGCGGCTCGTTCTCCGCCACACCCACGCCGGCCGGGGAGTTCGTGCTGCGGGCCGAGGTGCCGGCATGAGGAAGGCCAGCAAGCTCGACAAGGTCCGATGGCTCATCCTCTACTCCTCCGACTTTGCTCTCCTACTGGGCCTGCTCGGCGTCATCGATCTCTATTACCACTGGTTGGCGGGGGTCCCGGCGTCGCTGGTCGTCGTCGCCGTCGCGCTCGTCGTGATCGTGATCGTGCTGGCCTCCCGCTCGCTCAGGATCGCCGTCAGAGGCGGGCCCCGGCCCACCGGGATGCTGGCGGCGGCCGGGACGATGGTCCTGCTGCTGGCCGCGTTCCCGATCCTGTGGGTGATGCCGGTGTGGCTGGCGATGGCGGCGCCCTTCGTCCGCAGACGCACCCTGCTGCTGCTGTCCCTCGCCTCCATCACGTTCGTCACCGTGTACGTGGCGCTGGTCGACGGCTTCAACCCGCAGGTGCTCATCCTCCAGGTCGTGGCCACCATGATCGTCGCCGGCGGCGTGCTGGCGAACCTGTGGCTGTGGCGGATCACCAGAGAGGCGCACGAGGGCGAGGAGGCCAGGGCCCTGCTGGCCGTGTCGGAGGAGCGGCTGCGCTTCGCCCGCGACCTCAACGACCTGCTCGGGCAGAGCCTGACCGACATCTCGGCCCGGACGGCGGACGCCGAACAGGCCCTGCGCGCCGACCCGGAGGCCGCCGCCCGCGAGATGTTCGAGGTCCGCGACCTGGCCAGGCAGACGTTACGTGAGGTGCGCCTCACCGTGCAGAGCTACCGGGCGCTCGACCTCGGCGAGGTGCTCGCCAGTGTGCGGGCGGTGCTGGAGGCGGCCGACGTGCACTGCACCGTGGACGCCGAGACGGGCGAGCTGACCGCCGAGACCCGCACCCTGCTCGCCACCGTGGTCCGCGAGGGAGCCACCAACGTGCTCAAGCACAGCAAGGCCGAGCACTGCACGATCACGATCAAGGAGGGGATTCTGGAGATGTCCAACGACGGCGTCACCGGCCCGGCGGGCGAGCACGCACCCAACGGCCTGGGCGGCCTGGCGCAGCGCGTCAGCACCGCGGGCGGCGCGCTCTCCGCCGCGCCCACACCGGAGGGCGCCTACCTGCTCAGGGTCGTGGTGCCGGCATGACCACCCGCGTGCTGCTGGCCGACGACGAGCACCTCATCCGTGGCGCGATCGCCGCGCTGCTCGACCTGGAGGAGGGGATCGAGGTCGTCGCCCAGGTCGGCAGGGGCGACGAGGTCCTGGCGGCCGTCGCCGAACACCGGCCGGACGTGGCCGTCCTGGACATCGAGATGCCCGGCATGGACGGGCTCAGCGCCGCCGAGCAGATCAGCTCCCTGTGCAAGATCGTGATCCTGACCAGCCTGGGCCGGCCCGGCTATCTGCGCCGGGCGATGGCGGCGGGGGTGAGCGGGTTCCTCGGCAAGGACGCCTCGGCCGAGGAGCTGGCCATGGCGATCCACAAGGTGCAGTCCGGCGGCCGCTACCTGGACGCCGAGCTGGCCGCCGCCGCCATGGCGGCCGGCGACAGCCCGCTCACCGACCGCGAGCGTGACGCGCTGCGGCTGGCGGGCGACGGCCACACGATCTCCAGGATCGCCGCCGAACTGCACCTCACCGAGGGCACCGTACGCAACTATCTGTCGAGCGCGATGACCAAGCTGAATGCCCAGAACCGGCTGGAGGCCATCCGCACCGCCCAGCGCATGGGCTGGCTCTAGGAGCGGCAGGCGGCGACGGTGCGTGTTCTCATCGCAGGTCCACCTGCACGCCGCCGGAGAACATGCTGTCGTGCAGCTCGATCGAGTCTGGCTTCACGCTCTTGGGCACGTCGAACACGACGATGCCACGTACCTTGTTGCCGGGGTTGATCTTCTCGTACAGCGACTTGGAATCTTCCAGGTAGATCGCGGCACCGCTGTCGACGTCGAACTCCTTGCCGTTGGCGTGCAGCTTCTGCACGCTTCCGAAGAAGGACTGGCCTTCGTCCCCGATGTTCTCCACGGTGACGTGCACGAGCAGGAACACGCCCTGGGCCTCGGTGCCGAGAAAGTCGGTGCCGATGGACGTCCGCTTCTCCAGCTTGGTCACGGTGAAGGCGAACTTCCCGTCGCGGACGGTGTCGCCGATCCCGGCGGTCTTCACCACCCGCTCCTTCGTCGTCTTCTTCGCGCTGCCGCCGGTGCCGACCTCGGTGTCCTCGGCGGGGCCGGCCACCGCGCTGGTGGTCGGCTCGTTCCCGCTGTTGCCGAGCGCGGCGATCAGGACCGCGCAGCCACCGAACATGACGAGCATCACCACACCGATGACGACAAGGATGAGCGGCGCGCTGCTCTTCTTCCGGCGCGGGGGTGGCCCGTACATCTGCTGGGTCGGGTATCCGTGCTGGGGCGGATACTGCGGCGGCTGGTATCCGTGCGGGTCTTGCCCGTAAGGCTGCGACATGGGGGGTCTCCGATCGTCTGTGAGACGGGTAAGACGTGAGACGTGCCAACGCACCGTATGGTTGGCGTTACGTGCTGTATCGGCTTGGCCAGATGTGGACATCCATCTGGAGACCCGACCCCGACGATGACGAGTAGGTTCCCGGGCATGAGTACGCCCCGCCACCGAACCCGGTGACGGGGCGTTTCATGATCGTGCGTCACACACGCGTCATGATCTTGGGATGTCCAGAGTCACGCCGAGACGCATGCTGTCGTCCCAGTGCTGGTCATAGCCGTGACCTAGCCCTTGACCAGTAGCGCCACGCACTCCACATGGTGCGTCATCGGGAAGGCGTCGAACGCGCGCAGGTCCGTCAGGGGGTAGCCGCGCTCGGCCAGCCAGGCCAGGTCGCGGGCTAGGGTGGCCGGGTCGCAGGAGACGTAGACGATCCGCTGCGGCGTGAGTGCGGCGATCCGCTCCACCACGTCGCGGCCGAGCCCCGTGCGGGGCGGGTCCACCACCACGAGGTCGGCCCGCTCGATCTGGAAGCGGTCGAGCGCCTCCTCCACCCGCCCGCGCTCCACCCGCGCCTGCGGCAGATCGCGCAGGTTGGCGCGGGCGTCGCGCACGGCCGCGGCCTCGGACTCCAGCCCGAACACCGCGCCCTCGGCCCCCACGCCCTCGGCCAGCCCGGCGGCGAACAGGCCGACGCCGCAGTAGAGGTCGAGGGCCCACTCCCCCGGCTCGGGCGCGGCGTAGGTCAGCACGGCGTCCAGGAGAATCTCGGCGGCGCCGGGATGCACCTGCCAGAAGCCGCTGCCGGCCACCCGGAACTCGCGGTCGCCGACCCGCTCGTGCAGCACGCCCGAGCCACGCCTCGGGACGGTGCGACCCTTGCCCTGGTCGAGCAGGATGGAGGCGTCCGCCTCAAGATCGGGGACGGCCACGCTGCGGCGGGGCCGCGGCGCGACCACGACGGCTCTGTCGCCGCCGGCCGAGGCGATCACCTCGACCGCGGCGGCTCCCGGCCACTCGTGGCCCTCGGCCCCGACGGCCTCCACCTCGGGGTGCGCGATCAGGCAGGCGTCGATCGGCAGGATGTCGTGCGAGCGGTGCTTACGCAGGCCGAGCCGGCCGTCGGGGAGCGCGGCGAACTGGACGCGGGTGCGCCAGCCGAGCCCGTCCTTGGCGCCCGGCACCTCCTCCACGACGACCTCCCGCTCGATGCGGGCCAGCCGGCGCAACTGCTCGGCGACCACGTCGCCCTTGAGCCGGCGCTGCGCGTCCAGGCTCGCGTGCTGCCAGTCGCAGCCGCCGCACCGCCCCGGCCCCGCGTAGCGGCAGGGCGGCACCACGCGGTCGGGGGACGCCTCCAGGATCTCCACGGCGTCGGCCCGCAGGAAGCGGGTGGTCTCCTCGGTCACCTCGACCCTGACCCGCTCGCCCGGCAGGGCGTGCCGGACGAAGACCACCCGCCCTTCATGGCGCGCCACGCACCAGCCGCCATGGGCGACCGGACCTACTGTCAGCTCGAGAGATACCTGTTCCACACGGATACCCTATGCCTACCTGCCCGGCTACTTTCCCCGGGCGATCGACTACTCTGAGTGATCGTGAACGGTGCTCAGGTGGTGGGGCGGCAGCTCGGGTTCGGGGGGACGCTGCTGGCCACACTGTTCTTCTGCGCCTCGCTGACGCCGTCCCTGCTGCCGCGCACCTGGCTCTATCAGGGCCTGATGGGCGGCATCACGGCACTGCTCGGCTACGCGCTGGGAGCCGTCGCCGGGGCGGGCTGCCGGGCGCTGCTGCGCGGCCGCGTGCCGGAGTTCCGGTGGCGGCGGCAGGCCTGGCAGATCATGCTCACCGGCGGTGCGATCCTGACGGCGGCGGCGCTGTGGTACAGCTACGACTGGCAGCGCGACCTGCGCTCGCTCATGGGCATGGACCCCGCCATCAGCTGGTTCCCGCCGGTCATCCTGGCCGTGACCGTCGCGTTCTTCACCGTGTTCCTGCTCCTGGCCCGGATGGTCCGGCTGGGCGTGCGCACGCTCGTCGCCTGGCTCGACCTGTTCGTGCCGCCCTACGTCGGCCAGGTGGTGGGGGTGCTGGTCGTCGCCTTGCTCGTCGCGGTCCTCGCCAACGACGTGCTGTTCTCCGGGTTCGTCACCACCATCAGCGACGTGTCGTCGGTGGCCAACTCCGGCACCCGCCCCGACGTGCGGCGGCCGACGTCCGCTGCCCTGTCCGGCGGGCCGGGGTCGCTGGTGAGCTGGGAGTCCCTGGGCAGGGAGGGGCGCACGTTCACCGGCACCGCCACCACGCCCGCCAGGCTGACCGCGTTCTCCGGCGGCGGCGCGGTCCAGCCGATCAGGGTCTACATCGGCCTGGACGCCACCTCGTCACCGCGCGACCAGGCCGCGCTGGCCGTACGTGAGCTGGAGCGCACCGGCGCGTTCGAGCGGCCGGTGCTGGCCGTGCTGGGCACCACCGGCACCGGCTGGGTCGACCAGGGCATCGCCGACACCCTGGAGTACATGTACAACGGCGACTCGGCCATGGTCGCGATGCAGTACTCCTACCTGCCGAGCTGGGTGTCGTTCCTGGTCGACAGGGGGAAGGCCGCGAGGGCCGGGGCGGCGCTCTTCGAGGCCGTGCGCGCCAGGTGGGCGGCGCTGCCCGCCGGCGCGCGGCCCAAGCTGGTGATCTCCGGTGAGAGCCTGGGCTCCTTCGAGCTGGAGCACGCCTTCCGCGACCTGGGCGACCTGGCGGCCAGGACCGACGGCGCGCTGTTCGTCGGCCCGCCGAACGCCAACCCCATCTGGCGGGCCCTCACCGTCGGCCGCGACCCGGGCAGCCCGCTGTGGCGGCCCGTCTACGACTCCGGCCGGACGGTGCGTTTCGCGCAGCGGCCCGCCGACCTGTGGCGGCCGCCGGGCCCGTGGCCGCCGCCCCGCGTGGTCTACCTGCAGAACGCCTCCGACCCGGTCGTCTGGTGGTCGCCCGCGCTCGTCTACCACCGGCCCGGCTGGCTGGAGCCGCCCCGCGCGCCCGGCGTCAACCCGCAGATGAACTGGTTCCCGCTGGTGACGTTCTGGCAGGTCCTGGTCGACATGATCGCCGCACGGTCCGTCCCGCCCGGCCACGGCCACCGGTACGGGCCCATCATCGTGAACAGCTGGGCCGCGGTCGCCGCGCCACCGGGCTGGACCGAGGCCGACACCACGAGGCTGCGCACCCACATCGACGCGTCCTGACACCGCCGGCGCGTACATCAGCACGTCCTTGAGCCGACGCGTACATCAGCGTGTCCTGACGCAGGCGCTCACATCAGCGCGGCCTGGCACCGCCGGCGCCGTCGCGTCCGTTGTCGCGCGGGCGGCGTCCCCGGCCCGGGACGAGCGGTTCGCGGCGGCCCTGGAGCCGGACGGAGGAGTGCAGCTGCCACGGCACGCTGGTCACCATCACCCCCGGCTTGAACAGCAGGCGCGCCTTGAGCCTGAACGCGCTCTGGTTGTGCAGCAGGTGCTCCCACCAGTGGCCGACGACGTACTCGGGGATGAAGACGGTCACCACGTCACGCGGGGAGCGGCGGCGCAGGCTCTTGACGTAGTCGAGGATCGGCTGAGTGATCTCCCGGTAGGGCGAGTCCAGCATCTTCAGCGGCACCTGGATGCCGCGCCGCTCCCACTCCTCCTGCAGCGCCCGCGCCTCCTGGCCCTCCACCCCCACGGTGATCGCCTCCAGTGTCGACGGCCGGGTGGCGCGGGCGTAGGCCAGGGCCCGCATGGTGGGCTTGTGGATCTTGGACACCAGCACGATCGCGTGGTTGCGGGCGGGCAGCATCGACTCGTCGAAGTCCTCGCTGAGCTCCAACTCGGCCGCGACGTTGTCGTAGTGCCTCCGGATGGCCTTCATCATCAGGAACAGGATCGGCATGGCGATGCACACGATCCAGGCGCCGACCACGAACTTGGTGACCAGCACCACGACGAGCACCAGCGCGGTCATGACCGCGCCGAAGAAGTTGATCATGCGGGAGCGGTGCATCTGGTGGCGCGGCTTCAGGTCCACCTCGGTCCTCAGCCGCCGGGTCCAGTGGATCACCATGCCGGTCTGGCTGAGCGTGAAGGAGACGAAGACGCCGACGATGTAGAGGTTCAGCAGCCGGCTGACGTCCGCCTGGAAGCCCCACAGCAGCAGGCAGGCCGCCAGGGCCAGCAGGATGATGCCGTTGGAGAAGGCCAGCCGGTCGCCGCGGGTGTGCAGCTGGCGGGGCAGGAAACGGTCCTGGGCCAGGATGGAGGCGAGCACCGGGAAGCCGTTGAAGGCGGTGTTGGCCGCCAGGAACAGGATGAGCGCGGTGACCCCCGAGATGACCACGAACGGCATCGACCCGCCGCCGAAGACCGCGTCGGCCACCTGCGAGATGATCGGCTGCTGGTGGTAGTCAGGGCCGACGGGGGTGCCGTCCGCCCGCAGCAGGGCGGTGGCCACCACGGAGGGCTCCGCCACCTTCACCCCGGAGGCCAGCCCCAGCGCGATGATGCCGCCGAACATGGTGACCGCGATCAGGCCCATCATGAGCAGCGTCGTGGCGGCGTTGCGGCTCTTGGGCTTGCGGAAGGCCGGCACGCCGTTGCTAATGGCCTCGACGCCGGTCAGCGCGGCGCAGCCGGTGGAGAAGGCACGCAGGATCAGGAAGGCCGCGGCGAAGGCCGTCAGGTCGCTCTGCTCGGCCACGATCGAGAAGTCGGCGCTGGGCGCGTGCAACTGCTCGCCGAAGACGACCGTACGGAAACCGCCGACGACGATCATCCCGAGCACCACGAACATGAACGCGTAGGTCGGGACGGCGAAGGCCGCGCCCGACTCGCGCAGGCCGCGCAGGTTGACCACGGTCAGCAGGATCACGATGCCGATGGCGACCGTGGGTTTGTGCTGGGCGACGAAGGGGATGGTGGCGCCGACGTAGTCGACGCCGTTGGCCACCGACACCGCGACGGTCAGCACATAGTCGACCATCAGGGCGCTGGCCACGGTGAGCCCGGCGTTTTGCCCGAGGTTGGTGGTGGCGACCTCGTAGTCGCCGCCGCCGCTGGGGTAGGCGTGCACGTTCTGCCGGTAGGAGGCGACGACGGTGAGCATGACCACGATGACGGCGATCGCGATCCACGGACTGTAGGCGTAGAAGGAGACGCCCGCCAGGGAGAGGATGACCAAAATCTCCTGCGGCGCGTAGGCCACCGAGGAGAGCGCGTCGCTGGCGAACACGGGCAGGGCGATGCGCTTGGGCAGCAGTTGCTCGTGGAGCTGGCCGCTACGCAACGCCCTGCCCACAAGCACCCGTTTGAGGAGATCGGTTCCCTTCACCACGTAACGAGATGCTAGCCGTACGAAGTGCGACATCAGACGGGGCGCTCCCCTGGCAAGCCATACTGGTGTCGAGCAACCGGCCGACCGCGAAAGTGCGGGGGAGTATGCATATTGTGATCATGGGATGTGGCCGGGTCGGATCGACCCTGGCGCACATCCTCGAGGACAACGGCCACTCGGTAGCGATCATCGATCGGGATCCGCAGGCGTTCCGTCGCCTGCGGGCCGGGTTCCGTGGGCGCCGGGTGACCGGCGTCGGTTTCGACCGGGGTGTGCTCATCGACGCGGGCATCGAGTCGGCGGCGGCGTACGTCGCCGTCTCCAGCGGCGACAACTCCAACATCATCTCGGCCCGGGTCGCCCGCGAGACCTTCGGCGTGGACAACGTGGTGGCCCGCATCTACGACCCCCGGCGCGCCGAGGTCTACCAGCGGCTGGGCATCCCCACGGTGGCGACCGTGCGGTGGACGGCCGACCAGGTCATGCGCCGCATCCTGCCGGAGGGGGCCGAGCCGCTCTGGCGGGACCCGACCGGCACCGTGGTCCTGGCCGAGGTCACCGTCAACCCCGCCTGGATCGGCACCCGGGTGGTGGACCTGGAGGCGCGGGCGCGCATCCGTGCCGCGTTCCTCAACCGCATGGGCGAGGCCGTGGTCATCACGGGCAGCACCATGGTGCAGGACGGCGACGTGCTGCACGTCGTCGCCGCGGAGAGCGACATGGACCGGATCAACAAGGTGCTGGCCGCGGCACCGGAAGAGGACGAGTGATGCGCGTCGCCATCGCCGGAGCCGGGGCGGTGGGCCGGTCGATCGCGGCCGAGCTCCTGGAGAACGGCCACGAGATCCTGCTCATCGACGTCGATCCCCGGGCCATCAAGATCGACAGCGTGCCACGGGCCGAGTGGCTGCTGGCCGACGCCTGCGAGATCGCGTCGCTGGACGAGGCAGGGCTGAGCAACTGCCATGTGGTCGTCGCCTCCACCGGCGACGACAAGGTCAACCTGGTGGTGTCGCTGCTGGCCAAGACCGAGTACGGCGTGCCGCGCGTGGTGGCCCGCATCAACCAGCCGAACAACGAGTGGCTGTTCAACGAGTCGTGGGGCGTCGACGTGGCCGTCTCGACCCCGCGCCTGCTGAGCGCGCTGGTCGAGGAGGCGGTGAGCGTCGGCGACCTGGTGCGGCTGATGACGTTCCGGCAGGGCCAGGCCAACCTGGTCGAGCTCACGCTGGCCGAGGACGCGCCCGTGGTGGGTCAGCGCGCCGGCTCGGTGCCGTGGCCGACGGACACGGCGCTGGTGGCGATCCTGCGCGAGGGCCGGGTGATGGTGCCGAGCGCCGACGATCCGCTGGAGGCGGGCGACGAGCTGCTGTTCGTCGCCAACCAGGAGATGGAGCAGGAGCTGGCGCACCTGCTCTCCCAGCACTGACGTCGTACGGGGCCGCCCGCGAGACAGCGGCCCCCAGGCGAAGGGTACGGATCCGCGGATCCGTGCCCCTTCCTGCTTGTCCGGCACGTCGCACTGGGCAGCCAGATCGGGCTGCCCAGGCAGGTCAGGCTGGGGCGATCGGTGAGTTGATCGGGGTGCGGCCCTTGCCGAGCACCCACACCATCGCGGCCAGCGCAGCCACCTGGAGCGGCCAGCCCATCGCGATCTTGGCGAAGCCGAGCGCGGCCACGGCCTGGTCGCCGCCGTAGAGGTAGACCGGCAGCTGCACGGCCACCCTGACCACGCAGGGGATCATGAGCAGCCAGGTCAGCTTGGCGCAGAGCCGGACGACGCCGGGATCCTTGTGCCAGCCGACCGGGTCGTTGGTCACCGAGCCGATCAGGAACCCGACGACGGGCCAGCGGCTCACGATGGAGACCAGCATGGCGACGGCGTAGGCGCCGTTCCAGAGGATGCCGGGCAGGAAGTAGTCCTTCGCGTCGCCGGTGCGGCTGGCGAAGAACGCCCCGATCGCGATGCCGATCAGGGCGTTGATGACGAACTGCGGCGTCGACCGCTGCACGATCCGGAGCAGCAGGAGCACCACCGCCAGCGCGATGCTGATGATGAGCGACAGGCGCAGCTCTTCGGTGATGATCCAGGTCAGCGTGAACGCGATCGTCGGCACCGCCGCCTCGACGATGCCGCGAAAGCCGCCGAACGCCTTGGCGAGCTGGGCTCGCACCGCCGATTCGACGGTGTCGTGGACGACCTCTCCGGCCTCGGCACTCACCTGATCAACTCCCTGGGCGCAACTCGTATCGAGGATTGAACATCACCTTGCGCCCGTCCTGGATGCTGACGAGCCCCTCGGCCTTGACCGGACGGCCGGGTTCGATCCCGGCGATCCGGCGGCGGCCGAGCCACACCAGGTCGATCACGTCCGACCCGTCGTAAAGCTCCGCTTCGAGCGCGGGCGCGCCGCCACGCGGGCGGAGCGTCACCGTACGCAGCGTACCGGCCACGCAGAACCGGCGGCGGCCGCCACACGAGGCGATCGGGGTCGCGCCTGCCTCGTCGGCGCCCTCACGCAACTCCTGTGCCTCGATCTCGGACTGGCTGGAGGCCAGCCGGCTGAAGAAGCCGCGCAATCCGCCGCGTTTCGGAGGCTCTGCCGTACTCATGATGCATCAGCCTATGTGATGGCGGCGCGTCAGCGAGTCTCGGTGATCTCGGGTCCGCGCCGGAACGGGTTGATGGGCTCCTCGTCGACCTCGTCGGCCGGGTCGCTGGGCCGGCGCAGCGGGATGGACTCCTCACGGGCCATCGGCTCGTCGCCGCGGACGACCACGATGTCCTTGACGAAGTCGAGGAACGCCTCGGCGACCTGGTCGTCCACCGCGGCCCTGCCGTTGACGACGGCGAGCAGGAACCAGCGCGGCCCGTCGATGCCGATGTAGCGGGCCGGCCTCGTGGCCCCCTCGACCGTCACCTGCCCGGCCAGCTCGGTGCCGAAGACGCCGTCTCGCTCCTCCAGCGTCTTCGCGCTGCTCTTGATCTTGGTCTTGATCTCCTCCCACAGGCCGCCCGACTTGGGCGCGGCCAGTGCCTGGAGCTGCAGGGAGCTCTCCTCCCACAGCACCACGACGCCGACGTGCTGGTCCCCCACGGAGGCCAGCCGGACGTCGAACGCGGCGTTGTGGGGCAGGCGAAGCCCGCCCAGGTCGATCCTGTCGTGGTCCGGGTGCGGCTCGTCGGCGTCCCACGGCCCATACTCGCGCGTGGGAGCCGCGACGGTTTCCCCGGCCACGTGCTTGGCCTGCTCACGACGGCGTCGTCGGAACACTTCGTTCACTCTCCCTGATATCAACGTCCTGTCGAACCGTGCCCGCCGGTGCCGCGCGGGGAGGCCGGCAGGCTCTCCACCTCGCGGAAGGCGGCCCGATCGACTCGCTGGAAGACGAGTTGGGCCAGCCTGTCGCCGCGGCGCAGCCGGAACGACTCCTTGGCATCGGTATTGATCATTGTGACCTTGATCTCGCCGCGGTAGCCGGCGTCGACCGTGCCCGGCGCGTTCACCAGCGTGACCCCGTGCCGCGCGGCCAGACCGGACCTCGGGTGCACCAGGGCCACATAGCCGTCGGGCAGCGCGATCGCCACTCCCGTGCGGATGATCGCCCGCTCCCCCGGCAGCAGCTCGGCGTCCTCGGCCGCGTAAAGGTCGGCCCCGGCGTCGCCCGGGTGGGCGTAGGAGGGCACCGGCAGCTCGGGGTCGAGCCGCTGGATGAGAACCTCCACGTCGGTCCCGATGGCTCCGTCGCTCACGGAGTCGGTCCCGATGGCTCCGTCGCTCACGGACTCACCTCGCGGTCCTGGGTGTCTGCCTCAAGGTACGCCTTCCCAGCGGCGATCCCGATGCACCCGTCCGTCGGGTGGAGTGTCGCGCCGGGAACAGAACGGTGCGCCATCGGCCGTGCGAAGCCAGGCGGCGAAGTGGTCGCCAAGGAACAGGTCACGGGTGACGAGATTACTCCGTGTCAGCGCCTTCTCGGCCCTTGGCGCCGGATTCTCGATCGTCGGCGGGCTCATCGCCGCCCGGCGGGCCGGGTGGCATGGCCACGGCGTGTGGCGGCGGTGGCAGGGCCAGTGGATCGGATCTCAGCTCCGGCAGCGCGCGGTAGATCACCGCGGCCACCGGCACGGCCACCACGGCTCCGGCGATGCCGGCCAGGATGCCGCCGATGGCCAGCACGAGGATGATGGCGAGCGGGTGGAACCTGAGCGCCCTGCCGACGATCAGCGGCTGGAGCACGTGGTTCTCGAGCTGCTGCTCGATGACCAGGATGCCGACGAAGATCAGGGCGTAGACGATCCCCTTGGCACCCAGCGTGACCAGGGTGGCGACGGTGCCGGCGAAGAAGATGCCGACGATCGGGATGAAGCTGGCGAAGAAGATGAGCACGGCGAGCGGCGCCCAGAGCGGCACGCCCATGCCCGCCAGCACGATGCCCATGACCACGCCGTGCACGGCGGCGACGATCACGCTGCCCTGCACATAGTGCGACAGGGTCGTCCAGGCGGCCCGCCCCGCCCGGTCCACCCGCGGCGACATCCGGCCGAATCCCTTGAGGAACCACTCCCAGATCCGGTCGCCGTCCTTGAGCAGGAAGAACGTCACGAAGAGCAGCAGCACGATGGACGCGAGCACCTCGACGGCGACGGCTCCGGCGCTCAGCACAGTGCCGGTGATGGCCGTGCGCTGGGCGTCGATCATCGACACGACGTTGTTGACGTAGGAGGTGATCTGCGTCTGCTGCAGGTGCAGCGGCCCGGTGACCAGCCACTCCTGCACCTCGGCGACGGTGGCTTGAACCTGCTTGACCAGGTTGGGGAACTCTTCGGTGGCCCGCGCGCCGACGAGCCAGCCGGTGCCGGCGATCACCGCGAGGGCGGCGAGCATGGTGAGCCAGGTGGCCCAGATGGAGCGCATGCCCGCCTGGCGCAGGCTCCTGGTCAGCGGGAAGAGCAGCGCGGTCAGCAGCAGGGCGATGGCCACGGGCAGCGCCACGAAGCTGAGCCTCGCCACGGCTCCCGCGAAGTAGTAGAGCACGATGCCGACGAGGATCAGGCAGGCGCTCCAGGCGGCCATCCGGGCCAGCACCGGTGGCACGAGTTTGGTTCCGCGGTCGCTCAGCACTGTTCCAGACTGGCACGTCATCGCCGCTGACGCGCGCGGATGAATGATCGAGTATCGGCAGGACACGGCGCTGCGGCCGTGCCCTGCCGCCGGCGTCAGGTCAGCGACACCGTGATCGCCGTCGTCTCGCCGTGCTCCAGTACGAACTCCTCGACGTTGCCCGCGGCGCACAGGTCGTCCTGCGCGAGCCGGACGAGCGCGGCCTGCGGAGAGATCACCCTGAGGCACGAGACCTCGGCCCGCATGGACACCTTGGCCTCGGACTTGGCCCGGCGGATCTGGCGCAGCACCTCCGAGGCCGCCTCCAGCACCGCCGGGTCGCCGGTCCCCGGCTCGGCCGAGGGCCAGCGCGCCTGGTGCACCGAGCCCGTGCGCCACCAGGACCACACCTCTTCGGTGACGAACGGCAGGAACGGCGCGAACAGCCGCAGCAGCACGTCGAGCGCCTGCCGCAGCGCCGCGTGCGCCGAGGCCGCCGCCGGGCCGGGCTCGTACGCCCTGGCCTTGACCAGCTCCAGGTAGTCGTCGCAGAACGACCAGAAGAACCGCTCGATCACCTCCAGCGCCCGGGTGTGCTCGTAGGCGTCGAACGCCTCGCCGGCCTCGCGCACCGCGCCGGCCAGCGCCGCCAGCATCGCCAGGTCGACCGGCTCGGTGACCGCGCCCTGGTACTCCCCGCCCTGGGATTCCTCGCCCTGAACCTCCCCGCCCTCGCCCATGCCGAGCACGAACTTGGAGGCGTTGAGGATCTTGATCGCCAGCCGCCGGCCGATCTTGAGCTGACCGGCGTCGAAGGCGGTGTCGACGCCGTAGCGGCCGCCCGCCGCCCAGTAGCGGACCGCGTCGGAGCCGTGCTGCTCCAGCAGGTCCATCGGGGTGACCACGTTGCCCTTGGACTTGGACATCTTCTTGCGGTCGGGGTCGAGGATCCAGCCGGAGATGGCGACGTCGCTCCACGGCACGTCGCCGAACTCCAGATGCGACCTGACCACGGTCGCGAACAGCCAGGTCCGGATGATCTCGTGGGACTGCGGCCGTAGGTCGGCCGGGAAGACCCGCTGGAACAGGTCGTCGTCGGTCCCCCAACGCCCGGCGATCTGCGGGGTCAGCGACGAGGTGGCCCAGGTGTCCATGACGTCGGGGTCGGCGACGAAGCCGCCGGGCACCCCCCGCTGCTCCGGTGTGTAGCCGGGCGGCGTGTCGGAGGACGGGTCGACCGGCAGCAGCTCCTCGGCCGGCATGATCGGGTCGTCGTAGCGCGGCAGGCCCGACTCATCCAGCCGGTACCACACCGGGAACGGCACGCCGAAGAACCGCTGCCGGGAGATCAGCCAGTCCCCCGCCAAGCCCTGCACCCAGTTGTCGTAGCGCACCCGCATGTGCGGCGGGTGCCAGGCCAGCTCGCCGCCCCGCGCCAGCATCCGCTCGCGCAGCGCCTCGTCGCGCCCGCCGTTGCGGATGTACCACTGCCGGGTGGTGACGATCTCCAGCGGCTTGTCGCCGCGCTCGTAGAACTTCACCGTGCGCTGCACGGGCCGCGGGTCGCCCTCCAGGTCGCCGGACTCGCGCAGCAGCTCCACGATCCGCTCGCGGGCGCTGTGCACGGTCTTGCCCGCCAGCTCTTTGTACGGCTCCGGCTCGACGCCCTCGGGCGGCTCGGGCAGCAGCCGGCCGTCCCAGCCGATGACGGGCCGGGTGGGCAGGTTGAGCTCGCGCCACCACGTCACGTCGGTGATGTCGCCGAAGGTGCAGATCATCGCGATGCCCGAGCCCTTGTCGGGCTCGGCCAGGTGGTGGGCCAGGATCGGCACCTCGACGCCGAACAGCGGCGTCAGCACCGAGGTGCCGAACAGCGCCTGGTAGCGCTCGTCGTCGGGGTGGGCGACCAGGGCGACGCAGGCGGGGATCAGCTCGGGCCGGGTCGTCTCGATCCAGACCGGCCCCTTCTCGCCGTAGAAGGAGATCCGGTGGAAGGCGCCGGGCCACTCCCGGTCCTCCAGCTCGGCCTGGGCGACGGCGGTGCGGAAGGAGACGTCCCACAGCGTCGGCGCCTCGGCGAGGTAGGCCTCGCCGCGCCGCAGGTTGCGCAGGAACGCCCGCTGCGAGACGCGGCGCGAGTCGTCGCTGATCGTGGTGTAGAGCAGCGACCAGTCGACCGACAGGCCGACCCGCCGCCACACCTCCTCGAACGCCTGCTCGTCGATCTTCGTCAGCTTTTGGCAGAGCTCCACGAAATTACGCCGCGAGATGGAAATATCGCGTTTGCCGGGCTTGTCCGGTGGCACAAAGTCGGGGTCGTAGGGCAGTGACGGGTCGCAGCGGACGCCGTACACGTTCTGCACGCGGCGCTCGGTCGGCAGGCCGTTGTCGTCCCAGCCGATCGGATAGAACACCGACTTGCCCAGCATCCGCTGGTAACGGGCCATGATGTCGGTGTGGGTGAAGGAGAAGACATGGCCGACATGCAGGGATCCGGAGACGGTGGGCGGCGGGGTGTCGACGGAGTAGATCCGCTCACGCGGCTGGGACCGGTCGAACCGATAGGTCCCCTGCTCCTCCCAGCGGGCTACCCATACCTGCTCCAGGCCGTCGAGAGTCGGTTTCTCGGGCATGAGCGGATGGCGTAGGCGCTGTTCAGTCATGCCTCCTTATGGTACGGCTTGCCGGGCCCGGCAAGCGTTAGAGACTAGGGTTCGTTATCTAGGGGAAGGGAGAAGTTCTCATGGCGGATGACAGGCCTGACGTCGCCTGGCGGGTGATCGGCGCCGCGGTGGGGCTGGTGACCGCATGGGGGGCGCGCAAGCTCCTCGGGCTCGCCTGGGTGAAGGCGACCGGCAAGGAGCCGCCTCTCGACCCGGACTCGCCCGAGGTCAGCATGGGTGAGGCGATCGGTTATGCCGTGGTGATGGGCGTGGGCATGTCGGTGGCGCAGATCGTGGTCAACCGGACCGCCAAGAAGCGCTATGACTCGTGGCGGGCGCTGAAGCAGGTGTCTCCAAAGCAGTGAGAAACTCGCTGGCCCAGCGGTCCACGTCGTAGGTGGCGACCCGGCGGCGCATCGTGCGCATCCGCCGGGCCAGCTCGTGCGGCGTGGCCCGCATCGCGGTCAGCATCTGCCGCTTGACGTCCTCCACGTCGTAGGGGTTGACCAGGAACGACTGCCGCAGCTCGTCCGCCGCCCCGGCGAACTCGCTGAGCACCAGCGCGCCGTGCAGGTCGTGATGGCAGGAGACATACTCCTTGGCGACCAGGTTCATCCCGTCGCGCAGGGGGGTGACGAGCATCACGTCCGCCGCCAGGTAGAGCGCGGCGAGCTCCTGCTTGCCGTAGGACTGGTGGAAATACTGGATCGGCTGGTTGCCCAGCACGGAGTTCTCGCCGTTGATCCGGCCCACCTGCAGCTCGATGTCGTCGCGCAGCCGCCGGTACTCATCCACCCGCTCCCGGCTCGGGGTGGCGATCTGGACGAACACCGCCTCGCCGGGCCCGATCCGTCCTTCCTTGAGCAGCTCGCCGAAGGCCTCCAGCCGCTGCCCGATGCCCTTGGTGTAGTCAAGCCGGTCCACGCCGAGCAGCACGTGCT
The DNA here is from genome assembly GCF_014646515.1 of Nonomuraea glycinis. Classification (GTDB taxonomy): domain Bacteria; phylum Actinomycetota; class Actinomycetes; order Streptosporangiales; family Streptosporangiaceae; genus Nonomuraea; species Nonomuraea glycinis. The sequence continues at coordinate 47,126 of NZ_BMNK01000008.1, forward strand.
CGGGGTCGCCGAGCTCCATCCTGATCTCCTTGGCCCGGGAGATCACCTGCGGCTCGCGTACCATCGAGTCCAGCTCGCCGAAGTCCACCGAGATCGGGAACGCCTGGGTGGTGACCACCCGGTCCTCCAGGAAGATCTCGTTGCCCTTGTACGGCACGCCGAGCAGTCTGCGGCACAGCCGCCGGAAGTTGGCCGCGCCGCCCGGGAGCTGGAAGCCCACCAGGTCGGCGCCGAGCAGCCCTTCGACCAGCTCCCTGCGCCACGGCAGCCGCCAGAACAGCTCCACCGGCGGGAACGGGATGTGCAGGAAGAACCCGATGCGCAGGTCCGGCCTGAGCTTGCGCAGCATCGCGGGGACGAGCTGGAGCTGGTAGTCCTGCACCCAGACGACCGCGCCCTCCTCCGCGGCCTCGGCGGCCGCGTTGGCGAAGCGCTCGTTGACGGCCCGGTACGTCTCCCACATGGGCCGCTCGAAGACCGGCGGCGCGACCACGTCGTGGTAGAGCGGCCAGAGTGTGGCGTTGGAGAATCCCTCGTAGTACAGCTCGACCTCGGTGGCCGACAGCGGCACCGGGATCAGGCTCATGCCGTCCTGCTCGAACGGCTCCAGCTCCTCGTCCGCCGCGCCGTGCCAGCCGAGCCAGGCTCCGTGGCGGCGTTGCATGACAGGCGCGATGGCGGTGACCAGTCCGCCGGGGCTTCTGCGCCATGAGGCCGTTCCGTCTTGCTCGACGTTCCGGTCCACCGGCAACCGGTTCGCGACGATCAGAAACGAGCTACGGCCAACCACCAAGTCCTCCTCGCCTCATTCTTTCGAAAGACGCGACGCGCGTCTCACAGCGGCCTTCACCTGTTCCGGCCCCGCATGGGGAATGATCGCGGCGATGTGGGCATCCGGCCTGATGAGCCGTGCCTCATCGGGGCCTGCGCCGAGCCTCTCAGCGAGCGTGCCGGTCCCGTCCATCTCCGCGAGCCCGCGAACGGCGAGCGGCGCCGTAGTGACCTTGCCCAGGACCTGGGCAAACAAACCCGAATCGCACATTTCGCCCACTAGCAGCAGGAATCCATCGCGGCACAGTTCGCGCAGCCGCCCCCCCCGGGGCAGCGGCACGCCGGGGACCGTCATGGGCCCGGGATCAGGCGGGGCGGCGGGACTGGACGAGGTGGAAGCGGCCGGCGACGAAGCCGGGGTCGGTCAGCGAGGCCGTGGCGGCGGGATTGGCACCGGTGCCGTGATAGTCGGAGAACGCGGCCGCCTGATTGACGAACACGCCGCCGGTGAGGTTGCACGACAGGTTGACGCCTGACTCCAGCGCCGCCCGTTCGGCCTCCTCCAGCACCGCGGGCGAGGTGGAGTAGACCAAGGCGGTCAACGCGCCGCGCTCGGCGGTCGTGCGGCGCAGCGCGTCGAGGCTCTCGGCCGTCGAGCCCGTCGGGATGACGAACGAGATCGGGCCGAAGTGCTCGCGGCCGTGGACGTCGCTCCGCGAGGGCGCGACCCGGAGGATCGCGGGGGTGCGGATCACCGCCTCGGGGAAGTCCGGATGCCGCAGCGAGCGCGAGGCGAGCACGGTCTTGCCGAGCTTCGGGGCGCCGTCCAGTCGGGACAGGACGTCCGGGCTGACGATCGCGCCGGTCACCTCGACCGCCCGCGCGTCGTCGCCGAGCAGCTCGCCGACCGCGGCGGCGAGCCCTTCCGCCACCTCGTCGAAGCTCTTGTGCCCCTCGTCGGTGGCGATCCCGCCGGCGGGGATGAGGATGTTCTGCGGGGCGGTGCACATCTGGCCGCTGTAGAGCGACAGGGAGAACGCCAGGTTGCCGAGCATCCCGCGCCAGGAGTCGGTGGAGTCGACGACGACGGTGTTGACCCCGGCCTTCTCGGTGTGGACGAGGGCCTGTCCGGCGTTGCCCTCCAGCCAGTCGCCGAACTCGGTGGAGCCGGTGAAGTCGATGACGCGCACGGCCGGGTCGGTGGCGAGCTCCACCGCCAGCCCTCTGCCCTCCTCGGCGGCCAGCTGCACCAGCGCCGGGTGGAAGCCCGCCTCGGCCAGCACCTCGCGGGCGACCCGCACGGTGATCGCCAGCGGCAGGATGGCGCGGGCGTGCGGCTTGACGATCACCGGGTTGCCGGTGACCAGGGAGGCGAACAGCCCTGGATAGGCGTTGAAGGTCGGGAAGGTGTTGCAGCCGATGACCAGCCCGACGCCGCGCGGCACCACGGTGAAGCGCTTGTCCAGCACCAGAGGGTCGCCCTTGCCCGGCTTCTCCCAGCGGACGGCGGAGGCGGCGGCGGTCATGGCCGCGTAGGCGCAGGCGACGGCCTCCAGCGCCCGCTCCTGCGCGTGCGGCCCGCCGGCCTGGAAGGCCATCACGAACGCCTGCCCGGTGGTGTGCTGCACGGCGTGCGCGATCTCGAAGCTGCGCTCGTTGAGCCGGTTGATGATCTCGACGCAGATGAGCGCGCGGGCCTCGGGCCCGGCGTCGCGCCAGGCGGGCAGCGCCGCCTTGGCGGCCGCGGCCAGCCCCGGCGGGCACGGCTCGGGGTAGGTCACACCCAGGACCATCCCGTACGGGGAGCGCTCAGCGCCGATCCAGGCCCCGGTGGCCGGCTGGTCGAGCTCGAACGGCTTGCCGAGATGGTCCTCGAACGCCTGTTTGCCGCGCTCGGCCGACCCTTCCCCGTAGACGCGCGGGCTCGGCGATTCGGGATAGGCGCTCCAGTAGCCGCGCTGGGCGATCGCGGTCAGGGCCTCGTCCAGGGTCTGGCGATTGCGCTCGAACATCGGGTTCACCCTCTAGACAGAAAACGGGCCGGACGGTTGCAGTATCTACCGAACATTCGGTCAGTTGGCAAGAGACCCCTCTGCCGGTGTCGCCAACCTGACCTGGGACGGACGGCAATATCAGCAACAAGCGAGATACTTGGCCATATGTCCACCCCAACCCGGCAACGGAGACGCGGACACGACCCGGAGTCCGTGCTCGCCATCGCCGTCGGCGTCTTCAACGAGCGCGGCTACGACGGGACGAGCATGGAGGATCTGGCCAGAGCGCTCGGCGTCACCAAGTCCGCCATCTACTACCACGTACCCGGCAAGGAACAGCTGCTCGCACGGGCCTTGGACCGGGCGCTCGACGGCCTGCTCGTCCTGATCGGCGACGAGCGCGCCACCTCGGGCCCGGCGATCGACCGGCTGGAGTGGGTCGTCCGGCAGTGCGTGCGCACCCTGGTGGACCGCCTGCCGTACGTGACGTTGCTGCTGCGGGTGCGCGGCAACAGCACGACCGAGCAGGGCGCGCTGGAGCGGCGGCGGGAGTTCGACGCGTTCGTCCATCACCTGGTCGGGCAGGCTGCGGCCGAGGGCGGCATCCGGCCGGACCTCGATCCGGCCCTGGTGACCAAGCTGCTGTTCGGCGCCGTCGGCTCGATCGCCGAGTGGGATCGCCCGGCGTCCGGGGGGTCGGCGGACGCCCTGGCCGATCTCCTGGTCACGATGATGTTCGACGGATTGCGGAGCTAGCTAGGCATCCAGCTCCGGAGCCCGCCCGCCGGGCGGCAGCGGAGTCTTCACGCGCAGATCGTTACGGATGGTCTCGCCCAGCTTCTTGGTGGCCATGCGGTTGAGCGCGCCGCCGGCCACGGCCCCGGTGAGGAACGGGCCGAGCGTGGTCAGGTGCCGGCCGAGCGTCCGCATCAGCCGGTTGCGCAGCGCGGTCTTGGTGGCCGCGCCGAGGGCGAGGGTCACGGAGGCGGGGGCGAGCGGATCGACGCCGCGCTGCTTGGCCCAGGCGGCGGTGAAGGTCACGGCACGCTGGGCGCCGGTGCCCTGGACGCGCACGCCGTAGACCTCGTGCAGCTCGGCCAGCAGTTTGACCTCGATGGCGGCCACCACGATGGTCTCGGCGACGAGCTGGGCGGGCGCCGACAGCAGGAGGGGAGGAGCGGCGAACTCGGCCGCCGCCAGCGCCCCGCCGATGGCCCCGACGGTCATCGTGGCCTTCTGGGCGGTGCGGACGAGGTCGTCGGCGAGCTCCTCGCCGGTCAGTCCCTGGTGATGCTGCGAAAGTGTGTGCAGATCCCTGATCGGGATGCGGGGTGCGATGTTCAGGAAGACGTCCGCCAGCCAGCGGCCGCGACCGGCGCCGTTCTTCCTGGCCTTGCTCGCGCCCGTCGTCAGGGCGCGGGCTAGACGGCCGAGCAGCCTGCGCCGCTCGGCCGGCTCAAGCTCACCGGGCTCGGTGAGCCTGCCTACGAGCTCGCCGACCTCCGACTCGGAGGTGGCGATCTCGTCACCTGGTCGAGAATCCTTGTCAGGTGTGGCCACGCGTCTGCCTCCTTGTCAGGCGGCGCACTCCCGGCAGACCTGCTGACCGTTCCTCTCGGAGGCCAGCTGGCTACGGTGATGCACGAGGAAGCATCGTGAACAGGTGAACTCGTCAGCCTGGCGCGGGATGACCCGCAGGCTGAGCTCTTCGTTCGACAGATCCGCACCGGGCAGCTCGAGCGATTCGGCGAGGTCGGTCTCGTCGATGTCGATGCTGCCTGAGGACTTGTCGGTGCGCCGCGCCTGAAGCTCCTGAAGGCTGTCTTCCCCCAGATCGTCGTCTGTCTTGCGCGGGCTGTCGTAGTCGGTAGCCATGGTGATTACTCCATCCCCCTCATCAATATGTCTTCGCGCTCATCGCGCGTCTTCTAACGTCCAGGAGGTCCGTCTTGTGCCCGTTCCGCCGGGGAGATTTCCCATCGGTACCCCAAGAAAACTGACCACGAACCTCCCAACACGTCAGGGCCTGCTGCCGTCGGCAATGGTTAGCCAAATATGGCGAAACCCACAGCCTTGGCGTCATGCGCCACCGTGTTCGACGGCACATCCAACCACATGTGCGACGAGAACGAGACGCCCCCCGTTGGACAACACGCCGGGACAACACGCCGATCAGCGTCTGGGAAGCCTAATGGTGACGACAAGTCCTCCACCCTCCCGGGGCACCGCGTTCACGGTGCCGCCGTGAGCCTGCACCACCGCACGGACGATGGACAGCCCGAGACCCGCTCCCTTGGCCGAATCCACGCGGTCGGCATTGAGCCTCCTGAACGGCTCGAACAGGCTGTTCACCTCGTACGCCGGGACATGTTGCCCCGTGTTGGCCACCTGAACAACCAAGGCGCCGTCTGCCATTCCCGTTCGGATCCATACTTTTCCGTTTTCGGGAACGTTGTACTTCACGGCGTTCTCAAGGAGGTTGCTGACGGAGCGCTCCAAGAGCACGGGATCGCCGATGGTAGGCGCGCTGACCAGTTCGGTGGTCAACGTGACGCCGTGCTCTTCCGCGAAAGGCGTAACCTGCTCCACCGCCGTCTGCGCGACGTCCATGATGTCCACCGGCTTGCGCACCGCGAGCTCGCGCTCGCTCCTGGCGAGCAGCAGCAGCCCCTCGATGAGCTTCTCGTTGCGCGCGTTGACCTCCAGGAGGGTACGGCCCAGCGCCTTGAGATCCTCGGACGCCTCAGGGTCGGACAGGGCGATCTCCAGGACCGTCCGGTTGATGGTGAGCGGCGTGCGCAGCTCGTGCGAGGCGTTGGCGACGAAGCGGCGCTGGGCGTCGAAGGCGACGTTGAGCCGGATCAGCATGTCGTCGAAGGTGTCGGCCAGCTCCTTGAGCTCGTCGTTCGGCCCCTGCAGGTCGATGCGCTGGTGGGCCAGGGTGCTCTCGGAGAGCTTGCGGGCCGTGGAGGTCATCTGGCTGACGGGCCGCAGCGCCCGGTCGGCCACGAAGTAGCCGAAGATGACGGCGAGGATGCCGACGCCCAGCAGCCCCAGGATCGACTGCCTGACCAGGGTGTCCAGCACCTCGTTGATGCCGTTCACGCGCAGCAGCTTGACCTGCGTCTCCAGGTAGGCGGCGAGGTCGGAGGGGGTGCCGTTCGGCAGCTTCAGTTCGTACACGAAGCCCGTGTAGAGGACCGAGCGCACGATGAAGTAGATCACCACCAGCAGCAGCGCCCCGGCCAGGAAGAACATGCCGCTGTAGGTCAGCGCGAGCCGCCAGCGGATGCTCACCTTGCCCGGGAGATCCCTCATGCGCTCCATCGTGCCGCGCGGATCCGGCGGGTGCGACGGCGGTGGCGGGCCGTCCCAGACGGGCGGCCCGCTGGGCGGCGGCGGCCCCTGTCCGGCCCGCACCGCCTTCCGCTCCGAGTGCGGGCTGATCATCGGGTGCGTGGGCACCGACTCACGGTCCGGCCTTTCCGTCACAACTTGTACCCAACTCCCGGCACGGTCTCGATCACCTGCGGCTCGCCCAGCTTCTTGCGCAGGGTCATCATGGTCACCCGCACCACGTTGGTGAACGGGTCGATGTTCTCGTCCCAGGCCTTGTCCAGCAGGTCCTCCTGGCTGACCACGGCGCCCTCGGCCCGCATGAGCTCCTCCAGGACCGCGAACTCCTTCTTGGTCAGCACGACCTCCTTGCCCTCGCGCTCCACCAGCCGCTTGCCCGGGTCGAGCCGGATGCCGCCGCGTTCGAGCACCGGCGGCAGGGCGGGGGCCGAGCGGCGGCCCAGCGCGCGCACCCGGGCGACCAGCTCGATGAAGACGAACGGCTTGGCGAGGTAGTCGTCGGCGCCGAGGCCGAGCCCCTCCACCTTGTCGTCCACGTCGCCGGAGGCGGTCAGCATCAGGATCCGCGAGGAGGTGCGCTGCTCGACCAGGCGGCGGCAGACCTCGTCACCGTGCACCACCGGCAGGTCGCGGTCCAGGACGATCACGTCATAGTCGATGTAGGAGGTGCGCTCCAGCGCGCCGCCGCCGTCGTAGGCCACGTCCACGGCCATGGCCTCGCGCCGCAGTCCGGTCGCGATCGCGTCCGCGAGCACCCGCTCATCCTCGACCACCAGCACTCGCACCCTGGTACACCTCTCTCCGATTCTGACTGAGTAATTCTGCCCACAGCAGCGATAAGCGCACGGTAAGGCATGTTCACCCGCGCCCTGACTCCCGTGCCACAAGGCACAGAAGATTTCATGTTTCGGAAGCGGAACAGTCTGGGTACACCTGCGAAACACCCAAGACCCGTACGCCGGCTTCGGCGTTCGCGGGCGATGGGCCACTCTTCGCCCCGCACGAGCACGAACCCCTGAGAGAGTAGGTGAGATGGGCGAGTTCACGACCACGATCGAAAGCCGCCTCGACCAGGCTTACAAGAGCCTTCGGGAGGCCCGGAGCACCGGCGACGACTACCTCGCCGACACCCTCACCGCCGAGATCGAGGATCTGCGCCGCCTGGCCGACGATCACGGCATTCCCCTTCCCCGCTGAGCGTGACACGGCCGGAGCCCCCGTGCGGGGCTCCGGCCGTCCGTCCTGCCAGGGTCAGGCGTCCCGCTCGGGATCGAGCGACGCGAGCAGGTCGTGCAGTTCCTCGAACAGGCCCGGCGCCGCGCACAGCGTCAGCTCGCTGTTGTACGGCCTGCCGTCCAGCCCGCCGATCCTGGCCCCGGCCTCGCTGGCCACCAGACCCGCCGCGGCGTAGTCCCAGTAGTTGATGCCCCGCTCGTAGTAGGCGTCCACCCGGCCGGCGGCCACCGAGCACAGGTCGGCGGCGCAGGAGCCGCCCCGCCTGATGTCGCGCACCCTCGGCAGCACGCCGGTGAGCACCTCCGCCTGGACGGCCCGCCTGGCCGCGTCGTAGCCGAACCCGGTCGCCACCAGCGCCTGCGCCAGCGGCACGGCCGGGTTGCCGCGCAGCCGCTCACCGCCCAGCCAGGCGCCATCGCCGAGCGCCGCGGTGAACATCTCCCCGCGCGGCGCCACGTTCACCGCACCCGCCACGACCCGGCCGTTCACCTCGACGGCGATCGACACCGCCCAGTCGGGCAGGCCGTACAGGAAGTTGACGGTCCCGTCGATCGGGTCGACGACCCAGCGGACGTCGGACACGCCCGGCGCCTCGCCGCCCTCCTCGCCGAGGACGCGGTCGTCCGGCCGGACGGCCAGGATCCGCTGCCTGATGAGCTCCTCGGACGCCTTGTCGAGCACGGTGACCACGTCGGTGGGGCTGGACTTGGTCAGCACGTCGGCGGAGGCCACGGACATGGTGGGCCGCTTGGCGAGCAGCATGTCGCCGGCCTCGCGGGCGATGTCCTCGGCCAGTCGCGCGAAGTCGGTCATCACGCCACCGAGTCCGGGCGCTTCCACTCCTGGCCGAGGACGTGCCGGCCGAGGAAGGCCAGGACGGTCTCGTACCAGGCGACGGTGTTGCCGGGCTTGAGGATCCAGTGGTTCTCGTCGGGGAAGTAGAGGAACTTCGACTCGACCTCGGAGCGGCGCAGGTCCCACCACAGGCGCAGCGCCTCGCCGATCGGCACCCGGTAGTCCTTGTCGCCGTGGATGACGAGCATGGGGGTGCTGATCCGGTCCAGGCCGTGGTGCGGGGAGAGCTTGGTGTAGCGCTCGGAGCCGGGGGCGCCGAACTCCCGCTGCCAGTAGGCGGCCATGTCGGTGGTGCCGGCGAACTGGTCGAGGTTCCACAGCGAGGCGTGGGTGACGATCGCCTTGTAGCGGTCGCTGTGGCCGGCCACCCAGTTGGCCATGTAGCCGCCGAACGAGCCGCCCATCGCGGCGGTCCGCTCGCTGTCGAGGTCGTCCCTGGCCAGCGCCACGTCCACGATCGCGTCGAGGTCGGCCATGGTGCGCGGGCCCCAGTCGCCCCAGCCCCGGTCGATCATGTCCTGACCGTAACCCGTGGACAGGCAGGGGTCGGGCATCAACACGGCGTAACCGTGCTGGGCCATGATCCACGCCTGCCAGCGCCACTGCCAGTCGTTCCACGAGGCCACCGGACCGCCGTGGATCCACAGCAGGAACGGCGCCGGCTCGGCGGCGGAGGCGGTCTCGGGCAGGATGAGCCAGCCCCGGACGGTGGCGCCGTCGTCGGCCGTCGCGGAGATCTCCGTCAGCGTGCCGGGCACCTCCGGGCGCGGCGCGGGCGAGGGCAGGTCGGTGACCTCGCCGGTGGCGACGTCGATCCGGGCGGGTCCGGGAGCCAGGGCGAGACCGCTGCGCAGCGCGTGGACGAAGCGGCCGTCGGCGGAGGCGTTGAGCCCGAGGTAGGCGGCGTCGTCCCCGGTGAGCCGGGTGTGCGCGCCGGTCAGCGGGACGCGGAAGATCGGACGGCGGCCCTGATGGTCGGCGGTGATGTAGACGGCCGAGGAGTCGGGCGCCCACGCGACGTCCGACGGGAACAGGTCGGGCGCGTAGGCGCGGCCCTCTCCCGTGGCCAGGTCGCCCAGCCAGAGCTCGACCCTGGCCGAGAGGTCCGAGCCGGTGAGCCGCTCCCGGGCGCAGGCGACCCGCATGCCGTCCGGGGAGACGGCCAGCGGACCGCCGAAGTCCCAGCCCTCCTCGCCGAACAGGGTGCGCCGCTCCCCGCTCGCCACGTCGATCGCCACCAGCTCCGTCCGCTGCTCGCCGGCGGGCAGCGGGATCCGCCAGGTGGCGAGCACGGTGGAGCCGTCCGGGGTGAGCGCGAAGGAGGCCTCGCGCAGCGCCTCGCCGGGGTCGGGGGTGAGCTCGCGCACCTCCTCCAGCCGGTCGTCGCCGAGCCGGGCCGCGAACAGCCTGACGTGGCCGGGGCCGAGGTCGTGGTCCCAGTAGCGGACCGGGTAGCCCTCGTGCAGGATCGCGCTGCTTCCGGCGTCCTTGCGGGCCTTACGGCGCTCCTGCTCCGTCGCCTCCTCGCCGTCGAGCACGTCGGAGGCGAACACCACCACGTCACCCGCCGTACGGAAGGCGCCGATGCCGCCGGGCCTGGTGGCCACCTGGCGGGCCTCACCGCCGGCGCGGGGCAGCAGCCAGAGCGCGGGCACCTCACCGTCGCCGTCCTTGACGGTGGGGTCCGGCCGGGCGGAGGTGAACAGCAGGTCACCGGCGGCGGTGAACTCCGCCGCCGTCTCCCCCTTGGCCGACCTGGTCAGCCGGTACGGCTCGCCGTCCAGCGGGATGGACCACAGCGCGGTGCCGTACGACTTCCCGTCGGGGTTGAGGGTCTGCACCGCCGAGACCAGCCGGGAGCCGTCAGGCGCCAGCTTCAGTGAGAGGACTCGAGGGATGGCGACATAGTCGCGGATATCGTCAAATGCGCTCACTCGATCGAACCTACCTCGTGCGAGGACCACCGGCACTGCGGCATAGGGTTGGCGGCGTGGGAGATGGCGTGGGAGATTACGACGCGCTGCTGGTGTTGTCGTTCGGGGGTCCGGAGGGGCCCGACGACGTGCTGCCGTTCCTGGAGAACGTCGTGCGCGGCCGCGGCGTCCCCCGGGAGCGGCTGATGGAGGTCGCCGAGCACTACCAGGGCTTCGGCGGCGTCAGCCCGATCAACCGGCAGAACCGCGAGCTCGTCGAGGCACTGCGGCCGATCGCGGGCGTGCCGGTCTACTGGGGCAACCGCAACTGGCACCCCTTCGGCGAGGACACCGTGCGGCGGATGGCGGCCGACGGCGTGCGCAAGGCGGCGGTCTTCGCCACCTCCGCCTACGCCGGCTACTCCAGCTGCCGCCAATACTACGAGGACATCGCCAGGATCTCCGTCGTCGGCGGCCCCGAGCTGGTCAAGCTCCGGCACTACGGCGACCACCCGGGCTTCGTCGAAGCCATGACGGACCACACCCGGCAGGCGCTGGCGCGGCTCGGGCGCGACGACGCGCGCCTGGTGTTCACCGCGCACAGCATCCCGGTCTCGATGGCCGAGACGGCCGGCCCCTCGGGCGGTCTGTACGAAGCGCAGCTGCGCCGCACCGCCGAGCTGGTCTGCCGGTCGCTGGGCCGTACCGAGCGCTTCGACCTGGTGTGGCAGTCGCGCAGCGGCCCGCCTCAGGTGCCGTGGCTGGAGCCGGACGTCTGCGACCACCTGCGGGCCATCGACGCCAAGTCCGTGGTGCTGGTGCCGATCGGGTTCGTCTCCGACCACATGGAGGTCGTCTACGACCTCGACACCGAGGCCAGGCAGGTGGCCGACGAGCTGGGGCTGCCCATGGAGCGGGCGGCGACCGCCGGCACCCACCCGGCCTTCGTCCGGATGGTGCGCGAGCTCATGGACGAGCCCGAGCCCGTCGCCTGCGCGTTGACCTGCTGCCCGCCGCCCCGCCGCCGTCCGGCGCAGGCCCCCTCAGGCTCTCAGGCTCCTTAGGCGTAGGTGCGGGCGTACGCCTCGGCGATGCCCATCACCTTGTCGACGTAGTCCCATGAATGGTTGTAGTGCCAGATCGCCTTGCGCAGCTTCTCGCCGCCCTGGCCGGCGCCGGTCGCGCAGAGGTAGTTGGCCGCGCCCGGCACCGCGTCGTACGGGCTCCAGATGTCGGCCGTGCCGTCGCCGTCGCCGTCCACCCCGTAGGACTTCCAGGTGGCGGGCATGAACTGCATCGGCCCGAGCGCGCCCGCGCTGGAGGGGCCGTTGTTGCGCCCGTGGCCGGTCTCCACCTGCCCGATCGCGGCCAGCACCGTCCAGGACAGCCCCGGGCAGCGGGTGGCCGAGAGCTTGTAGAGGTCCAGATAGCTGCCGGGCCGCCCGGTGGTGGCGACCGGCTGCTCGCGCTGCTTCTTCTTGCGGGTCCCCGCGTCCAGCAGGAGGACCTGGGCGCCCTTGCCGAGCAGCTTGCGCACGCCCGCCTCGCCGATGCGGCCCTCCTTGCCGTGCAGCAGCACCGCGACGCCCGGCGCCAGCCCGAGCGTCCGGCCCAGCTCGGCGCTCACCAGGCCGTCGACCCCGGACAGGCCCAGCGGGGCCGAGGCCGCGACGCGCAGCCTGGGTCCGCCGTCCACCTGGTAGTGAGCGCCCAGCACCAGGCCGAACTCGCGCGTCGCGGCGGCGTCGGCGACGAGCTCGCCCCTGGCCAGGGCGCTCCAGACGGCGGGCTGGTCGGCTACCGGCCGGGGCGTCCAGGAGCGGAAGTCGGCGGGGTCGACGGCGAGCAGGTTCAGCCCGGTGCCCGAGATCTTGACCGCGCCCGCGTCCACCACGGCTGCCTTGGTCACGTGCGTCAGCTTCGCCAGCGCGAGGCGGGTCCGCCTGGGGATCGTGGCGGGCGCGACGGCGAGCACGCGGGGCGGGGTGGGGGTGACGCCGGCGCCGCCCGCGCCGAAGTCCTTGACGGGAGCGGTCGTGGGGACGAGCTTGTCGAGCGCGGGGGTCTGTTGCTGGGGCGTCCGCCGCCGGGGCGGTTCGTGCGCGGTCTCCTGCGGGTCTCCCCCCAGGACCAGCACGACGCCACCGGCCGCGAGGGTGACGGCGAGTACGGCCACGACCATGAAGAGGACACCACGGAAGGAGGGAAGACCGGACACCCGGCACACGTTAACCCACTCGCCGAGAAATGAGTTGCATTCCGGACAGACGCCACGCAAAGGTAAGCGGGCACAGTAAGGAGAGTCGTCCATGGTCGGGCCTTACCGGGGGTTGTTCAACGGGCCCGGCGTCAAAGCCTTCGTGCTCGCCGGGTTCATCGGGCGGATGCCGATGTCCATGCTCGGCATCGGGATCGTGCTGCTGGTCCAGGGGCTCACCGGGTCGTACGCGATCGCCGGGGCCGTGGCCGCCGCCTCCAACATCTCCTTCGCCGTCGCCGCGCCCCTGTCCGGGCGCCTGGTGGACCGATTCGGCCAGAACCGGGTGATCATCCCCTTCGCCGCGCTCAACGCGGTCGCGCTCGTGGCGCTCATGCTCAGCGCCCGCCTGGGCCTGCCGGAGTGGACCCTGTACGCCTCCGGCCTGCTGGTCGGCGCCACCTCGCTCTCCCTGGGCTCGATGGTGCGGGCACGCTGGTCCCGCCTGTACGGCGGCTCGGCGAAGCTGAACGCGGCCTTCGCCTTCGAGTCCGTCGCCGATGAGGTGATCTTCGTGACCGGGCCGGCCCTGGTCACGGTGCTGGCCACCGCGATCAACCCGTACGCGGGCCTGATCGTGGCGCTGGTGTGCATGGTCGGCGGGTCGGTCGCGCTGGCGCTGCAGCGGCGCACCCAGCCTGTCGTCCAGCCGGTCCGGGCGGCCGGCGGCACGCCCATCCTCATTCCCGGGATCGCCCTGCTGTCCTGCGTCTACCTGGCGGTGGGCGGGGTCTTCGGCTCGGTGGACCTGATCACCGTGGCCTACGCCGAGGACCACGGGGTGAAGTGGGCCGCCGGGTTCCTGCTGGCCGCCTTCGCGGGCGGCTCGATGGTGTCGGGGCTCTGGTTCGGCTCGCGGCGGTGGCGGGTCTCCCTGCGCGGCCGGTTCGTGCGATCCCTGGGCGTCTTCGTGGTCGGCCTGCTGCCGATCATGTTCATCGGCGACGTGCGGGTCATGGCGGCGGGCCTCTTCGTGGCCGGTCTGGCCATCTCGCCGACGCTCATCACCGGCTTCTCGCTGACCGAGCGACTGGTGCCGGCGTCGCTGCTCACCGAGGGCCTGGCCTGGATCTCCACCTCGATCGGGCTGGGCGTGGCGATGGGCGCGTGGGCGGGCGGCAGGCTCACCGAGGAGTTCGGCGCCTCCAACGCCTACGGCTTCTCGCTGGCCTGCGCGCTCGTCGCGGTGACCGTGGGACTGGCAGGTTCGGGTTTGCTGAGACTTCCCGGAGCGGCTTCACCGGCCGAGAGCTGATCCGCTACCGTCGAGACATCCCTCGCATCACCCTTCACACTGGAAGCTATTTTTCATGTCCCGACAATTCAGTTCACTTCTGGCCATTGCTGCAGTTGCCGTCACCCTCACCCCGGCACCCGCGCTCGCCCAGCCCACCCCCAAGGAGGTCGACTGCACGCAGGTGAAATGCGTCGCGCTGACCTTCGACGACGGCCCGGGCCAGTACGCGGGGACCCTGCTCGACACCTTCAAGAAGTACAACGCGAAAGCGACGTTCTTCCTGGAGGGGCAGTACGTGAAAAGCCGTCCTTCCTATGTCAAGCGCATGGTGAAGGAAGGGCACGAGATCGGCAATCACAGCTACAAACACCCCGATTTCACGAAGATGAGCGCCACCGCTATCCGGTCCGAGATCAAGAAGACCAACGACGCGATCAAGAAGGCCTCGGGCGCCGAGCCCAAGCTGCTGCGCCCTCCGTACGGTCTGGGAGGCGTGCTGATCTCGGAGGTCGCGGCCGAGTTCGACATGCCGATCATCCTGTGGACCGGCGGCTCCCGTGATTGGGAGTCCAAGAACGAGGCCGCGATCAAGAAGCAGACCCTCGCGGTCGCCAAGGACGACAGCATCGTCCTGATGCACGACTGGGTGAAGCAGACCGTCGACGCGATGCCGTCGATCATCCAGACGCTGCAGAAGAACGGCTACCACCTCGTCAAGGTCACCGACATCACCAAGCACGAGAACCTCAAGCCCGGCGACACCTTCCCCCTTCCCGCAGGCTGGGAAAACTGAGTACCGTTCACGTTTAATCACGGTGCTCTTCTAGGCAGGGACGCGGCTCATGGTCTTCACCAATTGGGCAGGTAACCAGACCGGCGTCCCCGCCGAGGTTCGTACCCCGGCCTCCACCGAGGAGATCGTCAACGCCGTGCGGGCCGCCGCCGCGAGCGGGCGGCGGCTGCGCATGGCCGGCACCGGGCACTCCTTCACCGGAGTCGCCCTCACCGACGGCATCCTGCTGCTCCCCGGCGGGCTCACCGGCGTCAGGTCCTGGCACCACGACCGCGTCACCGTGCTGGCCGGCACCCCGCTCAAGGCGCTGAACGAGCTGCTCGACGAGCGCGGCCTGGCCCTGGCCAACATGGGCGACATCACCGAGCAGACCGTCGCCGGCGCGATCCAGACCGGCACGCACGGCACCGGCCGCGACACCGGCGGCCTGGCCGACCAGATCACCGAGCTGGAGCTGGTGCTCGCCGACGGCAGTGTGGTGACGGCCGGGCCGGGCGGCGTCGAACAGGACCTGTTCGACGCCGCCCGGGTGGGCCTCGGCGCGCTCGGCGTGCTGACGGCGGTGACGTTCCGGGTGGAGCCCGCGTTCCTGCTGCGCAACCAGCGGCGGCGGATGACGCTGAGCGCCATCCTCGGCGCACTCGACGCCACCACCTCCGGCAACGAGCACTTGGACTTCTTCTGGCTGCCGCACACCGACGCCTGCCTGGTCAAGACCAATAACCGGCACCCCGGCCCGGCCCGGCCGCCCAGCTCCTTCAAGTACTGGCTGGACAACGTGTTCCTGGAGAACACCCTCTTCGGCGCCGCCTGCGCCACCGGCGCCCGCTTCCCCGCGCTGATCCCGCGGATCAACGCCCTCAGCGCGGCCGCCCTCGGCGACTCCGAGGCCGTCGACGCCTCGTACAAGATCTTCACCGCGCGGCGCGACGTGCGCTTTCTGGAGATGGAGTACGCCATCCCGCGCGAGCGCCTGGGACAGGCGCTGCGCGAGACGCGCGACCTGATCGAGCGGACGGGCTGGACGATCACCTTTCCGGTGGAGGTGCGGGTCACGCCCGCCAGCGACGCGTGGCTGTCCACCGCGTACGGCAGGCCGACGGCCTATCTGGCCTGCCATGTCTACCGGCGCACGCCCAACCCCGCCTACTTCGAGGGCGTCGAGGAGATCATGACCCGGCTGGGCGGGCGGCCGCACTGGGGCAAACTGCACACCAAGGACGCCGCCTATCTGCGGGGCGTCTATCCGCGCTTCGCCGACTTCGTCGCCCTGCGCGACCGGCTCGACCCGGGCCGCCTGTTCGGCAACGCCTACCTGGACACGGTTCTCGGCTGATCGCGGCCATGGCGAAGGTAAAAAACGTACCCTGATCGGCCGCGAGCGCGTGTCCCGTGGTTCCCGCGCGCCGCGCGCGGGGCACCCTCGTCGCTCGTGCCCCGACGATTCGGCCTGCCCTCCGTATACCTCGCGGCGGCCGTGGTCACAGCCGCGGCGACGGCCGTGACCACCGCTGTGCCCCTCGCCATGACCCCCGCCGCCGGCCTGGCCGGCCGCCCCGCCGTGACCGAGCCCACCCGGCCCTACATCGTCACGGCGCGTGACCGGGCCGCCGCCCGCGATCTCGTCGGCGAGGTGCGCTGGCGCGTGCGGCGCTACTACACCGCCGCGCTGCCCGGCTTCGCCACCTGGCTGAGCGCCGCCGAGGAGACGGAGCTGCGCGCCGACCCGCGCGTACGGGCGCTGGAGCCCGACCGCGAGATCCACCCCATGACCGGCCGCGCGCCCGCCACCGTGCCGGCCGAGGGCGGCAAAGGCGTCACGGTCTACGTCATGGACAGCGGCCTCGACCTCACCGGTAGCGAGTTCGGTGACCGCGCCTGGCGGGCCTTCGACGCCACCGGCGGCACCGGGCAGGACTGCACCGGACACGGCACCCAGGTCGCCCGCGCCGTCGCCGGCCGCTCGCACGGCGTGGCGCCGCAGGCCAGGATCGCCTCGGTGCGCGTGCTCGGCTGCCGCGGCTCCGGCACCCTGTCGGACCTGCTGGCCGGCCTCGACTGGGTGCACCGGCACGCGCGCGGCCCGGCCGTCACCATCCTCTCGCTCGACGGGGCCGACTCCCCCGCGCTGAACGCCGCCACGCGCGAGCTCGTACGCTCGGGCGTCTTCGTCACCGCGGCGGCGGACTCCGGCGGCTGCCGGACCACTCCCGGC
This sequence comes from Nonomuraea glycinis, assembly GCF_014646515.1. Classification (GTDB taxonomy): domain Bacteria; phylum Actinomycetota; class Actinomycetes; order Streptosporangiales; family Streptosporangiaceae; genus Nonomuraea; species Nonomuraea glycinis. The sequence continues at coordinate 63,754 of NZ_BMNK01000008.1, forward strand.
GGGCAGGCGTACTCGGCGGCCGCGCCGCAACTCGCCGGCACCGCCGCCCGCGAGTTGGAGCTCCATCCGAACGCGAGTCCCGCCACCTTGGCGTCTTCGCTGAACTGCACGGCGGCACGCGGAGATATTCGCCAGAATCCGTCGAGGACCTCGAACCTCCTCATGCGCGGCGGCGGGCTCTGAAAGGATGGATTCGTCAAATGTGACCGGCGTCACAACGCCCCGAGGCTATCCCACGAAGGCGATGTTCGGACATGCCGGGTACGGTGCTGGCAGGCAACCGGCACACGCGAGAGACTCAAGGGTCCGGGGGAAGAATGAGCACGCTGACGAAGGGACTCGCATGCAGGAGCTCCGACTCGTCGCGGTGAGTGAGGACGGCACCTATCTCGTGCTGGCTACTGCCGGGCGAGGCACGCGCTTCACACTTCCCGTGGACGACCGGCTCCGTGCTGCCGTCCGCGGCAACTTCTCCCGTCTCGGCCAGTACGAGATCGAAGTGGAGAGTCCGTTGCGCCCCAAGGAGATCCAGGCCCGCATTCGTGCCGGCGAAACCGCGGAGGAGATCGCCGCGACCGCCGGCATCCCGGTCGAGCGTGTCCGCTGGTTCGAGGGGCCCGTGCTCCAGGAGCGCGAGTACGTCGCGCAGCAGGCGCAGCGCGCCGCCGTCCGGATGCCCGGCGAGTCCTCCTCCGGTCCCGTCCTCGGCGACCTCGTCGCCGAACGGCTCAACCGGCGCGGCGTGCCCACCGACGAGATCGACTGGGACTCCGCCAAGCGCGACGACGGCCTGTGGCGGGTCAAGCTCGGCTACGTCTGGAACGGTCACACCAGGCACGCCGAATGGCTCTTCGACCCGCGCCGCCGCCACGTGAGCCCCAACGACGACGAGGCGCTGCGGCTGTCGTCGGCCGACTTCGACCCCGACCCCGTGGTCGAGGACACCACCGTCACGCCGTTCGCCCCGCGCGTGGCCAAGCTCCAGCCGGTCCCGCCGCTCGCCGCCGACCCGCTGCCGTTCCCGTCCGTCATCCGGCAGCAGGATCACGAGGAGCCGGCCGTCGGCTACCAGCCGCAGGTCAGAGGCCCCGAGACCTACCCTCCCTCCTACGAGGTGCCGCCGCCCACCCCCGCCATGGACGCCCCGTACGACCGGTCGCCGGCCCGCGACAACGACCCGGCGCACCGCGACGGCTCCCGCGCATCCGACACCCACCGGACAGAGCCGCCCGCCAGGGAGACCGGCCACACCCGTCCCGGCGAGACCATCTCCCGGCGAGGCGGGTCTTCGCCATGGCTGCCCGACTTCGGGCAGTCCCGCGAGCCCTTCCACACCCCCCGCCCCTCCTCGCCCGCCACTCCCGGCCCACGCCCCGACGACCGCACACCGTCCGTCGAGGCCGCACCGGTCGAACGCCCTTCCACCACCGACACCGGGACCAGCGGTGCAGCGGCCTCCACCGAGGTCTCCCGTGCTGTCGAGCCCGAAACGGCGCAGCCCCCGAGAACCTCTCCGGCACCCGAGCCCCCCGCGACCGACCCCCTCCCGACCTCGCCCGCCACGCCCGGCGCCGACAGCACGCCTGCACCTACGTCCGCGCCGGCACACCCTGCCGAGACCGCGTCCGCAACGACGGCGCCCGCTGCAGAGACGACTGTCACAGAGACGCCTGCTGTGGAGACGTCCGCTGTAGACACGATGCGTGTTGTGGAGGCACCGACTCAGTCACGCTCCGCCACCGAGACTCCAGGGCAGCACCAGCAGGCCACCGAGACTGCCTCGCAGTCACAGGGGGTCATCGACACCACCCCGCGGACACAGTCGGCCGTTGAAGCACCTGCCCAGGCACAGTCGCTCACCAGCGGTGCCACGGAGACCGGCCCTGGCGCCGGGACCCCCGCACCAGCAGTCGCCCAGGACGGCCCCGGGTCCACCGCCGACGCCACCAGCCCGCAGCCCAACACCGACGCCGCGACGTCCCCCTCCCAGTCCGCCGCCTCGGATGCATCCTCCGCTCCGGAGCCCGAGTCCGACCCGGAGCCTCAGGCCGAAGCCCGAGTGTCCGACTCGACGCCTCAGGCCGTCAACGCAGGGTCCGCCGATGGCACCGACGTGCAGGCAACCGACACATCCGCCGCCGACGCGCGCCCGTCGCAGGTATCCGCCGGCCAGGAGGTGGCACAGGCACCGAGTCCCACTGTGGAGGCGGCGACCTCCCCGACCGAGGTGACGAGCCACACCGCCGAGACCAAGGACCACGCCCCGCAAGAGGCGCCTGCAGCAACGGGAACCACCTCCGAGAAGCCGACGGTGAGCGCCTCCGGCCAGGCGACACCGGCCGCCATCGCAGAGACGGCACCGGCCACGGCCGAGACTGCGAAGCCCGCCGTACCGGAGAAGGACCCAGCGCTCGCCGCGCGCCAGGAGGACGCAGCGCCACCCGCCGCCGACAAGCACGTCGCAGCCGCCGTACCAGCGAAGGACGCCTCACCGGCACCCCAGCAGAGGCCCGCCGACCCGCCTCAGCGGGACGCCGCGTCGAGCGCTCCTCAGCAGGAGGCCGCTCCTCAAAAGGAGACGACGCCCGCGCCCGCGAAGGAGGCCGCCTCCGCAGCGCCCACACAGGACGCCACGCCGGCCGCCCCCCGTGAGGACGCGGCACCGGCGAAGGACGCGACACCCGAGACCAAGGCGGAGCCCGCGGCCAAGGCCGAACTCGAGACCAAGGCCGAGTCCGAGGTCAAGGCGGAGCCCGAGACCAGGGCCGAGCCCGAGGTCAAGGCGGAGCCTGCGGCGAAGGCGAAGCCCGAGGGTAAGGGCGCGGCAGGGAGCAAGCCCGTGCCCGCCGCACGTCCGAGCAAGGAGGACGAGGCGAAGGAGGAGCCCGCCGCCAAGGAGGAGCCTCCGGTGCCGGTGCCCTCCCCGCCCCCTGCCCCGGCCGCACGTCAGCCGCGCAAGGGCTCCCGAGGCAGGCGTGCGTCGGTGCCCACCTGGGACGAGATCATGTTCGGCGCCCGCCGCCAGGACTGACCCGACCCACCACCGCCCCGCACCAGCCCGCACCAAGACTGAGCCAGTCCGGAACCACTTCACACCGAGCTCAGTCCCTGGCCCGGCCCTTAGGACCGAGCCAGCCAGAGACCAGCCCGCGACCACTCCACCCGACTCACCCGGAACCACCTGGCCCAGCGCAAAGGATCGGGCCAGTCAGGAGTCGGGTTGGGACCGTTCCATACCAAGCCAGAATGTGACCTGGTCAGGGCAGGGCCGCGTGAAGGTCATGTCTTCAGGAACGGTGCCAGCCATTCTGGGGTGACCTCTGCGGGGAAGGCGGTGGCCTGGGCTTCGGAGACGTCGATGGCCGAGTAGCCGCCCTTGCCCGCGCCGACACCCGTGATCATGGTGAGGACTCCGGCGCGCCGCTGGAACCAGGTCTGGCGCAGGCGCCAGCCCACCACGGCGCGCCGCTCCACCACCGCCTGCGCGCGCCGTAGCGAGCCGGAACGCACCGTCACGCGGACGCCGTCGTAGCCGTGGCCGAGCGAGTGGTAGCGGTCGATGCCCAGGGGGACGCCGACGGCCGCCAGGAGCAGACTGAGCACCAGGAGGACCCACCACAGCGGCGACCCGGTCGCCCAGATCAGCGCGGCGGCGACTGCCGCGAGGACGAGCCACGGGGCGATGGCCCGGAACAGGCGGCGGTTGCGGGCGATGGGCGGGTGCGGCCGCACCTCGGCCTCGTACGGGCCGATGGCGTCGCCGGTGACGCTGAGGGCCACGTGCCGGGGCACCACCGGCAGGAGTTGCCCGCGGGTCTCCGAATCACCGAGGCCGGTCACGATGGCCCAGGCCCGGGCGACCCCGGCCCAGCGCTCGGCCAGACCTTCGACGATCTCGTACCCGCGCACCCGCCTGGACTCCAGCGACACGCTGCGCCTGTTGATGAGGCCGCGCTCGGCGACGAGGTAGCCATCGCGCCTGTTGAGCCTGAAGTTCCAGTTGAACACCGCGTACATCACGCCGCCCACGAACGGCATCGCCACCACGAGCAGCACCGCGGCGGCCACCAGCAGGGACGGCCGTTCCCAGAGCCACTCGCCGGCCGTCAAGGCGGCGTCCCTGCCGAGGCCGAACTCGTCGCCCCACTGGAAGGCCAGGCCGATGGCGCCGCCCGCGAGCGCGAACGGGGTGAGCAGGTACGCGCCCGAAAGCGGACCGTACAGGAGCCAGGTGCGCGGCACGGCGACGATGACGTCCGCATCGGCCCCCTGGCCGGGCGACGGCGCCACCTCCGGCGTGACGTCCTCGACCTCGACTCCCGCGGCGCGGGCGCGGCGCAGCAGGATGGGTCTCAGCCGCTCGGCCTCCCCCAGGGTGACGCCGTCGAGGGTGGCCTCGCCGTCGCCCCCGCTCGCGCCCGTGTCGATCTTGAGTACGGCCAGGCCCAGCAGCCGGTGCATGGGCGGGGTGGACACGTCGACCCCGCGTACCCGTTCGAGGGGGATGGTGCGGACCGAACGGCTGATCAGCGAGCGTTTGATCTCCAGCCGGTCGCCGGCGAAGTCGTAGGTGAAGGTGAGCCACCTGATCACCGCGAACACCACGGTGCCGACCAGGCCCAGCGCGGCCCACAGGTAGGACCTGCCGGAGAAGCCGCCGACGACGAGCACCCCGGCCAGCGGCAGCAGCAGCGAGGGCAGCATCCGGACCGGGTCGATGAGCAGCACCTTGGGACTCAGCCGCCGCGACGTCACCGGCGCCGGCGCCGGCAACGTACCCGGATCCCACCCCCCGCCACCCGGCGGCGAGCCGACAGGTGACGGGTCCACAGCGGGGGCTTCGAACGAGGGCGGACCGTCGGACGGAGGCGGGCGATCGTCCGGGGACGGGTCGTCGGGCTGTGGGGGCTGGGTCGGGCCGGTCATGTCGCGTCGTCCCTGAGCTGCTCGGCGCGCTGGGCCAGCCCTTCGGCCAGGCCCGCGGCCACGAGGTAGTCGAGTCCCTTGATCGTGGAGGAGCCGGCGTGCGAGGCGGTGCGGACCTCGAGCGTCGCCAGCCCGAGCATCCGTTCCAGCCAGCCCTGCTCCTTGTCCACCGTCTGGATGCGGCTGACGGGCACGAACACCCACTCCCTGGTCAGGAACCCCTGCCGGGCGTAGAGGACGTCGCCGGACAGCTCCCACCGGTGCACCCGGTAGCGCACGAACGGCTCGGCCACCAGGAACGGCGTCGTCAGCACGCCGACGGCGACCGGCAGCGCCCAGGGCCGGGCGGCGAACCAGTCCGGCACCCACGACCACCCGCTCCCGCCCACCCAGCCGCCGACCAGGATAGATCCGCCGATCAGGAGCACGAAACCGATCAGCGCCTCGAGCAGCCAGAGGCCGCGGGCCTTGGGCGAGACGCGGTTCGCCGGATCGCGGAGGGGGCCAGATGACATCACAGCACCAGCTTATGGCTCGCGGCATATCAGCGATCTGTCAGCGGCATGCCGATCCGTATCCGGAAAATGTCAGTGGCGTAGGTCACTGTGGAGGCATGCGATATGCGATAGAGGCTGAAGGCCTGGTGAAACGCTACGGCGAGACCAAGGCGCTGGACGGCGTCGATCTCGTCGTGCCCCCTGGCAGGCTGCTCGGCGTGCTGGGCCCCAATGGCGCGGGAAAGACCACCGCGGTGCGCATTCTGGCGACGCTGCTGGTGCCGGACTCCGGCCGGGCCTCGGTGCTGGGATTCGACGTGGGGCGCCAGTCGCACCAGGTCAGGTCGCTGATCGGCCTGACGGGGCAGTACGCCGCGGTGGACGAGATGCTGACCGGTGTCGAAAACCTGGTGATGATCGGCCGCTTGCTCGGATTGTCCCGCCGTGAGTCGCGCGAGCAGGCGATGTCCTTACTGGAGAGGTTCGACCTCGCCGCCGCGGGCGGCCGGGCGGCCAAGACCTTCTCCGGCGGCATGCGCAGGCGACTCGACCTGGCCGCCAGCCTGGTGGGCAGGCCGCAGGTGCTGTTCCTGGACGAGCCCACCACCGGGCTCGACCCGCGCAGCCGCACCGAGCTGTGGGGCGTCGTGCGGGGGCTGATGGCCGACGGCGTGACCGTGCTGCTGACCACCCAATACCTGGAGGAGGCCGACCAGCTCGCCGATGACATCGTGGTCTTCGACCACGGCAAGGTGATCGCCTCGGGCACCTCCGACGAGCTCAAGGCCACCACCGGCGGGCAGGTGCTGGAGGTGCGGCCGCTGGAGGCGCATCAGCTGGAGCTGGTCGGCAAGGTCGTCGCCGAGCTCGTGGCCGACCGGCCCGAGACGTCGGGCGGCAAGGTCACCGTCGCCGTGCACGACCCCACGGTGATGCCGGCCATCGTGCGCCGCCTCGACGATCTGGGGATCGTCGCCTCGGAGCTGGCGCTGCGCAAGTCCAGCCTGGACGAGGTGTTCCTGGCCCTGACCGGCCACCGCGCCGAGGAGCCGGCGAAGGCCGAAGAGGAGATCTTCTCATGACCGCGATCACCACCCCCCTGCCCGCCCTGCCCAGGAGGGTGAGTCCAGGGGCCACGGTCAGGCAGACGCTGACGCTGGCCTGGCGCAGCCTGGTGCAGATCAAGCACAACCCCTGGGAGTTGCTCGACCTCTCCATCCAGCCGATCATGTTCCTGCTGCTGTTCACGTACGTGTTCGGCGGCGCCATCTCCGGCTCGACCGGTGACTACCTGCAGTTCGCGCTGCCCGGTCTGCTCGTCCAGAACGCGCTGTTCTACACCCTGTCCACGGCGATCGGCCTCAACACCGACATCACCAAGGGCGTCTTCGACCGGCTGCGCAGCCTGCCGATCGCGCGCACGGCGCCGCTGGCCGGGCGGATCATCGCCGACACGTTCAAGCAGGTGTGGGCGTTCGCGCTGCTCGTCGGGTTCGGCATGGTGCTCGGCTTCAGGATCTCCACCGGCGTGGCCGGCCTGCTCGGGGCGCTGGCCCTGCTGGTGATCGTGGCGCTGGCCATGTCGTGGATGTCGGTGCTGATCGGGCTCAAGGCGTCCAGCCCCGAGAAGGTGCAGATGATCGCTTTCTCGGTGATGATGCCGCTGACGTTCACCAGCAGCGCGCTGGTGTCGCCCGACACCTTCCCCGGCTGGCTGCGGGCCTGGTCCGACGTCAACCCGGTGACCCATCTGTCCGACGCGATCCGCGGGCTGCTGATCGGCGGCGAGGTGGCCGGCTCGGCCATGATCTCGCTGCTGTGGTCGGCGGGCTTCGTCGTAGTGTTCGCCCCGCTGGCGATCAGAGTCTTCCGCAGCCGCGTCTGACCGGGGTCACGTGCGCAGCGCGAGCGCGACGACGTCGTCCTGGTCCATCCCCCGGCCGCGTTCGAGGTGACGGAGAAACTCCCGATCCCCGAGCGCGGCCTTCGCGTCGGCGGTGAGCCGTACATGGTCGAAGTCCACCACCGCCGCGATGCCCTTGATCACCTCCGCGCCACCGAGCAGCGCCGCGGCCTCCTCCGCCCGTCCGTGCGCGAGGGCCAGCCCCGCGCAGGCGATGACGGCGATCCCGGTGAGCTGGGCGTCCCCCACCTCGGTCGCCTGCTTCAACGCCAGCGTGAGCAGCCGCCGCGCCCCATCGAGATCACCTTCCTGTACGGCGAGCAGGCCGAGCGAGGAGTTGACGGCCGAAATCATCTGGACCGGGACGGCGACGCTCGCGTCCATCATGCTCAGGGCCCGCGCGTAGTGCTCGCGGGCGCTTCCCAGGTCGCCGTCCTGTCTGGCGAACTCGCCCCAGACCGCCAGGATCCCCGCCTCGCCGAGCTGGTCACCACTGTCGGCCGCCACCTGGGCGATGTCGCGCAGCAGCCGCTCGGCCTCGGCGCGGCGGCCCAGCAGGTTGAGGCCGAGCGCCAGCCTGGCCCGCATGTACGCGGTGTCCTCCAGCGCGCCGAGCGCGTCGACCAGCTCCAGGGCCTCCCGCATCACCTCGATGCCGAGCTCGGACTCGCCACGCAGCAAGTGCACGTCGGACAGGGTCGCGAGCGCGGTGGCGGCGCCCCATCGGTCGCCGATCGTCCGATAGCCGTCGAGCGCGGTCAGGGTCTCCCGCTCACCCTGCTCAATGCGCCCGGCTGAATAGTGCGTCAGCCCGCGCAGCAGCATCCCGGTGGCGACCACCCACGGGTCGGGGTGCCCGGACATCTCCGCCACCAGCGCCTCCGACTGCGGCGCGCCCCCGCCGGACAGCACGAACATGGGCCCGGCCAGCGCCACCAGCGGATGCGGCGCCACCTCCGGCGAGCGCAGCTCCCGCATCTCCGTCAGCATGACCATCGCCTCCTCCCACGACAGGAGCAGGCCGACCCCGTTGAGCACGTGTATCGCCAGATTCATGGCGCGCAGCGGGGCGGGACCGCCGCCCGGGACCGCGAGCGCCTCGCGTGACCGGAGCGCGCCTTCGAGCCGGTGACCGCGCAGCCACCAGTACCAGCCGAGCGCGCCGACCAGCCGCAGCGCCGGCTCGCCGGCGCCGCTCTCGATCGCCCACCGCAACGCGGTGGACAGGTTCTCGTGCTCGGCGCTCAGCTCGGCCAGCCGGTCGATCTGCTCGCCGGTACGCAACCCCGGCTCGGCGGCCTCGGCCAGCTCGGTGAAGTGAACGGCGTGCGCCCGCCGGACGACGTCCAGCTCGCCGGACTCGTCGAGCCGTTCAGCGGCGTAGGCCCGGATCGTCTCCAGCATCCGATAACGCCCCGCGTCAAAGATCACGAACGACTTGTCCACCAGCCGGGCCAGCGACCCCAGCACGTCATGGGCGGCGCCATCGGCCGGTCCCCCCTGGAACCGCTCGTCGGTGGCATCGGAAGGTCCGTCCTGAAGACGCTCGACCGTGGCGTCGGCGCGTCGGCTCCGCAGGCGCTCGTCGGTGGCGGCGTGGAGGTGTTCGATCGAGTCGAGGGTGGCGCCGCCCGCGAACACCGACAGCCGCCGGCCCAGCGTCCGCTCCTCCTCGTCCAGCAGATTCCAGCTCCACTCGACGACGGCGCGGAGCGTCTGGTGGCGCGCCTGGGCGGTGCGGCTCCCCGAGCTGAGCAGCCGGAACCTGCCCTCCCGCGCCCCCAGCCGGGCGGCGATCTCCTCGGCGGTCAGCGAGCGCAGCCGGGCGGCGGCCAGCTCGATGGCGAGCGGCAGCCCGTCCAGCGCCCGGCAGATGGCGACGACCGGCCCGGCGTCCTGCCGTACCCGATAACCGGGCCGTACGGCGGCGGCCCGGTCGGCGAAGAGCCGCACGGCGGGGTAGCCGGCGGCGTCGGCCGGGTCGGCGCCGGCCGGTGGCAGGCCGAGCGGCGGCAGCGTCCAGGTGACCTCACCGGTGATGCCGAGCGGCTCCCGGCTGGTGGCCAGGATCCGGACGTCCGGGCAGTCGGCGAGCACCTGGTCGGCGACCCGCGCCGCCTGCTCCACGATGTGCTCGCAGTTGTCCAGCACGATCAGCAGCCGCTTGCCGCGCAGCGCCCTGACCAGGCGTTCGAACGGGTCCCGCGGCAGGGAGGCCAGCGGCAGCGGCCGGCCGTCGCGCAGATCGAGCGCGCTCAGCAGGCTCTGCACCAGCCCTGTCTCGTCGCTCACGGAGGCCAGCTCGGCCAGCCACACCCCGTCGGGCATGGTCGCGGCCACGGCCTCCGCGACCTCCGTGGCCAGCCGCGTCTTGCCCGCGCCCCCGGGCCCGATCAGCGTCACCAGCCGGTGCGCGGACAGCAGATCGGCGGTGTGGTCGAGATCGTCCTCCCGTCCGACGAAGCTGGTCAGCCGCGCCCGTAAATTTCCCCGCCGCCCACCCGCCGACAACGCCCCCTCCAACCCCTGGCCGGCGTGCGGGCCGGTCGTAGGGGTGACGTCTTCTGGCGGGGGCGGGTCGTCGCGCAGCATGGTCAGGTGCAGTTCTGTCAGGCTCGGTGAGGGGTCGGCGCCGAGTTCGTCGCGGAAGGTGCGTCGTGCCGTCTCGTACGCGGCCAGGGCCTCCACTCGCCGGCCCGCGCCGTACAGGGCTCTCATCCGTTGTGCGTGCAGGCGCTCGCGCAGCGGGTGCGCGGTCAGCAGGCCGGAGAGCTCGTCGATGAGGCCGGCGGGCCGGCCGAGCAGCAGCTCGGCCTCGATGCGGTCCTCGGCCACCGACAGCCGCCCGCTCTCCAGCCGGGCGACGTCGGCGGCGAGCCCCGCGCCCGCCAGCTCCGCCGGCACCGGACCGCGCCACAGCGCGAGCGCCTCCCGCAGGGTGGCGGCAGCCGTGCGGGCGTCACCGGCCGCCAGCGCCGCCTGACCCGCACGCGCGAGAAGCGCGAATCTGCGTACGTCGACCTGGTCGGGTCCGGCCGCCAGCCGGTATCCGGCGGGTTCGGCAACCACGAGCCGGCGGGCATGATTTTTTCCCAGCGCGGAGCGTAGCCGTGAGATCAGCGCCTGCAGCGCGTTGCCGACGCCCGACGGCACCTGCTCGTCCCAAATCCCGGCGATCAGCCGCTCGACCGGAACAGTCCGGCCCGCGTCGAGAACGAGCAGGCCAAGCAAGGTCCGCAGCCGCTGCCCCGCGATCTCCACGACCTCGCCGTCTCGGCGAACCTCGAGCGGGCCGAGGATGGCGAAGGTCAGGCTTGGGTCCGAACTCACCCGCTCCATGCCTCGATTCTGACGGATTTCGCGTCCTTTACCGGCCACCGACCATCGCGAAACGGTCTTCGCAGCGCCTGGACCCGCGTAGCATCATGCGGCATGGGGCTGTGTAACAACGCGAGGCGCGTGCGACACGCTGCTGTCATTGTGACAGCGGTGCTGGCGATGCTCGCCTCCACCGGTTGCACCGCCTTCTTCGGCAGGTCCGAAGCCAGCGAGATCGCGAGGATCAACGTTTCGAGCCCGGACCTGCGCGAGGGCAAACCGCTGCCCCGCCAGCACTCCTGCAAGGGCCGCGAAGGCAGCCCGGCGCTGCGCTGGTCCAGTCAGCCTCTGTCCAAGGCGAAGTCCATCGCGATCGTCGTCGACTCCCATACTCCGTCCACCTCGGCCGTGCACTGGGTGCTCTACAACATCCCCGCCACCACGACCGAGCTGGGCCCCGATTCCGCCGAGAGCCTGCCAGAAGGCTCCAGTCAGGCGAAGGTCACCAGCAGCAAGGTCGGCTACGAGCCTCCTTGCAACGACAAGGGCACGTACCGGTTCAGCGTCTACACGCTGAGTGCGCGGGTCGACGTCCAGGAGGGCGCCTCCCTCTCGGAGATCTTGAAGAAGATCGCGGACAAGACCATCGCCCGTGGGCGGCTCACAGTTGTGGACATTGAGTGAAAATCCGAATACTGCACGTGTTAGTGGTTACCAATTCTTCACTTAGGGTGTGACAACGCTCATAGTGGTCCGACAGAATCAGATCAAATTGTTAGGTGCTGGTGATCACAGGGGGCAGGTCGCGTCGATGGCCGCGCGATCTCACCGGCGCCACAGGGAGGCCATGGCTTTGAGGGTGGTGCAATGATCGCGGTCGTCGTGAGCTTGGTCGCTGTCGTGCTCCTCGTGCTCGTCGTCGTGGCACTGGGCATGCGTTCCATGAATCGCCGGGAGAGTTCGCTCCCTCCCGAGCGGCTGAAGGAGATGGCTGAGAAGGAAGGGCTGACCCACGCGCGCTCGACGGACGAGTTCGCCGCATCGGAGCCCAAGATGAGCAAGTTCAGCCCGGACTTCAGCCCTATCGACGAGCGCAAGGCCAAACCTGTGCGCACCGGCCAGCGTGGCAAGCGTGGCGTGGACGAATGGGGCAACCCCCACTCTGATGACGAGGACGAGGAGTTCTGGGCCAACATCCGCAGCGACGCCGAGGAGGGTGGTTTCGGCGCCGGCGGCACGGTCGCCGCTCGTAAGGGCGCTTCCCGCCCCGTCGATCGTCAACGGCCCGCCGATCAGCCCGGCGGAGGCGAGCGCCCCGGTGCGGCAGAGCGCGAGCGGCCCGCGGCCCGAACCGAGCGTCCCGGCCCGGCGGAGCAGCGTGAGCGGCCCGCGGCCCGGGCCGAACGTCCCAGCCCGGCAGAGCGTGAGCGCCCCGCGGCCCGGGCCGAACGCCCCGGCCCGGCAGAGCGTGACCGGCCGGCCGCCCGGCCCGCCCGCAGGAGCAGGCGTGAGCCCGTCGCCGCCGACCCGAACGCGGCGACCGTACAGGCGCCGCTTCCCCAGCGCCCCGCGAAGGCTCCGGCTCCCGCCGCCGCCGCCGCCGGACTGGCGGACCTGGTCGAGCCGGTGCAGCAGCGCCCCGCGCAGTCCAGCGGTCAGCTGGCGGACCAGCGCACGGTGACGTTCGCCGCCCCGACCGCCGACGTGATGAGCATCCTGGGCGCCGGCGCCCAGTCGGTGCCGCCGACCCGGCCCGACCCGCTGCGGACCGGCGGCTCCTCCCCCGCGAGCCCCGCGGCGCAGAGCCAGTCCCTGTCGAACAACGGCCAGCCCGCCTCCGGCGGCGACTCGCGTTACCGGTCGGTGTCCAGCAACGGCTCTCCCGGCAGCGGTTCCTTCCCTGCGGTGCACCCGGCGTCCAGCGGCTCCTTCCCGGCCGTGCCCGCCGCGCCCCTGCACGGCGCACCGACCAGCGACCCGTTCCCCGCCTACACCGGCGGCGGCACCGGCCCGCTCGACCCCAACTGGTCCGGCACGCCGGCCACCACGTCCGGCTCCTGGGCGGCCTCCCCCGACATCCTCGACGACCCCGCCCCCACCGGCTCGACGCCGAGCGGGTCCTGGCCCGCGTTCGAGCCCGTGCCCGCACCCACCTATCCCAGCTCCTACGAGGTGCGTCCCGGCTGGGCCGTGGCCGACGACTCCGACCCGCTGACCGGCCCCTCCCCCGCCGCCGGCACGCCCACGGCGCCGGCCAGGACCGTCTCCGCCTATGACGACGTGCTGTCGGCCCCGTCGCCCGTTCAGCAGCCCGCCGGCCAGCCGTACGCCTACGAGACCGGCGCCTACACCGTGGCCGCGTGGCCGGAGCAGCCCGCCGCGGCCGCCGGCACCTGGCCCGGCTACAACGCGGCCGCCGAGTCCGGCACGGGCAGCGCTACAGAGCAGACCGGCGGCCACCGCCGGACGACACCGGAGCAGGAGTTCCCCGACTACTACCGTTGATCGGCGCGACGTCGAGCGACACGACGGGCAAGGCATAGTTTTGCAAAACCCGTTGTCCGCGTCTTAAACACAACCGGGTCGGCACTAGGGTTTGCACCATGACCCGCGTGACCGACAGTAGCGCCCTGAGTACTCTCAGGCACGACGTGCCCGCCTCGCTCGTGGTCTTCCTCGTCGCGGTGCCCCTCTCCCTGGGCGTCGCGATGGCCTCGGGGGCCCCTCTCGCCGCTGGACTGATCGCCGCCGTGGTCGGCGGCATCGTGGCGGGCGCGCTGGGCGGCTCGGCCGTTCAGGTGAGCGGGCCCGCGGCCGGTCTGTCCCTGGTCGTCGCCGACCTGGTGCAGACGTACGGCTGGCGAGCGACCTGCATGATCACCCTGCTCGCGGGAGCGGTGCAGCTGCTGCTGGGGGTGTTCAGGGCGGCGAGGGCGGCGCTGGCCGTCTCCCCCGCGGTCGTGCACGGCATGCTGGCGGGCGTCGGCGTGGTCATCGCCCTGTCCCAGCTGCACATCGTGCTGGGCGGCAGCCCGCAGCGTTCGGCGCTGGCCAACCTGATCGAGCTGCCCCGCCAGCTCGCCGAGCTGCACGGTCACAAGATCGCGGTGGGTCTGCTCACGATCGGGGTGCTGGCCGTCTGGCTGCGGATGCCCAAACCGGTCAAGGCGGTGCCCGCGCCGCTGGCGGCGCTGCTCATCGCCTCGGCCAGCGCCTGGGGTTTCGGCTGGGACGTCACCCGCATCGACCTGTCCGGCACCTTCACCGAGTGGGCCTTCCCCGTGCTGCCGCAGGGAGACTGGCATCTGATCATGGCCTCGGTGCTGCTCGTGGCGCTGCTGGCCGGGGTCGAGTCGCTGCTGTGCTCGGTCGCGGTCGACAGCATGCACACCGGCCCCCGCGCCGATCTGGACCAGGAGCTGGCCGGGCAGGGCGTGGCCAACATGGTCGCCGGGGCGCTGGGCGGCCTGCCGCTGGCGGGTGTGATCGTCCGCAGCACCGCGAACGCGCGCGCGGGCGCGCGCAGCCGGGCCTCGACGATCCTGCACGGCGTGTGGGTGCTGGTGTTCGCGATCGGCTTCGGCTGGACGATCCAGCTGATCCCGGTGGAGGCGCTGGCGGCGCTGCTGGTGTTCATCGGCGTGCAGATGGTCAATCTCGGCCACATCAAGAAGGTGCACGGCCACGGCGAGGTGCCCGCCTACTTCGTGACGATGGCGGGCGTGATCTTCCTCGGGCTGGCCGAGGGCGTGCTGTTCGGTCTGGCCCTGGCCGCGCTGCTCGCGCTGCGCCGGCTGACCTGGGTCACCGTCAAGACCCGGGTGGAGCCCGACGGCCGCCACCACGCGACGATCTCCGGCTCCCTCACCTTCCTCGGCGTGCCGCGGCTCACCCAGGACCTGCGGGCGATCCCGGCGGGGGCGGCCGTGGACCTCGACCTGGACATCGACTTCATGGACAACGCCGCCTTCGAGGCGATCCACTCCTGGCGGCAGGACCACGAGCGGCTCGGCGGCACCGTGGACATCGACGAGCTCCACGAGGAGTGGTACGCCATGGCGGTCAGCGGGGTCCGCATGTATCCCGCGAAGAACCCGGCCAGGGCGCCGGACCGCTCGTGGCTGCCGTGGGCGCACCGGCGTCGCGGCCCTGCCCACCGGGTCATGCCGCTGCACGGCAATCCCGTGCAGCCGGACTGCCAGCTCACCGCGGGCGCGCGGGAGTTTCACCGGCGTACGGCTCCGCTGGTGCGTCCCATCTTCACCGAGCTGGCCCGTAAGCAGCAGCCCACGCACCTGTTCATCACATGCGCGGACTCCAGGGTCATGCCCAGCCTGATCACCGCCAGCGGGCCCGGGGATCTGTTCACCGTGCGCAACATCGGCAACCTGGTGCCGCGCAAGGGCTCCGAGGCGTACGACGACTCGGTCGGCGCGGCGATCGAGTACGCGACGCAGGTGCTCGGCGTGCACACGATCACGGTGTGCGGGCATTCGGGCTGCGGGGCGATGGCCGGGCTGCTCAGCGGCGGGGTGAAGGCGGGCAGCCTCCCGGCGATGCGGCGCTGGCTGCGCCATGGCAACCACAGCCTGGCCCGGTTCATCGAGACCGAGGGCGACCGGCTGGACGGCAACGCGCTGGACACGCTCTGCCGGGTGAACGTACAACAGCAGTTGGAGAATCTGCGCACCTACCGCAAAGTGGACGAGCAGATCCGGTCCGGGCGGCTGAAGTTGGTGGGGCTCTACTTCGACATCGGCTCGGCCAGGGTGCACATGCTGCCGCCGGTGCCCTCCACGCTCTCGGTGAAGACGTGAGCCCGCTTCTGCGTATTCCTCCGCAGAACGGGCTCGTGTGCGCGGCTAGCGTCATCGGCATCCGCGAGGTCGTCCCCCATGCCCATGGCTCGCTTCGCGGTGGGTCCTGTCTCCCAGGGGCCGGAGGGGCGGAGGTGTCGGGTGCCTTCGCCCCTCATTCAGCGCTGGTCCGCGCGTACGACTCCCCTGGGTGTCCGGCGGCCACGGCCGGATAGTAGGCCGCCCACGCCTCGTCTCCCATGCGCAGCACCTTCACCCCGAGCCAGCCCAGCCCGATCACCGGCACGGTCCAGAAGACCGCCGTGGCGGGCCCGTACTCCACCAGGAACGACCCCAGGTAACCGGCGGCGACCAGCGCCGGCACCCACCAGCCGGCGAACCCCGCCCGCCACACCGCGGCGACGAGCACCGGCAGGCCGAGGAACCCGAAGAACATCCACGGCATCTGGAAGCCGAAGAGGACGCCCGGCAGGCCCAGCATCTCGTCGAGGATCTTCTGCGCCTGCTCCGGCGTGTAGCGCTGGCCCAGCCACCACTCCACGGGGTCGCTCAGCAGCAGACCGGAGAGCGACAGATAGCCGATCACGGTCAGCGCGCCGGACACGTGCCCGAGCCGGGTCGCCCTGCGCCTGGTGAGATGGACGAGCCCGAACGCGGCCACCGCCATGAGCATCCAGCTCCAGTGATAGAGCACGGACTGGGTCTGGGCGAGGACGGGGTTGTCGCCGAAGCTGACCGCTTCGCGGTCATCGCCCCACGTGCCGGGGTCCACGAGGACGGCCAGCGCTTGCAGCAGCGGGGCCACGATGAGCAGCAGACCTGCTGCGACGCGGCGGAAGGTCACCTGGTTGTTCAGCATGTCGCCGACGTTAGGCGGGGAAGCCGTGGCGGTCGTCCGCCTGCGGAATGACCGCCTGTCGTCTTCTCGGCGGACGAGGACCCTGCCCGGACGCGCGCGCAGCACGGATCGGGGCAGCTCGGGTACGGCGGCGCTGAGATCGGCGGCCCCTGCTGAGCGCGGTGGCCCCCCTGCCGAACTCGGCGGCCCCTGCTGAGCTCGGTGGCCCCCTGACCGGCGAGGCGCCCGCAGCCGGGGAATCCGGCCCAAGCGCTTGTTAGAGTCGGTGCCTTGATCAGTGAGAGGGGCGCCGGACCATGCGGGTGACGATGACGAGTGCTGCGGCCAGGACCGGCCACGCGAACGAGGACTTCACCGGCGCCGTACCGACGGCAGCGGTGCTGATCGACGGCGCCGGCATCCCCGGCACCGCATCGATCTGCCGGCACGGCGTGGCCTGGTACGCCGCCCGCCTGGGAGGCCGTCTCCTCGACCTTCTGTCACGCGTACGGGACCGCGCCCTTCCGGCGCTGCTCGCCGAGGCCATCGAGCAGGTGACGGACGATCACCGGGACACCTGCGACGTCGCCGACCCCATCAGCCCGTCGGCGGCCGTGGCCATCCTGCGCCTGTCCGGCGGCCTCGTCGAGCACCTGGTGCTCGGCGACGCGTTCGTCGTCCTCGACGGAGCGGACGGTACGCCGCTCGTCGTCTCCGACCCCCGGGAGGTGATCATCAGCCGGTCGTACCAGCCTGCGCTCGAAGCCGCCGCCCAGGGGAGCGACGAGTACCACCGGCTCCTGCGAGCGCTGCGCGCCAACCGGAACCGGCCGGGCGGCTTCTGGGTGGCCAAGGACGACCCACAGGCGGCGTACGAGGCGATCACCGGCGCCTGCCCGATCTCCGACCTGACCAGCGCCGCCCTGCTCAGCAATGGCGCCAGCCGCATCGTGGACCGGTTCCGGCTCACCGACTGGCCAGGGGCCCTGGCTGTCCTGACGGCCGGCGGACCCGCCGAGATCATCCGCCGGGTCCGACTGGCGGAGGCAGACCACGCGGTGACTCCGGACGACGCGTCGATCGCGCACTGCACCGATCTCAACGAGGCTTGACCTTCGCCGGAAGAGCTTAAAGGTCGATCGACACCTGATCACATCGACAGCCGGCGGGGAAAAATGCAGACGAGCCGGCCTGTAGGCCGGGTTCTGTCCTTCGCGGTGCGAAGGGGCGACCATCCATCTAGGGCCGTCGTTGCCGGCGGCCTCAAGCGGTCTACCCGTGCGCCTCGGGCGGGCAGCCCTCAAGCGGTGCACGCGGGACGCCTCGGAAGGCGTCCCTTCTTGACCTTGCTCCAGGTGGGGTTTACCGAGCCGCCCACGTCACCGTGGGCGCTGGTGGTCTCTTACACCACCGTTTCACCCTTACCTCCCGGAGACCGGGAGGCGGTCTGTTTTCTGTGGCACTGTCCCGCGGGTCACCCCGGGTCGGCGTTACCGACCACCCTGCCCTGTGGAGCCCGGACCTTCCTCGGCGGGCCCTCGCGGGCCCGACGCGGCCGCCCGGCCGGCTCGTCTGGGGTCGAGGTTATCGCATGCAAGCTGTTCGCAAGCAAATGACAAGATCGGAGCGATGGGATGGGGACGTGTCATCGCCTGAGGGGGGCGGTGCACGATGGTCGTGCCGGGTGTTCTGGCGGCACCCGGCACGACCGCCCCGGCACGACCGCCCCGGCACGATCGTCTCGGCACGATCGTCTCGGGGGACCGCCCCGGGAGGGCCGGTCGGGCGGCCGGTCAGCGCAGGTGGGATGTGTCGTTGAAGGTCTTGACGACGGACTGGCCGTCGGCGTAGTGCTCGATCAGGGACAGGCAGGCCAGGTCGAGGTGCATGCGGTAAAGGGCCGCCGGGGGTGCCAGCAGGGCCAGGCGCAGCAGGGTCTTGATGGGCGTGACGTGCGAGACCACCAGGATCGTACGGCCCTCGTAGGTGTCCTTCAGGCGCTGCTCGGCTCGTTCGACGCGGTGCGCGACGGCGGTGAAGCTCTCACCTCCGGGCGGCGGGGTGTCCGGGTCGGTCAGCCAGGCGGCCAGTTCGGTGGGCCAGCGTCGCTGGACCTCGGTGAACGTGTGCCCTTCCCAGGCGCCGAAATCGGTCTCCCTGAGGTCTTCGTCCACCTCGTAGTCGAGGCCCGTCCGGGCTGCCACGGCCTGAGCCGTCTGCTGGGCGCGGGTGCGGGGGGAGGCGACGATCACGTCGGGTCGGTACGGGTCACGCGACAGCTTCTCGGCGGCCGCCGCGGCCTGGGCCAGGCCGTTGGGGGTGAGGTCGGGGTCGCCGAGGCCCGAGAAGCGCCGCTCGATCGACAGCGGCGTCTCGCCGTGCCTGAGCAGCACCAGGGAGGTCGCGACATGGGTGGGAGGGGACCAGCCGGTGCCTCGGGTGCGCTGCTGGGCTGCGGCAACGGAGGCGGTCGGCGCGGACAACTCCGCAATGTCGCCCGCATCCAGCAGGTCCGTCTGCTCCGCCAGAGACGCCGCCCCCCGCGCCACCGAACCACCCGTCCGCTGCGCACCCGAGTCGCTCGCCGCCCGACGTGCGGCCGCATCGCTCGTGGCGGGCCCGCCCGCGCCTTGTGCGGGTGAGGCGCCAGTGATCGTTTCGCGGGGTGTGGCTGAGCCGCCCGCCTTCCACGTCAGTCCTTTGGCGGCGGCGTCCATGGCCTCGTTGGCCAGGCGGTCGGCGTGCTGGTTGCGGGCGCGTGGGATCCAGGTCCACTCCGTCACCCGCAGCCGCCTGGCGAGCTTGCCCGCCTCCAGGGCCAGCGGGCGCAGCCCTTCGTTCTTGATCTTCCAGCGGCCGGCCATCTGCTCGACGACCAGCTTGGAGTCCATCCGCACGGCCACCTCGGCGCCGTCGCCGGCCAGCTCCAGCACCGAGCGAAGGCCCGCGATCAGTCCGCGGTACTCGGCCACGTTGTTGGTGGCGACGCCGATCGCCTCGGCCGCCTCGGCCAGCACCTGGCCGTCGGAGGCGTCCATGACCACGGCGCCGTAACCCGCCGGGCCCGGATTGCCGCGTGAGCCGCCGTCGGCTTCGATGACGTACGAGGTCAAATGCCTGACTCCGGGGTGCGGACGAGGATCCTGCGGCACTCGTCGCAGCGCAGCACCTCGTCGTGCGGCGCGGCCTTGATCCGGTTCATCTCGGCGATCGACAGGGCCACCTTGCAGCCCTGGCAGCGGCCGCCGTGCAGCATCGCGGCGCCGACGGTGTACTGCTCCTTGAGCTTCTCGTAGAGCTTCAGCAGGTCGGCGGGGATGTCCTCGGTGGCAGCGGTGCGGTTGGTGCGCAGCTCGGCCGCCTCCTTGTCGATCTCGGCGAAGGCGGCGTCGCGGCGCGCCTCGGAGGTGGACAAGACGGCGGCGAGCTCGTCGCGCTGCGTGCCGAAGGCGCGCACCTGGGCGTCGGCGGCCTCGCGGCGCTCCATGATCTCCAGTACGACCTCTTCGAGGTCGCCCTGCCGGCGCTGCAGCGAGGCGATCTCGGACTGCAGGCCGGCCAGGTCACGCGGCGAGGCGACGGCGCCGGAGTCGAGCCGCTTCTGGTCGCGGTCGGCGCGGGTGCGGACGGTGTCGACGTCACCCTCGGCCTTGATCTGATCGCGGGCCAGGTCGCTCGCCTCGGTCTCGGCCTCGATCGCCTGGGTGACCAGCCTGGCGTAGCGCTTGGACTGCTCGTCGATCTCGGCCAGCTCGGGCAGGGTGCGGCGGCGGTGGGCCAGCCGGGAGAGCTTGGAGTCGAGCTCAGCCAGGTCGAGCAGTCGCTTCTGGGCCTCAGGGGCTGCTTTCATGATCAATATCCTCTTGTCCAAGCATCGGTGACCGTGGCGGAGACACGTGTCTCAACGTTAATGCCACTGGAGCCCAGGATGGACGCGGCGCTGTCGAGCCACGGCCATTCGGTGGCCCAGTGCGCCGCGTCGATCAGCGCGGGCCCGCCCGCCTCCACGAACTCGCTGGCCGGGTGGTGCCGCAGATCGGCCGTGAGGAACACGTCCACGCCCGCGGCACGCGCCGTGGCCAGGAGCGAGTCGCCCGCTCCCCCGCTGACGGCCACCCGGGAGACGCGGCGGGACTCGTCGCCGGCGACGCGGATCCCCCACGAGGTGCGCGGCAGCCCGGCGGCGGCCCGCTCGGCGAACGCGCCGAGCGTCGTCTCCGCCGGCAGGTCGCCGATGCGGCCGAGCCCGCGCCAGGGATCGTCCGGGAACGGCCGCAGCGGCACCAGGTCGCCCACCAGGCCGACGGCTCGGGCCAGGGCGTCGGACACGCCCGGATTGGCCACATCGGCGTTGGTGTGCGCGGTGTAGAGGGCGATGTCGTGCTTGATCAGGGTGTGGAGCAGGCGGCCCTTGGGCGTGGTGGCGGCGACGCTGGTGGTGCCGCGCAGGTAGAGCGGATGATGGGTGACGATGAGGTCGGCGTCCCAGTCAAGGGCCTCCTCGGCGACGGCGGCGACCGGATCCACCGCGAACAACACCCGGCTCACCGGCAGGGCCGGATCGCCGCAGACGAGGCCCACCGCGTCCCAGGACTCGGCCCGGGCGGGCGGGTAGGCCGCCTCCAGCACGTCGATCACGTCGGTCAGTGTCACAGCAGCCACCCGCGCAGACTACCGGGTCACCGGCACGCGCCGTGGAGGACGACGACGGCCCGCCACCGCGGCCGCCGTGACCAACGGCCGCGCCGGTTCGGATGGTGTACCCGGGGTGGGCCCGCGCCGGTTCGGAGAGTGTGCCCGGCGCGGGCCGCGCCGGTTCAGGGGGTGTACCCGGCGCGGGCCGCGACGGTTCGGGGGTGGGCACGGGGCGCCGGCCGACGTACCGTAAGTGGATCCTGACGCGGGTGGAGGGCCGGCATGACACCTAAGGTCGCGATCATCGGAGCGGGGTTCGGCGGGCTGTGCATGGCGATCCGGCTGGAACGGGCCGGGATCGGGTCGTACACGGTGTTCGAGAAGGCGGGTGACCTCGGCGGCACCTGGCGGGACAACGGCTATCCGGGCGCGGGCTGCGACATCCCCTCGCACCTCTACTCGTACTCTTTCGAGAAGTACGCGAGCTGGACCCGCCGCTATCCGAGCCAAGCCGAAATTCTCGGATATTTACACCACTGCGCCGATAAATACGGCGTCAGGCGAAAAATCCGGTTCGGGGCTGAAGTCACCGCCGCCACGTTCGACGGCTCCCAGTGGCATCTCACCACCGACGGCGAGCCCGAGGCGTTCGACGTGGTGGTGATGAGCGTGGGCCAGCTCAACCGCCCCCGTTTACCCGGTATCCCCGGCATGGCGGAGTTCAACGGCACGTCCTTCCATTCGGCCCGCTGGAACCACGAGCACGACCTGACCGGCAGACGGGTGGCCGTGATCGGCAACGGCTCCTCGGCCGCCCAGTTCATCCCCCATGTCGCCGCGCGGGCCGCGCGCCTGGAGGTGTTCCAGCGGACCCCGAACTGGGTGATCCCCAAGCCCGACGCCACCTTCCCTCCGGCCACCAGGCAGGCCTTCCGCTACCTCCCCGGCCTCCAGCGCGCCTACCGCGAGTGGACCTACCGCTACGCCGAGAACGCCCTCTACCCGGCGCTCGCCCAGGGCTGGAGCCGCGACCTGCTGAAGAAGCGCGCCCTGGCCCACCTGCACGCCCAGGTACGCGATCCGCGCCTGCGGGCCAAGCTCACGCCCGACTACCCGGTCGGCTGCAAGCGGGTGGTCATCGACAGCGCCTTCTATCCGGCGCTGTGCCGGCCCAACGTCGACGTGGTGACCGACAAGATCGTCCGCGTCACGCCGAACGGCGTGCAGACCGCGGAGTCGGCCCACGAGGCGGACACGATCATCTATGCCACCGGCTTCAGGAGCACCGAGTTCCTCTCCCCCATGCGGGTGACCGGACGCGGCGGCCGTGACCTCGCCGAGCAGTGGGCGGACGGCGCCGAGGCCTATCTCGGCATCTCCGCGCCGAACTTCCCGAACCTCTTCATGCTGTACGGCCCCAACACGAACCTGGGGCACAACTCGATCGTCTTCATGATCGAGTGCCAGGTGAACCACATCATGGCGTGCCTGCCGTACCTGTCGCCGGGCAGGCGGCTGGAGGTGCGGCCGGAGGTGATGGCCGCCTGGCGCGCCCAGCTCGACGCGTCGATGGCGCGGATGGTGTGGGGCGGCTGCCAGAGCTGGTACAAAACGGCGGAGGGCCGCATCACCAACAACTGGCCCGGCCCGTCCACGCTGTACCGCAGGCTGACGGCGAGACCACCGAGACCGGCGTACCGGCAGGTATGACGCGCCGCGGACGACGGGAGGTCAGGTGCGGCGCGCCGCCGATGGCGGGAGGCAGGTGCGGCGCGCCCGCCGATGGCGGGAGGCAGGTGTGACGCGTCGCCAATGGGGGGCGGGGGATCTCGTACGGCGCCACATGTCCGTGGCCGGGCGCACGAGGTAGCGTCCGAGCCATGACGACCTCTCTGCACCAGCGCTCCCTGGTGGCCGACACCCACAACGACCTGCTCATGGCCGTCGCGGCGCGGCCGCCCGCGCAGTGGTCCGCCTTCTTCCGCGAGCGCTGGCTGCCGCAGCTCCTCGACGGCGGGGTGAACCTCCAGGTCCTGCCGGTGTTCATCGACGACGGCTACCGGCCGGAAGGGTCGCTGCGGCAGACGTTGCGGATGATCGAGGCCGCCCACGTGCTGGCCGAGGGCAATCAGGAGCACGTACGGCTGTGCCGTGACGCGGCGGAGATCGACGCGGCGCTCGACGCCGGGCGGATCGCGCTGGTCCTGGCGATGGAGAGCATGCCGGGGCTGGACGCGAGCGTGGAGCTGATCTCCACCCTGCACCGGCTGGGCGTGCGGGTGGCCTCGCTGGCGCACTGGGGGCGCACGCCGCTGGCCGACGGCAGCGGCGAGGACGCCACCGGGAGCGGGCTGACCTCGGACGGCGTGGCCGCGCTGCGCGAGATGGAGCGGCTCGGCATCGTCTTCGACATCTCCCACCTGGGCGCGTCCGGGGTGGCGCACGTCCTGGAGCTGGCCACCAAGCCGCTGATCGCGACCCACTCCGCCGCCCGCGCGCTGCGCGACCACCACCGCAACCTCACCGACGAGCAGCTGCGCGGCGTGGCCGCCACGGGCGGCGTGGTCTGCGTGAACTTCTTCGCCGGGTTCCTCCACGAGCGCGAGCACGAGGCGACCCTGGACCACCTGCTCGACCACATCGAGCACGTCGCGGAGGTGGCCGGGATCGACCACGTCGGCATGGGGCCGGACTTCGTCCGCGAGGTGATCACGGAGCTGACGCCGCCGTGCTGTGAGCACTCCTACGGCCTGGACCCGACCGCGGCGGTGCCCGGCCTGGACGGCCCGGCGGGGTTGCCGATGGTGACCGAGGGGCTGCTCGGGCGCGGGCTGCCGGACAAGGACGTACAGAAGATCATCGGGGGGAACGTGCACCGGCTCCTCACCGAGCTGCTGGCGTGACCTCGGTGGGCACGAGGTGGGTATGACGACCTCGTGACAGACCTGGCGGCGGAGGCGGCCGCGCGCGGCGGCGTGGTGATCCGCGAGTTGCGGGAGTTCGCCGAGTGGGAGCGGGTGTACCGGCTCTTCGACGACATCTGGCATCCCGAACCGGGCAACGCGCCCGTGCCGATGGAGCTGCTGGTCGCCTTCTCGCACACGGGCGGGTACGTGGCGGGCGCCTTCGAGGGCGACGCCCTCGTGGGCGCGTCGGTGGGGTTCCTGGCCGCGGATCGGACGCTGCACTCGCACGTCACCGGGGCGGTGATGGGACGCGGTGTCGGTCACGCGCTCAAGCTGCACCAGCGCGCCTGGTGCCGGGAGCGCGGGCTGGACCGGATCACCTGGACGTTCGACCCGCTGGTGCGCAGGAACGCGCACTTCAACCTGGTCAAGCTGGGCGCCAGGCCGGAGGCGTACCTGAGGAGTTTCTACGGCGTCATGGTCGACGCGATCAACGAGGGGGACGAGTCGGACCGGCTGCTGGCGGTCTGGCACCTGGCCGAGCCGCCCGGCGGCGAGGCGGTCGCGCCGGCGTGGCCGAGCGCGCTGGAGGCGGTGGACGAGCGGCCGGTCGTGACCGCGGTCCGCGGCCCGGTGGTGCTGGTGGCGACGCCGCGCGACATCGAGACCCTGCGGCGGGAAGATCCGGCGGCGGCGCGGGAGTGGCGGCTGGCCGTACGGGAGGCGCTCGGCGGGCCGCTCGGCCAAGGGGCCCGGGTCACGGGTTTCACCACCGACGGAAAATACATCCTGAATCATCGTTGACCGGGGTATTCCACCTGAGTTTCGGGTCTCTGTAATGTGGCGTTAAGGAAAGCGAGCAAGGAGAGCCGCATGACGGAATTCACTCCAACGGTTCCTGCGCGAGTCCTACCCCCCGTCGCCATCCGTGATCTGCCCGACCCGCCTCGGTCGCAGTGGCGCATCATCGGCCCCGGCCTGGTGGGAGCGGGGGTCGGACTCGCCTCGGGCGAGTTCATCCTGTGGCCGTACATCGCCTCCCAGGTGGGCCTGGTGTTCATCTGGGGCGCCCTGATCGGCATCGTCACCCAGTGGTTCCTCAACATGGAGATCGAGCGCTACACGCTGGCCACCGGTGAGACCGCGCTCACCGGGTTCAGCCGGATGTGGAAACACTGGGGGCTCGTGTTCGTCCTCATGACGCTCGGCTCGAACGTCTGGCCGGGGTGGGTGACCACGTCGGCCACCATGGTGACCTACCTGACCGGCTCCGGCGAGGAGAGCGTGCGCTGGATCGCCATCGGCATGCTGCTGGTGATCGCGCTGGGGCTGACGCTGGCGCCGGTCATCTACAACGCGCTGGAACGAGTGATCTTCGTCAAGATCGGCCTGGTGATCATCCTCGTGGTGGTCGCCATCATTTTCGCGATCACCGCCGAGAGCTGGGTGCAGCTCGGCCGCGGCCTGACCGTCGGCGCCCAGTTCCCGGTGCCGCCGCTGGACTTCGCCCTGCTCATGGGCGCCATCGCCTACGCGGGCGCGGGCGGCGGGCAGAACCTGTGCCAGAGCAACTGGATCCGCGACAAGGGCTTCGGCATGGGCCTGTACGTGCCGCGCCTGGTCAGTCCGGTCACCGGGCAAGAGGAGGCCGCCGCGTCGACCGGCTTCCAGTTCGCGCCCACGAAGGCGAACCTGGACCGCTGGCGGGCCTGGTGGCGCTTCGCCAACATCGAGCAGGCGTCCACGTTCGCGCTGGTGTCGTTCCTGACGATCGCGCTGATGTCGATGCTGGCCTACTCCACCGTGTTCGGCCGGGAGGGCCTGGCCAACGGCATCGACTTCCTTCAGGTCGAGGGCCAGGTGCTGCAGGAGGTCGTGGCGCCGTGGTTCGGTGTGCTGTTCTGGGTGATCGGCGCGCTGGCGCTGTTCGCCTCGGCGATGGGCATCGTCGACTACACCTCGCGGCTGGCCTCGGACGTGCTCAAGACCGTCTACCTGCGCGACCGCGCCATCTCGGTCAACCGGATCTACTTCCTGCTGGTCTGGGGCGCCGCGGTGGTCGGCACGCTCATCCTGCTGGCGGGCTTCGACCAGCCGCTCATCCTGCTCGTGTTCTCGGCGAGCTTCGCGGCCGTGATGATGTTCGTCTACTCGATCCTGCTGATCATCCTGAACCGCAGGTCGCTGCCCGACGCCATCAAGGTCCGCTCCTACCGGCTCGGCGCGCTGATCTGGTCGGTGGCCTTCTTCGGCACGCTGACCGTCATCGTGGTGTTCCAGCAGATCCAGCGGATCTTCGGCGGCTGACCGTGCTCAACGCGGAAGCCACCTTGCCGCGATAGCGGGCAGACTGGCAGGCATGCTGACAACCTCGGCCCGCCTGCTCAAGCTGCTGTCGCTGCTCCAGGCGCACAAGGAGTGGTCCGGCCCCGAGCTGTCCGATCGGCTCGGGGTCTCGACCAGGACGATCCGCAACGACATCGATCGGCTGCGCGAGCTCGGCTACCCGGTGCACGCCACGCCCGGCGTCGCCGGCGGTTACCGGCTGGGCGCCGGGGCCGCGCTGCCGCCGCTGCTGCTCGACGACGAGGAGGCCGTGGCGGTCGCCGTCGGGCTCGGCAGGGCGGCGGGCGGCGGTGTGGCGGGCATCGAGGAGTCGTCGGTGCGCGCGCTGGCCAAGCTGGAGCAGGTGCTGCCGTCCCGGCTGCGGCGGCGGGTCGGCACGCTCAACGCCTTCACCGTGCAGATCCCCGGCAGGTCGCCGCTGGTGGCACCCGAGGTGCTGACCACGATCGCGAACGCGGCCCGCGACCGCGAGCGGCTCCGCTTCGACTACACCGGACACGACGGCGCCGGGAGCGTGCGGGACGTGGAGCCGTACCGGCTGGTGCACCGGCGGGGCCGGTGGTATCTCGTCGGCTATGACAGCGAGCGGAAGGACTGGCGGACCTTCCGGGTCGACCGCCTCAGGCCGCGCACGCCGACGGGTCCCCGCTTCACCGCGCGCGAGCTGCCCGCGGACGGCGATGTGGCGGCGTTCGTGGAGAAGGGCGTGAACACCGCCATGTGGCGGCATCGGGGGACCGTGCGCGTGCACCTCTCCGCGGCGGAACTGCGGGCCCGGCTGTCCTCCCCCGAGCTGGACGTCAAGCCGGTCGACGACGGCACCTGCCTGCTCCGGCTGGGCGGCGACGACCTCGTCGGGATGGCCGCCTGGGTCGGCCTCCTCGGGGTGGACTTCGAGGTGCTCGACCCGCCCGAGCTGGCGGACGCCGTACGACTGCTGGCGGAGCGCTACGGCCGGGCGGTCGGCGGGGCCGTCAGCGCGCCTCCAGGTACGCCTGCCTGACCTTGGAACGGGACAGCTTGCCCGTGGGGGTGCGGGGCAGCCGCTCGCGGTACTCGATCACCCTCGGGTGCTTGAACTTGGCGATCCGCGGCCCGCAGTGGTCGAGCAGCCGGGCGGTGAGCTCGGGCCCCGGCGTGACGCCCTCGGCCGGCTCGACGAGGGCGACCACCTGGTGGCCCCACTCCTCGTCCGGCACCCCGATGACGGCCACGTCGGCCACCGCCGGGTGCTCCAGCAGTGCGGCCTCGATCTCGGCGGGATAGATGTTGACCCCGCCGGAGATGATCAGGTCGGTGCGCCGGTCGCACAGGAACAGGAAGCCGTCCTCGTCCAGATAGCCGATGTCGCCGGGGGCGTACCACTCGCCGCGCATGCTGGCGGCGGTCTTGGCCCGGTCCTTGCGGTATTCGAAGGCGCCCAGGCCGGACTTGACGTGGATGAGGCCGGGCTCGCCCACGGGCACCTCCTCCCCCGCCGCGTCCAGGATCTTCGCCTCGAACGTGGGCGCGGGCCGGCCCACGGTGCCGGGCCTGGCCAGCCAGTCGTGCGGCCGGACGGCGAAGGCGATGGTGGACTCGGTGGAGCCGTAGTACTCGTACAGCACCGGCCCCCACCAGTCCATCATCGCCTGCTTGACCGCGACCGGGCAGGCGGCGGCGGTGTGGATGACCTGCCGGAGACTGGAGACGTCGAAGCGCTGCCTGACCTCCGCGGGCAGGCGCAGCATCCGGTGGAACATGGTCGGCACCATCATCGCGTTCGTCACCCGGTGCCGGTCGATCAGCTCCAGGACGGCGGCCGGCTCGAACCGGGGCGCGATCACCACGGTGTGCCCTAGATGCAGCGCGAACTGCGTGTGGGCGCACGGCGCGGAGTGGTACATCGGCGAGGTCACCAGGTGCACGCCGTCGCCCGGCCGCAGGTCGAGGACCTCGCCGAGGAACCAGGTGTAGAGCGGCACGATGCTCTCCGGCGCGGCGCCCGGCAGCGGGCGCTGCACCCCCTTGGGGAAGCCGGTGGTGCCGGAGGTGTACCACATGACCGCCCCGGCGGCCCGCTCCTCCGGCGCGGTGGCCGGCTGCCCCGCGGCCAGCCGGTCCGTCCCGATCTCGGCCCCCGGCACGGCCGCCGCCTCCGCCTCTCCCGCCACGACCAGCCTGGCGTCGCAGTCATCCAGGATGTACGCCACCTCGGCCTGGGTCAGATGCCAGTTGACGGGCACGTAGTACAGGCCGAGCTGCCCGGTGGCCATCAGCATGACGATCGCGTCGAGGCCGTTGGGCAGCACGCCCGCCACGACGTCGCCGGTGGTGAGCCCGCGGTCGCGCAGCCCGTGTGACACCTGGTCGACCCTTGCGAGCAACTCGCCGTAGGTGGTCCGCGACCCGTCGGTGTCGATCACCGCGAGCCGGTCGGGGTCGGCCTGGGCGATCGCGTAGAAGCCGGGCAGCGCGCTGACGTCCATCACAGCCCCAGGGACTCGGCGAGGCGGGCGCGGTGGACGCGGGGCGGGCCGAGCAGCACCTCGTCGGTCTTGGCCCGCTTGTAGAACAGGTGCGCGTCGTGCTCCCAGGTGTAGCCGATGCCGCCGTGCAGCAGCAGGTGGTCGCGGGCCACCTCGAAGCAGGCGCGGCCGACGTACGCCTGGGCCAGCGCGGCGGCCTCGGGCAGCTCGCCGGGTGACTCGTCGGCGGCCCAGGCGGCGTAGCGGACGATGGACTCGGCCTGTTCGAGCTTGCAGTGCATGTCGGCGAGCTTGTGCTTGACGCCCTGATAGGAGCCGATATATCGGCCGAAAGTCACCCGGACCTTGGCGTACGCCACGATGGCGTCCAGCGCGGCCCGCATCACGCCGAGCTGCTCGGCCGCCAGCGCCACCGCCAGCCGGTCGCCGACGCCGCCCTCGGTGCGGGGCCCGAGCACCCGCGCACGGGCGCCGGCGAGCTCCACCCTGGCCTGGCCCCGGGTGAGGTCGAGCGTCTCCAGCGCGGTCCTGGTGACGCCCTCGCCGGCGAGCTCGACGGCGACCATGATCACACCGTCTCCGGTCAGGGCGGGCGACACCAGCACGTCGGCCTCCATGCCGGACAGCACCTGGGCCAGTGTCCCGGTGACGGTGGCGGACTCCCCCGCGACCTCGTCCGCGATGAGGTCGATGGACGGCTGGGCGAGGGTGGCGGCGATCCGGCCTTCGGCGATCGCGGTGAGCAGCTCCTTGTCCGGCACCTCGGCCAGCGCGATGGCGGCGAACGTGGTGGCCAGGAAGGGGCCGGGCAGCAGCGCCGCGCCGGTCTCCTCCAGCACGACCGCCAGCTCGGCGAAGCCCGCGCCGGCTCCGCCGTACTCCTCGGCGACGATCAGCCCGGACAGGCCGAGCTCGCCGGACAGGCGCGCGTACACCTCGGGGTCGTAGCCCTCGCGGACCTTGGGCAGCGGCGAGGCCGCGCCCAGGAAGGCGCGGACGGCCGCGCGCAGTTCCCGCTGCTCCTGGCTGAGTACGAGCTTCACGTCTGCGTCCCCACCTTCAGGTCCTTGAACGGCACGGTCTTGTCCACCCTCGGCTCGGGCGGCAGGTTGAGCACGCGGTCACCGATGATGTTGCGCATGATCTCGTTGGTGCCGCCGCCCAGGGCCATCCCGGGAGCGAGGCTGAGCGCGTGGCCGAGCGGGTGGCCGCCGACGACCGAGGCGGGGCCGGCCAGCCGGGTGGCGAGGTCGGCCTGGAACAGGTAGAGCTCGGCCAGCAGCAGCTTGGCGGCGCTGCCGCGGGCGCCGGGGAAGACACCCGCGTTGGTCTCCTGGGCCAGGCGCTGGTTGAACAGCGCCAGGGCGCGCGAGCGGATGTGCAGCTCGACGAGCTCGTCGCGGACCAGCGGGTCGCTGGTGTCGAGCACCTCGCGCAGCGCCGCCACGGAGGCAGGGTTGTCCTTCTGGCCGCCCATGCCGACGCCCGCCGAGATCGACAGCCGCTCGTGCAGCAGCGTCGTGACCGCCACGCTCCAGCCGTCGTTGACCTCACCGACGCGGTGCTCGTCGGGGATCGGCACGTCATCGAAGAAGATCTCGTTGAAGTTCGCCCGGCCGCTCATGTCCCGGAGCGGCCTGACGGTGACGCCGGGGTGGCGCATGTCCACCACGAACATGGTCAGGCCCTTGTGCTTGGGCACGTCCACGTCGGTGCGGGCGAGCAGCAACCCCCAGTCGGCGTATTGGGCGACCGAGGTCCACACCTTCTGGCCGCTGACGATCCAGCCGCCGCCGTCGCGCACCGCCCTGGTCTGCAGGGCGGCCACGTCGCTGCCCGCGCCGGGCTCGGAGAACAGCTGGCACCAGATCTCCTCGCCGCGCAGCAGCGGCCGGACGAAGCGCGCGCGCTGCTCGTCGGTGCCGCGGTCGACCAGGGTGGGGCCGGTCATGCCGAGGCCGATGGAGAAGACGTACAGGGGCAGGGTGAAGTGGGTGGCCTCGGCGGCGAAGGCGCGCTCCTCGGCCTGGGTCAGGCCCTGGCCGCCCCACTGGCGCGGCCAGGTGATGCCGCTGTAGCCGGCGTCGTAGAGCTTGGCCATGAATTCCTTGGCCCGGGCGGTCGGATCGCCCTGCGGACGGTCGTCCGACGGGGTGTTGGCCACCAGCCAGGCCCTGGCGGTACGGCGGTAATCAGTGAGATTCACGTCGACTCCTCGGCATCAGTGCCCACTTACTCTAACCAGCGGCGCGGAGGGCGTACAGAGCAATGCTCTGGTGGTGCTTTATCCAGATTTGTCGCTGAATCTCCGTTAACTGGCAACGATGCGGCTTAGTGTGATCACCTGGTCACCGGGGGGAAAGGTGTGATCAAGCGGTTCGGCACGTCCGTGCGCGCGCGGCTGACGGTGCTCGCCACCGTGGCCATGGCGCTGCTCTGCGTCGTGGTCAGCTCTCTCGTGCTCTACATAGTGCATGCCACGGCCGCCGAGGGACAGCGGGCCGCGGTGACGAACGCCGCGCTGCGGGTGATCCACCTGATCGAGCGGGACCGGCTGCCCGACGTGCTGCGTTCCGGCCAGCCCAGCATCCAGGCGATCGACGGCCAGGGACGGGTGGCGTCCTCGACGCCGGACCTCGCCGGAGCGCCGCGCATGAGCACGCTCGAGCCGCCCCGTGGGACCAGACTGCTCCAGGAGAGGTGTGACCTGCCCCCGTTTCCCGGCCAGTGCAACGTCCTGGCCGTCTTCCGCGCCTACCGGTCGTCGGGTGACTGGCTGGTGTACAGCACGGAGAAGATGATCCCCTGGTACGTCACGCCGAGCCTGCCGACCGCCCTGCTCGTGCTCTCGTTCGGGCTGGTGGCGCTGACCTGGTTCGGCGTCTCGCGGATCGTGGCCGACACGCTCGCGCCGGTGGATCGGATCCGCACCTACCTGGCCGAGATCGCCGCCGGCGGCGGCGGCATGCGCGTGCCGGTGCCCGCCACCGACGACGAGATCCGCGCCCTGGCCGTGACCGCGAACGACACGCTGGAGCGGCTGGAGGCGGCGATGGAGCAGCAGCGCAGGTTCGCCTCCGACGCCTCGCACGACCTGCGCAGCCCGATCACCGCGATGCGCACCCGGATCGAGGAGGCCCTGCTCTACCCGGAGGACACCGACTGGCCCGCGACCGGCCAGGCCCTGCTGGCCAGCCTGGAGCGGCTGCAGGCCCTGGTCGCCGACCTGCTCACGCTGGCCAAGCTCGACGCGGGCACCCTGGCCGCCAAGGACCCGGTGGACCTGGCGGAGCTGGTCACCATGGAGACCGCCAGGCACCGCTCCAAGCTGATGGTCATCACGCTTCAGTCCGGCGTGACGGTCACCGGCGACCGGCTCAGGCTCGCCCGCCTGCTGACGAACCTGCTCGACAACGCCGAGCGGCACGCGGAGAAGATGATCTACGTCTCCGTCCGGAAGAACGACCAGGCCACGCTGGAAGTGCTGGACGACGGCGGGGGCATCGCGCCCGAACAGCGCGAGGAGGTCTTCCGGCGGTTCACCAGGCTGGACGCCTCACGCAGCCGTGACGCCGGGGGCACCGGGCTCGGCCTGGCCATCGCGCGCGACGTCGCCGAGACGCACGGCGGCACTCTCACCATCGAGGACTCCGACAGCGGCGCCCGGTTCGTGCTGCGACTGCCGCTGCGGCAGGACTGAGCCGCACTGCGACCGCCGCTGCGACAGGGCGGCCCAGCGCCCGCGAGATAGCGCGCGCACATAACGTCTCTCTCACGATCGAAGACTCCGCCCCTGGTGCCCGCTTTGTCCTACAAATGACTTTGCGCAATGATTAAAGTCACTACATGTGACTCCAGGTTTCAGCCGGTTACGGCGCGAGGATTTGTTGAAAACCGCATGCGAGGTGATCGCGGCTCAGGGTTTCGGTCATACCCGAACCATGGACATCGCCCGAGCCGCCGGTGTCAGCCAGGGCCTGCTCTTCTATCACTTCGAAACGAAGGATCGGCTCTTCGCCCAGGCGTTCGCGTACGCGGCCCGGCGTCACCTGGAATCGCTGAACGGCGTCGAGCGGTCGCAGCGGCCACCGCTGGATCGGCTGCGGGCGCTGCTGCGGCTCTGCTCGCCCACCGGCTCGCCCGAGGGCTGGCGCCTGTGGATCGACGCCTGGGCTGAGTCGATGCGCAGCGACGAGCTGGAGGAGACCTCGCGGCGGCTGGACGTACAGGGGCGGGTGGTGCTGCGCGGCATCATCGAGGCCGGCGTCGAGTCGGGCGTCTTCACCTGCGCCGACCCGGAGGCCGCCACCTGGCGGATCTTCGCGCTCAGCGACGGGCTGGCGATCCAGATCAACGTGCACGGCAAGCTCCTGTCGCGCCGCCGCGTCACCCAGCTCGTCCGTACGGCGGCCGCCATGGAACTGGGCGTGGCCGTGGAGGACCTCTGAGCGATCCCGGGGTGCAGGGCGGCGAACAGGCCGCACCGGGGGATGGGAGCATATACGGGTCCGGACGCGACCACGGAAGGGTTTGATCGGTGAGGCGGCTAGTCACGGTCCTGCTGCTCGCCTGCGCGGCGCTGGGGATCGCTCCCCCCGCACAGGCGCACAACGTGCTGATCAGCAGCGACCCCAAGGACGGGGCGGCGCTGTCGGCCCCGCCCCAGCAGATCACGCTGGTGTTCGACCAGCCGGTACGCCAGGGCTACGCGCAGATCGGCGTGACCGGGGCGGACGGGTCGGCGTGGGCCGACGGGGCGGCGACGGTGGCCGCCGAGCGGGTGACGGTCAAGGTCAAGCCGCTGACGGCGGACGGGGCGTACGTGGTCGGCTACCGGATCCTGTCGGCCGACGGGCACCCGGTCACGGGCAAGATCGACTTCACCCTCGCCGGCGGCGGCGCCCCCGCCCCGGCCCCGCAGGAGACCGGCGCCGGGACGGACGCCGGAGCGGCGGCGGCCGAGGCCGCCGCGAACGGCGGGGCGGGCATGGCCGTGGTGTGGATCGTGGCCGCCCTGCTGGTGCTCGCGGCGGGCACCGCCGTGGCCCTACGGCGAGCCGGCCCGCGCACCTCCCCCGATGACCAGGGCGGGTCCGATGACGCGCCGGTTCGGCCCGGAGAGGGAGCGCGCGCGTGACGGTCACCGACGCCCCGCGGGAGCAGCGGGTCGGCGGGTCGCTGAGCGCCGGGGTGTTCGCCGTGAGCGCGGTCGTGGCCACCGTGGTGGCCGGCACGCTCACCGCGCAGGAGGCGGTGCCCGGCATCCCCATGCCCGGGGCGATCGTGACCGTGGGGCTGCCCGTGGTGCGGGTGCTGCTCGACGTCTCGGCCGTGGCCGTGGTGGGGCTGAGCCTGCTGGCCAAGCTGCTGGGCTTCGACGCGCCGGACAGGACCGAGCCGGTCATGCGCCGGGTGCGGCCGCTCACCGTCACCGCCGCCTGGGCGTGGGCCGTCTGCGCCCTGCTGACGATCGTGCTCCAGACGGCCGAGCTCAACCCCGGCAGCGTGCCCACCCTCGGCATGATCGCTTCCTACGTGGACACCGTCGGCACCGGCCAGGGACTGCTCTTCAGCGCCGCCTGCGCGCTGGCCGCGGCGGGGATCGGGCTGATGGCGGTGCGGTTCGGCGAGAAGGTGCCGGCCGAGCTGCGCATCATCGTGGCCCTGTTCGGCCTGCTGCCCATCCCCGTGACCGGGCACGCCGTGAACTCCGTCTGGCACGACCCCATCATGATCATGATGGAGGTGCACGTCATGGGCGCCGCCGCGTGGACGGGCGGCCTGGTCGCGACGGTCGTGTTCGTCGCCTCACGCAGGGAGCTGCTGGCCGTCGTGCTGCCGCGCTTCTCCCGCCTGGCGACCGTCTGCCTGCTCATGGTGGCCATGTCCGGGCTGGTGAGCGGGCTGGGCACGATGGCGCTCACGCCCGGCGTCGAGCTGCCCGGCGCGATCCTGACCAGTCAGTACGGCCTCCTCGTGCTGACCAAGGTGACGCTGACCGTGCTGCTGGTGCCGCTGGCGGCGCACATCCGGTTCCGGCTGATGCCCGGCATCCGCAGGGGCGAGGCCACGACGGTGGCCGGCTGGGCGACCGCGGAGCTGGCCGTGATGGGGCTGGCCTACGGCGTGGCGGTGGCGATCACCCGGGCCGCCGTCGGCTGACGCCGGGTGGCGTACCACTCGCAGGCCAGCCAGACGACCAGCAGGCCGGGCCCGGCCCAGACGGCCGACGCCGTGGCCAGGGGCGGCGCCCCCAGCAGGTCCTCCTGGCCCATGAGCAGGTCGTACACAGGTCCCATGAGCGTGCTCTGCGCGACCAGGCCGCCGTAGACGGCGGCCGTCGCCACGACGGACCCGAGCACGGCCCGCACCAGCGGATGCCGCAGCAGGAAGGCCAGGTCCACGCAGAGCCCGGCGGCCACCAGGAACAACGGCAGCGCCGACGGCGGGAAGCCGGTGAAGGTGAGCATCGGCCAGAACAGCACGCGGACGCCCACGTAGGCGGCCGCCACCAGCGTCGCCGCGCCGAACCCGCCGATCATCATCCGGGCGGCCACCAGCACGCCGACGCCGACGACGACCGCGTACACCGGGTACAGGAGGTCGGGGACGGGCAGCGTGAAGTTGGTGACCATGATGTGGTCCACCGGGCGGCCCATCTGGTCGGCGGCGAAGTCCAGCAGGATCTTCTCGGCGTAGACGACGCCGTTGTTCCACGCCCCCAGCGACAGGATGCCGTACTCCTGGTGCTGCTCGGGGAAGTGCACGTTCTCCAGGAAGAAGGCGAGGAACGCGCCCAGCATCACGGTGCGCGTCCGCCCCGGGGACGCGCTGACGAACCAGCCGCGCACCACGCCCGCGATCATGAAGAAGGTGCCGATGTACAGCGCGAGGTGCGACGGGCTCCAGGAGGTGATGTCCAGGCCGTTGACCCGATGGTTGATCAGGTCGAGCGGCACCGCGACCAGGAAGACGCCGGTGCCCCACTGGATCAGCCGCAGCGCCGCCCGGTCGACGCCGTAGCCGGTGTAGCCGTGGATGATCGTCAACGCGAGGACGATGGCGGTGCCCGCGGAGTTGAGCAGGTGGGGCGGGGCCAGGTCGTCGCGCAGCCACATGAAGTGCCAGGAGACGTCCCACGCCGAGCCGAGCACCTTGAGCGAGAACGCCACCAGCCATCCGACGTAGAGCACCCGGAGCAGATCAGGCGGCGTCGCGCGTCCCGCCGGGCCTCTGGTCCAGTACGGCAGGGCCCACTGGGCGGCCGTCTTAAGCGTCGCTGGTGACTTCACGGCCGAAATCTTACGGTCATCGGGCCCGGGGGCCGCTACACCCCTCGCCTGGCAAGTTTTCGGTCATGAGATGACCGCGAACCCTGACCAGCTGGTCAGAATCGGCTGCCAGGCCGTCTCAGCGATCTCTCAGGTGCGGAAAGTAGGCTCACCGCCATGAAACGTACGGCCGTGCTGGTCACGGTGCTCGCCCTCGTAGGGGTGGTGACGTGGTCGGTGTGGCCGTCGGGGCCGGAGGTCAGCGGCCGGCATCAGCGGATCGCCGTCGTCGACGGACCCGCTGACGACCAGCGGGTCGAGCTCGACACGACCTTCTTCGCCCCGCCCGGCGGGGAGAAGGCGCCCGCGGTGCTTCTCGCGCACGGCTTCGGCGGCAGCAAGCAGAGCGTCCGCCAGGAGGCCGTCCGCCTGGCCGAGGCGGGCTACGCCGTGCTGACCTGGTCGGCGCGCGGCTTCGGCGCCTCCACCGGCGAGATCGCGCTCAACACCGCCGACTACGAGGTCAAGGACGTCAAGCAGCTCATCGACTGGCTGGCCAAGCGGCCCGAGGTCCGGCTCGACGCCGCCGGCGACCCGCGCGTGGGCATCACGGGCGGCTCCTACGGCGGCTCCATCGCGCTGATGACGGCCGCCCACGACGCCCGGGTCGACGCGATCGTGCCCCAGATCACCTGGTCCGACCTGGCCGACGCGCTGTTCCCGGACGTCACCGGCAAGGGCCCCGAGAACGGCGTGTTCAAGCGCATGTGGGCAGGCATCTTCTTCGGCCGGGGCGGCGCCGGGGCCGGGGTCGCGCAGGGCCTGGACGCCCTCAACCGGCAGCCCGAGGCGCTGACCGCCGAGCAGGCGCGGTGCGGCCGGTTCCTGCCCGCCATCTGCGAGGCCTACCAGGAGATCGCCAAGACCGGCAGGGCCACGCCCGAGGCCCTGGCGTTGCTGGCCAAGTCCAGCTCCGTGGCGGTGGCCGGGCAGATCAAGGCGCCGACGCTGCTCATCCAGGGCCAGCGCGACTCGCTGTTCCCGCTGGAGCACGCCGACGCCAACGCCAGGGCGATCGCCGCCGCCGGCACCCCGGTCAGCCTGGCCTGGTACGACGGCGGCCATGACGGCGGCAACGGCGAGGCGGACTGGCTGCACGAGCAGACGACCGCCTGGTTCGCCCGCCACCTCAAGGGCGAGCCCGCCTCCGTCAGCGCCTTCACCGTGACCCGCGACGGCGGCCGCGACCCCGGCACCCGCCAGCGGATCCGCCTGCATCCCGAGGCCGCCGCCTACCCCGGCCTGAGCGGCACCGACGTCACCACCGTCACGCTCACCGGCCCCGAGCAGAACATCGTCAACCCGCCCGGCGGCTCCCCCGCCTCGATCTCCACCGTGCCGGGCGTCGGCGGCCTGCTGGGCGGCCAGGGCACCGCGAGCGTCTCGCTCGACATGCCCGGCCAGAGCGCCGCCTTCGACTCCGCGCCGCTCACCGCCCCGCTCCAGCTCACCGGCAGCCCCACCACCAAGATCAAGGTGTACGGCAGCGGCGAGGTGACGTTGTTCGCCAAGCTCTTCGACGTCTCCGACTCCCTCCAGCCGCCGGCCCTGCCCGCCGGCCTGGTCGCCCCGCTGCGGGTGAGCGTCCCCGAGGGGGCCGAGTTCGTCGAGGTCGAGGTCAAGCTGCCGGTCGTGGACTATCGCTTCGCCGTCGGGCACCGGCTCCGGCTGGTGGTGGCGACCACCGACATGGGGTTCGCCACGCCCGCCGAGCCCGCCTCCTACCGGATCGGCCTGGCCTCCCCCGCGCTCTCGGTCCCGACGGTGGCCACGCTGGCCGCGCCGGTGACCGGGGTCGCGTGGTGGGTGTGGGCGATGCCGCTCGCATCGATCGTGCTCGCCGGTGTCCTGCTGGTCACCCGCCGGCGGCGGGCCGCCGCCCCGGCGTCCGCCGCCGCGCCGGGCGGGCCGGTGGCCCCGCTGGAGATCAGCGGGCTCACCAAGGCCTACCGCAACGGTGAGCTGGCCGTCGACGGGCTGTCGTTCCGGGTGGAGCAGGGCGAGGTGCTGGGTCTGCTCGGGCCGAACGGCGCGGGTAAGACGACCACGATGCGGATGATGCTGGGCCTGATCCGCCCCGACGACGGCCAGATCCGGATATTTGGTGAAACGGTTACTCCGGGGGCGCCGGTGCTGTCCCGGCTCGGCGTGTTCGTCGAAGGCCCCGGGTTCCTGCCGCACCTGTCCGGCCGCGACAACCTCCATCTCTACTGGGCCGCCACCGGCCGCCCCACCGCCGACGCCCGTTTCGACGAGGCGCTGGCGATCGCCGGGCTCGGCAAGGCGCTGGACCGGGCCGTACGCACCTACTCACAAGGCATGCGCCAGCGCCTGGCGATCGCGCAGGCCATGCTC
Source organism: Nonomuraea glycinis (assembly GCF_014646515.1). Taxonomy (GTDB): domain Bacteria; phylum Actinomycetota; class Actinomycetes; order Streptosporangiales; family Streptosporangiaceae; genus Nonomuraea; species Nonomuraea glycinis. The sequence continues at coordinate 102,094 of NZ_BMNK01000008.1, forward strand.
GGCATGCCCGACCTGCTCGTGCTGGACGAGCCCACCAACGGCCTGGACCCGCCCCAGATCAGGGAGATGCGCGAGGTGCTCAAGCGCTACGCGCGCGACGGCCGTACCGTCATCGTCTCCAGCCATCTGCTGGCCGAGGTCGAGCAGACCTGCACCCACGTCGTCGTCATGCACCGGGGCAGGCTGGTGTCGAGCGGACCGGTGTCGGTGCTGCTCAGCTCCGCCACCGCCACCAACGGGCACGGCCCGCGCCTGGAAGACGTGTTCCTGGACCTGATCGGAGACAAGGCATGACCGCCGCGACGGGCTACGCGCCCCGCCGCACCCTTCCGCTGCGGGTGGAGATCGTCCGGCAGTTCAAGCGGCGGCGCACCCTGGTCATGTTCGGGCTGCTGCTGGCGTTGCCGTGGATCCTCGTGGTGGCCTTCCAGTTCGGCCCGCAGGGCGGCGGCAACCAGCAGTCCGCCCTGCGCATCTCCGACCTGGCCACCGCGAGCGGCCTCAACTTCGCGGCGTTCGCCCTGTCGGTCTCCGCGAGCTTCCTGCTGGTCGTCGCCGTCGCCTTGTTCTGCGGTGACACCGTGGCCAGCGAGGCGAGCTGGTCCTCCCTGCGCTATCTGCTGGCGGCGCCGGTGCCGCGCGACCGCCTGCTGCGGCAGAAGCTCATCGTGGCACTCGGCTACTCCGCCGCCGCCGTGATCTGCCTGCCGCTGATGGCGCTGCTCGCGGGCACGCTGGCGTTCGGCTGGGCCGACATCCAGGTGCCCGGCACGGGAGAGACCATCCCGGCGTTCAGCGTCCTGCCGCGCTTCGGCATCGCCATCGGCTACGCGATGGTCAGCCAGCTCGTCGTGGCGGCCCTGGCCTTCCTCATCTCCACCATCACCGACTCGCCGCTCGGCGCGGTGGGCGGGGCCGTGGGCCTGTGGATCATCTGCACCATCCTGCAGGCGGTGGAGGCGCTGGGGGCGCTGCGCGAGTTCCTGCCGACCTTCTGGAACAACGCCTGGCTCGACGCCCTCGCGCCGGAGCTGGACTGGAGCGGCATGATCAGGGGCGCGTCGCTGTCGATCACGTACGCCGCCCTCCTCATCGCCGCCGCCTTCCTCCGGTTTCGCCGTAAGGACGTGGTCAGCTAGATACTGGCGTCCATGCGGTTCGGCGTTCTGGGTCCCCTGGAGGTGCGCGGCCCCGGCGGGGAGCTGATCCCCGTCGGCGGGCCGCGGCCGCGCGCCCTGCTGGTGATGCTGCTGCTGAACGCCGGACAGGTGGTCGGCGTGGAAGCACTGATCGACGGCCAGTACGGCGAGGACCCGCCCGCCGGTGCGGCCAACGCCGTGCAGGCCCAGGTGTCCCGGTTGCGGCGCGCTCTGGGGGCCGGCCAGATCGAGTTCCGGGGCGGCGGATACCTGCTCGCCGTGGACCCCGGCACCGTGGACGCGCACCGGTTCGAACGGCTGGCCCGGCAGGGGCGGGAGTTGCTGTCGGCGGGCCGGTTCGAGGCCGCCGCCGGGACGCTCCGCCAGGCGCTCGGGCTCTGGCGTGGGCCCGCCCTCCCCGACCTGCCGTTCGGGCAGGCGCAGGCGGCACGGCTGGAAGAGCTGCGGCTCACCGCCGGAGAAGACCTCGCCGAAGCGGAGCTGGCCCTGCCCGGGAGCGCCCCGGTGGCGGAGCTGCGGCGGCTGGTGTCGGCCCATCCGCTGCGCGAGCGGTTGAGGGCCCAGTTGATGCGCGCGCTGCACGCGGCCGGGCGGCAGGCGGAGGCGCTCGCGGCGTTCGAGGAAGGCCGCCGCCTGCTCGCCGACGAGCTCGGCGCCGACCCCTCCCCCGAGCTCGCCGCCGCCCACCTGGCCGTCCTGCGCGCCGAGCCGCCCGCCCCCGCGCCCCGCAGACTGCCGGCGCAGCTGACCAGCTTCGTGGGGCGCGAACACGACCTCGCCCTGCTCGCCTCGCCCGGCTCCCGGCTGCGCACGATCGTGGGGCCCGGCGGCATCGGAAAGACCCGGCTGGCCATCGAAGCGGCCGCCCGCGACAGCCGCGAAACCTACTTCGCCGACCTGTCCCCCCTCCCACCCCCGAAGGCGCAGGATTCAGCGGCCCCCCGCCCCACACCCACGGATGCGGAAGCAGCCTGGGACGCGCTCCCTCCTACGGGGGTGGAGGGTTCAGCGGCTGCCGGTTCGTACGGGGTGGAGCAGGTGGCTCGGGTGGTGCTGGGCGCGCTCGGGGTGCGGGAAGGCGGGCTGCGCACGCCTCAGCTGCGTGATCCCGTCCAGCGCTTGGTGTCGGCGCTCGCCGAGCGGGACACGGTGATCGTCCTGGACAACTGCGAACATCTCATCGCCTCTGCCGCCGCGCTGGTCCGCACGCTGCTGGCCGAGTGTCCCCGGCTGTGCGTCCTGGCCACCAGCCGCGAGCCGCTGGGCATCACCGGCGAAGCGCTGGTGCCGCTGACGCCGCTGGCCATCCCCCCTCCCGAACCCCCCGGCCTCCCCACCGAGGGCATCCCCCCATCCGGCTCCCCGGCCGCGAAAGCTCCGACGGTCGGCATGTCGGCGGTGCAAGCGCTTGGGTATCCCGCCGTGCGGCTGTTCGCCGACCGAGCGGCAGCCGTGCGGCCGGCGTTCGAGGTGCGGCAGGACAACGTGGACGCGGTGGTGCGGATCTGCGCCACACTGGACGGGCTGCCGCTGGCCATCGAGCTGGCGGCGGCGCGGCTGCGGTCGTTCGACGTCGCGGAGATCGCCGCGCGGCTGGCCGAGCATGGCCGGTTCCGGCTGCTGTCCCGAGGCGATCGGACGGGCGCGGCGAGGCATCGGGCGCTGCGGGCGGTGGTGGAGTGGAGCTGGGACCTGCTCACCCCCGAGGAACAGACACTGGCCAGGCGGTTCGCGGTGTTCACCGCAGGCGCGACGATCGCGGCCGTCGAAGCCGTGTGCGAGCGGGCCACCGACGACGTTGCCGGGGTGTTGGCGGATCTGGTGGACAAGTCGCTGGTCGGCGTCGACGGCGGGCGTTACCGGATGCTGGAGACGATCAGGTTGTTCTGTGCCGAGCGGCTGGCCGAGGCGGGTGAGGAGGACGGTGTACGCGGGCGGCATGCTCGCTGGTACGAAGGGCTGGCGCGGCGGGCCGATCCGTGGCTGCGGCGGGGTGAGCAGCTCGGCTGGCTGGCTCTGCTGACCGCCGAGCACGGCAACCTCATGGCCGCGCTGCGCTGGGCCGTGCGGCATGACCCGGAGGCGGCGCTGCGGATGGTGACGGAGCTGGCGACCTGCTGGTGGCTGAGCGGGCGGCAGAGCCAGGCCGGGGACGTGGCCGCCGAGCTGCTCAAGGTCACCGGCGCGCCGTTTCCCGGGCTGGAGGAGGCGTACGTCATGTGCGTGCTGCATGCCGTGCCCAGGGCCGCGCCGGAGCACTGGGCGCGGGCGGAGGCGTACATGAGCGGGCTGGAACGGCCGTTGCGTCATCCGTTCACCGCCGCGCTGTGGGGGATGACCGTGGGGCCGCCCGCCTTGCCGGTAGGGCCGGAGCGGGATGGGATGCTCGGCTCCGATCCGTGGAGCGTGGCTCTGGGGCGGTTGAGCCGGGCCTTGCTGCGGTTGCTCGACGGCGAGCCGGCCGAGGCCGAGGTGGAGCTGGAGGAGGTGCTCGCGCGGTTCCGGGCCCTGGGTGAGCGGTGGGGCATCGCGCAGGCGCTGGACTGGCTGGCGGTGATCGCGAGCTGGCGTGGGGAGTGGGACCGCTGCCGGGTGCTGTGGCGGGAGGCGCTGGAACTGCTCGACGAGTTGGGCGCGCTGGAGGAGACGGCGGACGTACTGGCGCGTCGGGGTGAGGCGCTGGTACGGGCGGGTGAGCTCGCGGCCGCGAGCGTCGACTTCCGGCGTGCCGGGGAGGCCGCCGCGCGGGCGGGCCGCTCGCAGGCTCCTGTCATGGCCGGGCTGGGGCTGGGAGAGCTCGCGTGGGCCGCAGGGGATTCGGCCGAGGCCCTCATGAGGCTGGAGGCGGCGCTGGCCGCCGCCCAGGGCGGTGGTTTCGGCGCCCAGCAGGCCCAGGCCCACGTCCTGGCGGCCCTCGCCCGACTGCCCGGCGGGTCCGGCAGGGCCGGTGGCGGCCAGGGCGGCGGCGCGTGGGTGCTTTACGAGCGGGCGGTCGCCGCCGCGTGTCGGTCGCCGCTGGGGTCGGATCTCGCCGACGCCGCCGAGTGGCAGGCCGAGGCGGTTCTGGCGGGGCTGGATGGGGACACGGACCGCCGTACCGGGATCCCAGCGCCGGCGCGGACCCACCGGAGCACGGCGGCTTCGGCTGTGGCGGGGCGGCGGGGGGCGCTTTTGCTGGGGGTGGCCGTGGCGTTGCGGGGGGTGGCCGTGGCCGGGGATCCGCATGTCGCTCGCACCGCCGAGGCCGCCAGGCGGCAGGCCGGGGCGGAGGGGTTCGCGGTCGCGTTCGCGCGTGGCGCGCGGGCGGGCCGTGAGGAGGCGCTGACAGTGCTGGACCAGGCGCGGGCCTGGGTGTCAGCCGACCGAGGGTGAGCTGTCAGCGGCCCCCGGCACAGTCCTGACCATGCAGAACATGAAGGTCCTCATCTCGGGCGCGAGCATCGCCGGCCCCGCGCTCGCCTACTGGCTCGACCGCTACGGCTGCGACGTCACCGTGGTGGAGAAGGCGCCGGCCCTGCGGACGGGCGGGCAGGCGGTCGACTTCAAGGGCGTGACGCACCGCACGGTGCTGGCCCGCATGGGCATCCTGGAGGAGGTACGGCGACGCCAGACGGGCGGCTCCGACCAGGTCATCGTCGACGCGAACGGCAGGCGGCTGGCGGTCATGCCGGGCGAGTTCACCGGCGGGGAGATCGAGATCCCGCGCGGCGATCTGGCGGCCCTGCTGTTCGAGCGGACCGCGCACACGTGCGCATACGTCTTCGGCGACTCCATCAGCTCGCTGACCCAGACCGGCGACGGCGTACGCGTCACCTTCGAGCGAGCCGCGCCGCGCACCTTCGATCTGGTGGTGGGGGCGGACGGCATCCACTCGAACGTGCGGCGGCTGGCGTTCGGCCCCGAGGAGGCGTACGTGCGCTTCCTCGGCCACTACTACGCGCTGGCCCAGATCGACGCCGGAGAAGGCGGGCAGATGTACAACGAGCCCGGTCGGATGGTGGCGCTGGGCGGGCCGAAGGCGCCGTCGTTCTTCGTCTTCGCCTCCGAGCCGCTCGACTACGACCGTTACGACGTCGAGCAGCAGCGGCGGATCCTGCTGGACGCCTACCGGGGCGGGGGCTGGCGGATCCCCGAGGTCCTGGCCAGGGTGGCGCAGGCGCCGGACGTCTATCTCGACTCGATCAGCCGGGTGGAGCTGGACCGTTACGCCGAGGGCCGGGTGGTGCTGCTGGGGGACGCCGCCTACGGCAACACCCTGGGCGGTTTCGGCACCGGCCTGGCCGTCGTCGGGGCGTACGTACTGGCGGGAGAGCTGGCGGCCGCGCGCGGTGATCACCGGGCCGGGTTCGCCGGCTACGAGAGCGCGTTCCGCGGCTATGCGAAGGTGGCCAGGCAGGGCAGCGCCGGACCGTTCCTCGCGCCCGGCACGCGCGCGCGGATCACGATGCGCAACTGGGTCTTCAAGCGCCGGCTGCTGCTGCGCGGGATGCTCAGGATGACCGACCGGTTCGCCACGGACATCGAGCTCAAGGACTACTGATCAATCCCAGTGGGGTGGTTTGTTCTCCCGGTAGAAGTCGTCGGGGTCGGCCTCGCGCCATTCGCCCCAGCCCTGGTCGGTGTCATCGGAGGTCTGCTCCGGGAGAAATTCCGTCACGGCATACATGCTACTCAGTGCTACAAAGCCGACCCCAGCGCCCTTTCCGGTGCCGGGACAGGCGGCGAAGGCCGGGGTACGATGCCTACGCAGATGTGTCGCCTATCCCCCGTGAGGCTACCCATGGCCACCCCGTCAGGATGGCGGCGAGACGGCAACCTACCGGCGGAGCTGACCAGCTTCGTGGGGCGGACGCGGCTGCTCGCCAACCTCAAGCGGCACCTCGGCGACTCGCGCCTGGTGACCGTCACGGGGATCGGCGGGGTCGGCAAGTCGCGGACGGTGCTCCGGCTGGCGCACCAGATCCGGGCGCAATATCCCGACGGCGTCTGGTTCGCCGACCTGGCCCGGCTGCAGGACGCCGGGATGGTCAGGCACACGATCGCCTCCGCGCTCGGCATCGCCGACCAGTCCTCCCGCAGTGAGACGGAGTCGCTGGCGGAGTGGGTGGGCATGCGGGACATGCTGCTCATCATCGACACCTGCGAGCATCTGGTGCAGGGCTGCGCCGAGCTGGTCCACGAGCTGCTGGAGGCCGCGCCCAACCTCAAGGTGCTGGCCACCAGCCGCCAGTCGCTGCAGTTGCCGTACGAGCACGTGGTGCCGGTGCCGCCGCTGCAGGTGCCCGGCGACGATCCGGTGGAGAGCCTGTTCACCAACGAGTCGGTGCAGCTGTTCGCGGCGCGGGCCGGGGCCGTGGTGCCCGATTTCGTGCTGGAGGAGCAGAACATCGCCGCGGTGGCCGAGCTGTGCCGCCGGCTCGACGGCATCCCGCTGGCGATCGAGCTGGCGGCCGTCCGCCTGCGCGCGCTCTCCGTCGAGCAGATCCTCGGCCTGCTGGCCGACCGGTTCAGCCTGCTGGCGGGCGCGAGCCGGACGGCGCTGCCCCGGCACCAGACGCTGCGCGCGGCCATCGGGTGGAGTCACGAGCTGTGCGAGCCCGCCGAGCGGCTGCTGTGGGCGCGGCTGTCGGTGTTCTCCGGCGACTTCGAGCTCGACGCCGCCCGTTACGTGTGCTCCGACGACCGGCTGCCCGCCGAGCACATCACCAACCTGGTCACCGGGCTGGTGGAGAAGTCGATCCTGCTGATCAGGAGCAATCACGCCGGGGTCCGCTACAAGCTGATCGACACGCTCGCGGAGTACGGCGAGGAGTGGCTGGACAAGCTCGGGCAGACACAGGACCTGCGGCACCGGCATCTGGCCTACTACCTCGCGCTGGCGCAGCGCAGCGAGGACGCCTGGTCCGGGCCGAGGCAGATCTACTGGTTCATCCGCATGCGCCAGGAGCACGACAACGTACGGCTGGCGCTGGAGCACGCGCTGCGCACACCGGGCGAGTCGGTGCAGTCGCTGCAACTGCTGTCGTCGCTCTGGTTCATGTGGGTGTGCTGCGGCTTCCAGCGGGAGGGACGGCTCTACCTGGAGCGGGCGCTGGAGGCCAACCGCGGCGTGAGCAAGGAGCGGTGCAAGGCGCTGTGGGTGCTGTCCTACGTGCGCAGCGCCCAGGGCGACAGCGTGGGCGCGCTGGAGGCGGCCGAGCGCTGCAGCAAGGAAGCGGTCAGGGTGGGCGACTCCAAGGCCGTCATCCTCGCCTCCAAGATGCAGGGCACCGCGGCGGTCCTCCAGGGCGACCTGCAGAAGGCCAGCGCGCTGCTGGGTGTGGCGATCGAGTTCAACACCGACAACAAGGAGCTCAACCCGGGCCTGCTGCCGGCCATCGTCGAGCTGTCGATCGTGCTGACCGCCCAGGGTGAGATGTACGAGGCCGAATCGCTCCTGACCGACTGCCTGCAGGTCTGCACCGAGCGTGGCGAGCTGTTCGTGAGCTCGTACGCGCACTGGGCGCTGGCCCTGACCCAGCTGCACTCGATGAAGACGGATCAGGCGCTCAGCAACATCCAGGAGAGCCTGCGCATCAAGCGGCACTTCCACGACACGCTGGGCATTCTGATCGCGCTGGAGACCACGGCCAGGATCTTCACCGCGCTCGAACGCGTCGACATGGCGGCCCAGCTGCTCGGCGCCCTCCATCAGAACTGGAAGTCGGCCGGGCTGCCCATGCTCGGCGCTCCGTTCCTGGAGACCGATCACGAGAAGTGCGTCAAGGAGTGCCAGCGGATCATGGGCCTGGACGGCTACAACGCGGCCTTCGAGGAGGGCGCGCGGCTCGACCTGGACGAGGCGTCCGCGCTCGCGCTGGGCGAGTTGGACGCCTCGTCCTAGACGGGCAGGTCAGTGGGTCTGCGTCCACTGCGTGCCCGACGGCCAGGCACGGATGTAGCGTGCGCTGCCCAGGGAATACTCGATGTGCCCCCGGACCCAGTGCTCGAGACCCTGGACGTAGGCCAGCACCGCGGGCGTGGCCCATGTCTCGACGGTGCCGCGTAGCCGCACCATCTCCGCCACGGCGTGATCGTGCATGGCCGCCACCTCGTCGAGCGCCTCCTGGACGGAGTAGCCGCGATGGGTGACCAGGACGTTCACCAGGTTGTGGCGGGCCTGGTCGTGGATGCGTTCCTTGGCGTACGAGAACAGGTCGTTGTCCCAGACGACGAGGTCGTTCGCGTGCTCGGTGAGCGCGCGGATGTCGGGGTGGTGCCATTCCTCCGGGGTCAGCCGGTGGCCCCCGGCGATGTCGATGAGCGCGTACACGGGATACATGGCCCCGGTGCGGCGGCGCATGAACACGTAGTCCTGGGGGGTCGGCACCACGTCCGACTCCCGGTTGGCGGCCTCCCAGACCTGCGCGAAGATGTACTCCTTCGTGGCGTTGCACCAGCGGTCGAGCTGGTCGGGCTGGGCGTGGACGGCGATGCGCTTCTTGAGTTCCCGCAGGGAGATGGCGAAGACGTTGGTGATCGGCTCGTCGGACTCGATGTCGTGCAGCACCCGGAACATCTCCGGGAGCGCCCTGGCGATGAGCGCCGTGTGCGTGCTGAGGTCCTCCGACTCGCAGAAGCCGTCGTCGAAGGCGAACAGCCAGATGCACCAGTCCATGAGCAGCTTGAGCATGTCGCGTTCGACGAGCGGGTAGGCGCGCGCGGTGAGCCAGCCGAAGCGAGCGCTCTTGTAGCGTTCGAGCATGTCGGCCTCCCCGAGCATGCCCGTCTCGAGGAGCCAGCCGAAGCTGTCCTCGCTGGCTTCGGCCACGTGCGGGTTGACCTCGTTGGCGAACGGACAGCGTAAGGGCGGGATCCGGAGGGGGGCAGGGGGTACGGATGTTGTAGCCATGCCTCCACCATCGCAATAACCGTCAATTCTGCCTATACGGCCGCAGCAATGCCCCTTCTTCGTCTTCTCGCTACGGCGAGTCGGTGGCGAACCAGCTCTCGACACCGAACATCCGGGCGGTGCCGACCGCCGACGGCGTCCCGGCGTGCGGGTCGGCACCCGCGTCGAGCAGGGCTTGGACCACTTCTGACTCCTTCTTGAACACCGCTCCCACGAGCGGCGTCTGGCCCCGGTCGTTGGCCCGGCCCGGATCGGCGCCCAGCCCGGTCAGCATTCGGACCGTCCTGGCGTGACCGTGATAAGCCGCCAGCATCAGCAAAGTGTCACCTTTGCCGTTGGTGAGGTCGGCCGGAACGCCGGCTTCCACATCAGCCCGCAAGTCATCCGTCTCCCCGGCTCTGGCCAGCGCGAACAGCTTGGTGGCGAACTCTTCCAGCTCTGGGTCCCCGTCCATACTTCGCGTTCTGCCTCGATAGGGTGCCCTGCACGGAATCGTTCCGGCTCGCCGTAGGTTCTGGATGAGAGTACCTAGGGAAAGGCTGTCCAACCGTGTTCGACCCGACGGATCTATATGAGCTCGCCGATGATGTGCCCGAGCTGGCCGATCCGGTTTTGCTGTACCACTTCGACGGTTTTGTCGATGCCGGATCCACGGGGCGCCTCGCGCTGGGGCACCTGCTGGCCGAGCTGGAGCACCGGGTTGTCGCGACGTTCGACGTGGACCGGTTGATCGACTACCGCTCGCGACGGCCGATCATGACCTTCGACACCGACAGATGGGTGGAGTGTGAGAGCCACGAACTGATCGTCCACATCGTCAAGGACGCCACCGGCACCCCGTTCCTGCTGTTCAGCGGGCCTGAGCCGGACGTGCAGTGGGAGCTGTTCACCCGGGCGGTCGGCGCGCTGGTCAAGCGGCTGGGCGTGAGCAGGCTGGTGACCATGCACGGCATCCCGATGGCCGTGCCGCACACCCGCCCGCTCGGCGTCACCGTGCACGCCAGCCGTCCCGAGCTGATCAGCCCGCAGGCCAGCGCGTTCGGCCGGGTCCAGGTGCCGGGCAGTGCCGCCGCGCTGCTGGAGTTCCGGCTCGGCGCCGAGGGGCACGACGTGGCCGGCTACGCGGTGCACGTACCGCACTATCTCTCGCAGGCCGAATACCCGAGCGCGGCCGTCGCCGCGCTGGAGGCGATCACCCGCAACACCGGCCTGGTCTTCCCGATGGACGGACTGCGGGAGGCGGCCCAGCGCACCACGTCGGAGATCGAGGAGCAGATCCAGGCCTCCGCCGAGCTGTCCAGCGCGATCACCGGGCTGGAGCAGCAGTACGACGCCTTCGCGGCGGGCACCGACCGGGAGAACCTCATGGCCGACAGCACGCCGATGCCCACGGGGGACGAGCTGGCCGCCCAGTTCGAGCGGTTCCTCGCCGAGCGCGACGACGAATAGGCCTTAGCCTGGGGCGATGGATGAGATCAGGGTGGGGCTGGTCGGCTATGGGACCGCCGGCGCCGTCTTCCACGCGCCGCTGATCGAGGCGGCCGACGGGCTGGCGCTGGCGGCCGTGGTGACGCGCGATCCGCGGCGGCAGGCCGAGGTGCGCGCCCGTTACGGGGCCGCGGCCGTGGGCGACGTCGCCGAGTTGTGGGGGCTGTGCGACCTCGTCGTCGTCGCCTCCCCCAACCGGACCCACGTGGCCGTGGCCGGCGAGGCGCTGGCGCAGGGCAAGGCGGTGGTCGTGGACAAACCCTTCGCGCGGACCGTCGAGGAGGCGCGCGGGGTGGTGGAGCTGGCCCGGGAGCGGGGGCTCATGCTGACCGTCTTCCAGAACCGGCGCTGGGACGGCGACTTCCTCACGGTGCGCCGGCTCCTCGACGAGGGGGCGCTGGGCCGGGTGCTGCGGCTGGAGTCGCGCTTCGAGCGGTGGCGGCCGGCGCCCAAGGGCGGCTGGCGGGAGGCGGGCGGCGCCGAGGAGGTCGGAGGTCTGCTGTACGACCTCGGCAGCCATCTGGTCGACCAGGCGGTGCGGCTGCTGGGGCCGGTGCGGGAGGTCTACTGCGAGAGCGACGTACGGCGCGAGGGGGTCGCGGCCGACGACGACACCTTCATCGCGCTCAAGCATGCCGGCGGCGCCCGCTCGCATCTGTGGGTCAGCGCCATGACGGCCCGGCTCGGGCCGCGCTTCCGGGTACTCGGCAGCGCGGGGGCGTACGTCAAGCACGGCTTGGACGTACAGGAGGAGCGGCTGCGCGCGGGCCTGTCGCCGCTGGCGGCGGGGTTCGGCGACGAGGGCGAGGAGCGGTGGGGCGTCGCCGGGACGGACGCCGACGCGCGCCCGGTGCCCACCGAATCCGGCGCCTACCTCGACTTCTACCGCGACGTGGCGACGGCGCTGTGGACCGGGGCGCCGCCGCCGGTGAGCGCGGACAGCGCGCTGGAGGCGCTGGCCGTGATCGAGGCGGCCAAGCTGTCCGCCACCCAGGGGATCGTGGTGCGGACCGGCTGAGCCACCCACGCGAGCAGGCTGGTGCGGACCGGCTGAGCCACTCGCGCGGGCAAACCGGTGCGGACCGGCTCAGTCACTCGCGCAGGCGGGCACGCATGGCGGCGCTGTCGTCGGCGGTCCAGCCGTTGCGCGCCAGCCACCCCTGCGGCCCGTCGAAGCGCTCGTCCAGCACACTCAGGAACTGCTCGATGTAGCGCGGCCGCGGCATGTGGTCGTCGGCCGGGCGCGAGTCCAGGTCGTCCCGGTAGGTGAGGCTGCCGCGCAGCCGCCGCAGGATCAGCTCCAGGCGCTCCCCCGTGGCCGCGTAGTCCGCGACGATCGCCTCCCGGGTGACGCCCGCCACGTCGAGCGCGAGCGCCGACAGCACGCCCGTACGGTCCTTGCCCGCCGCGCAGTGCACCACGGCCGCGCCGTCGTCCAGCGCCATCGCGCGCAGCGCCGCCACCACCGCGTCCGGCCGGTCGCGCAGATAGCCGTAGTAGAAGCCGGTGACGCGCAGCTCGCTGTCCTCCTGGCGTTCGTTCCAGGGCAGCACCCGGTCGCCGTCGATGCGGTCGGCCTCGACGTCGGTGTGCCTGCCTCCCTCGGCGAACAGGGTCAGGTGGTGGTGGGTCACCTCGGGCACCGTGGTCAGCGGGCCGGGGCCTTCCAGCGTGACCTCGGGGGTGGAGCGGAGGTCGACGACATGCCGGAGTTTCAGGTCGCCGACCAGCCGGGACACGTCGGCTTCGGTGAGTCCCTGAAGGTTGTCCGCGCGCATGATCCGGCCACTTCGGGTGACGCCGCCGTCACGGGTTGGCAGTCCGCCCAGGTCACGGACGTTGACGGCGCCCGTCAGATCGATCCATCTCGTCATCGCGTTCACCAGGTTGACCCTATATGTCCACCGAAATCTCAGCGGATTCGAGGTTCATAACGCAGCATGAACGTATGGTTCCGCGAGCTCTGCCCCCTCGGCTGGTGATCGATCCGACTTTGCCCCCGGATATCGCGGCCCAGTTACGGCTGAACCCCCACGTGCTCCGCATGGCGCGCACGGGCCGGCGGACGACGTCGTCGACCAGCTCCGCCTGGCTGTTCCTGCTGCCCGGCCTCCTGCTGGTGGTCGGGCTGGTGACCGGCAGCCTGGCCGCGACGGCCGTCGCGGGGGCGGGCGTCACCATGATCGCGATGCTGCGCTGGCTGGTGACCGACGGCGCCGACCGCGACGCCAGGCGACGGCTGGGGCTCGCCCACCAGTACGCGGACCGTTACCTCCTTCCCGAGGACCTCGACTACCCCTGCCAGGTGCTGCTGCGCCGCGCCCAGGACGCCTGCGCGGCCGTCCTGAGGTCCCAGGTGCACCAGGCCGGGCTGATCGACACGGTGGACAACCGGGTGTCGCTGCCCGAGGAGGTGTGGCAGATCGCGCAACGGCTGGCGAAGCTGTCGGCCATGCACGCCGAGCACCGCAAACTGGTCCCTCGCGACCTGCCCACGGGCCTGGAGGACGCGTTCAAGCCGTACAGCACCGCCCTCGACGCGGCCTGGACGTCGCTGTCGAAGCGGGTGCGCAACCTGGAGCGCTACGCCAAGCAGGTGGTGAAGGCGGACAAGGTCTTCCACGCGCACCGCCGGCTGGAGGCGCTGGCCGCGCGCACCCCGGACTATCAGCGGCTGGTCGCCGAGACCGTGCGCGACGAGCTGGCCCACGCTCACATCAAGGAGCTCGCCGACCAGGCCACGCAGGTGCGCATGCTGTTCGAGCGGAGCATCCACGAGGCCAGGCAGGCGGCGGGCGAGCTGATCAGGACCCCGCTCGTCTGAGCGGTACCACCCCGGGCTTGCCACGTTGTCGCCGTGCTCCGACACGTACCGCATTCCGTTCATTGAGTTTCAAGGATTCTCAGTGATTCGCCCGGTGTGGGCGAAGGTCCCCGTCTGATCCGGGCAGCGAGTGCCCGGTGCGGGGTTGACGTTTCACGGCCACCTGCCCCGCCAGGCGGGGTCTTACGGTCGGCTCCACGTCCGTTTCGAGTCTCCGGGCCACTCCCGGCGACCGTACGCTCCACCAGCGAAGCGAGATTGAGCGCTGCGTTCTCGTCACGATCCATCGACAGACCGCACCCCTCACAGAGGTAGGTACGCACCCGCAGCGGCAGTTTGGCTTTCACCGCACCGCAGGATGAACACGTCTTGGAGGAGGGGAACCAGCGGCCGGCCACCAGCAGCCGTCCGCCGTTCCAGCCGGTCTTGTAGGTGAGCTGGCGGCGGACCTCACCGAACCCGGCGTCGGAGACAGCTTGGGCCAGCCGCCGGTTGCGGATCATCCCGGCCACGTTGAGGTCCTCGACCACGATGGTGCCGTACGTCCGGGCCAGGCTCGTGGTCAATGTGTGGATGCCGTCGCGGCGCAGCGCCGCCACCCGATACTCCGCCCGGTTGCGGGCGGCGTTCGCCCGCAGCCACCGCTTCGAGGGCTGTTGCCGGGTGCGCCGGTCGGGGCCGTGTTTGCGGGAGACCGCTCGCGACAGACGGCGTAGTTTACGTGCGGCGGCGTTGAGGTGGCGGGGGTTGGGGACCGGCGGGCGTCCGTCGGAGAAGACCGCCAGCGTCTTGATGCCGAGGTCCACCCCGATCACCGCCTCCGGCAGGGTGGGCGAGCCTGGGGGGCGTTCGGCGTGCACAATGAAGCTGACATGCCAGCGGCCCTCCTGCCACCGCACCGTCGCCGAAGCGATCCGCGCACCTTCGGCGAGCAGGCGGGCGAGCTTGGTGACCGATTCGTGAGTTTTGATCCGGCCCAGCACCGGCAGCACCACGTGGGTGTGGCCGTCCAGCCGGATCGTCCCGGTGGTGAAGCGCACCGACCGGGCCGCGCGGCGTTTGGTCTTGAACCGGGGAAAGCCCATCTTTGGGCCCTTGCGCTTACCTTGCTGGGAGTCGTGCCAGTTCGCCAGTGCGTCGGCCAGGCGGGTCAGCCCGCACGCGTAGGCCTCCTTGGAGTTGTCCGCCCACCACGGGGCGATCTCGTCCTTGACCTGGTTCCAGCGTTTGCGCAGGCTGTACATGGACCAGGACAGGGCCGGGGTGAGCTGGTCGTCGGGGATGCCGTAGGAGCGTTCGGCCTCCCGCAGCGCCAGATTGGCCTTCACCTGCGCCAGGCCCCAGTTGAAGGCCGCTCGCACCGCTCCGCAATGCGACGCCAGTGCGGCGGTCTGACGCGGGGTGGGGTCCAGCGCGAAACGGTAGGCCTGCACGACCCGCATGACGATCCCCTCCCCCGCGTATTCGAGAGTGTGTGCGAACGACTCTAGCAGCATGACTGCACACTGGGTAAGGCTTTGCGCGCGCATCGTGACGATTGAGGGATGGGGTAGGCGGCGCTGGCCAGACACGGCGCGAAGCCGCAGGCTCTTCCAGCGCCCCTCTCCTGCCGTCCATCGACTCGCAGGCCACTGAGCCGACCCCGATCACCACGTGACAGCCCGCGATCGCGCTAGAGAAACCCAGATAAAGACGGACGAACACTGATACGAACCACAGCGGTTACCAACCCTTCCTCAAAGGTGATTCACGCCGATGGGGTACGGTCCGCGCCGACCGTACCCCATCGTTCACCTGTCAGCCGATCACGTGACAGGTGGCCGTCACCGTCTTGCCGGGATCGCTCTCCGAGGTCGCGGTCAGCTTGACCCGGCCGAGCCGGGCGCCGCCCGTGTCGCGCACGGCGTTGACGGTCACCGTGGCGTGCTCGCCGAAGTCGACGGCGGCCAGGGCGTTGGGCACCTGGGCGGTCCAGCCCTTGCCGGAGACCTCGGCCTTGAGCCGGTAGACGTCGGTGTTCAGGTGGGCGCTGACGTCCTCCGGGTGCTGTCCCCGCGCGGGGGCCGGCCTGCCGGTGTTGAACAGCGGGAACTTACAGGTGGAGATGTTCTTGCCGGACGGGATGCCGGCGGCGGGCAGCAGCCTGACGCCGCGCCGCTGCGGTCCCGCGCCGTCCAGGGAGCGGATCGCGACCGTGTAGGACAGCACGCCCTTGCGGTCCCGCTCGACGTCGGTGACGTAGAAGTGCAGCCGGTTGGCCTGGTCCACGTACTCGTACTCGCTGCCGGAGTCGGTGCCGGCGTGGAAGAGCGCGTCGGACAACTGGCGGTAGTCGCCGATCGTGATCGGCACCTTGAGCCCGTCGGGCATCACGTAGTCGGTCATGCCGATGTCCTGCGGGTTGGCGTCGATCACCCACTCGAACGGGGCCCGGTCGGCGTTCTTGGTCTTGGCCAGCAGCACGCCGGAGTCGGGGGTGAAGGAGTCGGTGCCCATCCGGTCCACGACCTCGACCGTGTAGTTGTCGTACCCGCCGCCGTCGCAGAGCGGGTCGGTCCGCGGGTCGCAGGCCGGGCTCTTGTCGCCGGTGTCGAAGGCGATGTTGACGCCGGTCAGCCCGTTCCTGCCCGGCTGCACGGCGCGGGCGGTGACCCGGGCGGTGACCAGGCCGGACTCGTCGAGCGCCTCGCGCGACAGGCGCAGGACGTGCTGCTCGTCCACCATCTCCAGTTTGATCTTGTTGCGCAGCATGTGCTGGGCGCCCATGGACGCGCCGGAGGTGGGCGGGATCAGCCAGCGGGAGTGCGGGCCGCCGGGGCCGTTGAAGCTGCCGCGGCTGAGCATCTCCCAGATGCCGGTGTACGCCCGTCGCGGGGGCACGCCGTACGGGTTGTTGTAGTTGTCGGCGATGCCCATGATGTGGCTCAGCTCGTGGGCGTACACCCCCATGCCCGAGCTCTCGGCCTGGACGGAGTCGACGCCGAAGCGGGCGTTGGGCCAGAAGGTGGATCCGGCCTGCCAGGAGGTCCACTCGACGTAGCGGGTGTCGGACCAGTTGGGCAGGCTGTCGTCGCTCTCGGGGCCCCACGCGTCCGGCACGTCCTCCTTGGTGGGGAACTTCATCATGCCGAACTCCTGCCAGGTGGACGACTCGTCCTGGCCGGCGCTCAGGTAGAAGACGAAGTCGAACTGCCCGGCGACCTCCTGGCCGACGTCGGCGAGCCAGGCGGCGTTGCCGTGGGCGCGCAGGTCCTTGTCGCAGGAGTCGCCCGACGGGCAGCCGGTGCCGCCCTGGAACTCCATGGCGTACTCGTGGTCCTTGCCCGGCATCGTGTACGGCCCGAACCCGGTCAGCTCGACGCCGTAGCGCCCGCCGGAGTCCTCCATCCAGTACTCGTGGATGGTGTGGCCCTTGTTGATCTCGTTGGGCGTGTTGAGGAAGTCCTGGTAGAACTTCGCCACCTGGTCACGGGGCACGTCGTGGGCCTGGGCGCTCGGGTTGGCGAAGATCGTCGAGCCCTGCGGCTGGGTCACCACGAACGGCTGGTTGGGGTAGTCGAGCAGGACCAGCGCGCCCTTGAAGGTGCGCTTGGAGCCCTTGGCGCTCGGGTCGCTCCACTTGGTGCCGGGGATCTTCTTGTAGTCCGCCCACGTCATGTGGTCGGGGTTCTCCCAGTTCTGCGGGTCGATCGGCTTGATGCCGCCGGTGGGGTGACCGCGCCGGAGCTGGGCGTCGTCTTCGGGCGCGTCGCGCTGCCAAGGCTGGGTCTGCGGCCAGTGGTCGTGCCGCCAGGGGTGCTCGGGATCGTCAGCGGGGGGTGCTGCGGAAGCGGGGGTCGCCATCAGGCTCAGCGGGACCATCACGAGGGCCGCCAGTAACCCTTTCAAGAGCTTCTTCGGGGCTATCACGGATCGACGCTATAGAGCTTATTGACCGAGATCACCGGACAACTGTAGGGAAGACGTGTAGTGCTGGTTCCGACACTTGTTGAAACACCCATATGGGGGCATCTGTGGCAGACCTTCAGCGGATGGTCGACGAGCTCGCCGCTCGGCTCGGCCGCCCGCTGCTGCTCGAGGATCGGGTGCAGCGCGTCGTCGCCTACAGCGAGCAGAACGGCGCGATGGACGACATCCGCCGCGACTCCATCCTGCGCCGGACCAGCACGCCCGAGGTGCGGCAGTGGTTACGGGCGGCCGGCGTGCACGACTCCCCCGTCCCGCTGCGCACCCCGGGCGCGCCGCGCCTCGGCCTGCTGCCCCGCGTCTGCGTTCCCGTACGGCATGAGGAGGGGTTGCTCGGCTTCCTCTGGTTCATCGACGCCGAGCCGGCCATGTCGGCCACGCAGGTCGACGAGGCGGCCGCCGCCGCGCCCGTGCTCGCCCTGGGGCTGCTGCACGAGAGCCTGGCCAGCGGGCTCGCCTCCCATCGGGAGCTGGAGGCCGTCACCGGGCTGCTGCTCGGCGAGCGCGACGCGGCCCGTCAGCTCATCGAGGCGGGCGCCTTCCCGCAGGCGCTGGCGGTGACCGTGCTGGTGGCCAGGCCGCTGGCGGACGAGCCGGACGAGGCGCAGCGGCTGGCGCTGGAGCAGGGGCTGCTCGCGCTGCGCCGGCGGCTGAGCGGCCACCATCCGCTGCACCTGGTCCGCTACGACCACGCGGCGCTGCTCGTCGCGGGTCCCCCGGTCTCGCCGGACGACCTGCACGCGGCCATGTCCGTGCCGGTGGCCGTCGGCGTCGGGCGGCCCAGGCCGGGGCTGGCCGAGGCGGCCGGCTCCTACGCGGAGGCGCGGCACGCCGCCGAGGTGGCGGCCCGGGTGCCCGACCTCGGCCGCTCGGTGCCGTGGGAGCGGCTGGGCGTCTACCGGATGCTCACCCAGTGGCCCGACCGCGAGCTGCACCCCGGCCTGGCGCCGCTGCTGGGCCAGGAGCAGCACCTGCCGCTGCTGGAGACGCTGGAGACGTACCTGGACCTGGCGGGCAGCGCGGTCGCCACCTCCCGCGCGCTGCGCCTGCACCGCACCTCGCTCTACTACCGGCTGCAGCGGGTGGAGGAGCTGGCCGGGACCGACCTGAAGGACGGCGGCGAGCGACTGGCGCTGCACCTCAGCCTCAAGCTGGCCCGCCTGGCCGGCAGCTACAAGCCCGCCGCTAAACCTTCGCACAAGGTGATTTAGTTCACTTTTCGGGCAAATCGGAAATCTGGCCTGGTGAGCACCGTGTTCTGGGACCTGTCCGCACCTTCAAGCACTGGACAAGTCTTGTCACTCGACTCCTCAACGTTCCGCGCGCTACGTCATCACAACTACCGACTCTGGGCAGGTGCGGACCTGGTCTCCATCACCGGCACCTGGATGCAGGTGCTCGGCGTCAACTGGCTCGTGCTGACCCTGACGGGCTCGGCGGCCAGTGTCGGGCTCAGTCTCGTGATGCAGGCGCTGCCTACGCTGCTGCTCGGCATGTGGGGCGGGGCGCTGGCGGACCGGCTGCCGAGCCGCCCGGTGGTGATCGTCTCCCAGCTCGCGCACGCCGCGCTCGCGGCCGCGCTGGCCGCCATCGCGTTCGCCGGCACCGAGTCGGTGCTGCCCATCTACGCCGTGGCCCTGGCCGGCGGGGTGGTCTCCGCGCTCGGCGGGCCGGCCCTCGGCAGGTTCGGCGCCGAGGTGGTGCCCCCGGCCGACCTGCCGAACGCCATGGCGCTCGGCTCGATCATCAACTCCGGCGGCCGCATCCTGGGCATGTCGCTGGCGGGCGTGCTGCTGCCCTTCACCGGCCAGGGCGGCCTCTTCCTGGTCAACGCCCTCACCTTCTTCGCGGTCATCGCCGGAGTCGCGCTGATGCGCCCGGCGGAGTTCCACCGGCTGGCCGCCGCCGAGCGGCAGCCCGGCGCGATCAGGGAGGGCCTGCGGTACGTGCTGCGCACGCCCTGGCTGCTGGTGGTCCTCGCGCTCTCCCTCGTCCTCGGCAGCCTGGGCCGCAACTATCAGGTGACCATGGCCGCGATGAGCGCGGGCCCGCTGGCGGCGGGCGCGGGCGGCTACGGCCTGCTGTCGACGGTGTTCGCCATCGGCACCGTGGCCGGCGGGTTCCTCACCGCCTCTCGGCCGCGGCTGTCGATCCGGCTGCTGCTGATCGCCGCCTTCGCCATCAGCCTGCTGCAGGCGCTCAGCGGGCTGATGCCGTCCCTGGCCACGTTCGCCGGCGCCATGCTGCCGATCGCGGCGGGCGCCATCCTGGTCGACACCGCGGTCTCCGCCCGCGCCCAGCTCGACAGCCCCGACGCCATGCGCGGCCGGGTCATCGCGGCGGTCGGCATGGTCGGCGCCGCCTCCGGCGCGCTCGGCGGGGCGGCGCTCGGCTGGCTCAGCGACGCGTTCGGGCCCAGGGCGGCCCTGCACACCGGCGGCGTCGCGTGCCTGGCCGCGACCCTGCTCGCGGCCCTCACGCTGGCCAGGCTCGCCCGCCGCCCGGTCAGCCGGCCGATCACCCTGCGCCCGGCGCTGGAGAACGCCTGATCCACGCGATCGCGGGTAGCGACGGACGGCATGGCTACCGACGTCATCACTCTGATCACCCGTGACCACCGCAAGGTCGAAGAGCTCTTCGCCCGCCTCACGTCCGGCAAGGGCGACCCGAGCGCCACCGTGGCCGAGCTGCACGCGCTCCTCATCGCCCACGCCCGCGCGGAGGAGGACCGGGTCTACCCCAGCATCGACGCCCACCACGGCCTGGAAGAGCACAAGGAGGCCGAGGTGCTGCTCGACGCCCTCGTCCGGCCCGGCCGGGCACCAAGGAGTTCCGCGAGACGCTGGAGAAACTCGTCGACTCGGTCAACCACCACGTCGAGGAGGAGGAGAGCGAGCTCCTGCCGAAGCTCGCCCGGCAGTCCGGGAGGCCTTCGCCCAGCGCCGCGACGAGGAACTACGCGCCCTGAACGGCGGCCCCTTGAGCGAGGCCACCAAGGCCGAGCTGTACGAGCAGGCACAGAAAGCCGACATCCCCGGCAGGTCCCAGATGGACAAGGGAGAGCTGGAACAGGCACTACGCCAGTCCACGTCCTAGCGTTTCGGCCCGCCGGTTGGGTAGGGGGCGACTATGAGTGAACTTCCTCCGGACCGATTCGGATACAGCGACGAGCAGGACATCGAGGTCTCGGAATGGACCGACGACCAGGGCATGAACCACGAGATTCGCGAGGACGACCCGCAGCACGTGGACACCCTGGACGAGCGGCTGAGGCGGGAGGCGCCTGAACGGACGCGGGTGCGGCGCCCCGGGCACCGGCTCACCCAGCCGGACGAAGGGCTGGAACCCGACTCCGAGGGCCGGGAGCTCGGCCAGGACTGGGGCGCGGACGGCGGCGACCTGTCGTCGGAGGAGCGGGCCATCCGCATCGAGCGCGACGACGAGATGGGATAGCCCGCGCGGCCCGTCGGCTGTCCCAGGCCATGTCCCCCAGCGCCGGGAGCAGGCCCTTGTCTCAGACCGTGTCCCTCGACGCCGGGAGCAGGCCCTTGTCTCAGACCGTGTCCCTCAGCGCCGGGAGCAGGCCGTGCAGGTCGTCGACGATGACGTCGGCGACCTGCGCCGCCTTCGGCCGCTCCGCGTGCAGGAACCCCCACGGCCCCCGGCGCAGCAGCGCCGTCCGCATCCCCGCCGCCGAGGCGGGCAGCACGTCGTTGTCCAGCCGGTCCCCCACGTAAAGGATCTCGCCCGGCTCCCTGCCCGCGACCGCCGCCACCTTGGCGAAGAACTCGGGCGCCGGCTTGGCCACCCCCCAGCCGTCGGAGGTGTGCACCGAGTCGACCGGCAGCTCCATCGCCACCAGCGCGTCATAGGCCCTCGTCGGCTGGTTCCCGGCCACGATCACCTGATATCCGGCCGCCCGCAGCCCCGCCAGCGCCTCCCGCACATCGGCGTAGAGGTCGTCGGCGTCGAAATGGTTGCGCAGATCGTCCGGCTCGTCCCGCTCCCACGCCTCCAGCTCCGCGCCGATGTCGAGACCGGGCCGCACCAGCTCGAACGCCGCACGATGCGACCGATCCAGCGCCGCCATCCCACCGAGCGCCCCCATCAGCACGAACGGGCTCACCCCCAGTCGGCGGGCCCACCGCGTCCAGATCCGCGTCTCGTCGATGAGCGTCTCCCCGACGTCGAACACCACAGCCTTGATCACCAAATCCCCCTTCATCCGGACAACCCCTCAACTGTACGGACCCCCGCCCCGACACCGGCTCAGCCCTGGGCGAACCTGTCCGCCCGGCCCTCCGCGCGCGAGTGCATCCGGCGACAGGGCGTGGAATACTGAGCGTGCCCGTTCGAATACGAAGGGACAGATTCCATGGTTGCCATGGTGACCCGGCATGACGAGCACACCACGTTCGCGCCGACCAGCACGAAGCGGATGCCGGAGACCGCTCGTGAGCTGTTCGACGCACTTCCCGAGCTCCCCGGCTTCCGGGCCGACGTCATCGATGGGAACCTGATCGTGAGCCCTGTCGGCACCCCCGAGCATGGTCGTCACGCGATGCGCCTCAACCGCGCGCTCGCATCGATCATGGATGAGAAGGGCTGGGAGGCATGGGCCGGCAATGTCGATGTGTGCATCGAAGGGCCCCGTGAGCCGGTCGAGCCCGACTTCGTGCTGGCCCCCCTTGACTGCCCGCTCTGGGGGACCCGCGAACTACGTTCCACAGCGTTGATCATGGTCGCCGAAGTGGTCTCGCACGGCAGCGCCGGCCGGGACCGCACGGAGAAGCCCTTGCTCTATGCGACCGGCGGCATTCCGATCTATCTGCTGATCGACCCGATCGCCAAGTCCCCCTCGGTCACCGTCTACAGCGACATCGACGACGGCGTCTATCGCGCGGTCAACCAGGTGGCACTCGGCGCCCCGATCCAGTTGCCCAAGCCGATCGACATCGAGCTCGACACCTCCATCTTCAAGACCGGGGCTTAGATCCGGGGCGTCCACACCGTCGGCCGAGCACAGGAGGTCAGGGGCATCCACACCGTGGCCTGAGCGCGGACCGTCATGGCATGAGCCGTTCCATCGCCTTGCCGATGCGCTTCTCCGACACCGGGGTCGACGTGCCCAGGGTCTGGGCGAAGAAGCTGACCCGCAGCTCCTCGATCATCCAGCGGATCTCCCGCACGTCCGGATCGGCGCGCCGCGCCGGGTGCAGCCGGTCCAGCAGGTCCTGATAGTCGTCCTCGACCTTGTGGACCCGGTCCATCCACTCCTCGTCGCGCCAGGGCTCCTCGGGCAGCTTGGTGAGGCGGCGCTCGATGGCCCGCAGATAGCGCAGCACGTCCGGCAGGCGGCCGTGGCCGGTGGCGGTGACGAAGCCCGGGTAGACGAGCTTGCCGAGCTGCTCCCGTACATCATCGGTGGAGGCGCCGGCGCGCAGGCCGTCGAGGCGCGCGCCGATCGCGTGCCAGACGCTGAGGATCTGCTCCACCCTGGCCAGCACCTCGGCCGCCGTCTCGTGCAGGTCGGCGCGCACGTGCTGGTAGAGGCGGTCGTAGCCGGCCGGGTCCCAGGCGGGGCCGCCGACGTCGCGCATGAGCTTGTCCACGGCCGCGTTGACCACGTCGTCGAAGAGCGCGACCGCGCCACCGTGCGGGCTGCGGGACAGGGCCAGCTTCGCCTGGTTGGACAGGCCGCCCAGCAGGGACCTGGCCGGGTTGGTGACATTGAGCAGCAGCAGGCGGCGGGTGCCCGGCCAGTGGGCGCGGCGCTGCTCCGCCTCCGTCTCGAAGATCTTGATGGAGACGGACTCGCCGGCGTCGACCAGCGCCGGGTAGCCCTTCATCCGGCCCTGCTCGAACACCTGGGGCAGGGTGCCGAAGCTCCAGGTGCGCAGGCCGGTCCGCTCCAGGTCGTCGGCCGCCGCCGAGAGCGTCTTGCGCAGGCGGGGGGCCAGGCGGCGTTTGAGCGCGTCGAGGTCCTTGTCCTCGGCGACGGTCCGCTTGCGCTCGTCGATCACCCGGTAGGTGATCCGCAGGTGGTCGGGGACCTGGTCGAGCTGCCAGGCGTCGTGCGGCACGCGCACCCCGGTCAGCCGCAGCAGCTCCCGCTCGACGGCCTCCAGCAGCGGCTCGGCGCCCTGTTTGACGGCGGCGAGCACCTGCTTGGCGAAGTTGGGGGCGGGCACGAAGTTGCGCCGCAGCTGCTTGGGCAGGGACCGGATCAGCGCGGTGATGAGCTCCTCGCGCAGGCCCGGGATCTGCCAGTCGAAGCCGTCGGAGTTGACCTGGTTGAGCACCTGCAGCGGCACGTGCACGGTCACGCCGTCTGCGTCCGCGCCCGGCTCGAACTGGTAGGTGAGCTTCATCCGCTGGCCGAGCTGCCGCCAGTTGTCGGGGTAGTCGCGGACGCTGACGTCCGCGCCCTCGTTGACGAGCATCTCGGGCGAGTACGTGAGCAGCTCGGGCTGCTCGGCCCGGGCCTTCTTCCACCAGGAGTCGAAGTGCCGGGCCGACACCACGTCGGCGGGCAGCCGCTCGTCGTAGAAGTCGAACAGGGCCTCGTCGTCGACCATGATGTCGCGGCGGCGGGCCCGGTTCTCCAGCTCTTCGACCTCGTCGAGGAGCCTGCGGTTGGCCTTGAGGAAGGTGTGGTGGCTGTCCCAGTCGCCCTCGACCAGGGCGTGCCGGATGAACAGCTCACGGGACAGCTCCGGATCGATCCGCCCGTAGTTGACCTTGCGCCCGACCACGAGCGGCACGCCGTACAGCGTGACCTTCTCCAGCGCGATCACCGCGCCCTGGTTCTTCTCCCAGTGCGGCTCGGAGTAGTTGCGTTTGACCAGGTGCTGGGCGAGCGGCTCCACCCAGTCGGGCTCGATCTTGGCGTTGACCCGCGCCCACAGCCGTGAGGTCTCCACGAGCTCGGCCGACATCACCCACTGGGGCTGCTTCCTGGCCAGCGTCGAGCCGGGGAAGATGGCGAAGCGGGCGTTGCGGGCGCCGATGTACTCCTGGATGGGCCTGCGGCCCTCGGCCGGCCGCTGCTTGTCCATGACGTCCTTGACGCCGATGTGCGACAGGAGCCCGACCAGCAGCGCGGCGTGCACCTGCCGGGGGTCGGCCGTCTGGGTGCCCGGGTGGGCGCCGAGCGCCTGGCGGAGCTGGCTGTAGATGTCCTGCCACTCGCGCACCCGCAGGTAGTTGAGGAACTCGGCCCGGCACAGGCGGCGGAACGCGCTGGAGGACAGCTCCTTCTGCTTGTCGCCCAGGTAGTTCCACAGGTTGACGTAGGACAGGAAGTCGGACTCGGGGTCGGCGAAGCGGCGGTGTTTCTCGTCGGCCTGCTGCTGCTTGTCCGCGGGGCGCTCGCGCGGGTCCTGGATGGACAGCGCGGAGGCGATCACCATGACCTCACGCAGGCAGCCGTTCTTCTCCGCCTCCAGCACCATGCGGCCCAGGCGCGGGTCGACCGGCAGGTTGGCCAGCTTGCGGCCGGTGGCGGTGATGGCGCCCTGGGCGTCGAAGGCGCCCAGCTCGTGCAGCAGGCTGACGCCGTCCTTCACCTGGCGGCGGTCCGGCGGCTCGACGAACGGGAATCCCTCGATGTCGCCCAGCCCGATCGAGGTCATCTGCAGGATGACGGAGGCCAGGTTGGTGCGCAGGATCTCCGGATCGGTGAACTCCGGCCTGGCGAGGAAGTCGTCCTCTTCGTACAGGCGGACGCAGATGCCGTCGGAGGTGCGGCCCGAGCGGCCCTTGCGCTGGTTGGCGCTGGCCTGGGAGACGGCCTCGATGGGCAGGCGCTGCACCTTGGTGCGGTGGCTGTAGCGGGAGATGCGGGCGTAGCCGGGGTCGACGACGTATTTGATGCCGGGAACGGTCAGCGAGGTCTCGGCCACGTTGGTGGCCAGCACGACGCGGCGGCCGGTGTGCCGCTGGAAGACGCGGTGCTGCTCGGCGGCGCTCAACCGGGCGTAGAGCGGCAGGATCTCGGTGTTGCGGAACTCGGCCTTGGCCAGCGTGTCGGCGGCGTCGCGGATCTCCCGTTCGCCGCTGAGGAAGACCAGGATGTCGCCCGGCCCTTCGCTGATGAGCTCGCGGCAGGCGTCCACGATGCCCTGGGTCTGGTCGTCCTCGTCGTTGAGCGGGCGGTAGCGGACCTCGACGGGGTAGGTGCGGCCGGAGACCTCGATGATCGGGGCGTCGTCGAAGTGGCGGGAGAACCGCTCGGGGTCGATGGTCGCGCTGGTGATGACGACCTTGAGGTCGGGGCGCTTGGGCAGGAGCTGCTTCAGATAGCCGAGGATGAAGTCGATGTTGAGGCTGCGCTCGTGCGCCTCGTCGATGATCAGCGTGTCGTACTGCTCCAGCAGCCGGTCGGTCTGCAGCTCGGCCAGCAGGATGCCGTCGGTCATCAGCTTGACCAGCGTGCGGTCGCTCGCCTGGTCGTTGAAGCGGACCTTGTAGCCGACGGCCTGGCCGAGCTCGGTGCCGAGCTCCTCGGCGATGCGCTCGGCGACGGTGCGGGCGGCGATGCGGCGCGGCTGGGTGTGGCCGATCAGGCCGCGGACGCCACGGCCGAGCTCCAGGCAGATCTTGGGGATCTGGGTGGTCTTGCCGGACCCGGTCTCACCGGCGATGATCACGACCTGGTGGTCACGGATCGCCGCGAGGATGTCGTCGCGCCGCTGGGAGACGGGCAGGTTCTCCGGATAGGTCACCGTGGGCATGCCGGCCCGGCGGCCGGCCAGCCGCCGCTCGGCCCGTTCGACGTCGGCGAGGATCTCCGCGGTGATCTTCTCCCGTGCCTCGCGGGAGCGCACCCGGCGCACGCCGTCGAGCCTGCGCCGCAGTCGCCGCTGGTCGCGCGGCATCAGGTCGGGCAGGCGGGAATGGAGGTCGGAGAGCGGAGAGGACAACGCAGGAGTTCCCATACTGCTTTCAGGATATTTGAGCCCCGCGTGCCGGGAGCCAACGACCCATCGTGCCTCAGCGCCACCGCAGGTCGCATCCCAATATCTGACCGTGATCGCTCACGACGGGCCCACTCTCCCCAGAGTTGCGTCCTGGGCGACCACGGTCACCTAATGAGACACCGGGCCATGCCTTCTGGTTGTCTCCGCACAGCGCTTTTTTGATCACCTTTTGGCATGGCCGTACCGCTGTGTTCACTGACTGTGCACGGTGACCACGTAGCCCTCGGGGTCGGCGAAGGAGAAGGTGCGGCCGAACGGCCCGTCCACCGGCGCGGCCACGATCGGCACACCGGCGCCGGCCAGCTCGTCGTGCAGGCGCTGGGCGTCATCGGACTTGAACCAGAGCACGACGCCGGTCCCGGGACGCTCGGGCAGTTCCACGCCGGGCAGGGGCTCTCGGACGGCGAACGCGATCGGCGCGGCGTCGAACACCACCGCGTGCGCCGGCCCAGGGGCGCGCTTCAGGCCCAGGCGCTTCTCGTAGAAGGCGGCCGCGGCTTCCAAGTCACGCACCTGCAGGGCGACGAAGTCGATTCCGGTGACGCTCATGGCGAACTCCTCTATATGTCAGGACTTTGACAAGCAGAGCCTATGTCAAACTACTGACATGGAGCAAGAGGACTTCGGCCGGCTCGTCGGCTACCAGCTCAAGCGGGTCCAGGCCGTGCTGCGCGCGGCCATGGACGCCGCCCTGCGCGAGCACGACCTGACGACCCCCCAGTACATCTGCCTGGAGCTGCTCGACCTGCGCCCCGGCCTGTCGAACGCCGACCTGGCCCGGGACGCGTTCGTCACCAGGCAGTCGATGAACGTGGTGCTGCGCAACCTGCACGGCGCGGGCCTGGTGACCCGGCCCGCCACCGCCCCGCACGGCAGGGCCCTGCCGCTGCGGCTAACCGAGGAGGGCGCGGCCAGGCTGAAGGCGGCCAGGGCGGGCATGCTGGCCGTCGAGCGGCGCTTGACGGCCCACCTGGACGCACGCGAGACCGAAGTGCTCCTGGCTCAGCTCTCCGACATGGCGGAGTCGCTGTCCGGCTGACCGGAGGAGCGGGCGGCGGCGCGGGCGGCACCGACGATGCCCGCCTGGTTCTCCAGCTCGGCGGGGATCACCGGCGTGTCCAGGTGAAGGTGCGGCAGGAATTTGTCGGCCTTCTTGCTGACCCCGCCGCCGATGATGATCAGCGACGGGGAGAACAGCATCTCGACGTGCTTGAGATACTCCCGCACCCGCTTGGCCCACTCGTGCCAGCCGAGGTCGTGCTCCTCCCTGGCCCGGTCGGAGGCGCGCTGCTCGGCGTCCTTGCCGTGCAGCTCCAGGTGCCCCAGCTCGGTGTTGGGCACCAGTGTGCCGTCGACGAACAGCGCGCTGCCGATGCCGGTGCCGAACGTCAGCATGAGCACCGTCCCGCGCTCGCCGCGCCCCTTGCCGAACGTCATCTCCGCCAGGCCCGCCGCGTCGGCGTCGTTGAGCACGCTCGCCCCGCCGAACAGTTCGGCGGCGTTCACCCCCACCCAGGACGGGTGCAGGTTGACGGCGGTCCGCACCACGCCGTCCATCACCACACCGGGGAACGTCACGCCGACGGGTCCCGTCCAGCCGAAGTGCGCGACGATCTCGGCCACCACCTCCGCGACCGGACCGGGCTCGGCGGGCCGTGGCGTGGGAATGCGCAATCGCTCCTGGGTGAATTCGCCCGCTTCGATATCCACCGGCGCACCCTTGACCCCAGATCCGCCGATGTCGATGCCCAGAACTTCCATATTCTTCCCCTCCCCTGACAGGGGCGGAAAAACGCCTTTCGCAGACTGGATGAACCTCGGCCCCGACTCTTACGTACCTTGCGTCACAAGCGCTAACAAGGAGGTACAGATGCGGTCACGCATCATCACACTCTGCGCTGTCGCGGTTGTCATGGGAGCCCCTCTCACTGCCCCCGCACAGGCCACTACGAATACCAGGACGAAATTCGACGTCGTCAACCTCGTGTCGGACGTCAGCGGAAAGGCCGCGGTCACCGATCCGAAACTGGTCAATCCATGGGGTCTGGCCATGGGCAAGACCCTGTGGGTCTCCAACGCGGGCACCGGCAGTGCCACGGTCTACTCCGGCGAAGGCAGGAAGCAGCAGACAGAGGTCTGGATCCCCGGTGGCGCCCCGACCGGCCAGGTGGTCAACCCCGGCGAGGGCTTCACCGTCAAGGGCAAGCCCGCCACGTTCCTGTTCGCCAGCCCCAGCGGCGCGATCACCGGCTGGAACGCCGAGGTCGACCCGAAGAACGCGATCATCGGCGCCTTCACCCGCGGCGCCGACTACAAGGGCCTGGCGCTCGCGGAGACCGACGACGGCGACTTCCTTCTCGCCGCCGACTTCGCCGGCGGCCGTATCGACGCCTTCGACGAGGACTTCAAGCGGGTACGCCTGTCGCGTTCGGCGTTCCGGGACCGGACCGTCCCCCGCACCTACTCGCCGTTCAACGTGGAGGTCATCAACGACAGCGTCTACGTCGCCTACGCCCTGCGCGACGCCGAGACCGGCAAGTCCGTGGCCGGCAGCGGCAAGGGCTTCGTCAGCCGCTACAACCTGGAGGGCCGCCTGACCGGCCGCATCTCCCGCCTCGGGCTCAACGCGCCGTGGGCGATCGTCAAGGCCCCGGAAGGTCTCGGTCAGTACGCGGACTCGCTCCTGGTCGGCAACTTCGGTGACGGCACCATCCAGGCCTACCGCAACAACCGCCACCTCGGCGCGCTGCGCGACAACAACGGCCGCAAGATCGCGCTGCCCGGCCTGTGGGACCTGGAGCCCGGCACCGCCGCCAACGGCGGCGCGAACTCCCTGTGGTTCTCCGCCGGCGTCGACGGCGGCAAGCACGGGCTGCTGGGCGTGATCCGGCCGGCCGGTTCGAGGGGCTCGTCGCCGTCGACCACGTCGCCCACGCACAACCCCACCCACAGACCCACCAAGTCCAGCCAGTCGCCTTACGGCGGTTACTAGGAAGGGGGCCGGGGGTTCCGGCACGGTCGCGCGAGCCGTGCCGGAACCGGGGCCCTACAGTCGTGGCCGTGAGCGAGCAGAGATTCAGCGATTGGCTGCGAGAGCGGTGCGAGCCGGACTGGACGTCGGTGGTGACGCACCCGTTCGCACGGGCGATCACCACGGGCGAGGCCACCGACGACGACATGCGGCGCTACCTGGAGCAGGACTTCCAGTTCGTCGACTCCTTCACGGCCCTGCTCGGCGCCGCCGTGGCGAGCGCCGACAGCTTCGAGGCACGGGTCCCGTACGGGAGGTTCCTCGGGCAGGTGGCGACCACGGAGGAGAAGACGTACTTCCATCGGGCGCTGGCGGCGCTCGGCGGCCGGACTCAGGCGCCGCCGGAGCCGGTGACCGTGGCGTTCCGGCGGCTCATGGACGAGGCGCGCGCCGGTCTGGACTACCCGCTGATCGTCGCGGTGCTGTGCGTGGCCGAGTGGACCTATCTGGGCTGGGCGTCCAGGGCGGTCGAGCCGCTGCCGGAGAGCTTCGTGCACCGGGAGTGGATCGAACTGCATGAGGGCCCGGAGTTCCGGGAATGGGTCGGCTTCCTGCGCGGGGAGCTGGACCGGCTGGGCACGGCGCTGGACGAGGACGGCAGGCGGCGGGTGCTGGAGGTGTTCGGGCAGGCCGTGGAGCTGGAGCGGCGCTTCTTCGACATGGCGCTCAGCTGACCGAGCGCCGCCGCACTCGGCCAAGCCCGCCGCACTCGGCCAAGCCTGGCGCACTCGGTCAGGCCAGGGCCGCCGCCAGGTCGGCGGGGGCGCGGAAGTGTACGCCGGTCATGCCGAGGGCGATGGCGGCCTCGACGTTCTCCAGGCGGTCGTCGACGAACAGGCAGCGCTCGGGCGCGGCCCCGGCCAGCTCGGCGGCGATCTCGTAGATCCGCCTGTCGGGCTTGGCCACGCCCACCCGCGCGCTGCTGACCACGGCGTCGGCGAAGTAGGTGAGCCCGAGCTGGTCGAGGTGGCCTTCGAGGGTGTCCATGGCGTTGGTGACCAGCACCACCGGCACCCGCTCCTGCGCCCGGGCCAGCAGCGCCCGGACCTCCTCGTCCACCCGGAACGGCACCGCGGCGAACTCCGCGGCGGCGGCCCTGGCGCGCTCGTCGCCGCCCAGGGCCGCCGCGACGGACGCCACCCACTGCTCCTCGGTGATGTGGCCGAGGGTGGCCGGCAGGATCAGGGCCGGGTCGAAGGCCGTCTTTCTGAGCGGCAGGCCGTAGCGGGCCTCAAGGTCCGCCTGGACCGCGTGGTCGAACTGCCGGAGCACGCCGTCGAGGTCGCACAGGATCGCGTCGAAGGAGGTCACAGCCAACCATTGTGCCGGGCGATCCGAGCCGCCTCGATCCGGTTGCGGGTGTGGGTCTTGCCGATGGCCGACGACAGGTGGTTGCGCACGGTGCTCTCCGACAGGTGCAGCCGGGCGGCGACGTCGGCGATCGTGGAGCCGTCCAGCGCGGCGGTCAGCACCTCACGCTCCCGGCCGGTCAGCGGGCTCGGCCCCGCGTGCAGCGCGGCGGCGGCCAGCGCCGGGTCGATGATCCGCTCGCCGGTGACGGCCCGGCGGACGGCCGCCGCCAGCTCCTCCACCGGCCCGTCCTTGACCAGGAACCCGGCCGCCCCGGCCTCCATGGCCCGGCGCAGGTAGCCGGGCCTGGCGAACGTGGTCAGGATCAGCACCGCGCACTCCGGCAGCGCCGCGCGCAGCTCGGGCAGCACGTCCAGCCCGCTGCGGCCGGGCAGCTCGATGTCGAGCAGCGCCACGTCGGGGCGGCGCGCCGTGGCGGCGGCCACGATCTCGTCCCCGGCGGCCACCTGGGCGACGATCTCCAGGTCGTCCTCCAGGTCGAGCAGGAGCGCCAGGGCGTCGCGCATCATGCCCTGGTCCTCGGCGATCAAGATCCTGATCACGGCCGTCCCTGCTCGTCCCGCAACCGTCACTTCCAGAAGCTCAGCTGGTGCCTGGCAGCGTAGTCGACGGGCCGGACGGCGCCGGGTTCCAGGGACAGCGTGCCGTCCGGCAGGCGTGGCCAGGAGGGCAGGCCAGGCCCGTTCGGGTCACCGCCGCGGGCGAAGTTCGTCCAGTAGCCGATCATCTGGCCGGACAGCTTCCGCTGGCCCGCCGCCAGGGTCACTTTCCCGTCCTCGAAGAGGTACGGCAGGTCGGCGGCGTGGTAGGCCCCCCACGCGAAGCCGGCCTCCAGCGGCAGGAACATCGGCGCCTTCCGGTCGGCGAACTCGTAGCCGTACACGGGGACGTGCTGGGCCAGGAGTGTGTTCTGCTCGTGGGTGGCACGGGCCCACATCCGGTCGGTGAGGACGGCGGACCACGCCAAACTGGGGGACTTATACCGATTTACCGGATATTTCCGGAGAATATGCGGGGCTTTCTTGCCGAACGCTTCCCGTACCAGAGCTGAATAATCTGGAGTTTTGCCCTGCATGTCGTAGTTCATCGCGACGAACAGGCTGTGCTCGTCCCGGGTCGCGCCCGCCAGCACCGGCACCCGGTGGAAGCGTCCCTCGCGGATGGCCGTGGCCGGAGAGTCCGGCAGCACGCCGTTGCCGTAGGCGTAGCTCTGGAAGGCGTTCATGATCTGCGGCACGTCGAGAATCTTCCTGACCGGCAGCCGGCGCAGGCAGGCCAGGTCGGAGCAGCCGAGCTGACCGGCGAAGTGCTCCCCCATGGCGATCACCTCCGCCTCGCTCCGCCAGGCGAACGACGGCTGGGCGGGCAGGCCCGGCACCATGCTCCCGGCGGGCATGTCCATCATGGTCTCGCCGCTCTGCATGATCGCCCGGTCGAACAGTCCTTTCGCGGCCGGCGCGGTGAGCAGCCCGCCGATCGCCAGCGCGCCGTAGGAGACACCGAAGACCGTCACGTTGCGCGGGTCGCCGCCGAAGGCCGCCGCGTTGCGCCGTACCCAGCGCAGTGCCTCCAGCTGGTCCTGCAGCCCATAGGTGCCGGAGTCGCGCAGCCCCGGATGACCGAAACCACTGAAGACGCCCAGCCGGTAGTTGATCGTCACGACCACCACGCCCCGATCGGCCGGCTTGCGCGCGTCGGAGAAGTGCCCGGCGCCCAGCGCGCCGTCGCCGTGCACCCACACCATCACCGGCCGTCCCGTCGCCGCCTTGGCCGGCGTGGTCACGTTCAAGAACAGGCAGTCCTCCGTCTCACTGCGGATCGGCGCGTAGACAGAGCCCACCTGCGGGCACATGGCGCCCGGCCGGGTGGCGTCCTTGACGCCTCGCCACGCGGGCGCGGGCCGCGGCGCGTCCCAGCGCGCCGCCGTGGCATAGCGGATGCCCTGGAACAGCCGATGCCGTCCGGTGGCAGCGCCACGGACCGCGCCGGCGTCCGTCATCACGACCGCGGGATCAGGCCGGGCACCCGTCCCAGCACTCGTCGTCACGGCCGCGGGATCGGAGCGGGCGCCCGGCCCGGTGTCGGTCGTGGCACACGCTGTGAGCAGTACGGCCAGCGTCAGCAGAGTTCTCATGCGTCCACGGTCGCCGACACCGGCATGGCCCGGAAGATTCGTGGATACGGGATCGGCCGGGACAAAAGTCCTGAAGGCAGCGGCGGCATTACCATCTCCGAGACAGGATTCGGTATCGGAACGGTAGGGCATGAACGATCATCAGCTCCCGCGCGAGCTGTGCCGGCTGTTCGCCGATGGGGGCAGGGGGCGATCCCTGTCGATCGGCCTGCCCGAGGGGGCCGTGGTCTGGCCCGACCCTGGCTACACGGGGCAGGGCCAGGCGGCGCGGCCCGCGTTCTGGCTGAGCGACGAGCCGGTGAGCGCGCAGGAGTGGCGCCGTTTCCGCGCCGAGCACCGCCGCAGCGGCCTCTGGCCGGTCCTGCTGGACGAGTCGGCCCAGCCCTGGTCGGTGGGCCAGGTGGTGCCCGACGAGCCGATGCTGATCGAGCACTTCACCGCCGAGGGGTTCATGACCGAGGTGTGGCAGGAGTGGGTGTCGAAGATGCCGCAGGCGGCCCTGGACGAGCTGTATCCCTACGGCGCGCTCTGCCCGGGGCCCGCGCCGCCGGGCGTGCCGGTGGCCGATCCGGACGCCGTCGCCGACTGGTACGCCGGGGAGCTCGCGGACCAGGGCATGCCGCTCGGCCTGGTCGCCGCCACCCGCAGCGCCGACGCGCTGGCCGTGATGGGCTGGCAGGGGGCGCTGCACCACAACGAGTGGATGGTGCCGCTGGCGGCGGTGGTGCGCAGCTGGGAGGACCGGTTCGGGGTCCGGGTGGTGTGCGTCGGCTTCAACACCCTGGAGCTGAGCGTGGCCGCGCCACCGGTCGAGCCGGAGCACGCGCTGCACGTCGCGGCGGAGCACTGGGCGTTCTGCCCCGACAACGTGGTGCAGGGGGCGGGGGATCTTCAGGGGTACGCCGAGCAGATCATCGGCGGTCACACCTGGTCCTTCTGGTGGGACTGACACCGGCCTCTCCCACGAGAGCGGCACCGGCCCGGCGGTGGGGCTCGCCGCTCAGGGCAGGCGGGCCACCGCCGCGTAGTTGCCCGAGGCCGACGGCTGGTCCGCGCAGTCGGTGGTGTCCCGGTCGGGCCGCCACTGCGGGACCCACACCAGTCCGGGCTCCAGCAGGTCCAGGCCGTCCAGCAGCGCCTCCACCTCCTCGCGGGCGCGGACCGCGTGTCCGGGCAGGGTCATCGCCAGCAGATCGTTGATCGCCGGCAGCAGCTCGGCGGGGATGCCGTCGAAGGTGGTCTGCAGCAGGGCCAGATAGCTCCCTACGGGCACGGACTGGCGCAGCCGCTTGATGATGTGCCGGGCCTGCTCGTCGTCGCTGAGGCTGTGCGTGGAGACCAGCAGCCACGCCATCGGCTTGTTCCAGTCCACGAAGGTGCGCACGATGCGGTCGTCGAGGATCTCGTCGAACTCCCGCACGTCACCCTCGACCACCCGGACCAGGTCGGTGATGGGCTCGATGGTGGCCTGCGCGTTGGCCAGCACCATCGGATCGCTCTCGATGTAGACGACCCGGGCGCAGGACTCGCTCGGCTTCTCGCGGGCGATGTCGTGCAGCTGGCGGCCCTGCGGCAGGCCGCTCGGCACCCCACTGCCGACGACCAGGAACTGGTCGATGCCCACCATGGCCAGATGACGTACGGCTCGCGACAGATAGCCCTGGATCGCCCGCGCGGCCGCCGTGGTGACGGCGGCGGAGACGTCGTAACGGTGCACCGCGTCTCTGTCCGCCCGGAAATTGTTCTTGCCGCCGGTGGCGGCGTCGAGTATCCGGGTGACCCTGGCATGCGCGGTGTCCAGATTGGCCAGATTACGGATGGCACGTTGACGCATTCAGTCCCGCCCCTTTCCCCTCGCCACTTTCATGGGAAAGATACTTCCGGTCTCTGACCCCACTCGGATGACCAAGTCAATAATGATCCCGAAAAGACCATACAAAACAACACATGCCGAAGTTGTTTCAGGAAATATGGCTTTTCACTATCAGTGCTCGCGAATGATCTCATTCGCCGGGGCCCGGGAAAGCCGTTCCCGATGGGAGTAGAGCAGGTCAAGCGTCTCGTCGCGGGTGGTCGTGGTCACCGAGAGCTTGGCGAACGCCTGGTGATAGGCCTCGACGATCACCGCGTCGGTGATCAGCTCGTCGGCTTCGAGCGCGTGGGAGCAGGCGATGTCCGGCTCGAACGCCTCGGGGAAGCGCCACAGGGTGAACGGACCCGTGCGGGGCACGTAGGCCGGATCCTCCATCGGCACGATGTGCAGCGAGATGTTGGGCCGCTTGGTGTACTCGATCAGCCGGTCGAGCTGGTCGAGCATCACCTGCGGGGTGGCGATCGAGCGGAGCAGGACGCCCTCGTCCATGACCGCCCACACGACCGGCCCGCCCGGGCTGCCGATCAGCTTCTGGCGGGCCACCAGGATGTCCACCGCCGCGTCGGCCGTGGTCTGCCGGAACGAGCCCATGTCCATCGCCGCGATCGCCGCCAGCGCGTACGTCTCCGTCTGCAGCAGCGGCGGGACGAAGTGGGTGTGGTAGGTGCGGATGACCGAGGCGCGGGCGTCGATGGCACAGGTCGTGGCCAGCCACACGGGAACCCAGTCGGAGTCGTACCACTCCAGCTCGCGTTCGCCCCGGGCCAGCGACAGCACGTATTCGCGGGCCGGCATCGGGGAGACGCCGTAGAGGGTGAGGAGGCGTTCGACGGTGGCCGGGGCGGGCGCGAGCCTGCCCTCCTCGATCGCCTCGACCGCCACGGAGCCCTTGCCGAGCGCGGTCTCCACCTTCTCCGGCGACAGCTGCGAGGCCAGCCGCAGGGAGCGGAGCCGCTCGCCGAGCGCCTGACGCATCGGCTCGCGAAGCGGCGCGGCCGCGTCGGGGATCTCCATGGCGGGCTCCGGATGCTCGGGCAGCCCCTCGGCCTGGCGTGCGAGCTCGATGACCCCCCGCAGCACGGCCATTGACTCCTCGGAGAGCCCGGAGGCGGTCAGGCCGATCCCGCCCGCCCGCAGTTGCAGATCGTCAACCGTGCCGGACTCCACATAATCCTCACCCACCAGCCACCCCACGCTCACCTGCAGGGAAGCGGCCAGCGCCCGGAGCACCTGAAGCGTCGGGTTGGTCTGCTTGCCGGTGCGCAACTGGCTGACGTACGCGCGGGTGATGGGGATGCCGGCCTCGGTGAGGGCGGCAGCGACTTGAGCACCTGTGAAACTCCGCTTGTTCAGCGCGAGATCCAGCCGCTCAGCGAACTTCGCCACGCGATCCTCCTGCTACCCGTGAACGCTCTTCCGGCGTTGGCCTGGTCGGGCACGCAACCGCCTGCCCGCTACAGCTCATTGTCGCCGCATTCCGCGCCTCACGTAATCCGAAAACTGAGAGTTGACACCGCATCGTGCCTTTGGCCAGTATCGTACGACACGTGGAAACTGATACCTGACAGCCGGAGCCTCTTCTCGGGGCCCGACAGGGAGGTGGCAGGACGTGACCGTTGATCACCAGGTCAGTCCCTGGTTCACCAGGAATACGGCTCCACCGGCACACGAGCGGGTGGTCGAGCGCATCTGCGCCCGGGCAACACCCGAAGGCACGCCGATCCATGTCACGGATCTGCCACTAGGCGGCGTCCAGATCTGGATCGACGGCGACGGTGACCGGTGGAGCATCTACCATCGGATGGCTCACGAGCTCCGGCTCGCCGGCTGGCACACCGAGACGGGCACCGACCGCCTGCTCGTGCTCGGCTGGAGTGCCGACTGCCTGACGCACCGCGTCAGGGTGCTGCACGCCGCCCTGGCGGGGCGGCTCGCCGACTTCGACCTGACGTCCTTCATGGCCGTCACCATCGCCACCCGGCTGTGCCAGGAAGGGCTGCCGGCCGAACGGATCGTCCCCGAGGTGGAAGCCCGCATCCGCGAGGAGCTGCGCTGGCCCGGCCGGCTGGCCGACCTCGACGGCCTGCAGCGCATCGCCTCGCTGGAGCCGTTGCGGCTCAGGCTGGCGCAGGTCGCCGGGCTGGAGGCCACGGTGCGGCAGCGCTGCGGCGAGCACCTGTCCCTGGCGGGCCGGGTCGCCACCACGGTCGCCGGCGGGCAGGCGCCGCCGAGCATCGGCCTCACCCGCCTGACCACGGGCCTGTCGGAGCGCATGGTCGCGGCCAGTGTGCCCAACCGGCCACCCGGCTTCCTCCTGGATTCCGTCCCCGCCATCCCAGCGGACAGCTACGCCGCCTAGGCGTGATGATCCGCCCGCTCACCCCGGCCTCCCCGTAGCCGGGGCGAACCGGCACCGACAGGAGTGATGATGCGCACTGACGAGGTTCGTGGCCCGTACCGGCCGCCGCACGGCGTCGCCGCACGCGAACGGCGGACGCCGGTGGCCACGGTCGGGTCCGTGCACCGGCGCCGGCCGCACCGACAGCGACGCGGGAGGTCAGAATGAGCCGGGGCAGGGTGGGCGTGATGGTGCCGCCCGGCAACCCGTCGGCGGAGCCCGAGCTGACCCGCCTGCTCGGCTCCCGGGCCGACATGCACGTCAGCCGCTTCCCCGTACGGCCCGGCCGGGCGCTGGCCGAACGGCTGGAGAGCTACAACGAGGCGCTGCCCGCGATGGCCTACTCCTTCGGCGACCTGCCGCTCGACGCGCTCATCATGGCCTGCGACAGCCCTCGCTACCTGCTCGACCCCGACGAGGACCGCGAAGGGTGCCTGCGGCTGACGGAGGAGTGCGGAGTGCCGTTCGCCTCGGCCACGGTCGCGGTCCTGGAGGCGGTCGGACATCTCGGGCTGGAGGAGATCCACCTGATCTCGCCGTACCAGCCGTGGCTCACCGAGCTGGCGGAGCGGTTCTGGAAGGCGGCCGGGCTGCGGATCGCGAGCGTGCTGCCGGTACGGGCGCAGGGCGGCTACGCGCCGTACTCCATGACTCCCGGTGAGCTCGTCGACCAGGTCAAGCAGGCCCGGCTGCCGTTGGACGCGGTGCTGCTGTTCACCGGCAGCGGCATGGCCACGCTGCCGGCGCTGGGCACCCTGGGCGCGGGAAACGACCGGGTCCTGCTGACGTCCAACCTGTGCAGTGCCTGGTGGGCGCTGTCCCGGGCGACGGGCAAGCCGGTCACGCTGAACCGGACGCCGCACCGCGCGGCCGCCCACGGGAAAGCCTCATGAACGACCCCGACCGGTACCCCGCCGCCGTGGAGCCCGTCTAGCGGGCCTCTCCGGGAGCAGGCCGGGGCGAGGCCGGGCGCGGGTCACCGCGCTGACGTGAGGAGAGTGTCGATCAGATGTGGCGGACGCTGTCGAGCGAGGCGCGCGAGCGCATCGGCGAGCTGTGCGACGAGCACGGACGCCACCTCTACGACTACTGCCGCACGGCCCTGGCGGGCTCCGACGCCGAGCTGGCGGTCGCCGACGCGCTGCTGTCGGCGCACGCGCACGGGGACCGGCTGGCGGAGCCGCGGCTGCTGCGGCCCTGGCTGTACGCCCTCGCCCGCGCCCACCGCGCCGCCATCGCGACGACCAGGCCGGCCAGCACGGGCTCGTGGTCACGGCCCGGCGTGGCCCCCGACCTGGTGCCCGAGGGCCTGATGGCCCTCGACGGGCCGCACCGGGAACTGCTGGATCTGTCGGTACGGCACGGCCTCACGAACGCGGAGATCGCCGTGATCTTCGACGCGGAGGCGTTCGAGGTGGCGGCCATCGTCGCCGAGGCGGCCGACACCCTGGAGGAGTGGTTCGCCGCCGTCCGCGCGGCCAGGACCCGCGAGGGGTGCCCTCGGCTGGCCACCCGCGTCACCGACTGGACGAAGGCGCCGGGCAGGCGGAACCGTACCCGGATCGCCCGGCACATCCTGTCCTGCTCGGGCTGCCGGGCGGCTCCTCGGACCGTACGGGCCACCACTCTGCTGCACCGCCTGCCCCTGGCCGCCGTGCCCAGCACGCTGCGCGACCAGCCCGCCTGGGGCCGGCCGCTGCCCGCCGACGACCCCCTCTGGCGACCGGACGGATTCCCCCACCAGGCCCGCGGCCTGGTGGAACCCCCTCCGGCGATGATCTCCCTGGTCCCCGGCCCCACGACGGAGACCAGGGAACCCTCCTGGCCGGTGGCGGGCGCGGCCGCCACCGGCCAGGAACCCCCCAGAACCGGCACCGCCCCCTTCACCGCAACCGCCCCCGCCGGTGCCCCCAAAGGTGCCGCGACCGGCGGCACGCCTTCCAGGGTGTCGTCCGGCAGCATCGCGTCCGGCGCCGCGCCAGGGGACGGGCCGGGAGACGGTGCGGGCACGCCGGGAAGGGGCGGCGTTCCCTTGTCCGCCCCCATCGGCAAGGCGCCCTTCGGAACAGCACCCGGTGCTCCCCTGAGGCCCGCGAGCGAGGACATCCCCGCGCAGGCGGCGGCCAACGGCATCCAAGCCGCGATCACCACCACCGCGCCGACAGCGGCGGCTTCCGGCGTTCCCCCAGGCATCGCGACCGGCGGCACGCCACACAGCCGGGACCCCGCAGGCGGCACCCGACGTGGCAGAGAACCCCTCTCTCCGTCCGTCACGGCCCTCCTGGACACGGCACACCAACCAGGCGAACACCACCCCCCGGGCCCCACGGTTCCCGAACAACAGGGGAAACGACCCACCGCCCTCGCGGGACCCGACCAACTACGCGACCGACCCACCGGCCTTCCGGAGATCCCGTCGCAGCGGCGTACCCCCACCCGGCAGGAAAGCCGTTCAGCGCAGGAGCCGCCCGACCTCGCCCGCCGGCTCCTCAAGACAGCCGCCGACCAGGTCGAGGCCCCGGACGACAGCACCCCGCGCCGAAGCGCCGAACCTGGGGACAAACTCGTCTTCTCCGGCGAACGCCCTTCCCGCGAGCGTCCCGCACAGGAACGCGACCGTCCCGTACGAGAAGCCGACCGTCCCGTACGAGAAGCCGACCGTCCCGTACGAGAAGCCGACCGTCCCGTACGAGAGACCGACCGTCCCGTACGAGAAGCCGAGCAGGCGCAAGTGAGACCCTC
Source organism: Nonomuraea glycinis (assembly GCF_014646515.1). Lineage (GTDB taxonomy): Bacteria > Actinomycetota > Actinomycetes > Streptosporangiales > Streptosporangiaceae > Nonomuraea > Nonomuraea glycinis. The sequence goes on from NZ_BMNK01000008.1 coordinate 141,953, forward strand.
GCCGCCCGTACGGGACCCGCAGGCGAAGCGCGAGCAGATATGGGCGCTTCAACCCCCACGGCCGGGTGCGAGCCGGCCCGACCGCCTGTTCACGCAGAGCCCTGACCGCCAGAACGTACGAAACCCCGACACCCCGCGCGTCCGGGAGCCCGAGCGGATGGTCGTCCCGGAGACCGGCGGGGCGCGGGTGCGCGAGCCCGAGCGGGTGGCCGCCCAGGAGGCCGGCGGGGCGCGCGTTCGGGAGCCTGAGCGGGGGGTTGTCCCGGAGGCCGGTAAGTCGCAGGTGTGGGAGGTGGGGGACGAGCAGTGGGAGGAGTTCTGGGAGGGGCGGCCTGACGAGGACGATCCCGAGGCGCGGATCTCCCTGCGCTGGCTGGTCCGGATGGCGTTGGTGATCGGTCTGGTGATGGTGGCCGGAGGGCTCACCTGGTCCGTCTTCCGGCACCAGACGTCGGGGAAGGCCGCCTCGGTGACCGGCCCGACGGCCCTGGCGCCCGGCCCTTCCGCGGCGGCTCCCCCGGCCCAGGCCGCCGACCCCGCCAAGGAGGCCCCCACCCTGCGGTCGGCCGCCCCCACGGCTGGGGCGACCGATCAGAGGTCGCCCACGGGCACGGCCAAGGCGACCGGCCCGGCCGCGCCCACCGGGGCGGCCACCCCTCAGGACGGGGCGCCGCGCGACGCCGCACCGGCCGGGAAGGCGCCGCCCGCCCCGGTGGCGCGGCTGTCCCCGGAGTCCGTACAGCTCGGGACCCGGCGTACGGGGACGTTCAAGCTGTCGTGCACCGGCGACTGCCAGGTGACCTCGGTCACCGCCTCGAACGGCATCGTGATCTCCGGCAACACCTTCACCGTCGCGGCCCCCGCAGAGCGGCCGGGCTGTTCCGGGCCGCCCGTGACCGAGTCGGGCGTGGTCACGATCGGCTGGTCCGGCACGGCCACCGGCGACGGCCGCGGCACCGAGGGCACCACGGCCGCCGACGGCACCCTCACGATGCTCGTCTCCTGGACGGTCACCAGCAACAAAGGCGCGTACATCCCCGACACGAACGGAGGCGGCTATTGGAGCAACTGCCCTAAGAACGAATGACGCACCGGATGCACCAGCCACATGTGCGGGCCCTGGCCGCGATTGCGCGCCCAGGGCCTTCACACGTCACCTCAGAAGAACGTGAACCCCGGCTCCGGCTCCGGCAGGTTCGGCTCCTGCGGGCCGCGGAACCTCGACCCGTCCTGCGGCACCTCCGTCAGCGGCGTGCCCAGCACGAACGGCAGGACCACGCTGCTCTTGGCCAGGTCCACCGTGACGTTCGCCCCGGTGCCCGTCTCGGAGCTGTAGGTCGCGTCGGTGCCCGCGATCACCAGCCCGATCCTGTGGCCCTTCTTGAAGGTGTAGTCGTGCGGCAGTGTCTGCCACTTGACCTGGCCGTACCGCCCCACGGGCAGCGGCGAGGGCCGGCTCAGCGAGTCTCGGTTGCGGACGTCGATCCAGCCACGGGCGACGATCTCCAGCGGCCGGTTCACCACGTTGGTGACGACCTTGCGGTAGCAGCCGTCGTCGGCCGTGGTGCTCTCGCCGTGGCAGTCCTCGTCGGTGAGCGTGGTGATGCCCTGGCCGCGCCGCCAGTCGAGGCGGACGTCGTCGCCGAAGTCGACGAGCAGGGCGGTCAGGTTGGAGGTGGGCCTGTCGAGTTTGACCCGCAGGTCGGCGACGGGGGCGCCGGACATGCGCAGGCTCAGCGGGAGCGCGCCGGTGGTGAACGCGACCCGGCCGGGCTTGGCCGTGCCCACGTCGGCCACCAGCTCGGACTCGGTCAGCGCCAGGTCGGTGAACGTGGCGGTGGCGTTCCGGTCCCGCCCCAGCTTGAGCGTGCCGTCCGCGGCGGGCCGCAGCGCCACCTTGAGCGCGTGCGGGGCCGGCCAGTCGCGCTGCGTCATCCACTGCGTGGGGCCGACCTGCACGTCCGCGCGCGGCTCGCGGTCGATGCCGTTGCGTACGCCGTGCAGCCAGCGGTCGAACCAGCGGTGCAGCGTGTCCACCCAGAGGTCCCTGCGGCCCTCGAAGTCGAACGGGTCCACGTGCTGGTACTGGCCCACCCAGATCTTGCGGGGGACGTTCCGCTCGGCCAGCGCCTGCCACCAGGTGGAGTAGTTGTCCGGCTTGACGTTCAGGTCGTTGGTGGTGTGCACGACGAAGACGCTCGCCCTGACCTTGGAGGCGTCGCCGAGCAGGCCGTCGATGTAGTCGCGTTCGTCCCAGAAGGCGTTGTGGTCGCCGGTGTCGTCGCCGTCCTCGGCGTCCATCCGGTCGCGGACCGCCTGGCACTTGGCCTCGGGGTCGGTGTCGACGTAGTTGGCCAGCCAGGAGGCATAGTCGTAGTTGTAGATCACGCCGTTCGAGCGCTGGTACTTGTACCAGGAGCTGATCGCCGAGATCGGCACGATGGTCTCCAGGCCGCGCACGCCGGTGGCGGCCACCGCGTTGGCGAGGGTGCCGTCGTACGACTTGCCGATCATCGCGGACTTGCCCGTGGTCCAGTCGGCCACGGCCGGGGCGCCGTCCGCCCGGTACGCCTTGGCCCGGCCGTTCAGCCAGTCGATGACCGCCTTGCCGCCCAGCACGTCGGCCTTGCCGCCGAGGTCGGGGCAGCCGTCGGAACGGGTGGTGCCCAGCATGTCCACGTTGAGGACGGCATAGCCGCGCGGCACGAAGAAGTTGTCGTAGTACAGGGGAAATTTCGTGACATTGTCGGCGGCGTCGTAGACCTTCCGCTCTGCCTCGTTTCCCCGCCCCGAGTTGTCGTAGTAGGGGCTCTCGTCGATGACCACCGGCACCCTGAGCCCCGGACCGGACTCCTTGGGCCTGATGATGTCGACCCGCACCCGGTCGAGCCGGCCGTCGGCGTCACTGTCGACACTCGACTCGACGTACACGTGCTCGCGGACGGCGTCAGCATAGGAGAAGACCGGCTGCGTACGGCCGTTCTCGATGGTGATCGCGGGTCCGGCGCCCGCGTGAACCGGGGTGGCCGTACCCAGGATGAGGGCGACGGCGATGAGGGCCGGGCGTAATCGTGGCACGCGTGACCTCCGTGACGGTGGAGAAGTATGTGCAACTTCTCAGACATCCGCGACCCTGACAAGATCTGTTCGCGGGGCGTCCGGAGGACAGTCCGGGGCTCACGGGTCACCCGGCGTCCTAAAGTGGACACGCGATCAAAGGAGGCACATGCGGAACGTGGCGCGGACCTCCCTCGTGGACGCCGCCATCCAGCAGCTTCGCGACCAGATCACCGGCGGGGCGTGGCCGGTGGGCACCAAGCTGCCCTCGGAGACCCGGCTGGCGCAGACACTCGGGATGAGCAGGCTGTCGGTCCGGGAGGCCCTGCGGGTGCTGGTGCACGCCGGCCTGCTGAGCACCCGGCAGGGCGACGGCACCTATGTGACCGCCACCGACGAGTCCCAGGTGGCGTTCCGGCGGCGGCTCGACACCGCGGCGGCCCTGGACATCCTCGACGTGCGGCGCGGGCTCGACCTGGTCGCCGCCCGGCTGGCCGCCGCCAAGCGCGACGACGACGACCTGGCCGGGATACGGGCGACGCTGGAGCTCAGGGACGCCGCCGCGCGGGCGGGCGACCTGGACGGCTTCGCGGACGCCGACGTCGCCTTCCACCTCAAGGTGGCCGACGCCGCCCACAACCCCCTGCTCAGCGACCTCTACCGGAGCATGAGCGAGGCACTGCGCGACAGCGTGCGGAGCATGGAGCAGGCCGCGCTCGAACCGGACCCCTCCCACCACGACCTGCTACGCGCCATCGCGGACCGCGACGCGGCCGGCGCGGTGACGGTCGCGGTGGGCATCCTGGACAAGCACGAACGCGACCTGTGAGAGCCCCTCACCCGTTGAAGACGACGACGTCCCCCTCCTCACCCGAACGCCCGTCCCCGCCCCCGTCAGACAGCCCTTCCGAGGTCTCACCCGAGGACCTCCCCGAGGGCTCGGACGGATCCGGCTCACGCCTGCGACGCGCCAGCCGTACGGCGAGCAGAGTGAACAGCGCGCCGCCGACGGCGGCGAGCAACAGGGTGTACGGCGGGAACCCGCCACCCTCCTGACCCGCGACACGCTCCTGCACCGCGGTGGCCGACTCCTGCTCGGCAGCGACCTGTGCGGCGCTCGGCGCGGCGGCAGGGGCCGAGGTCGGCGCGGCGGAGGTCTGGGCGGGCGTCCCCTTGCCCGCCGGGAAGCCCGGCGGCCGGATCGCGCCCCAGTGGTCCTGCTCCGTGGCCCCGGCGTCCCGCAGCTCGGGCGGCACCGGCCGGATCTCGATGCCGCCGGGCACCGTGAGCGTGCCGACCTCGTACGGCGCGAAGATCCCCTGAACGCCTTCGATCGTGTACGTCCCCTTCGGCAGGCTCACGGCGGTGACGTAGTGCCCCGCCTCCGGTAGCGGCGTGCCCGTGAAGGTCGTCGGCCGCCCCTTGGCGTCGGTCAGCGTGAGCCCCGTCGTGCCCAGGTCACCCTCGAACGGATGAACCCCGTGCTGGAGCACCCAGAACCCGATCGTGTACGAGGTCCCGGGAGCGAGCGCGCCGGGCACCGGGTCCAGATAGGTCACCGCCCACCCGCCGGCCGCCGAAGCGGGCAGCCCTCCCGTGAGGAGCGCGGCGACGGCGGCCAGGATGACCACGTATTTCCTCATGTCACACCTCCGGCCTGAATACACCGGCCAAGCCGCTCAGGTTCCCCTCCCCATTGCGCGTCCGGACGATGCACAATCGGGGGTAGACGGGGATCAGGCGGAGTAGCGAGGAGGCTCGCGCGGTGTTCGCCACCGGCCGCGAATATCTGACGGGGATGCTCGACGTGCTCGTGTACGAGGGGATGCTGCTCGCATGGCGGCGTGCCCCCCTGGACGGTTACGTGATCGTCTCCCACGAGGGGGAAGAGCTCACTCTCACCACGACGCAGGCGCAGCTGTGGATCCAGGGCGCTTTCGGCGCCTACCTGTCCTTGGTCGACCAGGGCCGCATCTCCCCACGCATGCCCAAAGGCACCTGACGCCCACGACGCCACCGGGCGAACCCCACCCGCCCGCGCACAGCATCCCACCCCACCCCGCACGCCCGTACGACACCCGAGGTCACGCGACGTTGGGCCGGGCGAGCGGACGTGCTCGAAGAAGCGCAGCTCGCCGCCGGGCCTGAGCACCCGCCGCGCCTCCATGAGCGTCACCAGCTGGTCCGGCACCGAGCAGAGGACGAGGGACATCACCACCGCGTCGAAAGCGTCCTCCTCGTACGGCAGCGAGTCGGCCTGCCGCGGCACCACCACGACGCGGACCGGGGCGGTGGCCGCGGCCCGCTCGGCGGCGGCGCGCCAGCAGATGGTCCGGCTCGACGGCGACGACCTCGGTCACCGCGGCGGGGTGGTGCGGCGGCGTGCGGAGGCGTCAGGAGGCGCTGTTGGTCATGAGGCGGTCGATCTTCCAGTCGCTGTTCTCCTTGCTGAGCACGAAGAACGCCCGCGTCTCGTCGGCGCCCTCCCCCTTGGTCGCACGGACGAAGGCCCAGGAGTCCACGACCATCGCTTCCTCGATCGTGGGCGATCCGGTGGTCTCCTCCTCCTCACCCTTGATGAGGCTGCGCAACCCCTCAGTGCCCTCCGCCGTCGGTTCGCCGTCCACCGCCGCCACCGCGTCGGGGGCGAAGAGCGCCACGGCCTTGTCGGTGTCTTTGTCCGCCATCGCGCTGAAGAACTCTTCGACGACGGCGCGGGGCGCCGCCGCGTCGGCTCCCCCTGAGGGCGACATGGTGCCGGACGGTGATGGGCTCATGGTGTCGGTGGCGGGCGGGCTCATGTCGGCCGGCGGACCGGTGTCGGTGGCCGTGTCGGACGGTGCGGTCGGCGGACTGGCCGCGCCCTTCATCGCCTGTCCGGTGCCGCCGGCGGCGCAGCCGGCGGTGAGGAGGGCTGGGACGATGGCGGCCAGCAGGATGCCCCTGCGCAGAGAAGTCGTGCTCATAGCCGCTTTGATTCCCGCCCCGATCAAGGGCGAATGCGCACTTTATCCAGTTCGCACAGGCCCTTTACCACCTCCGGCCACGGGCGCGAACCTTAATCACTGTCACCCTTCACTGAATTTGGAGAGATCGTTCAGAGCCACGATCGTTGCCGGTTAGAGACCTGAGCCCCGGTGCGCCGCCGATACCGTCGTGCCAGTGCCGAAAAATAAGGCGAGCCTAAGCGTTCATCCCCCTGAACCTCTGCCCCAGCGTGAAGACGCGGAGCGTTGCGACAGCGCCGACGCCGAACGGCGATGCGTCCTTCCAGCGGCCCATCCAGGCGCGCACGTCTACCCACCCCTGGAGTTGGACCGCCGCTCCTAGCGGCGTTTCCGAAGCGCTTCACCGGGCAGCCGGGACACATGCCGCACGACAGGGATGAGCCGGTCACGGTGACGGCTTACGAGGACGGCCCGCTGCTCCTGCGCGGACCGTTCGAGCTTCGCACCCCGGACGGCGAGCCGATCGCCTGCGACCGGGCGACCGTGGCGCTGTGCCGGTGCGGCCACTCCTCGGTCAAGCCGTTCTGCGACGGCTCGCACAAGGTGACCGGGTTCCGGGCGCCCGGCGGTGAGACCGCGTGACGGCGCAGCCAGCGGGTGGAGTGGGCGGCCCGCCGCACCCGGCGTCCCGCGTACGGCACGCCGCCGGTGAGTGCCGCGCAGAGAGCCAGCCAGCTGCATATGGCGCGTTCCAGGACCCAGACCGGCGCGAACAGTGACCCGGCGGCGGGAAAGACCGCTCGTCCGCCCGCCCGGCGCCGCCCCGCCTCGGCCGTGATCACGGCCAGCCCCGCGCCCGCCGCCACCACGCCATAGCGGCGGCGCAGCAGCGCGGCGGTCAGCGCGGGCAGCACCGACAGGAACAGCCCCATCCTGACGGGCTGCGCCAGGTCGTCGTAGGCCTGGCGGACCCGCTGGGACCAGAAGCGCCGGACCTCGCAGGGCAGCCGGCGCACGTACAGGTCCGGCGCGGTGACGACGCGCCCGCCGTGGGCCCGCACGGTGCGGACCAGCTCCAGGTTCTCGAACAGCACGTCGCCGTCGTAGCCGCCCATCCGCAGGTAGAAGGACCTGCGGACGCCGAGGGTGCCGGGATGGTCGGTGCCGAGCGCCCGGTTGAGCAGGGTGCGGGCGGTGTCCCAGCGGGCGTGCCAGGGCAGCGGGTCGAAGAAGTTCTGCGGGCGCACCAGGTCGGCCTCGGCGAGCAGCCGGCACATGCCGAGCAGGCCGCGCTCGTCGTAGCGGACGTCGTCGTCGGCGATCACCACCCGGTCCGCGCGGGCCAGCCGCAGGCCGGTGGCGACGCCGGCGACCTTGCCGTTGGCGCAGCGCAGGCCGCCGTCGGGACGGACATGGGTGACCAGGCCGTGCCAGCGGCGGGCGTGCCGGTCGTAGAGCTCCCCGGCGCTCCCGTCGACGACGATCACGTGAGCGTGCCGGGCCAGGCGGCGCAGGTAGCCGGTCAGCTCCTCCAGCCCGGCGTCGTCGCTCCAGCGCAGCGGCAGCACATAGTCGAGGTCCATCACTGTCCCGCGACGAGGTCCGCCAGATCGGGTTCGAGCAGCGAGCTCGCGCCGCACTGCCAGCGGTCCATGACCTGCTCGGCCCAGAGTCGTTCGAGCGTCAGCGCGCAGGCCGCGCCGTACAGGATGTCGTTGACCAGGGACGGGAAGGCGGCCGCGAAGCCGCCGCACAGGTCGTTGGCCGCGACCTGCTCGTGCACGGCGTCGGCCTGCACATGCTCGTCGTAGAAGCGGGCGGCGGCGTCGTCGCCGCCGAGCCGGCGCAGGCCGGCGGCGTAGCGCCGGTTGGGCAGCGAGGAAGTCATCTCCAGCGCGGCCAGGTGGCCGACCAGCGCGCCGCGCAGCCGCCGGTGCAGGCCGAACAGCGACATGGCGTTGGAGATCGCCAGGGTGATGCCGGGCACGCGGCCGAGGTAGGCGCCGTAGGAGTCGTCGAGGCCGAGGCCGCGCAGGGTGGTGCGGAACAGCTCGGAGTGCATCCGCTCGCGGCGGCCGCCGCCGTACTCGTCGGCCTGGATCTCCACCAGCGCGGCCTTGGGGCCGCCCTGCAGGCGGGGGATCGCCCAGGTGTGCGGGTCGCCCTCCTTGAGCTGGTAGATGGAGCGGTGCACGGCGAACTCGCGGAACTGCTCCAGCTCGGCCGTACGCTGCAGGAACTGCGCCATCGGCGGCCCCTCGTCGGCGACGGTGAGCGCGGTCAGCGCCCGGCGCACGTGCTCGGGAGCCACCGGCTGCGGCCGGGGCACGGCCTGGGCGAGCGCGTCCTCGAACCGGCTCTCGAGCACGGCACGCGCGCGCAGCAGCGACGGCTCCCACTCCCAGCGGTCGTCGACCCCGTCGAAGCCCTGATAGTGCAGCTCGTAACAGGCGAACAGGGCGAGCTGGAGGTCGTCGTCCAGGACCGCGCCCGGCGGGCAGTCGGGCAGCGGGCCGATCCGGTCCGGCGAGCCGCCGAGGCGGGCGAAGAGCTCAGCGGTGATCGGGCCACGGGCGGCGGGCAGGCGCATCAGGCACTCCAGAGGTAGACCGACACGTGCGCGCGGCTCTCGTCACCGAACGGACTTCCTGTCCAGTCCGACCAGCGGTGCTCGCGTCGCATCCCGGCCAGCCTGGCCATCAGGTCCAGCTCGGCCGGCCAGGCGTAGCGGTGGTCGGCGGGCAGCATGCGCACCCCTTCGGCGCTCAGCCGCACCCTGGTCGTGTGCATGAGCTGCTCGGCGGGCGACAGCCGGGCCGCCTCGGCGACGACGACCTCCTCGCTCATGGACAGCAGTCGCAGCGCGCTGCCGCCCGTGAAGGCGGTCAGGTCGGGCACCCACGCCTCGACCACGAACCGCCCGCCGGGACGCAGGTGCGCGGCGGCGTTGGCGAAGCACGCCACCTGGGCGTCCTGCGACGGCAGCGCGTAGATGGTGTTGGTGGAGAGCACCACCAGGGCGAACTCGCCGTCGACCGTGGCCGTGGCGAAGTCGCCGATGGTCACCGGGATCCGCTCACCGCCCGGCTTGGCACGCAGCACCTCGACCATGTCGGCCGAGCCGTCGATGCCCGCCACCGTGAGGCCCCGCGCCATCAGGGGCAGGGCCAGGCGGCCGGTGCCGATGCCGAACTCCAGCACCGGGCCGCCCGCGGCGAGCTCGTACAGCCGCGAGACGGCCTGCTCGGTCGGCAGGTCACGCACGGTGGCGTCGTAGATGTCCGCGATGCCGCGACCATAGGCGGAGGCGTCGAACGCCGGCACCCTGCACCCCCTGTCCCCCAGGTTTCAGCAGGTGGATGCCCTGGGGCAGGTCGGCTAAACGCTCACCGCGACCTGCACGAGCTCGCCGTCCAGGCGGACCTGGTAGACCGGCACGGTGACCGCGGGCTCGTCCAGGCAGTGCCCGGTGACCAGCGAGAACACCTGCTTGTGCAGCGGCGAGGCGACGGTCGGCTCGCCCTTCCTGGTGCCGACGATGCCGCGCGAGAGCACGTACGCCCCGCTGAAGGGGTCCTGGTTGCCCAGCGCGTGCACCACACCGTCGTGGGTGCGGAACAGCGCCACCTGCCGGCCGTCGACGAGGGCGCACACGCCCCGCTCGGGCTGCAGGACCTGATAGCCGCAGACGTTCACCCAGCTCATGACAGCACCACCGGCTTGATCTGGCCACGCTCGGTGGCGAAGACGATCGACGGGTCGGGGACGCCCGGCGCGTTGACGAAACTGACGAACCTGCTGAGCTTCTCCGGGTCTTCCAACGTTGCCCTCCATTCATCCTGGTACGTGGCGACGTGCTGGCTCATGTGCGCGTCGAGGTCGGCGCAGATGCCCAGCGAGTCGTCGATGATCACTGAGCGCAGGTAGTCGAGGCCGCCGTCGAGCGACTCCACCCAGGCGGCGGTGCGCTGCAGCCGGTCGGCGGTGCGGATGTAGAACATCAGGAAGCGGTCGATGGTCCTGAGCAGCTCTTCGGTGCTCAGGTCCCCGGCCAGCAGGTCGGCGTGGCGGGGCTTGAAGCCGCCGTTGCCGCCCACGTACAGGTTCCAGCCCTGCTCGGTGGCGATGATGCCGAAGTCCTTGGATCTGGCCTCGGCGCACTCGCGGGCGCAGCCGGAGACGGCGGACTTGAGCTTGTGCGGCGAGCGCAGCCCCCGGTAGCGCAGCTCCAGCTCGATGGCCAGGCCCACGGAGTCCTGCACGCCGTAGCGGCACCAGGTGGACCCGACGCACGACTTGACCGTGCGCAGCGCCTTGCCGTAGGCGTGGCCGGACTCGAACCCGGCGTCCACCAGCCGGCGCCAGATCTCCGGGAGCTGGTCGACGCTGGCGCCGAACAGGTCGATCCGCTGCCCCCCGGTGATCTTGGTGTAGAGGCCGAAGTCGCGGGCCACCTCGCCGATGACGATGAGCTTGTCCGGGGTGATCTCGCCGCCGGGGATGCGCGGGACGACGGAGTAGGTGCCGTTCTTCTGGATGTTGGCCAGGAAGCGGTCGTTGGTGTCCTGCAGCGTCGCCATCTCGCCGTCGAGCACGTGCCCGTTGTGCAGGGAGGCGAGGATGGAGGCGACGGCGGGCTTGCAGATGTCGCAGCCCCGGCCGTCCCCGTGCGCGGCGATGAGCTCGGAGAACGTGGTGATGCCGCGCACCCGGACGATGTCGAACAGCTCGGCCCTGGAGTAGGCGAAGTGCTCGCAGAGGTTCTTGCTGACCTCGACGCCCGACTTCTCCAGAAGCTGCTTGAGCATCGGCACGCAGCTCCCGCAGGTCGTGCCGGCCCGCGTACAGGCCTTGATGCCGGGCACGTCGGCGCAGCCGTGGTCGGCGATGGCCGAGCGGACCGCGCCCGCGCTGACGTTGTTGCAGGAGCAGACCTGCGCGTCGTCCGGCAGCTCGAGCTGCGCGCCGCCGCCGGTGAACAGCAGGTCGGACGGGGGTGCGGGCAGCGGCTTGCCGACGAAGGAGCGCAACGAGGTGTACGGCGAGGCGTCGCCGACGCAGATGCCGCCGAGCAGCGTCTGGGCGTCGTCGCTGATGAACAGCCGCTTGTAGACGCCGGCCACCGGGTCCATGTAGGTGACGTCGAGCGCCCCCGTCATGGCGCCGAACTGGGCCACCTCGACGCCGAGGAGCTTGAGCTTGGTGGACATGTCGGCGCCCTCGAAGCCGGCCCCGCCGCCCAGGATCCGGTCGGCGGCCACCTCGGCCATGGTGAAGCACGGCCCGACCAGCCCGTAGATCATGCCGCCGGACAGCGCGCACTCGCCGATGGCGTAGATGTCGGGGTCGGAGGTGCGCATCGCGGAGTCGACCACGATGCCGCCGCGCTCGCCCACCTCCAGCCCGCTCGCCCTGGCCAGCTCGTCGCGCGGCCTGATGCCGGCGGAGAAGACGACCACCTGGGCGTCGATGATCGTGCCGTCGGGCTTGCGCAGCCCGGCGACCTGCCCCTTGTCGTCGGTGACGATCTCCTGCACGCCGGCGCCCGCGTGCACGCTCAGGCCGAGCTCCTCGATGTGCGCCTTCAGCACCGAGCCGCCGCCCTCGTCCACCTGGCGGGGCATCAGCCACGGGCTCATCTCGACGATGTGGGTGCGCAGTCCGAGCGAGCGCAGCGCGTCGGCCGCCTCCAGGCCGAGCAGCCCGCCGCCGACGACGACGCCGTCGGCGGCTTCCTTGGCCGCCAGCCTGATCGCGTCCAGGTCGTCGATGGTGCGGTAGACGTAGGCGTGCTCGGCGCCGGGCACCGGCGGCACGAACGGCGCGGACCCGGTGGCCAGCACCAGCACGTCGTAGGGCTCCCGCGCGCCGCCTTCGACGGTGACCACGCGGGCCTGCCGGTCGATGCCGGTGACGCGGCTGCCGAGCCTGACCACGGCCTGCTCCGGCACCGGGTAGGACAGGTCCTCGGCGCTGACGCCGGACAGGTAGGAGGTCAGCGCCACCCGGTCGTAGGCCGGGCGGGGCTCCTCCCCGATCACCGTGATGCGGCCGTCGAAGCCGCGCTGGAGCAGGGCTTCCACGAGCCGGTGAGCGGCGGGGCCGTACCCGACCACAACGATCTTCTTCACGCGGAGATCCCTTCTTGTTCGCACAACCAGCCGACGATCCCCTCCACGGCGTCACGGCAGGTGCCGCAGCCGGTCGTGGCCCTGGTGGCGGCGGCCACCCCGGCCACGTTCCTGGCGCCCGCTTCCCAGCACGCCCGGATCTGACCCTTGGTCACGTTGTTGCACTGGCAGACCTTGGCCGCGTCCGGCATCAGCACCGGACTCTCCGCGACCGGCGCCGCCGCCAGCCCCGGGAACAGCAGCCCGGCCCGGTCGCCCGGCACCGGCCCGCCACGGTCGAAGAGCTGGGTGAGCGTGCCGACGGCGTCGCTGTCGCCCAGCAGGATCGCGCCGACCAGCCGGCCGTCGCGGATGACGAGCTTGCGGTAGGTCCCCTTCGCCCGGTGGCTGAAGCGCACCACCTCGGCGTGCTCGTCGGTGAGCTGCGTCTCGCCCATCGCGGCGAGTTCGACGCTGCTCGCCTTGAGCCTGGTCACCAGCCGCGAGCCCCGGTAGCGGGACTTGCCGCCGGTGATCACGTCGGCGGCCACGGCGGCCTGCTCCCAGGCGGGCGCGACCAGGCCGTAGACGTTGCCGTCGTGTTCGGCGCACTCGCCGATGGCGAAGATCGACGGGTCGTCGGTGCGCATCTCGTCGTCGACGACGATGCCGCGGCGCACCTCCAGGCCCGCCTCGGCGGCCAGGCCGGTCAGCGGGCGGACGCCGCAGGCGAGCACGACCAGGTCGCCGTCGGCCAGCTCGCCACCGGCCAGCCGGACGCCGTCCTCCTCGACGGCCTCGGCCACCACGCCGGTGCGGATGTCCACGCCGAGCCCGGTGAGGGTCTCGCCGAGCACCAGCCCGGCCTCGGGGTCGAGCTGGCGCTCCATCAGGTGGTCGGCGAGGTGCAGCAGGGTGACCGGCAGGCCGCGCCCGGCCAGGCCGCGGGCCGCCTCGATGCCGAGCAGCCCGCCGCCGACGACCACCGCCCGGCGGCTGTGCTCGGCGGCCTTGAGGATGCGGTCGCAGTCGTCGAGGGTGCGGAACGGGATGGCCCGCTCGACCCCGGGGATGCGGGGCACGAACGCCTCGCTGCCGGTGGCCAGGACGAGCAGGTCGTACGGTTCGCGGCGCCCGTCGGTGGTGTGCACGGCGCGGGTCTCCCGATCGATCCACGCGACCGCGCTGCCCGACACCGCCTCCACCCGGTTGGCGCCGTACCAGGACAGCTCGTGCAGCCGGAGCTGCTCGGCCCTGGCCTTGCCGGCGAGCACGTTCGACAGCAGCACCCGGTTGTACGGGTGGCCTTCCTCGGCGCCGAACACGGTGATCGTGAGGTGCGGGTCGCGCGCCCGTACCTCACTGACCAGCCGTGATCCGGCCATGCCGTTTCCCACCACGACGAGCCTCATGCGTCTCGCTCCACTCTGACGGCGCAGACCTTGAACTCGGGCATCCGGGACGTGGGGTCGAGCGCCGGGTTGGTGAGGCGGTTCGCCCCCTCCCAGTGGAAGGGCATGAACACGGTGTCGCTCCTGATCGCGTCGCTGATCCTGGCCTCGCCCCGGCTCTCGCCGCGCCTGCTCGTCACCAGCACCTGGTCCCCCGCCTCGATCTTCAGCCGCTCGGCCAGATCGGGATGGAGCTCCACGTACGGCTGCGGCGCGGCCTTGGTGAGGGAGGCGATCCTGCGGGTCTGCGCGCCGCTCTGGTAGTGCGCCAGCACGCGGCCCGTCGTCAGGTAGACGGGGTAGTCCTCGTCGATGTCCTCCACCGGCGGCCGGTGTTCGACGGGCACGAACCTGGCGCGGCCGTCGGGGGTGGCGAAGGAGTCGAGGAACGGCCGCGGCGTGCCGGGGTGCTCGGGCGCCGGGCAGGGCCAGAACACGCCGGTCTCGTCCGCGATCCGCTCGTAGGTGATGCCGGAGTAGTCGGCGGGGCCGCCGGCGCTGGCCCGGCGCAGCTCCTCGAAGACCTTGCCGGGCTCGTCGGCGAAGTCGTGACCGAGCCGGCGGGCCAGTCCGGCGATGACCTCCAGGTCGCTGCGGACGCCGGCCGGCGGCTCGACGGCCTGCCTGCGCAGCAGGACGCGGCCTTCGAGGTTGGTCATCGTGCCGGTCTCCTCGGCCCACTGCGTGACCGGAAGGACCACGTCGGCCAGCGCCGCCGTCTCCGACAGCACCACGTCGCAGACCACCAGCAGGTCCAGCGCCTTGATCCGGTCGGCGACGTGGGCCGAGGCGGGCGCCGAGACGACCGGGTTGGAGCCGAACACCAGCATGGCGCGCGACCCGTCCGGCGTGCCGAGGGCGTCGAGCAGCTCGTAGGCCGAGCGGCCCGGCCCCGGCAGGTCCTCCGGCGGCACGCCCCACACGCCCGCGACGTGCTCCCGTGCCGCCGGGTCGTCGATCTTGCGGTAGCCGGGGAGCTGGTCGGCCTTCTGGCCGTGCTCCCTGCCGCCCTGGCCGTTGCCCTGCCCGGTGAGGCAGCCGTACCCGGAGCCCTGCCGGCCGGGCAGGCCCAGCGCCAGGGCGAGGTTGACGAACGCGGTCACCGTGTCGGTGCCCTTGGCGTGCTGCTCGGCTCCCCTGCCGGTCAGGACGTACGCGCTGTTCGCGGCGGCGAGGGCGCGTACGGCCTCGCGCATGCGCGGCACCGGCACGCCGGTGATCCGCTCCACCCGCTCGGGCCACCAGGCGGCCAGCGAGGTGCGCACCGCGTCGAAGCCCGAGGTCCGCTCCTCGATGTACGCCTCGTCGACGAGCTCTTCGGCGATGGCCAGGTGCAGCAGGCCGAGCGCGAGCGCCAGGTCGGTGCCCGGCGTGGGCCGCAGGTGCAGCCAGGCGAGCTTGGCCGTCGGGGTGCGGCGCGGGTCGATGACGATCAGCCGGGCGCCGTCCAGGTGGCGGACGAACGGCGGCATCGTCTCGGCCGGGTTGCCGCCCGCCAGCAGGATGACGTCGGCCCCGGCCAGGTCGGTGATCGGGAACGGCATGCCGCGGTCCATGCCGAACGCCCGGATCGAGGCGGCCGCGGCCGACGACATGCAGAAGCGGCCGTTGTAGTCGATCTGGCTGGTACGCAGCGCGACCCGGGCGAACTTGCCGAGCAGGTACGCCTTCTCGTTGGTGAGCCCGCCCCCGCCGAACACGGCCACGGCGTCGGGGCCGTGCTCGGCGGCGATGCCGCTGAGCCGTTCGGCCACGTGGTCGAGCGCCACCTCCCAGGACACCGGCTCGCCGTGCAGGAGCGGGCTGGTCAGTCGCTCGCCGTTGGTCAGCAGCTCGGCCGCCGTCCAGCCCTTCTGGCAGAGCGCCCCGGCCGCGTTCGCCGGGATGTCGGTCCGCGGGGTGATGGTGATCTCGGTGCCCTGGCCGCCGATCGCCATCCCGCACTGCAGGGCGCAGTACGGGCAGTGCGTCTTCACCGGTGCGTCCATCAAACCCTCGCGTAGGCCAGGCTGGGGGCCCGGGTGACGCCCACCGTGCGGGTGTAGCACCACCAGGTCACCCCCACGCAGGCCAGGTAGAAGATCCCGAAGGCGGCGAAGGCGAGGGACGGGCTGCCCGTCGCCGCGAACGACATGCCGAACGCCCGGTTGATGAGGAACCCGCCGAGGGCGCCGACGGCGGAGATGATGCCGATGGCCGCGGAGGCCTGCCGCTTGCCGTACAGCAGGGCCGCCTCGTCGGTGCCGCGCTCGGCCACCGCCTTGGCCTGGAAGATGGCCGGGATCATGCGGTAGGTGGACCCGTTGCCGATGCCGGAGGTGAGGAAGAGCAGCTGGAAGGCCAGGAAGAACAGCCAGAAGTTGCCCGAGACGGAGCCGAGCCAGACCAGCAGCACCCCGCCGCCCATGGCGGCGAAGTTCCACAGGGTGACCGGGGCGCCGCCGAACTTGTCGGCCAGCCAGCCGCCGACCGGCCTGATCAGCGAGCCGACGAGCGGCCCGGCGAAGGCCACCACCGCCCACGGCGAGCCGGGGAACAGGCTCTTGCTCAGCAGCGGGAAGGCCGTGGAGTAGCCGATGAACGAGCCGAACGTGCCCACGTACAGGAACGACATGATCCACGTCTGCGCCTTGCCCGCCACCGCCATCTGCTCGCGCGGGCTGGCCTTGGCGCTGGTCAGGTTGTCCATGAAGAACCACGCGCAGGCGGCGGCCAGCACGATGAACGGGATCCAGAACCAGCCGGCCGCGGCCAGCCCGAACGCCCCGATCACCAGCGGGATGACGAGCTGCACCGAGCTGACGCCGATGTTGCCGCCCGCGGCGTTCAGCCCGAGCGCCACCCCCTGCTTCTCCCGGGGGTAGAAGTAGGTGATGTTGGCCATGCTGGAGGCGAAGTTGCCGCCGCCGAACCCGGCCAGCGCCGCGATCACCAGGAACATCCAGTACGGCGTCGCGGGGTCGCTCACCGCCACCCCGAGCAGCACCGCCGGGATGATCAGCAGCAGCGCGCTGACGACGGTGAAGTTGCGCCCGCCGAACCTGGCGGGGCCGAAGGTGTACGGCACCCGCAGCACCGAGCCGATCAGGTTCGGCAGCGCGATCAACCAGAAGAGCTGGTCGGTGGAGAAGGCGTAGGCGCCCATCTGGGCGGCCACGATGCTCCACAGCGTCCAGACGGTGAAGCCGAGATGCTCGGCCAGGATCGAGAAGATCAGGTTCCGACGGGCGACCTTCCGGCCGGTGTTCTGCCAGAAAGTCGGGTTGTCGGGATGCCACTCGGCGATCCAGCGCGCCATCGTTCCTCCTACGCTCGGGTGGCCAGGACTCGAACGTTAGGAAGCCGGGGTTACGCACACCGACGATCCGTGGCTGTGCGGGAGTTACATGTAACTCACCCGCGCAACACGCAATACATATGCGTCACGGCGGAAACACGTTGGTAATCCAAGCTGTCAGTCCAGCCCTCCGAAGAACGCCCGGATGTCGGCGACCAGCGCCTCGGGCTGCTCCATGGCCGGGAAGTGGCCGCCGTCGGCGAACTCCGTCCAGTGCACGACCTTGTCGGTGCGCTCGGCCAGGCTGCGCACCGGCCGGACGTAGTCGTGGGCGAAGACGGCCACGCCGACCGGGACGGGCGACTGCTCCGGCATGCTCCACGCGTGGGAGAACTCCCAGTAGAGCTGCGCCGCCGAATCGGCCGTGTTCGTCAGCCAGTAGATCGAGACGTCGGTGAGCAGGCGGTCCCGGTCGACGCCTGCCTCGGTCCAGTCGTCGAACTTCTCCGCGATCCAGGCGAGCTGCCCGGCCGGCGAGTCCGCCAGCCCGAAGGCCAGCGTGTGCGGCCGGGTCGACTGGATGGCCATATATCCGCCCAGCTCGCCGGTGAACCGCTCCAGCCCCTCGATCCTGGCCTGGTCGGACTCGCTCAGCCCCGCCAGCTCGCCCGGCTCTCCCGTGGGGAAGGTCATCAGGTAGTTCACGTGCACGCCGATCAGGTGCTCGGGGTCGGCGAAGCGCAGCTCCCTGGACACGCCCGCGCCCCAGTCGCCGCCCTGCGCGCCGTAGCGGTCGTAGCCGAGCCTGGCCATCAGCGTGGCCCAGGTCCGCGCGATGCGCGCCAGCGTCCAGCCGGTGCCGGTCAGCGGGGCGGAGAACCCGTAGCCGGGCAGCGACGGGATGACCAGGTGGAAGGCGTCGGCCGGGTCGCCGCCGTGCGCCCGGGGGTCGGTCAGCGGGCCGATCACGTCCAGGAACTCCACGACGGAGCTGGGCCAGCCGTGCGTGAGGATCAGCGGGGTCGCGTCGGGCTCGGGTGAGCGTACGTGCAGGAAGTGGATGTCCTGGGAGTCGATGGTGGTGACGTACTGGGGGTGGGCGTTGAGCTGGGCCTCGTGCTCGCGCCAGTCGTAGCCGGTGGCCCAGTGGTCGGCGAGCTCGCGCAGCCGCGCGGCGGTCAGGCCGCGCTCGCTGCCCGCCCCCGGCGTCTGGACGGGCAGCCGGGTACGGCTCAGCCGCTCGCGCAGGTCGTCGAGGTCGGCCTGGGGGATGTCGACGCGGAAGGTCCTGATCTCTTCGCTCATACGGAAACGATCCCAGCGATAGCGGAAGACTTCTTGCCTCGATGCCAGGAGCTTTCCCCCAGGCCGCTGGATACGCCGGGCCCGATCCGGGCTGGGGTTATCGGCTCCAACCTGGGGTAACAGCAAACGCAAGGGGGGAAACATGATCAAAAAGCTGCACAAGATGGGCATTAAGTCGAATCACATGTACCTGGCTGGACTTGGGTCGATCGCCCTGTCCTTCGCCACCTGGTTCGCCTCGAAAGAGGGCGAACGAGCCGGCATAGACCGGGCCGACCGGTGGGGCATCTTCGTAGGCCAGTGGGCGCCGACCTTCTTCGCCATGGGGGTCGCGCTCCGCATCGAGGAGACGCACCAGGGCGAGGAGGACATGCCGGAAGGCATGCGCGGCGAGACCACGCATCGCACGACGGACCGGATCCGCGCCGGCTCCGGCGTCTGACGCCCAAGAACCAGGCCGCGGGCCGCGTCAGGGGGACGCGACCCGCGGCCTGCCATCTCGCCCGAGGTTCACTTCGGGCGGGACACCGGAACCTTCAATCGCTGTGCCAGTTCCCGGGGTCCCGTTGCCGCCAGGACGCCGACCGACAACTCCGCAGTCGTAATGGCACTGATCAACAGCTCATCAGGCAGTTCGTCGGGATCGACGCACCAGCCCTTCTGACAGAGTCGCTCTCACGTCGCGTACAACGCGGACAACCCAGCGCCGACGAGGCCGGCCCTCTCCCCCAGAACGGCCTCCCGGATGGGGACACCACGCACACCCGTCAGCGCCTCGGCCCGAAAGCCCCGGCGCACCGGGCTCAGCAGCAGTGAGCCGAGCCTGGACACGCCGCCCGCGAGCACGATCACGTCCGGGTCCAGCAGGTTGGCCGCGCCGCCGAGCACCCGCCCCAGAAGGCTCGCCGCCGCCGTGATCACGTGACGGGCCTGCGGCTGCCCCGACCGGGCCAGGGACGCGATCTCCCTCAACTCCAGCACCCGCCCTGTCACCTCCCTGTACGAGCGCTCGATCGCCGGTCCTGAGGCATGCGCCTCGACATGGTCGAACGCACCGCAGGAGCACCTACGCCCGGCCACGACCGTCGCCGTCGCAGGCGCCCCCATGGCCCTCGTCGTCACGCCGGCCACCGGGGCCGGCACGTGACCGATGGCGCCCGCCGTCCCTGACCGGCCCGTCACCGTCGCGCCGTCCGCCACGAGCGCGCCACCGATCCCGGTGCCGACGGCGACCACGAGACCGGTCCTCGCACCGCGTGCCGCGCCGATGCGTGCCTCGGCCGTGCCCGCCGCGTGGCAGTCGTTGACCACCTGGGCGGGAAGTCCCAGGCCGCGCTCGGCAATGCCCCGCACGTCGGTGCCGGCCCAGCCCTTCAGCAGGTCGGTGGCGCCGGCGATGCGGCCGGCCGGGTCCACCACACCCGCCGTCGCGATGCCGCACGCCATGACCCGGTCGCCGCCGAGGTCGCGGAGCGGACGGGCGCAGTCGAGCACGGCCGCCATGATCGCCTCGCCGCCTTCGGCCGCCGGGGTGGCCGTTCTCCGCTGCTCGTACAGCCGTCCCCCGGCGTCCACCAGACCCGCCGCGATCTTGGTGCCTCCGATGTCGACGGCCACCACCAGCGGGGACCCGTTCACCTCCACCTACCCAAAAACCAGAAATTTCGGGACATCGGCATCCCCGCCCAGGACGTGACAGGAGTTCTCATCGGGCTCCCGCCGGGGCCGCCGAGGCCAGCCGGGCGGTGATGGCGACGGGATCGGTGATCGCGCCGCCCACCACGACGGCCCACGCACCCGCCTCGAACGCCTGCCGCACCTGCTCCGCCGTACGGTAACGCCCTTCGGCCACCACCCGTACGCCGCGCGCGGCCAGCTCCCCCACCAGGGCGATGTCGGGATCGCCGGGGGTGGGCAGGTGCCGCGCCGTGTACCCCGACAGCGTCGTCCCGACCACCTCCGCCCCCGCCTCCCAGGCCGCCAGTCCTTCCTCCAGGGTGGACACGTCGGCCATCACCGCGACGCTCAGCGACTCGCGGACGGCGGTGATCAGCGCTCCGGAGGCGGGCGACTCGTGGGTCAGGTCGATCGCGATGACGTCGGCGCCGGCCGCCGCCAGGTCCTCGGCCAGGGCCAGGGTCGGCGTGATCAGGTGGCGGTGCGCGTACGGGACCTTGTGCAGGCCGATGACCGGCAGCGCGGTGCGCCGGCGGACGGCGCGGATGTCCTCGGCGGAGTTGATCCGCAGCGCGGCGGCTCCGCCGAGCTCGGCGCACCGGGCGAGCCGGGCGATGGTCGCCGCGTCTCTCAGCGGATGCCCCTCGGGCGCCTGACAGGAGACGACGAGCCCGCCGCCGATCCGTTCCAGCGCGGAGACCCCGTCGGTGCCCATACATGCCCAATCTCAGTAGCCTTGCCCGATTTCTCCATAAATATGGAGAAATATGATGTGATTGGTATAGCCCAATTCCGACAAGCCGGTCAAGCAGGAGGCTTCATGACGGACGGTGAGGTGACGCGCGGCCCGGTCAAGTCCACCGAGCTCCGCCGGCACCTGCGTACGCTCCTGCGCGAGCGGCTCGCCCCGCACGACCGGCTGCCCACCGAGCGCAGCCTGGCCGAGGAGTTCTCGCTCAGCCGGCTCACCGTCAGGCGGGTGCTGGACCAGTTGGAGCTGGAGGGGCAGGTCTACCGCGTGCAGGGCTCGGGCACCTTCGTGAGCGAGCCGCGCATCGCCAAGTCCGTCGAGCTGACCTCCTTCAGCGAGGACATGCGCGCGCGGGGCCTGACCCCCGGCTCGCTCGCCGTCACCGCCGAGCGGGTCCCCGCCGGGGCGGAGATCGGCTACGCGCTGCGGATCAGCCCGGCGGAGGAGGTGCTGCGCCTCCGCCGGGTACGCACCGCCGACGGCGAGCCGATCTGCCTGGAGGACAGCTGCCTGCCCGCCGCCCTGGTGCCCGACGACCTGGGCGAGGCGCTGGACGGCTCGCTGTACGAGGAGCTGAACGCCCGGTACGGCCTGGTCCCGCACCGGGCGGAGCAGACGATCAGGGCGACGGTCCTCGACCAGGACAGCGCGCGGGCGCTGCGGGTGCCGCCGTTCTCACCGGCGTTCCTGGTGCAGCGCACCACCTTCGACGCCCGTGGCCGGGCCATCGAGCGGGCGGAGTCGCTCTACCGGGGCGACCGCTACACCTATCAGCTGACGATCTACCGGACCTGACCGCCGAACCGCCGCAGCGGCTCCCCGGCCAGCCGGTAGCGGATCCAGTCGCCCTGCGGCCGCGCGCCGAGGGACTCGTAGAAGTCGATCGCCGGGGTGTTCCAGTCGAGCACCGACCACTCGAGCCGCTCGTACCCACGCTCGACGCTGATCCGGCCCAGCTCCGTCAGCAGCGCCTTGCCGTGCCCGCCGCCTCGGTGCCCGGGACGTACGTACAGGTCCTCCAGGTAGAGGCCGCGGGTGCCGGTCCAGGTGGAGAAGGTGAGGAACCACAGCGCGAAGCCGACCACCTCGCCGTCGCTCTCGGCGACGTGCGCGAACACGGACGGCTGCTCCCCGAACAGGACCTCCCGCAACTGCTCCTCGGTGACCTCCACCTCGTGCAGGGCCTTCTCGTAGTCGGCCAGCTCGCGGATCAGCTCGTTGATCACGGACACGTCGTCAGGGGTGGCATAGCGAATCATGCGCCACAGGCTAAAGGACCTCCGGACCGGTTTCGGTCACAGCAGCAGGTTGATGACCAGCGTCAGCAGGATCGAAAGCACGATGGACAGAATGATCATGGTGACGCAGCCGGCGGCCCCGCCGAGCGGCCTGACGTCCCAGTTCCCCAAGCGCATGTCGGACGACTACCCTCGCTGGGCGGGATACGCGAAACGCCTTCCGAGAGGATCCTCGGAAGGCGTTTCGATAAGTAGCGGGGGAAGGATTTGAACCTACGACCTTCGGGTTATGAGCCCGACGAGCTACCGAACTGCTCTACCCCGCGTCGGCTTCTCCTTAACTATAACGCACTCCTGGACCGCCCGAACCACGAAACACCTAGACCTGCCGGAGGACGTGCAGCAGATACTCCTTCCGGTTGAGCGGGTCGTGGTCCGTCCGGGGCCGGGCCGGGGCCTGACCGCGAACCTCCTGATAGTGGTCGAAGGCGCTTTCCAGGACGCCCTCGCCCCGGGTCAGCGACGGCAGCCGCTGCTCGAGTTCGTGCACCCTGGCCGCCGGGACGACCCCTTCCACCAGGTAGGACGCCCCCTGCGGGGTGGACGTCCCGGGGACGGCGCCGAGGCGGGCCAGCACGGGCAGCACCGTGCCGAACACGTCCTCGGGCAGGTCCAGCCGGAAGTGGTGCATCGGCTCGTACACTCGGGTGCCGGCCTGCCTGAGCGCTTCCATCAGCACCAGCGGCGTCAGGTTGCGGAAGTCTCCCGCCGTGCTCGACATGCTCTTGTCGAACACCGCGTGCGCGTGGCTCTGCCGGGGCCAGTAGCCGGTGTGCGTGAGAATGACCGCGCAGTCGGTGACCTGCCATCCGCGCAGCCCCTGGAGCAGGGTCTCCCGGACGGTCTCCTCGACGGCCCTGATGAACGTGTACGGCATCGAGCCGAGCTCGACCTCCAGCCTGAAGTCCACGCCGGAGCCGATCGGGGCCGGCTCGACGCGCAGCCCGACGGTGGCCAGGAACGGGTTGGGCGGCTTGGCGATGAACTCGGCCGCCGCGCCGGTGCCCACGGGCCGCTCGACGTGGATGGTGCTCGTCTCACGGAAGGTGACGTCGAGCCCGAACTCCTCGGCCAGCGTCGCCTGGATGACCTCCTTCTGCACCTCGCCGTAGAGGGAGACGGACGTCTCCTGCCTGATGTCGTCCTGGCGCAGGTCGATCAGCGGGTCCTGCTCGGCGAGCTGGGAGAGCGCGACGTGCAGCGCGCCCTTGTCGGCGGGCCTGGCGGGCACCACGACGGTCTCCAGCGTCGGCGGGGCGAAGTGACGGCGCTCGGCGGGCTCGGTGCGCGGCAGGCCGAGCTCGTCGCCGATCCGGACGTCGCCGAGCCCCCAGAGCTTGCCGATCCGCCCCGCCTCGACCGAGGAGGCCGGTACGGCCGTGCCCCGGTCGAACACCCGGATGGCGGTGACCTTCCCCGCCACGTCCCGGAACGGCACCCGGTCCCGCAGCCGGATCGTGCCGGCGAACATCCGGACGTAGGCGATCTTCTCCCCGGCCGGGCCGCGCTCGACCTTGAAGACGGTGCCCGAGGGCGGCCCGCCGGTGTCGCCCGCCACGCCGGGCAGCAGCTCCCTGATCCCGTCGATCAACTCCGCGACCCCCGCTCCGGTGATCGCCGAGCCGAAGAGGATCGGGTGCACCAGCGCCCGGCGTGACTGCGCGGCGAGCTCGTCCTTGAGCCTGCCGGGGCAGAGAGCCTGCGTGCCGTCCACGTACGCCGCCAAAAGGGCGTCGTCGTGCTCGGCGAGCACGCTCACCAGGTCGTCGCCGGCGGCGGCGAAGGGCAGGTAGCGCGCGTCGCGGGCGCCGAGGCCGGTGACCGATCCCAGCGCGACGGCGGCCGGGGCCAGCCTGTCGCGGATGCTCCGCAGCACGCGCTCGTCCTGGGCGCCCCGGCGGTCGATCTTGTTCACGAAGATGAGGGTGGGGATGCGCAGCCGGTGCAGCGCCCGCATGAGCACGCGGGTCTGCGCTTGTACGCCCTCCACCGCCGAGATGACGAGCACGGCGCCGTCGAGCACGTTCAGCACCCGCTCCACCTCGGCGATGAAGTCGGGGTGGCCGGGCGTGTCGATCAGGTTGACCGTCACGTCGGCGAGCGGGAAGGAGACGACGGCGGACTTGATCGTGATGCCGCGCCGGCGTTCGAGCTCCAGCGAGTCGGTCTGGGTGCTGCCCGCGTCGACGCTGCCGATCTCGTCGATGACTCCGGCGGCGTGCAGCAGCCGCTCGGTCAGACTTGTCTTACCGGCGTCGACATGCGCCAGAATTCCTAGATTGAGCGATTTCACCAAGCGTCATGTCCTCTGAGTGGATGGTCATTCTCAGCTGGTCAGACATGAACGCTGCGCGCATCGCTTGCTCCTCGGTCGATCGATGATGCTCCGGTAGTGCACCAGACGGACGCCCGCCGGGACAACGGGTTTTCGGCGGCCGGGCGTCACCCTCGGCCGCCGCGTGCCTCAGTCGCCGTTGAGCACCGGCATGATCCAGTCCAGGGTCCCGGTGCGCAGAGCCTCTTCGGCCAGGCGTTTACCGGTGGGGGTCCGGAGCGCGGCCAGGGAGCTGTCGATCCACGGCTGCACGTTCTGGTGCCCCTGCTCGCGGTATTCGACCGCCTGGATCAGGCACTCCAGCTTGTCGGCGTCCCGCGCGCACACCGCCTCCAGGCTGGTCTTCTCCTCGTACTCACCGACCGCCCCGCGCACCATCTCCGCCACCGGCGCGGGCAGGCCGCGCATCTGGTCCGCGGTGACCTCCTCGTTCGGGGCGGCCTTGAGGTAGCGCTTGCCGATGTACGGGATGTCGGTGATGCGGGTCTCCTGGGTGTCATGGAACAAGCTCATGAACGCCGCCCGCTCGGCGTTGGCGCCCTCCAGCTTGGCGATGACACCGGCGATGACCGCCGTACGGAAGGAGTGCTCGGCGATGCTCTCCGGATCACGTACGCCCGCCACCAGCCAGCCGGTGCGCTTGTACCGCTTGAGCAGCCCGAACTCGTACAGCACCCCGGCCACTCCCGCCAGTTCGTCCGTCACGGCGATCCCCCCTCGACCTCGTTGCACCCTTTCGGCGTAGACGTGGTGTACCCACTGCACCGGGCACCGGACACCCCTGGGCGAACCTCGCCGGCGGGGCGCGCTGATCAGGACGTCGCCCCCTCGTTCCCCCTAGCATCGGTGTCTGATGCGCCGCCCTGAGGAGAGAGAAGCCTGATGATCTTCATCACCGCGAAGTTCCGCGTGCTGCCGGAGTCCGCCGACCGGTTCGGCGAGATCACCGCCGAGTTCACCCGGGCGACCCGCGCCGAGCCCGGCTGCCTGTGGTTCGACTGGTCCCGCAGCCTCGACGACCCGGCCGAGTACGTCCTGGTCGAGGCCTTCCGTGACGGCGACGCCGGCGCGGCGCACGTGCAGTCGGAGCACTTCCGCACCGCGCAGCGGACCCTGCCGCGCCACCTCGCCGAGACGCCGCGGATCATCAACGCGACGATCCCGCAGGACGACTGGTCGCTTCTCGGCGAGATGGCCGTCGAGTGAGCCTCAGGAGGCGGCGGCGTCCAGGAGTCCCTGGACGCTGATCTTCCTCATGCCGAACATGGCCTTCATGACCCGCTCGGCCGTGGCCGGGTCGGACTGCCGCACCAGCTCGGGCAGGGCCTTCGGGACGATCTGCCAGGACAGCCCGTACCTGTCCTTGAGCCAGCCGCACTGGCTCTCCTCGCCGCCGTCGGTGAGCTTGGCCCACAGCTCGTCGACCTCCTCCTGCGTCTCGCAGTCCACGTACAGCGAGACCGCCTCGTTGAAGGTGAAGTGGGGGCCGCCGTTGAGCGCGATGTGCTCCTGCCCGGCCAGCGTGAACGTCACGGTCATCACCGCCTCGCCGGCGCGCTGCACGTACACGATCTCGGAGTCCGGGAAGAGGGAGGTGTAGAAGGTGGCGGCCTCCTCGGCCTGGTTGTCGAACCACAGGTAAGTCTTGATCTTCTGCATGGTGGCGTCCTTCGCGCTCGCTGTCCGGTCTTTCACAGACGCGTCGAACGGCCACCCGCCGGATCGACACCCTTCCCAGAACTTCTTTCGAAGATTCCCAGATCCTGACATTGCAGTAACTACTGCAATTACCGTAATAATGGGACCATGGTTGATACCGCCGAGCTCGGCGAGAGCGTGCTCGTCCCCCAGCCCGAAGGAAACCTGCACGTCATCACCCGGGGCGCGGCGGGCACGCCGGTGCTCCTGCTCAGCGGCGCGGGCGTCGACAACGCCGCCCTGAGCTGGCGGCACGCCCTGCCCGCGCTGGCCGCCGAGCACCGCGTGCTCGCCCTCGACTGGCCCAAGCAGGGCGGCAGCAGACCCTGGAACGGCACCGCCGATCACGACCGGATGCTCGGCTGCGTCACGGCCGTGCTCGACCACTTCGGCCTCGAACAGGCCGCGCTGGTCGGCCTCTCGCAGGGCGGCGCGATCACCCTCGGCTACGCCGTCGAGCACCCGGAGCGCGTGTCGCGCCTCGTCGCCCTGGCCCCGGCGGGCGTCATCTCCTTCCCGCCCGTCGTCCACCAGCTGCTCTGGGTCACGGCCAGGTGGTCCCTGCTCAACCGGACGCTCCCGTCGCTCGTCTTCCGCAGCCGCGCCGCCTGCGCCTGGTTCGCCCGGCGCGGCCTCTTCGCCGGCGGCCATGTCGACGACTTCGACGCGATCGTGGACGAGTACCACGCCGACGTGCTGCGTAACGGCGCCGGCTCCTCCGACTGGCAGAACGGCTCGATCGGTTTCCGCCGGATGCGCGTCGACCTGCGCCCGGACCTGCCCAGGATCGCCTGCCCGGCGCTGTTCATCCAGGGCAGCGGCGACGCGGGCGTGGACCCGGAGCACACCCGGGCCGCCGCGCGGGCCGTACCGGGAGCACGGTTCGAGCTCATCGAGGGCGCGGGACACTGGGCGAACCGGCAGGACCCCGGCCGCGTCAACTCCCTCATCGCGGACTTTCTCCGGCCACTTCCGGAGAAAATGGGATCATGACCGAGCCAACGAGCGCCGAGCTCGACTTCGTCGACGACGTGGCGGCCTTCTTCACCGAGGAGGGCCTGCCGTACATCGCCGGACGGGTCGTCGGGTGGCTGCTCATCTGCGACCCGGCGGAGCAGAGCGCCGCGCAGCTCGCGAGCGCCCTGCTGATCAGCCGCAGCTCCATCAGCTCCACGATGCGCCTGCTCACCCCGAGCGGCCTGGTGACGGGCTTCCGCAAGCGCGGCGAGCGGCAGGAATACTTCCGCATCGCCGAGGACGGCTGGAGCCGGATGCTCGCCGCCCGCTACGCCAAGACCTCGGCGTTCCGTGAGGTGACCGAGCGCGGCCTAGCCGTCCTCGCCGGCGCCGCCCCCGAGCGCACCGCCCGCCTGGCGGGCGTCGCCGAGCTGTACCGCTTCCTCGAAGCCGAGCTCCCCGCCCTCTGGACCCGCTGGGAGCAGCACCGAGCGGCCCGCACCCCCGTCGGCGGCGAAGTAGACGGCCGAGGGAGCAGCGCCGAGCGGCCCTGACTCAGGAGGAGCGCCCCGCGTAGTAGCGGCGGGACTTGTCGCGGCTGCCGCAGGTGGTCATGCTGCACCAGCGGCGGCGGCGGTTCTTGCTGACGTCCAGGAACACCCAGCAGCACGACGGACACGAGCCGAGCCGATCCAGCGGCCCGTGTGTGAGCAGCTCGACCGCCGAGGCCGCGACCTCCCACAGCAGCACCCGCACCGTGCGCGGCGTCCCCCAGGTCAGCCGGAAACCCCCGTCGGCCTCCGCCAGCCCGCCATGGGCGATGCCGTCACCGTGCAGCGCGAGCACGGCGCCGAGATCCGGCCCCGGCGCCCTGCCTCCTTGCGCCAGCGCCTCGAACACCCGGAACACCGTCTCCCGCAGCCGCCGGGCGTCCGGCAGCGCCGCCGCGAGCCCGTCCGGGTCCCCGATCGGATGCCCGGCCGCGGCGGCCCAGGTCACCGCCTCCTCCGGCGTGCCCAGCCAGTCGTGCCGGGCGACCGGACGGGCGTTGACCGTGTTGGCGAAGTCCAGGCACAGCGCGTTTCCCACCAGCTCGACCTCGGTCATGCCCCCAGTATCTCACCGATCAAAGGCAGTTGACAGGTCAGATGATCCGGGCCACTCTTTTACCGATCAACTGTGCTTGAAAGGTAAGAAAATGCGTGCAAGCTCGCTGGGCCGGCCGTTCAACGCACTGTGGTTCGGCACCGGCGCCACGAACCTCGGTGACGGCATGGCGCTGTTCGTCCTGCCCCTGCTCGCCCTCGCGGCGGACGCGTCGCCCGGCGGAGTGGCCGCCGTGACGGCCGCGCTCACCCTGGCCTGGCCGGTCTTCGGCCTGCACGCCGGCTGGATCGTGGACCGCGTCGACCGCCGGCTGCTCCTGACCGGCGTCAACCTGGCCCGCGCCGCGGTCCTGACCGCGCTCACCGCCGCTCACCTCACCGGCGCGCTGTCCCTCCCGCTGATCCTCGCCGCCGCGGTGCTCCTCGGCGTGGCCGAAACCCTGGTGGACACCGCCCTGACCGCCACCGTCCCGCTGGTCGTCGAGCCCAACGGCCGCAGCAGCGCCAACGCCCGCATCGAAGCGACCGTCAACGTCACCAACGAGCTCGCCGGCCCACCGCTCGCGGGCCTGCTGGCAGGCATCACGCTCGCCCTGGCCACCGGCGCGAGCGCCGCCCTGTACGTCCTGGCCATCATCGGGTTCGCGCTGATGACCCTGCGCCGCCGCCCACCCGCGGCGCCCCGGGCCGCCGGGGGCGTGGTCGCGGGCTTCCGCCACCTGTGGCGGCAGCCGGTGGTACGCACGCTCACCCTCTTCACCGCCGTCATGAACATTCCCTGGGCGGTCGCGACCGCCCTGCTCGTCGTGTACGCCGTCGCCCCCGGCCCGCTCGGCCTCAGCACCGCCCAGTACGGCCTGGTGCTGACCGCGATGGCCGTCGGCGGCCTGGTCGCCTCGGCGGTGGCCGAGCCGTTGCGCCGCCGGTTCGGCGTGACCAGGCTGCTGATCGCCGACGCCGCCGGAACCGTCCTGCTGGTCGCGCCGGTGGCGCTCGGCGGACCGGTGTGGACCGTCGTCGCGGGCGCGGTGATCGCCGGGGCCGGATCCAGCATCTGGCGCATCCTGGTGGCCACGATCCGCCAGAACCTGTCGCCGCCCGACCTGCTGGGCCGCGTCTACTCCGCGTCCCGGGTGCTCAGCTGGGGCGTGATCCCCGTCAGCGCGGCGCTGGCCGGCCTCGGCGCGGAGCTGTGGGGCGTGCGGGCGGTCTTCGCCCTCGCCACCGTCCTCGCCATCGCCATCCTGGCCACCTTCATCCCGTACGCACTCCGCACCGACCTCTCCACGGCCGTCGAACCGGACACGAACCGTCAGACCGGGACGCTCCGTACGGACCCCTCGGCCCTCGAGTCGGACGCGAACTGACGGACCCGGACGCTACGCTCGCCGACGTGCTGACAGAGAGCGATGTGAGACTGGCCGACGGCCGCACCCTGCACGTCTACGACACGGCACCGGGTGACACCAGGCGCCTGGCCGTCTTCTGGCACCATGGCACCCCCAACATCGGCAGCCCACCGGAGCCCCTGTTCCCGGCCGCCGACCGCCTCGGCATCCGCTGGATCTCCCACGACCGCCCCGGATACGGCGGATCCACCCCGCGTCCCGGCCGCGACGTCGCCTCGGCGGCCACCGATGTCGCCGCCGTCGCCGACGCCCTGGGCATCGGCCGGTTCGCGGTCATCGGCCACTCCGGCGGCGGCCCGCACGCCCTCGCCTGCGCCGCCCTTCTCCCCCACCGCGTGCTGAGCGTGGTCAGCATGTCCGGGATGGCGCCGTACGACGCGGAGGGGCTCGACTGGTTCGCCGGCATGACCCCCTCCAGCGCGGCCGCCCTGCGCGCGGCCGCCGAAGGTCGCGCCGCGAAGGAGGCATACCAGGCGACCGCCGCGTACGACCCGGAGATGTTCACCCCCGCCGACCACGCCGCGCTCTCCGGCGACTGGTCCTGGCTCGACACCGTCGTCGGACCGGCCGTGGCGGCGGGCCCGGACGCCCAGATCGACGACGACCTCGCTTATGTCGCCCCCTGGGGCTTCGACCCCGCCCAGGTGACCGCCCCCGTCCTGTTCCTGCACGGCAACCAGGACCGCGTCATCCCCTACGCGCACGGCCAGTGGCTGGCCCGCCGCTGCCCAGCGGCGGAGCTCCGCCTGACCCCGGGCGACGGCCACCTCTCGGTCCTCAACTCCGCCCCCTCGGCCCTGGACTGGCTGCACGCCCGCAGGTGAAGATCTGAGTCTGATGACGGACATTTCATCCTGTGTCGCCTGCGGCGGGACCGTCGCCCCTGATGGCCACTGCTGGGACTGCGGCGCACCACAACCGGCTTTCCGCTCCCACCTGGAGATCACGACCGGCAGCGGCGCGGCCGGGGTCAGCGACCGAGGCCTGCGGCGCGGCGTCAACGCGGACGCGATGGCGTCGGCCACGACCGGCTCGTGGACGATCGGGGTCGTCTGCGACGGCGTGTCGATGTCGCCGCGAGCGGACCGGGCCGCCCAGGTCGCGGCAGAGGTCGGCGCGGCCACCCTGGTGACGCGGCTCGGCGCGGGGGCGCTACCCGAGGTCGCGCTCGCCGAGGCCACCGTGCGCGCGGGCCGCGCGGTGGCGGCCCTGGCCACGTCGGTGCACGACGCCCCGGCGTGCACGTACGTTGCGGGCGTCGTCGGGCCGGCGGGCCTGTGGGCCGGCGGGGTGGGCGACAGCCGCGCGTACTGGCTGCCCGACACGGGGACCGGAATGGCGCTGACCGAGGACGACTCCGGCGAGCACGAGATGCTGAGCGCCTGGCTGGGCGCCGACGCCGACGAGGTGACACCGCGGGTCCGCAGCTTCCGCCCACCCGGCGCGGGGCGCTTACTGCTGTGCACGGACGGCCTGTCGCGCTACCTGCCCGACGCCGAGTCACTCCGGGCCGTACTGAAGCGACACACACGTTCGGCCGCCCCGGAAGACGCGCAACTAGCGGCCGCGCGGGCCCTGGTCAGCCATGCCCTCACCGCCGGCGGCCAGGACAACGTCACCGCCCTCCTGATCCCCACGGCATTCGACAGATAGGACCTATATGGTCGGGCCATATGGGGATCGAGGGGTCGTTCTGGCGGGCGATCGCGGTCTATCGCATCGCCTCCCTCGGGTACGCCGCGCTGTTGCTGGCCGGCGCTGGGGGCTACCAGCGTCCCGTGGCCGGCTGGCTCGTCTTCGGGGTGATGGCGGTCTGGACCGCGGTCACCACCGTCGCCTACTCCACCGCCAGAAGCCGCCCCCTGCTGGTGGTGGACGTCCTCGTCACGCTCGGCTGCATGCTGGCCTCGCCGTACGTCCAGGGCAGTGCGGCCGGACCGGGCCTGATGCCGGTCACGGCGACCTGGGTCGGCGGGCCGGTGCTCGCCTGGGCCGTGTACGGCGGGCGGCGGGCGGGCGCGGTAGCGGCGGTCATTCTCTCGATCGGTGACCTGTGGCTACGCGGTCTGCACACGTTCGACCTGTCCGTCCCCGTCAACGGGGCCGTGCTGCTCATCCTCGCCGGGACCGTCGTCGGCCACGTGGCCCGGCTCACCAAACAGGCGGAGGAACGCCTGCAGCGGGCCGTCGAGATCGAGGCCGCGGGCCGGGAACGCGAACGGCTCGCCCGCGGCATCCATGACTCCGTTCTCCAGGTCCTGGCCCTGGTGCAACGCCGTGGGCTGGAGATCGGCGGGGAGGCCGCCCAGCTGGGCCGGCTCGCCGGTGAGCAGGAGGCGGCCCTGCGCGAGATGATCCGCACCGGCCCGGCGATGGCGGACTCGGGCCTGGTCGACGTGGGCGCCCGGTTACGCCGGTACGCCACGGCGACGGTCACCGTGTCGGCCCCCGCGACCTCACTGCCGCTCCCCGCCGATCAGGCGCACGAGGTCGTCGCGGCCGTGGGCGCGGCGCTGGACAACGTACGGCGGCACTGCGGCGAGGACGCGCGAGCCTGGGTCTTCGCGGAGAACGACGACACCTCGATGACCATCACGGTGCGCGACGAGGGGCCCGGCATCCCGGCGGGACGCCTCCCGGAGGCGGAGGCGGAAGGCCGGCTAGGCATCGCGCAGTCCATCCGGGGCCGGATCGCCGGCGTGGGCGGCACCGTCGAAGTGACGTCGGTGCCCGGCCAGGGAACCGAGGTCGAGCTGATCATTCCCGCCGGTCTACAGTGACGACATGACCAGCGCGCTGCGGATGATGGTGGTGGACGACCATCCCATGTGGCGGGACGCGGTCGCCCGTGACCTGGGAGACGCCGGCCACGAGGTGGTGGCGACCGTCGGCGAGGGCCGCCAGGCGCTCCGCGTCGCCGCCACGCTCCGCCCCGACGTGGTCATCCTCGATCTGCACCTGCCCGACCTGCCCGGCGTGGAGGTGGCCCGGGGCCTGGCCGCCTCCGACCATCCGCCCCGCGTCCTGGTGCTGTCGGCGAGCGGCGAGCACGAGGACGTGCTCGAGGCGGTCAAGGCCGGGGCGTCGGGCTACCTGGTCAAGTCGGCGAGCCGGGAGGAGTTCCTCGACGCCGTCCGGCACACCGCCGACGGGGAGCCTGTCTTCACCCCCGGGCTGGCCGGGCTGGTGCTCGGCGAGTACCGCCGCCTGGCCACGCAACGCCCCGCCGCCGACGGGCCGAGCCTCACCGACCGGGAGACCGAGGTGCTGCGCCTGGTCGCCAAGGGCCTGTCCTACAAGCAGATCGCCGAACGACTGGTGCTCAGCCACCGGACCGTGCAGAACCACGTCCAGAACACCTTGAACAAGCTCCAACTGCACAACCGGGTCGAGCTCGTCCGCTACGCGATCGAGCGGGGCCTCGACGAGGCGTAGCCCGGCTCACAGAGTGTCGACCTTGTACGGGTCGTGCTCGCTGATCAACTTGTCGAGACGCGCCTGGTCGACGCGGCTGGCCATGCTGACGATCTCCTGCCGGTCGCGCACGCACTTGGCCAGGCTGAAGGCCGTCGTCACGACGTACAGCACGGAGACCGCGAGGAACGCGCGCAGCCACGGGTCGATCGGCAGGAAGATGACGCCGAGCGCCACACTGCCGAGCGCCGCGCCGAAGGAGATGACGCACTGTGCGTAGTAGGCGGCGGTCATGGTGGGCTGGACTGGTTTGCTCATGCTCGCAAGGATCTGACACTGGTCGTCCGGCCGCCTGAGTACGCGTACCTAATCTGCCTGGGTACGTTGACCGGGTTTCCCGCCGAAAATGGCGACGGCCCCCCGGACTACCCAAGCCGGGGGGCCTGAAAAGGACCGCCATGTACGGCGCCAGCGGCGTTTAAGAGTGCCGGTCAGTCGTTACGATATCGCGCTCTACCATTAAGCCACGGACCCAGGAGAGAGGGTCCAGCGGGAATCGAACCCGCATCTCGACTATCACAGCCCGCACTCGGTTGATCTGGCGCTCGACGGTAAATGCTGAGCTTAGAGCGAGAATCTGAATCTAAGCGGCTGCCTCTACCAGTTGGGCCACCGGGGCCCGTTGTGCCCCGGGGAGGATTCGAACCTCCATGTCACCGCGTATCAGCTTCAGCCTGAGCTTCAGCTTCGCGCTTACGCGCACCCCGCGCTCAACGGGGAGTCTTCATCTTAGGCGAGCAGATAGCGGAACAGGCGCTCGCCGACCTCCTGATCGGTCACGGCCCACGTGTTCGCCTCCTCGCGGGCGTACTTCACCGCGTCCTGCACCTTCTGGATGCGGGCCAGCAACTCGTTGACGCGCCGGTTCGGCAGCGCGCCGGAGAAGGCGACCTTCGTCCAGTAGCCGACCACGACGTCCTCGGTGAACACCTGCACCTGCGCCGGGTGCTTGTCCGTCGCCTCCGCCAGGACGTGGTTGCGCGGCACCTTCTTGGTACGGGTCGTCCTGACCGGCTCGGTACGCCAGGTCTCGGCGTTGTCGTCGTACGACCAGGTGTCGGCCGGGTCGAGCGTCGGCAGCTTCGCCACGAACGTGTGCAGGTCGACGAGCTGCTTCTCCAGGAAGAGCAGGTAGGTGACGGGGGCGTCCTCGACGAGGGTCTCGCCGTCCACGACCACGCTGGCCTTGGCCTGCGTGTTCGCCCAGTCCTTCGTCGCGGTCACGTCGAACAGCTTGGTCAGCGCGGTGGCGACGTCCTTCAGCACACTCTCGGCCTGCACCTGCACGCGGGTGGACTCGGGCGGGAGCTGCTCGCCCTCATCGTCGATCGGCTGGTAGGTGCGGGAGATACCGGACAGCAGCGGCGTCTTCTGGATCCGGTGGTAGGCGTCGGTCACCTTGCGCTGGGCGTCGGACTTGACGCCCTTCTCTACGGCGAGGATCTGGTTCAGCTTCGCCACGGCACGAGTCCGTTCATCAGGGGATATCCAGGTACAGC
The DNA here is from genome assembly GCF_014646515.1 of Nonomuraea glycinis. Classification (GTDB taxonomy): domain Bacteria; phylum Actinomycetota; class Actinomycetes; order Streptosporangiales; family Streptosporangiaceae; genus Nonomuraea; species Nonomuraea glycinis. The sequence goes on from NZ_BMNK01000008.1 coordinate 176,305, forward strand.
GCAAGATCGTACAGTGACGTGACCGTGGGCCGCATGTCATATATCGGCACATGCGACCGGCGGCCTCGGCTGCCGAAACCGCTGGTAGGCGTCCTTGACCTGGTCGAGGAGCTCGACGAGTTCGGCGCGCTCGTCGGCGTTCAGGACGGCGTACGGCCTGGCGGACAGGTCGTCCGTGAGCTGCTCGGCCCGCTCCAGAGCGCCTCTGGCGGAGGGTGGCACGGCCGGCCATGGCTCGGTCCACCCGTTGGCCCTGGCTTTCGTGGTGCCGGGGCCGGTCAGTATCGCGGTCAACGGGGTGTGCCCGTGGGCCAGCACCGCGATCAGATGCGAGCCGCCCCGGTGCTCGCGCAGTCGAAGCAGTGCCAGCGCCACCCGAGCCGCTGGGTCATCGGCTTGGACCACGAGCGAGCGCCACGCGGCGAACAGAGGGCGGCCGGACGAGTCCGCCGCTGCCACCACCCGTTCGAGGAGATCCGCCGAACGCTCCAGTCCGGGCAGCTCACCGTAGGCGTTTCGCCCCCAGCGCAGGCACTCCTCAACGTCCACCTCGACGATGCGGCCGAGTGACCTGCGGGCGCGTGCCGTACTCCATGCCTGCGCCACCAGGGACGGCGCGAAGAAGCCGCAGGCGGCGGTGACGACGTCGGCGTCCACCTCACCCAGCACCCCGGCGCGACCGCCGAAGTAGAACGGCCACCTGGCAAGCCCGAGCCGGCGGCCACGCGCGCGATAGCGGGGGTCATGACCGAACGCGGCGCCCAGTTCGATCACCACGTGCTTGCTGTGCCGCACCACCTCGTCAGGTGTCATGGCTCAAGTGAGCAAGGAGGCGAGCCAGCCGGTCAAGATGTCGTTGACCTCTTCGGGGCGCTCCTGCTGAATCCAGTGGCCGCAGCCTGCCAGGAGATGCGAGGAGACCAGGCCGGGCAGCGTGGTGGGATAGGCGCTGATCGCGTCGGCCAGCCAGGTGGTCGAGGCGTCCAGAGCGCCACCCACGAAGAGGGACGGCTGCTTGAGGGGCGCGCCCTGGAAGTCGGCGAGGTCCTCCCAGTCCCGGTCCATGTTGCGGTAGCGGTTGAGCCCTCCGGTCAGGCCGGTCCGCTCGAACTCCGCCGCGTACACCTCGAGGTCCTCCTCGCTGAGCCAGGCGGGCAACCGGCCGGCGGGGAACCGGTCGCGCATCCGCCCGCCCTGGCTCACGAAGTGCGGGGCCGGGGCGTCCGGGGCGGGCATGGTGTCGGCGGAAAGCGCGGCGTAGATGCCCGCGAGCCAGCCTCGCACGTCCGGCTCGATCTCGGCCTCGGCCCGCCCCGGCTCCTGGAAGTAGGAGATGTAGAACTCCTCGCCCCCGCCCATCCGCGCGAACGCCTCACTGGGTCGCGGCCCCCCAGGCGGCGAGTAGGGCACGCTGAGCAGCCCCACCGCCCGGAAGACCTCCGGCCTGAGGAGGGCCGATCTCGCGGCGATGGGCGAGCCCCAGTCATGCCCGACGATCACCGCCGTCTCCTCGCCGAGCTCACGCACCACCGCGACGTTGTCCTCCACCAGCTCCGACATCCGGTACGCGGCCACGTCCGCCGGCTTCGACGACCGCCCGTACCCGCGCACGTCCATGGCCACCGCCCGATAACCGGCCGCGGCCAGCGCCGGCAACTGGTGACGCCACGAATACCAGGACTCCGGGAACCCGTGCACCAGCAGCACCAACGGCCCTGTCCCCTGCTCCACCAGGTGAATCCGACCGGCGGGCGCGGAGACGGAACGATGCGTCACATCGGTGAGCTGAGACATGATTCCTCCGAGGCGGTTCGCTGACGGCGGTCACCGACCATCCTCCAGGAGGCACGCGAGCCCCGGCGAATCTTGTTGCCATTCCGGCAAGGACGAGGCTTTCCCCACAGGGGTTGAGTCTCAACCTTCTTGAGACCCCATAGTGGACGCCGTGGACGACAACGAGCTCTACCCGATCGGGGATGTGGCGCGCCGTACCGGCCTGAGCGTCAGTGCCATCAGGTTCTACGCCGACGCCGAGGTCATCGTGCCCACCGGGCACACCGACGCCGGTTACCGCCTGTACGACATCCAGGCCATCGCCCGGCTGGAGCTCGTCCGCACCCTGCGCGAACTCGGCGCGAGCCTGGACGACATCCGCCGGTTACTGGCCGACGAGACGACGCTGCACGACCTGGCCACGGCGCACCTGGCGCTCGTCGAACGCCAGACGCGTCGCCTGCAGGCCAGGCGGGCCGTCCTGCGGACCATCGTGAAACAGCACACTGCTACAGAACAGGTGAGTTTGATGCACAAGCTGGTCTCCATGTCCGACGATGACCGTAACCGGCTCATCGACGAGTTCTGGGACGAGGTCACCACCGACCTCAACGTCCACCCCTCCTTCGCCGAGCAGCTCCACCGGATGCGGCCGAACCTGCCGGAGGAGCCCGCCACCGAGCAGCTCGAAGCCTGGATCGAGCTGGCCGACCTGGTGCAGGACGGCGATTTCCGCCAGGAGGTCCGCCAGTTCCTGCACAACAGCTTCTCCGCCGGCTCAAAGGCTCTCGAGATGACCTCACCGGAGACGATGGCGCGCATCGAGCAGCACCGGCTGGTCGAGGTAGAGGTCGCGACGGCCCAGCAGTCAGGGCTGCCGGTGGACTCGCCCGAGGCGCGGGAACTCGTCGACCGCCTCGTGGCCTCGACCGCGGAGTTCACCGCCCACGTCGCCGGCGAGTGCGACGTCGACGAGCTGCGCCGCCAGATGGCCACCCCCGACCGCACCAGCGCGGCCCACCAGCACGCCGAGCAGTTCGTGACCCAGTTCAGCGGCCTGTTCGACAGGTACGTGTCTCTCATGGCCACCATCGACGGGACACCGCAGCCGGACCCGGGGGACGTCGCGGAGACCGAGGACTGGATCGCCGCCGTCCTCACCGCGGACAGCGGTCAGCCGGCGTCCGGGACGTAGGTCAGATCGAGCACCCCGGTCTGGAAGGTCGTGGACTCGACCAGCTTCAGCGGGTGGGTCGGGGTGTCCTCGAACAGCCGCCGGCCGTGCCCGACAGCGATCGGGTGAACGAGCAGGTGCAGCTCGTCGAGCAGCCCGTTGGCGAGCAGCCACCGCACGGTCGTCGCGGAGCCGGACATTTGGATGTCACCGTCGATCTGCGCCTTGAGCTCGTTCACCTTCGCCGCGACGTCACCGGAGATGACGGTGGTGTTGGCCCAGTCCGCCTTCGTCAAGGTGCTGGACACGACGTACTTGCGGGCCTCGTTCAGGGCCTTGGCGACCTCCTGATCGGTGTCGGTCGACGTCCAGTAGGCGGACCACTCGTCGTACAACGTGCGGCCCATCAACATCGCCGCCGCACTCTGCATCCCCGCCTCGACGACCGCGCCCATCTCGTCGCTCCAGTACGGGAAGTGCCACTGGTCCGGCGACTCGACCACGCCGTCCAGAGAGATGAAGAAACTCGAAACGATCTTGCCCATTACTTCCTCCTTGTCGTCCACGACGTTAGACGGGAAGGAGGTCACCGGTCTTGTACAGAAGCGACAGCGGCTCCACCGGCACCGGATCGCCTAACTGGGTGGCGGTCCGCCCGATGAAACGGGTCAGCGACCTCGCCAGGTGCGGCTGGTCGAAGTATCCGAGCCGGTGGATCACCTCGTGGGCCGGCACACCCTCCTGAATCAGCACCGCCGCGTGCCTGGCACGATCGATCTGCCGGATGGCACCACGGGTGAGCCCGGTCGCCGCCAGGAACCGCCGCTGGATCGTACGCTCCGACAGGTCCGGCGACGCGCCGCGCAGCACCTCCGCCACGATCGGGTCGCAGTCCAGCACCCCTTCACGCACCAGTCGCCGGACGAACACCTCGGCGTTGTCGTAGTCGGGAAGGTGCCAATGGGAGCCCTTCAGCCAGAAGGACCGGCGCGTCGCGTCAGGAAGCCGCGCCGCCCCGTCGACGAGCCGGCTGATCGGAAGATGCGGCATCGACGTGCCGGCGGAGAAGGTGATCCCGAAGAACGTGGCGTCCTCGGGCACCTGGGCCACACTCGCCCTGGACTCCAGCCCTTGCACCGCCGCGCTGACCTGTCCGCGATGCTCCCAGAAGACCAGGTCCCAATGCGCCGTCGCGATCGACGTCATCTGGTCGACGTCAGAGCTGCGACTCCGCCACACCCGCTCGACGTACGGCGAATCGGACAACCGGCTCTCGATCTCCAATGCCATCCCGGCCCCCTCTTGCCGCTGCGGAAATCGTACGCGCTCAGCGTGATCCCGCCTCTCTTCGCTGGCCCGCATGGGGCTGGCCCGCATGGGGCTGGCCCGCATGGGGCTGGCCCGCATGGGGCTGAGAGCATCATCCGCATGACCCGGATCCTCACCCACCACGACATGATCGCCCTGCTCGACCCGGACGCCTGCATCGAGGCTTTGCGCGACGGTTTCATCCAGAGCGACGCCGTGGCCGTCCCGGGGCAGCGCATCCGCAGCGACCTGCCGTTCCCGGGCACCGCCACCGCGCTGATCCCGGGACTGCTGCCCGGCATCGACGCCTACACGGTGAAGGTCAACGCCAAGTTCCCCGGAGCCCGGCCCGCTCTGCGCGGCGTCATCTGCCTGCACAGCGGCCAGGACGGCGAGCTGCTCGCGCTGCTCGATTCGGCGACCGTCACCGCCTGGCGCACCGGCCTGGCCGCCGCGCTCGGCACCCACGTCCTGGCCCCCGACCCCGGAGAGAAGACCGTCCTCGGCGTCATCGGGGCGGGCGCCCAGGCCGAGCTGATGGTCCTCGGCCTGCGACGGCTCCGTCGCGTGGACGAGCTGGTCGTGTACGACCTCGACCCGGCCCACGCGGCTTCTTTCGCCACCCGCCACCAGGGCCACAGCGTCGGCTCGGCCGCCGAGGTCGCCGCGCACGCCGACATCGTCCTACTGGCCACCTGGTCGCGCGCCCCGCTGCTCCACCTCGCCGACACCCGGCCCGGACAGCACTTCACCAGCCTGGGCGTCGACGAGCCCGGTAAGCGGGAGCTCGCCGTCGACGTGCTGGAGGCCGCCCTGCTCGCCGTAGACGACCGGCCGCTCGCCGCCGCGATGGGCGTGCTCGCGGAGGCCGGGCTGCCACCGGAGGCGGCTCACGCCACCCTCGGCGAGATCCTGCGCGGCGAGCACCCCGGCCGCACCGACCCCGGCCGGCGCACCGTCTACGCCCCCGTCGGGCTGCCGTGGCAGGACCTCGCCCTGGCCTGGCTCGCCTACCAGGAAGCCGAGCGTCGCGGCCTCGGCCTCGAGGTCGACCTCCTCGGCTCCGTCGATCTCGGCCGTCAACCGGCCATGCCGAGGAGCACGGCTGCGGTGGCCACGCCCAGCGCGAGCGGATAAGCCCACCACCTGGGCGCGGGCCCGTCCTGCAGAATGCGGATCCCCAGCGGCACCAGCGCGACGCACAGGCCGACAGTGGCGACGATCGACATCGGACCCGTGCCCTTGAGCACGCCGATCGGCAGCGCGCTCATCGAGGCCAGGGCGACGGATCTGACGATCCCCAGCACTCCTGCCCGCCACATGCCGATGGCCAGCACCACCCAGCCGAAGAAGATCGCGACCGACAACGGTTGAAGCACGTGGAACGCACCGTAGTAGCCGTCGACCGCCTCCCGCCCCGCCTCCAGCCCCTGGGCGTCGGCAATCTGGAAGATCAGATGATTGATCCCGGTGTGGAAGGCGCGGGCGAACAGCCCGAGCATGACCATCACCCCACCCCACAGCGCCCACCGCGGCCGGCTCGCCCACGCGCGCCGGACCAGCGCGATGACGGCGGGCCACAGCAGGACGTTTCCTGCGGCGAAGGCGCTGTAGGAAGCCGTCATTCTGCCGGGGTTCGCGGCGAACGCCGCGAGTTGCCCTGGGAAGAAGTCGTCGACATCGACGCGGAGCAGCACTCCGGCGAGCATCAGAACCGGACCGAGAACAAGTCCGGCACCCTCGACCCAGCGGCCAGGGCAGTCAGAGGAGGTCGTTGCCATGCCGTCGATCCAACCGGGGCGGCGCTCGCCGCACATTGGCGTGCGGACTAGGTCTGGGGTAGACCTGGCACTACCTCGGCTCGGCCTGCAAGTAGGCCAGGACGGCCAGGACGCGGCGGTGGCCGTCGGCGGTGGGCGGGAGGTCGAGCTTGGCGAAGATGCTCGCGATGTGCTTGGCGACCGCCGCGTCGGTGACGAAGAGAGCCCGGGCTATCGAGGCGTTGGCCCGGCCCTCGGCGATCAGGGCGAGCACCTCCAGTTCCCGTGGAGTAAGGCGGCGCAGCGGGTCGCGCCGCCCGTTGAGCAACTGCCGCACCACCTCGGGATCGATGACCGTGCCGCCCTCCGCGATCCGGACGAGCGCGTCGACGAACTCGCCGACGTCCCCGATCCGCTCCTTGAGCAGATAGCCGATGCCCGTGCCATGACCGGACCCGAGCAGTTCGGCGGCGTAGGTCTGCTCGACGTACTGGCTGAGCACCAGCACGGCCAGGTGCGGGTGCGCCGTACGCAGGACGAGCGCGGCGCGCAGTCCTTCGTCGGTGAAGCCGGGCGGCATCCGCACATCGACCACCACGAGGTCGGGCCGGTGTTCCTGCACCGCGGTGACGAGGGAGACGGCGTCGCCGACAGAGGCGGCGACCGTGTGCCCGAAGCGCTCCAGCAGGGCGACCAGGCCCTCACGGAGAAGAACGGCGTCCTCGGCGATCACTACCCGCACGGAATCTCCACTCGCATCGTTGTCGGGCCGCCTGCCGGACTCGACAGGGACAGCCTGCCGTCGACCACGGCCACCCTGTCGGCCAGCCCGATCAGACCGGTGCCGCCGGCCGGATCGGCACCGCCGACCCCGTCGTCGCGGATCTCCATGATCAGCGTATTGTCGGCCAGCAGGCCGAGCACCTGGGCCCTGCCTGCCCGGCTGTGCTTGGTGATGTTCGCCAGAGCTTCGCAGACGACGTAGTAGGCGGTCACCTCCACCGCCTCGGGCAGCCGCCGCGGGAGGGAGACGTTCACGTCCACCGGCACCGGAGAGCGTCCGGCCGCATCACGGGCGGCGGCGGCCAGGCCGCGGTCGGTGAGCACCTGCGGGTGCACGCCGCGGATCAGCTCTCGCAGTTCGGCCAGGGCCCGCCTTGCCTCCTCGTGGGCCTGCGCGACCTGCTCGGCGACCGGCGAGTCCGGCGGCAGGTCGAGCCGGGCCAGACCCAGCTTCATGCTCAGCGCGACGAGCCGCTGCTGGGCGCCATCGTGCAGGTCGCGCTCGATCCGGCGGCGTTCCATCTCGAACGCGTCCACCAGCCGGGCGCGTGAGCGCACCACCTCGGCCAGCTCGGTCTCGCGTGGAGCGAGCAGCGCCCTGGTCATGGCTCCGCGCGCCCCCGCCCAGGCGGTGCAGGCGTAGGCGGCCACCGGAAGCAGAAGGAGACCGGCGGCGGAGGCCGTCAGCGCGGCGGCGAGCGCCCACGGTTCCTCCATCGGCTGGAGGACGGGCGACAGGATCAGTACGACGGGACCCCCGATGGTGAAACAGACCACCACCAGGTCGATCCACCAGAGCGCGAGGATCGAGACCAGCGTCAGGCCGACCTTGCGCCACAGCTCCTCAGGCGCGCGGGCGGGCGGGGCGAGGTCGACCAGCCGCAGCCGCCACCGCTCGAACCCCGTCACCGGCACCACGAGCAGACCGGCGGCGGCCAACCCGGCGGCGACCATGAGCGGGACGAATCCCAGGAAGGAGATCGACACCGCGACGATGACGACGGTGACGCCGAGCACGGCACTCGACGACAGGTACGCCAGTGATCGCCACGGCCACCGGGACCGCAGGAAGGACAGCGGATGCCAGGTGAGAGCCTGCAGAGCGGTCCGGGTGCGCACCGTTAGAAGCTAACCGCTGGAAGCCATCCGTCGCGGACTCACCGAAGGCCCTGTGCGAACACGGGCCGAGGCGGCGCGTACCCGACCTGCCGCGCCTCTCCGCAGAAGGCGACAACTCTCAAGATGACGCTTCGTAGCGGGTGACGATCGCGGCGGCGCGGTTGCGCAGGGAGTCGCGTAACCACTGCGGGGCCAGAGCCTCCGCGTTCGTGCTGAGCTGCCACAGCGCCCATTCGGCGTGTCTCGGATCTTGAAAGGTCACCTCCATCCGCAGCCAGCCGTCCGGGTCGGCTTCTTCGGCGAGAACGGCCAGCGCGGTGCCCACCAGGTCCTCCCGCCGCACCGGGTTCACCCGTACCAGCACGGCGACCTGGTCGCCGCCGGCCCGGAACCGCGTGCTGCGTTCCTGCCAGGCCCGGTCCAGATCGACCCGGTCCGGTCGCTGTGCGGGCTCGGCGAGCTCCTCAGCGGCCAAGATCCGGGACAACCGGTAGGTACGGTCCGCGCCCGATCTCGTGGCCAGCAAGTAGCCCCGATCACGTACGGTGACCAGGCCGATCGGATCCACCGTGCGCCACTTCGGCGCCTGGTCCACGGCCGCGTAGTGGATGCGCAGCCTGTGCCCGGCGAACACCGCGCGCAGGACCTCGGCCACCATGGCATCCGGCACCTCCTCATCGACCAGCCGACGCGAGAGAAGGTCGGTCTCCGGATCGATGAGCAACCGCTCGGCCGCGCCGGCCGCGGTGTCCCGATAGCTTTCGGGCAGCGCGTCGACCACCTTGAGCATCGCCGAAGCGAGCGCCGAGCCGAGGCCGAACGCTTGCGCGCCGCGCCGCGAGCCGGCGACCAGCAGGGCAAGAGCCTCATCGGGGTTCAGCCCGGTCAGCTCGGTCCGGAACCCGGGCAACAACGCGAACCCGCCATGCCGGCCGCGTTCGGCGTAGACCGGGACACCGGCCGCGGACAGCGCCTCGATGTCGCGCAGCACGGTACGGGTGGACACCTCCAGCTCGCGGGCCAGCGCGGTCGCGGACAACCGGCCGTGCTGCCGCAGCAGCAACACCAGCGAGACCAACCGGTCAGCACGCACCCGAAAACCGTACTCGAATACACGACACAGGGTGTCACGATTTGTTGGGAGGCTCATCGACGCGACCAAGAGATGGTGGCTAACCGATCGACGTACGCGATGTCGACGAACTGAATGGAGCTGATGTGGCCATGGAGCGAACAGCGGTCAACCCGTGGGCGTGGTCGGTGGAGATGGGCTACAACCAGGGTGAGCTCGTCTCCGGGCCCACCCGGACCCTGTACTGCGCCGGTCAGACCGCGATGAGCGCCGACGGCAAGCCCAAGCATGCCGATGACATGGCAGCCCAGTTGACGCTGAGCCTCGACAACCTGGAGGCCGTACTCGCCGCGGCCGGCATGTCCCTGGCGAACCTCGTCCGCCTCAACGTCTACACCACCGACGTCGACCTGCTGTTCCAGCACTACGGCGTGCTGGCCTCACGATTGGGCGCCGCCGGGGTGGCACCGCCCACCACGATGCTCGGGGTGACACGGCTGGCGATCCCCGACCTGATGATCGAACTTGAGGGAACCGCCGTCGCGTAATCAGCCCGTGCCGCCTCCCACAGGACCACTGCCGGAGGCGGCACGAGCAGTGCACCATGCTTACGGCACTGCGATCAGCGTGATCATCGCGCGAGCGTCGCGCGTCACGGAAGCTCCGGCCAAAGCTTCAGCCAGCGATCAATCCGCGCCCTCACCGGCCCCTCCGCCATCTGATCGGCGACCACCTTCATAGGCGACAGCGAGTTCTTGCAGGTCCGTAGCGCCAAGATCTCGTCGCGAGATCGCGTCCGCCAATCCGCCGCCCACTCAGCCGCCTGCTCCAGGCTCAACGGCAGGACCGCCAGGACGTCCGAAGCCAGTCGATCCGGATCCCACAGCGGATCATCGTCAGGGCCGAGATCAGCGATCAACAACGCTCGAAGATTGAAACGACTCGCGTCCGCCTGCCAGGTGGGATAGCCGGCCCGCTCGGCACCATCGATGGCCGCGAAGGCGACCCTGGCCCAGATCCGCCGCGCCTCCCCCTGCCCAGGATCTTGCGCGTAGGACAGATTGCACTGCCACACCGCCAGCCACGAGCTGACGCAATCGGCGCCATACCCGGCACCCTCCATGCCGCTCACCCTCGCCAGGTGACTACCACTTGCCGACGGAGCCTCATTGACACGGGCCTATCGTCCAAGCCGGACGGTGATGGAAGCGAGGTGGAGCACTGGTGCGGACCTCACGGGACGACGGCAACGGCGTCGACCTCGACGAGTTGGCCCCGATAGCCGAGCACCGTGACGCCGAGCAAGGTGCTCGGCGCGTCGTGGTCGCCGAACCGGGCGCGCACTACGTTCCAGGCTGTGACCAGGTCGGCCTGGTCCGTGCTCGCGACGTAGACGGTCGTGCGCACGACGTCTGTCAGCGCAGCCCCTGCCGCCTGCAGCGCGACCTCAAGATTGTCCATGACCTGCCGGGCCTGCCCGGCTACGTCACCGGGCGCTACAACCCGGTCGTGCTCGTCGATCGGACACGCGCCGGCGGTGTGCACAAGCCGAGCACCGGCGGGGACTACCGAGGCGTAGGCATACGGGACAGCATCGGTAAGGCGGCCGGCGCGGATCAGTTCCACAGACATGGCGCCGACTGTGTCACATCCGCCACCCGCGCTACCATCGAATTCTCATCGTGGGCCGGCTCTATGTGCCCTTGCGGAGGAGTTCGGTGATGGTGAAGCCGGTGGGCCGGGTCACCTGGCCGTCGGCGAGCGGGACGTTGAGAGCCTTGGCCAACTCCACCCCGTAGAGGTCCACGGTGGCCTCGCACACCTGAGCCAGCGTCCTTGTCGCCGCCCTCCCCCTGCGGTGGCCGACCGCGATCGTCACCGCACCGATCAGCGCCGCCGGCCACCACAGGGTGATCACCGCGATGCCCAGGTACAGCACGCCCCACGCCGCCGTGGTCGCGGCACCGGACAGGGTGGCGTGGGCGTCGCCGATCGTGGTCCGTACGTGGTCGGGGACGACGAGCCACAGACGCGGCCAGGCGGCGTCGAGGTCGATGCCGTAGCGGTTGTGGACGCGCGTGATGACGGCATCCAGCTGGTCGCCCATCCAGGTCGGCCGGAACGGGCGGGCCAGGGCGATGGCGTTGCGCCGCGCGGCCAGTTCGCCTCGGCGGCGCTGGAAGTCGGCGGCGCTCTCGCTCTTGCCCGCCGTCGCCGCCTCGAAGTCGCGGTGCGCGCCGTCCCAGCGCTTCCTGCGCCGCTCGACCAGGGACCGGGCCGGCCACCTCGGACCCCGCATGAACCAGCAGCGCACGACCGCCCCCGCGAGCGCACTGGCGCCCAGCCCCGCCCCGAACGCGCCGAGCAGGAGGGCGGCCAGCAGCAGGGCCTGCGCGACGGGCCTGCCGTCCAGGGCCCTGGTCTGGGCGGTGGCCCGGTCGGCCAGGAACGGGACGTCCCAGGGGTGCCGGTGGCCGAGGACGGCGGCGAGCCAGAGCACGCCCTCGAACAGTGCGCCGGGGAGGACGAGCACGGCCAGCCACCGCTCGGCGAGCTTCTGCCCGAGGCCCGACAGGAACCCGGTCATCCCGGCGAGTATTTCAGTGGAAGCTCATAGACATCGCAGGTCGGGATCGCGCCGCCAGGCTCGGACCGGGCGTCGCGCGGGCAGCGGCCCTTCGGGCAGCGGTATCCGCCGGGCGGCGGCGGCAGGTGTCCTGCGGCCGGAAGGTCGGGGATGGCCGGTCTGCCGCGGACCAGGACGTCCAGGCCGAGCATCCTGCTCAGGTCGTCGACGACCTCCTTGGGGCGCCGCTCCTCCTCGCGCAGCGCGCGCCGGGCCTCGTGGAGCTCCGCCGACCATCCCTCCCACTCGGCCGTACGGACCAGCCGGGGGAGGTTTTCGCACAGTGCCGCCAGAGCGCGGCCGTCGTCCGGCGGGTCTGCCATGGCTTGGTGTCTACCACCGCCCGTGAGGGGCGGCAAGGCAGCCGGTTGGTAACACACACATCCCCAGGAACGAACCGCAAGGAGGTGCTCTAATCAAGGAGAATCCTTCGACCGGCCCGCGCGGAAGGATACGGATGCTTCGACGAGGCCGAGCCGTCCGCGCCGCACGGCGAGCGGCGTGGATCATCCGTGAGTACCCGTCGACACATGATCTCCAGCAGCTGGACGAGGCGCTGGACATGCTCAGGGACGCGCTGGAGCAGGTGCCCGAGCGTCATCCCGAGCGGGCGGAATGGCTGTCGGCGCTCGGCGACGGGCTGTCGATGCGGTTCGACCACGTCGGGCGGATCGAGGACATCGCGGAGTCGCTCATCGTCCACCGCGCCGCCGTACGGCTGGCTGAGGGCACCGACACCGGCGCGGTGGCCAGGCTGAGCCGGGCCACCGCGCTGCTGAACACCTACGAGCTGCACCGGCCCGACCGCAACCTGGCGGCGGAGAACAGCGGCGTGCTGAACGAGGCCGTCGCCCTGCTCCGCGAGGTGAGCGACAGCCCGGGGCTGGATCCCGAACTGCGCGACTCGGCGATGGTCAACCTGGTCCTGGCTCTGGAGAAGCAGGTCGAGCTGGATCCGGAGCGGCTCAGCGAGCATCAGGACGAGACGCACGCGATCCTGACCCGGCTGGTGCGGGAGACCGGCCCCGATCACGCTTACTACCTGTCGCGGGTGGTCAAGTTGACCATGCTGCTCCTGCAGCGATGGGACCTGCCCGACCGCGACCGGCGCCTGCGCGAGCTGCTCGAGGTCGTACGGCAGCGCTTCCCCACGGCGAGCGAGATCGAACGACGCAGCATCAGGGCAGGGCTCGGCTGGGTGCTCGACCACGGCATCGAGGTCTCGGAGCGGGTCTTCACCCTGGATCGGCTCATCGCCCACTTCCGCGAGCAGATGACGCTGCTGCCGGAGGAGCACGCGCTCCGGACCGACCACCTGATCAAGATCGCTTACTACGCCTCGATCGTCGCGATGATGTCGGGCCGGCTCACGCTCCTCGACGAGGTCATCGCGGCCATGCGCACGACCCTGGCCGATCTGCCCGCCGGGCATCCCGCGTACGCCGAACTGCTGTCCGCGCTGGGCACCACGATGGGGCGCAGGATGCAGGCGACCGGCTCCACCGCCGACCTCAAGGCGACCCAGGACCTGCTGGAGGCGGGCGTCGAGCGGTTACCCGAGGGCGACCCGGAGCGCGGCCTGTTCCTGGCCAACCTCGCCAACACCTACACGATCGCCTACCAGATCACCGGGCGCGAGGAGCACCTGGCCGAGTCCCTGCGGCTGTGCCGGGAGGGGGTGGCGCTGACACCGCCCGACCACGCCAACCGGGGCATGGCCCTCACCGGCCTCGGCATCGCCTTGCACTACGCCTACGAGCGGGGGCACCGCAGGCAGGACATCGACGGCGCGATCGAGGCGCATAGCGAGGCGGTGCGGGCCACCTCCGACCACCACTACGACGCCGGCCTCTACCGGGCCAACCTCGGCGGCTCCCTGATCGCGCGATTCGAGGAGCTCGGGCTCAAGAAGGACCTGGACGACGCGATCGAGACGCTGCGTACGTGCGCGCGGCTGACCCCGCCCGAGCACTCCCTGCGCGGAACCTACCTGTCCAACCTCGGCAGCGCCCTGTTCCAGCGGTACGTCCAGTACGACGACACGGCCTCGCTGGAGGAGGCGAGGCTGATCCTGCGTGAGTCCGTCGCCGCCGTGCCCCGGGAGACTCCGGACGGTGGCCTGGCCACGAGGAACCTGGCCAACGCGCTCATGGTCCACGACCAGGCGGCGGCGTCGTCCGGTGACGCGGTCGAGCTGCTCCGGGCCGGCCTGGCCAGGCTCGGCGACACGCACGTGAGCCGGGCGGGCATGATGGCCAGCCTCGGACTGGCGTTGATCGCGCAGGCCGAGGCCATGCTGGTGACCGAGCGGGAGCGGAGAATCACCCACTTGATCCAGCGCCTGGCACGCGGTGAGATCCCCCTGCCCGCCGACGCCGACGCGCTGGCGCGGCTCGTCCACGAGGTACGGGACGGCCCCAGGCCCGCCCATGTGATCGACGATCTCGACGAGGCCGTCGACATGCTGGAGGGCGCGGTCGCGGCCGGGCCGGTCACGCACGCTGAATACCCCTTGTGGCTCTCCACGCTGGGCGTCAGCCTGTCGCTGCGCGCCAAGGCCACCGGCGAGCCCGCCCCGTACGCCAGGGCGGTGCGCCTCCTGCGGGAGACCCTGGAGCTGACGCCCCCCGGGCAGCCGCTCAGGGCCAGCGTGCTCAACGAGCTGGCTCTGATGCTCGACCGCTGGGCCGACGATGAGCCGGGCGAGGCGGAGCGCCTGCGGGCGCGGGCGATCGAGGCGTTGCGCGAGACCACGGCCATCGAGGCGGCCCCGGCCGGCTCGCGCGCGGGCGCCGCCAGGTTCTGGGGACGCCTCGCCGCGGGCCAGGATGACTTCGCGCTGGCCGTACAGGGATTCGGGGTCATGGTCGGGTTGCTGGAAGCGATGGCCTGGCGCGGCTTGAGCCCCGGTGACCAGGAGCGGCTGCTCGCGGATTTCCAAGGGGCGGCGAGCGACGCGGCCGCCTGCGCGCTCGAGACCGGCGACGCCCGCCTGGCGGTCGAGCTGCTGGAGCAGGGCCGGGGAGTCCTGCTGGCGCAGGCGCTCGACGCCAGAGCCGCCCGGGACCGGCTGACCCAGGAGTTGCCCGAGCTGAGCGACCGCCTCACGCAGGTCTACGCCGATCTCGACGCCCAGCCCGCCGACATGGACCGCAGGCACGCGGCGGCCAGGCGGCACGCCGAGCTGGTGGCGGAGATCCGCCGGCAGCCGGGGTTCGAGGACTTTCACCGGTCGATGGACTTCGCGCGGCTGGCCGAGGCCGCGTCGGACGGTCCCGTGGTCGTCCTCAACATCAGCCGCTATCGCTGCGACGCCCTCATCGTCGCCGACGGCAACGTCACCGTCGTGCCGCTGTCGGACCTTTCCGCGGAGGCGGTCGAGGGCCGGGTGACGGCCTTCACGAAGGCGATCGACGCGCTCGGCGGAGGGGCCCAGGACTTCGCAGGACAGCTGACGGCCAGGGAGACCGTCCAGGAGACGCTCCGCTGGATCTGGGACACCGTCACGGAGCCGGTGCTCGCCGCCCTTCCCGGCGCGCGCCGGGTTTGGTGGTGCCCGACAGGGCTGGCGGCCTTCCTGCCGCTGCACGCCTCAGGAGACCACCGTACGAGACGGGAGCCCGAACCCCGCACCGTCATGGACCGGGTGGTGTCCTCCTACACGCCGACCCTGCGGGCGCTCGCCCACGTCAGGGCGCTCCCGCCGCCCGTCGCGCGGCCAGGCGGCCGGCCGCTGATCGTGTCGATGCCCGCCACGCCGGACGCGACCGACCTGCCGGGAGCGGCGCGCGAAGAGGCGATCTTCCGCGAGCACTTCCCCAGCGCCCGGCTGCTGCGCGGGCCGAGCGCCACCCGCGAGGCCGTGACCACGGTGCTGAGGGCCAGCCCGTGGGTGCACTTCGCCTGCCACGGCGCACAGGACACGGCCAGCCCGGTCCACGCGTGGCTGGCCCTGCAGGACGGGCCGCTGACCGTGCGCGACCTGGCCGGCCTCGACCTGTCCGACCACGCCCAGTTGGCGTTCCTGTCCGGCTGCGACACCTCGCGCGGCGACGAACGCCTGTCGGACGAGGCCGTCACGCTGTCGTCAGCCGTGCACCTGGCGGGTTACCGGCACGTGATCGGCGCGCAGTGGCAGCTGGAGGACAGTACGGCGCCCGACGTGGCCGCCCAGGTCTACGCGCGGCTGGGCGACGGCCAGGGCGGCATGGATCCGGCGAGCGCCGCCGACGCGCTGCATGAAGCCGTGCTCGCCCTGCGAGAACGTCAGCCCTACGCCCCGCTCCTCTGGGCGCTGTTCACCCATACCGGACCCTGAGCCAGGGGGGAGACCTGTGAGATTCCTGAGGCCGTTGGCGGTGCCCTCTCTCGCGATCGTGTTCTACCTGATATTCAGCGGCGAATGGCGCAACCTGGGCACGTGGGCCACGACGGCGTTCACCTGGCTGCTCGGCGTGCCGTGGGCGCTGGTCCTGGCGGTGAGCCTCCCGCTGATCTTCGTCGGGCTGGCGATCCGGATGCTGGCGGCGAGCTTCCGGCAGATGGTCGCCAACCAGCCCAGCCAGGTGCAGACCCTCGGCCGCCCGTCGGAGAAGCCGGAGGACCGATTCGACCGGCTCGGCGGGCTCGACCAGGCCAAGGAGAAGCTCGAACCCGTCGTCTCCTGGCTGCGCAAACCGTACGGCACGCTCGGGAGTGACGTACCGAGAGCGGTTCTGATCACCGGACCCTCCGGGTGCGGCAAGACCGCCCTGGCCCGCGCGATCGCCGGTGAGGCGGCCACTGCCCTTTACACCTACTCGGGCGCCGAGTTCCACGAACTCCTCATCGGCATGGGTTCCAGCCGGATGCGGCAGGCCTTCAGCGAGGCGAGCGGTAATGCCGCCCGCAACAGACCGGTCGTCATCTTCATCGACCAGATCGACCTGATCGCCACCGAGCGGAGCAGCGGTCCCAGCGTCGGCGCCAACGGGGACGCCGAGGCCCACCGCACGATGGCCCAGCTGATGACCGCGATGGACGACCTCGTCGTCAACGATCGGGTGTACGTCATCGCGGCCACCAGCCGCCCCCGGGTGATCGATCCCGCGCTGTTCGCGCCGACGCGCTTCGGCCTGCGCATCGACCTCGGACTGCCTGACGAGGCCCAGCGCGCCGACATCCTGAGCCTGCTGCTGAAGGAGCACAGCCGCCTCGCGGCCGGCGTGGACATCAGGGCCATCGCGGCGGGCGTGGCCGGGTTCACCGGCGCCGAGCTCCAGCAACTCGTGCAGGGGGCGGCTGCGGCCGCCGCCACGCGATCGACGGCCGCGCCGCTGACCCTCGACGACTTCATCGAGGCCAAGACGCGGATCCTGCCACGGGTCGACCTGCGGGACCCGCCAGACCTCGTCCGGCACCTGGACTCCAGGATCGAGGGCCAGCGCATCGCCAAGGAACGGCTGGCCGTCGCGGTCAGCAACCACTATCTGCGGCTGATGATGGCCAACAGGTTCGAGGCCCCGCCGGTGGCCATCCGCAAGGCGAACGTGATGATGCTCGGCCCCACCGGCACCGGCAAGACGATGCTCGTGGAGACGATCGCCCGCTACCTCGACGTGCCGTTCGTCATCACCAACGCCACCGTGCTGAGCGGCACCGGCTACGGCGGCGTCACCGTCGAGAAGATGCTCTACCGGCTGCTCATCGCCGGCTCCTTCAACCTGCGCCGGGCGGAGTACGGCATCATCTGCGTCGACGAGTTCGACAAGCTCGCCCTGGGCCATGGCGAGCGCAGCAGGGCCTCCAGCGGGGCCGTCCAGCAGGAGCTGCTGAAGCTCGTCGAGGGCTCGGTGGTGGACGTGCCGAAGAACGAGGCACAGTTGTCGGGCAACCTCGACTTCTACCAGTTCGACACCAAGAACGTGCTGTTCGTGTGCCTCGGCGCCTTCAACGGCCTCGCCGAGCACGTGGCGCGCAGGCTCAGCCTGCCCGAGGACGCGCTCGGCGACCGGTCCGCCCTCATGGACCACATCCTGCCCGAAGACGTCATCGAGTACGGTTTCCTGCCCGAGCTCGTCGGCCGTTTCCCGGTGATCACCGCGACGCTCCCGCTCGACCACGCCGAGCTGGTCCGGATCCTGCAGAACGAGCAGAACGGCCTTACCCACGAGTACGCGGAGCTGCTGGCTCTCCAGGGCAGGAAGGGCACGGTCTTCACCCAGGACGGCGTCGAGCGGATCGCCGCCGAGGCGCTCCTGCGCGGCGTCGGTGCGCGCGGGCTGCGCGGCGTCATGGAGAACGCGCTGGCCACCACGATGTACGAGCGCGCGGAGCCCGGCGAGCCGGCGTTGATCATCGACGCCGAGCTGGTCGGCAGAGGGCTGAACTCCGCGGCCCTGGTCTCCCCGTCGACCGGCGGCCGGGTGCTGACCCCGCACCAGGTCTCGCGGAAGCTCGCCAACCTCCTGCCGGGAGCCGTCCGTGCCAGGGAGACCCTGGCGGTGGCCAGCAGCAGGCACTACGGCTCGCCCGGCGGCAGCGCGGACCGCCAGTGCGTGGTGCTGGTCGACCCGCGTACGGGCCAGCGCACCGCCCTGGTCAAGGCGCTGGCCGAGGTCTGGGACGTGCCGTGGGCGGTGCTGGACGCGGCTGCGCTGACCGGGCAGGACGCGGAGGCGGTCAAGGATGCCCACGGGCAGCCGTGGTGGGTGACGGAGATCGTCGAGGAGCTGGTCTCCCGCTCCTCTGGCAGACCGGCGACGATCCACCGGGGCGTCATCCTGGTCGACGCCATCGACGTCCTGCTCGCCCAGCACTCAGGGCGCACGCTGACAAGCGTCGTCAGGCCCCTCATCGAGGGCCGCCCTCTGCCGGGCGGCTTCCCCACCGACCGGCTGATGGTCGTGCTGGCGGGAAGCTTCCCCACGCCCCCAGGGGACGGTGACCATACCGACCCCGCCCGGCTGGTCGAGGAGGCCAGGGCGCACTACCCCATGCCCACCTGGCTCAGGGACCGCGCAGTGCTCGCGGTCACCGACCTGACGCATGACCACGAAGGGCTGCTCGACTTCATCCGCCGCCACGACCACGAGCTCCGCCGCAAGTACCAGCCCATCCTCGACTCACGGCGCCAGATCATCCCTGTGAGCGCCGAACTCCACGAGAACCTGGCCCACCGCGCCGCACAGGAGGACTGGTCCCTGGCCGACCTCTCCCTGCACCTGGAGAACGCCTTCCTGCGCAACCTTGGATAACCGCCTCAGACCTGGCCAACCGACCACCAGTGCCAACCGCGACTCCCCCGGCCCGCCCCGGAGTTGCTGAAGTTCGCCTCGAACCAGCCGTCGTTCCACGTCTGACCCACTCCTGCACGTCAGACAGACACTCCTACGCGGCCAGGTTGACGAGGCCGAACGCGCCCGGGTATGTCCCCCGCTCATTCGCTGTCGGGCTCTGGAACCTCACGTACATCAGCGGACCCACTCCGAGCGCAAGATCTCACGGCACACATCAGACACGAGAAGCGGCGGGACCGACCAGACGGACTTTTCAAGATCGTCACCCATTTGGCTCCCAAAGCGACTTTCGCAGCCTTGAAATGAGGACTGTGCTTGCAGGTGGGCGGTACTGGTTTCGAACCAGTGACCCCTCGCTTGTAAGGAGCCATGATCGGCTGCGCGTGCCGCTGACCTGGTCCTGTTCTACGCCACCACCAACTTCTCAGAAGCCGCCCGGTCAGAGCTAATGGCACGCTAATGGCACGACGATCATGCATATCTCGCCCGCATCCATGCCGCTTGATCGGGGCTTCCTCGTCGCGCCGTGCCCGCCGAATGGCACGCGAATGGCACGCTGTGACGGATGGACAAGTTCTCACGTCGAGGGCTGGTCGCCACCGAGAACCCCGCGGCAGTACAGAGGGCTGACGTACCTGACTGCATCAGGCCCCTGACCTCTGGATTCGACTCTTACCTTTGACCTGCCACCGCGACCGACTGTATGGGCGTTGGACCCGGTCATCAGTCACGGATTGCGGCACCGAGGAATGGTGTGCTCAGCATGTCCTCGGAGAAAGAGAGGCCCGTGATCTTCTTCGCCAGCGCGAACGACCGTGGGAAGGGGGCGTCGATGCCGGGCCCCTCCCAGGCCAGACCGACTTCACGCATCTCGTTGACCAGGCGGTCGGGATCACTGCCCCAGCGTCTATCGGGAACCAATTGATCGAAGCTTGTGACCTCTTCGCTGTCGACCGCGTAGACGAAATAGTCCGTAGCATGGAGGTTGCGAGAGATCGACACGACCTCAGTCGCCCGAGAGAGGCTGCGTAGTAGGAGCCTGTTGAGGCCGATCGATCCAGTCCAGAGCTGGATCAGAACGGTCCAGCCGTTCATCTCCAGCGCGCCCACATAGCTGGTGAGCATGTTGTCCGAGTCGATGTACCTCATCGTTCGTTCTTGGTGCTCTTCAAAGGTCACCTCTCCGATCCCGTTGCAGTCTGCACCGAGACGCGTCAACGCCTCACGAGGGCTGAGGGATCGGGCGAAGGTGACACAGGAGACGTCATAGAACGGGCCATACTTTGCGAGCCAGCCAAATTCTTCGTGTGCGTCTATCACCGTAACTCCCATGATCAGTTACATGCATGATGGCAGCCGTCACCGACAGGCCAGCACCTCGACGACATGGGCCTGAGTGACGATGGGCACGGACGGAGCTGGAGCCACGTTCTCCGGTGAGCCAGGGTGAGGAACGAACCCTGGATCGTCGATCGCCCCCAAGCACCTACGGAGTCCAGCCATGCAGTGGCGATCGTAGGGCTGCATCTGTGCGGCGACGCGGCAACCCCGGTCGGAGCGCTCGGTTGGTACGGCGGGGCCGGCGCGCGGTGCCCGGCCCGGTGTCCCGCCGGCGTCCGGGACCGGCCCCCAGGCCGCACGCCCGGACGGCGGGCGGGTGGAGGGCCGGAGGTACGGCGGTGCGCCGCGCCGCCGCTTGATCCATACAAGAACAACTCGGCAACCGCTGAGGGTTCGATAGAGGGTTCAATAGGAACACATTCCCAGTTATGGCTTACTGATTCCTTGGCTGCATCGTACCCTTGTACCCATGGAGGATTGGATTGCGATTGGAATATCGCTAGCTTCGTTTGGGGTCTCCGGATGGGCTCTGCGGTACGCAAGAACGCAGGCCGCTGCAGCTCGCATTCAGGCCCAGGCTGCATGCGAGCAGGTGCAAGCTGCCGAGAAGCAAGTCCTGCAAGCTTACGAGGCTGCCAGAGAATCTAATCGCTTTGGATTGGCGAACGAAATTGCCGTCCTTGATGCTGCCCGGTCACGAATAGACGCCAATGCTCCTAATTTGATCATAGGAATAGAGGCCATTAAGGGTCCCCACTGGATTTCTTATCAAACATTTCTTAAAGATGGCGACATGGCATCTAAAAGCATCACTCCGCCCACGGATATCAAGGATCGAGGCGTTCAAGGACTTGACAATATAGAATTCCTCGTACGAGGCGTTATTAGAAATGACTCCCCCTCGTCCATACAAGTTCGACCGGAGGGCGTGAGACTCGCCGAGGGCGAGTCACAACTTCACCCAGAACACATCGATCTACCGATGGCACTGAATCTTGGTCGCGCGCCCTACCTCCTACTCCCTGGCCAGGTTGCCCTATTTGAATGGCAAGCAGGCACATCTATCAAAGAGTGGTGCGAGCTCTACGAGTCATACGCCAATGATCGTCCCTCGACGAATAGCCATCCAACTGCACGCTTCAGATGCTGCCTGGGAGATAGAACCAACGAGTGGACGATTATAGATATAGAACTGGACGCCTATCCCCTAAGAAGGGATTCTGACTCTTCGCCCTGGCGGCTAGACCCAGACGAGATACTTCATGTGAGGGTCAGGAGCCCAAAGAGGGTCTACCCAAAGACATTGCAATGGCTCAAACGAGAACTAAAAGATCATCTAGTGGTTGACGACTTGAAGGATTGGTGGGACAGGGAATAATCTAATCAATCGAGTAGGCCTGGGCGTCGGTTCGCGAGGGCCTGCCGTGCCGTCACAAAACGTTCGTGAAACTCTCTGGCAAGGGCTTCGCGCCGGTAGCGCTGACGTAGGACGCGGTCCAAGTCTCCTGCGCGATTGACGAGGTCCGTAAGGGAGCGCCGATCGATATCAAAAGCGGCTATGCCCTCGCCAACTGCTGCATCAAGGTCGCCGCGTCGGGCGTGGACGATGCCGAGATCTATATGTGCGTCGGCAACTCGCATGGGGGCGTTGGAGGTGCCGTCTGGGCGGGTGTGCATCTGGATAGTTTCGCGCGCGTGTTCTTCGGCGCGGTCGTCGTCGGCGAGCCAGGTGTAGCAGGTGGCGGCGTAGAAGACCCACTTGGCGTGGTCGAAGACGAAGTGGTGGTCTGGGTGATCGGGCATGGGCAGGCTGCCGAGGACTTCGGCTCCGCGGGTGAGGGCTCGGTCGGCTTCGCGGCGGTCGCCGATGCGGGCCAGGCCGCGAGCCTCCTGCAAGGTGAGTTGCACCATGGCGCTGCTGGTGCCGGCCACGGCCTGCCCCATCCGGGCGGCGGTCACGACATCCTCGTAACGGCCTTCGACGAGGGCGAACCACGCGGACATCTCGTGCGCCCAGCCCACCAACTCCCCGTGCCCGACCTGGCGGCCCATCTCGAACGCGGTCCGTCGCGCGGTCTCGGCCTCCTCCCTCTCCCCAAGGTCGTAGTGCACGCATCCCAGCAGGGCGGTCAACCATCCGGTGATCACCAGCAGTTCGCGGTGCTGGGCAAGGGTGAGACGTCCGGCGAGTAGATGGTTGATCTGGGCAAGGCGCTTCTGCGTACGGTCCCGTAGCGTGCCAGCGGGCACGACCGGATAGGCGCGGCACAGCAGGTCGACGGCCTCGGCGAGAGCCTCCAACGTTCCGGTCCCGACGTCGGACGCCTGAAGCTGCTGGGCGAGTTCCATGGTCCCGTACAGGTCAGCCTCGGCCCGCAACGCGTCCACCGGCATCACGTGAGCCTCGATGAGGCGGCTGCCTGACTGCCTGTTCCGTGAGAACCCGAGCGCTTCCGGCTCCAGGCCGGTCAGTTGGGTGAGCGCCAGCCGGTAGGGCGTGCGAGGCCATCGGACTTCTCCGGCCTCCCAGCGCCGGACCCGTTCCTCATCGCACGCCAGTCGCTCGGCGACACCTACCGGGGTGGCGTTGATCTGCTCGGCCATCTGCCAGCGGGACAGGTGCTTCTCGTTGCGCCAGGCACGTAGCCGCACGTTCGGGATGTAGTCGGGCATCTGCGGGTCTTCCTCCCGGCTGGGGGCTCGAAAGGGGAAATGAGGGGGCCGTTCAGGGGTCCTGCTCGAACGCGGTTGCCGGTGGACTTGTCATCAATCAACCACGGTACGTCACGCGGCCTCCCGCCACAGGGAACGCCGGATGAACGAGGAGATGGCGACGGTGATCCGGCCTGATGAGAAGAGCGAGACATTGCCCTGCCCGGCGTGCCGGGGGCGCGGGATCAAGCTGTGCGATTCGCGCCGCGCGCTTCTCATCGGCGATCACGACGGAGATGAGATCTCAAGCAGAGAGCGGGAGTGTCTCGACTGCCTCGGAAGCGGCCGGGCCGAAAGGAACGGGAGATGAATTCGATCATGATTGCGGCAACGGCTCTCTTCGCGCGCAACGAAGAAGAGAGCAACATGCTCATCGTGCTGCGTGACCGGCTCACGCCCCTCGGCGTGAACGCCGAACTGCGGGACAACAACAGTGCCCTCATGGTGCATCGGCGTGAGCGCGGGTTGCCGGTGTGGGTGTTCGTCGGGTACGGCGGGGCCTACTACTCCTGGCACAACGCCGAAAAGCGCCACCCGACCAGTGACCCGGAGGGCGCGGCGAACGTCCTGGCCGAGTACATCGCCAGGTGATGACAGGCGCGGCGAGACAGGTGGCTCCCGGCCGGAGGGGGCGGGCGCTCATCCACCCTGCTTCGTCGTGCCTCCGCTCTCGGCAGGCAGGTTCGGCGGACACTCCACGCCGCCACCCCACCCCCCGGGGTCCGTCCGTCGGCCTGCCTGCCGAGTTCGTACGGCTTTCGCTTGTTCCATCCGCGTGGACAGGCGGCAGCATTCCGTGCGCAAGATCTCCTGATGGCGCTCGGCCAGATCGGGCTCACTCTCGAACGACGCGAAGAACGGCAGGTCTCGCTCGTCGTCCGTCTCACCGAGACGCCCGCGAATCAACTCCACGGCAAACCGAAGCTCAGATTCCGGCAACTGATCCACCAGGTCGTACAGTTCCTCGCGTATGACGCTGATGCATCCAAGCGCGGGCATGAGAAGTAGTGAAAGCGCTGACCGATGGGACTTCTCAAGATCGTCCCTATTTTGTCCCCAAGGCGATTCTCGGAACCTCGAAATGAGGACTGTGCTTGCAGGTGGGCGGTACTGGTTTCGAACCAGTGACCCCTCGCTTGTAAGGCGAGTGCTCTACCCCTGAGCTAACCGCCCCTGATCGGCACTACACCTTACGACACCAACGGCGCCGACCGCACCTCCACTTCCCACCCCGCCCCCAGTTCAGGCCGCCCCGCCGCCCGCCACCCGAGCAGCGCCGCCCCGAGCATCCCGGCGTCCACCCCGAGGGCGGCGGGAAGCAGCGGGGGCGCGGCGCGGAAGGCGAGGCGCTTGACGAGGCGCGTGCGAACCGGGTCGAAGAGGGCGGGCCCCGCCTCGGCGAGTCCCCCACCGAGGACGATCATGGACGGGTCCAGGAGGAGGGTGTACGTGGCCAGGGCCAGGGATAGGGCCTCCACGGCCTCGTCCCAGATCTCGATGGCCACCGGGTCGTCGGAGGTGACCACCTGCTCGGCCCGTACGTCCTCAAGGCCCGCACGCAGGCTGTAGCGCCTGCCCACGGAGGCGGCCGAGGCGTACGTCTCCAGGCAGCCGAACTGCCCGCAGGCGCACTGCTCCCCGTCGGGGAAGACGGGGATGTGCCCGATCTCGCCGCCCCAGCCGGAGGTGCCGCCGTACGGCTCGCCGTTCACGATCATGGCTCCGGCGATGCCGGTGCCGATGGGGAGGAAGAGGAAGTCGGCGACGCCTCGGCCGGCCCCGAGGACGTTCTCGGCGAGGCCGCCGGTGCGGACGTCGTGGCCGAGCATGATAGGGGCGTCGAGGCCGGTGAAGTCCTTGGCGGGGACGTCGCGCCAGCCGAGGTTGGCGGCGTAGATGGCGGTGTCCTCGGAGACCAGGCCGGGCACGGCCAGTCCGACGCCTGCGGGGGCGCCGTCGCCGGAGGTGGCGAGGTGGCCGATGAAGTCCCGGATGGCGCTCACGACCGCTTCCGGGCCCTCGGAGCGGGGGGTGTGCCGCCGCTCGCTCAACAGCACCGTGCCGGACTCACTGACCAGGCCGCCCTTCATGGACGTGCCACCGACGTCCAGCGCGACGACGAACGAAGTAGAGGACACGGAACGAGACAATATCGCAGCTCAGCAAATGTCCGGAAAGGTGTCGGGTGTCAGGCGCGGCCGAGCACCCTGTCGAGCGCGGCCTCCACCTCGGCCGAGAGCCCGGAAAGCCCAGCGGGCGTGGAGGAGGACGCCGGGGACGCGGAGGACGCGCCCATGTCCGACCCCACGAGGGAGTCCGAGCGAGCCGCCCGTACGGCGCCGCACGAGCGGCATTCCACCTCACCGAGCCGGCAGATCAGCGTCGTGGACCCGCAGGTCTCGCACGCCTCCAGGTCCAGGCCGTGCAGTCGCTGGCAGTCCGGGCAGACCAGCACCTGCGTTTCGCGGCGGACGCCACGTTTCCATGGACTGGCGCCGCGGACCGGATCGGTCTGCCGGGCCCCGCAGCGGTAGCAGGGCATCGTTGCCTCCGTTATGAAATGTCGGCGAGTGCCTTGATGTAGTCGGCGACGTCACGCGCCTGGCCGGCCGGGTTGACCACCGACCAGCGGATCACGCCTTCGCCGTCAAGGATGAAGGTCCCCCGAAGCGCACAGCCCTTCGCCTCATCGAACACACCGTACGCCCGCGCGACCTGTCCATGTGGCCAGAAATCGGAGAGTAGAGGGAAAGAAAAACCCTCCTGATCCGCCCAGGCACGATGGGAGAAAAGGGAGTCCACCGAGACGGTGAGCAGCTGCGCGTCGGCTTCGAACGCGCGCAGCGCTGTGAGCTCACCGTGGCAGATCCCGCTGAAGGCAAGCGGGTAGAAGACCAGCACGACCTTCCTGCCCCGGAGCTGAGAAAGTCTCACCGGAGTGCCGTGCTGGTCCCGCAGCTCGAAATCCGGAGCTTGGGCACCGACCTCGACAGGATGCGCGTTCACGCGTCTCATCCTGCCGTACGTGCGACGTCCGTGCTCCTTACCGTCGGCCCTTCGGCGTGACGAGCCTGGTCCCTGACCAGTCGGGCGCGGCGGAGATGCTGCTCGTCTGCGAAAGACCCGCGGTCGTGGCGTCCTCCCCGATGTCGCTCGGCTCGACGTGGCCATCACGTCCGGCCTTTGGAGTCAGCAGCCAGATCTGACCGCCCTCGGCGAGTGCTCGCATCGCGGAGGTCAGAACGTCGAAGAGGTCTCCATCGCCGTCACGCCACCACAGCAGCACCACGTCGACGACGTCGTCGGTCTCTTCGTCCAGCAGATCGTTACCGGTGAGGCTCTCGATGGAATCCCGAAGCTCGTCGTCGACGTCCTCGTCCCAACCGATCTCCTGCACCACCTGACCCGCCTTGAGGCCAAGTCGTTCGGCCAGGCCGCGCTCGCCCTGCGCCTGACCCGCGGTCGCGCTCACGTTTATCCCTCCTGCTTGAGTGGCCCCGCATATGCGGTTTATCGCTTCGGGACAGTCCACACGCTGTGACCCTCGGTCGTCAACGGTCGCCACGGGTACGGCCGTACTCGGCCAGAATCAATCCGACAGAAACGACAGCCGAACCTGGCGTTGCCGGTTGTCGACATTGAGGTCCACGAGGGCCACTGATTGCCACGTGCCCAGGGCCAGTCTCCCACCCAGGACGGGGATTGTGGCATAGGGCGGGATCAACGCGGGCATGACGTGCGACCTGCCGTGCCCGGCCGAGCCATGGGCGTGCCGCCACCGGTCGTCGGCGGGCAAAAGTTCGCGCAGCGCTGAAAGCAGGTCGTCGTCGCTGCCGGAGCCGAGCTCCAGCAGCGCGACTCCGGCCGTCGCATGCGGGACGAAGACGTGCAGCAGCCCGTCCTCCCCCTGCGTACGGACGAATTCCGCGCATTCGCGGGTGATGTCGTGCACCGTCTCGTGTGACCCTGTGGCCACCGAGATGAGTTCAGATCTCACACGGAGATCCTATGCGGGCACGACCACGGCATCAGGGCCGGGAACCACCAGGGTGGTGTGCCCGTCGTCGAACCGCACGAGGTACGGGGGCCCGCCGCCGAGGCCCTGGATCTCGATGATGACTCCGCTCCGGTCCGGTTCACCAACGGTATTCCCGTGCACCAGGAGCCGATCGCCTACCGTCGCTCTCATACCTCCAGGTTCGTACGTCGAGCGCCGTACGAGAAGAGGCGGGCCGTCCCGGAGGCGGCAAGGAATGATGACCAAACTGTTACCGGGAGGCCGTTCCTGTGAGTCTGCTGGCAAGTTCCCCAGCCGGCCGGTGCGCCGGGCCGCCACGGGGGCGGGACACGACCGCGGGCAGCCGGCCCCGCGACCGCCGCACCCCCTGGAAGCCCCCTAGAATGCCTGCTCAGCGGGCATCCGGCCAGACTCCGCCCGCCCGGATGTGACGCGTGGACCCCGCAGGGGGATACTCGAAGACGTGTAGGCAAAATTTCGGAGCTTTTCCGCTCTTGTTAAATTGGGATGCGGCGCTAACCTAGGCCGTGATTCGTCCTACCATCGGTGGACTAGTCCACTGAGACCCAGCAGGACCCCCTGGTTACTCGCTAGTAGAGATGCACTTTCTACGACGAGCCACCAGGATGGAAAGCGACCCAGACCAGACATCAGTCATCCTCGGAAGGCGAGACCCAGTGGCTTCCGGACGCCAGCGTTTCTCGATCATCAGCGACGGCCTACCCAGCCAGCTGCCTGATGTCGACCCCAGTGAGACCAACGAGTGGCTCGAGTCCCTCGACAACGTCGTCAAGACGGAGGGCCGCACGAGAGCCCGCTACCTGATGCTCCGCATGCTGGAGCGGGCCCGCGAGCACCAGGTCGGCGTGCCGGGCCTGCGCAGCACCGACTACATCAACACGATCCCGCCGGAGCGTGAGCCCTGGTTCCCCGGCGACGAGCACGTCGAGCGGCGCATCCGGGCCTACATCCGCTGGAACGCCGCGATCATGGTGACGCGCGCCAACGCCCGCACCAACGTGGGCGGCCACATCGCCACCTACGCCTCGGCCGCGTCGCTCTACGAGGTGGGCTTCAACCACTTCTTCCGCGGCAAGGACCACGGCGAGTCGGGCGACCAGGTCTTCTTCCAGGGCCACGCGGCGCCGGGCATCTACGCCCGCGCCTTCCTGGAGGGCCGGCTCAACGAGGGGCAGCTCGACGCCTTCCGCCAGGAGCTGTCGCACGGCTTCCACGGCCTGCCCTCCTACCCGCACCCGCGGCTGATGCCGGACTTCTGGGAGTTCCCCACCGTCTCGATGGGTCTCGGCCCGATCGGCGCGATCTACCAGGCGCGGTTCAACCGCTACCTGCTCAACCGCCAGATCAAGGACACCAGCCGCAGCCATGTCTGGGCGTTCCTGGGCGACGGCGAGATGGACGAGCCCGAGTCCCTCGGCGCGATCGGCCTGGCCTCGCGCGAGGAGCTCGACAACCTCACCTTCGTCATCAACTGCAACCTGCAGCGGCTCGACGGCCCGGTGCGCGGCAACGGCAAGATCATCCAGGAGCTGGAGTCCTACTTCCGGGGCGCCGGCTGGAACGTCATCAAGGTCGTCTGGGGCCGCGACTGGGACCCGCTGCTCGCGGCGGACGTCGACGGCGTGCTGGTCAACCAGATGAACACCACCCCCGACGGCCAGTTCCAGACCTACTCCGTCGAGTCGGGCGGCTACATCCGCGACCACTTCTTCGCCGGCGACCCGCGCCTGCGCAAGATGGTCGAGCACCTGACCGACGACGACATCCGCAAGCTGTCGCGCGGCGGGCACGACTACCGCAAGGTCTACGCCGCGTTCAAGGCCGCCCGTGAGCACGTCGGCCAGCCGACGGTGATCCTGGCCCAGACCATCAAGGGCTGGACGCTCGGCAAGGACTTCGAGGCGCGCAACGCCACGCACCAGATGAAAAAGCTCACCAAGGCCGAGCTCAAGGAGTTCCGCGACCGGCTCTACCTGCCGATCCCCGACTCCGCGCTCGAAGGCGAGCTGCCCCCCTACTTCCATCCGGGCGAGAACGACCCCGAGATCGCCTACATGAAGGAGCGCCGCGCGGCGCTCGGCGGCGTGCTGCCCAAGCGGGTCGTGCGCGCCAAGCCGGTCAAGCTCCCCGGCGACGAGATCTACCAGGGCTTCCGCAAGGGCTCCGGCAAGCAGCAGGTGGCCACCACGATGGCCTTCGTCCGCGTGCTGAAGGACCTCATGCGCGACAAGGAGATCGGCCACCGGTTCGTGCCGATCATCCCGGACGAGGCGCGCACGTTCGGCCTCGACGCGATGTTCCCGACGGCGAAGATCTACTCCCCGCACGGCCAGAACTACGAGGCCGTCGACCGGGAGCTGCTGCTGTCGTACAAGGAGGCGGTGCAGGGGCAGATCCTGCACGAGGGGATCACCGAGTCGGGGTCGATGGCCTCGGCGATCGCGGCCGGCACGGCGTACTCCACGCACGGCGAGCACATGATCCCGATCTACATCTTCTACTCGATGTTCGGCTGGCAGCGCACCGGCGACCAGATGTGGCAGATGGCCGACCAGCTGACCCGCGGGTTCCTGCTGGGCGCCACCGCCGGCCGCACCACCCTCAACGGGGAGGGCCTGCAGCACGAGGACGGCCAGTCGCCGCTGATCGCCTCGACGAACCCAGCCGCGCTCGCCTACGACCCGTCCTGGGCGTTCGAGGTGGCCTACATCGTCCAGGACGGCCTGCGGCGGATGTACGGCGAGCAGCCGGAGGACGTCTTCTACTACCTGACCGTCTACAACGAGCCCTACCTGCAGCCCGCCCAGCCCGCCGACCTCGACGTGCAGGCGCTGCTCAAGGGCCTCTACCGGTTCGCCGAGGGTCCGCAGACGCAGGGGCCGAAGGCCAACATCCTGTCCTCGGGCGTGGCCGGCCCGTGGGCGATGGAGGCGCAGCGGCTGCTGGCCGAGGACTGGGGCGTGTCGGCCACCGTCTGGTCGGCGACGTCCTGGTCGGAGCTGCGCCGTGACGCGCTGGCCTGCGACGAGCACAACCTGCTCAACCCGGACGCCGAGCCGCGGGTGCCTTATGTCACCCAGGCGCTGTCCCAGGCGTCGGGGCCGATCGTGGGCGTCAGCGACTACATGAAGGCCGTGCAGGACCAGATCGCGCAGTGGGTGCCGGGTGACTGGTCCTCGCTGGGCACCGACGGGTTCGGCCTGTCCGACACCCGCTCGGCGCTGCGCCGCCACTTCCACGTGGACGCCGCCTCGATCACGCTGGCCGTACTCACCAGCCTGGTCAAGCGCGGCGAGCTCGAAGGCGACGTGCTGCGCGAGGCGATCGCCCGCTACCACCTCAAGAACGGCGTGACCGAGGCCGGTGGCGCCGAGAGCAACGACACGCAGTCGATGGGCATCTGACCCATCCGGCCCAGCGGCCCCTCGCGAAGAGATTCGCGAGGGGCCGCTGTTGTCCGCGTCGTCACACGCCCTTGAGTGAACGCTCACGTATGGTGGGCACTACTTCCCCCCATGCCGATGAGGGGAAAAGTCGTATGCGCCGCGTCCTTGCCGCCGCCGCCCTGGCCGTGACGGCCGCCGCCTGTGCGAGCCCGGCCAAGCCCGCCGCCGATGTGGTGCCCGAGACGGAGAAGATCGCCTGGGGTCCGTGCACGGACATCGTCCGTCCCGACGGCGAGCCACCCGCCCGGCAGGACCCCGCCGTGCGATGCGGGAAACTCGCGGTCCCCCTGGACTACGGCGCGCCGGACGGCGAAAAGATCGACCTCGCGCTGATCAAGATCGCGGCGACCGACAAGAAGCGCCGGATCGGCTCGCTGCTGTTCAACTTCGGCGGCCCGGGCGGCTCCGGCGTGGACACCCTCGACCAGGCGGCCAAGTCGCTGTCGACGCTGCGCGCCCGCTACGACCTGGTCAGCTTCGACCCGCGCGGCGTCGAGCGCAGCTCCGGCGTACGCTGCGGCGGCCCCGCCGACCTGGACGCCTACACCGCGCTGAACACCCTGCCCGCCAACGCGGAAACCCGCGCGAAGACCAACGCGGCCAACAAGAGATTCGCCGAGCTGTGCGAACGCGACTCGGGCAAGATCCTGCCGTTCGTCGGCACCGCCAGCGCCTCCCGCGACATGGACCGCATCCGCGCCGCGCTCGGCGAGGAGAAGCTCAACTACGTCGGCATGTCGTACGGCACACAACTCGGCGCCGTCTACGCCACCCAGTTCCCCGGCAACGTGGGCCGGATGGTGCTCGACGCGCCGCTGGACCCGACGGTCGACTTCGAGAAGCGCACCCTGGCCCAGACCCGCGGCTTCCAGCGGGCGTACGAGAGCTTCCTGAAGGCGTGCGTCAAGCAGCGGTGCGAGGTCGGCGAGAACGTCGCCGCCGCCAACGCCAACGTGAAGCGGCTGATGAACCAGCTGGCCAAGCAGCCGCTCAAGGTCGGCAAGCGCGAGATGACCCAGGGCCTGGCGGTCACCGGCATCGCCGCCGCCCTCTACTCGGAGCTGACCTGGCCGCTCCTGGGCAACGCGCTCGGCCAGGCGCTCGAAGGCGACGGCTCGGCATTGCTCTACCTGTCCGACTCCTACACCGGCCGCCGCCCGGACGGCACCTACTCCACCCAGATGACCAGCTTCCCGGCGATCACCTGCGTGGACACCACCGAGCGCCCCGACAAGGCCACGCTCTCGCGCACCCAGGCCGCCGCGATGAAGATCTCGCCGCTGTTCGGCAGCGAGGGCTCCGGCGGGCTGTGCCGGATCTGGCCGGCCAAGGGCAGCGACGAGGCCACGAAGGTGGACGCGACCGGCTCGGCGCCGATCCTGGTGGTGGGGGGCAAGAACGACCCCGCCACCCCCTACCAGTGGGCGCCCAGCCTGACCGCGCAGCTCAAGACGGCCACGCTGGTCACCTACGAGGGCGAGGGGCACGGCGCCTACCTGTCGGGCAGCAAGTGCATCGCCCGGCTCGTGGACGACTATCTGATCAAGGGCAAGCTGCCCGAGCGAGGCGTCAGCTGCGCCGCCGCCTAGGCTCGGCCGGGTGACGGACTACTTCGCGCTCATCGAGGACGAGACCACGCGCCTGGCCGAGCTCGCCACGGCGCCACAGACCCCGCTGCCCACCTGCCCCGGCTGGACCCTCGCGGACCTCATCACGCACGTCGGCACCCTGCACCGCTGGGTGACGCACCTGGTGACGACGCGCCGCCAGGATCCCGTCTGGTCGCGGCAGGTGCCCAACGGCCTGGCCGAAGGCGAGCACGGCGACCGGGAGTGGCTCGCCTCCGGGATGACGGAGATGGTCCGGACGCTGCGCGCGACCGACCCGGACACGCCCGTGTGGACCTGGGGGCCCACCGGCCGGGCGAGCTGGTGGACCCGCCGGATGGCGTACGAGCTGGTCGTGCACCGGGTCGACGCCGAGCTCGCGGCCGGTCGCGAGCCGGTCGTCGAGCCGGCGGTCGCGGCCGACGGCGTCGAGGAGTTCCTCGACAACGTGTCGTCCGCCGGCTGGGTCACCAAGCGCCTGGCCGCGCTGGAGGGCGTGGCGGGCACCACCTTCCACCTGCACGCCACGGACACGCCGGGCGAGTGGACGTTCGTCCAGGAGCCCGGCGGCGGGATCTCCTGGGCGCGCGGGCACGCCAAGGGCGACGCCGCGGTGCCCGCACCCGCCGCCGACCTGCTGCTCCTGGTGTACGGGAGGCGCCCGGCCGACGGGGTGACCGTGCACGGCGAGCGCGCGCTGCTGGAGCGATGGCTGGCGGCGGCCCGCCTGTGAGCCACCGCGCCGCTGGAGCGGTGGCCGGCGGCAGTCCGGCCGTGAGCCACCACGCTGCTGGAGCGGTGACCGGCGGCAGTCCGGCTGTGAGCCGTATGAGCCCTGGACGCGCCGCCGCTCGGCGGTCGGCGGCGGGTCCAGGGGCAGACCGGTCACTCGCGAAAGCGGGCCCGGGGCGCGGGGAAGGCATCTCCCCGGCCCGCGACGCGTTCGACACAGGCCATACTCCAACGCCGACGCGACAACCCTATGTCGGTGTTTTCGAACGACTAATCGAGAACGGCGCCGTGCATCACCATCTCCGGCACCTCGGCCGCGAACCCCTCCACCGGCCGCTCCGGGCAGCGCTCGGCGGTGACGGTCGCCGCGGCGATCCGGTCGAACCGGAAGACGCGCACGTCATCGCGCAGGCGGCACCAGGCCACGAGATACCAGAACCCGCCCCGGCCGCCCAGGAACACGCCCGGCTCGACGTCCCGGGAGGTCAGCGCGCCCTTGGCGTCGGCGTAGTCCAGCCGGAGCACGCGTCGGCGCAGCAGCGCCTCCTCGATCGCGCGCGAGACGCCCGCCGCGCCGAGCGGCCGGATCCCGCCGGCGGGCTCGGGCGGCTCGGCGACGAGCACCCGGCGGGCCAGCTCCCTGGCGAGCTCGCCCTCGGTGCCGGGCATGGCGGCGACCACCTTGCGTAACGCGCTGCGCGCCTGCCTGCCGAACGGCTGGTCGCCCGCCCTGCCGAGCGCCACGGCGATGGCCACCGCCTCGGCGGGGGTGAAGTTGAGTGGCGGGAGGGACATCTTCTTGTCCAGGGTGTAGCCGCCGGTGCGGCCGGTCTCGGCGTAGATCGGCACCCCCGACTCCTGCAGAGCGGTGATGTCGCGCTCGATCGTGCGCACGCTCACCTCGAACCGGGCGGCGAGCTCGCGGGCCGAACGGCGGCGGGGCGCGATGGCGCGCAGGTCCTCGACGAGCGCGTAGAGCCGGTCGGTGCGATTCACACCTGTGACGGTACGCTCGGCCACCGACAATCGCGTGCCCGCAGGGGATACAGCGTCATCTCGTCCAGGCCAGCAGCTCCTCCAGCGGCCAGGTGTTGACGATCCGCGCCGGCTCGATCCCGCACCGCGCCGCCCGCTCGCACCCGTGCCGCTGCCAGTCGAGCTGGCCCGGCGCGTGCGCGTCGGAGTTGACGGCGAAGACACAGCCCTGCTCGTACGCCTGGCGCAGCAGCCGTTTGGGCGGGTCGAGCCGGTCCGGCCTGGAGTTGATCTCGACGGCCACGCCGAAGCTCCGGCACGCCTCGAAGACGATCTCGGCGTCGAACGCCGACTCCGGCCGGCGCTCGCCGCGCGCGCCACCGGCCCGCACCACCCGCCCGGTGCAGTGCCCCAGCACGTCCACCCGCGGATCGGCGATCGCCATGACCATCCTGCGGGTCATCTCCGGGCCGGGCATCCGCAGCTTGGAGTGCACGCTGGCCACCACCACGTCCAGCCGCTCCAGCAGCTCGGGCTCCTGGTCGAGGCCGCCGTCGAGGTCGATGTCGACCTCGATGCCGGTCAGCACCCGAAAGGGCGCGAGTCGCCGGTTGAGCTCGGCCACCCGGTCGAGCTGCTCGCGCAGGCGGTCCGCGGGGAGGCCACTCGCGATCTTCAGCCGGGGCGAGTGGTCGGTCAGCGCCAGGTACTCGTGGCCGAGCGACCGGGCGGCGGCGGCCATCTCCTCGATCGGCGCGCCGCCGTCGGACCAGTCGGAGTGGCTGTGCAGGTCGCCTTTGAGCGCGGCCAGCAGCGCCGCCGTCTCGTCGTCGAGGTCGGTCCCCTCGGTGGCCCGTATCCTGCGCAGATAGGTCGGCACCTGACCGGCCAGCGCCTCGGTGATCACCAGCGCGGTCACCTTCCCGATGCCCGGCAGATCGGCCAGGCCACCCGCGTCCGCCAGCCGTACCAGCTCCTCATGGGGCAGGTCGGCGACGACCGAGGCGGCGCGGCGGAAGGCGCGCACGCGGTAGGCGGGCTCGCCCGCCCGTTCCAGGAGAAAGGCGATTTCCTGGAACGCCTCGATCGGTTCCATACGTTCATGAATACCAAAGGAGCAGGCCGTCGATTGATGCCGGAGGCCCTCACCGATAGTCTGTCCGGCCGGAGAGAGCAGGAGCTAGATGGCCTACACGCCACCCTCACCCCACCCACCCCATCGCCCGAAGAAGCGGTCGAAGTCGTCCAACGTGATCACCCTGACGGTCGTCGGCGTCGTCTCGGTCATGGTGGTCGGCTACTGCGCGGTCACCCAGAACGACGACGAGGTCACCGCCGACTGCGTGGACATGAACAACCAGTTCGACGACGGTTCCTACCAGGTGGTCGACGAGGACCTCTGCGACGAGGACGACAACGGCAGCAGTAGCAGCAGCCACTACTACGGCGGTTCGCGCGGCGCCTACCTCTGGTACTACGGCGGCACCCGGATCGGCAGCCGGGTGCGGGCGGGCACCAGCTACCGCCCCTCGGACGTCGGCATCAAGTCCCGCGCCGGCCGTGAGATCCAGCGAGGCGGCTTCGGCAGCTTCCGCAGCGGAGGCAGCTGACCCGTGCGGCGCGAGCGAGGCACGCCCAGGGACGACTGGGAGAAGACGATCGAGGGCCAGGGGCTCGCCTACCACCGCGCGGCCCACCCCGAAGGCCTGAGCAGGCCCTACTGGGACGAGTCCGTGCACTACGCCTTCTCCATGGCGGAGGTGGAGTCGCTGGAGGAGCAGGTCGAGGAGCTGCACGGCATGTGCCTGAGCGCCGCCGAGCACGTGGTCGCCGCGGGCCGCTTGGCCGACTTCGCCATCCCCGAGTGGGCCGCCGCCGACGTGGCGCGCTCCTGGGAGCGCCGTGACCCGCACCTGTACGCCCGCTTCGACCTGCGCTACGACGGCACCGGCCCGGCCAAGCTGCTGGAGTACAACGCCGACACGCCGACCTCGCTGCTGGAGTCGTCGGTCGTGCAGTGGTTCTGGCTGAAGGACACCCACCCCGGCGACGACCAGTGGAACTCCATCCACGAGCGGCTCATCGACCGCTGGCGGGAGCTGCCGTTGCCGCCAGGACCCACCCACTTCGCCTGGACCAACCGGGACGAGTCCGGCGAGGAGGCGATGACGCTCGCGTACCTCCAGGAGACCGCCGAGCAGGCCGGCCGGCAGACCGTCGCGGTCGCCATGGAGGACATCGGCTGGGACGCGCTCAACCGCCGTTTCGTCGACGTCGAAGAGCGCATGATCCGCTCGGCGTTCAAGCTCTACCCGTGGGAGTGGATGCTGGCCGAGCCGTTCGGGCGGCACGCGGTACGCCACGGCACCTGGATCGAGCCGCTGTGGAAGGCGCTGCTGTCCAACAAGGCGCTGCTGGCCGTGCTGTGGGAGCTGTTCCCCGGCCATCCCAACCTGCTGCCGGCCTATCTCGACGGCCCCCGCGACCTGACCTCCTACATCGCCAAGCCGCTGCTCGGCCGGGAGGGCGCCTCCATGCGGATCGTCACCCCGTCCGGCGGTCAGGAGACGCCCGGCTCCTACGGCCAGGAGGGCTACGTCTTCCAGGGCTTCGAGGCGCTGCCCGACTTCGACGGGCAGCGGCCCGTGCTGGGCGCCTGGATGATCGCCGACGAGGCCGCGGGGCTGGGCATCAGGGAGACCACCGGCTTGATCACCGACGACACCTCGTCCTTCGTACCTCACCGAATCGAGCAATCATGAACGCCCTCCTGGAGATCCTCGTCCGCGGCGCGGGCGCCATCGCCTCCTACGCCGCCGTCGGCGTGATCCTGCTGATCGTCGGCTTCTACGTGATCGACCTCGCCACGCCCGGCAGGCTGAGCGAGGTCATCCGGACCGACCGCAATCCCAACGCCACGCTGCTGGCGGCCTCGGCGATGGCCGCGATCGGGCTGATCGTGGCGGCCTCCATCTGGTCCTCCGGCGGGCGGCTGGCCGAGGGCCTGGCGGGCACGGCGGTGTTCGGCCTGGTCGGCATCGTGGTGCAGACCCTGGCGATGCTGCTGTTCGACCGGGTGGTGGGCATCTCGGTGCGTGACCTGGTCAAGGAGCCCGAGCTGCAGCCGGGCGCCCGCCTGCTGGCGGTCACCCACGTGGCGATCGGCCTGATAACCGCCGTCGCGGTCATCTAGCCGGACCTGGCACTCTAGAAGGCGTGACAGACCGGACCCGGGAGGACACCACTCGCAGGCTCGAGCGCGCCATGGGCTCGCTCGGCACGGCGGCCATGTCCCGTATGGACGAGCAGTTGCCGTGGTTTCGCGCGCTCAGCGCCGAGGATCGCTCATGGGTGGGCCTGGTGGCGCAGGCCGGGATCGCCGCGTTCGTGGAGTGGTTCCAGCACGCGGGCGAGGACCGGCCCACGCCCAGCATCGAGTTCTTCGGCACCGCGCCGCGCGAGCTGAAGCGCTCCATCTCGCTGCAGCAGACCGTCGACATCGTCAGGGTCGTCGTCCAGGTGGTGGAGGCGCAGACCGACGAGCTGGCCGCGCCCGGCGGCGGGGACCAGCTCCAGCAGGCCATGCTCCGCTACACCCGCGACGTGGCCTTCGCCGCCGCGCACGTCTACGCCCGCGAGGCCGAGGCCCGAGGGTCCTGGGACGCCAGGCTGGAGGCGCTGATCGTGGACGCGCTGGTCCGCGGCGAGGTCGACGACGGCCTGCACTCCTGGGCGGCGGCGCTCGGCTGGACGTCCTCCCCGGTGGTGGTCATCGCCGGTCACGCCCCCGAGGGCGACCCGCGCGCGGTGATCGACGGGCTGCGTGAGCGCGGCCGCCGCATCGGCATGGACCTGCTCGCCGGGGTGCAGGCCGACCGGCTGATCGTGATCGTGGGCGGCGCCACCAGCGTCGACGACGCGGCCAAGCAGGTCGTGGCCCGCTTCGGCGAGGGCCCGATCGTCATCGGCCCTGAGGTGCCCGACCTGCACGCCGCCGCCCGCTCGGCCAGGGCCGCGCTGGCCGGGCTGCAGGCCGCCTCCGGCTGGCCGGACGCCCCGCGCCCGGTGGACGCCGAGGACCTGCTGGCGGAGCGGGCGCTCAACGGCGACACCGACGCCCGCGAGCAGCTCATCGAGAACGTCCATCTGCCGCTGGCCGGCACCCCGCTGCTCGATACGCTGGCCACCTACCTGGAGCAGGGCACCTCGCTGGAGGCCACCGCGCGGCTGCTGTTCGTGCACCCGAACACGGTCCGCTATCGGCTCAAGAAGATCACCGAGCTGACCGGCTATCAGCCGACGGAGGGCCGCTCGGCCTTCACCCTCCAGGTGGGGCTCATCCTGGGCA
Source organism: Nonomuraea glycinis (assembly GCF_014646515.1). Lineage (GTDB taxonomy): Bacteria > Actinomycetota > Actinomycetes > Streptosporangiales > Streptosporangiaceae > Nonomuraea > Nonomuraea glycinis. Next base: position 214,397 of record NZ_BMNK01000008.1, read on the forward strand.
GGCTCGCCGAGAGCGCGGAGACCTGGCGGACGCTAACGTAACAGCGCCGAAACTCACATTGTGGGCTTCCTACAAATCACCCCGGACAAAGTTCGTTCAGATCTTCATCAGCGTGTCGGACATCTACAGGGCAGGGTTAAGTACGTGCTTGTACTCGTCGCGCCAGGCCAGGGCGCCCAAACTCCCGGCTTTCTCACACCGTGGCTTGAGCTGCCCGGTCTCGCCGACCGGCTGTCCGCCTGGTCCGACGTCGCCGGCCTGGACCTGATCGCCTACGGCACGACCGCCGGGGCCGACGAGATCCGCGACACCGCGATCGCCCAGCCGCTGCTGGTCGCCGCCGCGCTGGCCTCGGCCGAGGCGCTCGGCGTGACCCCCGGCCTGCTCGCCGGTCACAGTGTCGGCGAGTTCGCCACGGCGGCCCTGGCCGGGGTGCTGACCCCGGAGCAGGCGCTGACCCTGGTGCGCGAGCGCGGCCAGGCCATGGCCAAGGCCGCCGGGGTCACCCCGACCGGCATGACGGCGGTGCTGGGCGGCGTCGAGGCCGACGTGCTCGCCGCGCTCGACAAGCACGGGCTGACGCCCGCCAACGTCAACGGCGCCGGGCAGATCGTCGCCGGCGGCACGCTGGAGCAGCTGGCCGCGTTCAAGGACGACGCGCCCGCCCGTGCCCGCCTGATCCCGCTGTCCGTGGCGGGCGCCTTCCACACCGTCCACATGGCCCCGGCGGTCGACCAGCTGCGCGAGGCCGCCCAGCAGGTCCAGCCCGCCGACCCGCGGGTCAAGCTGCTCTCCAACGCCGACGGTCAGGTCGTGACCGACGGCGCTGAGCTCATGCGCCGCCTGGTCAACCAGGTGAGCAGTCCCGTCAGGTGGGACGCCTGCATGACCTCCATGGCCGATCTCGGTGTCACCGCGATGATCGAGTTGCTGCCCGGCGGCACTCTGACCGGGCTGGCCAAGCGTGGCCTGCGCGGGGTGCGTACCGTGGCACTCAAGACCCCAGATGATCTCGATGCCGCCAGGGAGCTGACCCCGTGAGGATTCTCGACACCGCACCCGGTGCGAAGGTGCTGGCACTCGGCCACTACCAGCCCTCCAAGGTCGTCACCAACGACGACCTTGCCAAGACCATGGACACCAACGACGAGTGGATCCAGTCACGGGTCGGCATCAAGGAGCGCCGGGTCGCCGACGGAGAGAGCCTTGTCGACATGGCCACCCAGGCGGGCGGCAAGGCGCTGGCCGCCAGCGGCCTGTCCGCGGCCGACATCGACCTGGTGATCGTGGCGACCTGCACGCTGGAGAGCCAGATCCCCAACTCCTCCGCCGTCGTGGCGCACCGCCTCGGCATCGACTCCCCCGGCGCGTTCGACGTGAACGCGGCCTGCTCCGGCTTCTGCTACGCGCTGGCCGCCGCCGACTCCGCCGTCCGCGGCGGCTCGGCCAAGCACGTGCTCGTCATCGGCGCGGAAAAGCTCTCGCAGTGGCTCGACTGGACCGACCGGTCGACCGCCGTGATCTTCGCCGACGGCGCCGGCGCCGCGGTGGTGGGCCCCTCCGACACGCCGGGCATCGGCCCCGTCGTCTGGGGCAGCTCGGGTGACAAGTACGAGGCCATCCGGATCCCCGACCGCCACGGCTCACTGGGCCAGGAGGGCCAGACGGTGTTCCGGTGGGCCACCACCGCGCTGCACCCGGTCGCCAAGCTGGCCTGCGAGCGCGCGGGCGTGGATCCGTCCGAGCTGGCCGCCTTCATCCCGCACCAGGCCAACCTGCGCATCATCGAGTCCATCGCGCGCAAGCTGGGCGCCGACAACGCCGTCGTCGCCCGCGACATCGTCACGGCCGGCAACACCTCCGCCGCGTCCATCCCGCTCGCGCTCTCGCGCATGCTGGAGCGCGGCGAGATCCGTTCGGGCGGGCTCGCGCTCATCCTCGGCTTCGGCGCCGGCCTGACCTATGCGGGACAGGTCATCGAGATTCCATAGGATCGCGTACGGCACACGCGCCGTACGCATGTCACAGCTTGTACGGCGAAGCCGTGCAGAACCCAGAAAAAACTAAGGAGAACTAGGACATGGCTGCCACCGAGCAGGACATCCTCGAGGGCCTCGGCAAGATCATCAACGAGATCACCGGCATTCCCGCCACCGAGGTCACCCCCGAGAAGAGCTTCGTGGACGACCTCGACATCGACTCCCTGTCCATGGTCGAGATCGCCGTGGCCGCCCAGGACGAGTTCGGCGTCGAGATCCCTGACGACCAGCTCAAGAACCTGAAGACGGTCAAGGACGTCCTCACCTTCATCCAGAACTAAGTCCCTGCCTACTGATCGACAAGGAGTGCGAAACGTGAGTGCAAACCGGGTACGTGTCGTCGTCACCGGGCTCGGCGCGACGACGCCCGTCGGTGGAGACGTCAACTCGTCCTGGTCGGCGCTCCTCGCCGGTCAGTCGGGCGTCAGGACTCTCACCGAGGACTGGATCGACACCGTCCCCGTGACGTTCGCGGGGACGGCCGCGGTCGACCCCGCCGAGGTGCTGCCGCGGCCCGAGTCACGACGTCTCGACCGCAGTGAGCAGTTCGCCATGGTCGCCGCGCGTGAGGCGTGGCAGGACGCGGGTGCGCCCGAGGTGGCGCCGGAGCGGCTGGGCGTCGTCGTGTCCAGCGGCATCGGCGGCATCAACACCACCCTGTCCGCCTACGACACCTACAAGGAGCGCGGCTGGAACCGGCTGTCGCCCTTCACGGTGCCGATGCTCATGCCCAACGGCCCCGCCGCCTGGATCGGCCTCGACCTGGGCGCCCAGGCGGGGGTGCACGCCACCGTGTCCGCCTGCGCCTCCGGCGCCGAGGCCATCGGCTACGCGATGGACATGATCAGGGCCGGCCGGGCCGACGTGGTGGTCGCCGGCGGCACCGAAGCCGCCATCCACGGCCTCAACGTGGCGGCCTTCGCCGCCGCCCGCGCCATGTCCACCCGCAACGACGACCCGCAGGGCGCTTCGCGGCCCTGGGACCGCGACCGTGACGGGTTCGTGCTCGGCGAGGGCGCCGGCATCCTGGTGCTGGAGTCCGAGGAGTACGCCAAGGCCCGCGGCGCGCGGATCTACGCCTACGCCAGCGGTGTCGGCTACTCGGCCGACTCCTTCCACATCACCAAGCCCGAGCCCGAGGGCCGCGGCATCAGCATGGCGATGACGCACGCGCTCACCGACGCCGAGCTCACCGGCCGGGACATCAAGCACGTCAACGCGCACGCCACCTCGACGCCCGCCGGGGACGTCATCGAGGTGCAGGCCGTGGCCAAGGCCATCGGCGCGCACCCGCTGGTGACCTCGACCAAGTCCATGACCGGCCACCTGCTGGGCGGCGCGGGCGGCATCGAGTCCGTCTTCACCGTCAAGTCGCTCCAGGAGCGCATCGTCCCCGCCACCATCAACCTCGACACCATCGATGACGGCATCGAAGTGGATCTCGTCCACGGCGCGAACCGCACGCTGCCCGATGGTGACATCGCCGCGGTCAACAACTCCTTCGGCTTCGGCGGCCACAACGTGACCGTCGTGTTCAAGGGCGCATAAGGTCCGCGCTCGGCGACCGGACCGGCCCGCCGACGACCCGCTGCGGCTCGGCGGCTGCCTCGACGCCACGTCCGCCGAGAAAGCCGCTCGCTTCGTCCGTATGTGTGACGCTCTCGGAGTGCCGTTGGTTGTCCTTGTGGACGTTCCGGGTTATCTGCCGGGGCGCCGGCCAGGAGCGCCGCTCCGGAGGAGGAGCGGCCCGGGCTGGAGCAGCGGCTCGCCAGGGAGCACGAGAAGCCGGCGGGCGGGCTCGCCCGTGCGCGGGATCTGGGCGTGATCGACGAGGTCATCGAGCCGGTGGAGACCCGCGGCGCGATCGCCAAGGTCCTCGCCCAGGCCACCCCCGCCAGGGGCGCGCACGGGAACATCCCCCTGTGACCCAGTGACACGAAGGGCCCCGCACCGTGAGGTGCGGGGCCCTTTCGCATAGGCGGGCTCGGGCTGTCGCGGGCTCGGGTCGTCGTCGCGGGCCCGGGTATCGCTGGCCCGGCTGGTCGCTGGCCCGGCTGGTCGCTGGCCCGGGTGGTCGCGGGTTCGGGTGGTCGCGGTCGAGGGGCGCACCTCAGACGGCGGCGTGCAGCCAGCGGACGGGAGCGCCGTCGCCCGCGTAGCGGAACGGCTCCAGCTCCTCGTCCCACGGCTTGCCGAGCAGTTTGTCCAGCTCGTCCTCCAGCACGGAGCGCCCCTGGGCGGCCGTCAGCATCACGGCGCGCAGCCGATCCTCGGGGATCAGGATGTCGCCCCCGGCACCGATGACCGCGCTGAAGGCGCCGAGCGTCGGCGTGTAGGCATGCCGGGAGCCGTCGACGCCCGGCGAGGCGTCCTCGGTGATCTCGAACCGGATGCGCTGCCAGCCCATGAGGGAGGAGGTGATGGCCGCCGCGATGCCCGGCCGGCCTTCCCACTCCGCCTGCGCCCGCACCACATTGGGCGCCGCGGGTTGCGGGGTCCAGGTCAGGTCCACGGGCACGCCTAGAACACCCGCGACCGCCCATTCGATATGAGGGCACAGCGCGGGCTGAGCCGAGTGGACGTAGAGCACGCCACGAGCAGACACCGGACCTCCCGATTCGGTACGAGGTGCGCCTTCCCCAACGGCCTCGTCCTGGGATGATCACAAGTGACTAGGGAGAGACTACCGTCGGTTGTAATCGGAAACCAGTGCACGGCCATACCAAGTTGGTGCGCGTGTGGCATGTGACAGCCGAGCCGGCTGGGAAAGATACCCGCTCATGGACATCGAACGAGCCGGCGAGGCGCTCATCCGCCCAGGCCAGATCCTGACGGACCGCAGCGCCCTGTCGGCCGCCGCACGCTGGACCCAGGCGGTCTCGGAGGCCGACGGCGTCTGCGTGATCCACCTGACGTCCGGGGTGGACCCGTGCGAGATCACCAGGGAGCTGCGCGAGCACGGTTTCCGGGCCTCGCCCAACCACGTCTTCGCCGGGCAGCCCCTGTTCTTCGGCGGCCCGGCGACCAGGCCCTTCCCCTGCCCGCCCATCTCCCACCGGCCGGGCAGGGCCAGGTCCCAGGTGGTGGTGGGGCTGGTCGACTCCGGCGTGGCCGCGCACCGGTGGTGGTCCGACAGCGACTGGTACGCCCGGACCAGCGCCGAGGACGCCGACGCGACCGAGGGCTCGCAGGCCGGGCACGGCACCTTCCTGGCGGGCCTGCTCGTCCGCGGGGCGCCCGGCGTGTCGCTGCGGGTGAGCCGGGTGCTCGACGGCGACGGGGTGGGCGACGAGGCGAGCGTGGTCCGGGCGCTGCACCGGATGCGCGACCGGCCGCCGCAGGTGCTCAACCTGTCCTTCGGCGGCCACACCTTCGACGGCAGGCCGCCGCCGCTGCTGGCCGACGCGCTCGCCGAGCTGACGGACACGGTGGCCGTCGCGTGCGCCGGCAACACGGCCTCGGACCGGCCCTTCTACCCCGCCGCGCTGGCCGGCACGATCGCGGTGGGCGCCGTGGACCACACGCTCGAACGCCGGGCCCCGTTCTCGGCCCACGGCTCGTGGGTGGACGCCTGTGCCCCCGGCGAGTGGCTGACGAGCAGCTTCCTGGAGCGCGGCGAGTTCGCCGGGTACGCCTCCTGGAGCGGCACGTCGTTCGCCACGGCCATCGTCGCGGGGGCCATCGCCGACGCCGCGCGGGACCTGCCGGCCAAGGAGGCGGCGCTGCGGGTGCTCGACCCCCAGGTCACCCGGCAAATTCCCGATCTGGGAGTTCTCGTCCCGTCGAATCTGTAGAGTTTACGCTCAGTCCCCAGACGATCACGGGGAGGCAGATTCGCCTCGCCGTGCGGGTCGGAAAGGAGGCCGTATGCAGGACCCACGCGATCCAGCGGAGCTGCTCTCAGCCGCGGCCGACGGCGACCAGCTCGCCTGGGACGAGCTCGAGTCCAGGTTCGGCCCGCGGATGTGGGCGGTGGCCCGCGCGTGCGGGCTGAACGAGGCGGACGCGGCGGACGCGGTTCAGGGCGCCTGGCTGCGCCTGCTGGAGCATCTCCACAGCATCAGGGAGCCCGCGCTGGTCGGCGCCTGGCTCGCGACGACCACCCGGCGCGAAGCGATCCTGCTGGTGCGCAAGACGCCGCCGGCCGCCGGCTTCGAGCTCGGCGACGCCCCCGACCCGGCGTCCGCCGTGCTGGAGGCCGACGGCAACCGCCTGCTCTGGCAGACGGTCTCCGCCCTGCAGGAGCCGTGCCGCACCCTGCTCCACCTCGTCGCGACCGACCTCGGCAGCCGTCAGATGGCCCTGCGGCTGGGCGTCCCCGTCGGTAGCGTCGGCCCGACCAGGGCCCGGTGCCTGGAAAAACTGCGCACCCTGATCTCACTACAGGAGACGGTGCAATGATCAACGACGAATACTTCCTGGCGGCCCTCAGGCTCGCCTCCGGCAACGATCCGATCCCGGGCCACGTGTCCGCCGCGGCCCGGGACGTCTTCGAGCTGCGGGTGCCTCGGGCGGTGACCGCGATGCCCGCCGAGGGCGCCACCGCTCGTGGCGTGCGCGGAGCGGACGGCCCGCGCACGGTCCGGTTCGTCGCCGCCGGGCTCACCTTCGACCTGGAGGTGACCGTGGGCGACGGGCTCATCGACGTGGTCGGCCAGGTGTTCCCGACCCCCTGCGAGGGCAGTCACGTCGACGTCCGCACCCCGCACCTGACGCTCACCAGGAGCCTGGCCGACAGCGGCCAGTTCGCGGCCACCGGCCTGCCACCCGGCTGGCTCAGCGTGGTCTGTCACCGCCCCGGTCAGGAGCCCGTCCAGACCAGGTGGGTGCGCGTCCGCCCGTGAACGACCCGGCCGGGCCGCGCCTGCCCGCCGTACCACCAACCGAGGCACACATGGCGACACCGGACAAGCACCGACCGCCCGGCCGTTCCCCGGACGCCACCCTGCTCGTACGGGCCGCGGAGATGGCCGTCCTGCGGTCGGTGGTGGATCCCGCGCAGGCCCTCGACGCCGGCCGTACCATCCTGCACGCGGCCGAGGCGGCCGGCGCCACCGAGGCGGAGGTGGTGGCGCTGCGGGCCATGGCGCTGGCGGCGCGTGAGCTCGGCGATCTGCCCGGCGCGGAGGAGCATCTCAGGCAGGCCATCCGCACCGTGGGCGCGCCCGCCGAGCGGCGGGCGCAGGCCAGGCTCTCGCTGGTGACGGTCCGCACCGAGCGCGGCCATCCCCTCCAGGCGCTCCGGGTCGCCGCCCTCGCCTGGGCCTACCTGTCGCCGCTCGACCGCGCCAAGCTCGACACCCAGCGGGCCGTCGCCCTGGCCCACCTCGGGCGCTACCAGGAGGCCATCGCCTCCTGCGACCGGGCGCTGCGGGCCCTCGCCGCCGCCCCCGGCACCGTCGACGACCGCAGGTTCCTGGCCGGCGGCCTGCTCAACCGCGGCCTGGTGCACGCCTACCGAGGCGACTGGGACGACGCCATGCGCGACATCGGCGCCTGCCTGGAGATCTCCCGGCACGCCGGGCTCCGCCACCTGACCCGCCTGGCCGCCGCCAATCTGCCCTTTCTCGCGGTACGGCGCGGCGACGTCAGCGGCGCCTTCACCCACTACCGCGCGGCCGAGGACACCCTGTTCGGCTATCCCGAGCGGCTGGCCACGATGCGCGCCGACTTCGCCGCCGCGCTGCTGGCCGCCCACCTGCCGGGCGAGGCCAGGGCTCTGCTGAGCCTGGCCGTACCCGACCTGGACAGGACCGGCGCGCACACGGCGCTGGCCGAGGCGCGGCTGAAGCTGGCCCAGGTGGAGCTGCTCACCGGTGACCCGCACGAGGCGATGACGGTGGCCGAGCGGGCCATGCGGGAGCTGTCGGCGCAGGATCGGCGGGCGTGGCTACCGCTGGCCAGGGAGGTCGTGCTGCGGGCCAGGCTCGCTCTGGAGCCGCCGACCGCCGCCCTGCTGGCCGAGTTGATCAAATGCGCGAGCGAGCTGGAGGACACCGCCAACGCGGCGGAGGCGGCCGCGCTGCGGCTGGTGGCGGCGGAGACCGCGCTGGCCGTCGACGACCATCCGGCCGCTTCGGCCCAGCTCGCCCGGCTCACGGCGCACGCCAGGCGGTGCGAGCCCCGGGCTCCCGCCGGCACCCGGCTGACGTCTCTGCTCGCCGACTCGCACGCCGGCCGCCTGGCCCAGGCCGCGCAGGTGCCGGGTCCCGTACGCCAGCACGCGCTCGCGCTGGAGGCGGCGCTGCAGGAGGACGTCGCGGCGGCGTTCCGGGCGGTTCGCGAGGGGCTGGCCGAGGTGGGCGACCAGGCCGACGCCTTCGACGACCCGGCGCTGCGCGCGCACGCCGTCAGGGCGGGCGAGCGGCTGGCGGCCTTCGGGCTGCGGCTCGCGGTACGCGACGGGGGCGCGGAGGAGGTGTTCGAGTGGGCCGAACGCTGGCGGGCGGTGGCCGCTCCCGCGCACGCCTGCTCCCCCGCGGGCCTCGGCCAGGTGCGTGCCGCGCTGGGCCGGGCCGCGCTGGTGGAGTTCGTCCCCGACGGTGAGTCGCTGGTCGCCGTCGTGATCACCGATGAGCGGGTGGTGCTGCGGCGGCTCGGCGCGCTGCTGCCGGTCACCGAGGCGCTCATCCGCCTGCGCTACTCACTACGCCGCGCCACCCTCCGCGACGGCCTCCTCACCGAAGACCCACCCGCCGAACCCCTCGAATCTCCCGCCGGCGGAGTCGCCGGGCATCCCACCGACGGGATCACCGGGGACCCGACTGACGGAGGTGCCGGGGAGCCTGCTGGCGGGAGTACCGGGGATCCGACTGACGGAGGTGCCGGGGAGCCTGCTGGCGGGAGTACCGGCGAGCCGGGCGGCGGGGGTGTCGACGAGCCGCTGAGCGTGCGTCATACGGCTGAGCCGGCCGCTGCGTTGGAGCGGTTGTTGCTGGGGCCCATCGGCGATGAGATCGGGGACCGGCCGCTGGTTCTGGTGCCCACCGGGGCGCTGCACACGTTGCCCTGGGCCACGCTGCCCAGCCTGCGCGAGCGGCCGGTGAGTGTGGCCGCGAGCGCCGCCGCCTGGCTGGGCGCCACCCGCCGGGCACCCGTCACCGAACCGAGCACGGTGATCGCGGCGGTCGGGCCGGGCCTCGCGCACGCCCGCGAGGAGGTCGATCGGGTGCTCGCCTGCCATCCGCGCGGGCGTGAGGTGCCGGCGCGGACCGGCCCGGTGCTGGCCGCGCTGCAGTCCGCCGACGTGCTGCACCTGGCGGCGCACGGGGTGTTCCACGCGCGCAGCCCGCTGCTGTCCAGCATCACGCTGGACGACGGCCCGCTGATGGCCTACGACCTGCTGGGCATGGCCCAGGCGGCCAGGCTCGTCGTGCTGTCGTCGTGCGACTCCGGGATGGCGCGCACGCCCACCGACGGCGCGCCGCTCGGGCTGGCCGGTACGTTCCTGACCCGGGGCGCGGCATGCGTGGTCGCCGGGCTGGTGCCGGTGCGCGACGAGGACGCGCTGGCCCTGATGATCCGCTTCCACGAGCTGCTCGCGGCGGGCCACGCCCCGGCCACGGCGCTGGCGTACGCCTCGGCCAAGACCGGGGTGCTGGGGTTCGTCTGCTTCGGGGCGGGCGATCAGCCGGTGGCGACCGGCCTTGCGGAGTCGGCGACCCAGTTGGACCAGGAGCCCACGTAGAGGGCGGCGGGCCGGCCCGCCACCTCCAGGGCGAGCACCTCGTGGGCGGCCGTCACGCCGGATCCGCAGTAGGCGCCGGTCGGGACGCCCTCGCCCACCCCCAGCTCGGTGAAGCGGGCCCGCAGCGTCTCCGGCGGCAGGAACCTGCCGTCGCTGCCGACGTTGGCGGTAGTGGGCGCGCTGACCGCACCGGGGATGTGGCCGGCCACCGGGTCGATCGGCTCCACCTCGCCCCGGTAGCGCTCCTCGGCCCGGGCGTCGAGCAGCACGCCGGACGCGGCCAGCGCCGCCGCCTCGTCCGCGTCGAGCATCGGCATCCCGCCCGGGACGGCGGTGAAGTCGCCGGGCGCGAGCTCGGGCTCCTCCTTGGTGACCGGCAGGCCGGCGGCGATCCAGGCCCCCAGACCGCCGTCGAGCACGCGTACGTCCTGATGCCCGTAGTAGCGCAGCACCCACCAGGCGCGGGCGGCGGCCATCGCGCCCGAGTCGTCGTAGACCACCACCGGCCGCCCGCCGGACACGCCCAGCCGCCGCATCGCCTCCTCGAACGCGGCCGCGTCCGGCAGCGGATGGCGACCGGCCGCTCCGGGCGCGGCGGTCAGGTCGGCGTCGAGGTCGCAGAAGGCGGCGCCGGGCAGGTGCCCCTCCCGGTACATGCCGATCCCGGGCGGCCCGCCGAGCCGCCAGCGCACGTCGAGCACGCTCGCGCCGTCGAGCGAGGCGGCCAGGTCGTCCGGGGTGATCAGCGGGCTCATCGGGTGGATACCTCCAGAAGTGGCACGTGCTGCTCGGCCATGGTCATCGAGCCGTGGTAGCCGGTGAACAGGGCCTCGATCGGATGCGCGGCAGGGGCGATGATGGCCAGATCCGTGTAGGGCACCGCGATGACGTCGCCGATGCGGCCCAGCCAGTCGGCGCGCACCCGGGGTCCGAACCAGCCGGACTCGACCGCCTCCTGCCGGGAGACCACCCAGGCGCGGCCGCGCAGCACCTCGCTCCAGGCGTCGAACACCTCCTCGGCGGCGTCCGGCTCGGCGTAGACGTGCCGGGCCCTGGCCTCGCCGCCCAGCATGGCGACCCCGCGCATCAGCTCGGGCGTCGCCTCGGCGTCGAGCTTGTCGACGGCGTTGACCATGCCGTGGTCGGCCGTCACGAACAGTGCGGTGCCCGGCGGCAGGCCCTCGGCCAGCCGCTCGGCCATGGCGTCCACGATCGCGAGCTGCCGCAGCCACTCCGGGCTGCCCCAGCCCGTCAGGTGTCCGGTGGCGTCGAGATCGCCGTAATAGACGGTGACGTGTGCTCGCGGGCGGGCCAGCTCGGCGAGGGTCCGCGCCACCCGTTCGTCCACCGTCTCGGCGCCCACATAGCGGACCCCGCGATAGACGGCCTCGGTCAGCCCGGTGCCCTCGTAGGCGGCGGGCGCGACGTAGACGGGCTCGATCCCCGCCGTCGCGGCCCGTTCGTAGACCGTCGCGCTCGGCTGCCACTCCTTGGGATCCATCGCCATCCCGGTCCAGCGCAGGCAGTTGAACAGCCGTCCGGCGCCGGGCACCGCGAGCATCAGGCCCATCATCCCGTGCTCCCCCGGCGACAGGCCGGTGCCGAGCGAGCACAGGCTCGTGACGGTGGTCGCGGGGAAGCCGGCGGTCAGCGTCCGGCCGGCGATGGCGGCCAGGAACGGCGCCGTGTCGGCATGCGCGCGCAGCAACTCCGCGCCGAGTCCGTCCACGATGAACAGGCAGGTGCGCTCGGCGGGCGCGATGGCCAGCGCATTGGGCTCGTCCAGGCCCAGCGCCGCCAGGAGGGAGCGGGCGAGATCGGACAGCGCCGCCCCGCCGTACGCGGGCACCAGCGGTCCGGTCTCCATGGCCCGATCCTATCCGCCCGCCCCCGCCCCGGCCATGCGCGCGAACCCGCTCAGGTCGTACGTCCGGACCCCGGGATCCCGGCCCGGCGGGGTGGGCGGCGAGTCGTCCACCCCGATCCGGGCCTCAGTGGGCGGCGAGTCGTCCACGTCGATCCGGGGCCTCAGTGGGCGGCGGTGGCCTCGGACAGGGCCTTGGCGAACGACAGGACGTGCGCGACCGCCTCCGGGCCGTCGGCGGCCTCGCTGACGCGCAGGGAGAGGTCGTCGGCGGTGATGGCGCCGGTGTAGCCGTGGTCGGCCTCGCAGTTCTCGTCGCCGCAGGTCGCGGGCTCCAGATCCACGTGGGAGATGGCGCCCCAGCCGATCGTGAGCGTCACCTCCGTCGGAGGGACGCCGGGCACGTAGGAGGCGGGTTCGGGAACCACCCGGGTGACCGCCACCGACTGGATCCGGCTGAGCCGGACCGCCTCCGACGTGGTGGAGGCGTGCGCGGTGGACACGCCCTCCACGGCCGGGTGCTCGTCGGTGTGACAGACCAGGAGCCTCGAGGTGGACAGAACCAGGACGGTGACGTGCCTGCGCACCTCCATGGCGGGATCGAAGGTGGCCTCGTGGTGGACCACGAACGCGGTCACGGCCTCCTTGCCCAGCGCGGATTCGACCGCATCGGAGACGAGGTCGGGATAGTAGCCGCTGCGCTCGATGGCTTCACGCAGGCCCGCGGCTGAGACTCGGGTTTCCCTCATGGACCCAGTTTGCCAGGGCGACACAGTGCAACCACCCGCCGGACATAACGCTCTATAACGTCTTTTAACCTGACGAAAACCTGCCTCGGTTGGGGCGGGGGCTCTCGCCCAGCCTGCGCGGACCGCCGTCGAGGCGGGGGCCGGGCGGGGTGCGCAGGGTGGCCCGCGCGTCCAGGACGATCACTCCGGACTCCCCCACCAGCACCTGGTCCAGGTCGAGCCGGCCCAGCTCGGGCAGGTCGTGGCCCAGGCGGCTCACCCTGGTCAGGAGGTCTTCCAGGGCGTCAACCGCGACGGGTGGGTAGCCGTACTCGCCGAACAGCAGGGGCGCGGCGCGTACGGACCGCACCAGAGCGGCGGCGTCCTCGCGGGTGAGGGGAGCCAGGCGGAAGCCCTGGTCGAGCAGCAGGCGGGCGGTCACCTCGCCCAGCCCGAACGACACGACCGGCCCGAACGCGGGGTCCTCGATGACGCTCACCACCGTGGGCACGGCGGGCTGCGGGGCCATCCGCTGGACGGCCAGCTCCACATCGTCGCCGAACTGCTGGGCGAACTCGGCGTAGGCGTGCCGGACGCTCTCGGCGTTCGGCAGGCCGAGCCGGACGGTGCCGGCGCGGCGTGAGGCGTCGGGGCCGGCCACCTTGAGCACCGCCGGCCACCCGAGCCGCTCGGCGGCGACGACCGCCTCGTCCGGTGAGCGCACCACCTCGGCGGGCCAGACGGTGACGCCGTAGCGGGCGAGCAGCTCGGCGGCGTCGATCCGCACCGGCGGCCCCGCCTCGGCGAACAGGGGCGCCCCCGCGGACTCCGTGGAGGGGACCGCCGCATACTCCGCCGGCGGTCGTACGGAATCCGCGGCGGCCTCGCCTCCATGGCCCTGAGCTGGAGCGGCGCCCGGAGCAGGGGCGCCCGAAACGGGGGCGTCCTGAGCGGGGGCGTCCTGAGCGGGGGCGTCCGAAGTGTCGGCGGGCGCCGGGGTCTGGCCGTCGGTGGCGGGGCCTGTCTCGGGTCGCGTGGGAGGCAGGGCGGCGGCGCCTGCCGTCAGCGCTTCGTGGACGAGGGCGCGGGCGCCGGCCGTGTCGAGGTCGTCGAGGTCCGGCGGCGGGACGACGGGACGGGCGCGCCAGGTGGCGTAGCGGACCGCCAGGGCCAGCGCCCTGACCGCCTCTTCCGGCGCGGCGTAGGACGGGATGGAGCCGCGGGCCGGGACCGGGCCGCCGGTCTGCAGGCAGGGATGCATGCCGAGATGGCCCTGGAAGGTGGCGAGCACGGGCTTGGCCGAGCCTCGCGAGATCTCCAGGAGCCCGGCGGCCACGGCGGTGGTGTCGCCGGGGATGGGCGGCATGTAGATGACGACCGCCGCGTCGACCTCGGGTGAGGCCAGCTCGTCCGCGAGTGCCGTACAGAATTCCGAGGCTTCCGCGGTGGCGCCGAGGTTGACCGGAGGGCGGGGCTCCAGCCCCGCCGCGAGGCACCCGTCGGCGGCGAGCAGGCCGAGCGCGTCGGAGTTGGTGATCAGGGCGACGCGCGGGCCGGCGGGCAGCGGCTGGTAGGCCAGGAGCTGACCGACGTCGAAGAGCTGGATGAGGTCGTCGACCCGGATCAGCCCGGCCTGCTCGAACAGGGAGCTGATCGCCGAGTCGGGCAGGCCGAGCTCCTCGGCGGAGTGCCCGGCCGGGGTGCCGCCGCTCTTGACCACCACGATCGGCTTGGACCGGGCGATGCGCCTGGCCAGCCGGGTGAACTTGCGCGGGTTGCCGAGCGATTCGAGGTAGAGCAGGATCACCTCGGTCGAGGCGTCCTCCTCCCAGTACTGCAGCAGGTCATTGCCCGACACGTCGGCCCGGTTGCCCGCGGAGACGAACGACGAGATGCCCATCCCGCGCTCCTTGACCCGCTGGAGCAGCGCGGTGCCGAGCGCGCCCGACTGGCTGAAGAAGCCCACCCGGCCCCTGCCGGGCACGGTGGCGGCGAGGGTGGCGTTGAGTTTGACGGCGGGGTCGGTGTTGGCGATGCCGAGACAGTTGGGGCCGACCACGCGCAGGCCGTAGGAGCGGGCGATGCGGGCCAGCTCGTCCTGTCTGTCCCGGCCCGCCTCGCCCGTCTCGCCGAACCCGGAGGAGAGCACGACCAGGCCGTGTACGCCCTTCTCGGCGCACTCCTTGACCACGTCGAGCACGCCCTCGGCGGGCACGGCGACGACGGCCAGGTCCACCTCGTCGTCGATGGCCGTCACGCTCGGGTAGGCGCGCACGCCCGCCATGGCGCGCACCTCGCGGTGCACCGGGTAGACGGGGCCGGTGAAGTCGGCGGCGAGCAGGTTGCGCAGCGCGGTGTGGCCGACGCCGCCCGGCTCGCGGGAGGCGCCGATGACGGCGACCGAGCCGGGGGTGAGCAGCCTGGCGATCGAGCGGGCCTCGGCCCGGTGCTCGCGCGCGGTGGTCACCTCGGTGGCGGTCTCGGTGGGGGTCAGGTCAAGAGTCATGCGTACGACGCCGTCGGCGAAGTGGGTCTCGGCTGTGTAACCGGCCTGGCGCAGCACGCCCATCATCTTCATGTTGGCGGGCAGCACGTCGGCGACGAACCGTTCGACGCCCCGCTCGCGGGCGGTGGCGGCCAGGTGTTCGAGCAGCACTGAGGCCACTCCCCTGCCCTGGTGGGCGTCCTCCACGAGGAAGGCCACCTCCCCCTCGCCCGGCCCGGTCCTGTCGTAGCGGATGACCGCGACCATCTCGGTGCCGATGGTGGCGATGAGCGCCACCCGGCTGAGGTAGTCGACGTTGGTGAACCACGCGACCTCCCGGTCCGACAGCCGCGGCCGCGGCCCGAAGAACCGGAAATAGATCGACTCGTCGGACAGCCGGGAGTAGAAGGCGCGCAGGCGGTCGGCGTCCGCGGGCCTGATCGGACGCACGTGCGCGGTGCCACCGTCGGCCAGGACGACGTCGGCTTCCCAGTGGGCCGGATATTGTGCCTCCACAGTCACGAGCGTAAACCCGCATCCCACATGCCAAGAATTCCGGGGCGTATTGGGCAACGCTTGTGCATCGACTCAGGCCTGGTGTCCCGGGTCCGCCCCACGAGCAGCCCGGAAGCTGTTAGTTTTGCCGTGGCCAGGCTCGATCCGAAGGCAGCAAGGTGGTGGCATCATGACGCGGGTCGTCGTGGTGGGCGATCTCATGACCGACGCGGTCGCTCGCGCCCGTTATGCGCTTGCCCGTGCGAGCGACACCCCGGCGATCGTGACCATGCATGGTGGCGGCTCCGGGGCCAACATCGCCTCGTGGCTCGCGGTCGAGGGCTCCGAAGTGGCCTTCATCGGCCGCAGGGGCGCCGACATCACCGGGCGCAACCGCGACATGGAGCTGATGGGCTATGGCGTGGACGCCAGGCTCGTCATGGATCCTGAGCGGCCGACCGGCACTTGCGTGGTGCTCGTCACGCACAAGGGTGAGCGGACCATGCTGTCCGATCCCGGCGCCAACGCCGCGCTCCTGCCGGAGGATCTGCCGCGCGACCTGTTCAGCAATGGCGGCGGGCACCTGCATCTGTCCGGCTACACGCTGATCAACGAAGGCTCCCGGGACGCCGGCCTGGCCGCGCTCGACATGGCGCACCACTCCGGCATGTCGATCTCCGTCGACTGCGCCTCCTCCGCGCCTCTTGAGCGTACGGGGGCCGAGCCGTTCCTGGAGTGGACCAGTGGCGCCAAGCTGCTGTTCGCCAACATCGACCAGGCCAAGGTGCTGACCGGCCGGGACGACCCCGAGGCGGCCGCCAAGGTGCTGACGGCGTGGTTCCCGCAGGTCGTCATCAAGATGACCGCCGAGGGCGCGCTGTGGTTCGGCAACGGCCGGCCGGAGCCGGTCCGGGCGCCGGCCGAGCCGGTGGACCGGATCGTGGACGGCACGGGCGCGGGCGACGCGTTCTGCGCCGGCTTCCTGCCGCCGTGGCTGGCGGGCAAGCCGCCGGCCGAGGCCCTGGCCTCCGGGTGCAGCCTGGCGTCCAAGGCGATCGTGCATCTGGGAGCGCGTCCGCGCCTCTAGTGCCGGCTTTTCGATGGTGGGATCTCCGGGTTTGACCCACTGAAGGAGCTGGATGGCGGGCTCGCGTCCGTTACGACCAGGCGACCCTGGGTCGGTTGGTTCCTACACACTGACCGCCTTCCTGGGTGAGGGTGGCCAAGGCAGCGTCTACCTGGGCACTTCCTCTTCCGGCGAGCGGGTGGCGATCAAGCTGCTGCACTCCAGGCTCGACGACGACGCCGCCGCCGTACGGCGGTTCCGGCGGGTGGCCGAGTTCCGCACGGCCCGGGTGCTGGAGGTCGGCGCGGTCGACACCCAGCCGTACATCATCAGCGAGTACGTCGACGGGCCGTCGCTGCAGCACCAGGTCACGCCGAAGGACCGCTGCGTGGCCGGGCCGCCGCCAACGTGCACGTCAGCCCGGTCTACGGCGGCTACGACCTGGTGGCGATGGGCAGCAACTGATCAGGACGTGGTGGCCAGGGCCAGTGGCAGGACCGCGGGGGCGCCCGCGTGCCGGATCAGGGCGGCGGCGAGCGTCATGGTCCAGCCGGTGTCGATCCGGTCGTCTATGAGCAGCACCGGCCCGCCGCACGCGGCCACCGCGGCGCCCACGTCCTTGGGCATGGCCAGGGTCCCCCTGACCGCCTGGACCCGCTTGGCGCTGTTGAACTGCTGTCCGGGCGGTCCCGCCCGATAGCCGAGCTCCCCCAGGTAGGTGAGCCGGCCGACCTGGGCCAGCCGTTCGGCGAAGCCACGGACGAGCTGGGGCCGCGTCGAGGAGGGCACGCTGACGACGCCCACCGGCCGCTCCCGCCAGTCCCAGGCGGACAGCACCTGCACCACGGCCTTGAACATGTCGTCGGGCATCGGCCCGTCGGGAGCGTTGAACAGCTCCCGCAGCCGGTTGCCCCAGCCGATGTCGGTCAGCCGGCCCAGCGCCCTGCCCTGCTCGGCGCCGAGGTCTGGCTTGATCCGGCCGGACAGGTCGGACAGCCCGGTCGGCCACTGCCTGCGCGCCTCGACGTCGACGCCCGGCCTGCTCAGCCGCTCGCGGGCGCTCTCCACGGCCGGGGCCGCGATCTGCGCCGAGCGGTGCCTGCCGGTGCAGTTGTCGCAGCGCCCGCACGGCTTGGCGGCCTCGTCGTCGAGCCGCTTGCGGAGGTATTCCTCACGGCACTCGGTCGTCGTCAGATAGCCGAGCATGGCGTCCTGCTCGGCCTTGCGCTCGCCGGCGATGCGGGAGTAGCGCTCGGCGTCGTAGTCCCACGGCCGGCCGGTCGCCTCCCAGCCGCCCTTGACCCGGCGCACCGCGCCGTCGACGTCGAGGACCTTGAGCATCATCTCCAGGCGGTTGCGGCTCAGGTCGACGGCCGTCTCCAGCGCCTGGGTGGACATCAGGCCCCGCTCCTCCAGCGCCTGCAGCACGGCCCTGACCACCGGCTCCGGCGGGAAGGCGAGCGAGGTGAAGTAGGCCCAGATCTCGCGGTCCTCGGTGCCCGGCAGCAGGATCACCTCGGCCCGCTCCACGCCGCGCCCGGCCCGGCCGACCTGCTGGTAGTAGGCGACCGGCGACTGCGGGGCGCCGACGTGCACGACGAACCCGAGGTCGGGCTTGTCGAAGCCCATGCCGAGGGCGCTGGTGGCCACCAGCGCTTTGATCTTGTTGTTGAGCAGGGCCTCCTCGGCCTCCAGCCGTTCGGCCGGGTCGGTCTGCCCGGAGTAGGCGGCCACCTCGTGCCCCTGCTCGCGCAGGTAGCCGGCGATCTCGTGGGCGGCGGCCACGGTCAGGGTGTAGACGATGCCGGATCCGGGCAGCTCGCGCAGCGTCTGCGCCAGCCAGGCCAGGCGCTGCTCCGCCGTCGGGAGTCGTACGACACTCAGGTGGAGGCTTTCGCGCTCCAGCGCGCCGCGCAGGACCAGCGTGTCCTCGCCCATCTGCTCGGCCACGTCGCGGGTGACGCGGGCGTTGGCCGTTGCGGTGGTGGCCAGCACCGGGATGCCGGGCGGCAGCTCCTCGAACAGGGTGGCGAGCCTGCGGTAGTCGGGCCGGAAGTCGTGGCCCCAGTCGGAGATGCAGTGGGCCTCGTCGACGACGACCAGCCCGGCGCTCTCGGCCAGCTCGGGCAGCACGTTGTCGCGGAAGTCGGGGTTGTTGAGCCGCTCGGGGCTGACCAGCAGCACGTCGATCTCCCCCTCGGCCACCTGGGCGTAGACGTCCTCCCACGCCTCGGGGTTGGCGGAGTTGATCGTGACGGCCTTGATGCCGGCGCGCTCGGCGGCGGCGATCTGGTTGCGCATGAGGGCCAGCAGGGGCGAGATGATGACGGTGGGCCCCTCGTCCAGCTCGCGCAGCAGGGCGGTGGCCACGAAGTAGACGGCGGACTTGCCCCAGCCGGTGCGCTGCACGACCAGCACCCGGCTCCGCTCGACGACGAGGGCCTCGATGGCCTTCCACTGATCCTCGCGGAGCTTGGCGTGGTCACCGGCCAGCGCACGCAGCCGGGCTTCGGCCTGTTCGCGCAGCATCGCCGCGTCCGGGGCTTCAATCATGCGTCCTTGTTACCAGGTTCCCCCGACGTTTCGCGCCAGTCGCGGGCCGATCAGCTGTCGGCGTGCTCGGGGAAGGCGTTGACGGTGACCCGGTGCATGCGGCGGCGTTCTGTGTAGTCGGCCACCGCGTAGTGCTGGGTGGGGCGGTTGTCCCAGAAGGCCAGGGTGCCGACCTGCCAGCGGAGCCTGACCTGATACTCCGGCGAGCGGATGTGGTCGATGAGCAGCGGCAGCAGCGCCTCGTTCTCGCGGTCCGTCAGGCCGACCAGGCGGGTGGTCGAGGCGCGGTTCACGAACAGCGCCTTGCGCCCGGTCTCGGCGTGCACGCGGACCACCGGGCGCTCGAGCGGCGGCACCCGCTTCTGGACTTCGTCCAAGTCGAACGGGTGCCCCTTGGCGATCGCCTTCTTCATCGAGGCCGTGATGTCGTGCACCGCGGTCAGCTCGTCGCACAGGCGCTGGATGGAGGGCGAGAGCGCCTCGTAGGCCAGGTAGGTGTTGGCCCAGCAGGTGTCGCCGCCCACGCTGGGGAGCTGGACGCAGCGCAGCAGTGAGCCCATCGGCGGGGGCGACTCGAAGGTGTTGTCGCTGTGCCACTCGTCCGCGCCCTCGTTCTTGGGCGAGGTCTGGTCGAGCACGTGGATGGGGCTGGCGGCGTCCCTCTTGAACGCCGGATGGTTCAGGGTGCCGAAGTTGAGCGCGAACTGCAGGTGCTGCTCGTCGTCGATGTGCTGGTCGCGAAAGAACAGCACCAGGTGTTTCAGCCAGCCCTGGCGCAGGATGTGGACCTCTTCCTGAGCCAGCGGTTTGCGCAGATCGACCCCGGTGACCTCGGCGCCGATGTGCTTCGTCACGGGATGGAACTCGATCATGACGCCTCCGTGGGGGCAGCGAGAAGGGAGCCTCTCCGGCAACGTAACGCCCAAGCAATTGCTTGGTCAAGATGTCTGGATCGGCGTTGAAGTCGCGGGCACCCAACTCTCTTCGGCACAATGTTCGACATGGCCCGACGCACGACTGCACCCCCGCCCGAGGACTTCGAGGAGCGGATCGTCGATATCGACGTCTCCTCGGAGATGCGCACGAGCTTTCTCGAGTACGCCTATTCGGTGATCTACCAGCGAGCGCTGCCCGACGCTCGCGACGGGCTCAAACCGGTGCAGCGTCGCATCCTCTACTCGATGAGTGAGATGGGACTGCGCCCCGACCGGGGGCACGTCAAGTCCTCGCGCGTCGTCGGCGACGTGATGGGCAAGCTCCACCCGCACGGCGACACCGCGATCTACGACGCTCTGGTGCGCCTGGCGCAGCCGTTCTCCATGCGGCTGCCCCTGGTCGACGGCCACGGCAACTTCGGCTCGCCCGACGACCTGCCGGCCGCCATGCGCTACACCGAGGCCAGGCTGGCCCCGGCGGCGATGCTCATGGTGGAGTCGCTCGACGAGGACACCGTCGGCTTCAAACCCAACTACGACGGCCAGGAGACCGAGCCCACGGTCATGCCGTCGGCGTTCCCCAACCTGCTGGTCAACGGCACCACCGGCATCGCGGTCGGCATGGCCACCAACATGGCGCCGCACAACCTCGTCGAGGTCATCGCCGCCGCCCGTCACCTGATCAAGAAGCCGGACGCGACGCTCGACGAGCTGATGAAGTACGTTCCGGGCCCCGACCTGCCGACCGGCGGCACCATCACCGGCCTGCAGGGCGTCCGCGACGCCTACGAGAGCGGCCGCGGCACCTTCCGCATGCGGGCCAAGTGCGCGGTGGAGCAGATCACGCCGCGCCGCAAGGGCATCATCGTCACCGAGCTGCCCTACAACGTCGGCCCCGAGCGCGTCGTCACCAAGATCAAGGAATTGGTGACCAGCAAGAAGCTGCAGGGCATCGCCGACCTCAAGGACCTCACCGACCGGCACAAGGGCCTGCGCCTGGTCATCGAGATCAAGAACGGCTTCATCCCCGAGGCCGTGCTCGACGAGCTCTACCGCCTGACGCCGATGGAGGAGACCTTCGGCATCAACAACGTCGCCCTGGTCGACGGCGAGCCCCGCACGCTGGGCCTGCGCGAGTTGCTTCAGGTCTACGTGGACCACCGGATCGAGGTCGTCCGCCGCCGTTCCGAATACCGCAGGCGCAAGCGCGAGGAGCGGCTGCACCTGGTCGACGGCCTGATCGTCGCGCTGCTCAACATCGACGAGGTCATCCAGGTCATCCGCTCCTCGGACGACTCCGGCCAGGCCCGCACCCGCCTGATGGAGGTCTTCAACCTCACCGACATCCAGGCCGCCTACATCCTCGACACGCCGCTGCGCCGCCTGACCCGCTACGACAAGCTGGAGCTCGACCGCGAGAAGGAGACGCTGACCGAGGAGATCGCCGCGCTGACGGCCATCCTGTCGTCGGAGACCCGGCTGCGTCAGGTCGTCTCGGGCGAGCTGGCCGAGGTGTCGAAGAAGTACGGCACGCCGCGCCGTACCGTGCTGCTGGAGGCGTCCGGCGCCACCCGCACCGCCACGGTGACGCTGCAGGTGGCCGACGACCCGTGCCTGGCGCTGCTGTCGTCCACCGGCCTGCTGGCCCGCACGCCCGACGCCTCACCGCTGCCGGGCGAGGGCGACCGCACGGCGCACGACGTGCTCGTCTCCGTGGTCCGCACGACGGTCAGAGGCGAGGTCGGGGTGGTGACGTCCCTGGGCCGGCTGATCCGCGTGCAGGTGGTCGACCTGCCGACCCTGCCGCCCTCGGCCAACCCGCCGTCGCTGTCCGGCGGCCATCCGGTGGCGGAGTACGTCTCCCTTCAGCCTGACGAGACGGTGATCGGCCTGGGCTCGCTCGATCCCGACAGCCCGGGACTGGCGATCGGCACCGCCCAGGGCATCGTCAAACGCGTGGTGCCGGATTACCCGGCCAACCGCGACGACTTCGAAGTGATCACCCTCAAGGACGGCGACACCGTGGTGGGCGCGGCCGAGCTCGACTCCGAGGACCACGACCTGGTGTTCATCACCTCCGACGCCCAGCTCCTGCGCTTCCAGGCCGCCCTGGTCAGGCCGCAGGGCAGGCCGGCGGGCGGCATGGCGGGCATCCGCCTCGACGGCGGGGCGCGGGTGGTCTGGTTCGGCGTGGTCGATCCGGCCCGTCCCGGCGTGGTGGTCACGGTGGCCGGCTCGTCCACCGCCCTGCCCGGCACCCAGGTGGGCGGCGGCAAGGTCTCCGACTACGCCGAATACCCCGCCAAGGGCCGGGCCACGGGCGGGGTGCGTACCCAGCGGTTCCTCAAGGGAGAGGACGTGCTGCTGCTCGCCTGGGCGGGGCCCGCGCCCGCCAAGGCGATCTCGTCGGTGGGCAAGCCGGTGCCGCTGCCGGACGAGGTCGGCCGCCGGGACGGCTCCGGCGTGCGCCTCACGCACACCATCGGCGCGATCGGCGGCGCCCTCGCCGGTGGTTCCGGCACTCCGGCCGAAGCACCGCCCGCCCCCCAGGAGGACGGCCAGGACTGACCCAAGCGTCGTCGGCGTAGCTAGTCCTTGGCGGTGAGGCAGAACGGGTGGCCGGCCGGGTCGAGGAAGACGCGGAAGCTGTCGTTCTCGCTCGGCTGGACCTCGGTCTTGGTCGCGCCGATCATGAGCACCTGTTCCTCGGCCTTGTCCAGGTCGTCGACCATGGTGTCGATGTGCACCTGCTGAGGACGCTCCCGGCTCGGCCAGACGGGCGGCTGATAGTCCTCCGCCCGCTGGAACGCCAGCCGCATCGGCGAGCCGACCTCGGTCACCACGGCCCAGTCGTCCTCGTCGTAGGCGACGGGCCACCCCAGGAGCCGGGAGTAGAAGTCGGCCAGCGCACGTGGGTCCGGGCAGTCGATCACGGTCGATCGAAACTCCGCGATGCCGTTCATGACACACCTCCGCAATGTTGGGGACGGGGGACAATAGGAGACATGGCCGCCAACTCATTCATGGTTCCGCTCGGCACGCCCGCGCCTCCGTTCGATCTCACCGCCGTCAGCGGCGGCAGTGTTTCGCTCGCCGACCTGAAGGGCTCCCCAGCCGTCCTCGTGGTCTTCCTGTCCAATCACTGCCCCTATGTACGCCACCTCGAGGATGGCCTCGGCGAGCTGGCAGCCGACTACGGCTCCCGGCTGTCGATCGTGGCGATCAGCAGCAACGACAGCGTGAACTACCCGGACGACGATCCGACACACCTGGCCGAGCAGGCCGGGCGCGCCGGTTTCACCTTTCCCTACCTGCTGGACGACACCCAGGAGGTCGCCAAGGCCTACCGGGCCGCCTGCACGCCGGACTTCTTCCTGTACGACGCGGAGTTCCGGCTGGTCTACCGTGGCGAGTTCGACGGGTCCCGCCCGCGCAACTCCGTCCCGGTGACGGGCTCCTCCCTGCGAGCGGCCATCGACGCCGTCCTCGCCGGCGCTCCCGTGCCCGAGGACCAGGTCCCGTCCATGGGCTGCGGCATCAAGTGGAAGCCCGGCAACGAACCCACCTGATCCCGCCCACACCCAACGCCCACACGAAGTCCCGCCCCACACCAGGAGCTTGTACGGCATCCTGCCGCCACACCAGGGGCCGTTCGGGATCCGTACAAGCTTCCACAGAGACCTCTAAGCGGCCCAGGCACCTCGGGGGCCTCGCGAGGGACGTGGAGCGTCCTGCGGGGCGGTGAGGGGGCGCGGAGGGTGTCTCAGGAGGGGCGGGGTGACCTGCTGCCGAACTGGTCGGTCGGTGAGGCGGTGATGGCGGCGGGCAGCGACAGCAGGAGCTCGTGCGGCTCGCCGCCCTGCCAGGTGCGGATGAGGCGGTCGCCCGCGTCGCCGGGGTTGAAGTCCTCGCAGCCCAGAGGCCCGTAGCAGCCGGCCTGGTCGAGCATCAGGATGACCGGGTCGTCGTCGGGCAGGCTCGCGGCGTAGACGGCGGCGTCGAGCAGGGCCAGGGCTCCTTTGGCGTTACGGCCGCCGTCATTGGACTCCACTCGGTCCAGGCGGCGCCTGGCCTGGCCGCGAAGATACACGGCGAGCGATTCGGACCTGCTCAAGACGACCTTCTCCAAGGGATGCACAACACTCTGGGCTACGACATCATCACGTAAAGTCAGTGGAGATGGTGGGACGTTGGCCAAGTCCCCGCCAGTCGCACCCCGCATACACCGACATAGGAGGCATGAGGGATTATCAGTGCCATGGATGCGTTCGACGATCTGTTTGCCGCCAACGCGAGGTTCGCCGGAGGCTTCGAAAACTCCGGCCTCACCGGTACGGCAGCGCGCGGTCTCGCCGTTGTGACCTGCATGGATTCCCGCATTGACCCACTCGGCCTGCTCGGCTTGCAGCCGGGTGACGCCAAGATCCTGCGTAACGCCGGCGCCCGTGTCACCGACGACGTGCTGCGGACCCTGGTCCTGGCGGTCTATCTCCTGGGCGTCGAACGAGTCCTGATCATGCCCCACACCGACTGCGGCATGTCCAAGGTCAGCGACGCCGAGGTGCATGCCCTCACCCAGAGCAAGGGCGTCGACACCCGCAGCCTGGAGTTCCACACCGTCCCGGACCAGGGCGCCGCGCTCCGCCACGACCTGACCCGCATCAAGTCGTCCCCCTTCCTACCGGAAGACCTGCCGGTAACCGGCGCCATCTACGACGTCCACACCGGCGAACTCGTGCCCGTAGCCTGACCAGCGCCCTACGGCCACACGAGAGCGGGCAACCGACGACCGGGGCGGACACATCCTCGCCCCGGCCTCATCACGGCAACGCCTCTTCGGCGCACAGTGCCGGGCAACGCTCTCAGGCGACGCCGCCCCCACGTACGGGGTCACGCGCCAGAGCGGCCCGCTCACCCGCAGAACGGCCGGCCCCTCCCGGAGCCGGGCCGGTCAGGCGTCGATGTGGTCGCGGTCCACCTCGGCGGCGCTCCTGACGATGAACTCGCGGCGCGGCGCCACATCGCTGCCCATCAGCAGGCTGAAGATGTTCTCCGCCTCCTGGACGTCCTCGATGCGGACGCGGCGCAGGATGCGGTGGCGCGGGTCCATGGTGGTCTCGGCGAGCTGGTCGGCGTCCATCTCACCGAGGCCCTTGTAGCGCTGCACCGGGTCCTTCCACCGCTTGTTGCGCCGCTCCAGGTCGCGCAGGACCTTCTGGAGCTCGGCGTCGGAGTAGCAGTAGATGTACTTGTCCTTGCCCCGGCCCGGATTGGTGAGCTCGATGCGGTGCAGCGGAGGCACGGCGGCGAAGACACGACCGGCCTCCACCATGGGACGCATGTAGCGGTGGAACAGGGTGAGCAGCAGGCAGCGGATGTGCGCGCCGTCGACGTCGGCGTCGGCCATCAGGATGATCTTGCCGTAGCGGGCCGAGTCGAGGTCGAAGGAACGACCGGACCCCGCGCCGACCACCTGGATGATGGCCGCGCACTCGGCGTTCTTGAGCATGTCGCTCACGGACGCCTTCTGGACGTTGAGGATCTTGCCCCGGATCGGCAGCAAGGCCTGGAACTCCGAGTCACGGGCCAGCTTGGCGGTGCCGAGCGCGGAGTCACCCTCGACGATGAACAGCTCGCTGCGATCGATGTCGTCGCTGCGGCAGTCGACCAGCTTGGCCGGCAGGGCGGAGTTCTCCAGGGCGCTCTTGCGGCGCTGGTTCTCGCGGTGCTCGCGGGCCGCGATGCGGGCCTTGGCGGCGGCGACGATCTTCTCCAGCATGGCGCGCAGCTGCAGCTTGAGCCCGCGCGGCGGGTTGGTGAACAGCTCCTTGAGCTCGCGGCTGACCACGTGGGAGACGATGCGGGTGGCCGCGGAGGTGCCGAGGACCTCCTTGGTCTGGCCCTCGAACTGCGGCTCCGGCACCCGCACGGTGACGACGGCGGTCAGGCCTTCGGAGATGTCCTCCTTGTTGACCGGGTCGTCGCCGTTCTTGAGCAGGCGGGTCTCGCGCAGCTGCTCGTTGAGGGTGCGCACCAGGGCACGCTCGAAGCCGCTGACGTGGGTGCCGCCCTTGGGGGTGGCGATCACGTTGACGAACGAGCGGACGGTCGACTCGTAGCCCTTGCCCCAGCGCACCGCCACGTCCACGGTGAGCTCGCGCTCCACCTCGGTGGAGGTCATGTGGCCCTGGTCGTCGAGGACCGGCACGGTCTCGTGGAAGTGGCCGACGCCCTGCAGTCGCAGCACGTCGCAGACGGCCTCGTCGCGGGCCAGGAACTCGGTGAACTCGGAGATGCCGCCGTCGAAGCGGAACTCCTCCTCGACGCGCTCCTCCTGCCTGCCGTCGATCAGGACGAGGGTGAGGCCGGGCACCAGGAAGGCGGTCTGGCGGAGCCTGACGTGGATCTCGTCGACCGACACCTCGGCGTCGGGCAGGAAGATCTGCTTGTCGACCCAGAAGCGCACGCGCGTGCCGGTAATCCGGGTGGCCACCTTGCCGCCGTCACGCAGGCCGGACTTCTTCTTGAACTTGGCCGTCGGCCCGTCGCCGTCGAACACGCCGGGCACGCCGCGGCGGAAGCTGATCTCGTGAATGTGGCCGTCACGGTCGACCTGGACGTCGAGGCGCGCGGACAGCGCGTTGACGACCGAGGCGCCCACGCCATGCAGGCCGCCGGAGGCGCCATAGGAGCCGCCGCCGAACTTTCCGCCCGCGTGGAGCTTGGTGTAGACGAGCTCCACGCCCGGCAGGCCGCTCTTGGGCTCGATGTCCACCGGGATGCCGCGGCCGTTGTCGCGCACCTCGATGGAGCCGTCGGGGTAGAGCTCGACCTCGATGCGGTCGCAGTGACCCGCGAGTGCCTCGTCGACGCCGTTGTCGACGATCTCCCAGAGGCAGTGCATGAGACCGCGGCTGTCGGTGGATCCGATGTACATGCCAGGTCGCTTGCGTACGGCCTCAAGGCCCTCAAGCACCGACAGGTGACGAGCCGTGTAACCGGCCTCCACTAGCGTCACTCCGGCTCCCCTGGTCTCAAGTCATCGAACATGTGTGCGCAGCCTACCGTTCTTCCCCTACGGACGCGTACAAGCTTGCCATGACGGCACGTTTGCCGTTACCAGCGGGCTGATCATCAATACTTTCGGACACATTCTGCTCTGGGCGTAGAGAGGGGGCGGTTGGGAACGTCCAGGTCCGGTTAGATGTTGTCCAAGTGACTGACGCCAGATCCTCGCTTCGGCGGGGGTGACCCGAAAGGCGATACGTGACTGGAGCTCTTGCCCCCGTTAAGCCGCTGACGGCCCTCGACCGCTGCGACCGTTGCGGCGCCCAGGCCTACATTCGCGCGACCCTGCCCGTGGGCGGGGAGCTGCTGTTCTGCGCCCACCATGGGCGTCAGCACATTGCGGCGCTGCGCGAAAAGGGCGCCGACATCTTGGACGAGTCGGCACGTCTCAGCGAAACCCCTTCATTCACCGGCCCCAACGACGAGCGCTAACGCGTCCGCCGTGATGACATAACCACATATAGCGTTACAGAACGGCGATCCCGGCAACCCGGGGTCGCCGTTCTGCGTAAAACAAGATCCATATTAGGCCAGAGGCCGCCCCACCATGCGGAGCCCGGGCCAGGACGCTGCGGGTTCTATACCGCTCCACGGGCCTGCACTGACGCACACCAGCCGCACCAGGACCCGCGAGCGCGCACTGACACGCCCGACCTGGACCCAGCGAGTTTCGCGCTGACGTGCCTGAGCTGCACCAGGACCCGCGAGTTTGTACTGACACGCGTGAATCGCACCAAGACCCCTGATGTGTACTGATGCGCCCGAGGCCCGCCCAAGACGCACCGGTCTCCATGGTCCGTGAGGCTTTCGTGCCCGCGTGTGGGCCTGTGTCAGCGCATGCGGTAGTGATACTCACCCTTCTCGGCGAGCCCCTCGCTGCCGTACAACGCCCGCGCGCCCTGGTTGCGTGCTGTGACCACCAGGTACGCCGAGGTGCCGCCACACTGCCGGACCAGGGCGCGCAGGACGCTGCGGGCCAGCCCGCGCCGGCGTGCCCGGGGCAGCGTCGCCATGCAGTAGACGCCCAGCGTGCCGCCCTGCGGCACACCCCGCCCCACGGCGACCGGGACGCCGTCCTCCTCCACGGCGGCATACCAGGCGGACACTCCCGTACAGATGCGTTCCGCCTCGGCCAGCCCGGTGCCGTAGCGGCCGTCGACCGCCCACCACGTCTCCAGCCAGCCCTGCCACGGCCGTTCCTCGACCCGCGTCTCGTGGACGACGGGCTCGCGCGCGACCGGCCCGGCCATGATCACGGTCGGATCGACCACCTGGTACCCCCGCGCCGCCAGTTCACCGTCGAGACCGGGCGTGGCGCGGGGGCCGACGGAGAAGACGCAGGGCAGCCCGCGCTCGGCGTAGAACGTCTCAGCCGCCGCGATCGCCCCGGCCAGGTCCGCCGGACTCCCCAGGGGCAGCACGGAGTTGGCCCGCTTGGTCACCCCTCCGGCGTGCCGCAGAACCCAGCCGTCGTGCGTACGCTGCTCATAGGCCGGCCACGCCGCATGCACAAGAAGGTCGAAATCCACCCCCGGAAGCCTAGCCCCGCTTGCACTCTTGCCACTCCATCGCAGCTCAGCCGCTATCGCTGGGCCGGCGGCTTGTCGCTGGAGGGGAGGCGTGCCGCGTCGCGTGCGGTCAGTCGCCGCTGAGCACGCTGGTGTTCTGGCAGGCGGTCAGCCGCCACCGCCCGTCCTCCTCCGCCATGACGAACAGTGGCGTGCCCACGTCCTCCGTCCCGTCGGAGTTCCGATAGACCTGGCGCACCTGCCCGGCAATGCTCATGGTGCTCATGCCGATGAACGAACCCCAAGTTCACTTGAGGTCAAGAGCGTCAATCGTGCCGGGCGGCCCCTGGTGTGCAGGAAACGCTCAGGCCAGGAGGCCCAGAGTTTCGGGCACCCCCAGGACGTGAGCTGCCGCTCCGGTCCACGCCGCGCCCCCGGCAATACGACAAGACCAAGGCGGTCCCGCCCCCTTCTCCGGACGGTTCCACCACCCCAATATGATCACTCTGCGTGACGACGGCCCGCCGAGAAAAAGATTCCACATCAGGTACGCCCTGCCCCAGGACGCCCATTCCCCCCGCCCCCCGCACACGAAGCACCGGCACCCGCGCCATTTCCGGGGTCAAGGCCATGACCAGGAGCTTTGCCCAATAGGCTGCATCACTGTGCTGATTCTGCTGCCGCCGTCGGAGGGCAAGGCGTCCGAGGGAGACGGTCCCGCCGTCGAAGAGCTGTCCTTCCCCAAGCTCGACCGTCATCGCAAGCGGGTGATGAGCGCCCTGATCAAGGCCTCCCGCCGCCGCGACGCCCTCCAGGTGCTCGGCCTGTCCCCCGGCCTGGCCCCCGAGCTGGCGAAGAACCTGGCCATCAGGCAGGCCCCCACGCTGCCCGCGGCCGAGCTCTACACCGGCGTGCTGTACGACAACCTGGCGCCGGCCGAGCTCGGCCCCGAGGCGCGGGCCAGGGCGGAGGAGAGTGTGCTGATCTTCTCGGGCCTGTGGGGGGTGCTGCGGCTCAAGGACCGGATCCCGCCCTACCGGCTGTCCATGGGCGTGAGCCTACCGCCGATGGGCGGGCTGGCGGCGTTCTGGCGGCCGGCGATCACCGCCGAGCTGGACCGGCTGCCCGGCCTGGTCGTGGACCTGCGATCGGCCACGTACGCGGGCGCGTGGCGCCCCGGCGAGCGCGGCGTGTCGGTACGGGTCCTCAAGGAGGGCAAGGTCGTCAGCCACATGGCCAAGGCCACCCGCGGCGAGATCGCCAGGGCGCTGCTGGAGAGCGGCCTGACCCCGACGACGCCGGAGGAGTTGGCCAAAGCTCTCGACGGCCTGGGCTACGCGGTACGTCCCGCGCCGGGCAGGCTCGACATCGACATCTGAGCAGGAAGAACCGACGCCTGGGCAAGAAAACGTCGGGCAAGAAAAAAGGGGACAACGGCGGTTGCCCCCTTTTTTCGACGCGATGCCTAGTCCAGGTAGTCGCGCAGGACCTGCGAGCGGGACGGGTGACGGAGCTTGGACATGGTCTTCGACTCGATCTGCCGGATGCGCTCGCGCGTCACCCCGTAGACCTTGCCGATCTCGTCCAGCGTCTTGGGCTGACCGTCGGTGAGGCCGAACCGCATCGACACGACACCCGCCTCGCGCTCCGACAACGTGTCGAGAACGGAGTGCAGCTGCTCCTGCAGCAGCGTGAAGCTGACGGCGTCGGCCGGGACGATGGCCTCGGAGTCCTCGATGAGGTCGCCGAACTCGCTGTCGCCCTCCTCACCCAGCGGGGTGTGCAGGGAGATCGGCTCGCGACCGTACTTCTGGACCTCGACCACCTTTTCGGGTGTCATGTCCAGCTCGCGGGCGAGCTCTTCCGGCGTGGGCTCGCGGCCCAGGTCCTGCAGCATCTGCCGCTGGACGCGGGCCAGCTTGTTGATCACTTCGACCATGTGAACCGGGATGCGGATGGTCCGCGCCTGGTCCGCCATGGCACGGGTGATCGCCTGCCGGATCCACCAGGTGGCGTAGGTGGAGAACTTGTAGCCCTTGGTGTAGTCGAACTTCTCCACCGCGCGGATCAGACCGAGGTTGCCCTCCTGGATCAGGTCCAGGAACAGCATGCCGCGGCCGGTGTAGCGCTTGGCCAGCGAGACCACGAGCCGGAGGTTGGCCTCCAGCAGGTGGTTCTTGGCCCGGCGGCCGTCCTCGGCGATCCACTCCAGCTCGGCCCTGACGTCGACCGGCAGGTTGTCGATCTCGCCGCCGCCGAGTTGCTCCTCGGCGAACAGACCGGCCTCGATCCGCTTGGCCAGCTCGACCTCCTGCTCGGCGTTGAGCAGGGGGACCTTGCCGATCTGCTTGAGGTAGTCCTTGACGGGGTCGGCGGTGGCACCCGCGGCCGCGACCTGCGCGATCGGGGCGTCATCGTCGTCGTCGGTCAGGATGAGGACCTCGTCCTCGCTCTTCTCGACGACCGCCGCGGCGGCCACCTCCGCGACCTTGGGCTCTTCTGGCTCCTCATCGGAGTCGCCCTCGGTGTCGGAGTCGCTCGCCGCGATCTCCACATCGTCGACGTCGATGTCCTCGAGGTCGACCAGCTCCACGTCAGCGTCGAGCTCGATGTCCTCGTCGTCGACACCGTCGGACGACTTGGGCTTGATCTCGGCAGGCCCGGCGCTGTCCGGCTTGGCCTTCTTGGCCTGTCCGGCACTGTCTGCCTTGGCCTTCTTGGCGGCCGGCGCGGCCTTCTTGGCAGGAGTCGGCTTCTTGGCCGCCGGCTCTGCTTCGGCGGTGCCCACGACCGCGGTGACGGTCTCGGGCTGCTGCTCCTTGGCGGCTGCTGCCGCTTTGGTCTTGACGGGGGCGGCTGTGCGGCGCTTTGCTGGACGCGACTTCTTCGGCGCTGCCGAATCCGCGGCGGTCACCACCACGGTCACGCCCTCTTTGCTGAGGTTCCGCAAGAACGCGGCGGCGTGCGACATGGGGATGTCGGCCTCCTCGAAGGCCTGGCGGACATCCTCAGACTCGAGGAAACCCTGCGAGCGCCCACGCTCGAGCAGTCGCTGAATGACGGGCTCGTTCAGCTCTTGTGGCTTCGAGCGAGTCGAACTTGCAGGCGACACGAACACCTCTCGAACGAACGCGTGGCGACAATGGACCCAGATGCCCGCTGGGGGGCTGTTGCCTCTCTCAGAGATCGGAGGCCGTGCGGACCGCTACGGACCTGCCCAGCATTCTGGCACGACCTTGCGATCCATACGGCCACCTCCCGGCGGTTGACCTCCACCCTAGGCCGACCAAAGTAGTAGTGCGTACGTAAGGGCGGCACCGATACCCGAAAGCAACCCTTATGACTGATTCATTCAGTCACTCTTCGTGGCAGGCGGCACGTGAATGGCCAGGGCGGTAACGTCATCATCCTGTTCATATCCCGACAACATCCGGTCAACCAGGAAGTCCAGCAGCATGTGCGGACTTCCCACCACCTCAGGCGGCGCTTCGGTCACAACACTGCAAATCTCTGCGAGTCCGGCATCCAGCCCGCGTTTGCGGTTCTCCACCAGTCCGTCGGAGTAGAGCACGGCCGTATGGCCGGGCGGCACTACGAAGCGGAACTGCCTTCGGCTGGTCGGCCAGCCTAGCGGAGTGCCCGGCTCGGCGTCGCAGAGAATCGCCGTGCCCTGCGGAGATACCAGGACGGGTGGCGGATGGCCCGCGAGCGCGAGCGTGCCCTCACCGGTGACCGGCTCGACCACCATGTAGGCGAGGGTGGTGACCTGCTCCTCCTCTTCGGTGGCGTCGAAGACCCGGTCGAGCCCCGTCAGCACGGCCGCGGGCGGCGGGTTGGTCAGCGCCAGCGCTCGCATGGCGTTGCGGATGCGGCCCATGCCGGCCGCCGCCTTGACGCCCTTGCCCATGACATCGCCGACGACGGCCGCTACCCGGCCGTCCTGCAGCACGAACGCGTCGTACCAGTCGCCGCCGACCTGCACGTGGCGACTGCCCGAGCGGAAGCGCTGGGCCAGCTCCAGGCCCTTGATGACCGGCAGGCGGTCAGGCAGCAGGCTGCGCTGCAGCGTCTCGGCGGTTTTGTGCTCACGCTCGAACAAGGTGGCGCGCTCCACAGCCAGCGCGCACTGCCCGGCCAGCGCCTCCAGGAAGACGCCGTCCTCCTGGGAGATCTTCTGCGGCCTGGTGAACGAGAAGCGCAGCGCTCCCAGCGCCCGGCCGGCGGCGAGCAGCGGCAGCCCCACCCAGGCCCGCTCGTCGCTGTTGGCCAGATAGGTGCTGAGCACTTCCTTGTCGCCGCCCGCCTCGAGAAGCTGGAGCTTCAGGCTGACGGGCGACTCGGCGAAGAACGGCCTGCGGCTGTTGACGGCCATGGTCATCACGCTGGTGTGCGACAGCGGGATCTCCTCGCCGGCCGAGCCGGACGCCTCGGGGACGCCCTCGCCGTTGATCAGCTTGAGCGCCGCCCGGTCGGTGTCCAGCAGCGCCACCGCGGACCGATCCGCGGCCAGCGCGGTGCGGCCGACGTCGATGATGACCTGCACCACCTGCTCGACCGTGAGCGCCTCGGCGAGCTGGGCGGTGGCGCCCTGCAGCCGGGCCGTGCGCAGGGCGGCGGCGCCGAGCTGGTCGGTCAGCCTGCCCCGCATCTCCTCGGCCTCACGCTGCGGCGTCACGTCGGTGTTGGCGCCCACCCACTCCACGATCCGGCCGTGCCGGATGATCGGCACGGCGCGCACCTCGAAGTGGCGGAAGCCGCTGGCCCTGGTGCGCACGCGGTAGTTCCACTCGAACATGGTCCGGCCGCGCAGCGCCTCCTTCCAGGCCTCTTCGGTCTGCTGGCGCTCGTCCTGGTGCACGGCCTCCAGCCAGCCGTAGGCGAGGTATTCCTCCAGGCCCTGGCCGGTGATGGCACGCCACTGCGGCGCGTCCTCGACCACCGTGCCGGTGGGCGAGGTGATCCAGACGAGCTGGGACTGCGCCTCGACCAGCGAGCGATAGCGCTCCTCGCTGCGGCGCAGGTCCTCCTCGACCTGGCGGCTCTCGGTCACGTCGAGCCCGAGCATCGCGACGGCCAGCAGGGCGCCGGACTCGTCGTGCACCGGCGAGAACGACATCGACCAGTAGCGCGTCTCGCCCTCCGGTGAACGCACCCGCACGCGTCTCTCGGTGACCGGCGCGTCGCTGTCGGTGACGGACTGGAAGCCTTGTGCGACGACCTGGCCGATATCGGCCGTCAGCGCCTCGGCCGAGGCGCGGCCCACCAGCCGCTCGGCCGGGACACCGACGACGTCGGTGAACACGTCGTTGACCCGCTGGATGCGGCCGTCGACGTCGAAGAAGGCAAAGGCGAACTCTGCCTCGGACAGCAGGCCCTTGAGGAGGGCGGAGTCTGAGATGTCCACATCCGACTCCCGGGGACGGGGAACGGAGGTCTCGGCGCTCATGGTCGGCACCTCCGTCGCGTGCCAGGGTCTCCCACGCGGCACATCTCCATAATCGTGTATCGGCGTAGCGCAGCTCCGGGCGACCGGATTCTGCAGTACATCATCGGCGATGGGCATGCGCGGACGGAAGCCCCGGCCGCCATACGGTCAACGCATCCTGTCAAAATCGCTCCACGTTGCGCAGCAAGATCAGGCTACTTGGCCTTCGCCGCCTGCTTGGCCTCCTGTTTGGCGGCTCGGACTCTGACCAGCGTGTCGGCGTCGACCACATCGGCGACCGACCGGAAAGCGCCCTCCTCGCCGTAGAGACCGGCGGCCTCCCGCCATCCTGGCGGTTGGACCCCCAGCTGTTTGCCCAGCAATGCCAGAAAGATCTGGGCCTTCTGCTTGCCGTAACCCGGCAACTCCTGCAGTCGCTTCAGCAACCCTTTGCCGTCCGCCACATCTTCCCAGAGCCGCTCGGCCTCGCCGTCATAGTGCTCGACCAGGTAAGCGGCGAGTTGCTGCACGCGCGCCGCCATCGACTTGGGGTAGCGGTGGACCGCCGGCTTGGCCGCCAGCAGCGCCACGAACGCCTCGGGGTCATAGGAGGCTATCTCTTCAGCGGTCAGTTCGTGCCCGAGCCGCTCAGAAATGGTGTAAGGCCCCGTGAACGCCCACTCCATCGACACCTGCTGATCGAGCAGCATGCCGACGAGCAGGGCGAGCGGGCTGCGGCCGAGCAGGTCGTCGGCCTCGGCACGCTGGGCGAGCTGGATGCGCATGGGAACAGCTTCGCACGAAAGCGGTTCCCGAGAAGCGAACAAAGCCGTTGTGGAGGCTTGACACCGGCCCGAGAAAAGATGAAATGGGAGCGCAAGTCGCCTGCGTCCATTCCTGGGGGTTTGCCCCCGGGCATACGGAGGAATCTCACATCTATGCTCGCTCTGGCCACACGCTTGCTCAAGGAACCGGTCAGTCACAGACTGGCCGAGGAGTTCCTGACCGTGCCCGTGGACACGATCGACAGGTGTGTCGACGATGTGTGCGCCTGCGCGCAGCACCTCGGCATCACGGCTACGCCCGAGATCGTCGAACGGATCGCCCGCGAACATCTGCTCGCGATCGTCAACTCCGCGCCACCGCCGCGGAGCCCTCGATAACATCGAAGTCACCAGGCCGCGTTGTACGCGCCGTTTACGCCTGGAATGCGAGAGAGTGAGGGCGTGCGCCGACACCGACGAGACCCCCGGGAGAGCACCCCGCCCGACGATGTGTTCAAGGAGATGGTGCAGGCGGCCCGCGAGCTGCTGGCCGTCCGCAGCCCGCTCGACGCGGAGCTGATGGTCTCCGACATGGTCGGCGCCTGGTGGCGCAGACCGGTGCGGGGCGGTGACGTCGAACAGGTCCTCGGCGAGGGGCTCGTCGACTACGCCGCCAAGGCCGGCACCCCGGCGTCGCTGACGCTGCTGATCTGCCTGGCCTATCTGGGCACGTCCCGGCAGGGCGCCAAGGCGGAGGGCGCGGCGCTGGCGATGATGGAGTCGGGCGTGGCCAGGCCCGGCTGGGCGGACCGGGTCGGCGCGGTCAAGCACACCGGCTGCTACGTCTCCCGCGACGCCTACGGCGACCAGGACACGGTGATCTGCACCTTCGCCTACCGCTGGAACGAGGACCAGACCCCCAGGCACGGTCAGGACCGCCACGCGCTCGTCATGGTCGTCGACCACAACATGTCCGGCATGGCGCGCGACGCCTGGGTCTCCTCGCAGGTCGACAAGCTGTTGGAGCAGGCCAGGGCGGAGACGGTCGGCAACCCGATGCTGCTGTTCGAGGAGATCGAGCCCCAGCAGGCTAGGGCGCTGCTCGAGTCGGCCATGAAGGCCACCAAGGAGCCCAAGACGCCGCCGCCCGTCAGCGACAGCTACAGCGCCTACCACGCCTTCGCCCGCGCCCGGCTGAAGGCGCTGCCGCCGGGCCGCAAGCGCCCGGCGCCGCTGCACATCGAGGCCCCTTACAGCCGCGAGCGGCGGGCCATGCTAGCGGCCGAGTTCCTCGCCTCCGACGCGGCCGAGCACCTGTCGGACCCGTCGGCGGCCTCCCGGTGCGCCGACCACATCATCGACTACGGCTGCGAACAGGACTTCAGCAGGCCGCTGCGGGTCAGCCCGACCAAGTGCGAGACGTTCCTGCTGGACTGGCTGCCCCGCAAGGTGATGCTGTCGGTGGCCGAGCAGGAGGCCATGCCGCACGTGCTGGCGGCCTGGGTGCGCTTCGCCGCCCACCGCACCGGGCTGCCCGAGACCGGGCTGAAGGCCACGCTGGACGCGGTGTGGGAGGCCATCGGCAAGTTCCCGGCGGCTTACCGGGATCCGACGTCGTTCGGCCTGGACCGCCCGCTGCTGGAGCGGCTGCTGCCGGACGGCGACCTGTCCGCGCTGGCCAGGCGGGCGTTCGCGTTCCCGTTCCTGCAGGGCACGCACAACGGCGTCGACCTGGACCGGCTCAACCCGGCCGACGAGGCCGACCGGCGGGTGCTGCTGGAGATCGACCACGGGGGCTCGCTCGACGAGGAACACCTGGCCTGGCACGAGGAGATCGCCACCCGGATGTGGGAGGGCGACCCGCCGCAGCTCTGGGAGGCCGCCCAGCGCCTGCTCGACCTGGGCCACGACCGGCACGACGTGCTGCACGTGCTCATGGAGATCGCCGAGCGGATCGGGGACCATCCGGACGAGCTGGCCGCGGCCCTCGACGACATCGCCGACATTCCCGACGAGCTCTAGATTCGACCGCATGTCGTCACCGGCCGGGGAGTGGATCTGCCTGGACGCCGAGACGGTCACCGGCCCGTCAGGCCGCGGCCTGACACACCGCGACTCAGACCGTCTGAGATTTCCTGTGCTTACCCAAGCCCGTGTGGATTGGGTGTTGCGGGTGGCGTAGCGTGGCGGGAGCCGGTTCCGTACTCGGTGAGTGGGAGTACGGGGCTGGCTCTCGCTTTGTGGAAGCCGGTCCGGTGGTGGAAATCCCGTACAAGAC
The DNA here is from genome assembly GCF_014646515.1 of Nonomuraea glycinis. GTDB lineage: Bacteria > Actinomycetota > Actinomycetes > Streptosporangiales > Streptosporangiaceae > Nonomuraea > Nonomuraea glycinis. The sequence goes on from NZ_BMNK01000008.1 coordinate 251,292, forward strand.
CTGTACGTCCCGGCTTTCGCCGGTTCGTCTGGGGTGCTTGGCCCGCCGGACGGTTTCCCACCGCGAAGGTGAGGGCGGGCACCGGACGCCGATCGGGCATCCGGCTGGAGGTCATCTTCCGCATGCGGGTCTGACGTTTGCGGGTGGGACCGGTCTTGCTCCTGTCGGCCCTGCTGGTGCGGTTTTCGGGTCTGGGGTGCAGGTCGGTGCCCGATCTGCGGGCGCGGCGGATGGCCCGGGTCGCCTTCTTGGGCCGGCGGACACGGGTGACGTTGCCGTCCACACCGGCCCGGATGGCCCGCTTGCCGGTCGTACGGTCGGTGAAGGTGGTCTGCTGGCCGAGCAGGCCCCGGGAGACGATACGTTCGGCGGCGGCCCGGTCCCGATCACATGAGAGCCCGCAGGCCGAGCAGTACGCCCACTTCCAGCCGCGCTGGGTGAGCCGGTCGGGGGCGAGCACGTGCATAAGCTCGCTTGCGCCGTCCCCGCAGCGGGGGCAGAACCTCGACGTCCCGCGCGCGGGCACTGTCACGACCGCGATCCGCGTCTTCGCGGCAAGATGCCGAATCGCGTCCACCACCCTGCCGCGCACCTGCCCCGACAACCTCGCGTTCCCCTGGCGACGGCCGCGTGCCTCCAACGTGGCGAGGTCTTCCAGGTAGATGACGGTCGCGCCGGCCGCGCCGGCCTGATCCACCGCCCAGCGGGCGGCGTTCCAGGCCAGCGCGTCGTTCAGGTGCCGGATCCGCGCGCACACCCGCCGATGCTCAACATCGGTACGCTCACGCGAGGCAAGGAGTTCCGGCCCGCGTACATCACCGTCGGCCTGCCCGGCGAGTCCGGTGAGGAGGTTGTCGTAGTGGCGTCGTTTGGCGGCCAGGTCCTCCCGGTGACCACGCAGGCGATGCAGCTTCGCCGAGACCACGCTCGCGTCATAGGACAGCGGCCGCCCGTCGCTCTCCACCCGGCCGTGCGGGGTGAGCCGCCCGATCGTCGCGGCGAGGAGTGTGTTGAGACCCCAGTCGAACCCGGCGGCGATGACATGCCCGGACGCCGGAGCGAACGGGACCTCGACCTCGAACGGCAGATCCACCCGCACCCGACCGTCCTTCACCCGCAACGACGGGACACAGATCTTCACCACGTCACCGGGCACGTTGCGAGGCAGGTTGACCGGCAGGACATGCCACGCCCAATCCCTCCTCGAGGCCGGGCGCTCGACCGAAGGAAGCTGAACCCGCAACTCAACCGTGCGCTCCCCTGTCCGCGTCACTGTGACCAACTGCTTGTCCGCGGCGGCCAGTAGGATCTGCGCCGCGTTGAACGGCGCGTCTTCTGCCTCGATGATCCCTAATGGGAACGCGCCCCCGCCGTCGATGATCGCCTGAACCTGCCGGGTCCGGTGGCGGATCTCCGCCACCGGCACACCGGCCGGGAGCGCCTCACGTAGTGCCGCCCATTCTGCGTCGGTGCGTTTACGTGAGTTCTCTGGCCAGGTCTTCAGGATCGCTTCGATGATCGTTCGGCGGTGCAGGGCCAGCCGCAACGCGCGGGCCGCCTCCTCATCCGCGCAGCACCTCACCCGATCCGAAACGTACACGCCCGGCTCGCTGCGGCTGCCCCAGCCCAACCGGCGCAGCGCCTTGTAGCCTTTGGCGGGCAGATCCCGCCCGTCCGGGCCCACCCCGCCCGCGAGCTCATCAAGCGCCTCCTCCGTCCAGCGTTCCGCGATCACGGCTGAGGCCAGTGTCTGGGTGAGCGTGGTCAGCCAGCCCACCCGCGCCACCACCACCCCGGCCGGCACGACCACACCAGTCTTCTCCTCGATCGCCCGGTAAGCGGTACACGACGCCGTCGCGGTCTGTTTACCCACCGGCATCCCCGCCGGCACTCCCGGAGGTGTCCCCGTCCCCGATGGTGTTCGCGGACACCGTCTCCAGCAGCCGCTGCCGCGCTTGTCTCGACCGGATCCCGTACATCCCTCCCGCGAACGTCGCCACCAGCGACCTGAAATCCGCGAGGAGTTCCTCCACACCCCCGGCCCCGCCCTTGCCGTGGACAACCTCCACGGTGACACCCCGCTCGGCGAGCAGCATCTTTATCCAGCCGACCCCGAATCGGCGCTCCGGCCGCTGATCGCCCACCACCCGAAACCGAACACGCCTCTCAACCGCCCACCAACACAACGCCATCGGGCGAACCCCGGACGCTTCGCCGCCGGAGACAATCGCAACAGAGCCATACAGAGATCATAACGCTAAGTAGCTCTTCGGCTACCCGAATCAAGCAACGGTGCCTACCCTCTTCGTCACACCGAGGTAGTCCTACCGCCATGATGGAGTCCATGGTGATCGACCTCAACGCGGACCTCGGCGAGGGCTTCGGCATCTGGCGGCTCGGCGACGACATGGCCCTGCTCGACATCGTCACGAGCGCCAACGTCGCGTGCGGATTCCACGCCGGCGATCCGGTGACGATCAGACGCACCTGCGCGGCCGCCGTCGACCGGGGCGTGACGATCGGCGCGCAGGTGTCCTACCGCGACCTGGCGCACTTCGGGCGCAGGGAGATGGAGGTGGAGCCGGAGGAGCTCTGCGCCGAGGTGCTCTACCAGCTCGCCGCCGTCGACGGCATCGCGCGGGCGATGGGCGGCCGGGTCTCGTACGTGAAACCGCACGGCGCCCTGTACAACCGGATCTGCCGCGACCGGGAGCAGGCCGCCGCGGTGATCGACGCGGTCGCCGACTACGACCCGTCGCTGCCGGTGCTGACGCTGCCCGGGTCGGTCGTGCACGAGGTGGCGGCGGCCGAGGGGATTCCCACCGTCAGCGAGGCGTTCGCCGACCGCGCCTACACCTCGGCCGGCGCGCTGGTGCCGCGGCGCGAGCCCGGCGCGGTGATCCACGATGTCGAGGAGGTCTCCGCCCGCGCCGTGCGGATGGCGGTCGAGCGGACGGTGACCTCCGCCGACGGCCGGCAGGTTCCGGTGCCGGCCCGCTCGATCTGCGTGCACGGCGACACCCCGGACGCGGTGAGCCTGGCCAGGGCCGTACGCGACGGGCTGCTGGAGGCCGGAGTGGTGCTGCAGGCCTTCGCATGACCACCCGACCGCGTCAGGGCCGGAGTGGTGCTGCAGGCCTTCGCATGACCGCCCGGCAGCGCCAGGGCCGGAGGCGGGATCCGGCTCGCGCCCAGGTCGCCGGCCGGGATCGGGCGGTGCCGAGGTGATCCGGCGGGCCGGCGAGCACGGGCTGCTCGTGGAGACCGGGGCGCTGGACGTGTCGCACCGGCTGGACGCCGCGCTGCGGGCCGATCGGCCGCAGGGGGTCGTGGAGGTGGTGCCCGGCCCCGAGACGGTCCTCGTGGTGGCTCCGGGGGCCGATCAGGGACGGTTGCTGCCCCGGCTGGCCGAGCTGCTGGCCTCCTGTGCGGAGGGCGGCGAGCCCGCCGCACCCGGCGAGCCGCAGGACGTGGTGACGATCCCGGTGGTCTACGACGGCGAGGATCTTCAGGCGGTGGCCCGGATGGCCGGGATCTCCACCGGGGAGGTGATCGCCCGGCACACCGGCCGCGAACTGGTGGTGGGGTGGCTGGGGTTCGCCCCCGGGTTCGCCTATCTGATCGGGCTGGACCCGGTGCTGCACGCGCCCCGGCTGGAGACGCCGCGCACGTCGGTGCCCGCCGGGTCGGTGGCGGTCGCCGGCCCCTACTCGGCCGTCTACCCGACGGCCTCCCCCGGTGGATGGCGGCTGCTGGGCCGTACCGGACTGAAGGTGTGGGACGTCGCGGCCGAGCCGCCGACGCCGTTCAGGCCCGGCACGCGGGTGCGGTTCGAGGCCGCATGATCGAGGTGCTCGCGCCCGGGCCGTACGCGACCGTCCAGGATCTGGGGCGGCAGGGTTACGCCCACCTGGGGGTGCCGAGCTCCGGAGCCGCGGACGCGGCGAGTCTGCGGCTGGCCAACCGGCTCGTCGGCAACCCCGAGGGGCTGGCGGGGATCGAGCTGACGTTCGGGCTGGCGCGGCTGCGGTTCGCGGCCGGGGCGTGGGTGGCGCTGGCCGGCGCGCCGTGCCCGGTGGGGAGCACGGCCCGCGATCCGGGGATGGGGGCGCCGTTCTGGGTGCCCGAGGGTGGTGAGGTGCGGCTGGGGTCGCCGTCGTTGGGGCTGCGCACCTATCTGGCCGTTCGCGGGGGGATCGCGGTCGAGCCGGTGCTGGGCAGCCGCTCCACCGACTCGCTGTCCGGGCTCGGGCCGCCGCCGCTGCGGCCCGGCACGGTGCTGCCGGTGGGGGTGGTGGACGGTCTGGGCGACATCCAGGTGGATCTGGCGCCGCCGCGGCCGCCCCGGCCGGCCGTGCTGCGGGTGCTGGCGGGGCCACGGGCGGACTGGTTCGTGCCCGGCGCGCTCGCGGCTTTGTGCGGGGGGCCGTACGAGGTGAGCCAGGACAGCAACCGCGTGGGGGTGCGGCTGCGCGGCCCCGAGCTGGCGCGGGCGAAGGAGGGCGAGCTGCCGAGTGAGGGGATGGTCACCGGGGCCGTGCAGGTGCCGCCGAGCGGGCAGCCGATCGTCTTCCTCACCGATCACCCGCCCACGGGCGGCTACCCGGTGATCGCGGTGCTGGCGGAGGCGGACCTGGCCGTCGCCGCCCAGCTCAGGCCGGGCGACGAGGTCAGGTTCAAGGCTCTCCTTCCCCGGTGACGGGTCAGATCTCCACGTGGCCGCTGACGCAGGTGATGACGTGGCCGCCCACCCAGACGTCCGGACCCTCCGCGGTGATGCGGATCTGTCCGGTACGGCCGAGCGCCGTGCCCTGACGGGCGGCGTAGGGGGCGGTGACGCGGCCGGTGCGCAGGAGCCACTGAGCGACGGAGGCGTTCAGGCTGCCGGTGACCGGGTCCTCCGCCGTGCTGCCCCCGAGGGGGAAGAACGCGCGCACCTCGTAGACGTGGGGCGATCCCGGCGGGTGGAGCCCGACGACGCCGATGTCCGCCGGGACCAGCCGCGGCTTCAGGGCGAGCACCGCCTCGGCGTCCCTGAGCAGGAGCGCCACCCAGCCGGGGCCGTTGTCGGCCCACTCGGCGTCGACGATCTCGTCGCGGCCGATGCCGAGTGCCTGGGCGACCTCCTTGAGGAAGGTCTCCTCCACCGGGCCCGACCGCAGCAGCGGCGGCGCGGCGAACGCCCACCAGGCGCCCTCGTCACGGATGCGGATCAGCCCGGCGCCGCACTCCTGGACGACCGTCCCCGGGTCGCGGGGGACGCCGCCGGCCTCCCGCCAGACGTGGCAGGTGCCGAGCGTGGGATGCCCGGCGAAGGGCAGCTCCCCGGCGGGGGTGAAGATGCGGACCCGGTAGTCCGCCTCGGGCGTGGTGGGCGGGAGCAGGAACGTGGTCTCGGACAGGTTGGTCCAGTTGGCGAACCGCGCCATCTCCTCGGTGCTCAGGCCGTCGGCGTCGAGCACGACGGCGAGGGGGTTGCCGTGGTAGGGCGTCTCAGCGAACACGTCGACCTGTCGGAACGAGCGCAACATACGGCCCAGTGTCCCACGGGCTACCGGACGAAGCCGATGTCCTGGTAGCGGAGTTCGTGGAAGCCGCGGGCGCCCACGTTGGCCAGCGTCTCCCGTACCGCCACCAGTTGCGGGCGCTGGTAGAGCGGCAGGACGCTCGCCTGCTTCCAGATGAGCTTGTCGGCCGCGTTGACGTCGGCCCGTGCCCCTTCCGGGTCGAGGTTCTGGCTCGCGCGGTCCATCGCCGCGTCGATGGCCGCGGACCCGACGCGACCGAAGTTGGCGTTCCACGTCGTGCCGTCGGGCGCGTTCGCGTAGACGCCGTGGCTGCTGGAGACGGGGAACGGGGTGCCGATGTAGGCGAACGGGGTGATGTCGAAGTTGCCGGGGATCACGTACTTGGTGAAGAAGTCGTCGCTCGGCACCACCTGGAGGGAGAGCCGCACCCCGATCCGGGTGAGCATGCTCTGCGTCAGCTCGCCCTCGGCCTTGCTCAGCTGCACCCCCGACGGGACGACGAAGCGCAGGTCGAGCGGGCGGCCGTCCTTCTTCCGCACGGCGCCGTCCAGCTTCCAGCCCGCCTGGTCGAGCAGGCGCCCGGCCCGTTCGGGGTCGTAGGCGCCGAGGTCGCCGGCGTTGTCCTGGTAGCCCGTCTGGGTGTTCATGAAGAAGTGGTTGTTCAGCGGCGTGCTCGGCCAGTCGAGGCCCTGCAGGTCGGAGCGGGCGATGGCCTGCCGGTCGATGCCGAGCTGGACGGCCTGCCGGACGCGTACGTCCCGCAGCGGGTCGCCGGCGGCGTTGAAGGTGAGGTGGCGGAAGTCGGGGCCGGCGGCCTGCCGTACCCGCGCGCCGGGGGTGGCCTGGGCGCGGGCGTAGTCGGGCGCCGAGGTGCCGACGTCGATGATGTCGAGCTCGCCGTTGCCGAACATGCCGATCAGCGAGTCCTGCTCGGCGGCGCGGTAGATGATCCGGTCGAGCTTGGCCCGCTCGCCCCACCAGTTGTCGTCACGCAGGATCGTGATGGTCTTGGCGGTCTGGTCGAAGCCGCCGAACCTGAACGGCCCGGCCGTCACGGGGATCTTGTTCAGCCAGGCGGTGTCGAACGCCTCGGGCGTCCTGTTGGTCGAGGCGGGCAGCAGCGGGCTGAACAGCGCCTTCCAGTCGCCGAAGGGCCTGGCGAACGTCACCACGACCTCATGGTCGTCCCTGCCCCGCCGCACCTTCGCGATGTCCTGGTAGCCGGTGGCGGAGACGAGGTGGAAGTCCGGATCGTCGCCTTTGAGCGCGTGCCACTGGGCCTGGTAGTCGGCCCAGGTGATGGGCTGCCCGTCGGACCACCTGGCGCGCGGGTTGAGCCTGAGGGTGACGACCTGCTTGGGGGCCTGCCGGGTGACTCTGGCGTCGAGCAGGTAGTCGCGGTTGACGGTGATCTGCGCCTTGTCGTCGGAGACGAACGGCGACGGCAGCAGCGCGTTGCTGATCACCGCGGCCATCGCGAGGTTGCCGTCGATGTGGTTGCGGTTCCACTGGGCGGGGAATTCGCCGATGCCCCAGCGCAGCGTCCCGCCGTCCTTGACCAGGGGGCGCGGCTGCGGGTTGATGTCGGACGCCTTGATCGTGTCATCGCCGCTCCCCTGCCCGCCGCCGCCCCCTCCCGGGCCGCTCGCGCCGCATGCCGTCAGGGACAGCGCGACGCTCACGGCGACGGCCAGACGAGGTGCTTTCATGGGCGGACTCCTCAAGGACTAGACGACTGCGAGCTTCTCGGCGTAGTGGCAGGCCGCGCCCTGGTCCTCGCCAAGGGTGCGGATCTCGGGCTCGGTGTCCACGCACAGGCTCCGCTCCGCGCCGGTCAGCACCCCGGCGAACTTCGGGCACCGGGTGCGGAAGCGGCAGCCCGACGGCGGGTCGGCCGGGTCGGGCAGGTCGCCGTCGAGCAGGGTCCGCTCGCGGGCCCGCTCGCGGACCGGGTCGGGCAGCGGGATCGCCGACAGCAGCGCCTGCGTGTACGGGTGGGCGGGCGTCCCGTAGACGGCCTCGACCCGGCCGATCTCGGCGATCCTGCCGAGGTACATCACGGCGACCCGGTCGGCGAGGTAGCGCACCACGGCCAGGTCGTGCGCGACGAACAGGTAGGACAGGCCCAGCCTCGTCCGCAGCGAGTCGAGCAGGTTGATCACGCCCGCCCGGATGGACACGTCGAGCGCGGAGACGGGCTCGTCCAGCACCAGCAGCCTGGGCTCCAGCGCCAGCGCGCGGGCGATGCCGATCCGCTGCCGCTGGCCGCCGGAGAAGTCCTGCGGGTAGCGGGCGGCGTGCGAGGGGTCCAGGCCGACCAGGTCGAGCAGCTCGGCCACCCGTGCTCCCGGCGCCCGCCCACCGTGGGCGCGCAGGGGGGCGCGCGGGTGGGTGCGCAGCGGCTCGGCCAGGATGTCGTAGATCGTCATGCGGGGGTCGAGGGCGGCCAGCGGGTCCTGGAAGACCACCTGCATGTCGCGCCGGATCGCGGCGCGCTGCTCGCGGGTGAGCCGGGCGGTGTCCCTGCCGAGCACCACGACCCGCCCCTCCTGCGGCTCGGCCAGCTCCAGGATCTGCGTCAGCGCCGTGGTCTTGCCGGATCCGGACTCGCCGACCAGGCCCAGGGTCTCGCCCTCGCGGATGTCGAAGCTGACGCCCGCCACCGCGTGCACGGTGCCGACCCGGCGCTTGAAGATCGCGCCCTTCCGCACCGGATAGTGCTTGACCAGCCCGTCGACCTCCAGCACCCGCCGCGCCCCGCGCACCACCGGCCACCCCGGCCCGTCCCCGCCACCGCCGCCCGCCGAAGGCCGCACCGCGCCGTCGTCGTGCGCCCACGGCCGCACCGCGCCGTCCCCGGCCGCCCACGGCCGCACCGCGCCGTCCCCGGCCGCCCACGGCCGCACCGCGCCGTCCCCGGCCGCCCACGGCCGCACCTCGTCCCAGCGGATGCAGGCCGCCTGGTGTCCCGCCCCGACCTCGAACAGCGGTGGTTCCCGGTCCTCGCACGCCTCGATCCGCATCGGGCAGCGCGGCGCGAACGGGCAGCCGGGCGGGCGCGCGGCGGGCGCGGGCGGGTGGCCGTCGATCGGCACCAGCGCCCGCCGCCCGCCGGCGTCGACGCGCGGCACCGAGCCGAGCAACCCCACGGTGTACGGCATGCGCGTGCGGTAGTAGACGTCGTCCACGTCCCCCACCTCGACCGGGCGGCCCGCGTACATCACGAGCACGCGGTCGGCGAAGCCGGCCACCACCCCGAGGTCGTGCGTGATCATGACGATGGCCGCGCCCGTCGCGCGCTGCGCCGTCTTGAGGACCTCCAGCACCTGCGCCTGGACGGTGACGTCGAGCGCGGTGGTGGGCTCGTCGCAGATGATGACGTCCGGGTCGTTGGCGATGGCCATCGCGATCACCACGCGCTGCCGCATGCCGCCGGAGAACTCGTGCGGGAAGGCCAGCGCCCTGCCGCGCGGGTCCGGGATGCCGACCAGGTCGAGCAGGTCGACGGCCTTGGCCAGGGCCTGCTCCCTGCTGACCTTCTGGTGCACGCGCACGGCCTCGGCGATCTGGTCGCCGACCCGGTAGACGGGGGTGAGCGCGGACAGCGGGTCCTGGAACACCATCGAGACGGTCCTGCCGCGAACGGCCCGCAGCTCCCGCTCGGGGGCGCCGAGCAACTGCCTGCCGTGCAGCCGGACCGAGCCGGAGGCCCTGGCCCCCGGCGGCAGCAGCCCCATGACGGCGGCGGCGGCCACGGACTTGCCGGAGCCGGACTCGCCGACGATGCCGAGCACTTCGCCGGGCCGCACGGTGTAGCTCAGCCCGCGTACGGCGTGCACGTCGCCGAAGGAGACCTCCAGGCGCTCGACCTCCAGGACCGGGCTCATCGGGACCTCCTGGCGGTGGGGTCGAACGCGTCGCGCAGCGCGTCGCCGACGAGGTTGACCGCGAGCACGGTGATCACCAGCAGCCCGGCGGCGAACCAGAACGTCCACGGCGCGTAGACGGCGGTCCTGGAGCCGTCGGCGATGAGCGTGCCGAGCGAGACGTCGGGCGGCTGGATGCCGAAGCCGAAGTAGGACAGGGAGGTCTCGGTGAGGATGGCGGCGCTGACGTTCAGGGTGGCGTCGACGATCAGCAGCGACGACAGGTTGGGCAGCACATGGGAAAAGATGATCTTCATGGGTGGCACGCCCATATAGCGGGCCGCCTGGACGAACTCCCGCTGCTTCAGCGAGATCGTCATCCCCCGGGTGATCTTCGAGGTGACCATCCACAGGAACAGCGCCAGCATGAGCACGAACAGCGGCCACTGCCCGGCGCCGAACAGCGGCGACATGATCGCCAGGATGAGGAAGGCGGGCAGCACCAGTAGCAGGTCGGTGAGCCGGCTCAGCACCCGGTCGGTCCAGCCGAGGAAGTAGCCGGCGAAGGCGCCCACCAGGGCGGCCAGCGCGGTGGACACCAGCGCCGCGAGCAGGCCGACGAGCAGCGAGCGCCGCATGCCGCGCAGCGTCATCGCGTAGACGTCGGCGCCCGTCTGCGAGGTGCCGAACCAGTGGGCGGCCGACGGCGGGCGCAGGAACGCCAGGAAGTCCTTGTCGGTGTAGGCCCACGGGCTGAACAGCGGCCCGGCGCACGCGAGCGCGACCAGCACGGCGAGCACCGCGAACCCGAGCCGTCCCTGCCGGGAGGCGAAGAACCGGCCGGTCACCACCCTGAGCCTGGACGGCGGGGCGGCCCGAGCCGGGCCGGGTCCGGTGCGCTCCTCGGCGAGCTCTTCCTCCGACAGCGTCATCCGGCGCCCCGCACCCGGGCATCGAGCACCCGGGGATCCAGCAGGGCGTGCAACGCGTCGGCGGCGAACGAGGCGCAGAGCACCGCGACCGCGGCGAGGCAGGCGATCGCCGCCACGGTGTTGACGTCGTTGGTGAAGATCGAGCTGATCAGGCGCTCACCCAGCCCGTGCCAGCCGAAGATCTTCTCGGTGAAGGTGGCTCCGGTGAGCAGCGCGCCGGTGGTGAAGGCGAAGTAGGTCACCACGGGGATCAGCGCCGTGCGCAGCCCGTGCCGGATGAGCGCCCGGCGCCTGCTCAGCCCCTTGGCCATGGCGGTGCGGATGAAGTCGGCGCCGAGCACGTCGAGCATCATGGTGCGCTGGTAGCGGCTGAAGACCGCGATCAGCCCGAGCGACAGGGTGATCGTCGGCAGCGCGAGATGCCGCAGCCGGTCCAGCAGCGAGCCCCAGAACCCGGCGTCGAGCCCCGCGGTGTACTCACCGCCGACCAGGAGCACCCGGTGGCCGAAGACCTGGTCGTTGGCCCAGGTCCCGGCCAGGATCGCCCCGTTGGCCAGCACCACCACGGGCACCGCGAGCAGCACGAAGGCCGCGGCCGTCGACAGCCGGTCGAACCAGCCGTACTGCCTGACCGCGGCGTACGCGCCGCAGAGCACGCCGAGCACGCTCCCGCAGACCAGCCCGAGCAGGACCAGCCGGAAGGTGACGCCGGCCCGCCGGGCGAGGTCCTCGCCGACCGGCGTGCCGGTCACGCTCCTGCCGAAGTCGCCGTGCAGCACCCCGCCCGCCCAGGTGAGGTAGCGCCGCAGCAGAGGGGTGCGGTCGTTGAGGTTGAGCTCGGTGAGCCGGGCGTCGACGACGGCGGGCGGCGGCTTCGGGGTGCGGTCGGCGTAGTTGGCGCGCGGGTCGAGCGCGCCGGCCGCCAGCAGATAGGCGAGGCTGGCGGCCACGGCCACCAGCAGCACGGAGCCGAGCAGCCTGCGGGCCAGGAACCCCGCCATCGTCCCCCCTCACGCGCGCACTCTGTGTCGCCATATTGCTACACCACGTGAGCGTGCGGGCGCACGCATGTGCCAAGGAGGGGTCTGCTCAGCGTCCGGAAAGTTCGTCCACGGCGGTGCGGACGTCGTCGCTGGTGATGGTGGTCAGCTCGGCGGAGCTGGTGGACTCGCCGGTCGAGGCCAGCGCGGCCAGGCGCACGTCGCGGCGCATGGCCGCGCGCTCGAACAGCGACCTGGCGAACCTGCCGTTGCCGAGGCCGTCGATCAGCCGCTCGTCGCACACCCAGGCGAAGACCTCGTCGAGATCGTTGAGCGCGTCGTCGTCGAAACGGTCGCCGGCCTCCTCCGCCAGCAGCACGGCGATCTCCGACAGCTCGGCCGGCGAGTAGCTGGGGAACGTCACCCGCTGGCTGAACCGGCTGGCCAGGCCGGGGTTGGTGGCGAGGAAGGCGTCCATCTCGCGCTGGTAGCCGGCCAGCACGATGACCAGCCGGTCGCGGTCGTCCTCGGCCCGCTTGAGCAGCGTCTGCACGGCCTCCGCGCCGAACGCGTCGCCGCCGGAGTAGCCGGGGTTGACCAGGCTGTACGCCTCGTCGATGAACAGCACGCCGCCCAGCGCCCGGTCCACCAGCTCGTTGGTCTTGATCGCGGTCGCGCCGAGGTGCTGGCCGACCAGGTCGGCCCGGTGCGCCTCCACCACGTCGGGCCTGGCCAGCAGGCCGAGCGCGGCGAAGACGCGGCCGACGACCCTGGCGACGGTGGTCTTGCCGGTGCCGGGCGGGCCGACGAACACGAAGTGGCGGGTCTGCGCGGGCGTGGGCAGCCCGCGCTCCTGCCGCATCCGGGCCACCTGGAGCTGCGCGGCGATGGCGTGCACCTGCCGCTTGACCGGCGCGAGCCCGGCCATCCTGTCGAGGTCGGCCAGCGCCTCCTCCAGCGTGGGCGTGGCCACGTAGCCGCGGAAGCGGGCGGTCAGCTCGTCGAACGCCTTGGTCACGTCGGCGGTCGTGGTCGTCACCAGGTCCTCGGTGGTCGGCGTGCCGCCCGCGCCCACCACCCGCACGTCGCGGGCCTGGGCGGCCGCCTCGACGAGGCTGCGCGCGAACCGGGCGTTGCCGAGCTCGTCGACGAGCTCCCGCCGGTGTACGTCCTCGAACCGGGCGAGCAGCTTGACCTTGGCCTCGGGGCCCATCGCGTCACCGCGGCGGCGCTGGAGCAGCGCGGTGATCTCGGCCAGCTCGTCCGCCGAGTAGGTGGGAAAGCGCACCCTGGTGGCGAACCTGCTGGCCAGGCCGGGGTTGCTGGACAAGAACGAGGTCATCTCCTGCTCGTAGCCGGCCAGGATGATGATCAGCCGGTCGCGGTCGTCCTCGGCCCGCTTGAGCAGCGTCTGCACGGCCTCGGCGCCGAACCGGTCGGGCTGGCCGTCCCCGGAGTTGACCAGACCGTAGGCCTCGTCGATGAACAGCACGCCGCCCAGCGCCTTGTCGACCAGCTCGTTGGTCTTGATCGCGGTCGCGCCGAGGAACTCGCCGACCAGGTCGGCCCGCTGGCCCTCGACCACGTAGGGGGTCTCCAGCAGGCCGAACGCGTAGAAGATCTTCGCTAGGGTGCGCGCCACGCTGGTCTTGCCGGTGCCGGGCGGGCCGAGGAAGACGAAGTGCCTGGTGGGCCGGCCCGCGGTGTAGCCGGCCTCGGCGCGCAGCCGGGACGCCTCGATGGAGGCGGCGATCGAGCGGACCTGCTCCTTGACCGGAGCCAGGCCGATCATGCTGTCGAGCTCGGCGAGCGCCTCCTCGACCGAGATCTGGGGCAGCGCCGGCTGCTTGTCGGACTGTGGCTCCGGTCTGCCCTCGCGGGCTCGTACGCGTACCTGCTCCTCGGCGCTCATCTCGGATCTGGCCTTGCGGGCGAGCAGGTAGCGGTAGCCGAGGACGGCGGCGGCGGCGCCATAGGCGACCCAGACCGCGAGGGTGCCCGGGATGAACGAGAGCGCGGCGGCGAGCGCCCCGGCGGCCACGAGGGCGAGCAGCGCGGACACCCACGGTGTCACCCAGCGGATCAGATGGGCCGCGGCGACGACCGGCACGGTCAACAACGCCAGCAGGGTCGGGGTCATGGAGGGCAGCGGGAAGATCACCGTGAAGGCCGGGTGCAACGCCAGCCAGCCCGCGATGACCAGGGAAGTGGCGGCGGCACGCGGGAAGTGCAAGGTCAGCGCGACGAAGCAGAGCACGATGACCGTCAGGACGAACGTCGTGTCCAGCCGTCCGCCGAGCGCTGCGGTCACGCCCAGCGCGGCGACCAGGACCACCACGAACAGCACCCGCCGGACCGCCGGTGGAAGCCGGAAGTAACGCTGCCGCACCTGTTCGAACAGATCCCGCATCGCGGCCCGTCCCGCGGTTCGGGTCCTGCTGGACTCCTGCATCACGCCTCCCCGGTCCGCCCCTGGTTATACCGCACCGCACCGTCGATCGGGCGGACCTGACACGCTAGGCGGAGGTCACGAAAGCCGCTACGTGCCGCCCGGGTTCGGTCTGCCAGGCGGCGCGGCCCGGTTGCCGGGCGTGGCGAGGGGGCGCGGAACTCGCAGAGAACAAGATTCTAACTAGCGGCGCTGGTGCCGCCCAGGGAACTCCCCGACCAGCACCTGCTTGGGGGTGACGCGCAGGACGTCCGAGCCGGCCAGCGCGACGCCCCGCACCTCCACCCAGAACCTGCGCTGCAGCGGGTCGGCGGCGAACACCGCCACCCTCGGGTCGGCCTCGATCGCCTCCCACGCCTGGGCCCCGGCGATCACCTTGAGCTCGCCCGAGGCGGTGATCGTGGCCACCGCGCCCGCCACCCCCGGCCCCAGGGCGTCGCCGTAGGCCAGCACGACGGTCCTGGCATAGCCGAACGCCTGGCGCACCTGGGCGGTCAGCACGACGGTCGGCTCGGCTCCCATGGGCAGCTCGCACATGATCAGCGAGGCGCGCCACGGTCCTGGCACCCCTTTCCACCAGGACCGCGCGGCCCGCAGCGCGAACACCACCACCACCGCGCCGAGCGCGCCGAACCCCAGCCGCCAGCCCCAGACCAGCCCGAACCCGCCCCCGGCCGCGCTCCCCACCGCCGCCGCCCCCACCAGCCCGGCCGCGACCGCGAGCCACCGATCGTGGCCGTACCGGCTCGCCCGCCAGGCGCGCAGCATCGGGTACGGCACCGCCAGCGTCGCGACGGCGGCCAGCGGCTCCACCACGAGAGCCGCACAGGCCAACGGCACCAGCACCGACCAGGTACGCCCGAGCAGAACCCACAAGGTCACCCCCGCGTTCCGCAGGGCCGCACGCTCGCCCGCAGCCAGGTCCCGCTCGCTCTCCTCGAAGGCCGCCCGCTCACCCACGTTCCGCAGGGCCGTGTGCTCATGCGTGGCCTGGCGGAAGTGGGTCAGGGCTCGCAGGGGGTGGCCGCGCCAGGTTTCCGCCAGGGAGCGGACGGCGGCCAGCACCGGCCAGCCGAGCACCGCGAGACCGCCCAGCCCGGCCCAGAGCAGGCCCACCCACGGCAGGCCGCCGCTGCGCAGGCCGGGCACCACGGCGATCCCGGCCGGCGCCGAACCGAGCGCCAGCCAGCCGGCGAAGGCGGCGACCGCGACGATCCCGCCTGCGACCGCCGCCCCGAACCACGGGTCGCGCACCAGCATGGCCGGCACATAGGCCCACGCCCGGACCCGGCGGGCCTGCCGTACCGTGAGCCCTGCCATGAGGACGAGCACGGCCAGGCCGCCCAGCACGGCCTGCGGCCCCCGGTCGAAGGCGAGGGCGGCCACCGCGACGGCGGCGGTCGCCACGGCGACCAGCAGGCGGGTCTGGCGCGACCACACCTCCAGGGCCCTCCTGGCTTGGCCGGTGCCGCGCGGGTCGATCGGCCAGGCCGGATCGTGGTGGGTCCTGGACCGCTCCCAGCGCAGCAGGGTCAGGCCGAGGTTGACGCGGGCCTGGGCGTGCCGGGGGTCCAGGCGCAGCGCCTCGCGGTAGGCGCGGGCCGCCTCGGCGTGCTCGGCGCGGAGCAGGTCGAGGTCGGCGACCAGGACGTGCGTGTCCGGCTCTTCCGGGGCGAACCTGGCGGCGAGCGCGGCCTGCTCGGCGGCCTCGTCCCAGCGGCCGGGGACGTGGCGCAGCACGGCGGCCAGGCGCAGGCGGGCCGCCCACGAGCCGGGCGCGAGCAGCACCGCCCGTTCGGCGGCGTCGACGGCTTCCGGGAGCCGCCCGATCCGCTCCTGCGCGAGGCTGACCAGGCGATAGGCCCATTCGCTCGCGGGATCGAGGTGGGCGGCGGCGCCCGCGGCGGCCAGGGCGCTGTCGGGGCGATCGGCGGATAACATGGTGACGGCTCGGGCGCACCAGTCACGTGGTGACCGGTCGGACGTGTCGCTCATTTCATCCGCGCCGTCGGTCCCCACGAGAGCCATGATCGGTCGGCTGGTGGATGCTGAATAGATCCCGACATATGGCTGTATCTCTCTAGAGAGGTATCGACCGGCCCCGGATGATTCGATACCGCTACACCCATGGTGTGACATGGCCTAAGCTGCCACGCAAGTTCATGTGGGCCTGCTGTGGACTGATCGGCCTGCAAGGAGGTCCATGACCGTCACACAGGCCGCTCCCTTCGCACGGCGCCCCGATCCCGAGCCGCGGCACAACCGCTGGGCCATCCTGGCCCTGCTCAGCTTGAGCCTGCTGCTCATCACGGTCGACGCCACTGTGCTGCACATAGCGGTCCCCGCGCTCACCGCCGCCCTGGAGCCGTCGGCGGTCCAGTTGCTGTGGATCGTGGACGTCTACTCGCTGGTCGTGGCGCCGCTGCTGATCATGTTCGGCACGCTCGGCGACCGCTACGGGCGCAAACGCCTGGTCCTCGCGGGGTTCGTCCTGTTCGGCGTCGCCTCGGCGGCGGCCGCCGCCTCGACCACCCCCCTGGCCCTGATCCTGTCCAGGGCGCTGCTCGGCGTGGGCGGCGCGATGATCATGCCGGCCACGTTGTCGATGATCCGGCAGGTGTTCACCGACCGTCGCGAGCGGGCCATCGCCCTGGGCGTCTGGAGCGGGGTCGCCGCCGCGGGGGCCGCGCTCGGACCGCTCGTCGGCGGCCTGCTCGTCGGCTGGTGGTGGGGCGCCGTCTTCCTGATCAACGTGCCGATCCTGCTCGTGCTGCTGCCCGCCGCCGTGCGCCTGCTGCCGAACTCGCGCGAGCGGAGCGATCGGCCGTGGGACGGGCTGAGCGCCGTCCTGTCCGTGCTCGGCATCCTGGCCCTCGCCTTCGGGCTCAAGGAGGCGGGCTCGGGCAGCCTGATGCCCCTGGGCGCCTCCGTCGCCGTCTTCGCGGCCGGGGTGGCGCTGCTGGTCTGGTTCGTCAGACGGCAGACGCGGCTGAGCGCACCGCTGCTGGAGGTGGGCCTGTTCCGGCGCCGCGAGTTCTCCACCGGCGTGGCCGGCGTGCTGTTCGGCGTGTTCGCGCTGGTCGGCCTGCAGCTGATGCTGGCGCAGTATCTGCAGCTCGTGCTCGGCGACAGTCCCGTACGCGCCGCGCTCCGGATGCTCCCGCTGGTGCTGTCGGCCATCGCCGGCGGACTGGCCGCGGCGCACCTGCTGCCCAGGATCGGCATGCGGGCCACCATGAGCGGCGGCCTCGGCCTCGTCGCGCTCGCCCTCCTGCCCACGCTGACCTGGGGCGTCGAAGGCCACCCCGTGATGCTCGCGTGCTGCTTCGTGGGCATCGGCTTCGGCGTCCAGGTCTCCCTGCTCGCCGCCTCCGACACGATCATGTCGTCGGCCACCGAGTCCCACGCCGGTGGCGCCGCCGCCATCGAGGAGACGGCCTACGAACTGGGCGCCGGTCTCGGCGTCGCCGTGCTCGGCACGATCACCACGATCGTGTACGCCCCCGCCCTGCGCACGGTGCCGGGGGTGCCGGAGCCGGGCATGGACCTGGCCAGGCAGTCGCTCGCCGGCGCCGCCCATGTGGCGGACCAGGTGGGCGGCGGCCCCGGCAGCGCACTACTCGACGCGGCCCGCTGGGCCTTCGTCCACGCCCTGCACACGACCGTGGTCGTGAGCGCCATCCTGCTCAGCCTGACCGCCCTGGCCGTGGCCACGCTGCTCCGTCGCGATAGAGGTGTGTGATGTCCCGATCAGGGCAGACAACAACCGTGAGAGAGTCCCTCCGTGACATCGCCGCGATCGTCGCCCGTGTAGGCGTCGGCGGCATCTTCTTCGCCAACGGCTGGCGCAAGCTCGAGATCGGCCTGGCGCAGACCGGAGTGCAATTCCAGGGGCAGGGCGCGCCCGCTCCCCGTGCCTGGGCCACGGTCACCATGCTGACCGAGCTGATCGGCGGCGCGCTGCTGATCGCCGGGCTGATGGTGTCGGTGACCGGGCTGATCCTCTTCGCCGAGGCGGTCGCGGTCCTGTGGGTGGCGCCGCCGCTCAATCCCATCACCCTCAACGAGCTGATCCTGCTGGGCGCGGCCTCGCTGCTGCTGGCCGTGGTGGGCGCGGGGCGGATCTCCGTGGACCACATGGTGGTGATCAGGCGCAGGGAGACGGAGGCGGCCAACGAGTTCGCCGCCGACCATGAGGCCGACGCGGTGATCGCGTCCTTACGCGACCCGGCGAAACCTCCTGCCGACCCCGTGGCGAAGAGCTCCGACGTGAAGGGCTCCGGGCCCGCCGCCAGGAAGGACGCCGCCAAGAAGGAGGAGCCCGGCAAGGCGGCCGAGTCCGACGTCTCGCTGGAGGACACCGCACCGCACGCCAGGCCGCGCCGTACCGAATCCGCTCCTTCCGACGAGCCCGCGCCGGGCGACACGCTGGTGGCGGGGCGCAAGAAGCCGCCGGCCCGCGGCCGGCGCACCACCACCGGCGGCGACTGAGCTCACAGTTCGGCGGTCAGCCGGGCGATCACCCGCATCTTGTTCGTCGCGTCCAGCGCCGCCACCTTGTACGACTCCGCCAGGGTCGGATAGTTGAACACGGCGTTGACCAGGTAGTCGACCGTCGCGCCGCAACCCATGACCGTCTGCCCGATGTGCACCAGCTCGGTGGCCCCGGTGCCGAACACGTGCACGCCGAGCAGCCGCCGGTCCTCGGTGGAGACCAGCAGCTTGAGCATGCCGTACGAGTCGCCGATGATCTGTCCTCTGGCCAGCTCGCGGTAGCGTGAGATGCCGACCTCGAACGGGATCTTGTCCCGGGTGAGCTCGTCCTCGGACTTCCCGACGAAGCTGATCTCCGGGATGGTGTAGATCCCGATCGGCGACTCCTGGTGCATCTCGCCGGCCGGTTCGCCGCACGCGTGGTGAGCGGCGAGTCTGCCCTGCTCCATCGAGGTGGCGGCGAGCGCCGGGAAGCCGATCACGTCGCCCACCGCGTAGATGTGCGGGACCGAGGTGGCGAAGTTCTCGTCCACCGCGATCCGGCCCCGGTCGTCGGCGGACAGCCCGGCGGCCTCCAGGCAGAGCTCGGTCGTGCGGCCCTGGCGGCCGGCGGAGTACATCACGCAGTCGGCGGGGATGCGCTTGCCGCTCTCCAGCACGGTCAGCGCTCCCCGGGAGCGCCGCTCGACCGCGGCCACGGTCTCGCCGAACCGGAAGGTCACCGCGAGGTCGCGCAGGTGGTACTTCAGCGCCTCGACGATCTCCAGGTCGCAGAAGTCGAGCATCCGCTCACGCCGCTCCACGACGGTGACCTTGGTGCCGAGCGCCGCGAACATGGAGGCGTACTCGATGCCGATGACCCCGGCGCCCACCACGACGAGCGTCTCGGGCACCTTCTCCAGATGCAGGATCGCGTCGGAGTCGATGACGGTCTTGTCGTCGAACTGCACGCTGTCCGGCCGGGCCGGCGAGGTGCCGGTGGCGATCACGATCTTGTCGGCCGTGACCTTCTTCTCCTCCTCGTCGTCGATGACGCCGATGGTGTGCGGGTCCAGGAACCGGCCGGTCCCCTGCAGGAGGGTGACGTGGTTGCGGCCCAGCTGGCTGCGGATGACCTGGATCTCCCGGCCGATCACGTGCTGGGTGCGCATCCCGAGGTCGGCGACCGTGATCTCGTCCTTGACCCGGTAGCTCGCGCCGTACAGCTCACGCTGGTTGAGGCCGGTCAGATAGAGGACCGCCTCCCGGAGCGTCTTGGACGGGATCGTGCCGGTGTTGATGCACACCCCGCCGATCATGTTGCGTTTCTCGACCACCGCCACCCGTTTGCCGAGCTTCGCCGCGGCGATGGCCGCTTTCTGCCCGCCTGGACCCGTACCTATGACAACCACATCGAAATCGGCCACACCGCCAGTGTGCTGGCTGGGAACGATCACGAAAAGCCCTGAGCCCCGGTGTTCGCCGTCCGGTCGTCGAGCGCTCTGCGGGCGTAGGCGCGGACGTCGGCGTCCGGGTCCGCCAGGGCGGTGCGCAGCGCGGTGGCCGCGTGCGGGGTCGCCGCCCAGCGGGTGAGCGCGAGCACGACCGCCTTGCGTACGTCGAGGTTGGCGTCGGCGAGCGCGGCGGCGAGCGGTTCCACCGCGGTCTCCCGGTCGGCGGCCGCCAGGCAGCGGGCCGCGCCGACGCGCACCTCCCAGTCGGAGGCCCGCAGCCCGCGCAGCGCCTGCTCCTCCAGCGGGGCGCCGACGGCCCCCGACGCCTCCAGGGCGGCGGCCCGGACCAGCGGGTCGGCGTCGTCGGCCAGCTGCGCCAGCACGGGGGACGGCTTGCCGACGATGCCCAGGCCCTTCGCGGCCCAGACCCGGACCTCCCGGGACGGGTCGGCGGCGGCCGCCGCCACCAGGTCGGACTCGTCGAGTGAGACCAGCCCGCGGATCGCCTCGATGCGCACCCGGCGGTCGGGGTCGTCCATCCCCGTACCGAAGGTGTGCCGGTCGCCGAGCCGCAGGGCGCGCAGGACGTCCAGGCCGGTGGCCCGGACCAGGGCGTCGGCGCTGGTCAGGCGTTCGGCCAGGGCGGCGCCGAAGGCGGGGGTGGCGGGCAGGACCTCGACCAGCTCCCGCAGCCCGGCGGCGGCGGCGCGGCGTACCGTGCCGTGCTCGTCGGCGAGCGCGGCGACCAGCGCCGCGCCCGCGCCCTCCGGGACGGTCTCGGTGAGGGTGGCGATGGCCGCGCGCCGGACCTTGGGGTCGGCGTCGGCGAGATAGGGGGCGAGCCGGTCCACCGTGGGCTGCCCGTCGGCCAGCTCGTTCAGCTCCAGGATCCGGGGCGAGCGCCCGACCGCGGTCCGCTCGGCGCGGTCGGTGGTGACGCGCCGGACGACCGTGGCGACCTGGGCGCCGAGGTGCACCGGCGCGCCTCCGGTGGGCGTGAACTCCGGGACGGGCACGAGGTAGGGCTCCACCGGCCGCTTCACGAACTCCATCGCGCCGTCGGCGCGCCTGCGCAGGTTCAGGTGGTAGAGCCACTCGGCGTCGTCCCGGGCGGGCAGGTCGGCGCGCTCATGGTAGAGACCCCACCGGCTCTCGGTACGGGTGAGCGAGGCGCGGGCGGCCATCTCGGCGCAGTCGCGGATGAAGTCGACCTCCGCGCAGCGCATGAGCTCGTGCGGGGTGCGCGCCCCCATCGAGGCGATCTCGTCGCGCATCCGCTCGAAGGACTCCAGCGCGATCTCCAGCTTGGCGCCGGTCTTGGGCGGGGCGATGTAGTCGTTGACGAAGCGCCGCAGTTTGTACTCCACCTGCTGCTGCGGCGGCCCGTCCGGGTGGCGCAGCGGCCGGTAGATCAGCTCGTGCGCGGCGGCGATCTGGTCCTCGGGCAGCGCCTCGGCGGCGCGGTTGTGCGCGGCGGCGTGCGTGCCGGCGAGGTCGCCGAACACGAAGGCGCCGATCATGTAGTTGTGCGGCACGCAGGCCAGGTCACCGGCCGCGTACAGGCCGGGCACGGTGGTCGCGCCGTGCTCGTCCACCCACACCCCGGAGGCGGAGTGGCCGCCGCACAGGCCGATCTCGGAGATGTGCATCTCCACGTCGTGGGTGCGGTAGTCGTGGCCGCGCCCGGCGTGGAAGGTGCCGCGGGTGGGCCGCTCGGTGAAGTGCAGGATGTTCTCGACCGCGCTGATGGTCTCCTCGGGCAGGTGGGTGAGCTTGAGGTAGATGGGCCCGCGGGCCGAGTCGATCTCCGCGGCCACCTCCGCCATCATCTGCCCCGACCAGTAGTCGGAGTCGACGAACCGCTCCCCCTTGCTGTTGACCTGGTAGCCGCCGAACGGGTTGGCCACGTACGCGCAGGCCGGGCCGTTGTAGTCCTTGATCAGCGGGTTGATCTGGAAGCACTCGATGCCGCTGAGCTCCGCGCCCGCGTGGTAGGCCATGGCGTAGCCGTCGCCGGCGTTGGTGGGGTTCTCGTAGGTGCCGTAGAGGTAGCCGCTGGCGGGCAGGCCGAGGCGGCCGCACGCGCCGGTGGCCAGGATGACCGCACCGGCCGAGACGGTGACGAACTGCCCGGTACGGGTGTCGAATCCGGCGATCCCGGTCGCCCGGCCGTCGACGGTGAGCACCCGGACCGGCATGACCCGGTTCTCGATGCGCACCTTCTCCCTGATGTCGCGGCGGCGCAGCACCCGGTAGAGGACCTTCTTGACGTCCTTGCCCTCGGGCATCGGCAGGACGTAGCTGCCCGAGCGGTGCACCCTGCGCACGGCGTACTCGCCGTACTCGTCCTTCTCGAACTTCACGCCGTAGCGTTCGAGGCGCTTGACCATCTCGTGGCCCCGGGTGGCCGTCTGGTAGATCGTCTTCTGGTTGACGATCCCGTCGTTGGCCCGGGTGATCTCGGCGACGTAGTCCTCGGGCGTGGCCTTGCCGGGGATGACGGCGTTGTTGACGCCGTCCATGCCCATGGCCAGCGCGCCGCTGTGCCGTACGTGCGCCTTCTCCAGCAGCAGGACGTCGGCGCCCTGCTCGGCCGCGGTGATCGCGGCCATCGTGCCCGCGGTGCCGCCGCCGACGACGAGCACCTCGCACTCCAGGTGCAGGCGGTCCTCGATCGAGGGGATGTCCATCTAAAGCTCCTCCAGAATCCTGGCGCGCAGTTCGCCCCTG
Organism: Nonomuraea glycinis; assembly: GCF_014646515.1. Lineage (GTDB taxonomy): Bacteria > Actinomycetota > Actinomycetes > Streptosporangiales > Streptosporangiaceae > Nonomuraea > Nonomuraea glycinis. Next base: position 273,704 of record NZ_BMNK01000008.1, read on the forward strand.
TCGGCGTCGGGGTCACGCGGCCCCGGCACCTCGATCACCGAGCGGATGCCCTGCCGTTCGAGCACCACCACCCGGTCGGCGAGCAGCAGGGCCTCGTCCACGTCATGGGTCACGAAGACCACGGTCGCCCGGGTGTCGCGCAGCACGTCGAGCAGCAGGCGCTGCATCTGGGCGCGGGTCTGGGCGTCGAGCGCGCCGAACGGCTCGTCCATCAGCACGGCGCGGGGCGCGCCGACGAGGGCCCGGGCGAGCTGGACGCGCTGCCGCATGCCGCCGGACAGCTCGCGGGGCAGCTTGTCCTCCGACCCGGCCAGCCCCACCCGGCCGATCCAGGCGTGCGCCGCCGCCGCGCGCTCGCGCCGCGGGATCCTGCGGATGCGCAGCGGCAGCTCGACGTTGCGCCGGACGGTCCGCCACGGCAGCAGGCCGTCGTCCTGGAAGACCATCGCGCGGTCCCCCGACGTGGCCGCGACCTCCGCGCCGCCCGCCAGCACTCTCCCGCTGTACGGCCTGAGCAGCCCGGCCAGTGACCGGAGCAGCGTGGACTTGCCCGACCCCGAGGAGCCGACGATGACCAGCACCTCGCCGGGCACCACCTCCAGCTCGATCTCCCGCAGGACCAGGTCGCGGCTGTAGCCCAGGGACAGCGCCTCCAGGTGGAACCCCAGCCCGGCCTGCGCCTCGGCGGTCGTCGTGCGTTGCGCGAGCGTCGTCATGCGGTGCTCCCTTCCGCGCGGGGCAGCCAGCGGGTGGCCTTGCGCCCGATGAGTTCGATGGCGGCCGAGGTGAGCCAGCCGAGCAGGCCGATGGTGATCATGCCGACGATCACCGCCGGGTAGTCGACGAGGGTGTAGGACTGCCAGGTGCGGTAGCCGACGCCGAACTCGCCGGAGATCATCTCCGCGGAGATGACGCAGATCCACGCCACGCCCATGCCGACGGACAGCCCGCCGAACAGGCCGGGCAGGATGCCGGGCAGCACGACGTTCCAGAGCACGTGGCGACGGCCGCCGCCGAGCGTCTTGACGGCGTCCTCCCACAGGGTGGGCAGGGCCCGCACGGCGTGCCGGGTGCTGACCATGATCGGGAAGAACGCGGCGACGAAGGTGATGAACACGATGCCCTGCTCGTCGGTGGGGAAGAGCAGGATCGCCACCGGGACCAGCGCGATCGCCGGGATCGGGCGCAGCGCTTCGAGCAGCGGCAGCACCACGTCGCGGGTGTGCGGCGAGCGGGCGACGGCGATGCCCACGGCCAGGCCCGCCACCGCGGCCAGGCCGAACCCGGTGAGGATGCGCACCAGGCTCTGCAGCAGGTCCAGGTAGAAGACCGAGGTGGCGAGCCGGCGCGCGGCCTCACCGGCGATCTCGTCGAGCGTCGGCAGCCGGTCGAAGGTCAGCCACAGGCGCGCGTCGGTGACCGTGAGCAGTTGCCACAGTCCCGCCGCCGCCAGCAGCGAGGCCACCTTGACCACCCCGCTCCACCGCCGGGCGCCCATCAGGTGTCCCCGCCCTGCTCGGCGGCCTTGAGCGCGGCCTCGTAGGTGACGGGCTCGGCCTTCGGGTGCTCCTCGCGGTAGGCGTCGGCGCCGTCCTGCGTGGTGAAGGGCAGGAACCGGGCGTTCGCGGCGGCCTCGGGGTCGCGCAGCCAGACGGAGTCGCCGGCGAACCACTTGGTGCCGGTGGTCGTGTCCGGGATGTACGCGGCCCGTACGGTGTCGCCCGCCTTGGCGATCTGGCGCAGCAGGCAGGTGGGCGTGGCGGCGGGCTGGGTCTCGGTGGCGCCGGTCAGCCAGAGCTCGGAGGCCGTCTTCGGGTCGTCGACCGGCTCGCCGCACACCGGGTTGGTGCCGGTGATCGCGGCCGGGTTCGTCAGCCGGGCCACGTCCGTGTCGTAGGCCGCGCCGTACGCCTTGCGCAGGTAGGAGTCGTTGACGAAGGCCGAGACGTCCACCCCGGGGAAGTCGGTGCCGATCCGCTTGAGGAACGGCACGTCGTGCTCGTGCGCGGCCTTGAGCTGCGGCTTGAGGGTGACGTCGAAGGTGGAGATGCCGCCCCGCCCGTTGTAGAGGTAGACGACCTCGGCCGGCAGGCCGGTGGACTTCGCCACCGACTCGGCGGCCTCCAGGGGGTGCTCGTGCAGGTAGCGGGTGGCGTCCATCTGCGCCTTGAGGAAGGCGTCCACCACCTCGGGGTGCTCCTTGGCGTACGCCTCGCGCTGCACCACGCCGTGGAAGGTGGGCACGTCCAGCGCGGAGCCGTCGTAGATCAGGCGGCCCTTGTCCTGGAAGACCAGCAGGCCCGGCCAGGCCACGAACTGCGCGTAGCCTTGGACGCCGCCGGATTCGAGCTGGGAGGAGCCGACCGCCGGCTGGTGGTTGACGATCTCGGTGTCGGTGGCCGGGTCGAGGCCCGCCTTCTCCAGCGCCTGGACGAGCGTGCCGTGGCCGGCGGAGCCGACGCTGGCGGAGATCTTGGCGCCCTTCAGGTCCTTGAGGGTCTTCGCCTTCGCGCCGGGCGGGACGACGACCATGTTGAGGCCGCCGCGCAGGTTGTAGCCCGTGATGGAGACCAGCTCCGTACGGGCCGCCGGGATGGCCTGGGTGCGGGAGGCGTTGATCAGCAGCGGGTAGTCGCCCATCGAGCCGATGTCGATCTTGCCGGCGACCATCTTGGCGGTGATGGGGGCGCCGGTCTCGAAGTCCTGCCACTCGACGGCGTACTTGTCGCCGAGCCGCTTCTCCAGGTAGCCGAGCGAGCGCAGGAGGGTGCCGGCGGTCACGGTGTTGATGGTCTTGGACTGGTAGCCGACGACGACCGTCGTCTTGCCGGCGCCGCCCGTGGTGCCTGAGACGGAGCAGCCGGCCGCGGCCAGCAGGGCGAGAGCCGCCAGGGCCTTGCGCATGGGGGATTCCTTCATCGCAGCAGAAAGGGGATGTTGATGGTGACGGCGTCGACGGGGCACCTGGCGGCGCACGGGCCGCAGTACCAGCACTCGTCGACGTGCATGTACGCCTTGCCCGTCTCGTCGCTGATCGCGAGCGAGTCGAGCGGGCAGGCCTCGACGCAGAGCGTGCAGCCGTCGATGCAGAGCGCCTCGTCGATGGTGACGGGGACCTCGACCCGCTGCGAGATCAGTGCCATGACTACTCCTCCGGTTCGCGGTTCAGGTGGCCGCGCATGGTCAGCCGGTCGCCTCTGAAGCGGATGAACTCCAGGTCGACCGGCCGGCCGTCGGCCAGGTGGGTGAGCCGCTCGACCATGAGCAGCGCGGCGCCGCGCGGCACGTCGAGCGCGGCTGCGGTGTGGGGATCGGCGTTCACCGCTTCGAGGGTCAGCTCCGCCATGCCGAGCGGCTGGCCGGCGATCCCTTCGAGCAGCACGAAGATGTCGTTGTGCGCCAGATCCGCGTCGAACAGGGGCTCGCCGACCTCACGGAGCAGGTACGTCAGGTCCAGCGAGAGCGGCAGGCCGTTGAGCAGCCGGAGCCGTTCGAGGTAGATGACGTGTTCGCCGGGGGCCAGGCCGAGCCGGTGGCCGACCGTGGCGGGCGGCTCGATCAGGGTCATCGTCCTGACCTGGTTGGTGACCTCGCCGTGCTCGTGCAGGGTCTCGGCCAGGCCGAGCAGCCGGTGCAGGCCGTGCGGATACTTCTCCGCCGCCACCGTGGTGCCCACCCCGGGGCACCGCTCGACGAGTCCCTCCTCGCGCAGCAGGTGCAGCGCCTCGCGCACGGTGTTGCGCGAGGTGGCGAACTCGCGGGCCAGCGCCGCCTCCAGCGGCAACTGGCCGTGCGGGAACTGCCCGAGCACGATCTGCCTGCGCAGCAGATCCGCCACCTGCCGGGCACGATCGGCCCGGCGCCGCCGCGCGACCACCCGTACCATGCTTGCCTCCACTCTCACCTGCGCTGATGCTCAACCTATCAATCAGGTAGGAATATAGGGATAACGGGGAGATTGCGCCACCCAGGCGGCCACGCGCCAGGCCCGCCAACTGCCGTCGAGCGTCAGATTGGGCAAGATCCGCCACCTGCGCTCCCGCATGAGTACGGCCCGCGAGACGTCGTCTCGCGGGCCGTGAAGGTGATCGGGGCCGGTCAGCCCCGGCGCCGGGCTGCGCAGGAGGGGTTGGGGCCGGTCAGTCCTGGCGCCGGGCCATGCAGGGGGCCGGTCAGTCCTGGCGGCGTAGGGCGGAGGTAGGGACCGGGATGGCGGGGAACGGGTTGTCCGGCAGGAGGATGGCCCGGCGCGCCTGGTCCGGCTGGCCCGCCGCGTCCAGGTGCAGCAGCGCCGCGCCGATGCCGGCCGCCCCCACCATGTAGCCGGTGTCGGCGCTCACCTCGCCGGGCCGCAGCCTCCGGTAAGCCTGATACCACCGATAGCCCCGGCCGTCGTGGTCGGTGGCGCGCCCGATCAGGTCCGTGGCGAGCCCGCGCGCGAACTCCAGGTGCGACTCCCGCCCCGTCGCCGCCCACAGCCCGACGAACAGCTCCACCAGCCCCGCCGTGCCACAGCACTGGCAGGCCACGTTCCAGTAGCCCTCGGTCCTGCGGCTGGGGACGCCGCTGCGCGCGATGCCCTGGGCCAGCCGCTCCACCCAGTCCAGGTCGCCCGGCTCGCCGCCCACCCGGTGCAGCTCGTAGAACATCCGGGCCACCCCCGCCGAGCCTGAGCAGAACCCCAGATAGTGCAGCTCGCGGGCCTGCGGCACATGATGCGGCACCACCGCCCACCGGCCCTCCACGTGGCTCACCTCGCGGACGAAGTCGGCGCCGCTGCGCGCCGCCCGCAGGAAGCGCTGGTCACCCGTCACGCCGTAGAGCCGGGCCAGCAGGAACGCCGTGCCCGCCGTACCGGCGAGGAAGCCGGGCGTGACCGCGTCCAGCGGCAGGTCGGCGTGGTTGCCGAAGCGATGCCCGGGGACGGGCAGCCGGGCGATGCGCAGGCCCGCCTCGACGGCGGCCTCCTCGTAGGCGGGCTCGCCGAGGCGGGTAGCCGCGCGCAGCAGGCCCAGCACGATGCCGCCGTCGCCCCGCTGGGCCGACTCGCTCGACCAGCCGACGCCGTCGCCGGAGGTGCGCCCGCGCTGGACGATCAGGTCGGCGATGGCCCGGGACTCGCGCTCGAAGACCTCGTCCCCGAGCACCCAGCCGGCCTCCATGAGCGCGACCATCGTGCCGGTCAGCCCGTGATAGAGGGTGAGATCGCCGCCCTGCTCCCGCCAGGTGGCGGCCAGCCGCCGGGCTCCGGCGCGCGCGTCCTCCAGGTAGGCGTCGTGGCCGGTGGCGGCCGCGAGCTCCAGGAAGAACAGCACGATCCCGGCCGCGCCGGAATGCAGCGACCAGGCCTGCGGGGTGACGGCCGAGGTGCCGTGCGGATCAGGGTTGGCCAGCCAGCGCCGGCCGCGCTCATCGTCGACGGCCGCGGCTCGGATCCACCGCCCTGCCAGGATGGCAGCGGTCAGTGGCGAGTCCGCGCGCACGCTCGACGGTCGAATACTGTCCAGGCTCACCACCCTAGTCTCCCACATTTTTGGTAGGAAAGGGTGGTTTAACCTCGGGCGGACGCGCCGGCCATGATCCGGTCGACGATACCCCGGGTTCCCTCCTGGCGGGCGCAGTGCGCGCAGCAGTACCAGTGCTCGCCCGACTGGACCCCGTGCCCGATGACCTTGGTGCCGCAGTGCTCGCAGATCGGCGCCATCGCCTGGATCGCGCACTGGAAGGAGTCGAAGGTGTGCACGGACCCCTGCGCGTGCACCTCGAAGGCCATGTCGTAGTCGTTGCCGCAGGTCTCGCAGACAGCCATGATGTTCCCCTCTTTTGTCGCCTCGCGGATGGGCTACCCGGTGGCGGGCCTTCATCTCCTCAACGAACGGCCATATTCAGGCCGTACGAACGCGGCCATCGCCAGCAGCGGGAGGGCGAGCAGGCCCAGACAGGCGAGGGCGGCGGGCAGGCCGAGCCAGGCCGCCAGCGCCGCGACGAGCAGCGGGGAGACCACGAAGCCGGTGTAGGAGATGGCGGACACGCCGGACACGAGCGCTCCGGTGGCGTCGTCGGCGGCGGCCCGGCTGAGCAGGGCGGGCACCAGCGGGCCGAGGGTGAGCCCGGTGAGGGCGAATCCGGCCAGGGAGGGCACCGGCGAGCCGGCGAGGCCCGCCAGGGCGATGCCGCCGCAGCCGCCCACCCCCGCCACCAGATAGAGGGTGCGCGGCGTGAGCAGGGGCAGGGCCTGGGCGATGAGGCGGCCGACGGTGAGCGCGGTCATGTAGGCGGCGGGCGCGGCGCTCGCCAGCAGGACCGAAGCGCCCTGGTGGTCTTCGAGCAGCAGCACCGACCACTGCTCGACGGCGTTCTCGATGGCGAGCACGCCCGCCAGCAGCCCGCCGAGCAGCAGCGCGGCGGTCCACCGGCGCGGCCCGGCGCCCTCGCCCGGCGCGGGCGGCAGGCCGCGGCCCATGGGCAGGAGCGTCAGCGAAACTGCCGCGGCCACGATGAGCACGCCGATCGCCAGCAACACCGCCTGCGTCCCGGCGCCCTGCTCGCGGGCCAGGCCGGTGGCGGGCGCGGCGATGATGACCGCGACGGGGAAGGCGGCGTGCACCGGCTGGAACAGCCGGCGCCCGCTCTCCCGCTCGGCCCGCCCGGTGGCCATGTTGAGCGTGACGTCGAGCGCCCCGCTGGTGGCGCCGACGACCAGCAGCGCCACGGCGAGCTGCGCGGGTGAGGTGACCTGCCCGACGGCCGCGATGCTCAGCGCGAAGACCACCGTGGCGGTGAGCAGCGCGGGACGTTCCCGGCCGGAGGCCAGCCGCCCGGCCAGGGCCATCACCGGGATCGCGCCCACCGGCGTGCCGATCAGCGCCAGCCCGAACTCCGCCGTGGAGGCCCCGAGCTGCTCCTTGACGGCGGGCAGCAGCGCCGACCAGGACCCCCAGAAAACGCCCCAAGCAGCGCAGACGGCGATGAGGGGCACGGCATGAATCTTCACGAACACCCCATAAATCGGTCAGGCCACAGTAAAGTCCATTGTTGTCCTGAACGTCCCCTTATGAAGGGAAGCTCGTGCTTACGAGAACGGTCATCGCGGCCACCCTGGTCGCCGCCGGGATCGCCGCCGCCCCCGCACCCGCCTACGCCGCCTCCGCGGTCGAGTCCCCGGAGAGCATCTGCGGCCCCGGATTCAAGCGGGTCGCCGACGGTCACCGCCCGATGAAGACCCGCCGCGGCGCGGTGTTCGGGCACGTGTACCTCATGTACAACAAGCGCAGCGGCAAGAACTGCGTCGCCGCCATCAAGACGGCCTTCCGGGGAGCCCGTACGACCACCGGCGCCGCGCTCAGCATCCGCCGCGGCGCCAAGTCGGTGGACGTGAACGAGTACCGCTACTACGCCGAGACCGGTCACCTCACCGGGGCGTGGAAGTGCGTGAAGTACGCCGGCTGGACCAAGGACCCGCGCGGCAAGGTGGAGGCGTGGGGCGGCCGCACCTCGTGGGGCAACTGCGCGGGCTGAAAGATTTTCCGCCGAAGCCGTCACAACGAGCAGCCCTGTCCCGTCCTCCTTGAGTAAGCACCACACCAAGGAGATTCCCATGACTCAGCGGCTCAATGTGGCGGCGCTCGCCCCGGAAGCCTACAAATCGTTCGGCGCCGTGGAGGCGTACCTGCACAACTGCGGGGTGCCGCTCGGCACGCTGGAGCTGATGAAGCTGCGCGCCAGCCAGATCAACGGCTGCGCGTTCTGCGTCGACATGCACAGCCGTGACCTGAAGAAGGCCGGCGAGAGCGACGAGCGGCTCTGGTCGGTGGCCGCCTGGCGGGAGGCCACCGTCTACACCCCGGCGGAGCGGGCCGCGCTGGCGCTCACCGAGGAGGCGACCAGGATGGCCGACCGCGCGGCCGTGCCCGACGCGGTATGGCAGGAGGCGGCCGAGCACTATAACGAGCAGCAGCTCGCGTCGCTGGTGGTCGCGATCGCGATGATCAACGCGTGGAACCGGATCGCGGTCACGACCAGGACCCCTCCCGGCACCGTGTGACGGACAGCGGGCGGCCCTGGTGCCGCCCGCACGCCCGCACGCCCGCACGCCCGCACGCCCGCACGCCCGCACGCCCGCCGACACCGTACGAAGACGTACAAATGCGTTGAGCGTCCGCGTGCCGCCGGTTAGGTTGTCGCCCAGGGCAACCCGTCGCCAAGTCGTTGTCAACCGGCGCGGCGCAAAGTAGGCCCCAGGGCGAGCGCCAGAGGGGGCAGGCCATGAGACGCGTGAGAACCGTCAAGACGACGAGCAAGCGGCGTCCGGACCGGAACACGGACGTGGACCTGCGATCTCCGTCGGGCCGACGACTTCCCTACTGATCTGATCCTTACACCGAACATACAGGGGTATCTGTAGATAACATAGGTAACAGGATTATCACGGGGGGCTCACATGAACAGGCTGGTCGCGGTCGCACCGCGCGTTGTCAGGCACAAGGTCCGCGACATCGGCTCGGCGGACCGGCGCAGGACCGCCACCGATCCGAAGGTCGTCGACCTGCGCGCCTACAGCGGCCGTAACGTCATCCGCTTTCCCGGCGGTCCCACGCCCGCCGCATAGGAACGTTCCAGGCCGGTCGGCGCCCCAGGCTGCGGGCGCCCGGCCTCAGCCGTAGAGCTTCATGCTGTAGGAGGCGTCGGCGTAGTAAGCCTCCAGCTCGGCCAGGGATTCCTCGGTCGCCTGCACGTCCTTGACGAGGGTGGCGTGCGAGGGCAGCGCGTCGGGGGCCCACGTGTCGGACTTCCAGAGCTTGCTGCGCATGAACGCCTTGCCACAGTGCAGGAAGATCTGCTCGATCTCCACGACGAGCGCCAGGGCCGGCCGGTTGCCCTTGACGATCATCTCGTCGAAGAACGGCGCCTCCCTGACCAGCCGGGCACGGCCGTTGATCCGCAGGGTCTCGTTGCGGCCGGGGACCACGAAGATCAGGCCGACCCGCGGGTTGGCCAGGATGTTGAGGAAGCCGTCGGCCCTGCGGTTGCCGGGGCGGTCCGGGATGGCGATCGTGCTGTCGTCGATGACGTACGTGAAACCGGCGGGGTCGCCCTTGGGCGAGACGTCGCACGTGCCGTCGGCGTCCGCGGTCGCGATCAGGCAGAACGGCGAGGCCGCCAGCCACTGCCGGTCACGCTCGTGCAGGCGCACCCGGTCCTTGGTGGCCGCCCGGGGCATCACCTCGCCCAGTAATGCGCGCAGCTCGGACTCGGATTCGATCTCCACCCAGCTCATCTGATCTCCTTCGGGGGGACTGCCCCGATTATGTCAGCGCCGGGTCGGCCGGTCACCAGCGCCGGGCCCTCGCCATGGCCCCCAGCAGCGCGTCCCGCTCGGCCTCGAACCGCCCGGCGTCCATGCCCTCGCGCTCGGTGCGCAGGTGCAGCATGGTCAGCTCGGTGGCCGCCTGCTGATAGTCGCTCATCGCCCGGCCGAGCCTGGCGCGCCTGGCCCACTTACGGGCCGCCCGGCGGGCCGGAAGGGTGGACAGCATGCGGATGTCCGGCGGCGTGACCAGCCCGGTCTGCTCGTATCCGGGCAGGTAGACGGCCATCTTGGCGACGAAGTGCCGACGCTCCCTGACGGTGATCATGATCAGCCAGATGAGCACTGCCATGATCACCAGGTACGCGATGCCGAGCGCCGGCAGCGACTCCATCGTGGCCGCGCCGTTCCACAGGCCGTGCAGCAGGACCGCGCCCAGGTAGCCGAGCGGAATCGCGGCGAAGCGGAAGGCGTTGCGGCGGGTCAGCGCGTAGGCGACGCCCACCCCGATCATCGAGGTGTAGACCGGGTGCCCCAGCGGGTCGATCAGCCCTCGGATGACGAAGAGCTGCACGGCCGCCTCCAGGCCGTCCTGCCCGTAGGCGAGCAGGTAGTAGCCGACGTTCTCCACGACGGCGAAGCCCAGCCCGGCCATCGAGGCGTACACGATGCCGTCGGTCAGCCCGTCGATCTCCCGCCTCCTGCGCAGGAGCAGCAGCAGCGCCGAGCCCTTGAGCGCCTCCTCGATCACCGGGGCCAGGAACACCGTGCCGGCCACGTCGACCTGCTCGGGCCCGTAGCCCGCCCGGGCGAAGAGCGCCTGCCCCGCCATCGTGAGCACGATCGCGAGGACCACCGCCACCCCCGCCCCCCAGGCGAACGCGAACAGCAGGTGGAGCTTCGGCTCCGGCTCCAGCCGGTCCAGTGAGAGCACCGCCGCCAGCAGCACCGGCAGCGGCGTCACCGCCAGCGCCGCCGACACCCCGAACCCGGCCGGGCCGCCCTCCAGCAGCAGGAACACCAGGACGACCAGGGCCAGCGCGCTGGAGATCACCAGGCAGATCAGCAACGCCTTGCTGGGGCGCTGATCGTGCGTCGTCGTGGGGGGCGGAGCGGTCATCGCGGAGCCTTCCTTCGTTTCGGGCTCCCACTGTGACGCAACCACATCGACGCTCGCTTGCCGATCACTTGCGGGCCTCGCTGTAGTAGGGATCGACGACCCCCTCCGGGTAGGCGTACACCGCCCGGCCCGACACGAACACCCGCAGGGCCCGGCTCATCACGTCGAGCGGATCACCCGACCAGATGACCACGTCACCGTCGAGCCCCGGCCGCAACGCGCCCACCCGGTCGTCGATGCCCATGATGCGGGCCGGGTTGACGGTGATCGAGCGCAGCGCCTCCGCCGCGTCCAGCCCTTCCTTGACCGCGAGCGTGGCCTGGTGGACCAGGAAGTGGATGGGCACCACGGGATGGTCGGTGGTGATCGCCAGCTCGACCCCGGCACGGGCCAGGATGCCGGGGTTGCGCAGCGAGCGCTGCCGCAGCTCCACCTTCGACCGGCTGGTGAACAGCGGGCCGATGATGACCGGGATGCCGCGCTCGGCCAGCAGGTCGGCCAGCAGATGCCCCTCGGTGCCATGGTTGATCACCAGGCGGTAGCCGAACTCGTCGGCGAGCCGCAGGGCGGTCGCGATGTCGTCGGCCCGGTGCGTGTGCTGGCACCAGGGCAGCTCACCGTCGAGGACCCGGACGAGCACCTCCAGCGTGGCGTCCCGGTCGAACGGCTTGCCCTCCTCGCGGGCGGCGGCGCGCCTGGCCCGGTAGTCCTGAGCCTTCATGAACGCCTCGCGGATCACCGCGGCCACCCCCTGCCGGGTGGACGGCAGCTTCTTCTGGTCGCCGTACACGCGTTTGGGGTTCTCGCCGAGCGCGCTCTTGACGCTCACCGGCTCCCTGATCAGCATCTCGTCGACGGTCCTGCCCCAGGTCTTGATCGCGACCGTCTGCCCGCCGATCGGGTTGGCGGAGCCCGGCTTGATCACCGCCGTGGTGACGCCGCCGGACAGCGCGTCGGCGAAGCCCAGCTCCGCCGGGTTGATGGCGTCCAGGGCGCGCAGCCGGGCGCCGTTCGGGTCGGTCGTCTCGTTGGTGTCGCGGCCGGCCCAGCCCTCGGCCTCCTCGTACACGCCGAGATGGCCGTGCGCCTCCACGAACCCGGGCAGCACCCAGCCGCCCTCGGCGTCCACCACCGTGCAGTCCGGCGGCACCTCCACATCGCGGCCCACCTCGACGATCTTCCCGTCCCTGATCAGGACGGTGCCGTCGTCGATGGGGTCGCCGTCCACGGGGACCACGTACCCATGGGTGATCGCGAGATTCATGGCCCACAACCTATCTGCGCGACCCGGACGTGAATGTGCGCGCCTGCCGGGTAGCCGGTCAAGATGATCGCCGAACTGTACGAACGCTGGCTGCTGGAGATGTGGAACGGGGACTTCCGGCTCGCGCACGACCTGGTCGGCCCCGGCTTCGTCGGTCACTGGCCGGGCATGGACGTACGTGGGCCCGACGAGCTGATCGCGACGCTGGAGCAGGGGCACGCGCCGTTCTCCGGCGTCACGGTCACGCTCGACATGGGCCCGATCGTGGACGGGGCGACCGTGGCGGCGCGGTGGACGTTCGCGGGCTCCTACCGGGGCGGCCTGCCGGGCACGACCGTGCCGGAGGGCACCCGGATCGCCTTCAGCGGCCACGACATCCTCCGCGCCGAGGGTGACCGGTTCGCCGAATACTGGGTCATCTCCGACACCCAGCGCCTGTCCCAGCAACTCGGCATGGGCTGATACCGCGCGCCTCCTGGCCAACGACTCGGCAGGGGCTGACTGCTCCTACTACTGTGGGTCGAAGGCGGATAAAGGAGGATTTGTGTCGTATGGCCCCGGGGCAGGCCCGGCCCCCCGCGCGCTCCAGGACACGGAGCTGGCCGACCTGCTCGCCCGGCAGCGCTTCGGCGCGCTCGCGACGCAGAAGAGCAGCGGCCGGCCGCATCTGTCCACCGTCGCCTACACCTGGGACCCCGAACGGCAGGTCGTCAGGATCTCCACCATCGCCGACCGCCTCAAGGTCCGCCAGCTCCAGCGCGACCCGCACGGCGCCCTCTACGTCGCCAGCGACGACTTCTGGTCCTACGCCGTGGCCGAGGGCGAGGCCGAGCTGTCACCGGTGAGCACCGAGCCGGGCGACGAGGCCGGCCTCGAACTCCTCGCCATGCAGCCGAACGCCCCCAGGGACCAGGAGGCGTTCCTCCGGCAGATGGTGAACGACCGGCGGATGACCATCCGGCTTCAGGTCACCCGCCTGTACGGCACCGCACTGGACGTCACCGGGGAAGCGGCGTCCGCGCCGTCCCCTTGGCCGTCGCCGGCGGCCGCCCCGCTCCAAGGTCTCGCGGGCCGGCCACCCTGGTGACCTCCCGGGGCAGGGAGCCGAAGAGATGCAGGCCCCCTGCCCTGATCAGGCATTTCTCACCTGGACGTGAAATCAGCTGCAGCCGCTGGTGGAGCCGCAGCCCTCGCAGACGTAGCAGCTGCCCGCCGGGCGCATCTTCGTGCCGCACGTCATGCAGAGCGGCGCGTCCGCCGTGAAGCGCTGGTGGCTCTCCAGCGTCAGCTCCTTGACCGCCTCCGGCTTCGGCCGTTCCTCGATCGGCGCCGACTGGGCCAGCGCCTCGCGGTCGACCGACTCCTGCAGCGCCGACGGGTCCTCGCCGCGCTGCTGCGCCGCCCGCTCGGCCATCGAGAAGATCCCCAGCGCCGCCCGCTCGTCGTAGGGCAGGTGGTCCAGCGCCAGGCGGCGGAAGATGTAGTCCATCACCGAGGTCGCCATCCGGATGTCCGGGTCATCCGTCATGCCGGCGGGCTCGAAGCGCATGTTGACGAACTTGCTCATGTACGTCTCGAGCGGCACCCCGTACTGCAGGCCGATCGAGATCGCCACCGAGAAGGCGTCCATGACGCCCGCCAGCGTCGAACCCTGCTTGGACATCTTGAGGAAGACCTCGCCCAGCCCGTCGTCAGGGTAGGAGGAGGCCGTCATGTAGCCCTTGGCGCCGCCCACCGTGAACCGGGTCGTGGTGCTGGGCCGCTGGTTGGGCATCCGGCGCCTGGTCGGCCGGTTGACCTCGATGACCTTGACCTCGGGCTCCGGCTCGGCCTCGGCCGTCTTCGACTCGCTCTTCGTGCCGCCCACCGACAGCGGCTGGCCCACCTTGCAGTTGTCGCGGTAGACCGCGAGCGCCTTCAGCCCGAGCTTCCAGCCCTCCATGTAGACCTGCTCGATGTCGTCGATCGTCGCCGACTCCGGGAGGTTGACGGTCTTGGAGATCGCGCCGGACAGGAACGGCTGCGCGGCGGCCATCATCCGGACGTGACCCATGGGCGCGATGGCCCGCTCGCCCATCGCGCAGTCGAACACCTCGTAGTGCTCGGGCCGCAGGCTGGGGGCGTCCACCACGTGGCCGTGCTCGGCGATGTACTCGACGATGGCCTCGATCTGCTCCTGCTGGTAGTGCAGCTGCCTGAGCGCGCGCGGGATCGTCTGGTTGACGATCTGCATCGACCCGCCGCCGACGAGCTTCTTGAACTTGACCAGCGCCAGGTCCGGCTCGATCCCGGTGGTGTCGCAGTCCATCATCAAGCCGATGGTCCCCGTGGGGGCCAGCAGGCTCGCCTGGGCGTTGCGGTAGCCGTTCTTCTCGCCGGTCTTGAGGCATTCGGTCCACTGGCGGGTCGCCTCGGCGTGGATCTGGGCGTCCACGGTGCCGACCGTGCGCAGGTCGTCGTTGGCGGCGGCGTGCTTGCGCATGACCCGCTTGTGCGGCTCGGCGTTACGGGCATAACCGTCGTACGGCCCCACCACGCCGGCCAGTTCGGCACTGCGCCGGTAGGACACCCCGGTCATCAACGACGTGATCGCTCCGGCCACCGCACGGCCGCCGTCGGAGTCGTACGCGTGGCCGGTCGCCATGAGGAGCGCGCCCAGGTTGGCGTAGCCGATGCCGAGCTGGCGGTAGGCGCGGGTGGTCTCGCCGATCTTCTCCGTCGGGAAGTCCGCGAAGGTGATCGAGATGTCCATCGCGGTGATGATCAGCTCGGTCAGCTTGACGAAGCCGGCGATGTCGAAGGAGTTGTCGTCGTTCAGGAACTTCAGCAGGTTGATGCTGGCCAGGTTGCACGAGGAGTTGTCCAGGTGGACGTACTCGGAGCAGGGGTTGCTCGCGGTGATGCGGCCCGTTTCCGGGGTGGTGTGCCAGTCGTTGATCGTGTCGTCGTACTGCACGCCCGGGTCGGCGCACTCCCACGCCGCCTTGGCCATCTTGCGGAACAGCTCACGCGCGTCGACGGTCTCGATCACCTCGCCGGTCAGGCGGGCCCGCAGACCGAACGCGTCCCCCTTGCCGACCGCGCGCATGAACTCCTCGGAGACGCGCACCGAGTTGTTGGCGTTCTGGTACTGCACGGAGACGATGTCCTTGCCGCCCAGGTCCATGTCGAACCCGGCGTCCCGCAGCGCGCGGACCTTGTCCTCCTCGCGCGCCTTGGTCTCGATGAACTCCTCGATGTCCGGGTGGTCCACGTCGAGGACGACCATCTTGGCGGCCCGGCGGGTCGCGCCGCCGGACTTGATGGTGCCCGCGCTGGCGTCCGCGCCGCGCATGAACGACACCGGGCCGCTGGCCGTACCGCCGCTGGAGAGCAGCTCCTTGGACGAGCGGATGCGGGAGAGGTTGACCCCCGACCCGGAGCCGCCCTTGAAGATCACGCCCTCTTCCTTGTACCACTCCAGGATCGACTCCATCTGGTCGTCCACGGAGAGGATAAAGCAAGCGCTCACTTGCTGAGGTGACTGGGTTCCGACGTTGAACCAGACCGGGGAGTTGAAGGCGAAGACCTGGTGGACCAGGGCGTGCTTCAGCTCGTGGTCGAAGATCTCGGCGTCCTCCTCACTGGCGAAGTAGCCGTGCTCCAGCCCCGTCCTGGTGTAGACGCCGACCACGCGGTCGACGAGCTGCTTCAGACTCCACTCGCGCTGCGGCGTGCCCACCGCGCCGCGGAAGTATTTGGTGGTCACGATGTTGGCCGCGTTGACCGACCAGAACTCGGGGAACTCGACGCCCCGCTGCTCGAAGTTGATCGACCCGTCGCGCCAGTTGGTCATGACAACGTCGCGGCGCTCCCACGCGATCTCGTCGTACGGGTGCACGCCGGGCGTGGTGAAGATCCGCTTCATCTTCAGGCCCTTGCGCGGACGCTTGCCCCCGCGCGCCACTGAACCACTGGACGTCTCCGTCATGACTCCCCCTTCTCCGCCTTCAACTGTTGGATCTCGGCCTCGAAATCCGCCAGACTTTCGAAACCGCGATACACCGATGCGAAACGCAAGTACGCCACCTCGTCGAGCTCGCGCAGCGGCCCGAGGATCGCCAGCCCCACCTCGTTGGCGGCGATCTCGGCCGCGCCCCTGGCCCGGATGGCCTCCTCGACGCTCTGACCCAGCTGGGCCAGGGAGTCCTCGCTCACCGGTCTGCCCTGACAGGCCCGCCGCACGCCCGCGACGACCTTCTCTCGCGAGAAGGGCTCGGTCACTCCGCTGCGCTTGTTCACCATCAGCAGTACGGTCTCCTGCGTGGTGAATCGTCGGCCACACTTGGAGCACGTCCGGCGACGCCTGATGGCGGCGCCGTCCTCGGTGGAGCGGCTGTCGATGACCCTGGTGTCGGGATGGCGGCAGAACGGACAGTGCACGCTTACGCCTCCTCGAACCGGGGTCACCACCGGCGCGAAACCCGCGTCACCATAGGCTCTCGCACGCGCCATGGCCTGCCATGGTGCGGTCGTCGAAACACTAGGTGTGGTGAACTACATCGGTGTAACTACTAGATGTTGTGGTCCAACCGTAGGAGGGTGCGAGCATGAACGCAAGTTGGAAAGCACCCCAACGTGGAACCCGCTGATCAACCCCAGCCTTCCCACTCGCCCCGGGCGTGTCGCTCCTGACTCGGGCTCGCGTGTCACTCCGGTTGCTGCACGTCACGTCGGTGAATCCCGCTCACATACGGCTCGAACGTTCACTGCCGTCAAAGAGGTCCAGCACGTACGACCCAGCACCGGACACCGACTCAGCCCGGCATCGCGCCCGAACCACCTGAGCGCACCCTTGACACCGCACTCCCCTGAAGACCCTCCACCCAAGCCTCGCTCGCGCCGGTCGCGCTGTTCGATCCCGCACCGGTCGCGCTGGTTGATCCGGTCCAGGGTCGGCTCGCGCCGGTCGGTCCGGCGGATGCGTGGCTCGCCGCCAAGATCCCGAGCCAGAACCCGGCTAGCGACAGCAGCGCCAAAGCCAGCACGAGCACGGCCCTGCCCCGGCGCGTGAGCCGCACCGGAGGCGTCTTGGGAGCCGCGTCCTGGAGGGTGCCACGGCCTCCGACGGGGGCGGGCCGCCTGCCGCCCCTCCCACGAGAACCACCCACGCCTCGAACCGCCGTCAGGTCATAGACCTCGGCACCACTCCGAGAGGCGTCCACCAGCCCGGCCGCACGGCGCTGCCCCGAGGCTCTCCACGCCCCTCGGCGAGCCTTCACAGCCGGGCGCCTACCGGACTTCGCCGAGTCACCGCCACGCCCGGCAGGCGTCTCGCCCCGGGCCGGCCGTCCACCATCCGCCATCTGGTCGTACGGCCCATCGCTGACCCGCTCACCCCGCCGTCCCCCGGCCCGCCCGTCCTCGCCAGCACGCCGCCGCCCGGCCCGCCCGTCCTCGCCCGCACGCCGCCGCCCGGCCCGCCCGTCCTCGCCCGCACGCCGCCGCCCGGCCCGCTCTTCCTTGGCGGTACGCCGCCCTCCGGCATGGTCACCATCAGGCGCCCACAGCCCCTCCTCCTTGGCCGAACGCCGCCCACCAGTCCGATCACCGCCGGGTACCCGCAGCCCGGCCCGCTCATCCCCTGCCACACGCCGCCCTCCGCCCCCCGCACCGTCGCGCACCCGCACCCCGGATCGCTCATCTCCGGCCACACGCCGCCTTCCGACCGCCTCGCCTCCGCGCGCCCGCACTCTGGCCCGCTGATCATTGGTACGCCTTGGCGCCTCAAGCCGTTCATCGTCCGTCCGGCGTGACCCTGTCCGCACGTCGTCACGCGCACGGGCTCCGGCTCGCGCATCCCGTACGCGTACACCGGCCGACTGGTCCGCACCCGCAGGCCGCAGCCTGGCCGACGGCGAGGGCGACGGCGACGGCGACGGCGACGGCGGGAGGGTGTCAGAGTCCGCGCGAGGCGAAGGCACGAGCCGCAAGCGTGGCCTCCCCGCAGGTGCCGCTGGACGGGCGCCCAGCCCCTTCGACGGGCCCCTCTCCACCCGATCACGGTTCCGCGCTACCGGCTTCCGGGCCTCCGCGCCCCCGTCCCCCCGAACCTCGGCGTGAGGGACAGCGTCATCCGCAACGTCGTGGCGACCCTCCCCCGGCGACTCCTCATCGCCTGGCGCGCCACCCCTCGGCCCCAGCTCGCCCAAAGCGCCCCCGCTCGTGACACTCTCGCCCCACACACCCTCACTCGGAGCATCCTGACCCCGAACGCCCCCACCCGAAACGTTCAGACCGGAAACTGTCACGGCCGTAAAGCCCGCGACGGGAACCCTCCCAACCCCCGATCCTGAGACGCCCGCTTTCGCGACCCCCCTTCTCGGGACGGTCTCTCCTGGAGTGGCCTCTCGGACGAAGTCCCCGGCAAGGCGCGCCCTGCCGTCGCTCCCGGCGCTTGCGTCCCGGCGACCGTCACCCTGGGTGACATCGTCGCCCGTGCACCTCCCGTGGGTGGTGCACGGGTCTGTGACTTCGTCCTGTATCCGCCCATCTACGGAACTCGAACACACCGCCGCCATATCACCTGAAATATCGCCCGTACAGGCACGCGTCTGGTCTTGATCAGAAATGTCCGTACAGCCGCCTCTCCCCTGGACAGCCTCCATCACGAGGGTGAGGCGCTTGACGTCGCCGCTGGTCGGGTCTGTGATTGTGGTCGCTCGCACGATTGACCTCCCGCCGTCGTGGCCCGAGAAACGCCACATAAAGATCGGCAAATCGAACACGATGTCGATCGAACTCCCGTACGATGTTGTACACCACGCTGCAAGCAATTTCGAGGAAGACTCGAACAATTGTTTGAAAATGATCTTCAACAGCGATACGGTCGCTGTGTGCGACATCAGGACCACGGACCGGGAGGTCTGCCGGTGAGGCAGGCCGTCGGGCGAGGAGGCAGAGCATGAGCGAGCGGGATGACGCAAACGGGGTCGCGGACCTCGCGGTGCGCCGACGTGACTCCCTGGGATTGACCCCCAGGCAGCGCAAGATCCTCGAGGTGATTCGCGAGTCGGTGCAACGGCGCGGCTATCCGCCCTCCATGCGTGAGATCGGCGAGGCCGTGCAGCTGACCAGCACGTCGAGCGTGTCGCACCAGTTGACCGCCTTGCAGCGCAAGGGCTATCTGCGGCGTGACCCGCACCGCCCGCGTGCGTTGGAGGTTCGCCTGCCGGGCGAGCCGGTGCTCTGGGTCGACCCCGACGCCAGCAATGACGAGACCCCGATCAACAGGCCCACCGCCGCTTATGTTCCGCTGGTGGGTCGCATCGCCGCCGGTGGCCCGATCTTGGCCGAGGAGAGCGTGGAGGACGTCTTCGCCCTCCCCAAGCAGCTCGTCGGCGAGGGCACGCTCTTCCTCCTGCAGGTCGCCGGTGACTCCATGATCGACGCCGCCATCGCCGACGGTGATTGGGTCGTGGTCCGCCAGCAGCCGGTGGCGGAGAGCGGTGACATCGTGGCCGCCATGATCGAGGGCGAGGCCACGGTCAAGACCTTCAAGCGCAAGGACGGCCACGTCTGGCTGGTCCCGCACAACGCCAACTACGAGCCGATCCCCGGCGACGAGGCCAGCGTCCTGGGCAAGGTCGTGGCAGTCCTCCGCCGCCTCTGACCCACCCAAGCCCCACCTGCTAGCGCCGGCCCGGGTGACGCCCCAGCACGGTGCGACTGAGAGTCGCACCGTGCCCGGCTGCGAAGGTACGGCGATACTTCCGGGGCGGCCCTGCACCTAGGTGCACCCCCATCCGGCACTTAGCGTGATTCCTCGGGTGAACCCCGCTCCGTAACGTCGCCGGTATGACACTCATCGAAGCGAAAGACCTCCCCAAACGTCGCGCACGCAACATCGCTCTCTGGGTGCTTCAAGTGCTCACCGCCGGCCCGCTCCTCCTGGCGGCGGCCGCCAAGTTGACCGGCGCCGAACCGTCCGCCTCTACCTTCGAGGCGATCGGATGGGGCGACTGGTTCCGCAATCTGGTGGGCCTTCTTGAGATCGCTGGGGTCGTGGCGCTGTTCGTCCCCTTGCTGGCTGGTCTCGCCGCGCTGGCGTTCGTCGGGCTGATGGCCGCTGCCGTCGTGACAGAAGCGTTCGTGACCGGTGGCGGTGTGGTCATGCCGCTCGTACTGCTCATGATGTCCGCAGCGATCGCCTGGGGCCGCCGAGCCAGCATCACCCGACTGCGAGCACTGGCCACCCAGCACTGACACGCCATCACCCGACTGCGAGCACTGGCCAGCCAGCACTGACACGCCATCGCCCTACTGCGGGGCATCGGGCGCCGGCGGCCGATGCCCCGCAGTCGGGCATCGGCCGCCGGCGGCCATGCACCCTACGTGGGGTCAGGGGTGGACCGCTTCAGGGGGACTTATCCCGGTATTTCTAGACTGGGTTGGTGAGCGACGCATTTGTGGGCGCAAATCTGAAGTCGACCAACGATGGACTCAAGTGGGCCAAGGCCGGGCCCGACGTCATCCCGGCCTGGGTCGCCGACATGGACCTGCCCACCGCCCCAGCGGTGATCGAGGCGCTGCACCGCCGCGCCGCCGGCGACCTCGGCTATCCCTCCTGGCTCGAGCAGCCGACGGGCGGCCCGCTGGCGGAGGCGTTCGCCGGGCGGATGGCCGCCAGATACGGCTGGAGCCCGGACCCGGCGCTGGTGCGCCCCTTCTCCGACATCAACCAGGCACTCCAGGTACTGCTCCACGTATGGACCGAACCGGGTGACACGGTGGCCGTGCACACCCCGGCCTACCATCCGTTCCTCGGCACGCTGGAGTCGATGCGCCGCCCGCTGCGCCCCATCCAGGCCCGGCCGGACGGCGATTCGTGGCGGTTCGAGGTGCCGGATCTGGCCGGGTGCAAGGTGCTGCTGCTGGTCAACCCGCACAATCCCACCGGCAGGGTCTTCACCCGCGAGGAGTTGGCGGAGCTGGCCGAGCTCGCCGAGCGGCACGACCTGATGGTCATCGCCGACGAGATCCACGCCGATCTGGTGTACGGCCCGGAACGCCACATCCCGTTCGCCACCATCCTCCCGGCCCGCACCGTCACCCTGACCTCGGCCACGAAGGCGTTCAACCTGGGCGGCATCCGGTGCTCGGTGGCGCACGTCAGCGCGCCGGGGGTGCTGAAGGCACTCGACGCCCAGCCGCCCTTCCTGTTCGGCTCGCCGAGCGTGCTCGGTGTGGAGGCGACGGTCGCGGCCTGGCGGCACGGCGACGCCTGGCTTGACGAGACCCGCGCCCTGCTGGACCGCAACCGGCGCACGATCGCCGCACGCCTGCCCGAGGAGGTGACGTACCGGATCCCGCAGGCCACCTATCTGGCGTGGCTCGACTACGGCCGCACGGGCATGGCCGAGGTCCTGGAAGAGAAGGCCAAGGTGCTGCTCAGCGACGGTGCCGCGTTCGGGCCGGGCGGCGAGACGTACGTACGGCTGAACTTCGCCACCACCGAGCCCGTCCTGGACGAGCTGCTGCGGCGGATCGCGAAGACGGAGCTGTGACGCCCGCAGGCCCCCCGTGCGGAAGATCCGCGCGGGGGGCCTGGCGTCCACGTCGGCGCGGCCAGGCCGGGCCGGGACCGTAGGAGAGGCCGACGGACCTCAAAGCGGGAGAGCCACTCAAGAGGGGCCTACCGCAGGGGCGGGAGGTCCGGAGGGGTGGCCGCGGGACGTTCCTCCAGGGCGGCGAGGGCGAGTTCGATGGCCTTGTCCAACTGCGGGTCGCGGCCGGCGACCCGGTCGTGCGGCGCCATGACCACCTCGACGTCCGGGTCGACGCCGTGGTTCTCCACGCCCCAGCCGTGGCCTTCCAGCCAGAAGGAGTAGCGGGGCTGGGTGACGACGGTGCCGTCCACCAGGGAGTAGCGCGAGTCGATGCCGATCACGCCGCCCCAGGTGCGCACGCCGACGAGGGGGCCGATGGCGCGGTTCTTGATGCCGGCGCTGACGATGTCGCCGTCGGAGCCGGCGAACTCGTCGGTGACGGTGACGATGGCGCCGCGCGGCGAGTCCCCGGGGTAGCGCATGGGCTCGTAGCCGCGCACCCGGGTCCAGCCGGTGACCCGCCGCGACAGCTTCTCCAGCACGAGCTCGGAGATGTGCCCGCCGCTGTTCTCGCGTACGTCCACGACGAGCCCTTCGAAGGCCATCTCGGTACGCAGGTCACGGTGGAACTGCGCCCAGCCGGAGGCCACCATGTCGGGCACGTGCAGGTAGCCGAGCCTGCCTCCGGACTCCTGCCTGACGTGGGCGCGGCGGCCTTCGACCCAGTCGTGGTAGCGCAGCCGGGTCTCGTCGGCGATCGGGGTGACCACGACCTTGCGCGGGTCGCCGCCCGTCGCCGGCCGTACGGTCAGCTCGACGGGCTGGTCGGCGGTGCCCGCCAGGAGAGGCAGGGGGCCGTGGGTGGCGTCGACGGGACGCCCGTTCACGGCGGTGAGGGCGTCGCCCTCGCGTACGGCGACGCCGGGGGCGAGCAGCGGCGAGCGGGCGCCGTGGTCGGACGACTCGCCCGGCAGGATGCGTTCGACGCGCCACACGCCGTCGGGGTCGCGGGTGAGGTCGGCGCCGAGCAGGCCCTGGCGGCGGCGCGGGTCGAGGTGCCCGCCGCCGGCGATGGCGTAGGCGTGCGAGGTGCCGAGCTCGCCCTGCACCTCCCAGAGCAGGTCGATCAGCTCGGAGTGGGTGCCGAGGCGCTCGACGAGGGGCGCGTAGCGGTCGAGCGCGCCCTGCCAGTCGACGCCGTTCATGTCCTCGCGCCAGAAGTGGTCGCGCATGAGCCGTCCGGCTTCGTGGTAGCCCTGCCGCCACTCGGCGACGGGGTCGAGCTGGACGGCGACCCGGTCGAGGTCGATGCCGACCACGTCGTCGCCTTCGGTGGCGGGGCGGGTCTGCAGGCCGTTCTTGCCGTTGACGACGAGCCGGGTGCCGTCGCCGCTGACCTCGAAGGCCTTGAACTCCTTGCCGAGCTCGGACTTGGCGCGCTTCTTGAGGTCGTAGCGCTCCAGGACGGTCTCGCGGGTGGTCTCGCTGCCGTCGCCGAGCCGGCCGGTGAGGGGGTGGCGCAGCCAGATCAGCGCGTCCTTGGCGGTGCGCAGGTTGCCGTAGTTGGCGGCGGGCACCGGGACCGGCACCACCCGGGACGGCAGCCCTTCGGGGTCGACCTCGGTGCGCGGCGGGGCGTCGTCCTTCTGCTTGTCGTCCGCCGGCGGCTGGTCGTCCTCGCCGTTGAAGCCGCGCCCCTGCAGGCTCGGGTCGAACGGGGAGGGCGTGGTGGCGCGCAGGGGCACCAGGTACGGCCGGCAGCCGGTGGGGAACGACAGGTCGAACACGTGCGCGTCGT
Source organism: Nonomuraea glycinis (assembly GCF_014646515.1). Lineage (GTDB taxonomy): Bacteria > Actinomycetota > Actinomycetes > Streptosporangiales > Streptosporangiaceae > Nonomuraea > Nonomuraea glycinis. The sequence continues at coordinate 296,780 of NZ_BMNK01000008.1, forward strand.
AGACCGGGTCGAACGTCCGGACCGACAGGAACGCCAGGTGCTTGCCGTCCTTGGTGAAGACGGGACCGTAGTCGGAGAAGCGCAGCGGGGTCACCTCGATCGACGAGGTGCCGTCGACGCGCCCGATCTTGATCTGGGACAGGGGTTCCTGGTGCGGGTGCACCCAGGCCAGCCAGGCGGAATCGGGCGAGAACGTCAGCCCGCTGATGTCGCCGTGCGCGGTGCGGTCGAGCTGCCGGAGCTGCCCGCTCTCCAGGTCGACGGCGAGCAGCCGCCCGTCGTGGGTGGCGACGGCGGCGTGTTTGCCGTCCGGTGAGGCGGCCAGGTCGAGGACGCGGCCGAGCTCGCCGGCGGCCAGGGTGCGGATCTCGCCGCCGGGGGTGCCGATCTCCAGGCCGTCCTCGCCACTGGCGTCGGACACCCACAGGGCGCGGCCGTCGGCGTCGAGGGCGCGCGGCAGCCGTACCCTGACGCCGGGCTGGACGCGCAGCGCGCCGGCGGGGCCGTCGCGGTGGGTGAGCCAGTGAGCGGTGCCGCGGATCTCCACGGCGCTGGCCCGCCCGGTGGCGTCGGGTGAGAAGGAGCCGACGCGGGCGGGCGCGGGCTTCCTGGCGCGGGCGGGGCGGGGGCCGCTCAGCTTGACGTCCAGCGGGTACGGCTCGGCGTCCAGGCTCTCCAGCAGCCACAGGTCGCCGGCGTGGCCGTAGATGACGCGCTCGCCGTCGGTGCTGGCGTGGCGGGCGTAGAACTCGTCGTGGGTGCTGTGGCGGCGCAGGTCGGAGCCGTCGGGCAGGCACGAGTAGAGGTTGCCGGTGCCGTCGGTGTCGGCGAGGAAGGCGATTCTGTCGCCCACCCACATGGCGGCCCAGTGCTGGGCGGCGTTGTCGGCGAACAGGCGGGTGAACTCGCCGGAGCCGTCGGCGTCGACCCAGATCTTGCCGGCCGTGCCACCCCGGTAGCGCTTCCAGCTCGACGGCTCGCGGAACATCGGCGACACGGTGACCACGCGGTCGCCGCTGGTGGACAGGTCGCTCACCCATCCGTACGGCAGGCGGGTCGCGGGGCCACCGTCGAGCGGGATCTCGTGCGCCCAGGTTCTGATGCGACTGCTCTGGCCGGTGGCGCTGACCGCGCGCACCCGCCCGTCGGCGCTCCAGCCGCGCACCTGCGTGGTCTGGGTGCCCCAGTACGTCAGCCGCTCGCCCTGCGAGCCGTCGAGCTCGGCGGCGAACACCTCGGAGGCGCCTTCGCGGCTGCTCGTCCAGGCGAGGTGGCTGCCGTCGGGGGAGAATCTCGGGTTCGACACGGGGGTCCGGTCGGCGGTGAACCTCCAGGCCCGGCCGCCTGTCACGGGGGCGAGCCAGACGTCGTCGTCGGCCACGAAGGCGACCAGGTCACCATATAGATGGGGGTATCTCAGGTAAGCGCCAGTTGTCACAGCTGAACCCTAATAGCAGGTCTCGTTATGGGCTCATCAAATTCTTGCTCTCCGGGCCGTGAGCCGGGGCGGCGACGCCCTGAAGTCTCCGTCAAGACCACCACCAGCGCGGATATGACGAAATGTCGTGGGAAGGGGCATGATGTCCTGTTTTTGTAGGCATGTGAGGCATTCATGAGAGTCATGACACGAGCCCACCAGATCCCGCTCCGGGTGGCGGCCGGGGCCTTCTGCCTGAACTCCGGCCTGGGCAAGCACGAAGCCGAGGAGCCGGTCGCCGCCGGCGTGCACGGCATGGCCGCCGGCACCTACCCCTTCCTGGCCGGGCACGACCCGCAGCGGTTCACCCGGCTGCTGGCGAAGGCCGAGATCGCGCTCGGCGCCGCCCTGCTGATCCCGGTGGTGCCGTCACTGGTGGCCGGGGCCGCGCTCACCGCGTTCGCGGGCGGGCTGGTCGGCCTGTATCTCCGGACTCCGGGCATGCGCGAGGAGGGCAGCCTCCGGCCCACCCAGGCGGGCATCGGCCTGGCCAAGGACGTGTGGCTGCTGGGCATCGGGCTCAGCCTGGTGCTGGAGGAGATCGGCGACCGCGGCCCCCGCCCGGCACTGATCTACGACTGCCCATAGCTAACCAGGGCGAAGTCGGGTAGCTCGGACACCATGCCAGAATTCGGCTACACCCTGATGTGCGAACAGACCTCCGCCCGCCGGCTGGTGGACTTCGCCGCCATGGCGGAGCGAGCCGGCTTCGACTACGCGGTCATCTCCGACCACTACTTCCCGTGGCTGGAGGAGATGGGCCACTCGCCGTACGCCTGGTCGGTGCTCGGCGCCGTCGCGCAGGCCACCGAACGCCTGCCCCTGATGACCTACGTGACCTGCCCGCTCATGCGCTACCACCCGGTCGTGGTGGCGCAGAAGGCCGCCACCATGGGCGAGCTCACCCAGGGCCGTTTCGCCCTCGGCCTCGGCGCGGGCGAGAACCTGAACGAGCACGTGATCGGCGAGGGCTGGCCCTCCGTCGACACCAGGCACCGCATGCTCGACGAGGCGGTACGGATCATCCGCGAGCTGTTCGGCGGCGGCTACGTCACCTTCCAGGGCGAGTTCTACGACGTGGACTCGGCCAAGCTGTACGACCTGCCCGACTCGCCGGTCCCGATCGGCATAGCCGCCTCCGGCGGCGCCTCGGCGCGGCTCGCCGCCGAGTACGGGGACATCCTGGTCATCAACGAGCCGATGCCGGAGGTGGTGGAGCGCTTCAGGGCGGCCGGCGGCGCGGGCAAGCCGGTGTACGGCCAGCTCGCCCTGTCCTACGACACCGACGCCGAAGCCGCCAAGGAACGCGCCCACCGCCTGTGGCGCTGGGCGGCGGTGGGCGGCTGGAAGGTCATGGCCGAGCTGCCCGGCCCGGTCAACTTCGAGGCCGCCGCCGGCACCGTACGACCGGATGACGTCGCGCGGAGCGTGCCGTGCGGCGACGACGTGGACGCGGTCGTCGAGGCGGCCAGAAAGTACGTCGAGGCCGGCTTCACCCACCTCGCGCTCGTGCAGATCGGCGCCGACCAGCAGGAGCCGTTCTTCTCCTGGGCCCAGGAGAAACTGCTGCCCGCACTGCGCCGCCTGTGAGGGCGGCGCAGCACCTCGCCGCGGAGACCAGCGGCGGCTCGCCGCAGAGCTCCGCGGCGGCCCGCCGCGGAGACCAGCAGCCGCCTGACGCGGAGGTCAGCAGCGGCCCGACGCGGAGACCAGCGATCGCCTGACGCGGAGGTCAGGGGACGATGTTGACCAGCTTCGGGGCGCGCACGATCACCTTGCGGGGCTCGCCCGACAGGTGGCCCTGGACCTTCTCCGAGGCCAGGGCCAGCGCCCGCAGCTCCTCCTCGGAGACGTCGGGCGAGACCTCCAGCCGGTCGCGCACCTTGCCCGCCACCTGCACGACGCAGGTGACCGACTCCCGCACCAGCAGCGCCGGGTCGGCGACCGGCCAGCCCGCCCTGGCCACGGTGCCGCCGGTGTGACCCAGCCGCTCCCAGCCCTCCTCGGCGGTGTACGGGGCCACCAGCGACAGCATGACCGCCAGCGTCTCCGCGGCCTCACGCACCGCCGGGTCGGCCGCGCCGGGGCCGGAGTCGATCGCCTTGCGGGCGGCCGACGTCAGCTCCATCAGGCGGGCCACCGCGACGTTGAAGCGGTAGGAGTCCAGCAGCTTGGTGACCTCGTCGATGGTGTGGTGGGTGGCCTTGCGCAGCGCCAGGTCACCACCGTCGTAGGAGACTCCGGGCGGGCTGGCCACCTCGTCCATGACGCGGAAGGCGCGGGCCAGGAACTTCTGCGACGCGCCCGGTGACAGGTCGGCCCAGTCGATGTCGTCCTCGGGCGGCCCGGCGAAGATCATGGTCAGGCGTACGGCGTCGACGCCGAAGTCGTCGATCTGCTGGCCCAGGTCGACGCCGTTGCCCAGGGACTTCGACATGGCCTTGCCGCCGTTGATCACCTGCCCCTGGTTCAGCATGCGCCGGAACGGCTCGGTGAAGCTCACCATGCCCATGTCGTGCAGGACCTTGGTGAAGAAGCGCGAATACAGCAGGTGCAGCACCGCATGCTCGATGCCGCCGACATACTGGTCGATCGGCCCCCACTTGTTCACCTGCTCGGGATCGAACGGCCCCTCGGTGTAGCCCGGCGAGCAGTAACGCAGGAAGTACCAGGAGGAGTCGACGAAGGTGTCCATCGTGTCGGTGTCGCGCTTGGCGGGACCGGAGCACTTGGGGCACTCGACGTTCACCCAGTCCGTGGCGCTGGCCAGCGGGGAGACGCCCTTGGGCGCCAGCGCCTCGCCGCGCATGTCGGGCAGCGTGACCGGCAGTTGCTCGTCGGGGACGGGCACCTCGCCGCAGTCGGGGCAGTGGATGATCGGGATCGGCGTGCCCCAGAACCGCTGCCGGGACAGCAGCCAGTCGCGCAGCCGGAAGTTGACCGTGCCCTGTCCCCTGCCGTCGACCTCCAGAATGTCGATGATCTTGGCGATGGCCTCGGTCTTGGTCAGGCCGTCCAGCGGGCCGGAGTTGACCAGCTTGCCCTCGCCGGGGGTGGCGACGCCGGTCTCGCCCGGGTCGGCCAGGCCGGTGTGCACGACGACCTTCACCGGCAGCTCGAACTTCATGGCGAAGTCCAGGTCGCGCTGGTCGTGCGCGGGCACGGCCATGATGGCGCCGTGGCCGTAGTCGGACAGCACGTAGTCGGCGGCCCAGACCGGGATGCGCTCGCCGTTGACCGGGTTGATCGCGTAGCGGCCCAGGAAGACGCCGGTCTTGTCCTTGTCGGTGGACATCCGCTCGATGTCGCTCAGCTTGGCGACCTCGGCGCGGTATACCTCGAAGGCAGGCCGCTGCTCGTCGGTGACGATCTCCTCGGCCAGCGCGGCGTCCGCCGCGACGACGAAGAACGTGGCGCCGAACAGGGTGTCGGGGCGGGTGGTGTAAACCTGGACCGGCTCGTCTCGACCCTCGACCTGGAACAGCACGTCAGCGCCCTCGGAGCGGCCGATCCAGTTGCGCTGCATGGTCAGCAGCCGCTCGGGCCAGCTGTCCAGCTGGTCCATGTCGTCCAGCAGCCGCTGCGCGTAGTCAGTGATCTTGAAATACCACTGCGTCAGCTCGCGCCTGATCACGTCGGCGCCGCAGCGCTCGCACTTGCCGGCCACGACCTGCTCGTTGGCCAGCACCGTCTGGTCGTTGGGGCACCAGTTGACCAGGCCGCCCTTGCGGTAGGCCAGGCCGCGCTCGAAGAACCGGTTGAACAGCCACTGGTTCCACCGGTAGTAGTCGGGGTCGCTGGTGTGCAGGCGGCGCGACCAGTCGAAGGAGACGCCGTAGCGCTTGAAGGAGGTGGCCTGCGTCTCGATGTTGGCGTAGGTCCACTCAGCGGGGTGCGCGTTGCGCTTGATCGCGGCGTTCTCCGCGGGCAGGCCGAAGGAGTCCCAGCCGATCGGGTGCAGGACGTTGTAGCCCTGCTGGAACCAGTAGCGCGAGACCACGTCGGCGATCGCGAACACCTCGCCGTGGCCCATGTGGAGGTCGCCCGAGGGATAAGGGAACATGTCGCACACATAGCGCCGCTCCCGGGTGTCGGCGGCGTCCTCGCTCGCCCGGAACGGATCCAGCTCCTCCCATCGCTGCTGCCACTTGGCCTGCAGCGCTTGCGGGTCGTACTCACTCACGGCGGTCGTCCTTCTGATTGACTCGGACCCATAAGAAAACCCCTCGTGTGCAACGAGGGGTAGCCGCGACGGCGAGATGCTCAGAGCCGTCGCGGCCCGGTAAGAAGCAGGGTCGCGGAACGCATAGGTCAAGCCTAGCGCACGTCTTCTACAGAATGCAGACGCTCGATCGAGGTACGGGGGCACAATGGACCCTTCAGGTCTGGTGAGATCTGATGGTGATCTATCCGTTGTGACCTCTTATGTCCCTTTAGAATACTGTCGTCACCGTGGTGTATCCAGCTGAGCCCAGACGCTCGGAGGCCGACCTGCCCATGCAGGATCCGCCGACCGATCCACACGGCTTCGCCCGTTTCCCTGCGGGACCGGCAGGATCTCCTAGAAGATCCCATGAGATCATGCATGACACTTCAAATCCGGACATAGCCTCGGGAGGGCCGGCAGCAATGGCAACGGAGAATTCCGGAGCACCCCACCTGCCACCGTCCTGGCCCGACGCGCCGCGACAGGATGCCCCTTCGTGGCCGGATCCCCCGCGGAGCGACGTCCCGACGTCCTGGCCCTCCTCCTCCGACGGGGGCCGGCCGCAGCCGGGCCCGTCGTGGCCGGAGCCGGCCCCCGGCGAGGCGCGGCCGCACTGGCCCGAGCCCGCCCGCGACGAGGTGCCCACCGGCTGGCCGCAGAGCGCGCCGCCGGCCCAGCCCGCCTGGCCGGAGAGCGCCCCGCCCGCGCAGGGCGGCCAAGGCAGCTGGCCTGAGACCGGTCCGCCCGCGCAAGGCGGCCAAGGCGGCTGGCCCGAGACCGGCCCCGGCGCGCCGGCGCCCGCCCACAACGGCGGAGCGCACGCGTCGTCGCCCTGGCCGGAGCCGTCCGTGCAGCCCCCCGTCCCGGCCTGGGCCGAGCCTCCCGCCAGGCCGCCCGCCGCCTGGGCCAACCTCTCTTCCCCGGCCCCCTGGCCGCAGCAGGACGCCGCGCACGCGAACGCCGCCTACGACCGCGCCCCCGCGCCGCCGCCCGGCCAGCCCGTGCCCGGCGCCATGCCCCCGCACGACCGGGCCGGGCCGTACGACCAGGGCGGGCCGTACGACCAGGGTCCGCCGCAGGGCGGGCGGGCCGACACCTACAACGCGACGCACGACCAGACCCCGCTGGACGACCGAGGGACAGCGGTGTACGGACAGGGAGCTTCTCCGTTGGACCCCGCGCCGCGCCACCAGGCCCCCAACCCGCTCGACGACCGCGCGATGCCGCACGGCGGTGGCCACAGTGGCGGCCCCGGTGGTGGTCACGGCGGTGGTCAGGGTGGTCAGGGCGGTGGTCACGCTGGTGGTCAGGGCGGCCGTCCCGCCGATGACCGGACCATGACGTACGCCCAACAGAACGGGCAGAACGGGCAGACCGGCGGCCGGGTGGACGAGCGGCCGGGCCCGGACGGCGGCCAGCCCGGGGACCAGCAGCCGGGACCGGGCAGGCCGGGTCACAACCTGAGCCGCGACCCCTCCGACCCGGACCGGCCGTTCGTGACGGCGGGGCAGATCAGCGGCTCGCGCACCCCGCCGCCCGAGCGCCAGCAGGAGCTCTGGAACACCGTCTTCGGCGACAACTACCAGGCGATGGGCGAGGGCGAGTCGCTGGACGACGACCCGGGCAAGCCCATCTGGATCTACGCGCTGGCCGGTTCGGTGGCCATCGCGCTCGTCGGCGCGCTGCTGTGGGCGTTCCTCGCGGGCCCGCTGGCGGGCGAGGATCCCCCGAAGACGAACGTGGCGGAGGTCAAGGCCACGCCCTCCGCCACTGCGACGAAGAAGCCGGTGAACGCGATCGGTCCGCTGCCGAAGTACCGGGGCACGGCCGCCCCGGTGATCGGCACGGTGCCGAACGCCCAGGCCGGGATCACCGTCCCGCGCCTCGGCGGCACCTGGCGGCTCGACCAGCGGACCACGGTCAAGGGCACCTACGGCTTCGACACCCGCCAGTACGCGCTGATCGACGCGGACACCGCCGGCCAGATCCTCACCGGCCCGCTGCCCACCCGGCTGACGTCCTTCTACAGCACACCGGACGACCTGGAGCCGGTGATCAAGGCGGTCGTGGTGGACGCGCGCAAGCGCTTCTTCCCGGCGGGCAACAAGGTCCGCAAGATCGCTCAGCAGTCGATCAAGGTGGGCGACGCCACGGGCAGGCTGATGGCCTACTCACTGACCTCCCCCACCGAGAAGGCCACCATCGTCACGGCCGCGATCAACACCGGCGGTCAGGTGCCGGCGATCGTCTACATGTCGATCCCGTCGGAGGGCAAGGCCCTGCTGCCCGACGTCAACACCGTGGTGAAGCGGCTCGCGCTCAGCCAGGGCTGAGCCGCCGGGTCAGAACGTGCACTCCATGTGCTTGATGCCGTTGATGAAGCTGGAGTGCAGCCGGTCGGGCTTGCCGCCCTCGATCTGCGGCACGCGGCTCAGCAGCTCGCGGAACATCACGGTGATCTCGCGGCGGGCCAGGTGGGCGCCCAGGCAGAAGTGCGGTCCCGGGCCGCCGAACCCGACGTGCGGGTTCGGCTGGCGGGTGATGTCGAACCGGCCCGGGTCGGCGAACACCTCGGCGTCCCGGTTGGCGGCCCAGTAGTACAGCAGGACCTTCTCGCCCTCGCGGTAGAGGTGGCCGTTCATCTCGTGGTCGCGGGTGACCTTGCGGCGCATGAAGTTGACCGGGGAGGCGAGCCGGACGATCTCCTCCACCGCCGTGGGGGTGTGCCGGTCGAAGTCGCTCAGCCACAGCGCGCGCTGGTCTGGGTTGCGGGTGAGCAGGCGCAGTCCGTACGAGATGGCGTTGCGGGTGGTCTCGTTGCCCGCGACGACGAGCAGGATGAAGAACGAGCCCAGCTCCTTCATGGTCAGCCGCTCGCCGTCGATGTTGGCGTTGACCAGCGAGGACGTCAGGTCGTCGGTGGGCTCGTCGGCGCGCCGGACGGCGAGGTCCTGGACGAGCTGCTGGAGCTCCATGCCGGCGGTGAGCAGCCGCTCGGCGATCTTGTCGATGTCGGGGCCGGTGAACTCGGGGTCGAAGCCGCCGAGGATCACGTTGGAGCGGTCGAAGACGAAGCCGTAGTCGCGCTCCGGGATGCCCATCATGTCGCAGATGATCTTCAGGGGCAGGCGGGCGGCGACCTCGGTGACGAAGTCGCAGCCGGGGCCCTTGGCCAGCAGGTCGTCGACGATCTTCGTGGCGGCGCTCTCCACGTCGGCCTCGAACTGCTTGATCATCTTGGGCGTGAAAGCGCGCGAGACGATCCGGCGCAGGCGCGCGTGCCGCGGGTCGTCCATGTTGATCATCGAGCCGAAGTACTCGGCGAACTCCGCGGGCATGTCCGGGATGTTCGTCGCGCCGCCCTGGCCGGAGCTGAAGACGTCGGGAGCGCGGCTGGCTTCGAGGATGTCGGCGTGCTTGACCAGGGCGTAGTAGCCGGGGCCCTTGGGCGCGAAGGAGATCTCCGGCTCCGCGAAGAAGGCCGGCGTCCGGAGGCCGCGCAGCAGCTCGAACGCCTGCTCGCGCTCGGCCATGGGCCTGGTCCAAAAGAGGCTGTCCGACAGGTCGAAGTCAACGACGCTCATGAGGCCATCCTTGGAGTCGTGGGCACGTACGTCAATGCTTTTGCACGTACACCGTACGTACTCGGTGGAAAACCTGCACGGGAGGTCCCGCGCCGGGTGATCCAGCAGGCCCGGCGCGGGCGTTTCGGTGATCCGGCTCAGCGCGGGGCGATCAGGTCGGCCGCCTTTTCGCCGATCATGATGGCCGGGGCGTGGGTGTGGCCGCGGTTCAGGGTCGGCATGATCGACGCGTCCGCCACCCTGAGCCCGTCGACGCCGCGCACCTTCAGGGCGGGGTCCACGACGGACTCCTCGTCCGCGCCCATCCGGCAGGTGCCGACCGGGTGGTAGAGGGTCTCGCCGCGCTCGCGGACCCACTGCGCGAGCTCGTCGTCGCTCTCGGGCGCGGTGTAAGGCGCCATCGGCCCGTCCGCGTACGGCTGCATCGCGGTGGTGGTGAAGACCTGCTGGGCCACCTTCAGCCCGGCGACCAGCCGCCTGACGTCCGCCTCCTCGGCCAGGTAGCCGGGGTCGATCAGCACCTCACGGCCGTTCAGCCCGACTCTGCCGCGGCTCTCCGGCTGCAGCAGGATGACGCCGACGGTCAGGCCGTGCCCGGTGGGCGGGGTGAGGCCGTGGTCGATGAAGGGGCCGGGGGCGAAGATCAGCTCGATGTCCGGCGCCGGCTCCTCGGGCGAGGTCCGCAGGAAGGCGACGGCCTCGCCCACGTTCGTGGTCAGCATGCCGGAGCGCAGCACGAGGTAGCGCAGCAGGTTGCCGAGCGACTCGGCCCCGGTCAGCGTCACCGGCTGCTTGCAGGAGATGAACACCCCGGACGAGAGATGGTCCTGAAGGTTCTTGCCGACCTGCGGCGAGTCGCGCACGAGGGCGACGCCCGCGTCGCGCAGTTCCTCGGCCGCGCCCACTCCCGAGCGCAGCAGCAGGTACGGGGAGCCAATCGTGCCCGCCGACAGGATCACCTCCCGCCTGGCCCGCAGCAGGGAGCCGCCGCTGTGCTCGACGCCGATGGCGCGGGTGCCGTCGAAGACCACGCGGTCCACGTCCGTGCCGGTGAGCACCGTCAGGTTGGGGCGTTTGCGCGCCGGGCGCAGGTAGCCGTCGGCGGCGCTCCAGCGGCGCCCGCGCTCCTGGGTGACGGGAGTGGGGCCGTACCCCTCGTTGGAGCGGCCATTGAGCTCGGCCAGCCGCTCTAACCCGAGCTCCTCGCACGCCTTCAGGAAGGCGGCGGTGGCGACGTTGGGACTGCGCAGCTCGGAGATGAACAGCGGGCCCGCCGAGCCGTACACCCCGCCGTGATTGCTGCCGACGCGCCGCTCGGCCTTGGTGAAGTAGGGCAGGACCTCGTCGTAGGACCAGCCGGGGACCTCCCACTGGTCGTAGTCCCGCTGGCAGCCGCGCAGCCACATCTGGGCGTTGATCGAGGAGGAGCCGCCGAGGACCCGGCCGCGGGGCCAGTAGAGCTCGCGGTCGGCCATCTCACTCTGCTTGGCGGTGGTGAAGTCCCAGTCGTAGTCGGTCTTGAAGAGCTTGGCGAAGCCCGCGGGCATGCGGATCTCCAGCTTGTCGTCCTTCGCCCCGGCCTCGACCAGGGCCACCGACACCTCGGGATCCGCCGAGAGCCTGTTGGCCAGCACGCATCCGGCCGACCCGGCCCCCACGATCACGTAGTCGTACTCCATGGCCCCTCCCAGGGTGAGCAACCTGGTACTTACTTACTCCACGTGGTGGACCACGTCCATACGTAGTTGTGACCTCCGTCACCTACCGGCCGGTATGTCTTGCTGCGAGGATGTCGCGCGAAGGCCAAACATGGGAGGAAGGCACACATGCTGAACCTGTCGAGCGTCCTGGAAGACAGTGCGAGGAACAACCCGGACGGCACCGCCATCGTCTTCGGTGACATGCGGCTGCCGTACTCCATGATCGAGACTGTCGCCTGCCAGGTCGCGAACCTGCTGGTGTCGCGCGGCATCGGCAAGGGCGACAAGGTCGCGCTCGCCTGTCCCAACCTGCCCTACTTCCCGTTCGTCTACTTCGGCATCCTCAAGGCCGGGGCGACCGTGGTGCCGCTGAACGTGCTGCTGCACGCCAGGGAGATCGCCTATCACCTGGACGACAGCGACGCCAAGGCGCTGTTCTGCTTCGAGGGGACCGCCGAGCTGCCGCTGGGCGAGCGGGGCAAGGCCGGCTTCGAGAGCGCCGAGGGGTGCGAGCAGTTCTTCGTGCTGCCCGCCACGCCGCTGGCGACCGAGTCGGAGTACGGCGAGTCGTTCTGGGCCGCGCTGGGCGGGATGTCCGGCGAGTTCTCGACCGTGCAGACCTCGGCCGACGACACCGCCGTGATCCTCTACACCTCCGGCACCACCGGCCGCCCCAAGGGCGCCGAGCTCAGCCACCAGAACATGCTGATGAACGTCATGGTCAGCGACAAGATGTTCCCACGCACGGAGGGCGGCGACGCCTACCTCGCGGTCCTGCCGCTGTTCCACAGCTTCGGCCAGACGGTCTGCATGAACACCGGTTTCATGCGCGGCGCGACCGTCGTGCTGATGCCGCGCTTCGACCCGGGCGAGGCGCTGGCCGCCATGAGCCGCGAGAAGGTCACGTTCTTCGCCGGCGTCCCGACCATGTACTGGGCGATGCTCACCAAGATCCACACCGAGAACGTGGAGGTGCCGACCTCGCTCAAGGTGGCCTCGGCCGGCGGCTCCGCCTCGCCCGTCGAGGTGCTCAAGGACTTCGAGCAGACCTTCGGCCTGAGCATCCTCGAGGGCTACGGCCTGTCGGAGACCGCCCCCATCGCCAGCTTCAACCAGCTCGGCCGGCCCACCAAGCCCGGCACGATCGGCACGCCCATCTGGGGCGTGGAGATGAAACTGATCGACGCCGACTGGAAGACGGTCGAGGGCGAGGGCCCAGGCGAGATCGCCATCCGCGGCCACAACGTCATGAAGGGCTACTACGGCCGGCCCGAGGCGACCGCCGAGGTGATGCGCGACGGCTGGTTCCGCACCGGCGACATCGCCACCCGGGACGCCGACGGCTACTACTCGATCATCGACCGGGCCAAGGACATGATCATCCGCAATGGCTTCAACGTCTATCCGCGGGAGGTGGAGGAGCTCCTGGTCACGCACGAGGGCGTCTCGCTCGCCGCCGTCGTGGGCGTCCCGCACGACGCCCACGGCGAGGAGATCAAGGCGTACGTCATCCGCACCCCCGGGTCGTCGGTGACCGACGAGGAGCTCATCGCCTGGACCCGGGACAACATGGCGGCCTACAAATACCCCCGCATCGTCGAGTTCCGCGACGAGCTGCCCATGACCGCCACCGGCAAGATCCTCAAGCGCGAACTCCGCTGATCGCCCGGCAGCCCTCTCCCCGTGCGGGAGAGGGCTTTCCCCCTGCGGGCGAAACGTGCGCGGGCCCCGGAGCGATCAGAACGTGGACGGGTCACTCGACCGCGGAGGCGATCATGAACACTGGCACGCTGGCCGTACCCGGCGCCGAGCTCTACTACGAGGTTCGGGGGTCGGGACCGGTCCTGCTGCTGATCAACGGCGGTGAGGGCGACGCGGCGATGTACGCGCCGCTGGCCCACCAGCTCGCCGACGGCTACACCGTCATCACCTACGACCCCCGGGGCAACTCCCGCAGCCGCCTGACCGGCCCGCTCGGCGAGCAGCGCGTCGAGGAGCACGCCCGCGACGCCCACCTGCTGCTGCGGGCGCTGAACCGCGAGCCCGCCTACCTCTTCGGCACCAGCTACGGCGGCATGGTCGGCATGGAGGTCCTGGCCGCCCACCCCGAGCAGGTCAGAGGGCTGGTCTCACACGAGCCGCTGCTCATCGAGCTGCTGCCCGACGCGGTCCGCCGGCACGCGGCCTTCCAGGAGGTGTACGACATCTTCCGGCGCGACGGCGCCCGGCCGGCCCTGCGGCGGCTGAACGCCGAACTGGGCGACGTGGGCCTGCCGCCCGAGCTCACCGCCGACCTGCCCGCCCCGATCGCCGAGATGCTGGCCCGGGTGGCCGGCAACCTCGCCTTCTGCCTGGAGTACGAGCTGCGCTCGTTCGTGCGGTACGTGCCGGACCTGGACGCGCTGCGCGACGGGCCGTTCACCGTGGCGAACGGCGTCGAGACGCACGCGACCGTCGGCTACGCCACGTCGGTGCTCCTCGCCGAGCGGCTCGGCGAGGAGATCGCCGACTTCCCCGGCGGGCACGTGGGTTTCCTCACGCACCCGGCCGAGTTCGCCAAGACGTTGCACGAGGTGCTGAATCGCTGATCAGGGCCAGTCGAGCGACGGACGCAGCGGCAGGCCCGCGCGGCCGTCCTCGTCCAGCTTGACGCCGAGGACCTGGTGCAGCTGGACCTTGTTGCGTTCGAAGCCGACGATGCAGCCCGCCATGTACAGGGCCCAGACGCGGGCCGTGCCCATGCCGACCTCCTCGACGGCCTCGTCCCAGTGGGCCTCCAGGTTGTCGCACCAGAACTTCAGCGTCCTGGCGTAGTGCTCCCGGAGGTTCTCCTGGTGGCGGATCTCGAAGCCGCGGTCCTCCATCTCCCTGACCAGCACGCCGACCGACTCCAGCTCACCGTCGGGGAAGACGTAGCGGTTGATGAAGCCGCCCTTGTTGAACGTCTTCTCCTTGCCGGTGGGCCGGGTGATGCAGTGGTTGAGGATGCGGCCGCCCGGCTTGAGCTTGCCGTACAGGAAGCTGAAGTAGGAGGTCAGGTTGGCCCTGCCGATGTGCTCGGTCAGGCCGATGGAACTCACCGCGTCGAAGTCCGACTCGGTGACGTCCCGGTAGTCCATGAACCGGACTTCGGCCAGATCCTGCAGCCCCGCCTCGGCGATGGCCTTCTGCGCCCACTCGGCCTGCTGCCTGCTGAGGGTCACCCCGAGGGCCTTGACGCCGTAGTGCTTGGCCGCGTGGATGACCATGCCGCCCCAGCCGCAGCCGACGTCGAGCAGCCGCATGCCCGGCTTGAGGCCGAGCTTGCGCGCCACCAGGTCGAACTTGGCGAACTGCGCCTCCTCCAGCGAGGAGGACTCCTCGGGGAAGACCGCGCAGGTGTAGGCCATGGACGGGCCGAGCACCCAGTTGTAGAAGCGGTTGGACACGTCGTAGTGGTGGTGGATCGCCTCGGCGTCACGCTGCTTGGCGTGCCGCGAGCCGAGCTTGGCCAGCGTGCTCTGCCGGATCTCCTGGGGCGGCGACGGCACCCGCATCAGCAGCGGCTTCATCCCCAGCGAGCGAACCGCGGCGAGTTTCTCCGCCGCGGTCAGGTCGATGGTGGTGATCTTCCACATGCGATCGAGCAACGTGTACAGATCACCGCGCACGTCCAGGTGCCCGGACACGAAGGCCCTGGACAGCCCCAGTTCCCCGGGCGCCTGTGCCAGGTAGGCCACCGCGATCGGGGATTTCACCTCCAGAGCGACGTCAGAGCCGTCCGGTCCTGCTTTGCTGCCGTCGTAGGCAGTGAACGCGATGTTGGCGTCAGAGCCGACGATTTTCTCGAAGAGAGACGCGAGAGCCATCTCATCACCTTCCCCGTACACACTTGTCGTACAGATCCAGCAGGCGACCGTCCGGGTCGTATTCCCGCTTGACCGGCCAGTAGCCGTCGCCGTTGTAGAGCTGCCAGAACTGGTCGCGGCCGTAGTAGGACGTCGAATAGAGAGACTTGTGCCCGTCAAGCTCGTGCACAGAGGTCTCGATGAGCCGGTTGTAGTAGCCGTCGAACTGTCCCCGAGGCAACGGGACCAGGCCCCAGAAGCCGAAGTTGACGTACAACTTGCCCGGTTCGAGCGGATAGAGCGGCCAGTCGCCGGTCGCCCGCAGGGGGCACATCCACACCGGCGTCATGCCGACCTTGTCGTGGAAGAACTCCAGGAATCGGGCGCCCTGTTCGACAGGGACCTCCACGTCCTGGATGACCGACTCCTGCACCGGCTGATGACGCCACCTGTCGATCCGCGCGATGACGCCGTAGCGGCGGTCGAGGGCGACGAGCTTGCGGTAGACGTCGGAGCGCATCCAGCGGCGCGGCATGAGAGAGCGGACCACCGGCTGCTGCACGCCGAAGGCGCGCGAGCACCAGAACCAGTCGGTGTCCCAGCGCCACAGGTAGTCGCGGATGGTCAGCCAGTCGCGGTTGCGCTGCTTGATCGACTGGTAGTAGATGCGCATGCCGGTGTAGTCGGAGGTGTACGGCGCGCGGTCGGCGAAGCGGCCGACCGTGACGTACATCTCCTGCGGGTCGAAGTAGACCCCGTCCACGAAGTCGACCGGCTCGCCGTCGTACGTCCGGCTCTCGCAGATCTCCTGCATGGCCAGCATGCACTTGTCGGCGTCGGTGAAGCGGATGTGGGTGAGCCGGACGTAGGGCTCGACCTTGCGCAGCTTGATCCTGATGCGCAGGGCGTAGCCGAGCGTGCCATAGCTGTTGGGGAAGGCGCGGAAGAGCTCCTGATGCTCGTTGTCCGCCCGCGCCACGATGATCCGGCCGTCCCCGGTGAGGATCTCCAGCTCCTCGACCGACTCGTGCGGCAGGCCGTCCCTGAAACTGGTGGACTCGATGCCCAGACCCGTCACGGCTCCCCCGAGGGTGATGGTCTTGAGCTGCGGGACCACGTAGGGCATGAGCCCGTGCGGCAGTGTGGCGTCCACCAGGTGCTCGTAGGTGGTCATGCCCTGGACTTCGGCCGTCAGCGTGTCGGGGTCGACGCTGATGACCTCGTCCAGGTCCCTGGCCGACAGCTTGGCGGTCTTGCCCGAATCGCGGAACCTGAAGAGGTTGGACGTGGCCTTGGCCAGGCGCGGCGCGGCGTCACCGGGAATGTCCGCGTAGGACTGCCGGATGTGCTCTACTGCCCGTTGGTGTGTCGACATCGTCGTCATCACACAAGCACCCCCTTGAGCCGGTAGAGATCGTCGTGAAGACGGTATCTCCCTGACTGGGCCCAGAACAGACCGGGGTCGTTAAAGACACGAAAACTCTCGATCGTGCCCCCTGGCACCACTACAAAACAGACGAATCCGCGAATTTCCTTCGGATTATCGGCGAGACGCCGTTCACCACGTGCGCCACCTCGCGCCCGTCCAGCGCGGCGACGAGGTTGTCCACGGTGACCGCGATCAGGCGGCCGGTGGACTCGGGCGTCACCCCGGCCGCGTGCGGCGACAGCAGCACGCCGGGCAGCGCGCGCAGCGGATCGTCCTTGGGCAGCGGCTCGGTCTCGAAGACGTCGAGCGCGGCGCCCGCCAGGTGGCCCGCCCGCAGCGCGGCCACCAGCGCACCCTGGTCGACGACCTCGCCCCTGGCCGCGTTGACCAGGATCGCGCCCTGCTTGAGCCGGGCCGGGTCGATCAGGCCGCGGGTCTCCGGCGTCAGGGCGATCACCGCGACCACCACGTCGCTGGTGGCCAGCAGCGTCTCCAGGTCGGTGTGGCCGGGGTCCTCCCGGGGCGTGCGCGTCCAATAGGACACCTCGCAGCCCAGCGCCCGGAACAGGGCGGCGCACGCCACCCCGATCGGGCCGTAGCCGACGATCCCGACGCGCCGTCCGTGCAGCTCACGTGGCCGCAGCCCCTGCTGCGGCCAGTCACCCGCGCGAACGGCGGCGTCCGCCTCGCCCAGTTTGCGGGACAGCGACAGCGCGGCGGCCAGGCACCATTCGGAGACCGCGATGGCGCTGACGCCCGCGGTGTTGGCCACCGGGACGCCCGCCGCGGTCAGGGCGGGCAGGTCGTGGCCGTCCACGCCGACCGAGGGCTGCTGCACGAACGCCAGCCAGGGCGCCGCCGCGACCGCCTCGCCGTCCAGGGCCAGCGTTCCCGTCCAGTCGCCGAGCACGATCTCCGCCTCGGGCAGCGCGGCCAGCATCGACGCCCGGTCGCGGGCGGCCGGCACCCGGACCTCGACCCGATCGCCGAGCGGTTCGAGGAGCGTGCGGATCAGAGCCTCGTCCAGAGGCGGGAGCGCCAGCAGGTGCCACGGTTTCATGCGCCTACCGTAAAACTCCCGATCACCCGGCGCATCAGGTTGGCGTTACGCCGCCACTGAGGCTCGGCGACCGTCCAGGACAGGATGTAGGCCGTGTCGCCGATCGCCACGGCGCGCCGCACCTCGCGGTAGCGGATCCCCTGCGCGGCCCAGGCCGTGCCGCCGCCCGCCCCGGGGGTCCAGGTGAACTCCCACTCCACCGCCCTGGCCCCCTGGTGCCTGACCGTCCGGCGGCCGATGCTGCGCACGTCCCCGGCGTCGCGCCTGAGCGACTCCTCGGCGTCGCGCAGGAGCTGGTGCGGGTCGAGGTTGGCGTAGACGGCCTCGACGCCCAGGTGGCCGTTCCCGTCGCGCCGGGTCCACTCGGTGTACGCCTCGGCGCGCGCGCCCCGCCAGCCGGTGGGCCGGGCGATCGACCAGCCGTCGTTCGAGGTGTAGGCCCGTACCGGCGCCCGCACCACGGTCGGCGTGCTCGTCGGGGTGGGGGTGGACGTGGGGGTGGCGCTCTCCGTGGGCGTGGGCGTCTGGCTGGGCACCGGGGTGGTGGCGGCCACATGCTGCGTCAGCCGCGGTGTGCCCTCGGCGGGCGCGGCCATCCTGAAGTAGGTGACCGTGCCGGCCGCCACGACCAGCACCGCCGCCGTGGCCGCGGCGATCAGGCCGCGGCTGGCCCTGCGCTGCCCGGTCTGGCTCGTCTCCGGGACGAGCTGGTCGGCGTGCGCGGGCCGGGCCGCGGTGATCGCGGCCAGCAGCTCGTCGGCCTGCTGCGCGGTCAGCCGCTCCTCGGGCTCCTTGCTCAGCAGCCCCTTGAGCACCGGGTGCATGATCGGCGGGATCCGGCGGTAGTCCGGCTCCTCGTTGAGCAGTGCGTTGAGAGTCGCCATGGGGTCGCCCCGCTCGAACGGCGAGCGGCCGAGCAGCGTGGCGTAGAGGGTGGCGCCCAGCGACCACAGGTCGGAGGCCGGGCCCGCCTCGGCGGCGCGCACCCGCTCGGGGGCCAGGAAGCTCGGCGAGCCCGTCACCATGCCCGTGCTGGTGAGCGAGGAGTCGCCTTCGGCGGTGGCGATGCCGAAGTCGGTGAGCACGGCCCGGCCCTCGGCGGTCAGCAGGATGTTGCTCGGCTTCACGTCACGGTGCAGGATGCCGAGCTCATGGGCCGCGACCAGCGCCGACAGCACCTGCCGGCCCACGTCGGCCGCCTGCCGTACCGGAAGGGCGCCCGAGGTGGCGACGACCTCCTCGACGGAGGGGGCGTGCACCAACTCCATGATGATCCAGGGACGGCCGTCCTCCTCGACCACGTCGTAGATCGCCACGACGGCGGGATGGTTGAGCTTGGCCGCCGTCCGCGCCTCGCGCGCGGTCCGCACGAGCTGCCGCTCCTGCTCCGTCCGTGACTGCCCCTCGGGCAGCACCACCTCTTTGATCGCACACTGCCGATTGAGCAACGTGTCCTGGCCTTCCCAGACCACACCCATCGCCCCACGGCCAAGTTCGCGTAGTAATTCGTAGCGCTTGGCGATCAACCGGCTGCTATCCGAAACCATGTCCTACCCCTATAGACCACCCACAATAGTGGGCAAGTTTCCCATACCCGTGGCTTGTCTGACGGCAGGTCCGGAAGGCGGCTTGCCACGGCTTACCGAATGTTGTTCTACTGATGCCGTCGCGTTCGCCCCGAGGTCATATGAGGAGTCGTTCATGTCCGAAGCCCGACAGGGCCCGCTGGCCGGAATACGCGTGCTGGAGCTCGCCGGGCTCGCACCCGGGCCGTTCGCCGGGATGATGCTCGCCGACCACGGGGCCGAGGTGCTGCGGGTGGACCGGGTGGCCGCGGTCTCCGACCGGCCGCGGACCGACGTCATGGACCGCGGCAAGCACACGATCGGGCTGGACCTGAAGTCGCCGGAGGGCGTGGCCGCCTTCAAGGACCTGACCCGGGGCGCCGACGTGGTCATCGAGGTCTTCAGGCCGGGCGTGGCCGAACGGCTCGGCATCGGGCCCGCCGACCTGCACGCGGTGAACGAGCGGCTCATCTACGGCCGGATGACCGGATGGGGACAGGACGGCCCGCTGGCCCCGACGGCGGGGCACGACATCGACTACATCGCGATCTCCGGGGTGCTGTCCATGCTCGGCCGCGAGGGCGACAAGCCCACCCCGCCGATCAACATCCTCGGCGACTTCGCCGGCGGCGGCCTCATGCTCGCCTACGGCGTGCTGCTGGCCCTGCTGGAGCGCGGGCGCACCGGCCAGGGGCGGGTGATCGACGCGGCCATGGTCGACGGGGCCGCCATCCTGTTCGCGATGTTCTACCAGGGCGTGCGCGGCGGGGGCTGGGGTCCGCGCGGCACCAACCTGCTCGACACCGGCGCCCCCATGTACGACACCTACGAGACCGCCGACGGCCTCCACCTGGCGGTGGGCTCGCTGGAGCCGCAGTTCTGGGCGGCCATGGTGAGCCTCATGGGGCTGACGGACCTGCCGGACCGGGGCGACCGGGAGCAGTGGCCGGCGCTGAAGAAGCGGCTGGCACAGGAGTTCAAGACGAGGACCCGGGCCGAGTGGGAGGCGGTGTTCGAGGGCTCCGACGCGTGCGTCTCGCCGGTGCTGTCCATGGCCGAGGCCCCGGAGCACCCGCACAACGCCGCCCGGGGCGCCTTCGTGGAGGTCGGCGGCCAGAGCCAGCCGGCGCCCGCGCCGCGCCTGCTCGGCACGCCGCCCCAGGACCTGTCCCCCGCGACCAGGCTCGATGACCTCTCCTCCTGGGGGATCGGCGCGGAGCGGGCCGACAAGCTGCGCTCACAGGGGGTGCTGGCCTGAGGCGACCTCATACCGGGTGTAGTCCTTGAGCGCGAACGAGTCGTGCAGCCGCACGCTCCTGGCGCTGAGCTTGCTCGCGGCCTTGGTCAGCCCGGTGGGAAGGTGGTTGAGCAGCCGGATGCCCTGGACCATCGCCCACAGGTCGCCACGGCCGCCGGGGATGAGCCGCCTGGCCATCCCGACGGCGAACGCGCGGCTGCGCCGTACGTACTCACCCAGCTCGGCCTCGTAGGCGGGGTAGGCCCGCGCGGGCGCGCCGCCGGCCGCGGCGAGCTCGCCCGCCAGCACGTACGCCCCGACGACGGCGAGGCTGGTGCTGCCGCCCACGGCGGGGCCGGGACAGTAGCCGGCGTCGCCCACCAGGGTGACCCGCCCGCGCGACCAGGTGTCCAGGCGGAGCTGGGTGATGGAGTCGAAGTAGAAGGCGGAGGCGGAGTCGAGCCGCTCCAGCAGCCTGGGCACCTCCCAGCCGGCGCCGGCGAAGTGCTCGCGGAGCAGCTCCTTCTGCCGGGGGACGTCGCGGTGGTGGTAGTCGAGCGGCTCCGGCGTCCTGAAGAGGAAGACGGCCCGCGCGTCGGGCATCCGGGCCGCGCCGTACATCGCCGCGATCCTGCCGATGCCGTTGAAGCTCTCGATCCGGCCGTCGAGCCCGAGATGGTTGGGCACCGACAGGACGGCCAGGTAGGCGCCGATCCAGGTGGTGTGGCGAGACTCCGGGCCGAAGACCAGGCCGCGCACGTTGGAGTGCAGGCCGTCGGCGCCGATCACCAGGTCGAACGTCCGGCCGGCGGCGCGCTCGAAGGTCACCTCGCCGGCCTCGGAGATGGAGGTGATGGAGTCGTCGAAGACGTACTCGACGTCGTCGCGGGTGGCGTCGTAAAGGATCTCGCTCAGGTCGTCGCGCATGATCTCGACGTGCTGGTCGGACACCCCCGACATCAGCTTGCGCAGCTCCAGCTCGACGGGCCGGTCGCGGCCCTCCGGCCAGATGGTCATCCACTCGACGCCGGTCTTCGCCTCCTGGATCCGGTCCAGGACGCCCATCCTGCGCACGATCTCCATGGCCGGGGTGAACAGGTCCACGGCGTGGCCACCGGTCTTGCGTAACGCGGGCGCGCGCTCCACCACCGTGACGCTGAAGCCGTATCGGGTGAGCCAGTAGGCCAGGACGGGACCGGCGACGCTGGCACCGGAGATGAGAACGTTCATGGCGAACCTCCTTACTTAACGGATGGTAAGTCACGGTCGGCCGTGGGCACAAGGACTTACTTAACGATAGGTAAGGATTAGGGTGGTCCCATGGCCAGGCCGAGTGACACCAAGGCGCGCATCCAGGCGGTGGCGCGGGAGCTGTTCGTCCGGCAGGGCGTGCAGCAGACCAGCCTGCGCCAGATCTCCGACGAGCTGGGCATCACCAAGCCCGCCCTCTACTACCACTTCGCCTCGCGCGAGGACCTCGTCAGGAGCATCATCCAGCCGCTGGTGGACGACCTGGACCGGTTCGTGGCCGAGCGCGAGCCCGGGGACGCCCGCGCGTTGCTGGAGGACTACTTCGACCTCAGCTGGCAGCACCGGGACGTCCTGGTCATGCTGGTGCGCGACCTGGCGGTCCTGTCCGGCACCGACCTGGCCGGGCGCATGTTCGCCTGGCGGCGGGAGATCATCTCGCTGCTGCTGGGCCCCGAGATCACCCAGGAGCAGCACATCAGGGCGACCGTGGCGCTCGGCGGGATGGCCGACTGCACGGTGGTGTACGCGCACCTGCCGACGGCCGAGGTGCGCCCCGTCGCCGTCGCGGCCGCGCTGGCGGCGCTGGGGATGACGAGCGGCTAGACGGCGACGTAGAGGTCCGCGCCGTCGGGGTGGTGCACCTCGAGGTCGGTGGTGAAGGACCGGGCGGGCGCGCCCCCGGACTCGGTGTGCTTCCACACCTGCTGCCAGGCGTCGATGATCGCCTGCGGCATCGGCCCGCGCGCCTCGACCTTGAGCACCCTGGCCGCGGGCACGCGCACCGCGACCATGCCCTCGGGCAGCCGCGGCACCGTGCGCACCGCACAGCCGACGATCTGGGTGTAGGCGCCGTGGTGGTCGCTCTCGTAGTCGGTGAGCACCGCGTACAGGCGCTCGTCGACGCGGCCGGCCACGTGCGCGAACGCTCCCGGAGCCCCCGCTCGCTGCCACAACGGGGGCAGTTTCGCCCGGACCGGGTCCAGCTCGTCGGCGTTCATGGTGCGTACGGCAAAGCCGACGACGATCACTTCGTCCCGATTCGTGACGTCCAAACGCCTCTCCATCCCCCGGTAAGTACCCGGCCCGATCATAAGCCACCGAGAAAGGGGGAAATCCTCTAGTGCCCCCTGTCACCTCATAAGATGGATGAACGTGAAATTCTTGAACGGCATGGAGCCGCAGTACGACCTGACCTACAGCGACGTGTTCATGGTCCCGTCGCGGTCGGCGGTCACCTCCCGGCTCGCGGTAGACCTCTCGACCCACGACGGCACGGGCACCACCATCCCGCTCGTCGTGGCCAACATGACCGCGGTGGCCGGCCGCCGGATGGCGGAGACCATCGCGCGCAGAGGCGGCATCACCGTGATCCCGCAGGACATCCCCTTCGACGTCGTCGCCGACGTCGTCGACTGGGTCAAGAAACGCGACCTGGTGCACGACACCCCCCTCACCCTCACCCCGCACGACACCGTCGGCGAGGCCCTGCGCCTGCTGCCCAAGCGCGCGCACGGCGCCGTCATCGTCGTCGACTGGGACAACCGGCCGGTCGGCGTTGTCACCGAGGCCGACTGCCAGGGCGTGGACATGTTCACCCAGCTCGCCCAGGTGATGTCCAGCGAGCTGCTCACCCTGCCCGCCGGGCTCGACCCGCGCGCCGCCTTCGACCGGCTGCACGACGGCCGGCACCGGCTGGCGCCCATCGTGGACGGCGACGGCCGCCTGGTCGGCATCCTGACCCGTACCGGCGCCCTGCGCGCCACCCTCTACACCCCGGCGCTCGACCCCCGGGGCAGGCTCCGGGTCGCCGCCGCCGTCGGCGTGAACGGCGACGTCGCCGCCAAGGCCAAGGAACTGCTGGAAGCCGGCGTCGACTGCCTGGTCGTCGACACCGCCCACGGCCACCAGGACAAGATGATCTCTGCCCTGACGGCCGTACGGGCGCTCGACCCCGGCGTGCCCGTCGCGGCGGGCAACGTGGTGACCGCCGGCGGGGTGCGCGACCTGGCCGACGCGGGCGCCGACATCATCAAGGTCGGCGTCGGCCCGGGCGCTATGTGCACCACCCGGATGATGACCGGCGTCGGCCGGCCGCAGTTCTCCGCCGTGCTGGAGTGCTCGGCCGAGGCCCGGCGGCTCGGCCGGCACGTGTGGGCCGACGGCGGCGTGCGCCACCCGCGCGACGTGGCGCTCGCCCTCGCGGCCGGCGCGGCGAACGTGATGATCGGCTCCTGGTTCGCCGGCACGTACGAGTCGCCGGGCGACGCCCGCACCGACGCGGACGGCCGCAAGTACAAGGAGAACTTCGGCATGGCCTCCGCCCGCGCCGTACGGCTGCGCACCGCCGAGGACAGTCCGTTCGACCGGGCCAGGAAGGCGCTGTTCGAGGAGGGCATCTCCACCTCACGGATGTACCTCGACCCGCGGCGGCCCAGCGTGGAGGACCAGATCGACGCCATCGTGGCCGGGCTGCGCTCCTCGTGCACGTACGCGGGGGCGGCGGACCTGGAGGAGTTCCACGAGCGAGCCGTCGTCGGCATCCAGGGCTCGTCCGGCTACGCGGAGGGCATGCCCCTGCACCAGAGCTGGTGACCGTCAGACCCGCCGCCAGCCGCCCGCCGCGTGGATGCCGCCGTCCACGTGCACGGTGACGCCTGTGACGAACCTGGCCAGATCGCCGGCCAGGAAGATCGCGGCGCCCGCCGCGTCGCCCGGATCGCCTAACCGGCCGAGCGGCGGGATCCGTACCGGCTCGAACGGGCCGGCCGGCATGCGTTCCCGCACCCCCGACTCCCCCGCCGTGGGCAGGGCGTCGGGGGCGATCGCGTTCACCCGGATGCCGCGCGGGGCCAGCTCCAGCGCCAGCGACCGGGTCAGGCTCTCCAGCGCCGCCTTCATCGCCGCGTAGACGGCGAACCCGGGCGCCGCCTGATGGGCCTCGCTGGAGGTGATGTTGATGATCGACGCGCCCGCGCCCATGAACGGCAGCATGCTCCGGATCATGCCGGTGACCTGGGTGAAGTTCTCCTCGATCAGCGTCCGCTCGCCTTTGGCGGACACCTCGGCGAACGGCGCGTGGAACGTCCCGCCCGCGTTGTTGACCAGCACGTCCACCCGGCCCCACCGCTCAGCCACCGCCTGCGCGAACACCCCCACCGCCACCGGATCCCGCACATCCAACGTCATCGCCAGCCCGGCACTCCCCTCGCCCCCGCTTTGTCCGCCCCGGTCCGCTTGGCCTCGATCCGACCGATCCTGGTTTGACTCGTCCCGCTCTGGCAGGTCCCGGTCACAGACCGCGACGTGTGCGCCGAAGACTTCGAACGCCTCCGCGATGGCCCGGCCGATCCCTCGGGCGCCTCCGGTGACCACGGCTACGCGCCCGGTGAGCAGGATCGCATCGGGAGAAAGGGTGGCCATGGACGATGACCATATCCCGAGCGCATAGAGTCGTCGGGTTCATTCCCATCGTCATCAGGAGCACTTCGTGGCACTCGAGAAGCCGGAGATCGACTTCCCGGAGGGCAACCCGCCCGCCGACCTGAAGATCGAGGACATCACCGTGGGGGACGGCCCCGAGGCCAAGCCGGGTCACACCGTGAGCGTCCACTACGTCGGCGTCGCCTTCTCCACTGGAGAGGAGTTCGACGCCTCCTGGAACCGCGGCCAGGCCTTCGAGTTCCCGCTCGGCGGCGGCCGGGTCATCGCGGGCTGGGACCAGGGGGTCGCGGGCATGAAGGTCGGCGGCCGCCGCAAGCTCGTCATCCCGCCGCACCTCGGCTACGGCAACGCCGGCGCCGGCGCCCGCATCAAGCCGGGTGAGACGCTCATCTTCGTCGTGGACCTCCTCGGCGTACGCTAACCCGCCACCCGGTGGGCAGGACCCGGGTCCCGCACCCAACCCCTGCCCACCTCTTCGGCCGGTGCTTGCCCTGACCCGGCTTTCGTCCTCGGGCGGGCGCGGCCTTTTGGTTACGGCGTTGCCCGGGTTGCGGAATTGTCGCCGGGTTGAGGCAACATAGCGGTGTGCTTCTGATCGACGTGGTCCGGGTGTCCGAGGCGGTGACGCGCACGTCCGCGCGGCTCGGCAAGATCGGCCACCTGGCGGAGTCGCTCGGCCGGGTGGGCGCCGACGAGGCGGAGATCGCCATCTCCTACCTGTCGGGCGAGTTGCCGCAGCGCCAGGTCGGCGTGGGCTGGCGCGGGCTGCAGGACCTGCCGAGCCCCAAGCTGGCCGCCACGGCCACGCTCACCGACGTCGACGCCCTGCTGAGCAAGATCAAGGCGGTGTCCGGCCAGGGCTCGCAGGCGGCCCGCAAGACCCTGGTGACGCAGCTGTTCGCCGGGCTCACCAGCCAGGAGCAGGCGTTCATGCTCAAGCTGCTGGGCGGCGAGCTGCGACAGGGCGCGCTCGACGGCGTGATGATCGAGGCGATCGCCAAGGCGTCGGGCGCCCCGTCCGCCGACGTGCGGCGAGCGCTGACATTGCGTGGCTGGCTGCCGGCGGTCGGCGCGGCCGCGCTGGCCGGCGGAGTGGAGCGGTTGCGGGCCTTCAAGCTGGAGGTCGGCCGCGCCGTCTCCCCGATGCTCGCCGGCAGCGTCCCCCAGGTCGCCGCCGCGCTGGAGAAGGCCGGCACCCCGGCGGCCCTGGAGTGGAAGCTCGACGGCATCCGCGTCCAGGCGCACCGCTCCGGCACAGAGGTCAAGGTGTTCACCCGCACCCTCGACGACATCACCGCCCAGATCCCCGAGCTGGTGGAGGCCATGCTCGCGCTGCCCGTCGACGACCTGGTGCTCGACGGCGAAGTGATCGCCCTGCGCCCGGACGGCCGCCCGCACCCCTTCCAGGTGACGGCCGCCCGCACCCGCAGCAGGATCGACGTCGCCCGGCTGCGGGAGCAGACGCCGCTGCACGTGTTCTTCTTCGACGCGCTCAGGGTCGGCGGCGCCGACCTGCTCGACCTCCCCTACGCCGAGCGGCAGGCGATCCTCGCCACGACCGTCCCACCGGGCCTGCTCACCCCCCGTCTGGTCACCTCCGACGTGACGGCGGCCACGGAGTTCTTCACCGACGTGATCAAGGCGGGCCACGAGGGCCTGGTCGTCAAGTCCCTCACCTCCCCCTACGCCGCGGGCCGCAGAGGCGCCGGCTGGATCAAGGTCAAGCCCCGGCACACCCTCGACCTGGTCGTGCTGGCCGCCGAATGGGGTCACGGCCGCCGTGAGGGCAAGCTGTCCAACCTCCACCTGGGCGCCCGCGATCCGGACACCGGCGGCTTCGTCATGCTCGGCAAGACCTTCAAGGGCCTGACGGACGAGCTCCTCGCCTGGCAGACCGAGCGCTTCCTGGAGCTGGCCACCGGCCCCGCCGACGAGTGGACGGTTCCCCTGCGCCCCGAGCTGGTGGTGGAGATCGCCTTCGACGGCGTGCAGCGCTCCCCCCGCTACCCCGGCGGCATGGCACTGCGCTTCGCCCGGGTCCTCCGCTACCGCCCCGACAAACGCGCCGAGGACGCCGACACGGTGGAAACCGTCCGCTCCCTGATGCTCTGACACCGTCATGGTCTGACACCGTCAGCATGGTCTGACACCTCCAGCCGATGCCCTTTCGCCTGGGTCGCGTTGCCGCGACGGTTCGGGGAAGGAGGCAGGGATGAGGGACAGTCAGCGGCCGCGGATCGCTGTCTCGAGCTGCCTGCTCGGCGCGCCCGTGCGGTACAACGGCGGCCACAGCCAGGATCGCTTCCTGCGTCACCTGCTCTCGGAGCATGTCGACTGGGTGCCCATCTGCCCGGAGATGGAGATCGGCTTGGGCACGCCCCGCGACACGCTGCGTCTTGAGTACGCACCGGGCGGCCCCCGCCTCATCACCGGCAAGACGCGTCAGGACCACACCGAGTCGATCGGCACGCTGGCCGCCTCCCGCATCGCGCGACTGGACGCCGACGGCTACGTCTTCAAGGCCAAGAGCCCGAGCTGCGGAGTCCACGGCGTGGCCCTGCACCGGGGCCCCACCGTCGTCGACCACCGGCAGCGCGGCCTGTTCGCGGCCGCGGTGCTGGCGGCCTGCCCCCTGCTGCCGGTGGAGGACGAAGGCCGGCTGCACGACCCGGTCCTGCGTGAGGCGTTCGTCGAACGGGTCTTCGCCCATGCCCGGCTACGCGCCCTGCTCGACGGCGACTGGCGGCCCCGCGATCTGATGGCCTTTCAGGCCAGGCACAAGATGCAGATCATGTCCCACGCCTCGTACCAGGAGACGGGCCGCCTGGCCGCCGCGTCCGGCACCCGACCTGGCGATCGCCTCGCCGTCGAGTACGCCGAGGCGTTCCAGCGGGCGCTGGCCAACCGGACGACGGTCGGACGCCACGTGAACGCCCTGCAGCACTGCCTCGGCATGCTGGACCTCGACGGCCTCCGCCGCGACGATCTTCTCGACGTGATCGAGTCGTACCGGGACAGGCAGGTGGCGCTGAGCGTGCCCATAGCCCTGCTCCGGCACCACGCACGCGGCGAGAAGGCGGCCTACCTGCAGGAGCAGACATACTTGCGCCCGTACCCAGACGAGCTGGCCCTGCGCAACCACATCGCGCCCTGACCCCGCTCGCATGAGCCGGCCCTCGCAACCTCACCGCACGCTGACCACGCTCGGACGAGCCGGACATCGACCGGCGGGCCGCCGACCCTGGACGGGCGGGGACCGGGCAGGCGAGTCGGGCAGGGGTGGTCAGCCGGGGGCCGGTCAGGCCAGGGGGAACGGCAGGCCGTACTCGTCCTGCGGGCGGGGGCCGAAGATCCTGCGCTCGGCGGGGGTGATCCGGAGGTCGTTGATGCTGGCCTCCCGGCGTGCCATCAGCCCGTTCTCGTCGAACTCCCACAACTCGTTGCCATAGCTGCGCCACCACTGCCCGTCGGCGTCATGCGACTCGTACTGGAAGCGCACCGCGATGCGGTCGTCGGTGAAGGCCCAGAGTTCCTTACGGAGCGCGTAGTCGAGCTCTTTCGCCCATTTGCGCGTCAGGAAGGCGACGATCTCCTGGCGGCCGGCGACGAACTGGTCGCGGTTACGCCAGACCGACTCCGGCGTGTACGCCTGCGCGACGCGCTCGGGGTCGCGGGTGTTCCAGGCGTCTTCGGCGGACTGGACCTTGGCGCCGGCGGTCTCGGCGGTGAAGGGCGGGACAGGCGGGCGCGTCATGCGTACTCCTTGGTGATCAACGTACGGCGATCGGGCGGTCTGTGCTGACGATCATGAGGCGATCGTAGGCGACGGGCGAGCAGGCGGTCAGGCAGGAGCCGACGGCCGGGCATGTCGAGCGCCGCCGCCGACACAAGCAGACATGGCCTCGCCCACCCCCGGCCCCGACAGCCGCCATGACCTGGCCGTCAGATCGGGGCGCAGAGCCCGGCCGGGCGGGATATCCGCCGTCAGGTCCTGTCAGCCCGAAGGGGCGGGCCATCCGACATCGGGCCCCTCCCTCAGCCCGGACGGGCGGACCATCCGCCGTCAGGTCCCGTCCACGGTGATGGCCTGTACGGGACACGCCCGGACGTCCTCGTCGAGGGCGCGCTGGTCGGTGTCGTCCGGCGTGGCGTCGTACACCAGTGCGTCGTCCTCATCTAGGGAGAACACCTCTGGCGCGGCGAAGACGCACTGAGCATGGGTCTGGCAGAGGGTCAGGTTCGTCGCACCTTGGCGTAATGGCGGGCCGCTCGCGCGCGGTTGCCGCAGCCGCCCGAGCACCACTCGCGCCGCGTCTCCTGGACGAAGTGCAGCATGCAGCCAGGTCCCTGGCAGGCGTACACCTTGTGTCGTGACGATCCGCCGAACAGGATGATCGCGTCTTCGGCGAGTGCCGAGAGCACGGCTGCCACCGGTCGGCCGGCGGTGCACACCACCACCTGCGTCTCGGCCTGCCCTGGCCGATCTGTGCCGCCCGCGTCCTGTCCGGCCGGCTGGAGGCCGGTCCCGTCTCGTTCGAGGCGGAGTTCGTGCCAGCGCGGGGCCTGGCGGGCGTGGCGGTTGAGTGTCTCGACCGCGTCGGGGTCGGGGCGGTGGCCGGCTGCGGCTCCGGCCGCCAAGCGCCGGATCGCCTCCCGGGACCCCAGGGTGAGGCGCAGGTCGTCGGCGGTCACGTCGAGCAGGTCGGCGTCCGTCAAGGGGATCGCGAGGCGTGAACGTACGTCACGCAACCAGGCGGCCAGGTGCTCGGCGGTCTCCAAGCCCTCCCGGGGCTGGCCGCGCACCGCATAGGCCGTGTTGCCGAGCTCGATCGGCAACGGCTCGCCGAGGAGCGGGGCTCCGCCACTGGGGAGATCGGCGACTTCCATGCTTCTAACGGTACCGGCCGTTTGACGCCGTGAGAAACATCCGCCATCATCTAACGCTAGATGGCCAGTTTAGCCATTAGAAAATAGTCTGTCATCGACGGACCCCGGAGGTTCCGCATGAGCACGCTCCAGACAGGCCATGTCGGCCTGAACGTGACCGATCTCGCCCGTTCGATCGCCTTCTACCGGCAGGTCTTCAACTTCGAGATCTTCGGCGAACAGACCGAGGGCACACGCAAGTTCGCCTTCCTCGGCCGCGACGGCACCCTGCAGGTGACGCTGTGGCAGCAGAGCGAGGGCGCTTTCGCCACCGGCCTGCCCGGACTGCACCATCTGTCGTTCCAGGTGCCCGACCTCGAGGCTGTCCAGCGCGCTGAGGCCGTCCTGCGCGAGCTCGGGGCGGAGCTGGTCTACGACGGGATCGTCCCGCATGGCGAGGGCGCGTCCTCCGGCGGTGTGTTCTTCACGGACCCCGACGGCATCCGCCTGGAGATCTACGCCCCGGCCGGCGCCGATGCCGCACCAGCGCCCACGCAGGGCGCACCGACGTGCGGGTTCTTCTAGAGCCAGCGATCCGGGGGCCGATGCGGCCCGGACCCGACCAAGGAGCGTCATGCGTCACGAAGGCGGACCAGTCATGCGTCACGAAGGCGAACGACTCGTGCAGCGCCGGGCCGGCGTCACCGGTGACGGCCGGGGGTCGGCCGGCGTGAGCGCCGTCATCCCACCGGTGGCCGCGGAGTTCCTCAGCCGGCAGCGCATGCTGGTGATCGCCGCCGCCGACGACGACGGGACGGTCTGGGCTGGCCTGCTCACCGGCCCCGAGGGCTTCACCACCGCGCCCGCGACCCGTACCGTCGTCGCGCATGCGCTGCCTCGCGACGGTGATCCGCTCGCCGGTCGCTTCGACAGCGAGCGGGACATCGGCATGCTCGCCATCGAGCCGGCCAGCCGCCGGAGGATGCGGGTCAACGGCAGAGCCCGCAAGGACGGCGACCGGCTCCTCGTGCACACCGAGCAGGTGTACGCGAACTGCCCGAAATACATCCAGACCCGCACGGTGGCCGAGGATGACCTCCCCGCGACGACCTCGGCGGCGCTCACCACCCGCACGCTGAACGCCGACCAGGTGCGGTGGATCAGCACGGCTGACACGTTCTTCGTGGCCACCCACGCGGCCGGGCTGGGCGCCGATGCGTCACACCGCGGCGGCAACCCCGGCTTCGTCACCGTGACCGGCGACCGGCGGCTCACCTGGCCGGACTACATCGGCAACTCGATGTACATGACGCTGGGCAACCTTGAGCTGGAGCCGCGCTGCGGCCAGCTGTTCGTCGACTGGGAACGCGGCCATACCCTGCACCTGACCGGCCGCGCCCGCGTCGACTGGTCGCCGGAGCGGGCCGCGGCGGTGCCCGGCGCCCAGCGGCTGGTCGACTTCGACGTCGAACGGGTCGTTCAGGTCACCGGCGCCACCGGGCAGCGCTGGGCGTTCGGCAAGTACTCCCGCTTCAATCCCGCCCACAAGGAATCATGATGCGCGTCACCGTCGACATGACCGTTCATTGAGTTTCAAGGATTCTCAGTGATTCGCCCGTGGTGGGCGA
This sequence comes from Nonomuraea glycinis, assembly GCF_014646515.1. Lineage (GTDB taxonomy): Bacteria > Actinomycetota > Actinomycetes > Streptosporangiales > Streptosporangiaceae > Nonomuraea > Nonomuraea glycinis. The sequence goes on from NZ_BMNK01000008.1 coordinate 328,052, forward strand.
AGGTCCCCGTCTGATCCGGGCAGTGAGTGTCCGGTGCGGGGTTGACGCTTCACGGCCACCTGCCCCGCCAGGCGGGGTCTTACGGTCGGCTCCGCGTCCGTTTTCGGTCTCCGGGCCACTCCCGGCGACCGTACGCTCCACCAAAGAGGCGAGGTTGAGCGCGGCGTTCACGTCACGGTCCAGCGTTAGGCCGCACCCCTCACAGACGTAGGCGCGCATCCGTAGCGGCAGTTTGGCTTTCACTGCCTGGCAGGATGAGCACGTCTTGGAGGAGGGGAACCAGCGGCTCGCCACTATCAGCCGGCCGCCGTTCCAGCCGGTCTTGTAGGCAAGCTGGCGGCGGATCTCCCCGAACCCGGCGTCGGAGATGGCACGGGCCAGCCGCCGGTTGCGGATCATCCCGGCCACGTGCAGGTCCTCGACCACGATGGTGCCGTACGTGCGGGCCAGACCGGTGGTGAGCCGGTGGATGCCGTCGCGGCGCAGCGCCGCCACCCGATACTCCGCCCGGTTGCGGGCCGCGTTCGCCCGCAACCACCGCTTCGACGGCCGTTGCCGGGTGCGCCGGTCCGGGCCGCGCTTGCGGGAGACCGCCCGCGACAGACGGCGCAGCCTGCGTGCGGCGGCGTCGAGGTGGCGGGGGTTGGCAACCGGCGGGCGTCCGTCGGAGAAGACCGCCAGCGTGTTGATACCGAGGTCCACCCCGATCACCGCGTCCGGCCGGGCAGGTGCGGCCACCGCTCGTTCGGTGTGCACGGTGAAGCTGACGTGCCAGCGGCCCTCCTGCCACCGCACCGTCGCCGAGGCGATCCGCGCCCCGCCCCCGGCGAGCAAGCGGGCGAGTTTGCCGACCGGTTCGTGCGTTTTAAGCCGGCCCAGCACCGGTAGCACCACGTGGGTGTGGCCGTCCAGCCGGATCGTCCCGGTGGTGAAGCGCACCGACCGGGCCGCACGGCGTTTGGCCTTGAACCGGGGAAACCCCACCTTCGGGCCCTTACGCGTGCCCTGCCGGGAGTCACGCCAGTTCGCTAGGGCGTCGGCCAGGCGGGCCAGCCCGCACGCGTAGGCCTCCTTGGAGTTGCCCGCCCACCACGGCGCCACTTCGTCCTTGACCTGGTTCCAGCGTTTGCGCAGGCTGTACATCGACCAGGACAGGGCCGGGGTGAGCAGGTCGTCGGCGATGCCGTAGGAGCGCTCGGCCTCCCGCTGCGCCAGATTCGCCTTCACCTGCGCCAGACCCCAGTTGAACGCCACCCGCACCGCCCCGCAGTGCGACGCCAGCACGGCGGCCTGGCGCGCGGTGGGGTCCAACGCGAAACGGTAGGCCTGCACGACCCGCATGATGACGCGCCCCCTCCCTCGCATATTCGAGAGTGTGTGCGAACGACTCTACCAGCATGACCGTACGTTGAGTAATGTTTTGCATGCACATTGTGACGGCGAAGGGTGGGGCAGGCGCGGCGCAAAGCCGCGGGCCCTACAACGCTTCGTCATGCCGTCCACCAGCTCGCAAGCCACTGAGCCAACCCCGATCACCACGTGACAGAACGCGATCGCGCTGCAGAAACCCAGATGAAGACTGACGAACACTGATACGAACCACAGCGGTTACCAACCCTCCTGCAGCACCACACCTGACTGCGGAGACCGGCGGGCTGGCAACGACAAACCCGCCCTCAAGGTGCGAAGGCGGGTTGCGAGTACGGAAAAGCGGGACTACTTGATCAACCGGACCGTGAGCGGGTAGCGGAAGGCGGTTTCGGAGAGGGCCGCGACGCCGCCCACGATGGACAGGACGATGGCGGCCACCCAGATCACCGGCAGGAGCACGATGCCGATGACGGTGAACGGCAGCAGGAAGGTGGCGCCCGTGACCGTGAGGTGGAAGTTGAGCGCCTCCATCGCGTGGCGCCGGATGTAGGGCGAGGTCTTGCCGCCCGTCAGCAGCATGATGAGCGGGCCGATGATGGGGAACCCGAGGAGGGCGAGCAGGTGCGCCGCGGACGCGCCGAGGCGTTCGTTGCTCTCGGGCGGCGTCTCCTTACCGGCCAGGGGCGCGGGCGGAGCCAGCCGGGGCACCGACCGCGTGCCGTACAGCTCCGACATGATGGGCATCAGGTCGCCGTGCGTGCGCGCCGTCATCGCGCGCTCCAGCCGCTCGTCGAATTCGAGCTTGTCGAAACGGCCTTCCGCGTAAGCGGCCTGGACGTGCTCGACCACGTGCTCGCGATCCTGGTCGGTGACGCGCAGATGTGCTGGCGGCACCTGTCCCGGCTTCGATGGTGTGGGTACCCCAGCCATAAGAGCCATGCCTCTCCTTCGGTCGGACTGTCATCTCCCATACTGCGGTACGGCCAAGAGATGTGGCATCGGGTGAATCCCGGAGGTAACCCCTAGATCACCCCGACGCGCTGAGCCGGTTGACGGTATAAAAAGGATCCATGAGATGGCGAGACCGTTACGGCCTCCGGCGGCGGCGTGGCCCGAAGATCGCGAAGTACGATCGTGAGGCGACGGACGCCGACATCGAAGCGCTCATCGCCTTCGCCCGTTCGCGGCGTGGCGTTGAGTTCTACGTCGAACCCGAGACGTTCGCGACCGACACGACGGCCGTCGCCGTCGCCGATGACGGCGAATGGACCAGGCGCAGGGTCGGCTCCCCCGCGGTGATCGGCAAAGTGGCCCGGGACCTTGCCTTACCGGTCTATGACGTGCAGCTCACGGGCTATCCCCAGCGCATGCGCGCCTACAACGACCGTCGCAAACGTGAAGAGGGCACCCTGGACTAACCACGTGTGACATCGACGCCCCCGTCCCCTGGCGGCGGATCGTCGTCGCCGATCCGGTCGAGCAGTGGGAGCAGCCAGCTGGCCCGAGCCTCGCCCATGGCGGTGTCGAGCTCCGTCGGGGACGGCAGGCGCCCGCTGAGCATGCCCGGGGGCATGAGGTGCTGCAGGGCGTGCATGAGCAGGTTAGCCATGGAATAGTGCGGGTCGGCGGTGAGGGCGCGCTCAAGGGCGATGGTGGCCAGGATGCTGTCTCCTGATCGCCAGGCGGCCATGGCGAGCAGCGAGGCCGCCGCCGGCACGAAGGGCGGCTCCAGGCGGCGGGTGAGATCCTTCCAGAGCCCGGCGTGGCACTCCTCAAGGAGCGTCCAAGCCTCGTCGCGCACCCTGATCACCGCGAGGTCCAGGCCCAGCCTGGCCGCCGCCACGTCGTCCAGGCGGCCACCGTCGGTCAGTGCCGCGCGGACCCTGGCGAGTCCCTCGGCCGTGAACTCCTTCGCGAAGGCATCGGCGTCGCCGCAGGCGGTCAGCCGGGCGCGCAGGTCGCGCACGACCTCGGCGGTCGCCCTGCGCATCGCCACCCGGACGGGGCCGGTGACGGGCGCGATCGTGTGCTCCAGGGCCTGGCGGTCGGGCAGCGCGACCAGGCCGCGCACCGTCGCCTCGGCCGCTATCCGGCTGGACCTCGGATCGTAGGGGGTGCCCTCGGGCGGGCAGCACAGCGTGCTGTCGCAGACGTAGGACCAGAAACGGCCGTCGTCCGCGCGCAGCGCCTCCCCCACCTCCACCCCGGCCTGCTCCGCCAGCCCCCTGGCCTCGTCGACGGCGGGGGTGACGTGCTCGCCGGGACCGTAGCCGACCACGACGACCTCGCTCACCGCCTCCCGCTCGAACAGCGGCCTGAGCGGCGCCAGCGCGCCCGGCGGCAGCGGCAGCCCCCAGCGGGCCGCCACCTTGGCCCGGCCGCGATCGAGGCCGATCACGACAAGGCTGTCCACCGGGTGGAACCCCACCAAATAGGGCACGGCGGCCAGCACATCGGCGGGGCTGGTCAGGGTGAGGCAGGGCTCGTAGGCGTTGGTCGTCATGGACAAGGAGAGTGCCGGAGCGGCGCATCCCTCGAAGGCACAGAACCGGGTTCTGTGGACGAACGCCGGCGGTGACGTACAGCCTGTGGAAAGAGCGCCGAAGGGGCGCACGACCCGAGGGGAAAGACGTACAGCGCAGGTGGAAAGAGCGCCGTCTACGGCGTTTCCGGTGCCGAGGTGAGGCGCTGGCGGACGAGCAGGGCGCCGCCCACGACGGCGGCCGGCATCGCGATGACCGCCACCAACGGCACCAGGAACAGCAGGAAGACCACCACGCCGAAGCCCAGCGCCACCGCCTTGTTCCGGCGCAGCAGGGCGAAGCGCTCCTTCCGTGCCATCCCCCGGCGCTCCAGCGCCAGGGTGGTGAGCTCGATCGTCAGGAAGAACCCCGAGACGGCGGCCCCGAGCACCGGCACCACGGTCTGCCCGAACACCGGGATGAACCCGAGGAAGAACAGCGGGACGGTGAACAGCAGCACGTACGCCAGCGTGATCAGGCTGTCCTTGATGGAGCGCGGCAGCGTCCGCCACCAGGGCTGCTCGTCGGCCTGCTCCAGCACGTCGGCCTTGGCCGACAGCTTCTCGTAGAACGGCTCGCCGATGGTCAGCGTGAGCGCGGCGAAGGTGAGCACCGCCAGCGCCAGCCCGCCGAGGAAGATGGCGATGGCGACCGTGGTGCGGAAGAACTCACGCCACGCCCACGAGTCGGCGAACGGCGTGAGGAACTCCGCCAGGGCGGACGCGTTCCTGCCGAGGAGGATCAACGCCACCACGTAGACGGCGAACGCGATCACCGCCGGAATCAGACCGAACAGCCACCAGCGGCCGTTTCTGGCGACCCAGCCCACACCCTGCATGAAGAAGCCGACACCGGAGGCGAAGTCGCGCACTGCTCGCATGCCCGGCAGGCTAGCGCCAGAACGCCGTCACCGTGTAGCCGAGATCGTCGAACAGGGTGCGCAGCAGCGGCAGCGAGATGCCGAGGACGTTGCCGTGGTCGCCGTCGATGCCGTCGACGAACCAGCCGCCGCGCCCGTCGATGCTGAACGCCCCCGCCAGGTGGAGCGGCTCGCCGGTGGCGGCGTAGACGGCGATCTCCTCCTCGGAAGGCTGCCCGAAGTGCACCACGGTGGTGGCCACCTCGGCGGCCTGCCGGCCCGACGGCACGTCGATCACGCAGTGACCGGTGACCAGGCGGCCGGTCCTGCCGCGCATCATCCGCCAGCGCTCGATGACCTCGTCGGTGGTGGCAGGCTTGCCGTAGGGGCGGCCGTCGAGCTCCAGGATGGAGTCGCAGCCGATGACCAGGCCCTCGTCCAGGCCTTCGGCGACCGCGGCGGCCTTGGCCCTGGCCAGGGCGAGGCTGAGCGCGGCGGGGGTGTGGGCGGTGAACGCCTCTTCGTCGACCCCGCTCACGATCACCTTGGGGTCGAGGCCGGCGCTGCGCAGCAGGGCCAGTCGGGCGGTGGAGGCTGAGGCCAGGACGATCACCGTGTCAGCTTACCGGTCACCCGCCCCCTCACGGCCTGCGGCCGGTGCCACGGGATCGCCGAAGAGGCCGTTGAGGATGCCGCCGATCAGCTCCTCCAGCCCGGCGGGACCGGCCGCACGCTCCCGGCGCAGGTCGGCGGTCATGGTCCTGGTGTCCATGCCGGCCCGGCCGGCGAACAGCGACATGATCATCGGGGCGAGCAGCGGCAGCACCTTCATGAGGCCGCCCACGTCGACGTCGGCGAGCCGCGCCAGCCCTTCGGCGACGTACTCGACGCCCTGGCCGCCCAGCACGTGCGCCAGGATGTGCTGGCCGTCGCGCGTCAGCGACGCGACGTCGCTGTTGAACGGGTCGGTGTCCATGTGCTCGTCCAGCGCGTAGCGCAGCGCCTCGGCGCCCTCCGGGTGCTCAGCGCCACGGGCCAGGCCCGCCACGATGATGCCGCCCGCCGCCTGGATGACCCAGCGGGCCGTGGCGAGGTCGGTGCCGAGCATCCCGGCGATCTGCTCCAGGCCGGGCTCACCGAGCTCGGCGAGCAGCTCGTCCATCAGTGTCACGGCAGGTCCCCCCGAATGTCGTTCAGGGAGACGTGCCCGGCACCGCCTGTGCCTATATCCGGTCTTACGCTAACTCTTCGCCAAAGGCTCGGCCTTCTCGGCGCCCAGCAGCCCGGCGGCGGCGTAGGCGCTGTGCTCGTCCAGCGTCTCGTGCTCCAGCAGGGCGGCCACGATGCCTTCGAGCTTGTCGCGGTTGTCGGTGAGGATCCGCACCGCCCGCTCGTAGCACTCGTCCACGATCCGCCGGGTCTCCTCGTCCACGATGGCGAGCGTGGCGGGCGAGGCCTGCGGCTGGCCGTCGTTCGGCAGGATGGTGAGCGGCCCGACCTTGGCCGACATCCCCCAGCGGCCGACCATGCCGCGCGCGATCATGGTGACCTGCTCCAGGTCGTTCTCGGCTCCGGTGGTGATGACCCCGTAGATGACGTCCTCGGCCGCCATGCCGCCGAGCGCGCCGGTGATGCGGCCGCGCAGATACTGCTCGTCGTAGGCGTAGCGGTCGGTGTCGGGGGTGGAGAGGGTGACGCCGAGCGCGCGGCCGCGCGGGATGATGGAGATCTTCCTGACCGGGTCGGCGCCGGGCTGCAGCATGCCCAGCAGCGCGTGGCCGGCCTCGTGGTAGGCCGTCCTGGTGCGCTCCTCCTCGGGCATCACGATGCTGCGGGCGGCGCCGAGCTGCAGCTTCTCCAGCGCGTCCGCGAAGTCGCCCATGCCCACCTTCTCCCGGCCGCGCTTGGCCGCGAGCAGGGCCGCCTCGTTGACCAGGTTGGCCAGGTCGGCGCCGGTCATGCCAGGGGTGATCTTGGCGAGCCGGTCGAGGGCGACCTCGCCGTCGAGCGGCACACCCCTGCTGTGCACCTGAAGGATCGCGGTACGGCCGGCCGCGTCGGGCAGCCCGACCTGGACGGTGCGGTCGAACCGGCCGGGGCGCAGCAGCGCCGGGTCAAGGACCTCGGGCCGGTTCGTGGCGCCGATGACGATCACGCCTTCGGCGCCGGAGAAGCCGTCCATCTCGGTGAGGATCTGGTTGAGCGTCTGCTCGCGCTCGTCGTGCCCGCCGAGGCCGCCCGCGCCGCCACGGGCCCGGCCGATGGCGTCGATCTCGTCGATGAACACGATCGAGGGCGCCACCTTGCGCGCCTCCTCGAACAGGTCACGCACCCGGGACGCGCCGACGCCGACGATCATCTCGATGAACTCCGACGCGCTCGCCGAGAAGAACGGCACCTTGGCCTCACCCGCGACCGCCCTGGCCAGCAGCGTCTTGCCGGTGCCGGGAGGGCCCGCGAGCAGCACGCCCTTGGGCAGCTTGGCGCCGAGCCTGCGGTATTTGCCGGGGTCCTTGAGGTAGTCGACGATCTCGACGAGCTCGTTCTCCACCTCGTCGATGCCGGCGACGTCCTCGAACGTGACCCGCACCTGGCCGGCCTCGACCGGCTTGGCCGCCTTGGACTTGCCGAGGCCGCCGAGCCCGCCCCCGCCGCCCATCATGCTCGCGCCACGGCGCATGATCCAGATCCACAGCCCGGCCAGCAGCAGCACGGGCAGCAGGGACAGCAGCAGGTTGAGGAAGAAGCCGCGGCCGGAGCCGAGCGGCTCTGCCCTGATCTCCACACTGGCCGACTGCAGCTTCTGGGAGAGCTGGTCGGTGTTGGCGAAGGTGGGGATCTCGGTACGGAACTCCGTATAGGACTCGTTGTCACTGGCCGGGTCGGTGGCGGCGACCTTCAGCTTGCCCTCGACGGACAGGCCGGTGGCGTAGATCTCCTTGACGTTCTTGGCGTCCACCTGCTGGGTGAACTGGGTGTAGGAGACCGTCTCCACCGGCGCGCTGTCGAAGAAGGAAGAGATGAAGAAGAAGGCGGCGTAGACGGCCAGCAGCGTGAGGCCGAACCGCCACCAGTTGATCTTGGGTCGGCCTCCCGGGGTGCCGGGCAGCCCTTCGGCGCGCCACGGCGGCTTGGCCTTCTTGCCGTTGGGCACCTGCGGCGATCCAGCACGTTCCACCTGTCACTCCCCTGTTCGCCGCGGTGTCAGCTAACCCAGGTCACGCACCCCGGCGATGATGCGGCTGATGTCGCGCCAGCGGTTGCGTTGCGTGTCCGGCACTGACACAAACGCCAGCCCCGGCTTCGCCATTCCACCGTCCGATACCACGACGGCGGCCCGGGAACTGCGCTTGCCGTAAGTGACCTGATAGACCAGCGTCCAGCCGCCCTTGGCCGGCTGCGAACCCAGCCAGCGGATCTTGGCGCCCTCGGGATGGTGGTTGAGCGTCCACCGGGCGGCGAGCAGCGCCGTGTCGCGCGGGGTGTCCTGCTCCTCGATGGGCAGCGGGCAGGTCAGCAGCATGCCGCGCCGGCCGTCGCGGCGGTTCTTGGGCAGCATCTGCCGGCTGGTGAACGGGGCCGCGCGGTAGGTCTTCCACGGCTTGCCGAGGTCGGGCACGACCAGGCCGCTGCGCTTGTCCTTGATCACCCGCTTGGACCTGGCGGGCAGGGACAGGCGCTTGATCTTGCTGGGCAGCCTGGGGACGCGCGCGTCGGCGTACAGGGCCTCCATGGCCGTGTATCCGGGGGCGAGCGACGCGCCGGGGGTGGGCGTCGGCCTGGCCGACGCCGACACCGACGCCGAGACCGACACGGAGGGTGACGCGGACGCCGACACCGACGCCGAGACCGACACGGAGGGTGACGCGGACGCCGAGGCCGAGGCCGCCGGGACGGAGGCGACCGAGATCGGCTCCGCGTCGGCGGACGGCGGTGGGCCGGACGAGGCGGGCCCGACCGATGGCGCGGCGACCGGCCGGGCGCCGGCCTCGTCCGGCGTCGACGGGAGAGCCATGACCACCGCTGTGGCGGCGACCGCCAGCGTGGCGACCACGGCGAGCCCCCGGTAGACATCCCGCATCCGTATGTCGCCGATGCGGGAGCGCCGGGGCGAGGAGGCAGGGGTTCCCGGTCTGTCTGCGGTTCTCACAAGGGAACCTTCGGTCTCATCATCCCCATCGAGCACGACGGGAGCGTACGACATATTCCACTGTTCCGCGCCAGAAGCTACCGAAGTGTCATCTTGACATTTGTACGGCCTTCTGCGGACGTCAGGTGGTCAAGATCGAGTGACCTTGCCGTAGAGCCAGGGAGCCTCGGCGACGAACGTGCACGAACCCGGCTCGATCTCGGTGAACCCGGCGTCGCGCACCACCGGCAGACCCGCCGCGACCTTCTCCTCGAAGGCCGCCGCGGCGGCCGTGCGCACCGACACCGCCAGCCCCGCGGCCCGCCAGGCGGCGCGTTCGGCGGCATCGCTCGCCCACCAGGCGAGCTGGGCGGCATGCCCGGCCTGCGCCATCGCCTTGCCCGCCGACATCGCCAGCGCGGGGTTTTCCCACAGGGTCGGCGGCACGGCGGGCCCCGGCTCGGCCGTGTCGGTCAGCTCCGTGCCGGACACCTGCAGCCGGGCCAGGTCGCGCGGCCAGGCGTCCAGCGGCACGGGCGGGTGCACCCGAACCTCGGCCGTACGGTGCTCGATCGTGCGGCCCGGCAGCGCGACCGCCCGGCGCCACTCGGCGCCCCTGGCCCGGCGCACCACCTTGCGGATCCTTCCGGTGACCTCCCAGGCGTGCAGCTCCGCGACCCATTCGCCGGGGTCGTCGAGCAGGCTCAGCACGGCCATCGCGGCCGCTTCCATGGCATCGGTGCGCTCGGGCGGGGTGGCCCGTTCGATCCTGACCACCAGCGGCAGGACCATCAGCTCTGCGTCGTTCATCGCGTCCTAGCATGCCTGATCGCCAGCGACATGCCGGTGGCCAGGAGGCAGAGCAGGCCGGCGCCGTACCACGCGTAGTCGTAGGCGCCGAGCTGGTCGCGGGTGAGGCCGGCGGCGACGGCGGCGATCGCCGCGCCCACCTGGTGCGAGCCGAACACCCAGCCGAACACCACGGCCCCGTCGCTGCCGTAGATGCTGCGGCACAGCGCCACCGTGGGCGGCACGGTCGCCACCCAGTCCAGGCCGTAGAACACGATGAAGATCAGCATGCTGGGCTCGGTAGTGGCCGCGAACAGGCTCGGCAGGACCATCAGCGACAGCCCGCGCAGCGCGTAGTAGACGGCCAGCAGCTTCCGGGGGTCGATCTTGTCGCTGAGCCAGCCCGAGGCGACCGTGCCCACGATGTCGAAGATCCCGACGACGGCCAGCAGTCCCGCGGCGGCCGGCTCGGCCATGCCATGATCGTGCGCGGCCGGAATGAAGTGCGTGCTGACCAGCCCGTTCGTACTGGCGCCGCAGATCGCGAAGCCGCCGGCGAGAAACCAGAACGGGCGGGTGCGCGCCGCCGACCGCAGCACCGTCAGCGCCCGCACCGCCGCGTTCGTGCTGACAGGGAGGGTACGGGGCTCGTCCGGATCAGCTCCCAGCGCGGTGGTGCCCACGTCCTCGGGACGGTCGCGCAGCAGCCACCAGACGAAGGGCACCACGGCCAGGGCCGCCGCGGCGACGGTCAGCGCGGCCACCCGCCAGCCCGGCCCCTGGGCGAGGTGGGCGAGCACGGGCAGGAAGACGAGCTGGCCGGTGGCGCCCGCCGCCGTCAGCACGCCCATGACGAGCCCCCGGTGCCGGACGAACCACCGGTCGGTCACCGTCGCCGCGAACACCAGCGCCATCGACCCGGTGCCGAGCCCGACGAGCACGCCCCACAGCAGTTGGAGCTGCCAGCTCGCCGTCATCAGGGTCGTGAGGCCGCTGCCGGCCGCGACCAGCAGCAGGGCGAGAGCGACCACGCGGCGCATGCCGAAGCGGTCCATCAGGGCGGCGGCGAAGGGCGCGGTCAGGCCGTAGAGCACCAGGTTGATCGAGACGGCGAGGGAGATCGTGCCCTTGCTCCAGCCGAACTCGTCCTGCAGCGGGGTGATCAGCACGCCGGGCGTGGCCCGGAAGCCGGCGGCGCCCAGGATGGCGACGAACGCGACGGCGGCGACGAACCAGGCCCTGTGCAGCCGGGGACGCCTGGTGGTGGTGCTCAGGGCCATTCGCCAATCCTGATTTATCTGGTCATACGGGCGTGAGTGGCCGGATGGCCAATATGTGAAAGAATTCGGCCATGGTGCATCGGATCGCGGTCGTCGTGCTCGACCGCTTCGCCCCGCTCGACCTGGGGACGCCGGGGCAGGTGTTCCGGACCGCGGAGTCGCCGGCCGGGGAGCGATTGTACGAGGTGGTGACCTGCTCGCCCGGCGGCGCCCCCGTACGCTGCTCGGCCGGCTACACCGTGCTGCCCGACCACGACCTCGGCGTGCTCGACAGCGCGGACACGGTGCTGGTGACCGGCGTCCACGGCGGGCAGGTGCTGCGCGACGGCACCATCGACGGCGAGCTGCGCGAGGCGCTGCAGGGACGGCCCCGGGTGATGTCGATCTGCACGGGCGCGTTCGTGCTGGCCGCCGCCGGGCTGCTCGACGACCGGCCCGCCACCACGCACTGGCGGGAGGCGGGCCGCTTCGCCAAGCTGTTCCCCCGGGTCAAGCTGGACGCCGACGTGCTGTTCATCGACGACGGCGACGTGCTGACCTCGGCGGGCATCGCGGCCGGGCTGGACCTGTGCCTGCACGTGATCAGGCGCGACCACGGCAGCGAGGTGGCCAACCGGGCGGCCCGGCGGTGCGTCATGCCACCCTGGCGGGACGGCGGCCAGGCCCAGTACATCGAGCGCCTCGTGCCACCCGCCACCGGCACCGGCACGGCCACCACGCGCACCTGGATGCTCACCCAGCTGAACACGCCCCTGGACCTGGACGCGCTGGCCGAGCACGCGAGCATGAGCGTACGGACCTTCACCAGGCGTTTTCGGGAGGAGACCGGCATGAGCCCGGCCCGCTGGCTCAACCTGCAGCGGGTCGAGCAGGCCAGGCACCTGCTGGAGACGACCGACCTCGGGGTCGAGGAGGTGGCCAGGCGGGCCGGCTTCGGCACCACGGTCTCACTGCGCCAGCACCTGCACGCCTCGGTCGGGGTGTCACCGCTGGCCTATCGCCACACCTTCCGCCGCCCTTGAGCGCCGCGGTGCCAGGGGCGGCCGGTCAGTCGGTCCTGACCTCGATGGCCTGCCCCGGGCAGAGTTGCGCGGCCGTCTCGACCTCGCCCCGTCTCGCCTCGTCGGGGTGTCCGTCGAGGAGCACGACGATGCCGTCCTCGTCGCGCTGATCGAACACCTCGCCGGCGGCCAGCACGCATTGTCCGGCCCCGACGCACTTGTCCTCATCGAGCAGAATTCTCATTGAGCCTCCCTGGATGTATTCATGGCCGGGCGTCCCACGCCACCGGAAGCCGGTGGATGCCATAGATCTCGGCGTCGTCCTTGAACGGCACTTCCTCGGCCGGCACGGCGAGCCGCAGCGAGGGCACCCGCCGGAGGAGGGTGTTGAAGACGATCTCCAGCTCCAGCCGGGCGAGGTTCTGCCCGAGACACTGATGCCGGCCGTATCCGAAGGCCAGGTGGTTGCGGGCGCCGCGGTCGAGCTTCAGCTGGTCCGCCTCGGGAAAGACCTCCGGATCGTGGTTGGCCGCGTTGGTCAGCGAGACGACGGCCTCGCCGGCGCGGATCGTCGTCCCGGCGAGCTCCACGTCGTCCGTGGCCACGCGCGAGTTGCCGAACTCGACGATGGTGAAGTAGCGCAGGAGCTCCTCGACCGCCATCGGGGTGCCCGACGGGTCGGCGAGCAGCGCGGCCAGGTGCTCCGGCCGTTCGAGCAGGGTCAGGACGCCCAGCGAGATCATGTTCGCCGTGGTCTCGTGGCCCGCGACCAGCAGCAGGAACGCCAGCGCGATCACGTCCTCCGGAGCGGCGCCGTCGGCGAGCTGCCGGCTCAGCACGTCGTCGCCCGGCTCACGGCTCTTGCCCTGCACCAGCTCGGCCATGTAGAGCCACAGCGCCTGCATCGTCTTCTGCATCTCGTCGGGCGGCGTATCGCGGTTGACCATGGTCGCGGTGTGGGCCTGGAAGAAGTCGTGGTCGGTGTACGGCACACCGAGCATCTCGCAGATGACCAGCGAGGGCACCGGCAGGGAGAACGCCCGCACCAGGTCGACCGGCTGCGGACCGGCCAGCATCGCGTCGATCAGCTCGTCGACGATCTCCTGGATGCGCGGCCGGAGCTCGGCCACGCGCCGCAGGGTGAACTCGCCGGTGATCGCGCGCCGGGCGGGACCGTGCTCCGGCGGATCCATGTTGATGAGCATCCTGCCCCCGCCGCCGGACGGGGGCACTTCATCGGCGCGGAACGAGGGATAGTGCGGATTGTCGCGATCGGAGCTGAAGCGCGGGTCGGACAGCATGGCCCGGAGGTGATCCATGCGGCTCAGCGCCCAGGCCTCCCGGCCATTGGGCAGCCGCACCCGGGTGATGCCGCCGTTGTCGCGCATCTCGACGTGCTGGGCCGGCGGAGCGTAAGGACAGGTCCGTGCGACCTGCAGGGGCTGGGAAGTCATGCGGAACGTCTCCAAGGGTCTCGAGCGAGTACGTCAGAGCTCTTCGCGCTTTCCGTCATTCAACCGTTTGTATGATTCAAACGTACGTTAGACTTCGGGGAAATGACAACCCCCGATACCCGCCACATGAGGGCCGGACGCCGGCCGTCAGGTCCCGGTCGGCGGCGCGCTCATCGCTGCCGTCAGGTAGGTGATCGCCCAGCGCCGGGCCGCCTCGCCCGCCACCGGGGACAGGCTGGCCGGGGGATTCTGGTAGACCTGGATGCGGTCCACGGCCGTCACGGCGATGATCCCCCGCAGCCGGAACCACAACTCCTCCTGGGACAGGTCGGGCAGCGCGCGCTCGAAGGCGGCCAGGTAGCGGTCGCGGACCGCGACCTCGGACGGGCCGGTCCAGGTGCGCGCCTCCTCGGCCGGGTCGGTGATGATCGTCACGATCAGCCGCGACGTCCGGGCGCCGCCCTCGTCACCGCCCGGCATCTCGTCGAACAGCGGCCCCGCGAACGCCTCCACCAGGTCGGCGACCGTCGGGTCCGAGGTCCGGGCGAGCAGCCGGTCGAGCCTGGCGCACTGCGCGGCGTTGATCGGCTCGACCACCCGGCGGACGACCGCGGCCAGCAACTCCGCCTTCGAGCCGAAGTGGTAGCCGACCGCGGCCAGGTTCGCCCCGGCGAGGTCGGTGATCGCGCGGACCGAGGTGCCGCGGAACCCGCGCTCGGCGAAGAGGCGCTCGGCCGCGTCGAGGAGCTGGGTGCGGGTGTCGGGGGTTGCCATGGGCGTACTATACATGCGTATGATCCATACGAACGTTTGACTGAAGAGGAGCGCCATGAGACTGCTCGTGTACGGCGCCGGCGTGCTCGGCAGCCTGTACGCCGCTCGGCTGCACGAGGCGGGGCTCGACGTCTCGCTGCTGGCCCGGGGCGAGCGCCTGGCCGCCCTGCGCCGGCACGGCGTGCGGCTGGCCGAGGGATACGGCCCGGCCGTCAAACAGGTGCCGGTGCCGGTGGTCGATCACCCGGCCGGCGGGTACGACCTGACCGCCGTCTTCGTCCGCACCCATCAGGTGGACGCGGTGCTCACGTCACTCGCCGATCTCGACGGTGACGTGCTGTTCCTGCTCAACTGGGCGGCCGGCGCGCAGCCGCTGGGCGCGGTGCTCGGCCACGAGCGGGTGCTGCTCGGCTTCGGCTCGGCCGGCGGCACGATGGACGGCGACATCGTCCGCTACCGCCCGGCCGGCCTCTTGACCCGCCGGGTGCCGATGCCGATCGGCGAACCCGACGGCCGCACCACCCCCCGGCTGGACCGGATCCTGCGGACGTTCCGCGCCGCCGGGCTCAACGCCAAGGCCGAGCCGCGGATGGACGCCTGGCTCAAGACGCACGCCGCGTTCTCGGTGCCGCTCGGGCAGGCGGCGTACGCGGCCGGCGGCCCGGAAGCGCTGGCCGACGACCCGGGCGCGGTCCGCGACATGATCCGCCTCATGCGGGACAACCTGGCCGCCCTGCCCATGCCGCCGGTCCCCCGCGCGTTCGCCGCGCTGCGGACACTGCCGGAAGGGCTGCTCGTGGCCGTGCTGCGGCGCTTCCTGCGCAGCCCGACGACCGCGCACAGCGGGCTCAACGACACCTCGCCCGCGACACCGGCCGAGCTCGATCGGCTGACCGAGCAGCTGCGTGCCGCACAGTCGAGAGGGGGATCCCGATGAAGGTCGACGTCGGCCCCGGCGCCGTACTTCTGGTCCGACCAGTACAAAATGAAGATCCAGTCCTACGGATACCTGAGCGTACTTTCACCAGCCCGTAAGATCACTTCGGAGATCCACGACGAGAGAGGTGGTCGCATGGGCGGCTTCGACGACGTGCCCGCCGGGATCGACGCTCGGGTGCCGAGCGTCGCCCGCATGTACGACTACTACCTCGGCGGGAAGGACAACTTCGCCTCCGACCGCGAGGCGGCCGAGAAGATGATCGAAATCGGTCGTCAGATGGGCAACGACACCCGCGAGATCGCCCGCGCCAACCGCCGCTTCCTCGGCAAGGCCGTCACCCTGCTGGCCAAGGCCGGGATCCGCCAGTTCATCGACATCGGCGCGGGCCTGCCGACGCAGGACAACGTCCACCAGGTGGCCAGGCGGCACGTCCCCGACGCGCGGGTGGTGTACGTGGACAACGACCCGATCGTGCTGATCCACGCCCGGGCCCTGCTGGCCGGCGACGCCGACGTCATCGCGGTACAGGGTGACGCCCGGCGCCCCGAGGCGATCCTCGACGATCCGAAGGTCATCGGCCACCTCGACCTGACCCAGCCGTTCGCCGTGCTCATGGTCGCCGTCCTGCACTTCATCGTCGACGACGCGGAAGCGGCCCGGATCACCGCCACCGTCCGCGACCGGCTGGTGCCGGGCGGCCACCTGGTGCTCTCCCACCTGTACGAGGGCAACGCCGCCGACGACGTCACCCAGGCCAGCCAGCTGATCTACCGGAAGACGGCCCCCGGCGGCCTCGCCCGGCGCGGCCTCGACCAGATCTCCGCCTTCTTCGACGGCATGGACCTCATCCCGCCCGGCATCACCCCGGTCGCGGACTGGGACGCGGAGACACCCCCTGAGACGGTCGACCTGGTACGCCCCGGCATCCTGGCAGGCGTAGCCCGCGTCCGCTGAACGCCATGTCTCCGTACGGCCGCTTCGTCATGCGGCACGATCAGATGGGTAGAGACCCCCGGCCCCTACCAGAACAATGCTCCGGTCGGATGCGGCGCGGACACGGAGCTCGTCAGTGAAGCCGGCGGCGCTGTAGCACAGGAGGCGGGCCGTACCCGCGCCGTGGCGGCCCTGGGCGGTGAGCAGAGCACGGACCCGGGTGAGGCGGTCAAGGTGACCGAGACCCATGATGTCGCCCCATGTGGCCTCACCGATCGCGAGCAGGGGCTGTCGGTTGTCGTCGTCGAGACCGTAGGCAACGACGTCGACCTCATGGCTGGTGCGGGCGGCAGGGTCGTTGACGGTGCCGGACCCGACGCGGTGGGGGAAGTCGCCCAGCACTTCCTCAGGAGCGTAGTACCGGGTCCATTGGCGGCACAGATGCTCGAAGTGCGGTCCCAGCACATTCGCGGTGAAGCGCCGTTGCGAGCGCTGCCACAGCCGTGAGGCGTCCCGGGTGTGCTCCAGGTCGGACCAGATGGGGCGCATGACGGCGTGGTGGAAGGTGATCAGGGGCTCGGCGATGCGGAAGCTTGAGCGGTTGTCCTTGAAGACGTCGGGCTCGCGGCTGACCAGGCCGGCATCCTCGAGAACGGTGAGCGGGTGGGTGAGGTCGCCGGATTTGCGGCTCATGAAGGAGGCGATGCCGCCACGGGTGGTGTTGCCCGACGCCATCGCCGCGAGCACCGAGTGGTAGAGGGCGGTGTCGCGTAGGTCGGGTTCGTCGGCCAGGAGGTAGCGGGCCTCGCGGAAGAGTGGGCTGGTCGGGGACAGGACGGTCCGCAGGACCCATGCGTCGAAGTCCCCGGGCCCGGCCGGCGTGTCGTCGCGGGCGAATTCACGGCGGTAGGCGGGCGTGCCTCCGACGATGGCGTTCACCTTGATCGCAGTCACCGGATCGTGCACGCCCCAGAACTCTGCCGCGAGTTGATGATCGAGGGTGGGGACGACGAGTTCCAGGGCGGCCCGGCCGCGCAGGGGCGCGCTGCCGCTGAGCAACCGGCCCATGAACGACATGGCGGAGCCGCACAGCAGCAATCGCGTACGGCTCTCGTCCCGTTCGGCCCGCAGCGGGGCGAGGGCGTTCTGGATGATGGAAGGCAGCCGCGGGTTCGCCCGGGCGAGGTAGGGAAACTCGTCGATGACAACGGGGACGGGCTTGTCGCGTCCCAGCGCCAGCAGGGCGTCCACGACCTCGCTCCAGTCCCGGAAGGACAGCGGCGCCGGAGCCCCGAGCCGCTCGGCGAGGGCCGCCCCGATGCGGTGCAACGACTCGCCGTCCGTGGCTTCCTCGGCCGCGTAGTAGAAGCCACCGGCGGCCTGGCACAGGGCTCTGAGCAGGAAGGTCTTGCCCTGCCGTCGCCGTCCGGACACCACGCCCAGAGAGGCGCCGGGTGAGTCGTCCGTCGCGAAGGAAGTAAGAGCGGCCCACTCGCGGTTCCGGTCGAACATCTCGGCGGGCCTGGGCAGTAGCGCCATGCACACCCCTTAGTCTTTCGTAAGTACAGTTCTCATAACTATACTTATGAAAGACAGCCATCTGCCGGACGCATGAGCGGTCTACGACTCAGCGGCCTTCCCGTGCCCGGCGGGCCTTGTTCAGGCCCATAAGGCCGGTGATCACCGCGACCGGAACCAGTTGGCCTGGGGGGACTGACGTGGGCCCGGTAGTCGGTTACTCAGAATTCGTCGTATCCGGCGACCTGACCGATGGAGAAAATGTGCCGGTTGGCGGCGCAGATCGTCTCCAGTACGTGGACGGGCGTGTCTTCGGCGGAGTAGCTCGCGCGAAGCACCTGAACGATCCACTCTCCGGCCTCGAGCTCCAACGTCTCGCGCTCGAAAGCCGTCGGCGGCCGGGCGGTCAGATGCTCCTCCGCATGCCCGAACGAGTAACCCAGGGCGGTCAACGCTGACTGCAGGGAAGGCTGTACGAACTCCGGCTCGGCCAGCCTGGTGTCACCGAATAGATCCGCGCGAAAGTAGCTCGTCGCGATACGCACCGGCACGTCGTTCGCCGTCATCATCTTGCGCCGGGCCACGATCTCCACACCGGGCTCAACCCGCAGGCAAGCCGCCACCTGATCTCCGGCGGGCTCCAGCCCTACGTAGAGCATCCGGCACACGTTAGCCCCCCGAAGCGAAGGCTCGACAAGGGCGCCTGAGCGCCGGGGGGGCCTGGACGGTAGTCGTTCCCGGTTCGGCTCTCCGTTCAGCGATCCTGGCGGCCTTCACGTTCCCGGCGGCGTAGTCCGCCCCGGTCCAGCCAGTTGTAGATCGCGTCGTACCCCGCGATGCCGAGCGCGATCAGGCCCAGGAGACCGGTGATCACCGCAACCGGGACCAGGCTCAGCACCCCGCAGAGCACGGCCAAGTACGGAGCATAAACGGTGCCATTGAGCGGCTCGTCCCGTTCGTCGCACATGCTAGGCGTTGTCGTTGCGGAGACCGGGCAGGTGGTGGCGGAGCAGGTGGCTCGCAGTGAGACCCATTTGCTTTCGGGTATGCGGGCGTGCTTACATTGAAACTAGAAATTTTCTACCGGTGCCTAGGGGTAACCCGAACACCACATCCTAAGGCCGCCTACGGGCGGCCTTAGCGCTATCTTGACCTGGTGCAACTCTGCTACCTCGATGAGTCTGGTGGCTGCGAGTCCCCCGACATGAGCTTGTCGGCCACCCCGGTCATGGTGCTTCTGGGACTGGTAGTCAATGGCGCTTCGGTCCCCTCGCTGACCAGGGACTTTCTAGCCCTGAAACGCAATCACTTCCCTGCGAGATTCGCCCGTGGGCATGCCCTTGATCATATCCTTGAAGAGGTCAAGGGTAGCGAGATCCTGCAGATGACCCGGAAGCCTTCGCGCAACCAGCGGCGCAAGGCGCATCGGTTCCGTCAAGACCTATTGGATCTTGTAGAAGCACACGACTGCAGGGTTGTAGGGCGAGTGTGGATCAAGGAAGCCGGCAAGGGACTCAATCCGTCGGCCAGTTATAGCTATGCCGTTCAAGACATAGCTCGTCATTTCAGTCAATATCTTACGTCCAGGGGCACTTCGGGCGTATTGATCGCCGACGGCAGAGATCATGAGACCAACCGTGGCGTGGCACATTCGATCTTCACCCAGAAGTGGAGAACGGGTGGTGACCCCTACACGCCCCTCAGCGAAGTACCGCTGTTCTCCGCCAGCGACAACCACGCCGGGCTCCAGATCGCCGATCTGCTGGCAACTACCCTGGTATTCCCCATGGCGGCGTGGGCATATTGCCCTCGACGGCCTGGAAATCCTCATTCATCAGGGCTCTACGCCAACGTGCAAACAGACTTCGGTGCCCGACTCCGAAGTCTGCAATATCGCTACCGCGACGAGACGGGGAAGTGGCGTGGAGGTCTTGTCGTCAGCGATCCCGTGTCCAAGAAGCCCGGCTCTCAGCTTTTCGGAGCCGAATAGCGCCAGCGGCGCTGGCCCGGACCGGCCCTCAGGCCGCAGCCGGGCCAGCAGACCTATGATCGTTTCCCGATGTTGTGAAATATCGAAGTCGTCAGAGCCCTCGCCGTGAGGCTTCGCCCCTCTTTCTTCGCCGGTCGGCTTCGTGCGTTACGCCGGCTCCTTGACCGCCGGGCCGGTTGTTACGAGCTTCGGCACCGCTATGGACAGGGGTGGGCAGGCGGCGTTGTGCGGCGAGCCGGTGCGGCCGGTGATCGTTGGAGACTGGCACGTGCCGTTCGTGGCGATGGTGGCGTACGCATGCCCGACGTGCGTCCAGCTGGCTGTGTCCACCAACGATGCTTACCACCGCCTGTGTTCAAGCCACGCAGCGGACTTCACGGACCGGCCGCTGAGGCTCTGCGGAGCTCTTCGACGGGGTACGGGGTTCGTTTGGTTTCGGTCGTGAGTCGGCGGTGGAAGTCGTGCAGGATCAGGGCGGCTTCCGCGTGCCGGTCGATGATCTCGGCGAGGGCAGGTGGGACGGGCTCGGCGTCGCGCGCGAGCCGGCTGCGCAGGAACGACTCGTGCTGGGCGTCGTCGTGGCGGAGGCCGGGCAGGTGGTGGCGGAGCAGGTGGGTCGCCATGTAGTGGCGGTCGTAGGTGAGGTGGTCGGTGAGGAAGGCGGCCTCGGCCGGCGAGAGGTCGAAGCGGGACGACAGCGCGAGCCCGAAGTCGGCGAAGTAGAGCAGCCGGCCGTCGGTCAGGACGTTGTGGAAATGGGCGTCGAAGTGGACCAGGCCCTGCGAACTCATGAAGGCGGCCCCTTGGGCGAGCTGCCGCTCGGCCCAGGCGTGCCGTGCGACGTCCCGGCCGTCGGCGAGCCATGTGCTCAGCCTGTGCGGGATGTGCTCAAGGAAGAGCACCAGGCTGAGCGTGGATCGGCCGATGGCCTCCAGCCGCGCACGTACGGCTTCCGAGCCCTCCCAGTGCTTGACAGCGCCATCGATGCCGCCGAACTCGTCGGCGAACCCCACCGGAGGGGAGTCCTGGATGATCCGCCAGTGGTACATCAGGGGGAAGCTCCCGTACGTGCCCGCGAGAACCCAGTTGGTGGTCATGATGTGAGTCGCCAGTTCGCGCCAGGCTCCGAAGCCCGCCGAGCCGAGACCGTACTGGTAGAAGGTGGGCAGGTCGAACAGGTTGGCCGTCGATCGGAAGCGCTCGGTCTCCAGGTCCGTCAGCGGGACCCGCTTGACGAAGACCTGCCTCCCGCCGACGTCCAGCTCCGCCGACCTGCCGCCGATACCGGAACCGTGCGCCGGGGCCGTGGCCACGAGGTCGGCGATCCGGCGGTCGCTCAGCATCGACAGCCGGGTGGAGACGGCCTGGTAGGCGGCCAGACGCGCCACGTGCTGTGGATGCATGCGCCGCCTCTCCGAGGGTTGTGACGAAGTCGTCAGGGTACTCGCCGTGAGGCTTCCTGATCTTTCGCCCGGCCGTCAAGGAGCCGGTCGGCAGCTTCGGGCTCTACGCCGGCTCCTTGACGGCCGAGCCCGCCGCAACCTGGTCCCGCGTGACGCGGCGGCGGGTCGGCAGGCCGAGCATCGGGTTGGCAACGCCCCAGGCGGCGCCCTTGCAGACCAGCTCTTTGTAGACGGCGGCGAGCCGTCCGGTCAGGGCCGCCTGTACGGCGCGGTCGTCGGCGGTGACGAGCTGGATCAAGCCCTCCTTGCGGCCCAGCGAGATGCACTGGTTGAAGTAGCGAAGCGGCGCGTTCGGGAGCTTCCCGCCGGTCAGGCGGGCCGCGATCGCGTCGGCGGCCTGCCACGCGGTCGGAATACCCGAGGCGCACGACATCCGCAGCGGCTTGTCACCGGGGCCCATCGCCATGGCCGCGTCACCGATGGCGTACACGTCCGGATGCGAGACCGAGCGCATGGTTCCGTCGACCACGATCTGGCCGGTGCCGGTGACCTCCAGGGCGGTCGCCTTCGCGATGGGGCGGACCGCGAAGCCGGTGGTCCACACGGTGACCGCAGCCGGGATGGTCCTGCCGTCGGCGGTGGCGACGTGGCCGGCTTCGACGCCGGTGACCTCGGTGTGCTCGTACGGGGTGATCCCGAGCTTGCCGAAGACCTTCCGCAGGTGCTCGCGGCCCTTGGGCGAGAGCCAGTCGCCGAGGCCGCCACCGGCGGCGAGGGAGACGTCGAGATCCGGGCGGGCTTCGGCGATCTCGGTCGCGGCCTCGATGCCGGTGAGACCGCCGCCGACGACCACCACGGTCTGCCCGGCGTCGAGACGGGCCAGGCGCTCGCGCAGCCGAAGCGCTCCGGGACGGCCGGCGATCTCATAGGCGTGCTCGGCGGTCCCGGGGACACCCTGGGCGTTCCAGCCGCTGCCGAGAGCGTAGACGAGCGTGTCGTAGGCGAGTTCTTCGGCGCCGGACTCGGGCGCGATCAGGTCGGCGCCGGACTCGGGCGCGATCAAGCCGGCGCTGGACTCCGAAGCGGTCGAGCCTGCGCCGGACCCGGACGCGGTCGAGGCCGGGTCGTTCACGTCGATGACGGTGACGGTCTTGCGGTCGACGTCGATGGTGATGACCTTGGCGAGTCTCAGGTGGACGCCGGTGCCCGCGAACATCTCGCTGAACGGCCGGGGCTTGAGGTCCTGGCCGGTCGCCAGCTGGTGCATGCGGACGCGTTCCACGAAGTCGGGCTCTGCGTTGACGAGGGTGATGGTGACGTCCTCGCGGCGGAGCCGCTTGGCGAGGCGGCCGGCGGCGATGGCTCCGGTGTATCCGGCTCCGAGGACGACGATGCGGTGCTGCATGTCCTTGCTCCTGTCTGGTGCGGGTTCGCCCTTTGAACCGGGCGACCCGCCGTTTCCTGACAGGAACGCGATGTGAAGCACCTCACACAGCGATCAGAAGGCGTTGAACAGAGGCTCCCCATGGTCGGCGACCGCCCACTGCGCGGTTGCGCGTGCGAGCTTGTCGGGGTTGACCTGGCTGCGGATCGCGACGATGCCCTCGGCGGTGACCTCCAGGCACGTGACGCCGACCACCCGTCCGTCCACGACGGCCACGACGGCCACGACGGCGGGATCGCCGTTGGCGGTCCAGGCGTAGATCTCGGGCGCGCCGCCGACCATGGCACGCTTGGCTTCGCCGGGTTTGAACAGCCCCCGCAGGAACTTCGCGACCGCGACGGCGCCCTCGAACACCTTGGCGCGGGCGGGGACCTTCCCGCCCCCGTCGCCGATCGAGATGGCGTCCTCGGTGAGCAGGCGCACGAGCGGCTCGATCTGACCGCTGGTGGCGGCCGCCAGGAACTCCTCGATGATCCGCCGGGCGGCTACCTCGTCGACCTCGGTGCGGGCCTTGCCGTCCGCGACGTGCTTCTTGGCGCGGTGCAGGATCTGCTGGCTGGCGGCCTCGGTGAGGTCGAGGATCTCGGCGATCTCCCGGTGCGGGAAGGCGAAGGCCTCCCGCAGCACGTACACCGCCCGCTCGGTGAGGGAGAGGCGCTCCATGAGGGCGAGGACCGCGTACGAGACCGATTCGCGCTGCTCGGCGGCTTCGGCCGGGCCGAGCATCGGGTCCCCGGCAAGCAGCGGCTCGGGAAGCCATTGGCCCACGTAGGTCTCGCGACGGGCCCGCGCGGAGCTGAGCTGGTTGAGGCACAGGTTGGTGAGGACCTTCGTCAGCCAGGCTTCCAGAACCTCGATGCGGTCGACGTCGGCGGCCTGCCAGCGCAGGAACGTCTCCTGTACGGCGTCCTCGGCCTCCCCGGCGGAGCCGAGAAGGCGGTAGGCGATGGCCTCCAGGCGCGGCCTGAACGCCTCGAACCGGTTGACATCGTTCACGGTCAGGGCCATGACCCGATCCTAGGTCGCCCGGCCCGAATCGGCCGCGCCGCGATGGGCCCTTCGCCGTTCGACGGCCTGCCCGACCTCGCGGAGCGGCAAGCCGCGCAGCACTGGGTCGTCATGCTCCAAAACCAGCAAGGCCACCCCAGAGGGTGGCCTTGCTGGTGAACACTGACGCTTCGAGGTGGAGCTATGGGGATTCGAACCCCAGACCTCCTCCATGCCATGGAGGCGCGCTACCAACTGCGCCATAGCCCCGTGCAGTGCTGTGTTCCCCAGTGTATCGGACTTCCCCGGCCCCCAAGTACGCCATTTCCGGCGTAGACCCCCACTCCCATGGACATGGTCAATCGGGCGTGCCCGAAGTGCCCGCGGTGTTGGCCTGGAGGAACGCGGTGAGGGCGGTGGCGACCTCGGCGGGCCGTTCGGCGTGGGGCAGGTGGCCCGTCTCGTCGAAGACGCGCAGCCCGGCATGGGGCAGGGCGAGGCGCAGACGCTCGGGGTCGGGCAGCGGAGTGACGCGGTCGGCACGCCCCCAGAGCACGAGCGTGGGAACGCCCCGGTCGTCGTTGCGCCGATAGAGAGCGCCGGCGTCGTGGACGGGCATCCGGCGCACGGAGGAGAGCACCGCGCGCTGGAATCCGGGCGCGGTGGCGTAGGGACGGAACCGCGAGCGCAGCGCCTGGACGATCTCGGGCCGGTCGGAGTAGTCGGGCAGGCGGGACAGCAGGACGGCGGTGCCGACGGCCGCGAGCAGCACGTCGCCGAGCACCGGGCGCTGCATCAGGCGTACGGCCGGGGACATGCGGACGCCGAAGCCGTCCGGCGCGACGTAGGTCAGGCTCGCCACCCGTTCGGGGCGGCGGTCGGCGAAGCGGGCGGTGATGAGGGCCCCGAACGCGAGCGCGACCAGGTGCACGGGTCCGGCCGGTTCGACACGGTCGAGCAACTCGGTGAGCTGGCGGTCGAAGGCGTCGGCGTCGTAGGTGATGCGCGGCGCGGCCGAGGCGCCCCGGCCGATGAGGTCGTAGCGCAGTACGCGGTAGCCGCCGGCGGCGATGGTGTCGGCGAGACCGTCCCAGACGAACATCGGCAGGGTGGCGCCGGGCACGAAGACGACGACGGGGGCGCCGGCCGGCCCGTCGAGACGATAGTGGGTACGGCCGGCGGGCAGATCGAGGAACTGGTCGGCCAGGTCAGGCATGATCGGCGCTTCCTTCGTCGACGAGGTGACGAGTGGCGGGGGACGCCTGGGTGACGGCGTCGTGGGCGAGGCCGCGCATGACGCGCCGCCAGCCTTCGGCGGCGGCCGGGCCGGCGGCGTCGAAGACGGCGGACAGGTGGGCGAGCTGGGGACCGGTGGCGGCACGTTCGAGCGCCTGCCCCGCGGTGGTGGCCGACAGCGCCCGCTCGCGCCCGCTGCGTGCGGAGACGTCGCCCGTGATGAGGTCACGGCGCCGCAGGTCCGACAGCGGCCGGTGGAGCGCCTGGCGAGAGATGCCGAGCGCCCCGGCCAGCTCGCCGACGCTGATGCCGGGGCTGCGGGCGACGACGTACAGCACCCGGTGGTGCATCCGGCCGAGACCGTGCTCGGCGAGCACGGTGTCGGCGTCGTCGATGAAGGAGCGCCAGCCGAGGAAGAACAGTGCGACATCGCGCTCATCCGTCAACATGTCAACCATGTTGCTATATTACGGCGAAGCGGGCAAGTGGGGCGGAGGTCAGGCCGCCTCGCGGGCCTGGTCGATGAGGGTGACCAGGTCGGTCACCATCGGGTCCTCGGCCTCGCCCGCCAGCCGCCTGCCCTGCTCCCCCAGCGCGTCGAGGTCCATCCCGAACGCGTCGCGGTCCCGCATGTACAGGGCGAAGGCCGCCGCGAGCACGTCCACCCGCAGCCGTACGGGCGCGTCCTTCCACAGCGCGCCGGACAGCGCGTCCACCTCGACGGAGTCGCTGGTCTCGGCGGCCACCCTGGTGTCGGGGTGCTGCCAGCGCACGGTCGCCGTGGCGAGCTGGCCCGTCGCGCCGGGCTTGAGCCGTACGGAGTACAGGGCCGTCACGGAGTGGCCGGGGCCGACCTCGCCGCCGTCGCGGGAGTCGTCGCGGAAGTCCTCGGTGGCCAGTGCCCGGTTCTCGTAGCCGAGGAGCCGGTGGCTCGCCACGACCGACGGGTTGAAGGCGACCTGCGCCTTGGCGTCCCGGGCGCGCAGCTCGATGTTGGCCGGGAGCTGCGTGGTGAACGTCTTCTCCGCCTCCTCGGGCGTGGAGACGTACACGGCCGAGCCGTCGCCGTTGTCGGCCAGTTGCTCCATGAGCTCGTCGCCGTACTCCCGGCCGACGCCGACGGTCAGCAGCGTCACCTGCTCGCCGGCCTGCTCCTTGACCCGGTCAAGGATGGCCTGCCAGGCGGTGTTGCCCTGGTTGGCCAGGCCGTCGGAGAGCAGGATGACCTTGTTCGTGGCGGCGGGGCGGAAGCCCTTGGCCGCGTGCTCGTAGCCGAGCAGCATGCCGCTCTCCAGGTTGGTGCCGCCCGCGACGACGAGCCGGTCGACGGCCGCGTGCAGGTCGTCCTTGGCGGTGAGCGGGGTCATCGAGGCCAGCGCCTCGGCGGTGTCGCTGAAGGCCACGATGGAGACCTGGTCGCCGGGGGCGAGCTGGTCGAGCAGGGTGTGCAGGGCCCGCTTGACCAGGTCGAGCCGGCCGGGCTCGGCCATCGAGCCGGAGACGTCGACCACGAAGGTGAGGTTGGCGGGGCGGCGCGCCTCGTCGGAGGTGGCGCGCGTCTGGAGGCCGACCCGCAGGACGGCCTCGTCGCGGGTGCCCAGCCGGGCGCCGTCCACGTGCACGGCGAAGCCGTCGCCGGGCGGCTCGGCGTAGTCCTGCCTGAAGGAGTTGACGAACTCCTCCGGCCGGATCTGGTGCGGCTCGGGCCAGCGGCCCTCCTCGAGCGTACGGCGGGCGTAGGCGTAGGAGGCGGTGTCCACGTCGAGGGCGAAGGTGGAGATCTGCGCCCGGGTGGTGTCCTGGTCTTCGTTCGGGGCCTGACTCGCCGAGGCGGTGGGCCGGGGCCGCTGCTCGTTGCCGGATGCCTGGTCGGGAGCGCGTTCGGGAGCGGTGGCGTTGCCACCTGGTCCGCCGCCGCACGCGGCGAGCGCCAACAGCGCCGCGATCCCGATACTCGCCACTAAGGGACGAAATTTCATCGCAATGCACCTCCAGGCCGTACGACGGCTCCCCGGCCACAGTTGGCCGGGCCGGTGACGCAAGCGAGCGCAAACCGCTATCCACGCGTGATCAATTGTGGTGAACCGGTCATATCCGGTAGTCATGGACCTCGTGCGTGTCTATTTAGGGCTGGCCGCCAAAGGCCGCGACGTTCCCGCCCATGTCCAGGACCGGGTCCGAGCCGTCATCGAGACCGTGTTCCCGGTGCCTCCGGACGTGATCCGGGCGCGGGAATGGCAGGGCAGGGGGGTGTCGCTGTTCGGGTGGAGCAACGAGCCCGACGACTCCCGGCAGCCGCCGCTGATCGCCGACCACGGCGGCCGGGTCCTCGGGCTGAACGGTCACCTGGCCGATCCGGGCGAGGCCACCCGGCTGCTGGACGATCCTTCCAGCGGCGACGTGGGCGGCTGTTTCTCCGCCTGGGTCGCGCGGGACGGCGAGCTGACCGCCGCCACCGCGATCAACCGGGTCTGCCCCGTCTTCTACGCCGAGACGCCGGAGCTGCACATCGTGGGCAGCCGGGCCCTGCTGGTGCACCTGGCCGCCCAGCCGACCGAGCGGATCGAGCATGACGTGCTCGCGCTGCAGACGATGATCCGGCAGGGGTTCTTCCTGTCGGACGAGACCCCGTACATGGGAGTGACGGCGCTGCGGCCGAGCTCGCGGCTGGACGTGCGGGACGGGCGGCGGACGATCACCGAGACGCCGCTGCCGGAGGCGGCGGCCGTGCCCGGGTCGGCGCGGAGCAAGCGGGCGGCGATCACGGAGCTCGCCGACGCGCTGCTCGCCACCGTCGCGCCGCTGCGCGACGCCGGAGAGCCGGTGAACCTCGCGCTGACCGGCGGGCGCGACACCCGGATCCTGGCCGCGCTGCTGCACGCGGCGCGGGTGCCGTTCCGGGTGACCACGAACGGGCTCGACACCCATCCTGACGTGATCCTGGCCCGCCGGATCGCGGCCCTGCTCAAGGTCGAGCACACGGTGATCGCTCCCCCGCAGACCGCCCAGCAGGACGCGGTGCTGGTGGAGCACCCGCTGAGCCGGGCCTGGGAGACGCTGCGCACCTGTGAGGGCATGACGTCGGCGTACGAGTCGATCGTGGGTTACCTGCCCTACTCCGGCAAGGCGACCATGTCCGGGCAGAGCGGCGAGACGCTCCGGGCGGGCAGCCTGAACCTGCTGCAGAGCGACCTGAGCGACAAGGCGCTGCTGCGGCGCGTCAACAACACCTTCTACAAGGACGAGAAGCTGTTCACCGCCGAGGCGAACGAGCACGCCCGCGAGCTCGCCAAGCCCTGGCAGGCGCGGACGAACCGGCTCGAAGCGCTGGACCACATCTACATCTGGTACAAGGTCGGGCGCTGGCAGGCCAGCGCCCGCGCCGGGTCGCTGCGCCGGGGAGATCCGGTCCGGCCGTTCCTGGACAACCGGGTGGTACGGGCCGCGCTCAGCCTGGACCAGGGCTGGCGCCTCTCCGAAGAGGTGATTTATTCACTTATTCTGCGATTCGCCCCTGAGCTGCGGGATGTGCCGATCGAGGGGAAACCGTGGCGGTTCGCCGAAGGGCTGGCGGCCCAGCGCAAGTGGTGGACGCGGACCCACGTCCCACCCGAGCACATGCCGACGGCCAAGACCGGCGGCGGCTGGAGCTGGCGCACCAGCCCCGGGCCCGCGCTGACGGACGTGCTGCGCGCGCAGGTGCTCGGCCACCTCGACGCCCTGACGCCGATCGTGAACCCGGACGAGGTACGCGCCCTGTTCGCCGACCCGGTGGTCAAGAAGCCGGGCCTCGCCTGGCACCTCTACACGGTCAGTACGCTGCTGACCGGGACGTACCCGGGCAAGCAGCCGGAGGGCCTGGAGAAGATTGCGGTGTCCAAGCCGTAGTCCGGCGCTCACCAGTGCATCAGGAGCAGCTCGGCGGAGAACCCCGGCCCCAGGGCGAGCAGCACGGCGGGCTGGTTCGGGCGCCCGCGCGTCTGCTGCAGGACGTGCAGCACCGACACCGACGACAGGTTGCCGTGCTCGCGCAGCGACCGCCAGGTCACCTCCAGCGCCTCGGCGGGCAGTTCCAGGGCCGCCACGATCCCCTCGATCACCTTGGGCCCGCCGGGATGGCAGATCCAGGTGCCCACCTGGGCGGTGGTGAGGCCGTAGTCGGCCAGGAAGGCCCTGATGTCGTCGGCCAGCACCCGATCGACGAACGCGGGCAGCCCGGCGTCGAGCATGATCCGGAAGCCGTGCCCGCCCACGTCCCAGCCCATGAGGTGCTGGGTGTCCGGATAGAGCTTGCTGCGGGTCGCCACCACCTCACGGCCCCGGCCGCGCCCGGTCGCCACGACGGCCGCCGCGCCGTCGCCGAACAGGCCGCTGGCGATCAGGTTGGCGATCGAGACGTCGTCGCGCTGCACGGTCAGCGAGCACAGCTCCACACAGACGAGCAGCGCCGTGTGGCCGGGCCAGCCGCGCAGGTAGTCGTGCAGGCGGGCCAGCCCGGCGGCCCCGGCGGCACAGCCCAGGCCGAACACCGGGACCCGCTTGACGTCCGTCCGCAACCCCGCGCGCTGCGCGAGCCGGGCGTCGAGCGACGGCGTGGCCAGACCGGTGGACGAGCAGAACACCAGGAGATCGACTTTGTCCGGCGACGATCCCGCCTTCTCCAGCGCGCCGGCGATCGCCCGCTCCCCCAGGTCGAGCGCCACCTCGACGTACGCCTCGTTGGCCCGGTCGAAGGAGTCGAGCTTGGCGTAGTCGTCGAGCGGCAGCGCCAGGTGGCGGCCGGTCACCCCCGTGGCGAGGTGAAAGCGTGTCAGCAGCTCCTCGTCGGCCGAGGTGAGCTGGGCGAACGCCTCGGTGATCTCTTCCTGCCCATAGCGGTGCTCCGGCAGGACGGTCTGCACCCCCGATATGTACATACACCGTTTCTGCCGCTGAGAAGAGCGGGCTAACATCCGCCCCACCAGGCGACAGGATCGCTCAGACGGTGTAGTCGAAGGTGTAGGAGTGGGAGCCGTCCGGGGCGATGGCGATGTCCATCTCGCCGCGCAGGCCGCGCAGCTCGCCGGTGCCGGAGTCGGGGACGACGGTGACGCGCAGCGACCGGCCGGCCGGGTCGCTCACCGCGAGGTGCTGGACGACGAAGCTGCCGGACCGGCCGTGCAGGACGCCCTCGACACGCTCCACCGCGACGTACGCCTTGGACTCCTCGACCGGGGTGGACACGACCATGAGGTGCACGACGCTGGTCGCGGTCAGGTCGCCGTGGAAGGTCTTGCTCATGGTGACGTGCCCGAGCGTGACGCCGGCGCGGTCGTCGAAGGGCGGCTGGGCGTTCCAGTCGGCGGTGTCGAAAGGGCCTGTTGCGATCATGTGTCCATGGTGGCGGGCGTACCTGTCAGTTCCCGTCAGGTACCGGCGAGCCGTTCGACCACCGGCGCGAACTGCTCCAGAAACTGCCCGTTGACCGACACGTACGACACGCCGAGCTTGTCCCTGCGCCTGTTCAGCCTGTCCACCATCTGCTCGACCGTGCCGGACAGCCTGCCGACGGCGGTGGCGTCGAGGGCGCCGAAACGGCTGACCGTCCAGGCGGGCTGCTCGTCCCCCACCACGGCCAGGTTGATGTTGAGCTCCAGCTCCTTGAAGCGGTCCCCGGCGAGTTCGTACAGCTCGTCGAGCTTGGCCGCGAGGTGCTCCTCGGTGCTGTGCGGCGGTAGGCCGAGCGCCACGGTGCGGGCCCTGGCCGCCGCCAGCCGGAGCATCTTCGGCCCTGTGGCGGCGATCAGGATCGGCACGTCCTCGACGGCGTCCAGGGTCCGCTCCAGCCGGTCGATCCGCCGGCTCGGGGTGCCGTAATCGACGCCGAGCCGGACGGCGTCGGCTGCGGCGTCCGGCCGTCCGGCGCCGAGGCCCAGCTCGAACCGGCCGCCGCTGAGTGTGCGCAACGTGGCCGTCTCCCAGGCGACGGCCTCCGGCGTCCGGAGCGGGGCGCACAGCACGTACGTGCCGACGCCCAGGGTCGTGGTCGCCGTCGCGGCGGCGGCCCCGGCGGCGAACGGCGACAGGGTGCCCAGCGTGTCGGGCACGAGCAGGGTGTCGTAGCCGAGGCTCTCGGCCCGGCGCGCCAGGCCGGCCCACGCGCCGGCGTCGGGGGCGTGTCCGGCGACGACGCCGAACCGGAAGGGATGGTGGATCATGTCTCAACGATCACCCATCGGCCCGCCCGGCACATCGTCCGCGAGGCTGGTGACCCGCTACGCCGCCGGACGCACGTCCCCGGCCGGGCCCTACTCCCCCAGCAGTAGGCGGGTGAAGTCGCCGGCGAACTTGCCCCGCGGGTCGTACCGGCCCACCAGCTCGCGGAACCGATCGGGGCAGGACGGCCACCGGGTGAACACCTTGCCCCAGTGCGGCCGGGGGTCGAACGGCGCCAGCACGTCCTCCACCAGCCTGACCACCGGCAGCACGGCCTCGGTGTCCCTGATCCAGGTGAAGTGCACGGCCACGCTGTCCCGGCCGTAGAACGGGCTCAGCCAGAGGTCGTCGGCGGCGACCGTACGCACCTCGGTGATCTGCAGCACCGGCCGGATCCGGTCCCGCACGGCCCGCAGCTCGCGCAGCGCGCCGGCCGCGTGCTCGCGGTCCATCACGAACTCCGTCTGCAGCTCGTCGCCCGCGCTGCTCGGCGGGGAGTCGGCGCGGAAGTGCGGCAGCCGCTCGTGCCACGGCCCCGGCACGCCGAGCTGCTCGGTGCAGCTGTCCGGCGGCATCCCCGGCACCGGGTGCCGGGGCCCGTCCGCCGCCCGGGTGCCGTGCCAGTCCCCTTCGGGCAGGGGGGTGCGGCGCTTGATCCAGGCGCGGGTGTCGTGCCAGTCGGTGAACAGGCTGACGCTGTGGCCGTCGCCCATCAGCTCGTCGAACGGCGCGTCGTCGGGCACGCCCTCGCGCACGTACTGGCGCAGCTCGAAGGCGGGCACCAGGTCGAGCGTCAGCGTGGTGACGATGCCGAGCGCGCCGAGCGAGACCACCGCGCCGGGGAAGTCGGCGTCGCCGCGGTCGAGGGTGATCAGGGAGCCGTCGGCGGTGACCAGCTCCAGCGCCGACACCGCGGCCGACAGGCTCTGGTTGCCCGGCCCCGACCCGTGCGTGCCGGTCGCGACGGACCCGGCCACCGAGATGTGCGGCAGCGAGGCCAGGTTGCCCAGGGCTAACCCCTGGGCGTGCAGCTCGGCGGCGAGCCGGGCGTACGTGGTGCTCGCGCCGACCCGCACGCGCGCCGCCGCGCCGTCGATCTCGATCCGGTACGGCATGCGGTCCAGGCGGACCAGCTCGCCGGGGGTGTCGGCGACGTCGTTGAAGGAGTGCGCGCTGCCCAGGGCGCGCACCCGTGGGGTGGCGGCGACCAGGCGCTGGAGCTCGTCGAGGGAGGTGGGGTGGTGGAGCCGGGTTGCCCGGAATTCGGTGTTTCCGGACCAGTTCGTCAGCGTCACCGCCTCACCTTGCCACACCACCCGGAACACCGGCCCGGGTGGCCTCACCTCGCCACGCCGGCCGGGGCGGCCGCTCTCAGATCTCGATGACGACCTTGCCGCGCGCGTGGCCGTGCTGGAGGTCGCGCAGCCTGTCGGGGAGCTGTTCGAAGGGCACCTGGGCCTGGATGTTGACGCGCAGGTCGCCGCTGTCGAGGGCGGCGCCGAGGTCGGCGAGCAGCGGGCCGCTGGGGCGGTGCACGAGGTTGACGGCGCGGATCTCCCGTTCGGTGAGGTCGTCGGGGTCCAGCGCGCCGACGATGCTGACGATGATGCCGCCGGGGCGCAGCATCCGGATCACGTCGCCGATCGCTTCGGCCGGGTCCACCAGGTCCAGGACCGCGTCGATGCCGTCGGGGCAGAGCGCGAGCACCTGGTCGGCGACAGAGCCGCCACCTGAGCCCGCGCTGTGGTCCACGGTGTCGGAGGCCCCCAGGTCGCGCACGAGCGCTTCGGCGTCGGGCGCGGCGGTGGCGATGACGCGGGCCCCGTGCCGGGCGGCGAGCTGGACGGCGCTCTGGCCGACGCCGCCCGTGGCGCCGATGATGAGCACGGTCTTGCCCTCGTTCAGCCGGGCCGTCTCGACCACCTCGTGAGCCGTGCCCGAGGCCGTCGGCACGGCCGCCGCCTGCTCGAAGGGCACGCCCGGTGGCTTGTGGGCGATCGGGCCGTCCTCGGCGGCCACCCCGTACTCGGCGAAGGCGCCCAGGCCGCGCGGGTAGTCGGCGAAGCGGCCGAAGACCTCGTCGCCCGGGCTGAAGGCGGTGACCTCGGCCCCCGTGGCCTCCACGACGCCCGCGCCGTCGGTGCCGAGGATCAGCGGGAACGTGAACGGCACCATGCCCTTCATGGCCCCGGCCGCGACCTTCGTGTCGACGGGGTTGTAACCGGCGGCGCGCATCCGGACGAACACCTCACGCGGGCCGGGCTCGGGCGCGGGTACTTGCATGATCTCCGGATCGGCTCCGAACCCGGTAATGGCGATGGCGCGCACGAGGACCCCCGTCGACGACTCCTGGACGAGGTAGACGTCCCCCTGACCACCACCGCCAATCCGGACATGGCGCTTCTTGGTAGGACTTTTCAGGCGGCTGTCAGAAGCCCTGGGCCAGCCGGTAGTAGGCCTGGTTCCAGCGCAGCTCCTTGGTGAGCCGGCGGGTGGTGGTCTCCGCGTCGATGACCACCAGCTCCACCCCGAGCATGTCGGCCAGGTCGGCCAGCTCCTCCGTGCCGACGACCGTGGACAGCACCGTGTGGTGCGGGGCTCCGGCGGTCAGCCACGACTCGGCCGAGGTCCGCAGGTCGGGGCGGGGACGCCAGACGGCGCGGGCCACCGGCAGGCTGGGCAGCGGCTCGGGCGGCGCCACCACGTCGATCTCGTTCGCGACCAGCCGGAACCGGTCGCCCAGATCGGCGAGGCCGACGACGACGCCGGGACCGGGCTCGGCGTCGAACACCAGCCGGACCGGGTCCTCCCGGCCGCCGATGCCCAGCGGGTGGATCTCGCACGACGGGGTGCCGGCGGCGATGCTCGGGCACACCTCCAGCATGTGCGCGCCGAGGATGAGCTCCTCGCCAGGCGTCAGGTGGTAGGTGTAGTCCTCCATGAACGAGGTGCCGCCGGGAGCCATCGCCTTGAGCGTGCGCAGCAGCACCGAGGTCTTCCAGTCGCCCTCCCCGCCGAAGCCGTAGCCGTCGGCCATCAGCCGCTGCACGGCCAGACCGGGGAGCTGGCGCAGCCCGCCGAGGTCCTCGAAGTTGGTGGTGAACGCCTTGAAACCGCCGCCTTCGAGGAAGTGCCGCAGCCCCAGCTCGATCCTGGCGGCGTACCGCAGCGACTCCTGCCGCTCCCCGAGCAGCTCGGGCGCCACCCGGTAGAGCTCCTCGTACTCCTTGACCAGCGCGGTGACGTCCGCGTCGGAAGCGGCGTCCACGGCCTCGACCAGGTCATTGACGCCATAGGTGTTGACCGAGACGCCGAAGCGGAGCTGCGCCTCGACCTTGTCGCCCTCGGTGACGGCCACGTCGCGCATGTTGTCGCCGAAGCGGGCCAGCTTCAGTGTGCGCACCTCGGCCCGGCCGGTGGCGGCGCGGGTCCAGGCGAGGATCCGCTCGGCCACGGCCGGGTCGCTGACGTGCCCGGCGACGGTCTTGCGCGGCACCCCCAGCCTGGTCTGGATATGGCCGAACTCGCGGTCGCCGTGCGCGGCCTGGTTGAGGTTCATGAAGTCCATGTCGATGGAGCTCCACGGCAGCGCCACGTTCGCCTGGGTGTGCAGGTGCAGCAGCGGCTTACGCAGCGCGTCGAGGCCGGCGATCCACATCTTGGCCGGGGAGAAGGTGTGCATCCAGGCGATCACGCCCGCGCAGGAGTCGTCGGCGTTGGCCTCCAGCATCACCCGTCTGATCGCGGCCGCGTCGGTGAGCACGGGCTTCCACGTCACGGGCACGGGCAGCGCCTCGGCGATCCGCTGCGACTGCTCGGCGACCTGGCTCAGCGTGTCCTCGCCGTACAGCCCCTGGCTGCCGGTCAGAAACCAGATGTTCAACGTGGGCTCCTCTGTCCGTAGACGTTCTGATAGCGGTCGTACAGGCGGTCGACGTCGGCCTGCGGGATCGGCAGCGGCTCGCCGAGCTGGCGGGAGATGTGCACGGTACGGGCGACGTCCTCGCACATCACCGCCGCCTTGACCGCCGCCTTGGGGTCCTTGCCGATGGTGAAGACGCCGTGGTTGCGCATGAGGACGGCGGGCGATCGGTGACCCTTGAGCGTCTTGACGATGCCCTGGCCGATGGAGTCGTCGCCGATCAGCGCGAACGGCCCGACCGGGATCTCACCGCCGAACTCGTCGGCCATCGCGGTCAGCACGCACGGGATCGCCTCGTCGCGCGCGGCCCAGGCCGAGGCGTAGGTGGAGTGGGTGTGCACGACGCCGCCCACCTCGGGCAGGTGGCGGTAGACGTAGGCGTGCGCGGCGGTGTCGCTGGACGGGGCGTGCTCCCCCTCCACCAGGTTGCCGTCGAGGTCGCACACCACCATGGTCTCCGGCGTCAGCTCGTCGTAGGAGACGCCGGAGGGCTTGATGACGAACAGGTCCTCGCCGGGGATCCGGCCGGACACGTTGCCCGCGGTCCAGGCCACCAGCTGGTAGCGGACCAGCTCGGCGTGCAGGTCGCTGACGGTCTTCCTCATGCGCTCGCCTCGTTCCTGATCGCGCGCAGCTTGTGCAGCGCCTTGCCGTCGCCGAAGTGGTCGTGCAGGTTGCGGTACTCGCCGTACAGGCGGTCGTAGGCGTCCGCCCTGGCCGCGTCCGGCACGTACGCGGCCTCGGTGCGCTTGCCCATGGTCGCGGCGGCCGCCTCGATGTCGGTGTACGCGCCCGCCGCGACGGCGGCGTGGATGGCCGAGCCGAGCGCCGGGCCCTGGTCGGAGCCGATCACCGACAGCGGGCGGCGCAGCACGTCGGCGTACACCTGCATGAGGAAGGGGTTCTTCAGCAGGCCGCCGGCGACGACGAACTCCTCGACCGGGACGCCGGACTTCTCGAACGTCTCCACGATCATGCGCGCGCCGTAGGCGGTGGACTCGATGAGCGTCCGGTAGACGTCCTCGGGCCTGGTCGCGAGGGTCTGGCCGATGATCACGCCGGACAGGTTGTGGTCCACCAGGACGGACCGGTTGCCGCCGAACCAGTCGAGCGCGACCAGGCCGTGCTCGCCGACGGCCTGCTTCTCGGCCAGCGAGGTCAGGTACGCGTGCACGCTGAGGCCCTGCTCGGCGGCCCGCTCGGTGTAGGTGGCGGGCACGAACGAGTCGACGAACCAGGCGAAGATGTCGCCGACGGCCGACTGCCCGGCCTCGTAGCCCCACAGGCCGGGCACGATGCCGTCCTGGACGACGCCGCACATGCCGGGAACCTCGGCGAGCCGGTCGCTGGGCATGATGTGGCAGGTCGAGGTGCCCATGATGGCCACCATCTGACCGGGCCGGACGGCGTCCGCGGCGGCGGCGGTGACGTGCGCGTCCACGTTCCCGACGGCCACGGCGATGCCCTCGGGCAGCCCGGTCCACTCGGCGGCCCGCGCGGACAGCGTCCCGGCGGACGCGCCGAGCGCGGCCAGCCGAACCCCGCCCGCCACGTGCTCGCCGACCCGCCCGGTGGCGAGCTTGCTCGTGAAGTCCGCGAAGCCGGGGTTCAGCTCGGCGAGGAAGTCCGCCGACGGATAGGTTCCGTCCTGAAATATCCCTTTATAACCGGCGGTGCAGATGTTGCGGCTCTCCACGCCGGCGAGCTGCCAGACGATCCAGTCGGCGGCCTCGATCCAGCGCTCGGCCCGGGCGTAGACCTCGGGGTCCTCCTCCAGCACCTGCAGCGCCTTGGCGAACTCCCACTCCGAGGAGATCTTGCCGCCGTAGCGCGGCAGCCAGGTCTCGCCGCGCCGGGCGGCCAGCTCGTTGATCCGGTCGGCGTGCGGCTGCGCGGCGTGGTGCTTCCACAGCTTGGGCCACGCGTGCGGGCGCGACGGCGTCTCGAAGCACAGGGGCGTGCCGTCGGCGGTGGCGGGCAGCACGGTGCAGGCGGTGAAGTCGGTGCCGATGCCGATCACCTCCTCGGGCGCGATGCCCGCGGCGGCGACGGCCTGGGGCACGGCCAGGCGCAGCACGTCGATCCAGTCCTGCGGCGACTGCAGCGCCCAGTCGGGCCCCAGCCGCACCTCGGAGCCGGGCAGCGCGCGCTCGATGACGCCGTGCGCGTACTCGTGCACGGCGCTGCCCAGCTCGGCGCCGTCGGCGACGCGGACCACGACGGCACGGCCGGACAACGTGCCGAAGTCCACGCCGACCACATACTTGTTAACGTTCACACTTGACTCCTGGGGATTGTACGGGCGGGGCAGGCCTCTATCGTGCGGGAGCCGTACTGGATCTGACGATGAAGGCGGGCGGCACGACCAGCCGCTCGTACGCGACCGGCCCCGAGTCGATCTGCCGCAGCAGCGCCTCGATGCAGCGCCTGCCCACCGCGTCGAAGTCCTGGCGGACCGTGGTGAGCGGGGGCGAGAAGAACTCCGACTCGGGGATGTCGTCGAAACCCACGACGCTCATCCGGTCGGGGACCTTCACCCCTTCTTCCGACAGCGCCCGCAGCACCCCGAGCGCCATCTGGTCGTTGGCCGCGAAGACGGCCGTGACCTCGTCCATCGCGGCCAGGCGCCGACCGGCCTCGTAACCCGTGCGCGGGCTCCAGTCGCCCGGCAGCGGCGGCGGCACCGGGCGGCCCGCCGCCTCCAGCGTGGTGCGCCAGCCCGCGAGCCTGCCCTCGGTCTCCAGCCAGTCCGGCGGGCCGCTGACGTGCCAGACCGTCTCGTGGCCGAGGTCCAGCAGGTGCCGGGTGGCGAGCCTGGCGCCCTCGAACTGGTCGATGCAGACCACCGACACATCGGCCCGGTGGGTGCCCTCCACGGCCACCGCCGGCGTGCCGGAGGGCAGGCTCTCCAGCGCGCGACCGGCCGAGCGCTGCGGGGCGACCACCACGACCCCGTCCACGCCCTGCTCGGTGAGGTAGTCGATGGCCGCACGCACGCTGGTGGCGTCGAGGGACTTCAGGCTCACGATGCTGACGAAGTAGCCG
Source organism: Nonomuraea glycinis (assembly GCF_014646515.1). Classification (GTDB taxonomy): domain Bacteria; phylum Actinomycetota; class Actinomycetes; order Streptosporangiales; family Streptosporangiaceae; genus Nonomuraea; species Nonomuraea glycinis. The sequence continues at coordinate 365,844 of NZ_BMNK01000008.1, forward strand.
GCCGTCCTGGCCGCCTGCTCGATGCCGTAGATCGTGCTGGCGGGGCCGTACAGCGTGGTGTCGAAGCTCACCACGCCGAGCATCCGCGAGCGCTTGGTGACCAGGGCGCGCGCGACCAGGTTGCGGCGGTAGCCGAGCCGGGAGATCGCCTCCTCCACCCGGGCCCGGGTGTCGGCCCGGACGTTGGGGTGGTCGTTGAGCACGCGGGAGACCGTCTGGTGCGACACGCCGGCCTCCTTGGCCACGTCGGCCATGACCGGCAGGCGGCGCTTGGGGGTGGTTGCCACGGTCTCTCCTCTCCTCGGCACCGAGATCGTATTGCGTGGCCGTCAGCCCGCCGCGCCCGCCCTGCGCTTGGTCCACACGTCGAAGGCGACGGCCGCGAGCAGCACCGCGCCCTTGACGAGCATGACCCGCTCGCTCGGCGAGCCGATCAGGGACATGCCGTTGTTGATCACCGCCATGATCAGTCCGCCGGTGAGCGCGCCGACGACCTTGCCGACCCCACCCTGTACGGCGGCGCCCCCGATGAAGGCGGCGGCGATGGCGTCCAGCTCGAAGGAGTTGCCCGCGGTCGGGCCCGCCTGGTTGAGCCGCCCGGCGAAGATGATGCCGGCGATGGCCGACAGCACGCCCATGTTGACGAAGATCCAGAAGACGACCTTCTTCACCTTGACGCCGGACATCACGGCCGCCTGGAGGTTGCCGCCGATGGCGTAGATCTGCCGGCCGAAGACCGTGCGGTTGGCCATCAGGGAGTAGGCCAGCACCAGGATCGCCAGCAGCACCAGCACCCAGGGCAGGTTGTTGAACCGGGCCAGCTGCACGACCAGGAAGAGGATCAGCCCGGCGCCGGCCGCCATCTTGAGCACGAACATCGCCATCGGCTCCACGACCTGGCCGTAGCCGGCCCGCGCGGCGCGGCTGCGCCACTGCGAGGCGACCATGCCGGCGATCGCGGTCACGCCGATCAGCAGGCTGAACAGGTCGGCGCCGCCCAGCGGGCCGAGGCCGATGTTGCCGAGGTAGCCGCTGGTGAAGCCGTTGGCCAGGGTGCGGACCTGGTCGGGGAACGGGCCGATGCCCTGGTTGCCCAGCACGGTCATGGTGAGCGCGCGGAACAGCAGCATGCCGGCCAGCGTCACGATGAACGCCGGGATGCCGAAGTAGGCGATCCAGTAGCCCTGCCAGGCGCCGATGAGGCCACCGGCGACGACCGTGATCAGCAGGGCGAGCGGCCACGGCAGGCCCATGTTCACCATGAGCACCGCGGCCAGCGCTCCGGTGACCGCCACCACCGAGCCCACCGACAGGTCGATGTGGCCGGCGATGATGACCAGGATCATGCCGATCGCCAGGATCAGCACGTAGGAGTTCTGGACGATGATGTTGGAGATGTTCTGCGGCTGGAGCAGGGCGCCGTCCGTCAGCACCCAGAACAGCGCGACGATCAGGGCGAAGGCGATGTAGATGCCGCTCGCGCGCAGGTTGAGCGAGAGTCCGCCCAGTGACACCTGGCCCGGCCGCCTGGGCCCTTCAGGTCCGCCCTTCGCGCCGACCTTCACCTCGGCGGGCGTGATGCTGCTCATTGGAGCTACTCCTGTCCCTTGGTCATGAGATGCATGAGGCGTTCCTGCGTGGCTTCCTCGCGGGGCAGCTCGCCGGTGATCCGGCCTTCGCAGAGCGCGTAGACGCGGTCGCACAGGCCGAGCAGCTCAGGCAGCTCCGAGGAGATCACCAGGACCGCCTTGCCCTCGTCGGCCAGGCGATTGATGATCGTGTAGATCTCGTACTTGGCGCCGACGTCGATGCCTCGGGTCGGCTCGTCGAGGATGAGCACGTCGGGCTCGGTGAGGATCCACTTGGAGAGCACGACCTTCTGCTGGTTGCCGCCGCTGAGCTTGCCGACGACGCTCGACACGCTGGGCGCCTTGATGTTCATGCTCTTGTGGAAGCCCTCGGCGACCCGGTATTCCTCGTGCTCGTCCACGAAGCCGCGCCGCGACAGGCCGCTCAGCCCGGCGGCGGAGATGTTGCGCTTGATGTCCTCGATGAGGTTGAGGCCGTATCTCTTGCGGTCCTCGGTGGCGTAGGCGAGGCCGTGCTTGATCGCGTCCTGGACGCTGCGGATCTCGACCGGCCGGCCGTTCTTGAAGATCTTGCCGGAGATGTGCACGCCGTAGGTCCGGCCGAACACGCTCATGGCGAGCTCGGTACGGCCCGCGCCCATGAGTCCGGCGAGCCCGACGATCTCGCCCCTGCGCACGTTGAGCGAGGCGCCGTCGACGACCTTGCGGCCGGGCTGGCTCGGGCTGTAGACGGTCCAGTCCTCGATGCGCAGCGCCTCCTCGCCGATCGTCGGCTGGTGCGGCGGGAAGCGGCTGTCGAGGGCGCGGCCGACCATCCCGGAGATGATCCGGTCCTCGCTCACGCCGTCGCCCGCCATGTCCAGCGTCTCGATCGTGCGGCCGTCCCGGATGATCGTGACGGAGTCGGCGATGGCGATGACCTCGTTGAGCTTGTGGGAGATGATCACGCAGGTGATGCCGCTCTCGCGCAGCCCGCGCAGCAGGTCGAGCAGGTGCGCGGAGTCGTCGTCGTTGAGCGCCGCGGTCGGCTCGTCAAGGATGAGGAGTTTGACCTCCTTCGACAGCGCCTTGGCGATCTCGACGAGCTGCTGCTTGCCGACGCCGATGTCGGTGACGACCGTCGTCGGGTTCTCCCGCAGGCCGACCCGCTCCATGAGCTGGGCGGCCTCGAAGTTGGTACGGTTCCAGTCGATCAGGCCGCGCTTGGCCCGTTCGTTGCCGAGGAAGATGTTCTCGGCGATCGACAGTTGCGGGCTGAGCGCCAGCTCCTGGTGGATGATGACGATGCCGGCGTGCTCGCTGTCGCGGATGCTGCCGAACGCGCACTTCTCGCCCTCGAAGGTGATCTCCCCTTCGTAGGTTCCGTGCGGGTAGACCCCGGACAGCACTTTCATCAGCGTCGACTTGCCGGCGCCGTTCTCGCCGCAGATGGCGTGGATCTCGCCCCGCCGCACGGACAGGGTGACGTCCTGCAGCGCCTTCACGCCGGGGAACGTCTTGGTGATCCCGCTCATCCGCAAGATGTGATCGGTCATGTCTCAAGCCCCTCGGTCAGGGGCTCCGGGGGCGGTGGACCGCCCCCGGAGCACGCCCTTACTTGAGCTGGTCCTCGGTGTAGTAGTTGGCGCCGATGATGACGTCCTTGTAGTTGCTCTTGTCGACGATGACCGGGTCGAGCAGGAACGAGGGGACGACCTTGTTGCCGTTGTCGTAGTCCTTGGTGTTGTTCACCTCGGGCTTGCCGCCCTTGAGCACCGCGTCGGCCATCTTGACGGTGGTCTCCGCGAGCGTGCGGGTGTCCTTGAAGATGGTGGAGTACTGCTCGTCGGCGACGATCGACTTGACCGAGGCGAGCTCGGCGTCCTGGCCGGTCACGACCGGGTACTTCTGGCTGCCGGTGCCGTAGCCGCTGCTCTTGAGCGCCGACAGGATGCCGATGGACAGGCCGTCGTACGGCGACAGGACGCCGTCGACCTTGGTGTCACCGGTGTAGGTCTTGGTGATGATGTCCTCCATCCGCTTCTGCGCGGTGGCGGGGTCCCAGCGGAGGATGGCGGCGGTCTTGAAGTCGGTCTGGCCGCTCTTGACCACCAGGGTGCCGTCGTCGATCTTCGGCTGGAGGATCGACATGGCGCCGTTCCAGAAGAACGTGGCGTTGTTGTCGTCGGGCGAGCCGCCGAACAGCTCGACGTTGAACGGGCCCTTCTCGCCCTTGTCGACGCCGAGGCCGGCCAGGAGCGAGGACGCCTGCTGCACGCCGACCTTGAAGTTGTCGAAGGTGGCGTAGTAGTCGACGTTCGGGCTGTTGCGGATCAGCCGGTCGTAGGCGATGACCGGGATCTTGTTGTCGGCCGCCTGCTGCAGTTGGGAGGTGATCGCGGTGCCGTCGATCGAGGCGATGATCAGGAGCTTGGCGCCCTTGGTGATCTGGTTCTCGATCTGGTTGGCCTGGGTGGGGATGTCGTTCTCGGCGTACTGCAGGTCGACCTTGTAGCCGAGCTTCTCCAGCTGCGCCTTGACGTTGTCGCCGTCGTGGATCCACCGCTCGGACGACTTGGTCGGCATGGTGACGCCGATCAGGGCGCCGGCGTTGCCGCCCTCGGCCCCCGCCGACGGCTGAACGTCGACCGTCTTCTGGCTGGAGCCGCAGGCCGTCATGGTCGCGGCGAGCGCGATGGCGGACACCAGTCCGCCGAGTCGAGCCAACCTCATCGGGTTTCTCCTCGCATGGGGCTTTCGGCAGTAGGTGCTGCCGTCGATACAGGGGGATAGATCACAGAGAGTGATAAATCGGGATAAAGCTCTCGTACGTTCTCGCAGATTGTTATCGCTAACAACGGGACTGTCAATGGCTGTCGGCAACCTCCAGGAAACGTTCGGGTAACGCTCGGCCCCAGGTCAGCGGCGTGTCCTGGTTGAGAATAGGCGCTGCAGAAGGATGAAGACGAACAGCAGCAGCCCAATGAAGATCTTTGTCCACCAGGAGCTGAGCGTGCCCTGGAAGCTGAGGATCGTCTGGATCAGCCCGAGGACGAGCACGCCCAGCACGGTGCCGAACAGGAACCCGGTGCCGCCCGTCAGCAGTGTGCCGCCGATGACGACCGCCGCGATGGCGTCCAGCTCCATGCCGCTCGCGTGCAGGCCGTACCCGGACAGGGTGTAGAACGACAGCAGGACCCCGCCGAGCGCGGAGCAGAAGCCCGAGATCGTGTAGACAGTGATCTTCGTCCGGCCCACCGGCAGGCCCATCAACACCGCCGACTGCTCGCTCCCGCCGGTGGCGTACACCGCCCGGCCGAGGCGCGTGTAGTGCAGCACGTAGGCCCCGACCAGCACCACCACGAGGGCGACGAGCACGCTCGGCGAGATCCACAGATCGGCGAACAGGTCGATCCTGGTCTGCGCGAACGCGGTGAACGTCGGGTCGTCGATCGGGATCGACTCGGTGCCGATCGTGTAGCACAGGCCCCTGGCCAGGAACATCCCGGCCAGCGTGGCGATGAACGGCTGGATCTCGAAGGCGTGGATCAGATAGCCCATGATCAGCCCCAGGGTGGAGCCGACGAGCAGCACCAGCGGGATCACCACGTACGGCGGCCAGCCCGGCCCGGCCATCAGGCCGGCCGAGATCATCGTGGACAGCGCCACCACCGAGCCCACCGACAGGTCGATCCCGCCGGTGAGGATCACGAACGTCATGCCGACGGCCACGACCAGCAGGAAGGCGTTGTCGACGAAGACGTTGAGCACGACCTGCCCGGTGGCGAACCCGTCGTAGCGGATCCCGCCCACCACGAACATCGCCACGAACAGGCACGCGGTCACCAGGACCGGGACGTACCTGGCCGGGATGGTCCGGCCACCGCCCAGCGTCAGCGTCGTCATGCCGTCACCCGCGCCTTCTCCTCGGTCGCCGGTCCGGCCAGAGCCACCGGTCTGCGGCGATGGAACACCTTGTCGCGGAAGGCCGTGGACTGGATCAGGCAGACCACGGTCACCACGAGCGCCTTGAACAGCAGCGTCGTCTCCGGCGGCACCCCGATCGAGTAGATCGTGGTGGTCAGCGTCTGGATGATGAGCGCGCCGAGCACGGTGCCGCCGAGGGAGAAGCGCCCACCGGCCAGCGACGTGCCGCCGATCACCACGGCGAGGATCGCGTCCAGCTCGATCCAGAGCCCGGCGTTGTTGCCGTCGGCGCTGGAGATGTTCGAGCTGATCATCAGCCCCGCGACGCCCGCGCACAGCGCCGCGAACGCGTAGACCATGACGATGATCCCGCGCGCCCTGATGCCGGCCAGCCGGCTCGCCTCGGCGTTGCCGCCCACCGCCTCGATGAGCAGGCCGAGCGCCAGCCGCCGGGTCAGGAACGCGGTGACCGCCAGCACCACCAGCACGATCAGGATGCCGAACGGCACCGTCAGCCAGTAGCCGCCGCCGATCAGCTTGTAGGCGGGGTCGTTGACGGTGATGATCTGCCCGTCGGTGATCAGTTGGGCCAGGCCGCGCCCGGCCACCATGAGGATCAGCGTGGCGATGATCGGCTGGATGCCGACGCCCGCCACCAGGAACCCGTTCCAGGCGCCGAGCAGCACGCTCAGCCCGAGCGCCAGCACCACGGCGGTGAACACGCCCGCGTCCTGGCTGATCTGCAGGCAGGCCAGCGCGCCCGAGATGGCCACCACCGAGCCCACCGACAGGTCGATGCCGCCGGTCGCGATGACCAGCGTCATGCCGAGCGAGACCAGGATCAGCGGGGCGCCGAACCGCAGGATGTCGATCAGGCTCCCGTACAGGTGCCCGTCGCGGACCTGGACGCTGAGGAAGCCGGGCGTGAACAGCACGTTGACCAGTAACAGCAGCGCCAGGATCAGGACCGGCCAGAGCAGGCGTCTCATCGGTCTCGACCTCCGCTGGCGATCGTCTCCATCAGCACCTCGGTGCTGAGCGCGTCGTCGTTGGGCAACTCGGCGACCAGTTTGCGGTCGCGCAGCACGGCGACCTTGTGGCTGAGCCGCAGCACCTCCTCCAGCTCGGCGGAGATGAACAGCACCGCCACCCCGCCACTGGACAGCTCGGCGACCAGGCGCTGGATCTCCGCCTTGGCCCCCACGTCGATGCCCCGGGTGGGCTCGTCCAGGATGAGCAGCCTCGGCTCCAGGATGAGCCACCTGGCCAGCAGCACCTTCTGCTGGTTGCCGCCGCTCAGGTCGCGCACCAGGCGCTCGGGGTCGGCCGGGCTGATCCGCAGCGCCTTGACGTACCGGCCGACCAGCTCGTCCTGCTGCTCGCGCGGCACCGGTCTGGTCCAGCCCCTGGTCGCCTGGAGGGCGAGGACGATGTTCTCGCGCACGGTGAGGTCCGGGACGAGCCCGTCGGTCTTGCGGTTCTCCGAGCAGAAAGCGATCTTGTGGGACATCGCCGCCCGGGGTGTGCGCAGCGGCGTGGGCTCGCCGCCGATGGCCACCTGGCCGGTCCCGGCGTGGTCGGCGCCGAACAACAACCGGGCGACCTCCGTACGGCCCGAGCCCAGCAGTCCGGCCAGTCCCACGACCTCTCCCTCGTGGATGGTGAGCGTGAACGGCTCGATGGCGCCGGCGCGCCCCAGCTCGCGCGCCTCCACCAGCGGCCGGTCGAAGACCTTCGCCTCGCCGTGCAGCTTGTCCAGGACCTCGAGCTCCTGGCCGATCATCTTGGCCACCAGCTCCACCTGGCTGAGCTCGCTGGTCAGGAACTCGCCGACCAGCCGCCCGTTGCGCAAGATCGTCATCCGGTCGGAGATCTCGTAGACCTGGTCGAGGAAGTGCGTCACGAACAGGATCGCGATGCCCTCGTCCTTGAGCCGCTTCATCACCCCGAAGAGCCGGTCGACCTCGTCGGCGTCCAGGCTGGAGGTGGGCTCGTCCAGGATGAGCACCTGAGCGTCGACGTCCAGCGCGCGGGCGATGGCGACCATCTGCTGGATGGCCAGCGAGTAGGACGACAGCGGCGCGGAGACGTCGAGGTCGAGCTCCAGCCGGGCGAGCAGCTCCCTGGCCCTGGCGCGCATCCGCTTCCAGTCGATGCGCCCCAGGCGGCGCGGCTCGCGGCCGATGAGGATGTTCTCCGCCACCGACAGGTTCACGCAGAGGTTGACCTCCTGGTAGACGGTGCTGATCCCGGCTTGCCGGGCCTCCAGCGGGCTGCCGAACGCCACCGACCGGCCGGCCAGCTCGATGTCCCCGGCGTCGGCCGGGTGGACGCCGGTCAGCACCTTGATCAGGGTCGACTTGCCCGCGCCGTTCTCGCCCATGACCGCGTGCACCTCCCCGGGCAGCAGCCGCAGGTCCACGCCGTCCAGAGCGCGCACGCCCGGGAACTGTTTGCCGATTCCGCTCATCCGCAGGATCGGCGCGGGTGCCTCCATCCGGCGCCCCTTCCGTTCATTGACCGGGACCGGCCTGCGCGGCCGGCCCCGGTCTCGTCACCGGTCAGTACTCGCGGGTGGGCAGCGCGGCCTTGGCCTGCTCCTGGTCGAACGTCGTCTCCTCCGTCACCACGCGGGCCGGGATGTTCTCGCCCTTGAGCACCTTCTGCGCCAGGTCCATGAGCTGCGGGCCGAGCAGCGGCGAGCACTCCACGATGAAGTTGATCTTGCCGTCGGCCAGGGCCTGCATCCCGTCCTTGACGGCGTCCACGGTGATGATCTTGATGTCCTTGCCGGGCACCTTGCCCGCGCCCTCGATCGCCTCGATCGCGCCCAGACCCATGTCGTCATTGTGCGCGTACAGCACGTCGATGTCCGGGGTGGACTTCAGGAACGCCTCCATGACCTCCTTGCCCTTGGCCCGGGTGAAGTCGCCGGTCTGCGAGGCCACGATCTTGAACTTGGGGTCGGCGCCGATGACCTCGGCGAAGCCCGCCTTGCGGTCGTTGGCCGGCGCCGAGCCCGTCGTGCCCTGCAGCTCGACGATGTTCACCGTGTCCTTGGCGTCCTTGTACTCCTCGACCAGCCACTGACCGGCCTTTTTGCCCTCCTCGACGAAGTCGGAGCCGAGGAAGGTCTTGTAGAGCGTGGTGTCCTTGGAATCCACCGCCCGGTCGGTGAGGATGACCGGGATCTTCGCGTTCTGGGCCTCCTTGAGCACCGTGTCCCAGCCGGACTCCACCACCGGCGAGAAGGCGATGATGTCCACCTTCTGCTGGACGAAGGAGCGGATGGCCTTGATCTGGTTCTCCTGCTTCTGCTGAGCGTCGGAGAAGCGCAGCGTGATCTTGCTCTTCTCGGCGGCGCTCTGCACCGACTTGGTGTTCGCGGTCCGCCAGCCGCTCTCCGCGCCGACCTGGGAGAAGCCCATGACGATGGCGTCGTCGCCGCCGCCTCCGCCGCCGCCCTCGGAACCGCTGCTGCCGCACCCGGTCAGCGCCGCCGCCGTCAGTCCGGCGATCACTAACGCGGTGATCCTCTTCATCATGTGGGGGGTGTCCTTTCTTACATGTGAGCGTTAACAAATGCGCGGGCGGAATCGCCGCGCCGTGTCCTGCTAGCGCCGGGCCGTACTGACTCGTGGGACGAACGTGGGAGGGACCACCAGCCGCTCGGGCTCCCGGGGCCCGTCCGCCTCGATCTGCCGCAGCAGCACGCCGATGCTGTGCCGGCCGACCGCGCCGAAGTCCTGCCGGACGGTGGTGAGCGGGGGCGAGAAGAACTCCGACTCGGGGATGTCGTCGAAGCCGACGACGCTCACCTGCTCGGGCACCTTCACCCCCTGCTCGGCGAAGGCGCGCAGCACGCCGAGCGCCATCTGGTCGTTGGCCACGAAGACCGCCGTGACGTCCGCCATGCGCGCCAGGCCGCGCCCGGCCTCGTAACCCGAGCGCGGGCTCCAGTCCCCGGCGAGCGGCTCCGGCGCCGCGCGGCCCGCCCGCGCCAGCGCGGCCCGCCAGCCGGCCACCCGCCCCTCGGCCTCCAGCCAGTCGGAGGGGCCGCGGACGTGCCAGACCGTCTCGTGACCCAGGGAGAGCAGATGCTCGGTGGCGAGCCTGCCCCCCTCGACCTGGTCCACGCAGACCACCGCGACGTCCCCGGCCTGGCCGCCCTCGACCGCGACCGCCGGCACGCCGACCGGCAGATCGGCCAGCGCCTCGGCCGCGGAGCGCTGCGGCGCGACCACCACGATGCCGTCGACGCCCTGGTCGGCCAGGTAGTCGAGGGCGTCACGGACGCCGGCCTTGTCGATGGAGGTGAGGCTGACGATGCTGACGAAGTAGCCGGCCGCCCTGGCCGCCTGCTCGATGCCGTAGACCGTGCTGGCGGGGCCGTACAGGGTGGTGTCGAAGCTGACCACGCCGAGGGTCCTGGAGTGCCTGGTGACCAGGGCGCGGGCGACGAGGTTGCGGCGGTAGCCGAGCTTGTCGATCGCTTCCAGCACTCGGGCGCGGGTGTCGCCGCGCACGTTGGGGTGGTCGTTGAGCACGCGGGAGACCGTCTGGTGCGACACCCCGGCCTCCTTGGCCACGTCGGCCATGACCGGCGGGCGCTGCTTCTGGATCGCTGTCACGGCCGTGCTCCTTTCCGTGCCTGGGATGACTGTGAACGTTAACAACAGGTCCCGTCAAGGGGCGCTCCGATTACGGTCGCGTTACACGACGGGGCGGCGCGACCGACGCCGGACGAGCCGGTGACCCGGGCCTGGCACATCCCTGCGGCTCGCGCCGGTCACACCCCTGCGACTCGCGCCGGTCACACCCCAGCGGCTCGCGGCGGTCACATCCGCGCGGTGGAGTCCCGGATCACCAGGCGGCAGGCCATCCGGTGCACGCCCGGCGTGGCCCTGCCGCCCATCGCCGCGAACAGGTGCTGGGCGGCCGTCCTGCCGAGCCGCTCCAGGTCGGGGTCCACCGTGGTGAGCGGCGGGCGGGTCTCGGCGGCCAGCACCTCCCAGTTGTCGTAGCCGACCACCGCCAGGTCGTCGGGCACCCGCCGGCCCAGCTCGCGCGCCGCCTCCACGAACCCGGCGGCGATCTGATCACTGCCGCAGAACACCGCGTCCAGCTCAGGCTCGGCGCGCAGCAGCATCTCCGCCGCGTGCCGGCCCCACCGCTGCGACCAGGTGCCCCACAGCGTCTGCCCGGCCTGCGGCACGCCCGCCTCGGCCAGGGCCTCCGCCAGGCCCTCGGCCCGGTCGCGGGCGGCCTTGTAGTCGACCGGCCCGGTGACGTGCGCGATCCTGCGCCGGCCGAGCGCGAGCAGGTGCCGCACCGCCAGCATCGCGCCGCCCACGTCGTCGGGCACGAAGGAGACGTCCGACGGGTCGTCGGAGGGCCCGTAGGCGTACACGACCGGAACCGGCAGGTCCTTGCTCACCGACGGCCGCGGGTCGGTCGACTCCCCCACCACGATCAGCCCGTCCACCCGCCGCGACAGCAGCGCGCGCAGGTGGTGCTGCTCCCTGATCGCGTCGCCGCGGGCGTCGCAGAGCAGCACCGCCATCTCGCCCGCGCCGAACGCGTCCTCCGCGCCGAGCAGCACCGGGATGCCGAACCGGCCCGCGCTGTCGGAGGTGAGCAGCCCGACCGTGCGGGTCTGCCCGGTCAGCAGTCCTCTGGCCAGCGGGCTGGGCTGGAAGGCGAGCTGCTCGGCGGCGGCCAGCACCCGCTGCCGGGTCGAGTCGCGTACGTCCTGCCGCCCGTTGAGCGCCTTGGACGCGGTGGCGATCGACACCCCCGCCAGGGAGGCCACGTCACTGATGGTCGCCCGCCTATCCACCATATTCGAAACCCTTTTCTGTCACCTGAATACCAGGCCGAACCCTAACAGCCATTGACATGCCCACAGGTTTCTCTTACGTTTCCGAAAACCTTTTAGTCCACGGGGGACCGAAGGAGTCACACCATGAGACCACGGCTCGCCGGAATGGCCATCGTCACCCTGTTAGCGTTAACAACCGCCTGTGGAGGTGGCGGGGCCGAGCAACCCGCCGACGGGCCCGTCACGATCACCATGTGGACCAGAGCCGCCACCCAGGCGCAGAGCGAACGACTGGTCAAGGCCTACAACAGCGGCCACAGGAACCAGGTGAAGCTGACCGTCATCCCGACGGACAACTACCAGCCGCGCGTCGCGGCCGCGGCCGGCGCCAAGCAGCTGCCCGACCTGTTCGCCTCGGACGTGATCTTCGTCCCCAACTACACCTCCCAGGGCCTGTTCCTGGACCTCACCGACCGGATCGCCGCGCTGCCGTACCGCGACAAGCTCGCCCCCTCGCACATGAAGCTGGGCACGATGGACGGCCGGCAGTACACGCTGCCGCACACGCTGGACCTGTCCGTCTGGTTCTGGAACAAGGATCTGTACGCCAAGGCCGGGCTGGACCCCGAGCAGGGGCCGAAGACGCTCAAGGAGTTCGCCGAGCACGCCACCACGATCGACGAGAAGCTCGGCGAGGGCGGCAAGGTGCACGGCACCTTCTTCGGCGGCAACTGCGGCGGCTGCTACGTCTTCACCTTCTGGCCGTCCGTCTGGGCGGCCGGCGGCCAGGTCATGAACCCCGAGGGCACCACCTCGCTGAACGACCAGGCGGCGATGACGGAGGTGTTCGCGATCTGGCGCGGCCTCTACGACAAGGGCGTCACCGGCCCGACCGCCAAGGAGGAGCAGGGACCCACCTGGGCCGGCTTCTTCCCCCAGGGCGAGATCGGCGTCATGCCGATGCCGTCGACCACACTCGGCGTGATGCCCGCCGACATGAAGATCGGCGTCGCGCCCATCTCCGGCCCCGACGGCGGCGAGTCCACCTTCGTCGGCGGCGACTCGATCGGCGTCTCCGCCACCACCCGGAACGCGGACGCCGCCTGGGACTTCCTGTCCTGGACCGTCTCCGACGAGGCCCAGGTGGAGGTCATGGCCAAGAACAAGGACGTGCTCGCGCGTACGGACCTGGCCGGCAACAAGTACTCCGCCGAGGACCCGCGCGTGGTGCTGATCAACTCGCTGGTGGCCAAGGGCGAGACGCCGTACGCGCTGCGCTTCGGCCAGACCTTCAACGACCCGCAGGGGCCGTGGCTGCGGCTGGCCCGTGAGGCGGTGTTCGGTGACGCCGCGAAGGTCCCGCAGCTCAACGCCGAGGTGACGAAGTCCTTGACGCAATGACCGGCTCCTTCCGGCACAGCTCCCTACGGCACAGCAGGAAGACGCAGGGCTGGCTCTACGCCGCGCCCACCGCGGTGATCGTCGGGGTGCTGTTCGTCGCCCCGCTGGTTCTGGTGGTCTGGATGTCGCTGAACCGCTGGCCCCTGCTGGGGCCGGCGACCCTCAACGCCCCCGACAACTACACCAAGATCGCGGGCAACCCGCTCTTCGTCGACTCGGTGCTCTTCACGCTCAAGTACACCGCGATCACCACCGTCCTGCTGTCGGCGCTCGCGCTCGGCCTGGCCCTGCTCGTGCAGGAGCGCAGGCCGGGCGTCGGCTTCTTCCGCACCGCGTTCTTCCTGCCGGGCGCGGTCGGCTTCGCCGCCGCCGCGCTGCTCTTCTACGGCATGCTGAACGCCGACTTCGGCCCCATCGACCCGATCCTGCGGACGCTGGGGCTCATCGACGAGCCGGTGAAGTGGATCGGCACGCCGAACATGGCCCTGTTCTCCACGATCACGCTGGTGCTGTGGCGCTTCGCCGGGTTCAACATGCTCATCCTGCTGACCGGCCTGCAGGCGATCCCCGTCGAGGTGTACGAGGCGGCCAGGAGCGACGGCGCCGGCCGGTGGCAGATCTTCACCAGGATCACCCTGCCGCTGCTGCGCCCGACGCTGGCCCTGATGCTCATCCTCAGCGTCACCGGCTCGCTGCTCGCCTTCGACCAGTTCTTCATCTTCACCAACGGCGGCCCGGACAACAGCACGGTGTCCATGGTCATGGTCATCTACCGGGACGCCTTCTTCCGCTTCGACCTCGGCGGCGCCGCGGCCCTGTCGGTCGTACTGCTCGCCGGGCTGGTCGGGCTCAACACCCTCATGATGCGGAGGCTGCGTTGAGGAGGTACACCACGCTCTCGGCGCTGGCCGTGCTGTTCCTGTTCCCGCTGCTGTGGAGCGGCTACGCCTCGCTGGAGAAGCCGGCCAACTATCTCAGGATGGCCGAGTACGGCGAAGGGGTCGGCACCTACGCGACCAACAGCGTGCTGGTCTCGGTGATGACCGTCGGCGGCACGCTCCTGGTGTCGGCGCTCGGCGGCTACGCCTTCGCCCGCTTCGACTTCCCCGGCAAGAACCTGCTGTTCCTGGCCACGCTGGCGATCCTCATGGTGCCGTACGCGACCATCCTCATCCCGCTGTACGTGCTGCTCGGGTATCTCGGGCTGCAGAACTCGCTGGTCGGGCTGTCGCTGGTGTTCGTGATGTTCCAGCTCCCGTTCGCGCTGTTCATGATGCGCAACGCGTTCGAGTCCGTCCCGCGCGAACTGGAGGAGGCGGCGCTGGTGGACGGCTGCGGCACGTTCCGGGCGTTCTCCCGGATCCTGCTGCCCGCCGTACGGCCCGCGCTGATCACCGTCGGCCTGTTCGCCTTCCTCGCCTCCTGGAACGACTTCTTCGCGCCGCTCATCCTGCTCAACGACGGCGCGTCGTTCACCCTGCCGGTGGCCGTGGTCAGCATGACGTCGGGCACGTTCGGCACCGTGGACTACGGCATGCTCCAGGCCGGCGTCGTGGTCATGGCCCTCCCCTGTCTCATCCTCTTCATCGTGCTGCAGCGCCACTACGTGCGCGGATTCATGTCAGGAGCTCTGCGTGGCTAACCCCGTCCTGCCCTCCTCGGGCGCGCTGTCCCCGCTCGGCCTCGACGCGGTACGCCTGTCGCCCGGCTTCTGGGGCGACCGCGTCGCGCTCAACCGCGAGGTCACCATCGCGCACTGCCAGGAGTGGATGGAGCGCGAAGGCTGGATCGGCAACTTCCGCGGCGAGCGCCCACGCCGGGGCCGCGAGTTCAGCGACTCGGAGATCTACAAACTGCTGGAGGCGATGGCCTGGGCCGACCACCCCGAGCTGCCGGCGCTGGCCGAGACGGTGGCCAGGGCGCAGGAGGGCGACGGCTACCTCAACACCCGCTGGAGCGGCAGCCGTTACACCGACCTGGAGTGGGGCCACGAGCTCTACTGCTACGGCCACCTCATCCAGGCCGGCGTGGCCCGGCTCCGCACCCACGGCCCGGACCAGCTCACCGAGGTGGCCATGCGGGCGGCCGACCACGTCTGCCGCCGGTTCATGGACGACGCCCGGACGTGCGGGCACCCCGAGATCGAGATGGCGCTGGTGGAGCTCTACCGGGCCACCGGCGCCGAGCGCCATCTGGAGATGGCCCGCCGCTTCGTCGAGCGCCGCGGGCTGCCCGCCCTCGGCGAGATCCATCTCGGGCGCGCGTACTTCCAGGACGACCTGCCCGTACGGCGGGCGCCGGTTCTTCGCGGGCATGCCGTACGGGCCCTCTACCTGGCGTGCGGCGCGGTGGACGTGGCTGTGGAGACCGGTGACGAGGAGTTGCTGAAGGCGGTCGAGGCGCAGTGGGAGCGGACCGTCGCCCGGCGCACCCACCTGACCGGCGGGATGGGCTCCCGCCATGCCGACGAGGCGTTCGGCGACGACTACGAGCTGCCGCCGGACCGGGCCTACGCCGAGACGTGCGCGGGCGTCGCCTCCGTCATGCTGTCGCACCGGCTGCTGCTGGCCACCGGCGACGCCCGCTACGCCGACCTGGCCGAGCGGACCCTGTACAACGTGGTGGCCGCCTCGGTGGCGCTGGACGGCCGCTCCTTCTTCTACGCCAACCCCCTGGCCGTACGGGTGCCCGCCGAGCCGCGCACCGGAGTGGCCGGCCACGCGGCGGGCGGCGGGCTGCGCTCGCCGTGGTTCGACGTGTCGTGCTGCCCGAACAACATCGCCCGCACCCTGGCCTCACTGGCCGCCTACGTGGCCACCGGCTCGGGCGGCGATGTCCAGATTCATCAGTACACGCCGGGCGAGATCCGGCAGGGCGAGCTGGCCCTGCGGGTGGAGACCGGGTACCCGTGGTCCGGCGGGGTGCGGGTGCGGGTGCTGACGGGCGGCAGTGGACGCATCTCCCTGCGTGTGCCCACCTGGGCCACGGGGGCCACCCTCCGGTACGGCGCGCCGGCCACCGGCGGCGATGGGGATTTCGGCGGTCGCGGCGGTTCGGAGGCCGCGAGGGACGGCGGCTTCTCGCGGGGCAGCGATTCGGAGGCCGGGCGGCTGGTCGAGCCCGGTTACGTCGTGGTCGAGCGGGATTGGCGGGCGGGTGAGGAGGTGTGGCTGGAGTTGCCGATGGCGGCGCGGTGGACGTATCCGGACCGGCGGATCGACGCGCTTCGCGGGTGCGCGGCGGTGGAGCGCGGGCCGCTGGTCTACTGCGCGGAATCCGTCGGCGACGAGCCGCCTCTCGCGGAGCTGGCCGTCGTGCCGGCGCCGCCTGCCGAGCGCCCGTCGGCGGGAACGGTGGAGCTGGAGGTCGAGGGGGTCGCCGGGTCGCCGGACTCGGACGCGTGGCCGTACGGCTCGGAGCCGGACGACGCGCCGTACCGGTGGCCCGCGGGCGGGGGCGGGACGGCGGTGCGGCTGATCCCCTACCACCGCTGGGGCAACCGCGGTCCGGCCACCATGCGCGTCTGGCTGCCCGTGGCCGACCAGGCCGACGCCGTGCACCCCGCCCCCGAGCCCGCGGATGTCACCACAGGAAGGGCCGCCGGCGACGCCCACGGAACCTCACCCGGCTCCCGGTCGTTCAGCTGAGAGACGATCCGGAGTCGAAGGAGGGTCATGGGCTGGCACTACAGGAAGTCGATCAAGGTGGGCCCGTTCCGCGTCAACCTGTCGCGGCACGGTGTCGGTCACAGCTTCGGCAACCGCCGCTTCCACGTCACGACGACCCCCGACGGCCGTCGCCACCTGACGGTTCGCCTCCCCGGAGGTTTCCAGGTCGGTAAGTCTTTCGGCAAGCGCCGCCATTACCGGCATTACTAAAGCCGGAATCCGTGGGTAGTCGATGGTCCTCGCCAACTCTTGGAGGAATGCGACCATGGGCTGGAGCTACCGAAAGTCGATCAAGAAGGGGCCGTTCCGCCTGAACCTGTCCCGCCGTGGCGTGGGACACAGCTGGGGCAACCGGCTGTTCCGCATCACGCACTCGGCGGACGGCCGCCGCACGCTGTCGGTCAACCTGCCGGGCGGCTTTCACTGGCGCAAGCACCTCAGCAGCCGCTCACGGAGCTGAGCCCCCCTCTCCCAGGCCGGGGACACCTCATCCGAGGTGTCCCCGCCGGCTTTTCCATGAGTCCGCGCCCTGACCTGGTCAGCGAGCTCCCGGCGACGTACTCTGCCGTGGCGTCGGCCGTCAGTGGCCGTCGCGCATGCCGAACAGGAAACGGGTGACCCGGGTGCGCCGTACCAGCAGGTCGTAGGCGGCGACGGTGAGCACGAGAGAGAGCGCCACGATCAGCGGGTACTTGACGGCGATCGGCGCGTCCAGCCGGACCACCCCGTACGCGACCACGACCACGATCGGCTGGTGCAGGACGTACAGAGGCAGCACGGCTGCCGCCAGGTAGGCGTACACCTTCCGGCGGGCGCCGGTGGGGTGGGTCGAGGCACGCGGTGGGGCGCTGATGGAGGCCGAAGCGCCGGTCGGGTGGGACGGGGTGGGGGTCTGGGTCGGGGTGGGGGTACGGCGGTCGAGTAGGCCGAGGATCGCTACC
The DNA here is from genome assembly GCF_014646515.1 of Nonomuraea glycinis. Taxonomy (GTDB): domain Bacteria; phylum Actinomycetota; class Actinomycetes; order Streptosporangiales; family Streptosporangiaceae; genus Nonomuraea; species Nonomuraea glycinis. The sequence continues at coordinate 383,170 of NZ_BMNK01000008.1, forward strand.
AGGAGCAGCCATCCTGCGGCGCCGTACATCCCCCGCGCGATGATCGCCTGGGGAGTCAGGTCGGTGAAAGGGTCGCCGCCGGCGAGCAGGAACAGGGGGAAGCCGACCAGGAGCAGCGCCAGGCCGGCCATGGCGGACAGCCGCGCGTCACGGCGCATCGCGGCCCGGAAGCCGTCGTCGCCGGCGAACACGAAGCCGTAACAGAAGAACAGCAGGTACGCCCAGCGGCTCCACCCGGCGTACTCCTCCTCCAGCCCGGCCAGCGCGCTGAGCAGCGACACCGGGACGGCCGGCAGCAGCGCCGCCCCCCGATGGCCCGCCACGGCGACGAGCCGGCCCGCGATCCGGCGGGCACCGGCGGCGGGGAAGCAGCGCACCACGGGCGCGAGCATGAGGGCGAACGTCAGCAACAGCAGCATGAACCACAGGTGCCCGGTCTCGAAGTGCTCGCCCTGCAGCACGAACGGGTATTCGGCCAGGTCGAGGCGGACGTCGAAGAAGCGCGGCAGGAAGGCCAGGTAGGACTCGTGGTAGCCGGGGTCCGCCCGCAACCGTAGCCACTGCGGCAGCGGGGCGAGGGCGAGCGTGCCGAAGACCAGCGGCACGCCGAGCCGCAGCAGCCGCTCGGTGGCGAAGCCCGCCGGGCCGCGCCGGCGCAGGGAGTGCCAGGCGCCGAAGCCCGCGATGAGGAAGAGCATCGGCATCGCCCACACCACCCCGAGCGCGGACAGCACGAAGGTCGCGCCCGTCGTCTCAGCGTTGCGTACGTAGAAGTCGTCGTCGGCGGCGAAGACCAGCGCGGAGTGGAAGAACACCAGCCCGACGACCACCAGCACCCGAATGGAGTCCAGCTCACTACGCCGGGTGGCGGAGGCGCGTTCCGGGGGCGCGGCCGGGCGCGGGTCGACGATCATCGGCCGCACGCCTGGCACCGGCGCGCGGCTGTCGAGGGCGGGCCGACGATCACTGGTCGGGGGCCTGGCGCCAGAAGCGGGCGCGCGGTTGCCGGGCGCCGGTTGACGATCACTGGTCGGGGGCCTGGCGCCGGAAGCGGGCGCGCGGTTGCCGGGCGCCGGTTGACGATCATTGGTTCGGGGGCTGGCGCCGACGGGCGGCTACCACGGTCACGATGAGGAGGACGAGTCCTGGGCCGAGCAGGTCCTTGGGCCAGAACTCCAGCGGGCAGGCCGCCTGGATGCTCGCCACCACCCAGCTCACGACCCCGATGGCGACGGCCGCGCCCCACACCGCCCAGCCCACCTTGAGCCAGCGGGGCACCGCGGCCGGGAGCGGCGCGGGCGTGCCGGTCTGCGGGGCGGTGGGTGGCAGGTCCGCCGTCAGATGGTCCAGTTCGCGGCGGGTCACGGCCTGGAAGGCCAGGCCCACCCGGTCGTCGAACTCGGTGAAGTCGAGGGAGCCGTCCTCCACCGCCAGGCGGAGCCGTTGGGCGGCGAACTCCCGGTCGCCGTCCGATGCCCGTACCTCGGGCTGTTCGTCCATTCTGCTCCCCCTCAGTCAGCGGTGCGCGCCGAAGCGGCGCTCGGCGAAGCGAAGCGGTGCGGTGCGTGGCGATCATTCGGCGGCCTCGGGACGCTGGGCGGCCAGGAAGGCGTCGATCTCGGTCTGCTCCGCCGGTTCGATGGTGCGGTCCGTGCGCCACCGTCCGGCGATCACGGGCAGGTACGGCCGGGCCGCCGCGGTGTCGGAGCCGGCCAGGAACGCGCCGAGCATGGCCGGCCGCCAGTCCGCCCGCCGCGCTTCGGGCACGGCGGTGGTGGCCAGGATGAGCCAGGTGCAGGCCACGTCCGCGACCGGTGCGCCCCTGGCGGCGTTGGCCCAGTCGACGACCCGCGGCCCGTCGCCGGTGAGGATCACGTTGGCCGGGTGCAGGTCCAGGTGGAGCAGGCGGTTGCCGGGGCAGCCCTCGGCCGCCTGGAGCCAGCCGGGCGCGCGGACGCCCGCGAGCGCCCGCAGCAGCTCCGCGAGCAGCCGGCCGTGCTCCGCGACGTCGCCGGGCTTCTGAAGCGCCAGTTCCTTCAGGCTCGGCCCTTCGAGCCGTTCCATGAGGAGGTCGGGCCCGTCGGTGTCGAAGACCTCCGGCGTGGGGAACCCGTGCCTGCGCGCGTGCCGCATGACCGACGCCTCGCGCTCCAGGCTGCGGCCGTCGCGGGAGCGCTTGACGACCTTGCCGGCGCCCGCCTCGAAGACGAGGCAGTCGAGCCCGGATGCGATCAAAGTACCCACGCGCATATTTGTCAGATTAGGCAGTAAGGATGTCCGACTGGGATGGGCGGCCATTGGCCGCTTTTTCCCGCAACTTGTTGCCACCGGCCCTCAGGGTGTTCATCGCTATCGTAAGGAGGAACATCGGGCAATCGCGCATATCGGCATTATTCAATTGCGAATGTGTGGCATCCGAGGAGGTGACACATTGCTGGTGGTAACCGATCTCGTCAAACGGTACGGCACGGTACAAGCCCTCGACGGATTCTCGCTGAACGTGGCGGCCGGTGAAATTGTGGGGCTGGTCGGGCACAATGGCGCGGGCAAGACGACCTTTGTGGAAATCGTGTCCGGTCTGATCCGGCCGGACAGCGGTCACGTGACCATTGACGGCAGAGCGCCGTCCGCCACGCGCGGTCAGGTCGGCGTCGCGCCCCAGCACATCGCGCTCTACCCCTCCGTCACGGTGCGCGAGCACCTGGAGCTCTACGGCAGGCTCGCCGGGCTGCGACCGGTCGCGCTGCGCGCGGCCATCGACGACCTCGCCGGCATCCTGCGACTCTCCGACATCATGGACAGGAGGACCGGCAAGCTCTCCGGCGGCCAGCAGCGGCGCACCCAGGCCGCGACCGCGCTCGTGCACCGGCCGGCGCTGCTGCTGCTCGACGAGCCGACCGCCGGAGCGGACCTGGAGACCAGGCAGGCCATGCTCGACGTGGTCAAACAGCGGGCGGGCGAGGGCGCGGCCGTCGTCTACACCACCCACTACCTGCCCGAGCTGACCGAGTTGCAGGCCACGATCGCGGTGGCGCAGAACGGCCGGGTCATCGCCAGGGGCACCTACGAGGAGCTGGCCAAGGACCTGCCGGGCGAGGTGCGGGTCGTCCTGGAGGACGAGGAAGAGATCGTCCTGTCGACCACCGAGCCCACGGCGGCCCTGATGGAGCTGCTGGGCCGCCTCGACCGCACGATCAGCTCGGTCGAGGTGCGCCACCCGTCCCTGGACGACCTCTACAACTCCCTGGCGGTCCACCATGTCAGTTGACACCGCGTTGATCGACACCCCGCCACGCACGGGGGGCACCTTCGACGCGCTCTACCGCATCGCCGCCGTGGCCAGGCACAACACGATCATCCGGTTACGCGATCCGGGCCAGGCGATCAGCTACATCGTCATGCCGATGGTGCTCATGCTGGTCCTCAAGCCCCTCTACGTACGGGCGGTGGACGGCGGCGCCACGCAGGTGTCCACCGGCCTCATGGTGATGTTCTCGGTGTTCGCGATCTCCCTGGCGGGCAACGCGATCCTGTCCGAGCGCACCTGGCGCACCTGGGACCGGCTGCGGGTGAGCAAGGCGGCCTCCGCGGAGCTGCTGCTGGGCAAGATCCTGCCGATCTTCGTGATCATGGTGGTGCAGCAGTCGGTGCTCCTGATCTACGGCGTCCTGGTCATCGGGCTGCCGGTGCCGGGCGCGCCGCACTACGTACTGCTGGCGATCGTGATCTGGGCCTTCGCCCTGCTCTCCCTCGGCGCGCTGCTCGCCGCGATCGTGCGCAGCCACGGCGAGCTGAGCGTGATCTGCGACGTGGGCGCGCTGACGATCAGCTCGCTGGGCGGCGCCCTGGTGCCGCTCAGCATCATGCCCGAGTGGGCGCAGACGACCGCGTACGTCTCGCCCGGCTACTGGGCGCTGACCCTGATGCAGGCCGCGGTCCGCGGCGACCTCGCGGGCATGCTGCCCTCGGCCGGGGTCCTGCTGGTGCTGGGCCTGCTGGCGGGCGCGTTCGCGGCCCGGCGGCTGGCGCGCGGCTGGGGCCGCGGCGGGCTGATCTGAGGCGGAGTAAGCAATGGCGACTTCAGTGAAGAGGGGCACGTCGATGGATGAGCAGCGACCACCGGGCGCGGAAGAGGTGGCGATCATCGGGATGGCCGGTCGCTTCCCCGGCGCGGCCGATGTGGAGACGTTCTGGCGCAACATCAGCACCGGTGTGGAGTCCTTCACGCGGTTCTCCGACGAGGAGCTGACCGCCGCCGGGGTCGACCCGGCGACCTTCCAGCAGCCCAACTATGTACGGTCCCGGCCGATCCTCGACGACATCCGAGGCTTCGACGCCGGGTTCTTCGGCTACAACCCGCGCGAGGCGACGCTGGCCGACCCCCAGCAGCGCATCTTCCTGGAGTGCGTGTGGGAGGCGATGGAGTCGGCCGGGTACGCCCCCGGCTCCGGCCGCGGCGACGTCGGCGTGTTCGCCGGGATGAACATCAGCGGCTACCTGCTGACCCGCCTGCGGGCCTTCACCATGGGCATCGACACCTCCGCCCTGATGATCGGCAACGACAAGGACTCGCTGGCCACGAACGTCTCCTTCCGGCTGGACCTCGGCGGGCCGAGCGTGTCCGTACAGACGTTCTGCTCCACGTCCCTGGTGGCGGTGCACCTGGCGAGCGAGAGCCTGCGTCGCGGCGAGTGCGACATGGCGCTGGCCGGCGGCGTGTCCGTGCGCATCCCGGACCGTACCGGATACCTGTGGGAGGAAGGCGGGCAGGAGTCGCCCGACGGGCACGTGCGAACCTTCGACGCCCAGGGGCGGGGCAGCATGTTCGGCGACGGCGCGGCGGTCGTCGTGCTCAAGCGCCTGTCCGACGCGGTGGCCGACCGCGACACCGTGCTCGCCGTGATCCGCGCCTCGGCCATCAACAACGACGGCGCGATGAAGTTCAGCTATCTGGCGCCCAGCATCGACGGCCAGCGCCGCTGCGTCTCCGCCGCCCTCGCCAGGGCGGGCGTGGATCCCTCGGAGATCTCGTACGTGGAAGCGCACGGCACCGCGACCGAGGTCGGCGACCCGATGGAGGTGGCGGCGCTGAGCCGGGCCTTCGGCGCGACGAAGGACAAGCAGTACTGCGTGCTCGGCTCGATCAAGCCGAACGTCGGCCACCTCGACCGGGCCTCCGGCGTGACCGGCCTGATCAAGGTGGTGCAGTCGCTGCGGCACGAGCTCATCCCGGGCACGCTGCACTACAACGCGCCGAACCCCGAGATCGACTTCGCCGACAGCCCGTTCCGGGTCACCGCCGGCACCACGCCCTGGCCGGCCGGTCCCGAGCGTCCGCGCATCGCCGGCATCAGCTCGCTCGGCATGGGCGGCACCAACGCGCACGCCATCATCACCGAGGCGCCGCAGCCCGCCGAGCGGCGCGCCCGCTCGCGCCGCCTGCAGATCCTGCCGGTCTCCGCGCGTTCCGCCGCCGCCGCCGAGCAGGCCTGTGCCCGGCTCGCCGAACGCCTGGCCGACGCCGGCGACGACCTGGGCGACGTGGCCTACACGCTGCAGGCCGGGCGCAAGGTGTTCAACCACCGCCGGTTCGTGGTGGCCGGCTCCACCGGCGAGGCCGCGCGGCGGCTCGCGGATCCGGCCGGGCCGCTGGGGCGCAACGACGCGACGACGGGCAGGAAGGTGGGCTTCCTGATCGCCGGGGTGGGCGAGCAGTACCCCGGCATGGTGGCCGCCCTGTACGCGGCGGAGCCGGGCTTCCGCGCCGACGTGGACGAGTGCCTGACCATGCTCGGGCTCACCGAGGCCGCCCAGTTGTCGGACGTGTTCGTACCCGTGGAGCGCGCGCAGGCCCCGGCCGGTGATCTGGCCGGGCTGCTCGGCCGGGCCGCGCCCGCCGCGCCGGCGTCTGCCACCGACGCCCATCTGGTCCAGCCGGCCATCTTCGTGGCGGAGTACGCGCTGGCCCGCCAGCTCGTCCGCTGGGGCCTGAAGCCGGAGATCATGATCGGCTACAGCCTCGGCGAGTACGTCGCCGCGTGCCTGGCGGGTGTGCTGTCCCTGCCCGACGCGCTGCGGCTGGTCGCCTACCGGGCCAAGCTGATCACCTCCCAGCCCGAGGGCGCGATGCTCGCGATCTCCGCCGACGAGCGGCGGCTGCGCGTGGTGCTGGGCGAGCCGATCATGCGTGACCTCGACGTCGCGGTGCGCACCGGCTCGCAGGTGGTGCTCGCGGGCCCTGCCGAGATCGTGGAGTCGGCGGCCGCGCTGCTGCTGGAGGCCAGGATCGGCCACCGCAGGCTGGAGACCACGCACGCCTTCCACTCCCGGATGCTGGCGCCGGTCGCCGAGGAGCTGACCGCCTGGGTCAAGAACAACGTCACGCCGCGCCCGCCCGAGCTGCCCTACCTCAGCAACGTCACCGGCGAGCTCGCCACCGCCGAGCTGGTCGGCGACCCCGGTTACTGGGCCAGGCACATGTGCGAGACGGTCGAGTTCGGCGCCGGGCTGGGTCATGTGCTCGGCATCGCCGACCTGGCCCTGGCCGAGATCGGTCCCGGGCAGTCGCTCGGCGCGCTGACCCGCGGCCATCCCGGCTGCGACCGCGCCCAGTGGCCGCTGATCGTGACCACCCTGCCGGCCGCCAACGACCCGCAGGACGCCGACGCGGCGCTGGCCACCGCCGTCGGCAAGCTCTGGCTGACCGGTGTGCCGGTCGACTGGCCGGCGCTGCACGACGACCCGGGCTGGACGCCGGGCCGGGTGCCGCTGCCGACCTATCCCTTCGAGCACCAGGAATACTGGCTGGAGATCGACGAGAGCGCCCTCGGCTCCGGGACGCCGGCGTTCGACGAGAGCGACCCGACGAGCATCGCCAAGGCCTATCCCCGGCTGCCCGACACCCGCTGGATCCACCTGCCGACCTGGCGGCAGACCACGCTGCGGCCGGCCCGCGCCGGCGAGGCCACCCGCTGGCTGGTCTACACCGACACCGGGTTCGCCGACACGCTGGCCGCGCCGCTGCTGACCCATCTGGCGGCCGCCGGGCACGAGGTCGTCCTGGTCCGGCCCGGCGAGGGCTACGAGAGCGGCCCCGACGGCTTCCGGCTGCGGCCGGGCTCGGCGGACGACACCCTGGCGGCGCTGCGCGAGCTGGCCGGCCGCGACTGGTTCCCCGAGCGGGTCGTCCACCTGTGGACGGCGGACGACGCGCCGCCGCGCCCGGAGGACCCGCCGACCGAGGAGTGCCTGCGGCGCGGCCTGCACGCGCTGGTGGCGCTGGCCCGCGCCGCCGGCGACCTCGGGCTGCCCGGCTGGTCGCTGGACATCGTCACGGCCGGCAGCCATCGGGTGCACCCCGGCGAGGCGGTGCACGCCGAGCGCGGCACCCTGCTCGGCCCGACCCGGCTGATCCCGGTGGAGTACCCGAAGGTGAAGACCCGGCTGATCGACCTCGACACGCGGGCCGGCGGCGCGCCCTCGGCGCTGCTGGCCGAGCTGCGGGCCGACCCCGAGGACCAGGTCGTCGCGCTGCGCGGCGGCCACCGCTGGATCCCCGACTACGAGGCGCTGGACGCCTCGGTGATCGAGGCGGCCGCCCCCGCCGCGACCGTCCGGCCCGGCGGTGTCTACCTGGTGACCGGCGGCCTCGGCGGCATCGGGCTGGCCATGGCCGAGCGGCTGGCCGAGCAGTACCGGGCGCGCCTGGTCCTGCTCGGCCGCACACCGGTGCCGCCGCGCGAGCAGTGGGACCAGATCCTGAACTCCGAGACCGCCGTGGGCGAGGTCCGCAGGCGGCTGGAAGGGCTGCGCCGCCTGGAGGCGGCCGGCATCGAGGTGCTGACCGTCGCCGGCGACGTCTCCCGCACCGAGGACGTGCGCCGCGCGGTCGACGCCGCGGTCGAGCGGTTCGGCGAGCTGAACGGCGTGCTGCACTGCGCCGGGGTGCCCGCGGTCGGCCTGATGCAGTTCAAGACCGTCGCCGACATGGACCGGGTGCTGGCCCCCAAGGTCGGCGGCACCCTCGCCCTCGCCGAAGTGCTGCGCGAGGTGCCGGTGGACTTCCTGGCGCTGTTCTCCTCCACCACCTCGGCGACGGGCGGCGGCGCGGGCCAGGTGGACTACTGCGCGGCCAACGCCTTCCTGGACGCCTTCGCGCTGGCCGACGCGCTGCCCGGCGTGGCCGTCACCTCCATCGACTGGTGCGAGTGGACGTACAACGGCTGGACCGACGGCCTGGACAACTACGACGAGGGCTCCAAGCAGTACTTCGAGTGGTACCGCGAGAACTTCGGCCTCACCTTCGACCAGGGCTGGCAGACGCTGCTGCGGGTGCTGGCCAGCGGCGAGCGGCACGTGGTGGCCAGCACCCAGGACTTCGCCCCCATGGTGGCGATGAGCCGTAAGTCCTCCATCGAGAGCCATCAGGCGACGGTGAAGAAGCTGCGCGACGCGTTCGGGCGGCATCCGCGGCCGGACCTGTCGACCGCGTACGTCGAGCCGCAGTCGCCCGCGGAGGAGGCCATCGCCGGCGTCTGGTCCGAGGCGCTCGGCCTGGAGCAGGTCGGCGTGCACGACAACTTCTTCGAGCTCGGCGGCAACTCGCTGCTCGGCATGGAGATCATCGCCGAGGTCAGGCGGGCGCTGGAGCTGCCGTACCTGCCCCCGCACATCCTCTACCAGGCACCCACGATCGCCTCGCTCGCCGAGGCGGCCCGCGCGGGCCAGGAGGCGGGCGAGGAGCCGGCCGAGGCGCGCGAACAGCAGCGATCCCGTATCGCCCAGCGACGCAACATGCTCAAGAGCGGAAGGACGTCATGACTGAAACCGACTACGACTCGGCGGTCGCGCTGGTCGGCATGTCCGGGCGTTTTCCCGGGGCCGGCAGTGTGGGTGAGCTGTGGCGTAACCTGCTGGCCGGGGTCAGAGGGCTGCGGACGATCACCGACGAGGAGCTGCGCGAAGCCGGCGTCGATCCGGGGACCATGGCGGACCCGCGGTACGTTCGCGTCGGCGGGCCGCTGGAAGGACTGGACACCTTCGACGCCGCCGTCTTCGGGGTCAATCCGCGTGAGGCGGAGATGATGGACCCGCAGCACCGGCTGTTCCTGGAGTGCTCGTGGGAGGCTCTGGAGAGCGCCGGCTACTGCCCGACCGACGTGCCCGGCCAGGTCGCGGTGTTCGGCGGCTGCGGCTTTCCTGACTACATCGTGCGCAACATCCGGAACCTGGCCGCGCAGCCTGGCGGGGCGCTGCTCGCGGCGATCGGCAACGAGCGTGACTCGCTGGCCTCACTGGTCTCCTACAAGCTGGGGCTGCGCGGGCCCGCCGTGTCGGTGCAGACGTTCTGCTCCACCTCGCTGGTGTCGGTGCACCTGGCCTGTCAGAGCCTGCTGACCTACGAGTGCGACATGGCGGTGGCGGGCGGCGCGTTCACGCCGCTCCCCCAGCCCTCCGGCTACCTGTACGAGCAGGGCGGGATCCTGTCGCCCGACGGGCTGGTCCGCAGCTTCGACGCCGAGGCGGGCGGCACCGTGATGGGCAGCGGCGCGGGCGCGGTCGCGCTCAAGCGGATGTCCGACGCGCTCGCGGACGGCGACGTCATCCACGCGGTGATCCTCGGCTCGGCGTCCAACAACGACGGCCGGCTGCGCGCCGGCTACACCGCGCCCGGCGTGGACGGCCAGGCCGAGGTGATCGATTCGGCCCTCGGCGTGGCCGGGGTCAAGCCGGAGACCGTCGGCTACGTCGAGTGTCACGCCACGGGCACCATGCTGGGCGACTCGATCGAGCTGGCGGCGATGAACCGGGTGTTCACCCAGGCCCGGGAGACGCCGTGCGTGCTCGGGTCGGTCAAGCCGAGCCTGGGCCACCTCGACCGGGCCTCCGGCGTCACCGGGCTGATGCGGGCGGCGCTCAACCTCAAGCACGAGGTGCTGCCCGGCACGCCCGGCTACGAGACGCCGAACCCGGCGCTGGCGACCGCGCACGACCGCTTCACCGTGCTGCGGGAGGACCGGGCGTGGCCCGCGGGCCCGCATCCGCGCCGCGCCGGGGTCAGCTCGTTCGGGCTCGGCGGCACCAACGCGCACGTCGTGCTGGAGCAGGCCCCGCCGCGGCCGGCCCGCCCGGCCCGGCCCGGCCCGCACCTGCTGGTGTTCTCGGCCGCCGACGACCGGGCGCTGACCGCGCTCACCGAACGACTCCGCGTCCACCTGACCGCCACGGACACCGGCGACGACTTCGCGGACGTGGCGTTCACGTCGCAGGTCTCGCGCAGCGGCTTCGCGCTGCGGCGGGCCGTGGTGTGCCAGGACCGTGCGGACGCCGTCGCCGCCCTGGGTGACTCCTCGCGCTGGATCGACGGCAAGACCCAGCGGCGCAACCCCAAGGTACGGCTGGCCGTACCGGACTCCGGCGTACCGGAGGGGTGGTGGGCCGAGCTGCACGCGGCCGTCAACACCGTCCTGCGCCCGAGCTCGGACGTGGCGGCGGCCGGGCGGGAGGAGGCGCTCGCCGCGCTGGCTGACGGGCTGCGCGGGGTCGGGGTGAGTGTCAGCGATGCGGAGGACGGCGTCGAGACGGTGGACGTCTCGCCGGACGAGCGCGCCGGCGCCGCCGAGTGGCTGCTCGCCACCGTGGCGCGGCTCTGGCTGGCCGGCAGCGCCATCGACTGGGCCAAGTTGCACGGCGGCGCGGGACGCCGGGTGGAGCTGCCGACCTACCCCTTCCAGCGCCGCAGGTACTGGGTCGGCCAGCAGGACGACCAGGCGCAGCCGCACATCGGCACCGGGAAGACCTTCGACCGGGCGCGGTGGACGTACCTGCCGGGCTGGCGGCAGCGGCCGCTGCCCGTCGCGGGCCTGGACGAACGGCTGCGCGAGGCCGGGCCGTGGCTGGTCCTCGCCGCCGAGCCGCGCGCGGAGAGGCTGGTCGAGCGGCTGGTGGCGGCCGGGGCCGAGGTGACGACGGTACGGCCGGGCGAGCGCTTCCACCAGGACGACACCGGCGACTACACGGTCCGGGTGGGCACCGCCGACGACCTCGCCGAGGTGATGTTCTCCCTGGTGGCGGCGCCGCGCGCGATCGTGCACGGCTTCAGCCTGGCCGCCGGGGCGGATCCTGGCGACGACCCGGTGGCGCACTTCGCGGCCGAGCAGCGGCGCGGCTTCTACTCGGTGCTGGCGCTGGCCAGGGAGCTGATCGACAACACCGGCTCGGCTCCCCGTGCCGAGCTGGTCCTGCTCACCCCCGAGGCGGTCAGCGTGGCCGGGGCCGACCTGCGCCACCCGGAGCACGCCACCCTCGGGACGCTCGCGCCGAGCCTGGCCCAGGAGAACCCGCGGCTGCGCTGCCGGGCCATCGACGTGGACGACACGGCCGACGCCGCCACCGTCCTGGCGGCGGCCGTCTGCGCGTACGAGGGGCCGGTGGCGATCCGCGCCGGCGAGACCTGGGTGCGGCACTACGAGCAGTACCCGATCGAGGCGCCCGAGCAGGAGGAGCGGCCGTTCCGCGACGGCGACACCGTGCTCATCACCGGCGGTCTCGGTGACGTCGGCCTGGTCCTGTCCCGGCACCTGGCCGGCGCGTACGGCTGCCGCCTGGTCCTGACCGCGCGCAGCGAGCTGCCGCCCAGGCAGGAGTGGGACGACTATCTCGCCGCCACGCCGCCCGGCGGGGAGCGGGCCGCCCGGCACATCCGCAACATCGTGGACCTGGAGGAGCGCGGCGCCACGGTGCTCGCCCTGTCCGCCGACGTGGCGGACGAGGACGCGATGCGGGCCGTGGTGGAGCAGGCGGTGGCCCGGTTCGGTGGCATCGACGTGGTGGTGCACGGCGCCGGCGTGCAGGACGGGGCGTACTTCAACTTCGCCCACCTGATGGACCGCCAGCAGTGCGAGGCGCACCTGGACGCCAAGGTGACCGGGTTCCACGTGCTGCAGAAGGTGCTCGGCGAGCACGCCGCGGATCGCCGGATCACGCTGTCGTCGATCGCGGCCGTGCTCGGCGGGATGACGCTGGCGCCGTACGCGGCCGCGAACGCCGCGCTGGACGCCTACGTCCGCGTCGCCCGTACGGCGGGCCGGGGCCGGTGGGTCACGGTCGACTGGGACACCTGGAACATCGACCCGGACCGGGTCGAAGGGCACAGCGGTGCGGTCATCGACTTCGCGATGGCGCCCGCCGAGGGCGTGGACGTGTTCGAGCGGGCGCTGTCGGCCGCCGACCGGGCCGGGCACCTGGTCATCTCGACCGGCTCCCTGGACGGCCGCGTCGCGCAGTGGGTCACCGGCGACATCCACGAGGCCGGGGACGAGGCCGACGACCAGGAGCGCCACCCGCGCCCCGAGCTGAACAACCCCTACGTCGAGCCGCGGGAGGGCACCGAGGCCACGCTCGCCGCGATCTGGTCGCGGGTGCTCGCCATCGAGCCGATCGGCGCGCTGGACAACTTCTTCGAGCTGGGCGGGCACTCGCTGCTGGCGATCGAGCTGACCACCCGGATCCGCAAGGCGCTGAACGCCTCCGTGCCGGTGACCGGCCTGCTGGAGTGCCCGACCGTGCGCCAGCTGGCCGAGCTGCTCGACTCTCGCGACGAGGGGTGAGGAGATGAACCGTCCCGAGCATCTGCGCGCCCTGCAGGGGTTCGTCCGGCGTGAGCTGGCCGGCAAGGACGCCTACCTCGACTCGCTGGCCGAGGCGCCGCTGCCGCTCTATGAGCGGTTCGCGCGCACCGGGCTGTCCGGCTGGTGGCTGCCCGAGGAGTACGGCGGGCTCGGGCTCGGCCTGGAGGAGAGCGTCCGTATCGTCTCCGACCTGGCCTACGCCGACGCGGGTGTGGCTTTCACCCTGTTCATCCCGGTGCTCACCACGAGCATGGTCCAGTGGTACGGCGGCGAGGAGCTGCGCAAGGAGCATCTCGGCGGGCTGTCCGCCGGTGGCTTCGCCGCCACCCTGGGCAGTGAGCACGCCGCGGGCAGCGAACTGGCCAGGATCGGCACGACCGCGCGGCGCGAGGGCGACATGATCGTGCTGGACGGTCAGAAGGCGTTCTCCACGAACACCGGCTTCGCGAAGTTCCTCGTGGTGATCGCGCGTGCCGAGGACGACCCGTCGGGCTACCTGGCGGTGCTGGTGCCGGGCGACGCGCCCGGCGTCACCGTGGACAAGCGCTGGGACGTGATCGGGCTGCGTTCCTCGGCGACCTACCAGGTGTCGCTGTCCGGCGTCCGCGTCCCGGCCGGCAACGTCCTGCGCGGGAACGGGCTGCGCCTGCTGGAGATCGGCCTGAACGCCAGCCGCGTCCTGATCGCCACCACGGCGCTGGGCATCGCCCGCCGCATCCGCGACGTGTGCATGGAGTACGGCAAGTCCAAGTCGGTCAAGGGCGCGCCGCTGTCGGCGAACGCGGTCTTCGCCGGCCGGCTGGGCCAGTTCGAGATGCAGATCGAGGTCATGACCAACCAGTGCCTGGCCGCCGCCCGCGCCTACGACGCGATCGCGGCCCGGCCCGACGCGGGTGAGGAGTTCATGCGGGTGGGCACGCTGAAGTCGGCGCTGACCACGAAGATGTTCTGCGGCCAGACCGGCTGGCAGATCGCCTCGACGGCGTCGGAGATGTTCGGCGGCCTCGGCTACACCCACGATGCGGTGATCGGCAAGCTGCTGCGTGACATGCGGTACGTCTCGATCGTGGAGGGCGGCGACGACGTGCTGCGCGACCTGGTCTTCAGCCGGTACGTGGTGCCGGTGTCGAAGCGGTCGTGACCAGCGCGGCGGCGTAGCCGGGGGCGACGTCCAGCCAGCGGACCGGGGCCGGGGAGCCGGGCAGGGAGCGGAAGACCGCGCTTCCCGCCCGGCTCTGCTCGCAGGTGGCGGCGGCCGGGCGGACGAGGACGTCGCGCAGGCCGGCCAGCCCGGCCCCGGTCGCCTTGACGTACGCCTCCTTGGCCGTCCAGAGCCGGAAGTATTCCGCGAGGCCCGCGTCGGGGGCGGCCGCGCACACCCTGGCGGCCTCCTCCGGCTGGTAGATCCGCCGGGCCATCTCCCGGTGGTCGAGGTCGGGGCGGACGCGTTCGACGTCGACGCCCACCCGTGACCCCGGCGCGGCCACCGCGATCAGCGCCCACTCCTCCGAGTGGGACAGGTTGAAGTCGGGCCGGGGCGTGCGGGCCAGCAGGCAGGGGCGGCCCGACTCCTCCGTCCCGAAGGCGAGCCGGGCGGCGGGCACGCCGCACAACCGGCCGAGGACGTGGCGCAGGGCCGCGTGGGCGGCCACGTACCGGCGCCGGGCGAGGGGGTCGGCGAAGGCGGCGGCCTTGTCGCGTTCGGCGCCGGACAGGCAGTGCCACCGCCCCGGCTCCCCCGCCCGCTCCGGGCGGTCCAGGTGGACCCGCCACAGCCTCACGCCCATGGGCGCAGCGCCTCCGCCACGATCGCCCGGGTGCGGTCCGCCTGCTCGAACACGGCGAAGTGGCCGCCGTCGAACGGGTGCAGGGCGAACTCCCGCGCGGTCTGCTCCCGCCAGGCCGCCACCTTCTCCGGCGCCACCCGGGGGTCGGAGCCGCTGGGCAGCACCGAGATCGGCACGGCCAGCGGCGGCTCCGGCGTGTAGCGGTAGGTCTCCTTGACGGTGAAGTCGGCCTGCACGGCGGGCAGGATCATCTCCAGCGCGCCCTGGTCGGCCAGCAGCCACTCCGGCGTGCCGCCCAGCTTGCGCAGCAGCCCGACCACCTCCGCCCTGGTCATCCCGCTCACCGGCGGCCCGTCCTCGTAGGTGATGTGCGGGGCGTCGGAGCCGGAGACGAACAGGTGCACCGGCTCCGGCCCGCCCCGCCGCCTGACCTCCCTGACCAGCTCGAAGGCCACCAGGCCGCCGAGGCTGTGTCCGTACAGGGCGTATCTGTGGCCCGCGGCCGACAGCGCCACGTCGGCGAGCACCGCGTCGGCGAGGTCGGAGACCAGCGGCTCCATGAGCCGGTAGGGCGGCTGCCGGTGCCGGCTCTCCCTGCCGGGGAGCTGCACCGGCTGCACCGCGACGCCCGGCAGTTTGCGCTGCCACTGCCGGAACGCCGACGCCGCGCCGCCCGCGTGCGGCAGGCAGTACAGCGGCAGCGCGCCCGGCTCCGCGCCGGTCAGGGTGCGGAACGGCAGCCACTGGGTCAGCAGGGCGTCGCTCGTCTCGTCATAGACGGTCATGTCGGTCCCTCACTCGACGATCTCGAGTCTCACGTACGCCGGCGGGGGCTGCACGGCGCTCAGGTCGGCTTCCAGGACGACGTGCGCGCCTTCCCGGCTCGCCTCGTGGAACCCGGCGAAGGCGTACGTCACCTGCATCATGCGGTTGCGCCCGGTCTCCACGAAGTCCGCCCGTACGGTCGCGCCCGCTTCCGCTGCCAGCCGCATGATGTGGTTGAGCAGCACCATGCCGACGCCGCGGGACATCACCCGGCACGACATCAGCATCATGCGCAGCCACCAGGCGTCCTCGCCCTTCTCCACCAGAGCCAGGCCGATCTTGCCGTAGCCGCCGAACCTGTCGGTGAGCGAGGCCACCAGGAGCAGGTGGTCCGGCGACTCGCGCAGCGCGTCCAGCTCCTCGTAGGAGTAGGTGCGCCCGGTGGAGTTGAGCTGGTTGGTGCGCACCGTCAGCTCCTCGGCGCGCTGCAGGTCCTCCCTTCTGGCGGGGGAGATGGTGAACGACATCTCCAGGCCGGCCAGGAACTCCTCGTTCGTGCCGACGAACTCGCTCTCCAGCTCCTGTCTGGCGATCTGGCCGCGGTACATCTCGCGGCGGAGCGCCGACTCGTCGGTGACGAAGCGTGGCCGGAACTCCGGCCGTGCCAGCGCCTCGTCCAGCTCCAGGATGTCCACGCAGGTCACCTCGGGGAGGCCGTGGGCCACCTCGGCGCGCTCGAACTCCTGGTCGTCGACGAACGCGAAGGCGTCCAGGCCGAGGTTGAGCGCCGTGGCGAGGTGCCGGATGGAGTCCGACTTGGGGTTCCAGTTGATCTGCGGGTACAGGAACATCTCCTCCAGCCCGAGGGCGCGCAGCTTGGCCATGGCCGCGTCCCTGTCGTTCTTGCTGGCGATGGAGTGCAGGACGCCCTTGCGGTCCAGCTCGTGGATCCGCTCGACGACGGCCGGCCGTACGGTGACGTCGCCGTCCTCCAGGAGCACCCCGTTCCACAGGGTGTTGTCGAGGTCCCACACGATGCACTTGATCCGGCCCCGCTTCGGCTTCTCCGGGAGCGGGGCGGCCGGGGTGGCCGAGGTGGTCGAGGTGGTCACGGTCACGTCGTCTTCTCCCTTTCCGCCTGGCCGGCGATGGTGATCCGCTGGATCTCGTTGCTGCCTTCGATGATCTCCATCACCTTGGCGTCGCGGTACAGCCGGGCCACCGGGTAGTCCGGGCTGCACCCGTTGGCGCCGTGGATCTGCACGGCCTCGGCCGCGTGCCGGACGGCGGCCGTCGAGGCGAAGTACTTCGCCACCCAGGTGGCCATGAGCGTCGCCGACTCCCCGGCGTCCTTGAGGCGGCCGGCCTCGGCGACCAGCAGCCGGGCCGCCCGCGCGTCGGTGACCATGTCGGAGAGCTTCGCCTGGATCAGGGGCAGCTCACGCAGGGCCGAGCCGCCCACCCTGCGCCGCGCGGCGTAGCCGGACGACGCCTCCAGGCACGCCTGGAGGATGCCCAGCGAGCCCGCCGCCACGCTGTAGCGGCCGAGGTCGAGGGTGCCGGTGAGCACCATGCCGGCGGTGAAGCCGCTCGGGCCGAGCAGCGCGTCCGGCCCGAGGACGACGTCGTCGAAGGAGATCTCCGCCAGCATGGAGGCGCGGGTGCCCAGCATGTCGTGGATGGGGCGGACCCGGACGCCCGGCGCCTCCCTCGGCACGAGGAAGGCGCCGATGCTGGCGGCCGTGCGGGCGAACACCAGGAACAGGTCCGCCCGCTGGCCGCCCGTGGTCCACGTCTTGACCCCGTTGAGCACCCAGCCGCCACCCGACTCGGCGGCGGTCGTGGTGATCCCCGAGGTGTCACTGCCGGCGCCGGGCTCGGACAGGCAGAACGCGCCGAGCACCTGCCCGCTGCCGAGCAGCGTCGTCCACCGCTCCCGCTGGGCGGGGGTGCCCCAGCGCTGCACCGTCCACGACACCATCGTGTGCACGGTGAGCAGGCTGCGCAGGGAGGAGCAGCCGCGCCCGACCTCCTCGTGCACCTCCCCGAGCGTGACCAGGTCCATCCCGGCGCCGCCCGAGCCGGGCGGCAGGAAGGGCGCCCACAGGCCCGCCTCGGCGACCCGCTGGAGCAGATCCTCCGGCACCCGGCCGGCCCGGTCGTAGACGTCGGCGTACGGCACCACGTGGGTGTCGACGAAGGCGCGGGCCGACGTACGGTCCGTGACCCGGTCGGCGGTGCGGGTGGCGGGCGCCGGGTCGGTGAGGGTCACGCCACGGCCAGGTCGGCCGAGAGCCTCGCCACCAGGCTCGCCATCGTGTCGGCGGTGCGGAAGTTGTCGATCCGCAGCTCCTCGTTCGGGATGGTGATCCCGAACGTCTTCTCCACGAACATCACCAGCTCCATCGCGAACAGCGAGTTGACGAAGCCGAGGGCGAAGATGTCCTGCGACGCGTCGATCTCCGCCTGCGGGTAGCGCTCGCGGACGAAGGTGAGAATCTGATCCTTTGCGGTGGTGGACATGGGCGTTGCTCCGTTTCAGTTCGTCTTCAGTTCGAGTCGTAGGTGTAGAAACCGCGGCCGCTCTTCCGGCCGTGCAGCCCGGCGTCGGTCATCTGCTTCAGCAGCGGGCAGGGGCGGTACTTACTGTCGGCGTAGTGCTCGTAGAGCACTTCGACGCTGTAGAGGATCGTGTCGACGCCGATCAGGTCGGCGGTCTCCAGCGGTCCCATCGGGTGGCCGAAGCAGCCGCGGAACACCTCGTCCACGGACGCGGCGTCCGCCACGCCCTCGTGCACGAGGAAGGCCGCCTCGTTGACGGTGAGCATCAGCACCCGGTTGGAGATGAAGCCGCACGAGTCCTTGACGTGCACGGCCTTCTTGCCCATGGCGTGCAGCAGGTCCTTGGTGCGCTCGACCGTCTCCGGTGAGGTGTGGAAGCCGGGGATCAGCTCCACGACCGGCTTGGCCGGCACCGGGTTCATGAAGTGCACGCCGACCACCTTGTCCGGCCGGCCGGTGACGGCGGCGACCTTGGTGATCGGGATGGCCGAGGTGTTGACGACGAAGACGGTGTCGGGACCGCACTCGGCGTCGAGCGTCTCGTACACCTCCCGCTTGACGTCCCAGTTCTCGGTCACGTTCTCGATGACGATCTCGGCCTTGGCCGCGCCCGCGGCGCCGACCGCCGTGGTGATCCTGGACAGGATCTCGTCGGCGTCCAGGGCGGGGCCGCCCATGAGGCGGCTCATCCGGCTGTTGCGCTCGATGGTCGCCAGCGCGGCGGCCAGGGTCTTCTCGTCCTTGTCGACCAGCACCACGTCGTGCCCGGTCGAGGCGAGGTTCTGGGCGACGCCGACTCCCATGACGCCGGCGCCGATCACCCCGATTACTGACATGTCATCTCCGCTTCCCTCATCGGTTCCGCTCCTTGATCGCGGCGTTGGTTCCGTGGTCGCCGTCACCTTCCGCGCCTGCGCGCGGCGGCCTCCAATCCCGAGCGCCGCAGCTGGGCCCGTACCTGGCTGCCGCCTTCGGTGGCGGCCGGCGCCGCGCCCGAGGCGAGCGCCTCGACGGTGCGGCTCAGCGCGGCCACGGTCGGCGACTCGTAGAGGATGTGCGGCGGCAGCTCCGGCAGCTTGAACGCGCGCCGGACCGCGGCCACGATGGCGACGCCGAGCAGCGAGTTGCCGCCCAGTTCGAAGTAGTTGTCCAGCACGCCGACCCGGTCCAGGCGCAGTGACTCGCCCCAGATCGCGGCGATGGCCTCCTCGGTGGCGTCGGCGGGCTCCTGGTAGTTGGTGACCAGCTCGGGCCTGGGGTGCAGCTCGCCGCCGCCGCCCATCGCAGGGGAGGTCACCGCCTCCAGGGTGAAGCGGGAGCTGCCGCTCACCAGCGTGGGGAAGTCCTGGGTGGACACGATGACGTGGGATTCCCCGGTCGCCAGCGCCCGCAGCAGCGAGCGCCAGCCGTCGGCGAACTCGATGCCGACACGGGCCCGGTTCTGCCGGAAGAAGTCGCGCAGCGCCTCCTCGTACCCGGCGAGACCGGCCTCCCACGCGTTCCACGTCCACTCGCCCCAGCCGACGGACACCACCCGGCGCCCGGTCGCGGCGAGCTCGTGGGCGTAGCCGTCCAGGAAGGCGTTGGCGGCGCAGTAGTCGACCTGGCCGGGGCCGCCGCCGGTCGCGGAGGTGATCGAGGAGAACAGCACCAGCAGGTCCAACTCGACCTCGTCCTCGCGGCCGATGCGCAGCGCCTCGGCCAGCGCCAGCGTGCCGCCGATCTTGGGGGCGAGCACCTCGTCCAGCTCCTCGGGCCGCTTGAACTGCATCAGCCCCATGGCCGGTACGCCCGCCGCGTGCAGCACGCCGTGCAGCGCGCCGAAGCGCTCGGTGGCCGCCTCCACGGCCCGGCGCACGTCCCCGGCGTCCGCGACGTCCCCGGCGACGATCTCCACCTCGGCGCCGAGCGAGATCAACTCGGTGACCTGCGCCACCCTCCGCCACGTCACCTCATCCACCGAACGCCCACCGGAGCCACCACTGCCGCCTGAGCCGCCGGTGGCCAGGATCGCGGGCCACTCGGCGCGCGGTGGCAGGCCACGCCGGGCCAGCAGGACGAGCTTGGCCCGGTAGTCGCGGGCCAGATGCCCGGCCAGGCCGAGGGCGATGCCGCCCAGCCCACCGGTGATCAGGTAGACACCGCCCTCCCGCAGCCCGGTGGCATCGGCGACCGGTCCGCCGGGCAGCGGTGGGGGCTGCATCACGGCGTAGTCGGGGATGTAGCGGCGGCCGTGCCTCAGCGCGACCGTACGGTCGTGCTGCGGGCGGGCCAGCTCGGCGGTCAGGCCGTGCAGGTCGCGTGCGGACGGGCCGGCCGGGAGGTCGATCAGCCGGGTGGTCACGCCCGGATACTCCAACGGGATCACCAGGGACGGTCCCATCAGGGTCGCGCCGGCGGGATGCGCCACCTCCTCCCCCAGGACCCGCTGGGTGCCGGAGACGGCCACGTCGAGCGACCAGTCGCCGATGCCGGACTCCCCTGCCGCCCTGGCCAGCGCGACGAGCGTGTGCAGGCCGTACGCGATGGTGGTGTCGTGCGGCGCCCGTTCCAGCGTCCACAGGTGGACGACCCGCTCCAGCCGCCGTCCCGCCGTACGCAGGTCGCGCAGCACGGCGAGCATGTCGGCGACACTGCCCGGCCTGACCGTGTGCCCCTCGCCGTTGACGGCGTACGTCTCGCCGGGGCGTACTGGCGTGATCGTGGCGCCGGTTGCGGCGGCGGCTTCGCGTAGGTCGGCGAGCGCCTTGTCTGCGAGGCCCGCGCGGGTGAAGACCAGCCACGAGGCGGGCTGCCGCTCCGCCGGCGCGGGCGCGGCCGTCTGCCGCCACACGGGCAGGTAGAGCCACTGCTCCTCGGGCAGTTTGGGCAGGGTCGTGATGGCCTCGAACAGGTCCTCCGGCTCGGCCGCCCGCTCCTTCCTGGCGGGCGGGTCGATCCAGTAACGCTGCCGCTGGAACGGGTACGTGGGCAGCGGCACCCGGCCGGGCAGCGTCGCCGGGTCGGCGCCCTCGACGCGACCGTGGTAGGCGTCCCAGCCGATGGTGACACCGCCGAGCCAGAGCCGGGCCAGGCTGCCCGCCAGCACCTCGTCACCCGGCGTGGGGTCGCTCGCGGCGGGCAGCGTGTGGGTGATCAACGACCAGCGTTCCGCCGGGCAGCCCGCCCCGCGCACCAGCGCCCCCAGCGACTGACCGGGACCGATCTCGACCATGGCGAGCTCCGGCTCGGCCAGCAGGGTGTCGACCCCCGCCTGGAAGCGCACGGTCGCGCACATGTGCCGGGCCCAGTAGCCGGGGTCGCAGACGAGCTCGGCGTCGGCCAGCGCGCCGGTCACGTTCGAGATGTACGGCAACGCCGGCAGGTTGAGCGTGACCTCGGCCTTGATCCACTGGGTGAGCTCGTCGGTCAGCGGCTCCAGCATGCGGGAGTGGAAGGCGTGGGTGGTCTCCAGCGTGCGGCACGCGATCTCGGCCTGCCGCAGGTCCCCGGCCAGCGTCTCGACCGCCTCGACCGGCCCGGCGACCACGACCGCCTGGGGGCCGTTGACGGCGGCGACGTCCAGCCCGCGTTCCTCCAGCCGGAAGCGCCTGCGCAGGTCGCCCGCCGGGAGGGAGATGGCCAGCATCGCGCCCGGCGGCATCCCGGAGATCAGCCGGGCCCGGTGGGTGACCAGGGCGATGGCGTCGGGCAGCGACAGGACGCCGGCGAGGCAGGCGGCGACGTACTCGCCGAGGCTGTAGCCGAGCATGATCGCCGGTTGCAGCCCCCAGGACATCAGCGTGCGCGCGAGTGCGTACTCCACGGCGAACAGCGCGGGCTGGGCCACCTCCGTGCGCTGCAGCGCGGCGGCGCGGCCCGTCGCCCCTTCCGCGGGCGCCCGCCCCAGCAGCGCGGCCAGGCCCGCGCCCGCCTCGCGCGCACCGATCAGCAGGTCAGCGATATAGACGCTGCCGGTGCCGGTGCTCGCGGCGCTGTCGCCGGTGCTGTCGGTGCTGTTGAGGTGCTGGTTCAGGAGTGTCAGGCACTCGTCCAGGGCGGTGCGGAAGGTCGGCTCGTGGTGGTAGAGGTCGGCGGCCAGGCCGGGGTACTGCTCGCCGACGCCGGCCAGCAGGAAGGCGGTCCGGCGGCCCTGTACGGTGTCCACCCGGCCCAGCAGTCCTTCCTGGCGCGGTCCGGTCAGGGCGGTCGCGGCGGACGCGCCGTCGGCGGCGACCAGTGCCCGCCGGTGCTCGAACGTCTTGCGCCCGACCTGGAGGGTGTAGGCCACATCGGCCAGCGGCGCGCCGGGCTCGGCGGCCAGGTGCTCGCCGAGCCGCCGTACCGCGGCGTCGGCCGCCGGGGCGTTGCGCGCTGAGACGGGCAGCACCTGGAAGCGGCGGGCCTGCGGCGGTGCGCCGGGACGGACGGGCGGTTCCTCGATGACCATGTGCACGTTGGTGCCTCCCATGCCGAGGGAGTTGAGGCCCGCGATCCGCGGGCGGCCGTCGCGTGTCCGCCACGGGGACAGCTCGGCGTTGACGTAGAACGGGCTGTCCTCGAAGTCGATCTCCGGGTTCGGGCTGGTGTAGTGCAGGGTGGGCGGGATCACGCCCTCGCGCACCGCGAACGACGTCTTGATCAGCCCGCTGGCGCCGGCGGCCCGGTCGAGGTGGCCGACGTTGGTCTTCACCGACCCGATCGGGCAGTACTCCTTGTCCCGGGTGGGGCCGAACGCGCGGGTCAGCGCGGCCACCTCGATCGGGTCGCCCAGCTCGGTGGCGGTGCCGTGCGCCTCGACGTAGCTGATGTCCTCGCCGGTGACGCCCGCGTCGGCCATCGCGTCCGCGATCACCCTGGACTGGCCGACGACGCTGGGCGCGGTGTAGCCGACCTTGAGCGCGCCGTCGTTGTTCATCGCGGAGCCGCGGATCACCGCCCAGATGTGGTCGCCGTCGCGCACCGCGTCGGGCAGCCGCTTGAGCAGGACGGCCGCCGCGCCGTCGCCGAACATGCTGCCCCGCGCCTGGGCGTCGAAGGCGCGCACGTGGCCGTCCGGCGACTCCTGCCCGCCGGGGCCGAACAGGTGGCCGACCCGGTCGGGCACCCGGATCGAGACGCCTCCGGCCAGGGCCAGCTCGCATTCGCCGTTGCGCAGGCTCTGCACCGCCAGGTGCGCGGCCACCAGCGAGGTGGAGCAGAAGGTCTGGACCGCCACGCTCGGGCCGTACAGGTCGAGCAGGTAGGAGACCGTCGTGGTCAGGGCGTCCTTGTCGTTGCCCATGATGACCTCGAAGTCACTGAACTCCTGCTGCCCGCCGCCCAGCAGGTGGTCCGTCATCCGCAGCAGGTAGGTGCTGATGTTGGCGCCGCCGAACACGCCTACCCGGCCCCGGTGGCCGGGGGCCGCGTAGCCGCCGTGCTCCAGCGCCTCCCAGCACACCTCCAGGAAGGCCCGCTGCTGCGGATCGTTGATCGCGGCCATCCGGGGGCTCATGCCGAAGAAGGCCGCGTCGAAGCCGCTGATGTCGTCCAGCACCGGCCGGGCGCGGACGTACGCGGGGTCCTTGATCTGCTCGGGGTCGGCCCCGGCGGCCAGCAGCTCCTCCTCGGAGAAGAAGCTGATGGACTCGACGCCGTCGCGCAGGTTGCGCCAGAACTGTCCCACGTCGGAGGCGCCGGGGAAGTGCCCCGCCATGCCGACGATGGCGATCCGCCTGTCGTCGTCGCCCGAGGGAGGCGCCCCCCTGTCACGGGCGAACACGGGCAGCCCGGCGCCCTTAAGCGCTGCCGGGGTGCGGCGTTCGTCCAGGGTGGTGGCCAGCGTGCCCACCGTCGGCGCCTCGAACAGCGAGACCGTCGGCACCGCCACACCGAAGCGCTTCTTCACCAGCGCGAGCATCTGGAGCGCGACCAGCGAATTGCCGCCGAGGTCGAAGAAGTTGTCCCGGGTGCCGACCGGTTCGACGCCGAGCACCTCCGACCAGAGGCCGGCCAGGTCGCGTTCCGTCGCCGACAGCGGCGGAGTGTAAGGCTGTGGCAGCTCCGGGCGCGGAAACCGGTCGCCGGTCCCGGCGCCCGCGGCGCTTGCGGCCGGGCCGTCGAAGTCGGCGGCGAGGGCGTGCGGCAGCCGGTCGTCCAGGCCGCCGGCGGCCACCACCAGGCTGGGCCGGGAGGTGACCAGCAGCTCGTCGAAGGCGGCGAGCGCCTGCTCGGCCGTCATGGAGTGCGCGGCCATGGCCGCGCCGAAGCCGCCCTCGACCCGGCCCAGCGTGACCGCCCAGGTGTCCCAGCCGGCGCTCACCCATCGTGTACGCGTCCCGCGGGCGTGGTTGCGCAGGCCGATCGCGGTCAGGGCGGCGTTGGCCGCGGCGTAACCGGCGAACGCGACGCCGCCGAGCACGGCGGAGGTGGAGGAGAACAGCACACAGAAACTCGGGGCGCGATCGGCGGGCAACGCGTTCAGCAGCCGTTCCAGGACCAGCGCGCCGGTCACCTTGGCGGTGAAGTGCCGCTCGACGGCGGCCTCGTCCAGATCGCGCAGCGGGCGGAAGGTGTCAGGCCGGGTGTCGGCGGCGGCGTGCACCACGCCGTCCAACCGTTGCTCGCCGTCGAGCAGCGCCCGCATGGCGGCCTCGTCGGTGACGTCGACCCGAGGGGTGAGCACCTCGGCCCCGAGCTCCCGCAACCGCCGCACCGCTTCCCGGCGCGGATCCCCCTCGACGTCGGGCACCCCACCGCGACTGGTCAGGACCAGCCGCCCGGCACCGGCCCGGACCAGATGCTCGGCCACGAGCAGCGCCACATCACTGAGCCCACCGGTGATCAGGTACGTGCCCCCCTCCCGAACAGCGGCGACAACCTCCGGCACACCCTGCTCGGCCCCTTCCGGCACGGCCCGACGAGACCCGTCCGGCACTCCTTGGGCAGAACGGTCAGGCACCGTCTTGACGGGCTCGTCCGGGGTGAAGGCGCGGACCAGGCGGCGGCCGTCGCGGTAGGCGACGAACACCTCGCCGGAGGGCCGGCTCACCTCGGCGGCGAGTGCCTCGGCGACGGCGTCAGGGCTCGCCGCCGGGTCGAGGTCCACGGTGGCGCAGTCGAGGTTCAGGTATTCCTGGTTGGCGACCATCGGCAGGGTCGCGGCGGCGGCCTGCCGGAGCGCGGGCACCTCGCCCTCCGCCACGGCCTGCCCGCCGGAGGTGGCCAGGATGATCCGTACCCCGTCACCGGCCTCACCCCAGGCGTCGAGCAGCCGGGCCAGTGGAAGCAGCCCGTCGTGCGCGCCGGCGGAAGGGTCCTCCTCGTCGAGGAGGCGCAGATCCACCAGGACGGTACGGCCGCCGCCCGAGGTCTCGGCGAGCCCACCCGGAACCTCGGCAGAGGTGTCCGACGGGGCGACGGTCACGACCTCGAGGCCGTGGGCGCGCAACGTACGGGCCAAAGTCTCAGCCGCCTGGGCACGGCCACCCAGCAGGACGCAGCGGGCGAGCGCCTCAGGCGTGCCCGTGGTGGACGCTTCGGGCGTGTCCGCCGGGGTCCAGCGCGGGGTCAGGAGTCGCACGTGCGGCTCGGCCGTCGACTTGGCGGCACCGGGAGCGGCACCCGTACCAGCACCTTGGGCGGCAGCGGGGGAAGGTGCGCCGAGAGTGGCGGCGGGGCGGGGAAGGGCGGTGGCGGGCGGGTCGACCCAGTAGCGTTCGCGCTGGAACGGGTAGGTGGGCAGGCCGGCCTTGGCCACCGGCCGGTCCTGCTGGTAGCCGGGCCAGTCGAGCGCCACGCCCGCCAGCCAGAGCCGGCCGGCCGCGTCGGCCAGGGCGGCGCCGGCCGCGCGGGGGTCCTGGGCGCCCGGCAGGGTGCCGACGATCAGCGGCCAGCGTTCGCGGGCGCAGTCCCGGTGTCCGCGCGCCATCGCGCCGAGCGACTGGCCGGGGCCGATCTCCAGCAGCGCCGCGTCGCCCTCCTCCCGCAGCAGCGTGGCCAGGACGGCGTCGAATTGGACCGGCGCGCACATGTGCTCGGCCCAGTAGGCCGGGTCCGTCACCTGCTCGGCCGTGGCCAGGGCGCCGGTGACGTTGGAGACGTACGGCACGCGGGGCGCGTTCAGCGGCACGTTGGCGGCGATCCACGCGGTGAGCGGCGCGCGGATCGGCTCCATCATGGCCGAGTGGAAGGCGTGGGTGGTGGCCAGCGGGCGGCACGGCACCGCGTCGGCCTCCAGCAGCGCGCGTACCGCCGCCATGGCGTGCGGTTCGCCCGCCAGCACGGTGAGCTCGGGTCCGCTCACGGCGGCGACGTCCACGCCGGAGATCCCGGCGCGCCGCAGGCGTTCGACGGCGTCGGCGGCGGACAGCGGCACGGCGCTCATCGAGCCTTCGGGCAGTTCGCCGATGAGGCTCGCGCGGTGCGCCACCAGGGCGAGCGCCGACTCCAGGGACAGCACCCCGGCGAGGCAGGCGGCGACGTACTCGCCCAGGCTGTATCCGGCCAGGATGGCGGGCTGGACGCCCCACGCCTGCACCAGGCGGGCGAGCGCGTACTCGACCGCGAACAGGGCGGGCTGCAGGACGGCGGTCGGGGTCGCGGCGGCGGCCGGGCCGCGACCGAGCAGAGCGCCCAGCCCGCCGGCCTCCTCGGTGCGGCGGGGGGCGAGCATCTCGGCGAGCGGGTCGTCCCCGCCCATGCGGCGGCGCAGGACGGCGCGGCACTCGTCGAGCACTTTGCGGAAGACGGGCTCGGTGCGGTAAAGCTCGGCGGCCATGCCGGGGTACTGCTCGCCGGTGCCCGCGATGAGGAAGGCCACGGGCCGGTCGGCGCGGCTCTCCTCGCGGCCGAGCACCGCCCCGTCGCGCAGGGCCGCGGCGGCCTCGGCGGTGGACGAGGCGACCAGCGTCCTGCGGTGGGCGAAGACCTGGCGTCCGCTCTGCAGCGTGTGGGCGACGTCGGCGAGGCGCGTGCCGCCGCCGGGGCCCGCGAGATGCGCGGCGAGCCGCTGGGTCATCGCGTCGGCGGCGGCGGCCGAGCGCGCGGACCACACCAGCGGCTCGGGCCGGGGCTCCTCCTCGGTCCTGGGGACGAGCGGCGCCTCCTCCAGCACCACGTGCGCGTTGGTGCCGCCGATGCCGAACGCGCTCACGCCCGCCCGCCGGGTGTGTCCCGCCTCGCGCGGCCAGGCGCGCAGCCGGGTGACCACCTCCAACTGGGCGTCACCGGCGGCGAGTTGCTGGTTGGGCGCCGACAGGTTGAGCGTCGCCGGGATCTCGTCGTTGCGCAGCGCGAGGGCCGCCTTGATGAGGTTGGTGACGCCGGCGGCCCGGTCGAGGTGGCCGAGGTTGGTCTTGACGGAGCCGATCAGCAGCGACTGCCCGCGGAACACCTGCTGCAGCGCGGCCAGTTCGGCGGCGTCGCCGAGCGCGGTGCCGGTGCCGTGCGCCTCGATGTAGTCGATGTCGGCGGGCGTCAGGTCGGCGCTCGCCAGCGCCTCGGCCATCACCGCGGCCTGGCCCTGCACGCCGGGCGCGGTGAAGCCGACCTTGCGCCCGCCGTCGTTGTTGACCGCCCAGCCGCGCAGGACGGCGTAGATCTGGTCGCCGTCGGCGAGCGCGTCCTCCAGCCGGCGCAGCGCGACCACGCCGACGCCGCTGCCGAGCGGGGCGCCGAGGCCGCCCGCGTCGAAGGCCCGGCACTCGCCGTCGGGCGGCGAGATCCCGCCCTGCTGGTAGAGGTAGCCGACGTGCTGCGGCACGCTGACCGCGACGCCGCCGGCCAGGGCGAGATCGCATTCGAACCCGGCCAGGCTGGTGGCGGCGGCGCAGACCGCGACCAGCGACGTCGAGCAGTAGCTCTGCACGCCGTACGACGGGCCGGACAGGCCCAGCGTGTGGGCGACGCGGGTGGTGAGCGAGTCCTTGTCGTTGGCGAGCCCGAGTGCGAGGTCGCCCATGACCTCGCCGATGCCGCTGGGCAGCAGGTTGTTCTGCATGTACGAGCTGTGCGCGCAGCCGCCGAAGACGCCGATCGAGCCGTCGAAGCGCTTGGGGTCGCAGCCGGCGTCCTCCAGTGCCGCGTGGCTGTGCTCAAGGAACAGCCGGTGCTGCGGGTCGAGGATCTGCGCCTCCTTCGGGCTGAACCCGAAGAAGGCCGCGTCGAACAGCTCGACGTCCTCGATCACCGGCGCGGCCTTCACGTACGCGGGATCGGCCAGCAGGTCGTCAGGGACGCCGGCGGCCCGCAGCTCGTCGTCGGTGAACCGGGTGATGCCGGATGTGCCGGCCCGGATCGCGGACCACAGCTCGGCGACGTCGGACGCCCCCGGGAAGCGGCCCGACATGCCGACGATCGCGATGTCGGTGCCGGAGTTCTCGCCCTCGATGTCGTCGATCACGTCTTCCGTCCTCATTTCCGGTTACTGGAACGGGCCCGGCGCCGCCGCTGCCCCCGCGCCGAACTGGTGGTGAGCGATTCCGGTACGCCGCCGTCCGGGCCGCCTTCGCCGTCCAAGGCGGCGGCGAACTCCGCGATGGTCGGGTGTTCGAACAGCAGCGCGGGCGGGACCGGGTGGCCCAGCCTCTGCTCAAGGGCGAGCACCATGGCCATGCCGAGCAGCGAGTTGCCGCCGAGGTCGAAGAACGGGTCGTGCACGCCGACCCGGTCGATGCCGAGGTAGGCGCCCCACAGCTCGGCCATCTCGGTCTCCGCTTCGGTCCGCGGCGCCGCGAAGTCGGTACGCAGCTGCGGGCGCGGGAACCGCTCGCCCGCCGGCACCGCTGCGGCCGCGCCGATCAGGTCGTCCAGGTCGAGCATGTCGGACCAGGCGCTCATCACCTCGTGCAGCGGCTGCCGCACCGCCATCACGCTGCCGTGGCCGCCCGCCACGATCCCGTCCAGCAGGTCGCAGCCGGCGTCATCGGCGAAGCCGTAGCGGGCGCGGTAGGCGGCCACCCGGTCGGCCAGGCCGCCGGCCGACTTGAGGTTCTCCGACTGCCACACGTCGTGCTGCCAGGGGCCCCAGGCGACGGACACGACCCTGGTCGACGGGCTGATGGCGGCCAGCGCGTCGCCGTACGCGTCCAGGACGGTGTTGGCGGCGCAGTAGTCGCCCTCGCCGATGCCGCCGAACGCGGTCACCGCGGACGAGTACAGCACGAGCAGCTCCGGCCGATCGGCGGCCGGGGTCTCCGGGCCGACCAGCTCGGCCAGCGGTCCCATCGCCAGCACCTTGGGCGCGAGCACCGCTGCGGCCTCGGCCACGGTGCGCCGCCGCAGCAGGCCGCCCGCCGGCAGGCCGGCCGCGTGGATCACGCCGGTCAGCGCGCCGAAGTGCTCCCTGCCGCGCCGCAGCGCCTGCCTGAGCTGTTCGGGTACGCCGGTGTCGGCGGTGAGCAGTAGCACCTCCGCGCCGCTCGCCTCCAGCTCGGCGACGTCGCGCAGGGTCCGCTCCGCCCGCTCGCCGTCGGCCGCGCCGCGCCGCAGCGGAGTGCGGCCCACCAGCGCGAGCCGCCGCACCCCTGCCCGTACGAGGTGCTGGGCCAGGGCCATGCCGAGCCCGCGCGTCCCGCCTGTGATCAGGTACGTCCCGTCCTCGCGCCATACGGGGGCAGGGGGCGGCGCGGTGGCGACCGGGGCCCAGGACCGCACCCAGCGACGGCCACGCCGCCATCCGGCGAGCGGGTCGTCCGCCTCCGGGGTCGTCGCGTCGGGGTCCGGCTGATGCAGCAGTTCCCGGGCGACCCGCGCGGCGTCCAGATCCGATCGGGCACCGAGCGCGGGGCCAGGGGCGGGGTCGGAGGTGGTGAAGCCGAAGGTGGCGTCGGGGGTGGGGTCGAGGTCGGTGCCCTGCCAGGTCAGGCCGGGGTATTCGTGGCGGGCCGCCCGGCCGAGTCCGTGGGCCAGGGCCTGGTGGGGTGCCGGGATGTCGCCGCCGAGGATCTCGGCGGCGCCTCGGGTGACCGTCAGCAGCCGCACCCCCCGGTCGCCGGGCAGGTCGCCGAGCGCTTGCAGGGCCAGCATGAGGCTGTCGAAGCCATTGGCGATCGCCGCCCGCAGACCCGTGCCGTTCAAGCCCGCTGGGGAGGTCAGGCTCCACAGGTGGGCGACGTGGAGTGGGCCGTGGCTGTACGACGGGTCGTTGAGGGTTGTGAGGATGTCGGTGTAGTGGGCGGGGACGGCGGGGTCGATGGTCAGGCGGCGGCCCTCACGGCGCGGCGGGCCGTCGCCGGCGATCACCTCCAGCACGGGGGTCCCGGAGGCGGCGGCCAGGTCGGCGAGGGCGGTGCCCACGCCGCCGGGGTCGGCGAAGACGACGAGGGGACCGGGCAGGACGAGGGCGGCGGCGGGGGTGTCTCGCGCCGGGTCCTGCCGCCAGGAGTGGGCGAAGGTGAAGTCGGCGGGCTCGGGGCTAGGCGCGGGGGTGGCCGATCCGGCGGGCACGGTCTGCTCGGGCCAGAAGCGGGTGCGCTGGAACGGATAGGTGGGCAGGCTGAGCACCTGGCCCTCTCCGATGGGCTCCCACGTCACCGGGGCGCCGAGCTCCCACAACCGGGCGCGCGTCCGGAGCAGCTCGTCGTACGCGTCGGGGCGCGGCCCGCCGGTCCAGCGGGCCGGCAGGGTGCCGAGGACGGCGGCCGTGGCGCCTCCGGCCAGGTTCTGCCGGACCAGCCCGCCGAGCGTCTGGCCGGGCCCCAGCTCGACGAACGCGTCCACGTCCTGGCTCACGCAGTGCCGCACCCCGTCCGCGAAACGGACCGTGCTGACAAGCTGGTCGGTCCAGTACGAGGTGCTGGTGGCCTGCTCGGCGGTGAGCGGGCGGCCGGTGAGGTTGGAGATGACGGTGACGGACGGGGCGCGCCTCGGCACGGTGTCGAGCACGGCGGCGAGCTTCTCCCGGGCGGGCTGCAGCAGCCGGGAGTGGAACGCGTGCGCCGAGCGCAGCGTCCGGCAGGCGATGCCTCCGTCGGCCAGCCGGGCGGCCGCCGCCTCGATCTCGGCGGGCGGCCCGCTCAGCACGGTCATCGACGGGCCGTTGCGGGCGGCGACGTCCACGTCGATCCCGCCTGCCGCGAGGGCCGCGGCGATCCGCTCCTCGGGCGCGGCGACGGCGATCATGCGCCCCGCGGGCACGGCGGTGATCAGGTGGGCCCGCTCCTGGACGACGTGCAGCGCGTCCTCCAGGGTGAACACCCCGGCCAGGCAGGCGGCGACGTACTCGCCGAGGCTGTAGCCGATGAGCATGTCCGGGGTGACCCCCCAGTGCTCGAACAGCCGCGCCAGTGCGTACTCGGCGGTGAAGAGGAAGGGGTGGGCGACCTCGGCGTGGTCGAGCGGGCCGAAGGTCTGTGCGGCGCCGCCGCCCCGGCCGAGCAGGGCGGCGAGGTCGGCGGAGTCGGCGGCCGACTCCCGCTCGGGGAGGAACAGGGGGCGCAGGTCCGTGCCCGAGCGGCGCAGGACGAGCTCGGCGCAGGCGTCCACCGCCTGGGCGTACACCGGCTCGGTGGCGTACAGCTCCCGGCCGAGCCCCTCGTACTGGTCGCCGACGCCGGGGAGCAGGAACGCGACGCGGGGGCGGCCCTTGACCCGGTGGCCGCCGCCGTTCTCGGCGGTGGCGCGCAGCCGGCGTACGGCGTCGTCGGGGGTGCCGCAGAGGAGGGCGCGGCGGTGGTCCAGCTCGGCGCGCCCGCTCTGGAGGGTGCGGGCGAGGTCGGGCATGGTCGTGCCGGGGTGGGCGCCGACCCAGTCCGCCAGCCGGGTGGCCTGCTCGCGCAGCGCGGCGGCGCTGCCGGCCGACAGGGGCAGCACGTGCGTGGTGGTGCTGCCTGCCGACAGGGGCAGCGCGTGCGTGGCGGCACCCGCCGGCTCCTCGCGCGGGGCCGGTACGGGGGCGCTCTCCAGGATGAGGTGGGCGTTGGTGCCGGACAGCCCGAAGGAGCTGACGCCGGCCAGCCGGGGCCGGTCCTCCTCCTCGGGCAGCGGTTCCAGGCCGGTGACCGGCCGGACGGTGCCGTCCTCGGGGAACGCGGCGGCCGGGGTGGTCAGGTGCAGGCTGGGCGGGATCTGCCCGTTCTTCAGGATCAGCACCGTCTTGATCAGGCCGGCGACCCCCGCCGCCGCCTGGGTATGACCGATGTTCGTCTTGATCGCGCCGACGCGCAGCGGCCGGTCCGGCGAGCGGCGGCCGAAGACGTCGTGCAGGGCGGACAACTCGATGGCGTCGCCGAGGTGGGTGCCCGAGCCGTGCGCTTCCACGTACGCGATGTCGTCCGGAGTGACACGGGCGGCGGCGAGCGCGCGGCCGATCACGTCGGCCTGCGCGCGCCGGCTCGGGGCGGTGAGCCCGTTGCTGCGCCCGTCCTGGTTGACCGCGGAGCCGCGCAGCACGGCGTGGATGCGGCGGCCGTTGGCGACGGCGCTGGACAGCCGCTCCAGGACGACCAGGCCGCCGCCCTCGCCCATGACGTAGCCGTCGGCGTCCTCGTCGAAGGTCTTGCACCGCCCGTCGGAGCACATCATCAGGCCCGCGCACGCCTGGATGTAGAGGGAGGGGTGCAGGGTCAGCGAGGCGCCCGCGGCGAGGGCCAGGTCGCTCTCGCCCCGGCGCAGGCTCTCGGCGGCCAGGTGGACCGCGATGAGCGAGGAGGAGCAGGCGGTGTCCACCGTGACGGTGGGGCCGATCAGGTCGAGCTGGTAGGCGATGCGCCCGGCGGCGATGCTGGCCACCGAGCCCTGGCCGAGGTAGGGGTCGGAGAGGGCGTCGGCGCCCTGCCGCTCGATCTGCATCCGGCCGTACTGCAGGGTGTCCATGAAGCCGACCATCACGCCGGTGCGGGTGCCGGCCAGCGCGGAGGGTGCCAGGCCGGCGTTCTCCAGGCCCTCCCAGGCCAGCTCAAGCAGCAGGCGCTGGTGGGGGTCCATGCGCAGCGCCTCGCGGGGTGAGAGGCCGAAGAACTCGGCGTCCCAGCCGGCGATGTCGTCCAGGAAGGTGCCGTACCTGGTGTACATGCCGCCGGGGGTGCGCGGGTCGGGGTGGTAGTAGTCGTCGATGTCCCAGCGGGTCGCCGGCACTTCGCGGACGGCGCTGCGGCCTTCGCGCAGCAGCTCCCACAGGCCCTCGGTCGTGTCCGCGCCACCGGGGTAACGGCAGGCCATGCCGACGATCGCGATGGGCTCGCAGGCGCGCTCCTCCGTCTCGGTGAGCCGGCGGCGGGTCTGGGCCAGTTCGACCGTGGCGCGCTTGAGGTAGGCGCGGAGCTTGTCCTCTGTCCCCATCGTCGGTGCCTTTCCGGTCGCGGGAGTCATGGGTCACAGGTCGTTGTCGATGAGGGCGAAGATCTCCTCGTCCGAGGCGGAGTCGATCTTCTCCATGACGCCGCCGACGTCGTTCTGCACGGCGCCGCCTAGCTTGGTGAGCGCGCCCTGGAGGATGGCGGTGAGCCGGTCGCGCATGCTCCGCGCCTCGCCGTTGGCCGAGGCGAGCAGGTCGTCGACCCGTTCCAGGGCGGTGCGCAGCGTCTCCTCGGCCGTGGGTGGCGCCGGTACGAGGACTTCGGCGAGGTAGGCCGAGAGCAGGTGGACCGTGGGATGGTCGAACACGAGGGTCGCGGGCAGGCGCAGTCCGGTGTCGGCGTTGAGCCGGTTGCGCAGCTCGACGGCGGTCAGGGAGTCGAAGCCGAGCTGGTTGAACGCCTGGTCCACGTCGACCTGGTCGGGGTCGCCGTGCGCGAGGACGGCCGCCACGTGGTCGCGGACCGAGTCGGTCAGCGACCGCAGCGCCTCGTCCCTGCTCAGCTCGGCGAGTCTGGCCACCAGGCCCGTTGCGGCTCCCTTTCCTTGGGTACGGCGCGGCAGGCGTACCAGCCCGCGCAGCACTCCTGGCAGGTCACCGCCCTCGGCCCTGGTGCGCAGCCCGGCCGCGTCCCAGCGGGCGCCTATCACGACCGGCTCGGCGTCGCCGTCCAGCACGCCGTCGAACAGGCCCAGGCCCTCTTCCACCCGCAGCGGGGCGACGCCGGCGCGGCTCAACCGGGCCACGTCCAGACCGCCGGTCATGCCGGACTCGACATCCCACAGCCCCCACGCCACCGACACCGCCGGCAGCCCGGCCTCCCGTCGGTGAACGGCCAGCCCATCCAGGAAGGCGTTCGCCGCCGCGTAATTGCCCTGCCCGGCGTTGCCCACGACCCCGGCCAGCGAGGAGAACAACACGAAGAACCGCAGCGCCATCCCGCTGGTCAGCTCATGCAGGAACCAAGCCGCATCGGCCTTCGGCCTCAGCACGACATCCACCCGCTCGGGGGTCAGGCTCCCCACCACGCCGTCATCCAGAACCCCAGCCGCGTGTACGACCCCCGCCAACGGCCCCACCGAAGCCACGACCTCGGCCAGCGCATTCCGGTCGGTCACATCACAGGCCAGCACCCGAACCCGGGCCCCGGTCTCTTCCAGATCCGCGACCAGACCCGAAACCCCCACAGCGCCCGGCCCCCGACGCGACACCAGCACCAGATCCCGAACCCCATGCCGCTCCACCAACCGCCGCGCCACCAACGCCCCCAACCCCCCTGTCCCGCCGGTCACCAACACCGCCCCATCCCCACCTGGAACGGAAGGGAAAGCAGAGACGGGGACACCGGGCGAGACGGAGGGCTGGGAGGCGGTCGGGGTGGGGAGTGCTCGGCGGGCCAGACGGGGGGCCAGCACTCGGCCATCCACGACGCGGACCTGTGATTCGCCCGAGGCGAGCACCGAGGCCCAGTCGGTGAAACCCTCCGGCACCTCGGCCAGGACGAACCGGCCCGGCTGCTCACTCTGCGCCGACCGCACCAACCCCCACACCGCCGCACCCGCCAGGTCCCCCGGCCGAGTCGCGAACACCAACCGCGACCCCGCCAACCCCTCGTCCTGCACCGCCGCCAACACCCGCGACGTCAACTCACGCACCGCAGCCGGCACATCCACCAGCTCACTCACACACCACACCACCACCGGATCACCCGAACCCGAACCGAAGCCCGAACCGGAGCCCGAACCCGAGGCCGAGCCCGAAGGCGCCTCGACCCATTCCATGCCGTGCGGCGGGAGGCCGGTTCGGGTGGACGGGTGGACGTCGGCGGGCCGGGCGCGGAGGGAGCCGATGGACAGGACGGGCGTGCCGGTGACGTCGGCGGCCTCGATGACGGAGTCCTCGCCGGTGGTCGTGAGGCGTACGCGCAGGGTGGAGATCTCGGGGGCGTGCAGCCGGACGTCTCCGAAGGCGAACGGCAGCCGCAGCTCGTCGTCCCCGGCGGCCAGCACGAGGGGGTGGAAGGACGCGTCCAAAAGCGCGGGGTGGACGCCGAAGCCGGTGACGTCCAGACCATCGGGCGCGACCACCTCGGCGAACAACTCCTCACCACGCCGCCACAACGCCCGAAGCCCTTGAAAGGCCGGACCGTAGGAATAGCCCGACTCCGCCAACCGCTCATAACCCCCCTCCAACTCCACCACCACCGCATCCACCGGCGGCCACACCCCAGCCCACTCCCACACACCCCCACCAGCGGCCGAATCGCCCAGTACGCCCGAGGCGTGCCGGGTCCAGCCGTCGTCCTCGTCGTCCTCGGCGCGGGAGTGGACGGCGATCTGCCGACGCCCCGCGTCCGGCGGGTCCACGGTGACCTGGACAGTGACCGCGCCCTGCTCGGGCAGGAAGAGCGGGGCCTCGATGACCAGCTCGTCCAGCCGCGCGCAGCCCGCCTGCGTACCGGCTTCGAGGGCCAGGTCGGCGAAGGCGGCGCCGGGGAGCAGCACGCGGCCGGCCACGGCGTGACCCGTCAGCCAGGGCATGCCGCGCAGGGAGATCCGGCCGGTGAGCACGTAGCCGTCCCCGGCCATCGGGATGACGGCGTCGAGCATCGGGTGGCGCGAGCCGCCGACGCCCGCCCCGGGCAGCCGGCCGGACTCGCCGCCGACGAGCCAGAACCTGCGCCGGGAGAAGGCGTACGTCGGCGGCTCCCGGCGCGGGTGCGTCGCGGGGCGCAGCGCGTCGCTCCAGGTGACCGGCGCGCCGAGCACCCAGGCGTGGGCGAGCGCGGTGAGGAAGCGGCGGCGGTCGCCGGCGCCCCGGCGCAGCGTGTGGCAGCTGCCCGCGGGCACGCCCGCCGCGTCGCAGCTGGCTTCGGTGTCGGTGCCGAGCACCGGGTGCGGGCTGACCTCGACGAACAGCGGGGTGCCGGTGAAGGCGGTGACGGCCTGCTGGAACCGTACGGGGTTGCGCAGGTTGTCGTACCAGTACTGGGTGGTCAGCTTGGCGGGGTCGATGAGCTCGCCGGCGAGGGAGGAGCAGAAGCCGATGTCGGTGGCGCGCGGCCGCACGTCGGCGAGGACGGTCAGCAGTTCGTCGCGGAGCGCTTCGACGTGCGGGGTGTGGGAGGCGTAGTCGACCGCGATCCGGCGTACCCGCACGGTGTCACCGCAGGCGGCGGCGAACTCCTCCAGCGCTGCGACCTCTCCTGCCACGACCGAGCCGGCGGGGCTGCTGTGCACGGCCACCCACAGGCGGTCCGCCCACGGCTCGATCCGCTCCTGGACCCGCGCCGCGGGCAGCGCCACGGCGAGCATGCCGCCGCTGCCGCGAAGCTGGATCAGCGCGCGGCTGCGCAGCGCCACGATCTTGGCGGCGTCCGGCAGGGAGAGCGCGCCCGCGACGCACGCGGCGGCGATCTCGCCCTGGGAGTGGCCGACCACCGCCGAGGGCCGCACGCCGAGCGAGCGCCACAGCTCGGCGAGCGCGACCATGACGGCGAACAGCACCGGCTGGATCACGTCGGTGCCGTCCAGCGGGCGCGCGCCGGGCGCGCCACGCAGCACGTCCACGACCGACCATCCGGTGTACGGGCGCAGCGCCTCGTCACAGCGGAGGAGGGCGGCCCGGAACGTCTCGTCGGTGTCCAGGAGCTCCACCGCCATGCCGTCCCACTGCGAGCCCTGCCCGGGGAAGACGAACACTGGCCGGGCTTCGGCGTACGTCACGCCACTCGCGACCGCCGCATGCGGGCTGCCCTCGGCCAGCGCCGCCAGCCCGGCCAGCAGTTCGTCCCGGTCCTGAGCCACGACGACCGCACGATGCTCGAACCTCGCCCGCCGGGCCAGCACCCGCCCGGCGCCGGCCAGCTCGTCAGCGGCGATGTCCTGGGCGTAGGCGAGCAGCCGGGCGGCCTGCGCGCGGAGGGATTCGGCGGATTTCGCGGACACCGGCCAGACCAGCGGCTCCCCGGCGGCCTGTGCCACGCGCTCCGGTTCGGGGGTGCCCTCCACGATGACGTGCGCGTTCGTACCGCTGACCCCGAAGCTCGACACGCCGGCCCGCAGCGGCCGGTCGCCCGGTAGCTGCACGGCCTCCGTCAGCACCCGGACGCCGCCCGCGGACCAGTCGACGTGCGGGGTCGGCTCCTTGACGTGCAGCGTCGGCGGGAGCGTGCGGTGCTCCAGCGCCATGACCATCTTGATCACGCCGGCCACTCCGGCGGCCGCCTGGGTGTGGCCGATGTTCGACTTCAGCGAGCCGAGCCAGACCGGGCTGTCCTGGGAGCGGACGCGGCCGTAGGTGGCCAGCAGGGCCTGCGCCTCGATCGGATCGCCGAGTGTGGTCCCGGTGCCGTGCGCCTCCACCACGTCCACGTCACGCATGTCGAGCATCGCGTCGTCCAGCGCCTGCTGGATCACTCGCTCCTGGGCCGGGCCGCTCGGGGCGGTCATCCCGTTGCTGGCGCCGTCCTGGTTGACCGCGGAGCCGCGGATCACCGCCAGGATGCGGCGGCCGTTACGCCGGGCGTCCGACAGCCTTTCCAGTGCGAGGACGCCGACGCCCTCCGCCCACGCGGCACCGTCGGCGGTCGAGGAGAACGACTTGCAGCGGCCGTCGGGAGCCAGCGCCCGCTGGCGCGAGAACTCCACGAACGGCACCGGCGACGCCATCACCGACACGCCGCCGGCCAGGGCCAGCGAGCACTCGCCGCGCCGCAGCCCCTGTACGGCCAGGTGGAGCGCGACCAGGGAGGAGGAGCAGGCGGTGTCGACCGCCATCGACGGTCCCTCGAAGCCGAAGGTGTAGGAGACCCGGCCGGCCAGCACGCTGGCGGCGCTGGAGGTGAACAGGGTGCCTTCGACCGAGTCCGGCGCCTTGTCCAGGAAGCGGGTCGAGTAGTGCTCGTACATGCTGCCGGCGTAGACGCCGGTGCGGCTGCCGCGCAGCGTCACCGGATCGATCCCGGCCCGCTCCAACGCCTCCCAGCACGACTCCAGAAACAACCTGTGCTGCGGATCCGTCGCCAGCGCACTACGCGGACTCATCCCGAAGAACGCCGCGTCGAACTCCCCCGCCTCATGAACGAACCCACCATGACGCGTATACGACTTCCCCACAGCCTCCGGATCCGGATCGAACAACCCCTCCAGATCCCACCCACGATCAACCGGAAACTCCCCGATGGCATCCCCACCCGACACCACCAGATCCCACAACTCCTCCGGACTCCCCACCCCACCCGGATACCGGCACGCCATACCGACGATCGCGATCGGCTC
This sequence comes from Nonomuraea glycinis, assembly GCF_014646515.1. GTDB lineage: Bacteria > Actinomycetota > Actinomycetes > Streptosporangiales > Streptosporangiaceae > Nonomuraea > Nonomuraea glycinis. The sequence continues at coordinate 421,448 of NZ_BMNK01000008.1, forward strand.
ATGCCTACGCCCCTGATCCTCGGACAACCGCTGACGAGCCTCCGCCAGTTCGACGGTCGCACGCCTCAGGTAATCGCGAAGCTTCTGCTCGGTCTCCATCGCTCCGGCCTTTCCAGTCATCACGGGAGTGGGTCACAGGTCGTTGTCGATGAGGGCGAAGATCTCCTCGTCGGAGGCTGAGTCGATCTTGTTCACCATCGTGTCGGGTTGGCCTTCCGGCTCCCCGCTGAAGCGGGCCAGGCCGCTCCGCAGCACGGCGACGAGCTTGCCGCGGATGATCTCGCCGTCGTCCTTGGCAGTGGTGAGCATCGACCCCACGTGCTCCAGGGCGCCGCGCAGCATGTCCTCGGGTGAGGGCTGGGCCGGGGCCAGCGAGTCGAGCAGGTGCTGGGCCAGCTCCCGTACGGTCGGATGGTCGAAGACGAGGGTCGCGGGCAGGCGCAGTCCGGTGTCGGCGTTGAGCCGGTTGCGCAGCTCGACGGCGGTGAGAGAGTCGAAGCCGAGCTGGTTGAAGGCACGGTCGACGCTGATCTTGTCCGCGCTGCCGTGCGCGAGGACGGCCGCGACCTGGTTGCGGACCGAGTCGGTCAGCAACCGCAGCGCCTCCTCCTTGCTCAGCTCGGCGAGTCTGGCCACCAGGCCCGCTGCGGCTCCCTTTCCTTGGGTACGGCGCGGCAGGCGTACCAGCCCGCGCAGCACTCCCGGCAGGTCGCCACCTTCGGCCCTTGCCCGCAGCCCGGCCGTGTCCCAGCGCGCCCCCACCACGACCGGCTCCACCTCACCGGCCAGAGCCGTGTCGAACAGAGCGAGCCCTTCCTGCTCGCCCAGCGGAGCGACCCCCGCGCGAGCCAACCGGGCGACGTCCAGGCCCCCGGTCATGCCGGACTCGACATCCCACAGCCCCCACGCCACCGACACCGCCGGCAGCCCGGCCTCCCGTCGGTGAACGGCCAATCCGTCCAGGAAGGCGTTCGCCGCCGCGTAGTTGCCCTGCCCCGCGTTGCCCACGACCCCGGCCAGCGAGGAGAACAACACGAAGAACCGCAGCGCCATCCCGCTGGTCAGCTCATGCAGGAACCAGGCCGCATCCGCCTTCGGCCCCAACACCACATCCACCCGCTCAGGCGTCAGACTCCCCACCACCCCGTCATCCAGAACCCCAGCCGCATGTACGACCCCCGCCAACGGCCCCACCGAAGCCACGACATCTGCCAGCGCATCCCGATCCGACACATCACAGGCCAGCACCCGAACCCGAGCCCCAACCCCTTCCAGATCCGCGACCAGACCCGAAACCCCCACAGCGCCCGGCCCCCGACGCGACACCAGCACCAGATCCCGAACCCCATGCCGCTCCACCAACCGCCGCGCCACCAACGCCCCCAACCCACCCGTCCCGCCGGTCACCAACACCGCCCCATCCCCACCTGGAACGGAAGGGAAAGCAGAGACGGGGACACCGGGCGAAGCGGAGGTCCGAAGGCCGATCGGGGCAGGGAGAACAGAGACGGGGACACCGGGCGAGGCGGAGGTCCGAAGGCCGATCGGGGCAGGGAGAGCAGAGGCGGGGACACCGGGCGAGGCGGAGGGTTGGAGGGCGGTCGGGGCAGGGAGGGCAGAGGCGGGGACACCGGTCGGGGCAGGGAGAGCAGAGGCGGGGGTACTGGGCGGGGCGGGGGGCTGGAGGGCGGTCGGGGTGGGGAGTGCTCGGCGGGCCAGACGGGGGGCCAGCACTCGGCCATCCACGACGCGGACCTGTGCTTCGCCTGAGGCGAGCACCGTGGCCCAGTCGGTGAAACCCTCCGGCACCTCGGCCAGGACGAACCGGCCTGGCTGCTCGCTCTGCGCCGACCGCACCAACCCCCACACGGCCGCACCCGCCAGGTCCCCCGGCCGGGTCGCGAACACCAACCGCGACCCCGCCAACCCCTCGTCCTGCACCGCCGCCAACACCCGCGACGTCAACTCACGCACCGCAGCCGGCACACCCACCAGCTCACTCACACACCACACCACCACCGGATCACCCGAACCCGAACCGGAGCCCGAACCGGCAGGCGCATCCGCCCACTCCACCCCGTAGAGCGGCAGACTCGCCGTACCGGTGGCCAAGGCCGGGACCGGGCGTACGCGCAGGGAGGCCAGGGAGAAGACCGGACGCCCTGAGGGGCCGGACGCGTCGATGGCGCAGCCGTCGGCGCCGGTCCTGGTCAGGCGGACCCGGAGCGCACCGGCCTCGGCCTCGTACAGGCGCAGGCCGCGCAGCTCGAAGGGCAGGCGCAGCCCGTCGGCCGGGTCGGCGACGAGCAGCGGGTGGAACACGGCGTCGAACAGCGCGGGGTGGACGCCGAAACCGGTGACGTCCAGACCATCGGGCGCGACCACCTCGGCGAACAACTCCTCACCACGCCGCCACAACGCCCGAAGCCCTTGGAACGCCGGACCGTACGAATAGCCCGACTCCGCCAACCGCTCATAACCCCCCTCCAACTCCACCACCACCGCATCCACCGGCGGCCACACCCCAGCCCACTCCCACACACCACCACCAGCGGCCGAATCGCCCAGTACGCCCGAGGCGTGCCGGGTCCAGCCGGCCTCGTGGTCGCCGTCCGGCCGCGAGTGCACCCGTACGGGCCGCGCCCCGGAGGCGTCAGAGGGATCCACGATGACCTGGACCGTGACCCCGCCGTGCCGTGGCAGCACCAGCGGCGCCTCGAACATCAGCTCCTCGACGAGGCCGAGCCCGGTCCGCGCGGCGGCCTCCAGGACTAGATCGGCCAGGACCGCGCCGGGCAGCACCACGGCCCCGGCGACGACGTGCTCGGCGAGCCACGGCGTGTCCGTCACCGACAGGCGGCCGGTGAGCATGGTGGGCCCGTCCTCGGCGAGCTCGACCTCGGCGCCCAGCAGGGGGTGGGCGACCTCGCGCAGGCCCACGGCGGGCAGGTCCGCGACGCGGGCGGGCGGGCCGAGCCAGTACCGCTCGCGTTCGAAGGCGTAGGTCGGCAGATCCACCCGGTTCCCCCGCGGGAGCAGCGCCGGCCAGTCGACGGGGGCGCCGGCCACCCAGGCGGCGGCGAGGCAGGCGGCCAGCGCGTCGGGTTCGGCGCGGTCGCGGCGGTGCAGGGAGAGGATCGTGGCGTCCTCGCCGGTGACGCAGTCGGGCGCCATACCGGCGAGCACGGCCTTCGGCCCGACCTCCAGGTAGAGGTTCACGCCCTGCTCCTCCAGCCGGGCGATCATCGGCTGGAACATGACGGGCAGCCTGATCTGCCGCAGCCAGTACTCGGGGTCGGTCCACGGGGTGTCGAGGACGCCGGTGAGGCCGGTGACGCTCGCGATCCGGGGCCGGGTGAACGTCACCGACTCCAGCTCGGCGGCGAACCCGGCGATCATGGGCTCCATCAGCGGGGAGTGGAAGGCGTGGCTGACGGTCAGCCGCCGGGTGCGCCGGCCGCGTTCGCGCCACTGTTCGGCGACCGCGAGGCAGGTCTTCTCGTCGCCGGAGATCACCACGCCGGCCGGTCCGTTCACGGCGGCGATGCCGGCCTTGTCCTCCAGCCCGGCCAGGGTGGGCCGGAGCTCTTCCGGCGTCGCGGCCACCGCGATCATGGCGCCGGGTGCGCGCAGCTCCTGCATGAGCCGGCCTCGGGCGGCGATCAGGCGGGCGGCGTCCGGCAGCGACCAGACACCGGCGACGTGCGCGGCGGCGAACTCGCCGACCGAGTGCCCGGCGACGTACGCGGGCGCGACCCCGAGCGCGTCCAGCAGCCGGAAGGCGGCCACCTCGAAGGCGAACAGGGCCGGCTGGGTGTACGCGGTCTCGTCGAGCAGCGCCGCTTCCGGCGTGCCGGGCGCGGCCCACATCACCTCGCGCAGTGGCCTGTCGAGATGTACGTCGAGCGCCGCGCACGCTTCGTCGAGGGCGGCGGCGAACACCGGCGAGGCGGCGGCCAGCTCCCGGCCCATGCCGGGCCGCTGCCCGCCCTGTCCGGTGAACAGGAAGGCGGTACGGGTGCGCTCGGCCGCCACTCCTTCGACCACCTCGCCTGCGGGCCGCCCGCCGAGGCCGGCGAGCAGGGCTTCGCGGTCGCGGCCGAGCACGACCAGGCGGTGCGGGTGCACGGACCGGGTGGCGACCAGGGAGTGGGCCACGTCGGCCGGGTGCGGCTCCGGCCGCGCGGTGACGTGCGCGTGCAGCCGCTCGGCCTGCGCGCGCAGCGCCTGCGCGGTGTGGCCGCTCACGGCCCAGGCGAGCGGGCCGGTGACGACCTGTTCGGCAGGGGCTGACTCAGGTACGGGCTCGGGGATGTACTCCTCGATGATGGCGTGCGCGTTCGTACCGCTGATGCCGAAGGAGGAGACGGCGGCGCGGCGGGGGCGCTCGCCGGGCGGCCAGTCGCGCGGGTCGGTGAGCAGCCGGACGCTCCCCGCGGACCAGTCGACGTGCGGGGTCGGCTCCTTGACGTGCAGCGTCGGCGGGAGCGTGCGGTGCTCCAGCGCCTTGACCATCTTGATCACACCGGCCACTCCGGCGGCCGCCTGGGTGTGGCCGATGTTCGACTTCAGGGAGCCGAGCCAGATCGGGCTGTCCTCTGTGCGGGCCCGGCCGTAGGTGGACAGGAGCGCCTGGGCCTCGATCGGGTCGCCGAGTCTGGTGCCGGTGCCGTGCGCCTCCACCACGTCCACGTCGCTCGCGTTCAGCGTCGCGTCGTCGAGGGCTTGCTGGATCACTCGCTCCTGGGCCGGGCCGCTCGGGGCGGTCATCCCGTTGCTGGCGCCGTCCTGGTTGACCGCGGAGCCGCGGATCACCGCCAGGATGCGGCGGCCGTTGCGCCGCGCGTCGGACAGCCTTTCCAGGGCGAGGACGCCGACGCCTTCGGACCACGCGGCCCCGTCGGCGGTGGAGGAGAACGCCTTGCAGCGGCCGTCGGGAGCCAGCGCACGCTGGCGCGAGAACTCCACGTAGGCGTCGGGCGAGGCCAGCACGGTGACGCCGCCCGCGAGCGCGATGGCGCATTCGTCCTGGCGCAGCGCGCGCACGGCCAGGTGCAGCGCGACCAGGGAGGAGGAGCAGGCGGTGTCCACGGTGAGCGAGGGGCCTTCGAGCCCGAGGGTGTAGGAGACCCGGCCGGACAGCACGCTGGGGGTGCTACCGGACAGGAGCACACCCTCGACCTCCGGCGGGACCGCGCCGTGCACGAACCGTGAGGAGTAGTCGTTGAACATGTTGCCGGCGTAGACGCCGGTGCGGCTGCCGCGCAGCGTCACCGGATCGATCCCGGCCCGCTCCA
>NZ_BMNK01000009.1 GCF_014646515.1 Nonomuraea glycinis
CTCGATCATGTGGCTGAAACTCCTCACCTCAACCACATGATCCGAACTCTAAACAGCTCCTAGTACACCAGCGAGCGGGCCTTGTACGAGGTGCGCAGGAACGGGTTCTTGAACTTCGGGTACGCCACGGTCGCCGGGTCCCCGTCCGAGGTGTAGCGCATGTCCGGGTTGGCCTTCAGCCAGTCGAGCCACGCCGTCGAGCAGAACTGCGCGCAGTCGCCCTTCTTGTCCATGGCCCGGATGCGCGGGATGCCCAGCGGGTCGTAGGACTTGCTGAACGGCGAGGACGCGGGCGTGTAGCCGGCCAGGAAGGCGCCCCGGTGCTCGTAGTGGGGACCGCGCAGGGCCCACTCCTTCTTGCTGGGCTGGTTGCCGTACGGCAGCGCGATCGAGACCGGCTTGGTGTGGGACAGCGAGTCGATCGTCTCGGCGATGCTGCCGATCTGCTCCTCGACCTGCTGCTTGCTGCGCCCGCGCAGGTTGTGGTGGTCGCGGGTGTGGTTGCCGATGTCGAAGCCGTTGTCCTTGAGCCAGATCAGCAGCTGAGCCTGCTCCTCCCGCTGGCTCTTGCCGAACATGTCGCGGGTGACGTAGAAGGTGGCGACCGGGCGGAAGCCCGGGTTCTTGGCGGCCATGTCCTGGAGGATCGCGACCGCGGTGTCCTTCTGCGGCGTGCCTGTCTCGTCCATCGTGAGCTGGCTGGGCGAGGAGTCGTCGAAGGTGAGGACGACCGGGTGCTTGCCCGCCGGAATGTCGATCTTGCCGGTGACGAGCTCCGCCGCGGTGATCGGCACGTAGCCGTCCTTGATCAGCCGTTCGAGATCCTCCCGGAACTTCGCGGGCGTGCGGTCGTCGGTGGTGGCCGGTTTGGGAATGATGCGGTGCCACATGAGCACCGGGATCTGTCCCAGCTCGTTGGCCTTGACCTTGGCCGCGGCCGCGACCTTGGCGGCCTTGCTGCGCTGCAGCTTGGCGGCGGCCTCCGCCTTGGTGTCCTTGACCTGGGCCACCGGCTCGGAGCCGCACCCGGACAGGATCGCAGCGACCATGACCACACCCATGCCACTGATGAAAGGCAGTCGCATTCGAACCCCCCGAAACGCGTACGACTGGTTACGGAGAGCTCATACCCAGATGATCAACCGTGCCACGCCAGCGATCACCCAAGAGATGGTGTGGGTCCACGGAAAAGGGCCGCCCGTAGGCGGCCCTCCACGTGCGACGGCTCAGGCCATCTTCTTCTTGAGGTTCTCGTCGAGCGCGCCCAGGAAGTCCTGGGTGGTCAGCCACTTGGCGTCGCCGCCGACCAGCAGAGCCAGGTCCTTGGTCATCAGGCCGCTCTCGACCGTCTCGACGCAGACCTGCTCCAGCGTGTCGGCGAACGCGGTCACCGCGGGGGTGTTGTCGAGCTTGCCGCGGTGGGCCAGGCCACGGGTCCACGCGAAGATCGAGGCGATCGGGTTCGTGGAAGTGGCGTTGCCCTTCTGGTGCTCGCGGTAGTGGCGGGTCACCGTGCCGTGCGCGGCCTCGGCCTCGACGGTGCGGCCGTCGGGGGTCATCAGCACCGAGGTCATCAGGCCGAGCGAGCCGAAGCCCTGCGCGACGGTGTCGGACTGGACGTCGCCGTCGTAGTTCTTCGCCGCCCAGACGTAGCCGCCCTCCCACTTCATGGCCGCGGCGACCATGTCGTCGATGAGGCGGTGCTCGTAGGTGATGCCGGCGGCGGCGAACTCGTCCTTGAACTCGGTCTCGAAGACCTCGGCGAAGATGTCCTTGAAGCGGCCGTCGTACGTCTTGAGGATGGTGTTCTTCGTCGAGAGGTAGACCGGGTAGTTGCGGTTCAGGCCGTAGCGCAGGGACGCGCGGGCGAAGTCGCGGATGGACTCGTCCAGGTTGTACATGGCCATCGCGATGCCGGGGCCCGGGAAGTCGTACACGTCGAGCTCGACCGGCTGGGAGCCGTCCTTCGGCGTGTAGGTGAGGGTGAGCTTGCCCTCGCCGGGGACCTTCAGGTCGGTGGCGCGATACTGGTCGCCGAAGGCGTGACGGCCGATGACGATCGGCTTGGTCCAGCCGGGGACGAGCCTCGGCACGTTGGACATGATGATCGGCTCACGGAAGATGACACCGCCGAGGATGTTGCGGATGGTCCCGTTCGGGGACTTCCACATCTTCTTGAGCCCGAACTCCTCCACCCGCGCCTCGTCCGGGGTGATGGTGGCGCACTTCACACCGACGCCGTACTTCTTGATGGCGTTGGCGGCGTCGATCGTGATCTGGTCGTCCGTGGCGTCGCGCTTCTCGATGCCGAGGTCGTAGTACTTCAGGTCGACGTCGAGGTAGGGAAGGATCAGCTGGTCCTTGATGAACTGCCAGATGATCCGGGTCATCTCGTCGCCGTCAAGCTCGACGACCGAACCCTCCACCTTGATCTTGGGCATGCGAATGGTTCCCCTTCACTGAATGAATACGTTGAGGCTATCGGACGCCCCTCAACCGGAGAAAAGGGACTGGATGAGCGCCTTCAACGCGTTGTTGTAGAGCAGCAGCGAGCTCAGGACCAGCACGAAGCCGGACAGGCCGAGCGTGATGACGTCGGTGATCCTGCTGCGCACGGCGAGCGGGCCGCCGTAGCCGGCGAAGCGCAGCGCGGCGCCGAGCATGAGGACGGCGCCCACGGCGAACCCGCCCCACCGCACGTCGATGAGGAAGATCAAGCCCACGCCGACGGCCGCACTCGCCAGGATCAGCGGGTACGGCCCCCAGCTCTCACGCTCGTAGTTCTCGCTCAAAGGCTCATCGTTCGTCGATCGGCTTCCACTTCTGGTCCGTCTCGCCGATGTATTCGCTGTCCGGGCGAATCAGGCGGTTGTCCGCGTGCTGCTCGATCACGTGCGCGGTCCAGCCGGACATGCGACTGATCGAGAAGACGGGAGTGAACAGGTCGGTCGGGATTCCAAGGTAGTGGTAGACGGACGCCGCGTAGAAGTCGACGTTCGGATAGAGCCCCTTGGTCTCGAAGACGACCTCTTCCATCTCCTTGGACATCCGGTAATAGGTGTCGTCCCCGGTCGCCTCGGCGAGTTCCTGCGACATCTTGCGCAGGTGGGTGGCGCGCGGGTCCTCGGTCTTGTAAACGCGGTGGCCGAAGCCCATGATCTTCTCGCCGGCCTGGAGCTTGTCGCGCACGGCCTGGGCGACGCCCGTCGGTGAGATCGACTCCAGCGTCTTCATGACCTGCTCGTTCGCTCCGCCGTGCAGCGGGCCCTTGAGCGTGCCGATGGCGGCGACGATGGCGGAGTGCATGTCCGACAGGGTCGCGGCGCAGACGCGGGCGGCGAAGGTGGAGGCGTTCATGGTGTGGTCGGCGTGCAGCACCAGGCAGGAGTCGAAGATCTCGACCTCGCGCCGCGCCGGGCTGCGGCCGGTGACCTGGAGCAGGAAGTTCGCGGCGACGCTGAGCGCGGGATCCGGCTCGGGCGCCTGGCCGCCGGTGCGGGCGGCGTGGTAGCGGGCGACCAGCAGGGGCTGCTGCGCGGTGAGGCGGGCGGCCTTGGCCAGGTTGGCCTCGCGCGCGTTGCTGTCCTTGTCCGGGTCGTCCGCGCCGGCGAGCGACACCAGGGTGCGCAGCGCCTCCATCGGTTTCTGCTTCTCCGCGATCTCGGAGATGTTCGCCGAGACGAGCGGGCCCAGCTCCCGGCCACGCACCAGCTCCTCACCGTAGGCGGCGAGCTCGGCCCGGTCGGGCAGCTTTCCGCGCTGCAGCAGGTGTGCGGTCTCCTCGAACGTCGCGCGGCCGGCCAGGTCGTGGATGTCGTATCCACGATAGAACAGGCGACCGGCCTTCCCGTCGATGTCGCTGAGCGCTGTGGACGCCGCGACGACATCTGCCAGGCCTTTTGTGGGCTTGTCCGCCATGTGTACTTCCTCCGCTTATCTCCCGTGGAAGTCTACCTGTGAGCAGGCAAAACCAGTCTCAAGGGGTCAGATCAATTTCAAGCGCGATTCTCGTTTCGGCAAAGGCGATTCCGCATCCCCACGTTTGGGTAAGCCGCAGCTGTAGTAATAGTTACGGCGGGCTACCTGGGGAGGAACTGCCGTGGAGGGGCCGTTCATACGCATCGAGGACACCGGCGAGGTGGTCCCGTTGCGCCCCGAGATCACGACGGTGGGAAGGGGCCGGGGCGCGGACATCCGGCTCAGCGATCCCAGCGTGTCTCGGCTCCATGCCGAGTTCGTCAGGCGAGGACCCTACCTGTATGTCGTTGACCTGGGCCTGTCCCGCAACGGCACACGGGTGAACGGCAGGCCGATCGCCCGGAGGGTGCTTGACGACGGCGACGTCGTCTCCTTCGGCGCGGCCCGCGGTCGCATCGGTGGAGTCCCCCGTGAGGACTTCACCCCCGAGGTCGAACTCCGCAGAGCCGCGGCGCCCGAGCTGACCAGACGCGAGGTCGATGTGCTGACCTCGCTCTGCAGGCCGGCGCTGTCGGACGAGGCGTTCGTCGCCCCGGCTACCGCACGGGAAATCGCCGACGACCTGGTTGTGACCGAAGCCGCGGTCAAGCAGCACCTGCTGCGGCTGTATCAGAAGTTCAGGATTCCCGAAGGCACCAACCGGCGCACGCGGCTGGCCAACGAGGTCGTCGCGCTGGGCCTGGTGCGCCCGACACCTGTGGTGCCACCACAGCGGTCGGGGGCCCCTGCCGAGCCGTCAGCGGCGGGACGCAGGGCTTCCTGAGAGGCGGATCGCGACCGGGGCTTCGGCGAGGGGTTCCGGCAGCGTCAGCGGATCGGAACCCGGCGTTATCGTGCCCAGGATCCGGGCGCCCGAGGCGCCCGTGCACCTGGGCACGGTGGCGGGCAGGCCGTGTGCGGTGAGCCAGCCGAACAGCGAGAAGGCGATCGCCTCCTTGCCGTCGGCGGGCACGCCGAGTTCGTCGCTGGTCACGAAGGTCGCCGGCGACGTACGCGAGCGCAGCATGCTCATCAACGTGGGGTTACGCGCCCCGCCGCCTGAGACGATCACCGTGTCGAGGCGGTGCCGGCGGATCTCCGCCGCCACCGTCTCGGCCGTGAGCGCGGTCAGCGTGGCGACCAGGTCCGCCTGCGGCAGATCCGCCTGTACGTAGTCGGGCGTGAAAAGCTCCTTGCCGGTGGATTTGGGCGGCTCCATGCGGTAGTACGGCTCGGCCAGCAGCTCCTCCAGGAGCCCGGCGTCGACGGTGCCCGCCGCCGCCAGTTCGCCGTCCCGGTCGTACGGCGGCGCGGCGGCGTCGATGAGCGCGCAGGCGGGCCCGGTGTCGTAGGCGAGGACCGGCTCCCGCACGGTCAGATTGGCGATCCCGCCCAGGTTCAGCGCCCCGGTACGGCCCGGCATGCCCGCCATGAGCAGCAGGTCGAGATAGGACACCAGCGGCGCCCCCTGCCCACCCGCCGCGACGTCGCGCGCCCGTACGTCCGACACCACCGGCAGCCCGGTCCGCTCGGCGATCCAGGCCGGCTGGCCGAGCTGCAGGGTGCCCAGCACCCGCCCGTCCTCCACCCAGTGGAACAGGGTCTGACCGTGGGAGCAGATCAGGTCGGCCGGCAACCCGGCCGCCACGTCCGCGAACGCCTGGCCGATGAGCGTGTCCAGCGCGCAGACCTCGCCCAGGTCGATCCGGTGCGGCGGCAGCGCCGCCACGATGCGGGCTCTCAGCCCAGGCTCGTACGGCCGCTCCCCCAGATGCAGCAGCGTGCCGGTCAGCACGTCGCCGTCCAGCGACCAGTCCACCACGGCGCTGTCCACACCGTCGTGTGAGGTGCCCGAGATGAGACCGAGAACCCGCATCGTAACGTCCCCCTAGATGACCTTGAAGCCGTTGCTCGGCTCGCTGGTGCGGTTGGCCCGGTCCACCGCCACCACGTAGTAGTGGTCCCCGCGCCGGCCGTCCGCATCCCGCCAGCTCACCTGCCGGTCGCCCGGGAGGACGGCGACCAGATGGCGGGCGTCACGGAAGCCCGACGACGACGCCCGGCTCGGGAAGCGGAAGACGGCGAACTGGAACGGCTCGTCCCGCCCGGTGGCCACCGCGCGCACCTCCACCCCGCCGTGCCGCCGGATCGCGTAGGCCAGCACCGGCCGGTGCGGCGGCCTTCCCTTCGCGAGCCTGGGCAGCACGGGCGCGAGCGCCGGTCGCGTGTAGTGGTCGTTGACCGCGGTGCTGATCGAGCCGATCCGGTCGGCGCGCAGGTCGTTGGCGTTGTACCAGATGTCGCCGCCGATCTGCCGGTGGTCGCGGTTGAGCGTGAGATGGTCGGACAGCTCGGCCGGGTCCTGCCACTCGGGCGCCTGCGCGGGATCACCCGCCTTGTAGGCGGCCTGGCCGATCCACAGCAGCGTGCCGGTGCCGTCGGCCACGCCGGACCACCACGGCACCAGCTTCGAGTAGTCGGCGGGCGGCTGCCCGATGTACCAGTAGAGCTGCGGCGCGATGTAGTCCAGCCAGCCCTTGCGCACCCAGCCGCGGGTGTCGGCGTGCAGGTTGTCGTAGGACTGACCGCCGTTGGTGTCGGAGCCGAGCGGGTCGGTGCCCTTGTTGCGCCAGATGCCGGACGGGCTGATGCCCCACGCGGTCTCCGGCTTGGCCGCGCGCACCCGCTGCTGCATCTCCGAGACCATCAGGTCCACGTTGTGCCGGCGCCAGGCGGCCAGGTCGGGGAAACCGCCGCCGTGCTGGGCGAAGGCGGCGCTGTCGTCGAAGGCCGTGCTGTTGGTCGGGTAGAAGTAGTCGTCGAAGTGCAGGCCGTCGATGTCGTAGCGGGTCAGCGCGTCCAGCATCGCGTCCTGGCAGAACTTCCGGACCTCCGGCATGCCCGGGTTGTAGTAGAGCTTGCCGCCGAACGGCAGGATCCAGTCGGGGTGCTTGCGCCCGGGGTGGTCGGGGTGCAGCTGCGCCGGGTCCGCCTGCATGGAGACGCGGTACGGGTTGAACCAGGCATGGAAGGCCAGGCCGCGCTTGTGCGTCTCGGCCACGGCGAAGCCGAGCGGGTCGTAGCCGGGGTCCTGCCCCTGGACGCCCGTCAGCCAGTGCGACCAGGGCTCGAACGGCGACGGCCAGAAGGCGTCCGCGGTCGGCCTGATCTGCACGAACACCGAGTTCAGCTTGCGCTCGACGGCCAGGTCCAGCCAGGCGAGGTATTCGGCCTTCTGCTGGTCGGCGCTCAGGCCCTGCTTGGACGGCCAGTTGATGTTCACCACCGACGCGATCCACATGCCGCGCATCTGGCGCAGCGGGGGCACGTGATCGGTGGCCGCGAACGCGGGGAGGGGGACCGCTGAGGCCGCTGCGGCCAGTGCGAGACCTTTGAGGAGGGTCCTTCGGTCGTGCATGGGGGGTGGCTCCTCGGAAGAGGTTGTGTCGAGGGCGACGATGACAGAAAATTACCTTCGGATCAACAACTGTGAAGGAAAATGCCGAATGACCGCTGACCTGTACCGACTGGCCATGGCAGTTCTCCAGCCAGGCTACGCGGGGACTTCGGTCCCCGACTGGATGCGCAAGGCGCTCGGCCAGGGGCTCGGCGGTGTCGTGCTGTTCGCCCGCAACGCGCCGAGTGCGCAGGTCGTCCAGCAGATCAGGGCCGAGAACCCCGCCGCCGTCGTCGCCGTCGACGAGGAGGGCGGCGTGGTCACCCGCTTCGAAGTCGCCTCCGGCAGCTCCTTCCCCGGCAACCGCGCACTCGGCGTGGTCGACGACGTGGCGCTGACCGAACGGGTGGCCCGCCAGATCGGCCGCATGCTCGCACGGGCCGACGTCACCCTCGACTACGCCCCGGCCGCCGACGTGAACGCCAACCCCGCCAACCCGGTCATCGGCGTCCGCTCCTTCGGCCCCACCGCCGACCTGGTGGCCCGCCACACCGTCGCCTACGTCAACGGCATCCAGGGCGCCGGCGTCGCCGCCTGCGCCAAGCACTTCCCCGGCCACGGCGACACGGTCACCGACTCCCACCTGGAGTTGCCCACCGTGCACGCCTCCCGCGACACGCTCTTCGCCCGCGACCTGCCGCCGTTCCAGGCCGCCATCGCGGCCGGGGTGCGCTCGGTCATGTGCGGCCACCTCCTCGTCCCCGCCCTGGATCCCGACTCGCCCGCGACGCTCAGCCGTACCATCCTGACCGAGCTCCTCAGGGGCGAGCTCGGCTTCGACGGGATGCTCGTCACGGACGCCATCGAGATGCGGGCGGTGGCCGCCAGGTTCACCCCCGGCGAGATCACCGCCCGCGCGCTCGCCGCCGGCGTCGACGCCGTCTGCGTCGGCCTGACCACCGAACAGAGCCTGTACGAGATCCGCGACGCCATCGTGGCCGCCGTGCGCTCCGGCAGCCTGTCCGAGGAGCGGCTGGTGGAAGCGGGCGCCCGGGTGCACGCCCTGGCGAGCTGGTACGGCGAGCAGGCGGCCCTACGCGCCGCCGACTCCGACGCCGACGACACCGACGCGCACGTCGGCCTGGACGCCGCCCGCGCCGCGCTGACCGTGACCGGCTCGGCGACCCTGACCCGGGGGCCGCTCGTGGTGGAGGTCAACACCCGCCTCAGCCAGGCCGTGGACCCCGGGACCCCGGCCGGCGTCACCGCCGCGCTGACCGCCCTGCTCCCCGACACCGCCCGCGTCCAACTGGAGCCCGGCGGCCCGCTCCCCCGCCTCGGCCCCGGACTCGCGGCCGGTGCCGGGCTCGGGTCGGGGGCGGCGCAACGGCCCGTCGTGCTCGTGGTGCACGACGCCGCCCGGCACCCCTGGGTCCAGGACCGGGTGGCGCAGGCCGTACGGGAGCGGCCGGATGTGATCATCGTGGACACCGGCATCCCGGACGTCCCCTCCGGCGCCGCGCACCTCGCCACCCACGGCATCTCCCGCGTCTCCGCCCAGGCCGTGGCCGAGTGGCTGACCTCGTGACCCCGGTCCCCGAACCGGCCAACCCCGTCGCGGCCGTACGGGCCGTGCTGCCGTCGCTCACCCCGGCGGCGCAGTCCATCGCCCGCCTCATCCTGGACGACCCCGGCCTGGTCGTGCGCAGCACGATCACCGAGTTCAGCGGGGTGTCCGGGACCAGCGAGGCGACCATCGTGCGCACCGCCAGGGCACTCGGCTTCGGCGGCTACTCACAGATGCGCTTCGCCCTGGCCGCCGCCGTGGCCAAGGAGCCGGAACGGCTGGTCCCCGGCGACCTCGGCCCCGACGACCCGCTCACCGACGTGATCGCCAAGGTGGCCCGGGCCGAGTCCGAAGCGATCGCCGACACCGCCGCCCAGCTCGACCCCGACCAACTGGGCGAGGTCGTCACCGCCATCGTGGGCGCCCGCCGGGTGGACGTGTACGGCGTGGCCGCCTCCGGGCTGGTGGCCACCGACATGGCGCAGAAACTGCTGCGGATCGGCCTGTCCATCCACCCGTTCAGCGACGCCCACCTGGCGTTGACCAGCGCCGCGCTGCTCAAGGGCGGCGACGTGGTGGTGGCGATCAGCTGCAGCGGCGAGACCCCCGACGTGCTCGTCCCGGCCCGCACCGCGGCCGAGGCGGGCGCCCTGGTGGTGGCCATCACCAACAACCCCCGCTCATCACTGGCGGGCATGGCCGACCACACCCTGATCTCGGCCGGCCGCGAGACAGCGTTCCGCCCCGGGGCGCTGGCCAGCCGGATCAGCCAACTGCTGATCGTGGACTGCATCTTCGTAGGACTGGCCCAGCGCACGTACGACCGAGCGGACGCCGCCATCCGAGCCACCCGCCAAGCCACCGACCGCTACCGCCGCCGCACCTGACGGTCTTTGTGGACGGTGCCTTTTGTGGAACCAAATCCACCTGCCTAGCCCGCGGGCCCGGCGGAACGCGGCCTACCCGCACGTACTGCAACTCCGGCGAGATGTGCCCGCAGATCCGGGTCACACCAGGGGGCGCTGCGCCCCGCGGGCGAGGGCGGCGGCCTCGCCGCGCGAACCGGCCTTCAGCTTCTCCAGGATGTTGCGGACGTGGTACTTCACGGTGTGCTCGCTGATCTGCAGCTCTTCGGCGATACTCCGGTTGCGGAGTCCTTTGGTGATCCGCTCCAGTACCTGCAGTTCGCGCGGGTTCAGGCCCTGCAGGGCATCGGCCGACGGCGTTTCCTGGGCACTGAGCGGCAGTTCGACGAAGATGTGCGTGCCCCAGTCCGGCACCGCGTCCAGGGACAGTTCACCGCCGAGCGAGGCCACCCGGTCCGCGAGCCGGTGCATGGTGAGCGCGTCCGCCGAGAGTGCACCGGGCCCGTCGTCCCGGAGTGAGACGCGCAGCCCGGCATCGGCGAGTTGCCACTGGATACGGATCCGGCCGATCCCGTCCTGCTCCAGCATCAGGAGTACACCGCCCCGTACGACAGCGCGCGCGGCATGCGCGATATCGCTGGGAAGCAGCCGTCGGCTCGGCTCCGGAGGGACGAGTTCGAGGGCCACCTCGCTGTACCGGATGAGCGGGGCGAGGCGTTCTTCGAGGCGGGTGAACGCCTCGTGCGCGGTCTCCTCGGTGAGGGACCGGTCGAGATCACCGGCCGCGCGCAGCTCGATGAGGGCGGAGACCGCGATGTCCGTGGCCGCACGCCGGGCGGCTCCGTCGTCGAGCGTACGTGAGCGCAGCGCGCCCAGCAGCGCGGACAGCGCGGCCGTGTGGGCGTCCGTCAACTCGCTGATGGCGCGGGCCCGTTCCTGAGCCGCCATACGGTTCCCGGCCAGTGGGACGGGATGAGCTTGGGCCGCGTACGCCGACAGCCGGAGGGAGATGAGGTCCCACAGCCGCTGCACCACCTGCTGGGTGTGCGGGGCCGGCTCGATGCCGTCGGCCACGACAACGGTCAGCAACGCACCGGAGGTCCCGTGCGGCGCGGAGGCCACGGACAGTACGGGGCGTTTCTCCCCGCCGACCAGAGCGGTCTCGAAGCGCGGCACACCGATGTCCACCGTGCCCGCCAGCCGGCCGAGTTCCGCACTGGAGATCCGGTCGGCGACGCCGCGCTCGCCGACCTTGCGCATCGGCGAGCGGGAGCAGTCGCCTGTGAGGATGGCCAGCGCTCTGTGCGGCAGCGGTTCGGAAAGAACCGCGGACAACTGCTCCGAGGTGTCTTCCGGTGGAACTTCGAGTACGGAAATCGCGGCACCGAGCACCTGCCGCGGGTCCGACCAGTCACCAGCTTCCATGGCTGCCCACCCTAACGAGCGTTCTTCGTCACCGGACTGTTCCTTCGAGTAGTCCATTCCGTCCGGAAGGACGGGCGCACCACGCGAACCTCCGCGCGAGCCTGGACCCGTTGCATCCGACCGCAGAGGAGACAGACCGTGAAAGCACTTGTGGCCCCGTCCTACGGCCCGCTGGACCAGCTCGTCGTGACCGATGCGCCCGCTCCCTCGCCGGGCCCCGGTGAGCTGCTGGTGCGTGTGGAGGCGGCTGGGCTCAACCCGCTGGACGCCGCTCTGGTGACCGGCGCGATGCACGCCATGATGCCCGTCGAGCACCCCTTCGTCGTGGGCATGGACGCCGCGGGAGTCGTGGAGGCCGTCGGCGAGGGCGCCACCGGATACGAGATCGGCGACGCGGTCGTGGCCTACACCCACTTCCACCCGGGCACCATCGCCGAGTACACGAAGGTGGGAGTGGGCCCCCATGTGGCCAAGCGCCCGGCAGGCCTCGACGCGGTGCGCGGCGCCGCGCTGCCGTCGGTCTCTCTGACCTCCGAGTGCATTCTAGAGGCGGCGCGGGCCGAGGCGGGCCAGACGATCCTGATCATCGGGGCCACCGGGGGCGTCGGGTCGTTCACGGTCCAGCTGGCGGCACAGGCCGGCCTGTGGGTGCTGGCCACGGCCGCGCCGGCCGACGCCGACTACGTACGTGGTCTGGGCGCGCGCGATGTCATCGACTACACCTCCACCGACCCGGTGAAGGAGGCCCAGCGGCTGGCCGGTGGCCGACTGGACGTCGTACTGGACCTGGTCAACCGTGGTCCCGCCTTGCTGGGTACGGCGGATGCGATGAAGGACGGCGGCCGCCTGTTGTCCACGTTGATGGGCCCGGAGAGCTTCGAGCGCGGCATCACCGTCGTGTACGTACGGATGTCGGCACGCGAGGGGCAGCTCCAGAGCCTCTCCGAGCGCGTCACCGCGGGCACCCTCTCGGTCGAGGTCGCGGCCACCTATCCCCTGGACGACGCGCCCAAGGCCCTCGCGGAGTTCGCGTCGGGTCGCTACTCGCGGGGCAAGGTCGTCGTCACCGTCTGATCCGCCCGCCGCTCCTGGGTAGCACCCGAGGGGTACGTCGTCAGGTGCGGGTCTGGGCGGACAGGTCGGCTTCGATCCGGGCCGCCGTCGCCTGCAGCAGAGGCAGTAGCTCGCGCCTGACGTACTGCAACGTCGTACGGCTGGCGTGGGTGGAGACGTTCAGGGCGGCCACGGTAGCACCGGAGCGGTTCCGGATGCGTACCGCCAGGGAGCGCAGGCCTTCCTCCAGTTCCTGGTCCACCATCGACCAGCCGTGTGTGCGTACCTGGTCGAGTTCGGTGCGCAGGGCTGTGGGGGAGGTGAGGGTGCGTGAGGTGAGGGGGCGCAGGTCGGCTTGGGAGAGGTAGTGGTCCAGGGCGGGTGGTGGGAGGGCGGCCAGCAGGACGCGGCCCATGGAGGTGCAGTACGCGGGAAATCGGGTGCCGATGCTGATCGTCACCCGCATGATGCGGGCCGTCGCCACCCGGGCCACGTACACCACGTCCTCGCCGTCGAGCACCGCGACCGAGGTCGACTCGTGGACCTCGGCCGCCAGGCGTTCCAGGTGCGGGGCGGCGACCTCGGGGAGCGAGAGGCCGGACAGGTAGGCGTACCCGAGCTCCAGGACGCGGGGCGTGAGCGTGAACAGTCGGCCGTCGCTGCGCATGTACCCCAGCTCGACCAGCGTCAGCAGGAACCGTCTGGCCGTCGCCCGGGTGAGACCGGTCTCGCGGGCCACCTCGCTCAGGGTGAGGGCCGGCGTGGTGGCGCTGAACGCGCGGATCACGGCCAGGCCTCTGGCCAGCGACTGAACGTGGTCAACCATCGGATTCCTTGACAACATAGCCCGACAACGGCATAGCGTCCTTACCATACGGGACTGTTCGACATACGAATAGTTGTCCGCATAGTGAACAAGGGGACATCGTGCACACGGTCAGGGACGCGACGTTCGAGGTGCTCAGGCACACCGGGATGACCACGATCTTCTGCAACCCGGGCTCCACCGAGATCAGCCTGCTGACAGGGCTGCCCGACGACCTCGACTTCGTGCTCGCCCTGCACGAGGGGTCGGTGATCGGGATGGCCACCGGCTGGGCCATCGGCCACGACGCGCCCGCGCTCGCCGTGCTGCACACCACCGCCGGCCTCGGCAACGCCGTCGGGGCGATCGCCACCGCTCGGGCGAACCGGGTGCCGATGGTCATCCTGGTGGGCCAGCAGGACCGCAGGCACCTGGCGCAGGAGCCGTTCCTCGCCGGGCGGCTGTCGGGGCTGGCCGGTGACTACCCCGTGCACACCGACCATCCGGTACGCGCCCAGGACGTCCCCGGCGCCGTCGCCCGCGCCTTCCACCAGGCCACCACCTTCGCCGGGCCGGCCCTGGTGGTGGTGCCGATGGACGACTGGGCGGCGCCGTACGAAGGCGAGACCGTGACCGCGCCCGCCAGACTGCTCCGCCCGGTGTCGGTGCCGGACGCCGACCTGGCACCGCTGGTCGAACTGCTGGCGGGCGCCCGCGCCCCGGCGATCGTCACCGGCGCGGGCGCCTGTGACGGCTGGGACTCGCTGGTGGCGCTGGCCGAGCGGCTGGGGTGCCCGGTCTGGCAGGAGAGCTTCGGGGCGCGGGCCGGGTTCCCGCAGGATCATCCGCTGTACGTGGGCGTGCTGCCCGCCGACCGGCCACGGCTGCGGGCGGCGCTGGCGGAGCATGACGTGGTGCTGGCCGTGGGTGCGCCGGTCTTCCGGCAGTACGGGTACGAACCCGGCCCGCTGGTCGAGCCCGGCACCACGATCGCGCTGGTCACCGACGACCCCGCCGAGGCGCATCGGAGCCCGGCCGAGCTGGCCTACCTCGCCCGTCCGGACCAGGTGTGCGCACGCCTGGCCCAGCTCGTCCCACCCCGCGAACCCGGACCCGGCACACACATCCCATCCCGCGAACCCGCCCCGCTCACCTCGCCCCAGGAGCCTGGACCCGCCGTGTTGCGCGCCGAACCCGTGACCGACGGGCCGTTGCGGCCCGTGCGGGTGCTGCGGGAGTTGGCCGCGCGGCTCCCCGAGGACGTGGTGCTCGTCGAGGAGACGCCGTCATCGCGGCCCGACCTGCACAGGCTGCTGCCCGCCCGCAACCCGCTCGGGTTCGTGTCCGCGGCGATGGGCGGGCTGGGGTTCGCGCTGCCGGCGGCCGTGGGGTTGCGGATGGCGCTGCCCGACCGGCCGGTCGTGGCGGTCGTGGGCGACGGGGCCGCGCTCTGCGGCGTGCAGGCCCTGTGGAGCGCGGCCCACTACCGCGTCGGAACGCTGTTCGTGGTGCTGGCCAACGGGCGCTACGCGGTGATGGACCGGCTGGCGGAGCAGCACGGCGGCAAGGCGCCCTGGCCGGCGTTCGACGAGGTCAGCATGGCCGGGATGGCCAGGGCGCTGGGCTGCGAGGCCATCCGGATCAACGACCACGGCGAGCTGACCGCCGCCCTGGACGACGTGCTGCCCACGCTGGCCGCCCGCCGCGAACCCCTCCTGCTCGACGTCAGCGTGAGCGTGGATCCCGATTTTCAGCGTGATCTGGCGTGGAACCTGGGCGTTGACGCCCGGGAGGAAACGGCAGCGCGGGAGGGCCGCCAGGCCCGAGCGGTGCTGTGACAGTCGGCCCCGGTGCGCGGCTCAGCTGCGGATCTCGGGGCTGGGTTCCTCTCGCGGTGAGTGGACCGAATGGTAGTGTGTGCGATTGTGAAACTGGTGGTGCAGGTGAGACTTCTGCCCACGCCTGAGCAGGCGGCGGCCTTGGAAGCCACCCTGCGCACGGTCAACCGGGCCGCCAACGAGGTGTCGCGGGTCGCGTTCGCCCGGAAGATCCATGCGGGGCGTGACCTGCGCCGGGTGACCTACGGTCAGGTCCGGGCCGCCTTCGGCTTGGGGTCCCAGCCCGCCCAGCACACGATCAAGAAGGTCGCCGACGCCTACACCGCCCTTCGGGCCAATCTGCGTAACGGCACCTACGGCCCGGCCAACTCGCCGCGCAGGCTCAAAGCGGAATCGCAACCGATCAGCTTCCGCCCGCTGGCGGCCCAGCCGTTCGACGACCGCTGCCTGTCCTGGGACCACGATGCGCGGACGATCTCGATCTGGACCAGCAGCGGCCGGGCAAAGAATGTGGCGTTCACCGGCTCGGCCGCCCAGTTGGCGCAACTACGGAAGCACCGCCGCGGCGAGTCCGATCTGCTGTCCCGTGACGGCATGTGGTTCCTGCTGGCCACCATCGAGATCCCCGAGGCGCCGCTCCGCGAGCCCGACGGGTTTCTCGGCGTTGATCTGGGCATCGCCAACATCGCCACCACCTGCCCCGCCACAACTCCCTCCACAACTCCCATCGGTGCCGCAACCCCCGCCGCCGGCACCGAGCCCGCCACGGGTGCCGGGCCCAGCCCGGCCCGCTACAGCGGCGCGAAACTGAACGCGGTCCGCCACCGCCACCGGGAACTACGCCGCCGACTGCAGGCCAAAGCCACCAAATCCGCGAAACGGCTGTTGAAGAAGCGCCGCCGCAAAGAAGCGCGGTTCGCCGCCGATACCAACCATGTGATCGCCAAACGCATCGTGACCGAGGCCCAGCGCACCGGCCACGGCATCGCCCTGGAAGACCTCCAGGGCATCCGTGACCGGGTACGGCTCCGCAAGCCCCAGCGGGTCACCCTGCACTCATGGAGTTTCCACCAGCTCGGCGGCTTCATCACCTACAAGGCCCGGCGGGCCGGGGTCGCCGTGATCCACGTCGACCCGGCCTACACCAGCCGGCAGTGTTCGGCCTGCGGGCACACCGACCGCCGCAACCGGCCCAGCCAATCCACTTTCTCCTGCACGTCGTGCGGCTTCGCTGAGCACGCCGACGTCAACGCGGCCCGCAACATCGCCACCCGCGGCGTCGCGGACTGGGCAGTGAGTCACGCTGCCGACGACGCGGCCTGAACCGTCGAAGCCATCGACGGCAAGGAGCTGCAAGCTC
Organism: Nonomuraea glycinis; assembly: GCF_014646515.1. GTDB lineage: Bacteria > Actinomycetota > Actinomycetes > Streptosporangiales > Streptosporangiaceae > Nonomuraea > Nonomuraea glycinis. The sequence goes on from NZ_BMNK01000009.1 coordinate 16,269, forward strand.
GGTCCCTTCAGGGCTGAGAAGCTGACGCCTGAGAACCGCGCTCGGCGGCCTCGACCACGTTGGACAGCAGCAGGGCGCGGGTCATCGGGCCGACACCACCGGGGTTGGGGGTGAGGAAGCCGGCCACCTGGTCCACGCCGGGCGCCACGTCACCGGCGATCTTGCCGTCGACGCGGGAGACGCCCACGTCGAGCACGGCCGCGCCGGGCTTGACCATCTCGGGAGTGATCAGGTGCGGCACCCCCGCCGCCGCCACCACGATGTCCGCACGGCGTACGTGACCGGCCAGGTCCTGGGTGCCGGTGTGGCAGAGGGTCACGGTGGCGTTCTCGCTGCGCCGGGTGAGCAGCAGGCCGAGGGAACGGCCCACGGTGATGCCACGGCCGACCACGGCCACCTCGGCGCCCTTGATCGGCACGCCGTACTCCTGAAGGAGCAGCACGATCCCGTGCGGCGTGCAGGGCAGCGGCGCGTCGACCATGTGGACGAGGCGGCCGAGGTTGATCGGGTGCAGGCCGTCCGCGTCCTTGGCCGGGTCCATCCGCTCCAGCAGGGCCATGGTGTCCAGGTGCCTGGGCAGCGGGAGCTGGACGATGTAGCCGGTGCACTCGGGGGAGGCGTTGAGCTCGTCGATGGCGGCCTCGACGTCGGCCTGCGAGGCGGTCTCCGGCAGATCGACGCGGATCGAGGAGATGCCCACCTCGGCGCAGTCGCGGTGCTTGCCCGCCACGTAGATCTGGCTGCCGGGGTCCTCGCCCACCAGCACGGTGCCCAGGCCCGGCGTGATGCCCCGCTCCTTGAGCGCGGCCACCCGGGTCGCTAGGTCTGCCTTGGTCTTTGCGGCGGTCGCCTTGCCGTCGAGTCTCACTGCGCTCATGCGCCCGATCCTTTCACGACCCCCGACGCCTCCCACCAATCGCCCTCCCCCTGTGATCGCCACCCGCCATAAAAGGTGATCTCTGTGATCGCCGCCTCGCCGTACAGGACGATCTTTCAGATCGCCCGCCCCGCAGATCGATCTCTCTGATCACTGACCCCGCCGTTCAGGACATCCTTTACGGCCGGCCCGGGAGGGCCCAGTCACCGTAAGTGGCTGAGGTCTGTCCAGGGGAACGGTTCCCCGGTGGAGCGGGCGCGGCGCCGTTACGTGCGCGAGGTGGGCCGGTCAAGTGGTCATAGAGGGTGATCTGAGCCACAAATTGACATCGTTGTCATCGGTCTTTCGACGGCATAGTGTGACGGACGCCAGCATCTCGCTCATCGAGGGGTGACCTTGTCCGCTCGCCTGCCGTCCGTGGAGCCCGACAACCACCACGAACACTGATGACTCACGTACTCGCCATCGACATCGGAGGAACCAAGCTCGCCGCCGCACTGGTGGACGAGGGAGGCTCCGTACTGCGCTCCGCCACCCGCCCCACCCCGCGCGAGGACGTCATGGCCTCGCTCGCCACCCTGATCAAGGAGGTGTCCGAGGGCGGGCCCGAGCCGAGCGCCGCCGGGATCGGCTGCGCCGGGCCGTTGGACCTGGCCGCCGGCACGGTCAGCCCGGTGAACATGCCGAGCTGGCGCGGCTTCCCGCTGCGTGACCAGGTGCGCGAGCTGACCGGCCTGCCCACGGTCCTCGCCGGTGACGCCCAGTGCATGGCGCTCGGCGAGCACTGGCTGGGCGCCGGCCGGGGCAGCGCGGCACTGCTCGGCATCGTGGTGTCCACGGGCATCGGCGGCGGCCTGGTGATCGGCGGCCGGCCGCTGCTGGGCCCCACCGGCAACGCCGGCCATGTGGGCCACATGACGGTCGACCCGTACGGCGAGCGCTGTGAGTGCGGCGGGCGCGGCTGCGTGGAGCGTTACTCCAGCGGCCCGAACATGGTCCGCTGGGCCCTGGAGAACGGCTGGACCCCGGCCGAGGCGGCCCCACCACGCGACAGGGCGTGCGGCGGCACGGGAGTGGCACCGGCGAGAGCCGACGCGCGCCTGCTCGCTCAGGACGCGGCGGCCGGGAACGTGGTCGCGGTGGCCGCGTTCGCGCGGGGCGCCACGGCGCTGGCCGGGATGATCGCCGCCACGGCCGCCGCCACGGAGGTGAGCACGGTCGTCATCGGCGGTGGCGTCTCGGGGGCCGGGCCGGTGCTGTTCGAGCCGCTGGCACGGGCACTCGACGACATCGGCGGCCTGCCGTTCGTCCGGGCGGTCCGGGTGGAGCAGACCACCCTGGGAGTGCAAGCCGGCCTCGCCGGAGCCGCCAAGCTGGCCTGGGACTACTCGCGCTCGGCGACCTGAGCCTCGCGGCGCTCGATGATCCTGCGGGTGAACGGGATGTACTCGACCACGCGTCCGCCGAGGTAGGCCCCGGCGAAGGCGAGCAGGATGAGCACGAACGGGCTGGTGGCGAACCCGTTCACCGCGAGCAAGGCATGCAGGATTGCGTCAAGCATGGTCATATAGGACTCCATGGGAAGAAACGCGCAACGGCGGGTAAAGAGTAACCCTGCTGTTGGCATGCTCGCGGCGTTTTTCCGTGGCGCGGGTGACCCGGGGCGGCCGGGTCACCCGCGGTTGATCAGTGGAAGAAGTGGCGCGTGCCGGTGAAGTAGAGGGTGACGCCGGCCTTCTCCAGAGCCTCGATGACCTCCTGGTCCCGCACCGAGCCGCCCGGCTGCACGATGGCCTTGACCCCCGCCTCGACCAGCACCTGCGGCCCGTCAGGGAACGGGAAGAAGGCGTCCGACGCCGCCACCGAGCCCACCGCCCGCTCTCCTGCCCGGGTGACCGCCAGACGGCAGGAGTCGACCCGGTTGACCTGCCCCATGCCGACGCCCACCGTGGCCCGGTCGGCGGCCAGCAGGATCGCGTTGGACTTGACCGAACGGGCCGCCCGCCAGGCGAAGGCCAGGTCGGCCAGCAGCTCCGGCGAGGCGGGCTCCCCCGCCTTGAGGCTCCAGCTCTCGGGCGCGTCGCCCGGCGCCTGCAGCCGGTCCGTCTGCTGCACGAGCAGCCCGCCGTCGATCCGGCGGAACTCGGCCGCGTTGGCCGGCCCGCTCGGGCAGACCAGCAGCCGAAGGTTCTTCTTCTGCGTGAGTACGGCCAGCGCCTCCGGGTCGTAGGAGGGGGCCACCACCACTTCGGTGAACACCTCGGCGATCTGCGTGGCCAGCTCGGCCGTGACCGCGCCGTTGACCGCGATCACGCCCCCGTAGGCGGAGACCGGGTCGCAGGCGTGTGCCTTGCGGTGGGCCTCGGCCACGTCGGCGCCGACGGCGATGCCGCACGGGTTCTGGTGCTTGATGATCGCCACGCACGGGTCGGCGAAGTCCCAGGCCGCCCGCCACGCCGCGTCGGCGTCGAGGTAGTTGTTGTAGGACATCTCCTTGCCGTGCAGCTGCTCGGCGTTGGCCAGCCCGTCGTCGCCGGAGCTGTAGAGGGCGGCGCTCTGGTGCGGGTTCTCGCCGTAGCGCAGCTCGGCCTTGCGCTGCCAGGCGGCGCCCATGAAGGCCGGCCAGGGGCCGGACGCCTCTTCGGTGGCGTAGGCACTGGCGAACCACGACGCCACGGCCACGTCGTAGGAGGCGCTGTGGGCGAAGGCGACGCCGGCCAGCCGCCTGCGCTCGGTCAGCGTGAAACCGCCCTGGTCGAGGGCGGCCAGCACGCCGTCGTAACCGGCGGGGTCGACCACCACGGCGCAGGTGCTGTGGTTCTTGGCGGCGCCGCGGATCATCGCGGGCCCGCCGATGTCGATCTGCTCGACGCACTCCGCGTCGGACGCGCCCGAGGCCACCGTCTCCTGGAAGGGATAGAGGTTGACCACGACGAGCTGGAACGGGTCGATCTCCAGCTCGTCGAGCTGCGCCACGTGGTGCGGCTTGGTGAGGTCGGCCAGCAGCCCGGCGTGCACCCGCGGGTGCAGGGTCTTGACCCGCCCGTCGAGGCACTCCGGGAATCCGGTGAGCTGCTCGACCTTGGTCACCGGGATGCCGTAGGACGCGATGGCGGCCGCGGTGCCGCCCGTCGACACGATCTCCACGCCCGCGCCGTCGAGGGCCCTGGCCAGCTCCTCCAGCCCCGACTTGTCGTACACGGCGATCAACGCGCGCCGGATGGCGATGCGAGTCACTTGCTTTCCCCTCCTGATGGGTTGCCTATGCGGACGATGCGTCCGCTGACCGTCCAGCCCTCCCGGGCCAACCGGCCGACGATGTCGACGAGCAGGCGGCGCTCGACGGTCTTGATGCGCTCGTGCAGCTCCGCCTCGTCGTCGTCGGGCAGCACGGGCACGGCCTCCTGGGCGACGATCGGGCCGGTGTCGACCCCCGCGTCGGCCAGCATCACGGTGCAGCCGGTCACCTTGACCCCGTGCGCCAGCGCGTCGCGCACGCCATGCGCGCCGGGGAAGGACGGCAGCAGCGCGGGGTGGGTGTTGAGCACGGGGACGGCGTCGAGCGTCGGGGCGCCGAGAATTTTCATGAATCCGGCCGAGACCACGAGGTCCGGCTTGTAAGAGGCGATCTCTTCCGCGATCGCCGCATCCCACTCCTGCCGAGACGGATAATCGCCTAGTTTGTGGACGAAAGTGGGCACTCCACTCCGCGAAGCTCTGGCCAGACCTTCGATGCCCTCCCGGTCCGCCCCTACGGCCACCACCTGGGCGCCGTAGGAAGGATCGGCAGAAGCGTCCAGCAGGGCCTGTAGGTTTGTTCCAGAGCCGGAGACGAGAACGACGAGCCGCCCAGCCTTAGACACGCACACTCCAATGGGGATCCGTGGTGGGGCTGCCAGCGTATCTGTTCCTCGCCTGGCGACGCAGAGGAGGTCAGGTGTCGACACCGGTGCAAGCACCGGCCGGTCAGCAGCCCGCGGAGTCCGCGGGCCGCCGAGCGATCTGGTTGTCCATCGCAGCGCTGGCCATGACGTTCATGTTGCCCGCTGCCGGGCTGGTGATGGCGTTGTTCGCGATCGTGGCCGGGATCCGCGCGGTCCCGCTGCTGAAAGCCGCGGGCAAGCCCACCGGCGTGACCGCGGGCGGCATCGCCGTCGCGGCCGTCGCGCTGGCGCTGTCCGCCGCGACCACGGGCATGCAGCTCTATCTCATGAACGAGAACTCCGCCTACCAGGAGTGCATGAAGAGCGCGGGCACCGTGTCATCCCAGGGCGAGTGCTTCGTTCAGTTCAAGGAGGCGGCCCAGAAGAAGCTGCCCCCCGACGTGCTGGAGCTCATCGGAGCGACCCGGCCCTAGCCGCGGTTCCCAGGCGTAGGCCTGGCCCTAGTCTCGGTCCCCAGGCGTAGGTCCGGCCCTAGTCGCGGTCCCAGGCGTAGGGGTCGACGTAGATGACGTGACCGCCGCGATCGTCGGACTCGTCCACGATGTCCTTGCGCACCGGGACGGACTCGTCCAGCGGCAGGCGCGGACGGGCCTGGGAGAGCGTCTCGGCCGCGGCCGAGGCGTGCTCATCCTGCCAGTCGTCGCGGATGACCGGGATCGCCTGCGTGTCGGCCTCGGTGGCGTCCATCCAGTGGCCCGGCAGCGGCCGGGCGTCGGCCTCGGCCAGCCCCACCTTGCTCGCCGCCCTGGCGATCGCCGCCCCCGCCTTGCGGACCGGCACCGCGGCCTTGTCCAGCGGCACCCGGGCCCGCTTGTTGAGCAGCAGCAGGTTCGTCACCCCGGCGGAGATGCCCGAGGCCACGCCCACCTCCAGGGCGACCGACAGGGCCACCTCCCACGGGGACGGCCCGACGGCCGTCAGCCGCCCGCCGCCGATCGGGCCACCGGACAGCGCCGCGAGCAGCCCCGTCACCAGTCCCGTCGTGACGCCGGTCAGGAAGCCCCACAACGGCGCGGCCTCGTACGAGGGAGAGGGCGACATCCTGGCGACCACGATGCCTGCCACGATCCCCGCCGCGAACGGCAGCGCGATCACCGCCATCATCCAGCCCGACACCGGACCGCTCTCGGGCAGCGCGCCGAGCAGCGGCAGGCTGGGCACCGTGCCGAGTTGCACGCCCGTGGGCGCGACGAGAGTGTCGGCCCCGACGGCGAACCCCGGGCCGGCGATGTAGGAAGAGGCCCAGATGACCCCGTTGAACAGATAGAGGGCCTGTACCAGCACGAGCAGCAGGCCGCCGACGAGCCCGGGGGCGAGCACGTCGGTCAGCTCGCGCACCTGGTCGAAGTGGATCACCACGGCCACCAGGACGAGCAGCAGCCCGGCCGCGATCAGGATCGTGGTGGCCACGGCCGTGCCCACGGTCAGCGCCCGCACCCGCTCCGGCAGCAGCCGCAGCATCGCCCGCCAGGGCCCGATCGTGCGCGCGATGGCCAGCACACCCGCCACGAACGCCAGCAGGAAGTGGCTGAGCAGCGCCTCACCGATATAAGGCTGCGTGATCTCGTTGCGCGCGACCAGCGCGATCAACCCGGCCAGCAGCGCGTACGGCGCGGCCAGCGACACGCCGGCCTGGGCCACCAGGACGAGCTGGGCCCGCCGCCGGGCGTTGGCCTTCTCCCGCGGGCTGTTCTTGGGCAGCCTGGCGGGCAGCCGGAACCGCAGGTCGGCGTCGCGGGCCATCCAGCGGCCCGCCTTGTACAGCAGCAACGCCGGCAGGATCATCAACCCGATCGGCAGCAATCCGACCCTGCCGCCGGGCATCTCGAACCCGGCGTGGTGCGCGGCCAGCCAGATCTGCGCGGCCGTCCTGAACACCTCGGGCAGCCCGGACCCCAGCGCGCCACGCGGCGCGGCGATCCAGCCGACCAGGGTGAGCGTGGTGAGCACGGCAAGCCCGACGCCCAGCGTGCAGGCGGCGGCGAGCATCCCGGACACGGGCAGCGGCCGGCGTGTCCCGTCATCGTCACTCGAGACCCCGGGGAGTTTGCTGAGGACCGAACGAGGGGCGGCCCGCAGCTGGTCGAGTATCGCCGTCACAACAGTGATTTTCTCAATCTTTCCCGACCACCGCTTGGTTGACGCGCCGCCCTGAACCACTTTGTGAGCCGTTTCAAGATCAAACCTGGCTCTGGCGACGGTTAAGGAACCTTAAATCACCGTACGTAGTCCGTACGGCACCTTCTCGGGCACGGAAGCCCGGCGCCAAAGGGAAAGCCCCGCGCGGTGAGAGATCACCGGCGGGGCCTTCACCGTTGAGTGGAGTCAGCGCGACTGCATGACCTCGCGCATCAGCCGGGCCGTCTCGGAGGGGGTCTTGCCGACGCGGACGCCGACCTTCTCCAGGGCCTCCTTCTTGGCCTGGGCGGTGCCGGCGGAGCCCGACACGATCGCGCCCGCGTGGCCCATGGTCTTGCCCTCGGGCGCGGTGAAGCCCGCGACGTAGGCGACGACCGGCTTGGTGACGTACTGCTCGATGTAGGCGGCGGCCCGCTCCTCGGCGTCGCCGCCGATCTCGCCGATCATCACGATCGCGTCGGTGCCCGGGTCCTCCTGGAAGGCCTGCAGGGCGTCGATGTGCGTGGTGCCGATGACCGGGTCGCCGCCGATGCCGACGGCCGTGGAGAAGCCGAAGTCACGCAGCTCGTACATGAGCTGGTAGGTCAGCGTGCCGGACTTGGACACCAGGCCGATGCGGCCGGCCGTGGTGATGTCGGCGGGGATGATGCCGGCGTTGGACGCGCCCGGCGAGGCGATGCCGGGGCAGTTGGGGCCGATGATGCGGGTCTTGTTGCCCTTGGACACCGCGTACGCCCAGAACTCGGTCGAGTCGTGGACCGGCACACCCTCGGTGATCACCACGCAGAGCGGGATCTCCGCGTCGATGGCCTCCTTGACGGCGTCCTTGGTGAACGCCGGCGGCACGAACACCACCGACACGTCGGCGCGCGTCTTCTCGATGGCCTCCTTGACCGTGCCGAACACGGGCAGACCCTCGTGCGTGGTGCCGGCCTTGCGCGCGTTGACGCCGCCGACCACGCGGGCTCCGGAGGCGAGCATGCGCCGGGTGTGCTTGGTGCCCTCGCCACCGGTCATGCCCTGAACGATGATCTTGCTGTTTTCCGTCAGCCAGATGGCCATGACTCACACACCTACCGAAGCGAGCTCGGCGACCCGCTTGGCCGCGTCGTCCATCGTGTCCACCAACTCGACCCGCGGGAGTGCGGCGTCGGCCAGAATCTGCCGCCCGAGCTGGGCGTTGTTGCCGTCGAGGCGGACCACCAGCGGGTGGGTCACCGCCTCGCCACGGCTCTCCAGCAGCTTGAACGCCGAGACGATGCCGTTGGCCACGGCGTCGCAGGCGGTGATCCCGCCGAAGACGTTCACGAAGATCGACTTGACCGACGGGTCGGAGATGATGATCTCCAGGCCCGCGGCCATCACCTCGGCCGAGGCGCCGCCGCCGATGTCGAGGAAGTTGGCCGGGGACGGCTTGCCCGGGAAGGCCTCGCCGGCGTAGGCCACCACGTCGAGCGTGGACATGACCAGGCCCGCGCCGTTGCCGATGATGCCGACGTCGCCGTCGAGCTTGACGTAGTTGAGGTCCTTGGCCTTGGCCGCGGCCTCCAGAGGGTCCTCGGCCGACTTGTCGGCGTAACCCTCATGGTCCGGCTGGCGGAAGACGGCGTTGTCGTCAAGAGTGACCTTGCCGTCCAGCGCCTTCACCTCGCCGTCGGCCGACAGGATCATGGGATTGACCTCGACCAGCGTGGCGTCCTCGTCCACGAAGGCGCACCAGAGCTTCTCGATGAGCTCGGCCGCGCCGTCGAGCGACTTCTCCGGCAGCCCGCCGGCCTGGGCGATCTCGCGCCCCTTGGCCCGGTCGACGCCGGTCAGCGCCGAGACCGGCACCTTGGCGACCTTCTCCGGAGCGCTGTGGGCCACCTCTTCGATGTCCATGCCGCCGGCCGCCGAGCAGATCGCGAGGAACGTACGGTTCGCGCGGTCGAGCAGGAAGGAGAAGTAATATTCCTCCTCGATCGCGCTGGCCTCCTCCACGAGCACCTTGTGCACCGTGTGGCCCTTGATGTCCATACCGAGAATGGCGGTCGCCTTCTCGACGGCGTCGGCCGCGTCATCGGCCACCTTGACGCCGCCGGCCTTGCCACGGCCGCCGGTCTTTACCTGAGCCTTGACGACAACGCGCCCTGTCAGCTCTTGCGCCGCCGCTCGCACCTCCTCCACGGTGTGAGCGACGATGCCGCGTGGCACCGGAATGCCGTAGTCCGCGAAGAGCTCCTTCGCCTGATGTTCGAACAGGTCCACGAGGGTCCGTCCTTGCTTAATCCGACTGATGTTCGACGGCCCGGGCTACCCCGCGCATGCCGGGCGTTTCCGCCAGTGAAGCCTAGCCCCAAGCTTGACCCTCCCAGGTCATCGGGTGGCCGATATGCCGCGATGTGACGGTGATCTCACTTCGGCGAGGCACCCTCTGCACGGAAAGTGCACCCATTCACCGAAAAATACGGCGACGCCCGATATATGGTCGTGATCTTTGATTGGCATGATCCGTTGTCCGTCGTCATTCATCCTAAAAGGATCCGCATGAAGCGAATCATCGCCGGGCTGGCGTTGGGCGCGTCGACGCTGGTCACGGTGGCACCAGCGCAGGCCGCGCCCATCAGCCCGGTCGAAGCGCTGGAAAAGCAGTTAGCACCTGGACGCGGAGTGCGAACCTCAGTTACTGACCGTGACTTGAGCAAGCCGAGCGTTATCGCCCGGAGCACAGGAACATGGGAATTCGGGAAAGCCGGTGCCATCGCCTCCGACCTGACCACGCGTTACCAGCGCGGAAAGGGCGTGAAGAAGTCCGTGTGGGACGAGTACGCCCCATGGACTCCTGAACGCGCACTCGTCCGCGGCGGCTACAAGTACGTCCAAGGGGGCCCCTTTGACGCGTACCTGCCCGAAGGCGAGAAGTGGATCCGTTACGGGCCCGGCTTTCGCCCCAGCACCGGCTTCGTCGACATCTTCCATGCCAAGCAGTTCAGGAAGCTTGTGGCGGACGCCAAGTACGTCAAGGGCTCCTACCGGGGCTCCATCACCTTCAAAGAACTGATGAAGCTGAAGGGCGAGAAGGTTCACAGCGACGTGGGCAAGTCCACGATCGACTATCTGCTGGAGACCGACTCCAGGGATCTGGTGCGCAGGATGGTGAGCAGGTGGACTTGGCGCTTCGGCACCACCCGCCCCAACGTGACTCTCACCGAGACACGCTTCACCGACTGGGGTGCCAAGGTGGCGATCAAGACGCCACCCGAGTCGGAGTGGATCGACGGCATGACCCTCGACGAAACCCCGCAGGATCCGGCGAATAACTCGATCGACTTGCTCGGCCAGAACCGATAGATCTTTTCCGTCGTCAGAGTGAAGAGCCGAGCGGCAACGCCTGCCGTTCACTCGATGCCGGTTTCACCCCGAGGTCGCTTTGATGGGGAAATATGACCGTATTTCCACCAGCCCGCTCGGGCCGCGACCTCACCATCCCCTCCTGAAATGAGAAACCACTCAATGAATCGCATGCTCGCCGGCGTGGCCCTGGCTTCGGCCGCCGCGCTCATGGCGGCCACCCCCGCGCAGGCCGCCATCACGCAGGCACCGGCCAAGCCGGTCACCGCCGTGAAGAAGCAGCTCGTTCCCGGCAAGGGAGTGACGTTCACCGAGCGCACCACCCTTGACTCCGGTCGGATGCGCGCGGTCTTCGTCCGGAGCAGCGGCACCTACCAGTTCAGCAGGTCCGGACTCGCCGCGTCGGACATCACGGGCAAGCTCAACATCAAGGCCAGCGATCTCGCCGACCTCGGCGAGGGCTCGATGTTCCAGTCGCTCGCCAAGCCCGAGCGTACGATCAGGATCGGCACCACCTCCTACCTCTCGGGCAGCGTCTGGGCCGAGCTGCTGCCCAGTGGCAAGACCTGGTACAAGGCCCCCGGGGGCCCGCCCGCCGGCTTCACCGGCATCTTCGGCCAGCCGCTGAACATCGTCGAGCCGGCCACGCTCAAGACCCTGTTCAAGAACGCCAAGCCGGCCACCGGCGGCTACACGGGCAAGATCTCCGTCCGTGACCTGCGCAAGGTCTCCGCGTACTACCGCGCCTCGTCGCCGGCCAAGCCCTCCGCCAAGACGCTGAAGTCCCAGATCACCTGGAGGCTCAGCGTGAACGCCAAGGGGCTGCCGACGCGCCTGGTGACCATCGTGCCCGGCAACGCCCTGGCCGCGAGCGACGGCGCCGGCGAGAAGATGATCGTCGACACCCGCTACAACGGCTGGGGTGGCAAGGTCTCCATCAAGGCCCCTGCCGCCGACGAGGTCACGACCAAGCTGGACGGCGGCACCGGCGACGAGCAGGAGAGCGCGGAGAACCTCGACCTGTTCAACCTGCTGAAGTAGAACCGGCTTCAGCCTGCTGAAGGAGAACCGGCCTTCTCCAGCCGCCGCGGTGACCTGACCCACGGGTCACCGCGGCGGTGACCCGGCCGGACAACCGGTACCGCTCAGCCCGGCCCCCTTGCCTTCGTGAAGCGGCAAGGGGACCGGTCGCTGGGTCAGCCCTTCAGGCGGGAGTCCCGCAGGCGGGCCCATTCCAGCGAGTGCCCGATCCCTTCCTCGACCGAGTAACGCGCTCGCCAGCCCAGCAGTCGCTCGGCGCGGTCGCTGCGGGTGTAGGCCCCGGCCACGTCGCCAGGACGCGCCCCGGTCTCCACCACGTCGATCGGCTGGTCCACGACCCGGTTGAACGCGTCGGCCAGCTCCCGCACGGTGGTGCCCGAGCCGGTGCCGAGGTTGATCACGGAGGTCTCCGGGAGCAGCGAGTCGAACCGCTCCAGCGCCGCCACGTGCGCCGCGGCCAGGTCCCAGACGTGGACGTAGTCGCGGATGCCCGACCCGTCACGCGTCGCGTAGTCCGTGCCGGTGATCTGGAACGGCACCCCCTCCTCGTACGCCTCGATCATCTTGCCGAGCGCGTGGCTGGGCCGTCTGAGCTGCAACCCGGTGCGCATCTGGGGGTCCGCGCCGATCGGGTTGAAGTAGCGCAGCGACAGCACGTCGATCGGCTGGGTCGCGGCGATGTCGGCGAACATGGCCTCGCACACCACCTTGGTCCGGGCGTACGGGCTCTGCGGGTCGAGCGGTGACTCCTCGTCCACGGTGTGGTCCTCGCCCGCCCGGTAGATGGCCGCGGACGAGCTGAAGATCATCCGCGTGCACCCGTTGCGCAGCAGATGACCGGTGAACTCCAGGCTCTTGGTCACGTTCGCCCGGTAGTAGCGGACCGGGTCGGCCACCGAGTCGGGCACCACGATCAACGCCGCACAATGCACAACGGCCGCTATATCCGGATTTTCGGCAAATATCTGATCGATCAGCGCCCCGTCCCCGATGTCCCCCTCATAGAACGCCCGCCCTTCGGCGAACTCACGCCGTCCGGTCACCAGGCTGTCGAGGATCACCGGAGTGATCCCCGCATCCAGGCACGCCGATGCGATCGTGCTGCCGATATAACCCGCCCCGCCCGAGATCAGTACACGCACCCGAGCACCTTATCCACCCCACACCAAGGAGATCTCGTACGTCGCGGAACCCGCCTCACCCCACCCCCACCACGCCGGACATTTCATGAATTGGACCGTTACACCATCGTGATGCCGTCCAGGTACACGAAACTCCTGGCTCACCTGTCCCATCTGTGGCAGAACGCGTCACATGAGCACTTAGCCCAGGAGTACGACCCGTGAACCGCTTCCCCCGGCTACTGACCATGGCCGCACTGATCACCGTGACGGCCTGTACGGCGGAAAGCACCCCCGTAACGCTGCACCAAGTGGACCAGCACCTGGCCGCGCAGGCCCTGCAGGCGCAGGCCGTACAGTCGCAGGCCCTGGAATCGCCGGACGGCCGGACCGCCGGAGCGCCCGTCAAGGCCGCGTCGGCGAGAGCCCGGACCGCCTCGAAGAAGCCCAAGCTGGGCATCACCGACATCACCCCCATGGGGGAGAAGAGCGAGAAGGTGGGCGTCGGCTTTCCGATCATCGTGACCTTCGACCGCGACGTGCGCCAGAGGGCGGCCGCCGAGGCGGTGCTGCGTGTCGAGGCCGACAAGCCCGTCGAGGGCGCCTGGCGGTGGGTGTCGGCCCGCAAGGTCGTCTACCGCACCAAGACCTACTGGAAGCCGAACCAGAAGGTGCTGTTCAAGGCCCTGCTCAACGAGATCCCCGGCAACGAGGCCGCCAAGAACGTCAGTCGCCGCTTCGCGGTCGGCCCGGCCAACATCTCGCTCGTCGACACCCGTAAGCACGTGATGAAGGTCTACCGGAACGGCAAGCTGGCGAAGAAGATCGCGATCAGCGCCGGTCGCGGCGGTTTCGTGCGCAACGGCGTCGACGTCTATCTGACGACCAGCGGCGTCCATCTGACGATGGGCAAGAAGGCCGTGGAGACCATGACCTCGTCCTGGATGGGCGTCACCGACCCCAAGGACCCGCGCTACTACAAGGAGCAGATCCCGTGGGCGGTCCGCATCTCCGACAGCGGTGAGTACGTCCACCAGAGTTTCGGCGACTACCAGTATCTCGGCCGCTCCAACCAGAGCCACGGCTGCGTCCGGGCCACCCCGGCCGGCGCCAGGTGGTTCTACGGCATCGCCCAGCGCGGTGACGTGGTCAAGATCGTAGGCACCAAGCGCAAGCTCGACTGGCGCAACGGCTGGAGCTACTGGCAGCTCAACTGGACCCAGTGGAAGCAGGGCAGCGCCCTGCGCACCCCCCAGACCTGACGCCACGCGGCGCACTCCCTTCGGAGTGCGCCGCCCTCAAGGTCAGAGCTTCTCCACCGGCGCGTACGCCAGCAGCAGGACCTTCTCTCCCCCGGTCCCGAAGTCGATCTTGACCTTGGTCTTCTCCGCCACCCCGTCCACCGACACCACCGTGCCCAGGCCGAACGCGTCGTGCGTGACCCGATCGCCGGGATTGAGCGTGGGAATGGTCCGGCCGCCGCTCTTCTTGGCCGCCACCGCCGGCGCGGGCTCGCGGCGGGTGGCGGCGTTCCAGGCGGACTTGCCCGGGTCGGTTCGCCAGTCGATGAGCGACCCCGGCACCTCGCTGACGAACCTCGATGCGGGGTTGAACGACGGGGAGCCCCAGGAACTGCGCACCGCGGCGCGGGTGAGGTAGAGGCGCTGCTGGGCCCTGGTGATGCCGACGTAGGCCAGGCGGCGCTCCTCCTCCAGCTCCTTCGGCTCGCCCAGCGAGCGGACGTGCGGGAAGACCCCGTCCTCCATGGCCGTCAGGAAGACGACCGGGAACTCCAGGCCCTTGGCGGTGTGCAGGGTCATCAGCGTCACCACGCCCTGGCCGCCGTCGGCGTCGGGGATCTGGTCGGCGTCGGCCACCAGCGACACCTGCTCCAGGAACTCCACCAGCGTGCCCTCGGGATTGGCGTCCTCGAACTCCGAGGCCACCGAGATCAGCTCGTTGAGGTTTTCCAGCCGCGACTCGTCCTGCGGGTCCTCCGACGCCTCCAGCTCGGCGCGGTAGCCGGTGGCGATCAGCACCTCCTCGGCCAGCGCGGACGGCGGCATGCCCTCACCCTTGGCGATCAGCTCCTCGACCAGCGCGACGAACTCCTTGATCGCATTGAGCGAGCGAGTCGCCATGCCGTATGCCTCGTCCGCGCGCCGCAGCGCGTCCCAGAACGGGATCCGCTCGCGGGTCGCGAACGCCTCGACCATCGCCTCGGCCCGGTCGCCGATGCCGCGCTTGGGCACGTTGAGGATGCGCCGCAGCGACACCACGTCCAGCGGGTTGGCCAGCAGCCGCAGGTAGGCCAGCAGGTCCTTGACCTCTTTGCGCTCGTAGAAGCGCACGCCGCCGACCACCTTGTAGGGCAGGCCGGTGCGGATGAAGATCTCCTCGAAGACGCGGGAGGCGGCGTTGGTGCGGTAGAAGATCGCGACGTCGCCCGCCTTGACGTCGTCCTCGTCGCTGAGCCGGTCGACCTCCTGCGCGACGAACATGGCCTCGTCGTGCTCGTTGTCCGCGACGTACCCAATGATCTTGGGTCCGTCGCCCTGGTCGGACCAGAGGTTCTTCGGCTTGCGTGACTCGTTGCGGGAGATGACCGCGTTGGCGGCGGCCAGGATGTTCTGGGTGGAGCGGTAGTTCTGCTCCAGCAGGATGGTGCGCGCGTCGGGGTAGTCGCGCTCGAACTCCAGGATGTTGCGGATCGTCGCGCCACGGAAGGCGTAGATCGACTGGTCCGCGTCGCCGACCACGCACAGCTGCGACTGGTCGGCGCCGGAGCGGACCAGCTCGCCGTCGGAGGTGCGCAGCTCGGGACGGCCCACCAGCTCCCTGATCAGGATGTACTGGGCGTGGTTGGTGTCCTGGTATTCGTCGACGAGGACGTGCCTGAACCGTAGCCGGTAGTGCTCGGCGACGTCGGGGAAGAGCTGGAACAACGTCACCGTGTTCATGATGATGTCGTCGAAGTCCATGGCGCCGGCCTCGGTGAGCTTGAGCTGATAGCTCTTGTAGGCCTGGGCGAGCGTCTTCTCCAGGTGGGAGCCCGCCCGGTCCATGGCGGTCTCGTAGTCGATCAGCTCGTTCTTGAAGTTGCTCACCTGGGCGGAGAACGACCTGGGCGGATAGCGCTTCGGGTCGAGCTCCATCTCCCGGCAGACCATCGCCATCAGCCGCTGCGAGTCGGCCTGGTCGTAGATGGAGAAGCTGGAGGGGAAGCCGAGCCGCTTGGCCTCGCGCCGCAGGATCCGCATGCAGGCGCTGTGGAACGTCATCACCCACATCGCCTTGGAGCGCGGCCCGACGAGCTTGTCGATGCGGTCCTTCATCTCGCGGGCGGCCTTGTTGGTGAAGGTGATCGCCAGGATCTCGCCCGGGTGCACCTCCCGCTCGGCCAGCAGGTAGGCGATGCGGTGGGTGAGCACCCGCGTCTTGCCCGAGCCCGCCCCCGCCACGATCAGCAGCGGGCTGTCATAGTGGATCACGGCCTCGCGCTGCTGCGCGTTGAGGCCATCGAGCAAGGGGTGGTCAACAGGGACTCGGGTCGGCACCCACCTAGGTTATGACCCCTCACCGACAAACGGTGCCCGGAATGCCGACGCCGGGGCGCTCGTTGTGCCCAACGACCATCAGGGAGGAATGACCATGCTGCCCGAGAGTG
This sequence comes from Nonomuraea glycinis, assembly GCF_014646515.1. Classification (GTDB taxonomy): domain Bacteria; phylum Actinomycetota; class Actinomycetes; order Streptosporangiales; family Streptosporangiaceae; genus Nonomuraea; species Nonomuraea glycinis. Next base: position 32,388 of record NZ_BMNK01000009.1, read on the forward strand.
AGATCGACAGGGTGCTCGTTGTGTCCGCGCACCCGGACGACGCCGACTTCGGGGCCGCCGGGACCGTCGCGCTCTTCGGTGAGAGAGGCGTCAAGGTGACGTACCTGATGGTCACGGACGGCGACGCGGGCGGCAACGAACGCACGCTCGACAACTCCGGCATGGCCGAGCTCCGCAGAGCGGAGCAGACCGCGGCGGCCAAGTGCGTCGGCGTCACCGACCTGCGCTTCCTCGCCTATCCCGACGGCGCCGTGGTCGCCTCGCTCGAACTGCGCAAGGCGATCACCAGGGTCATCCGGCAGGTACGGCCGGACCTGGTGATCACCCACCACCCCGACCGCAACTACCAGTTCATCGCCCCCAGCCACCCCGACCACCGCGCGGTGGGCGGCAGCACCCTGGACGCCGTCTATCCGGACGCCCGCAACCCCTACGCCTTTCCTGAGCTGCTGCTGGAGGAAGGCCTGGAGGCATGGACCGCCCGCGAGGTCTGGCTGGTCGGCGGCTCGACGCCCAACCACTACGTGGACATCACCGACGTGATCGACCGCAGGCTGGCGGCGCTGCAGTCGCACGTCAGCCAGGTCGCGCACGTCGAGGGGTTCGCCGACTTCATCAAGGGCCGCTCCGCCGCCTGGGCCGAGCGAGCGGGCTTCGCCGAAGGCCGTTACGCCGAGGGCTTCCAGGTCGTCGCCACGGCCTGACCCGGCGGTCGGCCGACAGCGACCGTCAGGGCACGGATCCGGGCGGCACCACCCATAGCGACGGCTGCCCGGTGATCTCGGAGATGCGGTCGAAGTCCCGGTCGTAGTGCAGGACCGTGGCACCGTGCACTTCGGCGCAGGCGGCGATCAGCAGGTCCGCCGGACCGATGCCGCGATGCTGTGCAGCCCGCACCAACTGCTCCTGGACCTCACACGCCCGCTTGTATACGTGGTCCCCCATGGAAAACTGGATCACCTGCTGCTGCGCGCGGCGAATGCGCTGGAAATGAGCGGGATCACGAGCGCTGTAGCAGACCTCGAGATCGATGATGGGGCACGTGGCGACGACTTGAGCCGCGTACAGCGGATGGAGGGCCTTGGCCACCACCTCGCTGGTGCGGATGCGCGCCAGCGCGCTCTTGTCGAGGAGATAGATCACTCCTGTAGCGGCCACGCATGCTTCATGACCTCCGGATCCAGGAGATCCGGACTCCCCTCCGTCCGCCAGAACTCGAACGCCTCGATCGCGCTCTCCCTTTCCTTGTCGCGGTCGAGCACCGAACGCAGGGCTGTGTGCACCGTCTCCTTCATGTTGCCCGTGCCCAGTCTGTCCTGGACTGCCTGCAGGAGCTCCTTGTCGATGTCGATAACGGTCCGCATGGGACATCACCTCCGTACCTCCAGCGTATATCACGGCTCGTGATCTTGATATACGCACTCTTCGTAATCTTCTCATCACGAAGAGGCGCAACGGAGACGCTAGGGCATCCAAAACCTTGTAAAGACCGGTGACTCCGGTCGGGTGGGAACGGTCTTCCTCTCAGGCGGACATTTCTTATGCCACAGAGGAATTCGAGCAGGTCAAGCCCGACAATCGAGACTTGCTCACTTTCGAGGAAGCGCCGCGGTGAGGGCCGTGGCCGTCACCATCGCTGGCGGGCCTCCTCGGCCCACCCGGTCAGGCCGTCGAGGTCGATCCAGGCGCCGTCGTCGGCCTGCGCCCGGCCGCTGAAATGGCCGAAGCACTGGTGCGTCTCGGAGCCCACGACGCCCAGCTCGGTACGGGCGACCCTCTCGTGGAACGGCGTGAACTCCGCCTCCACCCGGTCCCCCGTGATCCGCCACGGCCGCAACCAGTCGTCGCGGTCGTAGTGCCACGCCAGTTCCTCACCGATCTTGTGCAGCCGCCCGTCGACGAAGAGCGCGTTCTCGGTCATACCGGTGCCCTCGGTCCACTTCCCGCCGAGCTGGATCGCCCTCCCGGGCGCGCTGCCCGCCGCCCAGTTCCACACCATCCGGTACGGCCACCGCCCCCGGCCGTGGTCGAGCACCGCGAACGAGTCCTCCTCGCGCACCAGGTGCTCCGCCGAGTCCAGCACCAGCCGCCCGCGCACCGGCCGCCCGACATCCTTGACCGTGTACTGGAACAGGCGCGGCCCCCACGGCACCACCACGCCCAGCGACTCGTGCCCGTCCGGCAAGGGCATCTCCAGGTCCACCTCGACGCCCGGCGCCACGGCCCGCAGGGTGGTGCCGCCGGGGCTCTGCCGGATGTCGATGGCCAGGCTGCCGCCACGCGCGCGGGCCGTGCCCTCGCCGCTGCGGTCCGGCATGACGGTGCCGCGCGCCAGCGGCACCACGGCGTCCTTCGACACCTCCGCCCCGGTGGCACGGTCGAGCACGTAGATGCCGTGCACGCCCGCGTAGTCGATCGAGGACGCCACGATGCCGATCACGTGCGCGGGGGTGACGACGCCCCAGTATTCCCACCGCTTGGTCCGCCCCCAGCCTCGCAGGTTGGCCCGATGCAACGGCCGCCGCGTCCAGCCGACCGCCTCCGGATCGAGCCGCCCATCGGGCAGGCACAGATCGACGGGCGCGGTGATCTCAGTCTCGCCAGTTCGGGAGATCACTCGCCACGACCCCCATCACTCCGCGCCACCAAAAACCCGGCAGCACACTCGATACGTGCCCCATTCACCACAAAGCCGACGGCAGCCTACTGGCCACAACCCTCACAACGACACCCTGCCGGACACGACCCTCGATAGTCTTCGCACCCCGAAAGCCCGACGGCAGCTCACTCGGGTCGAGGCTTGTCTGTTTTGGTCACTGCGAGGCGGGCGAACAGGTAGCCCAGGGAGTTGGTGGCCAGGTGCAGCATCGAGGGGGCCAGGAGGCCTCGGTGGCGGCGGAGTTCGCAGAAGAGAACGCCTGCCGCCGCCGTGGACACCACGCTGCCCGCCACCACCCGTGCCGTGTCCAGGTGCCCTGGTGACTCGCCCGCCGTGAGCGCCCCGAGTGCCGGGTTGGCGCGGGCCATGTCGATGGCGGGCAGGATGTGCCACAGCCCGAACAGCGCCGACGAGACGGCCGTGGCGGCGGCGGTGCCGTGGGTCCGGCGCACCATGCCGTACAGCGCCCCACGGAAACCGACCTCCTCCAGCAGGACCGTGCCGAACGGGACCTGGATCAGGGCCTCCTCCAGCACCCGCGCCCGCGTCAGCGACAGCGCCCGCTCGTCCTGGAAGAAGGGCCGGGTACGGGGCACGTTGATGCCCACGGTGTAGACCGCCGCCACCCCCGCGGCCAACACCCCGCCGGTCACCGCCCCCTTACGCCCGTGCTCGAACCCCAACTCCTTCCACGACAGCCCCGACCGCCGAGCCATCGCCACCAGGGCCGCGGTCGCGGCGGCGGATGTGAGCGGTCCGAGCCTCGGCGCGACCTTGTTGTTGAGCACGTTGGCCGCGACGAGCACGGCGATCGACCGGAGCAGCATGCTTGCACGCTACGTCGCCCCCACCCCGACCGGCGCCCCAGACCTCAACCCGATGCCACCACGAGCGCCCGGACCTATGTAGGGGCAGGGCTAGGAGGCCGCGGAGTTGCGCCAGCCGGCGGGGAAGCGGGTGCGGCGGCGCTCCTCCGGAGTCAGGCCGCCCCAGATGCCGTCCGTCTCGCCGGCCTTTAAGGCATAGGACCGGCATTCGGTCAGGACTTGGCAGGTGGCACAGACGGCCTTGGCCTGGGCTTCCTGGACGGGCGAGGCCGCGAGCGGGAAGAAAAGCTCGGGGTCGCTGGACTTGCAGGCGCCCCTCCGCAGCCAGCCGATCTCCTCCAAAGGCATACGCCAACGCTATGGCGTCCACATGATCAGTCGCATCATCCTGTGGATTGACACGCATTTACATCCCCAGCGGGGAGACGAGCGGCGTCCGTACGTCATCGTCGGCAGTCGTCCATACACCGTCCGTGCACCGTTATGGCGGCGTACGGACGGAAGCAGGACGTTGTCGGACACGTCTGCGGACGGACGCCAGCGGGCGCGGGTGGATGGTGGGGGCGGGTCAGCAGGCGGAGACGCCGCGGGTGTAGCCCGTTGCGAATGACTGCTGGCGCTGTTCGGCGGTTCCGTGGGCGGCGGGGTTCAGCCAGTCGTCGGTGGGGTCGCCCGCGGCGGCCAGGTTGAGGAGGAGTTCGTCCTCGTCCCCCGGCTCGGCGGTCAGGGCGCCGGAGTCGATCAGGGCTTTGAGGGTGCCGCCCGCGTAGCAGTCGGCCTGGAGCTCGATCTGGACGTTGAGCCGGAAGCCGGTCTGGAGCTGGGACTGTACGGCGTGGCCGAACTCGTGCGGAATGATCAGGTAGACCGAGCCGTCGCCCATCTCGCTCCACAGCCCCTCCATCCAGGCCCGGTCGTAGGCGATGAAGTGGCCGGCGGGGCAGTAGAAGGCGTTGTTGGGCACGGCGGGCTCTCCGCCGCAACTCGGGCCGGACTCTCCCGAGTAGGGGACAAATCGGGAAACAGGCTGATAAGTCCGCCCCAGCGCGGCGAACTGTTGCTTCCAGAACTCCTCCGTCAAAGCTCTGGCACCCCGTACGTCATCCTCGAACGAGTCGGCGCCGCCCGCGTCCCTGGACGGCGCCTGTACGAGTCCGCACCCGCCGAGCAGCATCGCGAGCACCGCCACGAGCAGCACCACGCGTGGCAAGGGCGGTCCGAGGCGAGGAGGAGGAGACGTCGGGTTGTGCAGGGGCACCGGGGGTCGTGTCACGCCTTCAGACTGCCCACGTGTGCACAGGCTCATTCGTGTGCATGCGTTCGATGTACTCCAGCGTCATCGCGCGCAGCGCCTCGTGCCGGTCGCCGCCGAGCGCGCGCACCTTGTCCACCTGCCAGGTCGCCCCGGTGCGGCCCGTCAGGCAGCGGCCCTCGATGACGCCGAGCAGCCTGTCGGCGACGGCCCCGTCCACTCCCCAGCGGGCCAGCCCTTCGTGCGCCATGGGCAGCAGGCGGCGCAGAATCAGCTCGGCGGCGGGGACCTCCCCCATGCCGGGCCAGTACAGGCGGGCGTCCAGGCCGTGGCGGGCCGCGCTGGTGAGGTTCTCCTCGGCGGCGGCGAACGACATCCGGCTCCAGATCGGCCGCTCGGCATGCGGCAGGACGCTCATCAGGCCGTAGTAGAAGGCGGCGTTGGCGACGACGTCCAGCACCGTCGGGCCCGCGGGGAGCACCCGGTTCTCCACCCGCAGGTGCGGTCTGCCGTCCACCACCGCGTACACCGGGCGGTTCCAGCGGTAGATGGTGCCGTTGTGGAGGGTCAGCTCGGGGAGCTCCGGGGTGCGTCCCCGGTCCAGCTCGGCCCGTGGGTCCTCCTCCTCGCACAGGGGCAGCAGCGCCGGGAAGTAGCGGACGTTCTCCTCGAACAGGTCGAAGACGCTGGTGATCCAGCGCTCGCCGAACCACACGCGCGGGCGCACGCCCTGCGTCTTCAGCTCGTGCGGGCGGGTGTCGGTGGCCTGCTCGAACAGCGGGATCCTGGTCTCCCGGTGCAGCTCCCTGCCGAAGAGGTACGGCGCGTTCGCCGAGACGGCCACCTGGGGGCCGGCGATGGCCTGGGCCGCGTTCCAGTGCGCGGCGAACGCCGGCGGGCTGACCTGGAGGTGAAGCTGGAGGCTGGTGCAGGCGGCCTCGGGGGCGAGGCTGTCGGCATGCGCCTCCAGGCGCTCGACGCCCTCGATCGCCAGGTGCAGATCCTCTCCCCTGGCGGCGAAGATCTGCTCGTTGAGCAGACGGTAGCGGGGGTTGGCCGAGAGCGTGCCCTCGCCGATGTCTTGCTCGCGCAGGGTGGGGAGGATGCCGATCATGACCAGGTGGCAGCCCAGGGACCTGGCCCGTTCCTCGGCGTGGTTGAGCCGGGCGCGAACGTCGTTCTCCAGGTGGAACGCGCCGTGGTCACTGAGATCCTTGGGCTCGACGTTGATCTCGATGTTGAACTGGCCGAGTTCGGTGGCCCAGTCCGGGCGCGCGATCGCGGCCAGCACCTCGGCGTTGCGCATGCACGCCTCGCCGTCCGAGTCCACGATGTTGAGCTCGATCTCCAGCCCGGCCAGCGACCGGTCATCCTCGAAGCGGGACTCCCGCAGCATCTGGGCGAAGACGTCCAGGCATCGTCGTACTTTTTCCCGATATTTCCGGCGATCGTCCCGACTGAACGCGACAGCTGGCACATCTCTGCCCATACCAGGAAATGTCGCACGCCACGTCCCCCAAGACCAGCCCAAAACCCGCCCGGAACCCGATCCTTGCCCGCTCCTGACCGGCCGCATAGCCGCCCCACCATCCCGGACCCGGCCCGCCCTCACAAGACCCGGCCCGCCTCCACAAGACCCGACCCGCCTTCACAAGAGCCGACCCGCCTCCACAAGACCCGGCCCGCCTCCACAAGACCCGACCCGCCTTCACAAGAGCCGACCCGCCTTCACAAGAGTCGGCCCAAGAAGCCTCAGCTCAAGAAGCCCCGGCCAAGGGCCCCGGCTCACACCAGCCGGCGCGCCGTGGCCCAGCGGGACAGCTCGTGCCGGTTGGACAGCTGCAGCTTGCGCAGCACCGAGGAGACATGCGTCTCGACCGTCTTGACGGAGATGAACAGCTCCTTGGCGATCTCCTTGTACGCATAACCGCGCGCGATCAGCCTGAGCACCTCGCGCTCGCGCTGCGTCAGCGAGTCGAGCTCGGGGTCGATGGAGGGCGCCTCGGACGAGGCGAACGCGTCGAGCACGAACCCCGCCAGCCGCGGCGAGAACACCGCGTCGCCGTCGGCCACCCGGCGGATGGCGTCGGTGAGCTCCTTGCCGCTGATGTTCTTGGTGACGTAGCCGCGGGCGCCGCCCCGGATGACGCCGATGACGTCCTCGGCCGCGTCGGAGACCGACAGGGCGAGGAACCGCACCTGGGAGCCCGCGCCGAGCACCCTGCGCAGCACCTCCTGGCCGCCGCCGCCCGGCATGTGCACGTCGAGCAGCACCACCTCGGGCTGCAGCTCGGCGATCGCCTTGACGGCGGTGTCGACGTCCTCGGCCTCGCCCACCACCTGGATCGAGTCGCCCAGCTCGGCCCGTACGCCGGACCGGAACAGCCGATGGTCGTCGACGATCAGCACCCGCGTCATTGCTTGTCCACCTTCATGGTCAACATCACTTCTGTGCCCTCACCCGGTTCGGTGCGCAGTCTGGCGGTGCCTCCGTGGCGTTCCATCCTGCCGATGATGGACTCCCGGATGCCCATCCTGTCGAGCGGCACCGCATCGAGGTCGAACCCCTTGCCCCGATCCTTCACGAAAATCGTGATGGTTTCACCCTCCACTTCCGCGTACACGGAGATGGACGGACTCTCAGAGTATTTGGCGGCGTTGACCATCGCCTGCCTGGCCGCCTTGAGAGCGGCCGCGAGCCGGCCGTGGGCGTCGAGGTCGATGTCGCCCACGCAGACCACCTCGATCGGCACGCTGTGCGCGTCCTCCTCCTCCGCGGCGATCCTGCGTACGGCCGCCGCGAGGGTGGCGTCGGCGTCCTGGGCGGGCTGGTAGAGCCAGTTGCGCAGGTCGCGCTCCTGCGCGCGGGCCAGGCGGGTGACCTCCCGCTGGTCGTGCGCGACCCGCTGGATCAGCGTGAGCGTGTGCAGCACCGAGTCGTGCACCATCGCGGCGACCTCGGCCCGCTCCTCCTGCCTGATGCGCTCGCGCCGTTCGAGCTGCAGTTCCTTCCACAGGCCGGCGAGCCACGGCGCGGCGACGACCGCGAGCCCGCCGACCACCACCGCCGTGAGCAGTAAGCCCTGGCCGGCCTCCTGGAGCCGGCCCTCCATCACCAGGAAGCCCACCCCGCCCGCGACCACGAGCAGCACGCCGAGCAGGGTGCGCACCCGGTTGCCCCGGATGCTCTTGGTGGCGCCGCTCACCCAGTTCTTGCGGCGCTCGGGGTCGGCCTGCTGCCACAGGATCAGCCCGCCGATGCCGCCCACCGCGAACGGCAGCATGCCGAGCCCTCCCTGGGAGGCGCCGGTCAGGAAGCCGAACGCGAACAGGGCCACCCCGATCGCGGTGAACGCCGACAGCTGGCTCCAGTCACGAGCGGGCGACCGCCCTTCGTACGGCTCCCGTGGCGTGATCATCCAGAGCACCGCGTAAGCGACGACGCCTACCCCGTCGACCACGCTGAGCAGCACGAACACCAGCCTGATCACCACGGGGTCGAGCTTGAGCTGCGTGGCGAGCCCCTGGGCGACACCGCCGACGAGGCGGCCCTGCATGGGGCGCATCATGCGGCGGAAAGGCCTGTCGGCCCGGGGCTCGGCGAGAGTCTTCTGGTCAGCCATAACATTCACATCGTCACATGTCGTGCGGTCGCGGGCATCAGGGAACGACCCCCAGGGTCGGGTCAGGGGTCTCCCGGATGCGGACCACCCGCCGCTGGGTCCACGATGGTGACATGACGCAAGCGCCACCCAGGGAACCGGTCGCTCCCCCCAGCACGCTGCGGCGCAGCAGCGAGGGGCGCTTCCTCATGGGAGTCTGCGCCGGGCTGGGCCGGCACACCGGCATGGACCCGGTGGTGTTCCGCGTCGGCTTCACCGTGCTCCTGCTCGGCTCGGGCATCGGGCTGTTCCTGTACATCGCCGCGTTCCTGCTGATGAAGGAGCCGAACGGCAGGCCCGGCCTGGTCGAGCAGTGGACCCGGCGGGACTTCGACGCCGACACCGTGATGGCGTTGCTGACCGCGGTGCTCGCGGTCGGACTCGGCCTCAACGTGTCCACGGTCTGGCTCGGCACCGGCACGCTGGTGGTCGGCCTGGTGCTGGCCATCTCGTTGCTGGCCGCGCACGCCCATGGCGTGGATCTGCTCGGGCTGGCCCGGTCCATACCCGAGCGCCTCAACCGCCGGCCCCGGCACGGTGACCTGGACGATTACGGCGTGCCGGTCACGATGGCGCCGCCCCCCGCCGCGCGGCCGTTCCCCGACCCCGCCGCACGACCGTTCCCCGACCCCGCCACGACGGCCCACGCGCACGCCGCCCCAGAAGCGGCCCCGGGAGCCCCGATGGCCCCGGGAGCCCCGATGGCTCCGGAGGCCAGGACGGCGCGGTTCGCCACGGCCTCCCCGCAGACCCCGCCGGACGAGGCCGCGCCCGATCGGACGCCCGCCGGCGAGGACGAGATCTCCGCCTACGGGACACTGGCCGCCGACGAGGCCGAGCAGGCGGGAAACCCCCCTTACGAGCCCCGCGCCGACGAGCCGCGCCACCGCCCCGGCCCGTACGACGAGCCGCGCCGCCCCGACCCGTACGACCAGCCGCGCCACCGTCCCGACGCGTACGACGAGCCGCGCCACCGTCCCGACCCGTACGAGCAGCCGTACCAGCGTCCGGTGCCCAGGACCGCGACGCACGCCTCCTACGGCGAGCCGTTCGCGCCGCGCGGCCCGTACCAGCCGCTGGACCCTAGGCGGCGGGCCGGCTACTCGCCGTACGACCCCGCGCTGTACGGGCGGCCGGTCAGGCCGCCGCGTGAGAAGCGCCCCAAGTCCTTCATCGGCGCGATCACCATCCTGCTGGCCCTCATCGTTGGAGGAATCGTCGTGGCGGTCCAGGCCGCATCACCCTCGGGAGTGCATCCCACGATCGTCGCCGGCGCGATGCTCGTCACCATCGGCGGCGGTCTGCTCATCGCGGCCTGGTGGGGCCGGGGCGCCGGGCTGGTCGCGGCGGGCACCGTGGTCGCGATGCTGATCGGGGTGGGCCTGATGTTCGGCGGGCTGCCGTCGAAGGTCGGCGCGTCGGTCTGGCATCCGACCAGGGCGGCGGAGGCCGCCAGGCTGTACGACGCGGGCGTGGGCGACGGCAGGCTGGACCTGTCGGAGCTCCGGCTGGAGCCGGGTTCGAAGGTGACGTTCAACGCCTCGATCTCGGTGGGCACACTGACGGTGATCGTGCCGCCGGCGGCCAGGGTGGAGGTGCACGCCAGCAACAAGCTCGGGGACATCCAGGTGGACCAGTCGCTGCGGGGTGGCGTGGACGTCCGGTTCGACAAGGTGCTCACCCCGGAGGTGACGCCGAAGGGCGACGTCGCCACGATCGTGCTGAACCTCAAGGGCGGCGTGGGCGACCTGGAGGTGCGGCGTGGCGCGTGATCTCGACCGGCCGCGCCGGTCGCACCGGACCGACTGGATGGCGCTGCTGAGCGGCATTCTCTTCATCGTGCTCGGCATCCTGGTGCTGACGGATTCGATCACAGATCCGCTGGTGATGCTGCCGGTCACGGTGGTCGGACTGGGTTTCGCGGGCCTGGTGGCGATCCTTACGAAGGTGATTCGTAGCAAGTAGCCCTTGACCGGGACAAACTCGGGCGTACGTTGGCGTTGTCCGCCTTTCCCCCTGCTCCTGAGGGAGGACGTATGCCCCGTGTCACCGTCACCGTCGACGGGATCACCTACCAAGAAGAGGTCGAGCCGCGGCTCCTCCTCGTCCATCTCCTACGAGAACGGCTGGGCAAGACCGGCACTCCTGTCGGCTGTGACACCAGCAACTGCGGCGCCTGCACCGTGATGCTCGACGGCAAGAGCGTCAAGAGCTGCTCGGTCCTGGCCGTACAGGCCGACGGCAGCGACGTCGTCACCATCGAGGGCCTGGGCGCCAACGGCTCCATGCATCCGATGCAGCGGGCCTTCCACGAAGAACACGCGCTGCAGTGCGGCTACTGCACGCCCGGCATGGTCATGGCCGCGATCGACCTGCTCAGGGACACGCCTGAGCCGTCCGAGGAGGCCATCAGGCAGGGCCTGGAGGGCAATCTCTGCAGGTGCACCGGATACTGCAACATCGTTCGCGCGGTGCGCCGGGGCGCGCAGGAGATGGGGCAGGCGGTGAAGAGCTCATGACCGAGGTCGGCCGGCCCAGGAAGCGCAAGGAGGACGCCCGGTTATTGACCGGCCGTACTCAGTGGACCGACAACCTGCGGCAACCGGGGATGCTGCATGTGGCGTTCCTGCGCAGCCCGATGGCGCACGCGCGGATCACCCGGGTGGACGTGTCGGGGGCGCGCGGCCTGCCGGGGGTGGTCGCCGCGTTCGGCGGTCAGGATCTCGCCGGGGAGCAGGGCAGCCTGCCGTGCGCCTGGCCGGTGACGGAGGACGTGATCATCCCGGACCACCCGCCGATGGCGGTGTCGGAGGTCCGGTACGTGGGCGAGGCGGTGGCCTGCGTGGTCGCCACGGACCGCTACCTGGCCGCCGACGCGCTGGAGGCGATCGAGGTCGACTACGAGCCGCTGCCCGCGGTGATCGACCTGGCCGAGGCGCTGGCCGAGGGCAGCCCGAAGGTGCACGAGGAGGGCAACAAGGCGTACTCGATGAAGATCACCACCGGTGACATCGACGCCGCCTTCCAAGACGCCCCCGTCGTCATCGACCGGACGTACGTGCAGCAGCGCCTGATAGGCGCGGCGATGGAGCCCAGGGCGGTGGTGGCCACCACCGACGGCGACTCCTTCACGCTGTGGTCGTCCACGCAGATCCCGCATGTGCTGCGGGTGATGCTGGCGCTGACCACCGGCATCCCCGAGCACAAGCTCCGGGTGATCGCGCCGGACGTCGGCGGCGGGTTCGGCACCAAGCTGCAGGTCACCGCCGAGGAGGTGCTCTGCCTGCTGCTCACCCGCAGGCTCGGCAAACCGATCAAGTGGAACGAGTCCCGCTCCGAGGGCAACCTCACCGTGCACCAGGGCCGCGGCCAGATCCAGCACATCCGGCTCGCGGCCGAGGCCGACGGGCGCATCCGCGGCCTGCAGGTGGACCTGCTGGCCGACATGGGCGCCTACCTGGTCCTGCTCACGCCGGGGATTCCGCTGCTCGGCGCGACGATGTTCAACGCGATCTACAAGATGGACGCGTACGAGTTCGGCTGCACCGGGGTGTTCACCACGAAGATGCCGACCGACGCCTACCGGGGCGCGGGCCGGCCGGAGGCCACCTTCGGCATCGAGCGGATCATGGACGAGCTGGCGGCCGAGCTGAACGTCGACCCGCTGGAGGTGCGGCGGCGTAACTGGATCAAGCACGAGGAGTTCCCCTACACCACCATCTCCGGCCTGACCTACGACTCGGGCAACTACGAGGCGGCGACCGAGAAGGCGCTGTCGCTGTTCGGCTACGACAAGCTGCGGGCCGAACAGTCCGACCGGCGGGACCGGGGCGATCCGGTCCAGCTCGGGATCGGTGTCAGCACCTTCACCGAGATGTGCGGGCTGGCCCCCTCCAAGCTGCTGGGCGCGGCCCGGTTCGCGGCGGGCGGCTGGGAGCACGGCTCGGTGCGGATGCTGCCCACCGGCAAGGTCGAGGTCATCACCGGCACCTCGCCGCACGGCCAGGGACATGTGACGGCGTGGAGCCAGATCGTGGCCGACGCGCTCGGCGTGCCGTTCGAGGACGTCGCGGTGGTGCACGGCGACACCGCGATCTCGCACAAGGGCCTGGACACCTACGGCTCGCGCTCGCTGGTCGTCGGCGGCGTCGCGGTGCTGCAGGCGTGCGAGAAGGTCAGGGAGAAGGCCCGCAGGCTGGCCGCGCACGCGCTGGAGTGCTCGCCCGAGGACCTGGACTTCGCCGAAGGCGCGTTCACGGTGCGGGGCACCGACTCCCGGCGGACGATCCAGGAGCTGGCGTTCGCCGCGTTCACCGCGCACGACCTGCCCGACGGGGTGGAGCCCTCGCTGGACTCGGACGCCACGTTCGATCCGGACAACTACTCCTTCCCGCACGGCACCCACCTGTGCGCCGCCGAGGTGGACACCGAGACGGGCCTGGTCAAAATCCGCTCGTACGTGGCGGTCGACGACATCGGCAAGGTGGTCAACCCGATGATCGTCGAGGGCCAGGTGCACGGCGGCATCGCCCAGGGCATCGCGCAGGCGTTGTTCGAGGAGGCCGTGTACGACGCCGAGGGCAACCTGCTGACCAGCACGCTCGCCGACTACCTGGTGCCGTCGGCGGCGGACCTGCCCGATTTCACCACCGACAGGACCGAGACCCCTGCCACGAGCAACCCCCTGGGCGCCAAGGGCGTCGGCGAGGCGGGCACCATCGCCTCCACGCCGGCCGTCGTCAACGCCATCGTGGACGCCCTGCGGCCGTACGGCGTGCAGGACATCACGATGCCGTGCACGCCCGAGCGGATCTGGCGGGCAGTGGAAGGAGCGCGGCCATGATCCCGGCCCAGTTCGGCTACACCCGTCCCGGCTCGCTCGCCGAGGCGTGCCAGGAGCTCGCCGCCGACGAGGAGGCCAAGGTGCTGGCGGGCGGCCAGTCGCTGCTGCCGCTGCTGCGGATGCGGCTCGCCTACCCGACCAAGCTGGTCGACGTGGGGCGCCTGCCGGAGCTGGCGGGCGTGCACGACCGCGGTGACCACGTCTTCATCGGCGCGATGGCCACGCACGACGAGGTGCTGCGGTCCGGCGTGGTCAACGCCGACTGCCCGCTCGTCGCGCTCGCCACCGCCACGGTGGCCGATCCCGCGGTACGGCATCGCGGCACGTTCGGCGGCTCCCTGGCGCACGCCGATCCGGCGGGTGATGTGCCCGCGGTGGTGCTGGCGCTGGACGGCGTCCTCGTCGCCAGGTCGGCCGACGGCGAGCGGGACATCCCGGCGGCGGAGTTCTTCGTCGACTACCTGGAGTCGTCGCTGCGGCAGGGCGAGATCCTGGTCGGGGTGAAGATCCCGAAGCTCGGGGCCGGCTGGGGCTTCCACTACGAGAAGTTCCAGCGTACGGCGCAGGCCTGGGCGATCGTGGGCGTGGCCGCGGCGGTCAGGCGCTCCAACGGCGCGATCCAGGAGAGCCGGATCGCGCTGACGAACATGGCTCCGACCCCGGTGCGGGCGCACGCGACCGAGACCGCGCTGGCGGGCATGGACCTGGGCGGCGAGGTACGGCAGGCGTGCGCGGAGGCGGCGGCGGACACCTCTCCGCCGGGCGACCTGCACGCTCAGCCTGACTATCGCCGGCACCTGGCCCGGGTGCTGACGCATCGGGCCGTGCGGAAGGCCGCCGGGTCGGTCTGATCCGGTTCACGTGGGGGCGCACCTCTTTCGGGGCGCCCCCACGACACGTACGCTCGCAACCAGCGGGAAGGAGCGGATCGATGGCGATGCGGTTCGAGCACGAGTTCACTGTCCCGGTTCCGATCGAGCAGGCGTGGGCGGTGCTGCTCGACGTCGAGCGGGTCGCGCCGTGCCTGCCCGGGGCGGCGCTGGACGTCTTCGAGGGTGAAGAGTTCACCGGCAGGATGAAGGTCAAGGTCGGTCCGATCACCGTCACCTATCGGGGTTCGGCCACGTTCGAGGATGTCGACAAGGACGCGCACACGCTGACCCTGCGGGCGTCGGGCAAGGAGGCGCGGGGTTCGGGCACGGCGGCGGCCACGGTCAAGGCGCGGCTCACCCCGGGTGACGGCTCGACGGCGGTGGCCGTGGAGACCACGTTCAACGTGACGGGCCGGCCCGCGCAGTTCGGGCGCGGGGTGATGGCCGAGGTCGGGTCGAAGCTGATCGACCGCTTCGCCGTCAACCTCGCCGAGTTACTCGCCGAGCCCGTCCCCGAGCCGCCCAAGGACGAGGCACCCAAGGACGAGACGCTCAAAGACGAGACGCTCAAGGACGAGGCGCTCAAGGACGAGCCGGACCGTCATCTGGCCGCGGTGCCCGCGCCGGAAGTCCGCCCGTCAGGCACGACCCGCACCTCGCTGACGCCCGACGAGGAGGCGCTCAACCTGCTGGAGATCGCCGGCCGGCCGCTGCTCAAGCGGGTGGCTCCGGCGCTCGGCGGGCTCGCGGCGCTGCTGCTCCTCGGCTGGTTGATCCGCCGGCTCACCCGCTGATTTTCGGCAAAAAGCCCATCAAGTGCGGACACACACGCTGAACTGAGGGAATGCCACCCCCATGACACTCGGGGGGATGGCATGCCGATCTGCACCGTCGTCGTGATCACCTACAACGACGCGCCCCGTCTGCCCAGGGCCGTACGTTCGGTCCTGCGCCAGTCGCTGCGCGACCTGGAGGTGATCGTCGTCGACGACGCGAGCACCGACGAGACGCCCCGCGTCGCCGCCGAGCTCATGGAGAGCGACCCCCGCGTGCGCTACCTGCGCAGGCCGGCCAACAGCGGCGGCTGCGGCGCGCCCAGGAACGACGGCCTGGACGCGGCCGCCGCCCCCTACCTCATGTATCTCGACAGCGACGACGAGCTGCCCCGGCACGCCTGCAAGAGCCTGCTCACCGAGATCGAGCGGACCGGCGTCGACTTCGTGTCCGGCCAGATCTCCCGGCTGTACGAGTCCAGCGGGCGGCTCAAGCCGTACTATCCGACGCTGTTCGCCAGGCGGCGGGTGGTGGCGGGCATCGGCGAGGAGCCCGAGCTGTTCCTGGACTCCTTCACCACCAACAAGCTCTACGACGTGCGGTTCCTCAGGGACGGCGGGCTGCGCTTCCCTGAGGACATCCACTACGAGGATCACCCCTTCGCCACCGAGCTGTACGCGCGGGCCCGCCGGTTCGCGGTCGTGCCCTGGGTCGTCTACCACTGGCGGCGGGCGCCCGGCGGCACCTCCATCTCGCTCAGCATCAAGGAGATGGAGAACGTGCGCCACCGGGTCATCGCGGCCCGGCGCAGCGACGACATCCTGCGCGCCCACGGCCTGGCCCATCTGCTTCCCGCGCGGCAGTTCCGGTTCCTGCACCAGGACCTGCGCGTCTATCTGAACCCGCTGCCCACCAGGGACCGGGTCTGGGTGAAGGAGTTCGCCGCGATCGTCAGGCCGTACCTGGAGGGGATCTCCTCCGAGGTGTTCGACCGGATCGACCCGATGGCCCGGGTCTGCGGCCATCTCATCCTCGCCGACCGGGTCGACGACCTGCGCGTCGCGGCGGGCTCGCTGACCGGGTCGAGAGCCGCGCCGCGCGCCGCGGTCCGGATCCACGACCGCACCTACTGGGGCACCACGGTCTCCCCCGGCATGGACATCACCGATCTGGGCCTGGCCGAGCTGCCGTTCTCGGCCGCGCGGCTGCGGCACGAGGTGGCGGAGCTCGCCCGGGACGGCGACCAGGTGCGGATGACCGTGCACACCTACGACCCGTTCGGCGCGCTGCCCGTGGACTGGCAGGCGTTCCTGCGGGTCGGCGGGAAGCGGATCCCGATCCAGCCGCAGGCGTCGGGCGAGGGCGGCTACGTCAGCGAGGTCACCTTCACACCGGCGGGGAAGTGCGACCCGCGCATCGCCTTCACCCGCCTGTCCGACGGCCACACCACCACCGACCGGCTACTGGTCGACCCGGCCATGGAGCCCGTCGAGCTGCCGGGCGGCACGGTGCGGGCCGAGGGGTACGCGGCCTACCTGTGCGTCCGGGCGAAGACGGCCAGGTCCTCCTTCATCCGCAAGCTCAGGCGAAGGGTGCTGAAGCGGATCGGCACGCCGGCGATGAAGCTGCGCGTCTACAAGGCGCTGATCAAGGTGCTGCCGCCGCGCAGGAACCTGGCCCTGTTCGAATCCGACGTCGGCAAGGGCTGCACCGGCAGCCCGCGCGCCCTCTACGAGGAGCTGCGCCGCCGTGAGCTGCCCATCGAGGTGGTCTGGTCGGTGGCGAGACGTCGAGACGACTTCCCCGCGGACGCCCGCCTGGTCCGCCGGGGAAGCTGGGCCTACGTCTGGACCATGGCCCGCGCGGGCTACTGGGTGGACAGTCACGGCTTCCCGCTCGACTACCCCAAGCCGCGCCGTACCCGCTATCTGCAGACCTGGCACGGGCAGGGCATCAAGTCCATCGGCTTCGACGCCCCCGACCTGCGCGCCGACTTCGACAAGCCGCGCGAGCGGTGGCGGGCCGCAGTGGCCCGCTGGGACGCGCTGGTGGCGCCGAGCGCGGAGTTCGCGCGCTGCTTCCTGCCGTCCAACGGCTACACCGGCAAGGTCTACCGGTGCGGCACGCCGCGCTGCGACGCGCTGCTGCGCGGCGAGGTCACCGACGACGTCCGACGCCGGCTGGAGATCCCGCAGGACCGCAAGATCCTGCTGTACGCGCCCACCTACCGCGACCGGGCCAAGGGCAGCGGCCGGTCGGTCCGGGCGGACCTGGCGCTGATGGCCAGGGAGCTGGCGGGCGAGTGGGTGGTGGTCCTGCGCACCCATCCGGTCGAACGGTTCAAGCCGCCGGAGCACCTGCGGCACTTCGTCCGCCCGGCCGGGTCCTATCCCGAGATCAACGACCTGATGCTGACCTCCGACGCGCTGCTGACGGACTACTCCTCGGTGATGTGCGACTACGCGCTGACCGGCAAGCCCATGCTGTTCCTCATCGACGACTGGGACGACTACCGGCTGTCGGAGCGCGGCGTCTACCACGACCTGCCGTCGATCGCCCCCGGCCCGTGCGTGACCACCACCAGGGATCTGATCGGCAAGCTGCGCGACCTGCCCGCCGTGCACGACTCCTACGCCGACCGGTACGCCGCCTTCCGCGAGCTGTGGTGCGCCGACGAGCGCGGCGACGCGGCGCACCGGATCGTGACGGACTTCTTCACCGGGAGCGAGCGGTGAACGTCGTCTTCACCTGCCTGGACGCCGACACCCTCGGCGGCATCCAGCAGGTGACGCACACGCTGGCCCAAGGGCTGGCCGGGCGCGGGCACGAGGTGCACGTCATCGGCCTGCACCGGTCCGCCGCGCCGTTCCACTACGTCGACGAGCCCCGCTACCGGCGGCACCTGATCAGCCGGAGCCCGGTGCGCCCGCAGGGCCGGCCGGCCCGCCGCCGGCTGAAGGAGCTGCTCGGCCCGATGCGGCCGGGGTACGCGGTGCTGACCTCACCCTCGGTGGTGACCCGCCTGACGGGCCTGCTGCCCGACGCCCTGCGGCCGATCGGCCACTACCACGGCTCGTACGAACACGCCCGCGGCTGCTGGCACCTCGACTCGATCAGAAAGCACTACCCCGGCCTCGACCAGGCCGTGTTCCTCAGCGACGACGACGCACGGCTGTTCGCCGAGCACGCCCTGCTGCCCAACGCCTGGGCGCTGCCCAACCCGCTGGCCGCCTGGCCGGACCGGACCTCACCCCTGACGACGCCCCGCGTGCTCGGCGTGGGCCGGCTGGAAGGCGTCAAGCGGTTCGACCGGCTGATCAGCGCCTTCGCCCGATCCGGCGCGCCCCGGCCGTGGCAGCTGCACCTCATCGGCGACGGCGGCGAGCTGGACCGGCTGCGCGCGCACGCCGCCCGCGAGGGCATCGTGGACCGGGTCGTCTTCCGCGGCCGGGTGCCCGCCGCGCTGATGCCCGAGGAGTATCTGGACGCCTCGATCCTGGCGGTGACCAGCGAGCACGAAGGGCTGCCCGTCGTGCTGCTGGAGGCGGCCGCGCACGGGGTGCCGGCGGTGGCGTTCGACGTGTCGGGCGGCGTCAGGTCGGCGGGCCCGGTGCTGGTCCCGCCAGGAGACGTGGACGCGTTCGGCGCCGAACTGGCCCGGCTCACCGGGTCGGCGCGGGAGCGGCGGCGGGTGGGCGCCGCCGCTCGGGCCGGAGCCGCGGCGTTCCGGCTCGACCCCGTCCTCGATCGCTGGGAGTCGCTGTTCCAGCACATCGAGCGCTGAGCGTTCCAGTACGTCGAGCGCAGAGCGTTCCGTCACATCGAGCGCTGAGCGTTCCAGTACGTCGAGCGCTGAGTCACCCGGCTCGCTCGACCAGCTCCGGCGACTCGTGGCGCTGCTGCGGCACCCCGGCGAGCGCCCGCTGGCCGGTGGTGAGCATGGCCGCCACCGGGCTCGGCTCGCGCAGCCGGTTGAACCGGTCGCGCATGGCCTTGCGCATCCGGCTGGCCCGGCGCTTGTTCATCGTCTTCTGGCAGAGCGCGAGGTGCTCCTTGGTCGCCGGCGCCGCCCCGGTGAGCTCGTAGCCGTGGGCCTCCAGCCGCTCGCCCAGGACGTGCTCGCAGAGCGCGATCTCCCAGGCGTCCAGGCGCTTGGCCCAGCTGCCGACCCGGCTGCGGGTGACCTCGCCGTGCGTGTTGCTGTGCCAGACCTTGTGGACGGGCACCGCGATGCTGGCCGCCTCGCGCGGCGAGACCATGGACGGCGCGAAGTCCTCGCCGAGGAACGCGCAGAGCTTCTTCAACTCGGTCGAGGGATCGTCGGTGAGGTGCTCGTAGCGCAGCTCGAAGTAGCTGTCCTGGGGCAGCGTCCGCCGCAGCCGGTCACCCGCGTCGATGGCCTCGGCCCAGGTGGAGACGGCGTGGAAGGAGTCGTGCGTGTACCACGGCATCTCCTTCAGCGAGGCCACGCAGTCGCGGCCGTCCCTGATCAGGTGGATGAACTGGGCGTCGGGGAAGAGCCTGAGCAGCAGGTCGGTGTGCTTGACGTAGCTGGGCCGCTTGTCGCCCCAGCGCGGCTTGCCGAACCGCTCGGCGTACATCCGGAACGCGGTGCCGATCACCGAGCCGAGCGAGCCGGGGCCGTCCACGGCCTGCTGGACGAACTCGTGCTTGTCGATCTTGAGCTCGCGGAACTTGGTGCTGCGGTCGGTCGCGATCCACTCGGCCAGCGAGCGCCGGCACGAGACGTCCCGCAGGTCGCCGAACGAGCGGCGCCGATAGTAGGCGGGCATCAGGAACCGCGTCTCCGGCGGCACCGCGAGCCGCGGGTGCGAGTGGAGCATGAGCTGCAGCATCGTGGTGCCGGAGCGCGGGCAGCCAATGACGAATACTGGCCGATCGGACATGTCGAACCCCCGAAAACTTAGACGAGAACGTGCTCTCGGCTCCTCTGGGGCACCTCGTGCCTGCGCGTGAAGAGCCACAACCGGTGGACAAGGAAGATCTCGTTGGCGAGCAGCAGAACGCTGGCCACCACCGAGATCGGGATCAGCGCCGCCGCCCCGATGAGCGGCGCGATCACGAACACCGCGGCGTGGAACTCGATGCCGCTGATGAGATGCGAGCGGACCCGGCGACGGGCCAGGAACCTGTTGAGCCGCCGCAGGAAGGACGGCATCCGCCGGACCGGCCGGCCCTGCCGCGGCGCCGGCACCAGACCGTCCAGCTCCGCCTCGGCCCGCCCCTCCTTGATGACCTCGCGGACCCGCTTCATCTGCGGCGCGTTGACGTACCTGAACAGGTCCAGCACGGCCAGCGCCGCGCCGAGCACGATGTAGCCGGCGTCCCCCGTCAGCGTGTACTGCCCGTAGGCGAGACCCGCCGCGCACAGCACCACCCTGACCCGGTCGCCGACGTAGTCCAGCCAGAGGCCGAAGGGCGTCCCCGTGCCCTTGAGCCTGGCCACCTTGCCGTCGACGCAGTCGATCATGAAGCTCAGGTAGAACAGCACCGCCCCGGCCGCCAGCCGGTCCGTCGCCAGGAACACGGCCGAGACCAGGCCGAGGAGCAGCGAGAAAACCGTGAGCTCGTTCGGCGTGATCCGGGTGCGGTTGGCGACCACGAGCGCGACCCGGCAGGCGACCGGATCCACGAAGTACACGGTCCACCAGGAGTCTCTCCGCTTGCGTGTCTCGTGGACGTCATCGAGCGAATAGGTCCTCATGGACTACAGCATGGCCACGAGTCGCGTTTGAACTATTACTCTCTGGAACTACTGGGGGATGTCCATGCCTCTTCTTGACCATCCCGCCACCGAAAGCCGCCAAGTCCGCTTGTTCTCGGCATCCCGGAACACCGCCTTCAGCACGAGCCCCCGCGTCTCGGTGCGCGCGTTCAGCCGCCAGGTCGGGCCGCCGCCTTCGAGCCGCCGGGGATCGACCGTGGTCACGAAGCCGTGGCTGCCCGCCCGCTTCACCTCCAGCGGCACCTTGCGCTTGCCGGAGGAGAGCCACAGGTTCAGCCGGTCCGGCCCCCGTTTGACCCGGTGGATCGCCACCTGCCCGCGCAGCACGAACTCCGTGCCGGTCCACTCGCACTTCTCGACGGTGGCCAGCAGCTTGAGCTCCGCCTGCGCGTCGTACACCTCGCGCGGGATCGCGAGCCTGCGGTTGCGGAAGTACGGGTAGTCGCCGTACCACTTCGTCTCCCGCCACCCGCGCGGCACGATGCGGGTGCCGTCGGTGGCGGCTCGGCGGAAGTTGCGCACCCGGCGCAGCTCCTTGATCAGGCCGCGCCGTACCAGGTGCAGTTCGAGCCGCCGCAGGGACGGCGCGGCGGCGAGCGCGCCGGGGGTCAGCTCGGACAGCCACTGCCTGGCCAGGTCGAGCACCGGCCCGGCGTCCACGCCGCCCTCCAGCGCCTGGAACAGGAACAGGATGTCCTTCTCCAGCACCAGGCTGTCGAAGGCGTCCGTCAGCTCGGGCGCCGTGTCGTCGAGGAAGGCGCGCACGGACCGGATGGCGGCCAGGCGTTCGGCCAGATTGGCCAGCTCGGTGCGCCGCTGGGTGATCGACACCTCGCCGACGTCGCGCCTGCGCCAGTGGTAGACCACGTCGTCCAGCACGTCCACGCTCGTGGCCAGGACATGGGCGCGCATGGCCACCGGCACGTCCTCGTAGATCCCGGCGGGAAACGTCAGCCCGCGCCGGCGCCAGAAGTCCGCCCGGTAGACCTTGTTCCACACCGTGCGGTCCCTGACCAGCGAGCGCCTGTCCATGATGTGCGTGCAGAGCACCCGCCGCCTGAACACCTTCTCGTGCAGCGTCGACGGCCCCGGCTCGCCGTCCTCGATCCGCAGCACCGCGCCGCACGCGAGGTCCGAGCCGGTCTCCCGCAGCGAGGAGACGAGCAGCTCGTACGCCGAGGGCGGCACGACGTCGTCGGCGTCGGCGAAGGCGAGGAAGGGGGCGCGGGCGTGCCGCACGCCCAGGTTGCGGGCCGGTCCGGGACCCTGGTGCGGCTGGTCCAGCAGGGCGAAGCGGGAGTCGCGGGCGGCGAAGTCCTCGGCCAGCCGCCGGCCGCCGTCGGCCGAGCCGTCGTCGACCATGATGACCTCGAAGTCCTCCATCGTCTGGGCGGCCAGCGACTTCAGGCATTCGGCCAGGTACGGCTCCACGTTGTAGATGGGGACGACGATGCTGAGCAGGGGGATCATGCCGCACGCTCCTTCGTTCACCGGATCGGATGAGGGCAGGATGCCTCGACGGTCCCCCGGGGGTCCGATTCTTTACGCTACGTTGTGCATGGGATCGAACGCGGTACGTAAGGAGGGGCGGTGCTCAGAGGCGTCGAAGAGCACGAACTCCCCGCGATGCGGCGCTGGCGCAACCACCCGCGGGTGCGGGCGTCGAGCTTCACCACCCACACCATCACCAAGGCCGAGCACGCCCGCTGGTGGGCCACGGTCAAGAACGACCCGGCCAGACGGGTGCTCATCTACGAGCACCGGGGGGCCGCCGCCGGCGTGGTGTCCTTCTCCGGCCTGACCCCCGGCGGGCAGAGCGCCGACTGGGCCTTCTACCTCGACGTGGCCGGGCTGGAGCACTCGGGCGAGCTGCTGGCCGCCTGGATCGGGTTGGAGCGGGCGGCCATCGAGCACGCCTTCGGGCCGCTCGGCCTGACCACGCTGCGCGGCGAGGTGCTCGCCTGCAACGAGCCGGTGCGGCGGCTGCACCGCCGGTTCGGGTTCGCCGAGGTCGCCGGTTACCGGCTGGAGCTGGCCGGGCTGCGCCGTGAGGTCGTCGCCGTCGAGCTGACCAGGGAGAAGGACCCATGATCGAGATCGCGGGCCGGGCCATCGGGCCCGGCGAGCCGCCGTTCGTCATCGCCGAGATGTCCGGCAACCACAACGGCAGCCTGGAGCGCGCGCTGTCGATCGTCGACGCGGTGGCCGGGAGCGGCGCGCACGCGATCAAGCTGCAGACCTACCGCCCCGACACGATCACCGTCGACGCGGACGGCCCCGCCTTCCGGATCGGCCAGGGGCACGACCTGTGGGGCGGCGAGCGCCTCTACCAGCTCTTCGAACGCGCCCACACGCCCTGGGACTGGCACCAGCCGATCTTCGCCAGGGCCCGCGAGCACGGGCTCGTCCCCTTCTCCTCGCCCTTCGATCCCACGGCCGTCGAGCTGCTGGAGAAGCTCGACGCCCCCGCCTACAAGATCGCCTCCTCGGAGATCGTCGACCTCCCGCTGATCAGACTGGCCGCCGCGACCGGCAAGCCGCTGATCATTTCCACCGGGATGGCCTCCATCGGCGAGATCCACGCGGCCGTGGCCGCCGCCAGGTCCGCCGGCTGCGACCAGCTCGCCGTCCTGTCGTGCACCGCCTCCTACCCCGCCTCCCCCGCCGAGAGCAACCTGCGCTCCCTCCCGCTGCTGGCCGCCCTCACCGGCGCGGTCACCGGCCTGTCCGACCACACCCTCGGACTCGGCGTCCCGCTCGCGGCCGTCGCCTTGGGCGCCTGCCTGATCGAGAAGCACGTCACGCTGTCCCGGGACGCCGGCGGGGTGGACGCGGCCTTCTCCCTGGAGCCGCACGAGCTCGCGGCGCTGGTCGTGGAGAGCGAACGCGCCTGGCAGTCGCTGGGCGCCCCCGTTCTCGGCCCACGCCCCGGCGAGCGCGAGGGGCTGCGCTTTCGCAGGTCCCTGTACGTGGTGCGGGACGTGCTGGCCGGTGAGCCGGTGACGGAGCTGAACGTACGCTCCATCCGCCCCGCCGGCGGCCTGCCCCCCGATGCCATGACCACCGTGACGGGCCGCCCCTTCACCCGCGACGCCCCCCTCGGCACCCCTCTCACCTGGGACCTCCTCTGACCCTCTCCGGTCAACCGAGGATTCCGAGGAGAGCGTCGGCGACGCGTTCGCGGCCCCGGCCGTCGATCAGGTTCCTGCCGCGCCTGCCGTACTCCTCGCGCAGCGTCGGTGCGGCGAGCAGGCGGGCCAGCGTGGCAACCGCGGCCGGGCCGGGCTCTCGGCCCAGGCCGGCCGCCAGGCCGCCGTGCACCAGTGCCTCGTAGCCGGCCGACTGGTTGTCGGCCACCCAGGTCAGCGCGGTGGGGACACCCAGGTGAAGCAGCTCCCAGCTCGCCGATCCGGCGGCGGTGAGCACCAGGTCCGCCTCGGCCATCAACTCGGGCAACCTGTCGGTCGGCGGGATCACCCGCACCCGGCCCGCCGCCTGGAAGGGGACCGGACTGATCACCGTGGCCTCGTACGGCAGGCCCGTCCGGCGCAGCGCCGCCGCCCAGGCGGGTGCGACGCCGGCGCTGTCGGTGCCGCCGAAGAAGCAGAGCACCCGTGGCACGCGCCGCGCCCACGGCGACCGTCGGCAGCGCCGCACGCTGTCCCGCAGCAGCACGTACGACACCCCCGCCAGCCGCCTCCCCCTACCTGACCTCGACACCCCGGGCGGTTCCCCCTCGGACTCCAGCACCCCGCAAGGCCGTGGCGTCCGGTGCTCCGGCCCAGGCTGTGCGGGGAAGGGCCGGTGCTCGGCGCCGAGGTTCTGGTCGAGGTAGAGATCGGCCTCCTGCCCGAGGGGGTCCCCATCGATGATCGCCAGCACCGCCGGCCCCCGCCCGCCGACGGCCGCTCCCGTGTCCGGGGCGAGCGTGTAGGAGTCGAGCGCCACCGCGTCCAGACGCAGCTCGCCCACCAGCGCGGCCAGCGGCTCAGGCTCCTGAGGGGCCGCCACCAGCGGCAGCCCCCGGGCGCGTAACTGCTCGGCGGCCCACGGCGAGCCGGACACCTCACCCAGGAAGACCACCTCGGCCCCGCGCGCGCACAACTCCTCGGCGAGCGCGACACACCGCACCAGGTGGCCGACGCCGATCGCGGCCCCCGCGTCGCACCGAACCCCGACCCGCCGCCCGCGCCCGCTCCCGGTCACGCGTCCTGCAGGTGCTTCTGGGCGATGTGCGCGTTGAGGCGGCACACCTCCGGCCTGGCCCGCAGCCAGTCCACCAGGGTCCGCATCGGGACGCACCCGTCGCCCAGCTCCCCCACCACGCGCGAGATGAGCTGCCAGTCCTCCTGGGTGTCGAGGGTCACCCGCAGGTCGGCGGCCCCCGGCGGATAGGCCAGCCCGAGCAGGCGCGCGTCCCCGGGGTGCGAGTAGACGTAGGAGGTCACGTGGGTGCGATGGTAGGCGTCGGCCTCCTGGTCGGCACGGCGCAGGGCGGCCAGGCCGACGATCTCCACGTCGAGCCCGCGCGGCAGCGTCCCCGCCAGGCCGGTGCTCAGGTAGTCGAGCCCCGGCAGCGCCCGGTAGACCTGCGCCGCCTCCCGGATGATCGCGGGGTCGAGCAGCGGGCAGTCGGCGGTGAACCGCATGACGGCGTCCCCGGTGAGCCCGGCCATCACCTGCACGAACCTGGTGAGGACGTCGTCCACCGGCCCCCGATGGCAGGGCACGCCCAGGGCCAGGCACTCGGCCGCGACCGCGTCGTCCGCCGCCCGCGTCGTGGTGGCCACCACCAGCTCGTCGACCGCCTGCGACTCGCGTACGGCACGGACCACCCACCCCAGCACCGAGCGGCCGCCGAGGTCGCGCAGGACCTTGCCCGGCAAGCGCGTGGATCCCATCCGAGCCTGAATGATCCCGACAATACGCACCAGTGCCCCATTTCCCCGTGTGACTGTGCGTTATGCATTGATTGCGTTATGCTACCGGCCAGGCTTCTGGCATGTAGCCGTCAGTTCGGGGGACCCCTTGAGCATTCTCAGTGGATCGTCAGTGTTGGTCACCGGAGGCACGGGGTCCTTCGGCAGGGCGTTCATCCGCCACGCGCTCGACTCGCTCGGCGTGCGCAGGCTGGTGGTGTTCTCCCGCGACGAGCTCAAGCAGTACGAGCTCCGTCAGCTCCTCGGCCAGGACGAGCGATTGCGCTACTTCATCGGCGACATCCGCGACAGGGAGCGGCTGACCCGGGCCATGCACGGCGTCGAATATGTCGTGCACGCCGCCGCGCTCAAGCAGGTCGACACGGCCGAGTACAACCCGTTCGAATATGTCAGGACCAACATCGCCGGCTCGCAGAACGTGGTGGAGGCCGCCATCGACTGCGGCGTGCGCAAGGTCGTGGCGCTCTCCACCGACAAGGCCTCCAGCCCGATCAACCTCTACGGCGCGACGAAGCTGGTCGCCGACAAGCTGTTCGTGTCGGCCAACCACTACGCCGCCAGCCACGAGACCCGCTTCTCCGTGGTGCGCTACGGCAACGTGGTGGGCAGCCGCGGCTCGGTGGTCCCGTTCTTCCAGCGCCTGGCCGCGCAGGGCGGCGTCCTGCCGATCACCGACAAGCGGATGACCCGCTTCTGGATCACCCTCGACCAGGCCGTCCGGTTCGTGGTCGACTCCTTCGAGCTGATGCAGGGCGGCGAGCTCTACGTGCCGCGCATCCCGAGCATGCGCATCCTCGACCTGGCCGACGCGCTGGCGCCGGGCTGCCCGATCGACGAGATCGGCATCAGGCCGGGCGAGAAGCTGCACGAGGAGATGATCAGCCCCGACGACGGCCGCCGGACGCTGCTCCTGTCCGACCGCTACGTGGTGCAGCCGACGATCGCGGACTGGGGCTACGTGCCACCGGCCGGCGGCGAGACGCTGGCCGAGGGGTTCGCCTACCGCTCCGACGCCAATGACCTGTGGCTGTCGGTCGACGACCTGCGCGCCATGGTCCCGGCCGGCGCCTGATGCTCCCCTACGGGCGGCAGTCCATCGCCGAGGACGACGTCCGGGCGGTGACCGAGGTGCTGCGCGGCGACTGGCTGACCACCGGCCCCGCGGTCGACCTGTTCGAGGCGGAGCTGGCCCGGTGGACGGGCGGCGTGCCGTGCGTGGCGGTCACCTCGGGCACGGCGGCCCTGCACGTGGCCTATGTGGCGGCCGGGGTCGGGCCGGGCGATGAGGTGATCACCTCGCCGCTGACGTTCGTCGCCACGGCCGCCACCGCCGCGCTGCGCGGCGCCCGAGTGGTCTTCGCCGACGTCCAGCCCGACACCGGCAACCTCGACCCGGACGCCGCCGCCGCCCTGGTGACCGGCCGGACCCGGGCGATCACCGCCGTGGACTACGCGGGCCATCCCGCCGACTACGACGAGCTGCGGGCGGTCACCGACCGCTGCGGCGCGGTGCTGATCGGCGACGCCGCGCACTCCATCGGCTCGGCCTACAAGGACCGGCCGGTGGGCGCGCTCGCCGACCTCACCACGTTCTCCTTCTTCCCGACCAAGACCGTGACCACGGCCGAAGGCGGCGCGGTCGCGGCGGTGGACCCCGGCAGGTTCGCCACGGCGGCCCGCTTCAGAAACCACGGCCTGGTCAGGGACCCGGCCGAGCAGCGCGACCCCGAGCACGGCGGCTGGCACCAGGAGGTGCACGACTTCGGCCTGAACTACCGGCTGCCCGACGTGCTCTGCGCCCTGGGCGCCAGTCAGCTGCGGCGGCTGGGCCGCTTCCGTGCCCGGCGTGCCGAGCTGGTCGCCCGCTACAACGCGCTGCTCGCCGGGCTGCCGGGCCTCACCCTGCCCGCCCAGCGGACCTACACCGCGCCGAGCTGGCACCTCTACCCGCTGCGGATCGGCGACGGCCGCAGGCGTGAGGTCTACGAGCGCATGCGGGCGGCGGGCATCGGCGTGCAGGTCAACTATCTGCCGGCCTACTGGCATCCGGTGTTCGAGGATCTCGGCTACCGGCGCGGCCTGTGCCCGGCGGCCGAGGCCTACTACGCCGAGCAGCTCTCACTGCCGCTCTACCCCGACCTCACCGACGCCGAGCAGGGCTGGGTCGTCGAATGCCTGGCCGCCATCCTGACCTGACTCAGCGCTCCTGGTCGCAGGCTTGGCCGCCATCCTGACCTGACTCAGCGCTCCTGGTCGCAGGCTTGGCCGGCATCCTGACCTGACTCAGCGCTCCAGCAGCAGCAGGCAGCCGTCGTCGCTCCTGTCGACGAGGAAGCTGCGGCCCTCGACCCGCACGGGTGGCCGGTCCTGGGTGCGGACCAGGGTCCGGATCGCCCGTCCCTGGTCGATGACGACCTCCCACCACGACTCCTCGCCGACGGACTCGTCGATGCCGGCGAGCGGCACCCGGGCGTGGAACTCGCGCCCCGCCAGCGTCGCCGGGAAGTACATCTCCTCGCCGTCGCTCCTGCGCACCAGCCTGATCACCGGCTCGCCGTCGCCCGGATCCGTCAACTCGCCGGAGAAGACCAGGTCATCGCCGTCCACCTGGCACTGCCGTACCAGTGCTCCGGCCCGGCGCAGCCGCAGTCCCCACGCGCCCTTGACGGCGAGCGCGGGGACCAGCCACACCCCCGCGCGGCGGCGCGGCGGCGGGGTCACCGGCGGCAGCCGGCGATCGCCGCGCACCTTGCCCTCCACCCGCAGCCCCGGCCTCCTGAGCCCGACCCACAGATCCCAGTGGCCGAGCCGGGCGAGCTGCGCGGACGTCATCGCCGCCGGGTCGAAGGCGAACCGGAACGGGTACGCGTGCTCCGGCGCGCACCCCCCGTCGGGCAGCTCGGCGCTTCCCCACGCCGGGGACGCGCTCTCCTCCGACAGCGGCACCCGCTCGCCCGTCCTGCGCTCCTCCAGCCACACGCTCACCCGCACCCGGCCCAGCGCGCTCACGTCGAACCGGCCGACACTCACCCGGCCGACACCGTTCAGCACGCCGCCGCGCCACTCCAGCTCCACCAGCCTGCCCGTCGGACTCAGCTCCTCCGACACCTCCGACAGGGATCCCGGCAGGGCCGGATGCCGGCCGTACCAGCGCTTGCGCAGCAGCCCCGCGGGGCTGAGCGGGGGGTGCAGGAGGCCGTCGCGCGCCTGTGCGAAGACGTGCGCCACCTCCTCCAGGCGGCGCTGGTGCAGCAGGCGCACCAGCACGCGGAGGGCGAACGGCAGGCTCGTCAGCGCATCCGGCCGGACACCGTCGAGATAGCGGACGACCAGGTCCACCAGATCGTCGCCGGCGGTGGCGCCGAGGCCGGCGATGGCCTCGACCGCGACCGCCATGTCGATCTCCAGCGTGTCCCGGTCGAACTCCGGCCGCAGCCCGCGCGCCCGCGCGTCCAGCAACGCGGCCGTCTCCAGCACCGACAGCAGGCGGTCACGCAGATTGTCCGGCTCCAGGCGGCGCTGGGTGATCGAGGCGCCCGGCTCGTCACGCTGGCGCCAGTGGTAGACGACCTTGTGCAGCACGTCCACCGCGCCCGCGCCCACGTGGGCGGCGATGGCGACCGGCTGGTCCTCGTACATCCGGTCGGGGAAGCTCAGCCCGAGCGCGTCCCAGAAGGACCGCCGGTAGACCTTGTTCCACAGCATGCGGTCGCGGATCAGCAGCGGGTGGCGGGTGATGTGGGTGCGGGTGGCCGGCTCGGCGAACGCCTCCTTGTGCGCCCACGACGGGATGAGCAGGTTGCGGTGCAGGCGCATGACGTTCCCGCAGGCCAGGTCGGAGCCGGTCGATTCGAGCGAGGCCACCAGGCGCTGGAACGCCGCCCGTGGCACCAGGTCGTCGCCGTCGACGAAGGCCAGGTAGCGGCCGCTCGCCTGCCGTACGCCCGCGTTGCGGGCCCGCCCGACGCCGAGATTGGCCTGCCGGATGAGGCGGATGCGCCCGTCCGCCGCCGCCCTGGCGGCCGCGACGGCGGCGCCGTCGTCACGGCTGCCGTCGTCCACGCAGATCACCTCGAAGTCCCGGAACCGCTGCGCCGTCAGCGAGTCCAGGCAGGGGCCGAGGTACTTACCGACGTTGTGAAAGGGCACGATCACGGAGAGGACCGGCACGTGAGCTCCTTTTCTTCAGCCGGACAGCAGGCGCATGACCCTGCGGGCCACCTGCCGTGGCCGGGACAGACGTCGTGACAGGCGGTAGCCGAGCGTCCTGCGGTAGGCCGAGGCCTTGCGCTGGGTCCTGCGCAGCTTGGCGCGCGCCCTGACCAGCTCCCGCTCCCGGTAGGTGAGCTTGATCTCCAACCGGCCGATCCTGGCCAGGGCCATGGTGAGCTGGTCGGTCAGGCGGTCGCGGGTTCTGAGGAGGTCGCGGTAGGCGGGGACCGCCTGCTCCCCGGGCCCGCCGAGCTCGGCGTCCAGCTTGCGGGCCAGATCCAGCTCATCCTGGTCGTACGAGCGTCCGGCCATCCCGCAGAGCGTCAGCGTGAGCTGGTCGGCCTGCAGCGGCCACGGCCACGGGTGGTGATGCCCGGCGGCCAGCAGGCGGACCGCGAAGCGCCACAGAATACGGCAGAGCACCACATCCGGTGCGGGTGACGACTGTGGAGCGGGCCCGGCGCCGATGGCGGCGAACCGCTCGCCGTCCCACACCAGACTGTCGGTCGCGGCCGCCGCGTCCCCGCCCTCCTCCACCCACCCGGCCAGCGCGCCGAGCAACTTCCGCACGGCCCGCACGTCCTCACGGGCACACGCCTCGACGAGAATCTCCTCCACGACCCTCCCCGCCGGAATCGGCCGCACCTCCCCCGAAGGCAACCGCCGCACCCCGACCTGCCCTGTTCCGGCAGAGCCTCGGTGTACGGCCCGCGCCTGGGGGATCTCGTGGGCCACCTGCGCAGGCACCCCGTGTACGGCGCTCTCGTGAGCGGCCTGTGCGGGAACCTCGTGAACGGCCGTCTCGTGAGCGGCCTGCGCGGAAGTCACCTCATGTACGGCCTGGCCCTCTTCTATCAGGCCGAGCGGTAGGTTCATCGGCTCTGACGACGCCGGGGGCCTGGTGGCCACGGCGAGCCAGAGGGGGGCGAGCTCCTCGCCGAGCCGGTGCCTGAACACCAGGCGGGTCAACCGCAGCGGGTCGGCGACCAGCATGCGGTCCTCGGCGCGGGCGCTCAGCGCGAACGCCAGCGCCTCCGGCAGGTCATGGGCCAGCGCCTCACGTGACAGCAGCGCGCGCGGCGCCCGGCTGTCCGGGTAGGCCGAATAGCATCGCCCCACCTCAAGCCCGGCCGACTCCAGAGCGGCGTCGAGGGCGGCCGGCCCGTCGGGGTAGGTCGGGTCGAAACCGTGCGGCTCCCACTGGTCGTCACCGCCGTCCCGGTCGGGAGGCCGTGCCTCGACGAACCTGTCCACGCCCAGGTCGTTGCGGACCCCGAGGACCAGCCGCCCGCCCGGCGCGACGAGCGCGGCCAGCGCGGCCAGCGACTCCCGCCAGGCCGCCGCCGGCGCCTCCGCCGAGTGCGTGCGCCCCAGCCCGTCCAAGGCCAGCACCAGGTCGTACGGCTCATCGCCGGTGAACGCCTCCAGCCTGCCACAGTGCACGGCGAGGCCGGGGTGGCGTTCGCCGAGCGCGCAGGCGTCGGGGTAGGAGCGCAGCAACACCGCCGCGGCCGAGGCACGGGCGACCACCTCGTCGACGAGCGCCTGCGGATGCGGCCCGACCAACAGCACCCGCCCCGACCGCGGACCCGGCCCCGAACCTGGCTCCGACCCTGACCTCAGGCTTGCTTCCGGGCCTGGGGCTGGGCCTGGCCCTGACCTCAAGCCTGAGTCCGGGTCTGGGTCCAGGTGCGGGTCCAGGTGCGGGTCTGGGTCCGAGTGGGGGTCTGGGGGTGGGAGGAGTCTGGTGATCAGTTCCAGGGCCACGCCGTGCCAGCCGGTGAAGCCCGACGCGTTGGACAGGTCGGACCACAGCAGCATCTCGCCGCCGATCAAGCGGACGTTCTCGGATGCCTCGGTCATGCGCATCGCACCCGCTCCCAGCCGAACATTCGCCGTAGCTCCTCAGGTGTCGCCTGATAGTCGAATCCCAGCTCCCGCCGCGCGGTCTGACCGGCCAGCTCGGGGTCGACGCGGACGCCGTGCAGCTCGGGCCACAGGCGCAGGCGGCGCGCCGTACCGCCGTATTCGGGCCGTTCGTCCTCCAGCTGCATCGGGTCTCCGTAGACGGCCACCTCGCAGCCCACCGAGGCGCCGTAGAACACGGCGCTGCCGAGCCTGTTGGAGGCCACCCGGCGATGGCGTCTGAGCTGCGTGAGCTGCTTGCGCAGGAAGTCACGCCCGGCGCCGTCCCAGCGCGACCCCCGCTCGCCGTGGCTGATGACGCGGAACCCCTGCGACTCGTACGCCTGCCGAATGTCGGGATTCGCGAACTCCAGCCAATATAGGCATATTGTCACGCGACCGGACTCCACGTCCTTTATTTCGGCGGCGAGGCGCGCGTGGTCGCCGCGGACGGAGTGTTTCTCCCAGCCATGAAAGGGATACCAGATCGTGCCCTCCCGTTTGGCCTTGGCCCCGAGATCGGGCTCCAGGTCAAGCAGATAGATCCACGGTGCGCCGATGAGATAGTGGCCACGACGACCCATCGACCACCCTCTCCTGAGAAGCACCTCTGACCAGACAAAACGGGGATATCCTGGACTACACCAGTGATCATTCGGCGGAAACCCATGCAGATAGTTCCAGCCATGCTGAAGGAATCCATGGATTCGCTTAGGCGTTTCGTCCACCAATCCGCAGTATCGCGCGAATATGCGGGAGTGACCGTACCAGTGGTTGGATTCGTCCATTGTTTCCCCTTTAGCGGTTGGCGCGCCCCATCCGACGTTCCCAGCCCTTCAGGGACGCCACCCGCCGTTATACGGTTCCATTACTCGCGACGGGGGCTTGGTTTCAGTTGACCCAGGATCACAGCTACACTACGTCTCGTCTTGACGACAGAGAGTGAGTGCACATGAGCCATCTCGACCGCCTGCGTGCCGTCTTCCGCAGCTCGCTTAACCTTCCGTCCGACGCCGAGGTCGACGGCCTCGAATACCGTGCCATCCCCCAGTGGGACTCCCTCGCCCACATGTCGCTCATCGCCGCGATGGAGGACGAGTTCTCCGTCATGATCGACACCGACGAGATGATCGACATGAGCTCATTCGCCAAGGCAGCGCGGCTGTTGGAGAGACATGGCATCGGCGCAGCGGCCCTGTGACCCCCGGATCGTCCTGGTCACCGGCTCGACGACGGGCATCGGCCGCGCCGTCGCCATGAGGCTCGCCATCACCGGGCGCACCGTCATCGCGCACGGCCGCGACCTCGACCGCACGACCAAGGCCGCGGCCGAGATGGCCGCGCTCACCGGCGGCCACGTCGAGGCCGCGCACGGCGACGTCTCCGACCCCGCGGCGGTCTCCGCGATGGCCCGCGAGATCCACCAGCGTCACGGCCGGCTCGACGGCCTGGTGGTCAACGCCGGCATCCACGCGGCCGGTCTGCTCGGCATGACGCGCGGCGACACGGTCCGCGACCTGTTCGAGGTCAACGCGATGGGAGCCACGCACACCCTGCAGGCCACGGTCCGGCTGCTGCGCAGGGGCACCAGCCCGTCCGCCGTCCTGGTCTCCTCGATCGCCGGCCGGCAGGGCGCCCCCGGCCAGGCCGTCTACTCCGCCACCAAGGCCGCGATCCTGGGCCTGGCCAAGGCCGCCGCCAAGGAGCTCGGCCCGGCCGGCATCCGGGTCAACGCCGTGGCGCCCGGCTACATCCAGACCGGCATGCTGGCCACCCTCGACGACGACGCGCGCGCCGCCACCGTCGCCGCCACCCCGCTCGGCCGTCTCGGCACCGCCGATGACGTGGCCGCCGTCACCGCCTTCCTGCTCTCCAGCGACGCCTGTTTCATCACCGGTCAGGTGATCGGGGTGGACGGCGGGCTGGTGCTGTGACCGATGGACGACCCGATGGATTACCTGCCACACCCGCACGCCCGCCTCATCGTGGCCGGCGAGCCGGGCGACCTCGGCGGTGGGCGGCTCGCCGCCCGGGTGAGCCGCACCGCCCAGGCCCTGGCGGAGCTGCCGCCGGGCCCGCTGTTCTGCGGCATGCGCAACGACCTGCCCTCGGTGCTGCGTTACCTCGGCGCCTGGCAGGCCCGCAGGCCGGTGGCCCTGCTCGACCCGGATCTGTCCGCCGCCGCGCTGGCCGCGCTGGTCACCCGGTTCAGGCCCGCCGCCCTGCTCGGCTTCGCCCAGGCTCCGCACGGCCGCAACATTCCGCACGGCACGACAGCGATCCGCCGCACCCCGCGCTCGGGCTCGGGCGATGAGGTGGGCGAGCCGCATCCCGAGCTGGCCGTCCTGCTCGCCACCTCAGGATCCACCGGCAGTCCCAAGCTGGTGCGGCTGTCCAGGACCGCCGTGCTGGCCAACGCGCACTCCATCGCCGAGGCGCTGGCCCTCGGGCCCGACGAGGTCGCGCCCACCAGCCTGCCGCTGCATTACAGCTACGGCCTCTCGGTGCTCAACAGCCATCTGGTGGCGGGGGCGAGCGTGGTGCTGACCGACGCCGGGCTGCTCGAACGGTCCTTCTGGAGCTCACTCGACGATCATCGGTGCACCTCACTGGCCGCCGTCCCCTACCAGTACGACATGCTGCGCAGGCTGCGCTTCGACCCCGCCGAGCATCCCGCGCTCATCACCCTGACCCAGGCGGGCGGGCGGCTGCGGCCCGAGCTGATCGACGAGTTCGCCGCCAAGGCCGACTTCTACGTGATGTACGGCCAGACCGAGGCGACGGCGCGCATCGCCGTGCTGCCGCCGAAGCGGCTGGCCGATCGGCCCGGCTCGGTAGGGCAGGCCGTTCCCGGCGGACGGCTCGCCATCCAGGAGGGCGAGGTCGTCTACCACGGGCCCAACGTGATGATGGGCTACGCCGAGACGGCCGCCGACCTGGCCAGGGGCGAGGACCTGGACGGGGTGCTGCGCACCGGCGATCTCGGCCGGCTGGACGACGACGGGTTCCTCTACCTCACCGGCCGGGTCAAGCGCATCGCCAAGATCTTCGGCGTCCGGGTCAACCTCGACGACGTGGAGCGGATCCTGCGTGACTGCGGGCCCGTCGCGGCGACCAGCGGCGACGACCGGGTCACCGTGTGGGCCGAGGGCCTCGACGTCAAGGGCTGCGCCGCCCTCGCCAGGCGGCTCGGCACCGAGCTGCGCCTGCACTGGAGCGGTTTCGACGTGCGAGGCGTCGACCGGCTGCCCCTGCTCACCACCGGAAAGATCGACTACGTCGCGCTGGAGGCCAGGACATGACCGTTTTCACGCGGTCCGCAGCCGAGAGAGAGGCGGCTCTGCTGCCGGAGCTGGCCGCGCTCACCGAGCGGCATCGCCGTGCCTGCGAGCCCTACCGGCGGATTCTGGACGCGATCGGCTCCGCCGCGCCCTACGCGCGGGTGGCCGACCTGCCATGGCTGCCCGTACGCCTGTTCAAGACGCACGAGCTGCGCAGCGTGCCGGAGGAGCAGGTGTTCAAGGTGCTCACCTCCAGCGGCACCACCGGCCAGGTGCCCAGCCGCATCTACCTCGACAGGCAGGCGGCGGCCACACAGCCGCGCATGCTGGCGGCGACGTTGCGCGCGGTGCTGGGCGAGCGGCGGCTGCCCATGCTGATCGTCGACAGCCGCTCGGTGGTGCGCGACCCGACGCTGAGCGCTCGCGGCGCCGGCGTGCTCGGCATGATGAACCTCGGCAGGGACCACACCTTCGCCCTCGACGAGCGGGGGGTTCTCAACCACGAGGCGGTCAAGGGCTTCCTGGCGCGCCACGGCGGCAAGCCGTACCTCATCTTCGCCTTCACCTTCATGGCCTGGCTGCACCTGCGTGAGCTCGGCATGGACCTGTCGCAGGGCGTGCTGGTGCACTCCGGCGGCTGGAAGAAGCTGGCCGCGCAGTCGGTGGACAGCGCCGAATACCGCAGGCAGCTGGGCGAGGAGTGCGGCCTGCGGCGCATCCACAACTTCTACGGCATGGTCGAGCAGATCGGCACCGTCTTCCTCGAAGGACCCGACGGCGGTGGCCTCTACTGTCCGGACTTCGCCGACGTGGTGATCCGCGACCCCGACACGTGGCAGGAGGCGCCGCCGGGCGTGCCTGGGCTCATCGAGGTCGTCAGCACGCTGCCGACCTCCTATCCGGGGCACGTCCTGCTGACGGAGGACCTCGGTGTCGTGCACGGCGTGGACGACGGGATCTGGCCCGGCAAGCGCTTCTCCGTGCTCGGGCGGCTTCCCCGCGCCGAGGCGCGCGGCTGCAGCGACACCCACGGGCTGGCGGCCGCGTAATGCTCGACGTCAGGTTCCCCGCCGGTCCGCCCGTGCCCGTGGACGACCTGCTCGACCAGGTGACGGCGGGAGGCCGCCTCTCGGTCGGCGACGAGCGGATCCGTGACTTCCTCAGTGCCTTCGGCAGGCGGCTGCTGCGCCCCACCCTGTCGCGCCGGCACCCCGAGCTCGGCTCGCTCGGCTTCTTCCTGCGCCGCAGCGAGCTGCAGCGCACCATCGAAGGGCTGCGCGGCGAGCATGTACGGGTGCCGCGCGGCCTCGTCTTCCACATCCCCCCGGCGAACGTCGACACCATCTTCGTCTATTCGTGGGCGCTGTCGGCCCTGGTGGGCAACCGCAACGTGGTGCGCCTGTCGCCCCGGGCGGGCACCGTCGCCGCCACCATCGTGAAGACGCTGCAGGAGACGCTCGACGACGCCGATCCCATCGTGGCCGCGACGCAGCGCATCGTCTGCTACGACCGGTCCGAGTCGATCACGGCCACCCTCTCGACCGCCTGCGACCTGCGGGTCATCTGGGGCGGCGACCGTACCGTCGACGAGGTTCGCAAGCATCCGCTGCCGCCCTACGCGCGTGACCTCGCCTTCCCTGACCGGTCGTCGTTCGCGGCCGTCCGGGCGACGGCCTGGCTGTGCGCGCCGCAGGCCACCCGGCAGACGGTCACCGAGGGGTTCGTCAACGACTCCTACTGGTTCGACCAGGCGGCGTGCTCCTCGCCGCGTACCGTCTATTGGGTGGGGTCGCGCGCCGACTGCCACGCGGCCCGCGCCGACTTCACCACCCACCTGTCGCACACGGTGACCGAGCGGGGCTGGGCGGTGGACGCCGCGATGGCGGTGGAGAAGCGGGTGTCCACCTACGGCCTGGCGGCCGACGGCTCGGCCGGCGCCATCGACTTCCACGGCAACGCGCTGGCCAACGTCACGCTCGCGACGGCCGTGGCGGCGCCCCGGCGCTGGCTCGGCACCGGCACGTTCGCCCACGCCCGGCTCGACTCCCTGACGGAGCTGGTGCCCCTGGTGGGCCGGCGGGACCAGACGATGACGCACTTCGGCTTTCCCCGGGCCGAGTTGCTGGAGCTGGCGCGGGCGCTCGCCGGGCGCGGCGTCGACCGCATGGTGCCTTTCGGCGACGCGCTGAGCTTCCACCGCGTCTGGGACGGCGTGGACCTGGCCTCCGAGTTCACCCGTCTGGTCACCGTCTCCGCCTGACCTCACCATGCCATCCGCCACACCATCCCGCCGACCTCCTCCCTCTCCTCCCGCACGCCGTCTCGCCGCCCCGAGACCTCGCCGCGAGCCCCCGCCATCTCGTCACCTCCCCGGTCCTCCACCGGCCAGATGGTCTGTACGACCGCTACTCCCGACCGCCTGCTCTGCCTGGACGCCTGGTCTCGCCAACCTTCCGCCGGCCGGGACGCTCTCCCGGCACCGCCGGCTTGGCCGACCGGTGCCTGGAACGGGCGGCTTGGTGGGCTGAGGTGGGCGTACGAGGTCGGTTTTCTGCTTTTGGGCGGTGCTGGATGTCGTGTGATCTTTTCGGGGGGACGGATGACGGTTGTGGTGTCGGCGAGGGCGACTGCCGGTGCGAGGCGGAGGAAGGTGCGGCGGCCCAGTGCGGGGTGGGTGCCGGCGGGGTTGGTGGCGGTCGCGGCGGTGGTCGTGCTCTGCCGGTTCGGGGTGCCGGTGGCGGAGGTCGCGGCGTTCGCCGGGCATGTCGGGGTGGGGGTGATGGTGCCGGGAGTGCTGCTCTGGCGGGCGCTGGGGCCAGGGGGTGGATCGCTGCCCGTTGACCTGGCGGCGGGGCTGGCGCTGGGGTACGCGGTGGAGGTGCTGGTCTACATCGCGGCGCGGGCGGCGGGGGTGCCGCTGGCGGTGGTGGCGTGGCCGGTGGTCACGATCGGGGCGTTCGTCGTCGTGCCGCGGCTGCGGCGGCATTGGCGTGGGGGTGGGGTGCGGGTCCCGGTCGGGTGGGCGTGGGCGATGTCGGCCGTCGTCGGCTACCTGCTCGTGTGGAGCGCGCAGCAGTTCTATCGCGTGCACGGGCTCGCGTGGCCGGGGAACGCGGCGCCGTACGTGGACATGTCCTATCACTTGGCACTTCTGGGGGAGATCAAGCATCATGTTCCGCCGACCTTCCCGATGGTGCTGGGTGAGCGGCTGTCCTACCACTGGTTCGTGTACGCGGAGATGGCCGCGACCAGCTGGGTCACCGGGATCGAGCCGCAGACGCTGCTCTACCGCCTGACCGCGCTGCCCATGCTCGCCGGGCTGGCCGTGCTGGTCGCCGCCGTCGGCTGGCGGCTGACCGGACGGCCCTGGGCGGGAGTGGCCGCGATCCTGGTCACCTGCTTCGTCTGCTCCCCCGAACTGCACGAGGGCGGCCTGGACCTGTTCACCACCCGATCGCTGTTCACCGCGTGGCTGAGCCCGACCCAGAACTTCGGGGCGTTGCTCTTCGCCCCGGTGGTCCTGTTGCTGGTCGGCTTCCTGCGTTCGGGGCAGGGGCGATGGGCCGCCGTGTCGATCCTGCTGGTCGCGCTGATGGGTGCCAAGGCCACGTTCCTGCCGCTGGTCCTGGGCGGGCTGGCGCTGGTGCTGGGGATGTCGTGGCTGGTACGCCGGCGGCTGGACCGCACGGCGATGATCGCCGGGGGCATCGCGCTGGCCTGCCTGGTGACGGCGCGGTACGCGCTGTTCGGCGGCGGGTCGCAGGGCATGACGATCGCGCCGCTGGACACCATGCGCCGGGCCTGGGCGATGGCCGCGGACCTGACGAACACGGAGATGGCCGGCGCTCCCCTCGGCGACCTGCTCGGCTTGGGGGTCCTGCACCTGACCTGCCTGATCTGCGTGTGGGCGGGGCTGGCCGGCCTGGCCACGTATGGGGCCGTGCCATTCCACCCCGCCGCCGTGCCCTCCCACACCGCCCGGCCGCCCCACCCCGCCGGACCGCTCCATCCCGCCGGGCGGTGGGGGATGCTGCTCGATCCGGCGGTGCTGTTGCTGCTCGGAATCGGGGCCGCGGGGGTGGGCGCCATGCTGGTGCTCGGGCACCCGGCCGCCTCGCAGCTCTACTTCCTGGAGGGCGCCCGGCCGTACCTCTCGATCGCGGCGGTCGCCGGTGGGCTGACGCTCCTCCGGACGTGCCGGCGGCTCCGGCCGGTGGCGGGGTGCGCGCTGGTGCTGGGCACGGTCCTGGCGGTGACCGTCAAGGCGGTCATGGGCCCGGCCCTGCCGGTGCCGCCGCACGATCTGCCGGGCATCGCCCTGCCCTATCTGGTGCTCGGGTTCGCGGCCTGGGTCGTCTGGCTGGCGCTCGTGTGGTGGCGCCGACCGGCGGCGCTGGTGCTGGTGGCGCTGGCCATGGGCTACGTGCTGCCGGGCACGGCCGCCAAGGTGGTCGATCAGCTCGGGCCGCCGGGAGATTTCACTGTCACGCTGCCCGAGGGGGGCATGGAGGCGTCCAGGTGGCTGCGGGACCACTCCGCGCCGGACGACGTGGTGGCGACGAACGGCCACTGCCGCCCGCTGCGCAGCCCCTACTGCGACAGCCGCCACTACTGGGTGTCCGCCTACAGCGAGCGGCGGGTGCTGGTGGAGGGGTGGGCCTACGCGGAGAGCACGCTGTCGCGGGCCCCGCTGACCGACGAGTCCTATCTGAGCCTGGGGTTCGCGGACCCGGTGCGGCTCGCGGCGAACGACTCCGTCTTCCTCGCCCCGTCCGCCACCAACATCGCCCGACTCGTCCGTGCCTACGATGTGGAATGGCTTCTCGTCGATGGAAAGGCCCCGCCGCTCGGGCAATTCGCCCGGCTGCGTTTCCGCAGTGGCGCCTGCTCGGTCTACCAGCTTTGATCCCGCCCTGAGACCCCAGCGCCAGCCCGGAGTAAAAAGCTCGTCCGCTCCGAGCATGTCGAAGGGGAATCACCCATCCGCGCGTGGCCCGGCTGAGCACCATTTCCGTAGTCCTGGCCCCAAGCGATCGGGGAGACCCATGGAAACGCGCGTGCGCCCCGAGGCCGGTGTCCGCGATGGTCCGGCCAAACTCGCGACCGTCGACATCGTCATTCCCGTGCTCAACGAGGAGCGGGCGCTGCCCGGCTGCGTCCGTACGCTGACCGCCTTCCTCACCGAGTCCTTCCCCCTGCCGTGGCGCGTCACGATCATGGACAACGGCAGCACCGACGGCACCTGGCCGATCGCCGAGGCGCTGGCCGCCGAGTTCGAGCAGGTGTACGCCGGGCGGCTGGCGACGGCGGGGCGGGGGGCGGCGTTGAAGGCGGCCTGGCGTGACAGCCCGGCCGACATCGTCACCTACATGGACGTCGACCTGTCCACCGGGCTCGGCGCGCTGTTCCCGATGGTGGCGTCGCTGGCCAGCGGGCACTCCGAGATCGCCGTGGGCACGCGCCTGTCGCGCGGCGCCCGTATCCAGCGCTCGCTGAAGCGGGAGGTGATCTCGCGCGGCTACAACGCGCTGCTGCGGTTCGGTTTCGGGGTCGGGTTCAGTGACGCCCAGTGTGGTTTCAAGGCGGCCAGGACGGACGTGGTGAGGCCGCTGCTGGACCGGGTCGAGGACGACGCCTGGTTCTTCGACACCGAGCTGCTCCTGCTGGCCGAGCACAACGGGCTGCGCGTGCACGAGGTGCCCGTGGACTGGGTCGAGGACCTGGACTCACGGGTCCGGGTGCTGAAGACGGCCGTCGATGACCTGAAGGGGCTGGCCAGGCTCGCCTGGTCGATGTCGCGGGGCCGGGCGGTGGTCGAGGTGCCCCGGCCGGCCGAGCCCGCGCCCACGCATCCGGACGCGGTCGTCGCCGCGCCCCGGGCGGCCGCACTGGCGACGTTCGTCTCGTTCGCCGTCGTCGGCGCGTTCACCACGCTGCTGTACGCGATGCTCTACCTCCCCTTGCGGGAGTTCCTGTCACCGGTGACGGCGAACCTCGCCGCGCTGATCCTCACCGCGGTGGTCAACACCGAGGCCAATCGCCGGTGGACCTTCGATCGCCGGGGCGGGAAACGTACCGGACTGCATGCCAGGGCGGGGCTGATGTTCCTCGCCAACTACGCTCTCACCACCATGGCCGTGCTGGGCCTGCACGCGCTCGTCCCGGCGGCGGGGCGGCTGCTCGAAGTAAGCGCGGTCGTCGCCACTTACGGCGTGCTCACCCTCACCCGATTCCTCGCACTCGACCACTGGGTCTTCGCCCGCTCACGGAGCTGATTCACTCTTGGACGCCACGGAAATCCGGCAACTGGTCGCTCTTGAGCGTACCCACTGGTGGTATCGGGAGCGGCGCGCCATCCTGCGCCGGGAGCTGCGCGCGCTGGGCCGGCCCGGACGCGCGCTCGACGTGGGCGCGGCGGGCGGCGGCAAC
Organism: Nonomuraea glycinis; assembly: GCF_014646515.1. GTDB lineage: Bacteria > Actinomycetota > Actinomycetes > Streptosporangiales > Streptosporangiaceae > Nonomuraea > Nonomuraea glycinis. Next base: position 73,790 of record NZ_BMNK01000009.1, read on the forward strand.
ACCAGGGTGCTGGTGGAGCAGGGCTGGGACGCCACCGCCACGGACAGCTCGCCGGTGGCGGTGCAGATCGCGCGTGAGCGCGGCCTCAGGGCGGTGTCGGCCGACGCCCGCAGTCTGCCGATCGAGTCGGCGAGCGTCGATCTGGTGACCGCCTTCGACGTGCTGGAGCACATCAGGGAGGACTACCTGGTCACCGAGGAGTTCGCGCGGGTGCTGCGGCCCGGCGGGCACGCGCTGATCGCGGTGCCGTGCGACATGAGACTGTGGTCGTCGCATGACGACGCGGTCGGGCACGTACGCCGTTACTCCCGCGACTCGCTGGTCAGGGTGGTAGAGAAGGCGGGGCTGCAGGTGGAGCGGGTCTGGAGCTGGAACGTGCTGCTGCGCCCGCTCATCGCCCGGCATCGGCGCGGCTCGACGGGAAGTGACCTGCGGCGGATGCCGGCCGTCGTCAACGCGGGCCTTTCCGCGGTGGTCATCGCCGAGCGTTACCTACCTGTCCGGTCTGGCAGAGGGGTAAGCCTTTTCCTGCGGGCTCGGCTCGATGATTTTGGTTCTAAAGTATCGATGTGTTGATTCACGGTTTAATCACCGCTTCGTTGGTGTTCGCCGGGTCCCCTGCCGCGGCCGTACAGGCGAAGGTCGACTGCGCCAAGGTGAAGTGCCTCGCGCTCACCTTTGACGACGGGCCGGGCAAGACCACGCCGGCCCTGCTCGACGTGCTCAAGAAGGAGCGCGTCAAAGCGACGTTCTTCCTGGTGGGCAAGCGGGTCGCGGAGCGGCCCTCGGTCGCGCGACGGACCCTCGCCGAGGGGCACGCGATCGGCAACCACACCTACACGCACCCCTGGCTGACGAGGAGGCTCGACGACGACATCATCCGAGAGCTCCAGACCACCCAGGAGGCCATCAAGGACGCCACCGGCCTGACCGCGACGATGTTCCGGCCGCCGTACGGGCGCACCGACGACCGCGTGCTCTATCTCGCGAACCAGTACGGTCTCGCGCAGGTGATGTGGACGGGCACCACGCTGGACTGGGACCTGCGCGACGCCAAGAAGATCAAGGCCGCGGTCCTGCGGCTGGCCAAGCGCGACGGCGTGCTGCTCATGCACGACACGGTCCCGCAGACGGTCAAGGCCATGCCGGGGATCGTCAAGGAGCTGAAGAAACGCGGCTATCACCTGGTCACGGTGCCGACATTGCTGGGGGTCAAACGGCTGAAGTCCGGGACGAGCTACCCGTAACCGATGCGGGTTCCTTGGGTGGCGGTGGCCACCTTCGCCGCCATCCAGACGGTCCTGGCCTGCTGGTGGGCGGCTTTCCACCCGGGGCTCTTCAGCCGCGACTCGGTGCAGTACCTGAGCCACACGATGGCCGGCCCGTGGGTGAGCGACCACTCGGTGCTGTACGACGCGCTGCTGTGGCTCTCCTTCACCACTACTGGCGATCTCGGCGCGGTCACCTTCGCCCAGACCACGGCCATGGCCTGCGCCCTGACCTATCTCGCCCAGTCGCTCAAAGCGCTCGGAGCGCCCCGGCGGACGACGACGGCGGTGGCGCTCGCCCTGCCGTTCCTGCCGACGACCGGCGCGTTCACGGTCACGTTCTGGAAGGACGTGCCGTTCACCGCCTGCGCGATCGCGGTCGCGGCGGCCTGCGCGGGCCTGGCGGCGCGCCGGACGCTCACGCCGGCGAGGCTGACGGGCCTCGGCACGCTGCTGGTCCTGCTGAGCCTCTTCCGCCCGAACGGCTTTCTCATCGTGGCCGTCACCGTGGCCGTGCTGCTGGTCGTCATCAAGACCCAGCGGGTACGGCTCGCCCTCGTCGGGGCGGTCGCGGCGGCGCTCCCGCTGCTGCTCAACAACCTGATCTTCCCGCAGTTCGGCATCATGCCCCCGACCAAGACGTACGTCTTCCACACGGCCTTCGCCGACCTCGCCGTCGCCTACCGGGAACGTCCTGAGCTGTTCACCGAGCAGGACCGGGCGCTGCTGGCGTCGGTGGCGCCGCTGACCAGATGGACCGAGGGCGGCACCTGCTCCACCGTCAACCCGCTCATCTGGCGCCGCGACTTCGTCTGGGCCCAGGCCGACGCGCACACCGGCGAACTGCTCGGCCTCTGGAGCCGGCTTCTGGTGGCCGAGCCCGCCCTGGTGCTGGACACCCGCCTGTGCCGGGGCGCGATCGCCTGGAGGGTCGCGGCGGAGGCCGGCACCTCCACCTACCGCCTGTCCCTCAGCCCCACCACCGACACCTACGTGGGCCCGCACAAGGTGCCCGACTTCCCCGAACGGCACCTGCTCTCACTGCGCCCCCTGTCCCCCGGCCTGCACCTGGTGGCGCTGACGTGGCTCACCACCACGCTGGAGCCGCGCTTCGACTGGCTGCTGTGGCGGGGCGCGCTCTGGTCCTACCTGTCGTACGCGGCCGTCGCGCTCGCCGCCTTGGCCCTGCGCAACAGGTGGGTGCCGGCCGTGGCCGCGATCGTGGTGGGACAGCAGCTCGCGATCCTGGCCAACATCTCCGCGCAGGACTTCCGGTATCTGGCCTCGCCCATCTTCATCGGCGTCCTGCTGGTCCCGTTGCTGGCCGGCGCCTGCGTGCGTCCGCTGCGGCGCCGGCCCGCTCCGTGACGCTCCGGTCAGTGGCGTGGCAGGGTGGCCAGCACCAGGTTGGGGTCGGTGGCGGTGGTGTAGGCCGCGCTGGGCACATGGAGGGTGCGGCCCCGTACGGCGACGGAGGTGGGATTCTGCAGGCCGTCGGCGGCGGTCAGCAGCGTGGTGACCTTCCCCTTGGCGCCGACGCGGACCACGCGGCCGGTGGTGATGAGCGCCGCGATGACCTGGTCGCCGGCGAAGGCGAAGTCGTCGATGCCGGCCAGCCCTTTGGCCTTGACCGTGATCGGCCCGGGGCGGCCCTGCCGGAGCGGGATCCTGAGCAGGGTGCCCTTGTCGAGGTTGCTCGCCCAGACCGCGCCGTCGCGGACCTTCAGGCCGTTGACGCCGATGAAGCCGGTCGAGGCGAGCTCCGGCGCGGACGACCACACGCTCGCCCGGTGGCCGCCCAGCCGGACGGTGGAGATGGTGCCGAGCGCGGAGTCGGTGATGTAGAACGTCTTCGACCGCTCGTCCAGGGCGAGCCCGTTGGGCAGCCCGGTGGCCGGCAGCGCGGCGACGCGGGTCGGGGTGCCGCCTGACCGCAGCCGGTAGAGGCCGGTGGTCTCCGCCGAACCGCTGGCGTACAGGAAGTACAGCGTGCCGTCGGTCGTGCGGACGATGCCGGTGGTCAGCGCGAACTTCAGCACCGGGGTGTCCGCGCCGCCGTCCGCCGGGGCCGGCAGCGTGGCCAGGATCCGCGTCTCCCCCTTCTTGGTGACCAGGGCGACCTGCCGGGCGGCCGCGAAGGTGACGTACGCGCTGCCGTCCGGGGAAAGGGCGATGTTCTCCGGCATCTGGCCCTTCGCCAGGTCGAAGTGCACCGCGATCCGGGACGGCACCGTCTCCTGGGGCAGGCTCACCGTGGTGGCCGAGGCCGTCCCCCCGGTCAGAGCCGCCGTGAGGGCTGCGGTGACGACCGCGACGGTGGTCATGTTCTTGCGCATGGTTGTTCCTCGATCTCCATAAGTGTTCTTGGGCACGCTGAATACGGCACTCGTGCCGAGCGCCCAGGATTTTTACTGATAAAGGCGGCTTTCTACCGCCGGATCGGGCGGTCCTGCCTGGCGGCCGGCCCGGTGGCGACGCTGTGGACCAGGAGCGTCATCGCGGCGTGCGACGGCGAGCCGGCCTCCGTGGTCGCGACCACGATCCGCTGGTCCACCTCGGAGCGCAGGCTCTGCTGGGTGACCTGCATGGTCCCCACCAGCGGATGGCGCATCTCGTAGACCTCCGCCCCGCTGCCGGCCTTGACCCGGTGATCCGCCCACATCGCCGCGAACTCCGGGCTCTTCACCAGCAACTCGCCGACCAGCGCCGCCAGCGGGGAGTCGTCCGGATGCTGCCCGGACACCATCCGCAGCGTCGCCACCACGGCGCGAGCCTTGGCCGGCCAGTCGGCGTACAGCGCCCGGGTGTGCGCGTCCAGGAACATCAGCCGCGCCATGTTCGGACGCCGCGCCGGATGATCGGGCCCGTCCATGGTCACGTGCCCGGCGAACAGGGCATGTCCGGTGGCGTTCCAGGCGAGCACGTCGCTACGCCGGCCGAGCACCACCGCGGGTACATCCCCCAGTGCGGCGACCAACTGCCGCACCGCGGCCGTGACCCGCTCCGGAGCGGGTCGCCGCCCGCCGGGCCGGCGCCGGGTGCCGGCGGCCAGCCCGTGCAGGTGCGCCCGCTCGGCGTCGTCGAGCCGCAACGCCCCGGCGATGGCGTCCAGCACCTCGGCCGAGGCGTTGGCCGACTGGCCCTGCTCCAGCCGTGCGTAGTACGACGCGCTCACCCCGGCGAGCAGCGCCAGCTCCTCCCGGCGCAGCCCGGACACCCGGCGCTGGTCGCCGTAACTCATCAGGCCGACGTCTTCGGGCCGGAGCTGTGAACGGCGGGTCCGCAGGAACTCACCAAGGTGTCGCTTCGGGGTCATGTCCCCATAGTGGCGGCCGTGCCGAGAACCAGCCACGCCCTCTCAGGGATACCCAGTCGCTGACAGAGTTGACCTCAAGCTCGGTTGAGGTCACATGCTGTCGGGAGACATCCCAAGGAAGTGAGCGACATGCGAATAGTAGAAGTGACCGAGTTCGGTGGACCGCAGGTGCTGGTGGCGCGGGAGGCTCCCGATCCGGTGGCCGGCGCGGGACAGGTCGTGATCGAGACGGCCGTCGCGGATGTCCTGTTCCTCGACACCCAGCTGCGGGAGGGTTGGGGAGAGGGTTTCTTCCCCATGACGCCGCCGTACGTGCCGGGCGACGGGGTGGCCGGACAGGTCGTCTCAGCCGGGGACGGGGTGGATCCCGCATGGGTCGGCCGCCGGGTCATGGCCAGGACCGGCGCGCCGGCGGGTGGCAGCGACTCGATCGTGGCACCGACCGGCGGTTACGCCACTCGGGCCGTCGCCTCGGTCGAGGCGCTGATCCCGGTCCCGGACGGGCTCGAGCTCAGTCAGGCGGTGGCGCTCCTGCACGACGGTCCGACCGCGACGGGGTTCGTCGACAATGCCGCGATCCGGCCGGGCGAGTGGGTGCTGATCACCGCTGCGGGCGGCAGCCTGGGCATCGTCCTCGTGCAACTCGCCCTGGCAGGGGGCGCCCGGGTGATCGGAGCCGCGCGCGGGACACGGAAACTGGACCTGGTGCGGGAGCTGGGCGCCGAGGCGGCGGTGGACTACACCGAGAACGGCTGGCCCGAGCGGGTGCGTGAGACGACCGGCGGGAAGGGCGTGGACGTGGTGTTCGACGGCGCCGGTGGCCCCCTCGGCAGAAGCGCGCTGGAGGTGACGGCGAGCGGCGGCCGGTTCTTCGCCTATGGTGCCGCCAGTGGCGGCTTCGCCGAGGTCACCCCGGACGAGGCCGCCGGCCGGGGCGTGCGCCTGGTCGGGATCATGGACCAGGTGTCCGACGCGGCGGAGGTGCGGCGGCTCACCGAGCGAGCCCTCGCCAAGGCCGCGGCCGGGCATCTCAGGCCGCACGTCGGGCAGACGTTCCCGTTGGAGCGGGCGGCCGACGCGCATGCCGCGATGGCCGCGCGCACGGCCATCGGCAAGACCCTGCTGGTGTGCTGACGCCGCCTCTCAGCGGCACCGCTGCGGCGGTTTCTACTCCCACTCGATGGTGCCCGGGGGCTTGCTGGTCACGTCGACCACCACCCGGTTGACGTCCCTGACCTCGTTGGTGATGCGGGTGGAGATGCGGGAGAGGACGTCGTAGGGCACGCGTGCCCAGTCGGCCGTCATCGCGTCCTCGGAGGTGACCGGGCGCAGGACCACGGGGTGGCCGTAGGTGCGGCCGTCTCCCTGGACGCCCACCGAGCGGACGTCGGCCAGCAGCACCACCGGGCACTGCCAGATCTCCCGGTCGAGGCCGGCCCGGGACAGCTCCTCGCGGGCGATCGCGTCGGCCTCGCGCAGCAGGTCGAGCCGCTCGCGCGTCACCTCGCCGATGATCCGGATGCCGAGGCCGGGGCCGGGGAACGGCTGGCGCCAGACCATGGCGGTCGGCAGGCCGAGCTCCTCGCCCGCGCGGCGTACCTCGTCCTTGAACAGCGTCCGCAGCGGCTCCACCAGCTTGAACTGCAGGTCCTCGGGGAGGCCGCCGACATTGTGGTGGGACTTGATGTTGGCGGTGCCGGTGCCGCCGCCGGACTCGACCACGTCGGGGTAGAGGGTGCCCTGGACCAGGAAATCGACCGGGCCGTCGGCCATGATGGCCCGCTGCTCGTCCTCGAAGACGCGGATGAACTCGCGGCCGATGATCTTGCGCTTCTCCTCGGGGTCGCTGACGCCTTCGAGGGCCTTCAGGAACCGGTCCGAGGCGTCCACGACGCGCAGGTTGACGCCGGTGGAGGCGACGAAGTCGCGCTCGACCTGCTCGGCCTCGCCCTTGCGCAGCAGGCCGTGGTCGACGAAGACGCAGGTCAGCCGGTCGCCGATGGCGCGCTGGACGATGGCTCCGGCCACCGCGGAGTCGACGCCGCCGGACAGCGCGCAGATCGCGCGCCCGTCGCCGACCTGCCGGCGGACCGCCTCGATGGACTCCTCGACGATGTTGAGCATGGTCCACGTCGGCCGGCAGCCCGCCGCGTCGAGGAAGTGCTTGAGCACCTGCTGGCCGTGCTCGGAGTGCAGCACCTCCGGGTGGAACTGCACGCCGTAGAGGCCGCGCCCGGGGTGCTCGAAGGCGGCGACCGGGGTCTCGCCGGTCGAGGCCGTGACCGTGAAGCCCTCGGGGGCGGCGGCCACGCTGTCGCCGTGGGACATCCACACCTTCTGCGCGGCCGGCAGCCCGGCGAAGATCACACCCTCGGTCAGCACGTCCAGGGCGGTGCCGCCGTACTCGGCGACGCCCGTGCGGGCCACCTCGCCGCCCAGCGCCTGGGCCATCGCCTGGAAGCCGTAGCAGATGCCGAATGTGGGCACCCCGGTCTCGAACAGACCGTGCGGGACGTCCGGGGCGTTGTCGGCGTAGACCGAGGAGGGCCCGCCGGACAGGATGATGGCCTTCGGCTTCTTGGCCAGCATCTCCTCGACCGGCATCGTCGAGGGCACGATCTCGGAGTAGACGTGGCACTCGCGCACCCGCCTGGCGATCAACTGTGCGTACTGCGCACCGAAGTCGACGACGAGCACTGTGTCGAATTCAGACACCGAGAGAACCCCCCAAAAGGCGAATGCGGTGCTGCCAGTCTATCGGCCGCGCACTCAGACAATCGCGCCGAGGAGCCCCAGGGGCGGCGAGCCCAGATCGAGCATGGCCTTGTGGAAACGCTGCAGCGTGAAACCCGCGCCCCACTCGCGCCGCGCCTGCTCGCGCAGGTCCATGATGACCAGCTTGCCCCAGGTGTAGCGGCCGTACGTCGGGTCGAAGGAGGCCCGCCTGGCCTCCGCCAGCGCCCCCGGGCCGACCAGGTGCGTGTCTGACTCGAAGCGCCTGGCCGCGTCCTCGACGGTCATGGCCCCGGTGTGCACGCCGATGGCGCAGGCGAGCCGGGTGACGCGGATCAGCGCCTCCACCCAGACGCCGATCTCGAAGCGCGGGTCCTGCGCCTCGAAGCCCTCCTCCACGCAGAGCTCCTCGGCGTAGTGCGCCCAGCCCTCGGCGAACGACATGGACTGCAGCAGCCGCCGGACGTCCGACCCGGCCCGGCGCAGGGCCAGGCCGTGCGAGAAGTGGCCGGGCGCCACCTCGTGCACGTTGATCGCGGGCAGGGTGGTCTCGCTGAAGATCTCCAGCCACTCCTCGGCGTCCCGCTCGGGCCAAGAGGGGTCGGGCGGGGTGATGTGGTACCACGAAGGGCCCTCGGGCTCGCCCGGCGCGTTCCACGACATCATCGCCATCGCCCACCTGCGCGACTCCGGCGCGAGGCCGACCAGGCACTCGCCGTCGTGGTAGGGCACCAGGTCCTTCTCGGCGGTGAACGCGATGGCCTTGCGCGTGCCGACCCTGGCCGCCTCGATCACGCCGTCGGCGTCGGGGTGCTGCTTGACCAGCTCGCGGACCACGTCGAGGGGCGGCCGGTCCCGCTCGCCGAGCTTGGCGCAGCCGTCGGCCAGCCGCTCCAGCAGCCTGCCGCGCTCGGCGTCGGCGCGCTCGGCCAGCTTGCCCAGGTCCACCTCCAGGCCCTCGCCGGCGCCCATCAGCCGGGCCAGCGCCGCAGCGCCGAGCGAGGCGTCCGGGTCGCCCTCGGCCGCCGCCCGCTCGATGTGCGTGACGAGCTCGCGGTGGGCCTTCAGCGCGCTCTCGTCGGTGATCCCCGCGGCCAGGCCCTTGACCGCGCCGAGCAGGGAGCTCGCGACCGGGGCGCTGAGCCGGTCGAGCGCGGCGACCGCGTGCCGCACGGCCTCGGGCCAGCGCGCGAGGTGGGCCGCCTTGGCGGCGGCCCGGTCCCGCTCCGGGCCGTAGTCGCGGTCGTAGCAGGCCAGGTCCAGGTTGGACAGGTGGTAGAGCGGGTTGCCGCGGTGCAGCTCCAGCTCGCCGAACTGGGCGCGCAGGCCCTCCTCGAACACCCGCAGGTGCCGGGCGTCGTACGGATCCTCCGGCTCGGCGCCTTCACCCAGCCGCGCCAGCCCGGCCCGCACCCCGTCGGGCGAGAGGTCCTGGATCATCCCGTCGTACTCGTGCCTGCCGCCCAGCTCACGCGCCTCTGCCACGGCCAGGTCGGTGATGGCCCGCAGTCGGGGCTCGAGTTCCGTCATGCTCGCGACGCTAGCGCAAGCCGCTCGATCTTGGAATCGATTACGGCCACCGCCGGCCCGGCGCATCGGGCAGGTGAGCGGGCCGCGACCCCGTCTAGCCCAGGGGGTGGCTGACCCAGACGTTGGGCTCGACGTAGACGGCGTGGTCGCGCTCGACCTCGCAGTGCACCGAATTGAGCGCTCCGGGCACCTCGACCTCGCCGGACCGGTCGAACGGCAGCCCGGTCCAGCGCCGCCATTCGTCGAGCGTGCCGGGCACGACCATGGAGCGCGGCGCCACCTTGACGATCTTCCCGCCCGCCCGTACGTGCACGCGCAGCCAGGCGTCGTGGGGCAGGCCGTCGGCCTGGGTGCGGAAGGCGTACTCGGTCATCGGGGTGTGGGGTTCGAGGTGTTTCCGGTTGGGGCGGACGGGGGCTAGGAGCTCCTCGAAGCCCCGCTCGGCCGCGTTGTCGCGCATGGCGAGGAGCATCCGCGAGGAGAGGCCGCGGCCGAGCAGGTCGCGGCGGACGGTGATCTCCAGGGCCGAGATCCTGTTGGGGCGGGTGCCCCTTTCCCTGGTCAGCCAGGCTCGCCGGATGGCGCCGTCCCAGCCGTCGTCGGACGGCTCCGCGCCGTCGAAGAAGAAGGGCACGGTGAAGCCCCGGGCCACGAGCCTGCCCGGCTCCGCGTCGTCATCGGCCACCAGTGCGTATTCGGGGTAGACGCGGACGACGACGTCATAGAAGAGGTCGGCGAGCGGGTCCTGCATCATGAACTCCGGCCAGGAGGTGTCCATGTCCCACAGCGTCGAGGCGAACTCCGGGCGCTCCGCCAGGGTCGTGATCCGAAGGGTCATGCGGACCATCTTCACATAGGACGCAGAACTCTTACATTCGACGCTATGCGCCCATGCCATCCATTAAACCGGGAAAACCGGCCGTACACCGAAATTTACGTCGCTGTACGGCCAGCATCGCCGTGGATCAGTCGCTCCCGCAAAGCCCCCCAACCGGCCATCCCAGGGCGGCTGACCACGATCATGGCGTTCGTTACCGTCTTGCGACCTCCATGACTACTGATCAGTAGGTTTTGTCGATGGGCCAGTATTTACTCATGCCTAACATCGCGCCGCTGAGCCCGGGAGATCCACGCAGCCTCGGCGGCATGGACCTGCTCGGCCGGCTGGGTGAAGGCGGGCAGGGCGTCGTCTACCTGGCCACCGACCCCTCAGGCACGCGGGTCGCGATCAAATGGCTGCGGTCCGACCAGGCGGCCGACCAGGTGAGCATCGGGCGCTTCCTGCGTGAGGTGGAGGTCGCCCAGCAGGTGGCGCCGTTCTGCACGGCGGCGGTCCTGGGCACCGGCGTGGAGCTCGGCCGGCCCTACATCGTGAGCGAGTTCATCGACGGCCCGTCCCTGCATCAGGTCGTCCAGCAGGACGGCCCGCGCACCGGCACGACCCTGCACCGCCTGGCCATCGGCACCGCCACCGCCCTGGCCGCGATCCACCAGGCCGGGATCGTGCACCGCGACTTCAAGCCGGCCAACGTGATCATCGGCGCCGACGGGCCCCGGGTGATCGACTTCGGCATCGCCCGCGCGCTCGACGCGACCTCCACGCTCAGCAGCATGCCGGTCGGCACCCCGTCCTACATGCCGCCCGAGCAGGTCATGGGGCATCAGGTCGGCCCCGCCGCCGACCTGTTCTCGTGGGGCGGCACGATGGTCTACGCCGCCTCCGGCAACGCGCCGTTCGGCAGCGACACCATGCCCGCGGTGATCAACCGGGTGCTCAACCGGCCGCCCGAGCTGACCGGGCTCGACGGCACGCTGCTCGAGGTGGTCGCGGCGTGCCTGGACAAGGACCCGGCGCGGCGGCCCACCGCCGAGCAGGTCATCATCCGGCTGCTGCAGCGGCCGGTCCCCCGCTCCGGCATCCTCGCGCAGGGCTCCGCGGCGGCCATCCCGGCCGAGTCGCGGCCCGCCCACTCAGCCCCGAACCCGGCCGCGTCGTGGCCCGCCCACTCAGCCCCGAACCCCGCCGCGTCGCGGCCCGTCCACTCAGCCCCGAACCCGGCCGCGTCGTGGCCCGCCCCCGCGGCCTATCCCGCGCAGCCGCCCATGGCGGCCCACGCCGGACAGCCTCGGCCGGCGCCCGCGGCGAAAGGCCGGACGTTGCTCGTCATGGGCGCGGCCGTGGGGTGCGCGCTGCTGCTGCTCGCCGGCGTGATGACGGTCAACCACCTGAACCGGACCACGGTCGCCGCGCCCCGAACGAGCCCCACCCCCACCACCCCCACGCCCACCCCCACCACCCCGGCGCCGGCGCCGGCGTCCACCGTGCCCGCCAAGGGCACCCCCCTGCGGGTCCCCGGCGGCTCGATCACCATCTACGAGCACGAATCCGACCCCATCACGCTGACCTCCTACGAGGTCTACGACGAGAAGGGCAAGGAGTGGGTCGACTACGCCAGGCGGAACCTGACCGGCGCCTTCGTCAAATACCCGCGCAACAAGGAGTCGCTGGTCTCGCCCGACGGCCGCTACCTGGCCACCCGCGGCAAGAACTACTCCGCCGACGACTTCGACTTCATCGAGATCACCGACCGCCGCTCGGGTGGCGAGGTCACGATCGAGACCGTCCGCTCGCCCCTGCAGAGCACCATCCGGTCATGGTCCAAGGACGGCTCCAAGATCCTGCTCAACATCGAGGAGAAGACCGGCGACGAGTGGTACTACGTGGGCTTCGGCATCGTCGACGTGGCCACGAGCGAGCCGGAGATCGTCATGGTCCGCGACAAGCAGGTCCAGGAGACCGCCTTCGGCTGGGACAGCGAGGAGAACGGCGTGGTCAACGTCTACGGCGGCAAGAACCAGGGCCTGCGCTTCTACGCCCCCACCGGCAAGGTCGTCCGCGAGGCGCCCGGCATCGGCACGCTCGCCTCCGGCACCATGGACATGTTCTCCCCCTCCGGCCGGACCTTCGTCACCGACTGCCCCGGCGGGGGCGACGGCGACCACTGCCTCTGGAACTCCGCGACGGGCAAGCGGGTGCGCGCCTTCACCTCCCCCTGCGACAAGGTGCTCGGCTGGTACGACGAGACCCACCTCTACTGCTGGGAGCAGGACGACGCGTCCAGAGATGAGGTCCAGGTGGTCGACTTCAAGGGCAAGCTCGTCCGTAAGCTGATCGACATCGGCGATGACGTGGACTACAGCCCCATCTACACGCTGGACGTCCCCAGCGGCTCCTGAACCGCTCGCCGCCGGAATCCGTCATGAGGGCATGAAGACGCTGACGCGCCCGGTGCTGGTCGCCGCGGCCCTCGCGACGGCCCTGGCCGCCTGCACCCCGGCTCCCCAGGACGACAGACCCGTCACACCTCCGCGGCAGAGCCTCGGCGCCATCCGCCTGGTGGCGTACAACGGCTGCGACGATCTGCTCGCCGGGCTGCGCGCGAAGGCGGCCGAGAACGTCGGCCCGTGGGGGTTCGGCGGCCCCCAGATCATGTACATGGAGGACGCGACCGCGGCCAGGGCGAAGACCGCCGAGACCCCCGACCACTCCACGACCAACACGCACGAGGCGGGCGTGGACGAGCCGGATCTGGTCAAGACCGACGGCGACCGCGTCTACACCGTCAGCGGCGGCACCCTGCGGATCATCGACACCGCCACCAGGAAGGTCACCGCCTCCCTCGATCTGCCCGGCAAGGACGAGCGCGGCTACGCGCCCGCCGACCTGCTGGTCTCGGGCGAGCGGGCGCTGATCCTGTTCCAGGGCGGCGGCGGCCCGGCCATGAAGCGGGGCTTCGCGCCCCCCGGCGAGACCAGGTACGTGCTCGTCGACCTCGCCGGCCAGCCCAAGGTGCTGGGCACGATCAAGCCCGAGGGCACGCACGTGGACGCCCGGATGGTCGGCTCCACCGTACGCTTCGTCACCCGGAGCCAGCCGGACATCACCTTCCCCCAGACCAGGGACCAACTGCCCGAGGCCGAACGCACCCGGATCAACCAGCAGGTCGTACGGCGTGCGCCGCTGGAGGCCTGGCTGCCGAAGATCGAGATCACCGACGCCTCGGGTACGGTCAGGAAGGAGTCGGTCCCCTGCGAGCGGGTCAGCCACCCGGCCGGCTACTCCGGCACCTCCCTGCTGACCCTGCACAGCCTCGACCTGTCCCAGGGCCTCACGGCGGCGGGCAGCTCCCCGATCGGCCTGGCCGCCGACGGCGACATCGTGTACGGCACCGGGCAGAGCCTGTACGTGGCGAGCAACCCGCACTGGTGGTTCCCGATCCAACCGGCCGTCGTCGAGGAGAGTGCGCCCACGCCCAGCGGCCAGGAGTCGGCCGTGGCCCCGGCCACCGAGCCCGCCCCGGTGGAGCCCATGCCCACGGCCACGCCGACGCCTTCGGGCCCGCCGCCCGAGGAGACGGAGGTGCACCGGTTCGATGTGAGCAAGCCGGGCGCCCCCGCCTACGTGGCCTCCGGCAAGGTGCCGGGCCGGCTGCTGAACCAGTACTCGCTGTCCGAGCACGACGGCCACCTGCGGGTCGCCACCACCGTCACCTCCGCCGACGGCGACACCAGCGTCAGCGGCGTGCACGTGCTGGCCGCGGACACGCTGGCCGAGGTCGGCCAGGTCGGCGGCCTGGGCAAGGGCGAGCGCATCTACTCGGTCCGGTTCATCGGCCCGGTCGGCTACGTCGTCACCTTCCGCCAGGTGGACCCGCTCTACACGCTGGACCTGCGCGACCCGGCCAAGCCCGCGGTGACCGGCGAGCTGAAGATCACCGGCTACTCCGCCTACCTGCACCCCAGCGGCGACGGCAAGCTGATCGGCATCGGCCAGGAGGCCAGCGACAAGGGCCGGACGCTCGGCACCCAGGTCTCGCTGTTCGACGTGCGCGACCCGGCCGCGCCGCGCAGGCTGTCGCAGCTGTTCCAGAAGGACTCCGGCTCGGAGGCCGAGTGGGACCCGCACGCCTTCCTCTACTGGCCCAAGACCGGCACCGCGGTCATCCCGCTGAGCTCCTACGGCGAGGGCGTGCAGCGCAGCGGCGCGATGGTGTTGAAGATCACCGATTCGGAGGTGAGCAAGGTCGGCATGATCGAGCATCCGGCGGACCGCAACAGTGCTTACCCGCCCGGCATCCAGCGCTCGATGATGATCGGCGACTCCATCTGGACGTTCTCCTACGCGGGCGCGCAGGTCAACGACGCCGCCACGCTGGACAGGCAGGCCTGGATCCCGCTGGGCTCATGATCCCTCGGGAGCGGCGACCGGCTCGATCTCGGGGGCGCCGAGCCTGATGGCGTCGGCCGCGTGGTCGGTGTCCTGCTCCTGCGACAGGCGCTCAGCCTCGACCCGCTTGGTGAAGTACTCGACCTCGCGTTTGACCTGCTCGGCGTCCCAGCCGAGCGGGCCGGCGAGCAGCTCGGCGGCCTCCTGCGCGACCGCCACGCCCCGATGGAAGGTCTCGATGGAGACGTGGGTACGGCGCGTCAGCACGTCGTTGAGATGCCTGGCGCCCTCGTGGGTGGCGGCGTAGACGATCTCGGCGCGTAGGTAGTCGTCGGCCCCGTGCAGCGGCCTGCCCAGCGACGGGTCGTGCTCGATCAGCTCCAGCACCTCGTCGATCAGCGAGCCGTAGCGCTGCAGCAGGTGCTCGATCCTGGCCACGTGCAGGCCGGAGGTGTGGGCCAGCCGATGCCTGGCGTTCCACAGCGCCTGATAGCCCTCGGCGCCGGCCAGCGGGATCCGGTCCGTGCAGGAGCGCGGGACGCGCTGGTCGAGGCCGTGCGCGACGGCGTCGACGGCGTCCTTGGCCATGACCCGGTAGGTCGTGTACTTCCCGCCGGCGATCATGACGAGCCCCGGCACCGGGTGCGCCACCACGTGCTCGCGCGACAGCTTCGACGTCTCGTCCGACTCCCCGGACAGCAGCGGCCGCAGCCCAGCGTAGACGCCTTCGACGTCATCCCTGCTCAGCGGCACCGACAGCACGGCGTTGACGTGGTCGAGCAGATAGTCGATGTCGGCCCGGGAGGCGGCCGGGTGCTCCTTGTCCAGCGTCCATTCGGTGTCGGTGGTGCCGATGATCCAGTGCCTGCCCCAGGGGATCACGAAAAGCACGGATTTTTCCGTACGAAGGATGAGTCCGGTGACGGAGTGGATCCGGTCGCGCGGCACCACCAGGTGAATGCCCTTGGACGCCCGCACGTGGATCTGCCCGCGTCCGCCCACCAGCTCCTGGATGTCGTCGGTCCACACCCCGGTGGCGTTGACCACCTGCTGGGCGCGTACCTCCATCTCGCGGCCGGACTCCAGGTCGCGCACCCGCACCCCGGTGACGCGCTCGCCCTCACGCAGGAAGCCCACCACCTGGGACCGGGGCGCGACATGGGCGCCGTAGGTGGCGGCCGTCCGCAGCATGGTCATCACGTAACGGGCGTCGTCCACCTGCGCGTCCCAGTACTGCACCGCGCCGGTGAAGGCCGAGCGCTTCAGCGCGGGCGCCAGCCGCAGGGCCCGGCTCCTGGACAGATGCCGGTGCCCCGGCACACCCCTGGACACCCCGGTGGCGATCCCCAGCGTGTCGTACAGGGCCACCCCCGCCCCCACATAGGGCCGTTCCCACCCCATGTGGGTCATCGGGAACAGGAACGGCACCGGCCGCACCAGATGCGGCGCGATCCGCTGCAACAGCAGGGCCCGCTCCTGCAGCGCCTCCCTGACGAGCTCGAAGTTGAGCTGTTCGAGATAGCGCAGCCCGCCGTGGATGAGCTTGGACGAGCGCGAGGAGGTGCCCGAGGCGAAGTCCCGCGCCTCGACCAGGCCCACGTCCAGGCCGCGCGTGACAGCGTCGAGCGCGACTCCCGCGCCCACCACCCCGCCACCGACCACGACCACGTCCAGCTCGCGTGCGGCCATGGTGTCCAGTGCCGCACTTCGCTCGACCGGACCCAGCCGGGCCACGCGTCTTCCCGCCGCCATGACTCTCCTTGAGATTCGGGGCCTTGTCTCCTTGCGCCCCCATACTTACCCATTCATCGAGCCGCATTTGACTTCTCTCCGCCATGACGGGGATTCTCCCGCCTCGCGGCGGGGTGCTTACTGCTGCTTCTACGCCGCTTGCGCGGTGGAGGTTTCGGGCGGTGCCAGGGTCGGGATCGCCTTACCTGGTCTTACCTGCCCTTCACAGTCGTTTCGGGTGTCCGCCAGCCCGGCGGCCACGTCGTGCACCGACCTCGTGTCGTTCAGGCCGTTCACATCGTTCAAGTCGTTCAGGGTCTTCAGGCGGATACCCTCGGCCAGGATGTTGAGGGCTGCGGCGATGTCGCGGTCGTGGTGTTCGCCGCAGGAGGGGCAGTCCCAGGCGCGGACGTCCAAGCCGAGTTTCCCGATCTTGTAGCCGCAGCAGGGGCACAGCTGGGAGGAGGGATACCAGCGGTCGACGGTGATGAAGGTGCGGCCGTGGCGGGCGGCTTTGTCTTCCAGCAGGCGCAGGAAGGTGCCCCAGGAGACGTCGTTGACGCTCTTGGCCAGCCTGCCCCGGGCCAGGCCCCGCACGGCCAGGCCCTCGACCGCTACCGCTTGATTCTCGCGGACGATCGCAGTGCTGACCTGGTGCAGGAAGTCCCGGCGCGCGTCGCCGGCCTTCGCATGCTGACGGGCGACTTTGATGCGGGCCTTGGTGCGGTTGGCGCTGCCTTTCTGCTTACGTGCCAGGGCGCGCTGGAGTTTCTTC
This sequence comes from Nonomuraea glycinis, assembly GCF_014646515.1. Taxonomy (GTDB): domain Bacteria; phylum Actinomycetota; class Actinomycetes; order Streptosporangiales; family Streptosporangiaceae; genus Nonomuraea; species Nonomuraea glycinis. The sequence goes on from NZ_BMNK01000009.1 coordinate 90,370, forward strand.
AGCTTGCGCTCTCTGCGGCGCAGCCATTTGGGGTTGACGATCTTTTCGCCGTTGGAGGTGACCGCGTAGTGGGTCAGACCGAGATCGATCCCCGTCTCCGCATCGCTGCGGGGGAGGGTCTGGCTGTCGTCCGGCACGTCGACGACGAAGGAGGCGAAGTAGCGGCCCGCCGGGTCCTTGATGACCGTCACGCTGGACGGCGGAGCGGGCAGCTCGCGTGACCACCGCACCTCGATCTCACCGATCTTCGCCAGATACAACGCATCCCCGGCACGGCCGGGGCGGAGCTTGAACGCGGTGGTGGTGAACCGGGCCGACTGGCGGTGATCACGGCGCGACTTGAACACCGGCAATCCCATCTTCGGGCCTTTGCGCTTGCCCGACACCGAGTCGAAGAAGTTGCCGTAGGCCACGTCCAGGTCCCGCAGCGACTGCTGCAACGGCACCGGCGACACCTGTGCGAGCCAGTTCCGTTCAGGAGTGCGCTTGGCGGCGGTGATGCACAGCTGCTGCAACCGTGGGCCGCTGATCCGCGCCCGGTCGGCTTTCCACGCGGCCTTACGCCGGGCCAGCGCGTCGTTCCACACTGCCCGGACACACCCGAACAACCGAGCCAACGACTCCCGCTGAGGCGCGTCCGGATACAGCCGGTAGTTGTAGCGCAGCTTCACCGAACACCACCCTCTCCATGACGACACAACGCAGCCACTAACAGTGTGCAAGAAATCGCACACGTTCCGCGAATTCGAACATACTAACGACTGCCCTATGGCCACGCCATACGCATACCGACGCGGCATACATCAACCGACAACGCCGACCAACGCGACCGTCCGTGGCCCGCGCCACGTGCTTCTGACTCCCCCACCTACCGGCGGGCCATCCCCTGACGGGAACCGCATTCATCACCGGCCTGAACGCCGGGGCCTTCTGCGAACCCTCGGTAACGCAGCGGACTCCGTACAGACCCCCGATCAGGCGCGGATCACGGTCACTCCGGCGTCGGAGAGCCGGGTCGCGGCCAGGTCGGGAAGCTGTGCGTCGGTGACGAGGGTGTCGATCTGCTCGATGGGGCAGATACGGGAAAATGCTTTCTTCCCTATCTTCGAGGAGTCTGCCACCACCACGACCCGCGCGGCACGGGTGATGAGCAGATGATTCACGCTCGCCTCGCCCTCGTGGTCCGCCGAAGCGCCGAGCTCCACGTCCAGCCCGTCCACGCCGAGGAAGGCCACGTCGAGCGTCACCTGCTCCAGCACGCCGGACGCGAGCGGGCCGATGAGCTCGTAGGACTGCTGCCTGGCCACCCCGCCGGTGACCACGATCTTGACGTGCCGGCGGACCGTGAGCTCGGCGGCGATGTTGAGCGCGTTGGTGACGATGGTGAAGCCCGAGTCCAGCGTGGCGCGGGTGGCCAGCACGCGGGCCAGCTCGGAGGTGGTGGTGCCGCCGTTCAGGCCGATCACCGCGCCGGGTTTGACCAGCTCGGCGGCCGCTTCGGCGATGCGCTGCTTCTCGCTCCCGTGCCTGGCCGTCTTGTAGCGCAGCGGCAGGTCGTAGCTGACGCTCTGGGCCACCGCGCCGCCCCGGGTGCGCATGAGCATCTGCTGCTGGGCGAGCTGGTCGAAGTCGCGGCGGATGGTCGCGGTGGAGACGTCGAGCGCCTGGGCCGCCTCCTCCACGGAGAGCCGGCCTTCCTGGGCGAGCAGCTCGAGGATCGCGTTCCAGCGGTCATAACGGGACACGATCCTCTTTCCTTCGCCGGAATCGTCAGATGGCAAGCGTGGCATATGGGAGAGCACGCAGCCACCGATGCCCATTTAAGCTTGGTTCTGATATAAAAAGTGCAGAAACAAGCAAATTGTCGGAGGCACTGGTGACCAGTCATACCGAAGCCGAGATCGCGTACGCCGAGCTGCGCGAGCGGGCCGGTCAGGGGGAGACCGACGCGTTCACCGCCTCCGCGTTCCCGGTCGGACGCGCGTACGACCGCGTGCTCCCGCCGACCCGCTTTACCACCACCCAGCGGGTGGCGGTGGCCAGGGCCGTCGCCCGCGGTCTCGACCCGGACGCGCCCATGCACCTCACGCGATCTGTGATTCTTTCCTCATGAGCCTCACACTCGCCGACGCCCGCATCGTGACCCCCGAGGGAGTTCACGAGGGGTGGCTGACCATCGAAGACGGCCGCATCACGCACGTCGGCCACGGATCGGCCCCCCGACCCGGTCACGGCCTCGGCGGCCGGCACGTGGTGCCGGGCTTCGTCGACATGCACAACCACGGCGGGGCGGGCGGCTCCTTCCCGGCCGGCGAGCCAGACGGCGCACGCGAGGCGGTGGCGCTGCACCAGCGGCACGGCACCACCACCATGGTGGCCAGCCTGGTCACCGACTCCCTCGACCGGCTGTCCAGGGCGGCCGCGTCGCTGGCCGAGCTCTGTGACGACGGTCTGCTGGCCGGCATCCACTTCGAGGGCCCGTACATCTCAAAGGCGCGCTGCGGCGCTCACGACCCCGCGCTGCTGCGCGAGCCGTCGCCGCAGGAGGTGGCCGGGCTGATCAAGGCCGGGCGCGGGCATGTGCGCATGCTGACGATCGCCGGCGAGCTGCCCGGCGCCCTCGACACGATCCGGATGGCCGCCGCCGAAGGCGTGATCGCCGCGCTCGGCCACAGCGACGCCAGCTACGACCGGACGCTGGCGGGCATCGAGGCGGGCGCCACCGTCGCCACCCACCTCTACAACGCGATGCCGCAGCTCGGCCATCGCGCCCCCGGCCCGATCGCCGCGCTGCTGCAGGACGAGCGCGTCACGGTCGAGCTGATCAACGACGGCGTGCACGTGCACCCGGCCATGCTCACGCTGGCCTGTGAGGTGGCGGGCCCCGGCCGGACGGCGCTGATCACCGACTCGATCTCGGCCACCGGCCTGAGCGACGGCGAATATCTCCTCGGCCCGATGCGGGTCGGCGTCGTCGGCGGGGTCGCCCGCCTGGTGGATGGTGGCTCGATCGCGGGCTCCACGCTCACCATGGACGTCGCCTTCCGCCGCAGCGTCCAGGAGCTGGGCCTGTCGCTGCCCGACGCGGCGCAGGTGGCCTCCCTGACCCCGGCCCGGGTGCTGGGCCTGGCCGATCAGGTCGGCTCGATCGCCGTCGGCAAGTCGGCCGACCTCGTGGTGCTCTCCGACGAGCTGGAGGTGGCCGGCGTGATGCGGCGCGGCGCCTGGATCGCGGAGCCCCGATGATCCTCACCGTGACCCTCAACGCCGCGCTCGACGTCACCTACGAGGTGCCCCGGGTCGACTGGGACGGCGTCAACCGGGTGGCGGCCGTGCACCGGCGGGCCGGCGGCAAGGGCGTCAACGTGGCCCGCGTGCTGGCCGCGCTCGGCCAGGAGGTGCTGGTCACCGGCCTGGTGGGCGGGCCGACCGGCGAGGCGGTGGAGGCCGACCTGCGGGCGGCCGGGCTGCCCGCGGCGATGGTGCCCATCGCCGCCGACTCGCGCACCACGCTGGTGGTCTCGGACGCTCCAGGCCCTCCTGACGGTACGCGGACCGCGCTGTTCAACGAACCCGGGCCGCAGGTGACCGACGACGAGCTACGAAATTTCGTGACAACGTATGGGGTCATGTTGGCAGACGCGCGGGCGGTGGTCCTCTCCGGCAGCCTGCCGCGTGGCGTCCCCGCCGACACCTACGCGAGACTGGCGGCCCTGGCCTCGGCCAAGGGCGTGCCGGCCATCGTGGACGCCGACGGCGAGCCACTGCGCCTCGCGCCGCAGGGCCGGCCCGCCATCGTCAAGCCCAACGCCGAGGAACTGGCCCGGGCCGTGCCGCACGGCACCGTCGAGGAAGGCGCCCAGGCACTGCGCGGCCAGGGTGCCGAGTCCGTGGTCGTGTCCATGGGCTCGGCCGGGCTGCTGGCGGTCACCCCCGAAGGCACGATTCGCGCGCGGATGCCGTACACGGTCGAAGGCAACCCGACAGGGGCCGGCGACTCGCTGGTGGCAGGGCTGGCACTGGGCCTGGTGCAGCCGTCATCGTGGCACGACACGCTGAGGACGGCGGCCGCGCTCGGCGCCGCGGCGGTCGCGTCGCCGGTGGCCGGCGACTTCGACCGCGACGTCTTCAGCGACATACACCCCTTGATCGAGATCGCATAAGGAGCCCGCCATGCCCCTCGCCACCGTCGGCGACATCATCCGCGACTCACCCGCCGGGGTGGGCGCGTTCAACGTGATCCAGCTTGAGCACGCCACCGCCATCGTGGCGGGCGCGGAGGCGCTGAGCCTGCCGGTGGTGCTGCAGATCAGCGAGAACTGCGTGCGCTACCACGGCGAGCTTGAGCCCATCGCGCTCGCCGCGCTCGCGGTGGCCAGGCGGGCCGAGGTCCCCGTCGCGGTGCACCTCGACCACGCCACCGACCGCGCGCTCGTCGAGCAGGCCGTGGAGCTGGGGCTGGGCTCGGTCATGTTCGACGCGTCCGCGCTGCCCGACGAGGAGAACGTCGCCGTCACCGCGAGCGTGACCGCCTGGTGCCACGAGCGGGGCGTGTGGGTGGAGGCCGAGCTCGGCGAGGTCGGCGGCAAGGACGGCGTGCACGCCCCCGGCGCCCGCACCAAGCCGGACGAGGCGGCCTCCTACGTGGCCAGGACCGGCGTCGACGCGCTGGCCGTCGCCGTGGGCACCTCACACGCGATGACGACCAAGGACGCGGTGCTCGACCTGGCGCTGATCGCCGAGCTGCGGGCCACCCTGACGGTCCCGCTGGTCCTGCACGGCTCCTCCGGCGTGCCCGACGAGATCCTGCGCGAGGCCGTACGCGAAGGCATGAAGAAGATCAACGTCGCCACGCACCTGAACAAGGCGTTCACCGGCGCGATCCGCGACTATCTGCACCACGACGAGAAGGTGGTCGACCCTCGCAAGTACGTCAACGCGGGCAGGGACGCGGTGACCCGCGAGGTGACTCACCTGCTCGGCGTCCTGACGGGCTGAGAGGCGGTGGCCCGTGAGGTGGCACGCCCGCTCGGCGGGCTGACGGCCTGAGACGCTCGGCGGGCTGAGGGGCCCCTATCCGTCCAGTTCCGCCAGGACCCGTTCGGCCTGCCTGCGGAAGGTGCCCGGCGGGTTGCGCGGCCCCTCACCCGACAGCAGGAACAGCCAGGTCAGGGCGTGCAGCCTGCGGCACTCGCGCAGCCGGGTGCGCTCGGCCGCCGGCAGGTCGAAGTGGCGCAGGACGTCGATCTCGCCGTCCACCCACATCGACACGTGCTGCGACAACTCCGCCAGCTCGAAGGCCCGGTCGCTGCGGCCGGAGTCCTCGAAGTCCACGATCCGCACCCGCTCGCCGTCCCACAGGAAGTTCGCCAGGTTGCCGTCGCCGCCGCCGAACACCGGCCGTACCCCGCCGTCGTCCGGCCGCCACCGCGCCAGCCACCGGCAGCCCTCCCGGACGGCCCGGTCGGCCACCGGGTCCTTGCCCGGCCAGTGCTCGCACCACTCGCGCACCTGCTCGGCGAGCGCCTGGGCGTGCCAGTTGCGCAGCGGCACCCCGGCCAGGACCTCGGGCGGCACGGCGGCGTGCAGCTCCGCGACGGCCGCGGCCATCTGGCGGGTGTGCGCCGCGGGCTCGGGCAGCCCGCGCAGCGGCCGGCCCTCGATCCGGGACATGATCACGCAGCCGTGGAAGGAGATCGGCCTCGGCGCGAGCCCCGGAGCGTAGCGGGCGAGCAACGTCAGCGCCCGCCACTCGCGCTCGGCCGCGTGTGGCCTGTCTTCTCTGTAGTGCTTGGTGACGACATCACCCAGCATCTCGATCGTGTGCGTCCCCTGCAGATCGGCCACCCCCGCATGTTAGGCGAGCACGCGGTCCACGGCGCTCGCGACGAGGCCGTCGATCTCCTCCTCCGTGAAGATGTCGGGCAGGGTGAGGCGCTCGACCACCAGCCAGTTGAGCGCCAGGTAGAGCAGCAGGACGGCGGTGGTGTCGCCGGGCAGGCCGGATTCCCGGTGGTGGCTGACGTTCGCGTCGATGTCCGCGCGGATCCGCTGGGTGAGCACGGCACGCAGTTGCGGCCGCCTGGTCGCCTCCAGCCGCAGCTCCAGCAGGGCCAGGTAGCCGGAGCGGAAGGCGGAGATCCGGCCGACGGTCTCACGCATGAGCGCCAGCAACCGGTCGCGGTCGCGCGGCCCCTCCAGGCTCAGCTCGAACGTGCGCGCGTCGGGCTGGAGCCGCTCGTAGATTCTGCTCCCCACCTGGGTGAAAAGCTCGTCACGGTTGGCGAAGTAGTTGGTGGCGGTGCCCATGGGCACCTTCGCCTCCGCGTCCACGGCCCTGAACGTCAGCCCGCGCGCCCCCTGCTCGGCCAGCACCTCGATGGCGGCATCGATCAGCGCCGCCCGCCTGGCCACGTTCTGTCGCGCCAATTGACACCACTCCAGTTGTAGTACTACGTTCAAACCACTTCAACTATAGTACTTCTTGGGGAGTGACCAACTGTGCGAAAGCTCGTTTACTACATCGCGATCTCCATCGACGGTTACATCGCCGGCCCCGGCGGCGAGTTCGACTTCTACCCCGTGGCCGACGACCTGGCCGCCTACCTGAACGACCAGCATCCCGAGACCATCCCCACCCACCTGCGGGCCCAGCTCGGCCTGGACGCGCCCAACAAGCGCTTCGACACCGTCCTCATGGGCCGCGGCACCTACCAGCCCGCCCTCGACGCCGGAATCACCAGCCCGTACGCCCACCTGCGCCAGTACGTGATCTCCAGCAGCATCCCCGGGATCACCGACCCGGCGGTCGAGCTCGTCTCCGGCGACCCGATCGGCCTGGTCCAGCGCCTGAAGAAGGAGGAGGGCATGGACATCTGGCTCTGCGGCGGCGGCAAGCTGGCCGGCTCCCTGCTGCCGGAGATCGACGAGCTGATCGTCAAGTGTTATCCGGTGGTGGCGGGCTCCGGCGTACCGGCCTTCGATGGCGAGTTCCGCCCCACGGCCTTCACCAACACCGGCACCCGCACCTTCAGCAACGGCACGGTGCTCCTGACCTACGTCCGCGGCTGACCGGCGGGCGCCGTACAGCATCGGGAGGCGCCGTACAGCATCGGCCGGCGCCGTGCAGTACCGCGCGAGACCCGAACAACATCGGCTCAGCGCGCGAAAGGCGCGCCACGTCGGTGGCGCGCCTTCGGACAGGCTGGTCAGCGCTGGGTCGGCGCGACGACGACCTCGACGCGCTGGAACTCCTTGATGTCGGAGTAGCCCGTGGACGCCATGGTCCGCTTCAGCGCGCCCATGAGGTTCATCGAGCCGTCGGCGATGCTGGACGGCCCGTGCAGGATCTGCTCCAGCGGGCCGACCGTGCCGAACTCCACCCGGCGCCCGCGCGGCAGGTCCGGGTGGTGGGCCTCGGAGCCCCAGTGGAAGCCGCGCCCCGGCGCCTCGGCGGCCCTGGCCAGCGGGGAGCCCACCATGACGGCGTCCGCGCCGCAGGCGATGGCCTTGGCGATGTCGCCGGAGGTGCCCATGCCGCCGTCGGCGATCACGTGCACGTAGCGGCCGCCGGACTCGTCCATGTAGTCGCGGCGGGCCGCGGCCACGTCGGAGATGGCCGTGGCCATCGGCACGGCGACACCCAGGACGTTGCGGGTGGTGTGCGAGGCGCCGCCGCCGAAGCCGACCAGCACGCCCGCCGCGCCGGTGCGCATCAGGTGCAGCGCCGCGGTGTGCGTGGCGCAGCCGCCGACGATCACCGGCACGTCCAGCTCGTAGATGAACTGCTTGAGGTTGAGCGGCTCGGCCCGCCCGGAGACGTGCTCGGCCGAGACGGTGGTGCCGCGGATGACGAAGATGTCCACGCCCGCGTCGATGACCGCCTTGTGGTATTGGACGGTGCGCTGCGGCGACAGCCGGACGGCGGTGGTCACGCCGGACGCCCGGATCTCCTCGATGCGGCGCCCGATCAGCTCTTCCTTGATCGGCGCGGCGTAGATCTCCTGGAGCCTCCTGGTCGCCGCCTCGGCGTCGAGCGACGCGCACTCCTCCAGCAGCGGCGACGGGTCGTCGTACCGGGTCCAGAGACCTTCGAGGTCGAGCGGCGCGAGACCGCCGAGCCGGCCGATCTCGATCGCGGTGGCCGGCGAGACGACGCTGTCCATGGGTGCGACGATCACGGGAAGCTCGAACCGGTAGGCGTCGATCTGCCAGGCGATCGAGACCTCTTCCGGGTCGCGGGTGCGCCGCGAGGGCACAAGGCCGATCTCGTCGAGCGAGTAGGCGCGGCGGCCGGACTTGCCCCGGCCGATCTCCACCTGCTGAGTCATGGATTACCTTCTGTGATAGTTCGGAGCTTCCACGGTCATCTGGATGTCGTGGGGGTGGCTCTCCTTGAGGCCCGCCATCGTGATCGGCATGAGCTCGCAGTCGGTGTGCATCTGAGTGATGGTGCGACATCCGGCATACCACATGCCCTGGCGCAGGCCGCCGACGAGCTGGTGCGAGACGGCGGAGACCGGGCCGCGGTAGGGGACCTGGCCCTCGATGCCCTCGGGGATGTATTTGTCCTCGCCGCCGACGTCGGCCTGGGCGTAGCGGTCCTTGCTGAAGGAGGTGCCGCCGCGCTCGCGGTTGCGCACCGCGCCGAGCGAGCCCATGCCCCGGTAGGACTTGAACTGCTTGCCGTTGATGAAGATCAGCTCGCCGGGCGACTCCTCGCAGCCGGCCAGCAGCGACCCGAGCATGACCGTGTCGGCGCCCGCGGCGATGGCCTTGACGATGTCGCCGGAATATTGCAGGCCGCCGTCGCCGATCACCGGGACCCCGGCGGGCGCGCAGGCGAGCGAGGCCTCGTAGATGGCCGTGACCTGCGGCGCGCCCACCCCGGCCACCACACGGGTGGTGCAAATGGAGCCGGGCCCGACGCCGACCTTGACCGCGTCGGCACCCGCCTCGACGAGCATCTGGGCGCCGGCCCTGGTGGCGATGTTGCCGCCGATGACGTCGACCTTGCTGTTGGCCTTGACCTTGGCGATCATGTCGGCCAGCCCCTTGGAGTGGCCGTGCGCCACGTCCACGACCACCACGTCCACGCCGGCCTCGATGAGCGCCTTGGCCCGCACCTCGGCGTCGCCCCCGACGCCGACTGCGGCGCCGACCACCAGGCGGCCGTCGGCGTCCTTGGTGGCCAGCGGATATTGCTCGCTCTTGGTGAAGTCCTTGACCGTGATGAGCCCGCGCAGCCTGCCGTCGGGGTCGACCAGCGGCAGCTTCTCGATCTTGTTCTGCCGGAGGAGGTCGTAGGCGTCGTCCCGCGAGACCCCCACGGGGGCGGTGACGAGCGGCATCTTCGTCATGACCTCGCGCACCGGCCGCTCCTGGGCGGTCTCGAAGCGCATGTCGCGATTGGTGACGATGCCGACGAGGATGCCGGACGCGTCGGTGACCGGCACCCCGGAGATCCGGTACGTCGCGCAGAGCCGCTCGACGTCGGCCAGCGTGTCGTCGGGGCTGCAGGTCACCGGGTTGGTCACCATGCCCGCCTCGGACCGCTTGACCAGGTCGACCTGCTGGGCCTGCTCCTCGACCGACAGGTTGCGGTGCAGGATGCCGATGCCGCCCTGCCTGGCCATGGAGACCGCCATCCGGGCCTCGGTCACGGTGTCCATCGCCGCCGAGACCAGCGGGATGGACAGGCTGATGCCACGTGACAGTCGGGTGCGGGTGTCGGCGTCACCTGGCTGCAGGTCTGAATACGCCGGCACGAGCAGCACGTCGTCAAAGGTCAGACCTGTCGCGGTGAACTTGGACATGCTGCGGCCCCTCCCGCCGATGCGCTGAATGAGCCAAGTCTAGGGCCTGCGTCCAAACGCATGTGATGCCGGGAGGACGATGGCCCCCACGGCCCGTCGTACTCCCGGCATCGGCATGCTCCCGGGAGGTGGGACGGTCGGTGTCACCGTCCCACCTCCGCCATCGGCACCCGGGCTGAGCGCGCGTTACGCCACCGAACCCCCCTCCGCGTCCTGATGGCCGGCGCTGCCCGGCCCTTGGGGGCCGACGCAGAGTTAAGCGTGAGTTACGCAACGGCACAGCGCAACGTGAAAACGTGCAATTGCACTAAGCTGCACGCCGCACCGATGACTCCGCCGCAACGAGCGGACAAGTGGGGAATGCCGGGTTATTCTCGCGGCACGCCTGTCCCCCTACGGAGCCCGACACCATGCGCAGCGAGCATCAGACCATGCCCCAGCCGCTCGAAACGCTGGGCCTGGGCCCCACCCAGACGGCCGTTTACGCCGCCGTACTGCGCCTGCACCGGGCTACCCGCACCGAGCTCGCCGCGGCCATGGACGACCCGGTGGAGAAGGTCGGCAGGGAGCTCGACCAGCTCGTCGCGCTCGGCGTGGTGGACGAGCAGTCGGGCGAGTATCTCGCCCGGCACCCGGCCGCCGCGCTCGGCCGGCTGGTCGCCGAGCGGCTCGACCGCCTGGCCGAGGAGAGCCGCAGGATCGACTCCGCGCTCGGCTCGATCCGCGGCCTGATCCGCGACTACGACGCCGGCCGCGACTACCAGAGCGGCACCTTCCCCGTGGAGCTGGTCAGCGGGGCCGACGTGCTGTACGAGAGCGTCGTGGGCATGGCGGTCCAGGCGCCGCCGATGACGCTGCTGACCGCCATCCCGGACGAGCGCACCATGATCGACTTTGCCCGGAAGTACGCCGACCCGTGGATCGACGCACAGCGTCAAGGGCTGCTGCGCATGCGGACGCTCGTCCCGGTCGACACCCTGGTGCTCCCCGGCGTACGCGACCAGCTCACCCGCATGGTCGAGGCGGGCGGCCAGGTGCGCACACTCGACCAGGTGCCGAGCTGGTTCGTGGCGGCGGGACCCGACGCGGCCGGCCTGCCCGCGCTCTGGGGCGGCAACCTGCCCGAGCACGCCTACAACTTCTATCTGATGCGCGCCCCCATCGTGGTGGGCATGCTGCACTCCCTCTTCGACGAGCTGTGGGGGCGCGCCATGCCCCTGCCCTGGCTGCCGGCGGGCCGCGAGGGCGGCGGCATGGTGCAGGTGCTGCGGCTGGCCGCGCAGGGCATGTGCGACGAGTCCATCGCGCGCCACCTCGGCGTGTCGGTCCGTACGGTACGCGCGAGATTCGCCGACGCCATGTCCGAACTGGGCGCTCAGTCACGCTTTCACGCAGGTGTGGAGGCCGCTCGGCGCGGCTGGCTGGGCCAATGACCGCCGTTGACACCGCTTCGGTCATATGGTGGGAAGGTGCTGGAAGACGTCCCCCGCGACCCGTTCGCGGACGACCCTGACGACCCGTCCTCAGCGATGGGCGAGCTCGACGACGCCGAGCCTCTCACCGCCGCCGAGCGGGACGAGGCGATCACCGACCTGGCGGACGTCGAGGTCTTTCGCTCCGTGCTGGAGCCGCAGGGGGTGCTCGGCCTCGTGCTCGACTGCCCGGAATGCGGCGAGCAGCACTTCTTCGACTGGGACCTGCTGCGCGGCAACCTGCGCCAGATGATCGAGCTGGGCCGGCCCCAGGTGCACGAGCCGGCGTATTTCCCGGACCCGGACGAATATGTCAGCTGGGAGTACGCCAGAGGTTACGTCGACGGCGTCATCGACACCGAAGAGCGCCACTGATCGACCACGTCGCCACGCAGGACGGCGAGCACCCGAGCCGCGGGATCCCGGCGGTCGGGAACCTCCCCCGCGGCGAGCGCGTCGAGCAGTGCGTCGCTCTCTTCCTCTGGCGTCAAGCCGACTCCAGCTCGGCCATCTGCCTCAGCCTGGCCAGCGCCCGATGCTGGGCGACCCGGACGGCTCCTGGTGACATGCCGAGTACATTACCGGTCTCCTCGGCCGACAGGCCCGACACCACCCGCAGCAGCAGCAACTCCCGCTGGTTCGGCGGCAGCCGGGCGAGCAGCCGGCGCGCGTGCTCCACCTCGATGTAGCGGACCACCGTCTCCTCCGGCCCCGGCCCGTCGTCGGGCCCGTCCGGAAGATCCTGAGTGGGCACGGCCGAGCGCACGGAACTGCGCAACGCGTCGGCCACCTTGTGCGAGGCGATCCCGAACACGAAGGACGCGAAGGGCCTCCCCATGTCCCTGTATCGCGGCAGCGCGGACAGGACCGCGATGCACACCTCCTGGGCGACGTCATCGGCAATGTGATATTGCCCGGTAACCCTGCCCAGCCTGGCGCGGCAATACCGCACCACCATCGGACGCAACTCGCCGAGCAAGGATTCGATCGCACTGCGATCTCCCTGCACAGCGAGGCTCGTTAGTTCCCTTAGGTCGGAGTCATCCGTCCGTGCCGGAAGTCTCGACGCGAGCCTTACCCCAATTTTGGCGTCGGCGACGCTTCCCTCGCTCACGTTAGGCATGATGCCCGCACTGATCGGGCCTGTCGTCATCGCGAACGGCTACGGATTGGTCACATTGACGAGACGATAACGGTCAGTAATCGATCGACAACACTAAGCCTTTCCGTCTGGCACCATATTTCACCCGATAACCCGAAATGCACGACATTCGTCAGACGCCGACGCTTAACACTCACTTCAGGTTTACTCCAATAAACCCGCATTCTTTCCCCAAGTTCCCCCACAACACAACAACCTGCGCAACATCACATACCGCATACCCCCCGCCCCGACGGCGCCACCCAAGCCAAGCCGACCCCTCGTACAAGACCACGCGCGCCGTACGGCGAGTGGCGCGTGCGGCATGCGGCGGGGTGACAGGCGGCCGGTGGCAGACGGCCGGTGGCGTGTGTGGCGCGTGTGGCGGGTGATAGGCAGCGGGGCGCCGGGTGGTGGGCGGTGCGTTCCGGCGGGCGGCCGGGGGCGGGTGCGTGAGGGGCGGCCGGTGGGGCGTGAGGGGCGTCAGGTGGTGAGGGCGTCAGGGGCGTCAGGTGGTGAGGGCGTCAGGGGCGTCAGGTGGTGAGGGCGTCAGGGGCGTCGGGTGGTGGGGGCGTCAGGGGCGTCAGGGGCGTCGCCCGACTGTGCCGCAGGGCGCCGGAGCGTGGGACACAGGCTCCTGCGCGGGTAGCGAGGCCCTGCGGCGGGCATGCCACGAAAAACTCGCCGCAGGAACACGTACGGCCCGCGCCGACGAATCGGGCGGGCCGTGCGGTGGAGCTGGTGTGGCTAGTGGCCGTGGCCGTGACCGTGGCCCTGACCAGCGGAGGCCTCTTCCTCTTCGGGCTTGTCCACCACGAGAACCTCGGTGGTGAGCAGCATGCCCGCGATGGAGGCGGCGTTCTGGACGGCCGAACGGGTGACCTTGACCGGGTCGATGACGCCCTGCGACAGCAGGTCGCCGTACTCGCCGGTGGCGGCGTTGAGGCCGTGTCCGGGCTTGAGCTCGGCGATCTTGTGCGTGACGACGTAACCCTCGAGACCGGCGTTCTCGGCGATCCAGCGGGACGGCTCGACCAGCGAGCGGCGCACGATGGCGACACCGGTGGCCTCGTCGCCCGTGAGGCCGAGGTCGTCGAGCTCCTTGGCGACGTGGATCAGCGCGGAGCCACCACCGGAGACGATGCCCTCCTCGATCGCGGCGCGCGTCGCGGAGATCGCGTCCTCGAGGCGGTGCTTCTTCTCCTTGAGCTCCACCTCGGTGGCCGCGCCGACACGCAGCACGCACACACCGCCGGCGAGCTTGGCCAGGCGCTCCTGGAGCTTCTCGCGGTCCCAGTCGGAGTCCGACTGCTCGATCGCGAGCTTGATCTCCTTGACCCGGTCCTCGATGGCCTTGGCGTCACCGGCGCCGTCGACGATGGTCGTGGCGTCCTTGGTGACGACGATGCGGCGGGCGGTGCCGAGCACCTCCAGACCGACGTTCTCCAGCTTGAGGCCGATCTCCTCGCTGACGACCTGGCCACCCGTGAGGATGGCGATGTCCTGCAGCATCGCCTTGCGGCGGTCGCCGAAGCCGGGAGCCTTGACGGCGACAGAGGTGAAGGTGCCGCGGATCTTGTTGGTGACCAGAACGGCCAGGGCCTCGCCCTCGACGTCCTCAGCGACCACCAGCAGCGGCTTCTTGCTCTGCGCGATCTGCTCCAGCAGCGGCAGGAAGTCCGCGATGGAGGAGACCTTGCCCTGGGTGAGCAGGATGTAGGCGTCCTCCAGGACGGCCTCCATGCGCTCGGAGTCGGTGACCATGTAGGCCGACAGGTAACCCTTGTCGAACTGCAGGCCCTCGGTGAACTCGAGCTCCATGCCCATGGCGTTGGACTCTTCGACGGTGAGCACACCGTCCTTGCCCACCTTGTCGAACGCCTCGGCGATCAGCTCGCCGATCTGGGCGTCCTGCGCGGAGATCGTCGCGACATTGGCGATCTCCTTCTTGTCCTCGACCGGACGGGCGCTGGCCAGCAGCTTGTCGCTGATGGCCTTGGCGGCCTGGTCGATGCCGCGCTTGAGCGACAGCGGCGAGGCGCCGGCGGCCACGTTGCGCAGGCCCTCGCGGACCATCGCCTGGGCCAGGACGGTCGCGGTGGTGGTGCCGTCGCCCGCGACGTCGTTGGTCTTGGTGGCAACTTCCTTGGCGAGCTGGGCGCCGAGGTTCTCGTAACGCTCCTCCAGCTCGATCTCACGAGCGATGGTCACGCCGTCGTTCGTGATCGTCGGGGCACCGAACTTCTTGTCGATGACGACGTTGCGGCCACGGGGGCCGAGGGTAACCTTTACGGCGTCCGCGAGGGCGTTGACGCCGCGCTCAAGCGCGCGGCGAGCGTTCTCGTCGAATTCCAGGATCTTCGCCATTTTGCTGAGAGTCCTCTCCTGGCGTCGAAAGCCCCGAACGCGGTATGCGTCCGGGGCCCCGACACAACCGGCTTACTTCTCGATGATCGCGAGAACGTCGCGGGCGGAGAGCACGAGGTACTCCTCGCCGCCGTACTTGACCTCGGTGCCGCCGTACTTGCTGTAGAGGACGATGTCGCCCTCGCTGACGTCGAGCGGAATCCGCTTGTCGCCGTCCTCATCCCAGTTGCCGGGACCCACCGCGAGGACCTTGCCCTCTTGCGGCTTCTCCTTGGCGGTGTCCGGGATGACCAGACCGGAAGCGGTGGTCTGCTCTGCCTCAAGCGGCTGAACCACAATGCGGTCGCCGAGCGGCTTAACGGGAACCTTGGTGGCGGTCGTCACGATCGGACCTCCCCTTCAGATATGAATGATCTAGAAGAGGCGACCAGCGGGGCCTGCCGTCGCGGGTGCCAGACCTGCCTCGTCGCACATTGGCACTCTCAAGGGGAGAGTGCCAACAGGAAACATATGCAAGAGGGGCTTGACAGTCAACACGAACTCGTCCGCTGAGAGCGATCAGGACCGAGTCTTCGCCTGGATAACCCCTGGTTGCGGGGTTTCTGAAGTCCCAGCCTAGGTGCAGCCAGGAGGATCCCTCCGCACGTCGCGTCGGCGCGCCGTACGGCTGGAGCCGGCGGACCCGGCCGGGCGGATCGGCGGGGGCGCTAACGTCGTACGTCGTGGACTTCGACGCCTTTCGTGAGCTGCTGACGCCGCGCGGCCTGCGGGCGCTCGGCGAGGCCGAGGAGCTCGTGGGCGCCGATCCGGTCGTGGCCGCCACCAAGCTGCGCAGGACCTACGACGCCGCGCTGACCTCGGCCGCGCTCACCCAGGCCGGGCTCAGGGACCGGGCGCGGGCGAAGTTCGGCGCGGACGCGGGGCTGATGTACTTCACGCCGCACGGCCTGGAGCAGGCGACCCGCGCCGAGGTCGCCGAGCACCGCGCCCGCCGCCTGGCCGCCGGGCCCGGCCTGCGGGTCGTGGACGCGTGCTGCGGCATCGGCGGTGACCTGGTGGCGCTGGCCCGCGCGGGCTGCACCGTGGACGCCGTGGACACCGACCCGCTGACCGTCGCCGTCGCCACGGCGAACGCCGAGGCGCTCGGCCTCGCCGACCGGGTCACGGTCACGGTGGCCGACGCCGCGTCGGTCGCCCCCGAGGCGTACGACGTGCTGTTCGCCGACCCCGCGCGCCGCACCTCCAGGGGCAGGACGTTCGACCCGTTGGCCTACTCCCCGCCCTGGCCGGTGGTGCTGGAGCTGGTGTCCAGGTCGCGTCGCGCCTGCCTCAAGGTGGCCCCCGGAATCCCGTACGAGTTCATCCCCGACGCCGCCGAGGCCGAGTGGGTCTCCTACCGGGGCGACGTCAAGGAGGCCACCCTCTGGACCGGTGGCGACGAGGAGCGGACCGGCAGGCGGGCCACGCTGCTGCCCGGCTCGCACACCCTGGCCGCCACCGGCGTGCGGGCGGTCACGGGCCCGGTCGGGCGCTATGTGTACGAGCCCGACGGAGCCGCCATCCGCGCGCATCTCGTGGGTGAGGTGGCCGAGCTGGTGCGCGGCCGCCTTCCCGATCCGATGATCGCTTACATCTCCGGGGACGAGCCGATCGACACCCCCTGGGCCGCGAGGTACGAAGTCGACGAGGTGCTGCCTTTCTCGCTCAAGCGCCTCCGTACGGCACTCCGCGACCGCCAAATCGGAAATGTCACCATCAAAAAGCGCGGCTCGGCCGTAGATATCGAACGCCTGCGCCGCGACCTCCGACTTTCCGGCGTTAAATCCACTGTAATCATCCTGACAAGGATTATGGACAGGCCGTCAGTCATCATCTGCAACCCCAGCCCACCTGCATAAATGACAAATCAGGGCGATTCATCGATAAGCACGACGTTCTCCCTCGCCCCTGACGGACCATGATCGAAAGGCTATGGTGGCGGGCGGGAGTTCTCCCCCTATCGCGGTGAGCCGTGTTCTCCTTCTTCCATTTCTTGTAAACCGGACTCGCTACGCGGCAGACCGTCGACGAGCGAAGGAGCCTTTCGGTGGATCATTCGAACCACACCACCCTTCTGCAAGCGGGCGGCCAGACCGCCATCTCCGACAGGATGCGGGAGCTGCTGGCGCGTGCCGCGCAGGATCACGTGTACGAGCAGCGCACGCAGGGAGCCGTCCTCGACGAGATCCGGCAGCGGCTTGAGGGCATGGAGTGGCTTCTTCGCGAGGTGCGCGAGCGCGAGCTCGGCGGTCTCAGCGGCACCCTTGAGACGGTGAGCGGGCGGCTCGACGACATCGCGGCCAAGCCGCCGATGTGGGCCGAGGGGCTGGCCCAGCACGTGGAGGCGGTGCGCGATCACGTCGACGCCGTCGGCGAGCAGGTCGACGGCGTCGACTCCCGGGTGGAGTCGGTGCACGAGCGCGTGCACCCGGTCCTGGAGCTGCCGAAGCTGCGCGCCGATCTCGGCATCGTGAGCGAGGGCGTCGAGGAGACGCTCAGCAGGCTGCAGTCGGTGCTGGAGGTGACCGACGGCATGACCCAGCGGATGGGCGAGTTCACCACCAGGCTCGCCCAGGTGAGCGCCGGCATGGAGGTCGCCGCCGGCCGGTTCAACCGGATCGACAAGTCGCTGGCCGAGCTCAACGGCCGCACCGACCGCGTCGAGGGGGTGGTGCTGGACCTGTCCGACGGCTTGGACGAGCGGCTGGCCGCGACCGCCGAGCAGCTCACCGCCTCGACGGACCGGGTGAGCGTCAAGGTGGACGCCGTCGAGCAGCGCCTGACCAGCCGCCTGGACGACACCGAGCAGTCCCTCGGCACCCGGCTCGACGACACCGAGCAGCGCCTCACCGGCCGCGTGCACGACCTCTCCGGCCGCGTCGACAGCAGGGTGGACAAGATCGACGGCCGGCTGGTCGCGATCGACTCCCGCCTGGCGAACGTCGACCACCGCTTCGAAACCGCCGACCAGTCCCTCACCGACATCGGTACCCGCCTGCAGGGCGTGGACGCGCGGCTGGACGGGTTCGACACCCGCCTGACGTCCGTGGACGGCCGGCTCGTCGCCATGAACGGCGAGCTGGACGCCCGCCTGACCGGTCACGACGGGCGCTTCGACGCCCTGGACGAGCACCAGAGCGAGACCGCCGCCCGCGACGAGGACCGCTTCAACGGCCTCGACACCCACCTCAAGTCCCTGGATGAGCGGCTGGAAGCGGCCGAGGAGCACCTGACCACCCGCGTCGACGGCCTCGACGCCCACCTGACCGGCCTCACCACCCACTCCGAGCAGGTCGGCGAGACGCTGGAGGCCGTGAGCCGCCGCATCGGCCAACTCCCCGAGGCGCTGGCCATCGACGAGCGTCTCGGCGAGCTGCTCGACTCCCACCGGGCCGACCACGCCGAGCGCCTGGCCGAGGCGGCGGCCGCGCTCACCGAGGCGGTCAGCTCCCGCCCCGACCGCGAGGCGCTGGCCGAGACCGTGTCCGAGACGGTGACCGGCATCGTCGAGCCCGCCACCGCTGACCTCAACAAGCGCCTCGGCGCCCTGGAGGAGACCATGCTGGCCCTCGCCGAGGCCCTGCTGCGGCCCACCCGCGCCAAGGACTGAGCCGCGCGGGACTGAGCCGCGCGGGACTCAGACGCGCGGGACTCAGACGTGGACCGTCGTGATGGGCATCGAGGAGTCGGCGGGGATCTCCAGCGAGGACGGGGTGACGCCGGCCGCCACCAGGTCCGAGCCGAGCGCGGCGACCATGGCGCCGTTGTCGGTGCACAGCCCGGGGCGGGGGACGCGCAGCCGTACGCCGGCCGCGTCGCACCGCTCCTGGGCCAGGGCGCGCAGCCGCGAGTTCGCCGCCACGCCGCCACCGATCAGCAGGTCGCCCACGCCGTACTTACGGCAGGCCTGCAGGGCCTTACGGGTCAGCACGTCGACCACCGCCTCCTGGAAGGAGGCGGCCACGTCCGGCACGTGGATGCGCTCCCCCGCCGACTCGCGCGCCTCCACCCAGCGGGCGACGGCGGTCTTCAGCCCTGAGAAGGAGAAGTCGAGCGTGCCGTCGTCCATCTTGCCCCGGGGGAAGGCGACCGCGGTGCCGGAGCCCGAGGTGGCGGCCTTGTCGATGTAGGGGCCGCCGGGGAACGGCAGCCCGAGCACCCGCGCCACCTTGTCGAACGCCTCCCCCGCCGCGTCGTCCACGGTGGAGCCGAGCGAGATCACGTCCTTGGCCACGTCGGGCACCAGCAGCAGCGAGGAGTGCCCGCCCGACACCAGCAGGGCGATGCACGGCTTGGGCAGCGGCCCGTGCTCCAGCTGGTCCACCGCGACGTGCGCGGCCAGGTGGTTGACGCCGTAGAGGGGAATGCCGAGGCCGAGCGCGTAGGCCTTGGCCGCGGCCACGCCGACCAGCAGTGCGCCGGCCAGCCCCGGCCCGGCGGTGACCGCGATCGCGTCGATGTCGGAGAACCTCAGCCCGGCCTGGGCCAGCGCCGCCTCCACGGTGGGCGTCATCGCCTCCAGGTGCGCTCGCGAGGCCACCTCGGGCACCACGCCGCCGAAGCGGGCGTGCTCTTCCATGCTGGAGGCGATCGTGTTGGCCAGCAGGGTGTGGCCGGTGACGATCCCGATGCCGGTCTCGTCGCAGGACGTCTCGATGCCCAGGACCAGCGGTGCGTCAGCCATCCAGCTTTCTCCTCATCATGATCGCGTCGGTGCCGTCGTCGTAGTAGCGGCGCCGGACGCCGATCTCCTCGAACCCGAAATGCTGGTAGACGCCCCGGGCGACCGGATTGTCCTCCCGTACCTCCAGGAAGATCTCCCGCGCGCCTCGCTCGCCCGCCACCCGCAGCAGCTCGGCCAGCATCGCGCCGCCGATGCCGGTGCCGCGGTGGGACTCCAGCACCGCGATGGTCTGCACGTCGGCCTGGTCGGCGGCGACGGCCAGGCCCGCGTAGGCGACGATCTGGTCGTCCGCCTCCGCCACCACGTAGTGCCTGGTGCGCGGCTGGTCGGCGAGCTCACCGCGCATCATCCCCTCGCTCCACGCGTCGTACGGGAACGTCGCCTGCTCGATCGCCATCACCACCGGCAGATCGGCCACGGTCATCTGCCGCAGCTTCACGCCGTCACCCGCTTGGGCGCGCCGGGCACGACCGCGTCGGGCCGGCGCAGATAGACGGGGTGCGGCTGGTCGAGCGGCGTCCCCGCCGCGATGCGCTCGGCCGCGAGCGCGGCCAGGAATCCGGCGTACGGGTAAGCCGGCTCATGCGCGCGGCCGAGCGCCTCGGGATAGAGCCCGGCCCCGGCGCCCACCACCGGCAGTCCCTCGACGGGGACCTCGGCGGGCCGGGCGACGGACGGGCCGTCGAGCCTGGTGCGCCGATCGGCGTAGCGGGCCCAGAACACCTCCTTGCGCCGCGCGTCGGTGGCGACCAGGAACGGCTCGTCCAAGCCGCTGCCGTAGGCGATGGCGTCGAGCGTGCAGATGCCGTAGGCCGGCACGCCGAGCGTGGTGGCGAGGCCCTGCGCGGTCATCAGCCCGACCCGCAGGCCGGTGTAGGGGCCGGGGCCGCTGCCCGCGACCACGGCGGTGACGTCACGCGGCGACACCCGCGCCTCCGCCAGCACGCGCTCGACGGCCGGCGCCAGCAACTCGCCGTGACGCCGGGCGTCGATCGTGGTGGATTCGGCGAGCACTCGCGTCCCGTCGTGGAGCGCGGCGGTGACGGCGGGGGTAGCGGTATCGAAAGCCAGGACCAACACGACTGATTAGCCTACCCGCAGAGCAGGTCAGGCCCAGCCGGTCCGCCGCTTCAGCCACTCCAGCGCCACGACGCCCTGCGCCCGCTGGAACGCCCGGAGCGTCGGCAGCCCCGGCGGAGCCGGCCTCCGGCTCCTGCTGACCAGATAGCCGGTGAACGCGGCGATCACCCGGGTGACGCGGTCATCCGGGTCGGTGAAGAGCTCGTGCGGCGGCGGGCCGCCCTGCATGGCGACGGACGGCAGCATGGCCACCACGTCGAACCAGGCCGCGCCCACGCAGGCCCACGGCCAGTCCACGACGTAGACGCGCTCCTCGGTGAGCAGGACGTTGTCGGCCCGTACGTCGCCGTGCAGGAGCGTGTCGCCCTCGGCCGCCCGCGCCCAGCCGGACTCCAGCTCGGCCAGCGCGTCGAGGTGGCGCAGCGCCCACGGGTCCAGCCCGGCGGTGTCCGCGCCGCGCAGCCGGCGCCAGCCGTCGAACGACCCCTCGAACGCCTCGGCGATCGGCGGTGCGGCCATCGGCGCCGGCGTCAGCTCGGCGGACATCCGCGCGACGGCGGCCGTGACCCGGTCGAGCTCGTCGCGACGCCACGGCATCGCCGGGTGCCGGCCCTCGATGTCCTCGAACGCGAGCACCACCCAGCCGTCGACCTCGAAGGTGGCGATCAGGCGGGGAGCCGGGACGGAGGCGGGAAGCGCGGCGGCGATCTTGGCCTCGGCGCGGTAGATGCCGGCGGAGTCGGGGTTCGGCTCAGGGCCGACGGCCTTGACGAAGAGCCGGCGCCCGTCCGCGGCGCGCAGCCGCACGGCCGCCCCCGGGGAGAACCCGCCCGACTGCGTGACCGCCTCGGCCACGGGCCCGCCGAGCAGTTCCTCGACCGCGGCGCGAGCGGCCGGGTGCACCTCGTGCCAGGGCAGCCGGGTCCCCGCCGCGGGCGGATTGGTGTCCACGCTCATGAACCCATGATCCCAACCGGCGCAACCGAATTTGGGGAGGCGGAGGCCGCGAATCGAGAACCCGCGACGCAGGGCACGGCCGGAAGGCGCGGGAGGCGCAGGGTGCGGCCGGAAGGCGCGGGAGGAGGTCAGGCGCGGGAGGCGTACACGATGATGTTGTCGAGGTATTCGCCCGCGGCGCGGTCGAACCTGCCGCCGCAGGTCACCAGCTTGAGCCCGTCCTCCACGTACACCCGCCGGAGCGGAAAGGAGTCCTTGTGGACCTGCTCGACGCCGTCGACCTTGTACTTGACGACCTTGCCGTCGCTGCGCTCCACCTTGACGATCTCACCCTTGCGTACGTGTCTGAGCTTGTAGAAGACGGCCGGCGCGGTCTTGGTGTCGACATGTCCGACGATCACCGAGGCGCCCTTCTCGCCCGGCACGGCGCTGCCGGTGTACCAGCCGGCCATCTCGGGCTTCTCGTAGGGCGGCAGTTCGACCTCGCCGTCCTTGAGCCCGAGCTTCATCAGCGGCGCCTCCATGTCGATCGAGGAGATCTCGATGCTCTTCGGCACGACCGCGGCCGCCTTCTTGGGGGTGGACTGCATGCTCTGGCCGAAGGCGACCAGCACCAGCCCGGTCACGGCGCCGGCGAGCACCACCCGCCCGGGACGCGCCATCGCTAGGACCGGCTGCGGCGCTTGACCGCCACCCCGATCCCGACGGCCATCGCCAGGCCGAGCGCCAGGCCGACGCCGCCGAGCGGAAGGGAGGAGCTCTCGTCGACCTCCTGGCCGAAGGTGCCGCCGCCGCCGGCCCTGGGCGCCCTGGTGGGCACGTCGCTCGGCAGCGGGTCGGCCCTGGTGACTCTGAGGGTGGCCCGGCCCACGTGGTTGGTGCCGTCGCACTTTACGTCCACGCGGTACGAGCCGCGCTTGACGGTGCCGGAGACCTGGGCCTGGCCGCGCACCCACGCGCCGGAGGGCGAGCCGGTGGCGGCGGGACTGGCGGTCGCGGAGGTGGCGGGGGCTAAGGAGACCCCGGACAGGAAGGCTCTGGAGGTGGCGGTGCCGGTGTGGGCGGGGCCGCCCGAAGGCTCGGGGCAGTTGGCCAGGATCCACACGGTCGAGGTCTCACCGGCGGTGACGCTGTCGGGGTTGAGCTGGACCGAGATGGACTGCCGGGTGGCGGTCGCCGTGGGGCTGACCGGCGTGGTGGTCGTGGGGCTGACCGAGGTGGTGGGCGTCCCGGTCGGGGTCTCCGAACCCGCCGGTGGTGTTTGTGCCTCCGCTGCGCATCCCACGAGGCCGATCATGACGATGGCTCCCGCGTACGCGACTCGCCTGACCCTGAGCACCCGTCGCACCCCACTCCGCCGTCCTTCACCAAGCACCCAGCGAAACTGTGGATGCCGCCCCTCCTGAATACCCAAAATTTCTGGGCCAACCCTTACCAATGATCATGTTTCATGGCATCGGCGAGTTAGGTCAAGGGTGCCAGGATGATCGGGGCTTGGCGGTTGTTTTACTCTTTCGCCGTTTCGGACGGCGTGTCGCCCAGATTCACGCCCGCCCATCTGGCTCCGACGCCGCGCAGCGTGACCGTACGCGCCTCGTCGTCGGCCGTGCGGTCGAGGTGGATCTCCAGCCGTTCCTCGGACAGACCTTCGACCAGACCCTCACCCCACTCGACGACCGTCACCGACTCCTCCAGGGAGGCGTCGAGGTCGAGATCGTCCACTTCGAGGTCGCCGCCGAGCCGGTAGGCGTCGGCGTGCACGAGCGGGGGGCCGCCGCACAGCGACGGGTGCACCCTGGCGATCACGAAGGTGGGCGAGGTGATCGGCCCGCGCACCTTGAGCCCTTCGCCCACGCCCTGCACGAGGGTGGTCTTGCCGGCGCCGAGCGGGCCGGACAGGATCAGCAGGTCACCCGGTCTGAGCAGGGCGGCCAGGCGGGTGCCGTACGCGCGCGTCTCCTCGGCGGTGGACAGCCTCATTCCTGACCCACTCGCTTGATCAGGTCGCGCAGCGCGTCGTTGACCACCCCGGGGCGCTCCAGCTGGATCAGGTGGGAGGTGTCAGGGACCTCGGTGAGCTGCGCCTTGGGCAGCGCCTCGGCCATCGCCTTGCTGTGGTCGGGCGGTGTCAGCCAGTCCTTGTCGCCCACCACGATCGCCGTCGGCACCGGGTCGAGCACGTGCAGCGCCGACAGCTTGTCGTGGTTCATCAGCGCGGGGTAGAAGTCGGCGACGACCTCGGTCGGCGTCCCCCTGATCATGGATTCGGCGAAGTCGACCAGGGTCGGGCTGATGTTGCGTGAGTCGCCGAAGCCCATGTAGCGGGTCATCAGGAAGGCGATGTCGCTGCCCGCGTGGCGGGTGCGGTCGACCAGCGCGCCCCTGCGGCCCAGGAGGGACACCGTCGTGGGCGCCACCTTGTGGACGACCTTCGACACCAGGGCGGGCAGCCCGAGGGTCAGCTCGGCCAGCTTGCCGGCCGAGGTCGCGATCAGCGCGACGCCCTGGATCCTGTCGCCGAACAGCTCGGGGTAGCGGTCGGCGAGCGCCATGATGGTCATGCCGCCCATGGAGTGGCCGACGAGCACGCACGGCCCCGGCACGAACCGCTCGATCACCTCGGCCAGGTCCTCGCCCAGCCGGTCGATCGTGCTGTCGTCGGCCGCGCCGCGCTGCGAGCGGCCGTGCGAGCGCTGGTCCCACAGCACCATGCGATGGGTGTCGCGCAGATCCTTGCGCTGGTAGTGCCAGGACTCCAGGTTGAGACAGTAGCCGTGGCAGAACACGATCGTCAGCGGGGCGTCATGCGGGCCGTCGACCTCGACGTGCAGCGCCTTGCCGTCGGAGGTGGTCAGCGTGTGCTCGGTGCCGCCGAGCTCGCCGAACGGCTCGTTGGCGTCCAGGTCCGGCCGCAGCCTGATCCGGCCCACGGCGTAGCGCTTGGCCAGCGCGGCCGCGGCCACCCCGGCGGAGGCGGCGCCGACGATCGCGCCGGCGATTCCGACCCTTCGGCGTGTTGTGGTCGTCATGGACCCCATCCTTCGTACACCCGCGGCACCCGCGATCCGATCCTGGTCACGATCTCATGCGTGATGGTGCCGAGGTTATCGGCCCACTCCTGAGCGGTCGGCTCGCCCTGGGCGCCCGGCCCGAACAGGATGACCTCCTCGCCCGCGAGCAGCGGATCGTCCCCCATGTCGATCACGAACTGGTCCATGCAGACCCGGCCCGCCACCAGTCTTCGGCGGCCGCCCGCCAGCACCTCGGCCTTTCCCGTCGCGTGCCGGAGGATCCCGTCGGCGTAGCCGAGCGGCACCAGGGCGAGCGTGGTCTCGCGGTCGGTGACGTAAAGGTGCCCGTAGGAGACGCCGGAGCCCTCCGGGACCCGCTTGGTCATCGCGATCCGCGCCACGAGGGTCATCGCCTGCCTGAGCCCGAAGTCGCCCTGCTCGGGGATCGGGCTGAGGCCGTAGGTGGCGATGCCGCACCTGACGAGGTCGTAGTGGGCCCTGGGCAGGGTCATGGTCGCGGCGGAGTTGGCCAGGTGCCTGATCACGTGGGAACCGGCGGCGCCCGCCTGCTCGGCCAGCTTCAGCGCCGTCTCGTACGACTCGAGCTGTGCGTCGATCGCGGGGTGGCCGGGGATGTCGGCGCAGGCGAGGTGCGACCAGAGCCCGGCGATCTCGACGGCGCCCTCGGCCTGCAGCTCCAGCGCCCGGCGCAGCAGGCCCGGCCAGGCGGCGAGCGGCGAGCCGCCCCGGCTCATGCCGGTGTCGGCCTCCAGGTGCGTGCGGGCGGCGCGCCCGGTGCGCCGGGCGGCGGCGGCGATCTCGTCGAGCAGCGGCTCGTCGGACGCGGACAGCTCGACGCCGGCCTGGAGCGCCTCGTCGAGCGGCTCCCCCGGCGTGATGAGCCACGACAGCACCGGCGCGGTGATCCCGGCCGCGCGCAGCTCCAGGGCCTCGCTGACGAACGCGGTGCCGAGCATGGCCGCCCCACCCGCCAGCATGGCGCGGGAGGAGGGCACGAGCCCGTGCCCGTAGGCGTCGGCCTTGACGGCGGCCATCAGCTCGGCGCCACCGGCACGCTCCTTGAGCAGCGCCACGTTGTGCCTGATCGCGGCCAGGTCGACCCGCGCCTGCGCGGGCGTCGCCATCGGGTTGTCCATACCTACCAGTCTGTCAGTTCACGCGCGTGGTCGAGCGCGCTTTCGCCGCTCAGCGCCCGGATGGCGGCGGGGACCGCCTCGGCCACCTCGGCCGCGGTGAGCGGCGCGCCGCAGGCCGCGATCCGGGCGGCCAGCCCGTGCAGATAGGCGCCGCACGACCCGGCGTCATAGCCGCTCAACCCCTGGGCGAGCAGCGAGCCCGCGATGCCGGACAGCACGTCTCCGGTGCCGCCGGCGGCCAGCCAGGGCGTGCCGGTGCCGTTGACCCGCACCGGCGAGCCCTCCTCGGCCACGACCGTGGTGGACCCCTTGAGCAGCACCGTGACGCCGAGCTCGGCCGCCGCCGCACGGACGTGCGCCAGCCTGCCCGCCTCGATCTCGTCCCGGCCCGCTCCGGTCAGCCGCGCCAGCTCGCCCGCGTGCGGCGTGATCAGAACCGGTCCGGTACGGCGCAGCAGCGCGACGCCCTTGGCCACCAGGTTGAGCCCGTCGGCGTCGACCAGCACCGGCACGTCCGAGGCGAGCACCCTGGCGACCAGTTCGCGCGCCCAGCGGCCGGTGCCGAGCCCGGGACCCACCACCCATGCCTGCACGCGGCCGACCCCGTCGATCGACGGCTCGTCCAGCTCGGTGATGACCGCCTCCGGCCAGCGGGCGCGCACCTGCGCCGCCGGGCGGCCCGGACCGGCGTAGCGCACCATGCCCGCGCCGGCCCGCAGCGCGCCGCCCACGGCGAGCACGGCGGCGCCGGTGTACTGGTCGCTGCCGGCGGCGATGCCGACCACGCCCCTGCGGTATTTGTCGGTTTCGTGGCCGGGTCGCGGCAGCCGCCCGGCGACCCCGGCGCGGGTCAGGGCGGTGACGTCGGGGCCGGGCAGATAGGCGTCGAGCCCGATGTCGACCAGCTCGATCCGGCCCGCGAAGCCGGCTCCGGGATCGACGAGCAGGCCGGTCTTGCGGGCGCCCATCGTCACCGTCAGCGCGGCCCGCACGGCCGCGCCCGCCACCCGCCCGCTGCTCGCGTCCACCCCGCTGGGCACGTCCACGGCGACGACCAGGCCGGCGGCGGCATTGGCGGCCTCGGCGAGACGGGCATAGGGCTCGCGCAGCGCACCGGACGCGCCGATCCCGACCAGTCCGTCGACGATGAGCTCGGCCGCGGCGACGGCGTCCTCGCCCGCGACCACCCCGCCGGCCTCCTGGAGGGCGTGCAGCCCCGCCTGGTGCGTCCTTTCGCCGGCGAGCACGGCCTCGACCCTGGCCCCGCGCCGGGCCAGCACGGCACCCGCGTAGAGGGCGTCGCCGCCGTTGTCGCCACTGCCCACGAGGAGCACGACGCGGCTGCCGTACACCTTGGGGAGCAGGTCGGCGCAGGCGGCGGCGAGGCCGCTCGCGGCGCGCAGCATCAGCGTGCCCTCAGGCAGCCGGGCCATCAGCGCCTGTTCGGCGCTCCTGATCTGGTCGGCGGAGTAGGCGGCGATCATCTTCACCAAGCTATCCTTCGGCGATCACGTAAGCCATCGCCACGCCGCCGTCGTGGCTGAGTGAGACGTGCCAGCGCTTCACCCCGAGCCCGTAGGCGGCCTCGGCGACCTTGCCGGTCACGTGCAGCTCGGGCTTGCCGCTCTCGTCGCAGCGCACCTCGGCCTCCAGGTGCCCGAGGCCCCGGGGCGCGCCCAGGGCCTTGGCGACGGCCTCCTTGGCCGCGAACCGGGCGGCCAGCGAGCGCGTCGCCAGTGGCCGCTCGATCTCGGTGAACAGCCTCTCGCGCAGCGCGGGCGTCCGCTCCAGCGCGGCCTCGAAGCGCGCGATGTCCACGACGTCCACGCCGATGCCCAGGATCATCCTCCCAGGCTAACCAGCTAGAACGCGCCTCGCTGCCATGGCCCCCAGATGGCGAAGGACCTGCCCTGCCTGGACTGCACGTTCACGTACAGGGTGTGGCCGCCGGGCCCGAACGTGGAGCCCGCGAACTCCGCGCCCGCGTCGTCCGCCACCGGGGCCAGCCGGCAGAAGTCGAAGACGCCGCCCGAGCGGGTGAGCCCGCGCAGATAGTTGTCGCCCTCGCCGTCCTCGCACAGCACCAGCGTCCCGCGACCGCTGACGGTCACGTTGTCCGGCAGGTCCAGCGTCGCCGCGCGCGGCGACTGGTAGACGAGCTTCAGCCGGCCGCTCCACGTCTCGTACGCCCACACCTGCCCCCGGCCCTTGCCGAAGCCGTCCGGCGGGGTGTCGCCGGACGCCGTCTCCCCGCCCTGGGTGGAGACGAAGTAGATGGTGCCCTGGTGGTAGACGGCGCCTTCGAGCCTGGAGAAGATCGCCCCGCCCGCGACCCTGCCCTGGGTGCCGACCGCCTGCACGGCCTCGTCGTTCGACGGCTTGCCGGTGAAGGACGGGTCGGGCTCGTCGATGTCCACCCATTCGGTGCCGAAGGCGGTGCCCGGCGGGTGGCCCACCGAGAGGTCGGCGCGCTTGCGGCCCTTGACGGCGAGCATCTGGAGCCGGCCTCCGTCGAGCAGACGCCCCGCCTGCGCCGGATGCTTCGGCGGGACGTAACGGTAGAAGCCGGAGGGGAAGCCGAAGTTGTCCTCGGTCAGGTAGAGGGTGCCGGTCGCCGGGTCGAACGCCACGGACTCGTGCGCGAACCTGCCGGCGGACCTGATCGGCCTGGCGTTCGAGGTGCCCTTGAGCGGCACCTCGAAGATGTAGCCGTGCTTCTCGGTCAGCTTGGAGTTGTCGCCGCCGGTGTGGTCGTCGCCCACGTCGGGGCCGTTGACCGTCTCCTCGCAGCTCACCCAGGCGCCCCACGGCATGGGGCCGCCCGAGCAGTTCATCATGGTCCCGTTCAGCGACGGCAGGCTTTTGAGCACCTCGCCGTAGCGGCTCACCCGCAGGGTGGCGGTGCCGCCGCCGGCCATCGGATCGTAGGCCTTGGCGCGGTCGCCGAAGGCACCGACGGGGCCGTTGACCTCGTGGTTGCGGACGAGGATCGCGCTGCCGCGCGGGCCGGCGAACGCGGCCATCCCGTCATGCCGCCCCGGCACGGCGCTGCCGTCGGAGAACTTCTCCCCGGCCGCGTTGAACGAGCGGTACTTGAAGCCGTCCGGCAGGTGCAGCCGGACCTCGCCGTCACGCAGGTCCCGCACGGGTCGCAACCGCCCGTATCCGAGCGCGGGCGCGGGCTTGGCGCCGCCCTGGGCGCCCGCGCAGGCGACGCCCGCGAACGGCCCGGCGATCCCGGTGGCGACCGCGGCCGCGCGGGTGAGGAAGCGACGACGGTCCACATGGCCTCCAGGTGAGTTGCTACGGGAACAGTAACCGCAGGCTTGTCGACATATCGGCGATTCGGCCGGATCTCCCGCGTTCCCCGAACTGACTATCGGTAATCCCCCGTTTTCATCCACAGCCTGTGGATATCTCTCTCCACCCCCGGCCGGAACTCGGCTCCGGCCCCGTCGCTACGCTGCCAAGGTGAACAACGGCTACGTTGAACTGAGCAGGGAGCAGTGGAGCGAACTCCGCAAGAACACGCCCTTGACTCTCACGGCGGAGGAGCTCGAAGAGCTTCGAGGCGTCGACGATCCCATCGATCTCACCGAGGTCACCGACATCTACCTGCCGCTGACGCGGCTGCTGAACCTGCATTTCACCGGGTCCAAGGAGCGCAGCAGCGTCCTGAGCGCGTTCCTGGGCCACGCCGAGCAGCGCGTCCCGTACATCCTGGGCATCGCGGGCAGTGTCGCGGTCGGCAAGTCGACCACGGCGCGACTGTTGCACACGCTGCTGGCCAGGTGGCCCGAGCACCCGCACGTGGAGCTGATCACCACCGACAGCTTCCTCTACCCGAACGCGGTGCTGGAGTCCAAGGGCATCATGCACCGCAAGGGCTTCCCGGAGAGCTATGACCGCAGAGGGCTGGTGCGGTTCGTCGCCGAGGTGAAGGCGGGCGCGCCCGAGGTGCGGGCCCCGATCTACAGCCACCTTGAGTACGACATCGTCCCCGGCGCCGCGCAGATCGTGAAAAGTCCCGATATCTTGATTATCGAGGGACTCAACGTCCTCCAGCCGGCCCCGCCCACCTCACTGGCGGTCAACGACTACTTCGACTTCTCCATCTACGTGGACGCCAAGGTGGAGAACGTCCGCAACTGGTACGTCGACCGCTTCCACAAGCTCCGCCGCACCGCCTTCGAGGACCCCAAGTCCTACTTCCGCCACATCGCCGAGTTGTCCTACGAGGAGGCCACCGCCTTCGCGGTCAACGTCTGGCGTGACATCAACGAGCGCAACCTGGTCGAGAACATCGCCCCCACCCGGGGCCGCGCCGACCTGGTCATGCACAAGGGCGCCGAACACGCCGTGACGCGGGTGCGGCTGCGACGCACCTGAACGCGTCCTCGAACACGTAGGTCGCGAACCTGCCCGCGCACTCCTGATCGTCGATGTCGGCGAACCAGCAGTCCTCGCCGTGATCGTGGCACCTGTAGATCTGCATGACCGGCAGCTTCCCGAATCAGAGTCAATGAGGATTCAACGTCCGATCGACAGGCCCGGGACTCCACCCGTGGGCGCAGCGTGAATTCCAGCCCCAGGGATGACGTCGTTCATCCTTTTGACCGACGCCGCGGCCATATCGCTGCGGGTAGGGTCCCGGACATGCACATCCTCGCTACCGAGGGGCTGACCAAACGCTTCCCCACCGTCACGGCGCTCGACCGACTGTCGGTCACCGTCGGATCCGGCGTCACCGGCCTCGTCGGGGCGAACGGCGCGGGCAAGTCGACGCTCATCAAGATCCTGCTCGGCCTGCTGCCTGCCTCCGAGGGCACCGCCAAGGTGCTCGACCTGGACGTGGCGACGCGCGGCGCGGAGATCCGCAGGTTCGTCGGTTACATGCCCGAGCACGACTGCCTGCCGCCTGACGTGTCCGCCACCGAGTTCGTCGTCCATCTGGCCCGGATGTCCGGGCTGCCGCGCACGGCGGCCCGCGAGCGCGCCGCCGACGTGCTGCGCCACGTCGGCCTGGCCGAAGAGCGCTACCGGGCGATCGGCGGCTACTCCACCGGCATGAAGCAGCGCGTCAAGCTGGCCCAGTCACTGGTCCACGACCCCAAGCTGATCTTCCTCGACGAGCCCACCAACGGGCTCGACCCACGCGGCCGCGACGAGATGCTGGCGCTCATCCGGCGCATCGGCACCGAGTTCGGCATCAGCGTGCTCGTCACCTCCCACCTGCTCGGCGAGCTGGAGCGCATCTGCGACCACGTCATCGTCATCGACGCCGGGCGACTGCTGCGCTCCTCGGCGATCGCCGAGTTCACCCATGCCACGGAGTCCATCACCGTCGAGGTCGAGGACGGCGCCGAGCAGCTCACGGCGCGCCTGGCCGAGCTCGGCCAGACCGTCACCCCGCACGGCCGCCTGCTGGTGGTCAAGGTGCTCGGTCCCGAGACGTTCGACGCCGTCCGCGACGCCGCCGCCGACCTGGATCTGGGCCTGATCCGCCTGGAGCAGGGCCGGCACCGCATCGAGGACGTCTTCAGGGAGGAGGCGGCCCATGTCTGAGATCTACGACATCGGCTACCGCCACTACGACGGCCCACGCCTGGGCCGCGGCCACACGGTGCGGGCGCTGACCGTGCACAGCCTGCGCGGGATCTTCGGCCTCGGCCGCACCGCACGCAGCAAGATCATGCCGTTCTCTCTGGTCACCATCATGCTGCTGCCCGCCGTCGTGTCCATCGCGATGATGGCGCTGGTCAAGCAGCCCGGCCTGATCCCCTACAGCGGTTTCGCCGTCATCATGCAGGCGGTCGTGGCGATCTTCCTGGCCGCCCAGGCGCCCACGGTCGTCGCCCCCGACCTGCGCTTCCGCGTCCTGCCGCTCTACCTGTCCCGGCCCGTCACCATCAGCGAGTACGTCGGCGCCAAGGTCGCGGCGATGACCATGGCGCTGTTCCTGCTGGTCGCGGTGCCGCTGACGCTGATCTACGTGGGCGAGCTGCTGATCGACCTGCCGGGGCCGCCGGGGACCGGGGAGTTCTTCGGCTCGGTGGCCATGGCCCTGGTGCTGGCGCTGCTGCTGTCTACCTTCGGCCTGGCGATCTCCTCGCTCACCCCCAGACGCGGTCTCGGCGTCGCCTCCGTCATGGCCGCCTACCTGCTGTCCTCGGCGGCGGTCCCGGTCATCTACGGCACGCTGGAGATGTCGGGCTACGACTCCCAGGCCCGCTGGGCCTGGCTGGCCAACCCGTTCTGGCTCGTCGACGCCGTGCAGTCCTCGCTGTTCGGCACCCCGTCGCACGCCGAAGGCCCCTATCCCGGGGGCCCCATCCCCGCCGTCCTGGTCGTGGCCCTCATCGCCGCCGCCATGGCGGTCCTGGCCCTGCGCTACCGGAAGGCGGCCTCGCGGTGAAGATCGAGCTCGCGCAGGTCTCGCGCTGGTACGGCAACGTCGTCGCGGTCAACGACGTCACGATGACGATCGGTCCCGGCGTCACCGGCCTGCTCGGCCCCAACGGCGCCGGCAAGTCGACGCTCCTGCACATGATGGCCGGCTTCCTGGCCCCGTCCGGCGGCACCGTCACGCTGGACGGCACCCAGGTGTGGAAAAACCATCACATCTACCGAAATATCGGCTTAGTTCCGGAACGGGAGGGCGTCTACGGCTTCCTGACCGGCTGGCAGTTCGTCCTGTCGGCGGCCAAGCTGCACGGCCTGCCCAACCCGGCCGAGGCCGCCGGCAAGGCGCTGGCCACGGTGGAGATGGAGGAGCCCAAAGACCGCCGCGTCGAGACCTACTCCAAGGGCATGCGCCAGCGCGTCAAGGTCGCCGCCGCGCTCGTCCACGACCCACCGGTCCTGCTGCTGGACGAGCCCTTCAACGGCATGGACCCCCGCCAGCGCATGCACCTGATGGACCTGATCCGGTCCATGGGCACCGCGGGCAAGACGATCCTGTTCAGCTCGCACATCCTCGAAGAGGTCGAGCGGGTCGCCCAGCAGATCGAGGTCCTGGTGGCGGGCAGGCACGCGGCCACCGGCAACTTCCGCGAGATCCGCCGCCTGATGACGGACCGGCCGCACCTGTTCAAGATCCGGTCCAGCGACGACCGCAAGCTGGCCGCCGCCCTCATCCTCGACAGCTCGGCGGGCGGCGTCACCCTCGGCCCCGACGGCCTCGACGTCCAGGCCGCCGAGTTCCGGCGCTTCGCCCACCTGCTTCCCCGGGTGGCCCGAGCCGAGGGCGTACGACTGCACCAGGTGTCCCCCGCCGACGAGGACCTGGAGAGCGTCTTCTCCTACCTGATCAACAGGAGCACCTGATGAACACCGTGGTCGCAGGCATCACCTACCGGGCGCTGCTGGGCAGGCGCAGGATCCTGCTGCTCCTGCTGCTGCCGCTCGGCCTGATCGGCCTGGCCATCCTGCTGCGCGTCGTGGGCAGCGCCGACCAGCGCTCGGCCGTGCTGCTGATGGACACGTTCGCCATCGCCACCATGCTGCCGCTGCTCGGGCTCATCGCGGGCACCGGGGTCATCGCCCCCGAGATCGACGACGGCACCATCATCCACCTGCTGTCCAAGCCGATCTCCCGCCCGGTCATCGCCGGCACGAAATTCCTGGTGGCGGCCTCGGTCCTGGGGCTGTTCGCCGCCGTGCCCACCTACATCGCGGCCTGGCTCCTGGTCCGCAACGAGGACGGCATCGCCTTCGGCTTCGCCATCGGGGTGCTGGTCGCGGGCATCGCCTACGCCGCCGTCTTCCTGCTGCTCGGCGTCATCACCCGGCATGCCGTCGCCATCGGCGTCATCTACGCCCTCGTCTGGGAGACCCTCGTCGGCACCTTGATCCAGGGCGCCCAGAAGTTCTCCATCCAGCAGTGGGGCCAGGCCATCGCCGCCCAGCTCTCCGACTCGCCGTTCGTGGACGCGAAGGTCACCCTCGGCTTCGCCGTACCAGCACTGATCATCGTCACGGTCGGCGCGGTCCTGTGGGCGGGCCTGCGCCTGCGCACGTTCTCCCTCACCGGCGACGAATAAGCACCGGCACAAGCGACAGCTCCGGGCACGGCGTGAGCCGTGCCCGGAGCTGTCGTGTCAGACGCAGGCGACGCGGACGACGTCCGCGAGGCGCTCGGCGACCTTGGTGGCCTGGTCCTTCGAGGAGGCCTCCACCATGACGCGGATCATCGGCTCGGTGCCGCTCGGCCTGATGAGGACCCGGCCCGTCTCGCCGAGCTCCGCCTCGGCCACCGCGACCGCGTCCGTGAGCTCGTTCACGGCTGACTTGCCCCGGTCCACGTCCTTGACGTTGATCAGGATCTGCGGCAGCGGCGTCATGATCGACGCCAGCTCCTGGAGCGACGTGCCCGTACGCGCCATCACCGAGAGCAGGTGGAGCGAGGTGAGCAGGCCGTCGCCCGTGGTGGCGTGGTCGAGCATGATGACGTGCCCCGACTGCTCGCCGCCCAGGTTGAAGCCGTCGGACTTCATCCGCTCGAGCACGTAGCGGTCGCCCACGGCGGTCTCGATCACGTTGATGCCCGCATCACGCATCGCCAGCTTGAAGCCCAGGTTGGACATCACGGTCGCGACCACGGTGTCCTTGGCCAGGGTGCCCTTGGCGTGCATGTCGGCCGCGAGGACGGCCATGATCTGGTCGCCGTCGACGATCGCGCCGGTGTGGTCGACGGCCAGGCAACGGTCGGCGTCACCGTCGTAGGCGATGCCCACATCGGCGCCGCGCGAGACGACCACCTGCTGGAGCTTGTCCAGGTGGGTGGAGCCGTGACCGGCGTTGATGTTGAGGCCGTCGGGCCTGGCCCCGATCGCCTCCACCCGGGCCCCGGCCCGCAGCAGCGCCTCCGGGGCGACCATGTGAGCGGCGCCGTGCGCGCAGTCGACCACGATGTCCAGCCCGTCGAGCTGCCCGTTGACCGACGTCAGGACATGCGAGATGTAGCGGTCCACCTCGCCGTAGGCGTCCCGGACCCGGCCGACGGCCGAGCCGACCGGCCGGTCCCAGTCCTCGCCGAGTCGCCGCTCGACCTCGTCCTCGACCGCGTCGGACAGCTTGAAGCCACCCCGGGCGAGGAACTTGATGCCGTTGTCGGGCGCCGGATTGTGCGAAGCCGACAGCATGACGCCGAAATCGGCGCCGAGCGCGGCCGTGAGATGGGCGACGGCGGGAGTGGGCAGCACGCCGAGGCGCAGCACATCCACTCCGGACGACGCGAGGCCGGCGACCACAGCGGCTTCGAGAAACTCTCCCGAAGCTCGCGGGTCCCGGCCTACGACCGCTACTGGCCTCTGCCGACGGCCTGAGCCAGTAGCGGTGAACACGCCTGCATCGCCGAGGACGTGAGCCGCCGCGACCGAAAGGGCCATGGCGGTCTCGGCCGTGAGGTCGCGACCCGCGACCCCACGCACCCCGTCGGTGCCGAACAGACGCGCCAATTTAGCGCTTGCTGTACTGCGGAGCCTTACGGGCCTTCTTGAGGCCGTACTTCTTCCGCTCCGTGGCGCGCGCGTCACGGGTCAGGAAGCCGGCCTTCTTGAGCGGCGCACGGTTGGTCTCGACATCCAGTGCCGTCAGCGCGCGGGACAGGCCCATGCGCAGCGCGCCGGCCTGGCCGGTCACGCCGCCGCCGTCGATGCGCGCGATGACGTCGAACGCCTCTTCGGCGCCGAGCACCACGAAGGGCTCGTTGACGATCTGCTGGTGGACCTTGTTGGGGAAGTAGACGTCAAGCGAACGACCATTGATCGTCCACTTGCCGGTGCCGGGGACGATGCGCACGCGGGCGATCGCCTCCTTCCGGCGGCCGGTGCCGTACGAGTTGCCCGTGGTGATGGGCTTGCGCACGGGAGCGTCAGCACTTGCGGTGGACTCGGTGGTGTACTCGGAAGGGAACTCCTCGGTGGGGAACTCCTCCACCTGGGGCTCGACGGCCGTCTCGACACCGGTGGGCTCAGCCACGGTTCTCCTCTAACTCTTTCTCGGACTACTACTGGGCGATCTGGGTGATCTCGAACGGCACCGGCTGCTGAGCCTTGTGCGGGTGCTCGGCACCCGCGTAGACCTTGAGCTTCTTGGCCATCTTCCGGCCAAGGGAGTTCTTGGGCAGCATGCCCTTGACGGCCTTCTCGACAGCCTTGTCCGGCCGCTTCTCCATGAGCTCGCCGTAGCTCACGGAACGCAGACCACCTGGGTAGCCGGAGTGGCGGTAAGCCTTCTTCTGCTCGAGCTTGTTACCGGTAAGCACGATCTTGTCCGCGTTGATGACGATGACGAAGTCACCGGTGTCGACGTGGTTGGCGAAGATCGGCTTGTGCTTGCCTCGGAGCAGGATCGCGACGTGACTGGCCAGCCGGCCCAGCACGACATCGGTCGCGTCGATGACGTACCACTGACGCTGGACGTCGGCGGGCTTCGGTGAGTACGTGCGCACGGTCGTAGCCTTCTTATGCTCGCGTCTTCGGCGCGCTGCCGGATGCGACAGCGCTGGGGTCGGTCGGTGCGGGCACACGACGGCCCGGACCTTCCGTCTCCTCAAGTGATGGGAGATGACGCCGGACGCGCCGCGCATCGGTCACGCTGGACCTATGCACACAACGAACGATTAGGTTACCCGCCCTGGCGGGCGATGGTCAAAAGACCGGTAACTCTGCTGAGTCTACCCGACCACAGAACAGTTCTATTTCGTTTCCCTGGGATCCCTTCTTCACCACGACCTGACTTGCCTATCGTTGGTGGCGGTATGTGGCAGAGTTTTCACACCCGGCACACCCAGCGGAGCGCACGGCGCCGGAACCACCTGGGCGCGCTGGCCTGCCTCCTGGCGGCACTGTTCACCGGCGTTCTGCTCGGCCGCATGGCCGACCCGGTGCCGGCCGGCCACATCTACCTCAACGAGGCCACCCCCTCCCCCACGGCGAAGGCCTCCGCGCCCGCCCGGAAGAAGCCGCAACCGCTGCTGGAGGCGATGCCCAGGCAGACGACCACGGTCGCCCCGCGCACCCGGGCCAGCGTCCGGCCTACCAGGACCGCCGACGACCAGATCCCGGGCTACACCGCGGACGACCCCATCCGCGTGCACGGCGACGAGCCGGCGCCCAGGAGCATGCCCGGCGCGGCGGCCAAGGTCGTCCGCCTCACCAACGCCATCCGGGCCAAGCACGGGTGCGGCCCGCTCAGGGCTGACGCCCGGCTGACCAGGGCCGCCCGCGTCCACTCGCTGGAGATGGCGCGGTCCGGCCAGTTCACGCACGAGTCACCCAACGGCTCGACGCCGTGGGACCGGATGGAGCGCGCGGGCTACTACGCGGGCGCCGCCGAGAACATCGGCCGCGGGTACGTCTCCGCCGAGGAGGCGGTGCGCGGCTGGCTCGACAGCCCCGATCACCGTAAGAACATCCTCAATTGTCAGTTCAGGACGATCGGCGTCGGCGTCGTGTCCGGTCCCGACGGCCCCTGGTGGACCCAAGACTTCGGACGCTCGTGACCTACGCACGGTAATGTCTGCGCATGGGTTTTCCCAATGAACGTGAAAGTGGCACGGAGAGCACCCCCCGCCGTTCGCGCCGCGCGAAGGGCCCGGAGAGCACTCCACGTGGCGAAGACGCCCCGCCGAGCCCCCCGCGCCGGGCTCGGGGGGAAGACGCCCAGGAGAGCGGCCCACGCCGGGCGCGCGCTGAGGGCGCCCCGGACAGCGCCCCGCGCCGGGCGCGCGGCGAAGGCGAGCCGGAGAGCACGCCGCGCCGTTCGCGCCGGGCCGGCAGCACCGAGAGCGCCCCGCGACTGTCGCGCAAGGAACGCAAGGCCGCCGAGGCGGCCGAGGCCGACGGCGGCACCTTCGCCGGTGCCTTCACCCCCGCCGACACCGGAGCCGCGCCCCCGTCGGGCGCGCCTCCTTACGGCTTCGCGTCCGGCCCCGGCCCCGCCGCAGCCGGCGGCGCCGAGCCCAAGGCCGACGAGCGCGTCGAGACCGGGCCGACCCACAGGACATGGAGCCCCTACGACGAGGAGAACCGCTCGCGCGGCCCGCTCTGGGCGGTGCTCGGCGGCGTGGCCGTGCTGGCGCTCCTCGGCGGCGGTCTCGCGCTGATGTTCAACGCCGACGACCCGGGAGCCGCCGCCACCGACGCGAGCCGCCGCACGTCCGCGCCGATCCCGACGGGGCCTGCCGGCAAGTACGGCTACGCCGGTGCGCGCCGTACGGACCCCGACCCGCTCACGGTCCGGGAGCTGTTCAAGGCCAAGAAGATCACCGTCGCCGGTCGCGCCTACCAGCAGACCATCACCAGCAAGGACAAGAAGTGTGGCGACGGCGTCCTCGGCACGAAGATCGCCAAGGCGCTCAAGACGGGCAAGTGCACCCAGATGATGCGGGCCAGCTTCCGCGACAAGTCCGGCAAGGTGATCGGCACCGTCGGCGTCGCGAACCTCAACACGAGCAAGAACGCCACCAAGGTGGCCCGTGCGGCGGGCGCGGCCGACTACGTCAAGCCCCTCGCGGGCAAGGACGAGATCACCAAGTTCCTCGGCTCCGGCAGCGGCGGGGCGAAGGTGTGGACGCACGGCCACTACGCGGTCATGGTCTGGTTCCAGACCAAGGACGGGGTCAAGCCCGACAAGAAGGTGTCGAAGACGCTCTTCCAGGCGGCCGACGACATCACCAAGGCGACGGTCTTCAAAGCGCTCGACGCCCGCACATTGACCGGCGCTCGAGCCACCTGAAAATCGCCCTTTCAACGAGTTAAGACCACAAACAGGACGATCAATCCACCGGGAAGGTCCATACCTGCGGAACGATCTAGTTACTCTCGCTAGGCTCGTCTTATGCGTGGCCAGGGACCCGGGTCTGAGCACGAGCGTCGCAGCGAATCCGACGACTCGGCCACACCGTCGACGCCGCCGACGCCGCCGCCCAGCTTCGGCGGGCGGCCGTCCGGCGAGCAGCGCGTCCCTCGGTCGTACCCCGAGCCGCCCTCCGTCGAGGAGGCCGAGGGGTGGCTCTCCGTAGAGGGCGAGACGGGCGTCGCCGACGGATGGCAGCCACAGGACGGCGGACCACCCGCCGAGGCGTGGCTCTCCGTCCAGGATGAGCCCGCCACCCCGGAGGGCGAGACCAGCCCGTCCCTCCCCCGGCCCCCCGTCCCGGGCGAGACCCGTCCCGCGACCGCGTGGCCCCGTAAGGGCGACCGGACACGCCCCGCCGACGCCTGGCCACCGCAGTCAGGCGACCGCCCTGCCACCTGGCTCCCCGCCAAGGGCGGCACCCACGCGGCCGCCGACCCACAGGCCGAAACCCGCCCCGCCGCAGCCCTCCCCCCGCCGAGAAACACCGGCGAGACCTACCCCACCACCACCTGGCACCTCGACGAAAGCGGAGCACAAGCCGCCGCCGGGCCGCCCGCGGAAGGCGAAGCCGCCGGAGCCCGGCCGCCCGTGGACGGTGACACCGCCGGAGCCTGGCCGCCCGTGGACGGTGACACCGCCGGAGCCCGGCCGCCCGTGGACGGTGATACCGCCGGAGCCTGGCCGCCCGCGAGAAACACCGGCGAGGCCGACACCCACCCCAACACC
The DNA here is from genome assembly GCF_014646515.1 of Nonomuraea glycinis. GTDB lineage: Bacteria > Actinomycetota > Actinomycetes > Streptosporangiales > Streptosporangiaceae > Nonomuraea > Nonomuraea glycinis. The sequence continues at coordinate 129,683 of NZ_BMNK01000009.1, forward strand.
TGGCATCCGGCCGAAAGCGGGGCGCAGGCCGCTGCCGCGCGGTCGTCGCGAGGGGAGGAGGTGCGAGCCGATCAAGGCGAACGGCTTCCCGCGCTGCCCGACTTCCCCGGTGCGCAGCCGTGGGAGGTGCGAGAGGGCGACGCCGCGCCGTACGACTGGTTCGCCGGGCCGGACGGCTTCGAGGTGCCGCCCGCGTCAGGTGCGGACGTCAGCGCGCCCGCGCACCCAGGCCACGAGGCCGCCATGCCCCAAGCCGCGCACCCGGGCCACGAGACCGCAATGTCCCAGCCCGCGAAGGAGCCCGTGGTTCCCGGCGCGCCCCGGTGGGAGCCGCCACCGGCGTTCACCGCCGCGGCGGCGGGCATGCAGGTGTGGCCCGCACCCGTCACTGACACGCCCGCCATGCCGCCCTGGCCGGCCGCGACCGGCGAACTCGACCCCGGGGACGGCGCGCACGACGCGCCCCGCAGCGGCCCCGCACGACCCGATGCCGACGCTCCCACGACCCCGGCGCAGCACGTCGACCCGCACGCCACCGCCCCGGCGCAGCACGTCGACCCGCACGCCACCGCCCCGGCACCGCAGGTCAACCCGCATGCCACGGCGCAGCACCCGACGACCGGCCGCCCACCGGCAGCAGCGTCCGGCACGAGCGAGACGGCCCCGCCGACCGCCCCACCGCACGGCACCGGCCAGGCCACGCCACCACCCGCCCCACTGCACGGCACCGGGCAGGCCACGCCGCCACCCGTCGCACCGCACGGCACCGACCAGAGCACGCCGCCCACCCCCTGGCCGGGCGACATACCGTTCGGCGCAGGCGCGATCGCCGCGCAGGCCGGCGCCGCGCCGTTCAGCGCGCCGGTGCCGGCCGACACGGACGAGGCCACCTCGCCGTCCGCCACCAGGAAGGCCATCCCGGGCAGGGCCACCCCGACCCCGGGCCCCAAGCTGCCGCCGTCCCCGCTGTTCGACCCCAACCAGGGCAGGGAACAGCCGGACGCACCCGCGGGCGACGTCCCGGTCTGGCCACCGACCCCGCACGGCGAGCAGCAGCAGGACAAGCTCCCCGACCTCCCGTTCAACCAGGAGACCTGGGGCCGGCGTCCCGCCCTGGCCCTTCCCCCCGGCGGCGCCGCGCCCCCTGACCTCCAGCCGCAAGGTGGCGCCGCGTTCAGGCAGCCGCCGTTCACTCCCCTGCAGGTGGTCGAGCAGCCGGGCAAGAGCAAGCGGGCGCTGTTCGCCACCCTGGGTGTGCTGGTGCTGGCCGGCGTCGCGACCGGCGGTTTCTTCGCCGTCCGCTCGGTCAGCGCGCCCGCCCCCGAAGCCGCCCCGGAAGCCGCGCCCTCCGCCTCCGTCTCCGCCCCGCCGTCGGCGACCCCCACGGCCGCCCCCGCCGTCCCCACCCCTGCCGAGGCCGCCGGCGCCGCCATACTCAACTCCGAGATCACCGATCCGAAGAAGCTGTCGCTGAAGGAGGCGTTCCCGAAGAAGAAGGTGAGCGCGGCGGGCGCCACCTTCACCCGGGTCAAGTCCGACGTGGCCGCGAGCTGCCAGGAGGCGGCCGCGGGCGCGTTCGCCGAGGCGCTGCGCGAGCAGAAGTGCAGCCGTGTCGTGCGCGCGACCTACGTCGACGCCAAACGCCGCTGGGCGGTGACGACCGGCATCGCGGTCCTGCCCAGCAAGGACGCCGCCCTGCGCGTCGACAAGGCCAAGAACCTCAACCGCAACCTCTGGTTCCGCGGCCTGCCCGGCTCAGCGGGCTCGGGCGGCGACCGCGTGCACATCGCGGGCGGCTACGCGGCCGGGCTGGTGTGGGGCCGCTACATCGTCTTCAGCTACGCCACCCACGCCGACGGCCACACGCCGACGGCCAAGGAGAAGACCCTGGTCAAGGTCAGCAGCGCCTTCCGCGACCAGACGTCACTGGTCCTCGAGCGCCGCGTCGCCGACAGCTGACAGCGTTCTGACCCGCCGGGTGGCGCGCGCTCGCGCCGCGAGCTCCGCCTCCGGTGGGTAGCTCACCTCTTCCAGGCACAGGCCGTGCGCGGGCGCCACATGCACTCCAGAATCGCGTACGGCCTTCGCCAGCACCTGCCCCGGCCATTCGACCGGCCGCCGCCCGTCACCCGCGGCGAGCAGGGAGCCGACCAGGGCCCGCACCATCGAGTGGCAGAACGCGTCGGCCACGACGGTGGCGACCAGCACCCCATCGCCGCCCCGCACCCAGTCGAGCCGTTGCAGCTCCCGGATCGTGGTGGCGCCCTCGCGCTTCTTGCAGAACGCCGCGAAGTCGTGCTCACCCAGCAGCCGGGCGGCGGCCGTGTTGAGCGCGTCCACATCGAGCGCCCGGTTGTGCCAGACGACCTCCTGCCGCCGCAACGGGTCAACGCCCCCGACGGCGTCGCTCACCCGGTAGGCGTACCGCCTGGACATGGCCGAGAATCGGGCGTCAAAGCCCTCAGGAGCCACCGTGACCCGAAAAACCCGTACATCTGGAGGTAGGACACCCCCGAGCCGGCGCACGAGCGCAGAGAGCCGCTCATCCGTTCCCAGCGTCCCGGCCCGATTGCCGTCGAGCTCGGCGAGCGCGTCGTCGGCCACATCGACGTGCGCCACCTGACCGCGTGCGTGCACGCCCGCGTCCGTACGCCCGGCGACCGTCAGCATCGGCGCCTCGGCGAGCCGCAGAATCTTGCCGAGCGCCTGCTCGATCTCGCCCTGGACGGTACGCAGGCCGGGCTGCCTGGCCCAGCCGGAGAAGTCGCTCCCGTCGTAGCCGAGGTCGAGTCGGAGCCGTACCACGATCATCCCTCCAGAAAGTCGCCGGACCATCGGACGCTACCGCCGGCGCCCTGACCGGCGTACATGAGAAAAGGGCCCGGCCCCCGCGGAGGGGTCCGGGCCCGATTCTGCCGGCCTGAGTGGATCAGGCCTCGTCCTTCTTCGCCTCGTCCTTGGCCTCGGCGGCGGGAGCGTCGGCGGCGGCGGTCTCCTCGGCGGGAGCCTCCGTGGCCTCGGCGGCCGGAGCCGTCTCCTCGGTCTCGGCGGCGGCCGGAGCGGTCTCCGCGGCGGCCGGAGCCTCCGTGGTGCGCGAGACGGTGACCGGGTTCAGGGGCTCGGCCACCAGCTCGATGACCGCCATGGGGGCGTTGTCGCCCTTACGCGCACCGATCTTGGTGATCCGGGTGTAGCCGCCCGGGCGCTCGGCGAACGTCGGCGCGATCTCCGTGAACAGGTGGTGCACGACGCCCTTGTCCTTGACGACGGTCAGCACCTGGCGACGGTTGTGGATGTCACCCTTCTTCGCCTTGGTGATCAGGCGCTCCGCCAGCGGCCGCAGGCGCTTGGCCTTCGTCACCGTGGTGCGGATCTTGCCGTGGCGGAACAGGTCCGTGGCGAGGTTGGCCAGGATCAGCCGCTCGTGCGCCGCGCTGCCGCCAAGACGCGCGCCCTTGGTGGGCTTGGGCATTGCTCTCTCCTTGTGAGTTCACCCGCCCCGGCCGTACCAGGTACCGGGGTCGGGCCGGCCGCGTCAGGCGACGCGGTCCGTCAGTGTCCCCGCGCCGGGCGGACGGGCCGCCCAGCACGAGGTCGTGAGGGCCGAAGCCCTCTCAGGGTCAGTACTGCTCGGTCTCGACGTACGCGCTGTCGTCGTCGTCGTAACCGGCACCGGCGACCGCGCTCGGGTCGAACCCGGGCGGGGAGTCCTTGAGGGCCAGCGTCATCTCGTGGAGCTTCTGCTTGACCTCCTCGATGGACTTGGCGCCGAAGTTCCTTATGTCGAGAAGGTCCTGCTCACTGCGGGCGACGAGCTCACCCACGGTGTGGATGCCCTCGCGCTTGAGGCAGTTGTAGGAGCGAACCGTGAGGTTGAGCTCCTCGATCGGCAGCGCCAGATCGGCGGCCAGGGCGGCGTCGGTCGGCGACGGGCCGATGTCGATGCCCTCGGCCTCGACGTTGAGCTCACGGGCCAGGCCGAAGAGCTCGACGAGGGTCTTACCGGCGGAGGCCACCGCGTCGCGGGGCTTCATGGCCGGCTTCGTCTCGACGTCCAGGATCAGACGGTCGAAGTCGGTACGCTGCTCGACTCGGGTCGCCTCGACCTTGTAGGTGACCTTGAGCACCGGGGAGTAGATGGAGTCGATCGGGATGCGACCGATCTCCTGGCCCGGCTGCTTGTTCTGCGCGGCGGAGACGTAGCCGCGACCGCGCTCGACGGTCAGCTCCATCTCCAGCTTCGCCTTGCCGTTGAGCGTGGCGATGCGCAGCTCGGGGTTGTGCACCTCGACACCGGCCGGCGGCGCGATGTCGGCGGCGGTGACCTCACCCGGGCCCTGCTTGCGCAGGTACATCACGACCGGCTCGTCGTGCTCGGACGAGACGACGAGCTCCTTGAGGTTGAGGATGATGTCGGTGACGTCTTCCTTGACCCCGGGAACGGTCGAGAACTCGTGCAGCACACCCTCGACCCGGATGCTCGTCACGGCCGCGCCCGGAATGGACGACAGCAGCGTGCGGCGGAGCGAGTTGCCGATGGTGTAGCCGAAACCCGGCTCCAGCGGCTCGATGACGAACCTGGAGCGCGTGTCGTCGATCGACTCTTCGAGAAGAGTCGGGCGCTGAGCGATCAGCATGAGTGGGTTCTCCCCTTTTTCGTGTGGCGCCCGCTATATGACGCCACTCCGATAAACAGCCTAGTTCGCGTACGGAAATCCGTACGCGAACCAGAAGACGAGCTACTACTTGGAGTAGTACTCGACGATCAGCTGCTCCTGCACCTGGGTGTCGATCTGCTGGCGAACCGGCAGCTGGTGAATCAGGACGCGGAGCTTGTCCGGCACGACGCCCAGCCAGGCCGGGACCGTACGGTCGCCGGCGGTGGCGCGAGCCACCTCGTAGGGCAGGAGGTTGCGCTTGGTCTCACGGACCTCGATGATGTCGTGCTCGCGCACACGGTAAGAAGGAATGTCGACCTTCTTGCCGTTCACCATGATGTGGCCGTGGCGGACCTGCTGGCGGGCGGCGTCACGCGACTGAGCGAACCCGGCGCGGTAGACGACGTTGTCGAGACGGCTCTCCAGAATCTGGAGCAGCACCTCACCCGACTTGCCCGCCTTGCCGGCGGCTTCCTCGTAGTAGTTGCGGAACTGCTTCTCGAGGACGCCGTAAATGCGACGGGTCTTCTGCTTCTCACGAAGCTGAAGCTGGTACTCGGACTCCTTGGGACGTCCGCGACCGTGCTCACCCGGGGGGTAAGGACGGATTTCGATGGGGCACTTGGCGGATTCGCACTTGCTGCCCTTGAGGAAGAGCTTGGTCTTCTCGCGACGGCAGAGCTTGCAGTCCGCGCCCGTGTAACGAGCCATTTCTCAATATCTCCTGGGAATCAGACGCGGCGGCGCTTCGGCGGACGGCAGCCGTTGTGCGGGACGGGCGTGACGTCCTGGATCGAACCCACTTCGAGGCCGGTGGCCTGGAGGGAGCGGATCGCGGTCTCACGGCCGGAGCCGGGACCCTTGACGAACACGTCGACCTTGCGCATGCCGTGCTCCATGGCGCGGCGGGCGGCGTTCTCGGCGGCCATCTGAGCGGCGAACGGGGTGGACTTACGGGAGCCCTTGAAACCCACGTGGCCGGCGCTGGCCCAGGAGATCACGTTCCCGTTCGGGTCGGTGATCGAGACGATCGTGTTGTTGAACGTGCTCTTGATGTGGGCGTGCCCGTGAGCGACGTTCTTCTTTTCCTTGCGGCGCACCTTCTTGGGCGCACCCTGACGGCTCTTAGGAGGCATTGGTTGCCTTCACTCCAGGTGGTTCGGTCGCGGCTGCGAGGATTACTTCTTACCGGGCTTCTTCTTGCCGGCCACGGTCTTCTTCTTGCCCTTACGGGTGCGCGCGTTGGTCTGGGTGCGCTGACCGTGGACGGGCAGGCCCTTGCGGTGCCTGATGCCCTGGTAACAACCGATCTCGATCTTGCGACGGATGTCGGCCTGAACCTCGCGGCGCAGGTCGCCCTCGATCTTGAAGGTCGACTCGATGTAGTCACGCATCGGGACGAGCTCGGTGTCGGAGAGCTGGTGCACACGGAGGTCGCCGCTGATCCCGGTGGCCTGGAGGATCTCCTGGGCGCGGGTGCGGCCGATGCCGTAGATGTAGGTGAGAGCGATCTCCAGCCGCTTGTCGCGGGGGAGGTCGACGCCAACCAGGCGAGCCATGGTCGGGCATTCTCCTTCGTTGTGGCGGAGGTCTGGCGCGCCACTTCCCCTCCCCATGCCCGGGGTGAGGGCCCCGGCCTCCGACCGGGGGTCTCCCGAGTGGTCCGCGCCCGTGAGGGCACGCCTGCTCGGGTGTAGCACGCGATTACTTGCTCAGGCTCCTCATGCGTCGAGTCCGCTCCCTGCTGGGGCGGACTCGGAGAAGCCTTGCGGCGACTAGCCCTGGCGCTGCTTGTGGCGCAGGTTGTCGCAGATCACCATGACGCGACCGTGCCGGCGAATCACCTTGCACTTGTCGCAGATCTTCTTGACGCTCGGCTTTACCTTCATTGTCCTTGTTCCTCAGACGTCTTACTTGTATCGGTAGACGATCCGCCCGCGACTAAGGTCGTAGGGGCTCAGTTCAACGACTACCCGGTCGTCAGGAAGGATTCGGATGTAGTGCATCCGCATCCGTCCGCTGATGTGGGCCAGGACCTTATGGCCGTTATCGAGCTGCACCCGGAACATAGCGTTCGGGAGCGACTCAACCACAGTGCCCTCGATCTCGATGGCGCCGTCTTTCTTGGCCAAAATCCCTCGCGTTTCACTGATCGGTCGTCTGAGGCTCCGGTTCACTAAGCAGCCGCGACCTCACGCTTCGAAGAGAGCGGCGACCGCCAAGGGTCGCCGACGCGTGGTAGTCATAGTGAGCCGACTAAGGAGTGTACGACACCTGAGAGTAGAACGCGAAACGCGTGCCAGGTGTCCTGACACAACCAGAGGCCAGTCTACCCGACCAATCTCCCACCTCACGCCATCTCCCTCGTACGGGGAGCGTTTCCTACATGGCACGGCCCGGGGTCGAACACAGCATAAGGCCCGCCGGAGAACCGGCGGGCCTTCGGGGAATGTCGGGGATCATTGGGTGCGCCACGTCACACGATCAGTAGATCCGGTGGGCCGAGCCGCAGAAGGAGAACTTGCCGCCCCAGCAGGTGTACGTCCACACCTTCTTGATGTCCCGCTTGGACCAGGTGTGGTCGTGCGAGCCGTTCCAGCCGTAGAAGTGCTTGCCGGTCCGGCCGCTGTTGTACTCGTACCGGAACCAGATGTAGCCCTGCTTGGACGTGAACTCCTTGCCGTACCAGTGGGTGTAGACCTTGCCGCCGGACTTCCAGGTCTTCCCGTAGGTGTAGGCCTTCTTGTTGCTGGAGTAGTACTTGCCCCAGTTGCCGGCCGACGTGGTCGACGTGGTCACCTCGGTGGCGCCGGAGGTGGCCGCCTGGGCTGCGGGGGCGACGGCCACACCGGTGAGAGCCATCGAGCCGGCGAGGGCGGTAGCCGCGAGGAGCTTGCGCATGGTGTGCCTCCGTGAGTGGTGTCTCGCTGAACACCGCTTACGTTAGGAACGCGCGCGATTTCACACAGTGTAGGAATACGCACTGCGCACTAGTGCACAGACGACCGCTACTTCTTCTCCTGCGGCCCACTGCCGAAAATGGTGCTGACCAGCAGGATCGCCCCCCACGGGCCCATCACCCACAGCGGCCACGGATAGATGAAGTGTTCGGCCGTGAAGCTGACGATCAACCAGATCACCCAGTTGATGGCGCTGGCCCCCGCCCACGCGCTCCAGGCCGCCTTCATCCCGGGGTGCATCCCCGTCGACTTGGCCACCGGCTGCGGTGTGATCTTCGCCGGGCGGTTGCGCAGGTCCACATCCGGGAGATCGGCCGTTAACCGGGCTAGCTCACCATAGGTCCTGCTCTTGTAGAGCTGTTCGAGCCGCTCGTTGAACTCGTCCATGGTGATGCGGCCCTCTGCGGTGTGTTCACGCAGCACCGCCGCCACCTTGTCCCTGTCGACGTCGGAGGCACGCATCTCGGGGCTCTGCGCCATACCACCCACCACTCCTGGCTCGTTTACGGCTGTGCCAGGCGCTCTTTGCCCCCATCCAGGGCGGTAAGCACCCAAGGACCATTATGTGTCACCGCGACGCTGTGCTCGAAGTGTGCGGACGCCTTACCGTCGACCGTCACGACGGTCCAGTCGTCGGCCAGCACCCGGGTGCGGTCCGAGCCGAGGTTGACCATGGGCTCGATGGCCAGGCACATGCCGGGCTCCAGCACGGGACCTCTGCCGGGCTTGCCATGGTTGGCGATCCACGGGTCCATGTGCATCTCGGTGCCGATGCCGTGGCCGCCGTACTCCTGAGGGATGCCGTAGCGGCCCTGAGATCTCACATAACGCTCGATCTCGTAGCCGATGTCCGACAGGTGCCGGCCGACGGTGAGCGCCCTGATGCCGCTCCACATCGCCTCTTCGGTGATCCGCATCAGCTCGGTCAGCTTCGGGTCCACCTCGCCCACCGGGACGGTGACCGCGGAGTCGCCGTGCCAGCCGTCGAGGATGGCGCCGCAGTCGATCGAGATGACATCGCCCTCGCGAAGCTTGCGGGCGTTCGTCGGGATGCCGTGCACGACCTCGTTGTTCACCGAGGCGCAGATGGTGGCGGGAAAGCCCTGATAGCCCTTGAACGACGGGATGGCGCCCTCGCCCCTGATCGCCTTCTCGGCGATGACGTCGAGATCGAGCGGCGTCATGCCGGGCTCGACCGAGCGCTTCAGCAGGTCGAGCGTGCGCCCGACCACCAGTCCTGCCCCGCGCATCTTCTCGAGCTGCTCAGGCGTCTTGATCTGAATTCCATGCCGGTTCTTCTTGAACACTTACGGCACCCCCAGGTGCTTCAACGGGCAGAGGCGGGAGCCCAATTCCCCCCACAATAGCCGCGAGGTGGCACGGAAATCCGTGCCACCTCCGCAGTCGGTCGTCACATCTAACCTATGAAGGGCCGAATGGCATCCATGGCCCGTTGGGTTACCTCTTCGACCGGGCCAGTCGCATCGACCCCGACGAGGATGCCCTCGTCCGCGTAGTAGGCGATCAGCGGCGACGTCTGCTCCTGATAGACCTCAAGGCGGTGCCTGACGGTGTCTTCTTTGTCATCGTCACGCTGGAACAACGCGCCGCCACAGGCGTCGCACTTGTCATCCTGCTTGTCGTCGAACTCCACATGCCAGATGCGGCCGCACTGGCTGCAGGTACGCCGGCCCGCCAGTCGTCTGACGACCTCGTCGTCGTCGACCACCAACTCCAGGACCAGGTCGAGCGCCTGTCCCCAGTCGGCCAGCATCTTCTTGAGAATCTCCGCCTGCGGCTCGTTGCGCGGGAAGCCGTCGAGCAGGAAGCCGTCCTGCGCGTCGTCCTCGGAGAGGCGATCACGGACCATGGCGATGGTGACCTCGTCGGGCACCAGATCGCCACGATCCATGTATGTCTTGGCCAGCTTGCCGAGCTCCGTGCCGCCGGAAACGTTGGCACGGAAGATGTCACCTGTCGAAATCTTCGGGATCGACAGGTTCGATGCGATGTACTGGGCCTGAGTCCCTTTACCCGCTCCAGGGGGCCCGACCAGAACGAGACGCACTACCGGAGGAAACCTTCGTAATTACGCTGCTGCAGCTGAGCCTCGATCTGCTTTACCGTGTCCAGGCCGACACCAACCATGATCAGAATGCTCGTCCCTCCGAACGGGAAGTTCTGGCTCGCACCGGCCACCGCCAGCGCGACGATCGGGACCATGGAGATCAGACCCAGATAGAGCGAGCCAGGCGCGGTCAGACGGCTGAGTACGAAACTGAGGTATTCAGCCGTCGGCCGGCCCGGGCGGATGCCCGGAATGAACCCACCGTACTTCTTCATGTTGTCCGCTACTTCAGCGGGGTTGAAAGTGATGGACACGTAGAAGTACGTGAAGAACACGATCAGCAGGAAGAAGGTGGCCATGTAGATCGGCGTGTCACCGGTGGCCAGGTTCTGGGAGATCCACTGGACGACCGCGTTCGGGTTCTCGGCGTTGGCGAACAGCGAGGTCACGAGCTGCGGAAGGTAGAGCAGCGACGAGGCGAAGATGACCGGGATGATGCCGGCCTGGTTGACCTTCAGCGGGATGTAGGTCGAGGTCCCGCCGTACATCCGGCGGCCGACCATGCGCTTGGCGTACTGGACCGGGATGCGGCGCTGCGCCTGCTCGACGAAGACGACCGCGGCGACCATGAAGATGCCGACCACCAGGACCACCGCGAAGGTGAACTTGTTCGCCTGGAAGATGTTGGCGAGCTCGGAGGGGAAGATGGAGACCACAGAGGTGAAGATCAGGATCGACATGCCGTTGCCGACACCCCGGTCGGTGATCAGCTCACCCAGCCACATGATCACGGACGTGCCCGCGGTCATGATGAGGACCATGGTGACGATCTGGAACACGTTGTCCGGGTCGAGCAGCACGTCCTGCTGGCAGTTGGGGAACAGCTGCCCCGAGCGCGCCAGCGCGATGAACGCCGTGGACTGCAGGACACCGAGAGCGATCGTCAGATAACGGGTGTACTGTGTGATCTTGGCTTGCCCGGACTGGCCCTCTTTCTTGAGGGCTTCCAGGCGTGGAATCACGACGACGAGCAGCTGAAGAATGATGCTCGCGGTGATGTAGGGCATGATGCCCAGCGCGAAAACCGACAGCTTCAGAAGCGCGCCGCCGCTGAACAGCTGCACCATTCCGTAGATGTTGCCGGTGTCGCCGGTACGGGCCTGATCGAAACAGGCCGCGAGGTTCTGGACGTGAACGCCCGGAGTCGGAAGAACCGAGCCGAGACGGAACAGCGCGATGATGCCCAGAGTGAAGAGCAACTTCTTGCGCAGGTCCGGTGTCCGGAACGCCCGGGTAAACGCGGTCAGCACGGTCCCTCCTGCGCGCCCATAAGGCGGTGTGAGTATGCGATGGTGCGGGGATCTGCCATCTGAAGTCTCAGGTCAGTCGAGCAGGACAGGATCCTGCTGTCTCGCGAACTCTAACGCACTACGGGCGTGGGGGCCCATTGTCAGAACCCCCACGCCTCGTAATGGCTCTTACAGCTCGGTAACGGAACCCCCAGCAGCGGCGATCTTCTCCTTCGCGGCGGACGAGAAGGCATGCGCCGTCACGTTCACCGAGACCGAGATGTCACCGGTGCCGAGCACCTTGACCGGCTGGTTCTTGCGGACAGCGCCCTTGGCGACCAGCGTCTCGACGGTGACCTCGCCACCGTCGGGGAACAGCTCGCCGAGCTTGTCCAGGTTGACGACCTGGTAGGTCGTCTTGAACATGGCGTTGGAGAAGCCCTTGAGCTTCGGCAGACGCCTCTGCAGCGGCACCTGGCCACCCTCGAAACCGAGGGGGACCGTCGTACGGGCACGACTGCCCTTGGTGCCGCGACCAGCGGTCTTGCCCTTGGACGCCTCGCCCCGGCCCTTGCGGACCTTGGACTTGTTGGAGCCAGGAGCAGGACGCAGGTCGTGAATCTTCAGCGGAGCGTTGTCAGTCATGACTAGTCGACCTCTTCCACGGCGACGAGGTGCGTCACCACGGAGACCATGCCACGAATCTCGGGCCGGTCCTCCTTGACGACGACGTCGCCGATTCGCTTCAGGCCAAGAGAACGCAGCGAGTCACGCTGGTTCTGCTTGCCACCGATCTTCGAGCGAACCTGAGTGATCTTCAGGCGTGCCATCGACTAGCTCACCGCCTTCGCCGCTGCGGCCTCCGCGATGCCTTCACGCTGAGCCCTGAGCATCCGGGCCGGAGCCACGTCCTCGATCGGCAGGCCACGGCGAGCGGCGATCTCCTCGGGCCGGGAAAGACCCTTCAGAGCCGCCACGGTGGCGTGCACGATGTTGATCGGGTTGTCCGAGCCGAGCGACTTGGACAGCACGTCGTGGATGCCGGCGCACTCCAGGACCGCACGCACCGGGCCACCGGCGATGACGCCGGTACCGGCCGAGGCCGGGCGGAGGAAGACGACACCGGCCGCCTCCTCACCCTGCACGATGTGCGGGATGGTGCCCTGGATCCGAGGCACCTTGAAGAAGTGCTTCTTCGCCTCTTCGACGCCCTTGGCGATGGCCGCGGGAACTTCCTTGGCCTTGCCGTAGCCGACGCCGACCATGCCGTTGCCGTCACCGACGACGACCAGGGCGGTGAAGCTGAAGCGACGACCACCCTTCACGACCTTGGCCACTCGGTTGATCTTCACTACGCGCTCGATGTACGAGACGCCCTTGTCGGCGGCGCCGCCGCGGCGATCGTCACGACGGTCACGCCGCTCGCCACCGGTGCCGCCACCGCGACGCGGAGCTGCAGCCATCAGTGGTTCCTCATCTCAGTTGCCAGTATCAGTTGCGATTGCCGGGCCCGCATCAGAACTCGAGCCCGCCTTCGCGAGCGCTGTCCGCCAGGGCGGCGATGCGCCCCGCGTAGCGGTTGCCACCACGGTCGAACACGACCGCCGTGATCCCGGCTTCCTTGGCCCGCTGAGCGAGGAGCTCGCCGACCTTCTTGGCCTTCTCGGTCTTGTCCGCCTCGAGCGTGCGCAGCGAGGAGTCCATGGTGGACGCGCTCACCAGAGTGTGGCCGACGGAGTCGTCCACGATCTGCACGAACAGGTGACGGGTCGAACGGTTGACGACCAAGCGCGGGCGCTGGGCCGTACCGACGACGTTCTTGCGGACGCGGCGGTGACGGCGGGCCCGCGAGACGGTGCGGGCAGCCGTGTGCTTGCCGAACGCAGTCTTCGGAGCCATGCCTACTTACCAGCCTTTCCGACCTTGCGGCGGATCTGTTCGCCCTGGTAACGCACACCCTTGCCCTTGTACGGGTCGGGCTTGCGCAACTTGCGGATGTTGGCCGCGACCTCGCCGACCTTCTGCTTGTCGATGCCGTCCACATGGAACAGGGTCGGCTTCTCGACGCGGAAGGTGACGCCCTCAGGGGCGTTGACGATGACCGGGTGACTGAAGCCCAGTGCGAACTCCAGCTGCGACGGGCCCTTGGCCTGAACGCGGTAACCGACTCCGACGATCTCCAGGGTCTTGGAGTAGCCCTGGGTGACGCCCTGCACCATGTTGGCGATCAGCGTCCGGGACAGCCCGTGCAGCGCACGGACCTTGTTCTCGTCGTTGGGACGAGTCACTGCGATGGCGCCGTCATCGTCGCGGTCCACCGCGATGGGCTCGGCGACCGTGTGAGAAAGCGTGCCCTTCGGGCCCTTGACCTGGACATCCCGACCGTTGATCGTGATGTCTACGCCGCCGGGCACAGGGATGGGCAGCCGTCCGATTCTCGACATGCTGTATTCCTCCCCTCTACCAGACGTAGGCGAGGACTTCCCCGCCTACACCACGCTTGCCGGCCTGCTTGTCGGTCATGAGACCGGCGGACGACGAGATGATCGCGACGCCCAGCCCTCCCAGAACTCGGGGCAGGTTGTCCTTCTTCGCATAGACCCGCAGTCCGGGCTTCGACACCCGGCGCAGGCCAGCGAGCGACCGCTCACGGGTCGGACCGAACTTGAGCTCCACCACGAGGTTCTTGCCAACCTTGGCGTCTTCGACGGCCCAAGACTGGATGTATCCCTCCTGCTGGAGGATCTCGGCGATGTGCGCCTTGATCTTCGAGTACGGCATCGACACGCTTTCGTGGTACGCCGAATTCGCATTGCGCAGACGTGTGAGCATGTCTGCGATCGGGTCGGTCATCGTCATGGCCAGTGGCCTTCCTCGCCGCGGTTTCCAGTCGGCCAAGTTTCAGCGTCCGGCACTGCTGCCGGGCACTGCTCTGCCGGTGGACCTTCGGCGCGGTCATGGGTGCTCTCTAGGAGAGCCCCCTGGTTTTGACATTTACGGATATGTACGGCCAGCTGCCGCCTTCAGGGACGACACGCGCCGCCCCCAAGAGTAACTACCAGCTGGACTTGGTGATGCCAGGCAGCTCGCCCCGGTGCGCCATCTCGCGGAAGCACACACGGCACAGGCCGAACTTCCTGTAGACGGCCCTGGGACGCCCGCAGCGAGTGCAGCGGGTGTAGCCGCGGACGTTGAACTTCGGCTTGCGCGCCGCCTTGGCGATCAGCGACTTCTTCGCCATATCAGGCCTCCTTGAACGGGAAGCCGAGAAGCTTGAGCAGCGCCCGGCCCTGGTCGTCAGTCTTCGCGGTGGTCACGACCGTGATGTCCATGCCCCGCGGCCGGTCGACCTTGTCCTGGTCGACCTCGTGGAACATGACCTGCTCGGTCAGACCGAAGGTGTAGTTGCCGTTGCCGTCGAACTGCTTCGGCGACAGGCCGCGGAAGTCCCTGATGCGCGGCAGCGCCAGCGACAGCAGCCGGTCAAGGAACTCCCACATGCGGTCACCGCGGAGAGTGACGTGCGCGCCGATCGGCATGCCCTCACGCAGCTTGAACTGCGCGATGGACTTGCGGGCCCGGACGACGGCCGGCTTCTGGCCGGTGATCACGGTGAGGTCGCGGACAGCGCCCTCGATGAGCTTCGAGTCGCGAGCCGCCTCGCCGACACCCATGTTGACCTTGATCTTCACCAGGCCGGGGATCTGCATGACGTTCTCGATGCCGAAGTCCTCGCGAAGCTGAGCCGCGATCTCCTCGCGGTACTTCGTCTTGAGGCGCGGCGTCGGGCGCTCGGTCTCAGTGGTCGTGGCAGTCATCAGCTGTCCTCACCCGTCTCGTCGGCCTTGTCGGCCTTCTTGTCGGCGGGCTTTTCGGCGGGCTTGTCTTCCTTGAGCTTCTTCACGTTGCTCACGTGAATGGGAGCCTCCATGGTCTGCACGCCACCCGCCTGGGTGCCGCGCGGACCCTGCTGCTCCTTCTGGTGCTTCTTGATCATGTTGACGCCCTCGACGACCACGCGGTCCTCGCGCGGGAAGGTGGCGATCACATGCCCCTTGGCACCCTTGTTCTTACCGGCGATGACCTGGACCAGGTCGCCCTTCTTCACATGCAGCTTCGGCATTACAGCACCTCCGGCGCGAGCGAGATGATGCGCATGAACTTCTTGTCGCGCAGCTCACGGCCCACCGGGCCGAAGATACGGGTGCCGCGAGGGTCACCGCTGTCCTTGATGATGACGGCGGCGTTCTCGTCGAAGCGGATGTAGGAGCCGTCGGGCCGGCGACGCTCCTTGACCGTGCGGACGATGACGGCCTTGACCACATCGCCCTTCTTGACGCCCGTGCTGCCGGGCAGGGCGTCCTTGACAGTGGCGACGATGATGTCACCGATACCGGCGTAGCGTCGGCCAGAGCCACCGAGAACGCGGATGCAAAGAATCTCCTTGGCACCCGTGTTGTCGGCGACCTTGAGCCGCGACTCCTGCTGGATCACGTTTTAACTCCTGTTAGTCGCGCTGGTTCTCATCGCTGAGCCTGGCGGAACCCGATGTTGTCTTGTTCCTCCGGCCACAGCGCCACGCGCACGCTCGTCCGTACCTCTCGATCCGGACGGAACGGGCTACGCGGCGCCGCACCGCAGGCGACGCGAGGCCTTGCGGCCCCGCGTCCTTGGACGCCGTCGTGGGGATGTCGCCACCCCCACGAGGCGCGGTATATCCGAGAAGCGAGTGTTACTTCGCCTTCTCGAGGATCTCCACGATCCTCCACCGCTTGGTAGCGGACAGAGGGCGGGTCTCCATCAGAAGCACGCGGTCGCCCACGCCACAGGCGTTGGACTCGTCGTGTGCCTTGTATTTGGTCGTACGGCGGATGACCTTGCCGTACAGACGGTGCTTGACGCGGTCCTCGACGACGACGACGACGGTCTTGTCCATCTTGTCGCTGACGACCAGGCCCTCGCGGACCTTGCGGAACTTGCGGTCGTCGACTTCGGCGCCCGTCTCGGTGGTCTCGGTCTCAGCCATCGCTCGTCTCCTTCTCGACCGTGACGATGCGAAGCTCGCGCTCGCGCATCACGGTGTAGATACGGGCGATCTCGCGGCGGACGGCCCGCAGCCGCCCGTGGCTCTCCAACTGACCGGTCGCTGCCTGGAAGCGGAGGTTGAACAGCTCCTCCTTGGCCTCCTTGAGCTTCTGGACCAGAGTGTCCTGGTCCTCCACTCGCAGCTCGCCGGCGGTCAGGCCCTTAGCCATCACGCCTCACCCATTTCACGCTTAACGATCTTGCACTTCATCGGGAGCTTGTGGATCGCGCGCTGCAGCGCCTCACGCGCCACAGTCTCCGTCACGCCGGACAGCTCGAACATCACGCGTCCGGGCTTGACGTTGGCGATCCACCACTCCGGAGAACCCTTACCGGAACCCATGCGGGTCTCGGCGGGCTTCTTCGTCAGGGGACGGTCGGGGTAGATGTTGATCCACACCTTGCCGCCGCGACGGATGTGACGGGTCATCGCGATACGAGCGGACTCGATCTGGCGGTTGGTCACGTAAGAGTGCTCAAGCGCCTGGATACCGAACTCGCCGAAGACGACCCTGGTGCCGCCCTTGGCGGCTCCGCTGCGGTCAGGCCGGTGCTGCTTGCGGTGCTTGACCCTGCGCGGGATCAGCATGGTCAGCTCCCTTCAGCACCCGGCTGCGCAGCCGGGCCGGTCTCGGGGGCGGCCTGAGCGGCCGCCTCAGTCCTGGGGGCGCGGTCGCCACGACCACCGCCACGGCGGGCGCCGCCACCGGCGCCACCGCCACCACGGCGCGGACGGTCGCCGCCGCCGCCACCCCGACGGTCATCACGCTCACGACGCTGGCCGGCACGAGCACCGGCGGCAGCCGCCTCGCGCTCGGCGCGGCTCGTCGGAGCCTCACCCTTGTAGATCCACACCTTCACGCCGATCCGGCCGAAGGTGGTACGGGCCTCGTAGAAGCCGTAGTCGATGTCCGCGCGCAGCGTGTGCAGCGGCACCCGGCCCTCGCGGTAGAACTCCGACCGCGACATCTCGGCGCCGCCCAGACGACCGGAGCACTGCACCCGGATGCCCTTGGCGCCGCTCTTCATGGCCGACTGCATCGCCTTGCGCATGGCACGGCGGAAGGAGACACGGCTGGAGAGCTGCTCGGCGACACCCTGCGCGACGAGCTGGGAGTCGATCTCGGGGTTCTTCACCTCGAGGATGTTGAGCTGAACCTGCTTCTTGGTCAGCTTCTCCAGGTCGCCACGGATACGGTCGGCCTCCGCGCCGCGGCGGCCGATGACGATGCCCGGGCGCGCGGTGTGGATGTCGACCTGAACGCGGTCGGTCGTACGCTCGATCTCCACCTTGGAGATACCGGCCCGCTCCATGCCCTTCTGCAGCATGCGGCGGATCGACACGTCCTCAGCGACGTACGACTTGTACAGCTTGTCGGCGTACCACCGGCTCTTGAAGTCGGTCGTGATGCCGAGGCGGAACCCGTGCGGGTTAACCTTCTGGCCCACTATCGGGTCCTTCCCTTCGGCTCGCGGGACTCCACGATCACGGTGATGTGGCTCGTCCGCTTGTTGATCCGATAGGCACGACCCTGCGCGCGCGGCCGGAACCGCTTCAGAGTCGGGCCCTCGTCGACCCACGCGCGGCTCACGACGAGCGTCTGGGGGTCGAGATCGAAATTGTGCTCTGCGTTCGCCATGGCGCTCGAGAGCACCTTGTAGATCGGCTCGCTCGCCGACTGGGGAGCGAACTGCAGCACGGCCTGCGCCTCCGAAGCGGGCAGCCCGCGAATAAGGTCCACCACACGGCGGGCCTTGAGGGGCGTGACGCGGACGAACCGCGCCTGAGCCCTGGCTTCCATCGCTTACTCCTCTTACTTCTGAAGGCGCTTATCGCCGGCTGCGGCGGTCATCCTTGACGTGGCTCCGGAACGTCCGCGTGGGAGCGAACTCTCCGAGCTTGTGGCCGATCATCGACTCGGTGACGAACACCGGGACGTGCTTGCGGCCGTCGTGCACGGCGATCGTGTGCCCGAGCATGTCGGGAACGATCATGGAGCGCCGCGACCACGTCTTGATGACGGTCTTGGTGCCCTTCTCGTTCTGCGTATCCACCTTCTTCTGAAGGTGGCCGTCAACGAAAGGGCCCTTCTTAAGGCTACGTGGCATTTCGGCTGCTCCTACCGCTTCTTCTTGCTGCGCCGACGGATGATCAGCCGGTCGCTGGCCTTGCTGGCCTGACGGGTGCGGCCCTCGGGCTTGCCCTTCGGGTTGACCGGGTGGCGACCACCGGAGGTCTTACCCTCACCACCACCATGCGGGTGGTCAACGGGGTTCATCGCGACACCACGGACGGTCGGGCGCTTGCCCTTCCACCGCATGCGGCCGGCCTTGCCCCAGTTGATGTTGGCCTGCTCGGCGTTGCCGACCTGACCGACCGACGCGCGGCAGCGCACGTCGACCATGCGCATCTCACCGGACGGCATACGCAGCGTGGCGTACTGGCCTTCCTTGGCGAGTAGCTGAATCTGAGCTCCCGCGGAGCGGCCCAGCTTGGCGCCACCACCCGGACGGAGCTCCACCGCGTGGATGAAGGTACCGGTCGGGATGTTGCGCAGCGGCAGGCAGTTGCCCGGCTTGATGTCGGCCGTGGCGCCGTTCTCGATGCGGTCGCCCTGCTTGAGGCCGGTCGGCGCGATGATGTAGCGCTTCTCGCCGTCGGCGTAGTGCAGCAGAGCAATATTGGCGGTGCGGTTGGGGTCGTACTCGATGTGAGCGACCTTGGCCGGAATGCCGTCCTTGTCATGCCTACGGAAGTCGATGATCCGGTAGGCGCGCTTGTGACCGCCGCCCTGGTGGCGTGCGGTGACCCGGCCGTGTACGTTACGGCCGCCCTTGCCATGAAGGGGTGCAAGCAGCGACTTCTCAGGCTCGCTGCGGGTGATCTCGGTGAAGTCCGAGACACTCGAGCCGCGGCGACCTGGGGTCGTCGGCTTGTACTTACGGATGCCCATCTTTTTCGTTCATCCTTCGTCGATATCCAGAATCCAAAAACTCTGGATCTCTTGTCTCAATCGTGCGAGGCCCCAGGCCGTCGTCGCCAGAGGCGACACCATGGGGATCGCGGGGGGCAGCGCCCCCCGCGTATCAGCCGATCTGACCGAAAATGTCGATCCGATCGCCCTCGGCCAAGCTCACGATCGCGCGCTTGGTGTCGGGACGCTTGCCGAAACCGGTCCGGGTGCGCTTGCGCTTGCCCTGCCGGTTGATCGTGTTCACGCTGGTGACCTTGACCCCGAAGATCTTCTCGACCGCGATCTTGACCTCGGTCTTGTTCGCGGTCTTCTTCACCAGGAACGTGTACTTGTTGTTCTCATCGATCAGGCCGTAGCTCTTCTCAGAGACGACCGGCTTGATGATGACGTCGCGCGGGTCGACGACCCTCGCCAGTCGGCCCACAGGCTTCTCGGCGGTCTGCTGATCGGTGCTGTTGTCCATCAGGCGTCTTCCTTCTCGCCCTGGCCCAGCCGAGCCACGACCTGGTCGTACGCCTCCTGGGTGAAGACCACGTCGTCAGAGCAGAGCACGTCGTAAGTGTTGAGCTGCCCGGAGTCCAGCAGGTGGACCTCGGGAGCGTTACGCAGGCTCAGCCAGGTCAGCTCGTCGGTGTCAGCGACCACGATGAGCACGGACTTGGCCTCGGTGATCGCGCGCAGCGCCTGGAGAGCGGTCTTCGTCTTCGGCGTCTCGCCGGAGACCAGGCTGCTCACCACGTGCACGCGACCGCCGCGAGCCCGGTCGGACAGGGCGCCACGCAGGGCGGCGGCCTTCATCTTCTTGGGCGTCCGCTGCGAGTAGTCGCGCGGAACCGGACCGTGGACGACGCCACCGCCGGCGAACTGCGGCGCACGCGTCGAACCCTGACGGGCGCGGCCGGTGCCCTTCTGGCGGTACGGCTTCTTGCCGCCGCCCCTGACCTCACCACGGGTCTTGGCCTTGTGCGTGCCCTGCCGACGAGCGGCGAGCTGCGCCACGACCACCTGGTGGATCAGCGGAACGTTGACCTTCGCGCCGAAGATGTCCTCGGGCAGGTCAACGGTGCCGGTCTTGGCGCCGCTGGCGTCGAGGACGTCAATGCTAGTCACTTGGCAGCCCCCTTCTTGGCGGCGGTGCGAACGAGGACCAGGCTGCCGTTGGCGCCGGGAATCGCACCCTTGATCAGGATGAGACCCTTCTCGACGTCCACGGCGTGAACCTTGAGGCTCTGCACGGTGGTGCGGACGTTACCCATCCGACCAGCCATACGCAGACCCTTGAATACGCGTCCCGGGGTGGCGCAGCCACCGATGGAACCCGGCGAGCGGTGCTTGCGCTGAGTACCGTGCGACGCGCCCAGACCCTTGAAGCCGTGACGCTTCATGACACCGGCGAAGCCCTTGCCCTTGCTCTTGCCCGTCACGTCGACGAACTGGCCGGCTTCGAAGGTGTCGGCCAGCAGTTCCTGGCCCAGGTTGTAGTCGCTCGCGTCGTCAGTGCGGATCTCCGCGAAGTAACGGCGCGGGGTGATGTCGTGCTTGCGCAGGTAGTCGCCGAGCGGCTTGTTGACCTTCCGCGGGTCGACCTGTCCGAAGCCGAGCTGGATGGCGGCATAGCCATCCTTTTCAGCGCTGCGGACGCGGGTCACCACGCACGGACCGGCCTCGACCACGGTGACCGGAACCATCCGGTTGTCCGCGTCGAAGACCTGGGTCATGCCGAGCTTCTTGCCCAGGACGCCCTTGATCGTCTTAGCCATGTCAGTGCGTTCCCTCAGAGCTTGATCGAAATGTCGACGCCAGCCGGGAGGTCGAGCCGCATGAGCGAGTCAACCGTCTTGGGCGTCGGGTCGATGATGTCAATGAGCCGCTTGTGCGTGCGCATCTCGAAATGCTCGCGGCTGTCCTTGTACTTGTGCGGCGAGCGGATGACGCAGTACACGTTCTTCTCGGTCGGCAGCGGCACCGGGCCCGCGACCTTCGCGCCAGTCCGCGTCACCGTCTCGACGATCTTCTTGGCCGAGCTATCGATGACCTCGTGGTCATAGGCCTTAAGCCGGATGCGGATCTTCTGTCCCGCCATAATGGCCTCGGTGTCCTTCGCTGTCGTCTGAAAAAGTATCGTGCGGCCTTTTGCCGCGTGCGGGTCGAGCCCGCACGACTCCACGAAGCAGACGTAAACGATCTGCCTTTTCTTCCGTGATCCGGCAGTTACTTCGGTCACCGACCGAAGCGACTGCTGGATCACGGCTTTCCCCGTGAAGCCTTCCGGAACGGAAGCCGTATGGACTTCTGTCCCGTTCGTGACGCGGCGGCCGGCCTCTGATGTGGAGGCCGACCGCCACCCCGCGATCGAACTACTTGATGATCTTGATGACCCGGCCGGCGCCGACGGTGCGGCCACCCTCACGGATCGCGAACTTGAGGCCGTCCTCCATGGCGATGGGCTGGATCAGCTCAACGCGCATTTCGGTGTTGTCGCCCGGCATGACCATCTCGGTGCCCTCGGGGAGGTTCACCACACCGGTCACGTCAGTCGTACGGAAGTAGAACTGCGGGCGGTAGTTGTTGAAGAACGGCGTGTGGCGGCCGCCCTCGTCCTTGGACAGGATGTAGACCTGGCCCTCGAACTCGGTGTGCGGGGTGGTCGTGCCCGGCTTGATGATGCACTGGCCGCGCTCGACCTGCTCGCGCTTGATGCCGCGGAGCAGCAGGGCGGCGTTGTCGCCGGCCTGACCCTCGTCGAGCATCTTGTTGAACATCTCGATGCTGGTGACGGTGGTGGTCGTCTTCTCCGGCTGAATGCCGATGATGTCGACCTGCTCGTTGACCTTGACGATGCCACGCTCGATACGGCCGGTGACGACCGTGCCGCGACCGGTGATCGAGAAGACGTCCTCGACCGGCATGAGGAACGGCTTCTCCGTCTCACGCGGCGGCTCGGGGACGTTCTCGTCCACGGCGTCCATCAGCTCGACGATCGTGTCGGCCCACTTCTGGTCGCCCTCAAGAGCCTTGAGCGCGGAGACGCGGATGACCGGAAGGTCGTCGCCGGGGAACTCCTGAGCGGACAGGAGCTCGCGAACCTCGAGCTCGACGAGCTCCAGGATCTCCTCGTCGTCCACCATGTCGGACTTGTTCAGAGCCACGACGATGTAGGGGACGCCGACCTGGCGGGCCAGGAGGACGTGCTCCTTCGTCTGGGGCATCGGACCGTCGGTGGCGGCGACCACGAGGATCGCGCCGTCCATCTGAGCGGCACCCGTGATCATGTTCTTCACGTAGTCGGCGTGACCGGGGCAGTCCACGTGAGCGTAGTGGCGCTTCTCGGTCTGGTACTCGACGTGCGCGATGGAAATCGTAATGCCGCGAGCCTTCTCCTCGGGCGCCTTGTCGATCTTGTCGAAAGGCGTTGCCGCGTTCAGCTCGGGGTAACGGTCGTGGAGCACCTTGGTGATCGCCGCGGTCAGCGTGGTCTTACCGTGGTCGATATGCCCAATGGTGCCGATGTTCATGTGCGGCTTGTTCCGCTCGAACTTGGCCTTGCCCACTGGTTCTCTCCTTGAGAATCTGACTGACTTTCGTCTGCACACTCGGGCCCGGGTGTTCCCGAACCCCTAGGCGGCGGGACGGTCTCGCGACCGTCCCGCCAGGGACCGGAACTATTCGCCCCGGGCCTTCGCGACGATCTCCTTGGCGATGCCCGGGGGCACCTCCGAGTAGGAGTCGAACTGCATGCTGTAGCTCGCGCGTCCCTGCGTCTTGCTACGCAGGTCGCCCACGTAGCCGAACATCTCAGACAGCGGCACGAGCGCCTGGATGACTCGGGCGCCTGCCCGCTCATCCATCGCCTGGATCTGCCCGCGGCGACCGTTGAGGTCACCGATGACATCACCCATGTAGTCCTCGGGCGTGGTGACCTCGACGGCCATCATCGGCTCAAGGAGCACAGCGTCAGCCTTGCGCGCGGCCTCCTTGAAGGCCATCGAGCCGGCAATCTTGAAGGCCATTTCCGAGGAGTCGACATCGTGCGCGGCACCGTCGGTCAGCGTCACCTTCACGCCCACCATCGGGTAGCCGGCCAGCACACCGAACTCGGCGGCCTCCTGAGCGCCCGCGTCGACCGAGGGGATGTACTCCCTCGGGACACGGCCACCCGTGACCTTGTTCTGGAACTCGTAGCCGTCGTTGCCTTCGCCCAGCGGCTCCAGATTGATGATCACCCGCGCGAACTGACCGGAACCACCGGTCTGCTTCTTGTGGGTGTAGTCGACCTTCTCCACCTTGCGGCGGATGGTCTCCCGGTAGGCGACCTGAGGACGACCGACGTTCGCCTCGACCTTGAACTCGCGCCGCATGCGGTCGACGAGGATCTCCAGGTGAAGCTCGCCCATGCCCCAGATGACCGTCTGACCGGTCTCCTCGTCACGGCGGACCTGGAAGGACGGGTCCTCCTCGGCCAGCCGCTGGATCGCGATCGACAGCTTCTCCTGGTCGCCCTTGGTCTTGGGCTCGATGGCGACGTTGATGACCGGAGCCGGGAACGTCATCGACTCGAGCACGACCTGGTGGGTCGGGTCGGAGAGGGTGTCACCGGTGGTGGTGTCCTTCAGACCCATGACCGCCACGATCTGACCAGCGATCGCCGTGGGGCGCTCTTCGCGCTTGTTGGCGTGCATCTGGTAGATCTTGCCGATCCGCTCCTTCTTCCCCTTCACAGAGTTGATGACCTGTGAACCGGTCTCGAGCGTGCCCGAGTAGACGCGGATGTAGGTGAGCTTGCCCAGGTGCGGGTCGCTCGCGATCTTGAAAGCCAAGGCGGAGAACGGCTCGGTCGGGTCCGCGTGCCGCTCGATCACCTTCTCCTCGTTGCCGACCGCGTGGCCCTTGAAGGCCGCGAGGTCGGTCGGCGCGGGGAGGTAGGCGACGATCGCGTCGAGCAGGGGCTGCACGCCCTTGTTCTTGAACGCGGTGCCGCACAGGACCGGATTGATGGCGCTGGCCAGCGTCGCGCGGCGAATGGCCGCGACCAGCTGCTCCTCGGTGGGCTCAGTGCCCTCGAGGAAGAGCTCCATCAGCTCGTCGTCGTTCTCGGCGACCGTCTCGATGAGCCGGTCACGCCACTCACGAGCGGCCTCGGCGTGGTCGGCCGGGAGGTCGACGACGTCGTACATCTCGCCCTTGGCCGCCTCGGCGCTCCACAGGAGGCCCTTCATCGTGATGACGTCGATGACGCCCTTGAAGTCGGCCTCGACGCCCCACGGCAGCTGAATGACCGCCGGGGTGGCGCCCAGGCGATTGATCATCATATCGACGCAGCGGTGGAACTCCGCGCCGACCCGGTCCATCTTGTTGACGAAGCAGATCCGGGGAACCTCGTAGCGGTCAGCCTGCCGCCACACCGTCTCCGACTGCGGCTCGACACCCGCGACGCCGTCGAACACGGCGACGGCACCGTCGAGGACGCGGAGCGAGCGCTCCACCTCGATGGTGAAGTCGACGTGTCCCGGGGTGTCGATGATGTTGATGGTGTGACCGTTCCACTCGCAGGTCGTCGCGGCAGACGTGATCGTGATGCCGCGCTCCTGCTCCTGCTCCATCCAGTCCATCGTGGCTGCGCCCTCGTGGACTTCACCGATCTTGTAGTTGATGCCGGTGTAGAACAGGATGCGCTCGGTCGTGGTGGTCTTGCCCGCGTCGATATGGGCCATGATCCCGATGTTGCGGACCTTGGCCAGGTCAAGAGCGGTCGTGGTGGCCACTTCTCTCGCGTCCTCGTCGTCTTGTCTCCTGCGGGGGCTCGCCCCCGCACGCCCCCTAAGTGCGAGGGCCTTCGGTCGTCTTGTCGACCACCGCTGGTGTGATGCCTACCAGCGGTAGTGGGCGAAGGCCTTGTTGGACTCGGCCATCTTGTGCGTGTCCTCGCGCTTCTTGACGCTCGCCCCGAGGCCGTTGCTGGCGTCGAGGAGCTCGTTCATGAGGCGCTCGGTCATGGTCTTCTCGCGGCGGGCGCGGGAGTACTGCACCAGCCAGCGCAGGGCCAGGGTGGTGCTGCGCGCCGCGCGCACCTCGACCGGCACCTGGTAGGTCGCGCCACCGACGCGACGGCTGCGGACCTCGAGAGTCGGCTTGACGTTGTCAAGCGCGCGCTTGAGGGTGACGACCGGGTCGTTGCCGGTCTTCTCCCTGCAGCCCTCGAGAGCGCCGTAGACGATCGACTGCGCGATAGAGCGCTTGCCGTCCAGAAGCACCTTGTTGATCAGAGCGGTGACCAGCGGCGAACTGTAAACCGGGTCAGACATGAGCTGACGACGGCCAGGAGAACCCTTACGAGGCATAGTTAGCTCTTCTCCCTCTTCGCACCGTAGTGGCTGCGGCCCTGCTTGCGGTTGCGGACACCCTGGGTGTCCAGCGAGCCGCGGATGATCTTGTAGCGAACACCCGGCAGGTCCTTCACACGACCGCCACGCACGAGCACGATCGAGTGCTCCTGCAGGTTGTGTCCCACACCGGGGATGTAGGCCGTGACCTCGATGCCGTTGGTGAGCCGCACACGGGCCACCTTGCGCAGTGCCGAGTTGGGCTTCTTCGGGGTCGTGGTGTAAACGCGCTGGCACACACCGCGCCGCTGCGGACTCCCCTTGAGGGCAGGAGTCTTGGTCTTGGTGACCTTGTCCTGCCGGCCCTTGCGGACCAACTGCTGAATAGTGGGCACTGCCACTCCGTTTCGTGCTGGCCGGTGTTACGTCTGGTTGAGCAATTCGCAGGTTCTGCCGGTGTCATGACCTGCGCATTCGCCTTGCTTCCGCGCCCCCGCGCTCGGGCGTGTCGCGCTATTCGCAAAACACAGCCACGAGGACTACGAGCCAGGAAGCCGACCCGCGCTCCGATATCAGCGCACGATCGAGAGCCCGCTAGCAACGGGCACGATGCTCAAGACTACCCAGGCCCGCGCGACACGTCAAAACGGCGCGGGCAGGCTCTTCAAGCCTTCCCACTCCGGCCGGCGGGACCCCATCCATCAAAGGCCCGGCTGCTGCTCCTCGGCAATGATATAGGCACTGACCGCATGCCGTCCCCCATACCAAAGAATCACCTACTCTACACGCCCCTCGGCGAGCTACGAGCGGGCCGACAGTGCCCGGCACCCTGCGGATTCGACTCCCGGGACCACCCTGACAGAGCGCCGCCGCACGACGGCCTACAGCGCCGTTCACGTACGAACCGAAAAACGCGCGCCCGGGCCCCTCAGTGAGGGACCCGGGCGCGCGCCACGGCTGCTTACGAGATGGTCACCGGTTGTACTGACCGAAGTCGTACTCCTCCAGCGGCACGGCCTCGCCGCTGCCGGTGCCGAAGGTGTAGTCGGCCGCGGAGCCGTCGTAACCGCCCACGGTGTACATGGCGGCCTTGGCCTCCTCGGTCGGCTCGACCCGGATGTTGCGGTACTGGGGCATGCCCGTACCGGCCGGGATGAGCTTGCCGATGATGACGTTCTCCTTCAGGCCCAGGAGCGAGTCGGACTTGGCGTGGATCGCCGCGTCCGTCAGGACCCTGGTGGTCTCCTGGAAGGAGGCCGCCGACAGCCACGACTCGGTGGCGAGCGACGCCTTGGTGATGCCCATGAGCACCGGACGACCGGCGGCCGGGGAGCCGCCTTCCGCCACGGTCTCGCGGTTCATCAGCTCGAAGCGCGGACGCTCCACGAGCTCGCCGGGCAGCAGGTCGGTGTCACCGGACTCCAGCACGTTCACGCGCTTGAGCATCTGCCGCACGATGATCTCGATGTGCTTGTCGTGGATCGACACACCCTGCGAGCGGTAGACCTGCTGGACCTCCGCCACCAGGTGCAGCTGCACGGCCCGCGGGCCGAGGATGCGCAGCACCTCGTTGGGGTTGACCGCACCGGCGACGAGCTGCTTACCGACCGTCACGCGCTGGCCATCGGTGATGAGCAGGCGCGAGCGCATGGAGACCGGGTAGGCGATCTCCTCCGAGCCGTCGTCGGGAGTGACGACGAGCTTGCGGGACTTGTCGGTCTCGTCGATCCGGACCCTGCCCTCGGCCTCGGAGATCGGGGCGACACCCTTGGGGATGCGCGCCTCGAAGAGCTCCTGGACTCGGGGCAGACCGTGGGTAATGTCGGCGCCCGCCACACCACCGGTGTGGAAGGTACGCATCGTCAGCTGCGTGCCGGGCTCGCCGATCGACTGGGCGGCGATGATGCCGACCGCCTCGCCGACGTCCACGAGCTTGCCGGTGGCCAGCGAACGGCCGTAGCAGGTCGCGCAGACCCCGATCTTGGCCTCGCAGACGAGCGCACTGCGGGTACGGACGGTCTCGACGCCGGCCTCGACCAGCGCGGTGACGTGGATGTCGTTGATGTCGACACCCGCGGGCACGATGACCTTGCCGTCGACCTCGACGTCCTCGGCCATGATGCGGCCGTGCACGTTGGACTCGGCGTTCTCGGCCTTGACCAGGGTGCCCGAGGTGTCGCGCTCGCCGACGTGCAGCGGAACGCCACGGTCGGTGCCACAGTCGATCTCGCGCACGATGACGTCCTGCGCCACGTCCACCAGACGCCGGGTGAGGTAACCCGAGTCCGCCGTACGCAGCGCGGTGTCGGCCAGACCCTTGCGCTGTCCGTGGGTGGAGATGAAGTATTCCAGCACCGACAGGCCCTCGCGGAACGAGGCCTTGATCGGCCGCGGGATCGTCTCACCCTTGGTGTTGGACACCAGGCCACGGATGCCGGCGATCTGACGCACCTGCATCTTGTTGCCTCGGGCGCCGGAGTTGACCATCATCCAGACCGGGTTGGTCGCCGGGAAGGCGTTGACCATGTCGGTCTCGACGTCGGCCGTGGCGTGCGTCCAGATCTCGATGAGCTCCTGACGGCGCTCCTCGTCGGTGATCAGACCGCGCTCGTACTCACGCTGCACCTTGTCGGCGCGGCGCTCGTAGCTCTCCATGATCTCGGCCTTGTTGGGCGGCGCGATGACGTCGTCGATCGAGATCGTGACGCCGGAGCGGGTCGCCCAGCGGAAGCCGGCGTCCTTGAGCGCGTCGAGCGCGTTGGCCACTTCGACCTTGGGATAGGTCTCGGCCAGCTCGTTGACGATCGTGGACAGCTGCTTCTTGCCGACCTGGAAGTTGACGAACGGGTAGGACGCGGGCAGCGTCTGGTTGAACAGGCACCGCCCGAACGTCGTCTCCAGGCGGATCGGGTCGCCCTGCTCCCAGCCCTCGGGAGCCACCCAGTCACGCGGCGGCAGGACGTCCTTCATCCGGATCTGGATCTTCGCCTGGATGTCCAGCTCGCGGCGGTCGAAGGCCATCTGGGCCTCGGCGATCGAGCCGAAGACCCGGCCCTCGCCGATGGCGCCGTCCTTGTGCGTGGTCAGCCAGTAGAGGCCGATGACCATGTCCTGGGTGGGCATCGTCACGGGCTTGCCGTCGGCCGGCTTGAGGATGTTGTTGGTCGAGAGCATCAGGATGCGTGCCTCGGCCTGGGCCTCAGCCGACAGCGGCAGGTGCACGGCCATCTGGTCGCCGTCGAAGTCCGCGTTGAAGGCGGTGCAGACGAGCGGGTGGATCTGGATGGCCTTGCCCTCGACGAGCTGCGGCTCGAACGCCTGGATGCCCAGACGGTGCAGCGTCGGCGCGCGGTTGAGCAGCACGGGGTGCTCGGTGATGACCTCTTCGAGCACGTCCCACACCACGGGCCTGGCGCGCTCGACCATCCGCTTGGCCGACTTGATGTTCTGGGCGTGGTTGAGATCGACCAGCCTCTTCATCACGAACGGCTTGAACAGCTCCAGCGCCATCTGCTTGGGCAGACCGCACTGGTGCAGCTTGAGCTGCGGGCCGACGACGATGACCGAACGGCCGGAGTAGTCGACTCGCTTGCCCAGCAGGTTCTGGCGGAAGCGGCCCTGCTTGCCCTTGAGCATGTCGCTGAGGGACTTGAGGGGCCGGTTGCCGGGACCGGTGACCGGGCGGCCACGACGGCCGTTGTCGAACAGCGCGTCGACGGCCTCCTGCAGCATCCGCTTCTCATTGTTCACGATGATCTCGGGCGCGCCGAGGTCGAGAAGTCGCTTGAGGCGGTTGTTGCGGTTGATGACCCGGCGGTAGAGGTCGTTCAGGTCGGAGGTGGCGAACCGGCCACCGTCGAGCTGAACCATCGGCCGCAGGTCCGGCGGAATGACCGGAATGCAGTCGAGCACCATGCCGCGCGGCGAGTTGGTGGTGCTGAGGAACGCCACGACGACCTTGAGCCGCTTGAGCGCGCGGGCCTTCTTCTGGCCCTTGCCGCTGCGGATGGTCTCGCGCAGGTTCTCGGCCTCCTGGGCGAGGTCGAAGCTGATCAGGCGATCCTGGATCGCCTGCGCCCCCATGCCGCCCTTGAAGTAACGGCCGAAACGGTCCCGCATCTCGCGGTAGAGCAGCTCGTCGCCCTCGAGGTCCTGGACCTTGAGGTTCTTGAAGCGGCTCCAGACCTCCTCGAGCCGGTCCAGCTCACGCTGGGCCCGGTCGCGGAGCTGGCGCATCTCGCGCTCGGCGCCCTCGCGGACCTTGCGGCGCTGGTCGCCCTTGGCGCCGGCGGCCTCGAGCTCGCCCAGGTCGCTTTCGAGCTTCTTCTGCCTGGCCTCGACGTCGGCGTCACGGCGCTGCTCGATGTGCTGCCGCTCGACGGAGATC
Source organism: Nonomuraea glycinis (assembly GCF_014646515.1). GTDB lineage: Bacteria > Actinomycetota > Actinomycetes > Streptosporangiales > Streptosporangiaceae > Nonomuraea > Nonomuraea glycinis. The sequence continues at coordinate 159,425 of NZ_BMNK01000009.1, forward strand.
TTCGCCTCGAGCGAGGGCAGGTCACGCTCACGCATGTCGGTGTCGACATGCGTGATCATGTACGCCGCGAAGTAGATGACCTTCTCCAGGTCCTTCGGGGCGAGGTCGAGCAGGTAGCCCAGACGCGACGGGACACCCTTGAAGTACCAGATGTGGGTGACCGGCGCGGCCAGCTCGATGTGGCCCATCCGCTCACGACGCACCTTGGCGCGAGTGACCTCGACGCCACAGCGCTCACAGATGATGCCCTTGAAGCGGACGCGCTTGTACTTGCCGCAGTAGCACTCCCAGTCGCGGGTCGGGCCGAAGATCTTCTCGCAGAAGAGTCCGTCCTTTTCCGGCTTGAGAGTCCGGTAGTTGATGGTCTCGGGCTTCTTGACCTCACCGTGCGACCACTGACGGATGTCGTCGGCCGTCGCCAGCCCGATCCGAAGCTCGTCGAAGAAGTTGACGTCCAGCATGCTTGCGATCTCCCCCTCAGACTTCTTCCACGCTGCTCGGCTCACGCCGGGACAGATCGATACCGAGCTCCTCCGCGGCGCGGAAGACGTCCTCGTCGGTGTCCCGCATCTCGATGGACATGCCGTCGCTGGAGAGCACCTCGACGTTGAGGCAGAGCGACTGCATTTCCTTGATGAGGACCTTGAAGGACTCCGGGATGCCCGGCTCGGGAATGTTCTCGCCCTTGACGATCGCCTCGTAGACCTTCACGCGGCCGAGGACGTCGTCAGACTTGATCGTCAGCAGCTCCTGCAGTGCGTAGGCGGCGCCGTACGCTTCCAGCGCCCACACCTCCATCTCACCGAAGCGCTGGCCACCGAACTGGGCCTTACCGCCGAGCGGCTGCTGGGTGATCATGGAGTAAGGGCCGGTCGACCGGGCGTGGATCTTGTCGTCGACCAGGTGGAGGAGCTTGAGGATGTAGATGTAGCCGACCGCGATCGGGTAAGGGAACGGCTCGCCGGAGCGGCCGTCGAACAGGCGGGCCTTACCGCTCTGCTGCACCATCCGGTCACCGTCGCGGTTGGCGACGGTGCTGCCGAGCAGGCCGACGATCTCCTCCTCGTGCGCGCCGTCGAAGACCGGCGTCGCCATGGCGGTGAACGGCTCGACCTTGTCGTGGCCCTTGTCCCGCAGCCGCTGCGCCCAGGCCTCCTGGACCCCGGAGATGTCCCAGCCACGCGCGGCGATCCACCCGAGGTGGGTCTCCAGCACCTGACCGACGTTCATCCGGCCGGGCACGCCCAGCGGGTTGAGGATGATGTCGACCGGGGTGCCGTCCTCAAGGAACGGCATGTCCTCGACCGGCAGGATCTTGGAGATGACGCCCTTGTTGCCGTGCCGGCCGGCCAGCTTGTCACCATCGGTGATCTTGCGCTTCTGCGCCACGTAGACGCGGACCAGCTCGTTGACGCCCGGAGGAAGCTCGTCGCCCTCCTCGCGGGAGAACACGCGGACCCCGATGACCTTGCCCATCTCGCCGTGCGGCACCTTCAGCGAGGTGTCGCGGACTTCACGGGCCTTCTCCCCGAAGATCGCGCGCAGCAGGCGCTCCTCCGGCGTCAGCTCGGTCTCACCCTTGGGCGTGACCTTGCCGACGAGGATGTCGCCGGGGACGACCTCGGCGCCGATGCGGATGATGCCGCGCTCGTCCAGGTCGGCCAGGACCTCTTCGGAGACGTTCGGGATGTCCCGGGTGATCTCCTCGGGGCCCAGCTTGGTGTCACGGGCGTCGACCTCGTGCTCCTCGATGTGAATCGAGGAAAGGACGTCGTCCTGGACCAGCCGCTGGGACAGGATGATCGCGTCTTCGTAGTTGTGACCCTCCCACGGCATGAACGCCACGAGCAGGTTCTTGCCCAGCGCCATCTCACCCTGGTCGGTGCACGGGCCGTCGGCGATGACCTGGTTGATCTCCACCCGGTCGCCCTCGGCCACGATCGGCTTCTGGTTGAACGAGGTGCCCTGGTTGGAACGCTTGAACTTGGCGACGCGGTAGGTGGTCCGCGTGCCGTCGTCGTTCATCACGGTGACGTAGTCGGCGGAGACCTCCTCGACCACGCCGGCCTTCTCCGCGCTGATGACGTCACCGGCGTCGGTCGCGGCACGGTATTCCATGCCGGTGCCGACCAGCGGCGCCTCGCTCTTGAGCAACGGCACCGACTGACGCTGCATGTTGGAGCCCATGAGCGCGCGGTTGGCGTCGTCGTGCTCCAGGAACGGGATCATCGCCGTGGCGACCGACACCATCTGACGTGGCGACACGTCGATGTAGTCGACCTCCTCGGCACGAGCCAGCTCGGTCTCACCGCCCTTGGTACGGACCAGAACGCGGTTCTCGGCGAACGTGCCGTCCGGGTTGAGCACCGTGTTGGCCTGCGCCTTGACGAAACGGTCCTCCTCGTCGGCGGTGAGGTAGTCGACCTGGTCGGTCACCTTGCCGTCGACGACCTTGCGGTAAGGCGTCTCCACAAAACCGAAGGCGTTGATCCGCCCGTAGGACGCGAGCGACCCGATCAGGCCGATGTTCGGCCCCTCAGGCGTCTCGATCGGGCACATCCGGCCATAGTGGGACGGGTGCACGTCACGGACCTCGAAGCCGGCCCGCTCACGCGACAGACCACCGGGGCCCAGCGCGGACAGACGCCGCTTGTGCGTCAGGCCGGCCAGCGGGTTGGTCTGGTCCATGAACTGCGACAGCTGCGAGGTGCCGAAGAACTCCCTGATCGACGCCACGACCGGGCGAATGTTGATCAGGGTCTGCGGCGTGATCGCCTCGACGTCCTGCGTCGTCATCCGCTCGCGGACGACGCGCTCCATCCGGGCCAGGCCCAGGCGGACCTGGTTCTGGATGAGCTCGCCGACGCTGCGCAGACGGCGGTTGCCGAAGTGGTCGATGTCGTCGACCTCGACGATCACCGTGTCGATCGGCGCGCCCTCGGCCGCGGGCATCGCGTCCTCGCCCGCGTGCAGGCGGACGATGTATTCGATGGTGGCGACGATGTCCTGCTCGGTCAGCGTGCCCTGAGTGATCTCAGAGTCGGCGCCGAGCTTCTTGTTGATCTTGTAACGACCCACCTTGGCGAGGTCGTAGCGCTTGGGATTGAAATAGAGGTTCTCCAGCAGGGTCTGCGCCGACTCCTTGGTCGGCGGCTCACCCGGCCGCAGCTTGCGGTAGATGTCGAGCAGGGCGTCATCCTGACCGGCGGTGTGGTCCTTCTCCAGGGTGGCCCGCATCGACTCGTACTGGCCGAAGCGCTCGAGGATCTGCTCCGTGGTCCATCCCAGTGCCTTGAGAAGCACAGTGACGGCCTGCTTGCGCTTACGGTCGATGCGCACACCGACGCTGTCGCGCTTGTCGATCTCGAACTCGAGCCAGGCACCCCGGGACGGGATGACCTTGCAGCCGTAGAGGTCCTTGTCCGACGTCTTGTCGACACTGCGGTCGAAGTAGACGCCGGGCGACCTCACCAGCTGGGAGACCACGACACGCTCGGTGCCGTTGATGATGAAGGTGCCCTTCGGCGTCATGAGCGGGAAGTCGCCCATGAACACCGTCTGACTCTTGATCTCACCGGTGGTGTTATTGATGAACTCCGCCGTGACGAACATCGGGGCGGAGAAGGTCATGTCCTTGTCTTTGCATTCATCGACTGAGTACTTGGGCGGCTCGAATCGATGGTCGCGGAACGACAAGGACATGGTCCCCGAGAAGTCCTCGATCGGACTGATCTCTTCGAAGATCTCTTCGAGACCCGACTGGGTCGGGACGTCCTTGCGACCGGCCTGACGAGCCGCCTCGACCCGGCCCTTCCACTTCTCGTTACCGAGCAGCCAGTCAAAAGACTCGGTCTGCAGGGCGAGAAGGTCAGGAACTTCGAGGGGCTCCTGGATGCGCGAAAACGAGACGCGACTGGGACCGGCGGGTACGGCGGAGGCGTTGCGCGAGGCTGCCAACAGATGTCCTTCCGAGGGCTCGCGGCGGACTGACTACACGCACGCCAGACAACCTCGCAACGTGAGCAGCGGAGCGGGTCGTCAAAGGGCAGCGCAAAGGGGCAGTGTAGCCGAACGGCACACGCCTGTCCACTTCGCTCTCGCTGCATGCTTCACGTTGGTCGCAGCATCGCCCGTCCGAGCGTAAACGTCAAGCCCGAAAGCTCGACTTTTAGCTGCCTCAGGGCCTGGACGCTGGGTTTTCTTCCTTGTGTGATCGGTCGTCTGCCGCCCGGCCCAAGACGATACCCGCGAACGGGGGCGGCTAACGCTCCGTCACACCGGGGGTCGAACCCATGCTGACAACCGGTGTAGCTAGGAGCTGGATACCCGCGACCTGGTGTCCGCGAAACCTGGATTTTAGTAACAATTGAACTAAGCGGCGCGCCCGGCCCCTCACGCGGTCCCGATCAGAGTCGACAGATCGGCCACCAGCCAGCGCGATCCTTGCTCGATCATGACGAACCTGGCCCGGTTCTGGCTGACCTGTTGCTGCGGCTCTGCCTTGCCGGCGATCTTCTTTACCGTACCCGTGTTCACGAACATCAGAACCTCCACGCGGCCGGGTTCGGCACGCTCCACGGCGACGGCCGCGACCGAGGTGGTCTGTACGGTCCGCTCCGCTTTCGCCTTGGCCACCAGCGTGCCGGACAGCTCCTTGTAGTGGCTGGTGAGCGCGCCCGTCGTGTGCCCCGCCGCCCGCGCCAGATCCTGCTCGATCGTGCGGTAGTCGTAGGACAGCAGATCGGGGGCGACGGCCTTGGCCGCGGCCATCGCCTCGGCGCCCGCCGTCTCGCCGCCGCGCATGGCGCGCAGGTCCAGCCAGAGCACCCCCGTCACGGTCGCCAGGGCCAGCACCAGGACGGCCAGCGAGGCGACCGCGGCCCTCCTCACGAGACCTGCACCGCCTTGGAGACCAGCCACGTGCCCGAGACCTTGGTCAGGTCCATCGACCATCGGTAGAACCGCTCCTGCGGCGCATTGTCGGAGCCGTCCCAGCGGATCTCCACATCGGCGACCACGAGCGCCTTGGCCGTGCTCTCCGACAGCGACACCAGTCCGGCCGCACGCAGCACGCCTTCCTGCACGACCTTGTCGGCGACCGTGGTGCTCCTGAGCTTGCTCGCGCCGGCCTCGTAGCCCGCCTTCGCCGCGCCCGTCGACGTGGCCAGAATGCGCTGAAGGTCGGCCTCCACCGTCCTGTGGTCGAGTGAGAGCAAACTCACAGCGTGGGTGCCCGCCGCGAGCAGCGCCGCCTGCCGGTCGTCCGCCCTGGCCTGCGCGTCGCGCGCCTGCATGACCAGCCAGACGACGGCGCCGATCAGCAGCGCCGCCGCGACGGCGAGCGCCGGGACCGCGTGGCGGGCCAGCCGAGCCACGATCTCGGCCACGTCCGCACCCCCTTCCCCGCACCGATTCGCCGGGATCATAACCCGCGGGCCGCGGCAGGGACGGGCGAACCAACCGATGCCGTCGATATGGGCCTTGATCAGGCACGAATACCGTTCAGCCCGGTTGCGACCGACCGGCGCGCCCCTCAGGCGGCCCCTGAGGCCGCGGACGCGTGCCCTACTCCCGAAACGCCACAGCGTGCCCGTGGAGCGCGTCAGCCCTCGCTGAGCGCCTGCAAGCAGGGTCGCAGCAGTCGGGCGATGTCTTCGGGCGGCACATCGCGCAGTTCGTCGAGCTCCAGTAGCTGATGTCCCACGGCCACGCCGAGCATGATCATGGTCATCAGCGCAGCCCGCAGCCGGGCCCGCTCGCCGGGCAGCGACCGCCCGACCCGCTCGATCTGCCTGCCCAGCACGCCGCGCGCCGACGCGGCCGCCTCGGGGTGGGTCAGCATGGAGCGCATCATCGCCAGCGACGCCGGCGGCAGCTCCCCCAGCTTCACGTCGAGCGAGCCCAGAAGCTCCTCGATCAACTCCTCGGGACCCGCCTCGCCCGCAGGCGGCTCGGCCACCCGCACGGCCGCGTCGAACAGGCGCTGCTTGCTGCCGTAGTACTGCATGACCAGGGCCGGATCCACCTCGGCGGCCTGCGCCACGGCACGGATGGTGGTGCGCTCGAAACCCCGCTGGGCGAACAGCTCGCGCGCGGTGTCGAGAATCCGCCGCTCGGTCCGCTGCCGCCGCTCGGCCCGCGAAAGCTCACTCACACGCCGACTCTACATCCGTTGACCGAGCTCACTATTTCGCTCTACGCTCGTTGAGTCAACGACTGTTGAGCGAAATGAGACCCTCATGTCAGAGATCGTCACCGCCTACCACGACGCGATGTCGCGCAAGTCGCCCGACGCCCTGGCGGACCTTTACGCCGAGGACGGCCTGCACGAGTTCCCCTTCGGCGGCCTGCCGCCCTATCAGGGACGGGAGCGGATCCGCGACGGCTACCGGGCGTCGTGGGGCACCAGTCCCGCCGAGGTCCAGGAGATCCGCAACGTGCTGATCCACCGCTCCACCGACCCAGAAGTGCTGATCGTGGAGCAGGAGACGGTCGTCAAGGTGGGCGACCGCTCGATCACCGTGCCCGGCCTGCTGATCCTCCGGATCCGCGGCGGCCTGATCGTCCACACCAGGGATTACATGGACGCCACCGCCATCGCCGGCGTCCGCGCCGCCGCCTGACCTCTCCGGCCGTACACACCTTCATCCCTGTACGAGATCCGCGTAGACCCCCATCCCGTACGGATCGGGGCCGGGCATGCGAAAGGGGCGGCACACCCGGCACCTGGGTGTGACCGCCCCTTTGCGATGAAGCGATGAAGCGATGAAGCTGAAGCGTTGAGCCGCCTCGTGACGCGTTCTGAGCGAACGAGTTACTTGACGGTGACGCTGGCGCCGGCGCCCTCGAGGGCAGCCTTGGCCTTCTCCGCCTGCTCCTTGTTGACCTTGCCGTCGAAGACGGACTTGGGAGCGCCGTCCACCAGGTCCTTGGCCTCCTTGAGGCCGAGGGAGGTGAGGGCGCGGATCTCCTTGATGACCTGGATCTTCTTGTCGCCGGCACCCTCGAGGATGACCTCGAACTCGTCCTGCTCCTCGACGGCGGCGGCCTCACCGGCGCCACCGGCGGGGGCTGCGGCGACCGCGACGGGGGCGGCGGCCTTGACGTCGAAGACCTCTTCGAACTGCTTAACGAACTCGGAAAGCTCGAGGAGGGTCATCTCCTTGAACGCGTCGAGCAGCTCGTCGGTGCTGAGCTTCGCCATGATGGTTTCCTCCGTATGGGACTGTGAAAATTTAGGAACGGGACCGCGGGTGTTGCGGCAATCCCCGTCTTACTCGCCCGACTCTTCGCGCTTGGCGCGAAGAGCGTCGGCCAGCTGAGCCATGTTGGTGGGCAGCGCGGCGAACATCGCAGCAGCAGAGCTCTGCTTCGCCTTGATCGCACCAGCAAGCTTCGCGAGGAGAACCTCACGGGACTCAAGGTCAGCGAGTTTGGTGATCTCGGCGGCGTCCAGCCTCTTACCATCGAGGACGCCTCCCTTGATCACCAGGAGGGGATTGGCCTTGGCGAAGTCACGCAGACCCTTGGCCGCCTCGACAACGTCTCCGTTGACGAAGGTGATCGCGGTCGGACCGGTGAGCAGCTCGTCGATGCCGGGCAGACCGGCCTCGTTCGCTGCGATCTTGGTCAGGGTGTTCTTCGCCACGGCGAACTTCGCATTCTCACCGAGAGAAACGCGCAGCTGCTTGAGCTGAGCGACGGTGAGACCGCGGTACTCGGTCAGAACGGCCGCAGCGCTGCCTTCGAACTCGCTTCTGAGCTCGGCAACCGCTGTCGCCTTATCCGCCCTCGCCATGGGCCTCCTTCCAGATGTGCCACCGGCGAAGGGTCCCTGACATGAGAACAGCCCCGGGCGCAGGGCGCACACGGGGCTCACGCACATGATTCACATCATGCGAGGAAACTCGTATCACACCTGCGCGGGCCGTCCACATGAAGTGGATCCTTCGGTCGCCAGGCTTTGAGGCACCTGACGACGACCGGCGGTCTTCGGCAACGACCACACTACGGGGTGGCCGCCGAGTTTCCAAATCGTTCTCAGTTGGTGGTGCCCTTGGGCAGCTCACCCACCTGGTCGGCGGGCGGGGCCTGGATGCTGACGGGCTCGTTGTAGCCCTTGAACATCAGGGTCGCGTCCATCGAAGCGTCCTTCTCCGAGCCGCTCATCGTGACCTTGCGCGGCAGCTTGTCGGCGCCGACCCAGATGTCGAACTTGACGTTCTTCAGCTCGGCGAGGTTGGTCCGCGCCCGCTCCTGCTTGTCGGCGGGCAGCTGCTTCACCGCCGCGTCCACCGGGAAGGTGCCGGCGTAGTGCGTGGTGTCCTCGCCGCCGACGTTCTCGGTGCCGACCGACTTGACGTCCTGCGAGGCGGTGACCATCTCCGTCACGCCGCCCAGGTCGAACTGCTGGATCTGGCTGAGAAGCTGGTCGATCTGCCCTTGGTCGTCGCCCATCTCCTTCAACGGCACCTTGACCCACGGCTTGGTCGCGCCGAGCATCTTGTTGAGTGCCTCGACCTTGACGTAGACGGTGTCGCCCTGCAGCACGATCCGCGCGCCGCCGGGCAGACCCTGGCCGCCGAAGTCGGCGCTGTCGATGGTGAGGTCCACGGCGAGCTCCGGCTTGCTCTGATAGAGCATGCGGCCCTGAGCCTTACCGGAGCTGCCGTTCGGGTCCTTCACGTTGACGACCGCGTCAACGGTGTAGGAGGTGACGTCAGCCGTCTTCTGCGCGGTCTGCGCCAGCACCTCCGAGGCGGCCAGGTTGACCTGGATGGGCTGCGCGGTCGTTCCGCAACCGGCGACCGTGACCGCGACAAGGGCGGCGCCAGCCGCGGCAGTGGCGAGAGAAATCCTGCGCTTCAGCATGCTTTGAACCCTACGTGCCGGGGATCTTTTCGGAGCGACTTCCCCGTACTTCTCATGGATAACTAAGGGTTATCCCTGACCTCACTCCGTTCACTGATTTCAAGGATTCTCAGTGATTCGCCCCGGTGTGGGCGAAGGTCCCCGTCTGATCCAGGCAACAGATGCCCGGTGCGGGGTTGACGTTTCACGGCCACCTGCCCCGCCAGGCGGGGTCTTACGGTCGGCTCCACGTCCGTTTCGGGTCTCCGGGCCACTCCCGGCGACCGTGTGTTTCACCAGCGAAGCGAGGTTGCGTGCGGCGTTCTCGTCGCGGTCCATCGACAGGCCGCACCCCTCACAGACGTAGGTGCGTATCCGCAAGGGCAGTTTGGTTTTCACTGCCTGGCAGGATGAGCAGGTCTTGGAGGAGGGGAACCAACGGTCGGCTACCAGCAGCCGGCCGCCGTTCCAGCCGGTCTTGTAGGCGAGTTGGCGGCGGATCTCGCCGAAACCGGCGTCGGAGACAGCTTGGGCCAGTCGCCGGTTGCGGATCATCCCGGCCACGTTGAGGTCTTCGACCACGATGGTGCCGTAGGTGCGGGCCAGGCTGGTGGTGAGCTGGTGGATGCCGTCGCGGCGCAGCGCCGCCACCCGATGCTCCGCCCGGTTGCGGGCGGCGTTCGCCCGCAGCCACCGCTTCGAGGGTTGTTGCCGGGTGCGCCGGTCGGGGCCGTGTTTGCGGGAGGCCGCTCGCGACAGGCGGCGTAGTTTACGCGCGGCGGCATTGAGGTGGCGGGGATTGGCGACCGGCGGTCGTCCGTCGGAGAAGACCGCCAGCGTCTTGATGCCGAGGTCCACCCCGATCACCGCATCCGGCCGCGCAGGCGAACCCTGGGCGCGTTCGGCGTGCACAATGAAGCTGACGTGCCAGCGGCCCTCCTGCCACCGCACCGTCGCCGAAGCGATCCGCGCACCTTCGGTAAGCAGGCGGGCGAGTTCGCCGACCGGCTCGTGCGTTTTGATCCGGCCCAGCACCGGCAAGACCACGTGGGTGTGGCCGTCCAACCGGATCGTCCCGGTGGTGAAGCGCACCGACCGGGCCGCGCGGCGTTTGGTCTTGAACCGGGGAAAACCCACCTTCGGGCCCTGACGCTTACCGCTCTTGGAGTCACGCCAGTTCGCCAGGGCGTCGGCCAGGCGGGCCAGCCCGCACGCGTAGGACTCCTTGGAGTTGCCCGCCCACCACGGCGCCACCTCGTCCTTGACCTGATTCCAGCGCTTGCGCAGGCCGTACATCGACCACGACAACGCCGGGGTGAGCCGGTCGTCGGGGATGCCGTAGGAGCGCTCGGCCTCCCGCTGCGCCAGATTCGCCCGCACCTGCGCCAGACCCCAGTTGAACGCCACCCGCACCGCCCCGCAATGCGAAGCCAGCGCGGCGGCCTGACGTGCGGTGGGGTCCAGCGCGAAACGGTAGGCCTGCACGGCACGCACGACGATCCCTCTCCCCCGTATTCGAGAGTGTGTGCGAACGACTCTACCAGCATGACTGCACACTGGGTAAGGCTTCGCACGCGTATCGTGACGATTGAGAGATGGGGCAGGCAGCGCCGGCCAGACACGGCGCCAAGCCGCGGGCCCCTACAGCGCCCCTCTTCTGCCGTCCACCAGCGCACAGACCACCGAGCCGACCCCGATCACCACGCGACAGACCGCGATCACGTTAGAGATAACCAGATGAAGACCGACGAACACTGATACGAACCACAGCAGTTGCCAACCCCCGGACACGACGAACCCTCGGACACGACGGAGCCCCCGCCGCGGTGTGCGGCGAGGGCTCGGTGCGGGCCTGGCGGCCTTATGCCTCCACGTCGGCGGTGAGGCCGCGGGTGGCGTTGGGGTCGACCGGGACGCCGGGGCCCATGGTCGTCGAGAAGGTGACCTTCTTGACGTAGCGGCCCTTGGCGGCCGACGGCTTGAGACGTAGCACCTCGTCGAGGGCGGCGGCGTAGTTCTCGATGAGCTGACGCTCGGGGAACGACGTCTTGCCGATGACGAAGTGCAGGTTGGCCTGCCGGTCGGTGCGGAACTCGATCTTTCCGCCCTTGATCTCGGTCACGGCCTTGGCGACGTCGGGGGTCACCGTGCCGGTCTTGGGGTTGGGCATGAGGCCACGCGGGCCGAGGACGCGGCCCAGCCGGCCGACCTTGCCCATGAGGTCCGGGGTGGCGACCACGGCGTCGAACTCGTTGAGCCGGTTGCCCTTGGCGATCTCGTCGATCAGCTCGTCGGCGCCGACGATGTCGGCGCCCGCCTCGCGGGCCGTCTCGGCACGGTCGCCGGTCGCGAAGACCAGGACCCGGGCGGTCTTACCGGTGCCGTGCGGGAGGTTGACCGTGCCGCGCACGATCTGGTCGGCCTTGCGAGGGTCGACGCCCAGCCGCAACGCCACCTCGACGGTGGAGTCGAACTTGGTGGTGGACGTCTCCTTGGCCAGCTTCGCGGCCTCGGCGGGACTGTAGAGCTTGTCGCGGTCGATCTTGGCTTCCGCGTCCTTGTGCGCCTTGCTGCGCTGCATGTCTGTCTCCTTGTGGTGCGCGGGCCGGAACCGGCCCTCCCACGGTGTCGGGAAAGGTCTTACTCGGCGACGGTGATGCCCATGGACCGGGCGGTGCCGGCGATGATCTTCTCGGCGGCCTCGACCGTGTTGGCGTTGAGGTCCGGCATCTTCGTCTCGGCGATGCTGCGCAGCTGCTCGCGGCTGAGCTTGCCGACCTTGTCCTTGTGCGGGACCGCGCTGCCCTTGTCGAGGCCCAGAGCCTTCTTGATCAGCTCGGGCGCCGGGGGCGTCTTCGTGATGAAGGTGAAGCTGCGGTCTTCGAAAATGGTGATCTCGACGGGGATGATGTTGCCCCGCTGAGCCTCCGTCGCAGCGTTGTACTGCTTGACGAAGTCCATGATGTTGACGCCGTGCGGACCGAGTGCGGTACCGACCGGCGGGGCGGGCGTGGCCTGGCCAGCGGGAAGCTGGACCTTGACCAGAGCCGCGATCTTCTTCTTCGGAGGCATGAGTCCTTCTCCGGGTCCTGATCGTGATGCTGTCCTGACGCGGATGCGCCCGGACATGTCGGAAGGCCGCCCTTCGCGAAAGGCGGCCGGCCGAACGTCTAAGTGTAAGTGATCGTCTTAGATCTTCGAGACCTGGTTGAACGACAGCTCGACCGGGGTCTCCCGTCCGAAGATCGAAACGAGCACCTTGAGCTTCTGCGACTCGGGGCTGATCTCGCTGACCGAGGCCGGCAGGGTGGCGAACGGGCCGTCCATGACGGTGACGGACTCGCCGATCTCGAACTCGACGGTGGGTCCGCTGCTGGTCTTGGCGGCGGCCTTCTTGCTCTCCTCGCTCGGCTCCGGGGCCAGCAGCTTGCCGACCTCGTCGATGCTGAGCGGGCTCGGCTTGTTGGACAGGCCCACGAAGCCGGTCACGCCGGGGGTGTTGCGGACGGCGGCCCAGGACTCGTCGGTCAGCTCCATGCGCACCAGGACATATCCGGGCAGCACGCGCTCCTTGACGGGGACCTTCTTGCCGCTCTTGAACTCCTGGACGGTGTGCGTGGGCACCTCGACCTGGTAGATGAAGTCCTCCATGTTGAGCGAGACGTTCCGGCTCTCGATGTTGGACTTCACCCGGTTCTCGTAACCGGCGTAGGAGTGGATGACGTACCACTCTCCGGGGAGGCCGCGCAGTCCGCGCTTGAACTCCTCGACCGGATCGACTTCCGGCAGGACGTCACCGTCTTCGTCGACGGTGGGAGCGACGTCGGTGGACTCGTCGCCGTCGACCGGAGTCTCGTCGTCGGTCTCGACAACGGCCTCCTCGTCGTGGTCGGCGACGTCCTCGACGGTCTCCTCAGCGGCCTGGAAGGCCTCTTCCGGCTCGCGGGACTCGTCCGCCGGCACTGAAGACTCGGACACGGTGACTCTTCCTCTTTCGTCGTTGAGAATGGCGGCTCCGTCAGGATGCGCCGGCGGCGTCGGGATCAGGCCCCGCCGAAGACGCGCAGGACGACCCAGCCGAAGCCGGCATCCAGCCCATAAACGATCCCGACCATGATCACAACGAATACCAGAACGACCGTGGTGTAGGTGACGAGTTCATTGCGTGTCGGCCAGATGACCTTACGCAGCTCACTGACGATCTGCCGATAGAAGAGGGCGGGAGAAGTGCGCTTCTTCTTCTCACCACTAGGCTTGCCTGCGGTCTCGCCGCGCGTGTCGATCGCCACAGTCCTCACCTGATCTGTCGTATCCAACGCAGTTTTGCGGCGCGCTTACACGCCTAATATTGCGCGGACCGCACTCGCAGGGCACGAGGGACTCGAACCCCCAACCGCCGGTTTTGGAGACCGGTGCGCTACCAATTGCGCCAGTGCCCTATGTCGTCAACCACACTACCCTGATTGACTCACTGCCTGGACCGAACCGCTCACCGACATGCGGCGGCACGACCATGGAAAAGTGTAGGGGTGATTGGCCGCCACGTCGAACCGATACCCGATCGCCCAGGTCACACGCACATGAAAGCATGGAGACATGTCCACCCGTCCCCGTGTCTCCACACGGATCTCCGCGATCTCCGAGTCCGCGACCCTCGCCGTGGACGCCAAGGCGAAGGCGATGAAGGCGGCCGGCCGGCCGGTCATCGGCTTCGGCGCCGGCGAGCCCGACTTCCCGACGCCCGGCTACATCGTCGAGGCGGCCGTCGAAGCGGCGCGCGACCCGCGTTTCCACAAGTACACCCCGGCGGGCGGCCTGCCCGAGCTCAAGAAGGCCATCGCCGCCAAGACACTGCGCGATTCCGGTTATGAGGTCGACGCCTCGCGCGTGCTGGTCACCAACGGCGGCAAGCAGGCCGTCTACGAGACGTTCGCCACGCTGCTCGACCCGGGCGACGAGGTGCTCGTGGTGGCCCCCTACTGGACCACCTACCCCGAGGCGATCAAGCTGGCGGGGGGCGTCCAGGTGGACGTCGTCACCGACGAGAGCACCGGCTACCTGGCGAGCGTCGAGCAGCTGGAGGCCGCGCGCACCGAGCGCACCAAGGTGCTGCTGTTCGTCTCGCCGTCCAACCCGACCGGCGCCGTCTACTCGCGTGAGCAGACCGAGGCGATCGGCCGCTGGGCGGCCGAGCACGAGCTCTGGGTCGTCACCGACGAGATCTACGAGCACCTGACGTACGGCGGCGCGGAGTTCACCAGCATCGCCACCGCCGTCCCCGAGCTCGGCGACCGGGTCGTCATCCTCAACGGCGTGGCCAAGACCTTCGCGATGACGGGCTGGCGGGTCGGCTGGCTGATCGGCCCGGCCGACGTGGTCAAGGCCGCCGCCAACCTGCAGTCCCACGCCACCTCCAACGTCGCGAACGTGTCGCAGATGGCCGCGCTGGCCGCCGTCTCGGGCGACCTGTCGGCGGTGGCCGAGATGCGGGAGGCGTTCGACCGGCGCCGCCAGACGATGGTGCGGATGCTCAACGACATCCCGGGCGTGTTCTGCCCGGAGCCGAAGGGCGCCTTCTACGCCTACCCGGCCGTCAAGGAGCTGATCGGCAAGGAGCTGCGCGGCCGGCGTCCGCAGTCCTCCGCCGAGCTGGCCGAGCTGATCCTGGAGGAGGCGGAGGTGGCGGTCGTTCCCGGGGAGGCGTTCGGCACGCCGGGTTACTTCCGTCTGTCCTACGCCCTGGGCGACGACGACCTGGTCGAAGGCGTCAGCCGCCTGGCCAAGCTGCTGGCCGAGGCGCACTAGTCCGGCACGTCGAGGCGGGCAGCCTGCCCCTGGTCAGACGGCTGCCCGCTCTTCGGCCGAGGCGCCGTACGTGAGATCAGGGGCGCACGCTGGATGAGGGGCCTGTCCGTTGGATGAGGGGCCTGTCCGTTGGATGAGGGGCCTGTCCGTTGGATGAGGGGCTTATCCGGCAGGCGAGGGGCGCCCGTCAGTCGGCTCCGTTAAGCGAGCGGGCGGCCGTTATTCGACGCTTGCGGCGACCTTGGCGATCTGCCCGGCTATGCCCGGGGTTGCGGCGATGTAGACGGCGGTGCCGGGGCGTTCGAGCCACATGAAGTGCCGTACCCCGCCGCGCGTCTGCCAGTGCAGGGCGGGTTTGCCCTGGTGCATGACGAGCCCGGCCCTGGTGACGAGGGAGGCGAACCGCTCGGGTGAGCGCACCCCGCACACCACCCCGACGTACAGCCGCTCGTCGCCCATGTCCCAGATCTGCCCTTTGACCTTGAGGCGTTCGGTGAGCGATCGCACCTGCCGGAACGTCGCCGACTTGGCCGCCCCGTCCGGCATCTCCCTGATCCGGACCGGCACGGTGCCGCAGGCGAAGGACGGGCCCGGCTGGGTGATGGGGGCGTTGCTCGGCCGTACGACGGGGGTCTTCGGCGTGGTGGAGTCGCACGCGGTCAGGCTGAGCACCAGGATCACTGCTGCCAGGCGCCGCATCACTAACACCACTTTCGGGTGGACGTCGGGATCAGGGCCCTCAGTCTCCTACAGCAGGCGAGGGCGAGGCGGCAAGAGCGTACAGGCAGAGGCCGGGCGCGTTGAGTGGCAAAATATGGCGATGGCACGGTCCCTGCACACGCTTCCCAAGGCTCACCTGCACCTGCACTTCACCGGGTCGATGCGGCACGCCACGCTGATCGAGCTCGCCAGGGAGCAGGGCCTGCACCTGCCCGACGCGCTGGAGGAGGACTGGCCGCCCAAGTTGCGGGCGACCGACGAGCGCGGCTGGTTCCGCTTCCAGCGCCTGTACGACATCGCCAGGTCGGTGCTGGGGCGGCCGGAGCATGTCTACCGGCTGCTGCGCGAGACGGCGCGGGACGAGGCGGCGGCGGGCTCGCGGTGGCTGGAGATTCAGGTGGATCCATCCGGTTACGCACACCGGTTCGGCGGGCTGACGGCCACCCTGGAGCTGGTGCTGGACGCGGCGCGGCGGGCCGCGGAGGAGGCGGGGATCGGCATCGCGGTGGTCGTGGCGGCCAACAGGACCAGGCATCCGCTCGACGCGAACACGCTGGCCCGGCTGGCCGCCCAGTACATCGACCAGGGGGTGGTGGGGTTCGGGCTGTCCAACGACGAGCGGCGGGCCCAGGCCCGCGACTTCGAGCGGGCCTTCCGGATCGCCAAACGGGCCGGCCTGCTGGCCGTGCCGCACGGGGGCGAGCTGCTGGGGCCGCGCAGCGTGGCGCAGTGCGTGGACGACCTGGGCGCCGACCGGGTCGGGCACGGGGTGCGCGCGGCGGAGGACCAGCGGCTGATGCAGCGGCTGGCCGACCGGCAGATCTGCTGCGAGGTCTGCCCCACCTCCAACGTGGGGCTCGGGGTGGTGGAGCGGGCTGCCGACGTGCCGCTGCGCAGGCTGTTCGACGCGGGGGTGCCGATCGCGCTCGGGTCGGACGACCCGCTGCTGTTCGGGGCCCGGCTGTTGCGGCAGTACGAGCTGGCGCGGGAGGCGTACGGGTTCAGCGACGCGGAGGTGGCCGAGCTGGCCAGGCAGTCGATCAGGTCGTCGGCCGCGCCCGATTCGGTGCGCAAGGAGCTGATGCACGGCATCGACGCCTGGCTGGCCTCACCCGAGTGAGCGGGCCAGCTCGGCGGCCCGTGCCATCGAGGCGGCGCCCTCCAGCCGGTAGCCGATGGCGCCGCGCTGCCAGATGAGGGTGGGGCCGGCCTGGCGCAGCGGGATCTGGGTGTGGTCCGGCCTGGTGATGTAGCCGACCGGGTGCTCGCCCTGGAGCCACCAGCCGGTGACGCCGTTCACCGCGACGTCCTGCGGGAAGGGCGGGCCGAGGCGTTTGAAGAAGTAGGGGTCCATGCCGCCGTCGAACTGGTCGAGCCGGACACCGCCCGGCCAGAACATCGACACCACCCGGCCGCCGTCGCTCACCGTGGCGCGCCGCGGCGTGCCCAGCGCGGTCAGGGTCCGCACCGGGAAGCGCGCCTGGGCCGCCGCCTGTCCGGGAGGCACGGCGCGCTCGCCGGGCAGCCCGGTGGGAGTGGCCACCGGGGCCGGGGTGCCACTGGTCAGCGTCACCTCGATCCCGGCGAGGCGCAGGATGGTGAGCACGGCCTGCCGGCCCTGGGGGGTGGCGGCGGTCACCGCCAGGATCACGGCCACGACGACCGCGACCACCTTCCACCTGGCCCGCCGCCGCACCGGCCGCGCGCCTTTTGCAGACCGCCCGGACGGGACGTCCGAAGACGCGGCTTCCGTGGGGAGCGGGACGTCCGAGGACACGGCTTCCAGAGGCGGCGCCGCTTCGAGGCGGGCGCGTACGGCTGCGGCCACCTGGTCGGGCGGGGGCGCCGGCACGTCGAGGGATTCGGCCAGGGCGCGCAGCTCGGCCTCAAGGTCATCGGAACTCATCGCGCACCTCCTCCCTCAGCCGGGCCAGGCCGCGGTGGGTCCTGGACTTGACGCTGCCGATCGGGCAGCCGAGCACCTCGGCGGTCTCCGCCTCCGACAGTTGTAAGAAGTACCGGCAGACGACCGCCTCGCGTTCCCGTTCCGGCAGGGTGCGGACCGCCTCCAGCAGCCGGGCGCGCCGGTCGGTGGCCACCGCCGTGCCCTCGGGGTCGTCGCGGGCGGCCGGGTCGGCCGTCGCGCTCAGCCGTACCGAGAGCTGGGATCTGCGGCCGCGCGCCCGGGTCAGGTTGTGCGTCTCGTTGGCCACGATGCGCAGCAGCCACGGCCGGAACGCCGAGTCGCGGCGGAAGGACCGCAGGTTTCTGAAGGCCTTGACGAACGCCTCCTGGACCACATCCTCGGCCTCGTCCCCCGCGCCCAGCATGGCGGCGGTGCGGTGGGCGAGCGCGCTGTAGCGGGCGACCAGCGCCTCGTAGGCGGACAGGTCGCCCTGGAGCGAGCGGCCGATGGCCTCGTCGTCGTCCATGGACGAGTCAGATTCCACCGCATTCCGGAGACGCGCGAAAGGGCGTTTCGTCCATGAGGTGACCTCTCGTTCCTGCCGGGCACTAGACTCGGGCCATTCTCACGAGGCCCTAAGGAACGGGACTATGTCTTCTGGGTATGACCGTGTAGTGCAACCGGCGGCCGGTGACGAGGCCCTGGAGAACCATCTCGGTGGGGACGAGGCCAAGAACTACCGGCAGTACGAGTTCGACATGGTCGCCCCACATGTCGGCCGTTCGATGCTGGAGATCGGCTCGGGCCTCGGCCACTTCGCCGACGAGTTCCTGCCGAGGCTGGACCGGCTGGTCGTGAGCGACTTCGACCCCTACTGCGTGGAGCAGCTCAAGAAGCGGTTCGAGGGTCGCGACGACATCGACGTGCTGCAGTTCGGCCTGCCGACCGAGATCCCGCTGAAGGACAAGGTCGACACGGTCGTGATGATGAACGTCCTGGAGCACATCGAGGACGACGCCGAGGCGCTGCGTTCGCTCGCCAAGGTGACGCTGCCCGGCGGCCGGATCATCATCTGGGTGCCCGGCTACATGCAGCTGTACGGCGACTTCGACCGCAAGGTCGGCCATGTCCAGCGCTACACGCCCAAGACGCTGCGCGCCACGGTCGACAAGGCCGGCCTTGAGGTCGAGGTGCTCAAGCCGATCAACTTCCTGGGCGGCATCGCCTGGTGGGCGGCGGTCCGCCGGGGCGGCGTCGGCTACCCTGACCCGCGCCTGGTCAAGATCTACGACCGCACGGTGGTGCCGGCCACGCGGCTGATCGAGCGGTTCATCCGGCCCCCGTTCGGCCAGACGGTCTTCTGCGTGGCCCGCGTTCCCGCTACTTGATGGATCCGGCCGTGAGGCCGCCGACCACCTTCCGCTCGATGAGGGCGAACAGGATGATCACCGGGATGGTGGCGATCACCGAGCCGGCGAACAGGTTCTGCCAGTCGACCTGATACTGGCCGATGAAGGAGTTGAGTGCCACCGTCAGTGGCTGCTTCTCCGGCGTGGTGGTCAGCGTCAGGGCGACGACGAACTCGTTCCAGGCGGCGATGAACGTGAAGATCAGCGCGGTGATCACGCCAGGCATGGCGAGCGGCAGCGTGATCCTGAACAGCGCGCCGAAGCGGCCGTTGCCGTCGATGAAGGCGGCCTCCTCCAGCTCGCGCGGGATGGAGGCGAAGTAGGCGGTCAGGATCCACACCGCGAACGCCAGGTTGAACCCGCCGTTGACCAGGATCAGCGACCAGATCGAGTCGACGAGCCCGAGCTGCGAGAACTCCCGGTAGATGCCGACCAGCATGGCCGTGGGCTGGAACATCTGGGTGATCAGCACCAGGATCAGGAACATGGTGCGGCCCCGGAAGTTGTGCCGGGCGGCGTAGTAGGCCGCCGGCAGCGCGACCAGCAGCACCAGGACGGTCGAGCCGGCCGCCACCTGGAGGGTGACCATCAGGTTGCCGGCCAGCCCGCTGCTCCAGAAGTCGACCAGATTCGACCACTGCCACTGCGAGGGCAGGATGGTGACGTCGCGCAGGGTCTCCTGGGGACGCAGCGAGGTCAGCACCATCACCACGTACGGGAACAGGAAGATGAAGGCGACCACGTAGGCGGTGGCCGCGACGAGGGTCGTCTTGAGCTTGGGCATGACGCTGGGTCCGCCCGGCGTGGGCCGGGTGTGGACGCGCGGGGGCGCCTGCGGAGCCGTTCCGACTGCCATCACGCCACCGCCCTGTTCCAGCGGGAGATCTTGAGGAAGAGCGCGGTGATCACGAGCACCATTCCGAAGTTGACCACCGACATCGCGGCGGATTCGCCGATGTCGGAGCCCTTGAGGATGAACATGAGGATGGTGGAGGTCGCCGTCGAGTAGCCCGGCTGTCCGTGGGTCATCGCCCAGATGATCGGGAAGCTGTTGAAGACGTTCATCACGTTGATCAGGGCGGCGACGGTGAGCGCGGGCCGGAGCAGCGGCAGGGTGATCGACCAGTACGTACGGATCCAGCTGGCGCCGTCCATCTTGGCGGCCTCGTACACGTCTGTGGGGATTGTCGCCAGTCCGGCCAGCAGTGCGTACGTGGTGAACGGGACGGAGACGAACACGGCCACGAACACCAGCCACGGCATGGCGGTGGAGGCGTCGCCGAGTTGGTCGGCCGAGGCGCCGCCCATCGCGTCGATCAGCCCGAGCTTCAGCCTGATCTGGTTGATCACGCCGACCTCGGGGTCGAGCATCCACTTGAAGACGATCGCCGTCATCAGCACCGAGGCCGCCCACGGCGCGATCAGCGCCCACCGGGCGACCTTGCGGCCGGGGAAGCGCTGGTTGAACAGCTGGGCGAGGGCCAGCGAGATCAGCACGGTGAGCGCGACGACCGCGACCACCCAGATCACGCTGCGGACCATGACGTCCGCGAAGTCCTTCTCGGCGAACAACTTGTCGTAGTTGTCCAGCCCGTTGAAGCCGCGGACGATGCCGACCCGGCTGATCTGCAGGAACGACGACCGGATCATCTCGACGACCGGCCAGAGCACCACGACCGCGATCAGCACGACGGCGGGCCCGACCCAGGCGAGGGGCTCCAGGGCGCGCAACCTTCTCATGAAAAACCTTCCAAGAAGGTACGGCTAGCGCCCCGGCAGGGAGGCGCTAGCCGTACGGACCCCGATGGTCAGCTGGCCTCGGCGGTCTTCTGGAGCTCGCCGAGGACCTTGGCCGGGTCGTCCTTGACGGCGCCGCCGATGATCTGCTTGATCTGCGGGTTCACCTCGGCCCACTTCGGGTCCTGGAAGGGGTAGAAGCTGGCGTTGGGCAGTCCGTCGAGGAACGGCTTGAGCTTCTCGTCACCGGACAGCTTGTCGATGCCGCCCTTGGTGACGGGCAGCAGCTTGTAGGTGTCGCTGATCTTCTGCGCGGCGGTGCCGGTGTAGAAGAAGTCGAAGAACTTCTTGATCTCGGCGGCGTGGCCGTTCTTGTTGAACGCCATGATCCAGTCCATGACGCCGAGGGTGGTGTCGAGCGGGCCCGCCTTGCCGGCGATGGGCGCGACGCCGTAGTCCTTCAGGCCGGCCGCGTCGAAGATCGGGATGGACATCGGTCCACCGTTGACCATGCCGACCTTGCCCGCGCCGAAGTCCTCCCAGACCGTCTTGCGGTCCTTGGTGCCCGGGTTCGGGGTGGTCAGGCCGGCGTCGACGAGGCCCTTGAGGTAGCCGAAGGTCTCGACGTTCTGCGGGGAGTTGATCGCCCACTTGCCGGCGTCGTCCTTGTAGCCGCCGCCGTTGCCGAGCATCCACAGGAACGACTCGGCCTGGGCCTCCTCCTGGCCGAGCGGGAGGCCGAAGGGCTGGCTGACGCCGGCGGCCTTCAGCTTCTCGGCCGCGGCCTTGAGCTCGTCCCAGGTCTTCGGCGGGTCGGTGATCTTCGCCTTGGCGAAGAGCTCCTTGTTGTAGAACAGGGCGCGGGCGGAGGAGACGAACGGGATGCCGTAGCCGGTGCCGTCGACCTTGCCGAACTCGGCGAACTTCTCCAGCATGTCGGCGGAGGTCGCGGGGGACAGCACCTCGTCGACCTTGTACAGGAGCTGGTCGGCGACGAAACCGGAGTAGTCGCCGGTCTGCAGGATGTCGGGCACCTGTCCGTTCTGGACCATGGTGGCGACCTGCGTGTCGATGTCGTTCCAGTTGATGACCTGGACGTCGACCTTGATGTTGGGGTTGGCCGCCTGGAACTCGTCCACGACGCCCTTCCAGAACGTCTCGCCCGAGTTCGGCTTGCCGGGGCCGTCGCCGTAGTCGGCGGCGACCATCTTCAGCGTGACCTGACCGCCGTCGGCGGCCTGGTCGCCGCCCTCGGTGCTGGGCGCGCTGGAGCCGCAACTGGACAGGACCAGCGCGGTTGCCAGGCCGAGAGCGGCGCCGCCCACAAGTCTCATTCTCACCGTAAGTACCGCCTTCTCGTCGGACGGGTCACACTGGTCCGTACCAGTCGCCAGACCCGGCCCAGGGGGATGGGGCCGCGCGAGACATATCTCCACGCGTTGGCGCCAGAGTAAGCCTCTGTTCAGCAGCCGGTCTATACCGGTTGGTCTCGGTTTAACAACACAACCGCAACGCCGGTCTAGACCACTCGTCGCCGTACGTTCTCCCCGCCCTGCGGCGATCCGATCCACGGCCCCTCGATCGACGGGTCGAGCACGCCCTCCTCCAGGAAGGTGTAACGGCCGTCGAGCACATAGCGGGCCAGCCGTACGTCCTGGCTGTCGCTGTTGTCCCAGAGCCGGTCGAACAGCGTGTCCACCCGCCGCCTGGCCTGCCGGCAGAAGGTGTCGGCCAGCTCGTACGGCCTGCGGCCCAGATCGTGGGCGTCCTCCTCGGCCTTCACGCAGACCGCCGTCATCGCGAACAGCTCGGCGCCGATGTCCACGATCCGGCCGAGGAACGACTGCTTGTGCTCCAGCCCGCCCTGCCAGCGCGACATCCCGTAGAAGGTGGCCCGCGCGAGCTTCCTGCTGGTCCGCTCCACGAACCGCAGGTGTGCCGCCAGCGGGCCGAAGGCCGCGTAGGCCGTGGGCAGGTTGCCGGCTCCCGTCACCAGGCCCGGCAGCCAGCGGGCGTAGAAGGCGCCGGCCCGCTTGAGCGCCTGGACGCGTTCCGCACGGGAGGCGTCCGGGTCGATCAGCTCGCCGGCCGCCGACAGGTGCGCGTCCACCGCCTCCCGGGTGATGAGCAGGCGCATGATCTCCGAGGAGCCCTCGAAGATGCGGTTGATCCTGGAGTCGCGCAGCATCTGCTCCGCCGGGACCCCGCGCTCACCGCGCGCGGCCAGCGACTCGGCCGTCTCGAAGCCGCGGCCGCCCCTGATCTGGACGAGCTCGTCGAGCACCTGGTAGGACAGCTCGGAGGCGTACAGCTTGGCCAGCGCGGCCTCGATCCTGATGTCGTTGCGCCGGTCGTCGGCCATCCGCGCGGTCAGCTCGCAGAGCGCCTCCAGGGCGTAGGCGGTGGCCGCGATGAAGGCGATCTTCGTGGCGACGGCCTCGTGCTCGCCGATCTTGCGCCCCCACTGGACGCGGGCGTTGCCCCACTCGCGGGCGATCTTCACGGCCCACTTGGCGCCGCCCGCGCAGGTGGCGGGCAGCGAGAGCCGGCCGGTGTTGAGCGTGGTGAGCGCGATCTTCAGGCCCTGGCCCTCGCGGCCGATCAGGTTCCTGGCCGGCACCCGCACCTGGGAGAACTCCGTCACGCCGTTCTCGATGCCGCGCAGCCCCATGAACGAGTTGCGCCGCCTGACCGTGATGCCGGGCGAGTCCCCCTCGACGACGAAGGCGCTGATCTTCCCGCCCGTCCTGGCCATGACCACCAGCAGGTCGGCGATCACCCCGTTGGTCGTCCACAGCTTGACGCCGTCGATCACGTACTCGTCGCCGTCCCTGACCGCGGTGGTGCTCAGCCGCGCCGGGTCGGAGCCCACGTCGGGCTCGGTGAGCAGGAACGCCGAGATCTCGCCGCGCGCGCACCTCGGCAGGAACTCCCGCTTCTGCTCCTCGGTGCCGAACTGCTTGAGCGGCTGCGGCACCCCGATCGACTGGTGCGCCGACAGCAGCGTGGCCAGCGCCGGGCAGTAGGAGCCGACGAGCATCAGCGCGCGGCAGTAGTACAGGTACGGCAGGCCCAGCCCGCCGTACTCCTGCCCGATCGTGATCCCGAAGGCGCCGAGCCCCGCCAGGCCCTTGACCACCTCGTCGGGCACCTGCGCGGTCCGCTCGATCAGCGCCGGATCGACGTGCCCGTCGAGAAAGCGCCGCAGCGCGATGACGAACTCCTCGCCCCGCTCGGCGGCCTCCTCGGGCACCTCCGGAGCCGGATGCACCAGATCCAGCCGTAGATCGCCGAGGAACAGCTGCTTGCCGAAGCTGGGGCGGGTCCACTCTCGCTCACGGGCCTGCTCGCCGAGCTCCCTTGCCTTGGCGTACTCGCTCATAGCATCCTCCCGCCGACAGTACGCCTGATGAAGATTGCTGTGTACTGCCCGACCGGCGGCGCTTTGCGCCACCTGTGCGCGAATTTAATCGGTTGTGCCGTACGACATCCGCGACCTAGAGTCGGTCACATGCGCCTTTACCAGTGAAGCGCCGCAGGCCGACTCGATCGGCCCGGCCACTCAGCGACACCGCCCAGTCCACGCAGACGCGGCAGCTGAGCTTGCGGACCCGGCCTTCGGCCGCGTCGTGAGTCACGTGAAGGAGCCTTCTCATGCGAGTACGTTCATCCGGCAAGAAGACCAAGCGCAACATCCCTGGCCACCCCGGCCGGGAGTTGCCGCCCATGCCCCGGCAACTGCCGAAGATGCCGCAGCGGCCGATCGCGCCGCCCCGGCGGATTCCGCCCAAGGGCCGATAAGACCACTACCTGGATGGTGGAACCGCGGCGCCCGCCCGCCACGCCATGGGCGAGCCGCGACAGACCGGTGCCCCGGCCCCTCATCAGAGGAGCCGGGGCACCGGCGTTTTGACACCCTTTGGCGACCTTGTGGCAACCTGACGGCCATGAGTTCGCCATCCATCACTGACAGGGGGCTGTGACGTGGCTTCTCCTCCCGACCCCAGCCAAGATCGCCACTACCTGGAGCAGGTCATCGAGCAGACCCGCACGGCCATGCGCGGGCTCCGCCAGGCCAAGCGTCTGATCGGGCAGGTCGAAGGCACGGGTGAAGGCGCTCAGGGAATGATCCGGGCAGCGGCCGACGGGCGCGGCGGGCTCACCGGGATGCGGCTCGATCCACGCGCGCTGCGCCTCGACGTGGCGACGCTCGGCGCCGAGGTCACCCGGGCGATCCAGGCGGCGCAGGACGACGCCGCCCGGCGCACCGCCGAGATCGTGGACGAGGCCGTGGGCGGCGTGGGAGCACTGCCCGAGCCGCTGGACGAGACCTTCGTGCGCGGCCGGGTGGACGCCGCCGCCCGCGACCTCTACTCGGCGGAGCTGTGATGTCCGGGTTCGAGCTGAATCCCCGCGACATCCGCCCGCAGGACGTCGAGCGAGCCGAGGAACAGGCCGAGCGGGTCGAGGCGCTGCTCACCGAGCTCGCCGGGCAGGACGAGCTGCTGGCGGAGATCGTCGGCACGGGCCGCGGCGACGGCGGCCACGTGCACGCGGCCGTGGCCGCCGACGGCCGGGTGCTGAAGGTGGCCATCGAGCCGCGCGCGGTCCGCGAGGGCAGCGAGGCGCTCGCCGACGAGATCGTCCTGACCGTACGGCGCGCCCAGCAGGACGCTCTTCGGCAGGTGGACTCCCTGGTCAGAGAGTCGCTGGCGGAGGCGCTGCCGGGAACGCCCCTCGACCCGGCCGAGCTTCGCGAGCGACTGGGCCGCCTTCTCGATTGACCATCCCTCTTACTCACATGACTCTCTTTGGTCACAACTGACCCGCTATCGTCAGGAAGATGACTACGGGGTTTGAGATGGGCAAGGAGACGCTGCGACAACATGCCTCGCGGATGCGCGGGCACGGAGCGGAGTACGACGCCGCGATCGCACGCCTGCGGGACCGCAGCGGAAAGTGGGGCGACGACGGACTCTTCGCCGCCATCGAGATGGCCTGGGGCGAGGCCCGCGACAGCATGGTGGCGGCCGTGCCCGCCCTGGGCGGCGCGGTCACCGGTGTCGGAGACGGCCTGACCGTGGTCCCCGCCAACGTCGAGGCGGCGGAGCACGCCAGCCGGCTGCCGGAGACCGACCCATGGCCATGATGCTGCCGCCGGAGCTGGACACGACCCTGGAGGCGGCCGGACTCTGGTTCCCCAACATCAACGAGGACGAGATCGATCTCGACGGGGAGGCGGCCCGGATCGTGGAAGCCGGGACGGCACGGGCGAGCACCGGGGCGACCACCGGCGTCCAGGCCGCGCTGTCCGGCTACACCGGCGATTCGGCCACCCAGCTCGCGAGCTACTGGCGGGAGACCGGCACCGACTCCGGCCACCTGGCGCAGGCCGCCACCGCCATGCGGGTGGCGCCGGTGGCGCTGGACGGGCTGGCCACGGTGGTGACGGGCACCAAGGTCGCCGTGGGCACCATCGCGGCGATCGGCACCGTACGGCTGGCCATGGCCCTGCTGAGCGGCGGGCCCTTCGCCGGGCTGTCGGCGACCGCCTCGCTGCTCGCCACCCGGCGCGCGGGGGTGAAGGTCTTCCGGGAAGCCGCGGAGGGCAGCGGCAGGGTGCTGGCGCCCGCGGTCACCAAGCGCATCACCCGCCCTCTGCATGACATTCTGGACAAGTTACGGCCTCCCGGTGGCGGCGGTGGCACTGCCCTGGCGGGCGCGGGGGGTCCGGGGCGGATACCCGTGTCCGGTCTGCGTGACTCCTTCGACCGGTCCCCCGGGATCATGCAGAGTAGGGGCGGCCGTGGCGGCGGACGCGGGCGTACCGAGAGCGAGGCCAACCTCAGCGCCGAGGAGCAGGCGGCGGTGGACGCCAAGGACGCGGGGCAGCCTTACGACCGCAGCGTGTTCAACAGGGCAGCGCAGAAGGAGAAGAAGGCGGAGAAGTTCGCCGGAGACAGGAACGCGCAGAAGCGAGGACGGAAGAAATAGATGGCTGACCGGCTCGAATTCACGACGCGGCACTTCTCGCTGAACAATCCGCGCGGCGAGGAGCAGGGAGATGTGCCCATGCTCCTGCGCAGGCTCGCCAGCACGCTGGAGGAGCTGGGGCGGATTGAGATCCGCGATCTGGTCCTGCACACCGACAGCGACGACGACGGCGATCCCTGGCCGTTCGTGACCGTCTACTACGACCAGGTCCAGCAGGAGGAGCCGCCCGCCGGCAACGGCTACGGCACCCACCTGTGAGGTGAGCGATGCCCCGGCTCCGGCCGGGGCATCGCCGGGGTCAGAGCCGCTCGATGATGGTGACGTTCGCCTGGCCGCCGCCCTCGCACATCGTCTGCAGGCCGTACCTGCCGCCGGTGCGCTCCAGCTCGTGCAGCAGCTTGGTCATCAGGATCGCGCCCGTGCCGCCCAGCGGGTGGCCCAGGGCGATGGCGCCGCCGTTGGGGTTCACCCGGGCGGGGTCGGCGCCGAGCTCCTTCATCCAGGCCAGCGGCACCGGCGCGAACGCCTCGTTGATCTCCGTCACGTCGATGTCGTCGATCGACAGCCCGGCCTTCTTCAGCGCCTTCTGGGTCGCGGGGATGGGCGCGGTGAGCATGTAGACCGGGTCGTCGCCCAGGAGCGCGAGCTGGTGGATGCGGGCGCGCGGGGTGAGCCCGTGGTCCTTGACCGCCTGCTCGGAGGCGATCAGGAGGGCGCCGGAGCCGTCGGAGATCTGCGAGGAGGTGGCGGCGGTGATCTGGCCGCCCTCCTTGAGGGTCTTCAGCGAGGCCAGCTTCTCCAGCGTGGAGTCGGGGCGCGGTCCCTCGTCGTGCTCGACGCCGTTGATGGGCGCGATCTGGTCCTTGAAGTGGCCGTTCGCGATGGCCTTGGCCGCCCGCTGGTGCGACTCGAAGGCGAAGCGCTCCAGTTCGTCCCGCTTGAGCCCCCACTTCTCGCACATCAGCTCCGCGCCGCGGAACTGCGAGATCTCCTGCATGCCGTAGCGCTCGACCCATTTCTCGCCGAACGGGAACGGCATGCCCTTCTCCAGCGCGGCGGTGATCGACGAGCCCATGGGCACGATGCTCATCGACTCCACCCCGGCCGCCACGACCAGGTCCTGCGTGCCGGACAGCACGCCCTGCGCGGCGAAGTGGATCGACTGCTGGGAGGAGCCGCACTGGCGGTCGATGGTGACCCCGGCGGTGGTCTCCGGCAGCCCGGCCGACAGCCAGGCATTGCGCGCGATGTCCATGCTCTGGGGGCCGAATTGCATGACGCATCCCATGATGACGTCCTCGACCGCCGAAGGGTCGACGCCGGTACGGTCGATCAGCGCCTTCAGCGAGTGCGCGGCCAGGTCCGTGGGATGGACGGTGGACAGGCCGCCCTTCTTCCTGCCGACGGGGCTACGGACCGCCCCGACGATGTACGCCTCTGCCACAGTGCCTCCTGTAAACCGAGCAATATTCGGTCCTTACCCAGCAGGGTATAACAGAACGTTGCTCTGCTCACGTCGGCGGCAGCAGATCCTCCGCGCTGTCGACCCGGAACCGCCACCGGTCCACCGCCAGGCCGTTCAGCGACTCCGCCAGCGACAGCGCGAGCGCGCCCAGCTTCGCCTGGTCATCGCCGCGCAGCTCGATCGCGGTCAGCTCGCTCGCGAACGGCAGCAGCTCCTTCGCGGCGGGCGGCTGCCCCTTCTCCGGCACCACCAGCACCCGGATGCCACCGGCGTTGAAGACGAACTCCTCCTCCTGCTCGACCTCACCCTCCAGCAGCTCCAGCAGCTCCTCGGCGGCCGGCCGGGCCGGCAGGACCACCGCGGGCCCTCCCCCGTGCCCGTCGTCGGACGGATCGGTCACCTCGCCCCGGCACACCGCCAGCCCGCCCAGCCGGAACGCCAGCCCTTCGGCCAGATAGCGGTCGAAGTAGTCGAACGGCAGCGGGCCCTCCGCCGCCACCCGGCACGCCCACAGCTTCTCCAGCTCGCCGCCGACCAGCTCCGGCTCCGCCTCGACCGGGGCGTACACCCTGACGTCCGCCGCCACGATGTCGCCACCGTCCTCGCGGGCGTCCGGATCGGCCAGCCGTACCACCCGCAGCAACTCCGCGCGGTCCGGCTTGGCGGGCAGTGCCGCCGTCGGGCCAGTACGCAGTCTCCGCTTCGCCAACCAGCCCATGACGCCTCCGCGATCAGCTTCGATACGAGCTCGTCATCGTCGCGTAGACGATGACGTTGTCCGTGTAGTGCCCGGTCCTGCGGTTGTAGACGCCACCGCAGGTGATCAGGTGGAGCTGGGCGTTGGTCCGGGGACCGTAGACGCGCTCGGTCGGGAACGTCGTCTTGTCCGCCTGCTCGATGCCGCCCACGGTGAACACCGCCGTGATGCCGTCCTGCCGCTTCACCTCGATGGTGTCGCCGTTGCGCATCTCCGGCAAGCGGCTGAAGACGGCACTGCGCGTCCGGGTGTCCTTATGGCCCAGCAGCACGGCGGGGCCGGCCTCGCCCGGCGTGGACATGTTCCGGTACCAGCCCACCAAGTTGTGGTTGTTCGCCGGCGGCACCTGGATCGTCCCGTTCCTGGCCAGCCCGACGGACTTGATCGGCGCGTTGATCCCCAGCCGCTTCACCGAGATCCGCACCGGCGTCGACGGCAGCATCGCCGGCGCCGGCACGATCTCCGGCAGCGGCGGCGGCACGTCCGGCGCCGCCTGGAACATCGCCGGCTCCGGCGGCCCCGTGGCCTGCTTCGGCTGCGCCGACAGCGGCAGCGCCTCCCGGTCGCTGGCCAGGCCGTACTCCTCGGGCGAGCCCAGCACGATCAGCATCCCGGCCACCACGGTCACCACTCCGGCGATCGCGGCCAGCAGCAGGGCCATCCGCAGCACCCTGCCGCCCTGATCCTGCGGCGGCGGCTGGACGGGCGGGCCGCCGTACGGGTAGTGGTTGGCCACCGCGCTCAGCCCTTGGAGATGCTACGGCGACGCAGCAGCAGTCCCCCGGCACCGGCGCCCATGATCAGCACCGACCCGGCCAGCAGGAACATCCGCCCATCAGGCCCGGCGTCCCCACCGGCCCCGGTGTCGGCACCCTTCCTGGGCGTCTCGGACGACCGCTCCGTCGTCTTCTCCGACGTGGGCGTCTCGGTGACGAACTCGGTCTTGGTCTTGGTGGGGGTGGGCGTGCCGGTGGGAGTGCCCGTGGGCGTGTTGCTGGAGGTAGGGGTCGACGTGGCCGTTCCTACGACCAGCGGGTACGTCTTGAGCTCGGTGTCGTTCTGGACCGCGCACTCGATCATCGGCTGGTTGCCGGTCGCCGTGTTCGCTCCGAAGTTGAGCTTGCCCGGCTTGACGGTCGCCGTGCCCGTCGAGGTCGCCGTTGATTTGAGACTCACGGCCGTGGTCGGCAACGGGATGGTCTGACCTGCGGTGATGGTGCCGAGGGTGCCCTCGCCCGTCGCGGAGGTCAGGCCGGTGATACCGGTCATCGTGGTGTAGGCGAAGATCTTCGGGGTCAGGGTCCCGGTGGTAGGTGCCTGCAACTCCTGACCGGTGACATACGTGCCCTTCCAGCCGATCTCGAACTGCTGGTTGGCCCTGGCACTGGTCGGCATGGTCAGCTCGACCTTGATCTGCACGTTCTGTGTCTCGCCGGTAGCGCCGGGCCCCGTGCACTCGTAGTCAACGATGTCGGTCCCGCTGCCGGTGCCGCCGCCTACCTTGACGTCGACCGAAATGCCGGTGGTAGGAGCCACGGAGACGTAGGTGCAATTAGCGGTGTCCTCCCCCACTTTGATCGTCAAGGGCGCCGCTGTCGCGGTGGTCACCGGCGTCAAAGTCACCGTGCCGGCGGCTGAAGGTGCTGTGAGCACGGCCGTCATGTTGGGGGGCGTGAATTCGCCTCCCTGTGCGACCGCTGTCGTGACACTGCCAGTGCCGGTCCCCTTCAGCGGGGTCGGCGTGCCGCCACCCGACACTGTGAGATCGCCGCCGGCGGACGATGTCGTCTGTCCTGTGGTCAGTTGCTTCGCAGCCTTGAGGGCGGAGAACTTCCACGTCACGGTCGCCCTCTTACCGGGCTCCACCGAATCTTGGACCGAAACCGTCGCCTTCACCTGACCTGCGGTCAACGCCGCGCCGCCGGTGCACGTGTAGGTGACTTCCATCGTCTTGTCCGCCGCTACGGCCGCCGACGCCGGGGCCGATAACGCGAAGGCTGATCCAGCGAGGAGGACTAATGTGCTCGCCATCCCGACGGCAGATGTCTTGAGGGCGAGGCGGTGCCTCACCTTGGACGTCAGCACTGTCCTTCTCCGTTTCAGCAACGTTCGCAGCAGGGCGTACTCACGCTTCCAGCCATGAGTCACGGTTAGGTTGAGATCTTACGAACTAATCCTGTCAAACTCCTGTAAAAGTCCAAAACCACCCTGTCAGCCCTTCTTCTTCGACAGGGTCGCGTACACGATGATGTTGTCCGTGTAGCTGTGCGCCGACTTGTTGTAGATGCCGCCGCAGGTGATGAGCCTGAGCTGGGAGTTGGCCGTGTTGCCGTAGACCCGGGCCGTCGGGAACGTCTTCTTGCCCACCTGCTCGATGCCGCTCACCGTGAAGCGGGTGACCTTGCCGTCCGAGCGGTACACGTAGATCTTGTCGCCCTTGGCCAGCTCGCTGAGGCGCTTGAAGACGGCCGCGCCCTTCCTGGTGTTGACGTGGCCGTTGATCACCGAGGGGCCGAGCTCGCCGGGGAGCGGGCTGTGCCGGTACCACCCGGTGAGGTTGGGCTTGCTCAGCGGCGGCGTGCCCAGAACGCCGGTCTTGGACACCGTCACGGCGCCGACCGGGGCGTTCACCTTGATCTTGGGGATCCGGATGCGCAACGGCTTGGCCTTGACCTTGGCGGCCTGGGTCTTGACCGGCGGGATCGGCGCCACGACGGGGGCGGCGGCCAGCGGCGGGGGCGCGTCGAGGCGGGCCGGGGTGAGCGGCACGTTCTTGCCGCCGGGTCCGACGCTCGGCGGCAGCTCGAACGCGCCCGCGTTCTGGAACTCCAGGGTGCTCGGCTGCTCCTGCGCCACCACGGGGGCCCGCACCGAGCCGTCGTCCACCGCCGGGGCGAGCGAGAGCAGCCCCACCATGATGGCGCCCACCCCACCCAGCGAGCCGGCGATCAGCAGCGCCGGCGTGGCCCTGGTCAGCAGCGGCTTCTGTTCGGTCATCGGTTCGTCCCTCCGGCGTGTTCCGCGCGCCGCCGCCGTAGCAGCAACCCTCCGGTGACGCTTCCTGCGAGCATCAGGGTTCCGCCCGCGATCAGCCCGTACGAGCCCGCCCCCGGCTCGGGCGCCTGCCCGGTGTCCACGCCGCCCTTGGGGGTCTTGACGACCTGCGCCTTGGTGGCGGTGGGGCTCGCCGAGGCCGTGGGGGTGGCGGACGTGGTGCTGCCAGGCACCACCACGGTCACGTGGTTCCCCGTGGGGAAGGTGTTGTGCTGCGGGGGCGTGGTGGCCGGGTTCGGGTCGTCCGGGTCGGGATCTGGGTCCGGATCGGGATCGGGATCTGGGTCCGGATCCTCCGAGGGATCGGGGTCATCCGTGGGGTCCGGAGTCCCCCCGCCCACGGTGATCTCGACCGTGCCCGGGTTGTTGGTGATCGTACAGGTGGATCGGTGCTCTGTCGGCGGGTCGATCAACTCACGCGTGTGCAGCTTGAAGGCGTCGAGGTAGATCGGCTTGCCGCTTTCGTCGATGTTTCTGACCCGAAGCGTGTGCTGCCCGTACGGGAGGTCCATGCGCTCCCAGAGGGAGACGTTGCCCTTGATCGAGGCGGTGGGGTTACCGTTGGGGTCGTTGGCCAGGTCAACCTCTGCCGACTTATCATCGTCGATGATCACTCTGGCCCGGCCCGCGCCCGGCATCTCGCGGCCGATGTACTCGAACCCGGTTCCCCGGAACCGGATGATCGCCTCATCCTTGCGGACGCTGCTGGTGTGCACGTCCCGTAGCAAGTCGCCGTACTCGACAGGGGTGCCAGGCTGGAGAACCCAGTTGTGGCGGTAGATCACCCGCGGGTCGTCGTTGTTGACCACGACCTCGCCGGCCGGCGGGACGAAGTCCACGCTCATCGCCAGCGGGGTGAGCTTGATGACGCCGCTCTGGGTCATGTGCGCCTCGGACGACAGGCCCTCGGGGGGCGTCAACGGCAGGTTGGGCTTGAGCGCGCCCTGCTCCTCGCTGCCGTGCGCCTCAAGGGTGCCGTTCCACGCGCCGTCGAGCTTGACGTTGCCGATCAGGGAGACCCGGGCGCCCTCGGCGAAGTAGTCCGGGGACTTGAACCGGGGCGTGCCCACGTGCTCGATCGACCAGCCCAGCTTGAGCATGCCGCCCTGCTGCACCGTGGTCGGAATCTGCACCCGGGCCTTGAGATTGATCGTGGCGTTCCCGGCGATCCCGCCCGTGCAGCTGTAGTCCACGACCAGGCTGAACGTGTCCGCCTCGGCGGGCATCGCGACGAACGAGGCCGACGCCGCCAAGCCGAACGTTGCGGCGATCCACGCCTTGCGCCACCGACTCACGGCAACTCCGATCCAACAGTAAACCGAAGGTAGATCTTAGGGTCGGTAGGCGTACGACAAGTACATCTACCATCACTTGTGATGAACCCGTGTCCGCACCGGAAACCGGGCTAATACGTACGAGTAACAGAATAGTATTCTGCAAGCACGACCCCTGCTTGGAGGCGACATGCGGCGAGACCTGTTCGACGAGGAGCACCTGCTCTACCGCGACACCGTGCGGGAGTTCATGACCCGCGAGGTCGTGCCCCATCACGAGCGGTGGGAGAAGGACGGCATCGTCCCTCGCGAGGTCTGGAAGAAGGCCGGCGAGCTCGGCATGTTCGGCTTCTCGGTGCCCGAGGAGTACGGCGGTGCGGGCATCACGGACTTCCGCTACAACGCCGTGATCCTTGAGGAGATCATGCGGCACGGCGCGTCCGGCCTGGGCTTCTCCCTACACAACGACGTCGTGGCGCCCTACCTGGTGGACCTGACCACCGAGGAGCAGAAGCGCCGGTGGCTGCCCGGCTTCGCCAGCGGCGAGCTGATCACCGCGATCGCGATGACCGAGCCGGGCGCGGGCAGCGACCTGCAGGGGATCAGGACCACGGCGGTCCGCGAGGGCGACCACTACCTCGTCAACGGGCAGAAGACGTTCATCACCAACGGCATCAACGCCGACCTCGTGGTGGTGGTCGTCAAGACCGACCCGGCGGCCGGAGCGAGGGGGACCACGCTGCTGGTGGTCGAGCGCGGGATGGACGGGTACGGCCACGGCCGCAACCTGGACAAGGTCGGCATGAAGGCGCAGGACACGGCCGAGCTGTTCTTCGAGAACGTACGGGTGCCCGTCGCCAACCGGCTCGGCCCGAACGACGGCGAGGGCTTCGTCCACCTGATGCGCAACCTGCCCCAGGAGCGGATGTCGATCGCGGTGGCGGCGGTGGCCGCGGCCGAGACCGTGCTGGAGCAGACGATCGACTACTGCAAGAGCCGTCAGGCCTTCGGCCGCAACCTCGGCTCCTTCCAGAACACCCGGTTCGTCCTGGCGGAGCTCGCCACCGAGACGGAGATCGCCCGCCACTACGTCGACAAGTGCATCCTGGCGCTGAACGCCGGGGAGCTCTCCGCGGTGGACGCGGCCAAGGCCAAGTGGTGGACCACCGAGCTGCAGAACAAGGTCATCGACCGCTGCCTCCAGCTCCACGGCGGCTACGGCTACATGATGGAGTATCCGGTCGCCAAGGCCTGGCTCGACAGCCGGGTGCAGACCATCTACGGCGGCACGACCGAGATCATGAAGGAGATCATCGGCCGGTCCTTCGGCTTCTGAACCACCGCGCGCCCGGCCGTCCGGCGGCGCATACTGGTCAGCATGGACGGCGGCCTGATCCTCCTGGTCTTTCTGGCACTGCTGTTCGCCTGGTGCCTCAACCGCGTGCGCCGGGCGATCCGGCTCGGCCCTGTCGGCTACGTGGGCGTGATGATCGTGTTCATCATCGTCATGCTGCTGCTCTGGGGCCAGACCATGCGCTGACGCAACCGTCGCTAATGTACGTTCATGAACAAGCCGATCGGATATTGGCTCAAGCGCCTCGACATGCTCCTTGAGGAGTCCATGACCAGGACGCTGGCGGAGCACGGCGTGAGCCGGCGCGAATGGCAGGCGCTCAACGTGCTGGCGACGCCCGGCGAGGACCCGCAGGACATGCTGGCGCCGTTCCCCGGCGTCGGCGACGCCGTCGAGGCGCTGGCCGCCAAGGGCTGGGCCGAGGGCGACCACCTCACCGACGAGGGCAAGCGCGCCCAGGCCCGGATCGCCGAGCGGGTGGGCCACTTCAGGCGGCGCGCGGTCGACGGCGTGACCGCGAAGGAGTATCAGGCGACGGTCGCCGTCCTACGGCGAATGGCCACCAACCTGGAAACCGCCTGACCGCCGCTGCCCTCCAGCACCCTGGCGCCGACCCGTGCCGCTGCCCTCCAGCGCCCTGGCCACCGACCCGGAGACCGCCTAACCGCCGCTGCCCTCCAGCAGGACCCTGGCGACCAGGCCGGGATCGTCGCTCATCGGCACGTGCCCACACCCCTTGAGCAGCCTGACCCGCTGCCCCGACCACCTGGCGGCACGCACCGCCTGGCGGCGCGGCAGCAGCCGGTCGTGCTCACCCCAGGCGATCGTGATCGGCGACTTCGGCGGCGCGGGCGGCAGCACGTTGGCGAACGACGCCAGCGTCGGCTCGAACCCGGTGGACTCCGCCAGCGCCCGGGTGGCGGCGATCAGCGCGCTCGGCGTCAGCCTCGCCGGGTGCGCGACCACCACCCCGGCCGCCAGGGCACGGCCCGCCGGGCTCTCGGCCAGCATCGCCGCCCGCTCCGGCGGGATCGACCGGGCCGAGGCCCACATCGCGCGCAGCACCCCCTGGCAGTAGAGCAACTCGGCACGCGACCAAAAACCCGCCGGCGACAGCGCGGTGGCCGTCCGGACCGTGCCGCGCGAGGCCAGCTCCAGGGCGAGGTAGCCGCCCAGCGAGTTGCCCGCCACGTGCGGATCGCGTACGCCGAGCAGCCCGCAGAACCCCTCCACCGCGTCCGCGAGCGACTCGGCGGTGTACGGGACACCGTCGGGCAGCGCCGGCGAGCGGCCGAAGCCGGGCAGGTCGACGGCGATCACCGTCCGCGCGGCCGCCAGCCGGTCCAGCACCGGCAGCCAGCTCTGCCAGTGATGGCCGATGCCGTGGATGAGGATCAGCGGCTCGCCGGCGCCGCGGCGTTCGAAGGCCAGCTCCATGGCCCCGAGTGAATCACTCAGCGGCTACGGGTGGGAATCTCGAACCAGACGGCTTTACCTTCCCTGGTCGGGCGTGAGCCCCACCGCTTGGCCAACTGGTCGACGAGGTAGAGGCCACGGCCGCCCTCGTCGTTCTCGCCCGCGCTGCGGATCCGGGGCAGCCGCAGGTCCTGGTCGAACACCTCGACCCAGACCGACTCCCCGCCCCGGCGCAACCGCAGCGTGAACTCCTTGTCGCCGGCCACCTCGTCCTCGAAGCCCGGCACGTCCCAGGACTCCTCGAACGGCAGCGGCGGCCCCTCGACCACCAGCTCCCGGCGCGGGATGCTCGCCGTGGAGGCGTGCAGCACCACGTTGGTGACCACTTCGGAGACCAGCAGGCAGGCCAGCTCCGCGCGCTCCTCAGGCACATTCCAGTCGGCGAAGGCCTCCGAGGCCATCCGGCGCGCCTCGCCCACCATGATGGGCTGCGCCGGGAAGGTGCGCTCCTCCACGTCCAGCTCATGATCGCTGGAGCGGACGACCAGGATCGCCATGTCGTCGTCGATCTCGCCGGGCACCGCGACCGTCGCCACGTCGGCGATGCGCTCGACCTCGGCGTCGGTCATCTTGGAGAGCTTCTCGCAGAGCACCCCGAGCGTCTCGGCGTCGGTGGGCATCCGGCCGTGGCGGTTGGGGCGGCGGTCGACCAGGCCGTCGGTGTAGAGGAGCAGCGCGGCGCCGGGCGGCAGGGTGCGGGTCTCCTCCTTGTAGACGAGGTCGGCGTGCAGGCCCTTGGCGCGCACGCCCAGCGGCTGCCCGACCTCCTCTATGTCGAGCTCCACGCACTGGCCGTCGGTCAGCAGCAGCGGCGGCGCGTGCCCGGCGTTGGCGAAGGACAGCTGCCGCGACCAGGCGTCGTAGACGAGATATTGGCAGGTCACGATGGGGGGGACGCTCACGTCGGTGCCGCTGTCGTCCCGCTCCGGCGTGGCGATGATGCGCGTCCACTCATCCAGCCTGGCCAGGATGTCGGCGGGCGACTTGTCGTCCTGGGCGAAGGCGCGCAGCGCGGCTCTGAGCTGGCCCATGATGGCCGCCGCCTTGGCGCCCCGGCCCTCCACGTCGCCGATCACGATGCCGACCCGGCCGGCCGAGAGCGGGATCACGTCGTACCAGTCGCCGCCGACCTGGGTCTGGATACCCTGGCCGTGCGAGACGAGCGGCGCGGCGGGGTAGTAGCGGACCGCGATCTGCAGGCCGTCGAGCTGTGGCAGCGCCCTGGGCAGCAGATGCTTCTGGAACGACTCCGCGGTGTGCCGCTCCTCCTCGAACAGCAGCGCGTTGTCGATCGCGAGCGCGACCCGGGTGGCGATGGCCCCCACGAAGTCACGGTCGAAGGCGTCGTAGTGCGGGCTGCGGCGCTCGGTGAGGTTGGACAGCCCGAGGTACATCAGCCCCAGCGTCTCGCCGCGCACGCTGAGCGGGGCGACGATCGCGGAGTTCATGCCGACCTCGCCGCACAGCCGCGCGCTGCCCTCGGACGGGGCGGGGAAGTTGTTGCTGGCGAAGTCGTCGACGAGGATGGTCTCCTGGCGGCGCATCGCCGCCTCGGCGTAGTGGCCGACGGGATAGCGGATCTCCGCGCCCACCGGCTTCCAGGTGCCGGGCGGCGGCTCCCAGCTCTGCACGTGCTGGGAGATCCGGCGGACCAGCCGGTCGCCCTCCATCAGCTCGATGAAGCAGTGGTCGGCGAACTGCGGCACCAGCATCTCGGCGACCCGCTTGAGGGTCTCCTCGACGTAGAGAGAGCCCGCGAGCCGCTCGCCGATGCGCTCCAGCAGGCCGAAGCGGTCCTTCTCGCGCTCGTTGCTGCGCAGCGCCTCCCGGGCGCTGATGACGATCCCGGTCACCGAGCCGGACGGGTGGCGCAGCGGGACGGCCTGGGCCCGGACGTAGACGATCGTGCCGTCGGGGCGCTTGACGTCGACCGTGCCCTCCCACACGCCGCCCTTGAGCACGTGCTTGGCCAGCTCGATCGCCTGCGGGTGGTCCTTCTCCATGATCCCGAGGGACAGGACCGACGCGTCGCGCGCGGACTTGCCCGGCCTGCCGAACAGCTTCTCGGCGAACGGGTTCCAGTAAAGGAGATTGCTGAAGCGGTCCGTCACGACCACGGCCATGTCGGCGTGGTCGAGGACTGACGCGGCAGCGAGCTGGTCGGTCCCGTCCTGGGACAGATCCCCCCAACGCTTCATCCAGGAACCACTCCTCGGGGAGGCGTGCGCGAAAAGCGAACCACGGGCGCTCCTGCAACAGTCTTGGCCGGGGGGGAGTGGGGAGTCTCCCGGATGGGATGCAACCAATCAGCCGCGCGCGCGTCAGCGCCTGGTGACGAAAACGTGCGCGGCAACGTCACGCGGAATCTCCGCGAGAGAGTCGTTCGCGTCACCGTCACCTGTCACCCGCACACCGTCGTCGCTCGTCGCGAGCGTCACCTCGCGTCCGGGTTGTATCCCAACTTGCTTGAGTTTAAGCATCTGAGCGGGATCGCTTTGCACTTGTTCGCTAATTCGCCGGACCACTACGGGAACGGCGTGCGCTCCGGCGAGCTCTGTCATGGCGACCAGCGCGCTCCCGGCGTGCTCGACGGGCTCGGTGGCGCCGAGCTCGGCGAGGCCCGGGATGGGGTTGCCGTGCGGGCAGGCGGTGGGGTTGTTGAGCAGCTTGACCAGGCGCGTCTCAACGGACTCCGACATCACGTGCTCCCAGCGGCACGCCTCGATGTGCACCTCCTCCCACGGAAGCCCGATCACATCGATCAGCAGGCATTCGGCGAGCCGGTGTTTCCGCATGACGCGGGTGGCCAGGGTGCGCCCCAGGTCGGTCATGGACAGGTGGCGGTCACCCTCCACGCGAACGAGTCCGTCCCGCTCCATGCGGGCGACGGTCTGGCTCACGGTGGGGCCGCTCTGCTGCAGGCGCTCGGCGATGCGCGCGCGGAGGGGGACAATGCCCTCCTCCTCGAGCTCGTAAATCGTACGGAGATACATCTCCGTAGTGTCGATCAGGCCGTGTGCGGTCAAGGCTCCTCCCAACTGAATGCTACGCGGTCAGGGCAGAGACTGAGCCCGTCCGCCGCGGGCACAGAAAGTCAGGTGCCAAAGCCTATGGGGAGAACGACCGGCATTGGCAAAAGATGGCAACAACCGTGCGGCCGGGTTCCTTCCCGACCGCCCCCATCCGGCCTTCAGCGTGCCCGGTACGTCCTGAAAGCGGCCACTGACAGGCCGACGATCAGGACCACGACGGCACACGCCAGGCCGCCGCCCACCCAGGCGGTCGTCAGCCCGAACATCGAGGCGGTGGCCCCGGCCCGTACGTCGCCCAGCCGGGGGCCGCCCGCGACCACGACCATGAAGACGCCCTGCATCCGCCCGCGCATCTCGTCGGGCGCGTACAGCTGCAGGATGGACTGCCGCCACACCGAGGAGACCACGTCCGCCGCGCCGCCGACGGCCATGAACAGCAGCACCAGCCACAACTGCTGGGAGAGCCCGGCCGCGGCGACCGCCAGCCCCCACACGGCGATCACGAACGTCAGCGCCAGCCCTTGCCGCTTGACCCGGGTGACCCAGCCGGAGAACAGCCCGCCGACCACCGCGCCGACGGCCATCGAGGCGACCAGCCAGCTCAGCGCGTACAGCGACCCGCCGAAGCGCAGGTCGATCAGCTCCGGGAAGAGCGCTCTGGGCAGCGCGAAGACCATCGCGATGATGTCCACGACGAAGGACATCACCAGCACGGGGGTGGTGAGGATGAACCTCAGCCCTTCGGCCACGGACCGCCAGCCCGGCCTGGAGACCGCCCCCAGCGGCGCCAGCGCGGGCAGTCGCAGGGCCGCGTAGAGGCCGGCGGAGAAGAGCACGGCGTCCACCGCGTAGGCCGCGGCGAAGCCGCCGTGGACGAGCACGACGCCGCCGAGCATCGGCCCGCCGATCGCGCCCAGGCTGTAGACGAGCGAGTTGAGCGCGTTGGCCGAGGGGACCAGCTCGGGGGGCAGCAGCCTCGGGATAATCGCGCCCCTGGTGGAGGAGCTGACGGCGAATCCGGCGGCGCCCAGCGCGACCGTGCCGAGCAGCGCGTACACGTTGGGCGCCCCGAGCAGCGCCTGGAGCAGGATGAGCACGGTGCTCGCCCAGGCCACCAGCGACCCGGCCACGAGCAGTTTGCGCCGATCCACGGCGTCGGCGACCGCGCCACCCCACAGCCCGAACACCACCAGCGGGATGAGGTTGGCCAGACCGAGCATGCCGACCCAGAACGACGAGCCGGTCAGCTCGTAGACCTGCTGGCTGACCGCGACGAAGGTGACCGCCAGGCCGAGGTGCGAGACGGCCTGGCCCGCCCACAGCCGCCGGTAGGCGGGCACGGACAGTGGCCGGGTGTCTACCAGATGCCGTTTAACAAAGTCCCCGAAAGCCATTTGAAGGACATTAAGGGGCAAGTCTCTCCACGGCCCACGCGGGCCCGGTGCGCCGGTAGCGAAGCCTGTCGTGCATCCGGTCGAGCTGCCCCTGCCAGAACTCCATCTCCACCGGCGCCACCAGGAAGCCGCCCCAGAAGTCCGGCACCGGCGGATCCTCCGGCCAGCGCTCCGCCAACTCCTCGTAGCGGGCGTCCAGCTCCTCCCTGGACCGCACGACCGCGGACTGGCGTGAGGCCCAGGCCCCGATGCGGGAGCCGTACGGCCGGGAGGCGAAGTAGGCGGCCGACTCCTCGTGCGGCAGCCGCGACACCGAGCCCTCCACGCGCACCTGGCGGCGCATCGGATGCCACGGGAACAGCAGCGAGGCCCGCGGGTTCTCCGCCAGGTCGCGGCCCTTGCGGGACTCGTAGTTGGTGTAGAAGACGAAGCCGCGTTCGTCGTAGCCCTTCAACAGGACGGTCCTGGCGCTGGGGCGGCCGGCCTTGGAGGCGGTCGCCAGCACCATGGCGTTGGGCTCGGGCAGGCCGGCGGCGAGCGCCTCCCCGAACCACACGGTGAACTGCGCGATCGGATCGGCCGCGACGGCGGCTTCGAGCAGCGGTTCGCCCTCATAGGTGCGGCGGAGCCCCGCCAGCGAGGGCGGGCGCGAGGTGGCATCCACAAGACGGTATTCTCGCGCGCCCGGGGGCAGAACCCTCACACCACCCCCCACCAGCGGTTATGGCCTTTCGGCGGGTCCGGAGGGCGACCACTGGCAGGGAGGGGGTTAAATTGACCCGCCGGTATCTCGACATCAAGGCATTGCCGGAACATGGCAAGAAAGGGAGGCGGCCGAGAATGTCCGACTTCAAACCCGGCCTCGAGGGCGTTGTAGCTTTCGAGACCGAGATCGCGGAACCGGACAAAGAAGGGGGCGCCCTTCGATACCGGGGCGTTGACATCGAGGAGCTGGTCGGCCGTGTCCCCTTCGGGCACGTTTGGGGCCTGCTGGTCGACAACAAGTTCCAACCGGGTCTACCCCCGGCGGAGCCTTACCCCATCCCTGTCCATTCCGGTGACATCCGCGTTGACGTACAGAGCGCGCTCGCCATGCTGGCTCCGGCCTATGGCTTCAAGCCGTTGCTCGACATCAGTGACGAGGAGGCCCGCGACCAGCTCGCACGCGCCTCCGTGATGGCCCTGTCCTTCGTGGCGCAGTCGGCGCGGGGCCTCGGCCTGCCGATGGTGCCCCAGAGCCGCGTCGACGAGGCCAAGACCATCGTCGAACGCTTCATGGTCCGCTGGCGCGGTGAGCCCGACCCCAAGCATGTCAAGGCCATCGACGCTTACTGGACCTCGGCGGCCGAGCACGGCATGAACGCGTCCACGTTCACCGCCCGTGTGATCGCCTCCACCGGCGCCGACGTGGCCGCCGCGCTCTCCGGCGCGGTCGGCGCGATGTCGGGGCCGCTGCACGGCGGGGCCCCTGCCCGCGTGCTGGGCATGATCGAAGGTGTCGAGAAGCTGGGCGACGCCAAGAAGTACGTGCAGAGCGAGCTCGACAAGGGCGTCCGGCTCATGGGCTTCGGTCACCGCGTCTACCGCGCCGAAGACCCGCGGGCCCGGGTGCTCCGCCGCACCGCCAAGGAGCTCGACGCGCCGCGGTACGAGGTCGCGGCGGCGCTGGAGCAGGCGGCGCTCGAGGAGTTGCACGCCCGCAAGCCCGACCGGGTGCTGGCCACCAACGTCGAGTACTGGGCCGCGGTGGTCCTGGACTTCGCCGAGGTGCCCGCGCACATGTTCACGTCGATGTTCACCTGCGCCCGCACGGCCGGTTGGGCCGCGCACATCCTTGAGCAGAAGCTCACGGGCAGGCTGGTGCGTCCCAGCGCCAACTACATCGGCCCGACGTCGCGTGCGCTCAGCGACGTGCCCGGCGCTTCTGAGGTCGTCGGCACCATCTGACACCATCTGAGGCTTCACCCGAACGGCCCGCCGGCCTCCGGCGGGCCGTTCGTCCTTCCCGCCCTGGTCAGCCCTTCTCCTGCGTCCCCGGCAGGGCCGTGTCGGGGAGATCCGCGCACAAGGGGTCGGCCTTGACGGTCTCGTCGGTGTCCAGGAGGCCGCAGCGGATGACGGGCTCGGCATTGCCCTGACGGTTCTGCGCCACCCGGATGAGCGCGACCGCCTTGTCGGCGGGCGCGTGCTGCTCGGTGGCGTTGAAGCCGATCACTCCGCTGGATCCCTCCCAGGCTGCCTCACCTGTCGTACGGGCCAGCCGGTAGAGGATGTCGCCGCGGCTGGGCAGGCCGCCCTCCTGGGTTCCCGCGCCCCGGTAGGCGCTGCCGGCCGCCTGATAGATCACGCTGACCGCGTCGTAGGTGAGGATGAGGTTGTCGTCGGAGTTGTCCGCGTAGTCGCCGTTCAGCAGCTTGCTGATGAATCGGGTCGGCTCGGCGGAGCTCGCCCGCCACAGCGTGCGGTTGGCCAGCGCCAGGTAGTAGACCTCGACCTGCTTCATGGCGGCGATCTCGGCGCCGTGATCGTGCACCACCTTGACCACGTCGTCGCCGGCGATCACCCGCACCTTGCCGCAGGAATTGCCCTCGATGGCCATGAGAAGGTCGCGGAACTCCGAGGCGCGTCCGGAGTAGACGATGACGTCGGGCTTGAGCCGGCAGGCCTTCACCGCGGCGCTGGAGATGCCGCCCGACTCGACGGTGTAGGTGACCCGGTTCTCGACGTGGACCCCCTGCCCGCTCAACGCCGCCTGGAAGTCGTCGGCCAGGTTGCCGGCGTACTGGTCGCCGGGCGAGCCGTCCTCGACGATGACCGCCGACGGCTTGTGCACGCCCGCGAGCAGGCGCTGCTGGGCGAACCTCGCGCCCAGCGCCGCCATCCTGAAGTTGGTCGGGCCCACGTGGAAGTAGTAGGGGGACGGCTCACCCGGGTGGTCCGGCCTGACGGGGTCGCGGATGTAGCCGAACGTGTCGGCCGTCGCCGTGCTCGACACCATCGGGATCTTGGCCAGGTGCAGTTCGTCGATCGCGTCGCTGACGCCCGCGACGCTGCGGGGCAGACCCACCACGCCCATGACGTGCGGCTCCTGCTCGGCCATCGCGGTGATGGACCGCGCCGCCCTGCGGCCATGGGCGAAGTTGTCCCCGGCGTTCGCGATGAGCACCCGGAGCCTGGGCGTGCTGGAGACGTCCTGCTGGTACTGCTTCACCGCCTGGAGCTCTGACACCGCCGCCGCGAGCCGGGTGTCGTCCGCCG
This sequence comes from Nonomuraea glycinis, assembly GCF_014646515.1. GTDB lineage: Bacteria > Actinomycetota > Actinomycetes > Streptosporangiales > Streptosporangiaceae > Nonomuraea > Nonomuraea glycinis. Next base: position 202,910 of record NZ_BMNK01000009.1, read on the forward strand.
TGGTCTTCTTGATGGAGAACTCCCCGAGCACCACGACGCTGACGTACCGGCCGGATTCGATGGCGTAGGCGTTGTTCGCGTCGATCTGCTTGATCAGCTCCTGCACCTCGCCGTCGAACAGGTCGTCCGGGGTGTCGCGGGTCGCGTTCACGACGCCGACGCACTCGGACCCGATCCGTTCGGCCCAGGGCAGCCCGCCGCAGTGCATGACCCGGTCCCACTGGTTCCAGCCGACCAGGCCGATCGGGAGGAGGACCAGCGTCGCGACCAGGAACCAGTAGCCCACCTCCCGGCCGCGGCGCGGCGTCAGCGGCCGGCCCTGCGGCGCGGGCGTATCGGGAGGGGTCTCGGCCCGGATGCTGAGCCGCAGGTCCGGGACGCGCAGCCGGACCGCGGCCCGCCACTGGTCGACCGCCCCGGCGAGCTCGTCGAGCTTCACCGGATCCCCCTGCGGCCTGGCCTCGGCCTCGGGCACCGCCGCCAGCATCACCATGGGCACGAGGAGCCCGGTCTCCCGGGTGGTCTCCTCCATCAGCCGGAGGAACCGCGCGTTGACCCCGTCCGGCCGGCCGACCTCCAGCAGGAGCAGGGCGTATCGGCCCCGGCCCCAGCTCGGCCACGGAGTGATCCACTTCTTGTATGCCTCGCGCAGATCCCGGGCCAGGGCGTGGACCAGCAGCCGCTCGATGTCGGCGTCGCTCGCCCCTGCCAGGCGGAGGGCGTACTGCGGCGTCCGCTCGAACCGCTTGTACGTCAGGTACGGCTGCCTGCCGAACCAGCGGGAGGTGAGCGACCCCCGGATCGACCGCCACCCCTGGACGGCGGTGCCGACGAGGGCCAGCAAGATGCCGAGCGCCAGGGGGATGATGCCCACGAAGTCGGGAACGCCGCCCAGGAAGTAGACCGCCACCGCGCCGACCGGTAACCAGGTCACGAGCGCCCGGCCCACGAAGTCGATCGACACCTTGAGGCTGCTGTAGCCGGCGAGCCGGCTCTTCCGCCACTCCTTGAGCCGCTTCTTGAACTCCTGGTAGCCGGAGTGCGCATGCGGATCGGGCGGCCACGGTCCGCCGCCCTCCGGCGGCAGGTCGCGCTGCTCTCTGGCCCACAGCACGAACTGGGCGAGCGGGAAGCGTGGCGCCGGCAGCAGGGATCCGCCCACCGGCTTGCCGAGCTGGCCGTGCTCCCCCGCCAGCGCCTTCACCAGCTCCAGGACCGAGCCGTGCTCACCCTCGCGGACGTGGGCGTACGGCACGCAGTCCTGGTACGGCTCGGCGAGCATCTCGACGGCGGCGAGCGATCCCTGGCCGCTCACCAGCACCATCGGCAGTGGGGGGTCCGCCCGCCAGAACGCCGGGCGGCGTAGCAGTCGCTCGAGGATGCTGCGTGGGTCGGCCATCCGAATGCTCCTTCGACCGGTCGCATTCTGTGATCTCTCAACGAACGACTCGGGTAAATGGTTCATTTCTCATCATCCGGACCCGGGCTCGGGCGGTTTCCCGAGGTCGCTAACCTGGTGGCGTGGCTGACATCGTGATTCCCGCTGACATCAAGCCCGCCGACGGCCGCTTCGGCTGCGGGCCTTCGAAGGTTCGACCCGAGCAGCTGGCCGCGCTCGCCGCCTCCGGCGCGAGCGTGATGGGCACTTCCCACCGCCAGAAGCCGGTCAAAAGCCTCGTGGGACGCGTACGCTCCGGGCTGGCCGACCTGTTCTCGCTGCCCGAGGGCTACCAGGTCGTGCTCGGCAACGGCGGCACCACCGCCTTCTGGGACATCGCCTCCTTCGGGCTCATCCGTGACCGGTCGCAGCACCTGTCCTTCGGCGAGTTCTCCTCGAAGTTCGCCACGGTGGCCAAGAAGGCCCCCTGGCTGGGCGAGCCGTCCGTGATCACCTCCGAGGTCGGCACCCACCCGCGGGCCGTCGCCGAGGACGGCATCGACGTCTACGCGCTCACCCACAACGAGACCTCCACCGGCGTGGCCATGCCGATCAGCCGGGTGGGCGGCGACGACTCCCTGGTGCTCGTCGACGCCACCTCCGGGGCGGGCGGCCTGCCCGTGGACGTGTCGGAGACCGACGTCTACTACTTCGCCCCGCAGAAGAGCTTCGCCTCCGACGGCGGCCTGTGGATCGCGCTCATGTCGCCGCGCGCCCTGGCCAGGGTCGAGGAGATCGCCGCCGGCGACCGCTACGTGCCGGAGTTCTTCAGCCTGCCGGTGGCCATCGACAACTCCGCCAAGGACCAGACCTACAACACCCCGGCGGTGTCGACCCTGTTCCTGCTGGCCGACCAGCTCGACTGGATGAACGGCAACGGCGGCCTGGCCTGGACCACCTCCCGCACGGCCGACTCCGCCCAGCACCTCTACACCTGGGCCGACAAGTCGTCCTACGCCACCCCGTTCGCCGCGCCCGAGTTCCGCTCGCAGGTGGTCGGCACGATCGACTTCGCCGACAGCGTCGACGCCGCGGCGGTGGCCAAGGTGCTGCGCGCCAACGGCATCGTCGACACCGAGCCCTACCGCAAGCTGGGCCGCAACCAGCTGCGGGTGGCGATGTTCCCGGCCATCGACCCGGCCGACGTCGAGGCCCTGACGGCGTGCGTCGACCACGTGGTCGAGCGCCTCTAGCCCGTCGCACGACGAACCGGCACCGGCGCCGCGCCGGTGCCGGTTCGGTGTTCTCAGTAGACGGGCTTGGCGGTCGGGGACCGGCGCAGCACCCAGGCGGCGATCACGCCGCCGATGAGCCCGAACAGGTGACCCTGCCAGGAGATGCCCGGCTGGTTGGGCAGCACGCCGGCCAGGATGGACCAGTAGGCGATCGCGGTCCCGATGCCGATGACGATGTCCAGCAGGTGCCGGTCGAACAGGCCCCGGGCCACCACATAGCCGAAGTAGCCGAACACCAGCCCGCTGGCGCCCACGGTGAAGACGTTCGGACTGGTGAACCAGGTGCCGACGCCGCCGATGACGATGATCAGGAGGCTGGCGGCGAAGAACTTGCCGAGGCCGCGCAGCCCCGCGAGAAAGCCGAGCACCAGCAGCGGCAGCGAGTTGGCTATCAGGTGCCCGAAGCCCATGTGCATGAAGGGCGCGGTGAAGATGCCCATCAAACCGGCGGGATGCCCGCCGAGGATGCCGTACTCCCGGTCCATGTCGCCCGGCGTGATGTAGTCGAAGATTTCAATGATCCACATGGCGCCGAGCACGGCCACCATCACGAGCAACGCGCTCAGGGCACCCGACAGCAGTGTCCCCGCGCCGCGCTTGGCGGACTCGAACGGGGATCTCGAATAGTCGCTCATCCGCGTCTCCCAAAGAGGTCGTGTCCCTTTACCGTACGTAGGAAGCCGCAGGTCCGTGTAAAAACCCCCTCCCGATCGCGGGAGGGGGTGGTGGTGCGCGGGTGCCGAGGTGCCGGGGCTACTCGCCCTTCCACTGCGGGGCGCGCTTCTCGGCGAAGGCCGCGGCGCCCTCCATGGCGTCCTTCGAGCCGAACACCGGGTTGATGATCGCGGACTGCTTGGCGAACATCTCCTCCAGCGACCAGTCCTGCGACTCGATGATCACCTTCTTGGTCGCGGCGAGGGCGAGCGGCGCGTTGGCGGCGACCTTGCGGGCCAGCTCCAGCGCCCCCTCCAGGGCCGCGCCCGGCTCGGTGACCCGGTTGACCAGGCCCAGCTCGTACAGGCGGGAGGCCGGGTAGTGGTCGCCGGTCAGGGCGAGCTCCATGGCGACGTGGTAGGGGATCCTGCGCGGCAGCCGCATGATGCCGCCCGCGGCGGCCACCAGCCCGCGCTTGGGCTCCGGCAGGCCGAACTTCGCCTCCGCCGAGGCCACGATGAGGTCGCAGGCCAGGGCCAGCTCGAAGCCGCCCGCGAGGGCGTACCCCTCGACGGCGGCGACGATGGGCTTCTTGGGCGGCGCCTCGGTCAGGCCGCCGAAGCCGCGCCCCTTCACCACGGGGAGGTCGCCGGTCAGGAATCCCTTCAGGTCCATCCCGGCGGAGAACGTGCCGCCCGCCCCCGTCAGGACGTACGCCGAAATTTCGGGACGTGCGTCGAGCGCGTCCAGCACCTCCGCGACGCCCCGCGCGACCGCCCCGTTGACCGCGTTACGCGCCTTGGGGCGGTTGATGGTGATCACGGCTACGCCGTCGGACTCCTCGACGAGTACTTCGTCAGACACGAGACCTCACTTCCGGGACCTGGCTGGACTACTTGGGCTGGACTACGTGGGCTGGACTACTTGGGCTGGAAGCGGATGCCGCCGTCGAAGCGGACGACCTCGGCGTTCATGTAGTCGTTCGCGATCAGCGAGGACACCAGGTGGGCGAACTCGTCGGCCCGGCCCATGCGCTTGGGGAAGACCACCGGCGCCACCAGCTTGGCCTTGAACTCCTCGGAGTTCGGCGAGAAGCCGTAGATGGGGGTGTCGATGATGCCGGGGCAGATCGTGTTGACCCGGACTCCGATGGCGGCCAGGTCGCGGGCGGCGGGCACGGTCATGCCCACGATGCCGCCCTTGGAGGCGCTGTAGGCGAGCTGCCCGGTCTGCCCTTCCAGCGCGGCCACGGACGCGGTGTTGATCACCACGCCGCGCTGCCCGTCGGCGTCGGCGGGCTCGGTCTTGGCGATGGCAGCCGCGCCGATGCGCATGAGGTTGAACGTGCCGATCAGGTTGACCTCGATGACCTTGCGGTAGGAGGCCGGGTTGTGCGGCGCCCCGTCGCGGTTGACCGTGCGCTCCGCCCAGCCGATGCCGGCGCTGTTGACCACCACGCGCAGCGGCTTGCCGGTGGCCACGGCGGCGTCCACGGCCGCCTGCACCTGCTCGTCGTCCGACACGTCGGTCTTGGCGAAGACGCCGCCGAGCTCGTCTGCGAGGGCCTTGCCCCGCTCCTCGTTGAGGTCGGCGATGACCACGGTGGCGCCCAGTCGCGCCAGCTCTCGGGCCGTGGCGGCACCGAGGCCGCTGGCACCGCCGGAGATGATTGCTGCAGATCCGTTCACGTCCATAGCACGGACCCTAACCCGCCAACCGAATGAAGTTCTACTCGGGGGCGGGTCAAATTCCGCCTACGGCGCTGTCCACGTCGGAGTAGACCTTGATGCGCCGGTCCAGGCCGGTCGTACGCAGGATCCGGGCCACCGGCGCCTGCGGAGCCGCCAGCGAGACGCCGCCGCCCTCGCTGGTCGCCAGCCGCCAGGCCTCGATCAGCACCGACAGGCCGCTGGAGTCCATGAAGGACAACTGCTGGAGATCGAGGACGAGCCTGGCGCTGTCCTGCTTGATCGCATCGCGCACCTCGTCCCGGAGGAATGGCGCGGTGAACAGGTCAAGCTCTCCCGCAACGGCCACCACCACGGCGTCACCGAGGGCGTGTCGCGCAAGCCGCAGCTTCATTGGCCCCTCCTCGATGAGCCACTGTACTTCGACTTGCCCTGATACCGAGCATGCGCAAACTACGATCAGTCGCATGTACGAGGACGAGACGGCACTCGGTGTCCGCATGCCGTCCGCCCGGCGTGGCCCGCTGCGGGCGGTGCTGCGCAGGATGGCCATCGCGCTGGCGATGCTGCTGGCCATGTTCGCCCTGGTGGCGATGGACCTCGACGGCTACCACGACAACGCCGACGGCGAGGTGTCCCTGCTCGACGCCCTCTACTACGTGACGGTGTCGATCTCGACCACCGGCTATGGGGACATCACCCCGGTCACCCCGGCGGCCAGGCTGGTCAACATCGTGGCCGTCACCCCGCTGCGCATCGCCTTCCTGGTCGTGCTCGTGGGCACGACCCTGGAGGTCCTCACCAAGCGCACCAGGGACGCCATACTGATCGACCGCTGGAGGGCCAGGTTGCACGACCACACCGTGATCATCGGCTACGGCACCAAGGGCCGCGCCGCGAGTCGCACCCTGCTGGAGAACGACCTGCCCAAGGAGTCCATCGTGGTGGTGGACCCCGACCCCGTCGTCATCCAGGAGGCGGCGTCCGACGGTTTCGTCGGCGTCGTCGGCGACGGCACCCGCAGCCATGTGCTCAACCGGGCCAAGATCGGGGACGCCCGCAAGATCATCATCGCCACCCGCCGCGACGACACCACGGCCCTGGTCACGCTCACCGCCCGCAGCCTCAACGCCGGCGCCACGATCGTGGCGGCGGTCCGCGAGGCCGAGAACGACCCCCTGGTACGGCAGAGCGGCGCCGACGTGGTGATCATCTCGGCGGAGGCCGCCGGCCGCATGCTCGGCGTCGCCACCCAGAGCCCGGCGGTGAGCAGCCTGATCGAGGACCTGCTCGCCTACGGCAAGGGGCTGGACGTCTACGAGCGGGCCATCCAGCCGACGGAGGTCGGCAAGCCCCTGGTCCAGGGCGAGGAACTGGTGGTGGCGGTGGTGCGCGACGGGACGTACCTGACCTACACCGACCCCGAGGTCGCGACGCTGCGGGCGAGCGACCGGCTGGTGCTCATACAGTCTCCGCCGCGGCGGGAATAGCGAACCCGTACGGGAGCTCCAGGCGGTGGCGGGCGAGCAGGTCCGCGTCGGCGAGCAGCTCCCGGGTGGGGCCGTCGGCGGCGATCACCCCGTCCGAGAGGATGAGCGAGCGCTCGCACAGCTCCAGCGCGTACGGCAGGTCGTGGGTGACCATGAGCACGGTCACGTCGAGCGAGCGCAGGATCTCGGCCAGTTCCCGGCGGGCCGCCGGGTCCAGGTTGGACGACGGCTCGTCGAGCACCAGGATCTCCGGCCGCATCGCCAGCACGGTCGCCACCGCCACCCTGCGGCGCTGACCGAACGACAGGTGGTGCGGCGGCCGGTCGATGGCCTCCAGCATGCCCACGCGCTCCAGGGCGGCCCTGACGACGCCGTCCAGCTCCTCGCCGCGCAGCCCGGAGTTGGCGGGGCCGAACGCCACGTCATCCCGGACCGTGGGCATGAAGAGCTGGTCGTCGGGGTCCTGGAAGACCAGGCCGACCCGCTGCCTGATCTCCTTGAGCGTGTCCCGGCGCACCGGCGTGCCGGCCACCGCCACGCTGCCGTGCCCGGCGGTGAGGATGCCGTTGAGGTGCATGACCAGGGTGGTCTTGCCGGCGCCGTTGGGGCCGAGCAGCGCGACCCGCTCGCCGCGCCGGATGGCCAGGTCCACGCCGTAGAGGGCCTGGGTCCCGTCGGGGTAGGCGTAGGCGAGCCGGCTGACCTCTAGAGAGAGATGGTGATGCGTCACAGCGAGAGTCCCCACACTGCCAGGGCCGCGAGCGGCAGAGCGAGCGCGGCTCCCCATTGTCCGGCGGATGCCGACATTTTCTGAATTATCGGCATCTGGCCGGTGTAGCCGCGGCTGAGCATCGCGAGATGCACCCGCTCGCCGCGCTCGTACGAACGGATGAACAAGGCCCCGGCCGACCGGGCGATCACCGGAATTTGCCGGAAATTTCGTGCTTCGAAACCTCGGGACTCCCGCGCGATCCGCATCCGCCGCATCTCGTCCAGGATCACGTCCAGATAGCGGAGCATGAACATCGCGATCTGCACCAGCAGGCCCGGCACCCGCAGCCGCTGCGCCCCCAGCAGCACCGCGCGCGGCTCGGAGGTCGTCGCCAGCAGGATCGAGGCGACCACCCCGAGGGTCGCCTTGGCCAGGATGTTCCAGGCCGCCCAGAGGCCGGGCACGCTCAGCGACAGCCCCAGCACCGTGGTCCGCTCCCCCAGCCCGATCACCGGGATGAGAAAGGCGAACAGCACGAACGGCACCTCGATCACCATCCGCCGCGGGATGTGCCCCGGCGGGATGCGGGCCACGGCCGCCACCGCGACCAGGAGCAGGGCGTACACCCCGAAGGCCCAGAACCGCTCGCGCGGCGTGGCCACCACCACGATGGCGAAGCAGAGGACGGCGAGCAGCTTGCACTGCGCCGGCAGCCGGTGGACGGGCGAATCGCCCGGCACATAGAGCCGATGTCCGTGCCCAGCCCCCATCGGCCGCCCCCGCTTCCCGATCGCTCAGACCCGCGTCTTGTCCTTGCTCCGCGCGGCGTAGCCGAGCGCCCCCGCCACCAGCAGCGTCAGCCCGACCCCGATGATCCCCGCGATGCCCACGGGGATCCCGCCCACGTCACCGTAGTCGGCCAGGCTCCAGGTGCCGAACAGGTGGTCGCCCGCCTGGCTCAGGAAGCCCTGCTCCTCCCCCACGGCCTCCAGCCCGTCCGGGTCACCGGAGGCGAAGAAGGACACCACACCCGCCAGCAGCAACGTCAGCCCGAGCGCGCCGAACACGAACGGCCTGCTGCCCACCGAGGGCGCGGGATCGGCCTGCTCCTGCGGCGTGACCGTGCTGGTCCCGTCCGCGCCGCGCAGTTCCAGCGGCCGGGCGATCCCCCGGGCGCCGTACACGAGGTCGGGACGGACGGCGAGCACCGCGCCCACGGTGAGCGCGGTGATCAGCGCCTCGCCGATGCCGATGAGCACGTGCACCCCGCCCATCGCGACGGCGACGGCGGCCAGGTCGATCGGCGCGGTGCCGCCGATCCAGAACAGCGCGGTGAACGCCAGCGCGGAGGCGGGCACCGAGAGCAGCGAGGCGACGAAGGCCGCCACGGTGATCCCGCCCCGGCCGCCGGCCAGGCGGGTGATCAGCCTGAAGACGCCCCAGCCGACCAGCACCGTGACGATGCCCATGAGGAAGATGTTGACGCCCAGCGCGGTGAGCCCGCCGTCGGCGAAGAACAGCGCCTGGACGAGCAGCACCACGGTCATACAGAGCACGCCGGTATAGGGCCCGACGAGGATGGCCGCCAGCGCGCCGCCCAGCAGGTGACCGCTGGTCCCCCCGGCGACCGGGAAGTTCAGCATCTGGACGGCGAAGATGAACGCGGCGACGAGCCCGGCCATGGGCGCGGTCCTGTCGTCGAGCTCGCGCTTGGCCCCGCGCAGGCAGACGGCCACCCCGGCGGCCGCCACCGCCCCTGCCGAGATGGACACGGCCGCGTTGAAGAAGCCATCGGGTACGTGCACGACGATCCTCCGAACCAAGGGTGCGAACGTCCCTACTTTAGGACATCGTCTTGCACTTGCACATAGGTGGCATTAGCGCATGATTCTTCGGAAGACCATCCGCGCGGTGAGCTGCCGCACGACCGTGCTGAGCCGCCCCTTGCCCGAGGTCGCGTACGGGCGCACGCTCCGCAGCACGGTCCCGCCCAGCCAGCGGCGCGGCGCGGCCACCGTCTCGGCGTCCGTCTCGATCCTGAACCTGGCGGGCGGCCCGCCGAGCTCCAGCTCCAGATAGGCGTCCCAGGTGCCGGGGGCGTAGCGGCCCATGGCCTGCCTGGCGACGAAACCGCCACCGGGCAGCGCGATCACCCGCTCGGCCCGCTCGCGCCCGCTGCGCCGCTCGCGCCAGACCAGCCGCCGCACGGCGGAGGCGGGCGGCACGGTCCCGACCACGCTGATCTCCCCGTCGACGACCAGCCGCCGCCCGAACGACCAGCTCGTCCTGGTGATGCGCACCCTGCCGGGCACCCCGACGACGTACCCGCCGACGTCGACGCTGAGGTTGCCGTTCTCCCTGGTGAAGTACGGCAGCACCACCACGCCGTCGAGCAGCCGGGGCGCCGGGCGGGTGAGCCCGTCCTCCCGGTCCGCGCCGAGCCTGCCGGACCTGACGACGCCTTCCAGCTCGATGGTCACCCGCAGGTCCCACACCCCGGAGCCGAGCGCGCCCACGTCGATCCTGGCGGTGAACCGGTCCCCCGCGATCTCCGCCGGCACGACCAGCTCGCGCTCCGGCTCCTGCCGCGAGCGCAGCACCAGGGACACGGACTCGTGCGCGCCGATCCCGGCCAGCGCGGCGACGCCCATCACCACCAGCCGGTCGCCGTCCCAGCGCAGCCCGGTCAGCCGCCGCCGTACGGTCGCGCTCTCGATGTCGGCCAGCCGGACCAGCCGGTCGACGTCGCCGAGCGCGGCCAGCCGCTGCCGGTCGGTGCCGCTCAGCCGCTGGTAGACGCCGGGGGTGAGCCACTGGTCGCAGATGCCGGCCACCGCCTGCGCGATGTCCTTGCGCTTGACGTCCCCCGCGGCCAGGAACGGCGCGCCGAGCTGCGCGAAGGCGTCCAGCTTGAAGTGCCGCAGCAGGAGGTGGTCGCGCAGCGGTCCGGGCGGGATGTGCTCGGCCATGAGCTGGATCGGCCCGCGGATCATGGCGAGCCAGGCGACCGGGTCGCGGCTGTCCGGACGCTGCATGACGCTGCTGCCGTCGGCCCTGGCGACCAGGTGGTAGCAGTCGTAGTCGGCGACCACGGAGATCGTCTCGGCGTGGCAGTAGGCGTGCACGCTGAAGTAGATGTCCTCGCCGACCAGCAGCCCCTCGCGGAACCTGATGTGGTGCCGCTCCAGCAGCTGCCGGCGATACAGCTTGAAGCAGCACAGACTGTTGTAGACAGCGCTGTCGCCCAGCTCCGCGCGCTCCACGCTGCGCTGGAACATCGAGGCCGGAGCCCGCCTGCCATGCCCCACGATCTTGCCGAGCACGATGTCGGAGTCGTTCCTGTCGGCCATCGCGACCAGGCGTTCGAGGGCCTCAGGGCCGAGATGATCGTCGGCGTCGCAGAAGAACACGTAACGCCCGCCGGCGTGGTCGAGGCCGACGTTGCGCGGCCGGCCGGCGCCGAGCCCGCCTTCGACCCGGATGACCCTGACGACACCGCGATGGTAGGTGGCGTAGAGGTCGAGCAGATCGGCACTGCCGTCGGTCGACCCGTCGTCGACGACGATGATCTCCTTGCTGACCCGCTGCACCAGCGCGGAGGTAAGGCATCTGTCCAGGTAGGCCCGGCAGTTGTGAGCGGGAATGATGATGCTCACATCGATCGCGTCGTCGCTGCCGGTTGTCACCATCGCCACTATCAACCCGCCCCTCGGCGTCACAGCGTGCTTGCGGCTCGTATCAGTATGTGACCAGGGGCCAGGGTGGCGTGGGCCGATCGGAGGTCTTGGTACCCCGGCTTTGCCCAGGGCGGTTATTCCGCGCAATCCGCAAAAAAGCCAGGTAAGCCCGCATTCCCCCTGCACCGAATCGGCTTCGGGGGCGTTGTTATCCCCCTGGGGAGAAGAGAACCTCTCCGGGGGAACAGTGCCGTACCCCCCGCCACCGGCGAGTGATCCACAGGAGGGGGTAACGCGTCTACAGTTAGGCAACCTTGACGGTGGAGGTGGCGGGTATGGGATCGGTTCTCCGCACGCGGATGGCAGGAAAAGGATCGGCTGTGCACACTGCTGAGTTCATCGTCTCCTCAGCTCGGCTGGGAGAGCTCTACGAATGTTCGGCGCTGCTCCGCCGTACCAGGTTGCGCGCGGAGGAGATCGTCGACGAGGCGCGCGCGCTGCTCGACGAGGCCGAGCGGCACGGCGACGCGGAGCGGGTGCTGACCCTGACCGATGAGCTGGAGGAGGCCCGCCAGGCCTACGCGAAGGTGCTGAACGCGTACGTCATCATCTGCCGGCGGATCGACGCGGAGCGGCAGGAGATCCTCCAGGCCCAGATCGAGCACGACCGCCTGTCCGGGGTGGCCTGACCGTTCGCCTATCGCTTGTGAACCTCTGGGGCTCCTGAGCCGTCTCTAGGTCAGGGAGGCCCACATGCGCGTCCTTGACGGTCTCGCGGCGAGCGATGTCGACGAGCTCCAACTGGAGCTGCTGTTGATCGTGGCGCTGCACGAAGAGGCGGAACGACTGGCCGCCGAATGAACGGGCTCCAGCTCCCCGGGGCGTCCTGAGGAGCTGGAGCAGGGGCATCCGGCCCTCAGTCGGCGCACCTGGGCAGCACCTCGTCGCCGCCCGGGTCGGCGGCGAGCAGGCGCTCCACGAGCTGGCGCTGCTGCTCCGGAGTGAGCCGCACCGGCCAGACCGCGGGCAACATCATCAGGTCGCCGTTGGGCATCTCGACAAGGTCAACGGGGAATGGTGGGGAGGAGATCACAATGGCGTCATTCTCGCACGTCAGATGCCTCCGCGAGTCTTGTTCGCGTCCTCGCCACGGGCTGGGGCTCCGACAGTTTCCGCAGGCCAGAGCAGCATTTGCCGACTTATAGTGATTTGCTCCGGGCGCGGAACGCCGCGGTCTTGACCCGGTTCTGGCACGGCGTGGAACAGAACCGGCGGGTCCCGTTCCGCGAGACGTCCACGTACACCCGATCGCAGTGCGGCGCCGTGCACACCCCCAGCCGGTCGGCGAACTCGCTGCCCAGCACGAGCGCGAGCCCGGTGGCACAACTCGCCGCCCAGTCCCCGGCCATGGCGCCGCCGGGGCCGTGGAAGTGCAGGTGCCACGGCTCCCCGTCGTGCCGCTGGAGCATCGGCCTGGCGTCGGTCTCCACCAGCAGCGCGTTGATCCGCAGCGCGGCGGTGTCGAGGTCGCCCGCCGCGACCGCCGCGAAGACGGCACGCAGCCGCAGCGCGACCTCGACCAGCTCGGCGGCCTCGGCCTCGGTGGCGGGCCGGTGCTCCGGGTAGCCGACCCGCAACCCCTCGGTGGCGGCCGCGGCGACGTCGGCGGGCGGTGGCGCGGGCCGGCCGCGCCGCTCTCCGGGGGTCAGGCTGTTGACCAGCCCCACGGCCACTTTGATGACCCCATCCGTGTGACTGTTGAAGTCCAATTGACCAGTTACGCCTTCTGCTTTAGTTTGTGACTATCGAAAGTCTAGACGACAGTCACAAGGAGACTTCTGTGCTCACCCACGATGCCGCACTCGACTGGATCGCGCGCTGGGACCGTCAGCAGGAGGGCTACCTGCCCGACCGTGAGGAGCGCTTCACCGCCCTCATCGACGCCGTCGAAGCCCTGGACCGCCCCGACCCGCTGGTCATCGACCTCGGCTGCGGCCCCGGCTCCCTGTCCGCCCGTCTCCTGAGCCGCCTGCCCAAGGCCCGGGTCATCTCCGTGGACGCCGACCCGCTGCTGCTCGGCCTGGGCCGGGCCGCCTACCCGCACCTCACCTTCGTCACCGCCGACCTGCGCACCCCCGGCTGGACGGCCGCGCTCGGCCTCGACCGTCCCGCCGACGCCGCCGTCAGCACCACCGCGCTGCACTGGATCTCGCCGCCCGACCTGGAGAGCATGTACGCCGAACTCGCCACCGCGCTGCGCCCCGGCGGCCTGCTGCTCAACGGCGACCACCTGGACACGGACGACACCGCCCCCGCCCTGGCCCGGCTCGAACGCGCCGTGCACGACAAGCAGACCGAGCGGACCTTCGCCGGCGGCCGGCCCGAGGACTGGCGGGCCTGGTGGGACGCCGTCGCGGCCGACCCCGCCATGGCCGCGCTCAACGCCGCCCGCACCACCGCCGGCGCCGACCACCACGGCTCCGAGTCCCACCTGCTGTCCCAGCACGCCGACGCGCTGCGGGAGGCGGGGTTCAGCGAGATCGGCACCCTCTGGCAGCGTGGCAACAACCGCCTGCTCTGCGCCGTGCGGTAGACGGCTTCTACTGTGGCCCTATGGACTCCCGTCTCGGTGACGATCTCGCCCAGCTCCCGGAACTGATCGACGCGACCGGCGCGTACGCCGTGCGCATCCTGGACGGCCTCGGCGAGCGTCCCGTCGCGCGAGTGCCGGTGCGGCGCGAGCCTCTCCCCCTGCCGGACCCCGGGATCGGGACCCGGGGTGCGCTGGCGGCGTTCGCCGAGCGGTGGGAGCCCGGCTTCTCCGCCAGCGCGGGCTCCCGCTACCTCGGCTTCGTCACCGGCGGCTGCACCCCCGCCGCGCTGACGGGCGACTGGCTGACCGGCGTGCTGGACCAGAACCCGACGTCCGGCCTCGACTCCACCGCCCCCGACCTGGAACGGGAGACGGTCGCCTGGCTGCGCGAGCTGATCGGGCTGCCCGCCGCGCACGAGGGCGCCTTCGTCAGCGGCGCGACCATGTCCAACTTCGCCGGCCTGGCCATCGCCCGCGAATGGCTCGGCGAACAGCGCGGCATCTCCATCGCCGAACAGGGCATCGCGGCCCTCGGGCCGGTGCGCGTCCTGTCCGGAAGGGCGCACTCCAGCGTCGGCAAGGCGCTGTCCATGCTCGGCCTCGGCCGCTCGGCCCTGCACCCGGTGGACGTGCTGCCCGGCCGGGAGGCGGTCGACGTGGCCCGCCTGGACGCGGCGCTCGGCGCCTTGAACGGCGAGCCCGCCATCGTGGTCGCCAACGCCGGGACGGTGAACACCGGCGACTTCGACGACCTGCGCGCCATCGCCGCCCTGCGCGACCGGCACCCCTTCTGGCTGCACGTGGACGCCGCCTTCGGCGCCTTCGCCGCCCTGTCCCCCGGCCACGCCCACCTGCTCGACGGCCTGGCCGAGGCGGACTCCATCTGCGTGGACCTGCACAAATGGCTCAATGTGCCGTACGACAGCGCCGTACAACTCACCCGCCGCCGCGACCTGCAGACGCGCGTCTTCCAGAACGCGGCGGCCTACCTCGGCCCGGTGAACGACGACCTCGTCCACCTGACCCCCGAGAACTCGCGCCGGCTGCGCGCGCTGGCGGCCTGGTTCGCCCTGGCCGCGTACGGCCGCGACGGGCAGGCGGAGATCGTCCGGCGGGACCTCGCACTGGCGGAACTGCTGGGCGAGCGGATCGCCGCGATGCCCGCCTACCGGCTGCTCGCGCCCGTCAGGCTGAACGTCGTCTGCTTCACCGTCGCCGACGATCCCGCCCGCATCGGCCAGGTGGCACAGGCGGTCACGGACTCGGGCGAGGCGTTTTTGACGACGACCACGTACGAAGGGGTGCCGGCGCTGCGCGCGGCCTTCAGCAACTGGCGCACCACGCGAGCCGACGTGGACCGGGTGGCGAAAGCGCTGGAGCGGGCCGCCTGACGCCGGGGTGCGCATCCGGAATATCCGGGCGTCAGGACGCGTTCTCTGCGACCACCTGCCACTGAGAGAGGACGGGACGGCATGACCACGAACCATGAGAAGGCAGTGCTCGCCGGCGGCTGCTTCTGGGGCATGCAGGAGCTGATCCGCGCGCTTCCGGGCGTCGTGACCACCCGCGTCGGATACAGCGGCGGCGACGTCCCCAACGCGACCTACCGCAACCACGGCACCCACGCCGAGTCGATCGAGATCACCTACGACCCCGCCGGGACCGACTACCGGGCCCTCCTGGAGTTCTTCTTCCAGATCCACGACCCGACGACGAAGAACCGCCAGGGCAACGACGTGGGCCTCAGCTACCGTTCGGCCATCTTCTACACCAGCGACGAGCAGAAGCGCGTCGCGGAGGAGACCATCGCGGACGTCGAGGCGTCGGGGCTGTGGCCCGGCAAGGTGGTGACCGAGGTCGCTCCGGCCGGGCCCTTCTGGGAGGCCGAGCCGGAGCACCAGGACTATCTGCAGCACTACCCGACCGGCTACACCTGCCACTTCGTCCGGCCCGGCTGGCGGCTCCCCAAGCGCGCGACCGCCTGACACGTCCGCGTTTCCCCGGCTGTGTCCGCGCTTGCCCGGCTATGCGCGTACGACGCCCTCGTCGGGGACACGGACGAAGGTGGCGCCCGCGGCGACCGCGCGGGCGCCGAGGACGTGCCCGTCGCACATCCTCGTCTCGGTCCCGGCCCGGTCGATGACCTTCCACGTCACCGGCTCCTGGCACGGCTGACCGAGCCGGTCGTGACTCCAGTCGCGGCGGCACACCCGGCAGGTGGAGACGCCGCCGCTGGAGGAGAGCGTGTTGCCGTGCTCGGGGCAGACCCCCCACGACAGACCGCACGGCCGAGCCTGAAGCCTGACCAGCTCAGCCGCCGCCCGCCGCAGCCCCTCCGCACCGCCGGCCAGCGAGTCCGCGGCCTGCCGGGCGACGGCGAGATGCTCGGGTTCGGGCTCCTGGGCTGGGCCGGGGGCGCTGTCGCAGAGCGCCAGAACCTCGGCGGTGAGCGCCTCGGCACGGCTCGCGAGGACGGTCAGGTGCTCGGGAGTGACAGTCATACGAGCTCCCATCTCACACAGGGCCACCGTGAGTACGGCCTGACCTGGACCCTACGTCGTATCCCCCGTAGGCGTTGACAGCCGCGCTCTCGGCGGGCAGGGGCCGTCCCGCACGCTTTTAAACGGCCACTATTTCGGACGGCCACTATGAAATGGCCCCTGACCGACGGCGAGCCCTGATCGTCAGCACCACCATGACGAGTACGGACGCCACGAACAGTGCCACCGATCCGGCCACCAGCGGGTTGACGAAGCCGGGCACCAGTTCGGGGCCGCAGGTCGTGTCATGCAGCGGCCACAGGCTCAGCGACCCACCCTCCGGACCGCGGTGACCGTACGCGTAGAGGTCCGGCCGGGCCAGCCCGCACCGGTCATCGGGGTCCGTCCACGCCCCGAAAGTCGTCGATTTCAGGCCGTACCCATAGGCGGCGAACGCCGCGCACAGCGCCGCGCCCGACAGCGACCACCCCACCCGCCACCGACCCCGCAACGCGAGCACCACGAGCACAAGACCCGCCACAGCCGACACCGGCCAGGCCAGCATCAACAGGAGCAGCACGACAAGGAGGACGAAGTTCACGAGCGTGACCCTATGGGGCGGTCGGGAACAGCTCGGGATCGGTCCTGCGGGCGCTGCCCGATCATCGGCGTTATCGACACCAGGACCGAATCAGCTCAGGCCTTGAGGGCAGAGGAAGGCTTTGATGCTGCCTGGCGCGCGGGCGAGGAGCGCCGACCGGTCGTCCAGTGAGCAGAGGTTACTGCCGATCTCGGCGTCGACGAATCGGGTGCCGTTCCGCATCGCGATCAGGTCGATCCCGCCGACGCTCGGGGAGGCGATCTCGGCCGCCACCCAGGAGCTCGCGCACCGCTTGCGCTGGACCGAGGCGTCCCCCGGCAGGCTGCCGCCGTTCTGGGCGGCGGCCTGCCGGAGTATCACGTTCGCGGACGGGCACGGGACGCCGGTGGCCGAGCGGCGCGCGCTCGGTCGGGCGCTCGGCTTCTTCCTTGTGCCGGGCGTCTCCTCCGGAGTCTCTTTCGCGCGGGGCGTCTCGCTTGCGCTGGGCGTCTCGCTTGCGCTGGGCGTCTCCTCGACGGTCTCGCGCTCCCTCGCCGTCTCGTCTGGGTCCTCGCTCGTGTCCGGCTCCGGGCTCTCGGCGTGCGTGGACGTGGCACGATCGCTCGGGCCCCGAAGGGCCTCCGGCGTCCCTGCCGAGTTCACCATGAACACCGCGCTGACGGCCGCGACCGCCGCCACAACGGCCACGGCCGGCCGCAGCGGCACCGTGGGACGCTTTTCCTGCAGTGTCATGGGGGTCGTGCCGGCCCTCAGCGCGGTGACCCCGGCGAGCAGCCGGTCCGCGGTGGGCCGGGCCTGCCTGGCCTTGGCGAGCGCGCTCCGTACGAGGTCGCGGATGTTCGCGGGCACCCCGGACAGGTCGGGGTCGACGCTCATGACGCGATAGGCCATGACGTCGGGAGCTCCCGTGCCGAACGGCGGGCGTCCCGTCGAGGCGTACGTCATCAGGGCGCCCCAGGCGAAGACGTCGGCGGCCGCGTCCGCCTCGTCGCCCCGGTACTGCTCGGGACTGATCCAACCGGGCGTCCCGATGAGCGCGCCGGTGCCCGTGAGCCCGCTCTCGTCGAGAGCCCGGGCGATGCCGAAGTCCAGCACCTTCGCGCCGGAGGCGGAGAGGATCACGTTTCCGGGTTTGAGGTCGCGGTGCACGATGCCGACCCGGTGGATGTCGGTGAGCGCTTCGGCGATGTCCACGCCGAACGAAAGCAGCTCATCCGGCCGCAGCGGCCCGTTGTCCTGCACGTACGTGCTGAGCGTCGGCCCGGGTACGAACTCGGTGGCCAGCCAGGGAGGCACCGCGGCGGTGTCGGCGGCCAGCACCGAGACCGTACAGCGCCCGCGCACGCGGGACAGCAGATCGACCTCTCGTACGAAACGGGCGTGGAAGTGCGGATCGGCGGCCAACCCCGGATGGATGACCTTGACCGCGACCCGGGCGCCGTCGTCCGCGATGCCCCCGTAGACCACCCCCATGCCGCCGGCGCCCATCCGGCCCACGATCCGGTAGGGGCCGATCTCCTCGCGCTCGTCCATCGCCAGGGGGCCGAAGCCGCCAGGGTCACTCATCGAGGCTCCCGATCGAAGGATCATCGCAACGGCATTGATCCTATTGACCCGTACTTCGGGGCGCCCGCCTTTGAAGCACCAGATGTCCCTTGATGTCCGGTCCATCAGCCTGGCCGGGAAGGCTCCACCTTGCCGCCGACTACCAGATCATCATTGTCCGCAGCGGCCCGTGGATGTCAGCGATCCTCACGACCGAAAGCGGTTCACACCCCATCCTGACCGAAGTGGACGGTCCGATTCAGACCGGTTAATGTGATCTTGGTCGTCTGACCCCGGCGTTCGAAAGAGGAAAAATCTTGAGGAAACTCGCTACGGGCACCCTGCTCGCCACGCTGATTCTGGTCAGCGTCCCAGGCGCACCCGCAGCCCAGGCGGCCAGCGACACCGGCACCTTCTGCCTCTACGAGCACGACGACTTCAAGGGTGGGAAGTGGTGCATCGCAGGCGCCCCTCACAGGGGCTACAAGAGGGACGACAACCTGGGTAACAACTACTGGTCGGGCACGCAACGCAAGGTGAACAACGGCGCCAGCTCGATGAAGAACACCACCCGGTGTTCGATCACGCTCTTCGACGACTACGCCCTAGGCACGGGGCCAACCTACTACGCGCAGATACGCTCCCAGGATGCCGACCTGACGAACAACGGGATGGATAACAAGGCGTCCTCCCTCTACATGAACTGCGACTAACTCACGCGGCGAGCCGAGCCCGGTCCGTTCCCGACGCAAGCAGCGGGATGGGGCCGCCCCCACCCGCCGTCCGTCCGCGGTGATCTCCTCCTCGGTGGCCGGCGGGTTCTCCTTCCCCGTCCTGTCGATGTCCGGAACCCAGGTGGGTTCGCTGCTCGAGGTCACCCGCAATACTCCTCACCCCGGTAGGGCTTGGGCTCCCCGACGGTGGTGAAGTCGCCGGTCGTCCCGCCCGCGGCAAGGTGGTCAGCGGCGTCCTTTCCATACACGGCCTCGACGACATAGATGGAGCGGGCCACGGACCGAAGTTTGTTCACAACCTCCGCGGCGTGCTTGCGGCCGGACTCGTCGCGGTCCGCGACGATAGAGACGTCAGCACCCTGGAAGTACTCTCGCAGATCATGACGACCCGCTCCTCGCGGATGGCCGCGAGAAGCTCGGGCAGGCGATAGGGGACCAGCTTCACCGCGAGCCTGCCGTCGTCACCGTAGAGGCTCCACCGGCGGCCGGACCGCTCGGACGGGTCGGGCCGCCACTGCTGAAAGCCCTGACAGCCGTTGCCCTTGAGGCGGCACCGGGCGACGCCGTACAGGACAGTGCCGTCGTGGTCGCGGTAAAGGTACTCGGCGGCCTTGTCGTGGCCGCACGGCATCCACAGGTCGGCGTTGCCGTTCGGCTTGACCACATTGTCGCTGCCGAGTGACCCCAGCCGTGCCCGCCGCCCACAACGGGCATTTTTCGTAATCTGCGCAGAAGAAGCCCGCAGCCCTGGCACGGTGGACTGGACCGGCGAACTCTCGGACCAGTAAGGGAAGCGTGATATGTGGTAGGTCATTCTAGGCGCGGTAAGTGCTCTCGGCGGCGTCGCTCTGACCCAGTTCTGGCAGGGCGACGAGAGGCTACCGGCCGCTTCTACGAGCATTGCCGGGAAGCCCACGTCGAGTTCTTGAAGGTCGTCAACGGCTACTGGAATGCGACAGCGCACTACCCGACGTACGGCGGGCCAGGCCCCTCCGACCTTGATCCAGACGAGTTCGATTCCCTGTTCAACGCGCTGCTAGTGCGGTGACCGGAAAGGTTCACCGGGTTGCGCATTCAGGGACGCTGGCGCTGAAACCGGCGCCCCGCCTGCATGACCGGCACGACGACGAGCACCGCGACATGCCACCAGAACAGTCCGTCGAGCACCACCTTCAACCAGTCGACGCTCTTTTCCAACTTTGCTGGATTGGACCTCATCGCAGCGATCGCAGCCATGCTGTCGGCGGTGGCATAACTGTCCAGCCATGCCCAGGGATAGCCCAGTCCGCGATGGTAGCCGTACATGCAGCACACGTCCTCGCGCTCCACCAGCATGCTGAGGAATAGCCCGGCAAGCGTCAGCGCCGTGGTAGCCAGCCAGCCGATTCGGCCCACGCGGCGGGCGGTGACAGCGACCCACACCAGCAGCGCGCCGCCCATGCAGAGCGCCGCGCCAAACGCGACATAGTGGGTCTGCGCCCCGGATCCCAACAGCGCCACAGCGCCGACGATGACACTTGCTGCGCCGAAGAGACCCCATGCCCGAAAGTGCATGCCGCTCAGCATGCCAGGTGGCGCGCTGCCAGTGAATTGCCGAGCCGATGAGTATCGGAGCGGACGAACGAACGTGAGAAAGCCGGCCCCATCACATCTGGGCTCGCTTTCAGCGTCAGCGTCCCTGAATGCGCAACCCGGTGAACCTTTCCGGTCACAGCACTAGCCGTGCAGGTCTTCGCCACTGCACGGAACTATCGCGCAGCGGAGAAGGCCAAGAATGAACTGCTCGCCTATGTGGGCGCGAACGGAAGAGAGCAGGGCCTGGTTAACGAGTCACCTTCGATTTGCGGCGTTGGGCTCGACGGTCCGGGTCGAAGACACGATCCATCGTCATGGCGTTTCTGCGCCGGCTCATGAGCCGGCTCGCGATCACGCCAAGCTGATTGGTGCGCCCGTCGATGACGGTCGGACCTGGGTTTCGACGCTCCAGATGGGCCAGAGCGGTGACGACGACATCTTCGGGCGTCCGCATCCTCCCGGAGGTCAACACGCCGGCACCCGTCCCCATCCCCGTGGTGAACTCCGTATCGGTGGCGCCGGGGCAGACGGCGAACGCGGTGAGCCCCGTGCCACGCAGCTCCGTCCAGAGGGACTCGCTGAAGCTCAGCACGAATGCCTTCGCGGCACTGTAAACGGCCATTCTGGGTGAGGGAAAATAGGCGGAGACGCTGGCAACGTTGATGATGAAGCCGTTGGCGGCGCTCAACATGTGAGGCATGAACGCCGCGGTGAGCTGAACCGGCGCCATGACGTCGACGGCGATCTCAGCCGCGAGACGTCCAGGATCCGCGTCGACGAACCGGGCGAACGTGCCGAACCCAGCATTGTTAATCAAACTCGTGACCTCTACGCCTCGGTCAGCGACAGCCTTACGAAGCTCGTTCCCGACATCTGGGTGTGCGAGATCGAAGGCGATCGCCTCGACCCGCACCTTGTGCGTACGGCGTAGCTCGTCCGCCATCGGTGCCAACCGCTCAGCGCGCCGGGCGACGAGCACGAGGTTCGAGCCGCGCGCCGCCAAGGCCGTGGCAAGGGCTGCCCCGATACCGGAGCTCGCCCCGGTGAGGAGCACGGTTTGTGAGCGATAGTCGACAGTCATAAAGCACGACCCTTCAAGGGTGAGGTTTCCTGTGCCGAGTCACATGTGGGCCGCGGAGCGCGATCGCCTGGTCGCCGAGGCGTTCGGCAGTGGACTCGTTACGGCCGGCGATCCGGGCGGCCGGCCTCAGCTGGACGAGATTGAGTCAACAGCGCGGGAAGACAGCCGTCCAAGACCTGATTCGCACCCCGTCATGCAGAAATGACATAACGAGTAGGCTGCGGGATGTGGCCGACAGCGAACCGCATCTCACCGAACCGCGGCCCGTCCCCGACCTGGATCTAAGGCTGGTCCGCTACTTCACGGCCGTCGCCGAGCACCTCAACTACACCCGTGCAGCAGCGGCGCTGCACGTCGCCCAGCCATCGTTGAGCCGCCAGATCCAGCGACTCGAGGACACCCTCGGCGTACGCCTGTTCGAGCGCACCACCCAGGGCAGCAGACTCACCGCCGCCGGCGAAGCCTTCCTCCCCCGGGCGCAGACCCTCCTGCACCAGGCCGACCAGGCGATACGCGCCGCGCGTGGCGCCACGCCACCGCGTACGATCACCATCGGCTACGTCGAGGACCTCATCATCACCCCGGCGGTCCGTGACCTACGCCGCCGCAACCCCGACGCGCTCGTCCGCACTCGCCACCTGGGCTGGCACGAGGCCCGCGCCCTGCCCGACCGCCGGGTCGACGCGCTGGTCATCCGTACGCCGCTCGCGATCCCCGGCGACGACCTCGACATCACCGTCCTGTACGACGAGCCGCGGGTGCTCGTCCTGCCCGCATCCCACCGCCTGGCGGGGAAGGAGACCGTCACCCTGGACGACTTCGCCGACGAACCCATGGTGGCCTGTGCCGGAGCGCCCGCCCCCTGGACCGGTTTCTGGCGACTCGAACCTCGTACGGACCAACGCCCGACTCCCCTGGCCCCGCTGCTCGCCGACACCATCGAAGACAAACTCGAAGTCGTCGCCGACGGCCAGGCTGTCGCCCTCCTGACCGCGAACGACCAGCGCCTGACCGCACGGGACGACCTTGCCACCGTCGCCGTCGAAGGCATCGACCCCTGCCACGTCGTCGTCGCCACCCGCCGCGAAGACGTCAACCCGCTGGTCGGCCGCTTCCGCCAGTCTGCACAGACCTACCTCACCCGTCATTCGGCCGGCCTACGCTGATCGTTTGGCTCACGGCAAGACGTCCTTCGTCTGCCCCGGATACGACCTGCCCTGACTTCAGCGTTTACCAGAGGGCGGGATCATGGTCGACCCGCCGACGAGAATCACCCGGTCAGTGCCGTTCACGTCCTTGAACGCGCGGCCGAACAGTGCCGCAATCCTGGAATTCGGCCCGGGTGACCTTGCGGCCCAAGTCCGATACGGTCGGGGACGGAGAGCCGGAGGCGAATACTTCCCAACCGTTTCTCCACCCAGTGGACCGCCGGAACAGGCCGTCCGAGTTAACAGTGCGTCCAGCCAAGGGAGCACGATGAGCTTCGGGATATTAGGTCCGCTGACGGTGTGGCGAGAGGGTCAGCCGCTCGATCTCGGCACGCCCAAGGCGCGGGTGCTGCTGGCGGTTCTGCTGTGCCAAGCGGGTAATCCTGTCTCGGAAGATCAACTGGTCGCGGCACTGTGGGGCAGCACTCCGCCGAGGAGCGCCACCAAGAACGTGCAGACCTACGTCCACCGGCTCCGGCGGCACCTGGGCGATCCGGCTCGCGTCGTGCGGCAAGGCTCCGGCTATCTGGTGCCGGTGGCCCGGGATGAGCTGGACGCGGCGAGGTTCGAGTACCTGGCCCGCTCGGGGCTGGCGGTGGAGGCCGCCGACGAGCCGGAGGAGGCGACCCAACGCCTGCACGAGGCGCTGAGTCTCTGGCGCGGGCCGGCTTTCACCGGCATGACCGATGTCCCGATGCTGGCCGCGGAGGCCGCTCGGTTGGACGAGGTCCGCCTGTCGGTCCTGCAGTCGCGGATCGCCGTGGACCTGAGGCTGGGACGCCACGCCGGGCTGCTCGGCGAGCTGACCGCGCTCACCGGCGAGTACCCGCTGCGGGAGCGGCTGCGCGCGCAGCTGATGCTGGCGCTGTACCGCTGTGGCCGGCGCGCGGACGCGCTCGCCGAGTACGCGCGCGCCCGCAGGACCCTGATCGAGGAGACCGGTCTGGATCCGACTGAAGAGCTGCAGGACCTGCATCACAGGATCCTCACCCAGGACCCCGCGCTCGACCTCGTTCCTCGCATCATCACGACGATCACGGGCTCCCTCGGGAGGCCGGACGATGAACCTGCCGCGCGCCTGTCGGATGAGCCGAGCGAGAAAGCGCAACCCGCGTACGCCAACGCCACAACCCCGATGCCCCAACCTCAAGCGGCCCCCACCCCCGCCGAGTTACCGCCGGACATCGCGGACTTCACGGGCAGGGACGGCGAGATGGAGGACCTCACCGAGGTCCTCACGAAGCCACGGCCGGGCACCGTCGCCATGGCCAGCATCGCGGGTCTGGGCGGCCTGGGCAAAACCACCCTCGCCGTGCACGTCGCGCACCGCATCGCGGATCGCTTCCCCGACGGCCAGCTCTACGCGGACCTGCGCGGCGCCTCCGCCGACCCTGCCCGCGCGGAGGACGTGCTCAGCCGGTTCCTGTTCGCGCTGGGCGTCAGCGCCACCGGCATCCCCGATTCCCTGGAAGAACGCGTGGCGCTCTACCGGAGCTGCCTGGCCGGACGCAGAATCCTCATCCTGCTCGACAACGTCGCCGGGGAGGAGCAGGTGCGGCCGCTCCTGCCCGGAGCTCCCGGCACGGCCGTGCTCCTCACCGGACGTGTCCGGCTGATCGGTCTCGAGGGCGCGAGCCTGCTGGAGCTCGACGTCCTGCCGTCGGCCCAGGCCATAGGTCTGCTGAGCAAGATCGTCGGCGACGAACGCGTCCAGGACGACCCGGGCGCCGCTCTGGAGATCACCCGGTTGTGCGGCCGGGTCCCGCTGGCGGTCCGCATCTCGGCGGCCAGGCTCCTCGGCAGAAGGCAGTGGAGCCTGGCCCACCTCGCCGACGTCCTCGGGGAGGAACGGCACCGGCTGGACGAACTCGTGGCGGGCGACCTCGACATCCGCGCGGGATTCGAGATGAGCTACCGTACGCTTCCCGCGGGCGCGCAGCGGGCCTTCCGGCTGGCCGGGCTGCTCGACGCGCCCGATTTCGCTTCCTGGGCGGTGGCGGCCCTCCTGGACGTGCCGGTACGGCAGGCGGAACGCGAGATCGAGACCCTGGTCGACGCCCATCTGCTGACCATCACCAGAACGGACGAGACGGGCGGCCTCAGGTACCGGTTCCACGACCTGCTCCGGTTGTACGCGCGGGAGCGGGCGCAGCGCGAGGACTCCGAGACCGAGCGCCGGGCCGCGCTCCAGCGGGCCCTGGGGGCGTGGCTGGCGCTGGCGGAGGTCGCGGCCGACCACGTGCCGGGCCCCTGCTACGCGCCCATGCACAGCGACGCGCCGCGCTGGCGGCTGCCCGCTGCGGTCTCCGGCCCACTGCTGGCCGACGCGATGGCCTGGTTCGACGCCGAGCACACCGCGCTGCTGGCGGGGTCCTCCCAAGCGTGCGAGGCGCGCCTGACCCAGCTCGCCTGGGATCTCGCGGGATCCACCGAGACGTACCTCAACGTGCGCGGCCTGTACGACGGCTGGAAGCGCACGCACGAGCAGGCGCTCGCGCTCTGCCGGGAGACCGGCGACCGGCGCGGCGAGGCCGTGCTGATGCGCGGCCTCCTGGAGGTCACCACCTGGAACTCGCCGGCGGGCCCCGGACCGGCGATGCTCCGGATGCGGGCCAGCGCTTCGCGGCTCCTCGACCTGTTCACCCTGCTGGACGATCCGGTCGGGGTGGCCGACGCCCTGGCGGTCCTGGCCTGGAGCATGACGGCCGACGGGAACGGCGACGCGCAGGCGCTCGCCCTGGCCGAGCGCGCCCTGCGGACGGCCACCGACGCGGGCTACCTCGGCGGCCAGGCGCGGGCCTACCACGTGATGGCGATCATCCACGGCGAGGACGACCCGCAGGCCGCGCTCACAGTCCTGGAGCAGGCGGTGAAGGTCGCCGAGGCGCTCGGCAACCCTCACTACACCGCGACGGTCACCCAGTTCCTCGGCGCGGCGAAATCGTTCTGCGGTGACTTCACGGGCGGCCAGGAGCTGCTGGAGCGCTCCTTGAGCATGGCCCGGCGGTTGAACTACCGCTACCTGGAGACGTTCACGCTGCTCTACCTGTCGAAGCTGTACGTCTCCATGGGGGACGAGCGGGCCAGGGCGACCGCCGAGCTGACGCTGGCCAACAGCGAGGCCGGGAACTTCGGCCACTACATCGCCGACTCGCTCAGCGTCCTCGGCCAGTTGGACCTGGCCGAAGGGAACGTGCCCGCCGCCATCGCCACCCTCGAACGCTCGGTCCGGGCGTGGCGGACCCGCGGCTCGATCCCCTACCTGGCCCGGACGCTCCGCGCGCTCGGCGACGCCCACGACGCCGCCGGCGACCACCGCACGGCCAGGGCCGTCTGGGAGGAGGCCCGCGAACTGTTCCACGGGATCTCGCACGAGAACGGCATACGAACGCTGGACGCCCGGCTCGCGAAACCCCAGGACCACACGATCGCGTACGACGAAGCCCGGTCGGCCGCGACCGGCGGCAACGCGTGACACCCGGCTCCGCCGACGGTCTCGATCAGCTGATCTCGGCTGTGCTCCCGTGCCGGCAAGTCCGCTGACCTTCCGCTTGCTCCCCTCGAACCTCCAACCTGCCGACGAGCTCCTTTCGCACTCCAGCGCAGTGCCTGGATACTGGCGGCCATGGTCATCGTCGACGTCGTCCTGGAGACCTACGACGCGGTGGACTTCACGGCCTGGCCGATCGCGGAGCCGTCGAGCGACCGCCTTCTCGCCCTGTCCGGCCGGATGTCCTCCGTCGACGTCGGGACGGCCATGGCCGTCATCTTCAGCTACAACAAAATCCCCGTCACCCACGCCGCCGACCTGACCGAGGCCCACCTGGACCAGCATCTCGCCGAAGCGGAAGCCCTGATCGCCCCGGGCGGGCTGCGCTTCCGCGACACCACCACGGACGTCAGCATCGCGCCCGGTTGCTGCTTCGGCCTGGAGAACTGGCGGGACTGGTGGGACGTGACTCGCGGGCAGGAACCATGGCTCGGCCACGACCCCACGCCCCACATCACCCACCTGGGTCAGGTCATCCGGCTCCAGCAGGACGATGGGGACTCCCCGTCCGTCGAGATCACCCGTGGCGAGCTCGCCGGCCTGCTCACCACAGCCCAACAGCACTTCTCCGGGTTCCTCGACCTCGCCCGGCCATGGGCGACGCGCACCACCCCAGGGCTGGCCGACCAGCTCATCACCGCCCTCGACCAATACTTCATGATCACCGTGACGGAGTAGCCGAACGTCAAGGTCGCGATCACTTCGCCTGCTCCAGACCAGGTTCCCCGCTCTGAGCCGCCCTCCGACGGGCCCCGATCCCCACGGCCAGCAGAACTGCCGCGCTGCCGTAGCCAAGCGCTGGGAGAAGCTGCCACAGCAGCCACAGGAGCCTTCCATCCCAGCCCGCGCAGTCGAGCATCCTGGAGTACGACAGCGCGAGGAACACCCAGTCAAACGCAACCACCAGCATGACCGAAACAGCCAGCGTTCCCACCACCGTACTGAGCCGGCGCCCCGCCCAGGCAGCGAACGTACCTGACAGCAGAACGCTCATGGAGGGCAGACCGTTGAAGACCAGAGCCCCCTCGAACGTGACTGCCACGGGCTCGCGCAGACGCTCCCACGTCCGTTCGAGGTCGGACTGCATCTCGGTCGGGCTCAGCGACAGCGGTCCGCCACATGCCACGCTCCCATCACCAGGGATGAATGCCGGCAGCCACAAGGACAGGAAACTCAGGGCGCACACCGCCAGTGCGGCTGACCACCATCGCAAGTAGCGCCACCGGAGCATGACCTGCCTCTCCCGCCAGCGTGGCCACCTATCCGGCCGCAAATCGTTCTAGTACTTCTTTCCCCACCGGCCGTATCTCAACAGGAGGTAAACGACCGGCAGCACGAGCACCAGCAGCCGGGCGGGGTCGTCGCGGATGTCGTCGAACCAGAGCAGGCTCAGCAGGCCGACGCGCAGGGATTCGTCCCCGATGAGGAGCGGGGCGAGGGCCACCAGCCCGTACACCACCAGGGTGTCCATGGCCGCCGTCAGCGCGCGCCGCCCAGAGATCGGTGGCGTCGGGGAGTCGGACGCGAGCAGCACCAGCAGGGCTGCCGCCAGCAGGCACAGCTCCCAGAGCCCCCAGCCGCCGGACAGAGCCTCGAACCAGTCCGGGCTGAACATGGGCAGCGAGCCGGAGCAGATGCCGTCCCCCCGGTAGTCGGCCGAGAGCGGCCGGACAAGCGCGATCAGCGCCAGCACCCAGGCAGCACGCGGTCCCGCCGTCGCCGAATGCCGCCGCACGAGGGCGACCAGCACGGCCAGCACAGGCACGGCCCAGATCATCGCGAGTTCGGTGAGTGCGGTGAGGTCGTCGCGCAACGGCAGAAACGGCGAACGGTCGATCGAGTCGTACAAGCGTACGCAGCCCACGATGCCCTCGGTAAAGCCCCCGTAGTGCTCCTCGGACAGGCTGGACGCCGTGAACAAGGAGGACCAGTCGAACCAGCTCTTCCAGGTGTCCCAGGTGGGGTAGGCCGCGGCGGCGAGGGCCGCCATCCAGGCTAACGGGGCTGAGGGTGACACGTCAGGGGCTCCTTTTGCTTCTGGCGAACCCTACCGGTGATCTTGAGCAGCGAGCGTTGCGGCTGTTGGGCAGCGGCGCGCTCAGCATCTGGACGAAGGGGGCACAAGACCGCAGCAGACAGCACCCTGCATAGACAGGTGGCAAGAACCGACGGAGTCGGCCCGCGGCAGTTCCGAAAAGGATCAAAGAGGCAGCAAGGCCCCCAACAATCTTCATGGGCGTTCGCAGGCGTCCGCCACCTCGCCTGACGACATCCTCGCCATACGTCCCCGTCCGCCGCAGTTCATGATCGTCCGCTCGGGTGGCTCCCACTGAGTCGGCAGTTACGCGCGCCGTTCAGCTCGACGAGCAGGTCGTCGGGGCATAACACGCGGCGGCGCGGCAACCGCGGTCAGAGCGATCGGTCAGTACGGCGCGGCGAGCGTGCGGCGACCGGCCCCGGTGTGCCGCCGCCGTCCGGGACCGGTCCCCAGGCCACACGCCCGGACAACGGGCGGGTCGCCGACTCCGTGCGGACCTGGGAGGCGCGTCTGCTGCGTGACCCTGCCTGGCACGCCGCCTTGGAGCGCGAGGAGGTCGAGGTCGCCAGAGACCGGTGATGCTGACCCCGGATGGCACCGCGAGCGGGACGGGGTGTGAGCACGAATGCCGCCGTTCAGGCGTCATGGCGGATCAGGTCAGGCCTGCCCGCCGGCGCGGGCGTGCGCGTCGAGGAGGTGCGCGACCGCTTCGGTCACCTGTACGGCGAACGGGATGTGCAGCCATTCGTCCGGCACGTGCGCGTTCGAGTCCCCACCGAGCGCGCCCGTGACGACGAACTGCGCCCGTGGGTACCGCCTGCCGAGCATCTCCATGAACGGGATGCCGCCGCCGATGCCCATGCTCTGGCACGGCTTCCCGAACACGCGATCACCGACCTGCCGCAACGCCGAGGCCAGCCAGGGGGCCAGGACCGGCGCGTGCCAGCCGTTCATGACCATGAAGTCGCCGACCTCGACCTGCGCCCCGTACGGCACGTCGGTCGTGAGGATCTTCTCCAGCGCGACCCGCGCCGCCTCGGCGTCGGCCGAGGGGGGCAGGCGGAAGCTCAGCCGGAGGGAGGTCCAGGCCCGCAGCACGGCGCCCGCCACCGCGGGGTCCGGGAGCCCGCCGGCGCCGGTCACGGACAGGGTCGGCCGCCAGGTGTTGTTGAGGACGAGCTCGACGTCGTCGTCGGAGACTCGCCTCATTCCCGGCCGCAACGGGAACCGGGGCACGGCGACCTCCGGATGGAGCGCGACGAGCTCCGCCGCCTCCGCGCGCCGTTCCTCCGGGATGGGCACCACCATCTCGGCCACCTTGACCTCGCCGGTCTCCGGGTCCTCCAGCCGATCGAGCAACTGGCGCATGACACGGAACGAGCTCGGCACGACGCCGCTCCCGAGCCCGGAGTGGACGCCCGTCTCGAGGACGCGCACCGTGACGGTCGCCTGCACCGCGCCGCGCAGGCTGGAGGTCAGCCACAGCCGCTCGTAGTCTCCGCCGCCCCCGTCCAGGCAGACCACCAGCGACACCTCGCCGAGCCGACCGTCGAGATGCTCCAGGTACGCGGGCAGGTCCGGGCTGCCGGACTCCTCACCGGTCTCCAGCAACAGGACCGCCCGGGCGTGTTCGCCGCCTGCCCCCCGTACGGCCTCCAGCGCGGTCGTGGCGGCGTAGCCCGAGTACCCGTCGTCGGCGGAACCGCGGCCGTAGAGCCGGTCGTCGCGGATCACCGCCTGCCACGGGCCCAAGCCCTCCGACCAGTCGCCGAGCGGCGGCTGCTTGTCGAGGTGCCCGTACAGCAGAACGGTCCCGGTCGCCGCCGCGCCCGGCGTCGCGGGCACGTCCACGAGCAGGAGCGGGGCGCGGCCGTCGAGCTGCACGACGTCGCACCGCGCGTCGGGCAGGCCCCGCGACGCCACCCAGCCCCGCACGTGCTCGACGGCGGCCCGCAGATGACCGTGCTCCTCCCAGTCGGCGTCGTATCCGGGCGACACGGCGGGAATCTCGACCAACCCGGAGAGACTGGGCAGCACGTCCGTCGCCCAGGCCGCACTGATCGATTCGCGAAGTTTCTGATGGTCCATGCGGTAATACTGGCAAACTGGACTTCCCCTCCTAGCGTGGAGACCTGACCTAAGGAGAAGGTTGGGTCGTGGAGAGACCAGACGCAGGTTCGATCCGGAGTTCCGGGCGGGCGCGGTGCGCATCGTGCGGGAGACAGGTAAGCCGATCGCGCAGGTCGCGAAGGATCTGGCGGCCGGACCCTGCCCGACGACCGGACACTGCCCCGCTGCTGACATCCTCGGCATGTTGATCACTGGATTCGAGGACTACCCCCTCGTCGATGGCTCCCATCTTTTGGACGATCCGGTGTTCTGGGCCCTGCATGCGCTGCAGATCGGGGTGATCGGGCTCACTGACATCGAGGAAGCATTCGGAGTGGACATCGGCGACGCCGCAGAGATCGAAAATGGTGTGTTCGATCACGACCATTGGCCCGTCTTCACCGTCCCTCTGCGCGGCACAGGCAACATCCACATCATCTACCGGAACCTGGACGGCGACATGGGCCTGGATTACGTCCTAACGCATCCTGACTGGCCCCACGATCTCCACCTCGCCGCAGTCGACGGAGGTTTCATCGGCCCCGGTCTGTCCTGGCCCGAGCTCACCACCATCGCCAGCCACCCACCGACTCCTGGTGCCGGAATACTGTTGGACGCTGCTCGCCGACTGCTCATCCTCCTGCCCGCCCTCGGTGACGCCGACCTACCCGACACCGCTGTCCCGACCGTCGCTGCGGCACTCTCCGCATTGACCAACAGCCCAGACCCCGACCACATCGCGGAGATCCTTCTTCACAGCGCCAAGGCATACTGGCAACCCGCCACCTGGCAGCAACTGAACAACGGCGCGATCATCTGCGACGAGTCCCACAGCCCCCGCTGCCTCGGCGCCCCGGGAGCGTTCACCCCCGCCCAAGCCATCGCCGTCACCCACACCCTCACCGGCACCTGAGGCCGCACCATTGGAAGTACCTGGTGGATAAGGACCCCCTGGACCAGATCCCGTACCAGCTTGTGTCGCGCGATGCTCAGCCACCTTGCTCAACCCCGGACCTTCTGTCACAAGGGCAGGGCAGGTGTCTCGTCTGTGCGCGACAGTCCTGTTCAAGTGAGTGATCGTGGAGCGCCGGCATGTGATCGGGTAAGACGGCGTTGCTGTACAGCACAGCTCATCCCCAGGCTTCGCGGGGAAAACGGTTGGGCCACCGACGAAGGTGATGTCGCGGACCTGGCCACGCTCGCGCATCTCCGTCACCGCAAGACGGCTGCCTATCCGCGCCAGACGGAGCACTCGGCAAGATCCAATCCAAGGACTACCGTACGGCTGCTGGGGACGATGACATCGCGTGGATTCACGTACGCCTCCCCGATGAGTGGGATTTCGTCGCCAGTGAGGTAGATCTGCTGAGAAGTTGGATGGCGGGCCCGCTCACAGAACGCTTCGTGCCGGAGTTCACGATGGCGTCCCTGGACGGGCAGATGAAGTTGAACACCACCGTCTGGGGAAACGGCACAGTCAGCACCATCGTCATACGCCCGCATGACGCCCATACGCAGCACGGTGGTTGAACTGAACGAGAAGCCGCCCAGACCTGGAGCGCTAGGAAAAAACGTCCTGTGAGGAGTGCGCCATACGTTAGCAACGGGAACCTTGCGAGTCCGCGAGTGTCCGATTACTGATTTCGTTCAGCCTCTCACCGCCCGAATCGACTTGGGCTCCGAGGCCGTCGTCCCTGTCGACTCGCCTCCCTTGACCGGCCCGAATCTGTCGGTCTCGTACGCCATCATTGGCGACACCTGTATCCGGTGCGTGCCCCTCAAGGAGTGCCATGGTCGTCGATGACGGACCCGGATCACCCGATGACGGCCGAGACGATCAGACCGATCCTGGCCCCGTCCACACCTGGCCTGAGATCGACGCAGCCCCAGACCCGGAGCAGTATTTCCTGCTGCACGATGCAGCCGAGAACGGCTCGCCCGAGACGGTCGCGGAGCTTGCCCAGCACATCGACGATGTCGACTTCGTTGACGATGATGAGGAGGAGCATCCCGGCCGTACCGCGCTCTGGACAGCTGTCTTCGCCAATCGTCCCGACAATGCGCGCATCCTGGTGGCCGCCGGAGCGGACCCGTGGCGGCCCATGATGAACGGCTGGTCCCCCGGACGGCTCAGCCTGGCCGGCCCCACCCCCACTCTGTTCAGTATCCCGCCTGGACTAACCGGTCTATCTCCAGCCGAGACCGCCGCCGTAACTGAGGCCAGACGTCTGATGGCCGCGCTGAGGGATCTCAGCTATTTCGGGCTGGGTATGGCCTGCGTGGCCAACCTCACCGCGGCCGAGG
The DNA here is from genome assembly GCF_014646515.1 of Nonomuraea glycinis. GTDB lineage: Bacteria > Actinomycetota > Actinomycetes > Streptosporangiales > Streptosporangiaceae > Nonomuraea > Nonomuraea glycinis. The sequence goes on from NZ_BMNK01000009.1 coordinate 235,622, forward strand.
CGGCACGACGGCTGGAAGCCGTATCGGCCGACGTTGAGGACGTTGCAGCGATCATCGAGAATCTCGGGTCGCACCTCGACAACAGCCCGACCGTCGTCGGCGTCACTGATGTACCGGGCGGATGCGTCGTCAGCCAACCATGGGGACCCGTCCCCAACAAGCCAGGAGTCGCCAAGCGCTTGTCAGCGGGCACCGTCTGCTACGGAATGTACGACAATCCCAAAGGCGGCCATCACGGAACGGTCTTCCGTGACGGCGTCATGGAGGAAGGGGACACCCACCCCGGCGGTGGCGGCGTATACCCGGACGACCCCACCGAGGAGATCCTCGCCACCTATCTCTACCACCACCACGCCGTGGCCTACTGCTGTGCCCGCATGAGCTTGCGTTTGACCGACACCAGGGCGATCACCGGTCCACCTGACATGTGGGTGAGACTCTCCGAACGGGACTGGTGGCACTGATCAAGCAGCGTGATCCGACCATTTCTACGACAGTTCAAGCATTAGTACTTTCCCTGATCTTTCAACCACGCCATCCACTGGCTCTTCTTGGGCTTTGGAAGGTCCGGGTGGTCGAGCAACCACAGAAGATAACGCGCCCGTAAGCGGAAGATCTCTATAGGATCGTCAGCCGGCCCGGCCAGCAGCGGACGTAGGCGTACGCCGCCGATCGCCCTGGCCAGCACGGCATAACGCACGTCCTCGCAGCGATGCTCACGCCGTACGGCCAGGCAAACCAGACGCGCGAGTTGATCGATCACCTCGGCCGGCAAATACGGCAAGGCCATGGTCAGGTCCTGCAGAGCGGCGCCCTTCATCCCCCAACTCTTGGCGGCGGCCATCCACTCATACGGATAACGGGACTCCCACTCCTCAGGGGACGGGATCCGCACCAACCCCGTTATCTCGGCGAGCGCCTGACGGGCGAGACACCGAACGTCAACCCAATCAGGATCAGTAGCGAGACCGCTGGGAGTCCACTTAGCAGCGTTGACTTCACCGCTCATCATGGCTAGGCGGTCATCGACGCGCTCCAGCAAGTCATGGAACCGCGGCGACAGCAATCCTGGAAATTGCTCGTCCACACTCCAGACCACCCATCCTCTCGCCCAGTCGAAGTCGAGGGCCAGTTCGTCCTCACACCAGCCGTGCCGCCGACACCACGCCACCTGCTCTTCGGCAATTGCAGCAAGCATCACCAACGTTTCAGCCAGGCGGAGCACCCGCGTCAGCACACCCGGTTCTTCCTGTGCATAGGTCATGGCACGGCCTTCAAGCTCGCCAACGTAGATCAGATGCATCGTAGCCATGGCCACAGGCAGGAAAGAGCCGGGAACGGGTGGGTGCGGAGTGAACGGCTGCCAGCGCGGCGACCTTCTGTCCTTCACTCCCCGCTCTTCCACAAATTGAGCGCATGGGGTTTCCAGGTCGATTGGAGGGCGGTGCGCTTCAGCGTGGCTGGTTGGTGGGTTCTGTTGTCTGGGGGTGGGTGGCGGCCAGGCTGGCCAGGAGCTTGAGCCGTTCCCCGAGCCGTCGCCGAGGCCATCTGCTATGCCCTCGGCCAGCCGGCCGACGTCGACCTCAACACCCTGACCGTCCGGCCGGTCGGCCAGCCCGTCTGAGGGAGATCTGACACCCTGTGGCGTCGCAGCCGGTCATGAGCCGTGGTGTTCCCATCGGAAGTGAGACAGCCATCCAGGCAGGTGGCCAGAGAATGTCTGCGACGGGCGGAGAATACAGATCACTCGATCAACGGTTCCTGCCGTTACTACCCCCCTGAGATGGTGTGCGGGTCAGCGTGGTCCTGGTCGGCAAGACCGGTCAGGACCGCGCTGGCCTGCCAGAGTCGCTCCTGCACGGCGATGTCGTACGACGGTTCTGGCGTGCGGCGTGGGCGCTGGTCGGCGAAGAACGCGCCGCTCACCTGCGCGACGTCGGGCGAGGTCGCCAGATGTACGGCGGTGCGCGCGCCCTGGGCGGGAGTGAGCATGAACGGCCGGGCCAGCGCGGCGACCGGTTTGAGCATGCGGGGCACGCTGTCGGCGATGATGGCGGTGGCCACGATGCCCGGGTGCAGGGCGTTGACCGTGACTCCGGTGCCGTTCAGCCGTCTGGCCAGGGCGTATCCGCACATGACCATGGCCAGCTTGGCGTTGCCGTATGCCTGCATGGGCCGGTAGGCGCGTTCGGACTGCAGGTCGTCCAGGTCGATGGTGGCGGTGCGGCGTGGACCGATCCGGTAGGTCCTGGTGTCGGTGATGGCGTCGGAGGCCACGTTCACCACGCGCGCGGGGGCGCCGGCGATCAGCCGGTCCAAGAGCAGGTTCGTCAGCAGGAACCACGACAGGTGGTTGACCGCCAGATGCAGCTCGATCCCGTCGGTGCTGAGCCGGCGCTGGTGGAAGTGCGCTCCGGCGTTGTTGACGAGCACGTGTAGGTGCTCGTGCTGTTCACGGAAGGCCGCGGCCAGCTCGCGGATGGCCCGCTGATCGGACAGGTCGGCCGCCAGGGGGTGCACGTCGGCGTTGCCGGTGGCCGCGCTGACCTGATCGCGCAGCGCGCGAGCCGCCTGCATGCTTCGGCAGACGAGCACGACGGTGGCGCCGCGGCGGGCCAGCTCGGTGACGATCACCCGCCCCATGTCACCGCCCGCACCCGTGACTAGGCACACCCTGCCCGCCATGGGTCCCGTGGCCGGGCCGGTCATGCCGCGATCCGAGGTGCCTGGCCGACATAGGCGTCCTCGGCTGCCGCCCGCAGCAGGAAGTCGGCCAGGTCCGCACGGGAGATCCGCGAGGTCAGCGTAATCTTCAGCTCGGTGCCGACGCGATAGCGGCCGGTGTGCGGGCCGTCGGTGAGCGCGGGCGGGCGCACGATCGTCCACCGCAGGTCGTCCGCCTGACGGATCAGCGTCTCCATCGTGTCCTTATCGCGCATCTTGGCGCCCAATAAGGTCCGCAGAGTCATCACGTACGGCGAATGGTCGCGGCTTTCGGCCGCCCCATGAGCGCTCACCACAAGCAGCCGGGCGGCGGACTTGGCACGCATGGCGGCCAGGATCGCGCGGACTCCGTCGGTGCAGGCAGGTTGCCTCGCCGAGCCCGCCAGCGCGCTGATCACCACCTCGCGGCCGTCCACCGTGGCGTCGACGGCGCCCTGGTCGGCCAGTTCCCCGACGACCACGTGCAGCCGTTCGTGCGAGATCGGCAGGCGTGCGCTGTCGCGGACCATGGCCCGAACCTCGTGCCCCGCCTCCACGGCCCGCACCACGACCAGGCGGCCGGTGGCGCCCGTCGCGCCGAACACGGCGATCTTCATGACTTCTCCTCATCCCCTCACCCTGATGGTTGGACACTCCAATCGTTGAAGCAAAAGCTTGGAGTTGTCAACCATTGGAGTCTCGTATTATTTTGTGGAGGTGGAGGACGCCGAAACACCGATCTATGACCTCATCGATCTGACCATGGGCCTGGCCGGACGCACGCAGGCACTCGTCACCGAAGTCCTTGCCGAGCTCGACCTGACCCACGCCCTGGCCAACGCCATCTGGCAACTCGGCGGCGCGCGTACCCCGCCCTCGATGCGCGAACTGGCCCACGACCTGCGCTGCGACCCCTCCACCGTCACCTTCCTGGCCGACCGGCTGGAACAACGGGGCCTGGTCACCAGGACCGTCGACCCCACCAACCGCCGCATCAAGATCCTCGCCCTGACCGACAGCGGCCACCTGGCCAGACGCCGCCTTGTCGAGGCCATGACCCTAGGCTCCCCTCTCGCCCGGCTCTCCCCCGACGACCAGCGCATGCTGCGCACCCTGCTGTCCAAGGCGATGACCGCCTGACAGTCATGATGGAGACGAGCGCTCCCCACCAGGGTCTGACCCAGCGACCGACTGACCTCGGGGTCCGCAACCGAATCTGCCGACCAGGGCGAGATCGTGCCGGGTGACCAGGGTGCTGGGGTGCTCGACCCCCCGGACGCGCTCGCGGACGGATGGCGAGCTGGTCGCGGGCGGCGACCGTATCTCCCGCTCCCCCCGTCCAGCGGGTGAGGTCGTGCCGACTCGCAGATCAGCGTGACTCATCCACCGCGAACACCGCCGCGCGGGTCGGCGGGGCCAGATACAGCCCGACCACATCGCGGATCTTGTCGATCAGCAGCGGGTGGTTCCCAAGGTGGCTCCCAGGACCGCCTACTCGTACAGGTGGGGTAGCCCAGCACCGGACAAGGTCCGATTCCAAAATCTGGAGTCGGGCCTTTCGGGTTCACAGCCCCAGATCCCATGCCGAACAGCACGACCTGGACCACCCACCGTATGGTCATCCCGTGGCCACCCCCGCCTGGGAGCAGATCCAAATCGAGCTACGAAGACGGCTGGGCTCCATTCGACGCACGTTTCGCCTTCCGGCCGTACTCATAGAAAGGACGGTGAACCTGCGATCAATGAGCCCACCCCTTCTTTGACCATCGACCTGGCCCCGATTTTCACCAGTTCCCCGGTTGAGTTCGCCGTGGCCAACGACGCCGCCAATGCCCTTGGCCTGCAGGCGATGAATCGCGCCTTCGCCGAGTCACACCGCCTGCTCGTGCTCGACTGGCAGCACCCGAGCTGGTGGTTCCGGCCCTACCACCATGCCCTCACCGACACCGCCGACCGGCCCGTCGGAGTCTTCCGAGGCTAGGCATGGCGTGATCCTAGATGAGACCGGTCGGGCGACCGCGCCGCCACGGCTGCAACGAGCCCTCCGACGGCGTCTGGACATGGTTATGGCGACGTTCGATGGTGCGGCGGGGTGGCCGGGCGGGACCGATCCGGAGAGGCCGCACGCCCGCCCGGACCGTCCAGCGGGCGGCGGCTTGATGACATAGGGAAGGTATGAATCATGGGCCGCCCTGCCCGGCTGCCGAACGGCCTCGCAACCGCTGGTCGGCCGGCTCGGCCATGCTGTCTGTCACCGCATTGGCTCCTGCCCGCTTGAGACTCTCGGCCTTCCTGGCTTGTCGGCGTAGGCGATGCTGCGGATTCCTGCGTTGCTCGCGGCTTGGCCGGCCAAGGTGATTCAGTCGTGCACCGGCTCATGGGAGTCCACCACCAGTACGACGGCGCCGCCAACATGGTCCACAGCACTCAGCCAGGCGAAACGTGCCGCAGTCCCATCCGGACTGGCCATCCCGTCGATAAAGATCCCGACATCACCCGGACCGTCTACAACCGAGACTGTGAAACCTGCGAGAAGCTGCCAGCCATCGCACGCTGATGGCGCACCTCCATTGAGCTCGAACGCGGGAAGCTGCTCGACAGGATCGGCCGAGACAAGGCTGAGTGTCGGCATAGGACCGTTGAGGTGCTGGCGTTCTCACGGGGGATGTGAACTGGGGTCAACTCGGGGGCTGTGACGGACCGAGATTGTTGAAGTAGCAGGCGTCGGAGAGCTCGGTCAGGTGCTTAAGCTTGTCCTTCCTCACGGCCTGCTGATACGTCTCGGGGTCATCAGCACGAAGCGCCTTGAGGGCCTTCTCAGCAGTGTCGATGTCGTTCTGGAGCGCGGTCTTGAGCGCCGGACGAATCGCCTTGGCCAGATTGGCTTTTTGAAGGTCCACGATTTCGGTCAGGACGTTCTCGGTCGGCGGAAGCGGCACCGTTCCGCTCAGCGGGACGTGGGTCCACCTCTCCATGACGTCGGTCTGGTTCTCGCACCCGGGCGGCATCCCCTGCCCTTCCGCGCCGGATTGTTCCGCAGCGGGTGCCGTTTGGACTGCTTCCGTGCCGGATGAATCGGCCTGCGGGGCCTTGGTTCCATCTCCTAATGTGGCCACGACAATGACAACCGCGGCTATCACTGCTGCGAACACTGCGCCACCTGTGATAAGCATCTTGCGATTCCGCAGCACGCCAGGACCGGACCGTGACTGGTCGTCGAAGGCGGGCACCTGCTCCTGCAACGTGGGCGGCGGCGGAGGAGGGACGTTCTCGGTGCGGGTCGCTGAACCGGCTGGTGCGAGCGGTGACGATGACGCCGGGGCGGGGCCGGTGCCCTGGAAGAACTGCTGCGGCGGCACGGAGTCAGGACGGGCCGATGCCGCAGGGCTGTTCGGCACCCGAGGCAGCTCAAGGGCATCAATCATGGCCAGAGCCTCGGCGGCGGTGGGGCGGTTAGCCGGGTCCTTATCCAGCAACCGGGTGATCAGCGTCCCAAGCCCGCCGGCATCGCGGGGAACGGGCGCTTCCCCCAACAGCACAGCAGTGAGCGTCTCTGTCGGGGTATCCCGGTGGAAGGGGGACACTCCCTCCAACGCTTGATACAGCGTCACTCCGAGCGAGTACAGATCGCCCGCACCGCCGCTGTCCACGCCGTTGAACCGTTCCGGCGCGATGTATTCCAGCGAGCCCATCAGCCCACCGCTCATCGTGAGGGCGGTGTCTCCCTGTTTCACAGCGATCCCGAAGTCGGTGAGGAGCACGCGGCCACCTCGGGCGATCATCACGTTCGCCGGCTTCACGTCCCGGTGCACTATGCCGGACGCGTGTGCCGTGCTGAGGGCGTCTAACAGCCCCTTGGCGGCCAGTGCGACAGCGTGGGCCGCCAACGGGCCATCCTGGAGAATCTGCTCAGCGAGGGTACCGCCGTCGACGAGTTCCATGACGATCCACGGCGCTTGATCCTCGATCACCACGTCGTGGAGGGTGACGATGTGCGGATGCGACCGCAGCCGGGCAGCGTTGCGCGCCTCACGCTCGGCGCGTCGAAGCCGCTGCGCATGCTCTTCGTCAGAGGTGGCCGACGGGAGCCGAATCTCCTTCACCGCCACATCTACGTCGAGAGATTCGTCGTGAGCCTTCCAGACCCGTCCGAAGCCCCCGCCGCCCAAAATAGACTCCAGGCGGTACCGCCCGCCGATCAGACGTCCTGGTTGTGTCTGCGCGGCCACCATGCTCCCTCGTCTGCGCCCAAGTTCTGGCAGCCTACCCGTGCGTGTCCGTGCGATTCTGCCGAATGTCCGGACTCGCTGGTACCTACTAGGCATCTCCTTGCTGGAGGCGGGCCGATTGGCCGGCGGGCAAGATCGGGCCGGGCTGCTCGGCTGTCGGATAGCTGACGTGACCCCCATGCTCGCAGGCGGGTGGCACAGGACGCGGCCGGTGGGGCCATCGTCGAAGCGCACCATTGAGCTTGCTGGCCGACGTTGCCGCCGCAGATACCGCCATGCCCAGTGCCGAGGCCCGACGGAGGAAGGCCTTGGCGGCGATCGCCCGACGCACTTCACCGCAGCAACAGCCGGTCCACGAACAAGGAGCGAATCCATGAGATTCGACGACCATCGCGTTGTCATCACTGCTGCCGGCCGCGACCTCGGGCGAACTCTGGCCATCCGGCTCGCAGACCTCGGCGCGGAGGTCTTCCTGTCCGCACGCAGCCTCGCTGCCACTGAGCATGTCCGCGATGAGATCTGCGACCGAGGCCATCGGCAGGTCCACGCCTATGCCTGCAACCTGACGGATCCCGCCTCAACGACCGGTTCTTCATCGAGCGCAGCGCCGACCAGCGCCGAACCGAACAAGAACTGCCGCTGCAACTGCCCGCCAGCCTGGCCACGGTCGTCTCCGAAACAGTTCCTATGCCCTCGGCGTCGAGGCGAGTGGATGCAACGGCCGCGGGCGCAGGGGCGCTGGTGGAGCAGCCGTCCACGCCGGTCTGTGACGATGCGGTGCCGGTGACCGAGCCGCGGCAGGTGCAGGCCATCGAGGTCGACCGGATCGTGCCCGACTCGGGCAACCTGCAGATCGCCGGCCAGCAGGTCTGGCTCGGCCCCGACCGCGCCGGCATGTCCATCACCTTGTGGATCAGCACCGCGCACCTGCACGTGCTCACCGTCGGCGGCGGCCGCCTCAAGACCGTCGCCTCCCGTCTGACCAGCAAAGACCTGGCCGTGATGCTGGAACGAGGCGATGCACGCCCGGCCGGCTCCACCCCGGTGCAGGTCCTGGCCGAAGGCCATCCGGCGGTCGAGATCGACCGGATCGTCAGCACCATCGGCATCGTCAGCCTGGCCAGCCGGGGCCTGTGCGTCGGCTCGCACCTGGCCGGCCAGCGCGTCACCCTGCGCCTGGACGGCATCACCGCCCAGGTCATGGACGGCGAGCGCACCCTGCTGCGCACGCTGCGCTGCCCGCTGCCGATCACCGCCTGCCGGCGGCTGCGAGGCGCCCGTCCCGCCAGCCCGCCACCCACACCATCCACCAAGCCGGTCACCCTGCACCGCGTGGTCTCCAGCCGCGGCGGCTTCCAGGTCGTCGGCCAGAAGATCCAGGTCGGCCGCGTCCACGCCCGCAAGATCCTGGACGTGACCGTCGACGACACCCACATCACCGTCCACGACAACGGCGAACCGATCCGCATCGTGCCCCGAACCACCACCCAAGAGATCACCAGATACAAGTCGAAAGCGCATACTAAACAGCGAAAGACCAGCTAGGAGTGTCAAGCATCATCCGACGCCAAAGCGTCAAGCATCAAGTGAGACTAGACAGGCTGCCCGTAGCTGTGACTGTAGGTGTCTGTGAGCTATTTGGGGCAGGGCTGGGCAGTGGTCCAGATGTGGGTCATGCTGCTGAGGTAGGTGGCTGCTCGTCGACACCGGCATGCACCAGCTCGACGGCGCCCGCTACCTACGCGACGTCGCCCAGGCCGATGAGCGGCTGTGCCGTCTGGTGGCCTACCACTCGTGCGCGGACAACGAGGCTCGGCAACGGGACCTGTTCGACATCCTGGCCAAGGAATTCGACCAGGAACGGCCCGACCTGGCCCGAGCGCTGACCTACTGCGACATGACCACCAGCCCGGACGGCCGGCACCTGGACGTACGCTACCGGCTGGCCGAGATCCACTCCCGCTACGGCCCCGACCACGTGGTCAGCCATTCGATCACCGACGCCACCCCGTGCATCGTCTCGTCGGTGCGCGCAGTGGAGGCCGCGCTCGCCAACGAGACAAGGACAGGACAGAACCCGGGCACCGTCGACCGGATGACGTGAAGCTTCGGCGGGTGGGCTCGGGATCGACATTGATGTCAGCCGCTGTCCGAGGTGGTGGAGGAAGCTGATTCCTCGGGCGCGAACTCGGGATTCATGCCAGTCATCAGATCCCAGAACGAGCGGTATTCGATCACTCCTGGATGCCAGGAAGCCAGGTCAAACGCTTGCCACTCGCCGTCAGGCTCCACGACGCGCGGATTGAGGAGACAGACCTGACCCTCGATGTACTCCGAGATGTAGAGCGTGTCTCCCACGGGCTCGCCCCAGATCTCAGCGAGTTCCGGATCTATGTCACGGGTCCAGCCGACCTCGGCCACGGGCAGCAGCCGCAGGCACGAACGGCTTTCCTCATCCCAGCCGTTGGAAACCTGGAGAAACTCCCTGTAGCTCGGCGGAAGACGCATGCTGAGACGCTCCTCATGATGCGCCAGCTCTGCCTCACTGGCGCCGGTCGTCCCGAGCCAGTCCGGAGGCCGATGCGCCTCCACCAGGTGCCGCGATCCCGGCGGCGTAGAAGCTTCGCTCTGCGCGTGCTCCTGGTGAATTCTGCGGTTCACAGTTTGTAGAAGATCGGCCCAGGGATAGCGCGGACCATCGGGGGCGTGGGGGGTGATCATGAGACGTACCATACGGCGACAAGATCGATAAGGGCTATCCGATGTGCGGTAGGCGGGTGCCGGTCAGGTAGTGCTCGATCCGCAGCCGCATCGAGCGGTCCATCTGGAGCCCGGCCACCTGGTCGCGGGGCACCCAGCGAACTTCGCGGGACTCGTCACTCGGCGTCGGCTCGCCGCTGACCAGGCGGGCGGTCAGGACAATGGAGAACTCTTGTCGCGCCTCGCCGTTGCTGGTGTAGAGGATGACGTGGCGGGGTCGCTGTAGGTGCCGACCAGGCCGGTGATCTCGCAGGTGATGCCGGTCTCTTCCAGCGTTTCGCGTACGGCGGCCTGCGGGATGGACTCGCCCAGGTCGATGGCTCCCCCGGGCACGGCCCAGTTGTCGTTGTCGGTGCGGCGGATCATCAGCAGGTCGCCGGCCTCGTTGGTGACGATGACGTTGACCGACGGGACCAGGCTGTTGGGCTCGGGTGCGTCGGGGTCGTCGTAGAAGTCGATCCGTCGTGCCATCAGGACTCCACCGGCTTGGCCTGTGCCCATACCTTCTCGAAGCTCTCGGCGTAGGTGGCGACCATGTCGCCGCCGGCCACCCGCCGTAGGTGTAGAACCGGCGCGTTGCCGGCGCGGGTGCCGTACACGTGGGTGTTGATCAGGTACTCGTCGTCGGCGCGGTAGATCGAGTTGTACAGCACCGTGCGGTGCAACCGGATCTCGACGTTGTCCAGCCCGGTGATCGGCCGATAGAGCGCCAGGGCGCTGCGGATCTGCGACGCCATGCCGTCCCCCACACCCTCATCCGCTCCACGCTGGGCAACCTCGCCCGAGTCCGGGTCTCCCAGCAGGATGCGGACCCGTACACCGGCCCGCGCCTTGTCGGCGAACAGCCGGACCATGCCGCCGTCGTCGGCGAGGAACAAGCCGCTGTAGAGCCGATCTCTTCGGACGCCGCACCGAACAGTCGTCCCCAGATGTCCCGGGGCACTCCCCACCGGTGCGGATGGATCGTGATCACCTCGCTCTGCGAGGCGGAGGTCACCTGTTCCACGCTGGGTAGGCGGCTTCGCCACGGAGGACGACGCCAAGGCCGCCCGCGACGAGGCCCGCGTCAAGGCACGGCGCGGCGAGTACATCGACCGCAACACCATCACCGTGGCCGAATATCTCGCCGAGTGGATCGAGGGGCACGCGGTCGAGATCAAGCCGCACACCCTCAAGGGCTGCCGCGACATGATCCGCCTCTACATCAATCCGCGCATCGGCACCGTCCGCCTCCAGGCGCTTCGCCCCTCAGCGATCACCAGGCTCTACCGTGACTTGCTGACCAGCGGCGGCAGGAAGAGTAGCCCTCTCGCCCCGAACACCGTCAAGCACGTCCACACGGTGCTCCGGAAGGCCCTGACGGACGCCGTCCTCGTGGACGAGCTCCTTCCCAACAACCCCGCTGAACGGGCCAAGCTCCCCCGAACCCAGTCCACAGAACCCGGCATGATGTGGACACCCGCCCAACTCCGCGCCTTCCTCGACATTGCCCGGGGCCACCGCCTGTTCGCCTTCTTCTACCTCGCCGCCTACACAGGCGCCCGCCGGGGCGAACTGCTCAACCTCCGCTGGACAGACGTCGACCTCGACAAGCCCCAGATACACATCACCGGGACAGCGGCGGTACTCGACCGCCAGCGCGTAGAAGGCACCACGAAGAGCGGCCGGTCCCGCGTCGTGTCCCTCGACCTCAGCACGGTCGAAGTCCTCCAAGACCACCGTGCACGCCAGGATGAAGAGCGCCACAAGCTCGGCGACTCCTGGAAGGGTGGCGACGCGTACGTATTCACTACCGGCTGGGGAGACCCGCTCTTCCCCGATACGCCCAGTTCGCTGATGCCCAAACTCACCGAGGCCCACAACAAACAGAACCCTGAGAACCAGCTTCCTCACGCCCGCCTACACGACCTCCGACATATCCACGCCACCACACTGCTTCTGGCGATCGTACCCGTCCACGTTGTGGCGGCCCGGCTCGGCCACGCCGACCCAGCCATCACCCTGCGCGTCTACGCACACGTCATCCACGAGCAGGCGGCGACGGCTGCGGACGCCTTCGCCAAGGCGATCAACGAATGCTGGGAGCCACCCGGGAGCCACCGCTGTTAGCAAGGGTGTTAGCAAGATCTCGACATTGTCCTGACAAACAGAAAGCCCCTGACGGCATAACGCCTGTTCAGGGGCTTCCGCATCAGAGCCGACGTGGGGAATCGAACCCCAAACCTTCTGTTTACAAGACAGATGCTCTGCCGATTGAGCTACGTCGGCACGGCCTACCAGTGTAGACGGTCAGCGACGTCGATGACGAGCTACCTCGTACAACGTCACCCCCGCCGCCACCCCCGCGTTCAGCGACTCCGCCGCCGCCCGCATGGGAATCCGGGTCACGACATCACAATGCTCCCGTACCAGCCGCGAGAGCCCCTTCCCCTCGGAGCCCACCACGACGACCAGCGGCTCCCCCAGCAGCTCGACGTCGCCGATGTCGACCCGGCCCTCGCCGTCCAGCCCGATCACGAACAGTCCGGCCTCGCGGTATTCGCGCAGCGCGGCCGTCAGGTTGGCGGCGCGGGCCACTCGGAGGTTGGCCAGCGTGCCCGCGGAGGTCTTCCAGGCGCCGCCGGTGACTCCGGCGGAGCGCCGGGACGGGATGAGCAGGCCGTGGGCGCCGAAGGCCGTCGCCGAGCGGGCGATGGCTCCCAGGTTGCGCGGGTCGGTAACGCCGTCCAGGGCCACGATCAGGGGCACCTCGGCCGCGTCGTGGGCGAGCTCGACCAGCTCGGAGGGGTGCGCGTAGTCGTAGGCCGGGATCTGCAGGGCCACGCCCTGGTGCACGGCTCCCTCGGTGAGGCGGTCGAGCTTGTCGCGGGAGACTTCGAGCAGGGCGATGCCGCGCTCGGTGGCGACCCTGACCGCGTCGCGGACGCGGTCGTCGTTCTCGAGGCGCTGGGCGACGTACAGAGCGTTGGCCGGGACGCCGGCGAGCAGGGCCTCCAGGACGGGGTTGCGGCCGCCGATGTATTCGGGGGCGTCCTCGGAGCGCTTGGGCTTGGCCGCGCCGGGGCGCCGGGCGCCGCCGCGGTCCTCGCGGGCGATGCGCTCGGTACGGGCCTTGTCCTTGAACCAGTGGCGCATCTCGGCAGGCGGGGTCGCGCCCCGGCCCTCGAGCCCGCGGCGCACCTGCCCGCCGGTGCCCTTGGACGGGCCCTTCTTCTTCGCGGGCCTGCCCGACGATCTCCCAGCTGCCATGGCACCAAGGGTACTCGGGCCACCGGCCAGCTCATGCCGAACGCTAGCGGCCGAGCTCCCAGCGGGCCCCGTGCGGGGTGTCCTCCACCACGATGCCCGCCGCCGCGAGCTGGTCCCTGATGGCGTCCGCCGCCGCGTAGTCCTTGCGGGCGCGGGCGGCCTTGCGCTGCTCCAGGGCCACCGCCACGAGTGCGTCGACCACCGGCTTGAGGTCCGAGCCGGCCTCGCGCCACTGCGGGGCGCGCGGGTCGAGGCCGAGCACGTCGAGCATGTTCTGGGTCTCGGCCAGCAGGCGGGCGACCGCCTCCTTGTCCCCCTTGGCCAGGGCGACGTTGCCCTCGCGGACCACCTCGTGCACGACGGCGAGCGCCTGCGGGGTGCCGAGGTCGTCGTTGAGCGCGTCGACGAACGCCTGCGGGAGCGGGGCGTCGGCGTCGACGTCGTGGATGACCTCCGCCGCCCGGGTCACGAACCCCTCGATCCGCTGGTAGGCCGCCGCGGCCTCCAGCAGGGCCTCCTCGGAGTAGTCGATGGCGGAGCGGTAGTGCGGGGTCGCAAGGTAGTAGCGCAGCTCGACCGGGCGGACCTTCTGCACCATGTCCGGGATCAGCAGCGAGTTGCCCAGCGACTTGCTCATTTTCTCGGCGCCGATCTTGAGCATGCCGTTGTGCATCCAGTAGCGGGCGAAGCCGTCGCCGGCCGCCTGGGACTGGGCGAGCTCGTTCTCATGGTGCGGGAAGACCAGGTCGATGCCGCCGCCGTGGATGTCGAACGTCGGCCCCAGATATTTGGTGGCCATCGCCGAGCACTCCAGGTGCCAGCCGGGACGGCCGGGACCCCAGGGCGTGGGCCAGGTGGGCTCGCCGGGCTTCTCGCCCTTCCACAGGGCGAAGTCGCGCGGGTCGGCCTTGCAGGACTCGTCGTCGGTGTCGGCGGCGGGCCGCATGTTGGCCAGCTTCTGGTTGGACAGCTTGCCGTATTCCTGCTCGTACGACATCACGTTGAAGTAGACGTCGCCACCGGCGGCGTAGGCGTGGCCGCGCTCGATGAGGCGCTCCATCAGCACGATCATCTCCGGCACGTGGCCGGTCGCGCGCGGCTCGACGGTGGGCGGCAGGCAGCCGAGCGTGTCGTACGCCCAGGTGAAGGCGCGCTGGTTGCGCTCGGCCACCACGAACCAGGGCACGCCCTCGGCGGCCGCCACTCGGATGATCTTGTCATCGATGTCGGTGACGTTGCGGCAGAACGTCACGTCGTATCCGGAGCGCGTCAGCCAGCGGCGCAGCACATCGAAGTTCACGCCAGACCGGATATGCCCGATATGGGGAGGTGCCTGCACCGTGGCGCCACACAGGTAGAGCGACGCCCGGCCGGCTTGGACCGGAACGAATTCACGAATGGCGCGCGCGCTGGTGTCGTATAGGTGCAGGCTCACGAACGCAAGGCTAACGCCTCAGCCCGCCTCACATGCCGAATAATCATCCCCGCAACGTCACCTTGTCCGGCTGGATACGCACAATGAGCCGCTCAGCGCCCGGATGCTCCTTCCAGGGGTTTCCGGTGTACTTGTGCGCCAACTCCTGAATGAGCGCGCCCTCCGGGTCGTCCTGCACGGTCACCCGGCCGCGCACCTCCACATAGCGGTAGGGGCTGTCCGGGTCGATCACCAGGAGGCTGACGCGCGGATCGCGGTCGACGTTGCGCGGTTTGCGCCGCCCCTTGACCGTGGAGAACAGCACCTCGTCGCCGTCCGTACGCACCCACACGACCGTCGACTGCGGCCCGCCGTCCGGGTTGAGGGTGGTCACCACGGCGTGGTTCGGCGCGTCGAGGAGTTCGCGAGCGCGGGCGGGAAGCTCAGTCATGTGTCTCTCCCTTGATCGGTCCTGATCCCTATTGTTCTGTAGGCTCGACAGCGCCATGGAAGTGACTCCCCCCTCTACGCTGCGCCGCCTGGGCATCGCCTTGGCCGGGCTCGCCGTCGCCGCCCTCACCGGGGCCGCTTGCGTGCTGTCGTTCGACGATCTCCGCAGCCTCGCCGTGCGCGGCGAGGGCAGACCGGACCTCGCCTACCTCTATCCGGCGGCGTTCGACGCCCTGCTGGTCGTCGCGCTGATCAGCGTGCTGCTCGTACGCTCGGCCCGGACGCTGGTACGCGTCCAGGCCGCGCTCGTGCTGGTCCTGCTGATCGTCGCGGCCGCCGCCGTGGACGTGCTGGCCGCGCTGCGCTACGACTTCCCAATCCCGCCGACCGCGGTGGGCGTGGCCGTCGCGCCGTGGGTGATGCTGGCCGTCGCCTTGTGGCTGTGGTTACTGCTGATCAAGCATGTGCAGGCCCGCAGATCCTCCCCGACCAGCGACGACGGTACGGATCCGCACGACATCGTGCCGTTCGACGCGGGCGTACGCACCGAGGCGGCGCCACGGCCCGGCGGGCACCATGAGGGCCCGCCGCCGCTCGTCACGCCGGCCGACGCCGTGCCGCCGCCCAGGAGGGCGACTCCGCTGGAATCGACCCCGGTCGTCGGCCCGACGGCCGCGCCGGAGACCCCGCCCATCTCGGAGCAGGTCACCCGCTGGCACACGGCTCCCGAGCCCGCACCGGACCCGCGCCCCGACCACCCGGGCGACTCGGAATCGGCACGCGGACCCGAGCGAGACGAGCAAGACCGGCGAGACGACACTGCGGAAGCGGCGTTGACGTCCGACACCCAGCCCAACGCCCGGCCCGAGGCCGAGCCGACGCCGGAAAGGCCAGAGAGGGCAGAGAGGGCAGAGAGGCCAGAGCCCGAGTCCGCCGCCACCTCCCAAGCCGCCTCTGAAGCCGGCCCAGAACCCGTGGCAGAAGCCGGCCCAGAAACCAAGCCCGAGGCCGAGGCCGAGCCCCAGGCCGAGCCCCAGGCCGAGCCGCAGCCCAAGTTACGGCGCCCGGTTCGCTGGGGTGACCGTGTCAAGCCGACCGACGTGCTGGTGCATCCCCGCCAGAGCAGGGTCGCGGAGAAGGACGTCGACACCCAGCCGGTCGCCGTCATCGCCGACATACCGTCCGCACGCGAGAACGTCCCGGCGGCAGCCTCCCAAGAGGGCCGCGACACCGCCCCCGTACCGGATCCCGACCACGGCGCGGAGGCAGCCGACGATCACGAGCGCGGCGACGCCGGCGTTTCCGGGACCGCCGGAGCGGCCCGCTCACGAGACGAGTCGCTGGAGGACACGGCCCCGCACCCGGTCCTCCCGGACTCCGGCCCCGCCCAGGACGCCCCCTCAGGCCGCCTGCGCAGCACCCCGCTCCCACCGGAAGACGACTGACCCAGGACCAGGACCCAGGACTCACGACTCAGGCACAGGCGAGGACAGGGGAACGCGAAAGGCCCGCTCGGCCTTGCCGAGCGGGCCTTAACGCAGGTCGCCGTGTCGTTTGGGGTACGGCACGCCGTCAGACGTTGCTACCACGTCGTAGCCCCGCGACGAGGCCGACGCCGACGATGGCCAGCACGACCTGCATCACGAGCTCGATCCAGTCGATGCCGGGGGTCGTCTCGACGCCGAGCACCTGAGCGAGCAGCGTGCCGACCAGGGCGGCCACGATGCCGACAACGATGGTGAGTATCCAGCCGATGGCCTGCCGGCCAGGAAGCAGCAGACGACCGATTGCACCGATCACGGCACCGATCAGGATGGCGCCAAGGATGGACTGGATTGTCATGACACAAACCTCCCCGTGAGGGTGAGCCGTTCATCCTCACGGGTGGTGAAATACCCGCTCCCGAGCCTTTATGCGCGGGAATGTTGTTTAAGCAGGTCAGATGGTAGTTCGGCCGGTTCCGCCGGTCTTGCCCTGCGCCATTTTCGCCACGATCGCGACACCGATCACGGCCAGGACGAGTTGAAGGATGTGCTCGATCCAGTCGATCCCTCTGGTGTCGGCCCAACCGAACGCCTGGGCGATCAGGGTGCCGAGCAGGGCGGCCACGATGCCTACGATCAGCGTCAGGCCGATGGACATGTTCTGCCGGCCGGGCACTATCAGCCGGGCCAGCGCGCCGACGATGGCACCGATGACTACTGCGGAAACGATCGCGCCGATCATGTGGTAGCTCCCCCCGAGACGTTCACATGTCTGGAGGAGACTTACCCGACAAAAGCGCAGATCATCCCTGGTAGACGGCGATCCGTACCGCGCCAGTAACGGACCGCCGCCGTCCAGGGGGTGCGGACCGGAGTCCGCCCATCTACAGACGCCCGACGCCTACGGATGGTTGACCACGAGCGCGGTGGCGACGGCGGCGACGCCCTCGCCGCGCCCGGTGAGACCGAGCCCGTCCGTGGTGGTCGCGCTGAGGCTCACAGGAGCCCCCAGAGCCGCGCTGAGCGCCTTCTCGGCCTCCTGGCGCCGGGGAGCCAGTTTGGGGCGGTTACCGATCACTTGGACGGCCACGTTGCCGATCTCGAAGCCCGCCTCGCGTACCTTGCGGGCGGCCTCCTCCAGCAGGGCGAGCCCGGACGCGCCCGCCCAGCATGGATCGGCGGTGCCGAACAGCCCACCGAGGTCGCCGAGGCCGGCGGCCGAGAGCAGGGCATCGCAGGCCGCGTGCGCGGCGGCGTCGCCGTCGGAGTGTCCGGCCAGGCCGGTCTCGCCGGGCCAGTGCAGGCCGGCGAGGTGAAGCTGCCGACCAGATGCGAACGGGTGGACGTCGACCCCGACGCCCACCCGTGGAAGCTTCGTATTCAGGAGTTGAGAACCTCGTCGAGCAGGGCTTCCGCCTTGTCCTCATTGGTCTTCTCGGCAAGAGCCAACTCGCTCACCAGGATCTGGCGGGCCTTGGCCAGCATGCGCTTCTCCCCAGCGGACAGGCCGCGCTCGCGGTCCCTCCGCCACAGGTCGCGAACGACTTCAGCGACCTTGTTCACATCGCCGGAGGCGAGCTTCTCCAGATTGGCCTTGTAACGACGAGACCAGTTGGTCGGCTCTTCCGTGTGCGGCATTCGCAGGACATCGAAAACCTTCTCAAGGCCTTCCTGACCAACAACATCGCGCACACCGACGAGTTCTGCGTTTTCGGCTGGCACCTGGACGGTAAGGTCGCCCTTGTCGACCTTGAGCACCAGGTAGGTCTTTTCCTCACCCTTGATGGATCGCTTGGTGATTGCTTCGATCCGAGCAGCCCCATGGTGGGGGTAGACGACAGTGTCGCCGACCTGGAAAGTCATGTGACAAGTACCCCTTCCGCTGTACTCCAGAGTACCACGCGTCCACAGCCTCCCGGAACAGTGAAATCATCATAACTGCAGGTCAAAGGCGCATATTGGGGGTTGACAACCCGTCAACTCTATGAATCGCATATGGGGACATAGCTAATGACCTGCAGGGGTGCGGATATGACCTTGGAATCAGGTCGATATGGTGGGCGCTGCACATCCCGCATGCGCTAGACCCTAGGAGAACCCGTCGTGACCAGCCGTCGCTGGATTGTCGCCGCCGCCGCGTTCCTGGTAGCCCCTGTTGTGGCCGGCTGTTCTGTCGGATTCGACGCCAACACCGCCACGCCGTACGCCCCGGCCGAAGGTTCCGCCCTCATCGAGCAGGGCTCCTACGGCAAGCAGAGCATCCACATTCCCCAGGCGTTCATCCTTGGCCCTGACTCGGGCGGGCAGATCCCTTGGCGCGGGTCCGTCCCCGTTTACCTGAACATTCTCAACTCCGGGAGCACTCCGGACACTCTGACGGCGGTCAGCGCCGGCGCCGCGGCCCAGGCCAAGCTCACCGCGCCCGTCCAGCTGCCGAGCAACCAGCTCGTCAACACCGGCAAGCCGGCCCCCCAGATCATCCTGGAAGGCCTCTCCAAGGGCCTCAGAGGCGGCGAGAGCATCCGCCTGGACCTCCAGTTCGCCAACGGCGGCACCGTGTCCATGGACGTCCCCGTGGTCACCCGCAGCCGCGAGTACACCGCCTACCCGGCCGTCCCCGGCGCCATCCCCGCCCCGACCCCCACCGCGACCCCGGAAGCGGCCGAGGAAGAGGCCCACTGACGAGCGAAAACCCTTGTTCAGGTACGGGCTCCGTACCTGAACAAGGGTTTTCTCAAGCGGCTTCCTCGGTGGCGTCGAACTTGTAGCCGAGGCCGCGCACGGTCAGGATGCAGCGCGGGTTGGACGGGTCGGCCTCGATCTTCGCGCGCAGCCGTTTGACGTGCACGTCGAGCGTCTTGGTGTCACCGACGTAGTCGGCGCCCCAGACGCGGTCGATGAGCTGGCCGCGGGTCAGCACCCGGCCGGCGTTGCGCAGCAGCACCTCCAGCAGCTCGAACTCCTTGAGCGGGAGCTGCACCTGCTCGCCGCGGACCGCCACGACGTGCCTGTCGACGTCCATCCGGACCGGGCCGACCGCGAGCACGGCCGTCTCCAGCTCTTCCACCACGTCGCCCTGGCGGCGCAGCACCGCGCGGATCCGGGCCACCAGCTCGCGGGAGGAGAACGGCTTGGTCACGTAGTCGTCGGCGCCCAGCTCCAGGCCCACGACCTTGTCGATCTCGCTGTCCTTGGCGGTCAGCATGATCACCGGGACCTTGGAGCGCTGCCGTAGTGAGCGGCACACCTCGGTGCCGGACAGGCCGGGCAGCATCAGGTCGAGCAGCACCAGGTCGGCGCCGCTGCGGTCGAAGGCGTCGAGCGCGTCGGGGCCGGTCGCCGCGATCGAGACCTCGAACCCCTCCTTGCGCAACATGTAGGAAAGGGCGTCGGAGAAGGACTCCTCGTCCTCCACGACCAGGACTCGGGTCACGGGGCGACCTCCAGGGGAATCGAGGGTGGTGCGGCCAGGGCCTTGCCGCCGAAGGCGGGCAGTCGGAGAGTGAACGTGGAGCCGGAGCCTTCCTTGCTCCACACGGTCACGTCGCCCGCGTGGGCCGCGGCGACGTGCTTGACGATGGCCAGGCCGAGCCCGGTGCCGCCGGTGGCGCGGGAGCGGGCGGCGTCGACGCGGAAGAAGCGTTCGAAGATGCGTTCCTGCGACTCTTCGGGGATGCCGATCCCCTGGTCGCTGACGCTGACCTCGACGCTGCCCCCCGCGGGTCTGGCGCTGATCACGACGCGGGTGTGCTCCGGGCTGTAGACGATGGCGTTGTCGATGAGGTTGCGCAGCGCGGTGATCAGCAAGTCGTCGTCACCCCAGATGCGCAGGCCCTCGGTGCCGCCGGTGACGAGCGTGATGTCCTTGGCGCCGGCCCTGGTCTTGCAGTAGTCGATGGCGACCTGGACGGCCTCGTCGATGGAGACCTGCTCAGGGGTGGGGATCGCCTCGGCGCCCTGGATCCTGCTCAGGGTGATGAGGTCCTGCACCAGATAGGTCAGCCGGGCCGCCTCGTGCTGCATGCGACCGGCGAAGCGGGTGACGGCCTCGGGGTCGTCGGCGGCGTCCTGGACGGTCTCGGCCAGCAGGCTCAGCGCGCCGACCGGGGTCTTGAGCTCGTGGCTGACGTTCGCCACGAAGTCGCGGCGCACGGCCTCGACCCTGCGCCGCTCGGTCTGGTCCTCGGCCAGCACCAGCACCTGGCCGTAGGAACTGAGCGGGGCGACGCGGACCGCGAAGTTGGTGTTCTCATGTCCGAACTTGTGGGCCGCGACGTCGACTTCCGTCTCCCGGATCTCGCCGTCCCGGCGTACCTGTCTCGCCAGCGCGAGCAGCTCCGCGGCCATCAGGCGGTCGCCTTTGACCAGCCCGAACGCGCGCGCGGCCGAGCTGGCGCGGAGCACGTGATCCTGCGCGTCCAGCACCACCGCGGACGAGGGCAGCACCGCCAGCACGGACGCGATGCCCTGTGGCAGTGCCCCGGCCTCGGTCTCGGCCCCTTCGCCTGGCTTGGTGCTGGGGGCCTCGATCTGATTGCGGTAGAACAGCACCGCGAGAGCCCCCACCACGAAGCCGGCCAGGGCCGCGAAGCTCATGGCCATCTCACTCATGTTTACGATGGTAGGCGGCGCCGGCCCGGGGACACCCCTCTCACCTGGGGATGAACCCGCCTTTCCCGGAAAGTTCACCTAGTCGTCGAAGTTCGTTCATCGACCGCCACATACGGTGACGGCATGCGCGACGCGTACCACGAAGAACTAGACGCCCTCACTGACAAGCTGGTCGAGATGACCCGTCTCGTCCGCTCGGCCATCTCCCGGGCGACCATCGCCCTGCTGGACGCCGACCTGCAACTGGCGGAGAGCGTCATCTCCCGCGACGCGGAGGTCAACGCGATCTTCGAAGAGATCGAGACGACCATCTTCGACCTGATGGCCAGGCAGCAGCCGGTGGCCATGGACCTGCGCCTGGTGATCACGGCGCTGCGCATGGGCACCGACCTGGAGCGCATGGGCGACCTCGCGGTGCACGTGGCCAAGGTGGCCCGCCTGCGTCATCCGGACTCGGCCATCCCGGCGGAGATCCGCTCCACCATCCTGGAGATGGGCCAGATCGCCGAGAACCTGGTCACCAAGGCCGGCAGCAGCGTCGCCGCCCGGGACGTGGACTCGGCCATGGAGCTGGAGCAGGACGACGACGCCATGGACCGGCTGCACCGGCGGCTGTTCAAGACCATTCTGGCCAAGGACTGGTCGCACGGCGTCGAGCCCGCCATCGACATCACGCTGATCGGGCGCTACTACGAGCGCTACGCGGACCACGCGGTGCGGGTGGCCACGTCCGTCGTCTATCTGGTGACCGGCACCAGGACCGCCTGACGGCGGCGAAGGGGGCGCGGACCGCCCCCTTCGACGGAAGCCCTATCGCCCCTGGTTGGCGACGGCCTCGATGGCCGCCTTGGCCGCCTCCGGGTCGAGATACTCCCCGCCGGGACGCAGCGGATGGAAGTCGGCGTCCAGCTCGTAGCGCAGCGGGATGCCGGTGGGGATGTTGAGCTGCGCGATCTCCTCGTCGCTGACGCCGTCCAGGTGCTTGACCAGGGCGCGCAGCGAGTTGCCGTGCGCGGCCACCAGGACCGTGCGGCCGGCCGCGAGGTCGGGGACGATCTCGTCGTACCAGTAGGGGAGCATCCGGTCGACGACGTCCTTCAGGCACTCCGTGCGGGGCATCAGCTCGGAGGGCAGCAGGGCGTAGCGGCGGTCGCCGGCCTGGGAGTATTCGTCGTCGTCCGCGATCGGCGGCGGCGGCACGTCGTAGGAGCGCCGCCACAGCATGAACTGCTCCTCGCCGAACTCCTCGCGGGTCTGCGCCTTGTTCTTGCCCTGGAGCGCGCCGTAGTGGCGCTCGTTCAGCCGCCAGCTGCGCTTGACCGGCAGCCAGCGCAGGTCGGCCGCGCCGAGCGCGAGCTGGGCCGTCTGGATGGCCCTGGTCAGCAGGCTGGTGTGCACGACGTCGGGGTGGACGCCGGCCTCGGTCATCAGTCTGCCGCCCCGGCGGGCCTCGTCCTCGCCCTTGGCCGACAGGCTGACGTCCACCCAACCGGTGAACAAGCCCTTCGCGTTCCAGTCACTCTCGCCGTGCCTCAGCAGCACCAAAGTCGCCATACGGCCAATCCTACGGTTTGCGGGCGACCCCGCAGAGAATGTACGGCGCGGCTCCGGGCTCGCGGACCGGTTCGGGGGCGTCCGGACGCCACTCGGCCAGGTTGACCACGCCGGGCGGTAGGAGGTCGAGGCCGTCGAAGAAGCCGGTGATCTGGTTCGGCCGGGCCGGGCCGCCCTGGTAGATCTGGTCCACGGCGGGCTGGACGTCCCCCGCCATGTGCGACAGGACGAGATGGCTGCCCGGCGCCAGGGAC
The DNA here is from genome assembly GCF_014646515.1 of Nonomuraea glycinis. Taxonomy (GTDB): domain Bacteria; phylum Actinomycetota; class Actinomycetes; order Streptosporangiales; family Streptosporangiaceae; genus Nonomuraea; species Nonomuraea glycinis. Next base: position 258,330 of record NZ_BMNK01000009.1, read on the forward strand.
GCCATGAGGTCGGAGATGATCGACCGCGCATCGCCGGCGACGACGTGCACGATGGTCAGGAGCAGGACCGCGACGGGCTGGTCGAGGTCGAGGTGCTCCTGGACGCCGGGGTGGCCGAGGATCTCCTTGGGGGCGTTGAGGTCACCGTGCAGGAATCGGGCGCCGGGGATGCCGTGCAGCAGCCTGCGGGCGTGCGAGACGACCTCCGGGTCGTTGTCCACGTAGACGGTCCGGCAGTCCGGGGCCACCTCGTGGACGCACTGCCGGGTGGGCAGACCGGCGCCGATGTCGATGAACTGGCGGACGCCCTGCCGGACGAGGAAGCGTACGGCGCGGCCGAGGAAGGCCCGGTTCTCGCGGGCTCCGGTGCGGACGCCGGGCAGGATCTCCAGGACACGGCCGGCCGCCTCACGGTCGATGGCGAAGTTGTCCGTACCGCCCAGGAGGTGGTCGTACATCCGCGCGACGTTCGGCTGAGCGTGTCCCAAGTTGCCTGGTTCGGTCACAGCCCAAGATCTTAGTCACGGTCGGGATCGGCGAAGCGGGCGAACGCCCGCAGGTTGGCCAGCGACTCGCCGCGCTTGGCCCGCCACTCCCACTCGCGCCTGATGGACGAGGCGAAGCCCAGCTCCAGCGCCCGGTCGAACCAGTCGTCCGCGTAGGTCAGCACGCAGCCGAGCAGCCGGTCGATCTCCTCCTCCGAGACCGCCGCCAGTGGGGTCCGGCCGACGAGGTAGACGTCGCCGACGGGGTCGAGGGAGAAGTGGACGCCGTACATGCCGCCGTTCTTGCCGAGCAGCCACCGGTAGAACTCGGCGTGGTTCTCGTCCGGCTGGCGGCAGAAGAACGCCTCCACGTGCAGCGCCCGCTCGCCGACGATCAGCCAGACCATGGTGGCGAGCTTGTGCTGCCCGGGCAGTTTGACCAGGAACGCTCCCGGCCGCGGCTCGTCAAAGGAGACGTCCGCGGCGGTGAGCGCGGCTTCGACGACGGCGCGCATGCCGTACAGCCTATGAGTTGATCGCCACGGGCTGCCGGTGCAGGTGGGCGATCGCCTCGGCGTAGACCTCCATGAGGCGGGAGGAGGTGGCCTGCCAGCCGAAGGCGGCGGCGTGCTCGCGGGCGCCGGCCGACAGGGCGGCGCGGTGGCGCGGCTCGGTGACGAAGCGGCTCAGCGCCCTGGCCCAGTCGTGCGGGTCGTGACCGTCCACGAGCAGGCCGGAGACGCCGTCGCGGACCGCGGTGCGCAGCCCGCCCACGGCGGCGGCGACGACCGGGGTGCCGCAGGCCTGTGACTCTAATGCGACCAGGCCGAAGGACTCGCTGTGCGAGGGCACCACGGTCACGTCGGCCGCGCGGTACCAGTCGGCGAGCTCCGGCTGCGGCGCGGGCGGGACCAGCCGGGTCACATCGGCGATGCCGAGTTCGGCGGCCAGTTCGGTGAGGATCGAGGGCCTGGCCAGGCCGTTGCCCGACGGGCCGCCCACGCAGGCGACCACCAGGCGGCCGCGGAGCGAGGGGTCGTCGATCAGCATCCGGGAGGCGGCGCGCAGCAGCACGTCGGGGGCCTTCAGGGGCTGGATCCGGCCCACGAACAGCAGCAGGTACGCGTCCATCGGCACGCCGAGCCGGCGCCTGGCCTCGTGCTGTGAAGCGGGCTGGAAGACGGTGAGATTGACACCGGGGTTCACCACGGCGACCCGCTGCTCGGCGGCGCCGTACAGCTCGATGAGCTCGCGCGCCTCGTCGCCGGTGTTGGCCACCAACCGGTCGGCGATCGCCACGACCTGCTCCTCGCCGACCACGCGGGCCTGCGGCTCGGGCTTGTCGTCGTCGGCCAGCAACCGGTTCTTGACCTTGGCCATGGTGTGCATGGTGTGCACCAGCGGCACGCCCCAGCGCTCCTTGGCCAGCCAGCCGACCTGGCCGGACAGCCAGTAGTGCGAGTGGATGACGTCGTAGCGGCCCGGCTCGTACATCGCCTCGGTGCGCAGCACCTCGGACAGGAACGCGCACAGCTGGCCGGGCAGGTCGGCCCGGTCCATCTCCTCGTACGGCCCCGCGGTCAGGTGGCGGACCACGACTCCCGGCGCCAGCTCGGCGACCGGTGGCAGGTCCCTGGCCGTGGCCCTGGTGAAGATCTCCACCTCCACGCCCAGCTCGGCCAGCCGTCTTGCCGACTCAACGATGTACACGTTCATCCCACCGGCGTCGCCCGTCCCGGGCTGCTCCAGCGGCGACGTGTGCATGCTGATGGTCGCGACCCGATCGACCCGTCGTCGCCTCACCCGACATCACCTCCAACCGAAGTAGAACCATTCAGATCTTTCCGGCATTCCCTGCCAGGGGTCACAGCGGGTGGCATCCGGGAGGGCCTGGCAGGATATGGCGCATGAAGAGAACTGCTGTGGTCACGGGCGCGAGCAGCGGGATCGGCGAGGCGACGGCGCGGCGGCTGGCTGCCGAGGGCTACGACGTGGTGGCGGGCGCCAGACGGCGCGAACGGCTCGACAAACTAGCCGCCGAAGTACCCGGGATCAGGCCTGTCACACTCGACGTGACCTCCCAGGACTCCGTCGAGGCGCTGGCCGCCTCGCTGGCGCGGTGCGACGTCCTGGTCAACAACGCGGGCGGCGCGTTCGGCACGGAGACCGTGGCCGAGGGCCGGCTGGACGACTGGCAGCGGATGTACGACACCAACGTGCTCGGCTCCCTGCGCGTGACCCAGGCGCTGCTGCCCAAGCTGGTCGGGTCCGGCGACGGCGTGCTGGTGATGCTGACCTCCACGGCCGGCCTGGTGTCGTACGAAGGCGGCGGCGGCTACTGCGCCGCCAAGCACGCGCAGAGCTCGATGGCCGAGACCCTCCGGCTGGAGCTGGTCGGGCAGCCTGTCCGCGTCGTCGAGATCGCGCCCGGCATGGTGCGCAGCGAAGGCTTCGCCGTCACCCGCTTCCGCGGCGACGAGGCCGCCGCCGCGAAGATCTACGAGGGCGTGCCCGACCCGCTCACCTCCGACGACGTGGCCGACGCCATCGCCTGGTGCGTCACCAGGCCCGCGCACGTCAACGTCGACCGCCTGGTCCTGCGCCCCCGCGCCCAGGCCGCCCAGCACAAGGTGCACCGCGTCAGTGGTTAGGCCCGTCGGGGCGATCACCCGGGGGACGACCGGCCACAACCGGCTGCGGCGCGCGGACCGGTGGGTCGCCGCCGTGCACGGCTCCGCGCTGCGCGCCGCCCACCGGCCGCTGGTGGTGGACCTGGGGTACGGCGCCTCGCACGCCACGACGCTGGAGCTGTTCACCCGGCTGCGCGTGGTCGTGCCGGGTGTCGAGGTCGTGGGCGTGGAGATCGACCCGGCCCGGGTCGCGCTGGCCAAGCCGTACGAGCGTGCGGGGCTGAGCTTCAGGCTCGGCGGGTTCGAGCTCCCGGTCGCCCGGCCGCCGGCGCTGGTCCGCGCCTTCAACGTCCTGCGGCAGTACGGCGAGGCGGAGGCGTGGCACTACTGGGACGTCCTGCGGGACCGGCTCGCCCCGGGCGGCCTGCTGGTGGAGGGCACCTGCTCGGAGACGGGACATCGGGCGGTGTGGGTGTGCCTGGACGGCGACGGGCCCCGCACGCTGACGTTCTCGGCCCGCTTCGACGCCTTCGACCGGCCGTCGGACCTGGCCGACCGGCTGCCCAAGACGCTCATCCACCGCAACGTGCCCGGGGAGCCGATCCACGCCTTCCTGCGCGACTTCGACCACGCCTGGGCGGTCAGCGCGCCGTACGGGGTTCATGGGCTGCGCCAGCGCTGGCTCGCGGCGGTCGGCGCGCTGGCCGGGTCCTGGCCCGTCGCGAACCGGCCACCGCTCGGCGGCCCGCGCCGCTGGCGGCTGGGCGAGCTGACCCTCCCCTGGTCCGCCGTCGCACCGGACGCCGGCAGCTGAATCGCGGCCTGGATCGCGGCGTCAGCCGTCTCGCTTGGAACGCGGGTCAAGCCACCTCGTTCAAGAGCGCGGCCTGGAACGCGGCGTAGGCGGCCTCGTCGAACAGCACGAAACGCACCTCCTCGACGGGCGTCCCGGCCGCGCGGACCGTCCGGATGGCGACGCGCGCCCCGTCGTCGAGCGGCCAGCCGTAGATGCCCGTGGAGATCGCCGGGAAGGCCACCGTCGCCGCCCCCAGGGAGCTCGCCACCCGCAGCGACTCGCGGTAGCAGGAGGCGAGCAGGTGCGAGCGGTCCTCCGTCCTGGAGTGCACCGGTCCGACGGTGTGGACGACCCAGCGGGCCGGCAGTCTGCCCGCCGTCGTGGCGACCGCCTGGCCGGTCGGCAGGCCCTTGCCGTACTGCGCGGCGCGCAGGTCCCGGCACGCCTGGAGGATCTCCGGGCCGCCGCGGCGGTGGATGGCGCCGTCGACCCCGCCACCGCCCATGAGGGAGGAGTTGGCGGCGTTCACGACGGCGTCGACCTGCTGCTCGGTGATGTCGCCCCGAACCAGGGTGATGTGCATCTCTCCAGCATCCCGGATGGCTGCTCGACACGCCGTAGTACTACGCTGGAGAGTGTGAAGGGTCTTGGGGAGCTTGAACGCAGCATCATGGACATCCTGTGGGCGGAGAGCAGCCCGCTGACCGCCCGCGAGGTCGGCCGGCTCATCGCCGATCGCGACCTGGCCCCGACGACGGTCATGACCGTGCTCGACCGTCTCACCCGCAAGGGCTTCCTGCGCCGCACCCGCGACGGGCGCGCCTGGCGCTACGAGCCCGCGGAAAGCCGCGACAGCTATGTGGCTGAGCTTATGCTTGAGGCTCTGGGCATGACCGGTGACCGGTCCGCCGCCCTGACCCGCTTCGCCCAGGCCGTCTCTGGGCCCGAGGCGGAGGTCCTGCGCAGAGTCCTTACGGAGCTGGAGGAAGAGTGATCACGGCAGTGGTGCTGGCCGCGCTCGCCCTGGCGTGCGCGATCGGCTCCTGGCGTCTCACGACCGCCCGCTGGACCTCCCGCGCGCCTCGCACCGCCATCATCCTCTGGCAGTCGCTCGGGGTCGCCTGGGGGCTGGCCACCACCGGCGCGATGCTCGCCTTCGGCGTGCAGCCCTACGAGATCGGCGTGCTGTCCGGTCTGCTCGCCTTCGCCGACGGCCAGGGGCCGAGCCTGGCGTGGGATCCGCTGCACGTGCTCGCGATGATCGCCGGGTTCACCTCGCTCACCGTGCTCGTCGTGGTGCTGATCTCGGCGGGGGTGCAGGCGCTGCGGGCCCGCAGGCGGCACCGCGTGCTGCTGGCGCTGATCTCCCGTGACGATCCCGGCGTGCCGGGCGTGCGGGTGCTCGACCATCCGAGCGCCGCCGCCTACTGCGTGCCGGGCCTGCGCTCCCAGGTGGTGGTCAGCGAGGGCGCGCTCAAGCTGCTGTCCCAGGACGAGCTGACCGCCGTGCTCGCGCACGAGGCCGCGCACGTACGCGAGCGGCACGATCTGGTGCTGCTGCCGTTCGCCGCGCTGCGCAGGGCGTTGCCCTGGGCCAAGGTGGTCCGCGAGGCGCAGGAGCAGGTGGAGCTGCTGGTGGAGATGGCGGCCGACGACCGGGCCCGGCGCTACTGCTCACCGCGCCGGCTGGCCACCGCGCTGCTCAGGTTCGGCTCCGCGGGTGCGATGCCGACACCCAGCGGGATGCTGGGCGTGCACGCGCACCATGTCATGGCCCGGGTGGACCGGCTGCTCAAGCCGGGCCCCGAGCTGCCCGTGAGCCTGCGTTACGGAGTGCTCGCCCTGTCCGTGACCTTGGTCACCTCCACCCCCTTCCTCTGGATCATCCAGCTCTAGCGCTTGCAGCAGCTACCACTCTGTTTGCATTTGCAAGCACGGTGCGGCACACTGGAGGCATGGCACTACCGAAGGTCGGCTCGATCGGCGAATACATCCGTGAGCAGCGGCAGCAGGCGAAGATCTCGCTTCGCCAGCTCTCGGCCGCGGCGGGGGTCTCCAACCCCTACCTCAGCCAGATCGAGCGCGGGCTGCGCAAGCCGAGCGCGGAGATCCTCAACCAGATCGCCAAGGGGCTGCGCATCTCCTCGCAGGCGCTCTATGTGCAGGCGGGCCTCATCGAGGACCGCGAGCCGCCCAGCGACGTGGTCGCCACGATCAGGGCCGACACTCTTCTGACGGAGCGGCAACGTCAGGTGCTGATCGACATCTACGAGTCGTTCCGCAAGGAGCATCTCGCCGGGGATGAGCAGACCTCCCAGAATGCCCATCCCCAGCGCGACCCCGAAACGGACGACGAGCGGCCGCTGCCCCCGGAGTTGCTCGCCGCACTTGAGCCCTATGCGGCGAGCGCGGGCAACGGCACCGTCAACCAGGAAACCAAGGAAGGTTAACCCATGACTCTGGCCACTGAGGTCAAGAAGCTGACCGATTCCAAGCCTTTCTACGCCATCGCCGGTGTCGGCGACTTCGCCGCCGAGAAGCTGCGCGAGCTGCCCGAGCAGCTGCAGAAGCTCCAGTCGCGGCGTGCCGAGCTGGCCAAGGACCTGCCGGTCCGGGCCCGCGGCTACGCGGACAAGGCCGAGGGCATCGCCAAGGAGTTCCCGGAGAAGGCCCGTGAGTACGCCGACGTGCTCGGCCACCGCGCGGTCGAGGCCTACGAGGGCCTCGCCACCAGGGGCCGCAAGGTCGTCAGCAAGACGACCGGCGAGGCCGCCCTTGAGCTGGAGGAGCTGTCGGAGGCCGCCGAGCCGCCCGTCGCCACCCCGGTGAAGAAGACCCGCACCACCAAGACCCAGTCCTGACCCGGCCGTAGGCCCGGCTCTCACGAGAGCCGGGCCTTCGTTTTGTGGCTCCCGTGCGCGGGGGGCGCCTATTAGGCTGGTGCCGACTCATCGCGGCATCGGGCGGAGCCTGAACATGGAAATCATCAACCTCGTCTTCAACTTTCTCTTTCTCGTGCTCTCTGTGATCATTTTCGGCATGGCGGCGTACGCGCTGGCGCATGCCGTACGCGTGTCGAACGACGCGTTCGTGTCGGCGGGAAAGCTGCAGAAGAGCATCTGGCTGATCATCTTGATCCTGGCGACGCTGTTCTCGGCGGCGGGCGCCTATGGCTACCTGACGAGTTTCCTCGCCTTCGGCGGCGCCGTCTTCATCGGCATCGGACTGGGGATCTTCTCCATCATCGCCGTCATCGCCGCCACCATCTACATCGTGGACGTCAAGCCCGCGGTGAAGGGCATGGGCGGGCGCGGCGGCAATCAGGGGCCCTACGGACCCTGGTAAGGCAGCCGGCTCAGAGCTCCTGCCAGCCACGTGCCCAGCCGTGCGTGCCCGGCGTGCGTCGGATGGACGCCGTCGGGCAGCGTCATCTCCGCCTCCCCGTCCGCGGCCCAGCGCTCGCGCATCGGGTCGAGGAACGGCACCGCCTGACGCTCCGCCACCTCCGCCAGGGCGTCACGCACCCGATAAGCCTTCGCCGGGGCGCGCCCCATCCAGATCGGGCCCACCATGACGACCTCGGCCCGTGGCCAGGTGGCCCTGGCGTCCCGCAGGAGTTCGGTGGCCGCGCGCCGCACCTTGGGCGCGGACCAGCGGCAGTCGTTGTGCCCGCCGGAGATCACCAGCACGTCGGGTGCCGGCCGCCAGGCGAGCTCCGCCTCGAACGACTGCTGGAACGTACGTCCTACGCGCCCTTCACTGAGATAGCCGGTGCCGCCCGCGCCCGCGATGATCGGCTGCCAGCCGAGCAGGCGGGCGGCCTCGCTCGCGTAGGCGCGCCAGCGAGGGACCGGCCCCGATCCGACGGTGAAGCTGTCCCCGACGAACATCACCACCGGCGGGCCCTGCGGAATCGACGTCTGGAGCGCGATCTCGGGTGTCGCTGCCGCCGTACTACAGGCTGATGTTGTCCCATAAATCGCCATTAGTGCGACTGCCTGGGCGATGAAGGGGCGATGCATCAGACCACGCATGTACCACCTCGCAAGCTCTAGGCTGCCGGTATGACCAGCGATCTCCACGGGCGTACGCAACGGCTTGAGCTGTCCGACCAGAACCTTCGCGACTTCGAGGCCGTCGTCCTCGACTCCACCCCTGAGGGCATCGTGGTGAACAGGTCGGCATTCTATCCGGGGGGCGGCGGCCAGCCTGCGGATCACGGAGTTCTCCTCTGGCAAGGGGTGGAAACGCGCATCGTCGGAGTACGCAAAGGCGACGATCTCCACCTGATTCCGGCAGAGGACGACCCGATCCCGCCGGTGGGCACGGTGGTGCGGGCGGCGGTGGCCGACGAGCGCCGCACCGCCCTCATGCGCACCCACTCCGGCCTGCATGTGCTCTGCGGGGTCGTCTTCCGCGACTACGGCTGCCTGGTCACCGGGGGCAACATGGAGCCGATGACCGCACGGATGGACTTCAACCTGCCGGAGGTGCCCGCGGGCTTCAAGGAGGCGGTCGAGGCGGCCTGCAACGCCGAGGTCCTCGCCGACCGGCGCATCGACGTACGCGTCCTGCCGCGCGAGGAGGCGTTCGCCATCCCTGACATCATCCGGACCGCCACCAACCTGGTGCCGCCGGAGGTGCAGGAGGTCCGCATCGTCGACATCGACGGCCTGGACACCCAGGCGGACGGCGGCACCCACGTCGCCTCCACCAAGCAGATCGGCCGCGTCAAGGTGACCAAGGTGGAGAGCAAGGGCCGCGGCTTCCGCCGCCTGCGCATCGCCATCTCCGACTGACCGAGCCACCTCAGCGCTTGATCGGCCGCGCGCCCCAACTCAGCACCCTCTGATGGCCGCCCCGCCTCAGCGCCCCTTGATCGGCGGTGCTGCTCAGAGATCCTGGTACGAGTGGGCGCCCAGACTGCGTAGCCAGGCGGCGACGGCGGTGAAGCCGTGGCGCTCGGCCGCGTCCAAGGGCGTCAAAGGCTCCCAGGGCGGCACCCAGTCCACCGTGGCGCCCCGCTCCACCAACTGCTCCGCCACCTGGCGCTGACCGCCGTGGCAGGCGTACCAGAAGGCCAGGTTGACCTCGCCCTGCTCGGAGACCGTGACCTGGTCCAGGAGGCCGAGCGCGGCGGCGTGGTGGGGCTCGACGGCCGCGCCGCGCGCCACCAGCCGCCTGGCCGCGCCCCACTGCGCGAACGCCACCGCGTCCGCCAGCGCCGTCCCGCCCGCGATGACCGCGCCGCGCGCCTCGATGTCGGCGTCCGCGTCCAGGAGGGCGTCCAGCGCCTTGACGTCGTCACTGCTCGCCGCCCAGTGCAGCGGCGTCTCGGCATGCTCGGCGTATGTGCCGCCGCGTTCACCGTTGTCACCGCGTTCGCCGTGCTCGCCGTGCTCGGCGCGGTCGGCGTGGTCGGCGTGGTCGGCGTGGTCGGCGCCGAAGGGGGCGTTGATGTCGGCTCCCGCGGTGGCGAGTGCGGCGATCGTCTCGGCGACATTGGGGAAGTGGCCTGGCCAGTCGGTGGCCACGTGCAGGAGCGTACGAGATCCGTCCACCCGGGCGGTGGCCAGTGCCGGATCCGACGCCAGCAGTCGCCGGAGGGCGGGCACGTCGCCCGATCGGATCGCCTGGACCGCGCTGTGCTCGCTCATGGGCGCCTCCTTAGCGTCTGGAGTCCATCCTCGGGGGTTGTCGGGTTGAACCGCTAGCATGTGCGGCCATGACGGGTTTCAGGCACACGCTGGCCGCGCTGGGGGCCATCACTCTGGCAGTGGTCCCCGCGACCGCCACTCCCGCCATGGCGGCGGCAGGGATCACCGACGAGGTCACGATGACCCTCGGCAAGGGTGGCACCCTGCATGTCGTCGAGAAGATCAGCGGCGCCGAGGGGCCGCTCAAGCGGACGTTCCTGACCAGGACGCGCTACGACGACACCAGCGACCGACTCTACGAGATCTCCAACGTCAAGGGCGGCAAGCTCACCGGCGACGTGCTCACCGTGACCGCGCCCGCCACCGTCGAATACGACGTCAAGGGCGCCGTGACCGCGACGGGCGGCATGGAGGAGCTGCGCTGGTTCGCGGTCAACGGCTGGGACACCGCCGTCGCCAAGGCCACCGTCAAGGTCAACGGCCCCGGCCAGGTGCAGAGCCTGTCGTGCTTCGCCGGCGAGCTGACCTCGGCCATCGGCTGCACCTCGGCCTCCATGGACCACGTCGCCACCCAGGCCGACTTCGAGCAGACCGGCCTCGCCCCGGGTCAGGCGCTCACCGTGGTCGTCGGCTTCCCGCAGGGCGCCAGCGGCGGGCAGCCGATCATCGACAAGCGGTTCTCGCTGGCCAACGCCTTCGCCCTCAGCCCGGTCACCGGCGGCGCGCTGGCCGCTCTGCTGGTGCTGCTCCTCGGCGGCCTGGCCGCGCTCTACTGGACGCGTGGCCGGGACGCGCGGATCGCCGACCACGAGAAGGGCGCGGTCGACCCGATGCGGGACGGGCACTTCTCCCCGCCGGACGGGGTGCGGCCCGGCCAGATCGGCACCCTGGTGGACGAGCAGGCCGATGTGGTCGACGTGACGGCCACGATCGTGGACCTGGCCGTGCGCGGCTATCTGCGCATCGACGAACAGGAGCGGCAGACGTACGACGCGCCGGACTGGATGCTCGTCAAGCAGCCGCACGCGCCCGTGACCGCACTGCTCCCCTACGAGCGGACGCTGTACGACGCGATCTTCGACGGGCGGGACGCGGTGCTGCTGTCGCAGTTGTCCGGCTCGTTCGTCGCCCATCTGGGCAAGGTCCGCGACGCGCTCTACACCGACGTGGTCCGGCAGGGCTGGTTCGCCCGCCGCCCCGACGCCGAGCGCACCCGCTGGACCACGATCGGCGTCGTCGCCATGGTCGTGGGCATTGTCGCCACGGCCGCGCTGGCCTGGTTCACCACCTACGGCCTGATCGGGCTCGCCCTGATCATCGCGGGCGGGGCGCTGTCCGTGGGCGGGCAGTACATGCCGGCCAAGACCGCCAAGGGCTCGGCGGCGCTGGCGCACACCTTAGGGTTCCGCGAGTTCCTCTTCTCGGGCGACCTGGGTGACGTGCCGGAAAAGCAGCGGGTGGAGCTGTTCTCCCGTTATCTGCCCTATGCCGTGATCTTCGACGGAGTGGAGCACTGGTCGCGCGTCGTCGCATCGGTCACGGGCAACGGCTCCCCCTCCGACAACCTCTACTGGTACCACGGGCCGGCCGAGTGGGACCTGTCGAAGTTCGCCGGCTCGATGCGTACGTTCACCACGACGACCTCAGGCGCGATCTCGGCCACCCGCCAGTTCCGCACCCTCTAGCGGACGCGCAGCTCGCCGACCGGGCGGCCGCCGCCCAGCACGGGCTGCGCGGCCAGCGCGTCCAGCTCGGGCGAGGTGAGTCCGAGCGTGCGCAGCGCCGCCACGGTGAGCGGGGTACGCCCGCGCCCGGCGCCGTCCTCGACCTTGATGACTCCGGCGCGCCCGTCCTCGAACACGAAGGCCTGGAAGCCTTCCGCCCCGGCCTTGACCAGCAGACCGGGCAGGGCACGCATGAGGGCCGCCTCAGGCCGGTGAGTGCCGGACGTCCACTCGGGATGGGTACGCATCGCGTCGAAAACGGCCCGCGGCCCGGTATCCCCTTCCGCACTACCCTCCGGACCGCCGACGGAACTGCCGAGAGGCCGGCTGCCACCCTCTGAGCCGCCCTCCGGGCCGCCGACGGGAGTGCCGGCGGGCCGAGTGCCGTCCTCTGTGCTCAGTGCGAGCGCGGCGAACGCTCTGGCCACACCCAGCATCGAGATGAAGAACAGCGGCGCCCCGCACCCGTCCACCCCGGAGGCGAGCACCCGTTCGCCGGTCAGTTCCTCCACGGTGGCGCGGATCGCCCGCTGCAGCGGATGCGGCGGCTCCAGGTACGTCTCCAGCGGCCAGTCGTTGCGCACGCAGGTGGCCAGCATGGCGGCGTGCTTGCCCGAGCAGTTCATGTAGACGCGGCCCCGGTCGGTGACCGTCCGGTCCTCGGGGTAGTCCTCCGGGCACCGCAGCGCCGACTCCCCCAGCCCGGCCCCCGCGAGGATCCTCCTGACGCCCTCGACGTGATAGGGCTCCCCCGCGTGGGAAGCGCAGGCCAGGGCGAGCAACTCACCGCTCAGGCCGAGCCCGGCGCGGAGCATGCCGAGCGCCTGCAGTGGCTTCATCGACGAACGGGGTGAGGCCGGCACGTGCACCGCCCCGTGCACCGCGACGGGCGTGCCGGTCGCGTCCAAGGTCAACATGCGCGCCTGGTGCCTGGACTCCACGAACCCGGACCGTACGACCTCCACCACCAGCGACATCTGCCACCCCTTTCGCCCTGAGTCTACGGAGCGCCACATCTGGGCCAGAATGGGATCCCATGCGAGCAGTGGTGCAGCGAGTGAGCTCAGCGTCCGTGACGGTCGACGGGCAGGTCATCGGCGCGATCGACGAGCCGGGCCTGCTCGTGCTGGTCGGCGTCACCCACGACGACACGCGCGCGCAGGCGGCCAGGCTCGCCGCCAAGCTGTGGGGGCTGCGCATCCTGCACGGCGAGAAGTCCTGCTCCGACGTCTCGGCGCCGCTCCTGGTGATCAGCCAGTTCACCCTGTACGGCGACACGCGCAAGGGCAGGCGACCCACCTGGCAGGCCGCCGCCCCGGGACCCGTCGCCGAGCCCCTGGTGGACGCGGTGATCGAGGAGCTACGCGGGCTCGGCGCTCACGTGGAGACCGGCAGCTTCGGCGCCGACATGCGGGTCTCCCTCGTCAACGACGGCCCGATCACCCTCGTCCTGGACATCTGACCGCTCGACGCGACAGCCCGATCGCCTCGCCCCGTCACGTCTGAGCGTCAGCGGATGCGGCGGCGGAGGGCTGGGTCGATGGTGACGTTGCGGCCCGCGTCCGGCGGGACGATGACCTCCTGGGCGGCGGCGACGCCTCCCGCCAGGAGGGTGGCGTCCACCGGAACGGTCCGCTTGACCAGGGCCAGGGCGATGGGCCCCAGCTCGTAGTGGCGGGCGGCGGAGCCGACGGTGCCGACCTCCTGGCTTTCGAAGATCACCGGTGCGCCGTGCGGCGGCAGCGTGTCGACGCTGCCGTCCAGGTGCAGGAAGACCAGGCGGCGCGGCGGGTGACCCACGTTGTGCACCCGGGCGACGGTCTCCTGGCCGCGGTAGCAGCCCTTGTTGAGATGCACGGCCGGGCCGATCCAGCCCACCTCGTGCGGAATCGTCTTGTGGTCGGTGTCGAAGCCCGCCCGCGGCCGGTGCTCCTCGATCCGCAGCGCCTCGTAGGCCCACAGCCCCGCCAGCGGCCTGCCCAGATGGTCGGGGAGCTCGGCCCGCGGCACCAGGTAGTCCTCGGTCGCCGACGACAGCACCGCCAGATCCTCGACCAGGGACACCTCCACCCGCAGCATGAACCGCATCCGGTCGAGATAGTCGATCAGCGTCGCCGAGGCGCCCGGCTCGACGTGGGCCAGCACGGCCGCGCCGTCGTCCACCAGCGTCAGGTGGTGCTCCAACCGGCCCTGCGCGTCGAGTAGGAGGGTCTGCGTCCACTCACCGGGGGCCAGCGCGTCGAGCTTCTGGGAGGTCAGGTCGTTGAGCCATTTCAGCCGGTCGGCCCCCGCGATGCGGATCACCTCACGGTTGCTGCGGTCCACGACCGCCTCACCCTTGACCAGGACACGCTGCTCGGCGAACAGGTCGCCGTAGTGCGCCGCGACGTCGGCGTCAGGACCGTCGGCGGGGACAGCGCCGGGCAGATCGAGCAGAGGGCTACGCATGCCTCCAGGTTAACGGCACTTGCGACAGCGTCCGAAGACGGTCAGGTGCCGCACATCGGCCTCGAAACCCAGCTCGTCGTCCAGCCCTTTGACCAGGCCCTCCGCCAGCTGCGGACGCACCTCGCTCACTTCGCCGCAGCCCCGGCACACCAGGTGCACGTGATCGGCCTCGGCCGCCAGGTGGTAGGTGGGAGCGCCGTGGCCGAGATGGGTGTGCGTCACCATGCCGAGCTCTTCGAGCAGTTCCAACGTGCGGTAGACGGTCGAGATGTTGACCCCGCGGGCGGTCTGACGGACCTTGACGCAGATCTCCTCGGGAGTCCCGTGCTCCAGCTTCTTGACCGCCTCCAGCACGAGCTGCCGCTGTGGAGTGACCCGATAGCCCTTGGCGCGAAGCTCCTCATGCCACTGCGTCTCCGTCATGTCCCGAGTGTACGGCTGATGGATATTCGCTTGCCTCGTCCGCGCACGACCGCATAGCTTCGGCAGTACGCGGAAAGGAGGTGGTCCAAACAATGGTGAATCATTATTGGACTAGCGAGGTGGTTGTCCGCTAACGACGCGGACTTGTTGCTTCGGGTCGTTCGCGAGTACGAGGCAACCACCGGGGCCCCTGGCAGCCGGAGGACGGGATCCCATCCCGGCCTTAGTCCATCCGGCCCACCTGCTCGGCAGGTGGAACGTCGCCTGGGGCCCTTCTTCAGCTCTCAGTGCTCTCCCCTGGCGGGGATGCCCAGCTCATGGCAGGCGTCGCGATAGAGGCGGACCACCGCCATCCGCACCTGGGCGCGCTCGGTCAGGCTCTCGCCCCACGCCACCCTGACCTGCTCGCCGCCGTCGACGGTGAACTCGATGGCCTCCCCGTCGACCCCGCTCGTCACCGCCGTGGTCGCCTCCGGCCGACCGCCGAGACCCCGCACGATGATCAGGGCGTCGTCCGCGTGATCGTCGTTCATGTGCCGCTTGATCGCGTCGACCGCGTCCGCGGTGAACGGAGAGCTCATCTGCTCAACCCACCTTCTTCAGCTCCGCCGACATGTGCGACGTCAGCGGCCGCCCCATGGCGGCCATGTCGTACGCCCACATCAGATTTCCCTTGACGAGGCCGTACAGGCGGCGGCCCGCGGTGTATTCCTTGGCCGTCGTCGTGCGCGCCACCACGTCCGTCTGCAGGTCGATCTTGTGGAAGACGACCTCGCCGACGTAGATCTCGACGACGCCGGTCGGGTGCGCCAGCAGCACCTCCAGCTGCCGGTCGGGCTGTGCCCGCCAGTAGCCCGACTCCGTGGCCAGCGGCTTGACCCGGTTGCCGTCCTGGTCCAGGAGCCAAGTGCGGCTCACGTACGTGAGAAAGGGCTTGCCGTTGTGCCCGAACTCGATCTCCTGGCCGAAGTTGAAGCTCTCGATCGTCGGATAGCCTCCGACGCCCGCGCCCTCCCACCGGCCCAGCAGAAAGGCGATCGGCTCCAGGTCGGGGTGCACCGGCACCGGCTCCTCGTGTTCTACTCCCATGGCCCCCAACCCTATTGACTCCGCCGGGGACTAGGGTGACGGGCATGGCACGATCACTGGTGATCAAAGTGACAGCAGGCGCCGACGAACCCGAGCGCTGCAACCAGGCGTTCACGGTCGCGGCCGCCGCCCTCGCGAGCGGCGTCCCGGTGTCGCTCTGGCTGACCGGCGAGGCCGCCTGGTTCGCCGTGCCGGGCAAGGCCAAGGAGCTGACCCTGGAGCACGCCGTCCCTCTGCCGGACCTCCTGGACGCCGTTCTCGCGGGCGGCCGGGTGACCCTGTGCACGCAGTGCGCGGCCCGCCGCGACATCACCGTCGACGACGTGATCGACGGCGTACGCATCGCCGGCGCTCCGACGTTCGTCGAGGAGGCCGTCGCAGAGGGCGCGCAAGCGCTGGTCTACTGACCGAGGCGGTCACTGGGCGAGGACGGTGCCGAGACCGACCGACGGTCAGCGGGCGAGCACAGTGCCGCAACCGACCTGCGGTCAGCGGGCGAGCACGGTGTCGAGACTAATCGGCGGTCACTGGGCGAGGACGGTGTCGAGGCGTTCCTGGCGGAGTTGCTCGTAGCGGGTGTCGTCCAGCGGGGCGAGCTCGCCGGCCCGCCAGGTGAGCAGCAGGTCCGCCAGGGCCGGGTTGCGGGCCAGGGCGGGGCCGTGCAGGTAGGTGCCGACCACGTGGCCGGCGTAACAGCCTTCGAAGCCGTCGCCGTTGCCGACGCCCTTGATCGTCTGGGACAGGGGCTTGACGCCGGGACCGAGGCTGGTGACGCCCATGTGGTTCTCGAAGCCGGTCAGGGTGGGCAGGCCGAGGTTGGCGTCCACCTCCGCGACCAGTTCGCCGACGGCGCGGGCGGGGCCGCGGGTGCTGGCGATGTCGAGCAGGCCGATGCCGTCGACCGGCTGGCCTTCCTCGCCGCCGAACGTGCTGCCCATGATCTGGTAGCCGGCGCAGACGGCGAGCATCGCGGCGCCGTGCGCGATGGCGCGGTGCAGGCCGCCGTCACGGCGCAGGCGCTCGGCCGCGAGGATCTGGGGACGGTCCTCGCCGCCGCCGATGAGGTAGATGTCACCCGATTCCGGCACCGGGTCGGCGGAGCGGACGTGGATGGTCTCGGTCTCGATGCCCCTGCGCTGTGCCCGGTGCTCCAGGACGAGCACGTTGCCCTGGTCGCCGTAGGTGCTCAGCAGGTCAGGGTAGATCCAGACGATGCGCAGGGCGCTGTCAGACGGCACGACCGAACTCCGATCGGATCTGCTGGAAGGCGGTGTAGTTGGCGATCACGTCGACGCGGCCGGGCGGCTGCATGGCCAGCGCCTCTGTGAAGGAGGTGCAGGTGGCGAAGGGCACGTCGGCCACTTCGAGCCGCAGCGCCAGGTCGAGCCGGCGTTCGCCGGTGATGAACACGGGACGGCCGCGCAGGATGCGGTAGTCGACGTCCCACAGCCAGGAGGTGTCGCGCCCGTCGGGGCCCTTGGCGTTGACCGACAGGATGATCGGCAGGTCGGGGTCGCTGACGTCGAACGCCTCCAGCCAGCCGGCCGGGTTCTTGGCCAGCAGCAGCCGCGCCTGGCGGCCGTCCCGCTCGACCGTGGTGTAGCGGCCGGCGACCGAGGTGACCTCGCGCAGGCTGGGCAGCGCCTGATCCACCGGCAGGCCGAACGCCTCGGCCACGGCCAGCGCCATCGCGGCGTTGGAGCGGTTGGCCAGGCCGGGGAGCTGGATGTCGAGCAGCCACCGCTCGCCGCGCGGGTCGATGACCGCGTCGTCGTCGAGGATCCACTCCGGCTCGGGCCGGTGGAAGGTGCACTCGCGGCAGGCCCAGTCGACGCCCTTGCGCTCCAGCGGCCCGCCGCACTCCGGGCAGCTCCAGGAGTCTTCCTTCCAGCGCTGGCCGCCGGCGACCCAGGTGACCTTGGCCGCGGTGGAGGCGCCCCAGGTGACGAGCGGGTCGTCGCAGTTGGCGATGACGTGGGTGGGCTTGCCCGACAGGGCCTTGCGCCACTTCTGCGCCAGCAGCCAGATCTCGGCGGCGCGGTCCATCTGGTCGCGGCTGAGGTTCATCAGGCAGACGACGCTCGCGCCGGTGGTGTCGAGGACCTCCGGGAGGTATTTCTCGTCCACCTCCAGCACGCCGTAGGGGGCGCCCTTCTGCTGCGACAGCGCGGAGACGTGCCCGGCGGGCATGTTGGCGCCGAAGGCGTTGGTGGCCACCTGCCCCAACCGCAGCAGCGCCGAGGTGATCAGCCGGGTCGTGGTGGTTTTGCCGTTGGTCGCGCTGACCAGAGCCAGCTTGCGATCTCGGGCGAGCTGGCGGAGCAGGTCGGGCTCGAGCATCAGGCCGACCCGCCCGCCGATCACCGAGCCGTCACCGCGCCCGGTCATCCTGGACAGCGTCGCGGCACTGCGGCCCAGGGCGCTCGCGAGCTGAGCCCGCAGTGGAAGCTGGGTCATGTACAGGGATCCTAGTCGGCATTGGGGACCTGACACCGCCTTCTGAGGGTCGGCGACACGTCCGATTCGGGTGATTCGCCAAGTCAGCCGGATTCGGCGAAGGTGATCTCCGGAGTGCCGCCCTGCTCGAACGGGAGCACGAACCTGCGCGGCCACGACAGGACCCCTTCCAGCCACCCCGCTCCCATCGTCTGGCCGACGTGGCGCAGCCGGGCCTGGGCCTCGATCCCGACGGCGACCGTGGTGATGTCCCGCTGGACGCTCTCGCTCTCGTCGTCGCCCAGGATGACCCGCCACGCCAGGGCCCTGTTGTGGTCCACCTCCATCGACAGCGGGTGGTGTCGCAGGGCCTTGGCGCGGTGGCCGAGCAGCTCGGTGCGCGCGAGGTCGGCCGAGCCGCCGCCGTTGCCGCCGACCGCGCCGTTGCCGCCGCCGTTGCCGCCGACCGCGCCGTTGCCGTTGCCGTTGGGCTGCTGGCGGAAGAGCGCGTACTCCATCGGCGGCGCGGGGCTGCGCAGGTCAGGGGCCGGCCTGCCGTACGGGAAGAGTCTGTCGACCTCGTGCAGCCAGCGCACCTGCGGGATGACCCACGAGGCGCCGGGGCGCTCGCCGCCGGTGTCCAGGGTGGCGAGCAGGCGGGTGGCCGTCTCCGCGGCCTTCTCGGTGAGCAGCGCCGGGTCGAACCAGCTCCGCAGCGACCAGGCGCGCCGCTGCACCGCGCGTTCGACCAGGGTGGCCAGCAGGCACTCCCGGCGCCGGGCCGGCAGCTCGGCCCAGGCCGCCGCCAGCGAGCGCGGCACGCCGGGCAGCGGCCGGTTGCTGACGAAGGCGAGCACGACCGTGTCGCACCAGATGCGCAGCCAGGCCCACTCGGGCGCGTCGGCCAAAACGTCGGCCTCGCGCAGCTCGACCAGCGTGCACGCCTGCCCGGTGCGGCACTGGCCGCCGCAGGCCGCCGACCTGCGGCCCCGGATCGGCGGGGGCGGGCTGGTCAGCAGCTTCTCGCGGCTCTCGCCGAGCGGCACGCGCACGCGCAGCGGCCGGTCCATGCCGTCGGCGAACACGGCCGCGTCGCCCGGCGGCAGCGACACGACCTGGCGGGACTGCTCCTCGCTGAGGTTCATCGCCGCGCCGACGAGCTGCCTGTCGTCCTCGGCGGGCAGCCGGTGTACGACCTTCAGCGCGGTGTTCTTGACCACGTCGGAGACGAGCTTGGTGGGGATCTGCTCGGCCACCACGATGCCCTCGCCGTACGCCCTGATCTCGGCGAGCATGCCGGCGAGCAGTTCGACGGCGTGGGTGGCGGCCCGTCCGGCGCCGCGGTCGCGCAGCAGCCGGTGCGCTTCCTCGATGACGATGACGTGCCGCAGGTCGGTGGACTTCTCCTGCCTGGCGCGCATCCGGAGGTGCTCCACGATCCTGATGATCAGCGTGCCCATGAGGAACGCCTTGTCCTCGTCGTTGGCCACGTCCTCGATCGCCAGCACCACGTTGCGCCGCAGCAGCCCGCCGATGTCGGCCGGGTGGCCGCCTTCGAAGAAGCGCCCGGCCGAGCCGACCCGCAGCGAGCGCAGCCGGAGCGAGATGAAGCCCTCGACGTCGGCCTGCACCTCGCGGCCGTAGCCGATCTCCTTGATCACGTCCATGGCGTGCTGCTGGAGCTGCTCCAGGGTGGGCACGCTGGGCGGCACCTTGGAGCCGGGCACCGCGCCGCCGGTGACCACGTCCCAGCCGGTGGCCTCGTAGACCCGCTGCAGCGCCAGCGACATGATCTGCGGGAACGGCTCCTCGGCGTCGAAGGCGGCCATGAACAGCGCCCGCACCATGTCGATGTGCGCCTGGACCGGGTAGCCAGGCTCCGGCTCCAGCGGGTTGATGCTGAACGGCACGCCGGAGGGCGCGGACGGGTTGATCACGGTGACCGTGCCGAGCGACTCGACGCGCCCGGCCATGGCGGCGTACTCGGACTTGGCGGCCTCGATGGCCAGCCACGGGATGTTCGCCTGGCTGAGCTGCTCCAGCAGGTGCCTGACGGTCTGCGACTTGCCGGAGCCGGTGGCGCCGGTGACGAAGGCGTGCCGGTTGAGCGTCGCCAGCGGCACCCGGAACGAGCCGACGGCGCGGTCCTGGCCGTCGAGGATCTCGCCGAGCTCCAGCTCGCCGCCCTCGGCCTCCGAGGTCACGTCGAAGAACCCGGAGTCGAGCACCCGTACGCCCGGCACCTCGCGGCGGGGCAGGCCGGCCAGCGCGGCAAGGGCCCCGGCCGTCGCGGCGAACGGGGCGGCGGCGCCGTCGGCCGGGTCCTGCATGGTGATCGCCAGCGCGTCCGCCAGGGTGTAGACGGATCCCTGGGCGCTGCGCAGCCGGTAGGGGTGGTGGCTCATCTCGACCGACCCGACCAGCACGGGGGCGATCTGGCGCAGCTCCTCGGCGGTGGCGCCGCCGGCCAGCACCCGCGTGTTCCACAGGCCCGCCTCACGGAAGGCGTCGAGCTCCTGCATCCGCCGTTCGGCCCGCTCGGCGTCGAACCTGGACCGCTCGGAGGCGTCGCCGTACTGCCTGAGCACGTTGAGCTGGGTGCGCAGGTGGGCCACCTCGGCGTCCAGCAGGTCGGTCGGCTCGGCCACGACCAGCCAGGCGAACGGCCGGGACATCAGCGTGACCAGCGTCGACTCGAACAGCGTGGGCCGTTTCAGCTCGTCGGGGTCGCCGCCGTACTCGCGCCGGCCGCCGAGCGGCGGCGCCTGGCGGCCCGGGCACGGCGTCCACACCAGGTCGGCCAGGTCGGCGAGGTACTCGTCGTCGAGCTCGACGCCGCGCGCGCCGCCCGGGAAGAGCAGCGGCTGCGGGCCGCCCGGCCGGCTGGGCGCGTCGTGCGCCCGGCGTGGCTGGCGCGGCGGTGACAGCGGCCCCGCGTTGGTGATCAGTTCGAGCGGCGCGCCGGAGCCCCGGGAGAGCCAGCCGATGACGAACGGCCGGTCGCGCTGCGCCGCCGAGAGCACGGCGGGCAGCACGGTGACGAAGTCCCACTCTGCCGACGAGCTACGCGAGGGTGCGGCGATCGACTGGATTCGGTACCAGGGACCGCTCAGCGACACACTCGACTGCATTTCATCCCCCCACAGACGGTTGTTAGTAAAACTCCGCCGCCCGTCAGCGCATCACCTCGACATTGACCATTTCATTGACCGTCATTGCCTGTCCTTGCGCCAGTCCAGGCGTGGCGGTGGTGGCCCGAGGTTGGGCGGGGGCTCCGCGTCGCCGCCACCGTCGCCGTTGCCGCCGGCGCGTTCGACGGCGAGGCCGGATGCGCGGACGTCGTCCAGCTCGCCGAGCGTGGTCTTGGGGAAGGTCAGTATGGCCGGGTTCGCGTCTGCCAGGCGGACCCGTCTGCCGTCCGCGGTGGCATCGGTGACGATCACGGACGTGGTGGGCAGCTGCTGGAGCTGGTGCGGCTCGACGAGGAACTCCCGCGAGCGCTGCAGCACCCGCTCCTTCTCGGACATCTTGTCGGCGGTCCTGCCCCACTCGGTCGACTCGGTGATGTCCTCGGCCAGGTCGGCGTGGCTCTCGGCACGCTCCTCGGCGGAGTCCTCGAGCTGGTCGATGGTCGAGGTGTAGCCGCCGTCGAGGCCGGGCAGCGACTCGCTGATCGTCTCGGTGAGCTGGGCCAGCTCCAGCCGGTGCTCGGTGCCGACGTGCTCGCTGGCGACCCTGGCGTCCTCGGCGTTGCCCAGGCGCATGAAGGCGACCGCCGCGTGGCCCCTGCCGAGCCGCTCGCGGACGGTCGGGGTGAGCGACCGGTAGGTCAGCACGAGCCCGGTCTTGGAGGTCTCACAGGCGTCCATCAGCCGGTCGAGCACGTCCCCGCGGAGCTTGTCCGCGCCCGCCACGATGATCGTGTGGTACCAGGGCCGGTCGGAGGCGGGCGACTGGCGCAGGATGTGCGTCAGGGCGGTCGCGACGTACGTGCCGAGCACCCGGTTGCCGAACACGCCGGCCTGCCGGTCCATGCTGACGACCCGGAGCCTGGCGGGCGGCAGGCGCACGGCCTGCGTGCCGAGGGTCTCCAGCTTGCGCAGCTGCGACTCCAGCGCCCAGGCCCGCTCGATCACCACGCGGTCGCTCACCCCGCGCCCGAACAGGGTGCCGATCCGCTCCAACTGGGTGGCGGTGATCAGGCCGAACCGCAGGTCCTCACGCGGGTCGCCGACCTGGGCCAGCGCCCGGAGCGCGGCGGTGACCTGACTGATCGTGGCGTTCTCGCCGAGCACCTCCAGCACCCGCTCCAGGATGGCGTTGTCGAAGCTGAGGTCGCGGGTGCTGCGGTGCTCCTCGCTGACGCTGACCACGTGCGCGAGCACGTCGGCGAACGCCTCGGGCTTGAGCGTGGCGCCTAAGTCGAGCCTGGGCAGGTCGACCGGCAGCACCCAGACCAGCGGATCGTCACCGCCCTTACGGGCCAGCTCGATCAGGTCCTTGGCGATCGCGCCCTCCGACAGGTCGAGCACCGTCAGGTGGCCGCCGCTGTAGAGGCGGGTGGCGCCGAGCAGGGTGATCAGCGCCGACCAGCCGGGCAGCGTGCCGCCGGCCACGTCGATGCGGTCGATGTCGTCGGGCACCGCGACGGCGTACCAGCTGAGCTGGCGGTCGTGGCGCTCCTTGACCTCCTGCCATTCGCGGTAGCGCTGCGCGTGCTCCTCCTGCGCGCGGAACAGCTCCTTGTCACGTTCCTGGCGCTGGCGGTCATCCCTCGCCTGCTGCTCGTGGACCCGGTGCTTCACCGCCCGGTCGCCCTGCAGCAGGGCGTAACTGCAGATGATCGCCACGCCGCCGGTGGCCAGCACGCCGATGAGCGCGAAGGACCAGCCGAGATAGCCGGTGAAGGCCAGCGTGAGCAGCAGCGTGGTGAGCATGATCATGAACAGCCGGACCAGTCGTACCGGCCGGTTGAGCATGTCCTCCTGCAGGCGCTCGCGGCGCAGCAGCTCGCTCTGTTTCTCCGCGTCCGTGCCTCCCTTGCCGGGTTCGTTCTCCTCGGCAGGCGACGGCCGCTTCGGGGGAGGCCCCGGGTCGGGGTGCAGCAGGAGGTACTGCCAGCCCAGGTAGATGCGGTCCGCCTGCAGCTGTGCGTGGTCGGGATGCACGTCCGCCACGTGACCCCCTCCGGCTGCGCTGTGTCGTCAGTAGGGTCGGTGTCCCTCCGCTCCGTGACAGCGTATGAGTTACAACCCCTGCTGCGGCAGGGTTCTCGGCAATTCGACCAGCACAATGGGTGCATTGGGGTGAGTGGGACAAGCGTGACCTATTACCATCGATACCCATGACGGAACCCTCCGGTGACAGCGGCAAGCGAAGTCGCCCCGTAGCGGTACCCGTACTCGCCTTGGTGACCCTCACCGCCGTCGGCATCGCCGCTCTGCTGGGCGGCTTCGACGAGCGGCCCGCAACCCCGCCGCCACGGCTCAAGGCCGGTCAGAGCCTGGACATGGGCAAGTTCGAGGCCCGGTTCATCGAGTCCAAGGTGACGACCGAGCCGGCCACGAGCCAGTTCACCGAGGACAAGCGCTTCCTCGACGTGGTGTTCAAGGTGACGAACAAGACCGACGAGACCCTTGTCGTGGGCAGCCCGCCGAACGACAAGAGCCCCGGCTACAGTTTCGGCGGGGCGCTGCTGAAGATGACCCCGCAGCTCAAGAGCGAGTTCGGCGGCCAGCTGTTCGTGTTGTCCAAGGACGTGAAGTCCAGCCAGTTGCATCCTGACGTCCCCGCCACCGTGATCGCCCGCTACGAGCTGGAGGGTACGGCCACGCCGCCCGAGCAGGTGACGTACGACGTGGGCGCGTACGAGGAGATGGAGAACCCGCTGACCGGCGTCGTGACCTGGCTGCTGCCGTCCGAGGGGGGCTTCGTCGGCAAGGCGGAGGTGAAGAAGGTGGCCGCGACCGTCACCCTGCCGGTGAAGCAGGAAGGGACGTCATGACGGCCACCGACGAGGAGCGTCCCGCGCCCCCGCGCCGCGCCCGCCGGGAGCCGCCCCGCCGCCGGGCGGCCGTCACGGTGCTCAACACCCTGGTCGGCCTGCTCCTGGTCGCCGGGGCCGTGGCCGTACAGTCGCTGGAGCTGTCCCAGGCGGAGATGGACGCGCCGATCACCTATGTGGGCGCGAAGGACGCGGCGGTGGACGCCGGCCGGTTCTCGGTACGGGTCAAGAAGGTGTCCACGGCCAGGGCGGTCAAGTCCGGGGGCGAGGTCGTGCCGACCGAGCAGGTGTTCCTGGTGATCGAGGCGGAGGCCACCGTGCCGCAGAAGCCGGTGCACCTGGCGCCGCCCACCCTGCTCGCCGCCGACGGCAAGAAGTTCGTCGCGACCGACAAGGTGGACAAGACCCTGACGCTGGCCAACCCGTGGATCCAGCCGGGGTGGTGGGCGTCGGGCAGGTTCGTCTTCGAGGTGCCGCCCGGCGCGCTGCTCGGCGCGCGGGCCGTGTTCCATCTGCCCATCGGCGGCCTCTACGCCGAGCCGCTGCCGCCGGAGGCACAGGTCGACCTCGGTATCGACACGGCCATCGCCAAGCAGCTCAGCTCCGCGCCCGCGGACGTCGTCGACCTGGACGAGAAGAAGTAGGCCATGAGCACGAACGACCCGGACCGCGACTGGTTCGCCCCGCCGCCGAGCCAGCCCACCCAGCCGCCGCAACCCACGCCGCCACCCCAGGGTGCGCCTTCAGGGCAGGGCACGCCGTCTCAGGGGCCACAGCGGCCTCAGCCGCCTCTGGCTCCGGCTCGGCCGCGCCGGGGGCAGCGGCAGCCCTTCTCGCCCGGTGCGCCGCCGCCTCGGCCGCGCCGGGGCACGGCGCCGTTCCCGGACCAGCAGGTGTGGCCGCCGCCGCAGAGCCGGTCGGTCAGCACCGCGACGCAGCCGATCCCGGCCATCCCGAGCGCCGGGCCGCTGCCTCCCTCGACGCCACCGCCCCCTCCCGCCGAAGACGTACCCTCGGCCGTACCGACGCCTCCACCCGCGCCCGCCGCCGCGGCTGTGCGGCCGCGGCGCCGGCGTGGGCGGACGCTGCTGCTGGGCGTCGGCGCGGTGGTCGTGTTCACCCTGGGCATGGGCCTGCCGACGGCCGACCGCTACCTGTTCTACAAGAGCGGGCAGCCGAGCGAGACCGTCCACGTGGTGCCGGTCGGGCAGCAGGTGACGTACGAGCACGTGACCTGGCTGGCGGTGATCAAGCCGACGCCGCCGCCGGCGGGCACCACGCACACCACCCCCGACAAGCAGTGGCTCCAGATCACTGTGACCCGCAAGGCCGCCGACGAGACCGGCACCCTGCTCACCGGCAGGCCCGAGCTGACCGTACGGGACAAGTCCCAGCGCACCTGGCAGGTGGAGATCGTCGAGGACAACCTGCCCACCGACAAGCACGAGGTGCACCGGGCCTACGACTACTCCGCGCTGGCCGTGGTGCCCAAGGCGGTGGCCGGCGAGGTGGAGCTGCACCTGGAGCCGAACATCACCTACCGCTCGGACACGCCCACCGAGAAGCTCCTGCAAGTCACCCCGGAGGACGAGGAGAAGGCCGCCAGGAACGACGTCCTGATCTTCAGGCGCTGACGCCCCGAGGCGGCGCTGTCCTCAGGCGGTGATGTCCTCGCCTCGCAGGCGTGCCCTGGTGGCGGCGATGTCGAACGCGGCGGCCAGCACGCTGAAGGACAGGGCGGTCACCAGGAGGTCCAGGACGAACGCCACGGGATGGCTGACGAACAGCCACATGAACGGCACGTCCGAGCCGATCAGGGTGTAGATGGCCCGGCTCGCGTAGTCGGCGCCCACGTGGAGGCCGGTGTACAGCAGGCACACGAGGCCGAACAGCGTCGCACCGCCCTTCACCGTGATCCTGAAGGCGTTGACCACGGGCACCCACCGCTCCATGAAACCGCCCACGACCCGGTCCACGGCCCGCTGGGTGATCGAGTGGCTGCCCTCCAGCTTGTCGACGCCCTTCTCCAGCCCGGTGCCGCGCACGGCCCTGCGCACGTCGTCCACGGAGGCGCCGAAGACCAGCACGGCGACCGCCAGCCAGGTGAGCGGCACGGCGAGCGCGTCCACCGCGTACGGCCACACCTCGGCCACCCAGGCCCAGAACGCCTCCCAGCCGGGGATGCCCGCCTTGGCCTGCTCCCAGGTGCTCTGGACGCCGCCCACGATGGCGCGCTGACCGGTCCAGTCGCCCCGGAGCGCCGAGAGGTTGTAGAGGGCGTTCAGCGCGCAGAACACGAAGGAGAACTCCGCGAAGGCGGCGGCGACGCCGGAGAACCCGCCCTTGCCGTTCTCCACCATGCGCGCGAACAGCACGCGCAACCCGAAGGTGACGGCCATGGCCGCGAGCGAGACCCGCCAGTCCAGACTGACCAGGCCCACGCCGTACGTGACCGCCTCGTCGGTGCCGTTGGCGATGTTGTTCAGGATGGGTGTGTAGAAGTTGTCGTCGAGGTTGTGCAGCAGGTCCATCTGCTGGAAGTCGGCCGCGTCCTCGATGTGCAGCGACCAGGCCATGTAGATGACCGCGAAGGCCGGCGCGATCCGGTTGAGCGAACGCCACAGCCTCTCCGGCGCCTGCCCGTCCGCCTCGCGCGCCCGAGTCTCCCAGAGCACCCGGCGCAGCGACAGGAACATGCCCGTGACCATCGTCATCGAGATCAGGATCACCACGGTCAGCAGCACGTAGGCGGCGACCAGGCGGGCCTGGTAGAAATCGCCGTGCTGGATCTCCGAGGCCAGGTAGAGGGTGGCCCAGCGGGCCAGCTCACCCGCCGAGAACCAGAGGATCAGCGGCAGCGCGCAGCGCCCCGCGAGCCTGAGGGCATGCAGGGGCAACGAGAAGGGGGACGGCATCTGCTGAGCCGGTGCGGGCCCAGGTCGGGGCGGTGCCATCACACCTGACGATCCGGACATCTGCTGAATCGTATCGGTCTGTCCCACCTCGCGCAGCCGCACCACTCGGCTGGACGCGGCTCTCCCGCTCGCGCAGCCACACCTCTCCGCTAAGCGCGACTCTCCAGCCGCCGGGCCAGCTCCACCAGCTCCGGCAGGCGCAGCACCCGACCCCCCGCGCCCGGCAGCGGCACGTGCAGCGGCTCGGTCCAGCGCGCCGGGATCGCCGCGAAACCGTAGAACGCCCCGGCCAGGCCACCGGTCACCGCGCCCACGGTGTCGGTGTCGCCGCCCAGGTCGATCGCGACCCGCAGCGCCTCCGCCGGCCCCGAGGTGGTACGCAGCGCCCACACGGCCGAGCCGAGACAGGGCCAGATCGCGCCGTTGAACTCGGTGGCCTGGTCAGGGTGCCAGCTCGGCGCCAGCACCACGGCATAGCGCTCCCGGTGCTGTGCGGGGATCTCGGCGAGGACGGCGGGCACGGCTTCGACGGGATCGCCGCCGTCGAGCGCCACCCGCAGCAGCTCGTGGTAGACGGCCGTGCCCTCCCAGGCGGCCGGGTCGCCGTGGGTCAGCGCCGCGATGCGCCGGGCGGCGTCCATGGTCGCCGCACGCCCGTCGGCGGCGAAGTAGACGGCCGAGGTGGTGGCCCGCATGAGCGAGCCGTTGCCGGCGGCGCGCCGGGTGCTCTGGAAGTGGAAGCCCGCCGCCAGATCCCACGGCATGCCGTTGGTGAGCACCTCCTCGGTCTGCAGGCCGATGTCCTTGGGCTCGTCGGCGGCCCACCGCTGGAACCGGGCGAAGACGTCGGGCAGGTCCAGCCCGCCCCGCTCCAGCAGCGACTCGGCCAGGTGCACGGCCATCTGGGTGTCGTCGGTGGCCTCTCCGGGGTCCCAGCCGCCGCCACCGCACATCTCCCCGCCACCTCCGGAGGAGACGGGGAACCGGCCGCTGAACGCGCCGGCCGCCCCGAACTCGAACGGGGCTCCCAGCGCATCGCCCACGGCCGACCCCACGACCGCGCCGACGGCACGTTGAGTACGGTCCATCTCTGCAGCGTATCGGCGCCCCATACCGTGATGAACGCCGCGCTATGCCACCTGACCAGGTTCGCAGGTGCGGCAGGGGCGGTAGCCGGCCGTGCGGGCCTGGGCGAGGGTCCGGAAGCCGTGGCGGTGGGCCGGGGTGATGCGGCGGGCGTTTCTGCAGGTCGGGAAGCAGACTACGCCGGTGGTGTCGCTGCCCAGGTAGAAGACCCGCTCGCGGGCCAGGGCGCGGAGGCGGTCGAGGTCCACACCCTCCGCCGCGAGGAGCCGTTCCTTGACGGCCGGGCCGAAGACGTACTCGCCCACGCCTCCGTCGGAGCGGGTCACCCGGTGGCAGGGGATGAGGAGCGGCACCGGGTTGCCGCCCAGGGCCGTCCCCACCGCGCGCACCGCCCTGGGCCGGCCGATCCGCTCGGCGATCCAGGCGTAGGGGCGTACCTCGCCTCTGGGGATGGCGCGGGCGGCGAGGAGCACGTCGCGCTGGAAGTCGCTCAGGCCACGCAGGTCCAGGCGCAACCCCGAGGAGCGGCCGGTGCGCAGGGCCGGCACCAGCCCGGCCGGCGGCTTGGCGGCGGGCAGCAGCGGGCGGCCGAACCGCTTCCTGAACGACTCGGCGAACCCCTCCACGGGCTCGTGCACGTACACGATCCCCTGGTCGGTGAAGGCCACGTCTAGCTCCCCGATCGGCCCCGGCACCCGTACCCAGCGCGCCGCGATCCGGTCGAGCAGGCCGTCGGGCGCATCGGTGACCAACGCCGCCAGCCCGGCGAGCAGCGGGTCCCGCCCCTGACCCACCTCACGCGGGACCGTGGGGCCCTGCCCGGCCACAGGCGGGTTCGTGGGGCCCTGCCCGGTCGCATGCGGGTTCGTGGGGCCCTGCCCGGTCGCACGTGGGTTCGTGGGGCCCTGCCCGGTCGCATGCAGGTTCGTGGGGCCCTGCCCGGTCGCACGTGGGTTCGTGGGGTTCATGCCCGCCGAATGGGAGGTGGGGTCCGGGGTTGCCGGTCGCGGGGTCATTGGGCGCCTCCCAGTGCGCGCAGCCGCTTCAGGCCGCGCGAGATGTGCGACTTCACGGTCCCCTGCGGGATCTTGAGCACCGTGGCGATCTCACTCACCGGCAGGTCGACGACGTGCCGGAGGACGACCGCCGCCCGCTGCTCGGCCGGCAACCGGCCGAGCAGCGCCTGGAGTTCGTCGCCCGTCTCGTGGCGCGCGGCCGTGCCCTCGACGCTCTCGCGGGGGTCGGCCGTCTCGACGGGCACCCCGCGAAGGTCGGGGGGCGGTTTGCGGGATCTGGTCCTGGCGCAGTTGCGCCAGAGGTTCATCAGAATCGTCATGAGCCAGGCCCTCGGCTGCAGCCCGGCGATGCGGTCGCGATCGTATCCGGCCAGCGCCCGGTAGGCCCGCAGGAACGCCTCCGCGGTCAGGTCCTCCGCGTCGGCCCACCGGCCGCTGAGGCGCAGCGCGGTGGTGAACACGAGCCCGCGGTGCGCGGCGAACAGCTCGGCGAACCCCTCGTCGAGGTCGTCCAGCAGCGCCTTGCGCACGGGATCGAGACAGTCCATGTGACTCACACCCGATACAACACCGCGAGCCCCGACCTCGTTGCACGCGAAAGGCCCGCGTCCGGAGGACGCGGGCCTTTCGAGCAGACGTTGGACCGCTCAGACCGCCACGGCCAGCTCGGACACTTCGCCGATCCTGGCCGCCACCTGGATGTCCCTGGTGACGCCGCCGCCCGCGATGATGCGGACGGTCCAGTCGCCGGGGCCGGCGAAGAAGCGGAAGACGCCCTCGTCGGACACGACCACCTCGCCGGTGAACTCACCGGTGTGGTCCAGCAGCCGCGCGTAGGCGGTGCCGGCACCGGTCACCCGGCCCTGGATCACGGCCTGGTTGGAAAGATCGATTCCGGTCGGCAGCGCGATCGTCTGCTCCGGTGCTCCGCAACCCTGTGCAGTCATCAGCGGGCCTCTCCCAGCTCGATCGGCACGCCCACGAGCGAGCCGTATTCGGTCCATGAACCGTCGTAGTTGGTCACGTTCGCCTGGTCGAGCAGCTCGTGCAGCACGAACCAGGTGTGCGCGGAACGCTCGCCGATGCGGCAGTAGGCGATCGTGTCCTTGGCGAAGTCGACGCCCGCCTCCTCGTAAAGGTTGCGCAGCTCGTCGTCGGACTTGAAGGTGCCGTCGTCGTTGGCCGACTTGGACCACGGGATGTTGCGGGCGGTGGGCACGTGGCCGCCGCGCTGCGCGGACTCCTGCGGCAGGTGGGCCGGGGCGAGCAGCTTGCCGGTGAACTCGTCGGGCGAGCGCACGTCGACCAGGTTGAGCTTGCCGATCGCGGCCACCACGTCGTCGCGGAAGGAGCGGATGCCGGTGTTCTCGGCGGACACGACGTACTGGGTCTTGTCGAGCTGCGGCACGTCCTTGACCAGCTGGCGGGAGTCGAGCTCCCACTTCTTGCGGCCACCGTCGAGCAGCTTCACCTGGTCGTGGCCGTACAGCTTGAAGTACCAGTAGGCGTAGGCGGCGAACCAGTTGTTGTTGCCGCCGTAGAGGACGACGGTGTCGTCGTTGGAGATGCCACGCTCGGAGAGCAGGGCCTCGAAGCCGGTCTTGTCGACGAAGTCGCGGCGGACCGGGTCCTGCAGGTCCTGCTTCCAGTCGATCTTCACGGCACCACGGATGTGGCCCTTGTCATAGGCGCTGGTGTCCTCGTCGACCTCGACGAGCACGATTCCGGGGGTGTCGAGGTTGGCCTCGACCCAGTCGGCATCTACCAGGACGGCAGAGCGGCTCATTGGGAAACCTCCATTTTGGCGGCGGGCAGTAGACGGCGAATCAGCAGGTACATCTCGCAGCCAAGGCAGAATCCGAAGGCTGCGTTGAGGAATGCGGCGAGGAGAGCCGCAGCCGTGGCCACCATGGCCAGTGGCGTGATCCCCGCGGCGTATCCGGCCAGCCCCGCGACCGCGAAGACGAGCCCGACCGCCTGTGCGAAGCGCGGCGGACGAGCGTCCTCGGTCTCCTTCGGGGCGCTCTTGACGAGCGCCTTGAAGAGCAGTGAGTACGGTGAGCGGCCGATCGTGCCGAGTGCGAACACCACCGCCTGGGCGGCGAGCAGCCAAGCGCTGCCCGTCACCAGGACGAGGGCGAGGATCACGGTGGTCAGGGCCGCGCCGAAGCGCAACGCTCTAGGGTCAGTACGCATCGTGGGATGCTCCCTGAAGGGGTCGGATGGGGGCGGATCAGAGTCCGCGCGAGACCGTCCTCAGGCAGCGCGACAGAGCGCGGTGGCTACGCGGCAGAAATCAACCGCGCGCCGCTTCGTCAGCAGCTCTGTCGATGGGTTCATGATGATGACAGTACTCGTCGTCTCGCCATCTGTCACATCTCGTCCGAGTCCTGAGACGCCCCATGAGACGGGTCGTACGGACGGTCCTGCGCGGGGGCGGCGGGCACCGCCCGGCCGAGCACGTTCAGGACGTCGGCCTTGCGCGGCTGACCTGAGGCTTTCTTCAGGATATTTCCGGAACTGTCGAGGACGAAGACCGTCGGCGTGCGCATCACGTCGAGCCGTCGCACCAGGTCCAGCCGGGACTCGGCGTCGACCTCCACGTGCGCGACCCCCGGCACCAGCTCGCTCACCTCGGCCAGCACCCGGCGTGTCGCCCGGCACGGCTGGCAGAAAGCGGTGGAGAACTGCACCAACGTGGCCCGCTCCCCCAGCGGCGACCCCAGGTCATCCCCGGTGAGCCGACCCACCGAGCCGCTCGCCATCCCCTCACCATCCTCCTCGGCCGGCACCTCCACAGAAGATCCCGCCGACCTGCCCGCCGACCTGGCCCGACCGGCGAAATCACGCATCCGCCCGTCGCGGAGCAGTCGTACCAGCCCGATCACCGACCCCAGCGCCAGTGTCGCGAGCACCACCCACAGACCCGTCACCCCCGGTGCAACCACCCAGAGCGCCGATTACTTCCGCACCGGCACCGTGACGAGCGTCTTCCCGGTCGCGTCGACGACCTCGAACCGGACGATGGACGCCATCGGGATCCGGGTCTCGCGCGGGAAGACCGCCTTGTCCTCGTAGGTCTTGCGGTCGATGGTCCACGACTGGGTGTGCTCCCGCTCGCCGTCCGCGCCGACGACCAGGAGCCGGCAGGTCGTGCCCACGGGTATCCCGGCGATCCGGACCAGGAGGTTCGTCCCGCCGTTCACCGGGCTCGCCGACACCGTGGCGCGGTAGCCGGCGGCCTCGTCGGCTCCGGCGAACTCCTCGCCCTCCACCGTCTTCAGCAAACTGGGCGCTCGGGACGGAGTCGGAGTCGGACGGGCCAATCTCTCCTCGGCCGCCGACTCGCTCGCGTCGCCGGCCTCGTTCCCGTCGCTCACGTCGCTCCTGGCGCTCCCGTCGCTCCTGGCGCTGTCCGAGGCGACGTAGGGCGCGTTCTCCCGCAGAGGGCTGTCGGCCACCGGCGCCGAAACGGCGGTCTGCCCGGCCCCCTGCTGCTGGGCGACGGTCCACACTGTGCCGCCGACCACCAGCACCGCGGCGGAGGCCGCCACGGCCACCAGCAGCCGACCGCGCCGATGCCGCCTGGCGCGGTCCCGCAGCAGCCGATCGAGCACCTGCTGCGGCGGGCTCGCCACCAGCGCGACGTCCGCCTCCGAGACCTTGCCCAGGAACCCCGCGACCCCTTCGAGGTCCAGCAGCTCCGCGCCGCACTCCTCGCAGGTGGCCAGGTGGGTGTCGATCTCCTCGGCCTCTTCGGGCTCCAGCGCGCCGAGCGCGTGCGCGCCCAGCGCCAGCCGGATCTCCTCGCATGTCATCACGGCGCCAGCCCCCGCTCCTGCAGCGCGAGCTTGAGCGCCCGCAGCGCGTAGTAGGTGCGCGACTTGACGGTGCCCGGCGGGATGCCGAGCTTCGCCGACGCCTCCCTCACCGATCTCCCCCGGTAGTAGACCTCCATGAGCACGTCGCGATGCTCGGGCCGTAAAGCCGCGAGCGCCTCCGCCACGGCCCACGACTCGACCGCGCGCTCCAGTTCGTCGTCGGCGGGCAGCACGGCCAGCGCCTCGTCACCGATCTCCGGTGGCCGCGCCTTCCGTGCCCGGTGCTGGTCGACGACGATGTTGCGCGCCACTGTGAACAGCCACGCGCGGATGGGGCGGTCGGCGAGCGCCTCGGGATGCCGCCAGGCCCGCAGCAGCGTCTCCTGCACGACGTCCTCCGCCCGTCCCGAGTCACCCGTCAGCCGCAGCACGTATCCGTACAGTGGCCCCGCGTGCTCGTCGAACAGGGTCCTCACGAGTTCCTCGTCGGCGGTCTCGGCTGGGCTCACACCTCCATGACGTACGGCGGGACGTCCCGGTTCGATGTCGGCCACGTCATCCACGCAACGGCACGTCAGACGCCTCGGCGGAGAACTGCAGACCGTCGGCCACGTTCTTCACCCCGGTCACCTTCACGTCGAAGGGCAGCTTGCCCTTGAACGGGATGGTGTAGTTGACGAAGCCCGCGACCTGGTCGGGCACGCCCTTGATCTTCTGCGCCTGGAGCCTGATGCCGCCGTCGACCAGCTGAACCCGCATCTCCGCCTCGAACTTCACCTTGTTCGCGCCCACCGTCAGCTCGCCGGAGGCCACGAGCCGCTCGCCGTTCCCGGTGATCTTCACGCCCTTCGGGGCGTGCGCGTCGATCGTCGCCCTGCTCAGCGTGCCCTGTACGGTCAGCCGCTCGGCCACGATGTCGGCCCGGTTCTGCAGGACGTCGGCCAGCGGAGCGGTGACGCCGTAGGCGACGCCGCGCAGGCCGCTGACGGGCACGGCGCCGTAGCGGACCGTGCCGAGATCGAAGCGCACCTCCGGATAGTGGCCGGAGATGGCCTGGGTGAGGAAGGGGATGCTCTCGATGGTGACGGTGGGGGTGCTGTCGAGGTCGGCCGAGGCCGCGATCCTGTTGGCGAGGTCACGTTGCACGCCGGCGACGGCGACACGGTCGACGACGACGAGCAGGACGATCAACACCATCAGGAATACGGCCAGCTTGCGCATCAGGCTCCCTGTCTCATGCGGGGGTCATGAGCTTATCGATCAGACTCAGGCCTCATTCCCCACCAAAGCGGCCGTTTCACCCGCCCGCGAACGGCGGCAGCACCTCGACCGTCACCCCGTGGCCGAGAATCACCTCGTCATGCGGCCGTTTACCCACCGGAGAACCGTCGATCAGAAAAGAAGATCTGGCCACGACACGCGCAAGCTCTGGACGGTTTTGTGTGATTTGCGTCATGAGTTCGCCCAGTGTGGCGGCCTCGAACGACTCTTCGGCGACTCCGGCCGCTTCCTTCGCCGCCGCCCAATATCGCACTTTTCCCATGGCCATGGGCTCCTCACCTCGTTCAGGAACCATTGTGCGCCGCGATTAACCTCGCCGTATCACGGTATGTGCCGTTCACTTGGTGGACGCGCAATGGACTTCGGTTACGCGTGGGATATCCTCGCCTACGGGACCTGGGCGATGTAGCCCCCGGGTCCTTGCGTGTTTGAGGAGGCCGATATGAGCAACCTGCTCCTGCTGACCAACGCCCTCGAGCCGTCCGCTGAGGTGCTACCGGCGCTGGGGTTGCTGCTCCACTCGGTCCGCGTCTCACCGGCTGAGGCGTCCGCGCTCATCGACGCGCCACCCGCCGACGCCGTCCTGGTCGACGCCCGTAAGGAGTTGGCCCACGCCAAGAGCCTGTGCCGGCTGATCCGTACCACCGGCATCGACTGTCCTTTGCTGGTGATCGTCACCGAGGGCGGGCTGGCGGCGATGACCGCCGAGTGGGGGGCCGACGACGTGCTGCTCGACAGCGCGGGCCCGGCCGAGGTGGAGGCGCGCCTGCGGATGGCCATCGGCCGCATCTCCCAGGCGGCCGCGGAGGACGTGCCCGACGAGATCCGCAGCGGTGACCTGTCGATCGACGAGGCGACCTACACCGCCCGGCTGCGCGGCAGGGTGCTCGACCTGACGTTCAAGGAGTTCGAGCTGCTCAAATACCTCGCCCAGCACCCCGGCCGGGTGTTCACCCGCGCCCAGTTGCTGCAGGAGGTGTGGGGCTACGACTACTTCGGCGGCACCAGGACCGTGGACGTGCACGTGCGGCGGCTGCGCGCCAAGCTGGGGACGGAGTACGAAGCCCTCATCGGCACCGTACGCAACGTCGGCTACCGGTTCGTGCCCGACCGCGCCGAGCAGGCGCACGTCTAGATCTGACACGTCGCCGTCCCAGGTGGGTAGGGGCCCCTGGTGACGGGAGGTGCGGCAGATGGCCGTCGAGATCTCGGGGCAGTTGACGGTGCCCGATCAGGCGCGCGGCGTGGTGCTGTTCGCGCACGGCAGCGGGAGCGGCAGCCGTAGCCCGCGCAACCGTTACGTGGCCGGCGTGCTCAACGAGGCGGGGCTGGGCACGCTGCTGTTCGACCTGCTGACGCCGGCGGAGGAAGCGGACCGGGCCAACGTGTTCGACATCGAACTGCTGGCCGGGCGGCTGCTCCAGGCGACGGAGCAGGTACGGGAAGAGCCCACGGTCGCAGGGCTGCCGATCGGCTACTTCGGCGCCAGCACCGGCGCCGCCGCCGCGTTGTGGGCGGCGGCCGAGCCGGGCGGGGACGTCGCCGCGATCGTCTCCAGGGGCGGGCGGCCCGACCTGGCCGGGGCGCGGCTGGCGGACGTACGAGCGCCCACGCTGCTCATCGTCGGCGGCCACGACGAGCAGGTGGTGGAGCTCAACCAGGAGGCGCGGCGGCGGCTACGCTGCGCGAGTGCGCTGGAGATCGTGCCGGGGGCCACCCACCTGTTCGAGGAGCCGGGTGCGTTGGACAGCGTCGCCGAGTTCGCCCGCGACTGGTTCACCGCGCACCTGTGAACTCCTGTACGGCGGCCGGGCTCCACGTGTACTCCAGCATGTCCAGCTCGAACCCCGCGTGGAAGCGCTCGACGTACGCCCTGCTCGTGCTGCCTCCCATGCGCTCGTAGAAGGCCCTTGCCGGGGTGTTGTCCCGCAGCACGTCCAGGTAGACAGGCTGGTCCGGATGGTGCTCGGCCGCCCAGCCGAGGCCGCGAACCATCAAGCGGCGGCCTATGCCCGAGCGCTTGCTGCCGGGCCGTACGTGCAGGTTGTCGAGCAGGATCCGGTCGTCCCGCTGCGGGGTGAGGTAGGCGAAGGCGGTGACGGCCTGGTCGCCGCCCTCGGCGACCAGGAGGCAGGAGGGCGGCCCGCCGTTCAGATATCGCTCGCTGTCGATCCTGGCCTGCCACAGCTCCAGGTTGATCGCGAGCAGCGGGCCGTCGAGATAGTCGGCGGGCATGATGCCGGCATAGGCCGTCCGCCAGCTCTCGGTGTGCAGCTCCGCGATCGATTCCACATCGTCCGCGGCGCCTGGTCGGATGGTCACGAACGCCGAGCTTACCGACGGTCCGCAGAAAGCCCTGGCCTTCAGGCCGGGGATGGAGCGGGTTCCTGTCAAGGAATGGCCCGCCGGTAGGCGGGGAGCCAGGAGCGCGTGGCGCGGACCACGGACGGTCGCGTTGGTCGGCGTTGTCGGTCGATGTATGCCGCGTCGGTATGCGTCTGGCGTAGCCATGGAGTAACCGTTAGCATGTTCGATTTCACTTAAGGTGTGCGATCTATTGCACACTGTTAGTCTTTGCGTTGTGTAGTCATGAAGAGGGGCGGTGTTCGGTGAAGCTGCGCTACAACTACCGGCTGTATCCGGACGCGCCCCAGCAGGCAGCTTTGGCCCGGTTGTTCGGGTGCGTCCGGGCGGTGTGGAACGACGCACTGGCCCGGCGTAAGGCCGCGTGGAAAGCCGACCGGGCGCGGATCAGCGGCCCACGGCTGCAGCAACTGTGCATCACCGCCGCCAAGCGCACTCCTGAACGGGACTGGCTCGGACAGGTGTCGGCGGTGCCGTTGCAGCAGGCGCTGCGCGACCTGGACGTGGCCTATACGAGCTTCTTCGCCTCGGTGTCAGGCAAGCGCAAAGGCCCGAAGATGGGATTGCCGGTGTTCAAGTCGCGCCGTGATCACCGGCAGTCGGCCCGATTCACCACCACCGCGTTCAAGCTCCGCCCCGGCGGTGCCGGGGACGCGTTGTATCTGGCGAAGATCGGTGAGATCGAGGTGCGGTGGTCACGCGAGCTGCCCGCTCCGCCGTCCAGCGTGACGGTCATCAAGGACCCGGCGGGCCGCTACTTCGCCTCCTTCGTCGTCGACGTGCCGGACGACAGCCAGACCCTCCCCCGCAGCGATGCGGAGACGGGGATCGATCTCGGTCTGACCCACTACGCGGTCACCTCCAACGGCGAAAAGATCGTCAACCCCAAATGGCTGCGCCGCAGAGAGCGCAAGCTGAAGAAACTCCAGCGCGCCCTGGCACGTAAGCAGAAAGGCAGCGCCAACCGCACCAAGGCCCGCATCAAAGTCGCCCGTCAGCACGCGAAGGTCGGCGACGCGCGCCGGGACTTCCTGCACCAGGTCAGCACTGCGATCGTCCGCGAGAACCAAGCGGTAGCGGTCGAGGGCCTGGCCGTGCGGGGCCTGGCCCGGGGCAGGCTGGCCAAGAGCGTCAACGACGTCTCCTGGGGCACCTTCCTGCGCCTGCTGGAAGGCAAAGCCGCCCGCTACGGGCGCGCGTTCATCACCGTCGACCGCTGGTATCCCTCCTCCCAGCTGTGCCCCTGCTGCGGCCACAAGATCGGGAAACTCGGCTTGGGCGTCCGCGCCTGGGACTGCCCCTCCTGCGGCGAGCACCACGACCGTGACGTCGCCGCGGCACTCAATATCCTGGCCGAAGGCATCCGCCTGAAGACCCTGAACGACTTGAACGATGTGAACGGCCTGAACGACACGAGGTCGGTGCACGACGTGGCCGCCGGACTGGCGGACACCCGAAACGACTGTGAAGGGCAGGTAAGACCAGGTAAGGCGATCCCGACCCTGGCACCGCCCGAAACCTCCACCGCGCACGCGGCGTAGAAGCAGCAGTAAACACCCCGCCGCGAGACGGGAGAATCCCCGTCATTCATGGCGGAGAGAAGTCAACCCTGGGGCGCCTTGCGCCTTTCCGCCAGCCGCTTCCACACGAAGACCGCGACGGCCAGGAGCACCAGCCCGATCACGACGTACGTGATGACGCCGACATAGGTCTCCACCAGCGACCACTGCTCACCGAGCAGGTAGCCGCCCATGACCAGCAACGTGTTCCACAGGAAGCTGCCCATCGCGGTGAACACCACGAACGGCAACAGCGGCATGCGCTCCACCCCAGCCGGGATGGAGATGAGACTCCGGAAGATCGGGATCATGCGCCCGAAGAAGACCGTCTTGCGGCCGTGGTCGGCGAACCAGGCCTCGGTCTTCCGTACATCCTCGGTCTTGACCAGCGGAACCTTGGCGACCAGGGCGTGCATGCGCTCGCGGCCCAGCAGCGCGCCGAGACCGTACAGCGCCAGCGCCCCGACCACCGAGCCCACCGTCGTCCAGAGCAGCACCTGCCACAGGACCAGCTCGCCCTTGCTCACCGTGAACCCCGCCAGGGGCAGGATGACCTCGCTGGGCAGCGGAGGGAACAGGTTCTCCAACGCGACCGCGAGGCCCGCGCCAGGAGCGCCCAGCGTCTCCATCAGCCCTGTCGCCCACTCGGCGATCCCGCCAAGACCGCTGGATGCCATCGCCGTCCTCTCGTCGCTCGTATCTCTAGCCCGTACCGGCCCATCTATGCCTGCGCGCCCCTCATTGGTCGTCAGGTGCCCCATCCGCCTGCGACATCTCTGGCGGAGGAACCTTGTGGCAACCCGCTATGCAGGTACTCGGGCGTAGTGGTGTGAGATCGGATCCGCACCCTAATGCGGATCGAGGAGATGGAATGCACCAGTTCCGAGTGCTTCGCACCTATGACGTGGCTCGCGTGGCCGTTTTCGCCGCCCTCATCGCCGCGCTCGGTCTGCCCGGCGCGCTGAACGTCTTCGGCAGCGCGGTGCCGATCACCCTCCAGACGCTGGGCGTCATGCTGGCCGGCGCCATCCTCGGCTCCTGGCGGGGCGCCCTCGCCGTGGCCGTGCTGCTCGCGCTGGTGGCGGTGGGGCTGCCGCTGCTGGCCGGTGGGCGGGGTGGGCTGGGGGCGTTCGCGCTGCCGTCGGTGGGCTTCCTGCTGGGCTGGCTGCCCGGCGCGGCCCTCACCGGCTGGATCGTCGAGCGGGGCGGCCACAGCCCGAGCTTCGTCCGGCTGCTGGTAGCCTGCCTGGCCGGTGGCATCGGGGCGGTCTACCTCGTCGGAGTGCCGATGTGGGCGGTCGTCGGCGGGATCACGCTGGGCCAGGCCGCCCTGCAGACGGCGTTCTTCCTCCCCGGCGACCTCGCGAAGGCGGTGCTCGCCACCATCGTGGCCAGAGGAACCCAGCGGGCCTACCCCGACGCGGTCCCGGCCGTGCACTACGACCGCCTCAGAGCCGGCAAGGAGGACTGAACCGGGCATGCCAGTCGCAGCACAGGTCATGCGGCACGCCGCCACCCATCCCGACCGCCCCGCGGTGCGCGGCCCCCGGGAGGAGCTGAGCTACGCCACCTTCGCCCGCCGAATCCAGCACACAGCCGCCCACCTCGCCGCCCGTCTCCCCGTCCGAGGCGCACTGGCGGCGATCACCCTGACCGACCCGGTGGACCAACTCACCGCCGCCCTCGCCCTCGACCTCCTCGGCACCACCCCCCTCCTGCACGCCCCCGCCAGCACCCACCACCCCATGCCGAGCCGCACAACACCGCTGAACTCCCCCACTCACACCCACCGGCCCGTACCCGACGACACACCGCCGCTGAGCGATCCCAGCCGGGCCACCCCTCTCGGGGGGTCGCCGGACGATCACGCGCTGGTCGAGCTGATCATCGACGCGCTGCCTTCCGGGCCGGCGGGCCGGGGCGTGCCGATGCACCGGCCCGAACCTGGCGATCTGGCCTGGGCCTGCTTCAGCTCCGGCAGCACCGGCCGCCCGCGCGCCGTCGTCCGCACCCGCGCCTCGTGGACCGGCTCGTTCGCGCCGCTCAGCGAGCTCACCGGGATCGGCGCCGGCGACGTCGTGCTGGTGCCCGGTCCCCTGCACTCTTCTCTGTACGGGTTCGCCGCCGTACACGCGCTGGCCGTCGGCGCGACGGTCCTGGCGCCCGGTCGCTGGTCCCCCGGCTCCCTGCCGTACCTGCTGCGCCAGGCGACCGCCGTACACCTGGTGCCGCACAACCTGCCCGCCCTCCTGGAGGCGCTGCCCGAGGGCGCCCCTCTGCGTACGGCGGTGGTCGGCGGCGCCGCCCTGGCTCCCGGGCTGCGTGAGCGCGCGGTGGCGGCAGGCGTACACGTGGTGGCTTACTACGGCGCCACCGAGTTGTCCTTCGTAGCCGTGGACACCGACGGTCGCGGTCTCCTGCCGTTCCCCGGCGTGGAGATCGAGGTCAGGACACCGCCCGGCCGGCGGCTCGGTGAGGTGTGGGCGCGCTCGCCGTGGCTGGCCGAGGGCTACCTGGCCGGGGCGGCG
The DNA here is from genome assembly GCF_014646515.1 of Nonomuraea glycinis. Classification (GTDB taxonomy): domain Bacteria; phylum Actinomycetota; class Actinomycetes; order Streptosporangiales; family Streptosporangiaceae; genus Nonomuraea; species Nonomuraea glycinis. The sequence goes on from NZ_BMNK01000009.1 coordinate 298,592, forward strand.
GGTCCGCTGCTGGTCGACGGCGACGGCTGGATGAGTGTCGGCGACGTGGCCGCCCCCTACCTGCCCGGCGAGGTGCTGCGGCTGCGGGGGCGGGGTGGTGGCGCGATCCAGACGGGGGGAGCCACGGTCGTGCCGGAGGACGTGGAGGACGTGTTCAGGAGCGTGGCGGGCGTCGGCGACATCGTGGTGGTCGGCTCACCGCACCCGGACCTGGGCGCGGTCGTCACCGCGATCGTGGAGGTGGGCGCCGGAGGCCCGCCCGCGAGGTCCGCTCTGGAGGCGATCGCGCGCGGCGGCCTGGACGTGGCGCAGCGACCCCGCCGCTGGTACGCGATGGAGGACCTGCCGCGCACCTCGTCGGGCAAGCCCGCACGCGGCCTCGTCGCCGCCCGCCTCGCCAACGGCGACCCCGACCTACGCAGGCTGACATGACCCGCGACACCCGCCCTCTCACCGACCCGCGCAGGCCGGCATGACCGGCGACATGCCCGTTGTCGTGGCTGCCAGGCGGACCGCGATCGGCACTGCGGGGCATGCGTTCAAGCTGGAGACGGTCGACCGGCTGGCTTCGCCTGTCATCGCGGCGCTGGTGCGTGACGTGGCGTGCCTTGGGGTGCCTGTCGACGATGTGGTGCTGGGCAACTGCATGGGGCCGGGCGGGAACGTTGCGCGGGTCGCGGCGCTCGGGGCGGGGCTGGACCCGTCCGTGCCGGGCCTCACGATCGACCGGCAGTGCGGGAGCGGGCTGGCGGCCGTCCTTCTCGCCGGGCAGGCCGTACGGAGTGGCGAGATGGAGCTGGTCATCGCCGGCGGGGCCGAGAGCGCATCCACCGCGCCGGTGCGCGCGCATCGCGGCGGTGAGCCGTACGAGCGGGCGGCCTTCACCCCGGCGGGGCATCCGGATCCGGACATGGGGGCGGCGGCCGAGGCGCTCGGCGTCGCACGCGGCGTGTCGCGGGAGCGGCAGGACAACTACGCGTGCGCCGGCCACGCCAAGGCGGTGGCGGCTCGTGCGGCGGGCCGGTTCGATGAGGAGATCGTCCCGGTGGCGGGCCGCGACCACGATCAGCGGCCGCGGCCGCTGCGGCCGGCGTCGCTGGCGCGGCTGCCGGGGGCGTTCGTCGCCGGGGGCGCGGTGACCGCGGGCAACTCGGCCCCGAACAGCGACGGCGCGGCGGCGGTCGCCGTGCTGCCCGAGCGGTTGCGGGGCGGGCTGCCCGGTCTGCGGCTGGTGGCGGGCGCGGTCGTGGGCTGTGATCCGGAGCTGCCCGGCTGGGGGCCGGTGCCCGCGGTGAGACGTCTGCTGGAACGTACCGGAGTGAGCATGGAGCGGATCGAGGCGGTGGAGATCGTGGAGGCGTTCGCGGCGCAGACGCTGGCGGTGACCGACGCGCTCGGGCTCGACCCGCTGGGCGCGGACGGCGCGCGGGTGTGCGGCGACGGCGGGGCGCTCGCGCTCGGACACCCGTGGGGGGCGAGCGGCGCGGTGGTGGTGACGCGGCTGTTCAGCCGGCTCGTTCGCGGGGGCGCGCCGAAGGGCACGCTGGGGTTGGCGACGGCGGCGGTCGGCGGCGGCCTCGGCGTCGCCGCCCTGTTCGAGGTGGCCTAGGTGATCGAACTGGCGAGCGTACGGGTTTCGGGGTGGCCTAGGTGATCGAACTGGCGAGCGTACGGGTTTCGGGGTGGCCCAGGTGATCGAGCTGGTGGATGTGCGGGTGCGGTTGGGGCAGCGGGAGGTGTTGCGTGGGGTCAGCGCGTCGCTGGCCGAGCGGCGGGTGGGCGTGATCGGGGCCAACGGGTCCGGCAAGAGCACGCTGGCGCGGCTGTTCAACGGGCTGGCGGTGCCGACCTCGGGCAGGGTCACCGTGCTCGGGGAGGACACGCGGCGGCAGGCGGCGCGGATCCGGCGGCGGGTCGGGTTCCTGTTCACCGACCCGGACGCGCAGATCGTGATGCCGACCGTGGCCGAGGACGTCGCCTTCTCGCTGCGTCGCAAGAAGCTGCCCGGTGAGGAGGTACGGCACCGAGTCGAGACGATGCTGGCGCGCTACGGCCTGGCGGGGCATGCCGACCACCCCGCGCACCAGCTCTCCGGCGGCCAGAAGCAGCTGCTCGCGCTCTGCTCGGTGCTGGTGCTGGAGCCGGAGATCCTGGTCATGGACGAGCCCACGACCCTGCTGGACCTGCGCCACTCGCGGCAGGTCGCCGAGGCGCTGCGCGCCCTGCCGATGCAGGTGATCGTGGTCACCCACGACCTGCCGCTGCTGGAGGGGTTCGACCGGGTGCTCGTGCTGGACGAGGGCCAGGTCGTGGCCGACGGCACCCCGGAGTCGGCCATCGGCCACTACAGAAAGCTCATGGCGTGAACGGGCGCGAACGGGTCGAACGGGTCGAACGGGCGTGACGGGCATGGACGGGTGCGGGTTGGCGTGAGTGGTCTTACCGGGGCTTACGTGCCGGGTTGTTCGGTGCTGCATCGGCTGCCGGTCGGGGTCAAGCTGGCGGGGCTGGCGGCGGCCTGTACGGTGCTGCTCCTGCTGCGTTCGCCGTGGGCGATGGCGGTCGCCGTAGGCGTGGTCGTGCTGCTGTTCGCGGTCGCGCGGGTGGGGGTCGCGGCGGCCTGGGCCCAGGTCCGTCCGGTCCGCTGGTTCGCCGTGGCGCTGTTCGGCATGCAACTGGTCTTCGCCGACCTGCCGAGCGCGGTGCTGGTCACCTCCAGGGTGGTGCTCGCGGTCGCGCTGGCCGGCCTGGTCACGCTCACCACCAGGACCTCCGCGATGATGACGGCCCTGGAGCGCGGCCTGTCGCCGCTGCGCCGGGTGGGGGTGGATCCGTTCCGGCTGTCGCTGTTGCTCTCCCTCACCATCCGCAGCGTGCCGGTGATCGCCGACCTGGCGGCGCGCGTACGGGAGGCGCAGCGTGCCCGAGGGGTCGAGTGGAGCATGCGCGCCTTCGCGGTGCCGCTGGTGGTCGGCGCGCTGCGGCACGCGGACGCGCTGGGCGAGGCCCTGAGCGCGCGCGGGCTGGACGACTGACAGCCGGCTACGGACATGAGGCGATCACTGCGGCGCGGTGTCGCCCAAAGACTCCAGCAGGCCGCGCAGCAGCGCGATGAGGTGGTCGCGATCTGCGGGGCCGAGGCCGGACAGCAGCCGGGCCTCGTTGGCCACGTGCACCGCGAGCAGTTCGTCGATGAGCTCCAGGCCGCGCTCGGTGAGCCGGATGCGTACCGTTCTGCGGTCGCCGCTGTCGCGGACGCGCTGGACCAGGCCCTTCGTCTCCAGCTTGTCGATCCGGTTGGTGATCGCGCCCGAGGTGACCATGGCGGCCTTGAGCAGCGCCCCGGCCGTCAGCTCGTACGGCGCGCCGGAGCGGCGGAGGGTGGCGAGCACGTCGAACTCGAAGCTCTCCAGCCCGTGCGCGGCGAACAGGTCCCGGAGCTCGCGCTCCAGCAGGCGTGACAGCCGCGAGATGCGGCCGACGACCTCCATCGGCCACACGTCGACGTCGGGTCGCTCCTGCCGCCACTGCGCGGTCACCGCGTCCACCGCATCACTCATGGGGCCATCCTCTCAGTATTAACTATCTCAACGTTCAGATATTTGACATGCATAGACTAAGCATGGTGTTATCTCAACGTTAAGATTATCAATGAAAAGGCATCCCATGACCACCCTCCTCGCACCCCCGCCGCCCACCCGCACCCACTCCACGACCGACCTCCTCTTAGCGGCCCTGGCGCCCATGAGCTGGGGCACCACCTATGTGGTCACCACCACCCTGCTCCCCCCTGACCGGCCGCTGCTCGCCGCCACCCTGCGCGCCCTGCCCGCCGGCCTGGTGCTGCTCGCGGCGACCCGCAGCCTGCCTTCCGGTTCGTGGTGGTGGAAGTCCGCGGTGCTCGGCATGCTCAACTTCGGCGCCTTCTTCCCGTTGCTCTTCTTCGCCGCCTACCGGCTGCCGGGCGGCGTCGCCGCCACCATCGGCTCGGTCCAGCCGCTGATCGTGGCGTTGCTGTCGGTGCTGGTCCTGGGGCTCGTGCCGGGGCGGGCCATGCTGTACGCGGCCCTGGCGGGCACCGGCGGCGTCGCGTTGCTGACCCTGACCTCCGAGGCCCGGCTGGACCCGCTCGGCATCGCCGCCATGCTCGCCGCCACCTCGCTCATGGGCACGGCCATCGTGCTGGCCAAGAAGTGGGGCCGCCCCGCGTCGCCGCTCAAGATGACCGGCTGGCAGCTCACCATCGGCGGCCTGGTGCTCGCCCCGATCACCCTCGCCGTCGAAGGCGTGCCCGCCTCCCTCACCACCGCGAACGCCCTCGGCTTCGCCTACCTGGGCGTCTTCGGCACCGCCATCGCCTACGCCCTGTGGTTTCGCGGGATCGACCGGCTGCCGCCCACCTCGATCTCGCTGCTCGGCCTCACCAACCCGCTCGTCGCCACCGTCGCCGGGCTCGTCATCCTCGGGCAGACCCTCACCGGCTGGCAGCTCGCCGGCTTCACCATCGCGCTCGGCGCCCTCGTCGCCGGCCAGGTGTACTCCAGGAAGACCTGAGCGCCCCCGGCACCACCGCGGTGATCAGTCGCCGCGCTTGGCGCGGGCGCGGCGCTTGCCCTCGTGCATCGCCTGTACGCGGGCGATCGGGATCGTGTGGCCCTCCTCGATCAGGTCGGCGGGCAGCGCCTGCGGCTCGGGCATCTGCTCCGCCCAGGGGTCGCCGTCGCCGAGCAGCCCCGGCGCGGTGCGCAGGGTGAAGTCGCCGGGCGTCACCCGGTCGAGGTCGTCCCAGGACACCGGGAAGGACACCGGCGTGCCCGGCCGGATGCGCGGGCTGTACGCGGCCACCACGGTCGCCCCGCCGGCCCGCGTCGAGTCGAGGAAGACCTTGCCCTGGCGGTCCTCGCGGATGAACGCCGTGGTGCCGAGCGCCGGATCGACCCGCTCGGCCCGCGCCGCCAGCGCGCGGGTGGCCGCCGCCAGATCGTCCATCGCGATCCTCGCCACCACCGGCACGAACACGTGCACGCCCTTGGCCCCGCTGGTCTTCACCGCCCCCGCCAATCCGGCGTCGTCCAGCGCCTGCCGTACCAGCCCGGCGGCCTGTACCACCAGGCCGAACGCCTCGCCCTCCGGCGGGTCGAGGTCGAGCACCAGGTGGGTGAAGTGATCCCTGGCCAGCAGCGCCGGGTGATACTCCACCGCCCGCTGGTTGGCGAACCAGAGCAGCGTCCGGCGGTCGTCGCACAGCGCGTAGGTCACCCGCCGCTGGGACGCCTCCGCCCAGATGCTGACGGATTTGATCCAGTCGGGGGCGTACTTGGGCAGGTTCTTCTGCATGAAGGGCGCCTGACCCGGTCGCACGCGCTGCACCGACAGCGGCCGCCCGCGCAGGACGGGGAGGATGCGGTCACTGACCGCGTCCAGATAGTCGACCAGATCCCGTTTCGTGGCGTCGGCGCCGTCGAAGAGCGGCTGATCGAGGTTGGTCAGCGGCACACCGTCCCGCGTCTCATCGCTGGTCACCCGGCCCACGATATCCGGCATGTCGCAGGTGCCCCAGGAGCATGTACGGGGCTCGGGTGGGCATGGCTTCCTTGTCGGCCCGGTTCAAGAGGAGCGCTGAGCATGAGCGAGCTCGAGGCCCTGAAGGAACGGCAGCGCAAGACGTGGGCCAGCGGCGACTACGCCAGGATCGCCTGGCTGACCGTGCCGCTGGGCGACACCCTGTGCGACGCGGCGGACCTGCGGCCGGGCTCGACAGTGCTCGACGTGGCGACCGGCACCGGCCACGTGGCGCTCGCCGCCGCCCGCCGGTTCTGCGACGTGACCGCCATCGACTACGTGCCGGCCCTGCTCGAACGCGCCCGCCGGCGGGCCGAGGCCGAGGACCTGGAGATCGACTTCCGCGAGGCGGACGCGGAGAGCCTGCCGTTCCCCGACGCGTCGTTCGACTACGTGCTGTCGGCGATCGGGGTGATGTTCACCGCCGACCACCAGCGGGCGGCGGACGAGTTGCTGCGGGTGTGCAGGCCGGGCGGCCGGGTGGCGACGGCCAGTTGGACGCCGACCGGGTTCGTCGGCGGGATGCTCTCGATCGTCAGCCGCTACGCGCCCCCGCCTCCCGGCGCGCTGCCGCCGACACGCTGGGGCACCGAGGAGGTGATGCTCGACCTGCTCGACGACGGCTGCCAGGAGCTGACGTTCACGAACACCACGGTGACGCAGCGGTTCCTGTCGCCGGAGCACTACGCGGACTTCTTCCTGGAGCACTACGGCCCGACGTTCAAAGCCGCCGAACGACTCGGCGAGGACGAGCGGCGCGCCTTCCGCGACGACCTGATCATCCTGGCCGAGCAGTCGAACCGGGCCACCGACGGGACCCTGGTGAACGACTGGGAATTCATGATCACCGTCGCCGTCCGCGACTGATCCGGGCGTCGTCGTGCGGCCTGCCCAGCTACGCGAACGTCAGCCCGGCTACGCGAACGTCAGCGCGGGGTAGGCGAACAGCATCACCGCGCCGAAACCGAACTTGAGCAGCGCGTCGATCACCCCGAACACCGGCAGCGGCGCCTTGAGGCGCATCCCGGCGTAGGCGTTGGCCATGGTGAGCACGCCGAGCATGCTGATCAGCGGGCCGTGCGCCAGCCCCATCGGCACGAAGTGCACGCCCACCACGAACAGGATCCACAGGATGGTGGTCTGGTAGTCGTCGGCGTCCTTGGTCTTGGTGAGCACGAGATAGATCAGCCCGCCCTCCAGCACGAACGCCCCCACCAGTCCGCCGATCTGCGCGATCGACGGCGTCCCCAAGCTGGGCAGCAGCGCGCTCAGGCCGCTGCCCACGAAGCCGGTGACGAAGCCGCCGATGACGAACGGCAGCCAGTGCTTGTTGAAGATCCAGCTCAGCAGGAAGCCCGTACCGACGCCGAGCAGGAACAGCCCGCCGCCACGGATCAGTGGGTAGGGGTGACCCAGGTCGGCGAGCAGGGCAACGGGGGACATTTCAACATTCCTTCGCGTTTGACCGGTTCTATGCCGATCATCCTCGCAGGAATGGCAGCCCCCGTCCGATCAGCCGCCCTCGGCCTTGGCCATCAGCTCACACTTCTCGCGGGTGGCGATGAGCCCGGCCGACGCGATGAGCCTGGACTATCCGGGTGATGTCCCGGCGATCGGTGCGGGCTCCTGAATGAGCTGGTGACCCAGAGCCAGCGTTCCCGTGACCGTACATCCTGATCAGAACGGTTCTCAGCCGAGCTTGGCCACGTACACCGTGTTGGTCGACGGACGGCCTTGCAGGTGGTTCGGGAAGGTGACGACGTGCGCCTGCCAGGTGTCGAAGACCTGCTCCAGGCAGGCGTTGAACTCATCGCTGGGCGGGTCGTTCGACCAGAGGGCGAAGACGCCGCCGGGGTGCAGGTGGCGGGCCAGCCCGCGCAGCCCGTCCGGCCGGTAGAAGGCGGCGTGGCCGGGGTGCAGGACGTGGTCAGGGGCGTGGTCGATGTCGACCAGGATGGCGTGGAAGCGCCGCCCCGGGCTCTCGGGGTCGAGCCCGGCGGGCGTGGCGGCCATGGCGAAGAAGTCACCGTGCGCGAACCGGCAGCGGGCGTCGCCCGTCAGGCCGGGGCCGAGCGGCAGCAGGCCGCGCTCGTGCCACTCGATGACCTCCGGCAGCGCGTCGATCACCACCAGGGAGCGCACCCGGGCGTCCTCCAGGACCGAGCGCGCGGTGTAGCCCAGCCCGAGGCCGCCCACGGCGACATCGAGCGCGTCGTGGTCCAGGGCGGCGAGGCCGAGCCGGGCGAGCTGGATCTCGGCCTCGGTGAACAGGCTGGACATCAGGAAGTCGTCGCCCAGCTTGATCTCGTGGACGTCCGTGCCGAGGACCGGTTCGCGCCGGCGGCGCAGGCTCAGGTCACCGAGCGGGGTGGGCCGCCAGTCGAGCTCTTCGAATCTGACGCTCATCGCGCTCTCCCCCGGGTCGTGTCGGCTCGCGGTCAGGGTAGCGCGGGGAAACGTGCGTACCTGAACGTTGGGTACAGTGGCGTGCGCAGACCTACAGCGACGGAGTGACACGATGACGGACGTTGCCGGGGAGGCGAAACGGCGCAGGACGTTCGCTGTGATCAGTCACCCGGACGCGGGCAAGTCGACCATGACCGAGGCCCTGGCGCTGCACGCTTCCGCGATCACCCAGGCGGGCGCGGTGCACGGCAAGGCCGGGCGGCGTGGCGTCACCTCCGACTGGATGGAGCTGGAGCGCACCCGAGGGATCTCCATCACCTCGGCGGCCCTGCGCTTCGAGCATCGCGGCCATGTGTTCAACCTGGTCGACACGCCCGGCCACGCCGACTTCTCCGAGGACACCTACCGGGTGCTGGCCGCCGTCGACTGCGCGGTGATGCTGATCGACGCGGCCAAGGGCATGGAGCCCCAGACCATGAAGCTGTTCGAGGTCTGCCGGCACCGCCGCATCCCGGTCATCACGTTCGTCAACAAGTGGGACCGGCCCGGCCGCGAGGCCCTGCAACTGCTCGACGAGATCGAGGAGCGCACCGGCCTGCGCCCGACCCCGATCACCTGGCCGGTCGGCATCTCCGGCGACTTCCACGGTGTGGTCGACCGGGCCGAGCAGCGCCTGATCCGCTACCTGCGCACCCCGGGCGGTGCGACCAAGGCGCAGGAGGCCGACCTCACCACCGAGCAGGCGCAGGCCGAGTGGGGCGGCGACTGGCTGCGGGCCGGCGAGGAGGTGGCGCTGCTCGACGAGATCGGCGCCGACCACGACCAGAAGGCCTTCGAGTCGCACGAGTCGACCCCCGTGCTGTTCGGCGCCGCGCTGACCAACTTCGGCGTCGGCCGGCTGCTCGACGCCCTGGCGGACCTCGCCCCCGCCCCCGGCCCGCGCGCCGACATCGCCGACCGGCCGCGCCCGGTGGAGTCGCCCTTCTCCGGACTGGTGTTCAAGGTCCAGGCCAACATGGACCCGGCGCACCGGGACAGGATCGCGTTCGTCCGCGTCTGCTCCGGCCGCTTCCAGCGTGGCATGGTGCTCACCCACGCGGCCACCGGCCGTCCCTTCGCCACCAAGTACGCCCAGGCGATGTTCGGCCAGGAGCGCGCCACCGTGGACGAGGCCTTCCCCGGCGACGTCGTCGGCCTGGTCAACGCCACCGCGCTGCGGCCCGGCGACACCCTCTACGACGGTCCGGCGGTGACGTACCCGCCGATCCCCAGCTTCGCGCCCGAGCACTTCGCGGTCGCCCGCGCCCGCAACAGCGGCAAGTCCAAGCAGTTCCGCCGCGGCATCGACCAGCTCGACGCCGAGGGCGTCATCCAGGTGCTCCGCTCCGACCTGCGCGGCGACCAGGCCCCGGTGCTGGCCGCGGTCGGGCCCATGCAGTTCGAGGTCGTCCAGCACCGGCTGGCCGCCGAGTTCGGCGCCGAGATCAGCCTGGACCACCTCGACTACACCCTCGCCCGGCGCACCGACAGCGCCTCGGCGGAGCTGATGGCCGGCCAGCGCGGCGCCGAGGTCCTCATGCGCAGCAGCGACGAGACGCTGCTGGCGGTCTTCACCGACCGCTGGCGGATGGGCTCCATCAAGTCCGACCACCCCGGTCTGGTGCTGGAGCCTCTCATCGCCGACACCACTGTCTGAACTTTCTCCGGCCGGGCGGCGTATCTCTCTTTAGCCGTCCAGCAGAGAGGGGCGATCCATGTCGAGCGCCTGGTGTCCGCCACGTTTCCGGTTCGCGGCGGTTGCCGTGGTGCTGTCCGTCCCACTGTTCGCCGCCTGCGCGCCCGCCAGCGGGGACCCCATTCCGGTCTCCGCCGCCGCCGCTGACGTGGCGGAGTCGTACAACGACGCCGACGTGCGCTTCTCCCAGGAGATGATCCCCCACCACCAGCAGACCATCCAGATGGCCGAGCTGGTGGCCACGCGGACCAGCAACGAGTACGTGCTGACGGTCAGCGAGCATCTGATCGACGACGAGCGGACCGAGATCAGGCAGATGTCGGCCTGGCTGACCGCCTGGAAGAAGCCGATCCCGGAAGAGAACGCGAAGAGCACGCACAGCATGCCCGGCATGCTCAGCCAGCAGCAGATGGCCACGATGGCGCGGCAGTCCGGCGACGAGTTCGACCGCACCTGGCTGACCCTGCTGTCCACGCACCTCGGCCACGGCATCACGATGGTGGAGGCCGTCCAGGGCAAGGGTCAGCACAAGCCGACCCTCGACCTCGCCGGCAAGCTCATCAACGGCCAGCGCCAGCAGATCGCCGAGATCGCCACCCACCTGGACTGACCTCCGCCCGCTTGACCGGTGCTTCCCGGCCGGGGTCGGGAAGCACCGGAGTGCACTGGTGGCTACGGGCGGCGGGCCTCCACGGCGGTGATGGTGATCGTGCCGGTGGAGCCGCGTAGTCCGAAGCCGTACCGGTGGCCCTGTCTGGCCTCGGGGGTCGCGAGGGTGTCGCCTAGATCGGCGGTGCGCAACTCCCGCCACACGCCCGCGCTCTCGGCGTAGGAGGTGATGGTGGTGCCCGACAGGAGCAGCGCGAAGCGGTCGCCGGGTTTCAGGGTCAGCGGTGCGTCGCCCGCCAGGGGCAGGAGGTGGCCGTTCACGCTGACGTTGAGGCCGGACATCTGGCGGGTGTGGTTGTACCAGGCGGTCACGTAGGTGGAGGCGTCCTTCACCCAGCCCACGAACACGCTGTCCTCCGGCCGGCCGTGGCCCGCGAACGAGCCGGCGGTCAGCACGCTGACGGCGTCGCCGGGCGGCAGCGGGGCCGGTCCGGCCATCAGGGCGAAGTACGGCGTGGCGCCGGTCGCGGCTAACCGTCCGTCGCCGACGGCGATCGCGGGCTTGGCCTCCCCGCCGGACGGCTGGTAGGCGGTGTAGCTCGCGGAGGTGTCCGCGCCGAACGCGTCGGCGGCGTCCACCTGCGGGAACGCGGCCAGATCTAGGGGTACGAGGAACCGCCCGTAGGTGCTGGACACCTGCTTCGGACGGCCGGGCGACCCGTACCGGGCGAAGGCCCGCACCGGGTGGCCGCCCGGTCGCGCGGTGCCTGACGGGGGTCGCAGCGTCCAGCGCACGGTCAGCTCGCCTCTTGGCCGTACCCGGGTCGCGCCCGGCGAGCCGTGCGGCCGGGCCGTCCAGCCGGGCGGCACCGCGAGGGTCACCCGCACGTTCGTGGCGGGGCTGGCCGCGGTGTTGGTGAAGACGGTGGTCACCTGGTCGGCGGGGGTGGCCGGAGTGTTGACGGTGGTCGGCTGTTCGGCGGGGGTGTTGACGGTGGTCGGCTGGTCGGCGGGGGTCACGGTCAGGTGGGCGTCGTCGGTGGTGGGTGACCAGGCCTGCAGTTCGACGACTCCGACGTAGGCGCCCGGCGGGTTGTCGAACCCCAGCCGGAGCCTGGTGGTGGTCAGCGCGGGGAAGGTGATCCGGTTGAGCGCGTTGGCGGCCGGCCGCTCGGGGGTGCGGCGCTGGCCGGGCACCTCCTGCCAGGTCGCGCCGTCCCAGTGTTCCAGCCGGTATCCGGCCGGCGCCCGTACGCCGCCGCCGTCGTCGTAGGGGTGGAAGCGCACGTCGCTGACCTCGGTGGGCACGCCGAAGTCCAGGCCGAGATGGTCCTGGGCGTTCGGGGAGCGGTAGTTGGTCCACCGGCTGTGCGGGATGTCGTCGTAGTAGATCCGCCCGTCCACGGTGTCCCACACGCTGTCGATGTCGTTGGTGTACGACGCGAACGGCCGGGGGTAGCCGACCCCGTGCGGGTTGGCCGCGTCGTTCACCATCGCCGGCGTCCCGGCCTCCGGCACGGAGGCGGGCAGCGGGGCGGTGAGCTCGCCGAGGGTCGGCCGGGAGGCGATCCGCCGCCCGTCCACGTACAGCCGCAGGCCGGCGCCCTGCCCGTACCGGGTGCCGTCGCGGTCCCACAGCACGGTGACGTTGTGCCCCCGGTAGGGGACGTTCTCCAGGACGAAGTGGTCCCAGGACGCCGGGGCCAGCGGGTTCACCGTCAGCCGGTCGCCCGGCTGCGGGCGCAGGCCGATCAGGCCGCTGATCACCAGGTCGGTGTAGGTGGAGTGGTTGTAGTGCTCACTGTGACCGCGCCCGTCGTAGATCCAGCGCGGCTCGTCCGGGTGGTGCGCCTCGGCGACGTACGGCCGGCCGTCCTTGTACTGGCTGCGCGCGTACCCGCGCAGCACCTGGTAGTAGTCGTCGTTGTCCACCACCGACTGGTCGTAGTCGTTGAGCAGGTTGGCCATCCCGGTCAGCGTCTGCGAGGTGGCGAACGGCCAGCTCGGCCCGTCCCACCGGCAGCACCCCGTCAGCGCGTCGTGCATGAACCACTGGCTGCGCCGCTCGGTCGTCGTCGGCCCGTACGGCGCGGCGAAGCCCTGCGGATCGAGGAGCTGGGCCCACGCCTGCTCGGTGCCCGCGTCGGCCATGTCGAACATCCAGGGGACGAAGCCGATCTGCTCGCGGCTGGCCACCAGCCGCTGCTGCGGGTCCAGGTCGGCGCGGGCCTTGTGGTAGAAGAACTGCCGCTGCGGGTCCCACAGCCTGCGGTGCAGTGCGGTGCGCAGGTCCTTGGCCCGCTGCTCGAACCGGCGGGCGGTGGCGGTGTCGCCCTGGGTGTGGGCGATGGCGGCGATGGCCTTGGCGTCGCCGTACTGGTAGGCGTTCAGCGTCGGCCGGTATCCGTGCCCGCCGTGGTAGGGGTCGGCCGGGTCGCTCTCGTAGGAGGAGGCGGTGTACTCCATCGCGTCCCACACGGGCACCGACCAGTACAGGCCGAGCTTCTTGTCGTACTGGTTGCCCCATTTGTCGTACTGGCGGATCAGGTCGGGGAGCAGGCTCTTGACGAGCTTGGTGTCGCCCGTCACGAGGGAGCGCTGGTAGGCCGCGTCCGCCGCCCAGAAGCCGTACTGGTGCGCCCAGTCGTCGGTGTCCTCGTTGAGGTGGTCGGTCTTGGGCTTGGGCCCGGCGCCGGGTCCGCGCAGCCAGTAGCGGAGGTAGTCGTCGACCGGCCGGCGGTCGCGCAGCCACCGGCCCTCGTAGATGTGGTGACCGGCGGCGGCGACGATGCCGCCGAGCGGGGCGGCGTAGCCGGGGGCGTTGTGGAACTCGGTGAGGATGTGGCCGGTGGCGGTGTCGGTGTAGCGGATGTGCCGTTTGTACGTGCTCCACCGGTAGTAGTACACATCCTGGATCTCCCGGTCCGGGACGTCCAGGAAGGGGATGTTGGCCTTGTACCACTCCGGCTCGGCGTAGCCGGTGAGCAGGGCGTCGTGATCCAGGATGCGGGTGCCCCGGCCCACCTCGGGGTACGGCAACGGCTCGCCGGCGGCCTGGGCGGGGGGCGTGATGGCGAAAGAGGTCATGGCTAACACCGCGACGGCAGCGAGCGCTATGGCTCTGCGTCTCATGGTCACCTTCAGACGTTCGGAGGTCCATCCCGGTCGTATCCAGTCGCAAAACGACCGGATATGACTGTTTATATACAGATATTGACCACTCCGTTTCGCTTTAGCAAGACTTCGCCGCCGTCGACGCGGGGGGATATGTCAAGGCGTGACCGAAGTGAGCGGCTGCCGGAGTCACCCGCGCGGCAGTATGTGTTTCATGTCGGAAGACAGCGTTGCGATCCAGTTCGTCCGATCAGCCATCGCCTCAACCGAGACAGCCGGGATCGACGTCCGGCGGGAGCTGCGGGGCCTGCCGCTGTGGCCCGCGCTGACCCGCCCCGACACGACCCGCCTCAGCTGCGAGCAGACGGTCACCGCGATGCGGGTCCTGTGGCGGCTCACCGGGGACGAGCTGCTCCGGCTCGGGCCGCGGCCGGTGCCCCGGGGCACCTTCCAGATGATCTCGCTGGGGCTGATCCACACCCCGGATCTGCGGGCCGCGCTCGAGCGGCTGGTCGCGTTCGTGTCGATCACCACCGGATACTCACGCAGCCGCCTCGTGGTGGACGGCGACACCTGCAGGATCGAGTTCGCCGCCGAACCGCTCCATCACGTACGGCCACTCGCCGCCGAGCTCATGCTCACCTGCGTCCACCGCTTCATGTCCTGGCTGGTGGCGCGGCGGATCCCGCTGTCCGGCCTGGAGCTGCCCTTCGCCGAACCCGACTACAGCGCCGAGTACACCTCGATCTTCGGTCGGCAGGCGTCCTTCGACGCGCCGACGGCGTCGATCAGCTTCGCCGCCCGCCTGCTGGCCGCTCCGGTCGTCCGGGAGGAGCCGGAGCTGCTGAGCTATATCCGCAGGTCACCGGTCGACCTGATCTACCTTCGTGACTACGGCACGACGACCACCGACCGGGTGCGCAACATGCTCGAACGCGGGGACATGACGCACTGGGAGCGGGCCGACCAGGTGGCGGCCCGGCTGTCGGTCAGCGTCCAGCACATGCGCCGCCTCCTGCGGCAGGAGGGCACGTCGTTCCAGCAGGTGCGCGAGGAGCTGCTCCGCGACATCGCCGTGAACAGCCTGCGGCAGGGCCGGGAGTCCATCGACGAGCTCTCCTACCGGCTCGGGTTCTCCGAGCCCAGCGCGTTCCGGCGGGCCTTCACACGCTGGGTCGGCAGCCCGCCGGGCGAGTACCGGCACTCGCTGACGAGCAAGGCTTAGCTGCTCCGGCAGGACCGGCACTCGCTGACGAGCGGGGCCTAACTGCTCCGGCGGGACCGGCGGTCGCGCACCGCCAGGCCGATCGCGACGACGGTCCCGGCCATGCACAGCCAGGCGAAGGTGTCGCCGATCACGCGGTAGGCGGTCCAGGCGCCGCCCGTGGGCACGTCGGAGTACACGATGTGCCGGTCCGCGCCCGCGTAGTCGTGGGCGGCGAGCGTCCGGCCCTGCTGGTCGAACGCGCCCGACACGCCGAACTCAGCCTGCCGGATCATCGCGTACCCGTTCTCGACGGCGCGCAGCTGCGCGTTCTGGCTGTGCATCGCGCCGACCTCGGGCCAGTCGCGGGCGGGCACCATCATGATGTCGGCGTCCACCCGCAACAGCTCGGGGAAGTCGGCGTCGAAGCAGATCACCGTGGCCAGCCGTCCGTACGGCGTCTCCGCGACCGGCACCACGCCGTCACCGCCCGGATAGAACTCCAGGCCGGGCACCGGATGCGCCTTGTTGTAGACCCACACCTGCTTGCCCTCCGGGTCGAACAGGTAGGCGCGGTTGGCCGCGTACGGCGCCTCCGGCAGGTAGAGGTTCACGGCGGCCTGAAGGTAGATCCGGCTCTCGCGCGCGGTGGCGGCGACCTGGCCCAGGAACGCCGGCAGGTCGGCGGCCAGCACGTTGGCCGCCTGCTCCGACCACATCACGATCTTGGCGCCCGCCTGCCCCGCCTCCCGCGACCGGGTCAGCATGTTGGCGTTCACCTTGTCGAAGGCGGCCCGTACCGCCGCCTGATCTTGTCCCGCCACCTCCTGCTGGGTGACGTTCTCGCCGATCACGCCCTTCAGCTCACGGGTGATGGAGGTGTCCGGGCTGATGCCCGCGACCCGCACCCGGTCTCCGTCCGGCGCGAAGAACGCCAGCCGGGCCCCGCCGGCCAGCAGCAGCACCAGCAGCACGGCGGCGAAGGAGCCGAGCACGGCGCCCGCCCTGCGCGGGTTCGCCCAGAAGTGGTTGGCCACTGTGGCGAACAGGCCGAGGAGGAAGCCCACGCCGTAGGGGCCGGTCAACCCGACCACCTGCAGCAGCTCCAGGGTGCCGTGCTGGGTCCCGGCCGGCACGCCGAACGCGGTGCCGAAGGGGCTGATGAGCGTCATCGCGAACTCGCAGGCCGCGAGCGCCGCCGGGAACAGCAGCAGGCCCACCACGGTGCCGGCTCCCGGCGTGACGAGCCGGTCCACCACGTACGGCACCACGGTGAGGGTGCCGAGCGCGATGATCCCCACCACGACGAACGGCGTCATCGGCACGGCGGTCTCGACCAGCCAGAACACGCTCGCCAGCACGGACGCCAGCCACACCAGCAACAGGCCGGTGGCCGCCGGGCTGGTCCTGGTGAACCTCAGCAGGAAAAGGGGTGACAGCCAGGCCGCAAGCGCGATGTCGAAGCGGCCACGCGCGGCGAACAGCCAGAGCACCGCCCCGGCGGCCAGCCAGGCCCAGCGCCACCGATCACCGCCCGGAACCGCCGGCCCGGTGGCGGTGACGCTCTGTGGAGCGACCGTATCTGTGTTCATCTCGACCTTCCCTGCCGTCGTAGCTTCCTTGGCAAGCTAACGACGGCGTCACCTGGGAAGCTGTGACCCGGACTCTCCTGTTCCATGACCGAGCCGCGCACCGGACCGGGCACGACTCCACGGCAGAGCCGGGCACGACGAACGGCGGCCACCAGGAGAGATCCGGTGGCCGCCGCGCCGTGCGGGATGGTCTAGGACTCGTTCAGCCACATGTCCGCGAGCCGCCTGCCGTGGTAGATCGGGCTCTCGTACAGGCCCTGCACCCGGGCGCCGGTGATGCCGTAGTCGAACTTCTGGATCGGGTAGAGCACCTGGACGATCTCGGTCTCCATCCGCGTCTGCATCTTCCGGTAGATCTCGTTGCGCTTGTCCTCGTCCTGCTCCGCGCGGGACTGTGCGAGCAGCTCGTACAGCTCGGCGTCGTCCACCGAGGTGTAGTTCTCCAGCGACTCCTTCTCGAAGTCACGCCACACCTGGTCGGGCAGGTGCACGCCACGCAGCGCCTTGGCCATGGGGAAGTCGTGCTTACGGCGCCGGTCGATGCCCGTGGCCGGGTCGACCATCTCCAGCTCCATCTTGATGCCGACCTTGGCCAGGTCCTCCTGCATCCACTGCGCCTCACGGACGTCCTCGTCATCGACGCGCTGCACCATGAGCTTGGTGGAGAACCCGTTCGGCAGTCCCGCCTCCGCCAGCAGCTTCTTGGCGTTCTCAGGATCGTACGGCCGGAGCTTGAGCACCTCGTCGCGGGTCAGCGCGGCGGCGCTGGTGTCGGGCCGTACCAGTGAGGTCAGGTTGAACTTGCCGCGGATGTTCTCCCCCATCCCGACCCAGTCGATGGCCTGCGCGACCGCCTGCCGCACCTTCAGGTCGTCGAACGGCTCGACCTTGGGGTTGATGAAGAAGCTGACCGGGGCGCCGGGCGTCTCGGCGACCTTGAGGCCCTGCTCGCCGAGCTGCTTGGCCACGTTCTGGTCGCTGGTGGTGCCGGAGTCCAGGCGTCCGCTGCGCAGCGCCGCGGTGACGGCCGCGATGTCCGTCATGATCGGGCGCTTGATCACGTCGACGTACGGCTTGCCCTTGATGTAGTAGTCGGGGTTCTTCTTGAACACCCACTCCACGTCGGGGGTGTGCTTGTCGAGCATGAACGGGCCGGTCCCGATCGCCTGGGTGGCCAGGTCGAACTTGCCCTCGACACCCTCCCTGGGCAGGATCATGTTGAAGTGGTAGGCGAGGTAGTCCAGCATCGGCGCGTACGGCTTGCTCAGCTTGAACACGACGGTGTGCTCGTCCGGCGCCTCGATACTGGTGACCGGCTCGATCATCCACTGGTGCACCCGGGTGGCCTTCTTCAGGGCCTCGAAGGTGGCCACCACGTCGTCGGCGACGAACGCCCGCCCGTTCACCGGCGCGATGTTGTGCCAGCGCACGTCCTTGCGCAGCTTGAAGGTGTAGGACTTGCCGTCCTTGGCGACCTCCCAGGACTCGGCGAGATCCGGCTCCAGCTCCCACGCCTTCACGTTCGGCCCGACCTTGATGTCGATGAGCTTGCCGTAGACGGAGCCGGAGAGCAGCGTGTTCAGGGTCGGGTCACTGCTGATCAGCGGGTTGAGCCCGTTGGTGATCTCCGAGGGAAGCTGGAGCACGGCCGTGCCGCCCGGCTTGGGCGCGCCGACCGGGGCCGCGGCGCCGCTGTCGGTGCTGCCGCCGGTGCCGCCACCGCCGCCGCAGCCGGTCAGGGTCAGCGCCGTGACGAGCGCTGCCGCGAGCAGCGGCCGGCGCTTCACGCCGAGTCCCCGACGGGGGTGGACCGCCGCGTTCGAGGCGGCCCGTCCCTTCCATGAACTTTCCATGGTCCTGCCTTCCAATGAATCATCGCGCCTCGGCGCGGGGGGTCCGGGGGCACGGCCGGAATCGGCCGACCGGGTATGTCGGATCAGTTCTTGTCGGCGGCGCGGGACAGGCTCGGGGCCAGGCGGGACAGCATGCGCCGGCCCCACCACAGTCCGGTGACCCGGTCGAGGGCCCGCCGCTGCAGGCGTGGGTCGAGATGGTCACGCAGCGCGTCGCCGAGGAGGTTGAAGCTGAAGACGGCGATGGACAGCGCGATGGAGGGGACGATGATCAGCCAGGGGGCGCGTTCGACGTAGCGCACCCCTTCGGAGAGCATCAGGCCCCAGGACGGGGTGGGCGGCGGCGCGCCGATACCGAGGAAGCTCAGCGCCGACTCCGCGATGATCACTCCGGCGAAGATCAGGCTGCCCAGGGTCAGCACCGAGGCCAGCAGGTTGGGCAGCACGTGCAGGGCCAGGATGCGGGGCGCGTGCGCGCCGGTCGCCCGGGCCGCCTCGACGTAGGGCTCCTGGCGGACCCGCAGCGTCTCGGCGCGGGCGATCCGGTTGAACGACGGGGTGATCACCACGGTCAGCGCGATGATCGTGTTACGCACCGACGGGCCCAGGATCACCGCGATGAACAGCAGCAGCACGATGCCGGGAATGGCCTGCACGGAGTCCATCACCCGCTGCACCACCACGTCGAGGGCCCGGCCGAAGTAGCCCGAGACGACGCCGATCGCGGTGCCCAGCACCAGGCTGACGCCGGTGGTCACGACGCCGATGAGCAACGACGTCTGAGCGCCGTAGATGGTCCGGCTCAGCACGTCGCGGCCGAGGTCGTCGGTGCCGAACAGGTACGTGCCCGACGGCGGCTCCAGGATGTCCCGGCGGAACTGCTGCACCGGATCGTACGGGGCCACCAGGGGCGCGAACACGGCCACGAACACGAAGAAGCAGATCAGCAGCAACGCGGCGGCGCCCAGCGGCTGGGAGCGTACGAACGTGCGCAGCGCCGTCAGCACCTGGCGCACCCCGAGCCGGCGCGGCGGCCGGGGCGGCTTCGGTGCGGATCGTACGGCCGGCGCCTCGTCCGTCAATGTCGGCTTCTGGGTCACGACAGCGCCTTCCCGGAGCGGATCCGCGGATCGACCAGCGCGTACAGCAGGTCGATCAGAATGATCGTGATGACGAACAGACCGGCGTAGAAAATCGTGCAGGCCACCACCACCGGATAGTCCCGGTCGAGCACCGCCTGGTAGATGAGCTGTCCGGTGCCGGGGAGCGAGAACATCCGCTCGATGATCACCGTGCCGCCGAGCACCGTGGCCAGCTCCAGCCCGAGCAGCGTGAGCACCGCGATCGTCGAGTTGCGCAGCGCGTGCTTGGCGATCACCACCCGCTCCCGGACGCCCTTGGCGCGCACCGTGCGGATGTAGTCCGAGCCCAGCGACTCCAGCATCGACGACCGGGTCAGCCGGGCCACCGAGGCCATGCCGCCGGTGCCCAGCGCGATGACCGGGATCGCGATCTGCTGCGCCCAACTGGTGAAGTCCTCGGCCGGGCCGGTGTAGACGATCGGCGGCGACCAGGCGAACCAGATCGCCAGCCCGGTCAGCACCAGCAGCGCGACGACGAAGTTCGGCACCGACAGGAACGCCACCGCGAACAGCCGCATGGCGCCGTCCACCATGGAGCCGCGGGTCGCCGCGGCGACGACGCCGACCACGAGCCCGAGCACCGCGCCGAGCATCATGGCCATCAGGCCGAGCTGCACGGTGACCGGAATCCGGGCCAGGAACAGGTCCACGACGGACTCGCCGCTGTAGAACGACGTGCCCAGATCGCCCTGGACGGCATCGCCGAGCCAGGTCCACAACTGCACCCACACGGGGTCGTCCAGCCCGAACTCCGCCCGCATGGCGTCGGCTTCGGCCTTGCTCACCCCGGTGTCCTGCAGCTGCAGGCTCACCGCGTCGCCGGGCACCAACCGCATGATCATGAAGACGAACACCGTGACCAGGAACATGACCACCGCGCCGAACCCCAGCCTGCGCAGGGCGTAGCCGATCATCGCTCGCTCGCCTCCCGTTCGGCGTCGGCGGGGGCGGCGGGGGCGTCGAACAGGTGACAGGCCACGGCGCGGCCGGTCGGAACTCGGTGCATGGCAGGCGCTTCCTCTCGGCACCGCCGCATCGCCTGCGGGCAGCGGGGATGGAACCGGCACCCCGGCGGCGGATCGCTCGGGCTGGCGGGCTCGCCGCGCGGGATCGAGCGGCGACCGCGGCCGTCGGCCAGCTCGGGCGCGAACTCGGGCACGGCGGAGACGAGCATCTTGGTGTACGGGTGCCGCGGATCGGCGAACAGCTCGTCACCGTCGCCCCGCTCCACGATCTCGCCGAGGTACATGACGCAGACCTCGTCGGCCATGTACCGCACGACGTTGAGATCGTGCGCGATGAACAGGTAGGACAGGCCGAGCTCGGCCTGCAGCTCCTTGAGCAGGTTCAGCACCTGGGCCTGCACCGACACGTCGAGCGCGGAGACGGCCTCGTCGCAGACGATCAGGTCCGGGTCGGTGGCGAGCGCGCGGGCGATGCCGATGCGCTGCGCCTGCCCGCCGGAGAACTGGTGGGAGAATTTGTACAGGTCGCCGGAGCTGAGGCCGACCCGCTCCAGCAGCTCCACCACCCGGTCCGCCTTGTCCTTGCCCTTGGCGATCCCGTGCACGCTGAGCGGCTCGCCGACCGCGTTGAGCACCCGCATCCGGGGGTTCAGCGAACCGAGCGGGTCCTGGAACACGATCTGCATCCGCCGCCGCAGCGCCCGCATCTCGGCCCGCGAGGCACGCAGCAGGTCGACGCCGTCGAAGCTCACCTCGCCGGAGGTGGGGTCGAGCAGGCGCAGGGCCAGCCGGGCGACGGTGGACTTCCCGGAGCCGGACTCCCCCACCAGGCCCACGGTCCGGCCGCGCGGGATCTTCAGCGAGACCCCGTTGACCGCCTGCACCACCGTGCGCCGCGACCGGAACTGCTTGACCAGGTCCCGCGCCTCGAACAACGGGGCCGCCCGCTCGTCCGCGAGCTGCGGTCCGGACGCCACGGAAACGTCGCTACCCGACACGGTGCACCTCTTCGACAGTCTCGGCGACCGAGCCCGACGGCTCGGTCTCATGCAGCCAGCACCGGCTCGCCCGGGTCTCGCCCAGCTGGTAAAGCCGCGGCGCGTCCACCGAGCACCGCTCGAACACCGACGGGCAGCGCGGATGGAACCGGCACCCCGGAGGCGCCTGCGCCGGCGTCGGCACGTTGCCCGCGATGGCCGGCATAGGCCGGTCCCGAGGCGTGGCCGGAGTGGGAATCGAGTCGATCAAAGCCTTGGTGTACGGGTTCCGCGGGTCGCGCAGCACGTCCTCGACCAGGCCGTGCTCCACCACCTGTCCCGCGTACATGACCACGACCCGGTCGGCCATCTCGGCCACCACCGCCATGTCGTGGGTGATGAGCAGCAACGCCGTGCCGCGGTCGCGCTGCATCGTCCGCAGCAGCTCCAGGATCTGCGCCTCGACCGTCACGTCCAGCGCCGTCGTGGGCTCGTCGGCGATGAGCAGCGCCGGCTCACAGGTCAGCGCGATCGCCACCATCACCCGCTGCTGCTGGCCGCCGGACAGCTCGTGCGGATAGGCCCGCACCCGCCGTTCCGGGTCCGGCAGCCCCACCTCCCGCAGCAACTCGACGGCGCGAGCCCGGGCGGCGCGGCGCGACATCGGCCGATGCACGCGCAGCGCCTCGATCAGCTGGTCCCCGATGGTGAACAGCGGGTCCAGCGAGCTCATCGGATTCTGGAAGATCATCGCGATCTCGGCGCCGCGCAGTCTCCGCAGCTTCTCCCGGCCGGCCCCGACGAGCTCGTCGCCGCGCAGCAGCACCGACCCCGACGAGATCTTGCCCGAGCCGAGCAGGCCGAGCAGCGCGAGCGACGACACGCTCTTCCCGGAGCCGGACTCGCCGACCACCGCGACCGTCTCACCGGCCGAGACGGTGAACGACACACCGGCGACGGCGTTCACCGGCCCGGTAGGAGTGGGAAATTGGACGTACAGGTCATTCACTTCGAGCAGCGGTGGGGACGGCACCGTCATCGCTCCTTCGTCTTCGGGGAGTTGCCAGGGGGGTCGCGGGGCTAACCGGGCGGGTCGATGCCCAGATAGCGGTAGGCGTTGTGCCAGGTGATGTCGGTCAGCACGTCCTCGGGCAGGTCGAGGGAGCGCAGCGTACGACCGGCCGGCTCCTCGCGGTCCATGGCCGGGAAGTCGGAGCCGACCAGCAGGCGGTCGTGCCCGAGCAGGTCGATCAGGTACGTCAGGGCACGCCGGTCGAAGACCATCGAGTCGTAGTAGAAGCGGCGGGCGTAGTCCAGCGGGGACGGGCCTTCGGTGTAGGCGATGGCCTTGCCGGGGATCGCCGGCTCCTCGTTCCAGGTGCCGCCCCAGAAGTACTGGGCGCGCGGCACCATGAGCGGGAAGCCGCCCGCCGCGTGGCTGAAGGAGACGCGCAGGTTCGGGCACTTCTCCGCGGTGCCGCCGGTGATCAGCGAGGCCGCGGCGAGCGCGCCTTCCAGGCCCACCACGTAGGTGCCCATGGCCGAGCGGGGCAGCCGGTCGGTCGGGGACGGCAGGGCGTGCACGAAGATCGGCATGTCCAGCCGCTCCGCCTCGGCGAAGAACGACAGGAAGCGCTCGTCGCCGATGGAGACGCCCGCGATGTTCGAGGCGATCTCCACGCCGACCAGGCCCGCCGCCCGCATCGCCGCCAGCTCGGCGGTGGCCGCCTCGGGGTCCTGCATCGGCACGATGCCGAAGCCGATGAGCCGCTCGGGGTCGGTGGCGCACAGCGTCGTGGTGAACTCGTTGACGTGCCGCGCCAGCGACAGGCCGTCGGCGGGCGGCAGGTCGTAGCGCAGCAGCGGCGGCATGGGCGTGATCACCTCGGTGGTCACGCCGGAGGCGTCCAGCGCCTCGATGCGGCGCTCGGCGTCGAAGAACACGTCCTTGGCGCGGAACCTTGAAGCGCCGAACAGGTGCAGGCGAGCGGTGTCGCCGTCGATCGGCTCCATGCGCGGGAAACACTCGGGGGCGTCGTCCGGATAGTCACGGGGAAGCAGGTGGGCGTGTGCGTCGACGAGCATGTCGAACCTCCGGGTCGATGCTCAGGAGCCGGGGCTCAGAGGTTGGGGTGGACGGAGACGTGCACACCGGCCTCGCCCGGCACGTCGCCGCCGAGGACCTCGATCGCGCGGGCGGTGTCGTCCAGCCCGAAGGTGTGCGTGTGCAGCTTCTCCAGGGGGTACCGGCGCGACTCGATGATGCCGATCGCCGCCTTGTAGGCACGGCTGTCCACACCGAACGCGCCGACCACCGTCAGGCCCCGGTTGATGATCAGGTCGGTGCGCAGCGGGATCTCCCGCTGGCCCTTGAGCCCGGCCAGCACCACCCGGCCGCTGTGCCGGGTGGCCAGCAGTGCGTCGGTGATCGGCCCGCCCGCCATCGGGGTGAGCTCCAGCGCGACGTCCGCCAATTCGCCGCCGGTGATCTCGCGGACCCGCTCGACGGTGTCCTCGGCCTGCTCGCCGTCCACCACGAGGGTGTGGTCGGCGCCGAACTCGCGGGCCAGGGCGAGCTTGTGCGCGTCCGCCTCCAGACCGGTGACGATGATCGTGCCGGCGCCGGCGGCCCGCGCCGCGATGACCGCGCCCAGGCCGCGCTGCCCGGCACCCAGGACCAGCACGGTGTCGCCCAGCCCGATCCCGCCCAGGTGGACGCCCCAGCGGACGCCCGCACCCAGCGGGTTGAACATCGAGGCGACCTCGGCCGGCAGTGTCCGGTCGATGAGGTGCAGGATCGTGTTGGGAGACAGGTACATCAGCTCGGCGAACCCGCCCCACAGCGACGGCGCCACCTCGGTGTCGGCCACCCCGTGCCCCGGCTGCCGGTTGGGGCAGGCCTGGTAGCGGCCGGCCAGGCACGTCTTGCAGGCGTGGCAGGGGATGATGACCTCCACGGCCACCCGGTCGCCCGGCTGGACGCCCCACCGGGCCGCGGCCCGCTCGCCGACCTCCTCGATGATCCCCATCGGCTCATGGCCGGGCACGAACGGCTTGCCGTCCTCCCGGGACATCGACCCGATGTGGCCCCGGTAGATCTCGACGTCACTGCCGCAGATGCCGTTGGCCTCGACCCGCATCAGGCCGTCATCGGGGCCGATCTTCGGGCGGGGGAACTCGCGTACCTCGATCTTGTGAGGGGCGACCTGGACAGCCGCACGTACGGTGTCTGCCATGAAAGGCGGGCCTTTCTCCTGGTGGTGGTCGTGCGCCTCGCGCTACGGCTCGCGTTCGCCTGGCGTCACGCCGTTCCATGTCTCGCTTGGCTGTCAGGATGTCCGCGAGGTCAGATGAATGCGATGCGGATTTCACTCAGCGGAAACCAAACACCTCGCCGTGTCCTGTACGTGATCAGCCAGGAGCCCCGCAGCCGGGCGGCGGCGGCCCGCATTTGCTTTCCGCGACGCGAAAGTCATCTGGTCTGTCAGCCGGAGCGCTGGGCATAGTGAAGCACCGCAGCTAGCCGCCATGAGGCATGGCAATCCTGCTTTTCCGGAAGGACAATACGTGATCATTCCCGGCTTCGTCGCGGCTGAGGACCGTAACGCCGTCACCGCGATGCTCCGCACGCAGCTCGCCGGGCTGCCCGCGCGTTCGCCGTTCTACGCCGACTTGTTCGCCGCGCACGGGACCGATCCGACGGCACTGGTGTCCTTGGACGATCTGCGCAAGCTGCCTTTCACGGACAAGCAGATGCTGCGTGACTCCCAGGCGGCCGCGCCGCCGCTCGGTGGCCACGCGGGCGTTGACATGGTCGAGGTGATCCGCGTCCATGCCTCCACCGGGACCACCGGCAAGCCGAGCTGGGTGGGAGTGACCCGGCGTGACTCCGACGCGTGGACCGAGATGGTGTCCCGGGCGTTCATGACCATGGGCGCGACCCGCGAGGACATCGTGCTGCACGGCGCGGGCCTGACGCTGTTCGTGGGCGGGCTGCCGATCCGCGACGCGCTGGAGCGCATCGGCTGCACGATGGTCCCGGTCGGCACCGGGGCGTCGGAGAAGGCGGTGCAGGCGCTGGACAGCCTCGGCGTCACCGCGCTGCACGCCACCCCCTCCTACATCCGCTACCTGGCCGAGTACGTACGCAAGCTGGGGCGTGACCCCAGGGAGTTCGGCATCCGGAAGATCTTCGTCGGCGGTGAGCCCGGCGGCGGCGAGCCCGCCTTCCAGCGGCACATGCAGGAGGCCTGGGGCGCGCAGGTCACCGAGGGCCTGGGCAACGCGGACATGGCGCCGGTGCTGTTCGCCGAGCCTCCGGGCGCCGGCGGCATGCGCTTCACCGGTGGCCGGCACGTGGTCGTGGAGATGATCGACCCGGAGAGCGGCGAGCCCATCGTGCCCGAGCCGGGCGCCTCCGGTGAGCTCGTCTACACCTCGGTGGACCGCGAGTGCTGCCCGCTGGTCCGCTTCCGCACCCGCGACCGGGTGCTCGTCACCGGCCTCGCCGACGACGGGGCGCCGCTCATCCGCTGCGTGGGCCGTACCGACGACATGCTGATCCTGCGGGGCGTGAACGTGTTCCCCACGGCGATCCGTGATCTGGTGCAGACGCTGCACCCCCGGACCAGCGGCGTGGTGCAGATCGTGCTGCCGGGCCCAGGACCGAGCGTGGAGCCGCCGCTGCGGGTGGAGGTCGAGGTCGGCGACGAGCCCGGCGACCAGGACGGGCTGCGGCACGAGATCGAGGACCTGATCCGGGCCCGGCTGACGGTGCGCGCCTCGGTCGCCATCGTCCCGCCCGGCTCGCTGGAGCGCAGCGAGATGAAGTCCCGCCTGACGCGCATCTCCGGCTGACCCCGCGCTTCCAGGTACGTCTTCCCCGAACGCTTTTCACCTCGGCCCCGACCGGGCTGACCAGGATTGGAGCAGGTAATGTCCGACGACCCGATGATCGATCCCTTCGCCGAAGCAGGCCCGCAGTGGATGGCCGGGCGCACCGCGCTCGTCACCGGAGGCGGCCAGAGCACCGCGTTCCCCGGGGTCGGATACGCCTTCTGCCGGGTGCTGGCCCGGCACGGCGCCCGGATCGCCGTCCTGGACCGGGACCTGGAGGCCGCCGAGCGCACCGTCAAGATGATCGTCGACGAGGGCGGCGAGGCGATCCCGGTGATCGCCGACGTGACCTCGGACCGGTCCTGCGCGGACGCCGTCGCCGAGGTGGTCGACCGCTTCGGCACCCTCGACACGCTGGTCAACAGCGTCGCGGCCGGCGGCAGGAACGGGATCTTCGACGTCACCCCGGACGAGTACGACCAGCTGATGACCATCAACCTCAAGTCGGCGTGGCAGGTCACCCGGCACTCCGTCCCGGTGATGCCGCGCGGCAGCTCGATCCTGAACATCTCGTCGGTCGGGGTGTCCAGGCGCGGCCCCGCCCTGGTCTACTGCATAGCCAAGGCCGGGATGGAGAACATGACCGAGGGCGCCGCGACCACCCTCGGGCCGCAGGGCATCCGCGTCAACTGCATCCAGGTCGGCGCGATCTGGGGGGCGTTCGCCGCGCGGGGCTCCATGCCCGACTCGATGCGCGAGACCCGCCGCCTGGGCACGTCGCTGAAGACCGAGGGCACGTCGTGGGACATCGCGCACGCCGGGCTGTTCCTGCTCAGCGACCGCGCCCGGTGGGTCTCCGGGCAGATCGTGGCCGTGGACGGCGGCCCGCCGCACCGCTACGACCTGGAGCCGGTCACCTCGGTCCCGATGGGCGAGTGAACGACGCGCGCTTGACCTCGCGCGCCTGCCAGTGCGCCGGTGGGCGCTGCGCCGGCGGTTCGGCCACGGCCGACGGCGCGCCGAGGGCCCGGGAGATGCTGCGGGCGGTCGCGGCCATCGCCGGCACCAGGGAGTGCGGCGCGATCGACCCGCTCGGCACGGTGATGCCCACGGCGGCCACGACGCGGTCCCGTGGGCCGCGGATCGGCACGGCGACGGCCATCACGTCGTAGGTGAGCTGGCTCTCCATGACGGCCACACTCGACTTGCGCACCTCGGCCAGCGAGTGCCGCAGCGCGTCGGGGTCGGTCAGCGTGTTCACGGTGTACTGGCGCAGTTTGGAAGAGAGCACCTCCTCCTGGAACTCCTGGGAGGAGTTCGCCAGCAGCACCAGCCCGGTGCAGGTCGCGTGCATGGGCCAGCGCCCGCCGAGCCTGCTCGGCACCGGGACGGTGTCCCGGGCCCGGAGCGACTCGACGTAGATCACGTCATGCCCTTCGGGGACCGCCAGATGGATGTTGCCATGGGTGGCGTGCTGCAGGTCATGCAGGAAGGGCAGCGCGATCTCGCGGAGCTGGCCGCCCTGGGGTGCCAGGGTGCCGAGCTCCAGGATGCGCAGGCCGATGCTGTACTTGCCGTCGCTGTGCCGGGACAGCGCGCCCCAGCAGCGGAGTTCGTTGAGCAGTCGGTGGGTCGTGCTGAGGGTGAGGCCGGTCCTGCGGCTGATCTCACTGAGGGACAGCGCCAGGTTCTCGGTGTCGAAGACGCCGAGGATCGAGAGCACGCGCTGGGCCGATGTCAGGCGATGGGGTTCCAGAGACGTGTCTGCCAGGACAGTCATCTATTCACCTGCCCGTCGTTTTGTGTGACCTGAGTTACATGGGCGTTAACAAGGCTACACAAACGGACAGTTTCGCAATAGTGGCCCAAACAGGATGAAAAAGCCTTCCGCTATGCGGAAGTCGGGCTTCCCTTTCCGGAAGTCACCAGGGCATGCACGCGAATTGCCAGTCGCCCTTCCGCCTCATGAAAGCCCTGGTTCATTCGCCTGGAGCGCGTCTTACATTGCTCTGAGCAGGCCACGATCGTGAGTGAGGCGAAGATGCGCGACGAAGCACGCCTGGAGCGGATGCGGTCCACGCTGGCCGTCGACGGCTACCACCTGAGCGTCGAAGAGCTGGACACCGGATTCGACGTGCGGATAGCCGCCGACCCCGAGAGCTGCGCCGACTGCCTGGTGCCCAAGACCGTGATGGTGAGCATGCTGGAGCCGATCCTCGGCGTCGCCGCCGGCGGCATCCGGCTCACCTATCCCAGCGACGTCTGACCGCGTCGCCGTACGGGCTGAAGTGTGTTGACGAGAAGAGGTGTGTGATGTTCGACCGAATCCTTGACCCGACCGGCCTGTCAGCGGGAACCGCGACCGTGGCGACGTCGGCGGGACGGGTGCCGACCCTGGTCGGCACCCGGGTGGGACTGCTGAGCAACACCAAGAAGAACGCCGCCCAGATGCTGACCGAGATCGGCAGGCTGCTGGAGTCCCGCTACGGCGCGGTGGTGACGATCCAGCGCACCAAGCCGAACGTCGCCTGGCCGGTGGACGAGCCGATGCTGAACGAGATCAAGGCGGTCAGCGACGTGGTGGTCGCCGGGGTCGGCGACTGCGGATCGTGCAGCGCCTCGGCGGCGGCCGACGGCATCGCGTTCGAGCGCGCGGGCCTGCCGACCGCGGTGATCTGCAGTGACGCCTTCGAGGTGACGGCGCGGGCGATGGCCGAGGTGCACGGCGACAAGGACTTCGAGTTCCTGCTGACGCCGCACCCGGTCGCGGTGCTGACCGAGGCGCAGGTCGCCCAGCGCGCCGAGGATTTGGCCGCCGTCGTCGCCGGGCGGCTGTGCGAGGCCGCTCGATGACCGCGATCGACGACGCGGGCCAGGCGCCCATGGACGTCACCGACGCCCTGGACGCCGCGCACAAGTCCATCGAGTACATGTACGAGCGGGGCTGGACCGACGGCCTGCCCGTCGTGCCGGCGACGCGCGAGCTCGTGGACGAGTTCCTCGCCACCACCTCCAGGCCCGCCGACGAGGTCATCGGCCAGTTGGAGCACCTCAAGAGGCAGGTGTCGGTCGAGCTGGCCGCCGTCAACGCGGTCATGGCCGGCTGCCGGCCGGAGTACTTCCCGGTGGTGCTGGCCGCCTGGGACGCGCTGATGGCCGAGCGCTCCACGGTCGGCGGCGGCTGGCAGAGCACCAGCGGCCCGGCGCCGCTGATCGTGGTCAACGGTCCGGTACGCGAGCGCCTCGGCTTCAACAGCACCGGCGGGGTGTTCGGTCCCGGTTTCCGGGCCAACGCCACCGTGGCCAGGGCGATCGGGCTGATCGTCCGCAACGCTCTCGGCGTGGTGCCGCACGTGCTGGAGCAGGCGACCCAGGGCATCCCCGGACGCTGGGCGATGTGCATCGCCGAGAACGAGGAAGAGAGCCCGTGGGAGCCGTTCTCGGTGGACGGCGGCGTGGCCGCCGGCTCCGACGCGGTGTCCACCACGCTGCTCAGGACCAGCGAGTTCGTCGACAACCGGAACACCGACGATCCCGAGCTGCTGCTGAGCGACTTCGCCGACACCCTGTCGCGCACCGGCAGCTGGCTGTTCAAGCACGCGAGCGCGGGCGTGGTGTTCTGCCCCGAGCACGCGCAACTGCTGGCCAAGGCCGGGATGAGCAAGGACGACGTGCGCACCTGGCTGCTGGAGCGCTGCGGGCGGCCGAAGGCCGACCTGGCGCGGGCCGGCAAGGCCGTCCGGGCCGGGAACATCGGGGCCGTGCGCACGGAGGACGACACCGGGGACTTCGAGCGGCTCTTCGCCGACAACTCGCCCAAGAACCTGCCGATCATCGTGGCCGGCGCCCGCAACGCGGGCATCTCCATGGTGGTCCGGGTCTTCTCCAGCTGGGCGGGCATCGCTGCTCGGATCGAACCGCCACTTGACGGCGGTAGAGGATAGAAATATGCCGGTGAATCCGTTGATCGATCCCTTCGACGCGGGCCCGCAGTGGATGGTCGGCCGTACCGCGCTGGTCACCGGCGGCGGCCAGAACGGCGAGCTGCCGGGGGTCGGCTACGCCATCAGCCGCGTTCTCGCCGCGCACGGCGCGCGGGTCGCGGTGCTCGACCGGGACGCCCAGGCCGCCGAGCGCTCCGTGAAGGCGATCGCCGGGGACGGCGGCGAAGCCGTCGCCGTGGTCGCCGACGTGACCTCCGACCGAGCCTGCGCCGCCGCCGTCACCGAGGTGGTGGAGCGACTGGGCGGGCTCGACGCGCTGGTCAACAACGTGGCCTCCGGAGACCCCGCAGGACTGTTCGAGGTGACCCCCGAACGGTTCGCCGAGCTGATGACCATCAATCTCACCTCGGCCTGGCAGGTCACCCGGCACGCGGTCCCCGTGCTGCCGCGCGGCGGATCGATCGTGAACATCTCCTCGGTGGCGGTCCAGGCCCGCGGGCCGGGGATGGTCTACTCGGTCGCCAAGGCCGGGCTGGAGAACATGACCGACGGCACGGCCACCACGCTGGGCCCGCAGGGCATCCGGGTCAACTGCGTGCGCGTCGGCATGATCTGGGGCGCGTTCGCCGCGGCGAACATGCCCGAGGAACGCCGCGAGCCGCGGCGGGAGAGCACCGCGCTGAAGACGGAAGGCACCGCCTGGGACATCGCCCACGCGACGTTGTTCCTGCTCAGCGACCGTGCCCGGTGGATCTCCGGGCATACCTTGACCGTCGAAGGAGGACCGCCGCGCCAGGTCGCCCCCATCGCGGGCCCGACCCGTCGCGACCGCGACATATGACGTAGGCCAGGCACCGCAGAAGACCCAAGACCCGAAGCCGCCGGGCCGACTACTTTCCGAAGACAAACCAGGTTTCCAATCCCTGACTTACAGCATCCGGTACGGACAGATCCTCTCAAGGTCACTCACCCCCCCGCTCCGAGGAGCACCATCCATGGCCAACACGGGCACCACCAAAGCTCCATCGACCAAGGGCATCTTCGCTGCCAGCTTCATCGGCACGTCGATCGAGTGGTACGACTACTTCATCTTCGGCACCGCCGCGGCGATCGTCTTCCCCCGGTTGTTCTTCCCGGATGCCTCCCCCGAGGCCGCCACCCTCGCGTCCCTGTCCGCGTTCGCCGCCGGATTCCTGGTCCGTCCCATCGGCGCCGCGGTCATCGGTCACTTCGGTGACCGGATCGGCCGCAAGTCGATGCTGGTCATGACCCTGCTCCTGACCGGTGGGTCCACGTTCGCCATCGGGCTGCTGCCCACGTACGCCGCCATCGGCGTCGGCGCCCCGATGCTGCTGGTCGCCCTCCGCCTCGTCCAAGGATTCGGGGTGGCCGGCGAGTGGGGTGGCGCGCTGCTCATCTCCACCGAGAGCGCCACCCCGGGCCGCCGCGCCTTCTTCGGCAGCTTCGCCCAGTTCGGCGTGCCGATCGGTGTGCTCACCTCGAACCTGGCCTTCCTCTTCGTCGCCGGCATGAACGACGAGGACTTCTTCTCCTACGGCTGGCGCATCCCCTTCCTGGTGAGCGCGCTGCTGGTCATCGTCGGCTTCATCATCCGCCTGCGGCTGTCGGAGTCGCGCGAGTTCCAGCAGATCAAGGAGAAGAAGGCGATCAACAAGGTCCCCTTCAGGGAGCTGCTCCGCAACCACCCGCGCAACCTCATCCTGGCCAGCCTCGCCGCGATCGCACCGCCCGCGATCGGCTACGCGGTGACCGTGTACATGCTCTCCTACGGCACCCAGGTCGGCTACACGCGTAACACGCTGCTCGCGATCATTCTGGCCTCTACCTCGGTGTGGATCCTCGCCATCGTCGTGTCCGCGCTGCTGTCCGACCGCTTCAACTCCAAGCTG
Organism: Nonomuraea glycinis; assembly: GCF_014646515.1. GTDB lineage: Bacteria > Actinomycetota > Actinomycetes > Streptosporangiales > Streptosporangiaceae > Nonomuraea > Nonomuraea glycinis. Next base: position 330,441 of record NZ_BMNK01000009.1, read on the forward strand.
CTGTACGCCATCGGCGCGGTCACCGCGGTGATCTGGCCGTTCCCGATGTTCGCCCTGGTCAACACCGGGACCACCGGGGGCGCGGTGGTCGCCTTCCTGGTCGCCGCGATCGTGCAGGGCATCATGGCCGGCGCGCAGGGCGGCCTGTTCACCGAGCTGTTCGACACCAAGGTCCGCTACAGCGGCATCTCCATCGCCTACGCGATCGGCGCCACCGTCTCCGGCGCGATCACCCCGGCCTTCCCCGCGCTGTACCTGTCGACCGGCTCGTCCAACGCGGTCGCCGCCCTCATCACCGGGCTGGGCGTGGTGAGCCTGGTGGCCGTGCTCGGCGTCAAGCGGATCATCCCGCCGACGCCCGTGCCCGAGCCGGACGCCGTCCCCGTGACGACCGAGCCCTAGTATCCCGATCATGCCGCGCGGGTCGGGAGATCCCCCCGATCCGCGCGGCACCGTACAGGCAGAAGGTCCGCGGCGTGCGCCGTGGCGAGAAACAGGAGGCCCGAGCACGTGGCGAATCCCGTCATGAACGTCGCCGACCTGGTCGCGATCGACGTGCACACCCACGCGGAGGTCTCCCGCGACGGGAAGGGGTCGCTGAGCCCCGAGCTGTTCGGCGCGTCCGCCAAATACTTCAAGGAGCACCCGAAGCCGACCATCCCGGAGATGGCCGCCTACTACCGGGAGCGGCGGATGGCCGCGGTGGTGTTCACCGTGGACGCCGAGCAGGCCACCGGTCACGTTCCCATCCCGAACGACGAGATCGCCGAGGACTGCGCCGAGCACGCCGACGTGCTGATCCCGTTCGCCAGCATCGACCCGTGGAAGGGCAAGGCGGGCGCGCGCGAGGCGCGCAGGCTCGTCGAGCGGTACGGCGTGCGCGGCTTCAAGTTCCACCCGAGCATCCAGGGCATGGCGCCCAACGACCGCACCGCCTACCCGCTGTACGAGGTCATCGAGGAGCTCGGGGTGCCGGCGCTGTTCCACACCGGCCAGACCGGCATCGGCGCGGGCGTCCCCGGCGGGGGCGGGATCCGGCTGAAGTACTCCAACCCCATGCTGGTCGACGACGTGGCGGTGGACTTCCCCGAGCTGCGGATCATCCTGGCCCACCCGTCGTTCCCGTGGCAGGACGAGGCTCTGTCGGTCGCCACCCACAAGCCGTCCGTCTACATCGACCTGTCCGGCTGGTCCCCGAAGTACTTCCCGCCGCAGCTCGTGCGGTACGCCAACACGCTGCTGAAGGACAAGGTGCTCTTCGGCTCCGACTTCCCGGTGATCACCCCGGACCGCTGGATGGCCGACTTCGACAAGCTGGAGATCAAGCCCGAGGTCCGCCCCAAGATCCTCAAGGACAACGCCGCCCGCCTGCTGGGACTCGTCTAGATCGCGACGCTGGGCCTCGGCGGGGCGCTCCTGCCGAACGGGCACCCTACGACAGACCGACAGTATTCTCGATGCACATGGAAAGGATGCTGGACCCGCTGCTTGATGTGCTGGCGGCGCTCAACGTCCACGTCACTCACCTGTCAGGGATCGAGGCCACAGGTCACTGGGGGCTGCGCTTCGACGCCCATGAACACATCAAGATCGGTGCGGTGCTCACCGGCTCCTGTGTTCTGGGGGCGGACGGCGAACCGGCCCTGCGGCTTTCGGCCGGCGACTGTTTTCTGATGTCGGGCTACCAGTGGTTCCAGGTGGCCGACGAGCATTCCACACCGCTGGACGACGGGCAGCGGATCTACCAGGCGTCCGACACCCGGATCGTCCAGCTCGGCGAACGCGGCACGGACGCGGATTCCACGCTCGTCCTCGGCGCCAGCGTCCACTTCCTCGATCCCACCGTCGCCTCACTGCTCGCCGGATTGCCGGTCCTGACAGCGATCCGAGCGGGTACGGGACCCGCCCGTGCGATCCAGCCGCTGCTTCAGCTGTGCCTGGACGAGGCGGACCGGGTCCGGATCGGCGCGCCGGTGATGATCGAACGGCTCGCCGAGATGCTGTTCCTGCAGGCCGTCCGGGCACTGGTCGAGGAGCCGGGCGGGGCGATGCCGTACGGCTGGCTGGGCGCGCTGGGTGATCCCCAGATCGGCGGTTCGCTGGTTCTCATGCACCGGCAGTCGGCGCGGCGATGGACGGTCGCGGAGCTCGGCAACGCGGTGGGCATGTCGAGAGCGGCGTTCGCGGCCAGGTTCAAGCAGTTGGTGGGGATGCCCCCGCTGGAGTATCTGCTGCGCTGGCGCATGCATACCGCGGCGCGGGAGCTGCTGGCCGGAGACCGTACGGTGGCGTCGGTGGCCGCCGAGTGGGGTTATGCCTCGGAGGCCGGGTTCAGCGCCGCCTTCAAGCGGACCATCGGAGTGCCGCCGGGACGCTACCGGGCCGACCCGATGGCGGCGCCTGCGCTGAAGAGTCTGAACGGGTCCTCCGCAGAGGATCTCGTAAGTTTCGCAGACGCCTGAGGATGGCCCCCTCCTCCCGCCGAACCCTAGCGTTGACGCAGGCAATGAGCAGGGGGAGGCAGTTCATGCAGTACGAGCGACTGGGCGCCACGGGAGTTTTCGTATCCCGCATAGCGCTGGGCACCATGACCTTCGGCGGCGGCACCAACCCGCCGTGGAACATCATCGGAGGGCTCGACGACAAGGCCGCCGACGAGATCGTCGGAGTGGCTCTCGACGCCGGCGTCAACCTCGTCGACACCGCCGACATCTACGCGGGCGGCGAGTGCGAGGAGATCCTCGGCCGGGTGCTGGGCTCCCGCCGCCGGGACGTCCTCCTCGCGACCAAGCTCTTCGGGCGGATGGGCAAGGGCCCCAACGAGGTCGGGCTGTCCAGGTCGTGGGTCACGCAGGCGTTGGAGGACAGCCTCCGCCGCCTGGGAACCGACCACATCGACCTCTACCAGATCCACAGCTTCGACCCTCTCACTCCGCCCGAGGAGACCCTGAGCGCGCTCGACGACGCGGTCCGGCAAGGCAAGATCCGCTACATCGGCGCGTCGAACCTGGCCGCCTGGCAGATGATGAAGTACCTCGGGGCCGCCGAGCTCCATCACCTGAGCAGGTTCGTCTCCCAGCAGGTGTACTACTCCCTCGCCGGTCGCGACATCGAGCGGGAGATCCTGCCGATGGCCGTGGACCGCAAGCTGGCCACGCTGGTCTACAGCCCGCTGGCCGGCGGCTTCCTGTCCGGGAAGTTCGACCGTACCGGCGCCGGTGACGCCGGCAGCCGGCGTGCGCAGGCCGATGTCCCGCCGGTCGACCCCGAGCGCGGATACGACATCGTCGACGCCCTGCGCGTGGTGGCCGAGCGGCACGGCGCCGGCGTCGCCCAGGTGGCCATCGCCTGGACGCTCGCCCAGCCCGGCGTCACCAGCGCGATCGTCGGCGCCCGCCGCCCCGGCCAGCTGTCCGACACCCTGGCAGCCGTGGACCTGCGGCTCACCGGCGACGACCTGAAAGAGCTCGACGCCGCCAGCGCCCTTCCCGTCCCCTACCCGGACTGGGGCCAGGGCCGGCCCGCCGACCGGTTCCCCGCGCACGTCTGATCGCCGGGGAAGCCCCTCCCCGCGGTTGGTCCGCGGGGAGGGGGCTAGGTGCTGTCAGGCGCGGGTCCACTTCTGGTTGGGGGCGCCGGTGCAGTCCCAGAGGTGGAGCTGGGCACCGTTGGCGGTGTTGTGGCCTGCTATGTCCACGCATCGGTTGGCGGCGATGTTGACGAGGTCGCCTGCGGGGCTGAGGGTGAAGCGCTGGGCCGCGGTGCCGTTGCAGGTGTAGAGCTGGATCGCGGTGCCGTTGGCGGTGCCGGCCGCCGCGGCGTCCATGCACTTGCCCATCGCGCGGATCGTGCCGTCGCCGTTGATGGACCACTGCTGGGCGGCGGTGCCGTTGCAGTCGTACATCTGCAGCCGGGCGGCGTCCACGGGGTTGGCGGCGGGGATGTCGATGCAGCGGCCGTTCAGGTTGGACCGCAGCGCGGTGCCGGTGCCGGGGTTGTCGTTGGTCCAGGCGGAGACGCGGACGTAGTCGATCAGCATCGTCTGCGGGAACGAGGTGCTGCCGTCCGGGTTGCCCGGCCAGTTACCACCGACCGCCACGTTCAGGATCATGAAGAACGGGTGGTCGAAGACCCACCGGTTGCCGCGGATGCCGGCCGGGGTGATGCGGAAGTACTCCGAGCCGTCCAGGTACCAGACGATGAGGTTGGGCGACCAGTCGACCGCGTACGTGTGGAAGGCGTCGCCCAGCGGCGCGCCCACCGTGCGGCTGCCGCCGATGCCGGCGCCGCCGGAGTAGCCGGGGCCGTGCACGGTGCCGTGGACGGTGTTCGTGATGTGACCGACGTTCTCCATGATGTCGATCTCGCCGGTGTTCGGCCAGTCGCCGCCGCCGAGCATCCAGAACGCCGGCCAGATGCCCTGGCCCCTGGGGATCTTGATGCTGGCCTCGAAGCGGCCGTACGCCTGGCTGAACTTGTCGGCGGTCAGGACGCGGCCGGAGGTGTAGCGGCAGGTGCCGTAGTGGCACTGCAGGTTGGACGGGTTCTCCTGGCGGGCGGTGATGGCCAGGCGGCCCTGCCCGTCGTGCTGCACGTTGCGGGTGGAGTTGGTGTAGTACTGCAGCTCGTTGTTGCCCCAGCCGCCGCCACCGGTGTCGAACTTCCACTTGGTGCCGTCGAGGGGCGTCCCCGCCGGTTTGTCGAACTCGTCGGCCCAGGTGACGGGACCGATGGCGGCCGCGGCCGGCTCGTTGCTCGTGAGGGCGACAAAGCCGCTGGTCAGGGTGAGGAGCATGGCCGCGGCCGTGAGGAGAAGCCGGGGTTTACGCATGAAGACCTCCGGTCTGTGGCCTGCCGGGCACGGGCTTCTCGCCCACGCCGTCACGGAGGTGCGGGGCGTGCGCCGACTGTGCGTACCGGGAGGACCTTTACTGCCTGATTGAGAGGATGTAACACCCGGGTCATCACGCCTGTCAATAAGAAGCTTTACTTATTATTTATCCCGGGCCGAGGCGTTCCGGGGTCGGCGGCAGCGGCAGCGGGAGGCCGGGCAACCCGTCCATGCTGACGGCCACGTGCTCCTTCTTCTCGAAGTAGGCGCTCAGGGACTCGTCATCCTCACGGGCGAAGCGCCGACCGTGCAGATCCCGATCCTCCTCGTACGCCATCAACGGCACCGCGTAGCCGCAGGTGTCCCGGATGAGCTCGGCGTGCACGACGATGACGGCCCGCAGCCCGTGCAGGCCGGAGTCGATGTCGGGGAAGTACGCCATCAGCTCGTGCCAACGAGGGTCGTCCCGGAAGACCGGCTCGCCCCGCCCATGGACGCGCACGATGTTCGGCGGCCCCTGGAAGGCGCACCACATGAGGGTGATCCGGCCGTTCTCCCGCAGATGGGCGACGGTCTCGGCGTTGCTGCCGGCGAAGTCGAGGTAGGCCACGGTGACCTCGTCGATGACCGCGAAGGACCCGGTCAGCCCCTTGGGCGACAGATTGACCGTACCGGTCGGCGACAGAGGCGCCGTCGCGGTGAAGAACATCGGCTGCGCCTCGATGAACTCCCGCAACCGCCCGTCAATGCGTTCATAGCTTTTCCCCATACCGGATTATCTCCGGATACCGTCAAAGTCCGAAGCCACGGCCCATCACACGGCGAAGCGGACACCGCCGCCGTCGACGAGGATGGTGGCGCCGCTGATGTAGTCGGCGTAGCCGCCGCACAGGTAGGCGACGGCTCCGGCGATCTCGTCGGGGCGACCGAAGCGTCCCACGTCGTTCGGCACCCACTCGCTGGACGCGGTGTGCTGGATCTGGTCCCAGGTGCCGGACCAGCCGAAGGAAGGACGGATCGGTGCAGCAGGATAGGGGCGAGCGCGCCCACCACAAGATGGTCCAGGTCCGGCTGGCCGTGGCGAGCGATCCGGACACCCCCGCAGACATCCTCGAAGCCATGGCGGCCGACCCCTCCCGCAGGGTCAGGCGCGCTCTGGCGGCTCGGAGCGACGCGCCGTCCGGATTGCTGCGCGCACTCGCCGGGGCCCAGGATCGGAAGACCCGTCAGATCCTGGTCGAGAATCCCGCCTGTCCCCCGGATGCCCTGGTCGCCTTGGCCGACGATCCGCACCGGTCGGTCCGCTGGTCCGTGCCGGGCCATCCGGCTGCCGGTGTCGAGATCCGCCGGGCCATCTGCCGGTCCGCGGACGAGGTCCTGCGCCGGCTGCTCGCCGAGAGGCCGGGGCTGGACGAGGAGACGAACGCGGCCCTCGCCGGGGACGCCTCCCCGGACGTCCGAGCCGGCCTGGCAGCGCACACGCATGACGCGGACATCCTCGCCGGTCTGACAGCCGACACCGATGCCAAGGTCCGCGTCGGCGCGGCGCAGAATCCGCACCTCACACCGGATCAACTCCGTCTTCTCGCGAACGACAGGATCGCAGCCGTGCGTATGTCCGCCGTGAGGTCGGAAGAACTCCCCCATGACGAGTTGCGACGGCTTGCTCATGATCACTCGGTCGACGTGCGGTGGTGGCTCGCCGCCGGGAGCACCACACCGGAAGCCGTCTTACGGATCCTCACCGAGGACCCCCATCCCGATGTGGCGAGACAGGCCAGAGACAACCTTGACGCTCTTGCGCAGAGCCGTCCGTCACCCCGGGGGTCACCAGTCGCGGGTCGCGACCAGTTCTTCCGCGTCCGCGTCAGCGAAGCCGTACGCCTGTGCCACGAACCAGAAGTCCTCGGCGATCTCCTCCCGGGCCGTGGTCTCGATGTCGGCCTCCAGCTCGTTGAACTCTTCCGTGGCCGCGTGAGTGAGGGCGTACAGCGCCGTGAGGTCCGACGGCTGCTCGGCCTCGATCCGCTCGCACAGGCGCAGCAGGATCCCTCTGCCCTGGTCGACGACGTGGTCAGGGAAGAAGCCGTCCCGGTGCATGGCCTGGAGGAAGCTGTAGCCGTTTATGCGCGGGTTGGTGGGCGGCACTCTGGTCTCCTCGGGGTGATCGGGTGTGCCGATCCTGCACCACGCCACCGACAACTACGGGATCGCCGGCGCCAGCACCTCCCGCAGCGGCACCGGCGGCCGCCCGAGCAAGCGGCCGAGGGCCGGGTCGACCTGGGCGAACTCGCCTTGGCGGCTCGCGGCGAACATGCTGACGAGCAGGTCCGCCGCCCCCTCCGGGACCCCGTGGGCGACCAGCCCGGCCCGGAACTCGGCGTCCGGCACGACCACCCGGCGGATGGTCCGGCCCGTCAGCTCGGAGGCGAGCGCCGCGACACCGGTCATGTCGATCGCCTCCGCCCCGGTGAGCGCGGGAGTCGTACCGTCGAGAACGTCCTCCGTCAGCGCGATCGCCGCCGCCTCGGCCAGGTCGCCGTGGGAGGTCCAGGAGACCGGGCCGTCCTTAGGCACGGCCAGTTCGCCCGTCCGGAGAGCCGTGCCGACCAGCATGAGGGCCGACGTCGCGTAGAAACCGTTGCGGAGGCTGGTGAAGCGCGCCCCCGATCGCGCCAGCGCCGCCTCGGTGGCGGCGTGGTCGAGCATCGGCCCGAAGAGCGAGGACGGGCTCGACCCCATGTGGCTGGTGTAGACGATGCGCTCGGCCCCGGCCTTGGCCGCCACGTCGATCGCCGTCCGGTGCAGGCGCACCGCCGTCTCACCGTGCGTGTCCACCGACACGACGAGCACCCGGGTCGCCGCCTCGAACGCGTGCTCAAGGCTCGACGCGTCGGCGAAGTCCCCCCGCCGGACCCGAACTCCCCGCTCCGCCAACTCCCGCGCCCCCTCAGGATCTCGTACGCACACGCCGACGCGTTCCGGCGCGACCCGGTCGAGCAGCCGCTCCACGACCGCCCGCCCGAGCTTCCCGTTCGCACCGCTGACAATGATCATGGTTCCTCCACTCGGTGACCCGCCCAGGCGCTGGGCGCGCAGTCAGACCTTGCCGCGCGATGCCCCCGCACGGGAAGGATCGCGGGGCTCCGGGTTGTTACCCTGCGGGACATACCGATCGGAGGCGGGCCATGGAATCACGACCGCTGCGTCACTTCGTCGCCGTCGCCGAAGAGCTCAACTTCGCCCGCGCGGCCGAACGGCTGGGCATCTCCTCCCCGCCCCTGTCCCGCACCATCAGCCGGCTCGAGGCCGAGCTGGGCGTCACCCTGTTCGAGCGGACCACGCACAGCGTCACCCTGACCCCGGCCGGGACCGTACTGCTCGAACAGGCGCGCATCGCCCTCGAAGCCCTGCGGGCCGCCGCGCGGCGGGCCCAGCGCGCCGCCGCCACCGAGCCGAAACTGGTCCTGGCGGTCAAGGCCGACAGCGACGCCGGGTTGCTGGATGCCATCCTCACCCGGCTGGCGGCCGACCCCGCGGCGCTCCCGGTCACGATCCGGCTGTGCGGGTGGGGCGAGCAACCGGCCCTGCTGCGCCAGGGCGAGGCCGACGCCGCCCTGATCTACGTGCCGTTCGACCAGACCGGCCTCGACTTCGAGACGGTGGCCGTCGAGCCGCGCGTCGCCGCCGTCCCGGCCGGACACCCGCTCGCCGCACGCGGCCACGCCCGCTTCGCGGAGCTCGGCCTGCCCATCTCCGAACCGGTACGTCCCGACGAGCTCCGCCGGTTCCTCGATCAGGTCGTCGACGAGTACGGCATCCGCGACCTGCCCCAGCTGCTCAAACTCGTCGAACTCGGCGAGATCATCACCCTGCTGCCCGAGTCCATCGTCGCCCGCTACCCCCGGCCGGGCGTCGCCTACCTCAGCCTCCCGGACACCCCGCCCGCGACCCTCGCCATCGCCTGGCCGCAGCAGTCCCGATCACCGGCCACCGCGGCCCTCGTCCGCGCCGCCACATTCTCGGCGACGTGAGCTACGAGACTCCGCCGTCGGCCACCCGCCGCTTGATCTCGTCCAGCCGGGCCCTGATGGCGGTGAGCCCGGTGCCCGCCGGGAGATAGTCGATGACGCCGGCCCGCACGCCGTACTCCTTCTGCCCGGACTGGACGCGGCCCGCGGCGGCGGAGCGCAGATAGTCGAGGACGACGACGTCGATCCGCTTGACGATCGAGGTGACGAAGACCTGGCGCAACTCCTCGTCCACGCCCTTGGACTCGTCGGCGTCCGCGCCGATGACCAGGGCGCCGGCGTCATGGGCGGCCCGGGTGATCCCCTGGTTCGAGTTGTCCGCCGCCTGGAAGACCACCTCGCCACCGGCCCGGAACAGGCGGCCGGCCAGAGCCTCGGCCTTCCCGCGATCGTCGTATCCGCTGTAGTCAGGGGCCACGGACACGTACGCGGTGGCGATCCGGATGTCCGCGTCGACCGCCTTCACCCCGGCGGCGAACCCGGCGGCCACGCGCTCGACCTCCGGCTCACCCTTGACCGCCCCGATGAACCCGACCGTCTTCTTCGTGGCGGTGAGGGCCGCCACCGCGCCCGCGAGGTATCCGGCTTCCTGCTCGTTGAAGACCAGGTTGGTGACGTTCGGCCCCATTGTCTCCCGGCTGTCGACGATGGCGAAGCGCACCTTCGGGAACTCCGCCGCCACCACCCTGACCGCCTGGGAGTACGGGAATCCGATGGCGAGGATCGGATCGTGGCCGCTGCGGGCGAGCGAGCGCAGCCGTTCGGCCTTCACCGCCTCGCTCTCGCCCGCGACCGCCTCCACCTCGCTGACGGACAGGCCGAGCTCGTCCTGGGCGCGGGCGATGCCCGGCAACGCCGACTCGTTGAACCACCCGTCATGCCGCCCGCCGACGTCCATGACGAACCCCACTTTGCTCGCCGTGGCCGGCGGGGGCCGGGAGGAGGCGGACGGCCAGAGCCAGACGCCGGCGGAGATCGCGACGGCGAGCACCACGCCCGCCGAGGCCACCACGGCCCGCCGTCGCCTGCGCCGCGGGCCGATCGGGAACGTGGTCTCGTCGGACCGGGCGGGAGTCTGGCCGACCAGGTGGAGCATGATGTCGGCCGCGCTCGGACGCCGGTCCGGGTCCTTGTCCAGGCAGCGTTCGAGCAGAGGGCGCAGGACCGCGGGCACCCCGGTGAGGTCGGGGGCCGAGGTGAGGATGGAGTACAGGACGGCGGGCACGCCGTTGTTCTGGAACAGCGGCCGTCCGGTGGCCGCGAACACCATGGTGCTCGCCCAGCTGAAGATGTCGGCCGCGGCCCTGACGGGCATGTCGGAGATCTGCTCGGGCGACATGTACGTCGGTGTGCCGATGATGCCGCTGCTCGTCACGGTGAACGAGTCGAAGGCGCGGGCGATGCCGAAGTCGATCACACGCGGCCCGTCGGGCCCGAGCAGCACGTTGCTGGGCTTGAAGTCACGGTGCACGACCCCGGCGGCGTGAATCGCCGCCAGCGCGTTCGCCGTGCCGAGCGCGAGCCGTACCAGCTCGTCCTCACCCAGCGCGCCGCGCTCGCGCACCCGCACGTCCAGCGACACGCCCTCGACGTACTCACTCACGATGTACGGCCGGTCGCCCGCCATGTCCACCTCGATGACGCGAGCCGTCGAGAACGCGGCCACCCGCCGCGCGGCCTCCACCTCACGCACGAACCTGCGGTGCGCGGTCTCGTCGAGCGCGTGGTGCAGATGCAGCACCTTGACCGCGACCCGCCCGCCCTCGGGCGCCTCGGCCAGATACACCGTCCCCTGCCCGCCCTCGCCCAGCCGGCCGAGCACCCGGTAGGCGCCCAACCATTCGGGCTCATCAGGCCGTAACTTCGGCATATCACCTCCGTCGTATCTCTACGACGATAGGGGATCGGGCTTCTCGCGCACGGAGCCGTACACGATGGCCTGAACCATGTCCCTGGTGACGATTTCCGGTGGCGCGGTGACCAGGGTGAACAGCGCGCCGCCGTAGAGGGCGATCAGGGTGGGGATCTTTCCAACCGCATCATGCGGGCGGCGTCCCGGCAGTCGCGGCTGGCCTCCCAGACGGGCGTGGCCACCTGGATCCGCGACCTGCTGCTGCGCGCCGTCCCGACCCGGCTGGCCACCCGGCCACTCGCCGCGCTCTGGCACGCCTGAAGCCGCGGCCGTACAGCGTCCCGGCTTCGCCGACGTGACGGGCCCGGCGAGGCTACTTCGCGTCGTCGCGCAGCTCTGCCTGGTAGCGGCCCGGGGTCTGGCCGACGACCTCGGTGAACGCCTCGATGAGGCTGGTGGGGTTGGACCACCCGCACTCCATCGCGGTGTCGGTCACGGACCGGCCGTCGGTGAGATAGATCAGGGCGTGGTGGATGCGCAGGACCGTGCGCCAGCGGCGGAAGCTCATCCCGAGCTCGGTGTGGAACAACCGGCTCAGGGTGCGCTCGCTCGCGCCCACGGTCCGTCCCAGCTCGGCCAGGGTCACGGCCCGGCCGGGATCGGCGTGCAGGAGATCGGTGACGGCCCGCAGCCGGTCGTCACGGGGTTCGGGCAGGTGCAGCGACTGCTCGGGGGCCACGGCGAGCTCGTCGACGACCACCGCGCGCAGTCGTTCGTAGACGCCGGGGCGGACCTCACTCCGATCGGTCAGCGCCAGGAGGGCCTCCCGCAGCAGGGGACTCACCGCGAACACGCTGGGGTGTGCCACGAGCTCGCCGCACAGCTCCAGGGGAACGACGACGAGGCGGACATCGGTCCTGCCGTAGATGCGATGGGAGTGGGCGTATCCCGGCGGCGTCCACGTCACCCTGTTGGCCGGCGCGACCCACGTCCCGCGTTCGGTCGTGGTGGCCAAGGCGCCGGAGGCCGGGTACACCAGCTGGCCCTGACTGTGGGAGTGGGCGCCGAGGTGGAAACCGTGCGGGAGCCACCCTCCGCGCAGAGGTGTCGGGGGAGGTTGGCGGCTTTCCGGCATCGGGCAGCAGTTTACCGGTGGCGCGGCGCTCATCGACAGGCGAACGATGGCGTCATGAACCCCACATCCCTCGGAGCACCCGTTGGCTAGCCTCGGATCGATGGCGATGGCATCCAGATACCGGCGCCCCGGCCATCGGCGGATGTTGAACCTGACCGTCCGGGGACGCGAGCGGATCAGCCCGCACTTCGTGTCCGTCACGCTGGGCGGAGACGACTTCCAGCACCTCGATCGGTCCGGGTACGACCAGGCGGGCCGCCTCTTCTTCCCCCGCCCCGGCCAGGACGGATTCGTCATCCCGAGCAGCGACAAGTGGATGCGCCAGTACGCCCTCCTGTCGGCCGCGAAGCGACCACGGGTCAGGATGTATTCGATCCGGCGCTTCAGGCCGGAGATGTCCGAGATCGACATCGAAGTGGTCATCCATGAGGAGAGCCCGGGCACGCCCGCCGCCGCCGGGTCCGCCTGGGCGCTGGCGGCAGAGCCCGGTGACCAGGTCGGCTTCCTCGACGAGGGCTACTGCTACGTGCCCACACCCGACGCCACCTGGCAGCTTCTCGTGGGGGACGAGAGCGCACTGCCGGCCGTCCTCGCGATCCTGGAGCGCTCCGCCGACGCGCTGCCCGCCGAGGTGTTCCTCGAAGTCCCCGCCGACGAGGACGTCCGCCACGAGGTCACCGCGAACGCCAGGATCCACTGGTTGCCCCGCAACGATCCCGCCACCAAGCCGGGCACGCTCGCACTCCAGGCCGTGAAGGACGCACACCTGCGTCCAGGCCCCTTCTACACCTGGACCGCGGGCGAGTCCGCGCTCCCCACCGGCCTGCGCAGGCATCTCGTCAACGACCGCGACATCCCCAGATCCGACATCGCCTTCCTCGGCTACTGGAAACACGGCAGAGCCAGCCTCGGCTGACCTCGCTATTCGACGAGAGATTGCGTACCGAGAACGATGGCGAGTGCGAGGCGCTCGGCGTCCTCCGTGCCAGGTTCGGCGGTGTAGACCATGATGCGCAGATCGTCGGCGGCGACGACGAGTACGTCGCAGTCGAGGGTGATGTGGCCGACCGAGGGGTGATCGATGGTCTTGCGCCTCGACGGGTCCTGGCGCAGTTCGGGGGCGCCGGACCGCCAGAGCTCGGCGAAGCGCGGGCTCTGCGCGGTGAGCTCGTTGATGAGCCGCTTGAGCGCTCGATCGCCGGGATACCGTGCGGCGGTCAGCCGCAGGTCGGCGACCAGTCCAGCCTCGAAATCGGCGCTCTCTTCCGGGCTGTGGATGACCCGGGTGCCGGGGCCGACGAGATTACGCCAGACGGCGTTGCGTTCGATCCCGCGCCAGGTCGTGGTCCCGCCCATGAGCGCGTCGTACGGCGCGTTGGCCAGGACGAGCGTCCAGCTGGCGTCGTACACGATGACCGGGGTGTGCGCCAGCCGGTCGAGCAGCCGCTGCACGCTCGCCGTGACGCGCGACGGAACGACGTCACGCCCGGGAGCGGCGTGCCCGGCCAGCCGGAAGAGCAGGTCGCGCTCCGCGTCGGACAGGCGCAGGGCGCGGGCGAGCGACTCCACGACCTGCACCGAGGGCGAGGTCGCCCGCCCCTGCTCCAGCCGGGTCAGATAGTCGGCCGAGATGCCCGCGAGCCCGGCGAGCTCTTCGCGACGCAGCCCGGCCGCTCGGCGGCGCCCGCCCACGGGCATCCCGATCGTCTCCGGCGCGACCCGGTCCCGCCAACGGCGCACCATCCGGCCGAACTCCCATGACTCCACATTTCCAGTGTCGGGGAAGGCGCCGGCGTTGTCCTGGCCCTGACAGTCCTACGACATCGGACCGACTGCCTGGCCGGCGACGAAGCCCGAGCCGCGTTCGGCGAACTGAGCGACGGCGCCGGCCGACATCGACGCGGACGTCCCCCTGCTTCTGCACGCACTCGGTCACCGCCCTGCGTGAGCCGTGCTGGTGATCGCCGCTCCAGGGACGATTCCGCCGATTTTTCGTTAGGATGTGAGATCCGACTCGCTCTCCCGTTGTGAGGACCAGCATGGCGGATGAGCCTGCGAAGCCGCGAAGGCTTACCGTCTACGCCGAAGCCGCCGCCATTCTTGCTCTTGTCGTTGCGATTGTCGGCGTGATCGTGGCAGCGTTCGCCTTGCAGCACGACAAGGACGTCGCCGCCGAAAACTCGGGAGCCACTCCCGCAGTGACGGTCACCCAGTACGTCCAACGTACGGAAAGCCAGAACCCGCAGGATGCCGCCTCCGCCTCTCCCTCGCCCGGTTTCTGGGGCGTGGTCGGCGTCGTGGTCCTGACCTTGATCAGCGGCCTGATCGCCGGCGTTCTGGTTTTTCTTTCCTGGGAATTGGTCTCCGACCTGGGCGCCTTCCTCACCATGACCATGATCGCGGGCGCACACACTTTTCTGCTTTCCCTTATGGGCATCAATCTGATCTGGGCAGTGATTCTGGCGATAGTGTTCGCGGCAATCGGATTCTTGACCAACGTGTTCGCCTAGCACAGATTTCCCCCCGCCATCGGCGCCGTCCCCGGTGACCGAGTCGACCTGACGGTTCGCCGAGATGCTCGTCCTGATCGCCAGAATCCCGAACCGGCCACATGTGCGGACTTTTACATGGCCATCGGCAATCCCTGACAGGATGCTTTCGCCTGGGCCACGCCGCACTGGCCCAGCTCATCCTGCGTCAGGCCCTGCCCACGGGGATCCCGCCTCTCAAGAGTTGACGTACTCCCCCACCTGGACCGCCTCTGCCGCATCCGGCGAGCACCGGATGCGGCAGAGGCGTCAGCGATGTCACGGCAGGACCTGGACCAGATAGTCGGCCAGCTCTCCCGGCCGCGACAGCATCACCATGTGGCTGCCGGGCATCTCGTCCGGGGTGATGCCGAGTCGCTCCTTCACATGGCGGCGCACGAAGTCCGGGACGAAGCAGCGGTCGTCCCGGCACAGCAGGTACCTCGTCGGAACGTCCGGCCAGGCGGCCAGCGGCCAGGGCTCGCGACCCGCCCGGTCCATGCTCATGTTCTCGGCGAGCGCGCCGTCGTGGGCCAGCACCCGCTCGGCCAGCTCACGCGGAACGTCGTGCAGGTAGAGCTCGTAGACGTCATCGATGCCGGACGAGCGCCGGCCGCTGCGTTCCCACCAGTCGTCCGGTGACTCGCCAGGGCTCGGGATCATGGCGGTCACCAGCACGAGCGCGGCAGCCTTGACCCGCGCGCAGACGAGCGGGCCCACGAACCCGCCCCACGAATGAGCCACCACGACCAGGTCCCGACGCTCGCCGATCGCCTGGACGACGGCATCCGCGTAGTCCCACAGCCCCGCCCGCGGGTCGGACACCGGCAGATTTACCGCGACCGTGTCCTGCCCACGCTCGCGCAGCTCGGCTTCGAGCAGGTGCCAGTCGAAGGCGCTCCCGCCGCCGCCGTGAATGAGTACGAAGGTTGTCATGGTGATGATGACTGGCGGCGGCCCGGAAACTCATCGCCGATCCCCTCCGGCCGGCCCACTGATCATGAAGCATCGGACGCTCCCAGCCACGCATCGGTGCTGAATTGGATCGTTCCCTACAGGAAAATCAGAGCTCGGACACCTGACTCATCGACTTACCTGTCCATGAGAACGAGCGACAGGCCGACCGGATGCGTTGTGACCCTTTTCATAGAATCGAGTTCGGTTCCCATGATTTCCGGAAAGTTTATGCGGAAGCGGCGGTCAAGTCGGTTTGAGAATTGCCGTGCCGGTCGCTTCATTTATGGCATCATGCTCTCGCCGTCAGACCTCGACGGCAGTCATCACAAGGGGGAACTGTCGATGCTCACGCGCAGTAGATTCATCGCAGGTATCATGAGCTTCGTCGTGGGAGGTGGCTTAATGTGGGCGGCGGCTCCGGCCGGCGCTCAAGTCACATCACGTTTGAACGTGGTGGCGCTGGGTGACTCCATCGCCGCCGGTACGGGCGCGGGGGATTACGAGCCCGGCACCGAGCGGACCTGCTATCGCAGTCGAAACTCCGCCTCCACGCTTATCGTCGAACAATTCAAAAATCGTGGAACCGAGGTGAATTTCGACAACGTCACCTGCAGCGGCGCCGCCATCGCGGATCTGCGGAAGACGTTCAATGGGGAGCCTCCGCAGCTCGACGCGCTGGACCAGGAGACCGACCTGGTGACGCTGACCGTCGGCGGCAACGATATCGACCTCGCCGCATTCGGCCTGGCCTGCCTTCAGGGCAACTGCACAGGCACGGCCACCACGGCGCTCCTCAATCGCATTCCCGGGCTGACGCCCACCCTTGGCGACTTACTCGCCGAGATCCAGCAGCGCAGCCCGCGCGCCCAGATCATCCTGACCGGGTACGGCAGAATCGTCAGCAACGCCCCCAACCCTCCAGGCGTGGCACTCGACCCGATCTGTGGCGCCGGCCTGCTCACCGACGCGGAGCGCGTAAGCGGCGGCCAGATCTTCGCGGCGCTGGACGCGGCCCTGTCTGAAGCCGCGCAATCCGCCAGGGCGGACGGGA
Source organism: Nonomuraea glycinis (assembly GCF_014646515.1). Classification (GTDB taxonomy): domain Bacteria; phylum Actinomycetota; class Actinomycetes; order Streptosporangiales; family Streptosporangiaceae; genus Nonomuraea; species Nonomuraea glycinis. Next base: position 346,826 of record NZ_BMNK01000009.1, read on the forward strand.
TCAACGTAAACTTCGTCAGCCCTTACCTGAATTCGACCACACTCAGGCCAGAATTCGCGGGGCATTCGCTGTGCGAGTCGACCGCTCCGTTCTACCGGGGATTCGACGCCCTCGGAGCCGGCCAGGAAGGCGTGGTCGCAGTGCTCCACCTCAACCAGCAAGGCCACGCCGCACTGGCCAACCTCATCCTGCAAGACGCTCCCCGATGAAACCCTTCAAGGGCTTGCTACGGCCCCAGGTGACGAGCTGAGCCCGATATCGTCCGACAACCCTGCCGCATCCGGTGCCCACCGGATGCGGCAGACGGCTCGCCGGCGACTCTGCGACCAGGGGTTCCAATCGTCGGTCGGGCCGTCTGATGGGTACCCCAGCGGAAGGCCGCGCCGGCGCCTGAGAATCCGGCGAGTGCCACGCCAGGCTCATACTGACGCCCTTCCCGCTCCGGCGAACGTCCGACCATCGCAGCCCTGACCTCGGAGACCCGTACTCGGTACGCTGATCGTCATGGGATCTGGTGAGGCGTCTCTGCGCCTGAAGGACGTGACGTCGGCGTTGGAGACCGCTCTCACCACCCTGAGGGCCGTGGGCGCCGCCCCGGACTACCGTGTAGGTGGCACGAGCGCCGCGCTGCTGCAAGGCGTACAGCTTCCCGTCGGAGACGTCGACCTCTTGATGGCCCGGCGGGAAGATGTCGACACGGTAGCCGCCGCCCTCTCGTCCTTTCCCTGCCTGTACGCGACATCGTGGCTCCCCCAGAGTTCGCAGTACTTCGCCAGGTACGAGGTGAACAAGGTGACTTTGGAAATCAGCACGGTCGAGCAGGAGACCGACTCCGACGGGATGGAATGCATCGGCCGTGGCCCCTGGGAGCACTACGTCCTGATCACCTATGGCTCCCACCGTGTTCCTGTGGTGCGCCTGGAACTACGGCTGGCCACAGAGCTCCTGCGTGATCGGCCCGATCGATACCACCCCCTCCTCGACCACCTGGCAGCGCAGGGCTTCGACCCAGATCTTCTGGACAGGGCCATGACGGCCCGTGGTCTGTCAGCGGAACAACGACACCTGGTCAACAACCGCCTGGGAACCGCGACAAGGTCAGCCTGAAGTGATGCCGTCGAGCTCCGACCGAACAGCACCCGCGATGCGGCTGCGGGACCGGACCGCCGCGCTGACCAGCCTGGCCGGCTACGGCGTCCACGATCCACTCATGGTCGGCGTGCAGCAGGACGGCACACCGCCTGTCTTCCTGACCAATGGACGGACCGCAGCCGGCGAGCCGTTGACCGCCGACACGATCGCCTACACCGCATCGCTGTCCAAACAGATCACGGCCGCCTGCGCGGCTCTACTCGTGCGACAGGGCGAACTGGACACCGAATCGACTTTGGCGCAGTGGATGCCCGAGCTCCCCACGTGGGCGGGCACCATACGCGTGCGCCATCTGATCTCCCACACGAGCGGTCTGCCCGAGGGCATCGAATTCGACGTTCTCCATCGCGCGAAGCTCGACCACACCAGCGCCGGCGTCATCCACGCGCTTGCCCGCCTCGACCACCTCGTCAGCACACCAGGGACCGAACACCGCTACTGCAACGCCGGCTACATCTGCCTGGCCGCCATCATCGAACGCGCGGCGAGCCGGCCGTTGCCCGACTTCGCCCGCGAGCACGTGTTCACCCCGCTCGGGATGACCAGCAGCCAGTACTGGTCCAGCCCAGCCCCGCATCCCCCCGGAGCCGTACCCCTCGACTCGCACTACCCGGCACCGCTGTCGATCGGCGACGGCGGGGTCTGGTCCACAGCCCCGGACCTCATCCGCTGGAACCAGGCCCTTGAACGCGACGAACTGAGCGTCTCCGCACTCCTGCAGACGCCCGGCCACCTGGACGACGGCACACAACTCGACTACGCATGGGCCCTCGGCGTCCGCGAGCACGCAGGCCGGCGGATCTACCGGCACGGCGGTAGCTGGGCCGGGCTGAACGCACAACTCGTCCGCCTCGCCGATCAACGCTCCAGCTTCGTCATCATCGCCCTGGACGACGACCGAGACCGCACCGCCACGTTGACCCAAGCCATGATCGAGGAACTCACAACCCAGAGTCGTACCAGCCAAGCCCGATAGCGACACCTACTGTCACGCCACAAGTAGCGGAAACTCGGCGTACGGGTGCCAAAGCTCGCCATCGCAGACGAAGAGACTGACCGACGCGACGTCGGCAGTCACCGGCAGTCGTACGGTGAGCGCGGTTTCCACCTCGTCGAGCACCTGGCCTTGCTGGTCGTGGGCGACCGTCAGGTGTGGGATGACCTCCTTGAACTGTCCACCGTAGGGTGGCGCTTCCGGCCACCGCGCCACGACAGCCTCCGTCAGCGCCCGAAACGGCTGGTCAGGCGTCGGCGCGAGGTAGAGCACGTCAGGGAACCGTCGGCATGCGTCGAAGCGGACGGCGAAAGGGCTGTGCCTCCCGAAGAGCGCCCTGAGGTCGTGGATCACTGCGGTGTCGATACGTGCGACGTCCAGAAACGGTACGAGCACGGTCACGTGCGCGGGGACCCCCGCCGAAGCGGAGGGGTCAAAACGCCGCCGCCAGCCCCCCACCAATGGCTCGGCTTCTTCCACCACAGCGATCAAGGCCGTTTCACCTGCTCGGTACCGTCCCGAAGTGCCGTCCGACATGCTCGGATAATGTCAGGCCACACGGGCCGTTGCCACGCGTTACGCCGGGGCCGCAACACCGAACGACCCGGCCCCTGCCGCCGCCCAGGCTGCACGCCCGGGCAGAGGACGCTCATCCCATCCGCTGCCCCCGGGTGGCGCTACGTTGGCAAGGCGGTTCCAGTCGCGACCGACTGCCGCCACTCCAGGGCTTCGGCTGTGTCGCGGTACTCCAGGAGGTGTTGACCGGCGATCTTCTGCAGCAGGTCACGCACCTCGGCGGGCGTCGCGTGGAAGAATTCTCGTCGCAGGTTCACCTTGTTGAGCCGATGATCGCTGAGCTCTGAGTGCAGTCGCGCCTCCAAGCCCACCGCATCCTCACTGAAGATCAGCGCATGCGTGTCGAACCTGAACGGCACCGACGCGTCACCCAGCTCACGTACACGGTCTTCAGGCTCCAACCGACGAGTCATGCCGATCTTCACGACGTTCTCTCCAAAAGCGCCGATGTTGGAGATGACATACACGTACCCGGCCCGGGTGTTCGCTTCGCGGGCCTCGACGTCGGCGACTGCCACGCCGATCTCTTCCAGCTTGGCTTTCAGCTCGTCCACGCTTTCCGCGGCCGCGGTGCCGTTCTTCATCAGCTTGGCCAGCGCCGACCGATAGTGCGCCTCCTCCTTGCGCAGGCGCGCCTTCTCTCGCTCGAACTCGCGGCGTGCGGCCTCCTCCTCGCGCTGCTGCTCGCGCTGCGCACGGATGAGTTCTTTCTCTGCCTCCTGCTTGGCCAAGTAGTCAGCCGTCAGCTCCAGCTCATGGATCCGCGTGCGGTGATAGTCGGGATGGACATGGATGTGCATCGTTCGTCCCAGCTTGACGATCGTCTCCACGACCTTCTCCAGCCGATCGATCGCGGACTGCAGTTTGTACGGGCGCATGGTTCGCACGCAGTTGTCCGCCTCAGCGTTGTAGGCGCGCAGCATCAGCTTGGAGAAGTCACGCACCATCTTGCGTCCTTCCGCTGCTGACCCGTTCACTTGCCAGTTGGTGGCGCCGACGACGGCTTGCCCTTTTCGGGCCATCTCCTTGATGCGTGCCTTCACCTGCGCGAGCCGGTCCTTATAGGCCACCGCGTCGCTCAGCGGATGGCGGTATTCATAGACACCCACCTCTTGGAGCAGGACGGTCTCCTCGGTCTGCACGACCCGTCGTTCTGTCTCATTAAGGCGTCGGGCGGCGTCGTCGATGGCGGTCTGTAGTCCTGCGTGCTCTACATGTAGGGCCTCGGTCATCGCTGCGATGCGCATGGCGTCCATGCCGCCCAGTCGCTCCACCCATTGGCGTAGCTGGGCGTTCTCCTCTTCGAGTCGTTTCTTGCCGCCGAAGAGTCCTCCGCTCTTGCGTTCCGGTGGCTGTGGTGGGTTCGGGGCTGGTGCAGCCGATGTCGTCTCAATGATCCAGAACTCCCAGTTTGAAGGAGCCGGCGGCCATGACGGATCTGGTTGCCATCCCTGAGGAGGCTTCCACTGCCGAGGAGGGACCGGCCAGCCAGGGGGAGAGTTGAACCGATACTCGGGCATGAGCGCTCCTCTCAGGCAGACGACAAGTCGTACACAGGTGAGATAGCCGTGAGCACTAAAAGAGTTACAAGAAGCGAGCATCCCGAGCCGCCTGTGCAGTATGAGGCGAATATGTAGGCGCCGCGGCTTGCTCGTAAGGGCTTGGCCTCCCAACGTCGGCCCCTGGCACTTGAGCACCCCTGGTAAAGCCGTGACCGGAAAAATCAGTGGCGCGGCGTCACCCGGCGGGAGTTCACTGGTGCGACCGTTCGCAAAGGGAGTCTTTCAGTGATCGCGATTTCAGCCGCTTCCGGTGCGCTCGGCCGCCTCGTCATCAGCCATCTGCGCAGCCGGGCGGAGGTGGTGGCCGTGGTGCGTGATCCCGAACGGGCTCCCGAAGGCGTTCCGGTACGGCACGGCGACTACGACGACCCGGCGAGTCTGCGTGAGGCCTTCGACGGGGCCGACCGTCTCCTGCTGATCTCCTCCCCGGAACTGGATCCCACCCGCAGGATCAGGCAGCACCTGGCCGCCGTGGCCGCCGCCAAAGACGTCGGCGTCGGCGCCATCGTCTTCACCAGCTTCCTGGGAGCCGATACCGTCGCCACCGGCATGACTGAGGCCTATCACGCGACCGAACAGGCCATCCTTGACAGCGGTCTGCCGTACACGCTGTTGCGTCATCCCTTCTACAGCGACGCGTTCGTCCCGCAGGTCTCCAGCGGAGAAATCACCAGCAGCACCGGGGGCCGCAGCCTGAACACGGCATTCCGGTCGGACTTGGCCGAGGCGGCGGCGAACGTGCTGACGGGCGAGGGACACTGGGGCCAGGCGTACGACTTCACCGGATCTCTGTGGAGCTATCCCGAGGTGGCCAGGGCGCTGGAAGTGACCTACCGCGAGGTGCCGGACGCCGTCCCGGGCCCCATGAGCTGGATCTCTGCCCAGGTACGCGCGGGCGCGTTGGAACGACAGACCCCTGATCTGGAGCGAGTGCTCGGAAGGCCCGCCGAAACGGTCATCTCTCATGTCCTGGACCGTCATGCGCCGCAGGTTCTCCAACGACGAAGGCTCTGACTCCGTGTGACCGAATGGGTTGTCTTGGAATCGTGTTGGCCACCGGCGCCTTCCTGGCGTTCCTCTACTCGCTCACGGACGACTCGGTCATCTATGACGCGGAAGTACTTCAAGCGGTCACGAGAGGTGATTCACCGTCTCCGCCGTCCTGCGGAGCGTCGCGCCGCCCCACCTGTAGGTCTGGCTGACGATCAGGTCTGGACAGCATCTGGGGGCCTTTTCGCTGACCGCTTTGCCGTACAGGCGCACATGCCCGCCCCGGATCCTGACTTTCAGGGACCTGAAGTAGCGGTTCTCCCCGAGTTTCCCGAGCAAGTGCGGGACCGACGACCCGGCGGCTCCGTCGTAGACGAAGGCGATCAAGGGATTGCTCGATGTCGGGCTCGGGCAAGATGACACGACGACGGTCTCACGCCTTCCATCACGGGTAAGGTCGCCGACGGCCGCGACCCGGGCGCGCACGACGTACCAGGCGGCATGCGGCCCCGGTTCGGGGCAGTTCAGACTCGGCTCCACTACGGACGCCCAATCGACCCGGTCCAGCCGGTCGGCATTCCCCGCGATGGTGGCGCCCTGTGCCGCTGCACTGTCCACGGTGGCTGCGTTGGCGACGCTTCCGCCCAGGACGACCGTCAGGCAGGCGGCCAAGGAGGCGACGCTGGTCCTGGCTCCGTATCGGCGGGCTCTGCGGTGACTCATGTGCTCGGTAAGGGAGGTCATAGTCAGTCAGACGCCGGATATTTCGGAAATGTTGTGGGCTGTGGGTCAGCGCCGCAAAGCAACTCGCCGCCCGTGATGACGACGAGGACGACGGGAATCGAACCCGCGCTATCAGCGTGGGAACTGCATCGATCATGGCCGGATGAGGGGGCCAAGCTGGGCGACGAGTCGGTCCTGAGCGACCGTGGTTGCCCCCTCGGCAACCCCTCTTAGTGGCCCGCTTCAATGGCCTGACGCGGGGAGGATGAGGGGATGAATACACAGGTCGCAGCCGAGATCGCGGAGGAGTATCTTGCGCGTTGGCGCCGCCTCGCGGTCTACTCGGAGCTCGCCGTCATGGAGGAGAACGGCGACAAAGACTGGGAGAACGTCGTCGGGCGTAATGGCGAGGAGCACAAGGTGCTGATGTACGTGCTCCCGGAAGCCGACGACTGCCTCCGGATGGTCGTGGCGGTGAATGACACAAGACTCCGCTCGGCCGTCACGCCGTTGACCCGTGACGCGATCATGCGACCGGATGGCGCCTACGTCGAGTAGTTCCCGAGGCTGCGCACCTGCGCGTACCCCGCCCGCCTGATCATCCCGGCTGCCGCCGACCCGCCGCCGGGGAAACGGGCCAGGACCACGGGGTCAAGATGGGGCGTCCTGGATCCGGGCTACAATCCACGCCTGTAGGAGGCGTCAGCCATACTGCAACAGTGGCGATCAAGAATGTGGCCGGTTCCCTGTCAGATCCACTTGCGCTGATCAAGCAGACCGATTGGGCCTCGCTCGAGCACGCCTTGGGGCCGGCCGAGGATACCCCTGCCGCGCTGGCCGGCCTTCTAATCGGTGCCCCAGAGGCCAGAGCCAAAGCTGTCGCTCACCTCAACGATCCAGTGCATCATCAGAACTCTCTCTACTCGGCGACAGTCCCGGCGGCCCTGTATATCGCCGCGATCCTCAGCGATCCGCGCACAGACACCTTGATGCCCGGTGGCGAGGAGGGCCAGTGGTATCCGTTACGTCAGGCATTGCTGGACTGGCTGGGATCCATAACCGACGAAGTCGGCAACGATGCCGAAGCGACGCTGCTGCGCCTGGGTTTCTCACCGGAGGAATATCCGGCTTTCACGGAGCTCCGAGCCATCCGCCCAATGCTCTTCCACACCGTGTCCACGTTCTTTCAAGACGCCGACCCCACCGTCCGGGAAGCGGCTCTCGCCGCTGCCGTCCCGCTCTTGGATGCCCCAGAACTCACCCACCATCAAGCCGGCCTCGCTCCACTTGTGCACAGCGTCCTGGCTACCAGTTCGAACCGGGTCTACCGGGCCATTGCCGTAGACGGCCTCGGTGCATGGGGCGAAGAGACCGCTTCGCTGGTCGAGCAGGCAGATTTAGGGGGTGCGCCCTGGGCAGCAGGAACGTTCGGCGGGGATCCGCCTTTTTGATCTGCGGTCGTACTCACATGAGCCCAGCGACGCTGATCAGCCACGTTATCCGGTGAGCCAGGGCGAGGAACGAACCCTGGATCGTCGATCGCCCCCGACCATGCATGGCGTCCAGCCATGCAGTGGCGATCGTAGGGCTGCATCTGTGCGGCGGCGCGGCAACCCCGGTCAGAGCGTTCGGTCAGTCCGGCGGGGCCGGCGTGCGGTGCCCGGCCCGGTGTCCCGCCGCCGTTCGGGACCGGCCCCCAGGCCGCACGCCCGCACGGCGGGCGGGCGGAGGGCCGAGGGTACGGCGGCGCGCCGCGCCGCCGCTTGATCCCTACAAGAACGATTCGGCAGTGTGATCGGCATGGCCGAGTTTCTTGAAGTGCATGTCACCGTGCCGGATCGTGACGAGGCTGAGCGGATCGCCTCGGCGGTGGTCACTCGACGCCTGGCTGCGGCGGTCCAGTTCGTTGCTCCGGTCACGTCGGTCTATTGGTGGCGTGGGGAGATCAACCGGGCTGATGAGTGGCTGTTGTTCATGAAGACACGGCTGAGCGGTTCGACGAGCTCGCCGCGTGCGTACGGGCGTTGCACTCCTATGAGATGCCGCAGATCATCACCGTTCCGCTGGCAGCCGGTCCAGCGGACTACCTGGAGTGGATCAGGCAGGAGACGACCCCAGAGTCCGACGTGTAGAGATCAGGTCGCCGAGGAGTTCACGTGCTGCGGGATCCTTGTGGGCGGCGAGTGTCTTCTCCACAGTGCCCAGGTGTTGCAGGCCCCACGTCGACTCGGTGCGCTGAGCGGACTCCAGGGCTCGACGCGCGTAGGTGATGCCAGTGGGGATGTCGCCGATCTGGAACTGACCTTGGGCGACGTCGGCGTAGATGACGGCGATGTGCTTGTGGTCGGCGTCTTCGCCAACAGAGCTGAGAGCGTGTTGCCCGGCTGCGATCACCTGGCGTTCGTCGCCCGGCCGTACGTGAACGGAGAGTTGAAAGACAGCCATGCGATCGGCGTCGAGAAAGCGGGTCCAGGCGCGCTCACAATGCGGGCGGGCGCGATCGAACGCCTCTTCTGCTTGAACGTGACCGTTCCACCGCCTGGCGGTCGCCTAGGGTGGCGAGGCTTTCGGCCTCAAGGCAGAGCAGCCATGCCCGCGTGGCGTCGTCACCGTGAGCAAGTAGGAACTGCTGCGCCTGTCGGACCACCTCAAGGGCTGGCCGCCCTTCCACCGCGTACGCTCGATAGGCGTGAGTGCACGCTTGGATGATCGGCTGCCCGCTCTCCTTGGCCGCGAGCGCTGAGACACGGTCGAACAATGCAGACCCGCGACGAAGACGCCAACGAGGGCGAGGCTGGGGCGCTGGTCCCGACAAGGTGATCAAGAGCCAATGGCCCGTTGCTGGCCCGCGAAGATCTAACAGGTCCAAACAAGATCAAAGCCCAGGTGCCGAATCCATCGGTCCACCTGGGCTTTCGTGATGAGAGCGGGCGACGGGAATCGAACCCGCGCTATCAGCTTGGGAACTGCACGGACCACCGCACGTGAGGGCTCTGAGCTGGGCGGAAACGCGGTCGCGAGTGACCGTGATTGACCCCTCGTTACCCTGTCTAATCGCACGCTGATTGCACGACGATCAGCCTGCTACCTGCGGTTTCACGCCTCGTACGGATCAGACAGAGCGATGGCGTCCCGGGCAGGAATCCCCCGACGGCCCGCTACCTGGAGGCGTTCCCGGACCTGTCGGGGCGTCCGCGGTCGAAAGCCCGGACCCCCGCAACCACACGAGTGGAAGTCCAAGCCGGCGTACAGGACGGCACCCAACGCCCGCCAAGCCGGACTATCACGCCGACGTGGTGCAGCGAAGTCTCGCCCCGCGTCAATCATGTGCTCCTGGCAGCGATTACAGAGCTGGGGTCGCTGCTCCGGGCGTCGCTTGGTAGTCACACGGCAAGGCAAACACACGTAGTGGATCTTGTAGGTGTCCGCGCTATACCGGCACATGCCGCCAGGCTACGCGAGTATCGGCGCACTGCGCGCACGCCGGCCGCCTGCCTGACGCTCCTATGTACAAGGGCGTTGCGCGAAGTTCCATCATGACCTTGGCTTGCCGGAGGACAAGGCGAGGTAGGCGACGTCGGCCGAGTCCAGGACGTTGATCCACTCAGGATGGTCGAGATAGGCGTTGTCTGGAGCGGTAGGGCCGAGGTCATCGAGGACACGCAAGAGGGCGTCCACCACCATCTGGACGAGGTCGGCTTCTCGCTGATCAACGAAAAGGTGGGGAATCAGTGCTCGTGCGCCGTTTTGGTCGATGAAGGTGTCGTCGATGAGCCAGTGCACGGCAGCAGTGAGATCCGGCAATCCCTTCTCGGATCGCCAGTGTTGGTCCTGATAGTCGCGGTCACCTAAGGCTCGTAGTGCATGGAGCACGTCTTCGCGTCGCCCTGGCCACCGAACCCGCTGTTCGCCCAGATGCCCTTCCTCCACGGGAGCCAAGCTACTTGCGACTTGTCCATGTCCCGTCGTTGTGGGCGTGGTGGTCGGCGGCGAGGGCCCGGTAGATCACATCTGACAGGTGCCGTTGCAGGACGCGGAAGCCGCCTTTGGTGGTGTCTCGGGTGGTTTCCTGGCATCGCTTCAGTAGGGCTCGGGCGCCTGCGTGGCCGCGAGCTTGGGTGATGGCGATGCGATGCCCTGAGATCATCCCGTCGGCCCCGTACGGACCTGCCCGCGAGAGCATCTCGGAGCCGGAGAGCCTGCGCCAGGGGCATCCATAGCACCCTGTACAGCATGGTGACGAGCAACCAAGCCTCAGAGAACCAAATCTGGTTGGAGGTGCGGCCCGCGCTCGGGGATGTGGAGCTGAACGAGTTGTTCAACGCGTCGTGGCCTGATCATCGCCCTGCTTCGTTCTCGGGGATGCTGGCCCGCAGTCTCTGCTGGGTGGCCGCATACCGTGAGGGCGCGCTGGTGGGCTTCGTCAACGTGGCCACCGATGGTGGTATTCATGCTTTCATCCTCGATACCACCGTGCACCCCCCGAGTTCCTCGACAGGGGGTGGATGTGCGATTGGTGCAGCGTGCTGCTCAGGAAGCACGTTCACGTGGTGCCAGGTGGTTGCACGTCGACTATGAGCCACACCTCGAAGAGTTCTACGCGCGATGCGGGTTCCGACCAACTGCTGCCGGGCTCATGCAACTTTGATCATTAGCGTCGTGGGCAGCGGCGCGCCGCGAGGCCGGCGGGTTCATTGCCGCCGGAAGCACTGTCTGCGGCCGTACAGCATCACCCTGGCAAGCCAGACGACAGTGGGCAGGACGATCAACAGAACGGCCAAGCCGGCCCCGACAGCAAGCTCGGCGTAACTCCACAACTCGATCGCAGGCTCATCGTGATCCACCCTGCGAGGTTAGCCGTGCAGGAGAGGCGCGGACGTACGCAAGAACGATCTACGAGGCAACAGCAACCGCGCCCTGAGACGAGAAGCCGAGAGACGAGGGTGGCACGCGGGGGCTCGGGGGGTCGTCCCCCCCGACCAGCACAAGAGCCCCGCGAAGCCGACCCGAAGGGACGGCGAGCAGGGCTCTCCAAGAGAGCGGGAGACGGGAATCGAACCCGCGCTATCAGCTTGGGAACTGCACCGATCATGACCGCCGGACCACCGGGAGCCTGGTCAGCACCGATTACGCTCCGTCCGGGAGTGACCGTGGTTGACCCCTCGTTACCCCGTCTAATTGCACGCTAATTGCACGACGATCAGCCCCTGACCTCTTGCTTCGGCCCCCGCACCGTGGTCCGCTCTTCCTCGTGAGCCATGATCGGTACCCCGGATTACTCTCCCTCCCCCTGCGCTTCCCGAACCGCCGCTTCCGGGTGTGGAGCTACGTTCCCTCATTCAGCGGGCTCGTTCTTCGGACGGAGTTCGAACCCGCCGCACTTCACATCGAATTGCTGTTCCAGGGCGTACGGCGGATCGACCTCCCCATCACGATGGCCGACGGGCTCATGGTGGACGCTGAACATCCGAGCACCGACCAAGACACTGCGATCTTCCGGCTCAGCAACGACCGGTTCTCCGGCCAGGTGCATTCTGACTACCTGTTCCTCGCCCAGGAAGAACGATCGCGATACAGCCCCTTCTCACTCTTCCACGGCTACCTGCAAAGCGATTTTGAGCGTTGACAACGCGCACCCCGCCCGCCTGATCATCCCGTCTGCCGTCGACCCGCCCGAAGGGGAAGCGGGCCAGGGCCACGGATACCAGATGGAGCGCCCCACTGGACGAACGATCTGGTAACCGTGGCCCTGGTCTGCTCGGCTTGTCCCGGGTCGATGGCGGGCGGGATGATCAGGCTTCCACCTCAACCACATGCGGCCCTGTGTACGTGCTTCGGCGATCATCCCGGAGTCGGAGCGCCCCGCCGGAGGCGTGATTGTTGCGGGTCGTCATTCGGCATACGGGATGCTTGGCCGTCAGATGCCAGGCAGTGCGGCCTCGATGAGAAATCGGTGGTTATGAGCGGTGAATGCGCCCTCTGAGCAGATGCGCTCATGGAGCCGCTGCAGCGGCCGCTCATAGCGTTTGAGATCGAAGTCGAAAATTTGCCACGGGACGGCTCGTAGGTGGAAGACCACAGCACCTATGTGAGGTGCCTAGCAGATTCCGGACAGTCGACTACATAAGCTGACAGAAGTCTGGAAGAGGTAG
>NZ_BMNK01000010.1:0-81131 GCF_014646515.1 Nonomuraea glycinis
CGGACAATCTTTCAGGTAGGGCCCCGACACTTTGGCTGTCGGGGCCTTATCTGCATTTCTGGGGAGTTCCAGATGGGTTCCACGTTTGACGTGTGTGGGGCTTGTGGAGGGGGTTTTCACGCCTAAGACGGTGTGGGAACCCCCTTTTTTGTTGTGACGAAGCAAGGCCCCGGAAGTGACGCACTTCCGGGGCCTTGGGCTTGTGGTCGTCGTGGTGAGACTTACTTGGGCAGTACCAGCAGGGCGTCGCCTACGGGGCGTTCCCGGCCGTCGGAGGGGTGGTTGACCACCTTCTTGCCGACCACCATGGCGGTGGAGCCGCCGCCGTCCAGGTTGATCGCCTGGGTGGCGCCGAGCCAGCGCATGAACTGGGCCGCCTCGACGAAGTTGGCGCCCACCGTGACCCCCGGCTGGCGGCCGTCGATGGTCGCCAGGATGAGGCTGCCGTTGCGGGTGGTGCCGACCAGGGTGCGGGGGTGACGGCGGAGGATCATGTTCATGGAGTCGTGGCCATCGAGCTTGGCGGTGATCTTGACCTGTCCGTTCCGTACCAGGCCGACGCCGCCGGCGATCACGTTCAGGTCGGGGGTGAGCTTGAGGGCCCTGTTGGTGCGCAGGTCCGTCAGCTTGGTGTCGACCTTGACCGTCCAGGCCTCCCAGGCGTGCTCGTTCAGCCAGTCGGAGGCCACGCCCGCGCCGTGCAGGACCCGCATGCCCTTGGGCACCGCGGCGCCGGAGGCGCGCAGGGTCACGACCTTGCCGTTGGCGTCGAGGACGACGTCGGAGCCGTCGTTGGCGGGGGTCTTGGCGCCGTATTCCTCGGTGTAGAGGATGAGCTCGTCGGTGCCGGCCATGCGGTTGACGCCGTTCACCGGGAGTCTGGCACCGTCCTGGGAGATCGCGGTGACGGTGGAGCCGAGCTCGGTGATGCGGGCCTTGCGGCCGTTCATGACCACGGCGGAGCGGCCGGGGACGGCCTCGCTGAGCAGTCTGCCGCTGACCACGGAGGCGCCGACGGGCTCGCCGCGCAGCTGCTTGGCGGTGTGGATGTTGAAGAAGCCGCCGTTGACGGCGGCGAGGGCGCCACGCGCCTTGGCCATCGAGGAGACGGACTCGCGCTTGGCGACGCTGGTGCCGAGGGAGGCGGCGTAGCTGCCGCGGAACGTCCTGGAGTCGATCATCATGACCTTGACGTCCCAGGGGCCGGTGGTCTGGAGGCCGTCGTCGCCGAGGTAGTCGGTCTTCACCTTCAGGCCGGCCTCTTTGAGCTTCTTGGCCATCTTGTCGGCCTTGGCCTTGTCCTTGATCGTCCACAGGCCGACCCGCACCATGTACACCTCTTGGGCGGGCGCGTCGGCGACCTGGGGGCGCACCACCTTCTGCAGGCTGGCGACCTCCCCGGCGGCCTCCACCTCGGCGACCTTGGCCTGGGCGGTCCCCAGCATGCCGTAGTCGCGCCCGCTCGGCATGAGCACCGTCACCGTGTAGCCGTCGGTGGAGGTGCCCGCCTTCACGTCGTACAGGTCGATGCCCTGGGCCACGGCGGTCACGGTCTTGGTCGGCGCGGGGCGCGCGCCGAGCGGGAACCTGGTCGACGGGAACTTGAGCGCCGTCTCCTCCTCGGCGGCGGCGCCTGGCACGGCGGTGGCCGTGAGCGTCGCGGCCATGGCCAGGCCGACGACTAGGGTGCGTCGAGACATGAAGACTCCAAGAGGGCGGCAGAGAACAGACCGGCCCTATCCTGACGAGATCAAGGTCGCTAACGCAGCGAAACACGCTAATCGGCCGGAGTGGTTACGAGATCGACACACGGTTGCGGTGCTGCCTTTGGGAATTGGCCGAGAAACGGCGTTCCGCACCTAGAATGGGATTCATGAAGCGCATGTGCATGTGGTGGTGGCCGAGAGACGGCCGCTGACTTTCACCTGCACGGGCCGTCCTCGGGGCGGCCACGCGCGTGGGTTCCTCAGGACGGGCATGACCTGAGGAGGGACTCGACATGCAGCACATCGTTCTCACCGGAGACCGCCCGACCGGGCCGCTCCATCTCGGCCACTATTTCGGCTCGCTGGCCAACCGGGTCGCGTTGCAGGACACGTACCCGATGTATGTCCTTATCGCTGACTATCAGGTGATAACGGATAGGGATCGGCCGGGGGACATTCAGCGGAACGTCACGGGGCTGCTCCTGGACTATCTGGCCGTCGGGCTCGACCCGGCGAAGGTGACGATCTTCCGGCACAGTGCGATCCCGGAGCTCAACCAGCTCATGCTGCCGTTCCTGAGCCTGGTGTCGGTGGCCGAGCTGAGCCGTAACCCGACCGTCAAAGACGAGATCGCGCACAGCAGCCAGCGGGCGGTCAACGGGCTGATGTTCACCTATCCGGTGCACCAGGCGGCCGACATCCTGTTCTGCAAGGGCACGCTGGTGCCGGTCGGCAGGGACCAGCTCCCGCATGTGGAGATGACCCGGCTGGTGGCGCGGCGCTTCAACGAGCGCTACGGCGAGGTCTTCCCGGAGCCGGAGGCGATGTTGAGCGACGGCTCGCTGGTCAAGGGGCTCGACGGCGGCAAGATGAGCAAGAGCAGGGGCAACGCGATCCCGCTGTCGGCCGGCGAGGACGAGACGGCGGCCCTCATCCGCAAGGCGCGCACCGACTCCGAGCGCCTGATCACCTTCGACGAGCAGGCCCGCCCAGAGGTGGCCAATCTGCTCACGCTGGCGTCGCTGTGTCTCGGCCGCCCGCCGCGGGAGCTCGCCGACGAGATCGGGTACGGCGGGGCCGCGGCGCTGAAGCGGCTGGTCACGGATGCGGTCAACGACTTTCTGCGCCCGATCAGGCGGCGCCGGCGCGAGCATACGGAGGAGGAGGTGCACGCGGCGCTGGCCGAGGGGAACCGGCGGGCTCGTGAGCGGGCGATCACGACGCTCGACGAGGTGCGGGCCGCCATGAAGTTCTAGCGGCTGCTCTCCCGGCGGAAGGACTCCAGGGCCAGCAGTGCCACGTGCAGCGACAGGCAGGACTCGACGTCGTCCAGATCGGTGTCGAGGATGCGTTCGAGGCGGCGCAGGCGGTCGTAGAAGGCGGGCCTCGACAGGTGCGCCTTCTGGGCCGCCACCGCCTTGTTGCGGCCGGCGTCCAGATAGATGCGCAGGATGCGGGTCAGGTCGCCGCCGCGCTGCGCGTCGTGCGCCAGCAGTGCGCCCAGCTCCCGCTCGGCGAAGGTCTGCAGCCTGGCGTCGTCGCGCAGCAGGTGCAGCAGTCCGCGCAGGCGCAGGTCGGGCAGGCGGTAGTAGGGTCTGCCGTCCGGCTGGCGGACCGCCACGTCGGCCACCTGCTCCGCCTCCAGGAAGCTGCGCCGTACGTCTCTGATGGACTCGACCATGGAGCCGGCGGCCAGCACGAACGCGGCGCCGGGCTTCCACAACGCGCGCAGGCGCTCGGAGAGCGCGGTCAGCGCCGGCTCGGGGCTGGTGCGGGGCGGCAGCGGCAGCAGGACGCCGACCCGGTCCTGGTCAAGCGCGCCCACCAGGGCGGGCAGCCGGGCGTCGCGGCAGGCGGCGGCGGTCGCCTCGGCCAGCTCGCCGAGCTCGGCCTGCCCGTCGAGCGCCTGGTCGAGGGGGTCGGTGGGGCGGATGACGACGCTGACCAGCTTGCGGCCGGTGAGCGGCACGCCGACCGCTCTGGCGCGGGCGGCGGCCTCGTCGGGGTCGGCGTAGGCGTGGGTGAGGATGCCGGTGATGATCGTGCCGTGTGCCTGGCGCTCCAGGGACTCCTGGTGCCGCTCCAGCAGGCGGCCGAGGGCGAGCGTGGTCGCGGCGCGCTCGGCCAGCACCAGGTCGCGGGGCGAGGGCTTGGCGTCGCAGAGCAGGATCAGCCTGCCCCAGTCCTGACCGCGGGCGCCGACGGTGGTGACCAGCCAGCCGGACGCGGCGTCGTAGGCGGTGCGCTCCGCCGGGGCCACCGCGCGCGACCTGCTCTCCCAGCCGGCCAGCAGCGTGCCGGTGTCGCGGCCGGCCGACTCGCAGGCCAGCACCTGGTGGGCGAGGTTCTCCAGCAGCACCGGGCGGCCGGACAGCCTGGACACCTGGGCCAGCACCTCCGCCGGTGACGCGCCCTCGACCGACAGCTCGGTGAACACCTCGTGCAGCTGCTCCGACGCGCGCAGCTCCTCGAGCTGGATGTCGATGATCCGGGCGTGCACGGCCTCGGTGATCTGCACGAACGGGGTCTCGCGGGTCAGCACGATCAGCGGCAGGCCGTGCTCCTCGGCGGATTTGACCACCTCGGCGGGCAGCTCGCGGACGAACCTGCGGCCCAGCTCGACGATCAGCCCGGAGGCGCCGACGGAGGAGAGCTCGGCGATGTAGTCGGTGAGCTTGCCCGGATCGGCGGGCAGGGCGACGCCCGTGGTGAGCACCAGCTCGCCGCCGCGCAGCAGCTGGGCGATGTCGGCGATCTCGCCGACGTGCACCCACCGCACCTTGGTGTCGAGCCGGTCCGCGCCCGCGACGACGCGCGGGTTACCCCGGCGAACGCTTTCCAAAACGAGGATGTCGGCGATGGTGGGCAGCACAGGGGCGAGCCTATCCGATCATTTTGTAAGAACGGGGTGAGGCCGACTGACAGAGTGCAAGCGGATCACTTCAAAAGGTCCTCCTCCCGGTACTCGCGCCCGGTCGGCTGGTCGCGGAGCTGCCCGCGCCGGATCTTGCCGGAGATCGTCTTGGGCAGCTCGCCGAACTCCAGCCTGCGCAGCCGCTTGAAGGGCGCCAGCTCGCGCCGCGAGTGCTCGAAGATCGACCGTGCCGTCGCCTCGCCGGGCTCGAACCCGGGCGCGAGCGTCACATACGCCTTGGGTACGGCCAGTCGCAGCGGATCGGGGTCGGGCACCACGGCCGCCTCCGCCACGGCCTCGTGCTCCAGCAGCACGCTCTCCAGCTCGAACGGCGAGATGCGATAGTCGGAGGCCTTGAAGACGTCGTCGGTCCTGCCCACATAGGTGATGTAGCCGTCGGCGTCCCGGGAGGCGACGTCTCCCGTGTGATAATGCCCGTCCCTCATCGCTTCACCCGATCCAGCGATATATCCGGACATGAGGCCCATGGGGCGGGGGTCGAGCGGCAGGCAGATCTCGCCGTCGTCACCAGGTTCGCCGGTCTCCACGTCCAGCAGTACCACCTCGTAGCCCGGCAGCGGCTTGCCCATCGAGCCGGGCCGGACCGGCTCGCCGGGCACGTTGCCGATCTGGGCGGTGGTCTCGGTCTGACCGTAGCCGTCCCTGATCGTGAGGCCCCACGCCTTGGCCACCTGGTCGATGATCTCCGGATTGAGCGGCTCGCCGGCGGCCACGGCGGTGCGCAGCGGCAGCTTCCAGGAGGCCAGGTCCTCTTGGATGAGCATCCGCCACACGGTCGGCGGCGCGCAGAAGGTCGTCACCCGCTCGTCGCGCAGCACCCGCAGCAGCTCGGTCGCCGAGAAGCGCTGGTAGTCGTGGATGAGCACGGTGGCGCCGGCGTTCCAGGGCGCGAAGACGTTGCTCCAGGCGTGCTTGGCCCAGCCGGGGGAGGATACGTTGAGATGCACGTCGCCGGGCCGCAGGCCGATCCAGAACATGGTGGACAGGTGCCCCACCGGATAGGAGGCGTGGGTGTGCTCCACCAGCTTGGGCGCCGAGGTGGTGCCCGAGGTGAAGTAGAGCAGCAGCGTGTCGCCCGCCCGGGTGGGACCGTCGGGGACGAAGTGCTCGGCCGCGCGCGTGCTGTCGTGGTAGGACAGCCATCCGTAGGCGTCGCCGACCGCGATGCGGGTGTACGGCCCGCCGCCGAACCTGCTCGCGTCCGCGGCGTTCGCGATCACATGGGAGACGCCGCCGCGCTCGATCCGCTCGGTGATGTCCTTGGCCGTCAGCAGCGTCGTGGCCGGGATGATCACCGCGCCGAGTTTCATGGCGGCCAGCAGCGACTCCCACAGCTCGGCCTGGTTGCCCAGCATGAGCAGGACCCGGTCACCGCGCCTGACGCCCTGCTCGTGCAGCCAGTTGGCCACCCGGTTGGAGCGGACGGACAACTCGGCGAAGGTGTAGGCGACCTTGCCGGGGATCTTGAGCGCGATCGCGTCGGGCGTCTCGGCGGCCAGCACCTCGTCGAACCAGTCGAGCGCCCAGTTGAACTCGGCCGGCTCGGGCCAGCGGAAGTCGCTGCGGGCGGTGTCGTAGTCGGCGTGGAGCAGGAAGTCGCGGGCCGCACGGAAATCGCTCATGCTCCGGATCCTGCTACGTCACCAGCCGAGCCTCAAGGCCATCGAGCACCGCGCCGAGCCCGAAACTGAAGGCCATCTCACGCACCTGGTCCGGATCGAGGTCCCAGGAATTGTGGATGCTCTCGGTCAGCTCGGGAATGCCGGCCGTGGCCTTGGTGACGGCCTCGCGCATGGTGTCGGGGTCGTAGCCGCCGTCGGCCTTCGACTTGTTCCAGGCGAGCTCCGGGATGGTCATGCCGAAGACGTAGGCGGTGAGGGTCGTGTTGGCGTAGTCGATCTCCAGGCCGGCGAATCCGGCGAGCTTGAAGGTCCTGCGCAGGACGGCGGCGAAGGCCAGAGCGTTGGGGCCGAGTGACGGCATGCGGCCGATGAGCTCGCCCGACCAGGGGTGGCGCAGGATCAGCCGGCGCATGCCGTGGGCGGCGGCCGCGACGGTCTGCTGCCAGGTCTGCGCGGTGGGCTCCGGGAGCGTGATCTCGCCCCAGAAGTCGTCGTAGGCCAGCTCCAGCAGCTCGTCCTTGTTGGCGACGTACCAGTAGATGCTCGTGGCGCCGGTGCCGAGGCGGGCGCCGAGTTTGCGCATGCTGAGCCCTTCGAGGCCCTCGGCGTCGAGCAGCTCGACGGCCGCCCTGACGATCTCGTCGCGGCTTCGGCCGGGGCTCTTGGCAGGGCGCGGGTCCCGCGTCCAGACGGAGGTGAACTGCTTGCCGGTCACCTCTCCAGGATAAAGGCAGTCGCACACCGTACGAGGTTTGTCGTACAGTGTGCGAGTGGAATCGAACACTGTACGAGATCCCCGTCGATGGTGGATACTCGGCGTCCTGTGCCTCGCACTGCTGGTCCTGTCCGTGGACGGCACAGTGCTCAACCTGGCGATCCCTTCGCTGATCAGCGAACTGGGGGCGTCCTTCTCCGAGATCCAGTGGATGCTGGACTCCTACGTGCTGGCCTTCGCCGGGCTGCTGCTCACGGCGGGCAGTCTGTCGGACCGCTACGGCCGCAGGCTCTTTCTCATCATCGGCCTGGTGCTGTTCGGTGGCGCGTCGCTGCTGGCGGTGTTCGTCACCGAGCCGTGGCAGCTCATCGGCGCCCGCGCGCTGATGGGCGTCGGCGGGGCGATCATGATGCCCTCGACGCTGTCCATCCTGATGACCGTCTTCGACGAGGAGGAACGCCGTAAGGCGATGGCCGTCTGGGGCGGGGTGGCGATGATCAGCGTGATCCTCGGGCCCACGCTGGGCGGCTTCCTGCTGGAGCACTACTGGTGGGGCTCGGTCTTCCTGCTGAACATCCCCATTGTGCTGATCGCGATCGTGGCCGCCGTGGTGCTGATGCCGGAGACGCGCAGCGCCGGGCGCAAACTCGACCCGGTGGGCGTGGTGCTGTCCATCGTCGGGCTGACCGCCGCCGTCTATGTGATCATCGAGCGGGTTTTCGACCCGGTGATCATCGTGGTCGCGGTGGTGGCGCTCACCGCCTTCGTGCTCTGGGAGCGCCGGCAGGAGCATCCGATGCTGCCGCTCCAGCTCTTCAGGAACCGCAACTTCAGCGGGGCCTCGTTCGCCATCCTGCTGATGTCGTTCGGGGCCGGGGCCGTGATGCTCATGCTGACCCAGTATCTGCAGTTCGTCCTCGGGTACGGCGAGATGCGCGCCGGGCTGGCGCTGCTGCCGTACGCGGTGGCGGCGGCCATCTTCAACGGCCTCGGCGCCGGGCTGGGCCAGAAGATCAGCAACCGGACCCTGATCGCGGCGGGTCTGCTCGTCATGGCCGGCGGTTTCGCCGTCATGGCGACGACCACCGGTTACCTGTCGCTGCTCGTCGGCCTCGTGGTCATGGGCGTGGGCGGCGGGCTCGCCGGTCCCTCGGCCTACGCCTCGCTGATGAACGCGATCCCGCTGGAGTACGCGGGGGTCGGCTCGGCCATGAACGACACCGTGCAGCAGGTCGGGCTCGCCATGAGCATCGCCGTCCTGGGCAGCGTGCTGGCCGGGGTCTTCACCGCCGCCATGCCCGAGAGCGCTCCCGAGGCGGCCAGGGAGTCGATCGGCGTGGCGATCAACATGCCCGCCCTGGTGGCGCAGGCCAAGGCGGCCTTCACCGACGCGGTGCACCTCGGGGCCTGGGTGGGGGCCGGGTTCTGCGTGGCCGCGGCGCTGCTCGCGTTCGTCGTCATCCGGCCCGCCGCTCCTGCCGCCGCCACCACCCCTGAGCCCGTCGGCGTCTGACGGCACCGGCCGGTGAAGGCGGGCCGGTGGACACGGCCTGGTGGACACGGGTCAGCGGACACGGGGCTCGCGCATGCTCTCCAGGCTGTCGAGCTTGTGCGTACGCTCGTCGTGGCCGATCTGCCGCAGCAGGTCGGCCACCGAGCGGTAGCGGCCGTACTCCGCGGCGTAGGTGCCGGGGTCGGGGACGAAGTCCAGGTCCGGGTTCTGCGCCACGAACGTCATGTACTCATGCTCGGCGTGGTCCTCGAACTCGGCGTTCAGCCGGTAGCTCCAGTCCGGCCGGACCAGGAACAGCACCCAGGACACGTGGTAGTAGAAGAACGCGATGAGCCAGGGCGCCGCCTGGTGCAGCAGCCACCCCTGCTTGTGGCCGGAGCGCTGGACCAGATCCTGCATGATCAGCAGGTGCCACTGCTCGTTGTCCTGGTCGGCGCGGGCTTCCACGATCCGCTCGAAGACCCGGCGGGCCAGCGCGGAGCGGCCGGCGTGACGGTGCACGGCCCAGTAGCCCATCCGCTCCCATGCCTGGTAGGGCACCCGGGCGATGATCTCCAGCATGGCGAACTTGGTGTAGGAGCCCTGCTTGCCGTACAGGAGGTCGACGGGTTTGAACATCATCCTGGCCAGCAGGCCGTAGGCCATCCGCGGGGTGTCCATCGTGTCCTGCTGGGCGCGGCGGAGCTGGTCGCGGTCGAGCTTGGGCGGCCCGGACGGCGCCTCGGGGCGGCGATAGGCGGTGTGGTGGGCGGTGGTGATCGTCATGACCGGTCTCCTCAGGTCGTCTCGTTCGATGACCTGATGGTGCTCGACCGGACCCATGCCGGTCGTCGGCCGCTGGAGTGCTTCTGGGGTGCCTCGCGCGGCGTAGGCCCGCCGGTGGTCGTACGTCTGAAGGGGGACGGGTGATCCCCTAGGGGTGTGGCGGATCCCCGCCCGGCCTGGCCGGTGCGGGGACCCCTTGGAACGTGCGCCTGGCTTACGGGCGCGGCGGGCGGTTGGTCATGTGCTCGGCCGTGCCGACATGGCTCTTCTGCTTGCGCATGCCCGCGAGGCCGAGCAGACCCAGCAAGCCGAGCAGACCCCACAGGCCGGCGTTGCCGCCGCCTTCCTCTCGGTACTGGTTGGGCTGAGGTGACGGGTTGACCTGGCTCTGTGTCACCGGTACGGCCACCGTGTCCGCCGATGCGACGGCGGCGGGGGCGAGCGTCAGGAAGAAGGCCAGCCCCAGGCCCGTGAGCATCTTGCGCATTGGGTTCCCCCGATCTGGCGGCCTCACGACCGCGGAGACCGCCTGTCGCGTCTCCTGGACGTTCCCCAGAAGGCTTCCCCTGATGGGACGATCTCCCACATATCTCCTGCTAAAGCTACCCATACCATCGCGAACTTGGCTCAAACCTCTTCTGTCTGCGGCGGGAGTTTCTCCATATGTCAGGACATGTCGTCATCAGGGGTGGGTGGATGCGGGACTTGCGACAGTGTGTAAGACATTTTCTGCCTATGCCGACAACTTGAGTTTGGGGTCGTCGGCCGATAACCGGGATACTCAAGACATGTCCGAGCTTCTCGCGCGCCACAGGGCAGTGATCCCCAACTGGGTGAGCCTCAACTACAACGAGCCCATCGAGATCGTCAGCGGCAAGGGCAACCATGTCGTCGACGCCGAGGGCAAGAGCTACCTCGACTTCTTCGCCGGCATCCTGACCAACATGATCGGCTACGACGTCCCCGAGGTGCGCGAGGCGGTCGAACGCCAGCTCGCCACCGGCGTCGTGCACACCAGCACGGTCTATCTCCTGCGCGGGCAGATCGAGCTCGCCGAGAAGATCGCCAGGCTCTCCGGCATCCCCGACGCCAAGGTGTTCTTCACCAACTCCGGCACCGAGGCCAACGAGACCGCGCTGCTGCTGGCCACCTACGCCCGCAAGAGCGACCAGGTGCTCGCCATGCGGCAGAGCTACCACGGGCGCAGCTTCGGCACCGTCGGCGTCACCTCCCACCGGTCCTGGAAGAACAACTCGCTCTCCCCGCTGAACGCGCACTTCCTGCACGGCACCGACCGGCACCTGACCCAGTTCAAGGGGCTGTCCGACGCCGACTACATCGCGGCCTGCGTCGACGACCTGCGTCACGTGCTCGCCACCGCCGTCGCCAATGACGTGGCCGCGCTGATCGCCGAGCCGATCCAGGGCGTGGGCGGGTTCACGATGGCGCCCGACGGGCTGTTCGCCGCCTACAAGGAGGTGCTGGACGAGCAGGGCATCCTATTCATCTCCGACGAGGTGCAGACCGGCTGGGGCCGCACCGGCAGCGCGTTCTTCGGCATCCAGAACCACGGCGTGACGCCCGACATGATGACCTTCGCCAAGGGGCTGGGCAACGGCTTCGCCGTCGGCGGCATCGTGGCCCGCGGCGAGCTGCTGGACAGCCTGCCCGCCGTCGGCCTGTCCACCTTCGGCGGCAACCCGATCTCCATGGCCGCCGCCAACGCGACCCTCGACTACGTGCTCGACCACGATCTGCAGGCGAACGCCGCCAGGACCGGGAAGATCATCCTGGACGGGCTGCGCGCGGCCGCCACGCGGCTGCCGATCGTCCGCGACGTGCGCGGCAAGGGCCTGATGTTCGCCATCGAACTCGACAGCCCCGCGCAGACCGCGCGGTTCATGGAGGAGACGAAGAAGGCGGGCCTGCTCGCGGGCAAGGGCGGCCTGTACGGCACGGCCATCCGCATGGCGCCGCCGCTCACCCTGTCGGTCGCCGAGGCCACCCAGGGGCTGGAGATCATCGTCAGCGCGCTAGAGACCATCAACGCAGAGGCAGCTCAGTGAAGTCAGTCAACCATTGGATCAACGGCGCACGCGTCGACGGCGACGGCCGTACGAGCGAGCTCTTCAACCCGGCCACCGGCGAGGTCAGCGGCAGCGTCGCGCTGGCGTCGGTCGCGGACGTGGACGCGGCGGTCGCCGCGGCGAGCGCCGCGTTCCCCGGCTGGCGGGACACCTCGCTGGTCAGGCGGGCGCACGTGCTGTTCAGGTTCCGCGAGCTCGTGTACGCGCACCGCGACGAGATGGCCGCGCTGATCTCCGCCGAGCACGGCAAGGTGCACTCCGACGCGCTCGGCGAGGTCAGCCGGGGCATCGAGGTCGTGGAGTTCGCCTGCGGGATCCCGCACCTGCTCAAGGGCGGCTTCTCCGAAGGCGTCTCGACCCAGGTCGACTCCTACTCGATCCGGCAGCCGCTCGGCGTCGTGGCCGGTATCACGCCGTTCAACTTTCCGGCCATGGTGCCGATGTGGATGTACCCGATCGCGATCGCGTGCGGCAACACGTTCGTGCTCAAGCCCTCGGAGAAGGACCCGTCGGCGTCGCTGCTCATGGCGCGGCTCTGGCAGGAGGCCGGGCTGCCCGACGGCGTGTTCAACGTCGTGCAGGGCGACAAGGTCGCGGTCGACCGGCTGCTGGAGCACCCTGACGTGCGCGGCGTCTCCTTCGTCGGCTCCACCCCCATCGCCCGCTACGTCTACGAGACCGGCAGCGCGCACGGCAAGCGGGTGCAGGCGCTCGGCGGCGCCAAGAACCACATGCTGGTGCTGCCGGACGCGGACCTCGACCTGGTCGCCGACTCGGCCGTGTCGGCGGGCTTCGGCTCGGCCGGCGAGCGCTGCATGGCGATCTCGGTCGTGCTGGCCGTGGAGCCGGTGGCCGACGAGCTGGTACGCAAGATCGCCGAGCGGGTCGAGCAGCTGACCATCGGCCCCGGCGACGATCCCGACTCGCAGATGGGCCCGCTCGTCACCCGGGCGCACCGCGACAAGGTCGCCTCCTACCTCGACCTGGCCGTCGAGGAGGGCGCCAAGGTGGTGATCGACGGCCGCGAGACGGCCGTGCGCGGCGGCGGCACCGCGGCCGCGACGCCCGGCTTCTGGCTCGGCCCCACGCTGCTCGACCAGGTGCCCGCGGGCTCCCGGGTGCACGTGGAGGAGATCTTCGGGCCGGTGCTGTCGGTCGTGCGCGTCGAATCGTACGAAGAGGGACTTGAGCTCATCAACGGCAGTGAGTTCGGCAACGGCACGGCGATCTTCACCAACGACGGCGGCGCGGCCCGGCGCTTCCAGAACGAGGTCGAGGTCGGCATGATCGGCATCAACGTGCCGATCCCGGTGCCGATGGCGTTCTACAGCTTCGGCGGCTGGAAGTCCTCGCTCTTCGGCGACACGCACATGCACGGCACCGAGGGCGTCCACTTCTACACCCAGGGCAAGGTCGTCACCTCGCGCTGGCTCGACCCCTCCCACGGTGGCGTGAACCTCGGGTTCCCCACCAACAAGTGACCGGTGCGGCGCGGGGGAGGATCAGCCCTCCGCGCCGCCGCCGGTAGGCTCGGGACGTGCATCGTCCTCGCATCTCCGCCGTGGCGCTCGCCGCCGCGGCCCTGGTCGCCGCGACGGGCGCGGCGGGGCCGTCACCCAAGCCGACCCCCACGGCCACTCCCACGGCCACCCCCAGCAGCACTCCCAGTGCCAGCCCCACGCAGAGCGACGGCACGCTGCAGATCCTCACCTACCGCGGCTACGCCGAATACGGCGGCACCAGCCCGCGGGCCAACTGGGCGGGCCCCTTCGAGAAGGAGACCGGCTGCCGGGTCGCCCGCCTCGACACCGTGGGGACGCCCGAGGAGATGGCCGCGCGGCTGCGTGAGCGGAGCTACGACGTCATCTCGGCCGGGCCCGCGCTGGCCGCCGCCATGATCGCGGCCAAGCAGGTGCAGCCCATCGATACGGCCAAGATCGAGGACTACGACGACCTGGCCGAGCCGCTGCGCGAGCTGATGACCGACCCCAAGACCGACACCGTTCACGGGGTGCCGTTCCTGTGGGGCTCCCACGAGTTCCTCTACGACTCCCGCAGGGTCGGGGGCGGCGACCTGGCCCAGGTGCTCGGCGCGGCGCGGGTCATGCTCAAGGACAGCCCGCTGACCCTGGCCGACGCCGCGCTGGCCGACGACGCGGTGGAGCGGCCCTTCGAGCTGACCGCCGCCCAGCTCGACGAGGCGGCCGAGCGGCTGGCCGGGCACGATGACCGCACCTACTGGACCAACGGCCTCGACCTGGTCAAGGGCTTCGCCACCGGATCGGTCGACTACGCCCAGGCCACCCCTTACTACCGCCTGCTCCTGGGGAAGGCGAAGATCCCGGTCAAAGCGGTCAAGACCCGCAGGACCACCGGCTGGGTCGACTCGTGGATGCTCGCCGCGAATGTCACCGACACCAACTGCGCCTACCGCTGGCTCAGCCGGATGACCAAGTCCGGCTCCCAGCGCGACGCCGCCGCCTGGCTCGGCCTGGCCCCCGCCAACCCCCAGGCGTGCAAGGGACGAGCCCGGGAAGTGTGCACGGCGTACGGCGTGACGACCAAGTCATACCGGTTGGACCACATCGCCTTCGCCGTGCGTCCTCCTGGGGATTGCCTGCCTCCAGACGGGGAATGCACTGAATACAACGCTTGGACCGAAAGGTGGCGCGAACTTCTGAAGTGAGTGGGGACCGGTCATCCCCACCTGAAGTGCCGCGGGCGCACCCGTCCCCCGCTGGGTGCGACCTGCTGAGACGCCTCGGGCCTTCCCCCCGCCCCGAGGCGTCTCGCTCTTGTCGCCCGTTCGCGCACGGCTCAGCGTGCGGGGAAGGCGACCACGGTGGCCAGCGGCGCCGGCAGCAGCGCCTCGGCGCAGTCGGCGCAGGCCAGCGCCGTCATGTCGTCAGGAAAGCGGCCCACCCGGACCCGAGGCCGCGGCCACCTCTTGTGGCAGACGACGCAGGCGTCGCCCTGGCGCTGGGCGGCGCTCATGCCCTCAGGGTCGAACGTCAACATGTCCCGTGCCGTTCTGATCGGAGCCCAGTTCATCACGCTCCCCGCAGCGATCGTCCGTCCTCATACCGGATCCGTTATAACCCTGGCCGCATCCGTGATCGTCTAGCTGCGCGTCAAGTCAGAGTGAATTCTCTCCCCGGACAGGGCGCGTTACAGCAACAAATCGGGCATCCAGCAACAAGCCGGATGCCCGATTCGACAGGGTTTCTTACAGACTGGCGATGGCCTTCTCCAGGATGCCCAAGCCCTCCTCCAGGAGGGGCGCACCGATCACGAGGGGCGGCAGGAAGCGCAGCACGTTGCCGTACGTGCCCGCCGTGAGCACCAGGAGCCCTTCCGCGTGGCAGCGCCTGACGATCTCCTGGACGGCGGCCGGGTTCGGCTCCTTCGAGCCGGGGACCACCAGCTCGATGGCGATCATCGCGCCGCGTCCCCGCACGTCGCCGATGATGTCGAAGCGCTCCCGCAGCGCGTGCAGCCGGGGCAGCATGATCTCGCCGATGCGCCGCGCCTTGGCGACCAGGTCCTGCTCGGCGATGGTCTCCAGCACGCCGAGCGCCGCCTCGCAGGCGAGCGGATTGCCGCCGTACGTGCCGCCGAGCCCGCCCACGTGCACCCGGTCCATCAGCTCCGCCCGGCCTGTCACCGCCGCCAGCGGCAGCCCGCCCGCGATGCCCTTGGCGGTGCAGATGAGGTCGGGCACCACGCCCTCGTCCTCGCACGCGAACAGGTCACCGGTACGGGCGAAGCCCGTCTGCACCTCGTCGGCGACGAACACGATCCCGTTGGCGCGGCAGAACTCGGCCATCCTCGGCAGGAACCCCTTGGCGGGCTCGATGAAGCCGCCCTCGCCGGCGATCGGCTCGATCACCACGGCGGCCACGTTCTCCGCGCCGATCTGCTTGGTGATCATGTCGATGGCCTGGGCCGACGCCTCCTCGGCGCAGTTCTCCGGGCCGGTCGGCCAGCGGAACGGGTAGGCCAGCGGCACCCGGTAGACCTCGGGCGCGTACGGGCCGAAACCCTGCTTGTACGGCATGTTCTTGGCCGTGAGCGTCATCGTGAGCAGGGTGCGGCCGTGGTAGCCGTGGTCGAACACGACGACCGCGGGCCGGCCGGTGGCGTGCCTGGCGATCTTGACCGCGTTCTCCACGGCCTCGGCGCCGCTGTTGAGGAGCACCGTCCGCTTCTCGTGGTCGCCGGGGGTGAGCTCGTTGAGCTTCTCGCACACCTCGACGTACGACTCGTACGGCGTGATCATGAAGCAGGTGTGGGTGAACTCGGCGACCTGCCGCTGGACCCGCTCCACCACCTTCGGCGCGGCGTTGCCCACGCTCGTCACGGCGATGCCGGAGCCGAAGTCGATCAGCGAGTTCCCGTCGACGTCCTGCACCACGCCGCCGCCGGCGCGGGTCACGAAGACCGGCAGCGTGACGCCGATGCCGGGCGGGACGGCCGCCTGTTTGCGGGCCAGCAGCTCCTGCGACTTCGGGCCGGGGATCGGGGTGACGAGGCGGCGCTCCTGCGGAATGCTCATGTGCTCGACGGTACGGTGGCCGCCTCTCAGCTCCGATATGTCGATATGTAAGACTATGGGTGGTTTTCTCTGCCGGAATGGACAAAAGTCGATGGCGCCTTCCTTGCGGGCCGTGGTGCGGCGGATGGGGCTGCGGCCGGTCGCCGGCGGGCTGGACACGGTCGTGCGGTGGGTGGCGGTCAGTGAGCTGGAGGATCCGGCCCCCTTTCTCGAAGGGGACGAGCTGCTGCTGACCACCGGTATCCGGCTGGGAGATGATTTTTCGGGATATGTCGCCCGGCTGGTGGCTCGTGGGGTGGCCGGGCTGGGCTTCGGTGTCGGGCTCACCCACGAGGAGATCCCGGCCGCGCTCGTGGCCGCCGCCGAGCAGGCGGGGCTGCCGCTGCTGGAGGTGCCGCGCGAGACGCCGTTCATCGCGATCGGCAAGCTGGTCAGCGAACTGCTCGCCGCCGAGCAGTACGACGAGATCACCCGCGCCTTCGCCGCCCAAGGCCGGCTGACCCGCGCCGCCCTGCGCCCCGAGGGCACCCACGCGGTCATCGACCGGCTGGCCAAGGAGACCGGCGGCTGGGCGATCCTGCTGGACGAGTCCGGCCAGGTGCGCCACACCACCCCCGGCGCCGACGCCGACGCGGTCACCGCCGAGATCACCCGGCTCCTCACCACGGGCCGGACGGCGTGGGGGGCGGCGTCGGGGATCCGGGGGAGTGGGCGGCGATTCCCGGCCAGCCTGGCGCTGGCCGGGCCGGACGAGCACGTCGTGGTGCAGCCTCTGGGCGGTGGTTCGCGGCCGCGCGGGTTCTTCGCCGTCGGGGCGGCGCGGCCCTTCTCGCCGGTGGCCCACACCGTGGTCAACGCCGCCGGCTCGCTGCTCACCCTGGCTCTGGAGCAGGGCGGGGCCCACCTGGAGGCCGAACGGCGCCTTCGTGACGCCGTACTGCGTCTGCTGCTGTCCGGGGCGCCGGGTGCGGTGGAGGAGGCGCGGGCGGTGCTCGGCCCGCTCGGCGCGCGGCTGCCCGAGGAGCCGTTCGTGGTGCTGGCCGTCGGCGAGGAGGCGCTGGAGCAGGTGGAGGCGGTGGCCTTCGCCGCCCGCCTGGACCCGGCCGGGGAAGCCGTCCCGCCCGCCGACGGTCCATCGGGACCCCTGGCGGGCGAGAGGCAAGCCGGGAGCGGTCCTGCCGGACGAGCTGGGCAGGTCGGGGGCGAGTCCGCTCTGGGGGCCCGGCGGCGGGCGGGGGTGGCCGTGTTGGTGGCGGAGGGGGTGGGGATGGAGGTGGCGGAGACGGTCGGGGTGGCTGTCGGGGTCAGCTCGCCGTGCGACTACCGGACCCTGCGGGGTGGGGTCGAGCAGGCGTGCCGGGCGTACGGGGGGAGCCGGGGTGGGGTGGTGTTCTTCGGTGCGCTGGCCGGGCAGGGGCTGATGGCGCTGCTCGAACCGGCCGCGGCGCGGGCGTTCTCGGCGGCGCTGCTGGCCCCGCTCGTGGCCTACGGGACGCGGGCCGATCTGATGGCGTCGCTGCGGGCGTACCTGGACAGCAATGGGCACTGGGACGCCGCCGCGCAGCGGCTCGGCGTGCACCGGCACACCCTGCGGTACCGGATGAAACGGGTGAGCGAGCTGCTGGGGTGCGATCTCGACGATCCGGGCGTGCGGGCCGAGCTGTGGTTCGCGCTGGAGGCCGCGCGACGCTGACGGGCAGCGTCGCGCGGACGTCAGTTCTTGTCCACCAGGTAGCAGCAGATGGTCGCCGTGGTGACCGCCTCGTAGGTGCGGCCGTCCCGCAGGTGTCCCGCCCGCTCCAGGCTGATGGCGCCCTGGGCCGCCGCCCACAGCGCGTCCGCGATCTTGCGGGGCTGGGTGGGGATGAGGTGTCCGGCGGAGATGCAGTCGGCGATCACCCGGTCGAAGATGTTGAGCGCCGCGCGAGCGAGGGTCCTGGCCCGCTCGCTGGGTTCGAAGCCGGGGATCGCCCGCTCGAACATCAGGCTGTAGTAACCGGGCTCGGCCAGGCACGCCTGGCGGTAGGCCGGGCAGAGCGCATTGAGGTGTTCGAGGGGATCCCTGCGCTGCGGTGCCGCTTCGAGGAAGCGGCGAAAGCGCTCAAATCCCTCCAGATAGAGAGCCTCCGCGAGGCCCTCCCGGTTGCCGAACATCGTGTAGATGACCGTCGTGGTGCAGCCGGCCTCGGTGGCGATCCTGCGCATGGTCAGACTGTCGGAGCCATCGCTGATCAGCAGGTTCACGGCGACGTCCAGCAGTTTGGAACGTAGCTCGTCATGGCCGGCCCGTTCGCCCAACAGGTAGGCGCCTTGAAGCCCAAGCGGCGCCGAGGAGGTCATGGGCCCACGCCTTTCTTTTCGTGGGCCCCGCCGCGCTGAGGGACCCGCATCCGTGACTTAGCCATGGCGGAGAGGCTTCAAACCGCTCCGCCTCGTAAACATCCCGAATTAGGCCTACTTCTGTTACATGGTGGGTATACAACCGGGCTTGTACTTAACGGAGGGGCCAGAGGGCACTCTTGTGCACCCTGGTGTAAGTCCCCCTCGTTAGGCTTGGCATAACGTCATGGGTATGGACGTGCGTACCTTCTGGCTCGCCGGGCGCCCCGCCACCGGCGACGCCGAGCTCACCGTGACCAATCCCCACGACGGTCGAGTGGTCGGCCGGCATTCCGTGCCGACCGACGCGCAGGTGGAGGAGGCCATCGCCGCCGCTCAGGCGGTGACCGCGCAGGCGGCGGCGCTCCCCGTGCACGTACGGGCGGACGCGCTGGCCCACGTCTCGCGCAGGCTGGCCGAGCGGGCCGACGAGATCGCCCAGCTGATCACGGCCGAGAACGGCAAGCCGATCGTCTGGGCGCGCGGCGAGGTCGGCCGGGCCGTCGCCACCTTCCGCTTCGCCGCCGAGGAGACCCGCCGCTGGTCGGGTGACGTGCAGCGGCTCGACACCGAGCCCGCCGCCGCCGGCCGGCTGGCCTATGTCTCCCGGGTGCCCTACGGGACGGTGCTGGCGATCACCCCGTTCAACTTCCCGCTCAACCTGGTCGCGCACAAGGTCGCCCCGGCCATCGCGGTCGGCGCGCCCATCATCGTCAAGCCGGCTCCCGCCACCCCGCTGTCGGCGCTGGTGCTCGGCGAGATCCTGGCCGAGACGGACCTGCCCGCCGGGATGTTCTCGGTGCTGCCGATCCCCAACGACCGGGCCGGCGCGCTGGTGGCGGACCCGCGGCTGCCCGTGGTGTCGTTCACCGGCTCCGCCCCGGTCGGCTACGCCATCGCCGACCAGGTCCCGCGCAAGCACGTGACGCTGGAGCTGGGGGGCAACGCGGCGGCCGTGGTGCTGGCCGACGCCGACCTGGACTGGGCGGCCCAGCGCATCGCGCTGTACTCCAACTACCAGGCGGGGCAGAGCTGCATCGCCGTCCAACGGGTGATCGTGGAGCAGCCGGTCTACGACGCGTTCGTGGAGCGGCTGCTGCCGGCCGTCGACGGGCTCGTCACCGGCGACCCGGCCGACGAGAAGACCCAGGTCGGCCCGCTGGTCTCGGTGGCCGCCGCCGAGCGGGTGGAGCAGTGGGTGCGCGAGGCCGTCGACGCGGGCGCGCGGGTGCTCGCGGGCGGCACCCGGGAGGGCGCCACGTTCGCGCCCACGGTGCTCGCCGATGTCCCGGCCGACGCCAAGGTCCGCCGCGAGGAGGTCTTCGGGCCCGTCATGGTGCTGCAGAGCGCCGCCTCGATCGACGACGCCTACGCGATGGTCAACGACTCGAGGTACGGCCTGCAGGCCGGCGTGTTCACCCGGTCGCTGGACGCGGCCTTCCGGGCCAACCGGGAGTTGGAGGTCGGCGGCGTGATCATCGGTGACGTGCCCTCCTATCGGGCCGACCAGATGCCGTACGGCGGGGTCAAGGACTCCGGCATCGGGCGTGAGGGGCTGCGGTCGGCCATGGATGATCTAACTTACGAGAAGGTGATGGTGCTGACGGGAATTTCCCTCTGAGCAAAAAGCGCGCCTTATGCGACGATGAACGTCTATGGGAGATAGGTACCGATACGTCGATGCTGTGCGCTCCCTAGGGGGCACGGACCCGGTGCTCGACGCCCTGCAGAGCGCCGGGAGTGCCGCACTGCCTATCGGCGGAGTGCTGGAGGCTCGGAACGAGCTGGTCAAAGTGGGCATCGACCTGCTCGCCGGCTGGCGCGAGTGGCGTCCCGGCAGCACCTGGCGCTCCCGTACGGACCGGTTCGAGGCCGCGCACGCGGTCCTCGTCATGACGGCCTACTTCGAGGCCCTCGGCACCCTGGACCTGCCCTTCGCACCGAGCGGGCTGGAGACGCCCCACGGGGACGGCGGGCACGTCTGGGACCTGGCCACGCCGCTCTGCCCGGCTCCGCACCGGCCGTTCGCCCAGGCCGTGGCCGCCGTCCGCGGCTACTACCGCGCGCTGAGCGGGCAACTGCTCGCCTTCGTGGCCGAGCTGGACCTGTGGGCGCGGCTCGACGAGCACGCCCGGCAGTGGACGGCCGCCGCCTACGGTGACGAACTGGTCGAGCGGGCCGTGCTCCGCTACGCCGACCGCTACCGCACCCTCGCCGAGGACGTGCCGGAGCTCGCCTACTGGGCGGGGATCGCCGACCACCAGCCGAGCCTGGCCGGGATGGCCGAGCTCGAACGGCTCATCTCCTTGGTGGCGTCCGGCGCGGCACTGCCCGAACGGCTCGCCACGCTCGACCGGCTGCACCAGGCGGCGCTGGTCCGGCCGATCGCCGAGACCGGCGACCTGCCGATCGGCTTACGACTGCCGACGCTCGCCCAGGCGTACGTGACCCCGCGGTTCAGGGCGGCGGAGATCGCCCCCGGCGACGACCCGAGCGTCGAGGAGTGGTGGGAGGGGCACGAGCTCCGCGCCGACCTGCCCGTCTTCCTGTCGGGATTCCTCACGGCCTCGGCGGCCGGCGAGGTGCCGCTCATCGTGCTCGGCCAGCCGGGGTCGGGCAAGTCGGTGCTGAGCAAGGTGCTCGCCGCCCGCCTGCGCGACGCCCCCTTCCTGCCGATACGGGTCCCGCTGCGCGAGGTGTCGGCCACCGCCGGCATCCAGGAGCAGATCGAGCAGGCCGTCCACCACCTGAGCGGCGAGCGGCAGGACTGGCCCGCCATCGCCAGGTCGGCGAACGGCGCGCTGCCCGTCGTCATCCTCGACGGGTTCGACGAGTTACTGCAGGCCACAGGGGTGCGGCAGTCGGACTATCTGATGAAGGTGGCCCGCTTCCAGCACCGCGAGGCCGACGCCGGCCGGGCGGTCGCGGTCATCGTCACCTCACGCACCGCCGTCGCCAACCGGGCAGGGCTGCCCGAGGGCACGGTGGTCGCCCGGCTGGAGCCGTTCGGCACCACCGCCATGCGGACCTGGCTGGAGGTGTGGAACGCGGTCAACGCCGACTATTTCTCGGCGGCCGGGCTGGAGCCCTTCACCTTCGACGTGGCGCTGAGCCAGCGGCACCTGGCCAGGCAGCCGCTGCTGCTGCTCATGCTCGCCTTCTACGACGCCGACGGCAACGCGCTGCGCCGGGAGAACCGCACACTGGGCCAGGCGGAGCTGTACGAGCGGTTGATGACCAGGTACGCCGAGCGCGCGCTGGAGATGAGACACCCGCGTGAGCAGGTGGCGCGGCTGGTGGAGCGCGAGCTGCTGCGGCTGTCGTTCGTCGCCGCGTCCATGTTCAACCGGGGACGGCAGTGGGCCACCACCGAGGAGGTCGACGCCGACCTGGACGTGCTGCTGCCGGAGCAGCGCAGGACACCCGGGCTCGCCACGCCGCACAGCGCCGGGCACGAGGCGCTGGCCCGGTCCTTCTTCGTGCACCGGGCCCAGGCGGTCCGCGACGACGAGGTGCTGCACACCTACGAGTTCCTGCACGCCACCTTCGGCGAGTTCCTCATCGCCAGGCTGCTCGCCTCGCTGATGCGCGAGCTGGTGGCGCAGGAGTCCAGCCTGGCCCTCACCGGGGTCCACGACGGGCTGCTGCGCACGCTGCTGTCCTGGGCCACGATCTCCTCGCGGCTGCCGGTGGTGGCGTTCCTGCAGGAGTTGGTGCACGACGCCGACCGGTGGCGGGCCGTGGTGCTGCGGCTGTTCCGGGAGCTGGACGCGCGGGAGGACTCTTCGATCGCCGCCTACCGGCCCTGGATCGCCGGCCCGCACCGCAGGTACGCCTACTATTCGGCCAATCTCATGGTGCTCGCCCTGTCGTGCGCCCCCGAGCTGCGGGCCAGCGAGTTCATGCCCGGGCACGAGGACGTGGTGACCGAGTGGCGCAGCTACGCGCTGCTCTGGCGCTCACAGTGCGCGCTGGCCGAGTGGCAGAGTCTGGTGGACCTGGTGGCGGTGCGTCCGGTGTGGTCCCAGGACGACGTACGGGAGCTGCACCTGAAGCTGTCGCCGCAGGAGTTGTGGGAGCCGGGGCCGTTCAGCTGGTCGTGGGCGGGCGTGGACAAGCTGCTCTCGATCGCCCAGCTTCGCCGGCAGGTCATGTTCTCCGCACTGGCGGATGAAGGCGCTCTGCTCGCTCTCTACATGGACGATCTACGCACCCACCAGCAGGCCCACCGCCGGCCCTGATCAGCGGCCCAGACGGGCGGCCCTGACCGGCGGCCCTGACCGGCTGTTCAGACCGGCGGCCCAGACGCGGCGGTCCTGATTTCAGCGTGATCTGGCGTGGAACCCCGGGCGTTCACGCCCGGGAGGAAACGACGGCGCGGGAGGGCCTCCAGGCCCGAGCGGTGCCCTGACAGTCGGTCTTCGTGGGTGGCTCAACCCGGCCGTTTCTGGTTCTCGATGTACTCCTTGATGATCGACAGGGGTGCTCCGCCGCAGGACGCGGCGAAGTACGAGGGGGACCAGAAGTGCCCGCCCCACAGGTATGGGCGGATGTGGGGGCCGAACTCTTTGCGCAGCATCCGGGCCGAGACGCCTTTGAGGGAGTTGACCAGGACCGACAGGGCGACTTTGGGCGGGTAGTGGACCAGCAGGTGGACGTGGTCGTGCTCGCCGTTGAATTCGATCAGGACGGCGCCGAAGCTGTCGCATACCTCGATCATGATGTCCTCACAGCGGCGCAGGGTCTCATCGGTGAACACTTCGCGCCGGTATTTGGTGGTAAAGACCAAATGGGCATGCAGGCTGTGGACCACGCTACGGCCCCGTCGGATCTCGGGGTTCGGCTCCCATCGCGGTGACATGGACCTAATGGTAGTGTGTTCGATTGTGAAACTGGTGGTGCAGGTGAAGCTCCTGCCGACGCCGCAGCAGGCGGCGGCGCTGGAAGCCACCCTGCACGCCGCCAACCGGGCGGCGAACCTGGTCGCGGCACTGGCGTTCGAGCAACGCTGTTTCCGCACCTTCGACCTGCGCAAGCACACCTACGACCAGATCAAGGCCGAGTTCGCTCTGGCCGCCCAGGCCGCCCAGCACGTCATCAAGAAGGTGTGCGACGCCTACCGCACGCTGCACGCCAACCTGGCCGCCGGAAATCTGGGCAAGCTCGGATCGCCGCGCCGGGTCAAAGCCGAGGCCAAACCGATCTCCTTCCGGCCGCTGGCGGCCCAGCCGTTCGACGACCGATGCCTGTCCTGGCAGCATGATGCGCGGACGGTGTCGATCTGGACGACCGCCGGGCGGCTGAAAGGGGTGGCCTTCACCGGCTCGGCCGGACAACTGGCCGCCCACCGCCGGGGTGAGTCGGATCTGGTGTGCCGGGACGGGATGTGGTTCCTGCACGCCACCGTCGAGGTCGCCGATGCCCCCATCGCGGTGCCGGACGGATTCCTCGGGATCGATCTGGGCATCGCCAACATCGCCACCACCAGCGACGGAGTCCGCCACAGCGGTAAGGCACTGAAGGCGGTCCGCCACCGCCATCGCCAACTACGCCGACGCTTGCAGGCCAAGCAGACCAAGTCCGCCAGGCGGCTGCTGAAAAGACGCCGCCGTAAGGAGGCCCGTTTCGCGGCCGACACCAATCATGTGATCGCCAAGCAGATCGTGACCGAGGCAGAACGCACCGGCCGCGGGATCGCCCTGGAAGACCTCCAGGGCATCCGCGACCGGGTCCGGCTTCGCAAGCCCCAGCGGGTCACGCTGCATTCCTGGAGCTTCCACCAACTGGGCGGCTTCATCGGCTACAAGGCCCACCGGGCCGGGGTCGCCGTGATCCACGTCGATCCGGCGTACACCAGTCAGCAGTGCTCGTCGTGTGGGCATGTGGACCGCCAGAACCGGCTCGATCAAGCCTCTTTCCTCTGTACGTCGTGCGGCTTCGCTGAGCATGCCGACGTCAACGCGGCCCGCAACATCGCCTCACGCGGTGAGACGGGCTGGGCAGTGAGTCACGCTGCCTGACGCGGACCGGACCGTCGAAGCCATCGACGGCGAGGAGCTGCAAGCTCGGTCGTTTACGACCGAGAAGCTGACGCTCTGATCTCACGCCTGTTGGGCGGTGAGGAAGAGCTTCTTGGCGGTGTCGCCGAAGTAGGGGCCGTACATCGTGCGCTGGTCGTTGCTGTACTTGAAGCTGCTCAGCGAGGTGATCGTGCCCTTGCCGGTGGCGGCGTCGAAGGCCGACAGCCACGGCCCGCCGCTCGACCCCGCGGTCATGCCGCAGCCGAGGCCCTGGTCGCGGGTGTCGCCGTAGGGGTCGTCGCGCAGCCGGCCCGCGCAGTAGACCAGGTGCTCGCCGTCGTAGGGCGGATCGGCCGGATAACCGAAGCCGTAGGTGTGCTCGCCGCGCGTGCCGTTGAAGGCGATCCGCTGGGTGCCGACCGCGTCGGCGATGTGCTTGCCGCCCGAGGCGTTCAGCGCCACCATGCCCACGTCGTAGCTGTCGTCGGCCGCGCGTGACCAGGGACCGGCGACGAACATCCGCCGCGCCGTCCACTGCCCGTACGGCTTGCGGCCGCCGGCGTCGTAACCGGGGACGAACGTCCAGTTCTCCGCCCATCCGCCCTTGCCGTCCTTGACGCAGTGGCCGGCGGTGACCAGCAGGTCGCGGTTGGCGCTGTCCACGGTGCTGGCCGAGCAGACGAAGTCGGCCCCGGCCATGGTCAGGAAGACGCGACCGGTGGTCTTGGCCACCGCGCCGCCGATCGGCCAGCGGGAGCCCGCCGTGGTGGCCAGCGGCCGGGCCGACTGATGACGCGGCTGCCCGCTCCTCGCCGCGCCGCCGTCCCGGCGCCCTCCGGCCTGCGCGGAGCCCGCGAGCGGAACGCTGGAGACGGTGCCGTTGGACAGGTCGGGGGCGGCGCCCAGCCCGGTCTTGCCGGTCAGGCCGCTCAGCAGGCCGTCGCCCTTGGTCACGATGTCCAGCAGGCTGATCGGCAGGGCGGCGGCCATCCGCTGCGGGGTCCAGTAGTCGAGCACCCGCCGCTGGTCGGCGGCGGCGCGGGCGGCCACGTGCTCGACGACGTCGCCGTCCGCCACGCCGCGGGCCGCCGTCCTGGGAACCGCCCTCTTGGGGGTGGCCACCTGGGCGGCCGGCCGGTGGGGGGTCGCAGCGGGGCCGAGGTGCTGCTCGGGGGTCGCACCGATGAGAGCGGGGCCCAGCAGACCCGCGACGAGTGGTACGGCCGCGATCAGGGGGGTGCTCAGGATCATGACCCCCGAGTGTGCACTACGTCGTGTGTTTATGTGGCTACTTTCGGTAAAAAACTCAGAGTGCGTCGGCGCTCCGGGCGCCTTGATCGCAGACTGTCCCCGGCGGTGAGGTGGGGAGGGTGAGCGGAGCGAATCTGCGGAGCATTACCTGCCTCTCTGGGCCGTATCGGCGTTTGGCAGGTGGTGGCGCCAATATCGCGATTTACCCTGATCAGCGCATTCGGATATGGCGATATTTGGGTATTTGTTTGCTGGAGTATCTGGAGCTCCAAACGGTGCCGAGGCGGCCACCCGGTGCCCGGCCGCGCCTGGCAGCGGCGACAATGGAGGGGTGCGTCAACAGATCCCCCGTTCCGTCGTCGTGCTGGGCTCCACCGGCTCGATCGGTACGCAGGCCCTCGATGTCATAGCCGCCGAGCCCGCCAGGTTCAAGGTCGCCGGGCTCGCGGCCGGGGGCGGCAAGATCGAGCTGCTCGCCGAGCAGGCGGCGGCCACCGGCGCCGAGGCGGTCGCGGTGGCCGATCCCGCCGCCGTGCCCGCACTGAAGGAGGCGCTCGCCGCGCACGGCGCGAGCCCCGTGGTGCTCGCCGGGCCGGAAGGGGTCGCGGAGGTGGCCGCCTGGCCGTGCGATACCGTGCTCAACGGCATCACCGGCGCGCTCGGGCTGACCTCCACGCTGGTCGCGCTGGAGGCGGGGCGCACGCTCGCGCTGGCCAACAAGGAGTCCCTGATCATCGGCGGGCCGCTGGTCAAGCGGCTGGCCAAGCCGGGCCAGATCCTGCCCGTCGACTCCGAGCACTCGGCGCTGCAGCAGTGCCTGTGGGCCTCGGGGCCGCAGGGCTACGACCCCGACGCCGTCAGGCGGCTGGTCGTCACCGCCAGCGGCGGCCCGTTCCGGGGCAGGAAGCGCGCGGAGCTGGCCGACGTCACGCCCGAGATGGCGCTGGCCCACCCCACCTGGTCGATGGGCCCGATGATCACCATCAACTCCGCCACCCTGGTCAACAAGGGGCTGGAGGTGATCGAGGCGCACCTGCTGTTCGACCTCGGCTTCGACCGGATCGAGGTCGTGGTGCATCCGCAGTCGATCATCCACTCGATGGTGGAATACGTCGACGGTTCGACCATCGCCCAGGCCAGTCCGCCCGACATGCGGCTGCCCATCGCGCTCGCGCTCGGCCATCCGGACCGGATCGCGGGGGCCGCCCGGCCGATCGACTGGACCGCGGCTCACACCTGGACCTTCGAGCCGCTCGACGACACCGCCTTTCCCGCCGTCGCGCTGGCCAGGCAGGTCGGCAGCGAGGGCGGCACCGCCCCCGCCGTCTACAACGCGGCCAACGAGGCGTGTCTGGAGGCGTTCATCCGAGGCGGGCTGCCGTTCCTGGCGATCGTCGACACGGTGGCCAAGGTCGTCGAGGAGCACCAGGTCACCGCCGCCGGATCGGTCGACGAGGTGCTCGCCGCGGACGCCTGGGCCCGCGCCCGTGCGGCCGAACTCACAGCGGGACAGTCCCGTTAGCTCCATAGACTGATTAGCGTCGTCGAACTCAAGGGTTGAAATGTCTTCTGTAGCACTCGGCATCCCGACGGTACGCACCAAGCCGCTCGCCGAACGCCGCCACTCTCGCCGGATCATGGTCGGCAACGTGCCCGTGGGAGGCGACGCGCCCGTCTCCGTGCAGTCGATGACCACCACGGTCACCGCCGACGTCAACGCCACCCTCCAGCAGATCGCCGAGCTGACCGCCTCCGGCTGCCAGATCGTGCGCGTCGCGGTGCCGTCCCAGGACGACGCCGAGGCGCTGCCGATCATCGCCAGGAAGTCGCAGATCCCGGTGATCGCCGACATCCACTTCCAGCCGAAGTACGTCTTCGCCGCCATCGAGGCGGGCTGCGCGGCCGTGCGCGTCAACCCGGGAAATATCAAGAAATTCGATGACAAGGTGGGCGAGATCGCCAGGGCGGCGGCCGACCACGGGGTGCCGATCAGGATCGGCGTCAACGCGGGGTCCCTCGACCCGAGGCTGCTGCAGAAGTACGGCAAGGCCACCCCCGAGGCGCTGGTGGAGTCCGCGCTGTGGGAGTGCTCGCTGTTCGAGGAGCACGGCTTCCGCGACATCAAGATCTCGGTCAAGCACAACGACCCGGTCGTCATGATCAACGCCTACCGGCTGCTGGCCGCCCGCTGTGACTACCCGCTCCACCTGGGCGTCACCGAGGCCGGTCCCGCCTTCCAGGGCACGATCAAGTCCGCGGTGGCGTTCGGCGCCCTGCTGGCCGAGGGCATCGGCGACACCATCCGGGTCTCGCTGTCGGCGCCTCCCGTCGAGGAGGTCAAGGTCGGCGCGGGCATTCTGGAGTCGCTCGGCCTGCGCGAGCGCGGCCTGGAGATCGTCTCCTGCCCGTCGTGCGGCCGCGCCCAGGTGGACGTCTACACCCTGGCGGAGCAGGTGCAGGCCGGCCTCGAAGGACTGAAGGTGCCGCTGCGGGTCGCGGTCATGGGCTGCGTCGTCAACGGCCCCGGCGAGGCCCGCGAGGCCGACCTGGGCGTGGCCTCGGGTAACGGCAAGGGCCAGATCTTCGTCAAGGGCGAGGTCATCAAGACCGTGCCGGAGTCACAGATCGTGGAGACCCTGATCGAAGAGGCGCTGCGCCTGGCGGAGGAGATGGGCGTCGACGTCGACCTGGACGACGACGAGGCCCCGGGCGCACAGGTCACCGTCGGCTGATCAGGGCTGCTGGTTCTTCGGGGGGTTCGTGGTCAGGAGTTTGGTGAGGAGGGCGCGGAGTTCTCGTTCGGCGTCGGCGCCGAGGACGGCGAGGACGTCGGCCTGCAGGCGGGCGGCGGCGTCGCGGACGACGGTGAGGCGCTGCCGGCCGACCTCGGTGAGCTCCAGCGCGTAGCGGCGGCGGTCGCTCGGATCCTGGCCTCTGGCCACCATCCCGAACCGCACCAGCTCGTCGACGAGCTGGGCGGCGGCGGGCTCGCTGATGCCGAGACGGCGGGCGAAGCGCTGCTGCGGGCAGGGCCCCAGCTCGGCGATGGCCGACAGCGAGCCGAAGTGCCGGGTGCGCAGGCCCACGTCGGCCAGGAGCGCGTCCCCCATCCGCCGCAGCCGGTAATGGGCCTGGGCGACGAGGTAGGCGGTGGTCTGGAGCGGCTCGGGCTCCGGCAGGAGCAGGCTCAGCAGCTCGTTGAGCCGCTGCCGTTCGTCCGGGGTGAGGACGGCGGTGACCCGGGCGTCGCGTTCGGCGACCACCTGCCGCATGGCATCTCTGGCCGCGCGGCCCTCCTCGGTGATCGACAGCATGTAGGAGCGCCGGTTGGCGGGGTTGCGGGTACGGGTGACGTACCCGGCCTCCTGCAGCCGGTCGATCAGCCGCACCATGATGGTCCTGTTGATGCCGAGCCGTTCGGCCAGCTCGTGCTGGGAGTCGGCGTCCTGGTCGGCGAGCGTGTCGAGCACCACGAAATCGCGGGCCTGCGGATCGCCGGTCAGCGCGTCGCCGGTGAAGCGCTCGTAGGCCCCGCGCAGCAGCCCTCCCACGGACGCGCGCAGCACCTGCGTGAGCGTCTGTCCTTCCACCGGCCCCACCTCCGGCGCGCAGCCTATCCAAGACGGTGACGGTTATGCGCGTAAATAGTTGGCATGTTGACGATTATACGAGTAGACGGTTATGTTTCTTGACGTAAGGCCACTCACGAGCAAGGACTCCCCGCATGCCTGAGATCGACGTGCTCGACTCGACCATCCACTACGAAGACGCGGGCAGCGGTACGCCGCTCGTCTTCCTGCACGGCAACCCCACCTCCTCCCACCTGTGGCGCAACGTGCTCCCCGGGATCGGCGAGCCCGGCCGGCTCCTCGCCCCGGACCTCATCGGCATGGGCCGCTCCGGCAAGCCCGGCATCGCCTACCGCTACGACGACCACGCTCGCTACCTCGACGCCTGGTTCGACGCCCTGGAGCTTGACGACGTCGTGCTCGTGGGCCAGGACTGGGGCGCCTCGCTCGCCTTCGACTGGGCCGCGCGCAACCCCGGCCGCGTGCGCGGCGTGGCCTTCATGGAGACGATCGTCAAGCCGATGAGCTGGGCGGAGTTCCCGGCGGCGGCCAGATCCCGGTTCGAGGCGTTCCGCACCCCGGGCGTGGGCGAACAGCTCGTGCTCGACCAGAACGTCTTCCTGGAGCAGGCGTTCGGGGTCCCGGTGCTGCGGGAGCTGAGCGAGCAGGAGTTGGAGCCCTACCTGCGGCCGTACCCGACTCCTGAGAGCCGGCGTCCGGTGCTGCAGTGGGCGCGCTCGATGCCGCTCGACGGCGAGCCCGCGGACGTCGTCGGCCGCATCGAGAAGTACGACGCCTGGCTCGCCACCAGCCCCGAGGTGCCCAAGCTCCTGCTGACCTTCGACTCGTCGCCGACCCTGATGGTGGGGCCGGAGATGGCCGCCTGGTGCGCGGCCAACATCGCCGCTCTGGAGATCGAGCACTGCGGCCCGGCGGGCCACCACGCGCCGGAGGACCAGCCGGAGGCCATCGCGGCGGCCGTCGCGGGCTGGGCCGACCGGAACGGGCTCCGCGCTCCCGCCACGGGGTGATCTCGGAACGGCAAGATTTTCTTCATACGCACCGTCATCGAGCCGCTACTTACGGCAGTATCTCTTCGCCTAAGGAATTGGGGGAGGAGCCGGGTGAAACGGGTTGTCGGGCTGATTGCCGGGACGGCTGTGCTGGTCGTCGGGGTGGTGCCGATCGCGGCGGCGGAGGTGGCGCGGGGTCCCGCCGCGCAGTCGTACCTCGCCGAGAGTGTGCGGTGGGGGCCTTGCGCGCAGGAGAAGCAGGAGAAGGAGAGCAGGCTCACCGCCGTGCCGGTGGAGTGCGCCACCGTACGGGTGCCGCTCGACCATCGCGAGCCGATGGGGCACGCGATCAAACTGGCGATCAACCGGATCAAGGGCACGGCGTCCCGGGACGGCAACCACCTCGGCACCCTGCTGGTCAATCCAGGCGGACCAGGCGCGTCCGGGCGTACGCTGGCCCGCTACGTCGCCGCCGTGCTGCCGCCGGAGCTGAAGGCCCGCTACGACGTGGTCGGGTTCGACCCGCGCGGCGTCGGGGCGAGCCAGCCGGCGCTGCGGTGCGTGGACCCGGAGGTCTACTACCGGGCGCCGCGTCCCGACGCCGTCCCGCGTAGCCCGAGCGAGGAGAACGTCCTGCTCAGCAGGGCGGCCCACTACGCGAGCCAGTGCGGGAACATGTGGTCGTGGCTGCTGCCGCACATGACCACCGAGAACGTCGCCAGGGACCTGGACGTCATCCGCGCCGCGCTCGGCGAGCAGAAGATCAGCTACCTCGGCTACTCGTACGGCACCTACATCGGGTCGGTCTACGCCACGCTCTTCCCCGATCGGGTCAAGCGCC
The DNA here is from genome assembly GCF_014646515.1 of Nonomuraea glycinis. GTDB lineage: Bacteria > Actinomycetota > Actinomycetes > Streptosporangiales > Streptosporangiaceae > Nonomuraea > Nonomuraea glycinis. The sequence continues at coordinate 30,972 of NZ_BMNK01000010.1, forward strand.
TCGTCCTGGACAGCTCCGTCAACCCCGACGAGGTCTGGTACGAGGCCAACCTCAAGCAGGACCGGGCGTTCGAGGGCAGGCACCGCGACTTCCTCGCCTGGACGGCCGGGCACCACAAGGTCTACGGGCTCGGCAACTCGACCAGGCAGGCCAGGTTCGCCTGGTACGCGATGCGCGCCAGGCTGCACGACCGGCCGGCGGGCGGGGTGGTGGGCGCCAGCGAGCTCGATGACGTCTTCACCGTGGCCGGCTACAGCGACCGGATCTGGCCCGAGCTCGCCGCCGCCTGGTCCGCCTACGTCAGGAAGGGCGACCCGAAACCGCTGATCGCCGCCTTCGACAAGCACGGCAAGAACGACGCGGAGGACGAGAACGGCTACGCCGTCTATCTCGCCACCCAGTGCCGCGACGCCGCCTGGCCGCGTGACTGGGCGAGGTGGCGGGCCGACATGACCAGGATGCACCGCCGGGCGCCGTTCCTGACCTGGCCGAACGCCTGGTTCAACGCGCCGTGCGCGTACTGGCAGGTGGGCGGTGGCACACCGGTGGCGGTGCGGGGCTCCCAGCAGCTCCCGCCGATCCTGATGCTCCAGTCGCGCGCCGACGCCGCGACCCCCTACCTGGGGGCGGTGAACCTGCGCAAGCACTTCCCGACCGCGCGCATGGTCGTGGAGACCGGCGGCAACCACGGGGTGGCGCTCGGCGGCAACCGGTGCGTGGACCGTCACCTGTTCGCCTACCTCACCGACGGCACGATGCCACCGCACGGCACGCGCTGTCAGGCGCTGCCGGCGCCCCGTCCGACGACGCACATGGTGTCAGGAAGGGTGGCAGGTCACGAAAGGCTCACCGAGGTGCTTACGAGATGAGCTAATCAGTTGTCGTTCGCGTAGTCTGACCATGTGATGCTGCGTACATCGGCGTCGCGTGTCCTCGACGACAGCGACCGGGACGAGGTGCTCGATCTCCTCGACACCGACCCGGTCGCGAACGTCTTCGTCTCCTCACGGGTGCAGAGCGTCGGTCTCAATCCGGCGCGGCTCGGCGGGCAGATGTGGGGTTTCGGGCCGCGCGGTGGCCTCACCGCGCTCTGCTACGCCGGGGCGAATTTGGTGCCGGTCAACGCCGGCCCCGAGGCGGTGTCCGCGTTCGCCGAGCGCGCGCGCCGGCAGGGCCGCCGCTGCTCGTCCATCGTCGGGCCGGTCGAGGCGGTCTCGCAGCTGTGGGAGCGGCTGGAGCCGCACTGGGGCCGGGCCCGCGCGATCCGCTGGGCGCAGCCGGTCATGGCCACCTCCCGCCCGGCGCCGGTGCCCGCCGATCCGCTGGTACGGCGGGTGCGGCCGGATGAGTTCGACGTCCTGATCCCGGCCTGCGTGGCGATGTTCACCGAGGAGGTCGGCGTCTCGCCCAACCTCGGCGACGGCGGCACCCTCTACCGGACGCGGGTGGCCGAGCTCATCCGCATCGGCAGGTCGTACGCGCGGATCGAGGACGGCCGGGTGGTGTTCAAGGCGGAGATCGGCGCCGTCACGGCGCACGCCTGCCAGGTCCAGGGCGTCTGGGTGCACCCCGAGCTGCGCGGGCACGGTTACGCGGTGGCGGGCATGGCGGCGGTCGTGGAGGCCGCGCTGGCCTGCTTCGCCCCCGTGGTCACGCTGTACGTCAACGACTACAACACCTCGGCACGGGCCGTCTACCGCAAGGTTGGCTTCGCCGAGGTCGGCACCTTCATGTCCGTGCTCTTCTAGTCACGGACGGACGAAGCTCTTCTGGCCACAGGCGGACGGCTCTGGTCACAGGCGGACGAGACTCTTTCAGTCACAGGCGGACGAGTTTGCCGAACAGGTGGGTCAGCTCTGCCTCGGGGTCGGTGGTGAGCCCGACGTGGACCGGGCCGGCCTGGACGATCGTGCTGCGTGGCGCGGTCAGCCAGCGGAATCTGCCGCCCAGCGACTCCCCGGCCAGCGGCCCCGACTCCTCCCCACAGGCCAGCTCGTAGGTGCCGAGCGCCTGTCGTACACAGTCGATGTCGGCGGTGGGGTCGAGGGCGTGCAGCCGGTGCGGGTCGAGCTCCACGCGGGCGCAGAGGTAGGCGCGCGGCTGGCAGTAGAGCAGCACGCCCGCGTTGATCAGCTCGCCGCGCTCCACCCTGGGCACCACGCGGATGGCCGCGTACTCGTAGACGTCCCTGCTCATGCGCGCTCTCCCCGCCAGAACGCGCCGACCGACCCAGGGCCGGGGCGCTGGGTCTTCGGCTCCGTGCGGGTCAGCCACGTGCGCGGCCCGCGCGCCCGCGCCAGGAGATGCTCGACGTACGCAGCCCGTACGGACTGCGCGGAGTCGAAGCCGGGCTCGTCGGCGAGCCACTCGTCCGGCACCAGGGCCGTCACGGTCTCCAGCAGCTCGGGGGTGATCCGCGCGAGCAGCTCGTCCCCGGCGGCCGTCAGGTCGGCGGCGAACGGCGCCAGCACGTGGTCGCTCGCGTCGAACGTGCGCTGCGGGTCGGCGGTCCGCCAGTTGTGGTGGAACCAGAGCGCGGCCCCGTGGTCGATCAGCCAGATGTCGCGATGCCAGAGCAGTAGGTTGGGGTTGCGCCAGCTCCGGTCGATGTTGTGGATCAGGCCGTCGAACCAGATGAGCCGGGCCGCGAACGCCGGATCGGGCGGCCAGGCGAGCGGTTCGAAGCCGAGCGCGCCGGGCAGGAAGTCGACGGCCAGGTTGTGGCCGGTGCTGGCCTTGAGCAGGTCCTGGACCTCTTCGTCCGGCTCGCGGATGCCGAGCTGGGGGTCGAGGTCGATGACCTTGAGCTCGGGGGTCATGAAGCCGAGGCGCCGGGCCAGCTCGCCGCAGATGATCTCCGCGACGAGGACGCGCCGCCCCTGACCGGCCTCCCGGAACTTCACCACGTAGGTGCCGAGATCGTCGGCCTCGACCACTCCGGGCAGGGATCCGCCCTCGCGTAGCGGCGTCACGTAACGCGTGGCCGCGATCTCTTCCAGCACGCCACGAGGCTACCCCTACATCTTCGCGATGACCTCCTCGGCGAAGCGCTCCATGGTGGCGATCTTGAGGGCGAGGGTGCCCTCGCCGTGCTCGGCCTTCTCCTCGGGGGTGGCCAGCCACCAGGGGGCGGCCAGGGTGCCGGTGACGCCCTTGGCGGCGAAGTGGCGGTAGGTGTCGGCGTCGGGCATGACGGCCAGCGGCGCGATGATCTCGAACGGGCCGGTTCTGCCGTGCTCGTCCAGGTGTCCTCTGAGCGCGGTCAGGACGCCGTCGAGCTGCTCCTCGGTGTAGATCCGGTTGCCGATCCAGCCGTCACCCGCCCGTGCCGCCCTCTTCAGCGCCGCCTCGCTGTCCCCGCCGACCAGCACGGGGACGCGTTCGCGCGGGGTGGGGGAGATGGTCAGGGCGGGAAGGCCGTCGAGCGTGACCGCCTGGCCGGCCCACAGCTCGCGCAGCACCGGGAGCATCGCGTCCAGCCTGCGCCCGCGCGTGTGGAAGTCCTGTCCGGTGGCGGCGAACTCCTCCTCGCACCAGCCGACCCCCACGCCGAACGACACCCGGTCGTTCGACAGCACCGCCGCCGTGGACACCTGCTTGGCCACGGTGATCAGGTCGCGGGCCGGGGCGATGTAGACGTTCGGCGCGAAGCGCAGCGTGCTCGTCACCGCCGACATCGCGCCGATCGTCACCCACACGTCGGGCCAGTGCGTCTCGGCGTTCCAGCGCGGCTTGCCGGAGGTGGAGTAGGGGTACTTCGAGCCGAATTCGGCGTAGAAGAGGTGGTCGGAGAGGGTGAGCGTGTCGAAGCCACAGCGCTCGGCGGCGCGGGCGAGCTCGGCGAACTGGTCGGTCGGCACGAAGGAGGCGCCCAGCCAGAATTTCATTGGAACTCCGGGATGACCTTGGTCGCGAACAGTTCGAGGTTGCGCTTGACCGTGTCGAGCGGGAGCACGCCCTGCTGGCCCTGCATGTAGAGGCCGAACCACTCCAGGTCGGGCATCCGGTCGAGCATCCGCTGGATGCCGCGTTTGACGTCGTCCGGCGTGCCGAACAGCGCCATCTCCACCTCCCGCATCCGCTTGGCGTCGCCCTTCTCCGGCGAGATGGGCCGGTGTTTCTCGTCCTCCTTCTTGCGCAGCACCTCCAGATAGCCGAACGGGCCGAAGAAGGCGGCGAAGTCCTTGGGGATGTTGCGGCCGTAGGTGGTGATCGCCTCCTCGGTGGTCTCCGCGATGCCGACGATCTTGAGGATGCCGGTGTGCTCGCCCAGCTTGTAGTCGCGGCCCTGCTTGGCCGACTCCTCCTGGTAGAGCTTGGCCTTGGCGGCGTGGTCGTCCGGGTCGGGGGTGAACAGCCACGGCAGGATGTTCTCCTGCGCGGCCCTGATGACCGACCGGTCGGAGATCGTGAAGGGCTGCCACAGCTCGGGGTGCGGGTTCTGGTACGGCCTCGGGCAGACGGAGACCGCCTGCACCTTGCCGTCGTCGGAGATCTCGCCGGGGGCGCCGAAGGTCTTGGTCCATTCGACGGCCGGCCAGCCCTCGATGCCGTCGTAGGGGTAGGGCACCTCGTAGTCCAGCACGTCGGACTTGTAGCGGAGGGTCTCCTGGGTCCACGCCATCTTCATGATCTTCAGGACCTCGCCGAACACGTCGAAGTTACGCGTGTCGGACGCCGAGCCGTCGGATCTGGCCGCCGCCGTGTGCCAGCGCTGGCCCAGGACGTTCATCCAGCGGTTCTGGTAGCCGCGGGCCACGCCGAGCCGTAACCGCCCCTTGCAGAACTGGTCGAGCAGGGCCACGTCCTCCGCCGCCCTGATCGGGTCCCAGGCGGGCAGCACCATGCCGAGCGGCGCGAGCAGGATCCGCTCGGTCCTGGCGGCCAGATCGGTGAGGAACATCAACGGGTTGACCGAGAACTCCATGCCTTCGGAGTGAAAATGGTGCTCGGTCATCATGAGGGCGTCGAACCCGATCTGGTCCGCGTGCACGGCGATCTCCCGCACTTCGTGCAGCAACTGCTGATACGACTCCGTGTCCCGCCCGATGGGCCGCCTGGCCTTGGCGTTCTCCTCGGCCGCGTAGCCGGAGCCGGGGATCTGCGGATTCAGGAAGATGGAAAACTTCACCTGGGAGACCTCTTTCCGCGGGGCGTATCTCTGTCGGCAAGCTACTCTAGAAATCTTTGCCGAGCAATCGCTTGGTTGAATGGGAGGTCTCATGCGGCTGGGTCTCACGATGTTCGCCACCGATCGGTCCATGCCCGTCCACGAGCTGGCCAGGGCGGCGGAGGAGCGCGGGTTCTCCTCCCTCTTCCTGCCCGAGCACACCCACATCCCCGTCTCCCGCCGCACGCCCCCGGCCAACGGGGACGCCGAGCTGGCCGAGGAGTACAAACGCACCCTCGATCCGCTGGTCGCCCTGTCCTTCGCCGCGGCCGTGACCGAGCGGATCCGGCTCGGCACCGGCATCCTGCTCGCCGCCCAGCGGGAGCCGATCGTCACCGCCAAGGCCCTCGCCACCCTGGACCGCCTGTCCGGCGGCCGGGTCGTGGTCGGCGTCGGCTTCGGCTGGAACGTGGAGGAGATCGCCAACCACGGCGTGCCGTACCGCTCACGCCGGGAGGTGGCACGGCGGAACGTGCTGGCGATGCAAGCGCTGTGGCGGGACGACGTGGCCGCCTTCGACGGCTTCGAGCCGTCCTGGTCGTGGCCCAAGCCGATCTCCGGCCCACCCGTGTACGTCGGCGGCGCGGCGGGGCCGAAGCTGTTCGCGCACGTCGCCGAGTACGCCGAGGGCTGGATGCCGATCGGCGGCAAGGGGATCAGGACGGCGCTGCCCGCGCTGCGCGAGGCCTGCGAGAAGGCCGGGCGGCCGATGGCCCGGGTCGTCCCGTTCGGCACGCTGCCGACCCAGGAGAAGCTCGACTACCTCGCCGAGCTGGGCATCGAGGAGACCGTGCTCGCCCTGGCCAGCGTTCCGACGGACGCGGCGCTCCGGCAGCTCGATGCTTATGCCCGATTCGTGCGATAGCGGCATAATGGTGGCCTATGTCCGACCTCCGTGCCGCTGACCCGCGCCGCCTTGGCACGTACCGGCTCTCGGCACGGCTCGGCCAGGGCGGCCAGGGCGTCGTCTACCTGGGCCACACCGGCAACGGGGCCAAGGTCGCGATCAAGCTCCTGCACGCCGGCCTGTCCGACGACCAGGCGGTGCGCCGCAGGTTCCGGGCCGAGGTCGAGGCCGTACGCAGGGTCGCGCCGTTCTGCACCGCCCAACTGCTCGACGCCGACCTCGAAGGCGACCGGCCGTACCTGGTCAGCGAGTACGTGGACGGGATCTCACTGACGGAGCACGTCATCGCCCAGGGTCCGCGCACCGGCGGCTCCCTGCACCGCCTGGCCATCGGCACCGCCACCGCGCTCGGCGCCATCCACCGCGCGGCGGTCGTGCACCGCGACTTCAAACCGGGCAACGTGCTGCTCAGCCTGGACGGCCCGCGCGTGATCGACTTCGGCATCTCCCGGCCGATGGACAGCACCGCCACCACCGGCCGGTTCCCCATCGGCACCCCCGCGTACCTGGCGCCCGAGCGGATCAAGGGCGAACCCGCCGGACCACCCGCCGACCTGTACGCCTGGGCGCTGACCGTCGCCTACACCGCCAACGGCCGGCACGCCTACACCGCCGAGACCCACCAGGAGGTCCTCGCCAGGATCCTGTACGGCAAGCCGGACCTGGGCACGCTGACCGGGCGGCTGCGTGAGCTCGTCGACGCCTGCCTGGCGGTCGAGCCGGGTGACCGGCCGGACGCCGAAGAGGTGCTCCGCCGACTGCTGAGCCACGACCTGACCGGCCGAGACGTCCTCACCACCGGCGCTCTGGCCGCCCTCGACACCACCCCCGAGCCCGCCGCCTCTGGGCCGGTTGCCCTCGGCTCCGCCCCTGAGCCCGTCGCCCTCCGCGCCGCCGCCCCTCAGCCTGTGTTCGACGCCGCCCCTCGGCCCGCGGTCGACGCGGCCGACTCCGGTGCCCCTGACACCGTCGACTGGCGGGTGCCCGGTTCTGGGGGTACGCGTACCACGGGAGCGCGGAGTGCGCTGGCGGCGCTTGTGGATCCGGACGCGCATGCGTCGTCGGGGCAGGCCGCGCCGCGGGCTGCTGTCACCGTCACGCGGCCGCAGCCCAGGGTGCTGCCCGAGCCCGGACCGCGGTTGCCGGTGGCGAGGACGGCAAGGGGGCGGCCGGGTTCCTGGCGGCTCGCCGCGACGGCTGTGACGGTCGCCGTGCTGGTGATCGCCGCGGTGGCGCTCTGGACGCTGAGCGGCGGGCCGGGGGCGAACGGCGTCTGGACCGGCTCGGCCGAGCATCCGAGCGCCGATCGCGTGTTCCCGGTGGAGATCCGGCTGGACGGCGGGCCCGCGTCCAGCATGCGATGGGGTGCCGACCTGCGATGCTCCGGGATGCTCAGCCCAGCCGGGGAAGCGCTGGTGTACGAACTCGGCGAGGTCGAGGGTGAGGAATGCTACCCGGGCACGCTGCGCATGCTGCCGACCGCCGAGGCGAACCAGATGGCCATATCGGTCATTCGCCGAGGTGAGCAGGAGGTCACCTACTCGGGCAAGGTCTCGCGCGTCTCCTGACCGCGAGTGTCACGGTCAGGCGGCGATGGCCCGGCCGCCGTTGACTCTCCGGCACCGGTTGCCTTCAGCGGAGGGGTTGGTAACCGCTGTGCTTCGTATCAATGTTCGTCAGTCTTTATCTGGTTTTCTGCAGCGCGATTGCGGTCTGTCACGGGTGATCGGGGTTGGCTCAGTGGTCTGCGCGCTGGTGGACGGCATGATGAAGCGCTGGAGGGGCCTGCGGTTTGGCGCCGCGTCCGACTGGCGTAGTCTGCCCTATCTTTTCCCCGTCACGATGTGCATGCAAAATATTACTCAACGTGCGGTCATGCTGGTAGGGTCATTCGCACAAGCTCTCGAATATGCGAGGGAGGGGCGGGTCATGCGGGTCGTGCAGGCCTACCGTTTCGCGCTGGACCCCACCGCGCGCCAGGGTGCCGCGCTGGCGTCGCATTGCGGGGCGGTGCGGGTGGCGTTCAACTGGGGCCTGGCGCAGGTGAAGGCGAATCTGGCGCTGCGGGAGGCCGAGCGCTCCTACGGCATCGCCGACGACCGGCTCACCCCGGCCCTGTCCTGGTCGATGTACAGCCTGCGCAAACGCTGGAACCAGGTCAAAGACGAGGTAGCCCCGTGGTGGGCGGACAACTCCAAAGAGGCCTACGCCTGCGGCCTCGCTCGCCTGGCCGACGCCCTGGCCAACTGGCGCGGCTCCCAGCAAGGTAAGCGGAAGGGCCCGAAGATGGGCTTCCCTCGGTTCAAGACCAAACGCCGCGCGGCCCGGTCGGTGCGCTTCACCACCGGCACGATCCGGCCGGACGGCCACACCCACGTGATCCTGCCGGTGCTGGGCCGGATCAAGACCCACGAGCCGGTCGGCAAACTCGCCCGCCTCCTAGCGGACGGCGGGGCGCGGATGGCGTCGGCGACGGTCCGATGTCAGGAGGGCCGCTGGCACGTCAGCTTCACCGTGCACACCGAACGCCCCCCAGGCAAGCCTGCCCGGCCGGACGCGGTGATCGGCGTGGACCTCGGCATCAAGACCCTGGCGGTCTTCTCCGACGGACGGCCGCCGGTCGCCAACCCCCGCCACCTGACGACGGCCTTGCGTAAGCTGCGGCGCCTGTCGCGCGCGGTCTCCCGTAGACACGGGCCCGACCGGCGCACCCGGCAACAACCCTCGCAGCGGTGGCTGCGCGCGAACGCCGCCCGCAACCGGGCGGAGTATCGGGTGGCGGCGTTGCGCCGTGACGGCATCCACCAGCTCACCACCAGCCTGGCCCGCACCTACGGCACCATCGTGGTCGAAGACCTCAACGTGGCCGGGATGATCCGCAACCGGCGACTAGCCCACGCCATCTCCGATGTCGGGTTCGGTGAGATCCTCCGCCAGCTCGCCTACAAGACCGGCTGGCACGGCGGCCGGCTGGTGGTGGCCGATCGCTGGTTTCCCTCCTCCAAGACGTGCTCATCCTGCGGTGCGGTGAAAGCCAAGCTGCCGCTGCGGGTGCGTACCTACGTGTGTGAGGGGTGCGGTCTGTCGCTGGACCGTGACGTGAACGCCGCGCTCAATCTCGCTTCTTTGGTGGAGCGGACGGTCGCCGGGAGTGGCCCGGAGACCCGAAACGGACGTGGAGCCGACCATAAGACCCCGCCCGGCGGGGCAGGTGGCTGTGAAGCGTCAACCCCGCACCGGGCATCTGTTGCCCGGATCAGACGAGGACCTTCGCCCACCACGGGCGAATCATTGACAATCCTTGAAACTCAGTGAACGGTAATGGGGTGGCGGCGAGGGGAGGCGCCCCGTGCCAGTGGCGCAGCCGCTCCGGACGGGGGACCCGCGGCGAATCGGCGGATATGAGCTGGGCGGGCGCCTGGGCGAGGGCGGACAGGGAGTGGTGTACCTCGGCACTCGAGGCGAGGACACGTACGCGGTCAAGCTGCTGCATGGGCCGGTGGGGGACGGGCAAGCCGCGTTCCTGCGCGAGGTGGAGCTGGCCAAGCATGTGGCCCGGTTCTGCACGGCCCAGGTGATGGACGCCGGGTTCGACGAGGACCGGGCGTACATCGTGAGTGAGTACGTCGACGGGCCGTCGCTGGCCCGTGAGGTCATGGTCGCAGGCCCGCGCCGTGGCGGCGCCCTCGAACGGCTGGCGGTCGGCACCGCCACCGCGATCACCGCGATCCACCGGGCCGGCATCGTGCACCGCGACCTCAAGCCGCAGAACGTGCTGCTCGGCCCCGACGGCCCCCGCGTGATCGACTTCGGCCTGGCCAAGGCGCTCGACGCGGCGGCGACGGTGAGCGGCAGGGGGGTCGGCACGCCCGCCTACATGGCGCCCGAGCAGATCACCGCGTCGGCCGTCACCGGGGCGGTGGACGTGTTCTCGTGGGGCGCCACGATCTGCTTCGCGGCCAACGGCAGCGCCCCCTTCGGGCAGGATTCGGTGGCGCCGGTGCTGCACCGCATCCTCACGGCGGAGCCCGAGCTCGGGCGGCTGGACGGGCAGCTCAGGGAGTTGGTCGAGGCGTGCCTGGACAAGGACGCGCGTAACCGGCCCACCAGCAGGGATCTGCTGCTCGCGCTGCTGGGGGAGTCGGGCGGGGCGCCGGCCGAGGTGCTGCGCTCCCCGCCGCCGCACATCCTGCGCGTCCCGCCGAGCGTGGCCGTACCCCCGCCCAGGGCTGAGCCCTCGCCCGGGTCCGTACCCTCGCCCAGGACCGAGCCCCCGGCCGTACCTCCGCCCGGGGCCGAGCCCCCGGCTGTACCCCTGCCCAGGACCGAGCCCCCGGCCGAGCCCTCGCCCAGGGCTGAGCCCCCGCCCCTGGCCGAGCCCGAGGCGACCGGGGCGCCCGCCGGCTACCGGTTATCCGACGACCGGCCGCAGGTGGGTGGGGAGGTTCTCGGGTCGCGGGAGGCCTCCAGGCGGCGGGTCGGGCAGGCGCTGGGGCGGGCGGGGGCGGCCGTCTTCGGGGCTCTGCTGGTGAGCGCGGCCGTACTGGTCGCTCTGCTGGCGCCGGCCTTGAGGCAGGACGATCTGCCCGCGCAGGGAGGCGCGCAGCCGTCCGTCGCCGATAGCAGGCCGGTGGAGACCGTGTCGCCGGTGGACGGGTCCACCCCCATACGGACCAAGCAGAGCAGCCGGCCGCGCAAAGCGCCCGCGGACGATCCGCCGCCCACCGTCCTCCCGGTGAACGTCGCCGTGCCCCCGCTGGAGGGCCTGAGCCGGGCCGCCGCGCTCAAGGCGATCCGGCGGTCCGGCCTGGCCGCCGGCGCGGTGACCGAAGCCGATTCCGCGCTGAAGATCGGCCAGGTGCTGGGCAGCAGCCCCGGGACCGGCATCTTCGTGCCGAAAGGCACCAAGGTCGCCCTGCGCGTGTCAGCGGGGCTGCCGGTCCCGGCCGTGGTCGGCCTGCAGCGCAAGGCGGCCGAAGCGGCCCTGACCAGCGCCGGGCTGGCGGTCGGCCCGATCAGCAGGACCTGCGCCACCGACCCGGACGGCCGGGTCCTGTCCAGTGCCCCCAAGTCGGGCAAACGGGTCTCGGGCGGCACCCAGGTGGCGCTCCACGTCGCCCGACACGGCGTCGCCGTGCCGTCGGTGGTCGGTCAGTCACGGGCCGGCGCCCGCGGCGCCCTCCGTGCGGCCGGCTTCGCCGTGACCGTGCGCCGTCAGGTCGTGGAGGACCAGGCGCAGGTCGACCTGGCCATCGCCCAGTCCGTACCGCCGGGCGGCTGCGCCGGACCGGGAACCCCCGTCGTGATCACCGTGGGCACCCCCGCCGATGCGACGCAGGACCCGGACGATCCCTCCATGACCCCCACGTTCACCCCCGAGCCACCGGAGACTCCCTGAGCCACCGGAGACTCCCTGAGCCACCGGAGACTCCCTGAGACACCGGAGACTCCCCGAGCGCCGAAACCGGAACACCTGGTCCGGTTGACGTAAGGTGGGGAGCATGACCGCCCGGACTCCTCTGCTGGTACGTGACCCCGCCGAGCCGCAGGCGCTGAGAAGCGACGCGCTGATCAATCGCAACCGCATCCTCGAGGTCGCGCGTGAGACGTTCGCCGCGCGGGGGATCGACGTGACCATGCGGGAGATCGCCCGGCGGGCCGGTGTGGGGGTGGCGACGCTCTACCGTCGCTTCCCCACCAAGGAGTCGCTGGTCACCGCGGCCTTCGCCGACCAGATGGCGGCCTGCGCGTCGGTGGTGGACGACGCGCTGGCCGATCCCGACCCGTGGCGGGGGTTCTGCACCGCGGTCGAGAGGATCTGCGCCATGCAGGCCGTGGACAAAGGGTTCACGGCGGCGTTCGTCTCGGCATTTCCTGACAGCATTGACTTCGAGGGCGTGCGTGCCTGTGCCGAGGAGGGGTTCGCCGAGCTGACGGAGCGTGCCAAGGCCTCCGGGCACCTGCGCGCCGACTTCGCGCAGGAGGACCTCACGCTGCTGATCATGGCCAACGGCGGCATCATCGCGGACACGGCCGAGACGGCGGTGGCCGCCTCCCGCAGGCTCGCGGCGCTACTGCTGCAGTCCTTCCTCGCCCACCCGGCCGACCCGCCCGCGCCCCTGCCGCCGGCCGCCCCCATTGGACTGCACAACGTGGTGGGCAACCTCCAAGAGCCTTCGCAGGCCGTGCCCGCGGGGCAGGTCAGCGGCCGCTGCCCGCGATGAGGCCGGAGTAGGAGCCGAGCACCTTGACCTGTCCCGGCTTGGCGTCCTTGGCCGGGATGTGGGCCACCACCTGCACCAGCTCCGTGGTCTTCATGTTCGTGTAGTACTTCCCGGGCAGCAGCCCGCTGTTCTGCTGGAAGACGTAGAACCGCGGCGTTCTCTGCCGCACGTCGTAGCGCCGGTCGCGCTGGAAGGTGGTGAAGGCCAGGGCGCCGCCGTCGGCGGTGCGCACGGCGTACGACGGGTAGCGGGTGGCCCGGGTGACCTCGCTGACGCGCGCGAACTTGTTCATCTCCAGGCGCTTCGACGCGGCGTTCTTGGCGAGCAGGTCGGTGGCGAACCTGGTCCCGGCCGCCTTGCCGCCCTTGCCCGCCAGGTGGGCGGCGTAGTTCCTGGCGAAGTCGGCGGGTGACATGATCAGGCCGGTGTCGTCCTGGCCGACCTCGGTGGCCGCGCCCGAGGCGTCCTTCGCGATGGCGGGCAGCTCCTTGGGGGAGGTGCCGTCGAAGGTGTCGGGCGAGTAGACCTGCCGCCAGCCGTCGTCGCCCTCGCGGGTGAACAGCAGGTACGTGGCCTCCTTCGAGATGTCCTTCTTGCGCTGCCAGTGCGCCAGGGTCAGCAGCCAGGGCCGCTCCCCGCCGGTTCCCGGGTAGAAGGTCGGCGAGGTGTAGCCGAAGGGCTCGTGCTTGATCGTCTTGCGCAGCTTGCGGCTGGAGGCGTAGCCGGCCTTGTCGATGGCCAGGCTGGAGCCGCCTTCGTACGCTGCCAGCAGTTTGTCGCTTCTGGCCTTGTTGGCGAGGTTGTTCCGCTCGATGTAGTCCTTCATGATCGCGGTGGCCTCCTGGCCCGAGAGGACGCTGGGCGCCGTGGCGCTCGGGGGAGGTGTGCTCGGCGCCTGCGCCGCGTTCCTGTTCAGCCCTGGCAGGGCGGAGCACCCCACGACCAGGAACCCTGTCATCAGGCCGCCGATGAGCCCGCCGTATCGCCGCACCTCAGGATCCTCTCCGCAATAATGGGATTAAAGTGCACAAACGTAGCAGTAAAGGTGTCAAGGCGTCCCGGGGATCGCTATGTGAGAACGCCATGCCGTCAGGCTGACGTCGGGCGCCGTGGCGGGGGTGATGTGTCCGGCCGTCAACCGGCCAGCGTGACGGTCTCGCCTTCGAGCCGGGACCGCTCGGCGGCCCAGGCGATGAGATGGCTGTGCAGGCTGTCGGCGGGGGAGGAGAGGATCGGGGTGCGGTCTCCGCTGCTGACCGCGGTGAGGAACGCCTCGATCAGGCCCTCGTCACCGCCCCCGTGTCCGCCCGCGGCCGTCGCGTCGCCCGTGGGCCGGGTGTCGATGGTCTGCGCCCGGCCGGTGACGAAGTCGTGCACGGTGAGGCGGTCACCGTCGCCGTCGATCGAGCCCCGGGTGCCGAAGATCCGGGTCTGGCGGTGCCCGGCGGGGGTGAAGGCGGTCATGGTGAACGCCGCGGTCGCGCCACCCTCGAACTCCATGTTCACCACCTGGTGGTCCACCACGTCGTTGTCGCAGGCGTACACACATCTGCCGTACGGGCCGGTCCTGAGCGCCGCCACGATGCCCTGCTCGGTGACGTCGTCGGTGAGCACGGTGACGGGCCAGCGCTCCTGGCCGGCCAGCGGCAGGTAGACGCGCTTGGCGGAGTAGGGGCAGTCCGGCTCGACCGCGCAGTCCAGGCAGCGGTCCGCCGCGCCCTCCGGCCGGTTCTCGGCGCGGAAGTGCTTGAGCCCGCCGAACGACGAGACGCGGGTGACCTGCCGGCCCGTCAGGTGGACCAGCCAGTCGAGGTCGTGGCAGGACTTGGCGAGCAACATGAACGTCGACTCGTCCGTCCTGCGCCAGTTGCCGCGCACGTAGGAGTGCGCCTGGTGCCACCAGCCGACCGGCTCCAGGTGCTGGATGCTGACGATCTCGCCGATCCGGCCGGCGTCGAGGAGGGCCTTGAGCGCGCGGGTGTAAGGGGTGTAGCGGAGCACGTGGCAGACGGCGAAGATCGAGCCGGAGCGCTCGGCCGCGGCGACGATCCGGCGGCAGTCGTCCTCGGAGACCGCCATCGGCTTCTCCAGCAGGATGTCGTAGCCCAACTCGGCGAAGCGCACGGCCGGCTCGACATGGTCCCGATCCTGCGTCGCGATGATCACCGCGTCGGCCTGGCGGTCCAGCGCCGCGAGCTCCCGCCAGTCCTGGTACGGCGCGGCGTCGGCGAACCTGGCCCGCCGGCTCGCGTCAGGATCGGCCACGGCGACGACCCGGGCCCGGCCGGACTCCACCGCGTGGCGGGCGTATCCGGTGCCTCGCGAGCCCGCGCCTACGACGGCCAGCGTCACCATGTCGAACCTCACTTATGTAACCAACTAACGTATGTCGGCCGATGCTAGGATCCCGGCTTGATGTCGTCAATAGGAGAGTTACGAAAAGAGGTCTCGTAAGTGACCGACTTCCGGCCGGGTGACGCGTCGCTGGTGCGTAAGGTCAACACCCAGGTCACCCTGCGGGCGCTGCGCCGCGAGGGCGTGGCCACGCTGACCCGGCTGGGCCGGATCACCGGACTGTCCCGGCAGACGGTGGAGGCGGTGCTGGACGAGCTCAAGGAGCGCGGCTGGATCAGGGAGGCACCGCCGGACGAGGGCGCCATGGGCAGGCCGGCCCGCCGGTTCGGCTTTCGCGCGGACGCCGGTTACGTGGTGGGCCTGGAGGTCGGCGGCGACCGGATCGTGGTCTCGCTCGCCGACCTCAGCGGGGCGGTGATCGCCTGGGAGCGCTCCGCCGTCGAGAGCGACGCCCCGGCGGCCGAGCGCCTGGAAGCTGCCCGCCGTACCGCCCTGGCCTGCGTGGACGGCGCGGGGGTGGCGCGCACGCGGGTGTGGACGCTGGCGGCCGGTACGTCCGGCATCGTGGATCGCTCGGGCCGGGTGTCGCTGTCGATCACGCTGCCCGGCTGGACCGGCCTGGATCTGGCGGGCGTGGCCGCGCGCTGGTTCGGGTGCACCGCCCTGGCGGCCAACGACGCCAACCTCGGCGCCCTGGCCGAGCACTGGCGCGGCAGCGCCCAGCACGCCAGCGACGTCGTCTACATTCTGGTCGGGCACCGGCCGGGAGCCGGCATCCTGATCGGCGGACGCCTGCACCTCGGGCGTTCGGGCGCGGCGGGTGAGATCGGCACGCTGCGCCAGGTCGGCTGGGAGAACGCCGCGACCGAGCTGGTCGAGGAGGGCAGCGCGGCGGAGGTGTTCGCCGCGGCGGGCGCCGGTGACGAGGCCGCCCTGCGCAGGGTCGACCACTACGCGGAGAACCTCGCGATCGGCGCCTCCGCGCTCGTGTTGGCCGTGGACCCCGACCTGCTGGTCATCGGCGGGGGCTACGCGCTGGCGGGCGACGTGCTGCTCGACCCGCTCCGCCGCCACCTCGCGGACCTGTGCCTGAGCGCGCCCCAGGTGGTCACTTCGACCTTCGGCGACGAGAGCGTGTCGCTGGGAGCCGTCCGGCTCGCCCTCGACCACGTCGAACGCGACGTCCTCGGCCTCTGAGCCCGCCTTCCGGAGGCCCGGGAACGCCGGGTGCGGCAAGGGCTCAACTCGGCAAGGGCTCAGCTCGGCAAGGGCTCAGCTCGGCAAGGGCTCAGCTCGGCGCGGGCCCGGCGAAGCACGGGGCCTCGCAGGCTTGGGCCTAGCGAGGCGAAAGGTCCTCTATGGCCAGGGTCGTGCGTAGCAGTGACTCGCGTACCCGCTCTTCGGGCAGGTTCATGGTCTGGGCGGTGCCCCACTGCAGGGCGCCCAGTACGGCCCAGCCGCGCAGGCGGGTCTCGTCGTCCGGGTCGGGGCCGGTGAGCTTGGCGAGCAGCTCGTCGCGGAAGGCCCGGATGGCCTCGCCCGGCGAGCCCGGCGGGGCGTCGTCGGCGCTGCCGATGTCCTCCATGAGCAGGCGGTTCACCGCGCGGTGCCGCACCATGAAGGTGACCAGCGCCTCGACCGTCGCCCGCCGGTCACCGGCGAAGTCGGTGCCGAGCAGCGTCAGCAGGTCCTCGGCGGCGGGCGCCAGCAGCTCGGCGGCCAGCCGGTCCTTCGGGTGGAAGTGGTAGGCGACGGCCGTCTTGGTCAGTCCCACCGCGGCGGCGATGTCGGCCAGCGAGGTGAGGGCGTAGCCGCGCTCGGCGAACAGGGCCCGTGCGGCCGCCAGGATCCGGGTGCGGGTGTCGTCGGCTGTGGTCATCGTCTCATTTCCATGGGTGATACAGCCTCCCGATATATCTGGCTTTATCGTATTGCCTGAACGACCGTACAGGACGGGCGTGAACGGGGGGCAACGGGCGATGTCGCGTTTTCTGGGACGGCTGGGCGGCTGGTGTGCCCGCCACGGCCGGCTCGTCCTGACCTTATGGGTGATCGCCGCGGCGGCCCTGATGGGCGGCAGCATCGTGCTGGGCAGCCCGGTCAGCAACGACGCCAGCATCCCCGGCACCGACGCGCAGCGCGCCCACGACCTGATGCGCGACGGCTTCGGCCCCGGCTATGACCAGGGCGGCACCGTACAGCTGGTGATCTACTCCCCGTACGGGCCGCTCACCGAGGATCGGCCCAAGCAGGCCGTGGAGCGGACCGTCGCGGACCTTCGCACCCTGCCGCACGTCGTCCAGGTCGACTCGCCCTACCGCAGGGGCGGCATCGCCTCCAACCTGCGGATCGGCCTGGTCACCGTACGGATGGAAGGGCACGACAGCACCAAGCTCGCCGAGAACACCCAGGTTCTGTCGGCGGCCGCCGAGCCGGCCAGGCAGGCGGGGCTGGAAGTCGTTCCCGCGGACAGCTCCACCCCGGCGGACAAGGAGATCAAGACCGGGCCAAGCGAGATCATCGGCGTGGTGTGCGCCCTGCTGGTGCTGATCTTCGCGTTCGGCACGCTCACCGCCGCGCTGGTGCCGATCTTCACCGCGCTCGTCAGCGTCGCCTCGGGGCTGGGCGTGATCGGCCTGCTCGGCCATGTCGTGGACGTGCCCAAGCAGGCGGGCATCATGGCCACGATGATCGGCCTCGGCGTCGGCATCGACTACGCGCTGTTCCTGCTGTCCAGGCACCGCAGGCTGCTCGCCACCGGGCTGCCGGTCCAGGAGGCGGTGCGCCGGGCGGTGGCCAGCTCCGGCGGGGCGGTGGTGTTCGCCGGCGGCACCGTGATCATCGCGTTGAGCGCGCTCATGCTGGGCGGGTTCCCGCTGCTGCGCACGCTGGGCTGGATCACCGGCATCTCGGTCGTGTCCGCCGTGCTCACCGCGGTCACGCTGGTGCCCGCGCAGCTCGGCCTGCTGGGCCACCGCGTCAACACGCTCAAAGTGCCCTTCCTCGGCCGCCGGCCCGAGTCGTCCGGCTGGGGCGGGCTCGGCGCCTGGGTGGCCAGGCGGCCGTGGACGGTCCTGGTCGGCAGCGTGCTCGTGCTGGCCACGCTCGCCGCGCCCGCCCTCGCGCTCCAGCTCGGCTCGCTCGACGAGGGGTACGGCGCGAAGGGCGAGCCCTCCCGGCGGGCGTACGAACTGATGGCCTCCGGGTTCGGCCCCGGCATCAACGGGCCGTTGACCGTCGTGGCGAAGGTGACCGGCTCTGACGCCGCCGTCGACCGGCTGAGCAACGCGATCGAGGCCGTGGACGGGGTCGCGAACGTGTCGGAGGCCAAGAAGAACGACTCCGGCGACGCCGTGATGATCCAGGTCGTGCCCGAGTACGCCCCCAGTGATGCCCGGGCGGCCGAGGTCGTCAGGGAGATCCGCCAGCTGAACGTCGACGGCGTGCAGGCGCATGTGGGCGGCGAGGTGGCCGGGCTCACCGACGCGGCCGATCGGATGGCCGAGCGCACCCCGCTCGTCATCGGGGTGGTGGTGCTGCTCAGCGCGCTGTTGCTGCTGTTCGCCTTCCGGGCGCCGATCGTCGCGATCAAGGCCGCGCTGATGAACCTCGTCTCCCTCGGCGCCGCCTTCGGCGCGCTGGCGCTGGTGTTCTCCATCGGGCTGGGCAGCGGCCTGGTCGGCATGGACGCGCCGGCGAACAGCTCGTACCTGCAGACGATCTTCTTCTCGGTGCCCATCGAGAGTTACGTGCCGCTGATGCTGTTCGCGGTGCTGTTCGGGCTGTCGATGGACTACGAGGTCTTCCTGCTCACCGCGGTACGGCAGGCGTACCTCAAGCATGGGGACAACGCGCGCTCGGTCGCCGAAGGGCTGGGCTCGACCGGCAGGGTGATCACCTCGGCGGCGCTCATCATGGTCGCCGTCTTCACCGCGTTCATCGCCTACCCGGATCCGATGGTGAAGACCTTCGGGGTGGGGCTGGCGGCGGCCATCGCGGTGGACGCCACCATCATCAGAGGCTTCCTGGTCCCGGCGACCATGGTGCTGCTGGGGCGGTGGAACTGGTGGTGCCCGCGCTGGCTGGACCGGCTGCTGCCGAACCTGTCGGTGGAAGGGCACGAGGACGAGGACGCCCCGGCCCGCCCGCCCGTCCCCGTCATGTCCGGGCAGAGCTGACCACCCGGCGGTTCTTGGCCCGTCCCGCCGCCCCGGATACATCTCACTTATTGCCGCCCCCTAAAGTGAGGAATGTAACGGTACGTGAACTGGGGGACTTCGGTGTTGCACGAGAAGCTGTCGTCGATCTATGACAACGTCCTTCGGCGCAATCCCGGGGAGATCGAGTTCCACCAGGCGGTGCGCGAGGTCCTGGAGAGCGTCGGTCCGGTCCTCGGCAAGCATCCTGAGTACGCCGAATCGAAGATCATCGAGCGCATCTGCGAGCCCGAGCGGCAGATCATCTTCCGGGTGCCGTGGGCGGACGACAGCGGCGAGGTGCACATCAACCGCGGCTTCCGGGTCGAGTTCAACAGCGCGCTGGGGCCGTACAAGGGTGGGCTGCGTTTTCACCCGTCGGTCTATCTGGGGATCGTCAAGTTCCTCGGGTTCGAGCAGATCTTCAAGAACAGTCTGACCGGCCTGCCCATCGGCGGCGGCAAGGGCGGCTCGGACTTCGACCCCAAGGGGCGCTCCGAGCGGGAGGTCATGCGGTTCTGCCAGAGCTTCATGACCGAGCTCTACCGCCACATCGGCGAGTACACCGACGTCCCCGCCGGTGACATCGGCGTCGGCGGGCGCGAGGTCGGCTTCCTGTTCGGCCAGTACAAGCGCATCACCAACCGCTTCGAGTCCGGCGTCATCACCGGCAAGGGGCTGTCGTACGGCGGCGCCCAGGTCCGCACCGAGGCCACCGGCTACGGGTGCGCGTTCTTCGTGGAGGAAATGCTCAGGGCGCGCGGCACCTCCTTCGACGGCAAGACGGTCGTGGTGTCCGGCTCCGGCAACGTCGCCGTCTACGCCATCGAGAAGGTCGAGCAGCTCGGCGGCAGGGTGGTGGCCTGCTCCGACTCCGCCGGCTACGTGGTCGACGACAAGGGCATCGACCTGGAGCTGCTCAAGCAGATCAAGCAGGTCGAGCGCGGCCGGCTGGAGACCTACGCCGCCCGCCGCGGCGATCACGTCGCCTTCGTGCCGGGGCGCAGCGTGTGGGAGGTGCCCTGCGAGGTGGCGATGCCGTCCGCCACGCAGAACGAGATCACCGGCCGCGACGCCGCGAAGATGGTGGAGACCGGCTGCGTGGCCGTCGGCGAGGGGGCGAACATGCCCACCACCCCTGAAGGCATCAAGATCTTCCTGGAGGCGGGCGTCGCCTTCGGCCCCGGCAAGGCCGCCAACGCCGGGGGCGTGGCCACCAGCGCGCTGGAGATGCAGCAGAACGCCAGCCGCGACTCGTGGACCTTCGAGACCACCGAGCTCCGCCTGCGGGAGATCATGCGCGACATCCACGGCCGCTGCGTGGAGACCGCCGACGAGTACGGCATGCCGGGCAACTACGTGGCGGGCGCCAACATCGACGGCTTCCGCCGAGTCGCCGACGCGATGCTGTCCCTGGGCCTGATCTGACCCTGGGCTGATCCGGCCCGCAGCCTGATCCGGCCCGCAGCCGGATCTAAGGCGATTCCTGGACGGCGCGCCCCGAACGGCGCCAGCCGGTGAGGCCACCGTCCAGGGGCCGCGCCCGGTAGCCGTGCGAGCGCAGCACCTCCACCGCACGAGGGGAGACCACGCAGTACGGCCCGCCGCAGTAAGCGATGATCTCCGCGTCGCCGGGCAGCTCGCCCAGCCGGTCCAGCAACTCCTGCAACGGCACCGACACCGCGCCGGGCACATGCCCCTCGGCGTAGGCCGCGGCCGAGCGCACGTCCACGACCACCGTGTCCGGCTCCCGCAGCCGTGCGGCCAGCTCGGCGGCCGTCACCGCCTCGAACGAGCCGAGCCGCTCCTCGACGGCGTCCCGCAGATCGGCGAGCCGTTCGTGGGCGAACCCCTGGAATTGGCCGAGAAAGCGCGACACCCGCTCGTCGGCCAGCCGGTAGTAGACCCGGGTGCCGTCCTTCCGGCTGGTCACCAGGTGCGCGGCGCGGAGCTGCTGGAGCTGGGCCGAGGTGTTCTTCAGCGCCACGCCCGCCTCCTCCGACAGCTCCTCGACCGTACGCTCGCGCTGGTCGAGCACGTCGAGCAGGCGCAGCCGGACCGGATTGGACAGCGCCTTGCCGATGCGGGCGAGCTGCTGGTAGATCGGCTCTTCCGGGAAGTCGGGCATCAGACCATGAACTGGTCGTGGCGTCGGAACAGCTCGGTCCACTCCTCGTCGCTGAGCTGCCGGTCGTTGGTTCTGATGTCGGCGAGCGCCTCGAAGTAGGCCTCGCGCGGCGCTCCCGGCGTGAACAGGATCAACATCGTCGCCGGCTGCCCGGACTCGTTGCTGAAGGCGTGGATGCCGCCCTCGGGCACGAACAGGAAGTCACCCGGCGTCCCGTCCGTCCACGTGACGCCGTTGTAGAGCCGGACGCTGCCGGACAGGACGTAGAAGGACTCGGTCATCCCCCGGTGGAAGTGCGGGCTCGCCCCGCCGGGCTTCGGGCCCATCTCCCACCGGTAGAGCCCGAACGCGCCGTTCGTGGAAGCTCCGGTGCTCAGGTAGTGCACCTGGGTGCCGCCGGGGCTCATCACCAGGTCGGGCTCCTGCACGGCCGGCCGGAGCACCCCAGTGCTCTCGCCGCTCTCACCCAGATAACGCGCGGGGGGATAGGACATACCGCCTCCTCTAATCTTCTAATGTTCTTTAGATTAGCGGCTCACGGTCGACCCGTAAAGAGTAGGAAGATCCACGAGCAGGACCCGCGCGTCGGACCGGGCCGCAGCCACCAGCTCCTCGTCGAAGCCCGCACCGCCGTAGCAGGCGAGCACCGTCTCGCTCGTGTCATAGCCCTTGACCTCCAGGAGATCACGCGCCTGGCGGAGCCTGTCCAGGTGCCGCAGCCCCATCACCTTCCCCCACTTCGCCTCGCCCAGGGAGCGCACCTTTCTCGGCTCGCCGGCGAAGGCGGGCGAGAGCACCGCGACGTCGATCTGGATCTTGCGCTCCTTCTTGTCACGGCTGCCGGGATCCGTCACGGTGCCCGCGGCGACCTCGCCGACCGGCCCGAACAGGTCGTCGCCGTAACGGGAGGCGTACTCCCGGCAGAGCGTCTCGAAGTGCGGACCCATGATCGCGGAGGAGAAACGCCCGCGAGCCCGCTCCCAGACCTGGGCGGCGTGCCCGGTGGTGAGGGCGACCCACTCGGGGCGCATGATCGCCTGGTAGAAGGCGATGATCGGCTCCGCGATCCGGTAACAGGTGGCGTTGGACTGGAACGCGTCCCGCTCCTTGACCACCAGCCCGCAGTCTTCGAGCACCCGCAGCGGATGAGTGATGTCGGAGGACTTGTAGCCGATGTGCCCGGCGATGCGTCCCCAGGTGTGGTTGCCCTCCGCGATGGCGGCGCCGGTCGAGCACGGAGCGGACCACCCAGGCGTCGAAGTCCTCCAGCGACCGGGGTGTGTCCGACGCCACGAACTCATGCCGATAGGCAGGGGTGCCCCCGGCGATCGCGTGCACCATGGCCGCGAGCCGGGGATCTTCGAGCTCCCAGAACTCGCCGGCCACGCGGAACGGCAGCGGCTGGACGACCAGCTCCAGCCGGGCCCGGCCGCGCAGCGGAGCCTGTCCGGACAGCACCTTGCCCATGACGGACAGGGCCGACCCGCAGATCAGCAGCCTGGCCTGGCTCGTGCCGCGATGCGTCCGGCCACGCAGGTCGATCTCCTGCTTGAGGATGGAGGGCAGAGCGGGCGCTTGCCGGTGAGCGGCCCATGCCGTTGGTCATCGACGAGTTCCCGTACCTGATGAAGGCCAATCCCAGGCGGGCTTTACCATGGGCGACTCCGCATGCACTGAAGTACGCGTTCCAGCGAACTGTACTTCAGTGGATCGGCTCAGAAGACGATGACGGAGCGGGCGACCGTGCCCTGCTTGGTGTGGGTGATCGCGTCGTTGATCTGGTCCAGGGGGAGGCGTTCGGTGATCAGGCCGTTGAGGTCGAGGCGGCCGCGTCGGTACTGGTCGGCGAGCATCGGCAGGTCGCGGTGGGGGGCCGCGTCGCCGCCCTGGGTGCCCATGAGGCGGCGGGAGGCGAACAGCAGGGCGGGGTCGAGCTCGATCGGGCGGCCGGCCGGAGGGCTGCCGACCATGACGGTGGCGCCGCCCGACCGGGTGGCGGCGAAGGTCCGGGCGAGCACGCCGGGCACGCCCGTGACGTCGAAGGCGTAGTCGACGCCGCCGTTGACCAGCTCGCCCACCTGGGCGGGGAGGTCGGCGGGCGTGAGGGTGTGGGTGGCGCCGAAGCGCTCGGCCAGTTTGAGCTTCGGCTCCGCCACGTCGGCGGCGATGATCGTGGTGGCGCCGGCGAGGACGGCGCCCTGGATGACGTTCAGGCCGACGCCGCCGCAGCCGACGACCAGGACGGAGGAGCCGGGGGTGACCCGGGCGACGTTGAGCACCGCGCCGACGCCCGTGACGACGCCGCAGGCCAGCAGGCACATGGCGTCGAAGGGGGCATCGGGGGCGATCTTCACGCACATGGCCTCGGCGACGACGGTGTACTCGGCGAACGAGCCGATGCCGATGAAGCGGCGGGCCTGCTCGCCGTCCAGGGTGGCGCGGGGCGGACCGCCCATGACGGCGGTCATCCTGGCCCGGCCGGAGCACAGGTGGAAGCGGCCCGCGCCGCAGCTCCGGCACTTCCCGCAGGGGCCGTTCATGGCGACGATCACGTGGTCGCCGGGAGCGACGCCGGTCACGCCGGGGCCGGTGCTCTCCACGACGCCGGCGCTCTCGTGGCCGAGGATGAACGGCAGGCGGGAGACGACCGGGCTCTTGCCGTCGATGGCCTTTAGGTCGGAGCCGCACACGCCGGACGCCTTGATCTGGACCCGGACCTCGCCGGGGCCCGGGTCGGCGATCTCGACGTCGCGGACCTCCAGCGGGGCGTCGAAGGCGGTCAGCACGGCCGCGCGCATCAGCATGCGCCCACGCTAGCCCGGCCGCCTGTCTCTAACAAGCGGTTGCTCGGTCGATTGACACCCCTGCGGGGCGAACTTACGCTGACCGCAAAACCAAGCGAGCGCTAGGCCAAAACCCGGAGGCTCACGTGCGGCACACAGTACGGCGAGGCGTGGCCGCGCTGGCGGCGGCCGGAATGCTGGCGGGCTGCGCGGCCGAGCAGAGCGGCGGCGGCGGCGGGACCGGCGGCACCGGGACCGCGCCGGGGGTGACGGCCACCACGGTCAAGATCGGCGGCGTGCTCACCAAGACCAGCGCCAGCGGCTACTCCACCAAGGACGCCGAACTCGGCGCGAAGGCCAGGTTCGAGCGGGCCAACGCCGAAGGCGGCGTGCACGGGCGCACGATCGACTTCCTCGGCGCGGAGGACGACGGCCAGGACGCGGCCAAGGGCGACGCCGCCGCCAAGAAACTCGTGCAGAAGGACCAGGTGTTCGCCCTGGTGCCGGTGCACGCGCCGAACTTCGGCGGGGCCGCCTTCCTGGAGCGGGAGGGCGTGCCGTGGTTCGGCTGGGCGACCGGGCCGCAGTGGTGCGGCACGAAGACCGGCTTCGGCTACAACGGCTGCCTGGCCCCCAAGCCGGGCGCGGGCTCCCAGACGTGGTGGGGCAGGCAGCTGGCCGACCTGCTCGGCGGCTCCGAAGGCAAGAGCGTGTACGTACAGACCTCCGACTCCAGCGGCAGCAAGTACGGCGGGACCACGATCTCGCAGTCGTTCACCGCGGCCGGGTTCGAGCTCGCCGGGGTGAACTCCGCACTCCCCGGCGCCGCGCCCCCGCCCGACTGGCTCCCGTACGTGAACAAGATCATGACCTCGGACGACGGCGGCCCGCCCGACGTCGTGGTGTCGGTGATCGCCGGCACCAAGTTCAACGTCGGGCTCTACTCGGCGCTGAAGCGGGCCGGCTACAAGGGGGTGCTCACCGACGCCACCAGCTACGACGCCGCCGTCCTGAAGGACCCGGCGAGCGCGCAGGCGCTGGAGGGCGTGATCGCCGCGCCCATGTTCGAGCCGTTCGAGTCCGACGCCCCGGAGATCGCCCGGCTCAGGGCCGACGTCGAGAAGGTCGCGCCGGGCACCACCCTGACCCAGCACCTGGCCATCGGCTACTGGGCCGCCGACATCTTCCTCGACCTGCTGGCCAAGACCGGCAAGGAGCTGACCAGGGAGAAGTTCCTGGCCACCGCGAACGGCTCCTACGCCTACGACAATCCGGGCTTCGGCCGGATCCGCTACCCGAAGGACCACAGCGAGCCGAACGGCTGTGGCGCCCTGGTCAAGCTGGAGGGCGGCGCCTTCCAGGTGGCCAGGGGCATGAAGTGCTTCGACAACGTGCCACTTAAATGATCGTCGATTACGTCCTCAGCGGGCTGGTCACCGGCGCGATCTTCGCGATCATGGGCTCCGGCCTGACCTTGTCGTACGCGGCCACCGGTGTGTTCAACTTCGCCCACGGGGCCATCGGCTTTCTGACGGCCCTGGTGTTCTACCAGCTGAACATGGCGCTGGGGCTGCCCGCCTGGCTGTCCGCGCTGATCGCCGTCGCCCTGTTCGCCCCTTCGCTCGGCTACCTGCTGCACCGGGCCATGTTCGCCGGGCTCGCCCAGGCGGGGGAGACCGCGCAGATCGTCGGCACCATCGGGCTCACGATCGCGCTGCCCGCGCTCGGCCTGCTCGTGGTGGACCTGCTCGGGCTGCCCAGCGCGGACGCCACCGCGCTGCCGCGCGGCATCGGCCCGCACCCGGCGGTGGGCCTCGAACCGCTCGGCGTGCGCCTGGACACCGACCAGCTCATCACCTTCGCCTTCTCGGTGGTCACCGCCGCCGGGCTGTGGGCGTTCATGCGGCACACTCCGTACGGCCTGCGCATGCGGGCCTCGGTCGACCGGCGGCGCCTGGCCACGCTGCGCGGCGTCGACGTGGCCGCCACCTCGGCCCTGGCCTGGACGCTCGGCTCGGGCCTGGCCGGGCTCGCCGGGGTGCTGGCCGTCTCGGTGGTCGGACTCGACGCCACCGCGTACACGGTGCTGCTGTTCGCCTCGGCGACGGCGGCGGTGTTCGGGCGGCTGCGGTCGATTCCATGGACGTTCGCCGCCGGGCTCGCGCTGGGCGTGGTGCAGAACCTGGTCGCCGGATACACCGACTTCCTCGAAGAGGTCACCGGGCTGCGGACGGCGGTGCCGGTCATCCTGCTGTTCGCCGGGCTGGTGCTGCTCAACCGGTCACGGGAGCGGGTCGCGGGCAGTGCCGCCGAGGATGCGCCGCCGCCCGACCACCTGGCCGGGGTGCCGCTGTGGCGGCGCAGGCTGCCGTGGGTGGTGGCGCTGGCCGCGCTGGTGGGGTTCACCTTCATCGGGCCTGATTACTACGTGGGCATCGCCGCCCAGGGGCTGGTGCTGGCGCTGATCTTCTGCTCGTTCGTGGTGGTGACCGGGATCGGCGGCATGGTGAACCTGGCGCAGGCGTCCTTCGCCGCGATGGCGGCGCTGACCTGCGGGTGGGCGTTCGCCTCCGGGCTGCCGTTCCTGGTGGCGATCCTGCTGGGAGTGCTGGCGGCGGGCGCGGTCGGGCTGCTGGTGGCGCTGCCCGCGCTCCGGCTCGGCGGGCGGGTGCTCACCCTGGCCACGCTCGCGCTGGCGCTCCTGGCGGACCAGGTGCTGTTCCAGGTGGACGCGTTCAGCAACGGCACGATCGGGTGGTCGCTGCCGGCGCTGGGGTTCGGGTTCGCGGACACGTCCGACGCGCGGGTGCGGGTGGTATTGCTGCTCGTGCTGATCGGTGTTGTCGGACTTCTCGTGAAAAATCTCGAAAAATCAGCGTCTGGGCGGGCGATTCTGGCGGTTCGGTCGGCGCCGGCGGCCGCCGTCACCTCCGGGCTGTCCGCCCCGCGCACCAAGATCCTCCTCTTCGTGCTCGCCTCCGCGATCGCCGGGCTCGGCGGGGTGCTGTACGCGATCTCCAAGGGCTCGATCACGGCCACCGACCTGCCGGCCTCCGCCGGGTTCGTCTGGCTGGCCGTAGTCGTGCTGCAGGGCGTGCGGCGGATCGGCGGCGCCGTGCTCGGCGGGCTGATCGCCGTCGTCTTTCCCGAGCTGCTGGCCACCTGGGACGTGTCGGCGCACGTGGGGGCCATCCTGTTCGGGGCGGGCGGCATGATCCTCGCCAAGCACCCGGACGGTGTCCTGTCCCAACTCGCCGAATCCCGCCACCGCCGCCGAACCCGCAGGGCGGAGCCGGCACCCCAGGAACGCTCGGTGAGCCCGGAACATCAGGAGCCTCTCGCGGATTCAGAGCATCCGGTAAGGCGCGATCCTCGGGTGGCTGTGGGCCGGCGTGGGGGCGGGACCGCCGACGAGCCTCGGGAACTGTTCCGGCTGGAGAACGTCGTGGCCGGGTACGCAGACTGCACCGTACTGCGTGGTGTGGACCTGGTCGTCCGGCCGGGGGAGGCGGTCGCGTTGCTCGGCGCCAACGGCGCGGGCAAGTCCACCGCCTGTGCCGTCGCGGCCGGGGACCTGCCCGCGACCGCCGGGCGGGTGCTGCTCGACGGCGCCGACATCACCGCCTGGCCCGCGTACCGCCGAGCGCGGGCGGGCGTCCTGCTGGCTCCCGAGGGCCGTGGCGTGTTCCCCGGTCTCACCGTGGAGGAGAACCTGCGCACCTGGCTGCCCGACCCGGCTCAGGTGTACGAGCGGCTGCCACGGCTCGCCGAGCGCCGGGCCGTACCGGCAGGAGCGTTGTCGGGTGGCGAGCAGCAACTGCTCACCCTCGCCCCGGCGCTGGTCCGGCCGCCACGGGTGCTGATCGCCGACGAGCCGTCGCTCGGGCTCGCGCCGCTGGTCGTTCAGCAGGTCTTCGAGCTTTTCGCCGAGCTGCGCGAGCGCGGGGTGGCGCTGCTCCTGGTGGAGGAGAAGGCCACGGAGGCGCTGCGGATCGCCGACCGGGTGGCGTTCATGCGACTCGGCCGCGTCACCTGGACGGGCCCGCGCGCCGAGGTCGACGGCGACCGCCTGACAGCCGCTTACCTGGGGGCGACGTGATGCTGGCCGTACAAGGGGTGTCGGTGGCCTTCGGTGGGGTCAGGGCGCTGTCGGAGGTGACCTTCGAGGTGCCCGACGGGCAGGTGTGCGGGGTGATCGGGCCCAACGGGGCGGGGAAGACGACGCTGTTCGATGTGGTGACGGGGCTGCGCCGGCCGGATGCGGGGCGGGTGCGGGTCGGGGGCGAGGACATGACCGGGCTCTCGGCGGTGCGCAGGGCTCGCGGAGGGGTGCGGCGGACGTTCCAGCGGCCGCAGGTGTTCGGGCGGCTGACCGTGGCCGACAACGTGCTGGCGGCGCTGGACTGGCGCGGTGGCGGCGGCGGGCTGCTCGCCGACCTGGGGGGATGGCCCGCCCGGCGGCGGCTCGAACGTGAGCGCAGGACACGGGTGGCGCAGGTGCTGGAGCTGTGCGGGCTGACCGAGGTGCGTGACGCCTACGCGGCCGCGCTGCCGGTGGGCCGGCGCAGGCTCGTCGAGCTGGCCCGTGCCCTCGCCGACCGGCCGCGCCTGCTGCTGCTCGACGAGCCCACCTCCGGGCTGGACGCCGACCAGACCGCCCGGCTGGCCGAGGTGGTGGCCGCCCTGGACACGACCGTGCTGCTGGTCGAGCACGACATGGGTTTCGTCATGGGCGCCTGCGACCGGCTCGTGGTGCTCGACCTGGGCAGGGTGATCGCGTCGGGGCCACCGGAGCGGGTCCGCGACGACCCCGCCGTACGGGCCGCGTACCTGGGGTGAGGTCCCCTGCGGCAATCGGCCGGAATCCCGCCGGTGCCCGGTGTCCGGTGCCGTGCTCGGCTGTCCGGATGGTGTTTTGACCAAGCGTTTGTTAGGTTAGCAGGGTGAGATTCGGGGTGCCCCTGGGGCTCGTCCATCCGGCCGCGTGGAAGGACGTCGCGGTGGCCGCCGACGAGCTCGGGTACGAGTCCGTCTGGCTGCCAGAGCATCTCGTCTTCGCCACCGACCTCTCGCTGGCCGCCTATCCCAGCTCTTCGCGACCCGCCATCAAGCCGTCCACGCCGCTGTACGACGCGCCCGCGTACCTGTGCTTCCTGGCCGGGGTCACCAGCCGCGTCCGGCTGGGCACGGCGGTGCAGTTGCTGGCGCTGCGGCACCCGTTCGTGTCGGCCCGCGCCTTCGCCACTCTCGACGCGGTCTCCTCCGGGCGGGCGATCTGCGGCGTGGGGGCCGGGTGGTATCGCGGCGAATGGGACGCGGCAGGGGTGCCCTTCGCATCGCGGGGGGCACGGCTCGACGAGGCCATCGAGGTGGTCAGGCGGCTGTGGAGCGAGCCGCTGGTCGCGCATTCGGGGGCCTTCTACGCTTTTCCTGAGGTGGCGTTCGAGCCCAAGCCCGTGCAGTCCCGGCTGCCCATCCTGGCCGGTGGCGAGTCGGGCGCCGCGCTGCGCAGGGCGGCGCGGTTGTGTGACGGGTGGATCAGCATGCCGCACACGCTGGAGACGATCACCCCCCAGGTGCGGCGGCTGGAAGCCCTCGGCGGGGCCGCGTCCATCACGGCCCACGCCTACGAGTTGTCCGCACCGGACGAGGTGGCGTCGTGGGCGGCCCTGGGGGTGGACCGGCTGATCGTCCGCCCCTGGACCCGCACCCGAGACGCGGTGACCGCCCTGACCACCTTCGCCGCCGACCACAACCTCTCGCCCGACCCCTCAGC
Source organism: Nonomuraea glycinis (assembly GCF_014646515.1). GTDB lineage: Bacteria > Actinomycetota > Actinomycetes > Streptosporangiales > Streptosporangiaceae > Nonomuraea > Nonomuraea glycinis. The sequence continues at coordinate 60,511 of NZ_BMNK01000010.1, forward strand.
CTGACCACCACGGCGCTGTGCGGGCCCTCGGGTGAGGATCCCGAATGGGTGCCGACGTGGCTGTGCCGGCCACGGTCTGGCCGCTGGGGGCGGTCAGGCGCGGTGGCGGCCTCGGCGGGAGCCTGGGCGGCGGGTGCCGTGGGTGGAGGTCTGGGGGTGCGAGGGCTGGGGGGAGGCAGGGCCGGGGGTCGCGTCGTCGAACGGCGGGGACCAGTTCTCCGACAGCGATGCGCCCGCCATGGCCATGCTCGGGTCGGGGGAGTGGGTGGGCCTGGCGGCGGTGGGGGAGGTCGAGCGGTGGCGGCGGCCGCGCGGGGAGGCGATCACGGCGAAGCCGGTCAACTCCTCCGCGGGGTGCTCGCGACCGCGCCGCCGACCGCAGTAGGCGCCGGAGGGATGCTCGCGGCGGGGGGTGGATCCGGTCGCGCCGCCGCGTGCGGACGCCGCGAAGGGAGTGAACGCGTCGAACTCGCTCGCCGCTCCCGGCGTACGGGAGAACGCCTCGAACCCGCTCGACGCGTGCCGGGTGCGCGGCGACGACTCGCCGCCGCTCGTGGCGTGCCGGTTGTGAGAGAACGACTCACCGCCGGGCGACGTGTGCCGGTTGTGAGGGACCGACTCGCCGCCGTGCGTCGTGTGCCGGGGGCGGGAGAACGGCTCGAAGTCACCGGCGCCGCGTCCGGTGCGGGAGAACGGCTCAAAACCGCCGATGTTGTGCCCGGCGCGGGGGAACGACTCGGGGTTCCCGGTGCCGCGTCCGGCGTGGGGGAACGACTCGAAGTCGCCGGTGCCGCGTCCGGTGTGGGGGAACGGCTCGAAACCGCTGGTGGTGTGGCCGGTGTGGGACTCGGGGCGGGCGGGTGTCTGGGGGGTGAGGGGGAAGGGCTCGAAGTGGCGGGTGCGGGGGGCGGCTCCGGTGGACGCCTGGGGGAGGTGGGTGAAGCGACCGATGGGGCCGGTGGATTCCAGCCTGCGGGGGAACGACGCGAGGTCCATGCCCTCCGACGTGGCAGGGGATCCGGTCATCGGCCGTGCGCGGGTGAACGCGTTGAACGCGCTCGTCGCCTCGGGAATGACGATCGTCTCGAACGTGGGGACGACGGTGTCCTTGAGCGACCTGAGTGCGCCGACGGGTTCGGCGGCGTCCAGGAGGGGCCGGTGCGGGCCGGTGAGCTCGACTGGGTTCCGGCGCGGCGGACGCTCGGTGGCGGCGCGCCTGGGCGTGGCCCCCTTGCGGCGGCGGCGATGGGCGGGAGCGGGCGCGGGGGTCGCGAGGGCCGGGCGCAGCCGCAGGCGCCTGGTCTTGGTGATCGCCAGCATCGCCAAGGTGGCGACCAGGGCGGAGGTGAGGATCGCGGGAGATCCGAGCGCGGCGGAGGGCGGCGTGGGGGCGGCGACGTCCGTGATCACGGGGATGGGGCCGGTGGTCACCGCGCTGGTGTCGGCGGCGGAGTGCTTGGCGTGCTTGCCGCTCTTGGGCACCGCCGGGGCGGAGATCGTGCCGGATGCCGGGGCGGAGATCTCGATCTTGGGCGAGGGCTCGGGCGCGGGCGCTTCGGCCTGGGCCTGCTCGGTCTTCTTCTTGGCGGTGCCCTTCGGCGCCGAGAGCAGCACCTTCGCGTCCTGCTCCGTCTCCAGGAACGGGATCTCCGGGCGGAGCTCGTCGGGCAGCTGGAGCGTGCCGGGCTTGGTGCTGCCGGGGTGGTCGGCCGAGTAATAGCCGTCGCGCATCGACTCCTTGGCGTCCAGCCGTTCCTTGATCTTCCACGGATAGCCGTAGCCGACGACCTTGCTGGTGTCGCGTTCCTTGCGCTTGGCGACGCCCCCGTCGATGTTTCCTTCGATGGTGAAGATCCGGCCGCCTTCGACCCGGGTCACGATGCCCACGTGGTCGATCCGGCTGATGCTGTCGGAGCCGCTCCAGTCGTAGAAGACGAAGGCGCCGGGCACGGGCTTGGTGCCCCAGGCGTCCTGCTTCTTGAACCACTTGGCGTGCGCGACGGTCCAGGCGAACTGGCCCATCCACTCCTCGTAGCCGAGCTTGTGCGCGGCCCAGGAGAGGAACATGTCGCACCAAGGAGCGTGCGTGTAGTCGGCGTCGAACTCCACGTTCTTGCCGTACCAGCTGCCGAACTTGGTGTACGCGCTGGCCTTCTCCGCGTAACCGAGCTCGCTCTCCAGCAGGTCGATGAACTTCTTCATCTCAGGGGTCAAAGTGTGAGGGCAACCCTTCGCACGAGTCCGGTTTCGTCCAAGCAGCCTGGGGTACCGGGGTGACCCGGGACACTTGTGACAAAACCGGAGACCTGTTGTCATCCGTGATGCGAGAGGCTACCGGCCCGTAAAGGCAGGTCAAGCATGCGCCAAGGGAAGCCCATGCCCGTCCCATGTCGGAAGCCGCAGGTCAGAAGTATTACGGAAATATCACGACAAAGGTGATTCAACGCAAAAAAGATCTACCAAATTTGGTGAACTACCTCGCTCCGCTGTCGGCTCTTCGCCGTACGTAACGGACGGGGCCGTATGTAGAACCTTGTTCTAAGATGCTGGGCATGACGATCGAGGCCACCATCAGTGATGGTTTTCTCTGCGCGTGATCGCGGTGTGTCACGTGGTGATCGGGGTCGGCTCAGTGGTCTGCTCGCTGGCGGACGGCATGACGAAGCGCTGGAAGGCCTGCGGCTTCGCGCCGCGCCTGCCCGGCGCTGCCTGCTCCATCCCGCAATCGTCACGATGCGCGTGCAAAGCCTTACCCAGTGTGCAGCCATGCTGGTAAAGTCCTTCGCACACACTCTCGAATACGCGAGGGGAGGGGAATCGTCGTGCAGGTCGTGCAGGCCTACCGTTTCGCGCTGGACCCGACCGCGCGTCAGGGTGCCGCGTTGGCGTCGCATTGCGGGGCGGTGCGGGTGGCGTTCAACTGGGGTCTGGCGCAGGTGAAGGCGAATCTGGCGCAGCGGGAGGCCGAACGCTCCTACGGCATCCCCGACGATCAGCTCACCCCGGCGTTGTCGTGGTCGATGTACAGCCTGCGCAAACGCTGGAACCAGGTCAAGGACGAGGTGGCGCCGTGGTGGGCGGGCAACTCCAAGGAGGCCTACGCGTGCGGGCTGGCCCGCCTGACCGACGCGCTGTCCAACTGGCGCGACTCCCAGCAGGGCACGCGTAAGGGCCCGAAGATGGGGTTTCCCCGGTTCAAGACCAAACGCCGCGCGGCCCGGTCGGTGCGCTTCACCACCGGCACGATCCGGCTGGACGGCCACACCCACGTGATCTTGCCGGTGCTGGGCCGGATCAAAACCCACGAGCCGGTCGGCAAACTCGCCCGCCTGCTCGCCGAAGGTGCGCGGATCGCTTCGGCGACCGTCCGCTGGCAGGAGGGCCGCTGGCACGTCAGCTTCACCGTGCACACCGAACGCCCCCCAGGCAAGCCTGCCCGGCCGGACGCGGTGATCGGCGTGGACCTCGGCATCAAAACCCTGGCGGTCTTCTCCGACGGACGCCCGCCGGTCCCCAACCCCAGGCATCTCAATAACGCTATGCGTAAGCTGCGCCGTCTGTCGCGGGCGGTCGCTCGCAAACACGGCCCGGACCGGCGCACCGGCCAGCGGCCGTCGCAGCGGTGGCAGCGGGCGAACGCGGCCCGCAACCGGGCGGAGTACCGGGTGGCGGCGCTGCGCCGCGACGGCATCCACCAGCTCACCACCAGCCTGGCACGGACGTACGGCACCATCGTGGTCGAGGACCTGCACGTGGCCGGGATGATCCGTAACCGGCGACTGGCCCGCGCCCTCTCCGACGCCGGTTTCGGGGAGATCCGCCGCCAGCTCGCCTACAAGACCGGCTGGAACGGCGGCCGGTTGCTGGTGGCGAGCCGCTGGTTCCCCTCCTCCAAGACGTGTTCATCCTGCGGCGCGGTGAAAACCAAGCTGCCGTTGCGGGTGCGCACCTATGTCTGTGAGGGGTGCGGTCTGTCGATGGACCGCGATGAGAACGCCGCGCTCAATCTCGCTTCGCTGGTGGAGCGTACGGTCGCCGGGAGTGGCCCGGAGACTGAAAACGGACGTGGAGCCGACCGTAAGACCCCGCCTGGCGGGGCGGGTGGCTGTGAAACGTCAACCCCGCACCGGGCACCCACTGCCCGGATCAGACGAGGACCTTCGCCCACACCGGGTGAATCACTGAGAATCCTTGAAACTCAGTGAACGGATCAGCGCCATGGTGCTCGACCCGACCACATGCTGGGCCAGGCGGCGGCCGTGGCCGGGTTCGCGGGCGTGACGGCCACCTTGACCATGTCCTACCGCGCGCCGGTGCCCTATGGCACGCCGGTGGTGGCGACGGCCGAGCACACCCGGGCCGAGGGCCGTAAGAGCTGGTCGGACGGGCGCATCTCGCTGCCCGACGGAACCGTGCTGGTGGAGGCGACCGGCCTGTTCGTCACCCCGGCCGCCTGGCTCCGGGAAGGACCGCACGGCCGCCCCGACGGCGGCGCCCGCCCAGGCCTCAGCACAGGTCAATAGCCCGTTTCGGCTCAGCGGGCTCAGCGGCCCCGGTACGGGTCAGTAGCCCGCGCCGGTGAGTAGTCCGCCGTCCACCGTGAACTCGCTGCCCGTGCAGTAACTCGACCGGTCCGAGGCCAGGAACGCCACTACGTGCGAGACCTCGACCGGCTTGGCGAACCGTTTGATGACCATCGACTTCACGAAGGTCTCCGCGTCCACCTCGGCCGCCAGGTCCGGGTCCAGCACCATGGGCGTGTTGATCGCCCCCGGATGCACCGAGTTGACGCGGATCTTGAACTTGGCCAGTTCCCTGGCCGCCGACTTGGTGACGCCGCGCACGCCGAACTTGGAGGCCGCGTAGGCGGACAGGCCCTCGGCGCCGATGAAGCCCTCGATGGAGGAGATGTTCACGATCGAGCCCTGGCCGGCCGCCTTCATGGGCTCGATCACCGACTTGATCCCCAGCCAGGTGCCCTTGAGGTTGACGCCGATGACCCGGTCGAAGTCCTCCAGCGACATATCGCTGATACGCCGAAATTTCAGGATCCCGGCGTTGTTGACCAGGATGTTGAGCGTGCCGTGCAGACCGACGGTCGTCGCCACCGCGTGCTCCCACTCCTGCGGGCTGGTGACGTCATGACGCACGTACGTCGCCCCGGTCTCCTGCGCCAGCGCCTTGCCCTCCTCGTCGAGCACGTCCCCGAAGACCACCCGCGCGCCCTCCCGCAGGAACAGCCGCACGTGCGCCTCGCCCATGCCGCGCGCCCCGCCGGTGACCAGCGCCACCTTCCCGTCAAGCAGTCCCACAACGCCCTCCCGCCGCCACGGCGACCGCCGCCGCCTCCATCGATCGGTACACGGGGATCCCCGCGGCCGTCATGATCGCCCCGATTTCGTCCTCGACTCCGGCAGGGGCGCACTCGCCGTTCCTGGTCACCAGCGTGATCCTGGTGGTGAGCTCGCGCTGCGCCTCGGCGAGCGCCCGCGCGTAGTCCAGCAGCGGTCCCGCCGCCGTCCCGTAGGTGAAGAAGCTCTGCACGTTCACATGTGCCACCACGTCGCGGTACGGCCGCCCGCGCACGGCGGCGCCGATCGTCTCCCGTACCAGCTCGGCCCGCCCGCGCGGTCCCACCGGGATCTCCAGCGGATTGCCCGAGGCCTGGATCCCGAGGCGCGGCAGCTCGCCGAGCACCGCGTCCGGCAGCGGGTCCAGCCGCACCCCGGCCCGCGCGAACGCGTCGGCGGCCAGCACCCCCGCCCCGCCGCTCGGCCCGATCACCAGCGTCCCGCCACGCGCCGTCCGTGTCCCGTCACCCGCGACCGTCCGTGTTCCGTCACCCGCCACCGCCCGCGAGCCGTGCGCCTGGAAGTACGCCAGGACGCCGATCAGCTCGTCCTGGCTGCTCACCAGCGCGACCCCGGCCTGCTCGGCGACCGCCTCCCAGATCCGCGACCGGCTCACCAGGCCGCCCGTGTGCGAGGCCGCGGCCCGCTGCCCCTGCTCGGTCCGGCCGCCGACCAGCAGCGCCACCGGCATCCCGGCGCCGGCGAGCGCCTCGTACAGGGCCCGGCCGTCACGGGGATCCTCCACGTACAATCCCACGGCCCGTGTCTCCCGATCCTGGGACAGCCACCGCAGCAGCTCGGCCGGGGTGACGTCGATGGCGTTCCCCACGGTCGCCACCCGGCTGAAGGCGAGCCCGCGCCGCTCCCCGACCTTGATCACCTCTCCGGCCAGCCCGCCGCTCTGCGAGATCAGCGCGACCGTCCCCGCCGTCCCCGGCCCGCCGCCGACGAACGTCTGCCGGCCGCGCGGGCAGTAGACGCCCATGCAGTTCGGCCCGAGCAGCCGCGTCCCCGCCGCCCGCGCGGCGGCGAGCAGCTCCCGCTCCAGCTCCGGCCGCCCCTCCTCGCCGAACCCGCCGCTCATCACCTGCACGTACGCCACCCCGCCGGCCTGCCGCACCACCTCGGCACACTTCTCCGCCGGTACGGCCACGAGCGCGTAGTCGACGTCGGCCTCGGTCAGCGACCGCACGGCGGGCACCCCGGCGACTTCACGCGCCCGCGGGTGCACCGCCACCAGGGGGACACCGGTCGCCTTGTAGAACTCCAGGAACATGTTGCCGAAGTTGGGCCTGGTCGTGGAGGCGCCGACCACGGCCACCGCCGCCGGCTCGAAGAGCCTCTCGAACCCGCCGTCGGCCGGAAGGCTCCGTGTCGCCTCCGAGGCCCACAGCCGGCCAGGTGAGGCATCGGTGTCCAACGGGGATGTGGGCGGGTTGGAGGACGTGCCAGGGGATGTGGGCGGGGTCGTAGGGGGTGTGGAGTTGGTGGGGTGGGCGGGGAGGTAGCGGGCGTCCACCGCTGTGGCGCCGGACGGGGTGGCGATGACCGGGTTCAGCTCGAACTCGCCGAGGTCCAGGCGCTCCCACAGCCCGCCGGGCCCGCCGACCGTCATGAGGAGCGCGACGACCGCCTCCAGATCCACCGGCGGCTCGCCCCGGTGGCCGGACAGCAGCGCCGCGCCGCGCAGGGACGCCAGCATCTGCCGCGCGTCCTTCTCCGACACCGGGCACAGCCGCAGCGCGGTGTCGCGCAGCACCTCCGCCAGCACCCCGCCCAGCCCTGCGAGCAGCACCGGACCGAACCCGGGATCGCGCACCAGCCCCACGATCAGCTCCACCCCCGCCTCCGCCTGCTCCTCCACCAGGAACCCGTCGGCGGTCAGGCCCTGCTCGTCCAGCCGCGCGGCCATCGCGGCGGCGGCCCCGGCCACCTGCTCCCGCCCGAGCCCGAGCACCACCGCGCCCGCGTCCGACTTGTGCGTCGTCAGCCCGTGCCCGAACGCCTTGAGCACCAGCGGCTCCACCAGGTCCGCCACATCCTCGAACCTGAAAGCAGCGTCGAAGTCAGCACCGGACGAGGCCCTCAGCCGGGCCCCGGTCACCACGATCCCGCGCGGCACCCGTACCCCTGCCTCCCGGAGCAGTGCCTTGACCTCGTGCTCGGCCACCGCCGCCGGGGGCACGGCGGGCAGGGGCCGCGTGAGCTCCCTCATCGAACCTCCTTAGAAGGCCGCGAACCTCAGGGCGAGCCGAGCAGGTGGCCGTACTGGTCGCGGATCTGTCGGCGGAGCAGCTTGCCGGGGCCGCCGGAGGCGTCCTCGAAGTGGGGGAGGGCGTCGGCGATCACGATGTGGTCGGGCTGCTGGTGCGGCGGGAGGGTGTCGGCCAGGGACAGGGCCACCTTGGCGGCGTCCAGGGTGTGCCCGGCGCGCGTCACGACCGCCAGCAGGATCCGCTGCTCCGCCGCCTCCTGCCCGTCGGCGTGCGCGGGCACGCCGACCGCGCCGGCCTCGGCGACGCCGTCCAGGGCGCTGACGGCGTCCTCGATCTGCGCCGGCTGCGTCCAGGCGCCGCCCTTGAGGATGGCGTCCTCGCGCCGCCCGAGCACCCGCAGCACCCCGTCCGCGGACAGGGTGCCGAGGTCGCCGCCGACGTACCAGTCGCCGCGCAGCACCTCCGCGGTCTTGTCCGGCAGTCCGTCGTAGCCGGTCATCCGGTGCGGGCCGGCGAGGTTGATCTCACCGGCCTCGCCGACGACCCGCTCGCCCGCCGGGTCCGTCACCCGGACCGCGTTGCCGGTGCGGGCCCGCCCGGACGAGCCGAGCGGGGTGGAGCCGTCGTCCACCCGCCCCATGCAGGTGTACGGGGCCTCGGTCTGGCCGTAGTAGGCGTAGACGGCCGCGTCGGGCAGGCGCCGCTTGATCCGCTCCAGCATGGTCGGCGTGAGCGGTTCGCCGCCCAGCATGATGACCCGGACGGACGACAGGTCCACGTCCTCGTGGTCGGGCGAGCCGAGCAGGGCCGCGTAGAACGAGGGGATCTGCGAGACATGCGTGACCCGTTCCCTCGGCACCACCTTGAGGAAGTTGGCCGGACCCCAATCCTGCTCCAGCACCAGCCGCAGGCCGGCGTACAGGGCGGGTCCCACGATGGCGGGGAAGCCGATGCCCCAGATGATGGCGCCGGTGCCGAACACCGACTCGGCCGAGCGCGGCACGTCCAGCCAGATCTGGGCCGTCGCCAGGCACGAGGCGTGCGTGTGGACGACCGCCTTGGGCAGGCCGGTGGTGCCCGAGGTGTAGTACAGGGCGAGCGGGTCGTCGTGGAAGCCGCCCAGGGGCGGCTGCTCCGCCGAGGCCGTCGCCGTCAGGGCGTCCAGATCGACCGTGTCCGCGTCGGTGCCGCCCACCTTGATCCAGGTGGTCACGCCCGGCAGCGACGGCCTGATCTCGGCGACCAGCCGCTCCACCGTGGCGTCGTACACGAAGGCCGTGCACCGGGAGTGCTCGACGACGGCGCGCAGCGTGTCCGCCGGCCAGTACGGGTTCATCGCCGCGGTGATCGCGCCGATCTTGGCCTGCGCCAGGTAGACCTCGGCCACCAGCAGGGTCTCGTTCAGCAGCGCCGCGACCCGCTGACCGGGGGTGATGCCCGCGGAGAGCAGCGCGTGCGCGCGCCGGTTCACGACCCGGTCGAGCTCGCCGTAGGTGAAGCTGCGCTCGCCGCAGTAGGTGAGCGCCACCTGGTCGGGCGCGCGCATCGCGCCGGCGGTCAGGATCGCGTGCCCGTAGTTGCCGTACGGTGATCGCACCATGGGGGGCCTCCAGGTCAGAGGGGCGAATAGAGCACGAAGACGTTTCCTGAGGGGTCACGCAGCACGGCGCGCGTCTCATGCGGCCCGCTCTCGGGCGCGCGCACCACCTCGCCGCCACGCGCCTCCAGCTCCTGTACGGCCAGCGGCACGTCGTCCACCTTGTACGAGGGCGCGGCCGAGGCGGTGACGTGCTCGGCGGGCCCGGCCAGCGCCACCGTCACCCCGCCCCCGTCCAGCGCGGCGAACCGGTCGCCGTCACGGAACTTCACCGGCAGCCCGTAGAACGCGATGGCCTCGTCCAGGTCGGTGACGGGGATGAGCACGTTGCCGAGCCTCACAGGGGCCTCCAGTGCGGTAGGTCGTCCACGAACGTCACCCGTACCGGCATCCCGATCCGGACCTGCTCCGGCGGGCACCCCACGACATGCCCGAAGGCACGGACCCCCTCGGGCAGGTCCACCCACGCGGGCACGTACGGCTCGCGGCCCCGGTAGGCGGGCACGAAGGAGCGGTGCACGACGGTGAACGTGTGCACCACGCCCCGGCCGGACACCGGCTCGAAGACCAGCTCGTCGCCGTCGCACCAGGGGCAGCGCGGCTCGGGCAGGTGCACCCGGCGGGCGCAGGAGGTGCAGCGCTGGACGAGCAGCTCGCCGCGCGCGCAGGCGGCCCAGTAGGCCGAGATGTCACCGCTCATCGCTAGCCAAGCTAGCGCACGCTTGGTACCTCGACAAGCTCCTCGGGGTCGGGGGAATCGTCTGGGCGGGCGGTCGCCGGGCCGAGGTTCGGGACGGGGGAAGGCGCGTAGGGGGTCTGGGTGGAGGTGGGCCGGTCGGTGGCGGTCTGGGTGGGGGTGGGCCGGTCGGTGGCGGTCGGGGTGGCGCAGGCCGGGCCGTCCAGGGTGACCTCGCTGATCTGGGGACCGTTGGCCGCCGCCGGTTCGGTCATCGCCACGATGGCCAGGTGCGCCCGCTCGCCGCACGCCACCGCGCCCAGGTCCCGCCGGACCTCGCTGGTGTAGTCGGTCCGGCCGGTGAGCGTACGGGTCTCGCTCGCCACCTCACGAGCCGGGCCGTCGCCGTCCCGCCGCATGTACGAGATGCGCAGGCGTACCTGGCCTGGGCCGTCGGCGGTGACCCGCACCGAGCCCTCGGCGCCGCTCCAGGACACGATGCCCGCTGCTCGGACGGCCGGACGCGGCGCCGCCCCGGCACTCCGCGTACCGGTCGGCGTGGCGGTGGGTGGGGTGGCGGGGGCGGTCGTCGCCGGTGGTGGGGTGGCAGGGCCCGGGGTGCGGTGGGTTCCCGTGGGATCGGGCGGCCTTGGTGAGGCGTCGGCGGGGGTGTCACGGGAGGCGTCGGGTAAGGCGTCGGCGGGGGTGCCGCGCGGGGTGTCGGGCTCGGCGTCGGCCGCCGGGTCGGGCTCGGCGTCGGTGGGCTCCATCGGGCTCGAGGTCTCCGGCGGCGGCAGCAGCACCGTCGCGGGACCCGGTGGCAGCCGGCCGCCGGACATCAGCAGCGTGGCGGCCAGCGCGGCGACCGTGGCCCACGCGACCCACAGGTACGGCGGCCAGCTCGGCACCCACCGCAGCAGGCGGGACGCCCTGAGCGCCGCCGAGCCGGACCGGGCGGCCGAGGAGTCCGGCCTGGCCAGCGGGAAGCGCAGGGCGAGCAGGGTGGCGAGCTCGGCCAGGCTCCGCCGGCCGCGCTTCTCCCAGTCGGGCCCGTACCCCGTCTCGGCGTCCCGCTCCAGCTCGGCGGCGAACTGCCGGGCCGAGGCGTACCTGGCCGCCGGATCCTTGGCCAGCCCGCGCCTGAGCAGGCCGCGCAGCGGGTCCGGGACGATCTCCAGCGGCGCCGGCTCCACCAGGTGCCTGTCCCGCAGGGCGGGCACGTCGTCCGCCTGGTAGGGCGGCCGCCCCCGGACAGCCTCGAACAGCAGGCAGGCGGCCGCGTACAGGTCGGCGGGCGGTCCGGCGGCGCCGAGCGTCCACAGCTCGGGTGACATGTACGCCGGGCTGCCCGCGGGCACGCCCGGCTCCTCCACATGCACCACGATCCCGAAGTCCGCCAGCTTGCCGGCGCCGTCCGCCTGGACGAACACGTTCTCCGGCCGGACGTCGCGGTGCGTCACGCCCCTCTCGTGGGCGGCGGCCAGGCCGTTCAGGACGGTCTTGAGCAGGGCGAGCGCCGCCTCGGGGGAGACCTGACCGTGCTCGGCCAGGAGGATGCGCAGCGACACCCCGTCGACCAGCTCCATCACCACGGCCGCCCGCGCGGACGTCTCGACGTACTCGTGCACCTTGACCAGGTCCGGCTCGTCGAGCTCGACCAGGGCGGCGGCGTCCGCGCGGTAGCGGCGCATGAACTCGGCGTCCCTGCGCAGGGTGGCGTTGAGGTACTTGACGGCCACATAGGCGCCGGTGGCCTGGTAGGTGGACAGGAACACACGGCCGGTGCGGCCCTCGCCGAGCTGGCGTACGTCGCGGTAACCAGGGACCAAGTCCAACCCCCCGTTGATGGCGCCTCTTGCATTCGACGGTCTCACCCGGGGTTCCGGTTGTCACGACTGTGGATATTTCGTACGAAGTAATCGGGATATAGCCGTACGGGATCCCCGCGCGTACGCTTTGCCAAGCAAGCGCTCGGCTAAGAGGGGGGTCTCGGATGGGGAAGACCGCCGTGCTGGTGATGGAGATGCAGAGGGGCGTCGTCGGCGATCTCACGAAATTTCCGGATCTGGTGGAGGCGTGCCGCCGCCACGACGTGATCGCCAACACCGCGGCTCTGCTCCAGGCGGCCAGGGCGGCCGGGATGCCGGTGATCCACTGCACCGCAGCCTTCCGCCCCGACCGGGCCGGCTCCCACACGGGCAACTGCCCGTTCATCGTCGCCCTGCTCAAGGATCCCGCCCACATGCTCGACGGCACCCCGCCCGTGGCCGTACTGCCGGAGCTGTGGGAGGAGGGGGATCTGGAGAGCAGGCGCCATCACGGGTTCTCCCCGTTCACCGGCACCGCGCTCGACACCACCCTGCGCTCCCTCGGCGTCTCGGCCGTGGTGGCCACGGGCGTCTCCCTCAATCTCGGCATCCCCGGCCTGGCCCTGGAGGCGGTCAACCTCGGCTACCGGGTCACCGTGGTCACCGACGCGGTCGCGGGCATCCCGGAGGACTACGCGCAGGCCGTACTGAGGCACACGATCAGCTTGCTGGCCACCCGCACCACCACCGCGCCCCTCATCGAGGAGTGGAAAGCGGGAGCCGGCCGGTGACGGTCGAAAAGGGAGGACCGGACGCGACCGACCGGATGGAGGCGGGTGTGACGGGGATGGGTGGGCTGGGGCTGGGTGGGCTGGGGCTGGGCGGGCGGGTGGCCGTGGTGACGGGGGGAGCGGGGGGCATCGGGTCGGCCATCGCCGCTGACCTGGCGTCGCTCGGAGCGCGGGTGATCGTCGCTGACGTGGACCTGACGGGCGCGGAGAAGGTGGCGGCCGGGCTCGTGAGCGAGTCGGCGCTGGCGCTGGCGCTGGACCTGGCCTCGCCGCCCTCGATCGAGGGGTTCGCCGCCGCAGCGGGGCGGGTGGACATTCTCGTGCACAACGCCGGCGTCTCCATCGTGGAGCCGTTCGTCAGCAGCGACCCGGCCGGCTGGGACCTGATGTGGCAGGTGAACCTGCGCGGGCCGATGCTGCTCACCAAGCTTCTGCTGCCCGGCATGCTGGCGGCGGGATGGGGGCGGCTGGTGTTCGTCTCCTCCGACGGCGCGAGGGCCGGCTCCGGCGGCGAGGCGGCCTACGCGGCGACCAAGTCAGGGCTGTTCGGCCTGGCCAAGACGCTCGCCCGGGAGGCCGCGCGGGCGAACGTCACCTCCAACGTGGTCTGCCCCGGCCCCACCGACACCCCCATGCTGCGCCGGGTCGGCGCCGACCGGCCGGGCCTGGTCGAGAAGATCACCCGGGGCGTCCCACTACGCCGCCTCGGCACTCCCGCCGACGTGGCCGGACTCGTCGCCTACCTGTGCACCGACCGCGCCGCCTACATCACCGGCCAGACCCTGTCGGTGAGCGGCGGCGTGACCATGCACTGACCACAGGCGTCGACCACGAGCGTCGACCACAGGCGCTGCCCCCGGCGCTGACCCCGCAGGCGCCTACTACAGCGACTCGTAGACGGCCTGGATCAGGTGGTAGGCGCGCATGCTGCCGGACAGGGCGTCGGCCATCTGGTTCATGACGTAGCCGGCGGCCAGGCCGTGCTCGGCGTCGCCCAGGCCGAGGAACCCGCCCGCGCCGCTGTGGCCGAACGCGCTCGGGGACGGCGCCAGGAACGTCATCGCCGGGCGCATGTAACCCAGCCCGAACGAGCTGTCCACGCTCAGGATCCTGTCGGGGCCGGTCACCCGCGGGCGGATGGCGTCGCTCAGCGTCTCCGGGCGCAGGAGCTCGCCGGCGATCAGCGCGCGGTAGAAGCCCGCGAGTCCGGCGGCGCTGGTGACCACGCCTGCGGCCGGCCAGCCCGCCCGCAGGATGACCGGGTTGTTGGCGCCGCCGTCGAGCAAACGCATGTCGGGATTGCCGAGAGCCCGGTTCATCAGGCTCTGCGGGTCGCGGGCGGCAGCAGCCATCCGAGTGAACACAGTGCCCCCAGCGGCGCCCCCAGCGGCGTCCCCCGCAGCGTCCCTGGCGGCCTGTTCCGGTACGGCGGTGACCGGGTCGGAGCGGCGGCCGGGGCCCTTGATGCGGGCGGCGCGTTCGATCACGTCGTCCGGCGCCCCCACCCACAGATCCAGCCCCAGCGGACCGGCGATCTCCGCGGCCACCAGGTCGCCCACCGACTTACCGGTCACCCGCCGCACCACCTCACCCACGAGGAACCCGTACGTCAGCGCGTGATACCCGTGCGCGGACCCCGGCTCCCAGATCGGCGCCTGGCCCGCGAGCCTGGCCGCGATGGCCGGCTGGTCCTCGAACAACGCCACCGGCACCGGCTCCTCGAGCAGCGGCAGCCCGGCCTGGTGGGTGAGCAGGTGCTCCACGGTGATCGACGCCTTGCCCTCGGCGGCGAACTCCGGCCAGAGGTCCGCCACCGGCGCCGAGACGTCCACCAGCCCCCGCTCGGCGAGCTGCAGCAGGACGGTCGCGGTGACCGCCTTCGTGCACGAGTACGCGAACACCGGCGTGTCGTGCTCCCAGCGGCGCCCGGTGCGCCCGTCGGCGACCCCGTCCCACAGGTCCACGACGAGCTCCCCGTTCTGGTAGACCGCGAACGCGGCCCCCAGCTCCAGCCCTTCGGCGAACTGCCGGGCGAAGACCTCGCGCACGCGGGAGAAACGGGGATCGCAGTGCATGGAACCTCCGAGAGCTCATCGGCTGCCGAGCCTAACAATCACCGTCATATCAGCACAGGTTCTGGACTGTGAAGTGTGGCCCTTCAGGGTGTGATATGCGGCTTACGCTGGGTGTGGGCCTCGCTCGGGAGGGAGGTGTGATGACTCCAGGCTGCGGCAACTGCGACTGCGATGACGTGCTGTTCACCGCCAAACCACCGCGGATCGGAACGGTTCAGGTGCAGGACTAGGCGGCAACGCGCTCCTGATCGCCGCGACCGGCGATCAGGGGCCTTTGTCATGTTCGGGGCTGGTCGCCGGGCCCATCAGCTGCGAGAGTCGGATGATGATCAGCGGCGAGCCGAACAACTGGGGCCGGTTCGGCCCGGAGGACCAGCGCGGGACGCTGAACCTGCTCACCCCGCCGGTGGTGCTGGCGGCGCTGGCGAGCGCGACCGAGGGGCGGGTGCTCAGCCTCGCCATGCCGATCAGGGGCTCGACCTCGTCACCGGCCCCCACGACCGTGCCGCACCTGCGCGGCCGCCCGCTGCCGCAGCACTTCATGTCCGTGGACGGTGGCGACTACGCGGCCGGGACCAAGCCGGTGGGCGCCGGCCTGCGGGTGGCCGACGACGCGCTGATCGTCACCCACCACGGCACGACCACGCACATGGACGCGCTGTGCCACATGTGGTCGGGCGACGAGCTCTACAACGCCCATCCGGCCGCCCGCGTGCGCTCCTACGGCGCGGGCCGGTGCGGCATCGAGCGGGTGGGCGGCGTGGTGGCCCGGGGCGTGCTCTTCGACGTGCCCCGCCACCTGGGGCTGGAGCACCTGCCGGCCGACTTCCGCATTCCGGCGGAACTGCTGCGGGAGATGGGCCCCGAGCCGCAGCCGGGAGACGTGGCGATCGTCCGCACCGGATGGCCGAGCGTCTGGCGGCGTTCGCCGGAGGAATACTGGTCCGGCCAGCCGGGGCTGTCGCCGGAGGCGGGCCGCTGGCTGGCCACGCGCGACGTGGCCGTGGTGGCCTCCGACAACGCCGCGATCGGCGGCCTCGACGAGCGTCAGCTCGCCACCGAGGCGCTGGAGGACGACCTGCACCTCATCCTGCTGCACCGGCACGGCATCCACCTGATCGAGATGCTCTGGCTGGACGAGCTGAGCGCCTCGGGCCGCACCGACTTCGTGTTCATGGTCGCGCCGCTCGCAATCGAAGGCGGCACAGGCAGTCCGGTGAATCCGCTGGTCATCCTGTGACCCCCCTGCCGATTGTCACTATTTGCGTTGATAGCATCACATGCTGTGACTACTTCGAGACGCGTAGAAATCGGCTGGCCCGGCCTGGGCATGGCCGTCACCGCTGAGCTGGACGAGCGCAATGCCGCTCTCGCGCAGAGCCTGTGGGACGCACTGCCGTACCGCAGCCTGCAGGGCCACGCCCTCGTGGCGGGCCACCACCTCTACCACGTCGCTCCGATCCACGACCTCCTGCACGTGCCGGCCACCTACGCGGTGGACCGCCGCACGGTGCCCGACGGCACGATCTTCGCCTCGCGCCTGCAACACCTCGGCATCAAGTACGGCGAGCTGACCGAGCCCATGCCCGCCACCCCGATCGGCCAGATCGTCGAGGCGGACCTCGACGTGCTGGGCGAGGTCGGCCGCGCGGTCTGGGAGGCCGTCTACCGGACCAAGAAGCCCGTCATCGCCGAGGTCAGGCGCGCGGGCGAGGACGCCGGCCACCGTCTGCCCCGGCTCACGGTGGCCGACCCGGAGGTCGACGCCCTGATCGCCGACGTGCACGCCGAGACGGAGCGGATCTGGCTGGCGCCGCCCGAGGAGCTGGTCGACCTGCACGAAGGCCGCATCCCGTCCTGCGCGGGCAGCTACGAGACCGTCCTCACGACCCTGCTCTTCGTCAACGGCGAGACCCGTCCGCTCGGCTACGCCTGCTACGGCGGCCTGGTCAGAGCGGCCTACGAGGGCATGCCGATGGAGTCCCTGCGGCAGATGGCCCGCATCCTGGCCAAGACGCCGGCCGAGTTCCTCGGCTACTGCGGCCTGCAGACCCTGTGGGCCTTCACCGGCAGGCTGTTCGACTGCCTCGACCGGATCGACGACCGGGACGACTTCGTCGCGGTCATGGCGCACATGGGCCTCTACGTCAACTGCCTCGGCGGCTGGAACCTGCACCTGTTCCCGTGGCAGGTGGGTGACCACCTGCGGCGCGTCGGAGCGTTCGCGTGAACGGTCAGGGGCGGGCCGTGGTCGTCGGTGGCGGGGTGATCGGCCTGTCGATCGCCTTCCACCTGGCCGCGGCCGGCGTCGACACCGTCCTGCTCGAACGCGGCACGCTCGGTTCCGGAGCGTCGCGGGCCACGGCCGACGTGGTGCGCGCCTACTTCGCGGGCAACCCGGTGAGCTCGGCGCTGGCCGTCCGCAGCCTGCGGGCCTACCACGACTTCCCCGGGCTGCCGCTGCGCCAGGTCGGCTACCTCGTGCTGTTCACCGAGCAGGAGCAGGTGACGGCGTTCGAGGCCGACCTGCCCGCGCAGCGCGCCGCCGGGGTGGAGGTCGAGCTCATCGACGCGGCGGAGGCCAGGCGGCTCAACCCGCTCATCGGCGGCGACCTGCCGCTGCTGGCCGCCGCCTGGTCGGCCCAGGCGTACGTCTCCGACACCGCCGCGATCGTCAACGGCTACGCGGAGGCGGCCAGGCGGGCCGGGGCGAAGCTGCGCACCGGCTGCCCGGTCACCGCCATCGACGCCGACCGGGGCCGGGTGGAGACCGCCTCCGGCGCGATCACGGCCGACGCCGTAGTCTGCGCCGCCGGTGCCTGGTCGGCGCCCCTGGCCCGCTCGGCCGGCGTGGAGCTGCCGCTCCCCGAGCCGATCATCCAGGAGCTGCTGCTCACCGACCCGTTGCCGCCCATGCCCGACATCCCGGTCACCCTGCATGCCGCCAGCGGCCTGCTGACGCGGCTGCGCGGTGACCGGATGCTGATCGGCATGGGCTATCCGGGGCCCGACCGGGACGCCTGGCGTGCCGGGGTGGCCATGCAGTTCGCGGCCACGTACCCGAGTCTGGCGGGGGCGGGGCTGCACACGGCGTTCACCGGGGCGCGCGACGCCAGCCCCGATCGCACCGCCTTCATCGGCCACCGGCCGGGGCCGCCCGCGTTCCTGTACGCGGCCGGCTTCTCCGGGCACGGCCTGTGCAACGCGCCCGCGGCCGGCGAGCTGGTCCGCGACCTCTATCTGGGCCAGGACCCGTGGCTCGACATCGCCACGCTGGCCGCGACGCCGGAAAGGGTGGGATGACCATGGACTGCCGGCACGCCGAATTCACCCTCGACCCCGCCACTCCCGACGTGCACGCCGACAACGAACGGCTGCGCGAGCTCGGGCCGCTGGTCCCGGTGGAGATCGACGGGGTGCGCGCGTGGGCCGCCACCCGCCACGCCACACTGGCGGCGGTGCTCGCCCATCCGGACCTGTCGAGGGACGTACGCCACTGGGCCCCGGAAGGACGGGCCGCCGTCTCCATGGCCACCGCCGTCGGCAAGATCACCTCGGACACGTCCATGCTGAACTCCGAAGGCGAGGCGCACCGGCGGCTGCGTACCCCGCTGATCAGGGCGTTCACCGCGCGCCGGGTGCAGGAGCTGCGCCCGCGCGTCGCCGAGATGGCCGCCGACGTGGTCGACGCGCTCGCGAAGCTGCCGTCGGGGCCGGTCGACCTGCGGCAGCACTTCGCCTACCCGCTGCCGCGCGACGTCATCTCCGAGCTCATGGGCATCCCGGAGGGCATGCGGGAGCAGCTGCACGAGCTCACCGACGTGGCCGCCCGCGTCGGCGACGGCCCCGACGACGTGAGCGGCCACCGGGCCGCCCTGTACGAGCTGCTCGACGAGGTCATCGAGGTGCGCCGCGGCACGCCCGGTGAGGACCTGATCACCGACCTGATCGAGGTCCGCGAACAGGACGGCGAGCGGCTCAGCAGATCCGAGCTGCTCGACACGATCGAGCTGCTGTTCATCGCCGGACACGTGACCACCGTCAACCTGCTCACCAACGCCGCCCGCGCCATGCTGACGCGGCCCGACCAGCTCGCCCTCGTCCTGAGCGGCGAGCGGCCGTGGAGCGCGGTGGTCGAGGAGACGCTCCGCTGGGACTCGCCCGTCGCGCACTTCCCGATGCGCTACGCGGTGCGGGACCTGGAGATCGACGGGATCCGGCTGCGCAAGGGCGAGGCGGTCGTGGCCTGCTTCGCCTCGGCCGGCCGCGACCCGGACCGGTACGGCGAGCGGGCCGGCCGCTTCGACGTGGCCGCCCCGCAGCCGGGGCACCTGTCGTTCGGGCACGGCACCCACTTCTGCCTGGGCGCGCCACTGGCCAGGCTGGAAGGCGAGGTGGCACTGGCCGCGCTGTTCGAGGCCTATCCCCGGATGGTGCTCGCCGGGCCGGACAGCGGCACCCGCCCGCTCGGCACGGTGCTGGGCAACAGCACCAGAAGCCTGCCCGTACTGCTCGGTGAGAGGTCGGTATGAGCTTCGGCCAGGCGATCATCGACGGTCTGCGCGCCGCGGGCCCGCGCGAGGTGCTCGTGCGCGGCTCGCGGCGGCTGACCGGGCAGGACGTCCTGGCGATGGTGTCGGGAGCCGCACGCTCGCTGGAAGCCGGCGGCGTGCGGCCCGGCGACGCCATCGCCTTCCTGAACGGCAGAGGCCCCGAGTCGGTCATCGGCCGGCTCGTGGCCTTCGCCCTCGACTGCCCCGCCATCCAGGTGCTGCCCGGACTTCCCGTGGAGGTCGCGGCCGAGACCATGCGGGCGCTGCGCGCCACGGCGGTGCTGTACGAGCCCGACCGCAAGGAGGAGGCCGACCGGCTGCTCGCCGCCTGTCCGGTGCCCGTCCACCGCTCGTTCGACGACCTGCTCGACCACCCGGGCAGCCGGCCGGTGACCCTGCCGGCGACCCGGCCGGAGGACCTGTCGTCGGTGACCTTCACCAACGGCACCACCGGCGACCGCAAGGCCGTCGCCTACAGCCACCGCGCCGAGGTGGCCCACCTCGACGCGGCCCGCGCCTTGTTCGGCGCCTGGCCGTGGCGGCTGCTGGTGTGGCCCGGCCACCACCTGCCCGGCCTGATGGCCCAGTGGACGCTCGCCGCCGCCGGCACCGCGCTGCTGGTGGACGAAGGGGAGATCGGCCGTGAGTGGGAGGTGATCGCCCGCGAGCGGGCGACGCACGTGCTCGCCGGCCCGCCGTTCCCCTTCTACACCTTCACCCGCCGCATCCCGGACGAGCCGGGCAGCGTGCCGCTCCTGCTGTACGGCGGCGCGGCGGCGGTCCCGGCGCGCACCTGGGAGGCGGCCCGGCGGCTCGGTCCCGCGCTCATGCAGACGTACGGGCTGAGCGAGGCCGGCTTCGTCACCGCGCTGCCACCCGCCGACCACGCGAACCCCGGCCTGCTCACCTCCGTCGGCCGCGCCGTACCCGGTGTGGAGCTCCAGGTGCGCGACTCGGCCTCCGTGCCCGTCTCCGTCCCGGCCGGCGAGGTCGGCGAGGTGTGGGTCCGCTCGCCGCAGGTCATGACCGGGTACGTGAACGACCCACGGCGCACCGCGGAGACCCTGCGGGGCGGCTGGGTCCGTACCGGAGACCTGGGGCGTCTCGACGGCGGCTACCTGTTCCTCGTCGACCGGGTGGAGAGCGGGTTGCCGCCCGGCGTGCACGCCTACCCGATCGAACACGCCCTGACCGGCCACCCGTCCGTCACGGACGCGGCCGTCATCGCCCTGCGCGGCCCGGACGGCCGAGCGGTCACCGCCGCGGTCGTCCAGGTGAACGGCCCGGACACCAGCGACCCTGGCGCGTCCGGCCCGGACACGCCATCTCCGCGCGTAGGCGCCGTGGACGCGCGGGAGCTGTGCGACCTGGTCCGCAGCTCGCTCGGCCCGGCCAGTGAACCCGGACACCTGTGGGTGGTCGACGACCTTCCGCGCACGTCCGCCGGCAAACCGGACAAGGCAGCGCTGCTCGCCCGGTTCCAGCCTCTCGTGGACCAGCATGCGAAGGGCGCCGCCACCGTCGGTCCCGCCTGATCCTCGGTCCCGCCTGATC
>NZ_BMNK01000010.1:81155-329585 GCF_014646515.1 Nonomuraea glycinis
GGTCAGGCGCCGGGGTAGTTGCCGCCGCCGTGGGCGGTGTCCAGGGCGTCGTAGTCGGGGGTGAAGCCGCGTTTGGGGATGGCCGCCACGAAGGCGACATGGGTGGGCTTCTTGTACGACGCCAGCTGGGACGCGACGTGGGACACGATGTCCTCGGCGGTGGCCGTGGCGCCCGGTGCGAGCGCCACCACGGCTTTGACCGCCTGGTGCCAGGTGGGGTCGGGGACGCCGATGACGGCGGCGTCGGCGACGGCGGGGTGGGTCTTGAGCGCGCGTTCGACCTCTGCCGGGTAGATGTTCTCGGCGCCGGATTTGATCATGCGGAGGCGGGGGCCGATGAAGGTGATGGTGCCGTCGGGTTCGCGGCGGCCGAGGTCGCCGGTGTGGTGCCAGCCGTACGCCGACTTAACCGCATTTAAGTCGGGGCGGGCGAAATATCCGGAGAAAAGGGTCTTGCCGCGGGCGCAGATCTCGCCCACCTCGCCCGGCGGGACCTCGGCGCCGTCCGGCCCCAGGATGCGGACCTGCGCCAAGGGGGAGGGGCGACCGGCGAAGCCCGCCGCGCCGGGAGCCAGGCCCAGGAAGGTGAGCATGCCGCCCACCTCGGTCTGGCCGTACCCGCCCATCTTGGAGCGGCACCACGGAGAGTCGTCCACGGTGATCATGTCGTCCCACTCCTGGGAATGGGAGACGAACCTCAGCGACGACAGGTCGTACTTGCTCTCCCGGTTCGCCGCCACCACCGCGTCGATCATCTGGCCGAACAGGAACGCCTGCGTGACCCGCTCGGCGTCGATCAACCGGCACACCTCCTCGGCGTCGAACGCCGGGGTGAACACGTTCGTGCCGCCGATCTGGAAGGTCGCCAGGCAGAACATCATCGTGCCGACGTGGAACAGCGGGCCGTTGTCGAGGAAGGTGAAGCCTGGCTCCATCTGACGGACGACCAGCAGTGACGTGCTGTGGGCCAGGAGCGCGGCGCTGCTGAGCAGGGCGGCGTTCGGCCGGCCCTCGAAGGCCGCGGTGTAGAGGGCCAGCGTCGGCTCGGTGTCCGCCACCTGTGGAAAGTCCCGCACCGCCCCGCCGGCCACCAGCGCCTCGTACTCCGCTCCCGCCCGGACCCAGACCGCCGCACGCGTCGCGCCGGCCTCCGCCGTACCCCCGCTCGCCGTACCGGCGCGGAGAGCGGGAGCGGTGGGCGAGTCAGAGCTCGGAGGGGGAGGAGGGGGAGCGGTGGGCGAGTCGGAGCCCGGAGGAGGGAGTGGGGTGGTCGCTGCGGAGCCCGGAGGGGGTGGGGTGGTCGCGGTGGTGTGGAGGGGGGTGGTCGTTTCGGAGGGTTGCCAGATGACGGCGGCGGGGGTCAGGTCGTCGAGGATGAAGCGGAGCTCGTCCTCGGACTGGCGCCAGTTGGCGGGGCAGAAGACGGCGCCCAGGCGGGAGCAGGCCAGCAGGAGTTCGAGGACGGCGTGGGAGTTCTGGCCGAGCCACAGGACGCGGGCGCCGGGGGTGACGCCGCGGGCGGCCAGGGCGTCCGCGAGGCGGGTGACGCGGGCGTCGAGGTCGGGGTAGGTGAGCCGGACGTCGCCGTCCACGGCGGCCGTCACCTGGGGGCGGCTGCGGGCGTGCTCGGCGAGGACGTCCGAGAGGGACAGGCTGTGCAGCATCGCTCCTCCAGGAGGCTCAGGCGAACGCGGGCATGACCTCGGCGGCGAAGAACCGCATGACCTTCTTCATCTCCTCCACCGGCATCGGCCGGGTGCTGCCGAAGTCGCACAGCAGGTTGGCGAACCCGGCGTCGCGCAGCAGCGTGATCTGCTCGATGACCCGCGCCGGATCCCCGATGACCTCCAGTTGCTCCCAGCGGAAGTCCGCCGAGACGGTGCCCCCCTTGAGGTAGCGGTCCTGGTAGTACTCGAAGCCCTGCGCGGCCCGCCCGGTCGCGGCGTCGATGGGCGCGCTGCGCTCGTTGAAGATGCGCGAGCGGTCGAACGCCGCCTCGAACCTCGCCTGGTCCTGCCGCGCCTGCGCCACGGTCGGCGCCACGTACACGCTGCGCGCCACCACGAGCTCCGCGCCCGGCGGATGCCCCGCCCGTGCCGCCGTCTCCTGCCAGGTCCGCGCCGCCTGGACGACCTTACGGAACGTCGCCGCCGGGTCGGCGAGGATGGGCAGCCCGCGCTCGGCGTACAGGGTGACGGTCTCGGGGGAGACCGCGGCGACGTGGACGGGCGGATGCGGGTCCTGCATGGGCCGGGGCGCGAGCGACACCTCCGCGCCGGTCCGGTAGAACTTCCCCTCATGCTGGTACGTCTCCCGCGTCCAGAGCCCGAGGATGACCTCCAGGGCCTCGTTGCACCGGTCCCGGGCCTCGGCCAGGTCGATGCCGAACCCGTCGAACTCGAAGCTCTGGTATCCCCGCCCGATCCCCAGGTCGAGCCGCCCGCCGGAGAGCACGTCGACCAGCGCGGCCTCCTCGGCGACGTGGATCGGGTCGTGCAGGGGCAGCACCACGATGCCGGTGCCGAGGCGGATCCGGGAGGTGCGGGCGGCGGCGTGGGCGAGCATGGTGAACAGGTTGGGCACCACGCCGTAGTCACGGAAGTGGTGCTCGGCCAGCCGCACCCCGTCGAAGCCCAGCTCCTCCGCCAGCTCGATGAGCTCCAGGTGGTAGTCGTAGACGTCCTTGAAGCTCTGCCCGTCGAACCGGTGGAACAGGTGAAAGGTGGAGAACTTCATACGGCGGCCTCTCAGCGGGGAACCAAGCGCTCGCTTGGGACATTACCACGCGCTTCGCGACCTTTCCTAGGAGCGCCCGGCCGGCGACGGCCGGGCGGCTCCCTCCGGCGAGCTACGCCTGGACGCCCGCCTTCTTGGCGGCCAGCTCGATGGCCGCGAGCTCCTCGGCGGTGAAGTCGAGGCGGTCCACGGCGGCCACGTTCGACTCCAGCTGCTCGGGGCTGGAGGCGCCGACGAGCACCGAGGTGACGCGCGGGTCGCGCAGCGCCCAGGCCAGGGCGAGCTGGGCCACCGACTGGCCACGTGCCGTGGCGAGCGCGGAGAGCTCGCGCACGAAGGCCAGCACCTCCGGCGTGACCCCCTCAGGAGTGAGGAACCGCCCCTCGGCGGCGCGTGAGTCGGCGGGGATGCCGTTCAGGTAGCGGTCGGTCAGCAGGCCCTGCGCGAGCGGCGAGTAGACCACGCAGCCCATGCCCTCCCGCTCCAGTACGCCCAGCAGCTCGTCCTCGATGTCACGCTTGAGCATGGAGTAGGACGGCTGGTGGACCAGCAGCGGCGTGCCCAGGTCGCGCAGCAGCGCGGCGGCCTCGGCGGTGCGCTCGGGGGAGAAGTTCGACACGCCGACGTAGAGGGCGCGGCCGGTGCGAACCATGTGGTCGAGCACGGCCACCTGCTCCTGCAGCGGCGTGTCCGGGTCGTCGCGGTGCAGGTAGAAGATGTCCACGAAGTCGAGCTGAAGCCGGGCCAGCGACCGGTCGAGCGTGGCCAGCAGGTGCTTGCGGGAGCCGCCCGTGCCGTAGGGGCCGTCCCACATGGGGTTGAAGCCCTTGGTGGTGATCACCGCCTCGTCGCGCAGCGACTTGGGGAAGATCCGCCCGAAGGCGGCCTCGGCCGCGCCGATCGGCGGACCGTAGCGGTCGGCGAGGTCGAAGTGCGTGATGCCCAGGTCGAGTGCCTTGTGCACGATCGCGCGCTGGGTCTCCAGCGGCTTGCCCTCGCCGAAGTTGTGCCACAGACCGAGCGAGACCGCCGGGAGCAGCAGACCACTACGGCCACACCTGCGGTACGGCTGGCGTTCGTATTTCAAGAAATGCCCCTTCACCGACTCGTTGTACTGGGTGACATACTGCCCCGTCGCCCAGCCCCGCCCGACGCCAGGGTTAGACGAGCGCCGAGATCAGCTCGATGGTCAGCGCCGTCCGCGCCGGGATGTGCTCGACCAGCGCGTGCTCGTGCCGCGCGTGCGCGCCGTCGCCCACCGCGCCCATCCCGTCGAGCACCGGCCGGCCCAGCGCCGAGACGAAGTTGCCGTCGCTGGCGCCGCCCACCGCCGTCTCCTCCAGCGTCCACCCGAGCCGGGCGGCGGCGGCCTGCGCCTCCTTGAACAGCTGCTGCGACAGCGGGTTGGGCGTCATGGGCGGCCGGTTCCAGTCGCCGCTGACGGTGACCGTCACGCGCGGGTCGGCGGGCCGCAGGCCGGCGAGCAGCTCGTCGATCCGGCCCATCTCGGCGAAGTCCGTGACCCGCACGTCGACGCCGCAGGTGGCGATGCCCGCCGCCACGTTGCGCCCGGTGCCGCCGCTGATCAAGCCCACGTTGACGGTGGTGCCGAGCTCGGGGGCGCCGGCGGCGGCGATCTGGGTGACCAGCTCGGCCAGCGCGTGGATGGCGCTGGCGCCCGCCTTCGGGTCGAGCCCGGCGTGCGCCTCGACGCCGGTGACGGTCACGTCGAAGATGCCCACGCCCTTGCGCGCGGTCTTCAGCGCGCCGTGGCCGGACGCCTCGAACACCAGGCAGGCCAGCGCGTCCGCGCAGGCGGCCTCGATGTACGGCCGGGAGACCAGGCTGCCGATCTCCTCGTCGCCGTTGAACAGGAAGCGCACCCCCGGATGCGGCAGCCCGAGCTCGCGCAGCCCGCGCAGCGCCCAGACGGACTGCACCAGGCCGGACTTCATGTCGAACGCGCCGGGCCCGGACACCTTGCCGTCCGCCACCGTGAACGGCCAGCCGGCGAGCGTGCCGACGGGCCAGACCGTGTCGTAGTGGCTCATCATCAGCACCGTGCCGGGCGCGGTCCCGTGGTAGGTGAGCTCCAGCACGTCACCGTACTGGCCGCCGTCGTGCACGACCTCGATGTCCGGCGCGCCGAGCCGCTCGGTGGCCAGCGCGCGCACCCCGCGCAGCCCCTGGACGAGGGCGGCCTTGTCGTAGCTGTGGGTCTCCAGCTCGACCAGGGCCTTGAGGTCGTCCAGCATGGCGGGCAGCGCCTGCCGGGTCCAGTCGGTGATTGACACGGGGATCCTTCCGGGGGGCCGAGCGAAGTGCCGAGCCCCCAGGATACGAACCACGGTGGCCGGACCGACCGCGCAGGGTCGGGCGTCACGACGGAATCGAGCCGCCCCCAGCCGGATCGGGCCCCGGCTCAGTCGGACGGCGCCGGGCCCACCGTGGACTCCCGCAGCGGGAGCCGTACCTCGAACCAGGTGTCGCCCGGGGTCGAGCGGACCTTCAGGTCGCCGCCGTGCCGGCCGGCCACGATCCGGTAGGAGATGTCCAGCCCGAGCCCCGTGCCCTGGCCGACGGTCTTGGTGGTGAAGAACGGCTCGAAGATCCGGTCCCTGATCCCCTCGGGCACGCCGGGGCCCGTGTCGCCGATCTCGATGATCGCCTCGTCCTCGTCGTGCGCGGTCCGGATGGTCAGCGTGCCCTCCTCGCCCATGGCGTCGAGCGCGTTGTGCATCAGGTTCGTCCAGACCTGGTTGAGCTCGCCGCCGTAGGCGGGGATCGGCGGCAGCGTCCGGTCGTAATCGGTCACCACGCTGATCCCCGGCGGGATCTTGCCACGGAAGATCGCGACCGTGCTGTCGAGCAGCTCGTGCACGTCGAGCACCTGGAACGGCGCCCGGTCCATCTGGGAGTACTGCTTGGCCGAGCGGATCAGCGAGGTGATCCGCTCGGTCGCCTCGGTGACCTCGCCGAGCATCTGCGAGATCTCGACGGCCTCCGACAGCCAGCGCAGCGCGGCGGGCGCGTGCTCCTCGCCCACCTTCGTCCGCACCTTGGCCAGATGCTCCTTGCCGAACCCGGCGTTGACCAGCGCGGGCGCGAGATCCCAGCCATCCTCCACACCCAGGTCGTCCAGCGCCTCACCGAGCTCGTCCTCGGCGTCGGAGATCTCCATCGGGGAGCGGGGGGCCAGCTTGCCGACCGCCTCCATGCACGCCTCCTGCATCTCCACCAGCGCGCGCAGCCGCTGCGGCGGGATGCCGTCCTCGGCGAGCTTCGCGAGCTCCACCCGCGAGGACCTGATCAGCGAGTGCAGCTCGCTCACCGCGCGCACGGCCGCCGCGGCCGGGTTGTTCAGCTCGTGGGTGAGCCCCGCGGTGATCGTGCCGAGCGCGGTCAGCCGCTGCCGCCTGTCGATGATCTCCCGCTGCATCCGCCCGCCGGACTGCAGGCCGTCGAGCAGGTGCATGGCCATCGGGAACCACTCGGTCACGATGTAGGCGAACTTGCGGGCGGGCAGGATGAACACCCGCGACGGCGCGGTGGCGCGCAGCGTGTGCTGATAGGTCTGGGGTCCCCGATCGCCGAGGTAGGCGGAGGTGGCCCCGCCGTACACCCCCGGCGTGGAGGCGCGCGGCATGGCCACGGTCCCGGCGGTGACGGTCTCGGAGACCATCTGCAGCTCGCCCTCCACCAGCACCGCGAAGCACTCGGCCGGCTCGCCCTGGCGGACGATCTCCTCGTCCTGCTCGAACTTCTTGATCTCCCCGCTGCTCGCCAGCTTGGTGAGCTGCTCGTCGGTCAGGCGCTCGAACAGGAACAGTTTGCGCAGCTCGTCGATGTCCACGTTCGTCATTGTTTCTCCAGATAGCGGTGCACGAGCGCGACGGCCATCGCGCCCTCTCCGACGGCGGAGGCCACTCTCTTGATCGACTCTGCCCGCACGTCCCCGGCGGCCAGCACCCCCGGCACATTGGTCTCCAGGAAGTACGGCTGGCGCCTGAGCGGCCAGTTACGCGGTCGCTGATCACCGTGTACGAGATCCGGGCCGGTCAGCAGGAACCCCTTGTCGTCCCGCTCGACGGTGTCGCCGAGCCAGGAGGTGTAGGGCTTGGCGCCGATGAACACGAACAGCCACTGGGTCTCGACCGTCCGCTCCTCGCCCTTGGTCGAGATCGACAGCCGCTGCAGGTGACCATCGCCCTGCCCGCCGGTGACCCGGGACTCCAGGTGCACCTCGATGTTGTCGACCGCCTGGATCTGCTCGATGAGGTAGTGAGACATGGACTTCTCCAAACCATCACCCCTCACCAACACATGCACGCGGCTGGCGAATCCCGCCAGGTAGACGGCCGCCTGCCCGGCCGAGTTGGCGGCGCCCACGATGTAGACCTCGCTGTCCTTGCAGGAGGGCGCCTCGGTCAGCGCGGCGCCGTAGAAGACGCCCCTGCCGACGAACTCGTCCAGGCCCGGCGCGTCCAGGCGGCGGTAGGTCACGCCGGTGGCCAGGATCACCGCGTGCGCGGCGATCTCCCGGCCGTCCTCGAACCCGATGACCCGCGCCTGCCCACGCGGCTCCAGGTGGGTGACGCTGCGCGCGGTCAGCAGCTCGGCGCCGAACTTGAGCGCCTGCCGGCGCGCCCGGTCGGCGAGCTGCTGGCCGGAGACGCCGTCGGGGAAGCCCAGGTAGTTCTCGATCCTGGAGCTCTGGCCCGCCTGCCCGCCGGAGGCGTGCGCCTCGACCAGCACGGTGTTGAGCCCTTCGGAGGCGCCGTAGACCGCCGCGCCCAGCCCCGCGGGCCCGCCGCCGACCACGATCAGGTCGTAGAAGTCCGTCGCGGGGGTGGTCGACAGGCCCACGGTCGAGGCCAGGGTGGACTGGTCGGGCGCCTGCAGCATCTCCCCCTCGGCGGTGACCACCAGCGGCAGGCGGCAGTCGTCGCCCGCCGCCGCCACGAGCTGCGCGCCGTCCGGGTCCTCGGTCAGCATCCACTGGTACGGGACGTGGTTGCGGGCCAGGAAGTCACGCACCTTGTAAGAGGGCGCGGACCACCGGTCGCCCACCACCCGCAGCTCCGCCACCGGCACCCGGTCGGTGCGCTGCCAGGCGTCGAGCTGGCCGTCGATCACCGGGTAGAACTTCTCCTCCGGCGGATCCCACGGCTTGAGCAGATAGTGGTCCAGATCCACCACGTTGATGGCCTGGATCGCGGCGTCGGTGTCGGCGTAGGCCGTCAGCAGCACCCGGCGCGCGAACGGATACATGTCCATCGCCGCCTCGAGGAACTGCACCCCGTTCATCTGCGGCATCCGGTAGTCGGCGAGGATGGCGGCCACCTCGTCACCGCGCAGCCGCATCTCCTTGACCGCCTCGATGCCCTGCGGCGCCGTCTCCGCCCGGACGATTCTGTACTGCTGGCCGTACCTCCGCCGGAGGTCGCGAGCGACCGCTCTCGACACGCCCGGATCGTCGTCGACCGTCACGATGACCGGCTTGTCCATGCCCCCGCCTTCCAATCGTTCCTCAATGCAAGAATGTCACGAGCATCCAAGTTGTAGGGATTCGTCCCCGGTCAGGCGATGACCCGGCTCTCGCCCCCGTCCACCAGGACCGAGACCCCGTTCATGTACGACGCGCGCTCGCTCGCCAGGAACGCCACCACGTCGCCCACCTCCTCGGGCCGCCCGATCCGGCCCAGCGGCACGGAGCCGGCCCGCTCGGCCAGCGCCTCCTCGCTGCCCGCCAGGTCACGCAGCCGCTCGGTGTCGATCGAGCCCGGCATCACGTTGTTGACCAGCACCCCGTCGGCGCCGACCTCGCGGGCCAGGGTGCGTACCAGCCCGGCGACGGCCGAGCGGGTGGAGTTGGACAGGGCCAGCCCGTCCAGCGCCTCGCGGGCCGACCTGCTGGTGATCGTGACGATGCGGCCCCATCCCCGGGCGCGCATCTCCGGCAGCACCGCCCGCGCCAGCCGTACCGTGCCGAGCAGGTTGCGCTGGATCGCCAGCTCCCAGTCGGCCATGCTCGCGTCCACGAACCGGCCGGCCGGCGGCCCACCGGCGTTGGCCACCAGGATGTCGACCGGGCCGACCACGTCGCGCGTCTCCCGTACGACCCGCTCCGCGGCGTCCGGGTCCTCCACGTCGGCGAGCACCGCGTGCACCACGCCGCCGAATTCCTGCAGCTCCACCACCGCGTCGGCGAGCCGTTCGGGATTGCGGGCGCTCACGCAGACGTCGCATCCCTCCTTCGCGAGGCTCTTGGCGGCGGCGAGCCCGATGCCCGCGCTGCCACCCGTGACGAGTGCGACCTTGCCTTTGATGCCGAGATCCATGGGGGCGACTATAGATGTCACCGGGCGTGTCAGGAGGGTGGGCGCACCCGCTGAAGCTTGTCCGGATTGAGCACACTGTAGAGCCCCTGGATGCGGCCCTCGCGCACGTCGATCGCGACCAGCTGGAGGTTGCTCCCGACCTGTGTCCAGAGCACCGGATGCCCGTTGGCCTCGCCGAGCGTGGCCGCGCCGTAGGAGTAGCGGGCGTTCACCCCGGCCAGGAACGCCACCACCTTGCGCCGGCCGTGGATCGGCCGCAGCGCGGCCCTGACCCGGCCGCCGCCGTCGCTCCAGGCCACGACGTCCTCGTGCAGCAGCTCGGTGAGCGCCGCCAGGTCGCCGCCGCCCGCCGCCTCGATGAACCTCGTCAGCAGCTCGGCGTGCTCGCCGGCCGACGGCCGGAACCTGTCCCGGCCCTCGCCCAACCGCACCGAGGCCCGGTGGTGGAGCTGCCTGGCGTTGGCCACCGAGGAGTCGACGATCTCCGCGATCCGGTCGTACGGCAGCTCGAAGGCCTCGCGCAGCACGAACACCGCCCGCTCCGGCGGCGAGAGCCGCTCCATCAGGTGCAGCGTCGCCAGCGACACCGTGTCGCGCAGCTCGGCGGTGTCCAGCGGGCCCGCCTCCGCCGTGGAGACCGGCTCGGGCAGCCAGGGGCCGGTGTACGCCTCCCGCTTGACCCTGGCCGAGCGGAGCTGGTCCAGCGCCAGCCGCGACACCACGGTCAGCAGGAACGCCCTGGGCTCCTTGACGTCACTCCGGTCCGCGCCCGACCAGCGCAGCCACGCCTCCTGGACCACGTCCTCGGCGTCCCACATGCTGCCGAGCAGCCGGTAGGCCAGCCCGACCAGCAGCGGCCGGTACGCCTCGAAATCCTCCACCTGCCTCACCCCTGGCAGCGTAGTCACCCCGCTCCTGAGCCCTTTGGCCGGCAGGACGGGCGGGCCCGTCCTGATGTGACCGCGTGTGGGTGGCAATCAGGCGGCAGGCGTGATGGGCTTGGCGGGTGGCACGCAACCTAGTCCTGTCCGGAGGCCCGTTCCACGACTTCGACGCCACATCGGCGGCCCTCACCGAGGTGCTGGCCGAGGTGGGAGTCGAGTCCGAGATCACTGAAGACATCGTCGGCGCGCTGAGCGAGCCGTCGGAGGTCCAGCTCATCACCGTCAACGCGCTGCGCTGGCTGATGAACGCCGACCGCTTCGCCGACCTGCGCGACCGGTGGAGCTTCCGGCTGCCGGCCCAGGCCCGCACCACCCTGCTGGACCACCTCGACCGTGGCGGCGGCCTGCTGTGCATGCACTCGGCGTCGCTCTGCTTCGACGACTGGCAGGGCTGGTCGCGGGTGCTCGGCGCCTGCTGGGACTGGTCCAAGTCCTACCACCCGCCGCTCGGCTGGACCGGCGTGCGGGTGCACGGCGAGCACCCGGTGGTGGAGGGGCTGCGTGACTTCGACCTCGTGGACGAGGTCTACAGTGACCTCGACGTGCTGCCCGACGTCCGCCCGCTCGCCTCCGCGGCCGGCCAGCCGCTCATGTGGGCCCGTCCCGTACGGCGCGGCCGGGTCTTCTACGACGCCCTCGGCCACGACACCCGCTCCTACGGCAACGAGATCCACCGCGCCCTGCTGCAACGGGCCGCGCTGTGGCTGCTGAAACGCCCCGTGACCGTCACCGACTGAAGGCACGTCACGGCAGACGCCGCCCCGACCCGGCACGTGGAGCGGCGAACCCCGCGATGGCGGCGGCCAGCTCCTCGGGCGCCTCCTCGGCCAGGTGGTGGCCACTGTCGACGGCGAGGCCGCGCACGTCGTCCGCCCATGACCGCCACACCTCCACCGGGTCACCGTAGAGCTCCTCCATGTCGTCCCGCGTCGCCCAGACGACCAGCGTGGGGCAGCCGATGGTACGGCCCGCGGCCCGGTCGGCGTCGTCGGCGGCGCGGTCCACGCCCAGGCCGGCCCGGTAGTCCTCGCACATCGCGTGCACGGTGTCCGGATCGTGCACGGCCCGGCGGAAGTCCTGGTAGGCCTCCTCACCCATCTGCTCGGGGCCCGTCCGGTACCACGCGTCGGGGTCGGCGTCGATCACCCGTTCGGCGGGCTTGGCGGTCTGGCCCAGGAAGAACCAGTGCCACCACCGAGCCGCGAACCCCGCGTCACAGCGGCTCAGCGCCTCGCCGATGGGCACCACGTCCATCACCGTCAGGTGCGTGACGGCCTCGGGATGGTCGAGGGCCAGCCGCTGGGCGACGTACCCGCCCCGATCGTGCCCGGCGACGGCGAACCAGTCGTGACCGAGCGCGCGCATGAGGGCGAGCATGTCCCTGGCCATCGCCCGCTTGGAGTAGGGCTCGTGGTCGGGGGTCGAGGGCGGCTTCGACGAGCGGCCGTACCCCCTTAAGTCCGGGCAGACCACCGTGAAGTCTGAGGCGAGCAGCGGCGCGACCCGATGCCAGGTGGCGTGCGTCCTGGGATGACCGTGCAGCAACAGCACCGGCGGACCGTCGCCTCCGTGCCTGACGAACAACTCCGCCTCGCCGACGTCGACGCGGCTCTCCCTGAAATCTTCGAACATCAGGCCCGCGCTACCCCGTACGGGTCATGACATGCGGGTCCGGGGCTCGTCAGTCAGCCTCGCGGGCGAAGCGGCGGGCCGACTCCGATTCCTGGGCCAGGCGGCGTAGCGCGTCGAAGGCGCGGCCGTACAGGACCGTGCCCAGCACCAGGGCCTCCACGGCGGCGTCGCGCGGGCCGTCGTAGGGGATCGTGTTCAGCTCGACCTCGGTGACCAGCCGCTCGGCCGCCGCCGCGTACGGCGCCAGGTCGGCGGTCAGGCCGAGCTGGTGCATCCTGACCACCGTCTGCGCCAGCTCGTCCCTGGCCGGAGCCTCGGCGGTGACCTGCCAGTCCAGGCGGTCGAGCAGGGCGTCCACCTGGGCGCGGGCCGTCTCCCACTCGGGCGTCGGCTCGGGCTCGACGGCAGGGCTCAGGGCGTAGTGCGCGGTGCCGAGCAGCTCGTGGATCGGCAGGGACTCGTCCTGCACCGCCTCGACGACCTTCTTGATCGAGGCGACCGGGAGCCTGCCCACCTCCAGCAGCGCCCTGATCAGACGGAGCCGGTGCAGGTGCGAGTCGTCGTAGTCGGCCCGGGTGGCGGTGAGCTGCTCGCCCTGGTGGAGCAGGCCCTCACGCAGGTAGTACTTGATCGTGGGGATGGCCACGCCGGACTCGGTGCTCAGCTCGGACATGCGCATCTGCTGGATATTATCGCTATCCAGATCGGGCCAGGTGGCGGGCCGCGCTGAGCAGCTCGTGGACGTCCGCCTGACGGTTCCACAGAAGGACGACCTCGATCGGCGGCACCTCCTCGGCGATCGGCACGAACGTCAGCCGCTCCGGCACCGGAGTGCCGTCCCGCACGCAGAGGGTGTAGCCGGCTCCCTCGCTCACCATGGCGATCGCCAGGTCGTGGGTGGCGGCCGCCGGGCCGAGCCGGGGATGCAGGCGCTGCCGTACGAACGCCTCCAGGAACCGGCGGGCGCCCGCCACCGCCTCCGACTCGGGCATGATCAGCGGCTCGCCCGCGAGCGCGGCGAGCGACAGCCGCTTGTTCGCGGCGAGCCGGTGGTCGCGCCTGAGCAGCGCGCGTACGGGGGAGCGGTGGACCAGCATCCGGGCCACGCCGCGCGGCAGCGAACCGGGCGCGTACCCGAGCCCGGCCTGAATCGCGCCGTCCATGAGGGAGACGATCTGCTCGGCCGTGCCCATCGGAGCCACCCGCGGGCCGCAGTGCTGAACCTGCGACAGCAGCCGGGCCACCACGTCGCTCAGGCCGTCGGCCACCCCGAGCCGGGTGGTCCGCCCGTTGCCGCGGGCGGCGAGCATCGCCCGCTCGAAGGCGTCCACCGCGACGGTGGCCTGCGCGAGGAACACCTCGCCGGCCTCGGTGAGCCGCATGCCGCTGGAGGAACGGGTGAAGATCTCCACCCCGACTTCCTTCTCCAGCGCCTTCAGCTGCTCCGACAGGGTGGGCTGGGCGATCCGCAGGATGGCCGCGGCGCGCCGCAGGCTGCCCGCGCGGGCGATCGTGATCGCGTAGCGGATGTGGCGTAGATCCATCGCTCACCTCGGGGTGAAGGTGATGGGCTCTTGATGATCGCACTTCATCTGACATATGTGGATAGCTGGAGTGAAGAGCGTCAGTTAACCGGGGGTGACGATATTCACTCATTATGTGGCCTGGCGGGGTGATCTTACCGAGCAAGCGCTTGTCTTACTCCTGGATTGGGCGATACCGTGTCGGGCGTAAGGCGCCGCTGGCCGGGGCAGCCTCGCGCCCTGCTCCGGTCCGTGGTGGGAGCAGCCGCGCGCCCTGCTCTGGGCGATGGTGGGAGCGGTCGTGCCGACGAACAGTCGGAGCGGGTGCGGTCCGGCGGGAGGTGAACCATGCAGCCCTTCGCCGGTAAGGCGGCCGTCGCCGGGATCGGGATGACGGCGCTGACGCGCGCCTCCGGTCGCACCGAGCTGGAGCTGGCCGTCGAGGCGTGCCGTGCGGCCTGCGACGACGCCGGGATCGAGGCCCGCGAGGTGGACGCGGTGCTCAGCTATCACCTGAACGACTCCGCCCCCGTCACACAGGTCGCCCGGGCGCTGGGGATGGACCGGCTGGGCTGGCACAACGACCTGGCGGGCGGCGGCACCCAGGCGGCCTCCATCCTGGGCGACGCGGCCATGCTGGTGCACGCCGGTCTGGCTCGAAATATCCTCATTTATCGCGCTTTGAACGGTCGTTCCGGGAAGCGGATGAACGTCGTCTCGACCGGGCCTCAGGAGCGGTTCACGTACGGGATGGCCGGCCCGATCCCGATGTTCGCCATGGCCGCGACCCGCTACCTGCACGAGACCGGGCTCGGCGAGCGGCACCTGCACGCCGTCGTCGCCCAGTCCAGGGCCAACGCCGCCACCAACCCGCGCGCCCTCAGACGCGAGCCGCTGCCGTACGAGGACTACCTGGCCAGGCCGTACGTCTGCACGCCGCTGCGTACGGTGGACTGCTGCCAGGAGACCGACGGCGCCTGCGCGCTGCTGATCAGCGGTGTGCTGGACGGCCCGCGCGTCCAGGCGGTCGTCCGCGCGGGCGGTCCGGGCAGCTCCGCGATGGACCGCGCGCCGGACGTCACGACGATCTTCTCGGCGTACGTGGCGCCGATGCTGTGGCAGACCTCGGGGATGCGGCCGGCGGACGTGGACGCGGCGATGCTGTACGACGCGTACTCGTGGCTGGTGCCCCGGCAGTTGGAGGACTTCGGGGTCGTGGGCCGCTCCGAGCTCGGGCCGTACCTGATGGAACGGCGGCACGCCTGGGTGAACCCGCACGGCGGACTGCTGTCGGAGGGCTACGTGCACGGCCTGAACAACGTGGCCCAGGCCGTACGGGAGCTGCGGGACGGGCGCGAGGTGGCGCTGGTGACGGGCTTCGGCGGCAGCTACGGAAGCGCGGCCCTCCTGGCGAGCTGACTGGTCGTGCCCTGCGGTCAGTGTCCGTCAGTGTCCGTCAGCGACCGGCGCGGGCGGGACGGCGGGAGCGGGCGTCGGGTTCTGCTTGCGGAAGGTCAGGAACAGCGCGACCCCGACGACGACGGAGAGCACCCCGAGTGCGCCGATGCCACCCTGCAGACCGCCGGTGAAGAGCGCCAGCCCCGCCACGACGAGGGGGGAGAGGAACTGGCCGACGTACGCCGTGCCCGTCCAGAGCCCGGTGCCGCGCCCACGCTGGGAGAACTCGACGTTGTCCAGCACCCAGGAGATGAGCGTGGGGAAGAGCAGGCCGCTCGCGAACCCGGTGATGACGGCGCCGACCATCACCACCGTGACGTTCGACGAGGCGAAGACGATGACGAGGCCGAGTCCCGAGGTCGCGAACTCGGCGGGCAGGAGCACGCGCCTGCCCAGGCTCGCGAAGCGGCCGTAGAGCGCCGCGCCGACGGCGATGGCGATGGCGAGCACGCCGGTCAGCAGGCCGGTGGTCGCGGTGGACGTGATCCCGATCGAGGTCAGCACGGTGGACAGCTGGACGATGAGGATGTAGAAGACGACGCCGCCGAACAGCGTGACCCCGCACGGCGCGGCGAGCGCGCGCCACGGGACCCTGACCGCACGCGGATCCGCCGGCTCCGCCGACCGCTGGGGCGACCACAGGAGCCACGTCATCGGGACGACGAGCACCAGCGCGATCGCATAGACCCAGAAGGGTGCGCGCCAGCCCCCGACCCCCAGCGCGCCGCCGAGCGCGATGAAGACGACCCCGCCCAGCGACGCCGTCGTCGCCTGGAGGCCGATGTAGCGGTCGCGCTTCTCCTTCCAGTAGTCGCCGATCAGCGTGATCGCCGCCGTCGCGATGCCGGCCTCGAACACGCCGACGAACACGCGGCTGGCGATGATCGCGCCGATGCCGTCGAGCCAGAGGGGTGCGGTGCCGGCGACCGCGTAGCCGACCATGCCGACCTGCAGCACCCGCAGCCGGCCGAGCCGGTCGACGAGCTGCCCGGCGAACGGGGCGGTCAGCCCGATGACGAGCGCGGGGATGGTCAGCACGATCGGCACCAGGACCTCGACGCCCGGCACGGAGGCGAAATGCTGGGCGATGAGGGGGAGCACGGGTGCGATCAGGACCGCTCCGAGCACGGGCATGGAACTGGCCGCCAGGAGCAGGATGAGCTGGGGCAGTCCGGCGGTTCGGGAGGCGTCGGTGTTCATGGGGACCTCACGGCGTTCGGGGGGTGGAACGGGTCGACATCAGGGGCGGGTGCGAGGGCGGGGCCGGGCCTGCGCGATCGGGTGCGGCTCGCGTCCGGCGACGACGGTGTTGCGGAGGGTGCCGAGGCCCTCGACCGTCATCGTGACCACGTCTCCGGGCCGCAGCGGGGGCAGATCGGTGCGGCCGCGGCCCCACAGTTCGGCGAGGCAGCCGCCGTTGCCGCAGGTGCCGGAGCCGAGGACGTCACCGGGACGGACCTCGGTCCCGCGGCTGGCGTAGGCGACGAGGTCCTCGAACGGCCAGCCCATGTTGGAGAGCAGGTCTCGCCCGATCTCGACGCCGTTGACCGCGACCGTCATGCCGAGCGCGAGGAAGCCGTCGGCGTCGCGGTAGGGCTCGAGTTCGTCGGCCGTGACCAGGACGGGCCCGAGCGTGGTGGCGAAGTCCTTGCCCTTGCAGGGCCCGAGGCGGACGGCCATCTCGCGGAACTGGAGGTCGCGTGCCGACCAGTCGTTGAAGATCGTGTAGCCGGCGATGTGCGCGGACGCGTCTTCGGGGGCGATGTCGGCGCCACCCCGGCCGATGACGGCCGCGACCTCGCACTCGAAGTCCAGCCGGGAGCAGCCGGGCGGCACCGCCACGTCGTCGTGCGCGCCGACGAGCGCGTACGGGTTGGTGAAGTAGAACGTCGGGGCCTCGTACCACTCCGCTCCCACCCCGGCCCCGGCCGTCATCCCCTCGACGTGCTCCTCGAACGCGACGAAGTCGCGCACGGTGGGTGCGTCGACCGGTGGCAGCAGCCGCAGCCCGGCCAGCGGGACGGCGTCGCCGTCGGCCAGGGCCCGGGCGCCGGCGTCGCGGAGTCCATCGGTACGGAGCAGGTCGAGCACGGTGGTCCCGGCGGGGAGGCGCAGCAGCGTGTCGTCCCGCACCACGCCGCACCGCACCTGCCCGCCGGCTTCTGAGACCGTCGCGAAGCGCATCGTCCGGCCCTCAGACGGGCGGGGCCATGAACAGGCCCCGGTCCGGGTCGTTGAACGACTTCTTCGCGACGAACTCGTCCATCCGGTTGGCGGTGCCCCACTGGTCGGCCACGTCGGGATCGGAGAGGTCGTGCAGGCCGGGGTGCCAGGTGTCCTCGTCCAGGCGCTCCAGCTCGGTCGTGTACTCGATCGTGTTGCCCTGCGGGTCGAGGAAGTACGAGAAGGTGTTGTTGCCGGCCTTGTGCCGGCCCGGCCCCCAGATCTTCTCGACGCCGGCCCGCAGGAGACGGCCCGTACCGCGCATGTACTCGTCGATCCCGCGCATCTCGAAGCTCGCGTGGTGCAGGGACGGGTGCGGGCAGCGGGCGACGGCGAAGCTGTGGTGCCACGGGTTGCACCGCAGGAACCACATCATGTGACCATTGCGCGGGTGGGTGAGGATGTCCGAGAGCGCGAAGCCGAGGTGACGCTCGTAGAACGCGACGGTGCCCTCCGGGTCGGCGGAGTTGACCACCACGTGCGACAGGCGCACCGGGATCGACTCGCCCTCCTCGATCCTGCGGTGGGTCCGCTCGGCGACCTCGGCGGAGATCTCGACGGTACGGCCCTCGTTGTCGAAGAACCGGAACCCGTAGCCGCCGCCGGGCGTCGCCAGCACTCCCGGCTCCGACACGAGCCGCACGCCGTCCCGCGCCAGCCGCCCGGCGAGCGTGTCGACGTCGGCCGGGGTCGCGGCGCCGAACGCGATGAGGTCGATGCGCTTGTCGGCGGACCGACGAAGGCGCATCACGTACTGCTCGGGCGAGCCCTCCGCGGCGAGGAAGGACAGCCCGGAGTCCGTGGCGACTTCGGTGAGACCCCACTGGCCGGTGTAGAACGCCTGCTGGGCGGCCAGGTCGGGCACGGCGAGGTCGACGTGCCGCAGGTGCGTGATCAGGCGTGGAGCCGCCGTGTCGGGCATCAGGATTCCTTCCCGGGGACGAGCCCCAGCTTCTGCGCGGTGCCGCCGGCGATCGCGGCGCGGTCGCCCGCGTCCAGCCCGGCGGCGTCGAGGCGGCCGAGCGGATCGGGCACGCCCATGTCGAAGGGGTGGTCGGAGCCGAGCACCACCCGGTCGGCGCCGACGGCGGCGACCAGGGCGCGCAGCGCCTGCGGGGTGTGGACGAGCGAGTCGAACCAGATCCGGCGCAGGTACGCCGAGGGTGTTTCGGCGCACTGCCGGGCCTCGCTGCGCACCTGCCAGGCGTGGTCGGAGCGGCCGAGGTAGGTGGGCAGGTAGCCGCCGCCGTGCGCCGCGACCACCCGCAGGTCCGGGTGGCGGTCCAGGACCCCCGAGAAGATCAGATGCGAGAGGGCGACGGCGTTCTCGACCGGTTGCCCGACCGTGTTGGCCAGGTAGAACCGGTCGAGCCGCGCATCGAGCGAGCAGCCGAAGGGGTGCAGGAACACCACCGCGGCGGTCTCGGCGGCCCGCGCCCAGAACGGGTCGAGCCGAGCGTCCGACAGCTCGACGCCGGGGGCGAAGGAGGAGATCTCGACGCCCTTGAGGCCGAGACCGAGGGCGTCGTCGAGAGCGGCGACGCACAGATCGGGATGTTGCAGGGGGACCAGCCCGAATCCCACCAGCCGGTCGGGAGCCTGGTCGACGACGGCCGCCACGCCGCGGTTCGCCGCCCGGCACACCTCGGTCGCGAGCTCGGGGCGGGCCCAGTAGTGGTAGTGCGACGGGGACGGCGAGACGACCTGCACGTCCACGCCCGCCGCGTCCATGTCGGACAGGCGCCGCGCCACGGTCGTCAGCGCGGGCAGGGCCGCCCGGACCATCTGCCCCGACACCGCCATTGACTCCGCGCCGTGGCGCCGCGCCTCGAGCGCGCGGAGCTCGGCGAGCCCCGGCTCGCCGGCGACCAGCGCCTCCACCTCGGCGACGAGGCAGTGCGCGTGCACGTCGATGACGAGGTTTCTTGACTCCACGGGCGCGTTCACGGCTGCTCCATGAGCAGGGAGTGCACGCGGCCCATCAGTCCTGGCAGGTCGCCCCGCTCGCCGGCCAGCAGCCACCGGCACATCTGCACCGAACTCTCGACCACCGTGCGCGCGCGGTCGAGCCGGCGTGAGGTGAACGCCGACCACAGGTCCTCATCCAGGGTGTCGCGGGTGGTGAGCAGCTCGGCCAGCACCAGCGCGTCCTCCAGCGCCTGAGCGGCGCCCTGCGCCATCGTCGGCGGGCAGCAGTGGGCGGCGTCGCCGATCAGCACCGTGCGGCCGCGGTGCCACGGCCCGTCCAGGAGGTGCCATTCGAACCGCGCGTAGTTCACCCGGGACGGGTCGGTCAGGTTCGCGCGGATGTCGTCCCACGCGCCGTGGTAGTGCTCGGCGAGCCCGCGCATGACGGCCAGCCGCTCGTCGGCGGACAGCGCGCCGCGGTCCCGCGCGTCCTCGACGAGGTAGGCGTAGAGCGTGTCCTCGCCGGTGGGGCAGTATCCGGCGATGTAGGCCGCGCCGCCGTAGCAGAGGTCCGTACGGGTCACCGACGGCGGCCGTTTCGCGAACGCGCGCCAGATCCCCATGCCCACCGGCTCCGTCCGCAACGGGACGCCGAGCGCGTCACGGGTCCACGACCGCACCCCGTCGGCGCCCACGACGAGGTCGTAGCGAGCGCGCGTGCCGTCGGAGCACCCGAGGTCGACCCCGTGGTCGTCCTGTTCGAGCGAGACGGGCCGGACCCCGGTCCGCACCCTCGCGCCCAGGCCGACGGCGCGCTCGACGAGCAGGCGGGCCAGGTCGGGGCGGTAGATCCCCACCGTGGCGGGAAGCTCAGGACCGCCTGTCCGGGCGTCGGGCATCTCGGCCAGCAGCGCGCCGTCCGGCGTGCGCAGGGCGGCCGAGTCGAAGGCGTACCCCGCCCGCTCGACCCCTTCCCACACCCCGAGGCGACGCAGGACGCGCAGTGCGTTGCCCTGCAGCGTGACACCTGACCCGAGGGCGCCGACCTCCGCCGTGGTCTCGATGACGTCCACTCGCACGCCGGCTTCGGCGAGGAGGATGGCGACGCCCAGACCGGCCATTCCGGCGCCGATGACCCCGACGGACTCGACCGCGGTCATGGCGCGACCACCCGGGTGCGCTGAACGCCCAGCCCGGTGATCGTGCCGGTCATGACGTCGCCCGCGCGCAGCAGCCGGCCGTGGGCGATGCCGTTGCCCGCCGGGCTGCCGGTGAGCAGCAGGTCACCGGGGCGCAGCGGGGTCGTTCGCGACGCGGCCGCGACGATCGCGGCGACGTCGCAGATCATGTCCTTGGTGGACTCGTCCTGCATCACTTCTCCGTTGAGTTCCAGCCGGATCCGCGGGTGCTCGGGCACGAACTCGGCGGGTACCAGGTAGGGGCCGAGCGGGGTGAAGCCGGGGGCGTTCTTCGCGCGGTACCAGTCCGAGCCGATCGCCGGCATGTCGCGGCGGAACACCAGGTCACGCGTGGTCAGGTCGTTGGCGATCGTGTAGCAGGCGACGTGTTCGAGTGCGTGCTCGCGATCCACGTGGAACGCCTCCCGGCCGATCACGACGGCCAGTTCGAGCTCCCAGTCGTGCTGCTGGGAGTAGGCGGGGAGCACGACGTCGTCGTAAGGGCCGGTGACGGCCGAGGGCAGTCCGATGAACAGGTACGGCTCGCTGTCGGCGGTGCGGCGCTCCATCGCCGCCGCGGCCTCGGCCCGCACCTCGGACTTGGGCCGGTCGCCGGGAGCGTGCTTGACCGCGAGCTCGATGACGTGCGTGCGATAGTTGGCGCCGGCCTGAAGGACCTGCCCTGGCACGAACGGCTGCCGGAGCTGCTCTTGTTCCAGCGGGCGGGTGGCCTGGCCGGTCAGCGTGTGCAGCGTCCGCAGCACCGAGTCCCAGTCCTGCAGGAGCGCGTGCACCGTCGGCCCGAGGTCGGAGAGGTCCCGCCAGGCAGGATCCCCGTCGAGATCGACGACCAGCGCGGGACGCTCCGCGGTGCCGTCGGCGACCGTGGCGAGGGCGAAAGGGGCAACCACAGTGGTCCTTCCATCCATGTGCTGTGATGGCCACCACTGTCCGCTCGACCAACCGCATCGGGGAAGCTGAAATAGCTGATGCCCCACATAAGGCAGACGAATGTCGTACCAGCGGGCGGTGCTTCCACCGCGAACCCTCAGGCCCGTCGGTCGAGGTGCCGGGTCGTCTCGGTGAGGACC
Source organism: Nonomuraea glycinis (assembly GCF_014646515.1). Taxonomy (GTDB): domain Bacteria; phylum Actinomycetota; class Actinomycetes; order Streptosporangiales; family Streptosporangiaceae; genus Nonomuraea; species Nonomuraea glycinis. The sequence continues at coordinate 102,190 of NZ_BMNK01000010.1, forward strand.
GACCGCAGCCAGGCGTGATCCGGACTGCGGGTGTGCAGCGGATGCCACCAGAGCGTCTCCACCACCGGCACCACGTCCCAGGGACAGGCGAGCACCCGGAGTCGGCCGGTGGCGGCCAGCGCTTCCGCCAGATGACGCTGAACGAGTCCGAGCCGACGACTCCCGACGATGTAGAACGGCAGCACGAGGAAGCTCTCGACCACCACCTGGACCCTGGGCTCGATCCCCAGTTGCTCCAACTGCCGCACGGCGGACAGGAAGCGGGTCGGTCCGTGGTAGGTGAGCACCCACGGCATCTCGGCGACGTCCGCCATGGTCAGGACATCACCGACGGCATCGTTGTCCTGGTCGGCCACGCACACCCACTCGTCGGTGAACAGGTCGATCGAGGGGAGGTTGAACACGAATCCGCGTGGCAGGATCATGCCGTCCACCCCGCGGAGCCAGTCGGCCGGGTTGTCCGTCAGGGGGTTCGAATGACTCTCGAACCGCATCTTGACGCCCGGAGCCCGGTCCGCGAGCACCTGCGTGACCCGCGGACCGATCACGGCCATGGCGTAATCCGAGGCCTGCACGGTGAACGTGCGCCTGGAGGTCGCCGGATCGAACACGGCCTCACTGGCGAACACGCGCTCGACCTCGTTCAGCGCGTGCGAGGTGCGCAGCCGCAGGGTCTGGGCGAGCGGGCTCAACTCGGAGGTGTTGCCTGAACGGATGAGCAGCGGATCGTCGAAGTGCCGCCGCAACCGGGCGAGCGCGGCCGAGAGGGCGGGCTGGGACAGGCCCAGACGAGCGGCCGCACGCGTCACCGACCGCTCCTCCAGCAGGACGTCCAGCGACACCAGGAGGTTCAGGTCCAGGTTCGACAGCTTCACGGCGGCCTCCACATCGCGCTCCCTGATGTGGGCATCAGCGCATTCAGCCTAACCGATGACCGTGCCGCAGGTCATCAGTCGCACTGATGGCGGGTATACGCGAAATCAGCTTCCCGACAGGAGCAGGCGGGCACGAGGGTAGACGCATGAGTGACGATGCTCTTGGTGATCCGCGGATCGAGGACTTGGGTGGCGGCCTCTACGCCTACGTGCAGTCCGACGGCGGTTGGATGATCAACAACACCGGGATGCTCGTCGGGCGGTCAGGGACGGTCGCCGTCGACACCTGCTCGACGGAACGGCGCACCCGCGCGTTCGCCGCCGCCATGCGTACCGTGTCGCCGGGACCGGTGCACACCCTCGTCAACACGCACAGCCATCCCGACCACACGGCCGGCAACGCCTGGCTGCCCGGGGCCACGATCGTCGCGCACGAGAACACCCGGTCGGAGATGCTGGCCATGGCCGCCGCGCCGCCGCTCACCGGCATCTTCGAGCCGATCGACGAGGGCTCGCTGCCGCCGGCGCCACCGTTCCTGACCTATCGCGAGGGCGTGACGCTGTGGGTCGACGACCTGCGCTGCGAGGTCCGCCATGTGGGCAGCCCGGCGCACACCACGAACGACTCGGTCATCTGGGTGCCGGAGCGGTCCGTCCTGTTCGCAGGTGACCTGCTGTTCGCAGGCGGCACACCCTTCCTCCTCTCCGGTTCGGTCGCGGGCTCGATCGCGGTCCTCAAGGACGTGATCGCCCCGCTGGGTGCCACGACGATCGTGCCCGGCCACGGTCCGGTGTGCGGCCCCGAGGCCATCGACGACGCGCTGGGATACCTGTACTTCGTACAGGAGGTCGCGAAGCAGGGCGTCGCGGCAGGGCTCTCGCCGCTCGACGCCGCCCGTCAGTGCGACCTCGGTCCGTACGCCGAATGGCTCGACAGTGAGCGCATCGTCGGCAACCTGCACCGCGCCTACGCCGAGGAGAACGGCGCCGCGCCGGGCGCACGCCTCGACATCCCGGCCGCGTTCCGCGACATGGTCACCTACAACGGCGGCCGCCCTTTGACCTGCCGGGCTTGATGGGCTGAACGTGCGAGATCCGGCCTGCCGGGACGGGCGGTCATCTCACGACCCGGAACCGCAGGTGTGTGACCGCGTCGGAGGCGATCACCTGAGTGCGCGTCAACTCGATGTGGCCAAGGTCTTCCAACAGCCGGCTTCCGGCGCCCAGCACGACCGGCACCAGGTTGATCAGCAACTCATCCAGCAGTCCGGCCTGGAGGAACTGCCGTCCCGTCTGGGCACCCATCACGATCACGTTCTTGTCCCCGGCGGCGTCCTGGGCAGCCTTCAGAGCAGCCCCGATACCGTCGGTGACAAAGGTGAACGTCGCGCTCTTCATGACGAGTTCGGCACGTGCCTGGTGGGTGAGCACGAAGGTCGGCACCGGGTAAGGGGTGTCCTGCCAGTGCGGCAGGCCGACGTCGAACGTACGCTTGCCGACCACGACCGCACCGGCCGAAGCGGACATCGCGGCGATGACGTCCTTATCGCGCGGGTCGGGCCGGTCCGTGAACATCCACTCGTGCAGCCGCATGCCGCCCTTGCCCATGGGATGCTCCGCACCGATGTCCGGACCGGCGACGAAACCATCCAACGACATGCTCTTGTACAGCACCACCGTGCCCATCGAGACCTCCTGATCGTTGCCTTCAGGAGGAGGACCACCCGGCCCCCCGAAACTCATCGGCTTCGGAGGGGCGCGGACTCTTCCACGACTGCCCCAGATATCACCGCACTGCCGCGATAGCCTGAGTCGCCACAATGTCGATCATGGCTTGGGCGGTGGCGTTGCCGATCGGCTTGCCGTCGCGCACCATACGTCCGGGCACGTTGGCACCGCTGACGTTGATCGTGATCACCACGTTGTCCTTGCGCAGGACAGCCTTGCCCTCGCCGCGCTTGGCGTCGCCCACTTCGTAGACGTAATACACGTAGTAGCCCTCGTCGAAGTGCTCGCCCGCCTTGGCGGAGCCGACCTGCTTGACCGTCCCCTTCACCGAGGGCGCCCCGCCGAAGATGCTGGGCTGCCGGTAGTCGTTCTTCCTCATGGTCGCGAAGGTCTTCCTCGCGACGGCCACGGAAGCGGGAAGCCCTTCGAACCCGGCGTCATAGGTGATGCTCAGATCCCTGAACGTGAACGGCGGGGCGTCGCCGGGGTCGTTGCTCCACTTGCAGGCCAGGTTGAGCCGGTCCCTCTTCCCCCGCAGCATCCCGATCCTCGACCGGGTCGACGCGGTCAGCACGCGGCAGGGGTTGGCGGGCACTGTGCGCTTGGCGATCTCAGCGGGCGGTTCAGACGTGGGCGCGGTCTCCTGCCTCTGCTGGGAAGGACTGGCCGCGGGGCTCACGGCGGAGGGCTGGGGCGCCGGCATGAGCCCACACGCGGTGGCCGCTCCCGCCAGGAGCGTCACACCCAGGAGGCCGCGCAACCACTTCACTGTCCGTCCTCCACGAAAAGATCACCTGCCGACCGTCCCCGCGACGGCCATGACCAGTACGGCGACCAGTGAGCCTCGCACCTTTGCCGGCACCGGAGAAGATCGATCCGTGCCAAACTCCGCCGTATTCCAGCCACTTTCGGTCCTGGGCCCTGGGTTCCGCGATCGGCCCTTCGCCGGCTAGAGCAGCCGCTCCGAATCGTCCGGCCACACCCGCTGCAGCTCCCCGTTTTGGTCAGGCTCGGCGCTGCTGTGGGAGGAAGCAGGTGCTCGCTCAAACCCTCGCTCGGGAGGCGAGGTCTTGCAGTGCGGTGCAGAGCAGCTTGGTGTACGCGCTCAGCACGGCGGCGGAGGGGTGACCGGTGTCGGCGTTCAGGTGTTGGGCCGTGTGGGTGAGTAGATCGGTCGCACTCGCGTGGCGGCCTTGGCGGCGCATGGCGATGGCCACCTGCCGGGAGGCGTGAGCGATGGCCACACCGTCCCCGGAGAGCTGAGCGGCGCGCAGGGCGCGATCGGCGGCGACCCACGCGAGGCCGCCATCGGTATGGATCTTGGTGGCGAGTTCCGCGGTGAGGTTGTAAATCTCGCTGAGGCATTGTGAACGCCATCTTGCCGGCGGCCGGTGGTCGCGGCGGCAGTGGTGGTCGCGGTGGCCACCAGCGGGGGAAGCAGCGTGGACAGGGCGGCGTAGCGGGAGTCGGCGAGCGCTGCCTGTGCCTTGTTCACCTGCGCTGTCAGGCTGCTCAGGGATGTGGGCTCTGCGGGGGCGGCGCTGATGAGCATGTGTTCAAGACGGCCGACGATGGCTTCGGCGGGCTGCTCCCCGGCTGCACCCAGGAGGGTAGATCCGGCCACGGTGAGAAACTGTCGGCGCTTCGCAGCCTGGTCCTCCCCTGCCGCGTAGTGGTTCATCCTCTTCGACCCGACGTACAGCGGCTCCCCGGCGGGCTTCTTCTTACGGACGACACCCTGCGAAGATGGCGTCCGACCCGGCCTGTTCACGGTAGCCGTATAAGAGTGGGCTGAGCTTGGGCGTTAATCCTCGATAGCGGGATCCCGCTATCGGCCCCAGCTGTAGTCAGGACCGTGCTACGGCTTCTTCGGCGTGGGTTCGCGTACGAACGAGCCGCGCCCCGGGATGGTCTCGATCAGCTTGAGATCATCCCGCAGGTATGCAATGGCCTGGCGGATCGTCGGGCGGGAGACCTCCAGCTCGCGTTCGAGTTGAACCTCGGAGATGACGTCGTTGTAGCCGATCTCACCTGCCTCGATCCTGCGCTGGATCTCGTCTGCGACCTGGCGCCACTTTGGGATCCGCGGGTTGAATTCCATCACGGCATAACTCTAGATAGACCCTTCACGACAAGCATAGAAGGGTCTATATGCTCCTATGATAATCGACCTTTACAGGCCATTACAGGAGTGCCATGATGGCGTGGTGTAGGCGGGCAGCGATCGCAAGTCGGTTGCTGGCACCGGAGGAAGGGGGATCGCGTGCTGGATCTGTACGGCAGGCCGCTTGGCGAGGTGGTGTGCGGCGGGAGTCAGCAGGAAGGGGCGTGAAGGGTTGTGTCCTGACCGCTGCGATTCCGGACTGGGAGCGGCTGAGCATGCATTGGCACGCGTACCAATGGGTCGGTGCGGGAGCCGACCGGAGCAACGAGGCTCAACGGCGGTCGTCGTCGCCTGACTTCGTGACGTCGGTGCTGTCGCCGAGGCGGACCAGCGACTGGCCGGCTAAGCCGGGGTCGCGGATCGCGGCGACTTTTGAGGAGGTGTGGCTGGCGGTGGTCTGGCTGGCCGGTGCGTACGGCAGGATCCGTGCGGAGTTGCCGCTGCCGGTGGTGTTGCTGGAGGAGCGGCTGGAGGCCGCTTTGGACCTGCTGCCTCGTGGAGTGGACGTGCGGTGGGGTGAGTGGCTGCACGGCGGCCGGTTCGTCACCATCGGCGTGGCGTGCTGCCCGAACCGGCACGTCCCCCTGCCCTGCCTTGCCTATGAGCGTGCGGCGGCCGTACCGACTCTGACAGCACGATCGACCGTGGAGGCAGGGCCATGATCGAATTTCATGGCAGTCATCTGAAGCCCTTGCGGGAGGGTTTTGTCCCGATCGTTTGGTCCGAATCGGTGCCGAGGTGCGGCTCGATCAGGGTTCGGGCGCATACATGTGAGTGCATCATGCCGTCGTACGAACTGTGCTCGGCGGCTGGTTTAGTCCACATCCGCCGGACCGTGCGGTCGGCCGAGGGCACCTGCGTCAGTGAAAGCCCTTGGCTACGGACCGCCGCAGCGCATCGACTGTGGGAAAGCCTGCTCGACGGCCACGCCCGATGAACCGCGTGCGGGCCCCATCCAACAGCCGAGGGTGACTGTACGGCTACGCAGCAGTTCGAACGAGAGTCGGGGGCGCAAAGGGGAAATATGAATTACCGAATTGTCATAGATTTTTCCCTTTGGGGATCGCTGTCCGGTCTGCCCGTGTTACGCGTTTTTTGATCAAGTTATTGTGATCTAGATCGGGTTGATCACTGACGATCTCCGATGAATGATCAAGGCTGACAATTCGAACTAACTTTCACGGAAGGTGTTTGTGGACGAGTTAGGCAGCCGATCGATCTTCAGGAAGAAGCCAAAACGGAGACTGGCGGTCGCAACGACGCTCACGGTGGCGGCATCGTTGCTGGTCGCGGTTCCGATCACGCAGGCCGTGGCCGACCCCGATCCGCAGGCCGCGGCCAAGGGCCCGGCGGTGACCACGTTCCCGCGCCCAGAGGACCCGGACGCGGCTCTGCGCGCCGCGGTCGAGGAGGCGAAGAAGCAGAACAAGCCGGTCGCGGTGCAGGCCGCCTACACGGAGACGTCACGTACGTGGGCATATCCGGACGGCCATTTGGCCACCGAGTCCTATGCCGGCCCGGCACAGCTCAGGCAGGGGGACGGTTCCTGGGCGTGGATCGACACCTCTCTGGTCGAGCAGAACGGCGTGTTGAAGCCCAAGCTGGCCAAGGCCAACGTGCGACTGTCGGTGGGCGGATCCGACCCGTTCGCGACCATGACCCTCGGCAGGGAGAAGTCATTCGGCCTCTCCTGGCTGACTGAGCTGCCTCGCCCGCAGATCAAGGGCAATGTGGCGACCTATCCAGGCGTCGCGGGACCGTCGGGAGACCTGGTCGTGACGGCGCTGCCGACCGGCTTCCGGCATGACATCGTGCTGCGCGAGCGCCCCACCGGCTCGGTGGAGTTCCGCATCCCGGTGCAGGCCAAGGGGGTCACACTCAAGAAGACCAAGGCGGGCGGGCTCTCGCTAGCCGGAGCCAAGGACAAGAAGGAGGTAGCCTCCGCCCCCGCGCCGCTGATGTGGGACGCGGCGGCCGAGAAGCCCAGCGCCGACCGTCCGGGGCGCCAAGCCAAGGTCGATACCACGGTGGAGGGCAAAGACGGGGCGACCGCCCTGCTGCTCAAGCCGGATGCCGCCTGGCTGGCCGATCCCGCCACCCAGTATCCGGTCACGATCGATCCGACCACGACCCTCGGAGTGACCCAAGAGGTCTCCATCAAATCACCGAACTCTCAGTTGTCGCCGGGGCAGGTCGGCAAATACGCGGAGTGCATTCGGAAGTGTGGGACGGGGGGCATCGAGGTCTACGAGATCCGTCCCACTCGTTCGCTGATGGCGTTCGACACGGCGCCGATCACCGGCAAGCAGGTGGTCAAGTCCACCCTGCAGTTGCGGCTGAAGAACGAGGTGTACGACTTCGACTGCGGCGAGTTCCAGGGGATCGCAGCACAGCGGATCACCCAGCCCTGGGAGGCCGAGGACACCGCCTGGGAAGACCAGCCGGACAGTACGGAGGAAGGCCGGGCGTCGGTCGACCCGTGCGCACTGCCCCCGACACCAGGGTCGGTGTGGAGCTGGAACCTCACCGACATGACCAGGCTATGGGCGTCCGGCACGGCGAACCACGGTTTCGTCATGAGGCTGACGGACGAGGAGACGACCCCGCCCAACTACGACGAGTCGTACTCATTCTGGCCCGCCATGTTCGGCACCAGCGATGCGCCCAAGCTCAGCGTGGACTGGGTGTTGCCCCCGGAGATCCCCACTGTGACCGCCGAGTCCATCGACTCCATGGACGGCAACGACGCGATCGCCCGCAGCCAGAACGTCAAGGTGACGTACAAGTCGGCCGTGCCGGAGGCGTCGCCGCTCAACTACACGGTGACGGTCAACGACTCGACCATGGCCGCGCCGGCCGTCGAGTTGCCCGCGGGGGAGGCCGCGTACTGGAAGCTTGACGAGGCCTCGGGCGGCACGCTCACCGACTCCTCCGGTAACAACCGCTCCGCCACCTTGAGCGGCGCGCACACCCGCGAGCCCGCCCAACTGGGCCAGGCGGTGAAGTTCACCGGCGGCAACGCCAAGACCAGCGGCCCGGTGATCAACACCAACCAGAGCTTCACCACCACGGCCTGGATACGGCTGGACAGCAGCACCACCAGTCAGAACGTCCTGTCGCAGATGGGCGTCAACTTGCCCGCCTTCAATCTGTCGTACGAGACCTCGACCGCGCCCGAGTTCGACCAGCGCTGGTGGTGGACCATGATCAAGGAGGACCACCCCACCGACGTTCGGCAGTCCTCGCTTCAGTCCAAGGACCTCGCCAAGATCGGCGAATGGACTCACCTGGCCGCCCAGTACGACAAGACAGCGGGCAAGATCCGCCTGTACGTGGACGGTGTGCTGTCCGGCGAGGCCGACCACACCGCCAACTGGAACGCCCGAGGCGCCTTCGAGATCGGCAGCTCGGGATATCCCCTCGGCGGCAATCTCAAGGGGGCTCTGGACGACCTCCATGTCTATCAGCGGGCGCTGACCGCCAACGAGATCCGCACCCTGGTCGGCGTGCCCGGCACCACCACCCACAACAACATCCCGTCCGGCCAGGCGCTGGACAAGGTCTTCGCGCTGGACAACCCGGCCAGCTTCAAGTTCGTGGTCAAGGCCTGCCGAGCCGGCGTGACGCCGCCTTCATGCAACGAGAGCCCGGCCTACCGCATCACGAGCGACGCCCCGACGCTGCCCTCCGACGCCGAGACCGGCATGGCCGACCCGACCCAGCCCATCCTCTCGGGCATGGTCAACCGCCCCTCCGGCGGTCCGGTCACCGCCAAGTACTACCTCTACGACAGCACCGGAGCGCCTGTCGCATCCGCGCCGCTCGGCAGTCGCACTGTCAATGGAGGTGAACGCGCGTCCTTCCAAATCCCTGCCAACACCGTGCAGCCAGGAAGCACGTACAAGTGGCAGATGACTGCGTGTGTCACCGCCCCGCAAGACGGCGGCACCGACCCGGACCCGGACCCGGACCCGGACCCGGACCCCGACCCCACCCCCACCCCAGACCCTGATCCTGATCCGGACCCCGACCCTGATCCGGACCCGACGCTGCCTCCTGGCCTGGTGGCCGCCTATGCCATGGACGAGGGCACCGGCACGACCGTCACCGACGCGACCGGTACCAACAACGGCACCGCGGACAGTACCTCCTGGGTCACCGGAAAGTACGGCAAGGGGCTGTCCTTCAACGGCACTTCCAGTTCCGTTTTCATCAACGACTCCCCGTCGCTGCAGATGACGAACGCCCTGACGCTGTCAGCCTGGGTCAAGCCCAGTGCTGTCGACGGCTGGCGTGCCATCATCGCGAAGGACTACTTCACCAACTTCGACATGTCCTACGCTCTGTACGCGTCCGGCGAGGGCGGCGTCCCGATGGCCTGGTACTCCACAGAGGACGAACCAGACGGGGCGCTGGGTGAGAGCCCTCTGACGCGCAACACGTGGGCCCACCTCGCCTTCACCTATAGCAGTTCCGGCGCCAGGCTCTACCACAACGGCTCCCTGATCGGCGATTTCCCCTCCGCCGGCGCCATCGCCGATGACGGCGGCGCCCTTCACCTCGGCGGCGACACCCCCTACGGCGACTTCTTCAAGGGCGTCCTCGACGACGTCCGCATCTACAACCGCGCCCAAACCGCCGCCGAAATCACCACCGACATGAACACCCCACTCGGAGGAGCAACCACCTCAGCCGTCACAGCGCAATCGACTAAAGTCACGGTCTCCTCCGTGAGTAGTACGGACAGCGAGGTATGTACATCAAAGACCGCACCGATCTCTTTTACTACCCCTGGCACACCTCCGGAAAAAGATCCCGTCGCTAAGGTCGGAAACCTTTCCCTGGGAAAGGACAGCTTTGTCGTCAAGATAGCCAAGACCGACCCCACCGCTTGTGATGGTTCGCCATGCACGGTGACTGACGATGCGGTGATCCGCATTGGCGGAGCCGGCATCAACAAGACGGCAGCGGTCATCGGGTTCCGGCTCGATGAAATTCCTGATGGTGCAGGCGTGTCCGAGAGCATGCTCAAACTAGGTACACCGACTTGCTCGGCTGGGACATGCCCTGCCGATGCAGTCATCTCCGCCGCTCCCCTCAAGGGTACGATCACCGCAGATACCAAGGGGGCGGACCTTGCGAGTGACATCGATGACACAGTCACGCCATACTCGCTGCCGTTGAGCGGTCCTCAGGCTGACATAGCCGGAAGCGAGTACCAGTGGCTCTTGCTCACCTCCAATAAGGAAGAGGTCATCACATTCGCTGAACCGAATGCAGCTGAGCAACCCACGCTGGCGCTCACCTATCTACCTGCCGGACCGCCAAGTAAGGTGCTCAACCTGACTGTCCAAGGCGGCGATGCCAGCGCGACCGCCAGTTGGGGCCTCCCGGAGAGCACGGGCGGCATCGCCATGATCGACGGCTACGATGTCGAAGTCCTTGACAGTAGTGGCACCCTCATCAAAACGTTGGACGTGGACGATCCATGGGCTGCTATCAGTGGGTTGGCAAATAATGTCACCTACACCGTAAAAGTGCGAGCCAAGACTAATTTCGCGGTTGGTGAGTGGGAAGCGGCCACAGCCACGACAAGGGCTATCCCGCCGCCGTCAACTCCTATCGGAGGTACGGGCTGCACTTTGGACTCGCCCTTAGCGTCATCATCCGCTGAAGCAACGGCGGATGAGTCTGGCGCCCAGGTCTATACTGATCGTGTTAAGGCCTACTATCAGGCTCAAGATGCCGTCTTGGAGGGGAGTTCCACCACCATCTGGGATGCTCCAGGTGTCATGCCTACCGCGCCCAGTACGGCCAAGCTCTCATTGCTGAATGCTGGTCTGGTGCGGCAGCGAGAGACCATGGCTTTGGCAGACAAGACGCGCAGCGACTCAGCAGTAGAGTTGGCTAATGTCGTTATCCAACAGGCAGATGGTCAAGTAAGGGTTACGTCCGAGGTTACGCGTAGGTGGACGGAAACAACTGGTTCGGGTTCTGGCAACGCTCGCTCGCAGGCGAGTGGCGGCATTGTCGAACCAAGCGAGGCGACAATCTCGATATTCGTATTCGACCGGTGCGGAAACGTCAGCATCATTGATGTCCCGCTCGATGTGAACGAAGACCCCACTGACGCGGGTGACTCCGCTTCAGGCGGCGGATCGAGCGGTCCAGGGCGCGACGCGTGCGAGGGTCAACCGCATCGTCAAGAAACCGAGCAGTACCGGTCGAACAGCACTGACAGGACGAGGTTGTGGAAGTACTGGCAACTCCACGTTCAATCAGCATCCTGCTGGAATGACGAAAAAAGTGGAGGTACTTTCTGGAGAATTCAACCGTTCAAGAACTGGGCTCGCCTATATCCGACCAACGGTGCCAAGTGGTCCTATCCCAATGACAAGGACAAGGACGCTCTGGCAAAGTACATTCGAACGCACTCCAAGTTGACGCTCGGTACGACAGCCTGCTTCAGGAATTTGTCGTACGATGCGACTTTAGACGGCCAGGCCACATTCGGGATTAAGCCTTTGGCGGGTGCCGACGCGAGCGTAAGCATCGGAATCAGCGGAAAGGTGGAGGAACGCTGCAGTCGGAAAATAACCAGGAAATGGCCGAATACGGTTGATGCGGTTACGATCGATCTCGATTTCGTCGATGCGGAATGCTGGGATCATGTACTTTCGAAGTGCTGGATCGACGCCTATCAGCACACCGTCGAAGCGGATCTGCTTTTTAGGTGGTACACAAAGAAAAAAGAAGGTGGAAAGACTGTCACCGAAATTCACCACGACAACCTTACTGCCACATCCAAGTGTGCTTGGACCAGGGCAGGCGGATATCCGTACAGCGGAGCCGGCACTGATGGCTACATGTGCATAAGCCTCGAATAGCTATGGTATGACCATGGCAAAATAGACTCTACGCTGAGGATGGTCGAATTTTCGTCATTCGGCCATCCTCGTTCGTTGTATCGAATCGGAGGGTTCAATGTTGCGCCATATTTCCCGTCCAGCTTGGGTGATTCTGACATCGAGTCTCCTTGTCATTATTGTTTTAATTTCCTTAATCGCAAGCAGGGAAGAGTCAAGGCCGGGATGGCCGCGCTTTTCCGGTGGCGATTATAGTCACTTTTATCGTGTAGTGCGTAGCGGCCTGTCTGTAGCAAATCCAGATTATCGGATTGCATCTGAACCTGGGCCGGAGAAGCCGCTGCAGGAATATTCTATCCGTTTTACGATTGAGCCCCAGTGGGCGCGCCTTGATGCAGAGCCGGCCTCGAAAAAAGCCTACGAGGCATTCCAAACAACATCGGGCGGTAAGCTCCTTATATCTCCCGCTGGGGCGGAATCCTTGGAGCCGGTTTTTCGCGAGTCCCGAATGCAAGAGTTGCTGTCAAAGCTCGGCGCCCACCCTCCCGTCGGGAGCAAAAAGGCCACGGCCGGGCTACTGGAGGGTCTTGGTCGATATGCCTCTGTGACGGCTATCGTGGAACTGGGTAAGCCGATGCCCGCTGCCGAGTTCGACAACGCGAAGGGGTTTGGCCCTGATAACATTCTCATCGCATCGCAGCCCGGAGAGAAACCCTTTTACTGGGATGCTTACCCTCACTGCGAAGATCGCAAGGTGGTGGAGGACTGTGACAACGTATCGCTGTTCCAGCAATTCGAGGCGTGGGTGGCCGGGCTTCGCACCGAAGACGCAGTAACGCTTACAGGGCTTAACTTGCGGATGGGATACCTCCAAGATGCAGCCCGACGTGGCTTGATCGTTGGTTACGTCGAAGTCAACACGAGTGCTCGAGAACTTCGCTTGCTACTCGATGACAGCAGGGTAGGCGCCATTCACGTCGTAGACGCACGGCTCAATTGTGAGGTCACTACAGCCGAGATATGCGATCCAGCGCCATGGTCGGAGCCTCAAGTCAAATAGCCGTGTGAGGCTGGCCTCCTGCCCTCCCTGGTCGGGGTTAGTTTTGAGAGGCTCTCCCGCGAAGCGCCGCCAGCACCTGGGTTCGGCGGCGTCTGCCCTTGCTGGCCTTGGGTCTGTGGTGAGACGCCTGTCACCCGCCAACAAGCCGCCTGCCAGGCGAAGCACGTAGTACGGGTGGAGCTGGAGCGCTTCTCAGGCCCAAGCAATGTCAAAAATTATCGCAACATACCTTGACGTCATCGTTTGTTGGGCATAATTATCATCTCGTGGAACTACTTGGCCGGATCCGGACCGAGCGGCATGAGATGCCCGATGCCCTGCGCAAGGTTGCCGACGCGATCCTCGCCAGCCCAGGCGAGGCCGCCAGGCTGACGATCGTCGACCTCGCCGAGCGGAGTCGCACCTCGACGGCCACGATCACCCGATTCTGCCGAGCTCTCGGCTTCACGGGCTACGCCGAGCTGCGGGTGGCCGTGGCCACCGAGACCGGGCGGGTCGCCCAGCAGACCTGGCAGACCGACATAGGCCAGGAGATCCTGCCCGACGACAGCCTGGAAAAGGTCCTGGGCGTGGTGTCGGGCAACGACATTCGCCTGATCCAGGAGACCGGCGACCAGCTCGACTTGGCCGTGGTCGCCAAGGTTGCGCAGGCCGTGGCGGGTGCGGGCCGGGTGCTGCTGTTCGGGGTGTCGAGCAGCGCCGCGGTGGCCAGCGAGATGGAGTACCGCCTGCAGCGGATGCGCGTACCCACCTGGAGCAGGTCCGACGCCCACAGTGCGCTCACCGATGCGGCGCTGCTGGGTCAGGGTGACGTGGCCATCGGCATCTCGCACAGCGGCAGGACGCGGGAGGTGATCGAGGTGCTGGCCGAGGCCGGCAGCCATGGTGCGATCACGGTGGCGGTGACGTCGCATCCGCGATCGCCGCTGGCCGAGGTGGCCGAGCTGGTGCTGACCACGTCCAGCAGGGAGACGACGTTCAGGGCCGACGGGTTCGCCGCGATTCACTCGCAGCTGCTCGTGCTGGACGTCGTGTACGTGTCGGTCGCCCAGCGTACGTACGAGCGGACCAGGCAGGCGTTCGACGTCACGGTCAGGGCCGTGCAGGGACATCGCCTGCCGGAAGGAGATATATGACGATAAATCCGGACGCATTCGCCGAGCACATCGCCCACCTCGTCCAAGAGATCCCCAAAGACCCGGCCATCCACCAGGCCGCCGACCTCTTCACCCAGGCGCTGACCAAGGGCGGCGTCATCCAAGCGTTCGGCTCCGGTCACTCCGAGGCCGTCGCCATGGAGATCGCCGGCCGCGCCGGCGGCCTCGTCCCGACGAACCGGCTCGCGCTCAGGGACATCGTCCTGTACGGCGACGCGCCCCGAGAAGAGCTGGACCGCTACGACCTCGAACGCGACCCGGCCGTGGCCCACGCCATTCTGGCCAACGCCCCCGTCCACGACCACGACCTCTTCGTGATCATCTCCAACTCCGGCGTGAACGGCGTCGTGGTCGAGCTCGCCACCCTGGTCAAGGAGCGCGGCCACCCCCTGATCGCCATCACCTCGCACGCGCACAGCGACGCGGTCCCCTCCCGCCACCCCTCGGGCCGCAAACTCACCGACCTGGCCGACGTCATCCTCGACAACCGAGCCCCGTACGGCGACGCCGTGCTCCCCCTGCCCGACGGAGGCGCGACGGGTGCCGTCTCCACCATCACCTCAGCCCTCCTCGCCCAACTCGTCGTGGCACAAACAGTCAGCAACCTCCTCCAAGCCGGACAGGTCCCCCCGGTCTACCTCTCGGCCAACGTGCCGGAGGGCGACGCGCACAACCTCAAGCTCGAAGCCCTGTACGCGGGCCGCATCCGCCGAGGCGCCTGACCCCGACCCGGTCACGTCAGCCCCACCACGACGCCGGCGCACGCAGGCGTACGAGAGCCGCACCAAGCCGCACGACAGCTCTGTTTGGCATGCCGCACATTCGGGGGCCGTTCAAACAAGGAGAACCCCACCCATGTCGCGAAATTTCCGAAAGATCCTGCTGTCCTTAGCCACCCCCCTGGCTCTGATCGCAACCCTGGCCATCGCCAACCCCGCCAGCGCCGCCCAGGCCATCCGCCTCCAGTACAGAACCAGCGCCCCCGGCACCACCACCGCCCAAGCCGAGCCCTGGCTCCAGCTCTTCAACGACGGCACCACCACGATCCCCCTCAACCAGGTCAAAATCCGCTACTACCTCACCGGCACCGAGACCTACCGCTTCGCCTGCTCCTGGGCGGTGATCTCCTGCTCAACGGTCACCGGCCACTTCGTCCCCCAATCAGCCGGCGCGCAGTACCTGGAGATCGGCTTCACCGCAGGCCAACTGGCCCCCGGCGCCACCACAAGAGACCTGCAACTCCGCTTCTACCGAGCCGACTGGCAGAGCTTCACCCAGAACGACGACCCCTCCTACGGCCCCCAGACCTCCTACACGGACTGGAACAAGATCGCCGTCTACGTGAACGGCCAGCTGGCCTGGGGCGACCCATCCGGCAGTAACCCAGACCCGGACCCCGACCCGACAGACCCACCCGGCCCCGGCGGCGTCCTGTTCGACGATTTCACGTACACGAACTCCAGCGACCCCAGGCTGGCTCAGCGCGGCTGGACCGTGCGCGGCAGCTCGGGCGGCCCAGGCGTGCCCGGCGCCACCTGGTCCCCGTCGGCGATCACCTTCCCCAGCGGCCTGCTCACCTTGGACTCCTCGACGAACGGCACCAACTCGGGCACCGTCCACACCGAGCTCTCCACCGCCAACCGCAAGTTCTTCGAGGGCACGTACGGCGCCCGCGTGCGTTTCACCGATGCCCCGACCAGCGGCCCCGACGGCGAGCACGTCGTGCAGACGTTCTTCACCATCACCCCGCTCCGCTTCAACCTGGACCCCGACTACGGCGAGCTCGACTTCGAGTATCTGCCGAACGGCGGCTGGGGCGAGCCGTCCAACATCCTCTACACCACGAGCTGGGAGACCTACCAGGCCGAGCCGTGGCAGGCGGTGAACGCGCACACCGAGGAGCGCGCCAGCTTCGCCGGCTGGCATGACCTGGTGATCCAGGTGTCCGGCGGCCACATCAAGTACTACGTCGACGGCCGGCTGTTCGCCGACCACAGCGGCATCTACTACCCCGAGACGCCGATGTGGATCATGTTCAACCAGTGGTTCATCGACCTCCAGG
Source organism: Nonomuraea glycinis (assembly GCF_014646515.1). GTDB lineage: Bacteria > Actinomycetota > Actinomycetes > Streptosporangiales > Streptosporangiaceae > Nonomuraea > Nonomuraea glycinis. Next base: position 118,102 of record NZ_BMNK01000010.1, read on the forward strand.
CCGCCACCGGCACCCGCACCTACCGCCAGCAGGTCGACTGGGTCTACCACGCCAAGAACGAGGTCGTCTCGCCTGCCGGCGTGCTGAGCCGGGTCAACGACCTCCGCGCCGAGGGCACCGCCTTCCGCGACACCGTCCCCAACCCGTAGCGAGAAGGCACCATGAAACACCGACTCACCGCCGCGGTGGCGGCACTGGCCCTGGCCGCGGCGGCGTGCGGCTCGGGCGCGAGCACAGGCACCCCGGCGAGCAGCGGCCCGGTCAAGCTGGCCGTCTGGATCATGGACGGCAGCGTCACGCAGGACCTGCTGAAGACGTTCGAGACCCGCTACGAGACCGCCCATCCGAAAACAGACCTAGACCTCCAGATCCAGGCGTGGGACGGCATCGGCGAGCGGGTGACCGCCGCGCTGGCCAGCACCGACGCCCCCGACGTGATCGAGGTGGGCAACACCCAGGTGGCGCAGTACGCGGCCAGCGGCGGCGTCACCGACCTCACCGCCAAGGTCGCCGACCTCAAGGGCGAGGACTGGCTGCCCGGCCTGGCCCAGCCGGGCAACATCGACGGCAAGCAGTACGGCGTCCCGTGGTACGCCGCCAACCGGGTCGTCGTCTACAACAAGGACCTGTTCGCCAAGGCCGGCATCGACACCCCACCGAAAACCAGGGACGAATGGCTAAATGTCACGGAAAAGCTGAACAAGGGCGGTAACCAGGGCATCTACCTCCCCGGCCAGACCTGGTACGCGCTCGCCGGATTCGTCTGGGACGAGGGCGGTGACCTCGCCGTACAAGAAGGCGGCAAGTGGCGAGGCGCCCTGGACACCCCGCAGGCGCTGGCCGGGATGGACTTCTACAAGCGCCTCCAGGCCCTCGGCAAGGGCCCCAAGGAGGCCGACGAGGCCAACCCGCCCCAGCACGAGGTGTTCGCCCAGGGCAAGACCGCCCAGATCGTCGCCGTCCCCGGCATCGCCGCCCGCGTCCTGGAGGTCGAGCCGAAGCTCAAGGGCAAGATGGGCTTCTTCCCGATCCCCGGCAAGACCGCCGACAAGCCAGGCGCCGTCTTCACCGGCGGCTCCGACCTGATCATCCCGGCCGCGGCGAAGCACCAGGACGAGGCCTACGAGGTGATCAAGGAGCTGGCCGGCGAGCAGTTCCAGACCGAGCTGGCCAAGGCCATGAGCTTCGTGCCCAACCGCACGTCGCTGGCCTCGGTGCTGTCCGGGGACGAGGGCACCGCCGCCATGGCGGTCGGCGCCGCCGTCGGCCGGGCCACCCCGAACACCCCCAACTGGGCGGCCGTCGAGGCCACCTCGGTCATCAAGCAGTACATGACCGCGGTGCTCACCGGCGCCGACCCCGCCACCGAGGCCAAGAAGGTCTCCGAGTCCATCACCACGACACTCAACAGCGGGTCCTGAGTTGCGGACCCGCTCCCTGTGGCCCTACCTGCTCATCGCGCCAACGGTGGCGGGTGGGGCCTTCCTCCTCCTTTACCCGCTGCTCAAGGCGGCCGTGATCTCGCTGCAGCACTTCCGGATGGGCGAGCTCATCCGGGGCGGCGCCGCGCTCGTCGGCCTGGAGAACTACCAGGAGCTGCTGGGCGGCGCCGAGTTCTGGCAGGTGCTGCTGCGCACGGTCGTCTGGACCGCGATCAACGTGGCGCTCATCGTGGCGCTGGCCACCGGCGTCGCCCTGATGCTCGTCCGGCTGCGGCGCGGCATGCGCCTGGCCCTGATGAGCGCGCTCGCCCTGGCCTGGGCCACGCCGGTGATCGCGGCCACCACGATCTTCCAGTGGCTGTTCCAGTCGGAGCTCGGCGTGGTCAACTGGCTGCTGACCACGCTCGGCCTCGACTCCTTCGACGGCTACACCTGGTTCGCGAACGGCAACGCGACCTTCGCCGTCCTGGTCATCCTGGTCGTCTGGCAGTCGGTGCCGTTCGCCGCGCTCACCCTCTACGCGGGCCTGACCACGATCCCGGCCGAGCTGTACGAATCGGCCAGGATCGACGGCGGTACCGGGTGGCAGGTCTTCTGGAAGATCACCGTACCGATCCTCAGGCAGCTCTTCGCGCTGATCACCGCGCTGGAGGTGATCTGGGTGGCCAAATGCTTCCCGCAGATCTGGGTGCTCAGCCAGGGCGGCCCCGGCGACGCCACCACCACCCTGCCGATCTACGCGTTCAAGGTCGCCCGGGTGCTGCACCGCTACGACTTGGGCTCGGCGGTCGCCCTGCTCACCGTCGGCATCCTCGCCGTGGCCCTGATCAGCAACCTGCGACGGATGGTCCGCTCATGAGAAGGCTCACGCTCAACGCCGCGGCGCTGGCCGTACTGCTGGTGACGATCTTCCCGGTGTACTGGATGTTCCTGACGGCGTTCAAGCCGACCCGGGACATCCAGTCGGAGACCCCGACGTTCTGGCCCACCGCCCCCACGCTGGAGCATTTCGCGACCGCCGTGAGCGCGCCCGGGTTCTGGACCTTCTGGCGCAACAGCTTGCTGGTGACCGTGGTCGCGGTGCTGCTCGCGCTGGTGGTGGCGCTGCTGGCGGCGTTCGCGGTGGCCCGGATGCGGTGGCGGGGGAGGGGCGCGTTCGTGGTCATGGTGTTCGCCGCGCAGATGGCGCCGTGGGAGGCGCTGCTGGTGCCGGTGTTCATCATCGCCAGGGACACCGAGTTGCTCGACTCGCTGGCCATGCTGACCGGGGTCTACTTCATGATCACGCTGCCGTTCACGATCGTCGCCCTGCGCGGGTTCCTCGCCGCGATCCCGCCGGAGCTGGAGGAGGCGGCCCAGGTCGACGGGTGCAGCCGGCTCGTGGCGTTCCGCCGGGTGGTCTTTCCGCTGCTCGCGCCAGGGCTGATGGCGACGTCGCTGTTCGGGTTCATCACCGCCTGGAACGAGTTCGCCTTCGTCAACGTGCTGATCATCAAGGACCACGACAAACGGACGCTGCCCGTCTGGCTGTCGTCCTTCCGCGACGTCTTCGGCACCGACTGGGGCGCGACCATGGCCGCCGCCAGCCTCTTCGCGCTCCCGGCGCTGCTGCTTTTCCTCTTCCTGCAGCGCCGCGTGGGCACGGGCATGACAGCAGGGGCGATCAAAGGGTGAACCAAGCGGGGGCGGTCAAGGGGTGAAACGGGCGTGCGCGGCCTTCCGATCCTCCTCCGGCAGCAGGTCGCGGGTGGCCAGCCAGGCCGCCGCCCCCGCGATGTCCCGCGCCGTCGCCACCTCCTGGTCGGCCAGCAACTCCTGGACGCCCTGCCGTACCGGACCTTCGTTCGTCAGCACGCTCCCCGCGAGCACCACCGGACCGGAGACATGCACCCGCCTGACCGTGGCGACCAGGTGATCGGCCGCCTCGCGGGCGATCCCGAGGGCCATCGGGTCGCCCGCCGAGGCGGCCCGGCTCACCAGGGACGACAGCGCGGCCAGCCGCATGTGGTCCGCCTGCGCGAGCCGTACCAGTCGATCGGCGGTGTCGCGCGGCGCGGAGCGGCGCTCGGCGCCGAGGAAGTGCTCCAGCACCAGCTCGGTGAGCAGGCCGGCGAAGGAGCCGCGGTCGAGGGACGCGGCGACGGCCTTGGCGGCGGCGCGGCCGATCCAGAAGCCGGAGCCCTCGTCGCCGAGCAGCCAGCCGAGGCCGTCGGCGATGGCCACCATCTCGTAGCCGGCGATCCGGGCCGCCACCGCGCCCGTGCCCGACAGCAGCAGCGAGCCGTCCGGCTCGGGCGTGCCCGCGGCGTAGGCGATCGTCACGTCGCCCGTGAGCCGGGGGCCGGCCGGGATGCCCAGGTCGGCCCAGATCCTGCCCAGCGCGGGCGCCATCGACTGGACATGCCCCGCGACCCCGGCCAGGGACGCCACCACGCGGGAGCCGTCCTGGCCGGTCAGCGCCTCATGCAGGGTGTCACCGATGGCGGTCACCGCCTTGGCCAGGCCGTGCGCGCTGGGGTTGCCCGCGCTTCCGGTGGCGTAGCCGACGCGGGTGCCGTCGAGGGTGTGCACCGCGACCCGGGTGGAGGTGGCCCCGGCGTCGACTCCGACTACGAGCGAATAAGTCACGATCAGATTGTGGGTCTTGACTTGACCGCTTTGCAAGAATAATTTTCGCCAGAAGACGCGATATCCGGAAGGAATATTCGTGACTTCAGGAGCACTGGGTCGAATCGCCACCGAACTGTCCGGTCTGCCCGAGGCGTTGCGCCGGGTCGGCGAGGTCATCCTCGCGGATCCGGCGGAGGCCGCCAGGTCGACCATCATCACGCTGGCCGAGCGCGCGGGCAGCTCGCCCGCGACCGTGACGCGGTTCTGCCGCGCCTTCGGCTTCACCGGCTACGCCGAGCTGCGGGTGGCGCTGGCCACCGAGACCGGCCGGGCCGCCCAGGCGGGCTGGGGCGCCGGCGTGGGGCACGAGATCGGCCCCGACGACCCGATCGACGCGGCCATCGAGGTGATGGCCGCCGCCGACACCCGGCTCATCCAGGACACCGCCGCCCAGCTCGACCCGGGCGTGGTGGCCAAGGTCGCCGACGACATCATCGCCGCCCGCAGGGTGCTCCTGGTCGGCGTCTCCACCAGCGGCAACGTCGCGACCATGCTGGAGGGCCGGCTGCGGCGCATCGGCATCCCGTGCTGGAGCGCGGGCGACGCGCACGTCGCCCTGTCGGAGGCGGCCCTGATGACCGCCGAGGACATCGCGATCGGCATCAGCCACCGCGGCCGCACCCGGGAGGTCATGGAGGCGCTGGCCGAGGCTGGCAGCCACGGCGCCAGGACGGTCGCCGTCACCTCCTTCGCCCGCTCCCCGCTGGCCGAGCTCGCCGACCTGGTGCTGACGACGGCCAGCAGGGAGACCACGTTCCGGCTCGGCGGGCTGGCCGCGGTCCACTCGCAGCTGTTCGTGCTCGACGCCGTCTACGTGGCGGTCGCCCAGCGCACCTACGAGCGCACCAACCAGGCGTTCGAGCTCACGATCAGCGCAGTGGAGAGCCACCGCGTGGAGAGAGGCTAGATGACGTACGCATCCATGGCCCTGGAGCTGGCCCGTCAGGTCGCCGAGACACAGCAGGAGCCGGTGCGCCGCGCGGCGGCGGCCGTCGTGGCGTCGCTGCGGGCGGGCGGCGTGGTCAACGCGTTCGGGTCGGGGCACTCCGAGGCCATCGCCATGGAGATCGCGGGCCGGGCGGGCGGCCTGGTGCCCAGCAACCGGCTCACGCCCAAAGACCTGGTCCTGTACGGCGGCGAACCGGCCAGTGTGCTCACCCCCGAGCTCGAACGCGATCCGGCGGTCGCGCACCGGATCTACGAGCTGGCGCCGGTCGCGCCGCAGGACGTGTTCGTGCTGGTCTCCAGCTCGGGCGTGAACGGCACGGTGGTCGAGCTGGCCTCGATCGTCAAGGAGCGCGGCCACCAGTTGATCGCGATCACCTCGGTCAAGCACAGCATCCAGATGACCTCCCGGCACCCGTCGGGCGGCAAGCTGCTGGACCTGGCCGACATCGTGCTGGACAACGGCGCGCCGTACGGCGACGCCCTCATGGAGTTGCCCGGCGGCGGCAGCTACGGCGCGGTCTCCACGATCACCTCGGCGCTGCTGGCCCAGATGGTCGTCACCGAGGCCGTGGACCTGCTGGTGGAGCTGGGTGAGACGCCTCCGGTCTACCTGTCGGTAAACGTTACCGGCGGCGACGAGCACAACAAGGCCCTGGAGAGCCGCTACGCGGGACGCATCAGACGTGGAGCTTGACCAGTCAGGAGTAGTTCACATGACCAACACCCCCCACCACATCACCCGGCGCGCGCTCCTGCGTGCCGCCGCCATCGCCCCCGTGGCGGGCGCGCTCGCCGCGTGCGCCACCCCGCAGAGCCAGGCCCCCGCCTCGTCGGCGGCCCCGCTCGCCACCAGCGCCGCCAACCCGTTCGGCGTGGACGCCAAGAAGCCGCTGGAGGTGTGGATCTTCGACGGCGGTTTCGGCGACGCCTACGCCACCGACATCCACCAGCCGCTGTTCAAGACGAAGTATCCGGACGCGGCGATCAAGCACAACGTCACCAAGGAGATCACCAAGGTCCTGCAGCCGAGGTTCGCCGGCGGCAACCCGCCGGACGTCATCGACAACTCCGGCGCCAACGCCATGGACCTGGGCGCGCTGGCCCAGGACGGCCAGCTCCAGGACCTCACCCCGATGCTGGACGCGCCGAGCTGGGACGACCCCGCCGTCAAGGTCAGGGACATCCTCGACCCGGCGGTGGTCGAGTTCGGCACCTACGACGGCAAGTTCAGCGTGCTGGGCTACGTCAACTACATCCACGGCATCTGGTACTCACAGAAGGTCTTCCGGGACAACGGCTGGACGGTGCCGACGACCTGGGACGAGTTCCTCAAGCTGTGCGAGACGATCAAGAAGTCCGGCAAGATGGCGCCGTTCACCTACGCCGGCAAGCACCCGCAATATCTCTACGAGCCGCTGCTCACCATGGCCGCGAAGATCGGCGGCAACGAGGTCCTCGTCAACATCGACAACCTCGAGGACGGCGCCTGGTCCAGCGAGCCGATGAAGACGGCGGCCACCGCCTGGGCCGAGGTCGGCGCCAAGTATCTGATGGAGGGCACCGCCGGCCTGGACCACGTCCAGACCCAGACGGCGCAGAACAAATACCAGGTGGCCATGCTGCCGTCCGGGTCGTGGCTGGAGAACGAGCAGAAGACCACCACCCCCGACGACTTCGAGTACGGCATGTTCCCCATCCCCGACTTCACCGCTTCCGACAAGATGCCGCACGGCACCCTGCACACCCAGCCCGGCGAGTCGTTCATCGTCCCGTCGAAGGGCGCCAACCCGCAGGGCGGCATGGAGTACCTGCGGGCCATGCTCTCGAAGAAGGCGGCCGGCGACTTCAGCGAGCTGGTCCGTACCGTGTCGGTGGTCAAGGGCGCGGGGGAGGGGCGGGAGCTGTCGCCCGGCGCGAAGAGTGCCACGGCGGCGATCGCCGCCGCCGGCGCCAACACCGTCTACTACCGCTGGCGCACCTGGTACGCCCAGCTCCACGACGAGGCCGTCGCCGCCACCGGGCAGCTCATGAGCGGCGGCGTCACGCCCGAGGAGTACGTGCAGCGCCTGCAGAAGAAGGCGGATGAGATCAAGAACGACTCCTCGATCAAGAAATACAAGCGCTGATGTTCAACACCTATCGCCGGGGCCTGTTCATCACCGCGTTCCTGGCGGCCCCGGTGACGCTCTACCTGGTCTACGTCATCTCGCCGTACGCCCAGGCGTTCTACATCGCGATGACCGACTGGCGAGGCGTGACCGCCACGCCGAACTTCGTCGGGCTGGACAACTTCGTCAGGCTCTTCTCCGACGGAGTCTTCTGGAAGGCGGTCACGCACAACGCGGCGCTCCTCGTGCTGCTGCCGCTGGTGACGATCGTCATCGCCCTGTTCTTCGCGTTCCTGCTCAACGTGGGCAGCGAAGGGCGGGGCGTGGGCGGGGTCGCCGGGTCGAAGTTCTACCGGGTGCTGTTCTTCTTCCCGCAGGTGCTGGCCGTGACCGTGGTCGCGGTGCTGTTCCAGCAGGTGTTCCGGCCCGACGGCAGCGGCATGCTGAACGGGCCGCTGATGGCGCTGGGGGCGAGGCCGGTGGGCTTCCTGTCCGATCCGGACGTCGCGTTCTGGTCGGTGCTCGGCGTCATGGTGTGGCAGGCGGTCGGCTTCTACGTGGTGCTCTTCTCGGCCGGGCTCGCCTCCATCCCGCGGGACATGTTCGAGGCGGCGCAGATCGACGGGGCCGGGCGGGTCAGCCTGTTCTTCCGGATCACGCTGCCGCTGCTCTGGGACACCGTGCAGGTGGCCTGGGTCTACCTCGGCATCCTGGCGATGGACGTGTTCGCGATCGTGTGGGTGATGACGGACCAGCACGGCGGCCCGGACTTCTCCACCACGGTCATGGCCACCGAGATCTACCGCAACGCCTTCCAGCACTTCCGCTTCGGCTACGCCTCGGCGCTGGGCGTCGTGATGTTCTTCTTCACCATCGGCTTCGCCATCCTGTCGCTGCGCCTGTCGCGTCGCGAAAGAATCGAGTACTAGAGATGACCTCGTGGACGGTCGCGAACTCCCGCAAGCTGGCCCGCCAGGAGACCCGGCGGCGGCTGGGGCCGATGGCGATGCTGTCGCACCTGGCGCTGCTGCTGTGGACCGTGCTGACGCTGGTGCCGATCCTGTGGACGTTCCTGGCCTCGGTCAAGAGCGAGGACGAGATCTTCGGCGACGCATGGTCGCTGCCCGCCACCCTGCGGTGGGACAACTTCGCGCGGGCCTGGGAGCAGGCGCACATCGGCCAGTACATGCTCAACAGCGTCGTGGTGGTGACCTTCAGCACGTTCGGCACCATGCTGTGCGGCGCGATGGCCGCCTACGTGCTGGCCCGCTACTCCTTCCGCGGCAACCGGGCCGTCTATCTGCTGTTCGTCTCCGGCCTGGCCTTCCCGGTCTATCTGGCGCTGACGCCGCTGTTCTTCGTGGTGCAGAACATGGGCAACGTGCCGCTGGTCGGGCCGTTCATCGGGCTCAACACGCACGCGGGCCTGGTGCTGGTCTACATCGCCTACTCGATGCCGTTCACGGTGTTCTTCCTGGCGGCGTTCTTCCGCACACTGCCCACGGCGGTGGGGGAGGCGGCCATGGTGGACGGCGCGTCGCACACCCGCGTCTTCTTCCAGATCATGCTGCCGATGGCCAGGCCGGGCCTGGTGAGCATCACCATCTTCAACATCCTGGGCCAGTGGAACCAGTATCAACTCCCGCTGGTGCTGCTGCAGGAGCGGGACAAGTGGGTGCTCACGCAGGGCATCGCGGACATCTCCACGGCCGCCGGGTACGACTCCGACTGGGCCGCCCTGTTCGCCGCGCTGACGCTGGCCATCCTGCCGATGCTGGTCGTCTACACGATCTTCCAGCGGCAGATCCAGTCGGGCCTGACCATGGGGGCGCTCAAGTAGGGCGCATTCATGTGGGCCGGGTGACGAGCAGCGGGTCGTCCAGGATGGCCGCCGCCGCGAAACAGGTGGCGCCGTGCAGCGCGGCGTCGCGTCCATGGCCCGCGGCGCGCACCTCGAACGGCGGCGAGACCCGCAGCGTGTCCTGCGCGATCACCGGCCCGAGCCACTTCACCAGCCTGCCGAAGTGCCCGCCGAGGACGACCACCTGCGGGTTCAGCAGCATGCGAGCGTTCATGACGACCGAGTGGATCCGCTCGGCGGCCTCCCTCAGCGCCCGCAGGGTGGCGGGGTCTCCCCGCTCGGCCCGCTCGGCGATCTCCTCCACGCCCCGCTCGTGCTCGCCGATGCCGGTGCGCTCCAGCAGCGCCTGCAGGGACACGTAACGCTCCAGGCAGCCGCGCCGGCCGCAGGGGCAGGGGAGCCCGCCCGGCTCGACCTCCAGGTGACCGAGCTCGCCCGCCGCCCCGTGCGCCCCGTACACCAGGCGGCCGTCCACCACGACCCCGCCGCCGGCGCCGAGCCCGCCCGCCAGGTAGATCAGGTCGCGCACCCCGGTCAGGCGCAGCGACTGGTACTCGGCCCAGGTCTCCAGGTTGCCGTCGTTGACCAGGGCGACCGGCCCGATCCCGGGGAGGTGCTCGTGCAGGGCCGCCAGCAGCGGCGCGAGCCGCCACCCGAACGGCACGCTGGTCACGATGCCCCGGTCCGTCCACCCGGGCACGGCCACCACGACCGACACGGTCCGCCCGTGCCAGTCGCCCACCGCCCGCGTGACCCGCTCGGCCAGCGCCTTGGCCGCCTCGTCCACCGTCGGCGCGGTCAGCCCGTGCGGCGCCTGCTCCTGATAGCGCTCCCGCTCGGCCAGATCGGTGACCCGCACCGAGATGAACGTCGGATCCAGCCGGACGCCGACGGCCGCCACCGAGTTGTGCCCGAGCGTCAGCAGCCGCCGGGGCCGCCCGGCCGAGCCGGTGCCGCGCAGCCCCACCTCCTCGGCCAGCCCGTAGCCGATCAGCTCACCGACCAGGCTGGTGACCGCGCCGGCGCCCAGCCCGGTGTCCCCGGACACCTCGATCCTGGAGCTCTGCCCGTGATCGCGCAGGTGGTGCAGAACAAGGGAGAGATTGTGGCGCCGCAGGCTGAGCACGTCCGCTGCCTCGGAGTCCTTCACAGCGGAATTGTACGTTTTATTGACAGAGGACGACGTTGTGGCGGTACACCGGTGTTCTCTGGGCTTTCTGGCGCACCATGACGACGGAAGGGCTCACCGAGCGTTACCGGAGGTGAGCTCGGCCCGCAGTCTGCCGGTCGCCGCCGCCACGTTGGCCAGGGCCGCCTCCACCTGCTCGTAGGTGCGGGTCTTCAGCCCGCAGTCCGGGTTGACCCAGACCCGCTCGGCGGGCAGCGCCGCCAGCGTCCTGCGCAGCAGCTCCTCGACCTCCGCGCCGGAGGGCACCCGGGGCGAGTGGATGTCGTACACGCCCGGCCCCAGCCCGCGGCCGAAGGAGCCGACCGCGTCCAGGATCCGCGCCCCGGACCGGGCCGACTCGATCGTCGTCACGTCGGCGTCCAGCCCGTCGATGGCCGCCAGGATCTCGCCGGCGTCGGAGTAGCACAGGTGCGTGTGGATCTGTGTGCTGTCACCCGCCCCCGAGGTGGCCCGGCGGTAGGCGGCCACCGCCCACTCCAGATAACCGGCCTGCCCGGCGCGGCGCAGCGGCAGCAGCTCGCGCAGCGCGGGCTCGTCCACCTGGATGATCGACAGCCCCGCCGCCTCCAGGTCGCGCACCTCCTCGCGCACCGCGTCCGCCACCTGGAAGGTCACCTCGCGCAGCGGCAGGTCGTCGCGGACGAACGACCAGGCCACGATCGTGACCGGCCCGGTGAGCATGCCCTTGACCGGCTTGCCGGTGAGCGATCGGGCGTGCCGGGCCCAGCGCACGGTGATCGGCTCGGGCCGGGCCACGTCGCCGTGCAGGATGGGCGGCTTGGTGCAGCGGGAGCCGTAGGACTGGACCCAGCCGTTCCTGGTGACGGCGAAGCCGTCGAGGTGCTCGGCGAAGTACTGCACCATGTCGTTGCGCTCCGGCTCACCGTGCACGAGCACGTCCAGCCCGAGCCGCTCCTGCAGCCGTACGACCCGCTCGATCTCGGCCTCCACCAGGCGCTCGTAGTCCCCGGCGGCCAGCGTGCCCGCCGCCAGGGCCGCGCGGGCCTGGCGCAGCTCGCCGGTCTGCGGGAACGACCCGATCGTGGTGATCGGCAGCACCGGCAGCCGCAGGTGCGCGGCCTGCGCCGCCGCCCGCACCTCGTACGGGCTGCGCCGCTCGACCGGCTCCGGCCGCGCGCTCGGCGCAGCGCGCTCGACCGGCTCCGGCCCCTCGAAGCCGGTGCGCGCCAGCTCGACGACCTCGGCCACCTTCTGCTCGGCGAACGCCAGCCGCGCGGTCAGCTCCGGGTCCAGGTCCGGCTCGTCGCGCAGGTCGTACGGTACGTGCAGGAGCGAGCAGGACGTGCTGACCACCACCTGCCCGGCATGCTGAGCCACGGTGCGCAGCGCGTGCGCGGCCCGCTCCGGAGCCGTCCGCCACACCTCGCGGCCCGACACCACGCCCGCGACCACCGTCTTGCCCGCCAGCGCCGCGAGCCCGTCCGGCGCGCCGTTCACCAGGTCGACCCCGATGGCTTCCACGGCGGTGGCGGCCAGCACCGGCAGCGCCTCGCCCAGGTGGCCGAAGTAGGAGGCGACGAACAGGGCGGGCCGCGCCGCCACGCCCGCGAGCCGCTCGTAGGCGGTACGCACGGCGGCCAGCTCGTCCGGGGTGCGGTCGGCCACCAGCGCCGGCTCGTCGAGCTGCACCCACGCCACGCCCTCGGCGGCCAGCGCGCCGAGCAGCTCCTCGTAGCAGGCCAGCACGTCGTCCAGGCGGTCCAGCGCCGCGGCCGGGTCCGCCGACAGCAGCAGGAACGTGACCGGCCCGATCACCACGGGCCGCGTCTCGAACCCCAGCTCGCGCGCCTGCCGCAACTCGGCGAGCGGCTTGGCGGCGTCCAGCTTGAAGACCGTCTCCGGGCCGACCTCCGGCACGATGTAGTGATAGTTCGTGTCGAACCACTTGGTCATCCGCAGCGGCGCGAGCCCTTCGGTGCCGCGCGCCATGGCGAAGTAGGGGTCGGCGGCGTCCCGATAGCGCTCCGGCACCGCGCCGAGCAGCACGGCGGTGTCCAGCACCTGGTCATAGAGCGAGAAGGTGTTGGACGGCAGTGCCGCCAGCCCCAGCTCGTCCAGTCTGCGCCAGGTGTCCGCCCTGAGGGCGGCGCCCACCCGGTCGAGCTCGGCACGGCCGGTGCGGCCGTCCCAGTAGGACTCCAGCGCGCGCTTCAGCTCCCTTCGCGGGCCGATCCTCGGATATCCGAGCACAGTGGACTGCGGGAAACGGGACATCGACGACTCCTCAGTGATGGATCGAGACGCTGGCATCCTGCACAGTGAGCCGCTCGTCCTGCATCATGCATTGGTGACGGTTATGCTCAAGGAGATCCAGTGCTTCGCCAGGGTCGCCGCCCGGCTCAGCTTCTCGGCGGCCGCCGCCGACCAGGGCATGTCCCAGCCGGCCATGAGCCAGGCCATCACCAGGCTGGAGCGAGCCGCCGGGGTCAGGCTCTTCGAGCGCTCCGCCCGCGAGGTCCGGCTGACGGCCGAAGGTCTGGCGCTGCTGCCCTATGCCGAGCAGGTGCTCGAATCCGCCGCCGCGTTCACCGCAGAAGCGGCTAGGCTGGCCCGGCCCACTATTCATCTTGCTTATCCTCCGCTCATCGGCGCGCTGGCTGCCCGGATCGTCCGGAGGATGGCGAGCCGCAGCCCGGCGATCGGGGTGGAGCTGCGCATGGCGGGGCGGGCGGCCGCCTCTGCGGCGCTGGAGTCCGGCGAGGTCTCGGCGGCGATCCTGGCCATCCCGGCGCCGGTCAGGTTCGTCACGGCGGCGCGCTTCCACGTCACGGTGGACCATGTCGCCGTCCCCGCCGGGCACGCCCTGGCGGGCCGGTCCGCGCTGGTGCCCGCCGACCTGGCCGGGCACGCGCTGCTCACCCCGGAAGGCAGGCCCTGGGCCGGGCTGCCCGGCCACCGCCGGCTGCTGCCCGGCGACGACTTCGCCGCCGCGCTCGACCTGGTCGCCGCCGGCGCCGGACTGCTGCCGATCCCGCAGCTCCTGGTCAGGACCGTGCGGCGGGACGACGTCAGGTTCGTCCCGCTGGAGGCGCCCGATCTGCGCATCACCTACGCGCTGGCCTGGTCCAAGGAGCGCGTCACGGGTGAGCTGCTCGCCCTGGTGCAGGCCGTACAGGACGCGCTGTGGACTAGGTGACCGGCAGGTTCTTCAGCGCCTCGCGGCGGCTCAGTCCAGTGAGGCCCTTGACCCGCACGTAGCGGACCACCTCGCGCGGGTCGGTCCTGGCGTACTCGCGCAGCGCCCAGCCGATCGCCTTGCGGGCGAAGAAGTCGTTGTCCGACAGGCTCGGCTCGATGCAGGCGAACAGCAGCGCGGTGTCGGTGGCGGCCTTGAACCGGTTCTGGCACAGGATCGCGGTGCGCCGCTTCCACAGGTCGTCCTCGTGCGCCCACTGCAGCATCAGCGGCCGCATGGAGTCGGGGAACGCGGCGAGCAGGGCGCCGATCCGGTGCGTGGCCAGCTCGTCCACCAGATCCCACCAGGCGCCGCTGACGATCATCTCCTCGTACATCGGCACCGTGTAGAGGGTTTGGTAGTCGCGGTAGAGGTGATGGCCGGTGAGCTGGATCGCCGCGTAGAGCTCCTCGCGGTAGTCGGCCTCGCGCCAGAGCGCGAGCACCGCCCGCCGCCACTCGGGCGCGCTGTCGAGCCGATGGGCGGCGAACACCCGCTTGAGCGCGGCCCGCCGCGGCCCCGCCTGCACGCCGAGGAAGGGCATCTTGGACTTCATGTACGTCTGCATCGCGGCGGCCTTGACCGGATCCGCGACCTCCCGCAGTGCCAGCCGCACCGGCTCACCGAGGCTCATGCTCGCTGGGACGTCCGCTCACCGGTGGCCAGCCCGTCGAACAGCACGGTGATGTAGTGCTCGGCCAGCCCGGTCGTGTTGAGCCTGCCGCCGGGGCGGAACCAGCGCACCGCCACCCAGATGGTGTCGCGGATCATCCGGTAGGTCAGCTTGGCGTCGACGTCGGGGCGGAAGAGCCCGACGCCCTGCCCCGCCTTGATCTGCGCGACCCACATCTGCTCCACCTCCTCCTCGGCCTTCACCAGGTAGTTGAACCGCTCGAACTGCTGGAGATAGTTCCAGTCGTTCTGCATCACGGTGATCGCGGCGCGGTGCGGCTCCAGCGTGCCGAAGCCGATGCGCACCATCTCCGACAAGACCGTGCGCGGGTCGCCGCCGGTCTCGAGGGCCGCGCGGTAGCGGGCGATGAGATCATCGAGGAAGGTGGAGAGCACCTCGTCGACGATCGTCTCCTTGGAGTCGAAGTGGTGATAGAGGCTGCCCGACAGGATGCCCGCCTCTTCGGCGATCTCCCGGACGGTCGTGGCCTGGAAGCCCTTGCGCGCGAAGAGCTCCGCCGCGAGCTTGACGAGATGGTCACGGCGCTCGGACGCGGCGCCCGAGGAGGTCGCTCGCTGGCGCTTCGCCGGGGTGGCGGTGCCCGCGGAGTTCTTTCGCGTTGTCACGTACCCATTATGGGCCCTCAGGCAATCGCTTGTTCACCTGTCCGGCCCAGCTCATCGCTGCGGCCAAGCGCTTGATAGGCATCAGGGCCCCGCTGAGCACCGGGACGGAGTTCGTCCGGGGAGGACAGGGGCTGACGTTCGAAAATGCCTCTAGCAAATAAGAAACTTTCCTATTAGATTTCGAGTCATGTCCAAGAGCGGTGACCTCCTCGCCATGGCCGACGCCGTGCTCCTGCCGGGTTTCGCCGGCCACACCCCGCCGGACTGGGTGCGCAGAAGGCTCGGCGAGGGCCTGGCCGGGGTCGTGCTGTTCTCCCGCAACATCGCCGATCCGGCCCAGGTCACCCGGCTGACGGCGG
Organism: Nonomuraea glycinis; assembly: GCF_014646515.1. Taxonomy (GTDB): domain Bacteria; phylum Actinomycetota; class Actinomycetes; order Streptosporangiales; family Streptosporangiaceae; genus Nonomuraea; species Nonomuraea glycinis. The sequence goes on from NZ_BMNK01000010.1 coordinate 133,174, forward strand.
CGCTGCGCGCGGAGAACCCCGCCGCCCTGATCGGCACCGACGAGGAGACGGGCGAGGTGACCCGGCTCGAAGTCGGCACCGGCAGCACCCGTCCCGGCGGCTACGCGCTCGGCGTGGTGGACGACGTGGCGCTGACCGAGGCGCTCGCCGCGGACCTGGCCCGTGACCTGGCCGCCGCCGGCATCACCATCGACTTCGCACCCTCCGCCGACGTGAACTCCAACCCGGACAACCCCGTCATCGGCCTGCGGTCCTTCGGCGCCGACCCCGACCTGGTCTCCCGCCACACCCGGGCCTTCGTCCGGGGCATGCAGTCGGTCGGCGTGGCCGCGTGCGCCAAGCACTTCCCCGGCCACGGCGACACCTCGGTGGACTCCCACCACGGCGTGCCCAGGGTGGCCTCCGGCGGGATCGAGGACGCCCTGCGGCCCTTTCGCGCGGCCATCGAGGAGGGAGTCCGGTCCATCATGACCGGCCACCTCCTGGTGCCCACCTACGATCCCGAGCTGCCCGCCACGCTCAGCCCCAAGGTGCTCACCGGGCTGCTCCGCGAGGAGCTCGGCTTCGACGGCATGATCGTCACCGACGGGATCGAGATGACCGCCGTCTCCGGCGTGCACGGCATCGGCGGGGCCTCCGCCCGCGCCATCGCGGCCGGCGCCGACGCCATCTGCGTCGGCGGCGAGCGGGCCGATGAGGCGACCGCGATCGGGGTGCGCGACGCGATCGCCGCCGCCGTGACCGAAGGACTGCTGCCCGAGGAGCGCCTGGCGGACGCCGCCCGCAGGGTCCGCGAGCTGGCCGGCTGGACCGCCTCCTCGGGCAGCGCCCCCGGCGCGAACGGCCACCTGGGCCTGAGCGCGGCCCGCCGCGCCGTCCGCGTCACCCGCAGGTCCAGCGCCGCCGTGCTGCCGCTCACCACCGCCCCGCACGTGCTGGAGCTGTCGCCGGAGATGAACCTGGCCATCGACAAGGGCACCCCGTGGGGAGTGGCGGGACCGCTGGCCGGGCTGCTGCCCGGCACCACCGTGACCAGGTTCGCCGCCGGTCAGGCCACCGGCGCGGCGATCGAGGACCTGCTCGCCGGCGCGGCCGGACGCCCGCTCGTGGTCGTGGTCCGCGACGTGCACCGCCACCCCTGGCAGGGCGAGGCGCTGCGCCACCTGCTCAGCGCCCGGCCGGACGCCGTCGTGGTGGAGATGGGCCTGCCCGAGCGCTCCGACCTGGGCGCGGTGCACATCGCCACGTACGGCTCCGCGATGGTCTGCGGCCGTGCCGCCGCCGAGGTGATCACCGGTAGCCTCTGACACCGTGAACTTCGACGGCGAGGATCTGTCCCGTAAGTCCCTGACGGACCGGCTCGCGCCGGACGAGACGCACGTCTTTCGCGGGTGCGACCTCACCGAGACGGATCTGTGGGGAGCCTCCCTGGCCGGGGCGCGGTTCGAGTCGTGCGTGCTGGAGCAGACCGACTTCCGCAAGGCCGACCTCGACGGCGCGGTCTTCACCGGCGGCGGCGGACCGCGCGTCAGGTTCAGCGACGCCGACCTCATCGACGTGACGTTCACCAGCGTCGACCTGTCCGCCGCGCAGTTCGGCGGCGCGCTGCTGACCGACGCCTCCTTCACCGGCTGCCGGCTGATCGGCGCCTCGCTCACCGGCTCGCGCGGCACCGGCTTCAGGGTCACCCGCTCCAACCTCACCCTGGCCAACCTCGGCGGCTGCTCGATGCGCGGCGACGTGATCGAGGGCGTCCGCTTCGACGAGGCCGACCTGTCCGGCTGCGACTTCACCGAGGCCACCTTCAGCGACTGCAGGCTGCGCGGCGCCAAGCTGCTGAAGACCGTCTTCACCCGGTCCGACCTGCGCGGCGCCGACCTCGGGGAGATCGACGACGCCAGGCTGCACGCCTTCGCCGGCGCGACCATCAACAGGGCCCAGGCCGACGCCATCCTGGCCGCCCGGGGCATCAACGTGCTCTGAACGTCTCCTGAGGTATCAACGTGCTCTGAACGTCTCCTGGGGCATCAACGTGCTCTGAACGCCTCAGCGCAGGGCCGACCGGGCCGCCGGCGCGAGCCGCAGCCGCCGCGGCGCCGCCGTGAGGAACCCCTCCAGCGCCGGCACCTCCACCACACGCTCGTCCTCCGCCCGCTCGAACCGAGCGAACCACACGAAAACCTCCTCCCCTGTACGTACGGGCAGCGCCGGAAAGGTGTTGACCGCGTGCTCGCTCGCGAAGCAGGCGACCGGCGCCGCCCCGCCCTCGGCCAGCACCGGTGCCGCCCGCTCGGCGAAGAACTGGTGGAACGCCCCCGTGGCGTCCGGGTCGACCTGGCAGATCGTGGCCACGTACACCGAGGAGGGCAGCGCGGCGGCCCCCACGGGCGGGCGCGGCGACCGCCGGAAGCCGTAGCCGGCCGGGCGCAGGAGGAGGACGTCGTCGGAGTCGATCATGGTGGCGTTGGCCGCGTCCCGGTGCGCCTTCCAGACCGGCCCGCCGTAGAAGGCGGACAGGGCGGCCTTGCGGCTGTCCATGTCCGTGAACGCCCGGAGCCAGGGGAAGGTGTCGGGCGCGTCGAGGTCGCGGAAGTGGCCGACGACGTCCATCCCGGCGCTCTCCTGCGTCTCCACGAACTCGCGCTCGAACAATCCGATCAGCGTGTCCCGCTCACCGGGGTGCAGCGTGTAGCGCCTCAACTCGTAGATCATGCGGCCGACGTTATGGCGCTACCACTGACATCCCTTGTCAGTGACTTTGCCAGAAGAATGTTCTGATTACCTAACGCTACCGATTCATGACTCACGGTTATATAGTCGCTGTGACCTTGATCCTCATGGGTCAAGACAGGTCAAGGGGGTGTGGCACGCCTTCGGGCCCTGGCGTTCCGCCACCCCTCGAAGCCAACGGCGAAGGAGCTCAAGTGATCAGAAAGCTGTGCGTCACCGGTGCCGTGGTCGCGGCCACGGCGGGCGTCACGCTGCTGGCCGCCCCCGCGCACGCGGACAGCTGGGCCGGCAACTCAAGCCGCAACACCGAAGCGTCCCGGTCGGGGAACAACTTCGCGAACGTCGGCGCGGTCAACCGGGGCTGGGGCTGGTCGACCAACGTCAACAACATCAACGGCATCGCCACGACCGCGACGAACGACAGCATCGCCGTGACCTACATCTTCTACTGATCCGATCACGGTTTCCCGCCGGGGCCCACTGTCCCGGCGAGCCTCTGAACTCTCGACCTAACCTCTGTGGAAGGAAATCGACATGATCAAGAAGCTCAGCGTGACCGGGTTCGTCGTTGCCGCCGCCGCGGGCCTCACCCTCGTCTCCGCCCCGGCCTTCGCCGACACGGACAACCGCAACTCCAGCCGGAACGAGGAGACTTCGCAGTCGGGCAACAACTTCGCCAACATCGGCGCGGCCAACTTCGGCGGCCGGAGCTCGACCAACGTCAACAACATCAACGGCAACGCGGCTGTCGCGTCCGATGACAGCCGGGCGGCCTTCGGCGTCCGCGTCGACTAGCCGATCCCGGCACGCGCACCCGCGCTCGGCGCGGAGCGCGGGGGCGTGTGCCCAGTTTCTGGTTCGGCACTACCATCGCCAGGATGACTACCTGCGCATATGTGACGTTCGATGACCCCGATGGCCATGACGACGAGCGGACGACGGCTCTCGATGCCTGGCACGCGACCGGAATCAACGGCCGGCCCGAACGCTGGGACGATCCCGGCGTCGACTGGGCCGCCTATGACGCCGTCGTGGTCCGATCGGTCTGGGACTACGTGGACCGCAGGGCCGAGTTTCTCTCCTGGGCCCGGCGGGTGGAGTCCGTCACCCGGCTGCTGAATCCGGCCGCCGTTCTTGACGCCAACACCGACAAGACCTACCTGCGTGACCTCGGTGTGCCGATCGTGCCCACCCACTGGTCGGCGCGGGAGTTGCCGCTCTGGGACGACTACGTCGTCAAGCCCGCGATCTCCGCCGGCGCCCGCGACACGATCAGGACCGCCGACCGCGACCGCGCCCAGGCGCACGCCGCCGCCCTGGAGGCCGCCGGGCGCACGCCCATGGTCCAGCCCTACCTCGACATGGTCGAGTCCGAGGGCGAGACCTCGCTCCTCTACTTCAACCGCCGCTTCAGCCACGCCGTCCGCCGCACGCCGATGCTCGCTCCGGGCATGACCGCCGCGGACGGCGTACGGGCGCAGTCGCGCACCCCGGCCCCGGACCAGGTCGAACTCGCGGAGAAGGTGCTTGCCGCCATCCCTCAGGCCCTTCTGTACGCCAGGATCGACCTGGTCCGGCTTCATGACGGCAGCCCGGCGGTCATCGAGGTCGAGCTGACGGAGCCGTACCTCTATCTGCGGGCCGAGCCTGAGGCGGCGGCGCGCCTGGCCGCGGCCCTGCGCGAGCTGATCAGCAGGTGATGCCGCCGTCGACCGGGATGACGGTGCCGGTCAGGTAGGCGCCGGCGCGGGAGGCCAGGAAGATCGCCGCGCCGGCCATGTCGTCCGGGTGGCCGATGCGGCCCAGGGGGATGCTGGCGGCGATGGCCGCACGGGTCGCCGGGTCGTCGAGGGCGAAGGCCATCATCTTGGACTCGAACGGGCCGGGGGCCAGCGCGTTGACCGTGATGTGCTCGGCGGCCAGCTGCTTGGCGAGGTGCCTGGTCAGCATGTGGACGGCCGACTTGGTGGAGGAGTAGGCGAAGGTGTCCATCTCCGGCACCCTGATCCCGTCGATGGATCCCACGTTGATCACCCGCGCCGGGTCCTCCGCGCCGGCCGCCTGGCGCAACTGGGGCAGGAAGCGCTGGGTCACGTAGAAGACCCCCTTGACGTTGATGTTCCAGAGCTTGTCGAAGGCGTGCTCGGGATAGTCGGCCAGGGGCGCGCCCCAGGTGGCGCCCGCGTTGTTGACGAGCACGTGCACCGGCCCGTCGACGGCCGACACCAGCGCCTCCACCCCCTCGGGCGTGGACAGGTCCGCGACCACCGAGGAGCAGCCGAGCTCCGCGGCCGTCTTCTCCACCTCGGCGGCCTTGCGCGCGGAGATGTGCACGTGCGCGCCCGCCTGGACGAATCCGGCCGCGATCATGCGTCCGATACCGCGCGAACCGCCCGTGACGACGACGGTCTTGCCTTCCACCGAGAACAGAGTCATGTCTCGGAAGCTTGCCATACCGAACGGTCGGTTGCCAGTCAGATCCCGGGCAGCCGGCCGTTGCGGAACAGGTCGACGAACCGTTGGTGGTCCTCGCGGGCCTGCGCCCCGTAACGGTGCGCGAAGTCCACCAGCACCTCGGTGAAGCCGGCCCTGTCGTCGGCCACCACCCCCACGATCGCCTCCTCGGTGGAGAAGCTCACCAGGTCATGGCTGGACTCGTCGTCGGCCACCGAGTGCATGCGCGCCACGGCCCGGCCCAGGTCCTGGACGATCGCCTCCAGCTCCGCCGGCTCGCTGACGTCGTCCCAGTCCAGATCCGCGGAGTAGGGCGACACCTCGGCCACGAGCTGCCCCACCCCGCCCAGCGTGGTGTGGCCGAGCCAGGGATCGGCGTAGGCCTGCAGCGCCCGCTGCGACTCGGCGGTCCGGTGCCCCTGATGGCGGAAGTAGTGGGTCACCTTCTCATCGGTGATGTAGCGCGCCACCGCCGGCACCTGCGCCTGCTTCATGTAGAGGATGACGTCGTTCTCCAGCGCCTGTGACGTGCCCTCCAGCAGCAGGTTGTAGGAGGGCAGCCCGGCCGAGCCGATGCCCACGCCCTTGCGCAGCGCCACGTCCTTGATGACGTGCTCGACCGGGCTCGACGGCGTCGGCAGCGTCGTCAGGTAGTCCTCGAAGGCCGCCAGCACCTGCGCCCGGGTCCCGGCCTCGACGGGCTCGCGCCCCTCCATGAACGCGAAGCGCCGGTCGTACTCCTCGACCACCGTCTCCACCTCCAGCATCGCCACCCGCGTGCGCAGTCGGGCCGTCTGCAGCACCCGGTGCAGCACTCCGGAGGTGGTGTCGAGCGTGAGCGACCCGATGGCGTCGTCGCCGCCGCGCGCGATGGCGGCCAGCTCGGTCAGGTAGGCCCCCGCGAAGCCGCCGACGAGCCCGCCGATCACCTCGTCCGACAGCGCCTTGGCGTAGCCCAGCAGCGCCACGCTCGCGGCGAAGCGCTTGAGATCCCAGAGGTACGGGCCGACGTACGCCTCGTCGAAGTCGTTGACGTTGAACACCAGCACGCCCGAGGCGTTCATGTAGGTGCCGAAGTTCTCCGCGTGCAGGTCGCCGTGGATCCACACCCTGCTGGTGGCCGGGTCGAGATAGGAGTCGTCGGCGTACGGCCCGGTCAGGTCCGCGTAGAACAGGGACGCGCTGCCCCGGTAGAACGCGAAGGGGGAGGCCGCCATCTTCCGGAACTTCCTCCTGAAAGCGGGAGGATCACGCTTGATCGATTCGCCGAACTCCGCCATGAGGACATCGAGCAGGAACGAGGAGCGTGTGCCCATACCTTGGACAGTAGATCCCGCCGGCCTCTTCCGCCTAGCCTGGCGCGGTTCTGACCAGCACGGTTCACCTGGCGGTCCTTCACCCGGCGGTCCTTCACCCGGCGGTCCTTCACCCGGCGGTCACTCACCTGGCGGTCACTCACCTGGCGGTCACTCACCTGGCGGTCACTCACCTGGCGGTCGCCCGACCGCCGGCCACCCGGCCGGCGGTCACTCGACGAAGCCGCCGTAGCCGCCGCGGTAGAACACCAGCGGGCCGCCGTCGGCGTGGGTGTCGAGTTGCTGCACCCGGGCCACCACGATCATGTGGTCGCCGGCCGGGTGCTCGGCCTCCACCACGCAGTCGATCCAGGCCAGCGCGCCGTCGAGCACCGGGTTGCCGCCGGGGGAGCCGGTCCAGCGCAGCCCGGCGAACTTGTCGCCGCCCCTGGACGCCAGCTGGGCGCAGACGGCCTGCTGGTCCTCGGCCAGCACGTTCACGGTCAGCGCCGTCGCGCCCCGCACCCGCGGCCAGCTCGTGCTCGTGTGCGCCACGCAGAACGCCACCAGCGGCGGATCCAGCGACACCGAGGTGAAGGAGTTGGCCGCCAGGCCGTACGGCCGGCCGTCCACGGGGTCGAGGGCGGTGATCGCCACCACTCCGGTGGCGAACCGGCCGAGCACCGACCGGAACGTCTTGCTGTCGAGATGGCCGTCTTCTCGGCAACTGCCGCTGGAAGGGCCGGTCGGCATGGCGGCTCCGTTGCGAGTGCTGCGCTGGCGAGGCGTCAAGGCAGCGACCCGCCGATCCGGTGCGATCACCCCGGTCGGCGCGAGCGCGGTCGGTGGCGTGTGCGGCGCGATCGTTCCCGGTGCGATCAGACCGGCGGCGTGCGTGCCCATGGTCGTCTCCTCTTCACCCTGACGCGGCAATCATACCAAGCGCTTGCTTGGACGGTAGGCGCGCGGCCGAAGGGCTGTCAAGCGGAATGCGGTACGCGTTGACATGTCGTGAATTTCCCGCCTAGCGTGACGATGTGGCCAAGCGCTTGCTTGAATTCAGGGATCGTACGGCCGTGGCCGGCGTGGGATACACGGCCTTCACCAGGGACTCCGGCGTCAGCACGCTCACCCTGGCCTGCCGCGCGATCATGGCCGCGCTCGACGACGCCGGACTGGGCCCCGGTGACGTGGACGGCCTGGCCACCCATCGGGTGGGGGACTCCGTGGCGCCCACCGTGGTCGGTCCCGCGCTGGGCGTGCACGATCCCACTTGGCACCTGGACCAGTTCGGCGGCGGCAGCGTCTCGCACGCCGTGGTCGGCCAGGCGGCGCTCGCGGTGGCGGCGGGCCTGGCCGAGACCGTGGTCTGCTACCGGGCCGTCAACGCCCGCTCGGAGTTCCGGATGGGCGGCACCGGCCGGGGGCTGCCGGTCAGCCCGGAGATCCAGTTCCAGGCCCCGTACGGCTACGTCGCGCCACCCCAGCAGTACGCCATGTATGCCCGCGCTCACATGCTGAAATATGGCACTAAAGCCGAGCATTTCGGGCACATCGCCGTCACCCAGCGCGCGTCGGCCGCCAAGAACCCGCGCGCCCTCATGCGCACCCCCATCACCCTCGACGACTACCTGGCCGCCAGATGGATCGCCGAGCCGTTCCGGCTCCTCGACTGCTGCCTGGAGACCGACGGCGCCTGCGCCCTGGTCATCACCACGGCCGAGCGCGCCCGTACCCTCCGCCGCCCGCCGGTGCTCATCTCCGCCGCCGCCTGGGGCGGCGGCGCCTCGCACCTGTCGGGCGGCGCCGCCGACCCCACCACCTCCGCCGCCGCCGCCCTCGCGCCCCGCCTGTACGCCCAGGCCGGGCTGGGCCCCTCGGACATCGACGTCGCGGAGCTCTACGACTGCTTCACCTACTCCGTGCTCGTCCAGCTGGAGGACTACGGCTTCTGCCCGAAAGGCGAGGGCGGCCCGTACGCGGTCTCCGCCGGCCGGCTCCCGGTCAACACGCACGGCGGCTTCCTGTCCGAGGGCTACGTGCACGGCATCAACCACATCGCCGAGGCCGTCTCCCAGCTCCGTGGCGACGCGGCCGACCGCCAGGTGCCCGGCGCCGAGGTGGCCCTGTCCACCGCCCAGCCCGGCTACATCCTGCCCGCCACCTCCGCCCTCATCCTGACCAAAGGCTGAGCGCGCCCTCCGGCAGAAAGGCCCGCCGTGCGTGAGAGACCAGCTCCGGTGCCGGATCGGGACTCGGCGGGGTGGTGGGAGCTGCTGGCCCGGGGCGAGTTCGCCGTCCAGCGCTGCGCGTCCTGCGACACCCTCCGCTTCCCGCCGAGGGCCTTCTGTCCCGCCTGTCACCGCGAGGGCGCGCACTGGGCGGCGATCGAGCCGGAGGGGACGGTGGAGAGCTGGATCGTCAACCATCAGGCTTTCACCCCCGGCGGCGCGGAGCCGTACCTCGTGGTGATGGTGCGGCTGGCGGCGGTGCCGGGCTGCTTCGTCTACGGGAACTGGCGCGGTGCTCGCGAGCCCCGGGGCGGGCAGGCGGTGCGGGGTGTGCACACCAGGGCGGGCGACGGGGTGGTGCTCCTGGACTGGCGGCCGGCCGGGCCGTGATCGGGGTGGGTAGGAGCGCGCGCCCTGGCGGGCGTGGGGGACCCGCCAGGACGCGCTTCCTGCCCCGTGTGCGGCGACGCCAGGACTCCGGCGAGGGATGGAGTCCTAGGCCGAGTGATCGCACACGGAGATGGTGGGGGAGTGACCCTCTTGCGAGGACTCCGGAGGTCGGCGAGCGGTGGAGTGCGCTCTGCCATGCCGGCCGGGTCGGACGTGCCGTGCCCGATGCTCAGGTCGCCCGTTGCTCTGGTTGATGTGGGTGAATCCCATGCGACGCACCGCGTAACGCAGTAAACGTGTTGCTTCGCAAGGGCTCTCCCAGGGCAGGTACGGCGTACCCGCGCGGACCGGCACCACCGGCCCTCACCCCCTCACCGGCCTTTCGATGGATTTGTACCAACGAATGGATGATGCGGCCGACTATGCCGTCCGGTCAAGGGGTGATGGCCTGCTAGAACCAGATCGTCTAAATTGTTGGAACAAAAGGGGTGAAAGTGGCAAGGTCGGTGCTGTATCAGCAGGTGGCTTCGGAGCTACGAAGGGCCATCTACTCCGGCATACTCGGCCCCGGAGCGCAGCTGCCGACTGAGGCACAACTCATGGAAGACCATGGGGTGAGCAGGAACACCGTCAGGTTGGCCCTCGGTGAGCTGGTGAATGAGGGACTTGTCACACGCACGCCGCGACGCGGCACGGTGGTCAGGGACCGCCGGCCGCTGCTCATCTATCCCCAGCGGGAGCTGGAGCCACAACCCGCGGGGGAGCTGCGGGAGGCCTTCGCGTTCGCCGTCACGCAGGAGGGCCGCGCCTTCAGTCAGTACATCGAGGTGCTGACCGTCTCGCCGGTCGAGGAGATCGCCAGCCGGCTGGAGCTGGCCGACGGGCAGCTCGCGGTGGTGCGGCGCCGCCTGAGATTCGTGGACGGCCAGCCGTACAACACCAACGACTCCTACTTTCCCCGGGACCTGGTGGCCAACTCTGAGATCGCCCGTCCCGGCGACATCGAGCGCGGCGCCAATCGGGTGCTCGGGGAGCTGGGGCACGCGCAGGTACGCGTGGTGGACGACATCTGGGCGCGCATGCCCAACCAGGAAGAGGCTGAGCGGCTCCAATTGGAGCTGGGTACACCAGTTGTGGTTTATGTCCGAGTCGGATACGACGAGGGTGACATACCGGTGCGCGTTGCAGTGTCGGTGCTACCTGCCGACAAACATCTGATCAGATACGAGCTCGACCGCCGCTGACCGAGCTCGGTTGGGGGTGATCCGCCCGGCCGCGGCGCAGCGAGCTTGCATTCTCGCTGGGCGCGGGGAGTCGTGCACGCTCCCCCAATGGCGATTTATCCGTATATATCGGGCTATTCGCCTAATTGGCGTCGCGTCCCATTGTGCCATTACTCATCGTATCCGATACAACGCACACAGCGACGAAAGGTGACCCATGTACGCCAACACCCTGCTCCAACCGCTGACACTCAGGAGGGCAGAGTCCGACGATCTCCGGGGGATTCTGGCCCTCCTGTCCGACACCGCCGAATGGCTGTATTCGCGGGGCGTCCGCCAGTGGCCCCGGGACGGCTTCGGCCCCGAGCGCATCGAGCCCCTCATCGAGGAGCGGGTGCTGTTCCTCCTGGAGGACGAGCTCCGCTACTTCGGTCCCGGCGAGCCGGCCCCTCCGGTCGCCACGATCGCCCTCGACGGCCACGCGGACGCGGAGTTCTGGACCCCCCACGACGACCCCAGCGCGGCCCTGTACGTCCACAAGCTGGCCGTGGGGCGCCTCTGGGCGGGCGGCGGGCTGGGAGACGCCCTGCTGGACTGGGCGGGCCGCACCGCGTACGAGGCGGGGCTGCCGTGGCTGCGGCTCGACTGCGCCAAGGGCAACCCCGGACTGCAGGGCTACTACCGCAGCAGGGGCTTCCGCCACGTGCGGACGGTCGACCTGCCCCATCGGGCCTCCGGCGCGCTCTTCCAGCGCCCGGCGACGGACGTGGCGATCACGGAGTTCCGTGATCTCACCTTCGCAGAGCTGATCAGCGCCTGATCCTGATCCCTGCGCCTCCGAGCTCCGGGCCCGGATCGTGGCCCGCTCGGAGGATCTTCTCTGCCGTTTAGGGCGAAAAGGTGCAGAGCGCCATATAACCTCGGCAGCATGACCGGATCCCTCCTCGAGGTGATCGCGCTGAACGTGCGCGACGCCGTCGCCGCGGAACAGGGCGGCGCCGACCGCGTCGAGGTCGTCACCGACATGGCGGCAGACGGGCTGACCCCGGCGCCGGAGACGGTCGCGGCGATCGCCGCGGAGTGCCCGCTGCCGCAGATGGTGATGTTGCGAAGCCGCGCCGGGTTCACCGCCGACGCCGACGAGCTCGACCGGCTGCGGCGCGACGCCCGAGCACTGGCGGAGGCGGGGGCGGCCGGGTTCGTGTTCGGCTTCCTCGACGAGGCCGGCGCGGTCGACCTGGCCGCCACCCAGGCGCTCATCCACGGGGTGTCGCCGCTGCCGTGGACGTTCCACCGCGCCGTCGACCACGCGGCCGACGTACAGGCGTCCTGGCGGGCCGTGCGCCTGCTGCCCAACCTGGCGACCGTCCTGACCTCCGGCTCGCCCAAGGGCGTCGCCGACGGCCTGGCGGTCCTGAAGCACCGCACGGACGCGGGCGACGGCTCCATCATCCTGGCGGGCGGCGGCCTCAAGCCCACCCACGTGCCCGACCTGCTCGACTACGGGGTCCGCGCCTTCCACGTCGGCTCCGCCGTCCGGCGGAGCTGGTCCGATCCGGTCGACGCGCGCCTGGTCCGCCGCTGGCGCGCCCTGATCGAACGCGACTGACCTGTACGCGCTGTGATCGTCAGCCGAGGACCGAGTCGGCCCTGCGGAGGGCCGCCGCGAGGGTTTTGATCGTCGCCGGCTCGTCCAGCACGCCGCCCCCGGCCGCCCGGCGCTCCTCCCAGGCGTGCACCCTGTCCCGGTAGGAGTCGTAGCGCGCCAGGTGGAAGGCGTAGACGGTGGCGAAGCGGCTCACCAGGTGCGAGGGGTGCATGTCCCAGCCCTGGTAGAAGCCGTGCGCGAGCGAGTGCCTGACCAGCTCGGCGTGCCGCCGCCACAGCGCCCGCACGTCCGCGGCCGAGCCGGAGGCGGGGGAGGCGGCGAGCGACCCGTCGGACAGCTCGACCCCGGTGCCCGCGAACGCCGTCTGCATCACGTGCCTGGCGTGGTCGCAGGCCGGATGGTCGAGCCGCTGCTCGTGCGGCGGCAGCCCGAGCGCCGCGGTGTAGTCGAACACGCCGAAGTGCGCCGCCGCCAGCCGTCCGCCGAGCGTCTCGGCCAGGTCCCCGCGCAGGAACAGCACCGTCTGCGGCGCCTCCACCTGGAGCTCGAACCGCAGCCGCCGCCCCAGCCCGAGACCCTCCTCCAGCCGCCGCAGGAACGCGGCGAACTGGGTGAGGCCGGACTCCATGATGACCTTGGGAAACGTCACGGTGAATCCGGTGGGCAGCTCGCCGGCCCGCTCCACCATCCCGGTGACGAACCCGTCCAGGGTGCGCAGCGAGCGGGCCGGGTCGCCGTCGGCGAACGACTTCACCCGCAGCCCCCACCGGCGCGGCAGCGTCCCCGCCTCGCGCATCCCGGCCAGCGCCTCGACCGCCTGCTCGACGTGGCCGTCCTCCTCGTCCGGCCGTACGCCGTACCCGTCCTCGAAGTCCACCCGCAGGTCCTCGACCGGCTCGGTGGCGAGCTTGCGCAGCACTCTTTCGTGTACGGCGGTCGCGAGGACGGCGGGCAGCCCGAACACCTCGGCGAGCTCGCCCGGCCCGCTCAGGTGCGCCTTGGCCAGGGCCAGTGCCTCGTCGCCCCACGCGGCGACCGTGCCCGCGCCGAACCGGTCGGCCGGGACGTACACGGTGTGCACCGGCTGCCAGGTGGGCTCGGCCCCGGGGTAGCGGGCCCGCTGGACCGCGTGGACCTCCTCGAAGCCGTCGACGTGGTGGCTCGTGGTGACGCGCATGGGTTCCCTTCGCGGATCAGGGGCGGCAGGCTCGCAGCATGGCTTCCAGGCCGACGAGCTTGACCCGCTCGCCGCGGCCCAGCGTCTTGGCGAGCTCGGCCTCGGCGGCCTCGATGGCCTGCCACTCCGCGTACGTCACCGGCCGCACGCCCCGCTCGGCCAGCAGCGCGTCGACGGACGCGGGGGCCGGCCGCTCCCCGCCCGCCAGGTCGTCCGGGCCGGACAGATCGGACAGCAGCGTGCGGACCGTCTCCGCGGCGTCGGACTTGTTGGTGCCGATCACGCCCGTGGGGCCGCGTTTGAGCCAGCCCGCGACGTATTCGCGTTCCCGCACCCGGCCGGCCTCGTTCGGCACCGTCATCGTCTCCGGCGAGAACGGCACCCCCGGCAGCGGGACGCTCTGGTAGCCGACCGAGCGCAGCACCATGCCGACGGGCAGCGTCTCGAACTCGCCGGTGCCCACCACCCGGCCCTCCGCCGACAGCCGGGTGCGTTCGAGCTTGAGCCCCTCCACCCGGTCGGTGCCCAGGATCTCCACCGGGCGCAGCCAGAAGCGCACGTCCAGGCGGCGGGGCCGGCCGACTGGCTGGTGGTCGGACCAGGAGCGCAGCACGTCGATGTTGCCGCGGATCTGCCGGGGGAAGTCGGCGCCCAGCACCACGGCCTCCTCCGGGCGCACGCAGACGTCGGCGTTCGTCAGCTCGCCGAGCTCGCGCAGCTCCTTGAGGGTGAACTTGGCGTGCTCGGGACCGCGGCGGCCGATCATGTGGATGGCCTTCACCTGGCTGTCCGCCAGGCGTTCGAGCACGTCGTGCGGCACGTCGGTGGAGCTCAGCTCCGCGGCGGTCTTGGCCAATACGCGGACCACGTCGACGGCGACGTTGCCGACGCCGATCACGGCCACCTCCGGGCTGTCCAGCGTGAACCGCGACGGGTCCACGTCCGGATGACCGCAGTACCAGTTGACGAAGTCGGTGGCGGCCACGCTGCCCGGCAGGTCCTCTCCCGGGATGCCGAGCCGCCGGTCGACCATCGCGCCGGTGGCGTAGACGACGGCGTCGTAGCAGCGCAGCAAGTCCTCGACCGACAGGTGCTCGCCCAGCGTCACGCCGCCGAGGAAGCGCACCTCGGGCAGCTCCAGGACCCGGCGCAGGTAGTTGGCAATGGACTTGATCGACGTGTGGTCGGGCGCCACGCCATATCTGACCAGTCCGTACGGGGTCGGCAGGCGTTCGAGGACGTCCACCTCGACGGGCTCGGCCGACTGCTTCACCAGTGCTTCGGCCGTGTAGATCCCGGCGGGGCCCGATCCGATGACCGCCACGCGCAACGTCACGTCGCCTCCCTATGCCGGTCGTCGTCCATTTCGGGGCACGCGTTCCGCCAGGTGTAACGGGTCGGCGTGATCGATACATCCCCGATCGCGCGTCGGGATGAACCTATCTTCGTTGACTGCCGCCCGAGCATCATTTTCCCGACATATTCGCTCACGGGATCTGTACCGATACTCCCTCAGACCCGGCGGGCACTCAAGAAGGCTCAGCCCTCGTGGGCGAGCCGTTCGCGCAGCGCGAGCTTGTCGATCTTGCCGTTGACGTTCGTCGGGAGCGCGTCCACCACGATCATCCGCCTGGGCACCTTGTACCCGGACATGTTGGCCCGTGCCCAGGCGCGCAGCGCCTCCGGATCGGCCCTGGTCCCGGGCCTGGGCACCACGTAGGCGACGCCCGCCTCGCCGGAGACCGGATCGGGCACACCGACCACGGCGGCCTGGGCCAGCGAGCCTTCCAGTAACAGAAGTGCCTCTACCTCGGCAGGGGAGACATTGAACCCGTTGACGATATAGAGCTCCTTCTTCCGGTCAACAATCGCCAAATTTCCGGATTTATCAAGAATGCCACGGCCTCGGCGCTGCGCTCCGGATCGTCCCAGTAACCGCGCATCACCCCGTACCCCCGCTGCAGGATCTCGCCGCGCTTCCCGGCGGCCACCTCCAGGCCGCAGTCGTCCACGATCCGCACCTCGATGCCGGGCACCGGCCTGCCGGTGGTGGACGCGATCACCTCGACCGGGTCACCCGCCCTGGTCATGGAGACGACCGTGCCCTCCATCAGGCCGTACGCGTTGATCATGCGCTCCAGCCCGACCCGTTCCACCAGCCGGGTGATCAGCGCGGGAGGCACGGCGGCGGCGCCGCAGATGGCCACCCGCAGCGACGACACGTCCCACTCGCCCCGGTCCAGCTCGTCGAGCAGCCGGTAGAAGAGCGTGGGCGGCCCGGCCAGGACGCTCGCCCGGCCGGCGGAGATCAGCGACATCAGCGCGTCGGGCGTGAACACCCGGATCGGCATCATCGCCGCCCGCCGCAGCACGCAGGCGACCAGCCCGGCGTTCAGCCCGAACCCATGGCTGAACGGCGCGATCGCCGGATAGCGGTCATGCTCGTCCAGCGTGACGATCTCCGACCAGTCCCAGTAGCCCCGCAGCACCTGCGCGTGATCCAGCATCACCCCCTTGGGCGTGCCGGTGGTGCCGGAGGTGGACATGATCTCGCACAGATCATCAGGCCGTACGCCCAGCGCCCGCTCCTCGGCGACCCGCTCCTCGACCTCGACCCCCCGCGCCCGCAACTCCGCGACGCCCAGCAGAGCCCGCCCCTCGGCCCGCGCTTCCGCGACCTCCCGCTGCTCCCGATCGGGTACGACCAGGTGCCGCAGGCCGGGGAGCGGTGGCAGCAGGCGGGCCAGTGGGGTGCCGTCGGGCCCGTCGCCGGTGATCAAGGTCCGCGCCCCGGTCTTCTCGATCAGCGCGGCGGCCTCGATCCCCTTGTACCGCGGCGAGAGCGGCACGAGCACCGCGCCCGCGTCCCAGACGGCGAAGGCGTGCACCGCCCAGGAGGGATCGTTCACCCCCCACAGCGCCACTCGGTCCCCCGGCCGCACCCCGAGCGCGATGAGCCCGCGCGCGGTGACCGCGGCCGCCGCGCGCAGCTCCGCCATCGTCATCCGGGTGTCCCCGTCGACGATCACCGTGCTGAAGGGGTGGCGAGCGGCCTGGTCACGCAGCATCCGGGGGAGCGTCCCCCAGCCGGGCATCGTTCGCTCGGCCCCCGCCGATCCCGTTGATCCCGTGGATTCCACCGTCACGCCTCCGATCGGGTCCCACCGGGTCTCAGGTCAGCAGCGCCCGGTCGCGGCCGAGGTGCTGGCCGCGCAGATCGTTCACCAGGCCCGGCCGGGCCGCCTCAGCCGCCTCGGGGGCGATCTCCACGCCGATCGTGACGGGGGTCAGCGCTCGCAGCGCCTCCCGGATCCGGGCCTTCCACATGGGGTTCGCGACCAGGCTCTGGCGGCCGAACGTCACGGTGAGCACCGCCGAGTCGAGCGTGCCCGCCCGGCTGACCGTCAGCTCCCACCCGGACACCCCGTCGATCTTGGACAGCGCCTTCTCCAGCCGGGGCAGCGCGACCCACACCCCTCGCACCAGCACGTGCTCACCCACCGTGTGCTCCGGTGCGGGCAGCCCGCCGTTCTCCGCACGGGCCACGTGCCCGGTCCGCAGCACGGTGTCGCCCAGCGTCGAGTGCCCCAGGGGCATGATCACCATCTCGGCCAGGCCGCCGTCCGCGTACGGCACGTCCTTGTCCAGCGAGGCCAGCCCCAGCACGCCGTCCGCCACGGGCGTCAGCGGGTCCTCCTCGGCCGTCCGCCAGGCCAGCGCGCCGCCGCTGAACGGACTGGAGTACGCCTCCGACACCGCCGCCCCGAACTCGCCGGCCAGCTGCCGGATCGTGTGCCTGGAGGCGATCTCGCCGGTCAGCACGATGTGCCGCAGCCCCAGGTCGAGCGGGTCGAGCAGGAACTCCAGATGCAGCCTGGCCAGGAAGTCCATGACCCCGGTGGGGGTGGCGACGAGCGTGGTGGCCCTGAGCGTGGTCAGCGCGTGGTGCAGCCGCATCCGGCCCCGGGGTCCGACCGACGCGGCGGCCGCCGCCACGTCCGCCGCCGCCGACGTCCAGAGTGTGGCCGCCGGCTCGGCCAGCGCCACGACCACCCGATCGGCCGCGCCGACCCCGGTGGCCTGAAGCACCTCGCCGGTCATCCGTACGCAGGCCGTACGGTCGGCGGGGCCGAGCGGGAAGACGCTGGACAGATCCGGTGCGACGAGCAGGAGCCCGGTGGCGGCGCCGCCCGCCGCGCCGAGCTCGCCACGCGTCAGCCAGCGAGCCGTCATCAACGCATCACCTCGTCCATGAACAGGGTCATCGACGCGCACACCTGATCGTGCGCCAGCCCGCCCACCTGCGCCTGGAGGATCAGGTCGGTGACGCCGGCCTCGGCGAGGCGGGCCAGCGCCTTGCGCGAGCCCGCCACGTCGTCCACCACGACCATCAGGTGCTCGCGCAGCACGGCCATCGACTCCTCGGGCGGCATCCCGGCCGCGAGCTGGCCGAGCACCCGGTGGGTCGCGTGCCGGGCGTCGTAGTAGTCCGGCGGGGTGACGAGGTTGACCTGGCGGCGGATGTACCACAGGACCGCGTCGGCGGCCGTGGCGTTGGCCTGGTCGCGGGTGGGGGCGACGAACCAGGGGATCATCAGCGCCACCCGCCGGGTGCCGGGGTCGAAGCCGTGCTCGGCCAGCGCCTCCCGGTAGCGGGCGATGTCCTCGGTCACCTCGTCGACGCCCTTGAGCATGGTCATGCCGAGCAGGTTGTAGCCGTGCCTGGCGGCGGCCAGGTAGCCCTCCAGGGAGGTGGAGGCCACCCAGACCGGGGGATGCGGCCGCTGCACGGGACGGGGATAGACCGCCACGTCCGGGATCTCGAAGAACTCGTTCGAGCGGCTGACCGGCTCCCCGTCGGCCTGCCAGATGGCCAGCGTCGCCTCCAGGCAGTCCTCCCAGATCTGCCGCGACTTCTCGAAGGGCCGCTGGAATGCCTGGTACTCCAGCGGGGAGGCGCCCCGCCCGGTCCCGAACTCCACCCGCCCGCCGCTGAGCACGTCCAGCGTGGCGACCCGCTCGGCGGTGCGGATGGGCGACTGGAACGGCAGCAGCACCACGCCGAGCCCCAGGTGGATCTGCTCGGTGCGCTGGGAGATGGCGGCCAGCACCAGGTCCGGCGCGGAGGAGTGGGAGAACCCCCGGGTGAAGTGGTGCTCGACGAACCAGGCGGTGTCGAAGCCCAGCCGATCGCCCAGCACGACCTGGTCGATCACGTTCTGGAACGCCCGCTGCTCGACCTCGCGGGTGCGTCCGCGTACCTCCAGTTCGTAGCCCAGGCTGATCCGTAGGGCCGTCATCGCGCCTCCGCCGAAGTCTGTGAACCAAGCGCTCGCTTGGTTGAGCGTACCAGCAGCCACCACTTGCGGGAAGGGTGCCGTCGCGATCAAAGTGATCCTCGTGAGGCGAAAGCACGCGCTACGGCGGACGAAGGACGGGACGGACCCGAACGACCCCACGTTCGCCGGTGCTCGCCGCTACGAGGCGTTCGGCAGGGTCATGGCGGCGCTCGCCACCAAGGCGGAGTTCATCGAGTCGTGCCGCGACCTGACCTGGTGGCCGGGCCCCGACGAGAGCTGGCACCTCGAGTGGCGCGACGGCCCCTTCGCCTCCGAGGTGGCGGCGCTGCTCGCCGGGCACCCGCACGCCATCGGCCGTGTCGTGACCGCCGACGACGCCTCCGCCGTGCTGGAGGTGCTGGGCGTCCGCTTCGAGCTCCGCGCCGTCGACCCCATGGGCAGAGCCGGAACGCGGGCCCGCCCGCACTTCTGGCGCCTGGCCGAGGCCCTCGACACCACCCGCCGCACCACCGCCCGCCACCCCTGGGAAGAACTCCTCGGCGGCTGACCCTGCACAAGGTTGCCCCGAAATTTGCCTTTTTTGTACGGCTAAATACCCTGATAGCGGTCGTCTTTAGGCAGGGATGGCCTGGGGATGGACATGAGTAAAAGCGCAATGCAGTACGCGGATCTCGCCGAGTTCGATCGGCGGCAGCGAGGCATCGAACGCCATATGCTGGCCGCGTTCCTGGGCGGACTGGTCGTCGGTCTCCTCGGCGTGCTCGCCGCGGGCCTGGGCCCCGGCTGGGTCGGCCACGTCTACGATCCGTACGCCTATCTGGCGCTGACGCTGGCCGTCGGGGCCAGCGCGTCCGGTTTCGGCTGGGCGCTGCTGACCACCTTCCTGGCCACGGTGGCCACCCTGGCCGCGGCCGTGAGCGGCGTCATCGGCGGCGAGTCCCGCTTCGACGTGATCGGCGGCAGCGCCGCCGGGCTCAACTGGACGCTCGCGCTGCTGGTCGGCATCGGCCTGCTGGCCTACGTCACCCGCAGGAGCGACCGGTGGGGCGACTACGCGGCCGGCGTCATCGGCGCGGCCCTGCTCGCCGACGTCGTGGACCGGGCGACTCCCGGCTTCATCGGCGACGAGCGCGCCTTCTGGCCGCTGCCCGCTCTGCTGATCGGCGCGGTGGCCGTCGCGGTGGTGATCGCCCTGCGCGGGAGCGCCGGGGCCCGGATCAGGGCGCTGGCGTGCACCGCGGTGCTGACCGGGCTGTTCGCCGCCGCGATCGGCGGCTGGAGCGCCGTCGCCGGTTAAGCGCGCGCCGAGGGTGGCTCCGAGTCGATAGCCTGTAAGCCTTCACATCAGGCCCGAGCAAGGAGTAGCCGTGTTGCTGCGCATGTCGTCGTTGTTTCTTCGCACCCTGCGGGACGACCCGGCAGACGCGGAAGTGCCGAGCCACAAGCTCCTCGTTCGCGCCGGCTATGTCCGCCGCGTCGCGCCCGGCATCTACTCGTGGCTGCCCCTCGGCAAGCTGGTGCTGGAGAACGTCACCCGCGTCGTCCGCGAGGAGATGAACCGGATGGGCGGCCAGGAGGTGCTCTTCCCGGCCCTGCTGCCCCGCGAATACTACGAGGCCACCGGCCGCTGGACCGAATACGGCGACACGCTGTTCCGGCTGCGTGACCGCAAGGGCGCCGACTACCTTCTCGGCCCCACGCACGAGGAGCTCTTCACCGACATGGTCAAGGGCGAATACTCCTCCTACAAGGACTATCCGGTCACGCTCTACCAGATCCAGACTAAATACCGCGACGAGGCGCGGCCCCGGGCGGGCATCCTGCGCGGGCGCGAGTTCCTGATGAAGGACTCCTACTCCTTCGACCTCGACGACGACGGCCTCAAGCGCTCCTACGAGGCGCACCGCGACACCTACATCAAGACGTTCGACCGGCTGGGCATCACCTACAAGATCGTTTTTGCCACGTCGGGCGCGATGGGCGGCTCCGCCTCGGAGGAGTTCCTGGCCCCCACGCCCACCGGCGAGGACACGTTCGTGGCCTGCCGCTCCTGCGGTTACGCCGCCAACGCCGAGGCCGTCACCACGCCCGCCCCCGCCGCCCGCGCCCTCGACGGCCTGCCGGAGCAGCGGGTCCTCGACACCCCCGGCACCCCGACGATCGACTCGCTGGTCTCCTACGTCAACGAGCACCACGGCCTGTCCGTGACCGCCGCCGACACGCTGAAGAACGTCGTCGTCAAGGTCGCCACCCCTGGCTCCAAGAAGGTCGAGACCCTGGTCATCGGCGTTCCCGGCGACCGCGAGGTCGACTTCAAGCGCCTGGAGGCCGCGCTGGCCCCCGGCGAGCCCGCCATCTTCGAAGCCGAGGACTTCGCCAAGCACCCCGGCCTCGTGCGCGGCTACATCGGCCCGCAGGTGCTGCGCGACCTCGGCATCCGCTACCTCGTCGACCCCCGCGTGGCCACCGGCACCGCCTGGGTGACGGGCGCCAACCAGCCCGGCAAGCACGCCGCGCACGTCGTCGCCGGCCGTGACTTCGAGCCCGACGGCACGATCGAGGCCGCCGAGGTGCGCGCCGGTGACTCCTGCCCCCGCTGCGGCGCGGAGCTGTCCATCGACCGCGGCATCGAGATCGGCCACATCTTCCAGCTCGGCCGCAAGTACGCCGACGTCGCCGGACTCGACGCGCTGGGCCCCGACGGCAAGCCGATCCGCATCACGATGGGCTCCTACGGCGTCGGCGTCTCCCGCGCCGTGGCGGTCATCGCCGAGCAGAGCCACGACGAGCTGGGCCTGGTGTGGCCGCGCGAGATCGCCCCCGCCGACGTCCACATCGTGGGCACCGGCAAGGACCGCCAGGTGGAGGTCGCCCTGGAGCTGGCCGCCGAGCTGGAGTCCCGTGGGCTGCGCGTCCTGGTGGACGACCGGCGTCAGGTCTCGCCGGGCGTCAAGTTCAAGGACGCCGAGCTGCTCGGCCTGCCCACCGTCCTGGTCGTGGGCCGTGGGCTCAACCAGGGCGTGGTGGAGCTGCGCGACCGGGTGTCGGGGGACAAGGGCGAGATTCCGCTGGCCGAGGCCGTCGACCGGGTCGTCGCCGCCTGCTCGGGCTCCTGACCGCTGCGCGGGCGAGGGCCGTACCTCCGATTCACCTCCATACCGGGCATCAGGCAACGGCTGGTTTGACGGCGCGCTGAGGGGCTGTAAACCTCGGTGCGATGAAGCCACATGTCGAATTGAAAGACTTCTGGGAACGACGCCTGGAGTCCGACTGGACCGAGAGTGGTGTCGGATACAAGGCGCTCGGCCGGGCGTTCAATATCTGGATGTATCGCGTGCGCGCCGAGGGGTTCCGCCGTGAGGCGGCCACCCTCGGCCTGGACCTGCCGACGGCGCGGGTGCTCGACGTCGGCTCCGGCACCGGCTTCTACGTCCGGCTGTGGCGTGAGCTCGGCGCCGGCTCCGTCACCGGCAGCGACCTCACCCAGGCGGCGGTGGAGCGGCTGCGCGCCCGGTTCCCCAAGTCCTCCTTCCTCCAGCTCGACATCGCCGAGCCCGGCGACGCGCTGGAGCCCGGCTCGTTCGACGCCGTCTCGGCGATGGACATGCTCTTCCACATCACCGACGACGATCGCTACCGGGCGGCCCTGCGCACCATCGGCGAGGCGGTCAAGCCCGGCGGCGTCTTCGTGCTGTCGGAGAACTTCCTGCAAAGGCCTGAGGAGCGCTCCGACTACCAGGTCAACCGCACCCTGCCGTGGATCACCAAGGCCCTCGACGAGGCCGGGTTCGACGTGGTCCGCCGCGTCCCCATGCTGGTGCTGATGAACGCCCAGGTCGACGGCCAGCCGCTGTGGCGCAAGCTGTGGGGCGGGCTGCTGCGCGCGGTGACCCTGACCGAGGTGACCGGCTGGCTGGCCGGGGCCGCGCTCTACCCCGTGGAGCGCCGCCTGGTGCGCGTCCTGCGCGAGAGCCCCACCACGGAGTTCATGATCTGCCGTCGCCGCTGACAGGCCGGCCACCGGCGATCGGTGCCGCCCGTTCGGGCTGAAGGCCAGCCGTGGGGGCGGGGTCGCGCGTTCCGGCTGGTGGTCAGCCGCCTGGGGTCGGGGTCGTCTGCTTCGGTGGGGCGGGTGCCGGCATGCCGGGGAAGGCCGTGGTGATCGCCGGTCTGAAGGAGTAGGAGCGGGTGGCGGCCTCCTGCATCACCAGCGCCGCGTACGTACGAAGCTCGGCGGCGGTGGCGGCGACCAGCTCCAGGTAGGCGGCCACGATGCCGCTCTCCACGTGCGCCGCGAGCCGGGCGGCGGCCGTGGCGGTCGACGGCACGGACGGCAGCGCGTAGGAGGGCGCCGGCTCGGCGGGCTTGCCGCCGAGCGCCGTGATCAGCCCGCGCAGCTCGTCCCTGCGGTCCCGGTGGGCGTCGTAGGCACGGGTGATCCGGACCCGCATCGAGCCGGCGGTCCGCGCGCCGAGCAGGCCGTAGGCGAAGACCGCCGCGTGCTCGGCCGCCAGGGCCTTGCGCAGCTTGTCCACATCGCCGGGACGGGTGCCGCCCCGGGCCGGCCCGGGAGCCTTGACCGGGGCCAGCGCGTGCACGGCCTCGCAGGCGCCGATGCTGGCGACGAGCTGGGCGAGCGACGGCGGGATCCCGGCGAGCTGGCTCGGCCGCAGCGCTGCCGACTTGCGCTCAAGGCTGCGCAGGCGCGCCGTCGTCACCTTGGCGCTCGTCGTGGGGGTGGTGGCGGCCGTGGGCGAGCCGGTCGGCCCGGTCATCTGGGGAAAGCGCCTGCGCAGCTCCGCGAGGTGCGCCTGGTGCCGATCCCTGAAGGGGACGAGCCGGGCGCCGCCCTTGGCGATCAGCGTGTCGTAGAGGGCGACGGTCTTGGCCTTCTCCGCGATCAGCGCGCGGGCGAACGCCTGCTCCGGGGAGTCCCGCGGGGGAGGCGGCGGGACGTCCGCGCTGCATCCCGCGAGCGCCACCATCGCTCCGCCCGCCAGCACGGCTCGCCGGGAGAGGTGTGGCTGGCGCACGAGCAGGGACCTCCAGTGTCACGGACCGCAGATAGCATCGTACGGGCTCAGGCCCGCCCTCGCTGTCAGGCGTGCCGCGGCACGCGGCAGCCGTCGGCCGAGGTGGCGTCCGCCGCCCCCTGGAGCCGAGGCTCGCCGTCCGGGGGTGCCGAGTGTCGCTCTCTGCGTGCCTTCCTACAGATAGGGTGTCAACTGTCGCCGCTGGCCGAGCAGCCATGCGACGGAGAGCCAGAGGCGAGGTCCGCCCGGCTGAGACATGACAATAGGGGAGGTCGATATGGGCAGCGCATCATCCCGCGACCACCTGATGAAGCTCCTTGGGCCTGTGGTCAGCGCGGAGGGCCTCGATCTGGAGGACGTCACCGTCACCCAGGCCGGCAAGAGGCGGTTGCTGCGCGTGATCGTCGACCGCGACGGCGGTGTGAGTCTCGACGACGTGGCCGACGTGAGCCAGGCCGTCTCGGCGGCCCTCGATGACGACGACGACGCGATGGGCCAAGCGGCCTACACCCTCGAGGTGTCCTCGCCGGGCATCGACCGGCCGCTGACCGAGCCCCGCCACTGGCGGCGGGCGGCCAAGCGGCTGGTGAAGGCCGAACTGCGGGACGGCACGGTGATCGAGGGCAGGATCCTCACCGCCGACGACGACGGCGTCGATCTCGACGTCGAAGGAGCCGGCCGACGGCTCGACTTTCAGGACCTGGCCCGTGGACGGGTGCAGGTGGAGTTCCGCCGCTTCGACGACGTCGACGGCGACGAAGGCTAAGGGGAAGCCTCGTGGACATTGACATGAGCGTCCTGCGCAGCCTTGAGCGGGAGAAGGACATCTCCTTCGACCTGGTCGTCAAGGCCATCGAAGACGCGTTGCTGATCGCCTACTTCCGCACGGACGGCGCCGGGACCAAGGCACGGGCCGAGCTCGACAAGTCCAGCGGGCACGTGACCATCTGGGCGGCCGAGCTCGACGAGGACGGCGAGATCGTCAGGGAGTACGACGACACGCCTGGAAACTTCAGCCGAATCGCCGCCACCACCGCCAAGCAGGTCATCCTGCAGCAGCTGCGTGACGCCGAGGACGAGATCAACTTCGGGGAGTTCGCCAGCCGCGAGGGTGAGCTGGTCTCCGGGGTCATCCAGCAGGGCAAGGACCCGCGGGTGGTGCTGGTCGACCTCGGCAAGATCGAGGCCGTGCTGCCGGCCCACGAGCAGGTGCCCGGCGAGGACTACGTGCACGGCGAGCGCCTGCGCGCCTACGTGGTGCAAGTGAAGAAGGGCCACAAGGGCCCCTCGGTCACGCTCTCGCGCACGCACCCCGGCCTGGTGAAGAAGCTGTTCGCGCTGGAGGTGCCGGAGATCGCCGACGGCACCGTGGAGATCGCGGCGGTGGCGCGCGAGGCGGGCCACCGCACCAAGATCGCGGTCCGGTCGCGCCGGCCGGGCGTCAACGCCAAGGGCGCCTGCATCGGCCCGATGGGCTCGCGGGTGCGCAACGTGATGACCGAGCTGCACGGCGAGAAGATCGACATCATCGACTGGTCGGAGGACCCGGGCGACTTCGTGGGGAATGCCCTGTCGCCCGCACGTGTTTCGCACGTGGAGGTCCTCGATCTCGAAGGACGGGTGGCACGAGTGATCGTGCCCGACTACCAGCTCTCTCTGGCCATCGGCAAGGAAGGGCAGAATGCCCGGCTTGCCGCCCGGCTGACGGGCTGGCGCATCGACATCCGTCCGGATACTCAGGCCGAGGACGCCGCCGGTTCCGTAGATGCGTCGACACGGTAAGCTGGAATATGGTTGCCACGCGGCCCCACAGCGCACCTGTGTGGGCTGCAGGGTCCGCACGGCTAAGTCCGAGCTGCTCCGGTTGGTGCGGGTCGAGGACCAAGTGGTCCCTGACCTGCGAGGACAGCTTCCTGGCCGGGGTGCATCGCTGCATCCGACCGTGAGCTGTCTAGAGCTCGCCGAGCGTCGCCGAGCGTTCCTGCGCGCGTTTCGTGTGCCGGGACCGCTTGACGCCTCGCGAGTGCGAGCCCACCTAGAAGGAGAACCACGAAATGTCATGTAGGACGCCGAGTTGATGGGGCGGAGTCAGATTGCTATGAGCGCCTGATGAGCACGCGGCGATGAAGACGTCAACGTAACGACGGTCCGGACGGCACAGCCAGCCTCCCGGGCCGAGTAAGGGAGTGCAGTGGCGAAGGTCCGGGTATACGAGCTCGCTAAGGAGTTCGGCGTAGAGAGCAAGGTCGTCATGGCCAAGCTCCAGGAGATGGGGGAGTTCGTCCGTTCGGCGTCCTCGACCATCGAGGCGCCGGTCGTCCGCAGGCTCACCGAAGCTCTGGGCGCATCCAAGGGTGGGCCCTCCAGAGGCGGCGGTTCGTCGTCTCACAAGCCGCAGCCGCCAAGGGCTGCTCCTCGGCCGGCGGACAGCCAGGCCGGCAACGGCGTCCACGAGACGCCGACCTCATCCGTTCCGCGTCCGGGTCCGGGTCCCAAGCCCGGTCCGCGTCCGGGTCCCGCGCCGCGTCCGCCGGCGCCCGCGCCGCAGCCTGAGCCTCAGGCCGTCGCGCCGGAGCCCAAGCCGCAGGTGCAGCCTGAGGCTGCCCGTGGCGAGACGCCCGCGGCTCCGCAGGCCCGCTTCGACAGCGGCACGCGTCCGGCCGCGTCCGGTCCGCGTCCCGGTCCGGCGGCCCGTCCCGGCCCCAAGCCGGGTCCGGCGGCGCCCCGTCAGAGTGGTGGGCCCGCCGCGGGCGGTCCCGGCCAGGCCGGTCGTCCCGGCGCTCCTGCCGGTGGTGGCGCGTCCCGTCCGGGTGCCGGCCCCAAGCCGGGTCCGCGCGGCCCGCGTCCGGGCAACAACCCGTTCTCCTCCAACGCCAGCGGCATGGGCCAGTCCCGGCCGCCGCGTCCCGGAGGCAACCGTGAAGGCGGCCCGGCCGGTCCGCCGCGCGAGCGTCGTGACGGCCCGCCCCGTGAGGGCGCGGGACCGCGTCCGCCGCAGAGTCGCGCCGGCGGCGACGCGCGGCCGGGTGCTCCCGGTCCGCGTCCGGGTCCGCCCGGTGCCGCGGGTCCGCGTCCCGGCCCTGGTGCGGGCGGTCCCCGCCCCGGTGGTCCGCGTCCCAACCCGATGATGATGCCGCAGGGCCGTCCTGCCGGCCCCGGTGGTGGCGGCGGAGGCCGTCCCGGCGGTGGCGGCGGTGGCGGTCGTCCCGGTGGCGGTGGCGGCGGAGGCCGTCCCGGTGGCGGCGGCGGTGGCGGTCGTCCCGGTGGCGGTGGCGGCGGTTTCGCCGGTCGCCCCGGTGGTGGCGCCGGCACGGGCCAGCGCCCCGGTGCTCCGGGTGGTTTCGCCGGTCGTCCCGGCGGCGGTGGCCGCGGTCGCGGCGGCGGCACGGCGGGTGCCTTCGGGCGTCCCGGTGGCCGTCCCACGCGTGGCCGCAAGTCCAAGCGTCAGAGGCGCCAGGAGTTCGACAACATGTCGGCCCCGGCGATCGGCGGTGTGCAGGTCTCGCGCGGTAACGGCGCGACGATCCGCCTGCCGCGCGGAGCCTCGCTGGCGGACTTCGCCGACAGGATCGGCGCCAACCCGGCCGCACTGGTGCAGATCATGCTGCACCTCGGCGAGATGGTGACCGCCACCCAGTCGGTCAACGAAGAGACGCTGCAGCTGCTCGGCGCCGAGCTGGACTACAACATCCAGGTCGTCAGCCCGGAGGAGGAGGACCGCGAGCTTCTCGAGGCCTTCGACATCGAGTTCGGCGAGGACGAGGGCGACGAGGCCGACCTGGCCGCGCGTCCGCCGGTCGTGACCGTCATGGGTCACGTCGACCACGGTAAGACCAAGCTGCTCGACGCCATCCGCAAGACCAACGTGGCGGCGCGCGAGGCCGGTGGCATCACCCAGCACATCGGTGCCTACCAGGTCGCGGCCGAGCACGAGGGCCAGGAGCGCAAGGTCACCTTCATCGACACCCCGGGTCACGAGGCGTTCACCGCCATGCGTGCCCGTGGTGCCAAGGCGACCGACATCGCGGTGCTGGTGGTCGCGGCCGACGACGGCGTCAAGCCGCAGACGATCGAGGCGCTCAACCACGCCCAGGCGGCCGACGTGCCGATCGTGGTCGCGGTCAACAAGGTCGACAAGGAGGGCGCCGACCCCAACAAGGTCAGGGCCCAGCTCACCGAGTACGGCCTGGTGGCCGAGGAGTTCGGTGGCTCGACGATGTTCGTCGACATCTCGGCCAAGAACGGCACCGGCATCGACAGCCTCCTCGAGGCGATCATCCTGACCGCCGATGCCGAGCTCGACCTGCGGGCCAACCCGACGATGGACGCGCAGGGCCTGGCGATCGAGGCACACCTCGACAAGGGCCGCGGCCCTGTCGCCACCGTCCTGGTCCAGCGCGGCACGCTCCGCGTCGGCGACTCCATCGTCTGTGGCGAGGCCTTCGGCCGCGTCCGGGCGATGCTCGACGACAACGGCGACGCGGTCGAAGAGGCCACGCCGTCCCGTCCGGTCCTGGTGATGGGTCTGACGGCCGTGCCGGGCGCCGGCGACAACTTCATCGTTGTCACCGACGACCGGATGGCTCGCCAGATCGCCCAGCAGCGCGCGGCGCGCAAGCGCAGCGCCGACATGGCGAAGTCGAGCCGTCGTCTCACCCTCGAGGAGCTGTTCAGCAACCTCGAGAAGGGGCGCGTCGACGAGCTCAAGCTCATCATCAAGGGCGACGTCTCCGGTTCGGTGGAGGCGCTGGAAGACGCACTGCTCAAGATCGACGTCGGCGACGAGGTCAGGCTCCGTGTCCTGCACCGCGCCGTCGGTGCGATCACCGAGTACGACGTCAACCTGGCCGTCGCCGACGACAACGCGGTCATCATCGGCTTCAACGTCCGCCCCGAGCCTCGGGCGCGCGACCTGGCCGAGCGCGAAGGCGTCGACATCCGCTACTACTCGGTCATCTACCAGGCGATCGAGGAAATCGAAGCGGCGCTCAAGGGCATGCTCAAGCCCGAGTTCGAAGAGGTCCAGATGGGCACGGCGGAGGTCCGCGAGGTCTTCAAGGTGCCGAAGATCGGCAACGTCGCCGGTTCGCTGGTCCGCTCCGGTCTGATCGTCCGCAACAGCAAGGCCAGGATCATCCGCGACGGCGTCGTCATCGCGGACAACCTGACCGTCTCGTCGCTGCGCCGGTTCAAGGAGGACGCGACCGAGGTGCGTGACGGCTTCGAGTGCGGTATCGGTGTCGGCTACAACGACATCAGGATCGACGACGTCATCGAGACGTTCGAGATGCGGGAGAAGCCGCGGGCCTGACCCGTGGCCGGGCGTCCGGCGGATCATCCGCCGGGCGCCCTCCGCACGCTCTGACCTGGTCGCCACCGCACCAGGACCGGCGTGCTTCCGATTCCCATGCAAGCGGTGGTTGCCAACCATGTATGTGGGTGCCCTTACTCTGGACATCCTGCTCGGCGATGTGCATTCGCTGAAGCAGAAGCGATCCGTCGTGCGTCCGCTGGTCGCCGAGTTGCTACGGCGCTTTCCGGCTGTCGCCGTGGCCGAGACCGGCCACCTCGACCTGCACCGCAGAACCGAGGTCAGCATCGCGGTCGTCTCCGCCTCAGCGGACAACTGCAACGAGGTGATGGACGCCTGCGAACGGCTGGTGGCCTTCCGCCCCGAGATCGAGCTGCTGTCGGCCAGGCATCGGATCTACAACGACGAAGACTGAACGACCGCACGACGGCCTGTCGTGCCTGAGGGGGGAAGCGAACATGGTGGATGCACCACGAGCGCGCAAGCTTGCCGATCGCATCCAGCAGATCGTCGCCGAGATGCTGGAGCGCCGGATCAAGGACCCGCGTCTGGGCTTCGTCACCGTGACCGACACGCGGATCACGCCTGATCTGCGCGAGGCCACGGTCTTCTACACGGTGTTCGGCTCCGACGCCGAGCGCGCCGACAGCGCGGCCGCGCTCGAGAGCGCCAAGGGTGTCATCCGGTCCGAGGTGGGCCGCCAGACCGGCGTGCGTTTCACCCCGACGCTGGCGTTCAAGCATGACCCGCTGCCCGACAGCGCCCGCCAGCTCGACGACCTGATCAGCGCCGCCAAGGCGCGGGACGCCGAAGTGGCGCGGCGGGCCGCGGGCGCCGAATACGCCGGCGAGCCCGACCCGTACAAGAAGCCCGACGAGGAAGACGACGAGCAGGCGGGACACCCGGCGCCGTGACGCCCGACGTTCGCGACAGGCTAGACCGCCCGTCCCGCGTGACCCCGGGCGCGGCGCAGCCGACCGGCTCGCCCGTGCCCGAGGCGGCGTGGAGCCGGGCGCTCCAGCTGATCTCGCAGGCCGACGAGGTGGCACTGGCCTGTCATGTGTCACCCGACGGGGACGCGCTCGGCTCGATGCTGGCCGTCGGCTTCACGCTGCGGTCGATGGGCAAGCGCGTCACCGCCTCCTTCGGCGACCGTGACTTCACCGTGCCGCGCCTGCTCGGCTTCCTGCCCGGCCAGGACATGCTGGTGCCGCCGGCGGACTATCCCGCGGCGCCCGACCTGATGATCACGTTCGACTCGCCGTCGATCGGCCGGCTGGGCGTGCTCGCCGACAGCGTCAGGCGGGCGCGCGAGCTCATCGTGGTCGACCACCACCCGTCCAACGACGGTTTCGGCACGCTCGGCCTCATCGACCCGAGCTCGGCGGCCACCGCCATGCTGGCCGAGCAGCTGATCTACCGGCTCGGCGGCGCGCTCGACCGCGACATCGCCACCTGCCTGTACGCGGGCCTGGTGACCGACACCGGGTCGTTCAAGTACTCCTCCACCACGCCCGCCGTGCACCAGATGGCGGCCCGCCTGGTCGCGACCGGCCTGCGTACCGAGGAGATCGCCCGGGAGCTGTGGGACCGTTCCCCGTTCGGCTACCTCAAGGTGCTGGGGGCGGCGCTGGAGCGGGTGCGGCTGGACGACGGCCTGGTGTGGACGTACGTCACCCGCGTCGACCGGGCCGCGTACGGCCTGCCGTACTGCGAGCTCGAAGGCATCATCGACATCGTGCGGCGCACCGACGAGGCCCGGGTGGCCGCGGTCCTCAAGGAGGACGACCAGGGCGCGTGGCAGGTGTCGACCAGGTCCAAGGGCCACGTCGACGTGGCGGCGATCTGCGCCGCGCTGGGCGGCGGCGGTCACCACAGCGCGGCCGGGTTCACCTCGCACGAAGGTGTCGAGGAGACCATGGCGAAGTTCCAGGAACTGCTGAGAGAGGCTTGATGGCCGAGAGCGGCTTGATCATCGTGGACAAGCCCGCCGAGTGGACGTCCCACGACGTGGTGGCCAAGCTGCGCCGCTTCGCGGGCACCCGCCGCGTCGGGCACGCCGGCACGCTCGACCCGATGGCGACGGGCGTGCTCGTGGTGGGCGTGGAGAAGGCGACCAGGCTCCTCGGTCACCTGGCGCTGACGGAGAAGGCGTACGACGCCACGATGCGGCTGGGCGTGACCACCAACACCGACGACGCCGAGGGGCAGGTCACCGCGCAGGCCTCGGCCGCGGACGTCACCGCCGAGCGGGTGCGCGACGGCGTGGCCGCGCTCACCGGCGAGATCATGCAGATCCCACCGCAGGTCAGCGCGATCAAGGTGGACGGGCAGCGCGCCTACAAGCTGGCCCGCGCCGGCGAGAACGTGGAGCTGGCCGCCCGTCCGGTGACCATCCACACCTTCGAGATCACCGACATCCGGCACCAGGGCGAGGTCGTGGACGTGGACGCCACCGTCCGCTGCTCGTCCGGCACCTACATCCGGGCGCTCGCCCGTGACCTGGGCGCCGGTCTCGGCGTTGGCGGGCACCTGACGGCGCTGCGCCGTACCCGCGTCGGACCGTACGACCTGTCCAAGGCCAGCACCATCGACCAGCTCGCCGAGCGGTGCGCGGTGCTGCCGATCGGCGAGGCGGTCGCGGCGGCGTTCCCGCGCCGGGACATCAGCGACGAGGAGGCCCGCGTCGTCAGGCACGGCGGCCGGCTGCCCGCGGCGGGCCTCGGCAAGGGGCCGATCGGCATGTTCGGGCCCGACGGCGAGCTGCTCGCGCTCGTGGAGGAGCAGGGCCGGCTGGCCAAGCCGCTGGCCGTCTTCGTCTCCTAGGCGGGTTTCCTGGCCACCATGAGGTCGCGGACGATCGCCTGGTCGACCCAGTGCTCGAAGTCCGGGTAGGGGACCACGTCGAGGCCCGCCGCGGTGAGGATGCCGGCCAGCTCGTCGCGGCCGCCGCCATAGGTGTTCCAGGAGATGCCGAGCGCGCCGCCGGGGCGTAGCAGCTCGGCCCAGGTCGGCGCGGCCTGGGCGATGAGCTCCAGCGGGCTGCGGGCCA
The DNA here is from genome assembly GCF_014646515.1 of Nonomuraea glycinis. Lineage (GTDB taxonomy): Bacteria > Actinomycetota > Actinomycetes > Streptosporangiales > Streptosporangiaceae > Nonomuraea > Nonomuraea glycinis. The sequence goes on from NZ_BMNK01000010.1 coordinate 164,979, forward strand.
GTCCGCCGCCGCCCTTGCTGCCGTGCTGCACGCCGTACGGGGCGTCGGTGGCGATCACGTGGAAGGAGCGCGGCTTGAAGAAGTCGCGGCTGCGCACGGTGTCGGCGTTGACGACCGACACCTGCTGCGTCTCGCCCGCTTTGTACGCCTCCTTCGACAGCGCGAAGGTGACCGAGAGCCGCCGCCCGATCAGCGCCCGCTCCCGCCGCACCGGCACGATCTCGGCGGTGTGCTTGAGCCGCTTGTTCTTCAGCCAGGTCCTGAGGAAGCCCGAGTAGGCGTCGAAGTCCTTGCCGTCGACGTCGAGCCCGTAGGCGTCGTAGCCGTACATCAGGGCCTGGTTGAGGGTCGTGCCGCGCCCGCACATCGGGTCGAACACCGACAATCGGCCGTCGAGAGGGAAGTCCGAGGCCAGCGCGGTGACGTTGAGCAGCAGTTTGGTGAAGTGCTCGTTGGTCTTGCCGGCGTACTTCTGGATCGTGAGCAGATCGCTGCTCAGCCGGTCGAGGGGGCTCATCGTGAGCGGTCGGAGGAGCTCGCCCGCGAGCTCGAACAGGGCGTAGACCGACGAGAGGTTGGACAGCAGCGCCACGTCCGGCTCGCCGAGCGGCCGCGCTGTCGCGAATGTCACGTACGGCAGGCCGCCGATCCGGCTCTCCTCGATGTCCGACACCGTGGCCGTCAGCGCTCTGTCGCTGAAGACGGCCAGCTCGGCGTGGGTGAGCCGGGCGGAGCTCTGGCCGTAGACGCGGTTGAAGGCGGGCAGGATCAAAAGAGCGTAACGAGGCATGGTGGCAACGATGGTACCGCCCTCGGTTTCAGCGAACGGGGACGAGCATGGCAGGCTTGTGGAGGGAGTGATCCGCCACAAGCGAATGGGGCCGGGCGTGCGGGATTCGGAGAGATCTGTCGTCACGATCGGTGTGTTCGACGGCGTGCACCTCGGCCACCGGAGGGTGGTCGAGCGGGCCGTCGCCGTCGCGCGCGAGCGAGGGCTGCGTGCCGTGGCGCTCACGTTCGAGCCGCATCCGGACGAGCTCGTGCGGCCCGGCCACCGCCCGGCACGCCTGACGAGGCCGCGGCGCAGGGCCGATCTGCTGAAGCAGCTGGGCGTGGACGAGGTCCGGGTGCTGGAGTTCACGCTGGAGATGTCGCGGCTCAGCCCGGCCGAGTTCGCCCAGCGGGTGCTCGCCGACGGGCTGCGCGCCGCTTGCGTCGTGGTGGGGGAGGACTTCACCTTCGGCCACCGCGCCGAGGGCGACACCGAGACGCTGCGGGCGCTGGGGGAGAAGTACGACTTCACGGTCGAGACCGTCATGCTGCTCGACGCGCTCTCCTCTACCGAGATCCGCGAGCGGCTGGTGTCGGGCGACGTCCGCGGGGCCGCCGCCGACCTGGGGCGGCCGCACCGGGTGGAGGGCGTGGTGGTCCGCGGTTATCAGCGCGGGCGTCAGCTCGGCTTCCCCACGGCCAACGTGGAGACGCCGCCGCAGACGGCCATCCCGGCGGACGGCGTCTACGCGGGCTGGCTGGAGTGCGTGCCGGTGGCCAACCTGCCCGCCCTCTACGAGGGCGAGCGGTGGCCGGCCGCCATCTCGGTCGGCACCAACCCCACGTTCGAGGGGGTGCCGCGCACGGTCGAGGCGTACGCGCTGGACCGCGACGACCTGGAGCTGTACGGCGTGCACGTGGCGGTCGAGTTCGCGGCGAGGCTTCGGGGCAACACCAAGTTCGACTCGATCGAGGGGCTCATCACCCAGATCCACGCCGACGTGGCCGAAGCCCGCCGCCTGACCTCCTGAGAGCCTTCCCGCGCGCTGCAGCTTCTTACGGTCTGCGCAGGGACTCCAGCAGTCGTGACAGCGCCGCCAGGGTGTCGGCCAGGTCGTGTGGTCCCGGCGATTGGGCCAGCCACAGCACGGCCTCGTTCATCGCGCCCGACAGCAGGTGGGTGAGTGGGGCCACCGGCTGGGCGGCGATGACGCCGTCCTCGATGAGCCCGGCCAGCGCCTCGGCCAGGTGCCGGGCGGAGGTGGCCTCGTCGATCGCCCGCCATTCGTTCCAGCCCAGCACGGCCGGGCCGTCGATCAGCATGACGCGCTGCACCTCGGGGTCGGCGCCCGCGGTCACGAAGGCCGCGCAGCCGGCCTTGAGCTGCGACCAGGGGTCGCCCGCGGCCTCGGCGGCGGCCGCCACCCGGGCCGCCACCTCCTGCTGCACCTCCACCAGCACCGCGCGGAACAGCTCCGCCTTGCCTTCGAAGTGGTGGTAGAGGGCGCCCTTGGTGACGCCGGACTCGCGCACGATCTCGGCCAGGCCGACCGCGCCGTACCCCTTGCTCGCGAAGAGCCGCCTGCTCACGGCGACCAGCGTGCGCCTGGTCTGCTCCCGCTGCTCGGCTCTGGTCCTCGGCACCGCGCCCCCTTTGACATACCGATGGTACGCGAACTAGCCTACCGCCACATACCGTTGGTATGCGAAGGAAGGAATCATGGAACTCACCGGCTTCTATCCAGTGATCTGCACCGACCAGGTGGCCGAGTCCCGGGACTTCTACGTCAAGCTGTTCGGCTTCGAGGTGACGTTCGAGGCGGACTGGTACGTGAGCCTGCGCCGTGGCTCCTACGAGCTGGCGCTGCTCGACCACACCCACCCGACGCTGCCCGAGGCCTCCCGCAGGCAGGTCGCCGGGCTGCTGCTCAACTTCGAGGTGGCCGACGCCGACGCCGAGTGGGAGCGGCTGGTCGTGCGCGCGGGCCTGGCGCCCGAGCTGCCGTTGCGCAGCGAGGACTTCGGCCAGCGGCACTTCATCGTGGCCGATCCCAACGGCGTGCTCATCGACGTCATCACGCCCATCGCGCCTTCCCAGGACTACGCCGAGCACTACGTCTGACGGCGAGCAGCCCGGGCACCCGGCCCACGGTGGTAACCTTGTATGTCGGCTCTGTGACGGCGGCGCTCCGCGCTGCCCTGAAGGCCTTCGCCGCGGCGACTGTAGGCACGCACGGTCGTTCGCATCAGGTTTCCATTCGCGCGTGCCCGTAGATGAAGGAGAGCCGTGTCCCTAGACACCGCTGCCAAGAAGTCCATCATTGAGGAATATGCGACGGCCGACGGTGACACAGGGTCGCCCGAGGTGCAGATCGCGCTGCTCAGCAAGCGCATCAGCGAGCTCACCGAGCACCTGAAGACGCACAAGCACGACCACCACAGCCGTCGTGGCCTGCTTCTGCTCGTCGGTCGCCGGCGCCGCCTGCTGAAGTACCTTCAGAAGGTCGACATCGCGCGTTACCGTGCGCTCATCGAGCGCCTCGGCCTGCGCCGATAGCATGAGAGGGAGCGGCGTGACACGCCGCTCCCTTCTCATATGGTCCGGCGAGTCGAACGGCTCCGCGCCGCGCGCCTGACGTACAACTGAATATCCGAGACACTTAGAGCCCCCGCGTCCGCTCAGCACCATGCGACCCGCGACGCCTGCGGGCCGGTCCTCGGTAGTGGCTTCCGGTAACCAAGACCGGGCGCTTCGATCGAAGACCGGCGCTGCACCTAACGAGGGTGCCGGTGTACAGGGCGCGGGAGACCGACTGACCAAGGAGGTCCCCCGTGGAGGGTGTCCACACAGCTGAAGCCGTCATAGACAACGGCTCCTTCGGAACGCGCACGATCCGGTTCGAGACCGGACGGCTCGCACAGCAGGCGGCAGGCAGTGCCGTCGCCTATCTCGACAGCGACACGATGGTCCTGTCGGCGACCACGGCGGGCAAGCACCCGCGAGAGAACCTCGACTTCTTCCCGCTCACGGTGGACGTCGAGGAGCGGATGTACGCCGCGGGCCGCATTCCCGGCTCGTTCTTCCGGCGTGAGGGCCGTCCTTCCGAGGACGCCATCCTCACCTGCCGGCTCATCGACCGGCCGCTGCGCCCGTCGTTCGTCAAGGGCCTGCGCAACGAGATCCAGGTCGTCGCCACCGTGATGGCGCTCAACCCGGATCACCTCTACGACGTGGTGGCCATCAACGCCGCCTCGTTGTCCACGCAGCTCGCCGGGCTGCCGTTCTCCGGCCCGATCGGCGGCGTCCGCGTCGCGCTGATCGACGGCCAGTGGGTGGCCTTCCCCACCCACCACGAGCTTGAGCGCGCCACGTTCGACATGGTCGTGGCGGGTCGGGTGCTCGCCGACGGCGACGTCGCGATCATGATGGTCGAGGCCGAGTCCACCAAGGACACGCTCAAGCTGGTCGCCGACGGCGCCGTGGCGCCCACCGAGGAGACCGTCGCCGAGGGCCTCGACGCCGCCAAGCCCTTCATCAAGGTGCTGTGCGAGGCGCAGTCGCGGATCGCGCAGGTCGCCGCCAAGGAGACCGCCGAATATCCGATCTTCCTGGACTACCAGGACGACGTCCTCGCCGCGGTCGAGGCCGGCGTGAAGACCGAGCTGAGCGCCGCGCTCACCATCGCCGGCAAGCAGGAGCGCGAGAACGAGCTCGACAAGGTCAAGGCGCTGGCGGCCGAGAAGCTGCTGCCGGAGTTCGAGGGCCGCGAGAAGGAGATCTCCGCCGCCTTCCGCTCGGTGATGAAGAAGCTCATGCGCGAGCGGGTCGTCAAGGATGGCCTGCGCATCGACGGCCGCGGCACCAAGGACATCCGCGCCCTGTCGGCCGAGGTCCACGTGGTGCCCCGGGTGCACGGCTCGGCCCTGTTCGAGCGTGGCGAGACGCAGATCCTCGGCATCACGACGCTCAACATGCTGCGCATGGAGCAGGTCATCGACACGCTCAACCCCGACCGCACCAAGCGTTACATGCACAACTACAACTTCCCGCCCTACTCCACCGGTGAGACCGGCCGGGTGGGCTCGCCCAAGCGCCGCGAGATCGGTCACGGCGCGCTGGCCGAGCGGGCGCTGATCCCGGTGCTGCCGGCCCGCGAGGAGTTCCCGTACGCCATCCGCCAGGTCTCCGAGGCGCTCGGCTCCAACGGCTCGACCTCGATGGGCTCGGTCTGCGCCTCCACGATGGCGCTGCTCGACGCCGGTGTGCCGCTCAAGGAGATGGTGGCCGGCATCGCGATGGGCCTCATCAACGAGGGTGACGACTACGTCACGCTGACCGACATCCTCGGCGCCGAGGACGCCATGGGCGACATGGACTTCAAGGTCGCCGGCACCAAGGACGTCATCACCGCCCTGCAGCTCGACACCAAGCTCGACGGCATTCCCGCCTCGGTGCTGGCCGGTGCGCTCAAGCAGGCCAAGGGCGCCAGGCTGGCGATCCTCGACGTGATGCAGGAGGCCATCGACTCCCCGGCGGAGATGAACCCGACGGCACCGCGCATCATCACCATCAAGGTCCCGGTGGACAAGATCGGCGAAGTCATCGGCCCCAAGGGCAAGATGATCAACCAGATCCAGGACGACACGGGCGCCGAGATCACCATCGAGGACGACGGCACCATCTACATCGGTGCCACCGACGGCCCCTCCGCGGAGGCGGCCCGTACGGCGATCAACGGCATCGCCAACCCGCACATGCCGGAGGTCGGCGAGCGCTACCTGGGCACGGTCGTCAAGATCGCCGCCTTCGGTGCGTTCATCTCGCTCATGCCGGGCAAGGACGGTCTGCTGCACGTCTCGCAGATCCGCAAGCTGCACGGCGGCAAGCGCATCGAGAACGTCGAAGACGTGATGGGCGTCGGCGAGAAGATCCAGGTGGAGATCGCCGAGATCGACCAGCGGGGCAAGCTCTCTCTCGTGCCCGTCGAGGTCATCGAGAAGGAGGCCGCCGAGAAGGAGGCCAAGGGCGACACCGACGAGGCTCAGCCCGAGGCGGCCGCTCCGGCCGGCGACGACAAGCCCCGCGACGACCGCCCGCGCCGTACCCGCACCCGGGTGCGCGCCCCGCGCAACGATAGCGACGGCGGCGACCGCAACTCGTGACGACCACCACGCTGCACCCCGGCCGGGACGGGGCCGGGGTCGTCAAGCGCACCGTCCTCCCCGGTGGGCTGCGCGTGGTGACCGAGACCATGCCGACCGTGCGCAGTGTCGCGGTCGGCATGTGGGTCGGCATCGGCTCGCGTGACGAGGCCCCCGAGCACACCGGGGCCACCCACTTCCTGGAGCACCTGCTCTTCAAGGGCACGCCCACCCGCGACGCCATGGAGATCTCGGCGTCCATCGAGGGCATCGGCGGTGAGATCAACGCCTTCACCGCCAAGGAGTACACCTGCTACTACGCGCGGGTCCTCGACGAGGACCTGCCGGTCGCGGTGGACGTGCTCGCCGACGTGGTGACCAGCTCGCTGATCACGGAAGACGACGTCGAGTCGGAGCGTGGCGTGATCCTGGAGGAGATCGCCATGCACGACGACGACCCGTCGGACGTGGTGCACGAGGCGTTCGCGGCCGCCATGTACGGCGACTCGCCGATAGGGCGGCCCATCCTGGGCACGGTCGAGTCGATCAATCTGCTCGCCCGCGACCGGATCGCGGAGTACTACCAGCGCTACTACCAGCCGCCGCGCACGGTCGTCTCGGTGGCGGGCAACATCCGTCACGAGGAGGTCGTCGAGCTGGTCGTCCGGGCCTACGAGCGGGCCGGCGCGTTGACCGGCCCCGCCGTCTACGCCCCGCCCCGCACCAGCGGGCCCGGCGCCCGGACCCGGTCGGTGGCCAAGGTCGTCGACCGGCCCACCGAGCAGGCCAACCTGGTGCTCGGCACCAGCGGCCTGTCCCGTACGGACGACCGCCGCTTCGCGCTCGGCGTGCTCAACGCCGCGCTCGGCGGCGGCATGTCGTCGCGCCTCTTCCAGGAGATCAGGGAGAAGCGCGGGCTGGCCTACTCCGCCTACAGCTACACCTCCGCCTACGCGGACACGGGCCAGTTCGGCATCTACGTCGGCTGCCTGCCGTCGAAGATCGACGACGTGCTCAAGATCTGCCGCGACGAGGTGGCCCGCGTGGTCTCCGACGGCCTGGCCGACGACGAGATCGTCCGTGGCAAGGGTCAGATGCGCGGCGGGCTCGTCCTCGGCCTGGAGGACACCGGCTCGCGCATGTCCCGCATCGGCAAGAACGAGCTCGTCTACGACGAGTTGCTCTCGGTGGACCAGGTCCTGGCCCGGATCGAGTCGGTCACCCCCGACGAGATCGCCGAGGTTGCCGTGGACGTGCTCAGCAGGCCGCTCACGCTCGCCGTGATCGGCCCGTACGGCGACAAGGACTTCTCCGACGCCATCTCCTGACCTCGGTATAGGGTTGACCGTGTGATCAAGGTAGGTGTGCTCGGTGCCCGCGGTCGGGTGGGCGTGGAAGTGTGCAAGGCGGTCGAGGCGGCCACCGACATGGAGTTGGTGGCCGCACTCGACAAGGACGACCCCATCGAAGGGCTCGAAGGCGCCGAGGCGGTGGTCGACTTCACCCATCCCGACGTCGTCATGGGCAACCTCGAATGGGCCATCGCGCATGGCATCCACCCCGTGGTCGGCACCACCGGCTTCGACGCGGAGCGGCTCGGCACCGTCCGCGGCTGGCTGGAGCGCTCACCCGGGACCAACTGCCTCATCGCCCCCAACTTCGGCATCGCCGCGGTGCTCATGATGCACTTCGCGCAGCAGGCCGCCCGCCACTTCGAGTCCGTCGAGATCATCGAGCTGCACCACCCGAACAAGGCCGACGCCCCGTCCGGCACCGCCAGGCGCACTGCCGAGCTGGTGTCCCAGGCACGCGCCAAGGCCGGCCTCGGCGCGATGCCCGACGCGACCAGCACCGAGCTCGACGGCGCCCGCGGCGCCGACGTCGGCGGCGTGCACGTCCACGCGGTACGGCTCGCCGGCCTCATCGCGCACCAGGAGGTGCTGCTCGGCGGCGACGGTGAGATCCTCACCATCAGGCACGACACCATGAACCGCGCCGCCTTCGCCCCCGGCGTCCTGCTCGGCGTCCGCCGGGTGGGCGAGCTGCCTGGCCTCACCCTGGGCCTGGAGCCACTGCTCGACCTGTAAAAACGCCGTGCCCACCACCTGGTCAGGTCGCGGGCACGGTGTGAGGAGAGGGTCCCGGCTCCGCACAGCCGAGCCTACGATCATCACACTAATATCCAGAGGCGGCCGTCACCGCGAACATGAGACCGTGTCGGCATGGTGCGATGGGCGGTAGCCGGTGACCTCGCCGGTCTGGTGGCGGTCGAAGTGGCGGCCGACGGGCTGTTCGAGCAGGTGGGGATCACTTTCCCGGCCGGGACGACCATGGTCGAGGAGGTCGACGACCCGGGCACGGTGCTGGTCGACGGGGAGCCGCCCGACGGGTTCGCGATGATCGGCTGGGTCGACGGCAACGTGCACCTGGAACAGCTCGCCGTCCACCCTGACCGGATGCGGCGGGGGATCGGCGGCCGGCTCGTACGGGCCGTCCTGGACCACGCCTTGGCGGTGGGCGCGCCCGCTGTCACGCTGACCACGTACCGGGATGTGCCGTGGAACGCGCCGTGGTACGCGCGGCACGGGTTTGCGGTGCTGGGGGAGCAGGGGTGGGGGCCGGAGCTGCGGGCGCTGGTCGAGCATGAGCGAGCGCTGGGCATCGAGGTGGCACCCCGGGTGGTGATGCGGCGATAGCGCGGTGGCCGTTCCGAGGGGCGGTCGTTTCGCGGATCAGAGGGTTCGTCGTTCTTGTGGGGATCGGTGGGAGGCGAACCAGTCGGTGGCGAAATCCACTGCCGCTGTGAGCGAGAACAGGCGGGCTTCGGCACGTCCTACTTTCCCGCGCCGTACCACGCCTGTCTGGTCGAAGTCCGCACCCAGAGCGGCGAAGTCGCCGGCATCCAGGTCCACGTCCTCGAACTCGCACCACTCCCGCCCTCGTCCGTCGTCGACCACGGCTCGGTAGGTGCGGCGTGGTGGCGTGTCGGTGTAGCGGTACTCGGCCAGGTGGAAGGCGGTGCACCGGTCGTAGCCGACGCCCAGGAGCAGGATGAGCGCGTCCGCGTCGTAGAGCCTGGCCAGCGGGGAGCGCTCGCCGAGGAGGCAGTCGCGCGCGTGGCCGTCGGTGATGCACTTCGCCTGCGGGCCTATGGCGGCGAACGAGGTGAGCGGATGGGCGCTGCGTACGGCTCCGGGTAGCAGCCGAAGGTGCTCGGCGATCCGCCCCATATCCTGCGAAGGCGTTGTTTCCGTGTCGTAGGCAGGCATCGTTGCCCGGTGGCGGACGACTTCCCGCGCGGTCATGGCGGCTACGGCGGCACGATAGTGCGGGGAGGTGTCGGAGTTCGCGGCGGTGCCGGTGGGGGCCGCACAGGTGCCGTCGTGGCCGAGTCGGTCTCGTAGTGCTTCGACTGCCGTCCGTGCTCCGCCGACCAGGTGGCCGATGCTGCTGAGCGAGGAGTGCAGGAGCACGACCTGCCCGGTGCCCAGCCCCAGAGCCGCTAAATCATGACTTAAACGGACATTGCTAATCATGTAGCGCTCATCCATGCTTCATGTTGCCTTACGGTCGCAGAAAGTGCGAGGGCCGCCTTGATGCGGATATTTCATATCATTGTTCGCTTATGTCGTGAATGATCATGGACGGATCAAAATTGCCCGCCATTGCTCGACTGTGTGTAGATCGAAATGGAGATAGGGCAGTGGTCATCGGCTGTGTCCCTTATATTGAGGCGCGCATGCTCTGAGTCTTGTCAAGCATGTTCATGTAGTCCCTCAAGAAGCAGGTTGTCGCCGTGACCGTCCCGACTCATGACCTTAGGGTCATGCCCGGAAGGGGCTGGTCGGGGGGAGGGCTTGAAAAGCGTCCATGGTCGAGTGCGCGGTAAGATGCGCATCCCCAAGAGGAGCGAGTTCGCTCTGGTCTGGACAACCTCGGCCTTTTCCACGGTGGGCACGCGGACGCTCGGCGTCGCCTACCCGCTCCTAGCTCTTGGGCAGACTCAATCGCCGACCGCCGTCGGCTGGACGGGATTCGCGCTGGCCGTGCCAGTCCTGATCCTGTATGTGCCTTGGGGGCTCCTGGTCGATCGGATATCGCCTCGGGCGGTCATGCTGTTCGCGGAGTTCTGTCGCTGCCTGACCGTGGCCACCGTGCTCGTCGCGATGTTCTTCGGCGGCCCTTCGCTGGCGCATCTGATCATTGCGGCCTTGGTCGAAGGCGCGCTCTGGGGTCTGTGCAACCTGGCGGAGACGGCGATGCTGCCCTCCTTGGTGCAGCCTGTCACGATGTGGCGCGCGCTGGCCAAGAGTGAGGGGGCCGCCCACTTCGCCTCGCTCGCGGGCCGGCCTCTGGGCGGATATCTCTTCGGTGCGGGGTCGTACATCCCTTTTGCGATGAATACTGCACTTTTCGCCGTTTCTTGGGGGTTGTTCTTCAGCCTGCCTCGCACGTTCGAACGGCGACCCGCCGGCGTGTCGCTCCTGCACGATCTGTCCGAAGGCTTTCGGGTCTTGCGGAGGCTGGAATTCCTCCGTAGCGCGGTCAGGTTGGTCACCCTGACCAATCTGCTGGTGAACACGCTGATAATGATCTTCATCGCTGGATCTGCCGGTATGTCGTCGGCGACGATCGGGCTCGTCCTGGCGGTTGGCGGGGTGGGGGGCGGAGCGGGCGCCGTCGTCGCGTTCTTCCGGGAGCCGGGGCGTTCCATCCTGCGGGTGCACGCCTGGATCTGGTTGCTGGCGCTGACGGTCGCGATGCTGGGGGCGCTCCTGGCGGCGCAGGGCGAGGCGTGGCCGTACTTCGCCCTTGCCTTCTTCCTCACCGGATTCGGTGGCGCGCTGAGCAATGTGGCGATCAGAGTGGCGGAAGTCACCCTGATCTCCCCCGGGGAACTGGCCCGCGTGGTCGCTGTCGCCCGGCTGTGCTCCTTCGGCGCGCTCAGTCTGGCCGCGCCTCTCGGCGGGGCGCTCGTCACCTGGTACGGCGTGACAGGGGGCTCGATCCTCCTGTTCGCCGTGATGCTGATCATCATGGGCGTGTCCTGGCGGCACGACGGTCTGACTCCGCCGATGCCCGACATACCCCGGAGTTTTCGTCATTCTTACCGGGCGAAGCAGGCGCTCCGTCGCGCGCACCGCACCATGCGTACGGCGAATGAGCGCGTGCGCCTGGCGAAGCTGATCGTCGACACGATCGAGGAGGTCGTGGTCGGAGGAGACGCGGACATGACCGAGGCCGAGCCGGCCGTCGGCCGGTTGGCGCCGGCGGGGTCACAGATTACCGGCCAGTCGCTGGGCGTCCGGTTCGAGGTGTCTGGGCAGCGCGGGTGCCGCTGCGGAGATTGCGCGTCCTGCGAGCTCCGCAGCCGACCTCATCCTGCCTGACAACTCCTCCACCCTGGCGGCGTACAGCAGCACCGGGCCGTGTCCTCCGGCTTCGGCCATCGCGGCCGCCAGTTCGCTCTGAGCTCTGTCCATACTGCCGCTCTGAGCCAGGGCCAGCGCGTGGGCGATCTTGGCGGACGGGCTCCGCAGCGGCTTGGCCCGGTCGAGGTCGCGCAGCGCGTCGTGAGCGCGGCCCAGCCCGGCCAGAATCTGGCCGCGGCCGAGCAAGGCCTCGGTGTTGTTGCCCTCCTTGCTGAGCACACCGTCGAGGACGCCCACGGCCGCTTCCGGATGTCCGCCGTGCCACAGTGCCCACGCCAGGTCGGTCTGGATCGGCAGGTCGGTGGGGACGCGGGCCATCGCGGCCCGCAACTCGCGGACGGCCTCGCTGGGCTGCCCAAGGGCCAGTCTCAGGCGTCCGATGGCGATGAGCAGAGGGCTGACGGCGGCTACCGCTCCAGCGGCATCGAAGCACTGGGCGGCTCTGGTGTAGTGCGAGATGGCCTCCTCCGGGCACCCGTGTTCGTGGGCGACGTCGCCCAACAGGGATTGGGCCTTCGCACGTGCGAGGTCGTCGCTCTCCGGAGCGGCCAGAGCCTGCGCGCCGTGCCGGGCGGCCAGGGTGAGTTCGCCGTGGCACAGCGCGTCCTCGGCCATACGGAGGCTGCCCTTGGCCGGCCGTCGCCGGGTGAGAGCGGTGGGTCGGCCGTTCATCCGAGAGGGTTCGAGCAGGCGATCGTATGCCGGCTCATAGACGCGCTCACCCATGCGCTCGTCGGCTCGGACGAGACGGTCTTTCACCAGGGCGGCCATGGTCCGGCCGGATCCGAGTCTCCTGATCAGCTCGCGGCGGCCCGTCGACCGTCTTCCCGGCCGGCCGGCGAACGTCAGCCGAAGCCATGTTCGCAACCCGAAATCGTCGTCATTGAACCGCTCGGCGGCGAGGTCGCCGAGCGCCCCTCGGTAATGCTCCGCGAGGATCTCGTCGGCGGCCGCGTCGGCGTACTGGATGACATCGGTCGTCCCCGGCTTGGCGGGCAACGCGTTCCACAGGGCTCTGCAGACGACCTGGAGCTGGACCGGCTCCACCCCTTCCGGCCGTCGCCGGCGGTCCGAACGGGCCCGGACCTTGATGAGGTCGTTCACCAGTCGATCGGCGGCGCCCTCGGCGAAGGCGCGCCCGGCGCGTTCGACCGGCTGGGTGACCGCCTCCAGGGCCTCGTCGAAGTTCAGCGCCTCCAACCGGAAGTGCTCCCCGTGGGGAGCGGAGAGCTTGCGGACGTACGGCAGGAGATCCGTCAGCCAGTCCGCGCGAACCGACAGGAGCAGGTGTGGGCCGTCTTCGGTACTGAGAACCTCGGCGAGTTGTTCGAAGAAGCAGTCCCGGTCGGCTTGGGGGCGCCGAGAGGGGAGGAAGAGCTCCTCGACGTGGTCGATCGCCAACATGGTGCGCATCACGGCGCCGAAGGCGTCGCGCCTGGCGGGCCTGCCCCGCAGGAACGCGGGAACGGTCATGCGTGCCAGCCGGGTGGGCGCTTCCAGCGGAGACCACGAGGCCAGCAGAGCGAGGGTGTACGGATCATCGGCAGGGAGTGCGGCTCGCGGGTGGCTCGATCGGCAGGACACCCGGCCCAGAGGGAGCACGTCGAGCCCGCCGGCGCTGAGGCGCGGCATGACTCCGGCCTGAATCAGCGAGGTCTTACCGATCCCCGAGGCGCCGTACAGGACGGTCACCCGCTGCGTGCGCCACAGTTCGCCGACGGCGCGGGCATCCTTGTCCCGCCCTCCGAAAATGTGTCGGTCCTGCACGCCGAAGGCGTCCAAGCCCTTGTACGGCTCCGGCGCAACCTCTCGTGCGCTCATGCCGGAAGTCACCATGTCGATCCATCCGCAGCCGCGTCTTCTCGCTCATCATGGGTCCGCTATGTCAAGATACCCTTCGGGTATATGTGGCGATAAGAACGCGGTGGCCGCCGGGTGGGAAGTGTTTCGGCCCTAGATCGAACTCGAGAAGGCCGCCACCTGCTCCTTGTCGTCGCCAAGGCATGACGCTACCGCAGCCTTCAGAGCGGCGCTCTCCATTTCCTGCAGGCCGCGTAGTGAAACGGTGGTGACATCGATCAGTTGCCCGGACCCGTACTGCCCACCACGCATGTGCACTCCATTCATTTCGGTCCGCCCGAATGTCAAATGACGCACTGGTGCCTATGAGCGTGCATGAATCCGGACGATCGGAATCGCGCAAGATTCTTCTCATGATTCTGTTATGAGCGGCTCGACTAAGCAACCCTGGGATGAGTCATAATAATGTTGGCTTTCCGGGCGCGGAGCGGAGGACGGACGTGGCGGATAACACTCGCTCCATAGGTGCGCAGGAGCCGACGGTCTGGGAGAGGGTCCCGAAGCGCAATCCGAACTTCACCGGCCGCGCGGACCTGCTGGCCGAGCTCCGCAAGAGCATCAACACCGTGACCGCGGTCGTGGCACAACCCCAGGCCCTGCAAGGGCTGGGCGGTGTCGGGAAGACGCAGCTGGCGATCGAGTATGCCTGGCAGTATCGCGCCCACTATGACCTGGTCTTCTGGATATCCGCAGATCAGCCGATCCTGGTCCCGTCGTCGCTGGCCGCGATGGGCCCTTTCCTCGGCCTGCCTCAGGCGACAGGGACCGAGCAGGCGACCCAGCAGGTGATTCGTAGCCTGGAGAGCGGGACGCCGTACCGGAAATGGCTGGTGATCTTCGATAATGCCGAGGAGCCTGACGATATCAAGGACCTCCTTCCCAGAGGGCCCGGCCATGTTCTGATCACCTCGCGCAACTCACGCTGGAGCGATCACGAGCCCACGATTCAGGTGGACGTGTTCAACCGCGAGGAAAGCGTGGAATTCTTGCTTAAGCGCCTGGGCAGGTCCATGACCGACGTCCAGGCGAACCAGGTGGCCGACAAGCTCGGCGACCTCCCACTGGCCCTGGAGCAGGCTGCCGCCCTCCTGGGCCGGACGCTGATGACGGTAGAGGAGTATGTCCGGCTGCTGGACGAACAGACCGGCCGGCTGCTCAGCCTGGAAAAGGCGCCGACATATCCGCAATCCATGACCGCCGCCTGGCAGATCTCCGTCTCGCAGCTCGAAGATCGGGTCCCCGAGGCAGTGGAACTCTTACGGTGCTGCGCGTTCTTCGGCCCCGAACCCATTCCTCGGGATGTGTTCCGCCGAGGCGACCTGTCGACCGGCATGCAACTCGAGCACATTCTGTCCGACCCGATAACACTGACCAACGCGCTGAGCAATCTGGAGCGATACGCGCTGGTCAAGGTCGAGTCATCGACGCGGACACTGCAGGTCCACCGGCTCAATCAGGCGCTCCTACGGGACGAGACGCCTGAGGCGGAACGGCGTGATCTCCGCCACGAAGTGCACCTGCTACTGGCCGGTCCTAAACAGGTCAACCCTGAGGACACCACCAAATGGGCTTACTTCGATCAGCTGGCCGCTCATCTGAGCCCGTCGAACGTGGTCGACTGCGACGATCCCAAGGTGCGCGAGTTCGCGCTCAACATCGCGCGATATCTGTACGTACGAGGCAGCTACAAGCAGGCACAGGCACTCCTTGAGCAATATATAGAGAAGTGGACCGAGCAGAGCGGTGAGCGTCACGTCGAGGTGCTGGTGGCTCGTCAGCATCTGGGCAACGTCTACCGGGCGCTGGCCATGTATCGCATGGCCTATGAGATCGACTCGAGCTCCCTGGAGATGATGCGCGCATCCCTGGGCGAAGAACATTCCGAAACGCTGTGGGCGATGGGCGGTTACGCGGCCACGCTCCGCGGACGTGGTGACTTCCTGCGCGCGCGTGAGGTCGACGAAGTATCCCTGGAGGCGCATGGGCGTCTTCATGGTCAGGACGATGTGCGAACGTTGCGCACGCGCAACAACCTGGCCATCGATCACGCTCTGGCCAGCGAGTACGACAGATCTCAGGCGATGTTGCGCGAGGTCTACAACAGGGCGACCAATGTGGAGGCGGCCGGCAAGCGCTTCCAGCTCCAGGTATGGAGCAACCTGAGCCGGAGCGTGCGGCTGAGTGGTCAGTTCCAGGTAGCGACTGATCTGAGCGAGGAAGCCTACGCCTATGGCGTGACAGAGCTGGGCGAGGACCACCCCAACACCTTGCTGGCGGCCAAGGACTACGCGGTCTCCCTGCGCAGGAGCGGCCAGCTGCTGGAAGGTCTGGAGCTGATGCGGGGGACTCGCGTCCGCATGGATCGGCTGTACGGCGACGCGCACGCCGACACGATGGCCGCCACCATGGGCCTGTCCAATGCGTTGCGTGCCTCCGGCGGCCTGGACGAGGCCCGGGAGATGGCCGAGCGCGCGCTTCGGCACTATCCCGAGGTGTTCGGTGACGACCACCCGTTCACCCACGCGTGCAGGACCAATCTCGCCCTGGTGATGCGACTCACGGGAGACGCCGCCTCCGCGCGGGACATGAACGCCCGAGCCCTGGCCGGTCTCGACGGGCGGGTCGGCTTGGAGCATGACTACGCGGTGACCTGCGCCATCAACCTGCAGAACGATCTGGCGACCCTAGGCGAGTTCGACCAGGCGCGGCGGCTGGGCGAGGAGAACTACCGGAGGATCCAGGTCTACTTCACCCCCGAGCATCCCCTGAGCCTCATCTGCGCGGCCAACCTGAGCCAGGACCTGCGCGAGACCGGCGCCAAGGAGGAGGCCGAGCGCTTGTACGGCGAGACGCTGAAGCGCTTTGAGGTGATCATGGGTCGCGACCACCCTGACACCCTCGCGGTGCAGGCGGGGGAGCGGCTCAACTCCGACTTCGACCCGCCGCCCATCTGACCCGCCGGCGCCGGTCAGGACGTGTTGGCCCGGCTCCACTCCTGCCGATGGTGTTCGGACTGGAGGCGAGCCTGGGCGGCGGCGGCCGGCGTCACCGGTTCGGCCTGCCAGCGGCCGAGGGTGTCACGCAGCATGGCCACGAAGTGCGTTCCGGCCTCGGTGAGCCCGCCGCTGTCCAGGAGCGTGCCGGTGACCTGGTGGGCGGCCTCGCGCCAGCGGGAGAACTCCACCTGGGCGTACAGGCCGAGCGCGCTGTCCTCGGTGTGCCGCCGCCAGAACCCGGCCAGGCCGGCGTGCGCGTACGCGCCGTGCAGGAGGCCGAACAGGGGGCGCGGATCCGGGCGCCAGGGCGCGTAGTAGCGGCGTCCGTCGTCGCGGCCGATCAGCTCGACCACCTCCGACAGCGCGTTCAGTTTGGCGTGCTGGAGCTCGTGCGCGAGGGTGACCGCCATGCCCGGCCCGTCGACGGGGTCGGAGAGCGCGATCGTGCCGAACGTGTCGCGGGCGGACGCGCTGTGCTGATCTCGCGTCGGGGTCACGATCGGCGTGAGCACCGACACCACGGCGGCGATCTCCTCGGCCACGTCCTGGTGGTGCGTCGTCAGGGTGTCCCAGGCCTCGCGCAGGCATGCGGTCCACCTCTGGCGGCGCTCGTCGGTGAGCCGCCCGTCGACGTCGGCACCGGGCCAGCGGTACGGGTCGAGGTCGTCGATCGTCAGCTCGGGATCGTCGAGCGGGCGGTGCAACACCTGCCAGCCATGGTGATCACGCTGTGCGGAGACCGGATGGACGCGGCCGCCGAGGTGGAGTTCGGCGCCGCCGTCGACCGGTTCCACGGTTGCCTCCACCACCCGGGACGTGCCGCCGGGCAGACGTACGCGACCCAGCGAGGGCAGCATGAGCTCGCCGTCACTCAGCGGGACCAGGAGGCGGCAGGAGGTGCCGGCGCGAACGGAGGCGGCCAGCGCGACCGCGGTCAGCCGGCCGGGTTCGCCGCCACCCGCGGCCACCGACCGGCAGGCGCGCAGCACCCACGCGCCGACCGCCGGATACCTGAGACAGCGGTCGACCTCCTCGGGGGAGCACTCCTCCAGCTCCGACAGCGCATCGTAGGCCTGGGCCACGAGCTCGGCGTCCGGGTGCCGGCGGCTCTCGTCCACGAGATGCCGCACCAGCAGGCGGTTCTTGCTCGCCTGCGCGGCGCACAACTCGGCCACCGCCTCGGCGCCGCCGCCGCTCGTGGCCAGCCCGGAGAACGCGGCGCCGGAGACACGATGGAAGGGTTGGCTCATCGTGTTCCTCGCAGCCGTGCCAGGTCCGGCTCGCATCTGGCCCTGATGTACGTGATCAACCGGTACAGGTCCGGGCAGTAGATCGAAGGCTCGGCGAAGCCGGCTGCCGGGCTGTAGCGGTGCGCGTAGAGCCCGCCTCCGCAGGTGGACATGATGGCGCAGTCGCGGCAGGCGGGGGAGAGCGCCAGCTCGCCGATCTGCCGGGCCACGATCGACGGGTGCAGCAGGGCCCGGTCCAGGGAGTCGGTGAGCACGTGCAGCCGGGTCATGGCGGCGCCCTGATAGGTGCTCTTCAGGATGTCCGATTGCTCGATGCTGCCGTCGGTCTCGATCACCACCATGCGCACCGGGGACAGCCCCACCGCCTCGGCCCGTGACGGGCTGCCCAGCAGCAGGCGCAGGATCTCCTGGAACAGGCGGATCTCGGTCTGCAGGACAGGACTTTCATACCAGCGGTCGAAGATGGGGATCAACCAGTCGGCGTACGGTGTCTCGGGCGAGCCGGGGTCGCGGAAGGGTGGCGGCGTCGCCCAGTTGCCGTGCGGCAACAGGAAGTCGATCGCGGGCGGGTCGAAGCCGAGCAGCGCCTCGTACGTCCGCAGGGGGTCGTTGCGCACGTCGATCGTGCACAGCAGCCCGCTGAACAGGTGGTGGTACCTCCCCGAGGTCAGCCTGGTCAGCGACTCGCTGACCAGCGCATGGCTGCCGCGGCCGTCGGCGAAGCGGCGGTGGCGATCCTGGCCTTCCTCGTCGCCGTCGAGGCTCACCCCGACGCGGATCTCCAGGGACTCGAACAGGCGCAGGAACGACGGGTCGAGCCGCAGGCCGTTGGTCTGCACGTGGACGTTGACCCGGGTGCCGGTGGCCACCGCGCCCCTGATGCCGCAGACCAGGCGAGAGATGAGGTCGGGGCCCGCCAGCAACGGCTCACCGCCGTGCAGAACGACGTCGATCTCAGCGAGATCGTGCTGGTTCGCGTGCTCCGCTACGCGCTCGATCGCGCGGTCCGCGATGGCGTCCGACATTCTGCGGGGTTGGTCGCGCCAGCTCTGGTCCGCCATCTCGTAGACGTAGCAATGGCGGCAGGCGAGGTCGCATCGACTGTGAATCTTCAGGATGAACTGCTGGAAGGCGAGCGGCTCCCAGCCGCTCGCCAGCAGCGCTTCGACGTCGAGAAATGCCGGGAACCCCTGAGTGAGCAGCGGATCCGAATCAGGGCTCCCCAACAACGGCCACCCCTTATGTGTCACGCGACCCATCGCATGGATGCGCTACATCCCCGTCCCTATTTCTCATGCCTGTAGCAGCAAGTCAAGATTTATGGTTATTCGGGGGGATTTTCTGTGTGATAAAGCATCTCCTCAAAGAGGAGATACAACTCGTCGATCGCGGATATGAGAGGAAGCCAGTCATAGGTGCCCAGCCCGTCCGGCTCGAAAGGTGACAGCACCCGCGCGGCGGCTCTCAGCTCGTTCCGGGGAAAGTCGATCTCGTCGAAGCGGCCACGACGAAAGGCCTGCGCGAGTGGGTGGTTCGACCCGCGTACGCCGATCGCCGCCAGCACCGACTCGGCCGGGTGCCCGGACAGGGCGCCGTCGGCCAGCGTGAGTGCCTGCGGATTGGCCAGCGCCACGATGATGCGCAACTCCGGGGGCAGGTCCCGCAGCGAGCGCGGCGGCCGATCGGACTCGGCATGCCGCTGCCTGCGCGCCAGGAGCAACAGCGCCTCGGGAATCCGCTCCCGCAGGGCACGCTGCACGTCTGTGACGCAGTCGACCGGAGTCCGCTCCGACACGGCCAGACGACGCCCGATCGCCTGCCGTACGAGAGCGAGCGGTTCGGTCAGCATGGCCTGCGTCAGCGGCCGGTAGTTCTCGTCGGGGTCCTCTTTGAGGGCGTAGGCGTAACGGCCGACCGGGTCGGCGGCGTGCGGGTCGGCGTAAGCGCGCAGTCCACGGGCGAGCACGTCAAGATCACGCCGGTTCTCCAGAGGCGCCCCGGCCCGGTGCACGACCACGGCGCCGCGCGATCGTCCGAGGAGGACGGCTGCGCCGCCCGCGCCGACGGCACCGGCCGCGCCGACGACCGCGGCCCAGGGCACCGCCGACAGCGCGGCCACCACGGAGATCGCGCCCAGGAGCACCGCCGTGACTCCGGCCGCGGCCTGCGTCGTGAAGCGCCTGCGGCGCTCGCGCATGACGTCCGCACGGGCCCTGCGGAACTCCGCCCAGTCGGCCTCGGCGCGCGCGTTCCTGGCCTGGGCGATGCGGTCGGTCAGCTCCGCGCGCCGGATCGGCCAGTCGGACGGCGGCCTCGCCTCCTCGCGTTCCAGCCGCTCAGCCACGTCGGCCAGGTCGCGTCTGAGCATCGCGGCCTCGCTCCGGCTCTTGGAGCCCAGCTCCTCCAGCTTCGCGTTCAGCGTCCGGAGAGTCTCGTGAAAGGCGCCGGGCTCCACCGGCAGACGCTCCCCAGCGGCGATCTCCCGTACGAGCTCCTCCAGCTCGCGGGAGAACGCGGCGGAGCCATCGGCCACCAGAACCCGCACCGCCTCGCGCAGGCCGGCCAGCACCGGCGGACTCACGTACCCGGTGACCAGGATCGCCGTGTACATCGGCCGCCCGGCGCGCCGCGCGTGCTCGACCAGATCCACTATCTCCAGAGCGTTGGCCACTTCGTGGTCGTAGAAGACGGCCTCGCTCAGCCTGATCAGAGCACGCGGGGATCGCCGATCGGGTATCAGGAACTCCGGCGGCCGCCCGGTCTTGTCCACCCGTTCGGCCGGCAGTCCCGCGGCGACCAGCGCGTTCTCCACGATCGTCGCGAGGCCGGCGAGGCCGGGGGAGCGACTGTGGCGCGCGGTCGCGGTCGCGACCAGTTCGGCGTCGATGTCGGACGACGGCGCCGCGGCGTCGAAACTCGCCCAGCTCAACTGGAGCAGGTGGCGGATGTTGCCGCCGCTGCGGCGCAGGAGCTCCAGCAGGCCGGATTCGGTGAAGGGCTCGATGCCGTCGGCGGGGTGCTTCCGTGCGGTGTTGATGTACACGCGGAGCACCAGCTCCGCCTCGTCAGGGCTGAGCGGTCGCAGGTGGTGATCACCGGTGCCGATGCGGTCGCGCAGGTCGGGCGGCAGGTGCTCCCAGCCCGCCTCGCTCGACAGCAGGAGCAGCATCCCCTGGGCGCCGGGGATCATCTCGACCAGCGCCTGCAGCAGCTTGACGTTGGCGCCCACCGGGGCGCCGTCCTCGAGCAGGAACTTCTCGCACTGGTCGAGGACCAGGACGAACGGGCGCCCGCTTCTGGTCACCAGCGTCGCCAGCACCTGCAGCCCGTAGCGGCACGTCACCGGATCGTCGATCCGGCCGCTGACACCGAGCGCGCGGGAGTCGTCCGGGTCGATCGGCCGCCCGCACAACCAGTCGTAGGCCGCGGTGGAGAACTCCGGGCGGAGCAGGTACGACAGCGCCCGCTCGAAGTGCTGGCCGTTGCCGGCGACGGCGGAGATCTCCTTGGCCTGCTCCTCGAGCACTTCCCCCAGCTCCACCTGGTGCGCGCCGAACAGGTCGTACACGCGGGTGGGGTCGTCCGCGACCGCGGACAGGATCGCGTCCTGCCGGGAACGGCCACCCGCCTGCCCTGCCCGGTCGCCGGCGAGCGTGCCGAGATAGCGCAGGCTGAGGTCGGTGAGCAGGCTCTGCGACAACTGGGGGATCAGGCGGCGGTAGGCGAGGACGAAATCGTCCTCCTGGAACTTCAGATAGAGCTGGACCGCCTGGGGCCGCGCGTCGTTGACGAACGCCATCATGTGCCGGGCCGCGTGCGTCTTGCCCACGCCGTGCGCGCCGTACAACCAGCCGATTCCGCCGCGGCTGATCTCGTCGTTGCCGAACTCACGCAGATAGTCCGAGACGCGGCGCTCGGCCGCGCGCACCCCGGGAAGGAGCACGGTGGGGATGCCCTGTGCCCACGCACGGAGGAAGTCGGGAAGTGAGGTCTCCTCGGCGATGGAGGTGCCGCGCGCCGGGAAGGGGTTGCGGGCCGGGTACTCAGCCATCGATGCCGTCCAGCTTGTTCCACTTGTCGCGCTGCCACAGCTTCAGCCGTATCCAGAGTTCGTGGATGCGCAGGTCGTCGGTCGGCCAGGGCTCGTCTCGCTCGTATTCGCTGAGCCGGAGGTCCAGCAGGATCTCAAGGTGCCGCAGGGCCTGGCCGATCGTGTACGAGCGGGCGCCGAAGACCTTCTGGATCCCCTCAGAATCGAAGGGGGTGGGGGAGGTGCCGTTCCAGCGGTCGGTGGCCAGGGCCGCGATCTGCCTCGGAGTCAGCGCGTTCAGATCGCAGACGTGCCCCTGTTTGCCGAACGCCTGCCGGTCGGCCTCGGTGAGCTGCACGGTGTTGGCGTGCTGATAGTCGTCGACGGTGAACACCACGACCGTGCTGGTGTTCTCGAACACTCGCTGGGCCAGGGGGATCAGCCGTTTGTCCGGCACGCCTTCGTACCGGATGCCGAAACCCGCCTCGCGGGAGGCGCACTCCCGGGCGGTGGACTCCGCGATCTCCTGCAGGTCGTACTCGTTCAGCGGGACCATGCGCCCCTTCTGGCTGAGCTCGGCGAACCAGTCGCCCAACTCCCGCGAGATCGGGATCTGGTGTCCCTTCATCTTGTTCCGCAGCGAGAGCAGGGTGGAGCACAGCACCGCGTAGGAGTCGTGCGTCATGTCACCGCGCTCCGCGCCGTGGGCCAGGAAGGTGAACTCCGGTGCATGCGCCGCCGCGGCCTGCCGGTAGAGGTGCATCACGTGATTGGCCAGCGTGGTCCGCCCGCTGTTGCCCACGCCGACGATCAGGAAAAAGGCCGGCCTTTTCTCCTTGATCGCCTGCTCCACGACCGCCTGGATCATCGCCAGCCGGATGAACCCCTCCAGCTCGAGAATGAGCTCGCAGTCGGACGGGGAAAGGAGGGGATCCAGTGGGCGACCGGCGTAGGGATTGCCGGACGGCAGGCCGTACAGCTCGTAACGGTCTTCGCCGAACATCCCTCAGCCGCCGATCATCGTCAGATAGGCGGGCAACTCCGCATCGGAGGCCTCGAATCCGGAGTCCGCGAAGAGTGGCGCCAGAAAGTCGTGCTTGCCGTGATACGTCCGCGTCAGCGTCTGCACCCGCTCCGCCCGGGTCCTGAACCGTGTCTGAAACCCTTGCAGCACGTCGGCCACCAGCCGCTCCTGGTAGACCAGCTCCAGCGCGACCAGCAGCTCCGGCTGCCGCACCACGTCAGCGAACAGCTCCGGCGCCTGCACCCGCAGCACGACGAGCCGTACGACCAAGTCGGTGCGCAGGCCGGCCAGTCCGGGGGTGCCGGCGATGATGGCCTCGGTCACCCGCAGCAGGTTGAGCACCCGTTTGATCTTCCGGGGGTTCGGGGCGACGCTCTTCTCCAGGGTCGCCGCGTGCCGCCTGGCCAGCTCGCCCGGCTGGGACGCGCGGATGAACGCGCCGACCTCGGTGGGGCCGAGCGGGTAGAGATGCAGCGGCAGCTGGATCATCTTGTCGAGGTAGTCGTCGCCGATCAGCGCGTGCTCGGCCGCGGGGAAGCCGAACGGCTGATACTTCACCGACACGCCGCGGTCGACCACGTCCTTGGCCAAGGCGATGAGCACGAAGACGTGTTTCAGGTCGAGGAAGAGCTTGATGGACTCCAGTACGTCGATGATCTGGTCCGGTTCGCACCGGTCGAGGTCGTCGACGAAGAAGACGAGCTTCTTGCCCTGGGCGGCCAGCAGGTCGGCCTCCCGCTGGAGCAGGCCCCGCAGGCGGCCGGTCTGGCTGTCCACCTGGCCGCGGATCTCGGCGTACTGGTGCGCGACTTTGACGATCTTCTCCACGCTCATGGTGCCCAGGCTGAGCCTCTTCAGCATCTCGTCGGCGGCGAGGTTCAGCATGATGGCGCTCAGCCGTTTGACGGTGTCCGCGAAGCGGCGCCTGGGGTCCTGATTGAGCTCGTCGTGCAGCGCGTTCAGCAGGGGGAGCAGCATCTCCGGCTCGCGCCGGTGCACCCAGGGGTTGAAGCGCACCCGGATGAAAGCGTCGCCGTGCCGGTCGAGCAGGCGTTCGTCCACCATTTCGAGCAGGGTCGATTTACCGCTTCCCCACGCGCCGTAAATGCCGATGGTGAAGGGCGTTTCCGTGCGGGGATTGGTAATGACCGAAACGAGGGGGTCGACGTACCTGCGGAAGCGAAGCAGGTCTCCACGCCAATTGACCGGAGTGTCCGAGAGCATCGCGATGTCGGGCATTCATCCTCCAAAAAAGAGGATGCATCCGTCCCGACCATTAATACGCGACGTTATCGAACTGTGATGTCAAAGGGTGAGGGCCAGGCCGATCGCGAGCAGCAGGCCGTACGCCATCTGGAGTTTGCCCGTCTGCTGCAGCACGGTGATCAGCGCGGGTCCTGCCGCGCCGCGCAGCACCGTCCGCACCGGAGAGATCGCCAGCGGCGCCGCGAGCACGGCCAGCGCCGCCGCGGGCGCGGCCACGACCATGGCGAGCGCCACCGCGAACGGCGCGATCAGGCAGGCCGCGTAGAGGGTACGGGTGCGCGGCGCGCCGAGCACGACCGCCAGCGTCCGCTTGCCCACTTCGCCGTCGGAGCCTACGTCGCGCAGGTTGTTGACCACCAGCATCGAGCAGGACAGCAGCCCGACCGGTACGGACGCCACCAGCGCGGCCCACGAGAGCGCCTCGGTCTGCACGAACGCGGTGCCGGTCACGGGCACCACGCCGAAGAACACGAAGACGGCCACCTCGCCCAGCGCGCGATATCCGTACGGGCTGCTGCCGCCGGTGTAGAACCAGCCGGCGGCGATGGCCGCCGCGCCCACCAGCAGCACCCACCACGCCTGGGTGGCGATCACGAGGATCAGCCCGAGCACCGCAGCGGCGGCGAAGCTGCCCAGCGCCGCGCCGAGGACCTGTCGCGGGGTGGCCACCCGTGAGCCGACCAGGCGCATCGGGCCGACCCGCTGGTCGTCGGTGCCGCGGATGCCGTCGCTGTAGTCGTTGGCGTAGTTGACGCCGATCTGCAGCGACAGCGCCACGAGCAGCGCGAGAACCGCGCGCCATCCGTTGAAGCCGCCCTCGCCGATCGCCACCCCGGTGCCGACCATGACCGGGACGATCGCGTTCGGCAGGGTGCGCGGGCGTGCGCCGGCGAGCCACTGAGCAGGAGTCGCCATCAGCTGATGTCGGTGGTGAGCCTGACCATGCGGATAGGCCGGCCCATGTCGAGCACGCGCTCGGCCATGTCCTCACCCCACCCCGCCGACTCCAGGAAGCCGAGGACCGCGTAGTTGTCGGAGAACACCCAAGTGACGATCTGGCGATAGCCGTCCTCGCGCAGGTGGTCGACGGTGGCGTTCAGCAGGCGGCTGGCGTGGCCGCGCCGGACGAAGTCGGGGTCCACGAGCAGCGTCAGCATCTCCGCCACGACGGTCGGGTCGAGATCGGGGTCCTCGGCGGGCGCGTGTGAGGCCAGCCCGACCACCCGTTCGCCGCCCCGCGGCGTCATCGGGGCGGCGCTGCCGCCGACGCCCAGCGCGGGAAAGCCCTCGGTGTCGAGGATCGTCTCCACCGCGACCAGCACCCGGTGCCGGGAGGTGGGCGGGGCGACGATCGCCTCATCCCACTGCCGTAGCCACATCTTCTCGGCAGCGGGGCCTGTCATCTGTTCGAGAGGACCCTCGGGCAGAAAGTCCCGGTAGCCGAGTCGCCAGGCACGGACCTGGACATTCGCCACCTGAAGCACATCCTCGCGCCGG
Organism: Nonomuraea glycinis; assembly: GCF_014646515.1. Taxonomy (GTDB): domain Bacteria; phylum Actinomycetota; class Actinomycetes; order Streptosporangiales; family Streptosporangiaceae; genus Nonomuraea; species Nonomuraea glycinis. Next base: position 190,247 of record NZ_BMNK01000010.1, read on the forward strand.
GCCGCCCGGACGCCTACGTCTGCCATCTCGGCCCGCTCCTTCGCCTGCTCTTCGTGCCACAAGGCACGAGTTACACCGTATCGGTGTTTGCGCCTTGGGGATGACGCGAACCCTGCTTCCTCGCCCGGTAAGCGCGTGTTCTGGTGCGGTTACCGCAGACCCTCATGGAACACCACGATCGTGATCGATTTCTCGACCCGTCGATGAACGCCCACGGACACGTTTCCACCGCGCACACCTTCAGCCGATCCCCCGAATCGCCCGTCATCGCCGCCGCGATGCACGCCAGGGCACCCGTGACCCCGCCCGCCACCGGCACCAGGCCGGGACGCGCGCCGATCGTCACCCGCAGCGGCAGCACCGGTGACTCGGGCGACCGCGCGCCGGCCTCGCGGACCAACTCCGTGCGCGCCGGCATGCGCCCACTGTACTGGCTCGTGATCATCCGCATGCGTCGAGGGCCTGGGCCAGCCTGCGCACGCCCTCGGCCAGCTCCGTGAGGTTCGCGGCCGCGATGTGGGTGACCCGGATGCGCGGTCCGGGCGGCTCCGACGGGTAGTAGATCCTGCCGGGGCTGACCAGGACGCCGTTGCGTTTGGCCGCCTCCACCAGGGCACGCTCGTCGGTCTGCGGCGGCAGCCGCAGCCACAGGTGCATGCCGCCGTTCGGCAGCAGGTAGGGCTCCGCCTGCGGCATCCGCGCGGCCAGCGCCGCCGCGAGCGCGTCGCGCCTGGTGGCGATCTCGGCGTGGACGGCCGCCAGGTGCCGCTGCCAGGCCGGTGAGCCGACGAACTCCAGCGCCGTCTCCTGCAGCGGCCGGGCCACGAAGAACGACTCCACCAGCTGGCCGGCCCGCAGCCGGTGCGCCGCGGGCCCGCGCGCGATGACGGCCGCCAGTCGCATGCTCGGCGACAGGATCTTGGTGAGCGAGTGGATGTGGACCACGGTGCCGTGCGCGTCCATGGACAGCAGCGACGGCGGTGCCTGCTCGGTCAGGTGGTGGGCGTAGTCGTCCTCGATCACGAACGCCCCCGCCGCCCTGGCCACCTCCAGCACCTGCCGCCGGCGTTCGTGGCCGAGCGTCACCCCGGTGGGGTTCTGCAACGTCGGCTGGCAGAAGAACACCCGCGCCCCCGAGACGGCGAACGCCTCGGCCAGCAGGTCAGGCCGTACGCCGTCCCTGTCGATGGGCACCGCCGTCGCGCGCAGCCCCGCCGCCTTGGCCGCCGCCAGCGCCCCCGGGTACGTCGGCGTCTCCACCAGCACCTGGGTGCCGGGCGCGGCCAGCGCTCTGAAGGCGTGGGACAGCGCGGCCTGCCCGCCGCTCACGATCAGCGCGTCGTTGCCCGTCACCTCCCCGCCGGCTTGGGCGGCGAACCACCCGCGCAGCTCGCCCAGCCCGTTCAGCGGCGGCATCGCCCACGCCTCCGGCCTGCGCACCGCCCTGGCGCCGGCGGCCGCGAGCTGCCGGTCGGGCCGCAGGCCCATGGGCAGGTAGCCGCCGGTCAGCGGCACCGCGCCCTCGGGCGCCACGCGCAGCAGCGCCGCCACCGGCTCCTCGTCGATCACCCGATCGCCGAGCGCGACCGTCTGCCAGGAGAAGTCCGCGGCGTCCGCCGTCCACTCCCGCCGCGTCGCCACGAACGCCCCGCTGCCCGGCCTGGTGACCACCCGGCCCTCGGCGGCGAGCTGCCCGAGAGCCCGCGAGACGGTCACCGGGCTCACGCCATGGCGGCGCATGATCTCCCTGCTGGACGGGAGCCGGTCACCGGGCCGGAGCCGGGCGGCCTCTTCGCGCAGAATCGCGGCGATCTGCGCGATACTGCTATCGTTGTCCATGAAGGATGACGATAGCGCTACTGTCGCCTTGCGAGTAGCGGTCCCGCTCCCCGAGGTGCGGCAGACCGGCACGGCCCTCGCCTTCCTGGGAGTGCTGGCCTTCTCCGGCTCCTTCCCAGCCACCGTCTACGCGATGCAGGGCTTCGATCCGTGGCTGGTGGCGATCGGCCGCGCCTTCCTCGCCGGGATGGTGGCCCTGGTCTGTCTCAAAGCGCTCCGCCTTCCCCTGATCCCGCCGAGACGGCACTGGCCCGCGTACGCCGTGATGTCCCTTGGCGTCGTGTTCGGGTTCCCCGTCTTCAGCGGCCTGGCCCTGCACCTGGGCGCCGACACCTCGCACGCCGCCGTGGTCATCGGCCTCCTGCCCGCCGCCACCGCGGCCTGCGCCGTCCTGCGCGCGGGCGAGCGCCCGCGCCCCCTGTTCTGGGCAGCCTGTACGGCAGGCGCCGCCGCCATCACGGCGTTCACCCTCGTCAGCGGCGAGACGGCCGCCACCTGGTCGGACCTGCTCCTGGTGGGCGCCCTCCTGTCGGCCGCCATCGCGTACACCGAGGGCGGCACGCTGTCCAGGACCACGCCCGGCTGGCAGGTCATCTCGTACACCGTCGTCCTGTCCCTCCCCCTCACGGCGCCGATCACCGCGGTCCTGGCCCTCACCACCCCCATGACCCCCACCCCGGCCTCCCTCGCCGGCCTCGCGTACGCGGGCCTGATCTCGATGTTCCTCGGCTTCTTCCCCTGGTACGCGGGCCTCGCCAGGGGCGGCATCGCCAGGGCGGGCCAGACCCAGCTCGTCCAGCCGCTGCTCACGCTGGTGTGGGCCTGGTTCCTGATGGGGGAGAGGTTCGGCATGGCCACGGTGGTCGCGGCGCTGGCCGTACTCGCGTGCGTCGCCATCACCCAGCGGGCCCGTACGTGATGGGTACTTGAAAGGCATGACGGCTGGACGCAGGATAGGGGTTGGAGGTGTCACACATGGCGGACCTCACGATCCCGGAAGGCGGCTTCTGGCCTGCTCCGGAGATCCCGCAGCCCAACATCTATCCGATGGAGTGGCGGGTCGAGACCCAGAAACTCGCGGCCATCTACGAGAAGTCGAAACGCACTCTGTGGAATCCGGCCGACCTTCCGTGGGACGAGCTGAATCCCGAGGACTTCACTCGTGAGCAGCGGCTGGGCATCATGTACTGGTTCTCCGTGCTGGCCAATTTCGACGCCTCCGGCCCGGCCGTCTTCGCCCGCGCCACCATTCAGGCCTTCGAGAAACACGAGGAGGACCCGGTCAGGAAGTGCTTCTTCTCGATAACCCGTGACGAGATGAACCACGAAGAGTGCTGCCAGCGGAGCATCGCCAAGGTCTGGCCCGGCGGGCCTCTCGACTGGACCCCCACCGACGACCTGGAAAAGGCCGCGCACAACAACATCGGCTGGCTCTACCACAACGGCGGCCGCTACTGGACCGGCTACAACACGGCCGTGGGCAAATACTCGCTGCCCATCCTGTTCACCAGTTTCATGATGGGGGAGATGGCGGCCTCCACCCTCTTCAGGGGGATGGCCTCCGGCGCGCGGCATCCCGTCTTCGAGGAGATGTTCCAGCGCATCGGCCGCGACGAGTCCCGCCACCTCCAGATCTGCATGACGATCCTGGAGAACGAATGGCCCGGCCTCACCGACGAGACCCGCGTCCTGATCACCCGCCAGCTCCGCGCCGGTTTCGTCTTCCTGTCCATGATCCTCTGGGAGCCGCCCGAAGGCTTCTGGGAGCTGCCGCCCTACTTCCTGCCCAACCACCGCGTCCTGATGGACCACGCCCGCGACGCCGGCCTCGGCGTGCTCTCCTACGACGAGCAGGCCGAGAACTGGCGGGTCGCCATGGCCCGCGTCCGCGCCATCGTCGAACGCTGGGGCATCGCCTTCCCCGCCATCCCCGAGCTGGACCTGGACGGCGTCCCGGTCGAGTTCATCGATCCCGAGGAGATCATCCCGGTATTCTGACGGCCATGTGGGGACGGACGAACGGCCTGCGCGTTCTCGAGCTGGGCACCCCTGGCGACATGCGCACCTGGCTGACCGATCTGGTGCTGACCGGCCGGAAAAAGGCCACGGCCGGTCTCCTGGAGCTCGACTACCACGCCGAGAACGAGGAGCTCGAACACGTGGGGGAGCACCTGGCCCTCATCGACGACTCCGGCACCCACGCGGCCACGGTCGAGGTGGTCGACGTCGTGCTGCTGCCCTTCGCGGAGGTGACCTGGGTCTTCGCCGAGTCGGAGGGCGAGGGCTACGACACGATCGACGACTGGCGCGAGGCGCACCGGCGCTACTGGAGGGACGAGGGGGTCGTCGTGGACGACGCCACGACTGTGGTGTGCCTGTCGTTCCGCCTGGTGTGCCTGTCGTTCCGCCTGGTGAGCCAGTGAACTGGGGCGGCCATCGTGCTCCCCGATGATCGGCGCAGTGCGAGGAAACAGGCGATGGCCGCTCACCACAAGTGTGCGACGTGGTGCAGCAACCGCGCAGGCATTCGCCGAATAACTCGTCGTCGGCTTTTCAGCCGGTGGGCCATTGTTCCTCAGGGGAGACGTAACTGCCGCGTTGCGGCACCGTATAAATCCATCCTTGCTCCCGCATGAGCGCCATGGCTCGCCGGATGGTCTCGCGTGCCACGTCATACTGCTGGACCAGGGTTGTTTCGCTAGGGATCGGACGCCTTGGCTGGAAGTCTCCGGCGCCGATTTGCTTCGCGATCTCTTCGGCAATGTGCTGATATAGCGGCGTTTTCCGGGGGAGGCGCGGAGCTTCGGCATGGACACCGACGAAGGTGCCCTCCCCGTGCACGGTATGGACGAGCCCTTCGTCGCGAAGCACTCGGATCGCTCTGCGCGCCGTGGTGCGTGCTACGCCGAACTCTCGCTGGATGTCCGCCTCGCTGGCCACAGGATCGCCAGGGGAGCCGCCCTGGACGAGGCGCGACCGGATCACCTCGCTGATCTGCACATAGAGGTGAGTGTCACCATCAGGATCGAGCATTGCTCAAGGGTATATCGGGGAAAGGACAAAGATTACTGGCCCTCGTTCTTCGGCCACTTGTCCTTGGTCGTCACATATGTTCCCCGATAGGGGACGGTGAAGACCCAGCCTTGCTTTCTGAGATAGGCCACGGCTTGACGCGCGGTCACCTTGGCGACGCCGTACTGTCGCATCATGACTTTTTCGCCAGGAATCGCCCTGTTTGGTGGGAAATCGCCTTGTCGTATCCGCCCGGCGATTTCTTCGGCAATTTGTTGATAGCGCGGAAATCTGCTTAGTGTGTGGGGCGCGCCAGGCTTCCCGACAAAGGTTCCTTCGCCCTGAATCGTATAGGCCATGCCCTGCTCTCGCAGCTCCCGTGCCACCCGGCGAGCGGTTGTTCTGGCGATTTCGTAATCCTTTTCCAGTTTTGCCTCACTGGGTACGGGATCACCCGCCTTGAGTTCGCCGCGTTCGATCCGCTCGCGGATGAGGTCGGCGACCTGCTTGTAGATGGGCACTGGCCCCTCGCGGTCAAGCACAACAGGATTATAGACGAAAGCAGACATGCGCGTACAAAGCGGACGCTCATAGGTCTATGGAGGCGGGCATAGACCTATGAATACGTCTGGGCTATAGTGAGTCCATGTTCTGGGAATCGGGGGACTATCACGGGCACCACGTGAGGGCACCGATCGGCGTGTCGATGCTGATCGATTGGCTGCCGGAGCAGCCCCGGATGGTCCGGGTGCGGGTTCGCGACTACACCTGCGATTGCCAGCCGACGTCCTACGAGTTGTGTCAGGCAGGCGGTGTGCGCTTCATCCGCCGGATCAGCAAGGAGTGTGGTGGATTGCTCATTGCGGAGAGTCCGGACGCGGTCGCTCTGACGATCAACGAACTGTGGGCCAAGCTGCTGAAGGGAGCGGCACGATGATCGCGCGACGCCGGCCGTCCGCGCTGGCGCGAGCCCTCCTCTTCCTGAGGGGATGGCCCCACTCAGCCTGCCGGAGACGATCCGGGAGGTGTGTACCCCGCTGAAGGCTCCCGGCAGGCGTCATCCCACGCACCACGCCTGCCGGGTCAACTCCCCCGCGAGCTCCTGCCGCCTGCTCGCGGGGGGTCACCGGGGCACTCCGGCGGGCTTCCTGGTCGCTCAGGCCCGCCGGAGTCCTCCTTTTCCAGCCGCCGGCCAGTCGGAGCGGTTGACCTCAGGCGTGGTTGAGGTCTTAGCGTCGGGGTTCTCTGAAAGGAGGACCTGGCATGACGTTCCTCGTGACCGGAGCGACCGGGAAGGCCGGTCGCCACGTCGTCGACCACCTGCTCCAGGCCGGACAGCAGGTCCGCGCACTGACCCGCGACCCGGCGAAGGCCGACCTGCCGCCGCAGGTGGAGGTGGTGGCCGGAGACCTCACGGCCCCGGAGACCCTCGCGCCCGCCTTCGACGGCGTGACCGGCGTACACCTGCTGACCGTGGGCGGAGACGACTACGCCACGCTGCGAACCGGCCCCGACATCGTCGCCCTGGCCCTGAAATCCGGCGTCCGCCGCGCCACCGTCCTGTGGAACGGGCAACTGGGCCCGGTGGAGGAGGCCGTAGAGACGAGCGAACTCGCATGGACCCGGCTCCAGCCCGTCGACTTCATGGGCAACACGCTCGGCTGGGCCGAGTCCATCCGCACCGAAGATTCGGTACGGGAACCGTTCGGTGATGTTCCGGCCGCGATGGTGCACGAGGCCGACGTCGGAGCGGTGGCGGCAACTGTGCTCGTCGAGCCGGGGCACGCGGGCAAGATCTATACGCTGACCGGGCCCGAGGCGCTGACCCCGCGTCGGCGGCTCGACATCATCGCCGCCGTCATCGATCGTGCGCTGCGGTTCGACGAGCTCACCGAGGAGCAGGCACGGGCGCGATGGAAGCAGGCGGGTCACGCGGACGAGCTGATCGACCTGCTCGCCGCGTGGCAGAGCGATCCGCCTCCAGAGGCGTACACCGTGGTCCCGACCGTTGAGAACCTCACCGGCCGTCCTGCTCGCAGCTTCAGCGAGTGGGTCCACGGCCACGCCGCGCACTTCAGCTGAGTACGCTCGCCGCTCGCTCCTCGTCGGAGGCCGGTCACGTCCGTGAACGTGACCGGCTCCCGTGGACGCGAACCCGAGGAGCCTGGCGGGAGGTGTCCTCGGTGGTCGACTTGCCTGGATCACCGATGGTGGCGCTGTCCACGATCTCCGGTGAACCTGCCGTCGGATCGTTGTCCTCTTCATGATCGAAATCCGAGGATCGCCCGGCAGCGGGCCACGTGGTCCCGCCCCCTCCGGGAGGCGCGGGACCACGTATCACGAGCAATTGGCCGGTCATGAAATGGCCTGCCCGCAGGAACGAGGATGGCATGGCTTTCCATGGTGCCGCTGCCCTTCCGCGCTTTCATAGAGAACGCGCGTTTTCGGTGGTGGAGAGTGAAAGGCCCTACAGTTTTCTGCTTCATCTGCTTCATTGCGCTGCATCCGATGAACGCGGCCTGTACGGCTTTGCGGTCTGGGCCGCCGTTGTGGTCAACCTTCGATGCGCCGCCACAGCGAGTCGGTGACGATGAGGTGGTCGAGGAACCGCAGGCCGACCGTCTCGGCGGCTTCCATGAGGCGGCTCGTGGCCATCAGGTCGGCGTCGCTGGGATGCAGTGAGCCGCTCGGGTGGTTGTGAGCGATGCCGAATGCGGCGCCCCCCGCTGTCAGCACCGTGGTGATGATCTCCCGGACCGGAACCGTCGTGTGATCCGCCCCGCCTTCCGTGAGCACCGTGCGCCGCAGCACCGCGCCGCGAACATCGCACACGACCACGACCAGCCGCTCGTGCGAGTGCCCGCGCAACAGCGGCGCGGTTACCAGGGCCAGGTCCGCCGTGCTGGTGACCCGCGCCGGCTCGGGCTCCGCCTCCGCGCGCCGGACAAGATGGAAGGCCGCAGCCACCCGCGCCGCCTTGGCGGGGCCCACTCCCGGCACGGCGAGCAGTCGGTGTGGCTCGGACCGGGCCAGCCCGTCGAGGTCGCCGCAGTGTGCGATGACCTGGGCCGCCAGATCCATCGCGCTGTGCCCACGAAACCCTGAGCCGAGCAGCACGGCCAGCAGCTCTCGATCCGCCAGTGCCGCGGCCCCGCTCTCCATCAACCGCTCTCGCGGCCGCTCCCGCCTCGGCAGGTCTTTCACTCGCATCCCCGCACCTCCAAAAAAGTTCTATCAACGACCACCGACAACCTCTGGCCTGCGCATTCGCGCGATTCCGCGATGACCGATACGTGGGGTAGTGCGGCTCTTATTTCGTTCATCGGCGCTTGGGTCGTATGGCCGCTGACGGAGTGTTGTCCACGAAATACCGCGACATATCGGCTTATTGAGGGGCGGTCGCGGGCTTTGCGGCGACGCTACCTGGTGTGGTTCGTGGTGGATTTCTCTGTTCGGGGCGATCGCGTCGACCTGGTCGGCTTTCGCGCAGGAGGTGACTGCCGGAGTGCGTTCCCGCTTGAGGCGCGGTGTGGTCAGTTGCTCCGTCGGTGAGCGGGGCATGACGATCGTGCTCGCCGGTGGGTGCTCACACGGCGCGAAGATCGCTCATCCGTCATGCTCGGTGGCGCGGCCCGGCCCCAACGTGTCTCATGTACGTGGACCAGTCCCAAGGGCACGCCCCGTGGCACCGGGATCCTGCTTCACGGTGCTCCATGGGCGAGGTTCGGCTCTGGATGGAGCGCTGCATGGCGATGCGATCCGGCCTTGGCGGCATGTTCCGCGGTGCCGTGATCTGGCGCCGCGGACCTTCTTGTCCAGCCGCATGTGGTCGCGCACTCGCCGCGTTGCGTGAACAAGGTCCGGCTTCGCCGCCGTATTCATATACGAAGTCGGATTCAAATACGTAGTCGAACGTGAGCTCCGGCGGACGAAGCGGTCGCGGCGCGGAGCTCACGGTGGCGGGTGGTCAGACCGGCATGCTGTAGACCATACGGAACCGGTCACCCGGGATGATGATGTCGCTGGTCTCCACGGGTCGGTCGCCGGCCCAGTGCGTGCGCTCGACATGCAGGACGTGTACGCCTGCCGGAAGGTCGAGGACGTCACTTTCGCTCGGGTCGGGGACGCGGCTTTGGACGCTCTCGACAACCTCGGTGATCTTTACGCCATGCGCGTACATCCTGGTGACCAGGCTGCGCCGCTCCTCCACGTTGTGGGCGGCGAACCCCAGCGGCTCGTAGGCGGTGGCCAGCTGCAGCGGCCGGCCGTCGCCGCGGAAGACGTAGTGCGTCTTGGTCAGGGTCGCCGACTGATCGACTCGGAGTCGTCTTGCGAGGTCAGGGCCGGCCTCGGTGGGCTCGCTGTGCCAATCCCAGGTCACCCGCCTGCCCTGGGACTGCAGATCGGCGGCGAACGGGGTGGAATGATCAAGAAAGCGCCAGCGGTGCAAGGGCGCAAGATCGGGACGTTCCCTCACGTAATGGCCCGAGCCCACTCGGCCGATGATGAGCCCTTCACCCGCGAGGACGCGCAGAGCGTGGCGGGCGGCGGTCTCGCCGACTTGGTACTTACGGGTCAGCTGCGCCCGCGAGGGAATGGGCGAGCCGGGAGGAAGGGAGCCGTCGTTGATCTGTCGCCGAATGTCTTCGACGACACGCAGGTAGACCGGATCTGAGGTGGCCACTAGTCCATCCCTGGGGGTTCGTGTGAGGCGTTGCCCCATGTTGCCGTATTCGGCAGGTAACCGACCGTCATCGAGGACTGCTGGAGCCCCAACTTTGCAGTAGCGGAAAATTATCGGAGAAACTCTGTAACGCCGGTGTAAGGGCTGGCGATTCTCCGGTAGAGGTCGTCGATGTGTGTACCCCCGAGCACATATCGGCGACCTCTTCCCATACCCCTCCCCAGCGCCCCCGCACCCGGCTGTGAGCCGCGCTCTGCTGTGGGCCGCACCCCGCTGTGAGCCGCGCTCTGCTGTGGGCCGCACCCCGCTGTGAGCCGCGCTCTGCTGTGGGCCGCGCTCCAGCCCTCGCCACCTGGCCGGTCTGCAACCAATATCGGCGCACCGCCACGCGCGACCACCGGTGGGGTCGGCTCTGGGCTGATCCGCGAAACGGCCTTGCGCTCCGCCCTGACCCGTCCTGGCTGACCTGCGTACCAGCAGTTCACGTTCCTGCGCGCGGCGCGCGGCGCTCGACGCCGGAGCCGGCGACGACGCGCAGCGGCCCCGCGCTAACCGCTGACCTGTAATCCTCTGCTACTACCCCTGCGGTGGCGGGATCTGGACAGCCGAGAGCTTCTCGCATGCGAGGCTGCCATCGGTCCTCGCACCTGCTGGTACGAGTTATGGGTGGGCCTAGAAGTGGCTCGCCAGGCGGGGGATTGTCGTAGGCCGTGGAGGTCACTCAGGACAGTCGTTTACTGGTGCGCTGGCACCCTCTCTCGGTTGTTCGTGGACGTGACCGTGTACTGAGTAGACGTGATCGTGATCGGGTAAATGATCAGGGGTGTCGCTCGTAGCGACTTTGCTGGTTCGCGATTTCGAGATGCCTAGCATGCGGGGTCGCTGATGAGAGCCGTCGACTGAAGCCCCCCATGCGGGTGGCTGATGAGATGCGTCGGCTGGAGGCGCTCCATACGCTGTGGCGGACTTCGGCTCCGGAGCAAAGGAGTCGACGGCTGCGGCCGGAGCTAGTGCCATGGAGTGGCGGCGAGAGCCATCTCACCTTGTCGGGTAGCTCAACGCCGAAGCCGTGTCCTCCGAAGCCATGGACTGTGTGAGAGGCCCTCCGCGACATCATCGCCAGCCGCCAGCCGCCAGCCGCCAGCCGCCAGCCGCCAGCCGCCAGCCGCCAGCCGCCAGCCGTGAGCCGCCAGCCGTGAGCCACCGTTCCGATGGACTGCGCGCTCTTGGCGCGAGTCTGGCGCACCCTCATGGCGAGTCGCCTACTCGGTACGTGAGCGGGGCTTGGTACTTCGAGGTGGACAGCATGGTCACGGGGCGCGTTTGCCTGCCGGGGGTGGGTATAGGCGCAGTGGGTCGGGAGTAGCGGCGGTGGGAGGAGAAAGCGGAGGGCGATCGATAGGCTGCGGACTGTAGTAGAATGTGCTAAGAGATGCCGGAGGACGGTGTGATAAAAAGCGGCGCCAGGCTGGCAAAGCGGGGTGGCGGCGTCCAACGGATTTGGGAATCCAGGTAGCGTTCGCACTATGGCATCGCCCACTGGAACCATCGATGCGCCTTTCGGCCGCATGTTGACCGCCATGGTCACGCCGTTCACTGATGATGGCGCGGTCGACTACAAGGCTGTGCGACGCCTCGCTACCTATCTGGTGGACGAGCAGCGTAACGACGGATTGATCGTCAGCGGTACGACCGGCGAATCCCCCACTACCTCCGACGACGAAAAAGCACGGATTCTCGCTGCTGTCCTGGAGGCGGTCGGCGATCGGGCGACCGTGGTGGCGGGTGCAGGCACCAACGACACCCGTCACAGCGTCGAGCTGGCAGAACGGGCCGCACGCGAGGGGGCCCATGGTCTCCTCGTGGTGACCCCGTACTACAGCAAGCCCCCGCAGGAAGGGCTGTATCGACATTTCAGCGCTGTCGCTGATGCGACGGACCTGCCTGTCATGCTGTATGACATTCCTGGGCGTAGCGGAGTGCCGATCAAGACCGAGACCTTGCTTCGGTTGGCCCAGCACGATCGCATCGTGGCCGTGAAGGACGCCAAGGGAGACTTGTTCGCCGGTAGTCAGATGATGTCGATGACCGACCTCGCTTTCTACTCCGGCGACGATCTGCTTAACCTGGCCTGGCTGTCGCTGGGCGCGGTTGGGTTCGTGAGCGTAGTAGGCCATGTGGTGGGCGCCGATCTCGCCCGCATGATCCAACTGCACCGTGGTGGTGATGTCGACCAGGCCCTGGTCATTCACCGCCAGGTGGCGCCCGTGGTCGACGGGATCATGCTGAGCGCGGGGGGCGCGATCATGGCCAAGGCGGCGCTGAGCATGGTGGGGGTGCCGGTCGGACCGGTGCGCCTGCCGCTCGTGTCCGCGACGGAGAAGCAAATCGCCGAGCTGCGTGCTTGCCTGGTAGCCGGCGGGGTGAAGTTGACAGACGCATAGAAACGGGGAGGAACCGGAAGCTTTGAGAACACGATTTGACATTGGGGGCCGGCCATGAGCCATCCGCATCCTGATCTTGGCCCCCCACCGCCGCTGCCCGACGGAGGGCTGCGCATCGTCGCACTGGGCGGGCTGGGTGAGATCGGCCGAAACATGGCCGTTTTCGAGTACGACGGCCGTCTGCTGATCGTTGACTGCGGGGTGCTGTTCCCCGAGCCTGATCAGCCGGGTGTCGACCTGATCCTGCCCGACTTCGAATACATCAGAGACCGCCTCGACCAAGTCGAGGCGATAGTTCTGACGCACGCGCACGAGGACCACATCGGGGCTGTGCCGTATCTCCTGCGAGAGCGGCGTGACATCCCGCTGATCGGATCCCGGCTGACGCTTGCCTTGATCGAGGCCAAGCTCACCGAGCACAGGATCCAGCCGACCAAGCTCCAGGTGGTCGAGGGTGAACGTCACACCTTCGGGCCGTTCGACTGTGAGTTTCTGGCAGTCAACCACTCGATTCCGGACGCCTTGGCCGTGGCCATCAGGACGCCCGCCGGCATTGTGCTGCACACCGGCGACTTCCGGATGGACCAGTTGCCGAGTGACGGTCGACTTACTGACCTGGGCGGCTTCGCCAGGCTCGGCACCGAAGGCGTCGACCTGCTCATGTCCGACTCGACCAACGCCGAGGTGCCGGGGTTCGTCACCAGCGAGCGTGAGATCGGTCCGGTCATCGACGAGGTCATCCGTACCTCTGAACAGCGGGTCATCGTCGCGAGCTTTGCTTCTCACGTGCACCGTATCCAGCAGGTCATCGACGCGGCTGCCAAGCATGGCCGCAAGGTCGCGCTCGTCGGCAGGTCGATGGTGCGAAACATGGGGGTCGCTCGCGACCTCGGCTACCTGAAGGTGCCGCAGGGCGTCATCGTCGACTCCCGCGACATCGAGGAGTGGCCGCCAGAGGACGTGATGCTGGTCTGCACTGGCTCTCAAGGTGAGCCGATGGCGGCACTGTCGAGGATGGCCAATCGCGACCATCCCATCCGTATCGCCGCGGGGGACACGGTCCTGCTCGCCTCGTCCCTGGTGCCGGGGAACGAGACCGCGGTCAACAGGGTGATCAACGGGCTTACCCGCTGGGGTGCTCGTGTCGTGCACAAGGGCAACGCCAAGGTGCATGTCTCCGGGCACGCGGCCGCAGGCGAGCTGCTTTACGTGCTGAACCTCACCCGGCCGTCCAACTTCATGCCGGTACACGGCGAGTGGCGTCACCTGAGGGCCCACGCCAAGCTGGCCGCACTCACCGGAGTTCCGGACGATCACATCGTGATCGCCGAGGACGGTGTCGTGGTCGACCTTGTCGACGGCCGCGCCAAGGTCGTCGGTGCGGTCCATGCCGGGTACGTGTACGTGGACGGCTCGTCGGTCGGTGAGATCACAGACGTGTCGCTGAAGGATCGCAGGATCCTCGGTGATGAGGGGTTCATCTCCGTGGTCATCGCCGTGGACTCCACCACGGGCAAGATCACCGCGGGCCCGGAGATCCACGCGCGTGGCTCCGGCATCGATCCGGCACAGTTCGAGCAGTTCATCCCGCAGATCGAGAAGGCTCTGCAGGACAAGGCGGCTGATGGAGTGGTGGATATGCAGGAGATCCGCCGCGTGGTCCGCCGCACCGTCGGACGCTGGGTGAGCGACACTTATCGCCGCCGTCCGATGATCATCCCTGTGGTGGTCGAGGTCTGATTTCGTCGTGGGTACGGCATGCATGTGTGCCTGCCGTACCCGTGAACGGCCTTTCGGTTGTGCGAGAGGCGAACAGGCCTCCCACAAGATCGCGTCGCAGGTGACGACATGTCGTGGTGCCCGCAAGAGTGCAGCCAACGGTGCCATGTCACACGTCCCTTCGGCATAGCAGCCAGGTGCCGGCGAGCAGGGGTAGCAGGGCATAGGTCACCAGGACTGCGGCCGCCGCCACAGGTGGCAGAAGTGAGCCGTACACCGTGTTCGTGGTCGTATCGCGGGTGATCTCATGCGGGAGAGCGCCGATCATCACAGATCCCAGCAGGTCACTCCAGGGTTGGGGCAGGTTGCCCACGATGATGGGGACGACGTACACGGCGCCCACCAGCACAACGATCGAGCCGGAAGCGGTGCGAAGGATCGACCCCAGTCCTACGCCGAGCAGCGCGAACACCGGCACTGTGAGCGCCAAGGCGGTCAAGAGCGGCAGCTTGTCCGTGAACGGTATCTGGTAGAGGCCGCCGAAGCGGTCAGCGATCAGTGCCCGGCACACGAAGTAGGTGGCGAAGATCACCGCTGAGCCTGTGAACAGGGCGATGACACCGACCACAACGGACTTTCCGGCCATCACAGGCCAGCGTTTGGGCACAGCGGTCAGACTCGTTCTGATGAAACCGGTGGCGTATTCGGATGTCGTGGCCAGCACACCCAGGACGCCCATGCAGAGCTGGGGCACCATGAGCACGACTTCTTCGAGCTCGGCAAGGCGAGCACCCGGCTTCTGTGCTGGGGTGGCGTGGTCGTACATGTCAACAGCCATCCATGCGAGTCCAAGGCCGAGCAGGATGCCGCCGAGGCTGATGCTCACGGTGAGGTGACTTGACCGTACCGAGCGGATTTTGAGCCATTCGGAGGCGAGAACACTCATGCGTCCCTCCTCCACAGGAAGTAGAAGCCGACGGCGAGAGCCACCAGCGCGTATGAGATGAGTGCCACGAAGGCCACTCCGGGAGACAGCAGGCCATCGCCCAGGCGTGAAGAGAGCCGATCGCCGGCGATCTGGGGGACGAGATTCGGCAGCATCAGAGATGCCACCCTGCTGTTCCACGGCTGAGGTAGGTAGGTCGCGATGCCGGGCAGGACGAATAGCATCGCCACCACCGACACGATCGCCGCCGCCGTTGAGCGAGTGACGGCCCCCAGGCCAAGCCCTACGAGGGCCAGCACGGTGACCGAGACACCTGAGGCGAACAGCAACGGCAAATCATCGGAGAAGCCGGTGCTGTTGAATCCGAGCTGACGATCTCCCGCGATCAACCGGGCGGCCACGTAGGTGACGAGAAGGACCACATGAGCGGCGACGAACGTCACCCCACCGACGACTGCGGCCTTGGCCAGCAGGAGAGTGCCTCGGCTCGGCACGGCGGTGAGACTGGCGCGGATCATTCCCGTGGCGTGCTCGGAGGTGATGGCAAGCACGCCGATAGTGGCGAGACTGATCTGCACGAGCGGGAGGAAACCCTCTTCGGGGGCGGCGGCCCTCAGGGATCCACGCTCCTCCGCCAGACTGCTCACATAGATCGTCCACCCCACCCCGAAAAGCATCATGAGGGCGGCTGAACCCAGCGCGTAGTAGGTCGAGGCGACCGAGCGCAACTTGAGCCACTCGGAGGAGAAAGCCATTCTCATGACCCCGATGCTCCGTACTCCAGGCTGCCGGCAGTGAGCGCCAGATAGGCGTCTTCGAGGGAGGGGTAGCGCGTGGTGAGCTCTTGGACGGTCTCTTCCGCGATTAACTTTCCTCTGCCGACGATGACGATATGGTCGGCGGTAAGCGCCATCTCGCTCATCAGGTGGCTGGACAGCAGGATCGTCCTGCCCTCCGCGGCCAATGAGCGCATGAGATCGCGGATCCAGCGCACTCCATCGGGGTCGAGTCCGTTGACCGGCTCGTCGAACATGAGCACGCCAGGGTCGCCGAGCAGCGCGGCCGCGATGCCCAGCCGCTGCTTCATGCCGAGGGAGAACCCGCCGACGTGCTTCTGTGCAACGCCGGCCAGGCCCACCCGCTCCAGCATCTCCGACACTCGTCCAGGGCCGATGCCGTTGGTGCGGGCCAGGCAGAGCAGATGGTTGAAGGCGCTGCGACCGCCATGCATCGCGCCTGCGTCGAGCAAGGCGCCCACCTCATGCATGGGCCTGGGCAATGAGGCGTAGCGCTTGCCGTTGACCAGTGCCGCGCCGGACGACGGCGCGTCGAGGCCGAGGACCAGTCGCATGGTGGTGGACTTGCCCGCGCCATTGGGGCCGAGGAATCCGGTTACGTGGCCCGGCAGCACGGTGAAGGAGAGGTCATCGACCGCGAGCGTGCGGCCGTAGCGTTTCGTGAGGTGTTGGAGATCGATCACGCCGTTAGGTTGCGGCACGGCGGGCCCTCCCCACATCGGACCACGGTCCGAACCTCAATCTCAGACCCCGGGTTGACGTGCGAGCCTCGGTTCACCGGCTACCTTCGTCGCGTGAACGCCTCGCAACCCCTCTTCGCCAGACGGCTGCCACGTGCCCAGCTGATCATGTTGGACATGGCGGCCGGCTTGGGCCTCTCGCTCGTCTTCTTGACGGCGGCTGTCAACGCGGGGGAGCTGCCACCATGGGTCCGGCTCGCCGTCCCTCTGGGCCTAGGGCTGCCGCTGGCCATGCGACGGGTGCTCCCTCTGCCGGTTTTCCTGTTCACGTTGGTGGTCGCCATCGTGGCCGTCTGGCTCGGTGCGGTGAGTTTCGCCTACGTATCGCCGGCGTACGCCCTCTATTTGGTGGCGGTGGCCCAGAGTCGCAGCACTTGGTTGCCCAGTTCCGCCATTGGAGTGGTCACGGCGGTCACAGGGCTTGGCTTGGTGGTGGCCGGAGGCGCGCCCAAGGCGGCCGCTCCAGAGTGGTTGTTGGGCGTCGACAAGATGCTCATCGGCGTCGCGGCGCTGGGCGGTGCCTGGACGGTCGGGCGGGCAGTGCGCGAAAGGAGGATTTATGCGGCCCATGACGCCGAGCGGATGGCGGCCCAGGCCGTGAGCGAGGAGCGGTTGCGCATTGCGCGTGAGCTGCACGATGTCGTGACCCACAATGTGGGGCTGATCGCGGTCAAGGCCGGCGTTGCCAACCATGTCCTGCCCACCCGGCCAGAAGAGGCATATGAGGCGCTGCGCGTGATCGAGACGGCCAGCCGAAGTGCGCTGGTTGAAATGCGTCACCTGCTTGGGGTTCTCCGCTCTGTTGACACGCCGACACTCGATCCGGCGCCGGGCATCAGCGGATTAGGTGCTTTGGTGGAACAGGCCCGGTTGGCTGGGGTGGGAGTCGACCTCGATGTTCGCGTCAGGAGCGGCGACGACGATCGCCAGGACCGCAACGGCGAGACGGACACCACAGACGGTGATGTGAGGGAGTCTGGCCGGAATGGTCGTGGTGAGGTGCAGGAGTCTGGCGTGACCGGCCCCGGTGATGTGCGGGAGTTCGGTGGGACCGGCCCTAGTGATGTGCTGGAGGCGAGCCAAACGGGCCGTCGTAACCTGCGGAAGTCAGCGCAGGGGAGGTCCCCTTCAGAACCGAGTCCGGTTGATGATGTTGAGGTGGGCCTTAGGGCTGAGGGCAGCGCGGGCGGTGTCCGGCCCCGGACGGAGCGTGGGGGAGCAGGTGGAGCGAGAAGGCTGCCTGAAGGTGTGGAGCTGTCCGTCTACCGGATTGTGCAAGAGGCGCTGACAAATGTCGTGAAGCATGCGGCACCGGCTCGTTGCTGGGTGTCGGTGGTCGACGATGGGCGGTCTGTTCGGATTGAGATCAGAGACGACGGGCCGGGGCACCGGACTGTGCCAGGCGAAGGGCTGGGGCATGGGCTGATCGGGATGCGAGAGCGGGTCATGATGTACGGCGGAGTCTTCGAAGCAGGAGGGCTTCCCCAGCGCGGGTTTCGGGTGTCGGCCGAGCTGCCCTATCGGAGGGCTTCGTGATCCGGGTGCTCGTCGCCGATGACCAGGCGTTGCTCAGAGGTAGCTTCAAGGTGCTGGTGGACTCAGAGCCTGATCTGGAGGTCGTCGGTGAGGCCGCTACGGGGGCGGAGGCTGTGGCGGTCACGCGGGAAACCCGTCCCGATGTCGTGCTGATGGACGTGCGCATGCCAGAGATGGACGGTATAGAGGCGACGAGGCACATCGGGCACACCACACGGGTTCTGATCGTGACGATGTTCGATCTTGATGCGTATGTCTACGACGCGTTGCGCGCGGGGGCCAGTGGATTCCTGCTCAAGGACACTCCGCCAGCTGATTTGATCGCCGCCATTCGGGTGGTGGCGGCTGGGGATGCGTTGCTGGCCCCGGCTGTGACGCGTCGGCTGATCGAGGAGTTCGCGCGCACGCCGGCCTCACCTCGTGTTCAAGGGTTGGACGGCGTGACGGAGCGGGAGCGGGAGGTTCTCACGTTGATAGCCAGAGGTCTGTCCAACGCCGAGATCGCTCAGCACCTTCAGGTGACTCTGGCCACAGTGAAGACGCACATCAGTCATCTGCTCAACAAGCTCGACGCTCGCGATCGGGCGCAGCTTGTCATCGCGGCCTACGAGAGCGGGTTGGTTTCTGCGGCATGTTGACGACAGGGCAAGGACCATCCACCCGACAAGCAAGGCCACCCGGCAAGGAAGGCCCGCCCGGCAAGGAAGGCCCGCCTGCTAAGGAAGGCCCGCCCGACAAGGAAGGCCCGCCTGCCAAGCGAGGCCCACCCGCACATGCAAGGCGTACGACTCGGTTCGCGTGGGGTCAGACACCTCGTCTGGGCAGTGGATGCGGCTCGTGCGTGGGTTCTGGGGGTGAGGGAGGGACGCGTGACTGCCGGAAGGGCGCTGTGGATGGGTTGGCTGGTTACTGTGGTGGGCTGGCTGGTCAGCGGATGGATTGGCGCTCGGTCAGGGCGGCGTATCGGCCGCCGTGGCGCATCAGGCTGTCGTGGGTGCCGTGTTCGACGATGCGGCCCGTCTCGATGACGAGGATCTGGTCGGCGTCGCGTACGGTGCTCAGGCGGTGGGCGATCACGATGCGGGTCTGGGGCTGCCTTGCTAGGTTCTGCTCGATCGCTGCCTCGGTGGCGGTGTCCAGGTGGCTCGTGGCCTCGTCGAGCAGTAGGAGCCGGGGCTGGGGGAGCAGTGCGCGGGCGAGCGCGATCCGCTGCCGCTGGCCGCCGGACAGGCCGCTGCCTTCGGTGAGTATCGTCTCGTATCCCATCGGCATGGCCATGATGTCGTCGTGGACGCAGGCGAGGCCGGCCGCCGCCACGACCTGCTCCAGCGAGGCGTCGGGGACGGTCAGGCCGATGTTGTCCCTGATGGTTCCGGTGAACAGATGCGGATCCTGGGTGACCACGCCGAAGCGGCTGCGCAGCCAGCGTACGTCGACGTCCCAGGCGGGTGTTCCGTCGTACCAGATCTCGCCCTCGACCGGCTGGTACAGGCCGAGCAGGAGCCGCCCCAGCGTGCTCTTGCCCGACCCGGAACTCCCGACCAGGGCCACCTTCTGGCCGGGGCCCACCGCGAAGGACATGTTCCTGAGCGTCCATGGGGAGCGCGGGTCGAAGCGGAATCCGACGTTTCGCAGCACGACCTCCCCGCGCAGGTGTGGCTTCTTGCCGCCTTTCCGCTCTGGCTCTGCCTCGACGATGTCGGCCAGCCTTTCGAAGTGCGCCCCGGCTTCCTGGAGCTCTTGCAGGCTGGTCAGGAGGGAGGTCAGCGGGGTGAGTGTGGACACGGCCAGCGCGTTGAGCGCGAGCATCGTGCCCAGGCTCAGCTCACCGTTGAGCACCTGGGCCGCGCCAACGAGGAGCAGCAGTGCGGGACCGAGGATCCTGATGCCCGAAAGGGCCGAGTCCAGGACGCCTCGGGTCAGGCCCAAGCGCATGTCCGTGTTCATCTGGGCGGTGAACATCCCGGACCACCGCTCGACGGCACGCCACTCGGCGTTGGATGCCTTGATCGTCTCGATGCCGCCGATGGACTCGATGAGTCTGCTCTGGGTCGTGGCGGCGGCGGTCAGGCCGCGTCCGGTGAGGTCTGTGACCCGCCTGCGGGTTGCCAGGAGCAACGCGACCTGGATGGCCGCCACGGCCGCCAGGCAGCCGCCGAGCAGAGGATCGCCCAGCAGGACCAGGGTCACGAGGACCACCGCGAGGGGGCCGTCGAGCAGGGTGGAGAGCACCTGGCCGGACAGCATGGCGCGCAGGCTGGCCGCGCTCTGCGTGCTCATGACCAGGTCGCTTGTGCCTCTGAGAGTGAAGTACCGGTAGGGGAGCGTGAACAGGTGTCCGACCACACCGGCCGTGAATTCGGTGTCCGCCCGTGCCCGCAGCATGAGCAGCACGGCCGTACGAAGGAAGGTGAGGATCGCCTGGGTGAGCACCACGAAGCCGAGGCCCACGAGGAGGATGCGCAGCAGATAGCGGTTCTCGCTGGGAAGGATCTCGTCGACGACGAGCCCGGCCAGCAGCGGCAGGACGAGGGAGAGCGCTTGCAGCAGCAGGGAGGCGAGCACGGCCTGGAACAGCAGGAGGCGGTGGCGCATCAGGAGAGCGGTGACCAGTTCCCGGCGCCACGGGCGGAGCTTCGGGCCTTCGACGCTGAAATCGGGGCCCGGCTCGAAAGCCAGGACGACGCCCGTGAACCCGAGGTCGAATTCCTCCGCCGTGAGCCTGCGCCGACCGGAGGCGGGATCGACGACCTCGACGACGTCCGGCCGCCAGCGTTCGACGACGAGGAAGTGGTTGAACTCCCAGTGCACGATGAAGGGGCCGGGCACCGCGCCGAGTTGGCCGGGGGCGAGCGAGAACGCCCTGGCACGCAGGCCGTACGACTTGGCGGCCGCCGCGATCGCGGACGCGTTCAGTCCGTCCCGCGACACCTGGACGTGCTCGCTGACCTCGCGTACAGTCGCACGTCGTCCGTGGTGCCCGAGGACCATCGCCAGGCAGGCCGCGCCGCAGTCGGTCATCGTGCTCTGCCTGATGACCGGTATCCGCTTGCGCCTCATCGGCCCGCCCCGAGGGCAGGCAGGATGCCGATCAGGATTACGCCCGCCATGGACAGCGCGAGCAGTCCCACGTAGGTCCACAGGCCGATCAGGAGTTTCCTGGAGATTCGGTACGGCTGCTCGATGTGCCTTCGGGAGGTCGTGTGGTGGTGGACCGCCTTTTCCCGGTACGGAAGCTGGCTCACGTGCCGGTCCGCTCAGCAATGTCGATTCGCTCAGCTGTGTCGGTCCGCTCGGCCATGCCGGTCGAATTCGCGGCGCCGGAAGAGCCGTGGCCACCGGTCCGGTCGGCGGTGCCCCAGAACCACTCGATCTTGGCCGTGCTTCTGCGCCGCTCGATCCAGTCGGCGAAGATCTGCCGCTCGACAAGGTCGCGCACGGTGGCGTCGATAGCCGGGGCGTGGGAAGCAGAGGCGTCGTGCACGGCGGTGCCCGAAGCAGCGGTGTTGCGCACGGTGGTGCCCGAAGTAGCGGCGTCGTGCACGGTGGTGCCCGAAGTAGCGGTGTTGCGCACGGCGGTGTCGGAAGCGGAGGTACTGAGAGGGGTGGTGTGAGGAGCGCTGGTGCGCGCGGTGTCGTGGGGAGTGGTACCGCGCACGGTGGTGTGGGGAGAGGTGGTGCGCACAGTGGTGTCGGGAATGGTGGTGTTGCGCGCGGTGGTGTCTGAAGTGGAGGTGTCGGGAATGGCGGTGTTGCGCGCGGTGGTGTCTGAAGTGGAGGTGTCGGGAATGGCGGTGTTGCGCGTGGTGGTGTCGGGAGGGTGGGTGTTGGGAGCGGTGGGCTCTGGGGTGGGGGGAGTGGGAATGGCTGGTTCCACGGCTAGTACCTTGATCAGGAGGTGGCCGTGTTCTGTGGGGAAGGGGCCGACGACTGTTCCCGGTGCTGCTCCGAATACCTGGTCGGCCGTTTCTCTGTCCAGTTCGCCTCGGCGCAGGGTGGCGAATACCTCGCCCGGTCGGGCCGTGCCTTCGGCGAAGGCCTGTTCCGCAGCGGCGAGGAATCCGTCGGCGTCGAGTGCTCGTGGGCCGGCCTCGGTGGTGAACTCGACTCGCGCGACGCGAGCGATGTCGAGTTCGTGGCCGTGCTCGGCTAGCCAGGGCTCGAGCTTTCCTGAGGCCACTCGCGAGCGGAGACGGGCTACGGAGGCTTCGACGGTGACCAGTTCCTCCAGTTCGGAATGGGAGATGTGGTGGCGATTTAGCCACGCCTGGACCGCGTCTGCGGTCAGCAGGCCGCGTGCTCGGCGGAACGCGTCCATCGCCGTCTGCAGCTCGGCGTCGGTCAGCGGTTCCGACTCCTCTTCCAGCACCTCGCGTACCAAGCTGTCGTTGATGAGGCGGTCGGCGGGGCGGGACTCGTCCCATATGAAGTCCAGGCAGGCGATGGCCCTGGCCACCGGTGTCTCGACCCCGTTCACCCGGAGCAGCAGATGCTCTGCGGCCCGGTGCACGCCGCGCAGTGGCCAAGGCAGCGCCTGGTCCTGACACCACGACAGGGAGATCGTGGCGCCGTCGCCGTTCTTGATGAGCAGGGCGTGGTGGAGCGACCCGTCGTACTCCTCGCGCTGCCTGACCAGCCGCACCCGGACGGACGGGTGCTCCGCCCGGAACCTGGCCAGGTCTCGCTCGGCCGTACCGGCGCTGAGCAGGTCGACCGCCTCGGCGAGCATGCGCCCGTCCGCCATCACTTGACTCCGCTCATGAGCAGCTCGCCGATGGCCGCGCTGATGGGCAGCGCGGCCGCGTCCTCGATCCAGAGGAACTGGCCGTTCGGGTTGATCTCCAGGAAGACGTGGCGGTCGTCCGGCGTGAGGATCAGGTCGATCGCGCCGTAGGTGAGCCCGAGGCGTTCGACCAGTTCGAGGCAGCGTCGGGAGATTTCTGCGGGCAGTTCGTGCGGCCGGATGGGCGTCGCGCCGGGGTCGTAGTGCCGCCAGTCGTACCTTGTGTGGTTGCTCACCTGGGAGTGGATCTCGGCGGCGAAGATCGCGCTTCCGACCACGGTCACCCGTAGCTCGACGCGCTTGGGCACGTACGCCTGGATGATGATCGGGCAGAGGCGCAGGGTGCCCGCGTACGTGATGTCCGTGGGGGTTACGGGGGCCGCGAACCGGCCGAAATCCGGCTCAGGTCGGTTGCCGTGCACGGGCTTGGTGATCACACGGCCTTCGTGCCGGTCGTAGAAGTCGAGAAAGCTCTCGGGGTCGTTCGTGATCAGCGTCGCGGGGAGCTCGAAGCCCAGCTGCCGGGCCAGTTCCAGCTGGTACGGCTTGCTTGCCGCGCGGTCGATGACCGGACGCGCGGCGGGGATCGTGAGGCAGTCGAGGCTGTCCCAGAGCGCTTCGGCCATGAGGCGGCACTCCTCCTGCACGTAGTCGCGTCCGGCGACCTGCGGATGGGCCACCGGGTCACGCGGCCGGCGGTACCAGAGCGCGGTCAGCTCGTCGAGGGCGATGCGGCGGCCACCGTGGTCGAGCACCCGGCCGGTCGAACCGTCACCGGAATGGCCGATCTCAAGGGTGGCATCGGTGGGAAAGGAGGCGGGATCGAAGACGATGACGTCCGCACCGGCGGCCGTGACTGATTTCACGACCCGGTCGGCGTGCTCATCTCCGTCAGAGGTCAGGACGAGGATCATCAGCGTGGCTCCGGACGAGGGCGCGAAGGCGAGGACTGCAAGGTGGGGGGCGCCAAGGCGACGGCGGAGCCCCGAAGGTGAGAGCCGGAAGGTGAGAGCCGGAAGGTGAGGGCCCGAAGGTGAGGGCCCGAAGGTGAGGGCCCGAAGGCGGGGGCGATGGTGGGGGCGCGAGTTGGGTCGCGCCCCCGTGGGGGCTAGTTGCTGTCGCCCGAGGTGTGGCTGTGGTTGCCGTGGATCGTGATGACCTGGCTCTTGGCGCCGCCGCTCACCTGAAGAAGCTGCCCCTCATCGAGCTCCGGGCCGAGAGCCGCGATGTCGTCCAGCGTGGTACGCGTCTTGCTCATGTGGATGAGCCCTTCTTCCCGTACGGAACACCTGGTGTGCTCCGTTGCATGAGGAAAGTTAGGCGAGCGGCCCCCGGCCGGGCGTCCGTCAGCCGGGTGATCTCAGATCCTCCCTCCAGCGGACGCGGATGCGTGCGGCCTCCGCCGGGCGGGGTGACGGGCGCGGGAGGTACGGGTAAGTTCCGTTCGTGGGAAATGTGAAGATTGTTTACCGCAAGTACGGCGGAGCGCTGCACTGGAACCATCTGGGCAAGCTGCTGGGGGAGGACGAGCACGGCGTGTGGGTGGCGGTGCCGAGCGGGACCGTCGCGCGCAAGGGGGAGGGGCCGCCGGTCACCTGGCAGACCGACTGCCTCATGCTGTTCCCGCGCGATGCCTGGTGGACGGCGACCTTCCACTCGCTGCCGCACACGTGTGAGATCTACGTCGACGTCACGACCGTGCCCGAGTGGCGTGACGGTGAGATGACCATGTTCGATCTGGATCTCGACGTGATCAGGATGCGGGACGGGCGGCTGTTTCTGGATGACGAGGACGAGTTCGCCGAGCATCAGGTGCTGCTCGGCTACCCGCGGGACATGATCGTTCGGGCTGAGGAGACCGCGCGGTGGCTGCTCGCGGCGGTGGAGCGGCGGGAAGAACCGTTCGGTGGTGCGCACCTGCGCTGGATGGGGGAGGGTTAGCGGCCGGCGATCCGGAGGGCGTCTTTCATGGCCGCCCATCGCTGTGGGCTCGCCAAGCCCGCGTGGTAGAGGTGGATCTCCGACGCGCCCGCCTTGACGTACGTGCTGAGGAGCTCGGCGAGGGCCCCGGCGTCGGCGGGGCGGGGCGGCAGTGCCAGGACGTACGCGCCGACCCGCTGACCTGGGCCGCACAGCTCGCCGAGGCGGGACAGCCGGGCGGCGTCCTTGTCCGGGTCGCCCCAGCAGTTGCCCACCAGCACGTCGGCCGCCTGCTCTCCCTCGGGGAGTGCGGCGAACGGGCCGGTGGCCCAGGGGTCGGGGTCGGCGTGCAGGGCGATGGGCAGGTTCGGCGCCACCTGCCGGGCCGTGGAGGTCAGGCGTCGGCGCAGGGCCGCCGACAGTTCGACGCGTACGGCACGCACCTCGTCGGCGAGCGGCCCGAGAGCGGTCTCCAGGACGCTGGAGCCGGTGCCACCGGGCGCAGCCGGGCCGTCGTCGACGGTGGCTCGCACCCGCTCCCCGGTGTCGGCGGCCGGGCCGTCGTCGACGGCTCGCCCTCGCTCCCTGGTGTCGGCGGCCGGGCTGTCGACGGTGGCTCGCACCGGCTCCCCGGTGTCGACGGCCGCTCGTACCCGCTCCCCGGTGCCCGCCGGGTACCGGTCCGCGCAGCGCGTGCAGAAGCAGAGTGACATCAGGCCGGCGTCGAAGTCGGCGCCCGCGGTCTTCTCGTGCACGCTCTGGTGCCCGAACCCCATCGGCCCGCATCCTTCGAGGATCAGCCCGTCCGGCTCCCCGGCCGTCAGCACCTCGCGCACCAACCGCTCGCAGTAGTCGGCCACGTCCTCCCAGGCGGGGCAGAGCGCGTACGGGTAGCGATCCCCGAAGGCGTTGCGTACCACCAGGTCCGGATGTGCCTGCCCGAGGTGGGCGTTGTGCGTCAGCACGGTCCACGCGTACACCTTCAGCCCGGCCGCGCGCAGCGCGTCGCTCGCGAGCAGATAGGCGTCCGGCGTGGTCCAGGTGGGCGCGGCGGGCACCAGGCGGCCCCAGGCTTCGGCCCGCACCGGCAGGTAGAACGCCGAGTGCGGCACGTCGAGGACGCGGTGCGCGGGGTGCAGCGGGGTGGCCGCGCGGGTGGAGTGGTAACTGGCGGCCAGGGCGACGGCGTCCACCCCGAGCGCGGCCAGGCGCTCGGGGGCGGCGGAGTCGCCGACGATGTCCCAGGGGTAGGCGTAGACGAGGTTCACCAGCGGGGCCGCTCAGCGGTGAAGGCCGGCTCGAAACGGCGCAGGTACGTCGTGTCGTCGCGGGCGGTGACGCCGCACGTGAGGTACTGCTCGTGCATGACGGCGAGTGCGTCGCGGTCGAGTTCGACGCCGAGGCCGGGGCCGGCGGGCACGGGGACGGCGCCGTCGACGAAGCTGAGGGCGCCGGGCGCGACCACGTCCTGGCCGTTCTGCCAGGGGGTGTGGGTGTCGCAGGCGCTGGTGAGGTTGGGGGTGGCGGCGGCGAGGTGGGTCATGGCGGCGAGGCTGATGCCGAGGTGCGAGTTGGAGTGCATGGACAGCTCCAGGCCGAAGGTCTCGCACAGGGAGGCGACGTGCGCGGTGCGCACCAGGCCGCCCCAGTAGTGGTGGTCGAGCAGCAGCACGCCGATGGCGCGGGCGGCGATGGCGGGGGGCAGGTGCTCGGGGGTGACGACGCACATGTTGGTCGCCAGGGGCATGGAGACCTGGGCGGCGACGGCGGCCATGCCGGCGATGTCGGGAGTGGGGTCTTCGAGGTACTCCAGCACGCCGTCGAGTTCGCGGCCGACCCGGATGGAGGTGTCCACGCTCCAGACGGCGTTCGGGTCCAGGCGCAGCGGCACGCCGGGGAACGCCTCGTGCAGCGCCTGGGTGGCGGCGATCTCCTGGTCGGGCTCGAAGACGCCGCCCTTGAGCTTGATCGAGGTGAAGCCGTATTCCTTGATGAACAGCGACGCCTGCTCGACGACCCCTTCGGGATCGAGCGCGGCGCCGAACCTGTCGGGCTCGGCGCCGGGGTGGCCCGCCCACTTGTAGAACAGATAGGCGCTGTACGGCACGGCGTCGCGGACCCGGCCGCCGAGCAGGTCGACCACGGGCACGCCGGCCGCCTTGCCGCGGATGTCCAGACTGGCCACCTCGAACGGGGAGAACACCCGGTCGACGCTCTTCTCCTTGGTGGCGGCGCCGGTCAGGCCGTGCAGGTCGCTCACCGCGTCGCCGACGGTGGCGGCGATCCTGGCGTACATCTGGTTCGTGGCGTGCACGTCGAGGCCGATCAGGACTTCGGCGCACTCCCGTACCTTGGTCAGGTGGCCCAGGTCGCCGTAGGTCTCGCCGAGCCCGGTCAGGCCCTCATCGGTGATCACCTCGACGATCGTGCGCAGGGCCCATGGTTCGTGGACCCCTGCGGCGTTCAGCAGAGGCGGGTCCTTGAATGCGACAGGGGTGACGTTGATCTGCGTAATGATCATGTGATCGCCGTTCATATATGTGAACAATGGTCAGATTTGTGGACAGAATGCGGCAACTGTAAGAATCGAGCTGAGACAGTGTCAAGACTCCGAAGGGCCATTCGATGATCTACGGATACGACCCCAGAACCGGCGAGACCGTGGGCGACGCCCTCCCCGAGACGGATCGCGACGGGGTCGACATGATCGTCTCCGCCGCGGCGGCCGCGGGCGAGGCGTGGCGCGCGACCCCCGCCGCCGAGCGGGCACAGGCGCTCGAAGCCGTCGCGGACGCGCTGGCCGCCGAGACCGACGAGCTGTGGCGGCTCGCCGACCGCGAGACCGCGCTCGGCGAGGTACGGCTGCGCGGCGAGGTGGCCAGGACGGCCGGGCAGTTCCGGCTCTTCGCCCAGGTGATCAGGGACGGCGGCTACCTGGAGGCGATCGTCGACCACGCCGATCCCGCCTCCGCCCCGCCCAGGCCGGACGTACGCCGGATGAAGCAGCCGCTGGCCGGGGTGGTGGCGGTGTTCGCGGCGAGCAACTTCCCGTTCGCCTTCTCGGTGGCCGGTGGCGACACCGCCTCCGCGCTCGCCGCGGGCTGCCCCGTGGTGGTCAAGGCGCACCCGGGCCATCCCCACACCTCCGCGCGGGTGGCCCAGATCGTCCGCCGCGCGCTGCCGTACCCTGACCTGCTCGGGCTGGTGCAGGGCATGCGGGCGGGGGCCGACCTGGTCCAGCACCCGAGGGTGGTGGCGGCCGGGTTCACCGGGTCCGTCGCGGGCGGCAAGGCGATCCAGGGCCTCATCGACGAGCGGGAGGTGCCGATCCCGTTCTTCGGCGAGCTGGGCAGCGTCAACCCGGTCGTGGTGCTGCCGTCGGCGCCCAAGGCCGCGGTGGCGAGCGGGTTCGCCACTTCGCTCACGATGGGCGTGGGGCAGTTCTGCACCAATCCCGGGCTGATGTTCGTGCCGGAGGACGACGAGCTCCGCACGGCGCTGGTCGAGGCCGTCGAGGGGACGACGGGCGGCCCGATGCTGGCCGAGCGGATCAGGGACGGCTATCTGGGCGGCGTGGGCCGCCTCGGTGAGCTGCGGCTGCTGGCCGAGGGCAAGCCGGGGGAGGGGGAGTGGGCGGTCACGCCCAAGGTGTTCACCACGGATGTGAAGACCTTCGCCGACAAGCTGCCGGGCATCGGTGAGGAGTGCTTCGGCCCGGCGTCGATCGTGGTGACCTACCGCGAGCTCGCCGAGCTGCGGCCCGTGCTGGAGCGGCTCGACGGATCGCTGACCGCCACCGTGCACGGCACCGACCCCGGCGAGGCCGCCGAGATCACCGAGGCGCTCGGCGCCCGGGCCGGGCGGCTCATCTGGAACGGCTGGCCCACGGGCGTGGCCGTCACCTGGGCCATGCACCACGGCGGACCCTGGCCCGCCGCGACGTCCACGACCACCTCGGTCGGCGCCACGGCCATCGACCGCTGGCTCGCGCCCAGGGCCTATCAGGACTGGCCGGAGCAGCTGCTGCCGGACGAGCTCAAGGACGACAACCCGCTGAACGTCCCGCGCCGGGTCGACGGCACCTTGACCCGCTGACGGCCCCGCCGGCCGGCACGGGCCGTGCGGACGCGCTCCGCACGGCCCCATGCGGTCAGGCTCCCACGATCTCGAGCCCGGCCGCGATGATCTTCTCCAGCTCCGCCACGTGCTCGGCCGACGCGTCGACCAGCGGTGGACGTACCCCTCCGACGTCCTGGCCGCGCAGCCTGAGCCCCGCCTTGACGAGCGAGACGGCGTAGCCGGGCACCAGGTCGCGGAGCTGGACCAGCGGCAGGTAGAAGCTGGTCAGCAGCCGCTGGGCCAGCGCGTCGTCGCCGCTCGTCACCGCCCGGTAGAAGGCCAGCGCGATCTCCGGCGCGAACGCGAACGCGGCGCTGGAGTAGAGGCTCACGCCCATCCCCCGGAAGGCCGCCACGGTCAGCTCCGCGGTCGGCAGCCCGTTGAAGAACGTGAACTCGCTGCCGGGAGCCTGCTGCCGCACCGTCAGGATGATGCGCTGCAGCAGGTCGAAGTCCCCCAGCCCGTCCTTCAGCCCGATCACGTCCGGCATCCGCGCGAGCGTCGCCGTCGAGTCGGGGGTGAAGCGCGCGTTGCCCCGGTGGTAGACGATGACCGGCAGACCGGCCGCGTCCGCCACCTCGCGCACATACCGGATCAGCCCCTCAGGCGGGGCGGTGACCAGGTAGGGGGGCATCAGGAGCAGGCCGTCGGCCCCATGGGCGGCCGCGGCGCGCGCGACCGACTTGGCGAAGGGCAGCGAGCCCCCCGCCCCCGCGAAGACCGGGACGCGCCCGGCGGTCGCGGTGACGGAAGCCGCCACGACCCGGGTGTAGTCGTCCAGGTCGAGGGCGTTGAACTCGCCCGTGCCGCACGCGGTGAACACTCCTCCCGCCCCGGCTGACACTCCCTGGTCGACATGCTGGATCAGTGGCTGCTCGGCCACCTCGCCATCAGGTCCGAACGGAGTAACAGGAAAGAAGAGAACACCATCTAGCCGCATCAACGCCTCCTTCTAGCGGATGCCCTCCCGGCGGAGAGTGGCACCCAGCTTGTGGGTATGTCTGATCACCGCATCGGTCACCCGTTCCACGTCGGCGGGCGCCAGGCCCACCGGCATGGAGCAGCTGATCGCGTCGGTGGCCGGGATCCGGTAATCGACCGCGACCGCCACGCAGACCACGCCCGGCGTGCCCTGCTCGCGCTCGTAGGCCCATCCTCTGGCCCTGATCTTGTCGAGCTCGCCGGTCAGTTCGGCGAAGTCGGTGATCGTGTGATCGGTGATCGGGGCCAGAGGCTTCGGGATCAGGGCCGCGACCTCGTCGTCCGTGAGCTGCGCCAGCAGCACCTGGCCGAGGGCGGTGACATGGGCAGGTAAACGTCTGCCCACCCGGGGGATGATGTGGTGCGCTTCGCGCGAGTCCCTCGTGGCGAGATACAGCACGTGCGCCTCGTCCCGGCGAGCGAAGTGGACGGTGTGCCCGGTCTCCTCCCGCAGGTCCTCCAGCGCTTCCTGGGCGAACGGCAGCGCCATATCCTT
The DNA here is from genome assembly GCF_014646515.1 of Nonomuraea glycinis. GTDB lineage: Bacteria > Actinomycetota > Actinomycetes > Streptosporangiales > Streptosporangiaceae > Nonomuraea > Nonomuraea glycinis. The sequence goes on from NZ_BMNK01000010.1 coordinate 220,263, forward strand.
GTCCAGATAGGCGGTGCCGGTCAGCAGCGCGTGCGGCCCGATGCCGAACGTCGACTTCGCGCCGTCCGTCTCCACCCAGTTCAGCTCCACCAGGGTGCGCATCAGCGCGTGCAGGCTGCTGCGCGGGAACCCGGTGCGCTGCTGCAGCTCCGAGAGCGTCAAGGTCTCGCGGGAGGCGGCCAGTGTCTCCAGGATGCGTACCGTCCGCTCGGCGGACTTGACCAGCTGCGGCTCCATGCTCATCCCATCTCCCCTGCGGATTAGATGTGTCAGCATATTGGATGCCGTCCAGATACATGGACACTCAACCCTTAACCGCACCGCTGGTGAGGCCGCGCATGAACTGCTTCTGGAAGGCGAGGAAGGCGATGATCGACGGCAGCAGCGCCAGCAGCGTGGCCGCGAGCAGCACGCCGAGCCCGACCTCCTCGTCCCCGCGCAGCGAGCGCAGCGCGATGGGCAGCGTCCACATGTCCGACTCGGGGGCCACGATCAAGGGCAGCAGATACTGGTCCCAGATCATGGTGAAGCCGAAGACGCCGATCACGCCGAGGGCGGGGCGGCAGAGCGGCAGGATGATCGTGAAGAACGTCCGCAGCTCGCCCGCGCCGTCGAGGCGCGCGGACTCCTCCAGCTCGACCGGCACCTCCTTCATGAACTCCGTCATGACCAGGATGGAGAAGCCCCAGGCGCCCACCGGCAGGATCATGCCCGCGTAGGTGCCGATGAGGTTGACGTTCAGCAGCGGCATGTCGGCGAGGACGAGAGACAGCGGGATCGCGATGATCTCCTCGGGCAGCATCATGGTGGCGAGCATGATCAGCATGACGAGCGACATGCCCTTGAACTTCTTGCGTGCCAGTGAATAGGCGGCGAACACGCTCACCAGCACCTGAAGGAGCAGCCCGAACCCGACCACCACGAACGAGTTGAACAGGTAGAGGTAGACGTTCCTGTTGCCGGCCTGGACGAAGTTGTCCAGCGTGAACTCGTCCGGCCAGAAGGAGAAGGAGGTCGGGTCGAGCGTCTTGTTGAAGGCGCTGACCAGCAGCCCGAACAGCGGGCCGGCGAAGATCAGCACCATGCCCGCATAGATCACGATCTTGAACAGGACGGCCAGCGGCCCGCGCCGCATCTCAAGCCCTAGGGCGCTGTCGAATTTCACGCCGCCTGCCTCCTGCGCATCAGCTGCACTCCCACGGTGAGCACCAGGGTGGCCGCGAACAGCACGATGCCGCCCGCCGAGGCGATCCCCAGCTCGCCCGACTGGAATCCGAGCTTGTAGATCAAGGTCATCAACACTTCGGAGGAGCCGTTCGGCCCGCCGTTGGTGAGCACGTACACCTCGACGAAGACCCGCAGGCCGCGGATGGCGGCGAGGGTGAACAGGATCCAGAACACCGGGCGCAACGCGGGCAGCGTGATGTGCCGCAACCGGCGCCAGACGGAGGCGCCGTCAACGGCGGACGCCTCGTAGAGGGTGCGGTCGATGCCGACCAGCCCGGCCAGGAAGACCATCATGTCGTACGGCGTGCCGCGCCAGATGCTCATCCCCATGATGGACAGCAGCGAGGTGTCCTCGCTGGCCAGGAAGGGCTGCGGGCCGAGGGCGACCCAGCCGAGGATGGTGTTGAGCAGCCCGGTGTCGCCGGGGTAGTACATGATCCGCCACACCTCGGCCACGGCCGCCATCGTGGTCACGACCGGCAGGAAGGCCGCGGTCCTGATGAACCAGAGGTACTTGGCCGGACCCTCGATGAGCAGCGCGAAACAGAAGCCGAGCAGCAGCGACCCCACGGTCGTGCCGATGGCCAGGACCGCGCTGTGCCAGATGGCCGTCAGGAAGGCATCGTCGGAGAGGATCGCGGCGTAGTTGTCGAAACCCACCCAGGTGGTGTCGATGTACCGGATCTCTTGGAAGCTCATCACCAGACCGGTGATCATGGGGATGAACTTGAAGTAGAGGAACAGCACCAGAGCGGGCGCCAGAAAGGCCCAGGCCACGAGCGGCCCCCGCCAGCGCGCCATTCTGGGGCTCTGGTGGGAGGCCGCCGACCGGGACTTCGCCCGCGTGAGCGTCGGGGTCATGATGCCTTTTGGTTCTGCAGTTCCTGGGTCAGCTTGGTGTTGGCGGCTTCCATCTCGGTCTTGACGTCCTTGCCGCAGTCGGCCCAGACGGCGTTGAGCGCGTCGGCCGAGCTCTGGCGGATCGGCGCCCAGTTCGGCACGGGAGGCGCGTAGACCGCGTTCGCGTAGGCGTCCTGGAACACCTGCCAGCGGGGGTCCTGCCGCTCGGCGGCCAGGTCGACCTCGGTGTTGACCGGGAGGCGGACGATGGCGCCGTTGGCGTCCTTGTTCATGCCGATCCGCTGGCCCTCGGCGGAGATGGCGTACTCGGCGAACTTCTTCTGGCCGTCCTCGTTCTGGGAGCCGGCCATCAGGTAGACGTTCTCGCCCTCACCGAGGGTGCCGGGGCCGCCCGACGGGCCCTTGGGCACCGGGAAGACCTCGATCTTGTCGGTGCCGATGCTGCCGGCGAACCGGGCGAGCACGTACGGGCCGGTCAGGTAGAGACCGCCCTGGTTGTTCTCGAACACCTCGTGGGTGACGGCCGTGTCGTTGTTGACCGCGCCGGGGTTGACCGTCTTGGCGTCGCAGAACTGGTCCTGGAGCCACTGGACGGCCTCGACCGTCTTGGTGTCGTTCATGGTGGCGCCGAAGGTGCCGGTGCCGCTGGAGGTGACGAAGTCCCCGCCGTTGGCGTAGATGAAGGAGGAGGCGTACCACGAGGCGTAGCCACGCTTGGTGCTGGCCGGGATGAGCAGGCCGGCCGAGTCGGCCTTGCCGTTGCCGTCGGGGTCCTTCTCGGTGAAGGCCTTGGCCAGCGCGGCGAGGTCGTCCCAGGTCTTGGGCACCTCCAGGCCGAGCTTCTCCCGCCAGTCCTTGCGCGCGATGATGGCGAAGGCCTGGGAGGAGAACGGCGCGCCCCACGTCTTGCCGTCGCTCGCCGTGGCCGCCTTCCACGCGGTCTCCGACACCTTGTCGCTGCCGGCGAGCGAGGCCTTGTCCACCTCGCGCAGCCAGCCCTGCGTCTGCATGTTGCCGATCTGGGCGGTGTCGTTGATGACGATGTCCGGCAGATCTTTCTGAGCGGCCTGCTGCTGCAGCTTCGTCTCGAAGTCGTCGAGCAGAGCGACTACCTTGGTCTTGATGCCGCTGGCCTTGGTGAAGCCGTCGGCCAGCTTCTGCGCTGTCTTGTGGGAGTCGGAGTCAGGTGCCTGCCTGATCCAGATCTCCAGTGCATCGTCGGTAGCGGACTCTGAGCCCCCGGAGCCGCAGCCTGTCAGCGTTACGGTCAGGGCCGTCGCAATAGCGACCCCGAGCACACTACGTGACATCAGACCGCCTCCTGTTCACATATGTGACATCTGTCGCGGACGTGGAAGTTGTTCCTGGAACGTTAACGAGTGGCACACATCACGGTCAATATTCAAGAATGTGAATCTCATACAGATTTGTGTACAACAGATCCATGCGCATACTCATGACCGGCGCCGCCGGGAAGGTCGGCACTCTGCTCCGCCCTCTTCTCGCCCGCGAAGGCAGGACCCTGCGCCTGTCCGATCTTCAGCCGGTGGAGCTCGGGGCAGGCGAGGAGCAGGTGGTCGCGGACCTCGCCGACGAGGCCGCCATGGCGACGGCGATGAAGGACGTCGACGCCGTGATCCATCTGGGCGGGCAGAGCCGCGAGCATCCGTGGGACGACATCGTCAGGGCCAACATCGACGGCACGCACGTGCTGCTGGAGGCCGCCAGGAAGGCGGGGGTCGAGCACCTGGTGCTCATGGGCAGCCATCACGCGGTCGGCTTCCACACCCGGCCGCCGGCCGGCGAGGAGCTGCCGGCCCACGCCTTTCCCCGGCCCGACACCTTCTATGGGGTGAGCAAGGTCGTCATGGAGGGGCTGGCCAGCCTCTACCACGACAGGTTCGGCATGAACGTGACCGTGATCAGGCTCGGCACCTGCAACGACGGCCCGTACGACACCCGCGGCCTGGCCACCTGGATCTCCCCGGGCGACCTCACCCGGCTGGTGGAGGCCGCGCTGACCGCGCCCGGCTTCCACGTCGTCTGGGGGGTCTCCGACAACGCGCGCCGCTGGTGGTCGCTGCGGGAGGCCGAAGCCATCGGGTACGTCTCCCAGGACGACTCCGAGTCCCGTGCCGCGGCGCTCATCGCCGAGCACGGGGAGCCGGATCTGGCCGACCCGCTGCACGACCGGGTCGGCGGCATCTTCACGCAGAAGGAGCTCGGCGGCTCCTGGTGAGCGTTCCTGCTCGGTAGCCGCCCTGATCGCGCAGATCGGGGCGGCTTTTCCGTTGCCCGGATCTTGTACTTGAAGATGCAACCGGTTGTAGAGGTGGATGGGGTGACTCAAAATGTTAAGAACATGTGACAATCCGTAAAGACGCTGTGACCTGCGGAAATGAGGATGACGATATATCGGTAACGGGTTTGTAACGCCTGCAAAGGGTTGACGGAATATTTGTATCCCTTATAGGAATGCGCTATCCCATCCCGTCGTGCCCGGCTGGACCTGGAAGAGGGATGCATGTCCGAATCGATCACATCGTCCGCCTCACCCCCCGGAGGCCGCCCCCGATGTCCTATGTGAACGTTCACAAACGGCGAGAGGCCCGTGCGGCCTACGTGTTCCTCGCGCCGTGGTTCATCGGCCTCCTCCTGGTCACCGTGGGGCCGATCCTGGCCTCGCTGTACCTGTCGTTCACCGACTACAGCCTGCTGGAAGAGGCTCAGTGGGTCGGGCTCGGCAACTACCGGGAGATGTTCCTCGAAGACACCCGGTTCATCGCCTCGCTCCGCGTGACGACGATCTACGTGATCGTGTCCGTACCGCTGCAGCTGATCTTCGCCCTGATCCTGGCCCTGGCGCTGGACCGCGGGCTGCGCGGGCTGTCGTTCTACAGGTCCGTCTACTACTTGCCCTCGCTGCTCGGCGGCAGCGTCGCCATCGCCATCCTGTGGCGCAAGATCTTCGGCTCGGACGGCCTCGTCAACGGGGTGCTCGCCCTGTTCGGCATCGAGGGGCCGGGCTGGGTCTCCGACCCCGACACCGCGCTCGGCACGCTGATCCTCCTGCACGTGTGGACGTTCGGCGCGCCCATGGTGATCTTCCTGGCCGGGTTACGGCAGATCCCGCAGAGCTTCTACGAGGCCGCGTCGGTCGACGGGGCCGGCACGCTGCGCCAGTTCCGCTCGATCACGCTGCCGCTGCTGACGCCGATCATCTTCTTCAACCTGGTCCTCGAAGTGATCAAGTCGTTCCAGTCGTTCACCCAGTCGTTCATCGTCAGCGGCGGCGGCGGAGGACCGGCCGACTCCACCCTCTTCTACACGCTCTACCTCTACCTGAAGGGCTTCAAGAGTTACGAGATGGGCTACGCGGCCGCCATGGCGTGGGTCCTGCTGCTCCTCATCGCCGGACTGACCGGCGTGAGCTTCCTCACGTCGAAGTATTGGGTCTTCTATGGCGACACGAAGTAAGCCGCTCCCGTTCCTGTTCCGGCCCCTGCCGCGCGGGAACCGCCTGCTCAAGCATCTGCTGCTGATCGGCTTCGGCCTGGTCATGCTCTATCCGCTGCTGTGGATGATCTCCAGCTCGCTCAAGCCGGAAGAGCTCATCTTCCGTGAGCCGGGGCTGTGGCCGAGCTCGGTGACGCTGGACAACTACAGCGAGGGCTGGACGGCGCTCAAGCACTCCTTCGGCTATTACCTGTGGAACTCCGCCGTCATCACCGGCCTGTCCGTCCTGGCGAACCTGGTGGCCTGCTCGCTGGCCGCCTACGCCTTCGCCCGGCTGGACTTCCCGCTGAAGAAGATCTGGTTCGCCGTCATGCTGGGCTCGATCATGCTGCCGCACCACGTCACGGTCGTGCCGCAGTACATCGTGTTCGCCGAACTCGACTGGATCAACACGATCTGGCCGCTGATCGTGCCCAAGTTCCTGGCCACGGACGCGTTCTTCATCTTCCTGATGGTGCAGTTCATCCGGACGCTGCCCAGGGAGCTGGACGAGGCGGCCGCCATCGACGGCGCGGGCTACTGGCGGGTGTTCCTCCAGGTCATCCTGCCGCTGTGCATGCCGGCGCTGGCCACGACCGGCATCTTCACCTTCATCTGGACCTGGAACGACTTCTTCAGCCAGAACCTCTACCTGACCAACTCCGACAACCTCACGGTGGCCGTCGCGCTGCGCCAGTTCCTCGACTCCAGCGGCGAGTCCTCCTGGGGCCCGATGTTCGCGATGTCGATCGTCTCGTTGGGCCCGATCTTCGGGTTCTTCCTGGCGGGACAGAAATACCTGATCAGAGGCCTGGCGACCACGGGCTTGAAGTAGTTCCTCCGCACCCCCCGGCAACTCTTCCAAGAGGAGGTAGAGCTGTGAAGTTCAGCTCTCGCACGACCACGTGGACGGTCGCCCTGCTGTCGGTGGTCGTGATGACCACGGCCAGCGCCTGTGGCGGCGGCAGCGGCGGCGACCCGGCCGAGAACGGCAAGGTGTCGATCGTCTTCGCCTACTGGGGCAGCGACGCCCGGCAGAAGCTGACCGAGGAGGTCATCAAGAAGTTCGAGGCGAAGAACCCGACGATCGACGTCGAAGGCGACTTCTCCTCCTGGGACAGCTACTACGAGAAGATCGCCACCAAGGTCGCCGCCAACGACGCCCCCGACGTGATGAGCATCGAGATCCGCGGCCTCAGCGAGTACGCCGGCCGTGGCGCGCTCGCCGACCTCTCCGGCAAGGTGCCCGCCGCCGACCTCGACCAGCAGGTGCTGGCCAGCGGCCAGATCAAGGGCAAGCAGTACGCCGTCCCGACCGGCGTCAACGCCTTCTCCATGGTCGCCAACCCGGCGGCGCTGGAGAAGGCCAAGAAGGAACTGCCCGAGGACACCTCCTGGACCTGGGACCAGTGGGCCGGCCTGGCCAAGGAGATCTCGGCCACCGGCAGCGGCGTCACCGGCGCCGAGTACAACTTCAACCCCGCCTTCCTGCAGATCTACGCCGCCCAGCGCGGCGAGAAGTTCTACGACGGCAACAAGATCGGCATGTCGGCCGAGACCGTCAAGTCCTGGTGGGCCATCCACCAGAAGCTGATCGAGACCAAGGGCTCGCCGGACGCCGCCAAGAGCGCGGAGATCGGCTCCACCGGCCCCGAGCAGTCGCTCCTCGGCACCAACGCCGGCGCCATGGGCATGTGGTGGAGCAACCAGCTCAACGCCCTGACCAAGTCGTCCGGTCAGGAGATGACCCTGCTGCGGATGCCCAAGGCGGAGGGGGCCACCACCGGGGGGATGTTCCTGCAGCCCGCCATGTTCTACACCGCCTCGGCCAAGTCCGAGCACCCCGCCGAGGCGGCCAAGCTGATCGACTTCCTGGTCAACGACCCCGACGCGGCCGCCACCCTGCTGAGCGACCGCGGCCTGCCCACCAACGCCAAGGTGCTCGCCGCGGTCAAGGACAAGCTGCCGGCCGTCGACCAGAAGACGCTGACCTTCATCGAGGAGGTCAAGAGCGAGCTGAGCCCGATCCAGGCCCCGCCGAAGGGCGCGCTGGAGATGGAGGACATCCTCCAGCGCAACTCCGAGGAGGTCCTGTTCGGCAAGGCGACACCGGACGCCGCCGCCCAGAAGTTCCTGTCGGAGGCGAACGCCGCCATCGCGGGCTGACCCGTCACCATGGCCGGGGGCCCGCGCGGGCCCCCGGCACCACCTCTATCGGGGAGAAACCGTTGAGCAAGAGATACGCCCTCGTCGGCCTGGGCCACCGGGCGCAGATGTACGTCGACGCCCTGCTGGGCGACTGGCGGGACACCGGCACGATCGTCGCGTTGTGCGACACCAACCAGACCCGGATGAGCTACTACGCCGAGCTCATCGGCGGCGAGGTGCCGTGCTTCGACCCCGCTGAGTACGGCAAGGTGCTGGAGCTGGCCGATGCCGTGGTGGTCTGCACGGTGGACGCCACCCACGCCCGCTATGTGGTCGCCGCCCTGGACGCCGGGCTCGACGTGGTCGTGGAGAAGCCGCTCACCATTGACGCCGAGAGCTGCCAGGCCATCGCCGAGGCGGCCGAGCGCGGCACGGGCGAGCTGGTGGTGACGTTCAACTACCGCTACTCACCGCGCAACTCGGCCGTCAAGCGGCTGATCAGCGAGGGGGCGATCGGCGACGTCACCTCCGTGCACTTCGAGTGGACCCTCGACACCATCCACGGCGCCGACTACTTCCGCCGCTGGCACCGCGACCGCGCCCACTCCGGCGGCCTGCTGGTGCACAAGTCCACCCACCACTTCGACCTGGTCAACTGGTGGCTGGGCGCGGCCCCCGAGCTCGTCTTCGCCCAGACGGACCTGCGCTTCTACGGCGAGGCGCTGCCCCGGGGCGAGCGCCCGGCACGCGGCCAGGGCGCCCCTGGGCTGGGCAGCGACCCGTTCATCCTGGACATCTCCACCGACGAGCGGCTCAAGCGCCTCTACCTGGACGCCGAGCACGAGGACGGCTACATCCGCGACCAGGACGTCTTCGCCCCCGGCGTGAACATCGACGACAACATGTCGGTCCTGGTCCGCTACGCCAACCGGGCCACGCTCACCTACTCGCTCACCGCGCACGCCCCGTCCGAGGGCTACCGGGTGGCCTTCAACGGCACCGAGGGCCGGATCGAGCTGGAGGTCTGCGAGCGGTCCTGGACGCCGCCGCACGCCGCGATCGACCCGAGCGCCGCCAGCAAGGAGCACGCGGCCGAGTCCTGGGAGCGGCTCACCCTGCACCGGCACTGGCAGGAGCGCGAGGAGGTGCCGATCGAGCAGGGCGCCGGCGGCCACGGCGGCGGCGACCGGCTGCTGCTCAACGACGTCTTCCGCGGCCCCGCCGACGACCCGCTCGGCCGCCCCGCCGGCTACCGCGACGGCATCCGCAGCGTGCTCGTCGGCGTCGCGGCCAACCGCTCCGCCGCCACCGGCCTGCCCGTCCACCTGGCGGCCGACGGCACCCGGCTGGCCGATGCGTAGGCCGTACCGGACGATCTGACCGGTCAGCGGCCCGCCGCCACAGCGGCGGCCTCTGACCGGGACAGCCGGCCGTCGGTCACCACGACGGTGACGCGGCGGGTCAGCTCCTCGGCGAACTCCAGCGGCGCGTCCCAGGCCAGCGCCGTGCCCACCCCCGGATACTCGGCGACCCTGACGAACCACGGATCGTCGTCCTGCGCGAACAGCAGCGTCCAGTCGTCGGCCGCCAGCGCCAGCCACGGCGCACGTGAGCCGTGCACCCGCTCCTCGCCCTCGGCGACCGCGGTGAACACCCGCAGCCCGGCCGAGCCCGCGGGAGCCCGCCAGAAGAACCCGCCGTACCCCGCCCCCACCCGCCCCTTGGTGGCCGAGCTGCGCACGCTCAGCGGGCCGCCGGTGAGGTTGCGCAGGGTGAACGCGAAGTCCAGCGCCCACCCTCGCGCGGCGGGCGCCGCCCGCACGGTCCGCTCCTCACGCATCAGCGGCTCCTCGCCCGGCCGCTCCCACAGCAGCGTCTCGGTGAACCCCGAGGCGTCGCGGGCGGTGAACGACACGTGCCGCTGGACGCCGTGGTCGTCGAGCCAGGCCGGGCCCTGGTCGCGGACGTAGGTGCGGCCGCCCCAGAAGTTGCGCCCGCCCAGGTCGGTCACGGCCACGCCGGCGCCCAGGTGGTGCGGGTGGTCGTCCGGCCGCGTCTCGGTGACGACGACGCCGCCGAGTGTCCGTACCGGGTGGAGGTAGGGCCTGGGGGCGGCGGTGAGGGGCAGGTCGGGGGCGGTGGTGTAGTCCGCGACCACGGTGGTCCCTGCCGTGTTCCGCACGGTGAGCGGGACGGCCCAGCTCAGGCCCAGCTCCGAGAAGAGCGTCAGCCGGTCCGCGCAGGTGTCCACCACCCGCGCGATGCCCGGCAGCACCCGCCCCTCGCCGGCCCGGTCCTGGTGGTCGGCGGCGATCGGCAGCGGGTCGGGCGCGACCCTGATGGCCTCCATGACCTCCATGAACGCGCCCGTCCGATGGATCGGGACGAGCAGGCCGGTGCCGGACCGCAGGTGCTCGACGAGGTTCTCCAGCAGGTCCGTCCGGCCGAAGCGGCGCACCGGCCCGTCGTTCACCTGGACCTCGTCCAGGGTGTAGGTGAGCCGGATGCGCCCCCGATCGCCGTGCACCACCACGTAGGGCTCGTCCCGCTCGGCAGCGCACAGGGTCACGGCCGCCACGATCGGCGGGCCGTCCTGCAGATGGACGCGGATGGCGGAGGTGTCGTCGGATTCGATGTCGTTGGCGTGGAAGAGCTCCGTCTCCACCGCGGCCACGGCGCCCCGCTCCTCGGCTCCCGCGACGGCCAGCGCGGTGGCCAGCGCGTGCGCGAACGGGTTGGTGAGCGCCCCGTCGACCACGTCCACGCCGTCGAGCACTCTCTTGCCCGCCCAGGCGCTGCGGGTGAAGTAGGAGGCGGGCCGCGGCCACGCCCCCGCGACGCCGATGCCGGTGACGCGGCCGATCGCGCCGCCCGCGATCAGCTCGCGCACGGCCGGCACCGCCGCCGAACCCAGGCTCTGGAACCCCACCTGGCAGGCCAGCCCCGCCTCGGCGGCGGCCCGCGCCATCCGGTCGAAGTCGGCCAGCGTGGCCGCCGTCGGCTTCTCGACCAGCACGTGCGCGCCCGCCTTGAGCGCTGCCACGGCCAGGTCGGCGTGCGTGGGGATGGGCGTGGCCAGGATCGCGATCTGGGCGCCGGTCCGCTCGATCAGCGCGGGCAGGTCGGCGGAGAGCTCAGGGGAGCCGAGCCCGGCCAGGCTCTCCTCCTCGACCGGCCGCACGTCGCAGACGCCCACCAGCCGCACCAGACGGGTCAGGCGCCGCAGCCGGTCCAGGTGATGGGAGCCGAAGCCGTGAGCTCCGGCCAGCACGACCCGCATGGCTCACCTCCAGCGGAGGCCGAGGCCCCGGTGCTCGCCGACGCGCAGCGTCGCGCCGTCCACGTCGACAGGGTACGGCTCGGCGAGCAGCCCGAGCGCGGCGAACGAGGCGTCCTCGACATCCTCGGCCATGCACGGCAGCGGCAACGTGAGCGCCAGCTGCCCCGACAGGTCGGGCAGCAGATGCGGGTAGACCGGCACGTCGTAAGTCCGGGCCAGCTCGACGATGCGCAGGAAAGGGGTTATTCCCCCCACCCTGACCACGTTGGGCTGCGCGACGTCGCAGGCGCCCGCCGCCAGCAGGTCACGGAAGCCGTAGACGGTGTAGACGTTCTCGCCGACCGCGATCGGCACGTCCACGGACCGCCGCAGCTCCACCTGCGCGGGCACGTCGTCGGCGGGCAGCGGCTCCTCCAGCCAGTGCAGCCCGTACGGGGCGAGCGCGGCCACGGCGCGGCGGGCCCGGTGCAGATCCCATCGCTGGTTGGCGTCGATCATGAGCAGCGTGTCCTGGCCGATCACCTCGCGGACCGCGGCCACCCGCTCGACGTCCTCGCGCAGGTCCGGCCTGCCCACCTTGATCTTCACGCCCGCACAGCCCGCCGACTTCCACCGGCCGGCCTGCGCGACGAGCTCCTCCAGCGAGTAGTGCAGGTTCACGCCGCTGCCGTACACCGGGACGCTGTCCCTGCGCCGGCCCAGCACGTCGACCAGGCCGAGCTCGCCGCAGCGCAGGTCCCACAGCGCCAGATCGACCCCCGCCAGCGCCACCGTGGTGATCCCGCCGGGCCCCGCCTCGCGCAGGTGCCGCCAGAGCCGGTCCCACACCACCTCCGGGTGCGGGTCCAGGCCGATCACCGCGTCCCGGATGTCATGCTCCAGCAGCGCCCGCACCGCCCGCGCGCCGATCTGCGGCGTCCAGGAGAACCCGGTGCCGGTACGGCCGTCGTCCAGGGTGATCTCCACGACGAGCACGTGGTTGACCGGCACGTCCGGCCCCCACGGCCGGGGCAGCCGGGCCGTGTGCGGAGTGACCTTGAGGTCGCGGATCATGACGTGCCGACCACCGATCGCCCGTGCTTGATCAGCGCCTCCAGCTCGGCCACGTCCTCCGGGGAGGCGTCGACCAGCGGAGCGCGCACCGGTCCCGCCGCCAGGCCGCCGAGTCGTACGCCCGCCTTGACCAGGGCGACGGCGTAGCCGGGCACCTTGGCGCGCAGCCGGACGAGCGGCTCGTAGAACTCGGTGAGCAGGTGGTGGGCGCCGTTCAGGTAGGCGGTGGCGAGGTCCGGCGCGAAGGCGAAGGCGGCGGAGGAGTAGAGCTCGACGCCGAGCCCGCGGTAGGCGCCCATGGTGAGCTCGGCCGTCGGCAGCCCGTTGAAGAAGGTGAAGTCGTCGCCGACCTCCCTGCGCACCGCGAGCACGATGCGCTGCATGAGGTCGATGTCGCCCAGGCCGTCCTTCAGCCCGATCACGCCGGGCACCCGGGCCAGCTCCACCACCTGGGCGGGGGTGAGCACCACGTTGTCACGCTGGTAGACGATGACCGGCAGGATCGCGGCCACCGCACGCACATAGGCCACGAAGCCCTCATGCGTGCCCTTGGACAGATAGGGAGGCATGAGCAGCAGGCCGTCGGCGCCCGCGTCCCGGGCCGCCGCGGCCTGGTTGAGCGCGGCGCCGAGCGGTCCGCCGGCCCCCGCGAAGACGGGCGCCCTGCCGCGCGCGGTCTCGGTGGCGACCCGGACGACGGTCGCGTGCTCGGCCTCGGACAGGGCGGCGAACTCACCGGTGCCGCACGCCGCGAACACCGCGCCGGGGCCGTGCTCCAGGCCGCGCCTGATGTGCTCGGCCAGCACGTCCACGTCCGGCTCGCCGGACGGGGCGAACGGGGTGACGGGGAAGAAGAGAACTCCGCTGAGGTTCATCGAATCTCCAGTTCGGTACGCCAGCTGCGCTTGGCGATCCAGCCGAGCATCCGCTCGGCCTTGGCCGAGGTGAAGGCGGGGGACGTGCCGGTCAGTGGGGAGGCGATGGCCTCGACGGACGCCTCGACGGGAGCCTCGCCGGAGGCCCCGATGGACACCCCGGCAGGGGTCTCGGTGGCGGGCATGACCTGGGGCAGGAGCTCGGCCAGTGGCCGCCGGGCCAGCGCGTCGGCGGCGCCCGCGAAGAACACCTCGCCGTTGGGCAGGCCGGGGAGCCGCTCTATGAGCACCGAGATCATGTCCGAGGCGTCCCTGGCGTCGATGTAGTTGAACAGCGAGACGCCGGCGAGCTCCGGCCGGTCCAGGCGGTCGGCGATGGTGTGACCCGACTGGGTGGGCGCCCCTGCCCACTCCTCGGGAGCCACCACGAAACACGGGCGCACGGCCGCGAACTTCGTCTCCGAGTCGCGGGCGAAGGACCTCATGGTCTGCTCCGCCACGAGCTTGGACAGGCTGTAGGAGTTCCACGGTTCGGTGGGATGCTCCTCGTCGATCGGCAGGTAGTTCGGCGTCCAGCCGGAGGGCGCGCCGTAGCCGATGACCGTGGGGCTGCTGGCCACGATGACGCGGCCGACGCCGAGATTGCCGGCCGCCTGGCAGACGTTGAAGGCGAGCTGGGTGTTGGTGCGGAAGGTCAGCCCGTCGGTCCGGCTGAACGGCGTCGCGATCGCGGCCAGGTGCACGACGACGTCGGGCCGGAAGCGCGCCATGACGTCATAGGCCTCGCCCAGGTCCGTCAGGTCGGCCGGCAACGTGGCCGCAGCCTCGCCCGGAGTGCCGGCGGTGACATCGACGCCGATCACCTCGTGACCGGCTTGCGCCAGTGTGGTGACCAGGCTGCGCCCGAGCCGTCCGGCACTGCCCGTCACCAGTGTTCGTGTCATCCTTGGCTCACCCTCCTGTAAGGGTTCGTGTTACCGCAACCGGTTGCAAAAGTATCGAGGCGGTGTTGGGAGGACGTCAAGCCGTACTCCTCCCGCCTGCGGGGTGACCCGGACCTCAGCGAATCGATAAGGTGGCCTTCGGCGGCAGGCAAGGCGTTATCACGGTCCATTGACAGTGATACAAGCGCTTGCATTAATGTACAGGGCATGGTCGGAGGCCTAGCGTGGCGGTGACGATTCGTGACGTGGCGGAGGCGTCAGGAGTGCATGTCTCCACGGTGTCACGCGCATTCTCCGCGCCCCATCTGGTCAACACCGTCACGCGGACCAGGGTGCTCGCCATCGCCGAGGACCTCGGCTATCGGCCCAACCGGGCCGCGCGGGCGCTGACCACCGGGCGCACCCACAACATCGGCCTCATCGTCGCCGACATCGCCAACCCCTTCTTCCCGCCCCTCATCAAGGCCGCCCAGGCGCAGGCCAGGATGCGTGACTACCACGTGTTCGTGGCCGACACCGACGAGGACCCGCAGGTCGAGGAGGAGCTGATCCAGACCCTCACCAAGCAGGTCGACGGTGTGCTCCTGTGCAGCCCCCGGCTGACCAACAGGACCATCGAGCGCCTGCGCGAGGAGATCCCGTTCGTCGTGGTCAACCGCAGGGTCAAGGGCATGCCCACGGTCCTGATGGACGTGGGGCGCGGTGTCAGGCTCGCCGTCGAGCACCTCACCCGCCTCGGGCACCGCAGGCTCGCCCTGGTCACCGGCCCCAGCGGCTCGTGGACCAGCAAGGAGATGCAGGCCGCCGCCGCCGCGATGGTCGAGGCCGACGTCACCTTCCTCGGCCCCAACCCGCCGACCGAGCTCGGCGGCCTGGCCGCCGTCACCGACGTGCTCGCCTCCGGCGCGACCGCGGTGCTCGCTTACAACGACCTGGTCGCCATCGGGCTCATCGAAGGGCTGGCCGCGCGCGGCGTGGACGTGCCCGGCGAGATCAGCGTGATAGGCGTGGACGACATCGTCCCCGGCCGGCTGAGCCGTCCCAAGCTGACCACCATCGCGATGCCCACGGCCGCGGCCGGGCGCATCGCCGTGGACCTGCTGCTCCAGTCCGTCGACTCGGAGTCGACCGGCGGCGTCACGGTGCTGGAGACGAGTTTGATCGTCCGCGACTCAACGGGGGAAAACCGCAAATGATCTTCGGAACGCTTCCGTCGGGGGAGACCGTCGAGCGTCATGTCCTGTCGGCCGGGCGGCTGCGCGCCTCGGTCCTCAGCTATGGCGCGATCCTGCAGACGCTCGAGGTGTCGGGCGTCAACGTGGTGCTCGGCCTGCCGACGCTGGAGGACTACCTCACCCGCAGCCGCTACTTCGGCGCGGTGGTCGGCAGATACGGCAACCGCATCGCGGACGGGCGCTTCACCCTCGACGGCGTCGAATACCGGCTGCCCGTCAACAACGGGCCCAACAGCCTGCACGGCGGCACCGACGGCTTCGACCGGAGGGTCTGGGCGGTCTCCGACGCCACCGACTCCTCGATGACGCTCACGCTGACCAGCCCCGACGGCGACCAGGGCTACCCCGGCACGCTGACCGCCTCGGTCACCTACACGCTGACCGGCGACGCCCTCCGCCTCGACTACACCGCCGAGACCGACGCCCCGACCGTGCTCAACCTCACCAACCACTCCTACTTCAACCTGGCGGGCGGCGGCGACGTGCTCGGCCACGTCGTACGGATCGGCGCCGAGCACTATCTCCCGGTGGACGACGACAAGATCCCCACCGGTGAGCTCGCCCCGGTCAAGGGCACCCCGTTCGACTTCACCGTCCCGCACGCGGTGGGGGCCAGGTTCGACGGCGCCTACGACCACTGCTTCGTCCTGGACGGCGACATCACCGTGGTGGAGCCGGTCAGCGGCCGCACCATGGAGGTGACCACCACCGAGCCGGGCGTGCAGTTCTACGCGGGCGGCATGCTCGACGCCGACGCCACCCCCTACGGCCCATTCGCCGCGCTCTGCCTGGAGACCCAGCACTTCCCCGACTCGCCCAACCAGCCGCACTTCCCCTCCACCGTGCTGCGGCCGGGGGAGCGCTACACCTCCACCACCACCTACGCCTTTACGGGCTGATCAGCCGGGCCGGCATGGCCCTGAGCACCAGCACCGCCACATCGTCGGTGGACGGCCGGGCGGCGAAGGAGTCGACGGCCCGCCGCACCCGTTCGGCGACGGCGTCGGCGCTCAGGCCCGCGCATTCGGACAGCAGGCGTGCCAGACCGTCGTCGTCATCGAGAAACCGTTTGCCGTCGCGGCGCTCGGTGACGCCGTCGGTCACGCAGAGCAGCACCTCCTCGGGCGCCAGCTCGAACGTCTCGACGAAGAAGCGGGCGTCGGCCTCGATGCCCAGCAGCAGCTGAGGCGTCGCCACCACCTCCACCTTGCCGCCGGCCCGCAGCAGCAGCGGCGGCACGTGACCGGCGGAGGCGATCGTGCACAGCGCGCCGCCCTGCGGCAGCGGGGTCAGCTCGCCGCAGAGCAGGCTGAGGAAGCGGCCCTCGTCGCCCTCCTCCAGCAGTCGCTGGTTGAGCCGGTCCAGGATGTCGGCCACGGTGTAGTTCTCCTTGGCGAGCAGCCGGACGGCGTGCCTGGCCAGTCCGGTGACCGCGGCCGCCTCCGGCCCGCTGCCGCACACGTCGCCCAGCGCGAAGCACCAGTGGTCGGCCACCGTGAACAGGTCGTAGAAGTCGCCGCCGACGTCCGCGCCCTCCTCGCCGGGCCGGTAGATGACCGCGGACTCCAGGCCCGGCATCGGCGCCGCCCGCATCGGCAGCAGGCTGCGCTGCAGCACCCGCGAGGTGGTCGCCTGGCGGGCGTACAGCATGGCCGTGTGCACGTTGAGCGCGACCAGCCGGCACAGGTCGGCCAGCAGGTCGGCCAGCTCCAGCGGGAGCGTGGGCTCGCTGCGCCCGATCACCAGCGCGCCGTGGGACCGGCCCTGCGTCCGCAGCGGGAACGACAGGACCGTCTCCTCGCCGACCGGCCAGGTCACCTCGCTCAGCGGCGAGCGCGGGATGGCCGGCAACGACCTGCGCAGCTCGGCGTTGTGCTCTTCCTCGCTGTGCCACACGCGGGCGAGCCTGGTCATGCCCGTCAGGTCGGTCAGGTAGACCGCGGCCCAGGTGGCGATCTTCGGCACCACGAGCTGCGCGGCCAGGGCCGCGAGCAGCTCCTCGTCGTGCACGCCCGCGAGCAGCTCGCCCGCCTCGGCGAGGAAGGAGAGCCTGCCCCGATGCGCGCGCTCCTGCTCGGCCAGCCGCTCGCGCTGCACGGTGGCCGCCACCTGGTCGGCGATGTGCAGCAGGCTGACCGTGAGGTCCTGCTCGAACCGGCCGGGCTGGGCGGCGGTCACCGCGAGATGGCCCACGACCTCGCCCGCGACCATGAGCGGGGCGCACGCCAGCGACCTGGCCTCCAGCCGCTGGGCCAGCTCGACGTCCACCGCGAGCAGGTCGTCGACCAGCACCGGGGTCTCGCACTGAAGGTTGAACGCGCAGGAGGACAGCACGCCCACCAGCCCGGCGGTGGCGCCCGCGCCCGCCGCCACACCGAACCGGTTGCAGCCGTCGGCCCGCAGCAGCACGTAGGCCGCGTCGCCGCCGCTGGACAGCTGGACGATCCGCGCGATGGTGTCGAGCAGCTCGGCCAGCGGCCGGTCCTGGTCGAGCAGGTCCTTGATCCGCCGGCCCGCCTCCCGCCTGAGCGGCGCGGGCGGCGAGGCGAGGACGAAGCCGTGCTCGCTGTCGGCCACCATCCAGATCGACCGGCGGTCCTCGGCCGGCCCGTCGGTGCGCAGGTGGGAGATGTAGACGGGGACCGACCTGCCGTCCCGGTGCCGCATCCGGGTCTCGCCGCGCCAGCGTCCCAGGCCGAGCGTCTCGGCCAGCGACAAGGCGTACGGCCCGTGCCCGCGCCAGACGACCAGCTCCTCCAGAGGGCTGCCGGCGACCTGCTCCGCCGTCCAGCCGAGCAGGGACTCGGCGTCGGAGTTCCACGAGACGACGCGGCCCTCGGCGTCGGCGACCACCACCGCGACCTGCAACCTGTCGATGGGCCGGCGGGGCGCGGGCAGGCACGCGGCCGGCGACTCCGGGACGTCGGCGAACTCCATGCGCACCCAGACCCGTTTGGCGGTCCTGGTGTAGGTGACGCCCCAGGCGTCGGCCAGCATGCCGGCCAGCGCCAGCCCGCGTCCGGAGGTGGGCAGCGGATCGACGAGCGGCGGCGTGCCGCCGAGCACCTGCCGCTCCGGTTGGTGGTCGTCGACCTCGATCTCGAGTTTGGGCGGGGTGGCGTCCGCGTCCAGGCGGCAGGTCAGCTCGATGCCGGTGCCCGCGTGCACGACCGCGTTGGTGACGAGCTCACTGGTCAGCAGCACGGCGTCCTCGGCCAGATGGCTCAGACGCCACTCGCCGAGCACCTGGCGGACGAATCGGCGTGCCGCGGCGGGGGCATGGGGAGTGCCGTCGAAGGCGGTGCTCGACTCCCGGGTCGTATCCACTGTGCGTCCTAGAACATCACTCGATGTGGCAGTTCGGTCACTCTCAGGGTGGCAGACCGAGAGCCTCTCATACCTCGGGTTGCGAAGAAGGCCGCTCTTCGACGAACGCCCGGCGCGCCCCTGTGCTTTCTCGGGGGTCTCCGACGTACCTTTGGCATCATGGCCACCCGTACGCCGAAAAGCGCATCGAAGGGGCCGGCGAAGCGGTCGCCCTCGTCCCGCTCGACCCCCGCCAAGCGGGGAGCCACGTCGGCGGGGCGGCCCAGGGCGAAGGGCGCCTCGTCGGCACGTAAGCCGTCGATGACCCACCAGGACCCGATCAGCTGGGTCTTCACCATGATCGGCAAGCTGATCGTCGGGCTGTGGATGCTGCTCGCCAACGGCATCGGCAGCGCCGCGCGGGCGCTCGGCGCCAATGCGCGCGAGCTCGACCCCGCGCACCGGCGCGACGGGGTGGGCCTGGCCGTGCTCGCAGGCGCGATCGTCCTGGCCGCGATGACCTGGCGGGACACCGGGACCGGCGTCTCCGCCGCCGTCAACACCGTCGTGCACGCCGTGTTCGGCTCGCTGACCTGGGCGTTGCCGCTGATGTTCAGCCTGCTGGCCTGGCGCTACCTGCGCCACCCCGACCAGAACGCCGACACCGGCCGGATGGGGATCGGCTGGAGCGCGCTGCTCATCGGCGTCCTCGGCGTCATCCACGTCGCCAACGGCACCCCCTATCCGGCCGGCGACGCCGGCAACACGATGGAGCGGGTGTCGCAGGCGGGCGGTCTCGTCGGATTCATCGTGTCCGCGCCGCCGATGAGCATCCTGCCGTCGTGGATCACGATCCCGCTGCTGCTGCTCCTGTCGGGGTTCGGCGTGCTGGTGATCACCGCCACGCCCGTGCACCGCATCCCCGAGCGGCTGAGCGAGCTGCGGCACATGCTGTTCGAACGGCAGGCCCCCGACGCCCCCCAGCAGCCCCGAAAGCGCCCCAAGCCCAAGAAGGCCGCGCCGGAGCCGAGCGAGCTGGTCAAGCCGTACGACACCCCGGTGCTGGCCGAGGACGACCCCAAGGGCGGCAAGCGGGACGGCCACTCGCCGGAGATCGTGCCGGGACTGGTGGACGAGGAGGAGGCGGCGGCT
Source organism: Nonomuraea glycinis (assembly GCF_014646515.1). GTDB lineage: Bacteria > Actinomycetota > Actinomycetes > Streptosporangiales > Streptosporangiaceae > Nonomuraea > Nonomuraea glycinis. The sequence goes on from NZ_BMNK01000010.1 coordinate 239,839, forward strand.
CCGGTCAAGAAGGACCCGCCGCACCCCACCCCCGCGCCGCGCAAGGTCGAGCAACTGGTGCTCTCTCCGCAGACGGGCCCGTACCTGCTGCCTGATCTGCAGTTCCTCAAGCCGGGGAGTCTGCCGAAGCCGCAGACCAAGGCCAACACGACCGTGGTCAACGCGCTGACCAGCGTGCTGGAGCAGTTCACCATCGACGCCCAGGTGATCGGCTTCACCCGGGGGCCGACCGTGACGCGCTACGAGATCGAGCTGGGCCCGGCGGTGAAGGTGGAGAAGGTCACCGCCCTCACCAAGAACATCGCGTACGCCGTTAAATCCGCAGATGTGCGGATTTTGTCCCCGATTCCTGGCAAGTCGGCGATCGGGGTGGAGATCCCGAACGCGGACAAGGACCTGGTCTCCCTCGGCGACGTGCTGCGCGCCCAGGTCGCGCAGGCCGACCACCACCCGATGATCGTCGGACTGGGCAAGGACGTCGAGGGCCGCACCATCGTCGCCAACCTCGCCAAGATGCCCCACCTGCTGATCGCGGGCGCCACCGGCGCGGGCAAGTCCGTCTGCGTCAACGGGCTCATCACCTCGATCCTCATGCGGGCCACGCCCGACGAGGTGCGCATGGTGCTGGTCGACCCCAAGCGGGTGGAGCTCTCGGTGTACGAGGGCATCCCTCACCTGATCACCCCGATCATCACCAACCCGAAGAAGGCCGCCGAGGCCCTCGAATGGGTGGTGGGGGAGATGGACCGGCGCTACGACGACCTGGCCGCCAGCGGGTTCAGGCACGTCGACGAGTTCAACGCGGCGGTCAAGGCGGGCAAGCTGGTGGCGCCGCCCGGCAGCGAACGCGTCTACCAGCCCTACCCCTACCTCTTGGTGATCGTGGACGAGCTGGCCGACCTCATGATGGTCGCCCCGCGCGACGTCGAGGACTCCATCGTCCGCATCACCCAGCTCGCCCGCGCCGCCGGCATCCACCTCGTCATCGCCACCCAGCGGCCCTCCGTGGACGTCGTCACCGGCCTGATCAAGGCCAACGTGCCGTCCCGGCTGGCGTTCGCGGTCTCCTCGCTCACCGACTCGCGCGTCATCCTCGACCAGCCGGGCGCCGACAAGCTGGTCGGTCAGGGTGACGCCCTGTTCCTCCCGATGGGGGCCAGCAAGCCGATCCGGATCCAGAACGCGTTCGTCTCGGAGAAGGAGACCGCCGAGATCGTCGCGCACTGCAAGACGCAGATGCAGGCCGAATACCGCGACGACGTGTCCGCGGCGCCGGTCAAGCGGGAGATCGACGAGGACATCGGCGACGACCTCGACCTGGTGATCCAGGCGGCGGAGCTGATCGTGAGCACCCAGTTCGGCTCCACCTCGATGCTGCAGCGCAAGCTGCGCGTCGGCTTCGCCAAGGCGGGGCGGCTCATGGACCTGCTCGAAAGCCGCAACGTGGTCGGCCCCAGCGAGGGTTCGAAGGCGCGCGAGGTGCTGGTGAAGCCGGATGATCTGCCGGGTTTGCTGGCCGACCTGCGTGGCGAATGACCCCAATGCAGACTTCCCCGGTGCTAACTGGTTGAATATAAGCCACTACGCTACGTCGTGGTGGGGGAGGCGTTTGCTGTGCAGGAGCAGAGCACAGGGGCCATGCTGGCGGCCGCCAGGCAGTCGGCGGGGCTGACGGTCGCGCAGCTCAGCGCGATCACGCGCATCCGGGAGGCGATCATCCTTGCGATCGAGCGCGATGACCTCTCGAAGTTCGAGGGCGACTTCTACATCAGGGGGCACGTCAGGGCACTGGCCAAGGCGGTGGGGCTCGATCCGGACGAGGTGGTGCACCTCTACGACCAGCAGCACGGGGGCGCGCCGCCGCCCATCCGCGCCGCCGCGGTGTTCCAGGCCGACCGTACGACCAATCTCGGCGAGCGGCGCGGCCCGAGCTGGACGATGGCGCTGGGCGTCGCGGTGGCCGTGGTGGTGGTGTTCGGGGTGGTGCGGGTCATGGGCGGCGAGTCGGACCACGTGCGCACGGCCGGCGGGAGCAACCCGGCGGGGTCCAGCGTGCCGCCCAACTCGCCGTTCACCGAGGAGCCGCGCCGCTCACCGGCCAAGTCCAAGGCCAAGGCGATCGCCAAGGAGGACCTGGTCGTGGTCAAGGTCAAGGCCAAGCGCGCCTCCTATCTGAACGTCAACGACGCCAAGGGCAAGAAGATGTTCGCCGGCACGCTGCAGGCGGGCCGATCCTCGACCTGGCGCACGGCGACCCGGATGAATCTCGTCATCGCCGACGGAGGCGCGGTTTCGCTGCAGGTCAACGGTAAGAATTTGGGTCCGGCGGGCCCCAGCGGGGAGATGGTGAAGCGCTCGTTCGGGCCCGCCAAACCACGAGCGCGGTAGCCCGTGCATCGGGTGGTGGCCAACTCCCGATACCGTAGTGTTCACCATGTCATCCCGCCGAACCGCATCGCTGATCACCCTGGGCTGCGCGCGCAACGAGGTCGACTCCGAGGAGCTGGCCGCGCGACTTGAGGCTGCCGGTTGGCAGCTGGGCGACGACGACCCAGACGTCGTCGTCGTCAACACGTGTGGCTTCATCGACTCGGCGAAGAAGGATTCCATCGACACGCTGCTGGCCGCCGCCGACTCCGGGGCCAAGGTGGTCGCCGCGGGTTGCATGGCCGAGCGCTACGGCAACGAGCTCGCCGACGCGCTGCCAGAGGCCAGTGCGGTCATCTCCTTCGACGACTACGCCGACATCGGCGGCCGGCTCGACGACGTCGTCGCCGGCCGCTCGCTCAAGCCGCACACCCCACGTGATCGCCGCACCCTGCTGCCCATCTCACCTGTGGAGCGCGCCGCCGCGCCCAGGTCCCACATCCCCGGCCACGGGGACCTCCCCGACGGGGTCGCCCCCGTCAGTGGCCCTCGCGTGCTGCGCAAGCGGCTCGACGAGAGCCCGGTGGCCTCACTCAAGCTGGCCTCCGGCTGTGACCGGCGCTGCACGTTCTGCGCCATCCCGGCCTTCCGCGGGGCCTACGTCTCCCGAGATCCCGACGATCTGGTGGCCGAGGCCGACTGGCTGGCCCACCGCGGCGTCCGAGAGCTCGTCCTGGTCAGCGAGAACTCCACGTCCTACGGCAAGGACCTGGGCGACCTCAGAGCCCTGGAGAAGCTGCTGCCGAGGCTGGCGGCCGTCGAGGGCATCGACCGGGTGCGGGCGAGCTACCTGCAGCCCGCCGAGCTGCGGCCGGGCCTCATCGACGTGCTGAGCTCCACCGAGGGCATCGCCCCCTACTTCGACCTGTCCTTCCAGCACGCCAGCGGCACCGTGCTGCGCCGGATGCGGCGCTTCGGCGATCCGGAGCGCTTCCTGTCCCTGCTGGACGCCGTGCGCGAGCACGCCCCGGAGGCGGGCGTGCGCTCCAACTTCATCGTGGGCTTCCCCGGCGAGACCGAGGAGGAGTTCGGTGAGCTGGTCGGCTTCCTGGAGCGGGCCAGGCTGGACGTGATCGGTGTGTTCGGCTACTCCGACGAGGACGGCACCGAGGCGGCCGGCTTCGATGGCAAGCTCGACCAGGAGATCGTCGACGAGCGCGTGCGCGTGCTCACCGAACTGGCCGAGGAGCTCACCGCGCAGCGCGCGGAGGAGCGGATCGGCACCGAGGTCGACGTGCTCATCGACGACGACCTGGGCGACGGCGGCTACGAGGGCCGGGCCGCCCACCAGGGACCGGAGGTCGACGGATCCTGCACGGTGCAGGGCATCGGGCTGGTCCGGGGCCAGATCGTGCGGGCGGTCGTGGTCGACGCCGAGGGGGTTGACCTGATCGCACGAATCAAGGCCGGTCCATGACCAAGGACGAGCGCCGCGTGGTGAGCCCGTGGAACATCGCCAACGTCCTCACGGTCCTCAGGTTGGCGCTCGTCCCTTTCTTTGTCTTCTGTCTTCTCATGCCGGGCACCGGGTGGCGGCTGGCCGCGCTGGCGGTCTTCGGTGTGGCGTCCTTCACCGACCACCTCGACGGTGAGCTGGCCCGGCGCTACGGGCTCATCACCGACTTCGGCAAGATCGCCGATCCGATCGCCGACAAGGCGCTCACGGGCGCGGCGCTGGTGTGCCTGTCGGTGCTCAACGAGCTGCCGTGGTGGGTCACCATCGTGATCCTCGGCCGGGAGATCGGCATCACGCTGCTCAGGCTGGTGCTCATCCGGCGCGCGGTCATCCCGGCCAGCTACGGCGGCAAGGTCAAGACGGTCCTGCAGATCGCCGCGATCGTGCTCTACATCCTGCCCGGCGTGCCCGATCCGCTGCGCTGGGTGACGATGGGCGCGGCCGTGGTGGTGACCGTGGCGACGGGGGTCGACTATGTCGTACGAGCGTTCCAGCTGCGCAAGGTGGCCAGGCGAGCACGCGGGGAGTGAGCATGACGCAGGTGGCTGAGGTCCTGGCGGCGCTGGTGCGCCGGCGGGCCACGCTGGCCGTGGCCGAGTCGCTGACCGGCGGCCTCATCGGCGCCACGATCACCACCGTCCCGGGGGCGTCCCAGGCGTTCAGGGGCGGGGTCATCTCGTACGCCACCGATCTCAAGCAGGCCCTGCTGGGCGTGCCCGAGGACCTGCTGCGGCGCGAGGGGGCGGTGCACCCCGAGGTGGCGGCGGCGATGGCGGCCGGTGTCGCGCGGCTCTGCGCGGCGTCGTACGGCCTGGCCGTGACGGGGGTCGCGGGGCCGGAGCCGCAGGACGGCCGGCCGGTCGGGACGGTCTTCGTGGCGGTGAGCGGTCCGGATGATGAGATACATCAGCGACAGCTGAGCCTGAAAGGGTCTCGCGAACGTATCAGGATAGAGACGATGGATCAGGCGATTGATCTCCTAGCAAGTGTGGTGAAGGCTAACGAAGGGGAACATTCCGGATGATTACCGTGTTACGTCCCGAGCGAACAAGCCAAGCACGGTCTGACGCGGTGTCGGTCGATACGGGTACGGTGGATGTGTGAGTGAGGTCCGTGAGCCAACTGCAAGCAGCAAGCGCCCGGCAGGCGGGCCTGATGAGTCACGCGATGAGCCACGTGCGACGGGCCAGGGGCGGAGACGTCCGATGATGACGGCGAGGAGCATGTACGAAGCGAAGAAGAACAATGGGCGGCACGATCCGATCGCGCGGGGCGTGGTGAAGACATCCACGCCGGGGAGGGAGCGACAGATGATTCTGCTGCGTCAGCTGCTCGGCGATGTGCTGAGACGGCTGCGGGTGCGGCAGGGACGTACACTTCGCGAGGTGTCCACGCTGGCGCGTGTCTCGCTGGGCTACTTGTCCGAAGTCGAACGCGGCCAGAAGGAAGCGTCATCCGAGCTGCTCGCATCGATCTGTGGCGCACTCGGAGTGCCGCTGTCGCAAGTGCTGCGTGAGGTGTCCGACCAGTTCGCACTGGCAGAGCTCCAGGCTGCCCCGGTGCTGGCCGACGCGCCTGAGCACGAGCGTCTTCCCCTTGCCGAGTCGGTGCCCGGAGCCATTTCCGACACTGTGTTCCCCGAAGTCAAGGACATGGTGGCTGCCTAACGAGGCTGGCAGCCGCCGCACCACAGGACCAGCCGCTCCTGTGCGTGTGCTCCCATCTCGTCGCGGCTGATGCGGGTGCCGCATCGGCGACAGGGCCTGCCCGCCCTGCCGTAGACCCAGGTCTGGTTCGCCGGACGGCGGTCGCCCGTGGTGACCGTGCCCGCATGGTGCTTGTTGGCGTCCAGCAGTCGCTGGGCGAGCATGACCAGCCCGTCCAGATCCTTGATGTCCCCGACCCTCCGCCACGGCCAGATCCCGCGTAGAAACAGCGTCTCAGCGCGGTAGATGGTGCCGATACCGGCCAGGTTGCGCTGGTCGAGCAGCGCCTCCCCGATCGTCGTGTCCGGATCCCGGCGCAGCCGACGCACGGCTTCGACCGGGTCCCAGTCGAGCCCCAGGAGATCCGGCCCGAGATGGCCGACGACCTGGCCCTCCTCGGCCGTCTTCAGCAGGTCCACCATCCCCAGGCGTATGCCCACGGCCTGGTATTGCGCGTTGGCGAGGATGAGCCGCACCCTGTCTCCCCCCACGACCCGCCGGCCCGGGGCTGTCACCTGCCAGCTTCCGTCCATGCGCAGATGCGTGTGCACGGTCAGGCCGCCCTCCACCCGGGTCAGCAGATGCTTGCCACGGGAGACCGTCTCCAGCACCGTGCGCCCGGTGAGATCGGCTGTGGCGTGCCGCGGCACCCGGAACTCCGACCGGGTGAGCACCTGGCCGTCCAGCGCCTTGCGCAGGCGCGCGGCCGTGCGGTAGACGGCATCTCCTTCGGGCATGCCTTCAGTCTAGAAATCAGACGGGGCCGCCCGCGTACCGGCACGGATCGACCGCCGCAGCCCCCTGGCACCCCGCACTTCAGGGTCCGCGTGACCGGCGGGCGTGTGGTGCCGTTCGCTGTGAGCGCTGTTTCGGTGGTGGGGTCGGGGGCCGGTGGTTGTTAGGTGGGGGTGCTCTTCACTGGGCCGGTGTGCTGTGAAGCGGTGGGGTGGGGTCAGTCCCAGGCGGCGGGGTCGGCGGCGAGTTGGCGGACGCGGTCGGGGAGGGCGCCGCTGGCGACCTGCTCCAGGGTGACCTCCTCCAGGATGGCCCGCTCGGTGGCCCGCAGGGCGATCCACACCTGCTGCAGGGACATCGCTGGGCCACGGTAGCCGACGTGCTCGGGGCGCTCGCCCCGGACGTTGGCCAGGGGGCCGTCGACGGCTCTGATGACGTCGGCGAGCGAGATCTCCGCAGGAGGCCGGGCCAGGACGTAGCCGCCTTCGGGGCCACGCTGGCCGCGGACCAGACCGGCCCGGCGCATCTGCAAAAGGATGTTTTCCAGGTATTTAGGGGGCATGTCCTGCTCTTTGGCGAGCTCACCCACGGTGGTCGGACCGGCACCGGCCGCGGCAAGTTCGGCGGCGGCGCGGAGGGCGTAGTCGACACGAGCGGAAAGGCGCATGTTCTCGATTATCCCTCCTGGTCAACACTGGTTAGTCGCAAGGTCGTCAGAACGGGCAGATGATCGGAGTACGCGATCATCGGTGCCTGGGCGGATATCGCGGTCAGACCCTTGCTGATCAGCACGTGGTCGATCCGCTCGGTGGGCGCGTCGGCGGGCGAGGTGGGCGGATCGCCGAGCGCTGTCAGCGGGTCGGAGAGACCTGCCGCCTCCAGCACCGCCATGGCCGGATCGCCGGGCCGGGTGTTCAGGTCACCGGCGAGGACAACCGGCCTGACGACGCCTGCGGACGTGGCGCTCACAGGGGTCTGCGCGGGCTCGCCGGGGGCGGTGGGGGTCGGGCGGGCCCGCGCCGCGTCCTCGCCCGCTGCCAGGGCGCGCACGATGGCGGCCACCTCGGGCGCCTGCCCGTCCGGGGCCTGGAGGTGGGTGTTGACGATGCCCAGCTCCCTGCCGCCCACCTCCAGCACGATGGCCTGCGCCTGGGCGCCGGTGGGGTAGTCGTGGCGGCCGAGCGGGTGCGAGTGCACCTGGCGGACCGGCAGATGGGTGAGCAGCGCGTCGCCCCAGACGTTGTCGGCGGCCGGGGCGAAGTGGTAGCGCATGCCCAGCCCGCGGGCGATCCTGGCCAGGTCGTCGTGGCCGCCGTTGAGCAACCAGCCGCGGTCCACCTCGCTGAGCAGCACCACATCGGGCCGCTGGGCGGCGGCCCAGGCCGCTATGTCGTCGAGCGAGAGCCGCCCGTCCAGGCCGAATCCCATCCTGATGTTGTAGGCGATCAGCTTGATGGTGTCCCCCTGAGTGGCCCGCACCGGCGGCGCGGGCCGCCAGGTGGCCGCCACCACGAGTGGTACGAGCAGCACCGCGACCCCCAGCACAGCCCGGCCACGCCGCCTGCCGCCTCCTCCGAAGCCGGTGGGAGGCAGATCGCCCTCTACGAGGGTGGCACTGGTGGAAAGCTGACTGCTTTCTCCAGACGCGGTGCTGGTGGGAGGTTGGCTGTCTTCTGCGGGGGTGGCGTTGGTGGGGCGCTGGTCGTCTGTCCGGGGCGATGGCCGGGGGAGGAACGCGACGGCTGCGACGAGTACTGCTGTCGCGATGGGCACGAATCGCTGTGGGAAGCCGAGGTCCATGTCGTACGCCGCGTAGTAGGCGAAGGCGGCGATCAGGAAGACCAGTCCGCCGCCGAGCGCGCCGAGCCCTTGCCGTCCGGGGTGTGCCGGGGTTCGGCCGGCGGCGGCGAGCGTGGGCCCGAGGCAAAGGATCGCCAGGGCACCGGCGGCCGCCTGGGCGATGCCGCCGAGTGCGGGGCTGACGGACGGCAGGAGTAAGACGGTGGTGCAGCACACGAGCAGGACACCGGCGAGGGTGCCCAGGACCCGTGGCAGCGGCGGCCGGAAGGCCTGCCAGGTGGCTGCGACGAGGGTGAGCACCAGCAGGGCGGCTGTCCCGATGACCCAGATCAGCGGGTCCGGCCCCTGCGCCGCCTTGGCCCAGGACGTGGTGGCCATCCCCGTCAGCAGCAAGGTGGGGCCGAACAGGAACCAGACGCGGGCGGGCGCCAGATCATCCGCGGGCGGCACGCGTACCTGGAGAGAAGCGGGCGGCATTGGGGCCTGGGGAGGAGCGGGCGGCTGGCGTACCAGGAGCAGGAGGGAGGTGCAGAGGGTCAGGGTGGCGAGCCAGGGGAAGAGGCCGGGCCGCCAGATGAGGTCCACTCCGTTGAGCAGCAGGTGTGCGAGCGTCGAGAATGCCAGGCCGCTCATGATTCCGCCGGGGACCGCGGCTCGGGGCAGCGTTCGTGCGCATCCGTGGAGGAAGACCAGGCCGGCCGTCACGCCCGCCGAGGCGACGTACAACTGCTCGACTCCCGCCTGGAGGAGGAGCCGCGCCGCCACGAGGGCCACCGCCCCGCCCAGCAGCGCCCAGCGCGGCTTGAGGAGTACGGACAGCAACGGCAGCGCGAACCAGGCGGCGGCGTACAGGCCCATCAGCTCGGCGGGGGTGGACCCGGCGCGACCGAACAGGGTGATCAGCGACGGCAGGAAGACGCGCAGCACGTCGTAGAGGATCATGATGCCGAGCGCCAGCAGCACGGCCTGGTGGCGGGGGGAGGTCATGAGTCATCCTCGCCTTCTCTGCGCTGGTCAGCAAGGCGGGGAGCGCTAAACTTCCAGCAAGCCTTTTCGATAAGACGGTGGGATTCAGCGTGGAGCGACGCCCTGGTGTGCCCAGACTGCTAAGGGAGATCAATGACCGGGCCGCACTGGATCTGTTGCTGGCCACCGGACCCATGACGCGCGGCCAGATCGGGGAGCTGACCGGGCTGTCCAAGGTGACCGCGTCACAGACGCTGGCCAGGCTCGAAGAGCGCGGGCTGGTCGAGGTCGTCGGCGCGCAGGCGGGCGGGCGCGGGCCCAACGCGGCCCTCTACTCCGTCATCGCCTCCAGCGCGTACGTGGCCGGACTCGAGGTCGGGCCCAACCTGATCTCCACCGCGATCGCCGACATCAACGGCCGCACGGTGGCCGAGGTCGCCGTCGATCCCACCGGGCACGACGACCCGGTGCCCGTCGTGCACGACGCGATCATGAAGGCTTGCCGCACCGCCAAGGTGAGCGCGGCCAAGCTGCGCGGCGTGGTCATCGGCACCCCGGGCGTGGTCGATCCGCGCAGCGGCGACGTACGGTTCTCCTTCGACCTGCCCGGCTGGCACGAGGGCATCCGCGAGGCGCTGGCGGGTGACCTCAAGCGCGAGGTGATGATCGAGAACGACGTCAATCTCGCCGCCATCGCCGAGCAGGCCGACGGGGCCGCCCAGGGGCGCGGCGACTTCGTGCTGCTCTGGTCCGACCGGGGCCTGGGCATGGCGGTCATGCTGGGGGGCAAGCTGCACCGGGGCCGCTCGGGCAGCGCGGGTGAGATCGGCTACCTGCCCGTGCCCGGCGTGCCGCTGCCGGAGGACATCCGCACCTCGCCCGGCCGGCTGCCTTCGCTGGCGGGCGGCCTGCAGTCGCTGGTGAGCGCCGAGGCGGTGGCCGAGCTCGCGCGAAGCCACGGGTTCGAGGTGGACAACGCCGGTCAGAGCGTCCAGGTCGCGGTGGCGGCCGGGGCCGAGGGGGAGCCGCTGCTCGATGAGATCGCCCACCGGCTGGCCCTGGGCGTGGCCGCAGTCTGCGTGATCCTGGACCCGGGCCTGGTGGTGCTCGCCGGGGAGGTGGGGCACGCCGGGGGCGAGGCGCTCACCTCCCGGGTCGAGGAGGCCGTGGCCCGGATCTGCCCGGTGCGCCCCCAGGTGGTCACCACCGCGGTGACCGACCCCCACCCGGTGTTGCGCGGCGCCGTACTGGCCGCGCTCGACCGGGCCCGGGGGGAACTGCTCACCTCGTGAGCAGCTCGACGGCCACATGGGCGTTCGGCTGGGAGTTGCTCACCTCGTGAGCAGTTCGACGGCCGCCTGCGCGTTCGGCCGGGCCGCGCCGTACGTGGCGAGGTAGGTGACGTCGGCCGGTCGCCAGATCGGCAGCCCCATCTCGATGACCGTCAGGTCGGGGCGGGCCGCCACCAGGGCCGAGACCAGCTCGCGGCTGGCGGCGTTGCGGTGCGCGTCCTTGACGACCACCACCAGCGACCGGCCCGTGGCCTTGGCCAGCAGGCCGGGCACGTCGCCGGTGGCCGGTTCGACGCGCAGGATCTCGGCCTCGGGCAGCCACGGCCCCACACCCCACGGCACGTCGCCCACGGCGATCGTCGGCGGCGTGTCCACCTCGATCACCAGCGGCTCCACCAGGGGCGCGGGTGTGCCGGTGAGCTGGACCGCGCGGCGGGCGGCGTGCAGGCCGATCCCGTTCTGCTCGGCGAGCTCGTGGGTCCGCGAGCCGAACCACGCGCGCAGCGCGTCCACCCGGTCGGCGGCCTGCTCCAGCCGGGACAGCGGCAGCGAGCCGTCGTCCACCGCGGCCACGATGCCGTCGATGACCTGCCGTACGTCGTCGTAGGTGGGCAGGGGGCCCAGGCAGAGCAGGTCGGTCCCGGCGGCCAGGGACAGCGCGGAGCCGCCGGCCAGGCCGACGCTGTCCACGATCGCCTGCATGTCCAGCGCGTCGGACACCACCACGCCGTCGTAGCCGAGCTCGCCCCTGAGCAGCTCGGTGAGCGCGGCCGGGGACAGCGTCGCGGGCGCGTCACCGGTCAGGAACGGCACCGCCACGTGCGCGGTCATGATCGACTTGGTGCCGGCCTCGATCGCGGCCCTGAACGGCGCCAGCTCCCGCGCGCGCAGCAGCTCCGGCGTGACGTCCACGACCGGTACGGACAGGTGCGAGTCGACGCGGGTGGCGCCGTGGCCGGGGAAATGCTTGACGCAGGCGGCCACCCGTACCGACTGCAGGCCCTGTACGGCCGCCACGGTGTGCCGCGAGACCAGCGCGGCCTCGTTGCCGAACGCCCTGGTGCCGATCACCGGGTTGTCGGCCTCGGAGTTGACGTCGGCGTCCGGCGCCATGTCCAGGTTGATGCCGCAGGCGGCCAGCTCCGAGCCGATCGCCCGGTAGACCTGGCGGGTGAGCTCCACGTCGTCCACGGCGCCGAGCGCCGCGTTGCCCGGGTACGGGCTGCCGACGTGGTAGGCCAGGCGGGTGACGTCGCCGCCCTCCTCGTCCAGCGAGATGACGGGCTCCCCGGCCGCCCCTCGCAGTTCGGCGGTGAGCGTCTTCAGCTGCTCGGCGTCGGCGACGTTGAAGCCGAACAGCGTCACGCCGCCCAGGCCGAGCTCAAGCTCTCGCAGCACCCAGGCGGGCGCGGTGGTTCCCGGGAAGGCGACGAGCAACGTGCCGGCCGCGAGACGGCGCAGCCCCCGATCACTTCGACTCATGGCTCCTCTTCGGAAAGGGGAGAGCCGGGGTACGGCCCTCATCGGTAAAACGGCAGGGTCGGGTACGGCACGCCGGTGGCGGGCCGTACGAGGACCGGGTGGGTCAGCCCTTCACGGCGCCGGCCATCAGACCGGTCACCATGCGGCGCTGCACTATCAGGAAGAAGACGACGACCGGGATGGTCATCATCGTGGAGCTGGCCATGATGGCGCCCCAGTCGGTGCCCTTCTGGCCGAAGAAGAACTGCAGGGCCACCGGCATGGTGTAGCCGGACGACTCGCTCATCAGCACCAGCGCGAAGATCAGCTCGTTCCAGGCGGTGATGAAGGAGAAGATGCTCGTCGCGACCAGGCCGGGGGCGACCAGCGGGAAGAGCACCCGCCAGAACGTGGTGAGCCGCGAGGCGCCGTCGATCCAGGCCGCCTCCTCCAGCGACTTGGGCACCGCGGCGACGAAGGTGCGCAGCATCCAGATGCCGAACGGCAGCGTCAGGCCGACGTTGACCAGGATCAGCCCGGCCAGCTGGTCGACCAGGCCGAGGTCGATGACCCGTAGGTACAGCGGGATGAGCAGCGCCTCGGCCGGGATCATCTGCGCGACCAGCAGCACGATCAGGAACGTGCTGCGCCCCTTGAAGTTGAACCGGGCCACCGCCGTCGCGGCCAGCAGCGAGAACACCGCCCCGACGAGCACGGTGCCCAGCGCCACGATCGCGCTGTTGCCCATGTAGACCCAGATCGAGTTGCCCGCCACCCCTTCGGTCAGCACCCGGTGCACATGCTCGAAGGTGAAGGACGTGGGGAACGGGATGAACTCGGTGGTGAAGATCTGGTCGTTGGTCTTGAACGCGGTCGACACCATCCAATAGACGGGGAAGATCGCGAACACGAACACCAGCAGGCCGGTCGCGTTGAGCGCGATCTTGCCCAGGCGCTTGCGGGCGAGCGGACTCATGTCATGTCCTCCTGCTTGACCAGCTGCCTGACGTACACGGCCGTGACGACGAGCAGGATCACGGTCAGCACCAGGGCGATGGCCGCGCCGGACCCCATCTTGGGCGGCGACCTGAACGCCTCGGCGTAGGAGTACATCGACAGGTTGAACGCCTCACGGTTGGTCGGCCCGCCCATGAGGACGTACAGCTGGCTGAAGACCTTGAAGTCCCAGATGATCGACAGCACCGTGAGCACCGCGAAGACCGGCCTGAGCAGCGGGAAGGTGATCTTCCTGAACGTCCGCCAGGCGGACGCGCCGTCGACGCGGGCGGCCTCGTACAGCTCGGCGGGGATGCCTTTGAGGCCGGCCAGCACCGACACCGCGATGAACGGGAAGCTCGCCCACACCACCGTGATGATCAGCACCATGTAGATCGACCAGGCGTCGTTGAGCCAGGGCTCGCCGGTCCAGTCCGCCCGGCCGAACACCAGGGTGGACAGCCAGTCGGGCAGCAGGTTCAGTGCCCAGTTGATGATGCCCGCCTCGGCGTCGAACAGCCACTTCCAGATGATGCCCTGGGCGACCGGCGGCACGGCCCAGGCGAACATGATGCCGACGATCACCAGGGTGGACATCTTCTTGCCGAGCTTGTTGAGCAGCACCCCCACGGCGGTGCCCACGACCAGCGTCAGGGTCACCGCCAGGACGGCGAAGACGAGGGTGTTCCGCAGCGCGCTCCAGAAGATCTCGTTGTCGAAGATCTGGCTGAAGTTGTCGGTGCCGACCCACTCAGGGGGGCGCTTGTTGACGGGCCTGATCTGCGGGAGGCCCACCTTCTGGAAGGCCATGATCGCGACCTGGACCATCGGGTAGAGCAGCAACGCCCCGATGACGAGCAGACCGGGGATCAGCAGCAGGTACGGGATGGACCAGACCGGCAGGCCGCTGGCCTTGGCCGGGCGCCCGGGGCGGCGCCGCCCCGAGGGGGAGGGGTTGCCTCCGCCCCGGGTGCGCGTTGACGTGTCGGTCATGAGTCGTCAGGACTGGTTGAGGATGTTCTCGAGCTCGGTGTTGGCCTTGCCGAGTGCCTCGTCGGCCGTGGCCTTGCCCTCGATGACCTGGCGTGCCGCGTTCTGCAGCACGGCCTTGGTCTCGTTGGCCTCGGTCCAGTTCGGGTCGGCGGGGAAGGCCTTGGCCTTGGCGAAGGCGGCGGCGAACGGCGCCTGCGCCGGGTCCTCGGCCAGCTTGGCCAGCGCCTCCGGGTAGACCGGGAGCAGGCCGCCGTCGGTGGCGTACTTGACGCCCCACTCCTTGCCGGAGGCCAGCTTCACGAAGTCCTTGGCCGCGTCCATCTCCTTGGCGGTGCCCCACACGGCGATGTCGTTGCCGCCGAGGAAGGACTGGGCCTCGCCGCCGTCCTTGGCCGGGAGCGGGAAGAAGGCGAGCTTGTCACCCTTGAGCTTGCCCTTGCTGTCCTCGTCGATCCCCGGCAGGTCCCAGGAGGCGGTGAGGTACATGCCCACCTTGTTGTTGGCGAAGCGGGTGCGGATCTCCGTGGTGTTCTGGCCGAGCCGGGACTTGCTGGACAGGCCGTCGGTGACCAGCGCGGTGTACTGCTCGAAGCCGGTCTTGAAGGCCGGGTCGGTCAGCTTGCCGACCCACTTGTCGCCTTCCTTGACGGCGTACTCGCCGCCGGCGGTCCAGGCCAGGGAGCCCAGCAGGTGGTTGGCGTCGGAGCCGCCGTTGAAGGCGAACCCGTCGACGTCCTTGCCCTTCTTCTCCTGGATCTTTTTGGCCGCGGCGACGAGCTCGTCCCAGGTCTTCGGGATCTCGATCTTGAGGTCCTTGAACCAGTCCGCCCGGTAGAGGACGGCGCGGCTGCCGCCACCCCACGGCACGGCGTACGTCTCGCCGTCGATCGTCTCCAGGCCCAGCAGGTTCTTGGGAATCTGGGCCTGGTCGCCGGCGGCCACGATGTCGCTGATCGGCGCCAGGGCCTCCTGGCTCTGCCAGAGCGGGACCTGGTCGTTGCCGATCTCGGTCACGTCAGGGCCGGTGCCACCCGCGGCGGCGGCGGTGAACTTGTCGTTCACCTGCGGCCACGGGATCCACTCGACCTTCACCTTGGCGCCGGTCTGCTGCTCGAAGGCGGCCACCAGTTCGTCGGTGTACTTCTGGGCGGCGGGGTTGCTGTCGCCGAGCCGCCAGAAGGTGAGCTCCTTACCGGAGTACTTGGGGCCGCTCGCCGAGGCGCTGGCGGCCGCGCTGGGCTCAGCGGGTGCCTCGGCGCCGCCACAGGCGGCCAGGCCCAGGGCCAGGGCGGCCGTGGTGACCGTAGTGGCTGTGATCTTGGCGATCCTCACAGGGTTCTCCCTTCCCGGGTGCCGGCCTAGGGTCCGCACCAGGCTGATCGTTCAATGCCTTACGAGTGGTGTTAAACTAACAAGAAACTTTCTTAAAAGAAACGTCCGTTAGCTGATCGTGACGAGAGGGACGCGCCGATGAGCCGGAGCCCGGGAACCCCGCGACTGCTGCGGCGACTGAACGACCGCGCCGCACTGGAGCTCCTGCTCGCCGACGGCCCGCTCACGCGAGCGGAGTTGGGTGAGCGTACCGGGCTTTCCAAGGTCACGGCAGGTCAGCTGCTGTCCAGGCTTGAGGACCGGGGGCTGGTCGAGGTCGCGGGGGAGCGCGCGGGGGGCAGGGGGCCGCACGCCGCTCTCTACGGTGTGGTCCCCTCCAGCGCGTACGTCGCCGGGCTCGAGGTGCTGCCCGACAGCCTCACCGTAGGTGTGGCCGACATCACAGGCAAGACGGTGGTCGAGGTCACCGTGAACCCGGCCGACGCCCGCGACCCGGTCAAGACCGTGCAGGACGCGGTCCGGCGGGCGTGCGACTCGGCCCGGGTGAGCCTGTCGCAGCTGCGCGCGTTCGTGATCGGCACCAGGGGCGTGGTCGACCCGCGTACCGGCGACGTGCGCTTCTCCCTCGACCTGCCCTCCTGGCACGTCGGCGTGCTGGCCAGCCTCCGCCAGACGCTCGGCGCCTCGGTCACCATCGAGAACGACGTCAACCTGGTGGCCCTCGCCGAGCACCGCTACGGCGCGGCGGCCGGCATCGACGACTTCGTGATCATGTGGGCCGGTGTCGGCCAGGGGCTCGGCGTGATGCTCGGCGGCAGGCTCTACCGCGGCATCACCGGCGGCGCCGGCGAGATCGGCTGGCTGCCGGTGCCGGGCGAGCCGCTGCCCGACGACGTCAACCACCCCAACTCCGGCTCCTTCCAGCGGCTGGTCAACCACGACGCGCTCAGCGGCCTGGCCGTCCGGTACGGCGTGACCGGTGCCACCGTGCCCGATCTGATCCGCAACGGCCACGAGGAATACCTGGACGCGGTGGCCGCCAGGCTGGCGGTGGGCGTGGCGGCGGTGGCCGTCGTGCTCGACCCGGGGCTGATCGTGCTCAGCGGTGACATCGGCCGGGCGGGCGGCGCGCGGCTGGCTGCCAAGGTGCAGGACGCCGTGGCGCGCGTGTGCCCCACCCGGCCCGCCGTGCTCACCAGCGGGGTGGCGGGCAACCCGGTGCTGAGAGGCGCCCTGGTGGCGGCTCTGGAGCAGGCCCGGGAACAGGTCTTCTCCGACACTGTGTGAGAATTTACGCTCATGTGGCAGCCTCCGAGCGACATCGTGCTCATCTCCGACCCCCGGGTGGCGGCGATCCCGGTGCGGGAGAACCACGACCCGCTGGCCGACGTGCGCGGGCGGCTGCGGGTGGACGAGCGGCTGGCCGACCCGGCGGGGGCGTACGCGCATCTGCGGTCGGGCCTGCTGGCGCGGCTGGAGCGGGCCGCGCGGCTGCTGCCCGACGGCTACGAGCTGCTGATCGTCGAGGGCTATCGGCCGATCGGCACGCAGCGCCGCTACTTCGAGGAGTACAGGGACCAGCTCCAGGCCACCTTCCCGGAAATGTCTCCCGACGAGGCACATGTCGCGGCAAGTCGGTATGTGTCCCCTGTGGAGGTGGCTCCGCACACCGCGGGCGCGGCCGTCGACCTGACCCTGTGCGCCCCCGACGGCACCGAGTACGACATGGGCACCCAGGTCAACGACAACCCGGAGGACAGCGACGGCGCCTGCTACACCGCCGCCCCGCACATCTCCGCCGACGCCCGCGCGCACCGCAAGATCCTCGCCGCCGCCCTGGAGCCGGCCGGCCTGGTCAACTACCCCACCGAGTGGTGGCACTGGTCCTACGGCGACCGCTATTGGGCCCTCGTCTCGGGCGAGCCCGCCGCCTGTTACGGACCAGTACCGATCTAGCGGTTCCCGAGGGCGGCCAAGGGGCACAAAAGGTACGGAGGCTCCTGGACTCACTCGCGAGGTGTGGGCATGGTTCCGTTGATCGGGGTCGAAGAGGAGTACCTCATCGTCGATCCACGCACCCGCCACGTCGCCCCCCGGGCCGCCGAGGTGCTGGCCGCCGCGACGGACGTGCTGGACGTGGCGCACGAGATCACCCGTTTCCAGGTGGAGGCCAGGACAGCGCCGTCCGCTGACCTCGCCGAGCTCGGGACCCAGTTACGCGCCGCGCGCAAGGAGGTGGCGGCCGCGGCCCGCTCGTGCGGGCTCGCCGTCGTCGCCAGCGGCATCCCCGTGCTCGGCAACGTCATCCCGCCGCCGCTCAGCGACGACATCCGCTACGAGCAGGGCCGCGTGCTCTACCGGGCGCTGCAGGACGAGATCAGCATCTGCGCCCTGCACGTGCACGTGGACGTGCCCGACGAGGAGGCCGCCGTCTACGTGGGCAACCACCTGCGCCCGTGGCTGCCCACGCTGATCGCGCTGGCCGCGAACTCGCCGTTCTTCGTCGGCCGCGACACCGGCTACGCCTCCTGGCGGGTGATCAGCTGGGGCCGCTGGCCCGTCTCCGGCGCGCCGCCGTACTTCCCGACCTTCGCCGACTACGAGCTGGCGCTGCGCGCCCTGGCGGAGTCCGGCGCGCTGATGGACCCCAAAACGGTCTTCTGGGACACCCGCCCGTCGCCCAAGCTGCCCACCGTCGAGGTGCGGGTGGCCGACGTGCCGCTCGACGTGAACGACAGCCTCACCATCGTCGGGCTGGTCCGCGGCCTGATCGTCACGGCTCTGGCCGACGTGGCGCGCGGCGACCGGGGGCTGCCCTTCCCGTCGGAGGTGCTGCGCGCAGCCTACTGGCGCGCCGCCCGCGACGGGCTGACGGGCGACAGCCTGGACGTACGGCACGGCGCGCTGGTCCCCGCCCCCGTGCTGGCCCACCGCCTGCTGGCGCATGTACGGCCGGCCCTGGAGCAGTCCGGTGACCTGACGTTCGTCGAGGAAGGGCTGGACCGGCTGCTCCGGCAGGGGTCGGGCGCCGCCCGGCAGCGCCGGGTCCTGGCCGGCTCGGGCCACCTGGCGGCGGTGGTCGACGACCTCATCGAGGCCACCGTCGCCTGACCCGTGAGGTGGACGTCCAGCCAGCTGTGTCAGCCGTCGCCTGGCGTGGACGTACAGCCGGGTGTGTCGGCCGTCGTCTGGCGTGGACGTACAGCCGGGTATGTCGGCCGTCAGTGGCCTGACGGGGGGTCAGCGGCCCGCCGCGTAGCCCTGCGCGCCGCGCGGATTGGCGGCGGCCTTCAGGAAGTCGCCGTCCCGGGCGACCGCGCTGAGCCTGCCGAGCGTCCACGACCCCTGCGACTCCACCTCGTGCCCCCGCCGCCGCAACTCGGCCGGTACGGCCGGGTCCAGCCGGTCCTCCACCTGCACGACGCCCGGCAGGGAGCCGCGCGGGAAGAACGAGCTGGGGAAGTGCTCGGAGTGGAACATCGGCGCGTCGATGGCCTCCTGAAGGTTCACCCCGCCGTGCACCAGCGCCAGGAAGAAGTTCAGGCTCCACTGATCCTGCTGGTCGCCGCCCGGCGTGCCGAACGCCAGCCACGGCCGGCCGTCACGCAGCGCGAACGAGGGCGACAGCGTGGTGCGCGGGCGCGTGCCCGGCCGCAGCGAGGCGGGCAGCCCCTCCTGCAGCCAGAACATCTGCGCCCTGGTGCCCAGGCAGAAGCCCAGCTCGGCGATGACGGGGGAGCTCTGCAACCAGCCGCCGCTGGGCGTGGCGGAGACCATGTTGCCGTGCCGGTCGACCACGTCCAGATGACAGGTGTCGCCGCGCACGCCGCCGTCCGCGGACACCACCTGCTCGCCGGGCACCGGCCTGCTCACCGTGGGCTCGCCGACGCCGGAGACACTGGTCGCCGCGCCCTCGGGGAACACCGGCAGGCGAGGCGAGCGCCCGCCCGGGGCGCCCGGCCGCAGCTCCAAGCTCGCGGCGTCCGTGATGAGCGCCCGCCGGGCGGCGTTGTAGGGCTCGCTCAGCAGGTCGTCCATCGGTACGTCCGCGTCGCCGTACCAGGCCTCGCGGTCGGCGAAGGCCAGCTTGGCGGCCTCGGTCACCGTATGCACGTAATCGGCGCCGAGCCAGCCCATGCCGTCCAGGTCGAACCCGGACAGCAGCGCGAGCTGCTGCAGGAAGACCGGCCCCTGGCCCCACGGACCCGTCTTGCACACCGTGTACCCGTGATAGTCGAAGGTGGCCGGCTCCTCCACCGTCGCCGACCAGCGCGCCAGGTCGTCACCGGTGAGCAGCCCCCCGTGCTTGCGGCCCGAGCTGTCCAGCCAGGCGGTGCCGGCGCAGAAATCGGCCACGGCCTCGGCCACGAAGCCTTCGTACCAGGCGCGGCGGGCGGCTTCCAGCTGTCCCGTACGGGTGCTCGACGCGGCCTCCGCCTCGGCGATCACCCGCCGGTAGGTGGCGGCCAGCGCCGGGTTGGCCAGCTTGGCGCCCGGCGCCGGCACCTTGCCGTCCGGCAGCCAGATGGCCGCGGACGTGGTCCACTCGTCGGTGAAGAGCCGCTCGACCGACTCGATCGTGGCCGCGATCCGCTCCAGGACCGGCACGCCGTGCTCGGCGTAATGGATGGCCGGCGCCAGCACGTCGGCGAGCGACCAGGTGCCCCACCGCTCCAGCATGAGCATCCAGCCGCCGAACGCGCCGGGCACGGTCGCCGCGAGCGGCCCGGTGCCGGGCACCATGTCCAGCCCGAGCTCGGCGAAGCGCTCGATGGTCGCGGCGGCCGGGGCGACGCCCTGCCCGCACACGGTCGACACCCGCTGGTCGGCCTCGCTCCACAGCAGGATCGGCACCTCGCCGGCGGGGCCGTTCAGATGCGGCTCGGCCACCTGCAACACGAATCCGGCGGCCACCGCCGCGTCGAAGGCGTTGCCGCCACGCTCCAGCACGCTCATGCCGGTGGCCGAGGCCAGCCAATGCGTGCTGGCCACCATGCCGAAGTCGCCCGACAGCTCGGGCCTGGTCGTGAACACATTCCGGGGGGAAGTCATGCAACCTTCCTATACCTTGCGAGAACACAGGTGCGGCAGCCCCCTCACGGCAGCCCCCTAACGGCAGCTCCCAACCAAGAAACTCGCACCGGGCTTCCTTCGGCCCGGCACCTGTGAGGGGTATGCGCCAGGCCTTGTCAGCTCCGGTACGTTCGAGGGGCTCGCGCCGGGCTTTGCCAGCTCCAGCATGTTCGAGGTGATCGTGCTGGGCTTTGCTCGCTCCGGCACGTTCGAGGGGCTTGCGCCGGGTTTTGCCAGCTCCAGCATGTTCGAGGTGATCGTGCTGGGCTTTGCTCGCTCCGGCGCATTCGAGAGGCTTGCGCCGGGCCTCGCTAGCCCCGGCACGTTCAAGAGGCTTGGCGGTCGTCAGGCGCGCAGTCGCAGGCCGCGGGGTGTCGGATGGAAGCCGGCCGCCTCCAGCGCCGCCGCCAGCGGCGAGTCCACGATCGAGCCCCCGTCGGCCCGCTCGACCGTCAGCTTGCCCAGGGCCCCATCGCGAACCGCCAGCGCCAGCGCGTCCACGGCGGGCTGCAACCGGTCGCCGTCGGCGAACGACAGCAGCGTCTTGCCACCGCGCTCCACATAGAGCACCAGGTAGCCGTCGACCAGCACGACCAGCGACCCCGCCTTCCGGCCGGGCTTGTGCCCGACCTCGCCCGGGTGCTGCGGCCACGGCAGCGCGGCCCCGTACGGGTTGGCGGGGTCGGCGGCGGCCAGCACCACCGCCCTGAGCACGGTGTCCCGCCGACCGGCCGGCGCGAACGCCGCATCCGTGGGCGTCCCTGCGAAGGCGCCCGAGCCGAAGGAAGGTGTCGTACCGAATGAGTCTGTGTCGGAGGGTGCTGGGTCGGATGGGTCTGTGTCGGAAGGTGTCGGACTGAACGGGGCTGTAGCGGAGGGCGGTGCCCCGAAGGGGGTGCTCTCCAGGCGCATTCCTCCCGTCGGTGCGACGCTGGGGGCCATCGCGCGCATCCGGTCGACCGCCCCGGGCAGGGCGAACTGGGCCCCGCCGAGACCCTCGACGAAGTAGCCGCGGCGGCATCGCCCACTCTCCTCGTAGGCCCGCAGCACCTGGTAGACAGGCGTGAACCCGCCCGGCAGCCGCTCGGCCGTCACCGCCCCCCGCGTCACCACCCCGTGCCGCTCCAGCAGCACCTCGGCCTGAGCGTTGGCGCGCTGGGTGACGTCCCCAGCGGGCTCGGGCAGCAGCCACCATCGTCCGCCCACCGTCGGTGGCCCGCTCCTGCTCGGCAGCACCGCCCGCCGCCGCTTCGTCGCCGGCCGGTGCGCCGGCCGCCCGGAGCCGAGGGTGGCGCGCAGCGGCGCCAGCGTGTCGCCGGACACCCTCCCGGCCCACACAAGATCCCACAGCGCGGTGGCCAGCGCCTGGTCGTCCAGCAGGCCGAGCCTGTCGGACAACCCGCGGAAGAACAGCGCCCCACCGCCGCCGAGCGCCTCCAGCACCTGGTCGTGCACCGGCGTCATGGTGATCTCGGCCGGCTCCGCGAGCAGCAGGGGCGCGGTGTCGGCGAAGTAGAGCGACACCCACCCGTCGCTGCCGGGCAACGACCCCTGCCCCGCCCACATCACCTCACCGGAGGAGGTCAGCTCATCGAGCAGGGCCGGATGGTAGCCGGGCACTCGCGACGGCAGCACCAGCGTCTCCAACGCGGAGGCGGGCACCGCCGCCCCCTGGAGCAGCTCGACGGCCCGCACCAGCCCGTCCATCGCCCGCGCGGCGTACGCACCCCCACCGACAGCCGCCCCTCGCGCGCCCCCGCCCCCCAGGCTCCCGCCCCCCGGACCTCCGCTCGCCAGGCTCCCGCCCCCCGGGCCCCCGCTCCCCGGACCTCCACTCGCCATGCCTCCGCTCGCCATGCCTCCGCCTCCCGGGCCTACGGCGGACCCGGTGATGCCATGCCAGGCGGGCAGGAACAGCGCCAGCGTCTCCGCCGCCACAGGCTCGACTTCCTTGCGCAGCCTGGCCAGCGACCTGCGGCGCAGCATCCGCAGCACGCCCGCGTCGCACCACTCCTCGCCCCGCGCCCCAGGCCGGAACTCGCCGTTGACCACCCGCCCCGTGGCCGCCAGCCTGCGCAGCGTGTCACCGACCACCGCCACGCCCAGACCGAACCTGGCCGCCGCCGTGCTCGCCTGGAACGGCCCCCGTGTCCGGGCATGCCGTGCCACCAGGTCCGCCAGCGGGTCGGCGACCGGCTCAAGGAAGACATGCGGGATCCCGACCGGCAGCGGCACCCCCAGCGCGTCCCGCATCCGGGCCGAGTCCTCGATCGCGGCCCACTGCGTCTCGCCCGCGAGCCGTACCCTGATCACCCGGCGCGCCCGCTCCAACTCCTCGAGCCAGGCCGGATCCCCGCCTCGCACGCTCACGTCGGGCGCCAGCAGCGGCCCGTGCGAGCGCAGCAGGTCGGACAGGTCCTCCAGATCCCGCAGCGGCCGGTCGAGCCTGGCCAGCTCGCGCTCGGTGTCGGCGATCACGTCGGGGTCGAGCAGTTCGCGCAGATCGGCCTGGCCCAGCAGCTCGGCGAGCAGCGTCGTGTCCAGGGCGAGCGCCTGCGCCCGCCGCTCGGCCAGCGGCGCGTCGCCTTCGTACATGAACGCGCCGACGTAGTGGAACAGCAGGGACGCCGCGAACGGCGACGCCTGCGAGGTCTCCACCTCCACCAGCCGCACCCGCCGCGCGGCCAGGTCGCGCATCAGTCGCACCAGTCCCGGCACGTCGAAGACGTCCTGCAAGCACTCCCGCATCGTCTCCAGCACGATCGGGAACGACCCGTACTGGGAGGCCACCCCGAGCAGGTGCGCCGCCCGCTGACGCTGCTGCCACAGCGGGCTCCGCCGGCCCGGCGTGCGGCGCGGCAGCAGCAGCGCCCGCCCCGCGCACTCCCTGAACCGGGAGGCGAACAGCGCGGAACCGCCCAGCTCCTCGGTGACGATCGCCTCGATCTCGTCGGCGTCGAATGCCGCCACATCGGTGGGCGGCTCGGCCAGCGTGTCCGGGATGCGCAGCACGATGCCGTCGTCGGAGTGGACGGCCTGCACGTCCAGGCCGTAGCGCTCGCGCAGCCGCCGGTTGATCGCCAGTGCCCAGGGCGCGTGCACCCGCGCGCCGTAGGGGGAGTGAATGACGACCCGCCAGTCGCCCAGTTCGTCATGGAAACGCTCCACCAGCAGGGTCCGGTCGTCCGGCACGTAGCCGGTCGCCTCGCGCTGCTCGCGCAGGTAGGACACCAGGTTGTCGGCGGCGTAGGTGTCCAGCCCGGCCTCGCGCAGCCGCTCGGTGGACTCCTGCTTGGCCTGCTCGCGCAGGAAGGCGCCGATGGCCGCGCCCAGCTCGGCGGGCCGACCGGCCGTGTCACCGTGCCAGAACGGCAGTTTGCCCGGCTGACCCGGCGCGGGGGAGACCAGCACCCGGTCGGCCGTGATGTCCTCGATCCGCCACGACGTCGCGCCCAGCACGAACACGTCGCCGACGCGGGACTCGTACACCATCTCCTCGTCGAGCTCGCCGACCCGGGAGGCCTTCTCACCGACCAGGAACACCCCGAACAGCCCGCGGTCGGGGATCGTGCCACCGTTGGTCACCGCCAGCCGCTGGGCGCCCGGCCGCCCCTGCAGGGTGCCCGTCACCCGGTCCCACACCACGCGCGGCCGCAGCTCGGCGAACTCCTCGCTCGGATAGCGGCCGGCCAGCATGTCGAGCGTCGCCTCCAGCGCGCTCCTGGGCAGCGTGGCGTAGGGGGCGGCGCGCTTGACCACGGCCTCCAGCTCGTCGACCGTCCACTCCTCCAGCGCGGTCATCGCCACGATCTGCTGGGCCAGCACGTCGAGCGGGTTACGCGGATAGCGCAGCTCCTCGATCAGGCCGCTCTTCATCCGCTCGGCCACCACGGCCGTCTGCACCAGGTCGCCCCGGTATTTAGGAAAGATCACGCCCTTGGACACCGCGCCCACCTGGTGGCCCGCCCGGCCGATGCGCTGCAGCCCGCTCGCCACGCTCGGCGGCGCCTCCACACAGGCGACCAGATCCACCGCGCCCATGTCGATGCCCAGCTCCAAGCTGGACGTGGCGACCACGGCCGGCAGCCGGCCCGACTTGAGCGCCTCCTCGATCTGCGCCCGCTCCTGCTTGGACACCGAGCCGTGATGGGCGCGCACGATCTCCGTCAGCACGCCCTTGCTCGCCCCCGCCTGCGCCATCACCTGCGCGGGCATGCCGGACGCGCCGTCGCCCGGCGTCTCCCAGAGCGACAGGTCCACCGCCTCGGTGCCCTGCCGGCGGTCGTAGGCCAGCTCGTTGAGTCTCGTGCAGAGCCGCTCGGCCAGCCGTCGCGAATTGGCGAACACGATCGTCGAGCTGTGCGCCTCGATCAGGTCGAACAGCCGCTCCTCCACATGCGGCCAGATCGACCGGCTGGTCGGCTCGGGCGCGAAGTCGTCGGCGCCTGCCTCCCTCGGCCTGGCCTCCATCTCGGTCATGTCCTCGACCGGGACGACCACCTCGACCTCGATGCGTTTGTCCGACGGCGGCTGCACCACCGCCGCTGGGCGGGCGCCGCCGAGGAAGGTGGCCACCTCGCTGACCGGCCGCACGGTCGCCGACAGCCCGATGCGCTGCGCGGGCCGCTCCAGCAGGGCGTCCAGCCGCTCCAGGGTGAGAGCCAGATGGGCGCCGCGCTTGGTCGCCGCCACCGCGTGCACCTCGTCCACGATCACCGTCCGCACCCCGCGCAGCGCGTCCCGCGCCTTGCTGGTGAGCAGCAGGAACAGCGACTCCGGGGTCGTGATGAGGATGTCGGCGGGCCGGGCGGCGAACCGCCGGCGATCCTGGGCGGGCGTGTCACCGGACCGGATCGCCACCGAGATCTCCGGCACGGGCAGTCCCAGCCGCCGCGCCGTCTGCTTGAGCCCGGCCAGCGGCGCGCGCAGGTTGCGCTCCACGTCCACGGCCAGCGCCTTCAGCGGCGAGACGTAGACCACCTTGGTGCCCGGCTCCTCGGCGGGCTCGGCGGCCAGCCTGTCCAGCGACCACAGGAACGCCGCCAACGTCTT
This sequence comes from Nonomuraea glycinis, assembly GCF_014646515.1. Taxonomy (GTDB): domain Bacteria; phylum Actinomycetota; class Actinomycetes; order Streptosporangiales; family Streptosporangiaceae; genus Nonomuraea; species Nonomuraea glycinis. Next base: position 265,128 of record NZ_BMNK01000010.1, read on the forward strand.
GCCCGAACCCGTCGGAGCCACCACCAGGGTGCTGTCACCGCGCGCGATGGACTCCCACGCGCCCTCCTGCGCGGCGGTCGGCGCGGCGAAGGCTCCGGCGAACCATTGCCTGGTCACCTGGCTGAAGTGGTCGAGCGAGCTCACCCGCACATACTGCCTCGCCGCACCGACAGAAAACGCATTGGCACGAGCCCGGGAGATTGAGCGGCGGCATGGCGGACATAGACCGACCGTGACCACCGACCACGCAGCCATCGAGGCTCGCCGCGAGGAGATCAGAGACAGGTACGTGTTAGCGCACCGTCCGCCGAGCAGCGCGCGCGGCCTGCACCACATGGCCCTTGTCTCGTCCGACGTGGAGCGTACCGTCAAGTTCTACCAGGAGCTGCTGGAGTTCCCGCTGACGGAGATCTTCGAAAACCGCGACTACAAGGGCTCCAGCCACTTCTTCTTCGACGTCGGCAACGGCAACCTGCTGGCCTTCTTTGACTTCCCCGGCCTCGACCTCGGTCCTTACCAGGAAGTGCTCGGCGGGCTGCACCACATCGCGATCTCCGTCGACCCCGCCACGTGGGAGCGGCTGCGCGGCAAGCTGGAGATGGCCGGCGTGCCGCACCAGGTCGAGAGCGGCGCCTCCATCTACTTCAAGGACCCCGACGGCGCCCGGCTGGAGCTGCTCGCCGACCATCTCGGGGAGATGTACGGCGCTCGCGTGCTGTGATCTACCGCCACGACGCCTTGCGCTTGCGCGGCGTACCGGCGCGTGGTTCCTGACCGACACCAGCGCGCCTCTCGGAACGCTCGGCCTTCTCCTGCTGGATCGCCGTTCGCCGCGCTAATCGCAGCCGGCGGCGGCGGGCCTTGTTCGTCTTGGCCAGGGTCGATCTGGGGGGTGAGGACTTGGAAGACTTGGGGGTCTTTGCCATGGGGTGGTCCTACCCATCCTCTGACACCTTCCATACTTGTGGCATGCGCCTGACCGAATTCTGGAGACGTATGCGCGAGCACTTCGGTGACCCGTACGCCGAGTCCTGGGCGCGCGACTACGTGCTCGCCCCGCTCGGCGGCCGCACCGTCACCCAAGCGCTCGCCGACGGCGAGAGCGCCAAGTCCGTCTGGCGCGCGGTCTGCCAGGTGGAGGAGGTCTCACCCCGGCTCCGCTGACTCCAGCACCGCCTGCAGCGCCTGGGCCGCCCGGTCCGGGTCGTCGGCGCGGCACTGACCGCCGGGCGACCACAGGAACAACCAGCCGCGATGCGCGGGGGTCGCGAAGACGAGCGTCTGCCGGCCGCTCTGCGGCTGCCACACCCACAGCACCGCGTGGTCGTCACCGACCATGCGGCTCACCAGCCCGTAGGCGGGCAGCAGCTCGGCGAGCGCCTGCAGATGGCCGCGCCGTTCCCCGATGTACGCGCTCGTCACGTCGCCACCTCCCGCCTTTCCTGTGAGTCTCCCCAGCTCACGGCGCATGACAACACAAACGGCACAACAGGGATGAATGTACGGGTCTCGGCCGACCGTGGTACGCGTGTTCAGGATGTGCTCGAACAGTCGTTCGGCTAAGATGGGCCCGTGGCTTCGCCAGAAAATGTCGGTGGCAGGCCGTAGCTTTCACTCGACTGTTCGGACCACGACTCTCCAGGGGGAGTTTCCCATGGCAATCAACGACCGCGAGAAGGCCCTCGAAACGGCTCTAGCTCAAATCGAGCGGCAGTTCGGCAAGGGGTCTGTGATGCGCCTGGGCGATGACGCCCGAGCCCCCATCGAGGTGATCCCGACCGGCTCGATCTCGCTGGACGTGGCGCTCGGCATCGGCGGCCTGCCGCGCGGCAGGATCGTGGAGGTCTACGGCCCCGAGTCCTCGGGTAAGACCACGGTCGCCCTGCACGCGGTGGCCAATGCCCAGCGCGCGGGCGGCATCGCGGCCTTCATCGACGCAGAGCACGCCCTCGACCCCGAATACGCGAAGAAGCTCGGCGTCGACACCGACGCGCTGCTCGTCTCCCAGCCCGACACGGGTGAGCAGGCGCTGGAGATCGCCGACATGCTGATCAGGTCCGGCGCCGTCGACATCATCGTCATCGACTCGGTGGCCGCGCTGGTGCCCAAGGCCGAGATCGAGGGCGAGATGGGCGACAGCCACGTCGGCCTCCAGGCCCGCCTGATGTCCCAGGCCCTGCGCAAGGTCGCCGGCGCCCTCAGCAACACCGGCACCACCGCCATCTTCATCAACCAGCTCCGCGAGAAGATCGGCGTCATGTTCGGGTCTCCCGAGACCACGACGGGTGGCAAGGCGCTCAAGTTCTACGCCTCGGTCCGCCTGGACATCCGCCGCATCGAGACCCTCAAGGACGGCACCGAGGCGGTCGGCAACCGCACCAGGGTCAAGGTCGTCAAGAACAAGATGGCCCCGCCCTTCCGCGTCGCGGACTTCGACATCCTCTACGGCGTCGGCATCTCCCGCGAGGGCGGCCTCATCGACATGGGCGTCGAGCACGGCTTCGTCCGCAAGTCCGGAGCTTGGTACACCTACGAGGGCGACCAGCTCGGCCAGGGCAAGGAAAACGCCCGTAACTTCCTGAAGAGCCACCCCGACATGGCCAACGAGATCGAAAAGAAGATCAAGGACAAGCTGGGCGTCGGCCCCCGCCTCGACGTCCCGGCCGAGGCCCCGGCCGCCGCCGCTCCCGCCGCCCCGGCCCCTTCCGGCCGAGGCGCGAAGTCCACCCCGAAGCCCGGTGACGTCTGAGCGGTCGCCACATGAGTGACACGGACCCGGACCAGGCGCCCCACTCCCGAGACTGGGGCGCCTGGCCAGACGTCCCCCCTTCCCCCCGCCGCCCTCGCCGTAAGGGACAACGCCCGGCTAAGGCGGAAGGAAGGGACACCCCTGACCCAGGCTCGGGGCCAGGCGAGGCAGCCGGGGCAGGCACCCCGTGGCCAGGCGTCCCCGGGCCAGGCGTCCCCGGGCCAGAGCCGGGGGTTTTTCCGGGGGCGGGCGCCGTTGGGACGGGCGCCGTTGGGACGGGTGCCTTTGGGACGGGTGCCTTTGGGACGCAGTCAAGAGGTCCTTCCTCTCGATCATCTGACGCATCGCAACCCACGGGCGGCAACGGCTGGCCCTCACTCAGCGAACTGCGCGCCCTCCGCCGCGCGTCATCGGACGGCTCCCCGCCGTCCGATACACCGTCCGACACCGAGTCGTCTCCCCGGTCGATCGACCCCGAGACGGGCTCACCAGCCAGTAAGCCACCGGCCAGCGAGGGTGGTGTCGCGGCGGGTGGCCGGCGCGATGGTGAGGTCGGGGGTGGTGACGGCTCATTCGATGGCGGGTGGCCGAAGGACCGGGAGACCGGTAAAGGGCGTCGGTCAGCCGGTAGTAAGGGGCGCGGTCGTCAGAGTGGGGGCAGAGGCGGTAAAGGGAGGCGGTCTGCGGGTGGGGCGGGAAGTGGGTGGCTGCCTGATGGGCCTGACGCTGACACGCCTGCGAGGGCCGCGCCACCGGCAAATCCTGAGTCGGTCGCGCGTGGCATCGTTCTCCGCCTGCTTACGATGGCGCCCAAAACCCGTGCCCAGCTGTCCGAAGCCCTACGCAAGCGGGACGTGCCGGACGAGGCGGCGGAGAAGGTGCTCGATCGGTTCTCCGAGCTGGGGCTCATCAACGATGAGGCGTTCGCCGAAGCCTGGGTCGACTCCCGGCATCACGGGCGTGGGCTGGCCAAGCGTGCCCTCGCCGCCGAGCTCCGCCACCGGGGCGTCGACTCCGAGACGGTCAACGAAGCCGTCGAGCGCCTCGACCCTGACCAGGAGCTCGAAACGGCCCGGCGGCTCGTAGAGCGCAAACTCCGCTCCACCCGGTCCCTGGACTCCAAGGCCCGCACCCGTCGCCTGGCGGGCATGCTCGCCAGAAAGGGGTACGCCCCCGGCCTGGCGTTCCGCGTGGTCCGGGAGGCTCTGGAGCAGGAGGGCATCGAGGTCGAGGAGGACTATCCCTGACCTCCACAACCCCCGCCCCCCGGTGCCCTACACCCGCACGCCAGCACGAGGCCGTCGAGTGACCTGCACCCGCACGTCGCCTGAGGGCGTCGAGTGACCTGCATCTGCACGTCGCCTGAGGGCGTCGAGTGACCTACACCCGCATGCCAGCACGAGGCCGTCGAGTGACCTGCACCCGCACGTGGGCCTGAGGGCGTCGAGTGGCGTGCGTGGCGCGGCTCTCCGGGGATGCGTCGTGTCCAGGGGTGTCCGCGTTTCTTGCGGCTGTTTGGGCTGCTGTGGTGGGCGGCGGCGGATCTGGGCCTGTGCCCGAATGCCGAGGGGCAGAGTGCGTCGATTGAGTTGGATGTCGAGGATGGGCGACTGGTGGCGTATGGGCTGACTGGGGAGTATGTGATCATCGATCTTACGAAGATCCAGTAGATGGGCAGGCGCGATCACTCGTATGACACGCTTGATGACGCGTTTGCTTGCTCGTGACCTGTTCGACGCATAACCTCGACGGCAGTGAGGAGTTACTCCGCGCAGTGCGGATTGCCATACCGGTGAACGACGGACGAGCGAGAGACGGGCGAGGTGTCGGCTGTGACAGTCGGCGCCCGGTCAGTCCTGGCTTGATATCGGTCCGAGGACTGACGCCGATCGGGCTTTCCGCGCCGCGCCCGTGACCCTCCATGGCGAGGGCCGCGTTTGTGGGTGTTGACGACGCGAGGAGGGCGGGGCGTACATGGGGCCGCTTGTCGTAGTGCTGTCGGTGGCGGTGCTCGTCCTGACCTGCGGAATGATGGCGGCTCTCTACATCGTCGTCCGGCGCACCTCGGGCAGTGTCCCCAAGGCCGCCAAGCCCACCGCGGAGCAGGTCGAGGCCGTTCACGAGGAGCTTGAGCAGGCCCGCGAGGAGGCTGGGAAGATCCGCGACAAGGCCGAGTCCGACGCGGAGGAGATGCTGCGCCGGTCGGAGTCGGCGGCGGAGTCGGCGGCGCGGATGCGCAGCGAGGTCGAGGAAGAGAGCCGGCTGCTCAAGTCCGAGCTCAAGGAGCTGCGTGCCGACCTGGAGCGCAGGGAGGGCCGGCTGGCCGAGCGGGAGCAGCGGCTGGACGAGGAGGCCAGGCGGCAGACCGAGCGGGACCGGAAGCTGGCCGAGACCGAGGTGGAGCTGGCCGATCGGCGCGCTGAGCTGATGCGGGTCGAGGATGACCGGCGGGTCATCCTGGAGCGGGTCTCCGGGTTCACCTCGGAGCAGGCCAAGGCCGAGCTGGTCAAGGAGATCGAGAACCAGGCCAAGCGTGAGGCCGCGCTGCTCATCCGGGAGATCGAGGGGGACGCCCGCAAGGAGGGCGAGAAGCGCGCCACCAAGATCGTGACGCTGGCGGTGCAGCGAGTGGCGGCGGAGCAGACGGCGGAGTCGGTGGTCAGCGTCCTGCATCTGCCGGGTGACGAGATGAAGGGCCGGATCATCGGCCGCGAGGGGCGCAACATCCGGGCGTTCGAGTCCACGACGGGCGTCAACCTGATCATTGACGACACGCCCGAGGCGGTGCTGCTGTCCTGCTTCGACCCGGTGCGCAGGGAGACCGCCCGGCTCACCTTGGAGAAGCTCGTGCTCGACGGGCGCATTCATCCGCAGCGGATCGAGGAGGCGCACGAGCGCAGCCGCGCTGAGGTGCAGGACCTGTGCGCCCGCGCCGGTGAGGACGCCCTGGTCGAGCTGGGCATCACCGACATGCATCCGGAGCTGACGCTGCTGCTCGGCCAGCTCAGATACCGCACCAGCTACGGGCAGAACGTCCTCAAGCACCTCATCGAGTCCGCGCACATCGCCGGGATCATGGCCGCGGAGCTCAAGCTGGACCAGCCGCTGATGAAGCGCTGCGCCCTCCTGCACGACATCGGCAAGGCGCTCACGCACGAGGTCGAGGGAAGTCACGCGCTGATCGGGGCGGAGATCGCGCGCCGCTACGGCGAGCAGGAGGACGTGGTGCACGCCATCGAGGCGCACCACAACGAGGTGGAGGTACGCACGGTCGAGGCGGTGCTGACGCAGGCGGCCGACGCCATCAGCGGCAGCCGCCCCGGCGCCCGGCGCGAGTCGCTGGAGGCGTACGTCAAGCGGCTGGAGCGGCTGGAGGAGATCGCGCAGTCCTACGACGGGGTGGAGAAGGTCTTCGCGATGCAGGCCGGGCGCGAGATCCGGGTGATGGTCAAGCCGGACGCGATCGACGACATCCAGGCCCAGGTGATCGCCCGTGACGTGGCCAAGCAGGTGGAGGAGGAGCTCACCTATCCGGGGCAGATCCGGATCACGGTGGTGCGGGAGTCACGGGCGACGGAGTTCGCCCGCTGACGCCTCAGACGGGTCCATACCGGCTCGCGGTCGAACGCATGCACCCGCTGCCGCCTCAGATGAAGAGCTGCTGGTAGAAGGCGTATTCGGCGGCGAGCGCGGCGGAGCGGGTCTCGGCGCGGCGAAAGCCGTGTGACTCGCCCTCGAAGGCGAGGTAGGTGCAGGGGATGCCGCGCTCGGACAGGGCGTCGGCGAAGGCGGCCGACTGCTCGGGCGGCACGACGGGGTCGTCGAGCCCCTGCAGGAGCAGCATCGGGCAGGACACGCCGCCGACCAGGGCGAGCGGCTCCCGCTGCGCGTAGAGGTGCGGGTCGTCCGGGCCGACGAGCCACTCCGCGTAGCGGGATTCGAAGTCGTGCGTATGGGCGTTCAGCGGGGCCAGGGCGCTGACGCCGTAGTAGGAGACGCCGCCGGCGAACACGTCGGACCGGCAGCAGGCGGCCATCACGGTCCAGCCGCCGGCGCTGCCGCCGCGGATGGCGATGCGGTCCGGGTCGGCCAGCCCTTCGGCGGCGAGCCAGCGGGCGGCCGCGACGGTGTCGGCGACGTCGACCAGTCCCCACTGCCCTTTCAGCCGCTCCCGGTAGGCCCGGCCGTAGCCGGTGGAGCCGCCGTAGTTGACGTCGAGCACGCCGATGCCGCGCGAGGTGAGGAACGCCTTCTCCAGGTCGAGTGCGGTGCCGGCCTGCCCGGTCGGACCACCGTGCACGAAGACCACGTAGGGGGCCGGTCCTTCGACGACCTCGGCCGGGTTCGTCGGCGGGTAGAGGAAGGCGTGCACGGGGCCGTCCTCGCCGGGCAGCTCGACCGCCCGGGGCGACGGGAGGTAGGCGGGGTCGGGTGGCGTCGCGCCGCCGCCGAGCGCCGCGGCCCGCCCGGTCCCCGTGTCGAGCCGGACGACGGACCTGTCGGTGGCGGCGCCGTACGCCACGCCGAGCAGGGAGGTGCCGTCGGCGGCCAGCGCCGGCTCCCAGCCGTCGTAGCCGGTGTCGAGGTCGGTGAGGACCCGCGTGCGCGGGTCCAGCAGGCCCAGCCGCAGGTCGCCGCGCCCGTGCAGGACCGCGAGCCGGCCGTCGCCGAGGATCGTGTACGGCAGCCCGCCGAGATACCACAGCGGCCAGGCGAACTCCTCCTCCATCGGGCACAACGGCTCCGGCGGGCCGCCCTGGAGGCCGAGCTCGTAGAGGTTCCACCAGCCGGACAGGTCGGAGATCAGGTAGAGGGTCTCGTGGTCCTTCCACCGGGGTGCCAGGACCGACTCCGACGGGCCGCCCTGGATCGGCCAGGACAGGCCGTCGGACAGGCGGGTGAGGCGGAGCTCGGTGCCGTTCCACGGCATGCGCGGGTGGTCCCAGCAGATGTAGGCGAGATGCCGGCCGTCGGGGGAGATGGTGGGGAAGGCGTAGAAGTCGTGGCCGGTGACGTGTTCGCGGGCGGGGCCGCCGCTCAGCGGGATGGAGACGATGGCCCGCGAGATCTTGCCGTCGCCGGTGTGCCGCTCGCGTACGCACCAGACGTGCCCGTCGTGGACGAGGAGGTCGGCGTAGCGGGCGTTCTCGCCCTCGGGGGTGAGCGGAGTGATGGTGCCGTCGAGCAGGTAGAGGCGCTGGTCGGCGAGGTTGGCGAAGATGACCTGGCCGTCAGCGGTCACGGTGTAGGGGCGGCCGCCGTACTCGTGCACGCGGGTGCGGGCGCACCAGGGGGCGGGCAGCAGCTCGCGGCGGGTGCCGTCGGCGGCGCGATGGACGATGGTGGTGCGGCCGCCCTCCTCGGGACGGTCCTCCGTCCACCACGCCTGCCCGTCGAGCGCGCTGGGCCAGCCCGCGCGCACTCCCGCGCGGGCGACCTGGGTCGTTGAGATGGGCGAGAGCCACGAAGCGGCGGGCATAACCGAATCCTGCCGGAAATCCCCGCCGCTCGTGTGCCGGTTGATCCACACCGCTTTTAGTCGGTGTTGTCCAGCCCGCCGCCGGCCCGCAGGCCGATGGCCTCCGCGCCGGGAGGCGCGACCGGCTTGGCCGAGGTCTTGCGGCTGCGCCTACTGCGCCGTTCGAGCAGGTTGGCCACGTAGCTCAGCGCCATGTTCAGCGCCACGTAGATGATGCCGATGACGATCGCCGCCGGGATCAGCGAGCCGAAGTGGACCGCCGGCAGGATCTTGAAGCCGGTGTTGAGCAGGTCCACGTAGGCGATGATGTAGCCGAGCGCGGTGTCCTTCAGCAGCACCACGAGCTGGCTGACGATCGCCGGCATCATCACGGTGATGGCCTGCGGCAACAGCACCATGCGCATCACCTGGCCCTTGCGCATACCGATGGCGTAGGCCGCTTCGGACTGCCCCCTCGGCACCGCCTGCACGCCCGCCCTGACGACCTCAGCCAGCACCGAGCCGTTGTAGAGGGTCAGGCCGAGCACCACGGCGATGAAGGCGTAGTCGCCGCCGCCGAACATGTTCGGCGCCAGGTAGAAGATGAAGAAGATCAGCAGCAGCAGCGGGATGGCCCTGAAGACCTCCACCACCAGGCCCGCCGGAACGCGGATCCAGGCGTGGTCGGACAGCCGGGCCAGGCCGAAGATCGCGCCAAACGCCACCGCGAGCACCGCGGCCAGCGCGGCGGCCTGCAGTGTGCCGATCAGGCCCGGGATGATGTAGAACTCCCAGGTGTCAGCCTCCAGGAACGGCTGCCAGATCTTGCCTTCCCACTGCCCCTTGGCGTCGAAGCCGCGGTAGACCCAGAACAGGGCGGCCGCCACCGCCACCGCACTGATCAGCGTGAGCAGGTGGTTGCGCACCCGCCCGCGCGGTCCGGGTGTGTCGAACAGAACGGAGGTCATCGGGCCACCGCCAGGCGTCGGGCCAACCAGCCGGTGAAGTAGCCGATGGGCATGGTCAGGGCCATGAAGGCCAGGATGAGCCCGATGAAGATCGGGATCGACGCGCCGGTGGTGTCGAAGGTGATCTTCATGACGGCCGCGGCGTCGGCGAGGTACCCGCCGGCGGTCGCCACCGTGGTGTTCTTGATCATGGCGATCATCACGCTGCCGAGCGGCGCGATGACGGCTCGGAACGCCTGCGGCAGGATGATCAGGGTCAGGGACTGGATGAACGTCAGCCCGATGGCCCTGGCCGCCTCCGCCTGCCCGAGGGGAACGGTGTTGATGCCCGAGCGCAACCCCTCGCACACGAAGGACGCCGTGTAGAGCGACAGGCCCATCGCGACGATCCAGAAGGAGTTGGTCCTGGGCGTCTCGGAGAAGACCAGGCCGAGCTGGTCACTGAGGCCGAGTGCGGAGAAGGCCAGCACCAGCGTCAGTGGGGTGTTGCGCACCACGTTGACGTAGAAGGTGCCCGCCGCACGCAGCACCGGAGTGGGGGAGACCCTCATCGCGACCAGGATGGTGCCGAGAATGAGGGAGGCGACCGCGGCCACGAGGGAGAGTTTGACGTTCTCCAGAAAGCCTTCCGCGAGGTCGGGCGCGTACTTGATCAGTTCGTCCATCGTGCTCCACCGCATAGGACGGCGGCGGCCGGATCCCGGCCGCCGCCTCTGATGTTGACTAGCTGCAGCCCTCCGCGGGCGGCGCTGCCTCGGACACCTTCAGTCCTTCGATGCCGCCGAACCACTTGTCCAGCAGGGTCTTCATGGTGCCGTTGTCCCACAGCTTCTTCACCGCGGTGTTGACGGCCTCACACGTCTTGGTGTCGCCCTTCTTCAGGCCGATGCCGTACTTCTCGTCCGTGAAGCCCTGGCCCAGCACCTTGAAGTTGCCGCCGGCCTGCTTGGCGAAGCCCGCCAGGATCAGGTCGTCGGTGGTGACCGCGTCGAGGTTGCTGCCGCCCAGCTTCTGGATGCACTCGGAGTAGTTGGCGGCGTCGACGGTGGTGGCGTCGAGGTCGAGCTCGCCGTCCGGGGGCGGGTCGGTGATCCGCTTGTAGGAGTTGGAGCCGGAGGCCTTGCAGATCTTCTTGCCCGTGAGGTCCTTCGGGGCGGCGATCGAGGTGTCGTCCTTGCGGACCATCACGTCCTGGTGCGCGATCACGTAAGGGCCGCCGAAGGTGACCTTCTGCTTGCGCTCCTCGGTGATGGAGTAGGTGGCGAAGACGATGTCCACCGTGCCGTTCTCCAGGAACGGCTCACGGTTGGACGAGGCCGACTCCTTCCACTCCACCGGCACGTCCTTGCCGCCGTTGATCTCCTTCAGCACGGCCGTGGCCACGTCGACGTCGAAGCCCTCCGGGTTCGCGCCCTTCTTGAGGCCCAAACTCGGCTGGTCCCACTTGGTGCCGACGACGACGGTGCCGCCACCAGTGATCTTGTCAGCGACGGTGGCGTAGGTCTCGCCGCCGCCACCACAGGCGCTCAACCCGGCGGCGAGGGCCGCCACGGAGAACACCGCTCCCACTCGACGCATGTGCATGTATACCTGCCTCTTTATGTCAGTGCGTGAGAATCTTCGAAAGGAAGTCACGCGCCCGCTCGGTCTGCGCGTTGGTGAAGAACTCGTCGGGCGTGTTCTCTTCGACGATCTGCCCGTCGGCCATGAACACCACCCGGTTGGCGGCTCTACGGGCGAAGCCCATCTCATGCGTGACGACCATCATGGTCATCCCATCACGAGCCAGCCCGATCATGACATCGAGCACCTCCTGCACCATCTCAGGGTCCAGTGCCGAGGTCGGCTCGTCGAAAAGGATCATCTTCGGGTCCATGGCCAGCGCCCGGGCGATCGCCACCCGCTGCTGCTGACCGCCGGAGAGCTGGGCGGGATACTTGTCCGCCTGCGCCGCGATGCCGACCCGCTCGAGCAACTCCATCGCCCGAGTGTCCGCCGCGGCCCTGGCCTGACGTCGCACCTTGGTGGGACCGAGCGTGACGTTCTCCCGGATCGTCTTGTGCGCGAACAGGTTGAACGACTGGAACACCATGCCGACCTCGGACCGAAGCCTGGCCAGCCCCTTGCCCTCCTCGGGCAGCACCTGCCCGTCGAAGACGATTTTTCCGCCGTCGATCGTCTCCAGCCGGTTGATCGTCCGGCAGAGCGTGGACTTTCCGCCGCCGGAAGGACCGATGACGACCAGGACCTCGCCACGTGAGACGGTCAAGTTGATGTCCTTCAGGACGTGCAATGCCCCGAAGTGCTTGTTGACGTTCTCCATCTGCACGAGTGGAGTTACGTCACCGTTCTCCGTCATGGACCCAAACGGTAGAGGTAGGAAGGACGCTGGTCACTAACTGAGTGGTACCGATCCGATCACATCGTGCCGTCAAGCTGGACTTTTAGCGTCCCACGGCAGCCACGAGCCGTAAACCGACTACCCTTGAACGTGCCATGACTTTGACCCAGGAGAGCGCCCGCACATACGAAGTGCGCACATACGGGTGCCAGATGAACGTCCACGACTCCGAGCGGCTGTCGGGCCTGCTGGAGGACGCCGGTTACCTGCCCGCGGCCGACGGCGCGGACGCCGACGTGGTCGTGTTCAACACCTGCGCCGTCCGGGAGAACGCAGACAACCGCCTCTACGGCAACCTCGGCCACCTGCGGCCCGCCAAGATGAGCAATCCGCGCATGCAGATCGCCGTGGGCGGCTGCCTGGCCCAGAAGGACCAGGGCGAGATCGTCCGCAAGGCGCCGTGGGTGGACGTGGTCTTCGGCACCCACAACATCGGCTCGCTGCCCGTGCTGCTGGAGCGCGCCCGCATCGAGGGCGAGGCGCAGGTCGAGCTGAAGGAGTCGCTCGAGGTCTTCCCCTCGACGCTGCCCACCAAGCGCGAGTCGGCCTACGCCGCCTGGGTGGCGATCTCCGTCGGCTGCAACAACACCTGCACCTTCTGCATCGTGCCGTCGCTGCGCGGCAAGGAGAAGGACCGGCGTCCCGGCGAGGTCCTGGCCGAGGTCGAGACCCTCGTCGGCCAGGGCGTCCTCGAAGTCACCCTGCTCGGCCAGAACGTCAACACCTACGGCGTCGAGTTCGGCGACCGGCTGGCGTTCGGCAAGCTGCTGCGCGCCTGCGGCTCGGTCGAGGGCCTGGAGCGGGTCCGCTTCACCTCCCCGCACCCCGCCGCCTTCACCGACGACGTCATCGCCGCCATGGCCGAGACGCCCAACGTCATGCACCAGTTGCACATGCCGCTGCAGTCGGGCTCGGACCGGGTGCTCAAGGCGATGCGGCGCTCCTACCGCGCCGAGCGCTACCTCGGCATCATCGAGCGCGTCCGCGCGGCGATGCCCGACGCGGCCATCTCCACCGACATCATCGTCGGCTTCCCCGGCGAGACCGAGGAGGACTTCCAGGAGACCCTGGAGGTCGTACGGCGCAGCCGCTTCGCCAACGCCTTCACCTTCCAATACTCCATCCGCCAGGGCACCCCGGCCGCGACCATGGCGGACCAGGTGCCCAAGAAGGTCGTCCAGGAGCGTTACGAGCGCCTGGTCGCCCTCCAGGAGGAGATCTCCTGGGAGGAGAACAAGAAGCAGGTCGGCCGGACCCTGGAGGTGCTGGTCGCGGAGGGTGAGGGTCGCAAGGACGACGCCACCCGCCGTCTGTCGGGCCGCGCCGCCGACAACCGGCTGGTGCACTTCGCCGTGGGCGACGAGATCCCGCGGCCCGGCGACATGGTGACGGTCGCGGTGACGTACGCGGCCCCGCACCACCTGGTGGCGGACGGGCCGGTGCGGGTGCGCCGCACCCGGGCCGGGGACGCGTGGGAGTCCCGGCAGGGCGCGCCCGCCGCGGCGCCCGGCGTCCTGCTGGGCATGCCCACCATCGGCCGCCCCGCGCCGCTACCGGCCGTGGACGGCTGCTCGGCACACTGACCGCGCATCTCGTACGGATCGTGTACGGCTATCGGCTGAGCCCCTCGAGGAGCCGGTAGCAGTAGTCCTGCCGCAGGTCCTGGAACGTGGCGCACGGGTTCGGCCCTACCCGGACGGTGGCGCGGGGTTCTGGGGCGCGGGGCTCGGTGGCGCGGGGTTCGGTGGCGCGGTTCTCAGGGGCGGGGGGTTCGGGGGCCGGGGTGACCGCCGGGGAGGTTCGCGCGGCCGGAGTGGCCGCCCGCGCCGTTGGAGACCTGCTGGGCCGCGGGGAGGCGGCCTTACGGGTGGGGGCCGGGAGTACGCGGACCCAGCCGGGGGTGGTGGTCCTGCTGGGGGCAGGTCTGCTCAGGGCGGGTGTGCTTTCAGGGGCCTTCGGGACGTTCGGGTCGGGAGTGCTCGGGACGTTCGGGCCGGGAGTGCTCGGGGTGATCAGGTCAAGGAAGCCGTCGGCGGGGCTCGTTGGCGTGGGCGTGGGGGATGGGCTCGAAACCGGCGCTGGCCAAGGAGAATGCGACGGCGTTCTTGATCCATCGAAAAGCGCGTTTTCCTGATCGAATTCGGGAGCGCTTTTCCGTAGCGGGTTTCGAGGGCCGGTGAACGCCAGGAGAATTCCGAGACCCGCGATGGCGAGCACCGTCGCGACGCCCGCCGCAGGTGCGAGCCGGTTGCGGCTACCTGGGCGAATAGCTCGAAGGGGGGACAAGTCGTGATTCCTTCGTGATTGGTGCGCAAGCAATACGCTGTTGCGGCTAGTGTGGTCCATCGCCCGCGGAAGCCGGAGAGCTTTCCCGATACGACCGCAGGAGCTGAAGGCCATGCAAGATCCGACCGAGCCGGATCGTCAGGACATCCTCGACGGACCGGGCGACCATCAAAGGTCCGGCAGAAGCCAGAAAAAGATCATCGCCATCGCGGCGTCCGTCCTCGTGGCCCTGCTGGCCGTGGGGGGCGTCGGTTACGTGATGACCAGCGGCGGCGACACCCCCGTCCAGATGAGCCAGCAAGCGCCTCCCGGCGACCAGGCGCCTCCCGCCGAGGAGCAGGCCCCGGACGAGAAGGCCCCGAAGGACGACGACACGCCGTCCGAGGACCTCGCCGACGACGGGGTCGGCGACACCACCGGCAACACCGGCGACACGGCCGACACCGGCACCGCTGACACGGCCGATACCGGCACCGCTGACACAGCCGACACCGGCGACAGGGCGTCGACCGGCACGGGCCCGGCCGGCACCGGCGCGCGTGACAAGAACGAGGCGGACTCCGCCGAAAAGCCGGCCAAGAAGCCCACGACGAAGCCGTCGAAGCCGGCACCGGAGGACACCGCCGACACCCCGGCGGACGGTCCGGCCGGCTCCGTCACCGGCCAGTGCGCCAAGAGCGGCTGCTGACCCACCCCCCGGCAGCACGGAACGCGGTCCCTCCGGGCCGCGCCACCCGCAGGCGGAACGCGAGCCCTCTGGCCCGTGAGCCGCGCACCCTCAGGCGCAACGTGGTCCCTCCGGGCCGCGGGCCGCGCCACCCTCAGGCCGTGTGAGTCACGCTTCAGGCACCCTCAAGCCACGGTGACTCACAGCGGCCGGCAAGTCCCCTCAGGCCGCGCGATCCACCGGGTCCGCCACCCTCCGGCACCCGGTACCGCGTGATCAACGCGACCGTCGCTCTCCGGCTCCGCGGACCGCGTGACCTGAAGTGGTCTGGTGTTATTCGCCGCTACTGGACCTGTGGTGTCAGGCCACCCTGTTCCTAAAATCAGCGGTATGACGACTGACCCAGCCGCCGTGCTGCGTGCGCTGCACGTGCCCGGCAAGCCCTTGATCCTGCCCAACGCCTGGGACGCCGCCTCTGCGGTGGCCGTACAGGAGGCGGGGTTTCCGGCGGTCGCCACCGGGAGCGCGGCCGTCGCGCAGGTGCTCGGCTACGAGGACCACGAGGCCACCCCGGCGGCCGAGATGCTGGCCGCCGTCGCGCGCGTCGTCAGGGTCGTCGACGTGCCGGTGACCGCCGACATGGAACGCGGCTACGGCCTCGAACCCGCCGAGCTGGTCGAGCGGCTGCTCGCCACGGGAGTGGTGGGATGCAACCTGGAGGACTCCGACCCCCGCTCGGGCGAGCTCATCGAGGCCGGGCGTCAGGCCGACTTCCTGGCCGAGGTACGGGCCGCGGCCGGGCAGGCGCTGGTGATCAACGCCAGGGTCGACGCCTACATCAGAGGCGAGCCCGGCGAGGCCGTACACCGGGCGCGGCGCTACCTGGAGGCCGGAGCCGACTGCGTGTACCCGATCGGGCTCGCGGCCGAGGCGGGCATCGAGGCCCTGGTCGCCGAGGTGGGAGGACCGGTCAACATCCTCTTCCGCCCCGGCGCGCCGACCCTGGAACGCCTGGCCGAGCTCGGGGTCGCCCGAGTGAGCTACGGACACGGCCTGCACGAGGCGGCGCACGCGTACGCGGTCAGGATGATCCAGGCCGTCGCCGAGGGACGCGACCCCTACCAGATCCGCTGACCGATCTCAGCGGTGTTAGATCAGCCGGTGACGGGACGGTCGCTGCTGGAAGGGGCGCCACTACGCTGTCGGCTGTGCTTGTCGCCGCGGCCGTCTGCCCGCACACCCCGTTGCTCGTCCCCGCACTGGCCGGCGCCGCCCAGGGCGAGCTGTACGAGCTTCGCTCCGCCTGTCACGCCGCGGTCGCCGCGCTCCGCGACACCCGCCCCGACCTGCTGGTCGTCGTGGGCGGCGCGGACCGCACCCGAGGGTACGGCGCTCAGGCGGCGGGCTCGCTGCACCCGTGGGGCGTGGACGTCAGGGTCGGCCGGGGCGAGCCGGTGCTGCCCCTGTCGCTGACGGTCGGGCGCTGGCTGCTGGAGAGCGGCTCGTACGACACCGACCCGGTGGCCTTCCAGGCGGTGGACTCGGCCGCCGGCCCCGAGGACTGCCTGGCGCTCGGCGCGAAGCTGGCCGGTGACGGCAGGGTGGCACTGCTGGTGATGGCCGACGGGTCGGCCTGCCTGACCCCGCGCGCCCCGGGACACCACGACCCGGCGGCTCAGCCGTACCACGATCTGCTCGTGCGCGCGCTCGCCGGCGCGGACGGCGAGGCGCTCGCGGACCTCGACCCGGCGGTGGCCGACCGGCTCTGGGTCGGCGGGCGGGCGGCGCTCCAGGTGCTGGCGGGCGCGGCGAGCGGCACACGGTTCACCGGCCGCGTGCTCGCCGAGGCGGCACCCTACGGGGTGGGCTACTTCGCCGGCCTCTGGGAGCGGCGGCCGTTGTAGCGTGCGGCCGAAGCTTTCAGGCGTCCAACCTGGGAGCGGCGGCCGTTGTAGCGTGGGGGCGGAGAGCAGGTGTCCACGCTGGGAGCACGTCGTATGCGCTGGCAGGTCCACTCTGAGCAAGCCCTCTATACCGACCGCTGGCTGGATGTCCGGGTGGCCGATGTGGAGTTGCCCGACGGTACGCGGCTGGACCATCGCCTGATCCGGACCGCGCCGGGAGCCGGGGCGGTGGTCACCGATGACCGCGGCCGGGTGCTGCTGCTCTGGCGGCACCGCTTCATCACCGACTCGTGGGGCTGGGAGATCCCCATTGGCAAGATCGAAGAGGGGGAGGAGCCGGTGGCCGCCGCGGCTCGGGAGACCGAGGAGGAGACCGGCTGGCGGCCGGGGCCGTTGCGTCCGCTGCTGTACACCCAGCCGACCAACGGCCTGTCGGACTCGGCGCACCACATCTTCCACGCCGACCGCGCCACCCACCTCGGCCCGCCTGCCGACACCTGGGAGGCCGAACGGGTCGAGTGGGTGCCGCTCGCGGACCTCCACCGGCTCATCGACCGGCGCGACCTCGTCTGCGGCACCAGCATGGCCGCCCTGCTCTATCTCGTGGTCAGCGGCGGCGGGGGACGGGCACGGTCATGAGGTCCCTGGCCAGGGTGACGTCGCCGTCGTAGGTGCGCCGGACCTCTTCCAGGAAGGCCGGTTCGTGGGCGAAGCCGTACCTTTCGGAGAAGTGGGTCAGGACGAGGTGGCGGGCACCGGCGTCGGCGGCGACGAGGCCCGCCTCGAACGCCGTCAGGTGGCCGTACTCCTTGGCCAGCGGGCCCTCCGAGGACAGGAACGTGGCCTCGATGATCAGCAGGTCGACGCCGGAGGCGAGCTCGAAGGCGGTGTCGCACAGGCGGGTGTCCATGATGAAGGCGGCGGACTGGCCGGGCCGGGGGACGCTGCACTGGGCGAGAGTGACGCCGCGTACGGAGCCGGTGCGCTGGAGCTCGCCGACCTCGGGGCCGCGGATGCCGTGGGCCGTGAGCCTCTCGGGGAGCATGCGGGTGCCGGCGGGCTCCTGGATGCGGTAGCCGTACGACTCGACGGGGTGGGACAGGCGGCGGGCGGTGAGCGAGTCGACGGCGGCGAGGGGGCCGGTGACGGGGTGTTCCTCGATGACGTCGGTGTCGGCGAAGGGGGCGGCGTGCCGGAGCCTGCGCCAGTAGGTCTCGCCTGAGGCGGGGTAGACGGCTCGGACCGGGTGTCGGACCCGGTCGCGGGCGATGCGCTGGACCAGGCCGGGGACGCCGAGGCAGTGGTCGCCGTGGAAGTGGGTCACGCAGATCCAGTGCACGTCGTTGGCGCTCACTCCGGCGTGCAGCATCTGCCGCTGGGTGCCTTCGCCGGGGTCGAACAGGTAGCCCTGGCCGTCCCAGCGGAGAAGGTAGCCGTTGTGGTTGCGGTGCCGGGTGGGCACGGCGCTGGCGGTGCCGAGCACGACGAGTTCACGGGACACGAGCCAGATGCTAGACGTTCGGGACGGATACCGCCGTTTCCTGACACGGATGCACGCCGGGGCGGTCGGGCTGCGCCGTACGATGGGATTTTCCACGAAAAACCAGGTGAGGATCTGATGACCACGGTCGCGTTCGCCGAGGTGCCGACCCCGGTCGGCCCGTTCGTGCTGGCCGTCACCGAGGACGGCCTGGTCGCCTCCGGCTGGGGCTCCCCGGCGACCCTGCGCGAGCGCCTCGGCTTCCCCGAGGCCGCCGATCCGGGCCGGACGGCGTCCGTGGTCGCGCAGCTGAACGCCTATTTCGCGGGTGAGTCCCGGAGTTTCGCGACGCCGATCGACTGGCGGCTCACCGCCGGCTCGCGCCGCAAGGTCCTGCAGGCCCTGTACGAGATTCCGTACGGCAAGGTCGTCACCTACGGGGAGCTGGCGGCCCGCAGCGGCACCGGCGTGCCGGCGCGGGGCATCGGCTCGATCATGGGCGGCAACCCGCTGCCCATCGTGGTGCCCTGCCATCGGGTGGTGGCGGGCAACGGGCTCGGCGGGTTCAGCGGCGGGGTGGGCGTGGAGACCAAGCGCTGGCTGCTGACCCACGAGGGTTACCTGCAGCCGACGCTGCTCGATCTCTGACCGGCTCGGGCACACGCGGACCGTTGACACACTGGTCCATGTGCGCCAGTCAGTGATCGCCGTCGTAGGACCCACCGCGGCAGGGAAGTCGGACCTCGCCGTGGACATCGCCCTCCGGTTGGGGGGCGAATGCGTCAACGCCGACTCCATGCAGCTCTACCGCGGCATGGACATCGGCACCGCCAAGCTCACGCCCGCCGAGCGGCGCGGCGTCCCGCACCACCTGCTGGACGTCTGGGACATGACGGTGACGGCCAGCGTGGCGGAGTACCAACGGCTGGCCAGGTCCGTCATCGACGCCGTCGACGTGCCGGTGCTGGTCGGCGGCAGCGGACTCTACGTACGGGCGGCGATCGACGACCTGGAGTTTCCCGGCACCGACCCGGAGATCAGGGCCAGGCTGGAGAAGGAGCTCGACGAGCGCGGGGCCGCGCCCCTGTACGCGAGGCTGCGCGAGCTGGACCCGCCGGCGGCGGCGGCCATTCTGCCGAGCAACGGGCGTCGCATCGTGCGGGCGCTGGAGGTCATCGAGCACTCCGGCCGGCCGTTCTCGGCGACGATGCCGTCCTATGAGGCGCTCTACCCGAGCGTGCAGATCGGGCTGGAGGTGCCGAGGCCCGAGCTCGACCGGCGGATCGAGGTCAGGGTCGAGCGCATGTGGGCGGCCGGGCTGGTGGCGGAGGTGCGCGCCCTGCTCGGGCAGGGCCTGGCGGAGGGCCGCACCGCGAGCCGCGCGCTGGGTTACGCCCAGGTGATTCGTTTTCTGAACGGGGAGTGGACCGAGGAGCGGGCTTTCGCCGAGACGGTCAGGCTGACCAGGCGGTTCGCCCGGCGCCAGGAGTCGTGGTTCCGGCGCGACCCGCGCGTGTGCTGGCTCCCGTACGACGCCCCGGATCTGCTTGAGCGGTCCCTGGCGCGGATAGCGGGGGGTGGGTCGGCATAAAATCGTGACATGCGCTTTCTCAAGGGGCACGGCACCGAGAACGACTTCGTCATCCTTCCTGATCCCGACGGCGAGCTGGACCTGCCGACGTCGCTGATCGCGAAGATCTGCGACAGGAGAGCCGGGCTCGGCGCGGACGGGCTGCTCCGCGTGGTGCGCACCAAGCAGGTGCCGGAGGTGGCGGACCAGGCGGGCGACGCCGAGTGGTTCATGGACTACCGCAACTCCGACGGCGGCATGGCCGAGATGTGCGGCAACGGCTCGCGGGTCTTCGCCCGCTATCTGGTCGAGGCGGGCCTGGTGGCCTCCGGCGAGTTCGCCGTGGCCACCCGGGGCGGCACCAGGAAGGTGAAGATCGAGGACACCGGCGAGATCACCGTCGACATGGGCCCCGCGGTGGTGCGGGGCGAGAGTGTCACGAGCGTCGGCGGCCAGGAATACCAGGGCCTGCACATCGACGTCGGCAACCCGCACCTGGCCTGCGCGATCGGCGACCCGGTCACCCAACTCGACCTCGCCCACCAGCCGAGCTTCGACCCGGGCGTCTTCCCCTCGGGCGTCAACATCGAGCTGTTCAACGCGGTCGGCACCAGCCGGGCGGTGATGCGCGTCTTCGAGCGGGGCTCGGGCGAGACCCGCTCCTGCGGCACCGGCGCGGTCGCCACGGCCGTCGCCGCGGCGGCACTGTCGGGCGACACCACGGGCACCTGGACGGTGGAGGTGCCCGGCGGCTCGCTCACCGTGATCCTCGACCACGACACCAGCTATCTGCGCGGCCCCGCGGTCATCATCGCGGCCGGCGATCTGATGCTTGCAGAATGATGTTCTCCTAGGGGATGCTGGGTCCGCTTCCTGAACCGAGAGAGGTGGACATGGCGGACCCACGGACCACGGCCGTCCGGGTCAAGACCCCGATAGGGCAGTACGGCGGCGGTTTCATGATCTCCCGCGAGGCCAAGGCGCTCTGCGAGGAGCATGGCCTCGGCCCGCGCGAGCTCTACTTCCGCGGCCGCTGCGGCGTGCTCGGCGAGTGCGGGGCCGACGTCGTCACCTCGGTGGCGGTCTTCTTCCCGCACGAGCACGTCGAGAAGAACTGGAACGGCGGTCGCAAGATGCCCGTCGAGCGGGCGGTCGAGCTCTACGCCGGGGCCTGCGCGGCGTGGGGACGGCGCAGGCTCGGCGACTACGCCGGCTCCGCCAGGATCGCTGAACTGCTCGAACCGGTCGTACGGCAGGCGTCGCCGGCCGGCGCTCCGCTGTTCGCCGGGTGGCGGGCCGTACCCCTGCCCGACGACCCGCCCGCGCGTGCCACGCAGCTCATGCACGTCGTCCGCGAGCTGCGCGGCGGCCTGCACGCCAACGCGGTGATCGCCGCCGGCCTGCACCCCCTTCAGGCGACGCTCGCGGCCGACCATGACGCTACGCCGATCAAGGCGGCGTCAGGCGAGATCGCCGCCAGGTTCTTCGAGTGGCCGGAGCCCTATGCGAAGCCGGACCCTGACGTGATCGCACGCCGGGCGGCGGCCGAGGAGGTCACCGATGATCTGATGGCATCGGTATTTTCTCCCCTCAACAATGACGAATCGGACGAGCTCATCGAGCTTCTGCGTTTTGGGCACGCTCATTGACCTGGCAGACTGACGTTCCATGGACGTGGACATCTGGGCCTGGGTCGGCGAAACCCAGCAGCAGCTTTCTGAAGCGGGCAACGTTGGCCTCGCCATGGCGCTGGGAGACCTCCCCGCACAGGCCTACGAAGGGCGTTTCCCGCAGCTCGACGTGATGGCTCCGGCCATCTCGCAGCAGGCGGACGCCCTGGAGCAGCCGTGGCTGGAGTTCTACGCTCGCTACTGGCACCTGCTCGGCCGCATCGGCGACCGCGCGCAGGGCGCGGTCGCCGTCGGGGACGCCGAGCAGCTGCTCGCGTTCGCTCAGCGCGAAGAGGTGCGCTCCTGCCCGGCCGCGCCGGCCGCGGTGGAGGCGCTCGCGCTCGTCTGGGCCAACACCGACGGCCCCGGTTACGCCGGGGAGCGGCTGGAGACCGTCGGCGCCGCCATCGAAGGGCTGGAGCCGACCGACCCCGCCTACACCGGGCTGGCGACGCAGTATGTCGCGGCCCTGGTCGACGCCGGCCGCGCGGGCGAGGCCGTCACCTACGCCGAGACCGCCGTCGAGCGCCTGCGCGCCGTCGGCCGCGAGGCCAGCTGGGAGCTGGGTGCCGAGAGCGCCCGCGCGCTGCTCGCCGCCGGTCGCGCCGAGGACGCGCTGACCGCGCTGCAGGCCGCCGGCGGCTTCCAGGCCGACGACCCGGTGGCCAAGGAGCACCGCGACGGCGTCCGCCGCGCGCTCATCCTGGCCACGCTCGGCCGCGTCGCCGAGGCCGTCGACGCGCTGCCCGACCTCGACGTGGTCGGCGAGCACCCGAGGGTGTTCGTCGAGTGGGCGCACGCCGTCAACAAGCTCGCCGACTCCTCGCAGATCACCAACACCTGGCAGCTCGGCCGCGTGCTGCGCCAGTGGGTCGACTACTTCGGCATGATGGGCGGCTACCGCTCCCGTGTCGAGCTCTCGCTGATCGCGGGCGAGCTGGCCATCGCCCGGCAGGGCGTGTGGCAGGCCAGGCTGCTGGCCGATCTGGCCGAGTCCGCCGCCGGTGAGCTGCGGGACGCCACGGGCGTCGCGGAGCGGATCGCCGAGCTGCGCGCCGCCGCCGACGCGGCCACCGAGCCCCCGGCGCCCGGCCCCGTCGCCGAGCGGGTCGCCTACTTCGACGCCGCCGACGGCTACAACGCCGACCCCGAGCGCTGGGTCGGCTGGCTGGCCCCGCTGTCGGGCAAGGACATCGAGGCCACCCGCCGCCACACCACCACGATCGGCTTCCTCGGCTACCCGTCGACCGGCGCGGACATCTACTGGAAGATGCTCGTCGACACCGGCGACATCGCCGGCGCCGACGCCGACGACATCGCCTACCTCACCACGCTGCTCATCGAGGCGCGTCAGGACGAGCGGCTGGAGCAGATGGCCGCGACGCTGCCGCACGCCGCCAAGCACCTGGCGCTGGCCCGCCTGCACAGCGCCCGCGAGCGCTGGCCGGAGGCGCTCGACGAGGCCCAGCACGCGGTGGCCGCCGGAGCCGGGGTGGAAGCCCGCCGCCTCGTCGCGGGCGCCGCCCAGCAGGTCGACGAGAACGCCAGAGGCGCCGCGGCGCTGCTGGAGGTGCTCGACGAGCTCACCGACGAAGACGTCTGGCGCATGATCGTCATGGCCACCGCCGCCGAGGACTGGGTGACCGTCCGCAAGGGCGCCGCCAAGCTCGGCATGCCGATCAAGTCCACCGAAGGGCCGATCGAGGAGGAGATGGGGCTCATCAGGCTCATCCTCCCCGCGCCCGACGGCGGTCAACGGCAGGTGCTGTCCATCCGCACCGGCCCGGCCACCGCCAGGCTGGCGCTGCCGCAGCCGCGCGGCATGGACTACAACGCGGGCGACCTGGTCGTGTTCGACCCGCAGCTGCTGGAGCCGCTGCCCGAGGAGCCCGAAGAGCAGCAGAACTTCGTGCCGCCCTTCGCCGCGGTGAGCATCCTGCGGCCCGGCGGCTACACCAGCTACTTCTTCGACGGCGCCGCGCCGAGCGATGCGGACTGGACCGAGTTCACCGAGGTCATGGCCGAGCGGGGCTGGCCGATGTGGGTCTACAGCGATGACGACTACCAGGTGACCCACCCGACGAGCGGCGAGCAGATCTCCGGTGTGTTCGGCTGGGTCGCGGTGCCGCCCGACGTCTCCGCCGTCGAGGTCGACGCGCTGCTCGACGACGCCACCGAGCGCTGGTCGCACCCGCTGGCCTGGCTCGACCTGGCGCGCGAGGTCGACGTGGAGGTCGAGCGGCACGAGCGGATCGTGAAGGAGTACGGGCTCTAGAAGCCTCCCGCCGTGCCTGGCCTTCGACGCCGGGCACGGCACTCCCGGTGGGCGGCGGCCACGCCGCCTGATACCTTTTGGCGCGATATTTCGGGACTTGGAGGCAGAGTGCAGGACATCGACAAGTTGGCCGCCGTGATCCGTGACGAGCGCCCGTGGGGCGCCTTCGAGCGCTACACCCTCAACGAGGTGTCCACGGTCAAGATCATCAGCGTGGCGGCAGGGCAGACGCTCAGCCTGCAGCGTCACGAGCACCGTGACGAGCTCTGGGTGGCCCTCGACCCCGGTTGCGTCTTCGAGGTCAACGGTGAGCGCCTGGAGCCGGCCGTGGGTGACCGGGTGCTGATCCGCGCCGGCCAGACCCACCGCCTCAGCTCCTCCGGCCCCGCCACCCGCATCCTCGAGGTCGCCTTCGGCCACTTCGACGAGGATGACATCGAGCGCCTCGAAGACTCCTACGGGCGTTCCTGACCGAGCCGCCGCCGATCGGTGCCGGGCGAACGCGTCCGTGTGACGCGTGCCCGCGTACAAGCCGTCGGTTCGTCATGGGTGAGCGTCTGTGTGGCGCGCCTGCGTACAGACCCTTGGTTTGTCGTGGTCAGTAGGGCTGCGGCGGGTACGGCCGCGACGATGGTCATGAGCAGGGCGGCTGGGGCGAGCAGGCCGCCGGCCAGGAGTGGTGTGACGAGGGCGGCGCCGATCGGGGGCGTCGCCTGCATGAGCGTCCTGAGGATGGCGAAGCCCCTGCCGCGCAGCGGCGCCGGGATGCGTGCCATCCGCAGCGATTGCGCCCAGATGGTCATGGGCGCGCTGAACATCCCGATGACGAGGAAGCCCGCGGTGACGGTGATCGTGAGCGGGGCGGTCAGCAGCGCCAGGAAGCCGGCCGCGGCGATGAGCTGGACCAGGGCGATGGCCCTGATCGGGCGGGCCCGGGGAGCCCGGGTGCCGGCGACCGCCGCGCCGGCGAGTTCGCCCGCCGACAGGGCGGCGAGCAGGAGGCCCAGGGCCTGCGGGCCGCCCTGGAGCTGGGTCTTGGCCAGCCAGGGCGCGGTGACGAGCAGCATGCCCATGGCGATGTTGAAAGCCATGAACGCGAGCGTGGTCGCGACCAGGACCCGGTCGCGCAGCAACCCCAGGACGGTGCCGCGCGGTCCTGCGACGTCCGGCGGCGATCCCGGCTTCTGAGGCGCTTGAGGCCCCTGAGGTGTCTGAGGTGTCTGCGTCTGAGGTGCCTGCGGCGCCTGAGGTGTCCGAGGTGCTTGCGGCGTGAGGGGGCGGCGGATGGCGAGGGCGGCGACGGCGAACAACGCATAGGAGACCGCGTCGAAGGCCAGCACGGCCTCGCTGCCGAAGCCTGCGATCAGCAGCCCGCCGAGCGCGGGACCGATCATTCCGGAGAGGCTGAAGCTCAGGCTTTCCAGCGCGTTCGCGGCGTCCCGGTCCTCCTCGGGGACGAGATCGGGAATCGCCGCGGGAAACCCGGCCAGCGGCACCATCTTGAACAACCCGTACACCGCGGCGACGATGAACGGCAACGCCGTCGGCACTTCGCCCAGCAGCGACACGATCGGGATAGACGCCATCGCGGCGCCCCGGACCACGCTGTCGACGGCCAGCACATGCCGCTTGTCGAACCGGTCCAGGACGGGACCGGTCAGCAGTCCTCCCACGAACACGGGCAGGGTGTAGCAGACGGTCAGCAGCCCGAGTTGCCGGACACCGCCCGGCTGGGACAACACCAGCCACGTCAGGGCGACGAACGTCATCCCGTCGCCGACGAGCGAGAGAGACGAGCCCAGCCAGAGTACGCGGAAGTCACGCCGCGACAGCGCCCGCCGGTAGATGGCCAGGCGGCCACCGGCGACATCGTTCACCATCATGCGGGACAGCCTGGTGGCGACCCGGGGCCCGGCGCTGGCGGGCATCGGCCGTCGACCGTCGGCGTCCGATCCCCGCCGGTCCTGTTCGTGGCTCCATGGCACGCTCTATGGGGTGATCGAGGACGAGGTCGCGTTCGCGGCCATGGAGAGCCGGGACCCGCGTTTCGACGGGTGGTTCTACGTCGCCGTCACCACGACCGGCATCTACTGCCGCCCCAGCTGCCCGGCCGTCATGCCGAAGCCGCAGAACGTCCGGTTGTTCCCGACGGCGGCGGCGGCGCAGGTCAACGGCTTCCGGGCGTGCAGGAGGTGCCGTCCCGACGCGGCTCCCGGGTCGCCGGAGTGGAACACGCGCACGGATCTGATCGGCCGGGCCATGCGGCTGATCGCCGACGGAGTCGTCGACCGTGAAGGAGTGGCCGGACTGGCCGCCCGGCTCGGCTACAGCCAGCGCCAGGTGCATCGCCGGCTCGTCGCCGAGGTCGGCGCCGGACCGCAGGCCCTGGCCAGGACGCAGCGGGCGCAGACCGCCCGGATGCTGCTGGAGGCCGGCCCGCTGCCGGTCAGCGAGGTGGCCTTCGCCGCCGGGTTCGCCAGCATCAGGCAGTTCAACGACACCATCAGGCAGGTGTACGCGACGACGCCGAGCGGGTTGCGCGGCGCCGGCAAGGGCACCCACCTGCCGGGGGTCACCACGGTGCGGCTCGCCTACCGGCCGCCCATGGACGTTCCCGCGATGCTGGCCTACCTGGGCGCGCGGGCCGTCCCGGGCATCGAGCACCATGACGATGGCGTCTACAGCAGGTCGTTGTCGCTGCCGCACGGTGCGGGGGTGGTCACGTTGCGGCCCGGGGCCGGTCACCTGGTCTGCGAGATGCGGCTGGAGGATCTCAGGGACCTCGCCGCCGCGGTGCAGCGCTGCAGGCGGCTGCTCGACCTGGACGCGGATCAGCAAGCCATCGACGCCTTCCTCGGCGCGGATCCGGGGCTGGGGCCGGTGGTCGCGGCCCGCCCCGGGCTGCGGCTGCCGGGCTGCGCCGACCCCGGCGAGCTGGCGATCCGGGCCGTGCTCAGCCGCCGGACGCGAGCCGCGACGGCGCGCGGTCGCCTCGCCGACCTGGTCAGAACGTATGGCAGGCCGCTCGCCACCCCGTTCGGCGAGATCACGCACCTGTTTCCTGACATGTCGGTCCTGGCGGAGGTCGCGTCCGCCGGCCGTGTCCAGCGGGAGCTGGCCCGCGCGCTGGCCGGGGAGACGCTCAGGCTGGACGCCGGATGCGATCCTTACCGCGTGCGCGAACAGCTGCTCGCCATCCCGGGGATGAGCCGGTGGGCGATCTCCTGCATTCGGATGAGGGTCCTCGGCGACCCCGACGTCCTCATGCCCGGTCTGCCGGTGCGCCGTGCCGTGCACCGGTTGGCGGCCCATCCGGACCGATGGCGTCCCTGGCGCTCCTACGCCATGCGGCATCTGACGCTCATGCCCCCCACGTGCGGCGGGCGGGAAACATAACTGATCGCCGGTGCATGTCCATCCGGTTGCCTGGAGCACGCCGTCGCGGCTCCCGGGAGCCGGTGAAAGACAGACCTTGTTCGGAGGTTCGCGGAGCCTTATGTTCGTTGCGTAGTCCGGTGCGTGTTGCGTAATAAGGAACAACCGGAGGGCCCCATGACAAGCCGGCCTCGTTTAGTGATCATCGGAGCCGGCATCGTCGGCTGTGCCCTGGCGGACGAGCTCACCGTCCGGGGATGGACGGACGTCACCGTCGTCGACCGAGGGCCGCTCTTCGCGACCGGCGGATCTAGCTCGCACGCCCCCGGCCTGGTGTTCCAGACGAACCCGTCGAAGACCATGACCGAGTTCGCCTCCTACACCGCGCGCAAGTACACCGAGCTCGGCTGCTTCGAGCAGGTGGGCGGCCTGGAGGTCGCCACCACCGAGGAGCGCTGGCAGGACCTGCACCGCAAGCACGGCTGGGCCGAGTCCTGGGGCGTCGAGGGCGAGCTGGTGGACGCCGCGCGGTGCGCCGAGCTGTGGCCGCTGCTCGACCGAAGCCAGGTGCTCGGCGGGTTCCACGTGCCCACCGACGGGCTCGCGGCGGCCGTGAGCTGCTGCGAGAAGCAGGCCGGGCGGGCCGGCGAGCGGGGCGCCAGGTTCCTGGCCGGGCACACGGTGGTGGACGTCCTGCACAAGGGCGGCAGGGTCACCGGCGTGGCCGTGGAGACCGCCGCCGGCCACCGCGTCATCGAGGCGGACGTGGTCGTGTGCGCCGCCGGATTCTGGGGACCGGCGATCGGCGCGATGGCGGGGCTGACCGTCCCGCTGCAGCCACTGGCCCACCAGTACGCCAAGTCAGGGCCGCTGGCCGTGACACGGTCCGGGCCGGGAAGTGGCCCCATCCTGCGCCACCAGGACCGCGACCTCTACTTCCGCCACCACGGCGACCGCGTCGGCGTGGGCTCCTACGCGCACCGGCCGATGCCGGTCGCCCAGCACGAGATCGGCCCCAAGGGCACCACGATGCCGTCGGTGCAGAAGTTCACCGAGGAGGACTTCGACCCTGCCTGGTGGGACGCCGGCGAGCTGCTGCCCGCGCTGCGGACGTCCAGGTACGAGGACGGCATCAACGGGATCTTCTCCTTCACCTCCGACGGGTTCCCGCTGATCGGGGAGGCGCCGGAGCTCGACGGGTTCTGGGTGGCCGAGGCGGTCTGGGTCACCCACTCGGCCGGCGTCGCCAAGGCGGTGGCCGAGCTGCTGGTCGACGGGCACAGCGGCGTCGACCTGCACGAGTGCGAGCTCAACCGGTTCGAGCCGGTCCAGCTCGCCCCCGCCTTCGTCACCGAGCGCGGCAAGCAGAACTTCGTCGAGGTCTACGACGTCATCCATCCGCTGCAGCCGATGGAGTCGCCGCGGCCGATGCGTACCAGCCCCTTCTACGTGCGCCAGCTGGAGCTGGGCGGTCACTTCCTGGAGGCTTCCGGGTGGGAGCGGCCGCACTGGTTCGAGGCGAACGCGCCGCTGCTGGAGGATCTCGTACGGGAGCACGGCGAGGAGTCCGAGCCGATGCTGGGCACGGCCCGGCGTCAGGAGTGGGCCGCCCGCTACTGGTCGCCGATCGCCGCCGCGGAGTCGTACGCCACCCGGGAGAGCGTGGCGCTCTACGACATGACCCCGCTCAAGCGGATCGAGGTCGGCGGGGCGCGGGCGGCGGCGTTCCTGCAGCGGCTGACCACCAACAACGTGGACAAGAAGCCCGGCTCGGTCACCTACTCGCTGCTGCTCGACGCCAAGGGCGGCATCCGGTCGGACCTCACGGTGGCGCGGCTGGCGGAGGACCGGTTCCAGATCGGCGCCAACGGCAACCTGGACCTCGACTGGATCACCCGGCACGCGCCGGGCGGCGTCTACGTGCGCGACATCACGCCGGGCACCTGCTGCGTGGGCGTGTGGGGGCCGCGGGCCAGGGAGCTGGTCCAGCCGCTGACCGACCTGGACCTGTCGCACGAAGGCTTCCCCTACTTCACCTGTAAGAGCGGATATATCGGCCAGGTGCCGGTGACGGCGATGCGTGTCTCGTACGTCGGTGAGCTGGGCTGGGAGCTCTACACCACCGCCGACCTGGGCCTGAAGCTGTGGGACACGCTCTGGGGGACCGGGCTGCCGATCGCGGGCGGCCGGGCCGCGTTCACCAGCCTCCGGGTGGAGAAGGGATATCGGCTCTGGGGCGTCGACATGACGCCCGAGCACAACCCGTACGAGGCCGGGCTGGGCTTCGCGGTCAGGAAGGACAAGGACTTCGTCGGCCGCGACGCCCTGTCGGCGGACGTCACCCGCAAGCTGACGCCGCTGCTCAGCGCCGAGGTGGTCATGGGCAAGGAGCCGGTACGGCACCAGGGCCGCACCGTCGGCTACGTCACCAGCGCCGCCTACGGGCACACCATCCGGCGTCCCATCGCGTACGCCTGGCTGCCGATCGACCTGGCCACCCCCGGGACACAGCTGGATATTTCCTATTTCGGGCGGCGGGTTCCCGCCGAGGTCGCCGCCGAGCCGCTGTACGACCCCCAGATGGAGAAGATCCGCCGGTGACCCACCCCGACTTCCTCTGGCGCAACCCCGACCCCAAGCCCGCCTACGACGTGGTCATCGTCGGCGCCGGCGGGCACGGCCTGGCCACCGCCTACTACCTGGCGCGCAACCACGGCATCACCAACGTGGCCGTCCTGGAGAAAGGCTGGCTGGCCGGCGGGAACATGGCCCGCAACACCACCGTCATCCGCTCCAACTACCTGTGGGACGAGAGCGCCGCGATCTACGAGCACTCGCTGAAACTGTGGGAGGGGCTCAGCGAGGAGCTCGACTACGACCTGCAGTTCAGCCAGCGCGGCGTGCTCAACCTCGCGCACAGCCTCGCCGACGTGCGCGAGGCCAGGCGACGGGTCAACGCCAACCGGCGGAGCGGCGTCGACGCCGAATGGCTCGACCCCGACGAGGTCAAGAAGTTCTGCCCGATCATCAACGTCTCCGAGCGAGCCCGCTACCCGGTCATGGGCGCCACCCTGCAGCGGCGCGGCGGCATCGCCAAGCACGACCACGTGGCCTGGGCGCTGGCCCGCAAGGCCGACGCCTACGGCATCGACCTGATCCAGGGTTGCGAGGTGACCGGCTTCGAGATCAGCGGCGGCCGGGTGCTGGCCGTGGAGACCTCGCGCGGCAGGATCGCGGCGGGCAAGGTCGCGCTCGCCTCCGCCGGGCACACCTCCGTGCTGGCCGACCAGGCCGGGATCCGGCTGCCGCTGCAGTCACACCCGCTGCAGGCGCTGGTGTCGGAGCTGCTGGAGCCGGTGCTCGACTGCGTGGTCATGTCGAACGCCGTGCACGTCTACGTCAGCCAGGCGCACAAGGGGGAGCTGGTGATGGGCGCGGGCATCGACTCCTACAACTCCTACGGCCAGCGCGGCGCCTTCCACGTCATCGAGGCGCAGATGGCGGCGGCGCTGGAGCTGTTCCCGCTGTTCAGCCGGGTACGGGTGCTGCGCACCTGGGCGGGCATCGTGGACGTGTCCCCCGACGCCTCGCCGATCATCGGCACGACCCCGGTGGACGGCCTGTACGTCAACGCGGGCTGGGGCACCGGCGGGTTCAAGGCCACGCCGGGCGCGGGCTGGGTGTACGCCCACACGATCGCGCACGGCGAGCCGCATCCCCTCGCGGAACCGTTCGCCCTGGACAGGTTCACCACGGGGGCGCTCATCGACGAGCACGGCGCGGCGGCGGTGGCGCACTGATGCTGCTCATCGACTGCCCGCACTGCGGCCCGCGCGACGAGATCGAGTTCCGGTACGGCGGACAGGCCGGCATCGCCTACCCCGACACGCCGGGGGAGCTGACGGACACCGAGTGGGCCGCGTACGTGTTCCTGCGCGACAACCCCAAGGGCTGGTTCCGGGAGCGCTGGTTCCACGTGCACGGCTGCCGGACGTGGTTCACCGTGGACCGCCACACGGTCACCCACGAATTCCGGCAATCCCCCTGACCTCCCCAAGCCGCCCCGCTGTAGGAGATGCGATGACCCGTCTGCCTTCGGGCGGTCTGATCGACCGCTCGGTCACGCTCCCGTTCCACTTCGACGGCCGCCCGCTGCACGGGCATCCGGGTGACACGCTCGCCTCGGCCCTGCTGGCCGGCGGCGTGCGGGTGGTGGGGCACAGCGTGGACCTGGGCCGCCCGCGCGGCATCTTCTCCGCCGGGCCCGAGGAGCCGAACGCGCTGGTCCGCGTCGACGCCGATCCGATGCTCGCCGCCACCACCGTGGAACTGCGCGCCGGGCTCCAGGCGTGGAGCCTGCGCGGCAAGGGCCGGGTGGACCCGGACGCCGTGGACGAACGCCGCGCCGACAAGGGCTACCTGCACTGCGACGTGCTGGTGGTCGGCGGCGGACCGGCCGGGCTGGCGGCCGCGCTGGCCGCGGGGGAGACGGGCGGGCGGGTGATCCTGCTGGACGACCAGCCGAGACTCGGCGGCGACCTGCTGAGCAGCCGCGTCCTGCTGGACGGCGCGCCCGCCCTGGACTGGGTCACCGCGACCGAGAGCCGCCTGGCCGCGCTCCCGGAGGTCCGCGTCCTGGTCAGGACCACCGCGATCGGCTACTACGACCACAACTACCTGGTCGCCGTCGAGCGCCGCTCCTCGGGTGAGCGCCTGTGGCACCTGCGCGCCCGCCGCGTCGTGCTCGCCACCGGCGCCCACGAGCGGTCGCTGCCCTTCCCGGGCAACGACCGTCCCGGCGTCATGCTCGCCTCCGCCGCCCGCGCCTACGTCAACAGGTACGCGGTACGGCCGGGCAGCCGGGCCGTCGTCTACGCCTGCGCCGACTCCGGGTACGAGGCCGCCCGCGACCTTGAGGCGGCCGGCGTGGAGATCGCCGCCATCGTCGACCCGCGCCCCCAGGGCCTGGCCGGAGCCCTGTCCGGCCGTACCGTCACCGGCACCACCGCCGACGCCGAGGGCCTGCTCACCGGCGTCCGGATCGGCGACCGGCACGTGGCGGCCGACCTGCTCGCGGTGGCCGGCGGCTGGAACCCCGCCGTTCACCTCTTCAGCCAGTCCCAGGGCAGGGTCGTCTTCGACGACACCCTCCAGGCGTTCATCCCCGGCCCGTCGGCCCAGGCCGAACGCTCGGCAGGCGCGTGCAGAGGCCTGTACGGCACCCGCGAGGCCATCGAGGACGGCCATAAAGCAGGCACCACCGCCGCCCGCTGCGACGCTGCCCATCACGCGACCCGCGACGCAGCCCATCACGCGACCCGCGACGCAGCCCATCACGCGACCCGCGACGAAGCGCACGACGCGCCTTCCCCCACAGCCCGCAGCGGACCCGGCCAGGCGGGGCATGAGGCTCCTCAAGCGCTGTCGAGCGATGAGCCCGCTCTGCGTCCGCCCGCCGTGCACTGGGGTGAACTCGCGCCGGACCCCACGACGTTCGTCGACCTGCAGCGGGATGTCACGGTCGCCGACCTGGCCAGGGCCGTGGGCACCGGGATGCGCTCGGTCGAGCACGTCAAGCGCTTCACCACCGCCGGCACCGGCGCCGACCAGGGCAAGACCTCGGGTGCGCTGATGGCGGGGGTGATGTCCCAGCTGCTCGGAACCGCCCCAGGACAGACGGGTACGACCACATTTCGCCCGCCGTACCTGCCGGTGGCCTTCGGCACGCTGGCGGGCCGTGACCGTGGGGAGCTGTCCGACCCGGTCAGGACGACGGCGCTGCACGGCGCGCATGTCGACAGGGGGGCGGTGTTCGAGGACGTCGGCCAGTGGAAGCGGCCGTGGTACTTCCCGCTGGACGGCGAGACGATGGACGAGGCCGTGTCCCGGGAGTGCCGCGCGGCCCGCACCGGGGTGGCCGCGATGGACGCCTCCACCCTGGGGAAGATCGACATTCAAGGTCGTGACGCGGGCGCTTTTCTCGACCGGATCTACACCAACATGTACTCCACGCTCGCCGTCGGCGCCTGCCGCTACGGCCTGATGTGCACCGCCGACGGGATGGTCTTCGACGACGGCACCACCGCCAGGCTCGGCGAGCACCACTACCTCATGACCACCACCACCGGCAACGCGGCG
Source organism: Nonomuraea glycinis (assembly GCF_014646515.1). Classification (GTDB taxonomy): domain Bacteria; phylum Actinomycetota; class Actinomycetes; order Streptosporangiales; family Streptosporangiaceae; genus Nonomuraea; species Nonomuraea glycinis. The sequence continues at coordinate 298,069 of NZ_BMNK01000010.1, forward strand.
GCGGTGCTCGACTGGCTGGAGGAGTGGCGGCAGACCGAATGGCCGGAGCTCGACGTCCACTTCACGTCCGTCACCGACCACTGGGCCACGGTGGCGATCGTCGGCCCCCGAGCCCGTGCCGTACTCGCCGCCGTCGCGCCGGGGGCACTGGAGCTCGCCTTCATGAGATGCGCGGAGACCGAGGTGCTCGGCGTGCCGGGACGGGTGTTCCGGATCAGCTTCTCCGGTGAGCTGGCCTACGAGGTGAACGTGCCCTGGCCGTGCGGCAGGTCCCTCTGGGAGAGCGTGCTGGCCCTGGGCGCGGTGCCGTACGGGACGGAGAGCATGCACGTGCTGCGCGCCGAGAAGGGCTTCCCCATCGTCGGCCAGGAAACCGACGGCACCGTCACCCCGCAGGACCTCGGCATGTCGTGGATCGTCGCCAACCGCAAGCCCGACTACGTCGGCAAGCGCTCACACGCCCGCCCCGACACCGCCCGCGCCGGCCGCAAGACCCTGATCGGCCTCCTCCCCGACGACCCCACGGCCCCCCTCATGGAGGGTGCCCAGCTCATCCCCTCCCCAGGCGCTACGCGCATGCTCGGCCACGTGACCAGCGGCTACGCCAGCGCCACACTGGGCCGTACGTTCGGGCTCGCCCTGGCACGGGACGTCGCCCCGGGCGACCGGCTCACCGCCGTGTCCGGATCCTCCGCCACCGCCGTGACAGTCGTCGACCCGGTCTTCTACGACCCGGAGAACACCCGCCGCGACGGCGACCCCGCCTCCCCGGACGGCGACGCCGGCGTGCCGGGGGTCGTTCCAGGGGTCTGCCGCGCCGAGAGCCCGGCCGCTCACGTCGCCGCTCGCTTCGCGGCGGCGAGTTCCGATGCCGTACGGCTCCGCGAGCTGCCCTCGATGCCCATGTGGGAGGTCCGAGGCGACGACCCCGGTGCCGGGCTGCGACTCGGCCCCGACTGGTGGCTGGTGACCGGCGACGCAAGCCGGGAGGGGTGGGTGGAGGTGTCGGGGCAGCGGACGGTGCTGGAGTTGGCGGGGCCGGGTGCTCTGGAGGTGCTGATCACCGGGTGTCCCCTCGACCTGCACCCCTCGGTGTTCACCGGTCATGCCCAGACGCTCCTGGCGAAGACGCCGGTGATCCTGGAGCGCGACGGCGACGCGTTCCGGATCTACGTCCGCTCCTCTTACACCCGTTACCTAGCCAAATGGCTACTTGACGCTCTTGGGCGGTAAATGGTCAACAGAACGGAGATTGATATACCTAGACTTTGCAATCACGAGTCTGGGAGCTTACGTGCGCGTACGTGCAGTTTTAGCCGGTTTGGTCACAGCGGTGGTGCTCACAGGCTGTGGTGACCTGGAAGCGACCCTGCTTCCCGACCAGGACGCGGGGTCCGGCAAGGCGGCCTCCGCCGACGTCAAGGAGGCGCGCAAGAAGCTCGGCGACCTCCCGGTGAAGGGCCGGGCGCCGAAGACCGGCTATGACCGGGACGAGTTCGGTCCCGCTTGGGCGGATGTGGATCACAACGGCTGTGACACCCGCAACGACATCCTCAAACGGGACCTCACCGACGAGACCTTCAAGCCCGGCTCGAAGGACTGCATCGTGCTCACCGGCGTCCTCGCCGATCCCTTCACCGGCAAGACGATCAAGTTCGAGCGTGGGCAGACCACCAGCAGCAAGGTCCAGATCGACCACGTGATCCCACTGTCGGACGCCTGGCAGAAAGGCGCCCAGCAGTGGACGAAGACCAAGCGCAAGGAGTTCGCCAACGACCCGCTGAACCTGATGGCCGTCGACGGACCGCTCAACGGCCAGAAGAGCGACTCCGACGCCGCCACCTGGCTCCCACCGCGCAAGGCCTACAGGTGTGAGTACATCGCGCGGCAGATCGACGTGAAGGTCAAGTACGACCTGTGGGCCACCTCAGCGGAGAAGGAGGCCATGTCGGGCGTCCTGTCCTCCTGCTGATCAGTCGTCGTCCCGGGAGTCGTCCGAGTCATCCGAGTCGTCGGAGTTCTGGGTGCTCTGGGAGTTCTGTCCGGCCGCCGTGTCGTCGTCGCTGTCCACGCGCTCGCTCTCCTTCTTCAGCAGCTTGCCCGTGGCGGCGTCGATGTCCAGCTCGTGCTCGATGTCGCCCTTGATCAGCTCGACCTCCCACACGTCCGGCCGGGTGCCGCGCTTGTCGAAGCCGACCTCGCGCACCCACGCGCCGGGCACCTCCTTCTGGGCGATCTGGACGGCCTGCTCGAGGGCGACCTTGGGGGCGGGCTGGTCGGCGGCGGCGAGGGCAGCGGATCCGCCGGCCACGAGGGCCATGACACCGGCGCTGGCAACGATGATTTTCGTGGTGATGTGCATGCCCCTACGAAACCGCGATCGGCGGTAACCGCGCGCTAAGGCCGAGTTAACACCACTTCCACGATGGCGCCGCCCGACGACGACACCGTCAGGTGGCCTCCGGAGGACTCGGCGGTGCGGCGGGCGATGTCCAGGCCGAGCCCGGTCGAGCCGCCGGCGCTGTTCCCCCGCTCCAGCAGGGCGGGGTCGAAGCCGTCTCCCTTGTCGCTGACCACCAGCACGGCCCCCGAGGGATGCGGCGCGAGCCGTACGGAGAACGACACCCCCTCAGCGGTGTGCGCGAAGACGTTGCCGAGCAGCGCGTCCACGCAGGCGCTGAGCGCCTCGGCGCCGACCGCGACGCTCAGCTCCTCCTCCGGCAGGGTGACCGTGACCGCGCGCCCCTGGTCGTCGGCGAGCACCGACCAGAAGCGCACCCGTTCCCCCACCACGGCCGTCGCGTCGCAGCTGCCGCGCTCGGCCGAGCGCTGCCGGGCGTCGGTGATGACGGCGCTGACCGCCCGCTCCAGCGCGTCCACCCGGGCGCCGACCCGCGCCGCCTCCTCGGGGTCGCGCAGGGACTCGACGTCCAGCCGCAGACCCGTCAACGGGGTACGGAGGCGGTGCGACAGGTCCGCCACCGACTCCCGCTCGGCCGCCAGCAGGTCGCCGATCCGCCCGGCCAGATGATTGAGCGCCAGCGCCACCGAGCGCACCTCCGGCGGCCCGCCGGGCTCGGCGCGCGCCTCCAGATCGCCGCCCGCCAGCCGGTGCGAGACCCGGGCCAGGCCGTCGACCGGCCTGGTGACCGCCAGCGCCAGCCGGTCGGCCAGCACGATGCCGAGCACCACCAGCGCCAGCCCGAGCACCAGCAGCGCCGCCCAGGCCGCGGGCACGCCGCGCAGCAGCTCGTCCTCGCCGACGAACACCCTGATCACCACCGTGCCCTGCGGCGACTGCACGGCGGCCAGCACCTCCCTGCCGTCGCCCACCTCGGCGGTGACGCTGCGGCCCGTCGCGGCCAGCCGTACCGCCTCGGAGCGCGCGGCCGGGACGCCCAGCGTCCGCCCGTCAGGCAGGAACACCGTCACGGGACGCGCCACCCGCTCCACGGCGAGCGGCAGATCGGCGGTGCCGACCGTCAGCGCGACCGACTCGGCGGCGGTGGTGGCGCGGTTCATCGCGCCGTTCTCCGCCACGGCGCGGATCAGCAGCGCCATCGGCACCAGCAGCGCGATCAGCACGAGCGAGGTGGTGGCGGCCACCAGCAGCGCCAGCCAGCGCCTCACGAGGGCCCGACCAGCTTCACCCCGACGCCCCTGACGGTGTGCAGATAGCGGGGCTCCGAGGCGGTCTCGCCCAGCTTCCTGCGCAGCCACGACAGGTGCACGTCCACGGTCTTGTCAGCTCCGCCGTACGGGAGCTGCCACACCTCGGTCAGCAGCTCGCGCTTGGTGATGACCTCGCCCGAGCGGGCGGCGAGATAGTGCAGCACGTCGAACTCGCGCGGCGTCAGCTCCAGCTCCATCCCGTCGAGCTCGGCCAGTCGCGCGCGCGGGTCCACACGCAGCGCGCCCACCTGGAGCGGCTCCGGCGCGCTCTCGCCCGCCCGCCGCAGCACCGCCCTGATCCGCGCGTCCAACTGGGCGGCGCTGTACGGCTTGACCACATAGTCGTCGGCGCCCGCGTCCAGCACCGGCACCATCTCGGCGTCGCCGTCGCGGGCGGTCGCCACGATCACCGGCACCTTGCTCACCGCGCGCAGCATCCGCAGCAGCTCGCCGCCGTCGAGGTCCGGCAGCCCCAGGTCGAGCACGATCAGATCAGGACGATCCTGTACGGCCAGCCGCAGCCCGTCGAGCGCCGTGGGGGAGGAGGACACGGCGTGGCCCAGCTCCCGCAGCCCTCGGCTCAGCGCCGTGCGGATCGTCACGTCGTCCTCGATGAGCAGGATGTCAGCCATATGAGCAAACCGTAGACCTTGCCGGGGCATGCTCTGCGCCTCGTTATCGTCGCCTTAACCTGGCCTTAGCCGTATGTGGGGGAAGGTGGCAAGGTGAAGCGACCTGTCCTGGCCCAGGTGACGAGGTGAACCGACCCGTTCCGTCCTGGGCGGCCACCGAGGTGACGGAATGATGATGGCTTGGGCGCGGAGGTGATGGGATGAAGCGATTCGTTGTGGCCTGGGTGGCCACCGCGATCGCCGCGACCGGTGCCGCCGTGGCGGCGCTCGGCCTGGTCAGCGGCGCGCTGACCGGCACGTCCGGCCAGGTGATGAGCCAGGACGAGGCCCGCGCCGCGCTCGCCACCCGGACGCACGCTGCCTCGCCGTCCGGGACACCCGCCGTGCCCCGTACGCCGACCCCGCCGCAGACGGCCACGGCGACGCCGGGCCCGCCCGGGGGCGAGCTCATCCGCACGCCGGGCGGCACGGTGATCGCCTCCTGCTCCGGCGGCCTGGTGACGCTGCGCTCGTGGAGCCCCGCCCAGGGCTACTCCGTGGACGGCGTCGAGCCGGGCCCCGGCCGTGAGGCCGAGTTGGAGTTCGAGGCGGGCGAGGGTGAGGACGTGGAGCTCAAGCTCGGCTGCTCCGGTGACCGCCCCATCAGGCTCCCGACCTCCTGACCCGGAACCGGGCGCCGCGAACCGCCCGCCCCGCAACGGGGGCGCCGCCGAACCGCCTGATCCGCCGCAAGCGGGGGTGTCAGTGGGCGCCGCGCACCTGCAAGGCGGCCAGCAACTCCTCGGACGCCTTGGTGATGGTCTCCACGGCCCGGTCGAACGCCTCGGCGTTGTGCGCGGCGGGCGCCCGGAAGCCGGAGATCTTCCGGACATACTGCAGGGCCGCGGCTCGTACATCGTCCTCGGTCACGTCTTCGGTGTAGGGCGGGCGCAGGGTCTTGATGCTTCGGCACATGCCCTCAACGGTAATAGCCGATGCGCTGGCTTATCTCCCGCGCGCCCTGGGCCATGATCTCGCCCACCTCGGGCAGCCGCTGCGGGGTGAGCCGGTAGGAGGGGCCGGAGGCGCTGACCGCCGCCACCACCGAGCCGTCGCTGCCCATGATGGGCGCGGCCACCGCGTTCAGGCCCAGCTCCAGCTCCTCCACGGTGAAGGCCCAGCCGCGCCGCCTGATCTCCGCCAGCCCCAGCAGCCGGACGTCGGTGATCGTCATGGGGGTGAATCGTTCCAGCTCGTCGGGCAGCAGCAACGCGTCGTGGGCCAGCAGCACCTTGCCGCTGGAGGTGGCGTGCGAGGGGGTGCGCTGGCCGACCCAGTTGTGCCCGCTGATCGCCGACGGGCCACGCGCCTGGCTGATGTTGACCGCGTAACCGTCCTGGGGCACCGCGACGTTGACGGTCTCGCCCACCTGCTCGGCCAGCCGCCGGCAGACGCGCCTGCTCTCCTTGGCCAGGTCGAGCTGGGCCGTGGCGGCGCCCGCCAGCCGCACCACACCGAATCCGAGCCGGTAGCGCCCCCGGTCGCCGCTCTGCTCGACGAGCCCGCCCTGCTCCAGAGCGGTCAGCAGCCGGAACGCCGTGGACTTGTGCACGTCCAGCGCGTTGGCCAGATCCGTCACCCGGGTCGCGCCCTCCCGGGCGAGGATCTCCAGAATCGCGATGGCCCTGTCGACTGATTGCACTGAGCTGTTGCTCATAGCGCAACACCATAGCTGGCGAGCGCCGTTTTCTCAGCCTTCGCCGATCACCGGCCTGAGTTCCGCGCCGAACGCGTGCGCGATGCCGCGCATGCTCTCGGCCAGTTCCTCGCGATCCAGCGCGTCGATCCGCTCGGCCGGGCCGGACACCGACATGGCCGCCACCACCCGGTCCCCGTCCCGGACAGGTACGGCCATGCAGTGCACGCCGAGCTCCTCCTCGCCCAGGTCCATGGCGTAACCGCGGGCCCGCACGAGCTCCAGCTCGGCCATCATGGCCGGGCCGTCGGTGATCGTGTTGGGCGTGCGCCGGGGCATCCCGGTCCGCTCGAACACCGGCAGCGCCTCGCCGGCCGCCCGGCCGGCCAGCAGCACCTTGCCCACGGCCGTGCTGTGCGGCAGCACCCGCCGGCCGACCTCGGCGAACATGCGCAGCCTGCGCGGTGAGGGCACCTGCGCCACGTAGACGACGAAGTCGCCTTCGAGCACCGCCATGTTCGCCGTCTCACCCGACAGCTCCACCATCCGGGTCAGGTAGGGCTGCGCCCAGACAGCCACCATGCTCTCCGCGACGCCGCCGAGCCGTACCAGGCCGCCGCCCAGCGCGTAGCGCCGGTCGGACTCCTGACGCACGTAGCCGCGCGCCAGCAGGGTCCGCAGCAGCCGGTGGATCGTCCCGTACGGCAGCCCGGTCCTGGCAGCGATCTCCGACAGCCCCGCCTCGCCACCGTGCTCGGCCAGCGCTTCGAGCACGTCGAGCGCCCGCTCGACCGACTGCACGCTCACAAACTCACCCCGCGCAGCGAGGCGTCCAGCACTTCGGCGGTGTGCGCCACCCTGATGTCGGCGCCGCCGCGCCGCATCGCCGCGACGATCTGCATCGTGCAGCCCGGATTGGCCGACACCAGCAGCTCGGCGCCGGTCGAGCCGACCGACCTGGCCTTCCTGTCGCCCAGCTCGCGGGCCGCCTCCGGCTGGAAGATGTTGTAGGTGCCGGCCGAGCCGCAGCAGATCGCCGCGTCGGGCACCTCGCGCAGCTCCAGCCCCGGGATGCCGCGCAGCAGCTCGCGCGGCTGGGCCCGGACGCCCTGCGCGTGGGCCAGGTGGCAGGCGTCGTGGTAGGCGACGGTGAGCGGCAGCGGGTGCCGCTCGGCCACCGGTCCCAGCTCGGCCAGGAACTCCGACAGGTCCAGGACCCGGAAGCCGGGCTCCTCGCCGAGCAGCTCGCCGTACTCCTTCATCGACGAGCCGCAGCCGGCCGCGTTCACCACGACCGTGTCGACGCCCGCCCTGCGGAAGGTCCTGACCGTGCGGCGGGCCAGCCGCCTGGCCTGGTCCGCGCGCCCGGAATGGACGCTCAGCGCCCCGCAGCAGCCCTGCCCCGGAGGGATCACCACGTCGCAGCCCTCCAGCGCGAGCACCCGTGCCGTGGCCGCGTTGACCTGCGGGAAGAACTCGCCCTGCACGCACCCGGTGAGCATGCCGACCACGGCCCGGCGCGCGCCCCTGGCCCGCACCACCCGTGGCATCCGCTGCCGCCGTGGCGCCGGCGGCGCCAGCCCGGCCATCGCGCCCAGGCTCGGATGGACCCGCTCCAGGAACGGCGCCAGCCGCTCGGCCAGCCGCATCCCCGGCCGCAGCAGCCGCAGCCTGCGCGGGTAGGGGAACAGGCTGAACACCAGGCCGCGCACCGCCCGCTCGCGGGGGTCGCGTTCGTGCTCCCGCTCCACCACCGCCCGGGTCTGCTCGATCAGCCGGTCGTAGCGCACCCCGGACGGACAGGCGGTCACGCACGCCATGCAGCCGAGGCAGGCGTCGAAGTGGCCCGCCATCTCCGGCGTCACCGGCGTGCCCTTGACGTGCTGGTCCATCAGGTGGATGCGGCCGCGCGGGGAGTCCATCTCCTCGCCCCACAGCACGTACGTCGGGCACGTGGGCAGGCAGAACCCGCAGTGCACGCAGTCGTTGATCAGCTCCGGGTCCACGTCAGATCCCTCCCACGAACCGGCCGGGGGACATCCTGCGCCCGGGATCGAACCGTTCCTTCACCCGCCGCATCAGCGGCAGCGACCCGACGGCCCCCCACCGTTCCACGCCTTCGTACGGCGTGGCCAGCACGGTCAGGCGGGCGCCGATGTCGTCCAGCCGGGCGCGCAGCGCGGCCACCGCGTCGATGGTCTTGTCCGCGCCGTGGTCGCCCCACAGCTCCAGCCAGACCCGGCCCGCCACGGCGGAGCCGCGCAGCGAGAACCCGCTGTAGTGCACCGCGTCCAGCACCCGGGTCAGCTCGGCCGGCTCGAAGCGCACCTCGGCCAGGACGTCGTCGTTGAGGATCAGCCCCCAGTTCGGTGGTGGCTCGTCCCTGACGTCCTTGACCACGCCGCCCATCCGGGCGCGCAGCACCCGCGCCCGCTCGTGCGCGGCGGTCCCCTCGACCAGCACGGTCATCCAGATGGGCCCCTGCCCGTGCGGCCAGTCGAGCTCCACGGCGCTGGGCTCCTGCTGCGCGGCGGCCAGCATCGCGGCCAGCTCCCCGGCCTGGCACGGCTCGGCCGGGGAGACCCGCGGCGGATCCACCACGGCGACGATCCAGCGGCGCTCCACGGGCAGCGGATGCAGCCGGAACGTGGCCTCGGCGATCACCCCGAGCGTGCCGAAGGAGCCGGTGAACAGCTTGCCCAGGTCGTAGCCCGCGACGTTCTTGACCACCTTGCCGCCGGACTTGGCGATCGTCCCGTCGGGCAGCACGACCGTGATGCCGATGAGCAGGTCGCGGGCGGTGCCGTACCGGAAGGCGCGCGGGCCGGCCACGGCGGCGGCGAGCGTGCCGCCGACCGTGCTGCCCTCGGCGAACGGCGGGTCCAGCGCCAGCTCCTGCCCCCGCTCCGCGAGCGCCGCCGACAGCGCTTCCATCGTCACCCCGGCCTGCGCGCGCACGACCAGGTCACCCGCCGCGTGCTCGACGATCTCGTTCATGCAGCACAGGTCGAGCAGCACGTCGCACCGCTCCGGCGCGGGACCCCAGTGCAGCTTGGTGCCGCCGCCGGTGGGCACGACCGCCAGATCGTGCTCGGCGCAGGCCCGCAGCACCGCCGACACCTCCCCGGTCGTCTCCGGCAGGGCCACCCACGTGGGGGTCACCCCGCACACGGCGTCGCCGGGGCCGGCGTCCCTGAGCGTCACGCCGGTCCCGGCCAGCTCCTGCGACGGCATCAGAACTGCTCCGCCCGGCCGGACTCCACCAGAGGATGCACGCCCTTGCGCACGCCCGGCACCTCGCCGCAGAGTCGCGGCGTGGGGAAGACCTTGCCCGGGTTGGACAGGCCCCGGGGGTCGAAGGCACACCGGACGAGCTGCATGGTGTCGAGATCCGCCTCGGAGAACATCTTCGGCATGTACTTCGCCTTGTCCACACCCACCCCGTGCTCTCCGGTGATCGAGCCGCCGTGCTCGATGCACAGGTCCAGGATCGCGCCCGAGACCGCCTCGGCCCGCTCGCCGGCCCCGGGCTCGGCGTCGTCGAACAGCACCAGGGGGTGCAGGTTGCCGTCACCGGCGTGGAAGACGTTGGCCACCCTGATGTCGTACGCGGCCGACAGCCGGTCGATCTCGGCCAGCACCCGGGGCAGCGAGGTGCGCGGCACCACGCCGTCCTGCACGATGTAGGCGGGGCTGATCCGCCCGACGGCGGCGAACGCCGACTTGCGGCCCTTCCAGATCGCCGCCCGTTCCGCCGGATCCGCCGCCACCCGCAGCTCGAACGCGTCGGAGCAGATCTCCCGCAGCCGCTCGAACTGCCGCTCGACCTCGACGGCGGGCCCGTCCAGCTCCACGATCAGCACCGCGCCGGCGCCGGCCGGGTAGGCGCAGGCCACCGCCGCCTCGGCCGCCTCGATGGCCAGGGCGTCCATCATCTCGATCGCGGCGGGCACGATGCCCGCGCCGATGATCGCCGAGACGGCCTTGCCGCCCTGCTCGATGCTCTCGAAGGCGGCCAGCACCGTGGTGACCGCCTGGGGCGCGCGGCTCAGCCGTACAGTGATCTTGGTGGCGATGCCCAGCGTGCCCTCGGAGCCGACGAACGCGCCCAGCAGGTCGTAGCCGGGGTCCATCCGGTCGAGCGTCACCAGGTCGCCGTCGGGGGTGACGATCTCGCAGGCCTCGATGTGGTTGACGGTGAAGCCGTACTTCAGGCAGTGGGCGCCGCCGGAGTTCTCCGCCACGTTGCCGCCGATGGAGCAGATCTGCTGGCTGGAGGGGTCGGGCGCGTAGTAGTAGCCCTGGTCGCGCACCGCCTCGGTGATCGCCAGGTTGGTGACGCCCGGCTCCACCACCGCCCTGCGGTTGGGCAGGTCCACCTCCAGGATGCGGCGCATCCTGGAGGTGACGATCAGCACGCCGTCCTCGCGCGGCAGCGCGCCACCGGACAGGCCGGTGCCGGACCCCCGGGCCACGAACGGCACCGCGAACTCATTGCAGAGCCCGACCACCCGCGCGACCTGCTCCGCCGTCTCCGGCAGCACGACCACGCCGGGCGTGGCCCGATGGTAGGTGAGTCCGTCACATTCGTAGGTACGCAGCCGCACCGGGTCGGTGATCACCCACTCGACGGGCAGCACGCCACGCAGCGCCTCGATCAGCGTGTCCAGCATGACGCCTCCCGCATGCTCGCCCTATATCTGTAAATATATGGCGACACTTACGGCATGCGGGCGTAGGCGGGAAGCGTCAGGAAGTCGGCGAAGTCGTCGTCCAGCGCCACCTCCGTGAACAGCGCCGTCGCCTGGCCGTACAGCTCCTCGTCGTAACCCGGCTGGGCCGCGATCTTCGCCAGCTCCTCCGCGATGATCCGCTCGACCAGCTCCTTGGTCACCGGCGTGCCGGTGTCGGCGAGGGTGATGTCGTTGTGGATCCACTGCCAGATCTGCGACCGGGAGATCTCCGCCGTGGCCGCGTCCTCCATGAGGTTGTGGATCGCCACCGCGCCGAGCCCGCCCATCCAGGCGGCCAGATAGCGCAGCGCCACGTCCACGTTGTTGCGCAGCCCGGTCTCGGTGATGTCGCCCGGCGTCTCCGAGACGGACAGCAGGTCGTCGGCCGAGACGCTGACGTCCTCGCGCAGCCGGTCGAGCTGGTTGGGCGCGGAGCCGAGCACGCCGTCGAACACCTCCCGGCAGACCGGGACCAGGTCGGGGTGGGCCACCCAGGACCCGTCGAAGCCGTCACCGGACTCGCGCGTCTTGTCCCCGCGCACCTTCTCCAGCGCCGTCGCGTTCACCTCGGGGTCGCGGCGCGACGGGATGAACGCCGCCATCCCGCCGATCGCGTGCGCGCCGCGCTTGTGACACGTACGCACGAGCAGCTCGGTGTAGGCGCGCATGAACGGCGCCGTCATCGTCACCGCGTTGCGCTCCGGCAGCAGGAACTCGCGGCCCCGGGTGCGGAACTTCTTGATCACGCTGAACAGATAGTCCCAGCGCCCCGCGTTCAGCCCCGCCGAGTGGTCGCGCAGCTCGTAGAGGATCTCCTCCATCTCGAACGCCGCCGGGTAGGTCTCGATGAGCACGGTCGCCCTGATCGTGCCCTGCGGGATCCCCAGCAGCTCCTGCGCGCGGACGAACACCTCGTTCCACAGCCGCGCCTCCAGGTGCGACTCCAGCTTCGGCAGGTAGAAGTAAGGTCCCCGCCCCTTGTCGAGCTGCCGCTGGGCGCAGTGGAAGAAGTAGAGGGCGAAGTCGAACAGGGAGGCCGCCACCGGCCGCCCGTCGACCAGGGCGTGCTTCTCGTCCAGGTGCCAGCCGCGCGGCCGGACCACGACCGTGGCCAGCTCGGCGTCCGGCTTGAGCGCGTAGGTCTTGCCGCCGCTCTCGAAGTCGATCGTCCGGTCGAGAGCGTCCCGCAGGTTGAGGTGGCCGCTGACGCAGTTGGCCCACAGGGGGGAGTTGGCGTCCTCGAAGTCGGCCAGCCACACCTTGGCGCCGGAGTTGAGCGCGTTGATGGTCATCTTGCGGTCCACCGGGCCGGTGATCTCCACGCGGCGGTCCTCCAAGCCGGGAGCCGGCGGCGCGACCCGCCACTCGCCCTCCCTGACCGCCTTGGTCTCCGGCAGGAAGTCCAGCGTGCCGCCCGCCGACAGCTCCGCCTGCTTCGCCTGGCGGGCGTCGAGCAGCTCCAGACGCCTGGCGCCGAACTCTCGCTGCAGAGCCGCCACGAAGTCCAGCGCCTGCGGCGTCAGGATCTCGTCGAACCGGTCGAGCATCGGGCCGGTGATCTCCATGGGTCTCCTTTTCCACTCTGTGGAAACCAAGTTTTGTATTATGGAAGGAAAGCTACGCCATAGGGGTTCCACGGGTCAAAGGCGGGGGTTACCCCGGGTGGTGTTCCGGGGCATCCCCGATGTGTGCGGGACCGAACACGGGCGATCATTCAAGGCATGAAGACGATCGCGATCGCGGGTGGACTCCTCGCCTCCGCCGCACTGCTGTCGGGGTGCGGCCTCGCGGGCCTCGGCGGCCCGGCCAACCAGGACACCGTCAGCTACGAGGTGACGGACAAGGTGACCAGGCTCCACGTCAAGAGCGGGTCCGGCGACACCGTGATCACCGAGACCGGCGGCAGCGCCATCCGCGTGGTCGAGACGCTCCAGTGGCGTGAGAGCAAGCCCGACGCCCAGCACTCGGTCGACGGCGACACCCTGTTCATCAGGTACGACTGCGAGCAGAGCTGGGGCAACTGCAGCGTCAACTACAAGATCGAGATCCCCAAGGGGCTGCAGGTGGACGCCGACGCCGGATCGGGCGACATCACGCTCAGGTCCCTGACCGGCCCGCTCAACCTCACCGCGGGCTCCGGCGACGTGGACGCCTCCGGCCTGGCCGGCAAGAAGGTCGTCGCCGAGGCGGGATCGGGCAACATCGAGCTGAAGTACACCACCGCCCCCGACAGCGCGGAGCTGGAGGCCGGCTCCGGTGACGTGACCCTGCACGTGCCCGGCGGCGCCTACGACGTCAAGGCCGAGGTGGGCTCCGGCGAGGAGAACGTGACGGTCGACAAGGACCCGAACTCCCCGCGCAAGCTGCGGCTCACCGTCGGCTCCGGAGATGTCAACGTGCTCGCGGGATAACCAGGTGATTACTTCTGGGATGTCGTGTCACCATCGGGGAAGACACTGAGGTGTCCAGACGTTGCCTATTAGAGATGACACGAATGCACGAATACTCCGCGCTCGACGAGTTCGAGAACGGCGACATGGACCTCGAGGAGCGCCAGGCGCTGCGCCGCGTGGCGGGCCTCTCCACCGAACTCCAGGATGTCTCCGAGGTCGAATACCGCCAGTTGCGGCTCGAGCGAGTCGTCCTGGTGGGCGTCTGGACCTCCGGGACCAGCACCGATGCCGAGAACTCGCTCCAGGAGCTGCGGCTCCTGGCCGAGACCGCCGGCTCCCTGGTGCTCGAAGGGCTCATCCAGCGTCGCCAGTTCCCGGACCCCGCCACCTATATCGGCTCCGGCAAGGCACTGGAGCTGCGTGACGTGGTCGAGGCGACCGGCGCCGACACGGTGATCTGCGACGGCGAGCTGAGCCCCGGCCAGCTCCGCCAGCTCGAGGAGACGGTGAAGGTGAAGGTCATCGACCGCACCGCCCTGATTCTCGACATCTTCGCCCAGCACGCCAAGAGCCGCGAGGGCAAGGCCCAGGTCGAGCTGGCCCAGCTGCAATACCTCATGCCGCGCCTGCGTGGCTGGGGTGGCAACTTGTCGCGCCAGGTCGGCGGTCGCGCCGCGGGCGGCGTCGGCATCGGCGGCCGTGGCCCCGGTGAGACCAAGATCGAGCTGGACCGCCGGCGCATCCGCGAGCGGATGGCCAAGCTGCGCCGCCAGATCAAGGACATGTCCACCTCCCGCGACACCATGCGGGGCCGGCGCCAGCGGCGCGAGGTGCCCGCCGTGGTCATCGCCGGCTACACCAACGCGGGCAAGTCCTCGCTGCTCAACCGGATCACCGGTGCGGGCGTGCTGGTGGAGGACGCGCTGTTCGCCACCCTCGACCCGACCGTACGCCGCGCCCGCACGCCCGAAGGCAGGGTGTTCACGATCGCCGACACGGTCGGCTTCGTGCGCCACCTGCCCACGCAGCTCGTGGAGGCGTTCCGGTCCACGCTGGAGGAGGTCGCCGACGCCGACCTGATCCTGCACGTGGTCGACGGCTCGCACCCCGACCCCGAGGGCCAGCTCGCCGCCGTGCGCGAGGTCTTCGCCACCATCGAAGGCGCGAGCGACGTGCCCGAGATCGTGGTGATCAACAAGGCCGACGCCGCCGATCAGGAGGTGCTCGACCGGATCGCCAGGCGCGAACGGGACAACATCGTGGTCTCCGCCCGCACGGGCACCGGGATCGGCGAGCTGATGGAGCTCATCGAGCGCCGGATGCCTCAGCTGGACCACGAGATCTCGCTGCTGATCCCGTACGACAGGAGCGACCTGATCTCGCGCGCCCACAAGGAGGGCGAAGTGATCTCGGTCGACCACGTCGCCGACGGCACGATCCTGCACGCCCGCGTGCTGCCCAGCCTCCATCAGGAGCTTGCGCGCGTCGGCAAGCCGGTCGAACGCGTCGCTTAGAGGGACGCCTGGGCAGCTCTCGCTCGAAAGGGTGCAGGGCTGCCCAAATGCCGTAGTGGTCCCGCAACGCTGGGATTGCTAGGATTAGCGCAGCCTTACCGATCTAAGGCACAGGTTTCGGATGATGACTCCTGCGATCCAGGAAACACGCGGGAGTCCGTGGGCGAAGGTGTGGCAGGGTGACGGTTGGGATCAGTGAGCTTTCTTCCGAATAACCCTGTACAGCGAGCGCACCTGTGAAATAACGTAACTGAACTGAAATCGCCGGATCATGAGTCCAGCGATACGGTCACCGCAGGCTTTTCGCGGATGAGAGCAGGAGACCCCCCATGTCGTCCGGACCCGGAGCGGACTCAGTGGGCGCGGCGCAGGCAGCCGTGCGCTGTGTGCTGCTCAAGCGTGGGGCGGTGATGCGGTGACCGTTCGGCTTCTGACCAACATCGGCCGCCTCTGGACCGGCAACGAAGTCCTCAGCAACGCGGCCATCCTCGTGCACAACGATCGCATCGCGTGGGTCGGGCGGGCGCCCGACCTGCCGCAGAGCGTGCCCGGTGTCGTCGACGACATCGTGGACGTCGATCATGTCGAAAACCTGGGCGGCGCGCTCGTCACGCCCGGCCTCATCGACGCCCATACCCACCCGGTCTACGCCGGCAACCGCTACGCCGAGCTGGCCATCCGCACCGGCGGCTCCACCTCCGCGTCGATCGCCGCCGCTGGTGGCGGCGTGGGCTCCACCGTCACCGTGACCCGCGGCACCGACCCCTGGACGCTCTGCAACGGCGTACGCGAACGCCTGCGTGACTGGCTGCTGGCCGGCACCACGACCGTCGAGGCCAAGACCGGCTACCACCTCACCCGCGACGGCGAGCTCGCCGACGTGCGGCTCCTGCGCGAGCTGGAGAAGGAGCCGATGATGCCGCGGGTGCACGTCACCTTCCTCGCGGCGCACGTGGTCCCGCCGGAATACTTCGGCCGCCAGCGTGAATACGTCGAGGCCGTGGGCGCCTGGTGCGCCGACGCGGCGGCGGCCGGCGCCGACAGCGTGGACGTCTACTGCGACGAGGGCCACTTCACCACCGAGGAGTCCCGCTGGGTGCTCGCCTCGGGCCGCAACGTCGGCCTGCTGCCGCGCATCCACGGGGGCCAGTTCAGCCGGCGCGGCGCCGTTCAGCTCGCCGCCGAGCTCGGCTGCGCCTCCGCCGACGGGCTGCACCACATGTCCGACGAGGACATCGCCATCATGTCCCGCTACGGCGTGCCCGCCGTGGTCTGCCCGGCCACCGCGCTCCAGCGCGGCAACCTCCCGCCCGTCCGCCAGATGATGAAGCACGGCGTGCAGATCGCGCTCGGCAGCGACCACAACCCCGGACACTGCGGCATCACCTCGATGTCGCTGGTCATCGCGATGGCCGTGTCGGCGTTCGGGATGAGCGTCAACGACGCGCTGCGCGCCGCCACACTCGGTGGCGCCAACGTGCTCGGCGCTCCCGACCGCGGCGTCCTGGCGCCGGGCCGCCTGGCGGACATCGTCCAGTGGGACGCCGACCACGAGGGCGCCTTCGCCTGGTCCTTCGGACTCAAGCCACGCCGGGTCTGGCGGGGTGGGACTCCGGTCCAGTAGTTAACCTCGGTTCATGTCGCCAGCTGTCGCCGTAGTCACCGATTCCACCGCATATCTGGCCGACCTTCCGGGCGTCAGAGCTGTCCCCGTACAAGTGATCTGCGAGGACAAGTCCTGCGATGAGTGGGATTTTTCCGGAGATTTGGCGTTAGCGACCACTTCGCGGCCTGCGCCCGCGCGCTTCGCGCAGTGCTACGAGGAGCTCGCCGCGGCCGGTGCGACGGGCGTCGTCTCCATCCACCTGTCGGGAGAGCTCTCCGGTACGGTCCACTCCGCCTTCGCGGCGGCCGCGGACGCCCCCGTGCCGGTCGAGGTGATCGACAGCCGCTCCATCGCGATGGGCCTCGGCTACCCGGTCCTGGCGGCGGCCCGCGCCGCGGCGGCCGGCGACCCCCTGGAGTCGGTGGCGGAGGCCGCCCGGCGGTGCGCCGAGCGGACCCGCTCGTTCTTCTACGTCGACACCCTGGAGTACATCCGCAGGGGCGGCCGCATCGGGGCCGCGGCGTCGCTGGTGGGCTCGGCCCTCATGATCAAACCGCTGCTGCATCTGGTGGACGGGCGCATCTCGCTGCTGGAGAAGGTACGCACCTCCAGCCGGGCTATCTCCCGGCTGGAGGACCTGGCGGTGCGGGCGGCGGGGGAGGGGGCCGTGGAGATCGCGGTCCAGCACCTGGCGGCCCCGGACCGCGCCGCCTCCCTGGCCGAACGGCTGAGCAAACGGCTGCCTGGACTGGTGAGGTCACAGGTGGTGGAAATGGGAGCGGTGGTCGGAGTCCACGTGGGACCGGGCATGCTGGGACTGACGGTCACCTCGACTTGACCGTGCCGCCGCCTATAAGTGGTCGGTTTTCGAACTGATCATTCTTGTCTCTCGTTGTCCCCAAGGCGGCTGTCGGCTGTGTCGGTTGTCCACAGAACGCTGTTCGGCTGGATGCGTAGGGTGAGCTGCCACGTAGGTTCTCCGCCGTGCGCACTTCAGATCCCACCGCAGAGCGGGCCATAGCCGAGTCCCGGTTGCGATCCATCACCGATCCTGAGCGCGCTCCCCTTCTCGCCCAGGTGCCGGCCACCTTCCAGGCGTTCCGCGCGGCCGTGAGCACCTCGGCGCTGGACCCAGGCAGGCCGGGGCTGCGAGCTCTGCTGGCTTTGGCCGCCGTCGCCGTGCTCGTCGCAGGCTTCTTCCTCTGGCGCTCCCAGCCCACCCCGGAGCCACTGGCCGCCCCCACGCCCATCTCCAGCCCTCAGCCCGCCGCCTCACCCGCCGCCTCACCCCGATCCTCCCCGACGGCCCAGGTGACGGTCCACGTCACCGGCAAGGTGCGCAGACCAGGCGTCTACTCGCTCCCCATGGGCGCCCGAGTGACCGACGCGGTCACGGCCGCCGGAGGCGTGCGCAAAGGAGCGCCCCTCGGCTCGGTCAACCTGGCCAGACGCCTGACGGACGGCGAGCAGATCCTGGTGGGCGCCACCGCCGCGGCTGCGGTTGCCGGCGTCACCCCACCAGAAGCAGCCGTCCTGGACCTGAACGCCGCCACCCCCGACCAGTTGGAGCAGTTGCCGGGCGTGGGAGAGGTCCTGGCCGCCCGCATCATCGACTACCGCACCACCCACGGCGCCTTCACCAAGGTCGACCAACTCCGCGACGTAAGCGGCATAGGGGCAAAGAAATACGAGGAGATCAAGCCGAAGGTACGCGTCTGACATGCCTCCACCCGTCGACCGCGCATGCGCCGGGATGAACGCACCTTCGGCTGCCGCCGGGGTTGCGCCGATTGCGCCCTCCGATTCATCGCGCCCGAAGACCGGAGCCGGCCCTCCGCCTGCCGATCCTCCCGACGGGGAGCTGAGCGACGTCGTCGTCTCCGGTCGCTTCTGGCCGCTCATCCTTCCCGCACTGGCGGCCTGGGCCGGCGCTCTCGTTCTCCTCGGCTGCCCAGCAGCGGTCGGCGCGACGGCGGCGGCCCTGGCCACAGCCGGTGCCGGGTCCGCCGCCTGGCTGGCCCGCCCATCCTCCGGCCGCAACGTGACCATCGCCGTCCTGATCTGTGTAGCGGCCACCGCCGCCTCGATCGCCCTGCGCGTCCACGCGGTCACCACGGGCCCGACGGCCGCGCTGGCGGCCAGGAGCGCGACCGTGACCGCCGAGATAACCCTGACGAACGACCCCAAGATCAGACGCTCCACGACCGCCTACTTCACCCGGGACAGCGTCATAGCCGAGGCCACCCTGGAATCACTCCGAACCGGACGCCAACGCATGGCCGTCCACACCCCGATCGTCGTGTTCGCCAACGGCGCCGAGTGGCGTGACCTCCTGCCCAGTCAACGCCTGCGCGTATCAGGTCGCCTCGCCGCACCCACCTCGGGCACCCTGACGGCCGCCGTTCTCCTGGTTCGAGAGCCACCCCAGATCCTCACGCCCCCTTCGCCGATCCAGACCGTAGCGGGCGCTTTCCGGCAAGGCCTCCGCACGGCCGCCGACATCCTTCCGCCGGATCAGCGCGGCCTCCTCCCCGCCCTGGTGGTAGGCGACGTTTCCCGTATGGACCGGCAGGTGAACTCGGACCTCCAAGAAGCAGGACTAAGCCACCTAAATGCCGTAAGCGGCGCAAATCTTGCCATCGTCGCGGGAGCCGCCCTGGCCCTTTCCCGCCTGGCGGGCCTGCCCCTGGCCCCGCGAGCCGCCTTCGCGGCCCTCGCCATGCTCGCCTTCGCCATAGTGGCCCGACCATCGCCCAGCGTCCTGCGAGCGCTCCTCATGGGCTTGGTAGCAGCCGCCGCCCTCGGCACAGGCCGCGCCAAGGACGGCATGGCCGCGCTCTCGGCCACCGTCCTCCTGCTGATCCTGTTCGCCCCCGAACTGGCCCACTCCTACGGCTTCGCCCTGTCAGTCACCGCCACCGCGGGCATCCTCCTCCTGGCCGCCCGCTGGCGCACTCGCCTGACCGACCTTCACCCCACAACCCCAGACAGGAACTCCTCCACCCCAGCAACTTCCACCGCAGACGACGGCAACGGGGACAATGGCATCCGCACCACGGTGAGCACGCCCGAGAAGATGCGCGTGACGGCATCGGAGCAGCCCATTGGTGAGGTGAGGAGACGCTGGCCTCGGTTGCCTCGGTGGGTGGCGGAGGCTGTTGCGGTGTCTGCGGCGGCGCAGGCTGCCGTCACGCCTGTGCTGGTGCTCATGGCGGGGCAGGTGAGCCTCATAGCCGTGCCGGCCAACCTGCTCGCCGGAGTGGCGGTGGCGCCCGCGACCCTGCTCGGGTTCGTCGCCGCTCTGATCGCACCCTTCTGGCCCGAGGCCGCCCAGTTGCTGGTGATCCCGGCGGGGTACGCGGTGGGCTGGATCATCATGGTGGCGCGGTGGGCCGCGAACGTGCCCATGGCCAACCTCCCGTGGCCGGCAGGCTTGGCAGGGGTGGTCCTGCTGGCGGTCGTCGTAGCCGTGGCGGTGCCGGTGATGAGGCGGCGCGCATGGCGGACGGTCACCCTGACGGTGGTCGGAGCGGCTCTGGTCGCGATGCTCGTCCTACGGCCGATCGTCGCCCCCTGGCCGCCTCCGGGGTGGCTGATGGTGATGTGTGACGTCGGCCAGGGCGACGGTCTGGTGATCGCGGCAGGTCCACAGCAGGCGGTGGTCGTCGACGCCGGCCCGGACCCCTCCGTGATGGACGGCTGCCTACGCAGAATCGGCATCCGCGACGTGCCGCTGGTGATCCTCACACACCCGCACGCCGATCACGTGAACGGCCTCACGGGCGTGCTCCGGCACAGGCGCGTAGGGGCCGTCCTGACCAGCCCGTACCGCGACCCCTCACCACAGGGCGCCCATCTCACCGCGGACCTCGCCCGCCGCCGCATCCCGACATGGACCGCGCAGCCCGGCACGAGATGGCGATTCGGCCCTTCCGAGTTGACCGTCCTCGCCCCCGACCCGGCGAACGGCCGAACGGACGGGCAGGGAGAGGGCAGCGCCGCCAACAACTCCAGTGTCGTGATCCACGTACGCTGGCCCACGGGCTCGGCCCTCCTCAGCGGCGACATCGAGTCCGAGGCCCAGGAAGACCTGCTCCGCGGCCTACTACCGCAGGCCGACATCCTGAAAGTGCCCCATCACGGCTCGCCGCGCCAGGTCCCCGCCTTCTTCCACGCGGTCAAGCCGCGCGCCGCGCTGGTCAGCGTCGGGAAGGACAACGGCTACGGCCACCCCGCCCCCAAGACGCTGGCCGCGCTGCGCCACCTCGGAGCCCGTACCTACCGCACCGACGAATCCGGCGACCTCGCCATCGTCACCTCCGGCACCGGCCTGGCGGTGGTGGCTCGGGGCACCGAGATGCGGTGAGGTCCGGCGACGGCGCGTCACCTCGTGCTGATCAGCCATTGTCGACGCGCTCCACGAAGTTCAGGATGGCGGCGGCGAGCGCTTCGGGGGCTTCCTGGGCGACGAGATGGCCGACTCCCTCAAGCCGTACCGAGGTGACGTCGCCCGCGGCCACCTGGCGGAAGGTCCGCTCGGTGAAGGGGGCGCTGGCCGCGTCGACGGTGAGGACCGGCACGGTCAGGGGATGCGTCTCGGTCAAGGCCTTGGTCCTGCCCGCGTCGGAGAAGAAGGCGGACTGGTAGAGGCCGGCCGTGCCGCGCCACCCGCCGGGGCGCGCGTACGACCGGGTGAACTCGTCGATGTCGGCGTCGGTGACGGCGTCCTTTGTCGCGGTCATCATGGGGTAGGCCCAGTCGGCGAGCAGTTGCCGTTCGTGGCCGGGCAGGAGCATTTCCGGGATGCCCGGGGTACCGAGGAACCCGACGTGCCACGAGCCGCCGTGGTTGACGTCGGCGAGGCTCTCGAGCCCGTACCCGGCCAGGGTCGTCTCGATCGCGGTGAGACTCAGCACCTCGTCAGGATGCGCGGAGGCGAAGCGGAAGCCCGGACCCCCGCTGATGTCCTGGCACAGGGCGTGGACCGGGCCGGAGCCCAGATGACCGACCAGGTGGTGCAGGTCCTCGGCCAAGGTGGCCTCGTCGTAGCCACCGTCGGTGTTGCTCGAGTCGCCGAACCCGCGAAGATCGACGGCGAAGACCCGGTGCGTCGAGGCCAGCAGCGGGATCAGCTTGTGGAAAGCCCACCACGTCTCCGGCCATCCGTGCACGAGCAAGATCGGAGAGCCGGTGGTTCCGGCCGCGACATAGTGCAGCCGGGTGCCGTTGACGTCGGCCAGATGGTGGGTGGCGCCGGGGATGGTAGCGCCGGCAGGCGTGATGGTGGACATGCGTAACTCCTCAGGTCGACCCAGATCGACAGCTTGGCTGTCGATGACAGTAGACAGCCAAGCTGTCTTTGTCAAAGGCTCTATAGGCTGACCCCATGTCCCGATCCGGAGCCGACCTCGCCCTGCTCCTGCTCGGCGGGTTCCGCGCCCTCGCCGACCGCGCGACCGCCGAACTCGCCGCGCGCGGGTACGAAGACGTCCGGCCGGTGCACGACTTCGCTCTGCGGGCGATCCTGTCCGGCGCTGACAATGCCTCCGAGCTCGGCCGGCGGATGTCCATCGCCAAGCAGTCGGCGGCGAAGACGATCGCCGGGCTGGAGGAACGCGGCTTCGTGCGGCGCGAGCCGGATCCGACCGACAGGCGGCGGATCCGCCTCCACGTCACCGAGCACGGACTCGCGATGTTGCGTGAGGGTGAAGCGATCTTCGACGAACTGCGCGAGCAGTGGGAGCAGCAGGTGGGTGCGGACGCCATCAAGGGGCTCGAGGACACGCTTCGCCGGCTCCTCGGAAACAACACAGGCCGGCTCGATACGCCCGGGTGGCTCATGCAGGACCTGGGCGGCGACGCCTGATCAAGCCTGCGGGATGCGGTGAGTTCCAGGTTGTCGGCCGGGCGTGGCATGCTGCTGGACATGGCGGGAACCGATCCAGCACCTGTGACCTTGGTGGTTGGCGATGAGGAGTTGCTGGCCGAGCGGGCGGTGGCGGCCGTTGTCACGGCGGCGCGGGCCGGCGGGGCCGGGGCGGAGGTGCATGATCTGGTCGGATCCAAGGTGGCGACCGGTGAGCTGACGCAGTTGACGTCGCCTTCCCTGTTCGGGGATCAGATCGTGGTGGTGATTCGGTCGGCGCAGGATCTGGTGAAGGACGTCATCGCCGAGGTCGTGGCCTATGCCAAGCGGCCCTCCGACGACGTGGTGCTCGTGCTGGCGCATCCGGGCGGGGTCAAGGGGAAGGCGCTGGTCGACGGGGTCAAGAAGGCCGGGGCCAAGGTCGTCACCATCAGCAAGGTGACCAAGGCCGGAGATCGGCTCGACTTCGTCAAGAGCGAGGTCAAGAGGGCGGGGCGTAACATCTCGCCGGATGCGGCTCAGGCGCTGCTCGACGCGGTGGGCAATGATCTGCGGGAGCTCGCGGCGGCCTGTGGTCAGCTGGCGTTCGACACGCAGGACAAGACCATCAACCTCAATGCGGTGGCCCGCTATCACAAGGGGCGGGCGGAGGTCACCGGGTTCAATGTGGCGGACTCGGCGGTGGAGGGGCGGCTGGGGGAGGCGCTGGAGCAGTTGCGGTGGGCCCTCGGCACCGGGGTCGCCCCCGTCCTGCTGGTGAGCGCGCTGGCCGGAGGGTTGCGGTCCATCGCCAAGGTGGGCGGCGCACCTCGTAATCTGCGTGGGGGGCAGTTGGCCAGCCAACTGGGGATGCCGCCGTGGAAGATCGACCGGGTCAAGCGGCAGCTCAACGGCTGGGGCCCCGAGGGGCTCTCCGACGCCATGCAGGCGGTGGCCGACGCTGACGAGCAGGTCAAGGGCGGCGGCGCCGACCCGGCCTACGCACTCGAACACACCGTCCAGGTCATCGTGGCGAGCCGCACCGGCCGCTGACCGCCGCACCTCTGAGCCGCTTGCTCCGGGTGCGCCGCTTGCTCCGGGCTCGCGCTGCCCGACCTCGTGGACCGGAGGCCGCGCATTCGTCCGATCCCGTAGAGCGGACTGGTCCTGGCCTGCGAGAGCTCATACATGGTGGGCGGGCTCGTACGAGGGTGAGAGGGCTCGTACGAGGATGGGAGAGCTCATTACATGGCGGGCGACCTCGTACAGGGTGGGAGGGGTCGGGGGCTGATTCGTGGGGGTCAGGTTCGCTGGAGGGTGGGCTCGTGGAGGGTGCCGTCGGTGAGCTCCAGGACTCGGTCCGCGAGGGTGATGAGGTTCGGGTCGTGGGTGGCTACCAGGGCGGTGACGCCCTCGCTGCGGACCAGGGCGCGCAGCAGTTGCATGATCTGGCGACCGGTCTGTGAGTCGAGTTGCCCGGTCGGCTCGTCGGCGATGAGCAGGCGGGGGCGGTTGGCGAGCGCGCGGGCGATGGCGACGCGCTGCCGCTGGCCGCCGGACAGCTCGTAGGGGCGCTGGTTCACGTGCTGCTCCAGGCCGACGAGGGAGAGCAGCATGCGCACGCGTTCGTCTCGTTCCCGTGCGGGTGTGCGCGCCAGTCGCATAGGGACGCCGACGTTCTCGGCCGCCGACAGCACCGGGATGAGCCCGAACGACTGGAACACGAACCCCACCACGTCGCGCCGCAGCGCCAGCAGGTCGTTCTCCGTCAGCGCGGTCACTTCGTGCCCGGCCACGAGCACACGCCCCGCGTCGGGCCGGTCCAGGCCGCCGATCTGGTTGAGCAGGGTGGTCTTGCCCGAGCCGGACCGTCCCCGGATGGCGATCAGCTCTCCGGGGAACGCCTCGAAGGACACTTGCCGCAGGGCGAGGACCTCCTTGGGGCCGCTGCGGTGGACCTTGCGCAGCCCTTCGGCGACGACCAAGGGCTCACTGCTCATCGGAGGGCTCCTCTCGGGCCGGCCATACGCCGATATGGTCGGATTCCAGCTCAAGGCGTACGCGGCGTTCCGTGGTGAGCGCGTGCATGAAGTCGCGGGGGAGCTGGAGCCGGCCGACGCGGTCGAGGACGGCGTACTCCTCGGCGACGATCTGCCCCGCCGCGTCCTCGTGCCTGAGCGTCTCGCTGCTGGTCCGCCCGTCACGGATGCCGACCGTGCGGTCGACCCGCTCCGAGACCAGCGGGTCGTGGGTGACGACGACGACGGTCACGCCCAGCTCCCGGTTGGCCTTGCGGAGCGCGTCGAACACCTCCTCCGACGTCTCGCTGTCGAGCTCGCCGGTCGGCTCGTCGGCGAGGATGAGCTGCGGCGCGTTCGCCAGCGCCACCGCGATGGCGACGCGCTGCTGCTCGCCGCCGGACATCTCGGGCGCTTTGCGGCCGGCGCAGTAGCCGACGCCGAGCAGCTGCAGCAGCTCCGCCGCCCGGCCCCGGCGGGCTCGACCGGCCAGTCTCATCGGCAGTTCGACGTTCTCCCGCGCCGACAGGTAGGGCAGCAGGTTGCGCGCGGTCTGCTGCCAGATGAAGCCGACCACCTCGCGCCGATACCGCAGCCGGTCCTTGGCGGTCATCGCGAGCAGGTCCATGCCCCCGACCTTGGCCAGCCCGGCGGTGGGGACGTCGAGCCCGGACAGCACGTTCAGCAGCGTCGACTTGCCCGAGCCGGACGCGCCGACGATGGCGAGCAGCTCACCCTTCTGGATGAGCAGGTCGAGGCCTTGCAAGGCGACCACTTCGACGCCCTCGGTCTTGTAGATGCGCACCAGGTTGTCGCAGACGATGTGCGCGTCGCCGCCGAAGGCGGCCCTGCGGTCTCCGGCCCGCGCCTCCAGTTCGGACAGGGTCGGGTTCATGTGAGGTCCCCCACTCTGAGTACGGCGCCGAGGCTGCGGCGGCGGCTGATGGCGGTGTGCGCGTAGGCGCCGAGCACGGCGACGACCGCGAGCCCTCCGGCCAGCGCGGTAGGCGTGATCAGGTCGAGCTCGTAGTCGCCGACGGGCAGGCCGCCCGCGTAGGCGGACAGGTCGACGCCGGGTCCGAGCGCGGCCGGCAGGCCCAGGCCGAGCGCGAGGCCGGCCAGCGTAGTGACGAGGATCATCGGCAGGATCTCCAGTACGGTCAATCGCTCGGCCTGCCGGTCCGACAGGCCGAGCGTGCGCAGGAACGACAGCGCCCTGGCCCGGTCGGCGGCCCCGATCACCAGCGTGATGACGACCGCGATCAGCGCGTAGCCGGTCAGCGCGACCGTCACCACGAGCAGGGTGCCGCTCACCGTGCTGGTCAGCGGGTCGTGCTGGATGGCGGCCAGCACGCCGGCCCGGGACTCGACCCTGGCCTGCGGGACCGCCCGCGCCAGCGCGGCCTCCTGAGCGTCACCGCTGATCAGCAGCGTGTTGACCACCGGGCGACGATCGACGTCGAACGGCACGACAATGAACTTGCCCTCGGTGAAGAAGCCCGGCAGCGTGGCGATCACCCCCTGCGTGGTGATCCGCAGCCGGGACCGCCAGCCGATCTCGAACGTGCCGCGCCCGCAGAGCTCCGGCGAGACCAGCGCCGGGATGCCGGCGGGCACTGCGGGCACGGCGGGCGTGGCGGAGGCGGCGGGCGTGGCGGGCAGGACGATCGGCGTGCCGGCGAGCAGCTCCCGCCACCGCGCCAGGTCGACCGCGATGATCTGAGCCCGTTCGGGCGTGTGGCCGACCTGCACCGTGGCGGTCTGCACGGGCACCACAGCGCGACGAGGTGGTGGTGGCGAGCAGGATCGAGCCGAACGCCGCCAGCAGGAGCAACGGCTCGCTGAACGCCCGCTTGACGACCAGCGGCCCCCGCATGCGATCCCCTTCGCCCCGTTAGGGGAACCCTCGGGGAGCGAGGCCGGGGAGGGCAAGGAGATCGTTCAACGGTGACGCAGCCGATGCGCTGCGGCGATGCGCATGTGATATCGAAACTGTGACAAAGTTACGAAGGTCCGGACAACAGAAAACGCCGCACCCCGGATGGGGAGTGCGGCGCTCCGATGAGCGGGCCTACTTGGCGGCGAGCGCCGAGGCCTGCTTGGCGATCGCCGACTTGCGGTTGGCGGCCTGGTTCTTGTGGATGACGCCCTTGCTGACGGCCTTGTCGAGCTCACGGGAAGCGACGCGCTGCAGCGTCACGGCCTGCTCAAGGTCGCCCTGCTCGGCAGCCTCGCGGAACTTGCGGACAGCGGTCTTCAGCGAAGACTTGACATGCTTGTTGCGCAGACGGGCCTTCTCGTTCTGCCTGTTGCGCTTGATCTGGGACTTGATGTTCGCCACGAAGAAGCCTCGGTGAAAGTCTGGGTGATGGATGGGCGCGCGGGCTCGATGAGAGGGCGCGCCACACGCAAGTGAACAGAGTACCAATAACCCAGGAGGCTGCTCAAATCAACGCCCGGGGTCGTGGCCTTTCAGGATAGCCACTGTGCCGAGTATTCCTGCCAATCCTGCTCGGTCGCGGCGAAGTCCACATAGAGCGCCAGGCCGAACCGCTCGCGCCTGCCGTGGTCCGACAGGGCCAGCTTGGCGCCCTGCGCGGCCAGGGCGACGCTCTCGGCGGCGTCGCTCCAGGAGATGCCATGGTCATGGTAGGCCGGGGCGCCGATGAAGACGCTCTTGGTCTCCGGGACCAGGTCGAGGGCCAGCGCCGCCTGCCGTACGACATGGCCGCCGTACAGGCTCTGCAGGGGCATGCCGGAGTCGTAGGACATGACGGCCACCTGGTCGACGCGGTCGACGACCTGCTTGAAGTAGCCCTGGGACCAGTATTTGTCGTGGTCGAGGGTGGCTCTGGCGGCCACGCGCATCAGGAGGTACGGCTCGATCTGCGGGGTCGAGGTGGACAGCAGCCTCGTGTGCTGCCTGGTCCGGTCGAGCAGGTCGAGGAAGTCGGTGTCGCCGTCGTCCAGGGGCTCGAAGTTGTAGTGGATGCCGTCGTAGCCGGTCTTCATGATGGCGGCCACGCCGTTCAGGATGTTCTGGCGGGCTTTCGGGTCGGCCATGTTCAGGCGTCCCTGGTCCACTTTCTGGCCGAGCCAGGCGGAGACGCGGATGCCGGGTAGTTGTTTCTTCACCCATTGGACGAAATTTCCGGCGTTGGGGTATTTGGCGGGATCTAGGCGGCCGTCCATGGCGAACGGGCCGGAGTGGACGTACAGGTCCTTGATGCCGGTGGCGCGGAGCCGGGTCGCGAGGCGTGCCACATCCTGCTCGGTGCGGCGGCCGTCGACCCACATGTGACCCAGCCACAGGGCGTCATTGCCGGTGCTCTTCGCCCAGCCCTCCGGCGCGCCGGTAAACTGAAGGCGGAACGCGCCGGCGATGACGACGACCAGCGCGACCAGGACGGCCAAGGCAAGCGCGAGCACGCGCAGGCCACGGCGGATGACGGTTCGGGCAATCACCCGGGCATGTCACCATGAAAGACTGCTCGACCTCAACCCTGTCGAAATGGACTTCGGTGCGCACTCAGCCTGGCCAGACCGACCCCGCGTTGATCCGCAACTTCTGCATCATCGCGCACATCGACCACGGCAAGTCGACCCTTGCCGACCGAATGCTGCAGATCACCGGAGTGGTGGACGACCGCTCCATGCGCGCCCAGTATCTCGACAGGATGGACATCGAGCGCGAGCGCGGCATCACGATCAAGTCGCAGGCCGTGCGGCTGCCCTGGGACGGGCACGTGCTCAACATGATCGACACTCCGGGCCACGTCGACTTCACCTACGAGGTGTCCCGTTCGCTGCAGGCGTGCGAGGGCGCGATCCTGCTGGTCGACGCGGCCCAGGGCATCGAGGCGCAGACGCTGGCCAACCTCTACCTGGCGATGAACAACGACCTGCACATCATCCCGGTGCTCAACAAGATCGACCTGCCGGCGGCGCAGCCGGAGAAGTTCGCCGAGGAGCTGGCCGGCCTGATCGGCTGCGACCCCTCCGACGTGCTGCGGGTGTCGGGCAAGACCGGCGTGGGGGTGCGGGAGCTGCTCGACCACGTGGTCCAGACGGTCCCGCCGCCCGTCGGCGACGCCGACGCGCCCGCCCGCGCGCTGATCTTCGACTCCGTGTACGACACCTACCGGGGCGTGGTGACCTACCTGCGGGTGATCGACGGCCATCTGGGCAAGCGCGAGCGCATCCTCATGATGTCCACCAAGGCCGCGCACGAGACCCTTGAGATCGGCGTGATCTCGCCCGAGCCGAAGGTGTCCGACCTGGGACTGGGCGTCGGCGAGGTCGGCTACCTGATCAGCGGCGTCAAGGACGTGCGCCAGTCGCGGGTCGGCGACACCGTGACCACGGTCGTCAAGCCCGCCGAGGAGATGCTGGCCGGCTACGACCACCCCCGCCCGATGGTGTTCTCCGGCCTCTATCCGATCGACGGCGACCAGTATCCCGAGCTGCGCGAGGCGCTCGACAAGCTCCAGCTCAACGACGCCTCCCTCATCTACGAGCCGGAGACCTCGGCGGCGCTCGGGTTCGGCTTCCGCGTCGGCTTCCTGGGCCTGCTGCACATGGAGATCATCCGTGAGCGGCTGGAGCGGGAGTTCGGCCTGACGCTGATCTCCACCGCGCCCAACGTCGTCTACCGGGTGATCATGGAGGACGGCAGCGAGCTGACCGTCACCAACCCGTCGGAGTTCCCCACCGGCGGCAAGATCGCGCAGGTCTTCGAGCCGGTCACCAAGTCGACGATCCTGGCTCCGGCCGAGTTCATCGGCGTGATCATGGAGATCTGCCAGGGGCGGCGCGGCCAGCTCCTCGGCATGGACTACCTGTCGGAGGACCGCGTCGAGATCCGCTACACGCTGCCCCTCGGCGAGATCATCTTCGATTTCTTCGACCAGCTCAAGTCCCGCACCCGCGGCTACGCCTCGCTGGACTACGAGCCGGCCGGGGAGCAGGAGTCCGAGCTGGTCAAGGTGGACATCCTGCTGCAGGGCGAGGCGGTCGACGCCTTCAGCGCCATCGTGCACAAGGACAAGGCCTACGCCTATGGCGTGGACATGGCCAAGAAGCTGCGCGAGCTGATCCCCAGGCAGCAGTTCGAGGTGCCGATCCAGGCCGCGATCGGCGCCCGCGTCATCGCCCGCGAGAACATCCGCGCCATCCGCAAGGACGTCCTGGCCAAGTGCTACGGCGGTGACATCTCCCGTAAGCGCAAGCTGCTGGAGAAGCAGAAGGAAGGCAAGAAGCGGATGAAGATGGTCGGCCGCGTCGAGGTGCCCCAGGAGGCCTTCGTCGCCGCCCTGTCGACCGACTCCAGCGCCGACAAGTCCAAGAAGTAGCCGCCCAGGACCGCGAGACCCGCTCAGGACCGCGAGACCGCTCAGGACCGCGAGACCGCTCAGGACCGCGAGCGGGCGGGCCTTCCTACCTGGTCCTGGGTGGCCGGCTGCGCAGCACGTAGGCGATGAGCACGGCGGCTCCTGTCAGCGCCTGGGCGGCCAGCAGGGCGGTGAGGTCGGCAGGTGGCGTCGTCAGGGCCACGAAGGCGGGCAGGCAGCCGAGCAGCGCCAGATCGACCCCGGTGAACGCCCAGAGCATCGGCCCGGTCGGGATGGCGCCGCCCGGCGTGTCGATGACCGGCATCGAATGGTCGACCGGCGCCCTCCTGGCCATCCGCAGGGCCGCCGCCGCCAGCGCGGGCGCCACCAACGGCCCGAACAGCCACAACGCGCCCACACCGCCAGGTTCGGCCGCTGTCAGCGCCGCGGCGATCCACCCGCCGCTGAGCAGCGCGGGCAGTAGGGCCCGTGCCAGCAGGGCCTGCCGCGTTCCCACGCCGAGCAGCCGGGCCAGCGCTGGGTTGTCCTGGTCCCTGCGGGCTCCGGAAACGCCGGTGGCGGCCACGGCCAGCCCTCCGGCCAGCACGCTCACTCCCACCAGCGCGCCGCCCCCGCCCGCCTGCGCGAGCACGGCGGGCAGGGCGGCCGAGGCCGCCACCACCGCCAGCCGCCCCGGGCGGCGCACGAGCCGGAGCCAGTCCGGCAACGCCATGGCGAGCGGCGCGGGCATCGACGGCCAGCGCGCCGAGCGCAGCTTGCGGCCCCGCCAGTGGTTGTCCTCGGCGATCCAGGCCAGCGCGCCGGGATCCAGCACCACCGCCGCCGTCGCCACCTGCCCGGCCCTCGTGGAGGCGGCCAGCAGGGGCCCGGCGGGCATCCGGCCGAGCATCGCCCACGCACGCCGTACCAGAAGAGCAGCGAACAGCGCGGCGCCCGCAGCGGCGGCGGCCACCGCCGTCACAGGCGCGCCCGCCATGGCGGCGAGCGGCGCCCGCACCGGCCCGAACGCCGCGACCACGGCCACGACCAGCAGCACCGCCAGCGCCACCGACAGCCACGCGTGCCAGGTCTGGGACGCCTGGCCGAGCACGGCCAGCGCCATCCCTCCCGCACTCGCGGACAACCCCAGCACCATCGCGCCGACGAGCCGCCAGACGAGCTGGTCGGGCGCACCCAGTACGGCGATCAGGCCCAGCCCCAGCAGGCCCCCCGCCACCAGCGCGACCATCGCCAGCGCCCGCGCGGAGCGGCTCAGCACGGCTCGCCGATCCAGCGGCGTCAGCACCAGCCACGCCGCGTCGGCCGCAGGCAGCGTCACTGGCCCCAAGGCCCGCGCCGCGGCCAGGCCCACCGCCACCGACAACGCCAGCAGCGCCAGCCCTGGCCCCAGCCGGGCAAGGTCCGCCTGCCCGGCCAGCCCCTCCACCACCTCCCCAACAGGCCGGCCCAGCACCGCCACCAGCAGAGCCAGCATGAACCCGGAGGTGTAGCGGTCGCTCAGGCGGGCGGAAGTACGACGCCGCGACCGTACGAACGCCCGCACCTCCCGCACGGAGCGGGCAGGGTCGGCGCTCACGTTGATCTCTTCGCGGTGCCAGGGGTGTTGGCGGTCACGTGGCTTCCTTGGCGGTGCTGGGAGTTTCGGTGCTCACGTGGCTTCCTTCGTGGTGCTGGGGGGTTGATAACCGCTGTGGTTCGTATCAGTGTTCGTCAGTCTTCATCTGGGTTTCTGCAGCGCGATCGCGGTCTGTCACGTGGCGATCGGGGTTGGCTCAGTGGTCTGCGAGCTGACGGACGGCATGACGAAGCACTGTAGGGGACTGCGGCTTGGCGCCGCGCCTGCCCGGCGCTGCCTACCCCACCCTTCGCAGTCGCGGTAAGCACGCAAGGAGTTACTCATCGTACGGTCATGCTGATAGAGTGATTCGTACACACTCTCGAATATGCGAGGGAGGGGCGGGTCATGCGGGTCGTGCAGGCCTACCGTTTCGCGCTGGACCCCACCGCGCGCCAGAGTGCCGCGCTGGCGTCGCATTGCGGGGCGGTGCGGGTGGCGTTCAACTGGGGTCTGGCGCAGG
>NZ_BMNK01000011.1:0-84603 GCF_014646515.1 Nonomuraea glycinis
CGCTCATTTCGTGTTCTGTTATGTCTTAATCCTGTCAGCCGTTCAAGTCCCTGTCAAATTGACCGGACCCGCTCGACCTGCAGGAATAACCACCGCCCCGCTTCCGGGACAACCCCTCTAACTTACCAATACATTTGAATGGTCGAGACCATCGTGATGCGAAGCAAGAGAGTGGAGTTTGCCGGGCATCTCCCGGACTCTGCGAGTCCTGGCCGCCCGTGCCTGAGCAACTCTAGCAGCCCTCAAGACCAACTCGGCCCCACAGAGGTAATCATGTGGTCCTTCCCTCCCCACGCAACCCTCAAACCTCTCTACCCTCTTGGCAACGTCAGACGCCCCTACCGGGGCAAGCTGCTACATGTCGGTACATGCCACGAGAGTCACCAGACGGGCCCTGAGCAAGCGGTCAGCAAGTCATCCGCAATCGTCTCCGGGTACGAAGGACCCATGAGCCGACTGTGCTCTCGGAGGTGGCAGCTATGACCCGTTCGGAGTTCGACGACATCCGCGCCTTTCTCGCCGACAGCGCGACCCGCGCCGACGACCTGCTGCCCATCGCCCGGATGCTGGTCGACGACCTTGAGCACGCCCGTACGCGCGAGGCCATCTTGCGGACCCACTACCTGCGTCTGCTCACCGCCTCGCGGGCGACGGTCGCGGCGGACGCCGCGGGAGCGCCCGACCCCATGGCTTTCATCAAGCACGAGCTCGCCGAGCACGGCCAACTCCCTCTCGACGGTGAGATGGTCCAGCGGATCCTGGCCGACGCCCGCACCGCCGCCACCCTTCTGGCCTGCTTGGAGCAGCCGAAGCCGGCCCGTACGCGCAACATGCGCCTGCGCCGCTGCGTCGGCGCTGCCCGCAGCCTGCCCAGATGAGGCCCCACCAGCAGCCTTTCCAGATCGGGCCCCACCCGCAGCCTCTCCAGGTGACGCGCCGCCCGCAGCCTTCCCGGTAACGCGCCCCGGTGTGGCAACGCAAGCCTTTCCGATGGACGGGGCTAGGTAGCGGCACACCAGTGACCCGATGACGACCTGCTACATACCCGTCATTGATGAAGCGACTGGGAGACTGCGCATATGTGGCATCGGGGTATGAATTGGGCGGCCATCGCGCTGGTCGGGATATTTGGCCTGATGTGGCTCGGTGTCGTGGTCTATGCGGACGTCACCTCTGCCCCGTGGATGCGTGTCGCCCAGGCGGTCTTCGCACTGTTCCTGCTGGGGTGGGCCGCCTGGAAGACGGCGGTGATGATCGGCAAGGCCTGAGCCGAGTCAGCCGTACGAGACGGTTACGGGATATAGGGCGGCGCCACGCCCCATCCCCAGTGCGGCACCGGCGCCTGGGGCGGCGGTTCGGCTCCGGGCTGGGAGTTCTGCCGGGCGAGGCGGGTCCCCCATTCGACGTAGCCGAAGAAGGCGGCCCTGAACTCGGGGTCGTCCGGCAACTCCACCTCGTCCGCCGCGTCCATGAGCAGGCTCACCCACCGCCGGCGCTGCGGCTCGGTGATGCCCTTGCCAAGGTGGTGCGCGAGCATGTGCGCGTATCCGCCACGCTCGTCGGTGTAGCGCGCCGGGCCGCCGAACACCTCCGCGAGCCACATCGCCACATACTTCGGGTGGCCCGGGTCCATGTGCGCGAACAGCGGGCCGATGAGCTCGTCCTTCTTGACCTCTCGGTAGAACACCTCGGTCAGCCGCTCCAACGCGTCCGTGCCGCCCGCCCACTCGTACAGCGTCGGCACCGCTTCATCAGTCATGTAATTATGTAATCAGTCCTGATAAATCAGGGCAAGACCCCGACGGCGGGAAGCGGGCAGCGGTCAGAAGTCATCGCAGGTCACGTACCACCGGCCGGAGAGGTGGTCGACGGAGGACGACCGGATCTTCCCATCGCCCGTCGCATAGGTGAGCCCGCAGAATTCCAGCCACCCGCCGGCTCCGATCACGCTGAGGTTGGAGCTGCCCTCGTGGCGGACGGCACGCCCGACGGGGAAGACTCCCACCCAGTCGACGCCCAGCCCGGCTTCGGCGTCGCCCAGCGTCATGCTCTCCGGATGCAGCGGCAGCGAGCTCACATAGTCGGACAGCGCCGGCTCGGAGACCGCGAAGGCCACCCGGATGGGCAGGTCCGCGGCCACGGCGCCGCACGTCACGACAGCGAGCACCGGCGCGACGGCGACCACCGCATGCCGTCGGCGACCCGGCAGGTAGAGCAGCACCCCCCAGCAGCCGGCCGCGATCAGCCAGAAGAGGAACGCATAGGACCAGACATAGAGGCTGCCTCCAGGAAACACGGCGCCGATCAGGCTGGCCAGGGTCGCGAGCAGCGGCGGGACCACGAGCCAGAGACCCCGCATCCGCTTGCGCGCGGGCGGGGCGGGAACGGGCACACGCAGACGATAGCAAGTCCGCACCAAGATCCCGGGCGACCTGCCAAGAACCGTCCTGACGGTTGAAACTTTCAGCCACTCGGCGCACGGCCGACCTGTCCAGCCTGTGCCTTTGGCGGGAGCGGGTACGTCCGCGGCCGCCGCCCCTTCTGGTCGCGGCCGTGTCTCCCTACCATCCGAGAGAACCGATGGGAGCGCTCCCAAAGCACCCACGTCATCGGACGGAGCATCCATGTCTCGCAAAAGACCCCTCCTGGCCGGCATCCTCACCGCGCTCGCCACGGTCGCGGCGGGGACGGTCGTCTTCACCTCGTCCGCCGTCCAGGCCGCCGAGTCCACGTTCTACGTGGATCCGCTGACCAGCGCGGCCACGTGGGTGGCCGCCAACCCCGGCGACCGCCGCGCCGCCGTGATCAGAGACCGGATCGCCGCCGTCCCGCAGGGCCGCTGGTTCGCCACCTACAACCCGGCGACCGTGCGCGGCCAGGTTGACGCGTACGTGGGCGCCGCCGCGACGGCGGGCAAGATCCCCATCATGGTCGTGTACGCCATGCCGAACCGCGACTGCGGCGGCCCGAGCGCGGGCGGAGCTCCCGACCACGCGGCGTACCGGGGCTGGATCGACCAGATCGCGGCAGGTCTGGGCGGGCGGCCCGCCACCATCATCCTGGAGCCGGACGCGCTGGCCATCATGTCCAGCTGCATGAACGCCGCCCAGCAGGCCGAGGTCCAGGCCTCCATGGCCTACGCCGGGGAGCGCTTCAACGCCACGTCCGCCCAGGTGAACGTCTACTTCGACATCGGCCACGACGCCTGGCTGTCACCCTCGGAGGCCGCCGCCCGGCTGACCGGCGCGCGCGTGGCCGGCAGCGCCGACGGCATCGCCGTCAACACCTCGAACTATCGCGCCACGGCGGGCCTGGTGTCGTTCGCCAAGAGCGTCATCGCCGCGACCGGGGTCTCCGGGCTGGGCGCGGTCGTGGACACCAGTCGCAACGGCAACGGGCCGGCGGGCAGTGAGTGGTGTGATCCGGCAGGCCGGGCCACCGGCACCTGGAGCACCACCGAGACCGGGGACCCGGCCATCGACGCGTTCCTGTGGGTGAAGCCTCCGGGCGAGGCCGACGGCTGTCTCGCCGCCGCGGGCCAGTTCGTGCCGCAGCGGGCCTACGACCTTGCCTCGGCGGCACCGTCGCCCACCGTCACCCCGACCGTGACACCCACAGTGACGCCTACCGTCACTCCCACGGTGCCGCCGGCGGGCTGCGCCGCGTCGTACCGGCTGATCAGCACGTGGGCGGACGGTTTCCAGGCGGAGGTCACGGTGCGGAACACCGGGTCGTCGCCCACGGCGGGCTGGCGGGTGCGCTGGGCCTTCCCCGGCGGGCAGTCCATCTCGCAGCTGTGGAACGGCAGCCTCTCGACCTCCGGTGGCGTCACGGTCACCGACCTCGGCTGGAACGGCGGCATCGCGCCGAACGCGACGACCACGTTCGGCTTCCTCGGTAGCGGGAACGGCGACGGCAGCACGCCGTCGCCCCTCACCTGCACGGCGTCCTGACGTCGCTAGCGGATGCTCATCGAGTGGGTGACCAGGGTGGTCAGCACCTCTTTGACGGAGGCGCGGTCGCGGGCGTCACACATGATGAGCGGCGTGGACTCGTCCAACCCCAGCGCCCGCCGCACCTTCGCCGCATCGTGGCGGCGGGCGCCGTCGAAGCAGTTGACCGCGACCACGAAGGGGAGGTCGAGCTTCTCGAAGTAGTCCACGGCGGGGAAGCAGTCCTGCAGCCGCCGGGTGTCGACCAGGACGACCGCCCCCAGCGCGCCCAGCGCCAGCTCCTCCCACATGAACCAGAAGCGATCCTGTCCGGGCGTGCCGAACAGGTAGAGCCACAGGCCGTCGCGGATGGTGATGCGGCCGAAGTCCAGTGCCACCGTTGTGGCGATCTTGGTTTCCACGCCCGAGATGTCGTCCACGCCTACGCCGCGGTCGCTCAGCAGTTCCTCGGTGTGCAGGGGACGTATTTCGCTGATGGTGCCGACCATGGTGGTCTTGCCCACGCCGAACCCCCCTGCCACCAGGATCTTCAGGGCAGTGGCGGTGAGCGTACCTCCGGAGAGCCGGGGGCGGTCAAAGCCTGCGTATTCCATGCAGTACATCCCTGTAGGTACGTTCATCGATCGTCTCGTCGACGGGCTGCGGTGCTGCGATGTCGACCAGGCCTTCGCGCCGGAGGTCGCCGAGGAGCACGCGGGTGATGTTGAGCGGCAGCCCGAGCTGCGCCGCCACGTCGGCCACGGGGGTCGGCTCGTGGCAGATGGTCAGCATGGCGTGGTGTTCCGGATTCAGGCCGACCGGCTCGATCGGCGTCATGATCGTCGTGACGATGGCCACCAGATCGAACGCCTCGCCGGGCGGCCGCGCCCGGCCGCCCGTCAGGCCGTACAGCCTGATCAGAGGCCCTGGATCCGCATCCGTCATGGCGCCATGCCGTTCCAGGCGGGTGCGGGCGCCGCTCCTCGCGGCTGGGCGCTCAGGTGCTGGCCCACCCGCTTGACGAGCAGTGCCATCTCGTACGTGACCAGTCCGAGCTCGGCGTCGCCCGCCGCCAGCACGGCCAGTCTGGCGCCCTGTCCGGCGGCCGTGACGAAGAGGAAGCCACCCTCCATCTCGAAGATCGTCTGACGTACACCGCCGAGTCCGAAATGCCGCCCGGTGCCCGAGGCCAGGCCGTGGCTGCCGGCCGCGATGGCCGCGAGGTGCTCGGTGTCCTCCCTCGTCAGCGCCTTGGAGCCGCCCATCGTCAGGCCGTCGGCGGACAACAGGACCGCGTGCTGTATGCCGTCGACCCGGTGGGTCAGGTCGTCGAGCAGCCAGCTCAGCTCAGCTCTAGCGTCAGCCATGGGAATCCCTTTCGTTGCGCACGTCTCGTTCCCTTTCCACCTCTCTGCGCCCTTGACGCCATCCCTCCTGCATGGAGGTCATCAGGTCGAGGAGCTCCCGCGGAGAGCGGGCGGAGGTTTCGCGGTCCGGTTTGAGACGTGTACCGCTCAGTTGTGGTGCGATGTTGGTCTGCCGCACCCGGACAGGCAGCCCGTCCAGGTCGTCGTCGATCTCAGGTGCGGCAGGCGGTGACTGGATGGGGTGGATCGGTTTACGTACCGACTTGGCGGATGTGTAGGAGCGGGTGGCGTCGAACAGGGAGAAGCCGGTCGGCGCGGCCGGCGTGAGCAGGCTCGCGGGCAGCATGAGGATCGCGGTCGTCCCGTCGTACGGCGACGGGCGGAGCGTGACCCTGATCCCGTGCCGGGCGGCCAGTCGCGAGACCACGAAGATGCCCATCCGGTCGGTGCCGGCCAGGTCGAACTCGGGCGGGGTGGCGAGCTGGGCGTTGAGCTCGGCCAGGACGGCGGGCTCGACGCCGAGGCCGCAGTCCTCGACCTCCACCGCGAACCCGTTCGCCGCGCTCAGGCCGCGGACCTGAACGGTGGTGTTCGGCGGGGAGAAGGCGGTGGCGTTCTCCACCAGCTCGGCGATCAGGTGGATCACGTCGGTCACCGCGTTGCCGACGAGCAGCGGCGCTGCCTGCATCGGCTGGATGGTGACCCGCGTGTAGTCCTCGACCTCCAGGGCCGCGCTCCGCGCCACGTCGTAGATCGGCACCGGGTCGCGCCAGCGGCGGCCGGGGGCGGCGTCGGACAGGATGATCAGGTTCTCCGCGTGCCGGCGCATGCGGGTGGTGAAGTGGTCGAGTTTGAACAGGTTCTCCAGGGTGTCCGGATCCTCGGTCTTGCGCTCCATGGAGTCGAGCAGGCTGAGCTGGCGGTGCAGCAGGGCCTGGTTGCGGCGGGCCAGGTTCAGGAAGACCTGGCCGACGCCCCTGCGCAGGGTGGCCTGGCCGACGGCGGCCTGTACGGCGGTCCGCTGTACGTCCGAGAACGCCCGGGCGACGGCCGCCACCTCGGCCGTGCGGGCGCTGCCCAGCTCCGGCGTCTCCGCGGGGTCGACGTCCTCTCCCCTGCGCAGCCGCTCGACCAGCCTGGGCAGCCGTACCTCGGCCAGCTCAACGGCCGAGCTCTGCAGCCTCTTCAGCTCGTCGACCAGGGAGCGGCCGAAGCGGTAGGAGAGCACGATCGACAGCACCACGGCCAGCAGGCCGAGCCCCACCACCAGCACGATGCGCAGCAGGCCGGTGACGACGAGGCTCTCGCCCTTGAGCGTGGCGCGTTGCAGATCCTTGGCAGCGTTGCCGGTCAGTCCGGTGAACGCCTCGCTCGCGTCGCGCTGCCAGTCGGCCGCGGACACCGGCGGCTTGCCGGTCAGGTCCCAGGCGAAGACGGCGTCCTCGGCTCGCTCGAAGCGCTGGTAGGCGACGCTCGCCGCCAGCTGGGCGTGCCATTCCCGCAGGTCGGGGCCGATGTCGCGGTCGGCGTCGGCGAGCTGGACCCGGCGGGAGGTCATCGCCGCGACGAACGCCGCGTGCTCGGCCTGGGTCATCTCCCCGCGGGCCAGCGCCGGGGTGAGCACCGCGTGCTCCCTGGCGGCATACTCCGCGACCGAGCTGTAGGCGGTCAGCCCGCGCAGCACCCGGTACGACGACACCTCGGTGACCCGCTCCGAACCACCGAACTGGCGTTGCGCGACGCTGATCACCGCGTCGTACTTCTCGGTCGTGGCGAGCGGGATCTTCTCCTCCATATCGGCGCCGGCCCGTACCGCGGAGAGCCCGTCGAGCTCGTTGAGCAGGCCCTGCACCGCCTCGGGGGGCGTGCCGCTCACCGACACCTGACCTGCCACGTCCCGGATCCGGGTCACGGCCTGGTCGGTGCGCTGCCGCTGCGCCGCGAGCCGCGCGTCGCCCGCCGTGTCGCCGGCGAGCTCGGCGGACAGCTGGCGCTCGCGCTGCACCTCGACGATCAGCGCGCGAGCGGGCGCGCCGACCGCGTCCCACTCGCTCCTGCTCTGCGCGAACCCCGAGGTCTCCGCCACCATGCTGTACGAGAGGAACGCCCACAGGGCGACCAGCGAGATCAGGGGCACCAGCAGGATCTTGAGGATCTTCGAGCGGATCGGCGGGGTGGAGCTCATCGCTAGGTCCAATCCGCTAGTTGATCTGCCGGTTGTGGGTGGCAAGTGCCGCGAGTGCACTGTGATTTGCCCCACTATGCACGTGACGCTCCCGGGCGACAACCCGCTGTTACAAAAGTTGATATTTTGATACCAGGTAGAGCGGAAAGTCCGTCCTCACCGGCGATCCCTCGCCGCCCGGATCGCCAGGATGCACGGTCCCCTGAGGCCGCCGCCGCACCACCACGGCGAGCGCGGGTGTCGTCGCACCAGGCGGCCAGACCGTCTCATGATCTGGTCATACTCCGCCCCGTGCGGGAATTCCGGGTATCTGGGGTGACCGGCCGCGGGTGCGGGGTAGTAGCGCGAGAGTCCGTGTGCCTGATCATTACGGGAGCGAGAGAACCGTGCAGCACTTCACCATCGTCACCATTGCCGAGAAGAGTGCCGACTTCCGCCGTGTCCTGTGGACCGGGGAACACAGCCAGTTGGTCATCATGACCATCCCGCCGGGGGGCGAGATCGGCGATGAGGTCCACGAGGAGAACGACCAGATCCTGACCTTCGTCGCCGGCACCGGCGAGGCGCGGGTCGGGGGCGAGGTCCGTGAGGTCAACCAGGGAGACCTGGTCGCCGTACCGGCCGGGACACGGCACAACTTCATCAACACCGGCGTCAACCCGCTGGTCCTCTACACGGTGTACGGGCCTCCGGACCACGCGGACGGGGTCGTACACCACACCAAGGAAGAGGCGGACCGCGACGAAGGCTGACCGCTCGACCGCCGCCCTCCGGGATGACCACTCCCGGAGGGCTTCTTGCCGGGGCGGCTGAACCCAGACAATCTTTCTCCCGTACCACTCCGAAACCGGGCTTTCCCAAGACCGGAAGGAGAGGTCGCATGCATATGAGATCGGGGAGAAGAGGGCGCGGAGCGTGGTGGGGCGCCGTGGCGATAGGCGGCAGCATCGCGCTGGTCCTGTCCGGCGCTCCGTTATCCGCCCAGGCCAGCAGCCTGGCGGCGGACACCATCGTCTGCCCGAGCGTCGCCGGCCAGCTCCAGGAGATCCCGGCCGCCGCTCAGAACGAAGTCGACCGGAACCTGGCCCTCCTGGAAACCCAGATCCAGGAAGCCAACGACCGACTGGCCGACACCCAAGGACAAGGCGGCCCCAACTTCGTCCAGAACGCCATCCTCGGCCCCCTCGCCGACAAACGCGCCGCCACCCTCGACCGCATCGCCATAGCCATCGGCCGATCCGCCGAACGCCCCGACAACCTGGCCGCACTCGCCACGTGCAGGCTCAGCGATTCCGGCGGCAACGACACCTCCCCCAGCCCCAGCCCCAGCCCCAGTCCCGCCCCTGACGACAACGCCACCTCACCGCCTCCGGCGCAGGACGACAACGGCGGGAGCGCGCAGCGCATCGTCTGCCCGAGCGTCAACGACCAGCTCCCGGAGATCCCGGCCGCCGCTCAGAACGAAGTCGACCGGAACCTGGCCCTCCTGGAAACCCAGATCCAGGAAGCCAACGACCGACTGGCCGACACCCAAGGACAAGGCGGCCCCAACTTCGTCCAGAACGCCATCCTCGGCCCCCTCGCCGACAAACGCGCCGCCACCCTCGACCGCATCGCCATAGCCATCGGCCGATCCGCCGAACGCCCCGACAACCTGGCCGCCCTCGCTCCCTGCAGCCTCGACGATGCCGGCGCACCCGCGCCCGACCCGGGGACCGGCTCACCCAGCCCTCAGCCGACTGACGGCCAGAACGGCGGCGGCCAGAGCGAGGAGGAGATCGCGGCGGCCATCGGACCGTCGGCCGAGGACTTCATCGACATCCGGCAGGTCGCACGCACCCGGCAACCGCAGGCGCGCGGGAACGGCTCCAGGGGCGTGTTCGTCTCCGATTGCGGCACGAACGAGGAAGAGCATCGCAACACCGACAACCTGATCAACGCCCCCGGCGTGGTCAACGCTGCCCAGCACCTGCACGACTACGTGGGCAACGTGTCGGCCGACGCCTTCTCCACCAACGAGAGCCTCGCCGCCTCCGACACCACGTGCCGCAACAAGGCTGACCAGACGACCTACTTCTGGCCGGTCCTGCGCGTACGGGGGCCCAACGACGAGCCTGGCGCGCCGGAGGTGGACAAGAACAACATCGGCACGCCGGTGCGGGCGTCAGTGGCGCGGCTGGAGTACCGCGGCAATCCCACCTCGCCGGTCACGGCGGCGCCGCGCTTCCTCAGGCTCAACTTCGGCGACGCCAAGGCGGTGACCAACGGCCCGGCCAACGCCAGGCCGGTCTGGACCTGCACCGGTTTCACCGACCGCATCACCGACAAATACCCGATCTGCCCCTCCGGCAGCCGAGTGACCCGCATCTTCGACATGCCGAGTTGCTGGGACGGCCAGAACATCGACAGCGCCAACCACCGCGACCACCTCGTCTTCCCGGATGACAACGGCGCCTGCCCGAGCGGCACCAAGGCCGTGCCGCAACTGCGCATGACCCTGATCTACAACGACCTTCCCAACACCCGCCCCAACGGCACGGACGTCCCCTTCGCCGTGGACTCCTTCGCCAGCGAACGCCACAGCCCGATCACCGACCACGTCGGCGCCATCGGCGTGATCTCGGATCAGCTCATGGGGACCATCGTCGAGTGCATCAACAACGGCAGGAGGTGCTGATGGCCTGACTCCCAACCCCACATCCGGCCGGACTCGCCCCACACGTCGAGTCCGGCCGTTGTGATGTACGGCGCTGGTAGGTGCACGGCGGTGCTGTACGGGCTGTGATGTACGGCACGATTCGCCCGATGGGCAAGGAATGGGTTACCAGGACCCGATGATGAGCCGGGAAATGGTCGCCGGAGAATGAGAAATGCCCTCCGGGATAATCCCGGAGGGCATTTCTTCTTTGGTAGCGGGGGCAGGATTTGAACCTGCGACCTCTGGGTTATGAGCCCAGCGAGCTACCGAACTGCTCCACCCCGCGTCGGTGTGTGTCTAAAGACTATCCCTGACACGGGGCTTACGCAAACTGACTGGCCCTACCCCCCCGTCGGCGACGGCGCGGGAGAGCCTGTCGGTGTCACCGTCGGCGTGGCGCTGGGTGTCGCCGAGGGCGTAGCCGTGGGGCCGGCCGAAGGCACCGGCTGGGCGCCGGCCGTCTTCAGCTTCTCCAGGGCGTCGTCCAGCCGCTGCTGAGCCTTGCCGTACTCGACCCAGTTCGGCGGGTCGGTCTGCAGGGCCTTCTGAGCGTCGTCGTAGGCCTTCTCAGCCTCGGAGATGGCCGTCGACAGGGCCGTGGCGGCCTGGTTGTTCTCGGTCGGCTTGTTCTCCTGCTGGACGTTCTCGTCCGTCTGCGTCTGCTGCTCGCCGCCGAAGACCTGGGCGAGCGCCCCCTCCAGGGTGCGGTCGACGCCGATCTTGCTGCCGAACGACACCAGCACCCGCTGCAGGATCGGGTACGGCTCCTGGCCGCCGCCGGCCGCCACCTGAATGTAGACGGGCTCGATGTAGACCAGCCCGCCCGCGTAGGGCAGCGTCAGCAGGTTGCCGTACCGGACCGCCGACGCGCCGACTCCCAGCAGGTTGAGCTCACCGGCGAACCGGCTCTGGAAGGAGTTCTGTGCCTGGCCCGGACCGGGGATCGGGGTGTTGGACGGCATGCGCAGGACGCGGAGTTTGCCGTAGTTGGGACCGGCCGTGGAGTCGACCGCCATGAAGGCGGCCAGGTTGGGCCCCTCCCTGGGGACGAACGTCGTCGTCAGGGAGAACGTCGGCTGGCCACCCGGCATCGTGGTGGTCAGGTAGTAGGGCGGCTGCTTGATGTTGCGGTCGCCCTGCGACGGGTCGTTGGGGACGTTCCAGAAGTCCTGGCCGCTGTAGAAGGCCGCGGCGTCGGTGATGTGGTAGCGCGACAGGGTGTAGCGCTGCACCTTGAACAGGTCTTCCGGGTAGCGCACGTGGGCGCGCAGGTCCTGGCTCATCTCGGCGGCCGGGCGGATGACCCCGGGGAAGGCCTTGCTCCAGGTCTTCAGGATCGGGTCGTTGGCGTCCCAGCCGTAGAGGGTGACGGTGCCGTCGTAGGCGTCGACCGTGGCCTTGACGGAGTTGCGGATGTAGTTGATCTTGTCCTGCGGCTGCTGAGCGATGACGCGGGAGCGGTCCGTGGACAGGTCCCTGGTCATCTCGCCGAGGCTCTCGCTCTGCGAGTAGGGGTAGGCGTTGGACGTGGTGTAGGCGTCCACGATCCAGGTGACCCGTCCGTCGACGATCGCCGGGTAAGGGTTGGAGTCGAGGGTCAGGAACGGGGCGACCTTCTGGATCCGCTGGCGCGGGTTGCGCTCGTACAGGATCTTGGAATTGTCGTTGATGTCGCCCGACAGCAGGATGTTCACCTCGCCGTACTTGGCGGCGTAGAACAACCTGTTGACGAAGGAGCCGACGGGCACGCCGCCCGCGCCGGTGTAGGTGGTGTTCGCCTGGCCGGTGCCGCCCGTCTCCGGGTAGTCGAGCTCCTGCGGCCTGCTCGGGTTGCCGCCGGCGATGGCGTACTGCTGGTTGCTCTCGTGCTCGCCGAAGTAGATGCGCGATTCCTTGAGCGCGGTGCTGGACGCCAGCGGACCGGTGACCGGCATGTTCTTGGCGTCGTAGTCGGGCAGGCCACCGGAGTCGACCTTGTTGCCCGGCGCGGTCACGATGCCGTAGCCGTGGGTGTAGACGAGGTGCCGGTTGATCCAGTTGTTCTGGCCCTGGGGCGGCCCGGTCAGCTCGCGGACGCCGATGATGTGGTCGACGAGCTTGCCGGTCGAGTCGGGATAGCGGTCGACGTCGAGCTGGTCGGAGAAGGCGTAGAAGCCACGGATG
Source organism: Nonomuraea glycinis (assembly GCF_014646515.1). GTDB lineage: Bacteria > Actinomycetota > Actinomycetes > Streptosporangiales > Streptosporangiaceae > Nonomuraea > Nonomuraea glycinis. Next base: position 12,346 of record NZ_BMNK01000011.1, read on the forward strand.
CGCTGGGTCTGCTCGTAGGTCGCGGACACGAGCGCCGGGTCGAGCAGGCGCACGCCGGCGACCGAGGCGTCGCCGTTGACCTGCACCTTGCTCGGGTCGACCTCGGCGGTGTAGGGAGTGATCTCCGCATCACCGATCTTGTACGCGTCCCGCGTCGCGGTGATGTTGCGGCCGATGAACGCGGCTTCCTTGCCCTGCTGGTTGGGCTTGACCTGGAACTGCTCGACCAGCAGCGGGTAGACGCCGCCGATCAGCACGGCAGAGAGCACCAGCAGACCGAGGGACACGCCGGGCAGCATGCCGCCCGGCCGGAAGACGCCGGCGAAGAACAGCACGGCGCAGATCAGCGCGATGATCGCGAGGATGGTCTTGGCGGGCAGCACGGCGTTGATGTCCGTGTAGGAGGCGCCGTTCACGAACCCGCGCTCGGAGAAGACCAGGGCGAACCGGTCGAACCAGTAGGCGACGGCCTTGAGCAGCACGAAGACGCCGACCAGGACCGACAGGTGGACCCGTGCGGCGCGGGATGCGTGCACGCCGGGCGACTGCAGCCTGAATCCGCCGTAGAGGTAATGGGTGATCGCCGCGAGGATGGTCGCGATGATGACGGCGGTGAACAGGAAGTTCAGCACCATCTCGATGAACGGGAGTTCGAAGGTGAAGAACGAGATGTCCATCTTGAACTGCTCGTCCGTCTTGCCGAACGGCTCCCCGTTGACGAACTGCATCCACGTCGGCCACTGACCGGCGAGGGACGAGCCCGCGAAAAGCCCGATCATCGCCATGCCGACGATGAAGATGAGCTTGCGATGCGGGTCGATGGCCATGCGATAACGGTCGGCGCCGCTGCCGCCACCGAACATGGCGGGCCCGAACATCGGCCGGGTCCTGAAGGCCAGCAGCATGTTGCCGCCGACGATGCCGACCATGAGCAGCGCCCCGATGAGGAACAGCACGATCTCGGTCAGCAGCACACCGGAGAAGACCGGAATGTAATCGATGGCGTCAAACCATAGATAATCCGTATAAATCCCGGAAAAAAGGAAGAAAAGTGCCACAATCGCCACGAGTGCGATCGCGACAGGCAGAAGCAGTCGCGGTCGGCGGGGCAAACGCATCGCCCTGCCGCCGGCTCCTGGGGTCCGGAAGCTCAAGGCCAACCCCTCGTCGTGATGAAGAAACGGTCCGTGTCTGGCAACCTACACCGCGGTGCCATCCCTACGACTAACGCACGGCGATAGCAGGAAGTTTCGTCCCTAGCTACAAGAAGGCACCTCACCTTTCCCCGTGTTGAGCGCGTCGAGCGCCTGCACCGCGCCGCTCAGCGTCTCCGCCTTGACCAGCCGCAGCCCGTCGGGCACGCCCTTGACGGCCTCGGCGCAGTTGTCGGCCGGCGTGAGGAAGACGGTGGCCCCCGCGTCACGGGCGCCGACCATCTTCTGGGCGATGCCGCCGATCGGTCCCACCTCGCCTTCGGGGGTGATCGTGCCCGTGCCCGCGATCTGCTTGCCGCCGGTGAGCGGGCCGCGGGTGAGTTTGTCCACGATGCCGAGCGAGAACATCAGCCCGGCGCTCGGCCCGCCCACGTCGCCCACGTTGATGTCCACCTCGAACGGGAACTTGTACTTGGCCTGCATGGTCACCCCGACCATGGCCTTGCCCCGCTCCCCGATGGTCTTCACCGCGACGTCGAGCTTCTGCTCGCCTCTGACGACGCCGAACGTCACCTGCTCGCCCGGGCCGCGCGCCCTGACCGCCTCGCCGACCGCATCGATCTCGCTGACCGGCTTGCCGTCCACCGCGACGATCTCGTCGCCCTTCAGCAGCTTGCCGGCGGCGGGCTGGTCCTTCACGGTGGAGACCACCGAGATGACGGTGGTGTAGGGAATCTTGAGCTCGGTGAGCGCGGCGGCCGTCGCGTTGTCCTGGGAGTTGGTCATCTCGACCGTGTTCTCCTCCTCGACCTGCTGCTGAGAGCGGTCGGGGGCGAAAATGGTCTCCTGCGGCACCACGGCCACGGTCGGATCGATCCAGCCGCGCAGCGCGGTCAGCAGGTCGATCTTGGCGTTGGGCCCGCCCTGGTAGGCGACGGTGACGAGCCTCAGCTCACCATCGGTCGGGTACGTCTCCCGCCCGCTGATCGTGATCACCGGTTTGTTGTCCACCTTGTCGAGGGTGTCCTCGGTCGGGCCGGGACTGAGCACGACGTACGGCACCTTCGACAGCGCCCCCACGATCCCGAGGGCGAGCACGAGAAAGGCCGAAACCAGCAGGGTCAGGGCGCGTCGTGACATGGATCGAGCTTATTCGCAGGCGCCGACCCACTCGGTCGACCCATCGGCGAACACCTGATGTTTCCAGATCGGCACCTGGGACTTGAGGTCGTCGATGAGCCTGCGCGCCGCCAGGAACGCCTCCTGCCGGTGCGGACTGGCCACGGCCACGATCACCGCCGTGTCGCCCAGCTCCAGGTCGCCGACCCGGTGCACGGCCGCGAGCGCGGTCACGGGGAAATCGGTGACCACCTTTTCCGCCACCGCCCGCAGTTCGCTGTCGGCCGAAGGGTGCGCCGAGTAGGAGAGCCTGGTCACGGGCTTGCCGTGGTCCTGCTCGCGCACGGTGCCCACGAAGAGCGTCGTGCCGCCGGCCGCGTGGTCACCCACCGCGGCCATCACCTCGTCCACAGAGAGCGCGGTGTCACGAATTGCCAGCAAGCGGATAACGTCCACGAAAAGAGCCTACAGAAGTTGTCCTCCTCAAAGCCTCACGCACGCCGCTTCTTGCGCACCTGGTGGACGATCGCGGCGGTGCCGATGACCGCGACGGTCGCACCGGCCGCGGTGAGCGTGGCCTCCTTGACCGGCAGCCGCCTGCCGACCACGGTCGTCCGGTTCTCGCGCAGCTCCAGCACCTGCGCGAGCGCGGCCTCGTTGGTCCAGGCCGGCTTCCAGCCCGCCGCACGCAGCCCCACGCAGTCGACCACCCACGGATAGACGACATAGTGCAGGTCCGTGGCGGGAGCCGGGGTGATGCCCAGCCGGTGCAGCCGCTGCGCGGTGCCGAACGTCAATCCGGCGGGCAGCTCGAAGCGGCGGATCCCGGACAGCTCCTCGACCTTGTCCTGCTCCAGCCATCCGTCGGAGCCCACGGCCACCACCCCGCTGATCGCGCCCTTCGCGGCCAGCTCCAGCGCCGAGACCAGGTCGTCGATGTGGCAGAACTGCCAGCGCGGCTCGCACCCCTTGACGGTGAGCAGCCTCGGTGACTCGAAGTGGCGGGTGATGACGGTGTCCACGCCGGGGCCGACGACCGCGGCCGGGCGCAGCACCGTCAGCTCCAGCCCCGGATGACTGCGCAGCGACCTGCGTACGAGCGCCTCGATCTCCAGGTAGTCGCCCACCACGCCGGTGTCGGGCTCGGCCGCGACCGGGCCGTCCTCGGCGAGGGGCACGTCGTTGTCGGGCGCCGCGCCGTACACCATCGCGCTCGTGACGAGCACGACGCGGCGGACGCGCGCGGCCGCGCTGGCGGTCAGCACGGTCTGCGCCGCTCTCAGGTTGTACGCCCGCCGCTCCCCGGGGTTGGCGTCGACGGCGTAGTCACCGGCCAGATGGACCAGGACGTCGATGTCGGAGATTCGGTTCGCCAAGAGCGGATCTCGTACGTCGATCACTCTCCACGTGGCCTCCTTGATGTCGCCGCGCTCCTCGTCAATGGCCACCACCCTGCGGAAATCCTGGGAGGAGACGAGCTTTGCGAGCAACTCACGGCCCAGGCCTGAGGCAGCACCTGTGACCGCTACGACTGGTTGGCGCGGGCGTTTCGAGGTAGGCACCAGGTCCTCACTTTGCACTGATCCGCCGTAGGACGACTAACGTGGCGGATGTGGACTCCTCCATCCTGCACGAGGTAGAGCGGTGACTGACCTGCCAGGTCGTGAAAACGACCCCAACGAAAACCCGTTCGCCATGTTCGGCGACCCTGAGCAGATGGCTCAGGCGATGCGCCAGTTCGCCGACATGCTGTCGGCGCCGCAGGGTTCCGGCCCTGTCAACTGGGACATGGCCAAGAACATCGCCCGCCACGCCGTGGTCGCAGAGGGCGATCCCAGCGTCATGGAGGGTGAGCGACGCCAGATCGTCGACGCCCTCCAGCTGGCCGACCTGTGGCTCAACGAGGCCACCGCGCTGCCCAGCGGCGTGTCCGGCCCACAGGCGTGGAGCCGCTCCGAGTGGATCGAGAACACGATCCCGGTGTGGCGCAAGCTGGCCGAGCCGATCGCCGAGCGCATGGTCGAGACCATGAGCGGCGCGCTCGGCGGCGCCAACCTGCCGCCTGAGGCCCAGCAGATGGCCGGGCCGCTGATGGGCATGATGAAGCAGATGGGCGGCATGATGGTCGGTCAGCAGATCGGCCAGGCGCTCGGCTCGCTGGCGCGCGAGGTGATCGGCACGACCGACATCGGGCTGCCGCTGTCGGACACCGCCGCGCTGCTGCCCGGCGGCATCGCCTCCTTCAGCGAGGGCCTGGAGCACCCGGCCGACGAGATCCGGCTCTATCTGGCGCTGCGCGAGGCGGCGCACCACCGGCTGTTCCAGCACGTGCCGTGGCTGCGCGGGCACCTGCTCGGCGCCGTCGAGGAATATGCCAGGGGCATCACGGTCGACACCTCCGCGCTGGAGGAGCAGATCCGCGGCCTCGACATCAACAACCCCGAGGCGCTCCAGGAGGCGCTCAGCGGGGGCGCCCTGCTCAAGCCCGAGGAGACCGAGCGGCAGAAGGCCGCCCTGGCTCGCCTGGAGACGATGCTCGCGCTGGTCGAGGGCTGGGTGGCGACGGTGGTCGACGAGGCCGCCGCGGGCAAGCTGCCCTCCGCCGTGGCGCTGGCGGAGACCGTACGACGTCGTCGTGCGACGGGCGGTCCGGCCGAGCTGACCTTCGGCACGCTCGTCGGCCTGGAGCTGCGTCCGCGCAGGCTGCGGGAGGCGGCGGCGCTGTGGCAGGCGCTGAAGCAGGAGCGCGGGATCGACGGGCGCGACGCGCTGTGGGGTCACCCCGACCTCATGCCGCACGCCGACGACCTGGACGACCCCGAGGCGTTCGTGCGCGGCGAGGCCGCGTGGGACATCTCACAGCTCGACCGCAAGCCCGACGACGAGGGCGACCAGAATTGAGCCTGCACCACGACGCGGTGAGCGTGCTCACCGCGTGGGCCGCGCCGACGGCCGAGGAGGAGGCGCTGCGCGCGGAGTTCCTCGAGCATCTGGCGGCGCACGACGACGCGATGCTGCGCCAGTGCGTTCCCGGGCATCTGACGGCGACGACGGCGGTGCTGTCGCACGACGGCGCGCGAGTGCTGCTCACCCTGCACCCCAAGGCCGGCATGTGGCTGCCCATGGGCGGCCACTGTGAGCCGGGCGACCGCACGCTGACGGAGGTCGCGCTCCGCGAGGCCGTGGAGGAGTCGGGCATCGCGGACCTGGAGTTGCTGCCCGGCCCGCTGGCGCTGGACAAGCACCGGGTCTGGTGTCATCCGCCGGACAGCCGGCATTTCGACGTCGAGTACGCCGCCGTGGCCCCTGCGGGGGCCGAAGCGGTCATCAGTGATGAATCGCTGGATCTGCGCTGGTTCCCGATCGACGGGATCCCCGAGCTCTCCGACGAGGCGACCCGCCGCCTGGCCGCACGCGGGCAGGCCGCTCTTACCTCGCGCTCACGCGCGTTTGGCTAGAGTCCCCGGGAGATCGGATCGTTCCAAAGGGGGGCATGTGGAGGTTTCGGCCGAAAGTCCCGTCGGCGGCACCATTGTCACTCCCGTTCGCCGCAAGCGCAGTGGGCGCGCCCGCGCCACGCTGACCTGGCTGGCCGTGACGCCGTTCGCGGCCTGGGCCGTCGCCAGGCTGGCGGGGCTGGAGCGCGGGTCGATCTCGACCCAGCTCATGACCGCCACCCCGTACGCCGCCGCGGGTTCGCTGATCCCCCTGCTCATCGCCGCGCTGGGGCGCAGGCGCGCCGCCACCGTGGTCGCCCTGCTCACCACCACCGCGCTCGGCTTCAGCGTGCTGCCCCGGGCGTTCGGCACGGCTGAGGCCACTCCGGGCAGTCCGCTCAGGGTGCTGAGCATCAACATGCTGTTCGGGCAGGCCGACACCCAGGCGATCATGAAGATGGTGTACGACCTCGACGCCGACGTGCTCAACACGCAGGAGCTGACTCCCGAGGCGGTCGAGCGGCTGGACCAGGCCGGCCTGCGTGAGCTGATGCCGCACCGCGTGGTCCAGGCCGAATGGTCCGCGGGCGGGAGCGGGTTGTTCTCCAGGCATCCACTCGACCCGATCGCCGGTGTGGCGGCGCGCTCCGGGAGCCACAACATGCCCGCGGCGCGGCTGACGCTGCCCGGCGCCCGGCCGATCGAGTTCATCGACGTCCATCCGTTCCCGCCGCTCGGCCGTCAGGTGACCGAGTGGAACGAGTCCCTGGAGTCCTTCCCCGGCGCCTCCGCCGAGACCGTGCGGATCCTGGCCGGCGACTTCAACGCCTCACTCGACCACGCGGCGATGCGCCGCCTGCTCGATCGCGGCTACAAGGACGCCGCCGCCCAGGTCGGCGCCGGGCTGATCCCCACCTGGCCGGCGAACAAGCGGATTCCGCCGATCATCACCATCGACCATGTGCTGGTCGACCATCGGGTGGGGGTGAAGGCCGTCAGCGTGCACGACGTGCCCGGCACCGATCACCGGGCGGTGTTCGCGGAGCTCACCGTGCCGTGAGCAGGGCGCGCGTGTTGTCCCAGCCTTCGAGACCGGGGTCCAGGCGCTCGACGTCGTCCGGGGTGCGCAGGCGGTGCCAGCCCGGCGTGGTCGCCACCATCCGCGAGCCGGGAGCCTGCGCGCGCAGCGTCGCCACCAGGTCCGGGTCGTCCAGGTCCGGGTCCGCCCAAGCGGGTGCGGGCAGGCCGCAGGCCAGCGCGACGGCCCCGCCGCGCTCGGCCGGGCTGACCGTGATCTGCGCCCGGCCCAGCTCCCTGAACAGCTTGCCGACCAGCAGCGGCGGCAGGTCCGGCGCGTCGCCCGCGATCACCGCCGCCTGGTCGCCGCCGAGCCTGCCGAGGATGCTCCTGAGTGATTCGTCCTCGGCAATGGAGATCACCTCGGTGCCGGGCCAGACGATCTCGTCCAGGCCGGGGACGCTCGTCACCAGGACGGGGGTCACGAGCTCCAGGCCGGAGACCATCTCGTAGGTGTCCTCGGCCACCGCCTCCAGCCACGACCGTGCGTCGACGCCTCGGGGGGCGGACCTCGCCATGCTCTGCCGTACCAGGACCGCGACGACGCGCGTCAACATTCCTCCGGTGCCGTCTGCGCCGCGACGGAGAATCCTTCGAGGAACCCGCGCGCCCGCTCTGCCTTGGGATATTGTTCGACCAGCGCCCAGAAACGGGGGCCGTGGCTCGGCACCAGCAGGTGCACGAGCTCGTGGATGATGACGTAGTTGATGACCCATTCGGGTAGGCCCTTGAGGCGGGTCGAGATCCTGATCGTGCCGCTCTCCGGAGTGCACGAGCCCCATCGATGCTGCTGGTTGTCAACCCAGCGGACGCTCACGGGGTCGGCTCTGCCGTCGAGATACTTCATCGACAGCTCCTTGGCCCGCTCGAGGAGCGCTTCGTCCGTCGGCCGCCGTCGGCGTTCCTTCGCAGCAAGCCGATCGAGCATCCGGCTCACCCACTCATCAGCGTCCTCGCCGCTCAGCCAGGCGGGCAGGAGCACAATCGTCTTGTCGCCGTCACGGTATGCGGAGACCGTGCGCCGGCGACGAGAACTACGTCGGACCTCGACTGTCTCGGGGGGCACATATGCACGTTAGCCGAGACTGGCGGAATTCCACAGAGGGTGGACGCTGTTTCTGCTGGTCAGATGATTAAGACCCGGTGAATTTGGGAACACGACTTTCCCGATGCGCCGTCAGGCCCTCGATCATGTCGGCGGATGTCATGGTCACCGGCTGGGCCAGGGATTCCCATCTGAGCGCGGCTTCCAGGTGTTGATGATCCTCATTGAGTGCCACTTTCGTGAGTTTGGTGGCAATGGGGGCGTTGCCGGCCACCGTTCTGGCGATAGCCATCACTTCCGACATAAGGTCATTTTTTGGGAAAGATCGATTTACTAGGGCTTTGTCGGCTGCTTCGGCGCCTGAGAGGGTACGGCCCGTCAGGAGCATCTCCCTCGCCAGGCCGGTGCCCGCCCGCCTCGGCAGCAGGTAGGTGGCGGCCATCCCCGGGTGCAGGCCGAGTGCCGTGAACGGTGCCAGCAGCTTGGCGTCGTCGGCGGCGTACACGAGGTCGCACGCCAGCGCCACGCACAGGCCCGCCCCCACGGCCGCGCCGTTCACCGCGGCGATCGTGGGAACCTCCAGCTCGGTGATGGAGAGCCAGGAACGGTAGAAGGCGAGCATCCTGTCGCGCAGCCGATCCACCGGCTCCACGCCCCGCTCCCCCAGCCACGACAGGTCCCCGCCGGCGCAGAAGGCGGTGCCGGCGCCGGTGACCACGACGCAACGGACGTCTCGGTCCCTGGCGAGGGCGGCCATGGTCCGTTGCCAGGCGTCGGTCATGCCGTCGGTCATGGCGTTGCGTACGTCGGGGCAGTTGAGGGTGACCAGGACGACGCCGTCGTCCTGGTGATCGACGAGAAGCTCGCTCATGCGGGGAAGCGTAGCTTTGGAGCGGCCGTCTCCGGTGGGTGGTCCGTCTTCATCGGGCGGTTATCCACAGGGTTTCTGTTGTTGGCGGAAGTTATCCACAGGGCCGAGAAAAGAGTCTCGGGATCTTGGAGACTCGTGCGAATCTTCACGGCATGAGGCCACGCGTGAAACCCGCCCTGCGGTGCGTCGACCGTGACGAGCACACCCTCCAGATCGGCCTGCACCCTCAGCGGGCGCTCATGCTGAACGGCCTGACCCGGCCGATCCGCCAGTGGTTCGACACTCTCGACGGCACCCGTGACCTCGCCCACGTCCTGCGCGAGGCCGTGGCGGCCGGACTGGACGAGCCCAGCGCCCGATCCCTGCTCGATCAGCTCATGCGACAGGGCGTGATTCACGACGCCGGCGCCCCGCCGTTGCCTCTCCCCTTGGCTGAGCTCGACCGCCTCAGGCCCGACCTGGACGCCCTGGATCTGGCTTCGTCCACCCCTGACGGCGGCCGGGCAACGATGCGCCGCAGGAGACAGGCGCAGGTGCGCGTCTACGGCGCCGGCCGGGTGGGCGCCCAGATCGTCGCCCTGCTGGCCGCTGCCGGCGTGGGCACGATCCGCGTGATCGATCCCGAACCGACCCGCCCGGAGGACCTCACGCCCGGCGGCCTGACCTGGTCCGAGCTCGGCCTCAGCCGCCAGGACGGCGCGGTGGCACTCGCCCGCAGAGCGACCAGCCCAATCCCACAAGAGCCCACCCACAACCCCACCCCGAGTTCCCCGAGCTCTCCCTCTACCGCCAGCATCACCAACCGTCGAAGCCGCACCAAAGACGCCAAACCGGGCCGCGCACCCTCAACCGGCAGCGCTGCAGACCACCCGGGCCGGATCCCGGGTGCGAGACCCGGCCGCGCCCTTTCTGCCCCCAGCGGTGCGGACCATCCCGGCACCACCGTGGACGCCGACCTCGGCAAGCCACCTGCGGCGCGTGCAGACCGCGAGGGCACGAACACCAGACCCGGCCGCGCCCGCTCCGCCCTCAGCGGTGCGGAGCCCTGGGATCCGACCGTGGACGCGAAAGCCGGTGGGCCTTACCTGGGCGACAGAACCCAGCGGCCCGACCTCGTGATCCTCGCTCCGGTGCGCCCGCTCGACCGAGTGCTCGCCAACGAGCTCCTCGACCTCGGCATCCCTCACCTTCTCGTGTCGGCCTTCGAGGGCCACGGTTGCGTGGGGCCGCTGGTCCTGCCTGGTCAGAGCGCATGTCTGCATTGCCTAGACTTGGCTCGTCGCGACGGCGACCCCGCCTGGCCGATCGTCACCGCACGCCTCGGCGGCTTCCCTCCTGGCGAAATCGCCTGCGATGCGGTCCTCGCGAGCCTGGTGGCGGCAGCGGCGACCGGCCACGCACTCGCTCATCTCGAGGGCCGGGACGCGGTTGTGACCAACGGCACAAGGGATGTCTCCCCCGATGGGAACTGGGAACGACGATCGTGGGTCATGCATCCGCAATGTCGGTGTACACGAAACAACCCATATCCGCGCACAATGGTCATGTCAGCTACCTGTGATTGACATGTTCAGGTATCGACCACGAAGGGGGGAAGTGGCGTCCCGTCTGGGATTCCGCGCATCAGTGTGAGCGATCTTCCACGCCGAGCAGTCACGCGCTCCGCCAAGTTGGCCGCCCTTCCACTCGGTTTCGCCGGTCGCACCGCCATGGGGCTGGGTAAGCGCATCGGCGGCAAGTCCGCGGAGATCGTCGCGGAGGAGATCCAGCAGCGCACCGCCGAGCAGATCTTCAAGGTCCTCGGCGAGCTCAAGGGCGGGGCCATGAAGCTCGGCCAAGCCCTGTCCATCTTCGAGGCGGCCCTGCCGCAGGAGATCGTCGGCCCGTACCGCGCCACGCTCACCAAGCTTCAGGACGCCGCGCCGCCGCTGCCGGCCGCCACCGTCCACAAGGTGCTCAGCGAGCAGCTCGGCGACGACTGGCGCGACAACTTCGTCTCCTTCGACGACCAGCCGACCGCGGCCGCCTCCATCGGCCAGGTGCACAAGGCCGTGTGGCATGACGGCCGGCAGGTCGCGGTCAAGATCCAATACCCGGGAGCCGGTAAGGCTCTGCTGGGCGACTTCGCGCAGTTGGCCCGCCTGGGCAAGATGTTCGGCGCGCTGCTTCCCGGTCTCGACATCAAGGCGGTGCTGGCCGAGTTGCGCGATCGGGTCGCCGAAGAGCTCGACTACCTGCGCGAGGCCGAGGCCCAGCACGCGTTCGCCCTGGAATTCCACAACGACCCCGACTTCCACGTTCCCGACGTGATCGCCGCCAACGAGATGATCCTGGTCAGCGAGTGGATGGACGGCACCCCGCTGTCCCGCGTCATCACCGACGGCACCAAGGAGGAGCGGGATCATGCCGGTCTGCTGTTCGTCCGGTTCCTGTTCTGCTCGCCGGCCCGCGTCGGCATGCTGCACGCCGACCCGCACCCGGGCAACTTCCGCATGCTGTCCAACGGCAAGCTCGGCATCCTCGACTTCGGCGCCGTCAACCGGATGCCCGGCGGCTACCCCCAGGTCTTCGGTCTCCTGACCCGCATCTTCAACCAGGGCGACATGGAAACCGTCGTCAACGGGCTGCGTGACGAGGGCTTCATCCGCCCCGGCATTGAGATCGACCCCGACGCCCTGCGCGCCTTCCTCGCCCCCTACGTCGAGCCGACAGCCGTCGAAGAGTTCACTTTCAGCCGCGAATGGCTTCGAGCCCAGGCAGCCAGCGTCACCGATCTCCGCCCCACCAACGTCGTGCGCCAGCTCAACCTGCCGGCCTCCTACGTCCTCATCCACCGCGTGCACGCCGCCGGAGTGGGTGTCCTATGCCAGCTCGGCACCACGGCCCGCTTCCGCGACGAGGCCATCCGCTGGGTCCCCGGCTTCCTGGAAGACCCCAACGACGAAGCCCTCGCCGTCCCCTGAGACACAACTTCCGCCATCCCTGAGACAAAGCTCCAGCCCTTCCCTCTGACGAAACCCGGGGCACTTCCCCTCTGACGAAACCCGGGCGCACTTCCCTCGAACGCGCTTCAAGCCCTCCAAACGTGTCTATGAGTCCTCCTCACCCGCAGGGGTGATCATGAGAGAAAGCCGTGGAGGGTCAGCACTTCCGCAGCGCGGCGCGGGTCTGCTCGGTGAACATGGGAGGGGCCGGCAATGGGTGGGCCGTGGCTGTGCGTAGGCCGTCCAGGGTCAGGGCGAGATGTCGTCGCCAGGCTCCTGGCACTACCTCGTGGGTGGCTCTGATGGTCGCCGCCACGCCCCAGAGCACGAAGGCCATGTCGGCGAGTGTGACGTCGGGCCGCAACTCCCCGGATCGCTGAGCGCGGTCGAGGATTTTCAGCATCAGACCGTACCCACGATCGCCGTCCACCGGCGCCGTCCGTGCGGCGAGGTCGTTGTAGCCGAGGTCGGCGGCCTGCAGTTCGCACACGCCGGTCAGGAACGCCACGAACCCATCCCAGGCGTCGTCCATCGCCAGTGCCCGCTCAGCCAGATCGGCGACGGTCGCCACTCGGTCCGCGAAGACCGCCTCCACCAGAGCGTCCCGGGTGGGGAACCGGTTGTAGAGCGTTCCGATGCTGACCCCGGCCGTGCGTGCGATCTCTTCGAGGGGCACGTCGAGCCCTCCATCCGCGAATAGTTGCCGGGCCGCCTGCAGGAGGCGCTCACGGTTCTGCACGGCGTCCTTGCGCATGTCCGCAAGCTTAGTTAACTTGAGGCATCTTTCAACTTGAGGGGAGTCTCAACTATGTCTCGCACCATCGTGGTCACCGGCGGCACGAACGGCCTCGGTATGGCCCTGGCCCGGCACTACGCCGAGCGCGGCGATCAGGTCGTGGCGGTGGGCAGCAGCGAGGAGGGCGGGCGGCGTCTGCGCGAGGTGGTCCCGATGGCGCAGTTCGTCCAGTCTGACCTCAGCTCCCTCCGCCAGACCCGTGACCTGGTGGAACGGCTGAGCGACGAGCACCCCGTGGTCGACGCGCTGGTGCTCGCCGCGTTCCGGTTCAACCCGGTACGGGTGGAGACTGACGAGGGTATTGAACACACCTTCGCCCTCTATGTGCTCAACCGATGGCTCATGGCCGACGGGCTGCGCGGCTCGTTGGAGAGCGCTGCGGCGCCTGTGATCATCAACTTGTGCGGCGCTGGGCAGGGCGGCCGGATTCGCTGGGACGACCTTCAACTGAAGGACAGGTACCGAGCGATCGCCGCGACCATGCAGGGCGCCAAGGCCGGCGAACTGCTCGGGGCGGCTTACGCCTCTGAGCGCACGAAGTACGTGCTGTACAACCCGGTGTTCGTCGCGACGGGGCTGCATGAGCCCTTCGGTCAGCCGCTGCGCGCTCTCGTCCGGATGGCATCGGTGGTCTTCGCCCAACCGGTGGCCAAGGCCGTGCCGCCGATCGCCGCGCTGATCGACCACCCGCCGGCCGAGGCTCTCACGGCCTGGAAGAAGGGCAAGATCATCGATCTGGCCGTGGACCGGAATGAGGCGCGGCGTTTCGAGGAAGCCATCCGCCCCATGGCCCAATCCGCCTCCTCATAGCGTTCCTGACCCAGCTCGCCTTCCCATAAAGCTCCTGACCCAGCTCGCCCTCCTTAGAGCTCCTGGCCCAGCTCGCCTCCCATAAAGCTCTGGCTCAGTCCGCCGTGGAAGTTCTGAAGAGGGGATTCACGGGGAAGCGGGTTCGAAGAGTTCGATGAGGTTGCCGGCTGGGTCGGCCAGGAGGATCTGGTGTCCGCCGGGGCCGGCGATGACGTCGCTGCGGAAGGACAGCCCAGCGGTGCGTAGCCGGGCGATCTCGGCTTCAAGGTCGTGAACGATGAGGTGGATGCGGTTGCGGCCGGGGGCGGTGGAGTCGTCGGGGGTGGCGCGGGCACCGGAGCTCGCAGGGCCGGACAGGAGCAGGCGCAAGGGGCCGCGTACCACGTCGGCGAAGGCGGGGGCCGGGTTGGTGTGCAGGGTGAAGCCCAGGTGGCTCGTGTAGAAGTGGACGGCGGCGGCCACATCGTCGACGATGTAGCGGACGCTGACGAGTTCGTCGGGTGTAGTGGTCATGGCTCGATCTCCGAGTTCGTGGCGTGGGCGAGGACGGGCAGCAGGTAGCGAATACGGGTGTCGATCTCCGCCGCCATGTCTCTGCAAGCGGAGTAGCTCGCCCTGTCGACGTCGCTCATAGCTGCCCGGTCGAGGTCGCTCGTAGCTGGGTGGTCGAGGACGTGGGTGGGGGGTGGGGCGGGGATGCTCCAATGGGTCTGGCGCGGTCGGCCGGTGAAGTCGGGGCAGACCTCGCGGACCTTGTCGCACAGGGTGATCAGGTGATCGAAGCGGCGGTGGGCCATCGTGTCCAGGTGGCGGGGCCGCTGGTCGGCGAGGTCGATGCCGTAGTGCTCGCGTAGGACTCGTACGGCGTGAGGGTGTATGCGCGGGTTGGGGTGGCTGCCGGCGCTGGTCACCTTCACGTGGCCGCCGGTGCGGTGGCGCAGCAGGGCCTCGGCGATCGGTGAGCGGGCGCTGTTGCCCGTACATGCGAACAGCACCCGAAGCCGAGGGGTGGCGGTGGCCGGTGGCGGGGTGGGGGCCAGGCGCAGCGCCGGATGCAGGGCGAGGCCGGTGGCGGTCAGGGCGTGCGTGCAGCGCTCCAGGTCCAGGTGGTAGTAGCTGTCGCGGGCGTCGAAGCTGCTCCTGTGGGCGGTGACCAGACCGCCGCCGCGGAGCAGCCGTAGATGGTAGGAGACCAGGCTCTGCGGCTCGCCGAGCAGGTGGACCAGCTCACGGACCCGATAGTCGCTCGTGGCCAGTGCGGTCAGCAGCCGCCACCGCAGCGGGTGGGCGGCCAGCCGCACGAACGCCGGAGGCGTCTGATCCCTGGACACCATGCCAGCAGAATACATCAATTTCATTTGATGGACTTTAAATCGGTCGATGGGCGCTGCGCGGCCGGCCGAGTTGATGCGTGGGTCCGATGTCCTCCAGGAGATGTGCATCCCGGACCGGGCAGCGAAGCAGCGAACTGTCTGTCGCGTCGCTCGTCGAGTTCTTTCGGGGTGCTTACGACGGCCCGCCGAGGCTTAGCCGGTGGCCCTGGGGCGCGCATGCTTACGGCGTAATCACCAAGAAGGAAGCTGGAAGGAAGGTCGTACATGCGTCTCTACCGGATAGCCGCCGTGGCTGCCTATGTCTGTGCCGTGCTGCTGGTCGTGAATGTGCTCCGTCGCGCGGGGGTCGTCCCCGAGACGGCTCTCACCCATGCCATCGCCCCGTTCGGAGCGTTGACGGGGCTGTTCGCGATCACCGGGCTCTACCTGCTCATCCGTGGCAGCGCGGGGAATCTCGGCCTGGTCGGATATCTGCTCAACTCCGCCGGTCTCGCGGGAGCGTTCGCCATCGAGTACGCGTTGCACTTCATTTTCCCGTCGCTCGACGGCGCCACGGTCACCGGGCTCCTCGCGGGGGGCACGGGGATGGCGTTCCTCGTCACTTCGGTCGTTCTGGTGGCGGGGGTGCTGACGTTCGGCGCGGCGGCCCTCCGGAGCGGCCTGCTTCCTCCACCGGGCGTCGCCCTCTACGTCGTGGGGATGATTCCCGGCTCGCTGCGAAGCGCGTTACCGGCGCCGGTCTACCTCATCGGCCTGGTCGTGGCCGCGGCGGGGATCGTCTGGATGGCAACCCGCCTGTGGTCGGCCGAGGACGATCCGGGGATGGTCGCCGCCTCCGGGGCCGTCGCGCACTGACGGCCGAGCCGAGCCGCACAGGTCAGGAGCCGCGAACGACACCGACGGCCGAGCCGAGCCGTACAGGTCAGGAGCTGGGAACGACACCGCCCCGCACGGAACAGGTCGTGTTCCGTGCGGGGCGATTAAGTTGATCTCGGAGGATCCGGGAGATCCTGCGCCGGCGGCAGGATCTCCCGGATCAGCCCTCCATGCCCAGGGCCCGGCTGAGGCGTTCATTCGCCCGTCGGACCCCGCGCTCAGCTCGCTGGATGCGGCTGATGCGAGCGACCAGGCGTTGCTCTCGCGCCTCCCGATGGAGGGTTTGTATTCGGTCGTTTACCAATTCATGGTAGAGATACGGCGCCGAGATGTGACTCGTCGGGATGCTCATTGCCTGTCTTCTTTCTGTTGGAAGGCTGTGCAGGAACTTCAGGCAGCGACCGGGTGCTTGCGCGGACGCCCGCGCGGACGCTTACGGGGTACGACGGTCCCGCGGAGGATCAGCTCGCCACCCCAGACGCCCCATGGCTCCTCGCGCTCGAGCGCGCGGGCCAGGCAGGCCTTCTGGATCGGGCAGCCGCCACAGAGCGCCTTGGCGAACTCGACGTCCTCCGGTGACTCTGCGAACCACAGGTCAGGGTCGGTACGGCAGGGGATCTCGGCTTCGTCGATCAGGTCCATGATCGTCTTCGCCCCCATCTGCTTTCTCCTTCGATCGGTCTTTTTGATCTTGTTCTGGCACCTCGTGGGTGTTCGGGGGATCACGGACAAACAAAGAGGCCGCGGATCCTGTGTGCGGATCCGCGGCCTGGGGGCTCCTATGTGCCGGTCAGGTTATGACCGGCGCATCCCTCCAGGGTTGCGGACCGCACCTTCCACCCTTGGTGAACTGCGGGGTCGACACTTCATTGCCTGCGACGAAGGCAGGGGCGATCAGGGCGGCCGCACCGAAATGGGCACGCGCATAGAAAGCCGGGTCCTGACGACGGGCAGACTGCTCCCGCCGCAGCTTGGCCGGCCCATCGACGAGCCTGACCGAGTCACGGCATGCGGAAGCGAGCCACTGCGTGGCCGTCATCTTGATGCTGATCACCGGGGCTCACCTCCACTCTGGGATCGTCGGGCTGATTGCCCGACTCGCTTGTCCAAGACCCTAAACCGGGATCCGGGAACTGGGCAACATATTTTCTACCTGCAGTTTTACGATTTTCTCAACCGGATCATGACCTCCTGCACCACCGACACCACCAGCTCGCCCGACGCGGTGAACATCTCGCCCCGCGCGAGCCCTCTCGCCGCCCCTGACCAGGGGGATTCCTGGGCGTACAGCAGCCAGTCGTCGGCCCGGAACGGCCGGTGGAACCACATGGCGTGATCAAGGGAGGCGCCCATCATGTCCGAGGCTCCCCAGGCCATGCCGTGCGCCAGCAGGACCGTGTCGACCAGGGTGAAGTCGGAGGCGTAGGCGGCCAGCACCACGTGCAGCAGCGGATCGTCCGGCAGGTCGGCGTCGTAGCGGAACCAGACGTTGGTCTCGGCGGAGCGCAGCTCCGGATTCATGTACGCCTCCCAGGTCAGCGGGGAGGCGTACCGGGAGTCCACCGGGCGCGGCCGGGAGACCCATTCGCGTAGTTCGGGGTGGGTGCCGAGCAGCCCCGACATCCGCTCCTGGTAGCCGGGCAGCGACTCGGCGTCCGGCACGTCCGGTTTCACCAGTGCCTGGTGCTGCACGCCGTCCTCCAGGACGTGGAACGACGCGGACATCGTGAAGATGGTCTTGCCGTGCTGGATGGCCGTGACCCGGCGCGTGGTGAACGACCTGCCGTCCCGCACCCGTTCGACGTTGTAGACGATCGGCACCGAGGGGTCGCCGGGGCGGATGAAGTAGGCGTGCAGGGAGTGCACGTTCCGGTCGGAGTCCACGGTGCGACCGGCCGCGACCAGCGCCTGCGCGGCGACCTGCCCGCCGAAGACGCGCTGGATGCGCTCCCTCGGGCTGCGCCCCCGGAACAGGTCCAGTTCGAGCTGCTCAAGATCGAGCAGGTCGAGGAGTTCCTTCAGCGCCTCGTTCACAAAGAGCCCCTCATATCTGCCGTACGGGAAATCCGCCCCCAACATGGTGCCACTACCGCAGAACCGCACATCACGGAGAGGCGGCGCGGCAGAGGCCAAGGACCGCCTCGCCGTAGCGGTCGAGCTTGACGCGGCCGATGCCGGCGATGGACAACAGCTCCTGCTCGGTGGTGGGCGCGCGCTCCGCGATGGCCTGCAGCGTCACATCGGTGAACACGACGTACGGCGGCAGCTTCGCCTCCTTGGCGGTGGCCGCGCGCCAGACCTTCAGGTTCTCCAGCAGGGCCTCGTCGTAGTCGGCCGGGCAGGTGGCGCAGCGGCCCAGCTTCTGCTCCGGCGCCGTCGTCAGGGACCTGGCGCAGACCCGGCAGCTCACCGGAGGCGCGACCGTACGACGTTCGCGGGCGGGCGCCGCCGCGCGCGGTGAGGCGGGCGCGCGGCCGGTGAGGCCGTCCAGGAAGCGGGACGGGCGGCGGCTCTTACGGCCTCCAGGGGCGCGGGACAGCGCCCAGGACAGGGACAGGTGCTCGCGGGCCCGGGTGACGCCGACGTAGAGCAGGCGGCGCTCCTCCTCGATCTGCTCCGGGGTCTCGGCGTAGATGATGGGGATCATGCCGTCGGTCAGGCCGACGAGGAAGACGGCGTCCCACTCCAGGCCCTTGGCGGCGTGCAGGGAGGCCAGGGTGACCCCCTCGATCGGCGGCGCGTGCTGCTCGGACGCGCGGCGTTCGAGCTCGGCGACGAACGCCTGCAGATCCGCGCCGGTGGCGGCCAGGTCCTCGGCCAGGTCCGCCAGGGCCTTGAGGGACTCCCACTTCTCGCGTGCCTTGCCGCCGCCGGGCGGTGCCGGCGTCAGGCCGACGCCCGCCAGGATGTGGTGGACCTCGGCGGCCAGCGGCTCGCCGGCGGCGGAGCGGGCCGCGCCGCGCAGCAGCACGACCGCCTGCCGTACCTCTGGACGCTCGAAGAAGCGCTCGGCCCCGCGCAGGACGTAGGGGATCTCGGCCTTGGACAGGGCCTGCTCGTAGGCCTCCGACTGGGAGTTGGTGCGGAACAGCACGGCGATCTCGCGGGACGGCACGCCCTGGTCGATCAGCTTGCGGATGGCGCGGGCGACTCCGGCGGCCTCGGCCGGCTCGTCGTCGTAGTCGGCGAAGGTCGGCCGGGGGCCTTCGGGGCGCTGCGCGATCAGCTCCACGCGGTGCGGTGATCTGCCCTTGGCGATGACCAGGTTGGCCAGGTCCACCACCTGAGGCGTGGAGCGGTAGTCACGGACCAGCTTGATGACCGCGGCGTCCGGGTGCTCGACGGCGAAGCCGGTCAGGTAGCGCGGGGTGGCGCCGGTGAAGGAGTAGATCGTCTGGTTGGGGTCGCCGACCACGCAGACGTCCTTGCGCCCGCCGAGCCAGGTGTCGAGCAGGAGCTTCTGCAGCGGGTTGACGTCTTGGTACTCGTCGACGACGAAGTAGCGGTATTGCTGGCGGATCTGGCCCGCCACCTCCTGGTGCTCGGTCATCACCGCGGCGGTGAGCTCCAGGATGGTCTCGAAGTCGACCAGGTGGCGCTCGCGCCTGATCCGCTCGTAGCCCTCGTAGAGGCGGGCCACCTCCTCGGCGGGCACGGGAGAGGTGCGGTGGTGCTTGGCCGCCGCCGCGACGTAGTCCTCCGGCCCGACCTGGGTGACCTTGGCCCACTCGACCTCGGCCGCGATGTCCCGCAACTCGGACCGATCCGGATTTTTCCGGATCTGGCGGCAGGCTTCCACCAGCACCGGCAGCTTGGACTCGATCACCGAAGGCGCCTCGCCACCGATCACCCGGGGCCAGAAATAGGTGAGCTGCCGCAGCGCGGCGGCGTGGAAGGTGCGCGCCTGCACCCCGGGCGCGCCCAGCGCGCGCAGCCGCTGCCGCAGCTCGCCGGCCGCCCGTGTGGTGAATGTCACTGCCAGCACGCTGCGTGCGTCGACGACTCCGCTGCGCACGGCATGAGCGATGCGGTGCGTAATCGCTCTGGTCTTGCCCGTGCCGGCGCCGGCGAGCACGCAGACCGGCCCACGCAGGGTCTCTGCCACCTCACGCTGCTCCGGATCGAGCCCGGACAGCACGTCATCCACGCTGTTCACTCATTCAGTCTCCCAGCCGGTGGCGGTCCGGACTCCATTCTGGCAAGCTGCGGCATTCACCCGCTGTGAGGCAACGAGGTGCAAAGAACCGGTTGCTTCCATCACAATGGGGCCGTCCCTGAGCATGGAGGAGAAAGGAAGGCCGTGCGAACAGCGGTTTCCTTGAGCGCGATCGCGCTCACGTGTGTCGCGCTCGCGCCCGCGACCGCGTCGGCGAGCACGGACCCCGTACCGGGTCCGACACCGACGACCTCCACGACCGATCTGGACGGGATGGGCGGTTTAGCCTCGGAGACCGTCTCCTACGGCAAGCACCGCCACCAGCAGATGGACGTCTGGTGGACCCCCGACGGGCAGAAGCGCCCGGGGATCTTCATCGTGCACGGCGGCTGGTGGTCCAGCGGCGACAAGAAGCAGATGACCGAGATCACGCGGAGTTACGCCGACCGCGGCTACACGGTCTTCAACATCAACTACCGGCTCTCCACCGAGGCGGCCTGGCCCGCGCAGCGCGTCGACGCGCTGGACGCCATCGCCACGGCCAAGCGGCACGCCGCCCGATGGGCGTTCGACACGAGCAACTTCGTGGTGACCGGCTTCTCCGCGGGCGGGCACATCGCCGCCGCCGTGGGCACCTACGGCAACGGCACGCCGGGGCTCAAGGGCGTCGTGGGCCTGTCGCCGATCATCTCGCCGCTGCGCGCCTACACCGACGGCGCCACCGCCGCCGACCCCTACGCCCAGCAGCTCCGCAAGGCGGCGATCCGGCTGGCCGGCGGCTGCGCGCCCAAGGGCAAGTGCTCGCGGGTCTGGGCCAGCATGGAGGTCGCCTGGCACGCCAGCAGCAAGGACGCGCCGATGCTGACCGTGCACTCGCAGTTCGAGTTCGTGCCTCCGGTGCAGAGCATGCTGGCGAAGAAGATGCTGGGCAAGGCGGGGGTGCCGGTGAAGGTCGTCACCGTGCCGGGCACGGCGCACGCCTCCGGGCTCTACCGCGACGTGCGCGTGGCCGAGCGGGTGCAGGCCTGGATTTCCGAACGCATCGGATAGGGGATTACCGGGGCGTCCCGCGTTGTTGCACGGGACGCCCGTTCCTGACCTTGGAGGAATCCCTGACATGGCGCTCACGGTCTACAGCACTTCGTGGTGCGGTCCCTGTAAGCGGCTGAAGTCGCAGCTGACCCGAGAAGGCATCCGCTTCGATGAGATCGACATCGAGCGCGACCCCGACGCGGCCGCGTTCGTGATGAGTGTCAACAACGGGAACCAGGTCGTGCCGACCGTGGTGATCGAGACGGCCAAGGGGCGCGTGGTCCGCACCAACCCCTCGGCCCGCGAGGTGAAGGCCCTCCTGGAAGCGGCCTGACCTACCAGTCACCCTCGAGGGGCTTGCCGTACCACGTCTCGATGAGACGGCGGGCGATGGAGACCGACGGCGGAAGACGCAGCTCTCCGGACTCCAGGGCCTCGGCCAGCTCCTCGCGGGAGAACCAGCGGGCTTCGGCGATCTCCTCGGTGTCGGGGGTCAGGTCGGTGGTGAGGGCTTCGGCGAAGAACCCGAGCATGAGGCTGCGCGGGAACGGCCAGGGCTGACTGCCGAGATAGCGCGGGTTGGTGACCGCGATGCCGACCTCCTCGGCCACCTCGCGGACGACGGCGGCCTCCAGGGACTCGCCGGGCTCCACGAAGCCGGCCAGGATCGACAGGCGGCCTTCGGGCCAGTGCGGGCCGCGGGCGAGCAGGCAGCGGTCGTCGGCGTCGCGGATCAGCATGATGACCGCGGGGTCGACGCGGGGGAAGTGCTGGCTCGCGTCCTGGGGGCAGACCCGGATGTGGCCGCCCGCCCGCACCTCGGTGCGGGTGCCGCAGCGCGGGCAGTAGTCGTGGGTGGTGTGCCAGGCCTCGAGCGCGACCGCGTAGACCAGCAGGCCGGCGTCGCGGTCGCCGAGCAGCCCGCCCGCCTGCCGCAGGCCGGCGGGGACCGCCTGGCCGTCGGGGGCGTCCCGCAGGCTCATGACGCTGGACAGGCGGCCGTTGACCTCGCCGGCGTGCCCGCCGGGCACGCCGGGCAGCGGCGCGGCCACCGCGAAGTAGGCGACGTCGTCCGCGACTCCCAGCAGATAGCGCTCGCCGGGCGGGGCCTCGGCGGTGGTGAGGAGCACGGCGTGGACCTCGTCGCCGGTGCGCCTGACGAGGGTGCGGCCGTTGTCGACGAGGAGCACCCGGGTCGCCGGATCCGCCCAGGCACGTTCCAACCAGGCGTCGTCGGCGCGCAACGCGCCCGATCTGTCGATGGTGCCGCGTGCGAGGAGCAGCGGTCCGATGAGTTGCTCTTCCGCGGTTTCCACGGCCCCACCCTTCCTAAATCCCATGTCATCCTATGACCTCGGGGTTGTCCGCCGATTACGAATCCACGGCTTCAGCCGGATCTTCGAGGGACTAGGATCTTGTGAGTTAGGCTAGGCTTACCTGATCCTCCGGGGGTGCCTCGCGTTGCGGCTCTACCTGACCGCGCTCAAAGCGACCGATTCGGTGACCGGCGGATTCCTGCCCGCCGCCCGCGCGCTGGGGTGTGCGGTGACGATCCTCACCGACCGGCCGGAGCGGCATCCCAGCGCCGTCGCCTGCGACGTGCGCGACCCGCGCGCTCTGATCGACACGATCGAGCACCTCGGCAGGCCCGACGCCCTCTTCTCCAACTCCGATCATCTGCAGGCGGAGACGGCCATGGCCGCCGACTACTTCGGGCTGCCCGGCAAGGACTGGCGGGCCTGCCTGACCGCCAAGAACAAGTTCCTGACCCGCCGCAGGCTCGCGCAGGCGGGGATCGAGCGGGTCCGCTCCGTCCGGCTGGGGCCCGGGGATCCGGTGCCGGACGGGCTGACGTACCCGCTCGTGGTCAAACCCAGGGAGGGGGTGGCCAGCGAGGACGTGCTGTACGTGGCGTCCGATCTGGCCGGAGCGGTCCGTACGATCAGGCGGCGACGGCCCGGCGAGTCGCTGGTCGTGGAGGAATATCTGGAGGGGCCGCTGCGCACGCTGGAGACCCTGGGCGACGGGGAGACTATCCAGGTGCTCGGCGGGTTCGCCACCACGCTGGGGCCGCTGCCGTACTTCGTCGAGGAGCGGCTGGACTGGGCGCCGGACGGGCCGCACGAGCACGTGCTGGCGGCGCTGCGGGCCATCGGGGCGGGCTTCGGCGCCTGCCACACCGAGTACGTCGACACCGCGCGCGGGCCGCGGATCGTCGAGATCAACTACCGGGTGATCGGCGACCACTGCGACTTCCTGCTCGCCGACCTGCTCGGCGTGCCGCTGTTCGAGTGGATCCTGCGGGTGCATCTCGGCGAGCGGGCGCCGCGGGTGCCCGCCGTCGACCGGTACGGCAGCGCGGTCAGCCTGGTCGCCGGCCGGTCCGGCACGATCACCTCGGCGCCCGGGGCGGAGGAGCTCGCCCGGGACGGCGTCCGGCTCTGGCACCGGCCGCTGCGCCAGGTCGGCGACCGGGTGGAGCGGACCCACACCAACCGCGACTACCTGGGCGTGATCAGAGCCGTCGGGCCGGACCGGGCCCGGGTGGACGCGGCCGTGCTCGACTACCGCGCCACCCGGCCCTGGGTCGTCGGATGAGGTCCAGGGAGGCGTACCTGGCCGCCCGGGTGCTCAACGCCCTGCTGCGCGAGGACTACGGCAGGCTGTCGGCCCGGGTGGGCAGGAGCCGGAGCGGCGTCGGACTGACGCTGGCCGACGGGCGGCTGGTGCGGCTGGCGACCGGCGCGCCGTTCCAGGACTTCGTGGTGGCCCCCGGCCAGCAGCTCGGGCTGGAGCAGGTGCTGGAGACGCTGGCCGAGCTCGCCGACCCGCAGGACGCGGCGGGCGTGGCGGCGTTCTTCGAGGAGTGCGTGGCGGCGCTGGCCGCCCTGGAGCTGCACGACGCGCACCTGCCCGACGTACTGGCCAGGAAGCCTTCCTACGAGTCGCTGGCGGCCTTCGCCGACCATCCGGTCTATCCGACCTCACGGGCCCGGCAGGGGCTGTCGGAGGCCGATCTGCTGGCGTACGCGCCGGAGTTCGCGCCCTCGTTCGAGCTGCGCTGGGCGGCGGTGCCGCGCCGGATGCTGGAGCCGGGCTCCGCACTCGGGCTGCCCGCCGACGTGCGGACGTGGGAGCCGGGCTCCGCGCTCGCGCTGCCCGCCGACGTGCGGACGCGCGAGCTGCCGGACGGCGAGGTGCTCTTCCCGGTGCATCCGCTGACCGTGGGCGAGGTGCGCGGGATCGACGGGGTGCGGGTGCTGGAGGAGGCGCGCGTCACCGTACGACCCACGCTGTCGATGCGGACCGTGGAGATCGACGCCCGCACGCATCTCAAGCTGCCGCTGCCCACCAGCACCCTCGGCCTGCGCAACCGGCGCTCGATCAAGGCCGGCACCCTGCGCGACGGCGCCCGCGCGGAGCTGCTGCTGCGCGCGCTCGCCGACTCCGACGTGCTGATCGCCGACGAGCAGAGCCACGCGCACGCGGGGCACGAGTACCTCGCCTGGATGGTGCGCAGGCTCCCGGCCGGGAAGGTGGTGCCGGTCGCGGCGCTGGCGATCCCGGGTGTGCTGGCCGAGCTGGGCGACGTGCTGCCCGCCTACCTGCGCCTCCTGCTGCGCTGGAACGTACGGCTGTTCGTCGAGTACGGCGTCGCGCTGGAGGCGCACCAGCAGAACCTGTCCCTGGTCTTCACCGGCGAGGGGATGAAGCTGCTGGTCAAGGACAACGACGGGCTGCTGGCCTCGCCCGCCAGGCTCGCGGCGGCCGGGGTCGCGGTGCCCGAGTTCGGCGATCCCCGGATGCTGACCGACGACCCGCACGCGCTGGCCGACGTGTTCGTGACCATCACGCTCCACCTGGCGGCCGCCGCCATCGCCTTCGGTGCGCTGCCGCACGCCCGCGCGGCCGCGCTGCTGCGCGACACGCTGGCCGAGGCGCTCAACGGCTACGGCGACGACCCGATGGCCAGACTCCTGCGGGCCAGGACGCTCGACGCCGCCCGGCTCACCGGCAAGTCCATGGTCACCGCCGGGACGCTGGTGGCCAAGGAGCGGACCGGCGCGGCGGACGTGAACAAGTTCTACGGCACCAGCGGGCCCAACTACCTGAGGAGAGCTTGAATGCACGGTCTGGCCCTCACCTCGCCCGCCGAGGAGGCCGAGGGGGCGACGCTCGCGGCGCTGCTGCGCTGCTGCGTCCGGGAGGTCGCCGGGCCGCGCGGCCTGGTCTGGCCGGCTCCGCCGTACGTGCTGCTGCGGGTGGGCGGCGAGTTGCTGCGGGCGCGCACGCGCGGCGGCGCGGCGCTGCGCTTCGAGGGGCGTCCCGAGCGGCTCGAAGCGGGCGCCTGGCACCCCCTGACGACCGACGAGCTGGTACGGCTGGCACAGGCGGATCTGGGGCGTGGACGCGGCCACAACGAGGAGTTCGCCGGGCAGGTGGCGGCCAGTCGTACGGCCATGGCGGTGATCCTGCGGGCCAGGGCCGCCGCCGTGCCGCCGGCCGATCCGTGGCTGGCCTCGGAGCAGGCGCTGGTGTACGGGCACCCGTTCCACCCGAGCCCGAAGGCGCGGGGCGGGCGGGGGTGGCTGCGGTACGCGCCCGAGGCGCACGCGAGTTTCCCGCTCCGGCTGCTGGGAGTGCGGGCGGACGCGCTGGCGCAGGAGGGCGACGTGACGGCGCTGGACGGGCTGGGAGAGGCGCCCGCCGGTTATCGGCTGCTGCCCGCGCATCCGTGGCAGCTCGACCTGCTGCGGCCCGCTCTGGGGGGCGAGCTGGTGGATCTGGGGCCGGGGCCCGCCGTCATGCCGACCTCGTCGGTGCGGACGGTGTACGCGCCGGATGCCGGGGTGTGCCTGAAGTTCAGCCTGGACGTGCGGATCACCAACTGTGTACGGAAGAACGCGTGGTACGAGCTGGCCGGGGCGGTGGAGCTGACCCGCCGACTCACCCCGATTTTCCACGATATTTCGCGAAAACATCCTGGGACGCGGTGGCTGCCCGAGCCCGGCTACCGCTCGGCCGACCTCGGCCCGCGCCTGCTGGAGGGCCTCGGCGTGATCGTCAGAACCGGGCCGTGGCTAGGCGGCTCCCCCGGCGTCACCCCGATCCTGGCCGGGGCCCTGGCCGCCGGCTCGCCCGCCCCGGAGGCGCTGGGCCGCGATCCGCTCGCGTGGTGGACCGCCTACGTCTCGGCGGTGGCTCGGCCGGTGCTGGAGCTCTACTTCACTCACGGCGTGATCCTGGAGCCGCACCTGCAGAACGTCCTGGTGGACCTGGACGCCTCCGGGCTGCCCGTGGCGGCCGTCTTCCGCGACCTGGAGGGCGCCAAGCTCGTCACCGGCCGGCACGACCTGACCGGGCTCGCTCCGCAGGTGGCGCGGGCCGTGTCGTACGACGCCGAGCGGGGCTGGGCGCGGGTGGTCTACTGCCTGCTGGTCAACCACCTGGTGGAGATCGCCGCCACGGTGGCGGGCCACGGCGCGGACGGCGAGGACGGCGCGGACGGCGAGGGGGAGATCCTGCCGGAGCTGTGGAAGGCGGCCCGCGAGATCCTCCTCCAGCAGGCCGGCGAGCTGGGCTGGCCGCTGCCGCTGTCCGACCTGCTGGCGGGCTCCCCGCTGCCGGCCAAGGCCAACCTGAGCGTGCGCTGGGCCAGGGCCGCCGACCGGTCCGCCGGATACGTACCGATCGCCAACCCGCTCGCGTGATCGCCCCGGAGGCTCAGGAACCGGGCCGGGGAGGGCGGTCGGCGGGCTGGGGGCGGGTGGGGACGGCCTCGATGAGTGCCACCAGGCCGTCGGCGTCGAGCAGGTCCACCGGCCGCACGGTCCGGTTCGCGCGCACGTAGTGGAAGGCCGCGCCCACGCTCTCCAAGGGCACGCCCGCGAGCTGCGACCAGGCCAGGCGGTAGGCCGCGAGCTGCACCGACGCCACCCTGGCCGCCTTGCCCTTGGGCGGCTCGCCGGTCTTCCAGTCGACGACCTCGTAGCGCCCGTCGGGCAGCTCGAAGACGGCGTCCATCCGGCCGCGCACCAGCCGATCGGCGATCATGGTCTCGAACGGCACCTCCAGGTCGAGCGGCTTCCGCTCGGCCCACTCGCTCTGCTCGAACCGCTCCTGCAGGTCGGCCAGCCGCACGTCCGCCTCCTCCGGCTCCTGGAGCAGGTCCAGCTCGAAGTCGTCGATGAGCCGCTGCTGGTCCCACCGGGTCTCCAGCCACCTGTGGAACGACGTGCCGCGCCGGGCCAGCGGCGCGGGCTTGACCGGGACCGGACGACGGATCCTGCGGGCCAGCTCGCGGGCGTCGCCGGCCAGCGTGACCAGGGAGGACACGGTGAGGTTGGTCGGCAGCTCGACGGTGGTGGAGCCGCGCCGCCGGTGCAGCTCCCGCTCGCGCAGCAACAGGTCGGTGTCGCGCTCCCAGGCGCGCACCCGCTCCTCCTCGAACGCCCGCAGCGCCTCAGCGCCTCGCCCGCCCTCCACGGACACACCGGCATCCCCCGGCACGCCCCCCGCGCCTCGGACGGCGTCCTCGGACACGCCCGCCGCGCCTGCGGCGCCTTCCTGTACGCCCTCCGCCGGAGCAGCCGTCATCACCCGGTCCAGCGCGGCCTCCACCAGGCGGGCGCCGTCGAGGACGGACTCGTACCGCAGCCCCTCGGGGGTGACCGGCCAGACGGCCTCGGCCGGCTCGGCCAGCAGCGGGTTCGTGGCGCCCTCGGTCACCTCGGGCGCCCAGAACGCGACCCGGTCGGCGGTGTCGCGGATCTCCAGCAGGAAGTCCGACGGGGCCAGCGGCTTGGAGGCGCTCCCCCACCGGTAGCCGGAGGCGATCAGCTGGTAGTGGGCGCGGGTGACGGCCACGTACGCCAGCCGCCGTTCCTCCATAAGGTCCCGCTCGCGGCAGAGCTCGTCGAACACCGCCAGCTCCTCCTTGCCGAGCCCGGCCAACCGGGGCAGGTCGGCGGCGTCGCCGCGCAGCGCGTACGGCAGCTTGCGCGGGTTGTCGGTCCAGCGGCTGTTGGTGACGGGCGTGGCGGGGAACATGCTGCCGCTGGCGATCGTCCCCTTGGTGCTGAGGAGCTGCGACAGGCCGGGCACCACCACGACGGGCCACTCCAGCCCCTTGGAGGCGTGCACGGTCATCAGCTTGACGCTGTTGCTCTCGCCGACCCGGCCCGCCTCCAGCCCGAACTCCTCGCTCTCGGCCGCCTGCAGGTAGGCCAGGAACGCGCCGAGCGTCGGGTCCTCGGAGTCGCCGGCGAACCGGGCCGCCGCGTCCTGGAACGCGTCGAGGTCGGCCCTGGCGGCGAACGCGCTGACCGTGCCGCCGCGCGCCGCCACCTCGATGTCCAGGCCCAGCCTGCGCTCGATCTCGCTGATCAGGTCCGGCAGCGGCTGCCCGGTGTGGGACCGCAGCTGGCGCAGCTCGTGCGCGAGCGCGACGAGCCTGGTCGCGGCCAGCGGCGAGAACGAGCGCAGCCAGGCCTCCCGGTCGGGCAGCTCGTCGAGCGCGTCCACCAGGCTGCCGCGCTCCTCGGCCAGGTCGGCCACCACCTGGTCCAGCGGGTCGTCGGCGCGGCGGCCGTCCCGGGACTCGCGGTTCAGCTCACGGGCGAGCTCGCCCAGCGCCCGCAGGTCGGCGGGGCCGATCCGCCAGCGCGGCCCCGCGAGCAGCCGGGCCAGCGCGTCGCCGGCCGTCGGGTCGTACAGCACGCGCAGCGTCGCGACGATGTCGTTGACCTCGGGCACGGTCAGCAGGCCGCCCAGGCCGACCACCTCGACGGGGATGTCGCGCGCCTCCAGCGCCCGGCGCAGGGCGGGGAACTGCGACCTCTTGCGCGCCAGGATCGCCACGTCCTGCGGCTGGATGGCGAGCGTCTTCTTGCGCTCCTTCTCGCCCCAGGGCAGGCCGTCGGGGGCCACTTCCTTGCCCAGCAGCCCGGCGATGCCGTCGGCGATCCACCTGGCCTCGTCCTCGGCCGTCTCGTGGAAGGCGCAGGTGACCCGGCCCCGGTCGACCCGGTTGGGGCCGGGGACCAGCACGGGCACCTCGCGGGCCTCCATCCGCAGCGGGAGCTGCACCCGCGCGGCGACGTCGAGCACCCGGTCGCCGTTGCGGAAGCTGACGCTGAGCTGCCGCACCGGGGCGAGGTCGCCGGAGCCGCTCCTGAAGTCCTGGGGGAAGCGGCGCAGGTTGCCCGCCGAGGCGCCGCGCCAGCCGTAGATCGACTGGCAGGGGTCGCCCACCGCCGTGACCGGGTGGCCGCCGCCGAACAGCGAGCGCAGCAGCACGAGCTGCGCGTGGCTGGTGTCCTGATACTCGTCGAGCAGCACCACGGAGAAGCGGGCGCGCTCGATCTCGCCGACCTCCTTGTGGTTGGCCGCGATCCGCGCGGCCAGCGACATCTGGTCGCCGTAGTCGATGACCTCCCGGCCGCGCTTGAGCCTTTCGTACGCCTCCACGAGCGGCAGCAGTTGCTCCCTGGCCGCCTGTACGGCCAGCGGCTTGCGCTGGGCGGCGACCGTCCGGCCCGGCAGCGCGTCGTACCTGTCACGCAGCCACTCGCCCACGCGACGCACGTCGGGGGCGGCGCGCAGGTGCTCCGACAGCTCCCCGGCGAGCTCCAGCACCGCGGCCGTGACCGAGGGCGGGCTCAGCTCGATCCGGTCCATCGGCCCGTCGTACATGGCCACCACCCGGGAGGCGAGCTGCCACGAGACGGCCGGCGTGACCAGGCGCATGGTCGGCTCCAGCGCCTCGCGCAGGGCGTGGTCGGTGACCAGGCGGGCGGCGTAGGCGTGGTAGGTGGAGACGGTCGGCTCCTCGTCGAGCAGGGCGGGCTCGACCAGCCCCGCCTCCGCCAGCCCGTTGAGCCGCTCCCTGACCCGGACGGCGAGCTCGGCGGCGGCCTTGCGGGTGAACGTCAGGCCGAGCACGTTGCCGGGGCTGACCAGGCCGTTGGCCACCAGCCAGACCACGCGGCCGGCCATCGTCTCGCTCTTGCCCGAGCCGGCGCCGGCCATCACGACCATGGGTTCGAGCGGGGCTTCGATGACGCCGGCCTGCTCGCGGGTGGGCGGCAGGATGCCGAGTTTGTCGGCCAGTTCGACCGGGTTCAGCACACCTGTCCCCCGCTGTCGTTGACCGGGCAGCTCGCCTTGGCCGCGCAGGTGCGGCAGCCGTCGTTCGCCTTCGCCTGGAAGAACGGGCCCGACATGCCGATCGCCACGGTGTCGACCAGGTCCGCGGCCCAGCCGGGGTTGGCGTCCTCGGCGAGGGCCTGCTGCTTCTGCTCCACCGCGGCGCTCTTGCCCGCCGCCTTGCCGAGCTGGACCAGCGCGGCACCGCCCGGCTCGGTCATGCCGTGCCTGGCGAACGCGCCGAGCACGGCCGCGAGCTGGTAGACGCCGAGCTGGGGGTGCCGGTCGAGCTCGCCCGGCCTGGGCTTGGCGCCGCCCGTCTTGAGGTCGATGATCACCGCTCTGCCCTCCGCGTCGCGCTCCACCCGGTCAACGCGGCCCTTGATCTGGACGCCGTCGGCCACCGTGGCGACGAACGCCTCTTCCAGGGCGACGAGATCTCGCGGATTGTCCTGGTGCCAGCGGAGGAACTTGCCGATCATCTGCTCGGCGACCTGGCGCTGCTTGCGGTTGAACCATACGCCGCCGAAGTCGAGCTCCGTCCAGATCTCGTCCAGCCGCTTGCCGAGCAGGTCCTCGCTGGGCAGGTCGGTGGCGGCCAGCACGGCCAGCGCGTGGATCACCGTGCCGAGGCCCTGCGCGGAGCTGGTGCCGGCGGCTCCGACGGCGGTCTCCAGCAGCCAGCGCAGGCCGCACTTGGTGAAGCTCTCCACGGCCGACGGGGAGATGCTGACGATGTCGTCCGGCCAGCTCAGGGGGCGGTCGTCGGTCATGGTGGTCAGCGCGTACCAGTCGTTGGGGTGCGCGCCGTGCACGCCGGCGGCGGCCAGCCTGGCCAGCTGCTCGGCGGCCTTGTGCCGCATCGCGGCGGGCTTGGTGGGGTCGGTGACGGCGCTGCGCAGGTCGGCGACCAGCGCGGACATGTTCAGCCACCGGGCCCGGTCGTCGACCGTGGCCTCCTCCACCGCGCCCGGCAGCAGCTCCGACAGGAACCGGGACGGCCGCTCGTCGGTGTCCTCGCCGCCCACGGCGGTCACCACCAGGCGGCGGCGGGCGCGGGTGGCGGCCACGTAGAACAGCCGGCGCTCCTCGGCCAGCAGCTTGGAGGTGAGCGAGGCGGCGTTCGGCCGCGCTCCCTCCACCACCTCGACGAGGTCCTCCACACCCAGCATCGAGCCGCGCAGCCGCAGGTCCGGCCAGACGCCCTCCTGGACGCCCGCCACGACCACCACGTCCCACTCCAGGCCCTTGGCGCGGTGGGCGGTCAGCACGCGTACGGCGTCGCCGTCGGGCGCCCGCTCGGCCAGCGTGTCACCGGGGATCTCCTGCGCGGCCAGGTCGTCCAGGAACACCTCGGGGCCCGCCTTGGGCATCCGGTCGACGAACCGGGCCGCCGAGTCGAACAGGGCCACCACCGCGTCGAGGTCCCGGTCGGCCTGCGCGCCCCTGGCGCCGCCGGCCAGGCTCAGCTCCGTCCACCGCTCGGCCAGGCCGCTGCCCTGCCAGACGGCCCACAGCGCCTCCTCGGCGCTGCCCTGCTCGCGCACCGCCTGCCTGGCGGTGGCCAGCAGCCTGGCGACCCGCTCGGCGGGCAGCGCGATGTGCGGCTCTATCCGTACGAGCTCGCGTGCGTCCTTGACGGCGGCGACGAGCAACTCCCCCGAGGACCGCACCCCGAACGGCAGGGTGGCGGGCTCGCCCCCCGCGCGCACCGCACCCCCCGCGGGCTCACCCCCGGCCGACGCGACGGGGGTGGTGGGCTCCTCGGCGGCCGGCACGTCGGGGGTGGTGGGCTCCTCGGCGGTGGTGGCTTCGTTCTCGGCGATTTTGAGTGCGCGGCGCAGGCGGCGGACGCCGATCATGTCGGTCCCGCCGAGTGGGCCGGTCAGCAGCTCTTCGGCGACGCCTTCGTCCAGTTCGGTGACGTCCAGGGCGACGCGGAGCATCGTCAGCAGCGGCCGTACGCCGGGCTCCTGGGCGATCGGCACCTCGTCACCGGCGATCATCGTGGGCACCCCGGCGTTGACCAGCGCCCGGCGCAGCAACGGCACCTGGCGGATCGCCGATCGGACGAGCACCGCCATCCGATGCCAGGGCACCCCGTCGATCAGGTGCGCGCGCCGCAGTGTGTCGGCGACGACCGCGGCCTCCTGGCTGGTGCTGTCGGCCAGCAGCACCCGGACGTCCCCCGCCGGGGTCTCCGGCAGCGGCAGCAGGTCCCGGTGGCCGCCCGAACGGCCGCCGTCGGGCATCGGGGCGGCGGGCAGGCGGGCGGCGACCCGGCGCGAGGCCTCCAGCAGCTCCTCGCCGCTGCGGCGGCAGACCCGCAGGGCCACCACCGGCGCGTCCCGCCCTTCCCGGGTACGGAAGCGCTCGGGGAACTTCAGGATGCCGCGCACGTCCGCGCCACGGAACCCGTAGATCGACTGGTCCGGGTCACCCACCGCGACCAGGTCCCGGCCGTCGCCGGCCAGCTGCTCCAGCAGGAACTCCTGCGCCGGGTCGGTGTCCTGGTATTCGTCCACGAACACCGCGTCGTGCGCCGCGCGCTCCCGCCGGCGCACGTCGGGATCGGTGAGCAGGCCGGCCGCCGCCCTGATCAGCTCGGAGTAGTCCAGCGCGGGCTCGGGGTCCAGGTCGAAGCGGACCTGATAGCGCTGGGAGAAGCGGCCGGCCGCGACCCAGTCCGCCCGGCCGTGGCGCCTGCCCAGCTCCTGGATCCGCTCGCCGTCCAGGCCGCGCTCGGCCGCGCGGGACAGGAAGTCGCGCAGTTCCTCGGCGAATCCGCGGGTCTTCAGCGGCTCGCGCAGGTCCTCGGGCCACTCCAGCGCCCCGTCCTCTAGCTCGCCGTGCAGCAGCCGCCGCACCTCCAGGAGCTGCTCGGGGCCGGTGAGCAGGCGCGGCGGCCGTTCGCCCGCCAGCACGGCCTCGCGCCGCAGCAGCGCGTAGGCGTAGGAGTGAAAGGTCAGCGCCAGCGGGGTGCGGGTGGTCCTGCGCAGCCGTCCGGTGACGCGCTCGCGCAGCTCGCCGGCGGCCTTGCGGCTGAAGGTGAGGATCAGCACCCGCTCGGGGTCCGTGCCGCGCCGCTCGATCCGGTCGACGACGCTCTCCACGATCGTGGTGGTCTTGCCCGCGCCCGGCCCGGCGAGCACCAGCAGCGGGCCACTCCGGTGCTCGACCACGGCGCGCTGATGTTCGTCCAGCACAGGGGCCTCGACAGGCCCCCCACTGCTGCGGCGCACCAGTCGCCAGGTCTGACCACTCACAACACTAGATTCCACCAGACCACAGGGGTAGATCGTGCCGTCTTGACCGGTCTCCTCGCGCGATCGCCCACGGTATCTGGGGAAATATCAGGATTCTCGGCGACACGCCGGGACGCAGCGTGCCGGTGAACGAGCCCCTGGCCGGTGAGCACATCGCTCACCGGCGTGCCGGTTCGTCAGGAGAAGATTTCGTTAGGAGAAGATGTGGTCCACGACCCTGGCCGTGGCCTTGCCGTCGTCGCGCGGGGCGAAGGTGGCCCTGAAGGCGTCGTAGCGGTCGGCGTGCGCGGCCGACACCTCATCGATGGAGCGCAGCGCCTCGACCACGTCCGACGACGTCGACAGCACCGGGCCGGGCGCGATCTCCGGCAGGTCCACGTACAGGCCCCGCTTGGTGGAGTATTTCGCCAGGTCGTAGCCGTACAGGACGATCGGGCGGCCGGTCACGGCGAAGTCGAACATGACCGAGGAGTAGTCCGTCACCAGCACGTCCGTCACCAGCAGCAGATCCGCGATATCCGGATAAGTCGTGACGTCACGGGCGATGTCGGGGACGGCGGGTGCGGCCTGCATGGGGTGGGCGCGTACCAGCAGCTCGTGGTCGGCGCCGAGCGCCTCGCGGGCCTTGGCCAGGTCGAGCTTGACCATCGCGTTCTTGCGGTCGTAGTCACGCCAGGTCGGCGCGTAGAGGATCACGCGCTTGCCCTCGGCCAGCCCGAGGCGGGCCCGGACCGCCGCCGCCAGCTCGTCCCGGTCGGGCGAGGTGAGGACGTCGTTGCGTGGCAGGCCGCTCTCCAGGACCTCGCCCTGATAGCCGAACGCCTGGCGCAGCACCGGCGTCGCCCACGGCGACTGCGACAGCAGCACGTCCCAGCCGCGCACCTCCGTGGCCTGCCGGTGCCAGATCGGCGGACGGGGGTCACGGTTCATGTGCGCCTGGTCGTTGCCGACGTGCTTGGCCGGGGTGCCGTTCCAGGTCTGCACGACCACCTGGCCCTCGCGGGAGCGGAACCAGACGGGCAGGAACGCGTTGGTGACGATGTAGCGGGACCTGGCGAGCGCCGCGTGGTGCTCGCGGCTGCCCGCGCGCACCACGGTCGCCGGGCCCGGCGGGACGAACGCGCCGTCCTTGACGATCCAGATGTGCTCGCGGTCGTCGCCGCGCCGCAGCCGCTCCTCGTAGATCGCCCGGACGCTGTCGGCGTAGAGGCGACCGTCGTTGACCACGTAGACGGTCGCGTCGCCCAGCGGCTCGGTGCGCTGGGCGGGGTAGAAGACGCGGCGCAGCACGTGGGTGCCCGCCACGCCCTTCTCGTCCGCGGGGCGCTCCTCCTCCGACATCACCACGGGCACGTCGAAGCGCGTGGAGATCATCCGGAACGCGTGGCCGCCGAGGACGCGCGGCTCCTCGTCCAGGGTCTCCAGGCAGGCGTGGTCCATGCGGGCCGGGACGATCTCACCGGACGGGTGGCGCACGGTCATGTTCCAGGTGCCGGACGACAGCGGCACCGCCTCACCGAAGCGGTCCATGGCGGCCGGGGAGATCCGTACGGTGAAGTCCTCGCCGGAGCGCTCCATCGGGATCACGTAGGACAGGCCCGAGCGGTGGCGCAGGGTGAGCGAGCGCGGTCCCGGCGCGTCGGGGTAGTCGCCCTTGAGGACGAGCGTGGACCCCTCCCACCCGGCCGAGACGATCACCGGGCGGATCCGGTGCGCGGAGACGACCACGCGGTCGCGCCGGTCGCCGAGCACGGTGATCTCGCGGTCCGCGACGGTCGTCCTGGTGTCCGCCAGGTCGCCGAGCATGACCGACGCGGCGGGGTCGCCCTTGGGCTCGACCCACAGGCGGCGGCCGTCCTTCTCCTGCAGCAGCGCGGGCACCGCCAGGCTGATCAGCACCTCGGTGCCCTTGCCCGAGGGGGTGAACTCGGCGGCGATGCGGTGGCCGCCCAGCCGGGCGTGGCCCTTGGTCACCGCGCGGTCGGGCAGGAAGATCTGCAGCCCGAGACGGTCCTCGTCGACGGTGACGCCGGTCAGCTCGGCCCGGTTGGGCTGGAGCACCACCTGCAGGGCGCGGTCGGAGGTCCAGACCGGCCTGGCCCACCAGCCGGGCCGCAGCTTGCGGCCGGCGGGGCGCTCGCTGCGGCCCACGGAGGCGCCGCGCAGCAGACCGGTGGCCCGCGCGCCACGACTCCAGAACACGATCTCGGCGCGCCACGTGGTGGTGTCGCGCACGGCGGGACGGCTGCGCAGGCGCCGCCGTGCGGCGTGGACGACCGCCCGCACCGCGCCGCGCCAGCGCAGCGCCCACGGGTTGAGCTCGGCGCTGAAGCCGGACCAGTCGTAGTTGCAGCCGGGCTCGCGGGCGCCGTGGGTGGCCTCGGGCGCGAGCACCCGGCGGGTACGCAGCCGCACGGGCGGCAGCCAGCGCGGGCCGCGCAGCACCACGGTCGCCCTGTTGAAGCGGCGGCTGCGGACGGACAGGCCCGCGAGGTAGGCGAAGCCGGTGATGCGCAGCTTGCCGCCGACCCAGACGATGTCGTCGATGTGGGTCACCGGCACCATGTCGGCGCGCCTGAGCCGGTAGAGCTCGGCCGGCAGCTCGTCGCGGAACGGCAGGTCGGCGTACCAGCGCAGGCCCTTGCGGATGCGCTTGGACGGCTCGGCCGCCGCCGCGACGACCTTGGTGAGGGTCTCGCCGTCGACGAGCTCCTCGTCGGGGCGGCTCTCGATCAGGTGGCAGATGAGGCGGCGGGCCACGGGCAGCTCACGCTTGACGCCCGGGTCCACACTCGCCAGGTAGGGGCGCAGCAAGGTGAGCAGCTCGCGCCTGCGCGCGGCGCCACGTTTGACCGCCAGATCCATCCGGGCGCCCAGCGGGCCGCTGAGCGCCTCGCTGTCGAACGCGGAGTCACGGCCGCCTGGGCCGACGACGCGCATGATGGCGTCGAGTGCTTCGCCGCGATCGCAGAGATCCTGGACAGCCTTGAGGCGGTCGGGGACCGCTTCGCCGCCCGGGCTCTGGGCTTTTACGCCGGTAGCCATCGGGTGGGCACCGCCTTTCGGGCCGCCGTCAGTATTTCTGCTCATGCTAATAGGAGTCACATGTCAACAAATCGCCCCTTAACCGAAAAAGCAGGTCAAGGCGCTTCCTGAAAATCCGCTGAACGCCCGTCCCAGCGGGCCCTTCGCATATCCACCCGGTCACCCCGCAGCGCCGTGCCTTCCTCGCGCCAATGGGCCAGGCAGCGCTGCTCGTGGTCCGGTGCGCCGGTGCCGTCCGCGTGCACCACCCGCCACCAGGGCACACCGCCTCCATAGGTGGACATCACCCGGCCTACCTGCCGGGGGCCGCCCTGGCCCACGTACTCGGCGATGTCGCCGTACGACATGACCCTGCCGGGCGGGATGCGCTCGACGACGTCGAGCACCGCCTCGGCGAAGGGGTTCACGGCGTCCACGCCGCCGGGCCCGCCTCGATCATCTCGTCCAGCTTGCCGAGCACCATCGCGGTGCCGTCGGCCAGCACCTCCACGACCCCGTCACGCAGCGCGTAGACCTCGCCGTCCTCGCCGACCAGCCTGGCGCCGAGCGCGGCGGCCAGCCGGACGAGTTGCGCCACCTGCCAGTCGGAGCCGGGCTCCCCGATCAGTTGGTCCCGCCATGCGCCCACAGGGTGCGTGCCGCCGCCATGCCTGGCGACGATCTCGTCCGATCCGCGCAGCTCGAAACCGGCCGGCGCGATCGCCCTCGCCAGCTCCCCGAAGGCCAGCGGAGACTCACGAACCACGCGTAGCTCGTATCCCATGACGCGCGACGATAGCGGATCTTTTACTCTCTGCGCTGATTGAGCATGACGATCGCCCCGCAGAACAGGATGAGCGCTATCAGAACTCCGCCGCCGTACAGCCACAGCCGCCAGGGATCGGGGCCGGGCGCGGACGGCGGCGGCGAGTCCTCCCCCTGCCCGAAGTGCTGCTCGTCCGGCACCGGCAGGGAACGCTTCTCGCCGGCCAGTCGCTCGGCGGCGTTCATCGCGGCCACGGCGTCGACCACCCCGAACCCGATCCTGTCGTCGTACCCGGCGGCGGGCCGGCCCCTGGAGCCGACGGCCAGCGCCTGCGCCACCTGGGCCGGCCGCAGGTCGGGATGGCGTGCCTTGATGAGCGCCGCGACCCCCGCCACCAGCGCCGCCGCCGAGCTGGTCCCATCGGCCACCTCGTAGCCGCCGCCCCGCTTGAGCACGGGCACCCCCGAGCCGGGCGCGGCGACCAGCACGGACAGATTGTCACTGCTGTACGGCGCGACGTTGCTCCGCTCGTCCACGGCGGCCACCCCGATGACCCCGGGATACCCGGCGGGGAAGGCCCAGTAGGAGGTGCCCTTCTCCTTGGTGTAGTCGCTCTGCCCGTCGTTGCCCACGGCCGCGATGAGCACCACGCCCTTGCCGAGCGCGTAGGAGACCGCCTCGCGCTCGGTCCGCTGCGGGCCGTAGGTGCCGATCGACATGCTGACGACCTGCGCGCCGTGGTTGGCGGCGTAGCGCAGCGCCCGTGCCAGCGGGCTCTGCGTCGCGCTCCGCTGATCCTCCAGCGGCGGGATCACGTTGATGTCGGGCTCCTCGTCGAGCGCCAGCGGCAGGGACAGGACGCGGGACTCCGGCGCGACGCCGACCAGCCCGCCGTCGGCGCCCGATCCGGCGATCAGCCCGGCCATGGCGGTGCCGTGCCTGCCGGGGGCCACCTCCTCGCCCTCCGCGGACGACCTCATGTACGGGCCGACGGTGACCCGGCCGCGCAACTCCTTGACGCCTTTGTCGACGGGACTGTCGATGACGGCCACGGTGACGCCCTTGCCCTTGGTGACCTGCCACGCCTGCTCGACGTTGAGCGCGTCGAGCACCCACTGCTGCCGCTCCCTGATGGGCGCCTCGGCGGGGGCGTGCAGGGCGAGCACGACGGCGGTCAGCACGCGTACGGCGGTCAGCACACGTTCCCCTGGGTGCAGGGCGGCACCTTGGGCGGGTCCGCGAGGAAGTAGGCGATCTGGTTGCCGACCGACCTGGCCGCCGGCCAGAGCTCACTGTGCAGGATCTCCTCCGGCGCGACGGCGGCCCTGGTGCGGCCGTCGGCGTAGCCCGCGGTCGAGAAGACGAGGTACGGCCCGGCGCCCACCCAGCCGGTGCGCTGCCGCTGCGCGACCTGGAAGCGTTCGGCCACCGTGCCGGGGAAGGCGACGGGCAGCACGCCCACCCGGTCGTCCTGGGTGAGCTCCTCTGCGGCGGAGGCCCTGGCCTCCTCATCCTCCAGCACGGCCACGCCCACGGTCATGACGAAGGTGGAGGTCTGGTCGACGTAGGTGGCGCGCAGCATGGTGCGGCAGCCGTGGCCGTCGAGGATCCCGGCGATCGAGGAGTCGACGGCGCTGCGGCAGGTGGCCTCGGGGGCGATGCCGACGCGCCTGGCGTACTGCTGGACGCGGTCGAGCCCGAAGTACTTCACCTCTTCGGGGAAGACGCTCGTGACGGGCCAGGCCTGCCAGCGTCGGGCGATCTCCTCCTGCTTGTAGCGGCTCTGCTCCTCGGCGGTCAGCGGCCGCGACCGGGTCTCCCTGAACAGGGCCGCGGTGCCGAGCAGCACGATGACGGCCGACAGGGCCACGATGGTGCCGAGCAGCGCCACGAACAGCCGCCGGTAGCGGACGCCCTGCTGGAGCGCGTCGGCCTCGGCCCGTTCCTTGGCGGCCGTCCGGCTCGCGGTGCCGGCCACCGGCCAGTCGCGCACGCGGGAGCCACGACCGGCGGTGGCGCCGAGCGGATTCCTCCGGCCCGGCGTGGCTGCTCCCCCGGCGCGTGGCAGACCTGAGGTGGACCTGCGTGCCTTCACCACCGCCTCGTTCCCCGTTCGTACGTGTCTACTTCGTCCCCGTTAAGCGGCGGATCATGCGTCTTGGCAATTGTGCGCGCGTCGCACCCTCCTGACCAGAGCGAAGATGACCGCCAGCGCCC
Organism: Nonomuraea glycinis; assembly: GCF_014646515.1. Taxonomy (GTDB): domain Bacteria; phylum Actinomycetota; class Actinomycetes; order Streptosporangiales; family Streptosporangiaceae; genus Nonomuraea; species Nonomuraea glycinis. The sequence goes on from NZ_BMNK01000011.1 coordinate 51,457, forward strand.
CCAGGGCGCCCGCGACCAGCACCGCGGCGATGGAGCCGTAGACCATGACGTGCTCGTCGTCCCGGTGGACGACCTTGACCGGGCCGATCGGGCCGCCGCCGAGAGGAGTGGCGGGGTCGTGCGCCTGGCCCGCCGCGGCCGTCACGGTGTGCCGGGCCAGCCGGCCGGCCGCGGCCAGCGCCTTGGCGGCGTTGACCACGCCGAATCCGGTGCCGATGTCGTAGCCGTGCGGTGGCCTGTCGGTCGCGCTCTCGGCCAGGGCTTGCACCACCAACGGCGGCGACATTCCCGGATATTTCGCTTTTATCAGGGCGACGACCCCCGAGACCAGCGCGGTCGCCTGAGACGTGCCCTTGCCCACCCAGTAGCCGCCGTCCGGGCCCGCGCCCATGATGTCGACCCCGGGCGCGGCCACCACGACCGAGGCGTTCCGCTTGGAGAACGACGCCCGCCGCAGTTTCGCGTCCGCCGCCCCCACCGACACCACCCCGGTGAAGGACGCCGGATAGGAGTAAGGAACGGTCCCGCCGTCCGCCCCCTGGTTGCCCGCCGCGGCCACCAGCACGACCCCCTTGGAGATCGCGTAACGGATGGCCGCGCGCTCCTGCCGGTTCGGCAGGTCCTTGGAGATCGACAAGTTGATCACGTCCGCGCCCTGGTCGACCGCGTGCCGGATGCCACCGGCGACCGAGTTCTCGAACCGCTGGTCGGTGTTGAACGTCCCGAACCCCGGCTCCTCGTCCTCCAGGATCACCCGCACCGACAGCACCCCCGCCTCGGGCGCGACCCCGATGACGCCGAACCTCCCGTCCGGCCCGTGCCCGTGCCCGGCGATCAGCGAGGCCATGTACGTGCCGTGCAGGCGCATGGGCGGCACCCCGGGCGGGTTCGCGCCCTCGACGAAGTCCTTGCCCACGGTCACCGAGCCCACCAGATCGCGGTGGCCGGGATCGACGCCGGAGTCCAGCACCGCCACGACGACCCCCGCACCCTTGCTGGTCCGCCAGGCCGTACGCAGGTCGAGCGCCTCGATCACCGACTCCTGGCCACGGCGCACGTCGTCGGCCACGGCGGGCGGCGCGTCGAACAGCAACGCCCCCGCCAGCACGACCACGCCGGCACGCCTCAGCACTGCCACTCCTCGGCCGAGCAGTCGGGCATCACCGGCACGCTCAGCTCCGCCAGGATCCGCTCGGAGAGCTCGGCGGCGAAGGCGAAAACGGCCGGACGCTGCTCACTGGACGCGACGGCCGGCCTGCCGTCGACCTGTCCCGCCGTGGTCAGCACGAGGTACGGGCCCGCCTGCCGTACCGAGCCCGCCTGCCGTACGGCAGGAGTGAAACGGTCCGAGACGGTGCCGGGGAAGGCCAGCGGCCGCAGGCCCGGCACGGGCTTGCCCGCGGCGGGGAAGGCGACCCTGGCGCGGGCGGCGCGCGGCTCGTCGGGCAGCGCGACGACCCCGACGGTGACGAGCACGCCGCGCAGCGCGTCGATGTAGGTGGCGCGGAGCACGGCCCGGCACCCCGCCACGGCCAGCGCCTCGGCGGCCTCGGCGTCGACCGAGTCGGCGCAGCCGGTGTCCGGCGAGATGCCGACCCGGCTGGCCCGCTCCCGGCCGCCCTGCTCCGCGGCGTAGGGGAGGCTGTCGGGGAAGATGCGCCCGGCCTCCCAGGTGCGCCAGCGCGCGGCGACCTCGACCTCGGCCGCCGCGCGGAGCTCGGCGGCGCTCGGGCCACGGGTGAGCTCCGTCCCCGCCTCCCCGGCCGTCACCCCGGCGGCCACCGCGCAGACCAGGGTCAGCGCGGAGGCCACCACGAGGGAGGGCCAGAGGCGGGGATTGTCCACAGGATCGACCTTAATGCGGGCGACCCTGCGCCATCCTCAGAAACCGGACCGTTCAGGGAGCGGACCGTTCAGGGAGCGGACTCAGTACTCGGGCAGACTCGGATCCACCGTCTTGATCCAGCTCAGCACGCCGCCGCCGAGGTGCACGGCATCGGCGAAGCCGGCGCTCTTCACGACCGCCAGCGCCTCCGCCGAGCGCGCGCCCGACTTGCAGTGCAGCACGATGCGCTTGTCCTGCGGGAGCCGCTCCAGCGCGGATCCGTTGAGGAAGTCACCCTTGGGGATCAGGGTGGCGCCCGGGATGGAGACGATCTCGTACTCGTTGATCTCGCGCACGTCGACGAGGAAGATGTTCTCGCCGCCGTCCTGCATCGCCTTGAGCTCCTGAGCGGTGATCGTCGAGCCGGTGGCGGCCTCGGCGGCTTCGTCGGAGATCGCGCCGCAGAAGGCCTCGTAGTCCTCCAGCAGCTCGGTGACCGTCGGGTTCTTGCCGCACAGCACGCACTCGGGGTCCTTGCGGACCTTGACGTCGCGGTACTTCATCTCCAGAGCGTCGTAGATCATCAGCCGGCCGACCAGCGGGTCGCCGATGCCCGTGAGCAGCTTGATGGCCTCGTTGACCTGGATCGAGCCGATCGAGGCGCACAGCACGCCCAGCACGCCGCCCTCGGCGCACGAGGGGACCATGCCGGGAGGCGGGGGCTCGGGGTAGAGGCAGCGGTAGCAGGGGCCGTGCTCGGCCCAGAAGACGCTCGCCTGGCCGTCGAAGCGGTAGATCGAACCCCAGACGTACGGCTTGCCGAGCAGCACCGCGGCGTCGTTCACCATGTAGCGGGTGGCGAAGTTGTCGGTGCCGTCGACGATGAGGTCGTAGCCGGAGAAGATCTCCATGACATTCTCGGTGGTCAGCGTCGCGTTGTGCACCACGACGTCGATCAGGGGGTTGATCTCGCGGACTGACGCCGCGGCGCTCTCGGCCTTGAGCCTGCCCACGTCGGACTGGCCGTGGATGACCTGGCGCTGCAGGTTGGACTCGTCGACGACGTCGAAATCGATGATCCCGAGCGTGCCGACACCCGCCGCGGCGAGGTAGAGCAGGGCGGGCGACCCGAGACCGCCGGCGCCCACACACAGCACCTTGGCGTTCTTCAGCCGCTTCTGTCCGGCCATCCCCACGTCGGGGATGATCAGGTGGCGCGAGTAGCGGCGTACCTCATCGACGGTAAGTTCGGCGGCCGGCTCGACCAGCGGTGGCAACGACACTTTCAACGCTCCCGTTCAGGGGTCTTATCTCTCAGTGGAACCTAGCCGGGCAGCGGGGCATTCCCCAATCGCGTCTCACCGATCAGACGGCGCGCCTCGATGGCCACGACCTGCGGCAGCTCCATCATCGCCACGTGCCCCGCCCTGGGTAGCAGCACCAGCCTGACCTGGCGGAACGCGCGGTGCGCCTTCGCGGCCATGGCGGGCCTGACCAGCCGGTCGTGCCTGCCGTGGATGATCAGGGTGGCCGCCTGGACCTTCTCCGCCTGCCGCCACAGGTTGCCCTCGCCACGGCGGAAGTATTCGGCCACGATGCCGCGGGCCGAGCCGATCATCGCGGCGCCGGCGTGCGGCAGGGCATCGCGCCGGCGCAGTTCCTCCACCGCGTCGCGCAGCCGCACCGGGTGCACCGCGCGGGCGTTGGCCCAGACCATGCTGAAGGAGGCGTTGACCCGCTGCTCGGCCGGGACCAGCCGGAGCCTGTCGGCCACCCACTCGCCCAGCCGCGGCGTGGCGGCCGCCGCCACCCGGACCGGGCCGTACCGGGGCAGCAGGTCGGGCAGCGCGGGCGAGATGAGCGTCAGCGAGCGGACCAGGTCGGGGCGGGTGGCGGCGACCCTGACCGAGATCGCGCCGCCCATCGAGTTGCCGAACAGATGGGCGGGCCCGATGTGCTCCAGGAAACCGATCACCGCGGCGGTGTTCGCGGCGACGCTGTAGTCCCCGTCGGGCGGCTCGGGCGAGAACCCGGCTCCGGGCAGGTCGATGGCGTGCCCGGTGACCTCGTCCTTCAGCTCCTGCATCAGGTCGGTCCAGTTGGTCGCAGAACCGGCCAGGCCGTGGACGAACACCGCCTGCTCGGGAGCGCCCTCGGGGGTGGACCTGACGTGCACTGGGCCGACCATGCGTCCCGGCCAGTGCGGGACCGGCTCCGCCATCGCGTGCTCCTTTCCGCTGTACGTACGTACGTGGTGCCGGGCCTCGGTCTGGGGGACGTCGGGCGCGGTGCCACGTGACAACCATACGAAAGACGGGGATGCCGGGGCGCTGGCCGTGGGGCCGTCACGCGGCGGGCGCCCTTGGGACTCGCCGTCACCCTATTCGGACATATCAGCCTATTTCTATTTATGGATATCTAAACGATCTCATGAGTTTCCAACTATGGATAAAGGCTACTGATCGTCGTTTGCGGCCATCGAGATCGGAGAACATGACAACCAGATGGCAGGCGGGGTGACAGTAGAGGCACTTGGTGCTGCCTCGAAGGCTGTGAAGTGGACACACCCTCAAGAGATGGCGGAACTTCGTGGCGACCTCCAGCCCCCTCCGGCCGTGGCGCGCCCTATTGAGCCGAGTACCACAAATTCGGACAAGTCGTGCTATTACAACAGATGGCATTTGATGTGAGCAATAAAGCTGTTGCTCTACGGCAAAATAGCACAGATACCGTTTACTTCTCTTCTGTCCAGGAAATGCCATTCCATGGATGGCCGGCCAGCCATCCGGGACGTTCTCCGGAAATCCGGAAGACGTCGAGAACGAACCACCACATCATTCAGGGGGAACGCAATGCCCAAGCTCAAGGGTGTTATCACGGGAGTCGCCATCAGCACGGCACTGGCCGGCGGCCTGGTCGGCATGAGCGCGTTGACCGCCACGGCGAGCGCCGACGTGCCCGCCTTCCGTACCGGGGACCACTGCAGGAACGACAACCACCACCGGCACTTCAACCGGCGCGGCATCAACGTCACCGTCAATAACCGCAACTGCACCAACAACGTCAACCTGAACAACGAAGAGAGAAGCGTAAAAGAGAAGATCGGCTGAGGCTTCCGCCCGACCTCGGCCCGGTTGATCCGACCATCCGGGCACGCGCCGCCGAGGCATATGAATGAGCGCCCGTATTCACCGGTGATCGCTGGACGACCTCCGGTGGATACGGGCACTCGTCTCGGTCCCGTACGCGACCTCGTTCTCCATTCGGACTGCCATTCACAAGAAGGCTCGCCAGGCTTGCCCGGGGAGCCTTTTACTGTGCCTGGATTTCCAATGTAATGAAAATTCTATTACGGAGCAAAGCCGGACATCCTCTGGTTTGTCGGCCATCGGGGCAGGAAATATACACGATGCGGATGACATATAGCAGTTATTCGCAACAGTTCCCGGTAATCCGGAAACATCAGAACGGGGCAACCGATCCTTTTAGGGGGAAAAGCAATGCCCAAGCTCAAGACTCTTCTCGCGGGTTTCGCCATCGGCTCGGCGCTGTCGGGTGGCATGGTCGCCATGGGCGCGACGACCTCGGCGGCCAACGCCGAGGCCGGCGTCGCCACCAGTTCGTCCGTCCTGGCTTCGGGCTGCGGGCACGGCAACAGCTGCGGCTGGGGCTGGGGCGGCCGCTGGCGTCACCACCACCGTCACCACCGGATCCGTCTGAGGGTGCACGTCCACAACAACAACCACACCAACAACCACAACGACAACCGTCGCGACATCGACATCAAGAAGCGTAGCCACGCCCCGACCACCACCACGCCTGAAGTCGAAGAGTGACCAAGGATCACGCGTCAACTTGATCCCGTGTCTAACATCCAAGGGTCATAGGGTTGCATCTGCGATGAACTCCTAGCACCTGGATAAGTGCCCGTATTCGATGGATCGCCGCTCCTCACCGAGCAGCGAACTTCATCCATCGAATACGGGCATTCGGCATTCCCCACCCCACGCCCGCCCCCGCCCCGCCGAGCCCCGGATCAAGGCTTGATCGTCGCCTCCGGTTCCGGCCCGTCACATCGCCGGCGGCAGTCGTCCCGAAGCCGTCGCTCACCGGTCTCCACGCCGCCGGTCGCTCGGCGAGCGGGACCCGGCGCGCGCCTCCTCTTCCGCGGCCAGGTCAGCCCCGGCCACCACCGAACCGTCGACCTTGTGCCGCTGGACGAGACCCGAACGTGCGCGAAGTGCCGCAACCCCACGTCGGCACCGGCCATGCCGGCCCGCAGGGCGAGAGCGAGGTCTTCCAGCATGCCGATGATGGCGGCGCATCCGCCCGATCGACCGGCCGGGTCTCAGACCTGTACGGCGACGTGCGGCGACGTGCGGCCCTGGGCCGGGTAGACGGCCCCGGGTCAGGCAGGCGGGGGCCTGTCGGGGGGCGAGGGATCGGGCGGCGCGGGCAGAACCCGGCGGGCCGGGGAATTCCGTACTGGGTGGCGTCCGGGGGCGGACGCCGGCTCCGGAGGGCTGTCACCGAGGCCGCTGGGCGTCACGCTGGGGCTCGGGGTGGTGCTGGGGTCGTTCGGGGGGGTCGTTCGGGGGGGTCGTTCGAGGGGGTCGGTCGGGGTGCGCGTGAGGCTGGGGTCGCCCTGTCATTCCGTTCTTTCGCAATGCCGAATGCCCGTATTCAAGAAGTGAATGTCGCCGTCCAGCGAAGAACGACATCACCCTTGAACACGGGCACTCATACAGGCGCTCGACCTCATCGCATTGATGAAACCCTATGGCATTCAGATATGCAACACAGGTTCAAGCTAGAGCGCGATCCCGCTCAGCGTCGGCGGACTAGTCCCAGAAATCGTCGTGCTGCTTTTCGCTTACGCGGTTGTCGTTGTGGTTGTTGTTGTGGTTGTTGTTGTGCACGTGCAGCTTGATGCGGATTCTCTGGTGGCCGTGGTGACGGTGCCGCCAGCCGCCGCCGCAGCCGCAGCGGCGGTGCCGCCAGCAGCCCGAGCCGGCGAGGACGGACGTGCCTGCCTTTACAGTGGTGGCCGCGTTGGCGCTGGTCGCGGTGGTCATCGCGCCCAGACTGACGGCTCCCCCAGTCAGCGCCGTACTGATGGCGACTCCTGCGATAACACTCTTGAGCTTGGGCATTGCGTTTCCCCCTAAAGGATCGGTTTGCCCCGTTCTCGACATTTTCCGGATTACCGGTAACTGTCTTGGATGGCCCGCTAGCGAGTCCATCCGAGAAAAGACATTTCCGGGACAGGGGGCAAATAAACAGGAACCAACCCTTTTTGCTATACCCCAAGAATCACCTTACTTGCATTAAGCGTTTATCAAATGAAATGCTGCGATTTGTCCGATTATGTCCCGCCTGGCGATCTACTTTTTCCAGGTACGCCATCCCAAGATCACGCCGCTGCCGACCGCCCAACACAAGATCACCAAAGAGGTCCGCCGCCCCTCACGATCACCGAAACGCCCGCACGGCTCGTTCAGAAGATCACCGGCACGCCGAAAGCAGCCGCCTCACCGACAAGCTGAGACCCGACGGGGAACAGATCGCCCCAAAGCCGGTACGCCCGCGTACACACAACTGACGGCGACCCCGCGTACACGCCGTCGAACAGCGGGCGCGGCGGCGGGACGGGCCGCTACGGGGAAGGGCGGCGCGGCGGTCAGGCGGACTTGCGCGTCTTGCGCTTGGGAGCCGCTTCCTTCTCCTTGGCATCCTTCGACGCCGTGGACTTCGACGCCGTGGACTTGGCCGCGGGCTTCTTGGGCTTGGCGGGCTCGCCACCGCGCTCCCGCTTGGCCGCCTCGACGCTCGCCCGTAGCGCGGCCATGAGGTCGACGGCCGGGCCGGCCTCCTCCTCGCCCTCCGCCGGCGCGATGACCTCCTTGCCCGCGACCTTGGCCTCGATCACCTCTTGCAGCGCCTCGCGGTAGGTGTCGTGGTACTCGGTCGGGTCGAAGTCGGACTCCATCGTGGTGATCAGCGACTCGGCCATCTTGAGCTCCTGGGCGCGCACCTCGATGTCCTCGTCGAGGAACTCGAAGTCCGGCTTGCGGATCTCGTCGGGCCAGAGCATGGTCTCCAGCACGAAGACGCCGTCACGTACGCGCAGCGTGGCCAGGGACTCGCGCTGGCGCAGGGCCACCTTGACCACCGCGACCTGGCCCGAGCTCTCCAGCGCGTCGCGCAGCAGCACGTACGGCTTGGCGCCCTGGGCGTCGGGTTCGAGGTAGTACGACTTGGCGAAGTAGATGGGGTCGATCTGCTCGGCGGGGGCGAACTGCAGGACGTCGATCCTGCGTGAGGTGCTCAGCGGCAGGCCCTCGAAGTCCTCGTCGGTGAGCACCACGATCTCGCCGGTCGCCAGCTCGTAGCCCTTGGCGATGTCGGCGTAGGGGACCTCCTCGCCGTCCACCGTGCAGACCCGCTTGTAGCGGACTCTGCCGCCGTCCTCGCGGTGCACCTGATGGAAGCTGACGTCCTTCTGCTCGGTCGCCGAGTAGAGCTTGACCGGGATCGTGACCAGCCCGAAGGAGATCGCACCTTTCCAGATGCTGCGCATGGGCACTCCTCAGCGGTAGCGGGCGGGTCGCTCATGGGCACATACCCGTCATGGCATAAGCAATGCCATACCCGCTCGTACCGATGCCAGCTCTGTCTGTGGCGCTATCGGGACATGCCGGCAGCCCTTTCCCCACCCCGGATCGATGGGTTAGACCTGATCTGGCCGGGGAGGTGGCCTACACGATGTGGACGGGCGAGCCCCCGTGCGTCCCTCGGAGGCAAGGAGGTGAGCCCGGCCCGATGAGCCAGGCGAAGGTTCCGGTCAAGGTCGACGGGCGTGAGCTGACCCTGAGCAACCTGGACAAGGTGCTCTATCCAGAGGTCGGATTCACCAAGGCCGAGGTCATCGACTACTACACCCGCATCGCGCCGATCCTGCTCCCGCACCTGGAAGGCAGGCCGCTGACCGTCAAGCGCTACCCGAACGGGGTCGAGGGCACCAGCTTCTTCGAAAAGAACGCCCCCGAGCACACGCCCGCGTGGGTGCGCAGGGTCCGGCTGCCCGTGCCCGGCAGTACGAAGAACCGCGAGACCATCGACTTCGCCCTCGTCGAGGACCTGCCGGCCCTGGTCTATTACGCCAATCTCGCCGCCCTGGAGCTGCACGTGCCGCAGTGGCGGGTGTCCGCCGAGGGGGAGGCGCTGCCGCCCGACACGCTGGTGTTCGACCTGGACCCCGGCCCGCCCGCCACGATCGTGGAGTGCTGCGAGGTGGCCCTCATGCTGCGCGCGGTGCTGGAGGACGACGGGCTCACCGCCAGGCCGAAGACCAGCGGCAGCAAGGGCATGCAGCTCTACACCGGCTGGGACGGCCGCGAGGAGGCCTCGGCGTACGCCAAGCGGGTGGCCCAGCGGCTCGCGAAGGAGCATCCGGAGCAGGTGCTCAGCGTCATGACCAGAAAGCTGCGGCCGGGCAAGGTCTTCATCGACTGGAGCCAGAACAACCCCGCCAAGACCACCGTGGCCCCCTACTCACTGCGGGCCAGGGCGCACCCGACGGTGTCGGCCCCGCTGCTGTGGAAGGAGGTGGAAGGCTGCGCGAATCCCGAAGATCTGGTGTTCACCACGTCGGACGTGCTGGCGCGAGCCGATGAGCACGGCGACCTTTTCACCCGGGCGTAGGCTGGACGCGTCCACACGTAGAGGGGGATCCAATGTCGGAGATGGACATACGCGGGGACGAAGGGCAGTTCGCCGAGGAGGAGGAGCTGTCCCTGGAGGCTCCGGAGGCGGACGCCGCCGAGCAGCAGCGCCTGCTCGCCGAGGACGGGGTCCATCCGCGCCGGGAGACTCCACTCGAGGTCGACCCGGCCGACGCGGCGGAGCAGGACCGTGTGGTCGAGCTCGATGATGATGACTATCGCTGAGACGTCGACCCCCCGCACGTAGGATGACGGCACGATCCGCACGAGCCTATGGAGACCGCGTGACCGCAACCCCGGACGCCAAGCCCCGGGGCACCCGGCTGCCCCGACTCGCCCGCCGCCGGCAGCTGCTCAGCGCGGCACAGGAGGTCTTCGTCGAGAACGGCTATCACGCGGCCGCCATGGATGAGATCGCCGAGCGGGCGGGCGTCAGCAAGCCGGTGCTCTACCAGCACTTCCCCGGCAAGCTGGAGCTCTATCTGGCGCTGCTCGAACTGCACGTCGAGGACATGGTCACCCGCTGCCGCGAGGCGCTGGCCTCCACCCACGAGAACAAACTGCGCGTCCAGGCGACCTTCAGCGCGTTCTTCGACTTCGTCTCCACCCAGGGCGAGGCCTTCCGCCTGGTCTTCGAGTCCGACCTGCGCAATGTGGCGCCGGTGCGGCAGATGGTCGAGCGTTCCCTGAGCGAGTGCGCGGAGATGGTCAGCGCGGTGATCCAGGAGGACACCGGCTGCACCAGCGACGAGGCCCACCTGCTGGGAGTCGGGCTGGTCGGCATGGCCGAGGTGAGCGCCCGCTACTGGGTCACCACCCAGGGGTCCATCCCCAAGGACGCGGCCGAGCAGCTCATGGCCCGGCTGGCCTGGCGGGGCATCAGCGGTTTTCCGCGTACGGCTTAAACCCGTTCGCTGGCCGCGATCAACGGCGTGTTTCCACCGTTCGACAGCCACGATGGGATGAGCCAGCCCCGTCGAAAGGGAGCATGATGGAAATCAAGATCGGCGTGCGCTCCGTGCACCGTGAGCTCGTTGTGGAGACCGACCTGTCAGCCGACCAGGTCGAAGAGGAGATCAGGAAGGCTCTCGCGGCCGATCGGGGAGTTTTCGCCATCACCGATGTCAAGGGCAGACGCATCGTGGTGCCGGTCTCGTCACTCGGCTTCCTGGAGATCGGTGAGGACGAGACCCGTCCCGTGGGCTTCGGCGGCACCCTCTAACGCTTCCGGCCCGGCTTGGCCGCCCCTCAGCACTCCTCGTGGGGCTCGCCAAGCTGGGACTCGCCGAGCCGGCAGCCGCGGGGCCGCCGGCGGCGGAGAAGGACATTTCGCTTGGGTTCGATCGGACAGTCCGCGCTTCCTCTTCTCAGTACAGCGCGCGAAGTCCAGCGATTCGGCCCACATCTGGTCAAAGAACTGCCATAGCGGCGCGAGGCCCTCATACCTGGCACCGTACAACCGTTGCGGGCCTGCGCGCCGCCCGATGTGCGGACGGAAGTCTCACAGTCCCAGCGCTGCCATCACGATGTGCGGACGAACATCTCACAGTCTCAGCGCTGCCATCACGATGTGCGGACGAACATCTCACAGTCCCAGCGCCGCCATCCGCTTGCCGTGCTCCTCGGTGAGCGCGGCGAACAGCCGGGAGATCTCCGCCTGGTCGTCGGCCACCGACTGCACCAGCAGCCTGGCCAGCTCGGGCCGGGCCGCCGCGACCCGCTGGCCCTGGCTGAGCGCCTCGCCGACGAGCCGCCGCGCCCACAGCGCCAGCCGTCCGCTCGCCACCGGATCGGCCGCCACGCCCGCTCTGACCCGCTCCACCGCGAAGTTGGCCCGCCCCTCGTCGGCCAGCACCTCGTCGACCAGCTTCGTGATCGACGGCTCCAGCCGCTTGGCCGCCTCCCGGTAGAAGTCGAGCGCGATGCCCACGCCCACGTAAGCTTTGACCAGGGCCTGCAGCCAGTCGGCCGGTCTGGTCTGGGTGTGCCAGGCGTCGAGCGCCTCGACGAAGGGCCGCATCGCCTGCTCGGGATCGACTTTCAGCTCGGTGAGCCGGTCGCGGAGCAGCCGGAAGTGGGCATACTCCGCCACGGCCAGCTCGCTCAGCGTGGTGCGGTCGGCCAGCGAGGGCGCCAGCAGCGCGGCGTCCTCGGTCATCCTTGTGAAAGCGCTGAGCTCGGCATAGGCAAGAACGCCGAGCAGGTCGGCGACCCCAGGAGACTCGTTCATGCCCCGCAGCGTACTTGGCAGAATCTTCGGGAACAGATCTAAGCTCGGTCAACGTTGTGGTATCGAGTACACTGCTCTGTGAAAGTGCGACCGCACTGTGTTAATTCGGGGGAATCCCCCCCGATAACCCCCGCTCCCCGGGTGCGCGGTCGCTGATGACGCGAGAGGGCTGGCTCTACCGCGAGGACCCAGGCACGGGGATTCATTTCCGCCCGTCGGTCCCGGCAGGCCCGCCTTCATTTGAGACTGAGGCAGGCCACGCTGACGACTTTCCGAGACCTCGGAGTCACACCAGAAATCGCCGATGCCCTCGAGACCGAGGGCATCACTACACCGTTTCCGATCCAGGAGATGGCACTCCCGCTCGCCCTGAGCGGCCAGGACCTCATCGGTCAGGCCAGGACGGGCACGGGCAAGACCCTCGCGTTCGGCATCCCGATGCTGCAAGGCATCGGCAAGCCGCGCAAGAACCGCAAGAAGCCGCGCGGGCTGGTCGTCGTGCCGACCCGCGAGCTGGCCGTCCAGGTCAGCGAGGACCTGGTCACCGCCGCGGGCAAGCTCGGTTCCCGGGTTCTGACCGTCTACGGCGGGCGCGCCTACGAGCCGCAGATCGAGGCGCTCAAGGCCGGGGTCGACGTCATCGTCGGCACCCCGGGCCGGCTGCTCGACCTGGTCAAGCAGAAGCACCTGGATCTGAGCCAGATCACCAGCCTGGTGCTCGACGAGGCGGACCGGATGCTCGATCTGGGCTTCCTGCCCGACATCGAGCGCATCTTCAAGCTGGTCCCGGCCGAGCGCCAGACGATGCTGTTCTCGGCGACCATGCCGGGCGAGATCGTCGGGCTCTCCCGTAAATACCTCAACCGTCCCACCCGCGTGCGTACCGACGTCGAAGAAGGCGACGGTGACACCCCGCCGCAGACCCGGCAGATCGTCTGGCGGGCGCACCGGATGGACAAGATCGAGATCGTCGCCCGGCTGCTCCAGGCCGACGGCCGCGGGCTCACCATGGTCTTCTGTGAGACCAAGCGGGCCTGTGACATGGTCTCCGAGCAGCTCGACACGCGCGGATTCGCGGTCGCGGCCGTCCACGGCGACCTCGGCCAGGGCCAGCGCGAGCAGGCTCTGCGCGCGTTTCGGCACGGCAAGATCGACGTGCTGGTGGCCACCGACGTGGCGGCCCGGGGCATCGACGTCGACGACGTCACGCACGTGGTCAACTACGACTGCCCGGCCGATGACAAGGCCTACGTGCACCGCATCGGCCGCACCGGCCGGGCCGGACGCACCGGCATCGCGGTCACGTTCGTGGAGTGGGAGGAGCTGACGCGCTGGAAGATGATCAACCAGACGCTCGGCCTCGACTTCCCCGACCCGGTGGAGACCTATTCCACCTCGCCGCACGTCTTCACCGAGCTCAGCATTCCCGAAGGCACCAAGGGCGTGCTGCCGCGCGCCAACCGCTCCCGGGCGGGCCTGTCGGCGGAGCAGGTCGAGGACCTCGGCGAGACGGGCCGGCCCCGCGTACGCAGTGGCGTGCGTGGCGGACAGCGCCGTGACGAGCGTGAGGAGCGGGAGCGTCCCGCCCGCACGCCACGCCAGCGCCGCCGCACCCGCGGCGGCAAGCCCGCCGACGAGGCCGTCCTCGTCGAGACGCCGGAGGTCGAGCTCGTGAACGGTCGCTCCCGCGATCAGGAGGAGACGCCCGCGATCATCTCAACGAACGAGGTGGAGACGGTGGCCGCCGAGCCGCGCCGCCGCACCCGCCGCACCGCTCCGGCACAGGCCGCGCCGGTCATCGACAGTGTGGAGCCCGTCGTGGCGCGCGCCCCGATGACCGAGCCGACCGCCGAACCCAAGCCCATCATGGAGGCCACCCCGGTGACCGAAACAGCGACAGAGCAGGCACCCGTGCAGGCTCCCAGCTTCCTGTCCACCCCGGAGCCCCCGGCTCCCAAGGAGCCGGAGCGGATCATCCCTGCCAGCCCGTTCTCGGTGATCTTCCAGTCACCGGACCTGGCGACGGACGACGACGACATCGCCCCGTCCGCCGCCACCGAGCGCAAGCAGCAGCGGCGCCAGCCGCGTGGCGGCGCCCCAGGTGGCCGCGACGGCGGCAACCGCCGCCGCATGGGCTGAGCAATGAGCTGAGCACGCTCTGAGCATGCTCCGAGCGTCATCACGAAGGCGCGCACCGCACCCGCGGTGCGCGCCTTTCGCGTGTACGCCACCAGATCCGGCATTACTCACAAATGCGACAAAACGGCACCGGCGTAGCCCGTTCATCGGTGTTGACGTGCTGAGCTCTGGGTATTGTTGCCCCACGTGAGTACGCCGCGATTCCTGCACCTGCCTCCTGGCGTTGCACCACGAATGATCGAAACCCCCCAGGGCATGTTCGCGGCCCTTGAGGCGTCGCCCGTGAGCGGCGTGGTGGAGCGCTGGCCCGCGCTCCTGGTGCCCGGCCTGACCGGAAGCAAGGAAGACTTCATCGCGGTCCTGCAGACCCTGGCCCAGTCGGGCCGCCGCGTGGTGGCCGTCGACCTGCGCGGCCAGTACGAGACACCAGGCCCCGACGATCCCGCGGCCTACACCTGCGCGGCGCTCGGCGCCGACATCGACCTGCTGGCCCAGGAGATCGGTGACGGCGAGCCGTTGCACCTGGTGGGCCACTCCTTCGGCGGGCTGGTCGCGCGCGAGGCGGTCATCGACGGGCGCACCAAGTTCGCCTCGTTCACGCTGCTGGGCTCCGGCCCCGCCGCCATCGCGGGCAAGCGCGCGGAGCACGCGAGAAAGATGATCCGCGACATCCCCGAGCTGGGGCTCGACCACGTCTGGCATGCCGGCTTCGAGCCGGAGGCGCTGGCCAACGGGGTGCCCGACGACATCATCGCGTTCCTGCGCAAGCGCCTGCTGGCCAACTCCCCCACGGCCTTGCGGTACATGGCCGAGCAGGTCGTCACCATGCATGACCGCACCGACGAGCTGCGCCAGGTCGAGCTCCCCACCCTGGTCCTGTACGGCGAGCACGACGACGGCTGGTCGGCCGAGACGCAGTCGGAGATGGCCGGCTACCTCGACGCGGAGTGCGTGGTGGTGCCGGGCGCCGCGCACTCCCCTTCGGTGGAGGCCCCGGAGACGACGGCGGCGGCCCTCATCAGGTTCTGGAACACCGCCGAAAGCCACTTCACCGACATCAGACCCACCCCCCTGTAACCACGGGTCACTCGGCGAGGGCGTCCCAGGGGCGGCGGTCGGGGGCGGCGGCCTGGCCTTCGGGGCAGTGGCGGCGGAAGTCGCACCAGCCGCAGAGCGGGCCGGGATTGGGCGCGAGGAGAGCGTCGAGCTCATCCGGCACCCGAGCGGGCCCCACGGAGGGCCTGTCCTCGCGGGCGCCTTGAGAGCCCCCAGAGGGGCCTCTCGCGCCCTGCGCCGCCGTAGGGGCACCCTTGCCGCTCGCCGCACCGGAGCGCCCGCCAGCGGCTCCTGAGGGGCGTCGGGTCCTGGCCGCCGGGGGACCCATGATCTCGCGGTAGCGTTCGTCCGCGGTGGAGGCCTCCAGGGCGATCTCCTCCGCACGCCTCAGATGGCGGCCGAGGGACTCCTCGGTGTGGCGCCATTCGACGATCTCACCGGTGGGCAGATGGTGCAGCTCGACGGCGCGGGCCGGGGTGCGCATCATCCGGGTCGCCGCGACCGCGTAGATCGCCAGCGCGAGCGAGGAGCGCGCGTCGTCCTGGGTCAGCGGCCGCCGCCCGGTCTTGTAGTCGACCACCACCAGCTCGTCCCCGCGCCGGTCGAGGCGGTCGATACGGCCGGAGACCGCGATGACGCCGGTGCGGGTGGCGACGGTGCGCTCGACGCCGACGGGATCATCCGCCGGATCTAAAGTCGCGACATATCCGGACACGAGGTCGCGGGCGCGGCCCAGCCACTCAGCCGACTGCTGGGCGTCCCTGAACCCCTCGGCGATCCACCCGTTGGTGACCAGGATGGCCGCCGTCAGCGGGGTGCGACGCTCGTACGGCTCCCGCCACCAGGCCGCCAGCGCGTTGTGCACGCTCGACCCGACGCTGGTGTGCGCCCAGGCGGGCCCTTTGGACGGCTGGGGCCGGTCCAGATAGCTGAACCGGTAGCGGCGCCTGCAGTCGAGCCAGGCGTTCAACCGCGACGGCGTGCACGAGTAGAGCCGCCGCGGCATCCCTTCCAGCGGGAGCTGGTCCTGCACCCTATTCGTCGCCCCCGTTGAGCTTGATGCCGGAGATCTTGGTGCCGTCGGAGAGCGGGCCCTCCGGGGCGGGCTCGGGCTCGGTACGGGTCAGCGACCCCGAGATCCAGTCGTCGAAGTGCGGCTCCAGATCGCCGACCGTCACCTCGTCACCGTGTGCGGCCAGCACGCGCGTCTCCGCGGGCAGCGTGAACAGCCGCCCGCCGATCGCGGTGAGCTGGTCGGCCAGGCGCGGATACTCGCCGCCGAGCTTGCCCGGACCGTCGGCCTGCAGCGTCTCGCCGGAGAAGACGACCCCGAGCCCCTCGCAGTAGAGGGAGACCCCGCCGGGCGTGACGCCGGGCGTCTCCATGACGTCGAGCTGGACGTCGGCGACACCGAAGATGCCGTCGTCCTCCATGTCGATGTCGGGCCACGTCTCCGACCAGGTCTCCCGCCAGAGCGGCTTGTCCTTGGGATGGAGAGCGATCACCGCCTCGTCCCTGCTGGCCACCTCGATGGCCGCGCCGACGTGGTCGGGCAGGCCGTGCGTGCAGATCACGGCGAGCACCTCGCGCTCGCCGACCTGCTCAAGGATCTTGTCGGCGTCACGCGCCGGGTCGATGACGATCACCTCATCGTCGTCGCCGATGATCCAGGTGTTGTTCTCGACCTTGTATTCGACGTCGTCGATGTCGACGACGCCCTCGGTCACCACTCGCTCGATACGCGCTGTCACGCCTCCGAACTCTAGTCCGTCTGGGTGAATGAGCGAATCACGTTCGCGACATGCCGCCGAGCGATCTGCGGCTAGTCTTCCAGCCTCGGCGAGAACGCCCCGAAGGGCACGTCGAGGTCGTGGTCGCGCAGGTCGAGCAGGCTCAGCTCGCCGAGCCCGATGAGGCAGCCGGCCTCCGTCGGCCAGGCGATGGTCCACAGCCAGTTGCCGAGCGCCTCACCGGCGTAGACGGCCCGGTCGGGCGCCCCGCCCACGCACCACAGCGGCGTCGGGTGGCCGAGCACCTCGATCTTGGCGTTGGGCGGGCCGGAGTCGAATCCCTCGCCGGGGTCGGGCCCGTCCAGCCCGGCGAACGCGGCGCCGAGCCCCACGCCCGGCTCCTCTGCGATGACCAGCAGGTCGGCGGGGCCCTGCAGGAGCGCCGGCCCGGACAGGGCGACCACGCTGGCCCGGCCTCCCCGGTGCTCGTCGCCCACCTCCCCGAAGCCCGTCACCAGCCAGCCGGCGGGCAGCGGCCAGGGCAGCCACACGGGGAGCAGGGAGTTCTTGCGCATCGCCGCCACCCCCGCCTGGGACGGTGGCCAGGGTGGCTGGTAGGGCAGGACGTCACCGTGCGTGTCGCATCGCCATGCGCTCGACGCACTGGGCCCGTGAAGCGGGCCAAAACACCGCGGGCAGGTCGGAGCCGCTCTCACAGCTACCCACGGTGCTTCCTCAACGCGCCACCCGTCAAGGCCGCTGCTTGTTATCTCCTCGTAATATTGGTCAGGTGCGCGTAAATTGTGTGGGAGCGATCGTCTTTGACCCCTCACGGCGACTGCTCGTCATCCGGCGCGGCCACCCGCCTGGCGAGGGGCTGTGGTCACTGCCCGGCGGGCGGGTGGAGCCCGGCGAGACGGACGCCGCGGCCGTGCGACGCGAGGTGCTGGAGGAGACGGGCCTGCTGGTGCGGGTGGGCGCGCCGGCGGGCGCGGTGGACCGCCCCGCCCCGAACGGCGGCACGTACGTCATCCGTGACTATCTCGCCACCGTGACCGGCGGCTCGCTCGCCGCCGGGGACGACGCCGCCGACGCCCGCTGGTGCACCCACGACGAGCTGGTACGCCTTCCGCTCACGGCCGGCCTGCTGGACGCCCTGACCCTCTGGAACGTCCTGCCCGATCCATGATCCTGGTCCGGCGTCACCCAGCCTGGAACGTCCTGCCCGCTCCATGATCCCTGGTCCGGCGTCACCGAGCCCTTCACCGGCTGGCGGTGAGGGTGGACGTCCACAGGATGAGGTGGTCGTCGCTGTAGGTCGTGGAGCGCCCCAGGGCCACCACCTCCTCGCCTGCCACCGTGACCGCCGTCAGCCACTGGCTCCCCGGGCCGCCCAGCCGATCCTCGGTCAGGTCCAGGCGGCTCCACGCCGAGCCGTCCGGCGAGATCCACGCCGCGCTGTCGTCCTCGCCCGCCCTGCCGTGCCGGCCGACCGCGACGAGACCCTGCTCCGCCGCCGCCAGGTCGTAGACCTCCGCCGCCTTCTCCGCCGGCAGCCAGGCCGTCGTCCAGGTGACACCGTCGTCCTCCGAGACCGCGGAGAAGGGCCGCCGGCCGCCGGTGGCCGCCTGCGCGGTGCCGATCGCGACGAGCCGGTCCTGGAAGGCCGCCACCTGCCGCAGCCTCGCCGAGGTCGCCTCCGGCGGCACCACCCGCTTACGCGCCGTCCAGTTGACGCCGTCCTCGGAGACCCAGACCACGCCGCTCTCGTCGCCGCCCACCCCGGCGCCGCCGACCGCCACATATCCGGTGGGCGTGGCGGCCAGGTCGTGGACGCGTACGTTCGAGCCGCCCTGCGGGAGCTTCTTCGACCGGGTGAACCTGCGCAGGTCAGGGGTGAACCAGAGGGCGGCGGAGACCGTACCGGACAGAGCTCTGTCCTCGCCCGCCAGCACATAGCCCTGCGGTCCTGCGGCGAGCACCCGCGCGTCCAGGTAAGGGTCGTCACCGGGGCGCGCGAGGTCGCCGGAGATCCCCACCTTCTTCCACTGGCGTCCGTCCCGGGAGGTGACCAGCAGGGGCTCGGTGACCTGCGGGCCCGTCTGCGTGCCGCCGACCGCCAGCCAGCCGCGGCGGCCGAAGGCGACGTCGTGGAGCTGCTGCAGGCCCGGGCCGCCGAGGCTGATGGACCGCCAGTCCTGCCAGTTGAGGCTGGTCCAGATGCCGGCGTCGCCCGAAGCCGAGCCGACCGCGACGTACCTGCCGTCGTGGCCGGCCACCCGGCTGGTCTCGCGGGCGACCCTGGACAGGCCCTCCACCCGGTCCAGCCGGACCCGCGACGCCTTGCCGCCCGGCGGCACGGCCATGAGGACGAGCTGGTTGTCCACGTCCGCCGCCGCCCGGTCGCCGCCCGCGAACAGGGTGCCGGCCCGCGAGATCGCGAAGCCGCGCAGCGTCGCCCCCGCCAGGTCGCCGAGCTCGGCCGACTTCTTCCAGTCTCGGCCGTCCGCGCTGTTCAGCACCGCGTAGCCGCCCAGGCTCGCCTGGCTGATCGCGGCCACCCCGGACGCGTGCGGGACCAGCGACTCCACCCCCGGGCTGGTCCTGCCCAGCCCGCCGATCGTGCCGCACTGCGACCATTCGGCGCCGGTCGGCGAGCAGTAGACGCGTACGTCGCCCGCGATCGTCCGCTGCCGCGTCGGCACCAGCACGAATCTCTTCGGCGTCACCGCCAGCGACCCGAGCCTCGGCTGCGCCTCGGGCAGCTGGAAGCCGGTCGCCTGCCAGGTGCGCCCGCCGTCGGCCGAGCGAACGACCCGCGAGCCGTCGCCCTGTCCCGGCTGGGCCAGCGCCACCACGGTGTCGCCCTTGGCGACCACCGCCTTCAGCTCTCCCACGCCTGTCCCGCGCGTCTCCGCCCGCTCCCAGGCACGCCCGTCCGCCGACCACCACGCGGCCGTCCCGGCGCCGCCGTCCCGCAGCGCCGCGCGGCCGACCGCGACGAACCCCGAGGCCGTCCTGGCGATGTCGTTGATCAGGTCTCCGTCGCGGAAGGCGGCCAGGCCGCTCGGCTCCACGGCCTGCCAGGTCAGCCCGTCGGCGCTGGTCCACATGCCGCGCTCGGTCAGCCCGTCGCCGCCGCTGGCCAGCCAGCGGCCCGCGCCGCCGACGACCCGCCGTACGGTGGGCGTGGTCGAGCCGGTCACCTTGCCGAGCTGCCACTTCTTGCCGTCCGGCGAGAACAGGAACAGCGGGCGTGGCGTCGGGCTCGTGGTGTCACTGCCCACGGCCACGACGGCGCCGCCCACCGCGACCACGTCGTTGAGCTTCTGGTCGGAGCCCTGGCCGGTGGAGGCGGGGACGGTGAACAGGTCGTCGCCCGACCGCCCGGTGCCGGTGGCCAGGCTCAGCCCCGGATCGCCGGCGCCGGCCCACTGCCACACGAGCACCCCGCTCGCCACCAGCACCACCAGCGCCACGGCCAGCACGACGGGGGCGGGGACGCCGCGCCGCCGCCGCATCGGGCCGGCCCGCCTGAGTGCGGCCGGCGCCGGTCCCCGGTGGTGCCTGCCGCTGGACTGCCGCTCCGGCCCGGACGCGACCAGCAGGTCCGGCCTCGTGGGCCGGCCACCGGGCGGCCGCCCCACCCTCCGCACGAACTCCTCGTCGCCGTCCGCCTCCTCGCCCTCGTCCTGCCGTACGAAGTCCTCGTCACCGTCCGGGAAGTCGTCACCCGCCCCGGACCGCACGGACTCCTCGCCGACATGCGCGGGCCCCGCGTCGGAGGCGCGCCCGAACTCTTCGCCTGCGTGCTCGGACCTCGCGTCGGGCGACCGCCCGAACTCCTCCTCACCGTACGGAGATCGTGCCTCGGCGGGCGCGGGGCCCGTGCCGGGGGCTGGGGGGCGGTGGGCCATGCGGTAGGGGGCTGTTCTGGGGTCGCGGCGGGTGGGCTGCTCGCGGCCTTCCGGGGGCGTTTCGGCCGGTGGGGGGACGAGGCGGGGCGGGCCGCTGGCCACGAGTTTGTCGGGGCGGTCGACCGTACGACGGGGGCGTGACTCGACCTCGGGCTCGGCCGTCGGGGAGCTGTACGGGCGGCGGCCCTTGGGCGGCTCCTGGGGGTCCTCGGGGGTGGGCGCGGCGAACGGCGGCATGCCCCAGGGCGAGCTCAGCGGCGGCGCGCCGACTCTTTCGTCCGTGGGACCTGGCGGGGTATGCCGGATCCTGGGCTCATCGCGGGGATGCCGATCCGGGGCGCGTCCGTCGTCAGCACGCGGATCGTCGTCACCCGGCGGTAGCCGTGGCGGTTCACTGGCGCCGGAGGCCACGCGCCGTACCTCCTAGTCGAACTCGTCGAGTTGGTGGAACCCGGGAATACTTTTACCCCGGCCGCCCGAGATGATCACCTCCGATCTTCGCGTACGCGCACACCGTCCAGAGCAGCATGCCGAAGCCGGAATGGCGAGAGCTCTCTAGCGAGATTCCCGGCACCCCTCAGACTTTTATCCGGAAATAGTGCTGATTGACCGCTTTCTTGTGAGGTAAAGCACCCCGATGACGAACACCCCGAGCTGCACCACCGTCCCCACCAGCGACTGCCACGGCACCGGCACCTTGTCCTGCTGAAGAGCGTCCTCAAGGTTCCCGGCCGCCGCGCTCAGCCCGAACGCCACCACGTTGTTGACCACGTGCAACGCGATCGGCGCCTCCAGCCCCCCGGTGCGCACCGCCAGGAACCCCATCGCCGCCCCGAACGCGAACACGTCGACCAGCCCCGCCCACGAATACCCGTGCAACGACGCGAAGAGCGCCGAGCTGATCAGGATGCTCCACAGCGGATTGCTCAACCGGGTCCCGAACGCCTGCAGGAACCACCCCCGGAAGATGTACTCCTCCGTGGCCGCCTGGAACGGCACCAGCAGCACGATGACGATGAGCGCCGGCAGGAACCGCTCCCACCCGGTCCAGCCGAACATGCCCTCCACCGTCTCCCCGGTGGTCGCCAGCGCGCCGAACTGGGCCAGCTGCCCCAGGACGAGCGACAGCACGGCCACACCCGAGCAGCGCAGCAGCCACGACCAGCGCAGCCGGCCGGCCACCGAGGACAGCGTCCCGGGCCGGCGTCGCTGCACCAGCGCGACCGTACCGAAGACCAGCGGGAGCACGGCCGCGAGCGACAGCAGCAACACCACCAGCGCGAACACCGGGTCGCTGGAGATCTGCTCCGGATTCACCGGCGTCGGGATCCCCAGGATCCCCGCCACGATGGCGCCCCCGACGATCACCACCGTCCCGACGGCGAAGAAGTTCACCGCGATCAGGATCGTGCCGACGAACTGACGCCACAGCCCGCTCGCGGGAGTCCTGGCCAGGTGGTCGTAACGGGCCCCTCGCGGCGTCGGAAGAAACCAGGTCGGCCGTGGCGGATGAGGCGACATGTATGGATAGGGGGGCTGCGTGCCGAACGGCGGATGAGACCCGGGATTTTCCTGCATCTGTATATTCTGTCCGGCTGGTGCGCAATAGTTCACAGACGCTCCGACAATTCCGGCGGATGCTCGGGTGGTAAGCATTTCGACCCTGGGAGAAGTCCATGTCAAGGCTGGGACCTATCGTCACCCTGACGGCGGGCGCCGTGCTCGCCGTGGGGCTGGGTGTCGCCAGCATCACCGCGACACCGGCGGCGGACACCACCGTCGCCACAGCCGACGAAACGGCGACCGAAGCACCCGAAGAAACCCCTGAGAACACCGAAACCGAGAACCCAGAAACGGCGGCGGCCGCGCCGAGCGCGTCGCCCACCGAGACGCCCACCTTCGAGGAGACGACGCCCCCCGCGCCGAAGAAGGGCGACTACGCGGGCCGCGTCAGGGACAACGGCGGCCTCATCGCCATCTCCGTGCGCAACGGCAAGGCCGTCGGCTACTTCTGCGACGGCAAGACCGAAGCCTGGTTCAAGGGCGACGCGGGCAGCAGCGAACTGGCGCTCAAAGGCTTCGGCGGCGCCAAGGTCACGGCCGAGCTCGGTGGTGGCAAGGCCACCGGCCAGGTCGCGGTCGGCGGCAAGAAGTGGCGCTTCACCGCGCCCATCGCGGTGAAGCCGTCCGGCCTGTACCGGGCCAGCGCGATCGTCAGAGGCGCCAAGGTACGCGCCGGCTGGATCGTGGTGAAGCGGGCCGACGGCGGCTTCACCCAGGTCGGCACCGCGTTCCAGGACGACAAGCAGGTGCCGATCCCCAAGCTGGACGGCGACTCGCCCACCAGCCCCGTGTCCGTCAACGGCGCGACCGTCACACCTGAGGACGTCGACGGCTTCATCGAGGAGATGGGATGACCGCCATCCAGCGACCTTCGTCGCGTGGCTCCGCATCGCTGCTGGTGCCGCTGCTCGTCGGCGGCCTGGTCATGATCGCGCTCGGCGTCTACGGGCGGGTGAACCCCCCGACCGGGTTCGCGGTCGGCGTCGCGGGCTTCTCCGCCGCGCTGCCGATGAAGGTGTGGCTGACGACGGGCGCGACCGTGCTCGCCGTGGTCCAGGTCGTGTCGGCCCTGTCCATGTGGGGCAAGCTGGGCATCGACATCCCGGCCGGCGTGCACCGCTGGTCCGGGAGGCTGGCGTTCATCCTCACCATCCCGGTCGCCTTCCACTGCCTGTACGCCCTGGGCCTGCAGTACGACGCGCCGCGCGTGATGGTCCACTCGCTGCTCGGCTGCTTCTTCTACGGGGTGTTCACCACGAAGCTCCTGTCCCTGCGCAAGCAGGACGCACCGGGCTGGACGTTCCCGGTGCTGGGCGGGCTGGCGTTCACCGCGCTGGTCGGGCTCTGGCTGACCTCGTCCTTCTGGTTCTTCACCACGATCGGCTTCAAGATCTAGCCCTCCGGGCTGAACCGTTTCGTACGGCTCAGCCCGGCGGCCCGGCCCTTGGCCGCCACGACGAGCGCCATCTTGCGCGAGGCCTCGTCGATCATCTCGTCCCCCAGCATGACCGCGCCGCGCTTCTCGACGGTGGTGTAGTGCTCGTACGCCTCGATGATGAGCTCGGCGTGGTCATAATCCTCCTGCGCCGGCGAGAACACCTCGTTGGCCGCGTCGATCTGCGACGGGTGCAGCACCCACTTGCCGTCGAACCCGAGCGCCGCCGAGCGCCGGGCCACCCGCCGGTAACCGTCGACGTCCTTGATCTGCAGGTAAGGCCCGTCGATGACCTGGAGGTCGTGCATCCTGGCGGCCATCAGCAGCCTCATCAGGATGTAGTGGTAGGCGTCGCCCTCCTCGTAGCCGGGCGGCTGCTCACCCACGACCAGCGTGCGCATGTTGATCGAGGCCATGAAGTCCGCCGGGCCGAACACCAGCGTCTCCAGCCGCGGCGACGAGCCGGCGATGGCGTCCACGTTCACCAGGCCGCGGGCGTTCTCGATCTGCGCCTCGATGCCGATCCTCCCCACCTCGAAGCCCATGGTCTTCTCGATCTGGGTGAGCAGCGTGTCGAGCCAGACGACCTCGGTCGGGTCCTGCACCTTGGGCAGCATCAAGCAGTCGAGCCGGTCCCCCGCGCCCTCCACGATCTCGATCACATCGCGGTACGTCCACTGCGTCGTCAGGTCGTTGACCCGCACGACCCGCGTCTTGCCCGTCCAGTCGCCCTCGCGCAGGGCGGCCACGATGTTCTGCCGGGCCTCCGGCTTGGCCAGCGGCGCGACGGCGTCCTCCAGGTCGAGGAACACCTCGTCGACGGGCAGGCCCTGCGCTTTCTCGAGGAAGCGGGGGCTGCTGCCCGGGACTGCGAGAACGGACCGACGTGAGCGCATGCGCACACACGCTAGCGGCTGCGTCCGCGTCCCGGCGGCAGACCCCCCGGTCTTCAGCCCTCGCGCGCCAGCACCGCCGCCAGTGGCAACCGCCGGGCGAGCACGGCGGGCACGATGGAGGCGAGGACGGCCAGCACGAGCGCGATCCCGGCCGCCGCCAGGGCGCCGGCCAGCACCACCTGGGGCAGCGCCCCGGCGAGCGCCGCGGCCGCGGCAAGCCCCAGGACCGCGCCCGACACCCCGCCGGCCAACCCGATGACCACGCCCTCCGAGAGCACCAGCCGGACGACGGCCCGGCCCGGCCAGCCCGTGGCACGCAGCGCGGCCAGTTCGGCGTCCCGCTCCCGGATGCCGAGGTAGAGCACGTCGGCCACGGCCAGCGCGCCAAGCGTGAACATCACCGCGATCGCCACGTAGTCCGCTGCTCTGGCCTGCACCACGATCGCGTCCCCCAGCAGGGAGCCGACCACCTGGCCGCGGAACCCGTACGTGACCGCGAGCAGCACGGTGAGTGCGAACGCGCACAGCATGAGCGTGGCGGCGCCGAGCATCGTGCGGCCGGGCACTCTGGCGAGCCCGACGAGGGCCAGCCCGGTCACCCCGCGTGGGGAGCTCGCGCGGCGTGCGGCGTTGACTCCGGCGCGCACCGCCGCGACGGGCGGCACGGTGGAGGCCCGCCACGCGGGCACGGCGCCGGCGGCCAGGGCCAGCAGCACCGCGGCCGGCACCGCGAGCAGTGCGCGCGGGACCGAGACGTGCAGGCCGAACCAGGACGACAGGGGGATGGCGAGCGCCGCCGACAGCAGGCCGGCGACCAGCCCGACCAGCCCCACCTCCCACAGCACCACGCCGAAGAGCTTGCGCCGCGACCAGCCGAGGCAGGCCAGCACGCCCAGCTCGGTGCGCCTGCTGCGGACCACCGCGGAGGCGGCGTTCAGCACGAACAGCGCGCACACCGTCAGGATCAGCAGGAACAGCACGAGCGACTTGCGGTCGGCCTCGTCCAGGATCTGGTGGGCTACGCCCTTGTTCACCCATCCTTCCTGAAGGGTGAGCGCGGGCCGGCCGTGGTCGCCGGCCGGGAGTTCGATGGTGACCGGCGACGGGGAGGAGCCCATGGTGATGTCCACCTCCAGGCCGGTGGCGGCCACGATCTTGCGGGCCACCTCGCCGATGAGCTCCTGGCTCACCGGGTCGGGCCCGGTCACTCCGGCGACCCGGATCCGGATCACGCTCAGCGGAGCCTTGGCGAGCACCCCTTTCGTGTCCCGCTTGGCGATCTTGGACAGGCCGCCGAGGTCGGTGAGGAGCAGCGGCGGGGCCTGGAGGTAGCCGGCCACGTTGTCGGTGGGCAGCAGCTCGCGCCCGCCTAGCAGGCCGCGGGTCCGCTCGTCCGCCCCGACGACGGACGGCGGGTTGTAGGTCTCCATCGGCACCTGGGTCAGCTCGGAGAAGCCGGGCAGCTTGGCCGCGTCGAAGCGGCCCATGAGCTTGAGGAACAGCGGGCCGCCCAGCCCGCCCGAGCCGTCCAGCCCGGTCTTGAGCGGCAGCCGGGACAGCTCCCGGAACTCGGTGTCGGCCGAGCCGATGGGCGCGCCGCCGGTCCACTCCTTGTCCTGCCAGACCTTCGGGTCGTTGGCCGCCCTCTTGGGGATCAGGGCGCCGTCCGCTTGGCGCTCGTAGTCCACCGGACCGGCCGTGTAGTAGCGGGTGAGCGGAGCGACGACCTTCTGGTCCAGTCGCAGCCCCTGCTTCTGCCAGGTGTCCAGCAGGTCCTCGAAGAACACGTCGGGGCCCACGCTCACCTTCTTGACCACCTCACCGGGGTGGGCCTTGAGGTAGTCGAGCACCTTCGGGGCAGGTACGCCGTCGGCGACCATCCGCGCCGCTTTCGCCGGCAACCGGCTGACGACGACCTCCTCGGTCTGGTCCGTCAGCGGCTTCGCGGTGGCGAGCAGCGGGATGTCCCACTGGGTGAGCTCGGCGGGCGAGCCGAGATAGGCGCCCTCCACCACCGCCTTGTCGAGCCCGGCCAGCGCCGCCTCGGCCTTGGGGTCGATCGCGCCGAGCAGCAGCGGGAACTCCTGCGACATCGAGACCATGGCCTCGCCCTTCTTGGCCGCGCCCTTGCCCCACTGCATCGGCACACCGTCGCCGCTGCCGCTCTGGGTGGACCAGGCCGCCGCGGTCGGCCCGCCGTCGGACGGGAACGGCCCGGCCTTCTTGGGTGCGGGCCACAGCAGGGAGTCGCCGAGCCGCGTCTTCTCACCCGAGGCCAGCCGCTCGGTGGTCAGGTCCAGCAGCGCCCCCTTGTCCATGGCCGCGGTCAGCGGGCGGCGCGTGACGTACTGGTAGAGCGGCGCGTACGGGATCTTGGTCAGTCCACGGTCGGCCACGCGCGTGCGGTCGACCCGCAGCATCGTGCGCTCGCCCTCGTCGAGCACCTCGGTGACCGGGATCTGGGTGGTGCCGTTCGCGGTGAAGTAGCCGATCATGGCGATCGGGGCGGCGACCTCGATCCCGTCGATCTTCTTGATCGTCTTGAGCTGATCCAGGGTGATGCCGCCGTGGATGCCTGACAGATAGTTGGCCCGGACCATCCGCGTCGAGCGCTCCAGCGCCGTGGTCGACCCCTTCGGCCGGATGAGAATGTCGTACTGCGCCCGGTAGTGCTCCTTGACCGACCCGACGATCTCGAGGTGCTGTGTCGTGGCCGTGCCGGTGAGCACGCTGAATCCCGTGGCGGCCACCAGGATGCCCAGCAGGAGCACCGCGGCCCGGGCGAGCCGGTGCCGGAGCTGCGCGACGGCGAGCCGGATCATCCCAGCCTGCCGATGCGCTGGAGCATGTCGGCCGAGGGCGTGACCGGGATGTCCCGCACGATCTTGCCGTCGGCCAGTTTGATCAGGCGATCGCAGGTGGCGGCCAGCTCAGGGTTGTGGGTGGCGATCAGCATGGTCATGCCGTAGCGCTCGCGCAGACCGAGCAGCAGCTCCACGATCTCCTGGCCGGTGGCGCTGTCGAGGTTGCCGGTCGGCTCGTCCGCGAGCAGCAGCGGCGGCCTGCCGATCAGCGCGCGGGCGATGGCCACTCGCTGCTGCTGTCCTCCGGACAGCTCGCTGGGCAGCGCCCGCTCCCTGATCGCCAGCCCGACGGCCTCCAGCAGCTCGCGCGCTCGCGCCTTCCTGTCGAAGTCCACTTGGTACGGCAGCACCGGCGCCAGCACGTTGTCCAGGACGCTCAGCGCGGGCAGCAGATGGAAGCGCTGGAACACGAAGCCCACGCGTCGTCGGTGCGCGTCGAGCCGGCGCGGCAGCGGCTGTTCGTCGACGCTGATGTGCCCGGAGTCCGGCAGGTCCATCCCGCCGATCAGGTGCAGCACGGTGGACTTGCCGGCGCCCGAATGGCCCATGAGGGCGGCCGCCGTGCCCGCCTCGAAGTGCAGGCTGACGTCGTCGAGCGCCTTGGTGGAACCGTACGAGCGGCTCACGCTCTCGAGGGTGACTGATGTTCCCATGGGGTATTACATTGTCACAATGCATGGAGAGATGCCCACCTTTTACATTGCGACAATCTAGGAAATGATTCGATCATGCCGCTGAGCCATGCCGTTCTCACCCTGCTCGCCGACGGTCCAAGCCATGGGTACGAGCTCAAGAGCCGCTTCGAGTCGGCGATCGGCCCCCAGTGGGGTGGGCTCAACATCGGGCACCTCTACCAGATCCTGGACCGCCTGGTCAGGGACGGGCACGTCACCAGGAGCCAGGTCGCTCAGGACGTCCGGCCGGACAAGACCATCTACCGGCTCACCCAGGCGGGCACCGATGAGCTGACCACCTGGGCGGTCACGCCGCACCTGCGCTCCGGCGGGTTCCGGGATGAGCTGTTCCTCAAGCTGCTCGCCGCCACCCGGCTGGGCCCGGAGGCCCTGGCCAGATTCACCGAAGCACAGCAGCAGGCCTACCTGTCGGACCTGGCGGGACTCACCCGGCTGCGCCGCGAGAGCGAGTCGGATCCGCTCGTGGCGCTGCTGGTGGACGCCGCCATCGCGCACATCAAGGCGGATCTGCAGGTGGTGGAGGGCGCCGAGCGGCGGCTGGCGCCGCTGGCGGCGAAGGCTTCCGCGCTCGAGCGCGTCGAAGAGCCGGGAGCCGCGACCGGGTGAGTCCGGGTTAAAGTCGTGCTGTGAGCGATCTGAGCGCCGCCATCCAGGAAGGTGCCAAGAAGTCCGGCATCTGCTGGCTCGACCTGGACCGTCCCCGCCTGGCCTGGCACGCCTGGCACGACGGCGCCCTCTACGTGGTGACGGGCGGGCAGGAGCAGGACCTGCCCGGCCTCGGCGCCCTGAGCTCCGTCCGCGTCACGCTGCGCAGCAAGGACAACGGCGCCAGGCTGGTGGACTTCGAGGCCGCCGTCACGGTCGTCGACCAGGCGGCCGAGCCCGACGCCATCGCCGCGCTCGCCAAGGAGCGGCTCAACGCCCGCGACAGCGAGCACCTCACCGAGCGCTGGGCCGAGAGCGCCACGGTGGTGCGCCTCACGCCTCAGCCGGTCCGCACCGGCTCCGCGAGCGCCGCCGCCTCCGGCTGACGCGTGAAGGTGGCGGTCTGGGCGAGCAGCGCGCCCGACAGGACGATGAGGCCGCCGAAGATCTGGAACGGACCGAGCGCCTCGCCCACCAGCACCCACGCCACCACGGCGCCGGCGATGACCTCCAGCGAGGCCACCGTGGCCCCGACCGCCGCCGACAGTCTGCGCACCGCGTTCACGCCGAGGACGTAAGCGATCATCGTGGCGATGAGCACCATCCACAGGTACGCGCCCAGCACCGGCAGGGTGACGGCGCCGTCGGGGGTGGCGGTCTCGGTGAAGGCGCTCCACGGGATGTTCCACGGCTGGGAGAGCGGGACGAGCACCACGGCCGCGCCGGTCATCCCCCAGGCGATCAGGCCCAGCGGGTCCACATCCGCCCCGAAGCTATCGCTCATCAGGAAATATCCGGCGCAACACGCGCCGGCCATCAACCCCAGGAGCAGGCCCAGCGCGTCCAACCGCATCCCGGACCAGACCTCGACCACGATGGCCAGCCCGATCACCGCGACCACCGCGCCCACATAGGCGGCCCGGGCGAGCCGTACCTTCCGCACGAACCGCACCCAGATCACCACCATCACCGGCGCCATGAACTCCAGCAGCAGCGCGACGCCCACCGGCAGCCGGGTGATCGCCGCGAAGTAGAGTGACTGCACCCCGGCCACGGCGATGATCGCGTACATCGCGAAGAACGGCAGCCGGGAGCGCGGGATCCGCAACGCCGACGGCTTCAGCACCGCCAGCACGGCGATCATCAGCACCCCCGCGCCCGCCATCCGCACCCAGACGGCCTCCATCGGTGCCATTCCGGCAGCGATGAGATATTTCGCCATAGGGCCGGAGAAGGCGAAACACACCGAGGACACGAAAGCGATCGCGAGCCCCGCATACCGCATGACACACCGCCAGAAGAGTAATGAGTGTAGAAAACGTTTGATACTGACACGCTCAGGGTCCCAGGCGCAATGCCATGGCACTGTTAGCCTGGTTGACGTGCAGATCTTCGTGGCCCGCCTGGCAGGCACGCCGGTCTTCGACCCCGCCGGCGACAAGATCGGCCGCATCAGGGACGTCGTGACCGGACTGCGCGGCAGCCGGCCGCCGAGCGTCCACGGCATGGTGGTCGAGGTGCAACCACGCCGCAGGGTGTTCCTGCCCATCACCCGCGTGCGCGGCATCGAGGCCGGCGCGGTGGTCTTCACCGGGCGGATCAACGTCCGCAGGTTCGAGCAGCGCGCCACCGAGACGCTGGTGATCGGCGAGATGCTGGACCTGACCGTCAGCGTATACGGCCGCCCGGTGACCGTCTTCGACGTGGCGATGGCCGAGACCAGCCCGTCCACCTGGGAGATCACCAAGGTCGCCGTCTACCGCGACAAGCGCAGGCGCGATCCCGCGATCGTCGAGTGGAGCGAGGTGTCGGGGTTCGACATCCTGCAGGAGGACCAGGGAGCCGCCGGGCTGATCGCCTCCTTCGACTCCATGCGCGCCGCCGACATCGCCGGCGCCCTGCACGACCTGCCCGGCAAGCGACGCATCGAGATCGCCCGCGCCCTCGACGACGAACGACTCGCCGAGATCCTCGAAGAGCTGCCGCCCGGCGACCAGATCACCATCCTCGGCATGCTGGAGCCGGAGCGGGCCGCCGACGTGCTGGAGGAGATGGGCCCCGACGACGCCGCCGACGTGCTGCACGACCTGTCCGAGGAGAAGGCGGCCGAACTGCTCGCGCTCATGGAGCCGCGGGAGGCCGCCCCGGTGCGGCGGCTGCTCACCTACCCCTCCGACACCGCGGGCGGCATGATGACCACCGAGCCGGTGATCCTCCCGCCGAGCAGCACGGTGGCCGAGGCGCTCGCGCACATTCGCCAGCAGGACCTGCTGCCCGCCGTCGCCGCCCAGGTGTTCGTCACCAGGCCGCCCAACGAGACGCCCACGGGCGCCTACCTCGGCGTGACGCACTTCCAGCGGCTGCTGCGCGACCCGCCGTCCACACTGCTGGGCGGCGTCCTCGACCCGTCGATCGACCCGATCAGGCCGGAGTTCACGCTCCGGGAGGTCGCCTTCTACCTGGCGAGCTACAACCTGGTCGCGGCGCCCGTCGTGGACGAGCTCAACAGGTTCGTCGGCGCCGTGACGGTCGACGACGTCCTGGACCACCTTCTCCCCGAGGACTGGCGAGAGAGGTCCCCTTCATGACGACAGACCGCCTGGACCAGCCACGGGACCTGCGCCGCGCACGGCGGCCGCACTACGATCCGGAGGCGTTCGGCCGGCTGTCGGAGCGGATCGCCCGGTTCCTCGGCACGGCCCGCTTCCTCGTCTACATGACCGTCTTCGTGGCGGTCTGGATCAGCTGGAACGCCACGGCCCCGGCCGATCTCCAGTTCGACCCGTACCCGTTCATCTTCCTCACGCTCATGCTGTCGCTGCAGGCCTCCTACGCCGCGCCGCTCATCCTGCTCGCGCAGAACCGGCAGGACGACAGGGACCGCGTGCAGTACGAGCACGACCGGCGGGCGGCCGAGCGCAACCGGGCCGACCTGGAGTATCTGACCCGCGAGATCGCCGGGCTCCGATTGGCCCTGAGCGAGGTCACCACCCGCGACTATCTACGCTCGGAGCTCCAGCGGCTGGGCGAGGAGGTCAGGGAGGGGCGGTGAGCGAATGGGCCAGCGAGTAACCTTAGAGCGTTGCACGGACACTCAGAAGCTCAGCCCACCCAGGTGGATTACCGAGGCCGCTCCCGAGGTTCATACCATTGAGGGGCATCCTCAACTGGCGTCCAGCGCTTGTCCTACATATACCGGCAAAGGAGGGACGGCACCCCTCAGTCATGGGCGTGCCGAGACTTCGATGGCACCAACCCAGGAACAGGTGACGGCCGCCCTCGCCACCGTCATCGACCCCGAGATCCGTCGCCCGATCACCGACCTCGGCATGGTCAAAGGCATCGACATCGCCGCGGACGGCAAGGTCGGCGTCGGCATCTACCTCACGGTGTCCGGGTGTCCGATGAAGGACACCATCCGCCGCGACGTCAACGCCGCGGTGGCCAAGATCGACGGCGTCAGCGCCGTCGAGATCGAGCTCGACGTCATGAGCACCGAGCAGCGCAAGAAACTGCAGACCACGCTGCGCGGCGACCGGGGGCCGGAGAAGGAGATCCCCTTCAACCAGCCGGGCTCGCTGACCCGCGTCTTCGCGGTGGCCAGCGGCAAGGGCGGCGTCGGCAAGTCCTCCGTCACCGTCAACCTGGCCGCCTCCATGGCCGCGAGCGGGCTCAAGGTCGGCATCGTCGACGCCGACATCTACGGCCACAGCATCCCGCGCATGCTCGGCGCCGCCGAACGGCCCACCAAGGTCGAAGACATGATCATGCCGCCGGTGGCGCATGACATCAAGGTCATCTCGGTCGGCATGTTCAAGCCCCCGGGCAACAGCGCCGTGGTCTGGCGCGGGCCGATGCTCGACCGGGCCCTGCACCAGTTCCTCGCCGACGTCTACTGGGGCGATCTCGACGTCCTGCTGCTCGACCTGCCGCCCGGCACCGGCGACATCGCCATCTCGGTGGCCCAGCGGCTGCCGTCGGCCGAGATCCTGGTCGTCACCACCCCGCAGATGGCCGCCGCCGAGGTGGCCGAGCGGGCCGGCTCCATCGCCGCGCAGACCCACCAGCAGATCGCCGGCGTCATCGAGAACATGGCCTGGCTGCCCTGCCCCCACTGCGACGACCGCATCAACGTCTTCGGCGAGGGCGGTGGCCAGACGGTCGCCGACGCGCTCACCCGCACCCTCGGCACCCGCGTCCCCCTCCTCGGCCAGGTCCCCATCGACCTGCGCCTGCGCGAGGGCGGCGACGAAGGCAAGCCCTTGGTCCTGACCGACCCCGACTCACCCGCCGCCGCGGAGCTGCGGCAGATCGCCGACCGGCTGAGCAAGCGCTCTTCCAGCCTCAAGGGCCTCCAACTGGGCCTCGCACCCAACCGCGCCTGACCCCCTGCCCTTCGCAACGTGAGAAGGCCCTCCTGGACCGTCG
>NZ_BMNK01000011.1:84633-308397 GCF_014646515.1 Nonomuraea glycinis
ACGTTCGGGAGTCAGGTGGCTTCGGCGTCGTACGGGGGGATCTCACCGAAGCCGAGCTCGCCGCCGGGGGCGCCCGCATAGGCGGGCGAGGTGTCCGGCTCGGGCTTGTCGTTCCACTCTCCCTCGACGTCGTCCAGGAGATGCTTGCGTACGAAGTTGCGCGGGTTGAGGTCGGCCGGGTCGAAGTTGGAGAACTCCGGCCCCAGGCCCGCGCGCAGGTCGTCGCGCGCGGTGTTGGCCATCCGGCGCAGGTTGCGCAGCGTCCTGCCGGCCTGGGAAGCCACTTCCGGCAGCTTACTCGGACCGAAGACCAGCAACGCGATGATGATCAGCGCGCCGATTTCCATCCAGCCAAGTCCGAACACCTGAGCTCCTAGCAGTCCACCGCCCCGAGGAATCGGCCTCGGCCTATCCCCAGGGTAAGGGCTGTCCGGGGTGAGCCGACCTCCCCAAGCGGTACCAATTGCCCCCAAGCGGTCGTCAGGAGGGAGTGGGAGCGGGCTCCTCGTCGGCGCTCACCGTCAGGGTCGCCGTGTGCTCCTCGTTGTCGCGCTCGTACTTGATGGTGAGTTTGGCGCCGGGCGCCTTGCTGCGGATCAGCGCGATCAGCTCGTTGCCGTCCTGGAGGCGTACGTTGTCGACCTCCACGATCACGTCGCCGGCCTTGAGGCCCGCCTGGTGCGCGGGGCCGCCCTTGTCCACCGCCGGCCGGCCGCCCAGGTTGCCGGTGGCGATGCGGACGCCTTCGCCGCGGTATTCCCTGTCCAGCACGATGCCGATCTTGGGCCGCTTGGCCTTGCCCGTGGTGACCAGCTCCTGCGCCACGCGGCGGGCCTGGTTGACCGGGATGGCGAAGCCGAGGCCGATGCTGCCGCTCTGGCTGGTCAGCGAGCGGCTCAGGGTGGCGATGGCGGAGTTGACGCCGATGACCTCGCCGTTGCCGTTGACCAGCGGGCCACCCGAGTTGCCGGGGTTGATGGCCGCGTCGGTCTGGATGGCGCTGATGTAGGCGGGCTCCTCGCCGCTGGCGCCGGTCTCGTCCCCCGCGATGACCGGGCGGTTGAGCGAGCTGACGATGCCGGTGGTGACCGTGCCCGTCAGGCCCAGCGGTGAGCCGATCGCGATCACCGGGTCGCCCACGACGACCTGGTCGGAGTTGCCGAGCCTGGCCTCCGGAGTCCCGAAGGTCTCTTCGGGCTTGACCACGGCCAGGTCGGAGCCGGGGTCACGGCCGACGATGCGGGCGGTCGTGGTCTTGCGGTTGTTGAACACGATCTTGATCTCGCCACCCTTGGCGGCCAGGGCGACCACGTGGTTGTTGGTCACCACGTACCCGTCCTTGATCAGGAAGCCCGAGCCGCTCGCCGCCTCGGTGTTGCCGCCGTTGCCGACTTCGAGCGAGACCACGCTGGGCAGCACCCGGGAGGCCACGCCGGCCACGGAGTCGGGCGCCCGGTCGGTGGCGCCGGTCGGCGCCTGGGGCAGGCTGTAGCTGGGGTCGGTGCCGGCGCTCGGCCTGGTGAGCAGGTACGTCCCCGCACTGCCGAGCAGGGAGGCCGTGAGCGCGATCACCGTGGCGAGCACGACCAGGAACGCCGTGCTGGGACCGCGTCTGCCCGCGGACGTCGCGCCGCCGGGCGAACCAGGGGGCGGCGGTCCCCAGGTAGGCCCCATGCCCAGGGCGTTCGGCGGTGGCGGCGGCGCGCCGCCGGCCCGCCCCTGATTGCCGAAGAACGGCCACTCCGCGGTGCCGAAGTTCGGCCCCCCGGGATTGCCGAACACCGGACCGTCACCCCGCGGGCTGCCGAGCCCCTGAGTCTCGCCGCTCGGATTGCCGAACACAGGACCGTCACCCCGCGAGCCGCCGAAACCCTGGGTCTCGCCGCTCGGATTGCCGTATCCGGGGCCCTCGCCGCTGGGACTGCCGAAGACCGGGCTGTCACCGGCGGCACCGGGGGACGGACCGGACCCGCTGAAGCCGGACCCGTCACCACCGGGCCGCTGAAAGGCCGAATCGTCACCGCTGGTCCGTCGGAAGGCCGAGTCATCCCCGCTGGGCCGCTGGAACGGGGACCGTTCACCGCTGGGCCGGAAAGAGGGGCCTTCACCACCGGGCGACTGGTAAGCAGACCCCTCACCACCGGGCCTGAGATATGGGCCGTCACCACCGGGCGACTGGAAAGCAGATCCCTCGCCGCCGGGCCTGAGATATGGGCCGTCACCACCGGGCGGGTGGAACGCAGGGCCGTCACCGCCGGGCCGTTCGAAGGACGGGCCCTCCCCGAAGGTGGGGGCCTCGTAGGCGCGAGTGTCGGCACGGGGGGCGCCGAACGCATTGTCGTAGGAGGGGGTGCCGCTGCCCGAGGGGTCGCCCCACGGGTTGCCGGAGGGCCCGCCGGACGGCTCCGGCTGCCCACCCACCGGCAGGAACTCCGGGCGTCCCTGTGGCCCGGAGCTGTCCGACGGCGTGCGTCCTTCGGTGGGGCGCGTCTCGTCGGTCATCTAGTTCTCACCACTCCTTGCTCGGACACCGCAATCATGGTGCGATCGGCATACGAGAGTCGTTAGCAGTTGTCAGCAAATGCCCTGACAAATCCCGATCCCAGATCGTATGCCCCCCACGCCACGGACTACGCCATCACGAGTATCCCAGCAGGGCCCGGCTTTCAGGGCGTGGCGGTGGACGGCGGCGCCGTCGGCGTCACCGAGGGCGGCTGCTGCACCCGCTTGACCAGCTCGACCGCCGGGGGCGTGCCCTGCTGCGCCGCACCGGACACGGCGAAGAACGTGCCGAGCGCGACGGCCGCGGACACCACGCTGACCGCCACATAAGTGGTGCGGCGCCTACCGCCCCGGCCCGGACCCGAAGAGGCGCCACCATGGGCGCCCCTTCCCGGGCGGTTGTCCAAAGGGGCGATGCTGTGCGGCCCAGGGATCGGCACGCCGCCGAACGTCCGGGTAGGGAAAGGCCGCTCCCGGGGCGGCAACGGCCCACCGGGCTCGGACATCCGCAGGAGCGACATCGTGAGATCGGCCGGCATCGGCGGGTGGTCGAGCGAGCGCAGGCGCGACTTCAGCGCCCGCGTCGAGTCCACCTCCCGCCTGCAGTCGGCGCAGAACGTCAGATGGGCGAGAGCACGTTCGCGCTCGGCGTGACTGAGCTCGCCGTCTACCAGCGCGGAAACACGTTCACCAAGATGAGCCATATCAGACTTCCTCCCCACGGGTGAAGGTCGGGGGGAGTTGAGAATTACGGGGAGCCCGATGCTCGAGCGCCTCGCGCAACTGCGCCCGGCCACGATGAATGCGGCTCCGGACCGTCCCCAGCTTGACGCTGAGCGTGGCCGCGATCTCCTCGTACGACAGGCCTTCGATGTCGCACAGCACGATCGCCGCCCGGAACTCGGGAGTGAGCGCGTCGAGCGCGGCCTGAATGTCCGGCTCGAGGTGTGCGTCGTCGAATGCCTGCGCCGGTGACGGCTCACGACCGCGAAGCCGCTCGGCGGCGTCGTCGGCGAGCCCCTCGAACCTGATGCGCTGCTTGCGCCGCGCCATGTCGAGGAACAGGTTGGTCGTGATCCGGTGCAGCCAGCCTTCGAACGTGCCGGGCGTATAGCTCGACAGCGATCGGAAGACCCGGACGAAGACCTCCTGAGTGAGGTCCTCGGCATCGTGAACATTGCCCGTCAGGCGGTAAGCCAGGCGATAGACGCGTGCGGAATGGTTCCGCACCACCTCGTCCCACGACGGAGGGGTCCAGTCGGGTTCGGGCGCGATTGAACTCATGCCGGACTCGGGCACACTGCGCCCTGCGCCGGACTCGTGCTCATGTGACATCGGAGTATCAGCCTGGTGGTCACTTTCGTCCACCAGCACTCCTCTCTCTGGGACCACCGCTACCGCCATAGTGCCTGGTTTTGTCCCTCCGTGCGCACTGGCTGCCTTCCAGACCGGCAAAGCCCGTTTAAACCTGCAACGCCTCGAGCCCCTCCTGAGTTCCCGTCCCGGCGTGTCTCCCCTAGGCTGCGATCGGTGACCAATCGCACGAAAGTGGGGGGAGGAGGCCGATGACCAGTCCGGTAGAGGCCACTCTGGCCTATGCGGAGCAGTTCCATCATGAGGATGAGATCCTGCACGCGGCGCGGCAGCGCGGGCTGGAAATGGGGGCTCCGCCCATCCTTCCCGGTGGCGGAGCGGCGCTCTGTTTCCTCGCCACCGCGCTCAACGCCAAGTCGGTCGTCGAAATCGGCACCGGCTGCGGCGTCTCGGGCCTGTGGCTGCTGCGCGGCATGCGCGCCGACGGCACGCTGACGAGCGTCGACGTGGAGCCGGAGCACCAGCGGCTGGCCCGTCAGGCGTTCGCGGAGGCCGGTTTCGCGGGCGGGCGGGTGCGGCTGATCGCGGGCCGGGCGCTCGACGTGCTGCCGAGGCTCTCCGACGGCGGCTACGACCTGGTCTTCGCCGACGCCGCCAAGCAGGAGTACGCCGACTACCTGGCGGAGTCCGTACGCCTGCTGCGGGTGGGCGGCATCGTGGCCTTCGACAACGTGCTGTGGCACAACCGGGTGGCCGATCCCACGCAACGGGACCCCGACACGGTGTCGCTGCGCGAGCTGGGCAAGCTCGTGCAGGCGGACGACCGCCTGCGCTCGCTGCTGATGCCGCTGGGCGACGGCCTGCTCGCCGCCGTCAAGATCGCCGAATAGCAGGCCGTACGCTCGGTTACGGCTTGGTCAGCCACTCCAGGAGCAGCCGTACACCGAAGCCGGTGGCGCCCTTGGTCAGGACGCCCTCGTCCACCGAGCTACGCCCCACACCCGCGATGTCCAGGTGCGCCCAGGGCCGCTTGCCCGCGAACTCGCGCAGGAACAGCGCCGCCGTGATGGAGCCGCCCCCGTAGGTGGAGCCGATCTCGACGTTGGCCAGGTCCGCGATCGAGGAGCTCAGCCCGGCGGCGTAGTCCTCGATCAGCGGCATCCGCCACAGCTTGTCGTCGCTCGACCGGCCGGCGGCCACGAGCTGCTCGGCGAGGTCGTCGTCGGTGGCGTAGACCGCGCCGACGTCGCGCCCGAGGGCCACGGTGATCGCGCCGGTGAGGGTGGCGATGTCGACGACCACGTCGGGGTCGAGCTCGGCGTCGGCGTAGGAGAGCGCGTCGGCCAGCACCAGGCGCCCCTCGGCGTCGGTGTTGAGCACCTCGACCGTGCGGCCGCCGTACTGCTTGATCACGTCGGTGGGACGCTGGGCGGTGCCGGAGGGCATGTTCTCGGCCGCGGCGATGAGGCCGGTGACCCGGACGGGAGCGCCGAGCTCGGCCAGCGCGCCGAGGACGGCGATGACCGCGGCGCCGCCGGCCATGTCGGTCTTCTGGGTCTTCATGTTCGCCGTCGGCTTCAGCGACAGGCCGCCGGAGTCGAAGGTGATGCCCTTGCCCACGAGCACGACGTGCCGGGTGGCGGGCTCGGCGGGGGTGTAGGAGAGCTGGATGAGCCGGGGCGGGTTGACCGAGCCCATGCCGACGGCGACGATGCCGCCGAACCCGTCGGCCTTGAGCTGCTCCTCGTCCCACACCCGCGCGGTGACGCCCTGCTCGGTGGCGCGTTCGGCGAGCCAGGCGGGGGTCTTGACCGACCCGGGCATGTTGGACAGGTCACGGGCGAGCGCGACCGCCTGCGCCACGATCCGGCCGCGTCGTACGCCTTGCTCGTCGGCGCCGACGAAGGTGATCTCCCCCACGGGCTTCTTGCCCGGCGCTCCGATCTTGAAAAAGTAGGTGGCGAGCAGGGCGGCCTCGGCGAACGCGGTGACGTCGCCGGCCGGCACCACCACGGCCAGCCGCGCCTTGCCGCGCGCCCGGCGGCTGAGCGTCGCCGCGGCCCTGCGCAGGGCCGTGGGAGAGCCGTCGCCCACGCCGTAGAGCAGCACCCGGCCGACACCGTCCGCCCGCGCCACCGGGACGTCGACGATCTCACCCGCCTCGCCTTTGGCCTCGTAATGAGCCAGCAGGTCGGCGACAGGCACGTGCAGGTCCACCGCGAGCGCGGGATTCAGCTCCGCGGAGTAAGGCACGGCGAGCAGGTCAGCGTCGGCGGGAACGTCGGCGACCACCAACGCGGCGGTCTCAATGGGCACGGTCACTCCTCAACGTCATCGACCCTGGCGCCAGGGTCGCCAGGGTCGTGGGGCCGGAAAGTTGTCTCAGGGAACTCTCAGCCGACGACGTTCTTCAACGCCTCGCCGAGCGCCTTCGCTTCGTCGGCGGAAATCTCCACGACGAGCCGTCCGCCACCCTCCAGGGGGACTCGCATGACAATGCCGCGCCCTTCCTTGGTGACCTCGAGCGGACCATCGCCGGTCCGCGGCTTCATCGCCGCCATGCGTGCATCCCTTCCTGCCTTGGGCTCCCGCGGCCCGCGATTGCCGGCCTCCATGGGGGAGGTCGGCGCATTCACGTCTTCTGTGATGTCCTATTCTCCCGCATCGAGAGCCCTCATGGGTAACGATCTCCTCCCAGAATGCGTTGTCCAAGGTGGCGAAGGGGTCCAAACTGGACTTTGTGCATGCACGCGCCGCTCTGTTCGACCTCTATGGGGACCACTTGCGCTCGCGCGGTGGGCAGGCGTCCGTGGCCGCACTCGTCAAGCTCATGAACCCCCTGGAAATCGCCGCTCCGGCAGTGCGTACGGCCGTTTCCCGGATGGTCCGGCAGGGATGGCTACAGTCCGTGAGGCTTCCCCAGGGAGCGGGTTACGGGCTCACCCCGAAGTGCGTCAGACGGCTGGATGAGGCGGCATTAAGAATTTACCGAGCCGGAACACTGACCTGGCCCGGCCGCTGGCATGTGATCGTCTTCGGTCCGGTCAAGGACCGTCCGCGCCGTGAGCGGATCAGGGCCGAGCTGACCTTCCTCGGTTACGCCGCCCTGTCGGAGACGACCTGGATCGGCCCCCGGTCCGCCGTGGAGCTGGACACCCTGCTCGACGGCGAGCGGGTGCGCGCCGACAGGTTCGACGCGACGCTCGGCGGCGACCCGTGCGAACTGGTCGCGCGGGCGTGGGATCTGACCGCCATCGGCGAGGCGTACGAGAGCTGGCACGCCGAGGCTGTCACGCTGGTCAGCGCCCTGCCGGAGACGGCATCGGCCGACCAGGTGTTCGCGACCAGGAGCAGACTCGTGCACGGATGGCGAAATTTCCTGTTTCGCGACCCTGGTCTGCCACCCGAGCTACTACCGGCCGGCTGGCCGGGCGAGAAGGCACGGGCCTTCTTCGAGCAGGAGGCCGCCAGGCTGCTGCCCGCAGCCGCCGCGTTCGTCGACAGGGAGCTGCATTGATCCGCTACGAGATGACCGACGCCGTCGCCACCATCACGCTCGACCGCCCCGAGGCGATGAACTCGCTGACGGCCGAGGTCAAGGTCGCGCTGCTGGCGGCGCTGCGGCGGGCGGCGAGCGACCAGCAGGTGCGCGCCGTCCTGCTCACCGGCTCGGGCCGGGCCTTCTGCGCGGGCCAGGACCTGCACGAGCACGCGGCCAACCTGGAGGCGGGCCGCGGCCTGGCCGACACCGTGCGCGCGCACTACAACCCGATCGTCGAGCTGCTCACCACCATGGACAAGCCCGTCGTGGCCGCGATCAACGGGGTGGCCGCCGGCGCCGGCGCCTCGCTCGCCTTCGCCTGTGACCTGCGGGTCGCCTCGGAGAAGGCCAAGTTCGCGCTGGCCTTCGCGGGCATCGGGCTGGCCCCGGACTCCGGCGCC
This sequence comes from Nonomuraea glycinis, assembly GCF_014646515.1. Taxonomy (GTDB): domain Bacteria; phylum Actinomycetota; class Actinomycetes; order Streptosporangiales; family Streptosporangiaceae; genus Nonomuraea; species Nonomuraea glycinis. The sequence continues at coordinate 92,392 of NZ_BMNK01000011.1, forward strand.
TCGTGGACGCTGCAGCGCCTGGTCGGCCTGGGCCGCGCGAGCGAGCTGATGCTGCTCGGCGAGCCCGTCGACGCGGCCCGCGCGCTGGAGCTCGGCCTGGTCACCCGGGTGGTGCCCGCCGACGAGGTGCTCAAGACCGCCGCCGAGCTCGCCCAGCGGCTCGCCGACGGGCCGACGCGGGCCTTCGCCGCCACCAAGCAGGCACTGGCGTACGCGGCGACGCACGCGTTGCCGGAGGCCCTGATCCTGGAGGCCGACCTTCAGGACGAGTGCGTCGCCACCAGGGATCACCTGGACGCGACCACGTCCTTCCTCGCCAAGGAGCGCCCCGTCTTCACCGGCCGCTGAGCTGCGGGGCGACGCGGGCCACGCAGCCCTCGATGTGGTCGTTGACCAGGCCGATGGCCTGCATCAGGGCGTAGGCGGTGGTGGGGCCGACGAAGGTGAAGCCGTTCTTCTTCAGGTCCTTGGCCAGCGCCTTGGAGGCCGGGGTGACGGCCGGCACGTCGGCCATCGACCTGGGCGCCGGCAGCGACGGGTCGGCGTAGCGCCAGACCAGGTCCGACAGGCCGCCGGGGAGCTCCAGGGCGGCCCTGGCGTTGACGATCGCCGCGCGCACCTTGGCCCGGTTGCGCACGATGCCGGCGTCGCCGAGCAGCCGCTCGACGTCCTGCTCGGTGTAGGCGGCCACCTTCGGGATGGAGAAGCCGTCGAACGCGGCCCGGAAGTTGTCCCGCTTGCGCAGGATCGTCAGCCACGACAGCCCCGACTGGAACGCCTCCAGCGTCACCCGCTCGAAGACCTTGTCGTCCCCTCGGACCGGCCGGCCCCACTCCTCGTCGTGGTAGGCGGTGTAGAGGGTGTCCGCAGTGGCTGCCCAGGCGCATCGGATGATCTCGGTCATGGGCGCTCGTCCGAGGCCTTGCCATGCGCCACGCGCGCGGGCTCGCCGTCCCGCTCGCCCTCCCGCTCGATCTCGGGCTCGCCCGTCCGCCCGGCGTCCGTCCCGGCGGTCGTCTCCGCGCCCGGTGCGGTCGTCTCGGCGCCCGGTGCGGTCGTCTCGGCGCCCGGTGCGGCTGTCTTTGCGTCGCCGTCCTGGTCCGCGGCGGCCTCCTCGGTAGCCGGCGCCCGGTCTCCCCACCTGACGGGGGCCTGCTCGGGGTCGCCGTCCACCGCCTGCGGCAGGCGATCACCGGACTCGGGCGGCGAGCCCACCTCCCCCCACGTGGCGGGGGCGTGATCGGTGTCACCGTCAACCGCTCGCGGCCGGCGGTCACCGGACGCGGCCGGCGAGTCCACCTCTCCCCAGGTGGCGGGGGCGTGGTCGGCGTTGCCGTCCACCGCCTGCGGCAGGTGCTCGCCGGACTCGGTCGGCGAGTCCCCCTCCTCGGGCAGGTCTCTCGGCGCGGCGGGGGCCTCGGGCTCATGGTCGGTGCGCGGGCCGCCGCCAGGGGCCGCGTAGACCTCCTGGCGGGCGTACAGCCGCCTCGACAGCAGCTCGGAGACGCGCTGCTCCAGAACCGCGATCCTGGTGTCGCGGGCGCTGATCGCGGTGGCCGCTCGGCGCAGGCTCTCGTCGACCGACTGCGTGTGATAGCCGACGACGTTGACCGGCAGTTCGAGCGCCATGAGGTCGACGGCCGTCAGCTGCCCGGCTTCAGGAAGGTTGAGGGGTGGCACGTCCGGCGGGAACTCGGTCAGCTCACCGCCCTTGCCCAGGGAGACCAGCACCACGCAGATCAGGATGGCGAGCGCGGCGATGGCGAGTATGACCAGCACATTGGCATCGTACTCATACCAGCAGGGCACGAGTCCCGCGCTTGCCCCGCCCGGTGCCGGACGGGACTCTTCAGCCCGCGGCCTCCCCCAGCTCCTCGACACTGGGCCGCACCGGCTGGGGACGGGCCTCCAGGTGGGCGAAGGCCTGCTCGACGGTGGTGGTCCAGGAGATGGCGTCGAACACGTTCGCCCGGGTGAACCCCTGGTCGTACATGCCGCTCACCAGGTCTTTGAGCGGCTGGTAGAGGCCCCACGGGTCGAGGATCACCAGAGGGCGGTCGTGGATGCCGAGCACCCTGGCCGTCCAGATCTCGAACAGCTCCTCCAGCGTGCCGATGCCGCCGGGCAGCACGAGGAAGGCGTCGGAACGAGCGTCCATGACGCCTTTGCGCTCGCGCATGTCGGCCGTGACGATCAGCTCGCCGGAGTCCCGGTCGGCCACCTCGACGTCGACGAGCACCTGGGGGATCACCCCGACCGTGTGGCCGCCGCCGGCCCGCGCGGCCCTGGTGACGGCGCCCATGCAGGAGACGGTGGCACCGCCGCTCACCAGGGTGTGGCCACGCCGGGCGAGCTCGGCACCGACCTCGGCCGCCAGGGCGAGGTATTTGTCGTCGATGTGCTGACTGGAGGAGCAGTAGACGCAGATGTTCACGACGAGCCAGCCTATTGCGGCTCGGCCACCTGGGCCTCGACGGCCTGCTCCTCGTCCCAGGTCGCCACGGACCTGGCCCGGTCGGCCTCCATGATGACGCGCACGGCCTCGTCCACGTCGTCGGTGACGGTGATCAGGTCGAGGTCCTGAGGTGCGATCTTGCCGGTGCCGAGCAGGCTCGCCTTGATCCATTCCAGCAACCCGCCCCAGAACTCCGAGCCCATCAGCACGACGGGGAAGGAGGTGACCTTGCCGGTCTGCACCAGGGTCAGCGCCTCGAACAGCTCGTCGAGGGTGCCGAAGCCGCCGGGCAGGGCGATGAAACCGCAGGAGTATTTGACGAACATGGTCTTGCGTACGAAGAAGTAGCGGAACTCGATGCCGAGCTCCACGTAGTCGTTCATGCGCTGCTCGAAGGGGAGCTCGATGCCGAGCCCGACCGAGACGCCGCCCTCGACCTCGGTGGCGCCGCGGTTGGCCGCCTCCATGACGCCGGGGCCGCCGCCGGTGATCACCGCGTAGCCGCTGCGGGCCAGGGCGGTGCCGAGCTCACGGCCCATCGCGTAGTCGGGTGAGTCGCCGGGGGTCCTGGCGGAGCCGAACACGGTGACCGCCCGGGGCAGCTCGGCGAGCTGGCCGAAGCCCTCCACGAACTCCGACTGGATGCGCATCACCCGCCACGGATCCATGTGCACCCAGTCGGCCGGTCCCTGCCGGGCCAGCAGACGCTGGTCGTGCGTGCCCTCGTCCACCATCTTGCCGCGCAGCACGGCCTGTCCTCGTCGCCTTTCGCGGCGCGTTGCTTTCATATCCGTCACGCTAGCCCTTCGACACACTTCCCACGGCCGCTCTGGCCTGCTGATACCCAGCTCTACCTCGGCTCGGGACCGTTCCCGGAGGCCGCTCGAAAGAATCTTGGAAAACTTCCCGTGAAACCTGGAACCGAATTTCGCGGAGCCTGCGTCTAACCGGCGAGGGTGCTGCTCGGGACTGAAAGTGGCTCTCCCCGCCAAATGGCCGGCGAGGAGAGCCACTTTCACACTGTCCGGGGTCCTCTCACGACGCGAGCCAGGCGAGCATCGCCCGCTCACTGTCCACGATCTTCGCCAGTGACACGTATTCGCCCTGCTGGTGCGCCAGGTTGGGGTCGCCGGGGCCGTAGTTGACGGCCGGCACGCCCAGCGCCGAGAAGCGGGCCACGTCCGTCCAGCCCAGCTTGGCCCGGGGCGTGCCGCCGACGGCGGCGGTGAACGCGGCGGCCACCGGGTGGGTGAGCCCGGGGCGCGCGCCGGGCGCCGCGTCCACGAAGCGGACCTCGTAGCCGTCGAAGACCTCTCGCACATGCTCCTGGGCCTGCTCGATCGACAGGTCAGGGGCGAAGCGGTAGTTGACCGTGACCACGCACTCGTCCGGGATCACGTTGCCGGCGACGCCGCCGCGCACGCCGACCGCGTTGAGCCCCTCGTGGTATTCCAGCCCGTCGACGACCGGCAGCCGCTCCTGGTAGGCGTTGAGCCTGGCCAGCACCGGCTCGATGCCGTGGATGGCGTTGACCCCGAACCAGGACCTGGCGCTGTGCGCCCGCTTGCCGGTCACCACGATCTCGGCGCGCACGGTCCCCTGGCAGCCGCCCTCGATCACCCCGTCGGTGGGCTCCATCAGCACCGCGAAGTCGGCGCTCAGCCAGTCGGCGTGGTCGCGGGCCAGCCTGGTGAGGCCGTTGCGGTCGGCCTCGATCTCCTCGCAGTCGTAGAAGACGTACGTGACATCGCGGTTGGGGACGGGCACGGTGGCGGCCAGCTTGAGTGCGACGGCCACCCCGGCCTTCATGTCGGAGGTGCCGCAGCCGTAGAGGAGATCGCCTTCGACGCGGCTGGGCAGGTTGGCGGCGACGGGGACGGTGTCGAGATGCCCGGCGATCAGCACCCGCTCACCACGGCCGAGCTCAGTGCGGGCGACGATGGTCTGCTCCGATCTGTCCACCTTCAGGTGAGGCAGCGCGGCCAGCGCCCGCTCCACCTGGTCGGCCAGCGCCTGCTCGGCGCCGCTCACCGACTCGATGTCGACGATCGCCGCGGTCAGCGCGCGCACGTCCTGCGTGAGATCCAGCATCAGGTGTTCACTCCGTGTTCGCGCAGCGCCTCGTTGAGCGCTGCCTTGTCGTGCCGCTCCCCCGGCTCCAGGCGCTTGAGCACCAGCACGCAGGGCAGGCCGAACGTGCCGCCGGGGAACTCCTTCTGGCGGGTGCCTCCCACCGCGACGCACCAGTCGGGGATCCGGCCGCGGCTCAGCTCGGCGCCGGTCAGCACGTCGATCACCGGGATGGAGGCGGACAGGATCGTGCCGGCGCCGACGACCGCGCCGCGGCCCACCCGGGCGCCCTCCACGATCATGGCCCGGCTGCCGATCAGCGCCTCGTCCTCGACGACCACGGGAACCGCGTTCGGCGGCTCCAGCACGCCGCCGATGCCCACGCCGCCGGACAGGTGGACGTTCTTGCCGATCTGCGCGCAGGAGCCGACCGTGGCCCAGGTGTCGACCATGGTGCCGCTGTCGACGTACGCGCCGATGTTGGTGAAGGACGGCATCAGCACCACGCCGGGCGCCAGGTAGGAGCCCCAGCGCGCGATCGCGCCGGGCACCACCCGTACGCCGTCCAGGGTGTTCTTGAGCGGCAGCCGGTCGTGGTGGTGGAAGTCGCCCACCTGGGAGCGGGACATGCCGAGCACCGTGAAGCTCAGCAGGATCGCCCGCTTGGCCCGCTCGTCCACGACCACCGTGTCGCCGACCGGCCGGGCGACCCGGGCCCGGCCCTGGTCGAGCAGGTCGACGGCGCCGGTGACGGCGGCGCGCGCCTCGGCGTCCGCCGGTGACAGCTCGGCCCGACGCTCCCACAGCGCGTCTATCACCTCGGGTATCGGTGACAGGGTGCTCACGTCCCTCATGGGCACGGAGCCTATCTGGCCGGGTAGGTTTCTCAGCGTGCACCTGCGCTTCTCCCGAGGAGTCATCACCATCGCGGTGGTCGTCGTCGTCCTCGCGGTGGGGATCACCTTCGGCCTCTACCAACTGCTCAAGCGCGCCGACCCGATGGTCGTGCCCGAGGCCTACTGCACCGTGCGCACCCCCCTGGGCGACCGGGACCTGGACATCGAGCAGGCGCAGGTCTCGGCCACCATCGCGGCGGTCGCGGCCCGGCGCAAGCTGCCGGAGCGCGCCGTGGTGATCGCCTACGCGACGGCTCTGCAGGAGTCGAAGCTCTACAACGTCGAGTACGGCGACCGCGACTCGGTCGGCATCTTCCAGCAGCGCGAGTCCCAGGGCTGGGGGAAGAAGAAGCAGATCATGGACCCCGTCTACGCCACCAACAGGTTCTTCGCCGCGCTGGTCAAGGTCAAGGGCTACCGCAAGATGCCGCTGGCCGAGGCCGCCCAGGCGGTGCAGCGCTCGGCCGCCGGTGAGGCCTACGCGCCGCACGAGGAGGAGGCCAAGCTCCTCGCGCAGGCGTTCACCGGGCGCGTGCCCAAGGCCCTGCACTGCTGGTATCCGCCGGAGGCCGGGCAGAGCGCCACGCCGCGCCCCCGGGCGGGCGAGGCCCGCCGTCAGCTCACCCGGGCGCTCGGCAGCACGTCCATCACCAGCGCGCGGCGCGGCTGGCTGGTGGCCGCCTGGTCGGTGGCCCACGCGCAGAAGTACGACCTGCGCCGGGTCACCTACAGCGGCGCCACCTGGTCCAACGACATGCGCCTGACGGAGTGGCAGCAGGGCGGCAAGGCGGGCGCCAGGAAGGTCGAGCTGGCCTGACGGGTCAGGAGGCGCGGCTGACGATGGTGATCGAGCCGGGCGCCAGCGGCTGGGCGTAACTGGCCGTCCAGGAGGCGCCCTGGATGCGTTCGAAGGACAGCAGCCGCCCGTCGCCGGCGCGGTAGTCGGCGAAGTCGAGCAGGCCCCTGTCGGGCACGCCGGTGCTGCCCTCGGACCGGAACGCGGCGGTGCCCCGCTCCAGCGGGAAGAACTCGACGCCCTCCATGATCAGCATGCTGCGCGCCGGGATCATGCCCTCGGTGGGCACGTCGGTCCACAGCAGCACCTCGAGGTGGGTCGGCTCGCCGGGGGTCACGCCCCCGCGCAGCTCCACCGACAGCCACTGGATCCGCCGGACGCTGTCGCGCAGCCGGTATTCGACCCACTCCTGACCCTGCCAGGAGACGTGCTTGGCGCCGAGCACACGGGCCGGCGACCCGTGCACGCCGATCTTGTCGCCCACCTTGATGGTGCGCGGGTCGACGTAGTCGGCACCGGCCCGCCCCGGCACGCTGACCGGCGCGGCCAACGGGGGCTCGGCGGGAACGACCTGCATTGGCTGCTCGGGCGTGCGGCCCTTCCTGTCCTGTCGCAAGGTGGCCAGGAAGGCCCCCAAGAGGAGGAGGACGGTGGCGACGCTCAGCCCGAGAACGACCATGGAGGTCATGCTCATCGTTCGGCTCGCTCCACTCGCGGTTAGCCTGGGCTAACGCCCGTTATCTATTTGTCCTGCAAGCGACCTCCGACCTCCCCGATGGAGAGCGCTTGAGGGGCGATACTACTGGAGGCGGCGCACTGCCGCACCGACGCGTTCGTCGGTGGCCGTCAGCGCGACCCGGATGTGCCGCTCACCTGCCGGTCCGTAGAACTCACCGGGGGCGACCAGAATGCCGAGCTCGGCGAGCCGGCTCACTTGGTCCCACGCGCTCCGGCCGTCGGACGCCCAGAGATACAGGCCTGCGGTCGAATGGTCGATGCGCCAGCCGGCCCGTTCCAGCACGGGCCGCAGGGCGGCGCGGCGGGCGGCGTAGACCTCGCGCTGCTCGTCGGCGTGCCGGTCGTCGCCGAGCGCCGCCGTCATCGCGGCCTGCACCGGGCCGGGCATGAGCATGCCGGCGTGCTTACGGATCTCCAGCAGCCGCTTGACCAGGACGGGGTCGCCGGTCACGAACCCGGCGCGGTAGCCGGCCAGGTTGGAGCGCTTGGACAGCGAGTGCAGCGCCAGCAGGTTGTCGTGCGACCCCTCGCAGACGTCGGGGTGCAGGATCGAGATGGGCCGCTCTTCCCAGCCGAGCTCGATGTAGCACTCGTCGGAGGCGACCACCGCGCCGCGCTCGCGCGCCCAGGCGACGACCTTGCGCAGGTGCTCGGCGGGCAGCACCTTGCCGGTGGGGTTGCCGGGTGAGTTGACCCAGACCAGGTCCACGTGCTGCGGGCCGAGCGCGAGCAGGCCGTCGGCGGCCGTGGCGGCGGCTCCGGCCAGCCGGGCGCCCACGTCGTAGGTGGGATAGGCCAGCTCGGGGAAGACCACCCGCTTGGCGCCGAGATAGCTGGGCAGCCAGGCGACGAACTCCTTGGAGCCGATCACCGGCAGCACGTCCTGCTGCTCGACGATGACGCCCTGCCTGCGGCGCAGCCACCCGGCGGCCGCCTCGCGCAGCGCCTTGGTGCCGTGCGTGAGCGGGTAGCCGGGGCTGTTGGCCGCCTCCACCAGCGCGTCCTGGATGAGCCCCGGCACCGGGTCGACGGGGGTGCCGACCGACAGGTCCACGATCCCGTCCGGGTGGGCACGGGCGCGTTCCTTGTACGGCTCCAGCCGATCCCAGGGGAAGTCAGGCAGGTTCTTCATGGTTCTCCAGGGTCATCGGTCGGCGCGCCGCGGGTCGTAGTGCGCGCAGGCGAACGACCCGCACGACACGGTGGCGCTGCCCCCGTCCGGGGGTGAAAGGCCGACCCGCGGGCGCGTGGCCCGCGGGTGAGCCGCGACGTGAGGCGGCCGCCTACGCCTCGGCGGCCTGCGGCGGCAGGACCGCCACGACCGGGTGGTCCTTCTCGATCTTGCCGACCTTCGAGGCACCTCCGGGAGAACCCAGGTCCTCGAAGAAGTCCACGTTGGCCTTGTAGAAGTCCTTCCACTGCTCGGGAAGGTCGTCCTCGTAGAAAATCGCCTCGACCGGGCACACAGGCTCACACGCGCCGCAGTCCACGCACTCGTCGGGGTGGATGTAAAGCATGCGCTCGCCCTCGTAGATGCAATCGACGGGGCACTCCTCGATGCACGCCTTGTCCAGGACGTCCACGCAAGGCTGCGCGATGACGTAGGTCACCTCGAGCTCCTTCTTCTCCGCACCATGGCATGACTCTGACCGCGGTTTGCTACGCCCTAGTATTGCCGTGCTCACCAACTGGCTGGAACGGAGGGTGGCAAACTCGTGGCCGCTCGCCTAGTGATCACTATCTCAGCCGCCGACGTGGGAGCCCGGATCACCACGCGCAGACGGGTGCCCGGAGGCTTCAGCGACGTCGTCGGGACGCTCGAATCGTGGGACGGCGGCGTGCTGCGGATCCGCAGGCGGGACGGGACGGTCGCGGAGATCTCCGAGGAGTCGCTGGTGGCCGGACGGGTGGTTCCGGCCGCGCCTCCTCGACCTGGGCGGCCGTAGCGGTAAGTATTCGTTGTGTGACCGTACGTACCTGCGCAGCCGTAACTGCCATCCTCGTCAGCGCCGGATGCGGCGCGTCGCCCGCGACGCCGGCCCAGCCCGGTAAGCCCGTCAACGTCAAGGCCGCCTCCATGAAGGAGGGGTTCGGGACCATGGAGCGGCTCGCCCAGGCCGCCAAGCAGGAGGGCGCGCTGACCGTGATCGCGCTGCCCCGTGACTGGGTGAACTACGGCGAGATCATCGACACCTTCGCCGACACGTACGACATCGAGGTCAAGGAGCTGGAGCCCCAGGCGAGCAGCAGCCGCTCGCTCGACGCCGCCGCTCAGCTCAAGCCGGACGTGTTCGATCTGACCCTGGACGTGGCGGTGTCCGGCGCGAGCAAGTTCGCGCGGTACAAGGTCCAGGGCTGGCAGGACCTGCCGGACCACATCAAGGACTCCGCCGGCGCCTGGTACGCCGCCTACGGCGGCTACATGTCCATCGGGTACGACCCCCGCGCCGTGCCCGCGCCCGCCTCCTTCGCCGATCTCGCCAAGCCCGGCTACAAGGTCGCGCTGGACGGCGACCCGCTGCGCTCGGCGGCGGCCTTCAAGGGCGTGATGGCCGCCTCCCTGCGCAGCGGGGTCCCGCAGCCGCGGCGCGGGGTGGAGCTGTTCGGCAGGCTGAAGAAGGCGGGGCAGCTGACCGATCCCGCCCACGCCAACACGATCGTCAGCTGGGACCATCTCAACGCCGCCCGCAGCGCCCAGGACGCCGGCTCCTGGAAGGTGACGATCCCCCGCGAGGCGCCGCTCGGCTCCTACCACGTACAGGCGATCAGCAAAACCGCGCCGCATCCGGCCGCCGCCCGGCTCTGGCAGGAGTTCCTCTTCTCCGACGAGGGCCAGAACCTGCTCCAGAAGGGGTACGCCCGGCCGGCGCGCGCCGAGGCCATGCTCATGCGCGGCACCCTCGACACTGAGCAGGCGGCCAAACTGCCCGTCGCCCCCGGGCCTCCCGTGCTGCTGACGATCCCGCAGACCGACGCGGGTAAGTCCTACCTGAAGAAGGAGTGGGCGCGAAACGTGGGGTGATACCCAAGTGACTTGATATGTCGCAGAGACAATCTGGCTCTAAAGTGAAATCGACAGCACGGCCACGGGGGCCCGATGTCTGATGAATGAGAGCTGATCCGTCTTGCGATATGACACACCGAGCTTGGAGCGGTGGAACAGTCGCGCCTACGACAGCAGCTTCGGCTACGTGTCCACGCAGGGCGCGCCGCTGGTCGACCTGCTCGACCCGCAGCCCGGCGAACGCGTGCTCGACCTCGGGTGCGGCACCGGCGTGCTGACCGCGCAGATCGCCTTCCGCGGCGCGGAGGTGCTCGGCATCGACGGCTCCGCCGGGATGATCGAGAAGGCTCTGGCGCAGTATCCCGGCATCAACTTCATCGTCGGCGACGGGCACGACTTCACCGTGGCCCGGCCGTACGACGCGGCTTTCTCCAACGCGGCGCTGCACTGGATGAGCCGCGACCCCGCGGCGGTCGTCGGCAGCGTGCGCGAGGCGCTCGTGCCGGGCGGCCGCTTCGTCGCGGAGATGGGCGGGGCGGGCAACTGCGCCGAGTTGACCACCGCCATGCTCACCGCCTGGCGGGAGTACGGCCTGCGCGAGCCCGAACTGCCCTGGTATTTCCCCACGCCCGCCGACTACGCCCGCCTGCTGGAGCGGGAGGGTTTCCTGGTGCGGCTGCTGGAGTACTTCGACCGGCCCACCCCGCTCGACGAGTGCCCCGGAGGGGCCGCCGACTGGGTGCGGGTGTTCGCCGCCTCTGCTCTCGAAGGGCTGCCGCCGGATCTTGTCGAGCCCCTGCTCCAGCGGGTGAACGAGTTGGCCGCGCCGGCGCTGCGCAGGGAGACGGGCTGGATGGCCGACTACGTGCGTCTGCGGTTCGCTGCCGTTCGACGCTGATGCGTAGTGCATGATGCGTAGGGCTGTTTTGCCGGACTATGGTCTGTTCGTAGGCGCGAGATGATGGCATCGCTACTCGACGGTGAAGAGCCCGCGACGAAACGGCGGCGTGAGGGGCTGGTGAACGGAACGGGATGAACTTCTGCCTGAGCGACCTCGTACCACCGTTGAGGTGGAGCGACGCGTCCACGATCACGCTGCTCACCGGGCAGCCCGACCTGCCGGACGGCTGGTGGCGGAGCCTGCCCATGCCGCGCGTGCTGGCGGCCATCGGGCCTGATGCGCTCGGCGGGCTGCTCACCGAGATCGCGCTCGAGCACTGGCCCGCCGCCGCCGTGGGCGACGTGCTGCCGGCGTTGCACCTGCTGGATCCCGACGAGGCGGACGATCCGCACGTGGCCATCGCGCTCGACCGCGCGGGCTCGTGGGCCGGCCTGCTGGCGCTGACCAGCCGGGAGCTGGTCGACCAGCCGTTCGTGCACGCCCGTCCGGTGCTGAACGCGCTGTTCTCGGCGGCGCTCGTACGGCTGGCGCCCACCACCGCCCACCCCGCGCCGCGCCACCCCGAGCCGCCCGCCCCACCCGAGAAGGCCCTCGCGCCCGAGAAGGCCGTCGCGCAGGCCTCGCCGGCCGCAGCCGCAGCCGCGGCCGTCGCCGCCGAGGCGAAGCCGGCCGAGCCCGCAGCGGCCACCCCCGACCACGAGATCGCCGAGCCCACGGCCGCCGACCCTGAGGCGGCCAAGTCTGAGGCCGCCGGGTCTGAGGCCGCCGGGTCTGAGGCCGCCGGGTCTGAGGTCGTCGCCCCGGAGTCGGCGGTGGTGCTCTCCGAGTCCGCAGCTGCCGTCGCGCGCGCGCATGAGGCGCACGCGCAAGAGGCTCAGGCGACGCCTGACGAGCGCGGCGAGGACACCCTGGACGAGGAGTCCGAGGAGGAGCCGCAGGCCGCGCAGCACGCCGAGCAGGCCCCCGAGGAGGCAGAGCCGGCGGCGCTCGGGGCCGGGCAGGATGCCGGTCCGGCCGTGCTCGACGCCCGCGACGAGCCGATCGACGAAGCCGGCGAAGCCGGCGCTGAGTCCGATGCCGCGTCCGAGTCGGATGCCGATGCCGCGTTCGAGTCCGACGCCGAGTCGGATGCCGACGCCGAGTCGGATCCCGATGGCAGTGCCGAAGCCGCCGGGCTGACGCCGGTGCCGGACGCCGCATCTCAGGACGCCGCATCTCAGGAGGGGCAGGATCCCGAGCCGGACGGCGAGGTGGAGGAGTTGCCCGGGCTCATCGAGGCCGCGTTCGCCGGGCTTGACGACAAGAGCTGGGCCGTGGCGCAGAACCGGGTCTTCACCGACCAGCCGTCCGCGGTGGACCAGCTCGCCAAGCTGTTCGCCGTGCCCCCCGCCGAGATCTCCGCCACCGAGGTGCGGCTGTGGACCAAGCTGGACAACTGGCTGGCCAGCGACGAAGCCGCCCCCTACCGGGCGCATCTGGACGAGCTACGCAAGACGATCGGCACGACCGCGCCCAAGGAGCGGCTGATCAGCGCCGCGGCCTGGCACGGCCGGGAGATCCGCGCGCTGGAGGTGCCGGCCTGGCAGTTCGTGCTGGCGACCCTGCCGCCGGGGCCGCACGTCCCGCCGCAGGAGTCGTTCGAGTCGGACGAGGGCGCGGCGCCATCCGTCTTCGCCCCGGCGGCGCCGCTGCCGCTGGGCCCGATGCCCGGACAGCCGATGCCCCAGGCGGCCTCGCTGCCGCCGGGGTTCGTGCCGCCGGATCCCGTGCCGTCCCAGTTCCAGGCGTTCGCGCCGGCCGTGGCCGTGCCGGGCGACGGCAACGGGTCCGCGGGCGAGCAGGCCGGCAAGCCGTACCAGCCGTTGAAGGACGTCTCGCAGACCAGGCGGTGCTTCCGCCAGCCGGACGGGCGGTGGTGGCTGCGCATCGACGTGACGGCCGAGCAGCTGTCCGGGAGCGAGTGCGCGCTGCCGACCGGATTCGCCGCCTACCTGGGGCTGTCGCCCGGGGAGAGCAGGACGGTCAGGAGCGCCGCCGGCGAGCTGACCATGACCTGGCACGGCAGACCGGTGCTGGAGACGATCGAGCGGTTGCTCGCCGACGTCGGGGCCAAGGAGGGCGGCCACCTGTTCCTCACGCTGTCGGACGAGGGCGTGCTGCGGGCCAGGCACCTGCCGGTGGCCGCGCAGGGCGCCGAGCACATCACCAAGGCGCTGCGCCTGGTCGGCTACACGGCGCCGGGCGGGACCCGGGACCAGGCCGCCAGGGTGATCGCCACGAGGATCGGCATGACCGGCCCGGTGGGCCTGCCTGACCTGCTCACCAGGCTCCGCGAGCGCGGGGACCGCGACCTGCTCGCCCTCCTGGACTGAGAGCCGTGCCGCGGCTCGCGATCGGCCCCGCGTTCCCGAGGGAGCTCAGCGCACTGGCCCCGCCGGTGCGCAGGGACGCCGTGGTCGCGCTGCGGCGGTTTTTGCTGAACGTGGCCGGCGCCCCGCACCCGGAGCGGGTCAGGGGCGGCAGGGACGCGCGGGTGGCGACGCTGCGGCTGGCCGAGGGCCTGCGCGGCGTGGTGGTGCGCCAGAAGGACGTCTACTGGCTGATCACCGCGCTGCCCGAGCCGGAGGCCTGGGCGTACGCGACCAGGCATCGGTACGGGATCAACGCGGTGATCGGCGTGGTCGAGGAGTGGGACGCCGAGGCGCTGGAGCGGGTGGAGCCCGCGCTGCGCCGGTCGGCGGGCGGCTCCCGGCTGTTCGAGCCGATCTGCGACAGCGACCTGATGGCGCTCGGCATCGACGTGCGCGCGCTGCCGCTGGTGCGGCTCATCACCACCGAGGCCGACGTGGAGGCGCTCGCGCCGCTGCTGCCACCGACGCAGCATCTGCCACTCGCGGTGCTGGCCAGAGGTGGCACCCTCGCGGAGGCGTGGCGGGAGCTGGACGCGTGCCGGGCCGTCGACGGCGGCACTGAGGGAGCCGCCGGGGTGGGCGGGGAGCCGGTCGATCCCGACGATCTGCACGCGGCGCTGCTGCGCAGCCCGGACCGGGCGGTGTTCACCGCCGACAAGGTCGAGCTGGAGCAGGTGCTGACGGCGCCCGGCTGGTACACGTTCCTGCATCCGCCGCAGCACCGGCTGGTCAAGGCCGCGCGGTACGACCATCCCGTGCTGGTGATCGGCGGCGCGGGGACCGGTAAGACGCTCGTGGCGCTGCACAGGGCCGCGCATCTGGCCGCGCGCGGCCGGGGGCCGGTGCTGCTGGTGACGTTCTCGCAGGGGCTGGCCGAGGACCTGTCGTCCAGGCTGGACCGGCTCATTCCCGACGACGTGGTGCGCAAGCGGGTCGAGGTGGACAATCCCGAACGTTTGGCGATGCGGATCGTGGCCCAGTCGGAGGGCAGGCGGCCGGCGCTGGTCGGGCCGGGCGCGCGGAGCATGGACGAGATCGTCGACGAGGCGCTCATGCTGCTGTCGAGGACGACGGGCGACCTGCTCGACGACGTGGAACCGGGGCGCAAACCGTACCGTCACATAGTGGTGGACGAGGCGCAGGACGTCAGCCCGGCGCAGTGGCGGCTGCTGCGGGCGGCGGTGCCGCGCACGTACGACGACCTGTTCATCGTCGGCGACCCGCACCAGCGGGTGACCGACACGCATGTGGCGCTCAGCTCGGTGGGCATCCCGGCGGTAGGGCACACGCTCAGGCTGTCGCACCGGCTGTCGCGGGAGCTGGTCACGTTCGCGGTCAGGGTGCGCGGGGGCGGGCCGGCCGACGGGCTGGTCAAGGGCATGTCGGCGATGTTCGGCTTCCGGGGCGCGCACGGCGGGGAGCGGCCGGTCGTGCGGGCGTACGAGACGCTCGACGCGGAGCTGGCCGGGCTGGCGATCACCGTCGCCGGCTGGCTGGAGGAGGGCGTGCCCGCGGATCGGATCGCCGTGGCCGCGCGGGACCCCCGGCTGGTGCGCGAGGCCCGGCGGGTGCTGGGCGACGCGCCGGTGCGGGTGTCGACGTTCCAGAATCTCAAGGGGCTGGAGTTCGACCGGGTGGCGCTGATCGGGGTGTCCGAGGGGGTCGTGCCGGAGCAGCCTCCCGATGACCCCGGCGCCCGCGCGCGGGCGCTGCAGCGTGAGCGAAGCATGCTGTTCGTGGCCTGTACGCGGGCCCGTTCGATGCTCTATATATCCCATTCAGGGAGAGGAAGCCCATTTTTGTCCTCCTGATCACATAGTCTGAACTGCGGATATCTACCCATTGCCGGTTGGACCCCAATGAACCTCAGTCTGAGCGACATCGCGCCACCCCTGCGTTGGACCTCGCCTGGCCAGATAGCGCCGATCGCGGACGAGCCGCAGCTGCCCGAGGCGTGGTGGCAGGCGATCCCGCTTGACCGCGTGTGCGCCATCGTCGGAACGCAGATCGTGGCGGGGCGGCTGGCCGACCTCGCCGTGGCCCACTGGGGACACCTGCTGCTGGGCGACATCCTGCCGCTGCTGCGCTTCTCCGACCCCGCCGAATCCGAGCGGACGCCGGAGATGCTCGGCAAGGACGTGGTGCAGAAGCTGTTCGGCGGCGTGCTCGACCGGCTGCTGGAGCCGGCCGCCGCGGCCGTCCCCGTGCCGGCCCGGCCGGACAGGCCGCTGCCCGAGGTGATCGACGCCGTGTTCGCCGCCATGGACGAGCGGCAGCGGGCCATCGCCAGGGACCGGCTGTACGCGGTCAACCGGGTCACGCTCGACGAGCTGGCACAGCGCTTCTCGGTGACCAGGGAGCGCATCAGGCAGATCGAGCGGGACCTGCGCGACCACGTCGAAGCTTGGCTGGGCGGCCCCGAGGCGGTCGCGCTCGTCGCGCACGTCACCTGGCTGCGCGGCAGGCTCGGCTCCGCGGTGCCCGCCGACGACCTCGCGGCGGCCGTGCCCTGGCACCGCGGTGACCTGCACGCGCTGGGCATCCCCGCCTGGAGGTTCGTGCGCACCCTGCTGACCGGCTACGAACAGGCCGACGGCTGGCTGGTCGCGGGCGGCGCCGACGAGCTGCGGGAGAAGACCCGCCAGCTGTTCGCCGACGGGCCGCGCCCGCTGGCCGAGGCCGTGAGCATGGTCGCCCAGCTCGGCGTCCGCGAGGACGTGGCCGAGCGGTGGATCCTGGCCGTGCCCCAGCTCCGGGTGCTGGACCAGCACGTGGTGCCGTGGCCGCGCAGCATCAACGAGAAGGCCGAGGCCGTGCTGGCCGTCGCCAAGCGGCCGATGGCGCCGGAGGAGATCCAGGAGCGGATCGGCGAGGACTACAGCCTGGTCGGCATCCGCAACCAGCTCACCGCCGACGATCGCTTCCGCCGCGTCGACAGGAACAAGTACGGCCTGACCCGCTGGGGCGGCGACGAGTACCTGGGCATCAGGGAGATGATCGCCAGGGAGATCGAGCGGGCCGGCGGCGAGGCCTCGGTCAGCACCATCGTGACCAGCCTCACCTCGCGCTACGACGTCAGCGAGAGCTCGGTGCGCGCCTACTCGGGCGGGCCCGGGTTCGAGCGGACCCAGCGCGGGTGGATCCGCGTGGCGGGCACCTCCCCCACCGGCGAGGCCGAGCCGTACCAGCCGCGCAAGGACGTGCCGGAGACCCGGCGCAGTTTCCGCAGCCGCGACGGGCGCTGGTGGCACCGGGTGGACGTCAACGCCGAGCATCTGCGCGGCTCGGGCTCGCCGCTGCCGACCGGCTTCGCCGCCTACCTCGGGATGGCCCCCGGCGGGCAGCTCACCGCCGCGACGCCGTCCGGCGACGTGGTGATCAGCTGGCACAACCAGCCGACGATGGGCTCCATCCGCAACGTGCTGGCCGACTTCAAGGCCGGCGAGGGGGACCACGTCTTCCTCACCGTGTCGGACGGCGGCGAGCTGCTGACCCGCTTCCTGCCGGGCGCTCCCACCGGCATGCCGCCGCTGAACCGGGCGCTCTACCTCATCGGTTACACCGCCCCGGTGACGTCGGAGGCGGAGGGGCTGCGGCTCATCGGCGCCCGCATCGGGCTGCCGGAGAGCGCCACCCGCGAGGAGGTCTTCGCCCGGCTGCGCGAACGCGGCGACCGGGACATCCTCGGCTACCTGGGCGGGTGACTCCAGATAGTCTCGTCATATGCTGCGGATTCACGACACGCGCGCCAGGCAGGTCGAGTCCATCAAGCCCGCTCGCGCCCTGCGCATGTACACCTGCGGTCCCACGGTTCACCGGCGCGCGCATGTCGGTAATCTGCGCTCCTACCTGCTGTCCGATCTGATCCGCAGAGTCCTGGAGCGGCAGCGGGTGCGGGTGGTCGTCTGCCAGAACATCACCGACGTGGGCCACCTCGCCGAGAGCGGCGAGGACAAGGTCCACCTGGGGGCGCGGGCCGAGGGCCGCTCGACCGCCGAGCTGGCCCGCGACTACGAGGCCGCCTTCAAGGCCGACAGCGCGGCGCTCAACCTGCGGCCGGCCGAGCACACCCCGCGGGCCAGCGAGACGATCGGCGAGATGGTCGAGCTCATCGCCAAGCTGATCGAGCGGGAGCACGCCTACACCACGCCGGACGGCGCGGTCTTCTTCGCCGCCCGGTCCTTCCCCGGCTACGGGGAGATCTCCGGCAACCGGCTGGACACGCTGAAGCCCGCGCACGGCCTCGTGACCGCCGATCCCCGCAAGCGCTTCCACGCCGACTGGGCGCTGTGGCGGCCCGCCGAGGGCGAGCTGACCTGGGACACCCCGTGGGGGCGCGGCTTTCCCGGCTGGCACGTCGAGTGCTCCGCCATGGCGCTGACCTTCCTCGGCGAGCGCATCGACCTGCACACCGGCGGCGCCGACCTGCGCTTCCCGCACCACGAGAACGAGCGCGCCGAGTCCGACGCGGCGGCCGGGCACGAGGTCGTCGAGCACTGGGTGCACGGTGAGCACCTGATCTTCGACGGCCGCAAGATGGCCAAGTCCACCGGCAACCTCGTACGGCTCTCCGACGTGGCCGACGCCGGGCTCGACCCGCTGGCCGTGCGGCTGGCGCTGCTGGAGCACCGCTACCGCCACCAGATGAACCTCACCTGGGACGGCCTGCGCGCCGCCGATCAGACCTTGCGCCGCTGGCGCTCCCGCGTCGCCGCGTGGTCGGAGTCGCCGAGCGCCCCGATGGCCACCTCCTACGTGGAGCGCGTCGAGGCCGCCTTCGACGACGACCTCGACACCCCGGCCGCGCTGCGCGTCCTGCTCGACCTCGAAGGCGACGAGTCCGTGGCGCCGGGCGCCAAATTCGAGTCGTTCCTGCATCTCGACCAGATCTTCGGCCTCGACCTGTCCATCGAGATCGGCAAGTCGCCGGCGGCGCTTCCGCCCGGCGCGGCCGAGCTGCTTCAGCAGCGGTCCCGCGCGCAGGAGGCCCAGGACTGGCCCGCCGCCGACCGCCTGCGCGCCGAGCTGACCGCGCTCGGGGTCCGGATCACGGACGCCCCGGAGGGGCAGACCTGGATCTGACCCGCGTACGGTCCATGATCATTTATAGTGGGTCGATCTTCGTTCGTTGAGGGTGGGCGGACGGCATGGCAGGGGCCGTCCGCCCGGTGGCGCCGTCCTGGTGCGGGGGTGTGGACGGATACGCGCCGTACGCACGATAGGCAGATCTTGGGTTGCAACGGGGTTGCGAGATTCCGTGCCGTACCGGGGCCCGGACCGGCTGTGACGGCGGCAGGAGGAGTGATCGAGGGCTGTCAGACTTGGGACAGCCTGGGAAGTTGGAGGTATTCATGAGGATGCGGCCCTATGCATGGATGCCTTGGCCATTGCGCTGGTTCCTGCGGATTCTGACTGTCCTCCTGGCGCTGATGCTCGTACTCTCCGCGGTGGTCGTCTACACGGTCAGACAGTCGTTCCCTCAGATGGAGGGCAGCCTGCGGCTCCCCGGTTTATCCGGGAATGTAGAGATTTATCGTGATAAAGCGGGAATTCCGCACATCTACGCTGACACCTCCGAAGACCTGTTCATGGCCCAGGCCTTCGTGCACGCGCAGGACCGGTTCTGGGAAATGGACTTCCGGCGGCACCTGACCGCCGGGCGGCTGTCGGAGCTGTTCGGCCGGACCACGCTCGACAATGACAAGGCCATCAGGACGATGGGCTGGCGCCGGGTCGCCGAGCAGGAGTTACCCGACCTGACCGACGCCACCAAGCGCTACCTCGACGCCTACGCCAAAGGCGTCAACGCCTGGCTGGCGGCCAACCCCAACGCCTCCGACCGCAGCTTCGAGTACTCCGTGCTCCAGGTGACCAACGGCGGCTACACGCCGGAGCCCTGGACCGCGCTCGACTCCCTGTCCTGGCTCAAGGCCATGGCCTGGGACCTGCGCTCCAACCTCGGCACCGAGATCGATCGCGCGCTGGCCCGCACCGAATTGCCGGCCGAGCGGGTGGAGCAGCTCTACCCCGACTATCCGTACGACCAGCACGACCCGATCGTCACGCGGGGCGCGATCGCACAGGAGCGCTTCGATCAGGAAGCCGAGCCGGGCCGGCGCAAGAAGAAGGACGAGCCCCGCGCGGGCGCGCGCGTGATCACCCAGGCCGCCGCGACGCTCGCCGCGGTGCCCAGCACCATGGGCGGCGTGGACCGTGACGGCCTCGGCTCCAACTCGTGGGTGGTGGCAGGCGAGCACACGGCCAGCGGCAGGCCGCTGCTGGCCAACGACCCGCACCTGTCCGCGTCGATGCCGTCCGTGTGGTACCAGGTCGGGCTGCACTGCCGGAAGCTGACCGAGACGTGCGCGTTCGACGTGACCGGCTTCTCCTTCTCGGGCGTCCCCGGCGTGATCATCGGCCACACCGACGAGATCGCCTGGGGGTTCACCAACCTGGGCCCCGACGTGGCGGACCTGTTCCTGGAGCAGGTGGACGGCGACAGCTACCTCTACCAGGGCGAACAGGTCAAGCTGGAGACCCGGGAGGAGCACATCAAGGTGGCGGGCGGCAAGACCGTCCTGCTCACCGTGCGCGGCACGCGGCACGGGCCGCTGGTCAACGGCGTGATTGGCGGCGTCCAGGAGGGTCTCGACAAGACCGGCGAGGCGAACGCCGTGGCCCTGTCCTGGACGGCGCTGATGCCCGGCAGGACGGCCGACGCGATCTTCGCGCTGAACGAGGCCGGCGACTGGCACGAGTTCCGGGCCGCCGCCGCCCTGTTCGAGGTGCCGGCCCAGAACCTCGTCTACGCCGACGTCACCGGCACCATCGGCTATCAGGCTCCCGGCCGCATCCCCGTACGGGCCAAGGGGGACGGCACCGTGCCCGTCCCCGGCTGGACGGGCGAGTACGACTGGAAGACCGCCCCCATCCCGTACGACCAACTCCCGTCGGTGCGCAACCCGGCGGAGGGCTTCATCGTCACCGCCAACAACGCCGTCATCGACCCCCGGCGCTACGAGCCGCTGCTGACGAAGGACTGGGCGTACGGCTACCGCTCCCAGCGCATCCTGGACCGGCTGCGGGAGGAGATCGGCAAGGGCAAGGTGGACACCGCCACCATGTCACGGATCCAGCAGGACACCCACAACGGCTTCGCGGCCAAGCTGGTCCCGGCGCTGATGGCGGTGGACCTGGCGGGCCCGAGCACCGGGGCCAGGCGGCTGCTCGACGGCTGGGACGGCTCCCAGGGGATCGACTCGGCTCCGGCGGCGTACTTCAACGCGATCTGGCGGCACCTGCTGCGGCTGACCTTCCACGACGACCTGCCCGAACGCGCCTGGCCGAGCGGCGGCGACCGCTGGTACGAGGTGGTCGGGCGGCTGCTCGACACCCCGGACGACCCCTTCTGGGACGACGTCACGACCGAGGGGCGGACCGAGGGCCGCGACGACGTCCTGCGCCAGGCCATGGCCTCGGCCTACCAGGAGGTGTCCGGCCTGCTGGGCACGGACGTCAAGGCGTGGCGGTGGGGCGATCTGCACCGGCTCACCCTCACCAACGGCTCCCTCGGCACGTCGGGGATCGCGCCGATCGAGGCCCTGTTCAACCGGGGCCCGCTGTCGGTGCCGGGCGGCAAGGACGCGGTCAACGCCACCGGCTGGGACGTCCGGGAGGATTACTCGATCACCACGGTGCCCTCCATGCGGATGATCGTGGACCTGGCCGACCTGGACAAGTCACAGTGGATCAACCTGACGGGCGCCTCCGGCCACGCCTTCCACGCCAACTACTGGGACCAGGCGCCGCGCTGGGCCAGGGGTGAGCTGCTGCCGATGTACTCGAATACGGACTCGGTCAAAAAGGCCGCCACGCACACTCTGCGCCTCACGCCCTGATCGGCGGCCACTCAGACAGCGAAGGACCGCGTCTCCCCCACCGCCAGATCCCACAGGTCCTCGCGGGGCAGGCCGCGTGCCGCCCACTCCGAGCGCACCCACTCCAGCGGCTCCAGCAGCGGCTCACCCGACAGCACGAACGTGCCCCAGTGCATGGTGGCCATCCGCCGCGCGCCCACGTCCAGGTGGCCCTGGACCGCCTGAGCCGGATTGACGTGGGCCGGCTCCATCGCCCACGGCGGCTGATAGGCGCCGATCGGCATGAGCGCCAGATCCAGCCCCGGGTACCGCTCACCGATCCGCGCCAGCCGCTCGCCATAACCGGTGTCGCCCGCGAAGTAGACCGAGCCGTCGATCACCCAGCCGCCCCACAGGGTCCCGCAGGTGTCCCAGAGCGTGCGCCTGCTCCAGTGATGGGCGGGCACGAAGTCGAAGCGCACGCCGCCGACCTGCGCGGACTCCCACCAGTCCAGCTCGATGACCTCGGTGAAGCCGCGCCGGGTGAACCAGGACCCCAGGTTCGCCGGCACCAGGACGGGCGTGTCCCTCGGCAGCCTGCGCACGGTCGGCCAGTCCAGATGGTCATAGTGGTTGTGACTGATCACCACGGCGTCGATCTCCGGCAGATCCTCCCAGGCGACACCCGGCGCCGTCAGACGGGAGCGCACGCCGGGGAGCCGGCGTGACCAGACGGGGTCGGTCAGGATCGTGCGCCCGCCGATCCGCAGCACGAACGTCGCGTGGCCGACCCAGGTGACCGCCGACTCTCCCGTGACGGCCGGGGCGGAGCCGGCGGCGACGGGGATACGGCCGGCGTCACGCAGGTCCGGGGGGAACATGGTGTGCCACATGATGCTGAGCAACTCGCGGACGTCCGGGAGGGGTTCGGTGAGCCTGTCGCGGAAACTCTCCGGCCGGGTGGGAGCGTGAGTGATCTCTTGCGTCATGGACTGCCACTGCCCCGCGCGGTGGATCACTCACGCGGAGCGACGCTCACCTGCGCGTCCGCGCCATCGCAGGGGCGCGCGCGGATATCCGCCGTCATCCAGGTTCGCCAGGCGCTCGAAGGGGTTGGTAACCGCTGTGGTTCGCATCAGTGTTCGTCAGTCTTCATCTGGTTTTCTCTAGCGCGATCGCGGGCTGTCACGTGGTGATCGGGGTCGGCTCAGTGGCCTGCGAGCCGATGGACGGCAGGAGAGGGACGCTGGAAGGGCCTGCGGCTTCGCGCCGTGTCTGGCCGGCGCTGCCTGCCCCTTCCCTCGATCGTCACGATGTGCGTGCAAAGCATTACCCAGTGTGCGGCCATGCTGGTACAGTCGTTCGCACACACTCTCGAATACACGAGGGGAGGGGATCGTCGTGCGTGTCGTGCAGGCCTACCGTTTCGCGCTGGATCCGACCGCACGTCAGGCCGCCGCGCTGGCGTCGCACTGCGGGGCGGTGCGGGTGGCGTTCAACTGGGGCCTGGCGCAAGTGAAGGCCAACCTGGCACAGCGGGAGGCCGAACGCTCCTACGGCATCCCCGACGACCGGCTCACCCCGGCCCTGTCCTGGTCCATGCCCGCGCTGCGCAAACGCTGGAACCAGGTCAAGGACGAGATCGCCCCCTGGTGGGCGGACAACTCCAAAGAAGCCTACGCCTGCGGGCTGACCCGCCTGGCCGACGCCCTATCGAACTGGCGCGACTCCAAGAGCGGTAAGCGCAAAGGCCCGACGATGGGCTTCCCCCGCTTCAAGACCAAACGCCGCACCGCCCGGTCGGTGCGCTTCACCACCGGCACGATCCGGCTGGACGGCCACACCCACGTGATCCTGCCGGTGCTGGGCCGGATCAAAACCCACGAGCCGGTCACCCAACTCGCCCGCCTGCTCACCGAAGGGGCGCGGATCGCCTCGGCGACGGTCCGGTGGCAGGAGGGCCGCTGGCACGTCAGCTTCATCGTGCACACCGAACGCGCGGTGGCCGTGCCTGCCCGGCCGGACGCGGTGATCGGGGTGGATCTCGGCATCAAGACCCTGGCGGTCTTCTCCGACGGACGCCCGCCCGTCGCCAACCCCCGCCACCTCAACGCCGCCGCACGCAGGCTGCGCCGTCTGTCGCGGGCGGTCTCCCGCAAACACGGCCCCGACCGGCGCACCCGGCAGCGGCCGTCGCAGCGGTGGCTGCGGGCGAACGCGGCCCGCAACCGGGCGGAACATCGGGTGGCGGCGCTGCGCCGCGACGGCATCCACAAATTGACCTCGAGCTTGGCCCGCACCTACGGCACCATCGTGGTCGAAGACCTGCACGTGGCCGGGATGATCCGCAACCGGCGACTGGCCCGCGCCGCCTCCGACGCCGGGTTCGGTGAGATCCGCCGCCAACTCGCCTACAAGACCACCTGGAACGGCGGCCGACTGCTGGTGGCGAGCCGCTGGTTCCCCTCCTCCAAGACCTGCTCATCCTGCCAGGCAGTGAAAACCAAACTGCCGCTGCGGATGCGCACCTACCCCTGCGACGGGTGCGGGCTGACCATGGACCGCGACCACAACGCCGCACGCAACCTCGCCTCGCTGGTGAAGCGCACGGTCGCCGGGAGTGGCCCGGAGACCGAAAACGGACGTGGAGCCGACCATAAGACCCCGCCTAGCGGGGCAGGTGGCCGTGAAACGTCAACCCCGCACCGGGTACCCGCTGCCCGGATCAGACGAGGACCTTCGCCCACCACGGGCGAATCACTGACAATCCTTGAAACTCAGTGAACGGTTGTACGAGGCCTGGTCCCCGCAGACCAGCACCGAGGCCAGCATCGCCAGCAGGTAGAGCGGCAGCATGGGCAGGCCCGCGCAGCACGCCCACTGGGTCGCGTGCCTGGCCTCGTGCGCGAGCAGCCGATCGTCGAGCGACTCGCGCCTGGTCAGCACCACGTTGCCGACCGTGAACGCGCCGGCGATGGGAAAGCGGTAGCGGTAGCCGCAGGCGAGCACCAGCCCGTCGGGCCCCGGCCGCCTGGTGGCGCCGCCCACCACGCTGAGCAGCAAGCCGAGCGGGGTGGCCAGATTGACGTAGTTGACCACCCGTCGGACCCGATGACGCCTGTTCACGCTCGCCGCCTCACAGGTTCTTGTACGCACCGTCGTGATAGATCAGCGGCGGCCCCTCGGCGGGCATGCCCAGACCTGTCACGGCTCCCACGATGATGGAATGGTCCCCGCCCGGATAGACCGCGTGCGTGTCACATTCCACTGTCGCCAGCGCGGCGTCGAAGAGCGCCACTCCCGACCCGCCCCGGTGGTGCGGCCAGCGGGCGAGCTGCCCGTTCAGCGGCCGCCCGCGGTGCGCGAAGAACTGCGAGGCGTCCCGCATGCCGGCGGGCAGCACCGACACCCCCCACACGCCCGACTCCAGCACGGCGTCGTGGAAACGGGCCACCTTCTCGGCGCAGAAGAGCACGAGCAGGGGATCCAGCGACACGGAGGTGAACGAATTGACCGTCATGGCGTGGTCGACGTCGCCGACACGGGTCGTGACGATCACCACGCCCGTGGCGAACCGGCCGACGACCTTACGGTAGGTTTCCCGGTCCAGGTGCCGCTCTATAGATCCATGGTGCACAAAGGTTACTTTATGCTTCTATAACTGGCCGCTCTCCGGGTGCCCGTGCAACAACCACGAGCGCCCCGACGACGGCGACAGCGCGACGGCCGCGATCAGGGCACAGATCCCTCCGTAGAGGTAGACGTACCCGGCGGTGGTTCCTGAGATGACCAGGTCGCCGGCGCCCAGCTCGAACGAGAATGCCATCGACACCAGCAGCCACCCCGCCGCGGTCACCCCCGCACCGAGGCGCGAGCGCATCATCCTGCCCGCGCCCAGGCAGATGCCGAACAGGGCGAGCAGCCAGATGATCGCCATGACGGGGACCGGGCCGACCGGCCACATCTCACCGCCATGGGTGAACCCGCCCACGACGCCCATGACGACGCCCAGCACGAAGAGCATGCCGTAGGCGGCTCCTGCCAGGGCCGACTCGGCCTGGCTGCGTTGCTCCATGTCGAACGAGATTAGTGGATGCCGGCGAACAGATCGTTCTCGCGGTCGTACGGCTCACCGAGCCCACCCGCCTCCATCGGCGGCCCCGGCACGGCCGGCCCGCGCGACCCGCTGGCCAGGACGAAGTGCTCCACGCCCAGGATCTCCTGGCCGATGTCGTTCGACAGCGCGAACCACGGCTCCCGCACGGTGATCTGCGTCGCGTGCGCGCGCATGGCCGCCGCCTTGTGGCCGATCCACGGGCGCGCGTCGACCTCGGTGGTGATCACCTCGTCGGGGCTGCCGAACGGCATCTCGTCCACGCTCTCGACGAGGAAGCCGGTGCCGGCCTCGCTGAGCGCCTCGTTCGTACGGCGCATCACGGACCTGGCGCTGGCCGTGTAGTAGAACTTCGCGATCAGCCACGGATCGCCCTCGCCGAAACCCGCGTCCGCGGCCAGCTCGGCCGCCCGCCAGGAGACGCGGTGCGCCTGGATGTGGTCGGGATGGCCGTAGTGGCCGTTGTCGTCGTAGGTGACCAGCACCTGGGGCCGTACCTCACGGATCACCTTGACCAGCTCGCCGGCCGCCTCGTCCACGTCGGCCTGCCAGAACGCCTCGGGCCGGTCGTTGGAGGCGGCGCCCATCATCCCCGAGTCGCGCCAGCGCCCCTGCCCGCCGAGCAGGCGGTGGTCCTCCACCCCGAGCGCCGCGCAGGCCGCGGCCAGCTCCCCGATCCGGTGCCGGCCGAGCGTGTCGTCCCGGTCGGCCGCCAGGTGCGCGAGCTCCGGCGGGATGATCTCCCCCTCCTCGCCCAGCGTGCAGGTCACGAGGGTGACGTGGGCGCCTTCGGTGACGTAGCGCGCCATGGTCGCCCCGGTGCCGATCGACTCGTCATCCGGGTGGGCGTGCACAAGCAGCAGCCGTCGGTCAATCATGGTCCCGAGCGTAACCAACACCTGGTTGCTGGCAGGATTGGGCCCATGAGTCAGAGCTTCCCGCGCCTGTCCGCCCGGACCCGCCGCTTCACCCTCGGGGTGCCCAGGGGCTTCACGATCTCACCCGACGGCGGGAAGGTGCTGTTCCTGCGCACCCGCTCCGGCACCGACCCGGTCACCTGCCTGTGGGAGCTCGACACCGAGACGCACGTCGAGCGGCTGGTCGTGGACCCGCGCACGCTCGACGCCGACGACCGCGACCTCCCGCCGGAGGAGCGCGCCCGGCGCGAGCGCAGCCGTGAGCAGGCGGGCGGCGTCGTCGCCTACTCCACGGACGCCACCGTGACCCGGGCGGCCTTCGCGCTGTCCGGCGGCCTCCACGTCACCGAACTGCCCGACGGGAGCACGCGCCGGCTGGAGACCACCGGCGCGGTCATCGACCCGCGCATCTCCCCTGACGGGCGACGTGTCGCCTATGTCACCGGCGGCGCGCTGCACGTGCTCGACCTGGCCTCCGGTGAGGACCGGACCCTGGCCGCGCCGGAATCCCCGGAGGTCACCTACGGGCTGGCGGAGTTCATCGCGGCCGAGGAGATGGACCGGATGCGCGGCCACTGGTGGTCGCCGTCGAGCGACGCGCTGCTGGTCGAGCGGGCCGACGACACTCCCGTCCAGACCTGGCACATCGCCGACCCGGCCAACCCCGACCGCCCGCCCGTGGCCCAGCGCTATCCGGCGGCCGGCACGCCCAACGCCGTCACCGAGCTGTTCGTGCTGGGGCTGGACGGGTCCCGGGTCGCGGTGCCGTACGAGCAGGAATACCTCGCGGCCGCGTCCTGGGACGCCCACGCGCTGTCGATCGTGACGCTGTCGCGCGACCAGAAGACGATGCGCCTGCTCACCGTGGATCCCGCGACCGGGGGGTCCGAGTTGGTGCGCGAGGACACCGACCCGGCCTGGGTGGACATCGTGGGGGGCGTGCCCGCCCACCTCGACGACGGCTCGCTGGTCTGGGTGGCCACCGACGGCGGCGGTCACCGCCTGTTCGTCGGCGACCGCGCCGTCACCCCGCCCACGCTGCAGGTGCGCGCCGTGCTCGACGTCGACCACGACAGCGTGCTGTTCAGCGCGAGCGGCGACCCCACCGAGATCCAGCTGTGGACCTGGGACGGCCACTCGCTGCTGCCGGTCTCCACCAGGTCCGGCGTGTTCTCCGGGCGGATGGCCGGCGGCGTGGGCGTGCTGAGCGAGCAGAGCCTCGACGTCGAAGGCGTCTCCACCACGGTGGTGCGCCGCGACGGCATGGCGATCCCGATCCCCTCCTACGCCGAGCGCCCCGGCCTCGACCTGCGCGTCTCGCTCGGCCGTTCCGGCCGCCGCGACCTGTCCACCGCCGTGGTGCTCCCCTCGTGGCACGAGCCAGGCTCCCGCCCCCTCCCGGTCCTGATGGATCCGTACGGCGGTCCGCACGCGCAGCGCGTACTCAACCGGCGCGGCGGCTATCTGGAGAGCCAGTGGTTCGCCGAGCAGGGCTTCGCCGTGATCGTGGCCGACGGGCGCGGCACCCCTGGCCGGGGTCCCGACTTTGAGCGGGCGGTGCTCGGCGACCTGGCCACGCCCGCGCTGGAGGACCAGGTGGACGCCCTGCACGGGGTGGCCGAGCAGTATCCCGACGATCTCGACCTGACGAAGGTGGCGATCCGCGGCTGGTCGTTCGGCGGCTTCCTGGCGGCGCTGGCGGTCCTGCGCCGGCCCGAGGTGTTCCACGCGGCCGTGGCGGGGGCTCCGGTGACCGACTGGCGGCTGTACGACACCTGCTACACCGAGCGCTACCTGGGCCACCCCGACGACCAGCCCGACGTCTACGACAACTCCTCGCTGTTCGGCGACGCGGCCAAGCTGGACCGGCCGCTGCTGCTCATCCACGGGCTGGCCGACGACAACGTGGTCGCCGCCCACACGCTGCGGCTGTCCTCGGCGCTGCTCGCGGCGGGCCGTCAGCACAGCGTGCTGCCGCTGTCGGGCGTCACCCACATGACACCGCAGGAGGTCGTGGCGGAGAACCTGATGCTGCTCCAGGTCGAGTTCCTCAAGAGGTCGCTGCACGTGCTGGGATGACAGACCCTGGTCTGATTCGGCGGCTGTGGGACCAGACCGTGGGTTGATGTGGGCGGGGTGCCGGTTCCGGCATCCTCGCCGCATGCTGAAGTCACTCGTGATCGCCCTGACTCTCGTCGGCTCGGGCGGTCCCCAAACACTGCCCTCCACCGACCAAGCCCAGCAGCACTCTGCCGACCAAGTCTTGCAGCACTCTGCCGATCGAGTGCGGCAGGACTTTCTCAACCAGGTGCGTCAGGCCTCGTTCGGCCAGGTGCGGCAGGCCGACGGCCTGACCTGGAGCGCCTGCCCGGACGACAAGATCGGCATGCAGTGCGCCGATCTTGAGGTTCCGGTCGACTGGCGTAAGCCTGACGGCCGCAAGATCACGCTCAAACTGGGCCGCCTCAAGGCCACCGGCACCGCCACAGGGGCGGCCCTGGTGGCCTACGGCGGGCCGGGCGGCCCCGGCATCGGCATGACCCAGCGCTTCCCCGACTGGTGGGCCAAGCTGCGTGAGCGGATGGACATCGTCACCTGGGACACCCGTGGCTACGGCAAGCAGTTCGGCGGTCTCAGCACCGGCCTGCCCTGCCTCTGGTCGCGCTACCCGATCGCCGAGTTCCCCGAGGACGACGCCGACTTCGCCCGCCTGTCCGACACCAACCGGGGCATCGCCGAGCACTGCCGCCAGAGCGACCCCGAGCTGTTCGCCAACATGAGCTCAGCCGACCACGCCCGCGACATGGAGGCGATCCGCAAAGCCCTGGGCGGCGCCAAGCTCAACTACTACGGCGCCTCCTACGCCGGCTTCTACGGCCAGGACTACGCCCGCTTCTTCCCCGCCCACGTCCGCACGATGGTCCTCGACGGCACCTGGAGCCACAGCTCCACCGACTGGACCCGCGAACTGGAAGAGATGGCCAAGAGCAACGAGGAGTCCCTGACCCGCTTCTTCGCCTGGTGCAAGGCCGGCGACTGCCCCGACGTCCCACGCAAGTGGCGCTCCCTGATCGCCCGAGCCGACCACACCCCCGTCAAGGCCAAGGACGGCGTCGCCTACACAGGCCGCGACCTGCAGTCCTTCGCGGTCAGCTCCGCCAGGCAGGGCAAGCCCGCCTGGCCCACGCTGGCCAAGGCGATCCGGGCGGCCCACGATGGCGACGCCTCCGCCTTCGTCCCCGAGCGCGGCCACCGCTACCCCGACCAGTCCACCGGCGTCACCGAATGCGTCGACTGGCCCCGCCCGGCCACCCGCGCGGACCTCAACGCCACCGTAGCCCGCCTGCGCCGCGCCGCCCCCAACGCGGGCGCCGCCAACACCCTCGCCACCGGGATGCTCGCCTGCCTCGGCTGGCCCGCCCCGGTCACCAACCCACCCGCTCCCCTGCCGAAGGGCCTCCCGCCGCTGCTGGGCGCGGGCGCGTGGGGCGAGTCCGACGCGGTCACCAGAGTCGTCTCCCAGGTGCCCGGCAGCGCCACCATCCGCCACGAAGGCCCCGGCCACACCCTCTACGGCACCAACCCCTGCGCCCGCGACCACATCAACCGCTACCTCACCGAAGGGACCCTGCCCCCCAAAAGCACGATGTGCTGAACCGCTCCACCGCCTCCGACCATACGGATCAACAGGACAGACCCACCATTGATCGGGCAGCCCCAGCGACCCGCTGCAGAGAGCAGCAACTTCCGCCTGGCACCCCTCACAATGCCGGCGCCCAACCCAGTGATCCGGGACCTCTGAGTCACATCAGATCGTCGAACTCGCCATCCTTGACCCCTGCGAAGAAGGCTCGGATCTCAGGAGCGGTGAACGTCAGGGTGGGACCCGTCGGGTTCTCACTGTCGCGAATGACCAGCAAGGGGCCCCGCCGGTTGGCCTTGTGCGGAGCGTCGGCAGGCGCGGTGTCGGCGAGTGCGACCTCTACGCAGCCGTTGCCGCCGTCGCTTCGCCGACTCTTCCGCCAGACCAGGGTGTTGGGGTCGATGGGATTCGACTGCAGGTCTTGCAGATTTTCTTCCATCTACAGGTGCCCAATCACTTTCGAGATCAACTCTACCGAATTGTCCGGATTGAGCGCTATTGCACGCAACTGGTCGAAGGTGAGGCTGTAGCGGTTGAGTGGACTGTCGCACCGTAGAACCTTCTGCCGTGTCATACGGATCTCCACACGCCGGTCGATCTCCGAGGCGGGCGCGAACGGAATCAATGCCGCCCTGATAACGGGGCGGCGAGCCCGTGGAGTTCGACCTCCTGATGGACCGGTGAAGAGCGCATCCGCGAATGCGTCTACCTGCATGAGACGCGCGAGCAAGGCTTGACCAATCATGCGGCCGTCCACGCCCGGCTCCACCTAGAAGCAGCCCATCTCGCCTGCGGCGACCTGGCGGGCCTGGGTCTCCTGGGACGCGGCGCTCGTCACCTGGTCGGCCGTACGACCTCACTCTGACGTTGATCCGGGGACGGGGTGCCGTGCCAGCTGGCCCACAGGGCCGCGTACGAGCCGCCCTGGGCCACCAGCTCGTCGTGGGAGCCGAGTTCGGTGATGCGGCCGTCCTCCACCACGGCGACGCGGTCCGCGTCGTGGGCCGTGTAGAGGCGGTGGGCGATGGCGATGACGGTGCGGCCGTCGAGCACGGCGGCGAGAGAGCGTTCGAGGTGTCTGGCCGCTCGCGGGTCGATCAGGGAGGTGGCCTCGTCCAGGACCAGGGTGTGCGGGTCCGCCAGGACGAGGCGGGCGAGGGCGAGTTGCTGGGCGTGTGCCGGTGGGATGAGCACTCCTCCTGAGCCGACCTCCGTGTCCAGGCCGTCCGGCAGGGTGAGCACCCAGTCGAGGGCGTCCACCGCGGTGAGGGCGTCGCGGACGGCGGTGTCGTCGGCATCCGGGCGGGCGATCAGCAGGTTGTCGCGCAGGCTGCCCTTGAAGATGTGGTGCTCCTGGGTGACCAGCGCGACGTGCCCACGTAGGTCGTCCAGGGGCAGGTCCACGAGGGGGACGCCGCCGACGGAGACCGCGCCGGCGCGTGGGCCGTGGATGCCCGCCAGGAGCCTGCCCAGGGTGGACTTGCCGGCGCCTGACGGGCCCACCATGGCCAGCCGCTCGCCGGGCCGGACGGTGAGTGACACGCCGTGCAGCACGTCGCGGCCCGCACGGTAGGCGTAGCGCACCTCGTCGGCCCGCAGCAGTTCGCTCGCCGGTCGGTCGTCGGTGGGGGCCCGGTCGTCGGGCACGTTGGCGACGCCGAGGAGGCGGGACATGGCCGCGCCGCCGACCTGCAGCTCGTCGATCCACATCAGGAAACGGTCGAGCGGGTCGATGAGCTGCTGCGCAAGCAGGGTGGCGGTGACCACCTGGTCCAGCGTGACCCAGCCACGGGTGTAGAGGAGGCCGCCGGCCAGCAGCGTCGAGACGACCGGGATCACATAGCCGAGCTCCACGGTGGGGAACCAGATGGTACGCAGGCGCAGCGTGTAGCGTTCGGCGGCGTACGACCTGGTGATGTCGCGATCGGTGCGCTCCTGCCGTCGCTGATGCAGGCCGAGCGCCTCGATGACTCGGGCGCCCTCGACCGTCTCGGCCAGTCCTTCGGTCATCTCCGCGTAGGCGGCGTTCTCGCGCAGGTAGCCGTCGCGGGCCCGCTTGAGGTACCAGCGGGTGGTGAAGTACAGCAGCGGCGAGGTGATCAGCACGGGGAGCATGAGCAGCGGGCCGACCAGCACCAGCGCGCCGACGGTGATCGTGAACGTGACGAGCGCGATCAACGTCTCCGGGACCGCGTGCCGGACCGTCCTGGACAGGGAGTCGACGTCGCGGGAGGTCCTGGTGAGCAGGTCGCCGGCGCCCGCGCGCTCGACGGTGGACAGCGGCAGGGCGAGCACCCGGTCGACGAACTCCTCGCGCAGCCGGGCCAGCACCTTCTCGCCCAGTTTGGCCGAGGCGAGCACCGCGTAGCGCACGAGCACACCTTGGAGCAGCAGGAAGGCGCCGATGCCCGCGGCGACGAGCCAGGGGTTCACCTGGACACCGTCCTGGACGTCCTGCACCAGGCCGCCGAGCTGCCACGGCACGGCCAGCCCGGCGGCGGCCGCGAGCCCGTGCAGGCCGAGGGCGACACCGAGCCGGCGCGGGTATCTCAGGGTGAGCCGCCGGGCGTAGGCGCGCACCTGTCTCTGATCGGCGACGGGCAGAATCTCACGTGCCATCTCGTCAGTCCTCCCCTCTGGTCACGGTTGCGGCGTAGGCGGGTGAGGTGTCCAGGAGGTCGCGGTGGGTGCCTTCGGCGTGCACCCGGCCGTCCCGTACGTAGATCACCTGGTCGGTGCGGTCGAGCACGAGCGGGCTGGTCGTGCAGACCAGCGTGGTCTTGCCGGCGCGGGCCTTGGCCAGCCGCTCGGCGATGCGGGCCTCGCTGTGGGCGTCAACGGCGCTGGTCGGCTCCACCAGGATGAGCACCTCCGGGTCGGCGAGCAGTGCTCTGGCCAGCCGGAGCCGCTGCTGCTGGCCGCCGGAGAACTCCCGCCCCGCCTCCGCCACCTGGGCGTCGAGGCCGTCGGGCAGCGCCTCGACGATGTCCTCCGCGCAGGCCGCGTACAGCGCCTGCTGGATCTGCTCGGCGGAGGCGGTGCCGCGTACGTCGAGCTCGTCGCGCAGGCGGCCGGTGAACAGGCGGGCGCCGTTGTCGGCGACCAGGATGCGCGCGCGGACCTCGTCGATGGGCAGGGTGGCCAGGTCGGCGGGGCCGAAGGTGACGTCGCCCGCGCTGTAACGGCCGAGCCGGTCGGCGATCACGGTGGCGTCCTCGGGTGTGCCGGCCGCCAGGGCGGTCAGCCTGCCGGGCAGGACGGTCACGCCGCTGTAGCTGTCGCGCAGGACACCGCCCACGGCCTCGTCGGTGCCGCCGGTCATCTCCGGCTCGATGGCCAGGATCCGGACCACGCGACGCGCCGCGACGTGCCCCTTGGTCAGCCGGTCGGCGGTCTCGGTGATGGTGCGCATCGGCCCGATCAGGAACACCGCGTAGGTGTAGAAGGAGACGAGCTGGCCGGGGGTGATCTCGTCGGCGATGGCGAACGACGCGCCGAGGCCGGTGACGAGCGCGATGAGCAGGCCGGGCAGCACGATCTGGGCGCCTTCGAGCAGCGACTCGACCTTGGCCACGCCGACGCCCGCGTGCCGGACGCGCTGGGACTCCTCGCGGTAGCGGCCGGCGAACACCTGCTCGCCGCCGATGCCGCGCAGCACCCGCAGGCCCGCGACGATGTCGGCCGATCGGGTGGACAGGTCTCCGGTCAGGTCACGGTGCCGCTTCTGCCGTCTGTGCAGCGGTTTGAGCAGCGGACCGACGGCCAGGGCCATGAGCGGCACGCCGAACAGCACGAGCAGCCCGAGCGGCAGCGAGGTGGACAGGAGGATCACGGTGACCGTGACGATCGCCACGATCGCGCCGGTGCCGCGCAGCAGGATGTCCATCGAGCCGCCGATGTGCGCGATGTCGGAGTTACCGACGCTGACGACCTCGCCGGTCGACAGCCGCTTGGGCAGGGTGGCGCCGAGCCGGGCGGCGTGCCTGGCGGTCAGTTGTACGGTGCGGTAGGCGGCCGACAGCCAGTTGAAGACGGCGAAGCGGTGGCGCATGATGCCGGTGACCGCCTGCACCAGGCCGAGGCCGAGCAAGATCGCCGACCAGGTGAGCAAGGCGCGGGTGTCCTGCGCCCGGACGGCGTCGACCCCCTTGCCGAGCACGGCCGGCACCAATGCCTGGACCAGCCACCACAGGGTGGCGAAGGCGATGCCGGTCAGCAGGGCACGGCTCTGCCGGCGCGCGTTCCACCACAGGTAGCGGAGCGGGCTGCGAATGTCGGGCATGCCGGGATCGGCTTCGGGGAGGGGGCGCATAGCCCGACAACATTTTCAAAAGATCGCTGGTCACACAAACGATTTTTCAGCTGCACCGTTGCGCGAAGTGACCGAAAATATGATCGATATGACACCGCGTACAACATGCTGACAATCCGGGCGCGCCGTCTCACACCTGCCCCAGGAGTAGGCCACAATCGTTGGCTGTGGAGCACGGGTACACCAACAGCACGGTCGGAGACGGCGCTCTGGTCGTCAAGTGTTACCAGGGCCCTGACGCCGGGGTCCGGCTCAGGACGGAGGCCAGGTTCCTGCGGCGGCTGCGGGGCCGGTTGCCCGTGCCGCGGGTGCATTCCGTCACCGACACGAGCGTGAGCATGCGGTTCGTGCCCGGTGCGCACGGCCAGGACCTGCTCGACGACGGCCGGGCCGCCGAAGTGCTCGCCGAGTGCGGGCGCACCCTGGCCCGCCTGCACCGGCTGGGCATCGTGCACGGCGACTACGGGCCGCAGAACATGCTGTTCGATCCGGTGACGTACGAGACGGCCGCCATCCTCGACTGGGAGTGGGCCCACCCGGGGCACCCGCTTGAGGATCTGGCCTGGTGCGAGTGGATCGTCCGCGCCCACCATCCGGAGCACGTGCCGCACCTGCGCCACTTCTTCGACGCCTACGCCGCCGCCGTGCCGGCGTGGCCGGATCGGCACGCCTGCATGCTGGCCCGCTGCCGCGACCTGCTCGACTTCAGCGCCCGCTGGGAGCCGGGCGGCGAGAGCGAGA
Source organism: Nonomuraea glycinis (assembly GCF_014646515.1). GTDB lineage: Bacteria > Actinomycetota > Actinomycetes > Streptosporangiales > Streptosporangiaceae > Nonomuraea > Nonomuraea glycinis. The sequence continues at coordinate 127,246 of NZ_BMNK01000011.1, forward strand.
AACTGTGGCGCCGACGCATCGACGACACCGCCACCTGGACGCCGTAGCGCCTATTCGCCGCCGTACAGGCGCGGCAGATCCACGAGCTCGACGTCGGCGCGCCCGTCCGCGACGCGAGCCAGCTCACCGGCGAAGCCGGACCGGGCGAACAGCAGCAGTTTGGGCGGCGCTTCGACGCGGGCGTCCGGGAGCAGTGCCCGCAGATGCTCCAGCCGCTGGAGCTGGGGCAGGTCCATGGGCATCGTAGTGGCCTTGGCCTCGCCGATCGCGATGATCCGGTCGGCGGCGAACGAGCTTCTCTCGACGATCACCAGATCGAGTTCGTGTCCCCGGCGGTGCTGTCGGCAGGCGATCTCACTGGGACGGACGGCCGTGGCGACTCCGCCGAGGGTCTCTGTGGACGCGTGCTGGAAGCACCACTGCCGGGCGAGATCTTCGAAGTGGGGCCCGTAGATCCTCGACGCCACGGTGTCGGCGTTCACCTGCCAAACGTGCTCGGCCCGGCCGGTCACCAGCTGGGGCTCGTACCGCTGACTGATCAGCTGATGCAGGCGGACGACCGGCTCGGCGATCCTGAACACGCTCCGCTTGTCCCGCAGCGCGTCGTCCACCTGCTCTACGAGCCCGATGTCGGTCAATCCCCCCAGCAGGTGCGCCATGGCCGTGGCGGGGCGTCCCAGTGCGGCGGCGATCTCGGAACGGCGATGGTTTCCGGCGCTGATGGCCGTCAACGTGGCCGCGTACGAGCTGGGATCGGTGATCGACGGCTCCTCGCGAAGCAGGAGCCCGCCCTCCCGGAACATCGCCGAGGCCGGGTTGAGCAGGCGCCGCCCCACCCACCGGTCGAACTCGCCACGGGCGGCCGGTCCTGACCCGCCGCACATCTCCAGGTACGCGGGGGTCCCACCGACCAGGGCATTCACCCGGAACGCCAGCTCAGGATCGTGATCCAGCCCCCAGAACGCGCTCGCCTCCCGGAAGCCGAACGGCCTGACCACCAGCTCCAGCACCGCCCGCCCGCGCAGCGGAGCGCCGCCGCCGAGCAACTGGGCCATGGTGGTGAGAGCGCTGCCGCACAGGATGAGTCGCGTCCTGGTGTGCTCCTTGGCATGCCCGAGCGGGCTGAGTGCCTGCTGGAGGTAGGACGGCAGGCCGGGCGTCGCGGACACCAGGTAGGGGAACTCGTCGATGATTACGGGCACCGCCCGCTCCTCGCCGAGGCGCAGCAACTCATCGAGCCCGTCCCGCCAGCTGCTGAAGACGACCGGCTGCCGCAGCCCTCGATGCGCGGCGTACGCGGCCCCCAGGTCGGCGAGGTTCTGCTCCTCGGTCTGCTGCGTGGCGGCGAAGAGCATGCCGCCCGTCTCGCGTGCCAGCAACTCCAGCATGAGCGTCTTGCCCTGGCGCCGGCGACCGTAGACGAGCCCGAGCGTCGCGCCCGCGACCGGAGCCGTCACGAAGTCGACCAGCTCCGCCCACTCCGGCTCTCGCCCGAACAACCGCTCAGGCTTCTGGATCACCTTGATCCTCCGATAGCTATGCGTATAGATATTATAGATGCATCTATAATAGCGTTCAGGCCGATCGCTCAGGTCGGAAACCCGCCAGCTTCTGGCGTCCCCGGCTGCTGCACTGCTTCGTGACAGCAGTTCGCCGACCATAGGGACCTACCAGTGCTGGAAGCCCCCACTCGACCATCTCGCTCGCCGCTGACGATCTGGCCGGCCGTCGTCGCGGTAATGATGGGCATCTTCGCCATCGTCACCACGGAAATCCTGCCCATCGGGCTGCTGACGCCCATCGCGTCCACGTTCGGGATCTCGGACGGCACGGCGGGCCTGACCATGACGCTGCCCGGATTGCTGGCCGCCGTCGCGGCGCCGTCCCTCACCGTCGTGACCGCGCGACTTGATCGGCGGTTCATGCTCTGCGCGCTGATGCTGCTGCTGGCGGTGGCGGACTTTTTGGCCGCCGCGGCCCCGGCCTACTGGGTGATGATGATCTCCCGGGCGCTGGTCGGCCTCACCATCGGCGGCTTCTGGTCCATCGGGGCGGGTCTGGCCGTACGGCTGGTCCGGCGTGAGCAGGCAGGCACGGCCACGGCGGTGATCTTCTCCGCCGTCCCGCTGGGCTCGGTGCTGGGTGTGCCGGTCGGCACGCTGATCGGGCATCTGGCCGGGTGGCGGATGGCGTTCGTGGTCATGGGCCTGTTGAGCCTGGGGGTGTTCGTCGCGCTCCTGGTGCTGCTGCCATCGCTGCCGGCCGGGCAGCCCACCCGCCTGTCCGCGCTGCGCGACCTCCTCGGCGACGGCGGCATTCGGCTGGCGCTGCTCGCGACCGTCCTCATCGTGCTCGCCCACTTCGGCGCGTACACGTACGTCACTCCCTTCCTGCTGCAGGTCACGCAGGTGAGCGCGGGCTCGGTCACCACCTACCTGCTGGTGTACGGAGTCGCCGGGATCGCCGGGAACTTCCTGGCGGGCGCGGCGCTGTCCCGCCACCCGCGCGCCACGTCCATGACCGCCGCCGCCCTGCTGGCCACCGCCACCGCCCTGCTCCCGGTGGCCGGGGGCTCCATGGCGGGCGCGTTGACGCTGCTGGTCATCTGGGGCATCGCGTACGGCGCGGTGCCGGTCTGCTCGCAGACCTGGTTCGCCAGGTCGGCTCCGCACGCGCCGGAGGCCGCCTCGATCCTGTTCACCTCGTCGTTCCAGGCCACGCTGTCCCTCGGCGCGCTGGCCGGTGGCGTCGTCGTCGACCACATCTCGGTTGCGGCCGTCATGGGGGTCGCGGGGACGCTCGCCGCCCTCACGGCGTCGGTCCTCTGGTTCTCCCTGCGGCGCCGCCCGCCGTCGGCACGGCCACCGGCCCCCTGAGTCCGAACATCGTCTCCAGATCGACCAGGAGGACATCGCCCCTGCGCTGTGCCGTGGCGATCAGCTCAGGGTGGAAGCCTTCGAGGGAGAAGATCGCCAGGGTCGCCATCGTCGTGTCGTGCTCATGCTCGCCCAGCAGTGTTTTGAGGCCGTCCATCCGGTCGAGGTCCGCCACGCCGCGTCTGGTCACGGTCGCCTTGGCCTCGCCGATGAGGCCGATCACCGCCTGCCCTGCCCGCTTGTCCAGGGCGATGACGTCGATCTCATGCTTGGCCTGGCCTTTCCTGTCGTTGACCACCGTGGCGGTGACCTGGCCCGCAGAGTGGTAGACGGCAGGGTCGGCTTGACCTCGGAGCCAGGCCCTGGCGCAGTCCTCGAAGTGCGGCCCCAGGATGCGGGCCGCGAAGGTGGGCCGAGCCCGCCGCCAGGCCTCGGCTGACCGGCCGGTGTCGACGAGATCACGCTGGGGGACGGTCATCAGGTTGTGGAAGCGGATGATGGGGTCGGCGACGCTGATCACCGACCGTCGTTCCCACAGCGGGTCGCTGTCGTGCCGCAGGTATCCCGCGCTCACCAATGCTTCGATCGGACGTGTCAGCGATGAGCGGGGAAGCTCCAGCAGCCCACCGATCTTGGCCGGGCTCGTGGCCCCGCCCGCGACGGCGTTGATGATCCCGTAGTGCAGCGTGCTCCCGGTGAACCGTGGGTCCTCGCGCAGCAGGTATTCGCTCTCGCTTCCGGAGTACAGCGCCTGGGTCGGGTCCAGGACCGTGGCCTGGACCCAGGCGTCCAGCTCTTCCGGCCGTTGCGGCGCCGGCACGCCGGCCAGATTTCGGTAGCCCGGGGAGCCTCCCAAGACGGCGTGCATCCTCAAGGCCACGGATGGATCGCCGACCTCCCAGTGCCGCGCCATGGTGGGCAGGTCGAACGGCCGCAGACGCAGATCCAGTGCGGCCCGGCCACGCAACGCCTTGGTGCCCGACAGCAACTCGTTCATCACCGAGATCGCCGAACCGCACACGATCACCCGCCCACCCTGGTGCCCATGGCCTGCCTGCGACTGGTCGTACAGCAACTGGAGCAGGCCGGGCAGCTCGGGCGAGTGCGTCATCCAGTACGGCAGTTCATCGATGACCAGCAGGCCGGAACTCCCGCTGCGGCGTAGCACCAGGTCGATGGCGGTGGTCAGGAGGGATTCCCAGCTCGCGTCGCCGATGAGCGAAGTCTCGATGCCCGCGTATCGCGCTATGTCCGCGGCGAGCCGCCGTCTCGCGGGCACGACTCCTTCCTCCGCGACCGCGGTGACGTAGAGCCCTCCGCCGGCCTCGGCGAGCGCGCGCAGCAGGTAGCTCTTCCCCACTCGTCTCCGCCCCGACACGACACCCAGCCGCAACCGGGCGTCGGGGTGCTCGACGAACTGCGCCAATGTCGACCACTCGGTGTCTCGCGCCAGCACCCGCGCGGGTTTCTCCATGGCGTCACCTCTTCTGTATGTTTCGAAGCATACAGTTTAGGATGTGCAGCCCATCGAGTCTCAGCAGACGCAGAATTCGTTGCCCTCCGGGTCGGCCATGGTCACGTGGTGACCGGGGTCCTCCCACAGGACCGAGGCCCCGGCCGCCGTCAGTATCGCGGCCTTCTCCGTGATCCTGGCCCACTTCTCCTCCGCCGTGCCGGCACCGGCCACGCGGACGTCGATGTGCAGCCGATTCTTCGCCGTCTTCGGCTCGGGCACCTCCAGCAGGCTCAGCCGCGGCCCGACACCGGCCGGGTCGTGCAGCCAGGCCCCGTCGCCGTCGTCCTCGGGCAGATCGAACTGCTCCAGCCACTCCTCCCGGGTCGCGTAAGGCGCCGGCGGGGGCTCGTCCTCGTAGCCCAGCGCCAGCTTCCAGAACTCCGCCAGCCGCACCGGATCGGCGCAGTCGAAGGTCAGGTCGATGCGGACCGCCATATTGCTTGTCTCCCGAAGGCTCGTCGAACAGTGTCCTCCGGCACTCTACGGCCGACCTCCGACAGCGCGACCAATGACCGGCGCGTCCCAGTCGAGGTGGTGGTCGTAGATCCAGCCGCTCGGGTCGTCGCCGGTGCGGGCCATGCGCTTCATGGCCAGGCCCATGACCAGGTCACGCACCCCTCTGGTGAGCGGGCCGAGCGCCTTCCACTCGCCGGTGCGTTTGCCCTGCTCGACGACGCGTTCCACGCGCCCGCGCCGCGCCCGTTCGTACGTGGTGAAGGCGGAGTCGACGTCGGGGCCGTCGCGCAGGCATTTGGCCAGCACCACGGTGTCCTCGATGGCCATGGCCGCGCCCTGCCCGATCGACGAGGAGGTCGCGTGGGCGGCGTCGCCGATGACGATCATCCGGTCGCGGTGCCATCGCGGCACGGTGGGGAGGTCGTAGGTGTTCCAGCCGGTGAAGATCTCGCCGGTCGCGGTGATGAGGTCCACCGCGGGCCCGCGGTCGTGGCGGAACAGGTCGATCAGGCGGGCGCGCCACTCCTCCGGCGTGATCGCGGCCAACTCGCCCGGTGCGGGCTCGTCGGCCCGCGCGGGCTGCGCCATCCACCACACCTCTCCGTACGGATCCACGGTGTAGACGAAGAAACAGCGCTTACCGAAGATCGCGTGCATCGTGCCCGGTTCACTCCCGGTCGATACGCCGCGCGCGTAGCCGCCCGTATTGAGCAGCCCCGCGTACCGCGCGCCCGGAGCGTGCGGATCGATGATCTCGCGGGTACGCGAGCGCAGGCCGTCCGCGCCGATCAGCAGATCGCCCGTGGCCGTGCCGCCGTCGGCGAACCTCGCCAGGACCCGGCCGCCGGTGGTCTCGGCCTCGACGAGCCGCTTGCCGTACTCGATGCGCACGCCGCGGCGGACGGCCTCGTCGCGGAGCGCCCGATAGAGGTCGGCACGTTTCACGGTCCGGCTCTTGGCGCCCTCCGAGACGGCCGTGCCGTAGGGCAGTTCGCCGAGTTTCCTGCCGGAACCACTGGTCAAGGTGATTTTCGGCGTGTCGAAGCCCACCCCGTCCAGGTCGAGATCGAGCGCGCGTAATGCGTCGAGCGCGTTCACCGCCAGGGTCAGGAAGGCGCCGACGTGGTCCGCACTCCGGTCGTACGCCTCATGGACGACGGAGGTGATGCCCGCTTTGTGCAGAGCGATCGCGCTCAGCGACCCTGCGATTCCGCCACCCACGATCACCGCTGTGTATGTCATACACCGAGTGTATGACATACACTTCTGCTCAGCGCAAGCTCGAACGAAGGCAGGAACGATGGACGACAAGCTGCCCGCCGGGCTCGACCTGCTCTGGCAACGGCTCGACCAGCCGGAGCCCAGGACGGGGTTGAGCCTGTCCCGCATCGTGCGAGCGGCGGTGGAGCTGGCCGACTCCGGCGGCCTCGACGCCGTCTCGATGGCCAGGGTCGCCGAGCGGCTCGGCTTCACCACGATGTCGCTCTACAGGCACGTCAAGAGCAAGAACGAGCTGCTGCTCCTCATGCTGAACTCGGTCGCCGCACTACCGGCCGAGATGGCCGAGCCAGCCGAGTCCTGCGACGACTGGCGGCTCGGGCTGGAGCGCTGGTGCCGGGCCCAGTGGGTGATGCTGCGGGCCCATGCCTGGATCGTGCACCTGCCCATCACCGGGCCGCCGATCACGCCCAACCAGCTCGCCTGGACCGATCGCGCTCTCGGCACACTGCGCGGCACCGGGCTCACCGAGAGCGACAAGGTCGGGGTGGTGCTCCTGGTGGCCAACTACATGCACACCGCCGCCCGCCTGACCGCCGACCTCGGCGAGGCCGCCTCGGGCGAGTCGATCGCCGCCTACAGCGGCCTGCTGGGCGCGCTCGCCGACGAGCGGCGCTTCCCCGCCCTGCGTACGGCGATCGACGCGGGGGCGTTCGACTACCCGGCGGACACTCCCGAGGAGGAGCGGCAGTTCGACTACTCCTTCGGCCTCGCGCGCATCCTGGACGGCGTAGCAGCGTTCATGAACCGGGGGACCCCGGAAAATGAGCGCATCCGCCCGGAAGGGGGAGCCACAGCCAGTGGTTGATCAGGCGGATCGCGGGCGGGCGAACTTGCCGAGAGCGGACTTCGACGCCATGAGCAGCACGATCATCGTCACGCCGACCATGGCAAGGGCGAGCCACACAGGCGAACCGTTCCCTATCTGAACTAGTTCAGATATTCTGTGTCCATGGTGACTAAGAATTTTCAGTACAGCGCTTTCTTGCGCGGCCCATCACAGGTCCTCCCCTCTCTCGACCACGCCGACATCATCCTCGAACGACGTGATGACGAGAACCTTGTCCTTATGCGGATGGAGCGCTTCCAAGCCGGATCCGACAGCCTGCACATCGCCGCCCGCGCGTTGGCCATCGTCGCCCGACGTAACCTGAGTCTGGCTGAGGAAGTCCTGGCCGAAGAGCTGCCCTGGCTCACTTGGTTGCCGGAGACAGAGCGGCAGGAGTGCGTACGCGAGCTGCTCGGTCAGTTGATGGCAGGAGCCGACACCGGAGAGCTCCTGCCCTTCGGGCGCGCGCTGACCTCCTGGCGATCCACCGCTGTGATCTGGAGCGACCCCGAGCTGGCCGGCGACCTCCAGGGACCCTTCCCTGGCGACGGCCCAGAGGTCACCCGGCCGGCAGACGCACCGTGATGGCGGGCCGAGGTGACGAGGTGCCGCGGCCCAACCCGTGGCACATACGGTTCGCCGACCGGCGTGCCGCTGAGGGGTGGGGGCATCTCCTCGCTCAGGCTCCGGAAAATCTGGATCGGGCTTGGGTCGCCATCACCAGTGATCCACGACATGTGGACAGCCGTCAGCATCCCCTGAGAGGTGCGCTCGGAGAGGTCAAGATTGGTGGTGAGTCTCTGGAGCAGTGGCAATACGAGGCGACATCGGGCGGCCGTTTGTGGTACGCAATCGACGAAGAGCAGCGAACTTTGTGGATAACCCGGGCGGGGACCGGGCACCCGAAGGCCACCGACTCCAGACGTGGTCGTTGAAAGCAGCCGGCGGTCTACTCATCGTCGTGGTCTGCCAGATCATGGCCAGCCACACCGCTTCGGTCGCCGCAGGCCGGGGTTGCGCCGCAGGCGCCTTATGAGGGCGCCTGAGCCGGTCGGCGCGAAGCGCCTGAGGGCGAGGCCCTTTGCGTGGGCCGGCCGGCATGCCGGCCGACGAGACAGAGCTGAAGAGAGCCGTACGGCACCCGTACGGCTCTCCGAAGACACGGCCTACTTGGCGTTGGCCTTGAGGTAGTCGCTGTTCATCTGGGCGATGGTGTCCAGCGGGATGCCCTTGGGGCAGACGGCCGTGCACTCGCCGGTGTTGGTGCAGCCGCCGAAGCCCTCGGCGTCCATCTGGTCCACCATGGCCTTGGCGCGGGACAGGCGTTCCGGCTGGCCCTGGGGCAGCAGGCTCAGATGGGTGATCTTGGCGGCGGTGAAGAGGGAGGCGGAGCCGTTGGGGCAGGCCGCCACGCACGCGCCGCAGCCGATGCAGGTGGCCGCGTCGAACGCCGAGTCGGCGTCCTCCTTGCGGACCGGCAGGCTGTGCGCGTCGGGCGCCGAGCCGGCCGGGACGGACACGAAGCCGCCCGCCTGGATGATCCGGTCGAACGCGCTGCGGTCCACGACCAGGTCCTTGACCACGGGGAACGGCGCGGCCCGCCACGGCTCGATGGTGATGGTGGCGCCGTCCTCGAAGTGGCGCATGTGCAGCTGGCAGGTCGTGGTGGCCACCTGCTCGCCGTGCGCGACACCGTTGATGACCATGCCGCACATGCCGCAGATGCCTTCGCGGCAGTCGTGGTCGAAGGCGATCGGGTCGTCGCCTTCGAGGATGAGGCGTTCGTTCAGGACGTCGAGCATCTCCAGGAAAGACATGTCCGGAGACACCTCTTCAACCCGATATTTCACCATCCGTCCGGAGTCGGAGGGGCCGCTCTGCCGCCAGACCTTGAGGGTCAGGTTCACTTGTAACTCCGCTGGCTCATCTTGACGTAGTCGTACTCGAGCGGTTCCTTGTGCAGCACCGGCTCACCCTCGGGCGAGTGCTCCCAGGCCGACACGTGCGCGAAGTGCTCGTCGTCGCGCAGGGCCTCGCCGTCGGCGTCCTGCGACTCGGCGCGGAAGTGGCCACCGCACGACTCCGAGCGCACCAGCGCGTCCAGGCACATCAGCTCGGCCAGGTCGAAGAAGTCGGCCACCCGGCCGGCCTTCTCCAGCACCTGGTTCAGCTCCTCGTTGGCGCCGGAAACCTTGACGTTCGCCCAGAACTCGGCGCGCAGCTCGGGGATCCGCTCCAGCGCCTTGCGCAGCGACTCCTCGGTGCGCTCCATGCCGCAGTAGTCCCACATGAGCCGGCCGAGCTCCCGGTGGAAGGAGTCCGGGGTGCGGGTGCCGTTGACAGCGAGCAGCCGCTCGATCCTGGACGTCACCTTGGCCTCGGCCTCGGCGACGGCCTCCTCGTTGACCTCGCCGAACGGCCCGGCCGCCAGATAGTCGCCGAGCGTGGTCGGCAGCACGAAGTAGCCGTCGGCCAGGCCCTGCATCAGCGCGGAGGCGCCGAGCCGGTTGGCGCCGTGGTCGGAGAAGTTCGCCTCGCCGATCACGAACAGGCCGGGGATCGTGGACTGCAGGTCGTAGTCCACCCACAGGCCGCCCATCGTGTAGTGGACGGCCGGGTAGATGCGCATCGGCTGGTCGTATGGGTTCTCGCCGGTGATGCGCTCGTACATCTCGAACAGGTTGCCGTACTTCTTCTCCACGGCGTCGCGGCCGAGGCGGCCGATCGCGTCGCGGAAGTCGAGGTAGACGCCGAGGCCGCCGGGGCCGACGCCACGACCCTCGTCGCAGACGTTCTTGGCCGCGCGGGAGGCGATGTCCCGGGGGACGAGGTTCCCGAAGGCGGGGTAGATCCGCTCCAGGTAGTAGTCGCGCTCGTCGTCCGGAATGTCGCCGGGCAGGCGGTCGTCGCCCTTGCGCAGCGGCACCCAGACACGGCCGTCGTTGCGCAGCGACTCCGACATCAGCGTCAGCTTCGACTGGTACTCGCCGGAGACCGGGATGCAGGTGGGGTGGATCTGGGTGTAGCAGGGGTTGGCGAAGTACGCGCCCCGCTCGTGCGCCCGCCAGATCGCCGTGGTGTTGCACCCCTTGGCGTTCGTGGACAGGAAGAACACGTTGCCGTAGCCGCCGGTGGCGAGCACGACGGCGTCGGCCACGTGCCGCTCGATCTCGCCGGTCACCATGTCCCGCACGATGACGCCGCGCGCCCGGCCGTTGTCGATGATCAGGTCGAGCATCTCGTGCCGGGTGAACATCTCCACGGTGCCGGCCGCGACCTGCCGTTCCAGCGCCTGGTAGGCGCCGAGCAGGAGCTGCTGGCCCGTCTGGCCGCGGGCGTAGAACGTACGGGAGACCTGGGCGCCGCCGAAGGAGCGGGTGTCGAGCAGTCCGCCGTACTCGCGGGCGAACGGCACGCCCTGCGCGACGGCCTGGTCGATGATGTTCACCGAGACCTGGGCCAGCCGGTAGACGTTCGACTCGCGGGAGCGGAAGTCGCCGCCCTTTACCGTGTCGTAGAACAGGCGGTAGACCGAGTCGCCGTCGCCGCGGTAGTTCTTCGCGGCGTTGATCCCGCCCTGCGCGGCGATGGAGTGCGCGCGCCGAGGCGTGTCCTGGTAGCAGAACGACTTGACGTTGTAGCCGAGCTCGCCCAGCGTCGCGGCGGCGGACCCGCCGGCCAGGCCGGTGCCGACCACGATCACGTTGAGCTTGCGCTTGTTGGCCGGGTTGACGAGCTTGGCGGCGAACTTCCGCTTCTCCCAGCGATCCTCGATCGGACCCTCGGGAGCCTTGGTGTCCTGGATCGGCGATCCCTCGGCGTATTTCACTTGACCACTCCGAACGTGATGGCGAGGGGCGGCGCGAGGAAGCCGATGACGAGTACGGCGGAGACCAGCGCGGCGCCCGTGCGCAGTGCCTTGTAGCGGTTGCGGTTGGCCCAGCCGAGCGTCTGGAAGGCGCTCCAGATGCCGTGCCGCAGGTGCAGACCGACCATGACCACGGCCACGAGGTAGATCAGCGTCATCCACCACCGGGACGGGTCGAACCCTGCGATCATCCGGTCGGCCGGCGTGGAGACGGGGCCCTTCGGGTTGACCACACCGAAGGTCAGGTCGAGCAGGTGCCAGACGAGGAACAGCACGATCGTGACGCCGCCGTACCGCATGATGTGCGTCGCGTAGCCGCCGGCCTGCGACTTCTTGGCGGCGTACTTCACCGGCCGCGCGGCGTGGGCGCGGCGCGACAGGGAGATGGCGGCCCAGATGTGCAGCACGACCGAGACGGCGAGCACGACCTCCACGATCGTCAGCAGCGTCCGGTACGGCGCGAGCGGCTCCAGCAGGGTGCGCAGGGCGGTCGCGTAGTCGTTGAACGAGTCCCTGCTGATGAAGATCTTGAGGTTGCCCAGCATGTGGCCGACGAGGAAGAGCACCATCACGGCCCCCGTGACGGCCATGACGACTTTCTTGCCGTTGGACGAGGCCAGGAACCCACGCGGCCTGCCGCGCGTTGGCTTGTCAGCGGGCTTGGGGGGAATCGGCGCTGTAGCGGCGCCGCGCTCTATCGTGGCTGTCACATCTCCTGACGCTAGGTATCGCGCGGGTGCCCGTCCAAGTCATCACGGGCCTGGTTTCCATAGCCTCCGGCTATGATGTCTGGTTTGTACGGCAGCCGTACGGGCATCCGAGTCAGCCGGTGCGAGGAATATCACATGCAGCTGCAGCAGTTGGCGTACTTCGTCGCGGTGGCGGAGAGCAGGCATTTCACCCACGCGGCCCAGCGGATGCGGGTCGCCCAGCCGTCGTTGAGCAAGCAGATCAAGGCGCTGGAGGCCGAGCTCGGCGCCCCGCTGTTCTCCCGTGCCCGGGGCAACGTCACGCTGACCCCGGCGGGCGAGGCGCTGCTCCCGCTCGCCCGCCGCATGCTGGCCGACGCCGACACCGCCAGGCAGGAGGTCGCCGAGCTCGCCGGCCTGCGCCGGGGCAGGGTGCGGCTGGGGGCGACGCCGTCGCTGTGCGCCGGGCTGGTGGCCGACGTGCTGGCCCGTTTCCACGACGCCTACCCGGGGATCGGCCTGCTGGTGGAGGAGGGCGGCTCGCGGGACCTGGTGGGCGCCCTGGCCCGCGGCCAGCTCGACCTGTCACTGATCATCATGCCGTTGCAGCACGACGACCCCTCCCTGGTGACCGAGGACATCCTGCGCGAGAACCTCGTGGTGGTCTCGCCCGCGCACGATCGCGTGCACAAGCCGTACCTGCGCATCGAGGACCTGCGCGGCAGGCCGCTGGTGATGTTCCGGCGTGGCTACGACCTGCGGGAGGCGACGCTGGCGGCCTGCCGGCAGGCCGGGTTCGAGCCGAGGTTCGCCATCGAGGGCGGCGAGATGGACGCGGTGCTGCGTTTCGTGGAGGCCGGGCTGGGCGTGGCCGTGGTGCCGTCGATGGTGCTCGACGGGCGCCCGGGGGTGGCCGGCACGCCGCTGGCGCCGCCGGGACTGACCCGGACGATCGCGCTGGCGCACCGTAAGGACGTGGAGCCGACCCGCGCGGCGCAGGCGTTTCGCGCTACTCTGCTCGCCTTCGTCCATGAAGCCGGCCAGGACGGCACCCTTCCGCAAGGGGTGGAACTCATCGCAGAATGAGCCCGACGACCCCCACTTCCCGAAGAGGCGTGTGTGACGGCAACTCTCTCCGAAACGCTGACGCTGCTCCTCATAGAGGACGATGACGGGGACGCGTTTCTCGTCGAGGAGTTGCTCAGGCAGGCCGAGGCGCCACCGAGGATCACCTGGGTGCGCAACCTGGCGGAGACCAGGGCCAAGCTGACCTCGGAGATCCAGTGCGTGCTGGTCGACCTCTCGCTGCCCGACGCCACCGGTCTCGAAGCGCTGGAGCAGGTGCTGGCGATGGCCCCGCACGCGGCGGTGCTCGTCCTGACCGGTCTGCGCGATGTGCACGTCGGGGTGGCGGCCGTGCAGGCGGGAGCCCAGGACTACCTGGTGAAGCAGGACGTCGACGCGCGACTGCTGGCCAGGTCGGTCCGGTACGCGATGGAGCGCAAGCGGGCGGACCTGGCGCAGATCAGGCTGGTCGAGGCCGAGCTGACCGCCAAGGAGAACGCCCGCCTGGAGAACGGCCTGCTGCCCGTCCCCCTGCTGCACACCAAGAAGCTGCGGCACGTCACGCGCTACCTGCCGGGGACGCAGGGCTCCCGGCTCGCCGGTGACTTCCTGGACACCGTGCAGACTCCCGACGGCTCGGTGCACATCGTGGTCGGTGACGTGTGCGGGCACGGCCCGGACGAGGCCGCGCTCGGGGTGGCGCTGCGCATCGCCTGGCGCACGCTGGTGCTCGCCGGGCAGAGCGGTGACCTGCTGCTGCGCACGATGGACACGCTGCTGCGGGCCGAGCGCAAGGCGCCGGAGATCTTCACCACGCTCTGCATGGCGACGATCACGCCGGACCTGACGCACGCCAGGATGCGGGTGGTCGGCCATCCGCCTCCGGTGCTGGTGCGCGACGGCGTCATCGAGGCGCTCGGCGGCGGGCCGTCCGGGCCGCCGCTCGGCATCTTCCCCGACATCGAGTGGACGGCCATCGACGTGCCGCTGGGCGAGAGGTGGTCGATGATGCTCTACACCGACGGCCTGATCGAGGCGGCGGTCGGCGAGAACCGGCAACTGCTGGGCGTCGACGGGCTGGTGGACCTCGTCAAGCAGCATGGCGCCATCGACCTCGATCGGCTCATCAGGCATGTGGGCACGCTCAGCGACGACCTCGCCGCGATGCTCGTGAGCAGGAGCGGCACATGAGCATCCATCCTCTGCCTCCGGCCAAGCCGGCCACCGGGGTCGGCAGGCTGCCGGTCGCCCGCCTGTTCGTCTTCACCGGCGCGGTGACCACGGTGGCGTTCCTGGCCGGGGCGGCGGTCATCATGAAGATGATCGCCGACGCCCGCGCCATGAGCCCCAGGCCCGAGGTCGCCGAGCAGATCGGCCTGCTGAACGTGGCGCTGTGGGTGCTGTTCCTGGTGCTCCTGGCCGCGGGCGTGGGGCTGGGGTTCATCGTGCACCTCACCGTGCTCAAGCCCATCGCCCAGCTCACCGAGCAGGTGCGCACGGTCGCGAGCGGCGACTTCGACCACCGGCTGGGCGTCGAGAGGCCCGCGGAGCTCGCGGAGCTGTCCAGCCACGTCGACTCGATGCGCAGGCGCATCGTGTCGGCCTGGCGCACCGCCTCCGACCAGGCCGACGAGCTGCGGCGCTCCAACGGCGAGCTGGAGCAGTTCGCGTACGTGGCCAGCCACGACCTGCAGGAGCCGCTGCGCAAGGTGTCCAGCTTCAGCCAGATGCTCGAACAGCGCTACGGCGATCAGCTCGACGACCGGGCCAAGCAGTACATCCACTACGCGGTCGACGGCGCCAAGCGAATGCAGCTCCTGATCAACGACCTGCTCGACTTCTCCAGGGTCGGCCGGGTCACCAGCGGGCGCGAAGCGGTGACGACCCGGCCGTCGCTGGACTCGGCGCTGGAGAACCTGTCGGCGGCGATCGAGGACGCCGAGGCCACGGTCACCGCGGACGAGCTGCCCACGGTGCTGGGCAACCGCGCCCAGCTCACCCAGCTCTTCCAGAACCTGATCGAGAACGCGATCAAGTTCCGCTCCGAGTCGCCGCCCCGCGTCCACATCGGCGCCATCAGGTCCGGCGACCTGTGGGAGTTCAGCTGCTCCGACAACGGGATCGGGGTCGAGCCTCAGTACGCCGACCGGATCTTCCTCATCTTCCAGCGCCTGCACCCGCGCGACGTCTATCCGGGCACCGGGATCGGGCTCGCCCTCTGCCGCAAGATCGTGGAGTTCCACGGCGGGCAGCTCTGGCTCGACGCGAGCGGCGAGGACCAGGGCACCACGTTCCGCTGGACGCTCCCCGCGGCCGGCGACTGACGAATGCCGGATTTTGCGCAACTCATAAGAGTTGTCCGCCAAATCGATAACTTTTTCGCGACTGTGGGGTAGTTGCCCCACCTGGGAAGTACTCCTGACGGGGGTACGTGACAGGAATCACAGCAGGTCATTGAAAAAGTGAGTGACGCTCCTCACAAATCCGCATGCGGTCGTCGTAACGTATCCCACACCAACGCGCGCCGGTACGGCTCAGCCCGACCGCATACGCGCCACAACGAACGACCCGGACCCCAGGCGTGCGGGGTCCGCGGGAGGTGGAGAGGTCCGCGATGACCCAGACGACGCCCGATCCAGTGAGAAGGCAGCGTGCCCAAGTCAAGGTGCGCACGCTGCGCACCGACCGATGGTGGCTCGCCCCGCTGCTGACGTTCCTCGGGCTCAGTTCATTCCTTGTCTACGGTGTGTGGGCGATCCTCGACACCAGCTACTTCGTCGACCCGTACATAGCCCCGTTCTCGTCCCCGTGTCTGGCGACCTCGTGTCCCGAGGGAGCCCGGTTCCTGGGCTGGGCGCCGTTCGGTGACTGGTACACCCTGCCGCCGGGGCTGCTCATCCTCGGCCTGCCGGGCGGGTTCCGGTTGACGTGCTACTACTACCGCAAGTCCTACTACCGCTCCTTCTGGCTGTCGCCGGCCGCGTGCGCGGTGCAGGAGCCGCACGGCAAGTACACCGGCGAGACGCGCTTCCCGCTGATCGTCCAGAACGTGCACCGCTACTTCTTCTACTTCGCCATCCTCATCGGTGGAGTGCTCACCTATGACGCGATCCTGGCGCTCATCCACAAGCCGATCGGCCTCGGCACCTGGATCCTGGTGCTCAACGCCGTCCTCATTCTCGGCTACACGTTCGGCTGCCACTCCTGCCGTCACATCACCGCGGGCCGGCTCAACCACTTCTCCCGCCATCCCGTCCGCTACCGGGCCTGGACGTTCGTCTCCAAGCTGAACGCCAGGCACCAGCAGTTGGCATGGGCCTCGATGTTCTCCGTCATGGGCGCCGACCTCTATGTCCGCCTGGTGGCCAAGGGCATCATCGCCTTCCCGTTCGCGTAAGGATCTCTCAGTGGAAATCGAGCGTCACGAATACGACGTCATCGTCATCGGCGCAGGAGGCGCCGGGCTGCGGGCGGCCATCGAGGCGCGCCAGCAGGGCAAGCGCACCGCGATCGTCTGCAAGTCGCTGTTCGGCAAGGCCCACACGGTCATGGCCGAAGGCGGCGCGGCGGCCGCGATGGGCAACGTCAACTCCGACGACAACTGGATGGTGCACTTCCGTGACACCATGCGGGGCGGCAAGTTCCTCAACAACTGGCGGATGGCCGAACTGCACGCCAAGGAGGCCCCGGACCGGGTCTGGGAGCTGGAGGCCTGGGGTGCGCTGTTCGACCGCACCAAGGACGGCAAGATCAGCCAGCGTAACTTCGGCGGCCACGAGTACCCCCGCCTCGCGCACGTGGGCGACCGCACCGGCCTGGAGCTGATCCGTACCCTCCAGCAGCGCGTGGTCGCGCTGCAGCAGGAGGACTACGAGACGCACGGCGACTACGAGGCCTACATCAAGGTCTTCCAGGAATGTACGATCACCCGCCTGCTCAAGGACGGTGACCGGATCTCCGGCGGCTTCGGCTACTGGCGCGAGAGCGGCAACTTCGTCCTCTTCGACGCCCCGGCCGTGGTCCTGGCCACCGGCGGCATCGGCAAGTCCTACGTGGTCACCTCCAACTCCTGGGAGTACACCGGAGACGGCCACGCCCTGGCCCTGCTCGCCGGCGCGAACCTGATCAACATGGAGTTCATCCAGTTCCACCCCACCGGGATGGTCTGGCCGCCCTCCGTGCGCGGCATCCTCGTCACCGAGTCGGTGCGCGGCGACGGCGGTGTGCTGCGCAACTCCGAGGGCGAGCGGTTCATGTTCAACTACGTCCCGGACGTCTTCAAGGACAAGTACGCCACCTCCGAGGAGGAGGGCGACCGCTGGTACACCGACCAGGCCAACAACCGCCGCCCTCCGGAGCTGCTGCCGCGTGACGAGGTGGCCCGCGCCATCAACGCCGAGGTGAAGGCCGGTCGCGGCTCACCCCAGGGCGGCGTCTACCTCGACGTCTCCACCCGGCTGCCCGCCGAGGAGATCAAGAGGCGGCTGCCGTCGATGCACCACCAGTTCAAGGAGCTGGCCGACGTCGACATCACCGCCGAGCCCATGCAGGTGGGCCCGACCTGCCACTACATCATGGGCGGCATCGAGGTGGACGCCGACTCCGGCGCGGCCTCCGTGCCCGGCCTGTTCGCGGCGGGCGAGGTCTCCGGCGGCATGCACGGCTCCAACCGGCTGGGCGGCAACTCGCTGTCCGACCTGCTGGTGTTCGGCCGGCGGGCGGGCGCGGGCGCGGCGGCCTACCTCGACGGGCTCCCCGCCCGGCCCAAGGTGGACCAGGTGCAGGTGGACGCCGCCCGCGCGGAGGCCGAGGCGCCGCTGCAGCGCGCCGGCGAGAACCCGTACGAAGTGCATCAGGAGCTCCAGCGGACGATGAACGAGCTCGTCGGCATCATCCGCAAGGCCGAGGAGGTGTCCGAGGCGCTGGAGGTCGTGGAGAAGCTCAAGGAGCGTGTCCAGCTTGTCGGCGCGGCCGGGACGCGCATCTACAACCCCGGCTGGCACCTCGCGCTGGACCTGCGCAACATGGTCCTGGTGTCGGAGTGCGTGGCCCGCGCCGCGCTGCTGCGCCAGGAGAGCCGTGGCGGGCACACCCGCGACGACTTCCCCGGCATGCGGCCCGAGTGGCGCCAGAAGCTGCTCGCCTGCTCCACCGAGGACGGCACGTCGATCACCATCGAAGAGAAGGCCCAGCCCGCGATGCGGGACGACCTGATTTCGCTCTTCGACCGGGACGAGCTGTCCAAGTACCTCACCGACGAAGAGATGGCCGAGTTCGACAGGATCGCGAAGTCATGAGCTACAAGGCAAAGTTCAAGGTCTGGCGCGGTGAAGGCGGCGAGGGCAAACTCGAGGACTTCACCATCGAGGTGAACGAGGGCGAGGTCGTCCTCGACATCATCCACCGCCTCCAGGCCACCCAGGCGCCCGATCTCGCGGTCCGCTGGAACTGCAAGGCGGGCAAGTGCGGCTCCTGCTCCATGGAGATCAACGGCAAGCCCCGGCTGGGCTGTATGACGCGGATGTCCACGTTCAGCGAGGACGAGACGATCACCGTCACGCCGATGCGGACGTTCCCCGTCATCAAGGACCTCGTCACCGACGTCTCCTACAACTACGAGAAGGCCCGGGAGGTGCCCTCCTTCACCCCGCCGGAGGGGGTGCGGCCGGGCGAATACCGGATGCAGCAGGTCGATGTCCAGCGGGGCCAGGAGTTCCGCAAGTGCATCGAGTGTTTCATGTGCAACAACGTGTGCCACGTCATCCGTGACCACGAGGAGAACAAGCCGGCCTTCTCCGGGCCGCGGTTCTTCATCCGGATCGCCGAGCTGGACATGCACCCGTACGACGTGGCGCCGGACCGCAAGGAGACGGCCCAGGGGGAGCACGGCCTCGGCTACTGCAACATCACCAAGTGCTGCACCGAGGTCTGCCCCGAACACATCAAGATCACCGACAACGCGATCATCCCGATGAAGGAGCGCGTCGTCGACACCAAGTACGACCCGCTGGTGTGGCTGGGCAACAAGATCTTCAAGCGCTCGAAGTAGGCCGCTGACGTGGCGGGGCCCTCAGGGTCCCGCCACGTCGCATGTCCGGACCAGGTCGCTTCTGGCGGCAGCCGTCAGGATCAAGTCACTTCCGGCCTTCTGGCGGTGGCCGTGGGGTCAGGTCACTTCCGGCGGCGGCCGAGGCCGCGCTTGCGCTTGCCCTGCTGGGGCAGCGGCTCGGCGACCGTCGTCTCCTCGGGCGCCGGCGGTTGCGCGGGCAGGGGCTGGATGACCGTCGCGTCCGACACCCCCATGGGCGCGGGGCCGTGGCCCGGCAGCGGTAGCCCGCCGCCCCACGGCTCGGAGTCGCCCGGCTCGGCGGCCGAGGCGGAGGGCAGCGGCCTGTCCGGCGAGTCCTCGTACGGCTTCGCGCCGCCGGGCGGGATGTCGGCGGGCGGCGCCTCCGGCGGGATCACCGGCTCGAACGGCGACCGGTACACCTCCCGCTCCGGCTCCGGCGCGGGCTGGTGACCGGGCGCGGGCTGGTGACTGTAGGAGTCGAACTGGTCCGGCTGCAGCACCACGGGCTCCGGCTGGGCCGGCGCCTGCTCGGGAACGTAGCCAGGCTGGGTGTAGGCGTTCGGATCCTGATAGACCGCGCCGTACTGCACCTGACCGCCCGGATAGGTCTGCACCGGGACAAAACTGATGATCGGCGCGTACGCCGTACCGCCCGGATAGCCGGGCGCGGGCATGGCGGCCGTGGCGTAGCCGGGGCCCGCCGGATAGCCCGTGTGCGGGTCGGGGTGACCGGCCAGGGGCCCCGCCTTGCGGATCGCCGCGGCGTGGGCCATGCGACGCAGCCGTCCCTCGAAGATGAGCACCGCGAACAGCACGAGCAGCACCAGGACCAGCGCGGGGATGCTGAGCTGCTGCGTCAGGCTGCGCTGGTCGAACTCCGGGGCGGCGTTGCGCATCTCGAGCGGGATCTCGTCGGTCTCCGCGGACTGCGCCTCGGTCGGGGGCGGCGTGTTCGGCGTCTCCGTGCCGGTCACCGGCGGCAGCACGACGTCGGACTGCTCAGTGCTCGGCGAGACGCTCGGCACCTCCGCGCTCTGCGTCGGCAGTGGCTGGGGCTGCGGCGCGCTGCTCTGGACGACCGGCGTCGGTTCCGGCGCCTTCGTGGTCTTCGTCGCCTTGGGAGTGGGGGTCGACTTGGTCTTCGGCGTCGACGTGACGGTCTTGGTGACCGTCGTCTCCGGCGCTTCCTGCTCGCTGCTCGGAGTCGGCAAGGTGGTGGTGACCGTGACCGTGGTCTCCGGCGGGCACTCCTGGCCGGCTTCGCACGGCTCGACAGGATCGTAGGCGGTGGCCGAGGCCGTGGCGCTCTGGCCGACGAAAACGCTGGCTCCTACGCCGGTCAAGGCCAGCGAGAGCAGCACCGCGGACACGGCCGTCGCTCCGCTACGTGCCACCAGTGCCCTCCGCGCAATCCCGCAACCATGGTCAAGGGAATACTAGTCGGGTAAAAGTAACAGTAAAGACGAATTTACAACAGCTTTCTCCGAGTACGCGTCCGATGCGTCCTGCTGATGGCCCACAGCCCCGCCATCAACGCCCCGATCCCGCCTGCCGCCGCGACCAGCCCACGGCCCCCTGCCAGCGGATTCACCACTTCGGCGGCCTGCAACCGCACCCGCGGAGCGGCCACCGCCCGAGGCAGCGGCGCCCCCTGGCCATCCATTGACACGCCGGTCACGGAAGACGCCGCGGCGGCAGTGGGAACAGCCGCCAAAGGCAGCTCGGCCGCCCTCTTCCCTTTCCCCTCAGCCGTCCCCCCGACCGCCGGCTCCCGCCACAGATCCCCGGCCATCCCCATGTCCACACCACCCCGCACACCCGGCGGCAAGCCCCCACCGACCGGCTCCGGCCGCGCAACCCCACCGACCAGCCCACCCGGCCGCACCCCCTCGGCAGACCGCGCACCCGGGCGCACGCCCCCAGCCTTATTACGCTCTCCCGCAGCCTCGGCCTTGCCCGACTGCCGAACGATCCCGGCCTTATCCTTCTTGCCCTGCTTTGCGGAGACCTCGGGCTGAGCCGGGTCCCCCGGCTCCTGGGCGGCCATCTCCGGCGCCTCGGGCCGCTCGGCACCCTCCGACGGCTCCGATCCCTCTGATTGCGGGGCGGCCTCGGCCATCTCCGGCGCCTCGGACCGCTGGTTAACCTCCGTTGGCTCCGACCCCTCTGACTGCCGGGTGCCTTCATCCACTTCCCGCCCACGCGCCTCGGGCCGCTCGGTAACCTCCGACGGCTCCGATCCCTCCGGCAGTCGGGTGCCTTCATCCACTTCCCGCGCCCACGCCTTGGGCCGAGGGGCCTCCACTCCCATCCCGGGCTCCCGGAGCCGGCGTCGAGTCGTCCCGGTCGCCTCCGCGTCGCGTTGCCGTACGGTCGAAGGCTTGTTCGTCCTGGCTTCGGCGTCCGCCGCGGCGCCGGCGGGGCGTACCGGCTCTGGGGCCCGCACCGGTACGCCGGTGGCCTCCGTCATGGTCGTCAGCCCGGTCCCCTGCCGCATCCTGGCCACGGCCGCGAGCGCCACTTCGCCCGTCCCCTCCGGGACGGTGAGCTCCACGTCCACGGCCCGCCTGCCGGCCAGCTCCCCCAGCGCGCACGCCTGCGCTCCGGACACGACCGCCGTACTCGACCCTGAAGTCTCCAGCTTGACGAGCGTCCGAGCGGCGAGCGCGGCGGCAGCGGACACGCCGTCAGACGATCCCGCCGAGATCCCCTGAGGAGAGGCGTCTTCACTGAGCTCAGAAGAGGACGCGGGAAGACCGTCGCCCTCGGCGTCCAACCCCTGCGCGGCCGCATACGGCTCGCCGTCGGAAGGACGCTCCCGCGAGGTGGGCGACTCGGCCGACGTGGCCCCCCGCGCGGCGAGCGGCAACCGCGTGGTCGATGCCCGCGGCTCCGCAGGCTCTGCCTGGACGGGCGACGTGCAGGTCAGGGCGGTGAGGGCGTGGGGCGGTGTGGTGGCCACAGCCAGCCGGGCGTCGCGTGCCGTACCGTCGAAACGCACCCGATATCGCAGCACGTCCCCCGCGCCGGCCCGCGAACCGGCGGAGTCGTCCACCCGGCCGAGCACCATGGTCACCCCGGCCGCCGCCGCGGGCGCCGCCGGCACCGCCACCAGAACCAGGGCTCCGCCCACGATCCAGCCCCGATTCATGAAGCCGCCTCCCCCGATGCGACAGATTACTCACTGTAATACTTATGTCACACAGAGCGACCATTCAACCCTTGTGACAGCAGTTTCTCCACCGCTTCCATGACGGGCAGATCGGCCCCCAGCCACGCCACGTCGAAGTATCCACCAGGCTCCAGCCACCGCAGCGCCAGGTGCTCCTTGGCCTCCGGGATCCCCGCCGTCACCATGGCGAACCAGACGCGCAGCACGTACCCCTCACTCAGCGGCCAGTCACCGCCGACCCGCTCCCCGACGCTGACCTCCACCCCGAGCTCTTCGCGGCACTCCCGCACCAGGGCGTCGATCTCGCCCTCCCCGGGGTCGACCTTCCCGCCGGGGAACTCCCACCCGCCCGCCAGCTCAGGCGGGTCGGCGCGCTGTGCGGCCAGCACCCGGCCGGCCGCGTCGAGGATCACCGCGGCGACCACGATCACCGTCATCAGGCGTTCTCCAGCTTCTCCAACTGGGCGATCACGTCAGGGTTCCGCAGCGGCCGGGTGAAGCCCACGATCGTGTCCCGGGTGCCGTAGGTCGTCACCTTGATCGGCCCGCACAGGCGGCAGCGCGCCTCCACCATCTTCCCCTTCGACACGACCATCCCCACATGCCCCGGATTGTTGGGCGAGGTGCCGGGACCCGCGTTGAAGAACACTAAGTCCCCCGCCTCCTCCTTGCCCTGTTCGATCTTCACCCCGAACGGCCACTGCGTGAACGTGGTGCGCGGGATCGACAGGCCCGCGGCCCGGTAGGCGGCGAAGATGATGCCCGAGCAGTCGAACGAGTCCGGCCCGGTCCCGCCCCACACGTACGGCTTGCCACGCTGGTCCAGCGCGTACGCGAGGATCTTCGCGACCACGTCGCTGGGCGCGGCCTCGACCAGCGGCTCGTCACAGGCGTCGTCCGCCTCCGGCGGCACCTCCACCTCGCCGGACTTGGCGTACCCCTTGGCGATCTCCTGGACCTGGTCGACGTACCACCAGGCCCGGTTGTAGACGAACAACGCCCCCCGCACGTTCTCGGGGGCGCCGTTGCGCTTGAGCATCTTGGCCGCGCCGAGGATCGCGTCGGCGGGGTTGTAGACGTCGCCGACGCCGTCACCGTCGCCGTCGGAGGCGTAGCCGTTGAACTGCGACGACATCGGGATCCTAGCCTTGCCGCCCCACGTGCTGATCAGGAACTGCATCGGCCCGGCCGCGCCGGCGGAGTTGGTGCCGCTCTTCACGCCGGGCAGGTCGGAGCGGCCGTGGTTGGTCTCCCGCTTGCCGACGGCGGCCAGGATGCTCCACTGGACGCCGATCTTCTCGCCGTGCTCGCGGTAGAGCTCCAGGTAGTCGGCCGGGATGTCGGCGGCGGCCGAGTCGGAGGCCTCCTGCACCCGGGTGCCGTCGTCGGTGCAGTCGGGCTGAGTGCCGCCGTTGCCGATGAAGGAGGGGATCGACGTCATCATCATCGGCGACATGATGACCAGGGCCAGCAGCAGCATCCCGGCGACCACGACCGCCAGGAGGACGCGAGGACGTGAGACGTTCACCCTTCCGGGTCCCCGTCCTGACCTTCGCCGGCGGGCCGCAGCTCGAAGACCCGCCAGTCGGCGCCGAGCTGGCTGACCGTGACCGCGTACTGCTCGACCAGTTGTTTGGTGCCGCTCTTCGTGGCGAGCCGCTGCGTGCCGGTCACGACGAACACGACGGAGGTCCTGTCGATCTGCCGGATCTCCTTGAGCGCGGCCGTCGTCGTGGAGACCACCTCGTCGGCGCGGTTGCGCTCCACCGTACCGGGCGAGGTCAGGGTCCTGGCGAGGATGTCGCCCAGCTCGGCCGTGGTGTACTGCTTCACCCTGGCCGCGTAGGCCGCCGGGTCCTCGTCGTGCCGGAACGTGCCGTACTCGGCGGTGAACCGCTCGGCCAGGTCGGCGGCGGCGGCGAGCTGCTCCTTCGACATCGGCAGGTACGCGTAGACGTCGAAGGGCGCGTCGCTGGCCGTGGCCAGCGGCGTGCTCTCGACGACAGGCGAGCTCGTGGTGACGCCGCGCGGCGCCTGTTCTGCGGCCGGCTCCTCGGAGTCCGGCCACAGCGCCAGGTAGAGCCCCACGGCGGCGATGATCACCACGACGGCGGCGAAGGCCACCCCGCGCCTGTCACCAGGCTGGGCCATGATCAATCCTTGTCGGGGTTGGACGGGTTGAGCCAGAACGGCACCGGGGGCTCATCCTTGCGGGAGCTGCCCCACAGCGGTGGCGGCTCGGAGGCGCGCCGGTCGGAGGAGCCGGAGGAGCCGCCGAACATGCCGCCGCCACCGGATCCGCCGCCGCCGAAGACCCGCCCGTCAGGGTTGCGGCCGAAGATGCCGCCGCCCGAGGAGCCGTTCGACCGGTCGCCGCTCCAGCGGGAGGGTCGCGAACCACCGGACCCACTGAACCGGGACCCGCCGGACCGAGAGCTTCCCGACCCACCGGACCGGGAGCCTCCCGAGCCGCCGGACCGCGTACCGCCCGACCGCGAGCCACCCGATCGGGAGCCGCTGGAACCGCCCGAGCTCCGCGAGCCGCCGGAGCCGCCGGAGCCGCCGCGAGGCGCCCAGCCGCCGCCGGACCGTCCGCCGAACCAGCCTCCGCCACCCGAGCCGCCACCGGACGCGGCGGAAGCGCCGGACGCGCCGGACGCGCTCGACCCGCCGCCCGGACCGCGCGGCCCCGCCCCGGGCGAGGCGCCACGGCTGCGGGTGGGCGTGCCTCCCAGGTTGAGCGGCGGCGCGTCACCCTGGCGCGGCGCCGGACCCTGCCTGCCGCCCGCCTTGCCGCCCTGCTGGTCGGTGTCGAGCGGTGCGGGCACCCGGACGCCCGACGGCGTCGCGGCGCCCTCCGACTCCTCGCCCCTGGCCCGGCCCTGGGCGACGGTGGCGGCGACCCCGCTCGCCACGCCGCCGGTGGCCGCGTGGATGAGCGGCTCGGCCTTCCGCGCGCCCCAGCGTCCGATCCTGGCCGAGGCGACCGGGGGCAGCACGTTCGAGGCCCGCTCCAGCACCGGCGAACTCGCCGCCTCGCCGAGCATGCGGGTGGTGAGCGTGTGCCCGCCCATCGAGGCGAACAGATGCTGGAACGGCCGCCGGTAGAAGAACACCGCGATCGTCAGCAACGCCATGAACAGGATCTGCAACCCCCAGGGCATCGCCGTGGAGATGATCAGCGCGTAGCCGTACACGAGCACGCCGAGCACCAGCGCGAGCACGGCCTGTCTGAGCAGGGTGCCGATCAGCATCTCCACCCAGCGCATGGCGATGATCCGCCCGCTGCCCGGATGGACGCCGATCAGCAGGAACACCGGCCCGAGGATCAGCAACAGCAGGAAACCCACCTTGAGCACCAGCAGCGAGACCGCCACCAGGAAGATGAGCACCCCCGCCACCAGGGCGGCGATGAGCGCGGCGATGGCCACGCCGAGCCGGCTCGTCCAGTCCCGGCCGGAGAAGATGAAGTAGCGCGAGTCGTTTTTCAGCTTGTCGGCGATCTCGACGTACTTCGCCTGGTGGGCGGCCCGGTCGGGCGCGGGATTGGCCGCGGTGGCCGCCGGGATCGACTGGGTCTCCAGCATGACGCGGCCGAAGTCGCGCACGATGGGCTGGTTGGGGTCCGCGGTGCCGAACTGGCCCATCAGCCAGGGCTTGCACACCAGCGTGGACCACAGGGCGTCGGCGTTCTGGTCGACGCCGGGCGTGCCGTTCTGGCCGTAGCCGCCGGCCTTGACCTCGGGGCTGGTGTCGCCGGGCGCCGGCAGACAGGAGGCGCCGCCCGCGCCGGGCAGCCCGGAGAAGGCGGAGTTGACCACTTCGCCGGTCTTGTCGGTGACGACCTTGCCGAGCCCGGTGAAGTCCTGCGGCCGGCTGAGGAACCAGGTCGCCACCGTGACGGCGAGCACCATCCAGATCACGCCTTCGGCGGTGGTGGTGGCCCGCTTGCGGATCAGGCCGTACCACGCCAGCCAGATCGCGCCGAGGATCACGATGGGCTGGAGGTACGGCCAGTACATGGCCTGCGCCAGGTTCGTGACAATGTCGTCGACGACGTCCTTGATGGACTGGAGCGGTCCCTCGGTGGCCGCCGCCTGGTAGGTGGTGATCGTGAGCCGGTCGACGGCCTTGGCCCACAGGAAGATCGTGTTGGCCCAGGAGTTGCCGAGGACCGCGGTGATGTCGGAGCAGCCGAGCTCGTGCGTGTGCCAGAACTGGCCGCTCATGCCGAACTGGCCGTAGTTGGTGGTGGGTGGTTGTACGCCGCCCTCCGGCACCGGCGCCTGCATCATGCCGTCGGTGCCGCTGCCGATCACCTCGGGGGCGAGCTCGCCCGAGAGGTCGCAGGGCGCCGCCGCGGCGGGCGACATGCTCCCCACGGCGAACGGCACCACCAGGATGCCCAGCAGCACCACCAGGGCAAGCGTCAACCGCCTGGATAGTCGGATCCTCATGACCGCACCTCCTGCGCCCGGACCACTCCCCCTTGAAGATCATGCCCGTTGCCGTCGGGTTTGTCGTGTGTCGGGTTCGTGTCGAGCCAGCGAAGCAGCTCATCGGAGATCAGATCCACTCCGATCCGCCCTGCCCTGCCATCCAGATCACGGAAAATGCATTCCCCGTTGCCGAGCGAGCGCAAGACGGCCTTGTGCTCCTCAGATGGTTCCACCCCGAGCAGTGACATGACGTGGTCGACCTCCACGCGTTCGGTGGACCGGAAGGCGAAGACGGAGGACAGGCAGTTGGTCACCTGTTCGTTGAGCAGGTCGCCGGCGTTCTGCGACACCAGGACGAGCGCGGTGTTACGGGAGCGGCCCATCCGGCTCACCTCGGGCACCAGCTTGGCGCCCTCCGGCGTGGACGTGATCGCCCACGCCTCGTCGAGGAAGATCGCCTTGGGCGCGCGCCGGTCCAGCCCGTTCATCAGCCGCCGGGCGAACTGGGAGACGAGATAGAGCAGCGCCACCGACAGCCGCTGCTCGTAGGAGTAGTCGTCCCTGGTGGTGGCCACGTCCGGCAGCGTCAGGCCGCCCAGGGTGAACACGGTGGTCCACCCCTCCGAGTCGATCTGGTCGCCGCCGGAGGGGTCGAAGCAGAGCGTGGCCAGGTGCATCTCCGACATCGAGCGCAGCACCGCGCCCAGGTTCTTCGACGCGGCGTCCTCGGTCTGCTCCAGATGGTCGACGACCTTGCCGAGCGAGGGGTCGGGCGCGTTCGACACCGCCGCCACCGCCTGGATCATCGCCGACTCGCGCTCCTCCGACATCCTCGGCAGCAGCAGCCGCAGCGTCTCGGTGGCCATCGTCTTCTTGGCCGCGATGTCATCCCCGAACGAGAACGGGTCCAGCAGCCCCGGCGCGGCCGAGCCGAGCGGGATGATCCGCGCCTTGCGCTCGCGCTTCTGCAGCAGCTGCACGAGCGACTCGGCGTCGCCCTTGGGGTCGATCACCGCGACCGTGACCCCGCGCAACGCCATCTGGTAGATCATCAGCAGCGCGAGCGTCGTCTTGCCGCCGCCCGGCTCGCCGGTGATCGCGATGGCGGTCGGGCGGTTGCGGCTGGCCGCGAGCAGCGGGTCGAAGTGGACGATGCTGCGCGCCCTGCCGACGGTCTCACCGATATACGGGCCCAGCCAGCCCTCACCGGCGTCCTCCAGCCGGTCGCCGAGGTCCACGGTGGCCGTCGCCATGCCGCCCGCGATCGTCCGCAGCGGCTGACGCTGAGCGTAGGCGTTGACGCCCACCTTCTCCCCCGGCAGCGCCTCGCGGAACAGCGAGAACTGGTCGCCGGTGGAGTTGACCACGTCGATGCCCATGTCGCGGTAGTGCTCGACGACCGCCTCCACCCGCTGCACGCAGATGTCCTCGGTGGGGGCCGACACGATCAGCCGGTGCCACCCGTACACGAAGGGCAGTCGTTCCTTGGTGATGCCGTGCTCCAGCATGCGGGCCGCGTCGATCTGCTCGGCCAGCGCCAGCGGCGCCTCCGCGCCGGCCTCCCGGATGTGGATGTCCATGTCGCGGGCGTGCGCCAGCTTGCGCGCCACGTCCCTGGACGCCTTGACCGGCGGGATCAGCCGCATCCGCGAGGAGATCTCCACGGGGAAGGGCAGCTGGTCGGTGAAGTGCATCCACGGCTCGCCGTCCGGGAACGGCATGATGTCCGGGAACCGGGCGAACGACAGGTGGGCCACATAAGAGTCACCTTGCGGTTGCACGATGCGCAGCAGCGACCTGCCGTTGTGAATCTCGCCCTCCACCAGCGACTCGATCTCGCCCCTGCCCCAGCGCCGCTTCGGGCTGGCCGACGGCGGCGCGTCCGCCAGCGCCCCCGCCGCCGCGTGCTGGAACAGCCACGCCACCTCGACCGAGGTGGCGTGCCGGGCGTACAGGGCGCTGGAGGCCAGCGCCCGGCCCAGCCGTTCGGCCTGCTCGGTCCAGCGGCGGATCTCGCCGTCGGGCACGTGGTCGTCGTCGAGGCCGAGCGCCTTCTCGGTCCGCTGGTAGAAGCCGAACAGCTGCGCGAGCACCCCGCTGCCGAGCTGCTTGCCCCGGGGACCGATCCGTACGCCGAGATAGACCTCCTTGGACCAGAAGTCCTTCGCCCAGACGTGCCGGTACATCTCCTCCAGATAGTCGCGCCAGCCAGGACCCTCGTCGGAGGTGGCGTTGAGCGCCATCGCCCACTCGGCCGCCGGATAGGCACGATGCGCCACCCGCAGATGAACCTCGGCGTCCGGCATCCTGATCGCCGCCAGCGCGATCGTGATGTTGGTCGCCAGCGACTCCCGCTCCTCCGGCGTGACGAACTCGTAGCTGACCGTGGGAAGACGGAAATATGCCCATGCGGAGGAGTCTGTGAGCAGGATGCGGTCGTCGAAGTAGCGGACCGCCAGACGCTGGTGCGCCCGGGACGCCCTGCTCATGCCGCCCCCTCGGCGCATGAACTGGCCATACCTGCTCGCATGTTCACTTATCGCTCACCGATTCTCGTGCCCGGGGGGTCACTCGCCAACTCCTCTTCGCTCGGTCGGATCCGCTGTGCCGTGAAGCCCGCGACCACGACCCCGGCAAGGGCGAGGTACGCCCGCCGCCCGGCCGCGCGCAACTGCCCCGGATCGACGACCTTGTCGCCGCCCGGCGCCAGCCCGTCCTCCCAGGGGACCCGGACGATGGCCCGGCACCTGCCGCTGGCCACCGCCTCCGCCTGCTCGACATCCGCCATCGAACGCCTGCTCACCCCGTTGACCACCATGACCGCCCGCCGCCTCAGGTCCGCGCAGCCGTGGCCGTCCAGCCACTCGTACGTCATCGCCACCGCCTCCGGGGCCTCCTCGCTCGCGGGGAGCACCAGGACAAGCTGGTCGGCGTACGGCAGCACGCGCGCCGCCAGCGAAGCCGCCGGGTCGATGACGGACAGCTTGTAGTGCCGGTCGAGCAGGCTCAGCGCCTCACCCAGCCGGCGGTCGGAGAAGAGGTCACGATCGGCCAGCCGCTGCTCGGCCTCCGCGTCGCCGTCGGCCCCGACCACCTCCAGACCCGACGCCGTACGGGTGGTGTAGCCGCGCATCGTCAGATAGCCGCTCACCCCGTGCAGGCCCGCGAGCAGCGACGTCAGCGTCTCGGGCGTCTCCTGCTCGACCCGGCTGGTCAGGCTCCCGCCGCCCGGCGCGGCGTCGACCGCCACCACCCGGTCGTCGCGGTAGCGGGCCAGGGTGTGGCCCAGCATCAACGCCGTCGTGCTCTGCCCGGCGCCGCCCGTACATCCCAGCACCACGATCCTGCGGCTGCCGCCGAACACGCCCCTGGCCCGGGCCTCGTCGATCTCCGAGCCATCGGTCCGCACGCCGCTGCCGCCGACCACCACCTGGGCGATCCGCCGCCAGCCGCCGGAGTCCCGCCCCACGACGGACTCCACCCGGCGTACCCGCGGCTCCCGTTCCCCGGTCCTCGGCACCGGCACCCCGGCCGCGACCTCCCGCCGCTCCGGAGCCTGCGGCTGCCCCACCGACCGCAACCGCTCACCCGCCTGCTCCACCGCCGAGCCCGCGGCAGCCCCCTCCCGAGCCTCCAGCCCGATCACGGACCGCTCCCGCTCGTGCTCCCGCTCCGCCTGCTGCTGCTCCGCAGATTGCCGACGCCTCTCAGCACGACGGTCCTCGTCGGACTGACGGTCCTCGTCGGACCCGGCGTGCTCGTCGGACTCCCGCTCCTGGGCCGGCCGCAGCGGCTCCACCGAACGCAGGCGCTGCACGGACTGGCGACGCCCCGCCGCCTGCGGCGGCTCCTCCACCGACTGCTCAGGCCCTGCCCGCTCGGGCAACTCCCGCTCGGGCAACTCCCGCTCGAACGACTCCCGCTCGGACGACTCCCGCTCGGACAACTCCCGCTCGGACGACTCCCGCTCGGCACGCTCAGCCTGCTGAGGCTCCCCGCGCTCAGCGTCCACAGACTCCCCGGCCCCCGCGCCCTCGGCCCGCCGAAGGTCCACGCGCTCGGACAGCCCGCGTCGTACGGACTCAGACGGCTCATGCCCGGCGGACTCGGGCTGCTCGGGTCCTGCGGATGGCTGTCGGGTCGTGGACGGCAGGCTCTCCAGTGGCCGCAGCGCCTCCGGCGGGACCTCCTGGCGTGCCGACGACGTGGGCGGGGCTTCCTCGTCCTCTGGGGCGCCCACAGGCCCTTCCGCTACGCCCTGGGGACGCTCCGCGGCGTCCTCCTCCTGGGTGTTAGGGGCAGATCCCGCGTCGTCCCCGCGTGCGGAGCCCGTGGGGACACCCTCGTCATTCGGCTCGGGACGGATGGGATCGTCGTACTGACCGGGATCCACCTGCTCGGGACGTACGGGATCGTCGTGCTGGGCGGGATCCACCTGCTCGGGACGTACGGGATCGTCGTGGTGAGCGGGATCCACCTGCTCGGACCGAGCAGACGCCGAGGGAACCGCGTCGTCATGGTGGACCGGCAGCGCGGGCAACTCCGAGTCCGGACCCCTGCCCCGCAACGGGCGCGACAGCTTCATCGGCGTCGAGTCGGGGTTCAGCGGCGACCAGCCCCCCTGAGCGTCCGACAGCAGCAGGGCGGGCCCCAGCCTGGGCGGCCGCCCCTTCCTGTGCTGGTTCCTGGCGACTTCCGCGTCCCGGCCGTGCTCATCCACGGCCTGCTCGTCCTCGCCGCCCGGCAGGGCCGAGGACTCCGACGGCGCGTCAGCGCTCGCGGCGAGCTTGCGCAACCGCCGCAGCGCCTCCGTGTCGATCGGCTTACCCGACGCGGCCTGACGCGAGGTCCGCCCCCCTGCCCGCTCAGCCGAGTCGCCCGCCGGCTCATGCCGGGCGTCGTCACGGCCGGTGGGCGCGTCCTCCGAGGCGCCACGTACCAGCCGAAGCGCGGCCGGCGTGTCCCTGCCGTCGCGCACCGCGCCGTGAGAGCTCCGCGCCGCGTCCTGAGAGTCCCGCCCGGCCCTCGAACGGGCCGGTGTCTCCTGGCCGCTCCTCGGGTCGGTCGCGGTCCTGGGCTCGGCCGGCGTCTCCGTCGTGCCTCTCGCCTCGGCGCGGCTCTCACGTACGGGCTCGTGGGCCTGGTCCTGGCGTGCGGGCGGCAGGGCGAGGGCGGTGGTGCCGAGGGAGGGGGCGGCGGCGCCGGGGCGGGTCCGGGAGCCCCAGCCCGTGCGGGTGGTCGCCGACTCGGCGACCGGGGCCTGTGCGGCGGCCACAGCGGCGGCCGCCACGGCGGGACGGACCTGGCGCGGGCCGTTGATGCGCTGGGCGGCGGAGCGCTTGCGCTGGGTCTGGCGGGCCTTGCGCGTCGACTTGACGCGGACCCGGGCCGGGGAGACGCGCCAGACGCGGCCGGAGAAGCTGATCGTCTCGGGCTCGGCCCCGGGCGCGAGGCGATACCAGGCGCGCGGCTGTCCGAGGTAGCGGAGCTGGGATTCGAGCAGCTCGGTGAGCCGCTTGCCCTCGATGACGGGGCGGGTGGACAGCCACGTCACGATCCCGGGGGGCACCAGGTAGAGCACGTGCCAGGGCATCTCCACCGGCACGCCGACCAGCCAGAGCAGAAGCGACCACGGCACGACGACGCCGACGAACACGCCGATCCAGACGATGGGCAGCGGCATGGGCAGCCGTAGATCGTACAGCTTGTAGAGCCGCTTCTCGATGCGCCAGATGTTCGTATACGTAGGCAGGTCCACGCGGTCCTCCTCTCCACCCGCTCGTTCATGACCGCCACGGAGCGGTCTCAACCCTTACTGGATGCCCAGGGCTCCCGCGATCGCTTTGGCCGTCACTTCGATGATGTTGGGCACGTAGAAGATCACGCCGATGGCCACGGCCAGGATGAGGAACTGTACGAACCTCGTGATCTCGCGGGTGAAGAGGAAGAACAGCGCGACCACGGAGACCACCACAAGGAACAGCGGGGCGAAGAACGCGCGCAGGAAGTCGGCGAGTCCTTCGGTGTTGACGCCGGTGGGTGCGGGGGTCGGCGTCAGCTCGATCAGGTTGAGCACTATCGATTTCACGATCACTTCTTGTCCTCCCGGGGGTGCCGATCAGCAGCGCGGTCGTGCGTCTATCCAACGGCCCGACCGGCGCCGCGGATGTCGTCGACGTACCATTTGTCGCCCTGCTTCACGACCGTGAGGCGATAAGCCTGCTGGAGGCGGCCGGTTCCGGTGCTCGCGACGGCGGCGCCGGCGTCGGTGGCCACGGCGTCAGGCAGGACCCACACCACGACCGCCTGAATCTCTCGGGTGGCACCCCCTACAGGCACCACGACGCTCTTGAGCTCCGCGAAGGTGAAGGCGCCCGCGAAGCTCGGCAGGCTCGTGCCGGCGGTGACGTAGCGCTGCAACTCCGCGCCGTTGCCCGAGGCGTAGTTGCGGAAGAAGCCTTCGAGCTGCGGCTTGAGTTCGGTCGCCGCCGCGTCGTCACTCTCCGGCTCCGCCACCTGCGGCAGATCGGCGGGGCCGGGCGCGGGCAGGATCGCGGGCCAGCCCGAGACGACGAACCTGTTGCCGTCGGCGTCACCCGAGTAGTAGATGGGCACGGACAGGTGCAGCCTGCGGCTGCCCGTCTGGAAGGCGACCGTGACGATGGCGTTGGCGTCGTCGGTGACCTCGATGTCGTACGGCTGGATGGCGACGGCGCCCAGCTTGCCGTTGCCGTCCCAGCCCAGCTGCTGATCCATGCCGTCGGCCATGAACGCGGCCAGCTTGCCGGACCTGCTCACGGCGTCCTCAGGACTGAAATTCAGGTAAACGCCGGCGAACTGGGCGGCGAATGCCATCCCGCGCGCCGTCGGGAAGTCACTCTCCGGCTGCGCGGTCGCATTCGGCGCGGCGGCGTTCTGCCCGGTAAACCGCTCAAAAGGTGCACGGATCCCATTAACCACGATAACCACGATAAGCGCCCAGAGAATGATGCGGCCGGTCCACACCAGCCAACGCCCGCCGCCGCCCGACCAACCGCCACGCCGCGGCCTGCGCGGCGGAGGCGCGTCGAAGTCGGCGGTGTCTGGGCGTACGGAAAGCTCGGGGTCGCCAGCGATCCGAGGACCGTGCTGGACGGTTGACCTACGAGCCATCACGCCTCCGCTCGCGCCAATCGCCCCGGCTGGCGCGGTGTCGTCCGTTGCCGATCCCCATCATCCGCGGTGAAGCAGTCACCTTATCCGGTCTCCGCCATTGTTCCAGGAAAGCCACGTCCATGCTGCAGGCATCGCCGTCCGGTAGCAAACCGAGTGCGCATAGGACGCATCGGAGTGCCCAACTTGTGAGGGTTCCCTATCGAATGGGCATTTGACCAGGCCAGAGACCTAAATTCGCATAGCCCGGCCGCCACGAAATCCTGTCCTCATCGGGCCGGGTGGCGTTGACCTGCGGAGACGTACCGCGAAAAGAGGAACGGCCGCTTGCCCGATACCGGGCAGGCGGCTCATCCGCAAGGAGGTTCGCCGTCAGGCGGGCTCGGGATCCTGGTTGCCGACCGGACGCCTTCTGGTGCGCAGGTCCACCACGGTGGGCTGCACCGCCCGCTCCAGCGATCCGCGCAGCCCCGCGAGCATGCTCGTGGTGTCGCGGGCGCGCAACTGGGCGGCGAGCTCCTCGCGCTCGTCCACCTTCCTGCGCAGGTAGTCCTCGCGGTTGACGCGCAGGCCGTACATCAGCTCGACCCTCAGCAGGGCCAGTTCCTCTTCCATACTGATGCCCGCGAGCTTGGGCGCCGGGCTGTGCTTGTGGATGATGCGTCGGATCATGAGGGCCTCCCGAGTCAGCGTGACCGCCGTGTGCATTCGACGCGCGGGTGCCCCAGATGGTTGACGTCTCTATTGTCCCTCAATCAACTTTGTTGGCGACGAAGACAAGCTCACGCCCCGGCCGGTCCGGCGCGTCCCGCACCTCCCGGCACCCGAACCCAGCCTCGCGCAGCGACCGCTCGACCTCCTCGCGGCTCCGGAACCGCAGCGTGGAGTCCGACGTGAGCGCCGCGCCGTCCGAGGCGAAGACGTACGTGTGGCGGAAGGTGACCAGCGGCCCGGCCACCTCCAGCACGTCGCTCCACGACTCCACGACGCCCGCCCCGGGGACGTCGGTGACGGCGTACGTCCGCGCCCGGTCCCACTCCCGCCAGGCCCGGCGGGACGGGTCGCGGATCTCGAAGACCAGCGTGCCGGCCGGTCGCAGGGCGGCCCGGATCCCGGCCAGGGCGGCGGCCCAATCCTCGTCCGTGAGGAAGACCTGGGCCACGTTGCCGGTCATGATGGCCAGATCGGCCTGGAGGGGCGGCAGCGTCGTGGCGTCGCCCAGGATCCACCGCACCCGATCCGCACCGGGCTTGGCACGCGCGACGTCGAGCGAGGCCCCGGCCGGATCCATCCCGACCACCTCGACCCCGCGCTCCGCCAGCAGACACGCGAACGTACCGGTGCCGCAGCCCACGTCGAGCACCCGACGCGCGCCGAACTCGTCCACCATCGCGACATAGACGTCGAGGTCACTCCGGTCGGGATCGAGCGGATCGTAGATCTTGGCCAGCCGGGGGTCGCTGAAGATCGGATCGGGCACACGGCTCACGCTAGGCGACCGGCGAAGGCCGCCTCAACGCATTATCCGGCCGCGCCGTCATGTCCGACGCGTGACGGACGTGACTGAGGTCTTTTACGCCTTACGCCGAGATCCTGCAGCACGGCAGCCGCCATGTCGGCCCCGCCATCGATGTCTCCGTTCACCACGGCGCACTGAGCAAGGAGAAGCCGGGCGTTCACCGGAACGAGATAGTCGATGATCGTGCTGTCGGTGACGATGCTCTCCACGGCCCTAGCCGTATCCTCGGTCCGTCCTGCGGCAGCGTGCACCTGGCTCTCGGTAAAATAGATCGGGCCGGGTCGCGGGTCTCGAAGCCCAGCACGCCCGACGGCTGCAAAACGGCCCGGATCCCGGCGAGGGATGTTAGTAACACGGCTCTCGGGGCGCACCGGGTCAGGCTGTGCGCCGACCCGCCTCAACGACAGATTTCCATCGACTCAGCCATCATGGCGATCTCACGATCGGCGATCTGGTTCTCCCGTGCCCGATCGCGCCAGCCGGCCGGAGACGCAGCGACGCGGCGCATCCGCTCCCGTGCAGCCTCCGGAGTCAGGCTGCAGTCCTCGGCCAGAGCGAGGAGTCCTTCGATCTCGTCGGGCAGCGCGTCGGCTCCCATGATGGGCCTGGCCGACCAGACGGGTGCGACCCGCGTCTTCGACGAGGACTTCGACGGCGCAGTGTGTCGCGCGTGATGTCGGCACGCTCGGCAACCTGCTGCGCCGTCAGGCCGAACACCATGCGCCACCCGCGCATGTGCTCGCCGAAGTCCGCGATCTGGCGATCGATCCGGTAGCCGGCCATGCTCACCTCTTTCACTCTGACGACTGGAGTCGCCGCATGAGGCAGATACGGCGAGCATGGTCGTCATAGGTGAGGCGACTGGCGTCCGATCTGCCCTCGGAGCCACTCGTCGATGGTCTCCAGCGCGGTTCGCGCCATCGAGGTCGCATGCCCCGTGAACGCGTGCGGCGACGCGGGATAGACGCGTAGGTCGACCTCGACACCAGACGCGAGGAGCCTCGCCGCCATCGCGAGATTATCCTCCAGGAGCACATCTTCCGCGCCGACCACCATCAGGATCGGCGGGAGGTTCTCCAACTCCGCGAAGACGGGAGAAATGTCCGGGTCAGTGCGATCCGGCGCGTTACCCGCATACGCGGCAAGGAAGTACTCGTCGGCGATGAGGCGTCCTGCCGGTGTCTGCGCGGAGAGGTCATACGTTCCGCATTGAACGACCGCGCCGCCGAACGCATGGATTCCACGATCGCGTAGCCGTAGCAACGTCACGGTCACCAGCGTGGAGCCTGCGGAGAATCCGCTCATGGCCAGCCGCGTCGTGCCGAACCGAGCTTCGGCGTTCTCGGCAAGCCACAACGCCGCCGTCTCGCAGTCGTCGGGCGCTGCGGGCCAGGGGTTCTCCGGGGCGAGTCGATAGTCCACGCTCACTACGGCGATGCCCAGCGCGTCGACAAGTCGCCGATTCCGAACGTCGCTTCCCGCGGCCGAACCCAGATAGAAGCCACCGGTGTGCATCTCCAGCAGCACTCCCGTGGCGGCACCGTCCGTCGGCGTGTGGATCCGCACGGGCACACTTCGCCCGCCAGAACT
This sequence comes from Nonomuraea glycinis, assembly GCF_014646515.1. Taxonomy (GTDB): domain Bacteria; phylum Actinomycetota; class Actinomycetes; order Streptosporangiales; family Streptosporangiaceae; genus Nonomuraea; species Nonomuraea glycinis. The sequence continues at coordinate 163,765 of NZ_BMNK01000011.1, forward strand.
CACCGTCTCCACCGACGGGGACGGTCGGCATTCGGCAGGCGCAGGCATCGCTTCTCGGACAGCCATGAGCTCGGATCTGCTTTTCGGTCCGCGGCCGGCGCGTCGGGACGCATAGAACGCACGGGACTCGTCGACGAGCGGCAGAAGTGCCGGATCGATCAGTGAGGACGCCTGAAGTCGCATGATCAAAGTCTACGAAGGTCGGGCCGAACAGTCGGCGAACCAAGCGGCAGGGCGGACAACTGAGTCCGGAGGCCGTCGCCGATCAGCTCGTCGGCCCAGGTTGCCATTCGCCTGCCATCAGCCGCTCACAGCGGCCAGGCGGTCAGCAAATCGCCGGGACTATAGGCGGCATCGAGCCCCGGACAGTCGACTCCGCTGCGCGAGACCGCCACGACCGGAACAGGATCGTCGGTGAGGGCGGCCCGATGCCGATGGAGAGCCGCCAGGTCGTGCCGGTCGAAGGGCGATCGCTCCAACCACTTGATGGAGCCGACGAAGAGCAACTCCCTGGCGATGGGGGCGCGGTCCGCCCCGACGATGTCGATCTCGATGTCGTTGGTCCGGGTCCAGTAGCCGCCTACCACGGGGGCCGCCGGCAGCCGGTCGTCGGGCAGCATCCGCGCGAGCGCCTCGCGGATGAGCGGCTCGATCGCCCGGCCGCGCCAACTGGTCCAGTTCTTCCGGATCCGCGCCAAGGTCAGATCGCCCCGCCCACGCTCGATCTCCTCCATGGACGGGCCAAGCAGGTACAGCCAGAACCGCAAGTAGGGATCTGTCACCCGATAGCGGCGATCCTTCGACGGACGCACCGATACGGGCAGCTCCGCCACGACGATCCGCTTCTCCGTAAGCAGCTCCAGTGCTCGCTGCAGCGACGTGGCCCCGATTCCGCCGGTCGCACGGGCGATGCTGGTGAAGGTCCGCTCGCCACTGCCGATAGCCGCCAGCACCGTACGCGCCTGAGCCTGCGGGGGGAATTCGGCAGCCAGCGAGCGCTCGGCCGACACCAGCAGAGCCGAGACCGGGTCGCTCAGCGCCTCGCCGAGGAAGTCCCACAGTCCCGCACCCCGCGGCCACTCCGCGCAGATCAGCGGCAGCCCGCCGGTGACCAGCGCGGCATCGAAGGCTTCTGCCGGATCCAGCCCGAGCATCCTCCCCACCTCGGAAGGGTTCAGCGGCCCGAGCACCATCTCCCGGCCGCGCTGATGGAAGGGGCGCCCGTAGCTGTTCAGAGCCTCCATCATCGACAGATCGGAGCCGATGAGGACCAGCAGCACTGGCTTGGTCTCCAACACCCGGTCCCAGGCCCGTTGCAGCATCCCCTCAAAGGCGCCATCGACATCCATCAGGTACGGCACCTCGTCGATGACCAACACGCTCGCTCGGTCGGCGGGCAGCGCCGCGGCCAGCACATCGAACGCGGCATCCCAGCTGTCTGGCTGCGCGGCGGCCACGAGCCGCGCCAGTGGCAGTGTCGATGCCTGAGCGTCCCGGGCCAGCCGTGCCAGATCATCCTTCGGGGACGCGCCGAGCGCCGCGTAGAACAAGAACGGGGCCCCGGAGCGCTCCGCAAACCGCTCAACCAGTCGCGACTTGCCCACTCGGCGCCGCCCACGCAACATCACGCACCGACCGGGCCGTTCCCCGCCAATCCCCGCCGCCACCTTCTGCAGCTCTCGCTCCAGCGTCGCCAGTTCCTGCCGACGACCTACAAAATCAGCCACGTCCGCCGACCTCCAACCATGTTACTAACATTCATGTTACTAACATTCAGGGTAGTAACATGAATGATCCCGACTCCGCAGAGTCGGGCCCCTCCTGATCTGCATATGTGCCAGATCAGCGACGTGACGGCACGTCACCCACTACACGTTGAAGCGGAACTCGACCACGTCGCCGTCGCGCATGACGTAGTCCTTGCCCTCGATGCGGGCCTTGCCGGCGGAGCGGGCCTTGGCGATCGAGCCGATCTCCATCAGGTCCTCGAAGGAGACGACCTCGGCCTTGATGAAGCCGCGCTGGAAGTCGGTGTGGATCACGCCGGCCGCCTCGGGCGCGGTGGCGCCCTTGGGGATCGTCCAGGCCCTGCTCTCCTTGGGGCCGGCCGTCAGGTAGGTCTGCAGGCCGAGTGTCTCGAAGCCGACCCTGGCCAGCTGCGAGAGGCCGGACTCCTGCTGGCCGACCGACTGCAGCAGCTCCAGCGCCTCCTCGTCGTCGAGCTCCACCAGCTCGGACTCGATCTTGGCGTCGAGGAAGACGGCCTCGGCGGGGGCCACCAGGGTGGACAGCTGGGTCCGGAGGTCGTCGTCGGTCAGCTCGTCGGCGTCGAGGTTGAACACGTACAGGAAGGGCTTGGCCGTGAGCAGGTGGAGCTCGCGCAGCTCGGCGCTGTCCAGCCCGGCCTCGAAGACGGTCTTGCCGGTCTCCAGGACCGCGAGGGCGGCCTCGGCGGCCTCCAGGGCGGCCTTCTTGTCCTTGTTGTGGCGCGACTCCTTCTGCAGGCGCGGGATGGCCTTCTCGACCGTCTGCAGGTCCGCCATGATCAGCTCGGTGTTGATCGTCTCGATGTCGCGCTTGGGGGAGATGTCGCCGTCGACGTGCGTGACGTCGGGGTCGTTGAAGACCCGGATCACCTGGCAGATCGCGTCGGTGTCGCGGATGTTGGCGAGGAACTGGTTGCCTCTGCCCTGCCCCTCCGAAGCGCCCTTGACCAGGCCCGCGATGTCGACGAACTCCACCTTGGCGGGCAGGATCCTGGCCGAGCCGAAGATCTCGGCCAGCTTGGGCAGGCGCTCGTCCGGCACCCCCACGATGCCCACGTTGGGCTCGATGGTGGCGAACGGATAGTTGGCCGCGAGGGCGTTGCCGGTCTTGGTCAGCGCGTTGAACAGCGTGGACTTACCGACGTTGGGCAGGCCGACGATGCCGATGGAGAGGCTCACGCCCAGCGAGTTTACTTGCTCAGGCGAGGCCGCAGGTTACGGCCGCGACGGGCCCAGGCGTGTCGGGCTGAGATCCGGGCCCGCTGTCCTGCAATCATCGATCGGATGGACGTCGTCTCCCTCCTCATCGGCCTGCTCATCGGCGCTGCCATCGGGTTCCTGCTGGCCAAAACGAGAGCGGCGGTCCGGGTGGCCGAGGCCGACGCCAGGGCCAAAGCCTCCGCCGAGAAGCTCGTCTACGTCGAGGAGCAGCTCGCCGAGCGCTTCCAGGCCCTGTCCACCCGGGCGCTCGACGTCAACAACGTGCGCTTCCTGGAGCTGGCCGAGACCCGGCTGTCGGCCAGCCGCGCGGAAGCCACCGGCGACCTGGAGCAGCGCAGGCAGGCCGTCGAGCACCTGGTCGAGCCGCTGAAGGACGCGCTGGCGCGGGTCGAGTCGCAGCTGCGCGACACCGAGTCCGGCCAGCGCGCCGCCCGCGCCGAACTGGCCAGGGAGATGGATTTCGTACGGCACAGCCACGAGCAACTGCGGGCGCAGACCATGACGCTGGTCCGCGCGCTGCAGCGGCCGGAGGCGCGCGGGCGCTGGGGTGAGATGCAGCTGCGCAGGGTCGCCGAGATCGCCGGGATGCAGCACCACTGCGACTTCGACGAGCAGGTGACCGAGGGCGCCCAGCGGCCCGACATGGTGGTGCGGCTGGCCGGCGGCAAGAACATCGTGGTCGACTCCAAGGTCTCGCTGGCCGCCTACCTGGAGGCCGCCGAGGCCGCCGACGAGTCGCTCGCCTCGGTACGGCTCGACGCGCACGCCCGGCATGTGCGCGAGCACGTCGACCGGCTCGCCGCCAAGGCCTACTGGCAGGGGTTCAACCCGTCGCCGGAGTTCGTGGTGCTGTTCATCCCAGGCGAGGCGTTCCTGGCGCCCGCTCTGGAGCGCGATCCGAGCCTGCTGGAGTACGCGATGACACGGCGGGTGCACATCGCCACCCCGACCACGCTGATCACGATGCTGCGCACCGCCCACTACGCCTGGCAGCAGGCGGCGCTGAGCGAAAACGCCAGGGCCGTGTTCGAGCTGGGCAAGGAGCTGTACGAAAGACTGTCGTCGCTGGGCAGGAACGTGGAGTCGCTCGGCAGGGCGCTCACGCGTACCGTGGAGGCGTACAACAAGTCGGTCGGCTCTCTTGAGAGCCGCGTCCTGGTCAGCGCGCGCAAGCTGCGCGACCTGGGCGTGGTGGACGGCGAGCTCGATCCCCCGGAGATGGTCGAGAGCCTGCCCAGGCCCCTGTCCTCTCCCGAACTGCTCGAAACCACGTCTCTCATTTCGCACGCGAACGGTAAGTTGGCCAACGGGTCGCAGTAAGGGGGGCGGGGCCATATGACCGGGAAAGGCAAGCGATCGGCCGTCAGGCTGACCGCTCGCGGCGCCATCGCGCTCATCCTGCTCGCCACACTCGCCGGATACGTCCTGGCGGCCCTGTTCGACCTGCAGGCGCTGATCGGGCTGGCGTTCGTGGCCGCGTGCCTGCTCGGCGTGCTCCTGGTCAACCCGCGCGAGCTGCTGTCGCTGGTGGTCACGCCGCCGCTGGTGTTCTTCGTCGCGACGCTCTTCGTGGAGCTCGGGCGGGCGCTCAGCTCGGTCGGCATCATCCAGTCGCTGGCGCTCGGCCTCTACGGCTCGCTGTCGCACGGCGCGCCCTGGCTGTTCGCGGGGTCGGCCGTCGTGCTCGGCGTCGCCTGGGGCCGCGGGCTGCGCGACAACGTCCGTGAGCTGCGCGACGAGCTGCGGGCGGGCGCGGAAGTGCCGCGCCCGCGCCAGCCGTTCGTCCCCGAGCCGGAGGGCTACTTCGAGCCCAAGGTGTACGGCACCCCACGCACCGAGGACTAGCCCTCCAGGCCCCCGGCTAAGAGGCTCGCAGGTCCTTGCGGAGCTCGTGCGGCAGGGAGAAGCGCATGCTCTCCCGCACCGACTCGACCTCCTCCACCTCGCCGAAGCCGTGCTGGGCCAGCCGTGCCAGCACCTGCTCCACCAGCTCCTCCGGCACCGAGGCGCCGCTGGTCACGCCGACCGTGGTGACGCCGTCGAGCCACTCGTCCTGGATGAACGTGGCGTTGTCGACCAGGTAGGAGGCGGCGGCGCCGTGGTCCTTGGCCACCTCGACCAGCCGCTTGGAGTTGGAGGAGTTCTCAGAGCCGACCACGATCACGAGCTGGGACTGCGCGGCGATCTCCTTGACGGCGACCTGCCGGTTCTGGGTGGCGTAGCAGATGTCGTCGCTGGGCGGGTCGATCAGCGTGGGGAAGCGCTCCTTGAGCCGGGCGACCGTCTCGACGGTCTCGTCCACCGACAGCGTGGTCTGCGACAGCCACACCAGCTTCTCCGGGTCCTTCACCTGGATGCCGTCCACCGAGCCGAGGCCGTCGACGAGCTGGATGTGCTCGGGCGCCTCACCGGCGGTGCCCTCGACCTCCTCGTGCCCTTCGTGGCCGATGAGCAGGATGCCGTAGTCCTGACCGGCGAATCTCTTCGCCTCGTTGTGTACCTTGGTCACCAGCGGGCAAGTCGCGTCGATGGTGCGTAGCTTGCGTTGTTGGGCTTCGCTGTGCACGGCGGGCGACACGCCGTGGGCGGAGAAGACCACGATCTCTCCCTCGGGCACCTCCTCCGTCTCCTCGACGAAGATGGCGCCCTTGGCCTCGAGCGTCTTGACCACGTGCGTGTTGTGGACGATCTGCTTGCGCACGTAGACGGGCGCGCCGTACTGCTCCAGGGCCTTCTCGACCGCTACGACGGCTCGATCGACTCCGGCACAGTAACCACGGGGCTTGGCTACGAGGACTCGGCGGGAAGTAGGGGTCTGGGGCTCCATACTTCTTATGCTACGTGGAGCGGCAACAGGCCCGCACGTGCGTACTTGCCCGCCGTTTGCCATGCTGGCCGTCCGATACTGACCTCCCAGGGAGACGTACATGTCCCTCAGCGACGTGATACGCAACATCACCAAGACCATTTCCGACAAGAAGGCGAGAGACCTGCCGCTCCTTGTCGTCCAGGGCACTCTCAGCGCCGCGGGCCACGCACTCGGGCTGGTCGACCGCGTGAAGAAGTCGATCAGGGGCTCGGGCGCGAAGGAGGAGAAGAAGGACGAGACCACCCCGGCCGCGGAGGTCGCCGCGACCACCGAAGAGGAGAAGCCGGCGCGCAGGGAGCCGGTGATCTTCGCACCGCGCCCCGGTACGGCCGAGCCGAACGGCACCGCCAAGACCAAGCCGGACCCGGTCATCTTCAGCCCCGCCAAGCCGGCTGCGGAGTCCGCCGCGAAGACCGAGGTGGAGCCGGAGACCTCCCCGGTCAAGGCGACCCCGACCGTCACCGAGTCCGCTCCCGCCGCCACCGCCGAGCCCGCGGCGGCCTCGTCCACCCCGGTGGCCGCACCCGAGCCGGTGACCGCTCCGGAGCCGGTAGCCGCTCCCGAGCCTCCCGCCGCCTCGACGGAGCCCGTGGCCGCGCCTGAGCCCGCCGCCACCGCCAAGCCGCTCGTCACCGAGGTCAAGCCGGCCGCAGAAGCCAAGCCCGTCGCGGAGGCCAAGCCCGTCGCGGAGGCCAAGCCCGTCGCGGAGGCCAAGCCCGTCGCGGAGGCCAAGCCCGTCGCGGAGGCCAAGCCCGTCGCGGAAGCCAAGCCCGTCGCGGAGGCCAAGCCGACGGTGGACGCCGCTGTCGAGGCGAAGCCGGTCGGTGAGGCCAAGCCGAAGGCTGCCAAGGCGAAGGCGACCAAGCCGAAGGCCGCTGCCAAGCCGAAGGCCGTCGCGGAGGGTGACAAGCTGGCGGAGGCCGTCGAAGCCGTGCCCGCCGCTGAGGGCGACGCCGCCCAGACGGCTCCTACCGCCGTGGTCGGACTGGCCGAGCCGCTGCCGGGCTACTCGGACCTGACCGTCGCCTCGCTGCGCGCCAGAATGCGCGGCAAGTCCGCCGAGCAGATCAGCGCGTTCCTCGCCTTCGAGCAGGCCACGGCCGCCCGCCCCGAGGTCGTGCGGATGTACGAGAACCGCCTGGCCAAGCTGCAGGCCGGAGAATAGTCACCGCGGCACCGTAGTCTTCCGCCATGACCTCGAAGACCTCACCCGAGTCTCCGCTGCCGATCCGCACCGTCCTGCAGATGGTGGGCGGCTGGATCGGCAAACTCGGGACCGTCTGGGTCGAGGGCCAGATCACGGATCTGAGCGCGCGCGGCGGCACGGTCTTCCTGACGCTGCGCGACCCGGTGGCCAATGTGTCCGCCCGGGTCACCGCTCCACGCGGCGTCTACGAGGCGACCGTGCCGCGCCCCGCCGACGGCGCCAGGGTGGTGGTGCACGTCAAGCCGGACTTCTGGGTCAACAGGGGTTCGTTCGCGTTCACCGCTCTGGAGATCCGCCCCGTCGGCGTAGGCGAGCTGCTGGCCCGGTTGGAGCGGCTGCGCCAGTTGCTGGCGGCCGAAGGGCTGTTCAACGCCGACAGGAAGCGGCGGCTGCCGTTCCTGCCCGGCACGGTGGGGCTGATTTGCGGCCGCGACTCGGCGGCGGAGCGCGACGTGCTGGAAAATGCCAGGCGCCGCTGGCCCGCCGTGCGGTTCAAGGTCGAGGAAGTGGCCGTCCAGGGCCCGTACGCCGTGGGAGAGGTCACCGAGGCGCTGGCCAAGCTCGACGCGGACGGGGACGTCGAGGTCATCGTCGTGGCCCGTGGTGGCGGCTCCTTGGAGGACCTGCTGCCGTTCTCGGACGAGACGCTCGTTCGCTCCGTGGCCGCCTGCCGCACCCCCGTGGTGAGCGCGATCGGTCACGAGCAGGACAGCCCGCTGCTCGATCTGGTGGCCGATGTGCGCGCCTCCACTCCCACGGACGCTGCCAAGAAGGTCGTCCCCGACGTCGGGGAGCAGCTCTCGCTGGTCCGTCAGCTCCGCGACAGGGGGCGCAGGGTGGTGAGCGGCTGGCTCGACCGGGAGATGTCGTGGCTCACCTCGACCCGCTCACGTCCGTCGCTGGCCGACCCGGTGCGGGAGCTCGAACGCCGCGCCGAGCAGGTCGACGCCCTGCGTGAGCGCACCCGGCGGTCGCTGACGAGCTCGCTCGACCGGGCCGGCGACGACCTCACGCACGTCCGCGGCCGGCTCGTCGCCCTGTCCCCGGCGGCCACACTGGAGCGCGGCTACGCCATCGTCCAGCGCCCGTCGGGCGAGGTGGTCCGCCGCGCCAAGGACGTCGCACCCGGCGCCCTGCTCACCCTCCGCCTCCCCGACGACCGCCTGACCGTCCGCACCGAACCGGCCGAGTACGAACCAACCGAAATTGCACCGGCTGAGAAGCCAGCCGAGGACAAGTCCAGCAAGCCCCGTAAGTCCCGTAAGAAGCCCGAGAGCCCCGAAACGTCCTGACCGTAGAGCCCCGCGTGGCTGCGGCTTCAGGCCCGTGGCTGGGTGAGCGCCTGGGCCAGGGTCCTGGCGCCTGCCTTGATGGCCTCGACGGTCAGGCCGCGTTCGTCGCGCTGGTAGCTGATCAGGTGCGCGTTGAGCGGCGCGAGCAGGGCGTCGGCCAGGAAGCGGGGATCGACCGCCGGCCGGACCTCGGCCAGGAGCCTGGTCAGGTGCGTGTGGTAGAGCCGGTACGGCCCCCGGAACCTGACCTTCGGTGAGCCGAGCTCCAGCAGCAGCATCAGGTCCTGCTGGTCGACGACGCGGTCCACGAGCGCGGTCAGGAACGCCGCGACGCGCTCGGCCGCTCCCGCGCCGGGGCCGAGCGGCGGAGGGCCGTTCATGAAGGCTTCCTGGAAGACTCGTTCGCGCTCGTCGATGAGCGCGAACACCAGTCCGGTCCGGTCGCCGAAGCGGCGGTAGACGGTGCCCACCCCCACGCAGGCCTCGCGGGCCACCTCGTCGAGCGACAGCTGATCGGCCCCCTTGAGCTCGATCATGCGCGCGGCGACCTGGATGATCTTCTGTCGGTTGCGGGCCGCGTCGGCACGCTCAGGTTGCGGCTGCCCGACGATCGGCAACTGGTGGGACACAGGCAGAGCATAGCCCCGTTGCAACCGGAGGAATTTCCGCTTAATCTGCCCCGTTATACGGAGATCATTCCAATGAGGGAGATACCTTGCAGGACTTCAACCAGAAGATCATCGAGGAGTTCCGGGCCAACGCGGGCGTGGTCGGCGGCCCCTTCGAGGGAGCGACCCTCGTCCTGCTCACCACGACCGGCGCCAAGAGCGGCAAGCGCACCACCAGCCCGACGATGTATTTCCAGGACGGCGACCGCTACTTCATCATCGCCTCCAACGGCGGGGCCGACCACCACCCCGCGTGGTACCACAACCTGCGCGCCACGCCTCAGGCCACCGCCGAGATCGGCACGGAGACGTTCGAGGTGAAGGCGACTGTCATCGAGGGCGAGGAGCGTGACACGCTCTACGCGAAGGCGGTGGAGATCGCACCGGGGTTCGCCGAGTACGAGGCCAAGACCACGCGCCGCATCCCGGTCCTGGCCCTGCACCGCGTCTGACCACGCGCCCGCACCCCGCGCCCGATGGCGGGCCCGTGCCCCAAGCCCGATGGCGGGCCCGCACCCGCGGAGCCTGACGGCGCGCCCGCCATGCTGAAGCGTCAGAAGCGCCCGCCGTGCTGAAGCGTCAGAAGGGGGCGTCGTCCGGCGAGGCGGCGGTCGGGTCGGATCGGCGCGCCATCGCGGCGGCCAGCTTGACCCGGGCGCCCTGCAGCCACTCCTCGCAGATGGCGGCCAGCTTCTCGCCCCGCTCCCAGAGCTCGATGGACTGCTCCAGGGTGAGGCCGCCGGTCTCCAGGCGGCGCACCACCTCGGTCAGCTCCTCGCGGGCCTGCTCATATGAGGGTGCCTTCTCGTCTGCCACCCGCCCCACCTTAGGGTCAGCCACCGACAAGTGCGTCCCACCTCACCGATCAGGGTCGGTCGTCAGTCGGTCGGCTTGGGCCGCTGCTGGAGGACGGTGACGATCTCGGTGAGCTCGGGCCAGTCCGCCGTGCCCGTGACCACCACGGTCACGTCCGGCAGCGGGAGGACCAGGGTGCGCTGGTTCTTGTCCTCGCGGAAGCGCCGCTCCCAGGCCCGGCCGTTGATCTGCTCCGTGCCGACGACCTTGTCGGAGTTGGCCATCCGGTTGGCGAACCCGCCGGCGGGCTTCTCGTCGCTCTGGATGATCACAGCGTGCTCCCGCTTGGCGGTGGCGTAGCCGAGGTGGAGGACCTGGGCGCCGCCCTCCCCTGTGGCGATCTTGTTGCTGTTGGGGACCCAGCCCGCCGGGTCCTTGCTGGGAGCCCACACCTGGTACGGCACCGTACGGCTGAAGTTGGCGACCGTGATGGAGTAGTTCAGCTTGGGGATGTGCTCCCCGCTGCTCTGCGGCGTGACCAGCAAGAAGAGCCCGGCCGCCCCGAGACAGACGAACAGGGCTACCGCGTAGCCGTAGAAACCTTCGGTGAACCGTCGCACAGTTGGCGAGGTTACCCGCTGGAGGGGCCGGTCGCCGAAGCGGCGGGCCGGATCTGCCCGATGATGGCGAGCACGTCCTCGGCCAGCTCCCGGTCACCCGACTGGACGACCTCCGACACGGCGGCGGCCAGCGCGCCGGTGACGACCACGACCAGGGCGTTCTCGCCGTCGTCGAAGAGCGTGGCGTTGCGTCTGGCCCACGTGCGCAGGCGATCGCGCATGACCACCTCGAAGCCGGGCGGGCCGTCACCGCGCAGGAACAGCGCGGCGAGCTCGCGTTCGGTGAGGCAGCCTTCGAGGTAGGCGCGGGCGGCGCTGATGAAGACCCGCATGGGGTCGGTCTCGCCGGAGCCGCGCGCCTCCCGGGCCGCCTGCTTGGTGCGCTGCGTCTGCCTGCCCTGGAACTCCTCGAACAGGGTGAGATAAAGGTCGGCCTTGCCCGAGAAGTGGTGGTAGAGGCTGCCGACGCTGGCATCGGCCCTGGCGACCACCTCGGTCACGCCCGCCTCGGCGAATCCCCTGGCGACGAAGACGTCCCTGGCTGCCTTGAGAAGCGCCGTGCGGGTGGCCGCTCCGCGCTCTGATGTCCGCGCCGCCACCGGCTGTTCCACATCGCTGCTCATGAGTGGCACATTATCCGTTCACTGAGTTTCAAGGATGGTCAGTGATTCGCCCGGTGTGGGCGAAGGTCCTCGTCTGATCCGGGCAGCCGATGCCCGGTGCGAGGTTGACGCTTCACGGCCACCTGCCCCGCCGGGCGGGGTCTTACGGTCGGCTCCACGTCCGTTTCGAGTCTCCGGGCCACTCCCGGCGACCGTACCCTCCACCACAGAGGCGAGGTTGAGCGCGGCGTTCTCATCGCGATCCATCGACAGCCCGCACCCCTCACAGACATACGTGCGCACCCGCAACGGCAGTTTGGCTTTCACCGCACCGCAGGATGAGCACGTCTTGGAGGAGGGGAACCAACGGCCGGCCACCAGCAACCGTCCGCCGTGCCAGGTGGTCTTGTAGGTGAGCTGGCGGCGGATCTCCCCGAAGCCCGCGTCGGAGACGGCTTGGGCCAGTCGCCGGTTGCGGATCATCCCGGCCACGTTGAGGTCTTCGACCACGATGGTGCCGTAGGTGCGTGCCAGGCTGGTGGTGAGTTGGTGAATGCCGTCGCGGCGCAGCGCAGCCACCCGATGCTCTGCCCGGTTGCGGGCGGCGTTCGCGCGCCGCCACCGCTGCGACGGTTGCTGCCGGGTGCGCCGGTCCGGGCCTTGTTTGCGGGAGGCCGCCCGCGACAGGCGGCGCAGCTTACGCAAGGCCGTCGTCACGTGCCGGGGGTTGGCGATCGGAGGGCGGTCGTCGGAGAAGACCGCCAGGGTCGTGATGCCGAGGTCCACGCCGATCACCGCGTCCGGCCGCGTAGGTGCGGCCGGAGGTCGTTCGGTGTGCACGGTGAAGCTGACGTGCCAGCGGCCCTCCTGCCATCGGACGGTCGCCGAGGCGATCCGCGCCCCTTCGGTGAGCAGGCGGGCGAGTTTGCCGACCGGTTCGCAGGTTTTGATCTGGCCCAGCACCGGCAGGATCACGTGGGTGTGGCCGTCCAGCCGGATCGTGCCGGTGGTGAACCGCACCGACCGGGCCGCGCGGCGTTTGGTCTTGAACCGGGGAAACCCCACTTTCGGGCCCTGACGCTTACCGCTCTGGGAGTCGCGCCAGTTCGACAGGGCGTCGGCCAGGCGACCGAGGCCGCAGGCGTAGGACTCCTTGGAGTTGCCCGCCCACCATGGGGCGATCTCGTGCTTGACCTGGTTCCAGCGTTTCCGCAATGCGGGCATGGACCACGACAGGGCCGGGGTGAGCTGGTCGTCGGGGATGCCGTAGGAGCGTTCGGCCTCCCGCTGCGCCAGATTCGCCTTCACCTGCGCCAGGCCCCAGTTGAACGCCACCCGCACCGCCCCGCAATGCGACGCCAGCGCGGCGGCCTGACGTGCGGTGGGGTCCAGCGCGAAACGGTAGGCCTGCACGACCCGCATGACCACCCTTCCTTCGTGTATTCGAGAGTGTGTGCGAACGACTCTAGCAGCATGACTGCACACTAGGTAAGGCTTTGCATGCACATCGTGACGATCGAGGGATGGGGCAGGCAGCGTCGGCCAGACACGGCGCCAAGCCGCAGGCCCCTACAGTGCCCCTTTCCTGCCGTCCACCAGCGAGCAGGCCACCGAGCCACCCCCCGATCACCACGTGACACACCGCGATCGCGCTAGAGAAACCAGATAAAGACTGACGAACACTGATACGACCCACAGCAGTTACCACCCCCGCTGACCGGGGATAGAGGGACAACTACGATCGAGGTAGTCGTTCCTAGGAGGCCTCTCATCATGTCCGATCAGACGTCCGTACCTGCCGCCCTGGCCACGGGCGAGCGCGCCCCCGACCGAAACCTCGCCCTCGAACTTGTCCGGGTCACGGAGGCGGCGGCCATGGCGGCGGCCCGCTGGGTGGGACGAGGCGACAAGAACGGCGCCGACGGCGCGGCCGTGAACGCGATGCGCCAGTTGATCAACACCGTGTCCATGAACGGTGTGGTGGTCATCGGGGAGGGTGAGAAGGACCACGCCCCGATGCTCTTCAACGGGGAGCAGGTCGGCGACGGCAGTGGCCCCGAGTGCGACGTGGCGGTCGACCCGATCGACGGCACCCGGCTGACCGCGCTGGGCATGCCCGACGCGGTCTCGGTGATCGCGTTGAGCGAGCGCGGGTCGATGTACGACCCGTCGGCGGTTTTCTACATGGAGAAGCTGGTCACCGGGCCGGAGGCGGCCGACGTGGTGGACATCGAGGCGCCCGTGAAGGCGAACATCGCGGCGGTCGCCAAGGCGAAGCACTGCTCGCCCTCCGACGTGACGGTGGTCATCCTCGACCGGCCCCGGCACGAGCGGCTGGTCAAGGAGATCAGGGAGAGCGGCGCGCGGATCAAGTTCATCACCGACGGCGACGTGGCGGGCGCCATCATGGCGGCGCGCGGCGGCACCGGCATCGACCTGATGCTGGGCATCGGCGGCACGCCTGAGGGCATCATCGCGGCCTGCGCGCTCAAGTGCCTGGGCGGTGTCATCCAGGGCAAACTGTGGCCGCTGGACGAGGCCGAGCGGCGCAAGGCCATCGCGGCCGGGCACGACCTGGACCAGGTGCTGACCACGGACGACCTGGTCAGGTCCGACGACGTGTTCTTCGCGGCGACGGGCATCACCCAGGGCGAGCTGATGGACGGCGTGCGCTACCGGGGTGGCGTGGCGATGACGCAGTCGCTGGTGATGCGCGGGCGCTCTGGAACGATCCGCAAGGTCGAGAGCGAGCACCAGCTGTGGAAGCTGCGCGCCTACAGCGCGATCAACTTCGACACCGCCGGCTGAAGGTCACCTCCGGCTGAAGGTCAGCGGCGGCTGAAGGTCAGCGCGGCTGAGGGTCACCGCTGACTGAAGGACAGCGGCGGCTGAAGGTCAGCGGCGGCGCTTGCGGCGGGGTGGCTCCTTGACCTTGACCTCGCCGAGGAAGTTGCTGGTGCGCACCTCGACCACGGGTGAGTCCGGCTCGCTCGGCTGCTTGGTGAGGCGGACGGTCTTGTCCTTGGTGACGCGGATGACCTCGAGCCCTTCGGGGACGTGGATCTCCAGCCCGCCGAGGACCAGGGTGGCGTTGATGATGATGCGCCGGTTCTGCAGGATCGCGTCGCGCAGGTCGAGCTTGGTGGTGCCGAACATGGCCGTCACGCTCAGCTCGGCCGGCACCACCCAGCGACCGCCGCGGTGCTCCTTCTTGAAGATCGCCGAGACCGGCCTGCCGTCCAGGTTGATCGGCTGCTCCTCGGGCGGCAGCAGGTCGGCGGTCACCTGGGCGAGCTCGCCGAGCGTGCGGGCGGCGTACACCGTCGTGAGCCGTTCCTCGAGCTCGTCCAGCATGAGGCGGCCGTCGGCGTGGGCGTCCTGGAGCACCTGGACGACGCGCTCGCGGTCGGCGTCGGAGGCGCGCAGTTCGTGCGGCTTGGGCGAGTCGTCCTGAGCGCCTCGGCGGGCCGAGGTCCACTCTTCGGCCAGCCGCTCCCCGACTTCCTGCAGGCGTGGCAACCAGGATCCAGGGCGTTCGTTCACAGTTCAGACCATATCCCGCCAGGATCCGGAGCGCTTCCCCCTGAGGAGGCACATCATCGGATCCGGGCGACGAGGGCGGCGACGTCCTCGGCCAGTTGCTCGTCGACCTCGGCGTGCCGGTTGAGCAGGCGATACCACATGACGCCGAAGGCGATGTCCACCGCGAGCTCGGGGTCCACGCCCACGGGCAGGGCGCCGCGTTCGAGGACGGCGCGCAGGGCGCGGCGGCGCGGGCCGATGAGCCGGGCGTCCAACTCGGCGGCGAAGCCCGGGTCGCTCTGGGCGTCGGCCATCAGCCCGACGACCACCCGCCCGGCGAGGCCGTGGGCGACCGCGAACGACTCGCGCAGGAAGACCACCAGGTCCCGCTGCGGGTCGCCGCTCTCCGGGGGCACCGGCAGCTGTTCGCCGACCACCTCGGTCATGGCTTCGAGCAGCAGCTCCGCCTTGGTCTGCCACCATCGGTAGAGCGTCTGCCGCCCGGTGCCCGCCGCCTCGGCGATGCCTTTGAGCGTGACGGAGGCGTACCCGTCGCGCTCGCACAGCTCCAGCGCGGCCCGCAGGATCGCCTGCCTGGCCACCTCGCTCCGCGGTCTGCCTGCCATCAGCCGATTTTATTGGTCACGCTGCCTCGTTTACTGAAAACCGGAATCTGTCGGGGTTCGCGGCCGTTGAAGCCGACAACATGAGAGGGGCGTTCGTGCATCGGTCGGCACGTTGGGGCCTGGGCGCCGTGGGCGCCGGCGCCACCATGATCCTCGGACTGGACCTGGCCGCGCTCGGCGAGCTGGACCCGCTGCGGCGCACCATCAGCGAGCACGGCCTGCACGAGTACGGGTGGGTCTTCGGGCTGGGCGTCGCCCTGCTGGCGGCCGGGTCGGTGGCCATCGGCGTCTCGCTGGCCCGCAGGCGGCTGGCCGGGGTCGTCGGCACCGTGGCGCTGATGGCGTGGAGCGCCGGGCTGCTGGTGATCGCGTGGTTCCCCAAGCACGACTGGACCGTGGGGCCCAGCCTCAGCGGCAGCATCCACCGGGCGGGCAGCGTCGTCGCCTTCCTCAGCCTCCCGCTGGCCGCGCTGATCATCGCCAGGCCGTGGCGGCGGGCGGAACGGGGGGCCGCGTCGCTGGCGGCCTTCGCGTTCGGGCTGCTCTCCGTGCTGTTCGCGCTGAGCATGATCGCCGTGATGACGATCGGCGCGCAGAGCGGGCTGCCGTGGTGGCGGGTGATGCCGCTCGGCCTGGTCGAACGGGGTCTGGCGGTGATCGAGGTGGCGGCGCTGGCGGCGCTCGGCGTGTGGGCCGCGGGGCAGCGGCTGGGCGCCCCCGAGGACAACCTCGCCTAAGACTGGTGGAGCACCCGGCAGGCGGTTAACCTGACCCCGCCTCATCTTTGATTTCCCCCCGGTCAAGGAGGCCACCGTGCCGTCCACCCGTGATCGTCAGGCCCGCCATGCGACGTTCGTCGTCTTCGCGGTGCAGGGACTGTCCTTCGCCACCCTGCTCACCCAGGTCGCCCACCTCCAGGACAAACACGAGCTCAGCACCGGGGCGCTCACCGTGCTCCTGCTCATCGTGCCGGTCTTCGCCGGGATCGGCAGCGTCGCCGCCGGCTCGTTCGCCGCCCGCCTGGGCAGCAAGACGCTCCTGCGGGGAGCGCAGCCCGCGGTGGCCCTCGCCGTGGTGCTCGCCGGCCTGGCCCCGAGCGTGGCGACCCTCGTGCCGGCGCTGCTGCTGTTCGGGCTGGGGGTCGGCGCGGTGGACGCGGGCATGAACATGCAGGGCGTCGCGGTCGAGCGCAGGTACGGACGGGCGGTGCTGAACGGCTTCCACTGCCTGTGGAGCGTGTTCAGCCTGGCCGGGGCGCTCTGGGTGGCGGCGGTCGGTGACGGCCTGCCGATGGAGGCCGTCATGGCGATCCCGATGGTCGTGGCCGTGGCGGGCTCCCTGTACGCGGGGCCCAAGCTGTGCACGGCGGCGGAGGAGAAGGCCGAGACCGAGGCCAAGACCGCCGCCCGGGGGTTCCCCTGGCGGTCGATCGTCCCGCTCTGTCTGGCGATGGGCTTCCTGTACGTCGGGGACGCGGCCGTCTCCAACTTCAGCACCGTCTTCATGCAGGACATCCTGTCGGCGGACGCCCGGGTGATCCCGCTGGCCTACGCCGCCTACCAGGCGACGACGCTGCTCGTCCGGCTCGGCGGGGACGTGGCGGTCAGGAGGTACGGCCCGGCCACCGTCGTCAGGCTCGGCGGCGCCATCGCCACGCTCGGCTTCCTCGGCATCGTCGCCGCCCCCAGCCAGCCGCTGGCCATCGTCGCCTTCGGGCTGACCGGCATGGGCCTGGCCGTGGTGGCGCCGCAGTCGTTCTCCGCGGCCGGGCGGCTGGACCCGGCGGGCACCGGGGTGGCCATCGCCTGGGTCAACCTGTTCAACTACGTCGGTTTCATCGTCGGCTCCGGCCTGGTGGGGGTGGTCGCCGACCTCGGCGACATGCGGACCGGTTTCGTCGTACCGCTGGTGCTGGTCGCCGCGATCGTGGCCCTGGCCAGGGGCTTCGAGCCCGCCCTCAAGACACGGCTCTGACCGCCCCCCTTACCTCCGCGACCTGGACAAGGCGGTTCTCGCGGCGGGACAGCTCGGCCGCCTCGGCCACGTACAGCGCGGCCAGCGCGTCCTCGATCGAGCACAGGCCGGGCGCGTCGCGCAGGAACGCGTCGAGCTCGGCCGCGTACGCGTCGGCGAAGCGGGCCACGAAGTCCGGCCACGGCTCCCCGGGCGGCTGCAGGCCCTCGGTCGTGGACAGCGGGGCGCGCGGGCCGAGGCCGACGGCCCTGGTGGCCTTGGTGCCCGCCAGTTCCATGCGCACGTCGTACCCCGCGCCGTTGTAGCGCGAGCCCTGGACGGTGGCGAGCGTGCCGTCGTCGAGCGTCAGCAGCGCGGCGCTCGTGTCGACGTCGCCGGCCTCGCCGAAGAACGCGGCGCCCCGGTTCGCGCCGGTCGCGTAGACCGAGACCACCTCGCGGCCCGTCACCCAGCGCAGGATGTCGAAGTCGTGGATGTGGCAGTCGCGGAAGAGGCCGCCGGACAGCGGGATGTAGGCGGCGGGCGGCGGCGACGGGTCGGCGGTGATCAGGTGGACGCGGTGCAGGTCGCCCAGCTCACCGGCGCGCAGGGCCTCGGCGGCGGCCACGTATCCGGCGTCGAACCTGCGCTGGAAGCCGATCCGCACCCGGTTGCCCCGCGCGGCCTCCAGAACCTCGATCGTCTCCTTGACGCCGCCGGCCACCGGCTTCTCGCAGAAGGCCGGGATGCCGCGCCGGCAGGCTTCGAGGAGGAGCTCGGCGTGGGTGCTGGTCGGGGTGGCGATCACCACGACGTCCGCCTCGAACGCGTCCCCCGGCCGGCCGTACGGCGAGGTGCGCACCGGATCGGTCACGATCAGCTCGTCGACCAGCGGATGCGCGGCCAGCGTCGCGGCGTGGAACGCGCCGATCCTGCCGAGCCCCATCAGTCCCACACGCATGACACTCCCGACTCCCAAGTTCCTACATCACATTATGTCCAGACATAATGTCTTTTAAGCCTTGTACGGCCTCCGCAGCCTTGCGTGCGGGCAGCCGGGCGAAGCCCACCACGACAGCGGGCGGCCCGGCGGCCGAGCGCATGATGCCGACCGGCTCCGCGGACAGCCCCAGCGCGACGGCCGCCGCCGCCATCCGCCCCTCGTCCCAACCGTCCGGCAGGTCCAGGTAGACGTGCAGCCCCGCCTCGATGCCCCGCACCCGGACTTCGGGCAGCCCTTCGGCCAGCGCCCCGACCAGGGCGTCCCGGCGCCGGTGATATTCCCTGCGCATGCGCCGCAGATGCCGGTCGTAGCCGCCGGTACGCAGGAAGTGGGCCAGCGCGTACTGCTCCACCACCGGGGAGCCCAGGTCCAGCTCGCCGCGTGCCCGCCGGACGGCCTCGGCCAGGGACGCGGGCGCGACCACCCAGCCGAGCCGGAGCCCGGGGGCGAGCGCCTTGCTGACGCTGCCGGACAGGATCACCCGATCCGGCGCCAGCCCCTGCAGGCAGCCCACCGGGTCACGGTCGAAGCGGAACTCGGCGTCGTAGTCGTCCTCCAGGATCACGCGGTCCCCCTGGCGGACCCATTCCATCAGCGCGGCCCGGCGGGCCGGTGACAGCACCACGCCCGTCGGGTATTGGTGGGCCGGCGTGAGCAGGACCGCGTCGGCCGCGGGCAGCCGCGCCACGTCCAGCCCCTGGTCGTCCACCGGGACCGGGAACAGCTCGGCGCCCGCCCGGCGCAGCAGGGGCTCCTGGCGGTGGCTGGTGGGGTCCTCCACGGCCAGCCGCACCCGCCTGTCGCGGGCCAGCACGCGCAGGATCAGGCTGAGGCCCTGGGCGACGCCGCCGACGATCACCAGGTTCTCCGGCCGCACGTCGGCCGCCCGCACTCGCCTGAGGTATCCGGCCAGCTCCTCGCGCAACTCCGGCACACCGCCGGGGTCGCCGTAGTCGAGGGCGTCGCCCGGCATGGTGGTCAGGACGTGCTTGACCGAGGCCAGCCAGCGCTGCCTGGGGAAGTGGCCGAGATCCGGCGAGGTGGGCCGGTGCCCGTAGAAGGGGGCGTGCGGCTCCGGGCCGGTCGCCGGGGGCGGGGCGGGCGGGGCGGCGACGGGGGCCACCTGGGTGCCGGAGCCCACGCGGGAGATGAGGAAACCCTCGGCGACCAGCTGCTCGTACGCCTCCACCACGACGCCCCGGGAGACCTGGAGGTCGGCGGCGAGGTCACGGCTGGCGGGCAGGCGGGTGCCGGGCGTGAGCCGGCCCTGCCGGATGGAGGCCCGCAGCTCGGACGCAACCTGTCCGGCGATCCCACCTTTTTCCCGATTTATCGTTACATGGAGGTCGGCCACATTGGTCCTTATTTGTCGCGGGCCATTGGACTGTTTAGGTGGACCATTGTCTCCCTAACATCCGTCACATGAGAAACGGAACCGCCGGCGCCGCCACCGCCATGTTCACCGTCGGCACGCTGGCCGGAGTGTCCGCCCTGGTCAAGGACTATCCCGTGTACGGCGGGCAGGCGGTGCGCTATCTGCTGGCCGCCGTCGTCCTGCTGGCCGTGACCAGGGCGCTCGGGCTGCGGTTCGTCCGCCTGACACCGCGCGAGTGGCTGCTGCTCGGCGGCCTCGCCCTGACCGGCCTGGCGATCTTCAACGTCTGCGTGACCGAGTCCGCCCGCGCCTCCGGCCCCGCGCTGGTGGGCACCGTGCTCGGCGCCGTCCCGCTCGCGCTGGCCCTGGCGGGCGGCCGCCCGGCTCCCCGTCTGCTCGTCGGCGCCACCGTGGTGGTCGCGGGCGCGACGCTGGCCGCCGGGCTGGGCAGCGGCACCCTGACCGGCCTGCTGTGGGCGCTCGGCGCGTTCGTCGGCGAGATCTCCTTCTCCCTCATGGCCCTTCCCCTGCTGCCCAAGCTGGGCGCCATCAGGGTGTCCACCTACTCCACGGTCCTGGCCACGCCCCTCCTGGCCGCCATCGGATTCGCCCGGGAGGGCACCGGCATGCTGCGGGTGCCGACGCTCGCCGAGTCGCTGGGCTTCGCCTACCTCGCGATCGTGGTGACCGTGGGGGCGTTCCTGCTCTGGTACACCGCGCTGCCGAAGCTCGGCCCCGGCCGCGCGGGCCTGTTCGCCGGGCTCATCCCGGTCGGCGCCATCGTCACCGGCCTGGTCCTCGGCCTCGCCACCCCGTCCGGTTACGACCTTCTGGGCGCCGCCCTGGTGATCGCGGGCATCCTCGTGGGACTCAGCGCCGACCGGACGGGCAAGCGGGCGCACGTGACGGCGGCCGACCCCGTGAACCGGAGAAGCGTTCCCCTGGACAGAGCCCGGCCACGTACGGAGGTCGGGCCTTCCCGGGCTGAGCCGTAAAAAATCATCCCCCACGGCGGGAGAGCGGCGCCGGGCGCGTAAGGTTTCTTCGCGATCGAAAGGATGACTATGGCCGACTTCGACTACACCGATCTGCTGCCCCTGGGTGCCGATGACACGGAATATCGGTTGATCACGGCGGAGGGGGTGCGGACGGTCGAAGCGGCGGGGCGCACCTTCCTGGAGGTGGAGCCGGAGGCGCTGCGGCAGCTCACCGAAGCCGCGATTCACGACATCTCGCACTTCCTGCGCCCGTCGCACCTGGCCCAGCTCCGCAAGATCATCGACGACCCCGAGTCCAGCGGCAACGACCGGTTCGTCGCTCTCGACCTGCTCAAGAACGCCTCCATCTCGGCCGGCGGCGTGCTGCCCATGTGCCAGGACACCGGCACCGCGATCGTCATGGGCAAGCGCGGCCGACACGTGCTCACCGACGGCCGCGACGCCGAGCACGTCTCGCGCGGCGTGTACGACGCCTACACCAGGCTCAACCTGCGCTACTCCCAGATGGCCCCGCTGACCATGTGGGAGGAGAAGAACACCGGCAGCAATCTCCCGGCCCAGATCGAGCTCTACGCCGAGGACCCGCACGGCCACCCGGACGAGTACAAACTGCTCTTCATGGCCAAGGGCGGCGGCTCGGCCAACAAGTCGTTCCTGTACCAGGAGACCAAGGCCGTGCTCAACGAGAAGCGGATGCTGGCCTTCCTGGAGGAGAAGATCCGCTCGCTCGGCACCGCCGCCTGCCCGCCGTACCACCTCGCCGTGGTCGTGGGTGGCACGTCCGCGGAGTACGCGCTCAAGACGGCCAAGTACGCCAGCGCCCGCTACCTCGACTCGATCCCCACCGAGGGCTCGGCGTCCGGGCACGGCTTCCGGGACGTGGAGTTGGAAGCCAAGGTCTTCGAGCTGACGCAGAAGCTCGGCATCGGCGCCCAGTTCGGCGGCAAATACTTCTGCCACGACGTGCGCGTCATCCGGTTGCCCCGGCACGGCGCCTCCTGCCCGGTGGCCATCGCCGTCTCCTGCTCGGCCGACCGCCAGGCGCTGGCCAAGATCACGCCGGAGGGCGTCTTCCTGGAGAAGCTGGAGACCGACCCGGCCCGCTTCCTGCCCGAGACCACCGACGAGCACCTGTCGGACGACGTGGTCTCCATCGACCTCAACCGGCCGATGCCGGAGATCCTCGCCGAGTTGTCGAATTATCCGGTGAAGACGCGGCTGTCGCTGACCGGGCCGCTGGTGGTGGCGCGCGACATCGCGCACGCCAAGATCGGCGAGCTGCTGGACGAGGGCGGCGAGATGCCGCAGTACCTCAAGGACCACGCCGTCTACTACGCGGGCCCGGCCAAGACGCCCGAGGGCTACGCCTCCGGCTCGTTCGGGCCGACGACCGCGGGCCGGATGGACTCCTACGTCGAGCGTTTCCAGGCCGCCGGTGGCTCCATGGTGATGCTCGCCAAGGGCAACAGGTCCAAGCAGGTCACCGACGCCTGCCGGCAGCACGGCGGCTTCTACCTGGGCTCCATCGGCGGTCCCGCGGCCCGGCTGGCGCAGGACTGCATCAAGAAGGTCGAGGTGCTCGAGTATCCCGAGCTGGGCATGGAGGCGGTCTGGAAGATCGAGGTGGCGGACTTCCCCGCGTTCATCGTCGTCGACGACAAGGGCGAGGACTTCTTCACCGACAGCACCGGCCCGGTGCTGTCGATCGGACGGCGCTAGAGCGTCGGACGGCGCTAGAGCGTCGGACGCCGGGGAGTGCCGGGCGGGATCGCCGCAGGGCGGTCCGCCCCGGTCTCCGGCGCGGTGGCCGGCGTGCTCAGGCGGCCACCGACACCCGGTGCGGGGCGACGATCCGGCCGTCGGGCAGCAGCAGACCGGTGTCCTCGAACAGGACCACGCCGTTGCACAGCAGGCTCCAGCCCTGGTCGGGGTGGGCGCGCATCACGTGCGCGGCCTCACGGTCGAGCGAATCGGCACTGGGACATACGGGGTGGTGACTGCACATCGTGCACCTCTCAGATGGCGCTCCTGGAATTGATCTTAGTAGGGCAGCTGTCGCCCTGACGGCGTGCGAAGGTCCAGCGCGGTCGCGCGCGGCCTGCGGGGCCGGCGGCGAACCTGGATCTGGCGCATCTTCATCACGTCCTTGACGGTTTCCGTTGCGGTCCAACCTCGGGTTATGTCCTCATTGTGATGACCGGCACCGACAGTTTCGGCCTCTTCATGAGCATTCCTTCCCGATGAATCCAGCATGCCCTCGCTCCCTTACCACAGCCTTACAACTCGCTGACAGCCGTCAGAGTTCCTTTCTGCAACCCTGCCGACGACTTTCCCGCCGCGACGGTACGGTGGAGCGTGCCACGGGAACGTCCGTACGGCCACGCAGCGCCCTTGAGGCGTCACAGCGAGATCGCTGACGCGAGAAGTCAGACCAGTTGACTTGAATTCGCAACAATTTATCGGCCCCGCCTCTACTGGTCGGTTTACACAAATAGGTAAGCTGCCAGGCATGCGTGCGCCCTCCGGTTACCTTCTCGCCGCGCGCTACCGGCTGGTGGAGCCGGTCGGACGCGGCGGCATGGGCACCGTTTGGCGGGCACATGACGAGCTGCTCAACCGCGAGGTGGCCGTCAAGGAGGTCCGCCTGCCGACCGTCCTCGACGAGGAGCTGCGCGCTGAGCTGTGCGCCCGTACCGAGCGCGAGGGCAGGGCGACCGCGATGGTCGCGCACCCCTCCGTGATCACCGTCTTCGACGTGGTCACCGAGGACGACCGGCCGTGGATCGTGATGGAGCTGCTCCGCGCCAAGTCCCTGGAGCAGCTCATCCAGGAGGAGGGACCGCTCCACCCGCGCCGCGCCGCGGAGATCGGCCGCCAGATCCTGGGCGCGCTGCGCGCCGTGCACGCCAAGGGCATCCTGCACCGCGACGTCAAGCCCAGCAACGTGCTGGTGACCGAGGACCGCGCGGTCCTCACCGACTTCGGCCTCGCCGCACTCGAAGGTGACGTTTCCATCACCCAGGCGGGCATCGTGCTGGGCTCCGCGGGTTATATCGCTCCAGAGCGGGTGCTCGGCTCGAAGGCCAGCCCCGCCGGCGACCTGTGGTCACTCGGCGCGACCCTCTACACCGCCGTCGAGGGCAGAGGCCTGCACGGACGCCGTACGGCAGCCGCCGCGCTCGCGGCGTTGACCAGCGGCGAGCCGATCCCGATGACCAAGGCGGGGCCGATCGCGCCGGTGCTGGACGCCCTGCTGCGCATCGACCCGCACACCAGGCTCGACTCCGTACGCGCCTCGCTGATGCTCGCCCGGGTCGCGGCAGGCGGCTCGGCGGAGGAGCCGATGCCGCCGCGCAGGCTGGAGCGCCGGCCGGAGCGCCCGGCGGTGGCGTTCGGCGGGCCGTCTTTCCCACGCAGGCCCTCGCATCGAGGGCTGCACAGGGCCGAGGCCACCGCGGCGGCGCTCAGCATGCCCATGCAACGGCAGGAGCGCAGGCCGGGTGAGGGAGTCCACCGGAAACGAGGCGAACCTCGACCGGCTCCGTCCGCTTATGCCCGTTTGAAAGCGACGGTGATAAAGTTGTTCCTTCCTCGGCGGTTCTGGCCAAGAGAACTTCGCAAGCGAGGGTAAAGCACTTCCCAACCGAGAATCGATATCTTCTTCTCATGCCGGAACACCAGACACGCCTGCTAGCGGAGCGCTACGAGCTCATCTCGCCCCTGGGCCGGGGCACCATGGGCACCGTCTGGCGAGCCCGTGACCGTGCCCTCGGGCGCGAAGTGGCGGTCAAGGAAATCCGCCAGGACCCCGGGCTGACCGAGCAGCAGCGCGCTGAGCTGCGCGAACGCATGGTCCGCGAAGGACGCCTCGCCGCGCGCATCAACCACACGGCAGTCGCCGCCATCCACGACGTGCTCATCCACGACAACAGCCCATGGATCATCATGGAGCTCATCGAGGCCCGCTCCTTGGAGCAGGTGATCGACGAGGAGGGGCCGCTGCCGCCGCGACTGGTGGCGGAGATCGGCGTCGACCTGCTCGGCGCGCTGCGGGCCGCGCACTCCCAGGGCATCACCCACCGTGACGTCAAACCCGGCAACGTGCTCATCACCGAGACCGGCCGCGTGGTGCTCACCGACTTCGGCATCGCCAAGGCCGAGGGCGACCCTAAGCTCACCAAGACCGGCATGGTCATCGGCTCCCCCGGCTACACCGCCCCCGAGCGGGCCAGGGGCGAGTACACCGGGCCCGAGTCCGACATCTGGTCCCTCGGCGCCACCCTCTACTTCGCCGTCGAGGGGCGGCCCGCCTACGAGCGGTCCACGATCGCCGAGACCCTCGCGGCGCTGCTGAGCGAGAACGCCGACGTGCCCACCCAGGCAGGCCAGCTGCGCCCGGTGCTCGACGGGCTGCTCAACAAGAACTACAAGAAGCGGCTCAGCGCCGCTAAGGCGGAGACCATGCTCAGGATGGTCGCGGACACGCCTACCAGCGAGATGCCGGTGATCACGGCTGAGGCCCTGACCGACGAGGAGAGCCTTGTGCCGAAGCCGCCCGCCACCCCTCCGGGAGCCGCCCCCGGCGCCCCGCCCCAGGGCCGCCCTCCAGTGGGCGCCCCCGGCCAGGCGGGCGGCCCGCCCTCCGGCGCCCCCGGCCAGACCGGCCGCCCCGCTGCCGCCGCTCCCGGACGGACCGGCTTCCCTGACAGCGCTCCCGGACGGGCCGATTTCCCTGACGGCGCGCCCGGACGGACCGGACGTCCTCCGCTCGGTGCGCCGCCCGGAGGGGGCCGCCCTGCCGCCGGCGCACCCGTACAAGCCGGTGGTCCTCCTGCCGGCGCGCCCGGCCAAGCCGGTCCCCCAGCCGGTGCTCCCGGACGGGGCGGCCGTCCTCCGGTCGGCGCGCCGCCCGGGCAGGGCCGCCCTCCTGCCGGCGCGCCCGCTCAGCAGCAGCCGGGGTGGCCGCAGCAGGAGTCACCCGCGCAAGGTACGGGCCCCGCGGCCCAGAAGCCGCAGGCCGCGGACCCGGAGCGGACGGTCAGCCTGATGCGCCCGAAGTCCCCGCTCCCCCAGACGCCGCCCACGCAGGACGCCTCCCAGCAGGGGGCGCCGCCGCAGGGCCCGCCCCCGCAGCGGCCAGGCGACGAGGGCGCGATGTCGACCACCCGCATCCACCCGTCCAGGCCGCAGAACGGCTCCCCCGGCCTGCAGGTCTATCCGCCCGCCCAGCACCCGGGACAGCAGGGCCGGCCGCCCGGCCCGATGCCCTACCAGGGCGAGCAGCAGATGCCCTTCCAGCAGGGACCGCCGCCGATGGGCCCCCCGCCGGAGCGGCCCGACTCGCACGGGTTGGGCACCGATCTGTTCTCCATCGCGAGCCAGCCCGAGCCGCAGGGGACGGGCAACCGCAACGGCATGCTGATCCTCATGGCCGTGGCGGCCGCGGCGGCCGTGGTGATCGCCATCCTGATCGTGGCGCTGCTCTCAAGCTGACAGCTCAACCTGGGGCCGCTCCCGGCTGATCGGCGAAGCGTGAGCCAGACTGGGAGGCATGAGCGAGTTCCGTATAGAACATGACTCGATGGGCGAAGTGCGCGTTCCGGCCGGCGCCAAATGGCGTGCGCAGACCCAGCGAGCGGTGGAGAACTTCCCGGTCTCGGGGCGACCGCTCGAGCCGTCCCACATCGCCGCGCTCGGCCTGGTCAAGGCGGTGGCCGCGGAGGCCAACGGCGAGCTGGGGGTGCTCGACAAGGACCTGGCCGAGGCCATCGCCCAGGCGGCGGCGGACGTGGCCGAGAACGAGCACGACGCCCACTTCCCCGTGGACGTGTTCCAGACCGGCTCGGGCACCTCGTCCAACATGAACGCCAACGAGGTCATCGCCTCTCTGGCCGAGGAGCGGCTGGGCCGCCCGGTGCACCCGAACGACCACGTGAACGCCTCCCAGTCGTCCAACGACGTCTTCCCCACCTCGATCCACGTCGCGGCGGCGACCGAGGTGAGCTACCACCTGCTGCCCTCGCTGGAGCACCTGGCGACGGCGCTGCGTACCAAAGAGCTGGAGTTCCAGGAGGTGGTGAAGTCCGGCAGGACCCACCTGATGGACGCCACGCCGGTGACGCTCGGCCAGGAGTTCGGCGGCTACGCCACGCAGGTCGAGCACGGCGCGGTGCGGGTCAGGTCCGCGCTCGGGCACGTGCTGGAGCTCCCTCTGGGCGGCACCGCGGTGGGCACCGGCATCAACACCCCGCCGGGCTTCGCCGAATTGGCGATCGCCAAGCTGCGGGAGGCGACCGGCATCGGCTTCCGGGAGGCGATGGACCACTTCGAGGCCCAGAGCGCCCAGGACTCCATCGTCGAGCTCTCCGGCCAGCTCAAGGTGGTGGCCGTCTCCCTCAACAAGATCGCCAACGATCTGCGCTGGATGGGCTCCGGCCCCAGGGCGGGCCTCGGTGAGATCAACCTGCCCGACCTGCAGCCGGGCTCGTCCATCATGCCCGGCAAGGTCAACCCGGTCATCCCCGAGGCCACCGCCATGGTCGCGGCCCAGGTGATCGGCAACGACGCCGCCATCACCTTCGCCGGCGCCTCGGGCAGCTTCGAGCTGAACGTGCAGCTGCCGATCATCGCCCGCAACATCCTGGAGTCCATCCGCCTGCTGGCGAACATCTCCAGGCTGCTCGCCGACCGCTGCGTCACCGGCATCACCGCGAACGAGGACCGGATGCGTGAGTACGCCGAGTCCTCCCCGTCCATCGTGACCCCGCTCAACCGGCACGTCGGGTACGAGGAGGCCGCCAAGATCGCCAAGCAGGCCCTGACCGAGCGCAGGACCATCCGCGAGGTGGTCATCGAACGCGGGCACGTCAGCAACGGCACCCTGACCGAGGAGCAGCTGGACGCCCTGCTGGACCTCCTGCCGATGACCCGGCCGACCTGAGCCCGGCCGGACCTGAGCCCGGTCAGGCCCGCCCCGCGCGGGCACGCTGGGTGGCGGTGATCCAGCGCGCCAGCAGTGCCGTGGCGGCCCCCGTGTCGACGGCCTCCGCCGCCTGCTTGCAGGCCTGGGCCAGGGCGGGGGTGAGCTCGTCGGCGGGCGGGGCGCCGCCGGTGGCCACCAGGGCGGCGGCGGCGTTGAGCAGCACGATGTCCCTGACCGGGCCGGTCTCGCCGGACAGGACGGCGCGGGCCACGGCGGCGTTGTGCGGGGCGTCGCCGCCGCGCAGGTCCGCGGGGTCGCAGTAGGGGATGTCGAGGTCGGCGGGGTCGAGGCGGGTGCGCCCGACCGTGCCGCGGCGTACGACGTGGATGGTGGACGGGCCGGAGGTGGTGAGCTCGTCAAGGCCGTCGTCGCCCCGGAAGACCAGGGCGGACGCGCCGCGTTCGGCCAGGACTCCGGCGATCACGGCCGCCATGGTCTCGTGGTAGACGCCGACCGCCTGGGCGGCGGGGAGCGCCGGGTTGGTGAGCGGGGCCAGGAAGTTGAAGACGGTGGGGATGCCGAGCTGGCGCCGGGCGCGGGAGGCGTGCTTGAGCGCCGGGTGGAAGGTGGGGGCGAAGCAGAAGGTGATGCCCACCTCCTCGGCGACCCGGGCGACGGCGGCCGGGGGCAGGTCGATGGCGACGCCCAGCTCCTCCAGGACGTCGGCGGCGCCGGTGGTGGAGGAGGCGGCGCGGCCGCCGTGCTTGACGACCTTGGCGCCGGCCGCCGCGGCGACGATGGCGGCCATGGTGGAGATGTTGACGGTGTTCGCGCGGTCGCCGCCGGTGCCGACGAGGTCCACGGTGTCGCCGGGGATCCTGATCGCGGAGGTGCCGGCCAGCAGGCCGTCGGCCAGGCCCGCGACCTCGGCGATGGTCTCGCCCTTGGCCCGCAGGGCGACGGCGAAGGCGGCGATCTGGGCGTCCGTCGCGGTGCCCGACATGATCTGGGACATGGCCCAGGCCGCCTGGCCGGAGGTGAGGGCCTCGCGATCGAGGAGCGTGGCGAGCAGGGTGGCCCAAGTGGTCGTGCCGGTCATGTGACGCCCTTTCGGTGTGTCGAGTGCTCGACGGGCGTCCTGCTGATGCCGGCGGCCGCCTCGTCGAGGCGGCCAGGATGCGTACGCGCGCTGGTGGGACCGCCTAGAGGGCGGGCCACCAACGGGACGGATACGCGTTCATGCCCCGTACGGTATCAGCGTCAAGGAGATTCCCCTTCCAGGAGTCGGGCACACATGGCGCGTCGCTGATTTATGTCGGTGGCAGCCATGCGTCACGGGCCGGCCTGCGCCTAGGGTCGGATGCATGGCGAAGGAGCTGACTGGACGTACCGCACTGGTGACGGGGGCGGGGAGCGGCATCGGTGCGGCCTGCGCCCGGCGATTGGCCGCGGACGGGGCCAGGGTGCTGGTGGTCGACCGGCAGGGCGAGGCGGCGGCGAAGGTGGCGGCGGAGGTCGGCGGGCTGGCCGTGGTGACCGACCTGAGCGCGCCCGGGTTCGCCGACGGGCTGCCGGACGAGCCCGTGGACATCGTGGTGAACAATGCCGGATTCCAGCATGTGGCGCCGATCGAGGAGTTCCCGCCGGAGGTGTTCGCCACCATCCTCAAGGTCATGGTGGAGGCTCCGTTCCTGATCGCGCGGCGGGTGCTGCCGGGGATGTACGCCCGGGGGTGGGGACGGATCGTCAACATCTCCTCCGTCCATGGATTGCGCGCTTCGCCGTATAAATCGGCTTATACGACGGCGAAGCATGCGCTGGAGGGGTTCTCCAAGACGCTGGCGCTCGAAGGGGCACCGCACGGCGTGACCTCCACCTGCGTGTGCCCCGCCTATGTGCGGACGGCGCTGGTCGAGGGGCAGATCGCGGACCAGGCCAGGATGCACGGCATCGGCGCGGACGAGGTCGTCGCGGACATCATGCTGGCGCCGGCGGCGATCAAGCGGCTGATCGAGCCCGAGGAGGTGGCCGAGCTCGTCGCCTATCTGTGCGGCCCCAGCGGCTCGTTCATCACCGGCGTGTCCCTGCCCGTCGACGGCGGCTGGACGGCTCGATAGTGGTCAGGCGCTTCCTCGAACTGCTCGCCCGGCAGGCCTCGGCGGTCGAGTTCGAGGGGCCCATCATCGAGGCCAGGGCCGCCGGGGCCGATCCGGCGGCCGTGGAGGAGTTGGAGCTCGCCAAGGTCGAGGCGCTCAAGGTGCGGGCGCTGCTGCGGCGCCGGGCCAGGCGCGAGGCCGAGCTGTCGGCCCTCTACGACACCGCGGGCGACCTGTCGGCGCTGCGCGACGTGGACGCGGTGCTGGAGGCGATCGTGCACCGGGCCCGGCGGCTGCTGGCCACCGACACCGCCTACCTCACGCTGCACGACCCCGCCCGCGGCGACACGTACATGCGGGTGACCGACGGCTCGATCTCGGCCAAGTTCAGGTCGCTCAGGCTGGCCATGGGGGCAGGGCTCGGCGGGCTGGTCGCGCAGACGGCGGTGCCGTACACGACGGTCGACTACTTCGACGACGCGCGCTTCCGCCACAAGCACGACATCGACGAGGCCGTCATCGAGGAGGGCCTGGTCGCGATCCTCGGCGTGCCGCTGCGGCTGGGCCAGCGGGTGATCGGCGTGCTGTTCGCCGCCAACCGCAGCGCCAGGCCCTTCGCGCAGGAGGAGGTGTCGCTGCTGGCGAGCCTGGCCGCGCACGCCGCCGTGGCGCTCGACAACGCCCGGCTGCTGCAGGAGACCAGGAACGCGCTGGAGGAGCTCTCCCGGGCGCACTCCACCGCCCGGGAGCACGCCGAGGCGGTGGAGCGGGCCGCGACGGCCCACGACCGGATGACCTCGCTGGTGCTGCGGGGCGGCGGCATCGAGGACGTGGCCGCCGTCGTGACGGACGTGCTCGGTGGGTCGCTGGCCGTCCTCGACGACCTCGGCAGGCCGCTCACCGGCGACGCGGGCGAGCTGGACGCCGGCGTGTCCGAGGCCGCGCAGGCGTCCAGGGCGCTGGGCCGTACCGTGCGCAAGGGCGACCTGCGGATCGCGTCGGTGGACGTCGGCGGGGAGCCGCTCTGCACGCTGGTCCTGCGCAGCGACGACGCCGACGAGCGCATCCTGGAGCGGGCCGCGCTGGTGTGCGCGCTGCTGCTGCTGTTCCGCAGGAGCGTCGCGGAGGCGGAGGGACGGGTACGCGGCGAGCTGCTCGACGACCTGATCTCCCGGCCGGACTCGCCCGGCCTGCACGACCGGGCCCGCAGGCTGGGCGTCGACCTGTCCGCGCCGCACGTCGTGGTGGTGGTCAGGCACGACGGGCAGCGCGAGCGGGCGGCGTTCTGGGCCTCTTCTGAGGCGGCCGTCCGGCACGGGCTGGCCGCCGGCCGGGCCGGTGAGGTGGTGCTGCTGCTGCCCGGCGTGCGCGCCGGCGACCTCGCCCGCCGGGTCGCCGCCGAGCTGAGCGCGTCGCTGCGCGCCCCGGCCACGGCGGGCGCGTCGCAGGCCGGCGACGTGGCCACCGCCTACCACGAGGCACGCCGCTGCGCGGAGGCGCTCATCGCGCTCGGCCGCGCGGGCGACGGGGCGAGCGCCGCCGAGCTGGGCTTCGTCGGCCTGCTCATCGGCGAGGGCCGCGACGTGCGCGGCTTCGTCGGCTCGGTGCTCGGCCCGGTCATCGACTACGACACCCAGCGGGGCACCGCGCTGGGCGCGACGCTGACCGCCTACTTCGGCTGCGGAGGCTCGCCGTCGCGCACGGCCGAGGCCATGCACATCCACGTCAACACCGTCACGCAGCGCCTCGACAGGATCGGCAAGCTGCTCGGCGACGGCTGGCAGGAGCCCGAGCGGGCGCTGGAGATCCAGCTCGCGCTCCGCCTGCACCGGCTGGGCCACACAGCTTCCCCATAGCGTGTGGATTCCGGCCCCATAGGGGGAGACCCGGGTGGGTCAGTCCTTGAGGTAACGATGCTTGCCCGCGCGGGCCAGCCGCACCAGGTGCCGCGCGCCGGGCAGGCGGCGGCCCAGGCGGTGCAGGACGGTGTCGCGGCCCATGGGCGAGCGCCGCTGCGGGGTGACCGCGCTGCTCGGGCACACCTCGACCCGCCCCCGGCGCATCTCCAGCGCGAAGCGCAGCCCGATCTCCTCCTCCGTGCTGCGCAGCGACGGCAGCCAGGCGCCGGGGCCGAGGGTGTCGCGGCCCGCCATCCGGCGCTTGACCGGCACCTTGGCCACGAGCTGGCCGGCCATCTTGCCCGGCACCCCGGCCTCGACCAGCGCGGGCGCCGACACCTCGCGGGGCCGCCGCCCGGCGCCGCGCAGCACCAGCTCCAGCGGCGGCCCGCCGCTCGGCGGCACGTACGGCACGGGCAGCACCACGAACAGGTGCTCCTCCACCAGCTTGGCCCGCACCCCGGGGGACACCAGGGCGATCGACTCGGTGAACGAGCGCGGCTCGACGGCCAGGCCGAGCTGACCGTCGTCGGTCCAGCACGGCACCACCAGCCGCATCCTGGGCCGCTGGGCGAGCACGCCCAGGCAGTTGAGCGGGCCGTCCGTCCGCCGCACCCGGCTCCTGGCCTGGTAGGCGCCGCCGAACATGCGTACGTGCACCTCCCACTGGCCGGGCCTGAGCGGCTCGCCCTGGGCGGCCGCGATCACGTCCATCCTGGCCTCCCCGGTGATCCGAACGCGGGCGTGCCGGCGTCCCTCCGGCACCCGTTCGACCTGGTACGCCACCGGAAGGAAGTGCACGTCCCCGGTCTCCGCATGCCGTACGTAGACCTCGATGCGGGCGCGTTCGACGGAGTCGGTGACGTCGGTGACGTGGTCCGGCAGCAGCTTGGCGTCGATGGCCCGCGGCGGCTTCCAGTACAGGCGCTCGCCGTCGGTGCGGAACCGGTCGGGCCTGCCGTCCCCGCCCAGCACCTCGACGGCCAGCCCGAGCACCAGGACGTGCGCGTCCCAGCGGACCTCGGTCAGGTCGGCGCGCAGCCCCGCCCGCCGTGAGGAGTTGGCCAGCATGACGAGCTGGTCCAGCCGCCCGGCGCGGATCAGCGTGGCGATGGCCCTGAGCTGAACCGGCAGGTAGCGGTCGAGCCGGTCGGGGAAACGCTCGCCGACCAGGTCCTGGATCATCCGGAAGTAGGCGCCCCGGTCGATGGAGGAGCTCGCGAACGCGGTGGTGAGGAAGGGCCGCAGTACGGCGGTGCGCAGCCAGTGGGCGTACATGCGGTCGCGCTGGCGGCCCTCCCCGACGTAGGCGTCGATGTGGCCGAGCAGCGCCCGCAGCTCCCGTACGGTGGTGCGCGGGTTCTCCTCGATCACGGTGCGCTCGCCGAGGTGGCAGCAGACGTGCTCGGCCAGCACGGCGATGACCTTGGCCTGCAGGTAGGCCCGCATCACGAAGTCCTGCTCGGCGATGGGCCCGCCGGGCACGGCGAAGCCGAGCTCGTGCTCCTCAAGGAAAGCGCGGCGGTAGAGCTTGTGCGGCGTGAGCAGGCTGAGCAGCCGGTCGCGCAGGATGTCGGCGCGGGCCTTGCTGCGGTCGAACGCGGTCATCGGCGCGCCGCCGTCGCGCGCCAGGCGGCCGACGAGCACGTCGGCGTCGGTCTCGGCAGCCCGCTCGTGCATCCGCTCCAGCGCGTCCCGCTCCAGCCTGTCGTACTGGTCGAGCAGGTAGACGTAGTCGCCCCTGGCCGACGCCAGGCCGACGTTGCGCCCGCGCATCGGTGATCCTGTGTGCGGCAGGTGCAGCACCCGCACGTTGCGGCGGACGGCCGCGACGGTGTCGAGCCGCTCGGCGACCCCGTCGGTGGACCCGTCGTCGACGAAGATCACTTCATAGTCGTCCGCCGGAAGGGTCTGCTCCAGCGTGGAGCGGATGCACGCATCGGCGCGATCCCCCGGGTTGTGGACATTGACGATCACACTGACCTTCACACCCATGCCGCCAGCGTGCGCGGTCATACATGGAGGGGCGCGACGGCTTGCCGATTACAGAAGGAAAGCTGACCCGCTAGTACCATCCCTTGGCCTGCGAGTGCCCCCATGCCGCGCACGGAGTGCCATAACGGCCCTTGATGTAGCCCAAGCCCCACTTGATCTGGGTGGCGGCGTTGGTCTGCCAGTCCGCGCCCGCGCTGGCCATCTTGGTGCCGGGCAGGGACTGGGGGATGCCGTAGGCGCCGGAGTAGCGGTTCATCGCCCGCTCGTTCCAGCCGCTCTCCTTCATCCAGAGCGACTCCAGGCAGCCCCACTGGTCCAGGCCGAACCCGGCCGAGGCCAGCATGCTCTTGGCCGTGGCCTTGTTGCTGCCGGGGGACGGGTCGCTGCCGGGCGGGAAGTTGGCGGGCGGGAAGCCGTCGCCGCCCGGCGCCTTCTTCTTGATCTCGATCACGTCGAGCGCGTCCTTGCCCT
Organism: Nonomuraea glycinis; assembly: GCF_014646515.1. Classification (GTDB taxonomy): domain Bacteria; phylum Actinomycetota; class Actinomycetes; order Streptosporangiales; family Streptosporangiaceae; genus Nonomuraea; species Nonomuraea glycinis. Next base: position 197,664 of record NZ_BMNK01000011.1, read on the forward strand.
CGCGCGCGGCCTTGAGCTCGGCGGCCTTGTAAGCCTGCGTGGCCGCCTCTTTGAGCGCGTCGGTCTCGGGGTCCGGCGCGTTGAGGTCACCGCTGGCGAACGCGCCGAGATCCTCCAGCGAGAGCACGTCGCCCTGCGGGGCGTTGGCGTTCTGGATCGCGCGGTTGGCGACGTAACCGCCGCCGCCGAAGACGACCACCAAGGACACGGTGATGATCGCTATCTGCTTCAGGGTCAGCCGCGAGCGCCGACGTGTCGGGCGGGAGGCGCTGCGCGCTGGGCGCTCACTCAACTTCGGGCCTGGGCTCACGGTCCATGAGCTTGCCCTGCCTGGGGGGGTACTCCGCAACCGAAACGCGGGATTTACTTTGCCTTCTGTTGGCTAACCTGCAGGTTAGCCCGGACTTTCCCGATCGTTGTGATTTTGGTCACACTGAGACGACCCTCCCTTCGGGCTCCCGTAACCGAAGGGAGGGCCGTAACCAGCCTGCCGCAGGGACTTAAGGGCCCCATCCCCGACAGGTCACGGTTTCGTGACACAACCCGGATATATGAGACATGGACTAATAATGTGCCCGTGGCTGGCATTCTCCTCGTTGAAGACGACCCCTCCGTACGCACGGCGCTCGAACTTGCGCTGACCAGGCAGGGGCACTCCGTCACGGCCTACGCGACGGGCGAGGAGGCTCTGGACCACATCCGCTCCCGCCGTCCCGAGATCGTCATCCTGGACGTCATGCTGCCCGGCATCGACGGCGTGGAGGTGTGCCGGCGCATCCGCAAGCTCGACCAGCTCCCCGTGATCCTGCTCACCGCGCGGGGCGACGACCTGGACGTGGTGGTCGGCCTGGAGGCCGGCGCCGACGACTACGTGGTCAAACCGGTGGAGCCGCGGGTGCTGGACGCCCGCATCCGCGCCATACTGCGCAGGGCCGAATCCGCCGCCTCGGACCGCATCTCGTTCGGCGACCTCATGATCGACAGAGGCGCGCTCAAGGTCATGCTGGCCAGCAAGGAGATCCACCTGACGCCCACCGAGCTGCGACTGCTGCTGGAGCTGGTACGCCATCCCGGCCAGGTGCTCAACCGGCGCTACCTGCTGCGCGCGGTCTGGGACCACACGCACGTCGCGGACTCCCGCCTGGTCGACGCCTGCGTGCAGCGGGTCCGGGCGAAGATCGAGCCGAGACCGGCGGAGCCGGTGTTCATCCACACCGTGCGCGGCTTCGGCTACCGGTTCAGTCCTCCGTGATCTGGCTACCCACCGGGTTCCGCGCGCGTCTGATCATCACCTTCACCCTGGTGGCCGTCACCGCCTCCGCCCTCGTCGCGACCATCGGGTTCGAGCTGGCCAAGGCGGCGCTGATCAAGCGGGCCGAGGACTCCGCCGTCGACCTGGTGACCAGGCAGCTCAACCAGATCAGCTTCCCCATCGGCAGGCTCAGGCCGGGCGAGGCCGAACCCGGCACCAGAGAGCTGACCAACCTGTCCCAGGCACTCGACGGGCCCGGCCGCAGCGTCGTCCTGGAGTACGGCAGGCTGACGCACACCGACGGCCCGATGACCATGAACGACGTGCCCAACGAGCTGCACGGCCGGGCCAAGCAGAGCATCGTCACCCAGCGCAAGGAGCTGCGCGGCGAGCTCTGGCTCATCGTCGGCGCCGAGGTCCACCGCGAGACCGCGGAGGCGCCCGAGGCCACCGGGCTACGGGCCTTCGTCTTCTTCCCGCTGCGCAACGACGAGAGCCAGCTGGCCACGCTGCGCGCCACCCTCGCCCAGGGCGGCGCGGCCGTCGTGCTGATCGCCCTGGTGGTGGCCGTGCTGTCGGCCAGGCAGGTGCTGCTGCCCGTCCGGCGGCTCAGCGCGGCCGCTCAGGCGCTCGGCCAGGGCCGCCTGGACACCCGCCTGCCGGTGCACGGACAGGACGAGCTCGCCGAGCTCACGTCCCGGTTCAACGACGCGGCGGCGGCGTTGGAGCTGAGCGTGTCGGAGCTGCGCTCGCTGGAGGCGATGTCCCGCAGGTTCGTCGCCGACGTCTCGCACGAGCTGCGCACCCCGCTCACCGCGATGACGGCCGTGGCGGACATGCTCTCGGAGGAGGCCGACCGGCTGCCGCCCGCGCCCGCCGAGGCGGTGCGGCTGGTGCTGCACGAGATCGAGCGGCTGCGCGAACTGGTCGAGCACCTCATCGAGGTGAGCCGCTTCGACGCGGGCACGGCCACCCTCAACCTGGAGCCGGTCAACGTGTCCGACGCCATCCAGGAATGCCTGGAGGTGCGCGGCTGGAGCGAGCAGGTCCAGGTCAGCTCCTCCCGGAGCCTGACCGTCACCCTCGACCTGAGCAGGTTCGACGTCATCGTGGCCAACCTGGTCGGCAACGCGATCAAGCACGGCGGCCCCCCGGTGAAGGTCAGCGCGAGAGCCACGCAGAACGGCCTGGAGGTGAAGGTGCGCGACCACGGCCAGGGCATCCCGGCGGCGGCGATGCCGTACGTGTTCGACCGCTTCTACAAGGCGGGCGCGGGCCGCTCCCGCAGTCAGGGCAGCGGCCTGGGGCTGGCCATCGCGCGCGCCAACGTGCACCTGCACGGCGGCACGATCTCCGTACGGGCGCAGAGTCCCGGCACGCTCTTCACGGTCTGGCTCCCGCACGCATGAGCAGGAGACCCGCGCTCGCGGTGGCCGCGCTGCTCCTGGCGGCGGCGTGCGGCATCTCCCCCACCGACGTGATGGAGCGGGGCGGCCCGCCCGTCGTCCGGGTGCCGCCCCCGTCCAAGACCATCTACCTGCTCAAGGACGGCGAGCTCGCGCTGGAGCCCGCCGACGTGGACTCCGACTCGGTGAGCAGCCTGCTCACCGCCCTGTTCGACGCCTCCACCCAGCCGCTCGGCGACCGGGACACCGCCCTGCGCGGCTTCGCCTTCGAGGGCACCGAGGATTCGCTCAACCCCGTCCAGCGCGACGAGGTCAAGCTGCCGCGCACCTCGACGCTGACCGTGTTCATCAGGGGTGACGGCACGCTGACCGAGCCCGGCAAGGCCCAGATCGTGTGCACCGCCCAGCAGGACACGACCGTCGAGGAAGTCAAGATCGTCCGCCGGTACGTGGACCGCCCCTCCAGCACCACGGAGGGGCGGCTCACGTGCGGCGAGTTCAAGTGACTAGATGGACAGGTCCTCCAGCATCTCCGTCACCAGTGCGGCGATCGGCGAGCGCTCGGACCTGGTCAGCGTGACGTGCGCGAACAGCGGATGCCCCTTCAGCTTCTCCACCACGGCGACCACGCCGTCGTGCCGCCCGACCCGAAGGTTGTCCCGCTGGGCGATGTCGTGGGTGAGCACCACCCGCGAGTTGGCGCCGATGCGGCTGAGCACGGTCAGCAGCACCCCGCGCTCCAGCGACTGGGCCTCGTCCACGATGACGAAGGCGTCATGCAGCGACCGGCCGCGGATGTGGGTGAGCGGCAGCACCTCCAGCATCCCGCGATCGAGCACCTCGTCGATCACCTCCGGCGTGGTGACCGCGCCCAGGGTGTCGTAGACCGCCTGCGCCCACGGGCCCATCTTCTCGCCCTCGCCGCCGGGCAGGTAGCCGAGCTCCTGACCGCCGACCGCGTACAGCGGGCGGAAGACGACCACCTTGCGGTGCTGGCGGCGCTCCAGGACCGCCTCCAGGCCCGCGCAGAGGGCCAGGGCGGACTTGCCCGTGCCGGCCCGGCCGCCGAGGGAGACGATGCCGATCTCCGGGTCCATGAGCAGATCCAGCGCGATGCGCTGCTCCGCGGAGCGGCCGTGCAGCCCGAACACCTCACGGTCACCGCGCACCAGCCTGACCGACTTGTCGGGCTGCACCCGACCGAGCGCCGATCCCTTCGCCGACAGCAGCCGCAGACCGGTGTGCGTGGGCAGCTCCCTGGTCTCCTCCAGGTCGGCCGTGCCGTGCTCGAACAGCGTCTCGACATGCTCCGCGGTCACCTGGACCTCGGCCATCCCCGTCCAGCCGGACTCGACGACCAGCCCGGCGCGGTATTCCTCCGCCGACAGGCCGATCGAGGCCGCCTTGACCCGCATGGGCAGGTCCTTGGAGACGAGCACGACATCGCAACCCTCGGCGGCCAGCGTGCGGGCCACGGTGAGGATGCGCGTGTCGTTGTCGCCCAGGCGGAACCCGACGGGCAGGATGGATGGATCGCTGTGATTGAGCTCAACCCTGATCGTGCCGTCCCCTGTCGGCATGGGCTCGTCCAGCCTGCCGTACTCCACGCGCAGGTCGTCGAAGTAGCGCAGGGCTTTTCTGGCGAAATAGCCCAGCTCGGGATGGTGCCGCTTTCCCTCCAGCTCCGTGATCACGACGATCGGCAGGACGACATCGTGCTCCGCGAAGCGAGTCATCGCCGCTGGATCGGCCAGCAGGACCGAGGTGTCCAGCACGTAGGTGCGCTTGGCGGGCTTGGTCGAAGGGTTGCTCGAGGACACTGCCACACGTTCTCCCCCGGGCGCCCTAGCGGTCGGGCACCCTGCAGACGAGGCGGGATTCGGACCGGACCCGGATCTGCCACCGCGACCTGCCGGCGGCGCCGGGTTCCGGCCCCCCTTGGCAAGTGTTGGCGCAAAGGCGGGACCTCTCCGGAGTGTCCGGTCTGCGACCGGACACTTCCAACGTTACGTTCTGGATACCCAGATGTCCCGTCAGGAACCGTAACGTCGGTGTCTCGCAGCGTAGTCTCGCAGCGCCCGCAGGAAATCCACCCTGCGGAAGTCGGGCCAGTAAGCCTCGTGGAAGTAGAACTCTGAGTGAGCGCTCTGCCACAACATGAAACCCGACAGACGCTGCTCGCCCGAGGTCCGGATGAGCAGATCCGGGTCGGGCTGGCCGCGAGTGTAGAGATGCTCCGCGATATGTTCGACATCGAGCACCTCGACGAGGTCCTCGATGCTCGCGCCCTTGCTCGCATGCTCCTGGAGGAGTGAGCGCACCGCATCGGCAATCTCACGCCTTCCTCCATACCCAACTGCAACGTTCACAATCAGGCCCGGACGGTGTGATGTCACTTCTTTCGCGTTTTTCAGGACATTGGCCGTCCTGTCCGGAAGCAGGTCGAGTGCGCCTACCGGGCTGATCCGCCACCCCTGCTCCACGAGCTCCCGCGTGACGTCCTCGATGATGCCCAGCAGCGGCTCGAGCTCCTCGCTGGGACGGTTGAGGTTGTCGTTGGACAGCATCCAGACCGTGACGACCTCGACGCCGGTCTCGCGGCACCAGGTGAGCAGCTCGGCTATCTTGTCGGCGCCCTTGCGGTGTCCCGTCGCGACGTCCCGCATCCCCATGGCGCGCGCCCAGCGGCGGTTGCCGTCGATGATGACCCCGACGTGCCGGGGCATGCTGTCTTTCGACAGCTTGGCCTCCAACCGGCGTTCGTACACCCGGTAGACCAGATCGCGCAGGCCCACGGAGTCCCTCCCCAGCGCTGCAGTACCTCAGGTCGGACGACCCAACAGGCCATTATCACCGCGTTTCGCCCGTGCCCGTGTCCAGAACGGGCTCCACGCGACCTTCCGCCTCGTCCACGAGCCCGTCCATGGGCCCGTGCGCGAATCCGGTCGGCGCCGCCGGCGTGCGCACCGCCTGGATGCTCAGCCCGGCCGTCCTCCAGGTCTTTCACAGGGCCTGCGGGGGCAGCCGCCACTCGCCACCCGTGGCCGCTCGGGCACCGAGGGGAATAGCGCGTAATTGACAGCGTAACCGTCCTCCGGAGAGGGTCTGCCACCGGCGTGATCTTTCCTCTGATCAGCCGACACCCCGCCGTAACCACCGCCACCACGCCCCCTTGACCGACCCACGGACCGCGCCGGACTCCCCCGACTGAGCGAGCTCACCGGACTGAGCGAGCTCACGAGACTGAGCGAGCTCACCGGACTGAGCGGGCTCACCGGGCGCGGCGGGCATCTTCCCTTGGGTACGGAGCCAGGCCGCGAAGTCGTCGGCGTCCGCGCGATAGCCGGGCGGCGGCGCCGTCCGGGAGCGGGCGTAGGCGGCGAAGTCGGCGACCAGGTCCTTCCCCGCCGCCCTGGCCGCGTCGGGCCGCAGCCTGGCCACGACGCTGCGGCGCTTGGCCACCAGGCTCCCCGCCTGCACCCTCAGCCGCTCGGCGTCGAACCCCTCCGGCGGCTCAGCCCCGCCGACCAGCGCCGCCACCACCCGCGCCTGCGCCGCACCCAGCCTCCGCCGAGCCTCACCATCCACCCCAGCGCCCACCCCAAGGTCCCGGCCAAGCCCGGCGGGCGGGTCGGGAGTCATGTGGGGGGTCTGGTGGTCGCGGCTCGGATGCGGGAGAGTTCGGCGGCGAGTGCGTCGTCGCTGGGGTAGTGGTCGTCCCACTCCAGCAGGACCCCTGGCGGGTCGGTGCGGGCGCACAGGGCCGCGAGGATGTCGAGGACGGGCTCGGGCACCGAGGCGGTGTGCGTGTCGTGCCAGACGCCGCCGTGCTCCTCCCCGCCGGCGACGTGCACGTACGCGAGCTGCGAGAGCGGCAGGTCGTCCAGCGCCTGGACCGCCGGCAGCCCGAGGTTCACCTCGTTGGTGTAGAGATTGGCGACGTCGATGAGCAGGCGCACGCCGGTGAGCTCGACGAGCTCGCCGAGGAACTGCCCGTCGGTGAGCTCGTCCTCGGGCCAGCCGAAGATGGCGGCCACGTTCTCCAGAGCCAGCGGGACGGGCAGCGCGTCCTGGGCCTGGCGCACGTTCTGCGCGACGACCTTGAGCGCGTCGCGGGTGCGGGGCACGGGCAGCAGGTGACCGGCCTCGACGCCGCCCGCCCTGACGAAGGCGAGGTGCTCGCTGACCAGCGGGGCGTCCAGCGCCTGGGCACAGGCGGCCAGGTGGGCGAGGGTCGCGGCGGACGGCGGTTCGGCGCCGCCGACGCCGAGGCTCACGCCGTGCGGGATCACCGGCAGCCCGCGCTCGCGCAGCACCCGCAGCGACGTGGGCAGGGACGTGGGACGGATGTTCTCGGCGATGACCTCGACGAACTCGACGCCGGCCAGCCTCTCCACCGTGAGATCGATCTCCGAACGCCACCCGATGCCCAGCCCCAGCCGCTCCATCCGGGCCTGCTCCGGCCGGTGGTCAGCCGCCACCGCAGCCTCCGCCGCAGCCGCCACCGCCGCCGCACGAACTGCTGCCACCGCCGCACGAGCTGGCGGAACTGCCGGAACTGCCGGAGCTGCTGGAACTGCTGGAGAAGTCACCGCCGCCGAAGCTGTGGGTGTTGTCGTAGGAGCCGCCGCAGGTTCCCCCCGCGCAGCCGCCGGTGGCCGGCACCGAGTTGTTCCGGGCGTTCAGCTCGGCCTCGGTCGCGGGGTCGCCCATCGCGCCCATGCCGTACAGCGCGACCGGCATGGAGATGTCCGACGCCGCCGTCACCGGCGCGCCAGGCCGATACGAGGTCCTCGCCGTGCGCAGCCGGTCGCGGCCCGCCTCGGTGACCAGGCTCCGCAGCGCCCGCCGTAACCGTCCGTACGTACGCAGTCCGACGAAGCCGGTCACCAGCAGCGCCACCGCGGCCACGGTCAGCAGCCCTCGCGCCATGGCGGCCGGCTCGGGCAGGAACAGCACGCAGAAGAGGCTCACCAGCGCGACGATCAGGCACAGCGCCGACAGCAGCGCCAGGAGTCCGAGCCGGGTGCGGGCCATCCCGTTCGCCGCCCCGGGGAGGATCAGCCCGGCGGCGATGAGCCGATGCTCGACGGCGCCCATCTCCTGGCCCTTGCCGACCTCGTGGCGCACCTCCGCCGCCGGGGTCCCGCCGGGCCGGCCGCCCGCCGCCGCCAGCACGGCCCGTTCGAGGTCGTCACCGGGACGGTCCACGCCCGCGACGGGGTGCAGGAGGCCGCCTCGGGAGACCCGCAGCAGTCCCGTACGGATCAGCACGGCCAGGACGGTGTTGACCACCCGCAGCGAGCCGCCGGCGAGATAGGCGACCTCGTAGGCGCCGAGCTCGCGCGCCCCCGTGTCCACGGCCTGGCGTATGCGGGCGTATCTGCTCTTGAGCGACGTGGCGTTCGCGATCACGGCCGCGATCAACACGGCGCAGACCAGGATGAGTGTTACGAGGACCCCCATAGCCGCCTCCTCTGCATGTAACCACTAGACGACCGCGATCGGCGGAAAGTTTCCCACCAAAAGGTGTCAACCACCTGACCCGCCGCCCCCACCGCAGCCGGACGATCCGCCGCCGAAGTCGCCGCCCCCGAAACCGCCCCCGCCGTCCCCGAAGCCCGAGGAGGAGTCCGAGGAGCCGAACCCCGAGGAGAAGTCCCCGTGGGTTCCGCAGGCTCCGGCGATGTCACCGCCCGGATCTCCGGTGGACAGCTCCTCGGCGATGATCCGGTCGTCCACCGCGCCCAGGCCGTACAGCGCCACGGGGATACCGACGGCCAGGCTCAGCGAGGTCCGGTCGCGCAGGCCGCGCGGATGCCGGCGCAACGCGGACAGGAGCACCCTGCGCCCTTCGTGGCTGACCCGGTCCCCCAGCTTGCGGCGCTGCTTGAAGATCGCCTGGGCGCCCACGAACACCCCGAACGCGGTGCCCAGTTCGGTGAGCGCAGGCTGCTCCGCCAGCGCGTGCCGCAGCTCACCCGCCGTGCAGCCGCCCTGCCGGATGCCGAGGAAGTCCAGCACCGCCTGTTCGATCGGCACCGGCGACGGGCGGGCGCCGTACACGATGGTCACCCACGCGCCGCGTGAGACGCGAACGGCGCCGGCCGTCGCGAGGACGGCCAGCGCCGCGTTGAGCGCGCGTCTCGGCCCGCCGAAGAGGTACGCCAGCTCGTAGGCCGACAGGTCATGACCGGAGCCGCCGGGCCTGGCCCTGCCCCGGGCCCTGTCGGCGGCGTTCTGGGCGGCTCGGTCGGCGGCCAGGACCAGGCCCACCACGCAGACGGCCGCGATCAGTAAGACGTTGTCCACCCCGGCCCCCTCGGCAGCACGACAGGCCCGCCAAGCTAGCCGGGCCCGCCGCGTCGCACAAGGTCAGCCCAGGCGGTCCACCAGGGCGTCGTACTCCTCCCACAGCTCCTTGGGCAGCTGCTCGCCGAACGTCTCGAAGTGGGCCGGGATCAGCGCCGCCTCCTCGCGCCACACCTCGCGGTCGACGCTCAGCAGCGTGCGCAGGTCCTCCTCCGCCAGGTCGAGCCCTCCGGTGTCGAGCGCGTCCGGCAGCAGCCCGATCGGGGTCGGCACGGCGTTGGCCTGGCCGTTGAGGCGGTCCACGATCCACTTGAGCACGCGGCTGTTCTCGCCGAAGCCGGGCCAGATGAACGTGCCGTCGGCGTTCTTGCGGAACCAGTTCACGTAGTAGATGCGCGGCAGCTCGGCGCCCTGGCGGCGGCCGACGTCCAGCCAGTGGGCGAAGTAGTCGCCCATGTTGTAGCCGCAGAACGGCAGCATCGCGAACGGGTCGTGGCGCAGCTCGCCGACCTTGCCCTCGGCCGCCGCGGTCTTCTCCGAGGCGATGTTCGCGCCGAGGAAGACGCCGTGCTGCCAGCTCAGCGACTCGGTGACCAGCGGCACCGCGGTGGCGCGGCGGCCGCCGAACAGGATCGCCGAGATGGGCACGCCCTTGGGGTCCTGCCATTCGGAAGCGATGATCGGGCACTGGGAGGCGGGCGTGGTGAAGCGGGAGTTCGGGTGGGCCGCGGGCTCGTCGCTGTCCGGGGTCCAGGAGCGGCCCTTCCAGTCGGTCAGGTGCGCCGGCGGCTGGTCGGTCAGGCCCTCCCACCACACGTCACCGTCGTCGGTGAGCGCGACGTTGGTGAAGATGCTGTTGCCCCAGAGCGTCTTGACCGCGTTGGCGTTGGTGGTCTCACCCGTGCCGGGCGCGACGCCGAAGAAACCCGCCTCGGGGTTGATGGCGTAGAGCCGGCCGTCGTCGCCGAAGCGCATCCAGGCGATGTCGTCGCCGATCGTCTCGACCTTCCAGCCGGGGATGGTCGGCTGGAGCATGGCCAGGTTGGTCTTGCCGCAGGCGCTCGGGAAGGCGGCCGCGACGTAGCGGGCCTGTCCCGAGGGCGGCGTGAGCTTGAGGATGAGCATGTGCTCGGCCAGCCAGCCCTGATCCCGGGCCATCACACTGGCGATGCGCAGCGCGTAGCACTTCTTGCCGAGCAGGGCGTTGCCGCCGTAGCCGGAGCCGTAGGACCAGATCTCGCGGGTCTCGGGGAAGTGGCTGATGTACTTGGTGGAGTTGCACGGCCACGGGACGTCCTGCCGGCCAGGCTCCAGCGGCGCGCCGACGCTGTGCACGGCCTTGACGAACTCGCCGCGCTGCTCGATCAGGCGCAGCGCCCGCTCGCCCATCCTGGTCATGATCCGCATCGACACCGCGACGTACGGCGAGTCGGTGATCTCCACGCCGAGCTGGGAGATGTCACCGCCGAGCGGCCCCATGCAGAACGGCACGACGTACATCGTGCGGCCGCGCATGCTGCCCTTGAACACCTTGCCGAAGGTCTCGCGCATCTCGGCCGGCGCGATCCAGTTGTTGGTCGGCCCGGCGTCCTGCTCCCGCTCGGAGCAGATGAAGGTGCGGTCCTCGACCCTGGCCACGTCGCTCGGGTCGGAGGTCGCGTAGAAGCTGTTGGGCCGCTTGGCCAGCCGGGTGAACGTCCCCTGGTCCACCAGGAGGTTGGTCAGGCGCGTCCACTCCTCCTCGGAGCCGTCGCACCACTCGATCCGGTCCGGCTCGGTAAGAGCGGCTATCTCTTTCACCCAGGCGGCCAATTCGGCATTGGCGGTAGGCGTGGGAACTTCCACGGAAACAGACACGGCTGCGGCTCCTCCACTCTCTCAGGGCCCGCTCATCATTGACGACGACGACGCCGGAAAGCCAATTGGCGTAGACCTCTGACGCGGCTGTCGCCGCAGGCAGCGGCCTTGACGATTGGGGGAGCCTACCCACCGGGACACGTTTTAAAAGAAAGTCACCGGCGCACTGGTTTAGGCCAATCGGGATGGTCTAAACCAATGCGCCGAATGGTTTAGTCCAATCCGGTGCGGGAAATTCATGCATTCACGTCGGGCCCGGCGGACCGCACCCGGTCCACATGCTGCAGGGCGTCGCGCAATTCACCCAGCCAGGTGTCGGTGTTGCGGCCGACCAGGCGTACACACCAGGCGAGGGCGTCGCTGCGACTGCGGGCCACGCCGGCGGCCACGAGGGTGTCGAGCACCTGGCGCTCGGACTGGCGCAACCTCGTCATGACGGGCACGGAGAGTGTGGTGAACATCACAGTCTCGCCACCGCAGGCGACACCCCAGGAGACCTTCTGCCGGAACTTGTGCTCGGCCTCCTTGGCGATCTCGATGCGCCGCTCCCTGGTCTCCTCCCTGAACCGGCCGATCAGCCCGTCGATGAGGGCGCCGCGCTCGACCTCCTCCACGCCCGCCGGAGGCTCCGGCAGCGTGCCGACGACCGCGATCTCCTCACGGTCCCTGGTGACCTGCGGCGGGCCGGTGAACCAGCCCTGCGGGAGCCGCCCGGTGAACCAGCCGCGCATCTGCGCTGTCATGTCGTCGCTTACCATGTAATCAACATTACACAGTTGCCGAGAAATGGCACGTACTAGAACTAAAAGGTCTGGTACGGACGGACTCTCAGCGAACCTGGGTGGCGGCCTGCGGGCTCACCCTGACCACGCCGGCCAGGTTGCGGGTGTTCACCGGGGCGATCTTCACCACGTCGCCGGTGCGAGGGGCGTGCAGCATCTTGCCGTTACCCCAATAAATCGCCACATGCGAGATGTAGGCCGGATTTGTGGGGTCGTTGCGCCAGAACAGCAGGTCACCGGGCTGGGCCTGGCTGAGCTCCACCTGCGGGCCGGTCACCCACTGCTGGTGCGTCACGCGCGGCATGCGCACCCCCGCCTGGGCGTAGGCCCACTGGACCAGCCCCGAGCAGTCGAAGGTGGTCGGCCCCTCGGCGCCCCACACGTACGGCATGCCGAGCTTGGAGGCGGCGGCCCGTAAGGCCACCGTGAGCTGCGCGGCGGACATGAACGACCCGGTCGGCCAGTTCTGCTGCCTGATCTGCGGCGCGGGCAGCACCGGGTTGACCATGGCCGTCTGGGTGCCCTTCGGCAGCAGTTTCTCCAACCGGTCGCGGAGTCTGGCCGAGTTGGCCTTCGGCGCGCTGACGATCAGCGCGTTGTCGCGCGGCAGGCCCAGCGCGCGGCCGGTCTGCTTGGACACGACCGCGTCCACCCCGCCGAAGCCGGTGGTCGCGTAGGCGCCGATCCGCAGCGGCCCGGCCGGCCCGCTCACCTTGCTGTGCAGCGCCAGCCCGCCGTCATTGCCCAGCACGAACGACACGGCCACGTCGCCCGCCGCCACGTTGCTCCACAGCGCGTCCGAGGCGGCCGTCACCTTCGGCGTGTAGGCGCGGAAGGAGGAAGGCTCGACGGCGAGGGTCTGCACCCGCTTGCCGTCGAGCGTGACACTGGCGGCGTCGGCCACCTCCAGCGCGCGCACTCCCGGCAGCCGGGCGATCCTCTGTAAGTGCGCCCGGGTGAGCGGCTTGCGCGTCACCACGAACAGGTTGGGCTTGTGCAGGCCCGCGAGCGGCTTCACCGGCTGCACCGTCTTCGACTGCGCCATCAGGCTCTGCTGCGGAGCCGGGCGGACGCGGACGGGGTCCGCGGCGACCGGCTGGGCCGGCTGCCTGCTCTCGGCGAGCAGCAGCACGTCGGCCGTCAGCACGGCGACCAGCGCCACCACGATGAACGGGATCAGCTTGCGGGTGTCACGCCGCTTCCTGGTGCTCACCAGGAAGCCGAGGTCCTGGCGGATCGCCGAGGAACGCGCGAACTCCGCCGGGCCAGCGTGGGCCCGGCGGAGCTGTTCTTCGGGGGTCAGTTGCCGATGTACGGCACAGCCTCGAGGATCTCGACGGTGTTCTGGCGGCCGTTGGGCATGCTGTACGTCGCCTTCTCACCGATCTTCTTGCCGTTGATCGCCGAGCCGAGCGGGGACCGTGGCGAGTAGACGTCGATCGGGGAGCCGCTCTCCTCGCGGGATGCGAGCAGGAACGTCACCTCGTCGTCGTCGCCGACGAAGCGGATCGTCACCGTCATGCCGGGACCCACTACCCCCTCGGTCTTGGGGGCCTCACCGACCTGCGCGGCGTCCAGGATCTGGCGGAGATGGAAGATCCGCGCCTCCATCTTGCCCTGTTCGTCCTTGGCCGCGTGGTAGCCGCCGTTCTCCTTGAGGTCACCCTCTTCGCGGGCGGCCTCGATCTTCTTGGCGATGTCGACGCGCCCGGGCCCCGAGAGATACTCGTACTCGGCCTTCAGGCGGTCGTACGCCTCCTGCGTCAGCCATGTGACGTTCTCATCGCGAGAGTCGGCCACGGGTTCTCCTTGCTAGCTAGGGGGCCCTGAGATCACTGAAGGTTACGTGCGGTGAATCGCGAAAGACTAACAAGCCGGCCGCCCGAACGCTTCCCCAAATGTCTCACTATACGAGATTGCAGTACTGCACATGCACGGAAGTGGCCTGGACACTGGTGTCCAGGCGTTCCTTGAGCTGCTTACTACCCTCACCAGCGGGAATTCTTACTTCCCTGCTGCCGACTTCTGCGTGGTCCACGTCCGTGGCCCGGATCCGGCAGACCGCGGCCCTGTCGGAGGGCTTGCTGACGGTGAAGGTGATCTCGGCTTGGGCCCTGTCGACGTCGAACGACACCACCTGCGCCACCGCGCCGGTGTTGCTGCCCGTCATCGACCACATCACATAACCCCATCCGCCTGCGATGATGGCCACGAGCACGCCGATCACGACGTGCACGACGAGCCGCCCGCCGCGTTCTGGACGGTCCGGGAAGTCGTCGGGTGTGCCGAGAACGGGACCGTTCTCGACATCTCTGGTGGCCATGGCGGAATCTCCCTGCACTCCCTGAGCGTTATCCGAGACAATTGTCGCCTGCGGGGGCCACGCCCTCGCGACCGCCCAGCAGAAACTAACCTCTCTGGGCGACTGATCGGTCCCTACTGAGGAGACATCGAGCCCGTGAGTGCACCGCTGAGGCTGATGGCCGTCCACGCCCACCCCGACGACGAGTCGAGCAAGGGCGCTGCGACGATGGCGCGTTATGTCCGTGAAGGCGTGGACGTGCTGGTCTGTACGCTCACTGGCGGTGAGCGTGGTTCCGTACTGAACCCTAAGATGGATCGCCCCGAGATTGTGGCGAACATCGCGGAGGTGCGCAGAGCCGAGATGGCCAGGGCCCGCGAGATCCTGGGTGTCGAGCAGCGTTTCATGGGCTTCATCGACTCGGGGTTGCCGGAGAGCGAGGAGGAGGAGCTGCCCGAGGGCTGCTTCGCCCTGCAGAAGCTCGAGGACGCCTCGGCTCCGCTGGTCGCCGCGGTGCGCGAGTTCAGGCCGCATGTGATCATCACCTATGACGACGACGGCGGATACCCGCACCCCGACCACATCATGACCAACAAGGTCTCGGTGGAGGCGTTCGAGGCGGCGGGCGACCCCGACCGCTATCCCGGCACCGGTGACCCGTGGCAGCCGCTGAAGCTCTACTACCACATGGGCTTCAGCAAGGACCGGTTCGAGGCGCTGCACGAGGCGATGACCGCGCGCGGCCTCGGCTCGCCGTACGCCGACTGGATCTCCCGGTGGGAGGACCGGCCCACCAAGTGGCACGTGACCACCCAGGTGCGCTGCGCCGACTACTTCCAGATCCGCGACGAGGCGCTGCTCGCGCACGCCACCCAGGTGGACCCCGACGGCTGGTTCTTCCAGTGCCCGCGTGAGGTGCAGGAGGAGATCTGGCCGACCGAGGACTATCACCTGGCGCGCTCGCTGGTCGACACCGAACTGCCGGAGGACGACCTGTTCACCGGGATCCACGCCGAGGAGACCACGCCGGCCTGCCACTGAGCCGCCGGACGGAGCATGACCCCCAGGTGGCAGACTGGTGGTGTGAACGTCCTAGCAGCAGGTGATATCAGCCCGGGGATCCTCGGTTTCACCGTCGTCGCCCTCATCGGCCTGGCCCTGTACGTTCTGGTCAAGTCCATGAACAAGCAGATCTCCAAGATCGAAGTGCCGCACGAGGCCGACCTCGACCAGAAATCCGAGCTCAATGCCGACAATTGAGGTGGTCGACGCCCCGGCGCGGAGCCGGTTCGAGCTTCTCGTGGACGGCCAGGTCGCCGGGTTCGCCGACTATCGCCTGCTGCCCACCAAGATCGTGATCACGCACACCGAGGTCCAGCCCGAGCACTCGGGCAAGGGGCTGGCGGGCCGGCTGGTCAAGCACGCCCTGGAGGAGAGCCGCGACGCCGGCCTGCGGGTCGTGCCGCTGTGCCCCTACGTGGCCTCCTACATCGAGCGCCACCCGGAATACAGCGACCTCGTCGACGCCCCGGCCGGCGGGTGACCAGGCCCTCCAGAGTCCGAGGCGGCTGAGGCAGACGAGGCGGGTGGCCAGACGCTCCAGCGGCTGAGGCAGGCGCGGCGGGTGGCCAGGCGCTCCAGCTGCTGAGGCAGGCGAGGTCTCAGTCGGCGGGTGACCAGGCGCGCTCCAGCGCCTGGGGCAGGCCCCACCAGCCGAGCGGCGTGAGCACGCCGTCCGCGTCGACGATGCCGAGGTGCCCCCACAGGCGCACCACCGGGCCGAACAGCACCTCGGTCGCGTCGAGGTCGTCGGGACTCTCGTCGTAGGCGTCGATGTCCTCGGACTCGGAGATCATCCGGGCGATCCGCTCGGGTGAGGCGAGGACTCCCGGCCCCAGCCTGGCCAGGGCGGCGACCACCGCCAGCCAGTCGGCGTACTGAATGGCGAACAGATTGGCCAGCACCGTGTCCTCGTCGTCGGGCTCACCGTCGTTGAGCTCACGATCGTTGAGCTCACGGTAGAGGTCCACGAACTCCTCCAGCAGGTCCGCCTCCTCCGGCAGGTCGGACAGCGGCCCGGCGATCCCCGCCGCGACCGCCAGCCAGAGCTCCGCGTCGGCCTCGGGCAGCGGCCGGTCCTCGAACCCCGCGCAGGCGCGCAGCACGTTGGCCGGATAACCGGGCCGGCCGAGCAACTCCCGCAGCCGCGTCCCGGCCCGCACGAGGTCGGCCACGGGCAGCTCCGGCTGCTTGTCCAGCTCGCCCATGATCCGGTGCAGCTCCGACAGCGCCAGCGCCTCCTCCTCGTCCACCGCCGCGTACAGCTCCTCGTCCTGCTCGTCGCTGACCACGAAGCCGGGCACCCGCCCGTCGGGCAGCGGCGTGCCGAGCCAGCGCTCCTGCAACTCCTCGTAGGCGCGGCGGGCCCGGTGGTCGCCGGTCGCCAGCGCGTCCGGGTCGATCTCCCCCGCCCGCATCCGCTCCTCCAGATGGGCGACGAGCAGGTCGAACATCTCCTCGGCCACCGGCCCGCGCTCGCTCTCCTCCGCCCACACGAAGTAGCTCGGCGTCATCAGGATCGGCTCGCTCCCCGTCGACTCGACCCAGCGCTGCACGTCGCCGACGGTGGCGACGCCCGACTCGATGGAGCCGAGCGTCGCCCTGGCCGACTCCCAGAACGGCGGCGACAGGGGGTTGCCGGCGGCCATGAGCTCCCGCCGCAGGTCGGGCAGCGCCACGAGCGCCACCCCGGAGGGCACGCCGAGCAGCGCGCGGGCGACGTCCCTGCGGGTGAGGGCGGCCGCGGGACGGCCGGCGTGCGCACTGACGAAGTCGAGGTCCACGATCCGTAAACTACGCCCCCGCTCCCCTCCGCACACAGCGGGCCGGAGAACGCCAGGTCACCCCGACCCTCACCTCCCCACCGACTAAAGTGAGGTGATGAACCGGTTGCAGGACGCGACGAGCCCCTACCTGCTGCAGCACGCGGCCAATCCCGTCGACTGGCACCCGTGGGGCGAGGAGGCGTTCGCCGAGGCCCGCCGCCGCGACGTGCCTCTGCTGATCAGCGTCGGCTACTCGGCGTGTCACTGGTGCCACGTGATGGCGCACGAGAGCTTCGAGGACCCGGGCACCGCGCAGTTGATGAACGACAACTTCGTCAACATCAAGGTGGACCGCGAGGAACGCCCCGACGTGGACGCCGTCTACATGAGCGCCACCCAGGCCATGACCCAGCAGGGCGGCTGGCCGATGACCGTGTTCGCCACCCCCGAGGGACACCCGTTCTACTGCGGCACCTACTTCCCGCGCCCGCAGTTCCAGCGGCTGCTGCAGGGCCTGTCCGGCGCGTGGGCCAACGACCGGGCGACCGTGCTGGAGCAGGGCGCGAAGGTGGTGGAGGTGCTCAGCTCCGGCACCTCCCTGCCCAGCGGGCCGCTGCCCACCGAGGAGACGCTGGAGACGGCCCTGCGCAACCTGCGCGAGTCGTTCGACCCGGTGCGCGGCGGGTTCGGCGGCGCGCCGAAGTTCCCGCCGTCGATGGTGCTGGAGTTCCTGCTGCGCTCCGGTGAGCGCGAGATGAGCGGCACGACGCTCGAGGCGATGGCGCGCGGCGGCATCTACGACCAGCTCGGCGGCGGCTTCGCCCGCTACAGCGTGGACGCCGGCTGGGTGGTGCCGCACTTCGAGAAGATGCTGTACGACAACGCGCTGCTGCTGCGGGTCTACACCCACTGGTGGCGCGCCGGCGGCGGCCCGCTGGCCCGCCGGGTGGCCCTGGAGACCGCTGACTGGCTGCTGCGCGAGCTGCGCACGGCCGAGGGCGGCTTCGCCTCCGCGCTGGACGCCGACAGCGAGGGCGAGGAGGGCCGCTTCTACGTCTGGACGCCCGAGCGGCTGCGCGAGGTGCTCGGCGACGACGACGGGACGTGGGCGGCCGAGGTCTTCGACGTGACCGGCACGTTCGAGCACGGCACGTCCGTCCTGCAGCTCCACCAGGACCCCGCCGACCCCGCCCGGCTGGCGAGCGTGCGCGAGCGCCTGCTCGCCGCCCGGGAGCATCGGGTACGACCGGGACGCGACGACAAGGTGGTGGCCGGCTGGACCGGGCTCGCCATCGCGGCCCTGGCCGAGACCGGCATGGCGCTGGACCGGCCCGACCTCGTGCGGGCCGCCGAGGCCGCCGCGACCCTGCTGGAGCGAGTGCACGTGGTGGACGGCAGGCTGCTGCGCACCTCGCGCGACGGCCGGGCGGGCACGAACGCGGGAGTGCTGGAGGACTACGCCAACCTCGCCGAAGGGCTGATCGCCCTCTACGGGGCGACCGGGGAGACGCGGTGGTTCCGGCTGGCGGGCACCCTGCTGGACACCCTGCTCGACCGGTTCGCCGACGGGGCGGGCGGCTTCTACGACACCGCGGACGACGCCGAGAGGCTGTTCCAGCGGCCGCAGGACCCCACGGACAACGCCACCCCCTCGGGGCAGTACGCCGCGGCGGGGGCCCTGCTGTCGTACGCGGCCCTGACCGGCTCCAGCCGGCACCGGGAGGCGGCGCACGCGGCCCTCGGCACCGTCTCGGTGCTGGCGGCCAAGCACGCCCGCTTCGCCGGCTGGGGGCTCGCGGTGGCGCGAGCGGCACTCGACGGGCCGGTCGAGGTGGCGGTCGTCGGCCCGCCCGGCGACCCCCGTACCGAGATCCTGCATCGGGAGGCCTACCTCGCCGACGTGCCCGGCCTGGTGGTCGCGCTGGGCGGCGGGGAGACCGCGAACGGCGGGGCGCCGCTGCTGGACGGGCGGCCGCTGATCGCCGGCGCGCCGGCGGCCTACGTGTGCCGCGGCTTCACCTGCCGCCTGCCCGTCACCACCCCCGAAGACCTACGGGCCCAGCTGGCCGACCACTAGATCCACGCGGCCGGGCCGGTCGATCGTCGGAACGGTCAGCCGAGTGGGGCCGGGTCGGCCTCGCTGTCGTCGGGGCGGGCGGACGGCTGGAGGTCCGGCGGGGCCGGCTGGTCGGTGTCCTGCTCCGGGGGTCCCTGCTCCTCCTCGGGGCCCTGGTCGACGGGCGGGTCGTCGATGAAGGGCGGCTCGGTGGCCTCGGGCTCGCCGCCGTCGTCCCACGGCTCCGGCTGCCGGGTGGGGGTGGTGCTGGGGCGCTCGTCGTAGTCGCGCTCCGGCGCGGAGTAGTCCGAGGTGTAGCCGAGACCGGACGGCTCGGGGAAGTCCTCGACCGGCTCGCCGCGCATGGCCTCGGTCATGAACGCCCGCCAGATCTGCGCGGGCAGCTGACCGCCGAACTGCACGCCGTAACCGGGGACGGTGACCGGCTTGTTGTCCGAGCGGAACATGTCCACCGCGACCGCGAGCTGCGGGGTGAAGCCGTTGAACCAGACCGACTTGGAATCGTCCGTGGTGCCCGTCTTGCCCGCCACGGGACGGTCGTAGAGCCGCGCCGCCGTGCCGGTGCCGTACTGCACGACCTGCCGCATCGCGTAGGTGGCGTCCGCCGCCGCCTGCTTGCTGACGGCCTGCGTAGCGGCCGGCTCGATCGTGTCCTTCCCGCCGTCGGCGCGGGTGACGTGCTTGACCACGTGCGCCTCCATGTGGACGCCGCCGTTGGCGAGGGTGGAGAAGCCGGAGGCGTTCTGCACCGCGCTCACGGAGGCCACGCCGAGCGGGAAGGTGGCGGCCGCGACGTGCGGGTCGAGCTGCTTGGCCGGGATGCCCATGGCCGTGGCGGTGGCGGCGACCTTGTCGGTGCCCACCTTCTGGGCGAGGTCCACGAAGGCGGTGTTGACGGAGTTCTGGGTGGCGCTCACCAGGTTGATCAGCCCGTAGGAGCGGCCGCTGTCGTTGGGGATGGGGGTGTCGGGGGCGGAGGCCACCCGCATCGGGGAGTTGCCGTTGACCCTGGTGGACAGGTCGAAGCCGTTGTCCAGCGCGGCGGCCAGCGTGTACGGCTTGAAGGTGGAGCCGGCCATCACCTTGGCGGAGAAGGCGTTGTCGTACTCGGTCTGGTGGGGGCTTCCGCCGTAGAAGGCGACGACCTCGCCGTTGGCCGGGTCGACGGCGGCCAGGCCGGTGCGCACCTGCTTGGGCGTGGCTTCCGGCAGCGTCTCCTTGACGGCGCGCTCGGCCGCCTCCATGAGCTTCTTGTCGAAGGTGGTGACGATCCTGAGGCCGCCGCCGTTGATGTCCTCGTCGGTGTAGCCGCGCCGGTTGAGCTCCGCGGTCACCTGCTCCAGCATGTATTGTCCCTGCCCCTTGAGCTGGAACGGCTTCTTCGGCGCCGTCAGCTTGGGGAACCTCTGCTCGGCGGCCTCCCCTGGGGTGAGCGCGCCGGTCTCGACCATGGCCTGGACGATCGAGCGCCAGCGGACCTCGGCCGCGGCGAGGTCGGCGCCCTTGGGGTCGGCGAAGCGGCTGGGCTGCTGGATGACCGCGGCGAGGTAGGCGCCCTGGGCGACGCCGAGCTCGTCGACGTCCTTGCCGAAGTAGGCGTGGGCCGCCGCCTGGACGCCGTTGGCGCCGCGGCCGTAGTAGATCGTGTTGAGATATTGCTCCAGCACCCAGTCCTTGGACTTCGACTGGTCGACCTTGATCGAGATCATGATCTCTTTGAACTTGCGGGTGATGGAACGTTCCTGGCTCAGGCCGCTGTAATAATTGCGCACCAACTGCTGGGTGATGGTGGAGCCGCCCTGGAGCTGCTGGCCGGTGAGCGTCGACCACAGGGCGCGCGTGGTGCCCTTGGCCGAGACGCCGCTGTCGTCGTAGAACGAGCGGTTCTCCGCCGCGATCACCGCGTCGCGCACGTGCTCGGGCACCTTGGCCAGCTCCACGGTGCGGCGGTCGACGCCCTGCCGGGCGATGACGGTCTTGCCGTCGCGGTAATAGATGACCGAGCCCTGTGCCGTGGCGTCCTTCTGGGTGCTGTCCGGGATGGGGGTCATCGCCCACGCGATGCCGAACAGCGCGGCCAGCACGAGAAACCCCGAGCCACCGACAATCAGTGAGATACGGAGCCACCGTCGCTTCCGCATGCCGTCACCCCCTCGATCACGTCCGCCGATCCCCCCGTCACCTGCGAGAAGGTCAAGGGTAAACGATCGATAACGGTGCATCGCCCCTTCGCCGATGCTACGGCTCGCGCGGCGCCCGTCGAGGGACGTCGGCGACCAACGGCAGGACCCGGTACGGAACCGGGGTGTCCAGCGCGATGATGGACGACGTTCTGAGCACGCCCTGGACGTCCACGATCCCGTCGATGACCCGCTGCAGATCGGCGTTGGTCCGGGCCACCACCCGGCACAGCAGGTCGCTGCCGCCGGTGATGGTGTGCACCTCCAGCACCTCGGGGATGAGCGCCAGCCGGTCGGCGACCGGGTCGTGCCCGGCGATCTGGCGGATCTCCATCATGACGAAGGCGGTGACGTCGTAGCCGAGCGCCTCGGTCGAGATGTCCGGCCCGAACCCGGTGATGACGCCCCTGGCGGCCAGCCGGTCCAGCCGCGCCTGAACGGTGCCGCGGGCGACGCCGAGCCGGCGCGAGCACTCCAGCACACCCAGCCTCGGCTCGGCGGACAGCAGCGCGATCAACCGGGCGTCCAGCTCATCGATCGTCATGGTGTACGGCTTCCTCGGCGGATCGGGACTCACACTGGACATATTGTCCACTCATTCGAGCAACTCTTGCACAACACGCCCATATATATCGAGCATGGGCCGTATGAGCGATGTCTTTCCGGTCAATGGAATGGATGCCGTGGTGTTCGCCGTCGGCAACGCCAAGCAGGCAGCCCACTACTACTCGACGGCGTTCGGCATGAAGCTGGTGGCCTACCGCGGGCCGGAGAACGGCAGCCGCGACGAGGTGGCCTACGTGCTCACCTCGGGCAGCGCCAGGTTCGAGCTCCGCTCCTCGATCAGGCCCGGCACCGACCTGGCCAGGCACGTGGCCGAGCACGGCGACGGGGTGACCGACCTGGCGCTGGAGGTCCCGGACGTGGAGGCGGCCTACCAGCACGCCGTGGCCCACGGCGCCCGCGGGCTGGCTGAGCCGTACACGATGGAGGACGAGCACGGCAAGGTCGTGCTCGCGGCGATCGCCACCTACGGCGAGACCCGCCACACCCTGGTGGACCGGGCCAACTACGGCGGCGTGTACCTGCCCGGCTACCTGCCCGCCACGCCGCTCGTCGCCCCGCCCGCCACCAGGACCGGGCGGCTGTTCCAGGCCGTCGACCACTGCGTGGGCAACGTCGAGCTGGGCAAGATGGACGAATGGGTGGACTTTTACCGCACGGTCATGGGCTTCACGAACATGGCGGAGTTCGTCGGCGACGACATCGCCACGGAGTATTCCGCGCTGATGTCCAAGGTCGTGGCGGACGGCTCGCGCAAGGTCAAGTTCCCGCTGAACGAGCCGGCAGTCAGCCGCAAGAAGTCGCAGATCGACGAATATCTGGAGTTCTACGGCGGGCCCGGCGTGCAGCACATCGCGCTGGCCACCAACGACATCCTGACCACGGTCGACCACATGCGCGCGGCCGGGATGGAGTTCCTCGACACGCCCGACTCCTACTACGACGACCCCGAGCTGCGCGGCCGCATCGGCGAGGTGCGGGCGCCGATCGAGGAGCTGAAGAAGCGCAAGATCCTGGTCGACAGGGACGAGGACGGCTACCTGCTGCAGATCTTCACCAAGCCGGTGCAGGACCGGCCGACGGTCTTCTTCGAGCTCATCGAGCGGCACGGCTCGCTCGGCTTCGGCAAGGGCAACTTCAAGGCGCTGTTCGAGGCCATCGAGCGCGAACAGGAGCGCAGAGGCAACCTCTGACGCGAGGGCGTCTCCAACGATGCCTGACTCAGCGTAAGCTTGCGGTCACGCATCGAAGGGGGACGCGGCACAGATGAGGTCCACTAACCGGCAAGTCGCCGTTCTGCTGGCCATCCTGATGAGCACGCTCGCCTGCGGGCCGTCCGAGGGGGTGGCCCGCCCGGTCGAGCGGCTCTCCGGCCAGGCCGGCGCACCGGGCATCGGCGACTCGGACTTTCCCCTCGACGGCAACGGCGGCTACGACGTCTCCCACTACGCGCTCAAGCTCGGTTACACGCCGTCGAGCCGGCGGCTCGACGGCGTGGCGACCATCCAGGCCACGGCCAAGCAGGGGCTGAGCCAGTTCAACCTGGATCTCAAGGGCTTCAAGGTGGGCGAGGTCTCCGTCGACGGGGCGGCCGCCACGTTCTCCCGCACCGGCCACGAGCTGACCGTCACCCCCGCCGCGCCGCTGCGGCAGGGATCGGCCTTCAACGTCAAGGTGGCCTACGCGGGCGTCCCCCAGCCGGTCGTGGACTCCTCCAACCTCGGCAGATACGGATTCATCCCGACCCCCGACGGCGCGTTCGTGGCCTGCGAGCCCAACGGCGCCAGGACCTGGTTCCCGGGCAACGACCACCCCGCCGACAAGGCCACCTTCGACTTCGAGATCACCGTGCCGAAGGGCGCGACCGCGCTGGCCAACGGCGAGCTCACCGGCAAGCCGCAGACCTCGGGCGACCTGACCACCTTCAAGTGGCGGGAGGCGCACCCGATGGCCACCTATCTGGCGACGGCCACGGTCGGCAGGTTCCAGCTCCGCGAGGGCAAGACCCCCGGCGGCATCCGCGCCCTGGCGGCGGTCGACCCCAAGTTCACCCGCTCGCTGGACAAGCTCTACAAGCTCTCCGCCGAGATCACCGACTATTGGGGCACCGTGTTCGGCCGCTACCCGTTCTCCTCGACGGGCGGCGTGATCGACGACTTCACGGCCGGCTACGCGCTGGAAAACCAGACCAAGCCCCTCTACGGCGGCTTCGACCCCGGCGAGGACATCATCGCCCACGAGCTGGCGCACCAGTGGTTCGGCAACAGCCTGAGCATCGAGCGCTGGCGGGACCTGTGGCTCAACGAGGGCTTCGCCACCTACGCCGAGTGGCTCTGGGCCGAGCACAAGGGCACCGGCACCTCCGACGCCTCCTTCCGGGCCTTCTACGAGCGCCCGGCGAAGGACCCCATCTGGACCTACCCGCCCGGCCGCGCCAAGCCCAGCGACCTGTTCAACGAGTCCGTCTACAACCGTGGCGCCATGACGCTGCACGCGCTGCGCGGGGCCATCGGCGACGAGACGTTCTTCAAACTGCTCAAGACCTGGACGAGCGAGCACCAGTACGGCAACGTCACGACGGAGCAGTTCGTCACCCTGGCCGAGCGCCTGTCCGGCAAGCAGCTCGACACCCTCTTCGACACCTGGCTCTTCCAGCCCGGGCGTCCCGCCATCTGACACCGGGGGGCGCTGCGTCTCAGTAGCTCTCCCCCGCCAGGATCAGGGCGGCCGCGCCGACCAGGCCGGCCTCCTGGCCCAGGGCGGCGGGCACCACCCGGACCCGGCGGGCGAAGTCCATCCGGGCGTGCTCGCGCAGCGCCTCCTCCAGCGGCCCGAACAGCGGCTCGCCCGCCTGCGACAGGCCGCCGCCGATGGTCACCAGGTCCAGGTCGCACAGGTGGGTGGCGGACGCGATCGCGATGCCCAGCGCCCGGCCGGCCCGCCGCATCGCGGCCACCGCCACCTCGACACCCGCCCGGGCGTCCGCCGCCAGCACACGCCCGGTAACCGCCCGATCCTCCCGATACGGCTCAACACCCACCGAGCCGACGACCCCCACCCCGGCGGCTCCCAGATTGGCCATCCCCGGCCCGGCCACACACGGATCACCGAGTCCAGGGCCGGCCACCGCGCGACCCTCGCCCCTCAGCCCTGGGGTTTCCGCCAGGGGGCGGTCCGGGGTGGTGGTGCTGGGGGTCCAGCCCTGGGACAGGGCCCACTCAGTCAGGGCGGGGCCTCTGGCGACCGCCTCCAGGCAGCCGTGGCCGCCGCACCCGCACCGAGGCCCGCCCTCGGGCTCCACCACGACGTGCCCGATGTGCCCGGCGTTGCCGGTGCCGCCGTTGATCAGGCGCCCGCCGAGGATCAGACCACCGCCCACCCCGGTCGAGACCACCATGCCGAGCATGTCGGCGCTGCCACGGCCCGCGCCCTGCCAGTGCTCGGCCACGGCCACACAGACGGCGTCGTTGTGTATCCGTACCGGAAGGCCGGGGAAGCGGGCCGCCAGCCTGGCGCGCAGTGGGAAACCGCGCCAGGCGGGGATGTTGAGCGGTGACACCTCGCCGTCCGGCCAGGTCATCGGGCCGCCGCAGCCGACCCCCACCCCGGCCACCCCGCCGGAGAGCGGGTCGATCAGGTCGGTGAGCGTCTTCCACAGGGTCTGCGCGTCCGCGTGCTGCGGGGTGGCGACGCGGGTGATCCGCCGGGGCACGCCGTCGGGGCCGACGAGGGCGGCGGCCATCTTGGTGCCGCCGACGTCGATCGCGAGGATCACGTGCCGCCCGCCGACCCGGAGGAGGAGAAGACGAGCACGGAGGCGGTGAACCCGTGTACGTGGTTGTGGCCGGCGACCGGGCCGACCTCGCCGGCGGCGAAGAAGCCCGCCATGCCGATGGGGCCGAGCGTGTCGCGCAGCGCGACGGGATCGTGGTCGGCGGTGCCGAACATCGCCGAGCCGCGGCCGTTGCAGGAGAACAGCAGCGCGCCGTCGACCCTGCCGAGCTCCTCACGGTGCGCGTCGAGCAGGTCGTAGAGGTCCTCGTCGGCGGTGGCGGCGTCGCGCACCTGGAAGCGCACGGTCCGGCCGATCTCCACGATGTCGCCGATGGCCACGGCCTCGCGTTCGGGGTCGATGCCGATCACGCCTCTGATCAGGAAGTCGCCGCGTTCGTGGCGTTCGGCGTACTCGTCCATGGCCACGCCGATCTGCAGTCCGGCCGCCACCAGCTCGCGGTCGTCCTCGTCGAGATCGCTGACGATGTCCTCAAGGCGGGAGAGCGCGGGCTGCCCGGCCAGCTCCAGCAGCAGGTTCTCCTCGCTGCGGGTGACGACCATGCTGGGGCCGATCGGACGGCAGCCCTGGCTGACCACGGTGCTGACCCGGACGGCCCCGCTGATCAGCACGCCGATCGCGCCTTCGGTGTAGACCTCGCCGTCGGCGAACAGCCGGACCGACCCGCGGCCCTGGAGCCCGTTGGCCAGGCCGCCGATCAGCGGCAGGTCGCCGAGCACCTCCACGGACCGTTCGACGAAGGCGTCCGTCGGGAAGGAGTAGGGGTCGGCGAGGATGATCGCCACATGGTCGTCGGTGCCGCGCTCCGGCAGTCCGACCACCACGAACTTGTCCTCGGCGGTCAGCGTCTCCAGCGCGAACGTGGTGATCTCGGCCCCGTCGAGAGTGGCCGCCCAGGCGCTCACGGCGGGCGTCAACTCGACGCCCTGTCCGTCGCCGATCACCCCGGTGGCGCTGCAGCCGATCACCTGCGCCTCCGGCGCCAGCCGCATCGCGCGCTCGCCCGCCCTGGCCACATCGTCGGGATCCTCACCGCAGATGAAGAAGCAGACCAGGTCGGCTTGGCCGTTGAGTCTCGCCAGAGCTTGACCGACGGCCTTCTCCGCGGCCGTCACCAGATCGGAATCCACGGCGAGGCCGTCGGCGAAGCGGGTCGTCATCAGTGCCACGCCTCTCGCCTCCCTCAGCAGGTCCAAGTCCCCTAGGCCCGATTCTCCCCCGTAAAAGGACAAGCACGCACACGAACCGTCACCTAATGGTCGAGATCCGAAATCTCCGCCAGCTGCGAAACTCTCCCCGCATCATCCCGGAGGGACGTAGTCTCGATCCCGTGCATCAGCCTCGTATTCTTCGCGAGTTGCGAGAGAGCGGCCACGTTCATCGCACCGTCAAAGCCGAGGTCCGCGAAAACCTGCTGGCCAAACTCCGAGCGGGCGAGCCCCGTTTCCCAGGCATCGTGGGCTTCGACGACTCCGTCCTGCCCCATCTCGAACGAGCCCTCATCGCCGGGCATGACCTGGTCCTGCTCGGTGAGCGCGGCCAAGGTAAGACCCGGCTCATCCGCACGGTCACCGGCCTTCTCGACGAATGGACTCCCGTCGTCGAGGGATGTGAGATCAACGACCATCCCTACGCCCCTGTCTGCGGCCGCTGCCGCGCGCTGGCGGACGAGCTGGGCGACGAGCTCCCCGTGGCGTGGAAACACCGCGACGAGCGCTACGGCGAGAAGCTCGCCACCCCCGACACCTCCGTGGGCGATCTGATCGGCGACATCGACCCGATCAAGATCGCTGAGGGGCGGCGGCTCGGTGACCCCGAGACCGTGCACTACGGCCTGGTCCCGCGCACCAACCGGGGCGTCTTCTCCGTCAACGAGCTGCCCGACCTGGCCGAGCGCATCCAAGTCTCGCTGCTCAACGTGCTGGAGGAGCGCGACATCCAGGTGCGCGGCTACAACCTGCGGCTGCCGCTCGACATCCTGCTCATCGCCAGCGCCAACCCCGAGGACTACACCAACAGGGGCCGGATCATCACCCCGCTGAAGGACCGCTTCGGCGCCGAGGTCCGCACCCACTACCCGCTCACGATCGAGGACGAGCTCACGCTCATCCGGCAGGAGACCGTGCCGGACATCGGGGCCGACATCCCCGAGCACCTCATCGAGGCGATCGCCAGGTTCACCCGGCTGGTCCGCGAGTCCACGGCCGTCGACGCCCGCTCCGGCGTGTCGGCGCGCTTCTCCATCGCGGCCGCCGAGACCGCCTCGGCCTCGGCCGTGCGCAGGGCCGCCATCGCCGGCGAGGAGCAGGCGGTGACCCGGGTGTGCGACCTGGCCCCGGTCGTGCACAGCCTGCGCGGCAAGGTCGAGTTCGAGGTCAGCGAGGAGGGCAGGGAGACCGAGATCCTGGCCCACCTGCTGCGCCGGGCCACGGCCGAGACGTTCAGGAGCCGGCTGGGCGGCATGGACCTGTCCCCGCTCACCGACAAGTTCGCCGAGGGCAACCAGGTGGAGTCGGGCGAGCTGATCGGCGCGGGCGAGCTGCTGCACCGGATCGGCCCGGTCAACGGCCTCGCCAAGATCATGACCGCGCTGGGCATGGGCGCGGGCGAGGAGTCCCCGGGGCACGCGGCGGCGGCCCTGGAGTTCGCTCTGGAGGGCCTCTACCTCATGCGCCGGCTGTCGAAGGATGACCTGGACGGAGTCGCCGTCTACCGGACCTGACCCCGGCGGAGGTCTCCCCGGAAGGGCCTGCTCCGGCGGGCCTCTTCCGGGAGACCTGCCCTCGGTCTCTGCTCCTGTACGGACCAGCGGTTCG
Organism: Nonomuraea glycinis; assembly: GCF_014646515.1. Classification (GTDB taxonomy): domain Bacteria; phylum Actinomycetota; class Actinomycetes; order Streptosporangiales; family Streptosporangiaceae; genus Nonomuraea; species Nonomuraea glycinis. The sequence goes on from NZ_BMNK01000011.1 coordinate 225,830, forward strand.
GGGCGTCAGCGGGGTCGCCTCGGTGCTGTTTCACCACAGGCGGAGCCACCCGTACGGGCTCAGCGTCCGCATAGTGGTGCATCTGGGGTTAGCGTGGGTTCGTGATGGCCTACCGCTATGGCGAGTTCCACGATGGCCCGGACCCCCTCGCCCCGCCGTACGACGTGCGTGCGGCTCTCGACGAGATGGGCGACGCCATCCTGTCCGGTTCCACGCCCGTGCACGCCCTGCGCGACCTGCTCAAGCGCGGCCTGCCGGGCGCGCAGGACCGCCGAGGTCTCGACGACATGCTCAGAGAGGTACGCCGACGCCGCCGCGAGCTGCGAGAGAGCGGCCGGCTCGACGGCACCCTGGAGCGGGCACGGGCGCTGCTGGACAAGGCGATCGGGCAGGAGCGGGCCGAGCTGTTCCCGGACCCGTCCGACGACGCCCGGCTGCGTGAGGCCGAGCTCGACACGCTGCCTGACGACACCGCCGGCGCCATCCAGGCGCTGACGCCCTACGAATGGCGCTCGGCCGCGGCCAGGCAGACCTTCGAGGAGCTGCGTGACCTGCTGCGGCGGGAGGTGCTCGACAGCCAGTTCAAGGGGCTGCGCGACGCGCTGGCCCACCCTGACCCGGAGGCGATGGAGCGAGTCCGCCAGATGATGTCGGACTTGAACGACATGCTGGACAGGGACGCCCGAGGCGAGCACCAGCAAGCCGACTTCGACGCTTTTATGGCGAAATATGGCGACATGTTTCCGGAGAAGCCGCGGAACCTCGAGGAGCTCGTCGACACTCTCGCCCGCCGCGCCGCCGCCACCCAGCGCATGCTCGCCTCGATGACCCCGCGCCAGCGCGAGGAGCTCGGCAATCTGATCAACGAGACCCTCGACCAGTCCGGGCTCGCCGACCAGATGCGCCGCCTCGGCGAGGCCCTCGCCGCCCGCCGCCCCGACCTCGCCTGGGACGCGGACGAGCGGATGACCGGCGAGCAGCCGCTCGGCATGGGCGACGCCGTCACCGCCCTGGAGGAGCTGGCCGACCTCTCCCAGTTGGAGACCGCGCTGCGCCAGGACTACCCAGGGGCCAGGCTGGACGACATCGACGAGGCCGCGGTCCGCCGCGCCCTCGGCCGCTCGGCCGTCGACGACCTGGAGGGGCTCAAGCGGATCGAGCGGGAGCTGGAGGAGCAGGGCTATCTGCTGCGCCGCCGCGGCAAGCTGGAGCTCACCCCCAAGGCCGTGCGGCGGCTCGGCGAGACCGCGCTGCGCCGGGTGTTCACCTCGCTGGACGCCGGACGGCGCGGCGACCACGACCAGCACGACGCGGGCTCGGCCGGCGAGCTCACCGGCTCCTCACGCCCCTGGCGGTTCGGCGACGAGCAGCCGATCGACGTGGTCCGCACCCTGGTCAACGGCGTGCGCGGCGGTGGCCTGCGCACCGAGGCGGGCGCCGGCACGTCCGTACGCCTGTCCGTGGACGACTTCGAGGTGGCCGAGACCGAGCGGCGCAGCGCCGCGGCCATCTGCCTGCTGGTGGACCTGTCCTACTCGATGGCCCTGCGGGGCACCTGGGCCGCGGCCAAGCAGACGGCGCTGGCCTTGCAGGCGCTGGTGGCCGCCAAGTTCCCGCAGGACGCCGTACAGATCATCGGCTTCTCCAACTATGCGCGGGTCCTGCAGCCGGACGAGCTCGCCGGCCTCGACTGGGACATGGTGCAGGGCACCAACCTGCACCACGCGCTGCTGATCGCGGGACGGCACCTGGACCGCCACCCCGACTTCGAGCCGGTGGTGCTCGTCGTCACCGACGGCGAGCCCACCGCGCACCTGATGCGCAACGGCCGCTCCGCCTTCGAATGGCCGCCGTCGTCGGAGACGCTGGAGCTGACGCTGGCGGAAGTGGACAAGATGACCCGCCGCCGCGCCACGCTCAACGTCTTCATGCTGGCGGGCGACGACCGGCTCAAGGAGTTCGTCGACGAGGTCGCCCGGCGCAACGGCGGGCGCGTCTTCTCGCCCGACGCCGACCGGCTGGGCGAATATGTGGTGAGTGACTTCCTGCGCGTACGCCGGGCCCGCTGACCTGCGCACAGGCATCGATGCCAGGCACGCTGACCGGCGCTCAGGCGTCGATCACGGGCCCGATGGCCGGCGCTCAAGGTCGATGCCGGGCCCGATGGCCGGCGGTCAGGCGTCGATGCCAGGCACGCTGACCGGCGGTCAAGGTCGATGCCGGGCCCGATGGCCGGCGGTCAGGCGTCGATGAGGCGGCGGTAGAAGTCGAGCGCCACGTCGAAGCCGTCGTGGCAGCTGCGGTGGGAGCGATAACAGGGACGCCACGCGCTGCAGGCGCCGACGCCCGCGCGGGCGTCGGCCAGCGCCGCGGGCACCCGCTCCGGCCTGGGCAGCAGCCCGCCGCCCAGATAGCGGGACCCGGTCAGCTCGGTGCGCTCGCCGGAACCGCCGGAGACGAAGCGGCCCAGCCGCCATCCGCTCTCCTCGTCCCACACCAGCGCGGCCCCGTCCGCCAGGCGAACGGTCGCCTCACGCGGATCGCAGGGGCCCTCCCACCAGTCGGCGACCTCGGCTCCGAGCAGCTCGACGACTAGCCGCACGTAGCAGACCGGCTGCTGCAGCCACTCATCGGAATACGGCTCGACGTGCCTGATGGTCACGGACGGCACCCCCTTGTGCCCAGAAGGTTAGGAAAATCCAGCGGTGAGTAACGATACCTGGGCTGAACTCATGCCGAAGCCCAAGCGTCTAGTCATTACGGACGGTATTTCCGCCCGCCACGGGGAAGGAGGTGGTGTTTATGATCGCCATCATTCTGGTCGCACTGATGATCGTCGCCATTGTCACCAGCGAGCTGATCATGCGCTGCTCCGCCGTAAGCGAAGAGAGTGTCGAGTCCCCGGCCGAGATCGCCGGGGACTAGTCTCTCCCGCATGTCGTCCCTGTTTCTCTGGCTGCACATCGCCTTCGCGGTCTTCACCATCGGGCCGCTCACCGCCGCCACCATGGCCGCGCCGCGCGCTATCCGCGACACCAACCTGCCCGTGCTCCGCAACATCCAGCGCACGACCCGCATCTACAGCGTGGCGTCCCTGGGCGTGTTCGTGTTCGGGGTGGTGCTCGGCGTGGTGCTGGGCGGCGGCGTGCTCGGCAAGTGGTACATGACGGCGTCGATGACGCTGTTCATCGTCGGCATCGTGCTGCTCTTCATCATCGACCGCGACCTGCGCGGCGCCGTTCAGGCCCTCCAGAGCGAGGAGAAGGAGGACGACGCGAAGGTGCAGAACGGCCGGATCGCCGCCATCAGCGGGCTGCTCACCGTGATCTGGCTGGTGATCCTTTTCCTGATGGTGGTGCCCGGCTAGGCACCTGTGATCGTGCGCCAGGCGACGGTCACCCCTTCCCGACGGGTGCCGTCTTTCGGTAGGGAAATGTAACCTCGACATATGTAGCCTACATAGGTAGTTTCCAAAACATGAAGCTAACCGGGCCCCTGGCACGGGTGCTGGCGGCCTTCCTGGCAGACCCCACGGAACAACGCTACGGCTACGACCTGATGAAGGCCGCCCGGCTGGCCAGCGGCACGCTCTATCCCATGCTCGCCAGACTCATGGACGAGGGGCTGGTGACCGCCGAGTGGGAGTCGCAGCCGGCCGACGAGGCGGGACGGCCGCCGCGAAAGTATTACCGCCTGACGGGGGACGGCATTCGCATCGCCCGGGAGGAGCTGGCCCGGGCATCCCTGGACGCCACCGGTAGCGGCTTCCAGCCGTCCAGGCCCTCGCCGCAAGGGGCGGCGTGATGGCACCACTCCATCCCCGTACGTTAAGGCAGGCCAAGCGCCTCATCCGCAGCGCCTGCCTCAAGCTGCCGATCGACATCGCGCCGAGCTACTACCGGGAGTGGACGGCGGAGCTGCCGGCCATCCTGGAGGATCACGAGGTCCGGAGCCCTTCGATACGCATGCTCCGGGCGCTCACCTTCGCGCTCGACCAGCACCGAAGCGTGCGCAAGCTGGCTCCCCAGGGCAGCCGCAGGCGTAGCTCGCGAAGCCTGCTCATCGGCCTGACCGCCATCGCCTTCGTCCTCGGCACCGTCGGCGGCGTGGGCGCGGGCGTCATCACCGTCCTCGCCACGGGCGCGGGCTTCGCCGTCGGCGTCTTCATCGGCATGGTGGTCAAATCGGCTGCCGTGGGCCTGGTGGCGTCGGTGCTGCTCGGGATCGCCGGCGGCCTCTACTTCGGCGGCGCCGGAAAGGTGGTCATCGGCGAGCTGCTCGACACGACCACCGACGACACCGTCGTCCGTGCGGCCCTGGGTGGCACGCTGACCGGCGCCGCGGCGGTCTGCGCCCTGGTGATGACCCTGGCGCACGGGCCTGTCGGCCTGATCTCGCTGTGCATCTGCGCCGGCGGCATCGTGCCGGCCGTCAGGCGGCTGGCCATGGCCTACCGCACCACCTACACCAGCCACTACAAGGTCATGCCCGTGGAAGAGGACACATGATGAGCAGCGCACTGTTGTCGGGCGTGCCGTGGTGGGGCTACCTCATCGGCGGCGTCGCCTGGCTTCTGGCCTACATATGTAGGCAACTGGTCCTGCTCCGTCTGGCCTCGAAGGCCCTGGACAAGGCCGATGCCAAGCACATCCCGGCCATCATGACGGTGCTCTATCGCGGACGCAGGTCAGCGGCAGCCGACGACCCACGTCCGCCCGTCAAGCCGGCGAAGTGACGGGCGGACGCGTTCGGGTGCCGTGGACTACCGGGCGAGTGCCCGCGTCAGGTCGGCGAGCAGGTCGTCGATCGTCTCGATGCCGACCGACAGGCGCACCAGGTCACCGGGAACCTCCAGCGGCGAGCCCGCCGCGGAGGCGTGCGTCATCCTGCCCGGATGCTCGATGAGCGACTCGACGCCGCCGAGTGACTCGCCGAGGGTGAACAGCTTGGTCCGGTTGCACACCTCGACCGCCTCGTCCTCGCCGCCGGCCACCCGGAACGACACCATGCCGCCGAACCTCTTCATCTGCTTGGCGGCCACCTCGTGGCCGGCGTGCTCGCCGAGCCCCGGGTAGAGCACCTGGGTCACTCTCGGGTGCGCCAGCAGCAGGTCTACGACGCGTTCGGCGTTGTCGCAGTGACGGTCCATGCGTACGCCGAGCGTCTTGAGCCCGCGCAGCGTCAGCCACGCGTCGAACGGCCCCGCGACCGCGCCCATCGCGTTCTGGTGGTAGGCGAGCTCCTCGCCGAGCCCCCGGTCGGCCGCGACGAGCGCGCCGCCGACCACGTCGGAGTGGCCGCCGACGTATTTGGTCGTCGAGTGCACGACGACGTCCGCGCCCAGCGCCAGCGGCTGCTGGAGGTACGGCGAGGCGAAGGTGTTGTCGACGACCAGCAGCGAGCCGTTGTCATGGGCGAGCTGGGCCAGCGCCGCGATGTCGGCGATGCCGAGCAGCGGGTTGGTGGGCGTCTCCACCCAAATGATCTTCGTCTTCTGGGTCAGCGCCGACGCCACCGCGTCCAGGTCGCCGAGCGGCACCGGGTCGTAGTGCAGGCCCCAGCGCTGGTGCACCTTGGCGAACAGCCGGTAGGTGCCGCCGTAGGCGTCGTTCGGGATGACGATGTGGTCTTGCGGCGCGCAGACCGTGCGGAGCAGGGCGTCCTCGGCGGCCAGCCCGGAGGCGAACGCGAGTCCGCGCGCCCCGCCCTCCACCGCCGCCAGCGCCTCTTCGAGCGCCGTCCGCGTGGGATTGGCCGAGCGACTGTACTCATATCCGGAACGCAGACCGCCCACACCGTCCTGCTTGTAGGTGGAGGTCGCATATATCGGCGGCACGACCGCGCCGGTCACAGGATCAGGCTCCTGACCTGCGTGGATCGCCAGGGTTTCGAAACCGTTGGTCATACCGCCACCGTAACTGACGTGGCCCGCACTCCGTTCCCCAACGGAGTGCGGGCCGCGCCGGGGCACCATCCCCCGCGATGCCCCGCAGCTCACGCGCCATACCGCGCGAGCCGGCCTCAGGCGGCGGTGGCCCCCCGGCGGTCATCGGCCCTGCCGTGCAGTCGTACGACCTTCGCCTCGCGCACCCTGATGTGCCGCCCGCTGGCCCCCTCGGCGGGTTCCCCGTTGATGCGCGAGAGCAACACCGGGTCGGTCAGCGCCAGCAGCACCCCGATGACCAGTCCGACACCCAGCAGTACGAATCCGATGACCATCATCGTCGCCCCCTTCCGGCCTATCCAGGATCGGCCCGGGGCTCCTGTCTCCGCCTCGGCTGAAGAGCCGGTCCCGGTCCGCCGTGCTCGGCCGAATGGCCGATCCGACCTATAGGACTTGCGGCTTAGGCTCGGAGCCGTGCGGGACTCCAAACGCGTCGTCTACTGGATCCGCCGGCTGAGCGAGATCGCCATGTTCGGCTGGCTCGGCCTGATGCTCCTGGCCGACCTGACCGTCGCCGCCAGCTCCCCTCCGCTCCAGTTCATGGTGTTCGCCTGTGGGATCGCCGGGATCGTGGCCATGGCCCTGCGCCGCCGCTACCGGGTGGAGAGCTTCGTCATCCTGGCCGGCCTCTCCATGCTCACCTCGGTGGTCATGACGAGCACGGGCACCACCGGCATTCCGGGCGCGGCGGAGACGGGGGCCCTGCTCGTCCTCGTCCTCGGCGTGATCAGGCACGTGGAGCCGGTCCGGACGGCGGCGATCCTCGCCTGCGCCGGCCTCATCGTGCTGATGGCCGAAGCCTTCGCCCGCGCCGAGAGCGTCGAAGCCCTCGCCTTCGCGTTCCTGCTGTTCGCCGCCTGGTCGACGATCGCCGGCGTCGGCGGCTACCTCCGCTTCCAGCAGGAGCGCCGCAACGAGGCGGTCCGTTCCGTACGGCGCACCGAGCGACTGGAGCTGGCCAGGGAGCTGCACGACCTGGTCGCCCACCACATCACCGGCATCGTCGTACAGGCTCAGGCCGCCCGCACCGTCGCCGAGACCAGCCCGACGGCCGTGGTGCCCGCGCTCGACGCCATCGCCACGGCCGGCAGCGAGGCGCTCACCTCGATGCGCCGGATGGTCACCGTGCTGAGAGCCGACGAGGCGTCCCGCAGCCCCGGCACCTCGCTCGCCGACCTGCGGCTGCTCACCGACCGGTTCTCCGCGGAGGGCCCGAAGGTGGCGTTCGAGATCGGCCAGGGCATCGACGGCCGGACGCTCGCCCCCGAGGTGCTGACGACCCTGCACCGGGTGCTGCTGGAGGCGCTCACCAACGTACGCAAGCACGCGCCGCGCGCCGGCTGGGTGGAAGCCGACCTGCGCCGCTACGACGCCACCGTGGTCCTGCGGGTGCGCAACTTCGACTCGGCCTCGGACCCCAGGGTCGCCCGCTTAGGCGGCGGTTTCGGTCTCGTGGGCATGGCGGAGCGGGTCGAGGCGCTCGGCGGCCACCTCGACGCCGGCCTCACCCCCGAAGGCGCCTGGGAGATCCGCGCCGAATTCCCCCTCCACTGACCGCGAGGGGGACGCTTCCTCCACTGACTCCCCCGCCCGGGCCGGGCGGGGGACATCACCGCTAGTGGTCGGCCAGGAACGCGAGCAGGTCCTGGCGGGTGAGCAGGCCGGCGGGTTTACCGTCTTCGAGCACCACCGCGGCGTCCGCCGACTTCAGCGCCTCGACCGCCATCGCCACCGGCTCGCCACTGCCGATCATGGGCAGCGGCGCGGACATGTGCTGCGAGACCAGGTCGTCGGAGGTGAGCTTGCCGTGGTAGAGGGCGTCGAGCAGGTCGCGCTCGACGATCGAGCCGACCACCTCGGCCGCCATCACCGGCGGCTCCTCGTTCATCACCGGAAGCTGGGACACCGAGTATTCGCGCATGGTGGCGATGGCCGTGCCCACCGACTCGTGCGGGTGCGCGTGCACGAAGTTGGGCAGGCTCTCCCCCTTGCGGGCGAGCACGTCGCGGACCAGGCCCTCATCCGAGGAGGTGGTCAGGAAGCCGTAGTCGGCCATCCAGTCGTCATTGAAGATCTTGGACAGGTAGCCGCGGCCGCCGTCGGGCAGCAGCACCACGACCACGGCGTCCGGTCCGGCCGTGGCCGCCACCTGGAGCGCCGCCACCACGGCCATCCCGCAGGAGCCGCCGACCAGCAGCGCCTCCTCGCGGGCCAGCTTGCGGGTCATGTTGAAGGAGTCCTTGTCGGACACCGCGATGATCTCGTCGCAGATCTTGGTGTCGTACGTGGCCGGCCAGATGTCCTCGCCGACCCCCTCCACGAGGTACGGCCTGCCGGAGCCGCCCGAGTAGACGGAGCCCTCCGGGTCAGCGCCGATGATCTTCACGCTGCCGCCGGAGACCTCCTTGAGGTAACGGCCGGTGCCGCTGATCGTGCCGCCGGTGCCGATGCCCGCGACGAAGTGGGTGATCCTGCCCTCGGTCTGCTCCCAGATCTCCGGCCCGGTGGAGTGGTAGTGGGAGTCGGGGTTGTTGACGTTGGAGTATTGGTCCGGCTTCCAGGCGTTGGGGATCTCGCGGGCCAGCCGGTCGGAGACCGAGTAATAGGACTCCGGGTGCTCGGGCGCGACGGCGCTCGGGCAGACCACCACCTCCGCGCCGTACGCGCGCAGCACCGAGATCTTGTCCTGGGCGACCTTGTCCGGCACCACGAACAGGCACCGGTAGCCCCTCTGCTGAGCCACGATGGCCAGGCCGACGCCGGTGTTGCCGGACGTCGGCTCGACGATGACGCCACCGGGCCGCAGCTCGCCCGAGGCCTCGGCGGCGTCGATCATGCGGACGGCGATGCGGTCCTTGACCGACCCGCCGGGGTTGAAGTACTCGACTTTGGCGAGCACCTGGGCCGGCAATCCCGCCGAAACCTTGTGCAACCGGACGAGTGGGGTGTTGCCCATCAACTCGACCAGGGAATCATAAACGCGCACCGAGGTGTTCACCTTCTTTGCCAAAGCTTTGTCAGCAGATCAGAGGCCGAGATCCCGTGCAGGTGGCAGGCCCTCGGCTAGTTTCATGCAAACGCTACCGCCGTGTTCGGCTAGGAGGGCACACGTGGTCTGGGCAGCGGGTACGGCACGCGCGGCACGACGCATCGCCACGGCCGCCGCGCTGGGTGGCGGCGGCCTCACGGCGCTCGGCGCCACCGCCTACGGACTGCTGCTCGCCGAGAGCCTGCTGGCGAGGAAGACCATCGGGCGCCCGCACGGCTTGGACGGCCCGCCGGCCGACGGCGACTACGGGGACTACCCTGGTACGCCCATCAAACTGGCCATGCTGGGCGATTCCACCTCTATCGGGCTCGGCATGACAGATGCCGCCAAGACTCCGGCGGTCATGCTCGCCCACGGGCTGGCCGCGGTCGCCGAGCGCCCGGTCCGGCTCTGCGTCGTCGGCAAGTCGGGGGCGCCCTCCGCCGAGCTGGACGAGCAGGTGGACACCGCGCTGGCGATGGAGCCGGACGTGGCCGTGCTCTTCGTCGGCGCCAACGACGTCATCACCGCGACCTCGCCCGCCACCGCCGTCCGGCATCTGAGCAAAGCGGTCCGGCGGCTGCGGGAGGCGGGCGCCGAGGTGATCGTCGGCACCTGCCCCGACCTGGGCACGGTCCGGCCGCTCGCCCAGCCGCTGCGCTGGGTGGCCCGGCGCTGGAGCCGCCAGATCGCCGCCGCGCAGACGGTCGCGGTGGTCGACGCGGGCGGCCGCACGGTGGCGTTCGCCGACCTTCTTGGACCGGAATTCCACACAAACCCGGGCGAAATGTTCGGACCGGATCGTTTCCATCCATCTGCCCGAGGTTACGCACAGGCCGCTTACGCGGTGCTACCTTCGGTGTGCGCTGCGTTGGCGTTGTGGCCCGAGCCGCGACCCGCGCGCGGCGAAGGACTGCAACCGATCTACCTCGCGGCGGCGACAGCCGCGGAGGAGCCCGGCACCGAGGTGTCCGCGACCCGGGTCGCCGGGCGGACCAGCGGCACCCACGGAAAGTGGGCGACGTTGTTCCGCCGGCGACTCGGGGAGGGGCTCAACGACGCCTGAAACCGGTCACCCTCCGCGCTGGAGCCGTCACTCGTGTTCCCCAGTTTGGAGTGAATTGCCCGTGCTCCGGCCTCTCGCGAAACCGGCCCTCGCACTCGCCGGGACCTTGGCCCTGGCCGGCTGTTCCAACAGCGACGCAGCCACCGCCACCTATCCGACCTGGCACAACACCGAGATCAACGCCGTCAGCCGGATGGCTGCGGCCGGCGGAGTGGTGACCACCACCGCCATGAAGCCCGACGGCGCACTGGAGACCATCTCGCTCGACCTCGCGGGCGGCAAGAAACTCTGGGCCCACCCCGCCACCATGGCGGGCCGCCTGCCCGGCATGGGCGTCTCGGCCCCCGCCCTCGTCGAGACGGCCAAGGGATCGACGATCGTCGCCCTCGACCCGGCCAGGAAGGGCCGCTGGAACGCCACCCTCGTCGCCCGCGAGGCCCGCACCGGCAAGCAGAAGTGGACCAGGCCGATCCATTCGACCTTCGGCCCCCAGCGCTGCGGCCCGTACGTCTGCCTGTCGGAGCACACCGCCACGGCGGGCGCCCGCGTGGTCGTGCTCGACCCGGACACCGGCGAGCTCAAGTGGAAGCTGCCCGGCATCGCCGAGGTCGAGTGGTCCGACCGCGAACGGGTCCTGATGCTGCGCCTGGCCAAGAACCCGATGATCGAGTCCTACGACCTCAAGACCGGCAAGCTCCAGTGGCAGCAGCCCATCGAGCAGGCGCTCGGCCCCGGCATCGATATGTCCGGCGGCTGGGCCTTCGGCGCCACCGGCGACGACCTCATCGGTTACGTCGCCCCGTACACCAACCCGAAGACCAAGAAGGTCTCCACCTTCGGCCTGTTCTCCGTCAAGATCGGCGACGGCACGATCAACTGGATGCGCCCCTCGGTGGTGCGCGTCTACCCCAGCGGCAGCCCCGGCTTCGCCCCCGTCGTCCGCCCGGTCGACCGGCAGGGCGCCTACGGCGGCTTCGCCAGGCTCGACTCCGGGACCGGCCGCGTGGTGGGTCAGATCACCGCCGCCGACGTCCCCGGCTCCGGCTGGTGGCTCGCCTTCCCCAACCGCATGGACAAGCTCGGCTTCCTCAAGCACGACCACCAGGGCAGCACCTTCGACCTCGCCACCGGCAAGCCGGTGCCGGTCGAGGAGCAGCGGGGATGGTCCTTCTGCGTGACCGACCCCAAGCCTCTCCCCCTGCGCGGCCAGGCCCCCGGCTTCTACTCCACCGCGGCCCTGTGCGAGTACGACCTCGCCACCGGCAAGCGGATCGCCGACGCCGCCGCCCCACCGTCGTGGTTCACCGGCAGCCAGCTCGGCTGGCGGCTGTGGCGCGACGAGAAGGGCGGGGTGCACGCCACCAACGACCGCACCGCCACCGCCCCCGGCATGTACGGCTGACGCCCCGCTACCGAAAAACCATCGCGCGGATGTCATGACAGAAGGGATATCGGAATATAGTTCTAGTGCTGTGCTGACAAAGGAGGGGCCATGCCCGAGGCAGTCATCGTCGCAACCGCCCGCTCGCCCATTGGGCGGGCAGGCAAGGGGTCGCTCAAGGAGATCCGCCCCGACGACCTGACCGTGCAGATGATCCAGGCGGCGCTGGCCAAGGTGCCCCAGCTGGATCCGCACACGATCGACGATCTCATGCTGGGCTGCGGCCTGCCCGGCGGCGAGCAGGGCTTCAACATGGCCCGCGTGGTGGCGGTGATGCTGGGCCTCGACGACGTGCCCGGCACCACGATCACCCGCTACTGCTCCTCGTCGCTGCAGACCACCAGGATGGCGTTCCACGCGATCAAGGCGGGCGAGGGCGACGTGTTCGTGTCGGCCGGGGTGGAGACGGTGTCCCGGCTGGCCAAGGGCAGCTCCGACAGCTGGCCCGACACCATGAACCCGGTCTTCAGCGAGGCCATGACCAGGACCAAGACGGCCGGGCAGGGCGGCCACAGCTGGCACGACCCGCGCGAGGACGACACGGTGCCCGACATCTACATCGCGATGGGCCAGACGGCCGAGAACCTCGCCCAGCTCAAGGGCGTCAGCCGTGAGGAGCAGGACGAGTTCGGCGTACGCTCACAGAACCTGGCCGAGAAGGCGCTGGCCGACGGCTTCTGGCAGAAGGACATCACCCCGGTCACGCTGCCCGACGGCACCGTGGTCAGCAAGGACGACGGGCCGCGCGCCGGCACCACCTACGAGAAAGTGTCCGCGCTCAAGCCGGTCTTCCGCCCCGACGGCACCGTGACGGCGGGCAACTGCTGCGCGCTCAACGACGGCGCCGCGGCGGTCGTCATCATGAGCGATGTGAAGGCCGCGGAGCTGGGCATCACGCCACTGGCCCGGATCGTCTCGACCGGCGTCACCGGCCTGTCGCCCGAGATCATGGGCCTCGGCCCGGTCGGCGCGAGCCGGCAGGCGCTGTCCCGCGCCGGGATGGCGATCGAGGACATCGACCTCGTGGAGATCAACGAGGCGTTCGCCGCCCAGGTCATCCCGTCCTACCAGGACCTCGGCATCGACCTCGACCGCCTCAACGTCAACGGGGGCGCCATCGCGGTCGGCCACCCGTTCGGCATGACGGGCGCCCGCATCACTTCCACCCTGATCAACAGCCTGCAGCACCACGACAAGAGCATCGGGCTGGAGACGATGTGCGTGGGCGGTGGCCAGGGCATGGCGATGATCCTGGAGCGCCTGAGCTGACCAGCGCACCGGCCCCGCCGCACGTACGGTCATCCGTGGCGGCCGGGGCCGGTGCTGCTGTACGTGGGGGCCGACTCTTCCGTACGTGACGGTCATCTGCGGCGGTCGGCCGTAGTCATGGCGCTGCGCCCGTGCCGGGCGACACGGGCGCAGGACGGCCGTGGGCTTAGATGAAGCCCATGCGGTTACGGCGGAACCGCTCGTGTTCGTGCACGATCGCGGCCGCGTACCCGTGGGTCAGGCCGTGCTCGTCGGCGAGCCAGTTGGCCCGCTCGTCACACCTCAGGAAGGATGGACCGTTGTCGATGGCTAGGAACCACTCGGGGAGTTCGCGTCCCGTTATGGTCGGGACCCTTGCGATGAGCTTCGTCTGCGTCTCCATTGAGTGGTTCAAGGACATGGGCACCTCCGCGGAATAAGGTCCTTTGCTTGACCCTGCAACACCGGTTGCCGAATGACAAGGCCCCAAGCTGTGATCATTTCGTTATGCAGGTAAATTTCCACTAGCACAGCGAGAGGGCCCCGCCAAGTGTGGCGGGGCCCTGTCGTCGTCGTGACGCGGGATCAGTCGCTACTGGTGAAGTAGCTGAGCAGGCGGAGCACCTCAAGGTAGATCCAGACCAGGCTCAGGGTGAGCCCGAAGGCGCACTGCCAGGCGAACTTGGCCGGGGCGCCCTGCTTGACGCCCTGCTCGATCGAGTCGAAGTCGAGGAGCAGGAAGAAGCAGCCGAGCAGGATCATCGCGGCGCTGAACACGATGGCGAGCGTGCCCCCGTCGCGCAGGCCGAGCCCGCCGGGGACGAAGAAGCCGGCCACCAGGTTGACGAGGATCAGGCCGAGCGCCGCGATGGCCGCCGCGATGACGTACCTGACCATCTTCGGGGTGACGCGGACGATCCTCAGGGTGTAAACGGCCAGCACGCCGCCGAACGCCATGGCGGTGCCGAGGACCGCCTGGATCACGATGCCGCTGATCTGGCCCTCGAACAGGCTGCTGATGGTGCCCAGGAAGACGCCTTCGAAGGCGGCGTAGCCCAGGATCAGAGCCGGGTTGCTGCTCTGCGTGAAGGACACGATCAAACCGAGGATCAGCGCCACGATGGCGGCGCCGATGGCCACACCGGGGGACACATCGAGATACCAGGCGGCGGCCGCGGCCACGACCAGGGTGCCCAGCGTCATGAAGCTGCGGACGACGACGTCGTCCAGCGTCATGGCCCGGAAGGCGGGCTCGGTCGGCGGGGCGTAGGAAGGGGCGTCGTACATGTTCCGCAGTTGGTCGGGGGTCGGAGACGGGGCGCCCCAGCCCGCCGACTGCCGTGACCTACTGAAAACGGGGTTTCTGCTCTGCATCGCTGCCTCCTGTGCGCCGAGCCTATGGGACCGGACGGCACCTAGGTCAACTCGCACTCATGATCTATGTGGTTTCGAGACTCCAAGCAGGTGGTCAACGAACGTGCCCGCCGGGAAGTTCCCAAGGTCAACGGGGCCAATTCGAGAGCATTTCCGATGGTAGATGGTCGGTGCCCCCGGCGGGATTCGAACCCGCACCGCAACCCTTTTAAGGGGTTTGCCTCTGCCATTGGGCTACGGGGGCGCCGCAATCATACGAAACGGACCATGCTTCCGAGGAGCACAACTTCGTATCAGGCGTCACAACTGTGAAGTCTGCGATGAAGTGATAGGGCTCCAGACACTCTGTCCAGGAAGAGTACGCCGTCCAGATGGTCCAGTTGGTGCTGAATACACCGAGCTTCGAAAGCATCAGCTTCGATGGTGACGGGCTTCCCGGTTCCTGGCAAACGCCCATCCAGCGTGATACGGGACGCTCGGCGTACATCTGCCATAAGCCCCTCCACGGACGTGCAGCTCTCGCGGCCGCAGTGCCAGCGGGAGGCCTCCGTGAGGCGAGGATTGACCACGACGAGCTCTCCGGCCCAGGAGCGGCTCCGGGGGTGGCGACCGGCGTCAAAGGCGATGAGACGCCAGCTCAGGCCGATCTGGGGGGCTGCCAGGCCGGTTCTCGCCGGTTCGGCGCGGAGGGTGGCCAGGAGATCGGCCGCGGCGGCCACCACCTCGGGGGCCGTCGGGTCCACCCGCTCGGCCGGGGTGGACAGGACAGGGTCGGGGGCGCCCAGCACCTGACGGACCGTCCCTGGCGGGCCGTTCACCGGGCGTTCCCGACGCTGGGGGGAGCTGGACGGTCGGGCACGTCGATCCTCCTGACGGTGTCGGTGACACGGTCCCCCGGTGGGCTCAGAGCACGTCCGGCTCGACCGGGCGAAAGGTGATCTCGGAGTCGAGCCCGGTGCCGACGGCCGCCAGCCTGCGCATGAGCGCGGCCACGTCGACGTTCTCGGGCAGCTCGACGTCGGCGATGAGGACGTACAGGCGGCCGGTGAGGCGGGTGCTCATGCCGGCGATGTTGCCGCCGTCGGCGGCGAGCACGGCGCTGATGCCGGAGATGATGCCCGGCCGGTCGGGGCCGTGGACGGTCAGCACGTAGCCGAGGCCGTCGCTGTGCCCGCGGAAGTGGCGGTGGACCTGCACGGCGGAGGCCGTCACCACCAGATCGGGGGCGCAGAGCCGTTTCATCAGCTCGTCGGGGCTCAGATCGCCCGAGACCAGCAGCATCATCGCCACATGGCCGCCGAGCAACGTCATCGTCGAGTCCTGGATGTTGGCCCCGCAGTCGGCGAGCGAACCGGTGACCGCGGCGATCACACCCGGCCTGTCCACCCCTAGCACGGTCACCGCTGATAGCCCCACCGGTGGATCCCCTTCCGATCGGTTCGGTGGGTGCCGAAAGCGCCCCGGCGTGAGCGATCGCCGGGGCGCTGCACGCGAGGGGCTAGCGACGCATCGTCTTGACCGCGGCCCTGAATCCTTCGCGAGGGTGCTCCATCTCGCCGAGCGAGATGGTCTCCCGCTTGAAGAACAGAGCCAGGGTCCAGTCGACGACGACACGAACCTTGCGGTTCAGCGTCGGCACCCGCGACAGATGGTAGGTGCGGTGCATGAACCATGCAGGGAATCCGCGAAGCTTGACCCCGTAGACGTTGGCGACGCCTTGGTGCAGGCCGAGACCGGCGACCGACCCGACATACTTGTGGCGGTAATCGACCAGTTCCTGCCCGCGCAGGTACCGGATGATGTTGTCGGCCAGCACCTTGGCCTGGCGGACCGCGTGCTGGGCGTTGGGCGCGCAGTATTGGCCCGGGTTGGTCACGTCGGGCACCCCTGCCGCGTCACCGGCGGCGAAGGCGTCGCGGGTGCCCGCGAGGGTGAGCTTGGTCGTGGCCTTGAGCCGGCCGCGCTCGTCGAGCGGCAGGTCGCTGTCGGCGACGACCGGGCTGGGCTTGACGCCCGCGGTCCACACCAGCGTCTCGGCCTCGAACTCCGAGCCGTCGGAGAGCACCACATGGCCGCCCTCGCACGACTCCAGCCGGGTGTTCAGCTTGACGTCGATGCCGCGCTCGCGCAGCTGCTCCAGCGTCCACTTGCCCATCTCCGGCCCCACCTCGGGCAGCACCCGGTCGGTGGCCTCGACCAGCACCCAGCGGACGTCGGCCGGCGTGAGGTTGCGGTAGTAGCGCGTGGAGTCCTTGGCCATGTCCTCGAGCTCGGCCAGCGCCTCCACGCCGGCGAAGCCCGCGCCGACCACGACGAAGGTCAGCGCCCTGCGGCGCACCTCCAGGTCGTCGGTCGACTCGGCCACGTCCAGCAGGTGCAGCACGCGGTTGCGCAGCGCGATGGCCTCGCCCACGGTCTTGAAGCCGATGCCGATGTCCGTGAGACCGGGGATCGGCAGCGTACGGGAGATCGAGCCGGCCGCCATGACGATCACGTCGTAGGCGATGTCGCGCGCCGCGCCCTCCGCGGGCTGGAAGGTGACGGTGTGCCCCGCGTGGTTCACCTTGGTGACCAGACCGTTGAGAATCTGCACCTTGGGCAGGATCCGCCGGAGCGGGGCGACCAGATGCCGGGGCGAGAGGTTGCCCGCGGCGGCCTCTGGCAGGAACGGCTGGTAGGTCATGTAGGACTGGGGGTCGATGATCGTGATGCGCACCTCGCCGCTGCGCAACTCCTTGGCGAGCTTGCGCTGCAGGCGCAGTGCTGTGTAGAGGCCGACGTAGCCGCCGCCGACGATCAAAATGTGCTGACTCATCCTGAGGCCCCATCCGAAAGGCTTGTGAAAGCTTTCACAAGCAGACTACGTCTCCGTCGGGCAAAAGGCCAATGCCGGGATGATGCAACGCGTCACACTGCCAGCTCCCCCGCTCTGGTGAAGACCTCGTCGAGCATCGCGGCGGTGACCCTGCCGGTGAAGGTGTTCTGCTGGCTGGGGTGATAGCAGCTCAGCAGCGTGACCCTCGCCTCCCCGTGCCGTATCGGGACCTCTACCCCATGCCCGAACGGCGGCCTGCTACGCGGCAGGGCGTAGCCGGCGTCCTTGAGCGCCGGCCACATGGCCTGCCAGGCGTAGCCGCCCAGCGCCACGATCACCCGGACGGTGGGCGCGACCAGCGTGATCTCGCGCGCCATCCACGGCAGGCAGGTCGCCTTCTCCTGCGGGAGCGGCTTGTTGGCGGGCGGAGCGCAGCGCACCGACGCGAGCATCCTGGCGCCGATCAGGCGCTGCCCGTCGCCGGCGTACGTGCTGGTCTCCTGCGTGGCCAGACCGGTGCGGTGCAGCGAGGCGAACAGCCAGTCACCGCTGCGGTCGCCGGTGAAGATCCGCCCGGTCCTGTTGCCGCCGTGCGCGGCCGGGGCCAGCCCCACGATCAGGATGCGGGGACGTTCGTCGCCCCAGCCGGCGACGGGCCGGCCCCAGTAGGTCTCCTCGGCGAACGCCCGCCGTTTGGCCACCGCCACGTCCTCGCGCCAGGTCACCAGGCGGGGGCAGGCCCGGCAGACCGACTGCCTGGCCGTGAGCTCCGCGAGGGAGTCGCTGCCGGCCGCGAGCCGGCGCACGTCCGCCGGGTCGTGCGCGATCGGGGTGTCGGCGGTCGCCGGATCGTCGGGCCAGCCGGTGCCGGGCGGAACGAAACTCATGACACCGATGGTGCCCGATCGGGGGAGCCGCCCGCGAAACTCATGACACCGATGGTGCCCGATGAGGGGAACCGCCGGACAGGGAAGACCGGGTGGCGCACGGGGCACCACCCGGTCGGAAACCGCTCACCCCTGTCGGCAGGGGCTGCCGAAGCGGATCGTCGTGACCTTGCCGGAGACGTCGATCAGCCGTGGCACATCTACTTGGTCGGCGCGTCGGAAGGAAGCCCGGACGCCGTAGGCGACGCAGAGGGAGTCGCCGAGGGAGTCGCCGAGGCCGTGGCCACGGGCACCGGCTTGGCGCACGCCTCGTAGCGCTGCAGGATCGAGTCGCTGTTGTTCGGACCCTGCACCGACAGCATGATGGCGCCGCCGTCCTTCGCCGGACCCCTCAGCGCCTGCTTGGGCAGCGCGACGCTCTCGGAGCCACGGCGGTGGAAGAAGCTCTGGCCGCTGGAGACGGTCCGGCCGTTCAGCGACCAGGTGTACTGGACGCGGGCGGAACCGGTGCTGTGGATGGTCGCGCTCGCACCGACCTCGCAGGCGTTCCGGTCGGTCGAGGTGGCCAGACCACTGACGCCCACCTTCGCGGACGGAACGGGGTGCGGGGTGTAGTCCTTGCACCAGACCTTGTAGTAGGCCCGGTTGGAGGTGGTGCGGTCAGGGCTGAGCACCTCGAGGACCGCCGAGCCGCGCTGGCTGTGGCGGGGCGAGACGCCGACACTGACGGTACGCGAGTCCCGGACTCTGATCTTGCCGTAGTCCGCGACCTCACCGTTGACGAGCCAGCGGTAGCGAACCCACGACGGACGGTCGACCGTGATCCTGCCGACGATGTCGATCTTCGTGCCGGGGGTGCAGGCGCCCGCGTAGTGAGCCGGGCTCGCCCAGGCCCGGGCCGAGACCCGCGCCTCGGGCTTCTTGGCGTCCAGCTTGAGGCAGGACACCGAGAAGTAGCTCTTCTTGGAGGTCGCCTTACGCGGGCTCAGCACCTGCAGGGCCTGCCAGCCCTTGAGCTCGTCACCGATGGTGGCGCGCTCGCTCACCGTGACGGACTTGGTGCGAGTGCCCTTGAAGGTGACGGTCTTGACCTTGCCCTTGGAACCGTCGCCGTGCAGCCAGCGGTAGGCCACCGTCGTTCTCTTGCTGCCGGGCTTGACCTTGATCGTCGAAGTGAACTTCACGTCGACGGGACAGGAGCCCTGGTAGTCGCCGGTCGACACCTTGGGCTTGGAGACCGACACCTTGGCGCCGGTGGCGGGCTTGGCCGCCGGCCCGGCCGTGGCCGCCTGGGCGGGGCTGACCGCCAGGCCGGCCACCAGACCGGCGAGCATGGCGGTGGAGGCGCCGAACGCCGCCGCCTTCCGCGCTAACGCAGAGGACTTCATGACAGGAGTGCTCCGTTCCGTGGAGGGGAGGACGCACCCGGGAACGGTTGCCACGTCGACATCATCAGTGTCCGACAATATGGCAAAGCCCCCGCAATGCACGCGCTCACTAAAGCACAAAACGGATTGCATACTCAACACATCCCCCTAAGGGGATATGTCCCGATTTAGCCGCTTTTCTTAAGTTATAGACCAGGCAATTCCATCAAGAATGTCATGTTCACTGACTACTACCTGCGGAAACTCGAAGCGTCGCACAACGCGGTCAAGAATCAGGGAACCGACGCCGATCACGTCAATTCGTCCGGGATGCATGACCGGGACGGCCGCTCGCTCACCATGGGTCATCGACAGCAGCCTGCGCGTCACCTCGTGCACCTGCTCGGCCGATATCCGGGAGTGATGGATGCGCTCCGGATCGTAGGCGGGCAGGTCGAGCGCGATGCCCGCGACCGTCGTCACCGAACCGGCCAGCCCCACCAGCGTGTGCGCCCGCCGTACGGGCACCTCGGCCTCCACCCGGTCGAGGGCCGCCTCGATGTCGGCCACCACGGCCTCCAGCGCCGTGGCCGAGGGCGGATCCCCGGCGGCGCGCAGATGCCGCTCGGTCAGCCGGACGCACCCGATGTCGACCGAGACTGCCGCCTCGGCGTGCGCGGAGCCGACCACGAACTCGGTCGAACCGCCGCCGATGTCCACGACGAGGTAGGGGGGCAGCGGTCCCTGCGGCACCTCCGTCTCCGGCGACAGCCGCACCAGGCCCCTGGTCGCGCCGGTGAACGACAACTCGGCCTCCTCCGCCCCTGAGACCACCTCCGGCTCGACCCCGAAGATCGCCCGCACCCCGTCGGCGAACTCCTGCCGGTTGGCCGCGTCGCGGGTGGCGCTGGTCGCGACCACCCTGGTGACCGTCGCGCGGTGCTGGTCGATCAGCTTGCGGTAGCCGCGCATCGCGCCGAACGTCCGCTCCAGCGCCTCAGGCGCCAGCCGGCCGGTCTCATCGACCCCCTGACCCAGTCGTACGATCTCCATCCGCCGCTCGACCTCGGTCAGCGTGTCGTCCTCGACGTCGGCGACGAGCAGGCGCACCGAATTGGTGCCGCAGTCGATGGCCGCTACACGCATGGTCCGTCACTCCACCAGTCGGGGAGGGCGTCCAGCGCCTCCCGGCCGAACGGGTTGGCGCCCGGCACCGCCAGCTCGTGCGCGACGAGCGCGTGCAGGCACTTGACCCGCTTCGGCATGCCGCCGGTGCTCTGCATGTCGCGCGGGAGCGGCTCCAGGCCCGCCTCCTCGGCGACCTTGTCGCGCCTGGCGACATAGTCGTGGTGCGCGGCCTCGTAGTCCGCCGCCAGCTCGTCGTCGGTGGCCAGCCTGGCCTGCATCTCCCGCATCAGCCCCGAGCTCTCCAGGGTGCCGATCGCGGAGGCCGCCTTGGGGCAGGTCAGGTAGTAGAGGGTCGGGAAGGGCGAGCCGTCCGCCAGCCGCGGCGCGGTCTCGACCACGTCCGGATTTCCGCACGGACAGCGGTGCGCCACGCCGCGCAGCCCTCTGGGCGGCCGCCCGAGCTGCCGCTCGACCGCCTCCACGTCACTGCTCTCCAACGCCTGCCTTCTCCTCTGCTCCCGCTCTGCGTCCCTTGCCGGTGTCGGCCGCCTCGACCGACTCCCACAGCGTCTGATACCACGGCGGGAGCACGGCGGCCTGCTTCACGGCCGTCTCGCCCTTGCCCGGCGTCGCGTCCATCACCACGTAACACTTCTCGCCCGGCCCGCAGTAGTGCAGCCGCTCCTTGGCCGTGCGCTTGATCCAGTTGGGATCGCGGATCTGCTCGCTCTCGGCGACCAGCTTCTGCCGCTCCGCCTCGACCTTGGCCTTCTCCTCGCGAAGTTCGGCGATGTTGCGGCGCTGGGCGATGTATTCGCGCACGGGGTAGGCGAGACTCATCGCGATCGCGCAGACCACGATCGCGAGGATGGCGGCCCTGCCGGTCAGCTGCGGCCTCTTCGCCATGCTGAGCACCCCCCAATCCGTCGTACGGCTCCGGCGCGGCCCGCGGCCGGGCATGTCGCCCCGCCGCGGGCCGTACCCGAAACTAGCGCTGGAAACGCGGGAAAGCCCCGCGACCCGCGTAGCGTGCGGCGTCGTCGAGGATTTCCTCGATGCGCAGCAGCTGGTTGTACTTGGCGACCCGGTCGGACCGGGCCGGGGCGCCGGTCTTGATCTGCCCGCAGTTGACCGCGACGGCCAGGTCGGCGATCGTCGTGTCCTCGGTCTCGCCGGAGCGGTGGCTCATCATGCAGGTGTAGCCGCTGCGGTGGGCCAGGGCGACCGCGTCGAGCGTCTCCGACAGCGTGCCGATCTGGTTGACCTTGACCAGCAGGGAGTTGGCGGTGCCCTCCTTGATGCCGCGCGCCAGCCGCTCCGGGTTGGTCACGAACAGGTCGTCGCCGACGAGCTGGACCTTGCTGCCGAGCGCCTCGGTGATCGCGTGCCAGCCCTCCCAGTCGTTCTCGTCCAGCGGGTCCTCGATGGAGACCAGCGGGTAGTTGTCGACGAGGTCGGCGTAGAAGGCGATGAGCTCCTGGGCCGACAGGCCCTTGCCGTCGATGGTGTAGACGCCGTCCTTGTGGAACTCGGAGGCGGCCACGTCCAGCGCCAGGCCGATGTCCGTGCCGGGGGTGTAGCCGGCCCGCTCGATGGCGACCAGGATCAGGTCCAGCGCGTCGCGGTTGGAGGGCAGGTTGGGGGCGAAACCGCCCTCGTCGCCCAGGCCGGTCGCGTAGCCCTTCTCCTTCAGCACGCCCTTGAGCGCGTGATAGACCTCGGTGCCCATGCGCACGGCCTCACGGAACGTCTCCGCCCCGATCGGCGCGATCATGAACTCCTGGATGTCGACGTTGGTGTCGGCGTGCGCGCCGCCGTTGAGGATGTTCATCATCGGCACGGGCAGCACGTGGGCGTTGGGACCGCCGACGTATCGGAAGAGCGGCAGGTCGGCGCTGTCGGCGGCGGCCTTGGCCACGGCCAGCGAGACGCCCAGGATGGCGTTGGCGCCGAGCTTGGCCTTGTTGGGCGTCCGGTCCAGGTCGATCATGATCTGGTCGACGATGCGCTGGTCCTCGGCCTCGACGCCGTGCACCTCGTCGAAGATCTCGTCGGTGATGGCCAGCACGGCCTTCTGCACGCCCTTGCCGCCGTAACGCGCGTCGCCGTCACGCAACTCGACGGCCTCGAACTGGCCGGTGGACGCGCCGCTGGGCACCGCCGCACGGCCGGTGCTGCCGTCGTCGAGAATCACCTCGACCTCAACCGTGGGGTTGCCCCGGGAGTCGAGGATCTCGCGAGCGTAAACGACCTCGATGGTAGCCACGGGATGCGCTCCTAATTCGAAAGGCAATATGCGTTCTGAGCCTATCGGTACGCTCAGCGTCCACCCTGCACGGTCCACGCGCGCATCATGCCCCCGGCGGCCGCCACCACCGCCTGACGACCGCCGATCACCCCTGTGGCCAGGGCGGTGACCTGGTCCGGCACGGGCAGGGAGGCCAGTGGCGCGCAGGAGGCGGTGTCCCACACCTGCAGCACGGCACCGCCGCCCCCGAACAGCAGCCCACGGCCGGTCATGGCCAGCCTGGTCAGCTCCGGCGCGCTGACGGCGCACGTCCGCCGGCCCGTACGGTGGTCGAAGAGGTCGGCGCCCCGGCCGCGGACGCCGACCGCCACCGGCTGTCCGGCGGCGGCGGCGATCGCCGTCACCTCGCCCGTCACGTCACCCGGCACGTCGCCCGTCACGTCACCCGTCACCTCCTTGGCGCCGCCTCGCAACGGGGCCAGCCGCAGGCCGTTCCACCGAGAGCTGAAAGCCACCAGGTCCCCCTCCCCCGTCCAGGCGAGCTGGGAGACGGGCTCCTTCGAGGCACGCGACGGGCCGGCCTTCTCTCCGGTACGCAGGTCCCAGCCCTGCAGGCGGCCATCGGCGCAGCCGACGGCGACGACCGGGTCGTCCTGCCCCGGCACGACGGCCAGCACGGCGTCGCTGCCGCACACCTTGGCGGTCACCACCGCGGAGCCGGGCGCCCAGTGCGAGACGGATCCGTCCGCGCTGGACCAGGCGACCGAGGGAACCCCGCCGACCTGGACGAACTCCAGAGCCGTGACGCCCGAGGCGGCGGTCGACGACGGCGAGACGGCCAGCCGCTCACCCGTGGCGGGGTCCCAGAGCTGGACGTTGCGCGCCTGGGGAGCGGCGGCGGCCACCACGGTCCTGCCGTCCAGCACGCCGACCGCCAGCGCGTCGACGAGCTTGCCGAGGCCGAACGGCCTGCCGTACTGCTCGGCCACGGCGGCGTTGGAAGGAGACGTGTTGGCAGGAGGACTGACCGACCCGCGCCACAGCAGGCCCACCGTCACACCGCCGACCAGCGTGACCGCCACGGCCCCCGCCGCCTTGGCCCGCCTGCGGCGCACCGGGGAGGCGGGCCGCGCCCCCTGGGACGGTTTCGGCACCTCGCCGGTCGCGGGCCGACGCCGCTGGGGCGGCTTTGTGCGTACCGGCCGGATCTCGGCTCGTGCGCCCGTCGCGAGGCGGCGGGCGCGGGCGGGGCGGCGGGTCGCCGCGCCGGGGAGCCCGCCGCCGTACCGGCGCAGGCCCTCGTCGCCTTCCATGAGCGTGTGCAGGACGTCGGCGGCCGTCGGGCGGGCGGCGGGCCGCTTGTCCAGGCAGCCGGCCAGCAACGAGCGGAGCGGCTCGGCCACCTCCGGCAGGTCGGGCTCTTCGGTCAGGATGCGGTGCATGACCGCCGGAATCGACTCGCCGGCGAACAGGGCTCTGCCGGTGGCCGCGTACGCCATGGTGGAGGCCCAGCTGAACATGTCGGAGGCGGCGGTGGCCGCCTTCCCGGCGATCTGCTCGGGCGACATGTAGCCGGGGGTGCCGACCACGCTGCTGGCGGTGGTGCCCGCCTCCATGGCCTTGGCGATGCCGAAGTCGATCACCCTCGGACCGTCGGGGCTCAGCAGGATGTTGGCCGGTTTGAAGTCGCGGTGCACGATGCCCGCGCGGTGGATGGCGTTCAGCGCGGCGGCGGTGCCGACGGCCAGCCGTTCCAGCGCGCCGCCCGCCCTGGCGCCGTCCTTGGCCACCGCCTCGTGCAGCGAGGGGCCGGGGACGTACTCGCTCACGATGAACGGCCGGCCGGCCACGAGGCCGGAGCCGATCACCTTGGCCGTGCAGAAGGCGGCGACCTTCTCGGCCAGCTCGCATTCCTGGAGGAACCTGCGGGTCGCCCGCCGGTCGTCGAGCAGTCTGGCGTGCAGGATCTTGACGGCCACCTGCCGCCCGCCGTGGTCCTCGCCGAGGTAGACCGATCCCTGCCCGCCGTCCCCCAGGCCGTGCAGGATGCGATAGCCCGCGACCTCGCGCAGCTCGCCATGGTGCAACTGGCGTAACCGAGACATCAGAGACCTCCCCCGTAACGGGTAAATCCTGGCATTTCGGGATGCGTGGCGCTACCGACTCAGGACTGCCGGGACTCCCAGGCGTGCACCCGATCGCGGTAGGAGCGGGCGGCCGCGCGCAACTCCGCCTCGGCGTCCAAGCCCGCCTCCTGGGCGCGACGGACCAGGTCGAACAGCTCCCGGGCGATCCCCTGGCCGATCGCCGACGCGAGCCCGGGGGGCACTCCAGCCCGCTCGGCCCGTCGTACGAGCTGGGCGGCCAGAGAGAGCGCCGGCTGCCCCATCGGCACGCCGTCGAGCAGCGACCGGCTGCCCTTGGCCGCCCGCTCGGCCGCCTTGATCGTCTCCCAGTTGTCGTTCACCTCGTCGGCCGTCTCCGCCCGGACCGAGCCGAACACGTGCGGGTGGCGGCGCACCAGCTTCTCGACGATCCCGGCGGCCACGTCGTCCATGTCGAAGTCGTCGGCCACCCGGGCGTGGAACACCACCTGGAGCAGCAGGTCACCGAGCTCCTCACGAAGCGCCGGATAGTCACCGTCCTCGATGGTCTCCAGCACCTCGTAGGCCTCTTCGAGCAGGTACGGCACGAGCGACTCGTGCGTCTGCTTACGGTCCCACGGGCATTCGGTGCGCAGCCGGTCCATCACCGCCACCAGGTCGAGCACCCGGGCGCCCGGCAGGTCGTAGGAGCCGGGCACCACCTCGATCAGCGGCGGGTCCGCGAGCGCGACGGCGGCGTGGCCGAGCGCGCGCATGAAGTCCGCGTCGTCGCCGGCGGCGAGCCAGACCACGGTCTCCCGCACCGCCCGGCCGGCCAGCTCCCCCGCGTCCGGGGTCACGACGGTGACCTCGACGCCCGCCTCCGCCAGGTAGGGCAGCTGCGGGTGCGCGGGTGAGCCGGTCAGCACCTGGCCGGACCGCAACGCCTGCCAGGCCTGGTGGCTCAGCAGGCCCGGCGGGACGCGCGGCGAGGTGGTGACGACGACGAGCGGCATGCCCGGCCCTACTGCTGCTGCTGTTGCTGTGGCGGCTGCTGTTGCTGTGGCGGCTGCGCGGGCGTGCCGAACCGGCCCGCGTCGACGAAGCCCTGGTCCGGCGTGAAGGTGCCGTAGCGGGGGCTGAAGACGGGCTTGACCGCGTTGTACTCCTCGTTCCACTTCGCCGCGGCGGCCTGGCTCTGGGTGCCGCCCCACTTCTCGATCACCTTGGCGGCGCCGAGCTCGGCCCGCAGGTAGGGGCGCGGGTTGGCCGGCGAGACGCCCTTGGTCAGCAGGTTCATCTCGGGCGACTGCTGCTGGCCCGGCTGCTTGAGCGCCTGGTCGATCTCCGTCTCGCTCACCGTGACGCCGTGCTTGTCGGCGATCTGCTGGTAGCGGATCTGGTTCGTCATCCGGAACAGGACGAACTGGGAGATCGGCACGCCGAGCTGCCCCGGATCGATCTGGGCCTTGCGCAGTGCGGCCTCGAACTCCTGAACGTTGGTCTTCAGATCCTGGGCGGAGACGCGCTGGTCCCCGACGACCGCCGCGGCACCGGCCTCGACAGCCGTCCCGCAGGCCGTCAGCGCGAACAGGCTCGCCCCCGCGGCGGTAGCGGCCAGAGCCACTCGAATCGACTTCACATGCTTCCCTTTCCGCCAAAAATCGCCGCTAGCTTACCCGTGCCGGCTCGAGGAACATCGCCTCGACCAGATCGCCACACCATGTCAGCAACTCCAGGTCTCGCAAAGGCCGGCCGCCCAGCGGCTTGGTCTTGGGCACCGGCACCAGCAGCGTCTGCGCCGCCTGCTTGTAGATGGCCTTCTTGTAGAGCCGGTCCAGCCGGACCTGCTGCGACTCGCGCAGGCTCGCGGGACCGAACTTGATGTTCTGGCCCTGCAGCGTGACATCCGTCAGCCCGGCCCGCCTGGCCATGATCCGGAACCGCGCGACCTCCAGCAGATTCTCCACCTCGGCGGGCGGCTTGCCGTACCGGTCGGTCAGCTCGTCGCGGACCTCGCCGATGTGGTCGGCGCTGGAGATCGCGGCGATGCGCTTGTACGCCTCCAGCCGCAGTCGCTCGGAGGTGACGTAGTCGTGCGGGATGTGCGCGTTGATCGGCAGCTCGACCTTGACGTCGTGCTGCTCCTCCTGCACGGGCTCGCCCGACAGCTTGGCCTTCTGCTCCTGGACCGCCTCGGACATGAGCCGCACATAGAGGTCGAAGCCGACGCCCGCGATGAAGCCCGACTGCTCGGCGCCCAGCACGTTGCCGGCGCCGCGGATCTCCAGGTCCTTCATCGCGACGTACATGCCCGCGCCCATCTCGGTGTGCTGGGCGATCGTCGCCAGCCGCTCGTGCGCGGTCTCGGTGAGCGGCTTCTCCGGCGGGTAGAGGAAGTAGGCGTAGCCCCGCTCCCTGCCCCGCCCGACGCGGCCTCTGATCTGGTGGAGCTGCGACAACCCGTAGTTGTCGGCCCGGTCGACGATCAGCGTGTTGGCGTTGGGCACGTCGAGGCCCGACTCCACGATCGTGGTGCAGACCAGCAGGTCGTACTCGCGCTCCCAGAACCCGACCATGATCTTTTCGAGCTGCTGCTCGTTCATCTGCCCGTGCGCGACCGCCACCCGGGCCTCAGGGACGAGCTCGCGCAGCCGGGCGGCCACCCGGTTGATCGAGGCCACCCGGTTGTGCACGAAGAAGGTCTGCCCGTCCCGCATCAGCTCGCGCCTGATGGCGGCGGTGATCTGCTTCTCGTCGTACGGCCCGACGAAGGTGAGGATGGGGTGGCGCTCCTCCGGCGGGGTGAGGATCGTCGACATCTCCCGGATGCCGGTCAGCCCCATCTCCAGCGTGCGCGGGATCGGCGTGGCCGACATGGCCAGCACGTCGACCTGGGTGCGCAGGTGCTTCATGGCCTCTTTGTGCTCGACCCCGAACCGCTGCTCCTCGTCGATGATGATCAGGCCCAGATCCTTGAACCTGACCTCGGGGCTGAGCAGCCGGTGGGTGCCGATCACCAGGTCCACGGCGCCGGTGCGCAGCCCTTCGAGAGTGCCCTTGACCTCGCCGTCGCTCTGGAAGCGCGACACCGGGTGGACCGCGACGGGGAAGCTGGAGAACCGCTCGGCGAAGGTGGACAGGTGCTGCTGCACCAGCAGGGTGGTCGGCACCAGCACGGCCACCTGCTTGCCGTCCTGCACCGCCTTGAACGCCGCCCGCACCGCGATCTCGGTCTTGCCGTAGCCGACGTCGCCGCAGATCAGCCGGTCCATCGGGACGCCGCGCTCCATGTCGCGCTTGACCTCGTCGATGGCTTCGAGCTGGTCGCCCGTCTCGGCGTAGGGGAAGGCGTCCTCCATCTCGCGCTGCCACGGCGAGTCGGCGGCGAAGGCGTGGCCGGGTGAGGCCATCCGCGCCGAGTAGAGGCGGATGAGCTCGCCGGCGATCTCCTTGACCGCCTTCTTCGCCCGGGACTTGGCCTTGGCCCAGTCGCCGCCGCCCATCCGGTTGAGCGAGGGCGCCTCGCCGCCGACGTAGCGGGTGACCTCGTCGAGCTGGTCGGTGGGCACGTAGAGCCGGTCGCCCTTGGCGTACTCGATGACCAGGTATTCGCGAGTGGCGCCCTGGACGGTGCGCTGCACCATCTCGATGTAGCGGCCGACGCCGTGCTGCTCGTGCACGACGTGGTCGCCGACCTTGAGCTGCAGCGGGTCGACCATGTTGCGGCGGCGCGACGGCAGGCGGCGCATGTCCTTGGTGGACGCCTTCTGGCCGACCAGGTCGAGGTGGGTGAGCACGGCCAGGCCGGGGGTGATGAAGCCGTGCTCGATGAGCCCGGTCGTGACGTGCACCACCTTAGGCTCGGGCGCCTTATCCAGATATTTCACCAGACGGGCGGGAACGTCCACGCCCTTGAGCAGCTCGACCATCCGCTCGGCCGGTCCGTGCCCCTCGCTGAGCAGCACCACCGCTTTGTCCTCGGCGAGCCAGCCCTTGATGTCGTCGAGCGCCTTCCTGGTGTCGCCCCGGTAGGCCTCGGAGTCGTGCGCGGCCATCTCGATCCCGCTGCCGAACGGGGCCATCGACCACCACGGCTGCCCCAGCGAGTCCGCGTGGTCGCGGATCTCCTCCAGCGTGCGGAACGCGGCCGCGCCCAGGTCGATCGGCGCCTCGCCGCCCGCCGCGGCGGTGATCCAGGACGCCTCCAGGAACTCCTGCGAGGTGCGTACGAGCTCCTCGGCCCGGCCCCTGATCCGCTCGGGGTCGCAGACGAACACGGCCGCCCTGGCGGGCAGGTGGTCGATCAGCAGGTCCATCTCACCGCACAGGACCGGCGCGAACGCCTCCATGCCCTCGACCGGCGTGCCCTCGGCGAGCTGGTCGAGCACCTCGGCCAGCGCGGGATGATGCTCGGCCAGCTCGCGGGCCCGGTCCCGGACCTCCTCGGTCAGCAGCAGCTCCCGGCAGGGCGGCGCGAACAGGCCGTCCTCCGCCGCCTCCAGCGAGCGCTGGTCGGCCACCTTGAACCAGCGGATCTCCTCGACCGTGTCGCCCCAGAACTCCAGCCGCAGCGGGTGCTCCTCGGTCGGCGGGAACACGTCGAGCAGCCCGCCGCGCACGGCGACCTCACCCCGCTTCTCCACCATGTCGACCCGGTGGTAGCCGTTGCCGACGAGGTTGGCGACGACCCCGTCCAGATCGGCGTCGTCGCCGGCCTTGAGCCGCATCGGCTCCAGGTCGCCCAGCCCCTGCACGATCGGCTGCAGCAGTGCCCGGACCGGCGCGACGATCACGTTGAGCGGCCCGGCGGCGCTGTCGCCCTTGACCGGGTGCGCGAGCCGCCGCAGCACGGCCAGCCGCTGCCCCACCGTGTCGGAGCGGGGCGAGAGCCGCTCGTGCGGCAGCGTCTCCCAGGCGGGGAAGACGGCCACCGAGCTCGGCTCGATGAGGCTCGTCAGCGCCGCGGCCAGGTCTTCGGCCTCGCGGCCGGTCGCGGTGACGGCCAGCACGGTCCGCTGGTCGTGACCGGCCAGCGCGGCCACGCCGAACGGCCGTAGGGAGGCGGGCGCGACCAGGGAGACGTCGCCGCCCTGCTCCAGGGCTGCGGTCAGCTTCGGATCAGCGGTGAGGAGGTCGAGCAGTCCGGAAAGACTCATCAGATAGGCCCCAGATGGCAACACGACTACCCCCGGCCAAGCCAGCACGGGGGTGTTGCGTACCAGCCTACTTGCCCACCACCGTGCACCCGCTACGGCACCTTGTAGCCCGCGACACTGGGCCAGCGCACCGTCATGACGACCGACTCCTGCTCCGCCCGCCAGGAGTGGTCGACCCCCTCGCCCCACACCACGTAGTCGCCGCGCTCGGCCAGCAGCACGCTTCGACCGGGCAACTCGACCCAGAACCGACCGCTGATCAGCACCAGCAGCGCGGTGCGCCATTCACCGGTCACCCAGCGCGCCCGCTCCTCGCCGGCCGCGTGCACGCCCCACTTGATCTCGACGTCGCGGCTGTGCCTGATGTCGCCGTCGGGCTTGAAGTGGCCCAGCAGCCACCCGTCGTCCCCAGCTCCGTCCGTGACCGCGTTCCCCACGTACACCCGCATCTCTCACCTCCGAAGGGAGTTCCGGACGCTACCAGGAGCGATGTGCATTACTCTCGGGCATTTATTGATTACTGTGGGTCACATGTCTGAGGTGCGATCGGTAGTCCCGAAGGGCGATCTGTTCGATCAGCGCGTACGGGAGCAGTGGGCGGGGCAGCTGGGCCGGCGGCTTGATGTGCTGGTCGCCGGGTGTGCGCATGAGCCGCTGGTCCTGGAGCGGATCGAGACGCGGGCGTCGGGGGTCGATGAGGATCGGCCGGCGATCAGGAGGGTCGTGGAGGAGCGGGCCGACCTGACCACCTGGGCGCTGGGCGACCTGCGCTCCGCCCCGCTGCCGCCCAGGTCGTTCGACGTGATCCAGCTCTCGTTCCTGCTGGAGCGGATCGAGCACGCCGAGCTGGTGCTGGACCGGCTCCTGCAGGCGCTGCGACCGGGCGGCCTGGTGCTGCTGCGGATGCGCGACCGCGACTCCGCCTACGGAATCCTGGACCGGGTCATCCCGGCGTGGGCGCGGCGGCTGGTCTGGCGGCATCTGGTGGCGGCGGGGACGCCCGGCCCACTGCCCGCCGTCTACGAGCCGCTGGCCTCGGCCGGAGGCATGCACGCCTTCTGCCTCACCCGTGGCCTGCTGGTCATGGACGAGGAGACGGCGACGAGCGGGCCCGCCATGGGCCGGATCGGCAGCGCGGCGGTCGGTCTGGCCGCCAAGCTCAGCCGGGGACGCTACCCTGCGACGCACGATGAGATCACCATGGTCATCAGGAAACCGCAGTACCACTTCGCCCGGCTCATCTAGCGACACACCGGCGACAGTGGTTAGGATCGTTTCCTACCAATGTAATCGGAATAGTTGGGATGTTTGACGTGGAGTGGACCCCCGACGCACGTGAGCTGGCCGACCTGGAGCTGCTGCTCTCCGGGGCGTTCCAGCCGTTGACCGGGTTCCTCGGCCACGACGACATCCATCTGGTGCACGAGCGCGGCACGCTGGCCGACGGCACGCCGTGGCCGGCTCCGGTCACGATCCACCTGCCTGACGAGGTGACTCCCGGCGACGAGGTCACGCTGCTCGACCCCGAGGGCGTCCCGCTCGCCGTACTCACCGTGACCGAGCATCCGGCGGACGGGCCGGCCGCCGGGCCGGTGCGCGGGCTGGGCGCGGCCGAGCACGGCCCGTTCGCCCGGCTGCGCCGCACCCCTGACGAGGTCCGCGTGGAGCTCGGCGGGCGTCCGGCGCTCGCCGTCACCATGCGGGGGCCGCTCGACGACCTCAACGAGATCCTCGCCACCGCCAAGGAGCTCGACGCGGTGATCCTGCTGCTCCCCCTGTCGTACGGCGAGGCGGGCCCGGCCCTGGTCAGAGCCGCGCTGAAGGCCAAAGGCCAGCTGCCCGAGAGCACGATCGTCGTCCCGGTGCCGCTGGCGCCGCGCGAGGAGCCCGAGATCGACCTGGAGCTGCGCGAGCACATCGCCTTCTCCTACGGCGCCACCGAGCACCTGGCCGGGCCGGATCCGGTGCGGATCCCCGGACCGCCGCACCGCCGCGGCCTGGTGGTGTTCTTCACCGGCCTGTCCGGATCGGGCAAGTCCACGATCGCCCGCGGCCTGCGGGACAGCCTGCTGGAGCTCGGCACCCGCACGGTCACCTACCTCGACGGCGACGTGGTGCGCCACCTGCTCTCCAAGGGCCTGACGTTCTCCAAGGCCGACCGCGACCTCAACATCCGCCGCATCGGCTTCGTGGCCGCCGAGGCCGCGCGCCACGGCGGCCTGGCCATCTGCGCCCCCATCGCCCCCTACGCCGCCACCCGCGAGGAGGTGCGCGAGATGGTCGAGTCGGTCGGCGCCGACTTCCTGCTCGTGCACGTCGCCACCCCGCTGGAGGAGTGCGAGCGCCGCGACCGCAAGGGCCTGTACGCCAAGGCCCGCGCGGGGCTCATCCCCGAGTTCACCGGCATCTCCGATCCCTACGAGGAGCCGGACGACGCCGACCTGGTCGTCGACACCACGCACATCTCCGTCGAGGCGGCGGTCGAGCAGGTGCTGGCCAGGCTGCGCGACGGCCGGTGGATCCGGTGATCGACCCTCCGCTGATCCTCGGCTCGTTCCTCGTGGCCATCGTCGTCGGGCTCACCGGCATGGGCGGCGGCGCGCTGATGACGCCGATGATGATGCTGTTCTTCAACGTCCCGCCGCTGGCCGCCGTCTCCAGCGACCTGGTGGCCTCGGCCGTGATGAAGCCGGTCGGCGGCATGGTCCACCTGCGCCGGGGCACCGTGAACCTGCGCCTGGTCGGCTGGCTCTGCGTGGGGTCCGTCCCGGCGGCGTTCTGCGGGGTGTTCCTGGCCCGCGCGTTCGCGGTCGGCGACGGGGTGAAGTACGCGCTCGGCGTCGCGCTGCTGCTGGCCGTCGCGGGCCTGGGGATCAAGGCGTGGCTGGGCGACCGGGGCGGCTCGGCGGAGGCACGGGAGATCGTCGTACGCCCAATCCCGACCCTACTGGTCGGTACGGTAGGCGGCCTGGTGGTGGGCGTGTCCTCCGTGGGCTCCGGTTCGCTGATCATCGTGGCCCTGATCGCCCTCTATCCGGCGCTCAAGGCCAACCAGCTCGTCGGCACCGACCTGGTCCAGGCCGTGCCGCTGGTGGTCTCGGCGGCGCTGGGACACCTGCTGTTCGGCGACTTCCGGCTCGATCTCACGCTCTCCCTGCTGATCGGCTCCATCCCCGGCGTCTATCTGGGCGCCCGGGTCTCCTCGCGGGCCCCCGGCGGCCTGGTCAGGGCGATGCTCGCCGTCGTGCTGCTGGCCTCCGCGCTCAAGCTGCTCGGCGTGGCCGACCTGGTCACTCTGGCCGTGCTGGCGGTGGCTGTGCTGGTCATGGTCATCGGCCGGCGGCTGCGGGTCAGGGCCGCGGCACGCGCGTCGCGCGAAAGTGCGGATCTCGCGCGAGCTCGGTGAACGCCCGGTCCGCCGTGGGGTCGGTGTCGAAGCGGGTGTCGCCTCGCGGCGCGCTCGGCGAGTCGAAGTAGACCAGCGCCTTGATCTGCGGATAGCGGCGGACCTGGCTGCGTACGGACTCGAAGAACGCGCGCTTGAACGCCGGGTCGTCGGCCCGCTCGAACACACCCCACTCCGCGACCATGACCGGCTTGCCGGGAAAGCGCCACTGCATCCAGCGGTAGAAGCCGGGCCACTCCTCGAAGTCCTCGCGGGTCTTGTTGACCAGGCTGCCGAAGTCGTGCACCCGGTTGTCGGCGTAGGGGTCCATCGCCACCCAGTCGACCACGTCGTCGCCCGGGTAGAGCTCCTCGAACCAGGACTTGGTGGCCCAGTTGGGCGCGCCCATGTAGGTCATCACGGTCACCGCGTTCTTGACGCCCTTGGCGCGCAGCCGGAGCACGACGTGCCGGAACATGGCCGTGTAGTCGTCGGCCCCCATGCCGGACTCCGCCGCGGTCTCCACGTCGTTCTCCGGCTCGTGGTGGATGGTGAGGAAGAACTCCTCGGGAAAGGTCCGCCGGAGATGGTGGGCCAGGCGGTCGATCCTGTCGTCGATGGCGCCGCCCGCGATCTCGGCCCAGGTGTGGCCGAGCGACGGCTTCCAGTTGATCAGCAGCAGGCGGGGGCGGGCCGGGTCCCGGGCGATCCGGATCTCCTGCTTGGTCGGGAACAGCTCCTTGCCCCGGTGATAGACGTGCACCAGGTCGGCCGTCGCCCCCATGCGCGCCTCGGCGCTGTGCAGCGCCTCCTCCACCCGGGTGCCCGTGAAGATCTCCGGGGCGATGCCCCACCACGCGCCGCACGAGGGGATGAGCTTGCCGGTGACTGCACAGGAGGGCGCGCTCACCACGGCGGGGCCACCGCCGCCGTCCGCCGGCGCGCTCCGCCGGCCGGCGGCCGGCCCGCTGGGCGCCGGGCTCGAGCACGCGGCCAGCAGGACGGCCAAGGCCAAGCTGCCGATCGCCCCTTTGGCGACATCAGCCTTCAAATTGCTGTTTATCGCTCTGTACGAATAATTCCAGCGCGTCATAACTTTCAACCCCCTCATTGGGCGACCCCCGCCCTATCAACCTGAACCATGCCACGCCATTGCCGCAACTTCAGCCGGAGTAGCGGTCAGCGCAGGCCAGATGGGGTGCACGACTCACCGACAAACAGCGATTTATCGCTTTATAGGGGTACGATTCTCGGGTCGTACAGGAGAAAATCTTGGGTAATCTGGCTGGGTAATATCTGGCCCGCCTATAGTGGGCGCACACCTCGACACGTTACGCAGAGTCGCCGAATGGCGACAATGCGCAGCAAACGCAGGGAGACCCGCCTCCATGAGCCTGCCGCCGGACCGCCCGGCCCACCGCTCCGGCACCGACCTGGGAGAGCACCTCTCGCTGCTCCGCAGGCGCTGGCTGCTCCTGCTCGGCTGCGTCCTGGCCGGCGGCACGACAGGGCTCGCCCTGCTGCGGATCGTCCCCCCTTCCTACACCGCGACCACCCAGCTCCTCGTCACCCCCGTGGGCGTCTCCGAGCAGGTCAACCAGGTGACCACCCGGCAGCGCGAGCCCCTCAACCTCGACACCGAGGCGCAGATCGCCCTGTCGTCCGTCGTCGCGGCCAAGGCCGCCCAGGCGGTGAACGCCACCGCCCTGGAGCCCGCCGAGGTGTCGGTCCCGCCCAACTCCTCCGTCCTGTCGATCTCCTACAGCGCCGCCGACCCGGCCACCGCCGCCGCCGGCTCGCGGGCCTACGCCGAGGCCTACCTCGCCCATCGCACCGAGAGCGCGCAGGCCGCCATCCTCGCCCAGCAGAAGCTCCTGCTGGCCAAGCTCCGGCAGGTCAACACCTCGCTCGGCGCGGCGATCAAACAGCTCGGCGGGCTGACCAGGGGCACCGCCGCGCACACGCTCGCCACCTACCGGCAGGGGGTGCTCACCCGGCAGGCGAGCAGCCTCACACTGAAGTACGACGCGCTGCGGACCCTGGCGGTGACGCCCGGATCGGTCATCAGCCCGGCCGTCATGCCGTCGCTGCCCAGGTCCCCCAGCCTGCCGCTGTGCCTCGGCTCCGGGCTCATGGCGGGCCTGCTGCTGGGGGCCGCCGCGGCGGTGCTGCGCGACCGCCTCGACACCCGGCTGCGCAGCACCGCCGACGTCGAGCGGCTCACCGGACTGCCCGCCCTGGCCGATCTGTCCTACCCGCGCGACCCCGCCGCGCTGCACGACCTGACCTCCGCCGTGCTCGCCGCCTGCCCGGGCAAGCGACTGCTGGTCAGGGCCGTCCCGGCCGAGCTCGGCTCCTCCCGGGTGGCCGCCCCGCTGGCCACCAGCGCGCCGCTGTCGGTGCTGAGCGGCGCGGACGTGAGCGACCTGGCCAGGGCGGACGCGGCCCTGCTGCTGATCGGCCTGGGCCAGGCGACCTCCGTCCAGGTCGCGGCCACCGTACGGCATCTCAGCCGGCACAACGTGCCGATCATCGGCGCGGTGACCACCACGGACCTGACTCCCGCGCCGCCCACTCCCCAGCACACACCGCTGGGCAAGCTGGTCGCCGGTGGCGAGCCCGAGCGCGCCGCGGGCGCCGACACCTCGCCCATGCACGCGCTCCATCAGCCGCCGGGCAAGCGGGCGTGACAGGACCCGCGTGGCCCATCGCCGCGCTGCTGCTCGGTTATCCCGTCTGGTGGGCGCTCGGCTTCGGCGGGCTGTCGGTCGTCGTGCTGGCCGTGCCCATGGGGATCATCCTGTGGCGGCGCAGGCCGATCCGGGTGCCGCGCGGGTTCGGGCTGTGGCTGCTGCTGATCGCCGGCCATCTGGTGAGCGGGCTGATGCTGGCGGAGATGCCGCCCGGCACCTACGGCGAGCTGGGCCTGGGCCGCTTCCTCGGCTACGCCATGCGCCTGACGCTCTACCTGTCGCTCATGATCATGGTTCTCTACCTGGGCAACCTCACCGAGCGCGAGTTGCCGCAGCTCCGGCTCCTGCGGATGCTCGGCGTGCTGTTCATCACCACCGTGGCCGGCGGGCTGCTCGGCGTGCTGGCTCCCGGCTTCTCCTTCACCTCACCGGTGGAGCTGGTCCTGCCGGGCTGGCTGGCCGACAACTCCTTCGTCCAGAACCTGATCCACCCCACCGCCGCGCAGACCCAGAAGGTGCTCGGCTACGCCTCGCCCCGGCCGGAGGCGCCGTTCGAATGGGCCAACGCGTGGGGCAGCAACGTGTCGGTGCTGCTCGTCTGGTTCGTGGTCGGCTGGTGGGTGTACGGCACCCGCCGCCGCAAGGCGCTGGCCGTGGTGCTGATCGCCCTGGCGGCCGTCCCGATCGTCTACTCGCTCAACCGGGGCCTGTGGATCGGCCTCGGGCTGGCCGTCTGCTACCTGATCGTCCGGGTGGGCGGCAGGACCAGGGTCACCCTCTGCGCCGCGGCGGCGACGGGGGCGCTGGTGTTCGCGCTCAGCCCGCTCGCCCCCCTCGTCGTCCAGCGGCTGGACAGCCCGCACTCCAACGACATCCGGGCCTTCACCGTGTCGGCCACGATCGAGGCCGCGACCCACTCGCCCGTCATCGGCTTCGGCAACACCCGCAACGCCACGGGCAACCACCGTACGATCACCACCGGCAAGACCGGCTGGTGCCCCGGCTGCGGCCATCCCCCGCTGGGCGGCGACGGCCAGCTCTGGCTGATGCTCATCACGCAGGGCTTCGCGGGCGCGGCGCTCTACGTGGCCTTCTTCGCCGGCGCGATCCGCCGCCACTGGACCGACAGGACCCCGATCGGGCTCGCCGGAGTGCTGGTGATGAGCCTGGTGCTGCTCTACATGTTCATCTATGACGGCCTGGTCACGCCGCTCAGCCTCTACTTCATCTCCTTCGCGCTCCTGTGGAGAAATCCCGCATGACCGACACCGACATCAGGCTCAGCTATTTCGGCGACACGCTCCGGCTCCTTTATCCCGGCCAGGGTGATCCGCGCGCCCACACGCTGCTCCCGCACGCCCGGCTGCCTCGCCGTCTGGCGCCGCGCCGCTGGTGGCACCGACTGGCCGGGCCGCGCGTCCTGCTGCCCATGGACGGGTCGATCTCGGCCCACCTCGGGGAGGTCTTCGGCGCACCGGTGGAGATCGTCCTGCACGTGCGCCCGGCGCGCCGGGCCAACCGCAAGCCCATCCTGGAGGTCCACAGCGACGGCGCCCGCCTGGCCTTCGTGAAGGTGGGCGACACCGACCGGGCCCGCGCGCTGGTCGACAACGAGGCCGCCGCGCTGCGCGAGCTGGCCGGCCTCCCGCTCAAGACCGTCGTCACGCCCACCGTGCTGCACCACGGGAGCTGGCGCGGCCTCAGCCTGCTCGCCCTGTCCCCGCTGCCCGTCCGCCGCCGCCGGGTGCCCGGCCCGCTGCTGGTCAGGGCCGTCAAGGAGATCGCGGCCACGGGCGGCCCCGACGGCGCGGCCTGGCACGGCGACCTGGCCCCGTGGAACATCTCGCCGTCCGCCGACGGGCGGCTGCTCGTGTGGGACTGGGAGCGCTACGCGACCGGCGTCCCCTACGGGTTCGACGCGGTGCACCACTTCTTCCAGCGGGCGCTGCGCCGCATGGACCCGCCGACCGCCGCGCGCGCCTGCCTTGCCCAGGCGCTGCGGACGCTGGCGCCGTTCGGGCTGTCGGCCGCGCAGGCCAGGCAGACCGCGCTGCACTACCTCATCGCGCTGGCCGACCGGCACGCCGCCGACGGCCACGAACCCCTCGGCCCGGCGGACCACTGGCTCAACCCGGTCGTCGACCACCAGGAGCCGCTGACATGAAGGTCATGAAGCGATCGGTGCTGTCCGTGTCGCGGACCACCGGGAAGGTCACCTCCAAGGCGCGGATCCTGCCGTCGTTCCTGATCGCCGGGGCCCAGCGGTGCGGCACCACCTCGCTCTACCGGGCGCTGGCGGAGCACCCCCTGCTGCTCAAGCCGGTGCTGCACAAGGGGGTCCACTACTTCGACGCCGCCTACTGGCGTGGGCCCGCCTGGTATCGGGCGCACTTCCCGCTCCGGGTGAGCATGGCACTGCTCGCCCGGCGTCACGGCGCCGGGCCGCAGGCGTTCGAGTCGTCGCCCTACTACCTGTTCCATCCGCTGGCCGGGGAGCGGATCGCCGCCGACCTGCCGGGGGTGAAGCTGATCGTGCTGGTGCGCGACCCGGTCGAGCGGGCCTACTCCGCGCACGCCCACGAGCTGGCCAGAGGCTTCGAGACCGAGTCCCACTTCGAGCACGCGCTGGAGCTGGAGGCCGGGCGGCTCGCGGGGGCCGAGGAGAGCCTGCGGGCGGGGCCGCACTCCGCCCACCACTCCCACCGGCACCACGGCTATCTGGCCCGCGGCCGTTACGCCGAGCAGCTCGACCGGCTGGAGCCGCTGTTCGGGCGGGAGCGGATCCTGGTGCTCGACAGCCACCGCTTCTTCGCCGAGCCCGAGCAGGTCTACGACCGGGTGCTCGACTTCCTCGGAGTGCCCCGGCTGGGCCACCCCGAGTTCGAACGGCACAACGGGCGACCCCTGCCCAGGCCCCTGCCGGACTCTCTCCGGCAGAGCCTGCGCGACCACTTCGAGCCGTACGACACCCGGCTGGTGAGCTGGCTGGGCGGTGACCCCTCATGGCGAACCTGACCCCACCCCAACCGGACCCCCACACCGACCCACCACCGCCAGAACAGGCGGCTTACGGCGAGGTCGCGAGGCGGGTGGCCGCAGGCGAGGTCGTGGAGCAGGCGGCTCCGGGCGGGAGTGCGGGGCGGGTGGCGTCGGGGCGGGTGTTGCGGGGTGGGCTTGCCGGGGTGATGGGGGCGGGGGTGGCCGCGCTGGCTCAGTTCGGGCTCGTCGTGGTCGTCACCAGGGCGTTCTCCGTCGAGCAGGCGGGGGCGTTCTTCACGGTCACCGCGTTGATGCTGATGGCGGCCGGGATCGTCAAGCTGGACGCGGGCAATGGGCTGGTGTACTTCATCGCCAGAGCCAACGCCTTCGAATATCGCGGCATATCGGGATATATCCGGGCGGCGCTGGTGCCCGTCACGGGGGCCGCGACGCTCGCCGGCGTGCTGCTGTACCCCTGGCTCGGCCCGGTGGCCCTGGCCCTGCCGGTGCTGGCCGTGGCGGACGTCCTGCTCGCCGCCGGCCGGGGCTTCGGCGCCCTACGACCCACGGTGCTGCTCAGCGGGGTGCTGCTCCCGATCGGCCAGCTCGCCCTGGTGGCCGGCGTGGCACTGCCTGCCTGGACGCTGCCTGCCTGGGTGCTGCCTGTCGCGTGGGCGCTGCCGTACCTGCCCGTGCTGGTGCTGGCGGCGCTCGCTCTGCGCGGTCGCGCGCCCCGCACGCCCTACCTGCCCGGCACCGGACGGGACCTGTGGCGGCACACGGCCCCGAGGTCGGTGGCGGCCGCGGTCCAGGCCGTGTTCCAGCGGTTCGACATCGTGATCGTCGCCCTGCTCGCCGGCCCCGCGCAGGCGGCCGTCTACACCGCCGCGACCCGCTTCAAGATCGTGGGCCAGCTCGCCAACCAGGGCCTGGCGCAGGCCGTACAACCGCGCCTGGTCAGAGCGCTCGCCGACGGCGACCTGGCCGCGGCCAGGGAGCTGTACCAGGCGACCACCATGTGGCTGGTGCTGCTGACCTGGCCCGTCTGGCTGGCCTACGCCCTGGCCGCCCCCTGGCTGCTGCGGCTCTTCGGCGACGGCTACGGCGCGGCGACGCCCGTGGCGCTGGTCCTGGCGGCCACGATGATGGCGGCCACGGCGTCCGGCATGGTCGACGTCGTGCTGACCGCCGCCGGCCACACCACGGCCAGCCTGCGCAACCTCGTCGCGGCCGGTGCCTGCACGGTCCTGCTGGACTTGGCGCTGATCCCGGCGCACGGCGCGCTGGGCGCGGCGCTCGGCTGGTCCGCGGGCGTGCTGGTCAGGAACGCGCTACCGCTCTGGCAGCTCCACCACCGCTACGGCCTGCGCCCCTTCGGCCGGCACAGCCGCTCGGCGCTGCGCCCGCGCGCCTGGGCCACGGCATGAGCGCCCGCCCTCCGGTGCTGGTCACCGGGCTGCCGAGAAGCGGCACGAGCTGGGCGGGCAAGATGCTGGCCGCCGGCGGCGAGCTCGTCTACGTCAACGAGCCGCTCAACCCGCAGCATCCGCCCGGCCGCTGCCCCGGCATCCTGCGCGCCCAGGTACGCCACCGCTTCCAGTACATCTGCGACGACAACGCGCCCACCTGGCTGCCCGCCTTCCGCGACACCGTCGCGCTGCGCTACCGCTGGGCGGCCGAGCTGCGGGCCAACCGCTCCCCGTACGACCTGGCGCGCATGATCCGCTACGGCGGGGCCTTCACGCTGGGCCGCCTCGCGGGGCGGCGGGCGCTGCTGGACGACCCGTTCGCGGTGCTGTCGGCGGGCTGGTTCGCCGAGCGGCTGGGGTGCAAGGTGATCGCCCTCGTCCGGGACCCGGTGTCGTTCGTGGCGAGCTGGCAGCGCCTCGGCTGGACCGTCTACTTCCACGAGCTGCTCGAACAGCCGCTGCTCGTCCGCGACCATCCCCAGGTGCTGCGGCTGCGCGTCCTGGTCGGCTCGCAGGACCGGATCGCGAAGGCGGCGGCGCTGTGGCAGGTGACGCGAGAGATCCTCGCACGCACCCCCGGCATCCTGGTCACCTCCTACGACGACCTCGCCGCCGACCCCCGGACGGGCTTCAAGCGCCTGTACGACTACGCCGGCCTGGCGTGGACCCCCGCCGCCGAGGAGCGCGTCATGAAGGCGTGCACCGCCCCCGGCAGCCGGGACCAGGGATTCGCCTGGTCAGGACTGTCTCGCACCGCCTACCGCCCGATGGACTCGCGGGCGGCCCTGCGGGCAGGCGCCAGGGGCCTCACCCAGGAGGAGATCGACAGGATCAGGGCGCTGACCGACGACGCATGCGGGTGGCCACCGAGGTGAGCAGCAGGCGCAGCGCGAACGGCACGTCGTCCACCAGATAGCGCCGGGCCAGCCGGCCGGGCTCGCAGGCCAGCCTGAACAGCCATTCGAGCCCCGCCCCGCGCATCCATCGAGGCGCCCGTGACACCGTGCCGGCGGCGAACCCGATCGCCGCCCCGCACCCCACGAACCAGGTGCCGGGCAGCTCGCGGCGCAGCTCGTCGATGAGCAGATCCTGCCGGGGGAAGCCGAGCCCCACGAACACCAGCCTCGGCCCCGCCCGTACGACCTTCCGCCGCGCCTGCTGCCTGCCCCGCGCGGTCGCGTCGAACCCGTACGGGGGCGCGTCCACCCCGCAGACCCGCAGCCGTGGATGGCGGCCCGCCAGCTCGGCGGCCGCCGCCGCGGCGACCCCGGGCGGGCCGCCGAGCAGATAGACGGGCCACCCGCGGCGAGCGGCCCGATCGCTCAGCGACCAGATGAGATCCGCCCCCGTGACCCGCTCGGGCACCGGCGTCCCCAGCAGCCGTGACGCCCACACCAGCGGCATCCCGTCGGCCACCACCACCTCGGCCCCGTCCACCAGCTCCCGCAGCGCGGCGTCCCCGGCGACGGCCTGGCAGATGTCCACGTTCGGGGTGACGATGTGCCCGCCTCGGCCGGCGGACAGCTCGGCCTCGACCCGCTCGGCCACCTCGTCCTCGGTCAGCGGATCGAACCCGACCCCGCCGACCACCACCCGCGCCGCCCGGCCGGTGGACGCGTTCGCGCGGATCCGGGCCATCAGATGCCCCGCCCGCGATCAGGCGCGTTCGCGCGGATCCAGGTCATCCGATGCCGCGCCCGCGTGG
The DNA here is from genome assembly GCF_014646515.1 of Nonomuraea glycinis. Classification (GTDB taxonomy): domain Bacteria; phylum Actinomycetota; class Actinomycetes; order Streptosporangiales; family Streptosporangiaceae; genus Nonomuraea; species Nonomuraea glycinis. The sequence continues at coordinate 267,850 of NZ_BMNK01000011.1, forward strand.
ACGCGTTCGCGCGGATCCGGGCCATCAGATGCCCCGCCCGCGATGGTGCAGCAGGGCCAGGACCGTGGCGGCGGGGATCAGGCCCGCGGCCACCGCCAGGGCGATGGGGGCGCGTGGCTCGCCGAACCGAGCGGCGAGGGTGCGGACGACCCAGCGTGCCGCGCTGCGGCGGTTTCCCAGGGCGGCATGGCCGAAGGCCAGCTGACCGTAGATCCGTGCCGCGCCGCGCGGATCCACGGCCAGTTCGGGGTGCCGGGCGAGCATCCACTCAAGCCCGGCGATACGGTCCGCCCATCGGGCGACATAGTGGGACGCGCCCCACCGAACCCGTACGAGCGGCTCGTCGGCGTTGGCGATCGGGTGGCGCTTGGCGGCGCGGAGCGCGAGATCCCAATCCTCGTTCTGGCCTCGGGGGGCGCTCTCGTCCACCCAGAAGGTGCCGCGCCTGAACAGGAATGTCGAGGAGTGCACCATCACCATGCGGGAGCGCACCAGGTCAGCGGCGGTGACCCGGTCGGTCCCGGCCGGCCTGGGCACCCGTCGCCCGCCGTACTCGATCTCGATGCCGCAGCTCGCGAACTCGGCGCCGCCGTCGGCGAGCAGGCGCGTCTGCGCGGCGAGCTTGCCCGGCAGCCACAGATCGTCGTCGTCGCAGAAGGCGATCAGGTCGGTGTCACAAGCGGCGATACCGGTATTGCGCGCCCCCGGCAACCCCGGAGTGAACCGATTGGGCAACACCCGCACGGCGGGTCTGGGGGCGCCTCCACCGCCTACGGGTCGGCGGACGCCAGCGTCGCCGGCGGAGTGCGGGCCGCCGCCGTCCATGGCGGACCGGGCGCCCTCCGCAGATCGGCGGACGCCACCGCCGACGACAGGGTGGAGATCATCGACGACGCTGTGGAGGGGGCCGCCGTCGACGACGACCACCACGCTTACCTGGCCTGTGTAGTCCTGAGTGAGTGCCGCCTCGACGGCCGCGCGTAGCTGGGCGGGGCGGTCGCCGCGGGTGGGGATCACCACCCCTACCGAGGCGGCCGTACGGCTCACGCGGTGTCCCTTCCGTAGCCGTACCGGGCTCTGAGCGGCCAGGTGAGGGCCGCCACCAGGCTGCGGTGGTGGCGGGGCAGGCCGCGCAGCCAGGAGTCGTCCCTGGCCAGCTCGACGGCCCCGGCGGTGAAGCGCATCGGGTTGCCCGAAGCGGTGTGCGCCGTGGTCAGGTAGGCGGTCGTGCCGTGCAGGAACGGCAGGCGCGGGGAGGTGAAGCCGAGGTCCTGAGCCAGGTTCGTCAGTGTCTCGTGCGGTGTGGCCAGCAGGTCCTCGTAGCGGACGCGGGTGACGGGCGCTCCCCGGACGGCCAGCAGCTCCAGGGCGAGGTTCTGGGCCGTCCAGTGCACGGCGGTGCGGGCGGGGCCCCAGCGGGTCATCGGCTTGCCGTCCTCGGGCCGGGCCACGGTCCTGCACCAGGAGTGGGCGACGGCTCGGGGCTCGCGGACCACCTGCACGACGTGGACGTCCACCCCCGCCTCCAGCAGGCAGTAGGCGAGCGAGGCGTGCTTGCTGGAGTCGACCACCGTCCGGGCCTGCGCCGCCTCGGCCGCCGCCTGGTAGATCCGGCGGTAGGCGCGTACGTACTCAGGCAGGTCCTCGTGGGTGATGCGCGCCAGCCGGCGCGTGCGGTCGACCCGGTGGCGCAATGCCAGGACGCGCTCGGCCAGCATGGACGTCCAGCCGCCGAAGGCGCGCTCGCCGACGTCACGCCAGAACGGGCACGCGGTGAACGGCCTGCCGCAGCCGCACGGCTCGTCGGCCAGGACGCCGCGCTCCCACAGGTGCACCACCTCACCGAGGGGCGCCACCTCGGGCAACTGGCCGAGGAGCCGTTCGAGCAGAGTGGTGCCGCTACGGCCGAGGCCGCCCAGGAAGATCACACGGGGAGCGGTCGAACGATCGGTCACAAGGGTGAACCCTCACGTCGCGAACACGGAACGTGGAGATGCTAGCGCGGAGAGTAATCAAAGTGTCGCCGAATCGCCAAGAGATCTACCTTCAACGCCACAGGACCGGAAAGAGCCCCCGTGCAACGAAAAGGCCCGGCCGACGGCTCAGCTAGCGCGTCGGCCGGACCTGACACCTCGGACTCGGCCCGCGGTCCGAACAGGTTCTTCACTCAGAACCGCAAGACTCAGGACCGCAAGACTCAGGACCGGAAGGTCAGCGGACCTCCAGGATCATGCCGGCGCCCACGGTCCCGTTGGTGGACTCGTCCACCAGGATGAAACCGCCGGTCATCCGGTTGCGGCCGTAGTCGTCCACGAACAGCGGCTGCGTGATCCGGAGCGTGACGCGGCCGATCTCGTTGAGGCCCAGCGACGTCGCCTCCTCGTCCCGGTGCAGGGTGTTGACGTCCAGGCGGTATTGCAGGTCGCGGACGAGGGCCCGAGCCGTCCGGGTGGTGTGCTTGATGGTCAGCTTGGAGCGGGGCGTGAGCTTCACGCCGTCCGCCATCCAGCAGACCATCGCCTCCAGGTCCTGGACCACCTGCGGCTGGTTGTTGGGCCGGGCGATCATGTCGCCCCGGGAGATGTCGAGGTCGTCCTCGAAGCGGAGCGTCACCGACATGGGCGGGAACGCCTCCTCCACCGGCCCGTCGAAGGTGTCGATGGAGGCGATCCTGGTCGTCAGGCCGGACGGCAGGTGCACCACCTCGTCGCCCGGCTTGAGCACCCCGCCCGCGACCTGGCCGGCATAGCCCCGGTAGTCGTGGAAGGCGTGGTCGGTGGCCCGGTTGGGGCGGATGACGTATTGGACGGGGAAGCGCACGTCGACCAGGTTGCGGTCGGAGGCGATGTGCACGTTCTCCAGGTGGTGGAGCAGCGAGGTGCCTTGGTACCAGGGGGTGTTCTCGGAGCGGGACACCACGTTGTCGCCGTTGAGCGCGGAGATGGGGATGAACGTGAGGTCGGACACGTTCAGCTTGGACGCGAAGGCGGTGAACTCCTCGCGGATCTCGTCGAAGCGCTCCTCGGAGTAGTCCACCAGGTCCATCTTGTTGACGGCCAGCACCAGGTGGGGGACGCGCAGGAGAGAGGTGAGGAAGGCGTGCCGGCGCGACTGCTCCAGCACGCCCTTGCGCGCGTCGATGAGAATGATCGCCAGGTCGGCGGTGGAGGCGCCGGTCACCATGTTGCGGGTGTACTGGATGTGCCCGGGGGTGTCCGCGATGATGAACTTGCGGCGCGGCGTCGCGAAGTAGCGGTAGGCGACGTCGATGGTGATGCCCTGCTCCCGCTCGGCCCGCAGGCCGTCGGTGAGCAGCGACAGGTCGGTGTATTCGGTGCCGCGGTCGCGCGAGGTGCGCTCGACCGCCTCGAGCTGGTCTTCGAAGATCGCCTTGGAGTCGAACAGGAGCCGCCCGATGAGGGTGGACTTGCCGTCGTCGACGCTTCCCGCCGTGGCGAAACGCAGAATGTCCATCGGTTTAGAAGTAACCTTCCCGCTTGCGATCCTCCATGGCGGCCTCCGAGGCGCGGTCGTCGGCCCTGGTGGCCCCGCGCTCGGTGATCCGGGTCGCCGCGATCTCCTCGATGATCTCCTCGACCGTCGCCGCCCCGGACTGCACGGCGCCGGTGCAGGTCATGTCGCCCACCGTGCGATAGCGCACCACGGACTCGAACAGCGGCTCGTCGTCGCCCCGCTGCACGATGTCGGCGTCGGGCAGCAGCATGCCGTCCCGCTCGAAGACCTTGCGGGTGTGGGCGAAGTAGATGGCGGGGATCTCGATGCCCTCCCGCCGGATGTAGTCCCAGATGTCCAGCTCGGTCCAGTTGGACAGCGGGAACACCCGGATGTGCTCGCCCTTGCTGATCCGCGCGTTGTAGAGATTCCACAGCTCGGGGCGCTGATTCTTCGGGTCCCACTGGCCGAAGTCGTCGCGGAAGGAGAACACCCGCTCCTTGGCCCTGGCCTTCTCCTCGTCGCGCCTGGCGCCGCCGAACACCGCGTCGAACTCGTGCTCCTCGATGGCGTCGAGCAGCGTGGTCGTCTGCAGGCGGTTGCGTGAGGCCCGGCGGCCGGTCTGCTCCACCACACGGCCCGCGTCGATGGAGCTCTGCACGCTGGCCACGATCAGGCGGGCGCCGAGCTCGGCGCTGCGGCGGTCGCGGAACTCGATGACCTCGTCGAAGTTGTGCCCGGTGTCGACGTGCATGAGCGGGAACGGGATGGCGGCGGGCCAGAACGCCTTCTCCGCGATGCGGAGCATGACGATGGAGTCTTTACCACCGGAGAAGAGCAGACAGGGACGCTCGAACTCGGCCGCCACCTCGCGCATGATGTGAATGGCCTCGGCTTCGAGGACGTCGAGCTGCGACGTGGTGTAGTCGCGCTGGAGCATGAGGGCTCTCCTCCGGCGGTTATCGATGCAGGTCCCGGATCCCGGCGAGCAGATTAGACGCCAAGTCCGGTAGGGAAACCAGAATATCTGGTAGTGAGGGGTCAACTTGGTTGTAGGTCAGCTTCGAGCCGTCGATCCGGCTGGCATGGGCGCCCGCGGCGAGGGCCACGGCGACCGGCGCGGCCGAATCCCACTCGTACTGACCGCCGGCGTGCACGTATGCCTCGACCTCGCCGGTGAGCACCGCGGAGATCTTCGCGCCCGCCGAGCCGATCGGCACCAGATCGGCGCCGACCAGATAAGCGAGCTTCTGCACGAACTCCGGCGGCCTGGTGCGGCTCACCGCGATGCGGAACCTGCCCCCGTCGTAGGCGGGCAGCTTGGGCGGCTCGGCGGTGGTCAGCGTGCGCCCCTGCGCCGGCAGCGCCACAGCGCCGGCGGTGAGCACTCCCCGCTCCCACAGCGCCACGTGGACGGCCCAGTCGGACCTGCCCTCCTCGGCGAACTCACGGGTGCCGTCGAGCGGGTCGACGATCCACACCCGATCCGCGCTCTGCCGGCGCGGATCCATCCGCTCCTCGCGGGTGGCCTCCTCCGACAGCACGCTGTCGGAGGGCCTGAGCCTGGCGAGCGACTCCATCAGCAGGAGGTGCGCGGCCCGGTCACCGGCGGACCGCAGCACGGCGGGGTCGTCGAAACCCTCACGCCGGCGGACCTGCAACAGGTGCTCCCCCGCCTCGGTGGCCAGGTCGGCGGCCAGGGCGTGGTCATCACGAATCGTCATCAATAAGCTCCTTGCCCGCGGGCGACGGCCGACCAAGTCTTCCACAGGATCTGCAGGTCCAGCATGAGGGTCCAGTTCTCCACGTAACGCAGGTCCAGTCTGACGGATTCCTCCCACGACAGATCCGACCTGCCGTTGACCTGCCACAGGCCGGTCAGGCCGGGCCGGACGAGGAGCCTCCTGCGGACGTCGTCGCCGTAGCGGGCGACCTCTTCCGGCAGCGGCGGGCGCGGCCCGACCAGCGACATGTGGCCGAGCGTCACGTTGATGAGCTGAGGCAGCTCGTCGAGTGAGTGACGGCGCATGAACGCGCCGAGCGGCGTCACCCGCGGGTCATTGCGGATCTTGAACAGCGGCCCGTCGCCGTCGCTGACGAGGGTGATCTTCTGGCGCTCGGCGCCGCGCCGCATGGTGCGGAATTTCACAATGGTGAAAAGCCTGCCGTCCCTGCCGACCCTGGTCTGCCTGAACAGCGCCGGCCCCGGACTGGTCACGCGGACCGCGATGGCCAGCCCGGTCAGCAGCGGGGACAGGAGCACCAGCAGGGAGAGCGCCACCAGCCGGTCGAAGACGTTCTTGACGAGCTGCCGGGCGCCGGTCAGCTCGGGGTGCTCGACATGCAGCAGCGGCAGCCCGGCGGCGGGCCGGATGGTGGTGCGCGGCCCGGCGACGTCCATCAGCGCCGGGGCCACCACCAGCTCGGTCCGGGTGGCCTCCAGCCGCCAGGCCAGCCGGCGCAGCGCCAGGCCGTCCATCTCCGGGCAGGCGAGCACGGCCACGGTGTCGGCCCGGACCTGGTCGACGACGAGGGGCGCGTCGCTGAAGTGGCCGACGACGGGCACCTCGGCCACGCTGTCGTGGCAGGCCTCGTCGGGCAGGCAGGCCGCCACGACCTCCATGCCGTGATGGCGCTCCCTGCGGAAAAGCCTGACGAGCTCGTCCACCGAGGCGGCGTGGCCGACCGCCACGACCCTGCGCATGCACTCGCCGCGCGCCCGGCGCCGGTGCAGCGAGCGGCGCAGGCAGTGCCTGAGCACCAGGGTGAGGAGCGTGACCAGCGGCAGGGCGAGCACCACGTAGCCCCGGGCAATGTCGGTCTTGGTCACGTAGGAGCCGATGGCGAGCGCGGCGGTCAGCGCGACGCCGCACTGGACGATCCGGCGGAACTCCTCCGAGCCGACGCCGATCAGCCGCGGCTCGTAGGCCCGGTTGAGCGCGACCGCGCAGATCCACACCAGCGGCAGCACCGTGCTCGCCAGGAGGTAAGGCGTGGCGTAGGCGGTGATCTCGCCGAATCTGCACACGAAGGCGGCGGCCGAGCCCGCGCTCGCGCAGAGCAGGTCGGCCACCAGGGCCTGGATCTTGTAGACGCGCACCCAGCGGGGCACGCGCGGGCCGACTCGCCAGGCGTCCTCGGGACCGGCTTCGACGAGGGCCAACCGGGCCTCGCCGTGGGGTCCGTCGTGCACACACGCCTCCGAGTGACCGATCGCGAACAGACAGTCACCAAAGCGTAGCGGTCGGCGACGACAGAGAACGCGTGAACGGCCCTATGCGGGGGTTGGTAACCGCTGTGGTTCGTATCAGTGTTCGTCAGTCTTCATCTGGTTTCTCTAGCGCGATCGCGGTCTGTCACGTGGCGATCGGGAGGCGACTCGGCGGTCTGCGAACTGGTGGACGGCATAACGAAGCGCCGTAGGGGCCTGCGGCTTCGCGCCGCGCCTACCCGGCGCAATCTGCCTTACCCTTCGCCGTCACGGTAAGCATGCAAAAGACTACTCAACGTACGGTCATGCTGGTAGAGTCGTTCGCACACACTCTCGAATACACGAAGGAAGGGTGGTCATGCGGGTCGTGCAGGCCTACCGTTTCGCGCTGGACCCCACCACACGCCAGGCCGCCGCGCTGGCCTCGCACTGCGGGGCAGTCCGAGTCGCGTTCAACTGGGGCCTGGCGCAGGTAAAGGCGAACCTGGCGCAGCGGGAGGCCGAGCGCTCCTACGGCATCCCCGACGACCAGCTCACCCCCGCCCTGTCCTGGTCGATGTACAGCCTGCGCAAACGCTGGAACCAGGTCAAGCACGAGATCGCGCCGTGGTGGGCGGGCAACTCCAAAGAAGCCTACGCCTGCGGGCTGACCCGCCTGGCCGACGCCCTCGCGAACTGGCGCGACTCCCAGCAGGGCACGCGCAAAGGCCCGACGATGGGCTTCCCCCGCTTCAAGACCAAACGCCGCGCGGCCCGGTCGGTGCGCTTCACCACCGGCACGATCCGGCTGGACGGCCACACCACGTGGTGCTGCCGGTGCTAGGACGGATCAAAACCCATGAGCGGGTCACCAAGATCGCCCGCCTCCTCACCGAAGGGGCGCGGATCGCCTCGGCGACAGTGCGCTGGCAGGAGGGCCGCTGGCACGTCAGCTTCACCGTGCACACCGAACGCCCCCCAGCAACGCCCGCCCGGCCGGTCGCGGTGATCGGCGTGGACCTCGGCATCAAGACGCTGGCGGTCTTCTCCGACGGACGCCCGCCGATCGCCAACCCCCGCCACCTCAATAACGCTATGCGTAAGCTGCGCCGCCTGTCGCGGGCGGTCTCCCGCAAACACGGCCCCGACCGGCGCACCGGCCAGAAGCCCTCGCAACGGTGGCGGCGGGCGAACGCCGCCCGCAACCGGGCGGAGCATCGGGTGGCGGCGCTGCGCCGCGACGGCATCCACCAGCTCACCACCAGCCTGGCACGGACGTACGGCACCATCGTGGTCGAAGACCTCAACGTGGCCGGGATGATCCGCAACCGGCGACTGGCCCAAGCCATCTCCGACGCGGGCTTCGGTGAGATCCGCCGCCAACTCGCCTACAAAACCGGCTGGCACGGCGGACGGCTGCTGGTGGCGAGCCGCTGGTTCCCCTCCTCCAAGACGTGTTCATCCTGCGGGGTAGTGAAAGCCAAACTGCCGCTGCGGGTGCGCACCTACGTCTGTGAGGGGTGCGGCCTGTCGATGGATCGTGACGAGAACGCCGCGCACAATCTCGCCTCTTTGGTGGAGCGCACGGTCGCCGGGAGTGGCCCGGAGACCATAAACGGACGTGGAGCCGACCATAAGACCCCGCCTGGCGGGGCAGGTGGCCGTGAAACGTCAACCCCGCACCGGGCACCCGCTGCCCGGATCAGACGAGGACCTTCGCCCACCACGGGCGAATCACTGAGAATCCTTGAAACTCAGTGAACGGTCAGCGTGGAGGGCCGGAAATGTTCAGATCGGCGCGGTGAAAGTCGTTCTGCGTGACTTCGAGGCCGCGTTCCATCAGCGATTCGACCACGTCGGCGGCCCGGTCGACCAGGAACGGCAGGTCCTTGCGCTCGGCGGTGGCGAAGTCCTTCAGGACGAAGGAGGCGGGGTCCATCCGGCCCGGCGGCCGGCCGATGCCGAAGCGGACGCGGAGGTAGTCGCGGGTGCCGAGCACCTTGGTGATCGACTTGAGCCCGTTGTGGCCGTTGTCGCCGCCGCCCAGCTTGGCGCGCAGCGCGCCGTAGGGGACGTCGAGCTCGTCGTGGACCACGATCAGCCGCTCAGGGCCGATCTTGTAGAAGTCGGCGAGGGCCTTGACCGGCCCGCCGGACAGGTTCATGTACGTCAGCGGCTTGGCGAGCACGGCGGCCCGGGTCTCGAGCACCTCCGAGCGGCTGCGATGCGCCTTGAAGCGCCCGCTCGCCCTGGCGGCCAGCTCGTCGAGCACCATGAAGCCCGCGTTGTGCCTGTTGCCGGCGTATTCAGGGCCGGGGTTGCCGAGCCCGGCGATGAGCCAGCGGTCCATGTGCTCTCCTCAAGCGCGGAACGGGACAGCCGGCGACGCCGGCTGTCCCGTGACCCGCAACGATTACTCGGCGGCCTCGGCGGTGCCGTTCTCGCCGGCCCCTTCGCCCTCGGCGGGAGCCTCGGTCGGCTTGCCGATGACCTGGAGGATCACGGCCTCGGCGTCGGCGGCGAGGGTGGTGCCCTCGGGCAGCGGAAGCTGAGCGGCGGTGATGACGGTGCCGACGGTCAGCCCCTCGACGTCGACCTCGATGCCGGTCGGGATGTGCGTGGCCTCGGTCTCCACGGAGACGGACAGCAGCTGCTGGTCGAGCAGGCCATCGGAGTTGACGTCGCCGACCGTGGTGACCGGGATCTCGACGGTGACCTTCTCGCCGCGCCGGACCAGGAGCAGGTCGACGTGCTCGATGAAGCCCTTGATCGGGTCACGCTGGACGCCCTTGGGCAGCGCCAGCTCGTCGATGCCGTCACCGGTCAGGCGGATCAGCACGTTGGCCGTGCGCAGCGCGAGGAGCACTTCGTGGCCCGGCAGGGTCAGGTGCTTGGTGTCGGTGCCGTGCCCGTAGAGGACGGCGGGCACCTTGGCGGCACGGCGGATCTTGCGGGCTGCGCCCTTGCCGAACACGGTGCGCGACTCTGCGGTGATACGTACTTCGGACACGACATCTCCTAGGGATGCGGAAGATCGGATTTTGCGCTCCCCCTCACCCGCCCTAGCGGAAGGCGTTACGAGCGCAACCGGGCCAGTCTACAGCCCGGTCACCGGACCGGACGCCATCATGTGTCGCCCTCGAACATGCTGGTGACGGAGCCGTCGGTGAACACCTCGGTGATGGCCCGGGCGATGAGCGGCGCGATCGACAGCACGGTCAGCTTGTCGAAGCGGCTCTCCTCCGACAACGGCAACGTGTTGGTGACGATGACCTCGGAGATCCGGGAGTTCTTCAGCCGGTCGACCGCCGGGTCGGAGAACACCGCGTGCGTGGCGGCCGTGATCACGTTGGTGGCGCCCTGTTCGTACAGGGCGTCGGCGGCCTTGCAGATGGTGCCGGCCGTGTCGATCATGTCGTCGATCAGCACGCAGGTGCGGCCGCGTACTTTACCGACGACCTCGCTGACCTTCACGGAGTTGGCCACGTCGAGGTCGCGCCTCTTGTGGATGAAGGCCAGCGGGGTGCCGAGGGTGTCGGCCCAGCGCTCCGACAGGCGCACCCGGCCGGTGTCGGGCGAGACGATGGTGGTGTTGGCCAGGTCGAGCCGGTCCTTCAGATAGCTCTCCAGCACCGGCATGGCGAACAGGTGGTCGACCGGTCCGTCGAAGAAGCCCTGGATCTGCGAGGTGTGCAGGTCGATCGACATGAGCCGGTCGGCGCCCGCGGTCTTGAACAGGTCGGCCATCAGCCTGGCCGTGATCGGCTCGCGGCCCCGGCCCTTCTTGTCCTGCCTGGCGTAGCCGAAGAACGGCATGACCACGGTGATGCGCTTGGCGGAGGCCCGCTTGAGCGCGTCGACCATGATGAGCTGTTCCATGATCCACTGGTTGATCGGGCCGGTGTGGCTCTGCAGCACGAAGGCGTCGCAGCCGCGCACGGATTCGAGATAGCGCGCGTAGATCTCGCCGTTGGCGAAGTCGATCAGTTTGGTGGGGGTCAGGGAGACGCCGAGGTGCTCGGCGACCTCCTCGGCCAGCTCGGGGTAGGCCCGGCCGGAGAAGAGCATGAGCGCCTTCTCACCCGGCTGCTTGAGGCTGGTCATGAGACCTCCTCCGTCGGCCTCGTGCTCATGGTGCCGTCGTTACCGATGCCCTCGGCGAGCTCGGTCATGTGCCACTCTCCCGCTGTTCTTGCTCAGCCAGCGCCCGCTCGGCGGCCGCGGCTGACTTGGTGCCCGCGCGCCTGCGCAAGACCCACTTTTCGATGTTGCGCTGACGCGCTCTGGCCACCCCGATGGCGCCGGGCGGCACATCGCCGTCGATGACGGAGCCGGCGGCCGTGTAGGCGCCGTCCCCGATCGTCACCGGGGCGATGAGCATGGTGTCGCAGCCGACGAACGCGCCGTCGCCGACCTTGGTGCGGCTCTTGGTGACCCCGTCGTAGTTGACGAAGATCACCGAAGCTCCGATGTTGACGTCGTCGCCGATCGTGGCGTCTCCCGCGTAGGTCAGGTGCGGCACCTTGGAGCGCTCGCCGACCTGGGAGTTCTTCATCTCGACGAAGGTGCCGGCCTTGGCGCTGCGGCCGAGGACGGTGCCGGGGCGCAGGTAGGCGTACGGGCCGACGCTGGCCTGCGGGCCGATGTCGGCGCCGTCGGCGACGGCGTTGCGCACCACGGCGCCCGCGCCGACGCGGGTGTCGGTCAGCGTGGTGACGGGGCCGACTTCGGCGCCCGCCTCGATCACGGTGCGGCCGTGCAGCTGGGTGCCGGGGTGGATGACGGCGTCGGGCTCGATCTCCACGCCCACGTCGATCCAGGTGCTGCCGGGGTCGACGATGGTGACCCCGCCGCGCATGTGCCGCTCCAGCAGCCGCTGGTTGAGCACCTTGCGGGCGAACGCGAGCTGGACCCGGTCGTTGACGCCCTCGACCTCGGCGTAGTCGCCGGCGACGTGCGCGCCGACGCGGTGACCGTCACCGCGCAGGATCGACAGCACGTCGGTGAGGTATTCCTCGCCCTGGGCGTTGTCGCTGGAGACGCGCTTGACGGCGTCGGCCAGGAGGTCGCCGTCGAAGGCGTAGATGCCGGAGTTCATCTCCTTGATGGCCCGCTGGTCGGGGCTGGCGTCCTTGTCCTCGACGATCTCCAGCACGGCTCCGCCGGGGTCGCGGATGATGCGGCCGTAGCCGGTGGGGTCGGGCACCTCGGCGGTGAGCACGGTGACCGCGTTGCCGTCGGACTCGTGCCGCTGGAGCAGCTCGGCCATGGTCTCGGTGCGCAGCAGCGGCACGTCCCCGTAGGTGACGAGGACGGTGCCGCTGATCGTGCCGGTCTCCTCCAGCACGGTGCGAACGGCGTGGCCGGTGCCACGCTGCTCGTGCTGGACGACGGCGCGCGCGTCCGGGCTCGTCTCGGACAGGTGGGCGCCCACCTGCTCCAGCGCGTGGCCGATGACGACGATGAGCCGCTCGGGACCGAGGTCCCTGGCGGCGGAGAGCATGTGGTCGACCAAGGCTCGGCCGCACAGCTCATGCAGGACTTTCGGGGTCTGGCTCTTCATCCGGGTTCCCTCGCCTGCGGCGAGGACGATGACGGCTGCCGGGCGCGGCACACTCACGGACTGAGGCTCCCTGTGGCTGGACGGTCTCAGGGTCATGTGCGGGCTGTCGCACCGCAACCCTGCCGACACCGTGAGGATACCTGGCCACCGTGGGCTCCCCTCCAGGGGGGCTTTCGGAAGGGAAGGCCTAAAAGCTCCCGGAAGAGGACTCGAACCCCTACAAAGTGGACCAAAACCACTTGTCCTGCCGATTAGACGATCCGGGATCAGGCGGACACCGTGGCGTCCGACACCGTCCTACGATACCGACCCCGCGCCGGCGTGCGCGCCGATTAACGCGCCCGGATCCACCGCGGGCGGACTAGATCGCCGATTGACGGGCACGGTGGGAGTCGGTGTGCGCCATAACAGGCCATCCGAAACGCCGCAAGGCATGGAAGCAACGCCCGCCCGTCGAAACTCCGTCACCTATCGGTCATGGAGGCTTAGCCCTTCCTTACCTACGATGGCGTAAGTTACGGTGACGTAGGACGGACATAGTTCTCAAACAGCTCGTGAGAGGTAGCCCATGACCGTTATCGCCGATCGTCCGACACCCGGACCGAAGCCCGAGTTCGAGCCGGAGCCGCGTACCAAGGCCGAGCTCGTCTCCTTCGCCCTGGTCGTCGGGCTACCCATCGTCGCGATCCTGGCCGCCGTGCCGATGGCCTGGGGATGGGGGCTGATCGGCTGGACGGACGTCGCCATCGCGGCCGTCTTCTACGTCGTCTCCGGCCTCGGCGTCACCGTCGGCCTGCACCGGTACTTCACCCACGGCTCGTTCAAGGCCAAGCGGCCCATGAAGATCGCCCTGGGCATCGCGGGCAGTCTCTCGCTGGAGATGTCCGTGCTCGACTGGGTCGCCACCCATCGCAAGCACCACAAGTTCTCCGACAAGGAGGGCGACCCGCACTCGCCGTGGCGCTTCGGTCCCGGCTTCAGGTCGATGACCAAGGGCCTGCTCTACGCGCACATGGGCTGGCTGTTCGACGCCGAGCGCACCAACCGCGAGAAGTACGCCCCGGACCTGTGCCGCGACCCCGACATCATGAAGCTGCACCGGGCCTTCGGCGCGCTGGCCCTCGTCTCCCTCCTGCTGCCGGGCATCCTCGGCGGGCTCATCACCTGGTCCTGGCAGGGCGCGCTGACCGCGCTGTTCTGGGGCACGCTGGTCCGCATCGGCCTGCTGCACCACGTCACCTGGTCGATCAACTCGATCTGCCACGTGTTCGGCGAGGAGGCCTTCCAGGTACGGGACAAGTCCCGCAACGTGTGGTGGCTGGCGATCCCGTCCTTCGGCGAGTCCTGGCACAACTTGCACCACTCCGACCCCAGTTGCGCCCGGCACGGCGTGCTCAAGGGCCAGATCGACCTGAGCGCCGGCCTGATCCGGATCTTCGAGAGGCTGGGCTGGGTGTACAACGTACGCTGGCCGAATCCCGAGCGGCTGGCGGCGAAGCGGATTGCCTGACACCGCTCTGTCGATGCCCGGCACTCCCGTAGGCACCGCCATTATGGAAAGCGTGACCGAATCCCGATCTCGCAGGCGTATGACCGGAAAAGAACGAAGAGAGCAGCTGATACTGATCAGCCGCACGCTTTTCGCGCAGAAGGGGTTCGACGGGACCTCGATCGAGGAGATCGCGGCCACCGCGAATGTCTCGAAGCCGGTGGTCTATGAGCACTTCGGCGGAAAAGAAGGCGTGTACGCGGTCGTCGTCGACCGGGAGATGCAGAAGCTGCTCGGCATGATCACCGAGGCGCTGACCGCGAGCCACTCGCTGGTCAAGCTGGAACGGGCCGCGCTGGCCCTGCTGCAGTACATCGAGGAGAGCAGCGAGGGTTTCCGCATCCTGGTCCGCGACTCGCACGCCGCCTCGGGCACCGGCACGTTCGCCAGCCTGATCAGCGAGATCGCCAGCCAGGTGGAGGACGTGCTGGCCGACGAGTTCGCGGCCCGCGGCTACTCCCCCGGCCTCGCGCCCATGTACAGCCAGATGCTGGTCGGCATGGTGGCCCTGACCGGCCAGTGGTGGCTGGACGTGCGCAAGCCGGGGCGCGAGGAGGTGGCGGCGCACGTGGTGAACCTGGCCTGGAACGGCCTGACCGGGCTCAACCCGCAGCCGGCCATGACCAAGGCCACAGCGATGGCCCCGACGATGACCACGACGGCGGCCACGCGCGACCAGGCCGCGGCCAAGGTGCCCGCACCGCGCGGCAGCGACAAGGACCTGCGCGAGCTGGACAAGGTGCGCGAGCGGGAGCTCAAAGAGGCCGAGAAGATCCGCCAGCGTGAGCTGCGCGAGGCGGAGAAGGCCAGGGTGCGCGAGCTGAAAGAGCGCGAAAGGGTGCTGAAGGAGGCCGAGAAGGAGCGTGAGCGGCTCTTGAAGGAGGCCGAGAAGGTACGCGAGCGCGAGGAGAAGCTGCGTCAGCGGGAGGCCAGGCTGGCCGAGAGGGCCGCCCGGCTTGGACATCCTGACCAGATGGAATAAGTCGTTGCGGTCCCGTTAACGTTCTGTTCAACCTAATGGGGCATATTTCCTTTATGTCCGTTGAGCAGCTGCAAACCGGAAACGATCTAGCTTTGCCGCAGGACAGGTTCCTCAATCGCGAGGAGAGCTGGCTGCAGTTCAACGAGCGGGTGCTAGAGCTGGCCGAGGACCCCTCATTGCCGCTGCTGGAGCGGGTGCGCTTTCTTGCGATCTTCGCCAGCAATCTCGACGAGTTCTTCAGAGTCCGGGTCGCCGGCCTCAAACGACGCATGGCGACCGGCCTGCTGCTCCGGACCAAGAGCGGACTGAAGCCGAGCGAGGAACTGGCCAGGATCGCCACCGTCGCCGACAAGCTGGCCAGACGGCACGCCGCGGCCTTCCACCAGCAGATCAGGCCCAAGCTCGCGGCCGAGGGCATCGAGGTCGTCCGCTGGGACGAGCTGGGGCGCGAGGAGCGCACAGTGCTGCGCAAGCTGTTCCGGGAACGGATCAGGCCGGTCCTGACGCCGCTGGCCGTCGACCCCGCCCATCCATTTCCGTACATATCTGGACTAAGTTTGAATTTGGCGGTCGTGGTGCGGAACCCGGCCAATGATCACACGGTGTTCGCCAGGGTCAAAGTGCCTTCGCAGTTGCCCCGATTCGTGGCGGCCTCGCAGGATCGGTTCGTACCGCTGGAGGATGTCATCGCGGCCCATCTGGGCCAGCTTTTCAAGGGGATGGAGATCGTCCAGCACCATGTCTTCCGGGTGACCAGGAACGAGGATCTCGAGGTCGACGAGGACGTCACCGAGAACCTCATGCAGGCCCTGGAGAAGGAGCTGCGGCGGCGCCGGTTCGGGCCGCCGGTCCGGCTGGAGGTGGAGGACACCATCTCGCGCGAGGTGCTCGACCTGCTGGTGGACGAGCTGGAGCTGGCCCCGCACGAGATCTACCGCATCGCCGGGCCGCTGGACCTGACCGGTTTGCACGCCATCGCCGACCTCGACCGCGGCGAGCTCAGCTACCGCCCGTTCGTCCCGGCCGAGGCCATCAGCGCCGAGGACGACGTGTTCGCCGTGCTGCGTGAGCGCGACGTGCTGCTGCACCACCCCTACGACTCCTTCGCCACCAGCGTGCAGCGCTTCATCGAGGTGGCCTCCGCCGACCCGAAGGTGCTGGCGATCAAGCAGACCCTCTACCGCACCAGCGGCGACTCGCCCATCGTGGACGCGCTCATCGACGCGGCCGAGGCGGGCAAGCAGGTCGTGGTGGTCGTGGAGATCAAGGCCCGCTTCGACGAGCACGCCAACATCTCCTGGGCCCGCAAGCTGGAGCGGGCCGGCTGTCACGTCGTCTACGGCGTGGTCGGGCTCAAGACCCACTGCAAGCTCGCCCTGGTCGTCCGGCAGGAGCCCTCCGGCGAGCTGCGCCGCTACTGCCACATCGGCACCGGCAACTACAACCCCAAGACGGCCAGGCAGTACGAGGACTTCGGCCTGCTCACCGCGGACCCGCTGGTCGGCGAGGACGTCACGGACCTGTTCATCCACCTGACCGGCTACTCCAACCACTCGGCCTACCGCAGGCTGCTGGTCGCGCCGCACTCGCTGCGCGGCGGACTGCTGGCCAGGATCGACCGGGAGATCAGCCACCAGCTGGCGGGACGCCCGGCCCGCATCCGGATCAAGACCAACTCGCTGGTGGACGAGCCGCTCATCGACGCCCTCTACCGGGCGTCCCAGGCGGGCGTGCCGGTCGACCTGTGGGTGCGGGGCGTGTGCACGCTGCGCCCCGGCATCCCCGGCCTGTCGGAGACCATCCGGGTACGGTCGGTCCTCGGCCGCTTCCTGGAGCACTCGCGGGTGTACGAGTTCGGCCTGGGCCGCCGGCCCGAGGTGTGGATCGGCAGCGCGGACCTGATGCGCCGCAACCTCGACCGCCGGGTGGAGGCCCTGGTCAAGGTGACCGGCGTCCAGCACAAGGCGTACCTGATCGACCTGATGGACCGGGCCATGGCCGACACCACGAGCGCCTGGTGGCTGGACGCGAGCGGCACCTGGTACCGCCATCAGGGCGAGGACCTGCAGAGCCATTACATCGCCACCCGCCGCTGGAGGACCGTTGACGACGACTGACCCGCTGCGCGCCGCCGGAGCCGTGGTGTGGCGGGGCGCGGAGGGCGCGCCGGAGGTGGCCGTCGTCCACCGCCCGCGCTACGACGACTGGACCTTCCCCAAGGGCAAGCTCGAAGCCGGTGAGCACGTGATCGCCGCCGCGCTGCGCGAGGTGCGCGAGGAGACCGGACTGACCGTCACGCTCGGCCGCCCCCTGCCGGCCGTCCACTACCCGCTCCAGGGCGCGCTCAAGAGGGTCGACTACTGGACGGCGCGGGTGAGCGATGACGGCGGGTTCGTGCCCGGCGACGAGGTGGACGAGCTGCGCTGGGTCTGTCTCGACCGGGCGCGGGAGCTGCTCAGCTATGCCTGGGACGTGGAGCTGCTCGGCAGGCTGACCACCGCGCCGCTGTCCACCGTCCCGCTCGTCCTGGTCCGGCATGGCTCGGCCGGTTCGCGCCAGAGCTGGCAGGGGGAGGACGCCCGGCGCCCGCTCGACGACGAGGGGCTGGCCCAGGCGGCGGTCCTGGCCACGGTGCTCCCCGCCTACCGGCCCGAGATCCTGCTGAGCTCCCCCAGCCTCCGATGCGTCCAGACGCTGCGGCCGTACAGCTCGGACCTCGCCCTGGAGCCGCTGCTCAGCGAGGAGACCTACGATCCGCCCAAGACGACCGCCCTGGTCGGCGAGCTCACCGCACCCGCCGTGGTGTGCAGCCACGGCAAGGTGCTGCCCTCCCTGATCGCCGCCCTCAGCTCGCTCGACCCTTTCAGCCCGCTCGCGGCGCTCGGGGGCGAGCAGGCGCACCTGGCCAAGGGAGCCTTCGCCGTCCTGCACCGGCTGGACGGGCGGGTGATCGGCGCGGAGCTGCACACCACCTGACCTCGCTCAGAGAACGCTCCGCACCGCCGCACAGGTCTCCGTCCAGACGCCGGGAAACTCCTCGTGCGCACGCTGCGCCGTCGCGCGTTCGAGACCGACGAGCACCCCGTACGTGAAGGTGTCCTCACCCGCCGCACGGGCTTTCCCCGCCTCCGCGAGCAGCCTCTCCTGCGCGACCACCCCGTCCTGGTGCGTGCCCAGCACTTCCTGTACGTTCTCCGCCAGCTTGGCGAGTGTGCCCATGGGCTTGCCGAGGGTGGGTTTGAGCGCCTCGGCGGTGTAGCGGGCGCGTTTGGCCGCCTTGCGCACGTCGTGCATGGCGATCTCGCGCCGCTCGGGGTCGGCGATGGCCTGGGCGGTGTCGTAGGCCTTGGTCACCCGTGCCCAGTTGGCCGCCGCGACACCCCTGAGCGTGTCCCCCGCCGGCTCGGCCGCCGCCTTGGCCAGCGTCGGCTCGGCCACCAGCGCGTCGAGTGCGTCGAGCAGGGCGTAGTAGCGCTCGCCGCTGAGCTCCTGCCTGATCCGCTCGTAGGCTTCCCGCTCGCGCTCGGCCAGGTCGTCGCAGAGCCGGGTCCGGATCGGCCCGATCACCAGCTCGGGGGGCAGCGCGGCCAGTTCGCCGTCGTACCTGGCCCTGATGACCTCCAGGTCGCGGACCTCGCCCAGCACGGTGCCGAGCCACTGGAGCTCCTCCTGGAGCTCGCCGGTGTCGCGCACGACGGACTTGAACGCCTTGAGCGCGCTGCGCAGCCTGCGCGTGGCGACCCGCATCCGGTGCACACCGCCCTCTTCGGCCCGCCGTACCCGAGGGTCCTGGGAGAGCAGGGCGGCCACCTGGCCGGACAGGTAGCCGAGCACGGTGTGGCCGGCGGTGCCGTCGTCCAGGGTCGCGCTGGGGGCGGCGGGCGGTTCCAGGAGCTTGGCCAGCTTGCTGGCCGCCGCGGACGGCGTCGCGCCCGCCTTCCTGAGCCGCTTGCCGACCTTCGCCAGCAGCCGCTGGTCACCGTCGAGCAGTTCCGCCTCGACCTCGCGCCACCGGACCACCATCGGCTCGTCGCCCTGGAAGGACGTGCCCTTGACCCGGTCGTCGGCGACCTCGACGAGCCTGGTCTCGCCGTCGCTCAGCACGGTCACGCTCCGGCGGGTGGCGAGCTCGGCGACCACCCGCAGCTCCGCGCCGCGCGTGTAGGCACGGACGAGCTCGGCCAGCTCCTCCGGCACGGCCTTGGTCCGGGTCAGCGGTCGCGTGATCTCCTGCCGCACCCCCTTGGCCTTGGGCAGCTTCAGGTGCCAGCCGGAGTCGGAGCCGCCGCGCCTGCGCCTGAGCGTCACTCCCCTGGCCGCCAGCCGCAGATCCGGGGTGTCGTAGTAGAGGGCGACGAGCTGGAAGGACTTCGGACCAGTGGCCTCGGCGAGACCGGTCAGATCCGGCACCGCGAAATCGGGCGGGACGTCGAACTTATCCTCGATCTCAATGCCCACGACACCTCATAATTGTCCGCTTTCATCCATGATGTCACCCGAAGGTGAACATCAGGTGCGCTGCATCAGCTCGATCCTGTTCCCGACCGGATCCGAGACATGGACCCGCCGAAATCCCGCGACCGGCGCGTCCGGCACCGCGTCAGGCAGCTTGGCCACCAGCTCGTCCAGATCGTCGACCAGGAACGCCGGATGCGCCTTCGCCGCCGGCCGGAAGTCCTCCTCGATGCCGAGATGGACCTCCACCCCCTGCCCCCGGAACCAGGCCCCGCCCCGTTCGGCCAGTGCCGGCGGCTTGGCCACCTCCTGGAGGCCGAGCACACCCGCGTAGAACGCCCTGAGCTCCGGCTCGCTGCCTGCGGGCGCGGCAAGCTGTACGTGGTGCAGTCCGATGATCATTTCTGCGCCACCACGAAGATCCGCCGGAACGGGAAGGGGGTGCCGAAGTCCCGCGCCGGATAGGCCTCCTCGAACCGCTCGGCCAGCTCGGCGGTGAACCGTTTCGCCTCGTCCGGCCGCAGCCGGTCCAGGATGGGCCGCAGGGCGGTGCCGGAGACCCAGTTGAGCACCGGGTTCTCGCCCTTGGGCGCGTCGAGGACGTGCACGTACGTCGTCTCCCAGGCGTCCACCCGGGAGCAGCCGCCCAGCAGGTCCAGATACTCGGTGGCGGGGCCGACGGGAGCTCCCCTGTCGTAGTCGCCGAGCCTGTCGGACCAGGCCGGCGAGCCGCACAGCGCGCGGATGGCCGCGTGGCTGGGGGCGTCGTGGTTGCCCGGCACCTGGAAGGCCAGCCAGCCTCCCGGGCTCAGCGCCGTGATCCAGCGCTCGATGACGTCGCGGTGCTCGGGCACCCACTGCAGGACCGCGTTGGAGACGATCACGTCCACGGGCCGGTCGGGGTGCCACGTCGTGACGTCGGCGACGGTGAACCTGGGGGCGGCGTCCAGCGCCCGCGCCTTGGTGATCATGGCGGGTGAGGAGTCGAACCCCTCCACAGTGGCCCTGGGCCAGCGCCGGGCCAACTCACTGGTGAGTTCGCCGCTCCCGCAGCCCGCGTCCACGACATAATCAGGATCGTCGGCCGCCACCCTGGCCAGCAACTCGAAGAACGGCCGCGACCGCTCACCGGCGTATCTGCCGTACACATCGGGGTCCCAGATATCTCTTGACATAGAGATAATTCGTACCGAGATATTTATCTCGATGTCAAGACAGTACACTCGTCGCATGACGCAGGATCCGCAGGACGAGGTCGACCGGCTCGTCGCGGCGTGGCGGGCGGAGCGCCCCGACCTCGACGTCGAGCCACTCCAGGTGCTCTCGCGGGTCTCCCGGCTGGCCAAGCACCTCGACCGGGCCAGACGGGCCGCCTTCGCCGAGCACGACCTGGAGCCCTGGGAGTTCGATGTGCTGACCGCCCTGCGCCGGGCCGGCAAGCCGTACGAGCTGAGCCCCGGAGCGCTGCTCCGCGCCACGCTCGTCACCTCCGGCACCATGACCAACCGCATCGACCGCCTGGCCCAGGCCGGACTCGTCCGCCGCCGCCCCGACCCCGAAGACCGCCGCGGTGTGCTCGTCACCCTGACGGAGACCGGGCTGACCCGCGTCGACTCCGCCTTCTCCGACCTGCTCAGACGCGAGCACGACCTGCTGAGCGGCCTGACCTCCGACGACCAGCACGCCCTCGCCGCCCAACTCCGGACCCTGCTGGCCCCCTTCGACTCCTGAGCGTCACCGGGCCCCGGAAGCGCTGTCCTGGACCGCAGCGAGGTAGGCGTAGATGGCGTCACGGTTGCGGGCCAGGCAGTCGATGCGCTGCTGGATGCGCTCGGCCTCACCCCTCAGCAGCGCGTCGACCTCCGGGGTCAGGCACCGGGGATTGATGAGGATGTCCTCGGGCCGGTCGAGGAAGGGCAGGAGCCTGCGGATGATCTCCATGGTGAGTCCCGCGTCGAGCAGGCCGCGGATCTGCTGGACCTGACGGACCGCCGACGGCCCATAGCGGCGATAGCCGTTTTCCGATCGCCCGGGATGCAGCAGATCCTGCTCCTCGTAGTAACGCAGCATCCTGGTGGGAACGCCGGTGAGCCGGGACAGTTCGCCGATCCTCACCGCCCGCTCGCCGCCACGCCGACCCACATGGCGCTGGACACCTTCACTCCACTCCTCATGGTGCATTTGCCTTCACATTGATGTGAACGTTTGACCATGGTCGCATGTCCACCTCGGATCACCCGCCCGCGAGACTGCCGTGGGCCGGGCTGCTGGCCCTGTTCGCGGCCGCGTTCCTGGCCGTCACGACAGAACTGCTCCCCGCCGGACTCCTGCCTCAGCTGAGCGAGGGCCTCAACGCGTCCGAAGGGCAGATCGGGTTTCTCGTCACCGGCTACGCCGTCGCCTCCTGCCTCACCGCGATCCCCGTCACCGCGGCCCTGCGCCGCCTGCCCCGCCGGCCGGTGCTCATCGCCGTACTCGCCGGCTTCGCCCTGTTCAACCTCGTCACCGCCTTGTCCTCCTCCTACCCGCTGACGTTCGCCACCCGGCTTCTGGCGGGCGTGATGGGCGGCACGCTCTGGGCGATGCTCGTCGGTTACGCCGCCCGGATGGTCCCGCCGGAGCGCCGGGGTCGCGCCATCGCCATCGTCTCCGCCGGCATCACCGTCGCGCTCTGCCTCGGCATCCCAGCGGGCACCGCCCTGGCCGGCGCCTTCGGCTGGCGCGCCGCCTTCATCACCCTCACCCTCCTGGCCGCGGCCCTCGCCGCCTGGGTGCGGTGGAAGGTGCCCGACCACCCAGGCGAAGCTCCCACCGTACGGAGCCCGCTGCGCACCGTGGTCACCCGGCCGGGGATCCGCATGGTGCTCACTGTCACGGTGCTTGTCCTCCTGGGACACCAGGCGGTCTACACCTACATCGCGCCGCTCACGGAGCTCTCCGGCACCGGGCGCACCGGCTTGGTGCTGCTCGTCTTCGGGCTGTCCACCGTCGCCGGCATCTGGCTGGTCGGCACCGTCATCGACCGCTACCCGCGTCCCGTTCTGCTGGCCGCCCTCGCCTTGATCACCCTCGCGATGCTGGCCCTCGGGCTGGCTGGGCAGACCCAGGCCGTCCTGCTGATCGCCACCGCCGGCTGGGGAGTCGCCTTCGGCGGTGTCCCCACGCTGCTGCAGGCCGCCCTGGTCAACGCCTCCGGAGCCGCCGACGCGGACGTGGCCACCTCCATGCAGACCACCGTCTACAACCTGGGCATCGCCGCAGGCTCCTTGACGGGCGGCCTCGTCCTGGAGACCTCCGGCGTCGGCGCCCTCCCCTGGACCGCCCTGCCCCTCCTCGCCGTCGCCCTCCTCGCCGTGACCGCAGCCCGCCGCCGCGCCTTCCCACCCCATCCCACGCCCGTCCCGGCCCTGGCCTGAACCTCTGTCAATCGGCGCGGTTCGGGGTTGGCGGCGTGCGGAAACGGGCGTTAGTCGCCGATGCGGTCGGCGAGCTCCAGCCACTCGGCTTCGACGGTGTCCTTCTGGGCGAGGATGTCGCGCAGCCGGTCGTCCAGAGAGCCGAGCTTGGCGTAGTCGCTGGCCGCCTCCGCCATCTGCGCGTGCAGCTTGGCCTCCTGCTCGCCGAGCTTGTCCAGCTGGCGCTCCAGGCGGTTGAGCTCCTTACGCAGCTCGCGCTCCTCCTTGACGGAGAGCCCCTGGGCAGCTTCGGGAGCTGCGGGGGCGGACCGGGTGGCGGGGGTGGCGGCGGCCTCGGCCATGCGGGCGGTGAGGGCCGAACCCGAGGCGCGGCGCTCAAGATATTCGTCGACACCGCCGGGGAGGAACGACAGTTTGCCGTCACCCAGCAGGGCCACGCAGCGGTCGGTGACGCGCTCCAGGAAGTAGCGGTCGTGGGTGACCAGGATGAGCGTGCCGGGCCAGGCGTCGAGCAGGTCCTCCAGCTCGTTCAGCGTCTCGATGTCGAGGTCGTTGGTCGGCTCGTCGAGCAGCAGCACGTTCGGGTCGTCCATGAGCAGCCTGAGCAGCTGCAGCCGCCGCCGCTCGCCGCCGGACAGATCCCCGACGACCTTCCACTGCGCCTCGCCCTTGAAGCCGAGCCGTTCGAGGAGCTGGGAGGCCGTCCACTCCTTCTTGCCCACCTGGATGTACTTGCGGACCTCTTCGACGGTCTCCAGCACCCTGCGCCCCGGGTCGAGCTCGCTGAGCTCCTGCGACAGGTGCGCGAGCCGTACGGTCCTGCCTCTGACGATCCGCCCGGAGTCGGGCTCGACCGTGTCGGCGAGCAGCCGTAGCAGCGACGACTTGCCGGAACCGTTGACGCCGATGAGGCCGACCCTGTCGCCCGGCCCGAACTGCCAAGTGCAGTCGTCGAGCACCAGCGGCCCGGCGTCGGGCCCACCGGCGTGCAGCGTGACGTCTTCGAGGTCGTACACGGTCTTGCCGAGCCGGGCGGCGGCGAACTTGAGCAGCTCGACGCTCTCCCGCGCCGGCGGCTCGTTCGCGATCAGCGCCTGGGCGGCCTCCACCCGGAACTTGGGCTTCGACGTGCGGGCCGGAGGGCCACGGCGGAGCCAGGCGATCTCCTTGCGCATGAGGTTCTGGCGGCGCTCCTCGGCGGACTGGGCGATGCGCGCCCGCTCCGCCTTGGCGAGCACATAGGCGGCGTATCCGCCCTCGTAGCGCTCGACCCGGCCGTCCACGACCTCCCACGTCCGCGTCGAGACCGCGTCCAGGAACCACCGGTCGTGCGTCACCACCACCAGCGCGCTCCTCCGGCCGGCCAGGTGGGCGGCCAGCCAGGCGATGGCCTCGATGTCGAGATGGTTCGTGGGCTCGTCCAGCATGATCAGGTCATGCTCGGCGATCAGCAGCTGAGCCAGCGCCGTGCGCCTGCGCTCGCCACCGGACAGCTCGCCGGCCTTGGCGTCGAGGTCCAGGTCACCGATCAGGTTGCCGAGGATCTCCCTGACCCGCTGATCGCCCGCCCACTCGTGCTCGGCCAGCTCGCCCAGCACGATCTCGCGCACGCTCTGCGAAGGGTCGAGCAGGTCCCGCTGGGCCAGCACGCCTACCCGAAGGCCCCGGGTGTGCGTCACCCTGCCGCTGTCGGGGCGCACGTCACCGGCGATCACGCTCAGCAGGGTGCTCTTGCCCCCGCCGTTGCGGCCGACGACGCCGATGCGCTCGCCGGCCTCCACCCCGAGGGAGAGGTCGCTGAGGAGAGGCTTGGGTCCGTAGGCATGGGAGACGGACTCGAGATTGACCAGGTTCATTGCCTCCCAGGGTATCGGCTCACGGCGAGCGCATCTTCCGCCCGCGTTCAGCGGTCACCGAGGCACTCACGGACGGCTCAGAGGATGGTGGCGCCGGGGGTGGGACCGTGGGCTGTCGCCGTCGCTCGGATGGGGGCCCGCTCGGGCAGGGCCTGGGCCAGACGGGCGGCGTGAGCGGCGTCTTCGACCAGGAAGGCGCAGGTAGGGCCAGAGCCCGAGACGATCGCCCCCAGAGCCCCCAGACGACGCCCGGCCTCCAGAGTGACGGCCAGCGCGGGGCGAAGGGACAGGGCGGCAGGCTGAAGATCGTTGGACAGGCAGCGCCCCAGGGCGTGGGGGTCACCATCACGCAGCGCCGCCAGAAGCCCAGCATCAGCCTCAGGCCAGAAGCCCCTGGACGGGGTTGCGCGGAGGCGGTCGCATTCGGCGTAGACGCTGGGGGTGGACAGGCCGCCGTCGGCCATGGCGAAGGTCCAGTGGAAGGTGCCCGTGGTGGGGAGCTCGGTGAGCAGCTCGCCTCTGCCGGTGCCCAGGGCGGTGCCGCCCATCAGGGAGAACGGCACGTCGCTGCCCAGGTCGGCGGCCAAGCGCATGAGGTCTTCGGCGGGCAGGCGGAGACCCCAGAGCTCGTTGCAGGCCACCAGGGCCGCCGCGGCGTCGGCGCTGCCTCCCGCCATGCCTCCCGCCACCGGGATCGCCTTGTGGATGACCAGGTCGGCGCCGTAGCAGACGCCCGCGTGCTTGGCGAGGGCGCGGGCCGCCTGGACCGCCAGGTTGGTGTCGTCCACGGGCACCAGGTCGGCCCAGTCGCCCGTCACGGCCACGGTGATGGAGTCGGACTCCCGCGCCACCACGTCATCGAAGATCGACACGGCATGGAAGACGTTGACCAGGTCGTGGTAGCCGTCCTCCCTGAGAGGGCCCACGGACAGCTGCACGTTGACCTTCGCGGGCACCCGTACGGTCACCGAACTCATCAGATCTCCTTCGTGGATACCTCCGGCTTTAGCCGGGGGAGGAAACGAAGCTCCTGCGGAGCAGGGCAGGGGTAGGTGATTCGCCGCTAGGCGGACCGCCGTCGGTTGAACCTCGGCCTGAGGGCAAGGGCGTTGCTCCTTCGGGTCGGCGGGTGTAGGCGTAGCCGTCGGCCCGCTGGAGGAGACGGAAGTGCGTGTGCCGGGCGGTGTAGAGGCCACTCGCGGTCCGTACGGCGAAGCTTCCGGAGGACCGGACGGCGACGCGGCCGGTGTGGGTGCCCGCGTTCTTTCCAGATGGCACGAATGCCCGGACCAGGTCGCCGGTGGCGTAGCCGAAGAACTGCTTGGTGCGGGGCAGGCGCAGGCGGGGGAAGCCGTGCTTGTCGGTGCGGGTACGGGCGTAGGTGCCGCGTCCGGTGGCCTTGACGACTAGGACCGTGGTCGGCCAGACGGTGACGGTGTCGAGAATGCCGACGGCCAGGGCGTCGAGGGTGTGGGTTTTGGGCAGGCCGCACCGGGTGCGGTTCCACTTCGTACGGCCGCCGCTGGCGGTGCGGGTGGGGAACCGTGCGTTCAGGGCCCGCCACAGGGCCCACCGGGTGGCGTTGACGGCGGCGGCGTCCAGCAGGGGGGCCTTCGCGCGCTTCAGGATGTCGGCTGCGCGCCTGGGTGCGAATTCCTCGACGGGCAGGCTTCCCTTGGCCTGGTTGCAGGGAATGCACGCCAAGGTCAGGTTGGAGACTCGGTCGGATCCGCCCTGACTGCGGGGCCGGATGTGGTCGATGTTCAGCGGCACGCCCATGGTGGCGCAGTAGGAGCAGGCACGGCCGAACTTGGCGAGGAGGTATTCGCGGATCTCGGTGCCGTGGAGGGTGCCGTGTTGGTACTCGGCTCCTTCCAGCGGGCGCCCGGCGCTGATGGCGTGGGTGTCGAACGCGACCCGCTCGACGTGGACCGCCCGGACCGGGGCCCAGCGAGCGAGGCGGTCCACCCACGAGGTGGTGGTGTCGACGCGGTGCCGGAGCGCCGGTGGCAGCCATCCCTTGGGGCGGGTGCGGTTGAGGAAGCGGGGTGCGCGGTAGCGCAGGTTCCGGGTGCGGCGGCCCCGCCGGTAGGCGGCTCGCTGCTCCAGCTTTTTGCGGATCGTGGCGCCCCGGTGGTCGAGCTGGACGCTGTACCGGCCCTGGCGCTCACCGGCGTGGGTGGTGAAGACGGCGATGCCGGTGTGCTTGCTGCCGGGGTCGATACCGATGTCGACACCGCCGATCTGCGAGGCGGCGGCGGTGCGGTCCTTGAGGCGGATCACGAACGGTGTGTGCCGGGCGACGACGGCGCGGCCGGTGGCCAGGAGCTTGCGGGCCCTGGCCGGGGTGGTGGGCTGTAGTGGGGTGCCGTGCTTGTCGAGGACGAACACGGCGGGGTCGGCCTCACGGCCGGGCTCCCGGACCTGACGGTCCGGGGTGACGCCACCGGCAGCAGGTGTACTGCCGGTGATCTCCCCTCGCACATGTTCCACGCCGGGTACCGCAGTGCGGTGTCCGAGCCCCGTTTCGTCCCTGATCCCAGGGTTGTCTGCTGACTCGAATTCGAGAGCGAGCTGCTGAGGAAGCACAGATCGGTCGGTCTTCTGTCCTGCGTGGAACGTAGCCAACTTGGGTCACCTCCAATGGGTGTTGGCTGGTGCTGGTAACAGCGGGCCCTCAGCCGGTCTGGCTGAAAGCCCCCGCCTTCAGGCGGGGGATCCCGTTACCGATCTT
Source organism: Nonomuraea glycinis (assembly GCF_014646515.1). Taxonomy (GTDB): domain Bacteria; phylum Actinomycetota; class Actinomycetes; order Streptosporangiales; family Streptosporangiaceae; genus Nonomuraea; species Nonomuraea glycinis. The sequence continues at coordinate 295,048 of NZ_BMNK01000011.1, forward strand.
CTGCCACTCTCGTCACCGGCGGGTCAAGGACAGTCAATCGTAGCGGCGCGGGGCCGGGCGCTATGGCCGAGAGAAATCGTTGGGCGCAGCACCGGTCGTCGGACATCATGGAGAAAACGGCTTGTTGAGGGGGATGCCTTGACCACAGTGACGGTTGTCCAGGTGCCACAGTGGCGGGGGTCCGGTGCGCCGACCGCCGAGCGGTTGCGGGAAGGGGCGCGGCTGCTGGCCACCATGGTGCCTGCCGATGAGCGGGTGCTCGTGGAGGTCGAGGACGACCTGGTGAGCACGGCCGCGCGGGTGCGGGAGGCCATCGCCCAGGTGGACCGCCGACTGCTGGTGGACGGCGGGCTGCTGGTGGTCGCTGGAGGTGACTGCGGGATCGAGCTGGAGCCGGTGGCCGCTGCCCAGCGGCGGCATGGGGAGCGGCTGGTGGTGGTCTGGTTCGACGCTCATGGGGACCTCAACACTCCTGAGTCCTCTCCTTCGGGGGCGTTCCACGGGATGGTGCTGCGTGCGCTGACCGGTGAAGGACCGCCTGGCCTGGTGGCCACGCCCGCGGTGGATCCGGGGCGCGTCGTACTCGCCGGGGTCCGCGACCTTGACCCGGCCGAGGCGGCGTTCGTGAAAAGCGCAGGCGTACGGCACGTGCGACCGGCTGAGGCCGCGTTCGGGGGACGGGCGGGCGATGTGGGGGCGCTGGTTGACGCGATCGCGGCGGCTGGGGGGCCGGGGGAGCCGGTTGTGTACGTACATATCGATCTTGATGTGCTGGAGCCGGAGATCTTCGCTTCCGTGGGGACACCCAGTCCTGGTGGGTTGCGTCCTGACCAGTTGCTTGCCCTGGTCACGGCGGTGGCTGAGCGGTTCGGGGTGGTCGGGCTCGGGATCACGGAGTATGAGCCGTCCAGGGCTGCGGACCAGGAGCTGCTGGAACCCCTGGTCGCGGGACTGGTTGAGGTCTGTGCAAGGTCTGGGCGAGGGACGGGCGGGTGATGGTGGGGCGTCATGCCGGGCGGACCGCGCCTCGGAAGACGGCGCGGTAATAGGGGGAGTTGAGGAACTGGGTGGTTCGGACCACGTCGCCGGTCTTGGGGGCGTGGATCATCACTCCGCCGTGGAGGTAGAGGCCCACGTGGGTGGGGTCGCCGGAGCCGCCACCGAAGAAGAGCAGGTCACCGGTGCGCAGGTCGCCCAGCGGGACCCGGCGGCCCTGGCGGAACTGGGCCCCGGTGTAGTGGCCGAGCCGGACGCCCGCTCTCGACCAGGCGTACAGGGTCAGGCCGCTGCAGTCGAAGCCGGTGGTGAGCGCCCCCATGCCGACGCCTCTGGTGGGGCCCGAGGAGGAGCCGCCGCCCCAGGAGAACGGGGTGCCGAGCTGTCTGAGTGCGGCGGCGGCCGCGATGCCGCCCTTGGTGCGGAGGTCACCCTTGATCTTGACGACGGGAGAGCAGTCCGGCGGAACGAGTGTGGAGCATAGGGCGCCCGGGTCCTCGGAAACGGTGGCGGCGGCCGTGCCTGTGAGGGTGCCGAGGATGACGGCGAGCCCGCCGCCGAGCGTGAGCCACCTCAAGCAGGTGTGTGCGGTCATGGTCTGCCTCCTGTTGTGTGGGGAGGCACCAGGATCGTTCACATGTTCGAGCCGCCATCGGGCCGAACGCGGTTCTGTGGATGAACGCCCTCACTCGCGCGCACCTGTGGACAGCCACCCGTCCGCCTGCCCGCGAGCGTCGACAGGAAGTCCGTCCGCGCGTGGGCAGAAGCCCGACCGCCCGCGCCCGTGCGGAAAGGTCGGTCGGTTTCAGGCTGGGGAGCGGGTCAAGGCTTGTGCTCGGCGATCCTGGCGAAGGCGTGCACGTCGAGTTGTTCACCCCGCGCGGATGGGTCCACCCCCGCCGCTCGAAGCGCCGTCTCCGCCTGCGCCGGACTTCCCGCCCAGCCCGCCAGCGCGGCCCGCAGCGTCTTGCGCCGCTGCGCGAAGGCCGCGTCCACCACCGCGAACACCTCCGTACGGCTGGCCGTGGTCGGCGGCGGCTCCCGGCGGGTGAGGGAGACGAGGCCCGAGTCGACGTTCGGGGCCGGCCAGAAGACCGTGCGCCCGACCGGGCCGGCCCGGCGTACGTCGGCGTACCAGGCGGCCTTGACCGACGGGATGCCGTACACCTTGGACCCGGGCGCGGCGGCGAGCCGGTCGGCCACCTCCGCCTGCACCATCACCAGCCCCTTGCGCAGCGACGGCAGCGCCTCCAGCATGTGCAGCACCACCGGCACCGCCACGTTGTAGGGCAGGTTGGCCACCAAGGCGGTGGGCGCGAACCCCCCGAGATCGGCGGCGGAGATCTTCAGCGCGTCGGCGGCCAGAACGGTGAGCTTGTCGGCGAGGCCGCGCTCGGCGACGGTCAGGGGGAGCTGGGCGGCGAGCACCGGATCGATCTCGACGGCCACCACATGACGGGACTCGGGCAGCAGCGCGAGCGTGAGGGAGCCGAGGCCGGGACCCACCTCGACGACCACGTCGTCGGGCCCCACACCGGCCACGCGGACGATGCGCCGGACGGTCCCCGCGTCGATCACGAAATTCTGGCCTAGCTTTTTAGTCGGGCGCAGATCTAGCTTGTCCGCCAAAATACGTATTTCTGCCGGGCCCAGAAGCCTCATCATCCAACCAGTCTCCCGCATCGAAGAACCTGTGATGGCGGACGGGGACGGGATGAGGGGAGGATGGGTGAAACGAGAAGGGACGATCCTCATGGAGCCAACGGGCGCTGCCCCGCTACGCCCGACGGACTTACGGGAGATCGGCCCGTACCGGCTACTCGGGCGATTGGGCGAGGGCGGTATGGGGACCGTGTTTCTCGCTCGGGCGCCGACGGGGCGGTTCGTCGCGGTCAAAGTGGTCAAGGCCGAGTTCGCGAATCAGGAAGGGTTCGCGGTCAGATTTCACGCCGAGGTGGAGAACGCGCGCCGCGTGGCGTCGTTCTGTACGGCGCAGGTGCTGGACAACGGCAACACCGGCGACGGCCGGCCGTACATGGTCACCGAGTACATCGCCGGCACCCCGATGTCGGACCAGATCACGAAATATGGGCAGCTTGATCCGGGACCGCTGCACGGCGTGGCGTTGGGCGTGGCGGCGGCGCTGGCCGCGATCCACGTCGCCGAGCTGGTGCACCGCGACCTTAAACCGGCCAACGTCATCCTGTCGTTGTCGGGCCCGCGCGTGATCGACTTCGGCATCGCCAGGGCGCTCGACCGGGAGACGGGGTTCACCCTCTCGGGCGAGCTGCTGGGCAGCCCCGGCTGGTGGGCCCCCGAGCAGGTACGCGGCGAGATGGTCACCCCGGCGGTCGACATCTTCGCCTGGGGCTGCCTGATCGCCTACGCGGGCAACGGCCGGCACCCTTTCGGCCGTGGCGACCCCATCACGCTGGCCACCCGGGTCCTGCACACGCCGCCGGACCTCGGCTCGCTGCCCGCGCCGCTCGACGAGCTGGTACGTCGCGCGACCGCGATGGAGCCGAGCGAGCGGCCCACGGCCCAGGAGTTGCTGCTCGCGCTGGTCGGCGGCGGCGCCAAGCCGGCGCCCGCGACGGACAATCCACCGACCCTGGTGGCCGACGAGCTGCTCACCGACTGGGAGCCGCCGCAGAACGTCGTCGACAAGCCGGACATCACGGCCACGTTCGCGACACCACCCCCCCGCGACGCCACCCGGATCGAGCAGCCGGCCGTCGAGAGCCCCGCGCCGAGCCCTGCGCAGAGCTCCGCGCAGGGCTCGGCGCAGAGCCTTGAGCAGACCCCTGCGCAAAGCTCCGTGCAGAGCCCTGCGCAAAGCTCCGTGCAGAGCCTTGAGCAGACTCAGGAGCAGCCCAGGAAGCAGAAGAAGCAGCCGCCGGAGCCGCCCCAGGAGCCGCAGGTGTCGGCGGCGGAGCTGGCCCGGCGGGAGGAGGCGGCGGCCCGAGAGGAGCTGGCGAGCTGGCAGGCGAGCACCGCCCCGCCGGAGGTGCGGCCCACGCCCACGATCCCGCCGCCCGACGCCGCCACCGGTCCCACCGGCCAGCGGCCGCGCGGCACCCGCTGGCTGATCGCGGCCGCGGCGGCGCTGCTGGCCATCACCGTGACGGGAGCGGTCCTGATCGTGACGTCCAGCCGCAACAACGCCGGTTCCGGCGTCACCGCGACCGCCTCCCAGGCCGCGGCCGACCGGCCGAACGACGTCGGCCGCCGATTCGCGCTCGGCGAGGTCTTCGACGACCCGATGGTGATCGTGTCGAGCGCCCCCGAGTGCGGGCTCAAGGAGTTTCAGGACAAGACCCAGACCCAGGGCCAGCTCTGCGTCGTGCGCTGGACCATGGTCAACCCGGGCGGCAAGCTCAGGGAGATCGGCGACCCCGTCGTCAGCATGCGCGACGACCGGGGCGCCCGGCACGACCCGCTCGACGGCCCGCCGCCGGTCGCCGCGATCGCGCCGGGCGACCGGATCGACGGGGTGTTCGTGTTCGACGTGCCGCTCTACCGCCGGCCCGTGGAGCTGTCGGCGACCATGCTCAAGGACGGCAAGCAGATCGAGGTCAAGCTGTGAAGGTACGTGCGACGCTGTCGGTGCTGTTACTCGGCGCGGCCGCCTGGCTCGCCCCGTCGGCCGCCACCGCCACCGCCACCGCCGCGGCCTGCGCCGGAGCGAGTGACTTCGACGGCGATGGCGTGGACGACGTGGCCGTGGGCGACCCGTTCGCGGAGGGTCAGCGGGGTGCCGTGCATGTGCTGTCCGGCGGGAAGGTGGTCCCGGTGACCGTGCCCGACCTCGCCGAGGGCGACGGTTTCGGCTGGTCGGTACGGCTGGCGAAGGTCGACGCCGACGCCTGCGCCGACCTGGTCGTGGGCGCCCCGTACACCGATGTGGACGGGCGCAAGGACGCCGGGGCGGCGTACGTGATCTATGGCGGCGGCGCGGCGGCGCCGCAGCGGATGGTCGCGCCCGACGCTCAGCGCGGCGCGCGGCTGGGCTGGTCGCTGGCCGCGCGGGGAGACCTGGTGGCGATCGGCGCGCCGTACGAGGATGACGGGTACGTCGCCGACGCGGGCGCGATCTATGTGCGTAAGGGCACGGGCGAGCTGAGGAGGATCAGCCAGCAGTCCACGGACGTGCGGGGCAACAGCGAGGTGGGCGACCAGTTCGGCTGGTCGCTGGCCATGGGACCGGGCAACGGCCTGGTCGTCGGCGTGCCGTACGAGAACGACGACGGCGTCGGCCAGCAGGTGGACGCCGGCAAGGTGGACGCCGGCTCGGTGGTGGTCATCGAGGACGTGCTGGCGGGCGAACTGGCGACCGTCAAACTGGACTCGCCGACCGCCGCCTCCGACGACAAGTACGGCTACGCGGTGGCCTGGGTGGACGGTGTGGGCCTCGCGGTGGGCGTTCCGGGCCCGGGTTATGTCCAGATCTACGACGACGAGCTGGAGCCGGCCAGGCGGGTGCGGCAGGCGGGTACGGAGGCGTTCGGCTTCTCGCTGGCGGCCTCGGCGGACGGCAGGCTGGCCATCGGCGCCCCCTACGGCGGCAGCGTCCGGATCGTCACGGCCCGGGACGGCAAGGACGTCAGGCGGTTCGCGCCCGCCGTCGGGCTGTTCGGCTATGCGCTGGCCTTCAGCGGCAACAAGCTGGTCATGGGCCAGCCGGACGCGCTCCCGTACGGCAAGGTGTCGGTGGCGGCGCGTAACTCCGACGAGCTGGCGGTGGTGCAGCCGCAGAAGGGGGCCGACTTCGGCGTGTCACTGGCCGGTTGACGCGCCGCGGTCGGACCGCTCACGGGCCGGTTGACGAGCCGAACAGACACGCGCCGCGGTCGGGCCGCTCACGGGCCGGTTGACGCGCCGAACAGGTGTGCGCCGCAGTTGGGCCACTGGCCCTTCCACCGGCCGTCGACCCGCTGGTAGAGGAGCTGCGCCCGGTAGGTCTGCTCCTCCACCGGCCAGGACTGGGGCATGCCGGTGCCGCCCACGAGCTGCCACATCGGCAGGCTGAACTGGTAGAGGCCGTAGTAGGGGCCGCTCGGGTTGTAGGCCAGCGGGTCGCCGCCGGACTCGCACTGGGCCAGTGCCGTCCAGTTCAGCTGCAGGACGGCCGCCTCGATCGGCTCGGTGCGCGGCGGCAGCACGGTGATGAGGGTGCCCTCGGCGGGGAAGGCGTCCGGCTCGGGCCGTACCTGGTAGCCGGGCGGGAGGGGGAGGCCGCTCCGCTTGAGCACCTGGCGCACCGTGCGGGCGGTCGTGGTGGTCCGGTGCCGGGTGCCGTTGGCGAAGACGTACACGGTGCGTCTGGTGTAGACGGTGAGCGCCATGCCCGACAGCGGCACGTGCCGGTGTCCCGGCGCGGACAGCTTGCCGGCCCGGGCGAGGTCGAGCTCGGCCAGCGCGTCGCGCACGGTGGTGGCGGTGACCAGCCGGTTCGTGGTGCGGCCGTCGACGGTCAGCTGGATGGGACGGGCGTGGCGCACCTCGATGCGGGCGCCGTCGACGATCCGCGCCTGCGCGGCGGGCCGTACGAGATCGCGGTCGCCGACCGGCACGCCCTGGTCGCCGAGCAGCTCACTGACGGACGCGGCGAAGCTGCGGATCACCTGCGGCTTGCCGTCGACCACCAGCACCACGTCCTTGGCCAGGCTGCCGATGACCGCGAGTGCGGTCACGGACAGCAGACCCGCGACACAGACCACCGGCGTCCACGGCGAACGCCAGGGGATCGTGGGACGCGGCGCACGCCTTCTTCCTCGCACGGGCGACCTCCCGAATACCTGAGGCGCCCGACGCTAGTGACGGCCGTGCCGCCACCCGCGTCACTTCACCGAATGATGGTCACCAGTCGCCGAAGACCGTGATTCCGTTGGCGCTGATGGCCTCGCACAGCTCGTCCGGTTGAACATTCTTGACCTCGGCCAGGCAGCGCAGGGTGAGCGGGATGAGGTAGGGCGCGTTGGGCTTGCCGCGGTGCGGCACCGGCGGCAGGTAGGGGGCGTCCGTCTCGACCAGCATCAGCTCCACGGGCGCGACCCGAGCGGCCTCACGCAGATAACCGGCATTCTTGTACGTCACCGGCCCGGAAAATGACATGAAATATCCGGCTTCCACGCACTTTTTGGCCATTTCGGCATCGCCGGAGAAGCTGTGGAACACCACCACCGGCGGCGCCCCCTGGGTCACGAGCACCTTCAGCACGTCGTCATGCGCGTCCCGGTCGTGAATGACCAGCGCCTTACCGGTGCGCTTGGCGATCTCGATGTGCGCCCGGAAGCTCTCGTGCTGCTCGTCCTTGGTGGCCCAGTCCCGGAAGTAGTCCAGCCCGGTCTCCCCCACCGCCCGCACCTCGGGCCGCCCGGCCAGCGCCTCGATCTCGGCCAGCGCCTCCGGTGCGGCGGCGTGCGACTCGTTCGGATGGATGGCCACCCCGGCGTGCACGTTCTCGTGCCCGGCCGCCACGTCGGCGTTCCAGCGCGAGGACGGCAGGTCGTAGCCGATCGTCACCAGGCCCGTCACCCCGACGGCCCGCGCGTCGTCCAGGATGCTCCGCACGCTGGCCGAGGCCGCCTGGGCGGCCTGGGCCACCGGATCGCCGGCGGACGCCTGCCGGTCGCCCACCATGACGTCGAGATGACAGTGACTGTCGAACACCGGCGCGGACAGCGGCTCGGGCGCGACGGGAATCTTGCTCACGCACCCCAACGTAACCTGCGGCACCCGCGCCCGGCGCGCGCGGGTGCCCCCGGCCACGGACTCAGTCGGCCAGCCGGGCCAGCTCCTCGTCCACGACCTTCGGGTCGAGCTTCTTGAACAGCGGCACCGGCGGCGCGAGCGGGGTGCCCGGCTTGATCGGCTGGTGCTCCCAGCGGGCCGCCCCGGTGTAGTCGCCGGTGATCACGGGGTAAGACTCGCCGCCGTCCTCGTCCACCTCGCGGATCTCCGGCATGCCGGACCAGACGCCCTCGCCGCCCAGCATGGCGTGCACCTTGTTGGACGAGCCCGGCAGGAACGGCGTCAGCATGGTCTTGGCGTCGTCCACCACCTGGAGCGCGACGTGCAGGATGGACTTCTGCCGGGCGGTGTCGTCCTTGAGCTTCCACGGCTCCTGCTCGGCCAGATATTTGTTGGCCTCACGAACCACGTCGAGCGCCTCGGTGATGGCGTTCTTGAACCGCGAGCGGCGCAGCTCCGCGCCGACCGGGCCGAAGGCGTTGCGCGAGCGCTCCAGCAGCGCCCGGTCGGCGTCGGAGAGCTCGCCCGCCTCGGGGATCGAGCCGAAGTTCTTGGCCGCCATGGAGACCGACCGGTTGACCAGGTTGCCCCAGGCGGCGACGAGCTCGCCGTTGTTGCGGTTGACGAACTCCTGCCAGGTGAAGTCGGTGTCCTGGTTCTCCGGCCCGGCCACGGCGATGTAGTAGCGCAGCGCGTCGGCGTCGTAGCGGGCCAGGAAGTCGCGCACGTAGATGACGACCTGGCGGGAGGAGGAGAACTTCTTGCCCTCCATCGTCAGGAACTCGCTGGAGACCACCTCGGACGGCAGGTCGAGCGCGCCCAGGGAGCCGGGCGAGCCGTCCCTGGCGCCCACGCCGTTGTAGCCGGACAGCATCGCCGGCCAGATCTCGGCGTGGAAGACGATGTTGTCCTTGCCCATGAAGTAGTAGCCGCGGGCGTCAGGGTTCTGCCACCACTGGCGCCAGGCCTCGGGGTCGCCGGAGCGCCTGGCCCACTCGATGGAGGCCGACAGGTAGCCCACAACGGCGTCGAACCATACGTACAGCCGCTTGTTGGACTGGTCGCGCCAGCCGTCGAGCGGGATCGGCACGCCCCAGTCAAGGTCGCGGCTGATCGCCCGCGGCTGCAGGTCGCCCAGCAGGTTGAGGGCGAACTTGAGCACGTTGGGCCGCCACTCGCCCTGCTTGGCCTGCAGGTAGGTGCCCAGCACCTCGGCGAAGGCGGGCAGATCGAGCATGAAGTGCTCGGTCTCCACGAAGATCGGCGTCTCGCCGTTGACCCGGCTCACCGGGTTGATCAGCTGGATCGGGTCGAGCTGGTTGCCGCAATTGTCGCACTGGTCGCCGCGTGCCCCGTCGTAGCCGCAGATGGGGCAGGTGCCCTCGATGTAGCGGTCCGGCAGGGTCCGCCCGTTGGACGGGGAGATGGCGCCCATGGTGATCTTGGGAAAGATGTAGCCGTTGTCGTAGAGACCCTTGAAGATCTCCTGCGCGATCGCGTAGTGGTTCTTCGTGGTGGTACGGGTGAACAGGTCGTAGGACAGCCCCAGCCCGGTGAGATCCTCGGCGATCACCCGGTTGTAGCGGTCGGCCAACTCCTTGGCGGTGACGCCTTCCTTGTCGGCCTGCACCTGGATGGGTGTGCCGTGCTCGTCGGTGCCCGAGACCATCAGCACCTTGTTACCCGCCATCCGCTGGTAGCGGCTGAAGATGTCAGAAGGCACGCCGAACCCGGAGACGTGCCCGATGTGGCGGGGGCCGTTGGCGTAAGGCCACGCGACGGCGGTCAGAATGTGCTGGGACATGAGTCCAAGCCTACGGGTCACGGCCCCACGTCTCGAACGCGACCGCTAACGCGACTTCGCCGAGTTTCCTTCGCGGGAGATGGCCTCGGCGGCCTCCTCAGCGGCCTCGGCCGCCACGTCGATGGAGGACTCGCGGGTACGCCGGATGCCCAGGATGCTGATGAACAGCGACGCGAAGATCGTCTGGAAGCTCATGATGAGCGCCGTCGCCGACGGCACGACCAGGCGCAGCGACTCACGCGGGTCCAGCGCGCCGAAGCTGCGGACCTGCCAGTGCACGAGCGACATCACCAGGCCGACCAGGCCGGCCAGCGCCAGCAGGCCGCCCACCACCAGGCCCTTCTCCAGGGAGACGATGTCGATGAGCTTGCGCACCCGTGGCGACTCGGGCAGGAAGCCCTCCTCGGCCGCGTACACCTTCGTGAACAGCGCGAACAGGGCCGCCTGGAAGCCGATCACCACCGCGGCCGACGCGCCGACCAGGGTGTCGACGTCGAAGGCCAGCTCGCCGATCTCGACCGGGCCGAACGTCAGCGCGGTGCCCGCGACCAGGCCCACCACCATCAGCAGGACGCCCGGGATGAAGAACAGCCACTTGGGGCTGTAGAGCAGCAGGAAGCGCAGGTGCCGCCAGCCGTCGCGCCAGGAGCGCAGGTGCGGCGGGCGGGAGCGGCCGTCGGGCGACAGCGTGGTCGGCACCTCACGCACGTCCAGGCCGGACAGCGTGGAGCGGACCACCATCTCGCTCGCGAACTCCATGCCGCCCGTCTGCAGGTGCAGCTTGAGGATCGAGTCGCGGCGGAAACCGCGCAGCCCGCAGTGGAAGTCGCCGATGGCCGACGGGAAGAACAGCCGGCCGACGAACGACAGCACCGGGTTGCCGAGGTAGCGGTGCAGCGGGGGCATGGCGCCGGGCGCGATGCCGCCCTTGAACCGGTTGCCCATCACCAGGTCGGCTCCGTCACGGAGCTGCTCCACGAAAGGCATCAACGAGGTGAAATCGTAGGAGTCGTCGGCGTCGCCCATGATGACGTAGGTGCCGCGAGCGGCCCGGATGCCACCCATCAGCGCATTGCCGTAGCCCTTCTCGTCGACGTGGACCACACGGGCCCCGGCCTCACGGGCGAGCTGCTGCGAGCCGTCCGTGCTGCCGTTGTCGGCGATCAGGACCTCGCCCTCGATGCCGTGCTCGGCCATGCACGCAAGTGCCTTGCGCACACAGACTTCCACGGTCTCCGCCTCGTTGAGGCAGGGCATGACCACCGTCAGTTCCACGTCTCAACCCTTCATTCACTGCACTTCTGGCACACCATCATGCCCTGTGCCCAGGAATGGTCGGGGCAAGTCCAGGAAACGACTGGCATTCTTTACAGCATGGTGAGCGTCGCGGAGATTACCCATGTGGACCACTCCGCCCCTGGCCGGATGGCTCGTGCGCGGTCTTTCCTGCGCCGTCATCGAGTGTTCGCCGCAGCCTTCGCCCTGGGCGGACTGCTGCGGCTCATCACCATGCTCGGGTACGGCCCGGCGATGTGGTTCAACGACTCCTACGAGTACGTCTCGGTGGCGTTGCATCCCAGGCCACACCCCATCAGGCCGGACGGCTACGGGTTCTGGCTGCTGCTGCTCAAGCCGTTCCACAGTCTCACTCTGGTCACATTGACGCAGCATCTGATGGGGCTGGCCACGGCGGCGCTGATCTACGCGCTGCTGCGCCGCAAGTTCGGGCTGCCGAAGTGGGGCGCCACGCTGGCCGCCGCGCCGGTGCTGTTCGACGCCTACCAGATCCAGCTCGAGCAATTGATCATGTCCGACGCCATGTTCACGCTGCTGGTCGTGGGCGTGATCACCCTGGTGCTGTGGCACCGGCGGATGTCGTGGCGGGTCGGCGTGGTGGTCGGGCTGCTACTGGCGCTCACCTGGCTCACCCGCTCGATCGGCCTGCCGATCCTCGCGCTCGTGGTGGTCTACCTGCTCATCAAGCGGACCGGGTGGAAGCCGGTGGTCGCCGTGGTGACCGCGTGCGCCATCCCGGTGGTGGCCTACATGAGCTGGTTCGCGGCGAGCTTCGGCAAGTTCGCGATGACCAACAGCGACGGGCTCATCCTCTACATGCGCACCGCCATCTTCGCCGACTGCGACAAGATGGACATCGACAAGTACAAAGAGGTCGAGCTGGTCCTGCTGTGCATCAACGACCCGGTGCACCAGCGCAAGGACTACGCCCAGTGGTATCTGTGGGGCCAGGGCAGCGGCGACGGCCAGGGCACCGGCGAGGTGCTGCACCGGTGGGGCAGCGGCAAGAAGTTCACCGACATCACCAACGAGGCGGCCAGCGCGTTCGCCACCCGCGCGATCGTGTCGCAGCCCGGCGACTATCTGCGGGTCGTGGCCCGCGACTTCCTGCGCGCCTTCCACTGGGGCCGGCCGCGCTTCCCCGACGCGGCGACGTACAACATGTACGAGTTCAAGCCCTACTACGAGCTGGACAGCACCGGAAATCCCAAGCGGCTGCCCAACTGGCCCTCCTACCAGGGCAGGACCGACACCGACGCGTACGCCTACGAGGCGGGCCCGCCGGAGACCAGGATCGTCTCGCCGTGGGCGGACATCATGTCCGGCTACCAGAAGGTGTTCTACCTGCGCGGCATCATGCTGGGCGGGATCATGCTGGTCGGGGCGTACGGGGTCGTGGTGCGCTGGCGTTCGTTCGGCGGCCCGGTGCTGCTGCCGTGGCTGGGGGCGTTCGGGCTGGTGCTCGCGCCGGCTGCGACGGCCGAGTTCGACTACCGCTATGTGCTGCCGGCCGTGCCGCTGGCCTGCATCGCGGCCGCGATCACGGTGCGCGGGGGCGTCACTTGGGGGCGGGCGCTACCCAGGAGTCCATCAGCATCCGTGCCCACCACTCCTGGTAAGGGATCGTCTCTGCCGACAGAACCGGATACAGCCACCAAAAGTTGATCAGCACGATCAGCGCGAACGCCCCCACGACGGCGGCCCCGGCCGCCCGCCTGGCCGGCGCGGCGTCGGCCCGGCCCAGCGCCAGCCCGGCGCCCAGGGTGAGGGCCAGCACCATGAACGGCACCAGCGGGATCATGTAGAACAGGTACATCGTCCGGTTCTGCGCGGTCGCGTAATAGACCCAGGGCAGCCAGCCCGCGCCGTAGGTGAGCAGCACCGCGCCGGCCCGCCAGTCGCGGGTGGCGACGTACCAGACGACGAGGCCGAGCAGGGCCAGGACGGCGCCGTACCAGAGCGCGGGGGTGCCGACCCCCAGCACGGCCTGTGAGCAGCTGTCGGCCCCGCAGGCGGCCGGCGGGAGCTCGGCCGGGTAGTGGAAGGACACCGGCCGGAACAGGACCGGCCAGGTCCACGGCTCGGACATGTTCGCGTGGTAGTCGTCCAGTCCGCTGTGGAAGCCCAGCACCTCGAAGTGATACTGCAGCCACGAGCGCACGGAGTCGATGACGAAGAAGGCGGGCCCCGAGGAGGTGGCCTGCTCCCAGTTGCGCCCCCAGCCGTTGGCGGTGGCGAACCAGCCGGTCCAGGTCAGCACGTAGGCGACGGCGGGCACGGCGGTGACCGCGGCCAGCCAGGAGGGCACGTCGCGCGCGAACGTCGCCTTGTAGGGCTCGCGCAGGCCGATGGCGCGCCTGGCGCCCATGTCCCACATCAGGCTCATGACCGCGAAGGCGATCAGGAAGAAGACCCCCGACCATTTCACCGCGCAGGCGGCGCCGAGGCAGACGCCGGCCGCGATCCGCCACGGCCGCGCCCCCAGCGACGGCCCCTGCGCC
>NZ_BMNK01000012.1 GCF_014646515.1 Nonomuraea glycinis
ACGCGAAGGGGGAGCCACCCACGGGCGTACATAGGGGACCATCCCCGCGGGCGCGGGGCCGACGCCGGGGGAGGAGGGCTGGCCGGATGACACTCCGGACCATCCCCGCGGGCGCGGGGCCGACACTTGTTCACCTGCGGTTTTGCCGGCGGGATGTGCTGTTTTCCTTTAGTTGCTGAGCTGTGGGGTGCTTCATGTTGGGTGCCGTTACCTGCTTCGAGTGTTCGCTTCGCTTACGCGGCGAGATAGGGGCATCTGGCCGAAACTCAGCTGGCAGATTGACTGTAACCCTTTCATCCAACGAACCGATGACATCCGCCTGGCCCGGAATCAGATCATGCATCCCGTCCTGAGCCGCTGCCCCCGGAGCGGTGCGAGCGACTGCAGGGCCCTACCGCCTGGATCCTCAGCTCTGACACCAGGCTGGACCTGCGGGATTGGCTAGAAGACCTGCTGGGTGACGCGTTTGCTTGTCACCTCCCACGTAGGTGAGGTGGAGCGTCGGAGGGAAGTGCTGCTCTGCGGCGGCGTCTTGTCCAGCGTCCTCTCTGCTTGTCCGCTTCTCACTTGGCCCGAACACGAACCGTGTCCGCTGATGCTCCTCATTGTCATCCTCCCAGCGTGTGGGTGCGGCCCTTCTACTGGGACTCGATCCGATCGGCGGCGTTGAGGAGGGTACCGTTCGTGGACGAGACGGACGCGGCAGAGGGAGTGCGGTTGCTCGCATCGCGGCTGCCGTTCTGGACAGTCTGGTACGGCCAGCACACTGGTCATTTCTGGGCCTTGCCGAAGGGCCCCTATCTTGCGTCGGCTCCGCATATCGAGTCGTTCACGGCTGACGAGTTGGAGCAGCAGGCGTGGGAGATTGAGCGCGCTTTCCTGGCCCAGCCGGTACGGCGTCGGCCGGCCAGGCCGATCCTCCGATCGCGATAGGGGCCGTACGGTGAAGGACTGGTTCAGCTCGGACAGCCCTGGCGAGCTGCGGACGGTTGGGCCAGGGCCACAAGTACAGCTGGTTCGATCAGGACCACGGCTGGACGTTGACGGTGGAGAGCATGAAGGCACTCCTTCAGCTTGGGCTCTTCATGGGAGAGCGAGTCGGTTTGAGCGGGCGCAGGAGGTCTTAGATCAGGAGTGCGCGCTCGATCCCGACTTGGAAGGCGCGGCCAGGGTTGCCATCCGCCTGCTGCTCCAACTCGGCCACGCCGACGAAACCCGCCTACGCGTCCGCTACCTCAAAGCCTGCCTCGCCGCCCCTGGCGTTGCCTCCCCCAACCCCCAGGCACTGTTTGACCACATGAACCGCCATCGCTGAGCGCCGGTGAATGTGCGCAGGTCCGGGCGGAGATCCCTGCACATGGGGTCCCAGATTCAGAAGCGATTCCGTTCGCTCCTCTTGACGATTTCAGTAACACTATGCATGTTATTGATTGCATTGAGTGATCGAGTGTCATGGGCCGGTGTGGTTGTGGGCGCGCCTCATGACCTCCCTTGTGTCCCGGCTACGGAGGATCTCGAGGTCCATGAACCATCCCTGGATTGTCTATCTGCGGGTTTGCCTGGCCGTACGGATTCAGCGCGCGCGTACCGCTCCCACGCGGGGAGCTTCGGCCATTGAATGGGTGATCATCACCGCCATCATCGCGGGCGTCGCGCTGGGCCTGGCTACGTTGATCAAAACTGTGGTGGAGCAGAAGCAGGGCGAGATCCAGACGACTCTGGGCGGCACCTGATCTCGAAGGTTGACGGCCTCCCTTGTCGTTGGCGGGGGAGGCCGTCGGTTCGGTGCTATCTCGGCAGGACCGATGGTTCAGCTGGTATCAGCGTCCGCCCGGCCACACGGCTGCCTTGCAGCCGTTCCACGTGACCTTTTTGTTGGCGCCGATCTGCCCATGGCAGAGCTTGAAGACCTTGACCGAGCCGAGAAGTGAGCTGTCGGTCGCGCAGCCGCCTTGGGGAGCCCGTACTTCGAAAGGGTCTCTCGCGTCGATCGGGTTGTCGTTGTGCCAGACGGCCTTGTATGCGACGTTGTCCACCTTGCCGTCGCAGACCTTGATCGACGCTCGATCGGCCGGGACGCTGACGCGTCCGCTGGCGTGGGTGTCACTCCAGCCCGAAGCCGCCGCCAAGGCTGGTGCTGCCGTTCCGAGAGTGAGACTGGCGATCATCAGCGCCGTGATCGCCTCGCCTGATCGTGGTGTCATGCATCCTCCGCTTCTTGACACATCTGAAACTATCACTCTAAGTAGTTGAATGAATGCGTAAGGTGCTTAGAGGTTGGGGCGGGCATCGCGTACACATGAAGGTCGGCCTACCTGTGCTCGAGGCCGAGGCGCAGGTTCACCTGCTACAACACTCGACAGCGCCACTCGGCCCCGCCGCCTCAACCGGATTGACCATGAATAGCGATTGATGGGGTGTTGTCACCGCATGGCGGCTTGTGTCCACTCCTTGAAGGAGAGCCTCGATGGCTGTCAGCGCACCGAGCTCACCCCGAAGCGGCCCTTCCCATGAACTGTCGCACGGTCGCGTTAACGTTGCGCACGTGACTCAGGACACAGTGTCATCGGAGCTCTCTGGCCGCCTGTGCGCGGACATGGTCGATCAGTTGCAGAAGCGGGGCTCGATCCGCTCTGCCGAGGTCGCGGCAGCCTTCGCGAAGGTGCCGCGCGAAAAATTCGCTCCCGAAGCGTCCCTGTCTGCCGTCTACTCCGCCATGGACGTAGTCATCACCAAACGCAATGCCGACGGCAAGGCGACGAGTTCCGTTAGCGCGCCTTGGCTCCAGGCGGAGATGCTCGAAGCCGCGCGGCTGATGCCCGGGGCGCAAGTGCTGGAGGTCGGCAGTGGTGGCTACAACGCCGCGCTCATCGCCGAGCTCGTTGGTCCTGAGGGTTTGGTGGTCACCGTGGACATCGACCCATTCGTCACCGAGCGAGCTGTTCGCTTCCTGGCCGAGACGGGCTACCCGCAGGTGAAGGTCGTCCTGGGGGATGCCGAGCATGCCGCCCAGGAATTCGGTCCCTTCGACGCCATCGTCGTCACCGTCGGAGCGTGGGACTGTCCATGGGGACCTCTGCTCGCCCCAGAGGGCCGGATGGTCGTGCCGTTGCGGTTCAGTGGGATCACCAGGTCGATCACCTTCATCCGGGATGGGAACCGGTTCGTCGGGCTGGACCCGACGGTGTGTGGGTTCGTACCGATGCAGGGGTCGGGAGCTCACCGGGAGCAGATGGCGGCGCTTGCTGATGGAGCGGTGACGTTGACGATCGACGGCGGTCCCGGTCTCGACACCGCCGCGCAGAATCAGGCGTTGGCCGGCGACCGGACTGAGTTGTGGACCGGCGTGGTGGTCGGCGGCTGTGAGCCGTTCGACACGCTGCATCTGTGGCTCGCGACCGTGGACGACACCTTCGGCGTCATCTGGCGAGACCCTGACCGTGCCGGCGACCTCGTCAGGCTTGCCGTCCGGTGGTTCTGCCCCGCCCTCATCATGCCCGACAGCTTCGCCTACCTCACCATCCGCGACGGACATCGCGACCAGGAGAGCGAGACACCACGCCACGAGTTCGGTGTCCACGGGCACGGGCGCAGTGGTGCCGAACTCGCTCAGCGACTCCTCACCCACGTGCGGACGTGGGACCGCGACCGGCGCAAGGGTCCGGGCCCTGGCTTCACCCTCTACCCCGCCGGCGCCGCAGTGCCGAACCCGACCATGGGCAGGATCTTCCCGAAGCGACACACACAACTGGTCATGGCCTGGACCTGATGCCGCGACGGCAAAGCAAGACGGCAGCGATTCAGCTGCAGATCCGGTGCTGAGCAAGGGTGCTGCCCCGACTGGTTGGGGATATCGGCCGTCATGACGATCAACTCCGGTTCCGGGCCGGCGCCCTTCTCACGCCTCAAGATCCGGGCGGGAGCGCTCGTGTTCTGCGACACCGACGTCGCCCTGATCCGCCGCGACCGAGCCACCTCGATCCACTACACCCCGCCCGGCGGCAACGTCGAAGCCGGCGAACCTCTGCCCGACGCGCTCCGCAGGGAGCTGGCCGAGGAACTGCACCTCGACCTCGACGACGCCACCGAACCAGAACTGCTGTGGCTGGTCGACCAGCGCGTCTCACGCCCCGGGCCCACTCCGCCGCCCCGCAAGCTGCACCTCATCTACCGCCTGCACATCACCACAGTGGTACGCGCGACTCTCGCTGACCACGAGTACGACAGGCTCCCCGACGGTGGTCACGAACTGGGCGTCATCGAGTGGATCGATTACCGAGGGGTAGCCGAACTGCCGATCTTCCCGCCGATCGGTCCCGCTCTGGCCGCCCTCGCCCACCCGCGGGCCGCCGTCAGAGACGCTGAGCTGCCCGCCGTCACCGACGACAACTACAACTGGGTCTGACGGGTGAAACTTCTCTACCTTGCGGTGGCGTGCTGATCGTGTGGGCCACATTGCGGAACAAACGGAGAGAGCCAGCCCAGAGGTGTACTCGGATCAGAGTGAAGAAGCATATGTGTGAGTGTGGCGAGACGCTCTACGAGCTATGCGAGGCGGGCGGCTTGCGGTTCATCCGCCGGACCATCTGCAAGGCGAGCAGCACGATGGTGAGCGAAATGATCGGGATGTCACCGGCTGAGGTGGAACTCCTCTGAGCGGGCCTCCTCACCGGCTGTGCTCGCTGACTGTGTCTCCAGCGAACAGAACCTTGGCCAGTCGGGTGGCCGATCATAGGCCGGTGGGTAGCCGGCTGAGAGTGGCCGAGGAGATGACGCCATTGCCCCAGGTCGGCCGGCAATGCCCCCGACCGGTCGCTGGCCCGACTGACAGGCGGACGCCCATGTAATCAAAGGAGGGGAAGGGTCGGCCTGTGTATTATTTCACCACTTTCAATCAATATAATTTCGCCTCAGTATTATTTTCTTTCCAACCAGGCTTCGATTTTCCTCTTCTAAATATCGATCGATTTCGCAGCTGCAACTCTCGGCATCCTACTCACTTTTTACTGGTTGACCTGGGGAAACATCGCAAAGAAACGCCGAATGTCGTTGATCCGATAGCCGCTCCGATGTTCAATTGAAGTGACAAAAGAAAGGCGCGATACGAATGGTGTCGCGTGAGATCGGATCGGAGAAGGATCGTGTCGAACGGAATTCCCGGAAAGTGCGTCCCCGCGAACGTGCCAGGAGAGAAGCTCACGCCGGAAGACATGGCGCACGTGACGCCGGACGACTGGGCGGAGATTCGGAAGCTGGCGCGCGGCTACTGCCGTACGGTCGACGCCACGCGGTCACGCAAGCGCATGGACGGGAGCGCCACCATCGTCAAGCAGGGATACGCGCCCTACGGCACCGACGACGTGTC
This sequence comes from Nonomuraea glycinis, assembly GCF_014646515.1. Taxonomy (GTDB): domain Bacteria; phylum Actinomycetota; class Actinomycetes; order Streptosporangiales; family Streptosporangiaceae; genus Nonomuraea; species Nonomuraea glycinis. The sequence goes on from NZ_BMNK01000012.1 coordinate 5,366, forward strand.
GGACGACGTCACACAGGATGCGGTCCTGCTGTTCGCGCAGCGCCTGCGGGACATCACCACGTCGTGCCGGACGGCCACCGAAAGCACGGCCACCGAACCCGCGTGGATCTACGTCCGGCGCGACGGCGGTGAGATGACCATCACGCGTACGACGCTGCGACGGTGGGCGGTGAGAGATGCCGCCGCGCGGAACGGCTACCGGATCGACGTTCCACCGGGGGAGGTCGACGCCACGCCCGGCGCCCAGCTCATGCGCGGTCTGCCGCACGCCGAGAACGTCACGCGCGCCGCTGTGGCGTTCTGCGTGGCGCAGAACAGCGCGGCCATCTTCCGACAGGCGTTCGGCGACGGTGAGGACTTCCCGGTTATCACTGAGGCCATGGACATGGCGTCTCAGGCCGACGACTTGGGGCGCGCGGGGATTCTCAGCACGATCGCTCAGGCACGCTACGGGGGCGCGTACGGGTCCCGCCGGAACGTGATCCGGGTACGCGATGCCGCGCGGGCGGAGTGGAAGGAACTGGCGGAGCGCCTCGACGACGCGAGAAGCGCGCTGGTCCACGGAGGAACCGAAACCATGGACGACTGACAATAGGTCGCAAGAAGGGCCCCAGGGACTACCCTGGGGCCCTTTCTCATGGCGTCAATGCGCATTATCCGCCGTAAGCAGCGCGGCGAAAATCTTGAAAATGCTGGACGGTTGGGCCGTCTCGCGCCCCGTATTTATATGAGAGCGAGATTCGCCGGTACACGAACGGCGCTGTCGCTCTCATGTGCTGTTCTCCGGTCCCACCTGATTGCGCCGTGAACAGCTACGGCAGCCGGAACGGCTCACCGTTCGCTCGGTACGCGAAACAAAAAATGCTGCCGAGCGCGGACGGTCGAGTCGTTCCGGCCACCGTATTTAAATGAGAGCAATTCGCGCCGCTAAAGCGTCGCGAATGCCTCACCCAGCCACATGAAGTTACGTCCGGAAGGTACGGCAGGGCCACCCAAACGGGTAATTACCGAAAAGGAGCGTTTCGATGGAGGTGAACTCTGCCGACCGTCCGGTCTGGACCGTAGGGGACCTGACGGTGTCCACCGGCGGCCAGGTGATGAGAGTGGCCGCGATCGGCGCGATCACCACAACGCTGGTTGTCACCACTGACCCGCAGAGCGAGCCCGAGCACGCTCTGACGGCAGCGCTCACGCCGATGCCCTCAGGCGCCGAGACGATCACCTGTCTTGGCTGCCTGCGGAACACCCACCTGTGGATCGATGCCACGCACACCCACCGGCCATCCGGAAGGCGCACGCGGTTGATCCGCTGCTCTCGCTGCTTCGTCGACGCCCTGGACTGCTGCGACTGCAAGATCCACACGATCAGCATCAGCGTAAGACCGCATCATCTGGCGCGCCGCCGATAGCGACGGGCCGCCGTCTCATTCCATGCGCACGGCGCGCTCCCTGACCAGCTCACAGAAAGGAGACCACCTATGGCGGTCTGGTTCGGGCTCTGGCACGGCGGTAACGGATACGGCCCGCCCGAGCTCGATGATCTGGAGGAGTTCTCGTCCCTGGCCGATGCCCGGGCCAAGCTGGCCGAGCGGCACCGGCACGGCTACTGGCAGCGCTCCCGCTTCGCGTTCCTAGATCGTGAGCCAGCAGCTGTGCTCACCCCGTGCGTGGGCGAGGACTGCGAGATCTCCCTGTACGGCTCCCATGACGCGGTCGACTATCCCGATCGCCGAGTCTTCCTCGGTACGCGCGGCGGTGTCCGGGTCGAACGCTGCTGAAACCCCCTGATCTGTCCTTATCGGTCCCTGGCGATCCGCTGGGGGCTTTCTCCTGTCTGGAGGTTGTTCATGACCACTGAATCTGAGCAGACCATTCGGGTCACCTCACCGGCCGATCTCATCTCCGTAGTGCCGTACGTGCTGGGATTTCACCCATCGCTGAGTCTGGTGGTGACCATGATCGACGGCGAGAAGTCGACCCTCGGCGGAGTGATGCGCTTCAACCTGCCCAAGGATTCGGCGGACGCGGTGAGACTGGCCGATCATCTGACCAGCGTCCTGATCCGTAACGCCGTCAGCCGAGTGGTATTGCTCGGATACGGTCCCGGTGCCCGGATCTCACCGGTGATCGACGCCGCCACCGAAGCTCTGAACCGCACCGGGATCGACATCAGAGACGCGCTGCGCATTGATGAGGGACGCTTCTGGTCCTACACCTGTACGAACGTCACCTGCTGCCCTCCGGACGGCGTCCCCGTCGACGCGTCCAGCGGTGTGCCCGCGGCCGCCGCAGTACTGGCGGGATTCGTAGCGCTACCCGATCGTGCGGCGCTGGCCGCGACCCTGGATCCACCCGACGGGCCCGACCGAGCGCAGGTAGAAGTCGCCACCCAGGCCGCGTGTGCCCACACCCGAACCCCGATCGACACCGATCACGACTGGTACCGCGACGGCGTCGACCATATCTCCGCGGCGCTGGACCGAGTGCAGGCGGGCGAGAACCTGGACACCGATGAGATCGCCACGCTAGGCGTACGACTCACCGGGATCCCCGTCCGCGATGCGGCCATGACCTTCTTTGGCCGACACGACGACGATGTCCACATCCGGTGCTGGACCGAGGTCACCCGCAGGGTTCCGTCCGAGTTCGCTGCCGCCCCCGCCTCCCTGCTGGCGTTCGTCGCGCTGCGCATTGGGGACGGGGCGCTGGCGCGTATCGCCGTCGAGCGCGCACTTTCGGTCGATCCTGACTACAGCTTCGCGAACCTGATCCGTACGGCCCTCGATTACGGGGTGCCCCCATCGGCTGTTGTTGGCATGAACTTCGCCGAGATGGCCGAGGCGATCGAAGCCAGCGCGCGGCGACGCCCGGACGGCGCCCGGCCAATGCTGCCCGAGGGATGGTGAGCGCGATGACATCCGTGGCCACCCACTCGGCGGCCCTGATCGGTGTCACCGGACGCATCCTGGACATCGAAGCCACCGCGGAGCCCGGCCCGGCCGGACTCCATCTCATCGGCATCCCGGAACGCTCCCTCTGGCCGGCCCGTGAACGGATGCGTGCTGGCGTCCTCAACAGCGGCATTGCCTGGCCGGAGGCCAAGGTCACGGTGAGCGTTCACCCGGAAACCATCCCGGTCTATGACAGCGCCGCTGATCTCGCGCTCACGGTCGCCTTCCTGGCCGCCACCGGCAACGCCCCGCCGGAACGGCTTGCCCGGACGGTATTCCTCGGCGAACTGGGGTTGAACGGCGGGATCCGTCCGGTCCGCGGCGTGCTGCCCGCCATCAGTGCCGCCGTAGAGGGCGGACTCACCACCGTCGTGGTCCCTGCCTTCTTCGCGGAGATCACCGCCCAAGTCCCAGGTGCTGAGGTGATCCCCGCTGCCTGCCTCATCGACGTCCTTACCTGGCTGAGAGACGGACCGGGCGAGGACACCACTCGGCCGACGCCTGCCAGGGTCACGCCGCCCATCCAGGTGGATCGAAGGGCGCGGCAGGTGACAAGGGTCGGTGAACGGGTGCTGGTCCGGCCTTTCCTCCGCATCCCGATACGCCCGTGGTGGGCCGAGCCCTATCAGTCGCCCTTCTACTACCCGGGCACCGTCGTCGAGATCACCGACAGCGGGCGCGTCCGGGTAGAGCTCGACGAACCGCACAGTCCGGCCCCGTGGGAAAGCCGCCTGCAGCTGTTCCATCCCACCGAGATTCATCGGTACGGCTGCCGCTGCCTGGAGTGCGCCAAGCCCGGCCAGGACGTCCCACGTTTCCTCGCCGATCAGGCACAGCTCACGCAAGAGCAGTGAAAAGGCGAGATGTCCAACCTTCGAAGGAGTACGCCCATGAACGATTCCGAAGTGGACGATCTGGTGATCCAGATCGCCGTACATCTGGACGGGTTCACCCCGCAGATTCGGCCTGGCCATCCCGCGTACCTGATCGGTCCGGAAGGGGCTCGACTCGTCGTCCACCCGCTCTGGAGGCAGGAGGGACGCATCACGGTGCTCGGCGTCTACCCCGACGGATACAGAAGCCTGTTTCCGGACTTGCGGCGACATCAGATCTCCGTGTCAGCGACCCGGAGCCCCGAACATGTCGCGAAGAAGATCGCACGCGGGCTGCTCCCCGGCTACCTACGGGACCTGGCGACCTGCCGGGCACGGCTGAGCGGCCAGAAAGCCGAGGAAGCCACCCGGGCCGAGTTGGTCGAAACCCTGCTGACCATGCTGCCCGGGGCGACGTTCACCGAGAAGCAGCGGGAGACCGTCCTCCAGTGGAGACTCGGCGCGACCTCCGGCTCGTTCGCGGTGTACGGCGACACGACCAGCAACTCCATCGAGATCCGCATGGCCGACCGTGAACTGACCGAACGCGTCGCGTACGCGATCCAACAGCGCTCCATGTGAGCGCGCAACGTGCGACGAGCCGAAAAGGCACATCCCACCCCTCAGTGACACCAGCGGGCACCGGCTCATGCCGGTGCCTTTCTCATATCCATCGAAACGGAGAAGAACATGTCCAGGGAGTCTCTGGAGTGGCTGAACGCCAACACGCTGATCGGCTTCACCGGCAAGCGCGGAACCGCCTGGCACTACCGCGCCAGCATGCAGGGCGAGGAGCTCAACCACTACGTAGGCCCGATCCCGGTCGACGACGTCAAGCGGCGGCTGTTCGGCTGGAAGGCCCTCTCACAGCCGATCTACGTGGAAGACCCGCGCGGCGGACTCGCGCAGGTACCGGACCGTCAGGCGATCCTGCGCAGCGACAACGGGCACGTCATGGGCATCTTCTCCGACAGCTATGAGCCACATCCCTACGTCGAATGGCTGATCAACAACGTCTCCCGACTGCTGGACGCCGACCTGTCGATCGGGTCGGCAGGTCTCCTCAAGGGCGGAGCGGTGGCCTGGGTATCGGTCGAGGTCCCCGACAACATCGTGACCCCCGAAGGTGTCGAGTTCCGGCCGCATCTCTTCGCGGCGACGTCGTTCGACGGATCGTTGGCCACCACGTTCAAGCGGGCCGTGACCAACGTCGTGTGCGACAACACCATGGCGGCCGGTCTGGCAGAGAGCGGCCAGCATGTCAAGATCAAGCACTCCCGGCACTCGAAACTCCGCCTCGCCGAAGCACGCCACGCCCTGAACATCGTCTACGCCCTGGCCGACGAATTCTCGTCAGCGGTGCGGGACCTGTGCCGGGTGGAGGTCACCGGCCGGCAGTGGCTGAAGTTCCTGGACGCCCACACGCCGATGCCCAATCAGCAAGGCCGCGGTCGCACCATGGCCGAGAACAGGCGCGACACTCTGGCAAAGCTCTGGAACCACGACCTGCGCGTAGCGCCATGGCGCGGCACGGCCTGGGGTGTGGTCCAGGCGATCAACACCTTCACCCATCACGAGCAGAACGTCCGTGGCGCCGTACGAGCGGAACGCAACATGCTCCGCGCGGTGACCGGCGGCATCGACGACCTCGACCGGGGCACGCTGCGCACGCTGTCCACGGTGCTGGACCGCCCGCTCACCAGCGCGGCTTGAAGATCGACCAGCCCGTACGGCTCCCGCCTCAGCGGGAGCCGCCCTATGCCAGAGATGGCCAACCATGATCAAGCTATGTTCCAGGTCGCTGGATTGTTCACGGATGAGGCGAAGCAAGCCTCGGCCGCGAGAGTGGCGTACGAGGAAAAGGGTTGAGCGAAGCTCTTCCCGCGAGATAAAGCCGCTTGCATCGCGCCGCGCATCCGCCCTCTTTAACATTGGCAGATAAAGCCCGTGCGCTATGTGCGAACTTCCGGAGGTATTTGTCCGATGGTTTCCTCTTGGTCCGCACGCATCAGGGCCGAGCGTAAAGCGCGCCTGTGGGACGTGCACACGATGGCCCGCAAGCTGCGTGAAGTCGCTGGCGGTACGGGTCCCTTGCCGGATCACGAAGCGCTTGTACGCTCCATCCGTCGCTGGGAATCAGGAAAGATCGGCACACCGAGCGAACGTTACAGATTGCTGTTCAGCAGAGCTCTGGAGGTTGAGGAGAAATCACTCTTTGCGGATGTCGCGGAGGAAGATGAGGTTGTTTCCCTGCTGAGATCTCCGGTTGCCGGGAATGGGATATTTCCTCCTGGATTCACCGTGGAGTCGGTTGAGGCGTTGCTCGGGCGGCTGTACCGTCTCGACGCGGAATTCGGCGGGAACGAACTGTGTCAGGTCGTGGCACAGCAGGCCCAGGCGGCGGCCGGCCTGTTCAGCTCGCTCAGCCTGCGCACGGACGACAGACGTCGCCTGTATCTTGCGATGGCGGGTCTCACCCAGATCGCGGGCTGGCTGTCCATCGACGCCAGCAGGCACGCGGAGGCCAGCCGATACCTCACCGCCACGATCTACGCGGCACACGAGGCCGACGACCCTTCCCTGGCCGGTCACGCCCTCGGCTACATGAGCCTGCACGCTCTCTACCGTGCCCAGCCGGACAGAGCACTCGCCCTGGCCCGGACCGCGGTCGACCTCACCAGCGCGGGAACGTCTCCACGAGCCCGGGCAACCGCGCACAACCGCGCCGCACGTGCCCATGCCCGGCTCGGGGAGATCGACGCGTGCAAGCGCAACCTCGATCTGGCCCAGTCCGCGTACGCCACCGAGGAGGGAGAGGGGGAGCCCCGCTGGGTCGGCTACGTCACTGAGATAGAGCTCTTCGCTCAACGCGGCGCCTGCGTCCTGGACCTGGGACTGGCCGACGGCGCGATCTCGGAAATTGAGCACACGATCTCACTCGTACGGTCAAGGACACCGGATCACGTCAGAGACCTGGCGCACTACACGATCCGGTTGGCCGCCGCCTATCTGAGCAAGGGCGAGGTGGCGCAGGCCACGGCCATAGGCGCAAGCGCGCACCGGATATCGGTCGCCATCGGTTCGGCCCGGGTGCGGGAGCGCTTCGCCGAGTTCATGAACGGCCTGTCTGCGTACAAGAAGGTGCCGGAGGTCCGTGACCTGGCGGAAGAGGTACGGGCGTCCTACTGAGCTTCGTCGGCCACGCCGAGAATGGCCCGGATGACAGCCGGAGTGCTGCTGAGGTCGGTGAGAACGAGCTCCGCGCCTGCCTCGCGCAGGGTGTCCGCGCTGCACGAGCCGGTGGCGACGGCGACCACCCGTGCGCCGCCGAGGTGCCCGGCCAGGACGTCGTTGGGGGTGTCCCCGATGAGTACCGTGTTGGCGGCGGTGAAGACGTGCCCGTACTTGCCGGTGGCCCGTTGCTGCGCCAGCCGCACCAGCTCGGGCCGCTCCTCGTGGTCCATCCCGTACGCCCCCGCGTCGAAGTCCACGAACCGATCGAGGTCGAACGCCCTGAGCTTGCCGATCGCGATCGGCTCCATGTTCCCGGTGAGCACCGACTGGACGACGTCCGGATGGCCGGCGAGCATGGCGAGCGCCTCCAGCGCCCCGTCCAGCACCCGGCCGCGTTCCCTGATCGCTTCTTCGAAGATCAGGAAGGACTCGGCCAGGGCGAGGCCGAACGAGTGCAGCAGCTGATCGGAAGCCTCGATGTGGTGCAGGCGCAGGGTGTCCGCCGCGATCGCGCGCTCAGTACGGCCGGTCATGTCGGCGAGCTGCCGCATGGCCTGGCCGGTCGCAGATCGGAAAGCGTCGGCGTAGATGTTGCGGCTGAGGCCACCGATGGTGATCAGAGTGTGGTCGATGTCCCACAGGACCAAGGTCTTCCCAGCGCTCACCGTACGAGCCTAACCATTGAGGACGGAATCGGTAGGTCCGGCCGCTCCGGCCGCGCTCTTAGCCGCGCGCCGGCCAGGGAACCCGCTAGCGTTCACTGCCCGGGCACAGCTCTCGGCCCCTGACGGGTGCGGCGGCAGAAGGAAAGGCCAGATGAACGCTGAGACAGCGGACCTGCTCTTGGACGTGGTGCGGCGTCTGGAGAAGAGCATCGTGGCCCGGGAGTGTCCCGCCATCGTCGCGATCGAGGGCGAGCGCAAGCTCGTACTGAGCGATTACGACTACCTACGTGACACGGCTACGGCGGCAGCCTTCGAGGCGAGGGCTGCGGAGAAGGTGCAAGGCATCGGCGCCAACCGCTGGGTGCTGGCCGTTCCACAGGTGTGGATCTTCAGGCCGCCGAGCACGATCGCTCTACGGGCTGTTTCGAACCACCCGCTCAGGGAGGGTGAACAGGAAGCCATCACCTGGATGAGCTTTGACCGTGAGAACGGCGTGGACTACGGGCGGGTCGCTTATGCGCGCCGCCCAAACGGAGAGCCGGTCTTCGAGGAGCCGGAGATCTTCGATGTGGGGATCCGCCCAAGAGAAACGATGCCCGGATTCCTCCTGCTCCAGCAATCCTTGGAGGAGTGAGGGCCGGTTCGCGAAGAACCGGCCCTCTGACCAACTCGAACTCTCCGACAAAAGAAAGGCTGAGATCGGTCACCACGAGCCTACGGCCTGCAGATGGGTGCAGGAACGTGAATCGCGAGCATTACCACGTCATCGTCCTGTTCATATCCCGACAGCATTCGGTCAACCAGGAAGTCCAGCAGCATGTACGGATTCGCCACCACCTCAGGTGGCGATTCACTCACAACACTGCAAATCTCTGCGAGTCCGGCGTCGAGCCCACGCTTGCGGTTCTTCACCAGTCCGTCGGAGTAGAGCACGGCGGTATGGCCGGGCGGCACTACGAAACGGAACTGCTTTCGGCTGGTCGGCCAGCCCAGCGGGGTACCGGGCTCGGCGTTGCACAAAATCGCCGTGCCCTGCGGGGAGACCAGGATGGGTGGCGGGTGGCCGGCGAGGGCGAGCGTGCCTTCACCGGTGACCGGCTCGACCACCATGTAGGCGAGGGTGGTGACCTGCTCTTCCTCTTCAGTGGCGTCGAAGACCCTGTCGAGTCCCGTCAGCACGTCGGCGGGCGCCGGGTTGGTCAGCGCCAGAGCGCGCATGGCGTTGCGGGTGCGGCCCATCCAGGCCGCTGCCTTGACGCCTTTGCCCATGACGTCGCCTACAACGGCTGCGACCCGGCCGTCCTGGAACACGAATGCGTCGTACCAGTCGCCGCCGACCTGCACGTGGCGGCTGCCCGAGCGGAAGCGCTGGGCCAGTTCCAGGCCCTTGATGACCGGTAGGCGGCCGGGCAGCATGCTGCGCTGCAGCGTTTCGGCGGTGTGGTGCTCACGTTCGAACAATGTGGCGCGTTCCACGGCCAGCGCGCACTGGCCGGCCAGCGCCTCCAGGAAGACACCGTCCTCCTGGCAGATCTTCTGCGGCCTAGTGAACGAGAAGCGCAACGCGCCCAGCGCGCGTCCCGCCGCGAGCAGTGGTAGACCGACCCAAGCCTGCTCGTCGCTGCTGATGAGGTAGTCGGTCAGCGGCGTCTCCTCACCGCCGGATTCCAGCAGTTGCGTCTTCAGACTCACGGGTGACTCGGCGAAGACCGGCCTGCCGCTGTTGACCGCCATGGTCATCACGCTGGAGTGGGATAGCGGGATCTCCTCGCTGAAGGGGACCGACGCCTCCGGGATGCCTTCGCCGTGGATCAGCTTGAGCGCCGCGCGGTCGGTGTCGAGCAGCGCGACGGCGGACCGATCGGCGGCCAGCGCGGTGCGGCCGACGTTGATGATGACCTGTACCACCTGCCTGACCGTGAGCGCCTCGGCGAGTTGGGCAGTGGCGCCCTGCAGCCGGGCCGTGCGCAGGGCGGCGGCGCCGAGTTGGTGGGTCAGCCTGCCCCGCATCTCCTCGGCCTCGTGCTGCAGGGTCATGTCGGTGTTGGTGCCGACCCACTCGACCACCTGGCCATCGCGGATGATCGGCACGGCGCGCACCTCGAAGTGGCGGAACCCGCTGGCCCTGGTGCGCACGCGGTAGTTCCACTCGAACATCGTCCGGCCACGCAGCGCCTCCTTCCAAGCCTCCCCGGTCTGCTGGCGCTCGTCCTGGTGCACCGCCTCCAGCCAGCCGTAGGCGAGATAGTCCTCCAGGCTCTGACCGGTGATGGCACGCCACTGCGGCGCGTCCTCGACCACAGTGCCGGTGGGCGAGGTAATCCAGACGAGCTGGGATTGGGCCTTCACCAGCGAGCGGAAGCGCACCTCGTCGGTCTCGTGCTGGTGCTGGGGTTGTAGCCGATCGAGCAGTTCTTCGAGTTTCTGGACCCGACCTTCGGCCTGATGAACTCGGTTCTGGGCCATTTTCAACCGCTCGGTCAGCTCAGCGATCTCGTCGAAATGCTGAGTACGTTCGCGATCCCAGGCTGCGCGAAGGCGCTCGTTCTCGCTGGACAGGCCCTCAATCGTATGGGTGCGTCGGCTGAGTTCGTATTCCAGGCTCTCTGCGTAGCGTTCTGCTTCCTTCCAGCGGGTGACTGCGATCGCCAACTCGTCGCTGACCTTCTGGATGCGATACTCGTGCGGGCGCGTTGCTTTGAGAGCGTCCAGATACAGCTCTATCAGGTGTTCGCGAACCTCTTCGGTCACCGCAGTACCCTGACCTGCCCGCATGGCCAGGATCTGGTCGAGGAACGACCGGTCGGTGGGCACGCGCTCGCCGCTCAGGTATCGGGAAACGGCTCCCTTGTCTATGTGGCTGAGGCGGGCGAACAAGCTGATCGTCATGTTCAGGGTGGCGAAGTGGGTGCGTAGCTCTGCGGCCCAGGCCATCACTTGGGGAATGAGGTCCGGCTTCAAGGATGCTAACTCGACCGGACGACGGGCGATCTCGTTCACCCGCCCATCATCGCTGTTCCCGTTGAGTGCTACGGCGAGGTTCGGCTCTTGTGTGTTGCCAATGTCTTGCAACGCCTCGACTTGTTCCGTTGCGGGTGGTGCAACGTTGCGAGCTCTGACTTTCTAGAGCTCATGCAATCGCATCCTCGCCATTGCATGGCGACACGGGCGACAAGGAGTTCCTGCGCATCGCGCGGCTCCAGTGACGCCCCGCCTCTGCTAAGACGGAGAACCGATGAATCCTGAACGCGTTGTCTTAATCGCGTTGGCGGTGGTGGCTGCCGTCAGCATCGCTACGGCCCTTATGCTCGCGGACGGTTCCACATGGCCAGCTGCTCTCCTGTGTGGACTCGCCGCTGGTGGAGCAACGCTGTGGGGGCTGCTTGGCTGGTTTGCCTCCAGAACCCGGTGAACCATCCGCCACCTGTATGCCATCACGCGATCCTTCCTGAGCGTGTTGGCGCTGCATTAGGGCCGGACGATGCCGATGAATCCTTGCTCCCGGCTGGGTACGCCTGCCCATGTTTCTACCCGTACGGTGCTTCCGGTGGACGGTGCGTGGACCATGCGGGTGCTGTCGATCGCGATGCCGACGTGGTGGATCGTGGCTGGGTTCTTCGAGTTGTGGGCGAAGAAGATCAGGTCTCCTGGCCTGATCTGGCTTCTGGGTACGCGGGTTCCGGCGTTCCACTGCGCGGAGGTGTCTCCTCCGACTCGGGTGCCCGCCCTGGTCCAGGCGTATTCGGCCAGCCCTGAGCAGTCGAACCCCTTCGTCTGGGCTCCGTGGCCGATGCCGTAGCTGGGGCCGTTCGGGCCGCCGCCGCCCCAGGAGTACGGGACGCCCCGCATGGCAAGTGCTGCCCGTACGGCTACCGCCCCACGGCCGACCCCGGCCACACTGTCCGAAGGGAGGCCCTCGGCCGAAAGCTCCGTGCATAGTTCACCAGAGATCGCGGTGACAGCCTGCTCGGCACGGTTCCTGATTGCGGCGGGATCGTCTCCGGTCATCCGGTCGGCGAGGACGGAAGCCGCGTCATTGATGGCATCAGTCCTGGGGATGCCGAGCGTGGCGGCGGTCTTGATGACCGCACGTAGTTCGGTCTCTTCGGCGGCGGACAGCTTGAGATTCTGCGGTCTGCTCAGTCCCGGAGTCCGCTGGCTGTCGGCGGTGTCTAGAACAGCCTGGGAGGGCGCGAAGGAGTAGGAGCACACCAGGTCGGCGAATGCCATTGCGTATCTGGCTCCACCGCCCAGCCCAGAGATGATCAGGACGACGCCGAATACGAGACCCCCTACCGCTGGGAGGATCTTCGTGAGGCCGGTCTCGGCGATCAACAGCGCCCTTCCGTGCGAGTCACCGCTCGGGGCCAGTGCTCGGCGAGCCCGGCGAGGCGGAGCCGTACGTCACGGCGGTCGTGCGGTAGCCAGATCGGCCCTTCCGGCCCGTCAGATCCAGCTACGGCGGTGGCGCAGGGCACGGCCATCTGGGCAGCTCGGAGCTGGAGCCGAGCGTGCAGACTGCCTTCCCTGCGTTTCGAGCTCGTCAGGAACAGAACAGGAGTGGTGATGCCGGTGGCCGCAGTGAGGGCGGCGTAGCCGGACAGCTTCGCGAGGACCCGGTCGAAGGTCTCCGTGCCGGTGTCGTATTCGAGGAAGAAGTCCAGCGTGCTGCCGTTCTCCGTCCACCTGCCGTACGCATCCGGGCGCACGTACTTGCCCCACTGCACCGCACAGCGGGATTCGGTCCACCACGTTTCCAGCCGGCATCCGCTCGTCCGGCGAGTGGTGCCGTACAAGCGGGCGAAGACCCCGTTGGTCCCGACGGTGTGGGAGAGCCGCTGGCTGTAGGCGATCGACAGGGCGCGGTCGCGGCGGTAGCCGAACTCCGGCAGTTCGACGCCGTCCTCAGTGGCGAGTACGGCGGCGCCGGGTTCGCCGAGCACGTAGTGCCAGGGCGCTGAACCGACGGGCGGCTTGGGGCGGAAGCGGTCTAGGACGCCGATGCGGTGCAGCTTGACCAGGCGGTGCCGCGCGGTGATCGGGTCGTTGAAGGCGACGTACGCGATCTGGTGGCAGGTCAGGACCTTGTGGGCCCAGACCAGGCGGAGCAGATGGCGGTCGCGGCCGGTCAGCCGGGTGGCGAGCGAGGCCAGGACACCGGGTGTGTAGTGCTCGTTCATGACTCTCCTTTTCTGGGCTGCTGCCGGGGGTCGTCGGCGGGAAGGGCTTCGGGGCGGACGCGTATACGGCCATGCGCCTGGGCGGCGGCGGCTCGGATGCGTGCGGCGAGCGCCGCGTCGGGCTCGGGCAGGGGCCGGGTGCGCAGCGTGAACGGCGCGGTCTCGGCGGAGCGGACGACCAAGCGGGCGGCGGCCTGGAAGGCTCCCAGGTTGGCCAGGTCGTGCCGAGCCAGGTACGGGCTGAAGTGGTGCTCGTTCTCGCGGGCGTCCTCGGGGGAGAGCGAGAAGTAGATCTTGTTGCGGGCGTCGGAGCTGATCGCCTGCCGGAGGTCACGGGGGAGCTGGGCCAGGTGCTGGTGGGCGAGCACCATCGACAGCCGGTAGGCGCGGGCCTCGGCGAGCATGTCGGACAGCGCGTGCGGCAGGTTCAGGAAGTTCTGCGTCTCGTCGACGTAGAGCGCGGCCGGTGCCCGGGTACGGCCGAGCCGGGCGCGATGGGAGGCGGCCTGCCAGACCTGGGCCAGCAGGAGCGAGCCGAGCAGGCGGGCGGTGTCGTCGCCGAGCACCCCCTTGGGCAGCCGCGCGAGCAGGATCCCGCCGTCGAGGATGTCGCCGACGTCGAACGTGGACTGGGCCGAGCCGAGGATGTCGCGGACGAACGGGCGGAGCATGAACGCCCGGAGTTTGTTCATGATGGGCGCGGTGACGTGCGCCTGAGCCTGCTCCGACAGGTGCTCGTACCAGCTCCAGAACCCCAGCAGGAAGCTGTCGTCCATCTGGTCGACGAGCTGCCTTCGGTAGACCGGATCGGTGAGCAGCGCCGGGATGTCGGCGAGCGTGCCGCCGTTCCGGGAGAGGGTGAGGCAGCAGCCGCGCAGGATGTCGTCGCTGCGCGGGCCCCAGGAGTCGGCGTAGATCTTGTGGAAGATGCCGACGATGTTGTCCACGAGCGTTTCCCGGTCGGCCCCGCTCAGGACGTTGAGCGCGGGCCGGGGGTGGCGGTCGTCGGGGTCGATCAGGGCGATGCGCTGCCCGGCCTCTTCGGGGATGAGCCCCAGGAGATCGGCGACCAGGTCGCCCTTGGCGTCGACCACGGCTACGCCGCGTCCGGCCTGGATGTCGGAGAGGATCATGTGCGCGAGCAGGGTGCTCTTGCCTGTGCCGTTCGGTCCGAGTACGTGCACGTGGTGGCAGGAGTCGATGACCCGCAGCGCGACCGGCCGCTCGTGCCCGGCGTCGGCGAAGCCGAGGACCTTCCCGTGCTGGGCGACCTGGGGCGAGGGCGCGGCCGTGTTCGCTCCGGCTCGTTGGAGCCCGGGTACGGCGGCGTCCATCGGCAGATGGGCGAGCGCGGCCAGTTCGGGCACCGACAGGAGGAAGCCGCGACCGAGCCGCCGCGAGGCCAGATGGCGCGCGGCAAGCGGGAGGCGGTGCCGTTCGAGCCGGTTGTGGCCGGAGAACAGGGCGAACGCGGAAGCGATCGCGTGCGCGCGGCCCCGAATGGCGCTGCGCCGCGCCCTGCGAGCTTCACGGCCCTTGCCGTCGTCACCTTGGACGGCGTAGCGGACGGCGACCTCGTACCTGGGGCGCAGCGCCTTGTCCCGGCTGGCGCGGGCCTCGGCGTACTGCTCCAGCCGTACGGCGTAATCCTGCGACCTGTGATCTGTCCGGTGCCGGGGATGCGCCGGGCCGGGCGAGATGAGATCAAGAACGCCTCGGAGCATGGATGCCAAGATGCCGGCGGTCCCGTGGGAGAGACGGCGGCCGGAAGCGGGCCGAGCCAGGACCTGTACGGTGGCGTGCTGCCAGGTGGGCATGCCCACCCCGGCTCCGAGGAGAGCCCGCAGCGGGTCGTGATCGTGGTCGTGCCGAATCGGGAGCCGCTCGCTACGGGCGATCCTGAGCTGCCCACCGGTTGCCCGCCCAGCCAGCGGAACGGGTGGAGCAGCCTCCAGCACCGCGGTACGCGCGGACGGCCAGGCGGCCTCAATCGCATGCTCGACCAGGTGCTGAGGAACGCTGCCGGGCACCCACAGCCGGATCCGCACGCCGCCTGCGCCGAAGACGTACTCGAAGGCCAGGTGCGGCTGGCCGAACAGGATGCGCTTCCAGGCCGGACGCAGCAGGCCGACCAGGTTGCCCCACAGCGCCTTCGCACCGGGCATGTCCGCGACCGGCGGGGCCAGAATCTCCACGCATCGCGCGCCCTTGATGAGAGCGCGGTGCCGGAGCCGTGCGAGCAGAAAGCGCAGCAAATCGATCACGAACGCGGCGGCCGCTATCAGGATGGCAAGGTCCCAAGTGTGCGCTTCTAGCCAGGTCAGCGTCAGATCCAGGAGTGCGTCCGGGGCGTAAAGAAGATCGCGCAGCATCAGAGTCCGTCCTCCTCGTACTCGGCCAGCTCTTGCGGGGACGACGTGACGAGCCGGTGCTCCTGCTCGCTGGCCAGCACCTGGAAGGCCACCCGAGCAGCTCCGGCATCGGCGGCCAATAGGCCGAATCCGCGATCCGCGGACAGCAGGAGTTGGCGTTCGCCGTCGGAGAGGCGGAAGGCGTCCGCGACTGCGTCGATGGCCTGGGGCGCCTGCCGGAGCAGGATCTGCGTGGTGGAGTTGGCGATGATCGCCTGCCCGATGTCGGACCCGAGTAGGTCGGCGGCATCCTGGGTGACCACGGACAGTCCCGCCCAGTGCTTCCTGGCCGCCTTCGCCATGCGCAGCAGGAACTTCGCGCCTTCGGGGTCTTTCATGAGCAACCACGCCTCGTCGACCACGACCAGGCGTGGACGCCGGTTGTGTGGATCGGAGACCCGACGCCAGACCGCGTCCAGAGTGAGCAGCGTGCCGACGGCCTTCAGCTCGTCGGGCAGGTCGCGGAGTGAAAAGACGATCAGGTGGGAGTCGGGCCGGGTCGTGGTGTGGCCGTCGAAGAGCTGACGGTGGCTACCGGCCACGTATGGCGCGAGCCCGGCAGCCACCTCGGCGGCTTTGGGATCGCCATCTTCGGTAAGAGCGCTTACCAGATCGCTCATAAGGGGTGGCGGCTTGTCCCAGGTGCGCTCGTCGAAGGTGATTCCTGCCTGCTTGTACGCGGCGATGATCGCCCGGTCCAGGGCTGCCTTGCTCCCCTTGTCCAGCGGGCCACCGAGCATGACCGCGCCAAGCGTGTGCAGGAACAGAGCCCGCCGAGTAAGCGGATCACCGTCCCGACGGCTCTCCCGAGGAAGGTCGAAGGGGTTGAGCCGCACCTTCGGCGCGCCCAGGTGGAGATAGGCCCCGCCGACCGCCGCGCACATTCGGGCGTACTCGTCTTCGGGGTCGATGACCGCGACCTCGATCCCGGCGTACAGCGAGCGCAGCGCCTCCAGTTTGGCCAGGTACGACTTCCCGGCCCCGCTGCTGGCGATGATCGTCGAGTTGTGGTTGGGCTGGGCGAACCTGTCCCAGGCCACCAACGACGCGCTGGCGGCGTTCGCGCCGTACAGGACAGTGGTCGGCCCCAGCTCGGAGGTCAGATCAGGGCTGGTGAACGGGAACGCCGCCGCGAGCGCGGAAGTGTCGAACGTACGGCCCATCTCCAGGTTGTCGTAGGCCAGCGGGAGCGAGGACACCCAGCCCTGCAGCTGGCGGAAGGCGACCTGCCGGGCGTCCAGCAGGAGCGAGGCGGCCAGTGCGCGAACCTGGGCGCACGCGTCGTCCAGTTCCTCTTGGGTGCCCGCGTGGACGGTGAGGTAGATCGAGGCGCGGAACAGCTTGGCCTGCCCTCGCGCGATCCGTGAGGCCAGGTCCTGGGCGTCCTCGGCGGCGACTTCCGCGCCGGGATCCAGTAGCCGGCCGTGCTGCTGGTCGCTGCGCAGTCCCGACTCCAGCCGGGCGAGCTGCTTGCGCAGCCGGTCTGAGGCGACCAGCGACGGGACCGGGTCGACGTGCAGCGACACGTCCAGGCGGCCGGGGTAGGTGAGGAGCGGTTCCAGCCAGCCGGGGGTGACCTCGCGTGGGTAGCCGCTGATGGCAAGGGTGGCGCACAGCCCGTCACCGATCCTCAGGTCCCTCGGCCGGACCTGGACCGCGTCCGGGCCGAACCCGGTGGGGGCCGTGCGTCTGCGGGAGAGTCTCATCGGTGTTCTCCTCTCGTGACGACCTCGTCCTGCGTCGCGAACTCGGCATCGGGAATGGACGGAGCGGCCGGGTCGAAGCAGGAGGTCAGCAGCGCGTTCGCGGCGCGGGCGTCCAGCAGGCGTACGGTCAGCCCGCACACCGACAGCAGCCGGCCCGCTTCCTCCAGGCGTCGCAGGGCGCGGGCCACAGCCGCGTCGGAGCCCTTCGCGGATGGCTCGCGGATGATCAGCAGCACCTGGCGGCGGAGCAGGTCGTGACGTGCGGAGATGTCCGCGAGGAACGCCGCGTGCTCGTGCGCGGCGGCGGTCAGAGCCGGATGGGGAAGCTCGCGGGCGTTCCCGACCAAGGTAGAGATGGTCTCGGTGAGATCCACCCGCTCAGCGCGGACCAGGATCTGGGCGGGGCCGGACAGCGAGTTGAGCCAGCGTCCGAACACCGCGACCAGCGCGTCCTGCTCGTCGGGTGTTCGGAGCGCGAAGCTGACCGTGGACACCTCCGCAACGGCCGCGACGCCGTCCGGCCCGAGATCGATCAGCCCATCACCTATCACCCCGCGTGCGGGTAGGCGAAGGGGTGCGGGACGGCGACAGGGCCGGGCGGCGACCCAGGGCGGGGGCGGTGGGACGTTCCCCGGCGTGGAGATCAGGGACTTCGGGGAACGCTGGTGACGGATCGCGGCCAGCAGGTACCGGTCCAGGGAAACGCCGTCACGCCGACCGATCGCCAGCAGGATGCCGAGGATCCCAACCGGAAGCACCGCCGCCGCGCACACCACCAGCGGCACCCGATCGCCGAAGATCAGATAGGCGGTGTAGAGAAGGCCTCCAGTGCCCCCGAGGATGACCACCTGGCGGGCGGTGAGGCCACCTACGATCCGGTCTTCCTGCTCCACGTCGGCAGGGATGCGGACTGGCTGCACCCAGTTCATCGGCCGTCCCCTCCGGGGTTCTCGGGCCGGTCGATGGGACCGGAAGCGGGATAGACGGGAGGCCGGAACACGACCGGTGGGACCGGAGAGCGGGCAGGCCGTGGCGCAGAAGGGCTGTTCTGGTTGCGGAGCCAGTACAACTGGCCCAGACCAGCAGGGCCGTTGGCGTAGTAGGTCTCGCGCGGATACCCGTACACCGGGGTGTTCTTGGAAATGGGCCGGGAAGCCTGCGAGGCAGGACGAGAGTGGCCGGACTGGGCCGGGCGGCGCGCGGCAACGGGCGCGTGCTTGATCGGTCCGGCACCTCCACGGGCCACGGAGGCTGCCGTTGCCACACCGGCGGCAGCCGTACCGGCAGGACCTCCGGCAACGGCGGGCAGCACCCTGCTCGTCATGGCGGAGGCCGCCGCAGTCCTGGAGGCTCCGCTGCCCCGCCCACCTCCTCTGCCACGGCCGAGATGCAGGGCGTTCAGAACTGGCGAGGTGAGCTTGTACGCCAGGGCGTACTTGATGATCCGGATGATCGCCGAGCCTCGGCCGGCGGTCTGGGCGAAGATCCTCCGGCTGATCCAACCCGGGATGCGGATCAGGATGATCAGTAGGCAGAGGGCGAGCACCAGGTTGATGAGTTGTCCGGTAGGCGCGATGCTGAGGAGAAGTCGGCCGTCCTGGTTGAAGAAGATCCGTACCGCCAGGGCCAGCGTGAGTGACTGGGCGACCTGGATGAGCAGAAGTCCGGTGAAGGCGCGCCACCAGAACCGCGCCAGCCCGTCGGTGTACGGCAGAGCCAGGCAGGCCAAGGCGAGCGGTGCGGCGACCACCATTAGCAGCACCAGTGCGGCCCGCATGACGAACGAGATCAGCAGCACGATGAGCAGGACGACCGCGACCAGGGCGAGCAGGACGTAGAAGATCTCCTGATCGCCGGAGACGATGACCAGGAACCGCAGGGTCATCGCAGCCCGGCGGGCGTCGAAGTCCTGCCCGAGCAGTGCCGTTGACAGGGCGTTGGACAGCTCGATGACCTTGCCGCAGATCAGGAAGCTCGTGTTCGCGGCCAGGAAGGCGACGCACAGCCGGGGCAGGACCTCCTTGACCGCATAGCGGGTCTGCACCGTCCCATGCCCCATGGCCGCGATGGCGCCGACGGTGGCGAGCAGAACAAACCCGGCATCAGCGATGGCGGCATTGGCCTTCCACAGGTCGAACACCCTGCCGCTGCCCGAGACATCGGGAGTCGCGAGCAGCGTCGCCGCCAGCAGTTCCAGTAGCGGCTTGATCGCCATGGCCACGAGGTTCGCGAACCAGGAGTTGATCTGGCCGTTGATCCAGTCACCGATCTGGAACCCGAACCCCGGACTCGCCGGTAGCGGGACATCACCCAGCTCGGATGGGGAGGGGGACGGTGCCGGAGTAGCGGCCTGTGCGGTGTCCACTGTGGCAAGGACGTCTACTGCCATGGCGGCAACGACGGTCAGTCGCATTGCCGGTCTGCCGCTGCGCAGGGCAGGCATCGCGCTCACCCGCCCACGATCCGCTTAAGGACGCTCACGAACAGCGGGGCCAGTACAGCCAGTGCGTAGCCGAACGCTGCGGCTTTCAAGGCGCCCTTCGCCTTCTGGACCTCGCCGGGATCGCCTCCGGCCACCAGGTAACGCAGCCCGCCGATGGTCAGCATCAGCGTGGCCAGCCCGGCGAGGAGGCCGATCATCCAGTTCCGCAGGTTGTTGAGCACCGAGTTCAGGTCTGAGGGAACGGCAGAGGCGGCAAACGCGCCCGTTGCCACAGCGGCAATCAGCAGCACGGTGACTGCCGTTACGGCCAGGGCCCAGGTGACGATCCAACGCGTGGAAGGCGGGCGGCGGCCGGTGGGGTGCCGGGCTGGGTTCTGCTGTCCGGTGCGGCGGGCGCGGCCCGCGACGGATGGGTGGTTAGGGGAGATCCGCGCGGAGTCAGGGGTCGTGCCCCTGCCTCCCTTCGGGTCGGTTGCCGTTTCTGCATCCGGAGTTCCCTGGCTCCGCGCGGAAGCCGTGTGCTGCGCTTCCTCGTCCACAGCTGTGGACGAGGGTTCGGAATCCTGCAGCTGCGCTGGTGGCAGGTCGCGGTGGTGCCGCTTGAGGACCGTCCGGAGCGTTCGCAGGGGTACGTCTTCCAGCCGCGACAGGGTGATCAGCTCGGCGTCCAGCTCGCTGAGCACGCCGTCGGCCACCGCGTCGATCAGTACGAGGTCGGGGTGAAACCAGGGGCGCCGGGGAGACGTTGACTCATCCGTGCGCTGCCGCTCGGCCATGTACCGGATGGCGTGCTGGCCCGCGCAGCGGGCCGCCTCGCACATGCGGGGGCGGATGTCTGGCAGGTCGACGTCCACGCGGTGGATGGCCCGCAGATAGCCCGCCATGATCGCGCTGTCGACGTCGACGGGATCACCACAGGACAGGGTGCGGGTCAGTGAGAGTGCGATCATGCGGAGCGCGGGGATCGCCATCCCGACGGCGGCGACGGTCCAGGTGGAGCCGGACTGGCGTGCCCGGGTGACCAGCTCTCGCCAGACGGCGTCGCGGGTGTCGTCGCTGACGTGCCGGCTGGTGAGTAGCATCCGCAGCTCCCGCAGGCACACCATGCCTCGGGGCAGTTCGGCGGCGATCGTGGAGCCGTTCAGGGGCAGGCTGCCGGGGCCCGTCGTCAGCAGCCGGAACGAGGTCTCCGCGGTGTCCAGGGGCGATTCGGTGAGGCGATGCGCGCTCATGTCGTACTCCGGGTCGAGAAAGCTTCGTGGTCTCGAAACCGGTCTACGCAGCACCTCAGAAACAGCTCAGAGGTCGATGGGGTATTCGCTCAGAAGTTCTTCAGAACTTCGTATCGCGATGCTTCTCTGGGCGACTCGGCAGCCTCTGAACCGTCTTATTTGAGCGGTTTTGGCCAGCATCTGAGAGGACTCTGAGCCCGCTGCTCTCCTGGTCACACGCCCTCAGCGCCGCACCAGCGGCTCCTGGAGGCGTACATCCGGAGAAACGTGTCCCGACAGAACAATGGAGAACTGGAATGGGATCCAGAAGACCGTCCACGACGGTGAACTGAACAATCCGGCGCGGTCGGAGGATCGACGGCTGATGATTTCGCCGATCACGATCGGGACCGCGCGGGCATTCACCGCCTGGACCCACCGGCACCTCGCTCCGCCGGTGGACGCCGAGTTCGTCATCGGCGTGCAGTCCGCGGGCGGAGCCCTCGTCGGAGTCGCGTTCGTCGACCGGCCCATCTGCCGGGCCTTCGACGACGGCCACACCGCCGAGGTCACCTGCCTGTCCACGGACGGCACGCCCAACGCCTGCTCGGCCTTGCTCGGCGCCGCCTGGCGGCTCAGCCGGGCGAAGGGGTACCGGCGGTTGATCGCCCACACGCGCACCGACGAGCCGGGCACCAGCCTGCGCGCCGCTGGGTTCCGTCGGGTCGCCCACCCCGCGGCCCGCTGGGACAAGGCCGGTCGCGCCGATCGGGGAGCCGGCCTCAGCCGCATCCTGTGGGAGATCACGGTCCTCGGAGGGCGCTCATGAGCGCCATGCGTGAGCCGTACTGGAGCGATGAGCACGCGGCGATCTACCAGGGAGACGCCCGCCAGGTGCTGGCCGAGATGGGCGGCGGTTCGGTGGACTGCATTGTCACCAGCCCGCCGTACTGGGGCCTGCGGCACTACTGCGAAGGCCAGTACGGCCAGGAGCCCACACCGGAGGAGTACGTCGACACCCTCCGGGCCACCTTCGCCGAGGCCCGCCGGGTGCTTGCCGACGACGGCACGTGCTGGCTGAACCTGGGCGACTGCTACGCCGCCAACTCCGACGGCTGGGCCCGGGGCAATGCCTACAACCGTCGGCAGCCGGAGAAGCGTCCCAAGGCCCGCCTGGCCGTACCACCCAAGAACCTGCTCGGGATGCCCTGGCGGGTCGCC
Organism: Nonomuraea glycinis; assembly: GCF_014646515.1. Taxonomy (GTDB): domain Bacteria; phylum Actinomycetota; class Actinomycetes; order Streptosporangiales; family Streptosporangiaceae; genus Nonomuraea; species Nonomuraea glycinis. The sequence continues at coordinate 27,260 of NZ_BMNK01000012.1, forward strand.
TTCGCCCTGCAAGAGGACGGTTGGATCCTGCGCAACGCCATCATCTGGCACAAGCCCAACGCGATGCCGCAGTCCGTCCGCGACCGGCTGTCCAACCGCTACGAGCTGATCTTCCTGCTGGTCAAGCAGCGGACCTACTGGTTCGACCTGGACCCGATCCGCCAGACCTACACCGGAGACCGCTCACTCACCAGACGCGCCCGCGTCGGCGGCAACAAGCCGAACAGCATCAAGACACCCTGGCCGCCATCCGGCAAGTACGGCATGACCGGCGAGGACGCGGCAGGCCCGCGGCACGGGACAGCCATGCGCCCCACCGGACAGCGGCACACCACAGCTCACCCCGACGGCAAGAACCCGGGAGATGTCTGGCAGATCTCCACCCGTCCGCTGCGGGCGGCACACTTCGCGACCTTCCCGATCGACATCCCGCTCCGGGCCATTGCCGCCGGCTGCCGCCCCGGCGGCACCGTCCTGGACCCGTTCACCGGCAGCGGCACGACCGGTATTGCCGCCCGGCAACTCGGCAGGAAGTTCGCCGGCATCGAACTCAACCCTGACTACTGCCAACTCGCCCGAGCCCGGCTCCTCCCAGGGCCCCCTCGGGGGGCAGCAGAGCCGGTGAATTCCAGCCCGACAAGTTGTCACGTGGATGAGTGCCCGACTCTCGGCGGCGGAAGCAAGGAGGACACTCCATGAGGCCGCTGACCCTTGCCGAGGTACAGGCCCTGCCCGCAGTGGTGCCGCTCCTCTTGGCGGCCCGCGCTCTGGGCCTGAGTAGGAACACCGCCTATCGCCTGGTCCAGCGGGACGAGTTCCCCTGCCGCGTCATCAAGGTCGGCGACACGTACCGCGTACCGACCATCGAGTTGCTCGGCCTGATCGGCGCAGACAAAGAGAACGTACGGAGTACCTTCGGCTCTGGCGTCTGAAGTCCGGAAGTGATGAGAGCCTCGTCGCTCAGAAGCAGACGGGGCTCTTTGCCGGTTCCGAGACAGAGAGCCGATCATCCCTATTTGAGGCGATTCTCCTCTGGGCCATACGGGCATAGCCAGCAACTTCTTGAAGGGGTTCATCCGATGTGCTGTTGAGTCCATGCCAGCCAACGCTCGGCGTAGGAGACGCTACCGCCGTTCGACTTCACCTGGTCTATGCGCAATACCAGCGCCTCGCAGTACTCCTTGGACTCTCGAACCCCGTTGGTGGGGTGTCAACGACGCATGATGACCCGGATGCCATGGATCTTCCCGGGGCGGAACGAACTGACCCGGCCGTGACGCTTGAGCTCGTTGAGCAGTTCTTTCGTCCCGTCCAGTTCCTTCAGCTTGGGACGGTGGCCACCGGTCCTGGTGAGCGGTTCGTACTCGTCGCCCAGCGCCAAAAGAATCTGGTCCAACACCGGTAGCTCAATGCCAGAAAGGTGGGGTTCCAGCAGACTCAGGATGTGCTCGGCGGGCGCTCCGGCTTTGCTGAGTTTGACCAGCAGATCCACCGAGACCGTGTTGCCCATGGCCGCCCACTCGCAGATCGCGATGGCACCCTGCTGGGACAACCGGCTGTGTACGTACTCCGCGTCATCGGCGATTGCCCGCTTGACGGCCGGTACCACACGCGGGCTCCGCATGAGCTTGGGCAGGTCGTCGCTCGATAGCGGTAGTTCACATACGTAGGACGCCAGGTTCTTGGACGCCGCGAAGTACTCCTCGCGGACCGCGAACGGGCTACCGCCCACACACGCATATGTCTCGGCGGCATCGGGCACCAGTTCGGCACCCAGCAGCGCCGGGAGCAGCTCAAGCCCGGCGCCCGTCAGGCGCTCGGGATCCAACTTGCCGGAGAGCTCGAGCTGCTTCACCAACCGGACCCTCGCTGCCGAGTCCAGGTTCTCGGCATGTGTCAGCGCATACCCGAGGTCGTACCTGGACTCCTCCTTCACCCCCTCGACCTCGGTGAGGTCGATGCTGTTCAGGTTCTTCACCAGTTCCTCGCGGACGCCGAACTTAGCTACGAACTGGCTCACGTTCCAGGCGGTCGGCGCGAACCGGCTCGCTGACACCACTGCAGTCCATGCCGTTTCGTCGAGTTCATCCAGGTTGGCTACCTCGCACGTCTGCGACGCGCCCTTCGCAACCGGAAGCACCGCCGATTCGGCGGCACCGGCGACGTCATTCAGCACCGCGACGAACTCCTCCGAGGCATCGACGGTCACTTCGCCCTCCTGGCAGGCATGGAGGTAGCTGTCCAGGTTGTTGAGGATGTGCTCGTAGACGGTCGCGTTGGTAGCCTTCACCACGTCGAGGGCCAGCGGGGTACCTTCACTGAGTGCCGCGGACAGGTTCGCCCTCGTGACCGGGTACAGGCTAGCCGTGACGACCGCCTCACGCTGTGCGTCCCCCAGCACCGTTAGGTCGCTGACCTGGGCGCCGAGACGACGAACCAGGACCGCCAGGTCAGCCGCCTGTGATGTCTCCACGGTGCCGACAAATGCCTGCATCTGGGCGTAATGCTCCGAGAGAAACTTTTCCACCCGGTCTGAGGAGTCGTAGTCGACGTTTCGATCAGCGCTGAGGACAGCGGCATCGACGAGCTCAATGGCCGCCGGGAGGTCGAACGGGGCCTTCTCGACCAGATGGACGAACAAGCCCTTCCAGAGAGGAGCCAGTTGGCTTACGAAGAGCGCCCTGGAATCGCCATCCATGAGGTACATATCGATGAAAGTGGAGTCGGTCCCGGAACGCATGACGAGCTTGTCGAAAGCCTTGTCAAGTCGCTCGGGGCGTGTGGGCAGGTAGTGATCGAAGACCTCAAGGTTGAAGACGCTCTCGCCGTCGAGGAAGCGAGCGCCCATTTCCTTCTCAACGGCGTCGATGGAGGCAGCCTCGTCGAATCGGAAGCGGTGGTCTGCGCGGTCCGCCTGGACGCAATGGAGGATGAAATTCATCCCGCTGACGCTGATAGCGATGTCGTGGTAATCCGAGCAGTACAAAGTGAAGTTCTCGTCGATATAACCTTTGGCGAGGAGGTCGTGGGCCAAGGGCGACACGAGGTCGGCAACGATGGTATCCAAATTGCGCTTCACGCCGTCGTCAGCGGGCATGACTAGGTCCGTCCTGGCCATGAGTTGCGCCATCGTGGCTTTCGCAACGAAGTCCTTCGTCTCCTGCGCATCCCGGGAGGCACGCTGGAGACGTGCGACATCGGCATCGACCAGCGCAGCGGCGTCATCTCCGACCAGCGCGATCACCTCATCGAACGACAGGGTGACGCCACCCTGTCCCGGGTGAGGGTGGATAAGGTTCACCTCTTTGCGGGTCTTGTGCAGCGATCTCCAAAAGTCACCGGATGTAAGAGTCGCGAGCGGGTAGCGCTCCGACTGATACCACAGGGCCGGCTTGCCGTTGAGCCGCGACGCCTGGTGAACGATCTGCAGTATCTTCTGGAGCCGTTCACCAGCGGCCTTCGCGTGCTTGTCCCACAAGGCGTTCGCCGCAATCCGGTCAAGCACCTCCTTGCTGACCGCCGACTGGTGGTCCGCCTGATACGTGACCATGTCGCGGAAAGCCCGGTAGGCGTCGTCGATCTTGCTCGTGCCGAGCCGGATGGCCTCGAAGTCCTCCAGATGCAGGTTCTTGTAAACCATCATCGCGAACAACCGGTCCGCAGTGAGGTTTTTGAGGCCCTTTTCTCCCAGGACCGCGGCACGGTAGATCTCGAACTCATTGCAGATGTTGCGAATCAGGCGCATGTCAGTCAGACGCCCGCCAACCAGATTCACCAGTGCAGTCGAAGGCTTCTCATCCGATTCGGAGAACTCCGCCATCAACAGATCCCGCGCCGACCGGTGCGTGATGAACGGAACCATCGGGACAACCAGGTCGAAGAATTTTGTTCTGTTCGCTGACGGAGCGGACTCGAGAACAGATGCACGAAGTGCTACCGCATCGGCATCGGCATCACTGTCCGGGGCAATATCGATGGTGAGTTGCTCAAAGATACTGTCGCGGACCGCATACACGAACCGAACCGGCCGTGACCTGATCTGCTCGGAGTTGTTCAAGACGGTGTTCAGTTCGCGTAGCGTCTCGAAGATGTGTGGGTCTCCGAACCGGTCCAGGTCCTCAAAGATCGCAACCTGGGTGCGCGTCTTCTGGAAGAAGTAGACGATCTCGTCGAGGTACTCATCAAAGTACGAGTTTTCCTTGGCTCTCAGCGTGACGGCCGCTCCGCCCGCGGAGACGCTCTCCACGCGCACTCGGCTTTGCAGAGCACGCAAGCCGAGAAAGCAGATCACAGCCAGGAACACGCCGAACCCAGCGACGATGACCCACGGAACCCAGTCATGACTGGTGACCACGGCCTGGGGTCCCACCTGCTTCACGCGCTCCACCAACCCGAGCAGGACCGCGACCACAAAGGACCCTACAGCGGCCAGGGCGCTCCAGACCGCAGCCGGCCAGGGCCTGAATGAGTCGATACGGAAGTACCTCGACCCCGGCATGTCCGCAGGGGCCTTCCGGTAGAGCAACTGCTTGACGATCTCCTTCTGGATGAGGTTCGTCAGTGGAGCGAGGGTGCTGTCATCCTGGATGCGTGCCCGCTTCGTGTCGCCTACGCCCAGGCTCGACAGCGACAGATTGACCCAGCTGATCTTCCGCTTATCCAGCCCCGCCTGGACGCCGCGAATGACACTGCTCTTTCCGCTGCCGTAGTGCCCCGCGAGCGCGATGTTCCTCGCGGCGTTCACCGACTTGTCGGTCAGAACCTTGAGGAGGACCGCGGCGTGCCGCCCATGCAGGTTCTCTTCGTACGTGGGCCCGAGACTCCGCAGGACCGGCACATCGGGCTGTGATGCGGACTGCCGGGCCGGGCGTACTCGTAACATGGACGGAATCCTATGCCCGGGGTCCGCAGTTGTTGGTCACGCCTGATGCTGAATCCGGGGCATGAGCTGGGCGAACGTCGGCAGAGTCGGGAGGGGGCGTGTGTCCACACCCTCCCGACCGGTTCCGATCCCATGGGCCGGCTGGGGTGGGCCTCTCCTGCGTTGCCCGGCGCCGTTCATGACGCGACCGTCGCCTTGATCGACGTCTTAGCCGGCGCCGACGTGACGACCTTCTCGGACAAGGACTATCAGGGTGCTACACGATCTGGACGCCGTTCAAGCGGCGGCGCCATTGTCCGCGGCTGTCGCGTGGGCAAAACCATGCTCAAGGGCAGCATCTGCGGTAGCTGCTCGTTGCTTTGAACCGTGAGAGACGGCAGACCGGCACCGATTCAGCGATCAAGGTGCCCAGAAGAACTTTTTTGAACCTGTCAGTGACCCGTAGAGGCGTTCAGAGCCGCGGTCAAATGACGGTCAAACGATCAAGGGCCTGATCGCTGTCTCCAGCGATCAGGCCCTTGTCCTGCTACTACACTGTCGGGGTGGCGGGATTTGAACCCACGACCTCTTCGTCCCGAACGAAGCGCGCTGCCAAGCTGCGCTACACCCCGCTGCACACCAACTTGCGCGTGCCTGGGAAAGTCTAGCCGACTTCGCGGGTGCTTGTGACCGTCACCGCCGAGGCACCAGCGTCAGCAGTGAAGCCTCGGGGAAGCACGCGAAGCGGGCGGGGGCGTACGGCGAGGTGCCGAGGCCGGCGGAGACGTGCAGCCAGGACGCGGCGTGGCGGCTCAGGCCCTTGACGCGGGCCCGGTCGATGCCGCAGTTGGTGACCAGGGCGCCGTAGAAGGGGATGCAGAGCTGGCCGCCGTGGGTGTGGCCGGCCAGCAGGAGCTGGTAGCCGTCGTCGGCGAAGCGGGTCATGTTGCGCGGCTCGGGGGAGTGCATGACGCCCAGGCGGAGGTCCGCGTCGGCGGGGGCGGGGCCGGCCACGAGGTCGTAGCGGTCGCGGTTGATGTGGGAGTCGTGGATGCCCGCCACCGCCACGTCGAGGTCGCCGACCTTGATGCGGGCCGTGGTGTTGTTCATGTCGAGCCAGCCCTCGGCCGCCATGCCGGTGCCGAGCTCCTCCCAGGGGAGGGAGGGGGTGTGCTGGCGGCGGTCGTTCTTGGAGGTGCGCCAGAGGTAGCGGGCGGGGTTCTTGGGCTTGGGCGCGTAGAGGTCGTTGGAGCCGTACACGAACAGGCCTGGGCGCGACAGGAGCGGCTCCAGGGCGTGCAGCAGCGACGGGACGGCCTCGGGGTGGGCGATGGAGTCGCCGGTGTTGACCACCAGGTCGGGCTCCAGGGAGCCGAGGGAGCGCACCCAGTTGATCAGCATCGTCCGGCGCGGTGTCAGGTGCAGGTCCGACAGGTGCAGGATGCGTACGGGACGCTGTCCCCGCTCCAGGACCGGTACGTCGAAGCGGCGCAACCGGAACCAGTTGCGCTCCACGACCGAGGCGTATCCGAGGCCGGCCAGGCCGAGGCCGAGCACTGACAGGGGCACCGCGACAGCTTTCCTCACCCCTTCATGATGCCCGACATCCGGCACGGCCCGTCCGCGCAAGCGGCAAGATGGACCGCATGAGCGCATTGAAGGACAAGCTGAAGGCCGATCTGACGGTCTCGCTTAAAGCCCGGGACGAGGTTCGTCTCCGGACGATTCGGATGGCACTGGCGGCGGTGAACGTCGAGGAGGTCGCGGGCAAGCAGGCCAGGGAGCTCTCCGACGACGAGGTCGTCAAGGTGCTGACCAAGGAGGCCAAGAAGCGGCGGGAGGCGGCGGAGGCGTTCGGCAACGCCGGGCGCGCCGAGCAGGCTCAGGCGGAGCTCGACGAGCAGGCGGTGCTGGAGGAATACCTGCCGGCGCAGTTGTCGGACGAGGAGCTGGGCCGGCTCGTCGACGAGGCCATCGCCGAGACGGGGGCCTCCGGGCCGCAGGCCATGGGACAGGTCATGAAGGCCGTCAACCCCAAGGTGGCCGGGCGGGCCGAAGGAGGCAGGGTGGCCGCCGCCGTGCGGTCACGGCTGGCGTCCTGACGGCGGTCGGCGCGTGCGGGCTCTCAGCGGTGACCGCTGGGGGTCGGCACGGGTCGGCGTGTACGGGCCCTCGGCGGTGACCGCCGGGGGCCCGTACCGCGTCAGTCGTTGTTGACCAGCGGGTTGTCGTCCCAGTCGAAGATGCCCCGGTCGCCGCCGCGGTCATCACGACGGTCATTGCCGCGGTCATCGTCCCGGACGTCGAAACGATCGCCGAAGTCGAAGCCGTCGTCGTCCTTTTTCTTCTTCTTGGGCTTGGGCGCGCAGTGGTCGCTGCAGCCGCCGAAGCGGGACTGGTCGACCGAGCGGAACCTGGTCGCCTCGACGCCCTTGAGCGCGGACATCATGGACTGTTTCCAGATGGGGCCGGCGATCGACGAGCCGTACACGTACGGGTAGTAGCGTCCGCCGATGGTGACGCCGACGAGGTCGTGGGTGAAGGCGCCGCGCGGGTCGCCGACGCTGACGGCGGAGGCCAGGTTCGGGGTGTAGCCGGCGAACCACGCCGCGGTGTAGCCGTCGGTGGTGCCGGTCTTGCCGGCGGCGTCGCGGCCGATGCCGCCGACCGCGGCCATCGTGCCGCCGGGGGAGAAGACGCCCTTGAGGATGCCGCTGACGGCGTCGGCGACCTTCTCGTCCATGACCTGCGAGCACTTGGGCTTGAACCGGGTGATCTTGCCGTCGCGGTCCTTGACCTCGGTCACCGCGAGCGGCTGGCAGTATTTGCCGCGGGCGGCGAAGACGGCGTAGGAGTTGGCGACGGTGACGGGGTCGACCTCGTTGATGCCGAGGGTGAACGTCTCGAACTCGCCGAGCTTGTTGCCGTCGGCCCGCTTGAGGCCGATGCGCTTGGCCAGCTTGACGACCTTGCAGAGCCCCACCTTCTGCTCCAGCTTCATGAAGAAGGTGTTGACGGAGCCCCAGGTGCCGGTCTGCAGGGTCTTGAAGCCCCCGCCGCCCTCGCTGGAGTTGCGGACCGTGTGGGTCGGGTCGCCGACGGGCTTGCCCTTGCAGTCCTTGAAGGTGCTGTAGCCGGAGGCTTCGTAGCCGGCCGGGGCCGGGAAGCCGTCCTTGTACTTCAGGCCCTCCTCGAGCGCGGTGGCCAGGGTGTAGGCCTTGGCGGTCGAGCCCTGCTGGAAGCCGCGGCCGCCGCCGTGCGCGACGTCGGCGACCAGGTTGTAGCTGATCTCGTTCTTCTTCTTGTTGCCGCCGAATTTGCGGGAGGCCGCCATCGCCTTGATCTCACCGGTGCCCGGCACGATCATCGCCTGGGCGGCGACCGGCTTGTCCTTGGTGCTGACCATGTTCTTGATGGCCTTCTCGGCGGCCTTCTGCATCTTCGGGTCGATCGTGGTCTTGATGGTCAGGCCGCCGCGCTGCAGGAGCTTGAGACGGTCCTTGGCGGTCTTGCCGAAGTCCTCGTTGAGCAGGATCTCGTTCTGCACATAGAGGCAGAAGTACGGATAATCGCTGACTTCGCAGCCGCCGGGGAACTTGACGTCCTTATAACCGAGCTTCTTCGCCTTGGCCTCGTCGGCCTCCGCCTGCGTGATCATCTCGAGCTGACGCATCCGGTCGAGGACGGTGTTGCGCCGTTCCAGCAGCAGCTTCCTGGACGCCGGGCCGACGTTCGGGTCGGTCCTGGCGGGGTTCTGGACCGCGCCGGCGAGCGTGGCGGCCTGGACGAGGTTGAGCTTGGAGGCGGGCTTGTCGAAGAAGCGCTTGGCGGCGGCCTGGATGCCGTGTGCCCCGGCGCCGAAGTAGGCGATGTTGAGATACTTCATCAGAATCTCGTCTTTGGTGTACTTCTCCTCGATCGCCATCGCGTTGCGCAGCTCGCTGAGCTTGCGGGAGACCGTCGGCGCGATGGCCGCGGCCTGCTCCTCGGGCGTCTCGGCGGCGTTGACCAGCACCTGCTTGACGTACTGCTGGGTGATCGAGGATCCGCCTTGGGTGACGCCGCCGGTGGTAAGGTTTTTGATCAACGCCCGGGTCGTGCCTTCGAGATCGAGGGGGCCGTGCTGGTAGAAGCGGAAGTCCTCGATCGCGATGAGTGCTGTCCGCATGATGGGCGCGACCTGGTCCAGCGTCACGGACTGGCGGTTCTCGAAGTAGAACTGGGCGATCTGCTTGCCGTCGGCGTCCACCAGCTTGGTGCGCTCGGAGAGCGGCGGCTCAGTAAGATCTTCGGGCTTGAGGTCGAGGAGTTCCATGCCGCTTTTGGCAGAGACTCCCGCGCCGCCGACCGCGGGCAGCGCCACGGCAGCGGCCAGCACACCGGCGATGGAGCCGGCCACGATCAGCTTGAGAACGTTGAGAACCGGCGAGGAGCGATCTTTGCCACGAGCTTGCACAGGACCAAGAGTACGTCGAAAGGGTGACGTTATCGGTATCGCACCACCATTTCGCCTTGACTGGCGGGGGTGACTAGTCATTCCCGGTCAAGACTACGGCGAGAAATTGGTCCTCTGGGGTCTGTCGGCCCGAACGTCTCGTTGCGTACGTTCTCAATGCGGCAACTGAATACGGAGGCTCGGCGCCCGCGCCCGTCGGCCCCAAATGACGACTGACCACCTAAGGGGAGTGGGGTCGAAAATGTGGATCACGGATTGGACCTCCCGTGCCGCCTGTAGAGGTGCGGATCCGGACGCGCTGTTCGTCCAGGGAGCTGCCCAGAACAGGGCCAAGCTGATCTGCCGAGGGTGCCCGGTCCGTACCGAATGCCTCGCCGATGCGTTGGACAATCGCATCGAGTTCGGGGTGTGGGGCGGTATGACCGAGCGCGAACGGCGAGCGCTGCTGCGGCGGCGTCCTGACGTGGACTCGTGGCGAGAGCTGCTCGAGTCGGCGAAGGAAGAGTACGAACGGACCAATGAGCTGATCGCCGGCTGACGGTCCTCGCATGAGTACGGCCGGTGCCGTCGCCGGCCGTACTTTCATGCGTTAACCAGGTGCGTTGGCCAGGAGCTCTCCGATGCGGCGCAGGCCCTCCAGGTCGTGGACATCCTCGGCCATGGCGGCCACCTGCGCGACCGGCACCGTGGGGTGCGCGCTGACGAAGTGCTCCTGCTCTCGATGCTCGCGCGCGGCGAGCTGCATCCTGCCGGTGTGCAGGCGCAGGACGGCGGCGGTCAGCTCGTGCTCGCCCTTGGCCGCCAGGTCTTCGGCCGCGGCGGCGCTGCGTACTCCTGAGAGCGTGGCGGCGGGTGACTCGTGCACCCGGTTGACCACCAGGCCCGCCAGCGGCATGCGCTCTTCGGCGAGCCGCTCGACGAAGTAGGAGGCCTCGCGCATCGCGTCGCGTTCCGGCGCGGCCACGACCACGAAGGCGGTGCCCGGCGCCTGGAGCAGCTTGTAGGTCAGCTCGGCTCGCTGCCTGAAGCCGCCGAAGACCGCGTCGAGCGCCGAGACGAACGTCTGCAGGTCGGTGAGCACCTGGGCGCCGAGCAGCTTGGTCATGGCGCCGGCGACGATCCCGAAGCCGGCGTTGAGCAGCCGGAAGGCGCTGCGCCCACCGGCCTTGGCCGGGGCGGTCAGCAGCCGGATGAACCGGCCGTCGAGGAAGCGGCCGAGGCGTTCCGGCGCGTCGAGGAAGTCGAGCGCGGACCGCGAGGGCGGCGTGTCGACGATGATCAGGTCCCACTCGTTGGAGCGGCGGAGCTGGCCCAGCTTCTCCATCGCCATGTACTCCTGGGTGCCGGAGAAGCTCGACGACAGCGACTGGTAGAAGGGGTTCGACAGGATCTGGCGGGCCCGCTCGGGGTCGGCGTGCGCCTCGATGATCTCGTCGAAGGTGCGCTTCATGTCGAGCATCATCGCGAACAGCTGCCCGCCGCCGTCGCTCTCGCTGATCAGGCGCGGGGTGTTGTCCAGCTCGGTCAGCCCCATCGACTGGGCCAGGCGCCGGGCCGGGTCCACCGTCAGCACCACCACGCACCTGCCGCGCTCGGCCGCGCGCAGGCCGAGCGCGGCGGCCGTGGTGGTCTTGCCCACGCCGCCCGCGCCGCAGCAGACGATGATCCGGGTGCCCCGGTCGTCGAGGATGGCGTCGATGTCGAGGACGGCGGGCTTCTTCACGCTGCTCCCTGGGTGCGGATGCTCTCGGCCAGCTCATACAGCCCTGCCAGGTCCACGCCGTCGGTGAGCAGCGGCAGCTCGTAGCGGGGCAGGGCGGCTTCGCCGAGCGACTCGCGTTCTTGCTGCTCCAGCTCGGTGCGGCGGGCGTGTTCGACGATCTCCTCGGCGAGTCCTTCGGCGAGGGAGGTGGCGTCGGCGCCGTCGGCGAGCCCGGCGGACTTGAGCCCGAGGGCGAGGTCGCCGATGTCGAAGCGGCCCTGGGCGGCCGCGTCGAGGGTCGCCTGGGGCAGGAGGCTCTCGCGCACCATGTTGATGAAGATGCCGCCGGTGGCCAGCCCGGCCGTGCGCACTTCGGCGATGCCGTCGAGGGTCTCCTGGACCGGCATCTCCTCAAGAAGCGTCACGAAATGAACGGCTGTTTCCGGACTTTTTACGACTCCATGAACCAAGTCGGAATGGTTTTTGATGGGACCGACCTTGGCCAGGCCGGCCACCTCCTGGGTGACGTTCAGGAAGCGCGTGATGCGGCCGGTGGGCGGCGCGTCGAGGACGACCGCGTCGTACACCCGTTTGCCGTCCTTGCCCCGCCTACGCACGGCCTCGGTGGTCTTGCCGGTGACCAGCACGTCACGAAAGCCGGGGGCCACGGTGGTGGCGAAGTCGACGACGCCCATCTTGGTCAGCGCCCGTCCCGCCCGGCGCATCCCGTAGAACATCTCCATGTATTCGAGCATGGCCTCCTCGGGATCGATCGCCAGCGCGTACACATCACCCCCTGAGGGGGCCACGGCGATCCGGCGCTCCTCGTAGGGCAGCGGCGGCAGATCGAAGATCTGCGCGATGCCCTGCCTGCCCTCCACCTCCACCAGAAGCACCTTGTGGCCGCCCGAGGCGAGCGCGAGGGCGAGGGCGGCGGCGACCGTCGTCTTGCCGGTGCCGCCCTTGCCGGTGACGACGTGGAGTCGCACGCCGTCCCAATCCGTGTCCGCAGAGTCCACGACTTCGAGGCTACCGAACGGTCACTTGCTGAAAGCCCCTGAGCACCCTTTGAGATTGCTCACACTACGCTGAGCCCCATGACGAAATGGGAGTACCTCACGGCCCCGGTGCTGATTCACAACACCAAGATGATCCTGGACAACTTCGGCGCCGACGGCTGGGAGCTCGTGCAGATTCTGCAGGGCGCCACGCCCGAGCAGCTTGTCGCCTACTTCAAGCGGGAGAAGCAGTGAGTCCTGAGCAGAAGATCGCCGACCTCGGGCTGACGCTGCCCGAGGTGGTCGCCCCGCTGGCGGCCTACGTGCCCACCGTCCGCACCGGTGACCTGGTCTACACCTCGGGCCAGCTCCCGATGGTGGAGGGCAAGCTGCACCAGACCGGCAAGCTCGGCGTCGACCTGGGCGTCGACGAGGGCCGCGCGCAGGCCCGCATCTGCGCGCTCAACGCGGTGGCCGCGCTCAAGGCCGAGATCGGCGACCTGGCCAAGGTCAAGCGGATCGTCAAGGTCGTCGTCTTCGTCGCCAGCGCTCCCGGCTTCACCGAGCAGCCCCAGGTCGCCAACGGGGCGAGCGATCTGCTCGGCGAGGTGTTCGGCGACGCGGGCAAGCACGCGCGCAGCGCGGTGGGTGTGGCCGCGCTCCCGCTGGACGCTCCGGTGGAAGTGGAGCTGATCGCGGAGGTCTCCTGAATGCCGGATATGTCACCATGACCGAGTGATGTCGTAAAAGGAGGTCATGTGGGTGGCATTCGGCTCCCGGACGAGCTCGGCGAGCGGGCGAGAGGTGTCCTGGCAGGACGCGTCGATCCGGTCCCCGCGCGGGACGCCGCCACGGTGGCGCTCCTGCGCGCGGGCCGTCCCGGCGGCGTCCAGGTCTATCTGCTCCGCCGCAAGGCCACCATGGCCTTCGCGGCGGGTGCGTACGTCTTCCCCGGCGGCTCGGTGGACCCGCGCGACACCGACCAGGCCGTGGCCTGGGCGGGCCCGTCACCGGCTTACTGGAGCCGGGCCTTCGGCGCCAGCGAGGCGGTGGCCAGGGGCCTGGTCTGCGCGGCCGTACGCGAGACGTTCGAGGAGTCGGGCGTGCTGCTCGCCGGTCCTGGCCCCGACTCCGTCGTCGCGGACACCACCGGCGACGACTGGGAGGCCGACCGGCTGGCGCTGATCGACCGGAGCCTGGCCCTGGCCGACTTCCTGGCCAAGCGCGGCCTCGTGCTCCGTGCCGACCTGCTCAAGCCGTGGGCGCACTGGATCACGCCGAGGGTCGAGCCCAAGCGCTTCGACACCCGCTTCTTCGCCGCCGTACTGCCTGAGGGGCAGCGCACCAGGGACGTCGGCGGCGAGGCCGACCAGGTCACCTGGCAGCGTCCGGCGGAGGCGATCGAGCTGGCCCGTCAGGGGGAAATCTTCCTGATGCCGCCCACCCACCGCACGCTCAGCGAGCTGGCCGCGCACCCCGACGTGGCGTCCGTGCTCGCGGCCGAGCGGGAGATCGTCACGATCATGCCGGAGGTCGTGGAGGTCGACGGCGAGTTTCGGCTGGTGGCCCCATGAGCGGCCTGTACATCCCGCTGGACACCCCGGACGGCTCCCGCACCGAGCATGCCGAGAACCTGCTCGCGCCCAACCCGTCGTACATGACGCTCGACGGCACCAACACCTGGGTCATCGGCGCCGATGAGGTGGTCGTCGTCGACCCGGGCCCGGACGACGAGGCGCACCTGCTCCGGGTCCGCGACCACCTGGGTGAGCGACGGGTGACCGAGATCCTCCTCACCCACGGCCACCTCGACCACAGCGGCGGCGCCAAGCGCTTCGCCGAGCTGGTGAACGCCCCCGTACGGGCCCTGGACCCCCGTCACAGGCTGGGGGAGGAGGGCCTGGCCGACGGTGACGTGGTGACCGTGGACGGGCTGGAGATCCAGGTGTACGGCACGCCGGGGCACTCCTTCGACTCCCTGTGCTTCTGGCTGCCGGCGGACCGGGCGATGCTAACCGGCGACACCGTGCTCGGCAGGGGCACCACGATCATCGCGAGCGACGGCGGCCTGGCCGACTATCTGCGCAGCCTCGACCGGCTCAGGCTGACGGCCGAGAGCCTGGCGGCGCAGGCGCTGCTGCCCGGCCACGGCCCGGTGCTGCCCGACCCGATCGGCGCGCTCGACGGCTACATCGCGCACCGCCGCGAGCGGCTGGAGCAGATCAAGGAGGCGCGCCGGCAGGGCGCGCGCACCCCCGAGGAGATCGTGCGGATCGTGTACGCCGACGTGGACAGGGAGCTCTGGCCCGCCGCCGAGGTGTCGGTGCGGTCCCAGCTCGACTATCTGGAGCGGTTGTAGAGCCGGTCGATGTCCAGGATGACGACGGCCTTGGCCTCGATGCGCAGCCAGCCGCGCTGGGCGAAGTCGGCCAGGGCCTTGTTGACCGTCTCGCGGGAGGCGCCCACGAGCTGGGCCAGCTCCTCCTGGGTGAGGTCGTGGTGGACGCGCACGCCGTCGTCGGTCTTGGTGCCGAAGCGGTCGGCCAGGTCGAGCAGCTGCTTGGCCACCCGCCCGGGGACGTCGGTGAAGACCAGGTCGGCCAGCACGTCGTTGGTCCGGCGCAGCCGCTGGGCGAGCGCGCGCAGCAGGTGCAGCGCCACCTCGGGGCGGCCGGTCAGCCAGGGACGCAGGTCGTCGTGGCCGAGCCCGGCCAGTCGCACGTCGGTGAGCGCGGTCGCCGTCGCGGTGCGCGGCCGCGGGTCGAACAGCGACAGCTCGCCGAACATCTCGCTCGGGCCGAGCACGCTGAGGAGGTTCTCGCGGCCGTCGGGCGAGGTGCGGGACAGCTTGATCTTGCCGTCCAGCACGACGTAGAGGCGGTCGCCCGTCTCGTTCTCGTGGAAGAGGGTCTGTCCCTTGGCCAGCTGGACCTCGGTGATGCTCGTGCGCAGCGCCGCGGCGCTCTCGCGGTCCAGCGCGGCGAACAGGGGGGCCTTGCCCAGCACATCTTCGGTGTTCACTCTGCCTCCTCTGCTGCCATTGTGACGCACCCCACTGCGGGCGTCACACATAGGTTAGAGGAATGCCCGATGGGCCAGGCTCGCCTCGTGTGCCGTAAGTCGGGTGATTCGCGCGCTCTGTCGACCGCGCTGATCCCCCACACGAAGTGTACGAACAAAACCGGCGATCCGCTTACTCCTGCCCTTTCCCCGGCGCGAGCCGAAGCTTCCCCGGCACGAGCCGAAGCTTCCCCGGCACGAGCGGAAGCGCGGGGTTTTACCCTTGCGGCATGGCGATGAACGTGGCGGGTGCGCGCGGGCGCAAGCCGGAGACCCGGCTGGGACTGGTGCGGCGAGCCCGGCGAATGAACCGGATCCTCGCGGAGACCTACCCCGACGCCCACTGCGAGCTCGACTTCGCCGACCCCTTCCAACTCCTGGTCGCCACGGTGCTGTCGGCGCAGACCACCGACGTGCGGGTCAATCTGACCACCCCGGCCCTGTTCGCCCGCTACCCCACCGCCGACGACCTGGCCGTCGCCGACCCGGAGGAGCTGGAGGCCATCATCAGGCCGACCGGCTTCTTCCGGGCCAAGGCCAGGTCGCTCCTCGGGCTGTCGGCCGGCCTGCGGGACCGCTTCGGCGGCAAGGTGCCCAAGACGCTCGACGAGCTGATCACCCTGCCGGGAGTGGGCCGCAAGACGGCCAACGTCGTGCTCGGCAACGCCTACGACCCGGAGACCGGCGAGCCCTTCGGCGTGCCGGGCCTCACCGTCGACACGCACTTCCAGCGGCTGGTCAGGCGCTTCGGCTGGACCGACGAGACCGACCCGGTCAAGATCGAGCAGATCGTGGGTGGGCTCATCCCCAAGAACGAGTGGACCGTCTTCTCCCACCGGGTGATCTGGCACGGCCGCCGCATCTGCATCGCGCGCAGACCCGCCTGCGGCGTCTGCCCGCTCGCCGCGCTCTGCCCCTCCTACGGCACCGGCCCCACGAACGCCGAAGAGGCCCGCAAGCTGGTACGTCCCGGCCCGTTCTCCTGACCGGGAAGTCCTCAGGGCCCTGCCGTGTTGGAGGTTTCGTGACTGATGCGCCTGACTGGCTCGCCCGACTGGCCGCGCAGGCCGCCCGGACCAGTGTCCCCGCCGGGTTGCGCCCGCCCCCGCGCGGTGGCCGGGCCGCCGCGGTGCTGCTGCTGTTCGGCGAAGGGCCGCTCGGCCCGGACGTGCTGCTCATCCAGCGCAGCGCGCTCGGGCGCAGGCACGCGGGGCAGCCGGCCTTCCCCGGCGGCGGCGTGGACCCGGAGGACGGCGGGCCGGTCGCGGCGGCGCTGCGCGAGGCTGAGGAGGAGACCGGACTCGAGCCTGGCGGGGTGCGCGTGCTGTGCACGATGCCCGAGCTCTACCTCTCGCACAGCGACAACCGCGTCACCCCGGTGCTCGGCTGGTGGCACACGCCGTCCGCGGTGCACGCCGCCTCACCCGCCGAGGTCGAGTCCGTCGAGCGGGTGCCCGTCGCCGAGCTCGTCGACCAGGACAACCGGATCACGCTGCGGCACCCCCGCGGGGGCTCCGGGCCGGCGTTCCGGGTGCGGGGCATGCTGGTGTGGGGGTTCACCGCGATGGTGCTCGACGCGGTGCTGCGCGAGGGCGGGCTCGAACGGCCGTGGGACCGCGACCGGGTGGAGGAGATCCCGCCCGACGTGTTAGAGCTCGCTGCCCGTGGCTAGCGCGATGCCCAGCGAGGCCCAGCCGGCCACGTCGGCGTCGCTGTCGCCGGTCAACCTGCGCAGCGTGGCCAGTCCGGTCCGGTCGGGCGGGTTGCCCAGCACGTGCTGCAGCGCGTAGGCCGCGCCGTACCTCACCCGGGAGTCGGCGTGGCCGGCCAGGTCGATCACCGAGGGCAGCGAGCGCGGGTCCGCCAGGTGGCCGAAGGCGATGAGCACCGAGTAGAGCACCATGGCGTCGTCCTCGCCGGCCGCCAGGTAGCGCAGGACGGGCAGCGTGCGGTCCACGTACACCGGGAGCATGCCGAGGATGTCGACGCCCAGCAGGCGCTCCGCGACGCTGTCGGCGGCGCACAGCCGCCGCGCCTCGATGAAGGACTCGAGATCGCCCCGCTCCCGCAGCATGGAGATCACCTGCCAGCGCACCGGTCCGTCGGGATCGGGGTCGTCGAGAGCGGCCTCGATGAGCTCGCGAACTGTTCTCGGGGCCGGCGGCATAGCGATCACGGTAGCCAGCGCGCTATCGGGGTCCTGCCCGAAGACGTGCACACTTGACCGGATCCCTGGTTAGCTTTGAAGCGTGCGCGGTGATCTGCTTGACCTCATATTGATCGGCCTCGTGATCGCCTTCGGCGTCTCGGGTTACCGGCAGGGCTTCATCATCGGCGTCATGAGTTTCGTCGGGTTCGTCGGCGGGGCGGTGCTGGGCGTGTTCATCGCCCCGCCGATCTCCCGTGCCGTCGTCGACGGCGACACCCCGCAGGCACTGCTCGCCATCGTGATCGTCTTTCTGTCCGCGACGATCGGCCAGTTCGCCTCCTCCACCATCGGGGCCGTGGTGCGCAGCCATGTCACCTGGGAGCCCGCCAAGGTCGCCGACGCGGTCGGCGGCACGTTCGCCAGCGCGCTGTCGGTCCTGGTGATCGCCTGGCTGATCGGGTCACTGATCGTCTCGACGTCGTTCTCCCCGCTGGTGGACCAGGTCAAGGGGTCGCTGCTGCTCACCACGGTCGACGACGCCATCCCGCAGGCCGCGCGCAACTGGCAGCAGCCGTTCAAGAAGTTCATCGACCGCTCGGAGTTCCCGCCGGTCTTCGACCAGATCGGCGCCGGCCACATCGTGGACGTGCCGCCGCCGGCGCAGAGCGTTCTGCAGGGCGCCAAGCTGGGCCGCGCGCAGCGGGCCATCGTCAAGGTGCAGGGCACCGCCGAAAGCTGCAACAAGCACATCGAGGGCACCGGCTTCGTCTACGCCAGGGACCGCATCATGACCAACGCGCACGTCGTCGCGGGCGTCACGCGCGACCTGCAGGTCATCGACTCCGAGAACCAGCGCCACGCGGCCAAGGTGGTGCGCTACAACCCCCGCCGCGACATCGCCGTCCTGTACGTTCCGGGGCTGAACCTGCCGACCCTGGCCTTCGACGACTCGGCCGAGAAGGGCAACAACGCGATCATCGCCGGATTCCCCAAGGGCAAGGGGTTCACCGCCGAGCCGGCCCGCATCCGTGGCCGCCTCGACGCCGAGGGCCCCGACATCTACCGCAGCTCCAACGTCACCCGCTCGGTCTACGCGGTCCGGGGCAGGGTGCTGCCGGGCAACTCGGGCGGCCCGCTGCTGACCGTCGACGGCCGGGTGTTCGGCGTGATCTTCGCGGCCGCGATCAGCCAGGAGGAGACCGGCTACGCGCTGACGGCCGCCGAGGTCAAGCCCGACGCCGACCGGGGCCGCACGGACACCATCGCCGCCGACACGCAGGCCTGCGACTGACCCAACCGGTCAGTCCGGCAGCGCCTTCAGGACCAGCCTGCTTCAGCCCGGCAGCGCCTTCAGGACCAGCCGGATGGCCTGCGCCGGGTCGCTGTCGTAGCTCAGCCCGGACGCCGCCCTGCCCACCGCGTCGTACGGCTCGCCGTAGCCCTGCACGCGGGCGGCTCCCCGGCCGAAGAGGGTCAGCGCGCCGCGCCCGTTGCCCCGCTGCAGGTGCGTCAGCCCCACGCAGATCTGCGCGAGCCCCTGCCACAGCTCGCGCTCCTCCTCAGGCGCGCACTTCCAGCGCCCCTCGAACACCTCGTGCGCGTTGAACGGCAGACCCTCGCTCAGGAAGCGTCGGCCGTCGGCCAGCGCCTGCTCGCTGCTCGGCGCGTAGTCGTCCGGGACCCTCGGCAGGCCGGGCGCGCCGTGCGGAAGCGGCCGGCCGTAGGCGTCTCGCGGCCGGGAGTTACGCGGCCGTCCCTCGGCATCACGGTCTCTCATCGGTCCGGCTCCGGGTCCGCCAGCCAGCCGAGCAGCTCGTTGTCGAACATCTCAGGTGCCTCCTCGTGAGGATAGTGGCCCGCACCTTCGAGCAGCCGCCACCGGTAGGGGGCCGCGACGTAGCGGCTCGACCCCTGCGCGGTGCGCGGCAGGATGCACCGGTCCTGAGCTCCGTGCAGTTGCAGGGTGGGCGCCTCGATCTCGGTGCGCATGGCCTTGGCGTAACGCAGCCCGTCGGGGCGGAACTGGGAGCGGCCGAACCACCGGTGATATTCCAGCGCGCAGTGTGCCACGGCCGGGATCCGGAAGGCCTCACGATAGGTGCCGGCGGTCTCCTGATCGGGCCAGCCGGGCGCCGACCAGCCGTCGAGCAGCTTGCCGACCAGCGCGGCGTTGTCCCGGGTCAGCCTGCGCTCGGGCAGCAGCGGAAGCTGGAAACCGAGCCGGCGCCCGCTCGCCCTGAGCTGCCCGACCGGGTCGCTGAGCAGCGAGCCGCGCAGCCGCAGCGGGTGCGGCGCCGACACCGTGACCAGCCGGTACACCGACTTGGGCTCGAACACCGCCATCGTCCAGCCGAGCAGGCCGCCCCAGTCGTGGCCGACCACGATCGCGCCCGTCTCGCCGAGCGCCCGGATCAGCCCGGTGGCGTCGGCGGCCAGCGTGGGCAAATCGTAGCCGCGCGGCGGCTTGTCACTGCCGCCGTAGCCGCGCAGGTCCACCGCGACGGCCCGGAACCCCGCCGCGGGAAGCGACCGGAGCTGCTGCCGCCAGGTCCACCAGAACTGCGGGAACCCGTGCAGAAGCAGCACCAGCGGGCCGTCACCGGCCTCCACGACATGGAAGCGGGTGCCGCGGGCATGCACGGCACGGTGTGTCCACGGCCCCTCGATCCGGACGACCCCCTCGTCAGGTGCCATCACGACTCACCGGCCCGGCCACCGGGAGAGGCTGCTCCTCCGGCGTGGCGATGTCCTTGAGGCCCTTGAGCGACCTGGTGGTCCGCTTCATCCCGGCCAGGCCCTTCAGTCTGCGGGTCCCGATGAAGACCAGCAGCGCCGCGACGATCAGGTAGAACACCGTCACGATGAGGAAGGACACCCACATGGACAGCCACTGCGCCAGGAAGAACGCGATCGTGAACGACGCGAGGATCAGGCACAGGTGCGCGATGAAGGCGGCGCCGGCGAACAGGCCGCCGGCCGTGCCGACCCGCTTGGCGTCGAACCTGAGCTCGGCCTTGGCCAGCTCGATCTCCGAGCGGACTAGGTCGGAAATGTGGCTGCTCGCCTGAGCGACCAGCGAGCCCAGGGATTCTTCCTCGGGAGTCTGCGGCATGAACGTCTCCTATCGAGGCCTGGTGGCCGTGTCAATCATCATTCAGCGCGATATCTCGTACGTGAAGCGCACCGCCGTTATGTCCCGGCGGTGCGGCTTTTGCGACAGCCTCGCCAGTCCAAGCCGCATGAACGGCCGGGCACCGCCCCAGAAACCTGCCCACCACGAGCCCCGCAATCACCATTCACAGAACTACCCGATCAAAGAACATAGCGTCGAGGGCCGACGAGTCCGGCGTCACCCCCGCCTTCGTCGTACGGGCTGTGCCGGTAACAAGCGCGGCCTGGGCCGGTAACAGGCGCGGCCGTACACCCCAAAATTTCGGGATGTACGGCCGAGTGCCGGACTTTTGTCGCTATTCCTCGGTCTTGGCCGAGGGGAGCTTCTCCGAGATCAGGTTCATCACCGTGCTGTCGGCCAGCGTGGTGACGTCGCCGATGCTGCGGTTCTCCGCCACGTCACGCAGGAGACGTCGCATGATCTTGCCGGAGCGGGTCTTGGGCAGCTCAGGGACCACCAGGATCTGGCGTGGCTTGGCGATCGGGCCGAGCGTCTTGGACACGTGCGCGCGCAGCTCCGCGGCGATGTCCGCGCCCTCCTCGGCGCCGCCGCGCAGGATCACGAACGACACGATGGCCTGGCCGGTCACCGGGTCGGTGGCGCCTACCACGGCCGCCTCCGCGACCTTCGGGTGGCTGACCAGCGCGCTCTCCACCTCGGTGGTGGAGATGTTGTGGCCGGAGACGAGCATGACGTCGTCCACCCGGCCGAGCAGCCACAGGTCGCCGTCCTCGTCCTTCTTGGCGCCGTCGCCGGGGAAGTACATCCCCTCGAACCTGCTCCAGTAGGTGTCGATGTAGCGCTGGTCGTCGCCCCAGATCGTGCGGAGCATGGACGGCCACGGCTCGCGGATCACCAGGAACCCGCCGCCGCCGTCCGGCACGCTGTTGCCCTGGTCGTCGACCACGTCCGCGCTGATGCCGGGCAGTGGCCGCATGGCGGCGCCGGGCTTGGTCGCGGTGACGCCCGGCAGCGGGCTGATCATGATCGCGCCCGTCTCGGTCTGCCACCAGGTGTCCACGACCGGGCAGCGGTCCCCGCCGATGTGCTCGCGGTACCAGACGTAGGCCTCCGGGTTGATCGGCTCGCCGACCGACCCCAGGATGCGCAGGCTGGACAGGTCGAACTTGGCGGGGATGTCGTCGCCCCACTTCATGAACGTCCGGATCGCCGTCGGAGCGGTGTAGAGGAGCGTCACCTTGTACTTCTGGACGATCTCCCAGAACCTGCCCCGGTGCGGGGTGTCCGGCGTGCCCTCGTAGATCACGCTCGTCGCGCCGTTGGCCAGCGGGCCGTACACGATGTAGGAGTGCCCGGTCACCCAGCCGATGTCGGCCGTGCACCAGTAGATGTCGTTGTCCGGCTTGAGGTCGAAGACCGCGTTGTACGTCCAGGCGGTCTGCGTCAGGTAGCCGCCGGTGGTGTGCAGGATGCCCTTGGGGTTACCGGTCGTGCCGCTGGTGTAGAGGATGTAGAGCGGGTCCTCGGCTTCGTTGGACACGGGGGTGTGCTGGTCGCTCTGCCGGTCGACCAGGTCGTGCCACCACACGTCGCGCTCGTTGACGGCGACCTCCTGGCCGGTGCGGCGCACCACCAGGACGTTCTCCACCTGCGGGCACTCGGCCACGGCCTCGTCCACCGTCGGCTTCAGCGCGGACGGGGCGCCTCGGCGGTAGCCGCCGTCGGAGGTGACGACGAGCTTGGCGTCGGCGTCGTGGATGCGGCTCTTCAACGCGTTCGCGGAAAAGCCGCCGAACACCACCGAGTGGATCGCGCCGATGCGCGCGCAGGCGAGCATCGTGATCGGCAACTCGGGGATCATCGGCAGGTAGACCGCCACCCGGTCGCCCTTGCCCACACCCAGCTCCTGCAGGGCGTTGGCCGCCTTGGACACCTCGGCCTGCAGGTCGCTGTAGGTGATGGTGCGGCTGTCGCCCTCCGGCTCACCCTCCCAGTAGTAAGCCACCTTGTCGCCGTGACCGGCCTCGACGTGCCGGTCGACGCAGTTGTAGGCGACGTTGAGCTCACCGCCGACGAACCACTTGGCGAACGGGGGATTCCACTCCAGGGTGGTGTCCCACCGCTTCGTCCAGGTCAGCCGCTCGGCGGCCCGGTCCCAGAAGCCGAGATTGTCGGCGGACGCCTCGGTGTAGGCGTCCACGGTCACGTTGGCGGCCGCTGCCAGGTCGGCCGGTGGTGCGAACCTGCGGTTCTCGTGCAGCAGGTTGGACAGCGCCTGGGGTTCGTTGCCGGGGGTCTCCGGGGCCACCTCGTGCTCCTTCTACGGCCAGATGGGATAGGTCGTCTCCCACTCCACCAGGTCAGGGGCCTCCACCACAAGAGGTCTAGACAGGTCTGTACCTTTGACTGTATGGGCCGCATTGTCAGTCAGACAGCGTGACAAATGCTATTAAAACGTTGTCGTCTCGGGATCTCTTAATTATGGAACGAGACAATGAAGACGCATTTTTCGCGCTTTTTGGGTCCCCGCAGGGTTTCGGGGAAATGCCCGCTCCCTGCCCTCAGGGTCCCGCGGGCCCGCGGGTAGGGTCGGGTCCCGTGACAGACCCTTTGGCCGCGATCGCGCAGCTCCCCGGTGTCGCCGAGGCGGTCGACACCGCCCGCGAGGCCGTGGACCGGCTCTACCGCCACCGAGTCCTGCGCCGTGCCAGCCCGGCGGTGTCCACGGAGTCCTCCCTGCGTGGCGCCCGCGCCTCCGCGGCGATCGAGGGCGTGGACGTACCCCTTGAGGCCCTGCGCAGGGACGAGGTGCACGATCCGGTCGTCCAGGGCGCTCTGCGCGCGTCGGCCGAACTGGGCCGGCTGGGGTCCACCTGGCGTCAGTCGCCCAGGCAGGTGCTCGCCCGGTTGCACACCGTGGCCGCGGCGGGGCTGGCGGACGAGCCGGACCTGGGCCGCCCGCGAGCGGTCCCAGACGAGCCGGACCTGGGCCGCCCGCGAGCAGTCCCGGATCCCCTGGGGCTGGGCCCGGCGCCGGCCGCCGAAGAGGCCGCGGCCCGCTTGGAGAGCCTTTTCACGCTGCTGTCCGCCCCGACGAAGGCGCCGGCGCTCGTGCTGGCCGCCGTCGTGCACGCCGAGCTCGCGGTACTGCGGCCGTTCGGCACCGCTGACGGCGTCGTCGCGCGCGCGGCCGAGCGGCTCACCCTGGTCGAGTACGGCCTGGACCCCAAATCGCTGGTAGCGGTGGAGGTCGGGCATCTCGACCAGCCGTACGCCGAGGGGCTGCGTGCTTACCTGACCGGCACACCTGAGGGGGTATCGCAATGGATACAACAGTGTGCCTCGGCGGTCACGCTCGGTGTGCGCGAGACGGCGGCGATCTGCGAAGCGATGCAGAGAGGCTGACGACATAGCGGACGGCGTCTCGATAGGAGACGCCGTCTGCTCGTGCATCACACCGGGTTACCAAGCGTGCACCTCTATTCGTCGGATCGGGTCAAGCCCGTCTCGACGCGCCTCCCGCGGCTGGTCGCGCGTGGGTGCCCGGTGGATGCACCCGGACAACTGGTCCGTGTCACCTTTGTACGACGGATCTGCCCTGATGGGAACCCCTGAGAACAAGACCTTTACCCGGCCGTGGCGGCGACGCGGTGTGCCGGGGGAAGTAGCGCCCGGGCGTGTGGTTACCAAGCCGTGACGATCACACAGCGTGATCATCTTTATGTGATCGTTATCCCATAGGGAAAAAACTTGGCGAAAACGCGACTTTGCTCCTCGACGAAAGTCGAGTGGATCGGGCAGCATACGGGGGTATCACCCGAAACCGCAGCGAGTGTGCGTGGGGATTGGTTTCCGGCTCCCATGCCTTGCCGTGGTCAAGTGACGAAAGCTTTCTTCTATAACGGGACCGGCTCTACCCCCCCAGAGCCGGACCGGTAGGCGACCCCCGCTCTCCCCCCCGGCGGGGGTCGCCCCTTTTCCAGGTTTTCCACAGGCTCTGCGGCCGACGAGCCAGCTGTCCACAGAATCCCGTTCACCTCCGCGCGACCGTCCCGGTCCTCCGCATGCTGAGCCTCCCGAACGACAGGGAGGCCCCGATGCACCGCCCACTGGTCATCACCGAGGATCGAGACCTGCTCGACGACCTTGTTCGCATAGCCGCCGCGGCCGGAGCGCAGCTCGACGTCGCCCACGTCCCGGCGCACGCCCGCCCCTTCTGGAGCCTGGCGCCCCTGGTGGTGGTCGGCGCCGATCTGGCCGACGCCGTGGCCGCCTTCGCACCGCCCGCCCGGGACCGGGTGCTGCTGGTGACCCGCGACCCCGGCCACCCGGACACCTGGCGACGATGCGTCACCGCGGGCGCCCAGGCGGTGGTGTCGCTGCCCGAGGAGGAGCGCCGTCTCGTGGACGAGTTCGCCGACGCGATGGAGCCCGATCCGCGTTCAGGCGCCGTCCTGTGCGCGATCGGCGGCCGTGGCGGCGCGGGCACCAGCGTGCTGTCGGCCTGCCTCGCCCTGCGCGCCGCCGGCGATCACCGGCGCACCCTCCTGGTGGACGCCGATCCCCTCGGCGGCGGCCTCGACGCGCTGCTCGGCCAGGAGGAGACCCCGGGCGCGAGATGGGCGGACCTCGTAGCCAGGCAGGGCCGCATCAGTTCCGCCGCCCTCCAGGCCGCGCTGCCGTCCTGCGGGGATCTGGCGGTGCTCTCCTTCCATCGAGGTGCGACCCAGGCCATTCCGGCGCAGGCCATGCGCTCGGTCCTGGAGGCGGGCCGCCGCGGCTTCGACCTGGTGGTCGTGGACCTTCCACGGCACCTGGACCCGTCCGCGATCGAGGCGCTCAGCAGGGCGAGCCGCACACTCCTGGTGGCCACCGCCGACGTGCGCGGCGTCCTGGCCGCCGCACAGGTCCTGGAGCAGGCCGGACGGCACACGGCCGACATCCGCGCGGTCATGCGCCCCGGCATCCTCGACCACGACGTGGCGGCCGCCTCCCTTGGCATCCCCGCGGCCGGGCACCTGGCCGACCAGCCGCGCCTGACGGCCACCCTCAACCGCGGCGATCTGCCGAAACTCGGCCCGCGCACCGTGCTGGGCGGCTTCTGCGCATCGCTCCTGCACGACCTGCTGCCCGCATGAGCCCGCACGTGTCCGCCCAACTGGTCGAAGCCGTGCGCGTACGGCTGGCCCGCGCGGGAGTCGAGCCCACCGCCGCCCAGGTGGCCGTGGCCCTCCGGGCGGAGAGATCGGTCTACGGCGACGCCGAGATCCTCGCCGTCGCCCGCGCCCTGTGCGCCGACCTCATCGGCGCGGGCCCCTTGGAGCCCCTGCTGGCCGAGCCCGACGTCACCGACGTGCTCGTCAACGGCCCCCGCGAGGTGTGGGTCGACGACGGGCAGGGCCTGCGCCTCACGTCGGTCACCTTCACCGACGACGGCGCCGTCCGCAGGCTCGCCCAGCGCCTGGCGGCCGCCGCGGGCAGACGCCTGGACGACGCCTCCCCGCACGTGGACGCCCGCTTGGCCGGAGGCGTCCGCCTGCACGCCGTCCTGCCTCCCATCGCCTCCGGCGGCACCTGCGTCTCCCTCCGGCTGCCGCCCCGACGCACGTTCACGCTCGACGATCTGGTGGCCGCGGGCACGATCACACCGCCGGTGGTCCCGATGCTCACCGCCCTGGTGTCGGCCAGGCGAGCATTCCTGGTGACCGGCGGGACAGGCACAGGGAAGACCACGCTGTTGTCGGCCCTGCTGTCGCTGGCGGACCCGGGCGAGCGGCTCCTGCTGGTCGAGGACTCCGCCGAGCTGCGCCCCCTGCACCCGCACGTGGTCCGCCTGGAGACCCGGCCGGCCAACCTGGAGGGCGCGGGCGGCGTGGGCCTGCGTGACCTGGTGCGACAGGCGCTCAGGATGCGTCCGGACCGCCTCGTCGTAGGGGAGGTGCGCGGGTCGGAGGTCGTGGACCTGCTGGCCGCCCTCAACACCGGCCATGAGGGCGGCTGTGGCACCCTGCACGCCAACACCGCGACCGACGTGCCCGCCCGCCTTGAGGCGCTGGGCTGCGCGGCGGGCTTGAGCAGGGAAGCCGTGCACAGCCAGCTCGCCGCGGCCCTGGACGTGGTCATCCATCTGACCCGCACCCGCCCGGCCGGACGACGCCGCGTCTCGGAGATCTGCCTGCTCTCCCGAACGTCGACCGGCCTGGTCGAAGCCGTCCCCGCCGTGACCTTCGACCCCGAAGGCCGCCCTCGTCCAGGCCCTGCCTACGCGGCCATGGCCGCCGGCCCGCAATCATGATCGCGGGCCAGGTGGGGCCTCGATGACCGGACTCCTGGTGGCCACACTCTCCACAGCTCTCGCCGTATGGCTGTGGACAGGACCAGAGCCGGCGGAGCTTCGGCTCCACAGGCTGACCGCCCGCAAAGGGGATCCCTGGCGGCACTCGCTGCGGCGGCTGCTCACCCGTCCGAGCCCGGCCCGCCGTGCGCAGGCGTGGCGCCGGGCGTCGATAGAGCTGTGCCAGGCGCTGTCGGCCGAGCTGTCCGCCGGTCGCACCCCGGGAGAGGCGTTGACCAGGGCGGTCTCGGCGGTGGACCTCCCTGACCCCGAGGCGCTGCGCCCGGTTCTGGCCGCGGCGAGAGATGGCGGCGACGTGTCCCGGGCACTGGTGTCCGCGGCCCCGGCTCAGGGCGGAGAAGGCCTGGTCCGCCTGGCCGCGTGCTGGGACATAGGGGTGAGCGCGGGCGCCGGTCTCGCGGCCGTGGTCGAGCGGGTGGGCAGCGCGCTGCGTACCGCCCAGGCCCACCGCCAGGACGTCGCCGCGCAACTGGCGGGCCCACGCGCCACAGCCAGAATGCTGGCCGCGCTCCCGGCCCTGGGTCTCCTCATGGGCGCGGCCCTCGGCATGCGACCGCTCGGCTTCCTGCTCGGCGGCGTTCCCGGTCTGCTCTGCCTGACCAGCGGGATCGCCCTGGACGTCGGTGGCCTGTGGTGGACCCACCGGATGGCCGTACGCGCCACGGAGTCCTGACCCGCCGCACACGCGGCACGCCGGAGCCCATCGGCTCGGCGATCCCGAACGGAAAAGCACTGATGCTGGAGCTCATTGCCACGGTCTGCGCCGCTCTGGCGGCCTGGCTGTGGACACCCGCCACCACCCCGTCGCAACGCCTGGCGAGATTGCTTCCCCGGCCCACCTCCTACGCGACGAGCCGAAGCCACCCACAAGCACCGCTCAGCCCTTCGACCCGCAGCACCGGTTCTCCGAGCGCCGGTTCTCCAAGCGCCGGCTCTCTCAGAACTG
This sequence comes from Nonomuraea glycinis, assembly GCF_014646515.1. GTDB lineage: Bacteria > Actinomycetota > Actinomycetes > Streptosporangiales > Streptosporangiaceae > Nonomuraea > Nonomuraea glycinis. The sequence goes on from NZ_BMNK01000012.1 coordinate 54,920, forward strand.
GCTCTTTCGGAGCCGGGTTTCACGAGGCAGGGCTCCGCAGGGGAGGGCTCAACTCCGACGCACCGCCCTCGCATATCCGGCTGAGCACGGACGACGGTCAATCCAGGAGCATCCGCCCTGATTCCGCAGATCCGCCTCTCCCCACCTGGCTCGACGAGCCGCTGGCACGCCGACTGACCAGCCGTACACTCATCCCCGCCACCTGCACGGGACTCGTCGTCGGCCTGCTCATCGGTGGTGTCGCGGGTGTCGTGGCGGCCCTGCTCCTCGCACCCGTGGTGGCGGCCATCCTCCACAAGCGAGACCCGCCAGAGCTCCAGCGAGACCGCCGCCGGATCGCCGCCGACCTCCCCTTCGCCGTCGACCTCATGGCCGCCTGCCTCCTCGCCGGCCAGCCGGTGACCGCCGCCACCCAAGCATCCGCAACGGCGATAGCAGGCCCACTGGGGGACCGTTTGAGCTGGGTAAGCGCCCAACTACGCCTCGGTGCCGACCCGGAACCCACCTGGGCGTTCCTCGCCCGCGAACCCGCCATGGCCCCACTCTCCCGAGCGATGAGCCGAGCAGCCCAAAGCGGCGCACCCGTCGCGGACGTGCTGACCCGCCTGGCGGACGACGCCCGCGACGCCACCCGAGCCGCCTCGGTGGCGGCAGCACGCAGCGTAGGCGTCAAGGCGGTGGCCCCCCTGGGCCTCTGCTTCCTCCCGGCCTTCGTCCTGCTCGGCATCATCCCCGTGGTCGCAGGCCTCGCATCCGCCATCGTCCTCCCCTGAGCAGCCACCCCGCTCTCTGACAACCTCGGAGAACCGGACGCCGCGAACGACCTGCTTGTCCCGCTGTTCACTTTCAGACTCCGCAAACGGCATTAACTGCGCTCATCGCCGTCTGCGGCGCGTTAGTGGAGGCTTTCGCGCGGGAGTCGCAGCGGATACGGACGTTCGCCGAGGTGTTCCTCCGCGCTGCGGCCCTTTGACGCTGATCACTCGGATTGTTCCGGCTGAACGTGCGCGGAACAGACGACGTGGACCCTGAGTTAGTTGTCCACAGCCTCGCTCCTCCTTCCGTCGTTATCCACAGAACGACGCTCGGCCCGCTGGCTCAAGGCCGTCTTCCGCGAGCCTGGAACTCCCTCGCCGGTCACCTCCCCTTGACCGGCAACGAGCACTGGGAGACACCCATGCCTGACTGCGCCATCAGCCCGAACAATGAGCTCACCGGGAACAATGAGTTCAGCCCGAAGGAAGCCGTCAGCCCGGAGAAAGTCCTCACCCGAAAGGAAGCCGCCAGCCGGAACAAGACCGCCAGCCTGGACGAGACCAGCGCCGCAGCAGACACCTCGCGATCCTCCCAGGCACGCAGCTTGAAGGTCCGGAGCCAGCGCCTGAGCGCCCACTGCCGACACTGGTGGTCCGACAGGCGAGCCCGTATCACGGGTGCCCATGGTGATCGCGGTATGTCCACAGCGGAATACGCCGTAGGCACGATCGCGGCCTGCGCATTCGCCGCGCTGCTTTTCAAAATCGTCAACAGCCCCGAGGTGACCGAGATGCTCTCGGCGCTCATAGACCGCGCACTCAAGCTCAACGGATGACCGCCCACCCGACAGCGATACCAAGGACGACCGGACGCTCGACATCACGAGGCTCCGTGACAGCGGAGACCGCCGCGATGCTGCCTGCGCTCGTGGTGGTCCTGGCAGCCGCGCTATGGGCCATCCAGGCGGTAGCGGTCCAACTGGAGTGCGTCGACGCGGCGCGAGTCGCAGCACGAGCAGCGGCCAGAGGCGAGCCCTTGGACGAGGTCCGCACCCTCGTCCGCGTAGCCACCGGCCACGAAGCCCAGGTCAACGTAAGCCGAAACTCAGAGCAGACAAGAATCGAAATCTCCGTCGAAGTACGACCCCCTTGGGGCCCGGCACTCCCCGCAGTCCAAGTCACCGCATCCGCGACCGCCGCCACCGAGCCCTGACTCACCGTCGACACCCGCCCCGACCTCGGCGGCAGGCAGCGTCGGCACTGCAACCCCGTGTTTCCCGGCCCTTGCCTGCGGGCGGGGCCGGCATTCGGTTCGTGCGTCGGCGTTCGTAGCCCTGATCAGGTGCCTTTCCCGCGACCGGCACCGGGCACCTTGCCACCAACTGGATCGATCCTCTTGTCGCAGCGGATCAGAGCCCAACATGAGAGTGAAAATGTCTGCCAGACGCAGTGACAGAGGATCGGCCACGCTGTGGGCCGTCGCCCTCATGGGTCTCCTCATGGCGGTGGCCACGGCCCTCGCCATGGTGGGTTCCGTACGCGTTGCCCGTCACCGCTTGAACGATGCCGCCGACCTGAGTGCCCTGGCGGCGGCCAAACTCGCCATCATCGACCCGAAGTCAGCCTGCGCCCATGCGGCGGCCATCGCTGAGGAGAACGGTGTCGAGCTGTCCAACTGCACGATCACCGGTGAAGTCGCAGATGTCTGGACAACGGTGAAGTTCTCACTCCCCGGTCTGGGCACACGCACCCTGACTGGCAGATCAAGAGCAGGACCAGCCCGTCAGGAACACCCCTAACCCAGCAAATCACCGAAGCGCTCTCCTTTCCTGCCCGCCCGTAAGGCCCCTTACGTCTACCCCGCTTAGAGCCTGCTGGCAAAGGCTTTGCTCGCTGAGGCCGGGCGAAGGATGTCCTGGCCGAGGGCATCTTCGAGTGAAGCCCTGCGGACAGGAGCGGCGTCAGCCGCGGCGCCTCGGATGCCTCCTGCGGAGCGGTGTCCCGCAGACGGTGGGCGGTGGGGCGGCTTGGTCAGCTCGCCTGATCGATGACGTCGTGGAGGTACTGTACGGCGAGCTTTTCGGCGTGGTGACGGGGTTCGATCACCGCTTCGGTGTCGTCGAGCCACTGCCGGTAGAGCTCGACGCAGGCGAGCAGGGCCTGACCGGCGTCGTGCCGGTCGTAACCGCAGAGGGTTCCTTGAAGGGCGCGCGCCTCGTCCGGTGCGATGGATTCGAGGTGGCGGACGCCGCGCGGTGACGCACCCACCCGCCGAGCGGCCAGCGGACCCAGCACGGCCTCGCGCAGGTAGCCGAGGAAGCCGATGACCTCGAACAGTTCGCCGCGGCCGAGTTTCGTCGCGCCGTAGTGCACCCAGACCCAGAATCGGTCCTCGATCCACTGGAGGTCGAGCGACGGGTCCGCCGGCGGATGCTCCGCCAGACAGGCGGCCAGGTTGCCGTCTCGGTCCCACAGGATGTCCGGGTCTTCGACGCGCTCGGCGAAGTCGGAGGCCCGCACGAACTTGAAGTCGACGTGGAGGAGGGCCGGCCCGACAAGTGTGATAATCAGGCGGGGTTCGCCGACGTGCTCCCCGGTGAAACCCGCCACCAGGGCGGTCCATGAGCCGATCAGCTCAAGACGCTCCTTCATGACCGAGTCGAACGCCTCGTCGTCGATGACCACGATGAGATCGACATCGGAGTACACATCGGGGTGTCCCCTCGCGATCGACCCCGCGACGGCAACACCGGCCACTCTCGGATCTTGCTGAACCCGAGGAAGCGCGTCGCTGAGGAATTTTTCGTGCAGGAAAAGAGCGTCCATAGCGTTCCTTTTCGATACGAACAAAGTCTTCGGACGTACCATGCCGTCCGGCCAGCCCGGATTCGTAAGCCAGTTCTGCTGCGTCCTCCTGGCGGACAGCTCTGCGCGGTATCGACACCGTCGGTCCGGCGAGGCCGCCGACATGTGGAATATGAGGCCAGAAGCGCTGATACGTGGCACCCCGGCAGACACGACCACTATGGACCAGCTGACCAACACCTGTCCGCTGAGGCCTTTTATGACGGCCGGAACGCCTCTGTGATGCCCAGCAGACTCCCGTTCAGAGACTTTCGGCCAACTTCATGACATCTGTACGTGTGCGAGGTGACAATACCTGGTCGGCTACCGCTAGCTCGGGTCTTGGCGATAGGCGGGCAAGCGGGCAAGCGGAGGAAGGGCGGGTAAGCGGGCAGGTAGGCAGGGCAGGGCAAGGCGGGCGGGCAGGCGGAGGAAGGGCGGGCAAGCGGGCAGGTAGGCAGGGCATGCAGGGCAGGGCAGGACAAGTCGGGCGGGCAGGCGGGCGGGCAGGTGGGCGGGGAGGCAGGGCATGCAGGGCAGGGCAGGGCAAGGCGGGCGGGCAGGCGGGCGGGCAGGTGGGCGGGGAGGCAGGGCATGCAGGGCAGGGCAGGGCAAGGCGGGCGGGCAGGCGGGCGGGCAGGTGGGCGGGGAGGCTGTGGTTGTGAGGGTGGTGTGGTGATTCTTGAGCAGGGTGCGGTCAGGGGTCGAGGAGGGTGGCTAGGAGGCGGAGGGCGCCGCGTTTGTCCAGGGGTTCGTTGCCGTTGCCGCACTTGGGGGACTGGATGCAGGAGGGGCAGCCGCGTTCGCATTCGCAGGAGGCGATCGCCTGGCGGGTGGCGGTGAGCCAGTCGGTGGCGCGGGCGTAGCCGCGTTCGGCGAAGCCGGCGCCGCCCTCGTGGCCGTCGTAGACGAACACGGTGAGCAGGCCCGTGTCGGCGTGGAGCTCGGTGGAGACGCCGCCGATGTCCCAGCGGTCGCACGTGGCGAACAGGGGCAGGAGGCCGATGGCGGCGTGTTCGGCGGCGTGGGCGGCGCCGCCGAGGTCGAAGCCGTCCTCGGCCAGCGCGGCCACCTCGGAGGCCGGCAGGGTCCACCAGACGGCGCGGGTGCGCAGGGTGCGGGGCGGTAGGTCCAGGGGCTCGTCGCCGAGTGTCTCGCCTGATTGGAGGCGGCGTTTGAGGTAGGAGACGACCTGCCTGGTGACCTCGACCTCGCCGAAGTGCAGGGTGCCGGGTCCCAAGGAGTGGGAACGGAGGGTGGAAAGGACAGAAATGTCGGTGATGTCGCGGGCGAAGGTGGAGTAGTCGGGCTGGGCGCTGGATACCAGGGCCACGCCGGCTTCTAGGTCGAGAAGCTCCACCAGGAACGTTTCGCCCTGGTGGATGTAGACGGCGCCGGTGTGGACCATCGTGTGTGCGGACGGCTCGTCGACGCTGCCCAGCAGGCGGCCGGTCGAGGACTCCACGACCTGGATCGGCGCGCCGCCGCCGCCCCGGATGTCGGCCAGGTCGGTGGCGCGCTCGCGCCTGGTCCAGAACCATCCGGCCGGGCGCCGGCGCAGCAGGCCGTCGGTGACGAGGGTGTCGAGTACGGCGGCCGCGGCGTTGCCGAAAGTGGGCAGGTCCTCCTCCGTCAGGGGGATCTCTGCGGCGGCGGCGCACAAGTGGGGACCGAGGACGTACGGGTTGTCGGGGTCCAGGACGATCGCCTCGACGGGCTGGCCGAACAGGGCCTCGGGGTGATGGACCAGGTAGGTGTCCAAAGGGTCGTCCCGGGCGATGAGCACGGCCAGCGCGTCCTGGCCGTCGCGGCCCGCCCGGCCGGCCTGCTGCCAGAGGGAGGCGCGGGTGCCCGGCCAGCCGGCGATCAGTACGGCGTCCAGGCCGGACACGTCCACGCCGAGCTCCAGCGCGTTGGTGGTGGCCAAGCCCATGAGCGTGCCCGAACGCAACGCCTTCTCCAGAACCCTGCGGTCCTCGGCCAGATATCCGGCCCGATAGGCCGCGACCTTGTCGGGCAGATCGGAGCCCTCCGGCAGCGCCCACGCCGGACCCCCCTCGCCCTGAAGACTCGCGGACCCGCCCACCCCCGAGTGGGGTTCGCCCACCTCAACGAGGGGCTCGCGCTCCCCTGGGAGGGGTTCGCCCGCGCGGGACTCGCCGAAGCCGGCCAGACCCGAATCGGGATGCTTTGCCGACGCTTCTGCCGCACCGGATGAGTCCGAAAGGGACAGCCCCGAATGGGGACGGTCGGCTGCGAAAAGGCCGGGGTCAGGGTGTTCGGTCAGGGGATTTCCGCCATCGGGCTGGCCGGAGGGGGCCAGGCCCGAGTTGGGATGGGTGGCTGCGGAGGAGGCGGGGTTGGGGTGGGGGGTGACCGTGCTGGGGTGGGTGGACAGGGAGAAGGCGATGTCGGCGAGTTTGGCGCGGGCGGTGAGGGCCACCGTTTCGGCGCCGCGGCGGGAGCGGACGAAGGCGAGGGTGCGGACCTCCGCCAGCACCAGGTCCGCCAGCAGGTCAGCCGCCTCGGCGGTGGCCGTGCGCCGCACCGGCGCCCCTCCTTCGCCGCGCAGCTCCGTCAGGGGCGGCTCCCAGAGCGCGACGGTCGTCGAACCCTTCGGCGAGGCGTCCGTCGTCACCTCGGCCATCTCAAGCCCGGTGAGCCGCTTGGCGAACGTGCCGGGCTCGCTGGCGGTGGCCGAGGCGAGCAGGAACGTGGGCTGCGTGCCGTAGCGGGCGCAGACGCGGCGCAGGCGGCGCAGGATCTGGGCCACGTGGGAGCCGAACACGCCGCGGTAGCCGTGGCACTCGTCGACGACCACGAGGCTCAGCCGCCGGAAGAACGCCGACCACTGCGCGTGCCGGGGCAGGATGCCGCGGTGCAGCATGTCGGGGTTGGTCAGGACGTAGTTGGCGTGCTTGCGGACCCAGGTGCGCTCCTCGTACTGCGTGTCACCGTCGAAGCAGGCGGCCCGCACCTGGGTGATGCGCAGGTCACGGATGCCGCGGAGCTGGTCGGCGGCCAGGGCTTTGGTCGGCGTGAGGTAAAGAACGGTGCCGCCGTCGAGACAGGAGGCGATCGCCGGGGTGAGGTAGGCGAGCGACTTCCCCGAGGCCGTGCCCGTGGAAATGATCACGTTTCGGCCACGATAGGCCAGGTCGGCGGCCTCGTACTGGTGGGGCCACAGCCCCGTGACGCCGTGGTTCGCCGAGCGCGTAACCAGCAGTTCTGGAGCCCAATCCGGCCATCTGGCTTGACCTGCCTGACGTGCTGGAACATGCTCCACATGGGTGACACGCTCGTGACGTGCGGGAACTCCGAGCAGGTGGTGGAGGAGTGGACCCGTTCGGTGTGGGGAGGATGCGGTGGAAGTCACTGTTTCCAGTCTGCGTCCGTGGGCAAAGTCGTCGGGAATCGTGATTTCGTGTAGACACAAGCCGGACGCGTGGTTGAATGCCGCGCGTCAGGGTCCGGCAGTCGGGAGCCCCGCTCCAGAGTGCCAGGCCCGCAAGGGTAGTTTCGCAGGCGAGGCGCTGGAGGATCTGTGGATCTGAAGTTGGATCACCGCACCGAAGACGGACTCACCATCGTGGAGGTCGAAGGTGAGATCGATGTCTACACGGCGCCGAGATTGCGTGAGCTCCTCATCGATCTGGTGAACAAGGGCAATTTCCACCTGCTCGTCAACATGGAGAAGGTGGACTTCCTGGACTCGACGGGTCTTGGTGTCCTGGTCGGTGGGCTAAAGCGAGTTCGTGCGCACGACGGCTCCCTGGAGCTGGTGTGCACCCAGGAGCGCATCCTCAAGATCTTCCGGATCACCGGGCTGACCAAGGTCTTCGGGATCTACGCTTCGGTCGACGAAGCCAAGGAAGCTCACGGCAAAGACAAGTAGCATGGCTACCGTCGAGCTGATGTTCAGCGCTCTTCCCGCCCACGTGCGGACCGCCCGGTTGGTGGCGACGGCGATAGCCCGCCGCACCGGCGTGGAGGAGTCCCTGCTGGACGAGGTCCGGCTCGCCGTGGGTGAGGCGTGCTCCCGGGCGGTTGAGGCGCATCGCGCACACTGCCCGGGCGAGCCCATTCGCATCGAGCTCAAGGACGACTCGGGGCGGTTCGAGGTCACGGTCAGTGACCAGGCGCCCAGCGATGAGATCAAGCAGGAGCAACCCCTTGACCTGGGCATGCTCTCGGACTCGTTCATGTCCGGTTTCGGCATCGCCGTGATCGCGGGCCTGGCCGACGACGTGGAGGTCTTTCCCAGTCCCAAGGGCATGCGCATCCGCATGAGCTGGCCCGCCGCCAACGGCCACCCGAGCTAGGAGCGTTCCAGAGGCTCCTGAAAGCCTACGGGCCGGCGTTAAGGACATCTTCGGCACCGCACGGCCGCGTAGCGCCGTACGGAGGCGTTCAGGGCGTTTCAGGCAGGTGTGCGGCGCGGCGCGCGGGTGGCGGATGCCACCGGACGTGCCTGTGTGCCGTGAGACCGGAGTCTTCCAAGATTCTTGCGAAGGCTCCGGTCTCGCCATGTGCGGGCGACGCGCCGACGGGTTTCGGGCGGCACTTTTTTCCGCGCAGTCACGGCCGTAAAGCGGGGGAAATATCGCATGTCAGATACCAAAACGCCCTGCTGTCAGGCGCTTACCGGACGGGCGCACAATTCCCCGCCCTCAGAGCCTTCATATCTGAGAATCCCCTGCGTAGACTCCCGGCACCGGCCAAGGTGATCTGGCGAAACCGCGGATTCAACCGGAAGCGGCACCCACAACCCGGATGGTGCCGCACCGCCCAGCCGAACCTTGCAGCGCCACCCGGGCAGGACGACCGGTCTTGCCGAGGAGAACGATGTATAGCCACGTGCTGGCACTGGAGCCAGCGTCCAATCTGGCCCTGAGCTCGAACAACCTCACCATCGTGATCGTGGTCGCCGCGGTCGCACTGCTCGCACTAGCCGTCGCCGGCGGCCTGGTGCGTGAGGTGCTGGCCGCCGACCAGGGCACGGAACGCATGCAGAACATCGCCCGTGCCGTGCAGGAAGGGGCCGCCGCCTATCTTACGCGGCAGTTCCGGACACTGGCGATCTTTGTCGTGATCATCCCGTTCCTGCTGCTTCTGCTACCAGGCGAGCTCGACGTACGCGTCGGCCGCTCGATCTTCTTCGTGGTCGGCGCGGTGTTCTCCGCCCTGACCGGGTTCATCGGCATGTGGCTGGCCGTGCGTGGCAACGTCCGCGTCGCCGCCGCCGCCCGTGAGTCGGGCGAGAAGCTCGCCATGCGCATCGCCTTCCGCACCGGCGGCGTGGCCGGCATGTTCACCGTCGGCCTGGGCCTGCTGGGCGCGGCGGTGGTCGTCTTCATCTACCAGGGTGACGCGCCGGGCGTGCTCGAAGGCTTCGGCTTCGGAGCGGCGCTGCTGGCGATGTTCATGCGAGTCGGCGGCGGCATCTTCACCAAGGCCGCCGACGTCGGCGCCGACCTGGTCGGCAAGGTCGAGCAGGGCATCCCCGAGGACGACCCGCGCAACGCGGCGACCATCGCCGACAACGTGGGCGACAACGTCGGAGACTGCGCCGGCATGGCGGCCGACCTGTTCGAGTCGTACGCGGTCATGCTGGTCGCCAGCCTCATCCTGGGCCGGGTCGCCTTCGGCGAGGAAGGCCTGATCTTCCCGCTCATCGTCCCGATGATCGGCGTCATCACCGCGATCATCGGCATCTTCGTCACCCGCATGCGCGACGGCGACCGCAACGGCATGGCCGCCATCAACCGCAGCTTCTTCATCTCGGCCGCGATCTCCGCGGTCCTGGTCGCGGCGGCGACGTTCTGGTACCTCCCCAGCAGCTTCAGCGAGCTGTCCGGCTCGGCCGTGCAGTCCGACGCCGACCCGCGGATCATCGCGATCGGCGCGGTGCTCATCGGCCTGGTCCTGGCCAGCGCCATCCAGCTGCTGACCGGCTACTTCACCGAGACCACCAGGCGTCCCGTACGGGAGATCGGCGAGAGCTCGCGCACCGGCGCGGCGACCGTCATCCTGGCCGGCATCAGCGTCGGCCTGGAGTCGGCCGTCTACTCGGCGCTGATCATCGGCGGCGCGGTCTACGGCGCCTTCCTGCTCGGCTTCGGCAACGTGACGGTCGCGCTGTTCGCGGTCGCGCTGGCGGGCACCGGCCTGCTCACGACGGTCGGCGTCATCGTCTCGATGGACACCTTCGGGCCGGTCTCCGACAACGCGCAGGGCATCGCGGAGATGTCCGGCGACGTCGAGGGCGAGGGCGCCCAGGTGCTCACCAGCCTCGACGCCGTCGGCAACACCACCAAGGCCATCACCAAGGGCATCGCGATCGCCACCGCGGTGCTCGCGGCGACGGCGTTGTTCGGCGCCTTCAGGACCGCGGTGGAGGGCGAGCTGCCGGCGGGGTCGGTGTTCAGCCTCAGCGTGGACGCGCCCAACGTGCTGGTCGGTCTGATCATCGGCGCGGCGGTGGTGTTCCTCTTCTCCGGCCTGGCCATCTCGGCGGTCGGGCGGGCCGCGATGCGGGTGGTCTTCGAGGTACGCGACCAGTTCCGCAACAACCCCGGCATCATGGACGGCACGGTCAAGCCGGACTACGGCCGGGTGGTGGACATCTGCACCAAGGACTCGCTGCGCGAGCTGGCCACGCCCGGCCTGCTGGCGGTCCTGACGCCGATCGCGGTCGGGTTCGCGCTGGGTTACGCGCCGCTGGGCGCCTTCCTGGCGGGCGCCATCGCGTGCGGCACCCTGATGGCCGTCTTCCTGTCCAACTCCGGCGGTGCCTGGGACAACGCCAAGAAGCTGGTCGAGGACGGCCACCACGGCGGGAAGGGCTCCGAGGCGCATGCCGCCACGGTCATCGGCGACACGGTCGGCGACCCCTTCAAGGACACCGCGGGTCCGGCCATCAACCCGCTGATCAAGGTGATGAACCTGGTCGCGCTGCTGGTGGCGCCCTCGGTGGTGCTCTACGCGAGCAACCCGGCGGTGCGCATCGGCATCACGGTGCTGGCGGTCGGCGTGGTCGTGGGCGCGATCATCGTGTCCAAGCGCCGTTCGGTCAATGTCGAGCCGATCAACAACGACAACGACAGGAAGTCGGAGCCTGTGGCCTCCTGACCTGCCTGGCGACGCCCGCTCCACGTACGACTGGAGCGGGCGTCGCGCCGTCTCGGGGGGTGTTGGCCGGGCGGATGGTCACGGTGCGAAACTGGGCGGATGGAAGACAAGCCGCCCTCCGGTGGAAAAACGCTGGCCATGATCCTGCTCGCGATGTTGACCATCCTGGCGGTGCTCGTCGGACTCGCCCTGTGGGCGTCGAGAGGATGAACGCGATGCGTACTCTGATCGTGCTTCGCCATGCCAAGGCGGCCCACACGACCGACGTGACCGACCACGACCGGAAACTGACCGATCGCGGTGAGCAGGACGCCGAACGGGCCGGTGCGGAGATCCGCGGCCTGGGGCTGGAGCCGGACCTGGTGCTGTGCTCGACGGCACGGCGAACCAGGCGCACCGCCCAGCTCGCCCTGCCCGGCGTCGAGACCGACCATCAGGGCCTCATCTATCAGGGCGTCCTCGAGGAGCTCCTGGAGCTGGTGCGCCAGGCCGGGCCGGAGCGGCGGACCGTGGTGCTGTGCGGTCACAATCCGGGCGTGCTGGACCTGGCCCTGTCGCTGACCGGCGGAGACTTCGCCTTCCCGCCGGGCGCGTTCGCGGTGATCCGGACGGAGTCCGAGTGGGCGGACCTCTCGCCGGGAGACGGCAGCCTGGTCACCCACTGGAACCCCAAGGAGCACTGAGACTCAGCGCGAGGACAGCAGGCCGTCCTCGGCGTCGGCGGCCTCCACCTCGGCTCTGGAGATGCCCAGCAGATAGAGGATCGAGTCGAGGTATGGCGTGTTGACGGCAGTGTCGGCGGCCTGCCGCACGACGGGCTTGGCGTTGAACGCGATGCCCAGCCCGGCCGCGGCGATCATGTCGAGGTCGTTGGCGCCGTCGCCGATCGCCACGGTCTGGCTGATCGGCAGCCCGGCCTCGCGCGCGAAGCGCTCCAGCGCCTTGGCCTTGCCCGGCCGGTCGACGATCTCGCCCACCACCCGGCCGGTCAGCTTGCCGTCCACGACCTCCAGGACGTTCGCGGCGGAGTAGTCGATGCCCAGGTCGTCCACCAGGGCGTCGGTGATCTGGGTGAAACCGCCGCTGACGATGGCGAAGCGGAAGTCGAGCCGCTTGAGGGTACGCACCAGCGTGCGGGCGCCGGGAGTGAGCACGACCTCCTTGCGTACCAGCTCGAAGACCTCGGCGGGCAGCCCTTCGAGCAGGGCGACGCGGCGGCGCAGCGACTCGGCGAAGTCGAGCTCGCCGCGCATGGCCTCCTCGGTCACCCGGGCGACCTCTTCGAGGCAGCCCGCGTGGGCCGCCAGCAGCTCGATGACCTCGCCCTGGATGAGCGTGGAGTCGACGTCCATCACGATGAGCCGCTTGGCCCGCCGCGACAGTCCGGTGCGTTGTACGGCCACGTCGACCTGCTGGGCGGCGGCCTCGGCGGCCAGGTCGATCCTGAGCTGGTCGGGGTTGGCGCCGGAGACCGACAGCTCGATGCAGGTGACGGGCCACTGGGCGAGGCGTTCGATGCGGTCGATGTTGGCGCCGGCGGCGGAGATCCGCCCGGCGATGCCGGCGATGGCCGCCGGCTGCAGGGTGGCGCCCAGGACGCTCACCGAGAGGCGACCCCGGCGGCGGTGCTCCCTGGTCTGGGATCCGGTGGAGAGCTCCACCTCCATCCCGAGGTCCTCGGCGACGCGCTCCACGGCGGTCCACATGGCGCCCAGCGTGCTGCCGGTGCCGGTGGAAGGGCCGCCGGAGTAGGTGACGAGCACGCCGAGCGTGAGGCGGCCACGGATGACGACCTGCTCGATGTCAGAGACGGTCACGGGAAAGCCGGACAGGACGGAGAACAGGCGCGAGGTGACGCCTGGCCGGTCAGGGCCGGTCAGAGTGATCAGGAGGGTACGCTGGTCCACATTCAGCCACGGTACTGCGCCCATGTCGGTGCTCGCGTAGCAGGTACGGCTTTCCGACAGATCAGCCGCTCATGATGAGGTGTGTGTCGCCGAACTCGTGCCACAGGTAGCCCTCCCGCAGGGCCGCCTCGTAGGCCAGGCGCAGCGCCGGTCGCCCGGCTATCGCGCTCAGCATCAGCAGGTGGCTGGAGCGCGGCTCGTGCAGGCCGGTGATCAGCCCGGTGACCACCTGTACGCCCGCCTCGGGGGTGATGACGCGGGTGGTCCAGCCGGCTGACGCCGTCACCTGGCCGTCGCCGTCGACGACCGTCTCCAGCGCCCGCACCACGGTCGTGCCCGCCGCCACCACCCTGGCGCCGCCGTGCCTGGCCAGGTTGACCTGGCGGGCGGTGGCCTCGGGCACCTCGTAGCGCTCGGCGTAGGGCGGCTCGTCCTTCTCCGGCGAGGCCACCCCCGTGTGCAGGGTGATCGGCGCTATCCCGATGCCCCGCGCCACCAGGGCCGTCACCAGCTCCGCGGAGAACGGCCGGCCCGCGCTGGGCATCTCGGCGCTGCCCGGCACCGTGGCGAACACGGTCTGGTACGCCTCGATCGGCCAGTCCCGGTCCACGTAGGAGTAGCGGATCGGCCGTCCGTGCTCGCGCAGGTACGCCTGCACATCCCGGTCCAGCTCGGCCCGCCACAGGCGCGGCGTCTCCCGCCCGAGCAGCCGCAGCGTCGCCCGTCCTGGCATCGGCAGCCACTCGCCCGGCTCACAGCCGCCGTACGGCTCACTCGCGGTGGACGTACGGCGGCGCAGCTCGACCAGCCAGGTGCCGTCCTCCCGCGCGGTGGAGAAGTGCACCGCGAGCCGGTCCAGCCGGACGGCGGCGGGGAGCGTCGCCGAGTTGTTGACGACGACCAGGTCGCCGGGGGAGAGCAGGCGGGGCAGGTCGGTGAAGCGGTGGTGCGCCGGCTCACGGTCTCCGTCGGAGACGAGCATGCGGACCGCGTCGCGGGCGAGCCCCCTGGCCTCCGGCGGCTCGTGCGCGGACAGCGCGGGGGGCAGCGCGAAATCCAGGGCGGCGGTCATTGCAGGCTCACTCGGCCGCTGGCGGGCCTGGAGCGGACCAGGTCGTGCAGGGTGGCGGCGACCTTGGCGGGGTCGGTGGCGGCGGCGGCCTCCTGCTCGCCGACCGCGTCGGCCAGCATGCGGGTGTTCATCTCGCCGGGGTCGGCCCACCAGACGGCGACGTCGGGCTCCTCGGCTGCCAGCACGTTCGACAACTGCTCCAACGCGGCCTTGGTCGCCCCGTACCCGCCCCAGCCCTCGTAGGCGCCGTTCGCGGCGTCGGAAGTGATGTTCACGATCGCGCCGCGACGGGCGCGCAGCGCGGGCAGCGTGGCCTGGATGAGCGCCAGCGGGGCGGTCACATTGGTCTCCAGCAGCTCCCTGAACGGCTCCAGCGGGTAGCCCGCCAGCGGCGGCAGCGGGGTCACGCCCAGCCCGCTCGCGTTGTTGACCAGCAGGTCCAGCTCGGGTACGGCGCCGGAGAGCCGGGCCACGTGCCCGGGGTCGGTCACGTCGCCGGGGATCGCGGTGGCGCCCAGCTCGGCCGCGGCCTTCTCCAGGTCGGCCGCGCCACGGGCGGTGAGCACGAGGTGCCAGCCTGCCTCCGCCAGTGACCTGGCCAGAGCCAGGCCGAGCCCGCGGGAGGCGCCGGTGATGAGTGCGGTGTTCGTCATGTACGCAACGCTAGAAATCGGCCGTCACCCGCACATCGGGCGCAAGGTCCGGCCAGGCCTGGGCCCATCGTCCTAGGACCAGAAGCCTGGGCGCGTCGTACCGGGACCGGGAGTCCGGGCGCGTCGTACCAGGGGCAGGGGTCTGGCCGCGTCGTACCGGGACCGTAGAACGTCGGAGCGGGACCATAGAGTGGGGCCGTGCCTGCTGAACGAGCCGAGATCCTGCAGGCGGTGAGCTCCGCCGTCCTCGCCGTCACGCGCCACCTGTCGGTGCGCGAGGTGCTGCAGGTCATCGTCCGCTCGGCGCAGCGGCTGCTGGACGCCCGCTACGCCGCGCTCGGCGTGCCCGACGAGGAGGGCTCCTTCGCCGAGTTCGTCGCCGAGGGCATCACCGACAAGCAGTGGGACGCGATCGGCCCGCTGCCGCGGCAGCATGGCATGCTCGGCGCGATGCTCCGCGAGGGGACCCCGGTCCGGCTGCCCGACCTGCGCGAGGATCCGAGGTTCGAGTGGTGGCCCAAGGCCCATCCGGTGATGAAGGACTTCCTCGGCGTCCCGATCCTCGACGGCGGCCAGGTGCTCGGCATCATCTTCCTGGCCAACAAGAGCACGCCCGGCGGCTTCACCAAGGACGACGAGGACCTGCTGACGCTCTTCGCCGCGCACGCCGCCATCGCGCTGACCAACGCCAGGCTTTACGAACGCGGCCGCGAGCTCGCCATGCTGGAGGAGCGCAACCGGATGGCCCGCGAGCTGCACGACGCCGTCACCCAGAAGCTCTTCTCGCTCAGGCTGACCGCGCGGTCCGCCGCCGTCATGCTCGACAGCGCCCCGGACCAGGCCGCGGTCGAGCTGGAGCGGGTGCAGCGGCTGGCCGGTGAGGCGCTGTCCGAGCTGCGCGCGGTGATCGTCGAGCTGCGGCCGGCCGAGCTGGACCGGCACGGCCTGGCCGAGACCCTGCGCAAGCATGTGCGGATGCTCGACCGCCTGCATCCCTCGCTGGTCGCCTTCGAGGCCGGGGAGCTGCCGCCGATGGACTCCGCGGTGGAGGTGGCGGTGCTGAGGGTGGCGCAGGAGTCGCTGCACAACGCGCTCAGGCACTCCGGCGCCGAGCAGGTGTCGGTGCGGCTGGCGTACGAGAGTGGCAGGTTGTCGCTGACCGTCCAGGACGACGGCGTCGGCTTCGAGCAGGGCGGGACGCGAGGTCTGGGGCTGGTGTCGATGCGGGACCGGGCGGAGTCCGTTGGCGGGGTCATGACGGTGAGCTCGGCCCCGGGGCAGGGGACGACCGTGCGGGTGGAGGTAAGCGGGTGCGGGTGATCCGGGTGCTGATCGCCGACGACCATCCGGTGGTGCGGCAGGGTTTGCGTACGTTCCTGGATCTGCAGGAGGACATCTCGGTCGTCGGCGAGGCGGGCGACGGCGCGGAGGCCGTCGAGCTGGTCGAGCGGCTCAGGCCGGACGTGCTGCTGCTCGACCTCAAGATGCCGGTGCTCGACGGCCTGGCCACGCTGGGCCGGCTGGCCGGCACGGCCACTCGGGTGGTCGTGCTGACCTCGGTGAGCGACCGGGCGGACGTGGCGCCGGCGATACGGGCCGGCGCGGCCGGCTTCCTCTATAAGGACGTGGACCCGTCCGCGCTGGTGCAGGGCGTGCGCGCCGTGCACGAGGGACAGGTGCTGCTCGCGCCGGAGGCGGCCGAGGCGATGCTGGCCGACGGCCACGGCGGCGACGGCCTCACGGCCACGTCACTGACCGACCGGGAGCGGGAGGTGCTCGCGCTGATCGCGGCGGGGTGTTCCAACCGGGAGATCGCCAGGAATCTGACCGTGGCCGAGAAGACGGTCAAGACCCACGTCTCCAACGTGCTGATGAAACTCGGCGTCCAGGACCGCACCCAGGCCGCCCTCTACGCCGTCCGCCACGGCCTGGTCTGACCTACTGGTTGGGCGGCGGCTCGGGCTGTGCCGTCCAGCACAGCCTGGTCTGACCTCTACGCGTTGCGCGGCGGATCGGCCTGGGTGGGGCTACGGGTTGCGTAGGGGCTCGAAGATGGCGTGGTGGGCGGCTACGACGGCGCGTCGGACCGCGCGGTCGAGTTCGCGCAGCACCGCGCCCCGCGTGGCGATCTGTCCTGAGGTGAGGCCGCGCTCTTCGACCAGGCGCAACACCGCGCCCAGTCGCGTGGCCAGGGCGGAGACCCGGTGCGCCCGCGCCGGGTAGCCGGGTGCGAGCTCGCCGCCGCGGCCCAGGTCGTCGGGGCGGCTCTGCGCGGGGCCGTCCACGGACGCCAGCGCGTCCGTCGCCGACCGCACCGCGTCCGACAGCTCCCGCTCCGCCTCGGCCACCGAAGGCAGATCCAGGCGTACGGGGCCCGTCTCCTGCACGTCCAGCCGTACGCCCACGTAGGACGACCCGCGCAGGTCCGCCGAGGGCACCAGCCCGAGGCACCTGTCGGACAGCACGGCGATGGCGGCCTGCCCGGCGTCGACCGCGGCCGAGTTGAACTCCGCGGGCCCGGACAGCCCCAGAGGGTCGCCGGGCGCCGGCAGCGCGAGCCGGAGCTCACCCAGCCCGTCGACACGGAGGTTGGCAAGGTATTTACGCAACGGCACCTGGCCCACGACAGTGGGTCCGGCGACGGCTTCCACGTGGTCAGCCGCCTCGTCGAGACCGACGTGACCGGCGAGCCAGGCGTTGCCCCAGGCGACGAGCGCGGGGCAGACAGGCGATTGAGGGCGCACCGATCCACGATATGCGCTCGCCCTGCAATAGGTTTGTCCCCGTGGGTTACTCCTAAGGGGGGAACGAGGAATGGGTGGTCAGGTGCTGCGGTTCCAGGATGTCGCGTTCAGGCGCGATGGGGCGACCCTGCTTCGTGGCATCGACTGGACGGTCAACGAGGACGAGCGGTGGGTCATCCTCGGCCCCAACGGGGCGGGCAAGACGACGCTGATGCAGTTGGCGGCCACGATGCTGTTCGCCAGTGACGGGATCATCGAGGTGCTCGGGGAGCGGGTGGGGCAGGCGGACGTGTTCGACCTGCGGCCGCGCATCGGGCTGGCGAGCTCCGCGCTGGCCGAGCGTGTCCCGGCGGACGAGAAGGTCATCGATCTGGTGCTGACCGCCTCCTACGCGCTGCTGGGCAGGTGGACCGAGGAGTACGACTCCAACGACGTGACCCGTGCGGTCGAGCTCATCGACATGATGGGCGCCGCGCATCTGATCCGGCGGCGGTTCGGCTCGCTGTCGGAGGGGGAGCGCAAGCGGGTGCAGATCGCCAGGGCGCTCATGCCCGATCCCGAGGTGCTGCTGCTCGACGAGCCCGCGGCCGGGCTCGACGTGGGCGGCCGTGAGGACCTCGTGCGGCGGCTGGCCGTGCTCGCCGGCGACTATCGTTCGCCCGCGCTGGTGCTGGTGACGCATCACGTGGAGGAGGTGCCGATCGGGTTCACGCACGCGCTGCTGCTGCGGCACGGCGCGATCGTCGACCAGGGGCCGATCGAGCACGTGCTGACGGCCGACAGCCTGTCGCAGACGTTCGGGGTGCCGTTGACGCTGGACCGCAGTGCCGAAGGCCGCTGGTACGCCAGACCGTACTAGCGCAAGACCGTACTAGATCGCTCTATTACGGCCGCTGAACGTACAAACCAAATATCATTCACGAAGTCGGGACAAGTCCACTTCGGAGCGTCGCCATGACCGTGGAGCAGCTCATCGTCGCCCTCGTCGTGGTCGCGGCGGTGGGTTTCGGCGTGGCGCGGACGATTCGCATCATCCCGCAGGCCACGGCGGCGATCATCGAGCGGCTCGGCCGCTATCACCGCACGCTGACTCCCGGGCTGAACCTGGTGGTCCCGTTCGTGGACCGGATCAAGGAGCTGATCGACCTGCGCGAGCAGGTCGTGTCCTTCCCGCCGCAACCGGTGATCACCTCCGACAACCTGGTCGTCTCGATCGACACCGTCATTTATTTCCAGGTGACCAACCCCAAGGCCGCCACCTACGAGATCGCCAACTTCCTCCTCGGTGTCGAGCAGCTCACCGTCACCACGCTGCGCAACGTCGTCGGCGGCATGGACCTGGAACGCACGCTCACCTCCCGCGAGGACATCAACACCGAGCTGCGCGGCACCCTGGACGAGGCCACCGGAAAGTGGGGCATCCGGGTCAACCGGGTGGAGCTCAAGGCCATCGACCCGCCGTCCTCCATCCAGGACTCGATGGAGAAGCAGATGCGCGCCGACCGGGACAAGCGGGCCGCCATCCTCACCGCCGAGGGCCGTCGGCAGGCGGCGATCCTGGAGGCAGAGGGGGAGCAGCGGGCGGCCGTGTTACGGGCCCGCGGCGACGCGGAGGCGTCGGTCCTGCGCGCCCAGGCCGACGCCGAAGCCCAGGCCATGCGGGCCAAGGGGCAGGCGGACGCGATCGGCATGGTCTTCAAGGCCATCCACGAGGGCAAGCCCGACCAGCACCTGCTGGCCTACCAGTACCTTCAGACGCTGCCGGAGATCGCCAAAGGCGATGCCAACAAGCTGTGGATCGTGCCGTCTGAGATGGGCAAGGTGCTGGAGAACCTCGGCGGCCTCTTCGCTCATGACAAGCCCCAGAGCCCCCCGGAGGTCTGACCGGCCCCGTGCGTCAGGATAAACGCACCCCCTCTAAGCTCGGCTAGCGATACCGGGGACATCAAGGGGGCAGGGTGACGGTCTGGGAGGCGCTCGCCGTGTGCGCGGCGGGGCTGGCGGCCGGGGCGATCAACGCGGTCGTCGGGTCAGGGTCGCTGATCACCTTCCCGACCTTGGTGGCCGTGGGCATCGACCCCGTGGTGGCCAACGTCTCCAACAACATCGGCCTGGTGCCGGGCTCGGTCACGGGCGCCTACGGGTACCGGGTCGAGCTGCGGGGGCAGCGCGATCGGCTGGTGCGGCTGGGCGTGGGCTCGGTGCTGGGGTCGCTGATCGGCGGCATCCTCCTGCTTTATCTCGACCCGGACGTCTTCCAGGTGGTCGTGCCGGTGCTCATCGGCCTGGCCTGCGTCCTGGTCCTGATCCAGCCCAGGCTGAACGGGTGGCTCGCGGCCAGGCGCGGGCAGCCGCATCCGCACGGAGGCGCGGCGCTGTGGCTGGGGGTCTTCGGGGCGGGGGTCTACGGCGGGTATTTCGGCGCCGCCCAGGGCGTGCTGCTCATCGGCCTGATCGGCGCCTTCCTCGACGACGGCTTGCAGCGGGTGAACGCCGCCAAGAACGTGCTGTCGCTGCTGGTGAACGCGACGGCGGCCGTGCTGTTCCTGCTGATCGCCGAGGTCGACTGGTGGGCGGTGCTCGCGGTCGCGGTGGGCGCGATGCTGGGCGGCTTCCTGGGCGCCAAGATCGGCCGCCGCATCCCCGCGCCGGCGCTGCGGGGCGTCATCGTGACGGTGGGCCTCGTGGCGATTTTCGTACTGGTGTACGGCTAAATTCCGACCTTTGTGGGTATAAATCCGTACATGAAGGGTGATCGGGTGGAGATCGTCATCGACGCGGGTGGCACCCCGCGCACCTACGAGGTCATAGCCACCCGCGCGGGCCGCCGCGTCGAGGTGGCCACCCGGCGAGGGCTGGTCGAGGTGAGCGAGGTCACCCGCAGCGGCACGGCCATCCGCACCGCCCGCTTCATGTCGAGCCGCATCCTCGCCCTGGTGGAGCACCCCGCCGACGAGAAGTGATCAGCGGAAGTCGGCCGCGTGGTCCCGCGCCCACGCACGGAAGGTCCGCGCCGGCCTGCCGAGCAGCTTCTCCACCGTGTCGGTGACCTCCTCGGGCGCGTCCACGAACGCTCCCCAGGCCGCCAGCGCCGCGTCCACGAACGAGGCGTCACCCCAGGCCGCCAGCAACTGCTCCCGCGCCTCCTCCGGCGACTGGTCCTCCCAGCGGACCGCGCGCCCGGCCGCCTCGCCGATGACGGCCACCTGCTCCGCCTGGGTCAGCCTCTCGGGCCCGCTCAGCGAGTACGCCGCCCCGCCGTGCCCGGCCGAGGTCAGCACGTGCACCGCCACGTCCGCGATGTCCTTCTCGTGGATCAGCGCCCTGGAAGCCCGCCCGTACGGCCACCGTACGACTCCCTGCCTGATCTGCTCGGCCCAGCCCAGGGTGTTGGTCGCGAACCCGCCCGGCCGCAGGAACGTCCAGGTCAGGCCGGAGCGCTGGATGGACCGCTCGATCTCGGAGTGGAAGGTCCCGTCGGGAACGTGGGCCGACAGGTAGACGATCCTGCGGGCCCGCTCGGCGATCAGATCGATCACCGGCTGCGCGGCCCGCGCCTCGAAGCCGGGCCACAGCAGGAACACGGTCTCGACGTCCGCCAGCGCCGGCGCCAGGGTCTCGGGCAGGGTGAGGTCGCCCTGAACGACCTCGACGCCCTGGGGGAGTGCGGCCCGGCCGGGGTCGCGCACCAGGGCGCGGACGGGGACACCCCCGTCGGCGAGGGTGGTCACCAGATGCTTGCCGACATTTCCGGTCGCGCCGGTAATAAGGATTCCGCTCATGCTGCGACCGTAGAACCTCAACAAAGGTTCAGGTCAAGCTCGGCCGTACCTGGATCGTGCCGTCCCGCCGGATCCGGGTCTCGAAGGTGGGAGCAGGAGCGGTGGCGGGCCCGTGCTTCACCGAGCCGTCCTCCAGCCTGAAGGTGCTGCCGTGCCAGGGGCAGATCACGCACGGCTCGCCGTTCTCCATGACCAGCCTGCCCTGGTGGAGCGGCCCGGACAGGTGCGGGCACCGGTCGACGAGCACGGTCACGCCCTCGTTGTGCCGCAGCACGAACAGCTGGAGATAGCCCAGCCGCCGCGAGACCGCCCGGCCCTCCGGCAGGTCCTTGTACAGGCACAGGTCGTGCCAGCCCAGCGGCACCAGGTGGGACACCGGGGGAGCGTGGTTGGCCCCCGCGGCCAGCCGGTAGGCCAGATGCCCGCCCAGGTAGCCGCCCACCCCGACCGCCGTGAGCCCGGCATAGGACAGCGTGCGGCCGGTGCGCTCGCGGCCCCGCACCCGGGCCACCAGCGACGCGGAGAACAGGCCGAGCGCGGCCACGTTGGACAGCATGTGGACGAAGCCCACGCGCTGCTGTTCGCGGTGCAGCGACGACCAGTCGGTCAGCCCGGCCGCGGCGGTGGGCAGAGAGGTCATGATCCCGGTGGCCACCAGCACCCGGACGGCTCGGGGATCGGCTTTGGCCAGGTCGAGCAGGGCGGCGGACATCCAGCAGCCAAGGGTGACCCCGGCCAGCGGCGGGTGCAGAGGTTTGCCGGTCGGCACGCCGTGCAGCACATCCCGCAGGAGACCCGGGCGGATACGTGCGCGCACGGCCTTGGCCAGCCCCAGGATCGGCCTGTCCATGGACGGGGTCCTTTCGAGCCGGTCAGTCAGGTCAACCGGCCCCACGAAACGCCGCAAGTGCCGACGTCTCGCCCGAACTGTCTCTTTCACGACGAGTCCCCTACCCCAGCGATACGGGGGTCACTCGGGCAGGTGTCCGCTGGCCACCGACGACTCGACCAGTTCGCGGGCGTAGGCGCCCAGGGTGGGTGAGCCTGCCGCGATGATCTGGACCTTCTCCCTGACCTGCGCCGCCGACACCTTGAACAGCGGCCAGGTGCCGCCCTCGGTGTGATGATTGGCCAGAATCGGCGCGAACCGATCGATCGCCTTGGCGAACCTGGCCTCATCCGTCTCGCGGGCCTCGAACTCGTCCCAGAGCGCCCGCAGCCGCGCGGCCTGCTCCGCGGGCAGGATCGCGAAGATCCGGTCGGCGGCGGCCCGCTCGGTCTCGGCCTGCGCGGCCACCGCGACGGGGTCGTAGATGAAGGTGTCGCCCGCGTCGATCTCCACCAGGTCGTGCACGAGCAGCATGGCGATCACGTGCTGGATGTCGGTCCCCGGTGGGGCGTGCTCGCCCAGCACCATGGCCAGCGTGGCCGCGTACCAGGAGTGCTCTGCGTCGTTCTCCCGCCGCGAACCGTCCATCAGGAGGTTGCGGCGGATGATCCGCTTCAACTTGTCGATCTCGACGGCGAAGGCGATCTGGGCGGTCAGGGAGGACTTATCCGGCACGATGGTCACGCGCGACACCTTATTGTGCGGTGATCATACCGGTTGGCGAAATACTCACCGGAACTCCGTTGAACACTGCGTTACCGGACGGTATGTCGATGGCCGACTCGTCGGTGAGCGCGTTGGCGCTGACCCCCGGATGCGCGGCCGCCACCGCCTGCGCGCTGCCCGCGTGCCCCCACCCGTGCGGCAGGCTCACCACGCCGGGCATGATCGTGTCGGTCGGCTCCAACGGCACCGTGAGCTCGCCCGTGGCCGAGCGGACCACGGCCTCGCCGGCCAGCCCGAACCGGGCCACGTCGGCCGGGTGGATCTGCAGCGTGCACGTGTTGCTGCCGCTGACCAGCGCGCCCACGTTGTGCATCCAGCTGTTGTTGGAGCGCAGGTGCCGCCGCCCGATCAGCACGACCTCCGGCGGCTCCTCCTCCAGCCGGGCCCGCAGCCGCTCCACGTCCTCGACGATCTGCGGCGGCGCCAGCTCGACCAACCCCGAGGCGGTCCGCAGCACCTCGGGCAGCCGTGGCCGCAGCGGTCCCAGGTCGAGGCCGTGCGGGTGGTCGAGCAGCTTGCGCAGCGACAGGTCGCCCCGGCCGGCCCACTCGCCGTAGGGGCCGAGCCGGAGCATGAGGTCGAGCCGCAGCTCCGCGCCCGTGCGCCCGTCGAGC
This sequence comes from Nonomuraea glycinis, assembly GCF_014646515.1. Classification (GTDB taxonomy): domain Bacteria; phylum Actinomycetota; class Actinomycetes; order Streptosporangiales; family Streptosporangiaceae; genus Nonomuraea; species Nonomuraea glycinis. The sequence continues at coordinate 78,037 of NZ_BMNK01000012.1, forward strand.
GCCGCGCGCAGCTCGGCCGCGTCGCGCCCTTCGACGCCGGAGCCGGGCGTCTCCACGGCCTTGCCGAGCAGTTGCCCGATCAGGAACTCGTCCAGGTCCCCGTCCAGCCCGGAGGCGATCAGGGTCAGCCGCGCCAGGATCTGCGCCTCGGACGGCTGCCCGTCCAGCGGCAGCGCCGGCGGCGAGTAGCGGGCGTAGTTGCGCACCGCGAACCCGAGCAGCGCGAAGTCGTAGTGACCCGCCTGCAGCACCCGCGGCGGCGGCAGGATCACGTGGGCGTGCTTGGTGGTCTCGTTCAGGTACGGGTCCACGCTCACCATGAAGTCGAGCCCCGAAAGCGCCCGGCCCAGCCGGTCCCCGTGCGGCGCCGACAGCACCGGGTTGCCCGCCACCGTGACCAGGAACCTGATCTGCCCGTCGCCGGGCGTCTCGATCTCGTCGGCGAACGTCGCCACGGGCAGCTCGCCGTTCGCCTCCGGCAGCCCCCGCACCCGGCTCCTCCACCGCCCCACCGTGTACGGCCTGCGCCGCCCGGCTGACTCGGTGGCGGGCATGGGGAACATGGCCCCGCCCGGCCGGTCGAGGTTGCCGGTGAGCACGTTCAGCACGTCCACCAGCCACTGGGCCAGTGTGCCGAACTCGGCCGTACAGGTGCCGATCCTGGCGTAGACGGCCGCCGTCCTGGCTCCCGCGAGCTCGCGCGCCAGTCGTACGATCACCTGCGCGGGCACGCCCGTGCGGCGGGCCACCACGTCAGGCGGGAAGTGCTTGGCCGCCTCGCGCACCTGGTCGAGCCCGTTGACCGGGCCGGACAGGCGGGTCAGCTCCTCGGCGAACAGCGTGTGCACGAGGCCGAACAGCAGATAGGCGTCCGTGCCGGGCCGGACGAACAGGTGCTCGTCGGCCAGGTTCGCGGTCCTGGTGCGGCGCGGATCGACGACGACCAGCTTGCCGCCCCGGGCGCGCAGCGCCTTGAGCCTGCCGGGGAAGTCGGGGGCGGTGCAGAGCGAGCCGTTGGACTCCAGCGGGTTGGCGCCCAGCATCAGCAGGAAGTCGGTGCGGTCCAGGTCGGGCACCGCGATGGTCAGCGGATGGCCGAACATCAGCCCGCTGGCCACATGCTTGGGCATCTGGTCGGCGGTGCTCGCGGAGAAGACGTTGCGGGTGCCCAGCGCCCTGATCAGGGGCGCGCCGTACAGCGCGCCCGCCATCGTGTGCGCGCTCGGGTTGCCCAGGTAGATGCCGGTCGACTGGCGGCCGTGCCGGGCCACGACCTGGCCGAGCCCTCGCTCGACGGCGGCGAATGCCTCGTCCCAGCCGACCTCCCGCCACAGGTCGCCCTCCCTGACCAGCGGCCCGCTCAGCCGGTCGGGGTCCTCGTCCAGCTTGCCGAGACTCGCGCCCTTGGGGCAGATGAAGCCCTTGCTGAACGGGTCCTCCTTGTCGCCCCGCACGCTCGTCACGTGCCCGCCGTCGTCGAGGGTCAGGGTCAGGCCGCAGACGGCCTCGCACAGCGGGCAGGTTCTGTGGACGGTCGAGGACATCACCACTCCTGAGTTCGCCAGAGGAACTCATCTTGAACCGTACGGCCCGCAGGGGGAAGCCCCGGAGCCCCCGCGGTCTCCGGGGCTCGCACGGAAAGCGCTCAGCCCAGGTGGGACAGGACCAGAGTCCCGCGCAGATCAGGCGGTTCTTCGAGATCGGACCGGAGCGCGACCCAGGCCCGCCTGCCGTAGAGCCGGTCCAGCCCGGGAGAGACGGCTCCGGCGACCTCGTCCCGCCTGACGATCTCCACGATCACCAGGTTGGCCCGCCGGTGATGCCGGAAGACCAGGGAGTTCCTGGCCCAGCAGGCGGCGGCGATCTCCTCGCTGTAGGCGTCGAACTCCTCGGCGCTGATACCGGCCCTCGTCAGGATCAGTGCCTTCTCGCCCGTGCGGGTCGGTGTGATCCACAACACCAGCGGGATCCGGCCGGCCCTGGTGTGCATCGTGGTCTCGAGGCAGACCCGCTGCAGCCGGTGCCTGGAGATCACGCACCACACGTGCGCCATGACCCAGTTGCGGCCCGTCCTGGTCGCGGCCGGCGCCGAGATCGCGCTGCTCAGCAGGATGAACGGCAGCCAGCGGCCCTCCAGGGTCGCGCCCAGCAAGGTCACGGCGAACAGGGCGAGCCCCGCCACCAGCAGTAATTCCGTACGGATCCGCCACAGCCGGACGATCAGCCCCGAACGGCCGGCGGCGGGCAGGTCCTCGTTGGCCGGGTACATCTGGTTGCGTGGGTTCCGCGGCACTCAGGACACCTCCTCGGCCACTCGGCGACCGAGCTTGAGCTGGTCGAAGCGTGGGTCACGGTAGCGGCGGGCGCCGAAGCCGGCGCGCGTCACGGTCCAGCCCCTACGGCAGGCGAACTCGTCGGGTTCCAGACAGATGTCCCGGTCAGCGCGAGCGATGAGATCCTGGATCCAGGACTTGATTCGACTGAGTCTCTTGGTACCTTGTGAGTACATAGAAGACCCCTTTCGCGGCATTATTCGAGGTGGCTTCTTTCGCCGGACTGCAGACCGATGGCCGCTTTCGTCGCAGGGTGGCAGCCCTTGACGCGACGAGCGGTGGTCGGTCTCGGTTCGGTTTTCAGGTGCTCGAACGAGCGACGGTCGCGGTGGTTCTTCAGCTGGGTGAGAAATCCTTCCGGCAGGTGGCCTCCCTGGGGTAGTCCTGCGAATCCGGGACGGCGACGTTGCCGGTGTGGCGGCCCGAGTGGCCGCTCGCGATGATGGGCAGAAGGTTCGGTGTCAAGGGCCGTGTCATCGTCCGGCCGTTTCGTTCCCCCGTGCCTTCTTAATGTCGATCGTCCTCCGTGGTCATCTGTGCTGCAATACCTTGCGCAAGAAAGATTATGTTTTCTTAACATGTTGTCCATGCCCTTGCGGAGCATGTCTACATGCAAGTTGCACGCAACTACTGCGCCCCCGGAGTAGTGTGCGTGGACCCCGCTTGCCCCCTACGCTCTCTCCGTGGCAGCCTTCTGGCAAGACCTCGTGCAAGTTGCAGTGTAAGATTGGGTGAACGGCCCAAAACCTCGGGCTCGAAACGATCCCTTCCGGCTACACCTCCATTTCCGGCAAGGAGAGGTCGACGGTGCCATCGAAGCAGGGCAGCCCCACTGTCCGCAGGCTCAGGCTCGGCCAGGAGTTGCGCCTCCTGCGTGAGCGACGCCAGCTGACAGGCGCCAAGGCCGCCAACGAGCTCGGCTGGTCGCCCAGCAAGATCAGCAGGATCGAAGCGGCCAAGACCATGCCGGTCGCCGACGACATTCAGGCGATGGGCACCCTTTATCGCATCGACAGTGACAAACTTGACGAACTCTTCGGACTGTTGCGTGACGCGGACCAGCGCGGGTGGTGGGAAGATTACGAAGACACCCTGCCCGGGGAGTACACAAGATTCCTCGGGCTGGAGGCGGAGGCCACATTCCAGCGCAACTGGGAACCCCAGGTCGTGCCCGGCCTTCTGCAGACCGAGGACTATGCGCGGGAGGTCATCCTTGCGACCCGCGGCATCGCCCGGATCACTCACAGCGGCGTCCGCAGCCGTGTCGAGGCACGCCTCGATCGGCAGCGGCGTGTCCTGCACAGAGCCGATCCGTCTCGGTTGACCGTGGTGCTGGAGGAGTCGGCGCTCATGCGCCGCTTCGGCGAGCCCTCGGTGATGCGCGCGCAGATGGAGCATCTCCTGGAGGTTTCTCTCCTGCCGCACGTCAGCGTCCAGGTGTTGACTTTGGACGCACTTCATCCGGTTAACACTGGTGCGTTCATCCATCTGAAGTTTGCGGCATTCGATGATGTTGTATACCTCGAGCAGTTGTACACTGCTGACTTCGTCGAAGATCTCGAACGGGTAGCAGGGTATGAGACCGCCTATGACCATATGCGGTCAGAAGCGCTGGACGAGGATGAATCACGTGTCCTTATCCAGCGTAAAGCCATGCTATGGCAGCGCTGAACCATCACAAGCACAACAAGGGGCAATGACGCCCCTTTACCCATTTGGGGAGAAAATGGATATCGACACCACAGCGGCTTGGCAGAAGAGCAGCTTCTGCAATGGCGCAGCGACTTGCGTCGAGGTTGCCCCGCTGGCAAACGGAAGTGTCGCGCTGAGGGACAGTAAGGAGCAGGACGCACCCGTGCTCGTGTTCACCCCGGAGGAATGGGCCGCCTTCACCGCCGGGGTCCGCGAGGGCGAGTTCGACCTGACCGCGCTCACCACCAGCCTTTAGCGAACGGCCCCGCAAATCACCGGCATGACTTGCGGGGCCTTTTACTGCCGAGAAGCCAGCCGAGCAACGCCGCCGCGATCATCGCTGTGGTGAACATCGCGGTACGCCGGGACGCCGGGTGCGCGGCCGTGACGTCCTGCACCGGCTCCTCCATCAGGCTCAACGCATACGCGCGATCGATCGCCGCCACGAAGCGTACGGCGCTGCGCGTCTTCGCCACCGTGTGCCGGTGCTCTCGCGTCTGATCCCAGAACCGCCTGCCCGGATCGGTGTCGAAGAAATCCACACGGGCATATTCGACGAGCGCGTCCTCGGGCAATTCGCCGACTTCGTACAGCATCTCCCAGTAGGACAGGACGAGGTTGAGATAGAGATGCACTCGCGGATCGAGGGCCGTTCCGAAGGCGCCGAAAGATCTGTGCAGAACAGGCTGCTCGATCTGGAGTTGCAACAGCTGAAAATGCTGCATCCGCTCGGCTTCCCTGCGTGTGAACCGCGCCTCTCTCGCCTGCAGGAAAAGCGATGACCCGATGGCCATGAGCGCGAAGGCAGAGAGAACGGCCGAAGCCACTCCGTAGGTCTCCCCGATATCACTCAAATCCTGCCAGCGTGAGCCAGTCGGATCTACCCAGAATTCGAGCAACAGCGGCGAAAGCGCGGTCGCGACGACCACGCAACCTATTCCGAACACAATGGGAAGCGTGGCCAAGAAACGCATGGCCCCACGCGAAGGCCGATGAGTCATAGGCTCACAGTGACACGAGAAACGGGCCCGTGTTCCCAGAACATGGGAAACCGGGCCGTCGTCCCGAGGGGTCAGGAAAGGGCGAGGCCCTGGCTGACGCCGTGGCCGAGGTCCTTGTGGATGTTGGTCCAGTACTCCACGACCCGCTTCTTCATGGCGTCCGTCACCTCGGGGGCCGAGGCGTGGCCGACGATGTTGCTGATCATGTGGGCGCGGTCGGTGTCCGACAGGATGTTCTCCCACCGGGCGCGCGGCTGGACGTGGTCGTCGTCTTCGGCGTGCCTGCTCGCCGAGGCGCGCAGGAGCTCGCCCGTGACGTGGTAGTGCTCGCCCTCGTACAGCGTCGGGTCGGCCGTGGGGCCGCCGAAGCTGTTGGGGGAGTAGAGCGGGTCCTGCGGGTTGGTGAAGGTCATCGGGCCGTCGACGTTGTAGCTGTTGACGGGTGACTTCGGCTGGTTGATCGGCAGCTGCAGGTAGTTCGGGCCGACGCGGTAGCGGTGGGCGTCGGGGTAGGAGAACAGCCGGCCCTGGAGCATCTTGTCCGGGGACGGGCCGATGCCCGGCACCATGTTCGAAGGCTCGAAACCGGTAGTCCGCGGCGGCGCGCTCGGGAACGCGCTCGCGGTTGAAGTGCGCCATCTTCTGGATCAGGTAGTGATCCTGAAGGAGCAGGGGGCCGTTCAGGCCGACGGAGAGCGAGTGGTCGTCACTCGGGGCGGGAACGCCCGAATCGTCGGTGGTGACGGGCCTGTTGGTCATAGTCGCGATCCTCATCTTTGACAGCTCGGGCACACGTCCCGGAGACCCGCGGTCCGGTATGACGGCGCAGGTCAGCGTCTCCCATGGGAGTCAATCTATGCCTTTAACCTGAATTATTTAAGTTTACGAACTTATCTACTCTATGCACCACTACCTCCGGCGAGCTGGACCGACATAGGGGGACAGACAGCGATCGGTCGTACATGGCATGCTCGGTCCCTGAAAGTGTGACTCGAGCTGAAATGGCGACCGATGAAACTCCCCCGTGCCCTGGCGGTGCTGGCCGTCGCCGCCTCCGTCATCGCCTGCTCGGCCAACGAACCTCCGCCCCCCGAACGGAAACAGCAGGCCGGCGCGGCCAAGGCCACCCCCACCGCCGTCAAGCGGCAGCCGTACACGATCTCCTTCGGCGGGGACGTGCATTTCGAGGGGATGCTCCGCCCCAAGCTCGCCGACCCGCGTACGGCGCTCGGGCCGATCGCCGGCGTGCTGCGCAAGGCGGACCTGACGATGGTGAACCTGGAGACCGCGATCACCACCGGCGGCACCCCGGCCCCCGGCAAGCAGTTCACCTTCCGGGCGCCGGCCAGCGCGTTGACCGCGCTCAAGGCCGCCGGGGTGGACGTGGTGTCGATGGCCAACAACCACGGCATGGACTACATGCAGACCGGCCTGGCCGACTCCTTAGCCGCCGGTAAGAAGGCCAAGTTCCCCGTGGTGGGCATCGGCGCGAACGAGGCCCAGGCGTACAAGCCGTACCGGAAGGTCGTGAACGGGAACCGGGTGTCGATCATCGGCGCGACCCAGGTGATGGACAGCGAGTTCATCCAGGCCTGGACAGCCACCTCCGCCCAGGGCGGGCTGGCCTCGGCCAAGAACGAGGCGCGTCTCATCCAGGAGGTGCGCAAGGCACGCAAGAACTCCGACACCGTGATCGTGCACCTGCACTGGGGCACCGAACTGCAGAAGTGCCCGAACCAGGCCCAGCTCTCCCTCGCCCCCAAACTGGTCAAGGCCGGCGCCGACGTGGTGGTCGGCGGGCACGCGCATATCCTCCTCGGCGGTGGGTACCTCGACAACGCCTACGTCCACTACGGCCTGGGCAACTTCGTCTTCTACAACTCCAACCCGGCGACCACCGGACGGACCGGGGTGCTGACGCTCACCATCAACGGCCGCAAGGTGCTCAAGGACACCTGGACGCCGGCGACCATCCAGGGCGGCCTGCCGGTGCCGATGACCGGCCCCGCGCGGCCCCAGGCCGTCGCGGACTGGAAGGCACTGCGCTCCTGCACGGGACTGACCGCCCGCCGCTGAGCGTGATCGTCCATGGGGAGGTTCGATGCGCTGGGTCGAGTCCGGGGACTACGTACGGCTGGCCGTGTTCGAGGAGGGCGACCCGGCCGATCCCACCGTCGTGCTCGTGCACGGCTATCCGGACACCCACCGCGTCTGGGACGAGGTGGCGCGCCGGCTGCGTGACCGCTTCCACGTCGTCCGCTACGACGTGCGCGGCGCCGGCGCCTCCACCGCGCCGCGCGGCCGCCACCGCTACCGCCTGGACCGGCTGACCGCCGACCTGGCCGCCGTGCTGGCGGCGGTCGGCAAGCCCCAGGTCCACCTGGTGGGCCACGACTGGGGTGCGATCCAGGGCTGGGCCGCGGTGGCCAGGCCGGGCATCCGCGAACGCGTCGCCTCCTTCACCTGCTTCGGCGGCCCGGGACCGGGCCAGTTCGGTCACTTCCTGCGGCACGGCAGGCGGCGCGAGGTCGCCGCGCAGCTCGCCAGGTCCTGGTACATCGGCGCCTTCCAGCTCCCCGTCCTGCCCGAGCTGGCCTGGCGCACGGTCCTGCCGGGGATCTTCGAGCGGACGCTGCGGGTCGCCGAAGGGCTGGAGCCGCGACCCGGGCACCCGGCGGACACCCTCCGCGACGACGCGAGCCACGGCGTCCAGCTCTACCGCGCCAACTCGCTCACCGCGCGGGGCGACCCGTGCGTGGACGTGCCCGTACAGCTCATCGAGTGCCTGCGCGACCCGTTCGTCACCCCCGCGCTGCTGCGCGCGCAGGCGCGGGGCGTGGCTCGGCTCTGGCGCCGCACGGCCGACGCCGGGCACTGGGCGCAGCGCGGCGCGCCTGACCTGATCGCCAGAATGATCGGCGAGTTCGCCGAGCACATCGAGGGTGGAGAGGCGGCGAGGGGTTTGCGTACCGCGAAGGTCACACAGGGCCGTAAGGCGTTCACCGGCAGGCTGGTCGTGGTCACCGGGGCGGGCAGCGGCATCGGCCGCGCCACCGCGCGCGCCTTCGCCGCGCACGGGGCGGAGGTGGTCTGCGCCGACCTCGACCCCGCCGCGGCCCGCCGAGCCGCCGACGACATCGCCAAGGACCTGAGAGGTACGGCACACGCCGCGCGGCTCGACGTCGCCGATGCCGTACAGATGGAGGAGTTCGCGGGACATGTCCGGTCCCGGTACGGAGTGCCGGACATCGTGGTGAACAACGCCGGGACCGTGGTCGCCGGAGGCTTCCTCGACCACTCCCTGGAGGACTGGCGCAAGAGCATCGACGTGAACCTGTGGGGCGTGATCCACGGCTGCCGGCTCTTCGCCGCGCAGATGGTCGAGCGCGGCGAGGGCGGCCACATCGTGAACATCGCCTCCCTGGGCGCGTTCACCCCGTCGCGGATCCTGCCCGCCTACTCGGTGGCCAAGGCGGGGGTGAAGATGCTCAGCGACTGCCTCAGGGCCGAGCTCGCCGGCCACGGGATCGGGGTGAGCGCCATCTGCCCCGGCTTCGTGTCCACCTCCATCGCCCGTAACGCCACGTACGTGGGCGCCGCCTCCCGCGAGCTGTCGGAGGAGGCGCTGCGGCGGCGCGGCTACCCGCCGGAGCGCGTCGCCGCGCACATCCTGCGCGCCGTGCACCGCAACGAGGCCGTCGTGCCGATCAACTTCGAAGGGAAGATCGGCTACGCGCTGTCCAGGATCTCGCCCGCGGCGGTGCGCGGCATGGCCAGGTTGGCCACCTTCCCGGGAAATCCACGCATTCGCAGGTAACGATCGGGCTTGTGGGGGGAAGATGGGGCCGTGTCCTCGCCGCAAGTTGAACAGATCTGTGCGCAGCCCAAACCGCTGCGGCGCCAGCCCACACAGCGCCGCAGCGCCCGCCGCGTCGAAAAGATGCTCGACGCCTGCGCCGAGCTCCTCGACGAGATCGGCTACGAGTCGCTGTCCACCACGCGCATCGCGGGCCGAGCCGGCGTCGCGATCGGCTCGGTCTACCAGTTCTTCCCGGACAAACGTGCCATCACCCAGGAGCTGACCAGGCGCAACGTCGAGCAGTTCGTCTCCAGGGTCGGGCGCAGGTTCATGGAGGAGGACTACGCGGGGTGGTGGGAGGCCGTCGACGCGATCATCGACGAGTACGTCGACATGCACCGCACCGTGCCCGGCTTCAAGAGCCTGCACTTCGGTGACGCCGTCGACCTCAACCTGCTCGACTCCGACTCCGACAACAACGCCGTGATCGCCGGACGGCTGCGCGGCCTGCTGCTGAGTGAGTACGGCCTGGCCGACAGCCATGAGCTGGACGTGGCGGTGCTGGTGGCCGTGGAGGCCGGGGACGCGGTGCTCAAGCTGGCCTTCCGCCACGATCCGGACGGCTCACCGGAGATCGTCGACGCGGCCAAGCAGCTCGTGCGCGGCTTCCTGGCCCGCCAGCTCAAGTCCTGGACCCCACAGGCGGGTTAGCCATCCCGAGGGGTCCGGCGGCGAGCTGGTCGTTCCGAGCGGATCCGGCGGCGAGCTGGTCGTCCTGGGCTCATCCGGCTCATCCGGCTCATCCGGCTCATCCGGCTCATCCGGCTCATCCGGCTCATCCGGCTCATCCGGCTCATCCGGCTCATCCGGCTTATTCGGGTCGTCCGGGCGCCCGCTCGGCCGGTCTCGCGGTCCGGCGCTCGTCCGGTTGGAGCGCCGCGGCCGGGGGCTGCCGCTGCAGCTGCTTCGGCGCGCCGGGCGGGCGCAGGCAGCGGATCGGGAGCGACACCGTCCGGACCCCCCTCGCCTCGCGGGCCTCCAGCCTCGCCTCCAGGGCGCGCAGGCTCCGCTCGGCCGATTCGATGGCCTCCAGGCGGGCCAAGACATAACCGGCGAGTCCGGGAATCAGTGCCGAAGCGACGACCGTACAGGCCAGTGCGAAGGCCATCTGCTTGGACGCACCCATCACAGCCCCTCCCGCCCACCGCCGCTGAGCACCGGTTATATGCCCGATGACGTGCGCGGATAAGCGGACGGTGAGCAGGTTTGGACAACGCGTTGCCATGCTCGCGCGGTATCGGCGATGCGTATTGACGGGGCAAAACCGCACCGCGCTCGGTAGTCTCCAGGTTGTGGCGCATGTGACCCGTGAGCACCTTGATCGCCTGCTTGAGCAGGCGCTGCTGGCCGACGACCACAGCTCGTTGGCCAGACGGCTGTACGACGTGGCGCTCGGCTACTCCACCGGCGACGTTTCCAGGGCTTCGATCCTGGTGCAGGCCGCCGAGGAGTGGAGAGCCGCCGGGCAGCCCGCGCGGGCGCTGGAGTGCTTCCAGCGCGCGCTGGAGGACGGTGGCGAGTCCGGCATCGATCCGCGTGCCGGCATCGCCGACACGCTCTTTGAGCTGGACCGGCACGACGAGGCGAGGCAGGTCATCGAGACCATCCGCGCCGAGGGCGAGGTCTCGGCGATGACCGCGCACAGCATCGCCGAGACGCTGGTCGCCTATGGAGACCTGCCCGCGGGGCATGAGTGGGTGACTCAGGCCGTTCTGTCGTGCGACAAGGACGACCCTGAGCACCTGGCCATGCTGCGCACCCGCTATCGCATCAGGGTCGACCTGGGGCTGCCCGAGGACGAGCTCGACGCGCTGATCTCCTGAGCGGCGCGTGGTGACAGGGGTGCGGCCCTGTCACCACGCGGCTGACGCCTGCCGTGACGGACTCAGGGCAGGTCCAGGCCGGGCAGGAGCCCGGTGAGGGCGTCCAGGCCGGTGAGGCCGTCCAGTGACTCCTGCGCGTCCGGCAGCCGGGTGCCGGAGGTGAGCCCGGTCACCGTGCCGGGCACCTGCGGCAGGGTCCGGTTGATGAGCTCGTCCTTGATCTCGTTGACGGGCATGTTCTGCCCGCGCACGCCCTTCCCGGCCACCTTGGCAGGGTCGGGCAGGGTGCCGAGGGTCATCCCGACGGGCAGGTTGGACACGCCCGGGACGTTGGGCAGGTCGGGCAGGTCCGGGACGTCGGGAAGCTTGGCGAGGCTCGGCAGGCCGGGCTCGGCCGCGGTGCTCGACGGCAGCGCGGGCATGCTGGAGGTCGCGGCGATGCCGCCCAGATCCTTCAGGCCCATCGCGGACCGCGCGGAGGCCAGCCCGCTCAGGCCGATGCGCTCGGCCATCCTGGCGGTGCTCGTGGCCAGCTCCTCGGTCTGCGAGGTGACGAGCCGGCTGCCGCCGATCGAGCCGTCGTCCACACGGATCTTGGTGAGGTCGTCGCAGAGCCTCGCCGTCTTCGCCGCGCTCACGGTCGCCGGCTTGGTCCGGCACCTGTCCGCCGCCACGGGGCTCGCTCCCAGCCAGGTGACCCCCGCCATCAGAGTGATCATGGCAAGGATGCTTCGGATGCTCCGAGATGACACTTCACGTCCCCCTGATCGTGCTCGGTGATCTGACGAACGCTGAAGTTAGTCAGCGGCCCCACCCTCGTGAGGCGGCTTGTCCTAAGCCTGGAGCGAACCTTAAGGACCCGGCGCGGGGATGACCGGAGCGTGAAACGCCGGCGCCCGGAGGCCGACCGGGCCTCCGGGCGCTCTTGGCGTCAGGGCGTTCCCGAGGTGCGGGCGCTCTCGGTGCGGTCAGGCCCGCCGGACCGCCAGCTCGTCGTCGCCGAGATCCACCAGGACCGTGTCACCGTCGACGACCGCGCCGGAGAGCACCGCCTTGGCCAGCTTGTCGCCGATGGCCGACTGGACCAGCCGCCGCAGCGGACGCGCGCCGTACAGCGGGTCGTAGCCTGTCAGGGCCAGCCACTCGCGGGCCGCCGGCGTGACGTCCAGCGTCAGCCTGCGCTCGGCCAGCCGCCGCGCCAGCCGGTCGATCTGGAGGTCGACGATCCTGGTCAGCTCCTCGGAGCCGAGCGCGTCGAACAGGATGACGTCGTCCAGCCGGTTGAGGAACTCCGGCTTGAACGCGCTGCGCACCGCGCCCATCACGGCCTCGCGCTTGGCGTCGCTCTCCAGCGTGGGATCGACGAGGAACTGCGAGCCCAGGTTGGAGGTGAGGATCAGGATGGTGTTGCGGAAGTCGACCGTGCGGCCCTGGCCGTCGGTGAGCCGGCCGTCGTCCAGCACCTGCAGCAGCACGTCGAAGACCTCCGGGTGGGCCTTCTCCACCTCGTCGAGCAGCACCACGGTGTACGGGCGCCGCCGGACCGTCTCGGTGAGCTGGCCGCCCTCCTCGTAGCCGACGTAGCCGGGAGGCGCGCCGACGAGCCTGGCGACGCTGTGCTTCTCGGCGTACTCGCTCATGTCGATCCGGGTCATCGCCCGCTCGTCGTCGAACAGGAACTCCGCCAGCGCCTTGGCCAGCTCCGTCTTGCCGACGCCGGTGGGGCCCAGGAACAGGAACGAGCCCGTGGGTCGGTCGGGGTCGGCGATGCCCGCGCGGCTGCGCCGTACGGCGTCGGAGACGGCCTGTACGGCCCGCTGCTGGCCGATGAGGCGCTTGCCCAGCTCCTCCTCCATCCGCAGCAGTTTGGCCGTCTCAGCCTCCAGCAGGCGGCCCGCCGGGATGCCGGTCCAGGAGGAGATGACCTCGGCGATGTCGTCGGCGCCGACCTCCTCCTTCACCATGGCGTTCTCGTCCGGCGCCGCCTCGGAGGCGGCCTTGAGCGCCTGCTCCAGCCGGGGCACCTCGGCGTACATGAGCCGGGAGGCGTTCTCGAAGTCACCGTCGCGCTGCGCCCGCTCGGCCGCGCCGCGCGCGTCGTCGAGCTGCTTCTTCAGCTCGCCGACCTTGTTGAGCCCGGACTTCTCGTGCTCCCAGCGGCCGACCAGGGCGTTGAGCTCCTCCTGGCGGTCGGCCAGCTCCTGGCGCAACCGCTCGAGCCGTTGTACGGAGGCCTCGTCGGTCTCCTTGGACAGCGCCAGCTCCTCCATCTTCATCCGGTCGACGTTGCGCTGCAGCTGGTCGATCTCCACCGGGCGGGAGTCGATCTCCATGCGCAGCCGCGAGGCGGCCTCGTCGACCAAGTCGATGGCCTTGTCGGGCAGGAAGCGGTTGGTGATGTAGCGGTCGGACAGGGCGGCGGCGGCCACCAGCGCGCCGTCGGAGATCTGCACCTGGTGGTGGCCCTCGTAGCGGCCCTTGAGCCCGCGCAGGATCGCGATCGTGTCCTCGACCGTGGGCTCGCCCACGTAGACCTGCTGGAAGCGGCGTTCGAGCGCCGGGTCCTTCTCGATGCGCTCGCGGTATTCGTCGAGCGTGGTGGCGCCGATCATGCGCAACTCGCCGCGGGCCAGCATCGGCTTGAGCATGTTGCCCGCGTCCATCGCGCCCTCGGCGGCTCCGGCGCCGACGACGGTGTGCAGCTCGTCGATGAACGTGACGACCTGCCCGGCGCTCTCCTTGATCTCCGACAGCACGGCCTTGAGCCGCTCCTCGAACTCGCCCCGGTATTTGGCGCCCGCCACCATCGCGCCCAGGTCGAGCCCGATCAGCCGCTTGTTGCGCAGCGACTCGGGCACGTCACCGGCCACGATCCGCTGGGCCAGGCCCTCCACGACGGCCGTCTTGCCGACGCCGGGCTCGCCGATCAGCACCGGGTTGTTCTTGGTCCTGCGGCTGAGCACCTGGACCACGCGCCGGATCTCGGAGTCACGGCCGATGACCGGGTCGAGCTGGCCGCTGCGGGCCTGCTCGGTCAGGTCGATGCCGTACTTCTGCAGCGCCTGGTAGGTGTCCTCGGGGGTCTCGCTGGTGACGCGGGCGTGGCCGCGTACCTTCTCGAAGGCGTCGAGCAGCGCCTGCGGGGTCGCGCCGTGCGACTTGAGCAGCTCGGCGACCGGGCCGCCGTCGGCGGCCAGGCCCACGAGCAGGTGCTCGGTGGAGACGTAGAGGTCCTCCAGCCGGTTGGCGTGCTGGGCAGCGGTGTTCATCACGGTCAGCAGGTGGCGGGAGCTCGACGGCGCGCTCACGGTCGAACCCTGTGCCTTGGGCAGCGCCGCGAGCTGCTCCTCGGCCTTGGCCCGGAGCGTGCGCCAGTCGGCGCCGACCACTTCCAGCAGCGGGACGGCGGTGCCGCCCGTCTGGGAGAGCAAGGTCGTCAGCAGGTGCGCCGGAGCGATCTCCGGGTTGCCCTCCGCGGCGGCGCGCCGCATGGCGCCCGAGAGCGCCTCTTGACTCTTCTGGGTGAGCTTGTAGTCCATCTTTTCTAGGCCCCCGGTGGCAGCTCGTAGCGGATCAGCGCCCTGACCATCTGCATCTCGGCGCGCAGCCGGTGAACCTCCTCACGCAGCCGCAGCGCCTCGTTCTCCAGCTCGAGGATCCGCTTGATGCCGGCGAGGTTGATGCCCTCCTCCTGGGAGAGCCGCTGCACCTCGCGCAGCTGGATGATGTCGCGTGTCGAATAGAGGCGGCCGCGCCCCGCCGTGCGGCCGGGGCAGACCAGTCCGAGCCGGTCATACTGCCGCAACGTCTGCGGGTGAAGCCCCGACAACTGCGCGGCCACCGAGATCACGTAGACGGGAGTGTCATCTGACAGGTCGAAATAGTTGGCGTCCATCGGCTACTCGCTTCTGGCCCTCTGGATGAGATCAGCCCGCGGGTCCTCGGCCGCGGTAGCGGTGTTGAACTCGTTGAGGAGCTCGCGTGACTTGTCATCCAGCGTCTTCGGCACGACCACCTCGACCGTGGCGAGCAGGTCGCCCATGGTGCCGTCCTTGCGCGTCACCCCTCGGCCGCGCACCCGGAAGGTCCGCCCGTTGGGCGTGCCCGGGGGAATGCGCAGCGTGACCGGCATGCCCTTGAGGATCGGCACCTTGATCTCGGCGCCGAGGGCGGCCTCGGTGAACGTCACGGGCACGGTCACCGTCAGGTTGTCGCCCATCCTGCCGAACACGGCGTGCGGCTTGACGTGCGTCTGGATGTAGAGGTCGCCCGCCGGGCCGCCGTTCTCGCCCGGTGCGCCCTTGGCCTTGAGCTTGACCCGCTGCCCGTCGGCCACCCCGGCCGGGATGCGCGCCTGGATGGTGCGGGTGCTCTTGGCCCGGCCGCTGCCCTCGCAGATGGGGCAGGGGTCGTCCACGAGCAGCCCGCGGCCTTTGCAGTCGCGGCAGGGCTCGGAGAAGGCGAAGTTGCCCAGGTTGCGGCTGGCCGCCCCGGTGCCCTCGCAGGTCGGGCAGACCCGCGGGGTGGTGCCGGCCTTGGCGCCCGTCCCGCTGCAGGCGGTGCACGCCGCCGAGCTGGTCAGCCGCAGGGACACGGTGGACCCCTCGACGGCCTCCCGGAACGACAGCGTGACCTCGGACTCGATGTCCTGCCCGCGGCGCGGCCTGGTCGTGGCAGAGGTGCGCGTCGGGCCGCCGCCACCCCGGTTGAACAGGCCGCCGAACAGGTCGCTGAAGCGCTCGCCGGTGCCCTGACCACCCTGCGGCTGTCCGGCGGTGCCGCCGAACAGGTCCCCGAAGTCGAACGGGAAGCCGCCACCGCCAGGCGGCCGCTGGCCGCCCACCCCGGACCCGAACAGCGTGCGCGCCTCGTCGTACTCCTTGCGGCGCTTGCTGTCGGACAGGACGTCGTAAGCCTCGGAGACCTCTTTGAACTTGGTCTCCTTGGTCACGTCACCCTGGTTGGTGTCGGGGTGGTACTGCCTGGCCAGCTTGCGGTAGGCCTTCTTGATCTCTTCGGCGGTGGCTGACTTGGGCACACCAAGGACGGCGTAGTAGTCCTTCTCCAGGTAGTCCTTGGTGCTCATCTACGGCCCTTCGTGCTCGTCAGTTGTCGTCTTCGTCGGACGCCGAAGGGGCGTCCCCAGGCTCTGCCACGGCGACCCGCGCCGGGCGCAGCACCCGCTCACCCATCCGGTAACCGGACTGCAGCACCTCGATCGCGGTCGGCTCGGTCACATCCGGCGAGTAGCTGTGCATCAGCGCCTCGTGGATCACCGGGTCGAACGGATCGCCCTTCTGCCCGAAGGTATTGAGCCCGAGCTTGGTGAGCGCCGCTTCCAGCGACTCTGCCACCTTCGCGAAGCCACCGGTGAGCTCGCCGTGATCGCGGGCCCTGCCGATGTCGTCGAGCACCGGGAGCAGTTCCGTGAGGGCGCCCGCGATGGCCTGCTCGCGGACGACGACCCGGTCACGCTCCACGCGCCTGCGGTAGTTGGTGTATTCGGCCTGGACACGCTGCAGATCGGCGGTCCGCTCGGCGAGCTGCGCGGACAGTTCGCCGTCGACCTGCGCGGGCGCCTCGGGCGCGACGGCGGGACCGCCGCCGTCGCCCTGCACCCGTGCCTCGCCCGTCTCCGGGTCGATCTTGCGGTTGTCGCGGATCACCGGTTCCTCGTGTCCGTTGTCACGCGGCGGCATCACTGGTCCTTCTTCGGCTGGTCTTCATCGACGATCTCGGCCTCGACGACGTCGTCGTCCGCGGCCTTCTGCTCCTGGCCCGGCGTGGCGTCCTGGGGAGCGCCGTCACCGCCGCCGGCCTGCTGGCCCTGGGCGTAGATGGCCGAGCCCATCTTCTGGCTGACCGTGGCGAGCTTCTCCGCCGAGGTGCGGATCGTGTCGGTGTCGGTGCCCTCAAGAGCCTTCTTCAGCTCGCCGAGCGCGTCCGTCACCTCGGTCTTGATGTCGGCCGGCACCTTGTCGTCGTTCTCGCGGAGGAACTTCTCCGTCTGGTAGGCGAGCCCGTCGGCGTTGTTGCGGACCTCGGCCTCCTCGCGGCGCTTCTTGTCCTCCTCGGCGTAGGACTCGGCCTCGCGCATCATCCGCGCGATGTCGTCCTTCGGCAGCGCGGAGCCGCCGGTGATCGTCATCGTCTGCTCCTTGCCCGTGCCCAGGTCCTTGGCGGAGACGTTGACGATGCCGTTGGCGTCGATGTCGAAGGTGACCTCGATCTGCGGGATGCCGCGCGGCGCCGGGGCGATGCCGGTCAGCTCGAAGGTGGCCAGCTTCTTGTTGTACGAGGCGATCTCGCGCTCGCCCTGGTAGACCTGGATCTGCACCGACGGCTGGTTGTCCTCGGCCGTGGTGAAGACCTCGGAGCGCTTGGTCGGGATCGTCGTGTTGCGCTCGATGATCTTGGTGAAGATGCCGCCCTTGGTCTCGATGCCCAGCGACAGCGGGGTCACGTCGAGCAGCAGGACGTCCTTGACCTCACCCTTGAGCACACCGGCCTGCAGGGCGGCGCCGATGGCGACGACCTCGTCCGGGTTGACGCCCTTGTTGGGCTCCTGGCCGCCGGTCAGCTCCTTGACGAGGTCGGAGACGGCGGGCATGCGGGTCGAGCCGCCGACCATCACGACGTGCGCGATGTCGGTGACCTTGATGCCGGCGTCCTTGATGACCTGGTTGAACGGGCCCTTGGCGCGCTCGAGCAGGTCGGCGGTCAGCCGCTGGAACTCCGCCCGGGTCAGCTTCTCGTCGAGGTGCAGCGGGCCCTCGGCGGAGGCCGTGATGTAGGGCAGGTTGATGTTGGTCTCGGACTGGCTGGACAGCTCGATCTTGGCCTTCTCCGACGCCTCACGCAGGCGCTGAAGGGCCATCTTGTCCTTGGACAGGTCCACGCCGTGGGCGTTCTTGAACCGCTTGACCAGCTCGTCGACGACCCGCTGGTCCCAGTCGTCGCCACCGAGGTGGTTGTCGCCGCTGGTGGCCTTGACCTCCACGAAGCCGTGGCCGTCCTCCTGGCCGACATCGAGCAGGGACACGTCGAAGGTGCCGCCGCCGAGGTCGAAGACCAGGATCGTCTGGTCCTTCTCCTTGTCGAGCCCGTAGGCCAGGGCCGCCGCGGTCGGCTCGTTGATGATGCGGAGCACGTTGAGGCCCGCGATCGTGCCGGCCTCCTTGGTGGCCTGGCGCTGACTGTCGTTGAAGTAGGCCGGGACGGTGATCACGGCGTCGGTGATCTTCTCGCCCAGATAGGCCTCGGCGTCCTGCTTGAGCTTCTGCAGCACGAAGGCGCTGATCTGCTGCGGCGAGAACTTCTTGCCGTCGATCTCCTGCGACCAGTCGGTGCCCATCTCGCGCTTGACCGAGCGGATCGTCCGGTCCACGTTGGTGACGGCCTGCCGCTTGGCGACCTCACCGACCAGGACCTCGCCGTTCTTCGCGAAGGCGACCACGGACGGCGTGGTCCGCGAGCCCTGCGCATTGGCGATGACGGTGGGCTCACCGCCCTCGAGGATGGAGACGACGGAGTTGGTCGTCCCAAGGTCGATACCTACCGCACGTGCCATGAGTACGTCCTTGTAGTCAAAGTTGAGTCGGTCAGACTCAACGTACGAATGCCTGCCGTCTTTGTCAAACGACTTGAGCCTATCCGACTCAACCCCTGAGGTGGCGGAATCGTTCCCGATGTCCGGAAGTCGTGGGGAGCAGGCAGACGTGTCAGGACTTGGCGCCGTCCACGATCTTGCGGTTGCCGAGGGGGG
Source organism: Nonomuraea glycinis (assembly GCF_014646515.1). GTDB lineage: Bacteria > Actinomycetota > Actinomycetes > Streptosporangiales > Streptosporangiaceae > Nonomuraea > Nonomuraea glycinis. The sequence goes on from NZ_BMNK01000012.1 coordinate 96,510, forward strand.
ACTTGAGCTTGACCGTGGTGGTCTTCTCCACCGCGATCATGATGCAGGAGACGTCCTTCGCCTCGGGGGCGGCGCCCTCGTACAGGGTGATGGTGACCCGCTTCGCGGTCTCCTTGACCTTCACCCGGTCGAGGACCGTGCACGGCTCCACGCCGGACCACCAGACGAGGCGCACCTTGCGGTTCTTGGACACCGGCTTGGCCGTCTTCCAGCGGGCCTTGCGGGGGTTGATCGCGTTGCCGACCGGCTTGACCTGCTTCGGGCCCCCGGTCGGCGGTGTGGTCGTCGGCACCTCGATGCCGGCCACCGTGGTGGCGGGAGCCGCGGGAGCGGCCTCCTGCGCAGGGGCCGCCGCCGCGCCGCAGCCGGCCGCGAGCATCAGGCATCCGGCCAGGAAAGTCGTCGTCGCTGTTCGCATACCCATACGACGAATGTGACAGCCGACCGGTTCAGTCGGCCAATCACCGCAGCGGCGGGCATCGGTGAAGTTAGGGTGATGGCGTGCTGCGTCAGGCTCTCCACGCCATCTCCCGGAGCGATCGCGCCGAGCGCGTCGTCTCCACCTCGCCGCTCACCGCGGACGTGGTCCGGCGCTACGTCGCCGACGACGTCGGCCGGGCCGTCGACGAGCTGACCCGCGCGGGCCTGCTCGTCAGCGTCGACCATCTCGGCGAGGCCGTCCACGACAGAACCCAGGCAGAACGGGCGGTCCAGGCCTACCTGGCCCTGCTCGAACGCCTGCCGGAAGGCGCCGACGTGTCGGTCCGGCTGACCGCGCTGGGGCTGCGCCTGTCGGAGCAGCTCGCCCTCGACAACGCGGCGACCATCTGCGAGTCCGCCGTGTCCATGGGCATCACGCTGACCCTCGACGCCGAGGAGCACGACACCATCGCCGCCCTGCACTCCATCCACGCCACGCTCCGCAAGGAGCACCCCGACGTGGGCGTCGTGGTGCAGGCCTACCTGCGGGACTCGGTGCGGCGCTGCCACCGGCTGGAGGGGGCCAGGGTGCGGCTGTGCAAGGGGGCCTACACGGCGCCCGGCGCGTACACCTCGGCGGCCGACGTCGACCGCTCGTTCGCGCGCTGCCTGCGGGTGCTGATGGCCGGCACCGGCTACCCGATGGTCGCCACGCACGACCCCCGGCTGATCCGCATCGCCGCCGCGCTGGCGGTGCTGGAGGAGCGCGACCCGTCCGGCTTCGAGTTCCAGATGCTGTACGGCGTGCGTCCGGACGAGCAGGAGCGCCTGGCGGCCGAGGGCGCCCGGGTGCGCGTCCACGTGCCCTACGGCGCCGCCTGGTATCCCTACCTGATGCGCAGCCTGGCCGAACGCCCCGCCAACCTGGCCTTCTTCGCCCGCTCGCTGCTGACGCGGGGCTAGCCGCCGGTAGGCTGCGGCCAGCGTCGACCAGGTGAGAGGCAGAAGATGATCGCGATTCTGGGCACCGGCAAGATGGGCGAGGCCCTGCTGTCCGGATTGCTGCGGGCGGGGTTCGAGCCGGCCGAGATCCTGGCCACCGTGCGTCGGCCGGAGCGCGCCCTGGCCCTGCGCGAGACCTACGGGGTCCGTACGGTGTCCAACATCGAGGCCGCCAAGTCCGCCGACACGCTGGTGCTGGCGGTCAAGCCGCAGGACATGGGGGCGCTGCTGGCCGAGATCGCCCCCTACGTGCCGGCCGACCGCCTGGTGATCACCGCGGCGGCGGGCATCACCACGGCCTTCGTCGAGCAGCGCCTGGGCGTCGAGGCGCCCGTGGTCAGGGTCATGTCCAACACGCCCATCCGCTTCGACGAGGCGATGAGCTGCGTCTCGGCCGGCTCGCACGCGGGGGAGGAGCACTTGCGGCGGACCGAGGACCTGCTCAACCCGGTCGGCAAGGTGCTGCGCATCCCCGAGTCGCAGCAGGACGCCGCCACGGCGCTGTCGGGCAGCGGCCCGGCCTACTTCTTCTACCTGGTCGAGGCCATGGTGGACGCGGGCATCCTGCTCGGCATGCCGCGGGCGTCGGCGCTCGACATGGTCACCCAGTCGATCGTGGGCGCGGCCGTGATGCTGCGCGACTCGGGCGAGCATCCGGTGATCCTGCGCGAGGCCGTCACCTCGCCGGGAGGCACCACCATCGCGGCGATCGCCGAGCTGGAGCGGCACAGCGTCCGCGCCGCCTTCCTGGCCGCCATCGAGGCGGCCCGCGACCGTGGCCGCGAACTCGCCTCCGGCTGACCGGGCCGCCCTCGACCGTGGCCGCGAGCTCGCCTGCGGCTGACCAGGCCGTCCGTGACCGTGGCCGCGAGCTCGCCCGCGGCTGATCAGCCGTTCCGCGAGTTCGCCTGCGGTTGATCAGCCGTTCCGCGAGTTCGCCTGCGGTCGGTCAGGCGTCCCGCCGCCTCATCAGCACGGCGGCGACGATCAGGGTGACGGCGACCCAGGCGAGGTACACGGCGTAGCCGGACCACGGGCCGAGCATGGCGTTCTGGCCGGGTTGCACCACTTCCATCCCGGCGTTGGTGGTGAAGTAGCTGTGCACCGTGGCCCCCCACTGCCCCGGCAGCATGCTGGTGAGCTGCGGCAGGATGAGCATCAGCGCGATGGCCGAGACGATGGCTCCGGGCGTGTGCCTGACCAGCGCGCCCAGCGCCAGCCCGAACAGGCCGCCGGCGGTCAGGTAGAGGCCGGAGCCGAAGATCGCCTGGAGCGCCCCGGGATCGCCCAGCGAGGTCGTCCCGAGGATCAGCTGCCCGCCCAGCAGGTAGGCGGCGAAGGACGAGACGGTGCACACGACCAGTGCCACCGGGGTGAACACCACGACCTTCCCGATGAGCACCCGCAGCCGCTTCGGCACCGCCATGAACGTGGTCCTGATGGACCCGGTCCGGTACTCGCCCGACACCACGAGCACCCCGAACGTGGCGATGGACAGTGAGGCGAACACCGTGCCCGCCAGGCTGGTCGCGATGGCTTCCTGGCTGCCCACGGTCTCGCCGGAGTTCGTGATCGCCACCCCGAGCAGGACGCTGATGCCGACCATCAGCAGCGCGGTGACGGCCAGCGTCCACACGGTGGACCGGACGGAACGGATCTTGGTCCACTCGGACCGGACGATGTCGATCATGACGTGTACTCCAGGCTGTCCTTGGTGAGCTCCATGTAGGCGGATTCGAGCGAGGGCCGTACGAGCGTCAGCTCCTCCAGCGGCAGCCCGGCCCGGGCCGTCATCGTGCCGATCTCCAGCGGCTCCAGCCCGGACACCCGCAGGTGGTCCTGGTGCAGCTCACCGACCCTGATCAACTCGGCGACCTCCGCCAGGCGCGGGGACCGTACGCGTACGTACGCCTGGGAGCTGCGCCCGATGAACTCCTGCACGCTCGTGTCGGTGATCAGCCGCCCCTTGCCGATCACCACCAGGTGGTCGGCGGTCTGCGCCATCTCGCTCATCAGGTGGCTGGAGACGAACACGGTCCGTCCTTCGGCGGCCAGCTCGCGCATGAGCGTGCGGATCCACAGGATGCCGTCGGGGTCGAGGCCGTTGACCGGCTCGTCGAAGAGCAGGATCTCCGGGTCGCCGAGCAGTGCGGCGGCGATGCCGAGGCGCTGTGACATGCCGAGGGAGAAGCCGCCGATGCGGCGCTTGGCCACCTGGGTCAAGCCGACGAGCTCCAGCACCGCCTCGACCCGGGCCGCCGGGATGGCGTTGCTCTGCGCGATGGCGAGCAGGTGGTTGCGGGCGCTGCGCCCGCCGTGCACGGCCTTGGCGTCCAGCAGCGCGCCCACCTTGCGCAGCGGATGACCCAGCTCTCGGTACGGACTGCCGCCGATGAGCACGGAGCCGCTGGAGGGATGGTCCAGGCCGAGGACCATGCGCATGGTCGTGGATTTACCGGCGCCGTTCGGCCCGAGGAACCCGGTCACCTGACCGGGCTGGACGTCGAAGGACAGGTCCGCCACGGCCACGGTCTCTCCGTAGCGTTTGGTGAGGTTCATTGCCTGGATAGCGGTCATGACACCAGGATGATCGGCTGAGCGGGCGTTGCCTTCCTGCTGAGGGACCGTTCGCGGGGCAGGCTTCTGGGCCCCTGGTCCTACTCTCCAGGGCTGATCAGCGCGGCCTCGTACGCCACGATCACGGCCTGTGCCCGGTCCCGGACGCCGATCTTGGCGAACAGGCTGTGCACGTGGTTCTTGACGGTCGAGGAGGCGACGCCGAGCTCCTGCGCGATCTCGGCGTTGGACAGGCCGCGCGCGATCAGCACCAGGATCTCCCGCTCGCGCTCGGTGAGCCTGGCCACGCCGTCCTGGTGCGGCGCCGGGGCGGCGCGCCGTGGTTCCGGAGCCCGGACGAACGCGCCGATCAGCCCGGTGAGCAGGCGCGGCGCGACGGCGGCCTCGCCCCGGTGCACCACGCGCACGCCGTCCACCAGCTCCTCCGGCGAGACGTCCTTGGGCAGGAAGCCGCAGGCGCCCGCGCGCAGCGCCGCGACCACGTTCTCGTCCAGGTCGAACGTGCTCAGGGCGAGCACCCGCGCGCCGGGCAGCTCGCCGGTGATCAGCTCGGTGGCGCGCACGCCGTCGAGGCCGGGCATGTGCAGGTCCATCAGCACCACGTCGGGACTGAGCAGCCTGCTCAGCCGGACGGCCTCGGCGCCGTCCGCCGCCTCGCCGACGACGGTCAGGTCCGGCTGCGCGTCCAGCATCAGCCTGAAGCCCTTGCGCACCAGCTCGTGGTCGTCGACCAGCAGTACCGTGATCATCTCTTCTCCAGGGGGATGCGCGCGTGCACGCGGAAGCCGCCCTGCGCGCGCGGGCCGGTCCATAAGTCTCCGCCGCACAACGCCACCCGCTCGGCCATGCCGGTGAGGCCGAAGCCCGTGGACACCGGCAGCTTGGCGGCGCCGTCGTCGACCACCTCGACCTCGATCGCCGAGGCGTCGTAGGTCAGCAGAACGCTGGCCCGGGAGCCCACGGTGTGCTTGCGGGTGTTGGTCAGGGCCTCCTGGACGATCCGGTAGACGGCGTGGTCCACGGCGGTGGGCAGCGGCACGGGCTCTCCCGTCACAGTCAGGCTGGCGGGCAGGCCGGCGGTCCTGGCCTCCTCGACGAGCGCGGGCAGCCGGGCGGCGCCCACCCCGGTCGCGGCGTCGGCGGCGCCGCCCCCGTCGGCTCGGAGCACGTCGAGGAGCTGGCGCATCTCCGCCAGCGCCTGGCGGGCCGTCTGCTCGGCGCCCGCCAGCGCGTCGCGGGTGACGTCCTGGCCCGGGGGCAGCGTGGCCCTGGCGCCGCCGACGAGCGCGTTGATGACGCTCAGATGGTGGGCCACCACGTCGTGCAGCTCCCTGGCGATCCGCCGCCGCTCGGCCCGTACGGCGCTGTCGGCCATCTCCTGCTGCGTGCGCTCGCGCAGCTCGGCCCGCACCCGCACGAGCTGGCCCAAGCCGACCGGGATGGCGGTGGCGAACATGGCGCCCACCCAGAAGCCCGGCGCCGGATCGATCAGCGCGACGCCGATCGCGTAGCCGGCGCAACTGAGGACCGTGGTGATGAGCGTGGTGCGGCCCTGGGTGTAGCGGCCCACGCTGTAGAAGGCGATCAGGCTGCCGAGGCTGTTGCTGCTGTCGACGATGCCGGTAGCCAGGCCGGCGAGCTCAAGGGCGACGACCAGAGCGGCGGCCAGGGGCGGCCGGGTCCGCCGTACCAGCAGAGGGAGCATGGTGAGGGCGAAGTGCGCGGTGCCCGCGGCCACGGCCGGTTGCTCTGCCGCCCAGGCGAAGGCCCCGCCGATGGCCGCCGGCACGACGACCACGATGACGAGCGAGGCGTCGAAAACCCGTGGGCGTCGGAGAAATCGCCATGCGGCCTGAAAGGGACGCACGAAGCGCATGATCAGAGGTTACGTGATATCTCTTCGCGGTCGCTGGGCGATCCTTCTGAACGCCCGCCGGCGACGCTGCGGTAACGTCGCCTCAAGGCGAGGGAAACGGAGCACGCATGAGCCAGTCGGCGCGGGTCATCTGGGACGACGCCCTCACCTCCTACGATTTCGGCCCCGCACACCCGCTCGCCCCCGTCCGGGTCGAGCTGACGATGGCGCTGGCCAGGGATCTCGGCGTGCTGGACAAGGTCGAGATGGGCGGTTGCGAGCCGGCCACGGACGACGAGCTGGCCATGGTGCACGATCCCGCCTACATCGAGGCCGTCAAGCGCGTCTCGGCCTCCGGCCGGGCGGACCTGTCGGTGGGGTTCGGCACGACGGACAATCCGGCCTTCGCCGGGGTGCACGAGGCCTCCGCGCTGATCGCGGGCGCCTCGCTGGCCGCGGCCCGCGCGGTCTACGACGGCTCGGTGGAGCACGCGGTCAACATCGCGGGCGGGCTGCACCACGCGATGCCCGGCGCGGCCAGCGGCTTCTGCGTCTACAACGACCCGGCGCTGGCCATCGCCTGGCTGCTGCGGCAGGGCGTGGAGCGAGTCGCCTACGTCGACGTGGACGTGCACCACGGCGACGGGGTGCAGACGATGTTCTACGACGACCCGCGGGTGCTGACGATCAGCCTGCACGAGAGCCCGATCACCCTGTTCCCCGGCACGGGCTCGGCCGGCGAGACCGGCGTCCAGGGCAGCGCGGTCAACGTGGCGCTGCCCGCGGGCTGCGGCGACGCCGGCTGGCTGCGGGCCTTCGACTCCGTCGTCCCGCCGCTGCTGCGCGAGTTCCGGCCGGACTTCCTGGTCACCCAGCACGGGTGCGACAGCCACGCGCTGGACCCCCTCGCGCACCTGATGCTCAGCGTCGACGGCCAGCGGATGGCCTACGCCGCGCTGCACCGCCTGGCGCACGAGACGGCCGGCGGCCGCTGGATCGCGACCGGCGGTGGCGGCTACGAGCTCGTGCAGGTCGTGCCGCGGGCGTGGACGCACCTGCTCGCCGAGCTGTCGGGCTACCCGCTCGACCCGGCCACCCCGACGAGCGAGAGTTGGCGGCAGCTCGTACGGGAACGTACGGGTGAGGTGCCCCCACTGACCATGACGGACGGCAGAAGCCCGGAATTTCAGGATCTATCCGGTGGTTATGATCCAGCGGACCCCATCGACCGTGCGGTCATGGCGACCCGGCATGCGGTGTTCCCCCTGCACGGCCTTGACCCGATGCCCTAAGGACGAACAGTGCTGAGCCGCGACGAACTCCGTGATCATCTGATCCACAGCCGCATCGCCGGCGACGTCGCGACCTCGCGCGAGAACAACTTGGACCACTACAGCTCGCTGGCCAACCAGGACCCCTATTACATGCTGGGCCTGACCTTCGAGCAGCGCTGGACGTTCCGTGACGTGCTGGCGCTGATGGCCAAGGCCGCCGGCGTGGTCGCCGACCCCGGTCACCGCTGGGGCCAGGACACCATCGACCCCGAGCGCACCATCGACGCCCTCGACGCGATGGCCGACCGGATCGCCACCGCGCTGACGGCGGAGCGGCCCCGGGTGCTGTTCGCCACCGGGCACCCCACCGGCCTGCTGGCCGTGCATCTGCCGCTCGCCAGGCTCGCGCTGGAGTGCGGGGCGAGCCTCCTGACGCCCGCCGAGGGCTGGGCCTACTCCGGGTCGGGCTTCGGCCGGCCGCGCCGGATCCGTTATCTGGGCGACGTGGCGATGCTCGACGACAAGGGCGCGTTCGTGCACACCCACGACGCGGCCCCGATGGAGCACATGCTGGCCGAGCTCGGTGCGGCGCGACCTGACCTGGTTATCGCCGACCATGGCTGGGCAGGGGCCGCTGGAGAGGCGGGAGTGCCCACTGTGGCTTTCGCCGACAGCAACGACCCCGGGCTCTTCGTCGGAGAGGCGGAGGGCAAGATCGATGTGGTGGTGCCACTCGACGACAATGTGCTACCGCGCTATTACACGCCGTTGACCGAGCGCTTGGTCACAAGAGTCACACGAGCCCTATGAGTCGAAATCGGTCCTCCCGATACCGTCTTTTCGCGCCTGCATTCCAAGAGCCTCGCCGTCCCTTTGCCAACTTTTGATGAGGCCTGGGCGACTCTTATGTGTGACAACTTGGACAGTTCCAGGGTTCAGGCGAGGGGCTCGATCCGGCGGCTGGCCAGGGAGTTTGCTGGTTCTGCTGACAGGCGACTCCGCGAACTGAGAAACTAGGGGGTTTGCGCACTCGGAGTCCCGACTTACGCTGACGGCAGTACACGTGCGTGAGCAATGGCACCAGTGGGGATAACCCGGAAACACGTGCGGAAGAGGCGTCCGATGGCTGCAGGCGAAAGACCTCTCAGCGAGGTGAAGTTCCTGACAGTGGCTGAAGTGGCCACGGTCATGCGAGTGTCGAAGATGACCGTTTACCGACTGGTGCACTCGGGCGAGTTGCCGGCCATCCGCGTCGGTCGCTCGTTCAGAGTGCCTGAACAGGCGGTGCACGACTATCTTCGCGAGGCCTACATCGAGGCAGGCTGAAACTGGAGTAGCGGCGCGCCGTGAGCACGCCGTGAATACCGTCGCGGGGAGGCCCGGCCGACACTCGAGCGGCCGGGCTCTCACCCCGGGGGGCGATCCACCACCGATCGCCGGTAGTCTGGCACCCGGTGTGCGCTCGCACATCGATTCAGACGTGTGATCAGCTACCTGGGGGTCCCGTGGGCTCTGTTATCAAGAAGCGCCGCAAGCGGATGGCCAAGAAGAAGCACCGCAAGCTGCTCAAGAAGACGCGCATCCAGCGGCGTAACAAGAAGTAGTCGACGCAGCTGCGAGGCGCTGATGACCCACACCGTGCTAGTCACCGGGGTCTCGCGCCACATCGGCGCACGGGTGGCGAGTGTTCTCGCGGCGGACCCGGACGTCAGCCGCGTCATCGGAGTGGACACCGTGCCGCCGCCCTCGCTGACCCGTGATGGCGGCATCTCCCTGGGCCGGACCGAGTTCGTACGGGTCGATCTGCGCAGCCCCGACATCGCTCAGGTGATCGCGGCAGCCGACGTCGACACCGTGGTCCACATGAGTCTGGTGAGCGCCCCCTCCAGGGGCACCGGCCGGGCCGCCATGAAGGAGCACAATGTCATCGGCACCATGCAGTTGCTCGGTGCCTGTCAGCGCTCCGCGACCGTGCGGCGCGTGGTCGTCCGCTCGACCACGGCCGTCTACGGATCCTCTCCCAGGGATCCGGCGGTGTTCACCGAGGACCTGGAGCCGCACGACGGCCCCAGCCACGGCTACGCCAAGGACGCGGCCGAGGTCGAGGGCTACGTGCGCGGGTTCGCGCGCCGACGCCCCGACGTCAGCGTGTCGCTGCTGCGCTTCGCCAACTTCATGGGGCCCGGCGTCGACTCGCCGTTGACCCGTTACTTCACCCAGCCGGTGCTGCCGACCGTGTTCGGCTTCGACCCACGGCTGCAGTTCGTCCATGAGGACGACGCGGTCGAGGTGCTGCGCCGGATGGCGAAGGAAGATCACCCCGGCACGTACAACGTGGCCGGGGCAGGCGTGTTGCTGCTGTCGCAGTGCGCGCGTCGGGCGGGGCGGCTGTCGCTGCCGCTGCTGTCTCCCGCGGTCCAGCTCCTGGGCGCCATGGTGCGCCGGACGGGACTGGTCGACTACTCGCCGGAGCAGCTGCGCCTGATGAGCCATGGCCGTGTGGTCGACTCCGGCGCCCTGGAGTCCGAGCTGGGCTGGAAGCCGAAGTTCAGCACCGGCGCGGCCTTCGACGACTTCCTGCGCTCGCACGGGCTGCGGCCGCTCGGAGGTGCCCGCCAGTGAACGAGGAGCGAGCGCCGGTGAGTGACGGCCAAGCGCCGGCGAACGACGAGCAAGCGCCGGTGAGCGATGAGCGAGTGCCGGTGAGCGATGAGCGAGTGCCGGTGGGTGGGGAGCGGGCTGATGCGCTGGCCGGGCTGTTGGCTTTTGTGCGCAGGCGGGTCACCGGTGACTACGAGGTGGACGAGTTCGGCTATGACGCCGAGCTGACCGACAAGGTGCTGCTCGAACTGCTCCGCCCGCTCTATCACCGCTGGTTCAGGGCCGAGGCCCTGGAGCTGAAGCAGGTGCCCCGGGACGGCGGCGCGCTCATCGTCGCCAACCACGCGGGCACCCTGCCCGTTGACGCGCTGATGCTGCAGGTGGCGCTGCACGACGAGGCGGGCAGGGCGCTGCGGCTGCTCGGCGCCGACCTGGTCTACCAGCTTCCGATGCTGAGTCACCTGGCGCGCAAGACCGGGCACACGCTGGCCTGCCCTGAGGACGCCGACCGGCTGCTGCGCCAGGGCGAGCTGGTCGGGGTGTTCCCCGAAGGCTTCAAGGGCGTCGGCAAGCCCTTTTCCGAGCGCTACAAGCTGCAGCGGTTCGGCCGTGGCGGGTTCGTCGCCGCGGCCATCCGAGCCGGGGTGCCGATCGTGCCCACCGCCATCGTGGGCTCCGAGGAGATCTACCCCAAGATCGGCGACCTGCCGGCCCTGGCCCGGCTGCTCGGCCTGCCCTATCTGCCGATCACCCCGTTCTTCCCGCTGCTCGGGCCGCTCGGCCTGGTGCCGCTGCCGTCGAAGTGGCTGATCGAGTTCGGCGAGCCGATCAGGACCGACGACTACGATCCGGCCGCGGCCGACGATCCGATGCTGGTGTTCAACCTCACCGACCAGATCCGCGAGGTCATCCAGCAGCTGCTCGACCAGCTCAGGCTGCGGCGCGGGCACGCCTTCCCGCCTTTCCTCTGATCCGCCGCAACCACCGCGGCCTGGCCGGTGTTCTCCCCCTGACAACGAACGCTGAAGGGGAACATCATGGATCTGCAGCTTTCCGGCCGCGTCGCCCTGGTCACCGGCGCGTCCAAGGGCATCGGCCTGGCCGTCGCCCGCACCCTGGCCGAGGAGGGCGCGCACGTCGTGGCCGTCTCCCGTACCTCCGGCGGTGAGTTGCCCGGCAAGGCGGTGCACGTCGCGGCCGACCTGATGGACCCGCAGGCCCCGGCTCGGGCGGTGGCCCGCGCGGTCGAGGAGTTCGGCGGGCTCGACATCCTCGTCAACAACGCCGGCGGCCCGCCGCCCGGGGTGTCCCTGCCCAGGGTCGGCTTCCTGACCCCGGACGACGCCGAGTGGCAGAAGATGTTCGACTTCAACCTGTTCTCCGCCGTACGGGCGATCCGCGCGGCCGTGCCCGTCATGCTGAACCGCGGTGGCGGCTCGATCGTCAACATCTCCTCCACCATGGCCGTGCAGCCCGGCGCGATGAACGTCGACTACGCGGCCGCCAAGGCGGCCTTGAACCACGTCAGCAAGGCCGTGTCCGAGGAGTACGGCCCGCAGGGCATCAGGGTCAACACCGTCTCGGCCGGTCCGGTGCTCACCGACTGGTGGACCAAGAAGGGCGGCGCCGCCGAGATCATCGCCGGTTTCGCCGGGGCCGACCGGGACAGCGTGATCGCCCAGGTGGCGCCCGAGATGATGCGCCTGGTCACCGGCCGCCTCGTGGACCCGCAGGAGATCGCCGACGCGGTGGCGCTGCTCGCCTCACCGCGCTCGGGCAGCACCACGGGCGCCGACTTCCTCGTCGACGGGGGCGCGCGCAAGGAGATGTGAACCCGGAAGGCGGGTTGTGGCAAGACATCATCGACTGATTCCCCCACAGAAGGGCGGAGATGATCACGCAACCCGCCATCCAGGGCGCGGACGCTGAGCTCATCAGCGCCTCCTGGTCCCAGCCGGAGGCGTTCGCCGAGCTGTTCGACCGCTACTCCGCCATGCTCTACAGGTACGTCTCCAAACGGCTCGGCCCCGAGCCCGCCGAGGACCTCGTCGGCGAGACGTTCCTGGTCGCCTTCTCCCGCAGGAAGAGCTACGACCTGGGCTATCCCGACGCCAGGCCGTGGCTCTTCGGCATTCTCACCAAGCTCATGGCCCGGCACCACCGCACCGAGGCGGCCCGCTACCGGGCGCTGCGGCGCGCGCCGATCGACCTCGACGTGGAGTCACCCGCCGACCGCGTCGCCGCGGGGGCGACCGCGCGGGCGGCCGGGCCCGCGCTGGCCGGCGCGCTGGCCGCGCTGCCCGCCAAGGACCGCGACGTGCTGCTGCTCATCGCCTGGGGCGATCTGACGTACGAGGAGGCCGCGCAGGCGCTCGACATCCCGATCGGCACTGTGCGCTCCCGCCTCAACCGGGGCAGGCGGAAGGTCCGCGCGGCGCTCGGCGACACCAACCCGATGCTGCGAGGGCAGGAGTGATGATGGACGACGATCTGCGAACGCTCCGTGACTTCGGCGACAGCCTGGGGCACGAGCCCCCGGCGACACTGGTACGCCAGCGTGAGCGCATGCTGCGGGCCCGGCCGCGCCGCAGAGGGTTCGGCTGGACGATGACGGCCCTGGTCGCCGTCGTGACCGCGGCGGTGGTCGCCGTGCCCACGTTGCTGATCAGCAGTTGGGAGACCGTCCCCCCGCCGGTCGGTCAGCGCCCCGCCGATGTGCGCGGCGCGCTGAACGTGCTGCTGGTCGGCACCGACAGTCAGGCGGGCTCGCCCAGGTTCGCCCAGGGGGCACGCACCGACACGATGATCATGCTGCACCTGCCGGCCGACCGGAAGAAGGTCACGGCCATCAACATCCCCAGGGATTCCTGGGTGCGGATCCCGCGATGCGGCTCCGAGCCCGCCCGTACCGGCATGATCAACTCCGCCTTCGACCGTGGCGGGCTGAGCTGCGCGGTGAAGACCGTGGAGACGCTGACCGACGTACGGATCGACCACATGATCGAGGTCGACTTCGCCGGGTTCAAGCAGGTCGTCGACGCGCTCGGCGGGGTCGAGGTCACGCTGGCGCAGCCGGTGGACGACCCGAAGTCGAAGCTGAGGCTCCCGGCGGGCAAGAGCCTGCTCAACGGCGAGCAGGCGCTCGGCTACATGCGGCTGCGTTATTACGGCGACGGGTCGGACATACAGCGGATCAAACGCCAGCAGAAACTCATCCAGGCGATGGCGAAGAAGGCCAAGCGGACCCTCGGCGACCCGGCCGAGCTGCGCGCCTTCATGGCCGTGGCGGCGAAGTCGGTCAAGACGGACGAGGCGCTGGACATGGAGTCCATGATCGAGCTCGTCTCCAGCCTGGAGGGTGCTTCGGTGACCTTCCGCACGGTTCCTTGGCAACCTCGTCCTGACAACCCCCGCACGATCCAGTGGAAACAGCCGGAGGCGGACCGCCTGTTCGCGACCTTGAGATGACCCGGCCGGTGGACCGGCGCGGTCAGCGGGTGGCGCGGTAGAGCTTGCGCAGGGCGAGGCCGGCGGCCACCCCGCCGGCCACCGCGCCCACCCCGGCCGCGATCGGCAGCGCGGTCAGCGTCGCCTTGCGGCCGGTGCGGAAGTCCTTGATCGCCCAGTCGTGCTTCCTGGCGTGCTCGCGCAGCTCACTGTCGGGGTTGATGGCCACCGCGTGACCGGCCAGCGACAGCATGGGCAGATCGTTGGCCGAATCGCTGTAGGCGGTGCACCTGGTCAGGTCGAGGCCCTCGCGGCGGGCCAGCGCCCGCACCGCCTCGGCCTTGGCCGGGCCGTGCAGCAGGTCGCCGACCAGCCGCCCGGTGTAGATGCCGTCCGTGGTCTCGGCCACGGTGCCGAGCGCCCCGGTCAGGCCCAGCCGCTGGGCGATCACCCGCGCCAGCTCCACCGGCGTGGCGGTGACCAGCCAGACCCGCTGGCCCTGGTCCAGGTGGCTCTGCGCGAGCGCCCTGGTGCCGCCCCAGATGCGGTCGGCCATGACCTCGTCGTAGATCTCCTCGCCGAGGCGTACGACGTCGTCGACCTTGGCGCCCGCGACGAACGCGAGCGCGGTCTCGCGGGCGACGGCGATGTGCTCGGGGTTCTCGTTGCCGCGCAGCCGGAACACCGCCTGCCCGATGGCGAACTTGAACAGGTCGGTGGTGTTGAACATGCCCCGCGTCGACAGGCCCCTGGCGAAGTGGTAGATCGACGCGCCGCGCATCATCGTGTTGTCGACGTCGAAGAAGGCCGCAGCCTGGAGGTCGGGCTCGGTCGGGGGCGCGACCACAGCCGCTGCCGCCGCGACCTCACCGGCGATCTCCGCCTCGGACTGCTGCCGTCGTCGAATTAGCCGCCACATGGGCTTCAGCCTACCTATCCCGGAGCGGCGAGCCCGTCGATGTAGTCGAGGTAGCCGACGGCCTGGTCCTGCTCCACACCGTCGAGCTGTTCGAGCATCGGCTCGACCATGTTCCGCTGGTCCTCGGCGAAGCGGTCGATTTTCGGCGAGCGGGGCTCGGCGCGTCGCAGCCTGGTGATGCCGGCCCGGGTCGACTGCTCCATGTCCTTGAGCGTCCTGTGGACCAGCGGCCCGGCACTGGAGGAGCCGAGGAGCTGGGCGACCTCCTTCGCCCGGGTCTTGGCCGAGACGAGTTCACGCTCGCCGCGCACCACGTCGTCGGTGCTGAGCCGGACCAGGGTGCTCTCCGCCGCGCGCTTGAGCGGGTAGAGGGTGTCGCCGGGCACCGCGCGGTAGGTCGCGACCGAGGTCAGCAGCATGGCGGTCATCAGGCCGATCGGGACGATCGAGGTGGACAGGGACCGCTGGGGCCGGGGCCGCCGGTGGGTGCGCCGGATCGGTCGTACGGGATGCTCGGCGGGCTGGGCGGAGGTGAGCCGTTCGCGCAGGCGCGCGCGGAAGGCCGGGTCCGGAACCCCGCCGCGTGACAGCGCTCCCAGCTCTGTGAGGTGACCGAGCACGCGCTCGTGCGTCCTGCGCGCCCTACCCATGATCGCTCCCTGACGCCCCCGAGATTCGATGCTGGCGTGACACCTGCCTAACGACGTCGCGCGGCGCGAGGTTACGCAAGGTCGTTCTTCAGTGCTCTGGCCAGCGTGCGGATCGCCCGGAACTGCAGCGCTTTGATCGCTCCACTTTTCTTCCCCATGATGAGCGCGGTCTCCGCTAGCGACAGCCCGTGCAGGAATCGCAGGACCACGCACTCCTGCTGCTCGGGGTTCAGATCGCGGACGGCGCGGAGCACCCGGTCGTTGATGATGGCCGTCACCACGGCGTTCTCCGGGATGTGCGCTCCTTCGAGGGGAACGTCGATCACTTCTCCGGTCGAGACCTCCAGGCGGTAGCGCCCGGATTTGAAATGGTCGGCGACCAGGTTTCTGGCGATGGTCACGAGCCAGGCGCCGAAGTCACGGCCCTGCCAGGTGAAGTCGGCGATCCGGCGCAGCGCCCGCAGGAAGGTCTCGCTGGTCAGATCCTCGGCGAGCGGATGGGAGCCGACCCGGAAGTAGATGTAGCGATAGACAAGATCCACATAACGGTCATAGAGCGTGCCAAAGGCATCCGTGTCCCCGGTCTTCGCGTGCAGGACCAGGGTGCGGAGATCGTCGGTGACGTCTTCACGCACGGCAAGCTGGGTCGTCCGGGCCGAGCCAGCCGTCGCTGGCGTGAGCAGCCCGGAGAACGGCCACGAGTCAGGCATCCGGTATCCCTAAGGCTAAGGGGTGCGCCGTGCTCGAACACTCTAGAAATCAACCGGAAATTCCACAATCCACATCCTCCTTGCATGCCGCCGCTTAATCGGCAGATACGGTGTGGATCGACCCTTTCCCTCTTCGGCTACCGGCTGGGAGGCATAGTCCGGCAGCATAGGAGTCACCATGGAGATCCTCGTTGCTGTCATAGCGTTCGCCGGTGCGCTCCTGGCTGCGATCGCCTCCGTCGCGCTGGTCCGCCGGCTGCGCGAGGAGCCCGAGGGCTGGTTGATCGCCTGGACCATCGCCGGTCCGGCGCTGTGCCTGTCGCTGACGGTGATCGGTGTCGGCTACCTCGTCGGGTTCGGGGTCGTCACCTTCAAGGTGCTCCAGATCACCGGGTCGATGCTGGCGCCGCTCTGGCTGGCCGTCGGGCTGATCCAGCTGCTGGCGGAGAAGGTGCCGCCGAAGTTCCTGGCCTGGCTGTTCGGCATCGCCTACACGATCGTCGCCCTGGTGATCATGGTGGTGGACCCGCTCATCAGCGAGGAGATGGGCAAGTCGGTGCCGGTGTCGTCCGCGCACTGGGCGGTCATCCCCGCCTATCTGCTCATCGCCCTGCATGTCATCGCCGCGCTCATCATGCTGGGGACCATCGTGGTCGCGGCGCTGCGGTGGCGCGGCGGCGACGAGTACGACACCGACAACCTGCACGCGGTCCTGGTCATCGCCCCCTCGGGGCTGGCGCTCATGGGCGCCATGCAGTTCGCGGTGCCCGGCTTCTTCACCGTCATGCTGCTCATCGCCGCCGCCGCGGCCATCTGGTACACCGTGCTGCGCCCGCTCGCGCCGTACGACGACGAAGAGGACGACGAGTTCGTCGACCAGCAGCAGGACAGGCGGCCGGTCGGTGGGCGGCGCGAGCTGCGGCCGGTGGGACCCCGGCCGCAGGAGCAGCCGCCACCGGGTCACCGCCCCGCGCCGGAGCCCGTCCCGCTGGCCGCCGCCGAGCCGCCGCGCCAGCGCAGGTCGGGCCTGGGCGACCTGGTGGCCGAATACCGGGCCAACGACCAGGAAGTCGACTACGCCGCCCGGATGTCCCCGCCGCCGGACGCGGGCCCGTCGACCGGCTACATCATGAACGGCCGGCACGGCGGCCCGTCCCAGGCCGACCCGCGCGACCAGTCGATGCCCGGCGGCTCGATGCCCGGCGCTTCGATGCCTGGCGGCTCGATGCCTGGCGCTCCGATGCCCGGCGGCGGCTACTCGGGTGCCGAGCTGTTCGCCCCCCGCATGCCGGAGACCGGCCCTCAGCCCATGGTGCAGCCCGCCCCGCAGCAGACCTCCGGCAAGCCTTCGCCGAACATCTACGGCATGCTGACCGTCTTCACGCTCATGGACGGCTCGGGTCCCGCCTTCGACCAGCTGGCCGACCTGACCGTCGAGGCGGTCCGGCGCGGTGAGCCGGACACGTTGATCTACGCCTGCCACGCGGTCAAGTCCGCACCGCTGCAGCGCATCGTCTACGAGCTCTACCGTGACGAGGTCGCCTACCGCGACCACCAGCGCCAGCCGCACATCGAGCGCTTCATCAACGAGCGTCAGGCCATGGTGCTGGCCACCAACATCATCGAGCTCAACGTGAACGCCGCCAAGGTCGTGCCGCTGCCGATGGCGATGTTCTGACTAGGCCGCCAGGGCCGCGCGCAGCCGATCTTCCGAGACCCGCCAGAAGTCGTGCTGGACACCGTCGATCAGGGTGACCGGGATCATCTCCCAGTAGCGCTCCCGCAGCTCGTCGGAGGAGTTGATGTCCACTTCCTCCCACGGCACGCCCAGCTCGCCGGCGACCCGCGCGATGATCTCGCGCGCGTCCGCACACAGGTGGCAACCGGGCTTTCCGAGCAGCGTGATGCGGTGCATGACGTCCACCGTAGCGCTCGGTGGACGGTGACTTTGTGCATCGGTTCACAAAAGGATTAACCTGAAAGACGGTTCCATCCCCAGTCACGCGGCCCAAGGCCGCCCGTTCCCCTGGAGCTCCGGCAAGTGAAGAGCCCGTCCCAGCCTCGTGATCGAGGCATACCCGAAGCGACGGTCGCACGGCTCCCGTTGTACCTTCGGGCGCTGCACGGGATGGCAGAGCGTGGCACCGCGACCGTCAGCTCCGAGGATCTCGCCGCGGCCGCCGGGGTCAACTCCGCCAAGCTGCGCAAGGATCTGTCACACCTCGGCTCCTACGGCACCCGCGGCGTCGGCTACGAGGTCGAATACCTCGTCTACCAGATCTCCCGCGAGCTCGGCCTGACCCAGGACTGGGCCGTCGCCATCGTCGGAGTCGGTAACCTGGGCCGCGCGCTGGCCAATTACGGCGGCTTCGTCTCCCGGGGATTTCGCATCGCGGCCGTGTTCGACGCGGACCCCGAAGTCGTGGGCGACGACATAGCGGGGTTGAATGTGGAGCACATCGATGAGCTGGAGGCCGTGATCAAGCGGCGTGGGGTCTCGATCGTGGTGCTGGCGACACCGGCGGTCGCGGCGCAGGAAGTGTGCGATCGTGTGGTGAGCGCCGGGGTGACCAGCATCCTCAACTTCGCCCCGGTCGTGCTCACTGTTCCGGACAGCGTCGATGTCCGTAAAGTCGACCTATCCATCGAACTGCAGATCCTTGCGTTCCACGAGCAGCGCAAAGCTGGGGGGCCACTCATGGCAGTGGACAGTCAATGAGTGTTCTGGCGATCGGACTCAGCCACCGGACCGCGCCGGTGGCCCTGCTCGAGCGCGTCTCGGTGAGCGGCGAAGCCCTCGTCAAACTGCTGTACGACGTGCAGCAGGACCCCTGCGTGGCGGAGGCCTTCGTGGTCTCGACCTGCAACCGGGTCGAGGTCTACGTCGCCGTGGACCGCTTCCACGCGGCCGTCACGGCCGTCACCGGCCTGCTCAGCCTCCACTCGGGCGTGCCCGTCGACGAGCTCACCCCGCACCTTTACGTGCACTACGAGGAGCAGGCCGTCGAGCACCTGTTCTCGATGGTGTGCGGCCTGGAGTCCATGGTCGTGGGCGAGGGCCAGATTCTCGGCCAGACCCGCCACGCGCTCAAGCTGGCACAGAAGCACGGCACCGTCGGCGCCACCCTGAACGAGCTGGTCCAGCAGGCGCTGCGGGTCGGCAAGCGGGCGCACACCGAGACCGGCATCGACAAAGCCGGGGCCTCGCTGGTCAGCGCGGGCCTCGCGCTCGCGGGCGAGCCGGCCGGGCGGCGCGCCCTGGTGATCGGCGCGGGCTCGATGAGCTCGCTGGCCGCCGCCACGCTGGCGCGCGCCGGCGTCACGGACATCGTGATCGCCAACCGTACGTACGAGCGCGGCGCGCGGCTGGCCGAGACGGTCGGCGGCAGGGCGGTGGAGTTCTCCGCCGTCGCCCGTGAGCTGGCGACGGCCGACATCGTCATCACCTGCACCGGCGCGGGCCGTCACCTGATCGGCGCCGACATGGTGTCGCCGGGGACGTTCCTGCTGGACCTGGCGCTGCCGCACGACATCGACCCGGCGGTGCGCGCCGTTCCCGGCGTCACCCTGGTGGACCTGGAGACGATCCGGGTGTCCGGAATCGGCTCACGCGAGGGTGACGCGGTAAGGTCCGTGCGCAAGCTCGTCGCGCAGGAGCTCGCCGCCTACCTGGAGTCGGAGCGGGCCGCCAAGGTCACTCCGACCGTGGTGGCGTTGCGCAGCAAGGCGGCGGGCGTGGTCGAGTCCGAGCTGGGCCGCCTGCTGATGCGCGTGCCCGATCTCGACGGCAAGCTCAGGGACGAGGTGACCCTCACCGTGCAGAGAGTCGTCGACAAGCTGCTCCACGAGCCCACTGTGCGTGTCAAGCGGCTCGCCACCTCGCCAGGAGGCGATCATTATGCCGAGGCGCTGCGTGAGCTGTTCGATCTGGATCCGAAGACGCCCGAGGCCGTGAGGGAGGTGGAGTTGTGACTCCACAGATGGAAGGCCCGCTGCGCCTCGGCACGAGGCGCAGCCTGATGGCGACCACGCAGTCGCAGATGGTCGCCGACGCCTACACCGAGCGGACCGGCCGGCCGATCGAGCTGGTCGGCGTGACGACCTTCGGCGACGTGACCAAGGGGAGCCTGGCCCAGCTCGGCGGCACCGGCGTGTTCGTCAGCGCGCTGCGCGACAAGCTGATCGAGGGCGAGATCGACTTCGCCGTGCACTCGCTGAAGGACCTGCCCACCAAGCCCGACCCCCGGATAGCGCTGGCCGCCCTGCCCACCCGGCACGACCACCGCGACGCGCTGGTCGGCGAGGTCAAGTTCGCGGACCTGCCGCCCGGCGCCCGGGTCGGCACCGGCTCGCCGCGCCGGGTCGCCATGCTGCGCGCGCTGCGGCCGGATCTGGACTACGTCCCGATCCGCGGCAACGCCGACACCCGGATCGGCAAGGTCACCTCCGGTGAGCTGCACGCGGTCGTGCTCGCCGCCGCCGGCCTGACCAGGATCGGCAGGACGGCCGAGATCGCCCAGATCTTCGAGGTCGAGGAGCTGCTGCCCGCGCCCGGCCAGGGCGCGCTGGCCGTGGAGTGCCTGTCCGACCGCGCCGACCTCGTCGACTTTCTCGGCGTGCTCGACGACCCGCGGACCCGCTCCGCGGTGGCGGCCGAGCGAGCCGTCCTGGCCGCACTCGAGGCAGGCTGTTCGGCTCCCGTGGGTGCGTTCGCCCTCGATGACGGGCACACTCTGAACCTGACCGCCGCAGTCGTCGCCGTCGACGGCCTGCGCACGGTACGCAAGTCCGCCGCCGGCATTCCTTCGGAGGCTGAAGACCTGGGGCGCCAGCTCGCGACCCAGATGCTTCGCGAAGGGGCCGACAAATTGATGGGGGAGCATTCCCATTGAGCTCCGATAGTCCAACCTCCGCTTTCGTCGCGTTCGTAGGCGCGGGGCCAGGAGATCCGAATCTCCTCACGCTCCGCGGCGCCGAGCTGCTCTCCAAGGCCGACGTGGTCGTGCTGGAGGAAGAGCTACACGGCCCGCTGCTACGGCACTGCCGCGAAGGTGTGCACGTCGTCGCCGACGGCGACTACCTCAAGCACGCCAAAGCCGGTCAGTTCGTCGTGCGCCTGTGCGAGGGCGACCCGATGCTGTTCTCCTCGGTCGCCGAGGAGGTCGCGGCCTGCGCCGCGGCGGAGGTGGACTTCGAGGTCGTGCCCGGCGTCCCGCCCGCGACCGCCGTGCTCACCTACGCGGGCATCCCGCCCGCGACCTCGGTGCCCGAGTTCAGGGTCGTCGACGCCGCACAGGACCAGGACTGGTCCTCGCACGCCGCCTGTCCGGGCACGCTCGTCATCTACAACGGCATCACCGAGGCGGTCGCGATCGGCAAGGCGCTGATCGGCGGTGGCAAGCCCGACAGCACGCCCGTGGCGGTCAGCAGCGGCGGCACCACGACCGAGCAGTACACCGTGGTCTCGACGCTCGGCAGGCTGCAGGCCGACCTCAAGCACGCCGGATTCACCGAGCCCGCGCTGATCGTCGTGGGTGCGGCGGTCGGCCTGCGCGACAAGCTCTCGTGGTTCGAGACCAAGCCGCTGTTCGGCTGGCGGGTGCTGGTGCCGCGCACCAAGGAGCAGTCCAAGAGCCTGTCCGAGCAGCTCATCTCCTACGGCGCGGTGCCCGAGGAGGTGCCGACCATCTCGGTCGAGCCGCCCCGCACTCCGCAGCAGATGGACCGGGCCATCAAGGGCCTGGTCACCGGCCGCTACGAGTGGGTGGCCTTCACCAGCGCCAACGCGGTCAAGGCAGTGCGCGAGAAGTTCGAGGAGTACGGCCTCGACGCGCGCGCCTTCGCCGGGCTCAAGGTGGCCGCCGTGGGCGACGCCACCGCGCGGGCGCTGATCGACTTCGGCGTCAAGCCCGACCTGCTGCCCTCGGGCGAGCAGTCGTCGGAGGGGCTGGCGGCCGAGTGGCCGCCGTACGACTCGATGCTCGACCCGATCAACCGGGTGCTGCTGCCGCGGGCCGACATCTCCACCGACACGCTGGTGGCCGGGCTGACCGAGCTCGGCTGGGAGTGCGACGACGTCACGGCCTACCGGACCGTACGGGCCGCGCCGCCGCCCGCGCCGATCCGTGAGGCGATCAAGGGCGGCGGGTTCGACGCGGTCCTGTTCACCTCGTCCTCGACCGTGCGCAACCTCGTGGGCATCGCGGGCAAGCCGCACAACGTCACCGTGATCGCCGTCATCGGGCCGCAGACGGCCAAGACCGCCGAGGAGTTCGGGCTCCGCGTCGATGTCATGGCCGACAAGGCCTCCGCGTCGGCCCTGGCGACCGCGCTGGCGTCCTACGGCGCCAAACAGCGCGAGGCCGCCGTCATCGCCGGTGACACCCCGCGCAGGCCGTCCCAGAACCGCAGGGGAGCCAGGAGGAGAGCGAAGTGAGTGCCGAGTTCCCCGTCGCCCGTCCGCGCAGGCTGCGCCGTACCTCGGCGTTGCGCAGGATGGTGGCCGGCACCAGGCTGCACGCCGCGGACCTGATCCTGCCGATGTTCGTCAAGGAGGGCATCGGCGAGCCGCACCCCGTCGTCTCCATGCCGGGCGTCGTCCAGCACACCCGCGACTCGCTGCGCAAGGCCGCCCGCGAGGCGGCCGAGGCCGGGGTGGGCGGGGTGATCCTGTTCGGCATCCCGGCGGTGAAGGACGCGCGCGGCTCGGCGGCCGACGACCCCGACGGCATCCTGCAGGTGGCGCTGCGCGACGTGCGCGCCGAGGTCGGCGACGCCGTCGTGGTCATGGCCGACACCTGCCTCGACGAGTTCACCGACCACGGGCACTGCGGCATCCTGACCGAGTCGGGCGACGTCGACAATGACCTCACGCTGGAGCGCTACGCCTCGATCGCGGTCGCGCAGGCCACGGCGGGCTCGCAGATGATCGCGCCCAGCGGGATGATGGACGGCCAGGTGGGCGTGATCCGGGCGGCGCTGGACGCGGCCGGCTTCGCGGACCTGCCGATCCTCGCCTACTCCGCCAAGTACGCCTCCGCCTTCTACGGGCCGTTCCGGGACGCCGCCGAGTGCGCGCCGCAGTTCGGCGACCGCAGCACCCACCAGCAGGATCCGGCGGGCCCGCTGGAGGAGGCGCTGCGCGAGGTGCGCCTGGACCTGGCCGAGGGCGCCGACGCCGTCATGGTCAAGCCCGCGCTGGCCTACCTCGACGTCATCAGGCGCTTCCGCGACGAGGTGGACGTGCCCGTCGCCGCCTACCAGGTGAGCGGCGAGTACGCGATGATCGAGGCCGCCGCGGCCAACGGCTGGGTCGACCGCGACCGGATGATCATGGAGTCGCTGGTGTCGATCAAGCGCGCGGGCGCCGACCTGATCCTCACCTACTGGGCCACCGAGGTGGCGCGCCGCCTCTAACCCATGGGTTTGCCGTTAAGTGCTGAGGCCTGTGCGTTAGAGTGGGGCAAGAAGTGCTGGTGTGTCCCGCGTGTGCGTACGGCCCGGAGCCGGGACCGCTTCAGGCACAGACTTGACGGGAGACACCTTATGGTGGGGGTACCTCTAGCTCGGCGTACCAAAAAACGGTCGCGAGCGACGCGCATCGACACTGTGCTGGGTTATGCCGCCCTCGGGTGGCCGTGCGTGCCCGGCGCCTCCCCGCTGCGACGTGGCTCCCGTGCCTGCTCCTGTGACCGCGTCGGCTGTCCCGACCCGGGCGCGCATCCGGTCTCGCCCGCCTGGCACATCCAGGCGACGACGGACCCCACCCAGCTCACCCGCTGGTGGCAGCGCGACCCCGAGGCCAACGTCATCTTGCCCACCGGACGCGTGTTCGACGTCTTCGATGTACCCCTGCCCACCGGCCTGTCCGCCCTCACGCGGATCGACAACGCCGGAGCCGACTCGGGCCCGGTCGCCGCCAACGGTGACCGGGTCCTTTTCTATGTGGCCACCCGGGGCAACCCCGAGGACGAGGACGAGTGGTGGTCCTGTCAGCTGGACTGCGACCCGGCCACCATCGAGGACACCCCGGGCCTGCGCTGGCACTGCCGCGACAGCTACGTCCTCGCGCCGCCGTCCACGCTCCCCACCGGCCAGCCGGTCTCCTGGCTGCGCCCCCCGGACGGCCGCCCGCTCCCGGACCCGCTACGCGTCCTGGAGTGGCTCGCCGACTAGCTGCCCGCCGCTGGGGGCGTGGGTGGGGGGACCTAATCTGGTCGGGTGAGCCGTACACAGAACTCCGAGGACCTGTTCGCCCGCGCCTGCGCCGTCGTGCCGGGGGGTGTCAACTCGCCGGTTCGCGCGTTCGGCGCCGTCGGGGGGACGCCGCGCTTCATGGTCTCCGGCCAGGGGCCGTACATCACCGACGCCGACGGCAATGAGTACGTCGACCTGGTCTGCTCCTGGGGGCCGATGATCCTGGGGCACCGGCATCCCGCGGTGGTCGAGGCCGTGTCGAAGGCGGTGGCGCACGGGTTCTCCTACGGCACCGCGACGCCGGGCGAGGTGGCGCTGGCCGAGGCGATGGTGGCCCGGGTCGCGCCGGTGGAGAAGATCCGGCTGGTCAGCTCGGGCACCGAGGCGACGATGAGCGCCGTGCGGCTGGCCCGGGGGTTCACCGGGCGCTCCAAGGTGGTCAAGTTCGCGGGCTGCTACCACGGGCACGTGGACGCGCTGCTCGCCGCCGCCGGGTCGGGGGTGGCGACGTTCGGGCTGCCGGACACGCCCGGGGTGACCGGGGCGTCGGCCGCCGACACGATCGTGCTGCCGTACAACTCGATCGAGGCCGTCGAGGAGGCGTTCGCGACCGCCGAGATCGCCTGCGTGATCACCGAGGCCTGCCCGGCCAACATGGGGATCGTGCCGCCGCTCGACGGGTTCAACGCCCGCCTGCGGGAGCTGTGCACCGCCAACGGCGCGCTGCTGATCGTCGACGAGGTCCTCACCGGCTTCCGCGTCTCACCCTCCGGCTGGTACGGCCTGGACCCGGTGGATGCGGACCTGATGACGTTCGGCAAGGTCATGGGAGGGGGGCTGCCCGCCGCGGCGTTCGGCGGCCGGGCGGACGTGATGGCCCACCTCGCGCCGGAGGGGCCGGTCTACCAGGCGGGCACCCTGTCGGGTAACCCGCTGGCCTGCGCGGCGGGCCTGGCCACGCTGCACGCGCTGGACGCGGAGGCGTACACGAAGATCAACGCGGCGGCGGCGACGGTGGCGACGGCGGCGGCGCACGCGCTGACGGCGGCGGGGGTGCCGCACCGGCTGCAGACGGCGGGCAGCTTGTTCTCCGTCTTCTTCACCGACCGTCCGGTGACGAACTTCGACGAGGCCCGGACGCAGAGCACGGCGGCGTACACGGCGTTCTTCCACTCGATGCTGGACCAGGGCGTCTATCTGCCGCCGTCGGCGTACGAGGCGTGGTTCCTGTCGGCCGCCCACGACGACGAGGCCCTCAGCCGCGTCGCCGACGCGCTGCCGGCGGCGGCCAAGGCCGCGGCGGCAGTCCGCTAACCAGCGCCACCGGGCAGCCGCGGCCGGAGCACACCGGGCTCGGCGTGGTCCCACAGAGCGGACAGCGGTGTGAAGAAGATGCGATCACCTGAGGGCAGGTTCGTGTCGCCGAGGTGCAGCACATAGCCGGCACGGAACCTGTCACCGAGGGTGTCCCTCAGCCAGCGGAGGTGTCGTGCGTCCTCGGGTTTGGGCGTCGAGGAGGCCTTCACTTCTATACCGATGATGCTCCCGTCCCGGCGTTCGAGGATGAAATCCACCTCCCGCCTGTCTCTGTCGCGGTAGTGCCGCACCGCGACGTGCCGGCGGGCGAAGGTGGACAGTTTGAGCAGTTCCGCGAAGACGAACGTTTCAAGCAGCCCGCCAAGTGCGGGATGTCCTGGCGTCAGCAGAGACTCGGCGTCCACGTCGAGCAGGTGCGCGGCCAGGCCGCTGTCGGTCACGTAGGTTTTGGGCGCATGCGTGACCCGCGCGGAGAAGTTGTTGGACCACGCCGGTGCGGAGGCGACCAGGAAGACCGTTTCCAGATGGGCCAGATAGGAGCGGACGGTCGTCGCATCCAGCCCCAGGCTGTTGGAGAGGTGCGAGAGGACCAATTGGCCGCCCGCGCGAGCGGCCACGAGGGCGATGAGGTCGGGTATCGCCCGCACCTTGTTGACGTGGGCGAATTCCTGGATATCGCGGAAGATCACCGTGTCCAGATAGCCACGGAACCATCCTCGGATGGCGACGGGAGAGGTCAGGCGGAGCACTTCTGGGTAGCTGCCGTGGCTGATGAGCCTGATGTAGTCATCCCTCGTCCAGACCGATGTCCGCTGGGTCACCGAGCCCGGATCCGCGAAAACCTGATCGCAGAAGCCCCCCGTGCCCCCGGTGCGTTCTGTGACCGCGAACGGCCACAGATCCACGAAGGCCACGCGCCCGGCGAGGGACTCCGACAGGGTCGGCACGCTGAGAAACCGGGTGGAGCCCGACAGGACGAACTGCCCGGGGCTCCAGTCCTCGTCCACCACCTGTTTGATCGCCAGGATCAGCGGATCACCGGCACGCTGGATCTCATCGATGATCACCGGCTGCGGTCGGCGACGAGCGAAGGTGCGCGGGTCATCCAGGGCGAAGGCCAGATGTGAGGGGTCGTCGAGTGTGACGAAGGTGGCATCCCCGAACTTCTTGCAAGCCTGGAGCAGCGTGGTCTTGCCACACTGCCGTGGTCCGTTGACGACAACGATCCGCAGCTCGGCGAGCAGATCTTTGAGCCCCTCAGCGGCAAGTCTGGGGAGTAGCTCCATCGTGCTCCTCACCTGGGAAGTAAGTGCGTCTTACCGCCATCTTCCCAGATCCGCGAGCGGAGTTTCCCGGATCTGCGAGCGGAGTTTTCCCGATTCTGCGAGCGAAGTTTTCCGGTTTTCGCGAGCGGGGTTCTCCTGGGTGCGCCGAAGGCTCAGTGGGTGAGGGCGGGTCTCGGGGCGCGGGGGCGGGTGCCCGCGTACAGGACGCCGGCCACGATGAGGGCGGCGGCGAGGACCTGGAGCCAGGAGATGGCCTCGCCGGTGAGCAGGGCGGCCGAGGACATGCCGAAGACGGGGACCAGCAGCGTGTAGGGCGCCACGGTCGAGGCGTCGTAGTGACGCAGCAGGTAGCCCCAGACGCCGAAGCCGCCGAGTGTGGAGATGAAGGCGACGTACGCCAGCGAGAGCCAGCCCTCGACGGGGGCGGCCAGGTCGGGGGCGCCCTCCACCAGGAGGGAGAGCAGCAGGAGCGGGGGCGCGGACAGGGCGCTGACCCAGACCATGAAGCGCAGCGCGTCCGGCGGGGCGGCCTTGCGCTGGGCCACGTTGCCGAGGCCCCAGGCGGCCGCCGCGGCCACGCAGAGGGCGAAGGCGCCCACCGGGCCTGACAGGCCGAAGTCGAAGGCGACCAGGGCCAGGCCGCCGAAGGCGACGGCCAGGCCGGCGACGCGTCGGGCGGTGAGCCGCTCGCCGAGGAGCGTCACCGCGAACAGGATGGTGAACAGGACCTGCATCTGCAGGACCAGGGAGGTCAGCCCGGCCGGCATCCCGGCGCGCATGCCGACGAGCAGCAGGCCGAACTGGCCCGCTCCGAGGGTGGCCGCCACCGCGACGACCCATCGCCAGGGCACTTCCGGCCGCCCGACCAGCAACAGGGCGGGGAAGGCCGCGAGTGTGAACCGCAACGACGCGTACAGCAGGGGCGGGAAGTGCTCCAGTCCCACCTGCATGACGACGAAGTTGACGCCCCAGACCGCGGCCAGGCCGATGGCGAGGGCCAGGTGGCCTGGCCTCACGCGGTGGCGGACTTGCGGTTGCGCTGGTTACGGGCCTGCTCCGCGAGGCTCCGGAGGTAGGAGATGGACTCGGTACGGTTCTGCTTCGCCTTAATGATTCTCATGCATATATTTTCCATCGCTACAGAGTTCAGCACAAGCGAGACTTTCTACGCTTAACCCTTTAGGCTGGCTTACATGTTGGACTTGAACCGCCTCAAGGCTCTACACGCGGTGCACGTGTACGGGTCGGTCGGCGCCGCGGCGGAGGCGCTCATGGTCACCCCGTCGGCCGTGTCGCAGCAGATCGCCAAGCTGGAGCGGGAGACCGGCGCCCGGCTCATCGAGCGCAACGGGCGCGGCGTGCGGCTGACGGACGCGGCCGGGCTCCTCGCCGAGCACGCCGAGCGGATCCTGGCGCTGGTGGAGACCGCCGAAGCGGACTTCGAGGCGCTGCGCGGCGAGGTCGTCGGCCGGCTCAACGTGGCCGCGTTCCCCACGGCGGCCCGCGGCCTGATGCCCCCCGCGCTGGCCGAGCTCCGGGAGCGCCACCCCGACCTGTGGATGCAGCTCTACGAGCGCGAGCCGGAGCGGATGCTGCGCGAGGTCGCCAGGGGCGAGCTCGACCTGGTGGTGGTGCAGGACTGGCTCAACAGGCCGATGGCCATCCCCGAAGGGCTGTCCAGGAAGACGCTGATCGACGACATCGCCGACGTGGCCGTGCCCCTGGACCATCCCCTGGCCGGCAACAAGGAGATCCAGCTGTCCGCGCTGCGCGACGAGCGGTGGATCGCCTCCTCGCCCGGCACCATCTGCCACGACTGGCTGGTCTTCACGCTGCGCAGCGCGGAGATCGAGCCCGAGATCGCCTACATGGCCGATGAGTACCCCACCCACCTGGCCCTGGTGGCGGCCGGGCTCGGCTGCTCCATCGTGCCCCGGCTCGGCCGCGACCCGGTGCCGGACAACGTCCGGCTCATCCCGCTGCGGCCCAGGCAGACCCGCCGCATCTACGCCCTGTGGCGCACCGACGCGGCCCGGCGGCCCGCCATCAGGGCCACCGTAGAGGCGCTGGGACGGGCCAGCGCGCTGCAGGAGAACGCGTGGGCGAGCGAGCCGGAGCTGCAGGTCAGCTGAGCACTGAAGGTCGGCTGAACGCTGAAGGTCAGTTGAGCACTGAAGGTCGGCTGAGCGCTGAAGGTCAGTTGAGCACTGCAGATCAGCTGAGCGCTGCAGGTCAGCTGAGCGCGATCGCGACGATGCCGCCGAGGATCACGCCGGCGGCCAGCAGCCGGTGCCGCAGCCCGCTCTCGGCGAGCAGGCTGCCGCCCAGCACGACGGCGATCAGCACGCTGATCTCGCGGGCCGGCGCCACCACGCTGACCGGCGCCATGGTGAACGCGATCAGCACCAGCAGATAGGACACGAAGGTCAGCACCGCGGCGCCCAGCACCCCGGCGCGGTGCTCACGCCAGACCGGCAGGATCAGCGCTCTGCGGCGCGCGGTGAGCACCGCCGGGGTGAGCGCCAGCGCCCGCCCCACCTCGTCCAGATAGTTGAGCATGATCGGCGCCACCGCGAACACGCCCACCACCCGCGAGTCCCACACCGTGTAGCCCGCGATGAACAGCCCGGTCGCCAGCCCGAACGCCAGCCCCTTCAGATCGCCCCGGCCGCTGCCGCCGCTCATCAGGAACACGCCCACGCCCACCAGGACGATCCCCGCGACGCCCACGGCGGTCGGACGCTCACCCAGGAACAGCACGGCGACCAGGCTCGCCAGCATCGGGCCGGTGCCCCGCGCGACGGGGTAGACGATGGACAGATCGCCGTTGCCGTAGCCCCGTTGCAGCAGCACGAAGTAGCCCAGGTGCAGCGCCGTGCTGCCGCCGATCACCGCCAGGTCGCCCCAGGACAGCGTGGGCCCGGCGACGAGCAGGAATCCGGCGAACAGCGGGCTCCAGATCACCGCCGCCGTGGCGGCCACGAGCCAGAGGAAGACGAGGCTGTCGGCCTGGGCGGCCTTCTTGCTCAGCAGGTTCCAGGAGGCGTGCGCGACGGCGGCGACGAGGACGAGGAGCAGGGCCCTGGGGTCCAACGGGACGGCTCCTTCCGATCGCCCCGACTCTACTCTCGGGTGATCGGCCCTGGCGGGAAGGGGGACGGGACCGGCTAAGCTGAGCCCCACCATGGCTGAAACCACCGTCGTTCACCTTTTGCGCCACGGTGAGGTGCACAATCCCAGTGGCATCCTCTACGGTCGGCTGCCCGGCTACAACCTGTCCGAGACCGGGCAGTTGATGGCCAAGACCGTCGCCAAGGCGGTCGCCGGACGCGACATCAAGGCCGTCTACAGCTCGCCGTTGGAGCGTGCCCAGCAGACCGCGACCCCGGTCGCGGCCACTCTCGGTCTCGACATCATCACCGACGAGCGGCTGGTCGAGGCGGGCAACCTGCTGGAGGGCCGGATGGTCGGGACCGGCCTGCGGATCCTGCGCAGCCCGCGCAACTACCGCTACTTCTGGAATCCGATGCGCCCGTCCTGGGGTGAGCCCTACCCCGTGATCATCGCGCGGATGCGCTCGATGGTCGACGACGCGCGGGAGGCGGTGCGCGGCCACGAGGCGGTGCTCGTCAGCCACCAGCTGCCGATCTGGGCGATCAGGATGGCGGCGGAGGGGCGGCGCAGGCTCTGGCACGACCCGCGGCGCAGGCAGTGCGCGCTGGCCAGCCTCACCACGTTCACCTTCGACGGGGACCGCCTCGTCAGCGTCGGCTACAGCGAGCCGGCCGGATCACTGCAGAGGGGCCCCAGCGTTCCGGGCGCCTGACCCCGCCGGTAGAGTTGCAAGCTCTACCGGCTGTAGTACAAGGAGATCTTCCTCCGTGCGCGCGAAGTCCATCTCCGTGTCTGGCTCCGTCGCCCTGCTGGCTCTGCTGGCCGCCGGATGCGCGGGCAGCCAGGGCGGCCAGCCGCAGGCCGGCGACACCCGATTCGTCGCGGGCGACGGGAAGATGCAGGTGTTCGCGGCGGCCGACCGCCAGGCCGCGCCCGCGATCGAAGGGCCCACCCTCGACGGCGGCACCGCCTCACTGGCCGCGCACCAGGGCAAGGTCGTCGTGATCAACTTCTGGGCGTCCTGGTGCGGGCCCTGCCGGGCCGAAGCGCCGGTGCTCAAGGAGGTCGCGGCCAAGACCAAGAGCTCCGGGGTCGAGTTCATCGGCATCGACTTCAAGGACCGCAAGGCCGACGCGCTGGCCTTCGAGCGCACCGAGCAGAGCGGCTACCCGAGCATCTTCGACCAGCCGGGCAAGGTCGCGCTGGCCTTCCAGGGCACGGTGCCGCCCGCCGCCATCCCGTCCACGCTGATCATCGACGAGCGGGGCAGGATCGCCGCCAGGGCGCTCGGCGCGGTCACGTACACCGACCTGATGAACACGGTGAGCAAGGTGCGCGATGAATGACATCGTCGCCTCCGGCTCGCTGCTGCTGGCCGTGCCGATCGCGGTGCTCGCCGGGCTCGTGTCGTTCCTGTCCCCGTGCGTGCTGCCACTGGTGCCGGGCTATCTGTCGTACGTGACCGGGATGAGCGCCGACCCCAAGCGGGGGCGGCTGGTGCTCGGCACGTCGCTGTTCGTGGCCGGGTTCGGCGCGGTGTTCGTGGCCACCGGCGCGCTGTTCGGCGGGCTCGGCAGGCTCCTGCTGGTCAACGCCGACCTCATCACGCGGATCATCGGCGTGCTCACGATCCTGCTCGGGCTGGCCTTCCTCGGCGTGATCCCCGGGCTGATGCGTGATGTGCGCATCCACCGGATGCCCGCCGCGGGGCTGGCCGGCGCGCCGCTGCTCGGCGTGGTGTTCGGGCTGGGCTGGACGCCGTGCATCGGCCCCACCTTGGCGGTGGTGCTCGGGCTCGGGCTGAACGAGGGCAGCGCCTCGCGGGGCGCGCTGCTCGCCGTCGCCTACGCGCTCGGGCTCGGGCTGCCGTTCGTGGCCGCCGCCTTCGCCTACAGCAAGGCGCTGCGCACCTTCGGCGCCATCCGCAAGCACTCACGGCTGATCACCAGGGTCGGCGGCGCCATGCTGGTGGCCGTCGGGCTGGCGCTGGTGACCGGCCTGTGGACAGAGCTGATCGCGACCATGCAGGGCCTGATCGGCTCCTTCCGGCCGGTGATCTGATGAGCGTCGACGAGCTGGAGAAGGAGCGGGCGCCCAGGCCGGCGGGCATCGGCCTCGTCGGCTGGCTGCGCTGGGGCTGGCGCACGCTCACCTCGATGAAGACGGCGCTGATCCTGCTGTTCCTGTTCGCTCTGGCGAGCGTGCCAGGCTCCCTGCTGCCGCAGCGCGGCGTCGAGCCGGGCAAGGTGGCGACC
Source organism: Nonomuraea glycinis (assembly GCF_014646515.1). Lineage (GTDB taxonomy): Bacteria > Actinomycetota > Actinomycetes > Streptosporangiales > Streptosporangiaceae > Nonomuraea > Nonomuraea glycinis. The sequence goes on from NZ_BMNK01000012.1 coordinate 128,133, forward strand.
CTCTACCAGGAGAGCCCTGCGCTGGCCGAGTGGTACGACCGCTTCCAGCTCTTCGACGTCTTCACCTCCGTCTGGTTCGCGGCGATCTACCTGCTGCTGTTCACCTCGCTGATCGGCTGCGTCCTGCCGCGCACCGCCACGTACGTGCGCGAGCTGCGCCGCAAGCCGCCCGCCGCGCCGCGCAACCTCGCGCGGCTGCCGCAGTCCGCCTCCTTCCCGGGCGAGCTGACCGTCGATCAGGCCGCCCGGCGGCTGCGCAAGCTGCGCTTCCGGGTGGAGACGGGCGACGGCTGGGTGTCCGCCGAGAAGGGCTATCTCCGCGAGACCGGCAACCTGCTCTTCCACATCTCCCTGCTCGGCCTGCTGATCGCCGTCGGTTTCGGCTCCTTGTACGGCTACCGCGGCAACGTCCTGGTCTCCGAGGGCGACGGCTTCGCCAACACCGTGGCCGCCTACGACCGCTTCATCCCGGGTCAGCAGGTGTCGGCCGAGTCGCTGGAGCCGTTCAGCTTCGAGCTGACCGACTTCATGGCCACCTACCAGGTCGAGGGCGACAAGAGGGGGCAGGAGGTCGACTACTCCGCCTTCCTGAAGGTCAACGACTCGCCGACGGCGCCCGTCCGCGACTACGAGCTCAAGGTCAACGAGCCGCTGGAGGTCAACGGCACGCAGACCTACCTCCTCGGCCACGGCTACGCCCCCGTTTTCAAGGTCACCGACGGCAAGGGGCAGGTCGCCTTCGAGGGGCCGGTGCCGTGCCTGATCGAGGACAAGCCCTCGCTCACCTCGGGCTGTGTCGTCAAGGTCCCCGACGCGCGACCGTCGCAGCTCGGGTTCCTGCTCAGGTTCCTGCCCACCAGCGCGCGGGCGAGCGACGGCAGTGGCTTCGGCTCGGCGTTCCCCGGCGCCCTCCAGCCTGAGGTGCAGGTCCTGGGGGCGTTCTCCGGCGACTTCGGGGTGCGCTCCGGGAAGCCGCAGTCGGTCTACGAGCTCGCCCCGCCCGAGGTGATGAAGAAGCTCACGCCGCTGGTCATGGGCACCGCGGTGCCCGAGCCGCTCGCGGTGGGGGAGTCGCTCGACCTGCCCGGCGACGCGGGCAAGCTGGAGTTCGTCGCGGTCAAGGAGTGGATGACGCTCCAGGTCGCCTACGATCCCGGCCGGGTCCCCGCCCTCGTGGCGGCCGCGCTGGCCACCGTGTCCATCGCGCTGTCGCTGATGATCCGCCGCCGCCGGGTATGGGTGCGGGTCAAGGACGGCACGGTCGAGGTGGGCGGGCTGACCCGCACCGAAGGCTCGGCGGCGGGCTTCGCCGAGGAGTTCGAGGACATCGTGAAGGCTCTACAAGCAGCAGGAGACAAGGATGAACGCTGAAGGACTGGCCGAGCTGAGCGACCTGTTCGTGGTCGCGGCAGTTCTGCTCTACCTGTTCTCCATGGTCGGTTTCGCGATGGAGCTCGCCTTCGGCCGGACCCGGCTCGACCAGGAGTCCGCGGCCGCCAAGGTTCCCGTGGCCGTGGGGGCCGCTACGGTGGTCGACGCCCCGGTGGACGAGGCCGCCGAGACCCCTGCGGCCGGCGGGCCGGTCTGGTCGGTCAGGGCCGGGATGGTGGGCCTGGGGCTCGCCTGGCTCGGCTGGGCGGCCAACCTCGGCGCCATCGTCACCCGAGGCGTGGCCGTGGAGCGCTGGCCGTGGGGCAACATGTACGAGTTCGTGGTGGGCATCTGCTTCGCCGCGGTGACCGCCTTCCTGGTCACCCAGTTCCGGCGGAACGTGCGCTTCCTCGGCGCCTTCGTCATGGTCACCGCGGCCCTGGGCCTCGGGCTGGCGGTCAAGACGCTCTACACCTCGGCGGGGCCGGTCGTGCCCGCGCTGGACTCCTACTGGATCGCCATCCACGTCACCGCCGCGATCCTGGCCAGCGGCATGTTCATCCTGGCCGGGGTGGCGGGCATCCTCAACCTCATCCGCAAGGAGGGCCCGTCCCGGCTGCCGTCCAAGGCGGAGCTGGAGAAGGTGGCCAACCGCGCCATCGTCCTGGCCTTCCCGCTGTGGACGTTCGCCGTCATCGCGGGCGCGCTCTGGGCCGACCGGGCCTGGGGCCGCTACTGGGGCTGGGACCCTAAGGAGGTCTGGTCCTTCATCACCTGGGTGGGCTACGCGGCCTACCTGCACGCCAACGTCACGGCCGGCTGGCGTGGCCGGCGCGCCACGATCGTGCAGCTGGTGGCCTTCGCGTGCCTGCTGTTCAACCTGTTCGGCGTGAACATCTTCATCTCGGGCCTGCACAGCTACTCAGGCCTGTGATCGCCGGCGTTTACTAGCACGGAGCGGCCCGCCGGTGAAATCGGCGGGTCCCGTACGTGCGGGCCGGTAGGTGGCGTGACAAGGGGACCCGGTAGTGGCGTGACAAGGGGACCCGGTAGTGGCGTGCCAAGGGGACCCGGTAGTGGCGTGCCAAGGGGACGGGGCGTCGCCTGGGGGGTGAAGGCGGCGCTCGGTGTTGCTTACTTCTCTTCGCCACCGCGCATGCGGCGCTCGAGCTCGCGAAGGAAATCGGGATCGTCGTCCGGGCCCTTGGGGGCGGGCTCGCCTTCGGCCCGCGGGGCGACGGACCAGGTCTCGCGCGCGACTCTGGGACGGCCGCGCATCATCCAGAACAGGCCGCCGATCAAGGGGAGCGCGACGACAATGATCAACCAAACGGCTTTTGGTGAGTGCCTGACCTCTTCCTCGGGGGTGGTAGCGACGTCGAACAGTGAAAACAGCCAGAAGGCCAGCAGAGCCAGGCCGACAAGGACACCTGCCATGCCCGAACTGTAAGCCATCCTCAGCGTGATCGTGCCACCTTGATGTCCCATTCCGGGTGACTAGGGAAGATCGGCGTCGTACGGTGGAACACGATTCGGCGCAGTCTGCCCCGGCTGGGCCGCGCGTCAAGCGGCCTCGGTATCCGGTGTGGTGAGCGTCATGGGGTGGTGAGAGGTGCGATGGCTTTCTCCAACGACAAAGGACGTCATCGGCGGGGACGCTGGTGGCGGCGCGGCTCGTACCTCTTCTCGCGTCGCACCGAGGCGCCCGACACGGACCGGTCGATCTGGACGAACGACGGCGGGCGGGCGCGTGAGCGCGGTCGTCGTCTGTCCGGCCGGAGAGGGGCCGGTGTGCGAGACCTGGGCCCGGCCGGTGGAGAGGAGCAGATGGACCGCGATCGCCGCCTGAGCGGGCGTGAGGACCCCGGTGGCAGAGAACGCCGCAACCTGATGGGCGGGTACGGCTTCCGCGACCGGCCGCGTGAGGAGCCCGAGCAGGCGTGGCCGCCCGGCGGTCAAGGGCCGCCCGGCGGTCAGGGGCGGCAGCGGTGGGAGGGCGGCGAGCGCCGCTGGGACCAGGGCGAGCGGTTGCCCGCGGCCGTGGTGGAGCGCCCCCGCTACACCTGGCAGGACTTCGAGCTCGACGACGCGTTACCCAGGGCGCAGCCGAACCGTCCCGACGCGCCTCTTCAGGGCGACGGGCTGCGCCACTGCGGGAAACTGGAGGCGATCCTGCACCGGCAGTGGGACGCCAGGAGAAGCCGGCCGTCGATCGACGTGGTGCGGGCGGTGGAGAGCCTGGCCAGGCTGCCTGACCGGATCAAGGAAAAGCTCGTCCAGGGGCTCGAGGGCATCTACGTGGGGCCGGGCGGAGTGCCGGACCTGGACGACATGGGCTATCTACGGGGCGCGCCGCTGCCGTCGGGCCGGGCGACGTGGGACATCTGCGCGGGAGCCTACGGGGATCGCAAGATCGTCGTGGGGGACCGGCCCTCGCCGACACCGGACGTGATGATGCACGAGGTGGGGCACGCCATCGACGACATCGACGCGGCGCTGGGCGTCTGGGTGTCGGACACGCCGGAGTTCGTGGCGCTCTTCGAGGAGCTCACGCCGCTCCTGGCCTCGTCCTTCCACCGGCAGGGGGGCGGGCTGGGACGCAAGGAGTTCTTCGCCGACGCCTTCGCCGCCATCGCCTCACGCCAGCGGCCGGCCCTGGTCGACATGCTCGGCGGCAACACGCGGATGGCGCTCGACGTGATGCTGTTCTTCAACCGGCGCTACGGAATCTAGGTGATCGGCAATGTACGTCATCCGCCTCGCTGACGGGACCCTGCGCGTGCCGCAGAGCCTGACCAGCGAAGACGGGCGCCTGATCGGGAACGCGTACGTCGAGGTCGAGCCGGGCGATCCCGAGTACGATCGGTGGGTGCAGGAGTCGCTGACCGAGGAGGAGGCGGCCGAGCGCCGTCGCCGTTGGGCGGAGGAGAACGACGAGCTGGAGCGGGAGTTCCTGGCGTTCAAGGCCGACCAGGAGGGGGCGTGAGAGGAATCGGCCAGGCGCCAGCCACGATCGGTGGTTGACGCCTTTCCCGTGCTAGCCGTACGGATGGTGCCGGTTAACACACGGATAGAGGTCCCGTCTCGGTGACCCTGCGTACAGGATCACCGACTTGGACGGTACGTCAAACGCGCGGGGACTCGCCTGTTGGCCTGTCGGCCGTAAGAACATCCTCACCACGGAGGAGGGCGTGCACTTCCGATTCACGGAAGCGCCGGTGCCCTCCGGGGGTGCGGATACTGCTGATGCGGCCTGCCGCGGCCCAGCGCGTAACCGTTTTTGGGTCTACCCGGAAGAGGGCGGCAACCTCTCCAGGGGTCAGCAGACGCTCGCTGCTACTCTCCACCAATCTCTCCCCCTCGCATCCCGCTTCCTGCCAGCGGGCGGACAGGTAACTAGTGTGTCGAGCGAAGCCTGATTTATCCGTGGTTTTCTACAAAGATCACGGGTTGTTATCAGCTGACTGCCCGATTGTTATATCATAGAGCCTCTTTGGGGCTCTCGTGGGTGTTTCTTTACGAAACATCCTTACTGGGAACAGTAGCAGCGCTCGCGCCCGATGCGAAGAGCGACCGGATGCCCTGGGCGAGTAATCTCGACCTGTGCGTCCTGTTCTCGTTTACACCATGTCGCGGATCGGTCTGTTTCTTGTAACCCTGGGGGTGCTGTGGCTGCTCGGGCTTGCTAACCCTCTGTTGCTGATCATTCTTTCTTTCGTGATCAGCGGAGTCGCGAGCTACGTCCTGCTGTCGAAACAGCGCGATGCCATGAGCGCGCGCATCAGCGACAAGATCGACCACCCGAAGCCGCAGGGCGACTAGGGCAGAGGGAACATGCCAATCCGGGCATGGTACTCCCGTCCGAGTCGGGTCGTGTCGCTACCGACAAGTAGTCCGCCGCTGTGGGCCAGAAAGGCCTTCACGCCGATCCCGCGCTCCCGGCCGGGATTCCAACTCAGCGCCTTTCCCGTGCGCGGATGAATGGCGCCGATGCCCTCGCGCGGCACCGCACCAGGACCGGCCGAGTCGCGGCCCAGCGGGTTGTTCAGCCAGCGCTGGTGACCGCCTACGTAGACCGCGCTGCCCGTCACCGACACCGCGTACAGCGAGTCGCCGCCCGTCCTGTTGACCCAGGTCGGTTTGATGCCCTGGCCACTCGCGTAGGTCTCGAACCTGGCCGCGCTGTCGCACATGCCACTGCGCGGCCCGCCGGTGGTGACGACCACGAAATAACGGCCGTCGGGTGAGAAGTCCAGGCCGCGCACGTAGTAGGGAAAGGTGTCCTTGCACTTTTTCGCGTAGGCGTCGCTGTGCCAGTTCGCGAGCTTGGCCGTACGGCCGGCGATGTCGATCAGCCCGAGTTGCGGCCTGGAGCGCCCGGCGAGGGTGGTGAAACTGCCGTCGACCAGGAGCCGGTTCGCCGTGGCGGCGAGGGCGTGCACCCGCACCTGCCTGGTCAGCGACCCGCCCGGCGTGATCGTGAAGCCGGGGTCCGGGGCGCCTGTCGTGGCGTTCAGGCCGGCCAGCGCGACGCGCGGCTCGGTGAAGTCGCCGCCGACGTAGAGGTCGGCGCCGCGCCGGGCCAGTGCGGTGACCGCGCCACCCGCGATCCGCGGCGCGAACGAGGCCACCGGCTGTCCGGTGGACACGCTGAGGCGCGCCAGTGCGGCACTCCGGTGGCGGTCGATGGAGTAGAAGTCGCCGCCGACATAGACGGTGCCGGCCTCGCCCGCGGCCAGGCTGTGCACCGGGCCGCGCACGCTGGGGGCGAAGCCGGGCAGCACGCGCCCGGTGGCCAGGTCGTAGGCGAACAGGTTCTCGCGCGCGTAGGTGGTGGTCCTGGTCGAGTCGGCGACGGCGGTGAACGAGCCACCGACCACGACGGTGCCACCGACCAGGGCGATGGCGTTCACGATGCCGTCGAGCACGTGAGGGGTGTTGTCGACGGGGTCGGCCGAGACCACGCGGGTGTGCGCGGTGGGGGCCGCAGCGATGATCGCCGCAAGGGCGGCTCGGGCAAGCATTCGCCAATTTCTAGCAGACGGAAAGTAGCCGTGCTGCTACTTTCCGTTGATTGTCGGGATAGCCATACTCTTGAGGGATGACGCGCGCTCAGTTGGACAAGCAGCCGGACGAGGTCGCCGCGATGTTCGATCGCACGGCCCGGCGTTACGATTTGGTCAATGATGTGATCTCCCTCGGGCAGGTCCGGCTGTGGCGCAAGGCCGTGGCCGCGGCCGTCGACGCGGGGCCCGGCGAGATCGTGCTCGACCTCGGTGCGGGCACCGGCACCTCCACCGACTCCTTCACCGCCTTGGGCGCCCGGGCGATCGCCTCCGACTTCTCGCTCGGCATGCTGCGCACGGGCGTGCGGCGGCACGGCGGCAACGCGCTGACGGGCGCGGGCGTGCCGTTCATCGCGGGTGACGCGCTGCGGCTGCCGTTCGCCGACGAGGTCTTCGACGCGGTGACCATCTCGGTGGCGCTGCGCAACGTGCACGACACCGCGCAGGCGCTGCGCGAGATGCTCAGGGTGACCAGGCCCGGCGGGCGGCTGGTGATCCTGGAGTTCTCGCACGTGACCGTCGACGCCTTCGACCTGGTCTACCGCGAATATCTGATGAAGATGCTGCCGAAGGTGGCCGGGATGTTCGGCTCCAACGACGACTCCTATGAATATCTCGCCGAGTCGATCAGGGACTGGCCGGACCAGGCGACGCTGGCCGGCGTCATCCAGCGGGCCGGCTGGGAGCGGGTCGCCTGGCGCAACCTGACCATGGGGATCGTGGCGATGCACCGGGGGTTCAAGCCGCGGCCCTCGAAAGGGTGAGGGCCGGCGTGATCTACTAGCGCGTGACGGCCCCCCGGCTGCCACTTTGTGCACGAAAAGGGTTAGACTTCGGCCCGAACAGTTTGTGAAGGGGTTCACAAAGGAACGAAGGCGAACCCACCCCGTGCCTTCGAGTGTGTAGGGACAGGACAGTCCAGTGACCGTGCCAGCAGCCATTCAGGCTGACGCCGACGTCATCGTCGTCGGCGCCGGTCCCGCAGGTTCCGCCACGGCTTTCCACCTCGCTCGGTCCGGGCTCGACGTGCTGCTTCTGGAGAAGACCCGCTTCCCCAGGGAAAAGGTGTGCGGCGACGGCCTGACCCCGCGCGCGGTCAAGCAACTGATGAACATGGGCGTCGACATCGACGCGCCCGGCTGGGTCCGCAACAAGGGCCTGCGGGTCGTCGGCGGCGGCCTCCGCTTCGAGCTCGACTGGCCCCAGCTGGAGCGCTTCCCCGACTTCGGGCTCGTACGCACCCGCAAGGACTTCGACGAGATCGTCGCCGCGACGGCGGTGCGGGCCGGGGCGCGCCTCATGGAGGGCGTCACCGTCACCGGCCCGATCCTCGACGACCGCAGCGGCCACATCGTGGGCGTGACCACCAAGGACGGCGCCTCCTACCGTGCCCGCCTGGTGGTGGCCGCCGACGGCAACAGCACCCGGCTGGCCCTCGGCATGGGCCTGCACAAGCGCGAGGACCGCCCGATGGGCGTGGCGGTGCGCACCTACTTCGAGAGCCCGCGGCACGACGACGACTACCTCGAGACCTGGCTGGAGCTGTGGGACGAGGAGACGTTGCTGCCCGGCTACGGGTGGGTGTTCGGGGTCGGCGACGGCACCGCCAACGTCGGGCTCGGCCTGCTCAACACCAGCTCTTACTTCAAGAACATCGACTACCGCGACCTGCTGATGCGCTGGTGCCGGTCGATGCCCGCCGAGTGGGGTTTCACCGAGGAGAACATGACGGCGCCCATCCGCGGCGCCGCGCTCCCGATGGCCTTCAACCGGCAGCCGCACTACACCCGCGGCCTTCTGCTCGCCGGCGACTCCGGTGGATCGATCAACCCCTTCAACGGCGAAGGCATCGCCTACGCTCTGGAGACCGGAGAGATCGCCGCCGAGGTCGTCGCCAAGGCCCTCAAGGGCACCACCCCCGCGCAGCGGGAGCGGATCCTGCGGACCTACCCGCAGACCCTGAAGGACGCCTACGGCGGCTATTTCACCCTGGGCAGATTGTTCGTGGAGGCAATCGGGAAGCCGGGTGTGATGAGCTTCGGCACCAGGCATGGATTGCCCCATCCGAGGCTGATGCGCTTTGCGCTCAAACTCCTTGGTAATCTCACCGACCGGCGAGGCGATGCGTCGGACAAGATCATCAACGCACTCTCGAAGGTCGCGCCACGAGCATGAATCCCACACTCACCCGGCAAACACATAGATCAGGCTGCGCGCCCGCGCGCGTGGCGACTCCAGAGGAGGTGTAGCGATGGACCTTTACGTGCCCATCCTGGTGCTCGCCGTTCTCGCGGGGGGCTTCGCGATCTTCTCGGTCGCCATCGCTCCCTTCACCGGTCCCAAGCGCTGGAACCGCGCCAAGCTCGACGCCTACGAATGCGGCATCGAGCCGACGCCCCAGCCTGTCGGTGGCGGACGGTTCCCGCTCAAATACATGATCACCGCGATGCTCTTCATCGTGTTCGACATCGAGATCATCTTCCTTTACCCGTGGGCGGTCTCCTTCGCCCCGCTCACCAACGACGCGGGCAGCGTGATCTCCTCGGGCCTCGGGGTGTTCGCGCTCGTCGAGATGCTGCTGTTCATCGCCACCGTGCTCGCCGCCTACGCCTACGTGTGGCGCCGCAAGGGTCTGGACTGGGACTGAAAATGGGACTTGAAGAGAAACTCCCCAGCGGGTTCATCCTCAGCACGGTCGAGCAGGCCGCGGGCTGGGCGCGCAAGAACTCCGTATGGCCGGCCACGTTCGGGCTCGCCTGTTGCGCCATCGAGTTGATGGCCACCGGTGGCCCGCACTACGACCTGGCGCGCTTCGGCATGGAGCGCGCTTCGGCGTCTCCTCGCCAGGCCGACCTCATGATCGTCGCCGGCCGCGTGTCGCAGAAGATGGCTCCCGTCCTGCGGCAGATCTACGACCAGATGGCCGAGCCCAAGTGGGTCATCGCCATGGGCGTGTGCGCCTCCAGCGGCGGCATGTTCAACAACTACGCGATCGTGCAGGGCGTCGACCACATCGTGCCCGTCGACATCTACCTGCCCGGCTGCCCGCCGCGGCCGGAGATGCTCATCGACGCGATCGTCAAGCTGCACGACAAGATCCAGAACACGAAGTTCGGCGCGCACCGCGCCAAGCAGGTCGAGGAGCTCGAACTGCAGGCGCTGCGCACGCTGCCGCTGATCGACCAAGGGGCCGCCAAGTGACCTCCCCTGACAACCTTCCCGAGGTCCCCGACGCGGAGGTGCCCGAGGTCGCGCAGACCCCGGTGACCGAGCCGCCCGTCGTCAGGCGTGGCATGTTCGGGGTCCAGGACAGCGGTGACACCTCTGGCTACGGCGGCCTCGTCGTGCGCCGGGCACCGCAGCTGTCCACCCCGCGCCCGTACGGCGGCTACTTCGACGAGATCGTGGACGGCCTCGGCCTCGACGACGCCATCGAGCGCGTGGTCGTCGACCGCGGCGAGCTCACCCTGCACGTCAGGCGGGAGCGGCTGGTCGAGGTGTGCCAGAAGCTGCGGGACGACCCGGCGCTGCGCTTCGAGCTCTCGCTCGGCGTCTCCGGCGTCCACTACCCGCACCTGGCGGGCGAGGAGTTGCACTCGGTCATCCACCTGTGCTCCCTCACCCACAACCGCCGCGTGCGCGTCGAGACGAGCTGCCCGGACGCCGATCCGCACATCCCGTCCACCGTCGGCGTCTACCCGGCCAACGACTGGCACGAGCGTGAGGCGTACGACTTCTTCGGGATCGTCTTCGACGGGCACCCGGGGCTGACGCGGATCATGATGCCGGACGACTGGGACGGCCACCCGCAGCGCAAGGACTACCCGCTGGGCGGCATCCCGGTCGAGTACCGCGGCGCGACCATCCCCGCTCCGGACCAAAGGAGGTCTTACTCGTGAGCACCGCATACGACGAGGCGACCGAGGGCAAGGTCTATTCGGTCAACGGCGCGGACTGGGACGAGGTCGTCGGCGCGGTCCGCGACGCAGACGACGAGCGCCTGGTCATCAACATGGGTCCGCAGCACCCGTCCACGCACGGCGTGCTGCGGCTGGTCCTGACCCTCGACGGTGAGACGGTCACCGAGGCGCGCGGCGTCATCGGCTACCTGCACACCGGCATCGAGAAGAACATGGAATACCGGACGTGGACCCAGGGGACCACGTTCGTCACCCGGATGGACTACCTGTCCCCGATCTTCAACGAGACGGCCTACTGCCTCGGCGTGGAGAAACTGCTCGGCATCGAGGATCGGATCCCGGACCGGGCGCAGGCCATCCGGGTCATGATGATGGAGCTCAACCGGATCGCCTCGCACCTGGTCGCGATGGGCACCTTCGGCATGGAGCTGGGCGCGACCACGCCGTTCCTGTTCGGGTACCGCGATCGCGAGATGATCATGGACCTGTTCGAGTACATCACCGGTCTGCGCATGAACCACGCCTACGTACGGCCGGGCGGCGTGAGCGTCGACCTGCCCGCGGGCGCGGTCGACAAGGTCGGCGAGTTCCTCAAGGAGATGCCCAAGCGGATCAAGGACATCCGCAAGCTGCTCGACGAGAACCCCGTCTTCGTCGGCCGCACCAAGGACGTCGCCTACCTCGACCTGACCGGCTGCATGGCGCTCGGCATCACCGGGCCCATCCTGCGCTCCGCGGGACTGCCGTGGGACCTGCGCAAGTCGCAGCCCTACTGCGGCTACGAGACCTACGACTTCGACGTGCCCACCGAGCGCGGCTGTGACGTCTACTCCCGCTACCTGGTGCGCATGCAGGAGATGGAGGAGTCCCTCAAGATCGTCGAGCAGGCGCTCGACCGCATCGCCGGACCGCTCAAGGGCGACCCGGTGATGATCGAGGACAAGAAGATCGGCTGGCCCGCGCAACTCGCGCTCGGCCCTGACGGCTTCGGCAACTCGCCCGACCACATCGCGCACATCATGGGCAGCTCCATGGAGGCCCTCATCCACCACTTCAAGCTGGTGACCGAGGGCTTCCGCGTGCCCGCCGGCCAGGTCTACGTGCCGATCGAGTCGCCCAAGGGCGAGCTCGGCGCGCACGTCATCAGCGACGGCGGCACCAAGCCCTACCGTTTCCACTTCCGCGAGCCGTCGTTCAACAACCTGCAGGCCTTCCCCGCCATGGCGGAGGGCGGCCAGGTCGCCGACGTGATCGCCGCGGTGGCATCTATCGACCCCGTCATGGGAGGTGTGGATCGGTGACGTATTCACCGGAAGTCCGGGAGCGTCTCGAACGCGACGCCAAGGAGATCATCGGCCGTTACCCGAAGACGCGGTCGGCGCTCCTGCCGCTGCTGCACCTGGTGCAGTCCGAGGACGGTTACGTCTCCGACGACGGACACGAGTTCTGCGCGCAGCTGCTCGGCCTGAGCAAGGCCGAGGTCGTCGGCGTGTCGACCTTCTACACCATGTACAAGCGCAGGCCCGCCGGCGAATATCACGTCGGCGTCTGCATCAACGCGCTCTGCGCCGTCATGGGCGGCGACGAGATCTGGGAGCAGCTCTCCGAGCACGTCGGGGTCGGCCACGAGGAGACCACCTCCGACGGCAAGGTCTCGCTGGAGCGCCTGGAGTGCAACGCGGCCTGCGACTTCGCCCCGGTCATGATGGTCAACTGGGAGTTCTTCGACAACCAGACCCCTGACTCGGCCAAGCAGCTCGTCGACGACCTGCGGGACGGCAAGGACGTGCGGCCCACCCGTGGGCCGAAGAAGCTCTGCTCGTTCAAGGACGCCTCGCGCGTCCTGGCCGGGCTGCCCGACGAGCTGGCGGGCGACGGCCCCTCGGCGGCCGGGCCCTCACTCGAGGGTCTCAAGGTCGCCAAGGCCCATGGATGGAAGGCCCCCGAGGCATGACGACTACCCTTACCCCGGTCCTGACCGCCAACTGGGACCAGGCCAACTCTTTCACCCTCGACGGCTACGGGCCGTACGAGGCGGCCAAGAAGGCGCTGGGCATGGACCCCGACGCCGTCATCCAGGCCGTCAAGGACTCGGGCCTGCGCGGCCGTGGCGGCGCCGGCTTCCCGACGGGCATGAAGTGGGGGTTCATCCCCCAGGGCGACGGCAAGCCGCACTATCTCGTGGTCAACGCCGACGAGTCGGAGCCGGGCACCTGCAAGGACATCCCGCTCATGATGGCCAACCCGCACTCGCTGATCGAGGGCGTCATCATCACGGCCTTCGCGATCCGGGCCAACCACGCCTTCATCTACGTGCGCGGCGAGGTGGTGCACGTCATCCGGCGGCTGCACGCGGCCGTGCGTGAGGCGTACGCCAAGGGTTATCTGGGCACCGACGTCTTCGGCTCCGGCTATGACCTGGAGCTCGTCGTGCACAGCGGCGCGGGCGCCTACATCTGTGGCGAGGAGACGGCGCTGCTCGACTCGCTGGAGGGCTTCAGAGGTCAACCGCGTCTCAAGCCCCCGTTCCCGGCCGTGGCGGGGCTTTACGCCTCACCTACTGTTGTGAACAACGTGGAATCTGTGGCCAGTGTTCCCTCCATCATCGCCAACGGGGCCGACTGGTTCGCCGGGATGGGGACGGAGAAGTCCAAGGGCTTCGGCATCTTCTCGCTGAGCGGCCACGTCACCAGGCCCGGCCAGTACGAAGCGCCGCTCGGGATCACCCTGCGCGAACTGCTCGACATGGCGGGCGGGGTCCGGGCGGGGCACCAGATCAAGTTCTGGACCCCCGGCGGCTCGTCCACGCCGATCTTCACCGACGAGCACCTCGACGTGCCGCTCGACTTCGAGGGCGTGGGCGCCAAGGGCTCCATGCTCGGCACCCGGGCGCTGCAGATCTTCGACGAGACCACCTGCGTGGTCCGTACGGTGCTGCGCTGGACCGAGTTCTACGCCCACGAGTCGTGCGGCAAGTGCACGCCGTGCCGCGAGGGCACCTACTGGCTCAAGCAGGTGCTCAAGCGCCTGGAGGCCGGCCAGGGCTCCGAGGAGGACCTGTCCACGATCACCGACATCGCGGACAACATCCTGGGCCGCTCGTTCTGCGCGCTCGGCGACGGGGCGACCAGCCCCATCCACTCCTCGGTGAAGTACTTCCGCGAGGAATACCTCAAACACTTCGAGATCGGCGGCTGTCCGTTCGACGCGAAGAAGTCCACTGTGTGGGGTGACCAGTGACCACAACCGCTGTAGAGACCAACCTGGTGACCCTGACGATCGACGGGTTCCAGGTCAGCGTCCCCAAGGGCACCCTGATCATCAGGGCCGCCGAGCTGATGGGCATCCAGATCCCCAGGTTCTGTGACCACCCGCTGCTCGACCCGGCGGCCAACTGCCGTCAGTGCCTGGTCGACATCCCCGACGCCGGCAACGGCCGCGGCTTTCCCAAGCCGCAGCCGTCGTGCGCGATCGAGGTCGCCGAGGGCATGGTCGTGCAGACCCAGCTCACCTCGCCGGTCGCCGAGAAGGCGCAGCGGGCGGCGATGGAGTTCCTGCTGATCAACCACCCGCTGGACTGCCCGGTCTGCGACAAGGGCGGCGAGTGCCCCCTGCAGAACCAGGCCATGTCCAACGGCCAGGGCGAGTCCCGCTTCCAGGAGCAGAAGCGGACCTTCCCCAAGCCGCTGCCCCTGTCCACCCAGGTGCTGCTCGACCGCGAGCGCTGCGTGCAGTGCGCGCGGTGCATCCGCTTCTCCGACCAGATCGCCGGCGACCCGTTCATCGAGTTCTTCGAGCGCGGCGCCAAGGAGCAGGTCGGGGTGGCCGACGGCGAGCCGTTCCAGTCCTACTTCTCCGGCAACACGGTGCAGATCTGCCCGGTGGGCGCGCTGACCGGCGCCGCCTACCGGTTCCGGGCCCGCCCGTTCGACCTGGTGTCCACGCCGAGCGCGTGCGAGCACTGCGCGTCGGGTTGCGCGCAGCGCACCGACCACCGGCGCGGCCGGGTCACCCGCCGGCTGGCGGGCAACGACCCGCAGGTCAACGAGGAGTGGAACTGCGACAAGGGCCGCTGGGCGTTCACCTACGCCACGCAGCCCGACCGGCTCAAGACGCCGCTGGTCCGCAACGCCGACGGGGTGCTGGAGCCCGCGTCCTGGCCGGAGGCGCTCAGCGTCGCCGCCCAGGGTCTGGCCGCCGCCCGCGGCAAGGCCGGCGTGCTGGTCGGCGGCCGGGTCACGGTCGAGGACGCCTACGCCTACGCCAAGTTCGCCCGGCTCGCGCTCGGCGGCAACGACATCGACTTCCGGGCCAGGCCGCACTCCGCCGAGGAGGCCGCCTTCCTGGCCCACGAGGTCGCCGGCAAGGGCATCGAGATCTCCTACGCCGACCTGGAGAGCGCGCCCGCGGTGCTGCTCGTCGGGTTCGAGCCCGAGGAGGAATCGCCCATCGTCTTCCTGCGCCTGCGCAAGGCGTGGCTGAAGCGGGGGCTCAAGGTCGCGGCGATCGCCCTGTTCGCCACGCCGGGCCTGGTCAAGATGGGCGCCACGCTCATCCGCACCGCGCCGGGCGCGGAGGCCGAGGCGATCGGCGAGCTGGTCGGCACGCTGGCCGAGGGCACGATCGTGCTCGCGGGCGAGCGACTGGCCGCCGTACCCGGCGCGCTGTCCGCCCTGTCGCGGCTGAGCGCCGCCTCGGGCGCCCGGCTCGCCTGGATCCCGCGCCGGGCCGGTGAGCGCGGCGCCCTGGAGGCGGGCGCGCTGCCCAACCTGCTGCCGATCGGCCGCCCGGTCGACGACGAGAGCGCCAGGGCGGAGGTCGCCAGGGTGTGGAACGTGGCCTCGCTGCCCGCCACGCCGGGCCGCGACACCACGGGCATGCTCGCCGCCGCACTCGACGGCGAGCTCGACGCGCTGGTCGTGGCCGGCGTCGACCCGTACGACCTGGCCGACCCCGCCGCGGCGCTGGCCGCGCTGGAGAACACCCCGTTCATCGTCAGCCTGGAGACCCGCGCGAGCGCCGTCACCGACCGGGCCGACGTGGTCCTGCCGGTGGCCACCGTGCAGGAGAAGGGCGGCACGTTCGTCAACTGGGAAGGCAGGGGCCGCTCGTTCGAGGCGCCGATCAAGGTGCCCGGTCTGCAGAGCGACCTGGCCGTGATCGGCAACCTGGCCGACCGGATGGACCTGCACCTGGGCCTGCCCGACGCCAAGGCCGCCCGGCGCGAGCTGTCGTCGCTGGGCTCCTGGCGCGGCACCCGCGTCGCGGCGCCCAGCACGGGCGGCCGCACCAGGCCCGCGCCCGCCGCCGGTGAGGCGCTGCTGGCCACCTGGCACCTGCTCCTCGACGAGGGCCGGCTGCAGGACGGCGAGCCCTACCTCGCGGGCACCGCCCGCGCCGCCGAGGCGCTGGTCTCGGCGGGCACCGCGGTGGAGATCGGCGTCGTGGACGGCGACAAGCTCGTCGTCGGCGGTGCCGGGCCGCAGGCGGTCACGCTGCCCGTCCGCATCGCCGACCTGCCGGACCGGGTGGTCTGGGTGCCGTCGAACTCGGGCGGCTGCTCGGTCACGCGCGATCTCGGCGCCGTGTCGGGCGACATCGTCACGATCGGGAGCGCCTCATGATGAAAACCGTTCTCGCGGCCGATCTTGCCGACTTCGGCAAGGATCCGCTCTGGATCACCATCGTCAAGGCCGTGATGCTGTTCGTCTTCGTGATGCTGTGCGTGCTGTTCGGCGTCTGGTTCGAGCGCAAGCTCATCTCCAGGATGCAGAACCGCTACGGACCCAACCGGGCGGGCAAGTTCGGCCTCCTGCAGTCCGTGGCCGACGGCATCAAGATGGGCCTGAAGGAGGACCTGACCCCGAACACCGTGGACAAGGTCCTCTACCTGCTGGCCCCGATCATCATGGTGGTGCCGGCCTTCCTGGCCTTCTCCATCGTGCCGTTCGGGCCGGTGGTCAACCTGTTCGGCGTGCAGACGCCGCTGCAGCTCGTGGACCTGCCGGTGGCCGTGCTGTTCATGCTGGCCATGGGCGCCGTCTCGGTCTACGGCGTGGTGCTCGCCGGCTGGTCCTCGCGCTCGCCGTACGCGCTGCTCGGCGGTCTGCGGTCGGCGGCGCAGGTGGTCTCGTACGAGATCGCGATGGGTCTGTCGTTCGTGGCCGTCTTCCTGTTCGCCGGGACGCTGTCCACGTCGGAGATCGTCGCGGCGCAGGAGACGACCTGGTTCGCGGTGCTGCTCCTGCCGTCGTTCCTGGTCTACGTGGTCTGCATGTTCGGCGAGGCCGCGCGCATCCCGTTCGACCTGCCCGAGGGTGAGGGCGAGCTGGTCGGCGGCTTCCAGACGGAATACTCCTCGTCGCTGAAGTTCGCCGTGATCATGATGGCCGAGTACATCCACACCTTCACCGCCAGCGGCATCGCCGTCACGCTGTTCCTCGGCGGTTGGCGGGCGCCCTTCCCGATCTCGTTGTGGGAGGGTGCCAACGTCGGCTACTGGCCGGTGCTCTGGTTCTTCATCAAGTTCGTGCTGACGTTCTGCTTCATCGTGTGGGTGCGCGCGTCTCTGCCGCGGGTCCGCTACGACCAGCTGATGTCGCTGGGCTGGAAGGTTCTGATCCCGGTCAACCTGGCGTGGATCCTGCTCGTCGCCGCGGTGCGCAACGTCCTGTTCGTCAACAACGGGACATTCGAGGGCGACGTGTACATCTCCGCCGGGCTCGGCGTGGTCGTCGTCATCGGCGCGCTGGCCATCTGGATGCGGTTCGACACCGTCAACCAGCGACGCAAGGAAGCCAGGAAGGCGGAGGTCGAAGCCGAGTTCGAGGAGCTGTCCAACGAGCCGACGGCAGGCGGCTTCCCTGTGCCGCCGCTCGATCTGCCGCACTACCACGGGGTGCAGCACAAGGAGATTCCCAGTGGGACTAACTGATTGGCTGAACCCCGTCAAAGGCTTCGGGGTCACCTTCCATACGATGTTCAAGAAGCCCGTCACGACCAACTATCCGGAGGAGAAGAGGCCGACGGCCCCTCGCTTCCACGGACGGCACCAGCTCAACCGCTGGCCCGACGGGTTGGAGAAGTGCATCGGCTGCGAGCTGTGCGCCTGGGCGTGCCCGGCCGACGCCATCTACGTGGAGGGCGGGGACAACAGCGACGAGGAGCGCTTCTCTCCGGGGGAGCGCTACGGACGCACCTACCAGATCAACTATCTGCGGTGCATCCTGTGCGGCCTGTGCATCGAGGCCTGTCCGACTCGCGCGCTCACCATGACCAACGAGTACGAGCTCGCCGACAGCAGCCGCGAGAGCCTCATCTTCACCAAGGAGATGCTGCTCGCGCCGCTGACCCAGGGGATGGAGCAGCCTCCGCACCCGATGCGGCTCGGTGAGACCGAAGAGGACTACTACCGGCTGGGACGGACCAATGGGTGAGACCATCACTTTCTGGGTGCTCGCCGTCATTTCCGTCGGCGCGGCGCTCGGCATGGTCTTCAACCGGAAGGCCGTCTACTCGGCGCTGATGCTCGGCACCGTGATGCTCTGCCTCGCGGTCCTCTACGCCGTGCAGGAAGCGCCCTTCCTGGCCGCCGTGCAGATCATCGTCTACACCGGCGCCGTCATGATGCTCTTCCTGTTCGTGCTCATGCTGGTCGGCGTCGACTCCTCCGACTCGCTGGTCGAGACGCTCAGGGGACAGCGGTTCTGGGCGGCGATCGCCGGTCTCGGCTTCGCGGCGCTGATCGTGCTGGCTGTGGGCAACGCGGTCTTCTCCACCCAGGCGGGCCTGGCGGCGGCCACGGCGCAGGGCGGCTACATCCGCTCCATCGCGCTGCTGCTGTTCACCAAGTACGTCTTCGCGTTCGAGATCACCTCGGCGCTGCTCATCACCGCCGCGCTCGGCGCGATGGTGCTGGCGCACCGGGAGCGCGAGGAGAAGAAGGTCACGCAGAAGGAGCAGTCCCGCGCCAGGTTCCTGGGCGACCGGCCGTCGCCGCTGCCCGGCCCCGGCACCTACGCCCGCAACAACGCCATCGACATGCCGGCGCTGCTGCCGGACGGCTCGGTCGCCGAATCCTCGGTCAACCGCTACATCGCGCGGTACGACGTGGAGCGGGGGCTCCTCCCTGAGGATCCCAAGCTCGCCGAGGCCATCAAGCACAGGGCCGAGGAGGAGTCCAAGTGACCACGCATTACCTCATCCTGTCCGGCCTGCTGTTCGCCATCGGCGCGATCGGCGTGCTGACCAGGCGCAACGCGATCGTGGTGTTCATGTGCGTCGAGCTCATGCTCAACGCCTGCAACCTCGCGTTCGTCACCTTCGCCAGGCAGGTGGGCAACCTCGAAGGTCAGATCATCGCGTTCTTCGTGATGGTGGTGGCCGCGGCCGAGGTCGTGGTAGGCCTGGCAATCATCGTGACGATCTTCCGAACCCGCAGGTCAGCGTCGGTCGACGACGTCAACCTGCTGAAGTACTAAGAGGTGACTGGTGGAATCTCCTGCTGAGATCATCCAGCACACCGCTGGTGGCGCGATCGGGTTGTCCTGGCTGATGATCGTGCTCCCGTTGCTGGGGGCGCTCATCCTGCTGGTGCTCAACCGCCGCACCGACCGGTGGGGCCATCTGCTGGGCGTGGCCATGTCCCTCGCCTCGTTCGTCGTGGCGGTGCTGGCGTTCGTCGAGCTGCTCGGACTCGGGGAGGCTGAGCGCCGGCAGGCCGTGCACCTGTACGAGTTCATCCCGGGCATGGTGGACATGGGCCTGCTGATCGACCCGTTGTCGATCAGCTTCGCCCTGCTGATCACGGGTGTCGGATCGCTGATCCACATCTACTCGATCGGCTACATGTCGCACGACCCGGACCGGCGCCGGTTCTTCGCCTACCTGAACCTGTTCGTCGCCGCGATGCTCCTGCTGGTGCTGTCCGACAACTACGTCGGGCTGTTCATCGGCTGGGAGGGCGTCGGTCTGGCGTCCTACCTGCTGATCGGCTTCTGGCAGTTCAAGCCGTCGGCCGCGGTCGCCGCCAAGAAGGCGTTCGTCGTCAACCGCGTCGGCGACCTCGGCCTGCTGGTCGGCATGTTCATCGTGTGGACCTCCTTCGGCACGCTCGCCTTCGCCGACCTCGGCACCAAGGTCGGCACCGCCTCGGACGGCACGCTGACCGCGATCGGGCTGCTGTTCCTGCTCGGCGCGTGCGGCAAGTCGGCCCAGCTGCCGCTGCAGTCCTGGTTGCTGGACGCGATGGAGGGCCCGACTCCGGTCTCCGCCCTCATCCACGCCGCGACCATGGTCACCGCCGGTGTCTACCTGGTGGTCCGCTCGGGCGGGTTCTTCTTCCCGGAGGGATCGCCGCAGGCGCTGGCCGTCGCGATCGTCGGCGCGGCCACGCTGCTCGCCGGTGCGATCATCGGTTGCGCCAAGGACGACATCAAGAAGGGCCTGGCGGGCTCCACGATGTCGCAGATCGGCTACATGATGCTGGGCGCGGGCCTCGGTCCGGTGGGCTACGCCTTCGCGATCGGCCACTTGATCACGCACGGCTTCTTCAAGGCCAACATGTTCCTCGGCGCGGGCTCGGTCATGCACGGCATGAACGACGAGGTGAACATGCGCAAGTACGGCGGCCTTCGCAAGCACATGCCGATCACCTTCGTCACGTTCCTCGTCGGCTACCTGGCGATCATCGGCTTCCCGCTGCTGTCCGGCTACTTCACCAAGGACGGCATCATTGAGACCGCGGTGCACCACCAGCCGGTGCTCGGCTGGCTGGCCGTGCTCGGCGCCGGACTCACCGGCTTCTATATGTCGCGGATGGTCTTCATGACCTTCTTCGGCGAGAAGCGCTGGGACAAGGACGCGCATCCGCACGAGTCTCCGGCCGTCATGACCTGGCCGCTGATCATCCTGTCGATCGGCTCCCTCTTCCTGGGCGGTTACCTGATCCTGAGCAACAGGCTCATGCTGTGGCTCAGCCCGGCGGTCGGTCGCCCAGAGGTACTGCCGGAGTTCCACTTCCTGAGCACTCCCGGCCTGGCCACGCTCGGGCTGGTCGCCGTCGGCGCGGCCTTCGCCTGGATGAGGTACGGCAGGGCTACGGTGCCGGTCGTGGCTCCGCGCGGGTCGTTCCTCACCACGTTCGCCCGGCGTGACCTGTACGGCGACGCGATCAACGAGTCGCTGCTCATGCGCCCCGGCCAGTGGCTGACCCGCTTCGCCGTCTACTTCGACAACCGGGGCATCGACGGGCTGGTCAACGGCCTGGCCGCGGGCATCGGCGGGAGCTCAGGGCGCCTGCGACGGCTCCAGACGGGCTTCGCCCGAACGTACGCGCTGTCCATCCTGATCGGTGCCGCCCTGGTGACCGGCGCCCTGCTCCTCGTTGGGAACATCTGATGTCGGAACTCTGGCTCCCGATCATCATGGCGGTGCCCGTGCTGGGCGCCATCGTGGTGGCCCTGCTCCCCAAGGGCGGCGACAAGCTGGCCAAGCAGGTCACCCTGGCAGTCTCGCTGGTGGTCCTGGCGCTCACGCTGGTGATGGCGTTCCAGTTCCCCGGCGCGGCCGGCGACAGGTTCAAGTTCGAGGCGACGTACGACTGGATCCCGACCTTCGGGGTGCACTTCGGCGTCGGCGTCGACGGTGTGGCGCTGGTGCTGATCGCCCTGTCGGCGGTGCTGGTGCCGATCGTGGTGCTCGCCTCCTGGCACGACGCCGACGGCGTCAAGACCGCCGACGGCACCGTGGTCGCGCCCAAGCGGTCGGTGAAGACGTACTTCTCGCTGCTGCTGGTGCTCGAAGCGATGATGATCGGCGTCTTCGCGGCGACGGACATCTTCCTGTTCTACGTCTTCTTCGAAGCCATGCTGATCCCGATGTACTTCATGATCGGGTCGTACGGCGGTGCCCAGCGGTCCTACGCGGCCGTCAAGTTCCTGCTGTACTCCCTGTTCGGCGGCCTGCTCATGCTGGTCGCGGTCATCGGGCTCTACGTCATCGCGGGCAAGCAGACGTTCATGTTCCCCGAGCTCGTCGGGGTCATCCAGGACCCGGCCACGCAGAAGTGGCTGTTCGCCGGCTTCTTCATCGCCTTCGCGATCAAGGCGCCGCTCTGGCCGGTGCACACCTGGCTGCCCGACGCGGCCGCGCAGGCTCCGGCGGGCGCCGCCGTCCTGCTCGTGGGCGTGCTCGACAAGGTCGGCACGTTCGGCATGCTCCGCTTCTGCCTGGAGCTGTTCCCCGACGCGGCCAAGGCGTTCACGATGCCGATCGTGGTGCTCGCGGTGATCAGCATCATCTACGGCGCGATCGTGGCCATCGGGCAAACCGACATGAAGCGCCTGATCGCCTACACGTCGATCTCGCACTTCGGCTTCATCGTGCTGGGCGTGTTCGCCATGTCGCAGGTCTCCCAGGCCGGCGCGACGCTCTACATGGTCAACCACGGCTTCGCCACCGGCGCGCTGTTCCTGGCCGCCGGGTTCCTCATCGCCAGGCGCGGCTCGCCGCACATCGCCGACTACGGGGGCGTCCAGAAGGTCGCTCCGCTGCTGGCCGGCTTCTTCCTGATCGCCGGCTTGGCCGGGCTGTCGCTGCCGGGGCTGTCGACGTTCGTCAGCGAGTTCATGGTGATGATCGGCGCCTACTCCAGCACGGCCTCCGGGTCGGGCGCGTTCGTGGTGGCCGCGATCGTCTCCGCGACGGCCGTCATCCTGGCGGCCGTCTACATCCTGTGGATGGTGCAGCGGACCCTGAACGGGCCCACGGCCGAGCCGGTCAAGGCCTTCAAGGACCTCAACGCGCGGGAGATCTGGGTGATGGCGCCGCTCATCGCTCTGATCATCGGCTTCGGGTTCTACCCCAAGCCGCTGCTCGACGTGATCAATCCAGCGGTCACCAGCACGTTGACCAACGTGCATGTGGACAATCCGGCTATCGCTGAGAAGGGAGCCGGTCAGTGAACAACACCATCGTGGCGCCGACGATCGAGTACGGCACGCTGGCGCCGCTACTGCTCATCTTCGGCGCCGCCATCGTCGGCGTGCTGGTGGAGGCGTTCGCGCCCCGCTATCTGCGCAAGGCGATGCAGGTGCCCATCACCCTGCTCAGCATCGCGGGCGCGTTCGCCCTCGTCATCCTGCAGGTCGTCTCCGGCGACGTGCCGACCACGCCGGTCGCCATGGGCGCCCTCGCGGTCGACGGGCCGTCGCTGTTCATCTGGGGCGTCATCCTCGTCCTGTCGTTCGTCTGTGTGCTGCTGATCAACGACGAGGGTCACTTCGTCGCCTCGGCCGCCGCGGTGCCCGGCAGCGCCGACGAGGAAGAGGCCGAGCGCTCCGGCAGCGCGCACACCGAGGTCTACCCCCTCGCGCTGTTCGCGATCGGCGGCATGCTGCTCTTCCCGGCCGCCAACGACCTGCTGACGATGTTCGTCGGCCTTGAGGTCATGTCGCTGCCGCTGTACCTGCTGTGCGGCCTGGCCCGCCGTCGCCGCCTGCTGTCGCAGGAGGCGTCGATGAAGTACTTCCTGCTGGGCGCGTTCTCCTCGGCGTTCTTCCTGTACGGCACCGCCATGATCTACGGCTACGCCGGCACGGTCTCCTTCGCCGGGATCAGCCAGGCCATGGCGACGGGCGCGCTGCTCGACCCGCTACTGCTGCTCGGGTTCTCGCTGCTCGCCGTGGGCCTGCTGTTCAAGCTCGGCGCCGCGCCGTTCCAGGCCTGGAAGCCGGACGTCTACCAGGGCGCGCCGACGCCCATCACCGCGCTGATGGCCTCCGGCACGCTGGTCGCGGCCGTGGGCGCCCTGCTGCGGGTCTTCTGGGCCGGTCTGGGGAACCTGGACTGGAACTGGCGGCCGGTCATCTGGGTCATCGCGGCGCTCACGATGATCGTCGGCTCGATCCTGGCGATCACCCAGACGGACATCAAGCGGATGCTCGCCTACTCCTCCATCGCGCACGCCGGCTTCCTGCTGGTGGGTGTGGTGGCCACGTCCAGCACGGCCGCGGGCAACGCCATCTCGATGCAGGCGATCCTGTTCTACCTGCTGGTCTACGGTCTGGCCACCGTCGGCGCGTTCGCGGTGGTCACGCTGGTGCGCGACCCCGGCGGCGAGGCGAACCACCTGTCGCGCTGGGCCGGGCTGGGCAAGCGCTCGCCGATCCTGGCAGGCGTCTTCGCCTTCTTCCTGCTGGCCTTCGCCGGAATCCCGCTGACCAGCGGCTTCTTCGGCAAGTACGCCGTGTTCACGGCGGCCCTGGCCAGCGGCAGGGAAGCCGGCGACTCGCTGGGCGCCTGGATGACCGGGCTGGTCGTGGTGGGTGTCGTCGCCTCGGCGATCGCGGCGTTCTTCTACGTCCGCGTCATCGTGCTGATGTTCTTCAACGAGCCGGCGGCGGACGGACCGTCGATCGCGATCCCCAGCACGGGGACCGTGGCGGTCATCTCGATCGCGATGCTGGTTACGGTAGGAGTCGGGGTGTTCCCGGAGCCCGTGCTCCAGCTCGCCCACAACGCCGCTGCCGGCCTTTTCATCAGATAGGGGATCTATATGTCCGCGCCTCCCGTGGTTGACCTTCCCATCGCGGATGAGCGGTTGGCGCAGGATGTGGCCAACGGACTGGCTGCCGTGGAGAAGCTGCTGCGGACCTCGGTGGAGAGCGAGGACGCCTTCGTCACGGAGGCGTCCAAGCATCTCATCCAGGCCGGTGGCAAGCGCTTCCGCACGCTGATGGTGCTGCTGGCCGCCCAGTTCGGCGACCCGTCGGCGCCGGGCGTGGTGCCCGGCGCCGTGGTGATCGAGCTGACCCACCTCGGCTCTCTCTACCACGACGACGTCATGGACGAGGCCCCGGTGCGCCGGGGCTCCCCGTCGGCGAACGCCCGGTGGGACAACACCGTGGCCATCCTCACCGGCGACTACCTGTTCGCCCAGGCGTCCGACCTGCTCGCCGACCTCGGCCCCGAGCTGATCCGGATCCAGGCGCAGACGTTCTCCCGCCTGGTGCAGGGACAGATCCGCGAGACCGTCGGCCCGCGCGCCGACGAGGACCCGGTGGTCCACTACATCAGCGTGCTGGAGGACAAGACCGGCTCGCTGATCGCCGCCTCCGGCCGCTTCGGCGCGCTGCTGTCCGGTGCCCCCGCCGAGATCGAGGAGCGGCTCAGCCGGGCCTGCGAGGCGATCGGCGTGGCCTGGCAGCTCGGCGACGACCTGCTGGACGTGGCGTCCACGTCCACCGAGTCGGGCAAGACGCCGGGCACCGACCTGCGGGAGGGCGTCAAGACCCTGCCGGTCCTCTACGCGCTGGCCGACGACCCGTCCTCCAGGCTGTCGGAGCTGCTGTCGGGACCGGTCCCGGAGGCGGACGTCGAAGAGGCGCTGACCCTGCTGCGGGCGCACCCGGCGATGGCCAGGGCCCAGGCGGACCTGGACGACTGGGTCAACCGGGCGCGGGACGACATCTCCAACCTTCCCGACATCCCGGCCCGGGGCGCCTTCCTGTCGCTATGTGACTACGTGGTCGAGCGTTCTGGCTGACTTGGCGATGCGTGCGGCCCGCGCCGTACGGAAGCTGTCGTACGTGAATATCGCCAGCGCGAGCCACACCAGCGAGAAGCCGATCCACCGGCTCGGCGGCATGGTCTCCTTGGCGATCAGCACCCCGCACAGGAACTGCAGGACGGGCGCGATGTACTGCAACAGCCCGATCGTGCTCAGCGGCACCCGGTTGGCGGCGGCGGTGAAGAGCATCAGCGGCACCGCCGTGATCACGCCCGCGCCGACCAGCAGCAGGAGGTGCCCCACGCCCTCGGTCCCGAACGTGGCCTGGCCCGCCTGCTGCAGGAACACCAGGTAGCCCAGCGCCGGCAGCAGCAGCACCAGTGTCTCCACCGTCAGGCTCTCGCCGGCGCCCACGTTCGCCTGCTTCTTGATCAGCCCGTAGGCCCCGAAACTGACGGCCAGCACCAGTGCCATGTACGGCGGCCGCCCGTAGTTGACGGCCAGCACCAGCACGGCCAGCGCCCCGAACCCCACGGCCACCCACTGCAGCCGCCGCAGCCGCTCGCCCAGCAGCACCACTCCGAACACCACGCTCACCAGCGGGTTGATGAAGTAGCCGAGCGCGGCCTCCACCACATGGCCGGTGTTGACCGCGTAGATGTAGGTGCCCCAGTTGACCGTGATGATCACGGCCGCGAGGGTCAGCAGCCCGAGCTTCCTGGGCTGCGCCACCAAGGCCCTGATCCACGACCAGTGTCGCCGCACCGCCAGGATCGCGACCACGGCTACCAGCGACCACACCATCCGATGCGCCAGGATCTCCACGGCCCCCGACGGCTTGAGCAGTGGCCAGTAGAGCGGGAACAGTCCCCACAGAATGTAGGCGGCCACTCCGTACAGGACACCGCGTCGCATGTCAGGCATGAAGCCTATAGTCGGGCATTACCACCCTTCATCACAAATGCAGTCTCTTGCACGAGACCATGTAGGAACCGTAAACCGTTGATTCATCCGTACCGTGCCAGAGCCTGCGGAGGCGCGACGGTTGGCCGTTCGGAAGACGGGCTACACGCCCAACCCCATGTACGGAGGAGGTGTGCAGCGGACGCACCAGGCACACCGAGGTCGTACGGGTCGTCTTCGACCCCACGGAGGTCGCACAACGGCGTCTGCTGCTCGAACGTCATCTGCGCCTTGACGGTCCGGCCGGGCGCGGCGTCGCCCTTCCACGGTCCGAACTTGTAGCGACATCAGGACCGGACTTTTGCTACTTCAAGTAGTAAACTAAGCTCATGAGCATGCCAGAGCGAGACTTCGCCCCGGGAGACGGGCCGGCCGCCAAGGTCAGTGTGTCTCTGAGAACGGGCAATATTCGCGCCGTCCGAGAGCGAGTCGGGGCCCGCGGGTTTTCCGCTTACGTCGATGCCGCTGTGGAACGTCAGATCGAGCGCGATCTCCTGGAGGAGGCCCTGCAGGCGAACGAGGCCGCTTCTGGGCCGATCCCACAGTCATTGCGCGATGAGGCGGCGGAGTTGTTTCGCCGCGTGAAGTCGGCGCCTGAACTCCAGGAGGAGGACGGGTGGCGCGCGCACGAAGCAGGTTGAGCGCGGGCACCGTCGTTCTCGACTGCGAAGGGCTCGTGAAGTGGTGCGAGGCCGACCAACGGGTGACAGCGTTCGTACGGGAGGCGCAGGACAACGACTTCCGGGTCGTGGTCAGCGCCATGACACCGATTGAGGCGCAAGACATCCGCGTCAAAGGGGATCGTCTCAGGTGGTATCTGTCCCGGCTGAAGATCGAGCCTGTGACCGAGGACATCTCGTCGCGTGCGATCGAGGTTCTTCGGGATGCCCGCCTGGACGGTCACAAGTACGCCATCGACGCTGTGGTCGCGGCCACCGCACTGCGTTCGGTGCACCCTGCCATGGTTCTCACGTCTGACGCGGACGACATGAGCAAACTGTGCGGAAAAGCAGTGCAGGTGGTCCCCGTCTGACTGTGCGAGGGCTGTGCGGGAGTCTCCGGGACTATCGCAGGAGGGGAACTGCTACCACCAGTCGGCAGCCCGGGCGCGTTCGAGATCGACGCCGACGATGCGCTGATCGGACTGAATCTCTTGGCGAGGGCACGGCGGGAGGTCGGCGATCGGCCACCGGCCACCGGCGCGAAGCAGCGGGGCGTGCTCATGACTGAGGTGGCGACCGCTGAGTCTATGTCGGGGCCTACGGCGAGGCGCTACATCTGCGGGTTGTCCTGTCTGGCGGACGGAGCCGATCAGATCTTCGCCCGTGGAGTGCTGAATGTCGGTGGGGTGCTGGAGGCAGTCATACCAGCCAAGGAGTACCGAGACGGGCTGCCGAGTGAGTGCCATGCTGCGTATGACGAGTTGCTGGGCCGGGCGGTTCGGACTCACAGGCTGGAGTTTGTGGAGTCCACCTCGGAGTCGCACATGATGGCCAGTGCACGGATGCTGGACGATGCTGATGTGTTGTTCGCCGTGTGGGACGGGCAGCCCGCCCGAGGCTACGGCGGCACTGCTGACGTGGTGGTCGAGGCCCGACGGCGGGAGGTCCCCGTTCGGGTGATCTGGCCCGAAGGAGCCCGGCGAGATTAGGGCCCTCCAGGCGCTAGATGCCTGGTCGGGCGGCTAATGACCCTTTAGCCAAGCCTCTAGACCTAGAGTCGGTCTCTCTAGGTCTAGAGGCAGTGGCTCTATGGGACTCCCGTGCCACTGTGTAGGCCAGTGATGATCAGGTGGTACGTGTCGTCCTTGTAGGCCGCTGAGCAGGCCGGGCACTTGGACGCGCGCTGGTTGCCGCAGGCGTCCGGACGATCCCGCCTTCGGATGACGAATGGGATATCCAGTTCGGTAAGCCAGGTGACCCGTCTTGCCGAAGGTCAAAGCCTGACTCCCGGTTTTGGGACTGAAACAGGGAGTAGTATGCAAGGGGAAGGAGAACCATCCTCATGGCTGATGTCAGACCCCGGAAGTCTTCGACGCGAGCGGCTAAGAAGCGAAAGCATCGGACGCTCCCGCCGCAAAGTGATCACGAGACGGGTGGCACGGCGCAGGCTCCTCGTAGGAAAGAGATCGAGGAGCGGGCGGCACTGGTCTTGTTCGACCAGGCACAACGGCTGGACGGGGTGGCTGCCAGTACTCATGAGACCGGCACCCGTGACACGGTCCGGGAGGTCGTCCAGGGTCTGCTCGCTCACGCCGAGCCGGTGCGGGCGACGATCGCGTCGAAGATTCTCGGTGTTGACGAGAAGACGGTTCGCGCGTGGGCCAAGGAAGGGCTGCTCATCTCGGTCAGGGGAAGACCCCGCCTGATGCTTGAAGCCGAGCGTCTGTATACCGTGGCAACACTCGTTCAAGATCTACGCCGGGCCGGCCGTACCCGGAATCTGGTCGAGGTGGTCTGGCAGCGCTTGCAGGACCGGGAGCTTCTGGAGAACGATCAGCTGACCGATGGTCTTCGGCAGATGGAGCAGGGTGAGGGCCGTCCGTGGCGGGAGATCAGGGCAGAGTGGAGTTCCAAAAATTCGGAGCTGACTGCCGGTGAAGACTGAGGTCTACCTCTCGGTTCTCGCGGAGAAGCACGCTGAGACCTTGCGCGGGGCGGATCTCAGGTCATTCGTCGCCTTTGTCAGTGATCTGGAAGCGCGGGGTTGCGCGGCCCTTGGATATCGGCTCACGGAAGAACTCCCGGTGAGTCGGCTGTGCGTCAAGCATTTGAGAGGTGCCATGCGCGTCGTGGTCGCCTTCAAAGAGCCGGGTCATGCATGGGTTCTGATGCTGGGACCTCATGATGAGCGCAACCGGACGTACGATGTCTACACCTCGCTGTGGGAGGTATGCGGGCTGGATGCGCCCCCGGTGGGTGAACGTACCAAGCCCGCCTGTTGTGACGACGGTGGCGCGGACCCGAACCTGCCGGAAACCGATGATCTGGTGACTCGCTGTCGTGATCTCGCCAAGCCGCCTCGTCGGCGTAAGCGCCCAAGCTGATCAGATCCTGACCCTGGATCGCGCAAGGCGCTCGCTCCCGGCATCCTTCCCCGGCCTCGCTACGACGGAAGGCGCAGGGCGAATGTCGTGCGGATGCCTGGCACGCTGGTGACCGTGGCTGTGCCGTTGTGTGCTTCGGCGAGGTTGCGGACGATGGCGAGGCCGAGGCCGCTGCCTCCGGTTCGTCGGTTGCGGGACTTCTCGGCTCGCCAGAACCTGTCGAAGACGTGGGGGAGGTGCTCGGCGCGGATGCCGACCCCGGTGTCGGTCACCTCGATGACGATCTGGTCGCCATCCTGGCGGGCGGCCAGGGTGATGTGCCCGCCGGGTGGGGTGTAGCGCAGGGAGTTGGTGACCAGGTTACCGATGGCCTGGCGGAGGCGTACCGGATCTGCGGTCAGTGCGGGGTCGTCGGTGATCGCGGTGGTCAGGGTGAGGCCTGCCGCTTCGGCTCGGCCTCGGTGGGCGGTGGCCACCTGGTCGAGGAGGTAGCCGAGGTGGACGGGTTCGACGTGCAGCCGGAGTTTGCCCGCGTCGGCGAGGGCGAGCTCCTGAAGGTCGTCGACGATGTGCTGCAGCAGCAGGATCTCCTCGACCAGCGACGCGATCAGCGCCGGGTCCAGCTCGGCGACGCCGTCCTGGGCCGCCTCCAGCCACCCCCTGAGGTTGCTCAGCGGGGTCCGCAGCTCGTGGGAGACGTCGCTGACCATGGCCTTGCGCTGCTCCTCCATGCGCTGGAGGTGCTCCGACATTTCGTTGAACGCCGTGGCGAGCTCGCTGATCTCGCCGGTCGTCCTGACCGTGACGCGGGCGGAGCTGTCCCCGTCCCGCATCCGCCGCGCGGCGTGGGTGAGCGCGTTGACCGGCCCGACCAGGCGCCGGGCCGCCATGACGCTCACCCCCACGGTCAGTACGAGCACGAGAAGGGCGGCGCCGGCGATCGAGGGGAGCGGGATGCGCTGGCCGGTGGCCTCGGCGGGGGAGCCGATGTACAGGTAGGCCGCGGGCGCGACGTACGGATCGAGTTGCTCCTTGCGGGCGGTGACGATGCAGGACGAGATCGTCTGATCGGGCTCCGCGTCGGAGGGCTGCTTCTTCCTGGAGATCCAGGCGAAGTCGAGGCCGACCGAGCCCCGTTCCGTGCTCTTGCCCTTGAGGCACCTGCCGACCAGGAGGTTGAGCTGCTTCAGCGCGGCCTTCTCGGTGCGCGTCGGCGTGCTGAAGGTGGCGGTGTCGCAGGCCTGCGGCACCGCGACGGCCTCGCGCGGCACCGGGTGCGGCTCCGGGGCGGTTTCCTTGCTGGTCGTCGTCACGACGGGCCGGCCGGTGTTCGAGACGGTCAGCTGTACGGCCTGCCCGGTACGGTCGGCGCAGGTGGCGTAGGCGCCGGCGGCCTTGACCAGCCGGGCGCGATCGGCGGCGGACAGCAGGAAGGGCCCCACCGCGCGTGGATCGATCCGGTCCCTGGCCGCCCCCGGCACCAGGGTCACGTCCACGGCCAGCGGGTCGACGACGGCCGACACTCTGGCGGGCAGTGGGGTCCCGGTGGTCGCCGAGTCCGCGATGAGGGCGCCCTTCTCGGTGGTCAGCGCGATGCGACGGTTGTTACGGGCGGCGAGATCGCGCACCGTGGCGGCGACGCCCGACCATTCCGGATGGCGGGAGGCGTAGCCGAGCAGCTTGTTGTTGATCTGGGCATCGCTGGCCAGCGTCTGACCCTGCTCACGCTGGATGGCGCCGGAGGTGCTGCTGGCGGCCAGCCACGCCGTCGCGCTGATCGAGCAGACCGCCACGATGGCGGAGCTCGTGAGCAGCCTGACGAGCAGCGATCTCATGCGTGGGTCAGTTTGTAGCCGACGCCGTACACGGTCAGCAGCCGGACCGGGCGGCGCGGATCAGGCTCGATCTTCTTGCGCAGGTTCATCACGTGCACGTCGACCGTGCGTTCGGTGATGAACCTGTCGAAGCCGTGGATGCGCTCCAGCAGCTGCTTCCTGGTGAACACCCGCTCCGGCTCGGCGGCCAGCGTCTCGATGATCCGGAACTCCGCGAGCGTGCACTCCACCAGCGTGTCCGCCGCGGTGACGGTATGCCTGACCGGGTCCACGACGAGGTCGCCCGCCTGGAACAGCCGCCGATCGTCCTGGGACCTGCCGGTACGGCGCAGCAGCGTCCGCACGCGGGCCATCAGCTCACGGGGGCTGTACGGCTTGGCCACGTAGTCGTCGGCGCCGAGGTCGAGCCCCAGCAGCAGGTCATCCTCGGTGGACCTGGCGGTCAGCATCAGGATCGGCAGGTCGGACTCGGCCCGCAGCACCCGGCAGACGTCCAGCCCGTCGACCTTCGGCATCATCACGTCGAGCACCACAAGGCCGGGATCCACCCGCCGGGCCTCGTCGATCGCGGAACGCCCGTCGTGCACGACGAGGACCTCATGGCCCTCCCGCTCCAGATACCGCCTGAGCAGTTCGGCCTGCTTGGGATCGTCCTCAGCGACCAGTACATAGGCGCACATGACCTGAGGCTATGCGCATGCCAGTGGTGCATATGGGATCTGCATGACAACCAAACAGGTTCCACACATTCTGTCGCCAGGCTGCGGCGAGTGAGAACCAACCTGGTCCGTACGGCTGCCGCGGCGACCCTCGCCTTCCTGCTGACCGGCTGTGCGGCCGACGCGAGCACGGCCGTACGGCATGAGCCGCCGAGCAGTGCCGCGCGGTCGGAGCCGTCGAGCGGTGGCGCGCGGTCGGCGGCCGGAGCGAAGATCGCAAGCGTCAAGGGGTCCCGGATCACGGTCTACCGGAGCAAGGCGGGGGTGGCCCAGCGGACGATCACGAGCCCCAACGACTACGGCGTGACGCGGGTCTTCCTGGTGGACCGTGCCGAGGGTGCGTGGCTCCGGGTGCTGCTGCCGATCCGGCCGAACGGCAGCAAGGGCTGGATCAAGGCCACCGACGTGACGCTCGCGGAGACCGCTCACCGGGTGGAGATCGATCGCGGGGCGTTCAGGTTCACGGTCTACGACGGCGACCGGGCCGTCAGGACGGGCAAGGTCGCGACGGGCGAAGCGGGGACGCCGACGCCTCCAGGCCGCTACTTCTTCACCGAGCTGGTGAAACCCGTCGGTGACGGCGGGGCCTACGGCGCCTACGCCTTCGGGCTGAGCGGCTTCTCGCCCGCGCTGAAGAGCTTCGCCGGCGGTCCGGGCCAGCTGGCGGTCCACGGGACGAACAAGCCGTCCGCCATCGGCACCCAAGCCAGCCACGGCTGCGTCCGGATCAGCAACGACGACATCACCTGGATGGCGAAGAACCTGGCGATCGGTACTCCGGTCGTCATCAAGGGCTGAGGCCCGACTCGAATGAACAGGGGAACCCCTATGAAGATCAAAGCCATCATCATCGGCTTCGGCGCGGCTCTGATTCTGGCCGTGGGCCTCTCAGGCCTTTCGGGTACGGCCGCGGCCGATCCCAAGGAGCCGTCCGCCGCGCCCTCCCCGGTCCCGGCCGAGCGTCGGTCCCCGGCCGAGGAGCCGTCCGCCGCGCCCTCTCCGGTCCCGGCCGAGGAGTCGACGCCGGGCCCGAAGGAGCCCGTCACCGTCAAGCCGGCCTACACCGGCTGATCAAGATGCGTCGAGGCAGGGCGAACGCGTCAGAGTTCTTCCCGACCGTGCCTGGTGCGACTCCTGTCAGCGAGCGATCAGTCTGCCTGGCAGGGGGAGAACGGTGGTCCTGGCCACCCGGCGGTTCTTGATCCAGCGAATCCGGACGGCTTTTCCGTCGGCGGTGGCGAGCTCCGGGACGGAGTCGCCGTCCACGTCGAGCAGCGCCGCATTGACCCCGCCCTGCCCGATCCAGCTCGGCCGGCTCGGCCCGTCGGCCGAGCCGTACAGGATGGCGACCCTGCCCGTGCCGCGAGCCACCGCGACGAGGTCGGTGTAGCCATCCTTGTCGACGTCACCGGCCGCCAACGACCCGGCGTGGTCGTCGGCCGGGGCACTGGTCCCGGTGACGCCAGGCAGCGCCAGCGTCTTCAGCCGACGTTTGTCGATGCCCGAGGGGCCTCCTCGCAGGACAAGAAGCTTGCCGTCACCGATCCCGGCGATCACGTCGGCGTACTTGCCACGGTGGAAGCGGCCCGTCCTCACCGACCAGCCGAACGGCTTCCGTGTGCACCTGGCGGTGTTCGCCTTGTTGTCAGCGCCCGCGGAACCGCCCGCGCACGCCTGCACATCCATGACGCGGCCGTCCACGTTCCCACTGGTCACCATGGTGTTCCCAGCGATCCGCACGCCTTTGGCCGATCCCTTGAACACGTGGATCGCCCCGCCGATGTCGTATCCCGGCCGTCCGGACGGCGCGGTGACCACCAGGTCGTTGTAGCCGTCGCCGGTCACATCCCCGGCGGCCAGTCCGGCGCCGAACAAACGACTGTGCTGGCTGAAGCCGGCCACTCCCGGGGTGTTCTCGCTGAGCACCAGTGCTCCGGACGAGGTGAGACCGCGGCGGGAGCCGTACAGGACGATGGCCGCGCCGCCGTGCGTTGCCGCGGTGTCCAGTGTGGTTTCCGGCGCCCCGACGGCGAGGTCGACGTAACCGTCCCGGTTGAAGTCAGAGGTGGTCAGCGTGTTGCCGAACCCGTGGCCGGTGCCCAGCCGGGGGACTCCGCCCTGGCCAGGGGTGAACCGGCTCGTCGGGCCGGTATAGCCGTCCGCGCGCCGGCCGTACAGGACGGTGACCGTGCCGGCGGCGCCGACCGTCACGTCCGCGAGGCCGTCGCCGTTGAAGTCACCCGTCGACAGTGCGGTCGCCCGCTGACTCCGGGTGGCTGCTCTGCCCCCCAGCGGCTGGATCGTGAGCAGCTTTGCACCACCTACGACCAGGTCGGCCCGGCCGTCGCCGCTGACATCTCCGCGAACAGGGCGCGGAGACGCCGAGGCTCCGATGCACAGCACGGCCGCCAACACGATGATCATTGAGCGAGGGGGCACGAAGGGATGATAACGGGCATCCCCGTCGTGGAGGTTCGTTCTGTACATACCAGCGCATGGTTGTCCGTGGACGCGGCCATCCGCGGGTCGTGCCGGCGTGGCGCCTCTGCGTAATCTTGGCCAAGCTGTCCGCGTTCCTGGAGATGGCGGCAAGGTGTCCTGGCTCTGGGACGCCTTGTCTATACACTGAAGACCATGAGCGTGATGCGCGAGGAACTTCATCACTTGGTGGACCAGCTCCCCGAGGAGAAGGTCGCGCCTCTACTGCGCCTGGTCAAAGATCAGCTCGATGAGCCGCCGGCTGTTCGTAATCTGCCCTTCATCGGCATGCTGGCGGCTGAGCCGGATTTTGCGGAACGTGCCGAGGAGATCTTGCAGTCGGAGGACAATCACTCCGTGTGATCGTCCTTGACACAGGCCCATTGGTTGCGGCGCTCAACAGCCAAGACAAGTACCACGATGCGTGCGCGCGCCTTCTGCGAACTCATCCCGGTCCGCTGCTGGTCCCCTCCACTGTCGTCACCGAGGTCTGCCAGTTGGTGGAGAGACGACAGGGCAGCAAAGCGGAGGCGGCGTTCTTGCGGAGCTTTGGGTCGGGACTGACGCTGGTGGATCTTACCGAGTTGGATCTGGATCGTATGAGCACCTTGGTCGAGATGTATGCGAGCCTTCCGCTGGGTGCGGTCGACGCATCTGTGATCGCGGTTGCCGAACGGCTCGGGATTTCAGAGGTGGCGACACTTGATCGCCGTCACTTCACAGTGGTCCGACCGGACCACACCAGCGCGCTACTCCTCCGACCGGAACAGCTGTGAATAACCGCCTGCACGCCTGGGGCGCGTGCGTGTCACACATCGTGATGCTCCGGACTTCTCGGCCGAGCTGGATGTCGATGCCATTTCTCCAGGAGGTCCGTGCGGGCTGTCAGTCCCCGGACTGCTCGTCGAAGTACGGCTTCATCGCGGGGTAGTAGTCGCCGAAGTCCGGTGTGGGGGAGCCTTCGCGTGCGGCCACGAGCATGTCGAGGTAGTACTCCCAGCCTGGGCCGACCTCGCCGATGCCGTTCTCGGTGGCCAGGTGGTGCACGAACCGCAGTTCGGTCGAGCCGGCCGTTTCGGACAGCAGTAGCTCCACCCGCCAGGACCCGGAGTCGTCGGTCATCGACAGGGCCAGCCGCTGCGGGGGGTCGCATGCGTCGATGTGCATGTCGCACCACGGCTCCTGCTCCTCGAATGCCATCTGCACCTTGATCGTCCGTCCGGGCGCGGCGTCGCCCTCCCATGGTCCGAACCAACGCGCCGTGCGTTCGGGCTCGGTGAGACTGGCCCACACGTCCTCGGCGGACGCGCGGAACGTGCGGGTGAGAACGAGGTCGCTTCCGGCGCCGGTACGGAACAACCGGCCGGTGGGCATGGGGCTCATGCGGTGTTCTCCTCTTCTTGGCCGGTCATGCCGTGGGCACGGCGTTCGCGGCGGGTGCGATGGACCTCTGTTTCCAGGGCGTCGAAGTGGTGTTCCCACCCGGCGGGACGGCTGAGGAGGGCGATCCACTCGGTGAGCTCGGTGAGCCGCTCGGTGTGCAGGACATAGAACCGCTGCCTGCCCACCAACTCGGCGCGGACCAGCTCGCTGTCTCTGAGGACGCGAAGGTGGCGGCTCACGGCGGGCCGGCTGATCGCGAAGCATTCGGCGATCTCTCCGGCGGAGAGCCGTTGGTCGCGCAGCATCATCAGGATGGCGCGCCGCACCGGATCAGCGATCGCGCCCGCTACCTTGTCCACCTGTGAAGCGTAACCTGTTGGTTACGCGTTAGGCAACCACCTGCTCGACTCCCTTTTCGGGGCATATATCTAATTATTGTTCTCTGTAAGTACGTCACGGATGTTCCGGCTGTACCTCGGGCCGGACCCGGAGCCCCGGTGGGGAGTCGGTCGTGGCCTGACCGCCGGGCGAGAAAGAAAAGATTGCACCGGCTGGGGCAAAATTATCGAATGAGGGCTGTCTGGAATAAGGCGCTGAATCTCTGGATAAGAGCACATGAAGTTCTTGTGCAGAGGAGACGTCATGACCGCTACCCAGCAGGGCCGCGACGAGGTCGCGTCGAACGGGAAGGAGCCGAGGCGGATCGACATGCCGATGCTCGGCATCGAGATCCGCCGGCGCGAGGTCGAGATGCCCCACGTGCCGATGCCCCATGTGCCGATGCCGCACATCAGCAAGCAGGAGTTCGGACACTACGTCGACGTCGCCCGGACGATCCTGCCGCCACCCGAACGCGTCGCCTACTACGGAGCGCTGGGCGCGCTGGCGATCTTCGGGGCCATCGAGTGGCCGGTCGCCGCCGCCATCGGCGTGGGCATGGCCATCACGCAGCGAGGGCGACAGGGGTCGGCCAAGCCTGACATGCCCGTACGGGGACAGCAGCAGGCACAGGGTTCCGGCAAGCCTGGCACGCCCGTACAACGACAGCAGCAGGCGCAGGGGGGCGCGCCCGTACCGGCACAGCAGCAGGAGCAGGAGCCGAAGAAGCGTCGCGCGGCCGCCGCGCAGCAGGCGGTGGCCGGTGCCGCGAGAAACCGCAAGAGCGCTCCGCAGAGCAAGTGAGCAGCGACCTCGCCATGGACGGGAGAGTTTGAGAGCCTATGGCGCTGTTCGGCATGCTGCTCGACCTGCTTCCGCCACCGGTACGGAACGTCTTCCCGGACTCCCGCTCGGTGCGGAGTTGCCCAGGGGGAGTGCGGATCGAGCTGAGGAGCGTCGGCGGGCCCCGGACCGAGGGGCCCGCTCGTGTTCTCGAGGAGCGGCTGCGCGCGGCCGGCGCCGCGCGCGCGGAGGTGAACGGGGCGCTCGGCAGCGTGTTCGTGAGCTGCGACGAGACGACGGACGTCGCCAAGCTCGTGGCCATCGTGGCGGAGTGCGACGCCGACGGCCGGACGGCCGGCCCGGCTCGCGTTCTCGACGGCGTGGAGCAGCAGGCCAGGGCGGCGTTCAGCCTCGGTCTGCACCTGGCCGGTGCCGGGCTGGCCATGACCGGCCGCCTGGCCCGCCTGCCCGCGCTGCCCGTCGCGGTGCCCAGTCTCGTCACGCTGGCCGAGCACACCCCGCGGGTGCGTACGGAGTTGGAGCGGCACCTCGGCAAGCCTGCCGTGGACGCGGCGCTGGTGACGTCCAGGATCGTCGCGCACACGCTCAGCCTGCGACCGGCGTCGCTGCTCGTCGACTCCGTCGCCGCGGCCGTACGCTACGCCGAGGCTCGTGCCCGGCGGCAGGCGTGGGAGCGGCGCGAGGAGGAGTTCGCGGTGACGCCGGGGGCGTACCGGCACATCGCCCCGGCCGTGGCGGCGCGGCCGGTCCCGCTGCCGCGCGGGCCCGTGGAGCGGTACGCCGACGCGGCCGGCGGGGTGTCGCTGGGCGCGCACGTGGTGACCTCGGTCCTCAGCCGGAGCCACCATCGCGGGCTGTCCGTGCTGATCAGCGGCACCCCCAAGGCGGCGAACCTCGGCAGGGACGCCTTCACCGGCGCCGTCGGGCGCGCGCTGGCCGGGCGCGGCACGATGGTGCTCGACCGTGCGGCCCTGAGCCGCATGGACCGCATCGACACCGTCGTCCTGGACGCCGCCGTGCTCACCACGGGCGCGTGGACGATCGACGGCGTGCTGCCGCTCACCCCCGACGTGGACCTCGACGACCTGCACGCCCGCCTGTACACCCTCCTCGACCTCACCGACCCCGACGCCGCCCGCACCCGCGACGGCTGGCAAGCCCGCCCGCACACACTCCGGAGTGACCCCCGCCCAGATCGCGACCGCGTGCTGGAGGAGTGGCGTGAGCAGGGTGTACGTGCGGTGGAGGTGGTGCGGGGCGGTACCCCGATCGCGCTGGTCGGGCTGGCTCGTGAGCTGTATCCCGCCGCCGAGGCCCTGGTGGCGGCTCCGAAGGGGGCATGCGAGGTGGTCCTGGCCGGTGGGGAGCCCGGCCTGGCTCGGCGTCTGGTAGTGGAACGGTCCATCGACGGCGGGACCAAGCTGGCCGCGTCGGTGCGGGCGTTGCAGGCCGAGGGGCGTGGGGTGGCCGTGGTGTCGCGGCGCGGGCGGGGGGCGCTGCGCCAGGCCGACCTGGGGATCGGTCTGCTCGACGGCGTACGGCGGGTGCCGTGGGACGCCGATGTGGTCGCCGAGCTCGACGGCGTGCACCTGCTCCTCCGCTACCTGGCCTCGGCCAGGAAGGCGAGCG
Organism: Nonomuraea glycinis; assembly: GCF_014646515.1. GTDB lineage: Bacteria > Actinomycetota > Actinomycetes > Streptosporangiales > Streptosporangiaceae > Nonomuraea > Nonomuraea glycinis. The sequence goes on from NZ_BMNK01000012.1 coordinate 166,234, forward strand.
TGCGAGCGGTGTACGTGAGCGCCGCCGGCTCGGCCGCCGGTCTCGGGCTGGCGTTCCTCGGCCCGGCCACCACCGCGGTCGGGCGCGCGAGCCTGGTGCGCGACTGCACCGGGCTGGCCGCTCTCGCAGCCGGGCAGTGGACGGCCAGGAGCGTCGGACGGGAGGCCCCGCCGATCCGCGCCGACCACACGCCCTGGCACGCCATGGCGGCCCGCGACGTCGTGGAACGCCTCCGCACGTCGCCCGACGGGCTGACCGAGTCGGAGGCCGAGCGTCGCAGAACCGCCCGGCCGGCGGCCAAGGGGCCGCAGTCCCTGGCCGGCGCGTCGGTGGAGGAGCTGGCCAACCCGATGACCCCGCTCCTGGCCGTGGGGGCGGGCCTGTCGGCCGCGTTCGGCTCGGTGCTCGACGCGGTGCTGATCGGCGGCGTGATGGTGACGGGCGCGCTGCTCGGCGGCGCCCAGCGGCGGGGCGCCGACCACGCGCTGCACCATCTCACCGAGACGACCGCCGTCCGGGTACGGTTGCGCCGCCCCACGGGCCTGGTCCAGGGCGACGCCGACGCCCTGGTGCCCGGTGACGTGATCGAGCTGCGGGCCGGCGATGCCGTGCCGGCCGACGGCAGGCTGCTCAAGGCGGCCGGGCTGGAGATGGACGAGGCCCCCTTGACGGGCGAGTCGCAGCTCGTCGCCAAGACCGCCGCGCCGACCGCGGCGCCCGCCGTCGCGGATCGCGCGTCGATGGTCTACGAGGGTACGACCGTCGCGGCGGGGCACGGGCTGGCCGTGGTCGTGGCCACCGGTGAGGCGACCGTGGCGGGCCGGACCGCCAGGCTGAGCCAGGAGCGGCCGCCGCCGAGCGGGGTGGAGCTGCGGCTGCGCGAGCTGGGCCACAAGATCCTGCCGACCGCGCTGGGCTCCGGCGTGGTGCTGATGCTGGTCGAGCTGGTCCGCGGCTCGCCGTTGGCCCAGGCGCTCGCCCCGGCGGTGAGCATGATGGTGGCGGCGGTGCCGGAAGGGCTGCCGTTCGTCGCCACCGTGGCCGAGCTCGCCTCCGCCAAGCGCCTGTCCACCCGCAACACGCTTGTTCGCAATCCGTCCACGATCGAGGCCCTGGGCCGGGTGGACGTGCTCTGCTTCGACAAGACGGGGACCCTCACCGAGGGCCACATCAGCCTGCGCATGGTCTCGGACGGCCGGGTCGAGCAGAGCGTGGCGGAGGCCGTACCCGAGCTGAGGGCGATCGTGGGCGCGGCGCTGCGCGCCGGGCCCAGGTTCGACGGCGGGCGGGCCATTCCGCACCCCACGGACCGCGCGGTCGTGGCCGGCGCCGAGCGGCTCGGCATCACCCCGGAGGACGGGCTGCGCACGTGGCAGCGCGTGGACGAGCTGCCCTTCGAGCCGGCGCGCGGCTACCACGCCGTACTCGGCCGGTGGGAGTCGGGACAGCTGCTGAGCGTGAAGGGCGCTCCCGAGATCGTGCTCTCCCGGTCCACCGGCATGGTCGTGGACGGACGGCACGTCCCGCTGGACGAACGGGTCAGACGGGAGCTGGAGCAGGGGATGGAACGGCTGGCCCGGCAGGGCTACCGCGTGCTCGCCGTCGCCGAGCGGCCCGCCTCCAGCCGCGCCGACCTCGACGAGTCGCGCATCGAGAACCTGCGCTTTCTCGGGTTCCTCGGCATGGCCGACCCGGTGCGCCCGACGGCCAAGCGCAGCGTGGAGCAGCTCGTACGGGCCGGCGTACGGGTCGTCATGCTCACCGGCGACCATCCCAGCACGGCGGCGGCCATCGCCGCGGAGATCGGCGCGCTGGACGGGCTGCGGGTGATGACCGGCCCCGAGCTGGAGGCGCTAGACGACGACGCCCTGACGGAGGCGCTGGCCGAGGTGGCGGTGTTCGCCCGGGTCACGCCCGAGCACAAGGCGCGGATCGTCACCAGCTTCCGCACGGCGGGCAAGGTCGTGGCCGTCACCGGCGACGGCGCCAATGACGTGCCCGCGATCCGGCTCGCCGACGTGGGCATCGCCCTCGGCACGAACGCCGCCCCCGCCGCCAGGGCCGCCGCCGACATCGTCCTGGCGGACGACCGGATCGAGACGATCATCGACGCGATCGTCGAGGGCCGGGGCATGTGGGCCTCCGTACGCGACGCGCTGGGCATCCTGCTCGGCGGCAACATCGGCGAGATCGCCTTCACGCTCGGCTCCAGCCTCCTGACCGGCCGCAGCGCGCTGAACACCCGCCAGCTCCTGCTGGTCAACCTGCTCACCGACATGCTGCCCGCCATGGCGGTGGCCATCCGGCCGCCCAGCGCGTCCAGTCCCGAGCGCCTGCTGGCCGAGGGGCCGGAAGTCTCGCTGGGGGCCGCCCTGACGCGGGACATCTACCTGCGCGCCGTCGTCACGGCGGGCGCCGCCACCGCGGCGTGGTCGCTGGCCCGGCTGAGCGGCACGCGGGGGCGGGCGGACACGGTGGGTCTCATCGGCCTGGTGTCGGCGCAGTTGCTGCAGACGCTGGCGCTGGGCGGGCGGGACCGGGTGGTGGTGCTCGCCGCGGTGTCGTCGCTGGCCGCGCTGGTCGTGATCGTCTCGGTGCCGGGGCTCAGCCGGCTCTTCGGCTGCCGTCCGACCGGCCTCGTCGGCTGGGGCATCGGCCTGGGCTGCGCCGTGGCCGCGACCGTGGTGAGCGTGCTGGTCGAACGGCGATCCGTCACCGCCCGTTCACCGAACTGACACCCCTACCGATACCACTCCGTCACCTTTATAGCGAAATATGCTCGTAAATGCCCTTATGACCGTTAGGTAGAGAGTTGTCTGAGTTCTTCGCCTCCCTGCTCGCCAAGGCCGCCGTCATGCTGCTCGAAGCGCTGATCATGCGGTTCATCCAGAGTCTCGCCGCCTCGCTCTTCCGTCCCGCGGGCGTGCGGCTGGCCTAGCGTCCTCCAGGCGCCCGGCCGGGCTCGCCGGCCGGGCGCCACGGTCAGCGGGTCGCCGGTCCCCCGGTGTAGCGGCGGGGGAGGATCATGAGCGGGTTGTCGTCGAGGATCACGTCGGGCGGCCCGAACCGGGCGGCGACCTCGCGGATCTCCGGGTCGTCGAGCAGCAGCAGGCGGCCGTCCTCGACGAACGACTCGCCGTCCACCTGGATGGAGGGCCGGTCGATCTGGCAGTCGCAGTGCGCGAAGCCGGGGCTGGTGGTGACCGGGACGCCGTCGCGCAGGGCGTCGAGGCCGCAGTAGAAGGCTCCGGCGTGCTTCTCGCGCTCGAACTGGGTGCCGCCGGCGAGCCGGGTCTTGGGGTTGAGCCCGATCAGGGCGTGCCGGAGGTAGTAGCCGTCGGGTGAGGCGCGGCGCAGCTGCTCGGCGGCGATCCCGCCCTCGATCTTCCGCACCTGGTTCTCCTCCAGCGTGATGCGCAGGAGTTGCTCCGGCACCCCGGTGAAGGTCGAGTCCTCGATGACCAGGACGCCTTCGGTGACGGTCGGATGGAAGTTCGCGCCGCCGTACGGGAAGGGTTGCCAGTCGCCGGGCTTCAGCGGGCCCTCGTCCAGGGTGAAGGCGAAGCGCGACAGGGTCAGGTCGGTGCCCAGCGCGGAGGTCACGCGGATGCTCTGGGCCGCGTTCAGCCTGGTCAGGGCCCGATGCTTGATGGCGTAGTAGACGTCGTTGGGGAACCTGGCGCCGGTGAGCATGGCGCCGGCCGTGGCGGCCATGTGCAGCGAGGCGAAGCGCACGGGCAGCGCTCTGATCTGGTCGAAGAAGAGGGGCGCGGTGTGCACCTCGCCCCACCAGGTGGCGCTGATCACGACGTCGGCCTCGCGCACCGCGGCCGTCTCGACCTGGTGGGTCACGTCCTTGTCCCACCCCCCGGGGCTGAACGGGGCCACGGACAGCACGTGCACGTCGGCGTCGCGGTAGGCCGCCGCCGCGGCGATGGCCTGCACGACGACGGGGTCGGCCGTGTGCTCGACCAGCAGGAGCACCCGCTCGCCGGACGCGACCTGGGCGTGGTGCATCAGATTGCGCGCGCCGGGCATCAACTCGACGATCGAGTACGGGGTGGCGCCCGGCATGGAGGCGTAGGAGAAGGGCGCCGCGGCGTAAGGATTCACGATCATCGCACTCTCATCCGGTATGTGCTGGTCTGCGACTTCTACCCGTTACTTTAAGTGTTAATGCGGCTACTTTCAGCTACTGTGGTGCCTATGAGGACGCGGACGAACCTGACCCTGGCGACGCTGTTCTTCGGGGTGTTCGTGATGGGCTGCGCCGAACTGCTCGTGGTCGGCGTGCTGGACCTGATCGCCGCCGACCTGCGGGTCTCCATCGCCGCGGCCGGCACGCTGGTGACCGCCTACGCGCTGGGGATGGCGATCGGCGGGCCGATCCTGACCGCGCTGACGATCAGGATGGACAAGCGGGCCGTTCTGGTCGGCACGCTCGTCGTGTTCGCCGTGGCCAACCTGGTCCCGTTGCTGGTGCCCGACCATGGGGTGTTCGTCGCGGCGCGCGTCCTGGCGGGCGCGGTGCAGGGGCTGTTCATCGCCGTCGGGTTCGTGACGGGCATGGCGCTGGTCCCGCCGGAGCGCGCGGGCCGGGCGATCTCGGTGATCATCTCCGGCATCGCGGTGTCGGCCGCGCTGGGTGTGCCGCTGGGCACGCTGGTCGGGCAGACGGTGGGCTGGCGGGGCTCGTTCCTCGGGATCATCCTGCTCAGCGTGGTCGCGCTGGTCGCCACGGTGGCGTCGGTGCCGTCCGTGCCGCGCACCGGCGGCGGCGTCGCGGGCCAGGCCAGGTACGCCTTCGCCCCGCGGGTGCTCGCCGTGCTGCTGGTGAACGTCCTGGTGTTCGCGGCGGTGTACTCGGCGCTGACCTATATCGTGCCGTTCCTGAACGGTGTCACGGGCATCTCCGGCGCGCTGATCAGCGTGTTCCTGCTCGCCTACGGCCTGGCCAACGCGGTGGGCGCGTTCTGCGGCGGCCGGTTCGCCGACAGGAGCGCCGCGCGCACCCTCGTCGTGGCGACCGCCGGCGCCGCGGCCTGCCTGCTGGCGCTCTACCTCGCCGGCGCGGTCGCGCCGCTCGTGGCGCTGGTGATGGCGGCCTGGGGGCTGTTCGTCGGCGGCATGGTGCCCTCGCTGCAGTTCCGCGTGGTGAGCCTGGCCGGTCCGGGCGGCGCGCTGGCGTCCTCGCTGCCCGGCTCCGCGATCAACGTGGGCATCGCGGCCGGCTCGCTCGCCGGTGGCGTGGCGATCGGCGGCTCCGGCGTCTCGGCCCCGGTGGTCACCGGCCTGATCATCGCCGTGATCGCCGTGCCCACCGCCTGGGCCACCGGCTTTCTCAAGCCGCCGACGGCCCGGGCGGCGGAGCTCACTCCTTACGTCGCCTAACATCCGGAAAATGCTGGTTTGCGCACTTGTTAGAGATCTTCGTAGGGTGTGGCATCGCCTAAGATCGGAGTCCCCATGCGTGAGCCGGAGCCGACACCCGCCGATCAGTGGTCCGGGTGGGAAACAGAGCCGAAGCCCCCCGCATACTGGCCGGGACTCGGGAACGAGCAGCGGCAAGGCGGGCTGGAGATCGACCGCAAGGTCACGAAGGCCGTCGCCGGCAAGCTCGTCGGGCTGGCCACCGACGCCGACATGGACGGCACGTTCGAGAGATACGGGAACCTCGACTCCATCCCGAACCTCCACTGGCGCCTGCCGGGTGATCTCGGCCGGCTTCTCCAGGGCGCGGGCGCACTGACGCGCCTGGTCTGGAGTGACCTGCACGCCGAGGTCGGCATGGCGGGACTCCTGATCGAACGAGCCTCCGCCCGATATGACCTCGTGGAGTCCCCCCGGCTCGGCGACATCCCCCTGTCCGAGCTCGCGGCGCGCATGCCCGGGGAAGGCCCCCTGGGCCGGGTCGGCCAGCCGAGCCACCTCTACCCCAAGGGCAGCGATCCGCTCGAACTCGCCAAGGGGACCGATTACGGCGTCGGCGACATGACCGCGGCGAAAGCGGTGCACGACTTCTCCTTCAGCACCTTCTGGCTGTACGGGAATGTGCCGGCGTACTTCGATGCGATGGCCGCCTCACTGGTCGAACTGGCGAACACGCTGCCGCTCCGGGCGCAGGACCTGCGCGACGCCCCTTGGCACGGCGAGGCCGCCGACATGGCGCAGGGCGCGCTGCGGCAGATCCACGGGAACGTGACCTCTCTGGCCGCCACCGCCGGCACCCTGAGCGCGGCGGCCGAGAGGTACAAGGAGATCGTCTACTGGTGCTCCGCCAACTTCGAGAAGGCGGTGGACCCGCATCGGGGCGGCTGGGACGAGTTCTGGGATCTCGGCGGCACGGCGGACAGCCGGACCCGGAGCTTCCTCGGGGAGGCGAACAACGCGTTCACCGACATCTATCAGATGATGCCCAAGCGCATCTCGGAGGATTTGCCGGGGCTGCTCGTGAACGACGACATGACCGCCGGCCTGCGCTCGAACATCGACCGCCTGGTCGATTTCCCCGAGCTCTCCGCGGCCAACCGGGAGTGGCTGGCCGATAACAAGCCGCTGCTGCGTGCGTACGAGAAGGCGGAGCAGACGTACGGCTGACGGCCCGGTAGTCCTGCTGAAACGCGCTCGCCCGGCACGGTCGCGCCGGCGACCGTGCCGGCGGAAGTGAGCAGGCGTGGACAGTTGGTGACCTGTCAGGTGGACGGCTGACGGCCGCAGGCTTGGCGCCGGACATTCGGCAAGCCACCAAGGAGACACCTTTCATGTCGAAGTCGCTCATCACCGCCGCCGTGACCGGGGCGATGGCCTTAGGTCTCATCGCCGCGCCCGCCCAGGCGACCACCGCCGCCGCACCACTCGCGGCGTCCTCGACCGCCAACGGGTACGGGCCCGACAACACGTTCCAGTACTACGGCCCCGGCCGCGAGGGCTACTTCCTCGGCTACTGGTACAAGGAGGGCGGCGGCGGCAACAGCTACAACTTCGGCGGCCGGCTCGTCGACCACCATGCCGACCAGTACTCGGCCACCTACGTCTACTTCAGGTATTACGACAAGGGGGGCAACCGCCGCACCAAGCTCTTCAAGACCACCAAGAAGCGCACCGTCCGCGACATCGGGTTCAAGAAGGACCTGGACGTCCGGGTCTGCACCGCTTGGCACCACCGGTGCGGCGGCTGGCACGACGTGTTCTAGACCGTTCTAGACCGGCTCCGCCGAGCCGAACGTACGACCACGAGGGCGTCCAGGCTGGTCCTGGGCGCCCTCGTCCCGATCGCCCGGGCGACCAGCCCTCTCGGCGTGGGTCAGCCGGTTCGCTGGAGCAGGAGGGTGACGAAGCCCAGGATCCTCCGATAGCCGTTCAGCCACATGTCACGATGCTCCAAGGCGGCCGCGCGGGCCGCGTCGGCGTCCGGGCCGGGGTTCTCGTTGGCCCAGCGCAGGAGCGTCCCTGTCCAGGACCACTCGTAGTCATCCCATTCGGACAGGTCGCTGGTGTAGCCGTAGATCGTGTCGAAACCGGCGAATTCGGCGGCGGCGACCGTCCCCGGCAGGTCGAGGAAGTCCGACGGCTCGGCGCCCAGCCTGGTCAGCGCCTCCGGCGTCGGCTCGCGCTCCCAGAATCCGTCGCCGATCAGTGCCAGCCCGTTCGGCCTCAGGTAGCGCCGTACGTGCTCGGCAGTGGGGACCAGGCCGCCGAACGCGTGCGTCGCGCCGACGCAGACCACCAGGTCGTACTGCTCGGCCACGGGGAAGTCGGCGGCCGGCCTGTGGTGGAGCCGGATGCGCTCCCAGACCCCCTGGGCCTCCGCGTGCCCCTCGGCGGCCTTGAGCGCCTGGGCGGAGATGTCGACGCCATCGGCGGTCGCGTCCTCGTGGAGGGCCAGCGCGCGCAACGTCCAAGCCGCCTCGCCGCAGCCGAGATCGAGGATCCGCGCCCCCTCGGGCAGCCGGGCCCGGCGCAGCAGCCGGGTCACGTGCGCGCCGGAGACCGGCGCGGCGATGGGATGGTCCCGATGGGCGAGATGACTGATGACCTGGCGTTCCATTGCCCCACTCTGTCGCATCTCCCACCGGCGGGACCAGCCGTTTGATCGCCCACGACGGTGACCGCCGGCCATCCGGGCTTCGCCGGCGCCGCCGGTACGAAGGACAGCCGGACCCGGGAAATGCCGGCGCAACGGCACCGCGACAGAAGGAGGGAGTGGCGGCAGCACTATCCGCCGATCCTGGATGCCTACGAGGAGGCGGAGAAAAGTACGAGTAAGAGCGGCTCAGCGCCGCGTCATGTACGTACGAGGCGGGGCGTCGTCAGCGACGGGCACCTCCAGGGTTGTGGCGTGGGCGCCGTCGGCGTCGATGAGATGGTCTTCCACGGTGGGACCGGCAACGGCCAGGCGGTGGCGGCGCAGCCAGCCGAACAGGTCCTGGCCGGCGCGGACGACTCCCACCGAGGGCGGGACGATGGCCCGTACGACGCTGCGGGTCTGCAGCGTGAGCCGGCCGTCGGCGCGATCGGTGGTCACCGCGGCGGTGAACCGGCCCGTCGGCGGGCCGTCGAGCCAGGTCAGCAGCGTGGCCGGCGGTGTCGCGCAGAGGCCGGCCAGCGCGGCGGGGTGCGCCACGCGCAGCCGGCGGACGCGCAGGTGGCGCGGGCCGACGGTGGCCTGCTGCGGCAGGATCGACATCGGCGTGGTGAGGTGGTCCTGGGCGTGCGCGGCGGTCGCGGCCAGGGCGGCGATGTCCCGCTGGATGCCGGTCACGATCTCGGCCAGCGCCTGCCGTACCTGCGGCTCGGGGGCGTCGAGCAGATCGGCGATCTGACGCAGCGGCAGGCCGAGGCGCTGCAGGCCGCGGATGCGTTCGAGCCGGGACAGCTCGGCCACGCCGTACCAGCGGTAGCCGGTGAGGCCGTCGACCGAGGCCGGGACGAGCAGCCCGATCTTGTCGTAGTGGCGCAGGGTACGTTCGGATACGCCGACCATGCGCGCCAGTTGCCCGATCCGCCACATGGCGTCCCCTCGTGTTAACCTTGCCCCCGCGTCAGGGTTTTACCGTCACCGCCATGACCGATCCTCGTAGCCGGCTCATCGGCGTGTTGTTGCTGACCTCGCTGGTAGCCATGATGACCGCCGCGGTCATCGTGGTGCCATCGGGATTGACCCTGAATCCGGCCGACCCTGCCGCCACGCTCACCGCCGTTGCCGAGCGGACCGGCCTGCACTTGATCGAACTGGCCTTCGACGTCCTGGGCTGGCTGACCCTGACCGCCGCCGGCCTGGCCATGACCGCGCGCCCGGGTGGGCCGATGGCCGGTGGGCTGCTGGCTGCTGCCGGGCTTGCGGGTCTGCTTCATGACGCCGGGAACCTGGCACTCACCCAGTTGGCCGCCACTACCACCGCCGCCTCGGCCGCCCTGGCGGTCATGCTCACCGCCAAGTGGATGGTCAACCTGGCCGGCCTGCTGTGGGTCGCCGCCACCGTCGCGGCGGCGACCGGCAGCCCGATGTCCACCCGCCTCCGTGTCGCCGGCCTGGTCGCGGCCATCTCCGGGCTCGCCGCCGTGGTGCTCCCCTGGACGACCGGAACGGCCGGCCCGACGGCGGCGCTGGAACAGCTCGGGTACGTCCTCCACCTGCCGATCATGCTGTGGTACGGCGTTCTGGGCTGGCGGTCACTGCGAAGCGGGCGACTTAGACTGGGTCGGTGACACCCAGAGCGGAGCAGGGGCAGGCGTTGCGCGCGGACGCCGCGCGTAACCGGGCCCGGGTGTTGCAGATCGCCCGCGAGCAGTTGGCCACGGGGGACGACTCGCTGATGTTCAACAGCATCGCGCGGCTGGCGGGAGTGGGCGTCGGGACCGTCTACCGGCACTTTCCCAACCGGCAGGCGCTGCTCGAAGCCCTGATGGCGGAGCGTTTTCAGCGGCTGGTCAGCGAGGCGCAGGCCGCGGCGGCCGACGAGGACGCCCTGGCGGGCCTGCACCGCCTGCTGCGTTATGCCCTCGGGCACGTGCTGGACGGCCCCGGGCTCACGGGGGTGCTCGAAGCCGCCAGCGACGCCGACGCCCGGACGTCGGCGATGAAGACCGATTTCGATCGGGCCATCACGGAGCTGCTCGACCGTGCCCGCCAGGCGGAGGCCATCCGGCCTGATCTCGAAGCCGACGATGTCCGCCGGCTGCTCTGCGGCATCGAGCACGCGGTCCGCGTCGGCGAAGACCGGGCCAGGCACACCGAGCTCTATCTCGGCGTTCTGCTCGAAGGCCTGCGCCCGCCGCGTTGACGGCGGTCCCGTAAACCCGGAAAGTCGCCGCCGCGCGCCTCGAAACCGATCCAGGCCGTGCCGATAACCCATGCCCCGGTCAACTAAGCGGATACTCATCCGCTTATGCTACGGTCTGATTCAGAAACCGGATACCCATCCGGTACGAGGAAGGACAGAGCCATGAGCGGACGAGCTGTGGTGACGGCGGGGACCGGGGGAATCGGTCTGGAGACCGCGATGGGGCTGGCGGCGAGCGGTTACGCGGTGACCGTGGTGGGCCGTAACGCCGAGCGTGGCGCCCGCGCGGTCGAGCGGATCGACGCGGTGGGGACCGGTCCGGGGGCGCGATTCGTCCAGGCCGACCTCGCCTCGCTCAGTGCCGTACGAGCCCTCGCCGCCCAGCTCGCCGAGGAGGGGCCGCTGCAGATCCTGGTGAACAACGTCGGGGCGATGTTCACCGACCGGCAACGCACGGTGGACGACATCGAGGCGACCTTCGCCGTCAACCACCTCTCCCCGTACCTGCTGACCGAGCTGCTGCTGGACCAGCTCCGGGCGGGAGCGCCGAGCCGGATCGTCAACGTCACCTCAGGCGCGATCCGGGCCGCCAAGCGCATCTTCCAGGCCGTCGAGCCGCCGGGCGGCTACTACGGCTTCCACTGGTACGGCCGGGCCAAGCTCGCCAACCTGGCCTACACCCTGGACCTGGCCGAGCGGCTGCGGGACAGCGGCGTCTCGGTCTTCGCGGCCGACCCCGGCGGCGCTGACACCGACATGACCGACGGCAGCATGCGATCACCCGCCATCGTGTCACCCCCACTGCGGCTGCTCTGGCCCCTGGTCTGGCGGATCTTCGAACGCGCCACCTCCGGCTCCGCCGCCGTGGCCGCCCGTCCATCCCTCCGCGCCGCGACCGACGCCTCGCTCAACGGCCGAACCGGCCTGGTCATCGGCGCCAGAACCCACCCCGTAACCCCCTTCCGCTCCGCCACCGACCCCCGGACCGCCGAAGCCGTCCTCAACCTCAGCCGCAAACTGGCCCCCCTCACCCCACCCGACAAGGTGACCGTATGACCGATCGGCTCTTCGCTATTGTCGAATATGCATGATCGGACCGTATCTTCGGCGGAATATCGGCCTGTTTTCCCGGGGCGTGAATATCTTCAGTTAAGGCGATCAAAGGCCGCGTGGTCAGAGAAATCTGGCTACGGTGAAACCATGTTCTTCGAGCCCCCGTCAGAGCAGGAAGAACTCACTCGCTCACCCAGGCCCGGACTGCCTGCCTGGTACGCTCCGCCGTCGGACGAGATGGGCGGGGTGGTGGTCAGCGGTCTGGCGCTGGCCCGTACTCCGAATATCGCCGTCACCTTGCCGACGATCCAGGCGTTCGAAATCGGCTGCCTGATGAACGTGGACATCGTCATGAGGCCGCACACACTGTCCGCCGATGACTTCCAAGGCCGTTCACTGAGTTTCAAGGATTCTCAGTGATTCGCCCGGTGTGGGCGAAGGTCCTCGTCTGATCCGGACAGTGGGTGCCCGGTGCGGGGTTGACGTTTCACGGCCACCTGCCCCGCCAGGCGGGGTCTTACGGTCGGCTCCACGTCCGTTTCGGGTCTCCGGGCCACTCCCGGCGACCGTACGCTCCACCAGCGAGGCGAGATTGAGCGCTGCGTTCTCGTCGCGGTCCATCGACAGGCCGCACCCCTCACAGACATAGGTGCGCACCCGCAGCGGCAGTTTGGCTTTCACCGCACCGCAGGATGAACACGTATTGGAGGAGGGGAACCAGCGGCTCGCCACCAGCAGCCGGCCGCCGTGCCAGGCGGTCTTGTAGGCGAGCTGGCGGCGGATCTCCCCGAACCCGGCATCGGAGACGGCGCGGGCCAGCCGCCGGTTGCGGATCATCCCGGCCACGTGCAGGTCCTCGACCACGATGGTGCCGTACGTCCGGGCCAGGCTCGTAGTCAGTTTGTGGATGCCGTCGCGGCGCAGCGCCGCCACCCGATGCTCCGCCCGGTTGCGGGCCGCGTTCGCCCGCTGCCACCGCTGCGACGGCCGCTGGCCGGTGCGCCGGTCCGGGCCGTGTTTGCGAGAGACCGCTCGCGACAGACGGCGCAGCTTACGCATAGCGTTATTGAGATGCCTGGGGTTGGGGACCGGCGGGCGTCCGTCGGAGAAGACCGCCAGGGTCTTGATGCCGAGGTCCACCCCGAGCACCGCGTCCGGCCGCGTAGGTGCGGCCGGAGGTCGTTCAGTGTGCACGGTGAAGCTGACGTGCCAGCGGCCCTCCTGCCAGCGCACCGTCGCCGACGCGATCCGCGCCCCGCCTTCGGTGAGCAGGCCGGCGAGTTTGGTGATCGGCTCGTGCGTTTTGATCCGGCCCAGCATCGGCAGGATCACGTGGGTGTGGCCGTCCAGCCGGATCGTGCCGGTGGTGAAGTGCACGGACCGGGCCGCACGGCGTTTGGTCTTGAACCGGGGGAAGCCCATCTTCGGACCCTTGCGCTTACCGCTGTTGGAGTCGCGCCAGTTGGACAGGGCGTCGGCCAGGCGGGTCAGCCCGCAGGCGTAGGCTTCTTTGGAGTTGCCCGCCCACCACGGCGCCACCTCGTCCTTGACCTGGTTCCAGCGCTTGCGCAGGCTGTACATCGACCACGACAGGGCCGGGGTGAGCCGATCCTCGGGGATGCCGTAGGAGCGCTCGGCCTCCCGCTGCGCCAGATTCGCCCTCACCTGCGCCAGGCCCCAGTTGAACGCCACCCGCACCGCCCCGCAATGCGACGCCAGCACAGCACCCTGACGCGCGGTCGGGTCCAGCGCGAAACGGTAGGCCTGCACGACACGCACGACGATCCCCCTCCCCCCGTATTCGAGAGTGTGTGCGAACGACTCTACCAGCATGACCGTACACTGGGTAAGGCTTTGCACGCGCATCGTGACGATTGCGGGATGGAGCAGGCAGCGCGGGGCAGGCGCGGCGCCAAGCCGCAGGCCCCTCCAGCGCTTCGTCATGCCGTCCACCAGCGCACAGACCACCGAGCCGACCCCGGGTCTGTGGATCTGGCCCTTGCCGCCCCGGAGCCCTTCGAGCTCGGCGTGGAATGGCCCGCCGGCGGGATCGAGCTGAGCATCGTCGACCTGGAGGGCGAGGCCATCAGGTCTGCCGTCCAGCGGTCGGTCCCGTACTGGCCGGATTCCCCGCAGAGCGAGTAACGCCTGGCCGGCGCGCTGTGTCTCATTCGGAGAGTCCTGTCCTGCGGTATTCGCGCTCCGACCGGCTCAGTAGGTGATGACGACCTTTCCTGAGGAATGGCCCTCTTCCTGGTATCTGATGGCTTCCGGGATCTCCTTGAAGGGGTAGGTCCGGTCGATGACCGGGGTGACCTTGCCGTCCTCGATGAGCTCGGTCAGCAGGGCCAGGTTCTGCTTGTTCTCGGTGCAGCTGACCACGTCGGCGATGGTCATCGTCTGCGACACGAACGGCGACAGCACGACCGCCGCCATCATGTGACCGACGGGCTGGACCCATCGCCCGCCTTTCCCGCCGATGAGGACATAGGCGCCCTCACGTGTCAGCACCTGCCGGCAGGCGAGGGCCGAGTGGCTTCCGGCGATGTCCAGCATGATGTCGTAGCGCTGTCCGAGCTGGGTGAAGTCCTGCTTGGTGTAGTCGACGACCTCGTCCGCGCCGATCGATCGGACCAGGTCCACGTTGCGGCTGCCGCAGACGCCGGTGACCGTCGCGCCGAACGCCTTGGCGAGTTGTACGGCGAACGTGCCCACCCCTCCCGAAGCGCCGTCGACGAGCACCGTCTGGCCCGGCTGAATCCTTCCCTTGTCGCGCAGTGCGATCAGGGCGGTGTTGGCCGCCAGCGGCACGGCCGCCGCCTGCTCGAACGTCAGGTTGGCCGGCTTCGGCGCCAGCTCGGACTCCTTGACGCAGGCGTACTCGCCGAAGCCGTCGCGCTTGGACATCGCGTACACCTCGTCGCCGGGGCGGAACTCGGTCACGTCCTCGCCGACCTCCTCGACCTGCCCCGCCAGGTCGGCGCCCAGGACGCCGAACTTCGGCCCGCGCAGCCCGGGGCCGCCGCCGCCCATCAGTCGCGCGACGTACGGCTGTCCTCTCATGTAGTGCCAGTCGTACGGCTGGACGGAGGTGGCACGTACCCGGACCAGCACCTCGTCGCGGGCGGGGACCGGCCGGTCGAGGTCGGTGAGCTCCAGTACGTCGGGTGAGCCGTACGAGCGCAGGACGAACGCCTTCATGGCATGCTCCTCAAAGCGAGACGGGAACCATGCGATGAGCGTAAAAGTCCTGAATAAGGAGGTCATCGGCCGAAAGTACGCCTGATTGGCGGACGATCGGCCGGCTCAAGTCGGGCCGTTGCGCTGATGATTCGCCATCGACTCAGCCTTCACGATCGGGGCATGACAGACAAGATTGCGGCGGCTCGCCCCCGGGCGCAGTGGCCGGTGCCCGCCGCGCTGATCGCGCTCAGCCTCGTGCCCGTGCTCGCCGGTGGCATCCGCATGGCCGAGCTGACCGGCGGCGCGGAGATCACGCCGGACAACGCGCGGTTCTTCGCCTCGCCGGTGCCGGTGGTGCTGCACATCATCACCGTGACCCTCTACAGCGTGCTGGGGGCGTTCCAGTTCGTGCCCCGGCTGCGCCGGAGGCGGAGCTGGCATCGCGTCGCCGGGCGGGTGCTGGCTCCCTGCGGGCTGGTCGCGGCGCTCAGCGGGCTGTGGATGAGCTTCTTCTACGCCCTCCCGGAGAGTGACGGCGCGCTCGTGGCGGCCTTCCGGCTCGTGTTCGGCACGGCCATGGTGGTCGCCATCGTCCTCGGCCTGGCCGCGATCCGGCGGCGGGACTTCGCCCGGCACCGCGCCTGGATGATCCGTGGCTACGCGATCGGCCTGGGCGCGGGCACCCAGGCGCTGACCCACGCGCCCTATTTCGCGCTCGTCGGCACCCCCGACGAGTTCGCCAAGGGGCTGCTCATGGGCGCCGGCTGGGTGATCAACGTCGTCGTGGCCGAATGGATCATTCGGCGGAGTTCTTGACCCGGTTGGTCTCGTACGCCCACATGGCGATCTCGACGCGGTTGCGGGCGCCGAGCTTGGCCATCAGGCTGGCGATGTGGGTTTTGACCGTGCTGAGCGAGATGTGCAGGTCGCCGGCGATCTCGCCGTTGGTCCGCCCGCGCGCCACGGTCACCAGGATCTGCTCCTCCCGGTCGGTGAGCGCCTCGATGGGCCGCACCGGCGGTGCTGCCGGGCCGGTACGGGCGAAGGCCCCGAGCAGGCGGGCGGTGATGCTCGGGGCGATGAGCGCGTCGCCGTTGGCGGCGGCGTGGATCGCCTCGGACAGTTGCCGGGCGCCGGCGTTCTTGAGCAGGAAGCCCCGGGCACCGGCCCGCAGCGCGGCGTAGACGTACTCGTCGAGGTCGAACGTGGTGATGACGACGACGGCGAGCGGGTCGGCGACGTCCGGCCCGGCGAGGGAACGGGTGGCCGCGATCCCGTCGAGGCCGGGCATCCGGATGTCGAACAGGCACACGTCCGGGCGCAGCCGCCGCGCCAGCTCCACGGCCCGCCGCCCGTCGGCGGCCTCGCCGATGACCTCGATGTCCGGCTGGGCGTCCAGGATCATCACCAGTCCGGTGCGGACGATCTCCTGGTCGTCGGCGACGAGCACCCGGACGCTCATGTCGCCGCTCCCGCGCGGGGCAGCACGGCGGTCACGGTCCAGCCGCGATTGGGGCCGGGACCGGCCGTACAGGTGCCGCCGAGCAGGTCGGCGCGTTCCATCATGCCGATGAGGCCGTAGCCGGGCGGCCGGCGTACGAGACTGCTCTCGCCGTCGTCGCTCACCCGCAGATGCACCGAGGTGTCGTCGGCGGCGACGCGGACCTCGATGCGGGTGGCGTGCCGCGCGTGCCGCCGGGCGTTGGTGATCGACTCCTGGGCGAGGCGGTAGAGCGCGGACCCGACCGACGGGGGCAGGTCGTGGAGATCGCCGGAGATCTCCACATGGACGTCGGGGCCGGACGCGCTGTGGCTCGAGAGCTGTTCGAGATCGGCGATGCCGCGGCCGGGCTCCAGGTCGGCCGGCTGGTCCTGGCGCAGGACGCGGACCATGGCGCGCATCTCGTCCAGCGCGCGCGCCGCCTCGGCCTCGATCACGTGCAGCGCGTCGGCCGCGGCGTCCGGCCGCGCGGCCGAGGTCGCCAGGCCCGCCTGGGCCCGGATCGCCATGGCCGAGATGTGGTGGGCGACGGTGTCGTGCAGGTCGCGTGCCAGTTGCTCGCGTTCGAGCAGCTTGACCTGGTCGAGCTCGCGCAGCCGCGCCCTGGCCCGGAACCGCAGCGCCACCCCCAGCGCGATGGCCGCGGACATGACGGCGAACGCGGCGATCACGCCGGAGACGGCGAGCCGCCCGAGGAGGATCGAGAGGGACACCGAGCCGAGCATGATCGATAACCCGATCACGGCCGACCGCCCGGACCCCCATCGGAACAGCGCATACACCAAGATCAACATGTACGCCATCGTGTACATCTCGGCGGCGGCACCGCCGGTGAGCAGCGGGGCCAGGCCCGTGGCGGCGAAGATGATCACGATCATCAGCAGCGGCCTGGTGCGCCGCCACAGCACCGTGGGCACCAGCCCGATGGTGAGCGTCACCGCGACCGCCCGCCACGGCAGATCCGGCCGCACAACCGCTTCGAGCACCGCGACCGCCACGAGCACGCCGGCGAGCACCCAGTCGCGCCACACCCGCGCGGGCGGGTCGGGGGGACGGGGCTCGTTCCACACGGAGCGGATGAGCCTGCGCACCCCCTCATCGTACGAGAGCCCGCCCGCCCCTCGAAGCCCCGGAGGCGAGACGTCACGACGACTTACGAGAGCCCGCCCGTACTTCGAAGCCCCGGAGGCGAGGCGTCAAGATGGCTTGTGAGAGCTCGCCGCGCGGGGTGTCAGGAGGGTTGGGGGCGCTGGAGGCCCGCGAGGAGCAGTGCGACCATGCGGCGGGGCTCGTAGTGCGGGTCGCTGTCGCCTCCGGCGCACAGGTTGCCGATGCCGCGCATCAGCTCGTAAGCCTGGGTGCCGGGGCTGATCTCGCCGGCGTCGACCGCGGCGTCGAGCAACTGGGCGAGGACGGGCACCAGGCGGTCGAGGAAGTAGGTGTGCAGCGCGTTGTAGCCGCTGCTGTCCGATCGCAGCGCGTTGGCGAGCCCGTGCTTGGTGACCAGGAAGCCGACGAAGAGGTCCACCCACTGACGCAGTGCCGCGAACGGAGAGTCGGCGGTGGCCAGCAGGGTCGGGCCGGCCTCGGCGCAGGCCTCGACCTGGTGGCGGTAGACGGCCACCACGAGATCCGCCCGAGTCGCGAAATGTCGGTAGATCGTCCCCATCCCGACGCCGGCTCTGGCCGCGATCTCCCGGATCGGCGCGTCGACGCCGGAGGTGACGAACACCGCGGCGGCGGCGGCGAGCAGCGCCTGGCGGTTGCGCACCGCGTCGGCCCGCTTGCTCCGGACCGGCACGTGCCCGGACTGGGACACCAAGCTCTCCTTCGATCGAACATCGCTCGCCAGGCCAAGGCTACACACTGCTTCGTTCGGTGGACCGGCGGTCGTGGCGCCTCCGGTTAGGCTGGCGTCATGGTCGCCGACGGCGTCGCAGGCGGGACCCGCCCATGGTGAGCGGCGACGTCCCGCGCTGGGATCGCGCCCGGCCCGCGGTGCCCTACCTGTTCATCCTGCTGCCCTCGGTCTTCGCCCTGCTGCGCGAGTGGCGGGTGGAGCTGCTGGTTCTGGCGCTGTCGGCCGCGGCCTGGCACTGGTTCATGGTGGGCCGGCAGCCCGGCTGGGGCGAGCGGCCGTGGGCCCGGGCCGGCTACTTCGTCGGGCTGCTCGGCTTCGTCGGGGCGCTGGTCAGGATCGACGGGGTGTTCTCGGTGACCGGGGTGGGGGCGTTCATCCTGGCTTTCACCGTGCTGCCGGGATGGTGGGCGTACGCGGGGGTGGCGGCGACGGCCGCGGTGCTGGTGGTGGTGCCCGAGGGGCGGGCGCCGGGGCAGATGCTCTTCTCGTTCCTCGTCGCGACGCTGGTCGCCGCCACGGCCGGGCTGTCGGTCCGTACCATCTCCCAGCAGAACGACCAGCGCAAGGTGATGATCGAGCAGCTTCGCCGGACCAGCGCCGAGCTGGCCGCGCTCGCGGCGGAGAACGCGGACCTGCAGGCCCAGCTCCTCACCCGGGCCCGTGAGGCCGGTGTGCTGGGGGAGCGGCAGCGGATGGCGAGGGAGTTCCACGACACCGTCGCGCAGGGGTTGACCGGCATCATCACCCAGCTCGAAGCCATCGACGGCGCGGTCGGCGATCCCGTGCTCGGCGCGCGGCTGGCCACGATGCGCACGCTGGCCGGGGACAGCCTGAACGAGGCGCGCCGATCGATGCAGGCGTTACGCCCCGCTCCGCTGGCGGCGGCACAGCTGCCCGCCGCCCTGGCGGACGTCGCGGCGACCTGGTCGCGGGCGACCGGCACGCCCGCCGCCTTCGCCGTGACCGGCGACCCCCGGCCGCTGCACGTCGGGGTGGAGAGCACGTTGCTGCGCACCGCGCAGGAGGCGCTGGCCAACGCCGGCAAGCACGCCGACGCCTCCCGCGTCGGCCTCACGCTGTCGTACATGGAGGATGTCGTCGTTCTTGACGTACGGGATGACGGCCGCGGATTCGTCCCCGGGGCGACCGGGCCCTCCGACGCCGGTGGCTTCGGGCTCGTCGCGATGCGTCAGCGTGTCACCCGGCTGGCCGGCGACCTGGCGATCGAGGCCGCCCCCGGTCAGGGCACCGCGATCTCCGCCAGCATTCCGGCCATCCCGCCCGATCCGTCCGCCGAAGACCTGAGGTGAGCCATGCCCATTCGCATGATCATTGTCGATGACCATCCAGTGGTACGGGACGGGCTGCGCGGGATCTTCACCGGTGACGACGCCTTCGAGGTCGTCGGGGAGGCTGCCGACGGACCGGAGGCGCTGGTCGTGGCCCTGCGGACCGCGCCCGACGTGGTGCTCATGGACCTGCGGATGCCCAAGATGAGCGGCGCGGAGGTCATCCGCCGGCTCCGCGAGCAGACTCCCGGCATCCACATCCTGGTGCTGACCACGTTCGACGACGACGCCGACGTGCTGCCCGCGATCGACCAGGGCGCCACCGGCTATCTCCTCAAGGACACCCCGCGCGCCGACCTGCGCCGCGCCGTACAGGCGGCGGCCCGTGGCGAGACGGTGCTGTCCCCGTCCGTGACCGGCGTGCTGGCGCAGCGGTCGCGGGAGCCGGAACGGCGGACGCTGAGCCGCCGGGAGCTCGAAGTCCTCGGGCTCATCGCCCGGGGCGCGACCAATCGTGACGTGGCCGCGCGGCTGTTCATCACCGAGGCGACGGTCAAGACGCACCTGCTGCACCTGTTCGGCAAGCTCGGGGTGAAGGACCGGGCGGCCGCGGTCGCGGCGGCGTACGACATCGGCCTGCTCAAGCCGGGGGCTGACGGTTGACGGTAGTGCCAGCGGTACTCCTTCTGTTCAGGCTGCGGGATCGATCCCGGCCGGGGTCCGGCGTGATGCTTGTCAGCGTCAGAGTAAAGCCCCCCAGTCAGGGAGTGATCCCCATGTCCAAGCTCGTCGAAGCCCCCGCCCGCACCCTCCGGCGTGGCGTCCTGGCCGCGGCCGCGGTCGCCGCGATGACCGGTCTGGTCCTGGGCGGTCTGCCGGCCACCGCGTCGGCGAAGACCGACCCGGTGCAGAAGAGCCTGGACAAGCTGGTGAACAAGCACAAGTTCCCCGGCGTGATGGCTTCGGTGCGTGACGCCGACGGGAACACCACCGACTATGTCGCCGGGGTCGCGAGCCTGAAGACGAAGGCGGAAGTGCCGGTCGACGGCTACGGCCGCATCGGCAGCGCCAGCAAGATGTTCACCGCGGTGGTCCTGCTCCAGCTCGCCGGGGAGGGCAAGGTGAAGCTGGACGCGCCGGTCGAGAGGTATCTGCCCAAGCTGGTGCGCGGCAAGGGCATCGACGGCCGGAAGATCACCACGCGGCAGCTGCTGCAGCACACCGCCGGCCTGCCGAACTACACCGACCTCATCCCGGACTACCAGAAGATCCGGCACACCACCTTCTCCGAGCGCCGGCTGGTCGACATAGCCCTGGCGAAGAAGGCGTCCTTCGCGCCCGGCACGAAGTGGGCGTACAGCAACACGGGTTACATCCTGGCCGGAATGGTCGCTGAGAAGGTCACCGGACAGTCGATCTCCCGGCTGGTGGAGAAGCGGGTCATCGACAAGCTGGGCCTGGAGGAGACCTACTGGCCCGGCAAGGGCGTGGAGACCCTGCGCGACCCCCACCCCCACGGCTACCTCTCCGTCGGGCCGAAGAAGCCGCTGCTGGACTACACCAAGATGGACCCGTCCTGGGGCGGGGCCGCCGGACAGCTCGTCGCCACCCCCAGCGACCTCAACCGCTTCCTCGTCGGCCTCCAGGACGGCAAGCTGCTCAAGCCGAAGCAGTTCAAGGAGATGACCACGACGGTCAAGACCACCTTCCCGCCGACCTGGAACTGGCGGTACGGGCTGGGCTTGATCAAGATGAAGCTCAGCTGCGGCGGCACCGCGATCGGCCACGGTGGCGACATCCACGGCTACGAGACCCGCGACGCCGTCACCCCCGACGGCCGCGCGGTCACGGTCATCGTGACCTCCCTGCCGCAGTCCGAGGCCGCCGGCAACGCGGTGCTCGCCACCGTGGACAGCGCCCTGTGCGCCGACAGCTGACCCCACCGCACCCGCGGACGTGACCCCCACCGGCCACGTCCGCGACCGCCCGCCGTTCCGGGCTTCGCCGTGGCCAAGCATGTTTGACTTGATGACATGATGCTGGTGTCATCAAGTCATGCTTTATGGGACGCCGAAGTTGAGCAGTGCCGACCTCCGCGTAGTCGACGAGATCGAGCAGATCCGGCATCGACTCCGCTTGCATCTGCGTCCTCAGGAGCGGTGGACGAAGCAGTTGCGCAGAAGCCTCACCGCCAGGGCCATAGTCGGCTCCAACACGATCGAGGGTTATGCGGCGTCGGTGGAGGATGTGGAGGCGCTCATGGCCGGAGAGGCGCCTTTGGAGACCAGTGACGTCACTCGACGAGAGGTGGAGAGTTACCAGCGGGCGATGACCTATATTCAGGCGCTCTCCGACGCCGGCGGGGAGTTCCGCTACGACCTGGGGCTGCTGAACGGCCTGCACTTCATGATTCAGGAGCATCATCGCAACAAACGGCCAGGTCGCCTCAGGCAGGGACCGGTCTATGTCACCAGTCCCGATGATCCCGCCGTCGCGGCGTATACCGGGCCGGATCACAAGCTGGTGGCCGGGCTCATGAGTGAGCTGATCCAGTGGCTGAACGAAGGGGATGTGGACGTTCCCGTCCATGTCCGGGCCTCGATGGCGCACCTGAATCTCGTGAAGATCCACCCTTGGGCGGACGGGAACGGGAGGATGTCGCGGGCGCTGTCCACCTTGGTCTTCGCCAGGGAGGCCTTGCTTCCCCCGGAGTTCTCCTCCATCGAGGAGTGGCTCGGCAGGGGGCAGAACACGTACGCCTACTACCAGATCCTTGGGGAGGTGGGCGATGCCGAGTGGAGTCCTCGCCGAGGGACACACGGATGGATCACGTTCTGTCTGCGTGCTCACCACCTGCAGGCCCAGCAGGCTCAGCGCAGGGTCGAGTTGCTGAGCCGGGCATGGGCCGCGCTGACGGAAGCGGCCGTCGCCGATGGCCTTGACGAGCGGACCGTCTTCGCTCTGCTGCCCGCCTTCTGGGAGTCGCGGGTCCGGCGAACCGTCTATCAGCAGGATGCGGAGCTCAGCCCCCAGCAGGCGGTGCGCGATATCAGGGAGATGTGCCGGCTGGACTGGTTGAGCCCGCAGGGGCAGGCCCGGGGGCGCTACTACGTGGCGGGACCCGCCATGCGGCCCGTCCTCGAGTCCGTCAGGCAGTCCGCACAGCCCTATGCCGAGCCGTACGGGAGTCGTAGGAGCGTCAGAAGAGGGTGAGGGGCTCGGTGGGGAGGGGGTCCGGGAGGGGGGCGAGTTCGGGGAGGCGGGAGCGGACGTCGGCGTGGAAGCGGCGGGCGAGGGTCAGGGCATCGGCGTTGTCCGGGGTGTGGATGAAGACGGTGGGGGAGCGGCCTTCGCGAAGCCAGTCGGTGACCGTGTCGAGCCAGGGCTGCCAGCCCTCGACGGTGCGGTCGGTGGCGTCCCGGCCCAGGTAGCGGACGATCGGACGGTCGGTGAGGGCCGAGGAGCGGCGGGGGACGCGGGGCTTCTTCGTCCAGGCGTCTCGTTCGGCGTCGCTGGTCGGTGGGCTCTGGAAGAAGGCGGTGGTGTCGAACGGGACCCACTCGGCGCCGGCGGTCGTCAGGATTCTTTCGAGCAGCTGGGCCGAGCGGGGGTCGTCGAAGAAGGCGCGGTGGCGTACCTCGACGGCGTAGCTGTAGGCGCTCGGCAGCCGGCGGAGGAAGCCGGCCAGGGTGCCGAGGTCCGTCGGGGCGAAGGAGCCCGGTAGCTGGACCCAGAGGGCGTGGGCTCGGGGGCCGAGTGGCTCGATCGCTTCCAGGAAGGCGCGGAGTGGGTCATCGATGCCGGTGAGGCGGCGCTCGTGGGTGATGGGCTTGGGCAGCTTGACCACGAAGCGGAAGTCGGGGGACACCTGCTCCGCCCAGGTCTCCACCGTGCTCTTGGCGGGGGTGGCGTAGAAGGTGGTGTTGCCTTCGACCGCGTTGCACCAGGTCGCGTAGGACCGCAGGCGCTCGCCGGGAGGGAGTGGATGGGGCAGGAGGCGGCCCTGCCATGACGGGTGCGTCCACATCGCGCATCCCACGTGAAGCCGCATGGCCTCGACGCTACCGGAGGATGGTCCGTCCCAGGGTCGGAGAGAAGGTGCTGCTCGTGGGCGAGGCGGTGTTCGTACCGTGGGGCCTTTATCGCAGGTTGTTGCTGCCGTGAGGACGGTCGAACCAGGTGCCGGAGGACGGGAGGAGGAGCAGGACGATGACGATCGTCGGCAGGGGCAGGATGACGAGGAACGAACGGACGGTGAGCCCTGGGTCCAGCGCTCCCATGATCACATCAGTGCTGATCACGAGGACCTCGAAGCCCAGCACCGCCCGGCGGACCCAGCGCATCCGGCTGTCCAGGCGCCCCATCAGCCAGGCCTGTAACGCCAAGGTCGCGGTCAGGAACACCATGAGCCCGGCCAGAGGAAGGCCGCCCGAGACGTTCATGCCGAGCGCGGATGCGGTCCCCAGCCACCCGAAGATGAGCCCCACCAGCCCGAGGACGAACTGGAGCGCCATGATCACCCTGGCTGCGCGCAGCGGGGCGGGCATCCGTGTGACCTCTTCGCTGACCACAGGTTGATCATAGGCGCGGAAATGTCGGCCGGGTTTGGTACACAGGGGGGCATGGGAGTGAGCGTCGAAGAGTTCCTCGAGCTGCTGGACAGCCTGCCCGAGGTGCGGATGAGCGACGGCGGCGGCAGCTGGGTCGCGCTCAAGGTGCACGACAAGGGCTTCGGCTACCTGTGGGAGGAGACCGAGACGGTCGGGCTCAAGGCGACCATCGAGGAGCAGTTGGCGCTGGTGGCCGAGCGGCCCGAGGTGTTCGAGATCCAGTTCACCGCCGGCCGGTTCGGCTGGGTGGTGGTGCACCTCGCTCGGATCGAGATGGACGAGCTGTTCGAGCTGACGGCGGAGGCGTGGTGCCTGACCGCGCCCAAGTCCCTGGTGGCCGCATTCGAGGAGGCCCATAAAATCGGTCAGTAATGAGAAATGTACGACTACGTGCGTGGCGTGCCGACGACGCCCCCGTGGTGCTGCGGGCCTTCAGCTCGCCCGACATGAGCAGGCAGGCCGCCTGGCCGGTCGTCACGCTCAAGGACGCGGTCGGCTGGATCGCCAGCTGGGCCGAGGTGGGGCACGCGTTCGCTGTCACCCTCGGCGGCGAGGTCGTCGGCAATGTCGCGGTGACCGACATCGACGCCCACGAGAACGGCTGGGTCTCCTACTGGACGGTGCCCGAGGCCAGGGGGCGCGGCATCGCCGTGGCGGCGACCGAGGAGTTGGCCCGGTGGGCGTTCGGCGAGCGCGGCCTCTACCGGCTGGAGCTGGGTCACCGGGTCGACAACGCGGCCTCGTGCCGGGTGGCCACCAAGGCGGGCTTCCGGCCGGAGGGCGTGGAGCGGGGCAGGCTGCACTACGACGGCATCCGCTACGACGTCGAACGCCACGCCCGCCTGGCCACCGACTGACCCGCTGATCTACGACGTCGGGCGGCCCGCCCGCTTGGCCGCCGACTGACCGGCTGATCTACCGCTGTCGAGCGGCACGCCCGATGGGCCGCTGATCTACGACGTCGGGTGGCACGCGCGCCTGGCCATCGGCTGACTCGCTGATCTACCCTGCTGAGGTGGACGGCGAGAGCGCAGCCGCGGCCGCGCTGCTGGCGGCGCTGAGCCGGGCGACGGGGATTCTCGCCGAGTTACGCCATCCCTTCGCGCGCAGCCGGCCGTTCTCCTTCTTTCTCCCGCCCGCCGGGGCGCGCACCGGCACCGCGTTCGTCCTGCCGGACGGCCGGGAGCTGACCTTCGAGGTCTCCATCGCCGCCTCCGGAAACGCCTTCCACGTCGACGGTTCGGTCACGGTGGAGGGCGAGGTGCTGCTGGAGCTGCCCCGCCATCGCACGCCCGGCGTCCACGACGGGCTGGCGGTCCTGGAGGAGTACGCGGCCGAGCTGGCTCAGCCCGCCGCCCGGCTGCTCGACCAACTATTGGACGAAATCGTCTAGTTGTCAGACAATGTAGGTATGAGGAACGGACCTTTCGCGATCGTGGCCGCCGCCGTGCTGTGGGGCACGGCCGGCACCGCTGGGCTGCTCGTCTCCGCCGACTCCGTGGCACTGGCGGCGGCCAGGCTGGTCATCGGCGGGGCCGCGCTGGCGCTGTTCGCGGGCGCGGGGATCGGCCGGGTGCTCCGTCCCGGCCTGGTGCTCGCCGCGGTCGCGGTGGCGGCGTACCAACTGTGCTTTTTCGCCGCCGTGGCCCGCACGGGGGTGGCCATCGGCACGGTCGTCGCGATCGGCAGCGGCCCGGTCTTCACCGGGCTGCTCTCCTGGACGATGCACCGGCAGCGGCCGAGCGCCCGATGGGCCCTGGCCACCTCGGCGGCCGTCGCGGGATGCGTGGCGCTGATCGCCGGCGGCGGCGCTCAGGCGGGCGGGCAGCTGGTGTCCGGGGTGCTGATCGCCCTGCTCGGCGGGCTGCTGTACGCCTTCTACGCGGTCAGCGCGGCACGGGCGATCTCGGCCGGCGCGCCGTCCGGCGCGGTGATGGGCGTGCTGTTCGGCGGCGCCGCCGTCATCATGCTGCCGGTCCTGCTCTGGCAGGGCGTGGGCTGGCTCGCCGAGCCGCGCGGCCTGCTCGCCGCCCTCTACCTCGGCTTCGGCGCCACCGCCCTGTCCTACGTCCTGTACGGCAGGGGCCTGCGGTCCACCCCGGTGGCCACCGCCGCGACGCTGGCGCTGGCCGAGCCCGCGGTGGCCGCGCTGCTGGGCCT
Source organism: Nonomuraea glycinis (assembly GCF_014646515.1). Lineage (GTDB taxonomy): Bacteria > Actinomycetota > Actinomycetes > Streptosporangiales > Streptosporangiaceae > Nonomuraea > Nonomuraea glycinis. Next base: position 192,174 of record NZ_BMNK01000012.1, read on the forward strand.
GGTGGTGCTCGGCGAGCGGCTGGCCCCGGTCTCGATCGCGGGCCTGGCCCTGCTGGCCGTGAGCCTGGTGGTCGTGGCGCTGCCGGAGCGCGGCGCCCGGCGGGCTGCCGTCGAAGCGGCGGACAGCCGGCCGCCTTCCGGCGTCGGAGTGGCGGACAGCGGGCCGCCTTCCGGCGTCGGAGCAGCGCCGAGCCGCAGTCCGCAAGGCCGCGGCCCGGCCGTGGAGCGTTAGAGTCTCAGCCGTGACGGTGCCGATCCAACCCCTGTCCGCCGTCGGCGCGCTGGCCGACGCGTTGCGCCGCAGGGTGCTCTCCGGTGAGATCGAGCCCGGCACGCCGCTGCCCGAGCAGGAGATCGCCGCGGCGTACGGCGTGGCCAGGCCGACGGTCCGCGAGGCGCTGGCCCGGCTGGTGCACGAAGGGCTGCTCAGGCGCGAGCGCAACCGCAGCGCCTACGTTCCCGAGGTGACCCTCGCCGACCTGGACGACCTCATGTACGTACGCCGCCCGCTGGAGGACCTGATGGCCCAGACGGTGGCGGGCCGGCGGGTGCCGGAGGCGGAGGCGGCGCTGGCGCGGATGGCCGCGCTGGGCGCGGACGCGCCGTGGTCGGATTCGGTGGCCGAGCACATGGCGCTGCACCAGGCGCTGATCGAGGCGGTCGGCAGCCCCCGGCTGGAGCGGCTCTACGGCTCGCTGGCCGCCGAGACCAGGCTCGGGCTGGTCCGGCTGCGCCGGGTCTACGAGGACCTGGACGTGCTGGTTCGCGAGCATCGGGAGTTGCTGGACGCCATCGCGAACGGCCCGGCGCAGGCCGCGCGGAAGGCCGTGGCGGCCCATCTCGGCCACTCCTGGGGCGGAGACACTCACCCGTAGCCTGCCCCTGTGTGCGTGAACCCTTGCGGTGCAACCCCACTACTCGCAAGAATCGCGGCCATGCACGGCAACCCGATGCCGGACTCCTACGTGTATGTCACGGAAGAGGGCGTGACCCGTCACTACGCGGACGGGAGCGTCGAGGCGCTCGCGTGGGAGGACGTCGTCGAGGTCCGGGTAGTGACCGAAGACGAGGCCGACGTCCTGTTCATTCTGCTGGACCGGGACGGCGAGGGGTGCGTGGTGCCGCGGTCGGCCACCGACGCGACCTTCCTGGCGCGCTTGCGCTATTTGCCGGATTTCGATCTGGACCGTTTGACGCTGGCGGCCGATTCGGCGCACGACGGTGTCGTGGTCGTGTGGCGCAGCCCGGATCCCCCGTCTGCCCTGCCGGACCTGGAGTACGACTAGCCGGCGAGCCCCGCCAAAACATGCCGAAATATAGCGCTAAACAGCGAGATTTCCGCAATGAACGCATCACTTTTGGATCGTTCCGTCAAGCCTTGAAAAGGGCCGATGTCGTCCGATTGTGGACAGGAAGCGAATGTTCCCCATCTCGGGACTGATCTTTACTCTTTAGTGGGGGCCGCCGCCCTTGCATGGGTTGTTGTCAACCTGTGCGATGCAAGGAACGTCATGTTAAAGCCGTGCACGGATTTAACAGGGTGGTGCTATGAGGGTGGAGTCCGCTGTCGTGCTCCTGGAGGCCGTGCCGCGTCATGCGTCGAGCATCTGGACGCGTGCGTACCTGCGCCTTCTGCTGGGCGGCGACACGGCCTGCGTGCTGCTCGCCTGTGTGTGCGTGCTCGGCGTCCGGCTGCTGTACGGGATCTACATCCCGTTGGCCGAGTTTCTCCTGGGCCTCGGCCTGGTGCTCGCCTGGCCGCTCGCGCTCATGCTCGGCGGCGCCTACCACCAGCGCGCGAACGGCGAGGGCACCGAGGAGTTCAAGGCGGTCTTCAACGGCGGGGCGGGACTGATGGCCGCCGTCGCCATCGGCGCCTATGCCACGCAGACCGCTATCGCGCGGAGTTTCGTGATGGCGATGCTGCCCCTGGCGCTCCTGGCCACCCTTTACTACCGCTACAAGATGCGTAAACGACTGCACCGCAGGAGAGCGGCCGGCGAATATCTGCGCCAGGTCATCGCGGTCGGGCACCGGGAATCGGTTCTCGACCTGGTGATGCAGTTCCGCCGCCAGCCGTACCACGGGATGCGGGTGGTGGGAGCGTGCCTGCCGCCGGACGGGATGGACGCCGACCTGGACGGGATCGAGGTCCTGGGCACCTTCGACGACGTCGCCGACGTGGTGGAGCGGACCCGCGCGGACGCCGTGGCGGTGCTGGCCTGCCCGGAGCTCGACGGGGCGGCGCTGCGCCGGCTCGCCTGGAGCCTGGAGACCGACCGGACCGACCTGTTCGTGGCTCCTGCCCTGATGGACGTGGCCGGTCCGCGCATCAGCATCCGCCCGGTGGCCGGGATGCCGTTGCTGCACGTCGAGCATCCGGAGTTCGGCGGCGTCCGGCGGTTCGTCAAGACCGTGTTCGACCGGCTGGTCGCCGTTACGGCGCTGCTCGTGCTGGCGCTGCCGCTGCTGGCGATCGTGGCGCTGATCCGGCTCACCAGCCCGGGGCCCGCGCTGTTCCGCCAGACGCGCGTCGGCAGGGAGGGGCGGCCGTTCCCGCTGGTGAAGTTCCGCACCATGGTGGTGGACGCCGAACGGCTCAAGGGGGCGCTGGCCGAGTCGAACGAGTTCGACGGCGTGCTGTTCAAGATGCGGAACGATCCACGGATCACCCGGGTGGGCGCCTACCTGCGCCGCTACTCGCTGGACGAGCTGCCCCAGCTGCTCAACGTCGTCCGCGGCGAGATGTCGCTGGTCGGCCCCCGGCCGCCGCTGCCGGAGGAGGTCGCTCAATACCGCACCGACGTGCGCCGCCGCCTGGTCGTCAAGCCCGGCATGACCGGGCTCTGGCAGGTGAGCGGCCGCTCCGACCTCACCTGGGACGAGTCCGTACGCCTCGACCTGCGGTATGTGGAGAACTGGTCGCTCATCCTCGACCTGCAGATCCTCTGGAAGACCTGGTCCGTCGTGACCCGTGGCGAAGGGGCTTACTGACGGTGAAAGCACTCGTGCTCGCCGGGGGATCGGGCACACGGCTACGACCCATCACGCACACCTCGGCCAAGCAGCTCGTCCCCGTCGCGAACAAGCCGGTGCTCTTCTACGGCCTGGAGGCGATCGCGGCCGCCGGGATCAGGGAGGCCGGCCTGGTGGTGGGGGACACGCAGGCCGAGATCGAGGCGGCGGTCGGCGACGGCTCGGCGTTCGGGCTGGAGGTGACCTACCTGCGCCAGCAGGCGCCGCTCGGGCTGGCGCACGGCGTGCTGATCGCCCGCGACTACCTCGGTGACGAGGACTTCGTCATGTATCTCGGGGACAACTTCGTGGTGGGCGGCATCGGGGACGTCGTGGCGCGCTTCACGCGGGAGCGGCCCGCCGCGCAGATCATGCTCACCAAGGTCGGCGACCCCGGCCAGTTCGGGGTCGCCGAGCTCGACGCGCAGGGCCGCGTCATCGGCCTGGAGGAGAAGCCGGCCCGGCCCAAGAGCGATCTGGCGCTGGTCGGCGTCTATCTCTTCAGCCCTGCCGTGCACGCGGCGGTGGCCGAGCTCAAGCCGTCGTGGCGGGGCGAGCTGGAGATCACCGACGCCCTGCAGTGGCTGCTGGAGGCGGGCCTGCGGGTGGAATCCTCGGTGATCACCGGCTACTGGAAGGACACCGGCAACGTGACCGACATGCTGGAGGTCAACCGGATGGTGCTGGAGCGGTTGGACACCGGCACGTTCGGGCAGGTGGACGACGCCAGCGCGCTGATCGGCCGGGTCCTGGTGGAGCCGGGCGCCGTGGTCGAGCGCTCGCGCCTGGTCGGCCCGGCGATCATCGGCGCGGGCGCGGTCATCCGCGACAGCTACATCGGCCCGTACACCTCGATCGGCGCGGACTGCGCCATCACGGGCAGCGAGATCGAATACTCCATCGTGCTGCCCAGGGCGTCCATCGCGGGCGTCGGCCGGATCGAGTCCTCTCTCATCGGTCACGACGTCGAGGTGACCCCGGCGCCGCACACTCCCAAAGCCCACCGACTCGTGCTGGGCGATCACAGCAAGGTGCAAATCAGCTCATGACGACGATTCTGGTCACTGGTGGCGCGGGCTTCATCGGCTCGCATTTCGTGCACGGCCTGCGGGACGCGGAGGTGACGGTGCTCGACAAGCTCACCTACGCCGGCAACCGGGCCAACCTCGACGGGGTGCCGCACACGTTCGTGCACGGCGACATCTGCGACCCCGACCTGTTGCGCGAGGTGGTGCCCGGACACGACCTGGTGGTCAACTTCGCGGCCGAGTCGCACGTGGACCGGTCGATCGACGGGGCGGCGGAGTTCGTGCGCACGAACGTCCTGGGCACCCAGACGTTGCTGCAGGCCTGCCTCGACGCCGGGGTGCCGAAGGTCGTCCAGGTGTCGACCGACGAGGTGTACGGCTCGATCGAAACCGGCTCCTGGAACGAGTCCGCCCCGCTCCGGCCCCGCTCGCCGTACGCGGCGGCCAAGGCCGGCGGGGATCTGATCGCGCGCTCGTACGCGATCACGTACGGCCTGGACGTGTCGATCACCCGGTGCGGCAACAACTACGGCCCCCGGCAGTATCCCGAGAAGATCATCCCGCTGTTCGTCACGCGACTGCTGCGGGGCGAGAAGGTGCCGTTGTACGGCGACGGCGGCAACACGCGTGACTGGGTCCACGTCGAGGACCATTGCGCGGGCATCCGGCTGGTGGCCGCGCAGGGCCTGCCGGGCGACGTCTACCACATCGCGGGCACCGCGGAGCTGACGAACAACGAGCTGACCGGACGCCTGCTGGAGGCGTGCGGCCGGGGCTGGGACCTGGTGGAGCAGGTCGAGGACCGTAAGGGCCACGACCGCCGTTACTCCCTCGACGACGGCAGGCTGCGCGCGCTCGGCTACGAGCCGCGGGTGAGCTTCGAGCAGGGGCTGAAGGAGACCGTCCGGTGGTACGCGGAGCACCCTGACTGGTGGGCCGGCCTATGAGGTGGCTCATCACCGGCGGCGGCATGCTGGCCGCCGACGTCAGGGCGGCGCTGACCGGCGAGCCCGTGCTCGCGCTCCGCAGGTCCGAGCTGGACCTGTGCGACGGCCGGGCGGTGCGCGACGCCGTCCTCGGCCACCGGCCCCAGGTCGTGATCAACTGTGCCGCCTGGACGGCGGTGGACGCGGCGGAGACCTGCGAGGCAGAGGCGCTGGAGATCAACGGTCACGCGGTGCGCCCGCTGGCGCAGGTGTGCCGCCGGGCAGGCGCGCGCCTGGTGCACCTGTCCACCGACTACGTCTTCGACGGCGAGAGCGGCCGGCCGTACCACGAGGACTCGCCCACCGGGCCGGTCAACGCCTACGGCCGGACCAAGCTCGCCGGGGAGCGCGCGGCTCTGGAGCAGGGCCACTACGTGGTGCGCACCGCCTGGCTGTACGGCGCGGGCGGGCCGAACTTCGTCCGCACCATGATCGAGCTGGCCGGTACGCGCCCCACCGTGGACGTGGTGGACGACCAGCGCGGCCAGCCCACCTGGTCCGCGGACCTGGCCGCCTTCCTGGTCAGGCTGGCGCGCTCCGGCCTGCCGCCGGGGGTCTATCACGGCACCAGCGCGGGGGAGACCACCTGGCACGGGCTGGCCACCGAGGTCTTTAAGCTGCTCGGCGCCGATCCCGGCCGGGTGCGCCCGGTGCCCGGTACGGCCTTCCCGCGCCCGGCCCGGCGGCCCGCCAGCGGCGTGCTGGCCTGCACCCGATGCGAGCCGATCCGCCACTGGCGCGAGGCCCTGCACGCCGCCTGGCCGACGCTGAGTGGGCTTGCGGTGGGTGGGGAGGTGGGGCGTCAGTGGGGGGTCGTGTAGAAGCGCAGGCAGGCGTCGTAGTCCGGCAGCAGCCCGGCGGCGAGGGCGGCCTGGAGGGTGGGCGCGGTGGCGTCCTTGTCGGACAGCACCGGCTCGACGTCCCCCGGCCAGGCGATGCCGAGATCCGGGTCGAGCGGGTGCACGCCGTGCTCGCGGGCCGGATTGTAGGGCCGCGAGCACAGGTAGACGACCGTGGCCCGCTCGCTGAGCGCCATGAACGCGTGCCCGAGCCCTTCGGCGATCAGCACGGCCCGGTGCGCCTGGTCGTCCAGCGGCACCGCCTCCCACCGGCCGAACGTGGGCGAGCCGGCGCGCAGGTCCACGACCACGTCCATGACGCTCCCGTACGCGCACATGACGTATTTGGCCTGGCCGGGAGGGACGTCGGCGAAGTGCACGCCGCGCAGCACCCCCCGTAGCGAGACCGAGCTGTTGACCTGCGCGAGGTCGAACCCGTGGGGCAGGTCGGCGGCCCGGAAGGCCTCGTGGAAGGCGCCACGGGGGTCGGTGTGGACGCGTGGGGTGTGACACCACGCGCCCTCGATGCCGAGGGGATCCATGCCGCGCACAGTAACGACAGAGCGTGCCGGAGCGAAATATCAACTTGTCTGGAGTGTGTGAATGACGATCTGCCGGCTGTGCGGCTCGGGCGATCTGGCCTCGGTGGTGGACCTGGGGGCCACGCCGCCCTGCGAGCGGTTCCTCACCGCGGCCGGGCTCGACGAGCCGGAGGTCGCCTACCCGCTGCATCTGCGCGTGTGCACCTCGTGCTGGCTGGCACAACTCCCGCCGCTGATCACCCCTGAGGACACCTTCACCGACTACGCCTACTTCTCCTCCTACTCCACCTCCTGGGTGGAGCACGCGCGGACGTTCGTGGCCGGGCTGCGGCTGGGGCGGGACGCGTTCGTGGTGGAGGTGGCCAGCAATGACGGCTACCTGCTGCGGCACGTCGTCGAACGGGGCGTGCGGTGCCTGGGGATCGAGCCGTCGGTGAACGTGGGCGCGGCGGCCAGGCGGCAGGGGGTGCCCACGCTGACGGCCTTCCTCACCCCGGAGACGGCCCGCGCGGTGGCGGCGGAGCACGGCAGGGCGGACCACGTGGTGGCCAACAACGTCTACGCGCACATCCCGGACGTGGTCGGCTTCACCGAGGGGCTGCGCACGCTGGTGGCCGACGACGGGTGGGTCACCATCGAGGTGCAGCACCTGCTCACGCTGATCGAGCAGAACCAGTACGACACCATCTACCACGAGCACTTCCAGTACTACACGGTCGCCTCGGCCCAGCGGGCGCTGGCCGCGGGCGGGCTGACGCTGGTGGACGTCGAGCTGCTGCCGACCCATGGCGGTTCGATCCGGCTGTGGGCGCGGCCGTCGGGCACGCCGACCCAGCGGGTGCTCGACGTGCTGGCCCTGGAGAAGGCCGCCGGGCTGCACGAGATCTCCGGCTACATCGACTTCGCGGCCCGGGTCGCCAAGGTCCGGCGGGACCTGCTCGGCTTCCTGGTCCGGGCGGCCGAACAGGGCCGCACCGTGGTGGGCTACGGGGCGCCCGGCAAGGGCAACACGCTGCTCAACCATTGCGGCGTCCGGCCCGACCTGCTCGCCTACACGGTGGACCGCAACCCGTACAAGCACGGCAGGTTCACCCCCGGCGCCCGCATCCCGGTCCTGGAGCCGGCCCGGATCGCGGCCGACCGGCCGGACTATGTCCTGGTCCTGCCCTGGAACCTGCGGGACGAGCTGATCGGCCAGCTGTCCTACGTCCATGAGTGGGGCGGCCGGCTGGTCTTCCCCATCCCTTACCTGGAGGTCGTGTGAAGGTCGTCCTCTTCTGCGGGGGCTTCGGCACGCGGATGCGCAGCGGCGCGCCCGGGGACGCGCCCAAGCCCATGCAGCTCGTCGGCCCGAGGCCGCTGATCTGGCATGTCATGCGCTACTACGCGCACTTCGGGCACAAGGAGTTCGTGCTCTGTCTCGGTTACGGCGCGCATCAGATCAAGGACTTCTTCCTCAGGTACGAGGAGACCGCGTCCAACGACTTCGTGCTGCGGGGCGGCCAGGTGGAGCTGCTGGCCAACGACATCTCCGACTGGACGATCTCGTTCGTGCACACCGGCGTGGAGGCGTCGATCGGCGAGCGGCTGCGCCGTGTCCGCGACCACCTCGACGGTGACGAGATCTTCCTGGCCAACTACGCCGACGTGCTCAGCGACGCGCCCCTGCCGGACATGATCGACCGGCTGGCCGGGGCGGACGCGGGCGGCTCCCTGATGGTGGTCCCGCCGCCCGGCACCTTCCACTGCGTCGAGGTGGCCGACGGCGGCCTGGTCGGCCAGATCACCGCGGTGGCCGAGATGCCGTTATGGGTGAACGGCGGCTACTTCGTGCTCCGCCAGGAGATCTTCGACCACATCCCCGAAGGCGGCGACCTGCTCGTGGACGGCTGCAGAGAGCTCGCCAAGCGCGGCCGGCTGCTCGCCTACCCCTACCGGGGCTACTGGCGGCCCACCGACACCGTGAACCAGCGGGTGGAGCTGGACCGCGCCTACGCGCGCGGCGAGCGGCCGTGGGCGCTGTGGGAGCCCGCCGCATGATGATCGACCTGCTGCCCAGCGGACTGAGCAGGATCGCCGCCGTGGCCGCGCACTGCGACGACCTGGCGATCGGCGCCGGCGGCACCCTGCTGACCCTGTGCACGGCCCACCCCGGCGTCCGGGTGGACGCCCTGGTGCTGTCGGGTGCCGGGTCCGAGCGTGAGGCGGAGGAACGGGCCGCGCTGGCCGCCTTCTGCCCCGGCGCGGACCTGCGCGTCACCGTGGGCAAGCTGCCCGACGGGCGGCTGCCCGCGCACTGGGACCAGGCCAAGCAGGCGGTGGAGGACCTGCGCCTGCGCTGCGTGCCCGACCTGATCCTGGCGCCGCACGCCGGCGACGCCCACCAGGACCACCGGGGGCTCGCCGAGCTGGTGCCCACGGTCTTCCGCGACCACCTCACGCTGGGCTACGAGATCGCCAAGTGGGACGGCGACCTCGGCCGCCCCAACGCCTACCAGCCGCTCGACCTGGCCATCGCCGAGCGCAAGGTCGCCCTGCTGTGGGAGCACTACCCGTCGCAGCGACGGCGTCCCTGGTTCGACCGGGAGGCGTTCCTCGGGCTCGCCAGGATCCGCGGCATCGAATGTCACGCGCGCTACGCCGAGGCCTTCTACGCCCGCAAGTTCATCATCGATCTGACTGGAGGCTGATCGACATGCGCGTTCTCCTCACCGGGCACCAGGGCTACCTGGGCTCCGTGCTGGCGCCGGTGCTCGCCGTGGCCGGACACGAGGTGATCGGCCTGGACAGCGGGCTGTTCGCCGACTGCGTGCTCGGGCCGGCGCCGGCCGATCCGCCGGGGCATCGGGTGGACCTGCGCGAGGTGCCGGCGGCCCTGCTGGAGGGGGTCGACGCGGTGGTGCATCTGGCCGCGCTGTCGAACGACCCGCTGGGCTCGCTGGCCCCCGACCTGACCTACGCCATCAACCACCACGCCTCGGTCCGGCTGGCGCGACTGGCCCGCGAGGCGGGCGTGCGCCGCTTTCTGTACGCCTCCACCTGCTCGGTGTACGGCGCGTCCGGGGGCGACGAACTGCTCGGCGAGGACGCCCCGTTACGGCCGGTGACCCCGTACGCGGTGTCCAAGGTCCGGGTGGAGGACGACCTGGTCGAGCTGGCCGACGACGACTTCTCCCCGGTGTTCCTGCGCAACGCCACCGCGTTCGGGTTCTCGCCGCGGCTGCGGGCCGACATCGTGCTGAACAACCTGGTCGGGCACGCCCACCTGACCGGCCAGGTGCGGGTGCTGTCGGACGGCACGCCGTGGCGGCCGCTGGTGCACGCGGCCGACATCGCCGACGCCTTCGCCGCCACGCTGGCCGCGCCGCGCGAGGCCGTGCACGCCAGGGCGTTCAACGTCGGCTGGGAGCAGAACAACCTGACGGTCGCCGAGATCGCCGCGCACGTCGTGGAGGCGGTGCCCGGCTCCGAGGTGGTGATCACCGGTGAGACGGGGGCGGATCCGCGGTCGTACAAGGTGGATTTCTCCCGCATCAGGGCCGCGCTGCCGGGCTTTCACGCCCGGTGGACGGTGAAGGCGGGGGCGGTCGAGCTGGCGGAGGCCTATCGGGACTACGGGCTGGGCGGGCGCGACTTCGAGCGGCGGTTCACCAGGCTGGCGCGGCTCGCCGACCTGCGCGCGGCCGGCACGGTCTCGGCGGAGCTGCGGACGTGACGGGGGAGGAGATGCACGCCCTGGTGGCGCGGCTCTACCCGCTGTGCCGCTCCATCACCGGCGACGGTGTACGGCAGACGCTGGAGATCGTCGGCGAGCACCTGCCGCTGGACGTGCACGAGGTGCCGACGGGCACGCAGGTGCTGGACTGGACCGTGCCGAGGGAGTGGAACATCCGCGACGCCTACATCAAGGACCCCTCGGGGGCCAGGGTGGTGGACTTCCGGCGGTCCAACCTGCACGTCGTGGGCTACAGCGTGCCGGTGTCGGCCACGATGACGCTCGACGAGCTGCGCCCGCACCTGCACACGCTGCCCGGCCAGCCGGACCTGGTGCCGTACCGGACGAGCTACTACGCCGAGACGTGGGGGTTCTGTCTCAGTCAGCGGGTGCTGGACGGGCTCGGCGCGGGCCCCTACGAGGTGGTGATCGACGCCACGCTCGCCGACGGGCACCTGACGTACGCCGAGCACGTGGTGCGCGGGCGGAGCGACGAGGAGGTGCTCATCTCCTGCCATGTGTGCCACCCGTCGCTGGCCAACGACAACCTCGCCGGGATCGCCGTGGCCACCGCGCTCGCCGCCCGCCTGGACTCGACCCGTCTGACCTACCGGTTCCTGTTCGCGCCCGGCACGATCGGGGCGGTCACCTGGCTGGCGCGCAACCGGGAACGCACCGGCCGGATCGTGGCCGGGCTCACGCTCGCCTGCGCCGGGGATCCGGGCGCCCTCACCTACAAGCGCAGCAGGCGCGGCGACGCCGGCATCGACAGGGTGATGGCGCACGTCCTGGCGGACCGGCCGCACACGATCGTGGACTTCTCGCCGTACGGCTACGACGAGCGGCAATATTGCTCGCCCGGCTTCGACCTGCCGGTCGGCAGCCTGACCAGGACTCCGTACGCGGGCTACCCGGAGTATCACACCTCCGGCGACGACCCGGGCTTCGTCACCCCCGGGGCGCTGGCCGGCACGCTGGAGGCGCTGGGGGAGGCGGTGACCGTGCTGGAGCGCGACGGCCGCTACCAGAACCTCAGTCCGTACGGCGAGCCGCAGCTCGGCAGGCGCGGCCTGTACGGCTCCCTCGGCGGCCGCAGCGACACCAAGCAGGCCCAGCTGGCGATGTTGTGGGTGCTGAACCAGTCCGACGGCGAGCACAGCCTGCTCGACGTCGCCGAACGGTCGGGGCTGCCCTTCGCGGCGGTGGCCGAGGCGGCCGCCGCGCTGGAGGGGGCGGGGCTGCTCAAAAGGGTGGGGAGCGCGGATGAACCTGCGGGTCGGTGACCTGGTCGAAGTGCGCGGCGAGGAGGAGATCCTGGCCACGCTGGACGAGCGGGGAGAGCTGGAGAGCCTGCCGTTCATGCCGGAGATGCTGCGCTTCTGCGGCCGGCGGATGACCGTGCACAAGGTGGCGCACAAGCTCTGCGACACGATCAGCCGCAGCGGCATGCGGCGCATGGAACGGGCCGTGCACCTGACCGGGGCACGCTGCGGCGGCGAGGCGCACGGCGGCTGTCAGACCGCGTGCTCGCTGTACTGGAAGGAGGCGTGGCTCAAGCGGGTGGACCCGGACACCCCCGAGCCGACCGCCGAGCCGGCCGCCGAGCCGGCTGCCGAGCCGATCCCGCAGCCGGCCCCCGAGCCGGAGCGCAGGCTGTTGCCGCTGCTTGAGGTCAACACCCGCAGCGGCGTCGACACCTACTCCTGCCAGGCCACCGAGCTGCTCAGGGCCGCCCCCGCCTGCCTGCCGTTCCGCGACGTCCGGCAGTACGTCACCGACGTGCGCACCGGCAACGCCGGGACGCTCCAGGTGGCGCGTACGTTCCTGGTCGGGCTGTTCAACCGCTTCCAGGACCTGAGCAAGAAGGTGCTGCCGCGCCGGCTGTGGATCAGGAAGGGGCTGCGCTGGGGGTTCGTCGAGGGCCGGGCGGGCCGCATGACGCCCACCGCCGAACTCGGCCTGAAGCCCGGCGAGCTGGTCCGGATCAAGTCCAAGGACGAGATCCTGGCCACGCTCAACGACGACCTGCTCAACCGAGGGCTGGGGTTCGAGGAGGAGATGGCCCGCTACTGCGGCCGGACGGCCCGGGTGCGGGCCCGGGTCGAGCGCTGCCTGGATGAGAAGACCGGCCTGCTGCTCAGCATGAAGAGCCCCTGCATCGTCCTCGACGACCTGGTCTGCGAGGGCGTCTACAACGCCAACTGCCCGCGCGAGTTCGTGCCGTTCTGGCGGGAGATCTGGCTGGAGCGAGTCGAGTGAGCGAAACCGGCGAGATCGAGCGCCAGGCCGGTCGGGGCCTGCGCTGGAGTCTGGTCGGCAACCTGGTGATGAAGGCGGGCTCGTTCGCGATGAGCCTGGTCCTGGCCCGGCTGCTGGTGCCCGAGGACTTCGGCGTCTTCGCGATCGCGCTCGCCGTCAGCCAGTTCGTCATCCACATCAACGACGCCGGGGTGATCGCCTCCACCGTGCAGTGGCGCGGCAAGCTGGCCGAGGTGGCGCCGACGGCCACGGTGGTGGCCGTCGCGTCCAGTTGCACGCTCTACGCCGTCTTCTGGGTGATCGCGCCGTTCTACGCGAGCATGGCCGGCAGCGAGGACGCCACCTGGGTGATCCGGATCCTGATGGCCACCAACGTGATCTACGGCCTGACCGCCGTGCGCAGCGCCGCGCTGATGCGCGGGTTCGAGCAGGACAAGCTGGCCTGGGCCAACCTCGCCGGGTTCGCGGCCAACGCCTCGATCTCCATCAGCCTGGCCGCGAGCGGCGCCGGCGCCTACAGCTTCGCCTGGGGGCAGCTCGGCGGGGCCGCGCTCACCGGCGTGCTGGTGGTCGCGCTCGCCCGGGTGCGGTTCACGGTGGGCTTCGACCGCGCGCTCGCCGCCCGGCTGCTCCGCTTCGGGCTGCCGCTCTGCGTCGGGTTCGGGGTCGAGGGGCTGCTGCTCAACGTCGACATCGTGCTCGTCGGGGACGTGCTCGGGCCCGAGCGGCTCGGCCTCTACCTGCTCGCGTTCAACATCGCCGGCTGGGTGCCCGGGATCATCGGCACCGCCATCCGCTATGTCGCGCTGCCGAGCTTCGCCCGGCTGGCCGAGGAGGGCCCCGCCGCCATCGAGGCGGGCGTGCGGCGCGCGGTCCCGCTGCTGGGCTCCATCGTGCTGCCGATCGCGGTGCTCATGGGCACGCTCGCGCCCGCGCTGGTGGGATTCCTGTACGAGCCGCACTGGCTGCCGGCGGCCCAGGTGCTGCGGTTCCTGGCCGTGGTGATGGCCGTGCGGATGCTGAACATCCTGATCACCGACATCCTGGCCGCGCTCGGTCACACGAGGGCGACGATGTGGGTGAACCTGTGCTGGGCGGTCGCGCTGGTCCCCGCCCTGCTCGTCGGGGCACGCCACGGCGGCATCCAGGGGGCGGCCCTCGCGCACGCCGTGATCGCGCTGGTGCTGGCGCTGCCGATGCTGAGCCTGGCACTGCGCCGGGCCGGCGTGCCGCCCCGGCTGTTCGCGGCCGGACTGGCCCGGCCGGTCCTGGGCGCCGCCGTCGCGGGCGTCACCATGGCGGGCCTGGCCACGGTGACCGACCAGCCGTTCGGGCAACTGTGCGTCGCCGGCGGCGGTGGGCTGCTGGTGTTCGCGCTGATCGCCGTGCCGCGTGCCGTACTCATGCGACTCCTACGTCAAGGGAGAGCCCATGCCCGACTCTGACCTCGTCTCGGTCGCTCTGCCGGTGCGTGACGGCGCGGAGCGGCTGGCGGGCGTGATCCGGTCCGTCCTGGCCCAGGACCATCCCCACCTGGAGCTGGTCATCTCCGACAACGCCTCCACCGACCGCACCGAGGAGCTCTGCCGGGACCTGGCGGCGAGCGAGCCGAGGATCGTCTACCACCGGCACCCGGAGAACATCGGGCTGCTCGGCAACTTCCGGCACGCGGCCCAGATCTCGCGCGGCGCCTTCGTCCGCTGGATCGGCGACGACGACCGGCTCGACCCGGCCTGCGTCTCCCGCGCCCTGGCCGAGTTCGCCAGGGACGAGCGGCTCATCCTCGTCACCACCGGGGTCGCCTACACCGGGCCCGACGGGGTGGCCAGGAGCGCCGCCTACGACGGCACCGGGCTGGACGCGGACGATCCGGTGACGCGCTTCGCCGAGATGCTCAGGCTGCTCAACGAGAGCCACCTGACGATCGACCCGCTCTACGGGCTGCTGCGGCGCGGGCCCGCGACCGGGATCCCCCGGCGCAACATGCTGCGCGAGGACGAGGTGTTCGCGGCCAAGCTCGCGCTCGCCGGGCCGTGGGCGCACGTGCCGGAGGTGCTCGCGCACCGCAACTGGCGGCTGGAGCGCATCTCCGGCGTGGCCCGGCGGCTCGGCGTGCCCTCCTGGCAGTCGCGCCTGGCCAACACCCTGCAGTGCCGTGAGCTGCTGACCTGGGTGCGGAACGCGGAGCTCACCGACGACCAGCGTCGCCGGGCGCGGGCGGAGGTGCTGAAGATGTACGCCAGACGGCAGCGGCGCACCGTGGCGCATCGCAGCCGCAAGCTCCTGTCCATGGTCCGCCTGCTGTAACAGGCCAGATGATCAGTGCGATTACCCCTTTGTACCGATTTCACGCTGTTACCTGACGGGGGCGGAGAATAGTGGGTTTCTGGAGGACCGTCCTCGGTCTGGCCAGGAAGAAGTTCGTCGGGCCGCCCGTCCTGGTGGCGGCGATCGTGCTCGCCCTGGCCGCGTTCTTCCTGGTGCCCAGCCGGTACGTGTCCACCGCGTCGCTGGTGCTCACCGTGCCCGCGTCCGGCGGGACGCTGGAGACCGAGCCCCGGCAGCGGCCTGGCCTGACCAACCCGCTGCTGCAGTTCAACGACGCGCTGCGGACCACGGCGGGCATCCTCATCCTGGCCACGAACACGCCCGAGGTCGCCGCCGAGATCGGGGTGACCGAGGACGGGCCCACCAGCCTGGTCATCAACGACGGCCGTACCAACCCGGACCTGCTCGGCATCAGCACCAACGGGCCGTTCGTGTACATCGAGGTGGAGAGCACCTCGCCGCAGGCGGTCCGGGAGACGATGCGCCGGGCGCAGCTGCGCGTCAAGCAGGAGCTGGCCAAGCGGCAGGTGGCGCTGAGCGCCCCGATCAGCACGCACATCGGGGTTCTCGACGTGATGCCCCCCTCCATCCCCAAGCAGCTCATCCAGGACCGGCTCGTGGCCGGGGTCGCGGGCGGCCTGCTCGGCGTGGTGGGCGGCCTCGCCGTCGCCTACCTCGTCGTACGCCTACGCCGCGCCCGGGTCGAGACCCCGGCCGAAGCAGGCGCGCCTCCGGAGGCCGGCGGCGGCGACGGCGTGCGCGAAGCCGAGGCCGGGAACGGTGTGAGCGAAGCCGGGAACGGCACCCGCCCGGCCGCGTCCCCCGTCTTCCCGATGACCGTGGCCGAGTTGGACGCCGTTCAGGACGAGGGCGACGGTTCGGTGCGGGCCGTGGACGACACCGGGCCGATCGAGGTCGTCGTGCCGCGTGAGGATCAGCTCGACTCGGCCACCTGAGCGCAGCGCCGGATCGCCGCCAGCCTCGCGTCCATCGGCGTGTTCGACTTGGCCGAGATCATCATGCCGACCGCGTCCGGCGGCAGCCGGTCGGCGAAGGCCACGGCCGTCGCCTCGTCCCACGGCTCGTGGTTGTAGCTCAGGTGGCAGATCGTGGTGTTGACCGGCGGCGACGCCTTCAGCACCTCGTCGACGAACACGCCGTACAGGATGAACTCCGAGATGTGCAGCCGCGCGTTGAAGGCGTCCATCCAGTCGCGCCCGGTGACCTCGCTGATCCGCTGCCGCATGGCCAGCACGATCGCGGGGTCCCAGAAGGTCAGCGCCGTCACGTAGTCGGGCAGCGGGAGCGGCGGCGCGGGCGGCAGTCCGAGCAGCTCGCGGGCGACCCGGTGCCACAGCACGTGCCGCCCCATGTCGGCGGTGACGCCGTCGTCCACCCGGTGCAGGCTGAGCCGCCCGTCCACGGTGAAGGACGCCGCGCTGGTGGGCCGTACCAGCACCGCGTCGGAGTCCACGACGAGCATGGTGTCGGCGTCGACCAGGTCCGCGGCGGCGATCTTGACCGTCTGCTGGAGGACCCAGCCGCGCACGGGCGGCCAGGGGCGGCGGTAGTCGACGTGCACATCGGTGCCGGGCACGCGCACATATCTGCTGGGCATCAGCTTCGAGCGGTCCCACACCCGGCAGCGCGGTCCCTCGTAGCGGGCGAACAGCTCCCGGTCGGACGGCGACACGAAGACGTGGTGGACGGTGTTCGGCGAGGTGTGCTCCAGGACGGAACGATGCAGCAGAGCGAACAGCTCGGCGTCCTGCGCGTACGTGGGGGTGACTACCGCCAGTTCGCTCATATAAGGAAATCTCCAGACGCAGCCCTCAATAAGTCCATATCGCGTTATTAGGGATGGTGTTACAGCGTTTGTGTAACGCGCCACGGGGGTTCGCCCGACAACTAGGGGGCGGCAGTCGCAGGGGGAGGGCGCGTGGATTTCTGGGGGACGATCCTTGTCCTGGTCCGGCGGTGGTACGTCGCGCTACCGGCCTTCCTGCTGGCCGTCGGCGGCGCCTACGTCGCCTACAGCACGATCCCCACGACCTACACGACCACCGCCGTCCTCCTGCTGACCGCGCCCACCAGCGGCGGCGTCGTCCCGGCGGACCCCGGCCGGCCCATCGCCCGGGTCAATCCGCTGCTGAACTTCGACCACGGGCTCGACGTGGCCGCCTCGATGCTGATCAGCGCCATGAGCACGCCGGACATGGTCGCCGAGCTGGGCACCGCAGAGGGCGATACCAAGTATTCGGTCACCAACGGCACCAACAACCTGGAGTCACTGGCGACCGGCCCGCTGGTGTTCGTCGAGGGGGAGAGCCGCAGCCCGGAGGCGGCCACGGCCATCACGCTGAAGGTCGTCGAGCGGGTCGGGCGGGAGCTGGACCTGCGCCAGCGGCAGGTGCAGGCGCCGCGCGAGACGTACATCACGATGAGCGCGGCCGTGCCGCCCACCACACCGGTGGCGCAGCAGGGCAGAAAACTCCGCTCCGCCGCCGCCGCGCTCGGCCTGGGCGTCATCGCCGCGCTGTGCGCCTCCTTCGCCGCCGAAAGCCTCCCCCGCCCGGTACGATCCCGCCGCCCACCACCCGCCCTCGCCACCACCGAGAAGCCGGCCGAGAAAGCGGCTGAGAAGGCGGAGGCGTAGGCGGTGGTCGTGCGGCTTGCAGGTGCGCCGGCGGCTGTGGGGCGGGCGGATGGGGCGACGGTGGCGGCGGTGTTCGCGGTGGCGTTGCTGATCGTGCCCGCCCGGCTGGTGCTGAAGCTGCTGCCGCTCTCCCTCACCCCCGCGAACCTGGTGAGCCTGGCCGCGGCCCTGCTGTGGCTCTGCGCGCAGCTCACCCTCACCCTGGGCGCTGCCAAGGGCGCCAATCCGGTACGGACGGCGCTGTTCGCCTACTTCACCGCCATGGTCGCCACCTTCGGCTTCTCCACCTGGGGCTACCTGGACTCCGACGAGCTCAACCTGTCCGACCACGCCTTCGTTCTGGTGGTGGCGTCCGTGGGGATCGCCCTCACCGTCTGCGACGGCGCGCGCGGGCACCGGCGGCTGGACTTCCTGCTCAAGACGCTGGTGATCGGCGGGGCGGTCGTCTCGGTGATCGGCGCGCTGCAGTTCCTGCTCTCGGTGGACGTGACCAGGTTCCTGGAGCTGCCGATCCTGCGCTACTCCGGCGAGGGCGACTCCTTCGTGCTGGAACGGGCGGATCTGCGCCGGGTGGCCGCCACCACCGGCCATCCCATCGAGTTCGGCGTGACCTGCGCGATGCTGCTCCCGCTGGCCGTGCACTTCGCCACAAAGGCGCGGCTGCGCGGCGAGCCCGCGCTGCGCTGGTGGGCGTGCACGCTGCTCATCGGGCTCGGCCTGATGTTCTCGGTGTCGCGCTCGGCGATGCTGAGTCTGCTCGCCGTCGGCGTGGTGCTGCTGGCCGGCTGGTCCGGCCGGCAGCGGCTGCGGGCGCTGCTGGTGGCCGCCGGGTTCCTGGTGCTCGTCCGGCTGACCGTGCCGGGGCTGCTGGGCGCCATCGCCGGGCTGTTCACGAACCTGTCCAACGACGAGAGCATCCAGTACAGGACGCACGACTACGCCGTCGCCGCGCAGGAGATCGGCGGGCACTTCTGGCTCGGCCGGGGGCTCGGCACCTGGTACGCCCCTAAGCACCAGATCTTCGACAACCAGTACATCCTGTCCATGGTGGAGACCGGGCTGATCGGCACCCTGGCCTACACGGCGCTGTTCGTGGTCGCCTTCTACGCGGCGCTCAGAGCCAGGCACCTGACCGCCGAGCCGGGCGCCCGCGATCTCGGGCTGACCCTCGCGGCGTGCCTGGTCGTGCCGTTGGTCGGGTCGTTCACCTTCGACCTGCTGTCGTTCGCGACGGTGACGGGGCTGTCGTTCCTGCTGATCGGGGCCGCCGGCGCGCTGCTACGCGCCGTACGGGCGGATCGGCGTGGCGGGCCGGCGGCCGATCAGCTCGCGCCCTCGCAGGGCAGCGGGCCGACGATCGAGGTGACCCGATAGTCCGCGTCGATGGTGACCAGCTCGTTGCCCGCCCAGTCGGTACGGCCGCACTCGGAGTCCACGGGTCCGTAGACCCACGACTTGTCGACGAGCTTGTTGCCGCGCACCACCTGCTCGCCGCCCGCGTTGCGCACCTGGATGCTGAACGTGCCGCCCATGACCAGGTTGTCGGTGACGACGACGTCGCGCGACTTCTCGTCCACCAGGAAGATCGGCGCGGTGATGTGCTCGGCCGCCCGCTGGTCGACGGTGTTGTGCTGGAAGAGCAGCCCGGTGCCGCCGTTGTAGGCCTGGATGCCGTCGGAGTGGTCGCCGGGGTTGGAGCAGAGCTTGACGAAGGAGTCGCGGATCCGCACGTCGTCGCCGGAGACGCGGAAGCCGTCGCTGTGCCCCTGGACCAGCACCCTGGTCGCGGTGTACTTGTCGTGGCCGATCGCGGGCAGCGGGCCGCAGGTCCCGGCGGCGCCGACCGTGCTGTCCTCGATGGAGAAGCTGAAGGACCTGTCGCCGTCGGCGTTGGTGATGTGGCCGTCGATCACGCTGTTCCTGATGGTGACGTCGTCGGCGTTGACGATCAGCGGGCCGGCGATGTGCACGCCGTCGAGCACGGCGCCACGCTCTCGCACCCGGTAGGCGACGTTCTCGGTGTTGAGCTTGAGCGAGGTGAGCTGCCGCCCCCGTGGCGCGCCCGTACAGGCGGGGGTGGGGTGGTCGGGGCAGGAGCTGCCGTCGGCGCGCACGATCTTCGGTGCGGGCGGCGGGGCGGCGGTCGGCCGGGCGGGCGCCGCCTGGCAGGCGGCGACGAGGGCGAGCGCGCTCGCGGTGACGAGGAGACGTCCGCGCATCACCGCCACCTCTCAGCCACCGAGTCACTCATTGGGTCACTCATCGGGTCACTCATTGGGCCGGCGCAGGAGGTCGGCCCACGATCCCGCCGCCAGGTCGCGGTCGCTGATCCCGGTGGGCGGCAGGGGCCACGCTACCTTC
Organism: Nonomuraea glycinis; assembly: GCF_014646515.1. Lineage (GTDB taxonomy): Bacteria > Actinomycetota > Actinomycetes > Streptosporangiales > Streptosporangiaceae > Nonomuraea > Nonomuraea glycinis. Next base: position 211,903 of record NZ_BMNK01000012.1, read on the forward strand.
AGATCCGGGTCGTCGTAGCGGACCGCGAGATCCTCGGCGGGGTCGTGTTCGCGGTCGATGCGGTAGCAGGTGTCGGCGGGCTCGGTGAGTGCCTGGAAGCCGTGCAGCAGCCCGGGAGGCACGTAGAGGGTCACGAACGCCTCGTCGTCCAGTCGCACCGCCATCCGCCGCCCGAACGTCGCGGAGCCCGGCCTGGCGTCCACCAGCACGTCGTAGATCGCCCCCCGCGCGCAGCGCACCAGCTTCGCCTCACCCAGCCCGCCGCGCCCGTGCAGGCCGCGGACGGTGCCGCGGCGCGACCTGGACTGGCTGTCCTGGATGAACGACTCCGGCGACAGGCCCGCCTCGGCGGCCACGGCCGCGTCGAACGTCCGGGTGAACAGGCCGCGCTGGTCGCGGTGCGGCGTGGGGGCGAACAGCAGCACGCCCTCGATCTCGCCTCGCTCCACTCTCATGAATCGTCCCTCCTCCTGGCGGTGTGATGAAGTTCAAGGTCAGCGTCGTGATCCCGGCGCACAACGAGGAAGCGGTCATCGCGCGCGCCCTGGACGCGCTGCTGGCCGGGACCTCGCCCGGCGAGTTCGACGTCGTGGTGGTGGCCAACGGCTGCGCCGACCGTACGGCGAGCGCCGCGGCCCGGCCCGGGGTGCGGGTGCTGGAGACCTCGCTGCCCGGCAAGGTCAACGCGTTGCTGCTGGGCGACGCCGCCTGCCGCGCCTTCCCGCGCGTCTACCTCGACGCGGACGTACGGCTGGACGCCGCGTCGGTGCGGGCGCTGGCGGAGGCGGCGGCCCGGCCGGGGGTGCTCGCCTGCGCGCCGGTGCCCGAATGGGACCTGACGGGGGCGGGGCCGCTGGTCAGGCGGGTGCACCGGGTGCACGACCGGCTGATCGCACCGGCGCGCGCCCTGGCGGGCGTGGGGGCGTACGTGCTCACCGAGCGGGGGCACGAGCGGGCCTTCCCGCTGCCGGACGTGATCTCCGACGACGGCTGGGTGGACGGCTGTTTCGCGCCCGGAGAGCGGGCCGTGGTGCCCCGGGCCCGCACGGTGGTCCGCCCGGCCCGCACCGTCCGCGCCCACCTGGCCCGGCGGGTCCGGGTGCGGCAGGGCAACCGGCAGCTCGCCGAGCTGGGCCGGCCCGCCCGCACGCTGCGCGCGGGGGCGCTGCGCGAACTGCTCGCCCGCCGCACGGTGAGCCCGCTCGACGCCGCCTGCTACCTCGCCGTCCTGGCCGCCGACCGCGTCCTCACCCGCCTGCGCGGCGACCGAGCCCGATGGGGTACGGACACCGGCAGCCGTCACCGCGACTCCACGGCCGCGTCGTAGGTCGCGGTCAGCGGTCACCGCGATTCCATGGCCGCAGGCAGCGGTCACCGCGGCTCCACGGCCGCGTCGTAAGCCGCCAGTAGTGCTGCCTTCGAATGCTCCCAGGACAGTGGCCCGGCCACCCGCCGCCTGCCCAGCTCGCCCATCCGCCGGCGTTCGGCCGGGTCGTCCAGCAACCGGGCGATCAGCTTGGCGAACTCCGACTCGTCGTTGGCCGGCGCGTACAGGGCGGCCTCGCCCGCCGACACCCGCGCCTCGCGCAGCTCGAAGGAGACGATCGGCTTGGCCATCGCCATGTACTCCATGACCTTGTTCATCGTGGAGACGTCGTTGAGCGGGTTCAGCGGATCGGGGGACAGGCACACGTCCGCCGTCGACAGGTGGCGCATCAGGTCCTCGTCCGGGATCCTGCCGGTGAACTCGACGTCGTCGCCCAGACCCAGCTCCCGCGAAAGCGCCACCATCGCGTCGAAGGTGTCGCCGCCGCCGACGAACACCGCGTGCCAGTCGCTCCGCCCGTGCTCGTCCCGCAGCCGCGCCAGGCTGCGCAGCGCGTAGTCGACGCCGTCCTGCGGCCCCATCACGCCCAGATAGCACAGCAGGTACGGCTTGCCGCGCCGCAGCGACTCCTCGGGCGGCACCTGGTGGAAGCGTTCCACCACCGGGGCGCTGCGCACCACGAAGACCTCCTCGGCGCGCTTGCCGCCGCGTGACAGCGCGACCTTCCGGTAGCTCTCGTTGGTGGCGATCACCACGTGCGCCGCCCGGTACGTCCGCCGCTCCAGCCAGCACACGGCCCGGTAGAGCCGGTCCCGGCCCCGGTCGAAGCGCGACAGGTAGAGCTCGGGCACCAGGTCGTGCTGGTCGAAGACGAACCGGGTGCCGCCGCGCCGCATGGCCAGCGCGACCAGGAAGAACAGGTCGGGCGGGTTGCAGCCGTGCACCACGTCGAACCGGCCGAACCGGGCCGTCAGCCGCCTGGCCAGCCGGAAGGTGTGCCACAGCGCGGAGCCGTACTCGCGCAGGTAGCCGGCGGGGCCGCCGGTGGCGGCGCGCAGCGGGTAGCGGTGGATGTGGACGCCGTCGATCACCACTTCCGGCTCGGTGTCCTGCTTGGCGCCCTGGGGGCAGATGACGTGCACCTCCCAGCCGGCCGCGCGCAGGGCGGTGCTCTCCTGCCAGACGCGCCGATCGAGCGGTACGGAGAGGTTCTCGACGAGGATGAGCGCTCTACCAGCCAATGCCCACGTAGTCCCTTCTGTCGCGGTGCGTCGCGGCGCCCGGCATGCGCACGAGATCGACGATCACCTTGCCGCCGGAGCCGCCGGAGCCGCCGGAGCCGCCGGAGCCGCCGGAGCCGCCGGTGCCGTTGGTGCCGTAAGCGTCGTAAGCGCCGTTCGTGTCCTCCAGCGCCTCCAGTGCTGCCAGCACGGCCGGGTCGGTGCAGCCGACCACGCACACCTCCGCGTGGTCGAGCACCTCCTCGACGGAGTCGCCGAGGAGGTCTTCCAGGTGGGGCAGCCGCTCGGCGATGTAGGCGCGGTTGGCTCCCATCAGCCGGGACAGGGACACGTTGGCATCGTAAATGCGCAGGTCATAGCCCTTGCCGAGGAGCCGCTCGGCCAGCTCCACCATCGGGCTCTCGCGCAGGTCGTCGGTGCCCGGCTTGAACGACAGGCCGAACAGTCCGATCCTGCGCCGGCCCGGCGCGGTGACCAGGTCGAAGGCGCGCTGCAGGTGAGCCTCGTTGGCCGGCAGGACGTGCGACAGCAGCGGAACGGACACGTCGGCCATCCGGGCGGCGTACACCAGGCCGCGCAGGTCCTTAGGCAGGCAGGAGCCGCCGAAGGCGAAGCCGGGACGCAGGTAGGCAGGGCTGATGTTGAGCTTGCGATCGGCCAGGAAAACGTCCATGACCCGGTGCGAGTCGAGCCCCAGCGCCTGGCAGACCGCGCCCAGCTCATTAGCGAAGCCAATCTTCACCGCATGAAACGCGTTATCCGCATATTTCGTCATCTCGGCTACGGGGATCGGCACCCTGAACACCTCGCCGGGTAACTCCTCGTACAGCGCGGCCACCACGTCGCCGCTGGCCTCGTCCGACTCGCCGATCACCGTCTTGGGCGGCGCGAAGAAGTCGCGCACGCTGGTGCCCTCCCGCAGGAACTCCGGGTTGACCGCCACCCCGAAGTCCACCCCGGCCCGCAGCCCCGACGACCGCTCCAGGATCGGGACGAGCAGCTCGGCGCAGGTGCCGGGCAGCATGGTGCTGCGGAAGACCACCACGTGCCCCGCGCGCAGGGACCGGCCGATCTGCTCGGCGACGCGCTCCAGGTAGGTCGTCGACAGGCTGCCGTTCGGGGCCGACGGCGTGCCGACGCAGACCAGCGAGACCGCGCTCCAGGCGACCGCCTCGGCCGCCTCCGTGGTGGCCCGCAGGCTCCCGTCGCGCACCGCCCGCTCGACCAGCTCGCCGATCCGCTCCTCGACGATCGGCGCCCGGCCGGCGTTGATCATGTCCGCCTTGACCGGGTTGACGTCGACGCCCACCACCTCGTGTCCCATCGAGGCGAGACAGGCCGCCGAGACACATCCCACGTAGCCGAGCCCGAAGACGCTGATCCGCATAGCTGCCCTCCGCCGTGGACCTTGGGCAAACGGTCTGCCCCTCCGCCGTGGACCGTGGGGCAGCGATCTTCCCCCCGCCTCCAAGGGATATGTCGGGCATGTCTATTGGAACGTTACGGCTGTGTCCGAGTCCGGACATCTCGTAGGATCGCCCGTGCGTGGACCATCGCCGAAGCGGCAGCGCGGCGTACCGGATTCCGCGTCACCAGCCCCTGGCCGACCTGCGTCTGGCCGGTCTTGGCCCGGCGCTTGTACTCGTCCTCGCCCCGGCCCAGGTCGATCCGCGAGATCCCGAGAGCCGGGGCCGCCCCCACCAGTTCGCGCAGCAGGATCCAGCCCGGCGACAGCCTGGCGAACTCCGGGTCGTACACCGGGAACCACCAGTGCAGCACCCCGCCCGCGCGCAGCCCGAAGTGCGCGGCCAGCAGCCTCGGCCCGGCGTGCAGCGTCGACAGCACCCCGCCGAACGACCCGTCACGGGTGCGCCACAGGCTCTCCAGCAGCCGCGCCCGGTCGGGCTCCGCGAAGTAGTCCCGGGCGCCGGTCGCCGCGTACTGCGCCCGCTTCAGCGCGATCACCCGCGCCAGCGCCTCCGGGTCGGCCGAGTCGGCCACGAACCGCACCGCGCCGTGCTCACGCTCGGCCTTGGCCGCCCTACGCCGGGCCTGCCCCATGTTGTCCTTACCGCTCTTGGACGCCCGCCCCAGATAGCCCGCCAGCCCGCCGGTGACGTCCAAGTAGGGTGACGGCCTCCTGGAGACCACCCAAGGCTCGAAGCCGGGTGCCCGGTCCACCAGGTGATCGAACGCGTAACCGGTCGGACCACCCCGCAGCAGGTCAAGCGGCCGAAACTCACCGCCCGCCGCCACCACCGGCCCCTGAAAGTCAGCCCCCGGCCACCCAACAGGCCGCAACAACCGCCCCTCCCGGTGATACGCCACCAAGGCGACAATCCCACCGCCGCCGGTGGCGACGGCCACCTGTACGGCGCGTCCCGCCGCATGCACGGCCGCCGCGAAGCCCGGATGGAAATACGGGCTGTCCAGGGCCGGGTTGGCGGCCCGCAACGCATGCCAGGTGTCCAGCTCCGCCGCACCCAGGTCACCGAACGACACGACCCGCATCCCGCCCTCGCTTCCCGTCACTGGGGGAGCGCCGTCATGCGGCGGGACGGTCGGAGGAGCGCCGTCAGGGAGGCGCGCGAGGTGGGCCGGCCGGTCAGCGCGCGGGCCGCCTCACCTGCCAGTACGGCCAGGTAGTAGGCCGCACCCGTGACCGGGCCGTGGCGGCGCCGGTAGAGCCGGACCTTGTTGACGACCAGCAGCGCGGCCAGCATCGGGTTCACCCCGGAGTCGCCGCCGATGTGCTCGATCACCGACGCGGGCTCGTACCAGGTGCTCCATCCGAGGTCGGCGGCGCGCAGGCAGAAGTCCGTCTCCTCGCTGTAGAGCAGGTACGACTCGTCCCAGGCGCCCACCTCGCGCACCACCCGCGACGAGATCAGCAGGGCCGCCCCGGTCGCCCAGGCGTACGCCCCGGCCTCGGCGTACGCGCGCGGGTCGGTCACCAGCTCGCCCAGCGTGCCGAGCCGCCCGGCCCGGTCCCCGCCGAGCACCGCCTCGGCCACCGCCCGGCCCACGGTCGGCGCCCTGCGCAGTGACGGCTGCAGTGAGCCGTCCGGATTGACCATGTGCGGCACCGCGATCCCCCGGCCGGGCTCGTCCAGGCAGGCGAGCAGCGGCGCGACGGCTCCCGGGCGCAGCCGGCAGTCCGGGTTGAGCACGTACACAGCGGCCACGTCGTCGAGGTCGAGCGCCGCGAGCCCGGCGTTGATCGCCGCCGCGTAGCCGGCGTTCCTGCCGAGCTGGACCACCTTGACCGGCAGGTCGGCCCGGTCGGCGATGGCGGTGGAGCCGTCCTTGGAGGCGTTGTCGGCCACCACCACGTCGGCCAGCTCGACCCCGGCCGCGCCCGCAGGCAGCGAGGCCAGGCAGCCTTCGAGCACATCCGCGCTGTTGTAGGTGACGATCACCACGGCGATCCTGGGCGGCATCAGCGCACCCGCTTGTACAGGCGCATGGCGAGCTTGGCGGCCCGGCGTGGCGGTGAGGGCCCGCCCGCGAGGACGCGGGTGATCCAGCCGCTGCCCTGGTCGCGTTTCAGGCTGTTGCGCGGCTGGAGCCAGGCGTCCGGCCGGGCCCGGCCGCCGTCGCTGGTGTAGGCGCGGGTCACGCCCGCCCGCCGCAGCCGGCTCAGCACCCGCCGGTCGTAGGAGCCGAACGGGATGGCCACCCGTGACACCGGCTCGCCGGTCAGCTGGCCGAGCAGGTGGTGGGCGGCGGACAGCTCCTCGGCGGCCTGCCCGGCGTCCAGCGTGCGCCAGTCGCGGTGCGCCCAGCCGTGCGAGCCGATCCGCATCCCGGCGCGCAACAGCTCGCGAACGCCGGTGGAGTCCAGCCTGCCCGGCTCGCCGAGCAGCCCCGCCAGCACGAAGAACTCCGCCCGCAGCCCGCGCTCCACCAGCCGGGGCAGCGCGATCTCCACGTCCGAGGCGTTGCCGTCGTCGAAGGTGATCCGCACGTCGGGCCGCCCGGCCACCGCGTCCATCACCCGCTCGAACTGGGCCACGCTCACCCAGGTCCCGTCCTCGCCCGGGTCGAGCTCACGGGTTGACTCGCCGATGCCGTGCACGGTCAGGTTGGTCACCGCACGCATCCCGCCCCCTGATCAGAAAGCCGCCAGGAGTGATATCGCCGTCCGAGATGGACCGTTACAGGCGCTTGGCGTACCAGGTGGTGGTTTACCCGGTTCTGTCCAGCTCCATCAACCGCTCCGCCAGCTTCTCCAGAGTCGCAGCCCGCACGATGTGTCGGTATCCATGCACCCCAGGCTGTGGGCACGGATGGCCACAACGGCGTAGCGCGTACCACTCACACGCCCCTTGGCGCACCTCCCAGCGCTGGCCGAACCGAGCGGCAAGCGCCTCAGCCGTCAACCCCCCCGACCCGTCGCCCTCCCGCCCCGCACGCCTGGACACCTGCGTGTCCCTCTCCGTGCCCCTCATCCCCCCGCCGCGCCCCCGCCCCGACGTGCCGCAGCCGCCGGATGCATCGCCTCGAACCGCTCCCGATACAGTTCCGCGATCCGCCGTGCCGCCGTCTCAGCCGATTAAGCCGGGCACGAGGTGTAATGCCACCGCCCCGGCTCCGTAGGCGCGTCCAGCGACCGGCGAAAGAGCCACTCCCGCCCGCTCCACTCGCACCACACGTTCAGACCCACCGCCCGCATCCCCACTAGCGCGACCCCATCGCTCTCGGAGATCCGCGAGTCGACCCCACGCCCGGCCAGATGATCAGCTAGCACTCGCGCCATCCGCCCCGCCGGGCTCATGTCCCCAACACTCGAGCGCACGCCACCACGGCCATCCGCCTTCACGCCCTCCCTCCCAGCCGAGGCAGGAGCGCCCACACCACGCGCTCACCTACTGGCGTGAGATTGGTGCCCCAGCACCCGCGTGTCAGGTCATCCACCACCCACAGACCCCGCCCCGTCGTTTCGTCGGGGCCAGAGATGCGCGGCAACGGCACAGCCTCCGACGTCCCAGGGCCGACGACGGCCAGCCGCCAGTAGCGCCGCCCTCCCTCCACCGTCTGTACGAGGCTCATCCGCACCCACGCACCGCACCCGTGAACCAGCACGTTCGTCACCAGTTCGGAGGCGATGAGCTGTAGGTCATCAAGGGCCGGATGCTCGCCCATCCATCCGCGAAGCTCACGACGGGCCAGCGCGGGAAGCAGAGCACAGTCGTCCAGCTCACTGAACAACCACACCTTGACGCCTGCGTATGGGGGATTCGCGAGGGTTGCTCTCATGATCACCTCCGGTGCACATCGAGACTTGTGTCTGTGCGGTTACAAGTCCTCATCATGGCTTTCCACCTCCTCAAAGTCGTCTCGAATGTCCCTCCAAAACTTTCACAACATGTGATTGGCTTGTACGTATGGAGGTAGGGGTCAATCCGAAAGGTGTGATATGGAGAAAGAGGGGAATGCCAACGGCGAAACCGCCAATATGGAATACCGGCAACGCATGCGCCAATATCGGACAGTAAGCGGACTCACTCACGCACGCTTGGCACCTCTGATCCCATGCAGTGAAAGCCTTGTGGGAGCTGTTGAGCGAGGCACCAGACCGCCGACAGAGCCTTTTACCCGAGGGCTGGAGAGGGTGTTCGGATTAGATGGCGAGTTGCTTGAGCTGCTGCCCGCCATCCGGGATGTCAACCCGGTGTGGTTCCGCAAGTGGCCCGCCATCGAGGCCGCAGCAAGAAGCATCCGCATCTACCAACTGGCCGTGATCCCTGGCCTTCTCCAGACAGCGGACTACGCCCGCGCCGTCTTTGAAGGTGAACCCGGAGCTATGTCCGGGGAAGTAGAGAAGGCCATCAAAGCTCGCCTCCAACGTCAGATAATCCTGTCCCAAGCCAACCCCCCGAGCCTGTCCGTGATCCTTGACGAGAGTGTTCTCCTTCGCTGCATAGGCGGCCCAGAGGTAATGACGGCGCAGCTCGCCTATCTCCTCGACATGATGGCCCGCCCATACGTTACGGTGCGGATTGTCCCCCTGTCGGCGCGTAGCACGGCGGGGCTGATTGGTCCGTTCGTACTGGCATCCGACGACGGCACCAACGCGGCGTTCCTGGAAAACGCCGAGACTGGAGAGGTCATCCACCAGATTGAGGTGATGCACAAGCTGAATCAGCGATGGGAACTGCTCTCCGGCCTAGCCCAGCCGACCTACGAAACCATAAAAATCATCAAGAGGGTCATGGAGGCATAATGATCGAGAATGAGCTGGCCACGGCCGCATGGCGGAAGGCCACTGCTAGCGGAGGAACTGGCGGCGACTGCGTGGAAGTCGCTCCGCTTAGTCAGGGCCGTGTTGCCGTGCGAGACAGCAAGGATCGCAGTGGGCCTGCTCTAGTGTTCACGGCGTCCGAATGGGCTGCATTCAGCGACGGCATATCCAAGGGAGAGTTCAACTTCTAGGCCGTCAAGCTTGCGGGGGCCTGCTTACCAGGTGGGCCCCTTCGATCGGCTCGAGGGCGTAGGCGGTGCCCTCCGCCAGATCGGTCACGGTCGACCCGGTCACCTTGGCGACGACCACGTCGGTGGCCCGCTGGTAGCCGATCTCTTCCTTGAAGGGGAAGCCGAGCTAATCAGGCATAACATGGTTTTTGAGCATCTTCGCGCCATAGCGCTCAGCCCTTCCGACACGGTGACGCTACTGACATCCCAGGCCAAGTGGCGAACGAGCCGGTTCAGCGGTAATGGGGCAAGCTGCGTCGAGGTCGCCGTCCTACGTGGTCGTGACGCCGGTGTTCCCAACAAGGCTGGCGAAGAGTTCGTTGTGGCCCTTCGTGACACCAAAAACCGAGATCGTGAGCCTCAGATCTTCACCATCTCCGAGTGGGACGCTTTTCTCGCCGGCGTGGCCGAGGGTGACTTCAGCTCCGCATCCTTGATCGCTGGCCACGAAGACGTCGCAGTTGTTTGACGCGTCTCCTTGGGGAGTCGTAGGCCAGACGATCAATGTGCAGCTGGCGTTCGAGGAGCAGGCGCCATCGGCGACTACAACCCTGCGATGAAGCCTAGTTGTTCGGTTCGTTTCTTCTGGTTGGAAGCGAACCAACCCAGGTTGATTTTGTTCGGTTCGATTATTTCGAGGTGGCCGAACAAAAGCATGGGTGAACGACTACCTCAAGTCGAGGCATCGCAAGGTGTGACATCCTTGCCATCGCCGCCCTTCCAGGCGTCACGGCCGAGAGCCAGACAACCAACCCGATCGTGTCACTGGAGTTTCTGGAGCTGAACAGGGATCTGTCCTCTACGGGTGCTCGGCGTACCAGGCGATGGTTTGCCGGAGGCCGGCCTCCAGGCTGGTGGCGGGCCGCCAGCCGAGCACCCGCTCGGCCGGCCCGGGGTCGGAGAGCTGTGTACGGTCGAGGGGGCGAGCCGCCACCGCTCCGAACCTCGGCCGTACAGTGCGGTCGGCCGTTGTGTCGTTCACCAGGGTGGCGAGGAGTTCGACGGTGTCGCGGATGGACACCGGGTCCGGGGTGCCGATGTCGAGCACGTGGCCGGCCGCCGCGTTGTTCGTGCCGGCCAGGATGAATGCGTCCACCACGTCCTCGACGTACACCCAGGTCACCATCCTGGACCCGGAGGTCAGCTCCGGCTCCTGGCCGCGTAGCAGCGACAGCGTTACGTACGGCACCAGTTTGGTGGTGTCGGGCTGGCCGGGGCCGTACACCATCGCGACCCGCAGCACCGACACGGGCACCTGCCACAGGGCGTGGAACATGCGGGCGTAGCCGGTGGCGGCGGCCTTCGCGGCGGCGTACGGGGAGCTCGGTGCGAGGCCGTCACGCGGCTCCTCGACCGACCCGGCGAGCACCATGCTGCGCACCGGGGTGCCGGTGACGGCGGTCAGCAGGTTCACGGCGGCGGTGAGGTTGCCCGCGAGCGTCGGCGCGACCGTGCCCGGCTCGCGTACGCCGGTGACCTCGCTGGCCAGATGGAGGACCACCTCGGGGGAGACCCGCGCCACCAGGTCCGCGGTCGCGGCGGCGTCGCTCAGGTCGGCCACGTGCCACTGCTCGCCGTGCCTGGAAGCCTCGGGTGGGCGGCGGGTGACCGCGTGGATTTGGGCGCCGAGGGTGGACAGGCGTCTGACCAGGTGGGCGCCGATGAAACCGGTGGCTCCCGTGACCAGTACCCGTGTGTCGTGCCAGGGCGGCATCTGTCCTCCAGCTAGTCGTGTCGTTCGGGGTCGGGGATCGGGTCCCCGGTGTCGTGCCACACGTTGCCCGTGCCGCCGGTCAGCTTCGTCCGGCTGCTCAGCAGGATCGGGCAGTCGTAGGCGGAGTCGCGGCCGAAGCGGTTGCCGGTGATGTGCTGGCCGGTCAGCGGGCGGCCGAGGGGTGTGTGGTCGATGTTGATGACGCAGCCGCCGCCGTTGAGGTAATTGTTCTCGATGCGCAGGTCGTCGGCCGAGGACTGGACGGCCGCGTTCGGGTCCTCGGTGGTGGACAGGTCGATGGTGTTGTGCACCAGGTGCACGCCGCGCTGGTCGGCGAAGGCCTGGACGCCGTCGTTGTGCGTGGCGCCGCCGCCCTGGTCGGGGTCGGCGGCGAACCAGCTCAGGTCGTGGATGTAGGAGTCCTGGACGAGTGTGCCGGTGTGCGCCTTGACGCCGTCGACCGTGCCGGTGAACTCCGAGCGGTAGATCCTCGTGGCGGCGGCCCAGATGCCGTCGACGGACGGTGACGGGTGCGCCGGACGGAACTCGGAGTCCTCGATCACGGTGTCGCGGGCGTGCTCGGTGTCGAGCAGCGGGCGCACCCGGTCGGCGACGCCGCCGCGGAAGACGCAGTTCCTGAAGGTGACGCCGCGCCCCGTCACCTCGACGAAGCCGTGGAAGTCCATGCCCTCGACGATCTCGCCGTCCGTGGCGAAGGTCCGGTCCCCGGTCAGCACCGTGAGCCGGGTGCCAGGGCGCACACCCGTGCTGGTGGCGTTCGGAAAACCGGGAGGGACGGCGTTCGGATGACGGGGCAGGCCGGTGGTGGCGGTCGGCGAACCGGGCGGGAGGGTGGTGGTGAAGCCGGGCTCAAGGGCCGGGAGCGCCGTGCGCGCGGGCTCGCCGGTGCCCCGCGCGATCGTCACGGCCAGCACCAGGGCGGCGATCGCGGCCAGGACGTACCACCACGTCTTCGCCACCCCGGCATCGTGCCCTGAGAACCGCCCGACGCGCCAGGCGTCCCGCCGGCGCCTGCGGGACGCCAGAGCAAGGCGTTCCGCAGGCGGCAGGCGTTCCGTCAGCGGCAGTGCGGGCAGCTCGGCCCGCGCGGCCCGCGCGGCCCGTCCCGTCGGCCGCCACCGCGGGAGTGCACCGCTCGGTGGACGGCGGGCCGGGTGTCGGCGAGGGATGAGTCGCTGGTCAGGATGGCCACCTCCAGGCGGCGTAGCTCCGGCGAGGGCTCCAGCCCGAGGTCACGGGCCAGGATGCGCCGGCCGTCGCGGTAGACCTCCAGGGCCTCCGCCTGACGGCCGCCCCGGTACAGGGCGACCATGAGCTGACTGCGGAACCTCTCGCGCAGCGGATGCTCGCGCACCAGCACGGTGAGCTCCCCGACGAGGTCCGCGTGCCGCCGCAGTCGCAGGTCGGCGTCGATGCGGTCGGCCAGCGCGGCCAGCCGCTCCTCCTCCAGGCGGGTGGCCTGGCGGTGCAGGAACGGGATATCGCTCAGGCCGGACAGCGCGGGTCCCCGCCACAGGCGCAGGGCCTCGCGCAGCAGGTCACCGCCCTTGGGGGTGTGCCCGGCGGCGAGCGACCGGCGTCCCTGCTGGACGAGCCGGTCGAACTTCCAGGCGTCCACCGCGTCGTACGGCGCCCGCAGCAGGTAGCCGGTGGACCGGTGGATGATCTCCGCGCCCGCCCCCAGCGTCCGCCTGAGCCGGTGCAGTTGCAGGCGCAGGCGCTTGCTTCCGGCGTCGCCCGCCTCGGGCCCCCACAGGGCGTCGATCAGGACGTCGCTGCGCGCGACCGTGCCGTGGTGGCAGAGCAGCATGGCGAGCAGGCTGCGCTGCTTGATCGAGCGCACCGATAAATGATGCTCCCCGTCGGACACTTCCAGTGTTCCCAGAACACCGAACTCCATGGATGTACCCTCCCGCGCCGTTCCCGAGCGTCCCTATGTCTGGGGAGGATATTCATTCTTCTCGCCATGTGACCCCTGTCCGGGAAATCGCGGTGAAACGCAAGTGAAACGCGCTTTACGCACACTTAAGGCTGGCCGGTGGGGAGTGTGCCGGTCTTACGTGTTATTTCAGGGATAGGGCCTCGGATGGGTGATAAAGGTGGATTTAATTAGATTTGTTACTGGCCGCTCTTCGGGTCGATCGGCAATCGCGCTGGCCGGTGCGGCCACCTTGGTTCTCGGCCTCGCCGCTCCTCAGCCGGCCCTGTCGGAGTCCGACAGGGAGCACGCTTCTCCACTGAAGGCGCCGGTCGAGCGGCCGAAAGTGGACAAGCTGGGGCCGCTGCCCAAGGTCACGACGAAGGGCACCGTACGGCTCGACCGCTCGACCCGCGCCGCCACCTCCGAGCGCGCGCTGGCCGCCGCCGCCGGCGACCGGGTCGCGCTGCGGGCCCTGATCGTCGCCGTCGACGACACCGACTGGGGGGTCGCGACCTGGAAAGCGGCCCTCGACCGCGTCGGCGCGCCGTACGACGTCCTCTACAGCAAGACGCAGCCGCTCACCGCCGCCGACCTGCTCCAGGCCGACGGTACGGGCAAGTACAACGCCATCCTGCTGACCAACAACTCGCTGCTCCATTTAGACGGCTCCGACTACGTCAGCGGTTTCGACGCCGACGAATGGAACGTTCTATGGGCGTACGAGCGGGACTACAACGTTCGTCAGGTCTCGCTCTACACCGCGTACGGGACCTGGCCGGAGGACTACTGCCTGCGCGCCGGGAGCGAGGGCGGCGTGGGCGCCTCCCCGATCAGCACCGCGCTGACCTCGGCGGGCGGGGCCGTGTTCGACTATCTCAAGACCGGCGTCAACGTCCCCATCTCGCTCTCCTACCTCTACCGGAGCACGATCGCGGCGAACTGCCAGGCCGACCCGATCATCACCAGCGGCGGTGACGTCCTGGGCGTGCGCAGCACGTCCACCGACGGCCGCGAGCGCATGGCGCTGACCTTCACCTCCAACCAGTACCTGCCGCAGACCGATTTGCTCGCCTACGGGCTGTTCAGGTGGGCGAGCAGGGGACTGCACCTCGGCGAGCGGCGGCACTACCTCAACGTCGACGTGGACGACTGGTTCAACCACACCGACCACCTGTACGCCAACGGGACACTGGAGACGAACCCCGGCTACCGGATGTCCTGGGCCGACGCGGTGAGCACCTACCAGCAGCAGAACAGCTTCCGCACCGCCAACCCGCTGGCCTCCGGCTTCAAGCTCAACGTCGCCTACAACGGCGAGGGGGCGAACCCGGCCACACTCCCTCAGTGCCTGCTGCCGCTGCCACTGCCGCTGCCGGGCTTCGACGGCCTCACCGGCTACTCGCGCTGCCGGGCCTCGTCCTTCTCCTGGATCAACCACACGTTCTCGCATCCGAAGATGAACGTGCTCGACTACGCAACCAGCCGCGCCGAGATCCAGAACAACCTCACCAGGGCCACGGCGCTGGGCCTGCCGGTGGACCCGACGGTGCTCAAGACCGGGGAGTACTCGGGCCTGGGCGTTTATCACGACGATCCGAACAACGACATCGACCCGCCCACGGACCACGGCCTGGCCGCCTCGAACCCGCACCTGCTGCAGGCCGCCGAGGACCTCGGCGTGAAGTATCTGCACGGCAACATGTCGTTCGCCAGCCACCGCCCGTCGTGCTTCAACTGCGGCATCCAGCACCCGCTCAAGCCCTCGCTCATGATCGTGCCCGACTGGCCGACGAACATCGCCTACCACACGACCACGCCGGCCGAGGAGACGCTCTTCTACAACTCCTACTACGGCCCGTCGGGGTCGTTCCCCTACTGGCCGGTCAACCAGACCTACACGCAGATCCTGGGGCACGAGAGCGACGTCGCCATGGCCCACGTCATGTCGGGGTCGATCTACACCCACACCTTCCACCAGGGCAACCTGCGCAACCACGGCAGCAACAAGAGCCTGGTCTTCGACTGGCTGAACGCCGTGCTGGCCAAGTACAACGGCTACTACGGCGTACCGCTGCTCACCCCGACCTGGGGCGCGCTCGCCCAGCACGTCGAGCGCCGCACCCGGCACTTCGCCGGGCTCGGGGACGTCAACGCCGTCTACGACCGGGCGGCGGGCACGATCACCTTCACCGCGACGGCGAACGCCGCCGTCTTCGCCACCAACGCCGCGCTCCCCGGGGCGACGGCGTACGGCACCGACACCGGCGCGCACGTGGCGCTGACGGCGGGAGTGCCCGTCACGGTGCCGGCGAGCGTGCGGCCGTGAAGGTGACCCTGGTGTCCGAAGGCACCTACCCGTTCGCCATGGGCGGGGTGAGTGTGTGGATGGACCAGCTCATCAGGGGCATGCCCGACTACCGGTGGGACGTCGTGGCGATGACGGTGGACGG
Organism: Nonomuraea glycinis; assembly: GCF_014646515.1. Classification (GTDB taxonomy): domain Bacteria; phylum Actinomycetota; class Actinomycetes; order Streptosporangiales; family Streptosporangiaceae; genus Nonomuraea; species Nonomuraea glycinis. Next base: position 227,051 of record NZ_BMNK01000012.1, read on the forward strand.
CGGGGAGCGCCCCGTCTGGGACCTGCCCGCCAACCTCGAACAGGTCATCTCCATCCCCCTGTGGAAGGGCGGGTACCGGCGCAGCGGCCGGCCCCCGGGAGCGGCCTTCGGCGAGGCGTACGGGCGTTTCCTCCAGATCGTGCTCACCCCCGCCGTCATGGGCGCGGGCAGCGAGGAGTTCCTGTCGGCGCTGGAGTCGCTGTACGGCTTCGCCCGCGACGGCGGCGACCTGGCCGGCGCGCTCACCGCCAACGAGTCGCTCAGCCAGCTCATGGACGCCTGGTACTGGAACAGGACCGACGGGCTCACCCTGGCCGACGCGATCACGGCGGGCGATCTGATGGGGCACATGCTGCGCCCCCTGGCCGGGCCGCCGCTGCGCACCGACCTGACCCACGTCGCGATGAACGGGCTGAGCATGCTGGTCGCGATGGCCGCCAAGTGGCGCTACGGCACGCCGATCGTGCTGTCGGAGCACGGCGTCTACCTGCGGGAGAGATACCTGCAGTACGTCAACGAGCCGGTCTCGCACGCGGTCCGGGTGCTGCTGCTCAGCTTCTTCAGGCGGCTGGCCGGAGCCTCCTACGTCGCCGCCGACCGCATCGCCCCGCACTCGACGTACAACCGGCGCTGGCAGTTGCACAACGGCGCCGACCCGGACCGCATCCGCGTCATGTACAACGGCGTGGACCCGGAGGACTTCCCCCTGGCCGAGTCGGACCCGGAGACGCCGACGCTGGTGTTCATGGGCCGGGTGGACCCGCTGAAGGACCTGCACACCCTGATCCGCGCGTTCGCGATCGTCCACGACAAGATCCCCGAAGCCAGGCTGCGCCTGTTCGGCGGCGTGCCCGCCGGCAACGAGACCTACTACGAGAGCTGCCTGGCCCTCATCGCCGAGCTGGAGCTGGGGGACAGCGCGGTGTTCGAGGGCCGGGTCTCGACGCCGGTCGACGCCTACCACGCGGGCAGCGTCGTCGCCCTCACCAGCATCTCCGAAGGCTTCCCGTACACCGTGGTCGAGGCCATGGCGTGCGGCAGGCCGGTGGTGTGCACGAACGTGGGCGGCGTCGCGGAGGCGGTCGCCGACGCCGGGTTCATCGTGCCGCCGCGCGACCACGTGGCCGTCGCCGACGCCGCCGTGCGGCTGCTGCGGGACCCCGGCCTGCGCGGACGGCTCGGCGAGATCGCCCGCGCCCGCGTTCTGGAACGTTTCACGCTGCGGCAGTCGCTCGACGACTACCGGGGCGTCTACGAGGAGCTCGCTTCGTGACGACCCTCGCTCCGAACGAGGGCGCCGCTTCCGACGGCGTCCTCGACGAGCTCATCGACCCCATGGCCGCCAGGCTGTCGCGCGCCGTGGAGCCGCTGCAGGTGGCCGCCATCCTGGAGAGCGAAGGGCTCAACGACCGGATCGCCCGCGACCGGTACGGCCACCCCGACGTCTTCTCGCTGGCCGAGGCCGCCTACTCCCGCATGACGGTCAGAAGGCGGGACCTTCCGCCGCCGCCCCCGCCCGGCCTCGTGCCGCAGCGCGCCCGCCCGCTCGCCCAGATCCTGCACGGGCTCCTGTACGGCCTGCCCGCCGTGCTTCTCCCCGCCGCCTCCGGGCTCGTGGGCACCCGGTGGCTGATGCCGGGCCTGGTGCTCACCACCGGGATCGGCTGGGTCCTCGGCAGCGCCGCCGCGCAACTGGCCTACACGCTGGTGGGACGCGGCCACCTTCGCTCGGCCGGCCGGGTGCTGCGTACCGGCCTCGTGCTCGGGGTCGGCGCCGCGATGCTGACGGCCACCGTGATCTCCATGGTCAGGGGCGGCCCGGTCTCGCTCGTCGCGCTCTGCGTGATGCAGATGGCCTTCCAGATCGCCTCCGGCATCCTGCTGTTCTACCGGTGCGAGGGCCGGCTCGCGGCGATGATGCTGCCCGCGGTGGCGGCGGGCCTGGCCTACGTCGCCGTCGGCGACAGCCGGGCCGGCCTGCTGACCGTCATCCTGGGGGCGATCTGCATCGCCGCCATCGTGACCGCCGCCGTCCTGCTGACGCTGGCCGAAGGCCAGGACGACCCGGCGTCCGAGCCGCCGCTGCGCACGCTGGTCCGCGCCCACCTGCGCGGCCTGCTGCCCGCCTTCCTCTACAGCACGCTGTGCGCGCTCTTCCTGCTCCAGGCGGAGGCGAGGTACGTCCTCGACCGGAGCGACCTGGCCATCGCCGGCGCCGGGCTGGTGCTCGGCATGGGGGTGCTGGAGTACCGGGCGCACCTGTTCGAGGACCGGGCCAGGGCGACGCTGCGCGAGGTCTTCTACCCGGCGCAGTTCATCTCGTCCGGCCGCCGGCTGGTCGCCGGCGGCCTGCTGGCCTGCGTGGCCGCGCTGGCCGCCCTGTCGGCCGCGCCGCTCGCCTTCCTGTACGCCACCCAGGCGCTGTCGGCGGAGAGCGCCGTCATGGCCGCCGCCCACGTGACCGTCGGCGGCGCCTACTTCCTGACCTTCCTGCTGGCCAACCAGGGCAAGGTCGCGCACCTGTGCGTGGCGCAGGGTCTGGCCCTGGCCGTCCACCTGGGCGCCCGGCTGCTGCTGCCCGGTGCGGAGTCCGCGCTGGCCGACGTCCTGCTCTTCCTCTGCGCGGGACTGCTCTTCCTCATCATCCTGCTCGTCCTGATGGTCACCGGCCTTCGGGACGTCCGCAGGTATCGCTGATCACGCACCATGGGAGGGATTCACCATGCATGTCGTCATACTCGCGGGTGGCAAGGGGGTCCGCCTGCGACCGTACACCTCCGCGCTGCCCAAGCCGCTGGTTCCCATCGGCGAGGAGTACGCGATCCTGGACATCATCCTGCAGCAGCTCACCCACCAGGGGTTCACCCACGCCACCCTGGCCGTGGGGCATCTGAGCCCGCTGATCAGGGCGTTCGTGGGCGACGGCTCGCGGTGGGGACTGGCGGTGGACTACACCGAGGAGGTCGCCCCGCTGTCCACGATCGGGCCGCTGTTCCCCATCAGGGACCGCCTGCCGGAGCACTTCCTGGTGATGAACGGGGACGTGCTCACCACGCTCGACTACGCGGACCTGCTGGCCCGCCACGTCTCCTCCGACGCGCCGCTGACCGTGGCCACCTCGCCCCGCGTGGTGAAGATCGACTTCGGGGTGCTGGAGGCCAGCGGCGGGCAGATCGTCGGCTTCAGGGAGAAGCCCCTGCTCAGCTACCTGGTCAGCATGGGGGTCTACGCCTTGTCGCGGGACACGATCGCGAGCTATCCAGAGGGGATGTCGTTCGGGTTCGACGAGCTGGTCCTCGACCTGCTCGCCCAGGACCGGCCGCCGGGCGTCTACGAATTCGAGGGTTACTGGCTCGACATCGGCCGCCCCGACGACTACGACGAGGCCAACGCCCGCTTCGACGAGATCAGGCCCCAGCTGCTGCCGTCGCGGGAGCCGGTGCGATGAGCACCGTGGTGCTGTTCGGGGCCACGGGCTTCCTCGGCCGCCAGGTCCGGGCCCTGCTGGCGGACGATCCCCGGGTGTCCAGGCTGCTCTGCCCCGGCAGGACGGAGCTGGACCTGCTGGCGGCCACGCCCGACGACGCGGCGCGGCTGCTCCGCGCGGCCCGCCCCACCGTGGTGCTCAACTGCGTGGGCCGGCTGTCGGGCGGCTACGACGAGCTGCTGCGCGGCAACGCGACCGCCACGGCGGTCCTCGTCGAGGCGATCGTGGCGGCCGTGCCCCAGGCCAGGTTCGTCCGGCTGGGCTCGGCCGCCGAGTACGGCCCCACCGAGCACGGCCACTCGGTGCACGAACAGGATCCGGTACGGCCCGCCGGCGCGTACGGCATCAGCCACCTGGCCGGCACCCTCCTGGTCGAGCGGGCCGCGCTGGACGGCAGGCTGGACGGGGCGTCCCTGCGGATCTTCAACCCGGTCGGTCCGGGGACCAGCGGCGAGAGCGTGCTGGGCAGGGCGGGCGGCGCGCTGAAACGGGCGGTGGCGGCCCGCGCCGCGCACATCGAGCTGGGGCCGCTCGGCGCCTACCGCGACTTCGTGGACGTGCGGGACGTGGCCGGCGCGGTGGTGCGGGCGGCGTTCGTCCCCGAGCTGACCGAGCGGATCTTCAACGTGGGCAGCGGCCGGGCCGTCACGGTGCGGCAGGCGGTCGCGATGCTGGCCGCGCGGGCCGGGTTCGGCGGCGAGGTGCGGGAGAGCGCGCCCGCCTCGGCCCGCTCCGCCGGCGTCACCTGGAGCCGGGCGGACACCGGCCGCGCCGCCCGGGTGCTGGGCTGGCAGCCGGAGTACGGCCTCGCCGACTCCATCAAGGCGATGGCATGAGCGACGGCCCCCGCCCGCGGTCGAGCCCGGCGCGTGGCTTCCTGGCGCGGTCGGGGCCCGCCGGGCGCGCGGTGCGCGGGTCTCTGGCGCGGTCGGGCCCCGCCGGGCTCGCGGCGCTCGCCGCGCTGCCGTTGCTCGGGGGGTGTACGACCGGGGCCGAGACCGGGCCGACGCCGTCGCTGCGGGAGGTCAGCTCCTTCACGTACGTGTTGCAGGGCTATCCGGGGGGCCGTCTGGACGCCGTCGCGAGGGCGCCGCACCAGCTCGCGATCGTGGACCTGTCGCGGGACGGCACCACCGGGGGCTACTTCACCGCTGAGGAGATCGGGCGGGTCAGGAGCAGCGGCAAGCTGGTGCTGGCCTACTTCGAGATCGGGTCGATCGAGGAGTTCAGGACCGAGTTCGGGCCCCTGCGGGAGCGGGACGCCGACCTGCTGCTCAACACCTGGCCGGACTGGCCCGACGAGCACTTCGTGAAGTACTGGGCGCCGCGCTGGTGGAGCCAGGTCGTCAAGCCGAGGCTCGACCAGGCGCTGCGGGCCGGCTTCGACGGGGTCTACCTCGACACGCCGCTCGCCTACGAGGAGATCGACCTGGCGCGGCTGCCGGGGGAGACCCGCGACGGCCTGGCCCGCCAGATGGTCGCCCTGATCAGCAAAATCAGCGAGTACGCGAAAAACATTCGCCCCGATTTTTACGTCGTTCCACAGAATTCCCCCGAGCTTAGGCATTTTTCGGGATATGTCGAAGCAATTGATGGCATCGGGATGGAGGAGCTGTTCTTCAGGGCCACCGACCGGCCCTGCCGGGAAAACTGGTGCCAGGAGAACCTGACCCATGCCCTGGCACTCCGGAAACTCGGCAAGGCCATACTCGCCACCGATTACGCCACCTCGCCGGAGAACACCCGAACCGCCTGCGCCCACTACCGCAAGGCCGGTATGGCGGGCAATGTCACCACGGTCGACCTCGACCGCATCAGCCCGCCCTGTCAGTAGAAAAGATGGGAAAGGAGCGAGAAATGCAGAAAACAGTAGCCGTTGTCGGTATGGGCTACGTGGGCCTGACGCTGACCGCCGCCCTGGCTCGCAAGAACCACATCGTGCACGGCGTCGACGTCAGCCCGCAGGTGGTCGAGGCGCTGTCCAGCGGCCGGATCCACGTCTTCGAGCCAGGAGTGGCCGAGACCTTCGACGACCTTCTCGGCACCAAGATCTTCATCTCCGACCAGCTTCCCGCCGAGCCGCTGGACGCCGTGATCCTGGCCGTGTCCACCCCCGTCGACCTGGCCACGGGCACGCCCGACCTGAGCAACTTGGCCGCCGCGGCCGGGGAGGTGGCCGCGCGCTGCCACCCCGGCACCCTGGTCGTCGTGCGCAGCACGGTGCCGATCGGCACGTCCCGCGAGATCGTGCTGCCGGCGCTCGCCGCCCGCTGGGAGCATCCGCGCCTGGTCATGGCGCCCGAGCGCACCATCCAGGGCCAGGCGCTGCGCGAGCTCGTCGAGCTGCCCCAGGTGATCGGCGCCCTCGACGCCGGCAGCCTGGACGCGGGCGTCGAGCTGTTCCAGGGGCTCGCCCGGCAGCTCGTGCCCGTCTCCAGCCTGGAGGCGGCCGAGATGGTCAAGCTCGCCAACAACTGCCACACCGACGCGATCTACGCCTTCGGCAACGAGCTGGCGCTCATCGCCGAGCAGCACGGGCTGGACCCGCTGGAGGTCATCAGGGCGACCAACGTCGACTACCCCCGGCCCGACCTGGCCCGGCCCGGTTACGTGGGGGGCGGCTGCCTGTCGAAGGACCCGTACCTCATGCTGGCCAGCACGCTGCCGGGACGTGAGCCGTACCTCGTGGGCCGGGCCAGGGCGCTGAACGAGCACCTGCCCGCGTACGTGGCGGGGCGGCTGGTGGAGCTGATCCGGCAGGAGTTCGGCCGTACCGAGGGGGTCAGGCTGTCGGTGCTCGGCTGGGCGTACAAGGGCTGGCCCGCCACCGACGACATGCGCGGCACCCCCATCGCGGACATGTTGCCGATCTTCATGGCGGCGGGGCTGGTGGTGCGCGGGCATGACCCGCTGGTCGCCGACGAGGTGATCCTGAAGTACGGCGGCGAGCCCGTCAGCCTGGACAAGGCCTTCGCCTGCGCCGACGCGATGATCATCATCAACGACCATCCGGACTACCGCGAGATCGAGCCGGCGGCCCGGCTGGCCGGCTCCGACGTGCGCGTGCTGTTCGACTCGTGGCGCATCCTCGACGAGGCCGCGGTGACCGCGAGCGGAGCCCGCTACGCCGGCATCGGCTACACCCCGCAGGGGGTCGCGTCATGAGGGCGCTGCTGCTGGGCGGGGCCGGGTTCATCGGGCTGCACCTGGCCCGCCGGCTGCGCGCCGACGGGCACGAGGTCACCATCTGCGATGACTTCTCCCGCGGTCGCCGGGACCCGGCGCTGGCCGCGCTCGCCGGCGAGGTCGAGGTGCGCTCGGCGGACCTCACGGACCCGGCCTCCTACCAGGCGCTGAAGCCCGGCTGGGACCAGATCTACATGCTGGCCGCGGTGGTGGGCGTGCGCAACGTCGAGTCCGGCCCGGCCCGGGTCATCAGGGTCAACACGCTGGCGCTGATGCACCTGCTCGACTGGATCGGCCCGGACGACCGGCTGTTCTTCGCCTCCACCAGCGAGGCGTACGCGGGCGGGGTGAGCGCCGGGGTGGTGCCCGTGCCGACGCCCGAGGACGTGCCGCTGATGATCGAGGACGTCGGTTCGCCCCGGTTCACGTACGCGATCAGCAAGATGCTCGGCGAGGCCGCGGTGCTGCACACCGCGCGGGCCAAGGGGTTCACGGCCGTGGTCGGCCGCTTCCACAACATCTACGGCCCGCGCATGGGCGCCGACCACGTCATCCCCGAGCTGTCGCTCCGGGCGGCCCGCGGCGAGGACCCCTTCACGCTGTACGGCGCCGAGCAGAGCAGGGCGTTCTGCCATGTCGACGACGCCACCGAGGCGATGGTCCGGCTGATGGCGACGCCGGACGCCGCCGGCCGGATCGTGCACATCGGCAACGACGCGGAGGAGACCAACATCGGCGACCTGGCCAAGCTCGTCCTGCGGATCGCGGGCGTGAGCCCCGTCATCCGCGAGCTGCCCGCGCCGGCGGGGTCGGTGGCACGCCGCTGCCCGGACCTCACCCTGCTGCGCGAGCTCACCGGCTACGAGCCGCGAGTCCCGCTGGAGGAGGGCGTCCGGCGGACCTTCGAGTGGTACCGGGAGTCGGCGGGATGACGCGGCCCGCAGCCTCGGCAGGAGGTGGGGTGGCACGGAGGGGCGGGGTGGCGCGGACCCCCGCCTCGGGAAGGGACGGGGTGACGCAGCCCATCGCGTTCTACTACGGGGCGGGGGAGCTGGATCGGCTCACCCGGTTCGACAAGGTCGTCCTGCAAGCTGACTTCTACTCCCGGCAGGAGCTCGGCCTGCTGCGCGAGCGCGGGGTGCAGACGCTCGGCTACCTGTCGCTGACCGAGGACGTGGGTCCTCGGGCGCCCTGGCAGCGCGCCGAGCGCAATCCCGACTGGGGCGGCGCGTTCGTGCACGTGGGCGATCCGCGCTGGGTGGCCCACGTCGTGGACCAGGCCACCCGGGCCATGGCCACCGGGTTTCGCGGCCTGTTCCTCGACACGCTCAACATCGAGCACAACTATCCCGAGGACCTGCCCCACCTGCTCATCCTCATCGCCGCGATCCAGGAGGAGGCCAGGCCCGCGTACCTGCTGGCCAACCGGGGCTTCGGCCTGCTGCCGGAGATCGCCGGCCTGGTGGACGGCATCCTGTTCGAGTCCTTCTCGGCCCGCTGGGTGGACGCCGGGCGGTACGAGCCCTGGCCCGACGACGTCCTGGAGGCGCACGCCGAGGTCGCCGAGCGCCTGCTCGGCCTCGACGTCGACCTGTACGCCCTCGACTACGCCGACAGCGACGAGCTGCGTGACTTCGCGCAGCGGCGGGCGCGGGAGTTCGGGATGCTCTGCTTCGTCAGCGATCGGGTGCTGTCGACGATCTGAAGCGCCGTCCGATCGGAGGTGCCACCGATCAGAGGTGCCGTGGAGCTGAGGCGCCGTCGCCCGAGGGCGGCGGCGCCCACAGGCGTCAGCCGATGCGCCAGGTGTCGCCACCCATGAGCAGGTCGCCCAGGTCGCCGCGCCCCTGCTGGGCCACGGCCTCCTCAAGCTGCTCGGCCATCAGCACGTCGTAGACCGGGCGGTCCACCTGACGGAAGATGCCGATCGGCACGTGCTGGAAGGCCGGCTCGTCCAGCCGCGACAGCGCGAAGGCCACCGACGGGTCCGGCCGGTGGGCGTCGTGCACGAGGATGCGGTCCTCGCTCACCTCCGCCCTCGGGACGACCTCGATGTCGCCATCGGCCGTCCTGACGACCGCCTTGGACGCCGACACGATCGGCTGCCCGTGCTCCAGCCGGAGCATGATGTCGTCGCGGACCTCGGGGTCCTTCATCGGCTCGAAGGCGTTGTCGTTGAAGATGTTGCAGTTCTGGTAGATCTCCACCAGCGAGGTGCCGCGGTGCGCGGTGGCCTCGCGCAGCACCGACTGCAGGTGCTTGCGGTCGGAGTCCAGCGTCCTGGCCACGAACGACGCCTCGGCGCCCAGGGCCAGCGAGATCGGGTTGAACGGCTTGTCCAGCGAGCCCATCGGGGTCGACTTGGTGATCTTGCCGACCTCGGAGGTCGGAGAGTACTGGCCCTTGGTCAGCCCGTAGATCCTGTTGTTGAACAGCAGGATGTTGAGGTTGACGTTGCGGCGCAGCGCGTGGATCAGGTGGTTGCCGCCGATGGACAGCGCGTCACCGTCACCCGTGATCACCCACACGCTCAGGTCGGGCCGGGAGGCGGCCAGACCGGTCGCGATCGCCGGCGCGCGGCCGTGGATGGAGTGGAAGCCGTAGGTGTCGAGGTAGTACGGGAACCGCGAGGAGCAGCCGATGCCCGAGACGAACACGATGTTCTCGCGCCGCAGCCCGAGCTCGGGCAGGAAGCTCTGCACCGCGGCCAGGATCGCGTAGTCGCCGCAGCCGGGGCACCAGCGGACCTCCTGGTCGGACTTGAAGTCCTTCAGGGTCTGCTTGACGTCCGTCTTGGGGATGAGGCTCAGGCCCTTCCCGTTGATGTGCTCACTCACTGTCGATCACGTCCTGAATGACTCCGGCCAGCTCCTCGGCCTTGAACGGGAGCCCGCGCACGCGGTTGTAGCTGATGATGTCGACGAGGAAGCGGCCGCGCAGCAGCAGGGCGAGCTGGCCGAGGTTGATCTCGGGCAGCAGCACCTTGTCGTAGCGCTTGAGCACCTCGCCGGTGTTGGCGGGCAGCGGGTTGAGGTGGCGCAGGTGTGCCTGGGCGACCCTGCCGCCGTCCTTCCTGATCCGCCGCACGGCGGCGGCGATCGGCCCGTACGTGGAGCCCCAGCCGAGGACGAGCACCTTCGTGTCGTCGTCGAGGTCGTCGACCTCGAGGTCGGGCACGTCGATGCCGGCGATCTTGGCCGCGCGGGTGCGGACCATCAGGTCGTGGTTGTCCGGGTCGTAGGAGATGTTGCCGGTGCCGTCGGCCTTCTCGATGCCGCCGATGCGGTGTTCGAGGCCGGCGGTGCCGGGGATGGCCCACGGGCGGGCGAGCGTCTCGGTGTCCCGCTTGTACGGCAGGAACGCGCCGTCGTCGCCGTTCGGTGCCGTCGTGTATTCCTGCGAAATATCCGGCAAATCTGCGACTTCTGGCAGGCGCCACGGCTCCGATCCGTTGGCCAGGTAACCGTCCGACAGCAGCATGACCGGGGTGCGGTATTTCACCGCGATCCGGACCGCCTCGATGGCCGCGTCGAAACAGTCGCTCGGCGACATCGCCGCCACGACCGGCACCGGCGACTCGCCGTTGCGGCCGTACAGGGCCATGAGCAGGTCGGTCTGCTCGGTCTTGGTCGGCATGCCGGTGCTCGGCCCGGCCCGCTGCACGTCCACGACGATCAGCGGCAGCTCGGTGGTGACGGCCAGGCCGACGGTCTCGGCCTTCAGCGCCACGCCGGGGCCCGAGGTGGTGGTGACGCCGAGCGCCCCGCCGAACGCCGCGCCCAGCGCCGCGCCGACGCCCGCGATCTCGTCCTCCGCCTGGAAGGTGCGGATGCCGAACTGCTTGTGCCTGGACAGCTCGTGCAGGATGTCGCTGGCCGGGGTGATCGGGTAGGAGCCCAGGAACAGCGGCAGCTTGGACTGCACGGAGGCGGCGATCAGCCCGTAGGCCAGCGCCTGGTTGCCGGAGATGTTGCGGTAGACGCCCGGGGGCAGCTTGGCGGGCTTGACCTCGTAGGAGACGGAGAAGGACTCGGTGGTTTCGCCGAAGTTCCAGCCGGACTGGAAGGCCGCGATGTTGGCCTTGGCGATCTCCGGCTTCTTGGCGAACTTTTGCTCGAGGAACTTGATCGTGTGCTCGGTCGGCCGGTGGTAGAGCCAGGAGAGCAGGCCGAGGGCGAACATGTTCTTGGAGCGCTCGGCGTCCTTCTTGGACAGGTCGAAGCCTTCGAGCGCCTTGACCGTGAGCGAGGTCAGCGGCACCGCGTGCAGCCGCCACTCGGCCAGCGAGCCGTCCTCCAGCGGGTTGGCGGCGTAGCCGACCTTCTGCAGGTTGCGCTTGGTGAACTCGTCGGTGTTGGCGATGATGTCGGCGCCGCGCGGCAGGTCCCCGATGTTGGCCTTGAGCGCCGCCGGGTTCATCGCGACGAGCACGTTGGGCGCGTCGCCGGGGGTGAGGATGTCGTGGTCGGCGAAGTGGAGCTGGAAGCTCGAAACGCCCGGCAGGGTCCCTGCGGGAGCACGGATCTCGGCGGGGAAGTTGGGCAGCGTCGACAGGTCGTTGCCGAACTCGGCGGTGCCGGCCGTGAACCGGTCGCCGGTGAGCTGCATGCCGTCGCCGGAGTCTCCGGCGAAGCGGATGATCACACGATCGAGCTGCTGAACCTGCTTGGTCACGCCTCGGTCCTCCTCGACGCGCCGGGGCGCGGTGCTTCTGGCGCGTTCTCTGTTTCCATGCTAGATCCTCGAAAGGTCACGCGTTTGCAAGCTGGTCAAAGCGGGTAAACGCGGCGGGAGAAGTCAGGGTGAAGTGGGAGAACGACGACACAGCCCTGACGCCAGCCTGCAGAGGTCCACATGCAGGCGTGCGAAGAGGACGGTTCGGGTCACGATCGCCAACTATACGTCCCCCTGCCCCATGACCTACGTCAGGGGCTCCTTGCGTACGGGCTTGATCCCTGACGTGTACAGCCGTCCGGCCCGCATCTTCGTGCCGTACAACTCTGGAACGGTGACGAAGGTGTAACCCTTCCCGCGCAGCCTTTCCACCATGTCCGGAATCGCGTCAACGGTCGCGCGATGCACGTCGTGCATGAGCACGATCGCCCCTGGGTGCGCCTGCTCCACCGCCCGGCCGGCGATCGCCGCGGCCTCGGGGTCGTGCTGGTCGTGGGTGTCGACGTCCCAGCCCACCAGAGACAGCCCCCGCTCGCGGGCGACGTTCCTGACGTCCAGGCTCACCGCCCCGTACGGCGGGCGGACCAGGGTGGGCGTCTGGCCGATCGCGGCGGACACCACGTCCTCGGTGCTCTGCAGCGAGTGGGCGATCTGGCTGGACGGCAGCGTGGACAGGTCGCGGTGCGCCCAGCTGTGGTTGCCGACCAGGTGCCCTTCCGCGCTCATCCGCCGCAGCAGCTCGGGCCGGGCCGCCGCACTGCTGCCCAACGGGAAGAACGTCGCCCGCGCGCCGTGCCGGCGCAGCGTGTCGAGCAATGCGGCGGTGTACGGCCCGGGGCCGTCGTCGAAGGTCAGCGCGACGCACTTGACCTGGCCGCAGTTCACGGTGCCGGCGCCGGCGCCGGTGCTGGAGGCGGGGGGACCAGGGCGCGGCACGGCGGGCGGCCGCTTGACCGAGACCCGCTGCGCGGTTAGGCGTACGGACTCCTGCGCGCGCCGGCCGGTCGCCGACAGCAGCGGCTCGGCCTGGACCGCCGGCACGGCCACGGCCAGCCGGCCGAGCGAGCACGGCCCGAGCTGGCAGTCGTCGAACTCCACGACCAGGTCGCCCGTGCCGTTGAAGGCCATCGAGTCGAACCGGTCCGGTTCGGGCTTGACCTGCTCCCTGTCGATCTCCGGGCCGCGCGCCTTGAGCGACGTCTTGACCAGGCGGGCGACCTCCCGCAGGGCGTCCTGGCCGGACAGCAGCCCGGTGGAGTCGGTGGCCCGGCCGCTGCGCCGGTCGTACCAGAACGTCTGGCTGCTGTTGCCCCAGTCGGCGCCGCGGAACTCGCCGGTGCGCAGCCGTACGCCGACCACGTCGCCTACGGCGGCGAGCTGCCAGTCCACGTTCAGCTCCGCGTCGGCCGTGTTCCGGGAGGACTCGCGGAAGTCCGCGAGCTGACGGCGGGCCTGTTCGCGCAGTCTGTCGTTGAGGTGCGGGGCGTCGGACAACTCCGGGTAGCCGATGTAGGCGTGCCTGGACGCCGACTCGCCGGTGGTGAGCACCTTGGGGGCCAGTCCGGCGACGGTGGCGGGGTCGACGAACTCGATCCGCGTCGGGTCGGCGGGGAGCACGTTGTGGCGCTCAGGGGAAGCGGCCGCGAGCCCGCACCCCGCGGAGGAGCAGACCAGCAGCACAATTCCTCCGAAGATTCGGAGTTTAGGCATAGATGACACCATATGGGGCAAAAAATGCTGTTTGCCGGGATTTGGGGGTATAGGGCGTTAGGCTTTGAGCGGGTTACCATGCGTTGTATGGACGGCTATTACGGGTCCTACCTGCTGGTCGCGGCGCTGCTCGCGATCGGCGTCGCCGTCGTGGCCGGGGCCATGATGGCCAACCGCCTGCTCAGGCCGTCCCGGCCCACCGCCGAGAAGCTGACCACCTACGAGTGCGGCGTCGACCCGGTGGGCGACGGCTGGGCCCAGTCGCAGGTCCGCTACTACGTCTTCACCTATCTTTACGTTATTTTCGCCGTAGACGCGGTCTTCCTCTTCCCGTGGGCCACCGTCTTCGACGCACCCGGCTACGGCGTGACGACGCTGGTGGAGATGTTCGTCTTCCTCGGCTTCATCGCCCTCGGCATCCTTTACGCCTGGCGCAAACGCGTGCTGAGCTGGACGTAGCCCTCGCCGGACATCCGCGTAAGAATGGCTGTATGGCAGCGACGGATCTTCCGATGCCCACCGTGGGGCCGATCTCCCGGCTGGCGCCCAAGCCGATGCGGTTCGTGCTCAACTGGGGGCGGCGATACTCCCTGTGGGTGTTCAACTTCGGGCTGGCCTGCTGCGCGATCGAGTTCATCGCCACGTCGATGAGCAGGCACGACTTCATCAGATTCGGGGTCATCCCGTTCGCCAACGGCCCCCGCCAGGCCGACCTGATGATCGTCTCCGGCACGGTCACCGACAAGATGGCCCCCGCCGTCAAGCGGCTCTACGAGCAGATGCCCGACCCCAAGTACGTCATCTCCTTCGGCGCCTGCTCCAACTCCGGCGGCCCCTACTGGGACTCCTACTGCGTCACCAACGGCGTCGACCAGATCATCCCCGTCGACGTCTACGTGCCCGGCTGCCCGCCCCGGCCCGAAGCCCTGCTGTACGGGATCATGAAGCTGCAGGAGAAGATCGCGGCCGAGAAGCTCGGCGACCGCTACGGGGAGCACGCGTGACCGGCTCCGACCGCCTGGGAGACCGGGACGCCTTCGGCCGCCTGGGGGACCGGGCCGAGATCAGCGACACCTTCGGCGACACCGTCGTGGACGTCGCCCCCGCCGACTGGATCGAGCTGCTCACCCTCGCCCGCGACGAGCTGGGCTACGCCTTCTTCGACTGGCTGACCGGCGTGGACGAGCCGCCGGACAGCTTCACCGTCGTGGCGCACGTCTACCGGCCCGAGAGCCGCGAGCGGCTGCTGCTGCGCACCCGGGTGCCGCACGACGACCCGCGCCTGCCCTCCGCCGTGGGCGTCTATCGGGGGGCCGACTGGCACGAGCGGGAGACGTACGAGATGTTCGGGGTGATCTTCGAGGGGCATCCCAACCTGGTGCCGTTGCTGCTGCCCGACGGGTTCGAAGGGCACCCGCTGCGCAAGGACTTCATCCTGGCCGCCCGGGTGGCCAAGCCGTGGCCCGGCGCCAAGGAGCCCGGCGAGTCCGGGCACGGCGCGCCGAGCCGCCGCAAGACGTTGCCGCCCGGCGTGCCGGCGGACTGGGGGGCCTCCGATGCTTGACGTGGTGCTGCGATTCGCCGTCATCCTGGCCATCTTCCTGGTGCTGCCGCTGATCGTCGGGCAGACCGAGCACAAGGTCATGGCGCACATGCAGTCGCGCCTCGGCCCGATGTACGCCGGCGGCTTCCACGGCTGGGCGCAGCTCATCGCCGACGGGGTGAAGTTCATGCAGAAGGAGGACGTCATCCCGGCCGCCGCCGACCGGCGCATCTTCATGATCGCGCCCGGGGTGGCGCTCGTGCCCTACCTGGTCGTGCTGATCGCCCTGCCCGTCGACGACGGCTTCGTGGGCGTCGACCTGGAGCTCGGCCTGTTCTTCGTGCTCGCGGTGATGGGCATCGGCGTGCTCGGCGCGATCATGGCCGGGTGGGCGTCGGCCAACAAATACTCCGTGCTGGGCGGCATGCGGGCCGCCGCCCAGCTCGTGTCGTACGAGCTTCCGCTGGTGCTGGCGGCCTCCTCGGTCGCGATGGCCGCAGGCACGCTGTCGCTGCCCGGCATCGTCGAGGCGTGGCAGTGGTGGTGGCTGCCCTGGCAGGCGATCGGCGGCGTGGTCTTCTTCATGGCCGGGCTGGCGGAGCTGCGCCGGCCGCCCTTCGACATGCCGATCGCCGAATCCGAGATCATCATGGGCCCGATGACGGAGTACACCGGCATGCGGTTCGCCCTGTTCATGCTCGCCGAGTACGCCGGCATCGTCGTCCTGTCCTTCCTGACCACCGTGCTCTTCCTCGGCGGCTGGCACGGACCGCTGCTGCCCGGCTGGCTGTGGACGCTGGCCAAGGTGTTCCTGCTGGCCTTCGTGGTCATCTGGGTGCGGGTGAGTTTCCCGCGCCTGCGCGAGGACCAGCTCCAGAAGCTCGCCTGGGCCGGCCTGGTGCCGCTGGCCCTCGTCCAGCTCGCACTCACCGGCGTCGTCAAGGTCCTGACCTGAAACTCCGCGCCTGTCCCGTTCGTCATAGGAGACAGGGGGTCCCCATGGGATGTGATCATGTGGACGATCAATTGATTCCGCGCGGAGGCGCCACCGCAGGCGCTCCGTGCCCGAGCACGGTCCTGTCGTGGGACGGCCACGAGCTGACCGCCGGCGACTCCGCCACCGGCGAGTCGGTGAGGGTGACGCCCGCCTCCCTCTGGCTCTACGCCTACGACTCGGGCGATGCGCCGGTGACCGGGCTCGCCGCGCGCGACGCCGACGGCCTGGTCATGCTCGACCTGCCCGGCGATTGGGATCCCTCGCAGGTGCGCGACTTCGGCACGCGGGCGGGGATCCCGGTTGTACCTGGCGGCGATGAGGTCGTACCCGGCAGCGACGAGGTCGTACCCCGCGGCGACGATCCGGGGCCGAAGCCCCGCACACTGCCCGCCGGCCGCGCGCGGCCTGAGGATCGCGCGCGGCCCGAGGATCGCGCGCTGCTCGCCGGTCGCGCGCCCGGCTGGCGGCGCCTGCACGGCCTCACCCCGCCGCGCCCACCCCGCTGGCGCACGCCGCTGATCTACGGTGTCGGGCTGGCCGGGCTGGCGCTGATGGCGTACCTCATCTCGGTGGGGGCGTGGGCCGCCTGGCGAGGGCTGACGCTGGTCGGCAGGGTGCTGATCGACATCATCGAGGTCAAGTGGTTGGTGGTCGCCTTCAGCCCGCTGCTGCTCGCCATCCGCCCGCTCCGGGCCCGGCTACGCGGGTTCAGGGCCCGCAAGGGCGCGATCGCCGGACCGCCCGGCGGCCCCAACCTGTCGATCACTTCGACCGGCGAGCTGCACATCGACCAGGGCATGGAACGCCTGCCCGACATCCAGGCGACCGGTCTGCTCCTCTACCGGTACGAGGACCTGACCGGCCTGTTCGTCACGGACGGTGAGAACCAGCCGCTGCACCACCTCCCCGGCCCATGGTCACCGGACGACCTGCACCGCTTCGCCGAACGCAACCGGCTGGGGCTGGCCGTGCACCGGATCAGCCGGGAGGAGTACCTGAGCCTCGTCCGGGCGTGCCCCCGCGCGTCGCCCTGATCGCCGCCAGGTTGGGCCAGGTCAGGAACACCGCGCAGGACACCACCGCCCACGTCGCCAGCACCAGGAACGGCAGCGGATGCTGATGGCCGCCGAAGTAGACGGCCGTGTGCTGAGCGTTGACCGACGCGCCCGGCGGCAGCCAGCGCCCGATCGCCCCGAACGGCGAGGGCAGCAGCGGCCACGACACCGCGCCGCCGGACGACGGGTTGCCGATCAGCACCATCACCCCCCAGGTGGGCACCAGCGCCCAGCGCCCGATGAGCGTGTTGAACATGGTGAAGACCATCCCTGACGTGAACATGGTCAACACCAGGATCAGCCACGACTCCACGAACGGCAGGGACAGCGCGCCGAGCAGCCAGTCGACCACCGCCGCGATCGCGAACCCGCCCAGCAGGGCGTAGACGAGGGTGAAGCCGATCCGCTCCCACGGGCGCAGCCCGGCGGCGTGCACGGTGAGCTGGGACGCACCGAGAAAGCCGATGATCACCGCGGCGAGCGAGATGTAGAACAGGGCCAGTCCGCGCGGATCACCGCGCTGCAGCGGCTTGAGATCCCGTACGGTCACCGGCACTCCCATACGCGCCCCCACCTGCGGCCCGGCCTCCTTGAGCAACTCGGCCACCGAGGCGCCCGCCGCCCCGGCCACGTTGAGCCGCGCCCGCCGCCCCTCCACCTGGATGACGCCGAACACCTGCTGCTCCTCGACCGCCTCGACCGCCGCCTCGAAGGTGGGGAAGTTCCGCAACTCCAGCGCCGTCCGCAGCGCGCTCTCCATCCCCGCCACGAACGCCGCCCGCTGCACCGGCCCACTGCTGCCCACGACCGCCAAGGGGATCTGATGCGGCGTCGGATTCGCCATCGCGTAGGTGTACGAGCCCGCGAACGTCCCCGCGCCGATGGCGACGATGAACACCAGCACGGTCGCCGGCAGGAACGGCGAGCTCCGGAACGCCGACCAGAGCTCTCGCGGTTTCCTGCGGGGCGTCAGTGTGGACATCGATCACCGTGGTCCGTCGTACCGTTCCGCACATCTGCCGCATACCCGGCAGCGCCCGGCCGGGACGCGGCCGGCCGTCAAGGAAACGTCAAGCGGCCCCCCAGGCCCGCGCCCATCCGCGAAGGACACACGCTCTTTGAAGGGACGGTGCGGTCTCTGCCGTGGTTGATGCGGATCGGCAGGCATCAACCGATCGGTTGATGCCGGAATCGACCATCTCGCTCTCCGCCCGGACGATCCGTCATCCCCGCCCTCGCGCGATTCTCAAAGCATGTCAACCCACCGGGAGCCCGCCCTCCGTACCACCGGACTCCGCAAAGCCTTCGGCGACCACCTGGCGGTCGACGACATCCACCTCACTGTTCCCGCCGGATCCTTCTACGGCCTGGTCGGCCCTAACGGCGCCGGCAAGACCACCACCCTGGCCATGGCCGTCGGCCTGCTCCGCCCCGACGCCGGCCGCGCCGAGATCTTCGGCGTGGACGTCTGGCGCGACACCGTCCAGGCCAAGGGACTGATCGGCGTGCTGCCCGACGGCAACGCCATGCCGGAACGGCTCACCGGCCGCGAGGTCCTCACCTACCTCGGCCTGCTGCGCGGCCTGCCCCCCACCGTCGTCGCCGAGCGCACCGACGAACTCCTCCAGGTCCTCGAGCTCGACTCCGCCGAGCGGACCCTGGTCATCGAATACTCCACCGGCATGCGCAAGAAGATCGGCCTGGCCGTCGCCCTCCTGCACGCGCCTCGCCTGCTCGTCCTGGACGAGCCCTTCGAGGCCGTCGACCCCGTCTCCGCGGCCACGATCAAGACCATCCTGCGCAGGTTCGCGGGCAACGGCGGCTCGGTGATCATCTCCAGCCATGTCATGGCCCTCGTCGAGCAGCTCTGCGACCACGTGGGCGTCATCTCCGACGGCCGCGTCGTAGCCGCTGGGTCGCTGGCCGACGTACGCGGCGCCGGAACCCTGGAGGATGCCTTCGTCGACCTCGTCGGCGCCCGCACCGGAGGAACGGAGGGGCTGGCATGGCTCACCTCCTGACCCCCGGCCCAGCCGCATCGGCACAGCACATGATCCGCATGCGGCTGGCGCTCATGCGCAACTCCCTGCGCGGCGACAACGCCGCCAACCTTTACATCGGCGTCTCGACCGGGCTGATCCTCGCCTTCGGAACGATCGCCGTCGCCGTCCTGTGGCCCGCCTACCTGCCCCTCACCCTGGCCGCGTGGCTCTCCGGCTGGGTCTTCGGCCCCATCTTCATCGGGGGCAGCGAGGCCCTCCGCCCCGAATACTTCTCCATGCTCCCGGCCAAGCCAGGCCGGATCGCGGTGGCACTGCTCGCCGGAGCCTTCGCGGGCCCCGCACCAGCGGTGAATCTCATCGCCCTGCTGTCCCTGCCCGTGTACGGCTGGCGCTTCGGCCCGGCCGGAGTGCTCATCGGCCTGGCAGCAGCCGTCACCACGCTCATCACCATGGTGATGATCTCCCGCGTCATCGTGGCGCTCATCGGCCTGTTCGTCAGATCCCGCGCCACCGCGGCCGCCGTCGGCATCGGGGCCGGCACCGCCATCGCTCTGTGCAGCAACGGCTGGGCACCCGTCGCAGCTCTGGGCGGCACCGACACCACCGCCTGGTCCCAGGTGGTGCTCCGCGTCCTGCCCTCCGGATGGGGTGTGGCCGCCGTCGAAGCCCCCTGGCCTCTCGCCCTCGCCATCCTCGTCGCCGGCACCGGCATGATCGTCCTCCTTCTGGCCGTCTGGGCCGGCCTGCTGTCGCGGCGGGTCGTCTCGGCCGCACGCGGCGGTGTGCCGCCCCGCCGCGGCACGCCCCGGCCCTTCCCCATCACCAGCGGTGCCCGCATCGCCGCCGCCAAGGAACTGCGCGCCTGGTGGCGCGACCTCGTCCGCATCCAGCTCCTCGCCACCGCCTTCTCCTTCGCCCTCGTCTTCCCTCTCCTGCTCGTCACCATCGACGTCTGGATCATGGTCCCCTTCACGGGACTCGTCGCGATCGTGATGGCCGCCGCGTCCTCGGCCAACCTCTACGGCTCCGACGGGACCGCCCTCTGGCTCACTCTCATGACCCCCGGGGCGGAGCGCGCCGACGTCCGCGGCCGCCAACTGGCCTGGCTCCTCATCGTCGGCCCAGCCGCGGTCGTCCTCTCCCTGGCCGGCACCCTCGTCAGCGGCGAAGCGTGGGCTTGGCCGTGGGTACTCGGCCTGCTCCCCGCTCTGCTCGGCGGCGGCGCCGGGGTCATCGTCCTGCTCGCCGTGACCTCGCTCGTCCCCGGGACCGATCCCCACAAGCGCGGCGGCAATCCCCTCAGCACCGGCGCTGACGAAACCGCCGAAACCAGCCTCGCCTGGCTCGTGCTCGTCGCCGTCCCCGCCACCGCCCTGCCTGCGGCCGGCGCCATCCTCCTCCACCCCTGGGCCGGCATCGCCACCGGTGTGCTGACCGGCGCCCTAAGTGCCTGGGGACTCGGCAAGATCGCCTACCGCAGGCTCGAGAACCACGGGATCGATCTCCTCAACCTCATGAAGCACGGCCCGGCACCCCAGGCCGACAAACCCACCACCGCCGATCTCCCCATCCAGCATCGCATCGGCGTCACGATCAGCTACGCCATCGCCTGGCTTCCCCTGTTCCCTCAGGGACTCGCGCCCATGGTCATGAAGATCCTCGGCATCGAGGATCGCGTATGGTTCCTCGCCCTCCATCTCCCGCCGATCTGGCAATGGCCCACAATCATTTTCATGATCGCCCTAGGGCTGCTCATGTACGGCTACGCCATCCTGATCCCCATCCGCCTAAGCTCGTCCTCATCGGTTACCACCAGCTGAAACCCCGTCCGTACCCGAGCGGAGGGCATGCCCCGGATGAACGACCCCTTCCCACTCTCCCCTTGGGAACGACGCTTCGAGAACGTCGTCGAGATCATCCCCTACGTCACCCTCGCCGCTTCCCTCGTCATCAGCCTGGCCTCACCCGACCAGCCCGCAGGCGGGATCCCCCGCACACTCGGGTTCACCGCCCTGGCCCTCGTCTGGAATGCCGGCGCCCGCACGCTCCTCCCCGTCGCCGTGCGCCAGCGGCGGGTCGCCATCACCGTGCACTTCGTCGGTGTCCTGGCCACCGCCGCGCTGCTGGCCTTCCACGACCCGATCTTCATCATCTACTGCATCTCCGGCTTCTTCCTCGCCGCCAACTTCGCTCCCTCCAAGTGGACCTTCGCCGCCGTCGCCGCCACCTCCTTCGTCCTGTACGGATCGACGCTCGACTGGGCACAGGCCACCATCCAGCTCATCACCTTCTACCTGGCGATCATCGTCGTGCAGACCGTCGCCATCGGCGGCGGCTCCATCGCAGGCATCAAGATCGAGGACCGGCAGCGCAAATACCGGAAAGCAGTCAGCGATCTTCAGACCGCCATGGAGGAGAACGCCAACCTCCACGCCCAGCTCCTCACCCAAGCCCACCAGGCCGGCATCCTCGACGAACGCCAGCGCATGGCACGCGAAATCCACGACACCCTCGCCCAAGGCCTCACCGGCATCATCACCCAGCTACGCGCCGCCCAACGCGTCAAGGATTCCGGCACCCACCTCCAACGGGCGCTCAACCTCGCCGAGGACAGCCTCACCGAAGCCCGCCGCTCCGTCTCCGCCCTCCAGCCTCACCAGCTCGAGGACGCCCACCTCCCCGAAGCCATGACCACCCTGGCCCGCGAGTGGACCCAGACCACCGGCGTCGACCTCCACGTCGAAGTGACCGGCGACCGCGTCCCCCTCAGCCCCGCCATCGAGGTCACCCTCTTCCGCGTCGCCCAGGAAGCCCTCGCCAACGTCGCCAAACACGCGGCCGCCACCCGAGCCGGCCTCACCCTCTCCTACACCGGCGCCGTCGTCCTTCTCGACATCCGCGACAACGGCACCGGCATCCACAACCCCAACGGCAAAGGATTCGGACTCAGCAGCATGAGACAACGCGTCCGCGGCGTCGGCGGCTCCCTCGAAATCGAGAGCACGCCCGGCGAGGGCACCGCCGTCAGCGCCACCGTCCCCGCGCTCCGTGGAGACCAACGGTGATCCGCCTTCTCATCGTGGACGACCACCCCATCGTCCGCGACGGCCTGCGCTCTGCCTTCGAAGCCGAACCCGACATCGATGTCGTCGGCGAAGCCGCCAACGGCCGCGACGGCATCGAACGCGCCGCCGCACTCGAGGTCGACATCGTCCTCATGGACCTGCGCATGCCAGAAATGGACGGCGTCAGCGCCATCACCGCCCTACGCCACTCCCACCCCCGCATCAAGACCCTCGTTCTGACCACCTTCGACGGCGACTCCGACGTCCTGCCCGCCATCGAAGCCGGCGCCACTGGCTACCTCCTCAAGGACGCCCCCACCGACGAACTCCTGCGCGCCGTCCGCGCCGCGGCCGCCGGCGAGCCGGTCCTGTCCCCGTCCGTCGCCAGCCTTCTGATGGGCCAGGTACGCAGACCTGTCAAGGCTGCCCTCACCGACCGCGAACTCCAGGTCCTCGCCCTCGTGGCCGACGGTGCCTCCAACCGTCAGGCGGCCGCCAAGCTCTTCATCAGCGAGGCCAGCATCAAGACACACCTGCTGCACATCTACGACAAACTCGGCGTCCGCGACCGCGCCGCGGCCGTCGGCGAGGGTTATCGACGAGGTCTGCTCAGCTAGTCGGCCAACAGCCCACTTCCACACAGCCACCCGCCCACCCGCTTACCCGTTTACCCGCCTACCCGCCTACCCGTGGGAACGCTGCAGGTGGCCGTGCTATGGGGGGAAGCTCAAGCGCTGCTGAGGTGGGCGCGTGAACTGGGATGTGGTGCTGGGCGGTCTGCCGCAACGCTGCTGAGGTGGGCGTGTGAACCGGGAAATGGTGTTGCGTGATCTGCTGCAGCGCTGCTGAGGTGGGCGCGTGAACCGTGACGTGGTGCTGGAGATGTTCGACCGTCAACTCCGGCGGGAGGCCCGGTCCGCCGGCGCCGGAGATCGGGTCGAGCGGACGGGCGACGTGGTGCGGCACCTCTCCACCGGTGACGGCTCCACCGGTGACGGCTGGGCCACCGTCGTCTGGTCGGACCTCGACGCCGCCACGGCGGACGCGGCGATCGCCGCGCAGGTGCGCCACTTCACCGACCTCGGCCGCGAGTTCGAATGGAAGCTGTACGCCCACGACCAGCCGGCCGACCTCGCCGACCGGCTGGCGGCGGCCGGCTTCGTGCCCGAGCCCGCGGAGACCCTCATGGTCGCCCAGGTGCCGGACCTGCCGACCGGTATCGACCTCCCCGAATCCGTCCAGCTCCGCCCGGTGACCACACCCGCGGACGTGGATCTCCTGAGGGACGTGCACGACCAGGCGTTCGGCACCGATTTCAGCGGCCTGCGAGAGAGCCTGCTCACCCAGCTCGCCGCCGACCAGCTCATCGCCGTCCTCGCCATGGCCGGCGACATCCCGGTCAGCGCCGCCCGGATGGAACTCCACGCAGGCACGGACTTCGCCAGCCTCTGGAGCGGCGGCACCGTACCGGCCTGGCGCGGCAAGGGCATCTACCGAGCCCTGGTCGCCTACCGCACCCGCATCGCCGCCGAACGCGGCTACCGCTACCTCCAGGTGGACGCCTCCGACGACAGCCGCCCCATCCTCCAACGCCTCGGCTTCCTCCCCCTGACCACAACGATCCCGTACGTATACCGCCGTTCACCGATTTTCATAGATCGTCAGTGATTCGCTGGGTGCCGGTCGCGACCGCGGCGCGTTCAACCGTGCTGGTTGCCTGGGCCGGGCTTCTTCCCGCGGCGGCGGCCGGGCAGGGGCGGGTGAGCGATCTGCCCCATGACGTCACGCGGCTTCAACTCCAGTCCCACGGGCAGGTTCCAACCTCGCCGGTAGGCAACCAGTCGCAGGAGGGTGCCCGCCAGGATGCCCAGCACGGTGCCGACCACGGTAGGCGCGCCCAGACCGGAGCACACCACCTGGACCGCGGCGACCAGAACGGCTACCGACGCGTACAGACCGTTGCCGCCGAACACTGCCGGGACGCGCTGCACCAGCAGGTCGCGGGTGGCCCCGCCACCGACGGCCGTGATGGTGCCCAGCAGGATGGCGGGCAGCCAGCCGAGCCCGGCCGCCAGTGTGCGTTGCGCCCCGGCGGCGGCCCACACGCACAGCGCGATCGCGTCCAGCACGTAGAAGACCCGGTTCCAGTCCTCTTCGGTGAACTTCAGCAGGAACGCCAGCCCGGCTCCGGCCAGCGCGATGGGGATGTACAGGGGGTTGGTCAGGGCGAGCGGCGGCCCATGCTGCAGCAGCACGTCGCGAATCAGCCCGCCGCCCAGCCCGGACACGGTTCCGATCATGATGTACCCGAACAGGTCCATCTCCCGCCTGCGCGCCACCGAACCGCCGAGCAGGGCGTTGATGAACACCCCGATGAGGTCGAGCACGGTCGTGATCGTTTCGATCCGCACAGGCAGAGCGTAGAGTGCGCTGCGGCCGCGGGCGGTGAGGCAGCAGGGGATGTTGCCGAAGCTCTTGTCATGGCGTGACCCGATCGAGCGGGTCCGTCGGAAACATCTCTGAACATCGCCATCATCTGAACGGGAGCGGCCGATGTCAGGCAGAACGACGAGCGTGAGCCGGGTGCTGACCGGGCTGGACGCGATCCGGCAGGACCTGGAGGCGTGCTACCGCGACCTGCACGCTCACCCCGAGCTTGGGCACCAGGAGCAGCGCACCTCCGCCAGGGTGGCCGACCGGCTGAGAGCCTGGGGGTATGAGGTGCATGAGCATGTCGGCGGCACCGGCGTGGTCGGCGTGCTGGCCAACGGTGCGGGACAGGCGGTGTTGTTCCGCGCCGACATGGACGCCCTGCCGATCGAGGAGCGGACCGGCCTGCCCTATGCGAGCACAGCCACCGACTGCGACGGCGGCCCGGTCGCGCACGCCTGTGGGCACGATATGCATGTGACCTGCCTGCTGGGCGCGGCACAGCTGCTCGCCCAGGCCAGGGACCTCTGGGGCGGCACCTTCATCGCGCTGTTCCAGCCTGCCGAGGAACCCGGTGACGGCGCCAAGGCCATGATCGCCGACAGGCTGACCGGCCGCGTCCCCCGACCGGACGTGTGCCTGGCCCAGCATGTGCTGCCCTATCCCGCCGGACGGGTGCTGACCAGGCCGGGCCCCGCTCTGTCCGCCGCCGACAACTACCGCGTCATCGTCCACGGGCGCTCGGCCCACGGGTCGGCGCCGGACAAGGGCGTCGATCCGGTGGTGATGGCCTCGATGCTCGTGGTCCGGCTGCAGACGGTCGTCTCCCGCGAGGTGGCCCCGCTCAGCACGGTGGTGCTCACCGTGGGCAGCATCCACGCCGGCCGCAACCCCAACAACATCCCTGATTCGGCCGAGATTCAACTCAACGTCCGCACCTATGGCGACGACACCCGCCGCCAGGTCAAGACCGCCATCACCCGCATCGCCAACGCGGAATCCGCCGCTTCGGACGCTCCTGAGCCGCCCGAGATCGACCACTTCGGCAGCTTCCCGCCCACCGTCAACGACCAGGAGACCACCGAGAAGGTCGCCGCCGCCTTCTCCGCCTTCTTCGCAGACCGGGCCGGGACGCTGGACCTGCAGACGGCCAGCGAGGATTTCAGTGAGATCCCGAAGGCGTTCGGTGCGCCGTTCACTTATTGGGGGATCGGCTGTGTGGACACCGTGGCCTACGAGGCCGCGGCGCGCCGGGGCACGCTGAGCAGCGACATCCCGGTCAACCACAACGCCGCCTTCGCGCCCGTCATCCAGCCCACCTTGGACACCGGCGTCCAGGCCGCGGTGGTCGCCGCCCTCGCCTACCTAGGTACCGAAGAGAAGTGACTGCTCGCCGCGCGATCGGCCCGAAAGCGCCCGGACGCCGTACCGCCTGCCCTGATAGCGCCGGTCGACCAACGATGAGATACCCGGGCTAATGGACGATGGCCAGCATCACGTCAGAAGCCGTAGGCCGGTCCTCAGGCCGTTTGGACAGACAGGAGCCGACGACCCCGCGAAGGTGTTGCGGCAGCGGCGATAAGTCCGGATGAAAGGTGAGCACCCGGTTGAAGATCGCAGGCATGCTGTCCTCTCCGAACACGGGCCGCCCCGTCGCGGCGAACATCATGGTCACAGCCCAGCTGAACACGTCGGCCGGGGGCCCTACCTGCTCCCCGGATAACTGCTCGGGCGACATGTAAGGCGGCGTGCCGACCATCTTGCCCGCCGTCACCGTCACCTGATCGAGCGCCCGAGCGATGCCGAAGTCGATGACCCTCGGCCCGTCGTGGCCGATGAGCACATTGCTGGGCTTGAAGTCGCGGTGCACGATCCCCGCCTTGTGGATGGCCGCCAGCGCCCCGACCGTGGACAACGCCAGCCGGGTCAGGCTGTCCTCGTCACGCGGCCCGTGCCGGCGCACCAACTGCTCAAGTGAGGGGCCTTCCACGTACTCGCTGACGATGTAGGCGAAGTGTCCCGTGATGCTCACGTCGAGCACGCGGGCTGTGGAAAACGTCGCCACTCGCCGTGCCGTGTCGACCTCCCTGGCGAACCTGTCCCGCGCGGTCTCATCGACCAGGTCATGCAGCACCTTCACGGCCACTCGGGTCCCGTTGGGCGCCATGGCGAGATAGACCACGCCTTGGCCGCCGCGGCCCAGCGGCTGGAGCACCCGATAGTGCCCGATCCATTCGGGCTCGCCCGGCCGATGGTGGGAGGAGGGGGCGGTGGTCTGGTGGTGCACATTCGGCCGAGGGCGCGGCGGGGGTGGTGGTGGTACGTGTGGACGAGGGGCGGTGATGCCGGGACGCGCCTTGGCCATCGCGGGCACGAGGATGCCCGAGTGGATCACCCCGGCGATCCAAGCGGCCACGAACATGAGGGAGACCATCGTGCTGAAGGGCTCGGGAATGTCGTTCACGTCGTCGTACGCCGAGATCGCGATGACGAAGATGCCCGTGGAGAAGGCGTAGGCGCACGCGGCGAGGAACTGCCACCCGCTCCGCAGCCAGAACGCCGCGAAACCGATCGTGAGCGGCGTCGCCAGGCCGCACGAGACGAAGGATAGGCCCGCCCACACGATGGAAGCGGCCCATGCCCCGCCACTGGGGCGGCTCGGATGGCGATACGACATGGCGAGAGACTATCGCTCAGGACTTGCACATATCGGGCGTCTCTCGTTCTTGTGGATAACTTCCCGCAGCCTGTGGATGACTGTGGAAAACCTGGGGACAACGCGCCAGCTCATTCACCTGCGCGCCTAAGTGCGCCATGATGTTGAAGTATGGGACGGATACCCGGCGTAGGGCTCGCGAAGGGGCTTAGCATCACTCTTCGCCACATGCTGCGCAAATCCGACACTCAGCAATACCCAGAGGTCAGACCCGCCCTCCCGCCGCGCAGTCGTGGCGTGATCGCCCTGGTCGAGGAGAACTGCACCTCTTGCATGCTCTGTGCCCGAGAGTGCCCCGACTGGTGCATCTACATCGACTCGCACAAGGAGACCCTCCCGGCGCCCGAAGGCGGCCGCCCGCGCCAGCGCAACGTTCTCGACCGGTTCGCCATCGACTTCGCCCTGTGCATGTATTGCGGCATCTGCATTGAGGTGTGCCCGTTCGACGCCCTCTTCTGGTCGCCTGAGTTCGAGTACGCCGAAGGTGACATCCGCAACCTTCTCCACGAGAAGGACAAGCTGGGCACCTGGGTTGCCACGGTCCCACCGCCCCCGTCCCACGACGCCGGCGCCGCGCCCCCCAAGGAACTGACCGCCGCCCCGCGCCGTCCCGCCCGCTCCGCCGACGCGCCCCCCGCCCGCACCTCAGGCAGAGCGACCACCCCGGGCGGAGCGACCACCCCGGGCGGAGCGACCACCCCGGGCGGAGCGACCACCCCTGGTAAGGACGCCGCCCCCGGCAAGGCGGCCCAGGGCGAAGCGATTCCCGCCGACGCTGGGGACATTTCCGGTACGCCCCCTCCACCCTCAGCAGCGGAGCCCGAGTTCAAAGCGGACAGTCCCCCCGAGAGCAGGGCGGCGGACTCCGACGATGAGTCACCCATGACCCAGCCCGGCGGCGCGGCGTCATCCACAGGCACGCCGTCCGGAGAGGAGTTGTCCACAGGCGAGCGGGAACCGCGACCGGACCCCGGTTCGGAGGGGCAGAATTCTGGCGCGAGACCGCCGAGGCGGCGGATGGCCGATCCACGATCCATCCGCCCGCCCGGGCGGCTCGGCCCTGATCAGCCAAGGGAGCCAAAGGAGGAGTCGTGACCGAGGCGATGCCCTCCTATCTGTCACCCACCGGGCAAGAGATCATCTTCCTGCTCCTGGGAGCGGTGGCGGTCGGATCCGCGCTGCTCGTCGTCACGACCCGGCAACTCGTCCACGCCGCCCTCTGGCTCGTGGTCACCTTCGGCGCCCTGGCCGGCTGCTACCTGGTCCTGACCGCTGAGTTCGTGGCCTGGGTGCAGGTCCTCATCTATGTGGGCGCCGTGATCGTCCTGCTGCTGTTCGGCATCATGCTCACCCGCGCGCCCATCGGCCGCTCCACCGACCTCGACAGCGGCAACAGGCCGGCCGCGGTCGTGGTGGCGCTGGCGACGGCCGCCATCCTGGTCACCGTGGTGATCGACGGCTTCCGCATGGCCTACACCCCGCTGACACCCGGCCAGGGCGGCGCGGCGGAGCTGGGAGGCAGCATCTTCAGCACCTGGGTGCTGCCGTTCGAGGCGCTCTCGGTGCTCCTGCTGGCCGCCCTGATCGGCGCCATCGTCCTCTCCCGCACCGACATAACCGGCGCCAACGGTACGAATCAGCGCGGCGACGGGCCCAACGGCCTGTCCCGTACGGACACACCCGGTGGAGGATCCCCACCCGACCAGACCGGGGGTCATTAGTGCACATCGTCTACCCGGCGGTCGTCTCCGCGCTCCTGTTCTCCATCGGCGTCTACGGCGTGCTCGCCAGGCGCAACACGATCCTGGTGCTGATGTCGGTCGAGCTGATGCTCAACGCCGTCAACCTCAACCTGGTCGCGTTCGACGTGTGGCTCGGCGACCGCCTGCACAGCGGCCAGGTGCTGACCCTGTTCGTCATCGTCATCGCGGCGGCCGAGGTGGGCGTCGGCCTGGCCATCGTGCTCGCCCTCTACCGCAACCGCAGGACAGTCGACCTCGACTACCTGCGCGACCTGGCAGAGCCCGCAGACGGGCCCACCCCGGGCAACCCCACGGTGACAGACCAGGCACAGACCCAGCGGCACACCACCGATGACCAGCCGGTGGAGCGCGACCACGGCGATGGCCGCCCAGCCGGACGAGGGGGCAAGTCGTGACGACCTTCCCGTTGCTGGCCGTACTCCTGCCCTTCCTGGCGGCCTTCGCCGGCCTCCTGCTGTCCCGCTGGCCCCGGGGGCGCGCCCGCCAGAGCAACGGACCGGCCGCCCACGTCGGCGGCACCCCCGCGGATGAGGATTCGGCTCGGGCCAACCGCCGGGCCGCCTGGATCGCGGTCGTGCCGACCGCCGCCGCGGCGGTGCTGGCTGTCTGGCTGGCCTGGGGACAAGGGTTCGCCTTCCTCGACGGCGGCGCCCGCTCGGTCCCCGTGGGCGACACCTACGGCGCGATCGACACCGGCGGCGTCCCGATCTCGCTCACGCTCCAGGCCGACGACCTCTCCGGCCTGCTCGGCGTGCTGGTGACGCTCGTGGCGCTGGCCGTGCAGATCTATTCGATCGGCTATCTGAAGGACGACCCTCGCTACCCCTCCTACAGCGCCTTCATCAGCCTGTTCACCAGCGCCATGCTCCTCGTGGTCTACGCGGGCGACCTCCTCGTCCTTTACGTGGGCTGGGAGATCATGGGCCTGTGCTCCTACCTCCTCATCGGCCACTGGTGGGAGGACCGCGGCAATTCGCGCGCCGCGGTCAAGGCGTTCCTGGTGACCCGTCTGGGTGACGTCGGCTTCCTGTTCGGCATCTTCGTGCTGGGCGGCGCCGCGGGCAGCTTCCGCATCGCCGACGTGCTGGCGAAGGTGCCCGAGATGTCCGCCGGCACGCTGGTCGCCGCGACGATGCTCCTGCTCGCGGGGGTCGCGGGCAAGAGCGCCCAGGTGCCGCTGCACACCTGGCTGCCTGACGCGATGGCGGGCCCGACCCCGATCAGCGCGCTCATCCACGCCGCGACCATGGTCGCCGCGGGCATCTTCCTCGTGGCCAGGCTCTTCCCCGCCTTCGCGGCGGCCCGGCCGACGCTCGACGTGCTCGCGGTCCTGGCCGCGCTCGGCATGCTGGGCGCCGCACTGGCCGCGCTGGCGCAGGACGACCTGAAACGCGTGCTGGCCTACTCAACGGTCAGCCAGCTCGCCTACATGGCCGGCGGTCTCGCCGCCGGGTCCGACACCGCGACGATCTTCCACCTGATCACGCACGGCGCGTTCAAGGCGCTGCTGTTCCTGTGCGCGGGTGTCGTGATCCACCACGTCGGCTCCAACCTGATGAGCCAGATGGGCGGGCTGCGCAGGGAGCTGCCGATCACGTTCGCGGCGACGACGGTCGGCTTCGCCGCCCTCATGGGCCTGCCTCCGTTCAGCGGCTTCTTCAGCAAGGACGCCGTGCTCGTGGCCATGGAAGGAGCGCTCGCCGGCGGCCTCACCGACGCCGCCGCCCTGCTCCTGTACGGTTGCGCGCTCGCGACCGTGGCCGTCACCGGCGCGTACGCCACCAGGGCCTGGCTGCGCACCTTCTTCGGCCGGACGCGGACCGTCGCGCTCCCCGAGCCCGAGCCCGGCACGGCGCACGTCATCGACACCCGCGAGGCGCCGCCGACGATGCTGGTGCCGGTCGTCCTGCTCGCGGTCCCGGCCGTGCTGCTCGGTTTCGCGGGTGGCCTCCACCTCGACGCACCCGTGGCGGTCATCAGCGTCGTCCTCGCGCTGCTCGGCGCGGCCGTGGTGTACGCCTCGTGGCGCAGCGACCCCGTGGCCGACCCGGCCCGGCTACTCGGGCCGCTGCGGCAGCCGTGTGAGCAGGCCTTCTACGTCGACCACCTCTACGCCGCCGTCATCGCCCGCCCGATCGTGGCGCTGGCCGGGCTCGTCGTCAGGACGGACGACACGGTGGTGGACGGCGCGGTGCGCGGCTCGGGCCGGTCGGCGCGCGGGCTGTCCGGGCTGCTGCGACTCGCGCAGAACGGCAACGTACAGCTCTATGTGAGCGGCCTGCTGGCCGGAGTCCTCTTGATCGTGGTGGGGGCGGTGATGTTCACATGACGAGCTGGCTTCCCGTCGCGCTCCTCGCCGTGCCGTTGCTGGGGGCCTTCCTGCTCCTGGTCGCGCCGTCGCTGCTGCGCCCGATCCTGCCGGCGTACGGGATGGTCGTCTCCGGCGTGACGCTGGCGTTGGCCGTGGCGCTGGTGGCCACGTTCGACCACGGCCAAGCGGGACGACCCCAGGCCACCGTCGACCTGCCCTGGGTCCCCGGGCTCGACCTGCGCTTCCATCTGGGCGTCGACGGGATCTCGCTGCCGCTGGTCGCGTTGACGGCGCTGCTGACGTTCCTCTGCTTCGCCTACCTGGGCTGGGGCGACGCCCGCCGTCCCGGCCAGCTGCTGCACCCCAGGCCGGGCGGGGCCAGGCCGAGGGCGCTGGTGTTCACGCTGCTGGTGCTCGAAGTGGGCATGATCGGCACGTTCCTCGCGCTCGACCTGCTGCTGTTCTTCGTGTTCTTCGAGATCGTGCTCGTGCCGATGTACTTCCTGATCGCCATCTGGGGCGGTGCGGAGCGCAGGGGCGCGGCGGTCAAGTTCATCCTCTACACGCTGCTCGGCTCGGTGGTGATGCTGCTCGGCCTGCTGCTCATCTGGGCGCAGACCGGCACCCTCGACATCGTCGCCCTCGGCCAGGCGCACGGCGCGGGCATGTCGAGGGCGGTGCAGGTGCTCGCGTTCGTGGCGGTGGGACTCGGGCTGGCGGTCAAGACCCCGATGTGGCCGCTGCACACCTGGCTGCCGGACGCGCACACGCAGGCTCCCACGGTCGGCTCCGTCCTGCTGGCCGGTGTGCTGCTGAAGATGGGCACGTACGGCTTCGCCAGGATCGCGATCCCGATCCTGCCGGAGGGGGCCGTGGCGGTGGCGCCGTGGCTGGGCGCCTTCGCCGTCGTCGGGATCATTTACGGCTCGCTGGCCTGCCTGGCGCAGCGCGACCTCAAACGGATGATCGCCTACTCGTCCGTCGGCCACATGGGCTTCGTGCTGCTGGGCTTCGCCACGCTGACGACGGTCGGGATCAACGGCGCCCTGTTCGCCAACGTCGCCCACGGCCTGATCACCGGCCTGCTGTTCTTCCTGGCCGGCGCGATCAAGGACCGCCATCACACCGCCGACATCCCGTCGCTCGGTGGCGGCCTGCTGGCCAGGCTCCCGCACCTCGGCGCGGTCCTGACGTTCGCCTCGATCGCCTCGCTCGGCCTGCCGGGGCTGGCCGGGTTCTGGGGGGAGATGCTGGCTTTGCTCGGCGCCTTCCAACCGGCCGACGTGCTGCCCCGCGCCCTGTTCCTCACCTTCATGGCCATCGGCGGTCTCGGCGCGGTCCTGACGGCGGCCTACTTCCTGGTCATGCTCTCCCGAGCCACCCACGGCGTGCCGTCCGTCCCGCTGCCGGTCTCCGCCGGCACCGGTCCGGACGATCACCCCGCCGACGCGATCGTGCGCCCGGCCGCCGACCTCGCCGCCTGGGAGACGCCTGATGAGCGGCCGGTCGCCCCCGTGGGTGCGGTGCCGGAGGCGCTCGACATCCAGCGGTACGAACTGGTCGCCTGGGTGCCGTTGATCGTGCTGATCCTGCTCTTCGGGCTCTGGCCCCAACTGCTGCTCTCGCTCACCACACCGGCCGTGCAGACTCTGCTGGGAGCACTGTCATGATCCAGCAGATCGACTACTTCGCGATCGCGGCCCCCTTGACCCTCGCCCTGGTCGCGGCACTCGTACTCCTGCTCGACGCTTTTCTGCCCGCCCGGCGCGGGGTCAAGTCGGCGCTGGGGTTCGTGACGCTCGGGGGCGTGCTGGTCGCCTTGGGGTTCGTCGTGGCGCAGGCCGCCCAGGCCGGCTCCGGGACGCTGTCCACCTTCTGCGTCCCCGCCCACCTCGCCGATGGCGGCTCGCCCGGCGAGTCGTGCTCGTTCGTGGTCGACCGGCTCACCCTGATCTTCGCCGGGTTGGCGCTGGTGGCGGCCGTCGTCGTGGTGCTGATGTCGATGACCGAGCTGGCGGAGGGCGACATTCCGGTGGGAGAGTGGCACTTCCTCCTGCTGTGCATGCTCACCGGCGCCGTGACGCTGCCCGCCTCGCGAGACCTGATCATGCTGGTGGTGGCGCTCGAGCTCGTCTCCCTGCCGGTCTTCGCGCTCACCGCGCTGAAACGCTACGACGGCCGCTCTTCGGAGGCCGCGGTCAAGCTGTTCCTGGTGTCGGTCGTGTCGACCGCCGTCATGCTCTTCGGGGTATCCCTGCTGTACGGCATCGCCGGGACCGTCTTCCTGCCACGGCTGGCGGCCGTCTTCAGCGGCGAGCTACCGGCACCGGGGTGGCCGGAGGCGTCCACGTCCATCCTCGAAGCCGATCACGGCCTGCCGGGCCTGGTCACGGTAGGGATCGTGCTCCTCGTCGCGGGATTCGCCTTCAAGATCGCGGCAGTCCCCTTCCACGCTTGGGCGGCGGACGTCTACCAGGGCGCCCCCATCCCGGTCGCGGCCCTGCTCTCGGTGATCTCGAAGGCGGCCGGGTTCGCGGGCCTGATCCTCGTCCTGGTCCTCGCGCTGCCCGGCCAGTCGGCCACCTGGATCCCGATCATCGCGATCATCTCGGCTCTCACCATGACGGTGGGAAACCTGCTGGCGATGCGTCAGCGATCCGCCGTACGCCTGCTCGCGTGGTCGTCCGTCGCCCAGTCGGGCTACATCCTCGCCCCGCTCGCGG
The DNA here is from genome assembly GCF_014646515.1 of Nonomuraea glycinis. Lineage (GTDB taxonomy): Bacteria > Actinomycetota > Actinomycetes > Streptosporangiales > Streptosporangiaceae > Nonomuraea > Nonomuraea glycinis. The sequence goes on from NZ_BMNK01000012.1 coordinate 260,714, forward strand.
TGGCGTTCCGGCCCGGCGCGAACGCGGCGTCCACGGCGGTCGGGGCCACCGTGGCCTACCTGGTGATCTACGCCGCCATGAACCTGGGCGCGTTCGCCGTCGTCATGCTCGTGTCGCGGACCGCGTCACGCAATGAGCTGGACGATTACCGGGGGCTGGTGTTCAGGAGCCCGGCGGCCGGGCTGGCGCTGGCGTTCTGCCTGATCTGCCTGGCCGGGCTCCCGCCTGGGCTGGCCGGGCTGTTCGCCAAGATCGTGGTCTTCCGGGAGATCGTCGACGGCGGCGCCGGCTGGCTGGCGGTGGTCATGGCGGTCAACACCGTGATCGGGCTCTACTACTACGTCGTCTGGACGGCGCGGCTCTTCACCCCCGAGCGGGCGGTGGCTCCGGCAGCGCGCCGTCCGTTCCCCGCGCTCTGGGTGGCCATCGGGATCGCGGTGGCGGTGGCGGTCCTGTTCTCGGTCGCGCCGCAACCGGTGCTCGACATGACGTTCTTATCGGCCACGTACTGATTCATCCGTCCCGCACCGACGTGAAGGCCGCGGGGCGATGCCGCCCTACGCGCCCAGATGCCAGGGAGACAGCTGTGACCAGGGAGTCTGCCCCCGGCCGGGCACCCCCGGGAACGTTGAGGCAGTGCATCGTCGTTGTACCAGGTGAAGCCGGACCATGAGAGGGGGGAACCTTGCACCACAACGGCCTGCGCACCGCGGTCCTGCTGGGGGGCCTGTCAGCGCTGATCATCGCGGCCGGCGCATGGCTGGGCGGCGGCATGGGCATGCAGCTCGCGTTCGTACTCGCCCTGGTGACCAACGGCGTCGCCTACTTCTTCTGCGACCGGATCGCGCTGTCGGCCATGCGTGCGAGGCAGGTCAGCGAGGTGGAGCAGCCCACCCTCTACCGGATCGTCCGCGAGCTCTCCACCGAGGCCCGGCAGCCGATGCCACGGCTCTACATCTCGCCCACCGTGCAGCCGAACGCGTTCGCCACCGGCCGCAGCCCGCGTAAGGCCGCCGTCTGTGTCACCTACGGCCTGACCCAGCTCCTCGACGAGTCCGAGCTGCGTGGCGTGATCGGGCACGAGCTGTCCCACGTGTACAACCGCGACATCCTGATCTCGTCCATCGCCGGCGCGCTGGCCACGATGATCACCTGGGTGAGCTACGTGGCGGTCTTCTTCGGCGGTTCCGACGACGACGAGGGCCCGGGATTCCTCGGGGCGGTGCTCATGATGCTGCTCGGCCCGGTGGCCGCAGGCATGATCCAGATGGCCGTCTCACGCAGCCGGGAGTTCCAGGCCGACGAGTCCGGGGCCCGGCTGACGGGCGACCCGCTCGCGCTCGCCTCCGCCCTGCGCAAGATCGAGATGGGCGCCCGCAGGCTGCCGCTCCCGGAGAACAGCCGTCTGACCTCGGCCTCCCACCTGATGATCGCCAACCCGTTCAGCGGCATCGGCCTGGGCCGCCTGTTCTCCACGCACCCGGCCACCGCCGAGCGCGTGGCCAGGCTGGAGCGCATGGCCGGCTACCGGCGCTGAGTCGTGCGAAAGAATCAGCTCATGGGGAGATCTCCGCGACTGAGCGCAGCCGAGCGGAAGGTGTGGGACGCCTTCCCCACGGGCCGGACGGTGGAGCTGGCCCCCTTCGCCCCGAGCGGCAACAGTCCCGCAGGCGCCAACGCCCCGTCGGACGGACACGCTTGGGGCCCTGAGCGCACCGTCCGAGCCCAGGTGATCACCTCACTGTTACTCGGCGCCCGTGACGTCGCCGCCGGCTCCGCTCCGGCCGTACGGCTCACCGGCGCCAGGATCACCGGGCCGCTCGAGATCGTCGGCGGCACCGTCGAGCACGATCTCTCGCTCAGCGGCTGCCACCTGGACGAGCCCATCCGGCTCACCGGCACCACCGCCCGGACCGTGCGGCTGACCGACTGCCGCTTACCCGGCCTGACCGGGGGCGGCATGCGGGTGGCAGGCCACCTCAGCCTGTCGGGCTCGTACGTCACGGGTGCGGTACGGGTGCCCCGCGCCCAGTTCGAGAGTGGCCTCTGGCTCGGCGGCACCAAGATCGTTGCTGGCGAGGACGACGATCACGCGTTTTACGCCGATGCCATGGTGGTCGACTCAGGCATGTACCTACGCAACGGCGACATCACCGGCGGCATCCGGATGTACGGTGCCCGGCTCAACGGCGAGTTCTCGCTGGAGAACGCCAAGCTCCGCAATCCCGGCAAACAAGCGCTCATTGCCGACGGCTTGGTCGTCGAGGACTCGATGCGCTGCACCGGCGACTTCCTGGCCCAAGGCTGCGTACGACTGCGCGGCGCACGGATCGGCCTGCTCGCGATCAGAGGCGCCATCCGCAGCCCCGACACGCCGTACGCGCTGCATGCCAGTCACATGGAGGTCCGCGAGCTCTACCTCAAACCGGCCGAGCCGATCGACGGCGTGGTCACGCTCGCGCACTCCACCGTGAACACCCTGGAGGACAACCCCGCCACCTGGCCGGACAAACTCCGCCTGAACGGCCTGACGTACGAACGCCTGCGTGGCAGCGGAGTGTCCCGCAGGATCGAATGGGTCGGCCGGGACCCGGAGGGCTTCAGACCGCAGCCGTACGAGCAACTGGCCGCTTGGTACCGCCGTGACGGCAATGACGCGCTGGCACGCCGTGCCCAACTCGCCAAACTCCGCGGCCGACGCCACACCGAAGGAACGGGTGCCCGGTTCTGGGGCCGCCTGCTGGAGTTCACGGTCGGCTACGGCTATCGCCCCTGGCTGGCGGCGGTCTGGTTCGCGGCGCTGCTCCTGGTCGGCACGGTGGCCTTCGGCCTGAACCCACCCCGTCCGCTGAAACCCGACGAGAGCCCGGTCTTCGACTCCTTCGCCTACAGCTTCGACCTGCTGCTGCCGCTGTCCACGTTCGGCCAGCGCGACCTGTTCGACCCGGCGGGCTGGACGCAGGGACTCGCGTACGGACTGATCATCTCAGGCTGGATCCTGGCCACCGCGCTCATCGCGGGCGCTACCCGAGTCCTTCGCCCGTCCTGACCCTGCGGAGGATCGCCGCCAGATCCTCCGGAAAGACGATCTCCTCGGTGGCTTCGATCTCCTCGGCGCTCCACCACCGATGCCCGAGCGTGGTCTCCTTCTCAAGCTGCTCCATGTGCTCGAACGAGACCTCCACCTGGCCCACCCGGACCGCGAAGTAGGCCTGATCCTGCGTGATGGCGTACTGGGCGAAACTGAACTCGATCGTGCCCGTCCCGTACGGTCCCGTGAACTCCTCCGCCGTCACCCGGATCCCCACCTCCTCGAACAGCTCGCGCGCGGCGGCCTGCTGCAGCGTCTCCGCACCCTCCATGGCGCCGCCGATGGTGAACCAGAACGGCTCGTCGGGGCGTACCGGATCGAAACCGTTGAGCAGGAGCACCCGGCCCTGATCGTCGACGGGCAGCGCACGCGCCGTGAAGCGGCGCAGAGGGATCATCGTCACGATCGACCAGCTTACGTATCCCCTCCGACAGCCGGGCTGGGCCGCGAAGGCATCGCGTGTGGACGTAGGACCATGAGCGAGCCTTCCAAGGTCGCCACCATGGCAAAGGGGAACCGGTCGACTTCAAGACAGAGTGCGACGTCATCAGGGTGGACTCCTTGACGTACCCCCTGCGCCAGCTCGGCGGCGGCGCGCGACTCGGCAGCGCGGCGGAGGAACTCGGCAGCATCCGTCCCAGCGTCGCTGACTCTCCGAGCGATGTATTGAGCACACGCCAGATCTTCATCGGCCTGTCCATCCTCGCCAGTGACCACGAACGTGACACTGTCACTCTCGCGCGTCCGCAAAAGCCGAGCCGTTGCCTCCGCCACCACGAAGCTGCGCACAGCACCAGCGGCGCCTCCTTGACCGCAAGAGCGCCGACCGTCCCTGCCGTGGTCTTCTGCACCACGGTCCGTCCGTCAAGGTCAACAGAGCGCAGCAGGCCCGGCGAGTTGACAAGGTCGAACCCGGGCGCGGGCGGACCGTCCTTGAGCGCCACCCAATCCGGGTGGAGGACCTTGAGCGCCAGGGCTTCGTCCAGCGACTCAGCAAGAACGATCTTTTTCGCCCCTTGGGCGAAGGCCCAGGCAGCCACGGTGAAAGCACGCATGACGTCGACTACGACCGCCACGGACGGGGCTTCGACCAGATCAGCGATACCGAGAAAACGAGCTTCCATCCTGGTAATAATCGCGCACGTCCTACCAAAAGCATCCAGTCAGTGATGCGCATCACGCGGAGCGCAGCGCCTCCGGTTGCCTGCGTCGCGAAAGCAGTCCGCAACGACACGCCTGCTCGATCGCCACACCAGGTGACCCGCGCACGGCCTCTGCGGACAAGCCGCCCCAAGATCGGAGCGCGATGACCGCGCAGGTCACGGTCTCGCGCGCCGCTCCATTACCTGTAGTTCACGAACTGCAGGGCGATGTCCAGATCTTTGCCCTTAAGGAGGGTGATGACGTCTTGTAGGTCGTCCTTCTTCTTGGAGCTCACCCGCAGCTCCTCGCCCTGAATCTGCGCCTTGATCCCCTTGGGGCCTTCGTCGCGGATGAGCTTGGAAAGCTTCTTGGCATGCTCCTGGTCGATGCCCTCCTTGAGGGAGACCAGCAGGCGGTACTCCCGGCCGGACAGCTTCGGCTCGTCGGCGTCGAGAACCTTCAGGGAGAGGCCGCGCTTGATCACCTTCTCCTTGAACACGTCGAGTACGGCGTTCGCGCGCTCCTCGCTGTTGGCCTTGATCTCGATGTTCTCCTGCCCGGACCAGCTGATGGCCGCCCCGGTGCCCTTGAAGTCGAAGCGGTGCCCGATCTCCTTGACCGTCTGGTTGAGCGCGTTATCGACCTCCTGGCGGTCGATCTTGCTGACGATGTCGAAAGACGAATCGGCCAAAGCGCACTTCCTCTCCGCTGCGTGAGCGTTCGTCGGTGTCTGTCGTTGATCGCGCCCGGCGAAAGCGGACCCAGCGGATGAGCCTAGCCAGCATCGGGCCGACTTGCAGGATCCGCCTCCCGGGGCCTCCCGCCCGCCCCGAAAAGCCACCCACCCAGGGGCTGGGTCCGAGACAGGCTCATGTACGGATACGCGCGCCGGCTGCTCTGCTGTGGTGGCGCCGGTGAGAGGTCGCTGGGGGCTTGCGGTGCGGGGATTTGCCGGGAGGTGGCCTTGGCCGGCCGATCCCTGTTCCGACATGCGGAGGCTTGTAGGGGCGGGGGTATCGGGGGAGCGGGTAGGCGGGATCCGGCGCGGGACAAACCGGTGTCACGTAGACCGCAGAAGTCCGCTATTCTTCTGTCTGTCGCCGCGAGAGCGGAAGACACGGCAGGTTGCCCGAGTGGCCAAAGGGAGCGGTCTGTAAAACCGTCGGCTCAGCCTACGCAAGTTCGAACCTTGCACCTGCCACACCAGCTAGAAGAGGCCCTTCACCAGCGGAAACGCGGTGAGGGGCCTTTCTTGTTGATCGCCCCCGAGTACCCGTGATTCCCCTTGGTTCCCCGTCGTTCGTGGCACGCTTGTGGCACGGGCGGCGGGGGCAGAAGACAGCGGGAACATGGCGGCGGGGTGCCGGTGGTCGGTGGGATGTGGTGTGCGGCGGCCGGCCCGGTACGGCGATGCCCCGCGCGGGCCGCCGCGCGTGACCGGCCTCCAGGCCGCAGCGCGCGCGGGATGGCCTGGCGCGGGGCGTACGGCGGCGCGGCGCGCCGCCGCTTGATCTACACAATGGCAATTCGGCAAGCTCCGCTCTGTCTCCACGAACTCCCGAGCTGTCCTCGTGCCAGGATGACCACATGGACTACGGGGTGCCTCCGCTGGACGAAGGACTCTCGCTCCTCGTCGGTCGCGAGGTTTCAGCAGTCTGTTTTGTACGGGACTACGTTGAGCTGCATTTCGATGGTGCGATCCTTCGAGCCCTCGCCAACCCGTTCGGTTTGTACGGATGCTGGAGCTGGCGTTTCCCGCACGGCAATGCACCTGTTGTCATGCGCCACTACATCGGTCGCGTGATTGACGACTACGAGCTGGTGCCGACTAGGTTTCTGGCAGTTGACTCCGGCGAGCACCGGTTCGCGATCCCGCTGGGCGAAGATTCCCGTGTCGGTCCTGAGGCCGCACATCTCGTCATCCCCGAGGATGCCGCAGACGGTGGGCAGCACGGCATGTGGATCTGGTGACCGCTACGCCCCGAGCAAGTGCTCTCCATCGTGCTGTCGCACCGCTGGTGCATGGTCGTTCTGCATGGCGTCGAGCACCCGGATGGCGAACGCCTCGGATGCCATCTCTCGAACCTCGTCGGCGGTGACCCAGCGGAAGGCGCGAGTCTCGTCCGTCTCCGTGAGTCGTCCTGCCACAACCTTGCAGCGGAAGACCAGGGCCACGATGCCGCGCGTCATGTTCTTGTAGACACCAGTCAGGACAACCGGCTCGACCTGGAGACCGGTCTCTTCCTTGACCTCCCGGAGCAAGCCGGTAGTGATGTCTTCGGCAAGTTCCAGCACGCCCCCAGGCGCTTCCCAGTGCCCGTTGTCTCGCCGCTGCGTTCCGCCCACGGGGCAGATGTTCGAGCAGATCGAGTTCACCGACATCACGGTGACTCCGTACCTGAACGAGAAGACCAGGCGGCTGGCCTAGTGACCCGATGTACGTGCGGACGCTGGCGTTCGATCGGCTTGTCCAGGCAGCGAGCTACGTGCATATGGGCGATCCTTCGCAGGCTGCCACCGTTGCCTTGGAAGCGGTCGGGCTGGCCGGCTCGCTCAAGTCAGAGCGCTATCTGCGGTACATCCGAGATCTTCAAGTAGACCTGGCGCAGTACGCGAGCGATGTCCAGGTGGCTGAGTTCAATGCCGTGGTAGCCGCCAAATACGGGCGGGAGAAAGATTAGAAAGCCATCTCCGCTGCCGTCGAATCCTACCCAAGAAGTGAGTGAGCAGTATGAATCAAGTTGTCGATCGCCGCGTCGACGTACTGCAATGGATCGATGGCGTGAGGGGTTAGTGATGATGAACGCCTTTGGAGCCTTTGCACCTCTAGTGAGCCGGCTTCAAGCACACATTCGACACCGAGCAGTTCGTAAGCAGTAGAAGCGTCGATGGCTTCTGTGCTGCACCAGCGCGCGAACACATCTAGTGGTGACATTCCGGCTATTGCGAGCCGAGCGGACCAGCGGGCAGCGTCAAACTCCTTAGGGCCCAACAGGGCCGAGGCGTCGAACATGATCAATGTGCCGTCGGGCCGGCGGGCCAGGTTCGCAAACGACAAATCCCCATGCAAGGGCGCAGGTCTGTCGCTTCTATAGTGGAACTCTGCTGCGGTGTGCCACGCTTGAGGCGCGGCTCGTCCGGTTGCACGCAGCGCCGACGCGCAAGCTTCCCAGCGAGGCAGAATAGTGTCCCCAAGAGGCCGCAGGACGTCGGTTATCGATGCAGCTGACTCGTGCATTGCATCTCCCCACCCAGCAAGTACGTCAGTCACTGACAGACATTCTTGAGAGGTCAAAGCGATGGGAGCATGCTCTATGTACTCCATGAGAATCCAACTGCAACTGTTCGTAGTTCCCGATTCTAGTCGTGGAACGGAGACTCCACGCCTGCCCCATTCCTTGAGAAGCGGTCCTTCTCCTCTGGGCTGGTCGCCGTACACCTTCAAGACCGCGCCGGAGTCGACCCGATGTAGAGCGGGCACGCCGCAATGTTCAAAGCGCAGCAAGAGGCGAGGTTTGTCGTCTCTCACGAGCAAGTCAACGAAGCCACCGAGTCCTAGGTGCGAGATGAGGTGGGGAAGGGACGCAGCAGCGCGTTTGATCTGGGCTTCTGCCTGCGGATCTTGTCGGCCGACGCGAGTGATTTGCTCGTGCAGGCACCTGGTAAGCCAGCTTGGTGAGGTCACACCGAATGCTATCCCGGAGAAGCTTGTGCGTAGGGAATCACTTCCATCTACGCTGGTTCTAACACAGCAGCCGGGAGGGCGGCGTGGAGCAGGAGGTTGAGCGCGTGGGCAGCCTGCGTAAGTGGACAAAGACTGTGTCCTTATGGCTCGCGGCAACGTTTTTGGCCGTAGGAGGGCCACTACTGCTCGCCTGGTTAGCCATCGCTCGTGAGCCATCACAATGGCATTGGAACGATTGGGTGAATCAGCTCACGCAGATTGCTACCGGGATCACTTTCTTTGCCTTGGCATGGTTCATCGGACGTAAGAGTGAGGAGCGTTCCAAGGCTATGGCGAACGCTGAGCTGATCACGTCAATGGGAGCTCTCTCGACGAGCAGCGCCCGCGCTTACGCAGGAAACGACGCACAGGCGCTGAGGATTGCAGCGGATGCTCGTGCGGCCCTCCAGCATTACCCCCGTGCCCGATACCAGGAGCAGCACCGATTGACGACAAAAGTCGTCGACTCATACAGTGATCTCATTTTCGGGACGTTCAGCCGTGCGGATGGGCTTCCTCGTTCGATATGGACAGGCTTGATCGGAGGAGCGGTCGACGTCATCGCCGACGCGCAACAGCTGGCCGACACGGCCGGCCGTCGACGTGGCGCTCAGAAGCGCCAACTGCTGGACATGGCAGAGCACATCCGATTCGCGATCAATATCGGAGAAGAAATCCGTAAACCCGATGAGGTGCCGACTCAAACCCGGGCGAACACATCGCGGGATCTCGAAGAGGTGTGGCGGAAGGAGCGTGCAGGAACGTCAGAGTCGCTGTCGCGAATTTCGCAGCTGGAGGTGCTCTATCGACGCGAGTTGACGGTCGTGCATAACTGGAATGTGCTCAAGGAGAACGCTGAAAAGATAAAGTGCTCCGCTGTATTGCACGATGTTGCCGCCACGGACGAGTGGTTCTCTCCATGGTTTGTGTGCCGTCCTGGCAACGGGCTCCTTGAGCCTGTGAATGTAGTGGGGGATTCACTTGGGAACGAGATAGCTCGGTTCGATAAAATAGCCGATGTGCCGGAGTTGCCCGTCCACCCCTGCCCGCTGAAGCATTCTGAGATTCCACTCGGGATGCGTGAGAGTACGATTGCGAACCACTGCAGGATACTCGAAACGACGGCCACGAGGACCATTTGCGTATTGACGTACAAGGTCAAATGTTGGGATCGGACTTCGCGACGGATAGTTCTCGACGGAAACCATCGATTGGCTGCCGCACGGCGGCTTGACGACTCGTCTGAGGTGCAGCGGCAGCCTATACGCGTCCTGGAATTTCTCATCGAGGAGCACGAGCGTCTCGATTCGACGATGCAAGCCCCCGAGATCTATAAGGACTGGGAGTGGCGTGGCTTCACACCGGATGTACATGTGATCCGAGCATTTGGGCAGCCCTTCACGCCACAGTCAGGCCCCCGGCGCACTCCCTCCGACGGGCCGATCTAAGCCGTTGGAAATCTTCTCCTGCAAATCCTATGTGCTGAACTAGGCGTGGGCCACGGCTTAAAAAGCTTGCCACTTCCTGGGTGCATCGTGATCGCGTAGAGAGATCATGCGATTACGAAACTCCTGCGCTATGGCAGCGTCTTCGTCGACGTTCTGCATGAGCCAGGTCGTCATCTTCAGCTCGTTGATGTCTCGGAGCACGGAATAGCCTTCCCAGGCCAGAACGTCGAATCCGTAGTGCTCGGCGAACTGAATGCCGATCATGACTCGTGACGACTTCTGGCTGATCCTCGCGGAAGGCACTCCGCCCACCGGCCCCGACGATGACTGCGACGAATTGACCTCAAGGCTCAGTCGATTCCCCCCCGCCGGAGATCGTCGCATTCGACCGTCACCTCACTGATCTTCGCCGCGCCGCACATCGGATCGACCTCTGGGGAGCCGCCTACCTGATCAACGCCGGTTTCTCCGACGACGGCTTCGAGTATTTCCGTTGCTGGCTGGTGGGCCAGAGGCGTGAGGTCTACGAAGCAGCGCTCGATGATCCAGATTCCCTTGCAGGATACGGGCCGGTTCGCAGTTGCATACTCGACGGTTCCGACGAATGCGAGTGCGAGGGCTTCATGTACACCCCCAACAGGGCTTACGAGGGCATCATGGGACACGCCTGATGGCGCAGGGGAGTATCCGTGAGGTGCCTAGCAGATTCCGGACAGTCGACTACATAAGCTGACAGAAGTCTGGAAGAGGTAG
>NZ_BMNK01000013.1 GCF_014646515.1 Nonomuraea glycinis
CGCGTCAACCGGGCCCATCACGCTGACCACAGCGTGAAATCAACCCCCAGCCGAACCGCTTACTTGACCATACGAAGATCGTGAAAGATCGAGGCTAGAATCACCGTGGGTAAAACCAGCTGGCCGCCCGTCCCTGTGGTTGGTGACCGTTGGACGGACGGCCGCGGCTGGACAGGCTCGCGTCAGTACTCGCTGGCGCGAGCCTGTCTACGTGGCACTGGATCGCAGGGAATCAGTCGGGCCCCCTCTCGTGTAGCTAATCTTGAGCTTGCCAAACCTGGTTACGAACTCGGCATGAAACCGAGTTCGCCAGATTGGGCGCTTTTCGCGTGTATGAAGAGCCATCTCCACCTCCTCGTCGAGCATGCTGTTGACCCAATCATGCATGGATCAACATAAGCGAAGAATCTATACCAGCTAGATCTGTCCGTCGAACGGGACAGAGTGGCGGCCTTTGAGCCATTCTGCACAATACATCAATCTAAGGCTGTATAAGGACGAGAGGATTTGCCCTGGATTGACCCAAAACCCAGTACGGAATTCGCTGCTACTCGCTGCCCTTGTGGTCCTATCTCCGCAGGTAGAAGGCTCCTCTGGTGCGCTGCTGTGGTCGTCCACTTGTGGGCGCTGTATGAAGGATGTCGCCGCCTCGTCGCCTGGCTGAAAGCCGTATGTCTGTCAGTGGGGGATCCTGTCAAATCTCCGGTCGAGACAAAAGCTTGAGCGAGTGCCCATCTAGCTTGAGGTATTCGGACGCATAGGCTCGAAAATCAAAAAACCGTCCATCCGATCCCTCTTCTGTAATGCTCCTTGTCAACCTCCAAAAGGAGTTCCTCTGCCTAGAGAGGTCCCCGGTCGCAGGTGGCGTGAGGAGGTCATGGCGCTGGTGATGGGCCGGCCCGGCGCTGTCGAGCGCGTGTTGGGGGCCTCAGTCGGAGAACTCTCGGCTGAAGCCCGTCGGACTAGGCCAACCAGTTTCCCTAAAGTGCTGTTTGGCTACTCTGAGTGATAATTGATGACTGTTCGGAGTCGCCGGCATCGCCATCGCGATCACCCTCTAACCTCACGGACATCGATGATCGCGGAGTTGCTCCGTGTCCTGTCGCGCGTTGTGAACGTGACCATACGGCGATCCGGGGAGATTGCCGATCTGGGAGCGACGATGTGGAACGCCACGACGACACGACCTGGATCGACCTCGGAGGGCGGCCCTACGACTTGGTTCTTATCGATAACGGGGTAGATGATGACGGCACCACGTCGAGGTGCGGTGAGGGCCTCTGTTCCGACGTCGCCGAACGATGCCGTCGCTCCCGCGATCCTGTTGGCGACTGGGCGGTGTCGAGACTCACTGATGGCGCCGAAGTACGAAGGGCGGAGACGTGACCGGCGAAATAGACTAAGGGATTGCTTGCCATGGATTGTTCCCTGCGCTTCGCCGGACCGGACGTGCTGTGGAAAGAGAAGCGCCCAATCCTTGATCTGACTGCCGCTCAGTCCACTCAACCAGCGGACATCAGGCGCGACACTGTCGCGGTCCTCCCAGGCCAGTGCTGAGAAGACCTCGATGAACTCGGAGTGATCCACAAGACCGACAAAACCGTTGAAGGCGACCTTGTCGGAAGTTCGGAAGCGGGTCAATTGGTGAATGCTTTTGAATAGGGGTTTGCAAGCAAGCGTATTTTGGCGAATCTGCTTTGGGTTGCTTGGGTAACCGCGCGGCTCGATGGGAACGCCAGGAGAGCGGCGCTCGGTGAGGACGGCGTTGTACATTTTGTTAGCGGTCGTAGGTTTGAGCCATGGCAAATGCTGCGCTACGAGCGGGGGAATTTCCTTTGGCGTCACCTGGGGGCGTCCATCGATCATATGTGCGTAGCGTCGTAGCTCTGCACGAAAATAGTCTTCATCGAGCACGATTGCCTCGAACGCCTCGTGCAGCTCAGGCGTAATATATAGACGAACGAGATCACGAAAGCCCTTCCGGTAGCCCAACCACCTGCCCATCTGCATGAGCGTGTCTGCCTGCTTTGTCAAGCGACGATAGTACGAGATAGTCAGTCCTTCGACGGTGAAGCCTCGCGCGAGTTTGTTTCCGCCAACAAGGATGCGCCAGACGTTGTTTCGATCGAAGTCAAGATCTTCCTGCTCGATGTCCTTGTCACTGTTTACTACTATCACTGGGTTGCCGACCTGCCCGATACGTGAGATGGCCTCTCCCAGGGAAGGGAGCAATTCCTCGAAAGTTGCCGGCGCAGGAAGCCCTTCCCCGACTGCCTGAGTAACGGGAAGCATGTCTCTCTCGTATAGGAGACGGAGTCGCTCGTGGGAGCTACTAGAAAAATAGCCTGCGGACTTCCATAGTTCGTATACTCTTTCAGCTTGCTCCCGATGTACGTCTCTTTGCATCGCCTCGTGGATTAGCATTGTGTGATGCTTGAACAAAGCGATACCTTGACGTTCTCTATATACCTTTACGGCGCCAGTGAGTACATAGGCGTCCAGCGCATCGAGTATTTCTCGCTCGTCCCCTTCGGCTCCATCGGCCTTTAGGATGCGCACGTGCGCCTTCTCGTTTGAGTTAGAAAATGTGCGCTGCTCGCGATCAAGATCAGAGTCAAGATCATGGAAATCCGGTGCGCCCATATATTCGGGCGTGCGGCCCAGGGAAATCAGGAAGTCTTTCGGGAAAATATTTTCTGCATCGCAGGGGTCGATGAAGACGTTCGCGAAGGGAGTAGCCGTATAGCCCACGTACTGAGCCCTAGGCAGCATCACTAGTAGCTGTGAAATTAGTCGATTTATAGCCGTCCTCTCTACTTGATCAGCCTTCCATCTCTTCGGGTTGCTGGTGTTTACCGAAGCCTGATCTGACTCGTCGTCCACGATCAAAGTAGGGATCTCACCCAATCGAGCAGTAATCTTGTTGAGATCCTTCACTAGCTTGCCGAGAACTGTTGCGTTCTTCTTGACCACCAAGAGTCTGGCATCGCTAAAAAAAAGATTCTCAGGAGAAAAGAATGGTCGATTGCGCTCTCTCTTCTCGAAGTCAAGGGCGGCGATTCCCTGTTGTAGGCTTTTGTAATCGAAACGATGGTTGGTGAGACGGTGGATGTCTGGAAAGCCCGTATCGGACGGACGGGTACCGTGACGTACGAACTTGTCGTTGAGCCAATCCGGGTCGTCTTGGTAATCGATCGAATCGAGGGCTTCATGGTCGTGGGGGTTGATTCCCCGAAGGATGTTCTCTCGGCCGACAAGCTCCATGTCCAGTCGCCGCTGCGTCTGAGCGCGGAGTAGATCGGTGGTACCGGTGAGGACGATAATCAGCCGGTATCCGACGTCAATGGCTTTGGCGAGCACACCTGTGAAGTTTGCGGTTTTACCGCTCTGGACGTAGCCAACGACGAGGCCCTTAGCCTGATAAGCGTCTTCCCGGGTTGGATCCGAGAGGCGCTCGACTACCCGGTCTGTCGCGGCGTTCAGGTCGGAGACCGCTATAGGGGACCAGTTACGACTTAGGAACTGACTGTAATGGTTCCAATAGAAACCGCGCTCCTGTCGAATAGACTCGGTATACCAGGGATCCCACTGGTCCGCGATAATGATGGGCTCCTCGACGCCGGCGACGGGGAAGCGCTCACGGAAAAGAACCGCGGTCTCGTTGTCTACCATCAGCCGCCGCACAATTTCCCTACGGCGATCTTCTGTATTAGCCGCCGTACCTGCGGCCCAGGCTTCCTCGGTTTCAGCGCTGTCCCAGGTTGCCAATCGAAGGTGGAGCCCTTTAGTGAGGGCATCGTCCGGGTGACTGCTCGCGAGGTGAGTCCGGAGGGCTACGTCGTCGCACTTCACCAAGGGGTCCTCGCAGGCGAATGCCGCTGCGCTGTGCAAGCCACGTGGGCCCATAGTGTCCATCAGAGCGAGCGCACCCAGATAAGCCTTACGGAATGCATCAGTCATATGGTTGCTCCTTGGTCCAAGGCGTCAATCAGAAACTGGGGTGTGGTCGCGCCGATAGGATGGTCTGTCAGGTCAATGCGGTACCGAACATCCGAGATACGGGCGAGAGTGACATCTCTCAGTTTGGTAGGAGTCAGGCTCGGGAAGGTGTCTACAACGGCGAAAGCCATAGATTTTCCACGTAGACGCCAGCGGGTTCGACAAGTCTTCTCGTGCTGCTCTCGCCATCCTGCGGCGTGAAGATGATGATCGAGTTCGAGGCGATGATCTCCAATATCATGCTGTACTGCGTTGACCAGTTCGGGCAAGGTTCGGCCGTCCGTCGACTCGGCTTGGGTTAGCTGGTGGGAGACCAGCCAGAGAGGACGATCTTTATTCGGAAGGAGTTGCGTCAAAGAGCCGATCCAATGGGCACGTCGCTCCGCGCCCGTCGTCTTGACCTCTACGTCATGGCCGAGCAAGCCGAAATCGTGCTCCTCACGATCAGGGCCGCGCCATGCCCACAATGCTTCCTGCGGTCCCAGTACACGGATTAGCCCAAGAAATAGCATGAGCTCGCCGAATAGCCCTAGTTCTTTCTCGGTCGAAAGCCTGTCCGCATGGGTCAATAGCCGGCCGAGGAGTCTAATGGTCTCGTTCAGCGCGGTGCCGAGGCTCAATCCCTGCAACTGGATTCCGTCGGCGACGGCACAGAGTAGAGGATATGCGCTAGTAAATAGCAGTGGTTCGCTGATCACGACTTCGAGAAAACGCTGATTGCCCCGATGAACCGGCCGGAGCTGGACATGCTCTAGGCCGGTCTCCCGTCGAGGCTCGATAACCGTGACCTGGGCGCGGAGCCCGATCTCCCGATGCTTGGGGTCGATAAACAATGTTAGTCGCGGGTGGCCTGCGATCGGATGTTCCATTGGAATTGCTCGTTGAATGAACTCATCAAAGCTGTCCGCACTGAGATGCCGGGCGGAATTCGTCATAGCTGCTCGCTCTTCGCTGCGGCGATGAGAATCTCTTGATAGAGTACGATGTTATCTTTGTCTCTGACGCCGAGATAGTCTCCACGAAATAGCTCCTCGACAATCAGGTATAGCAGTGCTTTCAGTAGCGGCGTGTCGTTGACGCTACGACGCTCCCCCTTGGAGTTGGGACGGTATTTCTCATTTAGCCAGAGGGCGCGTTTATCGCGGTCGATTTCAAAGAAATCCTCGCCGGAAAAGCGTTTCCAGCGGATGTCGATCGGCTCGGAATCTTCGTCGAATGGGATCTCTCGCTCGATGGCTTTGCGCAATTCCGGAGCGATGCCTTTACCCAGTGGTGCCATCTTGCGTCGACCATTGCTTCGCTTTCGAGACTCCCGGAATGCTTGCTCCGCACTTTCTAGATAGTCGTAGAAGGTTGTCCCGTCCTTGGCTTTTGCCTGTTCTGCCAGCTGTGTAAATTCGGGGCCGACGTTAACTTTGGACTTCTCCGGATTCATGGTGAAGAGCCGCACGATGTCGTCATCGATTGTCACCTCGATGCGGGCGAGCTGGAGCCGTCGGTCGGAGGAGTGGATCCCGTGCCATCCTTCTCCGGCTTGAAGCAGTCGGTCACGTCGGTAGAAGTAGATCCCTTGACGAGCCTCCGGTCCTCCGGTCAACTTGAACTGTGGAGAGACGGATCTACCAGGCCAGATATGGCATCTAAACTTCAGGGTGATGTCGCCGATTTTTGCCGACAGCTCTTTCGGATAGCCGGCCTGGCCTGACCGGGCGTAGCCGAACGGGTTGAGTGACTCCACGGGAATCCTCGCGCCAGAGGCGTCGGTCTCGATGTCCTCGACGTCGATTTCGATCGAGATCTTTCCCGCGTGGATGGTCTTGTGGAAGACGAGGCCAAGGTGGTTGCGGAGAGCGGTGGCGGTACGAGAGATGAACTCTTCAACGCGTTTGGGATCGTCGGTCGCCGGAAACCCTGTGACGTTGTCCCAACGAATCACTGTTCCGGTGTCGACGCCCTCGATGTCCCACTTCCGGTTGAACTCATCCTCCGCGAAGTCGGTAGGGATGATGTCGCAGTGGAATCCCTTGCGGTTCTCGTCGAGGAGCCAGCGGCGACCGACGGCGGCAGATCCGCGAGCCTTTGAGATCACGGTCAGACTGCGAGCTTGACTGAACGACGCTGTCTTCAAGCCCAGGCCAAATTTACCCAGGTCGTTGGCGCTGTATGAACGTTGTCCGCCAATGGTCATCGCTGAGTCGATCTTCGATTCAGGTATGCCATGACCATTATCTACGACGTAGAGAGCGCGAAGTCGCCCCTCTAAGCGAACGAGGCGGATGAGCACGTGACTGGCGCCCGCGTCGATGGAGTTGTCCACTAAGTCGGCGAGAGCTGTCTCCAGGGAGTGGTTACGGCCTAGCCCTTCGAGGGCGCGGGGGTCCGGCGGCAGTTCCAGGGAACCGCTCGTGGGAATCTGATCTCGCCAAGTAGACATGCTTGGTACTCCATGATGACGCTCCGCACAACGATGCTAAACCAAGGTAACGGTAGATTCGGCGATCCTTGGCTCTCGTCGATAACAGTTGTGAACTGGGTAACTCGTACTCAGCAGTAGGCTGGCCACTGCTGCCGAGTTGTAGGCGATTGTCCTAGACGTCCTGATCGCATGGTGTTGTTCTCATGCCCTGAGTTGAAGCGCGGCGGCGGTTGCGCCGATTCGTTGCCGCCTGCATAGCGAACAGGCGGGGATTCATCGGGATGGCCCTGATGAACGGCGATCGCGTTGGTGGCCCCTCAAGGACAGGATCATCTCGCGGCCATAGTCCGTACCGTGACGAGATTGCCGAACGAGGGCCCGCTATGAGTTCCTCGGTTGGCGTGCCGATGACCAGTAGCGGTTTGGTGATGCGGACTACCTACTCGCGAGCCTTCTGGCGGCCCTGCGTCGTCAGCTCAGCTCTTGATCGTCTTAGTGGTGTCAGTGCCTTTCGCCACCTTGCTCCGCTTTCCTCACCGCCATGGGACTTCCCCGACCAGTGCGATTCGGGCGGCGATGTGTGCTTTCGCTTGCTCGATTAAGGCGTCCCGGTCGTGATCGCTCTCGCCGTAGGTGCGGTTCCGGCCTTGGTGGACCGTGTCCCACTTGCTGCGAGCGCTCTTGCGGGTCGACGCCCCCTGCTCATTGCTGCCAAAGCCGCGTAGGACCGCGTTCCATACAGGTTGATAGTTGACGCGTAGACCGTTCTCGCCGAGGTCCGCGTGGACGTCGGGCATCCGCAGCAGGCGGACGGCGAACTCCGTCAGGGACAGCCCTCCGCCCTCGATAGAGCGTCCATGCCCCCGGACGCGCGCCCAGAGCGGGCTTCGGCTCTTGGTCGCGACACCGGTCGCGCTGTTGTGGGAGAGGGACTGTCCCACGTAGATCGGGATGTCGTGTGGGACGAGCGGCGTGTACAGGGGTTCGGAGGCTCCCGCGTAGTAGATGGCGTAAAGACCGGATCCGTCGAATTTTGGGATCTCCGGTGCCAGGGGCACCAACGGCTGGGCCTCGAGCTCGTGGCAGATGACCGCGGTGATGTTCCTCGTGTCGAGGGGGTCGTAGAACTGGGGGGTGTAGTCGGACACTCGCGAGAGGGTATCGCCGTGGGACGCCCGTCGCACGCGGATCCGGTAGTCGGCGGCTCAAGGGCCGAAACTCTCTCCCGAGCATATCATGATCATCAACTCCGCGGTATGCTTTGCCCATGCCTGATCAGCGAGAAGAGCCCGTCCGTGACCCCTCGGCTGTGGAACTGTTCGCGGGCGGGGGTGGGCTGGCGATGGCGGTCCACCGCGCCGGCTTTCGGCCGTTGCTGTTCAACGAGTACGCGAGGCGTGCCTGCGAGACTTTGGCGTCCAATGGCGCCCAGCGGGTGCCGGTGGAGGGGAGTCCCTGGATTCCGGAGCCTGGCGAGGCGTGTCCGCTGATTGAGGGGGACGTGCGTGACGTCGAGTTCGGGTATCTCGGTGGGAGGGTTGACGTGCTCGCGGGTGGTCCTCCATGCCAGCCGTTCAGCCTGGGTGGGGTGGCCAAGGGTGACGAGGATGAGCGGAACATGTTCCCGCAGATGTTCCGTGCCATCCGCGAGATGAGGCCCAAGGCTGTTATCTGTGAGAACGTCCGCGGGCTTCTCCGCCCTTCGTTCAAACCCTACTTCGACTACATCCTTCGTGAGATGGAGCTTCCCTTCGAGGAGCGTGCTGGGGACACGACCTGGCAGGAGCATGATGCTGTGCTTCGGGAGAGAATCCTGGAGAGGAGCGAGGATCTCTCGCGGCGCTACCAAGTGGTCATGACTCCTGTTAACGCCGCCGACTATGGTGTCCCTCAAATCAGGCAGCGGATCATCATCGTGGCTTTTCGCGCTGACCTTGAGGTTAATTTGGAGAGGTTCAGGAGGCTCATCGAGCCGAAATTCTCCGAAGCGGCTCTAATTCACTCAATGGTTGATGGTGACTATTGGGATCGGCACAATGTTTCCAATTCAACGAGGGAACGGGTGCTTGAGCGGTTGCCGAGCGTGCTTCCGTTGGCGGATGGCAAACGTCCTTGGCGCACGCTTCGAGACGCGATAGCGGGGATTGAGGGGATCGAGGGGTGCGAGAAGCCACTCCCTCCCATTCCCCCGGAGTGGCTCGATCGACAGGAGCACTATCTTGGGGGCTTCACGGATCATGTTGGTTGGCCCAACGCGCGAATCTACGCCGGGCACACACCCAACGTGTTGGATCGCCCCGCGAAGACGGTCAAGGCGGGGGTCCATGGAGTGCCCGGAGGTGAGTCCGTCATGCTGCTCGATGATGGGACGCACCGTTATATGAGTGTCCGGGAGACCGCTCGTGTCATGACGTTCCCCGATGACTGGAAGCTTCAGGGGCCGCGCGGGGAGAAGATGCGGCAGTTGGGCAACGCGGTTCCCGTGGTGCTCGGCGAGGTCTTCGCGAAGGCGGTCGCGGACACGTTGCGAGACGCTGAGTACGGATCATGAGCGAAGGAGCCTCTGGGGCGGGGCTGTGGAAGGACAAAGCGCCGCCTGAGCGTGCGTGGAAGGGGCGTAAAGGCCGAAGTAGGGAGATGGCGGCGGCCGAGCAGGATCGGGCTGCGGGCGGGCGGCAGCACCGGACGGTAGATCTCGGTGACGGGCGTTACGCATGCGCCTCCATCTACCTGAAGCTTCTTCCTAAGACTCGACGTATTCGCGCCTACCTTCGCTGGTCTGACCGAGGGCGCTCGCCCGCTCAGTATGTTGGTGAGGTCGACCATGAGACGCGAGAGGAGAATCTCGCCCAGGCGTGGCGGATGGCGATGGAACGAGGTTTCCTTGTTCAGGGGGTAGCTTCAGAGGAGCCCGCCCGGAAGCCTGCTTCATGGGCTTCTAATTCCGCTGTCCGCGCCGTAATGCGTGGGAATAAGAGTCGCGACACCCGTCCGGAACTCGCACTTCGTTCGGCGCTACATGCTCTTGGGCTCCGCTACCGAGTTGGCGTTCGCCCGCTTCCTGCCGTGCGGAGGACGGCCGACTTGGTGTTCCCACGAGATAAAGTCGCGGTCTTCCTCGATGGCTGCTATTGGCATGGATGTGATGATCATTACCGTCCGGCGCGCCAAAATTCGGAATTCTGGCTAGCCAAGATAACGGCGAATCAAAGCAGAGACCGTGAGACGGATTGCCTTCTACAGGAGGCCGGTTGGATAAGTATCCGTGTGTGGGAGCACGAGCCCCCTGGCATCGCGGCTTTCCAGATCGCTGAGGTGCTCAAACGAAAGCGTGCCGGAACGTGAGATTATTTTGAGCCTCAGTCGTATTGGCCTCCGAGTCTAAGATTAGGATGAAGCGGGCTCAACTCTCCATATCCTGAGGACGGTATGTCGAACTTCGAGATCAGCGACGCCTCCGAGGAGGAGGTGTCTCCGCTTCTCGCCGGGGTCGAGCTCCTGCCCTTGGGGAGTGCCGATCACTAAGATTGGTCGAGGCTCCGTCGCCTCGACGACAGCGTTGATGCCGGCCCACACAAGGTCTCGCAGCGACTTCGGAGGCCCCCAAATCATGAGGCGTTGGTGCTCGCCGCTCACGATGCGACAGCGAAGGGGCTTCTCGCGGATGGAGCTTTCGACAGCGGACCAGTCCTCGCCCATAACCTGCTTGCATATCTGGTCAGGGCTGGGAAGCCTGATGCTGACGAGGTCAGCGAGGGTTCCGATGCCGCTGCGTGCACGAGCGTATTCCTTCATCGGAACGTCCTTCAGCCAGTAGCGGATCTTGTCGCGATGAAGGTAGCGCGATAGCTCTCCGCCGATCTTCGGATCGTCCAGCCATCGGTTGTAGTGGCTGGTGCGCTGTGGTCCGGTCATGCCGTTCCAATCGAGTTCAGCGGCCTGCCGGTATACCTCGATGATGACGGCACGACGTAGGTCTTCAGGGAGCTGGCTCATGATCAGTTGAACGCCTCAGGGTCGGGGAACTGGAGTCGGGCTTCATCGAGGGCGGTCTCCAGGCTTGCCGCATCCCTGATCCATTCTCGCATGAGACTTTCAGCACGCTGGTCGCTAAATTCAAATGTGGTTCCACGTTCGGCCAGTCGGAGCGTTTCTATCTCGTCAGCGGCGATACGTTGGCTCATATTCAAGATTGCGGCGACACGGCGGATGTCGCTGACGAAGTCGAGAACTTCGACGTGTTTCTTACCAGGCCGGAGGCGGAGACCACGGCCGAGCTGTTGGACGAAGATTCGGCGGCTGTGCGTGACACGTGCGAAGCAAAGGATGTTGACGTCGGGGATATCGACCCCTTCATTGAGAATGTCTACGGCCGTGATGATCGGGATATCACCGTTGCGAAAACGCATGAGACGAAGTTGACGCTCTCGTCGGTCCAGGCGCGCGTGCACGGCTTCCGCGCCCTTCCACTGGGGGACTTGGTTAAGCATCTCAGCCAGGCGCTCGGCGTGCTCGATCGTCCGGCAGAAGACGACGGCGCGGGGAGCTAGTGTGCGACCCCAAACATCGATCAGACGGTCCCGGATAGCCTCATCGCGTTCGGGCAGGAATAGCTTGGCGTTGAGATCCTTGATCGTGTAGCTGTGCTCGCTTGTGTCCTGGACGAAGTCCCAGTCGATATCGTCCGCGTAGAGCCGGTAACGAACCTCAGCGAGGTAGCCAAGGCTCATGCCATCCTCGATGCCGAGGGAGAAGCTCGGCTCACCAAATGCCTCACGGATATCGAACCGGTCACCTCTCCAGGGAGTGGCGGTGACACCGAGCTGATGGCTCTCCGAGAGGATCTCCAGGAGTTCGGAGAGCTGCCCGTCCTCTCCGACGTGGTGGGCTTCGTCGACCATGACGAGTTCGGGGCGATATCCCTTCTTAGCGAAATTGAGAGCGCTCGCGATCGTCGCACAGGTCACGCCACGGAGATCGTCGGGCTTGGTTTCGCCAGTGAGGAGCTGTGTCCGGACCACCTTGGGCAACTGGGACCACAGCGCTCGTTCGAGTTGTTCAACGAGGTCTTTGGTGGGTGCGACCACGAGGATCTTGGCGTGCGGCGCGCGGTGCAGGTGCTTGGCGATGGCCTCGCCACCGACCATGGTCTTACCGAGACCCGTCGCGAGGATCAGAAGGGCCCGCCCAGAACTTTCGATATCCTCGACAACGTTCTCGAAAGCTTTTATTTGGTATGGACGCAGAGTCCGAGCGGGCAGCCGTGGGGTGCTGTATCGGTCGTCACCATAGAGATCGAGTAGTTCCTTACCGGACCATAGCTCGACGCGGATGCCGACCGCCGCCAGTTCGTCCCGACGCTTGCGCGTTTGCGGGCCGTAGCGGGAATTTGTTACGACCACCGCGTGGTCAGCCTTGTAGAAGGCTTTGGCGTTGATGACCTCGTCGATGGCGGCGGCCGGGACAGCGCCACTGTCCTTCCACTTGGCCTGAAACACCCATCGCTGTCCGCCGCGAATGGCCAGTAGGTCGCCTCCCTGATCATATGGTCCATCTATATTGATCACGTCGCTGAAGCCGAGATGCCACGCGAGTCTCTCCACCTGGCGGGTGAATCCGCTCGGACCTAAGGCCCTGAGAAATGCCGGATCCACGAAGGAGGCTTTCATTATTCCCCCGTCCGAACGATGATGTCGTCTAGCGTGTCGATCGCGAGTCTGGTCATCGCGAGTTCGCGGCGGTTCTTGTAGCTAGGGTCCGATACGAATCCGCCGATCGTTTCCAAGAGGCGTGCTACGTGTCCGACCTGCCTATCGCGAGCTTCGTCGGCGGTCCAGCTTGCCCATGCCGCAGTGAATACCTTGTTGTCCATGAATACGGTAGGTACGTTTCGGACTAGGGAGGCAATCGCCTCGTAGCTAAGATACGAGGCGAAGCGGCCGTCCTGAGTCGCGGCAAGCCAGTCAAGGCGGGGATCCACGCGCGCTGCCTCGCTCTCAGCCTGAAGCTTGCTCTCGTTCGAGAGCCGTGCCCACATCTCCGCGGCGGCAGTTGCGATTACTGGTCCAGTGAGATCGCGGATTCTGCGCAGGCAGGATTCCGCTCGGTCACGGAGCGCGGAGCTGGTGGTGCGTTGATCAGGGAACTGGCGGGTTACATCGGCGGCAATGACGGTGAACTTGGTATCTGTGTTACGTGCGAGGGCGCGAAGGACTTGCGCAATCTCCATGATCGCGTAATCTCGGGGGTCCCTGCCGAACTCGCGGAAGATTTCGTGGTCGCCGTAAACGTAGACTTCCAGATCCACGCCGGCGGTAACTCGAGCCACTGCGGGCATTGGATCACCGGTGGCGTCAGTTACTGACACAGTGGTCTCGTAGACGGTCACACTGCGCTTGCCCATGCCGAGCGCGGTGATCTCACCATCGAGATCATGTAGACGTCGGCCATGCTGGCGGTACCGAGCGTAGCGTTGGTCCTCTGTCTCGGTAGGTGGCTCGGGTTCCGAAGGAACTGGGGGCTGTATTTCCTCGCCGCTGGTTGGCGGCTCGGCGGGAGGCAACGGGTCCAGGCCGGTACGTCCAGAGAGATCATCATCGCCAGGCCGAGGCGGTGTGTGCTCTCCGCCAGTGGTCTCTCTGTTCTTCGCCTCTTCGTGCGCGAGAACGGCTTGATACCACTTGTCGTCCGATTGATATTCGGGTAGCCCCCGATGGAACTGGTTGCCCCAGTCGTGGGCCAGCTTGTGAGTCGCGCTGGTGCCGTTGCCAGGGATTAAACAACGGATCCCAGGATCATTTTCCTGGAAGGCTTTGAAAAGGATCGCCAGAGGCGATTCGTTCTCCTGGAATCCGCGCTCCTTGGCCTTCTTCGGCCGCATGGGACCGTCTCCGCGCAGGTAGCGGACCGTCTCATGCCAGTCGCGAGAGGACCGGTCGAAGTCGGTCTTCTGATAGTTCACCGGAACATGATCGATGTGAATCTCGCCCACGAGGCGACCCTGATTATTGGGAATTTCGATTGGATATTCGGTCAGGGTCTCACCACTGTCGAGGTCGATCCATGTGAACAACGACTTGTCGCCAGAGAGGATCTTTCGTCCGTGGCGGAGGAAATCGATGCCGTAGTCGGACTCGTCCAAGTAGCGCTGGACTCCAAGCCAACCATGCATCTTGCGCTGGCGGAGCTCTAGTCGTTCACTCCCGCACTCAACGCACTTGGCGACATCGAAGTGGTGGTGCCAGTACCCGCAGTCCATGCAGGCGTAGGCATCGGTCAGCTTGCGGTCGATCTCTCGAACCGCGTTGACGTCCGTGCCGTGGCGCTTGACCGAACGGGATGCGGACCAGACGGAAGGGATGTGCGGTCGCACCCGCTTAGTGTTGATATACAGGCTGATGCCTAGGCCGGCCAGAGTGCCGTCGTCTGGGAGTTCAGGGACCGGGCTCCGATTGCGCAGCAAGTACGAGTAGACGCGACCCAACTGTTGGTGGACCGTTGTGACGGTCTTTGGCCGCTTGAGGGCTTCGAACATATTCGACTTGAGCTCGCTGACCGTGATCTTTGTGCCGTGGAGGCCAGGATCGTCCTTCGCCTCTCTGTGTAGCGGTACGTGGAAGGACTCCCTATGCTGCAGACTTCTGAGGTCGATCTCTACAGCAAGCCAGAACTCGTCACCGGCGCGGGTTGTCCGGACGGTGGTCTTGTTCCCAAGCCGAGCTGTGGCGATGTTGAAGCCCATCCCGAAGAGCCCGAGACTTCCGTAGCGCGAATTGCCGGAGAAGCCGGCGCGCAACGCATTCTCCAGTGTCGACTCGCTCATGCCGCGTCCGTTGTCGGCCACGCATACCTGCGCGTCCTCAGATCCGCTGGTGGCCTTCGGCAAGGTGATATGGATGGTCGGCGGCTCCGTGGCGTCCCTGTCGGGGTCGGACTGGAACTCGTCGAAGGAGTTGTCGACCAACTCGGCGAGGCATTGCCAGGGCTGGTAGGGGATGTCACCCAGGACCTCTAGTAGACGCGGGGACGGGGTGAGGTCCAACTCGCTGATCCGGGCCTCGCCCCCGGGCTCCTCGTCGTACTGACCGATGGTCAAGATGCCCTCCAGGTGTTCGCTCGGGTGTCCACGGCGTCCGTGTGCCAAGTGAACACCAACAGACTGACAGTCTCGGGAGGCCTTTCACACCGCGATCAACCCACGATCCACGATACGGATGATGGTAGGCAGTCATGGCCAGTCCTTCTCGCCCAACAGACGACCGACCTGAACTTCACCTCAGGATCGCCGTCAGCCGACGTAAGACGTATCCAGCATTGTTGTATGACGGCCCATACGGCCGACGTTCAGTCGCGCACCGGCACACGCCTTCACCAGGTCGAGGGCATGGCGAAATGTTCTTCAGTCGCGGCGTCCCTATCAGGAAGGGAACGCCGTCGAGTTGCCCAGCTTCTCGACCCCGATGGCCAAGACGCCAAGGCGCTCCTTCTCCGGCGGATAGATGGCACGGATCACGTCCAGCAATCCATCCCTGTCCCGCCCGATCTCGCCCCCGATGGCCACCAGGTCCTCGTGGCCCAGCGACTCCTCGAAGGACCCGTACTCGGTCACCCGGACAACCCTGGTCCGCAACCGCTCGTCCCCGCAGGCGAAGGTCAACTCCTGGCCGGCCTCGATCTTCCGCATGCTCGCGTACCCCACCCGTACCTCCACCGTTTTGATCCCCGAGGCGATGAGATCGAAGTACGGCTTGCGGATATTGAGCACCCGACGACGACCGTTCACGCCGCCCCCTGCTCTACGACGGCCAGCCGAGCACGAAACTCGGCCCCCACCTGCGAATCCCTGGAGGCGAGCGCCACGCCGAGATCGGCCGCGCGGGCCCGTACGGACGAGACCACCCGTGGGGAGTCCAGGGCTGCCACCCCATGGCGAGCGCCTCATCCACCGCGCCAAGACCGGCCAGCGCGACGCCCAAATCAAGGCGGGCGATCGCTTCCCGACCGTCGCCGCGACGGTTCGTGGGATCACCTTCTTCCCGCTGCGGTTCCATGGTGCTCTCTGATTCGCCGAACAGCACGCCTTCCTCGACCAGGAAGGCACGGCAGTACAGCAACCTGTATCTCTCGCTCAACATCGCGATGGCCTGTGACTCCCACCGGCGGACGGACCGTACGAGAGATTCATGATCGGGAAGCCCCGTGCGGTCGTCCCCGGCGGCGGCGCGAAGGTGTCGAGCCATGCTGTGTACGTCCCAGCAGCGGGCCTTCCGCTCGGCGCGAATCCGTGCCGCCCATCGGGGTGAATCGGCCATACCCACCTCCGCAGTCGTACGAGCACTCTTCGTGTCCGTCGTTGCCCCTCATTGTCATCCTTCGCAGGTCGGTGAGCAGCCCTTCTACTGGGAGTGATCCGATCCTGATCGGCGCGAATTGGTCGCTGCCTTTCATGCCCTTCATGCGTGGACGCGGTTTGCCCTCGTCGGTGAGGGCAGAGCCGAGATTGATTTAACTTTTCAGCAAGCAGTGAGGGATTCACCATGGACGAGGCGACGGAGAGCAAGGCGGTGCGGGTGCTCGCGGCTCGCCTGCCGAGCTGGACGGTCTGGTACGGCCGTCACACGGGCCGCTTCTGGGCCCTGCTCAAGCGACGGCCGGGCGTACAAGAGCTCCACGTGGAGGCCGGGACGGCGGCCGAGTTGGAGAGCCAGGCTGCGGAGGCTGAGCGGCGGCTGCTGGGAGTCACTGTTGAGCCGCCCGTGTCGCCATCGCTCACGGAGGTCGCTCCGAGCGAAGGCGTTCTGGTGGATGATCGCGTCGGCTCTCAGTAAGGACCATGCTCAGAAGTCGGCGTCGGTCGCCCATGCGTCCCCCGAACCAGGTGATCGTCTGCCCGTGTGGTCTGGTCCAGGCGAGTGGGGTCTCGTCCAACGCCAGCACGTTGTGCAGCGCCTCGCCCGGCGGCGGTGGGAGCGTGGCGTAGGGCAGCACGTCCGGAGCCTCGTTGGCGATCCAATGTCCGGGTAGCCCGCGTACCACCTCGGCGAAGGCCGCCCGTCGCGGTGCCGGCACGTGGTACAGCACCGAGCTGTGGAACACCACCAGGGTCGCCTCGGCCGGGGCCTGTGCGGCCAGGGTCGGCAGGTCGTCCACCAGGTCGCCCCTTACGAGCAGTGGCGGGTCGGCTGCGACGACGGCTGCCGCCGCCCGCAGCCGGGCGCGGCGGCGGGTGTGTTCGGGCCAGATGAGGGCGTCGAGCCAGGTGAGATCCGCGGGGTCGGTCACGTCGAGAGGGTTCAGGTCCAGGCCGGCCCGCCACATGACCTGGGGCAGCCCGGTCGGCGGTGCCATATTGGTGGCCGTGCAGGGGAGGACCGGGTCGCCGGAGCCGACCAGGTGATCGCCGTAGCGGTAGGCGTACCGGTCGGGGTAGAGGCACAGCCCGGCGGACGCGCCGACCTCCAGCAGCGCGAGCGGCTGCGGTAGTGCGGCGAGGATCGGCAGCAGGACGGCACACCGTCCGGCCTCGTTCGTCTGCGTGACTCGGCGGCGCGTCTCGGCCTCGATCACCGGCCAGTTCGCCACCGTGTAGTCACGGAACGCGGCCGGATCCTCGACCGGCCCGCCGAGCAGCCGGACCACGCCGAACAGCAGGTTCGGCTGCCGCTTGGCGGGCGGCAGCTCGGCGAGCAAGGCCAGGAGCTCGGGATCTCGCGCCACCGCGGCTGCCAGGCGCTCGTACGCGGGCGACACGCCGTGCGCCTCGCGCGCGGCGAATTCTGCGTAGATCGCAGCGATCGTCATATGCCAATGATCGCAGGAGCGCGCGCCGATCCGCTGACCAGCGAATATCCGCCGATCCGAGGTGCCTGGGCGAGGCGCTGACGGCGTCCGTCAGGACGCTCCAGCCCCAGCCGTCACAGAAATAATCTCAGGACCGCGAACCAACTTCTCTCTGGAGGAATCCAATCCAGATGTACGCAAGGCACAGAAACAGCTCCAGAAAGGTCACCACAAGATGCGATCGAAGCTCACCACCCTGGCCCTCGCCACGCTGGCCGCCGGCAGTTGCCTTCTCGCCGCAGCCTCTCCCGCCTTAGCCTCCTCCTCGAACGCCGAGCACGGCAAACGCAAATGGATCAGCTCCGAGAGCGGCTGGCAGCGGGCGGGCGTCTACGTCGAGCCCGGCGACCTCGTACGGGTGCAGCACGTCGGTGGCAGCTGGACGGTGGACCACCGCCTGTTCGACTACGTCTCCGCGCGCGGGTACACCTGGCGCGAGGATCGCCGGATCAACCAGGGGTGCAAGATCCTGGACAGCCGTACGTACGGCACGCTGGTCGGGAAGGTCAACGGGAGCATCTTCAAGGTCGGCAGCGGGATCGTCTTCCGGGCGGAGGAGGAAGGCTTCCTCGAGCTGCGCATCAACGACGCCGACCGTTGCCTCGGCGACAACGATGGCGCCATTCGCGTGAAGATCTCCATCCTCGACGAGGACTGACACCTGATTGACCTGCACGCCTGAAGGGTCACGGGGGATGTGACCGACGAGGCGTGAGCACGGATTGAGCCGTTGTTGCCGATGGCCGACGGGCGGGGGCCGTCCCTGACGAGGCCATCGGCGTACACACTCTCAGCACGGGATCGCGCAGTAGCCTCACAGGATGCGCGCCAGAACTC
Organism: Nonomuraea glycinis; assembly: GCF_014646515.1. Lineage (GTDB taxonomy): Bacteria > Actinomycetota > Actinomycetes > Streptosporangiales > Streptosporangiaceae > Nonomuraea > Nonomuraea glycinis. The sequence goes on from NZ_BMNK01000013.1 coordinate 18,092, forward strand.
CCACCCATCCGGGATGAGCCCCCACATACGCCGCCTGCGGTCCTTGGCCATTCTCGAGGTGGCCAATATCCCCCTGCAGGCGTTCATCTGGTTCGGCATGATCGAACTTCCCACGACCTGGCCCAATCTCACCGGCTTCACGCTGTTCGCGATCCTCCTGATCCAGGGCGCGGCCTACTGGTCGGCCAAACTGGACCAGCTGCGCACCCGACGCCCCCACCCCCGTGGCCTGGCCGCCTTCGCGGTGGCACGCAAGCTGAATCCGCTCCTGCTCACCGCCGGACTGCTGGCGACGGGCGCGGCGGTGCTCACCGATCCGGGGGGCGGTGTGTGGCCGGGGCTGGGGTTCGCCCTTTTCGCGGTGTTGGAGCACGTCAACTACTTCTACGTCCAGCTCATGCACGACACCGCCGCCGACCTTCGGCGCCTTCGTACGGTGGGACTGCGTCGCTCCCAGCTCGCGCGAGACTTGGCCCGCATCACCCGATGACCCCCTCGGGGTGTCCAGCCGCGCCCGCGCAGCCGAGGCGGTGGCGAGGACGCGACCGCCGGCGGCCGGCGTTACGAGGAACAGGGTCGGGAAATTTGGCAGGATTCCGCCGGTGATTGGCTGTTGCGATGCTTTCTGGATGGATTCTCAGCCACATACGCTATGGCCGAAGGCATTCAGTGGAAGTTTCAACGGGGAGCGCGGTGCGGTGGAGCCGAAAAGTCCACACCGGCTGTCTGAGAATGCGCCATGGTCATGTCGGCCTCCCTTCGCACGGCGCCACTCGTTGAGCGTCAACCAAGTCGGAGAACAATGAGAATCTGGAAACGCTGGATAGTGGGCCTCGTCGTCACGGTATTGGCGATCTTACCGGCGACCCCGGTGTTCGGCGCTCAACGGGTGGCTACCACCGGAATCGTGGCCGCGGAGCCATCCGGCTGGCATTATTGCTCGCCAGGTGAACCCGAAACCCGGCCCAAAATCACCGTTGAGATATTAGCGGCCGCCCGGGGCGTTACCACGACCAGCAGTCCGTACGCGTTCATCAACAACAATGCTCACGACGTGACCTTCCCGTACGCGTTGACAAAGTCAGCTACGGAAGCCAGTGATAAAAGCATCGGCGCAACGATGAAAGTATCCGGCGAAGTAGTTGAAGCAGCTATCAACGCGGGATATGTCCAGCATGTCGCCTCCACGACATCCGAGTCGGCCGGCGCCACCCTCGTCGTCAAAGCCGGGACCACCGGATGGGTGCAAGGCTTCGCGCTATTCCTGCAGACGGCCGCGAGAATAAAAATTGAGCGTGTCGATGTGGCGTACTTTCTTGGGCTGTATTGGTGCAAGAGGGTTGAGCAGACGATTATCGAAGGGGTTCGCATACCCCAGGTCGCGGCCCTGTGCGCCTGGTCATCCCCGCAGACGAAGTGCAACCTCAGCCAGCTGGCCAACGGCGGCAGCCGAGGTGGGCAGCCCGCATGGGGCGGAGGGAACACACCGCCACCAGGACCGCAGCCCGTCACTTCGGTGAACGGCCTGGCTGATGGCACGCTGCTGACCACGACCGACACCGGCCGGGTGTACAAAATGGTGGGTGGAGCACCGATCTGGCAAGCCACCTGCGACGATGGCATCTGCTCCGGCACCTCGCGCCCCACGACGCAGGCCGTGATCAACGCCGGCCCCGCCACGCCACGTAACGCCTCCACGGTCATCGACCAGCGGGGACGGATCTTCCTCTTCGTCGGCGGCGCTCCGATCTGGCAGGACAGTTGCGCTGCGCCCGTCTCTTGCGGCAGCCCGGTCAAGGTGTCCAATTGGTCGGTCGACGCCCGGGATCACATGAATGAGGTTCCGGCGGACGGCCATCTCGTCCAAGCCAAGGCCGGTACCGTCGACCTGCCGGTAGCGGTCACGATCGGCGGCGCCCTCGTCACGTTCGCCAGTCCACAGGAGATCATCGACGCCGGCTACGGCACCGACTGGGCCGGTCGGGTGGTGGCGATCTCGTCTGCCAGCTACAACCATCTGGGATTCATCCCCCCTGACGGCACCCTGGTCCAGGGCACCAGTGGCGGCACCTCCACCCCGGTGGCCGCGATCGTGGGCGGGGCACGGATCAATTTCGCCTCCCCGCAGGAGGTCATCGACGCCGGCCACGGCACCAACTGGGCTTCCAAGGTGCGCGCGGTCCCCACCCGGCACTTCAACCTCATGCCCACCGTCCCCTCTGACGGCACCCTGATCCAGGGGTCCGTGGGGTCGACTCCTGTGGCGGCCATCATCGGCACGGCCAGGGTGAACTTCGCCACCCCGCAAGAGGTCATCGACGCCGGATTCGGCACCGACTGGGCCTCCAAGGTACGAGCCATTCCTGCGCGGGCTTTCAACGACGTGCCGACACAGATCATTGACGGTACCCGGATCAAGAACGGGACCTCGACCTCGCAGGCCGCGGTCGTCGGTGGGGCGAAGGTGCCCTTCACCAGCATGGAAGAGCTCGAAGGCGCCGGCTACGGTGACCGACCCCTGTGGACCGTCCCCTCCCGCGTCTGGGACGCCCTTCCGGTGAAGATCGCGGACGGGACACGGATCAGGAAGGCCGGTTCGACCTCGCAGGCGGCCATCGTCGGTGACGCGAAGGTGCCCTTCACCAGTATGGAAGAGCTCGAAGGCGCCGGCTATGGCAATGCGCCGCTGTCCGTGGTGCCCGCTCGCGTCTGGGACGCGCTGTCCAACGACATCAAGGACGGCACCCGGATCCAAGAGGCCGGCGCGGCCAGCCAGGCCGCGATCGTCGGTGGGGCGAAGGTGCCCTTCACCAGCATGGAAGAGCTCGAAGGCGCCGGCTATGCGGACAAGCCGCTGTACCTCCTGCCACCGCGGGTCTGGGACGCGTTGTCGACCCGGATCGCTGATGGGACGCGGTTGAAGGATGCTGGTTCGGCTTCGCAGGCGGCTGTGGTCGGTGGGGCGAGGGTCGATTTCGTGAGTGAGCAGGAGGTCATCGACGCCGGCTACAACGGCAAGCCGATGCAGGTGATCCCCAACCGCGTCTGGAAGGCGTTGCCGACTCGGATCGCTGATGGGACGCGGTTGAAGGATGCTGGTTCGGCTTCGCAGGCGGCTGTGGTCGGTGGGGCGAGGGTCGATTTCGTGAGTGAGCAGGAGGTCATCGACGCCGGCTACAACGGCAAGGTGATGCAGGTGATCCCCAACCGCGTCTGGAAGGCGTTGCCGACCCAGATCGCCGACGGCACTTACGTCAAATCCCCGGGTTCGGCATCGGTATGGCTGATCAACGGCGGACGGAAGACGGCGGCGCAGCAGTCCAGCAACGTGCAGGTGATCCCCACCCGCGTCCTGGACGCCATCCCGTCGAGCTGACGATCTCGGTGGAGATCTGCGCCGCGGATTGAGCGACGCGGATCTCCACCCTTTTCATGAGAGAGGACCCCTTATGCGGGCCTATCGGTGGTGGCTGTGCATCAGCGCCCTTCTCCTGACCGCACTGGTGCCCAACGCCGCACAGGCGAGCGGCATCACACTCCCGTACCCGGTACGAGACGCGTACCGGATCAAATCCATCCAGGCCGATTCCTGGCCCGACAAGACGGAAATAGCCGGGAACAACACCGGCGGCGTGGCGATCAACCTGGTGTGGGCCCAATGGGAACCGAAGATCAAGCAGGCGCCCTGCGCCACGAGCGAGCAGGAGTACGACGGCCGCTGCTTCGCTGTACCGGCTGACGTGGACGCCGAGGTCCGCGACTGGAGCGAGCGCGGGCTCGTGGTCACCGGCATCGTGTACGGCACGCCGGCCTGGGCGCGTGCCGGCAAGGCGTGCTCGCCCGCCGCGCCCGGTTTCGAGATCTTCTGCACCCCTGCCGACCCGGCTGACTACGGCCGCTTCGCCGGCATGCTCGCCGAACGATACGACGGGCTGCACGACCACGGCCGGGTGGCCGACTTCGTCATCGGCAACGAGGTCAACAGCAATGCCTGGTTCGACATCGGCTGCGGTCAGGGCGTCGCATGCGACAGGGAGAAGTGGCTGGCGGAGATCTCGGCGAGCTACAACGCCGCCTATGACCGGATCGTCGCCGCACAACCCAACGCGCACGCGCTGATCTCGCTGGACCACCAGTTCGGCCCGGAGTTGGAGCGACCCACTGCGACGGACGCCACCCTCGCCGGGCAGACGGTCCTGCGCGGGCTGGCTGCGCGGGCCGGCGCCAGACAGTGGCGGGTGGCCTTCCACCCGTATGCGCGTGACCTGCGTAGCGACGCCTTCTCCACCGACGATTACCCCTACGTCACCTACGGCAACCTGGGCATGCTGGTGGGTTGGCTGCGCGCCACCTTCCCCGGCCGCACTTCCGCGTGGTCACAGGTGCAGCTCACCGAAAGCGGCGTCAACTCCCTGAGCCCGTCCTCGCCGCAGCGTCAGGCCGCCGCGGTCTGCGACTCCTTCCGTAACGTTCTCGCCACCCCCGGCATCGTCAACTACGTCTACCATCGCATGAGCGATCACCCTGATGAGGTCGCCGGCGGACTCGCCCTCGGCCTGCGCAACCCCGACGGCACCGCCAAGCCTGCCTGGGCCACCTGGGCGCTGGCCAACCGTAACGACCTGACCCCGCCCCGGCTCTCCTGCGGTTTCGAAAGCCTGCCGTACACCAAGCTCACCCGCGGCTACCATCCCACCCGCGGTCACTGGGCCTCCTCTCGCCTCCTGCCGCCCGGGTTCACCGCCGAACGCAGTTGGCGGCTGCGCCGTGACCAGGTCGCCGGCACCGTCCCGTTGTACGAATGCCAGGTCGGCGGCCACAATCTGCTCACCCACGACCCCGGCTGCGAGGGTCTGCGCCCGCTCGGTCCGGTCGGCCACATCCATACCGAGCAGGTCCCCGGATCCATCGCCCTCTACCGATGCTACCTACCAGGCAACGGCGATCACTTCATCTCTGCCGACTCCGGATGCGAAGGCCAGCGGACGGAGCTACGTCTGGGATTCGCCCTTCAGTGATGATCGGCCACCACGGGTGAAGCGCGCCGGGCGTCCGAGACCCGGCGCGCGTTACCCAGCCACACCTGCTGCCCTTCGGCCGTGAGGGTCATCCCGGACCGGCCCCGCCGTCCTAAGTTTCCTCGGGCTGGGTGTAGAGGATCGCGCGGGCCCGCTCCGCGGCGCGGGCGAACTCCTCGGCGACGAAGTCCAGGTAGCGGGCGATCTTCTCCAGGCGGATCGCGGCCGGGGAGCCGCGGCCGAGCACGCCGACGCCCTGCCGGGCGACCTCGACGAGCTTGACGAGGGCCTGGGCGCTGGCGACCGTCGACTGGTGCCAGAGATCGTCGTCGACGACGTAGCGCTCGCGCCGGCGCTCGTCGCGTTCGCGGCGGACGAGGTCCTGGCTCTCCAGGAAGGCGATCGCCTTGGAGATGGACGCCGGGCTGACCTGCAGCCGCTGGACGAGCTCGGAAGCGGTGAGACTGCCGGCGTCGGTGGTGTAGAGGCAGCTCAGCACCCGCGCCATCATCTTGGGCAGGCCCGAGGCCATCATGACGGTGGTGAACATCTCTTCGTACTCGCGCACGGCCTCGGCGTCGCGTCCGTGCGGCTGGAGAGCCGACTGCGGCCCCCGGGACGAGCTGGGAGCGCGCCGGCGGGCGCGTCGTTCCGTGGCGCGGTGGGCCAGGTCGGAGCGGTAACCGGTGGGGCCGCCGTTGCGCATCACCTCCCGCGTGACCGTCGAGGTCGGCCGGTCGAGGCGTCTGGCTATCTCCGCGTAGGCGAGCCCGTCTCCCACCCCCAAGGCGATCTGCTGGCGTTCCTGCTGGGTGAGCCTGCCCCCTGGCATCGCGTCCTCCTTTGCGCTCCGTGATGCCCCGAGCATAGCGTTCGCTCACATTCATTGCAACAAGCGCGGCTCTTGATGTTGCGTTAATCGATAGATTGTTGCAACAGTTTCAGGCAATCTAGCTGCGAAAATGCACTTCAAGCGCAATGAAGCAGTTGAAGAAACTGCGAAGGCAACGTAGCGTTTCCAGTGTTCGAAACAACGACGCAACACTGGGAGAACATGATGCAGACCTTCGCCACCCCCGCCCCGATCACCGCCGTCCTCGACGTCCCCGCCGGGCGGGTGCGGTTCATCGCCGCCGACCGGACCGACACCGCGGTCGAGATCCGCCCCGCCGACGCCTCGAAGGGCCGCGACGTGAAGGCCGCGGAGCAGACCAAGGTCGAGTACGGCGACGGCGTCCTGCGGATCGAGGTGCCGGTGAAGAACCAGCTCTTCGGCCCCTCCGGATCCATCGAGGTGACGATCCAGCTGCCCGCCGGTTCCCGGGTCGAGGCCAAGGCCGCCGCCACCGCGTTCCGGGCCGTCGGACGGCTGGGCGAGGTGACCTTCGAGGGCGCGTACGACCAGATCAAGGTCGACGAGGCCGCGAGCGCCCGCATCACCGCCGTCGCCGGCGACGTGTGGATCGGCCACCTCACCGGCCCTGCCGAGATCAGCACCACCAAGGGCGACATTCGCGTCGCCGAGGCCGTAGGCGGCCAGCTCACCCTGCGCACCGAGGTGGGCGACATCGAGGTCTCCGTGGCGCCGGGCGTCTCGGCCTCGCTGGACGCCGGCACCAGCTACGGCCGCATCCACAACGCGCTCAGGAACGACGGCACCACCGAGCTCGCCATCCGCGCGACCACCTCCTACGGCGACATCAACGCCCGCAGCCTCTGATGAGCACCGACATGAGGAGCACCGACATGACGAACCTGGCCATCGCGGCGAACGGGCTGCGCAAGTCCTACGGCGACAAGGTCGTGCTCGACGGCATCGACCTGACCGTCCCCGTGGGCACGATCTTCTCCCTGCTCGGCCCGAACGGCGCCGGCAAGACCACCGCCGTCCAGATCTTGTCCACCCTGATCCCGGCCGACGGCGGCGAGGTGCAGGTCGCCGGATTCGACCTGGCCCGCAAGCCGGACGACGTGCGCGGCGCGATCGGCGTCACCGGGCAGTACTCGGCCGTTGACAAGCTGCTCACCGGCGAGGAGAACCTGCTCCTCATGGCCGACCTGAAGCACCTGTCCCGCGGGGACGGCAAGCGCAGGGCCGCCGAACTGCTCGACCGGTTCGACCTGGTCGACGCGGCGCGCAAACCGGCCGCCACCTACTCGGGCGGCATGCAGCGCCGCCTCGACCTGGCGATGACACTGGTCGGCGACCCTCGCCTGATCTTCCTGGACGAGCCCACCACCGGCCTCGACCCGCGCAGCCGCCGCTCCATGTGGCAGATCGTGCGCGAACTCGTCGCGAGCGGCGTCACCATCTTCCTCACCACCCAGTATCTGGAGGAGGCCGACGAGCTCGCCGACCGTATCGCCCTCCTCGACCACGGACGGCTGATCGCCGAGGGCACCGCCGAAGAGCTCAAGCGGCGTATCCCCGGCGGCCACATCGAGCTCACCTTCGCCGACGCGCACCTGCTCGACGCCGCTCACCACCTCCTCGGGGCAGGGATCACCGACCCCGAGGCGCTCACCCTGCAGGTGCCCAGCGACGGCGGTGTCCCCGCGATCCGCGAACTGCTCAACCTCCTGGACGAACGCTCGATCGACATCGCCGAGATGAACGTGCACACCCCCGACCTCGACGACGTCTTCCTCACCCTCACCGGCCAGCAGAAAGTGGAGGCCACCCGATGAGCACTCTGTCCCTCGCCATGCGCGACAACTCCACCATGATCCGGCGCCAGCTCAAGCGCCTGCTCCGCTACCCGTCCATGACCGTGCAGCTGGTCGCCACTCCCGTCATCATCCTGATCGTGTTCGTCTACGTCTTCGGCGGCACCCTCGGCGAAGGACTCGGTGGCGGCGGCCGCGACGCCTACGTCAACTACGTCGTCCCCGGCATCCTGCTCATGGCGGTGGCCACCGCCGCGACCGGAACCGCCGTCATGGTCGCCTCCGACATGACCGAAGGCATCATCGCCCGCTTCCGCACCATGCGAATATCCCGGGCCTCGGTGCTGACCGGCCACGTCGTCGGCAGCGTCATCCAGCAACTGCTGGGCATGGCCGCCGTCATCGGCATCGCCTTCGCGCTCGGCTTCCGCCCCAACGCCACCGCCGTCGAATGGCTGGCCGCCGCCGGCCTGCTCACCCTGTTCGTGGTGGCCGTCACCTGGCTCGCGGTCGCGCTCGGCCTGAGGTCCCCGACCCCGGAGGCCGCCAGCAACGCCCCGATGCCCCTCATCCTGCTGCCCTTTCTCGGCAGCGGCTTCGTCCCCACCGACTCCATGCCCACCGTCCTGCGCTGGTTCGCCGAATACCAGCCCTTCACCCCCGTCATGGAGACCGTCCGCGGCCTCCTCCTCGGCACCCCGATCGGCAACAGCGGCGCCATCGCCACCGCCTGGTGCGCCGGCGTCGCCGTCATCTCCTACCTCTGGGCCAAGAACATCTTCAACAAGGCCTGACCATGCACCGGCCGAACCGGGCCGCCAGCCCCACCCAACGGGCCTGGCGGCCCGTTCGCATGACAGCAGCCTCGCGCCCGATATCGCTCAGGAGCGACGATTATCACCCACGGTGGCAGTCACCACCATCGACCGTCCTTACCGACCTGACGCGAGGAATCCTGTGACTTACGACCAAGGCCGTCCGACCGATCCGAAATCGAAAGGAGGAAGCAGCCGTACGCCGGACGTCTGGCCGCTGGTGCACGCCGAGCGAGCGGCTCTGGCGGCCGACCTGGTGGATCTGACCGAGGAGCAGTGGGCCGCACCGTCGTTGTGCGCCGGATTGACCGTGCGCCAGGTGCTGGCGCACCTCACCGCGGGGGCGAGCCTCAACGGCGTGCGGTGGCTGGCAGGCGTGATCCGCTGCCGATTCGACTTCGACAAGCAGGTGGCCATGCGGCTGGCCGAGCAGTTGGGCGCGACCGGGGCCGAGACACATGACAGATTCCGCCGCGTTATCCCGAGCACGACCAAACCTCCCCTCCCGGTCATGGCCATGTTGGGAGAAACGATCGTGCATGCCGAGGACATCCGGCGACCGCTGGGCATCCGTCACGGCTACCCGATCGAGACCCTCACCCGGGTGGCCGAGTACTACCAGGGCTCAGACCTCGTCGTCGCCGCCAAGAGACGGATCGTCGGCCTGCGGCTCGTGGCCGACGACGGCCCTTTCGCCACCGGCTCCGGGCCGCTGGTGTCCGGCGCCACCCTGGCACTGGTGATGGCGATGACCGGGCGATCGGCGTACTGCGATGACCTTGACGGCGACGGCGTCGAGATCCTGCGCGATCGGCGCGACATGTAGCAGATGCCGATGATCTCAGGTGGTCATGCCGGGGCGGTCGTCCTCGTACACGTCAGGTACGCCGTCGTGGTCGCGGTCGGCGAGCTCGCGTTCGTGGATGCGCCGGTACGTACGGTTGCGCAGGCGGAGGATCACCGCCGCCAGCAGTGCGGCGGTCACCGAGCCGGCCAGCACCGCCACCTTGACGTGCGCGTCCTGGCCGACGCCGAAGGCCAGCTCGCCGATCAGCAGGGAGACGGTGAACCCGATGCCCGCCAGCACCGACAGGCCGAGCATGTCCACCCAGGTCAGGTCCTCGTCCAGGTCGGCGTGGGTGAAGCGGGCGGTCAGCCAGGTCGCGGCCATGATGCCGATTGGCTTGCCGAGCACCAGGCCCGCCGCGACCCCCAGCACGATCGGGTCCTGGAACGCGCTCGTCAGGCCGCCCAGCGCCACCCCGGCCGACAGGAACGCGAACACCGGTACGGCCACCCCGGCGGACAGCGGGCGGAAGCGGTGTTCGAAATGTTCGGCCAGACCAGGGCCGCCCGCCTTGTCGCTGCGCAGGACCGGGACGGCGAAGCCGAGCAGCACCCCGGCGACGGTGGCGTGCACACCCGAGGCGTGGACCAGCGCCCAGGTGGCGACGGCCAGGGGCAGCAGCAGCCACCAGGAGCGCACCCGGCGCTGCACCAGCACGGTGAACAGCGCCAGCGGAGCCAGCGCCGCCAGCAGCGGGAGCGGCGACAGGTGGTCGGTGTAGAACAGCGCGATGATGACGATGGCGATGAGGTCGTCGACCACGGCGAGGGTGAGCAGGAAGGTGCGCAGCGCCGTCGGCAGGAACCGGCCGATGACCGCGAGCACGGCCAGGGCGAAGGCGATGTCGGTGGCCGTGGGGATCGCCCACCCCTTGCCCGCGCCCTCGACGCCTCGGGTGACGAGCAGGTAGAGCACGGCCGGGACGATCACTCCGCCGAGCGCGGCGGCGATGGGGACCGCGGCTCGCCGGACGTCGCGCAGGTCGCCGGCGACGAACTCGCGTTTGAGCTCCAGGCCGGCGACGAAGAAGAAGATCGCCAGCAGGCCGTCACCGGCCCAGGTGGCCAGGCTCAGGTTCAGGTGCAGCGCCTCGGGGCCGAGGTGGAAGTCGCGCACTGCCTCGTACGTGTCCGCCCACGGGGAGTTGGCCCAGATCATCGCCGCCACCGCGCCGGCCAGCAGGAGCGCGCCGCCGACGGTCTCCTTGCGCAGGATGGCGGTGATGCGGCGGGCCTCGGTCCACGATCCCCGGCTCAGCAGGGCAGGCTTGCGTGGGTCGGTCATCAGGGATGCTCCGGATGCTCGGGTACGGGTCGGACGTTGCCGACCAGACTTCCCGGCGCACCATTTTCACTGTAGCCCAAGGCTCGACGTCGTCGGTGGTCAGGGGCTTCCTGGCCGGTCCAGGCCGGCCGCGAGCTCGTTGAGCACCGTGTCGACCTGCCGGCCGAGCAGCGCCGGGTCCGGCTGCTGATCCGTGTCCGCGGTGCGCTGGAGCCAAGCCTCCAGGACGACGCGGAGCGCGGTCAGCGCGCAGGCCGCGCACAGGCGGGCATAGACGTCGGCCGCAGGCTGACCGATGCGCGCGGAGATCGCCTCGGCCAGGGCCTTCTCCTGGGCGGCGAGCACGGCCAGCTGGTGGGGCACCAGCGTGGGCGTACTGCGGATCAGTTGGAAGGCCGGGACGAAGTCGCGGCCGGCGACGTCGCTCTGGCTCATGACGACCACCACCGCCTCGCGGAACGCCCGCAGCACCGACTCGGTCCGCGGCCGGGCCCGGAACTGGGCGATGAGCTCCTGCGCGGCGGCCGACAGCGTGGCCATGACCGCTTCTTCCTTGCTGGAGAAGTAGTTGAAGAAGGTCCGCAGCGCGATGTCGGCCTCGTCGGCGATCTGCTCGACGGTGACGTTCTCGACGCCGTGGCGCAGGGAGAGGCGGAGCGCCGCCTCGCCGAGCGCGGCGCGGGTGGCCTGCTTCTTGCGCTCACGACGGCCGACGACCGGCACGGGCTGATCCACCTCAGCTCACCAGGTGACCGGCAGCGAGTGCACGCCGAAGATCAGCATCTCGTTGCGCAGCGGCACCTTCTCGGCGGGCACCGTCATGCGCAGGCCGGGCAGGCGGGTGATCAGCTCCCGGAGGCCGATCTGCATCTCGATGCGGGCGAGCTGCTGGCCCAGGCACTGGTGGACGCCGTGCCCGAAGGCCAGGTGCGGGGTGCGGGGGCGGTGCACGTCGAAGCGGTCGGCGTCGGGCCACTGCTGCGCGTCGCGGTTGACCTCCGGCGTGGCGATCACGACCGTGGCGCCGGCGGGGAGGTCCACGCCGCCCAGGGTGACGGGCTCGGTGGTGACGCGGCTGACACCGAGCTGGATGATGCTCAGGTAGCGCAGCAGCTCCTCGACCGCGTTGTCGATGAGGGCGGGGTCGGCCTGCAGCGCGGCGAGCTGGTCGGGGTTCTCCAGCAGGGCGAAGGTGCCCAGGCCCAGCATGTTGGCGGTGGTCTCGTGGCCGGCGCCGAGCAGGACGAGGGCGACGTCGACCAACTGGGCGTCGGTCAGCGGCGGGTCGGCGTCGTGGGCGAGGCCGGACAGCAGGTCGTCGGCGGGGTTGGCGCGCTTGTCGGCGACCAGGCGTTGCATGAACGCGTACAGCTCGAGGCCGGAGGCGGCCCGCTCCTCGTCGGTGGAGTTGGCGTTGAGCCCGATGGCGGTGCGTTCCTGGAACTCGGCCCGGTCGGCGTAGTCGACGCCGAGCAGCTCGCAGATGACCAGCGAGGGCAGCGGCAGCGCGAACGCCGGGACCAGGTCGGCCTTGTCGCCGGCCGCCTTCATCGCCTCGATGTGCTCGACCGCGATCTCGGTGACCCGGTCCTCCAGCTCCCGCATCCGCCGCACGGTGAACTGGCCGGTCAGCAGCCGCCGGATCCGGGTGTGCTCGGGCGGGTCCATGAAGACGAAGAAGCCGTCCTCTCGGCTCTCCACGGCGGGGCCCGGCTTCAGGGTGCCGGCCGCCAGCTCGGCCACCTCGTGCGGCTGCAGCGAGGTGGCCTCGCGGTGGCGGACCTGGTCGGCGCTGAAGCGCGCGTCCGACAGCACCGTACGGGCCTCCTCGAAGCCGGTCACCAGCCAGGCGCCGGCGCCGTTGAGCAGGGGAAGCGACTGAACCGGGCCCTGACCGCGCCGCGCGAGCAGGCCGGGCGGCGGATCGAACGGGCAGCCGCCGCGCTCGACCAGGTCCGCGGGCAGGATGCGGCGCATCGCCGTGGGGCTGCTGCTGGGGGATTCCTCGGTCATTCGGCACGTCCTGTTCTCGGGTGGAGCGCGGGCCTGCCCAGACTATAGAAAATGCACGACGCGCATCAATGCGCGTCGTGCATGAATGATGGCTAGGTCGGTGGGCCGCACTGCCTGCCGCAGTCCTTGGGTAAGCAACTTGCGTTGACTAAATGGAGATTAGTCAACTACGGTTGCTTGTATGCCCGTACAGGAAGCACTTCAGCGCGCTCTCGACCGAGCCGTCGCCGACGGCGGCGGTCCCGGCATCGTCGCCGAGCTCAGGGACGGCCAGGCGGAGCCGTGGTTCGGCACGGCGGGGGTGGGCGACCTGACCGGCGGTCGCGCGCGCCGGCCGGGGGAGCACTTCCGCATCGGCAGCTTCACCAAGGCGTTCGTCGGCACGGTGGTGCTGCGACTGGCGGCCGAAGGCGCGCTGACCCTGGACGACACGGTGGCCGGGTGGCTGCCGGGCGTGGTGGAGGAGCACCTGGGCGCGGACGGCGCCACGATCACCGTCCGGCGGCTGCTCAACCACACCAGCGGACTCCCCGACGCTCTCCCCGGCCAGGAGCCCCCGCGTCCCGAAGAGCCCGGGACGCGTTTCATCTACTCGAAAGTCAACTACGACCTCGCGGGAATGATCGTCGAACAGGCGACGGGCTCGACCCTCGCCGGCGAGATCGACCGCCGCGTCGCCCGGCCACTGGGCCTGACGGGAACGTACCTCCCGGCCGGCGAGCGGCCGATCCGCGACCCGCACGCGCGGCACTACTCCAAGCAGGACGAGATCGGCCGTCCCACCGAGATCCACGACGTCACCGACGCGGACCTGAGCTGGGCCGGAGCCGCCGGAGGCATGGTCTCCACGACCTCGGACCTGCACACGTTCCTGAGCGCCCTGCTGCGAGGTCGGCTGCTCCCGCCCGCCTGGCAGGAGGAGCTGTTCACCACCGTCCCGACGGACGGCTCGGACTGGGTTCCGGACACCCGATACGGCCTCGGCGTCTACGCCCAGCGGCTCCCGAACGGGGTCACCCTCTGGGGCGGCGGCGGCTACATCCAGGGCTCGACGTCGTACGCGATGGGCGACCGCGAGGGCACCCGCCTGCTGGTGGCCAACCTGAACGGCGACTGGAACGACTTCCACGAGACCTTCACCCAGCTCTTCAGCCCGTGCTTCTGACCTGCATCACGCGCCGGACCCCGCCGGCCGGGGAGAACCTGTACTTAAGTTCGCCCGGTCAGCACCTAAGAACATTCCGGGCCGGTGTGCCCCGTCCCTAGCGTCGGATGTCCAAGGTCATCGATCAAGGGGAGATACCGTGACCACACCGACGCAAGTGCCGCCAGGCTCGCCCGTCACCACCAAACGGGCGCTCGCCCCGGACCTTGCCCGGGGCGGGATGCTCCTGGCCATCGCGTTCGCGCACGCGCCGCTCTTCGTCGTCGCCACCGACCGGGGCAACGCCCTGGCCAACGACCTCGCGATCTTCTTCCAAACGCTCTTCGTCAACAACCACGCGCGGCCGATGTTCGCCTTCCTGTTCGGCTACTCGCTGGTGCAACTGCTGAACGGGCAGACGGCGCGCGGCGGCGACTGGCCCACCGTCCGCAAGCTGCTGCGCCGCCGGGGCTGGTGGCTGCTGGCCTTCGGCTTCGTGCACGTGGCACTGCTGGCCTCCATCGACATTCTCGCCGTGTACGGACTCAGCGCCGTCCTGCTCGTCGGCATGCTGCGGTTCCGGGACTCGGCACTGCTGTGGACCGCGGGACTGATCATGGTGCCCTCGACCGTGGTGATCGGGTTGGTCACGTGGTATCCGCTGTCGCAGGGCCAGTCCGTGTACGACATGGTCTCGGTCGCGGGGACCACCGACCTGTGGCAGATGGCCATGGAGCGGGTGCAGTCCTGGCCGATCGACCTCATCGTGGGTGTGATCATGGTCGTTCCCGGGGTGCTCCTCGGGATGTGGGCGGCGCGGCGGCGGATGCTGGACGAGCCCACGCGGCACCGGACGCTCCTGGTCCGCATCACGGTGATCACCACGGTCGTGTCGCTGGCCGGCTCCGCTCCGCTCGGGCTCGTCCTGACCGGGGCGTGGAAGCCGCAGGGGGCCGCACTGCTGGCCGCCTCGCTCGCGCAGCCGATCACCGGATACCTCGGCGGCATCGGCATGGCCACCGGCATCGCCCTGATCGCCATCGTCGCCGAGCGGCGGCGCAACCGCCTGACCGTCGCCGTCGAGGCGCTCGGCCAGCGGTCGCTGAGCCTGTATCTCTTCCAGTCGATCGTGTTCGTCGCGGTGTTCTACCCGTTCGGGCTCGGGCTGCAGGACGACCTCGGGATCGCGGGCGCCACCGGGGTGGGCGCGGCGACCTGGCTGCTGTCCCTGGTGATCGCCGACCTGATGCGGCGCCTCGGGCACCGTGGCCCGGCGGAGATCCTGCTGCGCCGCCTCGCCTACCGCCGCTGACAACGGCCGTTGGAGCAAACGCCGCTCGAATTTTGCGCCGCCGAACGCAGGCAGGGCCCGCACCAAAGGTGCGGGCCCTGCTGTGGAGCGTGTGCCGTGACTAGGCGGGAACGATGTTCTCGGCCTGCGGGCCCTTCTGGCCCTGGACGACGTCGAAGGCGACCTTCTGGCCCTCGGTCAGCTCACGGTAGCCACCGTTGGAAACGATGTTGGAGTAGTGCGCGAAAACGTCGGCGCCGCCGCCGTCCTGCGCGATGAAGCCGAAGCCCTTTTCAGAGTTGAACCACTTCACGGTTCCGGTTGCCATATCGATCTCCTTTTGATAGGTGCAGAGACGGGATCCGCACTTCACGAACCCCCATGTCGCTGGGATAAGCCCATCCGGAGATGACCGGCAAACAGAAAACGCACCTGATGTGTGTTCCGTCAGGTGCGCACAAGTCCTTATGGGTACCACAACTGCAACTCGTTCAACGTACCACGAGCTCCCCCAAAAGCGCAAGCGACCTCAGGGGTACAGCCTCCTACCCGAGCCGTCTCGCCCGCGAGGCCGCCCGCCCGGCCGGGTCCCTACCGGAATCTGGGATGACCACCCGGGCCGGAGAGGGAGGCCGGCGCGCCTCGTGGGGAGGCCAGGCCATCTGACGGTGCTCGTTGACAGAAAGGCCGCCCGATGTAAAGGGCTGTCGTTGGCCAATTGTCCGGGAGAAATTGATCGAGATCTGCTTCCGTCCCCTTCGGCATTTCGCTTCTTCGGCGAGGGGGCATCGGGAGAAACTTGGGTTCCCCCAGCCCGAGAGAAGCAGGTCTCCCATGAAGACTGCACGATTTCGCGCCACGCTGACCGCGGTCGGCCTCTCCCTGATCACCGTCATCGCCACGGCGGCCCCGGCGCACGCGGTGACGCTGGAGCAGAAGCTGGCCGCGCTCTCCGGATTCAGCCAGCCCACCGCGCCCAGCGCCACCGCCTGGCGGTCGGCCTGGGAGCAGCAGGGGTCGTGGGCGGACTACGCCTTCGACTGGTCCACCGACCTGTGCTCCAGCAGCCCGGACCAGCCGCTCGGCTTCGATTTCCGGATGTCGTGCCGGCGACACGACTTCGGCTACCGCAACTACAAGGCCGTAAGTCAATTCCCGCAGAACAAGAGCCGGGTCGACGACGCTTTCTACTTCGATATGCGGCAGGTGTGCGCCGGATACTCGGGAATTCGCAAGTCGACCTGTGACGGCCTGGCCTGGACGTATTATCAGGCGGTCCGGCAGTTCGGTGACCTCCGCGTCAGTGACAAGCAGATCGAGCAGGTCCAGCGCGACGCCGAGCGTGCCGCCGCGTGACCTCGCCGAAGACCTCCGGACGTCAGGTCCGGAGGTCTTCCTGGTACAGCAGGCACCACCAACGAACTCCCCTCTGCGGGATCGAGGCGGCCCCGGCCCGGCCCCTAGGTTGGTCCCATGACGAACTCACGCTCCCGCAAGTTGACCGGTGCCTCCGTGCTAGCCCTCGCCGTCCTGGCCGGTCCCACCGCGACCGCCGCCTTAGCGGACGCCCCCGCGCCGGCTGTCCAGAAGGCCCTGGACGACCTGGTGAGCAAGGACAAGTTCCCTGCGGCCCTGGCCGCCGTGCAGGACGGTGACGGGAACACGACCGACTACGTCGCCGGGGTGGCCGATCTGAAGACCAAGACCGAGGTGCCGGCCGACGGGTACGTGCGCATCGGCAGCAACACCAAGACCTTCACCTCCGTGACCCTGTTGCAGCTGGTCGGCGAGGGCAAGGTCAAGCTCGACGGCCCGGTCGAGACCTATCTGCCCGGCCTGCTGCGCGGCAAGGGCGTCGATGGGCGGCGCATCACCGTCCGCCAGGTGCTGCAGCACACCAGCGGCCTGCCGGAGTACACCGACTTCCTGGCCGAGGGCGCCCTGCCCTACCAGCACTCCTACTTCCAGCCCCGCGACCTGCTGGACATCGCGCTGAAGAAGAAGGCGCAGTTCCCGCCCGGCGACAAGTGGGTCTACACCAACACCAACTACCTCGTCGCCGGCCTGATCATCGAGAAGGTCACCAAGCGCCCGGCGATCGAGGAGATCACCAAGCGGACGATCGAGCGGATCGGCCTGAAGGAGACCTACTTCCCGAACGTCGGCGACCAGCGGGTACGCACTCCGCACGCCAAGGGCTACCACCGCGACGACCCGAAGAAGCCGATGACCGACGTCACCGTGTTCGAGCCGTCCCAGGCCTGGACCGCCGGGCAGATGATCTCCACGCCGAGCGACCTCAACCGCTTCTTCACCGCCCTGCTCGACGGCAAGCTGCTCAAGCCCAAGCAGCTCAAGCAGATGCGCACCACCATCAAGGTGCCGGAGCTCGGCCCCGGCGGCCAGTACGGGCTCGGCCTCAGCGGCGTCACGCTGACCTGCGGCGGCACCGCCTGGGGACACGGCGGCGCGATCCCCGGCTACTACACCACCAACGCCGCCACGGAGGACGGCCGCGCCGCCGCCATCGCCGTGACCCATCTGCCGACCACCCTCCCGGCCCGCGCCAACGTGGAGAAGGCCCTGGACACCGCCCTCTGCACGAAGTCTTGACGCGCCCCTTACGTGGTTTGGTATGAGATGCGACGATTTGAGTCGTTAATCAGCTGAACGATGGGCGAACGCATGACAGACGAAAACGGCCGGAGAGCTCTCGTGGTGCGGGGCGGGTGGGACGGTCACGTCCCGGTCGCCGCCACCGAGCTTTTCATCCCCTACCTGGAGAAGAACGGGTTCGAGGTGGTCCGGTCAGAATCTCCCGCGCCGTACGCGGACGCGGAGTTCATGGCCGGGGTCGATCTCATCGTGCAGTGCTACACGATGGGCACGATCCAGCCGGAGGAGCTCACGGGACTGGAGGCCGCGATTCGGGCCGGCACCGGCATGGCGGGCTGGCACGGGGGCATCGCCGACTCCTTCCGCAACTCCTCCGACTATCTGCACCTGATCGGCGGGCAGTTCGCCTGCCATCCGGGCAAGGACCCGAGCCTTGCGGGCATGGGCACGCAGGAGCACAATTTCGTGCCGTACACCGTGAACATGCTGCCCGAGGCGGCCGACCACCCCATCACCGAGGGCATCGCCGACTTCGACCTCGTCACCGAGCAGTACTGGGTGCTGACGGACGACTACATCGACGTGCTGGCCACCACGACCCAGAAGATCCGCCCCTGGGACCCCTGGCACCGGGAGGTCACCTCACCGGCCGTCTGGACCCGGCGGTGGGGGAGCGGCAAGATCTTCGTCGCGACCCCGGGACACAGCCTCGACGTCCTGCAGAACGACAGCGTGCGCACCATCGTCGAGAGGGGCATGTCGTGGGCCAGCCGGTGAACGTCGGCGTCGTCGGCTGCGGGGCCATCTCGGCCCAGTACTTCCCCACCATCGACCGGCTGCCGGGGCTGCGGCTGGTCGCCGTGGCGGACCTCGACCCGGACCGGGCCCGGGAGGCCGTCCGCCCTTACCCGGGGGTCGACGTGCTGACCGTGGCCGAGCTGGTCACGGATCCGCGGGTGGACGTCGTACTCAATCTGACGATCCCCGCCGCGCACACCGAGATCGCGCTGCAGGCCATCGCGGCGGGCAAGGACGTCTACAGCGAGAAGCCGCTGGCCGCCACCGCCGAGGAGGCCGAGCGCGTCCTGCGCGCCGCCGACGCCGCCCGGGTGCGGGTGGGATGCGCGCCCGACACGGTCCTCGGCACCGGTACGCAGACCGCGCGCAAGGCGATCGACGACGGCCTGATCGGCACGCCCATCGCCGCCACCGCGACGATGATCACGCCCGGCCACGAGCGCTGGCACCCGAACCCCGACTTCTACTACCTGCCGGGCGGCGGCCCGCTGCTCGACATGGGCCCCTACTACGTCACCAGCCTGGTGACGCTGCTCGGCCCGGTGGCGTCGGTCATCGGCGCGGCCAGCCGTACCCGGTCCAAGCGCGTGATCGGCTCCGGCCCGCGTCAGGGCGAGGAGATCCCGGTCACCGTCGACACCCACGTCACCGGCGTGCTCGTGCACGCCTCGGGGGCGCTGTCCACCCTGGTGATGAGTTTCGACGGGACGGCGACCAGGGCGTCCAACATCGAGGTGCACGGGGAGAAGGGCTCGCTCGTCGTGCCCGACCCGAACCACTTCGACGGGTCCGTCCTGGTGTCGGGGGCGGACGGCTGGCAGGATCTGCCCGCCTCGGCGGGCTACGTCGAGGCGGGGCGCGGGGTCGGGCTGGCCGACTTCGCGTCGACCCCGGCGGGTCAGGAGCCCCGCGCCGGGGGAGCGCTGGCCTTCCACGTGCTCGACGTCATGGAGGCGCTGCTGTCCTCGGCGCACACCGGCGTCGCCGTAACCATCACGAGCACCTGCGAACGCCCTCCGCCGGTCTACTTGCGGCCGAGCGAAGAGGCGTAGAGCGAGCCCACTGGCTCAGGGCGCGCCCCCAGCCAGTGGGCTCACCGTGCGCTCACTTGCTCAGGGTCGCGCCCTGGGCGAGTGGGCTCACTGTGCGGGCGTACACCGATAGCCAGCTGCAGCCGGTCGGGGCGGCGAGCGCGGGCAGGGCCGCGCGCCGCTCGGCCAGCTCGGCCTCCGGCACGTCGAGGTCGATGGTGCGGGTGTCCACGTCGACGGTGATCACGTCGCCGTCCCTCACCAGCCCGAGCGGGCCGCCGACGGCGCCCTCCGGGCTCACCTCGGCCACCACCAGGCCCTTGTTGACCAGCCCGGACATCTGCCCGTCGGTGACCACGGCCACCTGGTCGCCCAGCCCCGCGCCGTCCAGGGCGAAGACGAACGCCGAGGTCAGGCCCATGCCCGGCGAGCCGCGCAGGCCGAGGCCGGTCAGCACGAGCACCTGGCCGGGGCGCACCTCGCCGCCGCGGATGCCGGCGATCCCCTCCTCGCGGGAGCGGTAGACCTTGGCGGGGCCGCTGAAGCGGTGCACGCCGTCGTCGGTGACCGTGCGCTTGACCACGCCGCCGTCAGGGGCGAGGGTGCCGCGCACGATGACGATGCCGGGGTGGCGGGCCAGCGGCCGGTCCAGCGGGCGGATCACGTCGGAGGCCACCGGCCGGTCCAGCGGGCTGATCACGCCGGAGGACACCGGCGCGACGGCCGTGATGGCCGCGCCGAGGGTGGGCCCGGCCACCGTGGGCTGGTCGAGGTCCAGCATCGGGCCGAGCTCGCGCAGCAGGGCGAGCGTGCCGCCGGCCGCCTCGAACTCGTCGATGCGCCGCTCGCCGTTCGGCTTCACCGCGGTGAGAAGCGGCACCTTGGGCGCGAGCTCCTCGAACAGGGCGTAGACGTCCACGTCCGAGCCGGCCTCCACGGCCACGGCCTGCAGGTGCTTCAGCGTGTTGACCGAGCCGCTGATCGCCAGCATCGCGGTGACCGCGTTGCGGAAGGCGCCGGGAAGCAGGATGTCGCGCGGCCGGACGTCCTCGTCGATCAGCTCCACGATGCGCTGACCGGCCGCCGCCACCGTCTGCCACATCCGGGGGCCGTTGGCGAGCACTGGGGTGCTGCCGGGTAGCGCCATGCCGAGCGCCTCGGCGGCGATGTGCATGGAGTTGGCCGTGCCCATGCCCGCGCACACGCCGGGGCCGGTGATCGCGCAGCTGCTCATCTCGGCCAGGTCGGCGACCGTCATCCGGCCCGAGGCGACATGGCCGGCGTAGAGGAAGACGTCCTCGAAGTCGACGTGCTCGCCGCGGAAGACGCCGGACGGCTGGTAGCCGCAGGCCACCACGATCGTCGGGATGTTCAGCCGGCCGGCCGCCATCAGGTGGGCGGGCGTGGTCTTGTCGCAGGAGGCCAGGCAGACCATGCCGTCCAGGAGCGCGCCCTCGGCCGCCACCTCGATGTCGCCCACGATCAGATCCCGGCTGGGCAGGATGTACTGCCCGGCCGCGCCGGCGCTGGTGATGGCGTCGCTGGGCGCGGCCGTACGCACCTCGAAGCCGATGCCGCCGGCCGCGCGGATCGCCTGCTTCAGCGGGCCGACGATGTCGTCCAGATGGCTGAAGCAGCTCGCCAGGTCGGACGAGCTGTTCACGATCGCGATCTTCGGCTTCTCCATGTCCTCGGGGGTCAGCCCGAGTGCCGTCCACTGCGCCCGGCGCATCGCCCACCTGGTGGTGCCCGGCTCGAAGTTGCTGCGCAGACTCACGGGGTGACCTCTTCCCGGCCGAGGTAGACCCCGGCCTTCTCAAGCTTGAGCTGCAGCGTGGCCACGTCGATGTCGCCGCACCCGACCCCGGCGTCGAGCGCCAGGTCGGCCGCCGTGCCCGCCGCCTGGCCCATGACGAAGCACGGCCCGGTCACCCGGGCCGCGGAGGCGGCGTCATGGGTCAGCGACGCGCACCGGCCGGCCACGTACAGGTTGCCGACCCGTTCCGGCACGATCATCCGGAACGGAAGCTGGTTGAAGCCGCGCGGGTTCTCCCCGCGCTGGAACCGGAAGTCGACCGTGCCGGCGACGTGCGCCTCGACCGGCCACCCGTTCACGCCGATGGTGTCCGGGAAGTCGGCGCAGTCGAGCACGTCGTCCTCGGTCAGCCGGTAGCGGCCGAAGACGCGCCGGGTCTCCCTGATGCCGATCTGCGGCGCCAGGTCGACGATGTAGGAGTCGCCGAAGCCCGGCGTGTTGTCCCGGATGAAGGCGAACGCGTCCAGCACCTGCCGCCGGCCCTGCAGCTCGCCGTGGGTGAGCTGGTCCACGTCGGTGCCGTCGACGGCGCTGCCGTCCGGGTTGCTGAGCTGGGTGAGGTTGGCGCGCCACTCCAGCGGGTTGCGCTGCGGCCGGACGATCGGCTTCTTGCGCGGGAACGTGTGCGTGCCGGCCCGCTCGGCGGCGTCCATCAGCCGCTCGACCGTCCGCCACGGCCTGTCCCCGGCGGCGGCGACGTCCACGCCGTTGATCCGGAACATCAGCGACGGGTACAGCATCCCGTTGTCGGCCGGCGACTTCTCGAACGGCACTCCGGCCCACGCCGACACGTCGCCGTCGCCGGAGGCGTCGATGAAGATCCGGCCGCGCACCGCCGCCCGGCCGGACTTGGACTCGATCAGCACGGCGTCGATGGTGTCCGGGTCGGACATCACCACGCCGACCGCCATCGCGTGGAAGAGCAGGCGGGCCCCCGAGCCGCCCACCAGCTCATCCGCCGCGATCTTGTAGCTGGAGATGTCGAACGCCTGGGCCTGGATGCCGTCGTTGATGGTCAGGTGCGGCTGGGAGAGACCGTCCAGCCGCTCCAGCCGGTCCAGGAGCTCGTCGGCGAGGCCGCGGATGACCCGCCGGTGCTCGCCGTACACCTTCGCGTGCAGCCCGCAGAACGTGCTCAGGCCGCCCGCGGTGCCCGCACCGCCGAGGAAGCCGTACCGTTCCAGCAGGATCACCGATCGTCCGGTGCGGGCGGCGGACGCCGCCGCCATGATCCCCGCGGGCCCGCCGCCCACGACCACCACGTCGAACTCGCCGTACACGGGCGTTCGGTGGCTCGGCTCAATGATCGTCATCGGTTGGTCCACGGGTCGCTCCTTCTAGTGCTCTGCCGGCATCACGACATGATCGAGCGTGTACGGCGTGGGTGCCAGCGCGTCCGACATGATCGATTCCATGATCGGCAGCGGCACCAGGCAGTCGGCGCAGGCGTCGGCGCCGGCCACGATCTCCACCACCACGCGGTCCTCGCCCGCCACGGAATAGGTCAGCTCGTAGCCGTCGGTGGCCATCAGCTCGCGGAACTTCTCCAGCGCGCCGTCCAGCACCGCGTCAGCCATGGTCCTGGACCTTCACCGTCGACGGGGTGTCGCCCCGGCGGCCGAACGTCTCGATGATGGCGGAGACCCCGGCGTTGTTGGCGCCGGCCACCATGATCACGACCGAGGACGGCACCTTCAGCGCGGGCACCAGGTCCGGGGTGTCGGTGGCGCTCGCCTCGTCCGGGATGGCGTCCGGGTGGCCGGACGGCAGCCGCCAGCGGGTGTGCTGGGAGAGCGCGTCCTTGCCGACCGCGACCAGGTCCTCCCGGGAGTTCACCGAGTTGTCGAAGATGAACTGCCGCAGGTCGTCCTTGCCCCAGCCGGCCCGGGCGAACAACTGCGCGTGCTCGGGGCCGAGGACCACGAGCGCGCTGCTGGTCTCGTGCAGCAGGGCGCCGGTACGGCGGATGGAGTTGGCGAGGTCAAGGCCGAGTTGCTCGGGGCTGCCGGTGTGCCGGGCCTCGATGTGCAGGTTGGACCGGAAGACCATCGCGGTCACCGTGCTGTCGGCCGGGTCGAAGCCGTGCTCGACGTGCAGCGGCTCCCACGGGCTCTCCTCCTCGTTCTCCGCGATGCAGGCGGAGTACTTGCCCAGCGTGGCCTGGGTGGCCTGGTCCAGCTGGTGCGGGTGCAGGCCGAAGACGTTGATGGCGGCCAGCCGGATGGCCCGGCCGAGCGTCGCGTTGGCCCGGAACCCGGAGCCGAACACGTTGCCCTTGCTGTTGAAGCCGAGCCGCTCGCGCACCGGCCCGTTCACGATCAGCAGCGGCGCGGTGCCCGTGGTGCTCTGCCAGATGCCCCTCTTCGGGTACGGCTCCGCGGCGGTCGCCTCCCAGGCGGCCAGCACGACGGGGAAGTACTCCGGCAGGCAGCCGGCCATGGCCGCGTTGATGGCCGCGAGCCGGATGGTCAGGCTCCGGTTCAGGTGCGGCATCGTGAACAGAATCTCGTCGGGATCACGGCTGGTCCGGGCCAGGAACTCGCTCAGGTAGGACTCGGTGACCGGCACCACCGGCAGCCCGTCGGTCCACTTCTGGCTGTTGTAGTACTCGATGGTCGAGCGGATCTCCGCGGCGTCGGCCAGCGGAGCCTCGATCAGTGTGCTCATCTCTCCCTCTCAGGATTCCACGCCGAGGACACGCAGCACCTCGGGCATCAGGGCCTGCATGCGGTCGCGGATCTCGTCCTCGTCGAGGCTCGCCACCGGGTGCCGCGCGGCGAGGAACTCGAACCCGGGGAAGCCCTGGACCTTGGCCATGGCGGCGCCGGACACCAGGAAGGAGTCCGAGACGATGCTGACGGCGGGCACGCCCAGCCGCTCCAGCAGGATGCCGTCCGCGACGGTCGCCGCGCTGCACGAGCCGCAGTCGCCGACCGCCGTGATCACCACGTCGCACTCGTCGACGACCTGCTTGAGCAGGTCTTCCTTGACCGGCGTGCCGAAGTAGTCCTTGGTGTAGAGGATGGCCTCGCCGGCCCCGCAGCGGCGCTGAAGCTCGCCCGCGATCTCCTGCAGCAGCAGCACGGCGTTCGGCTTGGTGTTGTCCAGCATGCCGATGGTCAGCCCGCGCAGGCTGGCCGGCCGCGGCGCGAGGGTGCTGTCCGTCGCCCTGTCGTCAAAGCCTGTGGGATCGAGTAGCTTTTCTCGTCCTGCCATGTCCCCAACGCCTCCAGCTCGTGAGGTGGGGGGCGCAAACGTAGTGCACCGTGGCACGCGCCCCATGGTGACAAGTTCGCTCCACAGGCCGGGTGATGACTACCGCGCTTTCCGTATACCGGAAGGCCGGATCCGCACAATCTCGTGAGGCGGCAACGCTGTTGTCCGCCCTTCGGCCGCTCTTGATGATGGGCATGCGGTGTGCTCTGTGGCGCACTCGCTGGATAGCCTGATATATGCCCTTAACTGCCTGGATCGTTCCCGTGCCCCGGCCGGGGTGGGCGGGTGGTGGAAGGAGCGATGGGGATGACGAACGAGCGGCGATCCGTCCTCCATCGAGCCCTGCGCATCTTGGAGACCATCAAGAACGCGAAAGACGGGCTCTGCCTCTCCGACATCAGCCGCCGCTCCGGGGTGCCGCTCACCACGGCCCACCGGATCGTGGGCGAGTTGCACGACTGGGGGGCGCTGGAGCGCGACGACGTCGGCGTCTACCGGGTCGGGCTGCGACTGTGGGAGGTCGCGTCCGTCACGCCCAGGTCGGTGGGCCTGCAGCGGGTCGCCCTGCCGTTCATGCAGGACCTGTTCGAGACCACCCACCGGGGGGTGCACCTGGCTATCAGGGAGAAGGACCAGGTGGTGTTCGTCGAGCGCTTCCTGAGCCAGGAGACGGCCACCGACCGGACCCTGCCGGGCATGCGCTACGAGCTGCACGCCACCGCGATCGGGCTGATCCTGCTCGCGTACGCGCCGCTCGATCTGCAGAACGAGGTGCTGACCGGGCCGCTGGCCGTGCCCGACTGGCATCCGCCGGTCACCGAGCGCGAGGTACGGCAGAAGCTCGCCGACATCCGGCGCCTGGGCTACGCGACCACTCCGGTGCGCCAGGAGTACATCTCGGTCGCGGCGCCCATCTACGGTCCGGCGAGTACGGTCGTGGCGGCGCTCTCCGTGATTCTGCCGAACACCGAATCGTACGGACCACGCCTTGCGCACCTTCAGGGCACAACCCGGGGGATTTCACGCGCGTTGGGTGCTCCCCAGAAGCGAACAGGTTACGCCGGTTCTTCCGATATGCGGAAAGACGGGTAGTCATTGCGCCAATGTGGCGTAAGTCTCAAGTCGGTTGGCTGAGGCTGTGAGCCGACCAGAATTCACCTAGGAGAACGATCGTGCCCAACACACCCCCCAGTTCGCTCTCGTTCAGCCGCAGGTCCTTCCTCACCCGCTCCGCTCTCACCATGGGGATGGCCGTGACCGGGACGGGGCTGCTGGCCGCTTGCGGTTCGGATGAACCCAGCACGGACGCGAGCGCCGAGGGCGGCCTCAAGCCGTTCACGTTCCTCAGCGGTATCCCGCTCGAGACGCTGTCGATGGCGATCGAGCTGTACGCGGTGGCCGGCGGCTTCTTCGCCAAGCACGGGCTCGACGTCACCCTGCAGCAGACGAAGGGCACCTCCCAGGCGCTGCAGACGATGCTGGCGGGCGTCGCGCCGATCACCCGCCTCGGTCAGATGGAGGTCATGGCGGCGATCACCGACAGCAACCAGCCGCTGATCAACATCGGCACGTGCTTCCGGACCTCCGCCGTGCGCTTCGTCTACAGCAAGAGCAAGCACCCGGTGGAGAAGCCGGACGACCTCGTCGGCCAGACGATGGGCGTGCCCTCCGAGGGCGGCAACAGCGACAAGGTCGTCTCGCTCGTGATGGCCTCCGGCGGGCTCGACCCCAAGGAGTGCAAGCGCCAGGTCGTGGGGCTCACCCCGGGCACGTTCAGCCTGGTCAAGCAGGGCCGGATCGTCGGCTACGTGACGACCGTCGACGTCGCCAACATCCTGGTGAACCAGGACCCCGACGTGGGGGTGTTCGACCCCGCCAAGTACGCCAAGGCCGACTCGCAGGTCTACGTGACCTCGAAGGACGCCCTAGTCAAGGACGCGGATGACCTTCGCAAGTTCCTGGCGGGAGTCCACGACTCGCTCGCGGCGCTGGTCGCGGACACGAACTTCGACAAGGCGCTCCCGATCCTGCGGAAGAACTACTCCTTCGCCACGCTCGACGACGACAAGATCGCCAGGCCGAGCCTGACCATGCTGCGCAACGGCTGGATGGGCGGAGACCTGAGCGGGCCGCTGCTGACCGTGGACGAGGAGGCGTGGGCCGCCGGATACAAGGAGCTGCTGGACGCCGGGATGGTCAAGCCCGGCGGCGACCCTGCCGCTTGGTACGACAACAGCATGCTGCCCAAGGCCTAAACAGCCGGCGGGGACCAACAGGACGGATCTATGAACGAGATCGACGGGAGGAGCCGGATGGCAGCGGACAGCGCCAGGACGGTTGACAAGACCGCGGGAGCTCGGCCGGCCGCGTCACCCGGGCCGGCCAAACTTGAGCTGATCGGGATCGGGAAGGAATTCCGGACCAAGCGCGCGCACACGCAGGCGCTGTCCGGCATCGACCTGACCATCAGCGACGGTGAGTTCGTCTCGATCATCGGACGGTCGGGCTGCGGGAAGACCACACTGCTGAGAATGCTCGCCGGGCTGCTCAGCCCATCGGCCGGCCAGATCCTCATCGAGGGCAGGTCGCTGTGGGACGGCACCAAGGCGGACACCTCGGTCGTGTCCCAGCTCGGCGTGGTGTTCCAGGAAGCCAACCTGTTCCCCTGGTATTCCGTCGCGGAGAACATCGCGCTGCCCCTGCGGCTGCGCGGTGACGGCAAGGCCGACAGACTGGCCCGCGCCGCCGAACTCGCCGAGCTGGTCGGCCTCGGCGGGTTCGAGAGCTCCTATCCTCGTGA
Organism: Nonomuraea glycinis; assembly: GCF_014646515.1. Taxonomy (GTDB): domain Bacteria; phylum Actinomycetota; class Actinomycetes; order Streptosporangiales; family Streptosporangiaceae; genus Nonomuraea; species Nonomuraea glycinis. The sequence goes on from NZ_BMNK01000013.1 coordinate 45,448, forward strand.
GCTGTCCGGTGGCATGCGCCAGCGGGTCGCGATCGCCAGAGCGCTGAGCACCCGTCCGAAGCTGCTGCTGATGGACGAGCCGTTCGGCGCTCTGGACGCGCTCACCCGCGAACGCATGAACCTCGAACTGCAGCGCATCGCGCTGGCCACCGAGGCCACCGTGGTCTTCATCACCCACGACATCACCGAGGCGGTTTTCCTCGGTGACCGCGTGGTTCACCTGACGCCGCGGCCCGGCCGCATCCGCCAGGTGAAGACCGTCGAGTTCCAGCGTCCGCGCTCCATCGACGTGCAGACGGAAGCGGCGTTCGGCGCCATGGAACGGGACCTGCGCCACGCGCTCGACGACGATGAGAAGGGCTGAGCGGTGAACAACGATCGCGTCCGCAAGATCCTGCCCTGGGTGAGCACGCCGCTCATCCTGCTGGTGTTCTTCCTCGCCTGGGAGGCGTTCGTCCGCGCCTTCGAGGTCTCCCCCCTGGTGCTGCCGCCGCCGCTGGCCGTGCTGGAAAGCCTGACGGAGGTCGTGGTCGACCCGGAGACGTGGGAGCACGCCGGCGTCACCGCCGCCGAGACCATCGGCGGGTTCCTGATCGCCCTGGCGTTCGGGGTGGCCGTCGGCGTGCTGCTCGGCAAGGTGGCCTGGATCGAGCTCAGCCTCCGCCCGCTCATCGTCGCCTCCCAGGTCGTGCCCAAGGTGGCGCTGATCCCGCTGTTCGTGATCTGGTTCGGCTTCGGCATGACCAGCAAGGTGATCATGTCCGCGATGCTGGCGTTCTTCCCGATCATGCTCAACGTGCAGCTCGGCGTCCGCTCGGTGGACAAGGGACAGCGCGAGGTCATGCGCAGCCTCAACGCGACCAGATGGCAGACCTTCAACCACCTGGAGCTGAAGAGCACCATGCCGTACGTCTTCGCGGGCATGGAGGTCGGCATCGTGCTGGCCATCATCGGCGCGATCGTCGGCGAGTACCTCGGCGGCAACGAGGGACTCGGCTACCTGGTGGTGCGGACGCTCAACGAGCTCGACGCGCCGGCCCTGTTCGCCACGATCATGCTGCTGTCCGTTCTCGGGCTGGTGCTGTACTTCGCGGTCAACAGCCTCAAGCGGTTCGTGATCCCCTGGCACGAGTCCGTATACGGTCAGCACGACGTCAACGGTTAACAGTTCCCGAGAAGGCGAGTTCGTTGAGCGACACCCGTAATCTGATCATCATTGGGTCGGGCCCGGCCGGCTACACCGCGGCCGTCTACGCGGCACGAGCGGAGCTCAGGCCGCTCGTGTTCGAGGGCTCGGTCACCGCCGGTGGCGCCCTGATGAACACCACCGAGGTCGAGAACTTCCCCGGCTTCCCGGACGGCATCATGGGGCCCGACCTCATGGGCAACTTCCGCAAGCAGGCCGAGCGGTTCGGCGCCGAGCTGGTGGCCGACGACGTCATCGAGGTCGACCTGGCGGCCAGCCCGAAGGTGGTCAAGACGTACACCGACACCTATTACGCGCACGCGGTGATCCTGGCCAACGGCTCCGGCTACCGCGAGCTCGGCCTGGCCAACGAGAAGCGGCTGTCCGGCCGGGGCGTGTCCTGGTGCGCCACCTGTGACGGCTTCTTCTTCCGCGACCAGGACATCGTGGTCGTCGGCGGCGGCGACACGGCGATGGAGGAGGCGACCTTCCTCACCCGCTTCGCCAGGTCCGTCACCGTCGTGCACCGCCGGGACACCCTCCGCGCCAGCAAGATCATGCAGGAGCGGGCGCTGGCCAGCGAGAAGATCCGCTTCGTCTGGGACAGCGAGGTCACCGACGTCCTCGGCGACGACCGGGTGACGGGCGTCCGGCTGCGCGACCTGAAGACCGGCGAGGAGAGCGAGCTCGCCGTCACCGGCCTGTTCGTCGCCATCGGCCACGACCCGCGCACCGAGCTGGTCAAGGGCCAGGTGGCGCTGGACGACGAGGGGTACGTCCTGGTGGACTCGCCGACGACGCGGACCAGCGTCGACGGGGTGTTCGCGGCCGGCGACGTCGTCGACCACACCTACCGGCAGGCGATCACCGCCGCCGGCACCGGGTGCGCCGCCTCGCTCGACGCCGAGCGCTGGCTGTCCCACCACCACGCGTGACCGAGCGCGGATCAAGAGGGATCAAGGAAGGGGATGAACCGTGGGCGCCGTCAAGGTTGTGACCGATGGGAGCTTCGAGGCCGACGTCCTCAACAGCGACAAGCCGGTGCTGGTCGACTTCTGGGCCGAGTGGTGCGGCCCGTGCCGTCAGCTCGGGCCCGTCCTTGAGGAGATCGCCGCGGAGCACGCGGACCGGATCACCATCGTCAAGCTGAACGTGGACGAGAACCCGGTGACCGCGCGGGACTACGGCATCCTCCAGATGCCGACGATGAACGTCTACCAGGGCGGCCAGGTCGTCAAGAAGATCACCGGCGCCAAGCCCAAGGCCGTGCTGCTGCGCGAGCTCGACGGCATCATCTGACCCCTGCGCATACGAAAGGTCCCGGCCGCCTGCTCGCGGCCGGGACCTTTCGTATGGGTTACTCCGCGGCGACCCGCTGCAGCAGTGCGGCGAGCTCCTCGGGAGCGGTCACCATGGCCTCGTGGCCGGTGGCGATCTCGTGCACCGGCCAGCCGCGCGCGGCGGCCCGCTCGGCGTGCGGGGTGAACACCCGCATCCAGTCGACGCACTCGATGAACGCCGCCGGCACCTGCTCGCCCTTGCCCGTCAGCCGCAGCGGCTCGGTGTAGGTGAGCCACGGGTGCGGGGTGAGCCGGGGGGAGAGCCAGTCGAGGTCGGCCTGCTCGGTGACCCCGAGGACACTCAGCTTGCGTACGGGGATGAGCCAGCCGAACCCGGGACCCGCCACCGACTCGCGGTAGTGGCCGGCGATCGTGGCGGGCAGCAGGTCGATCGCCGCCTCCCCGTCGTCGCCCACGAAGGCGTCCAGGTGGATCCGCTTGGCCAGGCGCTCGCCGACGCGGTCCGCGACGCCGGTCACGACCTGACCGGCGTAGCTGTGCCCGACGAGCACCACGTCGCGGGCGTCGTACGCCTCGATGAGGGAGACGACGTCCTGGATGTGCGTGCTGAGCCCGACCTGCGGGCTCAGCAGGTGAGCGCGGTCGCTCACGCCGGTCAGCGTGGGGGCGTGCACCTGGTGGCCGGCCGCGCGCAGCAGCGGCGTCACCCGCTGCCACGCCCAGCCGCCGTGCCATGCCCCGTGCAGCAGGATGAAGGTGCTCATGCGTTCTCGAGAACGATCATCCCGGCCCCGGTCATCGAGGCGGGCACGAAGTAGTGCGAGAACCTGGCCACCACGTCGGGGCTGAGCGCTCCCCGCATGACCAGCCACATGATCAGCTCGGCTCCCTCGCCGCCGAAGGTCTCGACGTACTGCTCCCGGCTCCAGCCGGCCAGCTTGTCGGGGTTCTGCGCGATGTCGATGAGGAACTGGCGGTCGGCCGGCGGGTTCGTGAACCCGGCGCGGGCGCCCTGGAGCTGGTGGGACAGGCCGCCGGTGCCGAGCACCACGAACTTCTCGTCGCTGTCGTAGCTCTCGATCGCCCGGCCGAGCTGCTTGCCCAGGTCGTAGAGCCGGGCGGGCAGCGGGATGGGGTATTGGAGCACGTTGACGAAGATGGGCACGACCTTCACCGGCCATTCCTGCTCCGGCTTGCCCCAGAAGAGCTCCAGGGGCACCTGGAGGCCGTGGTCGACCTTGATCTCCTGGATGATCTCCGGGTCGAAGTGGTTCTCGACCAGCGAGTCGACCAGGTGCCAGGAGAACGCGCTGTGCCCGGTGAACGAGGGGATGGCCCGCGGGCCCCAGCCCTCGTCGACGATCTGGTATTCCTCGGCGCAGCCGACCCCGAAGGTGGGGACCCGGTCGAGGAACATGGCGTTGTAGTGGTCGTTGAAGACCACCACCGCGACGTCGGGCTTGTGCTCCTTGACCCACTCCTGGGCGGGCACGTAGCCGTCGAAGAACGGCTTCCACTCAGGTGTGTCGCGCAGCCCCTTGTCGAGTGCCACCCCGATCGAGGGAACGTGTGAGGTTCCCATTCCCCCCACAAGTCGTGCCATGTTCTACACCTTCTTCCCGAGCCTGTCCCGCAGGAACGACTCGTGGTCCATGTCCACCTGGTGTGCGCCGATCTCGGTGATGCGGATCGGATCGACGGCGGTGATCTTCAGGACGAAGAAGAGGTTCCCGCCGAGACGGATCATCTCCTTCCAGTTCCTGGTGAGCACGGCGGTCTTCTCTTCCTCGCTCAGCCCGAAACGGTCCAGGTAGGCGGGCTCGTCGGCCTTGAACGCCTCCCGGTTGACCGGGTCGCCCAACCCCATGGCCATCTTGTTCATGCGGTAGCCGCGAAGCTGGCGCTGCCGGTCGAGGATGGGGGTGTCGGGTATGCGATCTGGTTCGCCCATGGGCATCTCCCTCGTCTTCGCGGTGCCTCGAACTTCGCAGCCGACGCACCGTTGGTCAATCAGGCGGTCGCGCGCCAGCCGCCGTCCGCGTAGATCTTGCGGGCGACCTCGGTGTAGGGGACCGGGCTGACGGTGGCGCCGATCTCCACCTGGGTGTGCGGCTCGACGGTGAGCTTCTTGGTGCCGCCGTCGGGCTCGCCCCACACGAGGGACACCTGGGCGCCCGGCTCGGCGTGCTCGACGTCGAGCATGGCCAGGGTCAGCATCTTGCGCTCGTTGGAGCTGTAGCCGATCCAGGTGGAGATGCCGGCGGGCTCGCCGTGCGCCTTCACCAGGTCGTACGGATGCATCGAGTAGACCGCGGACGGGTACTCGACCCACTTGGCGTTCGAGCCGCGCTCGATCTGCGACTCGACGACCTTGAGGAAGTCGGCGTTGTCGAGGGCCAGCGTGACCTTCTTGCGGTGCGGGCCGGCGGCCTTGGCCTCCAGCGCCTCCCGGCCGATGAACTCGTGGTCGAACTTGACGAAGTTGCCGTAGCCGAGGTCCCACGGCGTCAGGTAGTAGTCCTCGATGTCGTCGGAGACGAAGCTGCCGCCGATGGAGGCGTTGGCCTCGTAGCCGTTGGACGGCAGCCACTGGCGGTAGGCCTTGAGCGACTCGCCGGTGTAGATCGCCGGGAGCGGCGAGGGGATCCAGCCGGACTCCAGGGTGTTGGAGGAGTAGGCCCGGCCGCCGACCAGCCGCATGCCGAACTCCTCGCCGGCCTTGACCAGCGCCTCGTGCACCGCCTCGCCCTCGGCCCACGGGCCGAACAGCTCGTAGCCGGGCTGACCGGCCATGCCGTGCCGTAGCGCGCGGACGGTCCTGCCCGCGATCTCCATCGTCGTCATGCGGAAGAACTTCAGCTCGGGCGCCGAGGCGCCCGTCACCTTCTCGATCACCTTGGAGGCGTTCGGCCCCTGGATCTGGTAGCGGTAGTTCCTGCGGTTGAACGGGTCCGGGCGGGCCGCCGACCGCTCGTCGAGCGTCGTCTCGACGTCGTAGCCGCCGGTCTCGGCGTGGAAACGCACCCAGTTGATCGCCGGAATGCGGCCGACCAGATTGAAGCTGTTCTCCGCCAGGTGGAAGAGAATGACGTCGCCGATGACGTAACCCTCGGGGGTGACGGGCACGAACTGCTTGGCGGTGTCGACCGGGAACTTCGCGAAGCTGTTGACGCCCAGATAGGACAGCAGCTTGAGCGCGTCAGGGCCTTCGACCAGCAGTTCGACCATGTGGTACGACTGGTTGAACAGCACGCAGGTGTTCTGCCAGGCCTGCTGCTCGTCGCGCCAGTTGGTGTACTCCGGCGGAACTCCCGGATAGGCATTCGGTCCGGCGGGAAGATTGCGGAAATAGTGGGCAAGATTGGTGTTCGCGCCGTTGAGAATGTCTTGGAGGCTCATAGGGGGTTCCTTATTCTAGGGGGGTCTAAGCGCATATTTCGGGGCCTGACCTGGATGTTACGGAGAGGCGGTCAGGGGGCGACATATGCAATTGACGGCTCCTGCGGCGATGGCGGACCTACGTCGTCCAGGACAAGTGACGTAGGCCCGCGGCCGTCATCGGCCGTCAGTCTTCGTCGGGGGCGTCGACGTAGCGGACGCCGAGCCGGTCCAGCGTGGCGCGCAGGCCGTACAGGTCCAGGCTCAGCGCCCCGTCGCGGAACTGCTCGCGCTTCTCGGCCTCGTTGGCCAGGCGCTCGGTCGCCTTGCCGGCCACGGCCGGGGCGTCCGCGCGGGCCACGACGAGCACGCCGTCGTCGTCGGCCACGATGACGTCACCGGGGGCGATGAGGGCGCCGCCGAGGACGACGGGCACGTTGACGGAGCCGGGGCTCGCCTTCACCGTGCCCTGCGAGCTGATGGCCCGGGACCACACGGGGAAGCCCATCTCGGTCAGGTCGGCGACGTCGCGCACCCCCGCGTCGATGATCAGGCCGGCGACGCCGCGGGCCTTCAGCGCGGTGGCGAACAGGTCGCCGAACATCCCGTCGTGGGACAGCGAGGTGGTGGCCACGGCCAGGATGTCGCCCTCGCCGCACTGCTCGACCGCCGCGTGGATCATCAGGTTGTCGCCGGGGTGGCTGAGCACGGTGACCGCGCGACCGGCGATGCGCGCCCCGGAGTAGATCGGGCGCAGCACGGGGTCGACCAGGCCGCGGCGGCCCATGGCCTCGTGGGTGGTGGCCACCCCGGCCTCGGCGAACACCTTCACGGCCGCCGCGTCCGGGCGCACTCGGGTCCGTACGACGATGTGCCCGTCAGAGAAACCGCTCATACCAGCTCATCTCCCACCACGGGGAACACCCGCTGGTAAGCCTCGGCGTGCACGACGTCGCCGGGCGCTCCGTTACGACGGGCCTGGACGCCGCGCCGCTTGCCCAGCTCGGTGTAGTAGTCGATCAGGTGATGCTGGGCGGACATCACCTCCATCGCCTTCCGCTTGCGGTCGAACACCGGCGTGATGTCCAGCAGCATGTTCGGTACGAATCCGCACACCTCAGGCTGATGCGGCTCGAACATCTGCACCTGCGTCGCCCCGATCGGCGTGGTGCCGGGATCGTGGCCCATGGCCTGCGCCACCATGCGGGTGGCCAGCGAGGTCTCATGGGCGATGTTGTGGTCGCGGTTGTAGGGGTCGTTCGCGACGTGGGTCAGCAGCGTGTCGGGCTGGAGCTCGCGCAGCGTCGAGACGATCCGGTCCCGGGCCTCGTCGGTCACGACCAGCGGATAGTCGCCCAGGTCGTAGAAGTCCACCTGGACCCCGAGCGCCTCGGCGGCCGCCTCGGCTTCCTCCCGGCGGACCCGCTTCACCGTCTCCATGTCCATGCCGGGTTTCTTCCACAGGCCCTGCGCCTCGCCTCGCTCACCGAAGCTGAGACAGATCACCCGTACGGAGTCGCCTCGCGAGGCAGCCAGAGCCAGCGCGCCGCCCGCCCGCCACACGAAGTCCCCCGAATGGGCTGTGATCGCCACGATCGAGCGAGCCACCCGAGATCCCGTCATACCGCCGCTACCCGCTTTCGGTCCATCGTCCATCTGGCCCCATGAACGCTACCGACCAGGGGCGGACGATGGATCGCGCAATTGACCGCGCTGACGTACGACAAGTGACGTAGACGTCAGGTCGGCGGGTCGACCAGGCCCTCGCGCATGGCGGCGAGCACCGCCTGGGTGCGCGAGCGCAGCCCGAGCTTGCCGAGCAGGTTGCTCACGTGCGTGCGCGCCGTCCGCTCGCTGATCACCAGCTTGGCGGCGATCTCCCGGTTGGAGCGGCCCTCGGCGATCAGCACGAGCACGTCCCGCTCCCGGCTGGTCAGCCCCGCGACCCCCCGCTGCGGCGCGCGCATCTTCTGCACCAGTCGCCGCGCCACCGCCGCGTCGAGGAAGACGTCGTCGTTGGCGGCGGCGTAGATCGCGGCGGCCACGTCCGACGGCCCGGCGTCCTTCAGCAGGTAGCCGGCCGCGCCGTGCTCCAGCGCGGCATGGATCCGCTCGACCTCGCCGAAGCTGGTCAGGATGACCACGCGGACGGACGGGAACCGCTTGGCGATCTCCGCCGTGGCCTCCACGCCGTCCATCTTCGGCATCATCAGGTCCATCAGGGCCACCCGGGGCAGCGGCTGCCCCCGGACCTTCAGCGACTCCAGGCACTCGAGCGCCTCACGCCCGTTGCCCGCCTCGCCGACCACCTCGACGTTGTCCAGCGCCTCCAGGTAGGCGACGACGCCACGCCGGACCACCGCGTGGTCGTCCACGACCAGGACTCCGATGGTGCTGGTCTCGGGCTCTGCGCTCACTTCAACGTCCAGACAGTCGTACGGGGGCCGTCACCGAGTCCAGTCGGCAACGAGGGCGGCAACGGCAGCACGAGGCACACGGTCGTCCCCTTGCCCGAACTGGATCGGGTCGTCAGGGTACCGGCCCAGCGGTTGGCCCGTTCCTTCATGGCTGTCATCCCGAATCCCCCCTTGTCCGCGGGAACGTCCGCTTCCTGTGTCAGCAGGCCCCGGCCGTCGTCGGTGACCTCACCCGTCAGCCACCGCTGCGTCCCGCGCCTGGTCAGGCTGAGGTCGATGGTGACGGTGGAGCCGTGCGAATGCTTGACGCTGTTGTGCAGCGCCTCCGCGATCACCCGATAGGCGTCCTCCTGGAGCTCCGCCTCCAGGTCGTCGAGGTCGTCGTGCGGGTCGCTGATCGACACCCGCACATCGAAGCCGGTACGGCTCATCGTCGACTCGGCGAGGGAGAGCAGCGACTCCGACAGCCCCTGGTCGGCGTGCGCGGTGGGGTGCAGGTCGGTCACCATGGCCCGCAGGTCGGTCAGCACCGCCTTGGAGATGTGCCCGAGCTCCCGCGCCACCCGCATCACGTACGCCGAGTCCACCACCGTGTCGCGCCCGGACAGCATGTTGAGCGACTCCACCTGCATGCCCATCGAGAAGACGTTCTGCACCACGGAGTCGTGCAGGTCCCGGGCCAGCCGCTGCCGCTCCTCCCGGCGCGCGACCTCCCGCTCCCGCTCCAGCAGGGCCGCGTAGTCCACCGCCTGCGACGCCTGCTCCGCGATGGCCAGCAGGAAGTCCAGGGCGGTCTTGGTGATCTCCTGGCCGGGGGCGAAGTAGGCGTTGAGGATGCCGACGGGCTCGCCGCGCACCATCAGCGGCACGCTGGCGAACCAGTCCCACTCCGGGTAGCGCATGTACTCCTGCAGCGGCTCCCACACCGGATCCGTCATGATCGCCTCGTACCGGTGCGGCACCACGACCGGCTTGCGCGTGGTGAACGCGTCGATCATGCGCAGCTCGGCGCCGTATTCGAGACACTCCAGGAGCAGGTCGAAGAAGTTCTCCGCCTGGCCGAACCCGGCGGTGCCCATGACCCGGAACCGCTCACTGGTGGAGTTGACCGTCAGGATCTGCACGCTCGCCATCGCGTCGGCCTCCAGCACCTCCTTCGCCAGCGCGTCCAGAGTGCTGCGCAACGACCGCTTGGCGGCCACCCGGCTCGCCGCGCTGGCGATCGCGGCCAGCCGCCGCTGGTGCCGCCGGCTCTCGGTGACGTCCCGGAACGCCACGATGCGCTCGTCGCGCCCGGCGAGCGTGCTGACCCGGAACGCGAACTCCCGCCGCGGCCCCGACTCCGGCTCCCAGACGGCGACGGCCTCGGCCTCCTCGTCACCCGCGTGAGCGGGCGGGAACGGCGACGCGGCCCCGGCGACACCCGCCGGGTCGAGCCCGCACAGCGAGACCGCCGCCGGATTCGCCTGCACGAACCGCCCCGCCGGATCGATCACCGCGAGCCCGTCCGGCGTCTGCTCCAGCAGGGTGCCCGGGTCGAGCATCATGGACGTCCTCCTCGCGGGGGTACGGCGGATCGTGGCACGTCAGGTCACTAACCCCCATGATGCCCCCGTTCGGTGGCAACAGCACCACTTCGACCAGCACGTACACCATTTGACGTAGGCGGAGCCTCCGCGAGGCGCACGGTGGCGAGGCCCGGCGTCCGATGACGTCGTACGACAGGAGCTCTAGCGTCGCTCACTGGTACGTTGACGAAGGCACACCGAGAGGCAGCGATGGAGTTCCTGGTTCGTTTCGAGACCCATCTTCCCGACAGCATGAACGACGCCGAGCGGGGACGGCTGAAGGTCGCCGAGCGCGCCCGTGCCATGGAGCTGCGCGAGGACGGCATCCTGAAGAGGCTCTGGCGGGTGCCGGGACGGCGTGCGGTCATCGGCCTGTGGGAGGCCCCCGACGCCACCGCCCTGCATGACGCGCTGGCGACCCTGCCGCAGTGGCCGTGGATGGACGTGACCGTCGAGCCGCTCGCCACCCACCCGCAAGAGGCCTGACCCCTTTCCTCGTCAGGCCGGTCCGGGGCACCCGTTCTACGTCACTTGTCGCAGTTCGGCTAGGACGGGCGCAGGCGTAAGAGCCGTCATCCGCGTCGTTTCTCCGATCGGGCCGCTGCCTAGTGTCGGTGGTGGAGCCAGATGCTCGGCATCCCCCGCCGGCCCGCGTCCTCGGCGTCTGCCTGCTCGACGAAAGGTCTCTTTCACCATGCCCCCAAAGAGTCTCCGATGACCAGTTTGCGCACCGGCGGGACCGGACCGGCGCCGACCCGCCGCCAAGCACTCACGCGGGCGCTGAACGCCATCAGCTACGAGATCCTGCCGTTCAGGAGCACCGAGGAGCAGGTCCTCGAACACGTGCCGACCGGCATCTCGATGACGGTCACCACCACCGAGGCCAAGGGCCTGGGCCCCACCCTCGACCTGGCCCAGAAGCTGACCGGCCACGGCTACCGGGTGGCCCCGCACCTCGCCGCCCGCCTCGTCAGGGACGAGCGGCACCTGATCGACATCGTCGCCCAGCTGCGCGAGGCCGGCGTCGACGGCATCTTCGTGATCGGCGGCGACGCCGCCACGCCCGCCGGCGGCTTCCACGACGCCTACACGCTGCTCGACACGCTCGACAGCCTCGGGCACCACTTCACCCAGATCGGCATCGGCGGCTACCCCGAAGGCCACGGCGCCATCAGCGACGAGCTGATCGACCGCGCCATCGAGCTCAAGGCCGCCTACGCCACCCACATCGTCACCCAGCTCTGCTTCGACGCCGGCATCACCACCGCCTGGGCGCGCAAGCTCAAGCGGCGCGGCGTCGAGCTGCCGGTCTTCGCCGGCATCCCCGGAGCCGTCAGCCGGCAGAAGCTCATCCGCATCTCGGCCGGCCTGGGTCTCGGCCAGTCCGCCCGCTTCCTGAAGAAGCAGCAGAACATGCTGTGGCGCTTCTTCCTGCCCGGCGGATACCGCCCCGACAAGCTGTTCGAGGGCCTCGCCCCGCGCCTCGCCGAGACGGAGACGAACCTCGCCGGATTCCACCTGTTCACCTTCAACGAGCTGGAGAAGACCGAGGCCTGGCGGCGCAAGCTGCAGGCGCGACTCGGGAACGGCTCATGAGCGCACAGGTCATCGACGGGCGAGCCTGCGCCCGCGCCCTCAAAGCGAGCGTGGCGGCCGACATCGAGCTCCTCAAAGAGGAACGCCTGCCCATCGGCCTGGCGACCGTCATGGTGGGGGACGCCTACGGCTCGGTCGCGTACGAGCGCCGCCTGCGCCGGCTCGCCGCCGACCTCGGCGTGCCGTACCTGCCCCGCAGGCTGCCCGCGACCGTCTCCCAGGCCGAGCTCGACGACACCATCGCCGAGCTGAACGCCGCCCCCGACGTGTCCGGCATCCTCGTCCTGCGCCCCCTGCCGCCGCACCTCAGCGAGGCCGTCACCTTCCAGGCCATCCACCCCGCCAAGGACATCGAGGCCGTACACCCGCAGAACGCCGGCCTCCTCGCCCTCGGCGTGCCCCGTTACGTCCCCTCGACGGCGGCCTCTGCCTACCACCTGCTGGACACCTGGCTCGACTCCGTCGGCGAGGACCGGGCGGACTTCTACCACCGCTCGCTCATCGTCGTCGTCGGCCGCTCCAACAACGTCGGCAAGCCCGCCGTCTCCCTCGGCTACGACCGGCAGGCCGCCGTCGAGTCGATCGACGAATGGGCCAGCCACACCGGCACTCTCGGCCGCCACACCCGCCGCGCCGACGTCCTCATCGTCGCGGCGGGCCGGCCCGGCCTGATCCGGGCGGAGCACGTGAACGACCACGCCGTCGTCATCGACGTCGGCATCAACCCGCGAACCGGCCCCGACGGCGTCACCCACATGGTCGGCGACGTCGACCACGCCACCGTCGCCCCCCGCGTCCGCGCCCTCACCCCCGTCCCCGGCGGAGTCGGCCCCGTCACCGACGTGTGGCTGCTGCGCAACACCGCGGCCGCCGCCCGGGTCAACAGCGCCCGCCTCCTCAGCAGCCAGGAGCCCTCATGACCGCCACCGCCGAAGCAGCCCGCTCCGCCGGGCAGTACGTCCTCATGCTGTCCTGCCCGGACACCCCCGGCATCGTGTACGCGGTCGCCGGCTTCCTCGTCGACCGGCAGTGCACCATCGTGCAGAGCCAGCAGTTCGACGACCCGGACAGCCGCACCTTCTTCATGCGCGTCCAGTTCACCCACGTCGACGGCGAGGCATTGTCGGTGCCGGACCTGCGGCACGACTTCGAGCAGGTGGCGTCCCGCTTCGGCATGACCTGGCGCCTCGGCGACGCCGCCGCCCGCCAGCGCGTCCTGATCATGGTGAGCAAGTTCGGCCACTGCCTCAACGACCTGCTCTACCGCAACTCCGTCGGCGAGCTGAACATCGACATCGCCGGGGTCGTCTCCAACCACCCCGACCTCGCCATGCTGGCCGACAACTACAGCGTGCCCTTCACCCACATCCCGGTCACCCCCGACACCAAGCCCGAGGCCGAGGCCCGCCTCATGGAGATCGTGGAGACCGAGCAGGTCGACCTCGTCGTCCTCGCCCGCTACATGCAGATCCTCTCCGAGGACCTGTGCAAGCGGCTCGAAGGCCGCGCGATCAACATTCACCACTCGATGCTGCCCAGCTTCAAGGGCGCCCGCCCGTACCAGCAGGCCTATGACCGCGGCGTCAAGGTCGTCGGGGCCACGGCCCACTACGTCACGGCCGACCTGGACGAGGGCCCGATCATCGAGCAGCAGATCATGCGGGTGGACCACTCGATCAGCGCCGACGAGTTCGTCGCGCGCGGCCGCGAGACGGAGTGCCGGGCGCTGGCCCGCGCGGTCCGCTGGCACACCGAGAACCGCGTCGCCCTCAACGGCCACAAGACCGTGGTCCTGCACTGATCTTCCCGTACGCCTTTCGCACGGGACTGAATCCACGTCCGCGGCGCCTGGTCAGGTCGGCAGGTGGGGCCGGTGAGGCCGGCCAGGCGCCGCGGCTTCCCCACCGTCTGCGCGGTGCTCAGCGCTCATTGCCCGCACGCAGCCAGGCGATGTAGTCGGCGGCCGCGCTTTCGGTGTCGTAGGCGGGCCGGTAGCCGGTGTCCTGCTGGATGCGGGTGATGTCGAGGTGGTTGTGATGGCCGGTCCCGCCGGTGGGCAGCTCGATCGGGGCGTCCGGGACGACCTTCTTGATCGCGGCGATGACCTCGGCGTTGGTCGTCGCGCGGCCGGACGCGACGTTGTAGGTGCGGTGGTCGAGCCGGTCGGCGAGCTGGAGGAGCGCGATGGCCCGGCCGGTGTCCTTCACGTAGCACAGGTCGATCGCGTCGTCCGCGTAGGCGGGGGCCCGCAGCCCGGAGAGGTCCGGCGCGGTGCCGCGGGCGGCCGCGTGGACGAATGCCGGGGCGGGGAAGAACGGGTCGGAGTGGCCGCGCGGGCCCCAGGTGGCGGAGACGCGGTAGTTGACGACGTCGAGGCCGGCGGCCTCGGCCAGATGGTCGTTGAGCAGCTCGCCGACCTTCTTGAACGTCGGGATCAGGTGGGGTGAGGTCATCGGCAACGGCATGTCCTCCCGCAGCGGGCCCGCGCCGGGCAGACCGGCGTAGACGCCGATCGTGCTCGCGACACCGACCCGCGCCACGCCCCAGCTCTGGGCGGCCTGCAGGATGTTGAGGAGCCCGCCGATGGCTTTACGGGTGGCCTCCACGGGCTCGTCGGCGCTGGGCGGCCACGGCATGGACCCCGCGAGATGCACGATGCCAGTGATCTTGTGCCGTGCGCCGACGTCGAGCAGCGCCGTCAGATCGGTGATGTCGGCCCGCTCCACCGCCACCCGCGCCTCGGCGAGGTCGGCCGGCACCTCGGCGCTCCGCCGCTGAACCAGCACGCACTCCTCGCCCAGATCGAGCAGCGCCCGCACGGTGTGAGACCCGATGAACCCCAGACCCCCGGTGACCAGAATCATTGCCTTGCTCCTTCTGTCGTCTAGCTGATTATCAGTGTAGCTGACAATCAGGCTAGCGATAGAATAAGCGGGTGTCTACCTCCGACGGGCCGGGCCCCGAGTTGAGCAGTCGTCTGGGTTACCTCCTCAAGCACGCGCGCCTGCGGCTGGACGAGCTGTACACGAACGCGCTGAGGCCGTACGGCATCGACGGGCGTGAGCTGGGAGTGCTGCTCGCCCTCGCCGGCCACGAGCCGGCTTCTCAGCAGCAGGCGGCACAGCGACTGGGGATCGACCGCACGACGATGGTCGCGCTGCTGGACACACTCCAGGGCAAAGGCCTGGTGTCACGTCACCCGGACGCGAACGACCGCCGCCGCAACGTGGTCGAACTGACCGACGCCGGACGAAAAACTCTCAGCCAGGCCATCGAGGCGAGCGACGACGCCGAACGCGCGCTCCTCGCGCCGCTCACCCCGCAGGCCGCGCGGCACCTACGCACCGCACTGCAGACGATCGTGACCCATCCGGACAGCTAGTGTTCGGCCGGACGCCTGGCTGGTCTCATCCGCGTGCGGTCGTCGGGATCAGCTGGTGAACTGGGCCGGCTTCGGACCGCCGTAGATCGGGTTCTTCGGCAGGCGATCCTCGGTCACCTGCAGTCGCAGCACGCCGGCCTTCTCCGACCGCGCCTCCCAGACGATCCAGTCGTCCTCCACCTGAGCCGACTGCTTGTCCGGATCGACATTCCATCCGTTGTGGTCCGGCGCCGGCGTGATGACCTCGAAGACCGCTTTCAGCCCCCGCCGGTGGGCCTCGGCGACCACCTCTCCCACGGTCTTCTCGTCGGCCCGGTAGCCCTCCAGCATCTCGCCCTTGACCGTGGCCGGCCGGGCGTTCCGATACTTCTCCCCTGGCCGGGCGGGCCGCCCCAGCTCGACCACACCGTTGCCGGCATAGTCGCGCCGCACCATCACCGTCATGGCACACCCGGCCTGTTCGAGCTCGCAGCCGGCGGGCGTGGTGCCGCTGCCGATCCTGCGGTCGTCGTTCGGGTGGTCGCCGACGCCGCCGCCGGGACCGGCCTTCACGCGAATGATCCTGCCGACCTGGGTCGGTGACGACGGCGCCGGCTCCAGCCTCACGTTCAGGCCCACCGCCTTGAATCCCTCGGTGAACTTGGCGAAGTCGGCCAGCGGGTCCTTGATGACGGCCACGTAGTAGTCGCCTTGGAGCCGGATGTCCATGGCCGAGTTGGCGTAGGAGGTGGCGGTGCCGCCCCCGCCCAGGAGGGCGGGCCCGATCACGGCCGCCGCCGCGAGCCCGCCGACGGCCACCGCGCCCACGAGCACCCGGCGCGTCCGGCTCGTACGGACCACCACCCGGCCCTCGAACCTCGGCTCCTTGGTGGTGATGGAGGCGAGCAGCGCCCGTGCCCCCGCACCGGACGCAGCCCCGGCCAGGTCCTGGTCACGGCATCTGGCAAGGCTCTTCACTTCGTTCATGCTGACTCCACGACAAGATGAGCGACGGAGACGCCGGCCCCGGCCAGCGCCTTGGAGAAGCGCTTACGCGCCCGGTAGAGCCTGATGCGCACGGCGTTGCGCGAGCAGCCGAGCACCTTGGCGATCTCCCCGTTGTCCAGGCCCTCCCAGGCCACCAGGGAGAGCAGCTCCCTGTCGTCTTCGGCGAGCTCCCGGAACGTCCGCCCGATCACGCCCAGTTCGACGCTGCCCTCGGGCGAGTGGGCGTACAGGTCGGCGAGGTCGGTGTCGAGCTCCACGCTCCGGTGTCGGTGCCTGGCCAGACCGCGCCGATGATTGGCCAGCACGTTCCTGGCCACGCCGTACAGCCAGAGCCTGGCCTCATCGCCCGGCGGCAGCGCGTCGGCGCGGCGCCAGGCGATGGCGAACGTCTCGGCCACCACGTCCGCCGCGTCCTCCGGTCAGCCACTGGGCATCCCCATGGTCGGCCTCCTCGGTCTCGGAATCGGAACACTCCGTACATGTCGAGGAAGCCATCAGCATTTCAGCCGATTTCTCACTTTGTCAGCAGAGCCACGATCCTGTGACGGCCGCCGAACCCCGTCACCAGGGTCACGTCGGCGGTTGGTGTTCGTCCGTGGTGCGGAGTCGTTCCGCGTCCTGGTAGGCCCTGGTCACGGCGGCGATCATGGCCAGCAGCGAGAGGATGGGTGCCGCGGGCCAGATGATATTGCCTGGTAGGAAGAAGACGACGATCATCTGGGCGACGGCCACGAAGACCCACACGCCAGGCTCTCCGGGCACCCTTACCATTGCATCTCCCAGATGTACCAAGGGCCTTGGATGTGCGTGTAGTCCGTGTGGCTTTCCTCCGCCGGTGGGCCCTTCGGGCTCCACGCGAAGCCGTACTGGTTCAGGAAGCCGGTGCCGTCCACCAGGAACCGTGCGCCGTCCTCTGTCCGGCTGATCGACGTCAGCGGGTAGAGGCCCACCCACTGGTCCGCGTCGTCAGTTGATGCGGGGCCCGACGCGACCGTCCGGGCGAGGCTCTCCAGGCTGCTCTCCGACAGCGCGAACCGGGCGCTGAAGGGCAGGTCGGCGTACACCGACCCGATCACGGCCACCGCCATGACCGGGGCCGCCGCCCAGCGGACCCAGTGCCGGCGCAGCATGGACCGGCCGTCCGACCGGAACAGGGCCACCACGAACCGGGCAACCCACACGATTATCGTGCCGTACGCCAGCCCGAGGCCCATGAGCAGCAGCTGGAAGGAGCCGCCGCCCGGCAGGCTGCTGTTGTTCAGGATGATCAGGGCCAGCAGGGCGATGAGGGGAAGCAGAACCTTCCCCGGCGGGCCGATCAGGATCCGGGTGAGCGCCGGTAACGGCGGTGGTGGGCTGGCGTTTTCGGGCACGCCAGAGCGTATCGCGGCACTTGATCGCGGATCATGCCCTCTTCGCGTACGCACTGCCTTTCGTGCGGTTTCGGGCGTTCGCCGGTTGCCGCGCGGTGATCCTGGGGCTGTGACGGGACGGCGATGGCCCGCGTCACCCTGGAGGACGCCGGCTGGGTGAGCAAGCGAGGCGAACGCCCGTAAGCCAGCCGCGAAGAGCGGTCCGGGCCTCGCACCATGGGTGTGGGGTGTGGTGCCGATCACATGGTGTGTGTGGATTCCTCCACAGTTGATCGCCGGGGTTCTCCGTAGCGTTCGTGTTGTCGGAAAGCAGCACCTACTGGGGGAGGAACCCGAAATGCGTAAGACTCTTGCGATCGCGGCGCTGGCCGGTTCGATGGCCGTCACCGGTCTGGCGGTGGCTCCTGCCGCTCAGGCGGCCACGCAGACTCAGGCGGTCACGCAGACTCAGGCGGTCACGCAGACCGCCGCCACCACTGTCGTCAAGTGGGGCAAGTTCTTCTCCTCCGACCGTAAGGCGTACACCTACGGCAAGACGTGGAAGAGCCACGGCAAGGTGTTCACGAAGTGGTACGGGGTGGACAAGTTCGGGGGCAAGAAGGGCTGGGTGTGGTTCGAGGTCTACAAGAACGGCTCCTGGCACAAGTTCAACCACGCGTGGGACGGCAAGAAGGTCGGCGCGTGGAGCGGCCACGGGATCGGCAAGGTCTACACCTACACCTGCTGGGCCGGCAAGTTCGACAACTGCGGCAAGAAGTACCGCATCTACTAAGGGACACATCCCGGGGGCTGAAGGAGACGGCTCGGGCCTGAGGCTCGGGCCGTCCTTCTAGCCGTACGACAGTCAGGACAGGGCGGCGATGATTTTGTCCTGGGTGATCGGCAGGTCGCGGATGCGGTGGCCGGTCGCGTGGTAGACGGCGTTGCCGATGGCCGCGGTCACCCCGGTCATGGGTGTCTCGCCGAAGCCCCGTGCGCCGAGCGCCGGGCTGGACGGGTCCGGCTTGTCGATGAAGCTGACGTCGATGTCCGGCACGTCGGCATTGACCGGGACGAGGTAACCGGACAGGTTCGGGGTGACGATCCGCCCCAGGTTCGGGTCGACCAGGGTGTGCTCGCTGAGCGTGAACCCGATCGCCCAGATGGCCCCGCCGATCGCCTGACTCCGGGCCGTGCGGTGGTTGAGCACCCGGCCGCAGTCGAACACCCCCACCATGCGGCGCACCTGGACCCGCCCCAGCACCGGGTCCACGTGCACCTCGACGAAGGTGGCGCCGACCGAGTACCCCATCGGCGCGAAGACCGCCTCGCTGGTCACCTCGATCAGCCGGCCGTGGCGGCGCATCACCTGCCGGTAACCGACCCGCCGCGACGGCCGCTCGGTGAGGAACAGGTCCCCGTCGCCGACGCTGACCTGATCGGGCGCGGCGCCGTGCAGCGGACTGTCCGGATCGGCCACCGCGAGCGCGATCACGCGGTCACGGGCGGCGGTCGCGGCGCGGACGACCCCCGCCCCGACGCTCGGCACGGTCGCCGACGCCGCCGACGCGAACGCCGCCGGGAAGGCCGAGTCGCCCAGATCGAAGCGGACCCCGCGCAGCCGCAGGCCGAGCACCTCGGCGCCGAGCTGACGCATCACCGTGTACGTCCCGGTGCCGAGGTCCTGCGTGCCCGACCGGATCCGCGCGGTGCCGTCGACGCCGATCGTCACGGTGGCCGACGAGCCCGGCCGGCCGCCCGCGGTGTGCGCGGCGGTGGCCATGCCCCAGCCGATCAGCCCGTCCCGGTCACGCATGGAGCCCGGCCGGGGATCACGACGCGACCAGCCGAAGCGCTCCGCGCCTCGCTCGTAGCATTCGCGCAGGTAGCTGCTGCCATGACGCTCGCCGGACTCCTGGTTGGTGGCCGACCAGTTGCGCACCCTGAGCTCGACCGGGTCCAGGCCGAGGGTGTAACTGAGCTCGTCGAGCGTGGACTCCAGCGCGTGACTCGTCGCCGTCTCCGGTGACCGCACGAAGCTGCCCATCGGCAGGTCGAGCCGTACCGCCTGCTGGGTCGAGCGTACGTTCGGGCAGGCGTACAGGATGCGGGTCGGCTCCGAGCTGTTGAGCAGCGCGTCCTCGGTGCGGGACACCTGCTGGGTGACCGTGTGCTGGATCGCGGTGAGCCGCCCGTCGCGGGCGGCGCCGACGCGCAGCACCTGGTGCGTCTCGGCGCGGTGCCCGTTGGAGGTGTACGCCTGCGCTCGCGTCAGCACCAGCTTGACGGGCCGCCCGACCTGCCGCGCGACCGCCGCCGTGAGCACGGTGTGCGGCCACACCGGGCCTTTCGCCCCGAACCCCCCGCCCAGGTACGGCGACAGGACGCGTACGTTCTCCCGGGCGAGCCCGAAAGCCTGCATGAGCGCGTTCTGGGTGTTGGAGATGCCCTGCGTGGATTCGTGCACCGTCAGCCGGTCGCCGTCCCAGGCCGCCACCGTGACCGACGGTTCGAGGGCGTTGTGGTGCTGCATCGGCGTGGTGTACGTGGTCTCGGCCACGGCGTGCGCGGCGGCCAGACCGGCGGCGACGTCCCCGCGTACATAGTCGTTGGCCCCGTCGTTGGTCTGCGGCGGGATGTACGCCTCGCCCATGTCGTCGGCGAGCACCACCCGGGGCGGCTCTGCCCGGTAGCTGACGCCGACCAGGCCGGACGCCTGCTGGGCCCGTTCCAGGGTGTCCGCCACCACGATCGCGACGGGCTGGCCCGCGTGCCGGATCAGGTCATCCTGTACGGGCAGGAACCGCTTCAGGAACGCGACCGCCGGGCTGGGCAGGGCGAGGCGGGCCAGGTTCTGGTGGGTGAAGACGCCCAGCACCCCCGGCGCGGCGCTCGCCCCGGCGGTGTCGACGGCGGTGACCCGGCCGCGCGCGACCGTGCTCATGACCAGGACCGCGTGGGTCACCCCGCGCACCTCGGCGTCGGCCGCGTACCGGGCCGCGCCGGTGACCTTGGCGACGCCGTCCACTCGGCTGACCGGCCGGCCGACCTGGGACTCCGTCATCGGTTCCTCCCGAACTGGCCAAGGATGTCGGACAGGGCCCGCTGGACCAGCGGGACCTTGAAGGCGTTGTGCGCGCGGGGCCGGGCGTCCCGGACCAGCGCCGCGCCGGCGGCCTCGATCGTGGCGGCGTTCAGCGGGCGGCCGATCAGCGCCTGTTCCGCCGCCTCCGATCGCCAGGGGCGCGGGGCGATGCCGCCGAAGGCCAGGCGGGCTTCGCGGACCTCCTCGCCGCGCAGCCGGACCAGCGCCGCGACGGACACGACGGCGAACTCGAACGTGGCCCGGTCGCGCACCTTCAGATACGTCGAGCCGGCGGCCAGTTCGGTGACGGGCACGTCGATGCCGGTGATGAGCTCGCCCTGGCGCAGGGCGGTCTCCAGGTGCGGGGTGTCGCCGGGCGGCAGGTAGAAGCCGGCCATCGGGATCTCGCGCGGGCCCTCGGCGCTCAGCGTGCGCACGGTGGCGTCCAGAGCGGTCAGGGCGACGGCCAGGTCGGAGGGGTGCACGGCGATGCAGTGGTCGCTGCCGCCGACGATGGCGTGCCACCGGTTCAGGCCGTCGAGGGCCGGGCAGCCGCTGCCGGGCTCGCGCCTGTTGCAGGGCATGGTGGGGTCCCGGAAATACCAGCATCGCGTACGTTGCAGCAGGTTGCCGCCGAGCGAGGCCATGTTCCGCACCTGCGGCGAGGCGCCGGCGAGCAGCGCCTGCGACAGGACCGGCAGCCGCCGGCGTACGGCCTGGTGCACGGCCACGTCACTCATCCGGCTCAGCGCGCCGAGCCGGATGCGCCCGCCGCTCTCCCGCACGTCGGCCAGCGGCAGCGCGCTGATGTCGATCAGGTGGTCGTGCCGCTGCACGCCGTCCTTCATCAAATTCAGCAGGTCGGTGCCGCCGGCGATGTAGCGCGCCCGAGGGTCGGCGGCCAGGCGGACCGCGCGCTCGGGCTGGTCGGCGCGGGTGTAGGCGAACGCGTCCATCAGCTCATTTCCTTCGCGGCTTGGCGGACGGAGGCGACGATGTTCGGGTAGCAGCCGCACCGGCAGAGGTTGCCGCTCATCCACTCGCGGATCTCGTCGTCGGACCCGGTGTGTCCCTCGTGGACGCAGGCGACCGCGGACATGAGCTGGCCGGGGGTGCAGAAGCCGCACTGGAACCCGTCGTTCCTGATGAAGGCCGCTTGTACGGGATGCAGCGCGTCCCCACGGGCCAGGCCCTCCACGGTGGTGATCTCGCGGCCCTGCTGCATGACGGCCAGGGTCAGGCAGGACTTGATCCGCCGCCCGTCCACCAGGACCGTGCAGGCGCCGCATTCGCCCCGGTCGCAGCCCTTCTTGGTGCCGGTCAGGCCGATCCGCTCGCGCAGGGCGTCGAGCAGGGTGACCCGTGCTTCGAGCTCCTGCCGGTGCGTCACGCCGTTGACCTTGAGGGAGATCCGTGCCGTGTCAGTGACGGCGGCTTTCGCCTCCGCCACGTCCGGCAGGGCCGGCGCCGCCGTCGCGACGGCGGCGACCGCCGCGCCCACCTTGATCACGGTACGTCGGGTCGGGTCTTCTTCGGACATGCTGGTCACCTCACGAAGGGGTCGGAACGAGTTCGATGCGCAGGATGCGGTCGTCACCCTCGCGCGAGGGGGTCCCGCCGAGCGTCGCCTGGTCGGTGTTGGACGTGGTCACCCAGAGCGCCCCATCGGGCGCGACCTCCACGGTCCGCAGGCGCCCGTACCGCTCGGTGAGGTAAGCGACAGGCTCTCCGGTACGTTCCCCGCCCACGACCGGCAGCCGCCACAGCCGCTGCCCGCGCAGCCCGGCCATCCACAGCGCGCCCTCGGCGTAGGCGATGCCGGACGGGGACGCCTCGGCCGGCGGCAGCCAGAACACCGGCCGGGTGCCGCCCTCGCCGTCCGGACCCTCGGCCGCCGGCCAGCCGTAGTCCTCGCCGACGCGGATGACGTTGACCTCGTCCCAGTCGTTCAGCCCCAGCTCGGCGGCGTACATGGTCCCGTCGGGGCCGACGGTCAGGCCCTGCACGTTGCGGTGGCCGTAGGAGTAGACCGGGGTGTCGAACGGGTTGTCCTCGGGGATCGAGCCGTCCGGCTTGATCCGCAGCACCTTGCCGTTGAGGTTGTCGCGCCTCGGCGCGACCGGTGGATCGAAGGCGTCGCCGGTGGCGATCCACAGGTTCCCGTCGGGGCCGAAGCGCAGCCGGCCGCCGTGGTGCCGGTTCGCCGTGCCGATGCCGTCCAGCACGATCCGGTCCTGGCGCAACGACGCCAGGTCCTCGGCGAGGCGCAGGGCCACGACCCGGTTGGTCGGCGACGACGACACGTACGCATAGACAGTGCGATCGTCGGCGAACCGGGGCGAGGTGGCGAGCCCCAGCAAGCCGCCCTCGGCGCTCCGGGCGACCCCGGGCACCTCACCGACCAGCGCCGGGGTGCCGCCCTCGGCGGGGACGCGGTGGATCAGGCCGGAGGCGCGACCGGAGACCAGGGCCGAACCGTCCGGCAGGAACGCCAGCCCCCACGGCATGTCCAGCCCGGACGCCAGCTCGGTGATCCGCCCGAGCCCTTCGGGGGGACTCGTGGTGACGGCGCTACCGGGCTCGGCAGCGGTGGCCGTGCAGCCCGTGACCAGCGTCAACGAGGCGAAGGCGGCGACGGTGCGGGTTCTGAGACGCATGGTTCCACCTCTTCGGTGGTAGCAGTGATAACACCACGACACTATCGGTGTCATGGTGTCGTTGGCAACATTTAAGTGTTGCCACTGCTAAAACTTGGGCGGCTCAACCCTCGGAGGTGGCGACCCGGTCCATCCACTCGGCCAGCACGGCGCGCTCGGCGACGGAGAGCACGGTCAGCCGGGGGGCGACCGCGCGCAGCGCCACCGCGATGCCCGTCGGGCCCGCATCGGCGGCGGGGGAGTCGCCGGTGGTGATCGCGGCGATGATCGCCTCGCGCGCCATGACGGACAGCGCCGGGTCGCGCCGCTCCTCCGGCATCGAGATGAGTGAGAAGGTCAGGCCGGACCCCGTGGCGTGGACCAGGTGCGCGGCGCGCTCCTCGCTGACCCGCAACCGTCCCGCCTCGGCGATGCGCCTGACCCTCGCGGCCAGCACCGCGGCGGACCGCCGCGCGGCCGTCGACTCGACGCCCGGCCGGGTCTCGCCGTAGATGAGCACGTAGCAGGCCGGGTTGGCGAGGCCGAAACTGACGTGCAGATCCCAGCCGCGCCGCAAATCCTCCACCGGGTCGTCGGTCTCGGCCAGCGCCGTCTTGTCGGCCATGTAGCTCTCGAAACCGTGGCTCGCGACCGCGTCGAGCAAGCCGTCCTTGTCGCCGAAGAGCCGATAGAGCGTCGGCGACTGCACCCCCGCCGCCGTGCACACCGCCCGGGTCGACACCGCGTCCCGGCCGCCCTGGGTCAGTAGGTCGGACGCCGCCTTGATGATCCGCTCACGCGTGAGATCTCGCTCCACGGTAGCAACGATAACTGTCTCGCCATATCACTGCCAGCAGCAGGTGCCGCGCCTCGTGAGTGTTGTCTCGGCAGGGCATCCCTTGTGATGAAATATGCCGAATGGAGAGGTTGAGGCAGTTGGTGGGCGAGATGCTGATCTACTGCTTCGTACTGGTCCTGATCACCGGCGGCTTCCTGGCCTTCCACTACACGCCCAGCGGCGAGCTGATCCCCTACACCGGCGCCTACGAGCCGCTCCACGGCACCATGATGACCAGGGCCTACGACTCCCTGCTGACGCTCAGCTTCGACTCGCCCCGCGGCCTGCTCATGCGGCAACTGCACGCCCAGTTCTCGGCCCTGCTGGTGGCGGGAACCGTCGTCTGGGCTCTGCTCGGCCGGCTCCGGTACGTGTTCGCGCTGGTCGGCCTGGGCCTGAGCCTGCTCGGCCGGTTCACCGGCCACGGCTCCGCCGACGAATACCCGACGGCCGTCCCCATCCCCCTGTGGTACGGCCTGCACCTGCTGGCGGCCCTGGCCATTGCCGCCATTCTGGTGGTCTCCGCCCGCCGGGAGGCCGCCCGCGAGCCCAGAACACCGGGCTTCATAGCCCTGGGCCTCGGCCTCACCCTGCTGCTGATCTTCTGGTAGGGCATCCCCTTCTGAGGCTTCTGAGGGGTGGATTTTCGGGGTGACAGCGACGATCGGCCCGGCCTGTGATCGCACATATGGCCATTGCGCCAGCTCAAGGTAGCAAATTAAGAACTGTGCGCTACGTCATGCCGGGTGAAGATAGGGGCAGGCGATCTGAATGTGCGAGATGGGGTGGAGCGGCTATGTTCGACGGACCTGCCGAATGCCCCTTTTGCGCCTTGGTATCGGAGGGGAGGTCGCCTGTCTGGGATTATCTCTTTCGCGCCGACAGCACCGATGAGATCATCCTCCGCAGCGCATCCTTCCTGGTCATTCTCGACACTGCCCCGCTCGCTGAGGGCCACCTGCTCATCATCACGAAAGCCCACATTTCCTCACTTGCCGGCCTGTCGACACCTGAGCGCGCCGAGCTGGATTCGGTCAAACACCACGCCGAATCCTTGCTGGGGGAGGCTTATGGCCCGATCTCATTTTTCGAGCATGGGGCTGAGAAGTTCGCCAAGCACGCCGGAGCCTGCATTGACCATGCCCACCTGCACCTGGTCCCAGGCGACTTCGATATTCTTCCCTATGTTGCTCGTGACTACCCTGATGTCGAGTCGTTCCCATCGTATGAACGAGTGCTCGAAACTTTCGCCGGTAGGCCCTATCTGCTGTTCAGCCGAAAATCGGATCAGGTTTACGGCGTGCATGCCCCGGCCTGTGCCACCCAATATCTCAGGCGCCTCGTAGCACAGGCGACCGGATTCAGGACCATGTGGAGCTGGCGTGACTGCGTTCGCTGGGCGGACTCGCTCTCGGTGCGCGACCAGTTGCTCAATGCCAGAATGAAGTTGGGCCGCTAATCTCGCGAGCGCTCGGCGAGGCACTGCACCACGCTTGCGTGACTGCCGTAAACGAGCTCGTCGCGGAGCACGAGACTGTCGACGGCGAAGAGTCCTTCGGCGGACAGGACGTCCTTGGTGTACTCCTGGCTGAAGAAGTGGCGGATCTGACCGTCACTCCGGAAGAGATCAGGGCCGATCTCCTCGCCTTGCCCGAAAAGCACGTCGTCAGTTGACCGGCAGACGAAAAAGACTTTCCCGGCAGGGCGCAGAACACGATGGATCTCCCAGAAGACGTCCCGGGTGATGCTGTCCGGGAAGTAGTGCAGAGAAAGACGGGCGTAGACCACGTCAAAGGACGCGGCGGAGAATTTCAGAGGTGTCCGGAGGTCATGGAGAGAAAAGTCGACCCCGGATGCCTCTGGGGAGTGAAGGTTGGCCTCGATGGCGAACTCCGAGAAGTCCGTGGCGGTGACCACGTGTCCCCGCCTTTGGAGGAAGACGGCATCTCTGCCACTCCCGCACCCCAACTCGAGAATTCTCCGACCACGGCTCAAACCGTCCGCGAGAACCAGGGCCGACGAAGTCGGTCTTATTCGTTCCTCGCTGTTCCAGTATTGACGGTGATAGTTGTTCCAGAGTCGCAATTGGTCGCCGTCGAAAACGTTTGGGGCCGATGCCGATTTGTCGTCGAACCTGGATGCCATAGCTGACCATACCAAGGCCGTCGTCCTCTTGAACTCCTTTGTCTTTACCCGGCCGCTGCTACACTCGGGCTTGAATGGATACTGACAGGTAACGCCAGGATCGGCCGCGAGACATCGGACCCTCGGGACGAAACATGTCAAGCGAACCAATAGCCACGTGGAGCCCTGTTGAGCAGGAGTGGCTCCTTCGCGTTCCGGGCCGTCGTGATTTGGCAGCACAGGTCGACATTCGTCCCGATGACACCTCATTCGCTGGATGTCCATTCTGCCCCGATGCGGGGGACGCGCCAGTGCAGGTTCGACTGGTTCCGAGCAAACACCCTGTGATTGCTGCACCCCAGGAGCGCGCACACGAGCAACTGCACTGGGTTCTTGTGTACGGCAGCTCCCACTCCCAGAGACTCGGCGACCTTCCGGCAGAGGTCACTCAACAGTTCCTGAAGAAGGTCTCCCATAAGACCACGGACCTCTTGGTCAGCCCATTGGTTGAAGCGGTTTATGCCTTCGAGTCCGTGGGCGACCACTTCGGACCCACGGTTGCCCATCCGCATGGTCAGCTCGTTGGATTGCCCTTTGTCCCAAGGCGTCTGACCCTCACCCATGGCGCAGACTCTTGCGCTGTATGCGATTTGGCTGTCGATCGAGAATTGACGGTGACGACCTCCGACCATGCTCTGCTTCAGGTGCCCCCATGGGCGAGACTGCCCTTCGAAATGATCATTGCGCCCAGGGCTCATCGTCCGGACCTGGCATCGCTGTCTCCCGATGAGCTCGTCTCGGTGGCGGGTTGTCTTCACACAGGTCTGCGACTGTGCCGGGTGACCTATGGGGGCGCGATGCCGCCCTACCTGATCAATGTCATGCAGGCACCCAAGGGCGATGCGTCGCACCACTTGCGGATAGAGCTCGTTCCGCTCCACAAGGACGTGCAAACCCTTAAAAGGCCCGGCGCCATGGAGCTGGGCCTGGGTGTCTACGTCAACCCGCTCCTTCCAGAAATAGCCGCCGGGATGCTCCGCGACGCGCTGCCAGGGGTGCGGAGGTGCCGGACATGAAGCGGGTCCAGCTCGTCGGCACCCAGCGCTCCGGTTCGAACCTGCTTCGGCTCCTGCTCGGATCGCTGCCCGGCGTCTTCGCGCCTCCCTCGGCACACAAGCTGAGAGATTTCCAGGACCTGGCCTCTCGGTACGGCTCATTAGGTGAGCCCTTGAACAGGAGGCGCCTGGCCGAGGACCTGGGCCGCCTCGTCGATCTCAATGCTCTCGCCTGGCCGCGTATCCCTGATCGCCTGCCGGCGGTCGTCGCCGCCATGGGCGGACCTACGCTCGCGCACGCGGTCGTGGCGTTCTACGACGCTCATGCCCGCCATCTGGGCAAGGACCTGTGGGTCAGCAAGTGTCTGGAGAATGTTCACTTCATCGCCCAGTTGCACGTATCCGGCCTGCCGATCCTGTATCTGCACCTCGTGAGGGATCCACGCGACGTCGCCGTCTCGTTCTCCACCGCACCCATCGGCCCGAAGGATCCCCAGGCGATAGCACTGCGCTGGCTGCAGGATCAGGAGGCCGCTCTCGAAGGTCGAGAAATGGTCGGAGAAGATAATTGGCTGACCCTGCGTTATGAAGATCTGGTCAGAGATCCAGAGGGCGCTCTGGCTCCTCTCTGTGATCGTGCCGGGCTACGGTGGTCCGACGCCGCGTTGGATTTTTACCGTCAGGACCACGCTCGATCGGCCGCGTCCCTGTCTGAGCTGTGGAACAATCTCGACCGGCCCATTCGAAAGGATCGCGTGGCCGCGTACAAGAACGCCGCCCACACTGACCTGACGATCTCCGTCGAGAGTATTACATGCGATCTTATGTCGACATTCGGTTATGTCGCCGAGCATGTCTCTGTGTCGACCACGATGGGGGCGGACGAGAGAGCGGCCATTCTCCTTCGTGATCGCGACTTGCGTACCAAGCTGAAGGAAGCCCGCGATCCGGAGACGGAGGCCGTGCATCTCAGACGGCTTCGTTTCCTGGAACAGCTCAGCGGAGAAGTCCCCCGAAAGTGGGTGCCCGGCCTGCTTTGAGCACCTCGCAGCCTCAGAAAACGCACGGAGGACCCGATGTTCGTGCAGTTCGCGCAGAAGGCCGTCATCGAATGGCAAGGAAAACTGCTCCTCGTCATGAAGAGCCGTGACGACCCGCACGAGCCTGGAAAATGGGAATTGCCGGGTGGGCGGATGCAGCGAGACGAATCACCTGATGAGGCGCTGGTCCGCGAGGTTTATGAGGAGGTAGGGCTGAAGGTGCACCCGGGGCGCCCACTGGCCCTGTGGTCATGGCGACTGGGAAGCGGGGAGGACGCCGCGACGGTCATCGCCGTCGCCAGGCTCTGTACGGCGAACAACGTCGACGTGGACATGAGCCGCCAGGTCGAGGACGACTTCATCGAAAGGTACGGCTGGTTCGACAGAGACGAGATCCTCGGCCTCGATCTCATTCCCAGTGCCAGAGGCCCCATCGCGACGGTTCTCGAGAACCTCCAGAAGTTCGGCCTCGACGAGTGAGCCGCGTACGGGCTTGTGTGAATCAAGGATGAGATAGTTGCTGACGCGTCAGATGCTGAAGGATGCTCAGTCCGAGATCGAGCGGCGCATCGAGTTGCGTATGCGAGAAGAGGCCGGGCGACTGCCGGACCACGCCCTGGCTTCGGGGCAGTATCTCGACCACCCCGACTACAAACAGCGCGGACTCTACGGCACCGCGGCCACCATTCACATCCTTGCCCGTCGCGCCACGACGGATCCTGTGGTCAAGGACCGGATATCGAAGCTGCTCTATTATGTCGTCAACCGTGGCCAGGTCGAAAAGGCTTCGGTGAGTGGCGTCGTCTATCGGGACCTGGTCGCGCGCAGAGTCCGGTTGCAGAAATCAGATGTTTTCCGGATGGCCGACATAGGTTTCGCCATCTCGCAGGTGAGCCCGGTCGTCCCGCTGAGATCCGAAGCGCTGACGCTGGTCCACCAGGCTCTCGAAGATGCCAGGACCGAGCCGGCGGGATATGCGGTCGGCAGCGAAGGAGGGAGCCCGAACCCGCTGGCCACCGCGCACGCGCTGCGCTGCCTGGCGGCGAACAACCTGCCTGCCCGGCCCGAGGACTGGCGATATCTTCGAGAGTACGTCAGCGGCGGCAGCGACATCTACGTCCGATGCTTCGCCCTGTCGGTGCTGGCAACCTATGACCCCGAGCTTGAGCGGCGGGAGTTGCAGCTCTGCTGGAAGGAGATGTTCTCGGCCCTGGCCGGCGAGTTCGGCGGCCAGTCGGAGGCGAATCATGAGTACACCCGATATGGCGCGCAGGACTATGTCCGGGTGCCCTGGCAGCTCTATCTGATCCAGTCGTGCGCCAGACTCTTCCCGCTGACGAGGTTCGTCGGATTCTCCGTGCAGGCGAAAATGATGGACGTCGCCCAGCAGATCTCCGCTCCGGACGGGTTCAAATATGAGGCTTCGGGAGGCCATCTCTCCACCCGCACCTATGCCTGCGTCTGGCAGGCGATCGATGAGATCTTGACCTTCAATTTCAAACAGCCCCTTCCCCGGGTCTTCGTCCGCACGGTCTCGGGTGCGACCCGAGTCTTCTCCAGTCAGCTCTTCGGCGCGCTCACGTACACAATTCTCGTCGCCGTCGCGGTGGGGTCGCTCATCGAGTGGTTGAACACGCCCGGTCATTCCTACGGTGATCTGGCGCCCAATCTGCTGGTCGAAGTCATGCTGGTCATCCTCGCGGGCCTCAGGCACCAGGTAAGGCGCAGAGGCCACCGCCGCTGACCTCGATCCGCAGCCGGCTCAGCGCTGCCGAGTGACCCTACAAGCCCGACCAGCGGCACACGTTCGGCGCACGGCGGCAGAGGAGGGGGAGTCTGCCGCCGGCCTCCAGCAGCACGCGATCTGCCAGCGGCTCGTCGAGCCTGATGATCCCCTTGCCGGTCGCGCCGACGCCCAAGCAGAAGCCGGTGAACCTGTCGGGGATGTCGACCCCCAGGACCACCACATCCGACTCCTCGCGGATGCGGATGTAGACGTTGGGCCCCTGCCTGTCGAGGCAGCGGCCGTACTCGTAGCTCACCAGCAGTGTGTGTTCTCCGAGCAGTTCGAAGTCTGTGATCTGTCCGTCAGAGCTGTGTCTGCCGATGACTCCTTCGACGGTGCCGAGAGCTTTCTGATCGACCGCTACCTGGTCGATAGGCTCAGGCAGGTCCGAGAAGTACAGCCGCCACGCGGGCACCGTCGCCATCCCCCGTACGGTCTTCAGCCGCATCGTGGTGAAGGTGGCGCCGGTCAGGTGGTACGCCCTGTCATCGGGGAAGGTCTCCTCCTCGGACCAGGGAGACAGCGCCATCATCGCCTTCCGCGGCTCGATCACCGGAACTCGCATCGTGGACCCGTCGTCCCAGCGGACCCGCGCCTCGGCCGGTGGAGTGGGGAGTGGACCGGCCACGACCCAGCCGTACTCCTCATCGTGCTGAATGCGCTTGAGCACCTTCGGCGGTATGGCGCTCATGTCTTCGAGCGGGACGAAACCCTCGTGCCAGATCTCCTCGGCACCGCTGGTCCGCCAGTTCCAGACGGCAAGTGCGGCGTGCTCTTCGAAGCCGTACGCGCGCGGTCCGAACAGGAAATGGCCGCAGCTGAGGAGCAGCACCACAGCCAGGAGCGTCGTGCCTAATCGCAGCATCTGATGATCTTGGCAGAATGCTCAGTCCGCCGGGCGGCTGTGCTCCCAGGTGGTGGTGAAGAGGAACAGCGCGTGGTCGTACAGAGCGCCGGGGCGGTGCGCCACGATGCACGGAGAGTTGCGGCCGTGCTCGGTCTGGCGATAGAGAGTCAGGTAGGCGACGTCGTCGGTGATGACCAGGCGGTGCAGGTTCGGCAGGTTGTAGAAGCGCAGTGAGACCGGCTGGCCGTGCCGCCTGATCTCACTCACGTACGCGGCGTTGACGCGCACCTGGTCGGCCAGCAGGCCGGGGGAGAAGCCCGGATCGACGCGGCGGATGTCCGACGCCCGCTGGGCCAGCCAGGAGTCTTGGCCGGTCATGGTGTCAGGCAGCAGCACCTGTACGGATTCCGCTGCCTCCCAGACCGGGGCGAAGCTGTCGCGGGTCAGCTCGTTGCCACGACCGGCGAGCACACGCACCCACCGGGCCCGGGCCAGGTCGGCGGCCATCTCCTTGCCGGCGAGCTGCTGTCGTGGCAGCGCCCGGAGCACTCCCAGCCCGGTGATCCGGGACAGGAGCACGGCCGGCCATCGCCGGGCATGCAGGGAGCAAGCCCAGCCGCCAAGGACGGTGAGCGCGGTCGCGAGCAAGGAGCTCACCACCCCGAGCATGAACTCGCCCATGCTTGTCTCCGCTCGACGGTGCTGATGTGGATGATCGATCCACTCTGCGCCCACTTAAAGTCCTACTGACCATAAGTCGCCGCGGTTCCTTTGGTCAAGGTGACCATAGGTATTCTGTGGCGGTGGTGAACAGGGCGTTGAAGTATGACGGGACCGTGTCGGCTGCGGTGACCGTGGACCTGGTGATCTTCACCGTGCGCGAGGCGAGTCTGCGGGTGCTGCTGATCGAGCGGGGGAAGCCGCCGTTCGAGGGTGGGCTCGCTCTGCCCGGCGGCTATGTCCGGGTGGGTGAGGGGCTCGATCAGGCGGCCCTTCGCGAGCTCGCTGAGGAGACCGGCATCGACGGGCGTGAGCTCCACCTGGAGCAATTGCGGGCGTTCGGGGCGCCGGAGCGTGACCCGCGTGGCCGCACCTTCACCGTCGCCTACCTCGCGCTGGGCCCCGACCTGCCCACGCCGGTCGCGGGCACCGACGCGGCGACCGCGCACTGGGTGCCCGTCGAGGCCGCCCTGTCGGCCGAGCTCGCCTTCGACCACCTGGCGATCCTCAAGGAGGGGCTCGATCGGGCCAGGGCCAAACTCGAGTACACGACTGTGGCGGCGGCGTTCTGCCGGCAACCGTTCACCCTCGCGGAGCTGCGACACGTCTACGAGGTCATCTGGGGAATCCCGCTGGATCCCAGCAACTTCCGCCGCAAGGTGACCAAGGCCGCGCACTTCGTTGAGGCCACGGGCGAGTCGCGGACGCCCGAGATCGGCCGCCCGGCCGCGCTCTACCGCCGGGGGTCGGCGGAGCTGCTGTTCCCGCCGATGCCACGGTCGGCCGACGGGGACGACGCGTCCGTCTGACGCGGGCGAACGACGAGGCATCTGCCTGATGCGGGCGACGGGACGCTCTGTAAGCGGCGCGGTGTCCACCTGATGCGGGTGGCAACGCGGTCTGGAAACGGGTCGGTGGATGCGCCATGGTGGAGCCGTGTCGGCTGAGGGCTCGTCCAAGGCTCGCCGTGAGGGGCGCGCCTACCCGCTGGGAATGTCGTTCCGCGCCGCGCGAGAGGCGGCCGCGGCGGTGCGCCGCGCTGAGTGCGGCCGTGCGGTGATCGATACGCTGCGCCCCCGGGGGGTCTCCGGGCTGATCCGGTCCCGGGCTCCGCTGCCGCTGCTCCTGTACGTGGCCGCGCGGGACGGGCGGCTCGTCTGGCGGGACGCCGACGCGTTCGCGGTGCTGGAGTCCCCGCGCGACTCGCGGCTCAGCGGCAGGCCGGGCGGGCTGCTGCGGCACGTGGACAGGCGCTGGGATCTCGTGATGTTCGCCGGGCCGCCGGCCCTGCTGCAGCTCCTGGCGTTGACCACGGTGCCGGTGGGGATGGTGTGGGGGTGGTCGGCCTGGCTGCTGGGGGCCGGGGTGCTGTGCTGCCTGCTGGCGCTGCTGTACGTCGCCCTGATGATGGCCGGGATGCTCGGCACCATGATCGTCAGGTGGATCCGGGATGCCCGCCGTGGTGCGGACCGGTGGGCGGCCGAGGAGATGCGGTTCCTGCACTGGTCCATGCCGCTGTGTCACTGCGCCGATCCTGAGACGGCGCCCGCGCTGCTCAACCAGGTCACCGAACGGCTGCGCGGGCTGGTGCGCGCCCAGGTCGCGCGGGCGGTCGGCGACGTGCGCGCGCGTACGGAGACGGTCGAGGTCGACGAACCGCTGCTCTGCCTCCTCGACGGCGCGACGACCACGCGGATGCGGACGGCCATCACGGTGGCGGCCAGGGGCGCCGGTGCGGCCGGGGTGACGTTCCTGGCGACGGGCTCCGGGTCGGACGTGCGCCCGCCGAAGATCACTGGCCTGGGCTCGGGGCTGGCCCTCTACGCGTTCGCGGTCGCGGTCATCATGGCGGCCGAGGCGTACGTACTGGCGGATTTCGAGCAGGCGGAGTGCGCGCCCGCCTGCGACGGCCGGCCCGCCACCTACGGCACCGCGTTCCGCTGGCTCGCCTGGCGGCTGATCGGCGGCAATCCACCGGATCTCGTGCCCGCCACCTCCCAGGCGTGGGTGGTCGGGTGGCTCAACACGCTGCTCGGGATCATGGCCGTGCTGCTGTTCGTGGTCGCGGTGTGGCGATCGCCTGAGGTGAACACGGAGCGGCATCGACGTTTCCGGAAGGAGATGGAGCCGGTGCTCGGCACGTCAACCGTACTGATCATGGTCGCCACGCCGGAGGAGCGGCAGGCCGTGATCGAGGCCGTCACCGGGGTCACGAAAGCGGCGCCGATCCGCCGCAACCTGGACCTGCACACCGCGTTCGAACTGGGTGTGGTGAGCCGTGCCCGGGTGCTGCTCGCGCAGACCCGCCCCGGGAGCGTGGATCCCGGCGGCGCCATGCTGACCGCCAAGTCGCTGATCGAACAGCTCAACCCCGACTATCTGCTGCTCACCGGCATCTGCTTCGGCCTGCGTGAGGACAAGCAGCGACTCGGGGACATCCTGGTGTGCACCCAGTTACGGGTCATGGATCACAAGAAGATCGCCGAGTACACGCCGGGGGAACCGGTCGAGATCATGCGCGGCGATCGGGTCGCGCCGTCGGTGACCCTCCTCGACCGGTGCCAGAGCGCCAGGCTGACCCAGGACGGGCCGAAGGTGCATTTGGGCCCGATGCTGTCCGGGAACGTGCTGCTGAACTCGCCGACGATCCGCGCCCGCCTGATCGAGGCGGAGCCGGACGGGATCGGCGGCGAGATGGAAGGGCTGGGGGTCTACGCGGCGGCGGCCAGGGAGAAGGTCGACTGGATCGTGGTCAAGGCGATCTGCGACTGGGGGATGGGCAAGAACGACGACTGGCACGAGGTGGCGGCGCGCAACGCGGCGGAGTTCGTCCTGGATGTGCTGGGCAACGGCGGACTGGACCAGCCGCCCAAGCGATCCTGACCTATCGGTTTTTTAGGTCATGTTGACTTAAAGCACGCGTGCCCTATATGGTCCAAGTGACCTTAAGGGAACGCTCGGTCGTCGGGCAGCCTATTCGTGCTGCCTTTCCGATATGCGTGCTGCATCACGCATATCAAAATGAAGCTGTTGCTGATCATTTCTCCGCAGCGGCGAGTGGCGTCATATCCTCATCTCTCACGCCTGTCGTGGTGGAGGTCAATGATGGTGGGAAATCGCCCCCAACTCCCGGGGAAATCCCCCGGGCGGCTGCCCGGCGGTGTTGGTGGGGGCCTGCCGGGCAGTTCGGGAGGATTATCCGGGATTGCCATAATCGGTGTGCTTTTCTTGGCGGTGGCCGCCGCAGGGGTGATCTGGTACCTGAACGGCGGCGGGCAGCGCGCATCGCTGGGCGAGGCGACTCTGGCCGGGGCGCGGCAGGTGCAAGGGGTCGTCTGTCTCGACGTGGCCGGCGACTTCTCCGGGTCGATGGACGACAGCGTCGAGATGAGGGACGAGGCGCTGGCCCTGCTCAAGCCCTTCATGGCCCGCGAGCTGCGGCCGGACGACCTGCTGGCGTCGGTGACGTTCGCCCGTACGGCCTCGCTGACCCTCCCCCCGACCCCGGTGGGCAGTCTCGCGGAGGCCGTCGAAGAGCCGGGGAGTCAGGAGGACGGGCAGTACACGTACTTCATCCCGGCGCTCAAGGCGCTGGATCGCGCGCACGCCGAGGACGGTGAGAAGTGTGTCAGGCGGGTGCTCGTCGCGATCACCGACGGGGAGTTCGAGGACGACGTGGACAAGCTCGTGCCGCTCGTCCGCCACTTCGACCTGGTTTACCTGGCCGTGCCCGACGAGGCGACCGGCTACCGGCCGACGGTCTTCACCGATGCCCGGCTGGCCGCCGTCGTCACCGAGGGCTTCGACAGCGCCGAGGAGCTCAGCCTGCTGTACGGCAAGGCGCTCGCCGCGGCCACCGGTCAGCGGCTCGCGCGTGAATAGGCCGAAATCTCGAATAAGCGCAGCCCGGATTCCAGTAAGCCCCGTTACCGAAGAGTTTTCACGTTGGAATGGCATGCTTTTGTGGTATTCAGCGCGGCACATACTGGATACACTGCGGTGCACAAATTCCCCCGGAGAAAGCGGAAAGCCGCTATGACGATCCCCCCGACAACTCCAGAGTCCCCCGATATGGGGGATATGTCGGATATCTCCTTAGTGACGGCTCTCGACCGGTTGACCGAGGAGATCAGGACCAAGTTCCAGCATGATGTGGACCGTTCCAATCATCGCGAGCAGATCATCGACCGCCTCTTCGAGGAGAACAAGGCCCTGCGCCACGGCCTCCTGCAAGAGGCGCTGACGCCGGTGCGGACCGGCCTCTACCGCCTGTACGACCTCACCGGGCGGGAGGCGGCCAGGCTCCGCGACCGGCCGGAGGACGACGGCCACGTCAGCTCCCTCCTGGAGGCGATCGCCGCCGAGGTGGCCGAGGTGCTGGCCAGGACCGGAGCCGACCTGCTCGACGTCGCGCCGGGCGAGCCGTACGACGCGGCCAGGCATCGGGCGACCCGGACCCAGCCGGGGCCGGCGGGGCAGGTCCTGGCGGTGGTCGCGGCAGGTTTCCACCAGGGGGAGCGCGTGCTGCGCAAGGCGGACGTGGTGGTCGGCGAGGCCCCCGCGCAGGCGGACCAGCAGAGGAAGGACGGATAAATGGCCGTATACGGGATCGACCTCGGCACCACGTACTCCTGCATCGCCAGCATCGACCAGGTCGGCCGGGCCGAGGTGCACCGCAACAGCGAAGGCTCCGACACCACGCCCTCGGTGATCTTCTTCGAGACCCCCGACAACGTCGTGGTCGGCCAGTACGCGAAAGACAGCGCTGTCCTGAAGCCCGGCCTCGTGATCAGCAGGATCAAGCGCGACATGGGCCAGGACGCCCCCAGGACACTGCACGGCAAGCCGTACTCGCCGGAGGAGATCTCCGCGTTCGTGCTCCGCAAGCTGGCCAAGGACGCGCAGGTGGCGACCGGGGAGACCGTGTCGGACGTGGTCATCACCGTCCCGGCCTACTTCGGCGCGGCCGAGCGCGACGCCACCAGGAAGGCCGGCGGCGTCGCCGGGCTGAACGTGATCGACATCATCTCCGAGCCCATCGCCGCCGCCATCACCTACGGCGTGCTCAAGCCGGAGCAGGACTGCCACATCCTCGTCTACGACCTCGGCGGGGGCACGTTCGACACGACCGTCATGACCCTGCGCGGCGGCAACATCGAGGTCGTGTGCACCGACGGCGACCATGACCTCGGCGGCACCAACTGGGACGACACCCTGGTCCAGTACCTGGCGGACAGCTTCCAGCAGCAGCACCCGGACGTCAGTGCCCCGCTCGACAGCGACGAGACCGAGCAGGACCTGCGCAACATCGCGGAAGACCTCAAGAAGACCCTGTCCACCCGGATCAAGCACACCGCCCGCGTGATGCACGAGGGGCGCGTGACCGCGGTCGAGCTCACCCGGGCGGAGTTCGAGTCGCTCACCCAGAACCTGCTGGAGCGCACCCTGAGCATCACCCGCCGGACCGTGGAGACGGCGCGGGCGAAGGGGGTCGACTCCTTCCAGCACCTGGTCCTGGTCGGCGGCCTGTCCAGGATGCCCGCGGTGGCCGAGGCCCTGCAGAAGGAGTTCGGCCTGACGCCCCAGCTCCAGGACCCCGACCTGGCGGTGGCGAAGGGCGCCGCGCTCTACGCCTTCGAGGAGACCTTCCGGCGGCTGCTGAGCTCGGGACAGCAGGCCGAGGCCGAGGCGATGGCGCTGGAAGCGGGGCTGTCCGAGACGCAGCGCCGGCAGATCGAGGGACGGACGATCAAGACGGTCGCCTCGCGCGCCTTCGGCATCATCGCCACCCGAGGCACCCAGCGGCAGCGCTACGTCGCCCATCTCGTGCACGCCAACGACTCGCTGCCGGCCTCCGTCACCGAGGGCTTCGCCACCCTCGACGACAACCAGGCGACCGTCGCCATCCGGGTGATGGAGCAGGCGGGCAGCGCCGAGTCCGACGAGGTCGACGACAACACCACGATCGGCGAAGGGGAGCTGCGCATCCCGCCCGGCAAGCCCAAGGGCTTCCCGATCGAGGTGACGTTCACCCTGGACGCCTCGGGGCTGCTGCACGTCACCGCGCGCGAGAACGAGAAGGGCCGGCAGCTGGATCTCGACATCCAGATCGGCGGCATGTCCGAGGAGGAGGTCGCCTCGTCGCGGGCCTCGCTGTCCGAGATCCGTGTGGACTGACCTATGCCGTTCGACGAGGAGCGGTACGTCCGGGAAGTGCTGGATCCGGCCCGGCAGGCCGGTGGCACGCCCCCGGTGGACCTGTGCCGGCGCTACCAGATCACGGAGGCGATGAGCGCCGCCGAGGTCACCGAGACCGTGCGGCAGGTCCGGCAGTGCTGGCGGCGTTCGCGGCAGATGCTCAAGTTCCGCAAGCTGATCGACGCCCTGGAGGCCGACCACGCCCAGCGCTACACGTCGGTCTTCAAGGCGGCGGCGGACGGCGACATCGACCCGGTGCGCGCCGAGATCAAGCAGGCCGCCGAGCGGGACAGGCAGCGCCTGGCGGATCTGCGGCGGCGGCTGGACGACGCGGCGGGAAAGCTCCGGCTGCTGCCGCCCGACGTCGTCGCGAGCATCGGCACGTCGGCCGGGCTCGGCGCCCAGGCCGCCGAGAGCCTGGCCGCCGAGCTCGGCATCGAGGTGCGCGAGCCCGACCAGCTCCCGCAGTCACCGCCGTACGCGGCCTACGCCGAGATCCGTACGGCCCTCGACACGCTGGCCCAGCGGCACCTGGCCGGGTTCGTCTTCCCCGATACCCCGACCGGCCTCCGGGTCATGGGCGACATTTCCGGCATCTTGGAGCAGGTGGCCAAGGCCGAGGAGCGGGAGCAGCGCAAGCCACGGGGGCCACGGACGGTGAGCGCGGAAATGATCTTCGCTGCCCTGCGCAGCACCCCCGACCCCGCGGCGCTCCTGCGCTACGACATCGCCGCCAGGCTCCGTGAACGCGTCCGCGAGCATCCGTACGACGACACGCTGATGCGGCACGTCACCGACGACCTCGGCCTCGACCCGGGCGAGGCCAAGCGGCTGGTCTACGCGATCCGCCAGGAGAGCGGCGTGCCGGGCGGCCCGGTGGGCCGGCTGCGCGAGCTGGTGGACACGGGCAAGATCCAGGCGGCCGTGGACTTCGTCGAGGCGCTCCCGGCCGAGGCGCTGACCGGCGACGCCGCCGAACTGGCCGCCGAGGTGCGGGCCCGGCTGGCCAAGGCCGTCCGGTTACGCGACGCGGCGCGGACGGAGGCCGACTCCGACCAGGCGTGGCTGATGCTGGAGGACGCCCTGCGCCGGGCCCCGGACCTGTCGGGAGCCGGGGATCTGCTCGCCGGGCTCGCGCCACGGCCGCCGGGCGAGGTGCGGGCCCGGCTGCACGGCGACGTGGTGGCCATCGGCTGGCAGCCGTCGCCGTCGCGGGCGGGCGACATCGCCTACGAGGTCTACCGCAACGGGGTCCCGTTCGCCGAGGTGACGCGGCCGAGCGCCTCCGACGAGCGCCCGCCGGTCAACACCCCCGTCACCTACGCGGTCGCGGCCCGGCGCGGGCAGGCCACGTCGGTGCCGGTGACCTGCCCGCCGCTGACGTACCGGCCCGAGCCGGAGGACGTGCGGCTGACCGCGATCGACGGGGTCGTCACCGGTCAGTGGCGCGCCCCCGCCGAGGTGCTGCGCGTCGTCGTCGAGCGCGACGGCAGGCCCGTCCGGGTGGAGGGATCCGGGTTCCGTGACCGTGAGGTGCGCAACGGGACCACCTATGACTACCTCGTCGCGGCGGTCTACCCCGACGGCCGGGGCGAGGTCACCACGCCAGGGCTGCGGCGCTCCGTCACGCCGCGGGCGAAGCCGGTGCCGGTCGCCGCCTTCACGGTCGAGTCCGGCCGGGGCGAGCTGCTGGTCCGCTGCACCGAGCCGCCGTCGGGCGTGCTGGAGTTCGTGCTCCTCGCGGCCGAGCCACGCTGGCCGTACGGGACGACCGTGCCGATCGCGGACGTCCGCGCGGCCGGTCGCGTCCTGCCGGCCACCGCCACCGGCGACGGGTACGTGCTGCGCTCGGCCGGGACGTCCGGCGTGCTGCTGGCCGTCACCGTCGTGGCGGACAGCGCGACCATCGGCGCGCACCGCGAGCACGTCGATCTGCCCGCGCCGCAAGGGGTGAGCGCCGTACGTCGCGGCGGCACGGTGCACCTCGGCCTGGAGTGGCCCAAGGACGTGCCGGAGATCGAGGTGCGGTGGGACAGGCGGAGCCTGATCGTCACGTCGGCGGCCTACCGGTCGCAGGGCGGCATCCGCCTCGACATCCCCGAGGGCGAGGCGCCGATCCTGGAGCTGGCCCCGACGACCGTGGTGA
This sequence comes from Nonomuraea glycinis, assembly GCF_014646515.1. Lineage (GTDB taxonomy): Bacteria > Actinomycetota > Actinomycetes > Streptosporangiales > Streptosporangiaceae > Nonomuraea > Nonomuraea glycinis. Next base: position 85,090 of record NZ_BMNK01000013.1, read on the forward strand.
AGGGCGTCCGGGTGCGCGGCCCGGCGGTGCGGGTGCCGCTCGCCGCCGTCGTGCCGCTCCGCTACGACGTGCGCCACGAGGGCCCGTTCTGGCAGCGTCAGCTGGTCGTGGACCTGACCTGCGAGCAGCCGGCCCGGGTGACCAGGCTCGTCCTGGTGATCAAAGCGGGCCGGATCCAGCCCGGCTCGCCCGACGACGGGCGCGTGCTCGCCGAGTGGGCCGACCTCAGCCCACCGGCGCGACTCGTCGTCCCGATGCCCAAGCAGCCGAAACCCTACTGGGTGCGCTGCTTCGCCGAAGGGCCGGTCGAGCTCATCGATCCACCCGTACGCGTCCTGAAAGTGGGATGAGCCGATGATCACCTGCCCGTACTGCTTCGTGAAGGTGGCGCCCGCTCGGATCGCGTTCCGCTGCCTGGGCAAGAGCGGCCGGACCGAGGGCTGCGAGCCGCGGCCGGACGAGGTGCTGGGCGCGTTCCGCGGCGGCGCCGCGCCGGCGTTGCCGCCGGTCTTCTCCGTGCGGCGGCCGGGGCGGCGCGCCCTGTGCCCCGCCTGCTCCCGGGAGACGGCCTGGCGGGTCTGCCCGTCGTGCCACAGCAGGCTGGCGACCGAATACTGCGCCAATCCGGGGAAGATCGTCGCTCTCGTCGGGGCGAAGCACGCGGGCAAGAGCACCTACATCGCGGTCCTGATCCACGAGCTGATGAACCGCATCGGCGAGGAGCTCAACGCCTCGCTCGTGCCCTGCGACGACCGGACGATCGAACGCTACAAGACGGACTTCGCCCGGCCGCTCTACGGTGACCACACGCTCCTGGACGCCACCCAGTCGGCGGAGGGCGCCCCTCGTGACCCGCTGGTCTACCTGCTCACCCGCACCGTGGGCCGGATGCGCCGCCGGACCGCCTCGCTGACCCTGGTCCTGTTCGACACGGCCGGGGAGGACCTGCGCGAGCGGGAGATGAGCGAGCTGCATCTGCGCTACCTGAGCGCGGCCGACGCGGTCATCTTCCTGCTGGACCCGCTGGAGCTGTCCGGCGCGCAGGCGGCGCTGCACACCTCGGCCAGAGAGCGCGGCGGGACGCTCGCCAACGACCTGATGAGCGACCAGATGGACGTCGTCGTCCGGGTCACCGAGCTCCTGCGCAAGCGGAACAACGGGCGGCTGTCCATCCCGGCCGCCGTGGCCCTCAGCAAGATCGACGAGCTGCGGGCGTCGATGGAGCGCCAGTCGGCGCTGCACCGCACCCGCGACCCGGCCGGCGCGCTCGACCTGGACGACCGGGAGGCCGTGGACGAGCAGGTCCGCGCGCTGCTGCACCAGTGGCAGGCGGGCATGATCGACCGCTACCTGAGCCAGCAGTACGACGACTACGCCTTGTTCGGGCTGTCGGCCCTCGGCGACGTGCCGGAGGGCAAGACGGTGGCACGCAGCGGAATCCGCCCCTATCGCGTCGAAGACCCGCTGCTGTGGCTGCTGTACCGGTTCAAGATGCTCGACGGCATACGGAGGTAGAACGTCGTGGCTTGGCAGCTCCACTACACATCGGCGGCGACGGGGCCGTCCGGGCGGGCCGGATTCCAGGTGGTGGCCGACAGCCCGGGGCTGCCCGCCGGGCCGGCCGCCGAGGTCACGCCGTTCCTCACCTACCGGCCGCCACCCGGCACGCCGACCGCGCCCACCCGGGAGCAGATCCGCGCGATGCCGGTGGCCCTGTCGTACGCGCCGGCCGGCGACCGGCACGCGCTGGTCCGCTGCGTCTATCTCGGGCAGGACTACTCCGGCCGGTACGGCAACTTCCTCGGTCACGCGCTGGTCCTGGCCGACGGCGACCTCGTCGGACTGCGGCCGATCGAGTTCTGGCGGGCGGCCCTGTGGGCGGACGCCCCGGCCGACCCCGGCACCGAGCTGCCCGAGCTGACCGAGCTCACCCCGGGCACGGCGCTGGACCCCGAATCCCTCGGACGCTGGCTCAGCGCCGGCGGACAGGCCGCCTACCAGCGGCTCGGCACCCTGCTCGACCTCGTCCGGCGCAACCTCGTCCAGGGGTACGGCCGGCTCGTCCTGGTCGGCGCGGACGGCGAGGAGATCGTCCGCTGGATCGCGGTGATCTCGTACTCGCTGCCGTGGGAGGCGGTCACGCGGCTGTCCTTCGTCACCTACAGCGGGGACCCGGCCGCCACCACGCAGCTCATCGTGGGCACCACCCCCGACGTGTGGATGCCCTCCGACGTGGACGCGACGGTGGTCGTCCTCGCCGAGGAGCCGCAGCCGGCCGAGACCGGCAGGTTCGCGCGGACGGCGCGGGAGCTGTGGCGGTCCATGGACTTCGACGGGATCGACGAGCTCGCCGGGTTCGGCACGGCCGACCCCGACACGGCGGCGGCGCTGGTGGCGCTCTGCCTGACCGGCGCCACGCTGTCGCCCGAGGAGCAGGCGGCGGTCGCCGAGCTGATCGAGCCCGGGGTGCCCGGCTGGGTGTGGCCCCATCTGGGCAAGCGGGCCGACCTGCTCGGGTACGGTCTCGCGGCCGCGATCAGCGCGCACGGCCCGGCCGAGGCCGCGGAACCGTGCGCCGCGCGATGCGTCCTGCTGGCCCTGCGCGACCCCGCGCTCGGGCCGCCCACCCGGGCGCTGCCCGAGGCGTACCGCGAGCAGGTGGCGGCGGTGGCATGGGCCGAGCTGGCGGCGGCAGACCGGCTCGACCACCTGGTCGCCGTCCTGCGGGTAGCCGAGGCGGCGGGGCTGCGCGTGCCCGCGGCCAAGGTGGAGCGGGCGGTGGCCGCCCTCGTCGAGCCCCAGCTCACCGACGTGCCCGCGCAGCTCGACCGGACGCCGTACCGGTGGCGGGAGGCGCTGCTGGCGGGGCTGGTCACCGGACTGGAACAGGCCACGCCCGCGGTGCGGGCGAGCGTGCTCACCCCGGAGCTGTGCCGCTCGCTGGCCGGCCGGGACCTGCGGGCCGCACCCAGCACCGCCACCGCCGTGATCACCTGGCAGACCGGCTCGGCGGCTCTCGACCGGGTGGAGGCGACCCTCCAGATCCTGCGGCTGAGGCACGGCACCGGAACGATGCGCGAACGGGACACGGCGTTCAAGGACATCTGGCGGGAGGATCCGACGGCCGCCGAGCTGCGCCGGCTCCTCGACGCGGCCGGTGCGCACCTGCCGGACTACCACGCGCTGAGCAGCCTGCCCGGCCGCCTGTTCGTACGGACCGGACTCAAGGACGAGCAGGCCGTGGAGATCGCCACTCGCGTCAGGACGGCCAGGATGGCGGGGATCGTGGCCGATGACGCGGAAGCGCTGCTGCTCGCCATCGGGCTGGCCGGCGCGCGCACCCCCCAGCGGGCCGCGGCGGAGGTGGGCCGGCTCACCGCGCTGGTCCGCCACCTCGACCAGGATCTCGCCACGCTGGTTCTGGCCCGGGCGGCGAAGACGCTGGCCAAGCAGGATCCGTTGTTCCGGATGGCGCTGATCAGGCACCTGTCCAGGCCGTCGCGGGAGTGGCTGCTCCAGCAGTGGCTCAGCGTGAAAGCGGGCCGGGACGAGCAGGCGGCGCTCCTGGAGATCGCGATCCGGCTCCGGGACGTCGGCGAGCCGGTGCCCGAGCTGGAGGAGTGGGCGCAGTCCCTGGTGAACGGCTGGTCGCCGTTCGGGTCCATGGAGAGCCGGTTCAAGAAGGACCCGGAGCTGTCCGAGGGCCTGCGCAGGCTCATGAAGCCGAAGCGGCGCGGCATCCGGCTCTGGGGGAACGACTGATGATCTATCTGATCGTCGTCGTCGCCGCGTGGGCCTTCGCGATGTGGGTCGGCCTGATCGCCGCCGTCTTCCTCTATCCCGTCGCCCTGCTCGGCAGCACGCTGACCGCGATCGGCCTCTACCTCATGCAGGTACGGGCGGTCCTGATGCCGGACACCTCGGCGGGCCCGTCGCCGGTCCTCCCGCAGGACCCCGGCAAGGGGCGCGATCCGGCCTACCGCCACTACCTGGCCGCGCAGGTGTGGAAGGACTGGCACGTGATCCTGCGCACCGCGTCCCCGATCATCTCCGCCAGGATGGACCGGGCGCTGAGCAGCTTCACCCGCTCGCTTCTCACCGGGCGGCAGGCCTGGTTCGTGTTCCCCGTCTGGCTCGGCATCTGCGGCGGGATCCTGTCGGCCGTGGTGCCCGTCCTCCTGGTGGGCGTGCTCATCATGGCGCTGTACGCGGTGAGCGTGGTGGCCGGCCTGCTCGTCTGGCTGATCTGTGTGGGGCTGCTCCGGGTCGTGGACCAGACGTTCGTGCTGGCGTACCGGATCCTGCAGACCTGCCCCTATCCCGGCTGCTACGCCCGGTTCACGCTGCCCGTCTACGCGTGCCCGACCTGCGGCAGCAAGCACGCCAAGCTCAGGCCCGACCTGAACGGCGCCGTCCGGCACGTCTGCCAGTGCGGCACCCGGCTGCCGACCACCATCCTGCTCGGCCGCTACCGCCTCCAGGCGCACTGCCCGCACTGCGACCGCCTGCTGCCGACCCGCGTCGGGCGGGTGCGCATCGAGCCGCTGCCGTTCGTCGGCGGGCCCGACGCCGGCAAGACGACGTTCATGGCGCTCAGCGTGGACGCCGTCCACAGCGCCGTGACCGGGGCAGGCGGCCGGGCGCTCTTCGCCGACAAGAGCGACGAGCAGGCGTTCCGGCAACTCCGCCGCGAGCTGTCGTCGGGGCGGATCAGCAAGACCCTGCCCGACCTGCCCAAGGCCGTGATGCTGGACGTCGCGCTGGCCGGCCGGACGGGCGACAACCGGATCCTCTACCTGTTCGACCCGTCCGGCGAGCACTACACGGGGGCGAGCAAGGTCGAGGCGATGCGCTACCTGTCCCACGGTGAGGCGCTGATCCTGGTCATCGACCCGTTCGCGCTCCCCGACGTACAGAACCACCTCCTGGAGGCCGAGCGCCGGGCGTTGAGCGCCAAAGGGGTCGTGCTGTCCGCCGAGGACCCCGCCGACACCTTCGCCCGGCTCCGCAACGAGCTGGCCGGGCGTGCCGACGGCGGCAAGCAGCGCCGGGTCGCGGTCGTGCTCACCAAGGCCGACCTGCTCCGCGAGACCACCTCGGGGCGCGGCATCGAGGACATGAGCACCTGGCTCAAGCTCATGGGGCTGGGCAACCTCGTCCGGGAGCTGGAGCACCAGGGGGCCGACGTCCGCTACCTCGCCTCGGGCCTGCCGCCGCGCGGGCCGGAGATCGCCGAGCTGCTGGGCTGGCTGGCCGGCCTGCGCCTGAACGGCAACCTGGCCGGGGCCGCCGCCCCGAACAAGACCGAGCTGACGGCCGGCGACGCCCGCCGACCATGGGACACCAAGCCGCGCCCCCAGGGCCGCCCGCCCCTGAGCTACCTGATCTTCAGGAGGGCGTTCGCCGGCGCCATCATGCTGACCTCCGCCCTGATGCTCGTCCTGTTCAGCCTGCTGCTGCTCAACACCTGGCTCCCGGACGACGACGCGACGGCGCTGGACAGCACGGCGTCATCGTCCCTGGTGGCGGACCCGCTCGGGCCGGAGCTCGCCGGTCGCTGGAAGGGGACCGTACGGCAGTCCGGCGACACCTACACCGTCGACCTCCGCCTCAAGCGGGGCACGCCGCCCGGCGAGCCGGTGGGCACCATCAAGTATCCGAAACTGGGGTGCTCGGGCACCCTCACCCTCGAACCGATCGACCCCTCCACCGGAGTGACCCTGATCCGCGAGGAGATCGACGACGACCCGCAGCGCACGTGCGCGCCCACGGTGTGGCTGGCGATGCGGCAGACGGCGTCGGGCAAGGCCGAGCTGGAGTTGTTCAGCGGGCATGTGGGCTTCTTCCGCCGCGACACTCCCCTTGCCACCGCGAACCTGTCGAAGCAGTAGTGACCTTCTGGGTGTGACGCGGATACCCCGTTAAACTGCGCGAGTGCCGCTTATCGGACGCCGCAGCGAGCTTGCCGAGGTGGGGCGGCTGCTGGACCGGGCCGAGGCCGGGATGGGTGGGTGCCTCGTCGTCGTCGGGCCACCGGGAGCCGGGAAGACGGCGCTGATCGATGCCGCCGCGCAGTCGGCCGGTGCTCGTGGGGTCCCGGTGAGCCGGGAAGATCTGGAGCGCCTCGCCGACGGCGGGCCGCGACTGCTGCTCGTCGACGATGTCGATCGAGCCGGCCCGCGGGCCGTGGAGTTCCTGGCCCGGTTCGCCGCGAAGCCTGGCGCCACGGTCCTGCTCGCGAGCGCGGAGCGGCCGTTGGGGGTGACGCCGGAGGTGCGGCTCGGCGGGCTGTCGGAGCCGGAGTTGGCCGAGCTCGTGCCGTACCTGCCCGCTGAGGTCGTTCATGTGGTGTGGCTGGCGTCGGGGGGTCTGCCCGGAGTCGCCCTCGGGTTCGCGCGTGAGCTGGCGGGGATGGACGCCGCTGACGCTCTGGTTCACCTGGCGTTGACGGCGCCGTCGCGGGCGGAGTTCCTGGATCTGGATGTCGGTCTGATCCGCCTGCTGGAGGTCGCGGCCGAGCGTCCGTTGCCGCCCGCCGTCCGGGCTCGGGTGCTCGGGCGGCTCGCCCGTGAGCTGTTGGGGGACGCGTCGGCGGGGGCGTACCGGCAGGAGTTGATCGACGAGGCGGTACGGCTGGCCAGGGGCGGCGGCGATCCCGGTGCGGTGGCGGAGGTTCTCGACTGCGGGCTGCACGCGCTGTGGGACCCGGGGGCGGCCCGCGAACGCCTGACGACCGCGCACGAGATCGTGGAGCAGGCTCGGCGGGCCGGCGATGCCATGACCGAGCGGCGCGGGCTGTTCTGGCGGTTCGTCGCGTTGGCGGAGTTGGGTGAGCTGGGAGCCGCTGAGGCGGCGCTGACGGCTTACGCGCGAGCCGCCGAAGTGGCGGGTGACGCCGGGGCCGCGGTGGTGGTACTGGGCCGGCAGTCGATGCTGGAGACGGTTCGCGGCCGGTTCGACGCGGCGAAGGCGCTCGCCGCCGAGGTGGCGTCCGGTGGGCGGCGGGCTGGGCTCGCCGACGCCGATCGGCTGGCCAGGGCGTTGGCCGGTGCCGTCGACGCGGCGCGCGGCCGGGTCGAGTCGCAGGTGGATGTGTGGCGTGAGCTGGCCAGGAGGCTTCCCGGCCACTTCTTCGAGGCGACCGCCGCCCGGATACTGGCCGAGTCCGGCGAGGTCGTGGAGGCGGGACTGGAGCTGGAACGGCTGCTGCCGGCCGTCCTCGGCGGATCCGGGCCGCGCTGGGTCGGAGCCGTGGCCGACCTGGCGATCGTGGCGTCGCGCGCCGGCGAACCGCCGGCCGTCCAGGCCCTGTACGACGCGCTGCTCCCGTACCAGGGGCGGCTGGTCGTCTGGGCCGGCGCCGCCACGATCACCGGGCCGGTCGACGACTACCTGGGCCGGCTGGCCATCCGGCTCGGGCGCCAGGACCAGGGGGTGGCCCACCTGGACAGCGCGGTCGCTTTGGCGGAGCGGATCGGGGCACTGCCCTGGCTCGCGCGGACACTGGCGGCTCGGGGGCACGCCCTGGGAGACCCCGAGGATCTTGGCCGGGCCCGCTCGATCGCGGAGCGGCTCGACCTGGCAGGGGTCCTCGCCGTGCTCGGGCCGCGGGCCGACGAGTGGCGGCTGACCAGGGACGGCGACGACTGGCTGCTCCAGGCCGGGGCTGAGCGGGTGCGGCTGCCGGATGGGCGTGGGGTGCGGTATCTGCGGGCTCTGCTGGCCGCGCCCGGACAGGAGATCTCGGCCCTGGATCTCGTCGCCGGAGGCGCCGGTCTGCGCGAGCCCGCCGCCGAGCCGGTTCTCGACGACACCGGCCGCAAGGCGTACCAGCGGCGTTTGGCGGCTCTTGACGAGCAGCTCGACGCCGCCGACCGGGCCGGGGACACGGGACGCGCGGCGGACGTACAGGCTGAGAGGAGTGCCCTGCTGGCTGAGCTGCGGCGGGCCGCCGGGCTCGGTGGCCGGCCACGGGCGCAGGGCGGCGAGGCGGAACGGGCTCGGGTCAGCGCCACTCGCGCGCTGCGGGCGGCCGTCAAGCGCGTGGAGGCGGTGGCGCCGCTGGCCGGGGCACATCTGCGGGCGTCGCTGCGGACCGGGAAAGTGCTGCGGTATCAGCGGGCGCCGGGTGGGCCGGCGCGCTGGTCCGTGTGACCGTACAGATTGTTCCCACCCTAGTTACGCCTTCCTGGTGAAGCCTCCTGGGAAGGGAAAAGCATGTATTTCGACAGTTATGGCAAGGATGATGAGCGGCCGGCCGTGGTGCTGCTGCACGGGCTCAGTTTTGACCGGCGTCAGTGGGAGCCTGTCCTGGACGAGCTGGCGATCATCGATCCGGATCGGCGAGTCGTGGCCTTCGACCTGCCTGGACATGGGAAGTCGCCGGCGCGGGATTCGTACCAGCTTGACGAGGTCGCCGCGGTGGTGCACCAGGCCGTGACCGCTGCCGGGCTCGACGCGCCGATCGTGGCGGGGCATTCGCTCGGTGGCGCGCTGGCGACCGTCTACGCCGCGAGATATCCGGCCCGAGGTGTCATCAACATCGATCAGCCACTCCTGGTGGGCGGTTTCCGGGACGTGCTGCGCGGTGCGGCCTCCGTACTGCGGAGTCCGGGGTACGGGCAGGTCTGGGACGGCATGCTCGCGGGGATGGGCATCGAACGGCTGCCCGTGGACGCGCAGGAGCTCGTTCGGGCGGCCGGCACGCCACCGCAGGAGCTTCTCCTCGGATACTGGGACGAGATCATGACCATGTCCGCGGAGGAGTTCACGCGGCGGCGGACGCACGATATGGCGACCTTGCGCATGAAGGGCATCGCGTACCACTACGTCGGCGGGAACGACCTGGAGCCCAGGTACCGGAACTGGCTGAAGTGGGTCCTGCCCGAGGTGACCGTCACCGTCCTCCCTGGCGGCGGCCACTTCCCGCACCTGGCCCATCCGGCCGAACTGGCCAAGATCCTCGCCGGGTGACGCGCACGAAGTGGCGAGCGAGGGTGCACGTTGTGGCGACCTCGTGCCAGCACCCCGCCTGGCATGCCCGGCTCTCGCCTACTGCCTGTCGCAGCTGAATGGCCCAGGCTCGGAGAGTGTCCACTACCGGTTCGCCTTGTGGAGCACACGGCATCGAATTCTGCCCCTGCGGCTTGTACGCGCGTTACGCTCACCAGGCGGGAAGCCTTGGGGACTGAGGAGCAGAAGGCGTGACGCAGACGAGACGGGCTTTGCTCAGTCAGGACTCCATCGGAGCGATCGCGGATATCGCCCGTTCGACACGGGACGCGGAGCGCGCCTTCGCCGCAGCCGACATAAAGCTAGAGAAACAGCCGGTCACACGGTACGAAGGCGCTGTGATCGTTGCCAGCACCCCGAGGCACGTCTCGCGAACGCTCCGCGGCCTCGATTTGAGCGAGCCGAAGGTGGTGCGGGCTGTCTTGCGAGCGGTCGTGGCGTTGGCCGAAATCTATGAGTCGGCTCCTTCCTCGGACAGGAGCCGGTTGGTGCGGTTGCGACACTGCCTGGCTGCCGACGGCTTTCCGCTGGATCCGACGGGCGATCCCATGGCTGCGATCCGTGCTCTGGACGCGGTGGCGTCGGATGTCCTTCCGGACGCGTCCGCGATACGTGTCGAATTGGTGCGGCTTGAGAGGTCGCTGGACGATGACCCCAGCCTGGCGATCGGTAAGGCCAAGAATCTGATCGAGGCTACGGCCAAGGCGGTTCTCGCACAGGCAGGCCAACCGGTCGGAACCAATCTGAACGTACCGAAGCTGGTCAAGGGTGCGATGGAGGCGCTTGGCGTACATCCAGATCAGGTGGATGTCGCCAAGTCGCCTCTGGTTCGGACCATTTTGGCCGACGTACAAGACATTGCCCTCAAGGTCGGAACACTGCGGAACAAGGTCGGCGACGGTCACGGCAGCTCGGCTGCCGTGACCGGCATCGAAGCCAGAGACAGCCGTCTGGCCGTACGTGCCGCGATCGCCTGGTGCGCTTACATGCTCGACTCGCTCAGGGAGCCCGCTGAGCGGTCGCCATCGGCTCACGCCGACGGTTCGGACTGAGTCATCCTTCGTACGAACTCCTCACGCAGGTCGGCAAGGGGCCTCAGGCCATCGTCGGTGCCGGCGTACCAGAACGTCCAGCCGTCACAGTTGTTCACGTCGAGCACGGCGCCCGCGGCGGCCGAGGGCGTGTCGAAGATCTTGCCGTCGAGTTCGATCTTGCCTTCCGAGGTGACGATCGCTGCCGCGTCTGTGCCGTGCTGGGGGTCCACGAGGGTGGCGCCGACGTCCAGTAGGTCGTGGTCGATGAGATGGGAGAGCCTTGCTCCGAAGACACCGGTCAGGGCAGCGGACGAGTCGGGCTTTCCAGGCACGGGGTAGTCGGGCTGGTAGGAAGGCTGGCTGAGCAGGGTGAACGCGTCTTGGGTGACCTGGGCCATCAGATGCCGCCGTGCCGATAGAAACGCCTGGTAGTCCATCTCGTGCCAGCTGTCCGGGAGGGCGTGCAGATAGGTGTGCTTGGCCAGCTCTGTGGGGGACAGATGTGCTTCGGAGACCTCTGCTGGCCAGTAGTCGGACGGCGCTTTGTCGGAAATGGCGATGTTGGCGTACCACTCGACGAGGGCCATGTTGGCGATCTGGTTGATCTTGCTGGTGTCTGTCAAGCCGAGGGTCTCGCGCAGGTACTTGCGCGGGAACAGGTGGTGCCGCTCGATTCCCTTCTTCACGACAACTGCTGGATCGAGCCGGGCGCGTACACGCACCGTGGAGAGCAGCGCGGGCGCGTCGTGGATGTTGAGGGCTGCGATGTACGCCATGAGAGCGGGTGACTTCGCTGCGGAGGTCGCCAGGTTGTTCGGGAGCGTGATAGTCCAGAAGTCGTTGGTCAGCGTGTCGTCGATCAGGTGGTTGAGCGTGTCGCAGAACCCTTGCGCGTCACCTGGTTCAATGCCGTCGAGCACAGCGAAGTCGCGCTCGGCCTGGCTTTCGAAGGAGCCGGAGTAGCGACTGGTGGCGTGCGTCATGAAGAACCATCGGGCGATGACCTCGCGCAACCGGGGGATCGGCACGCCGTAGTGGACTCTGCCGAAGAGCCACATGGTGTAGGAGAACAGGATCGCGTTGTCGCTGGTGATCATCTTGCTGCTGCGGAAGCCGGCTCGCTCCAGGCACAGAAGGAATTCGTGCCAGTGGGTGAGGTTGAGGACGTGAGCCTGCGCCGTTTCGAGCTTCCCGAACTGGGCCTCCCTGCTCTGCGGAGAAGCGCTGCCCGATTCCAGATCCCGGCCTCGGAGCAAGGTATAGACGTTTTTGAGCACGGCGCGGCGGTACGCGAGCGCGACGGTCACGCGAAGCAGCTGCGGCGGCTGCGGTTGTATGTACCAGTTGAAGGGGGAAGCGGTGCCGAGGGCTGGAGCCTTGGCCACCCGGCAGAAGTCTTCGAGCTCGCGGCGGCCCTTTTCCCAGAAGACGCTCATCAGGGTGAGGATGAAGTCGGCCTGGTTCAGAGTGACGCCTTCGCTGTTGATGCGGACGAAGACCTCGGCCACCTGCTCCTCGTTGACCGCACGAGACAGCTCTACCACCTTGAAAAGGTAGCTACTCAGGCCATGCAGGCGGTAGAGAGCAGTGTCCAGGCGGTCCCGCTCGTCATCATCGATCTCACGCTTGGTCGCCAGACGCTTGAAGAAGGCCCGAACGGATGGTCCGAAGTTGTTCGGGGCCCATAGGACACTGACGTCCGGGATGAACTCGGAGTCTTTCTCGATGGCCGCGTCGGTGACCGCAAAGGTTCCGTCCGTTGGCCGGAAGGCGATCCGGATCCGGGTTCTGGAATAGTCCTCGCGGAGAACTTCCGTTCCGCTCATGACGGCGTACAGCGAGGTGAGGCGCTGCTGTCCATCGACGATCAGGTACTGTGGCGCGGCCTTGCCGGTGCCGATCTGCCGCGCGCCCGGGTCGGCATCGGTCCTCCAGAACAGGAGGAAGCCGACGGGGAAGCCCTTGTACATCGAGTCGAAGAGTGAGCGGACCTTGGTGGCCTGCCAGACGAATGGGCGCTGGATGTCAGGCAGGGCGACATCCCCGCGATCGATGTTCTCCACCAGATTTCCGACTGTGTAACTGGTGTCGCTGTAGAGCATCGTGGCCATGATCACCTGTATATCTAACGAGGGCAGTGGATCATAAACTCTAATTCAAGAGTTCAAGGCCGTCTCGGTTTTCGGTGTTGCGAAATCACCATGGTTCGATTTATCTACAATTCCTGCCCGTTATCCGTTGATGACGGGTGCGTCTTCTGCACGTGAGGTTCAGCATCATTAAGGTTCCGGTCACGCCGGGTTTCGGCTGATCGATGGTGTGACCGGAACATGCCTACCCGGCCAGGACCTCGCGCAGGGTGGCGGCGAAGGCGTCCGGGTCGCCCTTCATGCCGAACTCGCCGTCCATGAAACCGCCGTGGTGACTGGGGAAAATCACAGGCTGGGTGCCGAGTCGTTCGGCGACCGCCACGCCTGAGCGGTGGGCCATCTCGCCCTCCGATTCGGCGCCGACGGCGAGGACGACGCGGGTCGAGGCCGCGCGCAGGGCCTCGAAGTCGGGCTCGTAGTGGATGCAGGTGATGAGGTTCTGGCCGAACAGCGCGTCGTCGCGGGAGCCGTCGTCCTCGGCCGGCATGCCCATCTCCGCAGGGCTCTGCATGGGGAGCTCGGCGAAATCGGCGGGAATGTCGCCGCGCATGCTGGAGACCGCGATGAACTTCACCATCGCCGCTCCGAAGCCGTCCCGCTCGTACGTCCGGCGGATGTCCGCGATCGCGGCCAGCGCCTGCTCCCGGTCCGGCAGCGTCTGGGCGACCGGCGGCTCGTGGGCGACGAGCGTACGGACCTGCTCCGGATGGACGGCCACCAGCGCGAGGCCGTTGACGGCGCCGCCGCTGCTGGCGAAGATGTCCACCGGCCCGCCGCCGAGCGCGTCGATGAGCCGGTGCAGGTCGTCGGCGTGCAGGTCGGGCGTCGACTCGCTCGCGCCGTCGGTCCGCTCGCTGCGGCCGATCCCGCGCGGGTCGTAGGTGACGACCGTACGATCGCGGAAGCGTTCGGCCAGGCCGGTGAACCCGGTGGCGTCCATCGGGGATCCGATCAGCAGCAGGGGCGGCTCGGTGGTCCCCTCCGCCTCGCGTACGTCGTAGTGCAGAATGCCGCCGGGCACCTCAAGGGTGTGGGTCATCGGGTCGCTTCCTTTCTCCGTGGTGGTGAAGTAGACCAGCGGAGGCGGCGAAAGTCATCGGCGGCGGGGGGCGCAGAGGACACAGGTTCTCGCGGCGGGCAGGATCAGCAGGCGTTCGACGGGGATGCGGTTCCCGCATTTCACGCAGATCCCGTAGCTGCCGTCGCGCAGCCGTTCGACGGCCTCGTCCAGCTCGCCGAGATGGTTCAAGGCCTGATCCAGGAGGGATTGGGCGTGGGCCCGTTCGAAGGCGGTGGACGATCCCTCGGGGTCGTGTTCGTCGTCGGCGCCGGTCAGCGCGGAGGATGAGGTGATCTCGTCCAGGTCGCTGCGCAGCATGGCGACGCGGGCCGTGGTCTGCTTTCGGTCGGCGTCGAGCAGCTCGTGGATGGTCGCCCGCTCCGATGGGGACATTTCGGTCATGATGCCTCCCCCTTCCCTATGACCCATTGCCAGCGTGCCTCTTGTCAATCCTGGGCTGGCACCACGTGCTTCTGGTGCCGGGCGACCGCCTGTTCGACGTAGCGGCCCAGCGGCAGCGCCAACACCGCGACGGCCAGGATCAGGTGGACCACCATGAACACGACGGCGGTCGCGATGCTGGGCGGTCCACCGGTGAAGACGATGATGTGGGAGGCGTAGTCGAGGTGCGACGGCGGGCCGTCGGGCCAGTCGTAGCTGAACCAGAACGTGAGATCGTTCAGCCCGGAGATGACCACCAGGATCGAGGCGATCCCCACTTTGAGTACCGACGTCGTACGGGCTCCGCCCATCCGGTAGCCGAGCAGCCCGAACAGCACGACGAACGTGACGGTCAGCAGGATCCACTGGTAGATGGCCTGGAACAGGAGGTCCTGCTCCTCGCCGGAAGCGGCGCCGTAGGGCAGCATCCGCAGCACCAGCCCGGTGTCCAGGAACCCCATGTAGAAGACGACCGCGGCCAGCAGCAGCGGCGGTCCGAACCGCCGCAGGGGCAGCAGCGCGACGGTCACCACGCCGAACACGAACGGGCTGAGCCGGAAGGCCCAGTCGGCCAGGTTGCCCAGCGTCTGCTGGGGTGGCAGCACGAACAGGATCAGACCGGCGAGCACGGCGGTCGGGACGCCGGAAACCAGCCACAGCCAGCTCCGGCTCCGGTAGGCCGCGGCGATCCAGGCGTCGCGGCGGGCGGGGCGAACCTGGGTCATCGGCCGGCGTCCGATGCGTCGGTCGGCTTCCGGACCCAGAACGGCCCGAGCGCCAGCGCGTCCACGTCGGTCTTGAGGTAGCAGGCGACCGCGTCCTCCGGAGTGCACACGATCGGCTCGTCGTTGTCGTTGAACGAGGTGTTGACCAGCATCGGCACCCCGGTGAGCTCGTCGAACCGGGTGATCAGCTCGTGGTAGAGGGGGTTGTCGGCGCGGCTCACCGTCTGCACCCGGGCGGTGCCGTCCACGTGGGTGATCGCGGGCACCACGGCCCGCTGGTGCTCCAGCACGTCGAAGACGAGCAGCATGACCTCGGACGGATGGTCACTGGCGAAGTACTCGCCGGACCGCTCCTCCAGGCAGGACGGCGCGAACGGCCGGAACGGCTCGCGATGCTTGACCTTCTCGTTCATCCGCGTCTTGGACTCGGGATCGCGCGGGTCGGCCAGCAGCGACCGGTTGCCCAGGGCTCGCGGACCGCACTCCATCCGGCCCTGGAACCAGCCGACGATCATCCCGTCGGCGATCCCCGCCGCGGTGTGGCGGGCGATGTCGTCCACCCGCTGGTACTCGACGCCCGCGTCGCGTAATGCCTGCTCCATCCGCTCCTCGGTGAACTCCGGCCCGGTGAAGACGTAACCGGTGGTCGGCCTGGGCCGGTCGAACCGGCCCACGCTCACCTCCAGCGCCGCGCCGAGCGACGATCCGTCGTCGGCGGAGGCGGGCTGGGCGAAGAACTCCTCGAACCCGGTCTCCAGCAGGATGCGGCCGTTCATCACGGAGTTGAGCGCCACCCCGCCGGCCACCGCGAGCCGGGTCATCCCGGTCTCCTTGTGCAGCCAGTTGGCCAGGTGCAGTCCGGCCCGCTCGAGCGTGGCCTGAAGGGCGTAGGCGATGTCCATGTAGTGCTGCGGGACCGGGTTGTCCTGGGTGATCCGGGTCTGGGGCCGGGGCGGGCCGAAGGTGTCGATGAACTTCTTCGACACCATGTGCTTGCCGTTGCGGTGGTGCTGGAAATAGCTCAGGTCCAGCTCGTATCCGCCGTCCGGGGTGAGGTGCAGCAGCTCGGCGAACCGCTCCACGTAGGTGTCGGTCCCGTACGGCGCCAGGCCCATCACCTTGCCCGCGTCGAGGGTGGAGTAGAAGCCGCAGTAGCCCGTGACGATCGCGTACATGGCGCCCAGCGAGTGCGGATACCGGATGCGCTTCAGGTCCGTGATCCGCTTGCCGTCGCCGACCGCGAGGCAGGTGGTCGTCCCGTCACTGCCGACCCCGTCCATGGTGAGGACCGCGGCGCGCTCGAACGGGCTCACGTAGAACGCGCTGGCCGCGTGCGAGCGGTGGTGGTCGATGAGGTGGACCTTGAACTTCGTCGGCCCGGTGTGGCCGGCGGCGGCCTTGACGTCGTCGGCGAGGGTGTAGGTGCGCTTGATGTGGGCCAGGACCGCGCCGCCGACGTGGTAGTCGTCGTTCCGCTTGGGGCCACCGCCGTGGCGCAGGGTCTCGACCAGGCTGGCCGATTTGGCGCCGTTCTCGCGCTCGTTGCGGAACACGTCTAGGGTGCCGGGGAAGTAGCGGGCGAACACTTTCGCCGCGTGGGCGGCCTCGCGCCAGCGCTGCCAGTAGAACGCCACATGATCGACTTCATCGAGGCCGATTCCGGCCTGCTCCAGGCAGAACCTGATCGCCTGAGCGGGAAAACGGCCGTCGTGTTTGACCCGGGAGAACCGCTCCTCCTCGGCGAAGGCGACGATCTCACCGTCACGCACCAGCGCCGCCGCCGCGTCGTGCACACGGGATATGCCTAGTACATACATGCCATTCACTCCGATTCACGGAAAGTATGTATTCGTTGCATCATATGAGTCTTGATCATGACGAATAGGGTTAAAACCAGCAAGGCTGTCGGGCAACAGCTCGTCATTCAGCTCACCGAGATGGGGCAGGGCCTCGATCCTGGGCTCGCGAAAGAAGATCATGTAACGTAAGCCCGGCGTACCCCTCAACGGCCTGGAGCCGCCGTGCTGCACATGTCTCGCCGCCAGGTTCTCTCCCTGCTCCCCGTCGCCGGCCTACTCGCCGCGGCCACCCCCGTGCATGCCGCCGGGCCCGATCACGCGCGGTTGCTGGCCAACACCGTGGCGATCTTCGCCGGGACTCCGGAGGTCAACGCGCGGCCTGAGGTCGCCGGCAAGCTCGCGGCAATGGCCCGGACCGCCCGTCAGCGGCTGGCCGCCATGGATCAGGCGGGGGAGGGGGAGTTGTTCGCCGGGCTGAGCCTCGGGAGTAACGACGCGAACCTGCGACTGGCGTACCAATATCTGTACGAGATCGCGCTCGCGACCCGCACGCCCGGCGGGGAGCTCGTCAATGACAGTGCTGTTCAGGGGCGGGTCGTGGGCGGGCTGCGGTGGTTGCACGAGCGGCACTTCGGGGACCAGGCGGCGGGCTACTACGGCAACTGGCACAGCTGGGAGATCGGCATTCCCACGCATGTCAGCAGGACGCTGGTGCTGCTGGCCGCGCCGGAGGACCTGACGGCGACGTACATCGCCTCGATGGACGCCTACCTGCGCAACGGCAAGGACGGCGACGTCGACCTCGACTCGCGCTTCCATACCGGGGCGAACCTGGCGGACATCACCGCGAACCGGATCCTGCAGGGGGCGCTCACCGGGGACGACGCCCGGGTGACCAAGGCCATCGCCGACCAGGCCACCGTGTTCGCCGTGATCGATCCGTACCACCTTCAGCACGGGGTCACCGACGGGTACTACCGTGACGGCTCGTTCATCCAGCACCACTCGGTCGCCTACACCGGGTCCTATGGGCGGGCCCTGCTGACCCGGGTCGTGCAGACGCTCAAGACGCTCGGGGGCGGGTCCGAGCTGGGCGGCGTGGTGTACCGGTGGATCAGCGACGGCTTCGCCCCGTTGATCTTCGAGGGGTGGATGATGGAGATCGTCAAGGGACGGGCGGTCTCGCGCACGAACACCGGATACGCCGACGTCGGCGTGATCGTCGAGGCCATCGCCGACCTGACCGACCACGTCGACTCCGCCGCCGCTCTCGCCCTGAAGAAGTACGTCAAGCACCTACCGGAGGCCGACACGGGCGCCTTCATCTCCCCGATCAGCATCGCCCGGTACGCGGCCATCCGCGCCGACCCCGCCATCCCGGCCGCCGACCTGAACCCGGCTTCGCGCAGCGTGGCGTTCAACGCCATGGACCGGACTGTGCATCGGCGTCCCGGCTATGCCTTCGCCCTGGCGCGTAGCTCCGAGCGGATCAGCAAGTACGAGTACATGAGCGGCGAGAATCTGATGCCCTGGTTCCAGGGCGACGGCGCGTACTACCTCTACCTGGCGGGGGAGGACCAGCGCGAGGTGTACGGCGTCGACTACTACACCGCCGTCTCGCCGTACCGGCTCGCGGGCGTCACCACACCGGTGGAGGACCGCCGAACCGTGCCCGAGCTGTACGGCCAGGCCTGGTACGAGAACCCTGGTCACCCGCTTCAGTTCACCTCCTCGTCCGAGTCCCAGAACACCTACGTGTACTTCCCTCGCGCGGAGAACGCGTTCTCCGGCGGCGCGACGCTCGGCGCGTACGGCGCGGCCGGCATGGTCCAGTCCGACGACGCTGCCTACACCGCCAAACAGGCAGGATTGTTGCCCGACGACTTCGTCGCCTACCGCAACGCCCGCGCGACCAAGTCTTGGTTCATGCTCGACGACGAGATCGTGGTCCTGGCCGCAGACGTCTCCGGCCAGGCCGGCCGCGACGCGATAACCACCGTGGACAGCCGCATCGCCGCCCCCAGCGACACGGTCACCCTCACTGGCCAGGGCTGGAACGGCCGAGGGTGGCAGGCGGGGGACACTGCGCCGCCGCGCTGGCTCCGCTACGCCAACGGCACCCGCGGCACCTCGGTCGGCTACGCCTTCCTCACCAGGCAGGTGGTCCAGGCTGGGCTGGAGCTGGTGACCCGCAGCCGCAGAGTCGTCCGTACGGGCAATCCCGACACCAACGTGACCAAGAACGTCTTCACCGCCTCGGTCACCCACCGCGCCCCTGCTCTCGCTTACGCCCTGGTCCCGAACGCGACCGAGAGCCGTATGCGCGGCTACGCGGACGGGCCGCTGGTCGTCCTGGCCAACGACCGGCACGTGCAGGCGATCAAATGCCGGCCCCTCGGGATCGTCGCCGCCAACGTCTTCACCGCTGGCCCGCGCCACGTCGAACGCTTGCTCATCGATGGCCCCGTCTCGGTCATCGTCCAGTACGGAAAGCGTATGGTCGTCGCCCTGTCCGACCCCACCATGAAACGCGACCGCGTCAGCGTCATCCTTCAGGGTGCTCGTCTCAGGCTCGACTCGGCGGACGAGGGAGTGACGGTACGGCGCGTACCGGGCGGCACCCTGGTCCAGGCGACGACCCGCCACGCTCACGGCCGCACTTTCACCGCCACCCTGCGTTGACCCGGTCCGTCAGCCCCTGGCCCGCAAATTCACCGCCCTACCTCCGCTCGTCTTCATGTCCATGGGAAGGAGAAGTGCCGAACCTTCATGGCGTACGCCTCAGGCTCGACTCGGCGGACGAAGGGATGACAGTACGGCGCGTACCGGGCGGCACCCTGATCCAGGCGACGACCCGCCACACCCACGGCCGCACCTTCACCGCCACCCTGCGCTGACCCAGATCTTCGCTGGTCAGCCACGCCGCATGGCCAGAAACTCCCGTCCTCGCTCGGAAGTGATCAGCTTGGCGATCCGTGGGTCGGCCATCAGGACAATGGGCGCGATGTGATCTTCACTGATAGGCCGCCACATCTCCATGGCGTTCCGTAACCGCGGCCAGGCGGCCCTGAACGCGGGATCGGATGTTCTCGCCTGGTAGTCGGTGGAATCGCAGCTACGAGGCTGCTTGTGATCTTCGCTCGGGTGCTTTGATGTGATTCAATACTAAGTGAGAGGATTGCTTGCGCCATCGGATCTCTCGGTCCAACAGCATCCGTTGCGGACCGCTCCTGACATAGCAAGAATCATGACCCGGCTCGATGGGCATGGATAGGGTGCAAGTCCGTGCTCGTGGATCACGAGAGTGCAGTCCGATACTCGAGCCTCGCGAAGGAAGGTCATGGCTGCGTCGGCGGACCACGTCAAGGCTCTCGTCCGAGCCCATGCCGAGGGCGACGAAGACGCCTTCTACAGTGTTGCGCTGCAACTGGCCGCCAAGTCTGCCCGGCAAGGGCACAACCTGCTAGCGGCTGAGCTACGTGATCTCGTGGACGAAGCTCGTGCGCAGCCGACCCGCAAACAAGGGCCGACCCTAGTCGTCCAACCTCGCGGAGAGCTGGCCGAACTTGTATCTGCGAGCTATCCAGACATCCATCTGGCTGATATGACCCTCGCGGAAGCTGTACAAGAGCAGCTACAACGAGTGTTGCACGAACAGCGCCAGCGCGAGCGTCTGGAGAACCATGGATTCGCCCCTATCTACAGACTGCTGCTCGTCGGACCACCTGGCACTGGCAAGAGCATGAGTGCCGCGGTGCTGGCCCGAGAGCTCAGCCTCCCGCTGTTCACAGTTCGCTTGGATGGCCTGATCAGCCGGTTCATGGGGCAGACTGCGTCCAAACTACGCCTAGTTTTCGACACAGCTGCCAAGAGCCGAGCCGTCTATCTCTTCGACGAATTCGACGCGATCGGGGCAGAACGTCGCATCGAGGGAGACGTCGGTGAAGCGCGACGTATCCTCAACAGCTTCCTACTCTTCTTGGACGAGGCGAGGCCAGAGAGCCTGCTGGTAGCGGCCACGAACCACGCTGGAATCTTGGACAATGCGCTATTCCGTAGATTTGACGCTGTCATTACCTATGATGTTCCGAGTGCGGAACAAGCCACTGAGGTACTGCGCCGGAGGCTCGCGTCGATGAATACCAAGAGAGTGGATTGGAGTCGTCTTGCGGACCACGTTGGTGGGCTCAGTCATGCTGAGCTCGTGCGCGCTGCGGAAGCAGCCGCGAAAGACGCGATTCTAACCGGGCACGCTCAGCTCTCCAGCTCAGCTCTGATGGCAGCTCTTGGCGCGCGCCGTGCTACCCGGAATGGGTGAGTCCATCCCTCCCGTGTCCCGTCACCTTCCACATTTGCTCGTTCCGGGTGGCGGCTCTGACGTCGGGTACAGGGGGCGTCCTGCACCAATGGGCGGGGGCATTCGGGAGATCAGCAATCCGAGAACGCATGCCTCCAGACTGATTTCAGAGCTAAACCTGGCTGAATCGGCAGCGAGCAGGGCTCGGGCCTTGGTACCGCAGACCGTGCGGGGTGACGGCTTCGTGCTAACTGTTGCTTGTTGGTCCGCTGACCATCACCTGGCGCTCAAGTCGCTCGACGCTCATGGCGCCAAGCTGCTCTCAGTTCTGCCCAAGAGTGAGGAACTTCCCGAGCGGGCGCTGGTCTGGCTGCCGTTCACGGTTGTACCGAAATTCGTAGACCTATTCGAGAAGTTCGCCATTGAGCTAACTTCGGGAGGTAAGCCGAAGAATGCCGCGCTCGTAGCCAACATCGACGAACTGCGGTTGTCGGTGCTCCATGAGTTGTGGCAGGAGGGCGAATCCTTCCCTGATCCTGCGGAACCTCGGTGGTGGGAGATCTGGCTCGTCCAGCTCACGAAAAATCATGATCCTATTCGGGAGTTCCATCGTGTGGCCGAGCACCTGCGCTGGCAGGTTTCCGAGGCGGCTCTCGCGTTTCCGTATCGCGTCGTTACGCTGGTTCGTACAAGCG
The DNA here is from genome assembly GCF_014646515.1 of Nonomuraea glycinis. Lineage (GTDB taxonomy): Bacteria > Actinomycetota > Actinomycetes > Streptosporangiales > Streptosporangiaceae > Nonomuraea > Nonomuraea glycinis. Next base: position 106,303 of record NZ_BMNK01000013.1, read on the forward strand.
CTCAGGAGCTCGGGACGCTACTCACCACTAACGCCATTCCCGGTGAACTACGCAAACCGGGGTTCACCGAGGAGCTTTTCGGACTAGAGCGCACGTTTCAGGCGGACCTAATCAACGATCTGGTGAGCCGTACGACTGCAGCCGAGCCCGAAGCTCCAGCTGTTTGCGTGCTGGACTGTGGCGTCCAGGCTGAGCATCCGCTGCTTAAGGCATCATTTGACAACGGTTACACCGCCATCGAAGGGACCACGTCCGCGCCCGCACCCACTGCCACACATGGCACAGAAATGGCCGGACTGGCTCTTTATGGTGATCTTGAGCAACTTCTCAATGGGTCTAGTCCAATTAGGCTTGAGCACCGGCTCGAATCCGTGAAGATCCTTCGTGGACATCACGATAGTGAGACCCAGCCCGATCTCTATGGCAAGCTGATGGTCGACGCGGCAGCACGAGTAGAAATTGGGCAGGATCGTGCCCGGGTTTACTCAATGGCTGTGACCTCTGGCGACCTCAGGGGAGTCGATGGACGACCGACATCGTGGTCGGCGGCGATTGATGCACTCGCGGTCGGCACTGATGTGTTACCCGGTCCAAGGGGACTCGGACTGCTGGGCCAGCCAGATCATGAGGCTGCACGGCTGTTTTTCATTAGCGCAGGTAACGTCACAGCCGAGGACTGGGATCCTGATCATCTCGTTATCAGCGACACCCGCCAGGTCAATGACCCCGCCCAGGCATGGAACGTTCTCACAGTAGGGGCTTACACCGAGCGCGTGGATCCCCCTGTGGACGCCGCCTACGCTGGGTATCGAGCAATCGCACCTTCGGGCGAGCTGTCACCCTTCAGTCGTACATCCGTACCATGGGGGAAGGGTCGCCCGATTAAGCCGGACATTGTAATGGAGGGTGGGAATCTTCTCCTAGCGCCTTCGGGAGATTTTGATCACCATGAAGTTGTTGAGGTTCTTACGACAAGCGGTAGGCCGTACAGTCCTCTCACCACCGCGAATGCGACAAGTGCGGCAACGTCGCAGGCGGCACGACTGGGTGCTTTGGCGCTCAGCAAGTATCCAAGCCTCACCCCGCAGGCGATCCGTGGTCTTCTCGTCCATGCTGCGGAATGGACACCGGCGATGGCTGCCCACTTCCCGGCGCCTAAGGCTAATTCACCGAAAACCAAGCGGCATTCCTTGTTGAGGCGCTATGGGTGGGGGGTTCCGACTGAGCAGCGGGTGTTGGCGAGCGCTGCAGACGATGTAACCATGATCGTTGAGGACGAATTCAAGCCGTTCGGGCGATCATCAGGAACCCTTTCCATGCGAGCCATGCGTCTCCATAGCCTCCCATGGCCGGCGGACCTGCTTCAGGAGCTCGGAAACGTCCCAGTAAGGATGCGGGTGACGCTGTCGTACTTCATCGAGCCGAATCCGTCGAACCGGGGATGGCAGGGTAAGTACGCCTATGCCTCGCACGGTCTTCGCTTCGATGTCATCCGACCAACGGAGAACCTGGCCGGGTTCCAGAAGCGGCTTGGCAATGAGGCAGAGGACGAGGAGCGTGGGGTGCGAGCCACATCGTCTACAGATGATCGGTGGTTCCTCGGACAGGCGCGAAATTCTGGATCTCTCCACGCCGATCTTTGGAACGGCCACGCGATTGATCTCGCTCGTTGCGGAGTGATCGCTGTCTACCCTGTTGGAGGATGGTGGAAGCAGAACAACCGCCGAGATCGAGTCAATGTTCCCGTCCGATACACCTTGCTGGTGTCCCTATTCACCAACGTCGCTGCAGATATCTACACGCCAATCGCCAACAAGATTCAGATACCCGTTCAAATTGAGACGTAGGGGGACGGCTCTGGGGCGATGACGGCGCACCAGAGCCATGTAGCAGCGTCACAGGTTGTTCATCATGTCGAGTCTCTGCACAGTCCGGCGAGATCGCAGCGGGCACAGGTGTCGCACCAGGAAGACTTGCGTGGCAATTGGTTGTCCCTCAATGCGTCACCAGCGTCCCGGATCTTCCCGTGAATACCCAGCAGGAGCTCCTCATTGATGACTTCGCGTGAGCTGGAGGTGCTGTCGTCCAGGTTGAGCACTTCGACCAGGTCGGCGTTGGTACCGCTGAGCTCTTTGTAGCCAGCTGCATATACGTGCAACTGGTCGCGGGAGATGTCGTCGGTCTGCGCGCGCTGGGTGGATTTGAAGTCCACGATTGAGGTTTCGTTGGTGTCCAAGCGTCGGATCAGGTCGATACGACCGTTCACGGTCACCCCGGGGGCGACGTGGACCCGGATCGGCTGCTCGGAGTGGAGTGTGTTGTGCAGGCGCTCGCCGTTCTCCCGCAGGTAACGGCGGATGGCGCTGTGCGCGGCGGTGCGCAGTTGCTTGAACAGCTCCGTGCCGGCGAAGGGCGCGTTGAGGTGCCGGTCGACCAGCTCGTCGACCTCGGAGGCGTCGATGATGTCGCCGTCGATGGCGCGCTTGTGGATTTCGGCCAGCACGTCGTGCAGTGACTTGCCATAGCCGAGCTCTTCGGCGATCGGCTGGTCGAAGCCGTACAGGAAGCGCAGCTTGAACTGGTAGGGGCACTCGAACAGGTACTTGAGCTCGCTGAAGCTGAGCGTGACTTCGGGAGTATCGTGCCGGGCCCGCGGCTCCAGCCGTCTGGCGGGCAGCGAGGCTTCGGCGGTGAGCATGTACGGGTTGCGGGTTGTGAAGGTGAAGAAGTCCGACTGCTTTTGGTATAGCCGCGACTCGCCTGGGGAGAAGGTGACGGCCAGGTACTTCTGGGCCCGAGTGACCGCGACGTAGAACAGGCGGACCTCGTCGGCTTCGGTCCCTTTGTAGCGGTCAGCGTCGTCGACGGCCTCGGGCGGGATGACGTGGAAGGCACTCAGCCCGCCGTGCCGCTTGCCGGGGAACCGGTTCTTGCGTATGGCAGGGACGAAGACGGCCGGCCACTGCATGCCCTTGGCCTGGTGAACCGTTGAGATGACCACGGCGTCGGGGGTTGCGTAACCGAAGTCGGCGTCGCTCTCGGCGTAGTAGTCGGGTGCTTGGTAGGTCAGGAACTGTACGAACCTGTCGTACAGGTCGGACAGGTTGCTCTTGTAGTTGATCTGCTCGAACGCGGTGATGACCTTGCTGAACTTTCCGAGGTTGTAGAAGGCGAGCTCGCCGAGGGTCCGCTCACCGGGGACCCGTTCCTCCCGGACCCGGACGGCGGTCAGGAAGTCGGCGTAGATCTGCTGCAGGGTGAAGGTGATACGCCGGTGATGCTTTAGGTCGAGTGTTCTGGCCCGTTGCAGGATCGCTATTCCCTCGTCCAGGTCGGAGTCGTCCAGCCCGAGGCCGGCCGCATGCCACGTGTCCCGCACGTCCTGCTCGGTCACCGGCGTCGGGTTCTGTCCGCCGGTCTGGCCGATGAGGAACTCGTACAGCTTGACGCACGCCTGCACTTCGGGGGCCTCGAACAGACGGGTCAGACCCTTGATGACGTACGGCACGCCGCGCTGCTTGAACTCCTCCACCAATGGCCCGGCGTCCTTGCTCACGCTGCGGAACAGCACCGCGAAGTCCGACCAGGACAGGCCGCGAGGCTCGATGCCGTCGGTGTCCTGGAACGGCAGGCCGCGCATCTTCTCGATCCGGTCACAGATCCACCGGGCCTCGGCCGCCGCGTCGTCGAAGGCCAGTGCCAGCAGGTCACCTCGATCGAACTGCTGGTGCCCGGCTGCGACCATCTTCTTTGGCAGTCTCTGGTCGGCGTTCATCTCCGCAATGGATTGGCCGAGGGAGACCACGCCGATGCTAGAGCGGAAGTTCTCGCCCAGCGTGACGGTCTGAACGCCCTCGTATCGGCTGGCGAAGCTGAGGATCCCCGAGACGGCGCTGCCACGCCACTGGTAGATCGTCTGGTCGTCGTCGCCGACCACGCACAGGTTGGCCCCCCAACGAGTCAGCCCGCGAATCAGCCTTTCCTGGACAGGGTTGGTGTCCTGGTACTCGTCCACCACCAGATAGCGCACGTTGTCGCGGACGTGCCGAACCAGCGTGCCCGCGAGTGGGTCGTCCGGGTCGTACTCCAGCAGGTCGACGATCGTCTTGAGCTGGTCGGTGAAGTCGAAGTAGTTGTGCTCGAACAGCAGGTCGCGATAAGCAGACAGGTTGTCCATGAGCCCCTCCCGCAGGAGCTCCAGGTCGACGGTGTCTTCCCGCAGGATGTTGAGGACTTGCATATAGAGCCGGGAGTCCCGGTAGCGCTTCAGGGGCTTGTCCTGCCCCTGGACGCGAGCCTTGGTCTTGGTCAGCCCGCTCTTGCTGCTGTTACGGTCGATGAACAACCGAGTCTGGACCTCATCCAGCACGCTGAACTTGAACGTCTCCGGAACGTGCTGCTGCAGCGCATCCAGCGCGTAGGCGTGCATGGTTCCGATGAACATCTCCGCGAGCCCTGTCAGCTCGCCGAGCTCCTTCTCTACCAGCAGGCCGACCCGCTCTTGGAGTTCGGCCGCAGCTTTGTTGGTGAAGGTGAACGCCACCACGTTGCGGGGGTGGACCTCTGGCCGGCGGAGGATCTCGGTGATCCGCTGGGAGATGACCTGCGTCTTACCTGACCCTGCGCAGGCCACGATCAGCAGCGGGTCGTCGACGGTGGCGATCGCGCTCCGCTGAGCGTCGGTGTACTTCATGGCGCAGATGATGCCAACCCCCACTGACAATTTGTGAATTAGCACACACTTTCGGTAACCGGTTTGCCTCCTCATGCAGAGAGGCAAACCGGTCCCGGGGGGTCAGACGTCGTAGACCTGCAGAACTTCATCGCCGTAGTGGTTGATCACCTTCACTGCGATCTTCCCGCTGTCCGGAGTCCGGAATGGCTGCGAGCGGGTCGTGTAGAGCTGCTCCCAGGCCGCCTCGTCGATGTCTGCCTTGAGCGCCTTCTTCAACCGCTCGTACGGCTTCTGCCCACCAGTGAAGTAACAGTGGCGAACGAAGAACGACTCGCCGTCGTAGTCGGTGTCGATCATCCAGAGAGCAACCTCGTTAGTGCCACTCGACCGGATCTCGCCCCGGGTGGGGTCGTACACGTCGATTCCGCGCACCTCCACGACCACGCCCTCATCGGTGTGTTCGATCGCGATATCCGGCTCGCCGAAGACCATGAACAGGTTGCCGGTGTTGGTCTTCTTCAGCACATCCGCCATGACCAAGTCGGAGTTCATCCGTACTAGCAGCACTGGAAGCTTGCCGAGCTTGCGCTCCTCCTGGACCGAGGCGAAGTCCTCCGCGTTCGGCTTGAACTCCTCGGTGGTTTTGACCGCTTGCGGGTCGAACGCGAACGCACACACGATCAGCAGGTCGAATCCCAGCCCTTTGAGCGCCTCACGGGCCGCGCGCCGAATCCACTCCGGGTCCACAGTTCCGTACTGGGGGCCGATACTCACCGCGATCCGCCGGGGTGTGTCATCCTTGCTCGCCTGCTGAATACCGTCGGCGTTGATCAACTCGCCGGCGAACGGAGTCAGGGACTCGAACTCCAACCGTTCGTTCTTCCGGCCGTTCTGCACACCAGCCTTGGCAAGGTTGTCCAGGATCGACTGCTCGAAGCTGGATGCGTCTGCCTCAGTCGCGGCCTGCTCGGTACGCGTCTGTACGGTGGTCGCGATGGTCTTGTGCGGTGCGAGGGACTCCACAGTGAAGGGGCCCGCGACGCGGATTTTCTTCTTGTCCTCGTATGGCTGGTCGTACAGTGGCTCCTGCTCAGCATGACGAGAGATGACCGCGTCAATCTGTTCCCGGCTCATCCCCTCGACGATCTCCGGGTTGTTGGCGATGGCTCCAAGGGTCACCCGAGGCACGCGTTTGTAGATGAACCCCTTACGGATATCGCCTATGTGGGATCCGCCAGATATTAGCTGTCCGGTCAGCTCCATTTCCTTTTTCCGTCCCTCGCGAGAATCCGAGAGAAGGTAATAGGGAAATTGCAACGTCATGATCCGCTGACGAGCGAGGGCCAAAGCGACACGGGAGGTGTCGATCGTGATCCAGCGACGCCCTCACTGTTCTGCGCTTACCGCTGTCGTTCCTGATCCACAGGTGGGGTCCAGAACGAGATCGCCGGGATCGGTCGCCATCAGCAGACAGCGCTGGACGAGCGTGGTCGAGCTTTGGACAACATAAACCTTGGGGTCCGAACGACTCTGCACCGCACCGCTGATATCAGCCCACAAGTTGCTGATCTGCTTGACGGAGAAGTCGGAAAGGAGTCGCCGGTAGTTCAGCGATCTCTTGGTGGCTTCCAAGCGGTCAGCGATTTCCAGCCGCCGCAGCCCCGGGACGGTTGTCTTCCAGTGAGATTTCTGGCCAGGATGAAACGTCCGTCCCTCGAACTCGAAGTCGACCGTGGAGTCGGGACGGAACTCATCGCTGGTCAAGTTGTCGAGCCGGTACCGTACTGCGCCTGTCGGGAGTGTGGACGGATCGACCCTCTCCTCTGGGCGGATTCGTCGCGCTGTTCCATCTGACAGCAGTACTTGGTCATAGCGGTCGGCGCCCTCTGACTCGGTCACCTTCGAGACGTAGAGCTGTCGATACTTGGTCTGCTTGGCGTCCTTCCCGTACCAAAGGATGAAGTCCACCGTTGCTGCAAGATAGGTAGCATCGACGCCTGTGGTCTTCCGCACTGTAATCAGGGAGATAAAATTCTCGCTGCCGAAAATCTCATCCAGCAGTGCTCGGATGAGATGAACATTCTCATCGCCGATCTGAATGAAGATAGTGCCGGAATCGGTGAGCAGGTCACGAGAAATGATCAGGCGGTCACGTAGATAGCTCAGGTAGGAGTGGATACCCAACTGCCATGTATCACGGAAGGCCTTGATCTGTTCGGCCTCCCGGGTGACATCCTCAATCTTTCCATCTTTGACATTTCGCTTACCGACGAATGGCTGAAAATTGGAGCCGAACTTGATGCCATACGGTGGGTCAATATAAATCATCTGGACTTTGCCGCGAAGGTTCTCCTTCTCCGCGAGGGAGGCCATAACCTGGAGCGAGTCGCCGAGGATCATCCGGTTGGACCAGTTGGCCTGGTGCTGGTAATACTCGATCGCCTCGAAGCCGTCCAGGCCGTCGAAGGTATCGAAGAGGGTGAGCTCCGGCTCGTCCTCGGGCCGCTCGGCCGTACGGCGGAGGTTTTCGATGAGGACGCGTGGGTCGATCTTCTCCTGGATGTAGATGGGCGGAGCATCCACCACCAGATCACCGGAGTCCTGTGCATCCTTACCGTTCCAGACCAGTTGCGGGTCCAGTTCGGGGTTGCGAGGGTAGCGCAGCTTGGCGATTCCTGCGGCTTGTTCGTCGAGCAGGTCGTGAGAGTCGGCGGTTGGGATGTTCGTCCGCTTGTCCTCGTGCTTGAACGACTCGATGACGGTCGGCCCGGAGGTCTGCTTCGGCGGCATCCCGCTACTTCCCTTCACTGGCAAGGATCATTGTGGTCGTGGGGTCGAGGTCCCAAGCGGGGCCGACCTGGGCGCTGGTCCCGCGTCCGCCGTACAGCGCCTGGATCGCCTGCTCCAGCCCGGCGCGGAACTTGTCGGGGTCTTTCAACTCGCAGTAGCTCCAGCGGCCAAAGCCGCCGTGGTTGTTGACGGCGGGGACCCAACGGTCACGCGCGGTTACCGCCTTCTCGTGGGTGGAGTCGGCGGGCTTGTGGCTGCCTGAGACCTCCACGATCAGCGTGTGGGTCAGGTCGTCGTCCGGGGTAAGCGGCGCCAGTCGCACCAGGAAGTCGGGGATGTACTGGCGAGTCTGGCCGCCGATGGAGTAGGGGATGGTGAAGCCTAGGTGGTCGTTTTTGACGTAGGCGGCGACCTGGGGCATGGACTCCAGGATCTGGGCGACCTTCTGCTCCCACGTGTTGCCGTCCACCCCATCGAGCACGACAAAGTTGACGTGGCTCTTCTCCTCAGCCGTTGGGAAGACCTGCTTGGTAGTGGAGAAGTTCACCTCAGCGGTGGAGCCGACATGATCGAACGGGCGGAAGATCGGCAGGGCCTTCGGCTGCCGATTGCCCTTGGTAGTCAGGATCGAATCCTTGATCCGTCGGGCGGCGCGGTCGCCGTGTTGAGCGATCAGGAGCAGACCAACGAAGGTGTGGGGGTCGTAGTCGACGCATTCGGCCAGCCACTGCTTGGAGATCTGCAGGATCTGCGGGAAGAGCCATGGTTTGCGATCGTCGGGGTCGGTGAGATAGCTCTCCATGACCCGCTTGGCGAGCTGGAAGGCGACCTCCTGCTCGCGGCTCTCCTGGAGTCCTTCGAGGATGTCCATGCCGATGTCGCCGACCACGCCCGAGACCGTGGTCTGGGTGGGGATCATATCCGTAGTGATCCGCAGGCGGCTCTCCTCGTCGAAGTCCGGGATCAGCTCCTCGTCAGGCAGCTCGATCCGGTAACCGACGAGTCTAGGAAAGGTGATCTCAGCTTGTTCCCTGCCAGGAATCGCGCGCACGTGTCGAGTGACCCGTAGCTTGGGGTCGACGACCTTCCCGCTCGTTGGCATGAACTGGAACGGCACGCCATACACGTCGGCGTACTCGGGGGTGAAGAAATCGTTCTCGTCGACCGCGTAGGAGCGGCGGCGCAGGCCCCGTCCGACGACCTGCTCGCACAGGAGCTGGGTGCCAAAGGCGCGCACCCCGAGAATGTGGGTGACGGTGTTGGCATCCCAACCCTCGGTCAGCATGGAGACACTGACCACGCAGCGGACATGCTCGCCGAGCTTGTCCTTCTTGCCGACGGTGTTCATCACCTCGCGCAGGATTTGCGTGTCGTTCACGTCGTCAGCGGACCGGCCGGGGAAACGTTGGGCATACTCCTGCTTAAACTTCTCGATCTCATGCCCGAGCGCCTTGCGGAACTCCGCAGTCAACTCACCCTTCTCGAACTGCTCGGAGTCGACCAGGATCGTCGGCGGTCGGTGCAGCCACTGGCCGTTATCGTCCACATTGGAGAACAGCGGCAGCCTGCCGCGGACCGCAACGATCGTCTCCCCGTTGACGGGTTTGTCCCAGCCGCCGATCCAGTCATAGACCATCTTGGAGACCGTGGTGTTGTTGCACACCACGATGAAGACCGGTGGCGGGTCGCCCTGTTTGGCACCCTCGGAGTCCTGCCATGCCTGGAAGGACTTCTTGTAGGAGTCGTAAAGGCTGTACAGGGCGCCTTCGAGAGCGGGCGGCAGATACTCGGGTGAGACGGTCTGATCTTTGCGGCCCTTCTTGGGCAGCTGGTCTCGGATGTTCTGCCACAACTGGAGGTAGGTCACGTCGACCGAGGTGCTGTTGTCATCAACGGGAACCCGGGGGATCTTAACGATGCCCGACTCGATTGCCTCGACGAGGGAGAAGTCGCTGGCCACCCACGGGAAGAGAGTGCCCTCCTTGTAGCCGGAGCCGGACAGGAAGAACGGGGTGGCCGACAGATCATAGACAGCCTTGACGCCGAGCTTGGCCTTGATCGCCTGCAAGCCGCGGAACCATACGCGTGCCTCGTCGTTACGGCCCTCGGCTTCCTTCTTGCCCTCGCCGGTCAGGCCTGCGTCGGCACCTTCCTCCGGGTCGTCGATCCGGTCCCGATAGCAATGGTGGGCCTCGTCGTTGAGGACGACGATCTCGGACTTGGCGCTACCCAGCTCCCGGCAGACCCGGGCTACCATCTGCCCAACGGTCTCCAGGAACGGACTCTGCGCTCCAGACTTGCCGGCCAGCAACTCCTTGGTGGTCTTGGCCACCCCCTGGCCCAGCTTGGTCTCCCGGCGTTGGAACGCGTGATAATTCGTGATGACGATCTTGGCTTGGGTGAGCGACCCGTACAGGTCGACCGGGACCAGATCGCGCATCCGATAATAGTTGCCCTCGTCCGCTGGCAGTAGGACACGGAGCCGGTCACGGATGGTCAAGCCCGGCGCGACGACCAGGAAGCGCTTGGCGAACCGTCTGTCCTGTGGATTGGCGACCTTGTTGAGGGTATGCCAGGCGATCAGCATGGCCATCACGATCGTCTTGCCTGAGCCGGTGGCCATCTTCAGCGCGACTCGGGAGAGTCCATCGTTGTAGGTGGCATTGATCTCGGCAAGAGCGTTGTGGATCGAGGGATCGCCCTGCCTGTGCGCGGCCTCGGCGAGGTAGATCGCGGTCTCAGCAGCCTCACGTTGACAGAACAAAATTCTGTTTTCCCTGGTGGGATCGCTCCAATACTCCAGGAGGCGGCGTGAGGTTGGGGTGACGTCCGGGTAGCCGCGCATGCGCCATGCGTCGACCTTGCGCCGGATCGCGTTGATGAAGTGGTTCTGCTCGATCTGGTCGCCGGTCAGCCCGAGCTCGGGGAGATCCAGTTCAAACTGGGCATTGCCCTTCTGGGCCTTGGGGACCGGGATGAAGAAAGAACTCGGACGCCGGCCTTCCTTGACGTCACCGGGGACCCCGTGGCTGTCGAACTCGAAGTATCTGCTCGGCGGAAGGTAGGGCGAGTTGATGATCGGGTTCTCGATGACACGGTCCGTCACTCGCTGCCTCCAAAGCCGGGTTTCTCCGGCAAAGTTTAGTAAGGGCCTTCGATAAATGCGCGAGGAAGGCCCGAATCGTGATCTCTTGCTGGGCCGTTATGGGGAGACTTGGACGGGGCCGCCCTGCTGCTGTACAGACCGTGCGGCGCAAGAAGTGGAGTGGCGATCACCAAGCCCTTCCAACGTGCTGACAAGCAGTCTCGAGGAGTGAGGGGGAGGCAGGTCTATCCCGCGTATATCCCGTGGCAGCGCCAAGCCATCTTTCCGGTGGGCCGGGGCCGGGGAGGGGAGGGGAACGAAGCCCGGACCTTCGATCGCCCTCAACCCGTACGATGACTGGCCACAGCCAGGCGATCGGGAGAGCGCTACCGGATGATAGAGGATTAGGTACCCAAGCGTTTGATAAGCTGCCGAATCTTTCGCGCAGACACGCCGGATGACCTAGCAATCCTGATGAGCTGCTGGCGCCTTTTCTCGTCAGCGTCAGTCCAGCGGTCCTTGGTCTTCTTCTGGACATCCCGCTTGCCAGCGCCCGACTTCAGAGCGCTGGAGGATCCTACCTGAGCATGAACGACCCGCTGTCCCATTTGTCTTCCTGTCTACGGGGGTGCTCTTGTAGCTGACAAGAATCATGCGCGATCAGGTGCATTGCCACAAGGGAGGCATGCTCGGGCGGTTCCTTTGGAGATGCCGAGGCGACGGCCTGGCGGGGCTCTCTTGAGATCGGGATGCCCCGGCCGTTACTGGCCTGTGGTGATCCTTCGCCGGGTCTTACTGGCTGCGGCCTCCACGGCCGCCGGCTCGTTGTATGTACGGCGCACCTCCAACGACAACACGATCATTGCAGCCCGTGGTTGCCGTCGCGCGATGCGCAGGCACTGTGGCAGCGGATCTTGCGTAGTCAGGCTGGTAGCTCGCACAACGTGCCTGCGCGCTGCGGAAGGTGTCGACAATCTGCCGGGCCGCTTCGCCGGTCGATACCTGGTCGGTGTGCAGTCGACGTTCACAAGAGGTCATGTCGGCTGGGTTAGTCGCTGGCCGGCCTGTCGAGGGCGCTGGGTTCGGTGCGTTGGCCGACGAAGCTGCCCAGGTTGGGGATCGTATAGATGAGCTTTTCGTCGCGGAGGCGTTGCATGGCCTTGCGGAGGGTGCCTCGGGCTACGCCGAACTCCTGCATGAGCTGCACCTCCGACAGTAGGTGCTTGGGCGGGTAGGTGCCGTCGGTGATGCGCTGGCGGAGCGTGTCGGTGATCTGCTCCCACCGGAAGCGATCTGGCTCGAACTCAATCACTGTCTAACCATAGAAATACCTGTGCATACACCTCGTTGCAGCCCATGTCTTGGAATGGCATGGACAGGGCTGAACAGGATGGCTACTTTGGAGGCATGGTGATGCTTGGTTGCGACCTCGACGCGTTGCGCGTCATGTTCCCTGGCTGGTCGTTCTTCGTCAGTGACGAGGGTGTGTTCTACGCCACTCGGCGTGGTGCCCAGCTCAGTTACGCCGAGATAGCCGCAGGACTGCACCAGACGGTCAGCGGCGATGATCCCGCGACCATCGCGGCGGCGCTCCAGGACCAGGCGCGGATGGCGGTGATGGCGTGAGCTGCCCGCCCTCTCGTGGCGAGTACCGGGGACTCCACGTGGCTGCCGTCCAAGCCCGCGCCGAACTGGTCGAGTGGGAGCCCAGCCTTCCCCGTACGAACCGGGTGCGAGTCCGAAGGCACACATGCGTCTGCGAGAGCCCGATCTACGAGCTGTGCGCTGCAGCCGGCCTGGGATTCGTCCGGCGCATCATCGGTGATACCCCCACGAGTGCTGACGAGAGCGCCTGGCTGTCCTTCCGCGCCGCCGAAGACCTGTGGTGGCGGATCCTGAGAGGGAAGGCGCGGTGACGCGCAGTGCGCGATGGGATGCCGGCAAAGCTTCGAGTAACAGCATTCATGAGTTCAGTACAAGCTGCGGTGGTACGCCAGATGCTGCGGATCGATGTCGTGACCGGGAACGGTGCGTAAGGTGCCCCTCGGCTCGCCGGTGAGCCGGTTGATCACCGTTAGGTCGTCCTTGATGGTGATCGCGCCCTGGTCGAAGAGCACGTGGTCGTTGGGGCACAGGCAGAGGAGATTGCCTGCCACATCGTGGCCGTCATGCGGGCCGCCGAGCGGGCGGATATGCGCTCCCTCGGCGTACGGGCCGTTGGGGAGTAGCAGTCGGACTCCGCAGATCTGGCAGGTGTGATCGTGCAGGGTCTTGATCAGCAGTGAGAGCGCGCTGTCCCGGACGATCCTCATGGCCGTGGTCGGGCGGCGTTCCGGTGTACGGGCATCGTCGGGTGGTGGGAGCGGCTCATCGTTGATATCGCCCAGGCCGACGCGTATGAGCAGCGCGTTCTGATCCACGTCTTGGAAGTACGTGCTCAAGAGGCACGCGGTCGCTTGGGACCGTACTGCCTGGTCCTCCGTCAGCAGGTCGTACACCCACTCGCGTAGGCCGGAAATCGGCTGGTTTCGGCTCATCCACCCTAAAGGCGGGCTGCCGCTCGGGCGAGGCGGCTCTGGGTGGTCGGGCAGCGTCCATAACCCGAAGTGCGTGAGCTTCAAGACCGGGTATTCGGGGGTGGGTCGGTCGCCCTCCAGGCCGAACTCTCTGATGAGCGCACTGATTTCGGCCCGTGTGGCATTCCAGGGGATAAGACGTTCCGCTCGGTGGGCGGCGCGGCCGAGGGCCCACAGGAGGGTGAGCGGCTGGTGCCGCTTGGGGCGGCCGTTCGAGACGGCGGTGTCGAGATTTCTGATCTTTTCCAGGAATGCCTCGGCAGGCGGCGCATCTTGGCGCGAAGTAAGGAGAAATCCGAGGTGGCCGAGGACTTTGCCGACCGTCGCCGCCCCTCCAGAGAACTCCGAAGCGTGAAGGGGGCGCCCGCCGATCCCGCGGTGGGCCACGCCGGCGATCGCCTTGGAGTCGTACTGGCGCCCGTTGTGGAGGATGAAGTAGTCGCGCGCTTCTCGGTAGCCGTACCGCTCCAGGAAGGCATCGCGGCCCAGTTGGTCGTACTCCTCGATGGCCGTAAGGACCATCTCGCGATCGAGATCGGATAACGCCATTGGATCACGATATGTCGGGAGACCGACAGTCGTGCGGATGCTGCGTCTCCCTCTCGCCTCCGAGCGGTAGGAGAGCCCACGGCCACCGAGATGTCACGATCTTGCAGCCGCGTGTCGCGAGTTAACCCGTAGGGCTTTCTTGCAGGGACAGAGTCCGATTCGCCGTCCCCATTGGCAGGGGTGCTACTCCGTTGAGAGCTCGTCCTTGGGGGCGTCGGCGTCGTCGCGATGGCTGACGAAGCTGCCCATGTGCGGGACGGTGTAGATCAGGCCTTCTTCGCGTAGGGCGCGTACTGCCTTGCGGGCGGTGTCGCGGGCGATGCCGAACTCCTGGACGAGGGAGAGCTCGGAGACCAGGTGCTTGGGCGGGTAGGTGCCGGCTTGGATGCGCTGTCGAATGACGTCGGCGACCTGCTGCCATCTTGGCCTGTCGGGCTCGAACTCGAACATTCCTCAACGATAGAAAACGCTAGTTAAGGGTCAACGCTAGCCTACGTGGGTAGACAAGGGTAGACATAACCAAGGTTGCCTTCTACGCTCGTGACATGGCACAACTTGGCTATGACCTCGGCGCGTTGCGCGTCATGTTCCCCGGCTGGTCGTTCTTCGTCAGTGATGAGGGTGTGTTCTACGCGACCCGGCGTGGTGCCCGGCTCAGTTACGCCGAGATAGCCGGGGGACTGCACCAGACGGTCAGCGGCGACGACCCCGCGACCATCGCGGCGGTGCTCCAGGACCAAGCGGGTATGGCAGTGATGGCGTGAACTGCCCGCGCTCTCGTGGCGACTACCGAGGACTCCACGTGGCTGCCGCCCAAGCCCAGACCGAACTGGTCGAATGGGAACCCAGCCTCCCCCGTACAGACAGAGTGCGAGTCCGAGCGCACACCTGCGTCTGCCAGAGCCCGATCTACGAGCTGTGCGCGGCAGGCGGGCTGGGGTTTGTCCGCCGCAGCACCAGCGGATCCCTCACCGGCAGCGACGAGAGCGCCTGGCTGTCCGTCGCTGCCGCCGAAGACCTGTGGTGGCGGATCCTGAGTGGTCAAGCCCGGTGAACCCCGGTCAGCGCAGGGTGGAGCCCGGCAGGGAGTCGAGGAGGGCCAGTTCGCGCCGGGTGGGAAGACCTTCCCAGTCGCCGGACGAGGCGACGGCGAAGGCCCCGGTGGCGGTGGCCCGGTTGAGGCGGTCGGTGAGGTCGAGGTTGTCGAGCAGGCCCGACAGGTAGCCGGCGACGAAGGCGTCCCCGGCTCCGACGACGTCCGTGACACGTACCGGACGTGCGGGGTGGTGCACCGTTTCCTTAGCGGTGTACGCGCTGGCCCCGGCCGAGCCGCGCTTGACCACGACCTCCGCCACCCCCGCCGCGAGCAGCGCCGCCACCTGGTCCTCCTCAGTCGTGGCCGAGGCCGGAGCGAGGAGGTCGAGCTCGTCGTCGGAGGCGACAACCACCGTGAGGTACGGCACCAGCGGCCGGAGCGTCTGCGCCGCCTGCTCCCGTCCCCAGAGCCGGGAACGGTAGTTGACGTCGAGGCAGACCCGCGCCCCGCACTCCACCGCCGCCCGTACGGCCGCCGCAGGACCGGGTCCGAGAGCGGGTGTGATGCCGGTGACGTGCAGGATCTTGGGCAGTGGGTCGAGCGCGGGCAGGACGTCCTCAGGCCCGAGGAAGGAGGCGGCCGAGCCGGCCCGGTGGTAGATCACCCTGGTCAGGTCGCCGATCCGCTGTTCGAGGAGTATCAGCCCGGTGGGCCCACGAACGTCGGTACGGGCGTGGGCCACATCAACGCCTTCGGCCCTCAAGGTACGCAGGACGAGCTCCCCGGTCTCGTCATCGCCGACGAGCCCGGTCCAGCGGGACCGGTGACCGAGCCGGGCCAGGCCGATCGCGACGGTGGACTCGGCGCCCGCGGCCGAGAGCCGCATCGCGCCGCCGAGCCTGACCGGCCCGTCCGCTCGCAGGGCCGCCATCGTCTCCCCGAAGGTGGCGACGTCGATCCCCGGAGAGGTCACGGCAGGTCCTTGAAGGCTCGGATGCGGTCCTTGAGCGCGGCGAGGCTGCCGCCGTCGGCGGCGTCGCCCACCAGCGGCGAGCCCACGCCGACCGCGACCGCCCCGGCGCGCAGGTACGCGGTCGCCGCGTCGGCGCTGACCCCGCCGACCGGGACGAACGGGACGTGGGGGAACGGGTCGCGGAGCGCGCGCAGGTACTGCTCGCCGCCGTGGAAGGCGGGGAACAGCTTGATAGCGGTGGCCCCCGCGTTGAGCGCGGCGACGACCTCGGTGGGGGTGAACGCGCCCGCGAGCACGGGCAGCCGGCCGTACGACACGGCCTTGGTGACGGCGGGGGTGACCAGGTAGGAGGCCCCGGCTTCCTCCGCCGCGACGGCGTCGTCGGTGGTGAGGATGGTCCCCGCGCCGAGGGCCGCCGAGTCGCCGAGGGCCGCGCGGGCCTGCCGGATGACGTCCAGCGCGCCGGCGGTGACCAGCGACACCTCCACCAGGCCGATGCCCTCCTCGAACAGCGTGATCACCGTGCGGAGGGCGGCGTCCGCGTCCCGGCCGCGCACGATGGCGACCACGCGCCGCTCAGCCAGCATCTCCACAAAACGGGCGTCTCGCGCTTCGTCCGAGGGGCGTTCAGTCATCGTTCATCCGTTCCGCGGCCACTATCAGCCGCCACATCAGCTCACCAGAGGCCGGGATCACCGCCTCGTTCTACCAGGTCGAAGACCGCGCCCAGCATAGGCTCCACCCCGAAACCGCGGTACGGCGCCTCGGTGCTCCCCACCGGCGTCCCGTCGTCAGCTCGCCAGGGACTGGCCGTAGAACTCGAGCGGATCGCGGGACAGGGACGCCTTGACATGGGCGCTCCAGTCATCGACGACGACCTCCAGCTTGCCGGCCTCGACGCCGTCGAGTGCCGCGCGGACCACGTCGGCCGGGTCGGCCTTGGGGCCGTCGGCGCCGGCCGCCATGTCGGTGTCGGCCAGGCCCAGGTGTACGCCGGTCACCAGCGTCTTCTGCTTGGCGAGTTCGAGTCGTACGCCGTTGGTGAGGCTCCACGCGGCGGCCTTGGCGGTGCCGTAGGAGTTGGCGCCGTCGAAGGAGAACCACGACAGCGCGGAGAGCATGTTGACGATCGCGCCGCCGCCGTTGGCGCCGAGCACCGGGGCGAACGCCCGGATCATGCCGAGGGTGCCGTAGAAGTGGGTGTCCATCTCCAGCCGGATCTTGTCCAGGTCGCCGGTGACGAGGTTGGTGAAGGTCGAGATGCCGGCATTGTTGACCAGCAGGTCGACGTCGGTCGCGATCGCCGCCGCGGCGGCGATCGACGCCGGGTCGGTGATGTCGAGCCGCAGCGTCTCGACGCCGGGGATGTCGATGGACTCGGGGGTGCGCGCGGTCGCGTAGACCTTGCTCGCGCCCTGCTCCAGCAGCAGCCGGGCGAAGTGCCGCCCGATGCCGCGGTTGGCGCCGGTGACGAGCGCGACAGAACCGGAAATCTTCATCTTTTCTCCCTGGTAGGACCTGCCGCTACGCTAAATCCTGACATTGATGTCAGAGGCAAGTCCTGTGAGCAGCGTCACCCCGAACGTCGGCAGTCGGCACGTTCACGAAAAACCGGCCTCCGGCGAGTGCCGGGGGCCGGATGCGGGTGGGGTCGAGGTCAGCAGATCTTGTATTCGACCCGCGACGAGTTGTACGAACAGGAGTCCACCAGCTTGCCGGAGGCGTTGTGCAGGTAGCCGGTGTCCGAGGCCTGGTTCCAGATGTAGGCGAAGGTTCCGCCGCCGCTCCTGCCCCAGTAAAGGATGGTGGCGGTGTTCTTGCCCCTGCCGGTCCGTAAGGTGACCGTCTTCCCGGGCTTGAGGGTGAACGCGCCGAACGTGTAGACGTGGTCAGACCGGCGCGTCATGTCGCGCATGGTCCAGCCTCTGAGGCTGACGGCCTTCCTGGTCATGTTCTTGAGCTGTACGTACTCGCCGTTCAGGCTGCTGTTCTGGCCGTTGTCCGGCGAGCCGGGGGAGTTGTAGTAGATCTTGGTGATCTGGACGGCGGGGGCGGCCGCGTGGGCCGGCGGGGAGACGACGGCCATCGCGCCGGCGGCCAGCACGGCGGCTGTCAGGAGAGCTCGAATGCGCGTAGAAACTCCAGGATTGGAAGGCATAAGAAGAATTGATCATATTGCCGGGCTGAATATGGACCGTTCCTGTATCGATTCGGCCTCTGACACCTGGGGTTACTCGTGGTGGGCGGCGATCGTACGGGACACCTGGTTTTCGGTGCCGGGCTTCACGATTACGAATTGTCCCATCATGCCGGAATCCTCATGCCGCAGGATGTGGCAGTGGTACATGTACGGCATGGCCGGATCGGTGAACCGGCCGAACTGTACGGCCAGCCGGACCGTGCTCTTCGGCGGCACGTACACCGTGTCCTTATGCCCGCTCGCGTACGCCGCCGGCTTGTCCCCGTCCACGTCGAGCACCTGGAACGCCACCTCGTGGATGTGGAAGTTGTGGGCGTAGACGGTGTTCTCGATCTCCCAGATCTCGACGGCCCCGGCAGGGATCACCTCGTCGATCCGCGACATGTCCATTTCCTTGCCGTTGATGGCGTCGTGTCCGTTGAGCCGGAAGCGTCGGACCGTGGCGTTCGGGGGGACCACGATCGTCGCGGGGCCGCCCAGGCGAGCGGGCAGCGGGGGAGAGGCGGCGAGCCGCGGCGCCGCGACGATTTTCAGCAGGTCGAAGTCGCCCTCGTCGATGTCGTCGGACCCCGCCAGAGTGCGCAGCAGGACCTGCTCTCCGGCCGCAAAAGTCACGACAACCTCCACGCGCTCGCCCGGCGTGAGGGAGACCTGGTCCACCTCAACAGGCGCGGCCAGCAGGCCGGCGTCGTTACCGACGATGTGAAACGTACGGCGGTCGGCGAAGGAAAGGTGGTACATCCGGGCGTTCGACCCATTCAGCATTCGGAAACGCACCTGCTCAGTACGTACATTCACAAAAGCCTGGTACGTCCCGTTGACCAGCATGTGGTCGCCCAGAATGCCGAAAGTGCCCTTCAAGGGGTCACCGGTCGGTGACCCGTCCTCGGCGAGATTCTTGTCCTGAAAAATGAGGGGAAAGTCGTCCACCCCGTACCGCGAGGGCAGCCCCGGTACGCTCTGATCGTCGATGATGAACATCCCGGCGAGCCCGCGATAGACGTGCTTGGCGGTCTGCCCGTGCGGGTGCGGGTGATACCAGGACGTGGCGGCAGGCTGGTCGATGGTCCAGTGCGGGGTCCACGTGCCGCCCGGTTCGATCGTCTGGTGCGGGCCGCCGTCCATCTTGGCGGGCAGCCGCATCCCGTGCCAGTGCACGGTGCTGGGCTCGTCCAGTCGGTTGGTGACCGTCATCCGGACCTTGTCGCCGCGCGCCGCCCGGATGGTCGGCCCGAGGTGCGGGCCGTTGAACCCCCAGGTCTCGACCGGCTTACCGGGCAGGATCTCGCTGCGTCCCCGCTGCATCGTGAGCGCGAACGTCCGCGTCCCGTCCTCGCCCACCTTGGGCTTGAGCAGGGGAGGTACGCGTAGCTCGGTACGGAAGGCAGCCGGATCGCTCCCGGAGCCGGAGCTAGAGCCGCAGCCGGAGGCGAGGCCCGAGAGGACGGCGGCTGCGAGGAACTGTCGACGGTTCATGATCCCTGGTCAGTCGGTCGTGTCAGTGGGGCGGGACCAACTGTGCGACAGCGGGCGATCTCCGGCACAGTCGCCGCGTTCACCTCGTGGGCATGAGATTCTCATGATCGACTGGCGCGTGGGCGAGGAGTTCGAAGCGGTCGCCGTTCCGGATGGTGGTGAGCTCGCCGCCGACGGCGGCCAGCCGGGCGCGCAGATTCCGCAGCCCCGTCCCAGGCTCGCCGGAGCGGGAGACGGAGACGGAGCCGGAGGCGGACGCGAGGGCGGGGCCGGAGCCGGGGGTGACCCCGTCGTTGGTCACGCGCAGCCGGGCGCGGCCGTCCTCGACGGCGAGCTCGACCACGCACTCGACCGGCGTGCTGTGCCGGAGCACGTTGGTGACCGCCTCGCGCAGCACCACCGCGAGCACCGGCTCGGCGGGCCCGGTCACGGGCGCGGCGTTGATCCGTACGGTCGCTCCCGCCGACTCCAGCATGGCCCTGGCGGAGGCGAGCTCGTCGGCCAGTGACAAGCGTCCGCTCACCAGGGCGGTGTCCGAGAGCGTGGCCCGCGCCGCCTCCGCCACGCGATCGAGCTGCCCCATCGCCCGGCCGGGGTCCGTGTCGAGCAGCCGCAGCGTGAGCTCGCCGTGCAGGACGATCGTGGTGAGGCCGCGCCCGAGCAGGTCGTGGACGTCCCTGCCCACCTTGAGCCGTTCGCGCAGGGCCGCCACCTCGACGAGCTCGGCCCGGGTCTCCCTGAGCTCGGTGACGAGGGCGACGAGCCGCGTCAGTCCGTAGACGGTCAGGGCAGCGGCCAGGGAGGCGCAGAACTCGTACCAGCCCGGCCAGGACGCGACCGCGTTGACGCCGCAGATCGCCACGCACAGCGGCCAGGAGACCCACGCCCGCACATGGAGCAGCACCACCCCGGCGAAGAACCCCGACACCACCAGCCCGGCCACTTCCCCCTGCAGGAGCGGCACGTAGATGGTGAGCGCCTGAGCGACCAGCGTCCACGTCAGGAACCTGGGCCGGGTGCGCAGCGCGGCCAGATGCCAGAACTGCAGGCCGAACGTCACGGGCAGCAGAGCCAGGTACGCGACCTGCCCGGAGCCGGGATCGACCCCCTCGTCGGCGACGAAGTTGAACACCGACTGCCCGACGAACAGGACGTGCGTGACGACGAGGATCGGCGTGGCCAGCCGGAGGATCCGGGTGTCGTCATCGCGCGGCGGGACCGGGAGTGCCGCCTCGACGGCCGGCAGGGAGCGCACCTGCGCCAGCGCCTCCCGGGCGACGGCGACCGCCCGGTTCATCGCCGTCCGCACGTCGTCCCGGTGCCGCGTCAGCCGCTCGACGGTGGACGCGCTGCTCACGGCCAGGTCGAGGGTCAGCCGCTCGACCGTGGACGCGCTGCTCACGACCAGGTCGTGTACGTGCCGCCACAGCCGTAGCCGCTCGACCTCCCCGGCCCTGGCGGCCAGCTCGGACCGCTCCCGCCGTACCCGGTCCAGCAGGTCGGCCAGGCGGCTGAGACCGTACAGCGTCAAACCTACGTTGAGCGGGGCGACGACCGCGTAGTAGACGTACACCGGCGCCAGGTCCAGTACGGCGCCCGCCAGGACGCCCTCGACCACCGCGATCAGCCCGAAGATCGGCCACGCCCAAGGCCCGCGCACCATGAGCAGGACCGAAGCGGCGACGAACCCCGTGCCGCCCGCCCGCCAGCCGTCCGCCTCCGCCAGTAGCGGCAGATAGTTCAGTACGGCCTGCAGCGGCAGGAGGAATCCCGGCCGTCTGCCCGGGAGCGAGATCGGCAGCTGGAGCGCGGCGACGCCGATGATGCTCGCCACGGTCAGCGGCCCGGAGTCGTGGAAGGCCACCCGGAGCACGCACAGCACGCAGATGAACCCGGCGAGCAGGCGGACCGGGCTCAGAGCCAACCCGCCTCCTGGGCGATCCGTACGGCGTGCAGGCGGTTGCGGGCGTTCAGGGTGGTGACGATCCCGGTGAGGTAGTTGCGCACGGTGCCCACGGACAGGAACAGCGCCCCGGCGATGTCCGCCACGTCCTCGCCGTCCGCAAACTGCCGCAGGACTTCCAGCTCGCGCGGCCGGAGCGGGCTCTCGGCCGTCTCC
The DNA here is from genome assembly GCF_014646515.1 of Nonomuraea glycinis. Taxonomy (GTDB): domain Bacteria; phylum Actinomycetota; class Actinomycetes; order Streptosporangiales; family Streptosporangiaceae; genus Nonomuraea; species Nonomuraea glycinis. The sequence goes on from NZ_BMNK01000013.1 coordinate 127,782, forward strand.
AGCGCCGCCACGGCGAGCGCGGGATCGACCACCCGCTCACCCGCCGCGACCCTCCTGATCGCGTCGGCGAGCCGATCCGGCGGGGCGTCCTTGACCAGGAACCCGGACGCCCGCGCGGCGAACGCCCTGCGTACGCTTCCCGGCCGGCTGAAACTCGTCACGATCAGCACCTGGCACCGCGGCAACCGCCGGCGCAGCTCGGCCGTGGCGGTGAGCCCGTCGACGCCGGGCAGTTCGACGTCGATCACCGCCACGTCAGGGTCGTGTGCCAGGGCCATGGGCACGATCTCGTCCCCGGCCGCCACCTGGGCGACCACCTCGATGTCGGGTTCGAGGTCGAGCAGCGCGACCAGCGCCCCGCGGACCATGTGCATGTCCTCGGCGAGCAGCACCCGGATCATCCATCGCCCCAACCGTCAGCCCATTTCGCCCCATTTTTACCATCTCGTGAGATCTTCACAGTGGATCAGCAACCGTAGTCGTCCCAGTACGGGTCGTCCCAGCGGGCCGGCTTGGGGAGGCCCAGCAGCCGGACCCAGTGGAGCGACTGCTCCGGCGCGCCGGCGGCACGCAAGCGGGTGGGAGCGTGGCGTGCCAGCCAGGCGTTCAGCTCGGCGCACTGGGCTCGCTCGTCCTTGTGGGTGAGCCAGGGAAGCTCGTCTCCCAGCAGGTCGGGGCCCCAGTAGGCGACGGTCTCCGCCAGCCGCTGGTCGGCCACCGGGTCGCTCAGCGATGCCCAGACGTCGAGCCAGGGCGTGAGCGTGCCGGACGCCTCGGCGCACAGCGTCAGCACGTCGTACGCGGGCACGGCGACCTCGGGCGTGGTGAGGCTGTACGCCCACCATGAGTCCAGAAACTCCCGCACGGCTGCGGCCTGCTCGGCGGGCCAGTGCTGCCAATCACCGAAAGCGAGCGAGTGACCGACCGCCTCCATGCCGATGATCGGCTCTATCCAGCCTTTGACCAGGGAGTACGTAAGCTGAGGCAGGATCCGGCGCAGCACTGCCGGGTGGTCGTCCCAGTCGGGACTCCACCACATGCGCAGCAGTAGGTCGGGTTGCAGCCAGGTGTCCGGGGCCCTCAGCAGGGCGAGGCCTTGGCCGTTGCGCCGGTGGCACTCGCAGTGGTTCTCGTCGGGGTGGGCGGTCATTCCGCGGAAGGTGGCCTTCAGGTCCGCCAGGGCGGTGTCCAGGCGATGCTGCGCGGGGGTGGTCATGGGTGGCCGCCTCGAGAACTCCGGCGGCCGACGCCGGCCGAAGATCACGACCTTACCGGCCGAAGGCGCGGCGGTCACCCCGCGCCTTTGTCGTCGTACTGCTGAGACGGGTCATTCGTCTCGCGGCGCGTTCGATCCCCGCACCGCTTCCGCGATCGACGCCCAGTCGTGGTCGCCGAGGCCCAGGTCGATCGCGTCCTGGAACGTCTGACGCAGGGCGGACATGGTGGGCAGTTCCAGCCCGACCCCGTCGGCGGCGGCCTTGGCCAGGCCGAGATCCTTGTTGCCCAGGACGGTGCGGAAACCGGCCGGCATGTACGCGCGGTCCGCCATCTGCTTGCCGTAGCCCTGGTACACCGGCCCTGTCAGCACGGTCCCCGTCATCACCTCGTGCAGGTCGTGTGCGTCGATCCCGTGCCGTTCCACCAAGGCGAAACCCTCGGCTATCGCCTCCAGCGCGTGGATGAGCAGCAGGTTCATGGTGATCTTCACCAGGTTGGCCTGCCACGGCTGCGCACCCACCCGCCAGATACGCCGGCCGAGCGTCGAGAACACCGGCTCCAGCGAGTCGATCAGCCCGCTGTCACCGGCGGCGAGCAGGTTGAGTTGTCCCGCTTCCGCCGCATCAGGACGCCCCAGCACCGGGACCCCCAGATAGCCGATCCCGGCGGCCTCGTGCCGCTCGGCCAGGGCGCGCCCGGCCTCGACGGAGATCGTCGACATGCCGACGTGGACGGCGTCCGGCCCCGCGCCGGCGAGCACCGAGTCGTCGAAGACGGCGGCCACGGCGGCGTCGTCGGCCAGCATCGACAGCACCGGCCCGGCGGCGAACAGGTCGGCGACGGACTCGGCGCGTTCGGCGCCCGCCGCGACGAGTTCGTCCCCGGCCTCGGGATGCCGGTTCCAGACCGTCACCTCGTGTCCCTCCGCGAGCAGGCGGCGGGCCATGCCCTTCCCCATGTTGCCGAGACCGGCAACGGACACTCGTGCCATGCGACGCTCCTTGACCGATTCCGCCAAGCCCACCGTCGACCTGCCGGACCTGCTCGGTCACATAAAAGGCCAGGTGGGCACCTGTCTCCTCTGGCCTACCCAGCGGGTTCGGGCGGATCCCCTGCAGGGCGCGCTGATCAAGTGTCGGGCCCGCAACCGAACTGTCCGCGTCGGCGAGAAAGCGTTCAGTAAGCGGGCCGCAAACCGCCGTCACCCCCTTTCAAGTGCTTCGTATTACACATAGTGCGCAACCAACTCCGGAAAGGACACTCCAATGCCGCACCTGCGCACCCTCCTCGGCCTCGCCACCGCTCTCGGCACGGCCGCCACGGCCCTCACGATCGGCGCCGCCCCCGCGAGCGCGACCACCTGCGACCCCGCCCTGGTAGCGCCGGCCGGCAGTCTCGTCGGCAACCTGTGGCGCTCCAACGGCGGCGAGACCAGCGTCTACGGCTGCCCGACCTCCAAGGAGTACGGCTACGCGAGCCAGCGCGGCTCGTACCAGACCTTCCGCAACGGCAAGATCGTCTGGTCGCCGAACCTCGGCGGCGGCACGCTGGTCCGCGCCTACTACGCCAAGGGCAAGGCCGTCTTCCGCTGGAGCGGCCTCGGCCGCGACTGGGACTTCTTCAACGTCCGCTGGAGCGCCGGCGGCGGCCCGGCCACGCAGGTGAAGGTGGCCCGGCTGACGCCGTGGAGCGGCGCCTACTCCGTGGACCCGACATGCAGCGGCGACACCTGCATGACCTCCAACGGCCACGGCGGGCTCGTCAAGACCGTCTTCATCGTCCAGGGCTGCGACCGCGGCACCTTCAGCTCCGACTGCGGCCCCTGGAGCATCGCCACCTCCGTCAAAGTCCCCTACTGACCGCGCTGTGATGAACATTCTGAGCCGTCTGATATCACGCGAGCCAATTCCGGTTGTTTATAGAGACGCGTAAAGCGTTTACCGGGATTGGCTCATGTGCTTAACTCCTGCCTGATAGCCCACATCCTCGGGGGAGAATCCATGGGGAGCTCGTTATGAGTCTCCGTCGAGGCGCGCTGGGATCGGAATCAGGTCGGCTATTCGCGTCGCTGGAGACCCATCATGAGTCACCCGGTACCCGACGCCCTCCCAACTCCGCCTTCACAGGCCAAGACCGACCAGCCTCCCGGGGACTACGCCCAGCCGACCCCCACCCCGTTGCCCACACCGGGCCGCCCCGCTGACCAGGCCACACCGCCACCAGCGCAGACCACAGCGAAACCATCCCTGACCCCCAGCCCTCCTGACTGGAACTACTCCGGTATCACCCCCTCGCAAATGGACCGCTTCGAGCGTGACCTCGGCAGGGTCGAGTCCACGGTCCGCGCTCATGAGCCACGCATCCGGGAGGCGCTGAGCCGGCTTCAGCTCGACGTCTCCGCCCTGGCGGCTCTTCGCGAGATGGGCAACTTCATCAGCTCCAAACGCCCGGAGTTGCGTCGGCGTAATACAACCATCCAGTCGCTGACCACAACGTGGGGGGCCGATACCGCCGGCATGGTCCCCTTTGACGAGGCCCTCTACAACCGGTCCTCCAGTGACGCCGACGTCTACGCCGCCGCGAATCGGCTGGCCGAAACCGCGAAAACCGGCAAGATCGACAAGAAGACCCTCTCCGAGTTGGAGAAGCGCATCGGCGATCCCGCCTTCGCCACGATGCTCATGCACGCGCTGGGCGCCACCACGTACCGGTCGGTCATGGCTAAAACGGTGCGGGGCGACAAGCAGCTCCACCGTCTCCAGATCGCGCTCAGCCAGGCTCTCGGTACGGCCAGCTCTCGGTTGGACGCCGGCTGGCGCGAGGAGCTCACTGCCGTCCGCACGCCTGCGGATCACGAGGCACTCGCCAAGGCGATCAAGTACGGCTCGTTCGACGCGGGTTTTCTGCTGCAGGCGGCCAGGGCCATCGACGCGCACGATCGTAAAACCCCGGCTCAGGGCGGAACGGTCCTACGCGATTACCACCAGGATCCGATCGTGGACATGATGACGGCACTGGCCCGCAACCCTGCCGTCGCCCAGGACTTTTTCGCCAAGGACCCTACGGCGCTCAAACGCTTTCTCGTCGAACGGCCCACACTGAACGGCAAGGAGGAGGTGGGCAGGGCGGTCGAGGCGGCCACCACAGTCTTCAGGGACCATGACGGCACAGCGCAGAATCCGTCCCGCGGTTTCCTGTCCGCCGAACTGGCCTCGGAGTTCGCTGAGTTGCAGCGTGAGCGGATCAACAAGGGTGGCAAATCGGCCGTTCCGGCCAGTACGACCGCGCTCATCTTCGCCGCCTATATTCCTGACGTCGCCTACGCCTCCAAGAAATCAGGGCTCAGCGGGGCTCGCGTGCGCACCGTCAACCCCGAGCATTGGCCGCCCAACGAGCCGTGGGGTGCGCAGTTTCGCACGGAGGACTTACGAGTGGTCATGGAGGAGGCGTTCGAGGAGGATCCGAAGACCGTCTCAACGTTGATGGCGGCCCAAACCGTGTGGTCAAAAAGGCTGCTCGACCACAATGCCGCAAGCGGCGATCACAAGAGCTTCGTAGCCGCTGCGAAGGAGGTGGGCGCAGGGTTCGGCCTGGTCACCGACGCGACGGGGCTCGCTCGTATGGCTGAGGGCCAGAAATTGGATGAGGCCCAGGAACGGAAGATGAAGGAGATCATGGCGGTGGTCAACACTGGGCTGGCGATTCCGCAGAAGGCCGGTTGGCCCATTGCGGCCGGCGTCGTGGGTTCGTGGAGCAGCCTGATCGAGGACAGCGCCAAGACCGAGGTCAACAAGAACCAGGCGACGTACGAAGCCAACGTAGCGAAGGCCAGGTCGGAGTTTCTGGCGACCCAACTCGTGGCCCAGGCCATGTTCGACCACGGACTCTTCGCCCAGGAGACTCGCCGCTCCTTGAGCTTCCTCAAAGCCGACGGGACCTTGATGACGCTGGGGGAGATGACACCGGAGAACGCCACCCAGCATCCACACTTCGACGCCTACGAGCAGTGGGCGGAGGACGACCACGAGGGCACGATATGGAAGAAAGCGAAAGAGGAACTGGTGGATGCCTACGGCCGCGCCTTCAGCGAGCACAAGTGAGAATTTTCACCGCTCTAGGCATGGCTGTGCTGCTGGTTGGCTGTACAAGTACCCAGAAACCTCCCGTTGACAGGACACCACTGCCGGCAGTCGCCGCGCCGCCCTACATGTGCGACCACATTCCGCTGCGTGCTGTGGAGTTGATGACGGGCGTGCGTCAACCGATCGCTCGCGGAGATTTCGACCTCAGCTTCGGCGATGGGGTGGGCGTGGGCGGATGTGCCATCTATCAGCCGACGGGCAGGAAGAAGAAGCTGATCGATGTCGACCTGACTCCGGAAGGCGGAGAAGAGTGGGTCAAGGCCCAGATCAAAGCCGGAGACAAGCCGCTGCCCGAGATCGTCCCCGGCGGGATCGGCTTCTACACACAAGGCGGAACGGTTGAGAAGAACCAGGCCGGTGCGGTGCTGGTGAGAGGAGAGGCCCAACTGTTCGTCGGAATGTCGAAGGGCGTCGAAGGGCGGGACAGCGCGGCCGATGTGATCGCGTTGATGAAGTTGATCGCGCCCAAGCTGATGACTGACGCGACTGCCCCTCGTACTGCGAAGGACTGACCATGGCGGCGCTGGTGTCCAATCCACTGCACGAGGCTCTGCGCAACGCCCTGCGCGTGGTCGAGCCGATGATCGGGGAGATCGACAGCGACATCGAGACGCCCTACCGGCAGTTCCAGAGCGGAACCGTGTGGACCGGGCCGACGGCGAAGCTGTTCGGGGACCAGTTCGCCCAGCTCCGGTCCCGTGTGCGAGCCTCGGAGGAGAGGATCGTGGGTGAGTTGCGGGCGGAGCTGGGTCGTACGCCGATCGAGGTGACGGAGGAGGAGGCGGCGCAGATCAAGAGGAGGTACGGGCTGCCCTGAAGGGATCGGCACGTTCCGAGAACCGAATACCTTGATCTACGGCGCCGGCGACGTGCGGGTGGAGAACGGCGGGCTCGTCAGGACCGTCTTCATTGTCCAGGGCTGCGACAGCGGCACCTTCAGCTCCGACTGCGGCCCCTGGAGCATCGCCACCTCCGTGAAGGTCCCCTACTGATCGACGGGGTCCTCGTGGGGAACGCTCACGCTGTGGGCAGGACGTTCAGCCGGTGCAGCAGTTCACGCGCGAGGGTGGCGCGCTTCGCGGCGTCGCCGTCCTTGGCGATGTCCATGTTCAGCGCGAACGTGTACACGCGTCCGCCGCGTTCGACCCACCCGGTCCACCAGCCCGTGCCGGGATCGGGGGCATTCTGCCAGCCTGACTTGGCGTACAGCGCGTACCCGTTCTTCTCCTCCTGCTTGATCAGGTCGTGGACGGTGCGCTGGTGCGTGCGAGAGGCGGGCAGGCGCAGGGCGGCCAGCCGCTCCATGAACCGGGTCTGCTCCACCGCCGAGATCTTCAGCGGGCCGTCCAACCAGAACCGGTCCACCACCGTCCCGGTCTGCCGGTTGCCGTAGCCCAGCCGGTGCAGCCACTGCCGTTCGCGCTGGAGGCCGATGCGGCGGGCGATCACCTGGAACGCCGCCGCGTTGGAGACGCGAACGGCCTCGCGCATGCTCATGTCCTTCTCCCACTCGGGGAACGGCTGCGGCGTGCCGTCCCAGGGGATCACCTCGTCGGGGCTCTTGACCACACCGGTCTGCAGAGCGACCAGCGCGTGCGGGACCTTGAAACTGGAGGCGGGCACCATCGGCTTCTCGGCGCGCCGGCGGTCCACCACGGTCACCTTCTTGGACGATACGTCCAGCAACGCGAACGTGCCCCGAACCTTCGCCGCGTCGAACACCGCGCGCAGATCATCGCGTACAACGGTACCCGGCTTGACCTCATAGGCCGTCGCGACCATGGCGCCGCCGCGCGGGGCGCTCGCGTGGGCAGTGGCACTGTACGCGGGGATGCCGCCGAGAGTGAGCGAGGCGAGCACGGCGGCGCCGAGCCAGGGGCGTAGGACCTGCGGAATCGTCTTCTTCATGCGTAGAGATCATCACAGGACATCGTTCCTGTCCAATATTGCTATTTATGGAAGACCAATATCTAAATCCATATCATCGCAGTTCAGAGCGCTTGTCCGGGGGGCCAAGGCGCTGAGGGTCGCGTCGGCGAGTGAGCGGGCGATCAACGTGCGGCGCCTTCGGGTCGGACTGCTCTGGCGAGGTAAATCTACCGATAACGGACCACAACCCGGCATATCGGTCACCCAGCCTCGACCGGCCGCGGGTAGGCAAACGACCACTACCTGAAGGACGGAAGGCACTCATGCAAGCAACCCTGATCTACGGCGCCGGCGACGTGCGGGTGGAGAACGTGCCCGACCCGGTCCTGCGCGAACCCACCGACGCCTTGGTCCGCGTGCTGCGCTCGTGCATCTGCGGCAGCGACCTGTGGCCGTACAAGTCGAGGCCGGCCACCGAGGAGGGCGAGCGCATCGGGCACGAGTTTCTCGGGGTCGTGGAGGACCTCGGCGCGGAAGTGTCCGGACTGCGGCGCGGTGACGTCGTGCTGGCGCCGTTCGTCTGGTCGGACAACACCTGCGACTTCTGCCGCGAGGGCCTGCAGACCTCCTGCCGGCACGGCGGCCTGTGGGCGGCCGACGGCGTGGACGGCGGCCAGGGTGAGGCCGTACGCGTCCCGCAGGCCCAGGGCACGCTGGTCAAGCTGCCCGTCGGCGAGGACTCCGAGCTGCTGCCGTCCCTGCTCACCCTGTCCGACGTGTTCTGCACCGGCCACCACTGCGCCGTGACCGCCGGGGTCGACCAGGGCGTGTCGGTGACGGTGATCGGCGACGGCGCGGTGGGCCTGTCGGCGGTCCTGGCCGCCAGGCGGCTGGGCGCCGAGCGGATCATCCTCCTGGGCCGGCACGGGCAGCGTACCGAGCTGGGCCGCCACTTCGGCGCCACGGACATCGTCGCCGAGCGCGGCGAGGAGGCCATCGAGCATGTACGGGAGCTGACCGGCGGCGACGGCACCCGTACCGTGCTGGAATGCGTCGGCACCAGGCAGGCGATCGAGACGGCGTTCGCCGTGGCCCGCGACGGCGGCACGATCAGCCGGGTCGGTGTTCCCCAGTACGAGGAGACGCCGATGGGCTTCGCCGAGTTCTTCCGCAACCTCACCCTCACCGGCGGCGTCGCCCCGGCCCGCGCCTACATCGAGGAGCTGCTGCCCGAGGTCCTGGACGGCACCCTGGACCCCGGCCGCATGTTCGACTGCACCATCAGCCTGGACCAGGTGCCCGACGGCTACCGCGCGATGAACGACCGCGCCGCCCTGAAGGTCCTCATCCAGCCCTGACCGCTGCCCGGGAACTCGCCGACACCTGCCCCCGAACAGGTCATGGCCGGGGAATCAGGTCAGGTCGACAGGCCGTACCCGCAGCTTGGCGGCGATGCGCGCCAGTGCCTGCCGGTCGGCGGCGGTGAGCGGGTCGAGCACGAACTGCCGCACCGAGCGCACATGGGTGGGCGCGGCGGCGACCACCACCTCGAAGCCGAGGTCGGTGAGGGCCGCGATGGTGTAGCGGCCGTCATCGGGGTCGGGCGAACGCTCCACCCAGCCCCGCTGCTCGAACCGCTTGACGACGTTGGACAGGCGCGAGAGGGAGCCGTTGGCCAGGTAGGCCAGCTCGCTCATCCGCAGGCGGCGCTCCGGGGCCTCCGAGATGTGGCTGAGGGTCAGGTACTCGAAGAGGGTCAGTCCCGACTCGTGCTGCAACGGCGACTCCAGCCGGCCTGGCAGCAGGAGGACCAGGGAGACCAGCCCGGTCCAGGCCTCCTTCTCGTCCGCGGTCAGCCACAGCGTCTCGTCGGGGGGACTCCCGCCGGGGTCCGGGGTCGCGGTGATGGCCATGAGGCCACCCTACCGAGCACTCATGACTTTACGCGTGAAGTAAAAGCCTGATACGTTCACTTCAAACGTGAAGTTAATTCGGAGGGATCGCCATGAGCAAGCCGGAGTTCTTCGCCACACCCGGGTACGGCGACACGCAGTTGGCCAACATGCACTACAGCCAGGCCGTTCGAGTCGGCGACCGCGTCGAGACCTCGGGTCAAGGTGGCTGGGACGATGACTGGAACTTCCCCGACTCCCTCGAAGAGGAGATCGTTCAGGCCTTCGAGAACGTCGAGCGAACTCTCGCCACGGCCGGCGCCACCTGGCGTGATGTCATCGCCGTGAACTCGTACCACATTCCCGACTCCGCCGACTTCATCGGCGAGGTCCACAACGGCGTCATGGTCGAGCAGTTCCGCAAGCGCATGGGCGACCGCTCACCCATCTGGACCGAGATCGGGGTCCCGGCCCTGGGCGCCCCGAAGATGCGCGTCGAGATCCGCGTCACCGCCATCATCACGAACCACCCTGAATCGGTCGATCCCGCGGCCGGTACCAGCGCCGCCGACCTCGTCTGAGAAGCCGGCGGCAGTCTCCTAATCCTCCTCGGTGAACACCACTTCGCGGCGCTTACGGATCGTCGGCAAAACGGCGACCACCAGGGCTGCCAGGGCCAGGACCAGGAGCACCGCGGAGATCGGGCGGGTGAGGAAGACCGACGCGTCGCCTCGGGAGATGATGAGGGCCCGGCGCAGGTTCTCCTCCAGCAGGGGGCCGAGGACGAAGCCGAGCAGCAGGGGCGCCGGCTCGCAGCCGCACTTGATCAGGACGTAGCCCAGGATGCCGAAGAACGCGATCGCGTAGACGTCGTAGGCGTTGAACCCCAGGGAGTACGTGCCGATCGAGGCGAACAGGACGATCATCGGGAACAGCACCTGGTACGGGATGCGCAGCATGCGCACCCAGAGGCCGATCAGCGGGAGGTTCAGGAGCACGAGCAGCACGTTGCCGATCCACATCGACGCGATCAGGCCCCAGAACAGCGCCGGTTCCTCGGTGATCACGTTCGGGCCGGGGGTGATGCCGTGGACGATGAACGCGCCGATCATCAGGGCCATGACCGGGTGGGCGGGCAGGCCCAGGGTGAGCAGCGGGATGAACGACGTCTGCGCGGCGGCGTTGTTGGCCGACTCGGGACCGGCCACGCCCTCGATCGCGCCGTGCCCGAACTCCTGCTGCCGCTTGGAGATCCGCTTCTCGACGGCGTAGGAGGTGAACGAGGCCAGCACGTGCCCACCGCCGGGCAGGACGCCGAGCGCGGCGCCGAGACCGGTGCCGCGCAGGATCGGGCCGGCGATCCGGCGCCGGTCCTCGCGGGTCGGCCAGAGGTTCTTCACCTTGGTGACGATCGCCGTGCGGGTCTGCTCGTTCTCCAGGTTGCGCAGGATCTCGGCCACCCCGAACATGCCGACGGCGACCGACACGAAGTCGATGCCGCCGTACAGCTCGCGCTGGTCGAACGTGAAGCGCGGCGTGCCGGTGTAGATGTCCTGGCCGACCGTGCCGAGCAGGACGCCGAGGAAGATCATCGCGAGGGCCTTGAGTGCGGTGCCGCGCGCCAGGGCGATGGACACGATCAGGCCCAGCAGCACCAGCGAGAAATACTCGGCCGCGCCGAACTGCAACGCGACGCGGGCCAGCGGTGGGGCCGCGACGGCCAGCACGACGGTGGACACCGTGCCCGCGATGAAGGACCCGATCGCGGCGGTGGCCAGCGCCGCGCCGGCCCGGCCCTGCCTGGCCATCTCGTGCCCGTCCAGCGCGGTGACCGCCGCCGACGACTCGCCGGGCAGGTTGATCAGGATGGCGGTCGTCGAGCCGCCGTACTGCGCGCCGTAGTAGATGCCGGCCAGCATGATCAACGCCGTCACCGGCTCGAAGTTGAACGTGATCGGCAGCAGCATCGCCACCGTCGCCGTCGGCCCGATGCCGGGCAGCACGCCGACCGCCGTGCCGAGCAGCACGCCTACGAAGCAGTAGAGGACGTTCTGGATGAGGAGGGCGGTGGAGAAGCCCAGCGCTAAGTTGTCGAGAAGTTCCATGCCTCAATCCGGATGCCGTGTCAGAACCCCAGCCAAGGGCCCCATAGCGGGATCCGCAGCTGAAGTCCGACGACGAAGATGAGCGTGGCGGCCAGGGTCAGCCCGGCGGCCACGGCCACGGCCATGAGCGGGCGTACGCGGGTGCTGGCCAGCGTGGTCAGCAGGGCGGTCACCGCCGACGTCGGCACGAATCCGAGGCCCCGTACGGTGAATCCGAAGAACATCACCGCGAGCACGATGACTGCGATCGCCCGCCAGGGGACCGGCCCGAACTCGGCCACCTCGCCGGCGATCAGTCCCTTGACGACGATCGCCAGGCCCAGGGCGGCCACCAGCGCGCCGACCAGCACCGGGAAGGCGCCGGGGCCCATCCGCAGCGGGGTGCCCAGCTCGTAGCCGAGCGCCCCCACCACGAACGCGCCACCGATCAGGATGAACATTCCCCCGGCGAGGACGTCCGGGAAGGACCGGCGGCGTTCCACCTCAGGAGGCCTTCACACCGGCGTCGGCGATGACCTTCGCCCAGACGCCGAGCTGCTCTTCGAGCTTGGTCCGGTGCGCCTGCGGGGTCGCGTCCCCGGCCGGGACCGGCGCGGTGCCGAGCTTGGCCATCTGGTCGACGACCTTCTGGTCGGCCAGCGCCACCTTCAGCGCCTCGGACAGCTTCTGGACGATGTCCTGCGGCGTGCCGGTGGGCACGTAGAGGCCGTGCCACACGCTGACCTCCAGCTTGGGCAGCCCCGCCTCGGCCGTGGTGGGCACGTCGGGCAGGCTCTTCACCCGCTCCGGCGTGGTGACCGCGTACGCCTTCACCTCGCCCGCGGAGATCTGGCCGCTGGTGTTGGTCGTCTGGTCGCACATGAAGTCGACCTGGCCGCCGACGAGGTCGGTCAGCGCGGGGCCGGTGCCTTCGTACGGGACCTCCTGCACCTTGACGCCGGCGGCGGTCTGGAACAGCAGGCCGCACAGGTGGGACGCGGCGCCGATGCCGGCGTTGGCCAGGGTGACCTTGTCGGCGTTCGCCTTCACGTGGGTCACGAGGTCCTGGAGCGTCGCGGGGGCGAAGTCCTTGCGGGCGACGACCGTCATCGGCACCTCGGTGACGAGCCCGACCGTCTGGAAGTCCTCGAGCGGCTTGAAGCCCAGGTTCTGGTAGAGGGCGGGCGCCGTGGACATGCCGATGTGGTGCATGAGCACGGTGTAGCCGTCGGGCTCGGCCCGCGCGACCTCGCCGGCGCCGACCGTGCCGCCCGCGCCCTCGACGTTCTGTACGACGATCTTGGCGCCGAGTTTGGCGGCCATCGGCTCGGCGATCATGCGGGTGACGGTGTCCGTCGGGCCGCCCGCGCTGAACGGCACCACGATCGTGATGCTCTGGTCCGGGAAGCCACCACCGCTGGGACCGCCCGCGCCGGTGCCTCCGTTTCCGGCGCAGGCGGCGACGAGCGAGACCACGCCGATCGCGGTGAACATCCGAACGGTGGTTCCGTACCTGCTGGCCGTTCTCATCTCGCAGCCTCCTCGTGTGTGCGCGGCCTCAGTCTGGGCTGGCAGGGGCGCGGATAGTGTCAGAGGAATCCCAAGGAATGCGCCGAATGTCAGAGAAATCCCAAGAACTGTGGGGCTGACACGAGCGCCGAGTCCGGCCGTACAATCCGGTATGCGGATCACCATCATCGAAGATGACGACCGCGTGGCGCGGGGTCTGGTGAGCGTGCTGATCCAGGCGGGCTTCGAGGTCCACCGGCTCGCCACCGCCGCGGAGGCCATGCGGGCCGACCCGTCCGACGTGGTCCTCGTCGACCTGGGCCTGCCCGACGGCGACGGCCTCGACGTGATCCGCAAGCTGCGGGACCGCCCGGAGACCGCCGTCATCGCCGTGACCGCGCGCTCGGAGGAGCACGAACGGGTCCGCGGCCTGCGCGCCGGCGCCGACGACTACATCGTGAAACCGTTCGGCATCCCCGAGTTGCTGGCCCGGATCGACGCCGTCCTGCGGCGCACCCGGGCGGCTCGCGCCCTGAGCCACCCGGACGAGCCGCTCGTCCTCGGCCCGATGCGCATCTGCGTCGGCACCCGCGAGGTCACTGTCGACGCCACCCCCGTGACGCTGACCCGCAAGGAGTTCGAGCTGCTCCTGCTGCTCGCCCGGCGAGCGCCGAACGTCGTCAGCCGCGACGTCATCCTCGACCAGATCTGGGGCGCGACCTGGGAGTCCTCAAGCCGCACCCTGGACACCCACATCGCGGCGTTACGCAACAAGATCGGACCGGCCGTGCCCATCCGCACGATCCACGGGGTCGGCTATCGGCTCCTGGCCGACCGGCCGGAGCTGATCGGCTGACCCGCCGTGCACCGTCGCCTGCTCTTCGTCCTGGTGCCCTTCGCGATCCTGCTCGTCGCGGCGCTCGGCGCCCCGCTCAGCGTCACCGTGGCCGAGCAGGAGATGCAGCAGACGTACGTCGACCAGCTCAACGACGTCGGCCGGTTCGCGTCGCTGGCCGAGACCGCGCTGTCCACCGGGCGCGGTGAGGCGCTCCAGCAGGAGCTGGCGCGCTACCACTCGCTGTACGGCATCCCCGTCGCGGTGATCGACACGTCGGGCACGGTGCTGCTCGGCCCGCGCGGCGCCTACCAGGAGGCGGCGCGGACCGAGCCGGCGCTGCCCCGGATCGTGACCGCGGCCCTGGCCGGCGCGCGGCCCGAACCGTCCGGGGACTGGGCGCCGTGGGACGACTCCGCGCTCGTGGTCGCCGAGCCGGTGGGCCGCGACAGCGAGGTCGTCGGCGCCGTCGTGACGATCTCCGACCTGTCGAAGACCCGCCACCGCATCCTCGCGCGCTGGGCCTGGCTCGCCGGGCTCGGGCTGCTGCCGCTGATCGCGCTGGTGGCCGTCGCCTGGCCGGTGTCGGCGTGGGTGCTGCGGCCGGTACGGGAACTGGACGCGGCCAGCTCGCGGATCTCCCAGGGCGACCTCACCATCCGGGCCGACGCCGAGGCGGGGCCGGTCGAGCTGCGGCGGCTGGCGGAGTCGTTCAACACCATGATGGACGCGGTGGAGAACGCCGTGCAGCGGCAGCGGGCGTTCGTGTCGGACGCCTCGCACCAGTTGCGCAACCCGCTGACCAGCCTGCGGCTCGCCGTCGAGAGCCTGGATCCGCACCTGCGCGGGGACGGGCGGGAGATGTACGAGGTCGCCGTCGACGAGCTGAAGGCGATGCAGCGGCTGCTGAACTCGCTGCAGGCCAGCGCGCGGATGGAGAGCATCCGGACGACGTCGCCGGTGGACCTCGACGCGGTGCTGGCGACGCGGGCGGACCGGTGGCGGGCGCTGACGGCCACGGCGGGGCAGACGCTGACGGTGGACGTGCCGCCGGGGTTGCGGTTGCTGGAGCCGACGGGTGGGCTGGGGAGCATTCTGGACGAGCTGATCAGCAACGCTCTGCGGCTGTCGGGGGCGGGGGTGGTGGAGGTGACCGCCCGGATCGTCCCTGGTGGGGCGGGTGACGCGGCCGAGGCCGGGGTCGTGATCGCCGTCCGGGACGACGGTCAGGGGATCGACGCCGCTGAGCGGGCTCAGGCGTTACGGCGGTTCTGGCGGTCGCCACGGCACCAGAACGTGCCGGGGACCGGGCTGGGACTGGCGATCTGTGCGGATTTGGTGGGTGCGGCCGGGGGAGAGCTGCGGCTGGAGGACGGGTTGCCGCGTCCGGACGGGTCCGGGTACGGGTTCGCCGCGGTGGTCGCGTTACCGGCCGTCCCCCGGGCGGCGTCGTCTTCTCCGACTCCTTCACCCGTCTGAGGCACCTGGTTGTGCTTCGATCAGTGCTTGGGTCAGCGCTTGCGGTCGCGGAACCAGGCGGCCGCGCCCGGATGCAGCGGGATCGTTCCCGTGGAGATCCCGGTACGCACGTTGATCCGCCACGCTTCGGGAACGTCCTCGGCTCCGGTGTCGTCCTGGCCGGCGGAGGTGATCGTACCGGTGTGCGCGAAAATCGTGTCGGTGACGGCGTACACCAGATCATCGGGCAGGTCATTACGCGCCAGCAGCACGTTCGGCACAGCCACCGTCCGGGCGGCCGCGACCCCGGCATAGGCGGTCGCCGGGATCATGGCCGGAGCGTACGGCCCCGGAAAGGCCGTGAACAGCCCGTCCGCTTGCGCGTCCAGCGAGATCAGCCGGACCGGGTGCCGCTGCGCCAGGTCCGTGATCGCGGGCGTCGGCACACCGGTCAGCGAGAACATCGCGTCGATCTTCCCGTCCCGCAGCGCCGCCGCCGATTCGGCCTGGCTGAGATACCGGCCGTCGATGTCCAGCCCGCCGAGCTCGAGAACCCGCAGCGACGTGAACTCCGTGCCCGAATCCCGGGCCCCGAGAGAGATGCGTTTCCCCTTGAGGTCCCGGAACTCCTCGATCGCCGACCCGGCCATCACCACGAGATGCAGGTGACTGTCATAGAGCCGGCAGATCGCCGAAAGCCCTTCGGGAGCGCTGCCGTCGGTCGTGATCAGCGCGTCCAGGCTCGTCAGCCCAAGGTGCACCTCGCCGGCCCGCAGCATCCGGATGTTGTCGGTGGACGCCCCACTCGGCACAGTGGTCACCACGGCTCCTGGCACCTGCTCGGAGATGTGCTCGGCCAGCGACCCACCGATACGCCGATACACCGCCCCCGCCGGCCCGGTGGCCAGCCGCAGCTGAACCCGATCGACCTCAGGCCGCTGAGAGCAACCGGCGAGCAACCCCCCGACGGCCAGAAGCACCACCCGCCGACTGAGCCCCGGCTCCCGGTTCAGCAGCACCATGCCGAGATCGTAAGTCAACGAGTGACGCGAAGGGCCCACTCGACCGTGTCAGCGGCCTGGATCCGTCTCAGGCCGACAGCAGGTCAAGTTCCGCCGTCGCCGCCTCAACCCCTGCCAGCTTCGCCCGGATGCGACGCTCCTGCTCACCCACCTGATCGACACTCTCGATCACCTTGTTGAGCGCACCCTCAAGAGCCTGCGGCAGGCCACCTGAATCGATGGTCTCTCGCGTCCAGAGGCCGAGAAGCTTGTCTCCGTCAGCAAGGGCGATCACTACCTCGCGGCCAGCGAATCTGTCCTCGACGAACGCATCCATCTCATCTAGCGAGGGAAAAACTGCATTTTCTACCGACTCGACATCGTCCGGGTTGATCCACACGTATGCCCACGCGCTTCGCTCTTCGGTCGCAGCAGCTACTTGCTTAAAGAGGATGAGATCTTCGTTGAGATGGAAGGTGCCCGTTAGCGGGATCTCGTACTCATGCCACACGTCTAGATCGGACGCTTCGGGGCGCGGGCGCCAAGGAGGCAGCCCTCGCTTGATCAAAAAGTCTAGATTCACCGCCCTACCTCCGCTCATCTTCATGCCTATTGAAGCATCGAGTGAAGCTTGCCGTCACGTCGGGGCCCCATGGGATGTCCTGCCTTTGCACGGGATCGTCCGCAGGCCAGATCACCGAGACATGGCTCAGATCATCGTCGCAACCTGCGGAGATGCGACCTGGAGTGTGCAGGACCGCAAACCCTGCCTTCCTTAGGTCCCCCGCCGTCGTGTACCTTACGCTGGCCCGCTCGATATCTCTGGGAAATACTGAACGGAGCACATAGCGGGCTGCTTGCTCGATCGTGAGTGTGCCGGTCAAAAGGGATATTTCGCGCTCTCGAGCATATCGTGGTTCGCTTAGATACTTATTCGCATTCCGCGAGAACTGGGTGAGTACCTTTTCGTCCGATATGCACAGCCATGGCTTTTCGGCCGCGTGGCAAAGGCGGCTTCGCACATAGGACGAGTCAGGTTCCGACATGGCTACCGAGCTTATACATATAAGAGCCAGTTGTCATGTAAGGTTCAAAACACTTGCGCGATTCCCTTTTGCTATCGCCTTTTAGGTCAATAGCGGGCGGCCTAAAAGGCAACCTGTGTCAACTTGCGGACCCGTGGGCGCCGGTCCATCGACTGATCGCCAAGGGGATGACCTGCTTGGATCATGGTTTGCCCGGGCGCTGAGTAGGTGATTTCGGCGCCACGGATGCAGCGCGACATAGATCCACAGCACACCCGAGCGAGCTCGCCCATGCTCGGATTCTTCGCTCTGGCCGGGAGCGAGAGCCGTCTCTAAGCTCTCTGGCGAGAGGGAAAATCAATGCTTCAACTACTACAAGCCTTTTGGCGGCCGTCAGATGGGTGCGCGCGTTCCATGGTGTCAGAGCGTCCAGGCGTATGCATTCCCACTGGTGGCGCGCGACCTTATAGCACGCCATCTTCGGGACAGCGAAACGACACGCCAGGAGTCGCGGCGATTGACTGTCGCGTTGGATATTGGCCGCAGTCTGCGAGCATCCTGCAAGCGGAGCCGATATCTGGTCAGCCGGATGACCAGATATCGGATCTGTCTCAATCATGTACGAGTGCATTCTAAACTAGACATCTAGCATATTTGCTTCCCATACGGTGCAAAAACACCGGGGTGCGCTGGCTGAGCTGGGACGACCACGTCTGGCCTCGCAGACATTCGGCGAGCTTGCCGCCCACCTGTACGACGTGTTAGGTCAGCCGGTGCGGCGATGGCGGGCCAGGGTCAGGCCGCCGAGGGTCATGGCGATGAGGCCGATCACCAGGGCCACATAACCCCCGACGATGCCGTAGCCGGTGCCGGGGCCGCCCTTGGCGGTGGCTACGACCAGGCCGCCGATGGCCGCGCCGGCCAGCCCCGCCAGCAAGGCCCAGATGGCTCCCCATCTGCCGATACGGGCGGTGGGGCGGGCCAGGGCCAGGGCGCCGATCGCCGCGCCGGCCAGCCCCAGCAGCGCGGCCACCAAGGACCAGAGACGGCCGGCGCTCATGGTGTACGCGCCGGCGGGGTCCGGCTGGGCCAGGACCTGTGCGACCGCCGGCGCGACAGGCCCGAGGACTCCGACCAGGGTGGTTCCGGCCATGACGAGCATGGGTCTGACTGCCATGAGGATCTCCTCCTGCGACTGCGACTGGACGTTGCCTGAGCATGTCCGCTGGACCCATCGCCGGTCGTCGGGCGGAGGGAGGTGATTCGCGGTGCCGCCGATGCCGCAGCCGGCTACCGCGAACGCCGCAGGATCGGCGGAGGTACCGCGGGTGCGGTAGCCGGTTGTTCATCCGTTCGCAGGAGTCGCCCGGGCGGACATCCGGTTAAGGTGCGCGCATGAGTCCGAGATGGTCCGGTGTCGTCGACTGGGCGATCGCCGTCTGCGTGGCGGCGACGCTGCTGGTCACCGGGCTGTCCGGGCAGAGCTCCGCGACGAGCCTCGACCTGTTCGGCTACGCGCTGCTGGCGGCCGGGGGCCTGGCGCTGGCCGCGCGCCGGCGGGCTCCGGTCGCCGTCCTGGTCGTCACGGGGCTGTGCGCGGTGGGTCACCAGGTGGCGGGCTTCGACGTGCCCGCCGTGGCGTACCTCTTCGCGGTGTACGCCGCCGTACGGGCGGGACACCGCGTCGTCACGGTGGCGGCGAGCGTGCTGATGCTGGCCGCGCTCCCGCTCGCGGCCCTGGCCGCGGGCGTGCACGACGCGGGCGAGGCGTTCGCGCGGTCCCGGGGCGCGCTCGAGATCGCCTGGCTGGTCGCGGCCGGTGCCGCGGGTGAGGCGCTGCGGCAGGCCGAGCGGCGGGCGGAGGAAGCCGAGCGCACCAGGGAGGAGACCGCGCGGCGCCGCGCCGACGAGGAGCGGCTGCACATCGCCCGGGAGCTGCACGATTCGCTCACCCACCAGATCTCGATCATCAAGCTGCAGGCCGAAGTCGCCGTCCACGTGGCCCGCAGGCGTGGCGAACACGTGCCCGAGGCCCTGCTGGCGATCCAGGAGGCCGGACGTGAGGCCAGCCGGGAGCTGCGCGCGACCCTGCAGGCGCTGCGGGACGACGACACGACCCCGCCGCGCGGCCTCGACCACGTTCCGGAGCTGGTCGAACGGGCCCGTACCATCGGCCTGGACGCGACGCTGACGATCCAGGGGCAACGACGCGACGTGCCGGCCGCGGTCAGCCGGACCGTCTACCGGATCGTTCAGGAGTCGCTCACCAACATCGCCCGGCACGCCGCCACCGCGACCGCGTCGGTCCGGATCGACTACCGCCAGGACACCCTCGCGATCCGCATCGACGACGACGGCAAGGCCGCCCCGGACACCGCCCCCGAGCCCGGCGTCGGGCTGCTCGGAATGCGCGAACGCGTCACCGCCCTCGGCGGCTGCCTGCGCGCGGAGCCGCGCGGCGAGGGCGGCTTCACCGTCCAGGCCGAACTCCCGGTGGACCGGACGTCATGATCCGTCACGCCGGACTCCCCGTGGGCGGGACGTCATGATCCGTGTCCTGCTGGTCGACGACCAGCCGCTCATTCGCAGCGGATTCCGCGCCCTCCTCGACCTCGAAGACGACATCGACGTGGTGGCCGAGGCCGGCGACGGGGTGGAGGCCCTGGCTCTGGCCAGGAGGCATCTGCCCGATGTCGCGCTCATCGACGTCCAGATGCCGGTCGTCGACGGCATCGAGGCGACCCGGCGCATCGCCGCCGACCCGGCCCTGGCCGGGGTGCACGTCGTCATCCTGACCAACTACGGCTTCGACGAGTACGTCTTCAACGCGCTGCGCGCCGGCGCGGCCGGCTTCCTGGTCAAGGACATCGTGCCCGAGGACCTCCTGCACGCCGTACGCGTCGCCGCGCGCGGTGACGCGCTGCTCGCCCCGTCGATCACCCGCAAGCTCATCAACAGGTACGTCACCCAGCCGCTCACCACCGGCACCGCCGAGGCACTGGGCCACCTGACCAACCGCGAACGCGAGGCCGTCGCCCTGGTCGCGCAGGGCCTGTCCAACGACCAGATCGCGGACCGCTTGCTGATCAGCCCGATGACCGCGAAGACCCACATCAATCGAGCCATGGCCAAGCTCCACGCCCGCGACCGCGCCCAACTCGTGGTCCTGGCCTACGAATCCGGCCTGGTCACCCCACGTACGAACCCAGGCACGGCGTAGGCCGGGTCACGGCCAGCGTTCGCGGTGTCGGTGCAGGCCGTCGAGGATCAGGTCGAGGCCGACGTCGAACTCGTCGGTGTAGGCGTACCCAGGTCTCAGGGCGCGGTCGACGATCATCTCGGTGAGGTGCGGGAACTCGTCGTCGGGCAACTCCTGCAGGAGCGAGCCCGCCACGTCCTCCAGCTCGGCGGACGACTGGAAGGGCAGGCTCAGCTCCTGGAGCGTGAACCCGTAGATGTAGCTGTCCAGCACCGAGAACGCGTGTGCCGCGCCGGTGATCGAGAAGCCGCCCGCCCGTAGGCAGCCGATGACGGCGTTGTGGTGGCGGAGAGTCGCCTTGGCCTGGTCGGGGTTCGTCCGTGAGTCCATCAGCCCGATCGCCCACGGGTGGCGGACCAGTGCGTCGTGCATCGAGACGGCCCGCCGTCGCATCGCTTCCCGCCAGTCGGCGTCGTCCGGCGGCAGCTCGATCTCCCCGAAGACGAGGTCGACCATGCCGTCGAGGATCACGTCCTTGTTGCGGAAGTGGTGGTAGAGCGACGCGGCCTCGACCCCGAGCCGCTCGGCGAGTCCGCGCATGCTCGGCACCTCGGTGCCGGCCTCGTCCGCCATCTCGACCGCCGTACGCAGCGCCGTCTCCCTGCTGAGCGAGGTGCGGCGGGGCGCGGGCGTACCGGATGTGGCCACGAAACCCTCCCACCTGCACTGCTGCTTGAACGGCTTGACAACCTTACACCGTTAGGGGACTCTAACAGCGTTAGACTCTGCCTAACAGTGTAAGGGCGGAGGTGGGTCGAGCAGAGGAGACGGTCGTGGAACCCATCAGGTCGGACGGAGCCCCACTGCCGGGCGCGGGGAAGAGGATGTGCGTCGTCGGCGCGTCCGGGAAGCTCGGCCGCTACATGGTGCGGCACGCACTGGAGCGCGGGTACGAGGTCGTGGGGGTCTGCCGGGAGAAGAGCGTGGCCAAGCTCGCCGAGTTCGAGGGACGCATCACGGTGTTCCCCGGGGCGACCGACGACCGCGCGGTCATCGCCCGGGCGGTGCACGGGTGCGATGCCGTGCTCACGGTGCTGGTGCCCTGGGGAGTGCGTCACTACGCCTCCGGTACGGCCCAGGCCGTGCTCGACCACGCGCGCCCGGACGCCCGGCTGGTGTTCTCCTGCGGCTGGCACATCACCCGCGACGGGCAGGATGCGTACACCTGGACGTTCAAGGCGTTCGCCACCGTTTTCGGGCGGCTGGCGAAGCTCGCCCGCGTCGTGGACATCGACGACCAGGTGGAAGCCTGCCGGAGGGTCTTCGCCAGCGACACCGGCTGGACGGTCGTGCGCGGCAGCGACCTGGAGGAGGGCGACAGCCAGGGCCTGCCGGTGTGGAGCCGGCACGTGGGCGACCCCGTCCTGGCGAGCAACCTGACCCGTCGCGTGGACTTCGCCCGCTTCATGGTCGAGGCGGTGGAGAACGACGCCCTCATCCACGAGGCCCCGGCCATCGTCGGCCGGCTGACCCCCTCGGCCCTCGCCCACGCCGGTGAGTGACCCGGAGGTCGGAGGCGACCAAGCCGGGGGAACCAACTGGTAAACCGGCGACGGTCTTCGGTGTGGTCTCGGTGAGTCTGTCCCGGATCGGGATCACCGAACCGTAGCCTGACCTGCAGATTCGGCAGCCGTGTGATCGGAAGTCTCGGGGCGATCACGCGCTGAATGACCATCCCCTCTGGTCGCGATCTCGTCAGAGCAGCCCGGGGGCCGACCAGGTGATGGTCATTCGGTAGGAGGATGCTTGTCCGCGCCGCACACTGATTTCGTTCCGTTGCTCCTTGTCGCCGTCATCATGACGGCCCTGCTGTTGCGCCGGTCGCGCAGCCGCTCTTGGGTTTTCAGATCGCTGCTGGCCGTCGGGGCCTGCCTGTGGATAGCCGTCTCCGGCGGATCGATGTGGTTGATGAGCCACGCGATCGCCGAGAGGGTCCCCAGCTCGCCGACGGCGAACCCGTGCGCCGGGAGGCCGGCCGAGAGGTTCGACGTCTCCCTGATCAACGTGCCGCTGTTCCTCAACCGGTTCGGTGACGTGGTGCCCGAGGGGCGCATGTACGTCCTCGACGAGAACATCAAGGCGGTGCGCGCCGGTTACACGCAAGCCGCCAACCCGGCCAAGGTGAACGAGAAGGAGTTGATCGAGCCGCTGGTCCTGCGGGCCAACCGGGGCGAGTGCGTCGTGGTGCGGTTCACCAACCGGCTCAACGAGCCGGCGCCGCCGCTGAACAAGCAGATCCGCAACGCCGCGATCTTCGCGCTGCCGGGCGAGATCGTGAAGGCGCCCGGCACGGTGACGCCCAAGCCCCGCCAGTTCGCGCCGGCCGCCACCGTTCCGGACAACGACTTCGACCCGCGGACGGCCCCGAACGCCTCCATGCACTTCGACGGCCTCAACTACGACGTCAGGACCTCGGACGGCACCGTCGCCGGCCGCAATCCGGACTCCACCGCCCGGCCCGGCGAGACGATCACCTATCGCCTGCACGCCCATGCCGAGGGGGAGTTCCAGTTCAAGGACGGAGCGGACTACACCTCCCACCAGACCCAGCCGGTGGATGCCGACGGCAAGGTGCGCTTCATCGGCTCACACTCCTTCGGCGCGTTCGGCGCGTTCGTCATCGAGCCGCCCGGGGCGACCTGGGTGGACTCCCGCACCGGGGGGCCGCTGCCGTCCGGGACCCGGGCCATCATCAAGCGCCCGGACGGGGTGGATTTCCGGGAGCACGTGCTGTTCATGCACGACGAGGTGGAAGCGGAGCCGGGCATTCTGACCCGGTTCTGCCGCACCGAGGGCGGGGCGCCGCAGCCGCGCACCAGCGAGTGTGTGCGCCCCACGAAGGCCCAGCTCAGGCTGCTGACCAAGGGCACGCTGCGCGCCCTCGGCGGTGGTGACGCGGACACCCTGGTGAATGGCAGGGTGCCGGTCAAGCTCGAGTGGTTCGCCTTCAACTACCGCTCCGAGCCCGGGGACAACCGCGAGGAAGTGGGGTGCGGGGCAGCGCGGCGCGCCGCTCAGGGATTCGACGCCGAGGCCTGCGTCGGCGAGGAGACGGCACTCTCCTCGTGGGTGTACGGCGACCCGGGCGGCGGGGATTCGGTGATCCCGAACTACCGCGGCGAGCCGACCCAGGTCCGTCTGCTGCACCCCGCGGAGGCCGAGACGCATACCTTCCACTGGCACGTCAACCGCTGGATGTTCGACCCGGCGGACGAGGGGGGCATAGACGAGATCAGCAGGCCCACCCATGTGACGTCGACGACCAACCCCCTCGACGTGCAGTCGGTCTCCCCGGGCAGTCATTACGGCCTGGTCCTTCAGGGGGGTGCGGGGTCGGCGGGGCCCGACAAACGGGCGACCTTCGGTGATGTCATCTTCCACTGTCACCTCTATCCGCACTTCTTCTCCGGCATGTGGGGCCTCAACCGCACGATGGACAAGCTGGCGGACGGGACGCGGCGGAATCCGGACGGGACGCCCGTGCCGGCGCTGGAGCCGCTGCAGGACCATGACTATCGGCCGGACGTCCCGGGTATCAACCCACCCCCCTCGCCCAGGGCGGCCACTCCGGGCTTTCCGTTCTTCATCCCGGGGCAGTTCGGCTTCAAGGCGCCGAAGCCGCCGCTCGGGGTCTCCAGCCGAGCGGCAGGCGGCGTCTTCCCGCCGACCGCACTGGAGAAGGCGGCGGCCGACCCGGGCGCACGAGTGCCCGGGGGCTTCTTCCAGGACCCGTGCCCGGTCGGCAGCCCCACCAAGACGTACAAGGTGGCGGCCATCCAGATCCGGCAGCTGTACAACCCGAAGTTGAAGTGGACCAACCCACAGGCCCGGGTCTACGTTCTGCAGTCCGACAAACAGGCGGTGCGAAACGGCCGTAAACCGGAGCCGTTCGCGCCCATCCTGAACGTCGGCGACTGCGTGGTCTACAAACTGACCAACGAGTTGCCCCGTAAGTTCGGCGGCACGGTCTTCGACCGCTTGCAGGTGACCAACGAGGTCGGCATCCACCAGCACATGGTCTACTTCGACGTGCTGACGTCCGATGGAGCCGCCAACGGCTGGAACTACGACCAGGGCGCCGACATCGGCCAGACGATCACATTTCGCGATTTCGTTCATGAGAACACCACGGCGAACTCGTTCCACGACCACTTCTTCCCGAACGTCCATCAGAAGAACGGCCTTTTCGGCGGCGCCACCATCCACCCGGCCGGGTGCGTACCGGTGCTGCCGAAGAAGAGCAACTCGGCGATCTGGCGGAGGGCGCCGATCGGGACCGTTTTCGACCTGCACTGCAAGCCGACGGTCGACCACAACGGTCAGCGCACCGACGGCCGGGACTATCGCAACTTCTCGCTCTTCGTCGAGGACCATGTGCCGCTGTTCCAGCCGAACGACCCCAGGAAGCGCACCGACGACAGGTTCGCCACCAAGTTCGGGGTGCCGATCTTCCCGGCCAAGTTCCCGTCGAGCAACGACGACCAGGGCGGCATGGGGATCAACTACCGGCTGGAGCCGTTCGAGGCCCGCAGGAACGCCGACCCGTCGAAGCTGTTCAACTCGGCGGTCCATGGGGATCCGTTCACCCCGCTCCTCAAGGCGTACCGGGGTGATCCGGTGAAGTTCCGGCTCTTCCAGCTCTCGCAGGAGGAGTCACACGGATTCAACCTCGATCAGTTCCGGTGGAAGTTCGAGCCACGAGATCCCGGATCGAACGTCGTCGGGGCGCAGCACATAGGCATGCTCGAATACTTCGACGTGTCTCCCGCGCCGGACGATCCGGTGCCGGTCGCACCGGAGACGAAGAAGGTCGACTACCAGTACAACTACGCCGGTGCCGATGACTGGTTCCTCGGGGCCTGGGGGCTGCTACGGCTCTTCCCCTGTGTCGATCCGTCATCCGGAAAGACGCCGATCCCCATGCTGCCGGACTTCCCGCGCCGCGCCTGCGCGGGTGGGGTGAACGACAGGTACGCCGAGCCTGCCGCGCAGTCGCTCACGAGTCAGCGCGGCCGGACGAGCGTCCTGCCCTTCTGCGCGACCGGCGAGAACCGAACCTTCGACATCATCGCCATGAACAAGGACATCACTTACAACAAATTCGGCGACCATGATCCGAACGGCTTGATGTACGCGCTGGCCGCCGATGAGCACGCGCTGCGGACCGGCGGCAAACAGCCGGAGCCCCTGGTGATCCGGGCGAACTCGGGTGACTGCGTGACGGTCAACTTCACCAACAAGCTCGATCCGAAGAAGATGAAGCCGCACTGCCACGAAGCTCTGGAACCGGGGCAACTCGGGTTCAAGGAGAACGAAGTGCGCTTCCCGCAGTGCATCGACCGGCCACCCAAAGACGAGAACAACGTCCCGGGCTTCGAGCCCTTCCCGGTGAGCGCGAAGGCGTCGATCAGCGCGCAACTCATCCCGGGGGCGCCACCCGAGGCGGTGGCGCCCGGACACAGCACGCGGTACCACTGGAAGGTGCCCACGGACCTGACGGGCATGGCGCTGCTGCGGGATCACGCCGACGTGCAGAACCACCTGCACCACGGCCTGTACGGGGCGCTGATCATCGAGAAGCCCGGCTCGGAGTACCTGAACCCGGTGACCGGCCGGCCGCTGACCAGCGGCACCGCAGCGGTGATCATCCATCCGATGGAGCAGGACTTCCGGGAGAACATCATCTTGATGAACAGCGACCTGTCGCTGTTCTACAAGGACAGGAACGGCAATCCGAAGGACGACCACTTCGTGCCGGACAACTTCGACCTGGTGCTCACGCCGAGCCGGCAGGCCGACGACCCAGAGGACATGGGAGAGTTCTCCATCAACTACACCAACGAACCCTGGTCACACCGGTTCGCCCAGAACCAGAACATCACCGACATCTTCAGCTCCGCCGTGCACGGTGACCCGTCGACGCCGGTGTTCCAGGCGTACACGGGTGACAAGACGGTCTTCCGGGTCGGGCAGGCCGTGGGCGACCCGCGCTCCACGAGCTTCGCCCTGCACGGCCACACCTGGCGCCGGTCACCCGACGACCCGCAGTCCCAGATCGCGGCGACTCAGGGTCAGTTCAACCCGGGGACCGTCTTCAACATCGTCCCGGGCGTGGTCTACGACTTCGTCGCGGATCCGAGGTCGGGCGGTGGGGCCGGTGGCTTCCGCGCCGCGCCGGGGGACTACCTCTACCACTCCAACACCCTGCCCCGTCATCTCCCCGGTGGACAGTGGGGGTTGTTCCGGGTGCACTTCGGCCTGCGGCCGGACCTGATCCCGCTGCGCGATGACGCGGTGCGCAGACCGGGCCCCAGGCCCGCCGACGCGCCGGACCCGCACGGGTGGCTTCCCGACGCGGCGGATCAGGGCAGCCAGCGTAGGAGGTCGGAATGAGCCTGAAGAGCAAGTTCAGGGGGTCGGACGAGACGCTCGGCAAGCCCGTACCGGCACGCCGGCAGGCCAGGCCCGACCGGCGCCGTCCGGCGACATCCACCGGGCTGAGCCCACTCGGCCAGGGCCTGGTGCTCGGGGTCTGCGTCGGCATGACGTTGGCCCTGGGCATCGGGGTGATCGGCTTCCTCGTCACCCGGCCGACGGCCGCGGGCCCGGCGGTCGCCGGGCAACCGGTGGCGGACCAGGGATCCGCGGGGGCGACGAAGGGCGAGCGGCCGCCTGCGGCGTCGATCGACGTGACCGCCACGCACCTCGGTGACCTGCAGGTACGGATCGTGGCCCGGGTGAGCGCGCCCGGCTCCTACGATCCGGTCACCAAGGCGCAGGTCGTCGCCTGGACGGACATGGTCGCCATGCCGATGGCCCATCGGCAAGGGCCCATCACCATGACCGAGGTGCCCGGGCGACCCGGCACCTATCAGGCGTTCACCAAGGTGGCGATGGTCGGGGAGTACAACCTCACCGTCGAGACGCTGCAGCCGATGCCGTCCAGGGCCGACAGGCGGCTCGACGTCGGGGAGGTGGCGAAGGGCTGAGGCCCGCGCCGGAAAGGGCGCCGTGGCCGACCGGCCACGGCGCCCTTTCGCGGTGTCAGCGCAAGGTGACGGCGACGACTCGCCAGGGGGCGCTGCGGCGGTCGCGCTGCAGGGCGACGAACACGGTCATGGTGAGTGGCCGGCCACGCCAGCCGTCGGCGCCGATCGGGGTGACGGTGAGCCGCCACTGCCGGTCGGCGTGGGTCGCGGTATCGGGCTGACGCTGGTCACGGCCGGCGATGAGGGAGGGTTCGGTACGCGCGTGGTGCGCGGCCCAACCGGTCCAGGCGGCGTCCGTACCGACCTGTGAGCCGGCCCGCAGGTCCGCCAGATAGGCCGGGCTCAGCCAGCCCGCGGCGCGCAGGACGGCGTCGCGTTGATCGCTGTCGGTGGTGGTGTCGATACGCCACATCGTGGTCAGGACGGCGGCGCTGACGGCGTCGGCATCGCGCTGGTCGATCTTCCCGGGGGCGGGAGCACGGGAGGGAGCAGGAGCGGAGGCAGGAGCAGGAGTGGAGGCAGGCGGAGAGGCAGAGGCAGAGGTAGGGGTAGGGGAAGGGGCCGGGGAAGCGGTGGTGGGCGTGACCGAGGGCCGCCAGGAGGTCACGTCGGGTGCGGGGGCGGATGCGACCGGCTCGGGATCGGCCGCGACGCATCCAGTGAGTGCGAGGGCAGCGGCCGTGACGACGGCCTGGGCGGCGGTGCGGGCACGCGGGCTCATGCGTACCTCCGGATGGTCCAGTCGGCAGAGGTGAAGGCGTCCAGCGGGGCGATGCGGACGACGTCGCCGGCGTGCGGGGCATGGATGACCTGACCACCGCCGACGTAGATGACGATGTGGCTGATGCCCCGGCCGTTGCGGTGGTCGATGCCGATGACGTCGCCGGGCAGCAACTGGTCGCGGGGGATCGGGGTGCCGTACTCGGTCGCCTGGACGGCGGCCAGGTGGGGGAGTTGGACCCGGCCGCCGGAAGCGGCCCAGACGGCATGAAGGACCAGGCCGCTGCAGTCGAAGCCGACGATGCCGGCGGCTCTGCCGATGCCCGGGGTGGGGCCGTTGGGTCCGCCCCCGCCCCAGGCGTAGGGGGTGCCCAGCCAGCGCTGCGCGGCGGTCACCACGACGCCGCCGAACCGGGTGGCGCCGATCGCGGTGAGCGAGGTGTCGGTGAAGTGCGCGACGCGGGCGAGGACGCGGCGGACGTAGTCCTGCGTTTCCGGATATTGCGGGATGCCCTGGTGGCGCAGGACCGCGTCCGGGCCGGCGTTGTAGGCGGCGAGCATGTGGGCGGTCGAGTCCCCGGGCACCTGGGCGGTGGTGCGGGCCAGGGCGCAGTCGTACCGCGCCATGGCCATGATCGCGTCCTCGGGGTCATCGGGGCTGGCCACGCCGTCACCGTCGGCGTCCCGGCCGTAGCTCGCCCAGGTGGCGGGCATGAACTGGGCCATGCCCCGCGCCCCCACACTGGACCGGGCCGTGGGCCGCCAGTCGCTCTCGGCCTCCAGTTGAGCGGCGATGAGCGGCGGGCTGACCTTCGGGCACAGCCGGCCGGCCCGGCTGATCCACGCCCGGTAGGCGGCGGGGACGCTGCCGGGACGCAGCGAGACCGCCGGGCCCGATCCCGGCGAGCCATCGCCCAGAACCACCACCAAGCCGAGCAGAAGGGCCAGGAATGCGGCCGTCGCCGTAATGGCGATTTTTCCACCGTTATTCATCGCGAACGCGCCTTAACATCCCTTTTCTTCTGGAACTGTCTTTTCAATACGCCGGGAGTCGCCGGCGCTGATCCGTCGCTTTCGGCCACAGGTGAAGCCGCATTGAGAATGGTGTCGCTAGCGGCCACGCATGTTCCCGTGCAGTAAGGTTTTACCTGGTCAGCGGCTCGCGCAACAGATTATTCAGCCAGTCGACCGCTCGGGCGCGCCAGTTTCGGAAAAACATAAGGCAGGCTTGGTCATTTTCTTTAACCGGTCTGATCACACCGGAGGACCTTCGTGACGCATCTACTGTCTGATCCGTTCCTGCTCGCCGGCGTCGCGACGATGGTGCCGGACCCGGGCATGGGGACACCGCCGCCCGGATCGGAGAAGCTGCTGACGGCGTTGGGCTGGGCGGCGTGGATCGTGACCGGGGTGTGCGTGGCCGGGGTGATGGGGGTGGCCGCCCGGATGGCCCTGGTGCACCACCGTGGCGAGGGCGGCCGGCACGCGGTCGGGCTGGCGTGGGTGATGGCCGCCTGCGTGCTCCTCGGGTCGGCCTCCAGCCTGGTGGGCGCCCTGCTGCCATGATGCTGACCAGCCGACGCCCCGCGGCGTCCGATCCCGCCACCCCGGCGTCCTCGCGCGGCGCGGCGCTCTGGGCCGCCGTCGTGCTCGTGGCCCTGCCGGCGGCCCTGGCCGTGGTCGTGTTCGTGCTGCCCGGCCGCGACGCGACCCCCGGCCGATCACTGCCTCCCGCTCCGGCCCGCCCGACCGGGCCGCCGGCGGCGTCGGCCGCGTCGGCCGGGTCGGCGGCATCCGCCCCGGCGGACGCCCCGCCGTCCGCACCGCCTGCCCCAGGCCCGGACCAGTGCCCGGCCACCCCCAGGGCGCTCACCCGAGCGCTGCCCGCGCGGCCGCCTGCGGGCGTGACATGGACGCTGTTCCACGGCGTCGCACAACCCACCTCGCCCGAGCACGGTCCGCACCGCAGACAGGCGGACGTGGACCGCTGCTTCGCCCACACGCCGACCGGCGCGCTGATCGCCGCCTGGCAGATCGCCACGAGGTTCGTCCTGGCCGACGACTGGCGGCGCGTCGTCGAACTCCAGGTGATGCCCGGCCCCGGCCGGGACGCCTACGTCGCTCAGCGGGCCCGGATACGCGCCGGCGCCGGCCGGGACGCCGGCGGCTACGGGCAACTGGCCGCATTCGGATTCGCCTCCTACACCCCTCAGGTGGCCACGGTGCAGTTGGTCTCCCGGTTCGCGGCCACGGGGCAGTTGCAGGTCAACACCGTCACCGTGGTGTGGAGCGGCGACGACTGGCGGCTGCTGCTGCAGCCGGGCGGCTCGATCAGCCCGAGCCTGCAGGCGGTGAGCTCGCTGACCGGGTTCGTCCCCTGGGCCGGGGTGTGATCGCGGTGAGATCCATGACAGCCGCCCTGCCGGCGCTCACCCCGGGCCCGTCCAGGCCGGGCCTGTGCGACCTGCCGGGCACCGACGCGATCTGCGCGGGAATCGGCGACGTCACCGCCGGTGACACCGGCGTGATCAACGAGCTCGCCGCGACGCTGCAGGAGGCTCAGATCAAGGTCCTGGCCATGATGGCCGGCTTCTGGACGACGACGCCGACACCGACCCTGTCCGACAGCGTCGGCCCCGTGGCCTGGCTGCAGGAGCGTACGCACTGGTATGTCGCGCTGCTGGCCGTGCTGGGGCTGATTCTCGCCGCGGGCCGGCTGGCACTGCGGCGGCGGGCCGAGCCCGCGATGCAGGCCGCCGCCGGGCTGGTGACCCTGACGGTGGTCACCGGCTGCGGGGCGGCGGTGATGTCGCTGCTGGTCCAGACCGGGGACGCCTACTCCACCTGGATCATCACTCAGGCGCTCGGCTATGACGACTTCGCCGGCGCCATCACCCGGCTGGCCAGTTTCGAGAGCCTGACGCTGCCCCCTGGCCTGATGATCATCCTGGCGTTCGTCTCGATCGTCTCCTGCGTCCTGCAGATCATGCTGATGCTGGCGCGCGTCGCCCTGCTCGGGCTGCTGACCGGGATGTTGCCGCTAGCGGCGGCGCTGAGCGGCAGCCAGGCCGGGCGCGTGTGGTTCACCCGGATCACGGTCTGGGGGCTCGCCTTCGCTCTGTACAAGCCCGCCGCCGCGACGGTCTACAGCTACGCGTTCCTGATGTTGGGCACCGCGTCCGCCGAGCTGGCACAGCTGTCCGGCCTCGTGATGATCGCCCTGGCGATCATCACGTTGCCCGCACTGCTGCGGCTGCTGGCCCCGGCGGTCGGCGCGGTCCACTCCGGCGGCGCTGCCGCCGCCATGCCCTGTACGGGCGTCGCCACCGGGGCCCGTGCCCTGCCCATGCTCAGCAGGAACGGCCTCGCCTCCTCCAGCCCGGACGCGGGCAGGGCGGGCAGCCCCGCCGGGCCGCGCGGCGCATGCACCGCGGGCCCGCCGACGACCCCGAGGGCGGCCGTGGCCACCGAGGCGGGCGCGCCCCGCCGTCGCGTCGCCGACAACACCCAGCCACCCCCACAAGGAGGAGGACCGGATGGCGATCACTGACTCCGAGCGCACCTACGGCAACTGGCGCCGCCCCACCAGTCCCGGCATCGGCGCGCTGGGCCTGATGGGCACCCTGCTGCTCCTGGGGGGCCTGGTCGCCTGCGTGATCACCATGATGGTCTCGCTGTGGGCCGCGCTCATCCTCGCGGCGGTCATCGCCTGCGTGCTGGCGCCGATGCTGCTGGTACGCGATCGGCATGGCCGTACCGGCCTGCAGATCGCGACCGCCCGCCTGGCCTGGCTGAGCGGCCGTGGCCGGCGCCTGTACCGGTCCGGGCCGCTCGGTTCCACCCACGCCGGCGCCTTCCAGTTGCCCGGCCTGGCGGCCTGCTCGCAGGTCGTGGACGCCACCGACTCCTGCGACCGCGACTTCGGCCTGATCGTGGTGCCGACGACCGGTCACTACACCGCGGTGTTCGAGGCCGCCGCGGACGGGGCCGCGCTGGTCGATGGCGACCAGATCGACACCTGGGTGGCGCACTGGGGCCAATGGCTGGCCGGCCTCGCCTACGAACCGTCTCTTGTGGCGGTCGCCATCACCGTCGAGACCGCGCCCGACCTCGGCACCCGGCTGCGACGTGAGGTCGCGGACAATCTCTCGCCCGACGCGCCGGACCTGGCGGTGGCCGTCCTGAACGACGTCGTCCGCACCTACCCCGCCGGATCCGCGCAGGTCCGCACCCGGATCGCCGTCACCTACGCCGCCGCCCCGCGCGGCTCCGGCCGCCGGCGCACCACCGACGCCATGATCGGCGAAATCGCCACCCGCCTGCCCGGCCTGACCGCCGGGCTCAGCATGACCGGCGCCGGCGCCGTCCGGCCCCTGACCAGCGCGGACATCGCCGAGACGATCCGGATCGCCTACGACCCGGCCAGTCACGAACCGCTGGACGCGGCCCGCTCGGGCGGTGCGCCGCTCCTCCAGCCCTGGGACCAGATCGGCCCGGCCGCCGCCCAGGAGGCCTGGGACCACTACCGGCACGACTCCGGGATCTCCGTCACCTGGGGGATGAGCGAAGCCCCCAGGGGCGAGGTCCTCTCCCCGGTGCTCACCGACCTGCTCGCACCGCACCGCGACATCGTCCGCAAGCGCGTCTGCCTGCTGTACCGGCCGTACGATCCGGCCAGCGCCGCCCGGCTGGTCGAGCGCGACCGCAAGGACGCCCGCTTCCGCCTCGGCGGCGCCAACGCAGCAGCCCGCGACACCGTCGCGGTGGCCGCCGCCGACCAGAGCGCCCGCGAGGAGGCCAAGGGGGCGGGCCTGGTGCGCTTCGCCATGCTCGTCACCGTCACCGTCCCACAGCCGGAGGACCTGCCCGCGGCCGCCGCCGCGATCGACATCCTCGCTCCGTCGGCGCGGATCCGGCTGCGCCGCATGTACGGCGCCCAAGCCGCCGCCTTCGCCGCCGCGTTGCCCATCGGCCTGGTCCTGCCCGACCACCTGCAGATCCCCGCGTTCGTCCGGGAGGCGATCTGACGCCCTCCGGCTCGGCGGGCGAGGTTCCAGCGCAACTTCTTGAGGTCTGCTCGCGGAGGAGACCTCGGTCGGGAGAGAACGATCATGCCAGGTACGAGTCGCATCCCCTCGGCCTCCGTCCGGCGGCCCGGCGCCCGCGGGTACGGCGGGCGCGGCGGCGGCCGGGTGCCCTACGTGGAGGCGCCGCCGGAATGGCGTGGCACCACCGTCCAGGTGTGCGGGTTGTGGCCGTTCGGGGTCGGATCCGGCACCCCGACGATCGGCGTGCCCCTCGGGCGCGAGTTGACCGGCGGCGCGACCTTGTGCTGCGACCCGATCTCCTGGTTCGCCCGCGCCGGGCTGGTCCACAACCCGTCCGAGCTCGTGCTCGGCAAGCCGGGGCTGGGCAAGTCCACCCTGGTGCGCCGCCAGGTCGTCGGCCTGGCCGGCTACGGCGTGATCCCGCTGGTCCTCGGCGACCTCAAGCCCGACTACGCCGATCTGATCGCCGCCATGGGCGGGCAGATCATCAAGCTCGGCCGCGGACTCGGCGCACTCAACGTGCTGGATCCCGGTGAGATCGGCGCCGCCGCGGCCCGGCTGTCCGGCCTGGATCGCGAGCGGCTGCTGGCCGACGCGCACGGTCGCCGACTCAACGCGGTCGCCGCCCTGATCACCGTCGTGCGCGGTGGCCCCGTGGCCGACACCGAACGTACGGTGCTGTCGGCGGCGCTGCGGGTGCTGGACGAGCGCCACCACGGCGTGCCGATCCTGCCGGACCTGATCGACGTCATCGACGTCGGCCCCGACCCGGTGCGGGCGGTCACCCTGGCGCGCGGCAGCGACGAACGTTATCGGCGGGTGGTCGACCCCCTGCACGCCTCCCTCCTCGGGCTGCTGGACGGGCCGCTCGGCGATGTCTTCGCCCGGCCCACCACCACTCCGATCCGGTTGGACACCCCGGCCGGATCCTGCATCGACATCTCCAGCATCGACGAAGCCGACCAGGAGCTGCAGGCGGCGGTGCTGCTGGCCTGCTGGTCGGAGGGGTTCGGCGCGATCGAGGCCGCGCACGCCCTGGCCGACGCCCACCTGGCGCCACAACGGCGCTTCTGGGTGGTGCTGGACGAGTTGTGGCGGGTGCTGCGGGCCGGGCGCGGCCTGGTCGACCGGGTCGACGCGCTCACCCGCCTGAACAGGCAGCGAGGCGTGGGCCAGGCGATGATCACTCACACCATGAGCGATCTGCTCGCCCTGACGGATGAGGCCGACCGGGTGAAGGCGCGAGGGTTCGCCGAACGGGCCGGCATGATCATCTGTGGTGGGCTGCCCAAGGCCGAGATGGCCTCCCTCACCCAGGTCGTACGGATGTCCGCCCGCGAGCAGCGCATGATCGTGGACTGGTCCACCCCACCCAGCTGGGACAGCGCCCGCGACCACGACGGCGAGCCCCCGGGGCGGGGCAAGTTCCTGGTCAAGGTCGGCGGCAGACCCGGCATCCCGGTCCACATCGACCTCACGCCCGCCGAGCTCGCGGTCAACGACACCAACAAACGCTGGACTTTCTCCACCGCCCGCTAGGAGCCGCACCACGCGATCTCCGCCGACCGCGAGGATCGGTTCTCATGGAGTTCTCAGGCGGATTTTGTAGCACTTTCAACTGAAATTTATGACGATGGGGCAATGGAGCGCGCGCCGCAGGGGGCCGACGCGGCCGAGGCTCAGGGAGCCGTGGCCGGGAGGGCTCGGTGGTTCGTCGCCGGGGGCGGTGCCCTTGTCGTCGTGGCGCTGCTGGCGTACTGGCTGGGAAGCAGCGGCGGGAGCGGCGAGGAGGCCGCGTCCAGGCCGAGCGCGACGCCGACGCCGAGTGCGACGCTCACGGTGCCCGACGTCTTCAGGAGGGTCGGGCCGTCGGTGGTGGTCATCCAGGCCGGGAAGTCGCTCGGCACCGGGGTGATCGCGGCCGACGACGGGACGATTCTGACGGCGTACCACGTCGTGAAAGGCGCGAAGGACGTCAAGCTGACGTTCGCCGACGGCACCAAGGCGAAGGCCGTCGTCGTGTCGACGAACCCCAAGCGCGACATCGCGGCCCTCAAGCCCGCCAAGCTGCCGGAGATCGTCGTCCCGGCGACGCTCGGCGGCGGCGCGGCCGTCGGCGCGCCCGTCGTGGCGATCGGCAATCCGCTCGGCCTGGCCTACAGCGTCTCCACCGGCGTCGTGTCGGGGCTGAACCGGAGCGCCATGGACGGCGACCTCAGCGGGCTCATCCAGTTCGACGCCTCCGTCAACCCGGGCAGCTCCGGCGGTCCGCTCCTGGACGCGCGCGGCCTGGTCATCGGGATCGTCGTCTCGATCGCCGATCCGGGAGGCGATGAGGCGTTCGCCGGCATCGCGTTCGCGGTGCCGATCGGCGTGGCCCTGGGCACCGAAGGCGACGGCCCGCCGGGCGACGGGCCGCAGATCTGATGAAAAGGACCTCCATGACCAAGTCCCCCGAGTCGGCCCATCCGCTCGAACAGGTGCTGTTCGAGGTCAAACGCACGATCGTCGGGCAGGACGTCCTGCTGGAGCGCATGGCCGTCGCGCTGATCGCCGACGGCCACCTGCTCGTCGAGGGGGTGCCGGGCCTGGCCAAGACGCTGGCGGTGCGGTCGCTGGCCGCCGCGATCGCCGGGAGTTTCCAGCGCGTCCAGTTCACCCCTGACCTGGTGCCCGCCGACCTCGTGGGCACACGGGTCTACCACCAGCACTCCGGCGAGTTCCGTACCGAGCTCGGCCCGGTGTTCGCGAACCTGCTGCTGGCCGACGAGATCAACCGCGCCCCCGCCAAGGTGCAGAGCGCCCTGCTGGAGGTGATGCAGGAGCATCAGGTGACGATCGGCCGTGAGACGTTCCGGGTGCCCGAGCCGTTCCTGGTCATGGCGACGGAGAACCCGATCGAGTCGGAGGGTACCTACCCGCTGCCCGAGGCGCAGGTCGACCGTTTCATGATGAAGGTGGTCGTCGACTATCCGACGCGGGCCGAGGAGCAGGCGATCGTCGACCGGGCGCTGCGCCCGCCGGAGCCGCCGCAGCCGATGGTGACGGCCGAGGAGCTGATCGCGATGCGCGCCCGCGCTCAGGAGGTGTACGTCGATCCGGCGATCATCGACTACGCGGTACGCCTGGTCGGCGTGACGCGTTCGCCCGCGACGGCCGGGCTCGGCGAGCTGGAACCGTACGTCACTTATGGGGCGAGCCCGCGGGCGTCCATCGCGCTCGTCACGGGCGGCCGGGCGCTGGCGTTCCTGCGCGGCCGCGACTACGTCCTGCCGCACGACCTGTCCGAGCTCGCGCTCGACGTGCTGCGCCACCGCCTCGTGCTGTCGTACGAGGCCCTCGCGGACGACGTCGACGCCGACACGATCATCACCAGGGTGCTCGGGGCCGTCCGGGCGCCCGACGTCGTCCTGCAGAACCGCTAAGCCATGGCCACCGCCTCCGAGAAGCTCCTGCTCCGCCTGGAGTGGAAGGTCGTCCGCAGGCTCGACGGCCGGCTCCAGGGCATGCACCGCACCGCGCACCGCGGCTCCGGGATCGACTTCACCGGGTTGCGCGCCTACAGCGACGGCGACGACGCCCGGCACATCGACTGGAACGTGACCGCCCGGCTGGACGAGCCGCACCTGCGCGTGTTCACCGAGGATCGCGAGCTGACGGTGTGGCTCGTGCTCGACCGGTCGGCGTCGATGGCGGCCGGCCGGCCGGGTCGCGGCAAGCACGACGTGCTCGCCGAGCTCGCACTCGTCCTCGCCCGGCTGTTCGGCCGGGGCGGCAACCGCGTCGGCGCCCTGCTGTTCGACACCGGAAAGCCGCGCGTGGTGCCGCCGGGCACCTCCCGGCGGCACGCGCTGCGGATCGGCGCCGAGCTGGCGCGCACCACTGGGGCGCGCGGCGGTGCCACCACCGACCTGGCGGAGATGCTCGACGCGGCGGGTCGGCTCGCGCGCCGCCGCGCGCTCATCGTCGTGCTGTCGGACTTCATCGGCGACGGCGACTGGGAACGCTCGCTCCAGCGCTTGGCCCGGCGGCACGAGGTGGTCGCCCTGCGCATCGTGGACACCGCCGACGACGTGCTGCCCGAAGCCGGGCTGATCGTGGTCGAGGACGCCGAGACCGGCGAGCAACTCGTCGTCGACTCCGCCGACCCGCTGTTACGGGTACGCTTCCGCGCCGCCGTCGACGCCCGCGACGCCCGGCTCGCGGCGGGCATGCGCCGGGCCGGGGTGCCCGTCCACCGCGTCGACACCGACCGCGACCTGGCCGAGGCGCTCGTCGAGGTCGTCGCCCGAACCCGGGACCGGTCCTCATGACCGCCCTGCCGAGGCCGACCAGGGCGACCTCATGACCGCCCTGCCGAGGTCGATCAGGGAGGCCTCATGACCCTGTCCTCCCCGCTGCTGCTGGTCGTCGGGCTGCTGGTCACGGTGGCGCTCGCCTGGGCGGCCGTCGTCTCGGCGCGCCGCCGGACGGCCGCGCTCGCCGCGGCCGGGGTCGCCGTGCCGGGCGGCGGCCGGGCCTACCTCGGCATCGGCCTGACGATCGCCGGCATCGGGGTGCTCTCGGTCGCCACCGCCGGCCCGGCCGCCATGGTGCCGGTCCCGCGGACCGCGGGCACCGTCATCCTCGCCCTCGACGTGTCCAACAGCATGGGCGCCGACGACGTCGCGCCCACCCGGCTGGCGGGCGCGCAACGGGCGGCCCGCGCGTTCGTGGCGGCGCAGCCCGACAGCGTCGACATCGGCGTCGTCGCGTTCGAACGGGGCGCGCTCACCACGGCCAGGCCCGACGCCGACCACTCCGTCGCGCTCAAGGCCATCGACCGGCTGAAGGTCACCGGCGGCACCTCACTCGGCACGGCCATCACGGCCTCGCTGTCGGCGATCACCGGCAAGCAGGTGGCCATCGGGCGCGACGGAACCGCGCCCGACATCGGCTACTGGCCGTCGGCGACGATCGTGATGTTCTCCGACGGCCAGAACCAGGGCCCGGACGTCGAACAGGCCGCCGCCGTGGCCCAGCGGGCTAACGTGCACATCCACACCGTCGGGGTCGGCACCACGGCCGGGGCGACGGTGAAGGTCGACGGCTACCACCTGCAGACCTCGCTCGACGAGAGCACCCTCACCGCGATCGCGCAGACCACCGGCGGCGCCTACCACCCAGCCTCCGACACCGCACGGCTCGACGGGATCGCCGACACGATCGAGCTGCGGCTCACCGTCTCCGACGAGCCGCTGCCCCTCGCCGGCGGGCTGATCGGCCTCGCCCTCGCGCTGCTCACCGCAGGAGCCGCGCGCACCGTGCTCCGGTCTGGACGGGTGATCTGAATGACGTTCTCATGGCCGTGGGCGCTGCTGTCCCTCCTGATCATCCCGCTGATCTTCGCCATCCGTGCGTGGGCGCGACGCCGCCGCCGGCGAGCCGCCGTCCGCGTCACCTCGATCGCGCTCGTACGCAGCGCTCTGCCCGGCCGTACGCGCTGGACGCGGAAGATTCCCGCGGCCCTGTTCATCGCCGGACTGGCGCTGCTCGCGGTCGGCGCGGCGCGACCGCAGGCGTCGGTGCCGGTGCCGCAGACGTCGGCGACGATCGTGCTCGCGCTCGACACCTCCGGCTCCATGTGCTCCACGGACGTCGACCCCAACCGCATCACCGCAGCCAGGAAGGCCGCCGCGGAGTTCATCGAGTCGCAGCGGGGCGGGCCGCGCATCGGCCTGGTCACCTTCGCGGGCAGCGCGGGCCTGCTCGTCCCGCCCACCGACGACACCGACTCACTGATCGAGGCGCTGGACGGCCTCGGCGTGGCCCGCGGCACCGCGATCGGGCAGGCCGTGCTCACCTCGATCGACGCGATCGCGGAGGTCGACCCGTCGGTCGCCGCCACAGGGGCGAACCCCAGCGGCGGCGAAGGCTACGCCGCCGCCGCGATCGTCGTGCTCACCGACGGCGCCAACACCCAGGGCACCGATCCGCAGACCGCCGCCAAGGAGGCGGCCCTGCGCCGCGTCCGCGTCTTCACCATCGGCTTCGGCACCAGGACCCCGGCCCCCATGGTCTGCGAAAGCTCCCAGTTCGACGGGGGCTGGGGCGGCGGCTTCGGCGGGCGCGGCGGATTCGACAGCGGCCGCAACATTCGCCTGATCGACGAGCCCGCGCTCAAGCAGATCGCCCAGACCACCGGCGGCTCCTACCACCGCGCGGAGAACGCCGACCAGCTCGAGCGCGCCCTCGGCTCCCTGCCCGGCACCTTCACCGTCATCCAGCAACGCGTCGACACGGCCGCCGCCTTCGCCGCCGGTGGCGCCGTCCTCATCGCCACGGCCCTGTCCCTCTCCCTCTGGTGGAACCGCCCCCGGCCCCCGGCCCGCTGAGCCGACCCGCCTCAGCGGTCCCGGTCAGCCGCGCGTGCCGTGGGGGACGTACAGCGAGAGGTGCGGGGACAGAGGGCGGAGGAAGTCCAGCGCGTCGAAGATCGCGCCCGCCGAAGCGTCGCCGGTGGTCCTGGTTCGGCCGGTGAGGACGCGGTCGACGGCCTCCACCGCGAGCAGCGCGCGCGTGGAGCCGTACGAAGCCTCACATCATCAGGCATCATCGACATGTGCCCGGCAGTCCTACCCAGCGATATGCGGAGACAGCTGATGAACGAATCCGAGGGTGTGCCCCTGGCCGACTACATCCGCGTGCTCCGCGACCAGTTGGAGACGGCGCAGCAGGAAGGGCACGGCCGTGCGGTCAGGTTCGGGGTTGGGGCCGTGGAGCTGGAGTTCGAGGTCGCTGTGACGCGGGAAGCCGGCGGGAAGGGCGGGCTGAAGCTGTGGGTGGCCGAACTAGGCGCTGAGGGCAAGAGGAGCAACGGTCAGACCCAGCGGGTCCGGATGACCCTCACCCCTACCGATGAGGACGGCCGCCCGCTGTCGGTGACCGACCGGTTGCCCGAACTTCCGCGTTGAGACCGTGTCTCGCGTGGACGGCTCGCTCGTCGGACGGTGCGTCGAGCTCCTGGTGGAGCGTCAGGGTGAGATGGGGTACGGCTCAGGGCTGCGGCTGGCGACGTCTTTGGTGGTGACGGCCGGGCATGTCGTCAAGGACGGGACCGGGGTCAAGGTACGGCTGTTCGGAGGCGGTCCGGACGAGATCGTGGTGCACGGCCGGACCGTCTGGAAGGGTGATCAGGCGGATATCGCGCTGGTCGAACTCGTCCCGGACGCACCCCTTGACGAGATTGTGCCCATGGCCGTCGGAGTCGTCCCGGAGGAGTCCCACGGGCGGCTGCCGTTCACCGCGGTCGGATTTCCACGCCATCAGACCTGGAGAGACGGGGACAGGGCACTTTGGCGCGACAGCTACCAGATTGACGGAACGATCCCCCTGGGATCGAGCGTCAAGCGGGGGCGTCTGGCCCTTCATCGGGCCGACGGACGCATCCTGGAGGCACGAGACTGGAGCGGTTTCTCCGGTGCCGTCGTCGTCTGCGAGGGTTCGGCCGTCGGTGTCGTCGTGGAGTCGGCGCACTCCGGAGGTCTGGAAGCCGTACGCCTGGCCGCCGCGATCGGCGCGTACGAACCGCGTGCGCAGGCCGAGCGGGAGCCCGGACCGAGCGCAGCGGCGGCACGCGCGCTCCTGGCCGGCCACGGTGTCGTACCGGAACGGATCAGCGTTCCCCGTTCGAGGGAGGAGCGGCGCCGCCCGGCCTACGGGGCGCTGCTGCGCCAGTACGCGGCCCGCTGCCCGGAACTGACCGGGCGTGAGGAGGAGCTCGCCGATCTCACCGCGTTCGCGACCGGGCAGGAGCCGTACCTGCTGCTCGTCGCCGGTCCCTGGGCGGGAAAGACGTCATTGGTCACGCACTTCGCCGAAAGCCCCCCTCCTGAGGTGGACGTGGTGTCGTTCGTCATCTCCCGGCGTGACGGGCAGATGCGGGTTCAGCAGTTCCACCGCGCGGTGTGCGAGCAACTCGCAAGCCTGCTGGGTGAGTTCCCTCCCCTCGAACCGGACGCGGCCGTCTTCCTCAGCCTCTGGGAACGTGCGGCGAACGACCACGAGCGACGTGGACGTCCCCTGGTGCTGATGGTCGACGGCCTGGACGAGAATGACTTCCGGGAGCTGGCCGAGCCCAGCATCGCCTCGCAGTTGCCGGCCATCAGGGGAGCGAAGACGCACGTCCTGGTGACGAGCCGCCACCCACACCTCCCTCTGGACGTGGACGAGAGCCACCCTCTGCGTGACTGCCGCCGCCAGGTTCTGGCCCCCTTCCCCGCGTCGACCAGCCTGCTCCTGCGGGCCTGCCAAGAGCTGGATCACGTTCTCACCGAGCCGCTGCCGCGCGGGATCCTGACCGCGATGACGGTCGCCGGCGGCGCGCTCAGCGGCAGGGACATCGCCTCGATCACCCGAGACGCCCCGCTGACCGTCCGCCGTACCCTCGAACGGGATCTCCACCGCGTGGTGGAGTCGCGGCCCGGCCAGGTGACCCGCTACACGCTCGCGCACGACATCCTGGTAGCCGCCGTCCGGGAGGATCTGGAACAGGAGGAGGTCGCGCACACCCGTGCCTCCATCGACGCGTGGGCCCTCGCCTTCGCTGAGGCCGGATGGCCTGACGAGACCCCTGCCTACCTGACCGACGCCTACCCGACCCTCCTGCTCGCCGAAGGCGCCGGCCACACCCTGGCCACGCTGGCCTCGCCGGAACGGCGCGCCCTGCTGCGCCGCCGGACCGGCGGCGACCTGGCCACGCTGTCCGAGGTGTCGAACGCGGCCAGGCTGCTCGCGGCGGCCCCGGACTGCGACCTCGCCTTGCTCGCCCGCGTCTCCCTGCTGAGGATGCGCATCGAGGATGACAGCCACAGCGTGCCCTCCTCCTATCCGCTGCTTCTGGTAAGGGTCGGTCGATCGGAAGAAGGCATCCAGCTGGCCCGTACACTCCAGAATTCCTACGCCCGCGCCGAGGCCCTGCTGACGGTCGGGGAGCGCCTGTTCGACTCCCAGCCGGTCGAGGCCCGGAACCTCGTTCTCGAGGCGATGGCCGTACCGGGCAGGCTGGAGCTTGAGCGGGTGGAACATGCGATGCGCGTGGTCCTCGCGCTGGCGCGGTGGGGCGAATCCGACGTCACCGACATCGCCGATCAAATCATCATCGACCATATAGACGGCCTGTCCGGGAATGATCGAGCCTGGTCGATCACCGCGGTCGTCGGCCCGTTGGCCGAGATCAACCCGGCGCTCACCCAGACCCTGATCGAGGAGGCCGTCGTCCATGCCGATGACGAGGATCTGCCAAGCGTATGCGGCTACCTCGCCGAAGCGTGCGGTGTCCTCGGCGAAATGGATCGCCTGCTCCGTTACCTCTCGACCCTGGACCGAAAAGGCAGAAGGGAGGCCTTGCTCTGCGCCTGTGAAGTCCTTTTCGCCAAGGGAGGACGTCGTAACGTGCCGGAGGTGCTTCTCGCCGCGCTGAACAGTGAATTCTCCCTGGCGGAACTCGTGGAGTCGGCGGCCTACCAGGACGAGGAACGGGTTCGGCAACTGCTCGCGATGCTGTCCTCGGACGAGACGGTCCTTCCGTTCCACGGTCCCGGCAAGCTCATCTACACGGCACTCGCCGCGCATGGCCATGATCCCCGGCAGACCGAAACCGCAGAAGTCGAAGATCTGGACGATCTTCTGGCCTACGCCGCGGCCTCCGCCCGGAACAACGGGCATCTGCCTCTGGCCACCTCTCTTGGACGAGACATCGCGGGCCCCGCCGACCGGGCGGAAACCCTCACCGGGATCGCCCTGGCGATCCTCGATACCGGCACACCACAGAATGTCGATTCCCTGGTGGGAGAGATAGACGCGG
The DNA here is from genome assembly GCF_014646515.1 of Nonomuraea glycinis. GTDB lineage: Bacteria > Actinomycetota > Actinomycetes > Streptosporangiales > Streptosporangiaceae > Nonomuraea > Nonomuraea glycinis. Next base: position 170,675 of record NZ_BMNK01000013.1, read on the forward strand.
CCCTCGACGAGAGCATGAGTGCGTCGTCCCCTCGCCTTCTCGCAGTATTCGCATGTGCCGCCGGCGCCGCTGGAAGAACCGAACTGGCCGAGGAGGCCCTTGAACTGGCACGGCACACGGTGCTCAGCAGTGTGAATGATGTTGACGCCTGGGAGGCCGGCCCGGTCGCGGCCGCGGCAGCGTCCCTCGGCCACCTGGAACACGCGCTCGCGATCGCCTCGGCGTATCAGACCGAGGAAATGGACCGGATCGACATACTCCTCAAAGCTGCCGAAGCCATGGGCGACCACTCATCAGCCGACCTCGACCTGCTCATCGACCTGGTGACCGAAGGTCTCGAGAACTGCGAAGACCCGAACGGGAGCGGATGGTGGTCCCGCGTCTCCTGCGACCTCAAAGACCTCCTCCTTCGCACTGGACGCATCGACAGGTCGATGAACCTGACGACAGGTGCGGACGAGAGCTATCTTCGGGCCCGCACCCTCGATATGCGTGCTCACTTGCTGTCGAACGACATCACCGGAGCGATCTCGCTGATACGCGCGACAGTGCGGGACGCGCCCGCAGATTCCCCTACCGGTCTCGCACGCCGGCAGGAACAGGCCGCCGCGATGGTCGTCGAAATGTGCGACGCGGGTCATCAGAGCCTGTGCCGCGACTTCACGGCCGAGCTCACCGGAATCGCCGACCTGAGCCTGACCTTCGAGGACTCCCTATGGGCCCGCCCCTGGCTCGCCGTAGCCTGTCAGGCCACGCGACTCAGCGAGGAACACACTCAGCTACTGGACCTGGCCCAGCACGCGGTACTGGTGGCGGGAAGCTCCACTGTGCCGGTGGAGGCGGTCGTACGCCTGCGTCTATGGGATCGCTACCGCGCCGAAGCTCGTCTCTTGAACGATGTGCTCGCCGAGACCGTTCTCACCGAGTTGGTCAGCGCGCTGCTTGAGGCAGGTCTCCCGCAGGAGGCGGTCGCCGTCATCGATGATCTGGAGGAGGACGCGGCCTACTGTCTGGCCCTCGCCGCGGCCACGGGTGGCGAGCCGAGCCTCGACCTGGTCAAACGTTCGCTCACCCTCGGCTTCGAAAGCGCCATCATCACACCGCTGGCCAGGTTGGAGCCGCGGTGCCTGGATGAGATCGCGGCACAGCTCGGCCTCGTTCGTCCGGGCTGAGATGACCAAGGCCCGTCCCACGTCATGGAGCGGATCGCCATTGCTTCGCAGGGGTGAGCTTCCGATGTCCTGATCGGACGTACCACCATCTGATCGGTTCGAGCTATCGCAGACCCGACGCCACCTCGAGATGCCGGACGACTGTGAGAAGATCCCACGCGTACAGACGGTGCTCAAGCTCGCTCAGCCGGGCGGCTTCGCACCGCGCTTCCGTGAGAACGGCCCCGACGTCCAGGATCTCGTTGACACATGCGCTGATCTCCAGGAGGACCGGATCTGTGGAGGGCATCAGATCCGGTAAGCGCTTGCGGCGCCAGAACCACAACGCGTGCAGCGCGGCTTCCCGGGGAGCGCCGTACCAGTACCAGCGAGCCTGGATGTTGGGATTCGCCTCCTCCGCGCGCGGAGATCGCCGGCCTCGCTTCTTGGCCTCCCGCCGCCTCGCCGCGTACGTCTGGAGCTCGGCATGCCAGGCGGCGCGGCCGGCCTCGACGAGGTCCAGGGCACGGAGCAGCGCCGCCTCATCGCGCTGGAACCTCCCGGCCCGGGACTCGACGAAGCTCAGCGTCGCTTCGAATCCGATCGGCCGGTACAGCTGCACGCAGGAGCGGAACGCCGACACCCGCCATCGGTGGGGCAGCGCGGGATCCCGCACCTGACGGGCGAAGGTGCCGAAGCTCACTACCGAAGGCTAACCGTCCGGCCCAGGGCACGCGGTAGCGGTCGAGTCACGTCCGGCGGTGGGACGACGGCGAGTCCGCTCCGGACGCGTGACCGATCTGCCACAGCTGTTCCTGAACCGATCCAGGATGTTGTCGGTCCCCCTGGCTACCCTCCAGCGCATGGCAGTCCCCAGATCATCCCCATCGTCTACAAGCCCGACGGCATTGCGATCATGCTGTGACCAGGGCTCCCGCCAAGGAGCCTGAAAAGGCTCATGGAAAAGCTCACTCCTCCTCGTCGCGGTCCTGTTCGTAGGCGGCGTGGTGTACGCCGCCGGCAGACTCGCGAATCGGCACCGTAAGTAATCCGCCGCGAGCCATCGGCTCCCGAAGAAGGGAAATCGAGTCTTCCCCGAATTCCGCCTGTCGTGGTGACAGATGGAGTTCGCTCTGAATGAGCAGGGACTGGTACGCTCCGGGACATCTGTTGATCATCCGGTCATTGCGCCAAGCCTAGGAGGCCCTTTTCAATGCGCCGTTTACCTGCTCTCTTATCCGCCATGCTCATCGGTCCGGCGACCATGCTCGTGGTTCCGTCCGCGGCGGAGGCTGCCGTTCCCGACGTCGTGCGTGCGGTCCGCGAACGGCTCGCCAAGGGCGCGAGCGTGGAGTTCACGCAGTACGGCTCTGTCGAAATCAATAACCGGAACAAATACACCAATCACACGGCCCGGGTGTTCCGCTACAACCCGATGCAGGAAGGGACGCTGGTTCTCGGCAGGGGTGGAGTCGTCGCGGCGAGCATCACGCGCCGGGTGGACTTCAACCGTCGCCTGCTTCCGCTGGCCAAGGAGCGCGCGGCCGAAGGCGACCCGGTCTCCCGGAGCCTCATCTCGCAGACCCGGCCGCATCGCTGGATCAACACCAAGGGCCGCTTCTACACCACGGGACGGCTGTGGACCGCCGACCTGCCCCAGGGAAGGACATGGGCGCGGCGCGGCAACCGTGGCGCGGGCGCCACGGCCTTCGGCGACCACGTCATCAACATCTTCGAGCCCGCGACGCTGAAAGCGCTGATCGCCGACGCCGATAAGAAGAAATTCAATGTGCCGAATCCCTCGGGTAAGACCGCCGATCTCAAGCGGACCGGGTTCTACAGCGGCGCCCTCACGTTCGCCGAACTGTACGACCTCTCATCCACTTTCCGGCAGGTTGCAGGGAAGCGGCCGGACGCGAGTTATGCGAAAACGATCGTGAACTGGGCGCTCTACTTCGACGCGAAAGGGTTGCCCTTTCAATTCGGCTCGGACTTCTCCACGCAGGAGAAGGAGAAATACCACACCCAAGGAGGCGCCATGACGAACATCGTGAGCTGGGGTCCGCCCAGGAACATCGCGGCGCCCAGGCCGAATCAGGTCGGCGTCGTTCGCGCCCCCGCCGACGGTCTACCCGAATTCGACGACCTCGCGGAAATCGCCCAGGTGAAGGCGCCGAGCTCGGAACCGGCGTGGAAATCGAGCTGAAAGAACCAGAGGCCGGTCTCCGACCATTCAGTAGCCACGGCGGACCCACCTGATCGGCGCGGGCCCGTCGTCGTCCTCGTCCGTGTCGAAGCCGGCCATTCAGTCCCCGATGTACGCCGCCCCTTCGGCGAGCTCAACGAGTGACGCGAAGGGCCCACTCGACCGAATCGGGGGCCTGGATCCGTACCGTCAGAGTTTTCCTCGCACCGAGATCGAGGCGGTTCATGATCGGACTGATCACGTCGTCGAGACAGGTGAAGGGCATGGTGACGTCCGGCTCCAGAATGATCTCTGCCTGGCCCTGACCTCGGCACCGGAACAGGACCCACAGTTCCTTCTTGCCGGGTGGGATCTCCCCGACGACCATGGAGCCGGTCCTCGGTCCTGCCTTGAGGATGCTTTTCGTGCCGGCTTCCATGCCTGGCACGCTGAGCCGCTCAGGTTCGGGCGCCGGCGCGGTGGTCGTGGTTTCGGCCGGAGCGGCCGACGAGGTAGCGCCTCGGGGCTCCGCCACCGGAACGGCTGGAGGCGCGTCGGTGCAGGCCACCGCCAAGGAAGCGAGGCCGCAGAAGACCAGGAGAGGCGCTACCCGTCGGATCTTCATTGTCGATTCACTTTTACTTGATGCCGACACCGGAGCGCCGGAGCTTCCTCGACTCCCAGGCCCAGCCCCCGGTGATGAGCATGACGACGGTGATTCCGATCAATGAGAGCGACCAGGCATCGTCGTAGTCCACGTAGTCCACGAGATAAGACCTCCTCACGAGAATGGACATGCCGTCGAAGGCGAGAACCGTGGCGCCTCCAGTGAGGGCGATCCCGACGACACCCACGACTAAGGCAACGGTCTTACCGGCGACCGGCGGTACGAACCGGGCCACCTGCGCTCCCAGCAAGCCGGCCAGAGCGAGGTCAGCGAAGATGGGGACCGCCAGGAGGAAGCCCGCGTCGTCATCCAGCGCGTCCTCGAAGTCTTCCCAGGCGAGGCCGACGTCCCTGAGACCGACGACACCGAGCATGAAGATGATCGCCATCATCACCGCGACACCCTTGTGCTGCCACCCCTGCTGAGGGACCTCTTCAGGTCGGAGGACCCTGGTGCCGTTCCGTACGTGGTCACGGTTCGGCCGCTGCTCGCCAAGGAGGGACAGTGCCTGATCGACGGTCGGTCTGCTGTTCGGGTCCTTGTCGAGCAGCCGGGTGATGAGCGGCGCGAGCCGGTCCGCTCGTCGCGGCGGTGGCGGTTCTTCCAGCAGGACGGCGGTCAGCGCGGCCGGCTGAGTGTTGCGACGGAACGGTGAGACGCCCTCGACGGCCTGGTAGAGGGTCACGCCGAGGGAGAACAGATCACTGGCCGGGAGCCCGTCGATGCCGCGTGACCGTTCCGGGGCCATGTACTCGGGGGAGCCTATGAGCATCCCGGTGGCCGTCAGGGTGGTGTCGGTGGTGTGGACCGCGATGCCGAAGTCGGTGAGCAGGATCTTGCCGTCCCTGCCGAGCATGACGTTGGCCGGTTTGATGTCGCGGTGCACGACGCCGGCCTGGTGCGCCGCGCCGAGCGCCGTCAGCAGCGCGGCGGCGAGCTCCGCGGCCTTGTCCACCGGCAACGGCCCGTGCGCCTCGATGTGCTCGGCCAGCGACTGGCCGTCGATCAGCTCCATCACGATCCACGGCAGGCCGGCGTCCGAGACGATGTCGTAGATGGCCAGGATGTGCTCGTGCGCGCGTAACCGTACGGCGTTGCGGGCCTCCCGCGCGGTGCGCTCCAATCGCTGGTCCTGCTCCGCCTGGGACATCCCGGGCAGCAGCCGCAGCTCCTTGATCGCCACCTCGACGTGCAGGACCTCGTCCTGGGCACGCCAGACCCGCCCGAACCCGCCCGACCCCAGCTCGGCGATCAGGCGGTAACGTCCGCCGACCACGTGACCAGGCTGCGCCACTGTCATGACCCACTCCGCCCGTATTGCCCTGTAGGACAGTTGATCAGAGTAAATCACTGACAGGAGCGCTGTGTTCCCTGATGGTGACCCTTCGCTTGCACGATGCCCCTCGCCATGGTGGCGGCGAGAGGCATCGTGCAGGTCAGGCCTGCGGTTTGGTCCGGCTCAGTAGCCACTGGAGGATGGAGGTGTCCTCGTAGGTGGGTCCGTAGGCCGCGTGGTAGTCCGGCAGGGAGAACGCCGCGTCCTCGTACTCGGTGTAGTGCATAAGGGTCCCGATCTCCTCGGGGGACTTGCCTCGTGCGGTGTAGGCGTTCTGCAGCAGTTGCCGTGTGGTGCGGGCGAGGCTGATGTTCAGCAGGTGGTCGTGTACGCCGTGGGTGACCCAGAGCGGGACTTCCGCGGCGGCGATGGCCGCCGCCTGCTCGGCGTTGACCGCGAAGCCGCCGGTCACCAGCCCGCCGGCGAACAGGTCCGGACGCTTGGCGAAGGCGTGCCACAGCAGTTGGGAGCCGTAGGAGACGGTGGTGGCGTAGACCCGCCGCTTGTCGACGGCGTAGTCCTTGAGGAACTGGTCGAGCAGCTTGACCAGGAGGTCGGCCTCGGCCGCGCCGCCCACGCGCTGGTGCTGCGGGGCGAGCACGATGACGTCCTCGGTGCCGCCGGTCCACTTCTGCTGCAGCCAGGCCGTGGCGGGAATGTCCGCGGCCACCTGGACCATCAAGTTGTCCCCGTCCCAGCCCATGCCGTGCCCGGGCAGGACGACCATCAGCGGGTACGTCTTGGCCGGGTCGTAGTTCTTCGGCAGGTGGTAGTGGTACGGCAGCACCATCCCGTTGGACAGGTACGAGCCGTAGCGGAATTCGTCGACGAGGAGGTTGACCGGCTTCTCGGTCACCTTTCTGGAGGTGTTCGGGGTTCCCTTGGCGAGCAGCGGCCCCCTGCCGAGGCCATGCCCGGGCTGTCCGTAGACGTTCTTGCGCTGGACCACCCGGGTGGGCAGATCCGGGTTCACCCGCACCGCGCACCGGCCGTTCGGACACTTGGAGGTGATCACTGTCCAGCCGGCGTTCTGCTCGGGGTCGAGCTCGACGATGACGTACCGGCCCGGCGTCGAACGGTGGTCGGCCCGGATGGTGGCGGCGTCGTTGGTGTAGGCGCGGGTGACCTTGCGGTCGGTCAGCTTGGGCAGGTCCTCGATGGGATTGAAGCGGAAGTTGTAGAGGGTGTCCTGGACCGAGAAGGTGGAGGTGTCCAATTCCCGTGGGTTGACGTTCTGGCCGTACTCGACCGCTACCGCGGACACTTTCTGCCCGTAGGTGTAGACCGTGGTGATGGGGGTGATGCTGCGGATTCCGGCATCGGGGCCGCTGCTTGCGTCGGCGGGCGCGGCGGACACCAGGCCCGAGGCGACCATGGCCAGGGCCGAGGCCATCACCCCGACCCATCTGCGGATGCGCATGCGGTACTTCCTTTCCGGCCGTGGGCCGCGTCGTACGCGTGACCCACTGTGCTAAATCGATTTAGTAATGGGTAACAGTGGTGCCGGTTCGCGACGGGTGGGGATGCCACTGCGCACGTAGGCAGCGGAGTGCGGGCCGTGGATCGCTGGGAGCCCGGCATTGTTACAGTGACGCTAAATCGGGTTAGCTGTACTATTACGGCCGGTCCCACCCGTGTCAAGGCTCGATTACGGCCTCAGGAATCGCCGGCGTGGACAGATCCGTCGAGAACGCTCACCCTTGCTGATGGCGAGCGCGGGTGCCCGGTAGAGCGACTCCACAGGGGGCGACACGGGGGCCGAGGGCGCTCAGTCGAGCGACTCCGCGGTGGCCGACGGGGCGACGGAGTCGCGGCTGCGGACGGGCATCGGGACCCGATGCACCTCGCCCACCCGGTCGGGGTCGGAACGATCGCGGTCGATCTCGGTGAACAGCACGTCCACGGCCTTGCGGCCCAGCTCGTAGTGGGGCAGCGCCACGGTGGTCAGCTTGGGCCGCATCCACGAGGCGATGGGGTGGTCGTCGAAGGAGACGACGGAGACATCCGCAGGCACTTTGAGCCCGAAGTCGTCGAGTGCCTGGTAGACGCCCATCGCGATCCGATCGTTGAAGCAGATCAGCGCACGCGGCCGGGTGGTCCGCAGGAGATCCTGGGCCGCTGCGAGGCCGTACTCCGGCTGCCAGTCGGGGCAGACACGAGCGCCCGCCACCTTGACGCCCGCCTCGCCGAGCGCCTCCCGGATGCCGACGAGCCGTTCCACGGCAGCGACGCTCCCCGAGGGCACGTCGCGCAGGCTGGGACCGGCGCCGATCAGGTAGATGCCGTCGCGATGGCCGGCGTCGAGCAGCACACGGGCGGCGCTGCGGCCGGCCTCGACCTCGTCGGGCAGGACGGCGGGCAGAGGGGTGGGCTGCTTGGACAGCGCGTTGAGCAGCACGGTGGGCGCGGCGGTGATGCCTTTGGGCAGCTTGATGGTCCTGGTGAACATCGAGGCCAGGATGAGCCCGTCCACCTGGCGGTCCTGCATGGCCTGAAGCAGGAGGCCTTCGAGCGCGGCGTCGCCTTCGGTCTCACCGATGAACAGCATGAAGCCGCGGTCGCGGGCGGCCTCGAGCGCTCCCTTGATCATGTCACCGGCCAGGCGCGAGGTGGCGACGGTGTCGGAGACGAAGCCGATCGTCCGGGAGGTGCCCGTACGCAGGCCCACGGAGACGATGTTGGGCCGATATTGCAGCTCTTCGGCGGCTTTGAGGACACGCTGCTCGACGTCGTGAGAGATGCGCAGCTCCCGGCCACGGCCTGACAGCACCAGCGAGGCGGTCGTGCGGGAGACGCCCGCGGCCTTGGCCACGTCGGCCAGCGTGACCCGTCGTGGGCTCACTCGACATCTCCGATCGTCAAGAGTGTGTTACGGGGGGTTGACATCGTACGACGCGTGTGGTGAGACTATCGGCGCTAACCCGATTTAGCAAACGAAATAGGGGCATCAGCCGGGCGCCGATTGTCCCACGCAGCAGAGGAGATGCACATGGCTCGTCGCGTTCACCCCGGCAGGTCCGGGGTCGCGGTTGTGATCGCCATGGGGGCGCTGGCCGCCGCCTGCGCGGCTCCCGGCGCCAACAGCCCGCAACCCCAGGCCACCGGCACGTCGCCGGTTTCGGCAGCGCCCACCTGCGGCTCGGCGCCGATCACGGTGAGCGGCTACTTCGAGACCGGCTTCCCGCTGCCCAAGGCGCTGACCACCGAGTTCACCAAACAGCACCCGAACGTCACGTGGGACGTCCGTGAGGACCAGTTCGCGGTGATCACCCAGAACGCCCCCCGGGTGCTGGCGGACAACCCGCCCGACCTGATGCGGCTGCCTCAGGTCTCCGAGCTGGTCAAGGACAACCTGCTGAAGAACCTCGACGGCTACGCGCAGGCCTTCGGCTGGGACAAGTGGCCGGCCTCGCAGCTCGAGCAACTGCGCCTGGGCCCCGGCGGCCGCCCGCGCGGTGAGGGCTCCCTGTACGCCCTCGGGCTCAACTTCAGCATGACCGGCATCTTCTACAACAAGAAGCTCGCCGCCCAGGTCGGCATGACCAAGCCGCCCGCCACGCTGGCGGAGCTCGACCAGGTGCTGGGCAAGGCCAAGAGCGCGGGCATCACCCCCATTCTGCAGTTCAACGGCGGCGCCACCGGCGGCCTGGCGTTCCCGCTGCAGAATCTCATGGCCTCCTACGGCCCGGCCGGGCCCATCAACGACTGGATCTTCCAGAAGCCGGGCGCCACCATCGACACCCCGTCGAACCTTCAGGCCGCCCAGCACCTGGAGAAATGGACCAAGGCGGGATATTTCCAGAAGGACATCAACGCGGTCGACTACGCCACCATGATGAGCCGCTTCATCGACGGCAAGGGCCTGTTCATGTTCAACGGCGACTGGGAGTCGGGCAACCTCGACAAGCAGATGCCGGGCAACGCCGGCTTCTCCCTGATGCCGCCGGCGCAACAGGGCGGCAAGCGCGCCGCCATGTCGGCGCCCCTCACCTTCGGGATCGCCGCGAACGCCAAGAACGCCGACTGCGCCGCCTTCTTCCTCAACTGGGTGGCCACCGACAAGCGAGCCCGCGAGATCGGCGTCGAGATCGGCGGATCGCGTCCGATGGGACCGGCCGACGCGTACATGCCGGCCGTGGCCTCGGACAAGGTCACCGCGAGCACCCTGGAAGCCGGGGCGGACATCGCCGGCGACAACGGCGCGATGGACTTCATCGCCAACGCCACCGGCGCCATCTACGCCAAGAGCTGGACCCCGAACCTGCAGAAGCTCGTCGCCGGGCAGCTGACAGCGCAAGAGCTGCTGACCAAGGTCCAGGCTGACTACACCGGCCAGCTCGAAGGGAACTGAGACAGGTGACGCCCCGCTCCGCCGGCGCCCGAACCGCGCACCGGCGGCCGGTCGCGACCAAGCTGCGCGACCCGCGCGGCTTGGTCGGCTGGCTGTTCGTCGCCCCGGCGCTCATCTTCTACGCGGTGTTCGTCCTGCGCCCGATCACCCTGACGTTCCAGTACTCGATGTACGAGTGGAACGGCATCGGCGCCTCCACCTGGGTGGGGCCGGCCAACTACGGCAAGGTCTTCACCGATCCGGACCTGTTCGACTCGCTGATCAACGCCTTCAAGCTGATCGCGTTCTTCAGCGCCATCCCGGTCGTGCTGGGCCTGGCGATCGCCGCGACCATCCGGCGCATCGCCCAGAGCCGACTCGCCCTCGTGGCGCGGACCGTGCTCTTCCTGCCGCAGGTCATCCCGCTGGTGGCCGCCGGCATCGCCTGGAGCTGGCTGCTGGCCTCCACCGGAGTGATCAACCAGCTGCTCAGCCTCATCGGCCTCGGCGGGGTGACCCGGGCCTGGCTGGGCGACTTCGACACCGCCCTGCCGGCGGTCGGCATGATCGGCGCCTGGGTGCTGCTCGGCCTGTGCACGCTGCTGCTCCTGGCCGGCATGAGCAAGATCGACCCAGCACTGTACGAGGCCGCCCGGCTCGACGGCGCCGGCGCCTGGCGGGAGTTCGTCTCCATCACGGTCCCCAGCCTGCGGCAGGAGATCGCGGTCTGTGTCACCGTGACCGTCATCGCGGCCCTGGCCAGCTTCGACATCATCTACATCGCCACCCAGGGAGGCCCCGGCAACACCACCATGGTGCCCGGCCTGCAGATCTTCTACCTGGCCTTCGCCGAGCGCGAGGTGGGCACCGCCTCGGCCCTGGCCGTGGTGCTCATGGTGCTCGTGATCGCCTGTGCCCTGCCCATCCAGTGGTTCGCGAAGGACGGCAACCGATGATCACCTCGCGGCGGGAGGCCTGGACGGGCAGGGTACTGCTCATCTTCCTGATGGCGGTCACGCTCCTGCCGTTCCTCAGCCTGTTCGTCACCGCCCTGCACCCCTCCGGCACCTACCCGGCCGGACTGGCCTGGCCCGACGACCCCCAGTGGGGCAACTTCCCGCGGGCCTTCGAGGCCGCGAACATGGGCGAGTTGCTGAAGTCCAGCGCCCTCATCGTGCTGGGCGTGGTCCCGATCTCGATCGTGCTGGGCACGATGGCCGGCTTCGCCATCGGCCACCTGCGCGTGATCGGCGCCCGCGTGATCTTCCTGCTGTTCGTGCTCGGCCTGACCCTCCCGTTCGAAGGCGTCATCACGCCGCTGTACTACCAGATCCGCGACATGGGGCTGCTGAACACGCGCTGGGCCATCATCCTGCCGCTCATCGGCCTGTTCATGCCGTTCAGCGTCTTCTGGATGCGCGCCCACTTCGTCAACATGCCGGGGGAGCTGTCCGAGAGCGCGCGGATGGACGGCGCCAACGTGTGGCAGTTGTTCCGGCGCATCCACGTGCCCCTGGCCATGCCGGCGATCTCGTCCCTGGGCATCCTGCTGTTCCTGTGGACCTGGAACCAGTTCCTGCTGGCCATCGTCCTGGTGGACGACCCCGCCAAGCGCACGATGTCCGGCGCCTTGGGCGCCTTCCAGGGCCAATGGGGCACCGACATCCCCCTGCTGTGCGCGGGATCGCTGCTGATCCTGACCCCCACGCTCGTGATCTTCCTCCTCTTCCAGCGCCACTTCGTCAAGGCCCTGCTCCAGGGCTCCCTGAAAGGCTGACATGGTCTCCCGAGCTGAACGCCGCCGCAGGCGGAGTGCCGCGTGAGCGGTGACCGACCGGCCCGCTGGACCCGCCGGCACCTCGATCTGCTCACCGAGACCGGCACGACCACGGCGCCCGTCATCGACCCCGCGGCCGTACCCCGGATCCTGCCTGAATACGACCTCTGGGACCTGTGGCCGATTCAGGAGGAGAACGGCGCGACGAGCGTGATCGGCGGTCAGGAGCTGTGGATGACCCTGTCGGCCCCCGCCCTCGGCCACCCGGAGGAGCGCCACGACAAGGCCCGGATCCGTCTGCTCGGCAAGAACGGCGAGGAGTGGCAGGACCTGGGGAACGCCTTCGCCGACGACGCCTCGCCCGGCAGCCGCGAATGGTCCGGATCTGCGGTCCGCCGGCCCGACGGCACCGTGTCCGTGTACTACACGGCCGCCGGGCGGCGCGGCGAAGCACGCCCGACGTACCGGCAGAGCGTCATCGAGGCCCGCCCCGCCCTGACCGCCGACGGCGGTCGGATCACGCTGCGACAGGACGCCGAGCATCGAGAGATCCTGCGCTCCGACGGCCGGATGTACCTGCCGGCCGATGAGGCAGACGGGGCACCGGGCCGGATCAGGGCGTTCCGCGATCCAGGCTGGTTCCGTGACCCGGCCGACGCGCGCGACTACCTCCTCGTCGCCGCGTCCACCGCCTGGGAGGACACCTTCACCGGCGCGATCGCCCTCGCCGCGCCAGGGGCCGACGGCTGGTCCCTGCTCCCGCCCCTCCTCATCGCCGAAGGCGTCAACCACGAGCTCGAACGACCGCACGTCATCGTCCACGACTCCCGGTATTACCTCTTCTTCTCCACCCAGCGCCGCACCTTCCACCCGGCCGGCAGCGCACCCACCGGCCTCTACGGCTTCGCCGCCCCCAGCCTGACCGGCCCCTACGAGCCGCTCAACGAATCCGGCCTCGTGCTCCAGAACCCGGCCGACGAACCCGACCAGGCCTACGCCTGGCTGGTGCTGCCGGACCTCCAGGTGATCAGCTTCGCCAACTACCGGTCCGACCTGGGCGGCGATCTCCTAGGTGCGGGAGCCGCGCAGGCACGGGCCGGCTTCGGCGGCACCATCGCACCCACGCTCAAACTCACCCTGGAGGGACTGACGACCTCCGTCGGCCCGATCACCACAGATCTACGAGCCGCAGCCCGTTCCTGAGGCGCGACTGAGACGTCCTCCAGCCGGGCGTAAGGCACTGTACGGTCATCCACCGGAAGGCGGTCGGCTTGCCTTGTCTTTCTTGCATTCTTGTATAACAATATTTCTCGTCTAACGATCATTTCGACGAGAGGTGCGTCACGATGCGAACACCCGACTGGCCGCGTACGGCGACCCGCTGGACGCAACTGACGCTGGCCGAGGACGACCCGGCGCATCTCGACGTCGACTTCTGGACCTCGGTGATGCGTGACAGCAGGTCCAACGCGGCCTGCATCAGCGCCGGCGGCTACATCGCCTACTATCCGACCCGCATCCCGTTCCACCACCGCAGCACCTACCTCGGTGACACCGACCCCTTCGGCGCCCTGGTCGAGGCCGCCAGGGGATTGGACATGCACGTCATGGCCAGGGTGGACCCCCACGCCGTGCACGCCGAGGCGGCCGAGGCGCATCCCGAATGGCTGGCGCGCGACGCGCAGGGGGCGGCCATCGAGCACTGGGCGTACCCGGACATCTGGCTGACCTGCTCCTTCACCGACTACCACCGCGAGTTCATCACCGAGGTGGCCCGCGAGATCGTGCGCGAGTACGACGTCGACGCGATCTTCGCCAATCGGTGGGAGGGCTACGCCAGCATCTCCCACAGTGAGGCCGCGCAGCGCTCGTTCCGCGACGACACCGGGTTCGAGCTGCCCAAACGCGAGCGCGACCCGTCCGACCCCGCCTGGCCCGCGTACGTGGCCTGGCGGCGGCGCAAGCTCAGCGAGCTGGTCTCGATCTGGGACACGGCGGTCAAGGACGTGCGGCCGCACGCCCGCTTCATCCCCAACCTGGGCATGTTCGCGGCCCGCGACCTCGAGCCCGAGCTGGTGCGGCGGGTCTACCCGATGTTCGTGGTGGACAAGCAGGGCCGCTCGGGGATCGAGGCTCCGTGGGCGGCGGGGCGGGTGGCCAAGCGCAGCCGCGGCCTGTACCCCGACCGGCCGATCGGGCTCATCACCTCAGTCGGCCCCGAGCACCACCAGCACCGGTGGAAGGACTCGGTGGCCCCGCCCGAGGAGGTGCGGACGTGGATCGTGGACGGGTTCGCGCAGGGCGCGTTCCCGTGGTTCACCAAGTTCAACGCCACCGTCTCCGACCCGCGGTGGGTGCCGCCGGTGGTGGAGGCGTTCAGCCTGCACGCGCGGCTGGAGCCGGTGCTGTCGGAGATGGCGGTCACCGCCGAGGTCGCGCTGCTCGACCCCAGCAGGGCCGGGCAGCTCAGGACGGGGGCGGCGCACACCTTCCCCGACGAAAACGGGTTCTACCAGGCGCTGGTCGAGGCCCGGATCCCGTTCGAGTTCATCGCCGACCAGGCGCTGTCCGCCGAGCGGCTGCGGCCGTACAAGGTGCTGGTGCTGGCCAATGCCGAGCAGCTCGGCGACGCGGAGTGCCAGGTGATCCGCGAGTATGTCGCCGCGGGCGGCGGCCTGGTGGCCGCGCACCAGTCCTCCCTGTACGACGAGCACGGCGACCTGCGCGACGGCTTCGGCCTCGCCGACGTGTTCGGCGTCGACCTGACCGCGCCCGTCAGGGGCCCGGTGAAGAACAACTACATCGCCCTGACCGGCGAGCACCCGGTGAACGCCGGCTTCGGGGGCGCCGAACGGATCATCGGCGGCAGCCACCTGCTGCGCGTCGAGGCCAGGCCGGGCACGCGGGTGCCGTTCCGGTTCGTGCCCGACTTCCCCGACCTGCCGATGGAGGAGCTGTACCCCAGGCAGGCGCCGGACGCCCCCGCAGTGATCACCAGGGAGGGGCCTGGGCGGGTCGTCTACATCCCGTTCGACATCGGCGCGATCTTCTGGGAGGCCCTCCAGGCCGACCACGGCCTCCTGATCGCCAACTCGGTGCGGTGGGCGCTCGGCGGCGAGCCCGAGGCCACGGTACGCGGGCCCGGCCTGGCCGACCTCGCCGTACGCCGGGACGAGCACGGCGTCGCGGTGACCGTCGTGAACCTCACCAACCCGATGGCCATGCGCGGCGCCATCAGGGAGACCATCCCGCTGCCGCCCCAGACGGTGTCGGTCGCGCTGCCGCCCGGCGCCCGGGGGGCCACGGCGCGCCTGCTGGTCGCGGACGCCGAGGCCGCCACGGTGGTACGCGACGGCCGGGTCGAGGTGGAACTGGCGAACGTGGGGCTCATCGAGGTCGTCCACCTCACCTGGGAGCGGTCGTGAGCGGGGCGTGGTGGCGCGAGCCGTTCCAGATGTTCCAGACCAACCTCCGTGAGGTGGACGCCGGGCTCGACGTGGAGCGGGTGCTCGACTACCTGGAGGAGTTCGGGGCGAATGTCTGGCTGATCAGCGTCGGCGGCATCCTGTCCAACTATCCGACCGGCCTGGATTTCCAGACGCGCAATCCGCGACTGGCCGAGCGCCCGTCTGGCGACCTGGTCGGCGACGCGGTCGCCGCGGCCCGCCGAAGAGGCGTGCGGGTGCTGGCCAGGATGGACTTCTCCAAGATCGACCACCGGCGGGCCGAGGAACATCCCGAGTGGTGCTTCGTGGCCCCCGACGGCGCTCGCCAGGTCTACAACGGGCTGGCCAGCGTCTGCCCGAGCGGCGACTACTACCAGGTCAAGCTGTTCGAGGTCATCGGCGAGGTGCTCGACAGGTACGAGGTCGACGGGTTCTTCCTCAACTGGATGTCGTTCAACGAGGTGGACTACAGCCGTAAGTACTGGGGGGTCTGCCACTGCCTGGCGTGCACCCGCCGGTTCGGGGAGGAGCTGCCCGAGGGGCCGGACTCGCCCGGATACCTCAGGTGGCGCACGTTCGCGCAGGACACGATCGAGGACCTCAACTCCCGGATCCGCGCCGAGATCGCCCGGCGGAGACCGCAGGCCGCGCTGATCCTGGGCGAGCACGCCGACATCGTCTTCCACGAGGCGAACAACGCCGTCGGCCGGCCGCTCTGGCACCACCGCACCAGCGAGCACGTCAGCGCGGCGAAATCGTACCGGCCGGACGTTCCGGTGCTGGTCAACTCGGTGGGGTTCGTGGACATGCCGTACCGGATGGCGGGGGAGGAACCGCACCACTTCGCGCAGTATCTGCTGCAGGCCATCTCGCGAGGCGCGATCCCGTCCACCTACATCATGGGGACGCCGGACGACAGCCCGTATGAGTGCCTGGAGATCGCGGCGGAGATCACCCGCTTCCACCGCGACCACGCCGACGTCTACCGGGACCTCGTCTCCGAGGCGCGCACGCTGCTGGTCCGGCCCGACCCGCTGAAGGACGGACGCCCCGCGACCAGCGAGTTCCAGGGGCTGTACCTGGCGTTGCTGGAGCGACACATCCCCTTCGACGTCCTGCCCGAGGACAAGCTGCCGGTGACCGATCTGTCCCGCTACCGGCTGATCGTGCTGCCGGACCTCGGCCCGCTCCGGTCGGCCCGCGTGCTGGACGCCTACGTGGCGGCGGGCGGGTCGGTGCTGGCGACCGGTTCGAGTGGCTTCGACGTGGACGAGGTGCAGCTCGATTGCCTGCCCGCGGTGCGCCGCCTGGCGAGCATGGAGAGCGAGGAGTCCGTGCGCTCGCTGCATCTGCGCGGTGACCGGGGCATGGTGCCGGTCATCGGGGCCTTCCACGTGGTCGAGTCCGGCGAGAAGGCGGAGGCGGGCCTGTTCGCGCTGTCCAGGGCTAGGTACGGCCCGCCGGAGAAGTGCCACGGCCACCGTGAGAGCGGCCATCCGGGCTGGCTGAGCGCCCCCTACGGCCAAGGTAAGGGCATGTTGATGCCGTGGACGGTCGGCCGCGGCTACCGGGAGACCGGACTGAGCGCGCACCGCGACCTGTTCGCCGACCGTGCCGGCCCGGACCTCGCGGTGGAGACCGGACTGCCGGAACAGGTGGAGATCGTCCCCGCGCGATCGGGGGCGGCGCGCGTGATCCACCTGCTCAACCGCTCGGGCGACGCCGACCAGCGCTTCCGCCGCCCGGTGCCGATCGGCGAGTCCTGGCTCGACCTGCCGTGGCCCGGGGAGTGGCAGGTGCGGGCCCTGGTCGCGGGCCACGCGCTGGAGGTCGAAGGCAACCGGGTGCGGCTGCCCGAGCTCGGCCTCTACGAGGTGCTGGTAGCAAATTGTCAAACAAGTACACATGAGCTATTGACGGTCTCGTCAGACAAATGGACACTAGGTCATCACCAGGGCAGCCGGTCCCCTGTGAGAACGATGGGAGAATCATGATGAGCGGACTCGATCGGCGGGGATTCCTGAAACTGGCGGGGGCCGGGGCTGTGGGGGCTTTCCTCACGGCGTGCGGCGGCGACTCCGGCAGCGGCGGTGCGTCACTGCGGTACGCCTGGTGGGGCAACAACGTCAGGCAGCAGAACTACACGAAGGCCCTCAAGGAGTTCGCCGCCAAGAACCCGGGCGTCCAGATCGAGCCGGAGTTCGCCGACTACGCCGCCTTCCAGGAGCGCATGACCACGCAGATCTCCGCCCGTGACGTGGCCGACATCTTCTGGATCGCCTCGCCGCAGGTGCTCACCTACCACAAGAACAAGCTCTACCGGCGCCTCGACGACATCCCGACCCTGAACCTGGCCGACTACTCCAAGGAGGACCTGGAGTCGTACAAGCTCGGTGGACAGCTCAACACCATGCCGTTCGGCATCTTCGTCCCCGCCCTGCGCTACAACGAGACGTTCGCCAAGGAAGACGAGGTGGAGCTCCCGCCCGCCGACGCCGACTGGGACGCCTGGGCGGCCTTCCTCATCGAGTACGCCAAGGACAACCCGAACAAGCGCAAGGGCATGCCGTACGAGCCCGACGCCGACCTGCCGTTCGAGTCGTGGCTGCGACAGCGTGGCGAGCAGCTCTGGACCCAGGACGGTCAGCCCGGCTTCACCGCGGACAGCGTGCGCGCCTGGTTCGACTGGTGGGACAAGCTGCTCAAGGCGGGCGCCGTGCTGTCGCTCAGCGAGCAGGAGGGCATCGGCCCCGACTGGGCCCTGGTCGGCAAGAAGGTACTGGCCAACATGGGCAACTCCAACCACATCATCGATGAGGCGAGGATGTTCCCCGACTACCGGTACAAGCTGCGCGCGATGCCCGTGGCCAAGGACGCCCAGGCCGGATACCAGTTCCTCTACTTCCCGCGGATGGCGATATATCAGGGTATCGACGACGACAAGGTCGAGGCCGCCGGCAAGATCGTCAACTACAACACCAACGACTACGCGATGCTCAAGACCGTCGGCATGACCATGGGCGCGCCGGTCAACCCCAAGGTCTTCAAGCAGTCGCTCGAATCCGCGAGCGGCGACGAGAAGGAGATGCTCACCCTCGTGCAGGCCGGCCGCGAGGCCGAGCGCCGTCCCCGCTTCGAGGCGCCCCCCGGCACGAACACCTGGCGGACGGCCATGTCCAGGGCCGCGGAGGAGATAGCGCTCGGCCGGCTCAGCACGGCCGACGGAGCGAAACGGCTCCTGGACGAGATCCAGGCCGGCATCTCACGGTCCCGTTAGGAGCGCGTCGTGGCAAAACGCAGCCTCCTCAACCAGGGCCGCGCCGCGCACGTGTTCCTCATCCCCTGGTGGCTCGGCCTGGCGCTGGTCACGGCGGTGCCGCTGCTCGCCTCCCTCTACCTGGCCTTCACCGACTACAACATCCTCAGCACCCCGGAGTTCAACGGCCTGGAGAACTTCGAGCGGATGTTCCAGGACGAGTACTTCTGGGCCGCCGTCCGGGTCACGGCGGTCTACGTCCTGGTCTCCATCCCGCTGCAACTGGGCTTCGCGCTGCTGCTCGCCCTGATCCTCGACCGCGGCCTGCGCGGCCTGGCCTTCTACCGCAGCGCCTTCTACCTGCCCTCGCTGCTCGGCACGAGCGTGGCAGTGGCGATCCTGTGGCGGCAGATCTTCGGCGACGACGGCCTCGTCGACCGAGGGCTGTCCCTGTTCGGGCTGGAGCTCGGGAGCTGGCTGCAGAACCCCAGCCTGTCGCTGTCCACGCTGATCGTCCTGAACGTGTGGACGTTCGGCTCGCCGATGGTCATCTTCCTGGCTGGCCTCCGCCAGGTCCCTGAGGAACTGTACGAGGCCGCCAAGGTGGACGGCGCCGGGGTGGTGCGGCAGTTCACCCGCGTCACGATCCCGCTGATCACCCCGATCATCTTCTTCAACCTGATCCTGCAGACGATCGGCGCGTTCCAGACCTTCACCCAGGCCCACGTCATCAGCGGCGGCACCGGCGGCCCCGCCAACTCGACGCTGTTCTACACGCTCTACATCTACCAGCAGGGCTTCCTGAACTTCGACATGGGCTACGCCTCGGCACTGGCCTGGGTGCTGATGGGCGCGATCGCCCTGATAACGGCCGTGCACTTCGTCCTGTCGAAATACTGGGTCTTCTACGGAGACGACTGATGACGACCGCGACCACCTCGCTCGAGTCCGCGCGTACCCCGGCCAAGGCCGCCGCACGCCGGCGCGGCCGCCGTGACGTGCTCAAGCACCTCGGCCTCGGCGCCTTCGTGCTGCTGATGCTCTATCCGCTGGTCTGGATGATCGCCAGCTCGCTCAAGCCCGACCACCTGATCCTGACCGAGCCCGGCATCATCCCCAGCGAGATCACCTTCGACAACTTCGTAGAGGGGTGGAACGCGCTCAACCGCCCCTTCACCGTCTTCTTCCTCAACTCGCTGGTCGTCACCGTCGGCTCGATCATCGGCAACCTCTTCTCCTGCTCGCTGACCGCGTTCGCGCTGGCCAGGCTGGAATTCAGGATGCGGAAGCTCTATCTCGCCATCACGCTGGTCTCTGTGATGCTGCCGATGCACGTGCTGGTGATCCCGCAGTACATCTTCTTCTCCCAGTTCGACCTGGTGAACACGTACTTCCCGCTGCTCGTCCCGAAGTTCCTGGCCACCGACGCGTTCTTCATCTACCTGATGGTGCAGTTCATCAGGACCATCCCGCGCGATCTCGACCGCGCGGCCTGGATCGACGGCGCGGGTCCCTTCCGCACCTTCTGGTACGTGGTCCTGCCGCTCATGCGGCCCGCGCTCGTGACCACCACGATCTTCACCTTCATCTGGACCTGGAACGACTTCTTCGTGCCGCTGATCTATCTCACGTCTCCGAAGATGTTCACGGTGCCGGTGGCGCTCAACTCCATGGTGGACTCGGAGTCGCAGAGCGGCGTGGGCATGCTGTTCGCGATGTCGCTCGTGTCGCTGCTGCCCGTGCTCATCTTCTTCGCCGTGGCCCAGAAACAGCTCATTCGCGGCATCGCCACCACGGGACTCAAATGAGAATCATCGTCACCGGCGGCCACGACGACCTGGCCCGCGACCGCATCCGACGGGCAGCCACCGGTGCGCACGTCGAGTTCACGGCCGACCTGCCCCCCGTGATCGAGCTCGCGGACGCGGTCGTCGGCCACGTGCCGGACCCGCTGCTGGCCGGGGCCCGCAGGCTGCGCTGGGTGCACAGCCCGGCGGCGGGCGTGGACGCGGTCCTGTCGGACGGGCTGCTCGCGAGCGACGTGACGCTCACCTCCTCCGCCGGCAACGGCGCGATCCCGCTGGCCGAGCACGCGATGATGCTGCTGCTCATGCTGAGCCGGGACGCGCCGCGCTGGCTGCGCGCCCAGGCCGAGCGCCGCTGGGACCGCCACGTCCACGGCGAGCTGGCGGGCCGGACGGTCGGCCTGTACGGGCTGGGCAACGCCGGCCTCGACCTGGCGGCCAAGGCCAAGGCGTTCCACATGCGGGTGCTCGGCATGCGCCGCAGGTCCGGGACGTCCGCGCCCGGCGTGGACGAACTGCTCGGCCAGGACGAGTTCCCGCGCTTCCTCGCCGAGTCGGACTTCGTGGTGGTCACCGCGCCGCTCACGGCGGCCACCGCGGGGCGGTTCGGCCGGGAGGCGTTCGCGGCGATGAAACGTACGGCGTGCTTCGTCTGCGTCTCGCGCGGCGGGATCGCCGACGACGAGGCTCTGCTCGACGCGTTGCGGCGGGGCGAGATCGCAGGGGCGGGGCTGGACGCGCACGGCGTGGAGCCGCTTCCCCAGGACAGCCCGTTCTGGTCGTTGCCGAACATCATCGTCACCCCGCACAACGGCGCCACCACGCAGGAGACCACCCGTAGGGGGTTCGACATCCTGCTCGACAATGTGGCCAGATTCACCCGCGGAGAGCCGCTGCGGAATGTCGTGGACAAGACCGCCGGATATTAATGAGGCGGTATACTTGTCTGACGATTTCGGCGATCTTGAAGGGATTCAGTGGACAGCCAGAACAGCTTTCCCCTCGGACCGTCGTCTCTGACGGAAGCGCTCTACGAGTCGGTACGCAAACGCATCGTCAACGGCGAAATCGCCCCCGGGGAGAAGCTCACCGAGGTCCGCATCGCCAGCGAATACAGCGTCGCGCGCCCCACCGCGAAGGCGTGCCTGGAGCGGCTCACCGCGCTCGGGCTGCTGCGCCGTACCACGCACAAGACCGCCGTGGTCCCGAAACTGGACGAGGACGAGATCCGCGACCTCTACTTCAGCCGCGAGACCGTCGAACGCGCGGCGGTCGCGGCGCTCGCCCGCACGGCCACCGTGCCACCCGCGGCCGTGCGCGCGCAGGCGTCGATGAAGGCCGCGGCCGGTGACATGGCCTTCGCCAACCAGGTGGAGGCCGACATCGCCTTCCATTCCGCGCTGGTCGCCGCCGTCGGGAGCCGCCGGCTGTCGAGGATGCACGAGGTGATCCTCGGGGAGGTGCACCTCACCATGGGCCAGTTCCAGGCCCACCGCACCACCCACCCGACGAACGTGGTGCACGAACACGACGACATACTCAAGGCGATCAGCGACGGGGATCCCGAGCGGGCGCAGCAGTGCCTCGCCCACCATCTGGACCAAGCCCAGGAACGCCTGGTCGGCCAGCTCCGCCGCGAACAGTCGGAAGGGACCCCCGCTTGACCAGGTGGACCGTCAACTGCTCGATCCTCTACACGGACCTGCCCCTGCTGTCTCGTCCTGCCGCGGCGGCGGCCGACGGGTTCACGTCGGTCGAATTCTGGTGGCCGTGGCCGGTCGCGGAGCCCACCGACCGCGAGGTGGACGCGTTCGTACGCGCCGTCGACGACTCCGGGGTACAGCTGACCGGGCTCAACTTCTTCGCCGGCGACATGCCGGCCGGCGACCGCGGCCTGGTGTCGTGGCCCGGACGCTCACGCGAACTGCTCGACAACATCCCCGTGGCGGCCTCCATAGGGGAACGGCTCGGCTGCGAGATGTTCAACGCCCTCTACGGCAACCGCGTGGAAGGGGCCGACCCCAGGGAGCAGGACGACCTGGCCGCCGAGATGCTGGCGGCCTGCGCGCGCGGTGTGCGCGGCACCGTGCTGCTGGAGCCGGTCAGCGGCGCGCCGCGCTACCCGCTGCTGACGGCCGCGGACGCGGTGGCGGTGCTCGACCGGCTGGGTGACGTGCCCGCTCTCGGGCTGCTGGCCGACTTCTACCACCTGGCCACCAACGGTGACGACGTACCGGCCGTCATCGAGCGGTACGCGCCGCGCATCGCCCACGTACAGATCGCCGACGCCCCTGGCCGGGGTGCGCCCGGCGACGGCACGCTGCCGATCCAGCAGTGGATCGACGACGTGTACGCCACCGGATACGACGGATACATCGGCCTCGAATACCGCGTCGAAGGCCCGGGCGCCTTCGACTGGCTACCACGCGAACGACGCGCGGAAGGATCAACGTGACCATAGCCTTCATCGGCCTCGGCATCATGGGCAGCCCCATGGCCGTCCACCTCGTCAAGGCCGGGCACAGCGTGACCGGCTACAACCGCTCGCCCGAGAAGACCAAGCCGCTGGCCGAGGCCGGCGGCCGAGTGGCCCCGTCCATCGCCGACGCCGTGACGGGCGCCGAGGTCGTCGCCCTCATGGTCCCCGACTCTCTCGACGTCCAGGACGTGCTGACCGGCGACGACGGCGTCTTCGCACACGCCGCCGCCGGCACGCTGATCATCGACTTCTCCTCGATCCGCCCCGACATCACCCGCGAGCTGGCGGACGAGGCCGCCCGGCGCGGCCTGCGCTACCTCGACGCTCCCGTCTCGGGCGGCGAGGCCGGCGCCAGGAACGCCGCCCTGTCGATCATGGTGGGCGGCGAGAGCGCCGACTTCGACGCCGCCACGCCGATCTTCGACGTGGTCGGCAAGACGGTTGTCCACGTCGGGCCGAGCGGCTCCGGCCAGACGGTCAAGGCGGCCAACCAGCTCATCGTCGCCGCCAACATCGAGGCGCTGGCCGAGGCCGTGGTGTTCCTGCGGGCGTACGGGGTGAATCTGGAGGCGGCGCTCGAGGTGCTCGGCGGCGGCCTGGCCGGCTCGGCCGTGCTGACGCAGAAGCGCGCCAACATGCTCGCCCACTCCTTCGAGCCCGGCTTCCGCATCGCCCTGCACCACAAGGACATGGGCATCGTCACCTCCGCCGCCCGCGAGGCCGGCGTCGTGCTGCCGCTCGGTGCGCTCGTCGCCCAACTGGTGGCCTCGGCGAACGCGACCGGCGACGGCGCGCTCGACCACTCCGCGCTACTGCGCGGCGTCGAGCGGCTGTCCGGGACGTCGTCGACCAGGACGGACCTGCCGGCGAGGAACAGCGACGGATCGAGACCGGCGACTCGGTGACCGACCAGCGGGTGGTCTCGACCTCCCAGTGCGGGATCGAGAGCGGGTAGGGGTGCGCGGTGCGGACTGGCGAACGCCCTGACCTCATGGCGGAGGCGGGACTGGTCGACGTAGCCGGAAGCGGCCCTACTCCGTTCCCGTACGGTCGGCGAGGCGTTCGTAGCGCTGCCTGGCGGCCTGCGCGGTGCCCAGTCCAAGCCCGAAGGCGATCTCCTGCCAGGTCATGCCGCGGCCACGCGCCATCTGCAGGAGCCCGGCCTCCAGCGCGTCCAGCTCCCCGCGGACCAGCGGGACGAGACTCAACGCCGCGGTGATGTCGGCGTGATCCACCTCCGGCTCGCCGTCATCCAGCTTCGCGGCCCCGCTGAGCAGGAACGACACGAGCCTGACGGCCTCATGCGGGCCGATGACCGATGGATGAGTCTGTCGGCTGCGCTGCTCGTCAGTGGCGGCATGCCGCTCGGCGATCCGGAACAGGGACGCGTGCACGCGCTGCATCCGTGCTTGCTCCGGATGCGGCGGCGTGAAGGGGTCGGGGTGGTGATCAGCACTCGGGGACATGGAAGCCAAGATGCCGCAAGAAGCAGATCGATGTCAACTAGACGTTTTAAACAAGATGTTCACATCCGGGCTGCATGTCAGCTGCGAGCGTCGCAAGGAGGCCGCGCAGGGGCGGGGATCACGTGCTCCGATACGGTGACCCCCAGCAGTGGGAGGCTCCGCCCGGGGATAGAACCGGACGGGGTCATGCCGATTCGGGTGGCCCCCATCGCCAGGTAGAACGGCTCGGCATGCGGATCCGCCTCGATGACAAGGCGCGCGAAGCCGAGCCCGCGCGCGGCGGTCACCGCGTGCTCGAACAGGAGGCGGCCGATGCCTTGCCCGATGGCGTCCGGTTCGACGAAGAGCATGCCCAGCTCTCCCTCCGGCGGCTCCCCTTCCACGGTGACGAACCCCAGGGCTCGGCCGTCCTGGTCGGCCACCATGGTCCGCTGGGCCTCGACCTGCGATGCCGAGAGGGTGAGCTCCTCCCGGCAGGTCGCCATGAACCTCTCGTCATAGCCCCAGTACGCCTTGGACCGGAACGCCAGCTCGCTCAGGAGCTCCGCCTCGTCCGGTCGTGCGTCCCTGACCAGCATGCCCGTCCTCATGCTCACATCCGCGCCGCCACTCGCAGTTGCCCCACGGTCTCCCCGGCCGGCCGTCGCATCCGGCTCAGCCGCAGTTGCCCCAGGACTTCCAGCGCGATTTCGCGTCGGTGAGACCGCGTCCGCCATCCTCGATCGTCCCCATGTATTTGACGCACCGGCCCTTGCCGTAGGTCTTCACCGGTCCCAAATAGTGCTTGACGCGCCGGCCCTCGTTCTCACCGCTCACGCGTGGGCGGGTTCCCCGCGTCTGCACCGTGATCGTGGCCATGACGAAGGTGGAGACACCGACGTCCGAGGTCTTGAACGTGGTGACGCAGTTGTAGCCGGTCCTGCGGTTGTACAGCAGGTAGACGTAGCCGAGGACGCGTTTGCCAGGGGTCTTCACGGCCTGCTTGCTGTGGGCGACCCGGGCGAAACCAGGACCGCACACCCGCTCCGGGGTGACGGCGGAGGCGGCCGCGTAGGCGGGATTGGCCATCACCCCGCCGATCGACAGCGCCGCGGCAAGGAGGATCGTCGTCGTCGGCCCGCGCATGCAGTCAGCCCTTCTCCACTGTCTCCCGCCATCCGGGGGACCAAGGACTGATCATCTTGCCGGATGATTCCCCAGAAAATGACCCAATCGTCAAATCAGTGCTCCGACAGTTGCCGGCCTGGATCCACCGTCCCCCGGCTCACGAGAAGCTCATCTCCGCCAGTCCCTTCTCCAGGGTCACGTCGGGCGAGTAGCCCAGCTCCGTCCTCGCGGCGGTGATGTCGTAGGAACGGTCGCGGCCGGTGAAGCTCACGAGCCAGTTCGTCAGCGGGGGCGCCGACTTCCGGCGAAGCAGGCGTGCCGTGCGGTCCATCATCGCCGCCATGGGCGCCGCCATCGCCAGCGGGACGCTGCGGCTCTTGGACAGATCCACGCCGCGGGTCGCCAGCAGGGGAGTGAGGAAGTCTCGGATGGGCATCGGCGCGCCGTCCGTCACGTAGTAGACGCCCCCGTGGCGGCCCCGGGTGAGCGCGAGGAGCACGGCGCCGACCAGGTTGTGGACGTGCACGAAGTCGACGATGTGCTTGCCGTGATCGATCCAGGCGAACCGTCCGGCCTCGGCGACCTCGGCCATGTCGTTGATCGTCGTCATTCCGCGACCCCAGATGTACGGCGGGCGGAGCACCACCAGTTCGGTGTTCCCGCCGTGGGCTTCCAGGAGCGTGCGCTCGGTGGCCAGCTTGACGCGGCTGTAGGCGATGTTGGGCCGGCCTTCCGGGGTCGACTCGTCGACGACGGGACGACGTTGGCTGCCGGTGGAGACGGATGCGGCGCTGATGAGCACGAAACGTCGTACCCCGGCCGCGACGCTCGCGGCGTGCAGGGCGACCGTCGGCACGTGATTGGCCCGTTCGAAGAACGAGTCGGGTCCCCAGAACTCCATATGAGCCGCGACGTGCACGACCGCGTCGGCCTCTCGCAGCTTGGCGAGCCAGATCGGCGCTGGGGAGCCGGCCTGGCGGAGGTCGGCGAGGTCGCCGGGAACGGGCTCGGCTCCGGCCGCACGGACGCGCTGGATGCTCGAACCCGATCTGGCAAGTGCCATGACTTCATGTCCTTCGGCGAGGAGACGATGAACGAGAGCGCTTCCGACGAAACCGCTGCCGCCGGTGACAAAGATCTTCATGCTTCCACTCCCTGGGGTTGAACACGCACTCCTCGTGCGCGCCCGGTTTCGGTGCTGCTCGGCACGCGGCCTTGACCGCCCTTTCCTGATGCATCGCCATCAAATACTTTGATATCGATGTATCTACGTCTATGTAACCTCCCGTACGATGGGTGCGTCAAGTAGGAGGTGGGCGATGCCACACGCGAGGAAGAGCGTGACCCCGGCGCAGGTCGCCGACGAGTTCAGTCGTACGGCGAAGGTTCTCGTCCGGCACTTCAACGAGCGGCTGGGCGAGCACGGGGTGTCGACGCCGAGGTCCCGCCTGGTGGTGGAGGTGGCACGTTCGCAGCCCGTTCGTCTCACCGAGCTCGCTCTGGCCGTCGGCATCGCCCAGGGGACCGCCTCCACCCTGGTCGACGCGCTCGTCCGCGACGGGCTGCTCGAACGCCAGACCAGCGCGGACGACCGCCGGTCCGTGCTCCTTCGGGTGACGGCACAGGGGGCCGCCCTGGCTCAGGACTGGACGGCCGGCTATGAACGGGCGGCCGAAGAGCTGTTCGAGCCGCTCACCCCCCAGCAGATGGCGACACTGGTCGACATCTTGCGGACGCTCAGCGCCGCCGGAGACTGACGGGCGAAGCCGGGGGCCGGCGCCACGCCGACGCGAATCTCCGGCCCGGTGGGAAAAGCCGGGCCGGAGGGCTTGCATCCGGTACCCAGGTACAGGATTACCGTCGAGACATGACACAGGACATCGCCCTTGACCTGGGTTGGGCGCCCTCGGTATGCACGCTGCCCACCGCCGAGCGGCCGTTGCGGGTGGCCGAGTTCGACACCCTGTTCGCCGATGCGGTGCGAGCCGTGGCACGGCCGGATCGCGCACGGCTGCGTCTGGAGCTCGTCTTCAGCCCGGACCACGCCGCCAGGGCCGCCGAGCTGGCGGCGCGGGAGAACGGCTGCTGCTCGTTCTTCACCTTCACCCTCACCGTCGCCGACGGCAGCCTGACGCTCGAAGTGACGGTGCCGCCCGAGCACGTCGACGTGCTCGACGCGCTGCAGGCCCGCGCCGGCGCGGTCGCCTCGCCGTGAGGCAGGACATCGAGGGGCCTTACCTGCGCAGTGGGCAGGTGGCCGAGCAGGCCGGCGTCAACCTCCAGACCCTGCGCTACTACGAACGCCGCGGGCTGATCGCCGAACCACGGCGCAGCTCGGGCGGACACCGCGCCTACCCGCCCGAGACCGTCACCCTGCTCACCGTGATCAAGGCCGCCCAGCGACTCGGGTTCACCCTGGAGGAGGTGGCCGAGCTGATCGACACCGGCCGGCGCGGCCATCCGACCCCGGACCTGCGGGTCCGCGCCCAGGAGAAGATCGCCGAGGTGGAGGCGAGGATCACCGACCTGACCACCATCCGTACCGCACTGACCCAGGTGGTCAACGCCGGCTGCGACAGCCTGACCCACTGCTCCTGCCCCGACTGCCCGCTGCCCTTCGCCGACCTGGCCGAAGATCGTACCCACGAGGAGAGCTGATCACGTGAGCGCACACCACGAACCCAGACCCGCGCCGGTCACGGTATCCCTCAGCGCCTCCGGTAAGGGTGGCGGGCCGCCGCCGCACCGCCCGCGGAGGTTGCGGTTGCGGCGGGAACGGCTGCGGGTGCTGAAACCCTCCCCCATCGGAGAGACCCGGCATGCGCCCCCGCGCCGGGATCCGCTGTACTACCTGTCATGACGATCGTTCGCTCGCTGGTGCTGTTCGTCCTGGCCGCACTCGCCGAGATCGGCGGCGCCTGGCTGGTGTGGCAGGGCGTACGCGAGCAGCGCGGCATGCTGTGGATCGGCGCGGGCGTCATCGCGCTGGGCCTGTACGGGTTCGTCGCCACGCTGCAGCCGGACGCGAACTTCGGCCGCATCCTGGCCGCCTACGGGGGCGTCTTCGTCGCCGGATCCCTGGCCTGGGGCATGGTCGTCGACGGATTCCGGCCCGATCGCTGGGACGTCATCGGAGCGCTGCTCTGCCTGGCCGGCGTCCTGGTGATCATGTACGCGCCACGCGGCTGAGCCCAGGCTCGTAGCGGGGCCAGCCCGGATCGCCCGTGGCCGCGAACAAGGTCCAGGCGGTACGGATCCGCTCGGGCAGGGCGGCGAAGCCGGCCGGAGGCGGGCTGCCGAGGAAGCGGGCGGCGTAGCGGGTCTCGGGGAGGCCGAAGACGAAGGGGACGTCGATGCCGTGGGTCGCGCCGGCCGGTCCTCGCCAGGCGAAGTCGTACAACCAAGTACGACCCCCCGCCCCGGCGTGGGCCTCGGCCGTCCAGGTGGTGGGCATGCGGACCAGGGCGTCGGACATGAGCGCGCCCACGGCGTCGTCCGCGTAGGCGACGCGATAGGTGCGGGCGGCCTCGGCATCGAGCCCGAACCGGGCGGCGACCGGCTCCGGATCGACTCCGGCGGGGATCGTTCCGGAGTATTCGTCGTGGGTGAACCCGCAGAGGAGATCGAGGTGACCGGCCCTCCCGTCGCGCAGGGCCTGCCAGGGCGGCGCGGTGACGAGGTCGCCGTCGACGACGGGAGCGAACGCGGTGCCGGGCCGCCCACCCGTCAGCCGGTCATCCGGTACGTCCAGCAGCGCCTGCGGGGGCAGCGCGGCCAGAGCGTCCCTGGAGGGGGCGGCACCGGTGGCCGCCGCGAGCCGCTCGGTGACCTGCCGGGCCTCGGCCACGGTCAGGTAGCCGGCGGGCAGACTCTGCAGGACGCACCGCCGGAACAGGCCGGCGGCCCTCGGAGTCGCGGCGAGCAAGGCGGCGGAGGCCGCGCCGGCGGACTGGCCGAACACGGTGACGTTGCCCGGGTCCCCGCCGAAGGCGGCGATGTTCTCCTGAACCCAGGCGAGCGCGGCGAGCTGGTCCAGCAGGCCCCGATTGTCGGGAACACCCGGCAGATGGCCGAATCCCTCGAAACCGGTGCGGTAGTTGAGGGTGACCACGACCACGCCGGACCGAGCCAGGACGCCCCCGTCGTACTGCGCCATCGACGAGGCGCCGTAACTCCACTGACCGCCGGCGCGCTGCCGAAGGCGCCGGCCTCCCGCACCCCGTTCCATGGCGCGGGAGGCCGCGGCGGCAGGAACCGCCGTACGCCGTCGGGCGCGGCGGCGTACGGGATGCCCTTGTAGGCGACGACGCCGTCGTGGGCGTGGCCGCGGATCAGGCCCCGGACCGGGTCTTCGCGATCTCGTCCATACAGGCTCAGTCCGCAGGCCAGAATCGGGCCTTCAGCAGGGTGACGCCGACGAGGTCGGGAGTGAAGTCCTCGTGGGCCAGCGCCTTGCGATGGATGCTCACCCGCCAGAGCGTATCCCGTCGGCCCAGATCGAATTCTTCGCCGTAGGTCGTGTCACCGTCATAGTCGCTCAGGGCGAACACTCTTCCAGACGCGAGGCGTACGTTTCCGGACCAGCTACGGTCCCAGGAGTCGAGTGGCGGTGGCTCCCCGTCCCAGAGCTCGTACTTGATCAGGCATCGTGGGCTTTCCCGCTCGTTGATCGCGATCGCGTTCTCGCCCGCGCTGATCCAGCCTTCAGGGTCGATGTCGTATATATCCGACTCCTCCTCCACATCCGCGATTCCGGTGAGATACTTCAAGATCTCTTGCTGGTCGAGCAGTTCGGTGATGATCTCGGTCATGGCCGTCCAAGAGGTCCTTGTCTGACGTGGAGCCGTCCGGGCTGCCCGTGGGCAACCCGGACGGCTATGGGGGTCCGCTACTGAATGTCGATCCAGAACTGGTCGAAGTTCAGCATGCGGTTGTTGGAATACCACGCTTTCAGGACGAGCCCGTGGTCCTGGTTCTCTGTTTCGCCGATCCGGCGGACCGAGAAGTTGTGCGGCGGATTGGCGCGTGTGGCGCCTTCAAGGGTCGAGGCGAACGGGAACTCGTCACAGTCCTTACCCTCCTCCTTCTTGACCTCCTTCTCGCAGACGCGGCCGGCGGTGGTACGAAGGCCCACTCTGGTGGGCTCGTATCCGTGACGGGTGAGAGGGCTCCGCCAGCTTCCGCCGGGGATGTTCTTCGCCTGAGTCAGGTCGGGATAGGACTTGCCGCCCGGCTCGGGGTAGGTCTTCGCGCCGGGGGTGAAAGCCGTCTTGATGTGATCGTACATATTGGGGAAGGTCGTGCCCCGGGGATTGGCGTCGTTCCTGGTCATCGTGAACGAAGGGACCGCCGCCAGGTGAACGCAACCGCCTCCCCGCTTGTTGTGGTACTTGACCTGCGGCGACTTGTCGCAGCGGAACGTACCCTCGGCATGGACCGGGGTGCTGCTCTCCGTACCGTCCTGCGGGTGCTTCGGGATCACGGAATAGTTGATCGTGCAGTCACTCTTGAGGTGGTACCCCGTGCCCGGACCCGAGGTGAAGGTCTGGGTGATGTGCCACTGGGTCGCGGCGGCCTGCTTCCACTGGGCCACCGTGTGACTGCCGGTCATTCCGGCCGCCGCGCCGGCTACGCAACCTTGGCTGTTGGAGCCGATCCGATTGGCGAAACGGAGTCCGGCAGGCGGTTCGCCCTCGACCTTGTCGATGTAGATGTGCTTGCGGACCGTGAATTCGCGCTTGTCTATTGTCCCCTGAAGGTAGGTGAGTTGATGCCCTTCGATCTTTCCGGCGTAGTCCGGGAAGCCGAGGAAGGACTTCCAGACGTGGATCACCCAGCCCGAATAACGACAGTGCGCGAAACGACTCGGCGAGATCGCGTACGGCGCGTTGCCGGTCGTTGTCGCATTGTGGCACTGCTGGTAGGTCGCGGTGGGCGTGGAGGTGGCCGCTCCGCTCGGCAGGACTCGCTTGATGGTGGCCGGTGTGGGATCGGCGGCGGTCGTGGTCGCCGTTCCGGCGGTGCCGGCCGTCAGGTCGTGCCAGCCGGTCCAGGACCCTGTGCTCCCGGGCCCCGTCAGGCGGGCTCGCCACCTCACCTCCTGCCCGGCCCGCAGCCGATCCTTGGGAACCGGCAGCGTCACCCGGGAGTCTCCGGCGTCCGCGGTGGCCTGGCCGGACCAGATGAGTTGCTTGTCCGTAGTCACTTTGTTCGCCTTGACGGACTTGGTGGGCTTGCCGGCGATCTCCACGTCCACTTTCGCCTCGCCGTCGCGCCCGGCGGGCAGCCAGGCGGTCAGGCGGGAGGTGGCGGTGGCGCCCTTGTCGGTGCGGCTGTCGTCGACCGTCAGTTTCGTGATCCTGGCGGGATCGGTGGTAGCCGTGCTCAGCCTTTGCGCCGTCCCGCTCGCCCCGGCGCCGATGGGAGCGTTCATGTCGGTCTGGATCTGGGCCGCGGTCTGGGCGCGGTTGTAGATGCGCACCTCGTCGATCCGGCCGCTGAAGTACTCCTCCCAGACGCCGTTCCCGCCGATCCGTAGTGCTCCGCCGTCGTCGAAGAGCGCGCCGGTGAACGGTGTCTGCTCGACCTGGGCGCCGTTGACGTACAGGGTCGCGTCGCTGCCGTCGTAGGTGACCGCCAGATGGCTCCACTGATTGGCCGGCAGCGGTTCGTAGTAGGCGACTCCGCCTTGGTCGTCGGCGGTCTCCAGCCAGGCGGCCGGACCTTCGCCGATGGAGGAGTACAGGCCGTAGGACCCGCCTTGGTCGGTCTCCTTCATGAGTACGGTGTGCCACTGGTCGTCCGCCGTCGAAGGCCGTACCCACGCCGAGAGCGTCAAGGCGCTGGTCAGGCGCAAGGCGGAGCTGTGCGGGACGGTGACCCAGCTGGACGTGCCGTTGAACGACAGAGCCCTGCCATGCCTGCCCGTCGTCCAGGTGGTGTCGGTGGCCACGCCGGTGTTGTTGCGCCCGGAGGCGTCACCCACGGTCGTGCCCGAACCCTCGTCCATGCCGTACGCGGCCACCAGGCCCTGGTTCACGGGCGGCTCGGTCGCCGTGGCCGACGCCTCGGCCGAGGCGGGCCCGGTGTTGCCGGCGGCGTCGACGGCGCGCACCTGGTAGTAGTACGTGCCCGCGGCGAGCCCGGCGTCCAGGAACGAGGTGCTCTGGACGGAGCCGACCCGGTTGGCGTCCGACGGGGTGAAGCCGGGCGTCGTGGAGCGGTGGATCGTGTATCCCGTCACGCCCACGTTGTCGGTCGCGGCCGTCCAGGTCAGCGACGCCGAGCGGGGGCCGCCGGTCGCGGTGAGCGAGCCGGGTGCGGTCGGGGCCTGGGTGTCGGGCGGCTGCGGCCGGCCAACAGGGGTGTTCATGTCGGTCTGGATCTCGGCGGCGCTCTGGGCGCGGTTGTAGACGCGCACCTCGTCGATCAGACCTCGGAAGTACTCCTTCCACGGGTCGTTGCCGCCGATGCGCAGCGGGCTGCCGTCGTCGTGGAGGCTCTCGCCGAACTCGGTCTCGGCGACCTGCTGACCGTTGACGAACAACCGCAGGTACGTGCCGTCGTAGGTGACGGCCAGATGGCTCCAGGCGTTGACCGGCAACGGGGAGGTGCCGGCAACGGACACGGAGGCAGAGGGCTCGGGCTGCACCCAACCAGACGGAACCGAACCGCCGTTGGCGGCGTACAGGAGGTACGAGACGCCCCCGTCGTCGCTCAGCTCCTTGCCCACCACGCTGCTCCAGTTAGCCACCGAGGCCGGGTTGACCCAGGCCGACAGAGTCATCCCGGTCGTCAGCCGCAGCGACGCGGCATCCTGGACGGTGACCCAGCTGGAGGAGCCGTTGAACGACAGGGCCTTGCCGTACTTGCCGTTCTGCCACGAGGCGGCGGTGGCGGCCCCGGTGTTGTTCTGCCCGGAGGAGTCGGCCACGCTCGTGCCGGAGCCCTCGTTCATGCCGTAGGCCGCCACCAGACCCGGGGTCGGCTGCGGCGTGTCCGCCGCCGTGGTGAACGACCAGGTGTACGGGGTCATGGTGTTGCCGGAAGTGTCCCTGGCGCCCATGACCTCGGCACGGTAGACCGTCTGGGCAGCCAGCGGGGAGGCCGGGGTGAAGGTCCACACGGCGTCCCCGCCCGCCAGGGTGCCCTGCACGTCCTCGCCCGACGGGTTCTTGAGCGTGACCTGCGCAGCGGACACCGTCTCACTGAACGTCACCTTCACCGCGGTGCTCGTCGGCACGCCGGTGGCGTCCCTGCCGGGGTCGGTCACGGTCACGGCCGGCGCCTCGGCGTCGGGGCCGCCCGTCGTGAACGACCACGAGTGCGTCCCGGCCATCGCGTTCCCGGGATAGTCCTTGGCTCCGCTGACTTCGGCGGTGTAGACGGTGGCGGGTGTGAGGGCCGCGCCCGGGGTGAAGGTCAGTGTGGTGTCCGTGGCGTTCATGGCCGTGCTTCCTGCCACGTCGGCACCCTGCGCGTCCTTGACCGTGATCTGGGCGTCCGTCACCGGCTCGTCGAAGACCGCCTTGATCGCACCGCCGATCGGAACGCCGGTCTGCCCGTCGGGGGGAGTGGTGCCCGAGACCACCGGAGGTGTGGTGTCCTCCTCCGGCAGAGGGTTGGGGTCAGGCGGCACCTCGTCCGGAGGAGGGTCCTCCTCGAAGACCATGCCGTCCACGAGCTCCTGGTCGGTGAGATCATCCGGATAGTAGGCGTCCAGGAAACGCGTCTTGGCGGATCTGCCCTCCGCCTTCGCCTCCGCCATCGCCTCTTCGGGGGTCAGGGCCCTCGCGGGAGGCAACTCGTCGTGGTAGACGTTGCCGGCGTCCATGTACGCCTTGTCCGACTCCCAGTCGGGCTCGGGCGGGGTCGGGCCGTCATAACTGCGGGGCACCACCACGTAGGTCGCGGGCGCCGGGGTGTACTGGATCATGAGGGTGGGCGGGTGGCGGTAGCCCGGGTAGGGGTCGCCGTTGTGTTCGCTGGCGTAGTACTGCCGCCAGTTGATGGCCGGGCTCTCGGTGACCGCTCGCAGCACCATCCCGTGGTTGTCCACGCCTTGTTCGATCCAGCCGCGGGCCATGCCGGTGACCCGGTGGACCAGCTTTTCCTCCTTGGCGCACCAGCTGGCGGGGTCGGCCTCGTAGTTGTAGCCGGCCTTGTTCCCGCTCTCGCCCGCCACGCCGGCGAGCGTGGGTTGCCGGGACCAGTTCAAGGTGGAGGTTTCCCACGTGGAGGTGATGAGGGCGGCACCGATGCCCGACCCGCTCATCGGGTCGCCGCACAGCTGGCCGTTGGGGCCGCCGGACTTGTAGTTCCACACCCACAGGTCCGCATCCAGCACGGTGGCGCCCTCGAGCACAGGGTCGTCGGTGTCGAACTTCAGGTACACGCGGGCGACGTCGGCGCTGGTCTGGGTGGTGCCGGCGCGCAGCCAGCCGGCCGCGGCGTTGTTGCTGCCGGGGTTGTTCTTGCTGACCCAGGCGTCAGTGGGTTCTCCGCCGCCGAACCAGTCGTCGGCGGCGGCGATCGTCACCGGGTAGGTCACCGCCGGATCGGCCAGGAACTTCTCGTCCGGGGTGAACACCAGCTCCGACGTGCTGCCGGAGATCTGCACGCGGGCGTCGACCGGAGAGCTCTTGCCCTCTTCGGGGGAGGTCTCCACCTTGGCGTCCATGGCGGTCAGCACGATCGGCGCCGCCGCGGCCTTGCCCTTGGCGTTCTTGAGCTGGGGCCGCCCGTCAGGGGTCTTACCGAACGTGGTGCCTTCGGGCAGGGTGAGCGGCAGCCGTACGGTCACCGGGCCGGTCGGCCGCTGCCGGAAGACCACCTGGGAGATGAACCCGTCGGCCTGGGCCCGCACCACCAGGTCCGTCCCCGGCGCGACGGCGTCGGGGTAGGTGACCGTGCTGCCGGAGACTTTGGGCTCCGGTAGCGTCCGGGTCACTTTCAGGCCGGTTTTGCCCTTCTCGCCGTCGGCGGACACCAACTGCTTGGCGCCGCGTGCGCCGAAGGTCAGCGGGGTCTTGACGCGGGCGGCCTGGAGCTTGCCGTCGCGGGTGACGATGCGGGTGTCGACGGGCTCCCAGGCGCCGCTGGCCGGGTTCTTCAGCTGTACGGGCCGGGTGTACAGCTCGGCCCGCATGTTCTTGCCGTCAGGATTCGCCCAGACCTTCATGGTCTCGGTGAATCGGGAGGGCACCTCGACGGGCTTGCCGGATGTGGCGGCCTTGTCCCAGGCGGCCTTGAGTTCTGGTGAGGTGTCGGGCGGTGTCGACGCGGAGGCCGGGGTGGGGGATGGCGTGGGGCCCTGGGCGATGGCAGGCGCACTCATGAGTGAGAGCGGCAGCGCCAAGGCCGCGATCAGGGCAGCGCGGCGGCGCGTCCGGGTGGATAAGCCGGACGCTGGTTGGTTGGTGGTCACTCGCATCCTTTCGAACGAAAGTACGCAAACGACCCGATCGTCACATGATCACAAAGAAAAGTAAAGATCGTTTTTGTATCGGGAAAGATGCCTCTCGTAAGCATTTTCGCTGTTCAGGAAGGGTCAATTCGGATGTCCGCTGACGCGTGCCCATCACAGCGGGGAAATCGCCGGCACGGCGGCTTCTCGGTCACTGTCGCCTGTGTTCTCGCCGCCCGGGCTGCCGGGCGCGGCGTGTGCGACTCCTGCCGGTGGCGTCCCCGCCCATGATGGTGTGGCGGGGACCCGGAGCCACCATTGCCGTGGATCACTTGTAGTACTGCACCCAGTACTCGACGGTGTGCTTCTTGCTGAGGGAGAAGGTCGCCCAGTACTTCGAGTGCCCCGCGTTGTGGATGCGGACGATGCCGTACTTGCCG
The DNA here is from genome assembly GCF_014646515.1 of Nonomuraea glycinis. Taxonomy (GTDB): domain Bacteria; phylum Actinomycetota; class Actinomycetes; order Streptosporangiales; family Streptosporangiaceae; genus Nonomuraea; species Nonomuraea glycinis. The sequence continues at coordinate 206,525 of NZ_BMNK01000013.1, forward strand.
TTGCAGCGCCACTTGCCGGACTTGGCGACCTTCTCACCGCCGCCCCAGCGGCGCAGGAACCACAGGTTGACCTTCAACTGCGAGTCGTTGCCCCAGCAGCGGGCCTTGACCTGCATCACGCGGACGCCCGAGGGCCGCTGCCAGGCCGAGGTCGAGAAGTACCCCTTGCTCGGGCCCAGCGCCTCGTGCCGTTGGGTGCGCCAGCGGGCCATCGCCGCCGAGCTCGCCTGGGTCGAGACCTCACTGTGCGCGGCCGGGGCCGCGACGGCCGGGGCGGCCGTCACCAGGGCCGAGCCGGAGGCGGTGATGACGACAGCGAGGGAGATGTTCGCGAGACGCATGCGTGCCCTGCCTTTCTGTTTCCAGTGACGTTGTCGGTCGGTTTCCGCATGAGAAGACGCCGCGGAGCGCGTGAAACGGCTGTCGATCAACGCAACAGAGCGACACCCCGAAGCCTAGGAAGAGACCCGCGCCGCGGCGTCAACCCGCGGTTGGAATCGTCCGTACACTTCGCGCTCTGTCCGCCTTCACCTTGGGTTGACCCGTCTATCGCGGAAGTCACAGCGGAAATCGACAGGGCGCCCGGCTGTACCAGCGGGTGCCCTCGTGGAGAGCGCCCTTCGGACGAGGAGGCCGTTCCCGAGGCGATCGGCTGCAACTCCCGGGGTATACCCCGGGATTGATGTGCCCCGGCCGGGTTCGGAGTTAGCGTGACGGATGCCCCTCAGCGCCGCCCCGGCCATCCAGCGGCTGTCCTCGCTCAACCCCCTGCTCCTCGACAGCGCCCTGGCTTCCGCCATGGTCGTCCTCACGTGGCTGTGGGACCTCTACGGACCCGACATGGGACGCCCCGGCGACCTGCAGGCGATGACGCTGACCTTGCTCGCGAACGCGCCGCTCGCGCTGCGCAGGCGCAAGCCGCTGACCGTCCTGGTGATCGTCACGGTCGCGTCGCTCGTCTACCACCTGCAGGGCTACCACGCGGGCCTCAACACCATCGGCATGATGGTCGCGCTCTACACGGTCGCCGTCCACCGCTCCTGGAAAGCCGACCTGACAGGCGCCGTGCTGATGGTCTCCGCGTGGACCCACGGATCGGCGCTCCAGCCCACCGTCACCCTGCCGTCGGCGCTCGTGCAGTCGCTCCTCCTGGCGGCCTGCACGCTGGGCGCGGGCGTCAGCGTGCGGCTGCTGTCCCAACGCGCCAGGCAGCTCGCCGACCTCGCCACGCAGCTCCGCAGGGAGCAGGACGCGGCCGCCGACCGCGCCGTCACCCAGGAGCGCCTGCGGATCGCCCGCGAACTGCACGATGTCGTGGCCCATCACATGTCCGTGATCTCCGTACAGGCCGGTCTCGGCCGCTTCGTCGCGCTGTCCCATCCTCCGACGGCGCTTGCCACACTGAAAGTCATCGAAAACACCAGCCATGAGGCACTCAACGAGATGCGGCGGCTGCTGTCGATCCTGCGCATCGAGGCGAACGACGAGGACGAGAAGCTCTATGCCGCCGCGCCCGGCCTCAAGGACATCGACAGCATCGCGGAGCGGATCCGGGCGGCGGGCCTGTCCGTCGAGACGACCGTCGAAGGAGAGGTACGGCCGCTGCCGCCCGGCCTGGAGGTGTGCGCCTACCGGGTCGTCCAGGAGTCGCTGACCAACGTGCTCAAGCATGCCGGGCCCGCCCGGGTGAAGGTGACGATCACGTACGGCCGGTCGACGCTCACCGTCCGCGTCACCGATGACGGCCCCGGCGTCGCCTCCGCGCGGCCGGATCCGGGACCGGACGGCAACGGCTTGATCGGCATGACTGAGCGTGTCAGGCTCTATCAGGGCACCCTCAAGGCGGGCCCGTTGCCGCAAGGCGGCTTCGAGGTGCTGGCGGTCTTCCGCTGCTCCCACCCGGCGAGGTCGAGCGAAACAGGTCCATGATCAGTGTGTTGGTGGTCGACGATCAGGTGCTCATCCGCGCGGGCCTGGCGGCACTCCTGCGCGCGGCGGGACTGACCGTGGTGGGCGAGGCCGAAGACGGTGAGGAAGCGGTACGGCTCGCCGCCACACTCAAACCCGACGTCGTTCTCATGGACATCCGCATGCCGGGGATGGACGGCCTCAACGCCACCGAACAGATCCTGGCCGCCGCCGAGCCGCCGGCGCCCAAGGTCCTCATCCTGACGACCTTCGACCTGGACGAGTACGTCTACAACGCGCTGCGGCTGGGCGCGGGCGGCTTCCTGCTCAAGGACACGCCGCCCGAGCGCCTCATCGCCGCGATCCACACGGTCGCCTCCGGCGACATCCTGCTCGCGCCCAGCGCCACCCGCCGGCTGATCGAAGCCTTCGTCGACCTGCCGGCGGCCGTCCCTTCCCCGGAGCTCGGCCGCCTGACCGCCCGGGAGACCGAGGTGCTGCGCCTCGTCGGCTGCGCGCTGTCCAACAAGGAGATCGCCAAGCGGCTGTCGGTCAGCGAGGGCACGGTCAAAACGCACCTCAACCGGCTCATGGCCAAGCTGGGGCTCGCCAGCCGCGCCCAAGCGGTCGTCCTGTCCTACGACTCCGGCCTGGTCAAGCCGAGCAGCCGGTGAAGTCACGCCGGTCGCGAGAGGGCCTGCACCCGTCTCATCGCCTGGGCCGCCGGAGACTCCCGTCTGACAGGCGAGACGGTGACCCGGTAAGGATGGGAGGCTCGGACCGTGCGTACCTGGTTCGAGCCTGAAGAGTTCTCCGCCGCCGTCGACGCGCGGCACGAGAGCCGTGACGGCCGGCCGGCTTACTGGGACGGTGCGCGCATCAGGTTCTTCCTGCTGCGGTACGTGCCGTACAAGGTGACGGCCCCGCGGAAGGAGCTCGACCTCGCCCCGGAGGTGCTGCGCACGTACCTGCGCTATCTCGACGTCACGGGCCTTCGCGACCCATAGGCGTGTACATGAGGACGCGGTCATGGGGAGCCTTGGAGGAGCGCCGGCAGGACCGTGCCGCATCCGGGTAAGACGCCGGCCGTGGACCGCAGGCTCATGACCCGATGAGCCGATCGCGGTCGGTGAGGGACAGCTCAGCCCAGATGACCTTGCCGCGGCGGGTGTAGCGGGTGCCCCAGCGCTCGGCGAGCTGCGCGACCAGGTACAGCCCGCGCCCGCCCTCGTCGGTGTCGGCGGCGCGGCGGGGGCGCGGGGAGGTCTCGCCGGCGTCGGAGACCTCGCAGATCAGGCTGTTGTCCAGCAGCAGCCGCGCCTTGATGGGCTCTTTGCCGTACCGGATGGCGTTGGTCACCAGCTCGCTGAAGACCAGTTCGGTGCTGAAGCCGAGCTCCTCCATGCCCCAGGCGGCCAGCAGCCGGTCGACCTCGGCGCGCACCTGGGCGACCATCGCCGGATCCGGCGACACATCCCAGCAGGCGACGTGGTCGGCCGGGGTGGCGCTGGTCCGGGCCACCAGCAGGGTGAACTCATCCGACAGGTGGGCCGGCGGCACGGCGTCCAGCACCGCGGCGCAGGTCTGCTCCGCCGTACGGCCGGGGCCGGCCAGGGCCTGGCGCAGGCGCCGTTTCCTGCCGTCGCTCTCGCCGATCAGCCCCCTGGTGTAGAGCACGAGGCTGCTGCCCTCGGGGAGGTCCACCTCGGCCGTCTCGAACACCGCGCCTCCGCGTCCGAGCGGCGACCCCACCGGCAGGTCCAGGAACTCCACGCTGCCGTCCGGCCGGACGACCGCGGGCGCCGGATGTCCGGCCGAGGCGATGGCGCAGCGCTGGGAGGTGGGGTCGTAGACGGCGTACGCGCAGGTCGTGCCGGTGGCGTCGGCGCCCGAGCCCGCCACGCGGCCGTGGGTCCGGTCCGTACGCCGGCCCTCGGCTTCGCCTGCCTTCTCGCGGTCCAGGCTGCGTACCAGATCGTCGAGGTAGCCGAGGATGTCCTCGGGCGGCATGTCGAGCGCGGCGAAGTTGCCGACGGTGGTGCGCAGGCGCGCCATGGCGCCCGCGGCGTGCAGGTCGCGGCCGGCGACGTCGCCCACCACCAGGGCGACCCGAGCCCCCGACAGGGGGATGACGTCGTGCCAGTCACCCCTGGCCCCGGTCATCGCGGGCACGCAGCGGTGCGCCACCTCCACGGCCCTGCTCTCGGGGACGTCCCAGGGCGTCATGCTGCGACGCAGGGCGAGCACCATGGCGTGCTCCCGGGCGAAGCGGCGGGCGTTGTCCATGCTCAGCGCGGTCCGCGAGGCCAGCTCCTCGGCCAGCCACAGCTCGTCGTCGTCGAAGGAGCCGGACGGGGCGGCGCGCAGGAAGGTCGCCACTCCCAGCACCCTGCCGTGCGCCAGCAGAGGGACGGCGACGCCCGCGGGGAATCCGGCCGCGGGCGCGAGGTCCACCGCCCACGGCGCCCCGGTCCCCGGATCGCGCGGGTCCGGCCACCGCAACGCCTGCTCCTCGGACAGGCACCGGGCCTGGGCGGAGGAGGCGAAGTAGTGGACCGGCTCCCCGGCCGCGACGGAGAGAATCTCCTGCCGCATCCCCTTGACCGCCGTCCGCCGCAGTTCCATGTTCTCCGGGCAGGGCTCCTGACCGGAGATCACGAACTCGTACAGATCCACTGTGACCATGTCGGCGAACTCAGGGAGGGTCACCTCGGCGAGTTCCTCGGCCGTCCGCGCCACGTCCAGGGTCTGGCCGATCTCCGTCATGGCCTCGTACATCAGCCGCAGCCGCTTACGCGCCGTGGCTGCGATCCTGCCGACCTCGGGCTCGCCGAACAGGAACAGCCAGGGATCGGTGCCTGTGTGCGGCTTCGGCTCGTGGCCGGGCGACTCCGCAGGCGTGTTCACCGCCGCCGGTAGCGGACGCGACGGACGTTCGAGCAGGGCCGGCTCCGGCGTGACGGAGGCGTCGGCGAGTTCCCGCCACGGCCCGCCCTTGATCCTGACCTGGGCCATGACGCCGACCACGCCGACGGGCTCGGTTCTCGGCAGCGACCGCAGGGTGGCCACGCGGCCGTGGGACAGGACGACCTCGACGGCCGCCCGCTTGCCGTACGCGATCAGCTCGGCGGCCTTCTCCTCCAGCAGGAGGCGATCGGCCCCGGTCAGCTCACGGAGCAGCGGGCCGGTCTCCTCAGGCGGCCGGAGACTGGGGACGTCCCCGGTCCGCAGGTACGCCTCGAACAAGGTGCGCTCGCGCGCGGTGCTCCGCTCCAGGAACCGCTGCTCGATGGCCCTGGCGATCTCGCGTGCGAGCCGGCCCATCGCCGGATGCTCGTTCTCGTTGCGACAGGAGATCGTCAGCACGCCGCGCGCGTGGCCGGTCAGCGGGTCCAGGATCGGGACGCCGGTGGCGGTGAAGGGGTACAGGCGCCGGGCGTGGTGCTCGCTGCCCGCGACCCGGACCGGCCGTCTGGCCAGCAGCGCGGTGCCGCCCGCGGAGGTTCCGAGCAGGTCTTCGGAGTAGCACACGCCGGGGATGGCCTTCGCCCGGTCGTATGCTCGCGCCAGTTGCGCGTCGCCCTCGCACCGCAGGAGCAGCCTCGCCTGCTCGTCCAGGAGGAGCAGGACCGCCTTCGTGTCCCTGAGTACGGGCCGGTAGTGTTCGATCACCGGCTGGGCCATCCGGACGAGTTCGTTGTCGAGGTCCAGTTCGACGGGGTCGGCGAAGTCCAGCTTGTCGGGGTGGAGGCCGGTGGCCTGGCAGCGGCGCCAGGAGTTCAGGATGGCATGAGGCACCTTCTCGCCCACCGGCTCGCCTCTGAGGAATCTCGCAAGGATCGTCTCAATGACTCCGGCCCTCCTTCGCGAAGAATTGGCACTTAGGCCCCTTCTAGCATCGTTTCTCGCCTTCGTCCCATATTGCGGCTCTAGATCCTATGTTTCGTATCTAAGCTGCGAAATAATGACAAAGAACCCGAAAAGTCGGACGCCTTCCGCGCCGTACACAGGTTTGATCCGCTTGCCGCGACGGTCGCCGCCGTGAGCGCGGCCACGGCCGCGAGGAACGCCGCACCCTGAAGGTCCTGACCGTCAAAGCCGGGCTGCTCTTCCCGTACGCGCTGCAGGCCATGCAGATCACCCGCCAGGTCCGAGACCTGAACACCGGCGTGGCGCGAATCGAGCAGGAATCCAAGGTGACCGAGGATCCTGCCCATCGTCGCAGCCCCTCCAGAGAACTCCGCAGCGCGAAGCACGCGCCCGTCGACCCCGCGGTGTGCCACGCCGGCGATCGCCCAGCCTTGGAGTCCTACCGGCGTCCGTTGTGGGCGATGAAGTAGTCGCGTGCCTCGCGGTAGCCGTACCGCTCGAGGAAGGCATCGCGGCCCAGCTGGTCGCACTCCTCGATGGCCGTGACGTCTGTGCGGAGCAGCCCGGGCCGGGGGAGCGATCGCGTAGCTCAGAAGTATTTCGAGGTCAGGTCGGTGGTGGGCCAGGACGACACGGTCACCTTGTTCATGTCGTCATCGATCCCGTCGTAGTCGAGTGAGCCGCTCTCCTCGCGCCGGTTGAACAGCAGGGCGTAGCTGAATCCGTTCTGCAGCCGCGCCAGGTAGGCGAACGTGCCCGGCATCGAGCCGTTGTGCCAGGTGTTGAGGTGGCCGGTGACCTGGCGGCACCACCAGCCGCCGCCGTACCAGGACCCGTACTCGTTGACGCCGATCTCCGGCTTGGCCACCAGCTTGGCGATCGAGGTCGAGCTGAGCACGGTGCCCGGCCGATCGAAGGCGAGGGTCCAGCGGACCAGGTCCACGGCGGAGGCCAGCCAGCCGCCGTTGGCGTCCTGATTGGGCATGTTGAAGCCGCCGTAGGGGTACGGGACGGTGGTGCCGGAGGTGTCCAGGACGGTCTTGTTCGTGTACTGCGACTCGTAGCGGACCTCGCCGGTCGCGGCCTCGCTCCTGAGGCTCTCGCCGAGCCGCATGCGCGTGATGCCGAGCGGCTGGAGCAGCTTGGTCTTGATGTACGTCTCGTAGGGCTGCCCCGAGACCTTCTCGATGATCCGGCCGAGCAGCAGGTACCCGTAGTTGCTGTAGACCATCTTGGTGCCCGGGGCGTGATCGAGCGGGCGGGCGGTGGCGTACCGGATGATGTCGTCGTGCCCGATCGGCAGCGGCACGTCGAGCGCGGCCGAGATGGTGTGGTCCAGCCAGAGCTGGTCCTTGGAGACGTCGCGGTCCCAGCCGCCGAGGTGCTGCATGAGGCGGAGTACGGTGACCTGCTGCATCCGGGCGTCGGCCGGGGTCAGGCCGAGCAGCTGAGTGACCTTGGCCGACAGGCTCAGCTTGCCATCCTGCACCAGGCGCATGACAGCGGCCGAGGTGATGTTCTTGCTCAGGCTGGCGATCCGGAACAACGACGTCGGCGATGGGACCGCTGGTGCCCTGGAGGAGTCGTCGTAGGTGTAGCCTCGCGCGAGCAGGATCTTGCCGTTCTTCATGATGGCCAGCTGCGCGGCCCTGATCTGGCGATCCAGCACGAACTTCTTGAGCAGGTTGTCGTACCCCGCCAGTTGCGTCGGCGCGGTTCCCGACGTGCGTACACCAGGGGCAGGTGGCGCCGCCTGCGCTGGGCGCCCGGCGATCAGCGCCGCCGGCGCTGCCGCGAGAAGAGTTCGGCGAGAAAGACCGGTCACTTACGCCCCTTATGTCACATCCGATACATGGCTCACATATGTTACGGAAGTCATGGTCTTTGTCGAAGCGGACCCCGCTGCTGGACGCCTGAGTTCGCAGCGGACGCTCGCGTCAGCGCGGGGACCGGACCGGGCGTTCGGTACGGGTGGGGTTGCCGCGTACGAGCTCGTCGTGGACGTGCCAGCGGGCGGTCGTGGCGGCGCGTTCCGCTGCCTCGTCATCGTGCTCGATGCGCTGTCGCAGCAGCCGCATGGCGAGGCGGCGGTTGAGGGTGAACTGCCGTTCGGTGTCGACCACGACGACGATTCCGGTGGGACGGTGGGTCGCTCGTACGGCCGTGCTGGCCTTGTTGCGGTGCTGGCCGCCGGGGCCGCCGGTGCGGCAGGCGACGACGTCGACGTCCGCTTCGGCGAACGTGGTGCGCGGGGTGTCCAGCCGGCACGGCCGGGCGGTGACGTACCAGTTCTTCCGGCTGGTGCTGGACCGGTACGGGCTGGGGGCCTGCCAGCAGAGAGTCCCGGTCCACGAGGCGGCGAACGTCTCGGCGTCGTCCCCGGTGATGCGGACGACGGCCGATCGGTAGGTGCCGGGCCGGTCACCCGGGACGGTCTCGGCGCGCTGGGTGCCCAGGTTCCGCCGGGCGGCGTCGGCTTCCAGGCGGTGCAGCAGCTCGGCCAGCGCCCAGGCGCACTCCTGCGGGCCGCGCCCGGCGGACAGGAGCAGGTGAACGCTCACCGCCGCCCCCGCTTGCCGCGGTTCTCGGGAGTCTTGTACGTGACCAGCGGGATCGTGGTGGCGATGGGCGTGGCCAGCGCATGGTCGACGAGGTCGGCGATCACCTGCTCGATGCGCTTGTAGGCCGTCGGCGCCTCCTCGAAGAGCAGTTGCCGGTCGCCGCACACCACCAGCGACCCCACCGGCGTCCGGCGCAGCTCCTCGACCGTGTGCTTGGCCCGCCCCCGGCGCAGGGCGTCGGAACGCGACATCTTGCGGCCCGCGCCATGCGCCACGGAGTGGCCGGCGTCCGGCCCGGCGTGGGCGGCCACGAGGTAGGAAGGGGTGCCTCGCGTACCGGCGATGAGCACGTCGCGGCCGTCACCCGGCGCCGCGCCCTTGCGGTGCAGGTAGCTCCCGTCGCGGAGTTCGACCAGGTTGTGGCATTGGTCGACGATCGGCTCGGCGGGCTCGAATCCCAGCGCGTGGGCGACCCGGGCGGCCAGCAGCCGCCGGTTGAGCGATCCCCACCGTACGGCGTCGTCATGTGCCGCCAGGTAGGCGGCGGGATCGGGGGCGGGGCCCGCGCCGTGGACCTCGGTGTGCGCCCGCAGGATCCGTTCGCCCAGCCCGCGGGAGCCGCTGTGGACGACGAGGACCAGGTCACCGGCGTCGAGTCCGAGCCGGCTCGCGTGACCGGCGTCGAGGATGGTGCCGATGCGCGCCAGCTCGACGAAGTGGTTGCCCCGGCCGACCGTGCCGAGGCCCTCGACGTGACCCGCGGGCACATCGCCCTTCAGCACGGCCCAGGCCGGGTCGTCGGCATCCCGCTCAGGGTCCAGCGCGCGATCGAGATCGGGGAACCGGGCGGCGAGCTTCTCCGGTACGGCCCGCTTGAGCTTGACGGGGAACACGGCGATACCGCACCCGATGTCGGAGCCCACCAGGAACGGGTACAGCACGGTCGACGCCATGGCCGCGCCGATCGGGGCGCCCTTGCCGGGGTGCAGGTCCGGCATGGCGGCGACGTGCGTCATGCCGTCGAGGGCGGCCACCTGGTGGCACTGCGCGACGGCATCGGACTCGATCCAGCTCGCGGGGGAGGCGAACACGGTCACCGTGGCCGGCGGGCTGGAGTGTTGCTGAGACAAGGACGCTCTCTTCGCTGAACAGGGCACGGCGCGAGCGAGCGCCGTGGCATCGGGAAATGGCGGGAGTGTCCGCGTCAGATCAGCATGGACACCACGTTCCCCGAACCCGCCCCACGAGGGCAAATGATTTTCGGCCGCATGATGCCAGGTGTCGGCCGCGTATCGAGAGTCCGGCAGTTTCGAGAGTCCGGCCGTTTCGAGCCCCGCTGAGCAAGTGCCCGCTGAGTGTCCGGTAGATGTCCTGGCCCGCGCAGGGCCCGACTTTCACCATCGTGCCGTGAACTTCAAGCGATCAATCCGGTTCTTGCACATCACGGCCCTCTCATTCTTATTAGCCGCCTCGGAGGGGCAGTCCGTCGCGAGCGGGGCGCCGAAACCACGGCTGGGTGGCCTTGAGCTCACCTGTCACCGTCGGCGGGCGTCAGGAAGTCCTGGAACTCGCGGTGCCGGAACTGGTAGGTGGCGCCGCTGACCCGCAGCAGCCGGGCCTCGCAGGCCCAGTCGAGAAAGGCCCACAACCGCAGCGGGAGCAGGCCGCGCGTGGCCGCGACGACCAGCCCGATCATCGTACGGGCCCACGCGACCGCGCCGAAGGCCAGCCCGAACGTCACCCCGCCGACGAGCGCGCACACCAGCGACTCCACGACGCCGGTGTTCATGACGAACACCAGGAAGGCGGCGACCCCGCCGGTGAGGCCGAAGGCCATCCCGATCATGGGGTTGCGGCGCAGGGCCTCACGCGGGTGGGTCAGCTCCGCGTCCCTGCTCCAGCCTCCGGTAGCGATCTTGAAGACGACCCCCAGCGTGAAGGCGAGGACGAAGGCGCCGGCGACGCCCGCCGCCAGCGGCAGCGGCCCGGCGTGGGCCAGCCGCAGCGGCGCCAGCCCGGTGAGCGCGCCGCACAACCCGAAGCCGAGCAGCGTGAGCGGCTCCGCGCGGAGCACCTCGAAGACGGTCATCCGCTCCGCGCCCCTCCGTCCGGCCGCCGTCAGCCCGATGACCGCGCCGAGCACCAGCCCGCCGATGCCGCCCGCGACGACGGCGAAGCCGGGCCCGAAGACCCTCTCCCCGGTCAGCACAAGCCCGGCCAGGCCGCCGAGCACCCCGACGGGCACTCCCGCCGAGGCGCCCAGCAGGCCGCCGATCACCCGCCGCCGCCGGGGAACCTCGCCGCGCCCACCGGCGGCGGCCGGCCAGGGCGACAGCGACAGGCCGGTGGCGATGGCCACCCAGCTCGCCATGAGCGTCAGGGTGAGCAGCTGCCCAGTGCCGGGGTCGTCGGCCGCCGATCCCGTCCAGAACGCCAGCATCGCGATGCACGAGAAGAGCACGCAGGCCAGGCAGTGCGCCATCAGGACTCGCCGCCGCCCGCCGATCGGCCACAGCAGGTGCGGCACGATGTCGATCGCCGTCAGGCCGGGCGGCGGCCGGTCCGCCTCGGCTCCCCGGGCGGCCTGCCGGCGGAGGTGGCCGGCCAGCAGCACCAGCCACGACCGCACCTGGTCCGGCTGGTACGGAGCCCCGTGCGCGGTACGGGGCGTGAGCACGGTCGCCGCCGGCACGTACGCCTCCAGCAGCCTCCTGACGATCCGCGCCGCCCCCGCACCGGTGTCGAGCCCCGGATCCACGCGCAGCAGCTCGTCAGGATCGGCGCCGGACTCCACGGCGGTCACGGTCAGCACCAGCCGCCACGGCGTGGCGAGAGCGGCGTGCACGGCCTTGCCCGCCGGCCCGGACAGGGCCTCGTGGACGGCCTCGCGCCGCGGGCCGTGCGGGTGCCCGTCCGGCCAGCGGGCACGCAGGTACGCGCCGATCTGCCGGCCGGTCAGGGTGTGCAGGTGGATCAGGGCGGCGTCGTCGAGCCCGGCCCGGGCCGCGCGCAGTTCGGCGTGCCGGTCGGCCCGGCAGGTCACGACGACCGCGCCAGGACGCCGGCCGGACAGGTCGCTGTAGCGGTTGAGCTCGGCCAGCAGCCCGATCGCCCGGCGTGGCGGGCCCCATCCCGGCTCGGGGTCCAGCTCGTCCAGCCCGTCCACCACCGGCAGCACCCGGCGATCGCGCACCAGCCGGTGCGCGTCCCTGGCCGCCAGCCCGAAGTCCTGCGCCAACTGCTCGGCCAGCCAGGTCTCGAACGGCCTGCCGAGGGTCCAGCGGGCCGCGCTCAGCCGTACCGGCACCAGTTGGCCCTGGTCGAGGCGGCCGCCGGCGGCGAGCACGGGCTCCAGCAGTTGCAGCACCAGCTCGATCGCGAGCACCGTCTTACCCGCCCCCGACTCGCCCACGACCAGCAGGCGTCGCGAGCCCAGGTCACCGAAGAAGCGGCCGATCGCGCCCAGATCATGCTCGGCCTCGCCGCTGTCGCCGCTGTTGCTGTGCCGACTGCTGGGTTCGCCGTACTGACTGCCGGTCTCGCCGTACTGGCTGCCGGTTTCGCCGTACCGACTGAAGGAGAGCTCCGCGAGGTTGTAGCCGCCGAGCAGCCCCTTGCGGGCCCTGTCCTCCTCGCGGACCACGCGGCGGATCAGCAGCTCGACGGCGGGATCGGGGGTGGCGGCGGCCGGCTGGGCCGGTGGCCGGGGGATGTGCGCGGACGGTTCCGCCAGGGCCGTCCTGGCCGCTCGCCAGCGTTCGAGTTCGGCGGGGATCAGCTCGGCCGGGTAGTCGCAGTAGTGGAAGCAGGCGGTGACGAAGGCCCGGACGAAATCCCAGCGCGGCAGCCGGTCGGCCTGCCGCAGGACGTGTGAGACCGTGCTCTTTGGCAACGCGTCGACCGTGGCCCCGTCCGTGGCCGTCGTCTGGCCGCCGAGCGAACGCAGCCTGCTCAGGGACGGCTCGCCCGCCCACTGCTTGAGCCGTACCAGCGACTGGACGAAGTCCGCGGTGCTGACCGCCCCTGCGGGATCCGGCGGACGGGGACGCTCCTCGATCATCCCTCTCCCGCCCGTACCAGCGACCAGCCGAACTCGTCCCTGCCGCGCCGCGGCCACCGGCCGTCGCGGCACCGGCCCTCCAGCGTCTGTACGTGACGCGACTCCATCAGGAAGTTGCGGGCCTCGTCGGCCGCCACCAGGTCACGGCCGACCGCGATGGACACGAGCCCGTGGCGCGGGATGTAGACCCAGCGGCCGCGGTCCCAGTCGTAGGGGTCGAACCAGCGGTGCCGGACCGTGCCGGACACGCGCGTCTCCGGCCCGTCCCTGGTCAGTACGAACGACCCCTGCGAGCGCAGCAGGCTCATCCTGCTGACGTAGAACAGCTCCGTACCGATGAAGGCGTTGATCCGCGCGTCCCAGTGGTCGTGCAACCAGCTCGACTCACCCTCGCGCAGCTGCCGAGCCCGGCCGGCGAGCTGCCGTTCGAAGCGGCGCTGATTCTTGCGCTCGGCCTTCTTGATCACCTTGAACGAGCGCAACCACCGCTGCGACATCGTCCTCGACGCGCCCGTGCCGTCCATGAAGTGCTCAAGGAAGTCGGACGCGATCGGATGGAAGTCGCGGCCGCCCTCGACGATCGAACGGAACAACGCGACCAGTTCCGGGACGGGCCTGCCTGTCCGCCGCCGTAAGCCTCGCAGGAACATCCTCGCTCTCTCCGTGGTCGAATCCAGGATCGGGGTCGGGGTTGGGGTCGGGGCCGGGGTCAGGGGCACGTCTGGCGGTACTCCTCCTGGGGCACGAGATTCTCCCACTCCTCGCGGGTGAGGGAGCGGCCCGCGTTGGCGCACGCCGCGGCCACCAGGTCGGGAGGCGTACGGACGTTCCACAGCCGCGCGGTCGTGTCTCCCGAGGCGGTGGCGACCGTCGTCCCGTCGGCGCTGTAGACGAGATCGGTCACGCCTTTGGTGTGGCCTCTCATCGCCGAGCCGAGCCGCCGGTAGGTCAGCAGGTCCCAGAGCTGCACCTCGCCGTTGGTGAGTCCGGTGGCGAGGACCTTGCTGTCGGGGCTGAAGGCGAGCGTGGTCATCACACCCTCCTCGACGATCAGGCCGATGCCGACCGCACGCCGGTGCGGCACGTCCCACAGCCGCACGCTGTTGTCGTAGGCCGTGACGGCCAGCCGCTGCCCGTCGGGGCTGAAGGCCAGGTCGTTGACGAGTCCGCCGTGAGCCGTGAACGTCGGACCAGGCCGCTCCCGGCCGGTGGCGACGTCGAAGAACCGGATCCGGCTGTCGAAGCCCGCGGTCGCCACGATCGTGCCGTCGGGGCTGAGCGCCATCGCCGTGATGACGTCGGTACCGTCGCGTACGGTGATGCGCGCCCCGGTGTCCCTGCGGCTCGCGAGGTCCCAGAACACGATGGACTTGTCCCGCTGGGCGGCGACGAACCTGCCGTCGGAGCTGATCCTGGCGTGGGCGAGTGACTTCTCGTGCGCGATCTCGCGGCGGCTCGCGACGTCCCAGAGCCGTACCCCGTCCAGGCCCTCCGACAGAAGCGTCCGCCCGTCAGGGGTGAACTCCATCCGGTACGCCGCCGCAGGTCGGGCAGCCACGGGATGCAGCGGCGGGCCGAGGGGGCGCTGGCCGGCCGCGTCCCACAACTGGAGGTCGGGGCTCTTCTCGTCGGCGACGCCGGTGGCCAGGATCCGCCCGTCCGGGCTCAGCGCGACGGCCCCGAACGCCGGCACGCGGGTCCCCTTCTGCTGACGTACCTGCGGGTCGGCCAGCCGGACCACGCCGTCGGCCCCGGCGGCGGCCAGCACCGTCCCGTCCGGGCTGTACGCGATGTCGTCGACCCCGGCGTAGTTGTCGGACAGCGCGAACAACTGCTGCCGGCCGGCCGTGTCCCACACCACGGTGCGCCCGCTGTCCCCGCCGGTCGCGATCCGAGTGCCGTCCGGACTGAAGGCGATCGAGTGGTAGCCGGCGGTGCGGTCCTTGAGCATCCCCTTCTGCGCGCGCGTGGCCACATCCCACACCCGGCCGGTACGGTCCCAGCTCACGGTCGCCAGGGTCGACCCGTCCGGGCTGATGGCGACGTCGACAATGGGCTGGGTGTGTCCCGTGAAGGGGGCGCCGAGCCGGCGGGACGTGGCGGTGTCCCAGAGCCGCGCGGTCTTGTCCTCGCCCGCCGTGACCAGGATCTTCCCGTCCCTGCTGTACGCGAGCGCGTGGATGGCCGTCCCGTGGCCGGATCCCTCGCCCGGCCGGCCCATGGGGGCCCCGGACGGGCGGCGCGTGGCCACGTCCCACTGCTGGACCACGCCGCTGCTGTCGCCGGTCGCCAGCGTCCTGCCGTCCGGATTGAACGCCAGCGCGTTGACCACCCCGCCGGCCTTCACCTCGGCGCCCAGCTCGCGACGGGTGACCACGTCGTAGAACCGGACGCTGCCGAGGCACGCCGTGGCCAGCGTCCGCCCGTCGTCGCTGAAGGCCAGCCGTACGCTCGAACAGTCGTACTTCGCCCGTGTGATCGGCGCGCCGAGTTGCCGCCGCGTCGCCGCGTCCCACAACCGCGCCGTCCCGTCGTCGCCCCCCGTCGCGATCTTCGCGCCGTCGGGACTGAACGCCACCGCCGACACGCCCCGCGCGTGCCCGGTCAGGGTCCCCCTGCCGGTACGGGTCGCCGCCGTCAGCACCCGGTTGCGGGCCTCGTCGGTGGGCGCGATCCGCCACGCCGCCACGGCGAGCATCGAGGCCAGGGCGGTGTCGCCGGTCACCTCGCTCTGCGCCGCGAGCTGGCGGGAGCTGGCCAGCCCGCGCTGCCGGTTCGCGTCGTCCGCCGCGCTGACGGCGGTGCCGGCCGCGACGAGGGCGAGCACCGACAGCGCTGCCAGCCCCGACATGACGAGCCGGCGGCGCCGGGTCACCCGCCGCGCCTCCCGGGTGGAGGCCGTGACGAAGCTCTCCACGGTGGCGCCGGGCGGGGGGAAGCTGTCGGGGTCGCGCTCCCAGCGGGGCCGGCTGTCCTGGACCGCCAGCAGCCGGGGTCCCCGGTAGAGGAAGGCCGGGTCGCGGTGGTTGTCCGCCCACTGCGCGGCGGCCTCGACGAGCCCGTCGTACACCGACTGCGCGGCAAGATCCGGTTCGAGCCACTGTCGCAGGGTGGGCCAGGCCGTCAGGAGCGCGTCATGGGCGATCTCGGCGCTGTCCTCGTGCAGAGTGAGCAGCCGCCGGTCGGCGAACACAGCCAGCAACGCCGCCGTCCGCTCCCGCTCCCGGTCCCGCGCGTCCCGCGGGTCCTGTGCGTCCCGCGGGTCCTGTGCGTCCTGTGCGGATGCGGCGGCGTGCAGTTCGGCCAGTGTCGCCCGGCGTCGCGCCACCCGGCCACCTGCGGTGATCGTCGTCATCCGCCGGAAGAACCTGAGCGCGGCCTTGCGCTCGTCCGGCTGCAGCCCGTCGAGGGCCTCATCGGCCGTACGCCGTACGGAGTCGCGTACCCGGCCGGAGTCCTCATACCCACGGACCGTCAGCGTGTCCTTCTCGCGCCGCTCCCAGGTGTTGCGCAGAGCCTGGGAGAGCAGGGGCAGGGCGCCGGCCTCGTACCGGTCGCCGGTGCGCAGCTCCGCGTACCGATCGCCGGTGCGCAGCTCCGCCAGGATGATCTCCACCAGCCCCTGTTCGAGCCGCAGGCCCGCCGTGGCCGCGGGGCCGGTGATGGCCAGCCGCAGGTCCGGCTCCGTCATCGGCTCGACGATGACCTGACCGTCCTGAATCGCTTCGGCGAACTGCGGGTACGCGGCGCAACGGTCCCAGTAGTCGGCGCGCACCCCGACGATCACTCCGGCGCCGTCCCGGCCCTCCGCCAGGGCATGCAGAGCCCGTACGAACGCCTGGCGCTCCCGCTCGTCGCCCACCAGGGTGAACAGCTCCTCGAACTGGTCCACCACCAGCACGAACCGCCCGGTGAGGGCTTCCGCAGGATCGTCCCGTAATCGCGCGGCCACCGTCTCGACCGGCCCGCCGAACTGCCGCACCCACGCCGCGGCGAGCGCACCGAACGGATCCGCGCTCGGCGTCACCAGCAGGCGCGGCCAGTCCCGCGACCCGGCCAGCGGCAACATCCCCTCCGCCAGCGCCGGCATCAGCCCCGCTCGAAGCAACGACGACTTGCCCACCCCCGAGGCGCCCGAGACGAGCAGGATGGACCCGTGCCGTGCCAGCCGCCGGCCCAGGCGGTCCAGGAGGCTACGGGTCGCCCGCGTACGCCCGAAGAACAGCGCGGCCTTCGTGCTCTCGAACGGCACCAGACCTTGGTAAGGGCACACATCGTGGGATCGGCCGCCCCCGCCTCGCTCGCCCATGGCGCTCATTCTGGCCAATCGCCCGCACGCCCTCAATCACGTTTGCACGGATTACCGCCGCTATCCGTTCCGTCCGATTCCGTCCAATGCCGTCCGAACGGTGGCCGGAACAGGGGGGACGCGGTTTCGATCGTGGGACTGGTCGACGAGGAGAACGGGGGTGCCGGGATGTCATTGGGGGCGTTACTACGCATGTGGCGCCGGCGGGCGCTGCTGACACAGGAACAACTCGCCCAACGGGCCGGCCTGAACGTCAGGACAGTGCGCCGGCTGGAAAATGACGGGCCGCTGCAGCCCCGAACCACCTCGGTCCTGCTGCTGGCGAAGGCCCTGGACCTGAACGGCACCGAACAAGCAACCCTGAACGCAGCCGCCCACCGCCACTCAGCCGACCCCTCCGCCCCAGCCACGACCGGCCCGCTGGCCCCGACCGCGACCGGCTCGCCGGCTGCGGCCCGCATCCCTGTCGCCTGTCCGCCCGCAGCCGGGATGGGTACGGCCGGGATGGGTACGGCCAGGCCCGCTGTGGCCGACCCGCGCCCGTGGACCATTCCGCGTCAGTTGCCCGCCGACGTCGCCGTGCCAGGCGTCCGGGAGCGCGAAGTGGCATGCGTGGAGGGCCGTACCACCACCATGCCCGAACCTCACAGGGCCGTCGTCCTCATCAACGGCATGGCCGGAATGGGCAAAACGGTGCTGGCCGTACACGCCGCCCACCGCCTGGCCCCCCTCTTCCCCGACGGACAACTCTTCGTGGATCTGCACGGCCACACCCAGGCGACGGCACCGGTAGAGCCGGCGGCGACGGAACCCGTAGAACCGATGGCGACGGCACCGGTAGAACCGGGCGCCGCCCTCGCCCGCGTACTCCGCACCCTGGGCATCCCCGCCGAGCACATCCCGTGGCACCTGGACGATCGCGCCGCGCTGTACCGCAGCGTCCTGGCCGACCGCAGGCTCCTGATCGTCCTGGACGACGCCGCCGACGAACACCAGCTCCACCCGCTCCTCCCCGCCACCCCCGGCTGCCAGGTGATCGTCACCAGCCGCCGCCGCCTGACCTGCCCCGGCGACGCCCAGATCCTGTCCCTGGACACCCTGCCCCTGACCGAGGCGATCACCCTGTTCACCCGCACCACCGGCCGCGACCCGGACACACCTCCAGACGTCCTGGCCGAAATCGTCCGCCGCTGCGGCCTGCTTCCCCTCGCCATCCGCATCGCCGCCATCCGCCTCCAGACCCACCCCGCCTGGAACGCCCACCACCTGCTCGACCGCCTGACCACCGACCCCCTCGCCGAACTGACGGCCGGCCACCAAAGCGTCACCGCCGCCCTGAACCGCTCCTACGAACGCCTACCCCCCGACCACCAGAAGACCTACCGCCTCCTGGCCTCAACCCCCCACCCGACCTTCCCCCTCGCCACCGCCGCCGCGCTACTGAACACCACCACGCCCCAGGCAACCCGCCTGCTGGACCATCTCTTGCACGCCAACCTCCTACAGGAGCCGACCCCAGGCCACTACCGCCTCAACGCCCTCCTCCACGCCCACGCCTCAACCCTGCAGCCGCCACCCGACGCCGAAACCACCCTCCGACTCCGCTGCCGCACCGCCTTACTGACGTAGCCAGCGCCACCCGGCCAGCGATGCGCCTTCACGCGGGCGGCGCTGGAGCTGTCCACGCTCGCCCGCGACTCCGCACCGCGCTGACCTCACCGTTCCCGCCACGCGAGCCCGGCGCAGGGTTCCTTGATCGACAGCCAGGATCCTGCGCCCGGCCAGACCCGCACTCCCCGAAGCCGCCCACCTGCCTGGCCACGGTGATCACAGGACTGGAGGGTCCAGAGCCGGCCTGAGCGCGGCCGGCAGGTGCGGTCCAGGCGGGACGAAGACGCCGTTCACGCCCCACGGCGGCGCGGGTAAGGCTGGCCCTACTAAGAGCCAGGGTGCCGCCAGCAATGCCACTCTTTGCGGCTATATCTAGGGTTTTGGCATGACCTTTTCTCGCACCATAGTGACCGCCGGCCTCGCCCTGGGCTGCTTTGTCACCACATTCCCCACCGCCGCCGCAACCGCGGACGCACAAACCGTGGCGCGGGGCGCCGTGGTCTCCTCGACCCTGGTGGAGAAGCTGGACAAGGACCAGGTCGCCGAGCGGCTCAAGGCGACCGGCATCGACGCGGCTCAGGTGAAGTACGGAGTACGCGCCTATCGCGTGGTCTATCGCACCGTCGACGCCAAGGGCCGGTCCACCACCGCCAGCCAGTTGGTCGCCCTGCCCCACAACACCCGGCGCAACTTACAGGTCGTCTCCTGGTTGCACGGCACCACCGTCTACCGGGGCGATGTGGCCTCGGTAAACGCCAAATCCACCGACCGCGCCTCGGCGCTGCTGTTCGCGGGGGCCGGCCATGCGGTGTCCGCCCCTGACTATCTCGGCCTGGGCACGGGGCCCGGCCACCACACCTACGGAGACCCGCGGACCACAGTTTCCGCCCCGGTGGACGCCCTGCGCGCGACCCGCACCGTCGCCAAGGGCCATCAGCGCCGGCTCGACCCGCGCGTGCTGGTCAGCGGCTTCTCCCAGGGCGGTCCCGCGACCATGATGGTGGGGCGCTTCCTGCAACAGGGTCAGGACCCGTACTTCAAGCTGGGCGGCCTCGCTCCGATCGCCGGCCCGTTCAACCTGAGCTCTTTCGAGGCCGCCGCGGCGGACGACAAGATTCGGATGTCTTCGCTCTACCTGGCCTACTTCATTGTTTCGGCGGACCGCTACACCGACATCTACGGCACGCCGAGCAAGGTTTTCCGCGCCCCGTACGACAAGCAGGTGGAGAAGCTCTTCGACGGCAACCACCAGGCCGCGGAGATCGCCCAGGCGTTGCCGCCGGAGTCCGCGAAGTTGTTCACCGCGCAGTTCCTGGACAGGGTCCGCAAGCCGACCGGCAACCTGAAGAAGCTCCTGACCGCGCTCGACTCCACCTGCAACTGGAAGCCGGAGGTTCCGGTCCGCCTGCATCACGCCAAGGGCGATGTGGACGTCGCCTACGACAACGCGCTGTACTGCCAGAGTCAACTGCGTTCCCACGGCGCCACGCAGACCCTCACCGACGCGGGCGACGTGGATCACAACCAGACTGTCCGTAAGGCGCTGCCGCTGGTGGTCGCAGGCTTCACGCGCAACCGGGCTTGATCCATCCGGTCTCAGCGATGTCCGCAGGCGCTGGCTGCTCGACCCTACGACCTCCGCCACGCGGCGGTCTCCCTCTGGCTGAACGTGGGGGTTCCCGCTCCCGAGGTCGCCAAGCGGGCCGGTCACAGCGTCGACGTCCTGTTGAGGGTCTACGCCAAGTGCATCGACGGCCAGCAAGAGCAGGTCAACAGCAAAATCAACAACGCCTTGGACCTATAACCGCATTTATCCATCTCCGGCCCTGGTTGTTCCGGGGCCGGTTCGCCATGCACACTCTGGCCCGCATGCCTGAGACGACGCTTAAGTCCTCGCTGTACGCATCAAGTTGGCTAGGTAATCTCGCAGCTCAGGGTTGACCGCGTAGATCACCGTTCCTCTCATGCCCCGCGTCAGCAGGACCTTGTACACGTTGCGCGCGAGCTGGTCGAAGTCGCTATCGGGGACGGACTTGCGGCTCCTGAAAGCGGGGTCTCGGTTCTCTTCCCGCATGGTGACCAGTTGCCCGTCACGGACGGTCAGATCGGGCCCCAGGATGACGCCGTTCCAGTCGTACTCGAACCCCTGGGCGGTGTAGACGCAGCCAACCTGTCCGAACCCGTTCGGCTCGCTGGCCCACAGCATGCTCGGCGGATAGTCCCCTACGGCGCGATCCTTCTTGACGTTCCACGGTCGTGCCCAGTCGCCGATGACGACGTCGTTGACGAGAGTGTCATCGGGGCGTGGGTCGCTCCATGGCCAGCAGTAGCCGGCGGTCATGCGAGCGGTGCCGGGCTTGGAGCGCAGGAATGCCTCGAGCTCTTGTGGCGAGTCGGCGAGTTGGATCTCGAAGTTCTCGTCTCCGTCCCACTCCATCGGCCCACCGTCCGCCAGGCCGAGCAGGCGAAGGACCCACTGCTCGTACTTCCGGCTGCCGCCGCAGCGGAACTGCTCGTCGAGCGACACGAACCGCACGTCGTAGCCCTTAGTACGGGCGTAGTGCTCGATGCTGGCGACGGTGCCGAGTTCGCCGGGCCGTACCACCTGATGCTGGTCGAGAAGGAAGACCGGAACCCGCGCCGCGGCCAACAGCTCGTCGAGCTGGCTGCGTCCGGTCCTTTTGACCGCCGGGGTGAAGCGGTTGGTGGATGTCTCGCGGATGCGGTGTGCTTCGTCGCAGATCAGTACGTCCATGCCGTTTTGTTCGGCGTCAGTGAAGCTGTTGAAGTACATGAAGAGGTTCTTGATTCGGGTGCTGCCGCGACCGGGGTAACGGCGCATGGTCTGGGTGAAGGACTGCGAGCCGGTGGCGTGCAGCGCCGAACGACCCTGCCTGAACAACTCGCCGAGGAGCGACAGGGCGATGACGCTCTTGCCGCTGCCGGGGCCGCCGGTGACGATGACGACCTGCTTGAAGTCCGCCCGTCGAGCCCTGCCGACGGCTCCCATGACCAGTTCGTACGCGACCTGCTGCTCGTCCAGCAACGTGAACTGCTCGCGCTCGCGGATCTCTTTCGAGGCATAGGCCATGAGCTGCTTGCTGGGAGCGACTGCGCTGGACAGGAGCCGGTCCGCGGCGTCGGCTCCCGGCTTGTCGGACAGCCGCTCGCTCAGGTACCGGAGGAACTCGCCGCGCCGTTGCTTGGTGAACAGGCGGCTGCTTTCGTCGCGGACCTGCTCCGCCAGGCCGTCGATGTCCAGGTCCATGGCGTTGTGCAGGTACGCGGCTCCGTAAACGGCGTTCGCCTTGCCTTTGAGTACCCCGAGGAAGTCGGACATGTACTCGCAGTACCGGCGCACCTGCTCAGTCGGGTGCAGCATCTCGCCGCCCGGCATGCCGTCCACGATGACCAGATGCTCGCCTGACTCGGACGGCTCGGCGCGGCTCCACTGCTTGAGCTCGACGACGACGTACGAGTCTTCGCCGGTCCGCGGATGTACGCCGGCGAGGACTACGTCGGCTCGCCGGCTGGTCAGTGGAAGCTTGTACTCCACGAGCATTTCGACCCTGTGCAATCCGGCGTCGGCCAGGTCGCGAGCGAGCACGGGCAGGCTGCGCTGCCAGGATCTGACCTCGGCAGGGGAGGAGCGGCGTCCGGTGGTCGCGCGTACGTGTTCGACGATGGCTTCCGCCAGAGCGGCCTCGTTGGGCGAGGTGAGCAAGTTGTCGACAGACAGCCGCAGAGCCGTCACGGATTGACCCCCAGGCAGCACGAATGAACTCGTGCGGGTGGGGGCCTATCCGCTCCGACCGGAGTCGTACAACCGCGAAAGCCCGTCGGGCCGCACCACATGGTCGCGAAAAGCGTAGCGGGGGCGCGTTGGCTGCGGAACCGTACGGCAGCCGAACCGCGAGAGACGTGCTTTTCGCCGGTGAGGTTGAGGTCGGCGTAGATCACTCTTCGAGGACCGGGACGCCGAGATCGATCAGCAGCTGGTTGGTGGCCGGATCGGTCGCGTACAGGACCGCACCGCGCATGCCGCGGGTGGCCAGAACTCGATAGGTATTGCGGATCACCGTGCTGAACTGCGGGGCTTGGTTCTGGTCGCGGTCCACGTTGTAGCTGCGTTCGCTCTGCCAGCCGTTCCGCCACACCAGGTCGGGGCCGATGATGACGCCGGCGTACGCGTACTCGAAGCCTTGGGCGCTGTAGATGCAGCCAATCTGGCCGAAACCGGCCGGGTCGGTGGCCCACAGCGGAGACGGTGGAATGTTTCCCAGGTAGTCGTCGGCTTGTGAGTTCCATGGGCGGTGCCAGTCACCGATGCCTACATCGTTCGGGAGGGTGCCGTCGTCGTTCGGCTCGCCCCATGGCCAGCAGAATCCCGCAGCGATCCGAGCCGTGTAATCCTCCGCCACCCGGGCCTTGAGGTAGTTCTCCATCGCCAGCGGAGTACGGGCGACGTAGAGGGTGAAGTTCTCCAGTGGTTGCCAGTCCGGTCGCCCGTTGCTGCGGCGGAGCATGAGCAACCGTTCGACCCAGTCGATGTACTCCGGAGAGCCGGCACATCGGAACTGGCGACGTAGGTTGATCTCGCGGATCCCATAGCCGAGTTGTTCGGCCCTGTAGCGAATGAGGTCAAGCGATCCCACTTCACCGCGGCGCACGACTTGATGCTCGTCCAGCAGGAACACCGGAACGCGAGCGGCGTGAATCAGCTCGTCGATCTGCAGTGGCGGCTCCCGCAGATCTCCCTTGTTCCTGCGGTTGTGCGAGGTCTTCCGTAGGCGGTGCGCCTCGTCCGCAATGATCACGTCGAGGTCGTTGGGGGTGGCGTCAGAGAAGCTGTTGAAGTAAGTGAAGAGTCCGCGCTGCTTACCGGGCGGGCCCGCGTACTTCCACAAGGTCCGGGTGAAGGATCGGCTGCCGGTCGCATGGACGGCATTGACTTTCTGGCGGGCCAGCGTGCCGAGCAGTTCAACAGCGATGACGCTCTTGCCGGTGCCGGGACCGCCGAGGATGGCGACGATCTCCTTGCGCGCACCTTGCTTGCTCGCACTCACCAGGTGGCGGACGTAATCGTAGGCTTCGCGCTGCTCGTCCAGCAGCGGGAAGACCGCGCGTTCGCGCACGCACTCGGCGACACGCGTCATCAGGCCTTGGCCGGGCTTGACCGGTGCTTGCAGCAACGTCTCGGCTTGCTGTGCGGCGTTCTCGCCAGACAATCGCCGGCGAAGCACGTCCTTGAATTCCTCGCGATGAGCCTCTGCGCCGTACATCGCCACCCACTCCTGCACCAGCTTCTCCAAGCCCTGATCCTTCGGCCTTACGGCCTGGACCATGTTGGCGGGGGCGTTGTGCAGGTTGACGACGCCGCATAATTTCTCATCGACGATCATGGGCACGTAGCCGCGTAATACTTGTAGATAGCCCCATAACTGGTTGGCCGGATGCAGTCGAGGTATCCCGTCACGGCTGAGCCGCACCATCTTTCCGTCCGGCTTCAACCAGGACCACTGCTTGTTCTCCACGACCACGATCGACCCGAGATCCGTCCCGGGGAAGGTGCCGACGAGAACCATGTCCATACGTACGTCGGTGATGGGAGCCTTCAGCTCCAACAGCACCTGCACCTCTTCGAGGCCTGCCTCAACAAGCAGCTGAATGACGGTGGGGATGCTGTTTTTCCATGAACGGACTTCCCGCTCATCCGGATCTTGCCAATGAGCGTCTCGGAACCGTTTCTTCAGCTCGTCGATGAAGACGTCGCGAGCGATCGCTGCAGCTAACGCGCCGGCACTGCCCTGGTAGAGACACTGCAACCCCACGGGAGCACTCCTTCGAACCGACGCCGACGATGAGCCGGCAGACGCGGACAGGGAAGAGCGGGGAAGTGCGAGCGGTATGTCAACTGTGCTGCTGACCGACACATCGAAGTCGTAGCTCTGAGTGCACGAACCGCCCCCTATGATGCATTTCTAGCGCAATTGTCGATCTTATGCGCAAAGATCCGGCTAAATGGGCGATGCGTTCGTTCGCCTGCCGGCTCCGGCATCTCGACGCGACCACATGATGCAGGTGTGGGCGAGTTCTTAATGCCTTGATCCAGTTGGGATGGCCTGCATCAGAACGAAGCCGTGGGGACGCCCGTACGCTCCGGCAATCCCAAGCAGGCGGCCTGGTCCGTACGGCACATGTGTTTGATGTCGAGCGCCGGTGATCATCGGAGTCCGTCGCTGTCAGTTCGCCTGAGCCTCAGTGAGTAAACACCGCTCAGCTGGCGTGCGGCGCTCTCGCGGACGGTGTTGGGAGTCCGGCCTATGCTCCTCGCGTACCCGGCTGGGCAATTCCTGTACGGGATACCCACCCCGAAGGCCGAGCTTGGGGGTATGCGCCTTGCGTACCTTCACAGGTCGTAGCGGCGGATCAGTTGCAAGGCGTTCTTCTCAGTGACCATGTCGGCGGTGCGGGTGATCTGCAGGCGGAGGTCGTTCAGGATGGCTTCGCCGGCATGTACGACGCGGCCGGTGTGCCGGTCGAGTTCGCCATCGAAGTCCTTGGCCACCGGGCCGGTCCAGATGCGGCCGGAGTGGAAGTCCTTGGCGCGGTTGGTGAGCGCCTGCTGCATGTCGTGGATCAGCGGCTCGATCGTGCGCAGGGTTTGCTGTAATGCGGGGAGCAGGGGGTTGGGGACCATGTCGTCGGCCATGGCTCAGTCCTTCGTGTCGGGGGGAGGGGTGCCTGTGCCCATGATGAGCTTGGGGGCGATCAGTTTCATCAACCCCACTACGTCGGCCTCGTTGTCGCGGCCCTTGTCGCCGCGCACGAGTTCTATCCCTAGCCGCACCTTGCCGCGTACCAGCACGGAACCCACTCGGGTCTCCATGTTGGTGTCCTTCACGTAGTAACCGAATCCGTCGGGAACTATCGCGGGCAGCTGTTTTGAGCCGTCCCGGAGTTGTTCGTCGATCTGCCCACGAGATCCGGCAGTATCGAGCATGATCCGAAGGATGGAAGGCTTGTCACCGCTGTTCTGGAAGATGGAGCAGGCGCCGATGGCAGGTCGATCCTTTGCTGCCAGATTCAGCGAGCCGGTTACCAGCGGATCACGGACGCCGGTCATTTGTTCCACGGCCGCCTTGGGAACGTAGTTGCAGATGAAGGGCGGTGCGTATGCCGTCGAAAGCGGGGATGTGCCGACCTTCTCGGCACCCTTTCCGGCGCAGGCGCTCATCCCGGTCACCGCGATCACGGTCGCCATCGTCCAGACGAATAAACTCCTCATGGTCACCCGTATTTCGATATGCCGAGATCGTAGCCCTCATTGAGCCGGCTCTGAACCCCCAGCTCCAGCCACGGGTTGTTCTTCGTCTGCCGGTAAAGCCAGCTCTGATAGGCGTTCAACCGTTTCCCGGTGCCTTCGCTCATCTCATCCGGGGTCATCAGTCGGCCGTCTTCCTTTAGGAAGTTGTTGGGGGCCTTGAGCGGATCATCTCCGGGTTGGAGGTCGCTGAGCGAGGCCCACGGATGGGTTTTGGTGGGAGGGTCGGATGAGCCGAACATACCGTGGTCGAGCATGGCCTGAGCGCCGAGCTGATGAAGGAGTGATCGAGTTTGCTCCAGGGCGGTGTTGGCCTCGAACACAGCTGTTTTCTCGGCGGTGCCCTTGACGCTGTCCTCGATCATGCCTGTCCACGATCCGAGGATCGTTGACCCGATCGGCCAGGCCGCACGTTGCGGGAAGGCGAGTCCGGTGTTGACGACGGCCAGGAGGGCCTGCACATTGCGCTTCTGTGTCTCGTCCATTTCCTTGGCCAGGTCGATTTTGGCGATGTTGCCCGCGTCCATGATGAGGCCAAAGCCGGCGCCGGCCTCTTGGGCCGCGTTAGTCAGGCTTCCGGTGCCCTGCTTGGCCGCCAGCACGCCTACGCCATGGTCGAGCAGCCTGGACGCCCAAGCCGTCTGAGCCGCGGTGATGATCGCGAGGGACTTGCTGTCGGCTTTGAACGCCTCAGTCATGACGAGGCGTAGCTCTTCCTTAGAGAATTGTGCGCCCCACTCCTCCCGGCCGGGCAGGTTGGGATTGTCCTCCATGTACACGCCTGGTTTCTCGATGCCCGGCATCGCTGCGACTCGCGACATGTCGGGAATGTAGGCAGCCAAGATGCGCCCTAAGGAGAAGGGATCCACCAGTGATTTCGCGGGTTGGCCTGCCTTGATGCGCTCATATTCGTGATGGATGAGATACGAGGCGAGTTTGGCCGACACATATCCCGAGGACGGGCGCGTCTCTGACCCGCTGTGGTCCCGAAACGTGATCGTGGCCGCCTCCAGGGCCTTGCCCACCGCCTTGCCGCCGTCGCCCAGGTCGTGCACGGTCGTGTAGTACTTCAGTGTGTCGCCGCTGCTGAAGAAGCCCTGGGCGGCCGCTGGGTTCTTGCGCAGTGCCTCCATCACGTCCGCCATCGGCTGCGGCCGGTGAGCGCTGGAGTGGATGGAACCCCGTTCAGCGGCGTCCAGTTTTCTGGCTACCTCCAGTAGGAACGTGCTGTTGTAGGTCCCGTGGGTGAGCACCCGGGCGAGTCCCCGATGCGGGCCCAGTTGCAGGTTCGCGCTCAGCCGTTGCCGCCAGTCGGAGCTGAGTTGTGCGCTGGACGCACCAAGCGCCGTGCCGAGGGCGGCCAGCAGGCGCTGTGCGTCTTTGTCGTCCTCATTGAGCACGGCCGTAGCGGCCACTTCCTTGAACTTCTCCGGCCCCAGCGCGTTCAAGAGCTTGAGGGCGAACTGGGGGTCCTTCGCCTGATTTTCAAGCTGGGCGAGAGCCTGCTTGTTTACCGGGGAACCTTTCGCTGATTCCCGAAGATAGATCGCCGCCGCGTACGCATCCGGGTCGTGGGAGACCTTCTTGTGCAACTCCTCATCGAATCCGATCAGACCGCTCTCGGACGACACTCTCCACGTCTCGTTCATCGCCTTGATCGTGTCGTTGCGTCGCCGCAGCTCAGGCTCCTTGCCGCGGGTCCAGATGTCCGCCTCCCGCATCGCGCTCAGTCCGGAGGCGTCCAGCTCCAGCTTCTCCAGGGCGCGCCGCACCGCAGGCTCGTTCCGCCGCAGCACGTCACCGGCTCGGGAGAACAGAAGCTCGAACCGGTCCATTACGTCCGGGTTGATTCCGGAGTACTGGCTGTCGAACGGCTTGGGTTGAAGCTCAAGGGGCGGCTCGGTCATGACCGGCCTCCGGCATCTTCCGAAGACATGCGCAGGCTATCCTCCATCCGGATCAACCCGGAGGCGTCCTGCCCGACGGATATGGGTGGGGGTTCGATGGTATGTACGCACATCGCCCTGAGGACGGTTCAACCCGATAGTGCTTCCGATTACGGTCTACCTGTGTGCGTTCCACTGCAGGCGGCCGGTCAAGGAGTGACCGTGAGCGTCGCGGCCCTTAGATGGCCTCGTATCTCTGTCTGAACTGAGGAAACGTCTCCAAGATCATCCCGACCATATCCCTGGATCATGGTCCTACGGCTGCACGTGGGTGCCCTCGGCGGCCTAGCAAGGGCCTGGAAAGCAAAAGACCTGCGGCTAAGAAACCGCAGGTCAAGGAGCGAAATACCTGGTGGAGAAGAGTGCCCCCGGCAGGATTCGAACCTGCGGCACCCGCTTTAGGAGAGTGGGGGCTTCAGCGTCTCCTTGAATAGTTTGAGCTGGGGTAATGGCTCGAGCCGGGGTGAGACTGAGCAAGATCATCCCCTGTGTATCCCGGCTCCGATTGCCAGCCCAACTGTCTCGCTTGGCGTCCCTCGCATGGCCCTCGATCCCACGGGGAAACGCAAGTCATCCTGCTCTCTTCGCAGCCTTGCGGACGGCTCGACGCGGAGAGATCGCTGGCGTCGTGGCTCCACCGCCTTGTAAATGTGAGCGATTGGCGGATTTGGGCCGATCTAACCGACGAGCGATTCAACTGTGATGCGAGATGATCGCCGGGGGCGGGGATCTTGTGTTACAGCCGTTCTGATGGGCAGCGGATTGCTTATGCTTGACCTCGCGATTACCTCCGTCTCTGCCGGCCAACGAGGCGTTGGCCACAGCTATCTCAGGGATCTGTCGTAAGTAAGACATGTCTCCTGGTTTACGGACATCCCCTATTCCGGTATTCGAGAGGTCCCCATGCATGTGTCGGTCCGCGTCCCCTGGCATGACTCCGGCTGGAGTGGCACGGTCTGTCGTCATCCGCTCGACAATGCCTCCTGCATCCTCTTGCATAACATCGGCAAGAAACGCGACGATCAGTATGAAGTCGAGCACGCTGGGAAGTCGCTGGACGAGCTGGACACTCGCCGGATCGCCTGCGTGGGCGAGCGCGGGACCTTCCTGAGTTCCCGACCGTACCCCATCGAGCTGGAGCACCCGTACCGGTACAACCAGGCGTTGCGCCACTTGCAGCCGACCACCGTCACCGTACCCGCCTTCGGTGTGCAGGCGATCCCGTACTACTGGCTGCTCCGCGGGAGCATCGCGGAGGTAAGTCGTGAATACGATGTCGCCGACTTTGATGACGAGCGGGAGGAGCTGGTCGACCGGGAGCTGGGATTCACTCCCAACTGGATAATCCACGGCGACAATCAGAAGGCCTTGATCAGGCGGTTCTTTGATGACGTCGAACCCAAGGAATCCCTGGTCTTCTTCTACATCAAGCACTCGCCCTTCGACGACCTCAAGACTGAGGGCCACTTGCTGGTGGGCGCGGCTCGGATCACTGACCTCCAGCTTCCACGACCCTGGCGGACCGACGGCCCGACCCCGTTTCCGAACTACATGTGGGAGACGGCCATGTCGCACACGCTGCGCCCCAACGGAGCCGGAGGCATCCTGCTACCGGTTACGGAGCTGGCCGAACGGCATGCGCGAGGCGAGGACGTCCAGGACCTGCTGGCCTGGGCGCCGGAAAACGGCGGCCGCGAGTTCCGCTACGCGGCAGAACATGTCTCGCACGACAGCGCCATCGACGCGTTGGAGCGGCTATTCCGCGCCGCTGAGCGCTGCCGGGAGGCTGGCTTCGACGTGCCGCACACCTCCATGGAGTGGGTGAGCGAACGTATCGGTGAGCTCTGGACGATGCGCGGCCCCTCTCCTGGGCTCGGCGCCGTCCTCGGAGCACTCCAATTCCGCTACAGCAAGCTGCTGGCCAGAGAAATCGCCCGTGTGACCTCGGAGGAAACGGATCCGTGGGAAGTACTCACCGATGCGATCTCTCGCCCGCAGCGGTACCCGCAGACCGTCTCCCGGCTGATCACGGACACGCATCGTAAGATCTGGCCCCGACTCACCCCCGATGACCTGCGCGTACTACGGCTCCTCTCGCGGTTCCAGCTCACCAGCGACCAGGCAACCATCCTGTTCCGCAACCAGGAGATCAACCTTGAGCACGAGGACCTCCTGGCCGATCCCTATCTAGCCCACATCTGCACGATAGGGACGGCCGCGCCGGTGCCGTTCGGCACTGTAGACCGTGCATGCTTCCCGAAAGCGGACATCCGAGCCCGATTCCCTATGGACAAGCCAACCGCAGTCACTGACCCTGACGATCCCCGACGGCTGCAGGCCCTGCTGGTGGATACGCTCGAAACTGCGGCCCAAGCAGGTGACACGGTGATGCCGATGTCCACCGCGATCCAGCGCATAGCGGAACGGCCACTGGCGGAGGTGTGCGGGATCACAGAGGAGAAGCTCGACGCACACGACCTGCACCCGGACAAGTTGACCTTCTCAATAGAATCGCCCCACTGGCCGCCCGTGGCTGGTACTCGGCTGGCGAGCGGCAGTCCCGCCTACAAGCTCGCCCGACTGGAGCTCGTCGCGCATGTCATCCGCAGCGTCGTAGATGGTCAGATGGCTCGGCCCAGACAACCGGTTCCGGAAGATCTCGCGGACGCGCTCGATCTCGTGCTGGCCGAGTACAAGTCGGAAAACGACCCCGACCCCGAAGCCGAAGAGAGGGCGTACTTGGAGAAGAAGGCCGCGCTCGCTGAGATCTTCGCAGCGCCGTTGAGCGTGTTGAACGGGCGGGCGGGAACCGGGAAAACCACCTTGATCAGGGCGTTGAAAGAGCATGAGAAGGTCCGTTCCCGAGGCATGCTGCTGCTGGCTCCGACAGGCAAGGCTCGCGTGCAGTTGCAGACCAAGGTCCGGCATCCCGCGCAGACCATCGCCCAGTTTCTTACTAGGCATGGACGCTACCGCGATGACACCCGGTCCTATGTCCTGGCACCGGGCAGACCCAAAGCTCAGTCGTACGGGACCGTCGTCGTCGACGAGGCGTCCATGCTCACCGAGGAGCAACTGGCTGCCTTGCTGGACGCGCTTCCCATCCCCGACCGGTTGGTCCTGGTCGGTGACCCCCGCCAGCTTCCGCCTATCGGCGCCGGACGGCCCTTCGCCGACCTGATCCACCGCCTGGTGCCGCCTCCGGGTAGCGTCGGCTTCCCGCGCGTGGCGCCCGGGTACGCCGAACTCACCGAGTTGCGCCGCCAGCGGGGGAAAGTGCGGGACGACTTGATGCTCGCCGCATGGTTCTCCGGCGATCCTGTTACTCCCGGCTTCGATGAGGTCTGGGAACGTCTGCGTGCCGGGACACCGATGGAAACCCTGGCGGCGGTCCCTTGGGACGCGTCGCGTGTGCTGGATGTCCTAGACCGCACGCTCGCCGAGGAGCAGAGCATTGCCGATCCCAAGAGCTTCGAAATCTCCTATGGGGGCGAGCTCAATGGACCATGGGTCAACTTCCGTAAAGGCGCCGCTGGGTCCTCCGAGAAGTGGCAGATCCTTGCACCTACGCGGGTTCACGGCTGGGGAACTACCGAGATCAACCGGCACCTGAAGCAGACCTTCCGCGACAAAGCCCTCAAGGATGCCCTGCGCCCAATGCGGGAACGCTGGGTCCCCAAGCCTCTCGGGGCGGAGCAGATTGTGCTCGGAGACAAGGTACTCAACAACACCAACAGCCGACGTAAGCCGTACCCTGCGGACACCGGACTGGGTTATGTAGCCAACGGCGAGATCGGCGTCGTGGTGGGCCAGGTCGGCAGGAAGGGGAGCAACCCCCGGTGGACGCAAGTCGAGTTCTCGTCGCAGTTGGGAACGGTCTACAGCTACCGGGGTTTGGCGGAGGAGGACCCACCGCTGGAGCTAGCCTGGGCGATCACGATTCACAAGTCTCAGGGATCGGAGTTCCAGAAGGTCATCGTGGTGCTTCCAGGAACCGCGCACAAGCTCTCCCGAGAGATGATCTACACCGCGCTGACACGCCAGCAGGACAGAGTGACACTGCTGCACGAGTGCTCAATCGACGATCTACGGGAGCTTACTGTCTCTACGAGCTCGGAAACCGCCCGAAGACTGACCGACCTCTTCACACCGCCCGCCCCGCGGGAACTGTTTTTCCCGGACGGTGCATCCGCCGGCGTCCTCGATGCCAAGAGAGTGCACATCACGGCACGGGGAGTGCTCGTCCGCAGTCACAGCGAGGTCATCATTGCAGATCTCTTGGACCGTATAGCTCCTGATCGATGGGGCTACGACCAGTCGCTTACCATCGGCGGTGAAACCAAGCGCCCCGACTTCACAATCATTGGGTCAGATGGGCGGCCGATCCACTGGGAACATCTGGAGATGTTCGGCAAGAAAGTCGATCAGAGGTGGTGGGAAGAACGCGAGCGCTGGTACAGGCAGGGTGACGTGCTGCCCCTCGAAGAGGGAGGCGGATCCGGTGGCATCCTCCTCCGCACGGACGATCTCGGTGGAGTGAACGAGCCCGAATGGACCGAACTCGCACGCCAGGCGATCGGGATCATCCCTGTCGGCCCGGTGATCCCCACTCCATCAAGGATCCGGCGTACGCCTCCTGGACAGCGCGGGTGAAGGACGAACTTGCCGTATGCGGCTTCGCGATCATGGACGACGAAGTCGTACCGGAGATAGCTGGGCGGTGGGGAAGCCCGCAGGCGATCATTTCGCGAGAACGAGACGACTCATGGAGTTTGTCAGGGACCTATGGCCTGAAGGCGTTTCCATGGCACACAGAGGGTGCCATCTCGTCCCGGCCGCCTCGCTGGATCGTGCTTCGAGCCCTATCGATTCCCCAGACGACGCATACGGAGCTCCTCGATCCGGATCCGCCCCTGTTGGCCGGGTTGCGCCGCACCGTCCTGCGGGCTGTCGACCGCGCTGGACGGGTGCGGCATCTGCCTGCGGCGCTGCCGAAGGGGGGGCGTTGGCGGATTCGGTGGGATCCGCGCACCTGTGTTCCGCAAATCGGGCTGAGCCTGGAAGAGGTGGACGCCCGAGCCCCAACTGCAACCATTGAATGGCGAGAGGGACGAGTCGCCATACTCGACAACGCGCGTCTGCTCCATCGGCGTCCCGCCGTTCCAGCCGGCCGCGTTTTGGAGCGAACGTATGTATGGAGCGAGTGATGTGGGAGTACGACGGATTTATCGCCAAGGCGCAGCTGTACTTCTCCAGGGCTGCTGACCATCGCACTGCAGATGACGGCGTGCTGGCCCATTGGCTACTGCTTGGCCTGGAGTTCCTGCTCCGCGCGCCACTCGCGAAGGTCCACCCGACCCTGCTCGCGGACATGAACGGCGAGTCGATTATGGCTGCCGCAGGTTATCCGAAACCCAATGGGCATCCAACGTCCATTTCGCTCAAGACGGTCGTGGAACGGTTAGGTGTGATCATTCCTGGCTTCACAAAAGAGCGTGCGGTGGACGTCACCTATCTGGCGGGCTTGCGCAACGCGGAGGCACACAGTAGCTCGTCACCGTACGAGCGAGGGGTTGAACTGTGGTTGCCGCACTTCACACGAGTAGTCGAGGCCGTGTGCGATCATCTCGAGTTGGATCCGGCGGACTTGCTCGGCGACGCCCTGCTTGATCACGGACGAGCCTTGGTCGATGCAGCGGACAAGCGGCTGGTCCATGAGGTGATGCAGAGGATCAAAGCGGCCGCCCAGGTCCGGACGAGCCTGTCTCACGAGGAGCTGATTGTGCGGCGGGCTCGTATCGGCACCATCTTCCAGGGACGGAGCGGACTCAACCTACCTCATGAGGCTGTTGAGCAGGTGCGATGCCCTGCCTGCGCCGAGGGCATCCCGCTGGAGCTAAGGTCTGTGCGCAGCACAGATGGGCGCATCGAAGAGGACTGGGTCTATCGCGACGTCGTGTACGTGGCGACGGCGTTGTTCTGCCCAGTTTGTACTCTGCGGCTGGAAGGCACTGCCGAGATCCACGCAGCTGGGATTCAGCAGCAGTATCTGCGCACCGAACGGGAGTCCTTAGAGGAGCGCTACGCAGACTACGGCGAGCCGGAATACGGCAATGATTGAGGCGTCCAATAGATCCGGAAAAGTCAGCTAGATAAGCTGACAGAAGTCTGGAAGAGGAAGGTAAGTGGCGAGGTTTCGGTCGAGCTCTCACCGGAGCTCAAGGTTAGGCCATCCGCAGCTCGGCCCGCCGGCGTCGCTCCAGCCGCCAGTCCGGGTAATAGGAGCGGAACGCAGCTTCGGAATCGCGAGCTCGATGGTTCCCGCGCGGGTGTCCCACTCGCGCGCCCGGTAGCCGTTGCGGGAGTTGGTCCGCTCCTGGCTG
Organism: Nonomuraea glycinis; assembly: GCF_014646515.1. Taxonomy (GTDB): domain Bacteria; phylum Actinomycetota; class Actinomycetes; order Streptosporangiales; family Streptosporangiaceae; genus Nonomuraea; species Nonomuraea glycinis. The sequence goes on from NZ_BMNK01000013.1 coordinate 240,497, forward strand.
CGCTGGCCGTAGGCGGCCCCGCACAGGCTGTCGGCCTCGGCCGACATCAACGCTTCGGCCATGGTCTTCACCATGGATCGCAACAGATCCGGGTCGTCGGTCTCGATCTGCTTCGCGAGCCACTGAGCAGGCGTCACACTGTTGTCTGCGGCCATCGACTGATTCTCCTTCGATCTTGATCTAGCTACTCGAAGGATCACTCGATGGCCGTCTTCATTTCACGACGCCACGCCTGTCACCAGGCCAAACTCGTACGCCACTCCTGTGGACGCAACCTTGCTGGATGCCCTTTTGTGCCATCCGGACTGCGCGCTGATTCAACTCCGGCGGCTACCGACGCTGCGAGGGGTGAGATGAAGGAGATCGACCGACCAAGGTCTCCATCCTTTACAGCCACAGGGGCCTCCATTAATGCCGGACGGGTTCAATATGTCACCATGGGAGAACATCCTGCACTGGGAGTGGAGAAAGTGGTTTGGCCGCCTTTGGGTGCTCCTCATGCAATGCCGCCAGAGCGTCCTGTACCGGCGGTATTTTGAGTTCAGCCAGTAGGTCCCGAGTGGAGTGGTCGGTGGAGTACAGCACGACTCCGTGCCTACCGCGGCTGGCCAGGACACGGTAGATGTTGCGAACCAGCTGGTGGCGTTTCGGTCCCCACGTAGGCCTATGTTTATTATTGACCGACTTCCAGTGATCGCCAGCCCAAGTGTAGTCATACCCAATAATGACTCCAGCATAGTTCCAGTCGAAACTTTGGGCAGTATAGATGCATCCGATCTGCTCAAAACCTCGTGGATCGGTCGCCCACAGAGTGCGATCGGGTATTTTGTAGCGTCCACTCCCTCTGAAGGCGTTCCACGGCCGAGCCCAGTCGTCGATGCGGATATCGGGGACCAGTCGTCCCCCTCGATATTCGTGGGTCCAGTCCCAGCAGTAGCCCGCGGTGATGCGCGCCGAATGACCTAGGGAGACCTGTGCCCGCAGGTAATCTTCCATCTGCTGTGCTGTATCGGCGCGTAGGAGTTGGAAGTCGCCTTTGTAGGTCCAAGGACGGGGCGCGGACTTGTAACCAAGCAGATCTTCCAGCCAGTCGATGTACTCGGGACAGTAGTTGTGGCGGAACTGGCGCTGCAGCTGGATGTGGTGAATGTGCTCATCCGGGATCCCCAACGCTAAACCGGCTTGCCTGATTTCCTCGGGCGAGCCTATTTCGTCATTGCGTACAACCTGGTGAGGGTCTAACAGGAACACTGGCACCCGTGCCGCCTGGATGAGCTCGTAGATCTGAGGGATGTCGGAGCGTTGATCAAACTTATCGAAACGGAGATTGGATGTCTTGCGCAGGCGGTGCGCCTCGTCGCAGATCAAGACGTTCAGGTGATTGGGTTCTCGATGCCTGTGCTGGTTGAAATAGGTGAACAGATCGGAGACGCCGCCATAGCGCCCGGTCACATATTTGCGTAAGGTTGCGGAGAACGCCGCACTGCCTGATGCATGGGCTGCGGAGCTACGGAGCCCGTTCAGTATGCCCAACAACTCCAGCGCTAAGACGGTCTTGCCCGTCCCCGGCCCGCCGGTGACAATGAATATCTGTTTTGAGTTGGCGGTAAATCCCTCCTCGACCAGGGTGAGCACCTTGTCCACCGTCTCGCGTTGCTCATCCAACAGTGGAAAGATTCGCCTGCCCCGAACCGCTTCGTAAGCGGCGTGCATGACTTCTTCGCTTGGGCGGACGTGCGCACGGTCGATTCGGCGGACGTGGTCGCGGGCACCCTCAGCACTCAACACCGTGGAGAGGAAATGGGCGAATTCCTTGCGGTCGGTGGTATCACCGAAGGCCCGTACACGTTTGCCGTCAACATCGGCACGCAGCTGGCCGACCGGGGGCATGATCTTAGCGACGGCCGTGGTCGAGGCGTTATGCAAGTTCGCCACGCCCCATAGTGCTCCCCTCAGCATCGGCACTTGGCGTTCCAGCGCCCGGCAGTAGTCCCAGACCTGCTCAACCGGGTGTTGACTGTCCTCGGGTCCCGCGCCGGGATGAGTGATTCTGCGGGTACGAGGGTTGAGAGCCAGCATTGACCACTGCTTGTTTTCTACGGCCACGGCCGACAGTTCGCCGGTGTCGGGATGGGATCCTACGAGCAGCATGTCGATGCGTGCGTCGCTGCTCAGCGTGCTCATCTCCAGCAGTACCATTACGTCGCCCAGCCCTGCCAGGAGCAGGACATCGAGAACCGTTCTGATGCTGGCGCGCCAAGACTGCTTCTCCGGATCTTTGACAACGACTCGGTACACCTCGTTTGCTCGGCGTACGAGCGTCTGGACGAGGTCTTCGGCGTCCGTTGCGGCTAAGTCGCCAGCCGAACGTGCTAGCAGGTAGCGGGGCTTCACCCTCGTAGCTCCTCATGGGGTGAGATGACGAGTGCGTGTCGGCCGGACGTCATACGAGCGATCCGAGCGCGGCGGTAATCGGTGCCGTACAGCACGGTCGTTAGGAGGGGATGCGGTACTCGAAACGAGTCGGCCGCAGGTCCTCGTCAGCGGGTTCCCAGTCGGGTAGCAACGTCGTGGTGCCGCCGCTGGCCGTGAAGTTGGGGGTGATGCCCATGACGGTGATGTCGCTGACCACGAACAGATCGACTTCAGGGAACTCACGGGCGTGCTGGACTTCATTAGCAGTTAGCTCCACCGACGTGGGGGCGCCCGTGGTGCCCTTAACTTCCACACGTCGCTCGGCGCCGGCCTTTGTAAGGCGCAGGTCATAGGGCTTGCCGACCTCTTCCACTGTCCAGCCGGCCTGCCTGTAATGCTGTATTGCCAGGTCGACTGCGTGGCGCTCGACAGCCTCGCGCTTTCGCGGGTCGCTCTGCCGTCCGGTACCCGTGCCATGCTTAACGTTCCTTCGAGGCTTAGGACGCGTCGGCACCTGAACAGGGCGAGTCTGGTTCAACGGGATGATCGGAGCGCTGTCGGCATAGGAGAGCTTGGGGGTGACGCCCATGAGCTTGAACAGCTTGTCGGGATCGAACTGGACCGGCTTGCCGAATCCACGGTGGAGACCGGACCGGCGGATCGCGTCGCTGGCTGCCAGGGGTAAGGAACCGGCCGGGCCCAGAGGAGTGTTGGTGAGCTTGGCGAGCGGTTCGATGCCGAGCCGCGTCGGATACTTGACGCGTTGCTCATCTGTCTCGTCGGGCCAGTGTGGGGCTGTTCCCTCATAGACGATCCCCACTGCTTGACACACATACAGATCGATCGTGTCGCTCAGCCAGACCCCGAGGTCGACTCGCGGGTTTACGCCTGTTCCGAGAATGACGAAGTCCATCCTGGTGCCTGCATACTCCTCGATGCGGCTGGGAAAACCCCAAGATCGAGTCTCAAGCCCGAAGGCGAGGTTGTCCTGCCCCGTAGTGCTTTGGCTCACATGCACCATCAGAAACGAAGCTTTGGCCACATCGATCACGGTAACCGACAGATGCGGTCGTTCCCCCGTCAATACGGACACTTCGGAGGCTGGATCTCGCAGTCTAGGGCATGACCGATGCGTTCTCGTGGTTGGACGCTCGCTGGCAGGGTGAGGCAGGAGGGTTGAGAGGCCTCCGGGAGTAGACATGGAAGGGTGATTCGCAAGTTCATGTCCGGAGTTGCCTGTCGGAGCGGTGGTCGCCATGGGTGACGAGGAGGTGATCCCACGTGCGTGGGCGCAGGAGCACGGGTAGGGCAGCCGCTTGGCCCATTCTGACTTTGCTGGCCATGGAGGACGCGGATCGCTGCCTGGATGGAAGCCTCGGCCTGCGCCGTTGGTCATGGCTGCGAACCTGGAGCTGTGCGTGATGTGCCCAGGCTCGGCAATGGTGCTCGGTGTGGCGAAGGACTACTACGGGCTGGAGTCTCCTACGGATGTCGCGGCGGGTGTCGGCGAGGCGCGGCGACCGGCGCGTACTGATGTGGCGTTCTCTCGCGTACCTGGCGTCACGGGCAGTATTCAAGGGACGAGGTCTGCACGCAGTTCGAGCGCTACGTTCCGATAGTACGGTCGGCGGGGCTGCGCACGTTGGCGGCTGATCCAGCTGCCCTTCCCGCCTGACGCCCGTGGCTCCGGGTGCACGAGCTGCCGCTAGGTCGACAGTCGTGGCGGTGCCCCTGCTTCGGTCGGCGATCCCATGAGCGGGAATTCTTTCTCGCGCTAGACTCCCCGCAGAGAAACGGAGGGATCGGGTGGAACCCGGAAGCAAACGGTGGGTCGAGGTCACACCTTCGGAGCACGCGCACGAGCGCGGTGGCCTTGCCGGCATCCGGGCCCGGCTTGCTGACGCCGATCCCTACCGGGCGTGGAGCAACTTCACCTTCACCACGCGCAGCGGTCGCCAGTACGAAGTCGACCTGCTGGTCATCGGGAAGGGCGGCATCTACCTCCTGGAGCTCAAGCACTGGTCGGGGACCATCACCGGCGACCACCAGACCTGGTTCCACAACGGTGACGCCGAGGACAACCCGCGCATCCTCGCCGACAACAAGGCCAAACACTTCAAACAGCTGCTCCTCGACGCCGGGGGGCGCGACCTGCCCTTCGTGCACGCCGGTGTGGTGCTCCACCAGCCGGACGCCCAGGTGCGCCTCACCGAACGCGGCCGACGCGGTGTCTACCGGATCGACGGGCAGGGGCCCGGTGGGCTGGATGAGCTGGTCAAGGACGCGCTGGCCGCCGAGCCGCGGATGCCTCGAGACCTGATCAACGGCAGGCGCTCCGCGGAGCTGGCCAGGTTGATCGAGAAAGCGGGCGTGCGCCGCAGCGTTCGGCACCGCAAGGTCGGCAACATGCTGCTCGAGGACGACCCGCTGGCGGAGGGGCCGGGCTGGCAGGACTACCTGGCCAAGCACCCGGTGCTGGAACGGGTCCGCCGGGTCCGCTTCTACCTGGTCAACCAGGCTGCGTCCCAGGAGGACCGCAGCGCGATCCTGAGGGCCGCCAAGCGCGAGTTCGTCACGCTGGAGAACCTCAACCACCCTGGCATCGCCCGCGCGATTGAGTTTTACGAGCACGAGCGCGGCCCCGCCGTTGTGTTCGAGCACGACCCGACCGAGACGCGCCTCGACCACTTCCTACAGCAGAAGGCCGGCGAGCTGACTGTCGATCAGCGTATCGACCTTGTCCGCACGCTCGCCAACACGCTGCGATATGCCCACTCCCGGCGGCTGGTGCACCGCAGGCTGAGCCCGCTGTCCATCTTCGTCCGCACCCTTGCCTATAGTCGGTACGGCGTACGCATCCGCGACTGGCACACCGCAGGCCAACTGGTGCCCGGCTCGCCCAGCCACAGCACCTACGTGGCGGGCACCCGCACGCTGGAGGCCCTGACCGACAAGGGCGCCCACGGGTACATCGCGCCTGAGACGCTGCACAACCCGGCGGCCGACGCGATCCTGGCCGACGTATTCGGGCTCGGCGCCGTCTCATACCTGGTCTTCACGGGAAGTGCACCGGCCGAGACCAGCGAAGTGCTGCAGCAGCGACTGGCCCGCGAACGGGGTCTTGACGTCGCTGTTGAGCTGGACGGTGCCGCGCAGGCGATGATCGACCTGGTCAAGGACGCCACTGCGGGCGACGTCGATCTGCGGACCGAGTCGGTGGAGAGGTTCGTCCAGGGCCTGGAGCAGTTGGTCGGCGAGCTCACCGCGACCGAGGAGGCCGCGCAGCAGGTCGATCCGCTGGACGCGGTACCCGGCTCGAAGATCGGCCCCGCCGATGATCCGGTCCGGTTCGAGGTCGTCGAGCGGCTGGGCCAGGGCTCCACCGCGCTCGCTCTGCTCGTTAAGGACACCAAAAAGGCCGAGGACGCCAAGCACGGCCAGGCCGTACTAAAGGTGGCGCTGGACGAGGACGGAGCCCGAAAGCGGCTACTGGACGAGGCCGAGGTGCTGCCGCTCGTCCGGGACCTGCGCATTGCGGGCAACCTCGAAGAGCCGATGCTCGTGGGCGGCCGGACCGCTCTGCTTCTGGAGAACGCGGGCAGGGAGAGCCTGGCGGCTATGATTCGCCGCGAAGGCCGGCTTTCTCTCGACTTTCTGGGCCGCTGGGGCAAGGACCTGCTCGAGATCCTGTCCGCACTCGACCTGGCGGGCGTCAACCACCGCGACATCAAGCCCGACAACCTGGCCTTCCGTGAGCTGGGCAAAAGCCGCGAGGTCCACCTCACGCTCTTCGACTTCTCGCTGTCGAGGGCGCCGCTGGAGCAGACCGGTGTCGGCACCCCGCCCTATCTCGACCCGTTCTTCGACCCCGTGCACCGGCCCCGCTACGATGCGGCGGCCGAGCGGTACGCCGCGGCGGTGACGCTGCACGAGATGGCGACCGGGCAGGCCCCGGCTTATGGCACCGGTAACAGCCACCCCGCGCTGATCGACAGCGACGTCACGATCGACCCGGACGCATTCGAGCCCGGCCCGGCCCGCGACGGAGTGATCGCCTTCCTACGCAAGGCACTCGCCCGAAACGTCGCCGACCGTCACGACTCCATCGAGAGCATGCGGATCGAGTGGCGGGCCGTCTTCGACGCCGTCCCACCCGCCGCGGCCACGCCTACCAGCGTCAACCCGGTCACCGGTCAGGAGCTCGATGAGGCGGCGGGTAGGGCAGCGCTGGACACGCTGCTTGCTTCCGCCGGTCTCACCCCGCGAGCGGTCGACGCGCTGCACCGCATCGACGTCCGGACCGTCCGGGACCTGTTGGCCCGCTCGCCGTTCGAGCTCTCCCGGCTATCTGGCGTGGCAGACCCGACCAAGCGTGAGATCAGGCGCAGGGCAAAGCAGTGGCGGGCACGGCTCCAGTCGTCCGCCCCTGTGGCGGTCGCCGAGGACGACAACCCGGCCGGATCCGGGCGCGGGGTCGACGCGGTGCTGCGCTCGCTGATATCGAAGGCCGCGAAGCAGGACTCCACAGAGGCACGCGTGCTCCGCCTCTACCTCGGGCTGGAGGAGACAGAGTCCGCTTGGCCGAGCAACACCGAGCTGGGGTCGGCCGCTGGCGTTACCGCGGGTCGGGCGGGGCAAATCCTCCCTACTGCTCGTAAGGGCTGGCGTCAGCGCAGGTCCCTCACTGAGGTCCGCGACGAGATCGTCGACCTTGTCGCAGATGCGGGAGGCGTGCTCTCCGCGGAGGGGATCGCGGAAGCGCTGCTCACCTCTCGTGGCTCGGAGACAGCGGGTGACCAGCGGACGCGCCGTGCACTGGGCCTGGTGCGGGCCGCTGTCGAGGTCGAGGGCGAGCGTGGCGGAGAGGCGAGACTGCTGCACCGGCGCTGCCACGACTCGGCCGTGGTCGCTTTGGAGAAGCCCACCGATCCTGACGCGGTGCCCGGCACCGACCTGCTCGACTACGCGGTACGGCTTGGTAAGGTCGCCGACCTGCTGGCCGCCGAAGACCCGCTTCCGAGCGCCGCACAGACCGAGACCGTGCTCCGCGGGGTACGGCTGCCGCAAGGCATGGCCGAACTGCCGGCCGATCGACTCGCGGCACTCGGCGCGGCGGCCTCGGAGAAGGCGGCGGCCAACGGTCGTGGCGAGATCTATCCGCACGGCATAGACCCGAGGCGGGCCCTGGAGCAGCTCGCCTCCTCGCTCGGTGTAGTCCGGCACGGGATGGACCTCGATCAGCTTAAGGCCCGGGTTCGCGCCCGCTATCCGAAGGTCGGCGACTTGCCGGAGAGCCGCCACGACCTGGACGCGCTGCTCCACCTCGCCAAGGTCCCGCTGGTCTTCAGCGGCGGTGTCTACCGGCCAAGGGACATCCAGACCAGCAACCTCCCGACCTCCCACTGGCCGACGAGGACCCGGCTCAGAGGTGGTTCGTCGGTCGACCGGAACTTCGCCGACTTCGAGCGGCAGATGGAGGTATCGCTGCAGGAGCGCGGTTCCGTCACGATCAGCGTCGACTACCCGTTGTACGTCCGGGCGATCCCCGCGCTGCGGGACCGGTTCGGCCTCCAGGTGCTGGACGTCACCGCCGAGCTGCTCACCGCGATGCGGGCGAGCGCCGACGCCTACAACGTGGACTGGTCGATCGTGCTCCGAGCCGACCGGCCGGACGCCGCTCCGCAGGACGTTGCGAACCTCCGCCGGCTCGTCGAGCTCGCCGCGGCCGGGCTGGAGGAGATGCTGCTGACCGACCCGGCTCCGCTGCTCGTTGTGGAGGCGGCCCCGCTGGCTCGCTACGACCGGCTCACCGTGCTGGAGCGGCTCGCCGACAAGGCTACCGCACGGCCTGCCGCCCGGTGGCTGCTCGTGCCCGTCGACCGGGACGGCCGACCGTACCTCGATCATCGCCCGGCCCCGGGCGCGCTCGGTGCGCTCCGGCTCTCCACGACGTGGGTCAACGGGCATCAGCAGTCGGCTGCCTCGTAGTCATCTGTTTAGATGCAGAGTCTCACCTGAGATCGTTGCTCACTATTTGAAGTGAAATCTCGGCGATCAGGTTAGGGCGGTGAGAGTCATCCGCCCTTACCGGAGTCGCCATTGCAGGGTAGACGGATCGTGATGTGCCGGGTCTACCGGGACCCGAGGCTGCGATCGAGGCACTCTTCTGGGCGTTCTCCGAGGCGCGGGTTTGTATATCTCGACTCAACAAAATGATGCGTTAGATAACGTTTGTTATGTTTTGTCGTGTTTGCGCTCTCCTTGGCATCATGGGAAGATCCAGAAGGTCGAGATCTCTCGCGATACATGCGCCGGAGGGTCGCGGTGAAGGCCGTTCAGATCACGCTTCGCAGCCTGTTCAAGGCTGAACAGCAGATGGTAGTTCCTCTCTATCAGCGTCCCTACTCTTGGGGGCGTGATCAGCTGGAGCGACTCTGGTCTGATATCAGCAGACAGGCTGCTGCTCTTAAGGAGAACGGTGTGGCTGGCCACTTCTTGGGCTCGGTCGTGCTCGCACCAAGTCCCGATTCAGTGCAGTGGGATGTCCGTTGGATCGTCGTGGACGGACAGCAGCGGCTGACCACGTTGCTTTTGGCGTTATGTGTGATTAGAGATCACCTAGCAATGGAGGATCCCGGACACCGGAGCCGCATAAATGGCCTGTGTCTTATAAATGCAGACAAGCAGGAAGAGCGACGCTATAGACTTCTGCCAACTCACGCTGACAGGCAGGAATTCCAGTTGTGCGTCGAAGGGGTAGGCGAAGATGTCGACGGCAAGATCGGCGAAGCTTACCGATTTTTTCGAGAGAAGCTGATCGAGGTTGATGACCCTGCAGATCCGGACAGTATTCGGCGCATCGAGACGGTGATTCTTGACTGCCTCGATCTTGTACAGATCGCAGCTGGGAGGGACGACGATGTCTTCCAGATCTTCGAGTCGATCAATAATACCGGGATGAGACTTAGCGAGGCTGATCTCATCCGCAACTATGTCTTCATGTGTCTGCCGACGCGAAGTGAGGACGTTTACGAGCAACACTGGTTGCCGGCCCAGCGTCGCCTGGGCATCAAAGGACTCGAAGAGCTCATGCGTCTGATGCTTGTGCTCACGTATGGTGAGCAAGCTCAGAGGATGGATGTCTATCGCGGCCATCAAAAGCTGCTTCATAATGCCCGTGGTGATGAGGAAAATGTCGAGCAGTACGTGGTCGAGCTAGCTCGGCGAGCGGGCCACCTGGAACGCATATTGAAACCCGATGAGACGACGTCGATCGGTGTCAGCATCGCTTTCCTGGGTGGATTCAGAACCACCTCAACGTACCCGGTGATCATGAAGCTTCTTGAATTTCTGGATGATGGACATGCGGCTGATCAAGAGGTCGTCCAGGCTCTGCAGTACATCGAAAGCTTCCTTGTGCGACGGTTCATCGGGCGTGTGCCGGCTTCTCTGACCCCCGTATTCCAGCGACTCGCCCGCCTCCTCACCCCCAACCAGCCGGTGACTGAGACGGTTATGGCAGAATTATCTCGTCCTCAACTGAAATGGTCGTCAGACAAGGAATTTCGCAGGGACGTTACCGAGAAGAACTTCTACGGTTGGGGCTCTCAGTCGCAGCAGAAGTTCATTCTAAGGCGTTTGGAGGAGAGCTATCCTTCGAAGGAGCGCGCCGACCTTTCCTCCACGGATATCACTATTGAGCATGTACTACCGCAGAATCCGACGGAAAGCTGGCTCAACGGGCTCGCAGGAGAGGGCGATGATCCTCGGCTTATGCACCGTCAATTAGTCCACACCTTAGGCAACCTCACGCTCACTGGGTACAACCCGGAGCTTGGCAACACGCCTTTTGAGCAGAAACGTGAGCTCTTTCGGGGCAGCGGCATCGCGATGAACCAGAAGATCGCCCAGCATGATAAGTGGGGGAAGGAAGAGATCCTTGCCAGAGCCGAGGAGCTTGCAGACCGGGCCATTGAGATCTGGCCGGGCCCGGACGAGTCCAGTCGCGTCGAGGTTCCGGTGCCTGACTGGGCGCCGCTCACACGGATTCTTGCCGCGATTCCACCCGCAACCTGGGTCTCGTATGGTGACTTGGCATGGTTGATTGGCTCCCATGCTGTACCAGTACGGGTGTACCTCGACAAGGAATCCGTACCCGGCAGGCATCGAGTGCTCACCTCGGACGGAGAGCCGCCGTCCGATGGCCGATCGGTGACCAGAAACGAGTTGCGACAGGCGATGCAGTCGCTGGTGGACGATGGGATCGAGCTCGACGAGCTTGGGCGGGCACGTGCTGAACAGCGGATCATTGTCCGGGAGCTGGCCAAGGAGCTGGGGCTGCTGGGTGCGAAGGGCCTGCGAGAATCGGAGCTTTCCCATGGCGAGCACCAGTACATCAGCGACCCACAACGGCATTACCTTGAGCGGCTCGGGGAGACGAGCGGCCCTCAGGTCGCCGGAGCGGTGCAACGGCTGTTGGATCACTGGAGGTCCCGCGGTGGTGAGTTGGAGTACACCCGGGGTGGAGCCTCCTGTGCCCCCATTCTCCGAAGGGGACGCGAGGTTCTAGCCGCGCTCCGCTTCTACGCTGAGAAAGTTGAGATTCCCTTCGGAACGCTCAAGCGAAGAGCGCCGCTCGATGATGCTGCACGTCGTAAGGCGTTCCGGGATCGACTCAACGCTGCTCCTGGTGTGGACATCCCGGTGACGAAGCTACAGAACTACCCGTCATTCCGTGTGACCTTGCTCGCTGACGAGGCGGTCTGGGATGTGGTGCTCGGTGCCCTCGACTGGTTCCAGGACATAGTGCAGCAGGAGCCCTGAGCTCCGACGGGTGGGAATGCCTGGCTGAGCGGAGTGGCCATCTTCGCGCCGTATTGGATCTTCGAGTACTCGTAATTGTTATGCGGCTGGTCAGGCGGGGTGCGGTGGGTGCGCCAAACTAGTAGGGCATAGCAGGGCACGCTCTGGCACAGGCCCTGGCAGGGTCGTCGGTCGGTAACGTCACGGGAAGGTGAGCCAGGTGTCGATCGTCTCCGCCGCACTCCTTAAGGACCTTCAGAGGCAGGCGGCGCTGGTCGCTGATGACCTGCGGGAGCAGGTGGAGCGAGTCCCTGAGATCGGGGCGCGGTTGAAGGGGATGCACCGGGCCGCCGACCAGGTCGGTCGGACCGGGGAGACCTGGAACGACTGGCTTACCGCGCAATGTAACCAGGCCGCGAGCTCGTGGGTGATCGCCTGTGCGTTCATCCGGTTCTGCGAGGACAACGACCTCACTAGGCACCGGTGGATCGCCTCCCGCGACGCCGCCGGCAACGCCATCTCCGACGCGGCCGATGCCGAGGCCGCCTGGATCCAGCGCAACCCCCGGCTGACCGCCCGCGAGTGGCTGCGGGAGGCGTTCACCTGGCTCCGCTCCACCCGGGCAGGGCACGGGCTCTTCCCCGACACTGACTTCATCTGGTGGTGGGACATCTCCGCCGATCGGGCCGAGGCGCTGATCGCCGCGTTCCGGCGGCGCGACGAGGACGGTGTACGACTGGCGCACGACTTCCACAGTGCAGAGCTGGACACCCGGTTCCTCGGCGACCTATACCAGGACCTGTCCGAACACATCCGCAAGCGGTACGCGCTGCTGCAAACCCCTGTCTTCGTGGAGGAGTTCATCCTCGACCTCACGCTCACGCCCGCTCTGGACGACTTCGGGCTTGACGGACTAAAGCTGATCGACCCGACATGCGGGTCGGGGCACTTCCTGCTGGGGGCGTTCGACCGGCTGCTGGAGGCGTGGGGCGAGCAGGCGCCGGGTTTGGACGAGCGGGTGCGGGTGCAGAAGGTGCTCGACAGCGTGCACGGGGTCGATATCAACCCGGCCGCGACTGCGATCACCAAGTTCCGGCTGATGGTGGCGGCGCTGAAGGCGTGCGGTGTCGCCCGGTTGGATGCCCCGGATGCCCCGGCGCTCGACCTCAACATCGCCACCGGGGACACGTTGTTGTACGGCGGAGGCTTGAGCGGCGGCCGACAGATGACGCTGGGCTTGGTGGAGAACGACCTGCTCGCCTCGCACCTGTACGACTGGGAGGACGTCGACCGGTTTCCCGGCATTCTCGACTACGGCCGCTACCACGTGGTCGTCGGCAACCCGCCGTATATCCAGGTCAAGGACAAGGCGCTCAATCAGGCGTACCGGGAGCGGTACGAGAAGACCTGTGCTGGAAAGTACGCGCTCTCGGCGCCCTTCGCTGAGCTGTTCTTCCGGCTGGCGGTCAGGGACGCCGATCGACCGGGGTATGTCGGCCAGATCACCGCGAACTCGTTCATGAAGCGGGAGTTCGGCAAGAAGCTGATCGAGGGGTTTTTTGCCGGGAATGTTGATTTGACGCATGTCATCGATACCTCTGGCGCCTATATTCCAGGTCACGGAACGCCGACGGTCATTCTAATCGGAAAGAACCGATACCCGAATCGCCTGGGCAGTGTTCGCGCTGTTCTTGGTGTCCGGGGCGAGCCTACTCAGCCGGAAATTCCCGCTCTGGGTTTGGTCTGGCGCTCCATTGTCGATCACGTTGATCAGCCTGCTTCGGAGACCGAATACATCTCTGCTGCAGACATGCCCCGCGAGCGGCTTTCCAGCCATCCATGGTCGCTCTCTGGAGGTGGCGCGCCAGAGCTTTCTGAGCTTCTCGGTAAGCGGAGCATGACGCTAGGAGCAATTCCCGCCGAAATCGGTATGACCTGCCTTACTCTTGAAGACGATGTCTATCTAGTCCCCCGAGACTTGGTTCGCCGGCGGGCTCTAGCCAATCTGTGTGTCCCGCTCGTCAGTGGGGATGAAGTTCGCGACTTTAAGATTGAGGATTCCAATTTCACGTTGATGCCGCAGGAGTGGAACGGCGATCGGCGTGAACTGACGAAGCAGGCAAATCAATATATCTGGGCGTGGCGCACTAATCTGAAGAAACGCTTGTACTTCGGAAAGATTCCTGAGCAGCGCGGTCTTCGTTGGTTCGATCTCGGGATGTTCTTTGCTGATCGTCATCGCATGCCGTTGTCCGTTGCATTTGCGTTTGTGGCGACGCATAACCACTTCGTGCTGGACCGGGGTGGGAAGGTCTTCAATCGTACCGCACCAGTGATCAAGCTGCCGAAGGCAGCCACCGAAGATGATTATCTGCGGCTGCTCGGGCTGCTCAACTCCTCCACCGCCTGCTTCTGGCTCAAACAAGTTTGTCACGACAAAGGTAATGGAGGAATTGGTGGTGGCATCGCTGCCGAGGAATGGGAGCGGTTCTACGAGTTCACCGGGACAAAACTGCAGGAATTTCCACTGTCCAGTGGCGCGCCACTGGAGCGGGCTCGACGGCTTGATAGGCTCGCCCAGGAACTCGCCTTCGTCACCCCTCAGGCCGTCTGCGCGCAAGCCGTACCCACGCGTGAAGCCCTGATCGAGGCCCGGCGCAGCTATGACGCCATCCGAGCCGAGATGATCGCCGTCCAGGAGGAGTTGGACTGGGAGGTCTACCAGCTCTACGGCATCGTGGACGAGGACCTGACCTACCCCGGCGACGACCTGCCAGCGCTGGCCCTCGGGCAGCGCGCGTTCGAGATCGTGCTTGGCCGCAAGCTTCTCGACGGTGAGACCGACACCCAGTGGTTCGCCCGGCATGGCTCCACCCCGATCCGGGAGATCCCCGCACACTTGCCGCAGGCATACCGTGACCTGGTCCAGCGTCGGATCGAGATCACGGCGAACAAGCCGCTCCTCGGCCTCGTCGAACGCCCTGAGTGCAAGCGGCGCTGGGCGACGGAGCCGTACGACAAGATGCAGTCCCAGGCGCTGCGCAGTTGGCTGCTCGATCGGCTGGAGGACGAGCGCCTCTGGATCGATGGCGGTGCGCCCCGGACGCTGAGCGTGGCGCAGCTCGCCGACCTGGTCCGCACCGACGCTCACTTCCGGCAGGTCATGGAGATCTATCTCGGCCGCCCCGACTACGACGTCACCTCCGAGCTCGTCGCTCTCCTCAAGAACGAGCACGTGCCGTACCTCGCCGCCCACCGCTACACTGCCGCCGGCCTGCTCCTGCGGCAGGACTGGGAGCACGTTTGGGCCCTGCAGCGCCAGGAGGACGCGGGGGAGAAGGTTGAGATCCCGGTGCCGCCGAAGTACGCGTCCAAGAACTTCATCGCCGCGAGCTACTGGAGGCACCGCGGAAAGCTCGACGTGCCCAAGGAGCGGTTCACCGGCTACCCGGGGGCCGAGCGCGAGGGTGACGCCACCCCGGTGTACGGCTGGGCGGGCTGGGACCACCTCCAGCAGGCCACCGCGCTGGCCAACCTGCTGATCGAGCGCGCCTATCCGGCGGGCGATCCGCGGGCGGTGCCACTGCTGGCCGGCGTCGCCGAGCTGGAGTCCTGGCTGCACCAGTGGTACGGAGACTACGACGCGCTTTACGCCGCGAGCCCGGCAGAGTATTTCACCGGCTGGCTGGAGACCCAGCTCACCGAGCACGGCCTGACCCGCGAGGCGCTGGCAGCCTGGCGCCCAGAGCCCAAGCAGCGCGGCCACCGCGCCAAGAAGGGAGCCTGACCCCTATATGGCGACTCTGCTCAAGGACGTCATCGCCATCCCCGAGGAGCTGAGTGCGAACGACTTCGTGCTCAAGCTCAGCGACGGCGTCTCCGCGGTCAAGGCGACCCTGGCCAGCTACGTCGTCACGCCACAGCTCGCGAGCTCCTTCGACGAGGCGCTGTCCTATATCAAGGGGGCCCTGGAGAAGGGCCGCAGCGACGCGGCGTTCCTGCACGGCTCGTTCGGCTCCGGCAAGAGCCACTTCATGTCCGTGCTGCACGCCGTACTCCGGCACGACCCGGACGCCCGCGGGCTGCGCGGTCTGGAGGGCGTGCTCGCCAAGCACGACGCGTGGCTGGCCGGGCGGAAAATCCTCTGCCTCACCTACCACCTGATCGGCGCGTCCTCCGTCGAGGAGGCAGTGCTCGGCGGGTACGTCGAGCAGGTCCGCCGGTTGCATCCGGACGCGGCGCTGCCCGAGGTGCACAGCACCGACAGTCTGTTCGCCGATGCCGACAACCTGCGCTTCAGGCTCGGCGACGAGGCGTTCTTCACCGGGCTCGGCAGCGGAGCGAACCCCGGCTGGGGCGCGCTCGCCACCGGATGGGACGCCGACTCCTATGTGCGGGCCCGCCAGGCCGAGGTAGGCGACACCGAGCGGGGCCGCCTGGTGTCCGCCCTCGTGGACGCTTACTTCCGCAGTTACACCCGGGGCGCGGCCTACCTGTCGCTGGACGAGGGCCTGGAGGTTGTCAGCGCCCACGCCAGGCAACTCGGCTACGACTGCGTAGTGCTCTTCCTCGACGAGTTGGTGCTCTGGCTCGCCTCCCGCACCTCCGACTCGGCGTTCGTCGGCAAGGAGGGCTCCAAGGTCGCCAAACTGGTCGAGTCGGCCGCGGCGCACCGCGCGGTGCCGCTGGTGTCGTTCGTGGCCAGACAGCGGGACCTGCGCGACTTCCTCGGCGCGAACGTGCCCGGCGCGGAGAAGTACGCCATCGGCGAGACGTTTCGCTGGTGGGAGGACCGCTTCAACAAGATCACCCTGCAGGACCGCAACCTTCCGTTGATCGTGGAGCGGCGGCTGCTCGCTCCTCTGCCCGGAGCCGAGGGCGCGCTGGAGGCGGCGTTCGCCAAGGTGACCCGCGAGCCGAAGGTGTGGAACGTTCTCCTGGAGGGCCTGGACGAGTCGTCCGACGCGGCGGCGTTCCGGCGGACCTACCCGTTCTCTCCGGCGCTGGTCTCCACCATGGTCGCCCTCTCCAGTCTGCTGCAGCGGGAGCGCACGGCGCTGCGCACCATGGCCGAGCTGCTGCGCCGCGGCCGGGGCGAGCTGACCGTCGACGACATCATCCCTGTCGGGGACATCTATGACGTGCTGATGGACTCCGGCGTCGTGCCGCTCACCGACGAGATGAAGCAGCACTTCGCCAACGCGCGCACACTGTACGAGGAGAAGCTGCTGCCGCGGCTGCTCGACCGGCACCGGCTTGCCACTGCCGACGACGCCAAGGACCTGCCGCGCACCCACCCGTTCGTCACCGACGCCCGGCTTGTCAAGACCGCGCTGTTGGCCGCGCTCGCGCCGAACGTCCCCGCGCTGCGCACCCTCACCGCGCAGAAGCTGGCCGCGCTCAACCACGGCACCATCGCCACCCCGCTCAAGGGCATGGAGGCCCAGCGGGTGCTGGCGCTGTTCAGGGACCTCGCCGCCTCCGGAGTGAGCGAGATCCACCTCACCGACGAGCCGGCCAATCCGCTGATCACCATCCAGCTCGCCGGGGTGGACTACGAGAGCGTGCTGGATCGGGTCAGCAATCAGGACACCAAGGGCGAACGGCGCCGCCTGCTTCGCGAGCTGATCTTCGATTCGCTCGGTGTGTCCGGAGCCGGCGCCGATACGCTCGGCGGCGGCTACAGCCACTCGTTCGTGTGGCGAGGCAGCCGGCGCGTCGTCGACATCGTCTACGGCAACATCCGCAATGCCGAGGAGCTGCCAGACTCGGCGCTGCTCGCCGACGGCGACCGGTGGAAGATCGTCATTGACTTCCCATTCGACGAGGCCGGGCACGGCCCCAACGACGACATCGCTCGGTTTGAGAACCTCGAACGCGACGGCGTGCGCAGCCGTACTGTCGCCTGGGTCCCGGCATTCTTCACCGAGGCCCGTGAGAAGGATCTCGGCGAGTTGGTCTGCTTGCGCTACCTGCTCGCCTCCGACGACCGCTACGAGCAGAACGCCAGCAATCTGTCCATCCAGGACAGGGCCACAGCCAAGGCACTGCTGAAGAACCGCAAAGCCACGCTGGAGGACAAGCTCCGGCAGGTCATCCAGCAGGCGTACGGTGCGGCCAAGCGGGAGCCGGCCGACATTGACGGCGCCCGCGGTCACAGCTCGTTCTTCGCCGCGCTGGACCCGCAGATCACCCTGCCGGGGGCGCCCGTCGGCGCTCGGCTGGCCGACTGCCTGGCTCACCTGTTGGATCAGATGCTGTCGGCGCAGTACCCTGACCACCCCAAGTTCCCCGGCGAGGTCCGCAAGAGCGACGCGAACATCGTGCTGCAGTATCTCGACGCCGCCGCGGCGGAGGAGTCGGGCCGGGTTCCGGTGGCCGCCAAGGACCGGGAGGTCCTGGGCAGGGTGGCCAACCCACTCGGGGTCGGCGAGAGGCTGGAGAACGCCTTCCTGTTCAGCCCCGACACCTTCCCCTGGCGCAAGCACTTCACCCAGCTCGCAGCACAGGAGGGTTTGAACGAGACCATTGGAGTCAGCAGGCTGATCGAGTGGCTGGATCGGCCGCACCCGCGCGGCCTCGACGCCCACACCCGCGGCCTAGTCATCGCGGCGTTCGCGCTGATGCAGGACCGCGAGTGGTACCACAACGGTAGCGGCCCCGTCGCCCGGCCCCCGCTCGACCGCATCGACGGCGGCTACGAACTGCGGCTGCCCCGGCTTCCCGGCGACCCCGACTGGCGGCGGGCCGTGGACCGCGCGGCCAAGATCTTCGGCGTGCACGTGACGGCGCTGAAGTCGGCGGCCAATGTGGGCCGCCTTGCAGGTAAGGTCCGCGCCGAGGCGCATGAGCTTCAGACGGCGGCTCGTGAGCTCGTCACCGTGCTCACCGCCCACCGCGAGATGCTCGGCCTCGCACAGGACACCGGCAGGCTCGCCACCGCCAGGGATGCCGCCTCGCTTGTCGGGAACCTGGCCGAGGAGGGCGACGCGACCGGGCTGGCTGAGCTGCTGGCCCGTGCGCCGATGGGGGCCACCGAGGAGGTGCTCGGGCGGTCGCTGAAGTCCGCGCGCGATGTCGTGGCCGCGCTGGAGGGCACGGACTGGGACCTGCTCGACGCCATCGGGACCATGAGCGGCGATCAGCAGGCCACAGCCATCCTGGAGCGGCTGCGGGAGGCGGCCCGGCGCAACGAGTTCCAGGAGGCTCTGGGGCCCGTCCTGTCGGAGACCCGCCGCCGCGCCCGGATGCTCCTGGCCAGCCGGGTGCCTGACCCCTCGCCCGGGCCCGGACCGGACAAGACCGGCGGCGGCACCTCTCCGGTCGGCGGATCCGGTGGTACGGCGGGCAGCACATCGGGTTCGCGCAACGGCCAGGGGGCAGGCTCGGTGAGCGTGCGCGGCGCGCGGATCGACGAGGCGGTCCAAAAGCTGCGGGCCTTCGCCTCCCAGCACCCCGACGCGGAGATCACCATCACCTGGAGCGTGCGGAAGTGACCGGCCTCCGGCCTCCACTGGCCGCCGCTACCCTGCCCGTGGTGCGCGCCATCGTCGGCAAGGTCCAGCGCGCAGACCGGGAGCAGCGGGTGGTGGGCATCCACGCCCGCCCCGAATGGGCTGGCGAGC
Source organism: Nonomuraea glycinis (assembly GCF_014646515.1). GTDB lineage: Bacteria > Actinomycetota > Actinomycetes > Streptosporangiales > Streptosporangiaceae > Nonomuraea > Nonomuraea glycinis. The sequence goes on from NZ_BMNK01000013.1 coordinate 259,339, forward strand.
CCTCCTTCCCGCTGGGCGACACCGTCGTCCACGTCCGGCCCTGCCCCTCGGCGCTGGCCGTATGGGAGGCGGTGAAGCAGCACCGCGACGGCTACCTGGTTGTGCTCACCGACGTGGACGACGGCGACCTCGGCATCGGGCTTCGGGCTCACCTGGCAAACGGCAGGCTGTTTGCACTGCGACCATGGGAGATGATCAAGCAGTCCTTTGAGGCGCGCACTCTCGACCCGCTCCTGCTGAACGAGGGCTGGGCAGCGAGCGCACTGGCCCGTTGGGAGCCCACTGAGGGATGGCCGCCTGTACCCGGCGGCGCGCTCACCCGCGACCATGCCCTCGGCCACCTGGCCTCGGTCGTGTTCGGCGACGACATCGGCGGCGCCCCCTACCTCCTCCCTGAGCATCCAGACACGCTCAGCCTGCTGCGCTGGACGCTCGACCCGGTCGCCCTCGGCCGCTTGGCCGCGCTTCCCGCCGACGTGCGCGAGGGGCTGACTCGGTGGCTGGGCGACGTCACCGGACCGGCGGGCGTCTGGACCCTGCGCGCGGTGGCGGCGGGGCACGGCGGAGACGCCGTGCCGCTCGCCCTGGTCGCCGGGCTGCTATGGCAAGACGGCGTCCAGTCGGTGGCGACCGAGGCCCGCGGCCTGGTCCGCGCCCGGCTGGGTGGCGCCGATCTGCCTGCCGAACAGGCACAGACCTGGGCACGGGCAGCTGTAGCACTGATCGGCCGGCTCGACTACCCCGGCAGCCTGCTGGACCGTGCCGAGTCCCTGCTGCTCGAGTTCAACGCCACCACCCTGATTGCCAAGTCCGCCTTGCTCCCCGGCGCCTACGACGTGCGGTTGCGCAACTTTGCGAAAGCTGTACGGCAGGCGCTGTCCGCCCCTGACGCGGCGACGCTGCGCCAGGCCGAAGACGCGCACGTCCACCTGGTCTCCCACGAGCTAGCCGCGCTGCCTCCGCTGATCTCACGTACGGCGACGGCCCGGATGGCGCTGCGACTGGTGCGCTGGCTCGCCACCTCCGACGAGCCTGCGCCCACGCTGGCCGACGCGCTGCACGACCAGGTCCGCACCGGCGCCTACGTGGAGTGGGCCTTCGCCGATGTGTGGACCGGCGACCCCGACGACAAGGTCGCCAAGGCCTACCGGACGCTGCTGGACGCGGTTGCCGAGCGGCGGAGCGGTCGCGACCGGGTGCTCGCCCAGCACCTGGCCACTGCGGTCGCCGCCGACAGCGACCCCGGCAGCCTCGTTCCGATCGAGTCCGCGCTCGCCACGCTGGTGCGCCCTCTTGGTCGCTCGCTGCTGGTCGTGCTCGACGGCATGTCCGCAGGAGTTCTCGCCGAACTGGCCGACGAGCTCGTCCGTAGCCGGTGGACCGAGCTTGTCGACTCCGCCCTCGGCCACCGTAGGGTCCTGCTGCCTGTGCTGCCTACCGTCACCGAGGTATGCCGTACCAGCCTGCTCACAGGGACCCTGCGCACCGGCGGGCAGCACGATGAGAAGACGGCCTTTTCGGCCGTGACCGGCGATCCTCAAGCTTGCCTGTTCCACAAGAATGACCTGCGCACCCCCGGCGGCCACAGCCTCGACCCGGAGGTGAAGGCCGCGATTGACGGATCGGCCAAGGTGATCGGCGTCGTGCTCAACGCCGTCGATGACTCCCTCGACAAGATGGACCCGGGGGGCACCACCTGGACCCTCGCCCAGGTGCAGCACTTGCAGGCGCTCGCCGAGGCTGCCCGCATCGCTGGCCGTACGCTAATCCTCACCTCCGACCACGGGCACGTGGTCGAACGAGGCAGCATTCCACTAACCGGGACGAACGCGACCTCCGCCCGCTGGCGGCCTGCCACTGGACAGGTGTCCGAAGGGGAGATCGCTGTACAGGGCAAACGCGTGCTGCTCGGCGGCGGCAGTGTCGTGCTCCCCTGGAGGGAGGACCTGCGCTACGGCAGCAAGCGCGCGGGCTACCACGGAGGGGCCTCGGCCGCCGAGGTGGCCGTGCCGTTTGCCGTGTTCAGCCCGTCGCCAGTGAAAGATCTCGCTGGGTGGAAGCCCGCTCCGGCGCAGGAGCCCGCCTGGTGGAACACCACCGTCACCCACCGCAGGGAATTCGCTGCAGCCCCCCGCGCGCGGAAGGCTCCGGAGGGGCAGGGCGCGCTGATCGCCCTGGACGAGGTGGCATCGCCCCAGCAGTCCGCCTTGGAGCGGTTCTTGGATGAGCTGCTCGGCTCCGAGCTGTACGCTGCGCAGCGGGTTCGCGCCGGCCGGGCCGCACCCGACGTCACCCGGGTCCGCGGCGTGCTCGCGGCGCTGCTCGAGGGCGGCGGACGGCTGCACGAGTCCACGCTCTCCGCGGTGGCCGAGGTGCCGGCCGCGCGGCTGCGGAGCGTGCTGGCCGCGGTCCGCCGGGTGCTCAGCGTCGATGGCTACGACCCGATCAGCTACGACCCCGACGGGGTCACCGTGGTCATCTCGGTCGACGTGCTCGCCGAGCAGTTCGGGGTGGCGGCGCCATGAAGGTCAGCGAACGCCGCCGCCGCGAGGTGATCGACGCCCTGCGGCGGGGGACCGTGCCGTCGGCCGGACTCGACCTGCTCGCAGTCGGTCTCGACCGGTTCACCGAGGCGCTCGACGCCGAGCTGGTCACGGCGGCTCAGGGCGGCTCGGTCTTCAAGGCGGTCCGAGGCGAGTACGGCGCGGGTAAAACGTTCTTCGCGCGTTGGCTGGCCGAACGGGCCAAACAGCACGGTTTGGCCGTCGCCGAGGTGCAGATATCCGAGACCGAGACGCCGCTGCACAAGCTGGAGACCGTCTACCGGCGGCTGTGCGAGAACCTCTCCACCGCCGAGTTCTCACCGAGCGCGCTCCGCTCGATCGTCGACGCATGGATGTTCACCCTGGAGGAGGACTCTCTCGCCGCCGGGGTACCGGAGACCGACACCGCCGCCCTGGAAGAGGCGGTGGCCGTGCTGCTGGAGAAGCGGCTTGCTGAGGTGAGCAGGTCCGCTCCCACCTTCGCCGCCGCGCTTCGCGGCTACCGTACGGCTGTCGCCGAGGGGGACGCGGCCACTGCCGAGGGCGTGCTGGCTTGGCTGGGCGGGCAACCGCACGTGGCCGCGTCTGCCAAACGCGCCGCCGGAGTTCGCGGCGATCTCGACCACTTCGGCGCCCTGGGCTTCCTGCAGGGGTTGTTGACCGTGCTGCGTGACTCTGGCCACCGGGGGCTGCTGCTCGTGCTCGACGAGGTCGAGACCCTGCAGCGGGTTCGCTCAGACGTGCGCGATAAGGCACTCAACGCGCTGCGCCAGCTCGTCGACGAGGTCTACTCCGGCCGCTTCCCTGGCCTGTATGTGCTCATTACCGGTACTCCCGCCTTCTTCGAAGGGCCGCAAGGGATACAGCGGCTCGCGCCGCTCGCTTCCCGGCTCGCCACGGACTTCACTACCGAACCACGGTTCGACAACCCACGTGCCGTACAGATTCGCCTGCCCGGGTTCGCCCATGACGGCCTGCTAGAACTGGGCACCCGGGTGCGCGACCTGTACGCCGTCGGAGCCTCGTCGCGGATCGCCAGCGTGGTCGACGACGCGTACATCGCCGCCCTTGCCCGCGCCGTGGCTGGCTCGCTCGGCGGCAAGGTCGGCGTTGCCCCCCGGGTGTTCCTGAAGAAGCTGGTCGGCGAGGTGCTCGACCGGGTCGACCAGTTCCCCGACTTCGACCCGCGCGTGCACTACCAGCTGACTGTTGGGGCCGGTGAGCTCAACGAGGTCGAACGCAATGCGGCCTCACTCGATGACATCCCGCTGGACGTCCCATGAAGGAGTCCGCCGCCCAGGTGAGGACGGTGCGATGGTGAGCTCCGCCGAGCTCCACCCGGTGGTGCTGCACCACATCGTCAACACACTCGGCTGGCACGATCTGCGTCCGCTTCAGCAGGCCGCGATCGAACCCGTGCTCGCTGGGGCGGACGCGCTGCTGCTCGCCCCGACCGCGGGCGGCAAGACCGAGGCGGCGGCGTTCCCGCTGCTGTCGAGGATGGCCGCGGACAACTGGCAGGGCACCTCGGTGGTCTACCTGTGCCCGATCAAGGCGCTGCTCAACAACCTGCTGCCCCGGCTGGAGGGGTACGCGAGCTGGATCGGGCGGCGGGCCGCTCTCTGGCACGGGGACGTCACCTCGGCCCGACGCAAGCAGATCCTGCGCGACCGGCCCGACATCCTGCTGACCACGCCCGAGTCGCTAGAGGCGATGCTGGTCAGCGCTAACGTCGACCACCGGCAGTTCTTCTCCGGGGTACGGGCCGTCGTCGTGGACGAAGTGCACGCTTTCGCCGGGGACGACCGCGGCTGGCACCTGCTCGCCGTACTGGAACGGCTCACCCACCTACTCGGCCGCCCGATCCAGCGCATCGGCCTGTCGGCCACCGTTGGCAACCCGCCCGAACTGCTGAACTGGCTGCAGGGCTCCGCCCTGGGGAGCCGCCCAGGTCAGATTGTTGCACCGGACCTCGCCCGGCCGGCCGTATCGGGTCCTGTCCCGGGGGCCGCACCGGACCCCGCCCAGCCTGCGGCTCAAGCCGTACCGGCCGGAGAGATCCAGCTTGACTATGTCGGATCGGCGGCCAATGCCGCCAAGGTGATCGCCGTGCTGCACCGGGGCGAGAAGCGGCTGGTCTTCTGCGACTCTCGACAGCTCGTTGAGGAACTGGGCCACTCGCTGCGGGCGCTCGGCGTCACCACCTTCCTCTCCCACGCTTCCCTGTCTGTGGATGAGCGGCGCCGATCGGAGGAGGCGTTCGCGCAGGAACGCGACTGCGTCATCGTCGCCACTTCCACGCTGGAGCTCGGTATCGACGTCGGCGATCTCGACCGGGTCATTCAGATCAATGCACCCGCCACCGTCGCCTCCTTCCTGCAGCGCATCGGTCGCACCGGCCGCCGCGCTGGTACCGTGCGCAACTGCCTGTTCCTCACACTCACTGAGGATGCGCTGCTGCAGGCAGCCGGATTGCTGCTGCTGTGGGGCCGCGGCTGGGTCGAGCCCGTTGTCCCGCCCCCCGAACCCAGGCACATTGTCGCGCAGCAGATCCTCGCGTTGTGCTTGCAGGAGCACCGCGTGGGGGACCGGCTCTGGCCGGAGTGGTGGAATGGGCTCGCCCCCTTCGGACGCGGAGCCGAGCCGATCGTGCGGCATTTGGTCGCACATGGGTACCTGGACTCCGATTCCGGGATGCTGTTCATCGGCCCGGAGGCCGAACGGCGCTTCGGGTTCCGGCACTTTATGGAGATGACCTCGGTGTTCACCGCCGACCCGGAGTTCAATGTGCTGTGGGGGCGCAAGGAGGTCGGGCGCGTTGACCCGGCCCTGCTGAGCGGGGAGGTGGAGGGGCCCCGGCTGCTGCTGCTCGCCGGGCGGACCTGGCGGGTCACCTACATCGACTGGCGCCGGCGCCGCTGCTTCGTCGAGCCCTCCGACGGGCGGGGGCGGGCCCGCTGGAACAGCAGCGGTGGAGCCAGCGGCCTGTCCTTCGCGCTGACGCGGGCCATGCGTTCGGTGCTGCTCGGTGATGATCCACCGGGTGGCCTCACCCAGCGGGCCAAGGACCGGCTCGCCGTTCTCAGGGAGGACGCCGTGGACATCGTTCACCCCGGCGGGACCGTCATAACCCGAGACCCGGAGGGCGACATGCGGTGGTGGACGTGGGGCGGGTTCTGCACCAACGCCACGCTCGCGGCCACACTGACCGGGATCGCGGACGAGGGGCAGCGCGTCGATGAGGAATACCTGCGGCTCCGCGACGACGTGACGCCGGAGAAGTGGAAGGCGGCGATAGCCGGCGCAGTTCTGTCCCTGCCGGAGATTGACGACAAGGCGCTGGCCGGACTGAAGTTCGGCGTCGCCCTTCCGAGACGACTCGCGATCGCCACGCTGGCCTCCCGGCTGGCTAGCCCTGAGGAGGCGGCAGCCGTACTCGCGGAACCATCCCGTTGGACGATGCGCTGATTAGGAACGGGAGCCAGCCACAACGTTGAGCGGCCTTTCCCCTGGTCAAAGCTGCAGGTGATGGCTGATGGTGCCTACCCTTATACGGCAGCGTTGCTGTATGCCGCTGCTGTATGGCACCACTGAGAGCGGGTCAGTTCTCCGTCCGGCGGTAAGGGCCCGTACCGCAGGGCCTCCAGGCCCAAGGAAGGGAAGCCCCCGTGGCAGCCTGACCATCCGCTTTCAGGCGGATCAATCATCCTGGCTGGCTGATTGAGACGGTGGTCAGGTGCGTGGACGGTGACGCGCAGCGTCGGCGTGCGGGGACGTTGCTGTCAGCGCTGCTGTCACCTCAGCCATGGTCACCCGGTGGCAAAGCCCGACGTAGGAGGGCCTTGCCGGCGATCGCCCCAGCCCGTATGGCGGGTACCGAAGTCTGCGATCGTCACGGCCTCAGCTACCATGCGGCCTTCTTATCCGTAGCCAGTTCGAGATCGTGCACGGGCGTCTACCGCTGACAGTAGAGCCTGCTCGGCGGCCTCTCTGGCTTGATCACCTTCCAACGGGGTCCACCGCTGTCCAGGGACGTTGTTAGCATCGGCGTTAGCAAGATCATCGTGGCTAGCGACTTCTTGCCAGCGCGGCATAGGACTGACCGAGGACCGATGGCCTGCTCGGGGAGACTCGTTAGTCGTCGAAGCTGGCGATCCATTCGTTGATGAACTTCGACGCCTCGTCAGCGGTGACGACATCGCTCCTGGGCGCGAGGCCGAGGCTCTCGACGAGCAATTCTGGTCATACGGGCTCCCCCGTGACGACCAGGTAGCACGACAGGCCCTCACTCATCTGAGGCGACATCGAGGAGACGAACGCATCGCGGCGGAACCCGTTACAGAGCAACAGCAGGTTCTGCTGTTGCAGCTCCGCTCTCAGCTGGCGCAAGGTGTCTTCGAAGTCGATCGACGAGCGAACCTTGATCGATGAAGCGCCAGCGCGGTTCAGCCGGAGCTCGTATGTCTCGTCATCGTTCTGCGCTGTCACCTGGCATGGCAGAAGGGATTCGTCCGCCAAGTTGACCAACTCGAGGTCGTGCATGCTCACCTAGGCACGTAGTGGGGGTTCGGAATCCAGACGTCGTCAGCGCTCCCGTACTTGCCCGGCTTCCAGGCTCCTCTGATCTGCGATGGATCGATCCGCTTGAACCCGACGGGCCTACGATCAAGGGAATCATCGTGGCGCTCGCCGACGCGTTCTACGAGGCCGCGATCGACAAGGGGAGGCAGATCCGCCTTGCTCGGGATCTTGAGGTATCCCCTCACAGTTCCTCCCTCCTGTTCATGGAGGCTTGCAGCCACCACCATGTCACCCCAGCTCACACCCCCGAATTCGCGTCTCCAGCCCTACCAACTACACGGAATGCGGCTCGTGGTAAGGCTTCTACCTTACGAGGTGTCCTTCGCAGTGGGCCGACGGCAGCATAAAGAGCACTCGTTCTCCCAGATCAAATGGCACCTCATGTGACTTTCAGGATCGAACTTCGGGCTTCATGCCGTGGAACCAGGCTAAGATGCTCCTATGGACATGTCTGGGTTGCCGGAAGGTGCGAACATCAACAATATCGAGATAGTCAATGATGATTCCTCGGCTGCTCCTCGCAACCTGGAAGGGTTCTCGCCTTACGCTGCCTATGTCGCCAGGAGTGAGGAAATCGAGGAACTCATCTCACTCACCTCGATATCATACGCGCTTTCCCAGCAACTCCTTCTTTCCACTCCCCCAGAACAGCTCACCGATATTACGTTTGACAATTCGACGTCTGAGCGTCGGTCGTTTTCAATGGCCGATGTCGCTATTGGAGACATCCTTGGAATGTCGGCCGGCTGGCTTTTATATGAAGAATACGCCCAGAAAACGGGTCGAAATCCTCAGGACGTAGCCAATCAGGCAGAGGCTGGCCTGCTTGGTCCGGTTCGGATCCGCCCTCCCGATGGCGCCCCGGTCATTCTTTGGCCGCCTGAAAGCGAGAGAGAAGCAGATTTTAAGGCGCCCGAGATCGGTTTTCGCAGCATCAAGTTGAACGTTGTGGTTAAGGCCAAGGTTGCGGCCGATTTAACATTTGATCCATCCGACCCGGTGCAGGCCGAGGTGGCTCAGAAGCATTTTCTGAAGTTGGCCAGTTCGCTAGGGGAGGTCGATAAAGTAGTAAAACGGGCCGAATTTCTCCTATTTCGCGCAGCCTTCCTGCTTCAGTGGACCAGCTTCGAAGTGTTTCTTCGAGAGACGATTGAGGAACTCTTGGTAAGACATCCTCAGGTAATTCTCGACTCGGCAGGAAAGAAGGAGAGCCTGTCCTATGGGCAGCTATTTTCGATGACTAACAAGCTCTCTTCGATAGAGAGTCTACGCCAAGAACTGATCGACATGGAGATCGAGAGGCTCCGCTCAAATGGTCGCTCAATCCATGGAATGATCAATTTTCTCAAGAGTGCTTTCCGCTTCAAACGCGATCCCTACAAGGCTTGGTATGTTTATAAAGGTAAGCGTCATGAAGCAACCTACAGCACGCTTATCGACATTAAGGAACGAAGAAACATTCTAGTGCATGAGGCGTCAGATGCTAGATCTGCTATTTTGGGAAAGGAAGGGCAGGGTCTGAGTGAGGAAGAATATGTGAAATATATCCTGGCCCTACGCTCTGTCGCTTATAGCATTTCATCTAGTGTGCACTTCAAGAAGTATGAGGTACAAGCTTCCAATGGTCCTGCCTAGTTAGGGCCCCGCTGCTTGTACCTGGCACGGCACATGGGGCCGTCCGTCGACAGTCGGAGAACCCCGTCATCCGGTGGCAAGCGGACCCGGAGCGCAGGGCCGCCAGGCCCGAGCACCGGAAGCCGCGCGGCAGCCGATCGCCCCGCCAGTTCGGAGATCGCCGAAGTGAGCGATCGTCACGGCGTTAACTGGTGACGTCTGACATCTGTGGGCGCGCTGGGCGGTGCGTGCCCGGACCGGCCGAAGAGCCGCAGCCGGGCACGCAGACC
>NZ_BMNK01000014.1:0-130806 GCF_014646515.1 Nonomuraea glycinis
GTGGGCTTGACCGTCCAGAACGGCCGCCTGGGCCGGACTGAGGTCGAGTCGCGCCACGTGCGCGCGAGTCCGCTTCGCCTCTCCCACACACTGATCATATCATTTGGTTTATGTCACCGCGATGGGATCTGAACCCCGAGGTGAGAACGGGGCGACATGTCATCCACAACCTCCACGCACACTTGGTTTTCGTGACAAAGTACCGGGGTGGGGTGTTCACCGACGAGATGCTGATCCGCTGCGAGGAACTCATGCGCGAGGTATGCGCCGACTTCGAGGTCGAACTACGCGAGTTCAACGGCGAGCACGACCACGTCCACCTGCTGGTCCACTACCCGCCCAAGGTCGCCCTGTCCAAACTCGTCAACTCGCTGAAAGGGGTCTCGGCTCGGATGCTTCGCAAGGAATACAGCGCACACGTACGCAGATGCCTCTGGGGCGGACATTTCTGGTCTGGTTCCTACTTCGCCGGGTCGGTCGGCGGTGCGAATCGCGCAGTGCGGCGGTGCCCGCCGGATCGGCGTCATTGACCAGAGCCACCACGTCGGCCCCCGTGCGGCCGTGCGCCAGCCGGTACAGCCGCAACGGGCTCACCTCGTGCGTGAGGGCGAGCACGTCGGCGATCTGATCCCAGGCGAAGCCCTTTCCTCGCAGACGCTGACTCCACGAGCGAGCCTGTAGAAGCACTCGGTAACCTTCACCGGACATCCGTGCCACCTCCACTTGGACATCGCACCGAGTGTAATGTAAAGGTCACTTTCTGTGCAGATGGAAGTAGGGATGGTAAGAGCGGTTCAGGGGGTCATTACGGCGCGTCTGACGCTTTCGCGGAGGAAGGTGCGGCGTCGGTCGTGCAGGTCCTGGGGTTCGTCGGCGGTTGCGGTGTAGACGTTGCTGACGGGGGACCAGGTCATGGACATGGCGATGACCAGGGCCATCACGTCGAAGGGGTCGCCCGGGATCACCAGGCCGGCGGCCTGGGCGTCGGCGATGGCGTGGAGTTTGTGGTCGTTGAGGTGGTCGGCCCTGGCGACGAGGTGGCCGGTCGGGCGCCGCTCCAGGCGGGTCCAGGTGGCCAGCCTGATGAGGTCGGGGCGGCGGAGGTATTCGTCGTAGAGGCGTACGGCCCAGTCCGACAGGTCGGTGGCGTCGATCGGGACGACGTTGACGATCCGCTCCAGTGAGGCGAGGAAGATGGCGTCGAACAGCCCTTCCTTGTTGCCGAAGTAGGCGTAGAGCTGCGCCTTGTTGGTGCGGGCGGCGGCGACGATCCGGTCGATGCGGGCCCCGGCGATCCCGTGCTCGGCGAACTCCTGGGTGGCCGCGTCGAGGATGCGACCGCGGGTCGCGGCGCCGCGGAAGGTCGAGGGCTGAGCGTCCATGTCGGCCAGCGTACCCAAACAGAACAGTTGGTCTGTTTGAGTGCTACGGTGAAACAGACTAACCGTTCTGTCTATAACAAGGAGCCAGCATGAGGACCACAGTGGGATGGGGCGCGGACGGCCCGGCGGCGGTGCTGCGGCGGGTGCCTGTCGAACGGCGTGACCTGCGCCCCGACGACCTCGCCGTACGGGTGGACTACTGCGGCGTCTGCCACACCGATCTGCATGCCGTCCACGCCCACAGCGGCGGGACGACCCTGGTGCCGGGCCACGAGTTCACCGGGGTGGTGACCGAGGTCGGGCCCGAGGTCACCCGGTTCGCCGTCGGCGACCCGGTCGGGGTCGGCAACATCGTCGACTCCTGCGGCGAGTGCGCCATGTGCCGGGCCGACCAGGAGAACTTCTGCCACACGTTCCCGACCCTGACCTACGGCGGCACCGACCGCCACGACGGCTCGGCCACCCTGGGCGGCTACTCCCGCGAGTACATCGTCCGCGACGGCTTCGCCTACCCGCTGCCCGCCGGGCTCGACCCCGCCGCCGCGGCCCCCCTGCTCTGCGCCGGGATCACCGTCTGGGAGCCGCTGCGCGCCCTCGGCGTGGGCCCGGGCAGCCGGGTCGCCGTGGCGGGACTGGGCGGCCTGGGCCATCTCGCCGTCAGGTTCGCCGTGGCGCTCGGCGCCGACACCACGGTCATCAGCCGATCAGCGGACAAGGCCGACGACGCCCGCCGGCTCGGCGCCCATGACCTCATCGACTCCACGGACCCGGATCGGCTGGCCGCCGCCCGGGACCGGTTCGACGTCGTCATCGACACCATCTCCGCCCCGCACGACCTCGGCCCGTACCTGCGGCTCGTCGCCATGGACGGGACGCTCAGCCAGGTCGGATACCTCGGCGAGGTCACCATCGAGACGATGGATCTGCTCGCCGGGCGTAAGAGGCTCAGCTCCGCGGGCAGCGGCGGCCGCGCCGCGACCGCCGCCATGCTGGACTTCTGCGCCGAGCACGGCGTCACCGCCGACATCGAGCTGCTCCCCTCGGCGCGCGTGAACGAAGCCTTCGACCGCCTCCAGCGCAACGACGTCCGCTACCGCTTTGTCCTTGACCTGTCCGATCTGTCGTGAGCGGCTATTCCGCGCGCAGCCGGGCCGCGTCCTGGCCGGGCGGAGCCCCGAACAGGCGGCGGTATTCGCGGTTGAACTGCGACGGGCTGTCGTAGCCGACCAGATGGGCGACGCCGACGACGTCGCCCGCACGGGCCACCAGCAACGAGCGGGCTTCCTGGAGGCGGATGCGTTTCTGGTACTGCAGCGGGCTCAGCGTCGTGATGGCGCGGAAGTGCCGGTGGAACGCGGACGCGCTCATCCCGGCCAGCCGGGCGAGCTCGGCGATCCGGATGGGCTCGGCGTAATTGTCCCGGATCCACTGGATCGCCCGGCTGACCTGGGACAGGTTGCTGTCGGCCAGGCCGATCTGGCGGATCATGGCGCCGTGCGGGCCGGTGAGCAGCCGCCAGAGGATCTCGCGCTCGATCAGCGGGGCGAGCACCGCCGCGTCCCCGGGGTGGTCCAGCAGCCGCAGCATCCGGCCCGCGGCGTCCAGCAGGTCGGCGTCGACCCGGCCGCTCGCGATCGCGGGCGGCCCGTCCGGCGTGCCGGACCAGTGTCGGTCCGGGACCTCCAGCAGCAGCGGGGCGATGGCGGCCGGGCGCAGCACCAGCGCCATGGCCAGCGACGGGGCGCTCGGGCCGATGTCCAGGAAGTGCCCGGTGACGGGCAGGTTCGCGGTGACGACCAGGCAGTCCCCGGCCCGGTACTCGAAGACCTGGTCGTCGAGCAGGATGCGCTTCCCGCCCTGGAACATGACGACCAGCAGCGGCTCGGTCAGCGAATGCTCCGGGGTCACCGTGTCGATGCTGGACACCGTCAGCCCGGCGATCGGCGTCGTGTAGTCCGGCCGGGCATGGGCCGCGACGATGCCACGGCACTCGTTCACCAAATCCGGGATAGTGCGCACACCATACGAAACCATCGCCGAACCGCGCCGGGCAAGCTGATCACTCCACTACGCGATCGAGCCGGATCGGCAGCCTTCGCTGCCGCTTCCCGGTGGCGTGCCAGACCGCGTTCGCGATCGCGGCCGCGGTCCCGACGTTCCCGATCTCGCCGGCGCCCTTGATCCCGAACGGAATCCCGGGCTCATAATCCGGTACGAAGTCCGCCTCGATGTCGGGCACATCGGCGTGCGCGGCGATGTGGTAGCCGGCGAAGTCCGCGTTCACGTGCCGGCCCGAGACCTGGTCGCGCACACCCTCCTCGTGCAGCGCCATGGACAGCCCGCCGATCATCCCGCCGATGACCTGGCTGCGCGCCGTCAGCGGGTTGACCACCTGGCCCACCGCGAACATCCCGAGCAGCCGCCGCACCCGCACCTCGCCGGTCGCCGGATCGACGGTCACCTCGGTGAACACCGCGCTGTAGGCGTGCCGTTCCATGGACGGCAGATCGTTGAGCAACTGGGTGGTGTCGACGGTGACGGTCACGCGTCGCGACGGATCGCGCGGCTGGTCCCGCAGCTGCGCGGCGGCCTCGGTGATCGCCCAGGCCCAGGAGGTCGTACCCCTGGAGCCGCCCGCGCTCCAGGCGGGGCCGAGCTCGCTGTCGGAGATGCGCAGCCGTACCCGCTCGGTGTCGATCGCGAGCGCGTCGGCCGCGATCGCGGTCAGCGCGGTGCGCGCACCCGTGCCGAGGTCGGTGGCGGCGATGATCACGGTGAAGGTCCCGTCCACCTCGGCGGTGATCGACGCCACTGAGGGGAACGCCCCGACGCTGAAGGACGTGGCGGCCATCCCGGTGCCGACGAGGAGGTGTCCTTCCCGCCGGGTCCGCGGCCGGTGATCACGCGTTGCCCAGCCGAACCTCTCCGCGCCCGTACGCAGGCATGCGACCAGGTTGCGGCTGCTGAACGGCAGGCCGGACACCGGGCCGACGGCGGGCTCGTTGCGCAGCCGGAGTTCGAGCGGGTCAAGGCCCAGCCGCTCCGCCAGCTCGTCCATGGCGGACTCGAGGGCGAACGACCCGGGCGCGGCGCCGGGGCCGCGCATCGAGTACGGCGGCAGGATGTCGAGGGGGACCGCGGTGTTCCGGGTGCGGATCGCGGGGGCCGCGTAGAGCGTCTTGGTGGGCTCGGTGCAGCCCTCGATGTACTCCGCGAGCGGGGAGAGCTCGAACGCGGGCTCGTGCTGGATCGCCCGCAGGCGGCCGTCCGCGTCGGCGCCGAGCCGGATCGGCTGCTCGGTCGCCGGCCGCATCGCGGTCATCAGGAACACCTGGTCGCGGGTCAGCGTGACGCGCACGGGCCGCCGGAACAGCGTCGCGCCCATCGTGGCCAGCACCAGCTGCGGCCCGCACATGCCCTTGGAGCCGAAACCGCCGCCGACGTGCTCGGTGCGGACCCGTACCTGCTCGAAACCCAGCGAGAACAGCGTGGCCAGGACGGTGGCGATGAAGAACGGTCCCTGGTTGGAGTCGATGGCCTGCAACCGCTCACCCTCCCACCACGCGGTCGCCGAGTGCGGCTCCATGGCGCTGCAGTGCTCCTCGGGCGTGTGGTAGCGCTCGTCGACCACCACCGCGGACGCGGCCAGCTCCGCCTCCAGGTCGCCGATGTCCTCCGGCCCGTCGAAGAGCGGCGCCGCCGGCCGGGCGTTCGGATGATCGGCGGTGAAGCCGGTGTCGTGCGGCTCCTGGTCGTAGGTCACCGGCAGCGTGTCGGCCGCCGCCTTGGCCTGCTCCAGAGTCTCCGCCACGACGAGCGCGACGGCCCGGCCGGCGAACGGGATCACGTCGTCCTGCAGCAGCTGCAGGCCGCCGTCGGGGCCGAAGAAGTGCCCTGCCTCCGGGTTGAGCCGGGGCGCGTTGCGGTAGTCGATCACGCCGAGCACACCGGGCATGCCCTTGACGGCCGCGACATCGATGTCGCGGATGCGTCCTCGTGCCACCGTGGACACCACGACCGAGCCGAAGGCCAGGTCCCGCATCGGCTTGTCGGCGGCGTACCGGGCGCGGCCGGTGACCTTGGCCTGCCCCTCGATCCGGGGTCGCGCGACCCCGATGCTGTTGACCGCGTTCATGGGTTGGATCTCCTCTCCTGCGCTCCGCCGGATCACGCCTGGGCCGGATCATGCTTGGGACTGATCACGCCTGGCTCGATCATGCTGGGGCCCGATCGGCGAGTTCGGTCAGGACGGCCACGATCAGGTTGCGCGCCAGCGTCACCTTGTAGCCGTTGCCGGGCAGCGGCTCGGCCGCCGACAGCTCCGCGTCGGCGGCGGCCCGGAACCGGTCGGCGGTGAGCGGACCTTCCCGTAGGACGGCCTCGGCGCGCCGGGCGCGCCACGGCCGCGACGCGACCCCGCCGAGCGCGATCCGCGCCGATCCGGTGCGTACGTCCAGGTCGGCCGCGATGGACACGGTGGCGAAGGCGTACGACGCCCGCTCGCGAACCTTCCGGTACCGCGACCGCGGGGAGACCGCGGACCCGGGGAGGGCGATCGCGGTGATCAGCGCTCCGGGCGGCAGCGCCGTCTCCCGGTCCGGCGTGTCGCCGACCGGCGGGTAGAACTCCGCCAGCGGCAGCTCGCCGGGGCCGTCGAGCGTCTCGTAGTGCACGACCGCGTCGAACGCGGCCATCGCCACCGCCATGTCCGAGGCGTGGGTGGCCGCGCAGTGCCGCGACCAGCCGAGGACGGCGTGGTTGTGGTGCTCCCCGGCGATCGCGGCGCACCCGCTGCCGGGAACCCGCTTGTTGCACGCCTGCGACGGGTCGGCGAAGTAGCCGCACCGGGTCCGTTGCAGCAGGTTGCCGCCCACCGTGGCCATGTTGCGCAGCTGGCCCGACGCGCCCGCCAGGATCGCCTCACTCAACGCCGGATAGCGCCGGCGCACCTCCGGATGGGCCGCCGCGTCGCTGTTGGTCGTCGTCGCGCCGATGACCAGCCCGCCGTCCGCCGCCTCACGCACCCCGTCGAGCGGCAGGAACCGTACGTCCACCAGCCGTGCGGGCGCCTCCACCCCGGTCTTCATCAGGTCGACGAGGTTCGTGCCGCCGCCGAGATAACGGGCGCCGTCGCCCGCGGCCACCAGGGTGAGCGCGTCCCGTACCTCTGTCGCGCGCCGATAGGCGAACTCCTTCACCCCGCCACCTCCTCGCGCGCGGCCGACAGGACCGCGCGCACGATCGACGGGTACGCGCCGCAGCGGCACAGGTTGCCGCTCATCCGCTCGCGCACCTCCGCCGCGTCCAGCTCCGGCGCCGGGGCGTCGGGGGAGACGTCGGCGGTGACGGCGCTCGGCCAGCCCGCCGCGTGCTCGGCCAGCATCCCGACGGCCGAGCAGAGCTGCCCGGACGTGCAGTAACCGCACTGGAAGCCATCGAGCCGGACGAACTCCCGCTGGATCGGCCGCAGCTCACCGTCACCGGCGAGGCCCTCGATGGTGGTGATCTCCGCGCCCTCGGCGGCGACCGCCAGGGTCAGGCAGGACACCACCCGCCTGCCGTCGCACAGCACGGTGCAGGCCCCGCACTGCCCACGGTCGCACCCCTTCTTCGAGCCGGTGTGGCCGATCCCCTCCCGCAACGCGTCGAGCAGCGTCGTGCGGTTGTCGACCAGCAGCCGGTGCGTCACGTCGTTGACGCGGAGCACGATCTCGCCATGGGTGTCATCGGTCAATGTCTCGCCTTTCTCACCACGCGACGGACCCGCGTGTGTACGGCCGGACGGCAGGGGGGCTTTGACAAGCCATGTAAGCAGTCCGACAAAGGAGAGAGTGAGCCCAAAACTCGCGGACTCTTGCCCGATCCTGCTCGGGTCAGAACGTACGCCTTTTCAGCACGCCTTTTCAGCACGCCTCTTCAGTACGCCGACTCCGGCGGTCCGGGTGCTCGCGTCGCGGGCGCCCGGACCGGTCTCAGGCGAGCTGCGCGGCCGTCGTGCGCGCCGCCATCCGCCGCTCGAACCAGAGCGAGGTGAACGGCGGCACCGCGCACGCCAGGCCCAGCACCACCGTGCCGCGGCTCCAGCCCGCCTCCCGCGCGGCGAGCACCACGCCCAGCCCGTACAGCACGAACAGGGCCCCGTGGAGCGGCCCGAAGATCTTCACCCCGAGTTCGCTGGTCTCGGTGATGTACTTGAAGAACATCCCGACCAGCAGCCCTGCCCACGAGCACGCCTCGGCCACCGCCACGACCCGAAACCAGCGCAGCATGCTCCACCCTTTCACCCGAATATCGGGCAAACTCTACAGGCTGTAGAGGACGGTGCCGGATGAGGGCCGGAGGTGAGGCGTTGCCCAGGGACAGGGCGTTCAGAGGTCAGCTCGTCCGGCAGGAGACCGATGGCCAGGTCCAGGTGCCGTTGTGCTTGATGGTGAGGCCGAAGGTGTTGCCGTTGCCGTTCGGGCGCATCGTCATCACGTTGGCACTCGGCCAGGACGGGGTGCCGTTCCAGGTGGCGAGGACCTGCTGCGGCGAGGTCAGGGTGACGGTGACGATCCAGGCGTTCACGCCCGAGACGGTGACCGACAGGTTGAAGCGGTCGCTCCACTGCTGGCCCTGGGAGATGGTGGCGGTGCAGGTGCCGCCGCCGGGCGGGTCGGTGGGGTCGGCGCCGCCGTCGGGAGCGACGGCCCTGCCGGTGGCCGGGGAGATCATCCCGGCGCACAGGTTACGGCTGCGCAGGTTCGCGGCGATCTGCGGGATGGCGTTCAGCGTCGTGGCGTACTGGTCGTGCATGAGGATGACCTGGCCGTTCTGCAGGCGGCCGGCCGCCTGGACGATCTGGGCGGTGCCGGCGCCGTTCCAGTCCTGCGAGTCGACGTCCCAGAGGATCTCCGTGAGGCCGAGCTGCTGCTCCACGGACCTCAAGGTCGCGTTGGTCTCGCCGTACGGCGGCCGGAACAGTCGTGGCGCGGTGCCTGTGGCCTGCTGGATGATCTGCTGGGTGCGCTGCAGCTCCGACGACATCTGGGCGCTGCTGAGCTGGGTGAGGTGCGGGTGGGACCAGCTGTGGTTCCCGATCCACATGCCCGCGTCGCGCTGTGCCCGGACGAGGGACTGGTTGTTCTGGGCGTTCTGGCCAGTGTTGAACATCGTGGCCCGCAGGCCGTTCGAGGTCAGCGCGTTGAGCAGGTTGGCGGTGTTGCCGCCGTTGGGCCCGTCGTCGAACGTCAGCCCGACATAGCCGGCGCCGCAGTCGGCGGCCTTGGGGCGGCTCATGGCCACGGCCGAGGTGGCGGCCAGGCAGACGGCGAGGATCGCGGCCAGGAGTGCGGCGGTGAGTGCGGAAGTGCGGTTCCGATCGATCATGCTGATCCCTTGATCGTAGGGGGGTGGCTTCGCCTGCGGTCAGTGTGAAGACCGCCCCGAAACCCGTCAACGAAGACCAGAAATCTTTCGACGAATGAAGCCACTTAACCGCCTGCCACGTGCCGTTATATGGTCCGAAATATTTCAGAACCAGGAAACTTTCAGACCTGTACGGGCTGCGGCGCCGGCGGCCTCCGCCGGCCCCGGTTCGTACGCGCCCGTACCCGCACTACGGACCCGACAGGACCCGCTGGTCAGGCTCGCCCGTGGCCTGCCGGAACCGGCCCGGTGATACGCCGTACTCGCGGCGGAACGCCCCGGCGAAGGCGAACTCCGTCGAGTAGCCGACCTGCCGGGCGATCGTGGCCAGCGACGCGTCGGTCTCCCGGAGCAGTCGCGCGGCGCAGTTGAGCCGCCAGGCGATCAGGTACGTCATGGGCGGCTTGCCGACCTGCGAGGTGAAGCGCCTGGTGAAGGCCGTCCGGGACATGCCCACCATCTCGCCGAGTCGCGACACGGTCCACTGCGTCCGCGGACTGTCATGGATCGCGTCCAGCGCGGTGATGATCGCCGGATCGGTGATCGCCGGCCAGGCCTCCGGGCGCCTCTCCCGCAGCCATTGGCGCAACACGCTGACGAGCATCAGATCGAGCAGCGCCGACCGCGTGACCTCGGTGCCCGGCTGCTCCTCCGCCGCACCTTCGACGAGCAGGCCGGTCAACGACCGCAACTCCGGATGCCGTTCATAGTCCGGAGACATCACGATCAGATCCGGCATCCCGGTGAGATACGGGTGCACCTGCCCGTGGTCCAACCGGTAAGAGCCGCAGAGAAACTCGAAGTCGGCGGGGCCGGGGACCGACAGGTCCGGATCCATGGCATTCAGCGGCATCTCGAGCAGAGCGCGCCGGGTGACGCTGAGCCCATGGTCCGCTCCGGAAGGGACCAGCACGACATCGCCGGGACGCAAGGCGACGGGCGGCGCGTCGGCGCTGATGAGCCAGGCACTGCCGTCGAGGACGAGGTGGAAGCCGCTGCCGGGCTGGCCGCCCAGGCGCAGTCCCCAAGAACCGCCTTGCCGGAACCGGCGGATGGCCCGCCGGCCAACCCGGAGGCTGGAGATCGCCTGGCTGACCATGTCCACCCGACGATGCTAACCGGCACAAACTCGTATGTACCTGCATCAACGGTGTATGGCCGCGTGGGCGGGGGGGCTGGTTCTGTAGGTGGACATGACGAGACGTACGACTGGACCGTGGGAGTGCATCGTGGTCGGCGCGGGCGCGGCGGGCATGAGCGCCGGGCTCACCCTCGCCCGAGCACGGCGCACCACGCTGATCATCGATGCCGGGCGGCAGAGCAACCTGGCCGCGCCGGACATCGGGGGCCTGCTCGGGCATGACCGGCGAGCTCCCGCGCGGTTCTACGCCGAAGGGCGGGTGGAGCTGGCGGCGTACCCGTGCGTCGAGTCACGGCCGGGCGAGGTCGTCCGAGGGGAGCGGGAGGAGGGCGGCGGCTTCGCCGTGACGTTGAGCGACGGCCGTCGCGAGCAGGCGCGGAGCATCGTGCTGGCGCCCGGCACGGACTACCGCTATCCGCGCCTGCCCGGCATGGACGAGCGATGGGGAAGCTCGGTCTTCCACTGCCCGTTCTGTCGCGGCTGGGAGGTCAGTGATCGCCCGTTGGGTGTGCTGGCGGACGGCGCGGTCGGCGTACACGGAGCTCTGAACCTGCGAGCCTGGAGCGATCGGATCACTCTGCTGACCAACGGCGGCGAGCTGACCGAGGAGCAGCGTGCGCGGCTGGCCGCCGGCGGGGTGGGGGTGGACGAGCGGCCGATCGCCGCCCTCGACGGTCCGGGCGCCGAGCTGCGGACCGTGGTCTTCGCCGGCGGCGGCGAGCTCGCCATCGGCGCCCTGCTGGTGAAGACGATTCTCCGCCAGCGCTCTTCGCTGGCAGGTGACCTCGGCGCGACCGTGATCGAACCGGACGAGATGCTCAGCGTCGAGGCGATCAAGGTGGACGCGATGCAGCGGACCGGCGTCCCCGGGCTGTACGCGGCGGGGGACGCGGCCACCTCGGTCCCGCCGTCCATGGCCGCCGCCGTCGCGTCGGGCTACCTGGCCGGCGCGAGCGCCGTGGTGGGTCTCGCCGCGGGCTACTGACCACCTCGTGCCACCGGCCCGCGGTGGCACGAGGTGTCGCCGTCATCGCGAGTCGGGGCACCCGCGTACGGCGTAGGCGAGGAACTGGGTCACTTCGCGGTCGTCGAAGTTGTCGTCGGAGCCGATCACCAGCGTGCATTCACCGGTGCGGAGCCGGGGGCCCCAGGCGAGGCTCTCCAGGTTCTGCGTGGGGGTGTGCCGTTCGCTCAGGTCGAGAACGAGCCGCTTCCTGACCGCCTGGTACGGCCGGCCGGACGACAGGCTGTCCCTGTTCAGCACGTTCGTGGCCGATCGCAGGTCGATCTCGTACAGCTTGACCCGGTAGTTCACGCCCTCGATCCAGGAACGTTCCACGGCGAGGTAGCGGGAGTCGTCGATGGCCAGGATCTCCGAGACCCCGGTGTCGGTGTGGCCGGTCGGCGGGACGGGGGCCGCGGGCAGGGGATCGATCGGGTACGCGTACTGGCCGCGGACGCGGCCGTCGCGGGACCAGACGGTGATGCGGGCGGGGGCGCCACGCTCGACCGTGGGCGGCCGGCCGTCCTCGAAGCGGGGGCCTTCGACGACGGCGGTGATGGATCGCCGGGTGAGGGTGACGCCCTCGAAGCCGAAGTTGCGGCGCGGTCCCCTGGCAGTGTCGGTCAGCCGGAGGTTGCGGGGGATCGGCAGCTCGCCGAGGTGACGGCCGTTCGTGGTGGTCCAGCGGACGAACAGGTCGGAGACCGGGATGTCGGGATTCCTGTCGTCGGGGCGGTCGCCCTCGTGCGCCCACAGGAGCCTGCGGCTCCAGGGGTCGTACCGGATGCTCTCGGGGTCGGCCGACTCGGGCTTCCCGTACGCGGGGTAGGGGGTGCCGTCGGCGCGCCGGAGCGTGGTGACCCCCTCGACGCGGACGCCGGTGAACGCGCCGGATCGGTTGAAGTCGAGGCGTCCGGTGTAGAAGCGGGCGGGCTGGTAGCGCCAGCGGTCATCGGAGATGAAGTACCAGGTGCCGGTGCGCGGGTCCCGGTCGATGCCGGACAGGCCGCCGAGGGTGGTTCCGTCGACCTGCGTCTTGTGCGGGAGTCGTTGCTCGCCGAGGAACCGGGTGATGCGCAGACCGGGCACCCCCGGATCCGCGGCGGCCGCACTTCCGCCTATTCCGCCGATTCCGACCACGGTGACGAAAGCGACGGCGATTCTGCCAAATTTTCGCGGAATGTGCATGCGAATCTCCTGTTCCCCTGAATGGCTTGCCGGGAATATGAGATCGCGTAATCGAGCGATTGTCACGCCGAATGGAAGTGGCGTTTTTAATGGGCGGGGGAATCTCCTGATATACCCGTTCTAAGTGCTCCACGCCCAGCGGACGCCCGCGCAGGTGCCCTCGCGAGCGCCCGGAAAATCGTTCGCTTCTCCCTGCCCCGCTGCGGCAACATGGCAGCGGCGATGTCGGCATTCGGGAGGGCGGACAGGCTATGCACGCACGACAAAAGGAAGCCGACGACGGTTCATCCGTCCGAAAGTCGGCCGTTATCCTGGCGCTGCGCTACTACTGTGGCGAGTTGCTTCGCCAGCGGTGGGTCGCGGCGCCCGCGATGATACTGCCGGCGATGGGGAACATCTCCCTGTTCTATCTGGCGCCGCTGATGGTGGCCGGGCTGGTGGGGCGACTGGCCGAGGGCGGGGACGCCCCCATGGCCGCGCTCCTGCCCTACGTGCTCGGCTTCGGCGCGCTGCTGCTGCTCGGCGAGGTGCTGTGGCGGGTGGGACTGCACTTCCTCAACCGTACGGACGCGCGGGGCATCGAGCGGCTCGGCGTGGTGGGCATGGACGCGTTGCTGACGAAGGACGCCGCGTTCTTCCATGACAATTTCGCCGGTTCGCTGACCAAACGGGTGCTGGGGTTCTCCTCCAGGTTCGAGGATTTCGTCGACACGCTCACCTTCTCGATCATGGCCAAGGTGGTGCCGCTGATCTTCGCTTCGGTGGTGCTGTGGCAGTACCACCCGCTGCTGGTCGTCGTGCTCGTGGGCCTCATCATGCTCACCGGACTCCTCATCGCGCCGCTCGTTCGCCGTCGCCAAGCGCTGGTCGACAAGCGTGAGGCCGCCAAGGTGCTGGTGTCGGGCCACGTCGCCGACGTGCTGACCAACATGGAGACGGTCCGCGCGTTCGCCGCCGAGGATCGCGAGGCCGCCGAGCATCGGACCAGGGTCGCCGAGCAGCGCAGGCTGTCGCTGCGTTCCTGGGACTACGGCAACCTCCGGGTGGACACCGTCGTGGCCCCGTTCTCGGTCCTCACCAGCACCGTGGGCCTGCTTCTCGCGGTGGGGCTGCGGGGCGGGCTGGGCGTGGAGGCCATCGTGGTGACGTTCACCTACTACGCCAACGCGATCAACATCATGTTCGAGTTCAACCAGATCTACCGGCGCATCGAGACCGTGCTCACCGAGGCCGCCCAGTTCACCGAACTGCTCCTGGTGCCGCCCACCGTGGTGGATCCGGCCGAGCCGCAGCCGCTGCGCCCGGCCGACGCGGGCGTCCGCTTCGAGCGGGTGAGATTCGCGCACGACCAGGGCGCGGCGCTGTTCGAGGACCTAAACCTGGACATCCCCAGCGGCACCAAGATCGGGCTGGTCGGCCAGTCCGGAGGGGGCAAGACCACGCTCACCCGGCTGTTGCTGCGCCTGATGGACATCGACGGCGGCCGGATCCTGATCGGCGGCCAGGACATCACCCGAATGCGCCAAGCCGACCTGCGGAGTCTCGTCGCCTATGTCCCCCAGGAACCGGCCATGTTCCACCGGTCGGTGCGGGACAACATCGCCTTCGCCCGGCCGGGCGCCACCGAGGCCGAGATCCTCCGGGCCGCGCGGGCGGCGCATGTCACGGAGTTCGTAGAATCGCTGCCGCACGGATTCGACACCCTGGTCGGCGAGCGTGGCATCAAGCTCTCCGGCGGCCAGCGGCAACGCCTCGCCCTCGCGCGGGCCATCATCCGCGACGCGCCGATCCTGCTGCTGGACGAGGCGACCAGCGCGCTGGACTCCGAGAGCGAGATCCTGGTCCAGGAAGCCCTGTGGCAGCTGATGCGGGACCGTACCGCGCTGGTGGTCGCGCACCGGCTGAGCACCGTCGTCCGCATGGACCGGCTGGTCGTGCTCAACCGGGGACGCATCGTGGAGCAGGGCACGCACAGCGACCTGATGCAGGCCGACGGTCCCTACGCCCGGCTCTGGCGGCACCAGTCGGGTGGCTTCCTGGTCGACGATGACGACACCTCGGACGTGCTCCAGCACTGACTTCGGGACGAATTTGCGACCTCGCTCGGACGCGACTCGGACACGGGGCGGTGATCGTCGTGGCATGAACGTTGTCGAGCGGAGCGGCGTGGCACGCGGTGCCGGGCCCAGGGTGCACCTGGCCGCGTTGGACGGGCTGCGCGGGGTGGCGATCCTCGGCGTCCTGCTGTTCCACACCGGCCACCTGTCCGGCGGGTTCCTCGGGGTGGACCTGTTCTTCGCCCTGTCCGGCTACCTGATCACCGATCTGCTGCTGCGGGAGATCGCCGTGACCGGCGCCGTGTCGCTGGTCGCCTTCTGGGGCCGGCGGATCCGCCGGCTGCTCCCGGCGTTGGTGATCATGCTGGTGGTCGTCACGCTGCTGGTCCGGCTGGTGGGGCCGCCGGACCTGGTGCGTACGACGCTGTCGGACGGCCCGTGGGTGCAGGTCAACCTGATCAACTGGCACCTGCTCGCCGAGTCGGCCGGCTACTGGGACCGGTTCGGTGCGGACCGGGTGTTCGGGCACCTGTGGAGCATCGCCGTCGAGGAGCAGTTCTACCTGGTGTGGCCGGTGCTGGTGCTGGTCGTCGCCCGGTGGGGGCGGCGGGTGGCGGGCCGGGTGGCGCTGGTCGCGATCCTGGTCTCGGCCGTCTCGCTGATCCTCATGGTCACGCTGGCCGACCCGGCGGACCCGACCCGCGTCTACACCGGCACCGACACGCGGGCGTTCTCACTGCTGCTGGGCGCCGCGATCGCCACCCGGCCGATCCGCGACGCACTGGCCCGTACGGTCGGCACCCGGCCGGTCCACGACGGACTGGCCCGTACGGTCGGCGGGTGGGCGGGTGGGGCGGCGGGGTTGGTCGTGGTCGGGATGGGGGTGGCGTGGGCGCTCGTGGACGGGGTGGACTCGGCGTGGTTGTTCACCGGTGGGCTCTTCCTGCACTCGCTGGCCGGCGCGCTGCTGGTCGGCCTGTGCGTGCAGGCGCCGCACACGGCGGTCGCCAGAGCCCTCGCCTGGCAGCCGCTGCGCCGGCTCGGCCTGATCTCCTACAGCGTGTACCTGTGGCACTGGCCGATCCTCGTCCTGCTCTCCCCCGAGCGGACGGGCCTCGACGGGTGGGCGCGCTCGCTGGCGGTGTACGCGGCGTCGATCGGCCTGGCCACGCTGTCGAAGTGGCTGGTCGAGGACCCGATCCGCTTCCGTGCCCGGTGGGCCAGGGGGCGGGGCGGGCTGGTGGCGTTCGTCGCGGTCATGGCCGGGCTGGCCGTGCTGTGGCTCGCCGTGCCCGGGCCGGCATCGGTGACCATCGACGTCACCCGGCTGGGCTGATCATTCGATCAGCGGGCAGGTCCGCAGCTTGGCCGACTCCGGCGTGGCCAAGGTGAAGCCCAGCCGCACCTTGGTGGTCCGCGAACCGCCGCTCTGCACCCACACGCCCAACGCCGTGCACACGATCTGGTCGATGCCCAGCGGGGTCACCTCGTAGGTCGCCAACGGCAGCCGCAGGTCTATCAGGTCGGGCGTGGTCTCCACGAAGACCCTGGTCACGCCTTCCGTCGTGGTGATCTGGGTGCGCAGATCCTCCCCGGGGCCGGTCAGCAGCCAGGCCAGCGCCTCGGCGATCGTGCCCAGGTGATCGGTCCGCCGGAGCTGCGGCCGCAGCCGGTCGTCCGCGTCGACGAAGTACAGCGTCGCCCCGGACGCCACACCCGTGGGGGCCTGACCCGCGTCGATGACCTCCGAGGGCTGGATGCCGCAGCCCGCCACCATCACGGCCAGCGCCGTCAACCAGATTCGGCTCATCCGTCCTCCAGGGTTCGTGGCAGTCGCAGGACGAAGCGTGCTCCGGCGCCGGGAGCGTTGCCGGCGGTGAGGTCGCCGCCGTGCAGGCGGGCGTTCTCCAGCGCGATCGCCAGCCCGAGTCCGCTGCCAGGGGTCCGGGTCCGGGCCGCGTCGTGCTTGTAGAAGCGGTCGAACACCTGGGGCAGCGCGGTCTCGGCCAGGCCGGGCCCGTGGTCGGTCACCACGATCCACACCTGGTCCCGGTCGGCCGAGACGTGCACGCGCACCGGGGGGTCGCCGTGTCGCAGGGCGTTGCCGACCAGGTTGGCCACGATGACGTCGAGTCTGCGCCGGTCCAGCCGCAGCCAGATCTCCTGCTGGACCACCAGGTCGACCTGCTCCGTCCAGCCCCGCGCCCGCAGGCAGTTCCACACGGCGGCGGCCAGGTCGACTTCCTCCGCGACCAGGCGGACGGTGCCGGCGTCGAAGCGGGACACCTCCAGCAGGTCCTCCACGAGCCGGACCATCCGGTGGATCTCGGTGATCGCCAGGTCCGCGGACTCCCGCGCGTCCGCCTCCATGCCGTCGGTCATGGTGCCCAGCACCTCCACCACCGCGGTCAGCGTGCTCAACGGGGTGCGCAGTTCGTGCGAGGCATCGGCGGCGAACCTTCTGGCATCGGCCCGCAGGCGCTCCTGCGTCGCCATCGACGACTGCACCGATTCGGCCATCTGGTTGATCGTGACGGTCAGGTCGGCCAGCTCGTCCGCACCCCGGGGCGGCGACCTCGCGTCCAGGTCGCCGGCGGCCAGCCGGCGCGCGGTGTCGCGGAGCCTGCGGACCGGGCGCAGCACACTGCCCGCGGCCAGCACGGCCAGCAGCACCGCCAGCGGCAGCGCCAGCGCGGCCGTGCCGACCGCGGATCGGGTGAGGTCGTCGATCTGCCGCTGCACGCCGGTGAGGTCGCGCACCGCGTACACCTCGATGCCGGACGGGGTGCGCTCGCCGTTCAGCGCGGTGATCGTGACGGGCGTGCCGATCAGCAGCCACGGCCGGTCATCGGCGGTGATCCGCTGCACGACGAGCCGGTTCCCGGTCCGTACGGCGGCGCGCAGCGCGTCGGTGACCAAGCCGGTGGCGGCCCCCTTCGCGGACCGGAGATCGCGATAGGTCACCGCCGTGTCCGGCCCGACGGCGGCGCGCAGCCGATCGAGTGCCGCCTGGTCCGGCGGGTAGGTGAGCTGGGGAGTGATCGCGCTGATCTGGTCGGAGAGGGTGTCGGTGAGCCCTTCCTGGGTCACGGTGACCAGCGCGGTGCTCGCCGACCCGGCGCTCGACCAGGCCGCCGCTGCCGCGCCGAGCAGGGTCACCAGTACGAACGCGACCAGCAGCCGGGGGCGAAGCCCGCGCGGCCACAGCCGCCAGGTCACAACGGCCCGAACCGATAACCGAACCCGCGCACCGTCTGCACATACTCCGGAGCCGCCGGATTGGTCTCGATCTTCGCCCGCAGCCGTTGCACACAGTTGTCGACCAGCCGGGAGTCCCCGAGGTAGTCGTGCTCCCACACCTCCTCCAGCAGCTGCTGCCGGCTGAACACCCGCTCGGGGGTGCGGGACAGGGTCAGCAGCAGCCGCAGCTCGGTGGGGGTCAGCGTCACCGGCTCGCCCTGGCGTGACACCGTCAGCGCCACGGTGTCGATGCGCAGGTCGCGATGGAGGCGTACCCCGTCGGGCGGGCCGGGACTGCGGCGCAGGACCGCGCGGATCCGCGCGTCGAGCACCGCGGGCTGTGCCGGTTTGATGACGTAGTCGTCGGCGCCCGCTTCCAGGCCGCCCACGACGTCGAATTCGTCACCGCGCGCGGTCAGCATGATCACCGGTATCTCGCCGATCGACCGGACCCGGCGGCACACCTCGTATCCGTCGATGCCGGGCAGCATCAGGTCGAGCACCACCAGGTCCGGCAGGGACGCCTGCAGCTCCCGCAGGCCGTCCTCGCCGGTCTCGGCCGTGCGCACGTCATGACCGTGCCTGCGTAACGCGAGCTGGAGCCCACGTCGTACCAGCGGATCGTCTTCGATGAGCAGAATTGCCACCACATGTCCAGTATGGAGAACCTGGGGCGGCCTGACGGGGGTGATGGTCGTTGCGACACACCTGGGACACGGCGGCGGAGATCCTGGGACATGCCGGCGGCACGGTTGAGGCCATGACCAAGACCTCAGGGACCAAGACCGCAAGGATCAAGGCGTCGAGTCTCGTACCCGGCCTGCTCGGGCTGCTTCTGCTGACCGGCGCGTGCGCCGCTCAGCCCGCCGCGACCGCCGGCGCCGAGTCCGCCGCGACGGCCGCCTCGGGCGGCCAGGGGCTGTCCAAGGTGCTGTTCATCGGCGACTCGATCGCCGTGGGCGAGGCGGTGCCGCTGACCGAGGCCTTCGCCGCCGCCGACGTCCGTTTCCAGTCCCTGGCCTCCGAGGGCGGCGGGAACGTCGTCGGACCGTTCTCCGACAAGAAATGGCAGAAGCTGCCCAAGGAGATCGCCGCCGCCGAGCCCTCCGTGGTCATCTACCAGATCACCACCTTCGACTGGGGCAGCGCCAAGGAGCAGCAGGCCGCCTACCGCAAGCTGCTGAGCACGGTCACCGGCGCCGGCGCGAAGCTGGTCTTCGTCACCATGCCGCCGATCAAGCCCGACGACTTCTACCGGCCGCACATGGCCGAACTGGAGCGAGCTCCCGCCGCCGCCCGCGCCGTGGCGAAGGCCTCCTCGGGGCAGGCCACCGTGCTCGACGCCAGTGCGGTGTGGGGCAGCGCCTACCAGCGGAACAAGGACGGCAAGCCCGACCGCAGCTCCGACGGCATCCACTCCTGCCCGCAGGGCGCCGCCCGCTTCACCGTCTGGCTGCTCGACGAGCTGGCCGAGCGGTTCCCCGGCTTCACCCCCGCCGACCCGAAAGCCTGGGCCAACACCGGCTGGGCCGACGACAAGCACTTCAAGGGCTGCTGACCCCCGGTGACCGCTCAGCCCGGGATCCGGAACGGCAGGAAGCACACCACCGCGTCCGTGTGGTCGCGCAGGGCGGCGGCCAGGAGCAGGTCCCGCTGCGTGTGCAGGAGCCGGTAGCGGGGATGGGGCGGCTGGATGCCGGGGATGACCGCGGCGATCCACCTGCCGTCCGCCTCCTGGCGCCGGACGTACTCGACGATCGGGCGGACCACCGTGTGGCTGGGACCGTCCAGCACCTTCAGCCGGACCTCCGGCGTCCACCGGTCCCACTCGGCGCGCAGGCCGTCGAGCTCATCGGGGGCGTCGGACACGATGACGGCGACGACCTCGCCGCCGATGGCCAGCGCCGCGCTGATCGCCCGTTCGGACAGGGCGCTGATCGCGGTGGCCGGGCTGAGCGGCACGATGACCAGCCGGGCGGCCGGATCGGGGCTGCGCGGCGTGGGCTGGCGCCGCCCCAGCCCGAGCGCGCCGCCGACCTTGGCGTAGTAACCCTCCACCCAGTGGAACAGCAGGATCAGCAGGGGGATCGCGATGAGGATCACCCACGCGC
This sequence comes from Nonomuraea glycinis, assembly GCF_014646515.1. Lineage (GTDB taxonomy): Bacteria > Actinomycetota > Actinomycetes > Streptosporangiales > Streptosporangiaceae > Nonomuraea > Nonomuraea glycinis. The sequence goes on from NZ_BMNK01000014.1 coordinate 19,530, forward strand.
CCTCGGTGAACTTCGTGGTGAGCAGCACCAGCGTGGCCACCGTGGTGGCCACCGCGCCGACGCCGTTCAGCAGCGCCTTGCCGGCCCACCCCGGCGGGCGCAGGCGCACCCAGTGCCGGACGAGCCCGGTCTGGGCGATGGTGAACCCGGTGAACACCCCGATGGCGAACAGCGGGATCAGCCGGTGGGTCTGCGCGTCGACCGCGATCAGGAGCATGGCGGCCAGGACGGCCACCGCGACGACGCCGTAGCGGTGGACGGCCCGTTCGGAGCGCAGCGCGAACAGGTGCGGCAGCCGGTGGTCCTTGGCCAGCAGGCTCATCAGGACCGGCAGACCGCCGAAGCTGGTGTTCGCGGCCAGCCCGAGCGCGAAGGTGACGATGAGGTTGACCGCGTAATAGAGCCAGCCCGTGCCGTAGGCGCCCGCGGTGAGCTGGGCGAGGATGGTGACGTCCCCTCGGGGGATCACGTCGTCGCGCCGGATGAGCAGGGCTATCCCCACCAGCATCGCCCCCAGCAGCACACCCAGCATCAGCTCGGTTCGCTGGGCTCGGCGGACTCTCGGCTCGCGGAACATCGGCACGCCGTTGGCGATGGCCTCCACCCCGGTCAGCGCCGAGCAGCCGGAGGAGAACGCCTTGAGGATCAGCAGGACGCTGAGCGCCTCGTAGCCCAGCAGGGGCATGGCCGTTCCGACCACGGCCGCCGGGTGGCCACGGGCCAGCCCGACGACGACGATGCCGGCGATGCTCACGATGAACAGCAGGGTCGGCAGCGCCAGCACCCGCGCGCTGTCGGCGATGCCGTACAAATTCAGCGCGGTGAGCACGGCCAGTCCCACCAGGCAGGTGCCCAGCAGGTGCGGGCCGAGGGCGGGAAAGGCGGAGGCCAGGCTCGCCGCGCCCGCGGCGAGGCTGACCGCCACGGTGAGCACGTAGTCCACGATGAGCGCGGCGGCGGCCAGGAGGCTGACCTTCGGGCCGAGGCTCTGCTTGGCCACGGCGTAGGAGCCGCCGCCGTCCGGATAGGCGGCGATCACCTGGCGGTAGGAGATCACCAGCAGGATGAGCAGCGCGGTGATCGCGAGCGTGATCGGCAGGGTGTGGCCGACGGCGGCACTCCCGGCGGCGACCAGGACGAGGGCGATCGCCTCGGGCCCGTAGGCGACGGAGCTGAGCGCGTCGAGGGACAGCGCGACCAGTCCTTGCAGGCTGGTCAGGTGGTGCTTGTCGCCCTCGCCGTGCCGCAGCTGGATCTTCGGCGCCCGCCTGCCGGACAGGGGGCCGCCCGTGGTGGCGACCGCGCGGTCCGCCCGGAGGTGGCTCGGATCACCCCTCCGCAAAGGTCTGATCCGATCCGTGCGTCATGCGGAAGAGCTTGCCGGTGGGTCGGAGGGACAAACGCGAAGCTTCTCAGCTTTGCCCATCATTAACGTGGTGCCATTCGTGGCTCCCCGGCCGGATGTGGTGGCGGCCGATGGGGAGCATCAGGGGGCGGCCGGAGACCGGGTCCTCGATGATGCGGCTGTCGAGGCCGAAGACGGCGCGGACGCTCTCCTCGGTGAGGACCTCGGCCGGGGTGCCGGCGGTGTGCAGGCGGCCGTCGGCGATGGCGATGAGGTGGTCGGCGTAGCGGGCGGCCAGGTTGAGGTCGTGCAGGACCATCACGATGGTGGTGCCGCGGCTGTGGTTCAGGTCGGTCAGCAGGTCGAGGACCTCGATCTGGTGGGCGGCGTCGAGGAAAGTGGTCGGCTCGTCGAGGAAGAGCAGGTCGGTCTGCTGGGCCAGCGCCATGGCGATCCAGACCCGCTGGCGCTGGCCGCCGGACAGCTCGTCCACGGCGCGGTCGGCCAGGTCCGTCGTCCGGGTGGCCTCCAGGGCGGCCGCCACCGCGACGTCGTCCTCGCTGTTCCACCGGGAGAAGAGCTTCTGGTGCGGGTGGCGGCCCCGGCCGACGAGGTCGAGCACGGTGATGCCCTCCGGCGCGACCGGCGACTGGGGGAGCAGGCCGAGCGTGCGGGCCAGTTGCTTGGCGGGCATGCGGTGCACCTCCTTGCCGTCCAGGACCACCCGGCCCGCGCGGGGCGTGAGCAGCCGGGACAAGGAGCGCAGGAGCGTCGACTTCCCGCACGCGTTCGGGCCGACGATGACCGTGATCTCACCGGCCGGCACGACCAGGTCGAGCGACTCGACGACGACGCGGTCGCCGTAGCCGAGGGTGAGCGCCTCGGCCGCGAGGGAGTGAGCGGTGGTCATAGCGAGCCTCCGGCCCGATGCGTACGGACGATCAGATAGACGAGGTACGGCGCGCCTAGGACGCCGGTGACGACGCCGACCGGGAAACGGGTGTCGAACGCGAACTGGCCGGCGAAGTCGGCGGCGAGGACCAGCAGGGCGCCGACGAGCCCGGCGGGCACGAGCAGTGAGCCGCCGGCGCCGACGAGCCGGGCCGCGATGGGACCGGACAGGAACGCCACGAACGCGATCGGCCCGGCCGCCGCCGTGGCGAAGGCGATCAGGCCCACGGCGGCGACGATCACCGTGATGCGGGTGCGCTCGACGCGGACCCCGAGCGCCGAGGCGGTGTCGTCGCCGAGCTGCATCGCCGACAGGTCGCGCGCCCGCGACAGCAGGACGGGGGTGAGGACGACCAGCGCGACGAGGGCGGGCAGGACCTGTTCCCAGGCGGTGCCGTTGAGGCTGCCGGTGAGCCAGCGCATGGCCTCCTGCAGGTCCCATTCGGCGGCCCGGGACAGGACATAGGACGTGATGCTGTCCAGGATCGCGGCGATCCCGATGCCGATCAGGATGAGCCGGGTGCCGGCGACGCCGTCCCGGAACGCCAGGGTGTAGACCAGCAGGGCGATGACCAGGGCGGAGACGATGGCGAAGATCGACACCTGGGCCCCGCCGAGGGACAACGACACGATCGCGATGGCCGCCGCGGTGCTCGCCCCCGAGCTGATGCCGATGATGTCGGGGCTGGCCAGCGGGTTGCGGAGCATCGTCTGGAAGGTGACGCCGGCCAGGCCGAAGCTGAACCCCGCGACCACGGCGAGCACGGCCCGCGGCAGCCGGAGCCGCCCGACGGTGAAGGACGCCCCCGTGACCTGCTCGCCGAGGATGACACGGACCACGTCGCGCGGCGGGTAGAACGTCTGCCCGGCCATCAGCGTCACGGCGAACGCGGCGACGGCGAGCACCGCCAGCGTCGCGATGACGAGGCCGCGCCGGGAGGCGCGCCGGCGGCGGCTGCGGGCGACGGCCTGGACGAGAGCCGGCCGGACGGCGGCGCTCATCCGGTTCCCCTCCGCCGGTGCCGTGCGCAGGCTGTGCTCTCTCACAGGTCACGCACCTTCTGACGGCGGACGATGTGGATGAAGAACGGCGCGCCGATCAGCGCGGTCACGATGCCCACCTCGATGTCCTCGGGCCGGGCCACCACGCGGCCGACGACGTCGGCGGCGGTGAGCAGCGCCGCGCCGACCAGGGCGGAGAACGGCAGCAGCCAGCGGTGGTCCACGCCGACGAGCAGGCGGCACGCGTGCGGGACGACGAGTCCGACGAAGCCGATCGGCCCGGCCACGGCCGTCGCCGCGCCGCACAGCACCACGGCGCCGAGCGCGGCGGTGGCCCGGATGACGGCCACCCGCTCGCCGAGCCCGGCCGCGAGCTCGTCGCCCAGGGCGAGCGAGTTCAACGCGCGCGCCGACAGCAGGCACACGGCGAAGCCGACGGCGACGAACGGCAGGATCTGCCCGATGCGCTCGTACGACGCGCCGCCGACCCCGCCGATCTGCCAGAGGCGGAAGCTGCCGGAGATGTCGTTACGGGGCAGGATGACGGCGCTGACCAGGGACGCGAAGGCCGCCGAGGTGACGGCGCCGGCGAGCGCGAGCTTCAAAGGAGTGGCCCTGCCCCGCCCGAGTGACCCGATGGCGTACACGAACACGGCCGAGGCGGCGGCCCCCGCCATCGCGACCCAGACGTACCCGGTGGGTGAGGTGAGCCCGAAGAACGCGACGGCGGTGACGACGGAGAGCGACGCGCCCATGTTGACGCCCAGGATGCCCGGGTCGGCCAGCGGGTTGCGGGTCACGCCCTGCATGACGCCGCCGGCCAGGCCGAGTGCCGCGCCGACGACCACCGCGAGGAGGGTGCGCGGGATCCGCTTGGTGACCGCCGCCTGTTCGAGGGAGCCTTCCGCGCCGCCGAGGGCGACCCAGACGTCGCCCCAGGAGACACTGCGCGAGCCGAGGGCGACGGAGGCCACCATGAGCGCGGCCAGGACCACGACCACGACGAGCAGCCACAGGAGCCGGACCCGCGCCGGACGCCGCACGAGGGCGGCGTCCGGCAGGCGGTCGGTGACGGCCGCGGGTTCGGGCTGGGTCACGGGTTCGGGCAGGGTCACGTGACCTTGTCCGCGGCCTCGGCGAGCGCCTTGACGTAGTCCTCCAGCACCCACGAGATCGACAGCGGGGTCGGGTTCGCGGCGGTGCCGAGCGGCTTGCTGTCGGGCAGCAGGTACACCGAGCCGCGCTTGACGGCGGGGATCTTCGACAGCAGCGGGTCCTTGCGGATCTTGGCGAGCAGTTCGCCCTTCTCGTCGCCGTAGCCGGTGATGATGTCGACGTCGTCGAACACGTCGATCTGCTCCGCGCTCCGGGTCAGGGCGAACTTGTCCGTGTCCTTGGACGCCTCGGCGATGCTGCCGGGGATCGTCAGCCCGAGGTCCTCGAAGAACAGGGTGCGGGTGTCATGCGTGGTGTAGAAGCCGACCTGGCTCACGTCGTTGGGGTCGACGTGCGTCATGAACATGATCGACTTGCCCTTGAGCTGCGGGTATTTCGCGACGGCCGCGCTGATGTCGCCCTCGATCTCGGCGATGAGCTGGTCGCCCTCGGCGGCGAGGCCGATGGCCTTGCTGTTCATCCGCAGGATCTCGCGCCACGGGGTGGCCCAGGCGGCGTCGGGGTAGGCCACCACGGGCGCGATGTCGCTCAGGGTGTCGTAGTCCTGCTGGGTCAGGCCCGAGTAGGCGGCCAGGATCACGTCCGGCTTGGTGTCGGCGACGGCCTCGAAGTCGATGCCGTCGGTCTCGTCGAACAGCACGGGCGTCTCGGCCTTGAGTTCCTCCAGCCGCTCCTTCACCCAGGGCAGCAGCCCGTCGCCGTCGTCGTCGCCGAAGTTCGCGGCGGCCATGCCGACCGGGACGACGCCGAGGGCCAGCGGCGCTTCGTGGTTGGCCCAGTTGACCGTGGCCACCCGCTCCGGCTTCGCCGGGATGGTGGTGGTGCCCAGCGCGTGCTTGATCGTCATGGGGAAGGCGCCCGTGGCACTGGCCGTGGCGCTCGGGCCCGGGCTCTCGCTCGTGGTCGCGGTCGGGCTGCCGCAGCTCGCGAGGGCCAGCAGGGCGGCCGCCACGGTGAGGATGCGAAGGCTACGTGGACGCTTCATCCGTACTCCACTGTCGAATTTCCGGCCGGCCCTCGCGCGTCCGGATCGCGGGACGCGTCCATGGAGCGATGCACCGTACCTTCAAACTTAGGTAAGGCTTGCCTTCGCTGCACTGTAGGAGAAACGGTCGTCTTGTCGCAATCAACCCTTTGAGACAGGCTGTATAGAGATCAGGACATAAGGGACGCGTATCAGCGCGCCCGGAATGCTCCTGGGGTGAGCCCGGTCGTCCGCCGGAAGGCCGCGCCGAACGCGCTCGCCGATCGGTAGCCGACCTCCTCGGCCACGGCGTCGACCTCCCACCCCCGGGTGAGCAGCGCCACCGCGTGCTGGGCGCGGACCGCCGCGACCCAGCGCGCGAAGCTGGTGCCGGTCTCGGCGTTGAAGGCCCGCGTGATCGTACGGGTGCTCACGCCCAGGTGGGACGCCCAGTCCGCCAGCCCCCGCTGATCACCCGGATCGTCCCGGACCGCGTCGGCGATCGGGCGCAGCAGGTCGGAGGTGGGCATGTGCAGGAGCAGTTCGCGCGCGGACGGGGTGAGCACGTCGAGCACCATCGCCTCGGTCACCGCGCGCGAATAGGCGGACAGCTCGCCGCCGAGCCGCTCCAGCAGCAGCCGCAGCAGCGGGGTGATCTCGACGCCGACGGGCGTGGCGGAGATCGAGGTCGTGGTGCCGAAGCCGAAGAAGCCGGCCCGGCACCAGGTGCCGGCGATCGCCGAGCCGGAGTGCGGCGTGCCCGCGGGCATCCACAGCCCCAAGGTGGGAGTGACCGTCCAGACCCGCGCCCCGGCCACGGCCGTGGACGCGCCGCGCTCGTTCCAGAGCAGCTCGTGGAAGGGGTGGGAGTGCTCGTTCCACGTGGTGTCGCGGGCGATGATCTCGCTCCAGTTGAGGATCGCGTACGGCATCTCGACCGGCCCCGCCGCGAGGGCGGGCAGCGTGCGGGCCTCCCTGGTCATGCGGCGGGACGACGGGTACGGCACGGCACGAGGAGCATGCCCAGACCCTAATGCCGCGACGCCGGCCACCCGACGGTGCGGCGCTGGTCCGGCCATGTCCGATGGTGGGCAATGCCTATAGCTTGGGGGACGTGAGTCATTCTGAGATCCGTACGGTGGGGACCGAGGCCGAGCTCCGCGAGATCGTGCGCGAGCCGTCGCAGGCCATCTGGGACAAGGACATCGCCCGGATCGACGAGCACGCGCGCACGATCATCGCGCACTCGCCGCTCATGCTGCTGGCGACCGCCAACGAGGACGGGACCTGCGACCTCTCCCCCCGAGGGGACCCGGCCGGCTCGGTGCTGGTCCTCGACGACCACCGGCTGGTGTTCGCCGACCGGCCCGGCAACCACCGGCTCGACAGCTTCCGCAACGTGCTGCGCAACCCCCGCGTCGGCCTGCTGTTCATCGTGCCGGGGATGAACGAGACGCTGCGGGTGAACGGCCGCGCGACCCTCGTGTCGGACGCGCCGTTCTTCGACGACCTCGTGATCCAGGGCAAGCGGCCCCGGCTGGCGGTCCTCATCGACGTCGAAGAGCTCTACATGCACTGCTCGAAGGCGTTCCTGCGCTCGTCGGTGTGGCGGCCCGAGACCTGGCCGGACCGCGCGAGCCTGCCGACGCTCGGCCGGATCGCCAAGGACCACCTGGGCATCAAGGAGGTCTCCGCCGAGACGATCGACGCGGACCTCGCCCGCGACGCCGAGCACAACCGCTACTGACGACCCGGCCGAAGCCGGGCTCAGCTCGGCTCGGTGGTCTGCTCCCACATCGACTTGATCTCGGCGAACCCCTGCTCCATGATCCCCACCATGGCCTTGCGGGCCCGCTCGCCGTCGCGCCGCTGGATCGCCTGGGCCACGTCGGTGTGCAGCTGTAATGCCTGCTCGTCCGGGTAGTGCGGCATCAGGTGGTAGTGGTGCCGGCCGGCCAGCACCTCGGCGACGATCACGTGCAGCTTGGCGAACATCTCGTTGCCGGAGGCGGCCAGCATCCGCCGGTGGAACTCGATGTCCAGGGTGAGGAAGCGCGCCTCGTCGCCGACCTTCCCGGCGGCCCACATCTTGGCCGCTATCCCGACCAGCTCGCTCGCCTCGTCGTCGCTGATCCGCTCGGCGGCCAGCCAGGCGGCGTGTGGCTCGATCGCGGTCCGCAGCTCGGTGATCGAGCGCATCTGCGCCATCCGCCCCTCCGAGGCGAGCCGCCAGCGGATCACCTGCGGATCGAAGACGCTCCACACCTCGGCGGGCTGGATCATGATCCCGACCCGGCGCCGGGTCTCCAGCAGCCCCATGGAGGCGAGCACCCGCAGCACCTCGCGGATCACCGAGCGGGAGACCTGATAGCGGTCGACCAGGTCGTCGATGCTCAGGACGGCGGCAGCGGCCATCTCGCCGCTGCAGATGGCGGTGCCGAGGTGGTCGAGAACCCGCGCGTGCAGCCCAGTCTCGACAGGGGCGTGCTGGGAGGGCGCGGCCCCTGGGGAGGACTGACTCACGGTAAAGAGCATATCAGTGTGACCTCTACCTTGAACAAGTCCGCTTTTTTGCTCTAGCATCCACACATTAAGCAGATGTTAAGAGAGCGTGGCGCTCTTCCGGGGGGCGGCGGCCATGACATAGAGGAGAGATGACGTGCGACGTCAATCGATAATCGGTGCGTCTCTGGCGGTGGCGGTCGCCATGAGTTTGTCCGCCTGTGGCGGTGACAGCGGTGGCGAGTCCAATACGGTCCGGGTCACCCTGGCCAACCACGTGTGGACGGAGAACGTCAAGCAGGCCCTGCCCGCGTTCGAGAAGGAGACCGGGCTCAAGGTCGAGATCACCCAGCTCGGCGAGGACCAGCTCTCCGACCAGTACAACGTCAAGCTCAACGCCGGCTCGTCCGACATCGACGTGATGATGTACCGCCCCTTGCAGGAGGGGAAGCTCTTCGCCAAGAACAAGTATCTGACGGACCTGACCGACCAAGTGGCGGCCAACAAGGACTGGGACTTCAGCGACTTCCAGTCCGGCCCGGCGGAGGCCACCACGTACGAGGGCAAGCCCGTCGGCGTCCCCATCATCACCGAGCAGGAGGTCCTCTACTACCGCAAGGACCTGCTCGAGAAGGCCGGCCTGAGCGGCCCGCCGAAGACCCTCGACGAGCTGAAGGCCGCCGCCACCAAGATCAAGGAAGCCGAGCCGGGCGTCGCCGGCTTCGTCGCCCGCACCGGCAAGTCGGCCGCGGTCACCCAGTTCTCCAGCTTCCTCTACAGCTTCGGCGGCGACTTCGTCGACAGCGCCGGCAAGGCCACGGTCAACAGCGACGCGGCCAAGCAGGCGTACGCCTACTACGGTGGGCTGATCAAGGACACCGGCCCGGCGAACGTCAGCACCGACATGGGCTGGCCCGAGGCGATGGCCATCTTCACCCAGGGCCAGGCCGCCTTCTACACCGAGGCCAACTCGCTCTACAAGAACGCCACCGACCCCGCCAAGTCCAAGGTCTCCGACCAGGTCGGCTTCGCGCCGTTCCCGGCGGGCCCCGCCGGGTCGAAGCCGTACAGCATCCCGTCGTGGGCGCTGGGGATCAACGACAACTCGGAGAACAAGGCCAACGCCTGGAAGTTCATCGAGTGGGCCACCGGCAAGGACCAGACGCTCGTCCAGCAGAAGTCCGGTGTGCCGGGCGCCCGCAGCTCCGTCTGGGCCAACCCGGAGGGCACCTCGACCTTCCCGAAGGACATGGTGGCGGCCATCGAGGCCAGCACCCAGGGCGGCGTGGGGCATGACCGGCCGGTCGTGGTGAAGGTTCCCGAGTCCCGCGAGATCGTCGGCCAGCCGATCGTGGACGCGATCACCGGCAAGGACGCCGCGGCCTCCGCCGACACGGCCAACACCGCTTTCCAGAAGTTCCTGGACGACGAGGCCAAGTAGGCGGCGCACGCGGGTGGCGCGGCGGGAGCCCACCACCCGCGTACCTCCGCAGGCTCGCCCACCCCTGGAGAACGTCATGGCAACGATCACCCCCACCAAGGCGCCGCGCGACGCCTCCCTTGCGACACCCGGCTGGGTGCGCTGGGCCAATGACCACCGCAAATGGCTGCTCGCCGCGCCGGCGATGATTTTCGTTGCCGCGCTCATCGTGATCCCCCTTGTCTGGACCGGCTACCTGAGCCTGACCGACACCGAAGGATCCGTCCGCGCGGACAGCGAGTTCGTGGGCATCCAGAACTACCTCGACGTCCTGTCGGACTTCGACCGGTTCTGGCCCGCCGTCGGGCGGACCGCCGCGTTCACCATCGTCGCGCTGCTGTTCGAAGTGGTCCTCGGGATGGCGATCGCGCTGCTGCTCTGGCGGCCGTTCAAAGGGCAGAAGTGGGTCCGGGTCGCCATCCTGATGCCGCTCGTCGCCACCCCGGTCGCGGTCGGCATGATGTGGCGGCTCATCTTCGACCCGAACATCGGCCTGGCCAACCAGGCTCTCGGCTGGGTCGGCATCGCGCCGCAGCCGTGGCTGTCCGGTCAGTACACCGCCCTGCCGACCACGATCTTCATCGACGTGTGGCAGTGGACGCCGATGGTGGTGCTGATCCTGCTCGCCGGGCTCACCTCGCTGTCGGACGAGCCACAGGAGGCGGCGCGGATCGACGGCGCCAGCACCTGGCAGCGCTTCCGGCACGTCACCCTGCCGCTGCTGATGCCCACGGTGATCGTGGCCGTCCTGCTGCGCGGCATCGACGCCCTGAAGACCTTCGACATCCTGTACGCCACCAAGGGGCGCGGCGGCGGCTCGTTCCACGAGGTGGAGACCCTCAACGTCTACGCCTACGGCCTCAGCTTCGACTACAACGAGTACGGCGTCTCCTCCACCGTCCTCATCCTCTTCTTCCTGATCATCATCGGGTCGATGTGGGCCCTGACCGCCCGGCGCAAGGAGGCAAAGCGATGAAGCCCCGTCGCGCGTACCAGGTGTTCCGGGTCGCGGCGCTCACCTTCGTGGTGCTCTCGCTGCTCGCGCCCCTGATCTGGATGATCAGCGCGTCGTTCAAGACCAACGTCGACATCTACGACACGAGCAAGGCGCTGGTCTTCTCGCCCACCGCGGACAACTACTTCAAGGTGCTCCAGCAGGCGAACTACGTCCAGTTCATCGTCAACAGCCTGTGGGTGGCGTTCGCCGCCACCGTGGCGTCGCTGATCCTCGGCGTGCCGGCGGCTTACTCGATGAGCCGGTTCAACATGAAGAAGTCCGCGCTGGTGGTGCTGATGGCCCGGGTCATTCCCGGCGTCTCGCTGCTGGTGCCGTGGTATTACGTCTTCGCCAACCTGAAGATGGTCGGCGGCTCCGGGGTGCTGATCCTCAGCCACATGTTCGTCTCGCTGCCGCTGGTGGTCTACATCATGATGGGCTACTTCGACAGCGTGCCGGCCGAGCTGGAGGAGGCGGCGCTGGTCGACGGGATGACCCACCTCGGCGCGTTCCGCCGCATCATGCTGCCGCTGTCCGTGCCGGGCATCGCCACCGCGGGCATCCTGTCGGTCATCTTCTCCTGGAACAACTTCATGTTCGCCCTGGTGCTCTCCGACGCCGACACCAAGACCCTGCCCGTGGCGATCTTCGACTTCGTCGGCTACGCCAGCATCGACTGGGGCGGCCTGATGGCGGCGGCCACCGTGGTCACCGTACCGATCATGCTGATCGCCCTGTTCGTGCAGAAGTACGTGGTCTCCGGTCTCACCGCCGGCGCGACCAAGGGCTGAGAACCGTAAGAAAGGCACCTGCGTGCAGATCATCGCGGCGGACGTCATCGTCACCAGCCCCGACCGTAACTTCGTCACCCTCAAGATCACGACGGAGGAGGGGATCACCGGGCTGGGGGACGCCACCCTCAACGGGCGGGAGCTGTCGGTCGCGTCCTACCTGGCCGACCACGTGGTCCCCCTGCTGATCGGGCGGGACGCGCACCGCATCGAGGACACCTGGCAGTTCCTCTACCGCTCGGCCTACTGGCGGCGCGGGCCCGTCACCATGGCCGCCATCGCGGCCGTGGACGTGGCGCTGTGGGACATCAAGGCCAAGGCCGCCGGACTGCCGCTCTACCAGCTGCTCGGCGGCGCCTCCCGCAACGGCATCATGGCGTACGGGCACGCCTCGGGCCGGGACCTGCCGGAGCTGTTCGACTCGATCCGCAAGCACCTGGCGCTGGGATACCGGTCGATCCGGGTGCAGACCTCCGTGCCGGGCATCAACGCCGTGTACGGCGTGGCCGCGCAGCCCGGCGTCGACGGCAAACGGTACGACTACGAGCCGGCTCAGCGCACCGCGCTGCCCGCCGAAGAGGACTGGGACACCCGCGCTTACCTGCGCCACCTGCCCGGCGTCTTCGAGGCGGTGCGGGGCGAGTTCGGGCCCGAGCTGCCGCTGCTGCACGACGGGCACCATCGGATGACCCCGATCCAGGCGGCCAAGCTGGGCAAGGCGCTGGAGCCGTACGACCTGTTCTGGCTGGAGGACTGCACGCCGGCGGAGAACCAGGAGGCGCTGCGCCTGGTCCGTCAGCACACCACCACGCCGCTGGCCATCGGCGAGGTCTTCAACACCGTGTGGGACTACCAGAGCCTGATCCGCGAGCAGCTCATCGACTACGTCCGGTCCGCGGTCACCCACACCGGGGGGATCACGGCCATGCGGAAGCTGCTCGACTACGCCGCCCAGTATCAGATCAAGTCCGGGATCCACGGGCCTACGGACATCTCGCCGGTCGGGATGGCCGCCGCACTGCACCTGGACCTGGCGATCCACAACTTCGGCATCCAGGAGTACATGCAGCACGGCCCGGCGACCGACGAGGTGTTCCGGCAGTCGTTCACCTTCGAGGACGGCTACCTGCACCCGGGTGAGCAGCCGGGGCTCGGGGTGGAGCTCGACGAGGAGGCGGCGGCGCGGTTCCCGTACCAGCCCGCGTACCTGCCGTTCAACCGCCTCAAGGACGGCACCGTCCACGACTGGTGAGGCCGCCCGCGCGAGCGGCCGGTGAGGCGTCGCTCGTGCGGGTGGGCGTTATGGCCGGGCGAGCACCCAGGCGACGTCCCGGAGCAGGGCGTGCCGCCAGCTTGCCCGATCATGGTCGGCGGCCGACCGGGAGACCCGCACGGTCGCGCCGGCCCGCTCGGTCAGGGTCTCGACCAGCGCGCAGTGCGGCAGCATCCGCGTCTCGTGTTCGCCCACGTCGAAGGCGACCCGCAGCCCGGACAGGTCGGGGCGCTCGCGCAGGCGCGCGGCGATGACGCCGCCGACCGGGCCGCCCATGGGGTCCGCCCGGTGCGCGGCGTCGGGCGTCCACCAGAACGACCCCGACTGGCAGGCGATGCCGGAGACGAGATCCGGGAACTCCAGCGCCGCGTACATGGCGCTCAGCCCGCCGAGGCTCTGCCCGGCCACCACCAGCCGGTCCGGGTCGGCGGGCACGCCGCTCCCGGCCACCAGCGGCAGCAGCTCCTCCCGGATCGCCTCCCACAGCTCGGCCCGGCACCCGAACTCCGCCTCCCTGTCCTGGGCGGGCAGGAAGACGAGCGTGACGGGAGGCAGCTCGCCCTGTGCGACGGCCGAGTCGAACGCGGTCATGGCCGGATGCAGGTAGAGCCAGTCGTCGCCGTCGAGCAGCAGGACGATCGGCCCGCCGCCGCCCGCCGGGTGCACCCGCACGGTACGCCGGCCGCCGAGCCGCCCGGCCCAGCGCAGGCGGGTGGCCGGGAGGGGCAGGACGTCGTCGGCGCCGACGTCGGGCCAGTGCGGCTGGGCGGGGCAGTCCGGGGTCGCGGCGATCGACCGGTCACCGCCCGCGCCGGCCGGGTTGAGCGGGTCGGCGTACGCCGCGTCGTCCGTGCGGAACCGGTAGGTCACCCGCAGTCGCGCGGGCATGGCCACCTCGGCGTACCAGCAGTCCGTGTCCGCCCACCGGCGCAGCGGCACCGGCTCCGACCAGCTCTCGAAGTCGACGCTCGCCGGGGATCCGCGCCACAGGAACAGCGTCACCCAGCCGGAGCCCGCGGGCATCGACGCGGGCGCCCCCGCCGCCGCCCAGAACGCGTCGCTGCCGGGCTCGCCGGGCAGCCCGTACGCGGCGAAGGTCTTCTCCATGTCCCCACTCCCTCGGCCAGGGGGACTAAGGATAGCTTTGCCTAAGTGCGAGCGACCGCCCGCGCCCTGCCACGCGGGTGAAGCAGAGAGATAACGTACGACGACATGGGCACGACTGTGGAAGATCCTCCCGCGCCCGGGGTCACGGAGACCCGCTTACGGCGGGTCACGGGTCTGGGGGCGCTGGTCGTGCTCCTCGTGGTGGCGGCGGTGGTGTCGCTGGCCGTCGGCGCGCGCGCGTTGAGTCCCGTCGAGGTGTGGCACGGGTTGTTCACGGCACCGGGCGCCGACCAGCGGCTCACCGAGATCACCCTCATCGTGCAGACCGTGCGGGTGCCCCGGACCGTGCTCGCCATCGTCGCGGGCGTCGCCCTGGGCATCGGCGGGGCGCTGATCCAGGGCTACACCCGCAACCCGATCGCCGACACGGGGCTGCTGGGGCTGAACGCCGGCGCCTCGTTCGCCGTGGTGTCGGTGATCCTCGTGTTCGGGCTCGCCAATCCGTACCAGTACGTCTGGTTCGCCTTTCTGGGGGCGGCGGTCGCCGGGGTCGTCGTGTTCGGGCTGGCCAGCATCGGCAGGGGGGCGGGCAGTCCGTTGACGCTCGCGCTGGCCGGGCAGGGGATCGCGGTGTTCCTGGCGGCGATGACCACGGCGGTGGCGCTGACGGACCAGGCGTCGCTGAACGCGCTGCGGTTCTGGAACGCGGGCTCCGTGGCCGGGGTCGGCTTCGACGTCATCTGGCCGGTGGTGGCGTTCATCGTGGTCGGGTTGCTGCTGGCGCTGACCACCCTGCCCGCCGTCAACCTGCTCAACCTGGGTGACGATGTGGCCCGTGGCCTGGGGGTGAACATCGCGCTGACCAGGACCGTCGGGGTCGTCGCCATCACCCTGCTGGCGGGCGCCACCACGGCGGCGTGCGGCCCGATCGCGTTCCTCGGGCTCATGGTGGCCCACGTGGCCCGGTATCTCACCGGGCCGGACTATCGCTGGCTGGTGCCGTACGCGGGGCTGCTCGGCGCGGTCATCCTGCTGGGCTGTGACATGGTGGGGCGCGTGGTGGTGCGGCCGGGCGAGCTGGCGGCGGGCATCGTCGTCGCCCTCGTCGGCGCCCCGTTCTTCGCGGCGCTGGTGTGGCGCGGAAAGTTCAACGCCGCATGAACGAGCGAACGGTGGCGCCAGGCGTGCGGCTCGGCCGTGCGTCGTTCGTGTGGCGGCCCTGGATGATGGTCGTCACGTTGCTGCTGACGGCCGCGGCCTTCGTGGTGTTCTGCTGGTCCATCGCCGTCGGGGACTTCCCCCTCGGCCTGCCCCAGGTGATCGCCACGATCTTCGGCCAGGGGGAGCGGGTCGACGAGTTCGTGGTCATGGACCTGCGGATGCCGCGTGCCCTGGCCGGGCTCATCGTGGGGATCGCGCTGGGGGTGTCCGGCGCGATCACGCAGTCCATCGCGCGCAACCCGCTGGCCAGCCCGGACATCCTGGGGATCACCGGGGGCGCGAGCGCGGTCGCGGTGTTCCTGGTGACGGTGTCGGGCGGGGCCGCCGCGACGATCGTCAGCTCCGTGGGCCTGTCCGCGGCGGCGCTCGCGGGCGGTCTCGGCACGGGGCTCCTGGTGTACTTCCTGGCCTGGCGGCGCGGGATCGACGGCCTGCGGCTCATCCTCATCGGCATCTCGGTGAGCGCCGTGATGGAGGCGATCACGGCCTGGCTGCTGGTCTCGGCCGATATCCGGGACGTCGCCCGGGCGCAGGCGTGGCTGGTCGGCTCGCTGGACAGCCGGTCGTGGAGCGAGATCTGGGTGGCCCTGTGGTGCATGCTCGCCCTCATGGCGGTCGTGGCGTACATCGCGTTCCACCTCAAGCCGATGCACTTCGGCGACGAGGTCGCGGCGGGACTGGGCGTCCGCTACTCGATGGTGCGGGCGGTCCTGCTGCTGTGCGCGGTGCTGCTGGCCGGGGTGGCGGTGAGCGCGGCGGGCCCGGTCCCGTTCGTGGCGCTGGTGGCGCCGCAGGTGGCGATGCGGCTGACGCGCCACCCGACGCCGCCGCTGGTGGCCTCCGGGCTGGTGGGCGCGCTGCTGTTGATCGGCGCGGACCTGGTGGCGCGGACGGCGCTGCCGGTCAGCCTCCCGGTCGGCGTGGTCACCGCCGCGATCGGCGGCCCCTTCCTCATCTATCTGTTGGTACGGGCTAATCTCAGGAGGGGGATGTAAAGCAAGGCTAGCCTAATTAAAGTGGGTCCTGTGATCACTGAACACGCCACCCAGGTGGTCTCGCGGCTGGCAGCCGAGGGCGTCACCGTCGGATACGGCGGCCGGGCCGTCATCGACAACCTCGACGTGGTGATCCCGCCAGGGGTGATCACCACGATCATCGGCCCCAACGGCTGCGGCAAGTCCACCCTGCTGCGGGCGCTGTCCCGGCTGCTCAAGCCGTCCAAGGGCACGGTCGTGCTGGACGGTGAGGACATCGCCAAGCTCAAGACCCGGGACGTGGCCAAGAAGCTCGGGCTGCTCCCGCAGGCCCCCATCGCGCCGGAAGGGCTGACGGTGGCCGACCTGGTGGCCAGGGGCCGCCATCCGCACCAGAGCTGGCTGCGGCAGTGGTCGTCGGACGACGCCGCCGTGGTGACGCGCGCGCTGGCCATGACCGGGGTGTCCGACCTGGCCGGCCGCCCGGTCGACGCGCTGTCCGGTGGGCAGCGTCAGCGTGTCTGGATCTCGATGACCCTGGCCCAGGGCACCGACCTGCTGTTACTGGACGAGCCGATCACCTATCTGGACCTGGCGCACGCGATCGACGTGATCGACCTGGTGGACGACCTGCACGAGTCGGGCTGCACCGTGGTCATGGTCCTGCACGACCTCAACCTGGCCACGCGCTACAGCGACAACCTGATCGTGATGCGGGAAGGGGCGATCCTGGCGCAGGGGCACCCCCGTGACGTGATCACCCCTGAGCTGCTGCACGAGGCGTTCGGCCTGAGCGCCCGGGTGATCGACGATCCGGTGAGCGACCGGCCGCTCATCGTGCCGATCGGCCGCACCCACGTGCAGCTCTGAGGCAAGGTTAGCCTTGCCTAACCTCATCGTGTTACGGTTTGCCTGCCTGTATTGAGGGTTTGCAGCGGATAGCGCGAAAGCAAGGGATTCCGGATGTTTCTCCACCGAACGACAGTGACGAAGACCTTGCGGCGGTTAGGGGCGGCAGCCTCCGTCGCGACCCTCAGCCTCGGCCTCATCGCGGGCTGCGGGACCAGTGCGCCGGAGACACCGGGCGCCACCACCGCGGCCACTACCGCTGCGACCACGGGTGGCCCGTTCCCGGTCACCGTGGAGCACGCGTTCGGCTCCACGGAGATCACCAAGGCCCCCGAGCGGGTCGTCTCCGTCGGCTACACCGACGACCAGGCCATCCTGGCCTTCGGCATCAAGCCCGTCGGCATGGTCGACCAATACCCGAACCCGGCGGGCAAGACCCCGGACATCAACACCCAGTGGCCCTGGGTGAAGGACAAGTGGGGCGACACCCGCCCCGAGGTCATCATGAACAACGGGGACCCCGGTCCCAACTACGAGAAGATCGCCGCCCTGCGGCCGGACCTGATCATCGCGGTCTACTCCGAGATCGACCAGGCCGCCTACGACAAGCTCTCCCAGATCGCCCCGACGGTGGGCCGTACCAAGACCGAGAAGGAGCCGTTCAGCGCGCCGTGGCAGGACAACGCCGCGCATATCGCCAAGGCGCTCGGCAAGGCCGACGAGGGCGCGGCGATGGTGAAGGGCATCCAGGACAAGCTGGACGCGGCCAAGGCGGCGCATCCGGAGTTCGCGGAGCAGAGCGCCGTCGCGGTGTCCTGGTACAAGAACTCGGTCGCCCCGTTCACCACCACCGACGTGCGCGGACGCATGGTGACGGGCATCGGCTTCAAGGGCGTGACGGCGATCGACGACATCGCGGACGGCAGTTTCTACACCGTGCTGTCCCCCGAGCGCATGGACCTGGTCGACGTCGATCGCATCTTCGTCATCGCCGACCAGGCGGACCAGGACGCGCTGAAGAAGTTCAAGCTGTTCGCCAATCTGCGGGCGGTCAAGGACGGCAAGGTGTCCTACCTGCTGGACAGTGAGGGCCCGGCGATCGGCGCGGCCATGTCGCAGGGCACCCTGCTGTCGCTGCCGTACGCGATCGACGAGCTCGTCAAGTCGGCGGGTTAGGCCGCCGGTGAACGCCTCCCATTCCCGGCCCGCCGTGGTCCGGGTGTGAGCACCGCGGACACCCGCGTCGCCTCGACCATCCTGCGCACGGCGACCGGACGTGAGGCCACCCGCTGGGTGGTCGCGCACTGCCGCGAGGTCCCAGGGCTGACCCTCGCCACCGTGCTGACCACGGTGGCGGGGGCGGCGCTCCAGGTGCTGCCGGTGATCCTGCTCGGCCAGGTGGTCGACGGGGTGGTCGAGGGCGGACCGCGGTCGATCCTGGTCACGATCGGGGTGCTGCTGGTGGCCGCCGCGCTGCTCGGCGCGGCCGCCGCCGCGGCGTCGACGTACCTGATCGGGCGGCTGGGCGCGGACCTGCTCGCGCGGCTGCGGGAGGGGGCCGTGCGGGCGGTGCTGGGCCTGCCGAGCGCGCGGATCGAGCAGGTCGGCCGGGGGGACGTGCTGTCCCGGGTCGGTGACGACGTGGCCGTGGTGTCCAAGGGCATCAGGACCGCCATCCCCACGGTGTTCTCCGCCGGGGTGCTGGTCGTCATCGCCACGGCCGGCATGTTCGGGCTGGACTGGCGGCTCGGCCTGGCGGGCGCCGCCGCGCTGCCCGCGTACGCGCTGGCCCTGCGCTGGTATCTCCCGCGCTCCGCGCCGCTCTACCAGCGGCAGCGGGAGGCCCAGGCCGATCGCGCGCAGGCGTTGATCAGCGGCCTGAACGGCATCGACACCGTCCGGGCCTACCGCCTTGAGGGCGCCTTTCGAGAGAAGGTCAGCACCGAGTCGTGGCGGGTGCGCGATCTGGGCGTCGAGGTGTTCCGGTTCTTCGGCCGGTTCGTCGGCAGGGAGAACCGCGCCGAGTTCATCGGCCTGGTCGTGATCATCGTGGTGGGGTACGTCCTGCTGGAGGCCGGCCTGGTCACCCTGGGCGAGGCGTCGGTGGCCCCGCTGCTGTTCCACCGGCTGTTCACCCCGCTGGGCGCCATCATGTTCACCTTCGACGAGGCGCAGAAGTCGGGCGCCAGCATCACCCGGCTGGTCGGGGTGCTGAGCGAGGCTCCCGACGAACGGCTGGTGGGGGATGTGGCCGTCGCGCCGGCGGACGCCGGGGCCTATCCGGTGACGGTGGCGGGGCTGACGTTCAGCTATCCCGAGTCCGAGCGGCCGGTGCTGCTGGACGTGGACCTCATGATCCCGGCGGGCGGGTCGCTCGCGCTGGTGGGGGCGACGGGCGCGGGCAAGACGACGCTGGCGGCGCTGATCGCGGGCATCGGGACCCCGCAGGCCGGGTCGGTGCGCATCGGATCGACCGATCTGGCCGGTCTGGACGAGGCCGAGGCGCGGGCGCTGGTGAGCATCCTGACGCAGGAGACGCACGTCTTCTCCGGTCCGCTCGCCGACGACCTGCGGCTGGCCGCGCCGGCGGCGACCGACGCCGAGCTGATGGACGCGCTGCGTACGGTCGGCGCCGACGCGTGGGTCACGGCGCTGCCCGACGGGCCGGCGACCGTGGTCGGCGAGGGCGGTGAGCGCCTGGACGGCACCAAGGTCGCGCAGATCGCGCTGGCCCGGCTGGTGCTGGGCCGGGCGCCGGTGGTGGTGCTGGACGAGTCGACCGCGGAGGCGGGCAGCCAGGGCGCCGCCGAGCTCGATCGCGCCGTGGCGGCCGCGTGCCAGGGCCGGACCACGCTGTTCGTGGCGCACCGGCTGACCCAGGCGATGACGGCGGACCGGATCGCCGTGCTGGACGCGGGACGCGTGGTGGAGCAGGGCACGCACCAGGAGCTGGTGGCTCTGGGCGGCCGGTACGCGCGGCTGTGGCGTGCCTGGCGAGAAGGCAGTTAGAAGACCGACTTATCTCTTGGAAGGGACGGCTGAGCCTTCATGATGGAACCGAGTGACGCGCAGCTCGCACTGGACGACCAGCCCATCGGCGCCATCGGCCCGTCCAGCATGGCGGCGCGGCTCGCGGACCTGGCCCGGTGGAACGACACCGACGTCGACCGGGTCCGCCCGGCCATCGTGGAGATGTTCCACGAGCAGGCGCGGGCCAGGCCGGACGCCGTCGCCATCATCGACGAGCATCGGTCGCTGACCTACCGGGAAGCGGCGGAGCTGTCCAACCAGCTGGCCCACCATCTGATCGAGCGCGGCCTCACCGCGGAGCAGGTCGTCGGCATCTCGCTCGACCGCTCCGCCGAGATGGTGATCGGCCTGCTGGGCGTGCTCCAGGCGGGGGGCGCGTTCGTGCCGCTCGACCCGCGCTGGCCCGCCGCGCGCCGGGCGGTCGTCATCGACGACGCCCGCGTCGTGGTGCAGCTCAACGACTCCGGCGAGCGTGCCACGGGCGAGCCGGAGGCCGTGGCCGTCGACCTCGGCGACTGGCGGTTCGGCGCTTACTCCACCGGGCCGACCGGGGTCGCCATCCTCGGCCCCGCGCTGGCGTACGTGATCTTCACGTCCGGTTCGACCGGGCGGCCCAAGGGCGCGATGATCCGGCACGAGGCGATCAGCGAGCGCCTGCTGTGGCAGGCGCACGAGATCCTGGGCTTCGGCCACGACGACGCGTCGCTGTTCAAGGCGCCGCTGTCGTTCGACATCTCCATCAACGAGATCTTCCTGCCGCTGGTGACCGGCGGCCGGCTGGTGGTGCTGCGGCCCGGCGGCGAACGCGACCCGCACCACCTGCTGAGCGTGATCGCCGAGCAGCGCGTCACCTTCACCTACCTGGTGTCGTCCATGCTGGACGTGCTGCTGGAGATCGCCGGCGACTCCGGGCGGCTGGACAGCCTGCGGCACGTGTGGTGCGGCGGCGAGGTGCTCACCCCGGAGCTGTACGAGCGGTTCCGCACCCGGCTCGACATCCCCATGTACCACGGCTACGGCCCGGCCGAGACGACGATCGGCGTCTCGCACGTCATCTACCGGGGGGCGGCCGAGCGCCTGTCCACGTCGATCGGCAAGGCCAACCCCAACACCCAGTTGTACGTGCTGGACGAGCATCTGCGCCCGGTCCCGGTCGGCGTCGGCGGCGAGCTGTACGCGGGCGGGTTCCTGCTGGGCCGTGGGTACGTCAACGCGCCCGGCCTGACGGCGTCCCAGTTCGTCGCGAACCCCTTCGCCGACGACGGGTCCCGGCTGTACCGGACCGGTGACCTCGCCCGGTTCGCCCCGGACGGGTCGCTGGACTTCCTCGGCCGGGCCGACAACCAGATCAAGATTCGCGGCATGCGGCTGGAGATCGAGGACGTCGAGATCGGCCTCGCGGAGCACCCCCGGGTACGGCACACCTGCGTCGTCGCCAAGAAGAACGCCGCGGGCGGCACCTACCTGGTGGGGTACGTGATCCCGGCGGCCGGGAGCGAGGACCTGCGGGCCGACGAGGTCAAGGCGTGGGCCACCCGGCACCTGGTCGAGTACATGGTGCCCGCGCACCTCGTCGTGATGAAGGAGTTCCCCCTCACCGCGAACGGCAAGCTGGACCGGCGCGCCCTGCCCGAGCCGGTGATCCACGCCAAGACGTTCGTCCCGCCTGCCACCGAGAACGAGCGCCTGGTGTGCGCGGCGGTCGCCTCGGTGTTACGGCTGGACGAGGTCGGCGTCGACCAGGACTTCTTCGCGCTCGGCGGTGACAGCATCCTGGCGATCTCACTGCTCGGCGCGCTGCGCGACGCGGGCCTGTACGTCACGACGCGGCAGATCTTCACCGACAGCACCGTGGGCGCGCTGGCCGCGGTGGCGAGCCGGGACGACGTCTCCACCGTGGACCACGGGGACGTCGCCACCGGCTCCGTCATCGGGTCGCCCATCGTGCGGTGGCTCGGCGAGACCACCGACGCGATCGACGGCTTCGTGCAGTCGGTGGTGCTGAACACCCCGGCGGACCTGACCGCCGACGCCCTCGACGAGATCCTCGCCGCCCTGGTCAGCCGGCATGACATGCTCCGCGCCAAGCTGGTGCGCGGCGACCACTGGAGCTTCGAGATCCCGATGGCGGATCAGAATGCGGCGGCGAACCAGGCGGCGGGCCAGGCTGCGGGCCAGGCTGCGGCGGCGGGCCAGGCCGTCGTGGGATGGCAGGAGAGCGACGGGCCGCTCGACGAGTGCGTCGCGCTCGCCACCGACGGGCTGGACCCGGACGGCGGCGTGCAGCTGCGTGCCGTCTGGCGACGCCAGGCGCGGCAGCTCGTCCTGGTCGCCCATCACGTGGTGATCGACGGCGTGTCCTGGCGGGTCCTGATGGAGGACCTGGCCACCGCGTGGCGGCAGCTCACCTCGGGCACGCCGATCGCGCTGCCCCCGGTGGGCACGTCGTTCCGGCGCTGGACGCAGCTGCTGGAACGCGCGGCGTTCGACGCGGACCGCGCCTACTTCCAGCGCCCCCTGCCGGGACCGGACCGGCCGGTGGGCAGACGCCCGCTGTCCGAAACCGACACCGTCGCGGACGAGCGGGTGCGGACCGTCTCCGTGAGCCCCGAGGTCACGGCCGCGCTGCTGGGCGAGGTTCCCGCCCGGTTCCACGCGGGCGTCAATGACGTGCTGCTGACCGCGCTCGCCGTCACCCTCGCCCGATGGCGCCGCGACCTCGGGCAGGATCAGACGTACGCGCACATCGAGCTTGAGGGGCACGGCCGCGAAGGCCGGTTCGTGGCGGGCGCCGCCGGCTTCGAGCCGGAGCTGTCGCGGACCGTGGGCTGGTTCACCACCCTGTTCCCGGTGACCGTGGACCCCGGCGCGGCGGCCGATCCCACCGCCCCCGACCACCTGTCCGCCGCGCTCAAGGCGGTCAAGGAAGACCTCGCCCGGGTGCCGGGCAACGGTGTCTCCTACGGCGCGCTGCGCTACCTGGCCGGCGTCGAGTTCGACGCGTCCGCGCCGCAGGTCCTCTTCAACTACCTGGGCCGCTACGACGCGGGCGCGGCCGAGGACTGGCAGCTCGCGGGCACGACGGGACAGCTGGGCGAGAAGCGCGACGCGCGGATGCGGCTGCCGCGCGCCCTGGAGTTCAACGCCATCGCCGAACCCGGCGCGACCGGCGCGTACGAGCTGGTCACCAGCATCTCGTGGCCGGCCGGGATGTTCACCGACGAGGACATCGCGACGATCGGCGCGTACTTCCGGGAGGCCCTTATGGGGCTGGCCGCGCTCGACCAGGGCGGCCACTCGCCCAGCGACTTCGGCGCGGTGTCCCTCACCCAGGCCGACGTCGACGCCCTGGACGGCCCGGCGCTGGTGGACATCCTGCCGCTGACCCCGCTGCAGGAGGGCCTGTACTTCCACTCGGTCTTCGACGACGACTCGGCGGGCAGCTACGTCGAGCAGCAACTGCTGACGCTGGACGGCGAGGTGGACGCCGACCGGCTCGCGGCGGCGGCCACCCGGCTGCTCACGCTCTACCCGAACCTGGCCGCGCGGTTCGTCGCCCTCGCCGACGGCCGCGTGGTCTCGGTGCTGGAGAGCGGGGTGGCAGCGCCGTTCAGCACGCTGGACCTGCCCGGCGGCACCGAGGACGAGATCCGCGAGCACGCCGAGCGGGACCGGCGTGCCGGGTTCGACCTGGCCACCGGCCCGCTGATGAGATACACGCTCATCCGCGCGGACGGCCGGCACGTCCTGGTGCAGACCGTGCACCACATCGTCGCCGACGGCTGGTCGGTGCCGCCGATGCTGCGCGCGCTGCTGACCGAGTATCACGCGCCCGGGACCGCGTACCCGCGCGGCGGCTTCCCCGACCATGTGCGCCGGCTCGCCGGACTCGACGACGCCGAGAGCGATCGGGTCTGGCGGGAACAGCTCGCCGGGCTGCCCGGCCCCTCGCTGGTCGCCGAGGGGCACACCCCGTCCGACCGGTTCGCCGACACCGCCGTGCGGCCGGGTGCCGACCTCGACGCGGCCGTCCGGGCGGTGGGCGTGCCGCTGAGCGTCGCGGTGCACAGCGCGTGGGCGGTGACGCTGGGCGGGCTCCTGCACCGCGACGACGTGGTGTTCGGGTCCACGGTGTCCGGGCGGGACGCGGACGTGCCCGGCATCGAGGACATGGTGGGGCTGCTCATCAACACGATCCCCGTACGGGCTCGATGGGCCGCGACCACGACGGCGGGCGAGCTGCTCGCCTCGGTGCGGGAGCACCAGAGCGCGGTGCTGCCGCATCAGCACGTCTCGCTCACCCGGATCGGCCGTCAGGTGGGCAGCGGTCCGCTGTTCGACACGCTCGTGGTGTTCGACGTGGCGACCGAGGTGGACGGTCTGCGGCGGCCCGGCGACGAGCTCGTCATCACCGGCATCGTGAACGAGGGGGCCCCGCACTACCCGTTGACGCTGGTGGTGGAGCGGGCGTCCGACGGTCGCCCCCGGTTCAACCTGATCTACGACAGTGAGCTGCTGCGGGAGGGAAGTGCGCGGGCGATCCTGCGTACGTTCGACCGGATTCTGACCGGTCTGCTCGGCCGGCCGGACGCGCTGGTCGGCGACCTGGCGCCCGACGCCGGGCGGCGGCCCGCGCCGATCACGCCGACGACCCTCGGCGGGCTGTTCGACGCCGCCGCGCGGCGGGACCCGGCCGCCACCGCCGTCACCCGATGCGGTCTCGACGGCGGCACCCGGTCGCTGACGTACGGCGAGCTGGCGGCGGCGAAGGACGAGCTGGCCGCGGCGCTGCGCGCGGCCGGGGTCAGGCCGGGCAAGCGGGTCGCCGTCGCCGTCCCGCGCTCCCTTGAGCAGGTCGTCGCCCTGGTCGCGATCGTCTCCGCCGGCGGCGCGTACGTGCCGCTGGATCTGGCGTACCCGGACGAACGGCTGGCGTACATCCTCGCCGACGCCGCCCCGCAGGTCGTGCTCGTGGACCCGGAACAGCGGGACCGCTTCACCGAGCTGTCGGCCAGGGCGGGCGTGACCGCGCGGGTGCTCGTGCAGGGGGATGGGGCCGCGGGGGAGGCGCCGGTGGACGTTGCTGGGGTCGCGGGGGTGCAGGCGCAGGTGGACGGTGCTGGGGCCGAAGTCAGCTGGCATGATCCGGCGTACGTGATCTACACGTCCGGCTCGACCGGCAGGCCCAAGGGGGTCGTCGTGCCGCACTCCAGCGTGGTGACGCTGCTCGCCAACACCCAGCCCGACATGGGCTTCGGACCGCACGACGTGTGGGTCCAGTTCCACTCCTACTCCTTCGACTTCGCCGTGTGGGAGCTGTGGGGGGCGCTGGCGCACGGCGGTGAGCTGCTGGTGCCGGAGTACGGGCTGACCCGCTCCCCGGTCGACTTCCACCGGCTGGTCCGCGAGCGCGGGGTCACCGTGCTCAACCAGACACCGTCGGCGTTCTACCAGTTCATCGAGGCCGACCTGCAGGCCGGCGAGCCCGTCACCGCGCTCCGCCGGATCATCTTCGGCGGCGA
Source organism: Nonomuraea glycinis (assembly GCF_014646515.1). Lineage (GTDB taxonomy): Bacteria > Actinomycetota > Actinomycetes > Streptosporangiales > Streptosporangiaceae > Nonomuraea > Nonomuraea glycinis. The sequence goes on from NZ_BMNK01000014.1 coordinate 44,714, forward strand.
GGCGCTGGATCTCGGGCGGCTGCGCGGCTGGGTCGAGCGGCACGGCACCGGCTCGCCCGAGCTGGTCAACATGTACGGCATCACCGAGACCACCGTCCACGTCACCCACCGGGTGCTGACCGACGACGACTTCGCCGCCGACGTCAGCCCGATCGGCGGCCCGATCCCCGGCCTGGCCACCTACCTGCTCGACGACCGGCTCCGGCCGGTGCCGCCGGGCCGGGTGGGCGCCATCTACGTCGCCGGTGCCCAGGTGGCGCTCGGCTACCTGGGCAGGGCGGGGCTCACCGCGAGCCGGTTCGTGGCGAACCCGTTCGCGGGCGACGGGTCCCGCATGTACCACACGGGCGACCTGGCCCGCCTGACGCTGGACGGCGAGCTGGAGTTCGCCGGGCGCGCCGACGACCAGGTGCAGCTCAAGGGATTCCGGATCGAGCTCGGCGAGGTGGAGACCGCGATCAGGGACCTCGACGGCGTGGTGGACGCGGCCGTCACCGTGGCTGACGCTGGGGTCGGCAGCGGCGATCACCTGGTCGCGCACGTCGTGGGCCGGGTGCCAGGCGACTTCGCCGCTCTGCTGTCGGCGAAGCTGCCCGCGTACATGGTGCCGGGCCGGGTGCTGCCGGTCGACGCCCTGCCGCTGACGGTCAACGGCAAGCTCGACCGCCAGGCCCTGACCGAGCGCGCCGCACGGGACGACACCCCGGTGGCCGCCACGCTCGCCGCCCAAGACGTCGCCACGGGTGCTTCCACCCCGGCGACCAGGGATGCCACGCTCGCAGACAGCACCCCGGTGGTCGCGGGTGATGCCGTGCTCGCCGCGCTGGTCGGCATCTTCGCCGAGGTGTTGCCCGGTTCCGAGGCGGACGGCGATACCGACTTCTTCAGGGCCGGGGGCGACAGCATCGTTGCCATCACCGTGGTCAACCGGGCCAGGGCGCTCGGCCTGCCGATCGCGCCACGGGAGGTGTTCCTGCTCAGGACGCCGCGCGCACTCGCCGAGCACCTGGGGACGCGCGTGCCGCAGGCCCCGGCGACCACGCCCGCCGGGCGCGAGGACGGCCCGCTGACGCCGACGCCGATCATCCTGCGCCAGCGCGAACTGGGCGGCTCCCTCGCCCGGTTCGCCCAGGCCAGGACGCTGGTGGCGGCCGAGGGCGTCGGGTTCGCCGACGTCGAGCGCGCCGCGAACGCCGTCGTGGCCGCGCACCCCGTCCTGCGGTTGCGGCTGCGCGTCGAGCACGGGGTGTGGGCGCTGCGCACCGAGCCCGCCCGCCAGATCACCGTCATCCCCACGGACGCGCCCGACGCGACCACCGCCGCGAACGAAGCCGCCGGGCGGCTCGACCCCGAGGCCGGGGAGATGATCGCGTTCTCCTGGCTGGCGGCGAGCCGGACCCTGGTGGTCACCGCGCACCACCTCGCCGTCGACTCGGTGTCCTGGCTGGTCCTGCTGGACGACCTGGCCGCCGCCATGCGCGGCGCGCCCCTGGCGCCGCCGACCACCTCTTACGCCGAGTACGCCGACGCGCTGGTCACCCAGTCCGCCCAGGAGATCGACGACCTGGAGCACTGGATCACCACCCTCGCCGCCCCCGCACTGCTGCCCGCAATGGAAGAGCCACCCGAGCCCACGCCGCGCCGAACGACGCCGCGCGACTCCACGGGGAGCGACTCCACGCCGCGCGACTCCACAGGGCGCGACTCCGCGCTGCGCGAACCCGCGCTGCGCGACTCCACGGGACGGGAAACGGTGGTGCGTGAGATCACTGTGGAGGTCGCGGCTGACGTGACCACGCACGTGACCCGTACCGCGCCGACGGCGCTAGGCGTCGGTCTCACCGAGTTGCTGTGCGGCGCGCTGCGGACCGCGCTGACGCGCATCCAGCCGTCGCCCACCGATCTCGCCATCGAGCTGGAGCGGCACGGCCGGGTCCCGGTGCTCGGCCGGCACGACTACACCCGTACCGTCGGCTGGTTCACCGCCATCGCCCCCGTACGGCTCAGCGCGCACACCGATCCCGTCGCGGCGGCGCGGGAGGTCGCGGCGCGTCAGCCGGACGAGCGCGGGCACGTCGCCTACGGCCGGCTCAGGTACCTCAACCCGCAGACGGCCCCACTCCTGAAGGCGCGGCCGCAGGTGCTGTTCAACTACCTCGGCCGGGGCAGCGAGGCGCAGGCGGTGCACATCACCGGCGGCGACCAGGGCAGCCCGTACGCCGTCGAGGTCAACGCGTGGCTCGACGCCGGACGTCTGCGGGCGACGTTCACCCTGGCCGAGGGCGTCCCCTACGAGCTGGCCGAGCACTGGCGGCATGCCCTGGAGCGCATCGCGGACGCCGCCGCGACCGCCGAGCGGACGGCGCCGGTGACCCCGCTGCAGAAGGGCCTGTTCTTCCAGGCTCAGCTGGCAGGCTCGGCCGGCCGGTACGTCGCCCAGAACTACTTCACCTTCGACCGCCGCCTGGACACCGACGCCCTGGCCGAGGCGATGGCGTACGTGATCGGGCGGCACCCGGTCGTGGGCGCCGGATTCGCCACCGACGCCGACGGCAACCCGGTCCAGATGCTCGCGGCGGGCCGGCGGGCCGAGGTCCGTACGATCGTCCTGGAGACGGACGCGGAGGTCGAGGCGTTGCGCGCCCGGGACCGCGACACCGGCTTCGACCTGGATGAGCCGCCGCTGATCCGGCTGACCGTGGTGCGCCGGCCCGGCGACCGCGACGGCCTGCTGCTCAGCTACCACCTGCTGCTGTGGGACGGCTGGTCACGGGAGATCGTGCTGCGGGACCTGTTCGACGCCTACGAGGCCGTCGTGGCGGGGGAGCCGCTGGATCCGGCCCCGGCCACGCCGAGCTTCGAGGACCACGCCCGCGCGCTCGACGCCAGAGACCTCGCCGTCTCCGAGCGCTTCTGGGCCGAGCACCTGGCCGGACTCCCGGGCCCGACGCTGCTCGCCGGACCGTCGCCGTCGCTCACGGACGAGCTCCCGCGCACCCTCGTGCACACGCTCTCCGCCGAAGGCTCGCAGCTGCTGCGGGAAGCGGCCAAGGCGCACGGCGTCACCCTGAACTCGGTGCTGACCGGCGCGTTCGGCCTGCTGCTCGGCGCGCGCACCGGCCGGGGCGACGCGGTGTTCGGCGTGACCGTCTCCGGCCGCGAGGGCGAGGGCCTGTCCGACATCGTCGGCGTGCTGCTCAACACCGTGCCCATGTGGACGCGGGCACGGCCGGACGACACCGTACGGGATTATCTGTCGGCCGTGCAGGCGGCCCGAGTCGCGGCGATGGAGCACGAGCACCTGGGGCTCGGCGAGATTCAGCGGGCCGGCGGGCACGACACCCTGTTCGACAACCTGTTCGTGCTGCAGAACTTCCTGGACATGGACGCGTTCGCCGCGATGAACGCCCGGCACGGCATCACCGGGGTGCGGGCCGACGACTCCACGCACTACCCGTTCACCTGGGTCGTCACGCCCGGCGACCGGCTCACGGTCAAGCTGGAGTACCGCGACGACGACCCGGCGGGCGCCCGCCGGCTCCTGGACGACTACCTGCGCGTGCTCGACGACCTGGCCCGATCGTCCGGGCCGGTGGGCGCGCTGCGCGGGCTGGGGCCGGAGCCCGAGCCGGGCGAGCGTACGGACGTCGGCACGGACACCGTGGTGGACCGGTTCGACCGGGCGGCCGAGCGCAGTCCGCAGCGGGTCGCGCTCGTCGCGCACGGCAGGACCATGACGTTCGCCCAGCTCCGGGAGCGTAGTCGCGCGGTCGCGGGGGTGCTCGCCCAGCGCGGCATCGGCCCCGAGACGACCGTGGGGCTGGCGATCCCGCGCTCGCTCGACTCGATCGTGGCGCTGTTCGCCGTGCTGCGCGCCGGCGCGGCGTACGTGCCGCTGGAGCTGGACCACCCGGACGAGCGGATCGCCGCGATCGTCGCGGACGCCCGCCCGGACGTGATCCTCACCGTGAGCGCCGTCTCCCCCCGGCTGACCGGCGAACTGATCGAGTTGGACCGCCCGCTGCCGGCGGCCGAGCCGTTCGTGACGTTCGCGCCGGACGACCCGCACCGCCTGCGCCACCCCGCGTACACGATCTACACCTCCGGCTCGACCGGGAAGCCCAAGGGCGTGGTGACCGAGTACGCCGGGCTCACCAACATGCTGATCAACCACCAGCGCCGGATCTTCGAGCCGGTGCTGGCCGAGCACGACCACCGGGTCTTCCGGATCGCGCACACCGTGTCGTTCGCGTTCGACATGTCGTGGGAGGAGCTGCTGTGGCTCGCCGACGGCCACGAGGTGCACATCTGCGACGAGGAGCTGCGCCGCGACGCGCCCCGGCTGGTCGACTACTGCCTGGAGCACGGGATCGACGTCATCAACGTGACCCCCACGTACGCGCAGCAACTGGTCGCCGAAGGGCTGCTCGACGATCCCGCGCGGCGGCCCGCGCTGGTGCTGCTGGGCGGTGAGGCGGTCACCCCGGCGCTGTGGCGGCGACTCACCGAGACGGAGGGGACGGTCGGCTACAACCTGTACGGACCCACCGAATACACCATCAACACCCTCGGCGTCGGCACCTTCGAGTGCGCGGACCCGGTGGTGGGCGTGGCGATCGACAACACCGACGTGTACGTGCTGGACCCGTGGCTGCGGCCGGTGCCGGACGGGGTGCCCGGCGAGCTGTACGTGTCGGGCATCGGCATCGCGCGCGGCTACCTCGGGCAGCCCGCTCAGACCGCGCACCGCTTCGTGGCGAACCCGTACGGCGAGGCGGGCGAGCGCATGTACCGCACCGGGGACCTGGTGATCCGGCGGCCCGACGCCAACCTGATGTACCTGGGCCGCACCGACCAGCAGGTCAAGATCCGCGGGCATCGGGTCGAGCTGGGCGAGGTCGAGGCCGCCTTCGCGGCGCACCCGGCGGTACGGTTCGCCGCCGCGGTCGCCCAGCCGGACCCGCAGGTCGACGGAGCGTACCGGCTGGCCGCCTACCTGGTGCTGGGCGCCGGGGACCTGGCCACGGTAGCCGAGGAGGCGGGCGCCGGGGACCTGGCGGCGGTGGCCGCGGAGGTGGGCGCCGGGCTGCCGGACTACCTGCGGCCCACGCACTACGCCCAGGTCGACGCCATCCCGCTGACCGTCAACGGGAAGGCGGACACCGAGGCGCTGCCGGAGGCCAAGCCCCTGGGCGCGCTGACCACGGCGGGCGAGCGCGGCCCGGCGACCGAGACCGAGACCGTGGTGTGCGAGTTCTTCGCCGAAGCCCTGGACCTGGACGATGACGAGGTGAGCGCGGTGAGCGACTTCATGTCCCTCGGGGGACACTCCATGCTGGCGGTGCGGCTGATCGGGCTGCTCCGCCGCGCGTACGGTCCGAAGGTCACCGTCCGCGACCTGTTCACCCTGCGCACCCCGGAAGCGATCGCCCGGCACCTCGATGACAACTCCTGACGAGCCCGGCACCTCGATGACTACTCCTGACGAGCAGCGGCCCCGCACGGGGTCCGACATCCTCTGGACCGCGCTGCGCCGCAACGCGGGCCCCATGGCCGGCGGCACCGTCCTCATGGGCATGTACCAGGCGGGCGAGACCGCCTTCCCCATCGCGCTCGGCCTGATCGTCGAGCACACGCTGGCGAACCGCAGCCTGGGCTCGCTCGGCCTGTCGATCGCCGCGCTGGCCGTGATCATCACGACCGTGTCGCTGTCGTGGCGGTTCGGGATGCGCGTGCTGCAGAAGGCCAACACGACCGAGGCACACCGCTGGCGGGTACAGGTCGCGGCCTGCGGCCTCCAGCCGGTGGCGAGGAACGTCGACCTCAAGTCCGGCGAGGTCCTGACCATCGCCACCGAGGACGCCGACCAGACCGCCGACATTGTCGAGGTGGTGCCCCTGCTGATCAGCTCGCTCGTCGCGGTGCTGATCACGGCGGTCGCGCTGGGCATGGCCAGTGTCCAGCTCGGCCTGCTGGTGATCGTCGGCACCACGGCGATCCTGACCGTCCTGAGCGTGATGTCCCGGCGGATCGGCGCCGGCACCGGCGAACAGCAGGCCCGCGTGGCACGGGCCGGGGCCAAGGTCGCCGACCTGATCAGTGGCCTGCGCCCGCTGCACGGCTTCGGCGGCAATCACGCGGCGTTCCTGTCCTACCGGAAGGTCAGCACGGAGGCGAAAACCCAGGCGATCACCGTCGCCAGGGTGAACGGCGCGTACGCCGGCACCGCGCTGGCCCTCAACGCGATCCTCGCCGCCGCCGTGACCCTGACGGCGGGCTGGCAGGCGTTCAACGGCCAGATCGGCATCGGGGAGCTCGTCATGGCCGTGGGGCTGGCGCAGTTCATCATGGAACCGCTCAGGATGTTCTCGGAGATGCCCAAGTACGTGATGATCGCGCGCGCGTCGGCCGAGCGGATGGCGCTGGTGCTGGCCGCGCCGCCGGTGATGACCCCGGGCCCGGAGCGCCCGTCCAGGGGCGGCGACCTTGAGGTGGACGGCGTCCGCTACGGGACGCTGCGCGAGCTGAAGTTCCACGTGTCCGCCGGCGAGTTCGTGGCCATCGCCGCCTATCAGCCGCGCGCCGCGGCCGACCTCGCCTCGATCCTCGCGGTCCATGTGCCGCCCGACGCCTACGACGGTGTGGTGCGGGTCAGCGGGCGGGACCTGGCGGACCTGGCCGTCGAGGCGGTTCGCGAGCACCTGCTGGTGAACCCGTACGACGCGGAGATCTTCGCCGGCACCTTGCGCACGAACATCGACCCGGCGGGGACCGGCCGGACGGTCCCCGAGGCCGTCGAGGCGTCCATGCTGACCGACGTCGTCGCCCTGCACCGCGAAGGGCTCGACCACGCCGTCCGCGACCGGGGCGCGAACCTGTCCGGCGGCCAGCGCCAGCGGCTGTCGCTGGCCCGCGCCCTCGCCGCCGACACCGACATCCTGGTCCTGCACGACCCGACGACGGCCGTCGACGCGGTCACCGAGCAGCTCATCGCGCGCAACCTCGCCGAGCTGCGCCGGGACCGCACCACGGTGGTGCTCACCAGCAGCCCGGCCCTCCTGGACGCCGCCGACCGGGTCCTCGTCCTGGACGACGGCGTCATCACCGCCGAGGACACCCACCGCAACCTCCTGTCCACCGACGAGAACTACCGCCTGGCGGTGGCCCGGTGACCTGACAGTCGCCGGCCGACCAGCGATAACGCGCCGACGGCCACCACGGTCCCGACGGCGATGACCGGCACCAGCGCCGGGAAGCCCCACCCGGTGGCCACCAGGCCGAACAGCGGCGGGCCGAGCAACGAGCCGAGGCTGCCCGCCTGGGCGATCACGCCGTTGCCGACGTCGGCGTGGTCGAGCCGTTCCAGCACCATCGGGAGGGTGGCGAAGACGAGGGCGCCCAGGAACCCGTTCGTGATCCAGATGACCGCCGCGCCACCTTCCACGGCCGCCGGCGACCCCGAGGCGCCGAACATGAGCCAGGCCGCGGGCACGATGACCAGCCCGGCCAGCGCGAGCACGCCCACCGGCGTGCCCCGGCGCAGCAGGATCCCCACGGCCAGCCCGCCCAGGACGCTCAGCAGCGAGATCCCCGAGGTGACCGCACCGGCGGTGGAAGCCGAGTGCCCGTGCTGCTCGATGAGCAGCGTGGGCAGCAGCACGATCACCGGAATGGTCACCAGCGCGGCCAGGCTGAAGGCCGCGGCCAGCGTCACCGGCCACACCAGCGCCCCGGCCCGGGGCATTGCGCGGGCCGGCGCCTGCCGCCCCGCTCCGCGTGGCAACCTCACCCACACCACCAGAGCCATCACGAACGTCAACGCGGCGATCACGCCGATCCAGCCGCGCCAGCCCAGCGCGGAGCCGATCATGCCTCCGGCGAGCGTGCTCACGCCGATGCCCATCGGGACGAACGTCGCCCAGAGCGACAGGGCCGTGCCGCGGTCCCGCTCGGTGGCCAGCCGCAGGATCAGCGCCGGGCAGGCGATGGTGGCCAGGAGGTATCCGATGCCCTCCACGCCGCGGGCGGCCAGCAGCGAGGCGAAGTCGCCGGTGACCATGCTCGCCGCGCTCGCCGCCGCGATCAGGATCAGGCCGGTGACCAGCGACCGCTCGGCGCCGAACCGGTGCACCAGGTATCCGGCGGGCAGGCCGACGGCCGCGCCGACCCCGACGACCGCCGAGATCACCCAGCCCAGTTGCGACAGCGACAGCCCGATCTGGGCCGCCACCTCGGGCCCGACCGAGGCGAACTTGCCGAGCCCCATCGCCGCGACGACGCCGCCCAGGTAGACGACGGCGATCGTCAGCCAGGGGGAGCGCTGCGGGGGTTCCGCGTCCTGCGGTGGTGTGCCTGACATCGGCTGGGGCTTCATGGGTCTCCTTCGCGAGCCGTCCCAGATCCGATCATCGCTGTGCCCGCGCGCCGTTTCAATCCGCCGATTACGTGGTGCTCAGCTGGTACGGACACGCGCCGGCCGGGGCCGTCAGCTTTCGGGGACCCAGTTGCGCACGGGCGGGGCGTATTCGGCCGGCTTGTCCGCCACCTTGGTGCCAGTGCTGATCAGCCAGGCCTGATAGTCGGGCGTGAACATCTGGTAGACCGACGGGGGCGGCGTCGAGCTCGCCTCGTCGAGCCGGGCGCGCAGGTCGGCCGGCAGGTCGAAGTCGAGGGCGGTCAAGTTGGCGTCGAGCTGGCCGACGCTGCTGGCCCCGACGATCGCGGAGGCGACTCCGGGCTGGGTGGCGACCCAGTTGACCGCGACCTGGGCCATCGTCACGCCGAGGCTGTCGGCGACGCTCTCCAGCGTCGCCAGAAGCCGCCACTGCCGGTCCGTCCACGAGCGGCCGGACGAGCCTCCGCCGCCGAGCCGGCCTTCCCCGACCAGGCCTTGGTCGGCCTGCCGGTACTTGCCGGTGAGGAAACCGCCGCCGAGCGGGCTCCATGCGGTGATGCCGAGTCCCAGGCTCTGCCCCATCGCGACGTGCTCCAGCTCGATCGCCCGCTCGATGAGGGAGTAGGGCAGTTGCAGGCTGACCGCCGGCACGAGGGAGTGGGCCTCGGCGTAGGTCTGGGCCCGCGCCGCGTACCAGCTGGGCACGTCGGACAGGCCGGCGTAGCGGATCTTCCCGGCCTTGGTGAGGTCGTCGAAGGTCCGCATGACCTCTTCGACGGGGGTGATCCGGTCCCAGGTGTGCAGCATGAACAGGTCGATGTAGTCGGTGCGCAGGCGGCGCAGCGATGCCTCGACCGCTCTGATCATGTGCTTACGGCCGTTGCCTCCGGCGTTCGGATCTCCGGGGTCGACACTGTTGGTGAACTTGGTGGTGAGGACGACCCGGTCGCGCACGTTGGCTTCCGCGATGAGGTTGCCGAGGATGGTCTCGCTCTCGCCGTCGGTGTAGAAGTCCGCGGTGTCGATGAAGTTTCCGCCCGCTTCGAGGTAGCGGCGGAAGATGGGACGGGCTTCCTCTTCGGTCTTGCCGTACGCGGCGTGGAAACCGCCGGTGCCGAAGTTCATGGTGCCCAGCGCCAGTCGGCTGACGCGCAGCCCGGAACGTCCGAGCAGATAGTAGTGGTTCAGAGACATGAGGGTGTTACTCCGTTCGGATGTGCGGTCCCCTCAGCCTGCGCATCCAAAAATGGACTGTCAAGTCCAAAACGCTGTGACCGGCTAATTCAGGCGAGCCTGCCGCCGCGCAGGTGGGCGATGCCCAGGTCCAGCGCCGCCTCCAGATGTGTGGTCTGCCCGGTGGACAACTGGATCAGCACGCCGCCCTGGATGCCGGCGAGCAGGGCGGCGGCCGTACGGTCGGGGTCGAGGCCGGAGTCGATCTCGCCGATGCCCTGCATGTGCCGTACGCCGGTGGCGATCTCGGCCTGCCAGACGCGCATCAGCTCGGTGACCACGGCTTGGGCGCCGGGCGTGGTGTGGCCCAGCTGCGACATGACGGAGTTGAGCGGGCACAGGCGGCCCTGCCGGCGATAGCGGTCGACGACCTTGTCGCGCCACAGCTGCCAGGCGGGCCAGGAGGTGAGCTCGCCGAGCTGAGGTCGCTGGTCCTCCAGCACGCGATCGGCTTCGAGGCGGGCGACGGCCAGCAGCAACTCCTCCCGCCCGCCCGGAAAGTAGTGGAACAACTGGCTCTTGCTCGTCGCCGTACTGGCCAGCACGTCGTCGAGGGTGGTGGCGGCCACGCCGTGCTCGCGGATGTGCGCGGCCGCGCCCTCGAGAATACGCCGCCGCGTCGCGGCTCCCTTGCGGGTCAGCGCACGAGTAGACCCTCCTATTGGACTCATAAGTCCATTTTACCCGAGCGCAAGCGGCCGGTCTGCGCAGGTGGAACGCTCTGGTCGCATCGCGCGCTATTCGGCGCAGGGGGTGGAGGAGCCGAGTTCGGTCATCGCGCGGCGTAGTTCGTCTTCGGTCAGTGCGGGTGTGGGGAGTGGGTGGGCGCGTTCGGCGCGGAAGGCGTCGAGCATGAGGTGGAGGTGACGTCGCCAGGTTCGGGGTGCCACGTTCGAGGTGGCCGCGGTGATGCGGCTGTGGGACCAGACGACGAAGACCAGGTCCTCCGGCGTCAGGTCGGGCCGCAGCGTGCCTTGGTCCTGAGCGCGTCGCATGGCCTGCCGGGCCAGCTCGCGGATGCGCGTGAGCCGGTCCTGGATGCAGTCGGACAGCGGTAGCCGCATCGAGGCCAGGTCGTTCATGCCCTGGTCGTCGGCTTGCAGTTCGCACATCGCTTCGAGGTAGCGGCAGAACCCCTCCCAGGGGTCCTCGGCCACCACCGCCTCCTCCGCGGCGGCGAGCCAGGCTTCGAACTTCTTCTCGAAGACGGTCTGGACGAGGTCGAGCCGGGTGGGGAAGTGGCGGTAGAGGGTGCCGATGGCGACGCCGGCTTCCTTGGCCACGTGCTCCAGCGGTGCTTGGAGGCCTTTCCTCGCGAAGGCGTCCGCGGCTGCGGTGAGCAGGGCGTCGCGATTGCGTTGGGCGTCGCGTCGCAGTGGCTGTGGCGAGTTCGCCCGGGTCGGTCCCATGCGGCCAGTCTACCAAGTGGAGGGTTCCCTCATCTTGTTGTACTGTGAAACATGAGGGTGCCCTCGACTAAGGCTCGACCCGAGGGCAACGAGAAGCGTCGTACGCAAGGGGTTGTGAAATGGGACGGATTTCCGGCAAGACGGCCATCGTGACCGGCGGTGCCATGGGCATGGGAGCCGCCACCGTCGCGCGGTTCGCCGCCGAGGGCGCCAACGTCGTGATCGCCGATGTGCACGCCGAGGCGGCTCGCGCCTTGGCTGAGGAGCTCGGCGGAAACGTCGTGTTCCTGGCACTCGACGTCGCCGATCCGGCGGCCTGGGCCGACGTCGTCAAGCGGACGGAGAAGAGGTTCGGCGGGGTCGACATCCTGGTGAACAACGCCGGCATCGCCGACACCGGTCCGTTCGAGGAGTGGAGCGCCGCACGCCTGCAGCGGGTGCTGGACGTGAACTTGTTCGGGGTGTTCCACGGCATCCAGGCGGTCACGCCGGTGATGAAGAAGGCCGGTGGCGGGGCGATCGTGAACGTCGGCTCGGTCGGAGCGCTCCAGGGCTTCCCGATGATGTCCGGTTACGTGGCTTCCAAGTGGGCGGTGCGCGGGCTCACCAAGACCGTCGCGCTGGAACTGGGCAAGCACGGAATCAGGCTGAACGCGGTCCATCCAGGCCAGATCGATACGCCCATGACGAGCAACGTGACGTTCGAGACCGACCACGTCGCCCTCGGACGGATGGGCCAGGCAGCGGAGATCGCCGACATCATCCTCTTCCTCGCCGGTGATGACGCGCGCTTCGTCACCGGTGCCGAGATCACCGGTGACGGCGGGCAGAGCGCCGGCCAGGCGGACTACCAGGGCGTGCCCAAGTAGGGCACGGAGGCGGACCACTGACCGCGACGTCGGGTGCCTGGGGGTTTGATCGCCGGTCGGCTCCGCCGTAGCACCTGCGGCTGATATGGGGGATATAGGCAAGTCGTCCCGCGCTGACCAGCGTTCTGGGATACTGCCACGCGATCGTGTCAACGAGTCGAAGTGGGACGACCTCGTGCGTATCGCCCCTCGCCCCAACCCCCAGTGGACCTTCAACCCTCCCCCGGGCTGGACCGTCACGGAGGGGTGGGAGCCGCCCGCCGACTGGGCCGGCCCCGAGCCGCACTGGCCGGCGCCGCCACCGTCCTGGCCGTGGTGGGTCGAGCCCGCCCACATCCCGGACGTCTCCGCGCCGCGGCAGGGGGATCCGGCGGAGGTGGGGCCGTACCGGATCGTCGGACGGCTCGGGGCCGGCGGGATGGGGATCGTCTACGCGGGCGTCGACGCCGCGGGCCGGCGGGCCGCGGTCAAGCTGATCCACGACATGCACGCCACGAACCAGGAGTTCAGGGTACGGTTCCGGCGCGAAGTGGCGATGCTGCGCCGGGTCCAAGGCTCCTGCTGTGTACGGATGCTCGCGGCCGACGCCGATGCCCGGCAGCCGTGGCTGGCGACGGAGTACATCGCCGGGCGCACGCTGAGCGAGCACGTCCGCGTCGAAGGGCCGCTCAGCGGCGACGGGCTGTACGGGCTGGCCGCCGGGCTCGCGGAGGCGCTGGTCGCCGTCCATGCGGTGGGCGTGGTGCACCGGGACCTCAAGCCCTCCAACGTGATGGTCTCCCCGCAGGGCCCGCGCCTGGTGGACTTCGGCATCGCCCGCGCGCTCGACGGCACCTCCCTCACGGCGACCGGCCACGTGATCGGCTCTCCGGGATGGGTCAGCCCCGAGGACTACACCGGCGCACCGGCCGGACCGGCGGCCGACGTCTACGGCTGGGCGCTCGTCGTCGTGTACGCGGCGACGGGGAAACAACCGTACGGAGCCAGCCGCCCTGAAGCGCTCGCCTACCGGGTCCTGACCGCGACGGTCGACACCGCCAAGGTGCCCGAGGGGCTCCGGCCGACGGTCGACAAGGCCCTCGCGAAGACGCCCGAGACGCGGCCGTCCATGGACGAGGTGCTCGCGGTGGTCGCCGACGCGTGGCGCGATCACCACGGCGAGCTGGGGCCCACGACGTCGGATCCCGCGACCGACGTCACGGCCCGCCTGAAACGCGTCTGGACCGTCCAAGGAGTCGATGCCGCCGCCCACCAGTGGGACGGTGCCGCACGTCAGGGGGGTGGCGGTGCCCGCGGAGGAGATGGTGGCGCGCGTCAGCAAGGGGGGATCGCTGTCGGGGACCGGCAGGCGGCGCGCGTTCGGTCGCGGAGGGAGCGATTACGGCGGGTCTCGCCTGTTGTCGCGGTGGTGGCGGCCCTCGGGTGCGCGGGAGTGATCCTGCTCAACGTGCGGCCGGACTCGCCCGGTGCGCAGCGTCCTGAATCATCGGCTGCCACAGCGACCGACGCCCGGTCGTCGCCACTGGCGTCCCCCGTGGCGAGCGTCCCGGAGACCGCGGCGGACCTGGCCGCCGCCCTCGACCTGGCGCTCGACGCCACCCCCGCCGCCACCTTCTCCTCCCAGGGCGCCTTCGCGGAGAGCGCCGTCTCGGCGCAGGCGAGCGGCAGCCTGCTGAGCCGCGTTTCGCCGTCCGAGGACGACTTCGAGATGCGGATCACCCCCTCCGACACACCCGCCGCCGATTACGTCGTCGCAGGCGGAGACCTGTACGTGGACAGGCCAGGAGCTCCCGCCAAGAGCTTGACGGACCAGAAGGCCGGGAGCGCGGACTGGTACGCGCTCATGGTCGCCGGTACGGCCGGGCCGTCCGTCATCCACCAGCTGGTCCAGAACTCCGCCGACGTGCGCCGTACCGACCGGACCTATTCCGGCGGCCTGCCCACGACCAGGACGAGTGGCCCGTTGCGGATGCTGCTGGACTCCTGGCGGGGCGGGAACGTGGGCGAGGAGAACGACAACTCGTACCTCAGTTACAAGCTCACCGTCGACGCGGACAACCGTCCGACGAGCTTCGTCCTGACCTGGAAAGTCCCGGTGAGCGGCAGCGGCACCTACGAGTCCGAGTTCGCCACGACCTACAGCGGGTGGCAGAAGACCGGCAAGATCTCCAAGCCGTGACCGGTGTCCTGATGGGGTCGGCCGGAAGGTTCCGTGGCCGCGGAAGGTCGCGGGCGCGTGTCCCCCGTGCGAGCTACCGGCGAATGTCCACCGTGCGGTGACGCCCCCGATGCCGTCCCGTCCATAGCGTTCTCGGTGTGGTCACGGCGCTTCGGCGCCCCCCGCCGCACCGCCGTGTGAATCTCACTGGAGGACATCATGTTCCGCAAGACGAAGGCATCCCTCGTGACCGCGCTGTGCTGCGCTGTGGTCGGTGCGGGAGTCGCCGGCTGTTCCAGCGAGGAGGTGGAGAACTGGGATCCCTTCGCCGCCCCTTCGCAGGCACCCACGGCCGAAGTGATCTCCGGGGTCAAGAAGATCGAGGTCGAGGGCCGGTCGGTGAACGTGTCCTGCTCGGGCACCCCGGCGAAAGGCGAGCCGGTCGTCGTCCTGCTGGCCGGGGCGGGGGATGGGCTGGACAAGCTGGCCGCCTTCCAGAAGACGGTGAGCGAGAAGAGCCGGGTCTGTTCGTACGATCGGCTCGGCGCGGGCGCGAGCGACCAGCCGGAGGGCCCGCAGGACTTCGCCGCCGCAGGGAAGACGCTGACCGGGGTGCTCGACCAGGTCGCGGGCGGCGAGCCGGTGGTTCTGGTGGGGCATTCGCTGGGCGGGCTGATCGCCGCGAGGTACGCCCCCGACCATCAGGACAAGGTCAAGGGGCTGGTCCTGCTGGACGCGACGCCACCCACGATGGCCGGCGACATCAAGAAGGCGATCCCGGAGTCGGCCAAGGGCCCGGCGGCCGAGTTGCGAGCGCAGAACCTCGCGGTGTTCGAGGGACAGAATCCGGAGAAGCTCGTCGTCCCGGACGGCAAGGTCAGCTCGGCCGGGGACATCCCGGTGGAGGTGATCCAGCACGGTAAGCAGTACCTCGCGGCCCTCCCGCAGTACGGGCCGCTCCTGGAGAAGGCGTGGTCCGCAGGGCAGCGTAAGTGGCTCGCGCTGTCCAGCGGCAGCAAGCTGAGCACGGCCGAGAAGAGCGAGCACTACATCTACGTCGACCAGCCCGACGTCGTGGTCCAGGCGATCCAGCGCGTCACCTCGCAGGCCGCAGGCTGAGCGAACGCCGGGCGACCGGCCGATCGTCGGCTCCGCGCCACGAGGCCGCGGTGTGTCGCGGGATCGCCCAGCCGGACTGGACCGGCTGGGCGGTTCACAGTGGGTGCAGGCCGAAGTAGCGGCGGCCCTTGTAGACGAGCGGTTCCTGGGCGGGCAGGGTCGAGGAGTCCTCGACCGCGCCGATGACGATGACGTGGTCGCCGCCGTCGACGGTCTCCGACACGGCGCACTCGATCACGGCGGAGCTGTGCTCGCGCAGCACGGGCAGGCCGCCGCCCCCCGAGGTCCACGCGGTCGACGCGAACCGGTTGACCCCAGGCGTCGCGAACAGGGCCGCGATGCCGGAAGCCTCGCTGTGCAGCACGTTGATCGCGAATCGACCGGCGGTCAGCACGACCGCCAGCATCCCGGCCCGCCGGTCGAGGGAGACCGCCAGCAGGGGAGGCCGCTTGGACAGCGGGATGACGCTGCCCACCGTCACCCCCTGCGGCAGCCCGTCGTCGTCCACCGTGGTCAGGACCGCGACCCCCTGCGGGAGGCGGGACACCGCGGCGCGGAAGTCGGCCAGCGTGGGGAAGTGGGCGTCGTCCGCCCCGGCGGGCTGGGTCATCGGGCAGGGCCTTTCGTGCGAGACGGTCGTCAGCGGCTTTCGTGCGAGGCGGTCGTCAGCGGAGGGCGGGGGAGAGGGTCGCGGCGGCCTGGGCGAGGGCGACGCGGAGACTGTGCAGTTTCTCGTCGGTCATGCGCTGGGTGGGCCCCGCCGCGCTGATCGTGGCGACGACGGCGCCCGAGCGGTTGCGGACGGGGACGGCGACGGCGCGGACGCCCTCGTTGCGTTCCTGCTCGCTGGTGGCGTAGCCGCTCTCGCGGACCCGGGCCAGCTCCGCCTTGAGCCGGTCCGGGTCCACGATGGTGGCGGCGGTGTATCTGGTCAGGCCACCGGCGATGACCGTGTCCAGGAGCCGCTCGTCGCCGAAGGCGAGCAGGACCTTGCCGCCGGCGCTGGCGTGCGGCTGGCTGAGCGGGGACGGCGCGGCGACCAGCCGTACCGCGATGTCCTGAGGTTCGCGCCGGTCGACGTAGAGCAGGCTGTCCTCGACCAGGATGCCGAGATGGACGGTCTCGCCCCAGTCGCGCACCAGCCGGTCGAGCAGCGGGCCGGCCGCGCTGACCAGCGGGCTGCGCTCCCCGGCGAAGGCGCCGAGCGCGATGATCTTCGGGCCGAGTGAGTAGTCCTTGAACGCGTCCTGCTGGACGTAGGCCCGCCGTTCCAGGATGGCCAGGATGCGGTGCACGGTGGATTTGGGCAGGCCGGTGGCCGCCGCGATGGAGGCCAGGCTCCGGTTGCCCCGGCCGGTCTCCAGCGACTCCAGGATGACCAAAGCCTTGTCGATCGCGGTGTCCATCAGGGGTCAGCCGGTGGCCAGCAGGCGGTTCACCCGGTCCAGCAGCGGCCGCCGGTCCAGGGAGAGGTAGCGGTTGGCGCGCAGCCGCACCGGGTCGCCCGCGTAGAAGCGCTCGTAGAGCAGCTGACGCGAGCCGAAACCGTCCCCGGCCAGGTCCCAGGCCAGGCTGAAGACCCCGAGTCGCCGCTCGGCGTCGGCGGACCTGCCCTGGTAGAACCGGCGCACCGCGTCGCCGATCGGCCCGGTCAGGCTGGTCTCCGCCGGAATGTTGATCAGTCCGCTCCCGCTGACCTGCTGGATGATCTCCACCATCCGGGGATAGAAGAACGGGAACAGCCCGCGTACGGCCAGCAGCCCGTCCCGGTCGGGCACGAACACGCCCGGGTCCCACGCGCTCGGCCGGACGGTGGTCTCCGCGCCGGTGATCGCGCTGGTCATGATCTGGCTGAGGTCCACCAGCTCGCCCAGCTTCTCCTGGACGTTCAGGAAGCCGTCCACGCCGATCGTGTCGGCGGCCGTGGTGGCGATGGCCAGCGCCAGCTCCGCCTTGACCGCCGAGCGGACCGTGGTCTGGTGCGCGGCGAAGGTGGTGGTGTCGGTGGCCCGGTGGGCGGTGTTGACCGCCTCCACGTCCCGGTAGAGGAAGACCCGCTCCCACGGCACCAGCACCTCGTCGAAGATCACGAAGGTGTCCATCTCGTCGTACCTGGTGGCGAGCGGGTGCCGGTCACTGCCGGGGTGGGAGAGGGGCTCGCGGCAGATCAGGCGCAGGCCGGGCGTGGCCACCGGGATGGCGAAGGCCAGCGCGTACGCCTCCTCGTCGGGCTTCAAAGGGGGCCCGGGGTGCAGCGACACCATGATCTCGTCGGCGAACGGCGCCAGGGTGGCCAGCAGGCGCGCGCCGGAGACGACCACGCCCGCGTCGGTCTCCTTGACCGCGTGCAGGGCCACCCCGGGGTCGGCCGCCTCGGAGGCCGCGGCGGAGCGGTCCACCTGCGGGTTGAGCAGCGCGTGGGTGAGGCAGAGATTGCCCGAGCCGACCCGCTGGTAGTAGTCCTCGATGTTCTTGCCCCAGGCGGGCTCGCGTTCGGCGAAGAAGCCCGAGGCCACCCGCATCGCGGTGAGCATGGCGTTCATGAAGTCGGGGGAGCGGCCCATCAGGCCGTGGGTCAGGTCGGCGCCGATCCGGAACGCCAGGCCCCTGCGGCGCACGTCCTCGGGGGTGCGTGGAATGAGCAGGGAGGTGGGCCAGATCGAGCCGTCGTCCTGGGTGAAGGTGAGGCTGGGGGCGAGCTGCTCGTCGGCCTGGGCGTCGTAGTTGGCGGCCATCGACCGGATGGCCCCGGCGAAGGCGGGCTCCGTGGTGACGTCCTCGACCCTGCGGTTGCCGAGCCACACCTCGCGCCCGTCCCTGAGGGCCTCGATGTAGTCCTGTCCCGATCGTCCGCGCATGTTCTCTCTCCAACCGACTGCGGGGGACCCCCGTTCCATATGGTGGAACGCATTCCATTCGGGGTTGAAGGATGTCCAGCGCAGGTCAGTGCTGTCAAGGCCGGCGAAGAGAGGGGAAAGTCACACCCGTTCACGCGTATCGTACGATGTACCGTGCGCGCATGAGTATTGGTTTCGGCACCCTGGCGCGGATCGGGCACCTGTATCCCTCCGGGGGCCTGTGCGACTACGAGATACAGCGGATGGCGCCGGACGGCGTCCAGTTCGTCACCACCCGGATGCCCTTCCGCCGGACCGGGCTCGCGGACGACCTCGCTCTGTTCGACGACCTGGAGGCGCACAGCCGCCTCCTGGCCGACGCCGAGGTGGACCTCATCGCGGTGAACTGCACGGCGGCCACCATGCTGGCCGGGCCCGACGCGGTGAACTCACGCGTGCGCGCCGCCACCGGCATCGCCGCCACCACCACGATCGAGGCGGTGCTCGAAGCTCTCGCCGCCGCCGGGATACGCAGGGTGGCGCTGCTCACGCCGTACGAGGAGGAGGTCACGGCGGCGGAGGTCGCGTTCCTGCGCGGTCAGGGGCTGGAAGTGGCCGGTACGGCCATGCTGCCCTGCCGGACGCCGGTCGAGCAGGCCGAGCGGGACCCCGAGGTCTGGCGGCGGCTGGCCCGCGACCCCGCGCTGCAGCAGGCGGACGGGCTGCTGATCAGTTGCGCGGGCATCCGGGTCGCCCCGGTCCTGGCCGACATCGAGCGGGAGTTCGGCCGCCCGGTGATCGCCAGCAACCAGGCCCTGCTCTGGCGCTGCCTGCGCATGACCGGGGTCCAGGACCGACCGGCCGGATACGGCGCTCTTCTGAACGGAGTCTTCGGATGATCCGCAGATCGTATGTGGACACCAGGTTCGGCCAGCTGCACCTGGCCGAGTGCGGCACGGGGCGGCCGGTGCTGTTCCTGCACCAGACGCCGCGCTCCTGGCGCGAGTACGCCGCCGTCCTGCCGATCGCCGGTCGCGAGGTCCGGGCGATCGCCATGGACACGCTCGGCTTCGGCCAGTCGGCGCGGGTGACGCGGCCGTGGTCGATCGAGTTGTCCGCGGACGGGGTGGAGGCGCTGCTGGACGCGCTCGGCCTGGCCGAGGTCTCCCTGGTCGGGCACCACACCGGCGCGGTCGTCGCCGTGGAGGTGGCCGCCAGGTCGCCGGAGCGGGTGCGCGCGCTGGTGCTCTCCGGCATGCCGTACGTGGACGAGGCCAGGCGGCGGCGGGTGCGGGCCGGCTCGCCGATCGACCACGTGCTCCCGCGTCCGGACGGCGGCCACCTGACCGAGCTGTGGGGCCGGCGCCGGGACTTCTACCGGCAGGGCGAGGAGCCGCTGCTGACCAGGTTCGTGGCCGACGCCCTTGAGGTGGTGGACCGGGTGGAGGAGGGGCACGTCCGGGTCAACGAGTACCGGATGGAGGAGCGGCTGCCGCTGGTGCGCTCGCCCGCCCTGGTGGTCTGCGGCGCGCTCGACGGGCACTCGCTGCCCGACGTGCCGGCGCTGACCGAGCGGCTCGGCTGCCGCTCGCTCGTGGTGGAGGGGGCGGGGGTGCCGCTGCCGGAGCAGCGCCCCGAGGAGTTCGCCCGCGCCGTGCTGGACTTCGTCGGCGAAACTCACGGCTAGCCGCCTCGTACTATGTACGGTACTGTGTTCGCACAGGTGAGGGAGGGATTATGGCCGGAGTCGACGCCGAGCTCGTCTTGCTGGTCCGCGCGATGCGCTGGGAGTCGGAAGGCGTGCTTTCCGTGACGCTCGAGGACCCCGGTGGCGAGCTGCCGGCCTGGGAGCCCGGGGCGCACATCGATGTGGAGCTGCCGGGGCTCACCCGCCAGTTCTCGCTCTGCGGCGACCCGGCGGACCGGACCAGTTACCGGATCGCGGTGCTGCACGAGCCGGAGAGCCGGGGCGGCTCGCAGTATGTGCACACCGGGCTGCGCCCGGGTGACCAGGTGACCGTGCGGGGCCCGCGCAACCACTTCGCGCTCGAACCCGCCGAGCGGTACCTGTTCGTCGCCGGGGGCATCGGGATCACGCCGATCCTGCCGATGGTGGCCGGGGCCGAGGCCCAGGGCGCCGAGTGGGCGCTGGCCTACGGCGGCAGGTCCCGCTCCTCGCTCGCCTTCCTCGGCGAACTGGCCGAGTACGGCGACCGGGTGAGCGTGCTGCCGCAGGACGAGTGCGGTCTGCTCGACCTGGACGGCCTGCTCGCCGACCTGCCCGCGGGCACCGCCGTCTACTGCTGTGGCCCCGGCGGCCTGCTCGACGCGGTCGAGGCGCGTTCGGCCGGATGGCCCGAGGGGGCGCTGCACCTGGAGCGGTTCCGGGCCAAGGAGTTCGTGGCCGAAGGCGATGACCAGCCGTTCGAGCTGGTCTGCGAGAGCTCGGGGGTGACCGTCACGGTGCCGCCCGGGGAGAGCGCCGTGGACGTGCTCGAAGAGGCCGGGGTGTTCGTCTCCAGCGCCTGCCGCGAAGGCATCTGCGGGACCTGCGAGGTCAAGGTGCTGGACGGCGTTCCCGACCACCGCGACTGGGTGCTCTCGCCCGCCGATCAGGAGTCCGGGAACACCGTGCTGCTGTGCGTCTCCCGGGCTCGCGGGGACCGCTTGGTGGTCGACGCGTGACCTGGGCGGTTGACCTTCGTGCAGTAGACCGTACTGTGTACCGGACGATGATGGTTCCGGTGCGACCAGAATCCGAGAGGAAGAGCCGTGACTGATCAGCATGCGGAGAGGCGCGCTCCGGCCAAACCGCCGGCGCGGTCCACGACCCGTCCGAGCCCAGGCGAGGACTGGACCCAGTGGCCCACCTACAACGCGGCCACCCTGGGCTTCCGCAACTACTGGTACCCGGTGGTGTGGGAGCGCGACATCGGCGACAAGCCGCAGGCGGTCACCCTGCTCGGCGAGAAGATCATGGTCGCCCGCGAGGGGGACAAGATCTACGCGCTCAAGGACCGCTGCCCGCACCGGGGCGTCCCGCTGTCCCACGGCCGCCGCGAGTTCCCCGGCACGGTGAGCTGCGCCTACCACGGCTGGACCTTCGACCTGGAGAGCGGCAACCTCTCGGCCGTGCTGACCGACGGCCCCGAGTCGCCGATCTGCGGCCGGCTCTCGGTCAAGACCTACCCGGTCGAGCAGCGGCTCGGACTCGTCTGGATCTACGTCGGCGACGGTGAGCCGCACCCGATCGAGCAGGACATCCCCGCCGAGCTGCTGGACAACGACCACGTGATGGGCGGCAAGATCGACCTGCGGGCGGGCAACTGGCGGTTCGCCGCCGAGAACGGCTTCGACGAGGGCCACGCCAAATACCTGCACAACACCGCGCTGTGGCGGCTGTTCAAGGTGATGCCCGCCTGGAACAAGACCCGGGTGGCCGAGGTCGGTCCCTGGCTGATCCGGGTCCAGGACGAGGTCCACTGGGAGGCCGACTACCCCGGGCTGGGCACCTGGAGCAACAAGCGCTGGTGGAAGCGCATGCCGCTGCCCGACGCGCCGGGCAAGGGCAAGAGCGTCAACCCGGTGATCGCCGGGCTGGACATTCCCGGCTTCGTGTCGATCCGGCTGCCCGGCCTGCTCCGCGTCGCCTACCCGCACTTCATTCACTACGAGTGGTACGTCCCGGTCGACGCGGACACGGTGAGATACGTCCAGATGATGGTCAGGTTCGAGAGCGGCGCGAAGGGGTTGCTGTTCAAGTTCAAGTACCTGAGCGCCATCCGGTGGCTCTTCCACGGCCAGTTCACCGCCCAGGACGCCTGGATGGTGGACGTGATGGACGCCCCGCCGGAGAAGCTCTACCGGCCGGACCTGTCCATCACCGGCTGGCGGCGGCTGATCGAGAAGGCCCGTCCCAAGCCGCAGCCCTACGACCCCGCCTCGGGATCCCCGCGTGCCTGAGCCGCGCCGGGTCGCCGCCGCCGGGCTCGACCTCGCCTACCGGGAGCTCGGCGCGGGACGGCCGACCCTGGTCCTGCACGGCGGTGGTCCCGGCTGCGCGGCCTGGACCGACTTCGCCCCCGTGGCGGAGGCGCTGGCCCCAGGACGCCGGTTGATCTTCCTGGATCTGCCGCAGTTCGGCGAGTCACCGGTGCCGGTGATCGGCGAACCGGTGTTCGGCTACCACGCCGGGCAGGTGCTGGCCGTGCTCGACCGCCTCGGCCTGGCCGAGGTGGACCTGGTCTGCCAGTCCTTCGGCGGTTCCGTGGCGCTGCGCCTGGCGGCGCTCGCCCCGAACCGGGTCGGCCGGATCGTCGCCACCGGGAGCGCGCCCACCCCGCCGGACGGCGGCGTCACCGGCCCGGCCATCAGGGACGCCTACTACGGCGGCGACGGCCCGTCCGAGGCGAAGATGGCCGAGCTGATCGGCGCGCACGAGTTTCACGACCGGGCCCGCGTCCCGGCGGAGACCGTACGGGCCAGGTACCGCGCCAGTGTGCGCCCCGAGTATCTGGCGGTGGCCACCGACACCGCCGCCCGGGGAGCACCGGAGGACCTGGCCGGGCTGCTGCCCCGGGTGGACCGGCCGGTGCTGCTGCTGTGGGGGGCGGGCGACCCGTTCGCCGGGCCGTCGTACGCGCTGGGTCTGACCCGGCTGCTGCCCCGCGCCGACCTGCACGTGCTGGCCCGGACCTCGCACCACCCGCAGCAGGAGCGGCCTCGCGCCTACGCGGCGGCCGTGCGGGCCTTTCTTGACCGATGACCCCTGTGAATGGAGATCTCATGCGCCGTGTTCTGGGCGTTACCGCCACCGTGCTGCTCGCGACGACGGCGGCCCTGCTCATCCCGCCGGTCCGCCGCCGCCTGGACGTGCTGCTGATCCGCACCACCGGCACCACCGTGCGCACGCATCGGAAGGGCTGACATGACCGGCACGACCGACCTGGTGGTCAACGGCGAGCGCGTCACCGTGCGGGCGGACGCGCGCACCTCGCTGGCCCGGGTGCTGCGCGAGCAACTGCGCTGCACCTCGGTGAAGCTCGCCTGCGAGCGCGGCGAATGCGGCGCCTGCACGGTGCTGGTCGGCGGCGTGCCCCGGATGGCGTGCGTCACCCCGGCCCGGCTGGTCGGCCGCGAGGTGGTCACCGCGGAAGGGCTGGGCGAGGAGGCACGCGACCTGCAAGAAGCGTTCGCCGACCACGGGGCCTTCCAGTGCGGTTTCTGCACCGCGGGGCAGCTCGTGCACGCGGTCGCCGTCCTGCGCGGCCCGGTCCCCGGCGGCGCGGAGCTGGAGCCCTACGTCCGGCGGCGGCTGAGCGGCAACATCTGCCGCTGCACCGGCTACAACGGCCTGGTGGACGCGGTGTGCGCGGTCGCGGAGGCACGGGCATGAGCATCGGCGAGCGGGCCAGGCCGATCGACTGGTGGCTGCGCAGCCTCGGCCTGGTGGACTACACCGCCGACCTGTCCGAGCCCGCCCACCTGCACGCCGCCGTGCTGCGCTCGCCGCACCCGTACGCGCTGATCGCCTCGATCGACACCGGCCGGGCCGAGCGGATGCCCGGCGTGCGCGCCGTCATCACCCACGCGGACTTCCCGCCCGGCGCGCTCTACCAGCACCGGGGCGGCCCTCTCTCGGACCGGCCGCCGCTGGCCGGGGACGTGGTGCGAAACGTCGGCCAGGAGGTCGCCGCGGTCGCCGCCGACACGCGCGAGCAGGCCGAGGCCGCCTGCCGGGCGATCCGCGTGCGCTACCGGCCCAGGCGGGCTCCCCTGACGATCGCCGAGGCGCGCGCCCCCGGAGCCCGTGAGCTGCACCGGCGCACCACCGGCCTGCGCAACGTCAGCGTCCGCTGGGCCGCCGACTGGGGCGACGTGCCGGCCGGCCAGGCCGCCGCCGCGCACACCGTGACCGGTGCGTTCGTCTACCCCAGCGTCTCGCACGCGGTGATGGAGCCCAACACGACGCTCGCCGCCTGGGACGCCGAGCGCGAACTGCTCGAACTGTGGACCTCGACCCAGGCGCCCTGGTTCATCGTCAAGGAGGTCGCGGGCCTGCTCGGGCTCTCCCGTGACCAGGTGATCTGCCGGGAGGTCGCGGTCGGCGGCGGGTTCGGCGCCAAGTCCAAGATCTCCGAGCACGAGGTGCTCGCCGCCGCGCTGGCCCGCAAGTCCGGCCGGCCCGTGCTGCTCGAACTCAGCCGCGAGGAGGAGTTCGCCGCGAACAAGCCCCGGCACCGGTTCGAGACCCGGCTGCGCACCTCCGCCGACGCCGACGGGCGCATCAGCCTGTTCGAGGCCGACATCGACGTGGACAACGGCGCCTACAACCACATGGGCTCCTCGGTGCTCCGGGTCGGTGTCATCACTCTCGGCTCGATGTACCGGCCCGACGGGGTGCGCTTCGACGCCCGGCTGGTGGACACCGCCACGCAGGCCGGCGGCCAGTTCCGTGGCTACGGCACCCCTCAGGTCTCGCTCGCGGTGGAGAGTCAGGTGGACGAGCTGGCCGAGCGGCTCGGCGTCGACCCGATCGAGCTGCGGCTGCGCAACCTGGGCGCGGAGTGGAGCACGACGCTCTGCGGATACGAGGTGACCACCAACCGGCTGGGACCCTGCCTGGAGGCGGTCCGCGACGGCCTGGACTGGGATGCCCGCAGGCGCGAGCGGCCCGCGGGCCACGGCCTGGGCGCGGCGGTCGGCATGCACGGCAGCGGCGCGTACGCCTACGAGTTCGCCAACCGCAGCGACGCGGCCATCGACCTGTTCGAGGACGGCAGCGCCCGGGTCCGCTTCGGCGGGGCCGACGCGGGGACCGGGCAGCGCACCATCCTCGCCCAGGTGGCCGCGCACGAGCTGGGCGTCCCGCTGGACCGGGTGGAGGTGCTCTCGATGGACGGCGAGCACACGCCGTTCGAGCTGGGCGCCTGGTCCTCCCGGGGGACCCACATGACCGGCTCCTCGGTCGGGCAGGCCGCCAGGGAGCTGGCCGACCGGCTCAGGACCCTCGCCGCCGACAAGCTCGGCGAGGGCCGGATCGAGCTGCGCGACGGCCAGGCCGTCCGCGGCGACAGCTCCGTCCCCCTCGGTGACCTGGTACGGCTCAGCCCCGACAGCGTCGACGGGGTGCTCAGCCACGAGACCAGTTACCTCCTTGAGGGCACCGAGATGCTCACCCCGGACCGGGACACCGCCAACCTGTCGCCCACGTACGCGTTCGCCGCGCACGGGGCGGAGGTGCACGTGGACCGCCGTACCGGCAAGGTCAGCGTGGTCGACTACGTCGCCGCGCACGACGTGGGCCGGGCGATCAACCCGACCATGGTGGAGGGCCAGATCGCGGGCGGCGCCGCGATGGGCCTGGGCGCGGCGCTGGGCGAGGAGCTGGTCAGGGAGGGCGGGCGGGTGGTGAACGCCGCCTACGTCAACTACGCCCTGCCACGGGCCGCCGACCTGCCGCGGATCCGGCCGGTCATCGTCGAAGGGGACGATCCGGCGGGGCCGTACGGGGCCAAGAGCGTCGGGGAGATGTCGATCATTCCGCCGGGTGCGGCGGTCGTGAACGCCATCTACGACGCGGTCGGCGTACGCGTGCGCGAGCTGCCCGCCACCCCGGACAAGATCATTGACGAGCTGGCCAGGCAGGAGGGCCGGGTCCGGAAGTTCCGGATCTGGCGCCGCCCGGACCGCTGGTGGATCGCCCTGGTCCGCTGGGCCTACCCGCGCGGGCTGCACCACGCGCTGCACCGCTGGGGTGTCCGGTTCGGGCCCGGCGTCGGGCCAGGACCCGACGCGGAGCCGCAGCCGGAGGAGCTGGTCGTCGCGGCCGGGGCGAAGGAGGCTTCCGCCGCGCTCACCGGTGACGCCGTCCTGGTCGGCGGCGGCACCGACGTCCTCACCGAGGCCCGGTTGCGCCCCGCCAGACCGGCCCGGCTGGTCTCCGTAGGCGACGCCCCCGAGCTCCGCGTACTGCGCCGCTACGCCGACGCAGACGGCGACGCCAACGCCGGGGCCGACGCCGGGGCCGACGCCGGGGCCGACGCCGGGGCCGAGGCCGACGCCTCCGAGCTCCGCGTGCTGCGCCGCTACGGCGACTCCGACGGCGATGGCGGCGGCTTCGGGCTGGAGATCGGTGCGGCGGTGACGCTGGCCGAGCTGGCCGAGGCGACCGAGCGGCTGGCTCCGGCCATCGCGGCGGCGGTGGCGAGCATCGCCTCCCCGCAGATCCGCAACGCCGCGACGGTGGCGGGGAACCTGGTCCAGGCCAAGCGGTGCTGGTTCTTCCGCAACGGCTTTCCCTGCTACAAGCGCAACGGGGCGTTGAGCCCCTGCTACGCGGTGCTCGGCGACCACCGCTTCCAGCACGCGGCGGCCGGGGCGCACCGGTGCCAGGCGGTCACGCCCTCCGATCTGGCGACCGTGCTGACCGCGTACGACGCCGAGGTGGAGATCGTCGGTCCGGCCGGCCGGACCACGGTGCCGCTGGCGGAGTTCTACACCGGGCCGGGCGAGACCGTGCTCGGCCCGGCGGACGTGGTGGCGCTGATCCGCGTCCCGGCCGCCGCGCTGCGCCGGCAGGGCTCGTTCGAGAAGCTCGCCCTCTACTCCGGTGACTTCGCCACCGCCTCGGCCGCGCTCACCGCGGCCGTCGACGAGCGGGGGGCGTGGTCGGACGTGCGCCTGGTCCTGGGCGCGGTCGCGCCCACCCCGTGGCGGCTCACGGCGGTCGAACGCGCCGTCGAGGGAACGACCCCGGACCTGGCCACGCTGCGCCGCCTGGTGGACGCGGAACTCGACCGGCACGCGGACCCGCTGCCCGGCAACGTCTGGAAACTCGACGCCGCGGCCGGTCTGGTCGAGCACGCGGCCGAACACCTCTCGACCGGCAAGGGAGCAGAACGATGATCATTTCGAAGCAGGAGCAGCAGTGGATCCAGGCCGCCCGCGCCCAGGTGGAGCGGATCGACCTGCGGGACCTGATCGCCTCGATGACGAGCATCCCCAGCCCCACCGGTCAGGAGGGTGAGCTGGCGCGGTGGCTGGCCGAGGAGATGGCCGGGCGCGGGCTGGCCGGGTTCTACCAGCCGATGGACGCCGAGCAGGGCAACGCCGTCGGGCGGCTGCGCGGCGACGGCACCGGTGCTGACCTGCTGCTCTATGCCCCGATCGACACCCTCACCGTCGGCACCGAGGAGGAGGATCTGCCCTGGGCCGGGACGGAGCTGCGCCGGGACATGCGCGCCGAGGGGCTGATCGAGGGCGACTATGTGGTGGGCCTGGGCGCGAGCAACCCCAAGGGCCACGGCGCGGCCCTGATCGCCGCCGCCTCGGCGGTGCGCGCCGCCGGGGTGCCGTTGCGCGGCGACGTGATCGTCGGCCTGGGCGCGGGCGGCATGCCGACCAACCGGCGTCCGGGGGCCGCCAGGCACAACGCGGGCCAGGGCAGCGGGTGCTCGTTCATGCTGGAGCAGGGTGTCTGGGCCGACCACGCGCTGATCGCCAAGCCCGGCTGGGCGGTGCACTGGGAGGAGGTCGGCCTGTGCTGGTTCGAGGTCGTCGTCCGAGGCACCTACAGCTACGTCGGCAGCAGGCACCGCATGGCCTACCGCAACGCCATCGTCGACGCCGGGGTGGTGGCGGCGGGGCTCGACCGGTTCTTCGAGCGCTACGCCGCCGCGCACACCCGGGGGCTGGTCGCGCCGCAGGGCAACATCGGTGCGATCGAGGGCGGCTGGACGCGCACCCCCTCGCTGTCGCCCGCCGAGTGCCGGCTGCTGGTGGACCTGCGGCTCGGTCCTGACCAGGATCCGATGTCGGTGAAGCGGGAGTTCCAGGCGGCCCTGGACGGCATTCTGGCCGAGAACCCCGGGATGACCGCCGAGTCCAGGATGATCCTCGCCATCCCCGGCACCGCCACCCCGCAGGACGACTGGATCGTCCGCGCCGCCGTGGCCGCCTGGGAGGACGTGGAGGGCCGGCCGCACGAGCCGATCACCGCCAACAGCGGGGCCACCGACGCGAACATCCTGCGCGCCCGCGGGCTCTCCACCGCCCGCGTCGGCATGGCCAGGGCGGGCGAGGGCGCACCGCTCCCGGTGGACTTCCCGATGGGGATGAACGTGGTCGACGTCCGGGAGCTGGAGAAGCTCACCAGGACGCTCATCCACACCGTGGTCACCACCTGCACGAGAACCCGACAGGAGCTGGAGAACTCTCGATGAGCACGATCGTCGCCGGAATCGGCGCGTCACACAGCACGCTCATGAACACCCACTGGGACGAGGTCGCCGAGGACCCCGGCGCGCTCCGCTTCCGGGCCGGCCTGGAAGCGGCCAGGGACGTGCTGGCCGAGGCCAGGCCCGACACGGTGATCATCATCGGCTCCAACCACTTCAGGGGCATGTTCCTCGACCTGATGCCGGCCTTCACCGTGGGCGTCGGCGAGGTGATCGGCGCGGGCGAGGCCGACACGCCCAAGGGCCGGCTGCCCGCCGACACCGCGCTGGCCCGGACCCTGGTGGAGACCATCAGCGAGGACTTCGACCCCGCGTTCTCGCTGCGCATGCAGGTGGACCACGGCATCACGCACAGCTATCAGCATCTGGTGCCGGGCCTGGACGTGCCGATCGTGCCGGTGGTGGTGAACATGTTCGCCCCGCCGCTGCCCTCACTGCGCCGCTGTGACGCGCTCGGCGCCGCGATCGGCCGCGCCGTACGACAGGACGGCCAGGACAAGCGGGTCGCGGTGATCGCCTCGGGCGGGCTCTCGCACCGGCTGCCCTGGCCCAAGTGGTACCGGGCGCTCTCCGACGACGACCGGTTCCTGGTCGAGGCGTGGCTGGAGGGCCGGGACTCCTGGCAGGAGTACGAGGTCAGGCGGCGGCAGATCATCCGGGCGGCCGAGTCGGACATCAACCCGGACTTCGACGCCCGCTTCCTGGCCGCGCTGGAGAAGGGCGACCTGAGCGAATTCCTCGGCCTGTCGGCCGACGACGTGGATCGGGTGGCGGGCAACGGGGCGCAGGAGATCCGCGCCTGGGTCGCCATGGCCGCCGCGGTCGGCCCGGCCGAGGGCGTCACGCACGCCTACGCCGCCGTCCCGCAGTGGCTCACCGGCATGGCGGTCGCCTCGATCCGGCCGCTCACCTGACCGGCAAGTCGCCTGAGCGGCCGCTCACCTGACCGGCAAGTCGGCTGAGCGGCCGTTCGTCTGAGCGGTCGCCTCAGGCGGCGGGCCCCGGTGTGGCGCCGGGGCCCAGCCGGTGCAGGAACCCGTCCACCAGGCAGTCCAGCCCGAACATGAACTGGTCGTCGCTCGGCAGCGAGGTCATCTCGTCGGCGAGCGACACCATGGTCGGGAACTCGGCCAGCGGCAGCCCGGAGTAGAAGTGCACCCGCTGCCGCCGCAGCTCCTCCACCTCGGGATGGCTCGGGTCGCCCCACGAGCGCGGCGCCTGGTAGCTGGCGAAGCCCAGCGTGTAGTGCATGACCAGCCCGTACGCCTGCACCGCCGTGACACCGGGCAGGCCGGATCGCTGGAGGTAGACCAGTGCGTTCTCCAGCGCTCCGCGCATCGCCTCCCGGCTCATGGTGACCCGGGTGGTGAACAGCCTGACGATGCTCGGATGCTCGCGCATCATGGCCAGCAGCGCGGTGGCCAGGGCGCGCATCGCCTCCCGTGGCTCGCTCTCCGCCCCGCCGCCCGGCAGGGCCAGCCCGCCCAGCACGTCGTCGGCGATCCCGTCGAGGATCTCCTCCTTGTTGCGGAAGTAGCTGTAGAGCGTCATCGCGCCGATGCCGACCTCGGCGGCCAGCCGCCGGATGGTCAGCGCGTCTATGCTCTCCTCGTCGGCGAGGCGGGTCGCGGCCTCGATGATCTGCTCACGGTTGACCACCCGGCTGCCTTTGGCCGACCGAGACAGGGGTGCGCGCGCAGCCGTCATCGCTCTCTCCTTCAGCTCGTCCGGGTGCTCGTACAAGGGTGGTATACAACCTACCGTACTTAGTGCGACCGCGCTGGATCATGCTCTGGTCCGGCGCAGGCGCACCGGTCCCAGGGTCAGCGTGACGGTGAGCCCGGCCAGCGACATGGCGGTGATCATCGCCGCGAACGGCACGGCCGTGGCGGCGCCGATCCCGGCCAGGGGCGCGATCAACGCGCCGATGGTGAAGTGCAGGGCGCCCATGACCGAGGACGCGGTGCCCGCCGAGCCCGGGAAGCGGGCCAGGGCGAGCGCGGTGGCGTTGGGCATGACCAGCCCGAGTGCCGAGATCACCACGAACAGCGGTAACGCCAGCGCGGCCAGGTGCCGGCCCGGGTCGAGTGCGGCCACGCCGAGCAGGGCCACGCCGGCCGCGCTCTGGGCGCCGATGCCGGTGAGCAGCAGCCGCTCCGGCCGGATCCGGGCGGCCAGCCGGCTGTTCAGCTGGGTCATCGCGGTCAGCCCGGCCGCGTTGACCGCGAAGAGCCCGCCGTAGACCAGGGGGGACGCGCCGTACACCTCCTGGAGCAGGAAGGGGGAGGCGGCGATGTAGGCGAACATCGCGCCGAACGCGAAACCGCAGGACAGCGCGGCGCCGAGGAACGGCGGGTCGCTGAAGACGGCGCGGACCAGGCCGGGGATCCGCCGCAGCCCGCCGGACTGGCGGCGCTCCGGCGGCAGCGTCTCGCCCAGCGTGGTCAGCACGGCGAGCAGCTGGAGAGCTCCCGCCCCGGCCAGCACCAGGAAGATCGCGCGCCAGTTGCCGACCGTCAGCAGGGCGCTGCCGATCACCGGCGCGATCACGGGGGCCACCCCGAACACGGCCATCATCTGCGAGAACACCCGGACCGCGGCCGTCCCGGTGTAGAGATCCCGGACCATGGCCCGGGACAGCACGACGGCCGCCGCCCCGGCGAACCCCTGGCAGAACCGCAGCACGATCAGCAGCTCGATCGAGCCGGCGAACGCGCAGCCGAGCGAGGCCAGCACGTACAGGATGATTCCGGTGAGCAGCGGAGGGCGCCGCCCCCACAGGTCGGAGAGCGGCCCGATGACGAGCTGCCCGGAGGACAGCCCGAGCAGCGAGGCGGTCAGGGTGAGCTGGACCTGGGTGACGGACGCGTTCAGGTCGGTGGCGATCGCGGGGAACGCCGCCAGGTACATGTCACCGGAGAGGGGGCTGATCGCGGCGAGACCGCCGAGGGTGAAGACGATCCCCCGGTTCGCTCTCATCTCCCGCCGAACGTGTCGAACAGGTCCTGGATCCCGGCGCGGCCGGCACCGGCGGCCAAGGCCAGGGCGAGCAGCACCCGGCACTTGTACGGCGAGAGGTCCTGCCCGGCCACGAACCCGTCCGCGCGCAGCCTGGCGCTGGGCCGGACACCGCCCGACGCGCCCCGATAGGACTGGCAGACCACCACGCCCGCCTCAGCCGCGCGCCGCAGCGCCGTAGCCTCGGCCGGGGTCGGGAACCCCGCCCCGGTCCCCGCGCTGACCAGGCCGCGGGCACCGGCGGCCACGGCCGCGTCGATCAGCGCGCCGTCCGCGCCCGGGTAGGAGACGACCACGTCCACCCGGGGGACCGGGGTCGTCTCGGTGACCGGCAGGGTGGGGGCGGAGTGCTCCTCGGCGAAGCGGAAGCGCACCTGGCCGCCGGGGTCCACCTCGCCGAGCGGGCCGAGCCCGCCGAACGCGCCGGTCCCGGCCGTGCCGGTCTTGGCGACCCGGCGGGCCGACCAGATCGCGTCGTCCACCACGACCAGTGCGCCGCGCCCGGCCGCGGCCGGGCAGAGCGCCACCCTGGCCGCGTTGACCAGATTGAGCGGCCCGTCGCCGCTCAGCGCGGACAGCGGGCGCATCGCCGCGGTGAGCACCACCGGCGTGCCCGGCCCGAGCACCAGGTCGAGCAGGAAGGCCAGCTCCTCCAGGGTGTTGGTGCCGTGCGCGACGACCACGCCGCGCACGCCGGGCCGCTCGCGCGCCCGCCGCACCTCGCCCGCGACGCCGAGCAGCCCGGCCAGGTCCAGCGCGTGGCTCGGGCCCGCCTCGGCCGGGATCCGCACCACCTCGGCGACCCGCTCCAGGTCGGGTACGGCGGCCACCAGCTCGGCCAGCGTCAGCCGCTGATCCTCGGCCTCGGTGTATCCGGTGAGGTCCAGCGTGGCCGGCGACCAGGCCGAGATCGTGCCGCCGGTGCCGACCAGGGCGATCCGGCCGAGCGGTCCGCTCACAGGTTCCTCGCCCATTTCAGCCACCGGTCCTCCAGCCGCGCGTACCCGGCGTTGACCAGGTTCCCGAGCACGCCGAGGAGGATCAGGGCGGCGAACATGGCCGGGATGTTGAACACCGACTGGCTGGACAGCAGGTAGAAGCCGACGCCGTTCTGCCCGCCGACCAGTTCGGAGACCACCATCATGATCAGGGCGATCGGCAGCGCCACCCGCAGGCCGGCCGAGATCAGCGGGAACGCCGAGGGCAGGACCACCCGGCGGATGATCGCGAGCCGGGACAGCCCGTACATGCGGGCCACGTCGATCCGCTCCTGGCGGCAGTCTCGGGCGCCCGTGGTGGTGTTGACCAGCACCGGGAACAGCACCCCGAACATGATCACCGAGATCCGCATGCTGTCGCCGAGCCCGAGGGCCAGGACCGCGACCGGGATGATGGCCACGGCGGGCAGCGCGCGCAGGAACTCCAGGGTCGGCCCGATGTACTGGGCCACCCGGCGGGAGGAGCCGATGGCGATGCCGAGCACCACGCCGAGCGCGCTCCCGGCCAGGTAGCCGATGACGAACCGCTGCAGGCTCGGCAGCAGGTCGCTGAGCGTGTGCTCGAACAGCCAGTCCTCGCGCAGCGTGCCCAGCACCGAGCTGAGCGGCGGCAGGTAGACGTTGCCGAGGATGCGCCCGCCGATCTCCCAGCCCACCAGCAGCAGAATCGGCAGGCCGATCGGCAGCAGCGATCGTCCCACCGCGCGCAGGCGTGTCATCGCCCCGCACCTCCGTCCCGTGCGTCGGTCTTCCAGAACACGATCTTCCGCTCCAGCCCGGCCACGGCCGCGTTGATGGCGTAGCCGAGCAGACCCACGGCGAACACGGCGGCGTACATGTCGGCGTTCCTGATCGCGGTCTGCATCTGGACGATGGCGTAGCCGAGCCCGCCGCTGCTGGTGATGATCTCCACGGTGACGGTCAGGACGAGCGCGATGGCCCCGCTGATCCGTACCCCCGCGGCGATGTTGACCGCCGCGCTGGGCAGCAGCACCCGGCGCAGCACGGCCGCGCGGCCGAGCCCGAAGTTGCGCGCCGTGTCCACGGCCACCGGGTCGGCGTCGCGGACGCCGTAGTAGGTGTTGAACAGGATGGGCCAGGACGCCGCGTACACCGTCAGCGCGATCGTGGTGGTGTCGCCCACGCCCAGGATGAGGATGCCGAACGGGATCAGCGCGACCGACGGCAGCGGCCGGAGGAACTCGATGATCAGCTTGACCGAGTTGAACGCGGTCGCCGAGGCGCCGAGCAGCACCCCGACCGGCACCGCCACGACGATGGCGATGAGCAGCCCGGCCCCGAAGGTGGCGAAGGTCTGCCCGGCGTCGGCGAGCAGGTCGCCGCTCACGATCCCGGTGTAGAGCGCCGCCCCGACCTGGCTGGGCCTGGGCACGTACGCGGACTTGACGACCCAGGTGGTCAGGGCCTCCAGCAGGAGCAGGAGCCCGGCGGCGAACATCAGGCCGCGCACGTTGAACAGCGGGCGGGTCCTGCGTCCTCGGCCGGTGCGCCGAGACGCCGCCGCGCCGACCCCTGGCGCTCGGTCCTCCGCCTTGAGGAGCGTCATGCATCTTCCTTCCTGAGAGGCCGCCGTGGCCGGCGGCCCCGCGCGCCTGCGGACAGGTGCCTACTTGCCGTCGGCGGCGATGATGGTCTCGGCCTTGATCGGCTCCTTGAGCGCACCGAAGCGCACCATCACGTCCAGCAGCGGCTGCACCAGGTCCGGGGTCGTCTCGTCGCCGTACAGGGCGAGCTCCAGGGCATTGATCGCGTCATCGGGGAGCTCGGTGTACTTCTGCAGGATCGACTTGCGCTCGGCCTCGTTGGCGGGGTCGTTGGCCCAGGCGTTGGTGGCCTTCATGGCGGCCCGGAACTTCTCCACCACCGCCGCGTTGTCCGCGATGTAGTCCTCCTTGGCGAACCACGTGGTGTTCAGGAAGTCCTTGCCGTTGTTGACCGAGTCGTACGGGCTGACCAGCCGGTGTGCGATCTTGGCCGCTTCCTGCTGGTCGTAGAAGGGGGAGACGACCGCGCCGGCCGGAACCTGGCCGCTCTCCAGAGCCTGGCCGATGGCCGGGAAGTTCAGGGTGACGAAGTTGACCGTCTTGACGTCCACGCCCGCGTCGTCGAGCGCGGCCAGCGTGGACAGGTGCGGCAGGGTGTTGAGCGCGTTGGTGGCGATCGACTTGCCGCCCAGGTCCTTGAGCTCTTTCACGTCGGTGGCCTTGTCACCGATCATCAGCCAGACGCCCGGCTTCTCCTTGGTGTAGAGCAGGCCGCCCGCGACGATGCGGAACGGGATGCCCGAGGCGGAGGCGGAGGCGATGGAAGCCGGTGAGGTCAGCGCGAACTGCGAGCCGCCCGACTGCACGGCGGCGGCGAGCTCGGGCACACCCGCGACGATCTTGACGTCCACGTCCAGGCCCTGGGCGGTGAAGAAGCCCTTCTCCTTGGCCAGGAAGCCCTGGGCGCCGGAGTCCGCGGCCACCGTGGAGATGGTGATCTTGATGGGGCCGCCGGTCGCGGCGGTGGACGCGGAGTCGTCACCGCCACAGGCGGCCAGGCTCCCGACCAGGGTGAACACGGCGGCCATGCCGAGGAGTTTCCGTACTACGTTGGTTGCCGTCATGTGACTCGTACCTTTCGGGGTAGTGCAAAAGCGGGGGATGGGTCACGCGGCGGGTTGGCTGCCGTCACGCTGGGCGGACAGTCCCATGACGTCGTGAATGCGGGCGCGAATCCTCTGGAATTCCGGCATGCCGCGGGTGCTCACCTGGTTCTTCGGGTGGGGCAGGTCCACCATGAGCTCCTCCGCCACGTGGCACGGCGGCTTGCTCAGGACCAGGATGCGGTCGGCGAGGTAGATGGCCTCGTCGATGTCGTGGGTGACCAGCAGCATGGTCATCCCCGAGTCGGCGAACCGCTCGCGCACGGCGAGCAGGGTGTCTTCGAGGCCCTCCTTGGTCAGCGCGTCCACAGAGGCGAACGGTTCGTCGAGCAACAGGATCTGCGGGCGGAAGGCCAGCGCCCGGGCGATGGCGACGCGCTGCTGCATGCCGCCGGAGAGCTCTCCCGGGTGGTAGTCCTCGAACCCGGCGAGCCCGACCGTCTTGATCGCCTCGGCGACCCGCTCGGCCTTCTCCGCCTTGGTGATGTCGCCGCGCTCGGCCAGCGGGAACTTCACATTGCGCTCGACGGTCAGCCAGGGGAACAGCGAGCGGGTGTAGTCCTGGAAGACCAGGGCCATCTCGGGCGGCGGCGCGTCGATCCGCTGCCCGCGCAGGCTCACCTCGCCCGAGGTCGGCGGCAGCAGCCCGCAGATCATCCGGAGCAAGGTCGACTTGCCGCACCCCGACGGGCCGATGATCGCGACGAAGTCGCCCTGGTTCACCGAGAACGAGAGGCGATCGCAGACCAGCGGGCCGTCGGCCTGATAGCGCTTACGCAGCTCGGTCACGTTGAGGATCGGCGGCACGACGGCTCCTGGTTCGGCGAGATCGGTCAGACGCGGGAAATCGGTGGCCATGCGAGGCATCCCTTCGGTAGGCGACGGGTCGCCGGAGGCGGGAACGGATCCGGGGTGAC
Source organism: Nonomuraea glycinis (assembly GCF_014646515.1). Classification (GTDB taxonomy): domain Bacteria; phylum Actinomycetota; class Actinomycetes; order Streptosporangiales; family Streptosporangiaceae; genus Nonomuraea; species Nonomuraea glycinis. Next base: position 80,573 of record NZ_BMNK01000014.1, read on the forward strand.
CGTCCGTAACCCTCTGTCCGGGGCGTTCGCTCGTGGATGCCGCTGGGCGGTGGGACGGGTGCCGTGGCCGCCGCTCAGATGCGTACAGGTGATTATTGCCTTGTATCGTACGAAGTACGAATGAGGTGTCAAGGGGTTCTCCGAAACGGACTGCCTAACGGTGCGGACTGTTATATAGTGCGAACTTTCAAATTCGGCTCACCACAAGCGGTTGAGCTTGCGGGAAAGGCCCAGCGCCGCCGTCCGTACGGCAGGCCCCAGCCGGGCCGGCTGGAACTGCGCGACCGGCACCGAAACCGACAGGGCCGCGATCGCCACCCCGCTCACGAGCACCGGCGCGGCCACACAGCAACCGCCGACCGCCGCTTCCTCCCGGTCGTAGGCCACGCCCGCCGTCTGGACCCGGCTGACCTCGTCCTTCAGTAAATCCAGGTCGGTGATCGAGTGCGGGGTGAGCCGCCGCAACGGCTGCCCGAGCACCTCGTCCAGCACCTCGGGCAGCGCGAAGGCCAGCAGCGCCTTGCCGATGCCGGTGCAGGTCAGCGGGAGCCGCCCGCCGATACGGGACGGAAGGTCGACACCGCCGTGACCGTGGATCTTCTCCGCGTACACCACGTCGTAGCCGTCCCTGACGCCGAGATGCACCGTCTGGTGCGTCGCCGCGAACAGGTCCTGCATGAACGGCAGCGCCGCCTGGCGGAGCTGGGACTTGACCGGCACCAGCTCGCCCAGCTCGAACAGGACCAGCCCGAGCGCGAACCCGCCGTCCACCCGCTGGAGCAGATTGAGGTCGAGCAACGGCTGGATCAGTCGGTGCACGGTGGACTTCGGAAGGTGCGTGGAGCGGGCGATGTCCGCCAGTCGCTGCGGCCCGCCGGCGGTCCGGAACGTCTGGAGGATCAACATCACCTTCTCCAGCATCGAGGTGTCGTCGTTCCGTCTCACGGAACCTTCCTTGTTGTTTCGGGATGTATGAGGCTGAATATGGTCTATTCACCTGCGGAAATTCAACCCCACCGTCCAAGAAAAAACGTTCCGGGAAGCTGACCACATGCTGGTTCCACCTGATGGCCGCGAGGCCGCCGCCGCTCGATTGCGGTCGGCCGTAACCTCTCACCGGTCGTGCGCACCGGTCCGTGATCTGCTCGGTACGGCCGACATCGAGGCCGCCTACGCGGTCGCCTCGGCGAACATCGCCGAGCGGATCACGGCCGGCCGGCGCAGGATCGGACGCAAGATCGGGCTCACCTCGCCGGTCGTGCAACGTCAGCTCGGGGTGGACCGGCCCGACTTCGGCACACTGCTCGACGACATGCTCGTCCCGGCCGGGACCCCGGCCGAGCACAGCGGCCTGTTCCGGCCGCGCGCCGAGGCCGAGGTGGCCTTCGTCCTGGGCCGCGACCTCGACGACGAGAGCGTCGACCCGCGCCAGGCCGTCGCGTACGCGCTGGCCGCGATCGAGATCGTGGACAGCCGGATCACCGACTGGGACATCACGATCGTGGACACCATCGCCGACAACGCCTCCAGCGCGCTGTTCGCACTCGGCTCGGAACGCGTCCCGCTCGACGGGCTCGACCTGCCCGGCGTCCAGATGGAGCTGGAGCTCAACGGTGTGACGGCCTCCACCGGCACGGGCGAGGCCTGCCTGGGCGACCCGCTCAACGCGCTGGCCTGGCTGGCCGCGACCGCGCGGGACATCGGCGAGCCGCTGCGCGCCGGGGAGATCGTGCTCAGCGGCGCGCTCGGCCCGATGGTGGACGTCGGCCCGGGTGACCGGCTCACCGCTCGGCTGACCGGCCTGGGCGTGGTGGACGTTCAGTTCACCGGAATCAACGGAGGGACGCTCGGTGACGACTGACGTGCAGGCCAAGACCAAGGTGGCGGTCATCGGGTCGGGGAACATCGGCACCGATCTCATGATCAAGGTGATCCGGCTGTCCCGCACCCTGGAGATGGCCGCCATGGTAGGCATCGACCCCGACTCCGACGGCCTGGCCAGGGCCCGCAGGATGGGCGTGACCACCACCTCGGACGGGGTGCGGGGCCTGCTGGCACTGGACGTCGCCGACGAGATCGGCGTCGTCTTCGACGCCACCTCGGCCAGGGCCCACGTCGCCAACGCCGCCGCCCTGGCGGCGACCGGGGCCAGGCTCATCGACCTCACACCCGCGGCCATCGGCCCGTACGTGGTGCCCGTCGTCAACCTGGACGCCCACCTGGACGCCCGCAACCTCAACATGGTGACCTGCGGCGGCCAGGCCACCATCCCCGTGGTGGCCGCGGCGGCCAGGATCGCCCCGGTCAGGTACGCCGAGATCGTGGCCTCCATCTCCTCCCGCTCGGCCGGCCCCGGCACCCGCGCCAACATCGACGAGTTCACCGAGACGACCTCCCGGGCGATCGAGCGGGTCGGCGGCGCCGACCGGGGCAAGGCGATCATCGTGCTGAACCCGGCGGATCCGCCCATGATCATGCGGGACACCGTGTTCTGCCTGCTCGACGACTGTGACACCGACGCGGTGGCGGCCTCGGTGGCGGCGATGGTGGCCGAGGTGGCCGAGTACGTCCCCGGTTACCGGCTCAAGCAGCGCGTCCAGTTCCGGCGGATCGGCCGCGACGATGCGGAGAACTCCCTCATCCCCGACGCCCCGCCCGGCGACCGGTGGATGATGACCGTCTTCCTGGAAGTCGCGGGCGCCGCCCACTACCTGCCGGAATACGCCGGGAACCTGGACATCATGACCTCGGCCGCGCTGCGGGTCGGCGAGCGCGTCGCCGCGCACGCCGGGACGGCGGTGGCCCGATGACCGAGCCGCTCTACATCCAGGACGTCACCCTGCGGGACGGCATGCACGCCATCAGGCACCGCTACACCCTCGGCCAGGTGCGCGACATCGCCGCCGCCCTGGACGCCGCCGGGGTCGCCGCCATCGAGGTGGCGCACGGCGACGGGCTGGGCGGCAGCAGCCTCAACTACGGTCCCGGCGCGCACACCGACTGGGACTGGCTCGCCGCCGCCGGCGAGGTGATCAAGAATGCCCGGCTGACCACCCTGCTGCTGCCCGGCATCGGCACCGTGGACGACCTGCGCCGCGCCCGCGACCTCGGCGTCGTCTCGGTCCGGGTGGCCACCCACTGCACCGAGGCGGACATCTCCGCCCAGCACATCGCCGCCGCTCGCGACCTCGGCATGGACGTGGCCGGGTTCCTGATGATGTCCCACATGGCCGAGCCCGCCGACCTGGCCGCGCAGGCCAAACTGATGGAGTCGTACGGCGCGCACTGCGTGTACGTCACCGACTCCGGCGGCCGGCTCACCATGAGCGGGGTGCGCGACCGCGTGCACGCCTACCGCGAGGTCCTCGACCCGGGCACCGAGATCGGCATCCACGCCCACCACAACCTGGGGCTGGGCGTGGCCAACTCGGTCGTCGCCGTCGAGGCGGGCGTGATCCGGGTGGACGCCTCGCTGGCCGGGCAGGGCGCCGGCGCGGGCAACTGCCCGATCGAGGCGTTCATCGCGGTCGCCGAGCTCACCGGGTGGCGTCACGGTTGCGACGTGTTCGCCCTGATGGACGCCGCCGACGACCTCGTACGCCCGCTCCAGGACCGTCCGGTCCGGGTGGACCGGGAGACCCTGTCGCTCGGCTACGCCGGCGTCTACTCCAGCTTCCTCCGGCACGCCGAGCGCGCCGCCGCCGAGCATCGCCTGGACACCAGGGACATCCTCGTGGAGGTCGGCCGGCGGCGGCTGGTCGGTGGCCAGGAGGACCTCATCGTGGACGTCGCCCTGGACCTGGCCGCCGCCGAGAACGCCACCGACGCGAACGCCACCCCCGAGAACCCTGCCAACGAGAACGCCACCGCCGAGACCACCGTCAACGAGAACGCCGTCAACGAGAGCATGGAGATCGCGAAATGACTGTCTGGACCGACCTAGCCGACCTGGAGTTCACGGTTCGCTTCGTGGACGCCGCGGGTGTCCGGACCAGGGCGCTCCAGGCGGGGGCGGGCGAGCCGGTGGTGTTCCTGCACGGCACCAGCGGCCACCTGGAGGCGTTCGTCCGGAACCTCCCCGCGCACGCCGAGCACTTCGCCTGCCACGCCATCGACATGCTGGGCCACGGCTACACCGACGGCGTGGACGAGCCGTACCGTATCCCCCGGTATGTCGATCACGTGCTGGCCTACCTGGACGCGATCGGCGCGGAGCGGGCGCACTTCGTCGGCGAGTCGCTGGGCGGCTGGGTCGCCGCCCGGCTGGCCGCCGACCACCCCGACCGGGTGAGCCGCCTCACCCTGGTCGCCCCCGGCGGCAGCGTCGCCAACCCGGCCGTGATGGAGCGGATCAAGACCAGCACCCGCCAGGCCGTCACCACCGACGACATCGACCTGACCCGCAAGCGGCTGCACCTGCTCATGCACGACCCCGCCAAGGACGTCTCCGAAGAGCTCGTTCAGGTACGGCATGCGATCTACCACCGCCCCGAGTTCGTCAAGCGGCTGGACAACCTGCTGTGCCTCCAGGAGCTCGCCAACCGGGAGGAGGACCTGCTCACCGCCGAGCAGATGGGCCGCATCACGGCGCCGACGCTGATCGTGTGGGGCGCCCAGAACCCGTTCGGCGACGTGCCCGAGGCGCATCGGATGAACGAGCTCATCCCCGGCTCCCGCCTGGAGATCTTCGGCGAGTGCGGCCACTGGCCCCAGCACGAGCACGCCGCCAAGTTCGACGCGCTCAACCTCGCCTTCCTGCGGGAGGGACAGTGACCACCGGCGCCGGGCGGCTGCGGATCGGCGTCAGGGTCCCGCCGTGCGACCGGGCCGACCGGCTGGTCACGGTGGTCCGGCGGGCCGAGGAGCTCGGCTTCGACGATGTCTGGATGCCCGACTCCCAGTTGCTCTGGCGCGAGGCGTTCAGCGTGCTCACCGCGGTCGCGCTCGGCACCGAGCGGATCGGGCTCGGCACCGCCGTGACGAACCTGACCACCCGGCACCCCTCGGTGGTCGCCTCCGCCGCCCGCACCGTGGCCGAGCTCGCCCCCGGCAGGCTGACGCTCGGGGTCGGCGTCGGCAACAGCTCGGTCGCGCCGATCGGGCTGAAGGCGGCCACCCGGGTCGAGCTGGCCGAGCGTCTGGCTCAGCTCCGCGCCCTGCTCGACGGCCGCGAGTGGGACTACGGTCAGGTACGGTCCCGGCTGCGCGACCCCGTACCCGTTCCGCTGCACCTGGCCGCGAGCGGGCCGCGTAACCTGCGGCTGGCCGGGGAGATCGCGGACGGGGTGATCCTGCTCAGCGGGATGTCGCTGGAGACCCTCACCAGCGCCATCGCACGGGTGCGGGAGGGCGTCGAGGCGGCCGGTCGCCCGATGGACAGGTTCCCGCTGACCGTCTCGGCGTTCTGCCACGTCACCGACGACATCGAGGCCGACGCCCGGATGCTCAAACCGGTCTGCGCCGCGATGGCGGCCAACGGCGGCGGTCCCTTCCTCGCGCTGGCCGGCATCACCCTGGACGTTCCCGACCGGTTCGAGGGGGTCTACCCCGATCTGCTGCACGCCGAAGACTGGGACCTGGCCGTCGAGGTCGCGAGCCGCTGGGTCAGCGACGAGGACGCCCTCCGCTTCGCCCAGGCGTTCTGCCTGTTCGGCACCGCGAAGGAGATCGCCGAACGGCTCAAGGTCGCGTACGAGGCCGGGGCGACCAGCGTCTTCCTCCAGCATGTGGGGTCCTACCGGCCGCCGCACGAGCTGATCGAGGTCGTCGGCGAGGAGGTCCTCCCCGAAGTGGCGTCGTGGTCGAGATGAGTACGGTCCTCCCCGAAGTGGCGTCGTGGTCGAGATGAGTACGGTCCTGACCGAAGTGGCGTCGTGGTCGCGATGAGTACGGTCCTGACCGAGCTGTCCGACCGAGCCCGCCTGGCCACCGCGACGGCCACGCCCCGGGCCCGCGAGCTCGCCGTCCTGCACGTCCTGGACACCATGGGCTGCGTGGCGGCGGGCGCGGACCACCCGGTGGCCGCCACGCTGGCCACGTTTCTCGGCGAACCGTTCCCACCGGCGGCCGGCGGCGAGCGCTTCCTTGGCAAACCGGCGGGCGGCGGCGAGCGGTTCCTTGGCGGACCGTTCTCGTCGGCGGCCGGTGGCGAGCGGTCGTTGCGCACTGCTGTGCTGGTGGAAGCCACGCTGGCGCACGTGGACGAGTTCGACGGCTTCCACCCGCAGGCCGCGGTGGTGCCCGCCGCCGTCGTGGTCCCCGCCGCGCTGCTGACCGCCGCCCGCGAGGGCCGCGACGGGGCCGCCGTGGTGGACGCGGTGCTGGCCGGGTACGAGGCGGTCGTCGAGGCCGGGCTGCGATTCGGCGGCTCGGCGCTGTACGCCGCCTGGTGGCCCACCGCCCTGTTCGGCGCGCTCGGCTCGGCGGCGGCCGCAGCCAGCGTCCTCGGCCTGGACGAGGAGCGCACCCGGACCGCGCTCGCGCTGGCCGCCGCCGGACTGGGCGGCCTGCTCACCGCCGACGAGTTCGGCGAGGGCCACTACCTGCTGGCCGGGCGCGCCGCCGCTGACGGCGTCGATGCCGCCTACCTGGCCAGGGCCGGGGCGCGGGCCAGCCTGACCCTGCTGGACGGGCCCGCCACCGCCGCGCTCGGCCGCGCCGCCGGGCCGGAGAGCGCGCGTGAGGGCGTCCACCTGGAACGCTGCGCCTTCAAGGCGTACCCCTGCGCCCGGCCGCTGCACGCGGTCGTGGCCGCGGTCACCCAACTGGCCGCGGCGGGCGTGCCGCTCAGGGACGCGGTGGCCGTGCGGGTGCGGCTGCCCGCCGTACTGCTGCGTTTCGTCAACGCCTCGACCCAGCCTCCCGGCCCGGCGGAGGCCGCCGCCAGCGCCGCCTTCGCCGTGACCGCCGCCATCCGGGGCCGCGCCGACGACGTACGGTTCTACCGCGCCGCCGACCTGGGCGCGGGCCCCCACCCCGAGATCACCATGGAGGCCGACCCCGCCCTGGACCGCCACCTCCCCGACCACTGGGCCGCCGGCATCACCATGACCCTCCAGGACGGCCGCCAGTTCCACCACGACGTCCACGACCTGACCGACGACCATGGAACGACCGCCAAGTCCGCCGACCTGACCAGCGACCATGGAACGACCGCCAAGTCCGACGACCATGGGACGATCGCCAAGTTCGCCAAGCTGACCGGTGGAGCGGACCCCGGGCCCTGGTTGAGGCTGGACACTCACCCCGCTCCGGGTGACCTCCACGATGCCCTTCTTGGCCAGGGGCCCTGAGTCGTCAGCCCTCGAAGCCGCCGCCGGTGACGATCACCTGCCCGCTGACGTAGTCCGCCTCCGGGTAGGTGAGCATCACGACAGAGCCGGCGGCCTCCTCCGGCGTGCCGGCGCGGCCCAGCGGGATGGCCCGGTTGAGGGCCTCCAGCAGTTGCGGGTTGACGCCGACCTTGATCTGCCGCCCTTCGACGTCGATGTACGCGTCGCCGTCCGCCGCCGCCTCGGTGAGCCGGGTCTGGATGAAACCGAACGCGACGCAGTTGACGTTGACGTTGTAGCGGCCCCACTCCTTGGCGAGGGTCTTGGTCAGGCCCACGATCCCGGCCTTGGCCGCCGAGTAGTTGGCCTGCCCGGCGTTGCCGAACAGCCCCGCGACCGAGGAGATGTTGACGACCTTGCGGTGCACGGTGAGCCCGTCCGCCCGTTCCTTGCGTACCGCGGCGCTGATCACCGGCTGGGCGGCGCGCAGGATGTCGAACGGCGCCTTCAGGTGCAGATCGACGATGGCGTGCCACTGCTCGTCGGTCATCTTCTGCACCACGTTGTCCCAGGTGTAGCCGGCGTTGTTGATGATGATGTCGACGCCGCCGAAGGTGTCCACCGCGGTGCCGACGAACGCCGGCGCGAAGCCGTCACCGGTGACGCTGCCGGGGAACGGCACCGCCGTGCCGCCGTTCTTGCGGATCTCCTCGACCACCTCGCGGGCGGGGGCCTCGTCGAGGTCGTTCACCACGACCCCGGCGCCTTCGCTCGCGAGTTTCAGCGCGATGCTCCGGCCGATGCCCCGCCCGGCGCCCGTGACGAGGGCGGACTTGCCGTCCAGCTTTCCCATGATTGCCGTCCTTCAGGTTGGGGGTGAGGGTCAGTCGAGCGCGACCGAGGCTTCACCGGTGAGGGTCACCGTGCCGTCGGCGAGGGTCACCGTGAGGTCGAGGGTGGCGACCCGCTCGCCGTCGACGTCGGTGATGCCGTTGACCACGGCCTGGCAGCTGGGCCGGCCGTGAACCGGGGTGATGGCGGCGAACCGCACTCGGTACGACCGCAGCTTGTCCGGCGGGAAGTTGTTCGTCAGGAGCCTCGCGAGGTAGGCCATGGACAGCATGCCGTGGGCGAAGACGTCGTCCAGCCCGGCCGACTTGGCCACGTCGAGGTCGACGTGGATCGGGTTGTGGTCACCGGAGGCGCCCGCGAAGAGCGCGAGGGTGTGGCGCGAGATCGGCGGGACGGTCAGCTCGTCGAGCCGGCTGCCCGGCTTCAGGTCCGGGGCCATTCAGGAGCTCGCTTCCGGCAGGGCGCGGACCACGAGCGTGTTCCGCATCGTCACGACGACCGTTCCGTCCTGGTCGGTGACCGGCAGCTCGGTCACCAGGAAACGCAGGGCGCCGCCCTTCTTCTCGTACACGTCGACGACCTTGGAGGACGAGCTGAGCTCGTCACCGGCGTAGGCGAGCCGGTGGTAGGCGAACTCCTGCTCGCCGTGGAGCACCGCGCGCAGGTCGACGCCGTACGCGGTGAGGTGGTCGAACGGGTCCGGCGTTTCGAGGTCGACGCCGAAGAAGAACGTCGGAGGCACGGGCAGGTCGCGGTGCCCGGCCTGCTGGGCGGCGTCCAGGTCGACGAAGATCGGGTCGGTCTGTCCTGTCGCCTTCGCGAACAGCCGCAGCCGGCTGCGGGTGACGAGCAGTGTGCCGCCCGCCCTCTCCTCGCCGATGAGCGACCGGTCCAGCCCCATCAGCCGTCCACCTTCTTGTACAGCGTGACGACGCAGGCGCCGCCCAGCCCCAGGTTGTGCTGCAGCGCGACGTCGACGCCGGCCACCTGCCGGTCCTCCGCCTGGCCACGCAGCTGCCACACGAGCTCGGCCGCCTGGGCGAGTCCGGTCGCGCCGAGCGGATGCCCCTTGGAGATCAGCCCGCCGGACGGGTTGGTGACGACCTTGCCGCCATAGGTGTTGGCTCCGTCGAGCACGAACTTCTCGGCGGTGCCCTCCGGGGTGAGGCCGAGGGCCTCGTAGGTGAGCAACTCGTTGGTCGTGAAGCAGTCGTGCAGCTCCACCACCCCGATGTCCTCGGGGCCGATGCCGGACTTCTCGTAGACCTGGCGCGAGGCGGCGACCGTCATGTCGTAGCCGACCAGTTTGCGCGGGTCACCCTCGAACGTGGTCGGCTGGTCGGTGACCAGCGACTGCGCCTCGATCACGACGTCCGCGCGCAGCGCGTGCCTTCTGGCGTACTCCGGTGAGACCAGCACCGCCGCCGCTGCCCCGCAGGTCGGTGGGCAGCATTGGAAGCGGGTGAGCGGCCCGTAGATGTGCGGGGAGCCCAGCACTTCCTCGACCGTGAGCGGGGCGCGGAACACGGCGTACGGATTGGCCGCCGCGTGCCTGCGGGACTTCACGGTGATGTGCGCGAACGTCGCCGGGTCGATCCCGTACTCGTCGACGTAGGCCTGACCCGCCGCGCCGAAATAGGTGGCCGCGGGCGGCGCGCCCGGATCGGGAACCCCTGCCACCTCGTCCCGGACCTGCGCGAAGGCTCCCAGCACGTCCGGCCGGTCACTCCACACCGAGCCGAGCGCGCCCGGGTTCATCTGCTCGAAGCCGAGCGCCAGCGCCACCTCGGCCTGGCCGCTCGCCACCGCCTGATGGGCGAGCCAGAGAGCCGACGACCCGGTCGAGCAGTTGTTGTTGACGTTGATGACCGGTGCGCCGCTCTGGCCCAGGCGGTAGAGCGCCTTCTGCCCCGAGGTGGAGTCACCGTAGACGAAGCCGACATAGGACTGCTGTACGGCCGGGTACGCCACGCCCGCGTCGGCGAGCGCGCGGCGGGCCGCCTCGGCGCCCATGACGTCGTAGGGATCGCTCTTACCGGGCTTGCTGAAGGGGATCATCCCGACGCCCGCGACGACTACTTTGCTGGTCAAAGCTCGCTCCTCAGGTCTGTGGTGTGCTGCCAGGACGCCTCGGTCACCCGCCGGGCCGCGACCGGCTCGCCCGCCGGGGTCCTGGAGAACCGTGGCGCGGGCCGAGGCTGGTCGACGCCGTCGATCGAGGTGAAGACCTCGCGCTCCACCAGGTGGGGGTTCTCCAGCGCCTCCTCGAAGGTCAGGACCGGGGTGACACACGCGTCGGTGCCGGCGAACACCTCGGCCCACTCCGCCATGGTCCGCTTGCTGAACGCGCCGGCGAGGGCGTCGCGCAGCTCGTCGGCGCGCGACTCGTCGTACTGCTCGGGGAGCGCGGCGGTGTCCAGCTCCAGGATCCGCACCATCTCCGCGAAGAACTGCGGCTCGATGCAGCCGACCGCCACACTGCGGCCGTCCGCGCAGATATAGGTGTCGTAGTACGGGCGGCTCCCGTCGAGCAGGTTCGTCCCGCGTTCACTCGACCAGCGGCCCTCGCCCCGCAGGGACCACATCATGTGCGCCAGCACGCTGGCGCCGTCGCACATCGCCGCGTCCACGACCTGTCCCAGCCCGGAGCGTTCCCGCTCCCACAGGGCGGCGAGGACACCGGCGACGAGGAACATCGAGCCGCCGCCGAAGTCGCCGACCAGGTTCAGCGGCGGGACCGGTCGCGCGCCGGCGCGGCCGATGCTCTCCAGGACGCCGGTCAGCGAGATGTAGTTGATGTCGTGCCCGGCGGTCCGGGACAGGACGCCGTCCTGGCCCCAGCCGGTCATCCGGCCGTAGATCAGGCGGGGGTTGCGCCTCCTGCACACGTCGGGGCCGAAGCCCATCCGTTCGGCTACGCCGGGCCGGTATCCCTCGACGAACACGTCCGCCTCGTCGGCCAGTTCCCGTACCCGGGCGATGTCCGCCGGGTTCTTCAGGTCAGCCACGACGACCTGCCTGCCGCGCAGCATGTGGTCCGTTTCGCCCACCGTCCTGGTGGGGCGCTCGATGCGGATCACGTCGGCGCCCAGGTCGGCGAAGATCATGCACGCGTGGGGGCCCGGGCCGATGCCGCCGAGTTCCAGCACCCGCAGGCCCGCGAGCGGCCCGTCAGCCATGGGCCGGCCAGTACTGCTCGCGGAGGCGCCGCTTGAACAGCTTGCCGGAGTCCTCGCGGGGCAGCCGTGCCTCGAACACGACCACCTTGGGCACCTTGTACTTGGCCAGGTTCCGCTCGACGTGCTCCCGTACCTGGTCCTCGGTCACCGTCGCGTCCGGCAGCAGCTCCACGTGCGCCGCCAGCGCCTCGCCGAAGTCGGCGTCCGGGATGCCGAACACGGCCACGTCCGCGACGCCCGCCAGTCCGAGCACGGTGTTCTCGATCTCGACGGGGTAGATGTTCACCCCGCCGGAGATCACCATGTCGTTGAGCCGGTCGCTGAGGTAGAGGTAGCCGTCCTTGTCGACGTGGCCGACGTCGCCGAGGGTGTAGAAGCCGTCACCGGCGTCGATGGCCCGTCGCTTGGCGTCGTCGCCGAGATAGGTGAAGTCCGGCCAGGCCGACGGAGGCCGGCCGTAGACGACGCCTGTCTCGCCGGCCGGGACCTCGGTCCTGTCGGGACCGAGGATCCTGATCGCCGCGTCCCCGACCGGCGCGCCGACCGTGCCGGGGTGGGCCAGCCACTGCTCGCTCGTGCAGACGGTCCAGGCGCCGCCCTCGGATCCGCCGTAGTACTCGCTGATGGTCGGGCCGAACCAGTCGATCATCGCCCGTTTGATGTCCGGCGGGCAGGGCGCGGCGGAGTGCGAGACGTTCTCCAGCGAGGAGAGGTCGTACTTCTCCCGGATGTCCTGCGGCAGCCGCAGGAGCCGCACGAACATGGTCGGCACCATCTGCGCGGCGGTTGCCCGGTGCTCCGCGACGACCCGGAGGAACTGCTCGGCGTCGAACTTCGGCATGATCACCAGGCTCATCCCCATGGCCAGGGCGTAGGTCGCGGCCACGTTGGGAGCGGTGTGGTAGAGCGGCGCGGGGATCACGGCCGTGCCGCCGGCCCGGAAGCCCACCACCTGGCGCAGGAGACCGGCGATGTCGCCGGCCTTCTCGGGGGCGATCGGGTCGCGCAGCACCCCTTTGGCGAGCCCGGTCGTGCCCGAGGTGTAGATCACCGACATGGGCGGGGTGAGCACCGACTCCGCGGGCGGGTCGTTGTCCTCGATGAGCTGCTCGGCCATCGGGTAACGGCCGGTCGGCGCCACCGTGCCCAGCGCGAACTCCTCGGCCACCTCCGGCGGGACCGCGACCTCGACGATCCGCAACCGCTCCGGTTTCTGGGCTTCCACGATCGGCACGAGATCGGAGTGGACCACCACCACCTTGGCCTGGCTGTCGCTCAGCAGATGCCGCAGGTCGGCTCCGGTCCAGTGCCAGTTGACCGGTACGGGGACCGCCCCGATGAGCGACGCGGCGAACGTGGCCTCGAGCATGCCCGTCTCGTTGCGCATCATGATGGCGTACCTGTCGCCGGGGCCGACGCCCAGTTGCCGCAGGCCCGACGCGAGGCGAGCCGCGCGCTCCTTCATCTCGGCCACCGGTAAGACGCGACGGCCGGAGATGACCACTGGTCCTGTCATGTCCTTCTGCCTTTCGTTGTGGTTCACAGGGATCGTGCGATGAGGTCCTTCATGACCTCGTTGGCTCCGCCGTAGATCTTCTGCACCCGGGCGTCCTGGTACATGCGGGCGATGGCGTATTCCCGCATATAGCCGTAGCCGCCGTGCAGTTGCACGCATTCGTCGATCAATGTCACCTGCTGCTCGGTGAGCCACCACTTCGCCATCGCGGCCGTGGCCGCGTCGAGCCGGCCTTCGAGGTGCAGGTCGATGCAACTGTCGAGGAAGACGCGGGCGACCCGCGTCGTCGTCGCGCCCTCGGCGAGGGTGAACTTCGTGTTCTGGAAGTCCCAGATGGACTGTCCGAACGCCCGCCGCTGCTTGACGTAGTCGACGGTCTGCTCCATCGCGGCCTCCATCCCGGCGACCGCGAGGACCGAGATGAGCAGCCGCTCCTGCGGCAGCTGGTTCATCAACTGCGCGAAGCCCTGCCCTTCCACCCCGCCGAGCAGGTTGTCCGCGGGCACCCGCGTCCGCTCGAAGGAGAACTCGGCGGTGTCGGCGCCGTGCTGACCGACCTTCTCGAGGATCCGTCCACGGACGAACCCCGGGCAGTCGGCCGTCTCCACGACGACCAGCGAGATGCCCTTCGCGCCCTTGGCGGCGTCGGTCCTGGCCACCACCACGATGAGGTCGGCCAGGTGGCCGTTGGAGATGAAGGTCTTGGCGCCGTCGATGACGTACGACTCGCCGTCGCGCACGGCCTTGGTCCGGATGCCCTGGAGGTCGGACCCGGTGCCCGGCTCGGTCATCGCGATGGCGCCGATCATCTCGCCGGAGGCGAGCCGGGGCAGCCACCGCCGCTTCTGGTCCTCGGTGCCGTAGGCCAGCAGGTAGTGCGCGACGATCCCGCTGTGCACCATGTTGCCCCAGCTGGTCTCGCCGGCTCGGGCCTGCGCCTCGCAGATCGCGAGGTCGTGCGCGATGGTGCCTCCGCCGCCGCCGTATTCCTCGGGGATGGAGCAGCAGAGCAGGCCGAGCTCGCCCGCCTTGAGCCAGACGTCGCGGTCGACGTGGTGCTGCGCCTCCCACTTGTCCCGGTGGGGCAGCAGCTCGGCCGACACGAAGGACGAGGCGAGGTCGTACACCGCCCGCACGCTGTCGTCGGCCTTCCAGGACTCGGGCATTCGCGCCCACCTCAATCCACTTCTTGAATGAACGTAGCGCCGCTTATCTCTCTCGTACCAGGTAATCTCAACCGGTCGACTCATTTAGGAGCTTACTCAACATTCACTTAAAAGCAACGGTGAGTATGCGGCCATGTGACGGCGGAGCGGCCCGGTGCGCCTACGCTGAGTCCCATGTCGACAGCCACCGTGCGACCCGACGAGCCTCGACGCCGTCCACGCGATCGCAAGCAACAGATCCTCGTGGCCGCGCGGGACCTCTTCGTCGAGCACGGCTACCCCAACGTGTCCATGTCCACGATCGCCGCGAAGGTGGGCATCCGGGCGGGCGCGCTGTATCGGCACTTCGACACCAAGGCGACGCTGCTCGAATCGGTCATCGCCGACAACTTTGGCTGGATCGACGAGCCGGTGAACACCGCCGGCTTCGCGGAGGTCGTCGACGACGTCCTGGCCAGGGTGACCGACCGGCCCTATCTGTCGGACCTGTGGATCCACGAGGTCCGCTATCTGCCCGCCGAGCAGGCCCGGACGCTGCGACGCCGGATGCGGCAGTGGACCGGGAACCTGGTCCCCCCGTTGCGGCGGGCCCGGCCCGGACTCGACGCCGGGCAGGAAGAGCTGCTCATCTGGGCCATCCAGTCACTGACGTCCTGCGTCGGCCGGCGCGCGATCCACGCCCCCCAGTCCGTACGGCTGCCCGTGGTGCGGGCCGGCATCCACGCCCTGACCCGAGCCGAGCTGCCCCCGACGGGAGCGGAGACGGTGGCACCCGAAGCGGAGCTGCTGCCGGTGTCGCGCCGGGAACGGCTGCTGCTCGCCGCCATCGAGCAGTTCTCCCGCAACGGATACCACGAGACGTCGATGACGAGCATCGGCGCCGCCGCCGACGTCACCGGGCCGAACCTCTACGGCTACTTCGCGAGCAAGGCGGATCTCCTCCAGGCGGTGTACGAGCGGGGCACCCACGCGATGTGGCTGAGCCTCGACGAAGCGCTCGCCAAGACCGCCCTGACCAGCGGCGACTCGCCCAGGCAAGCGCTCACGGCCGTGGTGCGCTCGTACGTGCGGATCGCGCGGACCTGGTCGGCGATCCTGGACGACCCCACCGCCGAACCGGGAGTCGTGGCCACGACGCTCACCGCGCAGCGTGAGTACGTGGGCGAATGGAGCGCTCTGGTGTCCCGCGTCCTGCCGCATCTCGATCCGCGGGTGGCCCGGCTGCGCGTGCAACTCGGCCTGTTCCTCGCCGCCGACCTCTACCGCAACCCGCGAGTCTCCCGCCACGACTCTTTCCCCGACAGCGTGACGGCCCTGGTCCTGGCCGTGCTGTGCGACGACTCGGACGCACCGAAGAACTCCGACCCGGGCCCCTCGTAGCCCGGGACCATGACCGTCCAGCCGCGCCGCACCACGGCCGCGACCTCCTCGACGCCCTCACTTCCGCGCTGAAAGCGAGAGACCACCTGAGCAGAGGGGTCAGTGAGGCTGCGCCGTCGCCTCCTTCGCCAGGGTGACGAGCAGGTCTTTGACCTCCGTCGCGGCATAGGCGTCGCCGTCGAAGGGGCCCAGCAGCACCGGGCCGTCGGCGGGGTCGTCGGGCAGGCGGCCGTGGCTGCCGCGTACCGGGGCCGGGTTCAGCGGGACCACGTTCATCAGGTAGCGGAAGCCGAGCGTCTTGCGGGCCAGGGCCAGCCCGGCGCGGACCTTCACCAGCGGGTCGGCGGGGTCCATGAACAGCTCGGCCGGGTCGTAGCCGGGCTTGCGGTGGATGTCCACCAGCCGCGCGAAGTCGGGCGCGCGGTCGTCGGTGAGCCAGTAGTAATAGGTGAACCAGGCGTCGGGCTCGGCCACCGCGACCAGTTCGCCCGCCCGCTCGTGGTCCAGGCCGTAGCGCGCCTTCCCGCCGCCGTCGAGCACCTCGTCCACCCCGGGCAGCTCCCGTACGACGTCACGGGCGCGGTCCACGTCGGCCGGGTCGCGCACGTACACGTGGGCGATCTGGTGGTCGGCCACGGCGAACGCGCGGGAGGCCCACGGGTCGAGATACTCCATCCCGGCCTGGGTGTGCACCTCCAGCAGCCCGGCCCGGCGCAGGGCCCGGTTGACGTCGACCGGTCTCGTGGCGGCGGTGATGCCGTACTCGGAGAGGATCACGAAGGTGGCGTCCTCGGCGAGCAGCGGCGCGAGCGCGGCGTCCACTTCCTTGGCCGCCGCGATGGCCTCGGGTCCGTCGGGGCCGTAGCGCTGGAGGTCGTAGTCCAGGTGCGGCACGTACACCATGAGGAGTCCCGGGCGTTCCTCGCGCAGGATGTGGCGGGCGGCCGAGACGATCCACCGGGAGGAGGCGATGCCCGCGGTCGGTCCCCAGTAGTTGAACAGCGGGAACGTCCCGAAGCGCGCCTCCAGGTCGTCGTGCAGCGACGGGGGGCGGGTGTAACAGTCGGGCGACTTGCGGCCGTCGGCGTGGTAGATCGGGCGCGGCGTGACGAGCAGGTCGCTGGCCGCGCCCATGGCGTACCACCAGCAGACGTTGGCGGTCTTCAGCCCCGGCACGGCGTCCCAGAGCTGGCCGCCCTGGACCAGGGCGTTGTGCTGGCGCCACAGCAGCACCTCGCCGAGGTCGCGGAAGTACCAGCCGTTGCCGACGATCCCGTGCTCGCGCGGCATCGCGCCGGTGAGCAGGGTGGCCTGCATCGAGCAGGTGACGGCGGGCAGCACCGGCCGCAGCGTGGCCGCGGCTCCGACGGCGGAGACGTTGGGCATGTGCGCGAGAAGACGCGGCGTCAGGCCGACCACATCGATGACGACGACGGGGGTCATCGCGGCTCCTTCGGACCGAGGGCGAGCAGGGTTCCTCGCGTGGTCATCACAGCTCCTTCAGGCCGAGGGCGAGCAGTTCGCGCCGGGTCCAGTCGAGTTCGGCGGCCATGCCCTCGGCGAGGCCGCCGGTGGTGACGCCGCCCGCCGAGGGCAGCACCGACCACGTGTAGGTCTCGACCTCCACGTGCCGGGTGCGCGGCGCGGTGCCGCCGACCAGGGTCCCGAGTAGGTCGCGCAGGTAGGAGGACGTGGTGGTGAGCGGTGGCGGGGGCGCGGCGTGCAGCGGCATGTGGAAGTGCACCCGCCAGGTCTCCCCGGCCGGCAGGCCACCCGCCAGCGCCTCGGCCAGGTCGTCGGTGAAGCCGGAGGCGGAGCGGGACTGGTGCAGGAAGCGCGGCTCGTCGAACGACGCCAGCGCGGCGTGCGCCTCCGGCGGCGCCTCGATCGCGCACGACGCCTGGAGTTTCACGATCGGCAGGTCCAGCCCGATCGACGGGTCCTCGAAGCCGACGGCGAGATGACAGGCGTCCAGGCAGACGCCGAGGAAGTCGCGGTCCACGTCCCGCAGGTGACGCGCGGCCTGGGCGGTGGTCTCCACGATGCAGCCCGGCTCCGGCTCGAACCCCACCCTGATCACCTTGCCCGCCCGCCCGGACAGCTCGCGCAGGCCGCGCGCCAGCTCCGCCAGCATGCGCGCCGTCGCGTCCGCCTTGGCGCCCGTCCAGCCGGTACGCCAGGCGAGGGGGAGTGTGGAGATCGTGCCCTCGGCGACGTCGTCCGGGAGCAGGGCGGCGAGGATCTCGGCCAGGGCGAGGGTGTAACCGAGCCGGTCGGCGCACCCCCAGTCGGGGGAGTAGACCCGATATTTCACGACTTCTTGGTGGAAGCCGCGATACGGGAAGCCGTTAAGCGTGACCACCTCCAGCCCGAGCTCGGTGAGCAGGCCGCGCAGCCGTACCAGCTCGGCACGGTCGGCGAGCAGCGCGTGCGCCGCGTCGTACGGCAGCCACAACCCCACCCCCAGCCGCTGGACGCCGAGCAGGTCGCGCACCCGCGCCGCGAAGCCGGTGAGCTGGGCGCGGATGCCGGGCAGGTCCTCGGCGGGATGGACGTTCGTGCAGTAGGCGAGATGGACGACCGAGCCGTCCGGATGCAGCAGGCGCATCGCCGTCAGCCTCGCTTGATCGTGTTGCCCGCGTACTCCGCGGGGGCCTCGGCCTCATGATCGTCGAGAGCCAGCTTGCCGCTCTGGCCGTAGAAGGCGACCGGGTTGTGCCACAGCACCCGAGCCACGTCGTCGGCGGTGAACCCGGCGGCCAGCATCGCGTCGGCGACCTGCCTGGTCTTCAGCGGATCGCTGCGGCCCCAGTCGGCGGCCGAGTTCACCAGCATCCGCGCGGTGCCGTACTCCTGGAGGATCGCCACCATGCGATCCGGGTCCATCTTCGTGTCGGGGTAGATGGAGAAACCCATCCAGCAGCCCGAATCCGCGACCATGCCGACCGTCAGCTCGTTGAGATGATCGACCAGGACGCGCCCGGCCGGCAGGCCCGAGGCCGCCACGACGTCGAGCGTGCGGCGGGTGCCCGCAGTCTTGTCCCGGTGCGGCGTGTGCACCAGCACCGGCAGGTCCGCCTCGGCCGCCATGGTGAGCTGCGCCTCGAAGATCTCCTCCTCGCGCGCGGTCATGGAGTCGTAGCCGACCTCGCCGACCGCGACCACCGAGTCCTTCAGCAGGTAACGCGGCAGCTCCGCCAGCACGCCCGCGCACCGGAGGTCACCGGCCTCCTTAGGGTTGAGCGCCAGCGCGCAGCGGTGCTGGATGCCGTACTGCGCCGCGCGGTACGGCTCCCAGCCCAGCAGCGTGTCGAAGTAGTCCAGGAAGCTGCCCACGTTGGTGCGCGGCTGGCCCTGCCAGAAGGCGGGTTCGACCACGGCCCGCACGCCCGCGGCGCGCATGCGCTCGTAGTCGTCGGTGATCCGTGACGTCATATGGATATGGGGGTCGAAGATTCTCATCTGAGCCTCTCCAGCACGTCCTCGGGGACTGTACGGCCCGCCGCCCGGCGTTCGGCGGCGTGATCGGCGAGCATCCGGGTGAGTTCGGCGTCGTGACGCCGGTCCAGGCCGTCCACCTCGGCGAGGGGGATCGACATGAACACGCACTTGAGCACGCCCTGGCGGAACGCGTGATCGTCCAGCCAGCGGGAGCCGTACGGGCCCAGCGCGGCGGCGATCAGCCGGGTGTCGTTGGTCCGCAGCGCGTCCTCGACGATCGGCAGCGCGGCCGGGCCGAGATCGAGGTCCGGCAGCGCGCGCAGGATCGACAGGCGCTCGCCCGCGTCGCCGTTCCGGTAGAGCGCCTCGATCGTCCCGGCGTCCAGCAGGGCCAGCAGCGCCGGGCGCGCCCGCGGCCCGCCCTTCCGCTCGGCCTGGGGGAACAGGCGGTGCGCCGACTCAGGGTCTGCCCGCGTCTGCCGCACGGCCTGGGTGGTCCATTCGTTCACGCGCCCTCCTCAGGAAGTCGATCGATCGCCGGGCCACCTCGGGCGCCGCGTGGCCGTGCCGGCCCAGCTCGACCGCCACCTGCCCCCGGTAGCCGTCGAGGGCGGCGAGCGCCGGCGGGAAGTCGATCTCGCCCGCGCCGAACTCCAGGTGCTCGTGCACGCCCCGGCGCATGTCGTCGATCTGCACATGCACCAGGTACGGCAGCGCGCGGCGCACACACTCCGGCACGTCGTACGGCTCCACGCAGCGGCAGTGCCCGATGTCGAGCGTCAGCCCGAGCTGCTCCGGGCCGCCGAGCAGCTCGCGCAGCCGTTCGTAGCCCGCGAGGTCGGCCACGAGCATGCCCGGCTCGGGCTCGAACCCGAGCACCACGCCGCCGCGCTCGGCCGCACGGAGCAGGTGCTCGCAGCCCCGGGCCAGCCGCGCCCACGCCTCGTCCGGGTGCAGGCCCGCCGGGATCGCGCCGCTCCACAGGTGCACCACCGGGGCGCCCAGCTCGGCGGCCACCCGGATCGCCCTGGTCAGGTAGTCGATCCGGCGGTCGGCTGCGTCGTCCAGCAGCGTGGGGTAGTGCTTGCGCCGGGGGTCGAGCGTGTAGCGGCCCCCGGTCTCGACGACGGCGTTCATGCCCAGCTCACCGAGCAGCTTGCCGATCGCCGCGACCTCCCCGGCCAGGCCGGGGGCGTACGGGTCGAGGTGCCCGTGGTCCAGGGTGATCGCCGCCCCGGTGTACCCGAGCTCGGCGAGCACCCCCAACGCCTCCGGCAACCGATGCCCGGAGAACCCGTTCGTACAGTAAGCCCAGTTCACAGCCTCGGCGTCCGGGGTGGGTGCGTGGCGATCGGGCCGGGCGTTCATGAGGTCGCCATGCGGGCGGAGAGGGCGCGGCCGGCCGGGAGGGCGGCGAGCAGGGCGGTCGCCTGGGTGAGCCGGCCCTGCCGGGCGATCACCGCCGCCTGTAACGGGATCAGCGCGAGGATCGCCGTCCGCACCGCCTCCCGCACCCGCTCGGGGCTCGGATCGGCGCGCAGCCCCGCCTGCGTGCGCGCGGCGGCCCCCGCGTACCCCACCAGCAACACCCCCGCGAGCACCGTCCCGACAGCCTCCGCCGTCCCCCCGGAACCGCCGGTCGCGCCCGCCTGGCGAGGGCCTGGGCGGGTCGTCCCCCCGGGCCGGTCGGCCGGGTCGCGGGCCGGGCGGTGGGAGGGCAGGCAGGCGAAGGCGGTGAGGGTGGCGGCGGTGGCGGTGGCGATGAGGGCGGCGTCGGCGGTGCCGCGCCCGGCGCCCTTCACCTCGGCCCGGCCGAGCACACTGATCCCGTACGTGTGCGCGCCGATCGCCAGAGCCATCGGCGCGGCCCTCCGGGTGCGCTCCCCGGCGCCGAGCAGCACGTCGAGCGTACGGCAGGCGGCCATCGCGGCCGGGGCGGCGGCCGTCCCCTTGAGCAGCAGGTCGTAGGACCAGACGCAGCCGGCGAGCAGGCCCGCGAGGGTCAGGCTCCGGCGCCCGCCGGCGAGCGCGGCGGCGGCCAGGCCCCCGGCCGTCAGCCCCACCGCCACGCCCAGCGCGGCGCCGGGCGTGACCCGCTGCGACGGGATGGGCCGCTCGGGCCGCTCGACGGCGTCGACCTCCCGGTCGGACCAGTCGTTGAGCGCCATCCCGGCCCAGTACAGCAGCGTGGAGGCGAGCGCCAGCCCGTACACGGCGGGGCGCCGCGCGCCGGCCGCCCCCGCCAGGGTGTCCCCGGGCACCGACACCGCCGCCGGCGCCCGTACCAGCTCCAGCAACGCCCGTACCTGGCCCCTCATGCCAGCTCTCCGGCGAACGCGCGGAGCCGGTCGTACTGCGTGGACAGGCCGTGTTCGCCGGACCCGAGGGGGTCCTTGAAGAAGTAGCCCAGGTCGGGGAGCACGCCGACTCGGCCCTTCTCGTGCGCCCGGGCCACGAGGCGGGCCAGGTCGAGGACGAGGGGGGCGGCGAGCGCGGAGTCGCAGCCCTGCCAGGTGAACTGCAGGGACATCCGGGTGCCGAGGAAGCCGTCGAAGGTCACATGATCCCAGGCGGTCTTCCACTCGCCGAGGTCGGCGACGTAGTCGATGTGCGTCCGTCCCTCGACCTCCTCACCGAGTACGGCGGGGACGGCGCGGTCCTTGGAGATCTCCTTGCTCGCGCGGGCGGCCGGGTCGGCCAGGGTCGCCCCGTCCCCGCCGCCGAGCAGGTTCAGGCCGGACCAGGATCGCACCCGCAGCGCGCGGCCGGCGAACATCGGCGCGAGCGCGCTCTTGACCAGCGTCTCGCCGGTCTTGCCGTCCCGTCCGGCGTACGGCACGGACTCGCGTGCGGCGAGTTCCATGAGCGCGGGAAGCGTCGGTCCTGGGGAGGGGGTGAACTCCACGTAGCCGCAGCCCGCGCGGAAGGCGGCGTAGGCGTAGCGGCTGCTCGACGGGAGGATGTCCGCCCCGGCGGCTTCCAGCAGGGCCAGGTCCCCGAACTCCGGGCGGGGGACGGCGGGCGGCTCCGTCGAGGAGACGTTGATGACGACGATCCGGGAGAGGCCGTGCCGCTCGCGGAACTCGACGAGGTCTTCGATGAGCCGGGCCACCGGGACGCCGCCCGGCCTGATCTCCGCGTCGGCGGCGTCGAGATCCCGGCCGAGCTGGGCGGGCAGGGTGGCCGGGACGACGCCGGACTCGCTGAGCCGCTCGGCCCGTTTGCGCAGGGAGATGTCGGTGATGTCGTGGCCGCCGAAGACCAGGTCGGCGATCCGGGGAAGAGTGCCGGGGAAGCCGGGTAACTCGGTCACGCAGCCTTGGGCAGGGACTAACGCCGACCTGATGGCGGCGGCTCCGATCGCGACGGTCGTCGCGACGGAACCGCGCGCGCCGACCAGCCAGACACCAACGGTCACGGGCACCTCCGGACATATGTTGATATTCGGTGTATAAACCCGCAATTACCGGAAGTAAAGACCGAATTTCGTCGGCTGCCGTACGGACATGCGTCGATTTTCGCCAGAAGTCGACCACAAAGGCCCTGTCGCAGGTGTCCTCAATCGGCGAGCGGAGGCGTGCGGCGGTTCACGCCGGGGTCAGCACGGTGGCAGCACGGGGTCAGCACGGGGTCAGCACGGAGTCAGCACGGTGGCAGCACGGTGTCGATCCCGCGCGCGTCGAGATAGGCGGTGTCACCCGCCCGGGCGGCGGTGACGATGGCCAGCGGGCCGGTCCGGCGCCGCCGCACCCACGCGGTGTGGAAGGCGCTGCCCGGCGCGACCTCGCCCCGGCGCTCCGGCTCGGCCCGCAGATCCACCTCGCACACCAGGGCGGGCCTGCGCCCGGTGGGCCGGCGGTGCTCGCGGATGACCGCCGCCAGTTCCCTGGCCACGGGCTTGGCCACGTGATCCACGGTGAACAGGCCGAGGTCGTACTCGCGCTCGGGGAAGTCGGCGAGGGAGCGGTCGAGATCGTGGGAGCACCACCAGGTGACGCCCCACAGAGCCGGGTTGGCGATGACGTCGCCGAGCATGCGGCGCACGAACTCCGGGGCGTCGTGCTCGGGGATGTCGGGCCGGGGCGCGCCCACCTCCTGGAGCCACACCGGCCGGGTGGGGTCGGCCGAGGTGGCCGCGGCGAGCTCCACCAGGTAGTCGGCGTGGGTGACGGTGGCGGGGCCGAGCGGGCCGTCCAGCGCGGAGACGCCGTTGAACACCCAGGAGTGGACCGTCGTCAGATCGCCGAGCTCGACGTTGTCGGCGGGATGGAAGGGGTGGCCGGGCTCGTACCACGTGGCGTCGTAGAGCGAGTGCAGGGTGAGCAGGCGCGGCGCGGCGGCGCGGGCGGCGTCGATCAGCTCGGCGGCCCAGGCGGTGGACGCCTCGGGCGTCGTCGGGTTGGCGGGGTAGAGGTTGTTCACCTCGTTGCCGAGCGTGACCGCGAACACGTTGGCGCGGGTGGCGACCTCCCGGGCGAGCCGGTCCACATAGGCGACCAGGCCCGCGCGTACCTCCGGGTCGGTGAAGAGGCTGCGCCGGTGCCAGGTGAGCACCCAGGACGGCAGGAAGTCGAAGCTGGACAGATGCCCCTGGATCAGGTCCACCGAGACGGACAGCTCGAACTCGGCGGCCAGGTCGATCAGGCCGAGCAGGTCGTCGATCGGCGCCTGCCTGATCAGCGAGCGGTTGGGCTGGATCCACGGCCAGATCGGGAACACCCTGACATGGTCGAGCCCGATCCCGGCGAGGTCCTCGAAGTCGCGCCGGACGGCGTCGGCGGCGGCGCGGTCGAGCGCGCCGTAGAACCAGCCGGACGACGGCACGTAGTTGGCGCCGAAACGAAGCGGGGGCGAGCTGGGCAAGGGCAGGGGCACGCGTCCTCCGGGGGTCGAGTCGATCTCCCTGGAATCTAAACCGCTTTAGTCATTCCGCCAAGAGTGAGCGACGCGCCGTTCCCAAGGGCGCCGGCCTTCCTTCAGCCCGCCGTGCCAGGCGCGGGCGGCGCGGTGCTCTCCCTGACCACCAGCCGGGGCGTGGCGGTCTTGACGTCGCGGCGCAGGGCCGGGTCGGCGATCACCTGGAGCAGCACCTCGGCCACCTGCCCGCCGAGCGCGATGGTGTCGCGCGACAGCGAGGTGATGCCCGGGTGCGTGACCCGGGTGAGCACCGAGTCGTCGAAGGACACGATCGACACCTCGCCGGGCACCCGTACGCCCATCTCGCCCGCCACCCCCAGCCCGGCCAGCGCCATCACGTCGCTGTCGTAGACGATCGCGGTCGGCCGCCCCGGGCGGGACAGCAGCGTCCTGGTGGCCGCCGCGCCCTCGGCGTCGCTGAAGTCGGTCGGCAGCGACACCGTGTCGACCAGCCCGAGCCGGCGGACCGAGTCGCGCAGCGCCCGGATGCGGCGCTGGGTGTGCCGGAGGCCGGGCAGCCCCGCGACGTGCGCGACGCGCCGGTGACCGAGCGCCGCGAGATAGTCGACGACCGACAGCATCGCCTCCCTGTCGTCGGCCCACACGCTGGACAGCGCGCCGAACCGCCCCGGACCGCCGAGCACCACGGCGGGCGCGCCGAGCGCCTCCAGCGCCTCGAAGCGCGGGTCGCGGACGGTCGGATCGACCAGGACGAAGCCGTCCACGCGGTGCGCCGAGGTCCATTCCCGGTAGGTCTCGATCTCGGCCGCGGAGTCCTCGACGACCAGGAGATTCATGGCCATCGACTCCGCCGACAGCCTGGCCTGCAGACCGGACAGCAGCTGGGCGAAGAACGGCTCGACGCCCAGGGTGCTGGCGGGCCGGGCGAGCACCAGCCCCACCGCGCCGGCCCGCGCGCCGCCCAGCGCCCTGGCGGCGCTGTGCGGACGCCAGTTCATCTCGTCGGCCACCTGGAGGATCCGGGCCCGGGTCGCCTCGCTGACGCCGGGGCGCCCGTTGAGCGCGAACGACACCGCGCCCTTGGACACCCCCACCCGGCGGGCGATGTCGGCGATGGTCGGTCGGGCCACTACGTGCTCCTTCTGCGCGGAACCTCGCCGCACGCGTTTGTCCACAGCTATTGACACCGGAGTCTAGCCCGGTGGATAGTCCGGCAACTAGAGCGGTTTAGTACCTCGGTGGAAGTGTAAGGAGAGCTGTCATGCGAAGGCACTGGGCAGGACTGGCCGCAGTGGCCACAGCGCTGGTCGTGGGGGCGACCGGAGGGTGCGGGCTCGGCACGCCCGAGCAGGCGGCGGCGCCCACCGCGTCCGTCGCCGGCGAGGTGACGGGCAAGGTCAGCTTCCAGACGTGGGCGCTCAAGCCGAAGTTCACCGACTACGTCCAGGGCGTCATCGACGGCTTCGAGAAGAAGTACCCCGGCGTCGAGGTCGAGTGGCTGGACCAGCCCGGCGAGGACTACTCCGAGAAGGTGCTGAGCCAGGCGGCGGGCGGCAACCTCCCCGACGTCACGAACCTGCCCCCCGAGTTCGGGCTCCCGCTGGCCAAGCAGGGCTTACTCCTCGACGTCGCCAAGGCGGACCCGAAGGTCACCCAGGAATACGTCGCCGGCGGCCTCGACGCTTACAGATATCCGGGCATCGAGGGCGTCTACAGCTACCCGTGGTACCTCAACACCGACGTGAACTACTGGAACACCGAGCTGCTCACCAAGAACGGCCTCGACCCGGCGAAGCTGCCCACCACCCTGGACGAGCTCATCGAGCAGGCCAGGACGTTCAAGGAGAAGGCCGGCAAGAAGGTCTTCCTGATGAGCCGCAGGCCGGAGCTGCTCGACCTCACCAACGCGGGCGTGCAGGTCATGTCCCCCGACGGCACGCGCTTCACCTTCAACACCCCCGAGGCCGTCGCCCTGCTCGACAAGTATCGTGCCGCCTACAAGGAGGGCCTGCTGCCCCGCGACATCCTGACCGACACCTACGCCGGCAACTCCAAGCTGTTCACCCAGGAGACCGTGGCCTGGACCACCGGCGGCGGCAACCTGATCACGAGCCTAGCCGGCGACAATCCCGGCCTCGCGCCCAAGATCGTGCCGTCGGCCGCGATCGGCACCCCGCCGCTCTATGTGCAGGG
The DNA here is from genome assembly GCF_014646515.1 of Nonomuraea glycinis. Classification (GTDB taxonomy): domain Bacteria; phylum Actinomycetota; class Actinomycetes; order Streptosporangiales; family Streptosporangiaceae; genus Nonomuraea; species Nonomuraea glycinis. The sequence goes on from NZ_BMNK01000014.1 coordinate 106,449, forward strand.
CCTGGCGGTCTCCGCCAGGACGAAGAACGTCCCCGCCGCGGTCGCGCTGGCCCGCTGGGTGACCAACGCGGAGAACCAGGCCGCCTTCGCCCACCTGGTGAACATCTTCCCCAGCACCACGGCCTCGGCCAACGACCCGTTCTTCAGCAAGAGCGACGGCACCAACTCCGGCGACGCCAAGGTCCTCGCCTTCAACTCGCTGGCCAAGGCGAAGCTGCTCACGCCGGTCCAGGTCAGCGACGCGATGAAGACGATCGTCGCGCAGCAGTTCTCCTCGGCGATCAGCGGTGACGTGACGTCCAAGGAAGCGCTCGACGAAGCGGTGGCCCAGTGCGACCGGCTCCTCAAAGGCTGATGACCCGGCAGCGCTGGTTCACGCCGTGGCTGCTGGTGGCCCCCGCCGCGGTCTGGCTGATGGTGTTCTCCGTGTGGCCGTCGATCAACACGGTCATCCTCTCCTTCACCAACGCCAAACCGCTCGGGGGCGGCTGGTTCACCGGGCTGGACAACTACGACCGCCTCCTGAACGACTCCCAGCTCGTCGACGCGCTGATCAACAGCATCGTCTACATGATGATCTGCCTGCCGCTGCTCACCCTGCTGCCCCTGCTGATGGCGATCCTGGTGGAGAAGAAGCTGCCGGGCATCACGTTCTTCCGCACCGCCTTCTACACCCCCGTGGTCGCCTCTGCCGTGGTGGTCGCGCTGATCTGGGGCTGGCTGCTCGACGACCGAGGCATGATCAACGGCTTCGCGCAGTGGCTCGGCGTGATCGGTGAGCCGCTGCCGTTCCTCACCGACCGGTGGTTGCTGCTGCTCAGCGCGATCAGCCTGACCGTCTGGAAGGGCCTCGGATATTATATGATCATCTACCTTTCGGCACTGGGCAACGTCCGGCGCGAGCTGCATGAGGCCGCCGCCGTGGACGGCGCGGGCCCGGTGCGCCGGTTCTGGAGCATCACGGTGCCGGGGGTGCGCAACACGATGCTGCTGATCTCCGTGCTGGTCTCGGTCTCGGCCCTGCGCGTTTTCTCCGAGCTGTACGTCCTGTCGAACGGCACCGGCGGGCCCGGCGGCCGCGACATGTCGGTGGTGATGCTCATCCAGCTCTACAGCCGGGGACTCACCGGCCACCTCGGCTACGCCTCCGCGCTCAGCATCGTCCTGCTGGTCATCACGATCGGCCCGATGCTCCTGCTGCTGCGGCTCAACCGGAGGGGAGCCTGACATGCGAGCACGCCGGGGCGGCTTCAACACCATCAGCACGCGCGAGAAGGCGGTGCGCTACGCCCTGCTGCTCGTGGTGCTGGCGCTCACCATCTCCCCGTTCCTGTGGCAGCTGTCCACCTCGCTCAAGAGCCTCGACGAGAACATCTACACCGCCACGCCGAGCTTCCTGCCCGAGCACCCGACGCTGGACAACTACGCCGGGGTCGCCGACACCATCCCCGTCTGGTCCTACGCGCTCAACTCGCTGACCGTGGCGGCGATCGTGGTGGCGGGGAACCTGATCGGCGCCACCCTGGCCGGGTTCGCGCTGGCCAAGCTCCGCTTCCGCGGCGCGAAGCTGCTGTTCGGGCTGTTCCTGGCGACGCTCGTGCTGCCCGGCGAGGTCACGATCATCTCGCAGTACGTCACCGTACGCGGGCTCGGCCTGGCCGACACACTCCTCGGCGTGGCGCTGCCGGGCGCGATAGCGATGCTCAACGTGCTGCTGATGTACACCGCGTTCCAGGCGATCCCCAAGGAGATGGACGAGGCCGCGGTCATCGACGGGGCGACGGTGTGGCAGCGGCTGCGCCACATCGGCCTGCCCAACGTGCGCGGCATGCTGAGCGTCGTCACGATCTTCTCCTTCATCGGCGCCTGGGACGACTTCCTGTGGCCGCTCATCGTCCTGAACGACCCCGACAACTACACCCTCACCGTCGGCCTGCAGTATCTCAACGGCACGTTCGCCAACAATCCTCGCCTGATCGCGGCCGGCACGATGATCTCCTTCCTGCCGATCGTGATCCTGTTCGCGACGCTCCAGCGGTTCTTCTTCCGGGGCGTCGCGGAAGGCGCCATCAAGGGCTGACCGCCCCCTCCACGAGGAGCCGCTCGATGCACGATGACCGCACGCTGGTCGAAGCCCGTCTCAAGCGCGTGCTGCAGGAGCGCGTACGCCCGGCCGTCCATCCGGAGTCCGTACCGCTGGAAGTGGCGGTGTGGCACGCGCCCGGGGAGCCGGTCGCGGTCGCCGAGGGGCTGGCGGCGGCGTCCGCGCCGATCGCGGTGGGCGACAGGTGGGGCGCACCGTGGGGGACGAGCTGGTTCACCGTCACCGGCACCGTGCCGGAGCGGTGGGCGGGGCGGACGGTCGAGGCGATTCTGGACCTCGGTTTCGACGAGAACATGCCCGGCTTCCAGTGCGAGGGCCTGGTCTACCGCCCCGACGGCACCCCGGTGAAGGGTCTCAACCCGCGTAACCAGTGGGTGCGCGTCGGCGCTCCCGTCGAGGGCGGGGAGGAGGTGCGGCTGCACATCGAGGCCGCCTCCAACCCGGTCATCCTCGACTATCACCCGTTCCTGCCGACGCGGCTCGGCGACAAGGAGACGGCCGGGACCGCCCCGCAGTACCGGCTCGCCCGGATGGACCTGGTCGTCTTCGACGAGGCCGTCTGGCAGCTCGTCATCGACCTCGAAGTGCTGGGCGAGCTCATGGCGGAGCTGCCCGTCGAGTCCGCCCGGCGCTACGAGCTGCTGCGCGCCATCGGGCGGGCGCTGGACGTCATCGACCTCCAGGACGTCGGCGGCACCGCCGAGGCCGCCCGCGCCGAGCTGGCCGGCGTGCTGTCGGCGCCCGCCGTGCCCTCCGCGCACCGGATCAGCGCCGTCGGCCACGCGCACATCGACTCGGCCTGGCTGTGGCCGCTGCGCGAGACCGTACGGAAGGTGGCCCGGACCGCCGCCAACATGACCGAGCTGCTGCGTGACGAGCCGGACTTCGTCTTCGTCATGTCACAGGCGCAGCAGTGGGCGTGGATCAAGGAGCACCGGCCCGAGGTGTGGGCCGAGGTGACCAAGGCGGTGGCCGCCGGGCGGTTCGTCCCGACGGGCGGCATGTGGGTGGAGTCCGACACCAACATGCCGGGCTCGGAGGCGATGGCCCGGCAGTTCGTGCACGGCAAGCGGTTCTTCATCGACGAGTTCGGCGTCGACAACGACGAGGTGTGGCTGCCCGACACGTTCGGGTTCGCGGCCGGGCTGCCGCAGATCATCAAGGCGGCGGGCTCCAGGCGGCTGCTCACCCAGAAGATCTCATGGAGCCGGACCAACACGTTCCCGCACCACACGTTCCTGTGGGAGGGCATCGACGGCACCCGGATCTTCACCCACTTCCCGCCCGTGGACACCTACAACTGCTCCATGAGCGGCCGGGAGATCGCGCACGCCGCGACCAACTTCAAGGACAAGGGCGTCGCCAGGCACTCGCTCGCCCCGACCGGCTGGGGCGACGGCGGCGGCGGCACCACCCGCGAGATGGTCGCCAAGGCGGCCAGGCTGCGCGACCTGGAAGGCTCGGCCACCGTCACCTGGGAGACCCCCGCCGCCTTCTTCGACAAGGCGGAGGCCGAGTACGCGCACCCGCCCGTCTGGACCGGCGAGCTCTACCTCGAACTGCACCGGGCCACCCTCACCAGCCAGGCCAAGACCAAGCGCGGCAACCGGCGCAGCGAGTCGCTGCTGCGCGAGGCCGAACTGTGGGCGGCCACCGCCGCCGTGCGCGCCGGCTTCGCCTACCCGTACGCGCAGCTCGACCGGATCTGGAAGACGGTGCTTCTGCACCAGTTCCACGACATCCTGCCCGGGTCGTCGATCGCGTGGGTGCACCGCGAGGCGGAGCGCACGTACGCGGCGGTGGCCGGGGAGCTGGAGGAGATCATCGGCGCCGCCCAGCGAGCCCTGGCCGGCGACCCCGCCGGCGGCACGGTCGTCTTCAACGCCGCGCCGCACACCCGCGCCGCCGTCCCGGCCGGCGGAGCCGCGCGGGCGGCCGCGAACGATGCCGGTGAGCACAGTGCCAGCGGGAACGACGCCGGAGGGGACGGGGCCCGCGAGGACGGGGCCGGTGTCGGCGGACCGACGGCGCGCGAGGGCGGCGGCTACCTGCTGGACAACGGCCTGCTGCGGGTGGAGATCGACGAGCGGGGACTGGTGGTCTCCGCGTACGACCTCGCGGCCGACCGCGAGACCGTCGCGCCCGGCCAGGCGGCCAACCTGCTCCAGATCCACCCGGACTTCCCCAACATGTGGGACGCCTGGGACGTGGACGAGTTCTACCGCAACACCGTCACCGACCTGACCGAGGCCGAGGAGGTGACTCCGGGCGACGAGCCGGGCTCGGTCCGCGTCGTCCGCGCGTTCGGCGCCTCCACGGTGACCCAGGTGCTCACCCTCCCGGTCGGCGCCAAGCGGCTCGACATCCGTACCGAGGTCGACTGGCACGAGACGGAGAAGTTCCTCAAGCTGGCCTTCCCGCTGGACGTGCACGCGGAGCGGTACGCCGCGGAGAGCCAGTACGGCCACGTGTACCGCCCCACCCACACCAACACGAGCTGGGAGGCGGCCAAGTTCGAGGCGTGCAACCACCGCTTCGTGCACGTGGGCGAGCCCGACTGGGGCGTCGCGCTGGTCAACGACTCCACCTACGGCCACGACGTGACCCGGACGGTCCGGCTGGCCGACTCGGGCACGACCACCACCGTGCGGATCTCCCTGCTGCGCGCCCCCCGGTTCCCCGACCCGGAGACCGACCAGGGCCTGCACCACTTCCACCACGCGCTGGTGCCGGGCGCGACGATCGGGGACGCGGTGCGCGAGGGCCACTTCGTCAACCTGCCCGAGCGCCGCGTGCCCGGTGCCGCCGAGGTGGCGCCCCTGGTCACGCTGGACGACGACGCGGTGGTGGTCACCGCCGTCAAGCTGGCCGACGACGAGAGCGGCGACGTGATCGTACGCTTCCACGAGTCGCGCGGCGCCCGCGCCAGGGCCACCCTGACGCCGAACTTCCCGATCTCCGCCGCCATCCCGGCCGACCTGCTGGAGCGCCCCCTGGCCGACCCGTACCCCGGAGGCGAGCCGGTGTCCCTGCGGCTGCGGCCCTTCGAGCTCGTCACCCTGAGGCTGGTCCGCGGGCGATGACCTCGGCCGCGTCCGGCGCCTTCCCCTGCGGGAAGCCCGGCGGTCGGCCGGTTGCCTAACGCGTGGCCTGCGCGGCGACGCGCTGGATGGCCTTGACGGCGATCTCGGGCTGGTCGACGTAGATGTAGTGCTCGCTCTTCTTGGCCGTGCTCAGCTTGGCGCGGCTGGACAGGGCGAGCCACTTGCGCTGGCCTGCGGACCACGCCTTCTCCAGGCGCGGACCGTACTGGGGGAGGGCGGCGAGATACTGCTTGCCGTGCTGGATCACCTGCACCGGGATCCTCCCGGCGGAACGGACCCGCCCGTCGGGGACGACGAGCTTCTCCGGGTTCTGCCCCGTAAACACCGCGAGGTTCTGCGCGCGCAACTCGGCCGCCGGGCCCTTGGCGGACTTCGGGATCGCCCTCTTGATGTCGCCGGCCATCGTGGGTGACGTGGCGTCCATCAGGACCAGTCCCTTGACCCGGTCCCGATGGTCGGGGGCGTACCTGGCGGCGATCAGCCCGCCCAGCGAGTGCCCGGCCAGCACGACCGGACGCTTACCGGCGACCCGGTCGAGCACCCCGGTCAGGATCTTCCCGGTGCTGGCGAAGCTCTGCGGGCCGCCCGGCTGGTCGCTCGCGCCCGCGCCCAGCCGGTCGTACGAGCAGACCTGGTTCTTCTTGCTCAGGGTCTTCTGGAGGGCGGCCAGCTTGTCCAGCCCGTCACCCGCCCCGGCCAGCAGCACGATGACCGGCTTGCCCCGCGCCGGGACGCCCGAGCACGACACGTTCACCGACTTGCCCGCGATCTTGATCTTCTTGGTGCCGGAGATCGGGTCCTTAGGGTCCGAGGGGGCGAAGGGGTCCCAGTCCGACGCGGCGGTGGCGGCGAACGGGTCCCACTCCTCCGCCGAGGCGGTCCCGGTGCCGGCGAGCCCCACGCCGACCACGGTGCAGCACAGCGCGGCCACAGCGGATGCCTTGATCTTGCGGAGCATGATGTCCTCCAGTGAGAGCTGATTCGCAGGGGGGCAGAGCGACCGAAGCGCCGCAACCACGGAAGGAACGCTACGGAATCGACCATGCCCTTAACGTCACCATGTGGTGGACATCTGCCGGTAGCTCGCACGGGGGACAACCGGCGCCCAGGACGATCGTGAGCTGCGGCGTCACAAGCCCGCCCCGGGTGGCCATCTCTTCATCGACCCTGCGACTTCCCTTACAGCCCGGGCGTGAGGATGTGGCGAACGTCCGGGGCGCCGTTCCAGGCATCGGCCACGGCCCGCAGCGGCAGGCTCGTGAACGGCACGTCGAACTCCGCCGTGGCAGCGGCCGTGAGCAGCTCGCCGGCACCGGCCAGAAGCTCTTCGACGGCCACGCTGCCGATGCCGCTGCCGATCAGCTCCAAGCCCGTGCTGCGCAGCATGTCGCCACGTACAGGGATCTCATCGCCCGCCATGGTGCCGAGTTGCACATAGCGCAGGCGCGGCTCGCCGGATCGGGAGCCACGGCCTTGGGTAGCGGCTCTCAGGACGCGACTGGCGGGCTCGCCCCAGACGAAGTCGAGCACGACGTCGACTCCTTGATCGAACTCGGCGCGCAGCGCCTTGCCCGCGTCGTCGTCAAGGGCGATCCGCACATCCGCGTCCAGACGCTTGAGCCGCGTCTCGTCACGACCGACCGCGATGACCCTGCTCGCGCCGAAATGCCGGGCGTTCTGCACCGCCATGCCGCCCGCGGCGCCGGTCGCGCCGATGACCAGCACCGTTTCACCGGCCCGGAGCTTGGCCCGGCGGGACAGCGCGACCCACGAGGCGAGCCCGGCCGCACCGATGGCCGCCGCGCTCTCGCTGGACAGATTCTGGGGTACCGGCACCATCATGTGGCTCGCGACGAGCGACTTCTCCGCCATGGATCCGAAGGGAGCCTTCGGAAAGAGGAAGTAGACGCGGCGGTCCATGTCGTCGACACCGACGCCGTCGACCCCCGGTACGAATCCAGCGGACGCGGCGCTCGTATAGTGCCTGCCCGCGGCCAGGCTCCGCACGATCGGGGTGAGCGGGGCGGCGTGCACCGTGACCACGGTTTCGCCGTCGCCGGCCTCCGGCTCACGAAAATCCTGGAACGACGGCGCGACGCCGAACGCATTCACGATCGCAGCTTTCAAGCTGTTTCACTCCTCGGCAGGGGATGTCCGGGGTCCTCTTTCCGGGACCCTGCTCTGAAAGATAGGCGGGACGATTCGTACGAGCTATGCTTGAAGCTCGCTGTTTTGTTCGCGATCGTCCGAGGAGCGCGTGGATCCCCTCTCCGAGGTTCTCTCCCTGCTGAAGCCGCACAGCTACATCACCGCGGGTTTCGACGCCGGCGGGGAATGGGCGCTCACGCTCGATGACCTGGCCGGCCGCATCAAGTGCTATGCCGTCACCCAGGGCACGTGCTGGCTGGCGATGCGGGGCCTCGACGCGCCGGTGCGCCTCCAGGCAGGGGACTGCTTCGTCCTGCCCAGCGGGCGGCCGGTGCGCATCGGCAGTGACCTGCGCGCCGAGCCGAAACGGGCGAGCGACGTCCTCGACCCCGACCGCAGCGGCGAGATCGTCACCTACAACGGTGGCGGCGACGTGTTCCTGGTCGGCAGTCGCTTCGAGGTGAACAGCCGCCACGCCGAGGTGCTCCTGCGGACATTGCCGCCCCTCATCCAGGTGCGGACCTCGGGCGATCGGGCCAGGCTGAGATGGTCCATCGAGCTCATGATGGAGGAGCTGCGCGAGGGCCGGCCCGGCTCATCACTGGTGGCGCAGCAGCTCGCGCACATGATGCTGGTGCAGGCCCTCCGCCTGTATCTGTCGGAGCCTTCCCGCGACGACACCGGATGGTTCGCGGCCCTCGCCGATCCCCGGCTGGGTACGGCGCTCGGCGCGATGCACGCGGATCCGGCGTTCCCCTGGACCGTGCAGGAGCTGGCCGCGCGGGTCGGCATGTCGCGATCGACCTTCGCCGCACGCTTTCGCGAGCGGGTCCAGGAGACGCCGATCGCCTACCTCACGCGCTGGCGGATGATGCTGGCGGGAGAGAAGCTCGTCCACGGTGACGACACGCTGGCGCGCATCGCGGGGTCGCTCGGATACGAATCCGAGCACGCGTTCAACACGGCGTTCAAGCGCGTCATGGGCATCTCCCCACGGCGGTACGCGCGCGTCAGTGCAGAAGACGCCGGCGGTGCTCAAGATCCAAAAATGTACGGCAGCCGCTTGCGAGCCGCCGCCGGCCGACGTCACCCTAGATATAGCCGCAGAAGTCCCCATTCTGGGAGCTTCCCGCTGTTCTGGAAGGGTTGATGATGGCCGACGAGCCCAACGTCGAGGACAGACTCCAGTCGCACGTGCCGCACACGGCACGGATCTGGAACTACTGGCTGGGCGGTAAGGACCATTTCCCGGTGGATCGGGAGGTCGGGGAGCGGGTTCGGAAGATCTTCCCCGTGGTGATCGAGCTGGCACGGGCCGACCGGCTGTTCCTGGGGCGGGCTGTACGTTATCTGGCCACCGAGGTGGGGATCCGCCAATTTCTTGATATCGGCACCGGGTTGCCCACCCAGGACAACACCCATGAGGTCGCGCAGGGAGTGGCCCCCGAGTCGCGGATCGTGTACGTCGACAACGACCCTCTGGTGCTGGTGCACGCGCGTGCCCTGCTGACCAGCTCCAAGGAGGGCGCCACCGACTACATTGACGCCGACTTGCGCGACCCGGACAACATCCTGCGGCAGGCGGCCGGGACGTTGGACTTCTCCCAGCCGGTGGCGATCATGCTGCTGGGCGTCATGCATTTCATCGGTGACGACGACGAGCTGCAGCGCATCATCGACCGGCTGCTGGCCGCGGTGCCGTCCGGGAGCCACATCGCGGTGGCCAACACCACCACGGCGGTCAACGGCGAGACCACCGCCGAGGCGGTGCGGGTGTGGAATCTCGACGCCCAGCCGAAGCTCAAGCTGCGCACCCCCGAGCGGATCGCCGCCTTCTTCACCGGTCTCGAGGTGGTGGAGCCGGGGTGGGTCTCGTGCTCACGCTGGCGCCCCGAGCCGCAATGGGACGGCGACCTGCCGGTCGAGGTCGACCAGTGGTGCGGGGTCGTCCGCAAGCCATGAAGATCGCGCCCCGTACGCGCCCCGCCGGACCTGCGGGGCGGTGACCGAGGCCGCTCAGGCCTCGGTGTGCGGGGGCGGCAGGTGGGCGAGGACGGCGTCGACGAGGGCGTCGGTGAGGGCCGGGGGCGTGGCCTTGCCGGTGACGAGGACGCGGTAGTAGATGGGCCCGACGATCTGGTCGACGGCCAGGTCGATGTCGACGCCGGGGTCGAGCGCGCCGCGGGCGACCGCGCGTTCGAAGGGGAGCCGGTCGTAGCCGCGCTGCTTGCCGAGGTGCTCGGAGCGCAACCGGGTGGCGAGCGCGGGGTCGTGCTGGGCCTGGGCGGTGAGGGCGCGGAAGACCGCGCCGGCGTCGGACTCGGTCAGAAAGACGGCGACATTGCGGGCGTGCGCCCGCAGGTCCTGCCGAAGGTCCGCGGAGTCCGACGGGATGAGGGCTTCGGCGGCGTCCTGGACGAAGGCGTCCATGAGGATGTCGTTCTTCGACGGCCACCAGCGGTAGATCGTCTGCTTGGCCACCCCGGCGCGTTCGGCGATCCCTTCGATGGTCAGCCGCGCGTAGCCGACCTCCACCAGCAGGTCGTCAGCCGCTTCCAGCACGCTCTGGCGTGCTTCTTCGCTGCGGCCGTGCCTGTTCCCGCGATGTCTGCTCGCGGCAGTGCTCATGGGCCCGTTCCCTTCGACCACCCGACCTTACCATCTTGCGTAGACGCAACGGTGCGTCTACGGTAGCGGTCATGAACACATTGACAACGACCGGAACCGCCACCGTCCTCGATCGGCTGTTCGCCGCCGCCGACCTCGAAGCGGCGAATCCCGTGCCGTGGCCCCTGGACACGCCCATCACCGAGGCCACGGCCGAACAGCGCGCCGAGGCGCTGGCGGAGGCGTACCTGCCGATCTCAAGGTCGGCCGGCCACCTGCTCTACACGCTGGTGCGCAACGGCCGCCCCGAGACGATCGTCGAGTTCGGCACCTCGTACGGCATCTCCACGGTCTATCTGGCCGCCGCGGTCGCCGACAACGGCGTCGGCCACGTATGGACGACCGAGCTCAGCCAGACCAAGGTCGACGCCGCGCGCGACAACCTGGAACAGGCCGGCGTGGGCGGGCACGTGACGATCCTGCCGGGCGACGCCCTCGTGACCCTCGCCGAGGTCCGCGGACCCATCGGCCTCGTGCTGCTCGACGGCTGGAAAGACCTCTGCCTGCCGGTGCTGCGCCTGCTCGAGGACCGCCTCGCGCCGGGCGCCCTCATCGTCGCCGACGACTCCACCTTCGCGAGCATGGCCGACTATCTCGCCTACGTCCGCGACCCCGCCCACGGATACGTCACCGTCGACTTCCCCGTGGAGGACGGCATGGAGATCAGCTGCCGGGCCTGACACTCCCTCGGCAGCTGACCTCCCACCGCTCGGCCATGTGCGCCGACAGCGCGCTCCACCGGCGGAAGGTCAGGCGTTCGTGCTTGCCTGGCGCCGGGCGTACCAGGTGATGCCCCACAGGACCAGGCCGATCGCCAGCAGCACCCCCGCGATCTCGTACTGCCCGGCCGGACGCCCCGAGGACCACGGCAGCACCAGGTAGACGCACGTGAACGTGCCCACCACCGGCAGGATCCGGCCCGCCTTGAAGTGCTCCCCGATCACCTGGTCCTTGCGCAGGACGAGCACGGACAGGTTGACGAGCGCGAACACCGCGAGCAGGAGCAGCGACGTCGTCCCGCCCAGCAGGGCCACGACCGGGCTCTCCGGGTCCAGCGAGACGAAGGTGATGAGACCGCCTGCGATCGCGGTGGTGAACAGAATCGCCGCGTACGGTGTGCGGCGCGTCGGGTGCACCTTCGACAGGAAGGCCGGCAGCACGCCCTGCCGGCCCATCCCGTAGAGCAGCCGGCTGGCCATCAGCATGTTGATCAGCGCCGAGTTGGCGACGGCGAACATCGAGATGAACGGCAGCAGGTCGGAGATCGGGAAGCCGGGGGCCGCCGTCTGCACCACCAGCGACAGCGGTGTCTCGCTGGCGGCGAGCTCCCCGACGGGCACCACGGCGACGGCGCAGATGGAGACGAGCACGTAGATCAGACCCGTAATGCCGAGACCGGTGAGCATGACGCGGGGGAAGATCCGGGACGGGTTCTTCGTCTCCTCCGCCATGTTGACCGAGTCCTCGAACCCGACCATCGCGAAGAATGCCAGCGACGTCGCGGCGCTGGCCGCCAGGAACACGCTCTTGTCCTCGGGAGTGTCGAAGGCGACGACTCGGGAGAAGTCCGCGTTGCCGCCGGAGATGAAGTACAGGCTGATCATGATGACGAGCAGCAGTCCGGAGAGCTCGATCGCGGTGAGTACCACGTTGATCTTGACGCTCTCGCCGACGCCGCGCAGGTTGACCGCCAGGACCAGCAGCATAAAAGCCAGCGCGATCATCAGGATGACGCCGTTGCCGACGTCGAGCCCGAATCCGGTGCTGAGGTTCGCGGCGAAGGCTCGCGAGGCGGCGGAGGCGGAGGTGATGCCGGAGCACATCACGGCGAAGCACACCATGAAGGTCAGGATGTGCGTGCCGAACGCCTTGTGCACGTAGAGCGCGGCTCCGGCGGCCTGCGGATATTTGGTGACCAGCTCAAGGTAGGAGCACGCCGTGACCAACGCGACGAAGAAGGCGATGGCGAAGGGCAGCCAGGCGGCGCCTCCCACCTCGCCCGCGACCTGGCCGGTCAGCGCGTAGATGCCGGTGCCGAGAATGTCGCCGATGATGAACAGCAGCAACAGCCCCGGGCCCATCACCTGCTTCAGGCTGGGCTGCTCGCCGCCGTTCGTCTCGATGGGGCCGGGGGGACGGGTCTGTGCCATGGGGGGGGGTTTCCTTCTCGTGAAACCACTCTGAAGTGTGAGTACTTACCCCTCCGGCCTGTGGATATTCCGCCTCCGGCGCGCTTGTGCCGGTGGATCCGGGCTCCCTACCCCGCCGCGGGCGGGTGCGGGTCGCCGAGGTACGGGAACCGGTCCAGGAAGTCGGTGTGCGGCGTCAGCCCGGTGGGCGGCGCCTCGTTCTTGGTGAGGAACGCGACGCGGATGTCGATGACGTCCTCGGTGAACGTCCGGCCATTGGGATACGCGGCGGGCTTGGACTGGTCGAAGTGCAGCACGTCCGGCAGGAGGCCGTGCTCGTCGAGCGCGGTGATCGCCTCCTCGCGCGAGTAGCCGCCGGTGTGGCCCAGCAGGTGGACGAACTGGTCCGTCCACTTTTCCCGGTCGTTGACCGGCTCACTGGCGTTGTACTCCAGCTTCGTGTCGTCGGTGTTGAAGAAGCTGCTCATCGACGGGTGCCCGGCCCGGTCCGCGTGGAAGAGCTCGCCGTCGCGCAGGACGCTGCACCGGCCCCAGATGCGCAGCTCGGACTCGGGCGCCAGCTCCGCGGTCGGCAGTTCGATGGCCATGGAGAAGACATTGGCCGTGGCATTGGAGTCGACGCCGGTCCACGGGGACTTCCCGCCCAGGTGCGGTGCGGTGAAATTACGTTTGCCGCTGGTGTCGAACAAATTCTTGATGCCGTCGAAGTCGAAGAAGAAGGCGTCACTGCGGCTACCGGCGGCCACCTGGTAATCGCCGCTGCCGACCACGTTGGCCTGGGGGGCGAAGGAGACGGCCGCATCCGACACGATCTTGGTGCCGACCGCCTCGGGCTTGCGGGACTCCGCACCGGTCGCCATGAAGACGCTGTAGGTCTGGGAGCCGTCGGCCTCCGGCGGGTTGAAGACCCAGCTGAAGGCGACGTCGGTGAGGTAGTCACCGTCGTTGTCGACGTTCATGCGGTAGACGGCGTCGGGGTGCAGGGCGTCCGCGTTGGGATTGGCGTTGAGGATGAGAACGGTCCTGCTCGGATCGCCGGGCGCCGCGAAGGCGTACAGGTCACACAGATCGAGACGCTGGTCGCCGAGCGGTGGGCCGAGGCTGAGGCCGGTGAAGTGGTTGGACATGAGAGGGCCTTTCCCTGTCCGCCTGCCGGAAAACCGGCCTAAAGACCGTTTTGTGACATCCGGATCACAGGGAATGGCTCAGCCCCCGGTCGTGGACCGGGGGCTGTGGTGGGGGTCGAGGGTCAGGACTTGGGGCCGGCGCAGGTGAGGTCCTTGGCCGGCAGGGTGCCCTTGGTCAGGAAGGCGACGGTGGCCTTGTCGGCGCAGGTCGAGCCGGTGGCGTAGGCGAAGTGGCCGCCGTGTTCGACACCGACGAAGCCGGCGCGGTCACCCAGTGCCTTGCGCATTCCCCGGCCCGCGGCCCACGGGGTGGCGTTGTCGCGGCGGTTCTGCAGGATCAGGACGTTACGCGGACCGTGCGAGGTGACCTTGACCAGCGGCTCGATCGGCTTCTTCGACCAGAACGCGCACGGCAGGATGTTGTTGGGCATGCCGGCGCTCAGCGGGTACTTCGCGCGCGCGGCCGCGGTGGCGTCGGCGTAGGAGTCCACGTCGCGTGACCAGGTGGTGTCCCCGCAGATCATGGCCAGGGCCATGGTGACCTGGTTGTCGGCCGGCACGCCCTTCGCGGCCGGGGTCTCGGCGAAGATCTGGCGGAGCACGGCGACGTCCGCGTCCCTCGGGGCCTTGCCGGCGGCCAGGTCGGCCGCCGCCTTCCAGAACTGGGTGAGCGCTGGGACCGTTTCGTTGTGCTGCAACATCTGGTACGTGACGCCGCGCAGCAGCGCACCGCTGATGGCCGCCGGCGTGCCCGGCACCGCGGCCGGCTTGCGGTCGAGGCGGTCGGCCAGCTTGAGGAAGGTATCGGTGACCTTGTCGGCGGTGCCGCCCAGCTTGAGGTTGGCGTTGTCCGCGGCGGCGACGCGGGCGGCGTCCGGGAACCGGTCGTTCATGCCCTGGTTCCACGTGTTCAGCATTTTCGCCCACGCCTTGTTCGGGTCGACGTTCCCCTCCAGCACCATCCGGTCGGTGTTGCGGGGGAACAGGGAGGTGTAGACCGCGCCGAGGTAGGTGCCGAAGGACTGGCCCCAGTAGGAGATCTTCCGCTCGCCGAGCGCCTGGCGGATGCGATCCATGTCGCGCGCCGTGTTCGCGCTGGTGAAGAACCGGAGCTTGTCACCGACCGTGGCGCACTGCTTGGCGACGGCGCGCGCGGCGGTGATGTTGCCCTTGATCGAGCCGCCGGCGCCGGGGTAGGGGAACACGGTGAGGAGGCCGCTACCGGACAGACCGCAGCTCATCGGGGTGCTGCGGCCGACGCCGCGTGCGTCGAACCCGATCAGGTCGTAGGAGTCCAGCACCGTCTTCGGCAGGGTCTGCGCCATCTGGCCGGGCATGTCCAGGCCCTGCAGTCCCGGGCCGCCCGGATTGAACAGCAGGACGCCGCGCTTCTTGCCGTCCTTGGCGGTGGCGATCCTGGAGACCGCGACCGTGATGGTCTCTCCCTTGGGGTGGCGGTAGTCCAGGGGCACCTTGACCGTGCCGCAGGTCTGCCTGGGGTCCCGCTTGGCGCCCGGCGCGAGCTCCGGGCACCCGCCCCACTTGATCGAGGACTGGACGTGGCCGGTGGTCGCTTCGGCCCTGGCGCTTGCCGGCTGACCGCCGATGATCGCCCCCGCCGCCGCGCTCGCGGCCAGGGTGCCGGCGACGATGATCCGTACGCGGATGCTGCTTTCCATGGTGCTGCCCTCCGAATGCCAGTTATGCCGCGATCTGACCTCGCGGTAGACCGTGGTTCCGGCCTCTGGGGAGAAAAGTAGAAGTTGAGGGCCCTGTCCCGAATCACTGCGCTGCGGACATTCCGTGTAGCTCACATGAGGGACAAACGCGGCAACATCCACGATCGGAGATCGCTAGGCTCTGAGCCATGCCGTGGACCTGGGTCAGCGACCGCTCGCGAAGGTTGCGGGACGCGTGGCACGTCTACGACGCCGTGGTGTGGGACCGGTGGCTGGCCGTCGTGTTCACCGGGCTGGCGTTCGTGCCGGCGCTGTCGATCATGAGCGTCCAGTTCGGCAACCTGCCAGGACGCCCGGCCGACGCGTTCACGATCGTCCTGATCCTGGCGCAGACGCTGCCCCTCGCCGTACGCACCCGGTGGCCCGCCGCGTGTCTGGCGATCAATGGCGCGTCTTTCGTGGTCCACGAGACGGTCGGCTACCCGATGCAGTTCGGCACCGTGACGGTGTACCTTGCGCTCTACTCGGTGGGCGCGCACCAGGAGCGGTTCCGGCGCGTCATCGCCGCCGTGCTGTCGGCCGCGTACGTCGTGCTGTGCGTGACCATGCACCTGCTCGGCTCACCGGTGCTGCTGAGCGAGTTCCTGGTGTTCTACCTGCTTTTCGCCGCGTGCTGGGTGCTCGGCGCGTTCGTCCGCGGGCAACGGTCCCAGGAGGCCGAGCGACGGCGGCTCGCCGCCGTGGCCGCGACCGCCGCCGAGCGGGCGCGCATCGCGCGCGAGCTGCACGACGTGGTGACCCACCACGTCACCGGCATCGTCGTGCAGGCCGACTCCACCCAGTTCGTGGTCACGTCGCCGGACCGCGTGGGCACGGCACTGACCACGATCGGCGACGCCGGCCGCCGGGCCCTGGCCGAGCTGCGGCACCTGCTGGACGTGCTGGAGGCGACCGGAGAGTCGGCCACGCCCGTCACAGGAACCATGCGAGACCTGGTGGAACAGACCCGAAGCGGCGGCCAACCGGTGACACTGGTGGAGGACGGCGACCAGCCCGCACTCCCGATCGGCGTGCGGCTGGCCCTGTACCGGGCGGTACAGGAGGGCCTGACGAACGCCGTCAAATACGCCGAGGGCCGCCCGACCACGGTGCGGGTCGACTACCGGGACGACCGGGTGGAGGCCGAGGTGACGAACGCCGCCGCCGTGGTGTCCGTCGGCGCCAGAAGCGGCCTCTCCGGCGGCCGCGGCCTGGCCGGACTGCGCGACCGGATAGGCGCGCTTGGCGGCGAGCTGGCCGCGGGCGAGCAACCTGACGGCGGTTTCCGGCTGTACGCGTCGATCCCCGTAGGCGGTGCCGAATGACCATCCGCGTCATGATCTGCGAGGACCAGGAGATCGTCCGTACCGGCTATGTGACGTCGTTCGACGCGCAGCCGGACATGACGGTGGTCGGCGTGGCCGCCGACGGCCCGGCCGCGATCGAGGCGATCATCGGCCTGAAGCCCGACGTGGTGGTCATGGACATCCACATGCCGCTGATGGACGGCATCGAGGTGACGCGGCGCATCGCCGGCCCCGGTGTCGTCGCGCCGCCGAAGGTGCTGGTGGTGACCACGTTCAACGTGGACAAGTACGTCTACGAAGCCCTGCGCGCCGGAGCCAGCGGCTTCCTGCTGAAGGACGCCCCCCTTCTGGAGCTGGTGAACGGCGTCCGCACCGTCGCCCGCGGCGAGTCCCTGCTGTCCCCCACCGTGACCCGTACCCTCATAGGCCGCTTCGCCGACCGCCTCCGCCCGACGACCCCCACCCCCGCCGAGGATCCGCTGGCCGTCCTGGCCCCCCGCGAACGCGAGGTGCTGCGCCTGATCGCGCGTGGCCTGTCCAACGCCGAGATAGCCGCGGAGCTGGTCATCAGCTTCGAGACCGTCCGAACGTACGTCTCCCGGATCCTCACCAAACTGGACCTGCGCGACCGCGTCCAAGCCGTGGTCTTCGCCTACCGCACCGGCTTCGCCGACGACCAACAAAGCTGACGGCCAAGGACAAGCTGACGGCCAAGGAAAGCGTCCGCGAGCGAGAACGCCGCCTGGACCGGCGGATCACGCTCGGGTGCGTACATGCTCCACGGCGGCGGCGATGATCTCGTCCTGACCGGGCTCCACCGCACGCAGGTCGAGCACCAGCCGCCCATCGGTGATCCGGCCGATCACAGGAGGATCGTAGGAGCGCAGTCGCAGGGCGAGGCTCTCGTCCACGGCGATCCCCGCGCTGGGCAGCTCCACTCCCGGCGCGCCTCCGCCGCCGACCCTGGCGATGGTCGGCACCGCCTCCGCGTGCCCGCCGAGCCGTCGCGCGAGACGTTCCGCGCGTTCCCTGAGCTCGGCGACGCTCGCATGGAGCGACCGGTGCACCGGCGGCCGCGGGCCGCGCAGGGTCGCTTCGAGCGCGGCCAGGGTGAGCTTGTCCACCCGCAGCGCGCGGGCGAGGGGATGGCGGCGCAGCCGTGCCACGAGGTCTTCCCGGCCGAGCAGAAGGCCCGCCTGCGGGCCGCCGAGGAGTTTGTCGCCGCTGGCGGTGACCAGGTCCGCGCCCTGGAGCAGAGCAGTGGCCGCGTCCGGTTCGTCGGGCAGCAGCGGTTCCGGGCGCAGCAGTCCTGAGCCGATGTCGGCCACCACGGGCGGCCCGATCGTGGCGAGCTCCTCGATGGAGACCTCGCGGGTGAAGCCCTCGATCCGGTAGTTGGACGGATGCACCTTGAGGATGAAGCCGGTGTCCTGGCCACAGGCGTTCCGGTAGTCCCGCAGGGCGGTCCTGTTCGTGGTGCCGACCTCGCGGAGCCGGCAGCCGGTGGACTCCAGCAGCTCGGGCACCCGGAATCCATCGCCGATCTCCACCAGCTCGCCGCGGCTGATGACGATCTCCTTGCCCCGCGCGAGCACCGTGGCGGCGAGCACGAGCGCGGCCGCGTTGTTGTTGACCACGTGCACGGCCTGCGCCTCGGGGACCGCCTGCGCGAGCGCGGCGAGAACCGTACGGCCACGGGGGGCGCGCTGTCCGCCGGCGAGGTCGAACTCGACGTCGGTGTAGCCGGCGGCCGCGGTGACCGCCGCGACGGCGGCGGGTGAGAGCGGAGCCCGGCCCAGATTGGTGTGCACGAGAACCCCGGTGGCGTTGACGACGCTCTTCAGGCCGCCCGCGGTCGCCGGCAAGAGCGCGAGCGCGATGTCCGCGGCGCCGTCGGGGTCGGCGAAGCCCTCGCGGACCTGCTGCTGGGCGCTCACCACCGCTGCCTTGACGAGGTCACGGCCGAGCGTCTTCTGCGCGGCGGCCAACCGGGGGTCGTTCAGCATGACATCGGTCCGCGGCACTGAACTGCGTCGATCCACTTGAGACCACCCCAGAATTCGCCGATCAGCGGAGGCGGACGGGAATCGAACCCGCCGCGCCGAGATGCTCGGCGCCACTGGTTTTGAAGACCAGGAGGGCCACCAGACTCCTAAACGCCTCCAGAGTGGATCATAGACCTATGAACAACATCAGGCTCACGCAGTATGGCAACGGAGGCGGCTGCAGTTGCAAGATCCCTCCGGGGGAGCTGGAGGATCTGGTCGCCGGACTCTCGCCGGCCTCTTCTCCGTCGACAGGCCGGTTGCTGCTGGGAATCGATCAGGGCGACGACGCCGCGGTGCTCCAGGTGGACGACGCGGCCTCGGCCATCGTCGCGACGACGGACTTCTTCACCCCTGTCGTGGACGATCCGTACGACTTCGGCAGGATCGCGGCCACCAACGCGCTCTCCGACGTCTACGCCGTCGGCGGCGAGCCCGTCCTGGCCCTGAATCTGCTCGGCTGGCCCCGCGACGTGTTGCCCATGGAGCTCGCTCGCGAGGTTCTGCGCGGCGGATCCGCGATGGCCCAGGCAGCGGGCTGCCATCTCGCCGGGGGCCACAGCATCGACGACCCCCACCCCAAGTACGGGCTGGCCGTCACCGGCCTCGCCGACCCCGGCCGGCTGCTGCGTGTGGACGCGGGCAAACCCGGCATCCCCCTCACGCTGACCAAACCTCTCGGCATCGGCGTGCTCAACACGCGGCACAAGGCGACCGGGGAGGTCTTCCCTGAGGCGGTCGCCGCGATGACGACGCTCAACCGGGACGCGTCCCGGTTGGCGCTGGCGGCGGGGATTCTGTGCGCCACCGACGTCACCGGTTTCGGCCTGCTCGGCCATCTCTACAAGCTGGCCAGGGCGAGCGGTGTGTCCGCCGTCGTCGACAGCGCCGCCGTGCCTTACCTGGACGGAGCGCGAGAGGCCATCCGGGACGGGTACATCAGCGGCGGATCCCGCCGGAACCTCGACTGGATCGCCCCCCACTGCGACTTCGGCGACCTGCCGGAGAACGAGCGGCTTCTCCTCGCCGACGCGCAGACCTCAGGCGGCCTGCTCGTCGCGGGCGAGCTCCCTGGTTTTCCGGTGATAGGTGAACTCGTCCCTCGTGGCGAACACCTGCTGATCCTGAAATAGCGGGAGGACCGTCTTGTCGTCCCGGCACCGGACGGGAGGACCCCACGGTGATACACGGCGCGGTGTCCGGTGCCGAAGGAGAGACATCCTGAACCACCGCGCCCTGTGCCACCGGAGAAAGACAACGCCCGGTTTCTTCTCCTGAACGGTCTTCACCTATAAGATCGTTTCGGAGGCGTCCAGAAGCTTGGAGGCCCTCCCGGTCGTCATGACCGATGGCCGAGCATCTCGGCGCGGCGGGTTCGACTCCCGTCTTTCCGCCAATCTCCTCGTGGAGTGCGATGAGCGTCGACGAACTGCTGGAACAGGCCCGTAGGACGATCTTCCGGCTGGCCCCGGCGCAGGCCCAGGCGGCCGCCCGCGCCCCGGACACCTTCATCGTCGACACCCGCCCGGAGTTCCAGCGCCGCCGCGACGGGGAGGTGCCCGGCGCCATCGTGATCGAGCGCAACCACCTGGAGTGGCGGCTCGACCCGAGGTCCTCCGCACGCATCCCCGAAGCGGCCCCGGGCATCCGGTGGATCGTGCTGTGCGACGAGGGCTACTCCTCCAGCCTGGCCGCCTGGTCGTTGCGGCAGCTCGGCCTGACCCGCGCCACCGACGTGGTCGGCGGCTTCCAGTCCTGGCTCGCGGCCGGCCTGCCGGTCGTCACGCCCGACCACCCCACGGGTCCCCGCCTGGCGCCATGTTCGTGATCGCCACCGCGGGCCACGTCGACCACGGCAAGTCGACGCTGGTCCGGGCGCTGACCGGGATGGAGCCCGACCGCTGGGCCGAGGAGCGCCGCCGCGGCATGACCATCGACCTCGGCTTCGCCTGGACGGCACTGCCGTCCGGACGGACGGTGGCGTTCGTAGACGTGCCCGGCCATGAGCGGTTCGTCACCACCATGCTGGCCGGGGTGGGGCCGTGCCCGGCCGCCATGATCGTCGTCGCGGCCGACGAGGGCTGGTGCGTCCAGTCGGGTGAACACCTGGCCGCTCTCGACCTGCTCGGCGTACGCCACGGCCTGCTGGTGATCACCCGTGCCGACCTGGCCGACCCGGCTCCGGCGCTCGCCGAGGCCCGTACCCGGCTACGCGGGACGTGCCTGGAGGCGATACCCGCGCTGGCCGTCAGCGGGGCCACCGGGCAGGGCCTGCCCGAGCTGGCCACCGCGCTCGACCGGCTCGCGGCCGGACTGCCCCCGCCCGACACCGATGGCCCGGTACGGCTGTGGGCCGACCGCGTGTTCACCATGACGGGCGCAGGGGTCGTGGTCACCGGCACCCTGGCGGCGGGCACCCTGCGCGCGGGCCAGACACTGCACCTCGGCGGCGAACCGGTGCGGGTGCGCGGCCTGCAGACGCTCAACACCTCGGCCGGCGCGGTCACCGCCACCGCCCGCGTGGCGGTCAACCTGCGCGGGCCCGTCTCCCCTTCACGCGGGGACGCGCTGCTGACCCCCGGCGCGTGGCACCTCACGACCTCGGCCGACGTACGGCTGTCGCTGGGTGAACCGCCGAAGGGCGACCTGTTCCTCCACATCGGTTCGGCCGCCGTACCCACCAGGATCAGACCGCTCGGCGAGGGCACCGCGAGGCTGTCGTTCGCCAGGCCGTTGCCGCTGCGGGTGGGCGACCGGGCGCTGTTGCGCGATCCCAGCCGCTCGGCCGTGACGACCGGGGTGGTCGTCCTGGACGTACGGCCTCCCGTACTGACCCGTAGGGGAGCGGCGGCGGCCCGCGGCGCGGCACTCGCCGCGGCCGGAGCCTCCCCAGGAGCCGCGAAGGCCGCACCGGGTACGCGAGACGCCGTGCGGGGAGACGCCGTACCGCGAGACGCCGTGCGGGGAGACGCCGTGCGGGGAGACGCCGTACCGCGAGACGCCGCGCAGGGAGGCGGCTTGCCGGGGGCGGCCGATCTGCTGCGCTGGCACGGGCTGCTCAGCGGCGCCGACCTCGCGACGATGGGCGTCACCGCGCCGCCCTCCCCCCTGCCGGGCGGCTGGCACGCCGACCCGGAGCACTGGGCGGGGCTCCGGAAGGCGCTCGTCGAGGCGGTGACCGGGGCCGGGGACGGGCGGCTGACCGTCGAGGCGGCCACGCACCTGCTCGGCCTGCCGGACCGGCGGCTGACGAGGGCGCTGATCGCGCCGCCGCTCACGGTGGAGGCGGGCGTCATCGGCAGGCAGGACCTGGCGCCTCCGCCGCTGCCCGCGCACCTGCGGCACGCGATCGACCGGCTCCGCGCCGAGCTGGCCGGCCGCCCGTTCGAGGCGCCGAGCGCGCGGCGGCTGGCCGAGCTCGGGCTGGCCGGCCGAAACCTGGTCGCGGCCGAGCGCGCCGGCGCCGTGCTGGTCGTCACCGACGGCGTGGTGTTGCTGCCCGACG
Organism: Nonomuraea glycinis; assembly: GCF_014646515.1. Lineage (GTDB taxonomy): Bacteria > Actinomycetota > Actinomycetes > Streptosporangiales > Streptosporangiaceae > Nonomuraea > Nonomuraea glycinis. The sequence continues at coordinate 128,324 of NZ_BMNK01000014.1, forward strand.
CCGCCGACCGGGCGGCGGAGCGGCTGCGCTCGCTGCCCGCGCCGTTCACGGTGAGTCAGGCGCGGGTCGCGTTGCGGACCACGCGCCGGGTGGCGGTGCCGTTGCTGGAGATGCTCGACGGCCTGGGCCGCACCATACGGCGCGAAGACGGATCACGAACCTGCACCGCTGTCAACTGACGGGGTCAAAAAACACCTGACAAGAATATGTCAGGACATCTGGAAAGAAAAAAGTTCCCTACCTATTGCTGAGTTTCGGACATTTACGTAGTTTCCGATCATGACGAGTAGCGTCGCAGGCGTCGTCGGGCAAGGTGCGCTCATCGCCATCTTCCTGGTCGCGGCCCTGTCGAAGGTCCTCACTAATCGTGCCCTCACGCAGACCATCTCCAAGCTGGGCTTCAGCGCCATCGCCCGACCGGTGGCCCTGATCGTGATCGGCGCGGAACTCCTGGCCGTCACCGCGATGACGATCATGCCGTCGGCGACCTGGCCGAGGGCGCTCGTCGCGCTTCTGGCCCTGTCGTTCGCCGGCGCCGGAATCCTCGCGCTGGGAGCGGAAGAAAAAATCAAGTGCGGCTGCTTCGGCGGCGGCGGTGCCGCACTGGGCTGGCGGCAGGTGCTCTACCTGCCGCTCTGGCTGGGCCTGGCGGCGGCGGCTGAGTTCGCGCCGCCGTCCTGGAGCGTCGACGAAGGGCTGGCCGGGCTGGCCGCCCTCCTGCTGGCGCTCGTCGCCTGGAAACTCCTCGCCGAGGTCAGGCTCTGGCGAGTGCTGCGGAGCGACCGCATGGTCGTTCCGAACCCGACACAAGAGGACGCGGAGGTGCCCGCCGCATGACGACGGTGCTGCTTGTGGTGGTCTGCCTGCTGGCCGTGGTGGTGTTCATCCAGATCGGCGCCCAGGTAGAGCTCTTCGAACAGGTCAGGCAGATCCGCAGCTATCTCGATATCGAGGACAAGCCCACCACGGTGGAGCTGGGCACGCTGGAAGGGGCCAGCCCCAGCCGGTTCGGCCTGCCCCCCGTCCTCGATCACGCTGAACAGGCCATGGTGCTGTTCGTCTCCGACAAGTGTGAGACCTGCCGCACCTTGGTATCGGCGCTGCGCGGTGGCGCGGTGCCCCTTTCGATGTGGGTCGTGGTCGTCCCGGTGCGAGGGGACGGCAACGAGTTCATCAACGAGTTCGGACTGCACGGCGAGCGCGTCATCCTCGACGACGAGGAGCACATCGTCGGCAGCCTCGGGCTGGATCTGACACCCGTCGCCCTCCACATCGCCGAGGGAAGGCTGACACGGGCCCACACGGTGCCGTCGGTCAGGCAGATGTACGCGGCCACTCCCGTCCCCTACCAGTACTCCCTGGCCCGTAAGCCGTCCGTTTAGCACCGATTCCGTCCACGCACACACGAGAAAGGCACCACATGGAGAAAACCTCCGGCATGAGATCCAACCGCCGTGGCTTCATCGGCTGGATGGGCAAGGTCGGTGTCACGGCCGTCGGCGCAGTCGCCGGCGTGGCCGCGATGTCCAAGTCCGCCTCGGCGGCCAACTGGAGATGCTGCAACCTGGCTCTGCCGAACAAGTTCTGCAACACCAACAGCCAAGGGCAGTATGTGTGCCCGTCGGGTTACAGCATGAAGGTGTGGAACTGCTGCACCGGTTCGCGCCTGTACGCCTGCGGCGAATGCACGAAGGGCTCGAACTGCAGCACCGGGCCGTTCGTCTGTTCGGCCGGATGGACGGTCAGAGCCAACAGCTGTTAATCGTACTCAGGAGATCCCTTGCCCCTTGACACGTGGGTGACAATCGCGCTGCTCTTGCTCATCATGAGTGCGGGCTTCGCGCAGCTTTTCAGTTTTTGAGGCCTTTCCTTCGTCGGATATCTCCGCCCCCTGGTTCAGGGGAGAGCTGCTGGGGAGAAGGCCATGTATCGGCCCATCCTCGGTCTGGCGATCGGCTTCACGATCTCCGCCGTCCTCACGTACGGGCTGTTCCATCTCATCGGCAGTGGACTGCACGGAACAGGCCCCAGGATCGCCGCCTGTATCGTGCTGCTCGCCTGCATGGCCATCGATTCCGGTAGGTTCGGCCTCCGTACGCCCATGTTGCGGCGGCAGACCCCGCGCGATCACTTCAGCCGGTTCGGCCCTGCCAGAGGCGCGTTCCTCTGGGGACTCGACACCGGGCTCGTCCTGACCACCTTCCGCGTCACGTCGCTGACGTGGGCGGCACTCGGCGTAACGCTCTTCGGGTTGGTGCCTTGGTGGGCCGGCCTGTGTTACGCGCTCGGCTTCACGCTTCCGTCGATCGTGATGGTGGCCATCGTGCCGGGGTCGAAGGACCAGGACACGAAGGCCGAGCCGACGTGGCTGATGGAGTGGCTCATGGACAGGGAGAAAGCGGTTCGGACCTACGCGTTCTTCCTGCTGTCCCTCACCTTCGCCGGCGTGCTGGCGACGGTGTTCCTCGGTTGAGCGCGGTGGG
>NZ_BMNK01000014.1:130821-254297 GCF_014646515.1 Nonomuraea glycinis
GCTCTCAGCACTTCCCGTCGAAGAACGAGATCTTCTTACGGACCACGGGCCGGCCGGGGACCGCGATGTCGAACGGCACGCACCTGGGCGCCAGCACGTGAAACCCGCCCACGAACAGCGTGTCGTGATCGTCGCAGGCCACGAACGTCACCGAGTGGTCCGCGCCCGCCGGGTCCGTCGCCGTCCTGGCCGCCTCGGCGTAGAGCAGGCCGGCGCTCTCGTGGAACTCCTCGGGAATCGACAGGGTGACCTTGCCGCCCTTGCGTACCACGGCGCCGACCTTGAAGTGGTTGCCGGAGCCGTACTCTTCCGGTCGGGCCGTCCCCCAGGCGAGGAGGCCGGGGATGACCAGCGGCCCCTCCACGAAGTCCTCGGGACTGATCGAGGCGAGCAGAGTGTTCTCGTCCTCCTCGACGAAGCCGTTACGGTTGGCGCAGGTGAGCACCCGGGGGTCGGCCAAGCTACCTTGGCCTTCCTGTTCGCGCACTGCCGCACCGCCTCCCATCTGCGCCGGGGTGGCCCCGCACGCGCCCAGCGGGAGCGTCGCCACGATCGCGAGCAGGGCACGCACCGCCGCTTTACGGATCATGATTCAGTTGTACATGGATGATCGTCGACTGCCTAGGGTCCCTGGCTTGGAGTCAGTGCGCGGCGATCAAGGCGCGCAGCATGGCGAACGACTGGCTGATGGTGTCGCGGAGGTCGAGGTCGTCGGCGGCGTTCACCCATCGTTGGAAGGCCACCCGGTACACCGCGGAGCCGGTCTTGGCGGCCAGACTGGCCGCTGCGTCGCCGATGCCGCGCCGTCGTAGCTCGTCGGTGACCGCGGCCGTCATCCGTTCAAGTTTGATCAACTCACGTTCACGGAGATCGGCGTTGGCCATGATCACCGTGTGCCTCCGCGGCGTGGGGCGAACTGGTCGCGGTCGGCTACGCGAGGCTGACCATGGAGTCCGTTGCCGCGCGGGCACGAACCGGGACTGCCGTGCTCTATCGCCGCTGGGCCAACAAGGATCAGATAGTGCTCGCCGCTATCGCGCACTACCGCAACAGCCATCCGGTCGCCGTCCCCGACACCGGCTCGTTGTCCGGCGACCTGCTAGCGCTGCTGACCAGCATGAGCGAGGCCCGCGCCACCTTCTTCGCGATGGCGGCGGCCACCGCGTTCTCGGGGCTGCTCGCCGACGCCGCCCTGACGCCGGCAGAGCTACGCGACAGGATCCTCGGTGGCGCATCGCTCTCCATCGCCCGGGTCGTATATCAGCGCGCGCACGACCGCGGGGAGATCGACCTGGGAAGCATCCCGCCCGCCGTGCTCGCCATGCCGTTCGACCTGGTGCGCCACGATCTGCTCATGGACCCGAGGCCCTTGGAACCCGCACGCATCCACTCGATCATCAACGATGTCTTCATCCCGCTGACCCAGCGGCGAAGCGGACAGTGAAACTGCGGGGGAGCGGTGGCAGGACTATGCGCGGTGAGACGCTTCACCCGCAAAAGCGCGCCCTCGGCAGTTGGATGTGGGGCGGCGGCTCATCAGGTACATCCTGGCCGCGGGCGTCACCGTCAGGCGCCACGCCTGCCGCAGCTCGTGCAGCTGATCATGCATCGCCTCCACCACCGCCTCGTTGAGCAGCGCGTCCTTCGTGCCGTAGCGGTAGCCGATCGCCGCCAGGCTGACCCCGGCCGCGGTGGCGATGTCACGTCGTGTGGAAGTAGCCCTCCTCGTAGAGGCAGAGCTTCGCGCCTTGCAGAAGATCCTCTCGATTTCCCATGACGCTATCTTGGACATCCGTCTTGTACGTATGTCTGACACGTATGTACTATTCGGGCATGAAGAACATCCTGATCTCCGGCGCCAGCATGGCGGGCACGACCCTGGCCTACTGGCTTCGCGAGCACGGCTTCACCCCGACCGTCGTCGAGCGCGCCACCGAGGTCCGCGAAGGTGGCTACAAGGTCGACATCCGGGGCGCCGCCCTCGACGTCGTCGAGAGGATGGGCCTGCTGGAGAAGGTCCGTGCCCTCCGCACCGACGTCCGCACCGGCTCGGTTGTCGACGGCGAGGGCCGCCAGGTGGCCAGCATGGACGGCGACAGCTTCGGTGGCCGCGTCCACCAGGACGCCGAACTGCACCGCGGCGACCTCGCCCGGCTCCTCCACGAGGCGACTGACGGCGTCGAATACGTCTTCGGCGACTCCATCGCCGCCATCGACGGCACCCGGGTCACCTTCGCCGGCGGGCTCGTCCGCGACTTCGACCTCGTCATCGGCGCCGACGGACTGCACTCCAACACCCGCGCCCTGGTCTTCGGACCCGAGGAGCGCTTCGTCCACGACATGGGCTACAACGTCTCGATCTTCAGCGTGCCCAACCACCTCGGGCTCGACCGCGAGGAGCTTACCTACGTCGGCCCCGGCCGTACGGCGCTGCTCTACAGCACCCGCCAGGACACCGGCGCGAAGGCCATGTTCCTGTGGGCCGCCGCCCGCAAGACAGGCGACCGCGCCGAGCAGCAGCAGGCTCTTGCCGAGGCCTATCGCGGATCAGGCTGGGAGGTGCCGCGCCTGCTGGAGGCCATGACCGGCGCGCCCGACTTCTACTTCGACTCCATGAGCCAGGTGCGCATGGACACCTGGCACGCCGGCCCCGTCGCGCTGGTCGGCGACGCGGCCTACTGCGCCTCGCCCGCCTCCGGCCAAGGCACCAGCCTCGCGCTGGTCGGCGCGTACGTGCTGGCGGCCGAGCTCAAACGGGCCGGTGGCGACCACACCATTGCCTTCCCCGCGTACGAGGCGCGGATGCGCTCCTTCGTCGAGGCCAACCAGGCCCTGGGCACCGCCAACATCAAGCGGATGGTCCTGTCGAGCCGTTCCCAGGTGCGCCTGTCGATGCTGATGCTGCGCCTGGTCGGCCTGCTGCCCGGCAAGGACCGGATCATGGCCAAGGTCGTCGCGCCCATCCACCGCGCCGCCACCGCCATCGACCTGCCCGCCTGCTCGCCCTGATCGAACAGGCGCGCGAGCGCGGCGGGCTGCGCGCCGATGTGGGTGCCGAAGCGCTGTTCGACCAGCCAGCCGGTGCCCTCTACTACCTACCACCGAGTACTGATCGCAGGAGCGCCGGTCGACCGAGCCTACGCAGAACGGCTCGTGTCCTCTGCGCTCGAAGGGAGCCTGACATGTCAATGATCGTAGAAACGGCAGTCGTCCACGAAATCGACGCCGAGACCATCATCTCGCCCACCGCCACCGGACGACTGCTGCTCGACTCCAGTGACACCGGCGGCGCGCTGAGCACCATCAGGATGACGCTCGCCGACGGTGCCGACGGCGCCGTGCCCCACCACCTCGACCGAAAACCGTACAGTCCCTCAGATTATGCTGTCACCGGAGGTCCGCCGCAGATCTTCACGGCGGAGTTTCCCCAGGTGGGGAGCTGGTAGGGCGCCCGGGGCTCGAACCCGGAACCTATGGATTAAAAGCCGGCCGGCCGGAACGCATGATTCATCCGTGCTCCCGGTGGCTCGGATCGCTAACTCTCAGACCTGGAAATCGCCGGTCACTCGGCCATGAGGCCCGCGTCGTTGAGTCGCTTGAGGTCACGTCCACGGACGTGGTGTATGAATCGATCTTCGCGTGGTCCTGTTTCTGCAGGTTAAGCGGTAAGTGTCTGCGGGAGCGGATTCGGGGGCGGTGCGGCGGCGGATCTCTTTCCCTGACCGGGTCGCGTACTGCCGTTGCCAAGATTCGGTGTTCTGAGCAGCCCTGGCCTTCGCCAGCGCCTCGTGCACATCCTGAGCGTGCAAGGTGAGCTGGCGTCCTTCCCGTTAGGCCCGGGTGCATTTGGATCGGACGGGGCAAGGCGTGCAGTCGGTCTTGGAGAAGTCGACGTGGATGCATTCCTCTCCGGAATCTGCTTGGCACCTCAGGTCGACAAGTGTGTCCGGGGCAGCGCGGAACGGGCACCATCCCCACTCCTGGCTGAGGGGATGGCACCCGGTGCCGTGCCAGGGGTCAGGGCTTCCAGTTGCCGATCATCTCGACATAGTTCTTTCCGCTGACCTTGGTGTTTTTGTAGGTGCCGGTGAAGGCGGCGGTGGCTTCAAGGCGGCCGTTCTCGCCCTGGGCAAATTCCTGATCGTCGGTGCCGGTTATGGTGACGGTGAGGTGAGTCGAGAGCGCGGGGATGTTGATCCGCCAACGGGTCGGGTACTTCTGTCCGCTTACGGGGCTCGTCCAGAACTGGTCCGCACGTTCGGCAACCGGCTCAACCGCCACCACTTCGTGGGAGCCGTCGCGACGCACGACAGTGGCCCAGGAGTTCTCGCCCGTGCTGGTGAGAGTGTCCCAGATGGCCACGGTGTCGCCGTTGGGCAGGTTGAGGCTCATCCATGTCCAGCGCAGGCTCGGGTCGTCCGGGGTCGGTCCCCATTGGCGATCCAGCCAGGACCGGCCGGTCACTCGCTGAGCCTTGCCGTCGATGGTCAGGGTGCCGGTTGTCTGCATGTCCGGGAAGGCGTATTCGTAGTTGGTGTCGCCGAGGATGGGGAACACTCCGGTGCCGCCGTAGTACAGGACTGGTCCCCGTGAGGTGAGCGTGACGTCGAGAGAGCCCCACGGCACGGTGAGCGACACTGACATTTTCTGTGCGTTGCCGGTCCACCTCAGGCCGGGTGCCGAGATGTCAAGGCCGGTGGTGCTCCAGTGGTAGTCGTCCGGGTCGACGCCAAGCATGTAGTTCTTGTACCAGCCGGTGGTCACGTCGGTGACGGCGAACGACACCAGCCGTCCGAACCCGTTGGGGACGTTGATGGTGTGCACCAGCAACCCTACGTCGTGGCCGTCGGCCTTCACCTGACTGGTGAAGTAGATGGAGTCGGCCCAGCGGGCTTCCGGTCCCGGGGTTTGGGCTCCTAAATCTGCGGTCGGGTCGACCATTGCCGGAATCCCGTTGTCCGCAGTGGTAGCCGGCCTGTCACGGGTCATCTCGCCGGCCGCTTGGGCGCCGGTCGGCACGATGGTCGAGGCGAGCAGCGCTGTCAGGGCGACGGCCAGCTTGATACCGGTGGTTCTCTGCAACGAAACCTCCGAAGGTGATTGAACTTCACGACTATTTGTCGTGAAAACTGTGTGGGGTGGAATACGCGTCAGGCAGGTATGCGGGATGGTTCGGCGGCAGGCGGAAGACCGGGCACGCCTTGACCATGCCGCGCCGGAATGGGCGATTTTCATGCAGGAGCCGGCTGAACGTGAGCCGTCGGAACCGCGATCAATTCCCAAAGACGTAGCGCGGCGAGCTCGGTCTTCTGCGCGGCGATGCAGCCTGGGTGATCAGATAGAAAATCCCTACGCTCGCTGACCCAGCACCGCCACCGACGAATCCTTGTCGCGGACGTAGTCGTACAGGATGTCGCACGAGGTCCGCCTGGTCTCGCCACGACTCCGGACACCTGCCGAGACTCAAGGTTGCTCGGCCGTATCTGCCCGTGGCATTGCAGCCACGATGCCCCATGTCAGTCCGGGACCACTACGGCCCGGGGGCGGGGGACGACGAGATGCAGCCTGTCGCCGGCGCGGAAACGTGCGCGCTACGAGCGCCGGACGTGGCGAGACGCTGGTGGACCGACGGGATCTTCGCCCTCGGGTGGGCCGGTGTTCGACACGGAAGCTCCTTATCTAAGTTAAGTTGACTTTGACCAGCTTGGCTTAACATTGATAAGTTGTCAACCATGCCGAAGGGGATCACGCGCGAGAAGGTCGTGGCCGCCGCACTGGAGCTGCTCGACGAGAAGGGCATCGAGGGTGTCACCGTCCGCGCGCTCGCGGAGCGGCTCGACGTCCGCGCACCTGCCCTGTACTGGCATCTGCGTAACAAGTAGCAACTGCTCGACGAGATGAGCGCCACGGTTCAGCGCCGGATCCTGGATGTGCTGCCGACTTCGAGTTCGGGCTGGCGCGAAGATCTGGCCGCGCACGCTCACGCGCTCCGCGCCGAGTACCTGCGCCACCGCGACGGTGCCCGCATCTTCAGTGGTGCGCGGCTGACCGATCCCGAATTGCTGGTGCGCGTAAAGGAGTCCTGGTACCGGCGCTGGACGGAAGAGGGGCTCACCCTCCTGGAGGCGGACGACGCGATAGACCTGGTTGTCGCGTTCGTCGTCGGCTTCGTCATCGAGGAGCAGGAACGGCTCCAGTCAGCCGACGCCGATCCCACGCGGTACTCGCTCGCCGAACGCGACGCCTGGCTGGGCGAGCACGCACCGCTGGTCAAGGAGGCCGGGCACCTTCGCGATGACGGTGATCAGAGATTCGAGCGCCACCTCGGCATCGTTCTCGACGGTCTCGCCGGCCGGCACGTTCCCGGTAACCCGTCTGGAGGGACGCGGCGCACCCGGTGAAATCCCGGTCCTCGGCCGAGTGGCACGGGGGCGTCCTCGACATCCGCCGACATGACCGACTTGGTGGTGTGCTGAAGGAATATCGGCATGCCGCCTGACCTGGCCGGATGAATCGGCACCCGCAGAGTCTCGCTGGTGAAGAACTTGTGCACGAATGCGGACGGCTTGATCAGTTTGTGATGATCGACTCACTCAACTCGGGCGTGTCCGCCCTGACGGCCCGCCTCTCAGGGCCTTCTCTTCGCCGTCCAAGTAGCCTGCCTTGACATCAGGCGCCTAAATGATCTTCGATCGGTCGCGCACGTGCCCAGCCCGTGCCCAAGAGCAACCAGCGAGCAACCACACGAGATCATCTTCTCGGCGAAACGCCCCCAGAATCGAGAACTCGCAGGTCAAATAGGGTAAGAGATGGTAGGGCGCCCGGGGCTCGAACCCGGAACCTACGGATTACACACGTTGAATTCGTAGAGCCGGTCATGTGGTCACGGTGGTCTCCTCGATGATGAGTCCGGTCTGAGCCAGGCAGCCATCGATCAGATGGGGCCGGTACTGGATCTTCTTGAGCTTGCGCTTGACGATCCGGACGAGTGCGGTCAGGTCGGTGACCACGAAGTTGGCCATGGAGCGGCGCATCAGTGACCAGATTCCTTCCGCCGGGTTCAGCTCGGGGGCGTAGGCCGGGAGGCGATAGATGCGTAACCAGTCGGCGTTGGCCTCGGCGAAGCGGGCCAGTTCGGCGGCCAGGTGCACGTTCAAGTTGTCCCAGCACCATATGAGCGGGGTGCCGAGCTGCTGGTGGACGGTGACGATCAGGTCGCGGTAGTCGCTCCAGGTGAAGCTCTTGGGCTCGTCTTTGCGCCCGTGGTAGATGAGCAGCTTGTACAGAAGGTGCGGGCGGTGCCCGGGCCGGTAGCAGACCACGCCGGCGATGTTGACCCGGCCGCTGCCCTTGCCGCGTACCGTCACTACCGGGCGGGCGCCGCGCGGTGCCCAGGTGCGTCCTTTCGGCGGCCTCAGCCCTTGACCTGCTTCGTCCTCGAAGCAGATGTAGGCGCCCAGGTCCGCCGCGGTGGCTTTACGGCCGGCCACACCTCCTGCTCCCAGGTGGCGATGGCCTGCTCGTCGCGTTCCATCGCGCGCCGCGCCGGGACCTGGACCGACCAGCCGTGCCGTCGCAGCAGCTTGCCGACGCCCTCGATGGTGTAGCCGATGTGGAACAGTTTGCCGATCAGCGTCTTGACCCGGCCCAGGGTCCAGCGCTGGTCATCGCCGAACCCGTGCGCCAGCGGGCCCCGCTTCAGCTCGGTCTCCAGCCGTGCCCACTGCGCCGGTGCCAGCTTTTCGCGTGAGACCGGCCCCTTGGAGCGCAGCGCCTCGATGCCGCCCTCCCGCCAGGACGTGCGCCATCTGGCCACCGTCCGCTCGTGGACCCGCAGCTCACGAGCGATCTGCCTGGTGCCGTGCCCGTCCTCGAACCATTCGGCCGCCTGTAACCGCAGCCGTTCCCGTCGTTCCTGCTCTGCGGGGGTGTACCCGCCTCGTTGCCCGTACCGCATACATCGGTCGTACACCAGCAACGGCGAACCGTCACGACCCTATGACTCTACGAATTCAACCTGTGTAAAAGTCGGCAGAATCTATGCCTGGCACTAACCTATCGTGTCTCAATGTATAACTCCGTCCGCAAATGCCGTTGCTAGAAATGTCCAAGAATGCCACCCAGTGCTTTTCCGTATCAGGTGCCGACGAGAATCCAACGAGCAACCATGGGGCGGGTGGCGTCTCTTGACCATTCCCACTTTGCTTTTCTTGCGAGCTGACGTGCTAATGATCGCAGGGAGAGCACACCGCAATGCGGCCACGTTCGGACCGGGATGGGACCATCCCCGCATGCGCGGGGAGCACGACGCCGCATGGGTCAGGTTGCCGGTTGACGCGGGACCACCCCCCGCGCGGGGATGGTCCCCCGAAGTGGTGCGTACTGGAGCGCCAATATGTGCTCCCCGCCCACGCGGGATGGTCCTTGTAGCGGCCCAGCCACGGCCGAGCGGCATTACACCCTTAAGCTCGCTTACGGAAGGGCGCCAGGGCCCCTCCCAGCGATCTGGCTGCTACCTTCGGCTGGCCGCCTCGTATGACGCGGCTGGCACCGCCCCATGGGGCCCATGGGCGTCTGACCCCAAGATCTCCGGACGTCTGCGGTTGCGTTGCGGGGCTACAGCCAGTTCTCGCCATGGACGATGTAGTACTGGATTGCGGTCAGGGTGCGGTGGCGGAGGTAGTCGCCGTTCTTCTGGCTCAGCCGGGTGGACGCCGCCCGGCTCAGGGCGTTGGAGGCCGCCCCCTCCAGGTCCGGGTCGAGCGCGTGCCGCAGGGTTTCGACCGCTTCTTGCCGTAGCATCAACCGGCCGATCTCCGTGTCGTGGCCGGGCACGGGATATCCGGTTGCTCCAGCGCGCTCGTAGGCGGCCTGAGCCTCCTGTCGCAGGGTCACGTGCAGGCTTCTGAGTCGCTCGCGCGCCTCCGCACCGCGGTCTCCTCGTTCGCCCGTGGCAAGCAACTCGAGGACCTCGTTCACGAGGTCGCCTTCGAGTCCGGTGGTGCGCAGTGCTAGGTCTACGGCCATGCGGATGATCTCCGGCAGCTTGTCCGGGCCAGGGGCGGCGGCCAGCGCGGCGATGCGCGGGTCGGCGGCGGCCAGGTCGCGCATCTGCATGTCGAGAAACAGCGTCGGCCGTTCCACTTCGACGGGGGCGGACGGGATGACGAGCCGGTGGGGTCGGGCCAGCCATGCGCGGTCGACACGGATGCCGGTCAGGCGCTCGCCTATGGCGAATGCGGCCGCTTTGCCGTTGTCGTGCCACTCGGCGGCGGTCACCGGTAAGGAGTCCAGCCAGCCGGCAACGGCGTCCGGGTCATCGCCAGTGGCGGCGAACAACTCCATCGGGTCGAAGGTGGCCACGATGTCGCCGCGTGCCGCGAAGGTCACCGAGACGTGCAGGTTAACGGTCCAGCTCAGGGCCAGAGCCTGCCCGCCGGGCGCGGTCAGCCGCCGCAGCAGCGCGGTATCACTACCGACACACGACATCGGCTCGATCAGGACCGCCCCACCACCCTCCACGGCGAACAACGCCGCACGCCTGGGCTCTCCCTCGTTGTCCTCGCGCTCTTCGTCGTCGTCCTCGTCGTCCTCGTCGTCCCAGAGTGCCGCCTGGACCTGGCCCCAGTCGGCGGCCACGACTTCGCTGAATGGGCCAGCACCGATGTCGCGCAGCACCTCATCGCCAGCGGCATCCTTGATCCAAACGATGCCCACCGGGCCGGGGAAGACGTCATCAATGCTCGTGTAGTCGCTCATACCTCTTGTCCGTTCGCCGCGGGGTCTCCGGCACAGGCTGAGGCCTGCACCTGATCCCGTACCTAGGCCGGATCGAGCTGGCCCAGCTCACCACCCGAGACTCAGCCGCATGTTCACCGCCCTCGCCGGACGGCGCACCCGCTACGGCAAGCCGCTCGCACCCTCCACGCTGCACCGCATCCGCGCCACGCTGCGCGCGGCACTGAACGCCGCAGCGCGTGAGGGCCTGATCACCGCCAACCCGGCACGCATGATCCGGCTGCCCACATCCTCTCGACCGTATCCGCAGGTGTGGACCGACCGGCGAGTGGCGGCCTGGCGGCGCGAGGGCGAACACCCGACGGTGGCGGTGTGGACTGCCGACCACCTGGCCGAGTTCCTCGCCTTCACCCGATACGATCGGCTGTACCTGCTGTGGCAGTTGATCGCGCTGCGCGGGCTACGCCGCGGAGAGGCAGCCGGACTACGCTGGATCGACCTGGACCTGGACCGGCGAGAACTGGCCATCAGCCGCCAACTGGTGCACACCGACGACGGACTGATCGCCTGCCCGCCGAAAAGCGCCGCCAGCCGGCGGATCATCGCTCTGGACCCGGAAACCGTCCGCCTGCTGCGCCGCCACGAGCAGACCGAACGGCGACGGCTGGGCGACGCCTGGCGGGAAACCGGCCCGATCTTCACGCAGGTGGACGGATCTCCACTGCGGCCGGACTATCTCACCGTCCGGTTCCGTAACCTCGTGCACGCGAGCGGTCTCCCCCCGATCCGGCTGCACGACCTGCGCCACGGCACCGCCAGCCTCGCCCTGGCCTGCGGCTCTGACCTGCGGGTCGTGCAGGGCACGCTCGGACACGGCAGCATTGTGGTGACGTCCGACATTTACACCTCGGTGCTGCCCGAGGTGTATCACCGCTCGGCCCAGGCGATCGCGAGGCTGGTCCTGGGCAAGACGCGCAGGACCGCCCGCAACCTCCGGAAGGCGGCGGCCTGACCAAGTGACCCAGGTGTGACCCACATGTGTCTCACGATCAGCAAGAAACCTTCTTATAAGTGAAGGAATCGCAGGTGGAGATGGTAGGGCGCCCGGGGCTCGAACCCGGAACCTACGGATTAAAAGTCCGCAGCTCTGCCAATTGAGCTAACGCCCCTCGCAACAAGCAAGCGTACAGAGATTACCGCCCCGCCCGCGACACCCTTCCCACCCGCCCCATCACCGATATGCGGCCAGTCCGGTCAGCGCCTCGCCCAGCACCAGCGTGTGGATCTCCTGTGTGCCTTCGTACGTCAACACGGACTCCAGGTTGTTCATGTGCCTGATCACAGGATACTCCAGCGTGATCCCGTTGCCCCCGAGTATCGACCGGGCCTGGCGCGCGATGTCGAGCGCCGCCCGTACGTTGGCCAGCTTGCCGAAGCTCACCTGCCGAGGCTCGAGCTCCCCGGCGTCCTTGAGCGCCCCCAGGTGCAGCGCGGTGAGCCCGGCCTGGGCCGCGCCCACGTACATCCAGGCCAGCTTCTCCTGGGTGAGCTGGAACGCCCCGATCGGCTTGCCGAACTGCACGCGCGTCTGCGCGTACTCCACCGCTGCCTCCAGGCAGGCGCGGGCGGCCCCCACCACCCCCCAGAGGATCCCGAAGCGTGCCTCGGACAGGCACGACAGCGGGCCCTTCAGCCCGCGTACGCCGGGAAGGGCGGCGGACTCGGGCAGCCGGACGTCGTCGAAGTACAGGGAGGAGGTGATGGATGCCCTAAGGGACATCTTCTTGTGGATCTCAGGGGCGGTGAATCCTGGGGTGTCCGTGGGGACCACGAAGCCGCGGATGCCGTCGTCCGTCTGGGCCCACACCACGGCCACGTCGGCGATGGACCCGTTCGTGATCCACATCTTGGATCCGTTCAGCACCCAGTCGGAGCCGTCGCGCTTGGCGTACGTCCGCATGTTGGCGGGGTCGGAGCCGTGGTCGGGCTCGGTCAGGCCGAAGCAGCCGATCGCCTCGCCGGCGGCCATCGGCGGCAGCCACTGCTGTTTCTGCTCGTCAGAGCCGTAACGCCAGATCGGGAACATCGCCAGCGAGCCCTGTACGGACACGAACGAGCGTAGTCCGGAGTCGCCGGCCTCCAGCTCGCGGCAGGCCACGCCGTACGAGGTCGCGTCCGTGCCGGCGCAGCCGAAGCCTTCGAGGTGCATGCCGAGCAGGCCGAGCGCGCCGAGCTGCGGCGCGAGCTCGCGCGCGGGGAAGGTGCCCTCCTCGAACCAGTCGCCGACGTGCGGCAGGACGCGGTCGGCGACGAAGGACTTGACGGTGTCGCGGATCAGCCGCTGGTCGCCGTTGAGCCGCTCGTCCAGGCGCAGCAGATCGTCCATGACGGTCCTCTCATCACGTAGGGCGCTACCAGGGTTCTACCAGGGGCAATCCTGATGTGCGAATGCCGGGGCGCAGGGCAGTCTTGAGACATGAACGAATACAACAGCAAGCAGCTGCGTCGGACTCGTAAGGGCAGGATCATCGCGGGCGTGTGCTCGGGGGTCGGGGAGTACGTCGGGATCGACGCGAACCTCATCCGTATCGGGCTGGGCATCACGACGCTGTTCGGCGGGCTCGGCGTCGGCGTGTACGCCATCGCCTGGCTGCTGATGCCGGAGGAGGGCAAGGACACCTCCATCGTCCAGGACCTGGTCGAGAAGCAGCAGCAGAAGCGCCAGGGCAGTAGCAGCCCGTGGGGCGGTGACGAGCACAAGCCGCAGCCGTGATCAGGCGGCGGCCCGGGGACGCATCCGAGAGGGCGTGTCGCTGCGGGACTCGGTCCAGAGCAGGGCCAGCACGGCCGCGGCCATGAGGCCGGCGCCACCGGCCAGCGCGACCACCGGCTCAGGGCCGAGTCGTTCCGCGGCGTAGCCGCCCGCCAGGATGCCGATGCCCTGCACCGCCATCAGCCCTGAGTGAACCAGGCCGAAGGCCTGGCCCCGCTGCTCGCTGGGGACGCGCTGGACGAACGCCGCGTTCGCGGCGAGCTGATAGGCGCCGCCGATGCCCGACAGGACCCAGGCCGCCAGAACCACCTCCAGCGGCGGCCGTATCGCTGTCACGATCAGGGGAGCGCAGCTCAGCATGGCCATCCAGCCCATCAGCCGCAGCCTCCCCGGCGGCGAGACGAACCTGCTGAACAAGAACGCCCCCAGCACCGTCCCCGTCGGCATCGCCGCCATCAGCAGCCCGGTGATCACCGGGATCGGCAGCACCCCGGTGTAGAGCTCGACGGCGTAGGGGACCGCGATGCCCTCAGGCAGGATGTAGAAGCCGCACAGCCAGGCGAAGAGCACCAGCGTGCGCAGCTTCTTGTCGCCGAAGACCAGGCGGGCCCCGGCCGCGGTCATCTTCCACATGGACGGCTTGTCGCCGTCCTGACCGGCCGCGGGGCGCCGCCGTACGCCCGCGAGCAGGATCAGCGCCGATCCCACGAACGTGGCCGCGTCGAGCGCCAGCGCGCGGTAGGGGCCCATGGTCGCGATCACGGCGCCGCCGGCGGCGAACCCCATCATTTGCACGGCCTGGTTCGTCATGTTCTGCAACGCCGAGCCGACGACGTAGCGGTCACCCTCGAGCACTTCTGGGAGCAGCGCCGCCCGCGCCGCCGAGAACGGGGCGCTGAGCAGCACCACGAGGAAGACCAGCCCGCACAGCACCGGGAACGGGATGAACGGCAGCGCCATGATGGCGACCAGCGCCGCGCGAATCAGGTCGCACGCCACCATCACCCCCCGGCGCGCGAACCTGTCGGCCAGCCCCGCCAGCAGCGGACCGCCCGCGATCGAGGGCAGGTAGGTCAGCGCGTAGACGGCGGCGGTGGCGAGCGGGGAGCGGGTGCGCTCGTAGACGAGCACCGCCAGCGCGACCTGGGCGAGCTGATCACCGAGGAGAGACAGACCCTGGCCGTACCAGAGCGCCCTGAACTCCTTGACGGCGATGACCTCGCCGTAGGTGACTTGGCGCTCCCTGGCACGGCGATGCCGCCCCGACAGCCGTCGCGTCCGCATGGCCCCCATTGGACTCCGCTGTGCCTGACTCAGAGTGTTCGGTATATCACCTAAGGTGCCCGATCACTCAGCGAGGCGCAACTCAAAGACGCGTTCCGCATGCAAAGGGTTACCAGCCCAGCTCGTGCAGCCTGTCGTCGTCGATGCCGAAGTGGTGACCTACCTCGTGAACCACCGTGATCCGCACCTCGTTCACCACATGCTCTTCCGAGCTGCACATCCGACAGATCGGATTGCGGTAGATCTCGATGCGGTCGGGCAATACTCCGGAATACCAGTCGCCGCGCTCTGTGAGGGGAATGCCCGTGTACAGGCCCAGCAGGTTGGGTTCAGGCGGATCGTCGACGACGGTGACGACGATGTTGCGCATCTCACGAGCCAACTCCGCAGGGATCGTGTCCAGCGCCTCGGACACCAATTCCTCGAACCTCTCCCGCGAAACGTCGATCACATGTGCCATTCTGCCTCGCCGGTCAGGTAAGCAAGAAACTGTATGAACTTCCTGAACAGGCTGAAGACTGTCATCCGGTCGCCCGCGTCCAAGGCCGCGGCGGTGCTCGTCGTCGCCGCGATCGGCGCGTGGCTGGGCATTTTCCTCAGCGGCACCGTACAAGCGCAGGTCGGGCCGGTCGAGACCGGTATGTCGCTGCGGCCGGCGCTGGCGGGCGAGACCGTCGTGGACGCGAGCCCGCTCGGCACGCTCACCTTCGACACCCACGACGCCCCGCTCCGCCTCCGCATCACCCTGGAGAACATCGACCAGGAGCGCGCCAGGGCGTTCCTGGAGGACCCGCGACTGACCGACCGGTTGCCGGAGCTCATCGAGAGCGACCTGATCGGCGGCGTGCGCCTGCTGGCCATCCGCTCGCTGCTGTGCGCGGGCGCGGGGGCGCTGATCGCGGTCCTGATGGTCTTCAGGCGGCCCAAGGTGGCGCTCCTGGGCCTGCTGGCCGCCTCTGTCGCGCTGGCCGGCACCGGCGTGTTCGCGGTGCAGTCCTTCCGCCCCGGCTCGCTCGTCGAGCCCCGCTATTCGGGCCTGGTGGCCGCCGCGCCCTCCTTGGTGGGCAGCGCCGAGTCGATCGTCACCAAGTTCGAGTCGTACCGCTCACAGCTCACCAAGCTCGTGACGAACGTCTCCAAGCTGTACGACACGGTCTCGACGCTTCCGGTGTACGACGCCGATCCCCGTTCGATCCGGGTCCTGCACGTCTCCGACATCCACATCAACCCGATCGCCTGGAACGTCATCCGCTCGCTCAAGGATCAGTTCAGCGCCGACCTGATCGTGGACACGGGCGACATCTCCGACCATGGCACCAAGCCTGAGAACAAGTTCGTCGAGGAGATCGGCACGCTCGGCGTCCCGTACGTCTTCGTCCGCGGCAACCACGACTCCAAGACCACGGAGAAGGCCGTCGCCAAGCAGAAGAACGCCGTCGTCCTCGACGACAAGCAGCAGACCGTCGCGGGCCTGAAGATCTACGGCCTGGGTGACCCCCGCTTCACTCCGGACAAAACCACCGTGGTCAACCCCGATCCGGCCAGCCTCGAACAATACGGACGAACCTTCCGCCCGAAGGTCAAGGACGCCGACCTGGTCGCCGTGCACGACGGCATCATCGGCCGCGGCTTCTCCGGCGCCACCCCCATGGTCCTCGCAGGCCACGCCCACGCCCGCTCCACCACCATGCTCCCCACGGGCACCCGCGTCCTCGTCCAGGGCTCCACCGGCGGCGCCGGCCTGCGCGCCCTCGAACACGAGGAGCCGACCCCCGTCCAGGCCTCGGTCCTGTACTTCGACAGGGAGACCAAACGCCTGCAGGCCTGGGACGACATCACCTTGGGCGGACTCGGCGAACAATCCGTCTACATCCAGCGTCACGTGGAACCCGAGCCGAGTCGTATGATTTCTCCAGAGCCACTGAGCGCCCCGACCCCATCGGGAACGATCAGCGGCACACCTTCGTCACCCGCCGGTTAACCACTTTGGCATCAGGGCCGATCGTCCCCTATGCTTCAGAGGTCTCCGACGGAAGGCGACGGGAACTCCTAAGCCCCCATCGTCTAGTGGCCTAGGACACCGCCCTTTCAAGGCGGCGACACGGGTTCGAATCCCGTTGGGGGCACAGCGAGCGCCTAGCGCACCCGCGAAACGGTTGGTCTAAGGCCACCGAAGAGCTGGTAAGCTAAGCGAGCGCAAACAGAACGAAGCAAGGTCCTGTAGAGCAGTTTGGAGTGCTCGCCACCCTGTCAAGGTGGAGGTCGCGGGTTCAAGTCCCGTCAGGACCGCTCTAGGTCAGGTAGCTCAGTTGGTACGAGCGTCCGCCTGAAAAGCGGAAGGTCGGCGGTTCGACCCCGCCCCTGACCACAGTAGATGACCAGCCAAGATGCCCCGAAGCGAAGATCGCTCCGGGGCGTTTTTGTTGTTCTGACGATAGCGGTGGTTTGGCCGTTACTTCCGAACGCCGCTTCGATGAGTACTTCTCCTTCAGGGCTGGGTGGTGTCGATCTTGACGAGTTCGATCCGGCCGAGCTCGTCTTCCACCGAGACGGTGACCTCGTAGACGGTGTTGCCGTTCCTGTCGGTCTTGATCTCACCGGTGTCCCGGTTGAGCACGCGAGGCCGCGGAGCCTTCGTACAGGTGATCGTGAGTTTGTTCGTGTCGACAGGGATGGGGACGGTACGGATGCTGAATGCACCTCTCGTCGGCCTGCTGATCAGGTGTGATGCAACGAGTGAGGGCACGCTGCCAGGGGTGGACGACGTAGCATCGGAGCGCCAACTCGGCGCCACCGTTTCTGTGCTCGCGTTCGAGGTCGCAGGCGACCGGATCAAGCGCATCTGGGCGGTACGCAACCCCGACAAGCTCCGCCCGTGTACGGCAGGTTGACTACCAGTGCTGCTGACACGGGCTGCCCAGCCGGGATGGCCAAGCCCCCGGGCATGTCGCGCCCACCGCAAGCTGATCCTCAGCGTTTCTCCGGGGGCTCGCCGGTGATCCAGTTCCAGCTGGTGATCGTGGCGCGCATCAGCCGGGCGGCGGTCGACAGGTGGCTGTCGGCGCCCCAGTACAGGGTGACCGTGCGACGGCAGTCGGGGCTGTCAATGGGGATCCAGGTGGCGGAGGCACGCGTGGCGCTGCGGCGGGCGAAGGCCGGGACGAGACCGATGCCGAGTCCCGCGCTGATCAGGTCCGCGATGGCGCTGTGCTCGTCGCTCTCGCAGACGATCTTCGGTGTGAGGTCTCTTGCGGCGAAGAGCCGGTCGAGCAGTTGGCGTAGCCAGTGCCCCTTACGGGCGGTGACGAAGGGCTGGCCGGCGAGTTCGTCGATGGTCACAGAAGTACGGCCTGCCAGCGGATGATCGAGGGGCACGCCAACCCCCACCGCCTCATCGAACAGCCGCGTCGACTCAAGGCCTTCGGCCGGGATCGGCTGCGAGGCGATGCACAGATCCACGTCCTGGGCCCGCAGGCGGCGAGCCATGTCCTCGGCCGGCGACCAGTGGAGCTCGATCTCGACGGAGGGATGGGCCCGCTTGTAGGCCGCCAGTGGGCCGGTGAGGGTGAGGAAGGTTTCCGACGCCAGTCTCACGGTGCCCAGGCCTTCGCTGGCGGCCTCGGCGACGGCGCGTCGTCCGGCCTCGAGCTCGCCGAGGGAACGTTCGACGTGATCGCGGAAGAGCTTGCCCGCGTCGTTCAGCCGGAGTCGGCCGCTCCGGTCGAACAGCGGTGTGCCCAGTTCGCTCTCCAACCGGGCGATGGTACGGCTCAGCGACGGCTGGGCGATGTGAAGCTCGTCGGCTGCCCGGCTGAGGTGCTCCAGCCGCGCCACCACCAGGAACTGCTTGAGCGAGTTCAGCTCCATCATGCCTCCCGCAACATAACTCCATAGCGATATTTGTCTTAGACAAAATAGCTCACGAGTCATAGCCTCAGGGCGTTTGTTTGCAAGGGAGATCACAGTGAGGAGGATCCCGCATGGTCACCAGCAGTCTGGGATCCGCTGCCGCGCGTCGGACAAGGCCGACCGAGTGGGTTTTCCGGGCCCTTGTCAGCGCCCACATGGCGGCGATCGCCGGCCAGCCGGTGCTCGCCGGGGTGTATCTGACCGGCGACTTCGACGGCCTGCGCTGGCACGCGGTCGGCGCCGACGTGGTCACCTTTATCGGCTACCTACAGGTAATCGCGGCGATCTTGGTCTGGGTAAGGCTGCGTCAGGTCTGGCCGTTCCTGGCCACGATGGCGGTGGTGGCGGCCGAGACGGTTCAGTACTTCGCCGGATTGGACGGCGCGCTGTGGCTGCACATCCCGCTGGGGGTGGTGACCGTGGCCGCGCTCGTCGTGCAGTTCATCGCCGTCTGGCGCCGGCCCCTCCTGCGGCGGGAGGCCCGCGATGCGTGAGCACGATGCGCACCGCGGCCTGAGCCGGCGGCGGATGCTGGGCGTCGGCGGGGCGCTTGGACTGATGGCGGCCACCGGGCTGTCGGCCTCGGCCGCGCTGGCCCGCCGACCGTCGTTCACCGGTGCCGAGCTGCGCAGCGCTGTGCCGCTGCCGCCGCCCTTCCAGGTGTCGCTGCCAATTCCCGCCGTGCTGAAGCCGGTCGACACCTCGGGTGGCACCGACCGTTACGAGATCACCCAGCGCGAAGCGAGCGCCGAGATTTTGCCCGGTGTCAAAACGCCGCTGTGGACGTACGAGGGCACCTTCCCCGGGCCGACGATCGAGTCGCGCCGCGGCCGGCCGGTCACCGTGACGCATCGCAACGAGTTGCCCGTGCCGACCGTCGTGCACCTGCACGGCGGACGGACCCCGGCGGCCTCCGATGGATACCCGACCGACCTCGTCCTGCCCGAAGGCCGGCACGACGCCGCCACGAACACGGGGCACGGCTCCGAGCATGGCATGGACGGCATGCACGATCCGCGGGCCGTGATAACCAAGCTGACGCGGGACTACACCTTCCCGCTGGACCAGCGGCCGACGCTGCTGTGGTACCACGACCACCGGATGGACTTCACCGCCCCGGCGATCTGGCGGGGTCTGGCCGGGCTGCATATCGTGCGCGATGACGCCGAGGACGATCTCGGCCTGCCCGCGGGGAAGCGCGAACTACCTCTCATGATCGCGGACCGGGCGTTCGCCGCCGACGGCAGTCTCGCCTACCCCGCCCTCGATCCCACCCTGCGAGAGCGGCCGGGCGTTCGGGAGCCCTATCTCGCCGGAGTCCTCGGCGACGTGATCCTCGTCAACGGCGCTCCGTGGCCCGTACACGAGGTCGACGCGGCCCGCTACCGGCTGCGCATCCTCAACGCCTCCAACGCCCGCCACTACGAACTCGAAGCAGTCAGTGACGAAGGACGCCGCCTCGACCTCGTCCAGATCGGCGCCGACCAGGGACTGCTCGCCGCGCCGGTCACCCACCGGCTCCTGCCGATCGCGCCCGCCGAACGCTACGATGTGATCATCGACTTCGCGGGCGTCCCGATCGGCAGCCGCGTCAGACTCCTCAACCGGCTTGGCTCCGGCCGTACCCACGACGTGATGGCCTTCCGCGTCGCACGCCACACCGCCGACGACAGCCGCATCCCACGCACGCTCTCCACTGATCTGCCGACCTGGCACCGGTCGGACGCCGCCCGGGTGCGCGACTTCTCCTTCCGCGCCGGGCGGATGCGCGGCGGCCACGGCTGGCTGATCGGCGGGCTGCCGTTCGATCCCGCCCGCACCGATGTCACCACTCGCCTCGGCGAGGTCGAAGTGTGGCGGCTGGTCGCCGACGTCCACCATCCCATCCACCTGCATCTGGTGGGCTTTCGGGTGCTCTCGCGCAGCGGCAGGTCGCCGCTGCCGCACGATGCGGGCCTCAAGGACACCGTCGCATTGCGGCCGGGCGAAGCGGTGGAGATCATCACCCGTTTCGACGGCTACCGCGGCCGTTACCTCTTCCACTGCCACAACGCCGAACACGAGGACATGGGCATGATGGCCAACCTAGAGATCATCTAGGAGTACCACCTATGAGTGCCGATCCCGGCATCGTCATCATCGGAGCACCCTCGCCGGCGGCACCGAGTTTGCCTTCACCCAGGTGCTGATCGCCACCGGCTCCTGCCCACGCCGCCTCCAACTGCCGGGCGCCGACCTCGATGGCGTCTGCTACCCGCGCCACCGCGACCACAGCGAGTATTTGGGCAGGGCCCTGCGCGCGGCTTGCGCGACGCCGAGCTGACGGACCTGACGATCGTGCACAACCCGTCCGGCAGCAAGGCGAACTGTCCAGGCGCATGCTCCTGGACATCCTGCGCAGGGAAGAGACCGACCGTGACATCGTCGTGCCGACCCAACTCGTCATCCGGGGCAGCGCCGCGCCGCCTCGCTCATAGCCCGGGACTTTCCAACGAAGGACGGCCGCCGCAGCTCTCCTTCGATCGGACCTGCCACCGCACTGATGACGGCGACGCTGACGGCAACGTCGGCGACCAAACGCACACGGACAGCACCACTGGCGGCCGCGTACCCCGAGGTCACCGCCTGCGAACAGGGCGATCGCTACACCTGAAAAGCGGAAGGTCGGCGGTTCGACCCCGCCCCTGACCACAGTAGATGGCCAGCCAAGATGCCCCGTAGCGAAGATCGCTCCGGGGCGTTTTGTGTCTGCTGACGGCAACGCCAGGCGGATGGTCGCCTGCAGGGAGCGGCAAGTACGAACCGGGAAACATTAGGCCCAGAATGCACCTAACAGGGCGAGTCGACTAGACCGGCAACCCCTCTCAGGGCGCCCATCCTGGTGGCCATGCGAGAGATCGGCTCTGGGGCCTGTTTCTAGATCACGTGCGAGCCCGATGAGCGATGAGCAAGACGCCGTTGGCGAGGATGCCCTGCCGTTGTTCGTGACGTGATCCAGTGATCGAGGCGATTCTCGCGTACACGCAGATTGTGATCATTATCGTGTCGTGTCATGAGCGACATGGCGGATATCGAGTCGGTGCGTAGGGCGGCCGGCGTGTCCCTTCAGTACTTCTGGGAGGCCACTGAGCACGACACGTTTGATGACCTGGAGGACGAGGACGGGGTGAGGAACGCCTACGCAGCCATCCAGGCTGCCGTTCCCGACGACTCCACCAGCGCCGTGTGCCTGACGGTGCTGGCCTTGGGGAAGCTGCGGGCCCACTTGAACGACGTTTCTGCCGGCGGTGAGGACCACTTCGAGGCGCATGACGATCCGCCTGCCGGGTTGGATGAAGATGACGAGCTCGGACGGGAGTTGGCGAGGGAGGTGGTGGAGGCCGCGCGACTTGCCCTCAGACTTCAGCCGGACGATAACCTCGCGGCGTTCTCGCTCGCGTGCGCACTGCACTGGCTGAGCGAAGATCAGTCGGCGGCAGCCGCTTACCGTGAGGCGCTGCGTATCGACCCTTACGATGACATTGCCAGGGCGCGTGTGGAAGAACTGGAGGACGTTGAACTTCCTGATCCGCCGACAAGGATCACTACCCGTCATCCCTACGGATTTCACTTGTTGGAGATGACCCGCCTGGTAGGCCATAGCGGAAGCACCAAGGGGCAGGTCTGGCTACTGAACGACGTGTTCACCGTCCGGAGCGCGGCGGATGACTATCTCTCCGAATGGCTGGACAGCCGTGGCCAGGGACTGGGCGAAGACTTCGGGGTGTGGACCCACGTCCCCGGCGGCCAAAGCGGAGGAACGGAGCTGGCCGAGGTGATTCGGCAAGCCCCAGCCGGTGGTCCGGAGATCGACTGGTCCCGAATGTTCCTGCCGTCCTTGATGCCCGATCGGAGGCTTCCGGCCGGCCATCCAATCCGCTGGCTGGGGCAGCTGCACTTCTTCGGCTACACCGAGCACGACGATTAGGGCGTGCTCGTCGGATCATGGGGCGGGGTCGCGCAGCCAGATCTTGATGGACGCGACATGAAACGCGGGGAGTCGCCGTACTGGCCCGGGGCGGTCAGCTTGGTGATCGGGCGGCAGTGTCGATGCCGCCCCCCGCGGGCTGGTCGCGGGCGGGGACGTCCTTACTGCTCGGGCAGGTCCCGCCAGGGACAGCCGGTCCGGGTCCGCCGGTCCGATCCTCGTGGATCAGATAATCTGATTTTATGAAGGTGATGACTGCCACTGAAGCGTCTCGAAGCTTTGCGACGGTTCTCGATGAGGCCGAGCGTGGAGAAACGATCGTGGTGACTCGTGGTGGGAAGCAGATTGCTGTGATCGGTCCTGCGCCGACAGCGCCGGGGCGTATGGTCAAGGCGTTTCTGGCAAGCAGGGTGGGGACGTTGGACGCCGATTTCGAAGCTGATGTCGCGGCGGCCCGCGAGGCGATCGACAACGAGATGAGGGGCACGTGGCCCGACGCCTGATCCTTGACACCGGTGTGCTCACTGCCGCCGAGCGAGGCAAGGCATCCGTGGACGCGGTGATAGGAGACGCCGATGACGTGGCGATCTCGGCGATCACCGTGGCCGAATTGCTCGTCGGCGTGGAGCTGGCCGATGCGGCACGACGGCCCGATCGGCAGGCCTTTGTGGATCAGGTTCTCGCGTTGATCCCTGTCGAGGAGTACACGACGGACGTCGCCAGGGTCCACGCCCGTCTTATGGCGCATGTCCGACGAGAGGGCAAGTCGCGAGGCGCGTACGATCTGCTGATCGCGGCTACGGCCGCGGCGACCGCGAGAACGGTGCTGACGATGGATGCGTCCGCCGCATTCGACGATCTCCCTGGCGTGCGCGCTCAGGTGGTTCCTCGCTGAATGCCGACGGCAACCCTGACGGCAACGTTCATCACCGTAGCCATACATGAGACGCCGTTGGTGGCCTCCGGCCGCTAGAGCGCGGTAGGTCGGCAGAGCGATCGCCACGCCTGAAAAGCGGAAGGTCGGCGGTTCGACCCCGCCCCTGACCACAGTAGATGACCAGCCAAGATGCCCCGAAGCGATCACCGCTCCGGGGCGTTTTTGTGTCTAACTGACGGCAACGTCGTTGTACGGTTCCCGTACCTGCGACTTCTAGGATCCGAGTGTGTCTGAGAGGCTCCCGATCCTGTCGGTCTTGGGGTTTACCGTCGGTGCTCCTGTGGGCGTGCACTCGGCGGGAGGACGACCGGTGGCAGAGGTGCTGCGGAGGATCAACTATGAGGACGACGTCGAGTACGGACAGTTCTATGTGGGGGGCTTCGGGCCTGATCTGGACGGTTCCGCGATCTCCCACCCGCACCTTAGGGTGTCGAATCACCTGGGCATCGAATGCGACATCATTCACGGTAGAGCTGATGTACGTGTGGAGATCTGGGACGCCGAGCCTGCGGCGGCTGCCGCTCCTTGGGTGCTGACTTGGGAGATCGCCTACCTCGCCGGTTCGGGAATCGTCGGTGTGGGAGGCGAGGTGTGGCCTGACCGGCTGCTGCTGGGGCCGTCGTACTTCCTGTACGGCCTGCGCGCCTACCGGGTCCCGTCGGTCTGGGGCAGAGGCCACGAGTTCTATGAGGATCCGCGGACCGAGCATGTGCTGCTGCGGTTCTGGCCGATCCGGGACGTCTTCGACCCCGTCCTGCATGCCCGGCCGGAGAGGACGACGACGGAGCCCCGGCCGTCCGCGTACGTTCCCGCCACAGATTGGCCGGCCCTGCGGCGTCAGCCCGACCTGTCAGAGCCCGACGCGGCCGATGATCCCGGCAACGAGGACAGGGAGGCCGCTGCCATCAGGAGGACCCGTGCCCGGATCGCCAGGCAGCTCAATCCCGACGCTGCACCCACCTTCACGATCCTCAGGCGGCACGCGGAAGATCCTCGGAGCCTCTTGAGTGCCGACACCGGCGCGACCTGCCGGGTCCGGCTCTGGCGGCCGGTGGGGGAGGGCGAGCCCGGTGTCCTCGGCGTCGACCGGCGGATCGAAAGTGAGGACGGCTCCCGCGACGGGGTGCTGGTCTCCGCGATCGTGACCGTGCTCGACGAGGACGGCGAACTGCTGACGGTCCGGGACGCGACCGAGGCGGAGGCCGCACGTGTGCTGGCCGTGGAGCGGGCCTGGCAGTGACGGCTGGTGAGCCGTGCCTTGGGCGATACCCGCAGGTTTCTCATCAGCAGGGGCAAGAGCGGGGTTCGAAGGCATCAGTCGTGATGGCGACGCCGTGCGCCCGGCGTAGTACGGGCTGCATCGGTTGCCGACGGCCGACCTTCCTGGCGACGAGGGGTGTTCAGCGAGAGCCTCCTGTCATGGCATGCGTGTGGCGACGCGGTGGTTCATCGAGCGCGAGGACGCTGGGAGGTTCGGGGCTGTCAGCGATCCAGCGCAGTCGCCGGAAGCTTTGCCAGCAGGCTTCAACGCCAGTGTCGGGTCGTGCGGAGACGGAGCGCGAGCAATGGTCATAAGTTGTGCATTGGCTGATCTGGTTCGTCTCCGTTGGGTTCGCCGGTTGGACCGTGTCCACCGGTGTAACGGGCGGTGAGCTCGGCACCGATCCTCGCCAGCTCGGCTTGGACGGATGGTGGTTCGATTACTTCGATCATGGCGCCCCAGCCGGCGAGGTTTCGGGCGATGTCCAGCGGAGTCGGTGCAGCGAGGTGGACCCGGGCACGGCCGTGGTCGAGTTCGGCGTCGGTACGGCAGTGCCGGCCGAACTGGGTTCGCAGGACTGGCACGAATCTGGCCTCGATGAGGACAGTTGCCCAGATGCGTGAACGCCGCTGCTCCACCTCGTTGACGACGTGTTGCCAGGCGCCGTGGAGGGTGAAGTTGTCGGGGCGTTCGGCGGGCTGGTCGGTCGGATCGGCTGTGATGATCCGGTCGACTCGGAAGGTTCGCTGCCCTCGTTCGGTTCCGGCGAGCAGGTACCAGATGTCGTCCTTGTCGACCAGACCCCAAGGGTCGACCAGCCGTTCGGTGCGCTCTCGGGTGCTGTTGGTGTAGGTGAGGCGGACTTTGCACTGGCGGATGACGGCGGCCTGCAGCAGGTCGACCATCTCGGGGCGGCGGCGGTCACGCTCGCCCCACCGGGTGGGGTCGATCATTGTGGCACCGGCGGCGGCCTCGGCGTCAGCGCGGAAGGTTGGTGGCAGCGCCCGCAGGAGTTTGCGCAGCGCCGCTTTGGCCTCACCGGAGACGGCTGCGGCTGGGCCGACAAGCAGGAACAGCGCCTGGGCCTCGGTGGCCGACAGGCCGGACAGGTCAGTGCGGGCACCGCCGAGTAGCGACCAGCCGCCACCGCGTCCGGGCTGGGGGTAGACCGGGATACCCGCCGCGGACAGCGCCCCCAGGTCCCGGCGGGCGGTGGCGACCGATACCTCGAGCTCGTCGGCCAGCTCGGCGGCGGTCACCCTGCCGCGGGCTTGCATGATCAGGAGGGCGGCGACGAGACGGTCAGCGCGCATATTCTTCCGACTCCCGGACAAAGTGGTCAGTTGGTGAGCACTTTAGGCGAAAGGATGGTTCTCATCACCGGCCGAAGGAAGGAATCAGCAATGTTGCGAGGATTCGCCACGATCAGCTACTGGGCAGACGACATGGAGGCGGCGTCGCGGTGGTACGCCGAACTGCTGGAGGTCGAGCCGTACTTCGTGCGCCCGATCGTGGGGCCGCCCGCCTACGTCGAGTTCCGCATCGGCGACAGCCAGGACGAGCTGGGGCTGATCGACCGCCGGTACGCGCCGACGGGCGCGGCGTCCGGCCCCGGCGGAGTCGTCATGTACTGGCACGTTGACGACGTCGAAGCGACGTTCCAGAAGCTACTGTCGATGGGCGCCAAGGAGTACCAGCCGATCACTCCTAGGGAGTCGGGGTTCGTGACGGCTTCTGTGGTCGACCCATTCGGGAACGTGCTGGGCATCATGTACAACCCGCACTACCTGGAGATCTTGGGCCGATGATCCACTGTGCCTACGCCGCCCAGGCTGACGGCCTACACCGCCCGCGGAGATTGTCCGGGAGGGTGCCCGAACAATGCCGCCGCCAATAGTGGCACGATCTGCCCGTGAGGGCGCGGAATCGGACGACAACGATGTGGTCGTCACCGCCGGTTACATGAAGAAGCTCGGTCCAGCGACGCTCACCGCCTATGACCAGCGCATCTTCAACATTCACCCCGCTCTCCTCCCCAAGTACGGTGGGCGCGGGATGTACGGTCTGCATGTTCACCGGGCCGTCCTGGCAGCAGGCGAGATGATCTCTGGGGCGTCCGTTCATCTTGTGACAGCCGAATATGACGAAGGTCCCATCGTTGCTCGTCGAGAGGTCCCCGTCTTTCCCGGAGACGATCCAGAGAGCCTGGCAGAGCGGGTCTTGGCCGCCGAGCACATCCTCTTGCCCTCGGCA
Source organism: Nonomuraea glycinis (assembly GCF_014646515.1). Classification (GTDB taxonomy): domain Bacteria; phylum Actinomycetota; class Actinomycetes; order Streptosporangiales; family Streptosporangiaceae; genus Nonomuraea; species Nonomuraea glycinis. Next base: position 156,944 of record NZ_BMNK01000014.1, read on the forward strand.
ATCCGGGACATGGCGGTCCAATCGATGAGTGACGGTCAACAGGAGAGCGCCCCGGCGCGATGACGGTGCCGGGGCGGTGGGCTTCGTGACCTATCCGAGGCCAGCGCCAAGCTTGCCGAGAGCGCTTCGCTTCTCGTCGAGGGATCCATGGGCGTAGATCGTCATGGTGGCCTCGATGTTGCTGTGGCCGACGATGTCGCGGACGACCTGGGGCGGGAAGCCGAGGTTGAGCAGGAGCGTCGCGCAGGTGCGGCGGAGGTGGTGGAAGCGCATCTCGCCGAGGTTGCGGCGTCGTGGATTGCTTCCGGGGGCCCATTCGGACTTTTGATGTACATTATCCTGTACACTGATGGCATGAAGGTGATGACCATGTCCGAATCGCGGGCCAACTACGCCGCCACCCTCGACTCTGTCATCGACGACCAGGAAGAAGTCCTCATCACCCGCCCCGGCGGAGAAGGCGTCGTCATGGTGTCGCAGCACGAATACGAATCGATGCGCGAGACGCTCTATCTGATGGCCTCTCCTGTCAACCGCAGGCGACTGTCGGAGGCGGTCGCCCGTCTGGAGGCCGGAGGCGGCACCGTCCGCGAACTGGCCGACGAGGACACCAGCTCATGAAGATCCTTTTCGATGAACTTGCCTGGGAGGACTACTGCTTCTGGCAGCGCGAAGATCGACGCATCCTCAAACGGATCAACCAGCTGATCGCCGACATAGGCCGCAACGAGAACGAAGGCATCGGCAAACCAGAGCCGCTTAAGTACGAATGGTCCGGCTACTGGTCCCGGCGTATTACCTCAGAACACCGGCTCGTCTACCGCGTCAATGACGACACCGTCATGATCGCCGCCTGTCGATACCACTACGAGAAGTAGCACCCGCCCAGCCGACAGACAAACCAAAGCATTTCCCCCCGTTTTCGGGGGCGCGTCGGAGCTTTGCGACGGTTCTCGATGAGGTCTGGCGTCCGCCGTCCCTGACGGACGCCACCCGACGCCGCCGCCTGGCGGGCGACCGCGCCGCCGCTGGCTGAGCCCGGGATCACCACGTCCAGTACGAGCGCGCCTCGGCCTTCCACGTCTTGGGGAAGTACTGGTGGATGCGGAAGGCCATGCCCTTGTCGCGCGCGATGTACTGGTCCCGGTCCAGCTTCCTGGTGATCGGCCCGCTCAGGTCGCCCTTGTTGTCCCACCAGGACTCCCACTGCTTGATGCAGGTCTGGCCGCTGATGTATTGGTTGGAGCAGGGAGCGGGCGGCGACCAGATCTGCGTGTGGCCGAACTTGATCACCTTGCCGGACGACTCCTCGGTGAGCGTTCCCCACGCCTTGAGACAGTAGCCCGTGGCCGGGATGTCCCACTTCACATAGTGCTGCGGGCCCGAGGTGGCGAACGTCCGCAAGTTCTCGCACTTGGCGTCGCCGATCTGCTCCTTGGTCACACGCAGCCGGTAGTAGGTGCCGTTGCCGCTCCAGCCGTCCAGCGTCACCCAGTCGCCGTCGCGCACGAACTTCTCACCGTAGTTCGGCGGCCACGTCTTCGGATCACCCCAGCTGATCTCCGAGGTGGTCGCCGACAGCGGCTTCCACGCCCACTGCCCGGCCACCTTGCCGTCGGCCCAGTATTGCCCGGCGCTCCGTGCCGCGATTCGCGAGTACTGACCGTAGTCGTCCCCGGACGTCGCCGACGCCGGCAAGCCCGTCGTCGCGAGCACGGCGACCGTCGCCGTTCCAAGAGCCACAAGTCTCATCGATCGTTCCTCTCAAGCCGCGAAGCGCCCATCCCATCACCTCCGAACCTGGGATCCGCCCGCTTCAAGATTCGTGGAACCGATTCAAGCCGTACCAGGGTCTACCTGCGAAAACGAGGCTGGTACGGCTACCCCCCGGCAAGCCGACATACTTAGCCGAATTGAATACACAGAGTGAGGCCGCGCTCGCGCTTCTTGTTTTCAGGGAGAGGCGTTACAGCCGTAACGGCTTACCCCCTCCCATGTCTGAGGCCAGGCGCCCGCCCCCGGACGGGTGAGTGACGAAGAGAGTGACATCTAACACCTCTTCTAACAGCTTGGCTCCCGCTACTCGTCGATCGCCTGAGCGACGACGTCGGCGGCCGAGGCTTCCGCCGCGCGGATCACGTGGGCGTAGACCCTGAGAGTGATCGAGGGGTCGGCGTGGCCGAGGCGGGCCGCCACGACGTGGATGGGCACGCCGGCCAGGAGCAGTGTGGTCGCGTGAATGTGGCGGAGGTCGTGCAGCCTGGCATGCGGGAGCCGGTCGTTCGGGTGCGCCTGGTTGCAGCGCTTGATGAGGATCGGGAACAGCGAGCTGGATCCGTCGATGAAGGACGCCGAGCCTCTGATGACGAGCTGCTTGGCGTCCAGGTCCACGTCCGGCCAACGGAGGTGGAGGAGCTCGCCACGGCGGGCGCCGGTGTAGGCCGCCAGGTGGAGGAAGGGCCAAAGGCGGTGTTCGCGGGCGTACTGGAGGAATGCTTTGAGCTGGTCTGTGGTCCAGACTGTGCCAGGTCCGCTGATCTCGCGGCGGGGACGTTCAACCTTCTCGACCGGCTGACGGTCCGGCATCACATCCTCGTCCGGCACCGATAGCGTGATTCCGTGACGAACGTTCCCCATCCAGACGAGTTCCGCCATAACCGGGCCGAAGGCAACGACGCGCTGCGTACCACGGGTTCGGTCGTGGAGTCATTCTTCGCGTTGGACGGCGCCGCCTACGCGCCCGGGGCCCTGCCGAAGGGGATCAAGGAGCTGATGGGTCTGGTCATCTCGGTGACGAAGGATTGCGAGGAGTGCGTCTATTACCACCTGGAGCAATGCGAGCAGGAAGGCGTCGGCCGGGAGCAGGTGCTGGAGGCACTGCATATAGCGATGGTAGGAGCCGGTTCGGTCACGGTGCCGCTGCTCCGCCGAGCCATCATCTTCATGGACCGGTTGCCGGGCCTGGCAAAGCCGACGTGACCGGCAAAAGTCGTTATCGCGGCAAGGTTCGGAGTCGTCCCAGACACTGCGGAACGCCCACCCGGTGCGAGCCTTGCGACGTCGCCCGCACGGAACGCTCTACAAGCCCTCAGACGCAACCTCGTGATCCCACACCATCGGTGGCCGTCGTGAGGGTGGAACCTCACCTGCCGGAAGGATGCCAGATCGGAACGCTTGCTCATGCCGCCAACCGCGTGCTCATGCGCCGTAGCGGTGCGGAAGTCCTCGTTGGTCGCGTTCCCGGATGGTCGGTTAGCCGATCCTCTGCACGGTGGCACCCCGTCGGATGGCGCGGGGGATCTCGGCGACGGAGTCCACGGTGTCGATCAGGTGGGCGATGCTCTCGGCTGGAGCGGTGGAGCTGACGTCGACGGTGTAGGTGATCCCGGTTGATGTCCAGCTCTCGGTGTCGAAGCCGCCGGCTGCGGAAACGCACACTCCCTGGAGTTCGATTCCCAGTGCGGCGGCCTCCCGGTAAAGGTCGTTGAGGATGCATCCCGCGGCCGCGAGGTGAAGGAGATGTCCTCCGGTGAAGTCCGCCCTGACGCTCACACCCTCGGGCGTCCACCGATGAGGGAAATGCACTGCGTGCTCGTCCGTCACCTTCAGCGATCCCGCGCTCACGATCACGTTGAAACGATCGTTCATGATTCGGCTCCCGGCACCTCGGGTGTACGGACGTGAGACAAGAGTCGTCCTACACGTCGCAGCCGCCAACGGCAACACAGCACTCCCTCACACGGGAACGCCCGCTCATGCCGCGAAGCGTCACGCTGGCGGCCGCGGGGGACGTTTGATGGGATCGGTCTATGAACACACGAGGACATGAAATCGAGGTCACGCCTGTATCGGATCAGGTCGTGGTGCGAGTCAGAGACGTGGTCATCGCGACCTCCTCCCGGCCGATCGTGCTCACCGAGACGGGCTGTCCACCGCGGTACTACCTGCCGTCGGCCGACGTGAAGATGGACATGCTCAGATCATCGACAACGACGTCGCACTGCCCGTTCAAGGGCGATGCCGCCTACTGGTCGGTTCAGATCGGTGACGGTGTGGCCGAGGACGTGGTCTGGTCCTACCCGGAGCCGTTCCCGAGGGTGGAGGAGATCGCCGGATTGCTCGCCTTCTGGGCCGAGAAGCCAGGCGTCACGCTCGAGGTGAACGGGCAGGCCGCGTAAGCGTCGCGGGTTGCGATCGCCGCTACGCGCAACGGACTGTCCGCCCTGACGGCGGTTGATCCCTGTTGAGGAGTACACGACGGACGTTGCTAGAGTCCACGCCCGGCGCATGTCCGACGAGAGGGTGAGTCGCGAGGCGCGTACGATCTGCTGATCGCGGCTACCCTGACGGCAACGTTCATCACCGTAGCCATACATGAGGCGCCGTTGGTGGCCTCCGGCCGCTAGAGCGCGGTAGGTCGGCAGAGCGATCGCCACGCCCGAAAAGCGGAAGGTCTGCGGTTCGACCTCGCCCCTGACCACATGAGATGACGAGCCGAGATGCCCCGTAGCGATTATCGCTCCGGGGCGGTTTTTCGTCGCTGGGTCGCCATGCCGGCCGGCTCTGGTGATGAGTTGTCGTGCTCGCGGCCGTCATATCTACGACGGGACACGACGAGGCGGAAGGGTGACGTGATGGGTGCGGATACGCGGCTGGAGGAGCTGGGCGTGAGTGGGCTGGGTGAGGTCGACGAGCCGGCGTTCTCGGGGCTGGCGGAGCGGCATCGGCGGGAGTTGCACGTGCACTGCTACCGGATGCTCGGGTCGTTCGAGGACGCCGAGGACACCGTACAGGAGACGTTTCTGCGGGCTTGGCGGCGGCGGGAGACCTTCGAGGGGCGGTCGACGTTCCGGGCCTGGCTGTATCGGATCGCGACCAACGCCTGCCTGGACCTGCTGGCCAAGGTTCGGCCGGAGCCTGCGACCGGGGGCGAGGCGCTGTGGCTGCAGCCCTATCCGGACCGGTTGCTCGACGAGTTGCCCGCCGGCGACGCGGACGAGCCGGAGGCCGTCGCCGTCGCGCGGGAGACGATCGAGCTGGCGTACCTGGTCGCGGTCCAGCATCTCGCGCCGCGCCCGCGGGCCGTGCTGATCCTGCGGGACGTGCTCGGCTGGCCGGCGAAGGAGGTCGCGGAGCTCCTCGGGGACTCCGTCAACTCCGTGAACAGCGCGCTGCAGCGGGCCCGCGCCGGCATGCGGGAGCACCTGCCCGCCGAGCGGCAGGACTGGACCGGCGGCGAGGAGGACGCCGGGACGCGCGAGCTGGTGCGCCGCTATACCGACGCCAGCGTGGCCACGGACATCGGCGGGCTCGCCGCGCTCCTGCGGGACGACGTCCGCTTCTCGATGCCGCCCACGCCGGGCCTGTACGTCGGCCGCGACACGGTGGTGAACGACTGGGTCGAGCACGGCTTCGAGGACATGAAGCACCTGCGCGCCGTGCCCACCTCGGTGAACCGGCAGCCTGCCGTCGCCTTCTACCTCTGGCGGGAGCGGGAGGGCGCGTACCTGCCGCTGACGATCGACGTCCTGCGCGTCACCGGCGGAGCGATCACCGAGATCGTCACGTTCCACGACGACCGGTTCGCGCGGCTCGGGCTGCCGGAGCGCCTGCCGGCGGACGGCACGGAGTAGCCCGGGTGCGGACGCTCGCGCTGCGCGGTGGTGCGCGGGCCGCGGTGGTCGCGGCGGAGTGGTGTGACGCGTTCGGCGTCGTCACTAGCGGGCGGGTGCAACTGGAGTTGCGCGACGGCGAGCCCGGGCCGGTCCTCGGACGCGGCGCCGGGTTCTGGCTCCGCGGCACCGGCGTCCGCGCCCTGCGGAACCCCGGCCATCGGACGGCGAGGGTGCGCGTCGTCACCCCCAGGGGCAAGCGTCCCCCTCAGCGCCGGAACCGTCACACACCAGTCATCGAACGATGGAGGAACGACATGAGCAGCATGAATGACACCGGGGGCGTGGCAGCGCGCCGGACCAGCCGTACTACCCACTGGCTTCGCGGGCTCGCCGGCACCGGCTTCGTCGCCACGCTCGTGGCGATGGCGGCCACCACCCTCGCCGCCGCGCTCGCCCAGGTCGTCGGTGTCGGCTTCGAGGTCCCCGATGGTGGCGAGGCGATCCCGTTGTCCGGGTTCGCCGTGGTGACCGGCTTCTTCTCGGTCGTGGGCGTCGTCATTGCCGCCGCTCTTCTCCGGTGGAGCGCGCGCCCGGCCGAGCGGTTCGTGTGGACGGCGGTGTCGCTGACCGCGATCTCGCTGGTCCCGCCCTTCCTGGTCGGGGCGAGCACCGCCACCGCCACAGCCCTCCTCGGGCTGCACCTCGTCCCCGCGGCGGTGATGATCCCCGTCCTGGCGCGGAGCCTCCGCACCCGGGCCGATTGACGATCCCGCGACGGGGTCTTATCAAGAAAGAGCCCCAGGAATTCCTCCTGAGGGCTCTTTCCTTTTACGCCGGTGGTCGCTGGTTCAGAGCACTTTCCGGGCGCCTGGCAGGGCGCGTACCAGGTACGCGATCGCCCAGCACAGCGGCAGTGCGAGGGCGACGAGCAGCGCGCCCTTCGCGACCGCGGGCGCCTGTACGTCGCGGAGGGCGTAGCCCAGGCCGACCAGCACGGCCGGGTGGATGACGTAGACGGTGAAGGCGTGCTCGGACAGGAAGCGGCGGCGGCGTCCCTGGTGGTTGAGGCGCTCCCGGAACAGCACCAGAAAGCCGAGGATGACGCCGACGGCGAGCGTCGTCTCGAAGGTCGCCACCAGCAGCGACTGCGTGGTTCCGTGCCCCATGCTCGCCTCCGGGGCGGAGATCAGGACGAAGAGGAGGCCGACCGCGGCGACGGCCGCGGTGGCGAACCCGATCCGGCCGGTCGCTCTGGACAGGCCCCCCAGCCAGCCGCGCCGGGTCGCGATCAGTCCGATGACGAACAGCGCCGCGTACTGCGGAAGGTAGGCGGGTGAGGGCAGCCCCAGGAGCGATTCGCCCATCGGCACCGCGATGCGCCACAGGTAGGTCGCCAGGGCCAGCCCGGCGGTGAACCCGGCGATCGCGACGGCGCCGGGTGCCCGGCCCGTGGCCAGGACCGGGGCCGATGCGCGCCGGCCCTCGGCGGTCAGCAGCCTCCAGATGACGTAGAGCGCGCTGAACACGAACAGCACCTCGACGAACCACATCGGCCCCGGGGTGAACGACTGCAGGTAGTACTCCCAGTAGGGCAGCTCGGCCCCTTGCTGGGCGGCGGCGTCTCTCGCCTTGAGGTATCGGCCGACCGTTGCCAGAGGGCGGACCGCCAGCAGCCAGAGCAGCAGCGGGACGCCCAGGCGTAGCAGCCGCTCCCTCATGAATGGCCCGGCCCCCTTGCGGTCGTAGGACCCCGGCACGAAGAGAGCTGAGATGAGGAAGAAGGCGCCCATGAAGAACGCCTGGTTGAGCACGATCACGATGTCCAGGAGCGTGCCCGAGGCGTCGGTCGGCGGTTCGAGGTAGTACCAGTTCGGGATGTTGCTGTAGGCGAGCACGGAGTGGTGGATCACCACGAGCGCCATCAGGGCGGTGCGTAAGTTGTCGATGTAGAAGAGCCGCGCGGAGGTGGTGGGCGGCGCGGTGAGCTGGTTGACGTGCTGGGTCATCGATTTGCCGTTTCTTCAGGGTGTCCGGCTCGGGTGGCATGCTCGAACAGGTCCGCCAGCTCGTCCGCGTGCGCTTCCAGGTCATGTTCGGGGTTGGTCACCCAGTAGGCGAACATCTGATCGACCGCGGCCTGCACGCTGACGGCCATCACGCGGCAGTCGAAGGAGCGGAACTCGCCGTTCTCCTGGCCGCGGCGGAACAACGCCTCCCGCGCTTGGTAGATCGGCTCGTTGAAGGCGACGCCGTAGCGCGGCCTGCGGTCGGGGGTGCGGAGATTGTTGCGGATCTCGCCGAGGGCGAGCAGGTGGGAGCGGTGATTCCGCATGTACGCGGCGACCGCGCGGATGTCCGCCCGCAGCTCGCCGGCCGCCGTGGTCTCCTTCTCCTTCAGCGGTACGACGAAGGCGACGATCCCGAGGTAGACCTGCTCGACGATCTGCTCCATCAGCTCGGTCTTGCCGGCGAAATGGTAGGAGATCACGCCTTTGCTGATGCCGGCGCGCTCGGCGATGCGTGCCAGTGAGGTGTTGGCATAGCCCAACTCCATGAAGGTCTCGATGGCGCTCTCGATGATCTGGGTGCGGCGGGCCTCCTCAATGAACGACGGCTGTTTCTGGCCATCTGGCTTCTTTTCTGACCGCATGGCCAAAAAGTAGTACATGCGGCCAGAAGAACGCAACCTGGAGCCGCGAGGTCAGCCGGCGGGCACCCGCCGCACCCGCTTGGGATACCAGGCGGTGAAGGCCGAGGGGAGGACGAAGGAGAGCACCTTGATGGCGATGACCAGCGTCGTGGCATGCGGGGAGGTGTGCAGGACGAGTGTCAGCGAGAGCGCGGCGACGGTGAAGGCCACGGCCCACACGGTGGTGATGACGGCGTTGACGCGGTAGAACCGCGGGGTCTCCCAGACCTCCTTCGGCGCCATGGAGCGCGCGATGCCGAGCGTGAACGGCCTGCGCAGGGCCAGTGAGCCCCAGGCGGTGCCCGCCAGCCAGACGTTGACCAGCGCGGGACCGTACGGAGTGAGGGGTGAGTGCGGGTCCGCGAGGGACAGCGCCGTGAGGCAGGTGAAGAAGATCGCCGCGCTGCTCTCGATCACCATCTCGTCCCAGCCCTTGCCCGCTCTGCGGTCGAGGGCGACGAGGGCAAGGGCGAGGGTGAGGCCGGTGATGGCGCCCCAGCGCCACTCGTCGCCGGTGGCGATGACCGCGTAGGCGATCCATGGCAGGAAGCCGAGCAGGCCGCGCATGATCAGGTGTCCCTTCACATTCCTATAGTGACAGGTCGAAGCTAGAACTTCCTGGGCTGACATGTCAATATAGGAATATGAGCCTTCGACACGCCGTGCTGGGACTGCTCTCCGAAGGGCCCGCGAGCGGATACGACCTGATGAAGCTGTTCGACGTCTCGCTGTCGAACGTGTGGCCGGCCACGCAGAGCCAGCTCTACGCCGAGCTCGGCAAACTGGCCGACGCCGGCCTCGTGGACGTGTCGGCCGAGGGCCCCCGCGGCCGCAAGGAATACGCGATCACCGATGACGGCCTGGCGGAGCTGCGCCGCTGGATCACCGACGTCGAGCCGACCAGGGTGCTCCGCAGCGACATGCTGCTCCGCGTCTTCTTCCTGGCCCAGGTCGCACCCGAGCAGGCCCGCGCGTACCTGAGCCACCAGGCGGCGCTGGCCGGCAGGCACCTGGAGAGCCTGAAGAGGATCGGGGAGCTCCTCGAGAGCGGCCAGGACAACCTCTCGGTGTACGGCAAGATCACCCTTGAGTACGGTCGGCGCCTGGCCGAGGCACAGCAGGGCTGGGCCGAATGGGCCGAAACCGAAGTCGCCCCAGATCGCTGAGTGCCGCTAGGTGTCGTGCCCGGTCACCGGACGCGCAGGTCGGCGAAGAGCGCGGCGTGGTCGGTCATTGGACGCGCAGGTCGGCGAAGAGCGCGGCGTGGTCGGTCATTGGACGCGCAGGTCGGCGAAGAGCGCGGCGTGGTCGGAGCCGGGGATGTCGTACACCTGCGTCGTCACCGCACCGGCGCGGCCGTCGGTCAGCACGTGGTCGATGGTCACCAGCGGGGGGAGCCTGCTCATCGGCCAGGTCGGCGCCAGCCCGCGCCCGGTGGCCGCCCCCGCGTCGGTGTAGCCGGTGTCGAGCAGCCGTCGGAACACGGCGTGGTCCAGCGTCGCGTTGAAGTCGCCGGCCAGGATGCGCGGCGGCCCGTCGGACGGGGCGGGCGGCAGCGTGGCGATGCCCGCCTCCCACTCGCCCACGGTCCCCGGGACCGGCGCCACCGGGTGCACGACCACCACCTCCACGGCCGAGCCGCCGGGCAGCGCCACCTGCGCCACCGGCATGTGGTGCCCCACCGGCCGGAACAGCCCCGCCCGCTCCCGCAGCGGGTGGCGCGCGTAGATGCCGCTGCCCTCGGGTCCGCGCGGCATCGGCTGGGTGACCTCGTACGGCAGCAGGTCCTCCAGCCCGGCCGCCGCCAGCCGGTCCCGCGCCGACCAGGTCAGCTCCTGCACGCTGAACACGTCCACGTCGAGTGTCCGTACGAGATCGACGAGGACCTGGGCGTCGCCCCGGCCGCCGTTGAGGTTCGCGGTCAGCAGGCGCAGCGGCCGGCCCTCGGTCGGCGCCGCGCCGGCGATCGCGCGTGGCACCACGAGCCCGGCCAGACAGACGCACACCGCGAGGAGGATCGCCACGGCCGCCCGGCTCCTGGCCCAGCCCGCGCAGGCCAGCGCCACCAGCGCGGCCACCCCGAAGTACGGCGTGAACGACACCAGCGGCACCAGGAGGAACCCGGCCTCCAGCCCGCCCAGCCGCATCGCCGTCCCGGCCGCGAACACCACCGCCACCACGACGGCCAGTCGCGCCGCCCGAGCCCGCCTGGGCCGCACCCGCAGCACCGGCTTCTGCACACCGTCTTTCATGAGCACGGCCACGAACTCTAGGCGGCCATTCTTAAACTCCCATGAGTGGCGTCCGGCGCGCCCCCAGGGACGGGTTGGACACCAGGTGTGGCACGACCAATATCCGCTCGCCCCGCCCCGCCGCGTCCCTGCCCGGGAACGGATGGCGAGGTCAGGGCTGGGTGGCGTCCGGCGACGGCGCTACGGCATCCGCGTCCCTGACCGACGCGTCGTCGTTGCGCTTCTCGTCGCTGTAGACCATCAGGGTCGAGCCGGCCAGGGCGAGCACGATGCCGATGGCCCCGTAGACCGACGGCAGCGTCTGGTAGACCGCCAGGGACAGCACGATCGTCAGGACCGGGGCGAGCGCGTTGGTGATGGGGGCCACGACCGCGGCCTTGCCCCGGCTGAGCGCCATCACCAGGAACAGCGCGCCGGCGGCGTTGAGCACCTGGGTCACCGCGGTCAGCGCGGGCGCCTGCCAGGGGGCGCCGCTGGGCAGGCCGCCCATCATCACCAGCGCCACGGGGATCAGCAGCAGCCCGCTGATCGTCATCCAGCCGAAGATGGTGCCGTCGTTGATGCCGAGGAGCGCGCCTTTGCGCATGAAGAACGCCTGCGCGCCCCAGGCCACGCAGATCACGATGGCCAGCGGCAGCCACGGGCCGGTCACATCCGCGTTGCCGTCGCCGCCGGAGATGCTGAACAGGACGATCGCGGCCAGCGCGGCGACCGCACCGATGACGGCGAGCCGTTGGATCCGCTCGCGGAGCAGCGCCACGGCCATGAGCACGGTGATCACCGGGGACAGCGACACCAGCGGGAAGATCAGGTAGGCGGGGCCGTTCGACAGCGCCTGGAACAGGAGCAACTGCCCGCCCGCGCCGGTGAGCCCGGCGAGCAGTCCGTAGACGGCTGCGACGGGCCGCCGGTCGAACCGGTTGCCGCGCAGCGCGAAGTAGGCGGGGATCAGCATGGTGAACGCCCAGATGACGTACACCATCTCGTTCGGGTAGCCGTACAGGCTGGTGGGGAGGTTGGAGAAGGCGCCCCACACGCCCCAGAAGACGACCAGCAGGGTCGCGTAGAGTATCCAGCTTCTTCTGACAGTGATCATGAGCCTTCTCCTTCTCCTGCGGTCGTGGGCACCGGGGTGGAGCGCAAGCGGTCGAGCGCCGCCTGGTCAAGGGGGGTGCCGGCGAGTTTCGCCGCGTAGAGCGCGGCTCCGACGACGGGCTCGTACAGGGGGTCGCGCAGCTCGTAACCGGCCATGTCCCGGGTGAAGGCGCTGAGCACCGCGCCGGACTTGAACGTGCCGCCGGAGTACGAGACCGGTACGCGCTCGCCGGGCTCGAAACCGAGCTGATCACGAGTGGCGTGCACCAGCAGCGCGAGCTCGCGCCCGGCCTCGGACAGGATGGCGGCGGCGCACTCGTCGCCCAGGTCGGCCGCCTCGACGACCCGCGGGGTGAGGGCCGCGATGTCACCGCGGCTGCCGCGCCACTGGTTGAACACGACATCGATGACGTTGAGGTCCGACGCGAGGGCGAGATGCCGCCGGAAGACCTCGGCCAGCGGGCCCTCCGGCAGCCGGCCGTCGCTCATCCGGGAGAACGCGTTGAGGCCGCGGACCGCGATCCAGTACGCGGAGCCCTCGTCGCCGAACAGCTCCCCCCAGCCGCCCACGCGCACTCCGCGCCCGGCCCGTTCGCCGTAGGTCATCGAGCCGGTGCCGCTCAGGACGTTGATGCCGTCCGCCGCGCCGAGCGAGCCGGCCCACCCGCACACCGTGTCGTTGTCGCAGGCGTAGCGGTCGTGGCCGAGCACGGCTCGCGGCGCGGCGTCCAGGATGGGGATGTCCCCGGGAGCCTCGCCGTAGCCCGGCAGGCCGAAGAAGGCGTACGCGATGTCGGAGGGCTTGATGCCCGCGTCCGCGCAGACCGAGGCGACGCCCTGTTCGAGGGCGCGCTCGACGAGGCCGATGCCTTCCGAGGCTTGCGAGAAGTAGTAGCTGCCGGCGGTCCGCGCCTGCCCGGCTACGTTCCCGTCCTGGTCGACCAGGCAGAAGGCGGTTTTGGTACCACCGCCGTCGACGCCGAGAAACATCGTGCCACCTCCGTGCCGCTGGGCTGTCAGTGCTCGAACGGGTGCTGGAACGGGTGCAGGATCACGCCGTGCACCACTCGGTTGACCTCACCGGAAGGGAACGGGTTGTCGGGCCGGACGCCCTGGAGCACGGCGGCCTTGAGGCCGATGAGCTGGGCATGGACGACCGCGGGCAGGGCCAGCGCCGCGTCCTCGAGGTCCCCGGCGCCGTCCAGCCGCCAGCTCGCCTCGTCCGTCGGGCCGCCGTCCCCGGCTTCGATCGCGATGACACTGCCGGGCGCCATGGTGGTGCGGAGCTCGGCGAGGATGTCCAGGTCGTACCGGCGGGTGTACGGGTCGTTCGACACGTACACGATCACGACGGCGCGCTCGTTCAGTACGGCCTTAGGGCCGTGGCGGAAGCCCAGGGCGGAGTCGGAGGTCGCGACGATCGCGCCGCCGGTCAGTTCGAGCACCTTCAGCGCCGACTCCGCGGCCAGCGCCCGCAGCGCCCCGCTGCCCAGGTAGATGATCCGCTCGGGGGCGCGGGCCAGCAGCGCGTCGAGGTTCTCACCCAGGACGGCGTCATGCAGGACGCGCTCGGCCGCCTGGGCCAGCCGCTCAGCGACACCGGCATAGGGGGCGCCGCCGAGGGCGAGGAGGGCGGCGAGCGTCATCCCGGTGAAACTCGAGGTCATCGCGAAGCCGCGGTCGTTGGACTCGGGCGGCATCAGGAGCACGTACGAGGTGGTCCGGCCGGAATGCTCCCGGGCGAGCTGCCCCTGCTCGTTGCAGGTGATCACGAGGTGGTGCACCTCTGACAGGCACTGCTCGGCGAGCTCGGTGGCCGCGACGCTCTCCGGGCTGTCCCCGGACCGGGCGAAGGAGACGAGCAGGGTCGGGAGATCCTCGGTGAAGCAGCCTCGGGGGTCGGCGACGATGTCCGTGGTGGACACGGCGTCGACCCGCCGCCCGAGTCGCCGCGCCAGTGTCGTGGCCAGCAGTTGCCCGGCGAAACTCGAGGTGCCGGCGCCGGTGAGCACCACGCGCAGGTGGTCGCGGGCCACCAGCGGCCGGAGGAAGCCGTCGAGCGCGGCCCGGGAGGCGGCGACGATGCCGTCGATGTCACGCCAGACGCCGGGCTGCTGGGTGATCTCACGGACGGTGTCGTCGGCCCCGATGCCGCGAGCCAGGGTGCCGAGAAGGCCGGTCACAGAAACTCCTTTGTGGTGCTTTCACGCGCGATCGTGTGGTGCTCTCACGCGCGATCGCACCTCGCTGACGTGGTCGGTTCTTGACGCTGCCGACAAACTGGAACATTACTGGCCTGGTTTCTGGTCGTCAATGGTAGGAGACTGGTATGGTTCTGGTATGACCCCCTCTTTCCCGCAGGGCTTGTTGAGCGATGACGCGCTGCCCCGCTATGTCCAGGTCGCCGCACGGCTCTGGGCCGACATCACGGCCCGCGGCGCCAAGGCGGGGGACCGGCTGCCGTCGGAGCGGAGTCTGGCCATCCGGTACGAGGTGTCCAGGGACACGCTGCGCGCCGCCCTGGCCGAGCTGGCCAACCGGGGTCTGCTGGAGTCCGCCGCCGCCCGCGGCTGGTTCGTCACCAAGGAGGACCAGGTGGTCACGCCGGCGGCCGGGCACACCGTGGAGGGGTTCGCCGACTACGCCCTGAAACACGGCCTGGCCACCCGCAGCCGGGTGCTGGAGTCGGCGACCCGGCCGGCGACCGTGAACGAGGCCGAGACGCTGCGCATCGGACCGGGCACCGCGCTGTTCGAGATGCGGCGGCTGCGGTTCCTCGACGGCCTCGTCGTCGTGCTGGAGCACAACCGGGTGCCGCTGTCGCTCTGCCCCCAGTTGGCCTCCACCGACTTCACGACCGCGTCGCTCTACGCCACCCTGCGCAGCGCCGATCCGCCCCAGTTGCCCCGGGTCGCGGACTACCAGGTGGGGGCACGGCAGCCCGAGGCCGCGGAGCGGGAGCTGCTCGAGATCGACGACGGGACGCCGGTGCTGGTCGCCGAGCAGCTCACCTTCAACCAGGACAGGCGGCCGCTCGAACTGACGATGCAGGTCTACCGGGGGGATCGCTACCGGTTCCGGGCGTCCATCACCGACTGAACCGGCATCGCCCTGGGCGCGCCTTTCAGGTCCGGTAAGCGGCGAGGAACACGCGTACTCCCTCATCCGCGAAGCGTTGCAGGTCCGTGGGGGTGTGCTGCAGTTCTTCGTCGAAGAACATGGCCTTGTCCATCGGCTGCGCCAGGATCAACCAGGCGAAGTGGCCGGCGGCCATGGACGGGTCGTCGATCCGCAGCAGCCCCCGGCCGGCGAGCTTCCGGAAGGTCTCGGTGAAGGCGTCGATCGTGCGCCCCGGCGCCCGCTGATAGTAGTCGCGCGCGACCGCCGGGAAGCGGCCCGCCTCGGCGATGAGGAGTCTGCGCAGCTGCAGCGTTCGCGGTTGGATGACCGCGGTGATGTAGCGGCGGGCGAGCTCGCCCAGATCCTTCTCCAGATCCTCGGTGCCGGCGAACTCGGTGACGACGTCGGTGAAGTCGCCGACCCGCTCGGTGGCGCCGATGATGATCGCGCTGAAGAGCTGTTCCTTGTCGGTGAACTGCTTGTAGACGGTCTGCTTGGACACCGCGGCCAGGGTGGCGACCTCGTCCATGCTGGTGCCCTGATAGCCGTTGCGCAGGAACAGCTCGGTGGCCGCCTCCATGATCGCCCTGCGCTTCCGGGCCGAGCGGCCTTCCTCTTGGGGTGGGCTCGTCCGTGTCAGGTCAGTCATGTCCGCTCCTCTTCTCTCGCACTCAATCTAGTACTAGACGGGTCAGTACTCAAACGGGTACTGTACGGTCCAGTACCGAAAAGCGAAAGGAACCCCCATGAACAAGGTCATCTCCACCGACGGCACCCCCATCGCCTACGACCGGACCGGTGCGGGGCCGGCGGTCATCCTGATCGGCGGCGGCCCCACCGACCGGTCGATGAACGCGCCGGTGGCAGACCTGCTGGCCGGTGGTTTCACCGTCTACAACTACGACCGGCGTGGCCGGGGCGAGAGCGGCGACACGGCACCGTACGCGGTGGAGCGTGAGCTGGAGGACCTGCGGGCGCTGATCGCCGAGGCCGGCGGGACGGCGATGGTGTACGGCACCTCCGGCGGAGGGTTCCTCGCCATCCGCGCCGCGGCGCACGGCCTGCCCATCACCAAGCTGGCGCTGTGGGAGGTCCCCTACATCCTCCCCGGCACCCGCCCGGCCGTGCCCGCCGGCTATCGCGACCAGCAGTTCGCGCTGCGCGAGCAGAGCCGTTACGGCGACATGCTGGAGTTGTTCTTCCTGGAAGCGGTGCTCATGCCGGAGGAAGTGGTCGCCGGGATGAAGGCCAGCCCGTTCTGGGAGGGCATGGGGGGCACCGCGCCCGCCCTGGCCTATGACGCCGAGCTGGCCGGTGACTTCGCCCTGCCCGCCGAACAGCTGGCCGCCCTCACCGTCCCCACGATCGTGATCGACGGCGAGACCATCCCGTGGGTCAGCGCCGCCGCCGAGGCGATCGCCACCGCCCTGCCCGATGCGCGGCGCCACACCCTGACCGGTCAGCCGCACAACGTCGACCCAGCGGCCATCGCCCCCGCCCTGGCCGAGTTCTTCGCCGCCTGAAAGCGCGTCACCATGCTCCGCGCTTGTCGAGAGAAGTGGGCGATCGACTCAGGCGGAAGGCTGTTGACCTGGACTGCGGTCCAGCACCTAGGTTTGCCGTCCATGACACCGCAACGAGCAATCAGATCCGGCTTCGGCGCCCGGAGCACCGTGGACGACGTCCTGCGCGGGGTCGACCTCTCCGGGCGGCTCGCCGTGGTCACCGGCGGCTACTCGGGACTCGGGCTGGAGACGACGCGTGCGCTGGCCGGCGCGGGAGCCCGCGTTGTCGTCCCCGCCCGGCGACCGAAGGACGCGCAGTCGGCGGTCGAGGGGATCGACGGTGTGGAGGTCGACGAGCTCGATCTGGCCGACCTCGACAGCGTCCGTGGGTTCGCCGATCGCTTCCTGGCGTCGGGCCGGGACATCGACATCGTGATCAACAACGCCGGCGTCATGGCCTGCCCTGAGACGCGGGTGGGTCCCGGTTGGGAGGCGCAGTTCGCCATCAACCACCTCGGCCACTACACGCTGATCAACCGGCTCTGGCCGGCGATCGAACGCGGCGGGGCGAGGGTGGTCTCCGTGTCCTCCGGAGCTCACGGGATCACCGGCATTCGCTGGGACGACGTGCAGTTCGAGCGGGGATACGACAGGTGGCAGGCTTACGGGCAGGCGAAGACGGCCAACGTGCTGTTCGCCGTGCGGCTCGACGCGCTCGGTCGCGAGGCGGGAGTGCGGGCGTTCGCGGTGCATCCCGGCAGCATCCTCACCCCGCTGCAGCGCCACCTGCCGAAGGCGGAGATGGTCGCCGCAGGGTGGATCGACGAGAACGGCGACCCGGCCGATCCCACCTTCAAGACGCCCGAGCAGGGGGCGGCGACGCAGGTGTGGGCGGCGACGTCCCCGCTTCTGGCGGGTATGGGCGGTGTTTACTGCGAGGACTGTGACATCGCGGAGCCGGCCGGTGCAGACGGCGGGGTGCATGGCCATGCGACCGATCCGGGCGAGGCGGCGCGGCTGTGGGCACTGTCGGCCGAGCTCACCGGCGCCAACGCCTTCGGGGCCGACGCTCTCGGGGCTACGAACTGAGGCTGGACGATCTTCGAAGGCTGCCCACGGCTCTCCTCGCCACCTTCAACGTATAGCGGAGAGGGGGACTTGCGGCAAGCCCCCCGTGCTCCCGCACAATCGGGGCCGTGGCCGGAAGAATCGCTGGTCGGATGCGTATCCGGGCCCACACTCAGGCCGTACGGGAGGAGTTCGGATGCGCGTTCTGCTGTCCACCATCGGGACACGGGGTGACGTTCAGCCGTTGGTGGCGCTGGCGCTGGAGTTGCGGGATCTCGGGCAGCAGGTTCACCTGTGCGCGCCCCCCGACTTCCGGGCCTGGATCGACGGCCTCGCCCTGCCCGTCACCCCCATCGGGCCTCCGCTGCGCACCGGCTCGCGTTCGCAGGCGGCCCCGTCCCCGCCCTCGCCCCAGCAACTGCGGCAGTTGGCGCGGGACTCGGTCACCGCGCAGTTCGAGACGGTCGCGGCGGCGGCCAAGGGCTGCGACGTCATCGTGGCCGCGACCGCCCTGCAGGTGGCCGCTCGGTCCGTGGCGGAGCTGATGGACATCCCGTACGTCTTCGCCGCGTACTGCCCGGCGGTGCTGCCCTCGGCACACCACGCGCCACCCGTATCGCCCGTCCCGGGACCCCCGACGACCGACAACGGCCAGCTGTGGGCCCGGGACGCGGCGCTCTTCAACGGCGCGTTCGGCGACGCGCTCAACGCCCATCGGACGTCGGTCGGCCTGGATCCGGTCGATGACGTGCGCGGCCACATCTTCACCGACCGGCCCTGGCTGGCCGCCGACCAGGCGTTGGCGCCCTGGCCCGAGCCGACGGCCGGCGAGGTCGTACAGACGGGCGCCTGGATGCCGCCGGATCGGCCCGCGTTGCCTGCCGAGCTGGTGGCCTTCCTGGAGGCCGGTGAGCCACCTGTCTATTTCGGCTTCGGCAGCAGCGCGGGCGCTCCGGAAGGCGTCACCCAGGCGATGATCGAATCGGCCCGCGCGCACGGGCGGCGCGTGATCGTGTCGCGCGGGTGGGCCGGCCTGTCACCGGACGAGGACGCTCCCGACTGCCTGTCCATCGGCGACGTCAACCACCAGGCACTCTTCACGCAGGTCGCGGCCGTCGTCCACCACGGCGGAGCGGGCACCACCACCACGGCCGCGCGAGCCGGGGCACCCCAGGTGATCATCCCTCAGGCGTACGACCAGTATTACTGGGCGCAACGGGTCGACCGGCTCGGGATCGGCACCGAGCACCCACAGGTCACGCCGACCGCCGGCTCACTGGCCACGGCCCTGGATCGAGTCCTCCGGGCCGACGTGGCAGCCCGCGCCCGAGCCGTCGCCGCCACGGTACGCACCGACGGGGCCCGGGTCGCCGCACGACGCTTGATGGCCGGAGGCGGCTCGACGGGTCATCCATGAGGCCTCCGGTGGCACACGGTCAGCGGATCCTGGCGCCGTACACGTGGTCGACCGTCATCGTCATGAGCACCCTGCGCTCGGACACCATCGCCGCCCGGTACTCCGCCCAGTCCGGGTGCTCGCCGGCGGCGCGGCGGTAATAGGTCACCAACGCCTCGACCTCGGGTCCGTCGGGGTCGGTGCCGGGACCGGTGAGGGTCGCGACGCCCTCGGCGGTGGCCCACGACCAGCCGTCGGGGCCGGTGACCTCCAGCGTGGCCCGCGGGTCCCGGCGCAGGTTCGCCGTCTTGGCCCTGCCCTCGGTGATCGAGACATGGATGACTTCGGCCGCCCGGTCGTAGAAAGGCATGACGGGGGAGAGCTGGGGGCGGCCGTCCGCCTTGATCGTGGCGAGAACGCCGAGCCGGCTCTCCGCGAGCAGCGCGCGGGGGTCGAACGGGGTCGTCATGGTCATACTCCTGTCAGCTGGCGGAACCGCTCGATCATCGCCGTCGGGCTCGGACGGCGCATCGGCCGGTCGGTGAGAGGGTATTCCCGGTGCCGCCCGAAGGCGATCATTTCCGGTGTCTGCGGAGTTCGCCCGTCGCCAGGTTCACTTCGTAGACATGTTCGGTCAAACCGCCGCGGACCAGGAGCCGGTTGTTCTCCGACCAGCCGAGACTGACCTCGACGTAATCGTCGCCGGGAAACCGGGGCACGACACTCGACACCTTCTCGCCGGTCGCCACGGTGAAGGTGTCGACGCGGCTCCCGCCTTGGATGATCGCCAGTTTGCGGCCGTCCGCCCGGAGGTCGTACAGGTCGGAGGCATTTCCGAAGGGAAGGCTCAGCCGCGTCGTCCCTCGATGGTCGACCACGAGCACCTGGGTCGCCGTCGTGGCCACGATCCCGCTCGCGTTGAGATCGTGGACCCGCCGGACGCCGGGGATCGAGGTCGTGGCCCAGGTCTTGGTGTCGGTGATCGTCGCGCCGTCCCTGGCGAGTGCGACGTACCTGCTCTGGCCGTGGAAGGTGACGGTGGGCAGCGCGCTGTCGGCCAGGCTGCCGGTGAGCGGGTGAACGACCGCCGCGTCCTGGTACACCATGCGGCGATCGCGTCTCGTCAGGTAGACGACCGCCTTCTTGTCGGGGCTGCGGGCGAACGGCGCCGCCTGCGGCGCGCCGCCTTTCCTGATGACGTACGGCGCGGCCTGGGGGAACGGCTCCCCGTTCACCCGCCACGAGCGGCACGGGGCGTCCACCTGATCGACCCACGCGCAGGTGGGTTCTTTGTATGCGTCGACCGTCGTGAATGCGGCCATGCCCTCGGAAAACGTCATGGGCATCGTGTATTCGTGCGCGTCGTCCTTTGGCGGTTGCCATGGAGCGAGCAGCGCGCTCGACAGCACGATCGCGGTTCCCGAAAGGTAAAGGGCCCGTGACGACCAGTGGTCGAGGGCGAGCTCGGCGCGTGCGATGTCGTCCGACGGCTCGGGGACCGCGCTCAGTTTCCGAGCCGCGAGTGGTACGGCCGCCGCCACGACAATGCCGATGACGGCATGGGCCAGAAACGCCGGAGTGACCCCCTGATTATCGAGCGCATAACCACCCGCCACCACGGCGCCGAGCAGACCGAGCAGCCATGCCCCTCGATACATGGTCATGTCATCGCGCATATGAAGAACCCGGGCCGGTAACCGTACGTCACGGAAGACGGAAACGGCGCACCAGCCCAGGACCAGATACGACGGGTCGTTGGTGAGGCCGGTCAGCGGCGCGGTGAGCACCAGCGCGACCAGTCGCCATCGGCGCAGGTCGGCGAAGTGGGCGACGATGCGGCGGGCGTTGGTCTCGGTGACGGAAAGGCCCGTCAGTTCGGCGAACCTGGTGAGCTGCTCCCGGGTGACCGGCATGGCTGCCATCAGAATGGCGATCAGGGCGGCCGCCCAAGGGATCATCGCAGGTATCGTCACGAGGTGCCACCATATATGGTTCCCTATCGTGACTTCGGACGATATTTGGCGGCAATTCGGTGTCGCTGGTTGGCTTACCTATCGGGCGCGATTACGGGCTGTGATCTTCGGTTGTCTAATGCTTATGGTCATCGCCGCATCCCTGTGGTGGTCGGGGGCGGTGGCCCCGCACATCCGCTGGGAAATTATCGGTTTCTTCCTCCGTGCAGATGTGGACGAGAATGGTGTCCTGTCCACGAGTATGTATATCGATGTGGAGAACGAGGGGCTGGTCCCGTTCACCCTCACCGATATCTCGATGGAAATTCCGGGCTTCCGCTTGCTGCCTGCCGAGGCGCGAGACGATGCCGCCTCGGTCACGGTGCGATCCGGTGACATGGGGACCCTGCGGAGGACGCTGGTCATCACCGACTGCGCCGCGGTGCCCCACGAGCCCCAGCCGATCCGTTTCACCTACACGACCTGGCTGGACTCGGGGACGGCGGAGGTGACCTGGGGTTCATGGTGGCTTGAGGGCTCCGGCGAGCGGATTCCGATCGCCTGGCAGCGAGGGCTCGCCACCCAGGTGTGCAATGGAGCGGTGAGTTCCGAGTGGTGATGACCGGCGGCGCCGACCTGCCCGGAACGTTGCGGCCCGTCACGAAGATCGCCGCCGGCATCGGATTCGCGTTCGCCCACTTCCACGTCAACGGCTTCGACCTGCTGATCGACCCCCTCGGCTGGTACATGTGCGCGATCGGCCTCGGTCAACTGCGGCGATCCCCCACCGACCCCTTCGGACGGGCGGGCACCGCCGCCGTCACCATGGCCTGCGTCTCGCTGGTCGCCCTACTGTCCAAGGGGGTGCGTACGAGCAGCCTGCTGGAAAATCCTCTCGCGCACCTGAGCGCGTTCGCCGACACGGTCGGTGCCCTGATCGCCGTCTGGTTGATCGTCGACGCCGTCCTCAGGCGGATCCGCCGCTCCGAAGCCCACGCCAAGCTCACTCTCATCGACGTGCTGCGCTGGCTGATGGTCGGCCTGGGCGTGCTGGGCCTTATGGACGGATACAGCCCCGTCGACTTCGGTGCCGAGGTCGACGTCGCCTGGTTCGCGGCCACAGCGGCCCTGGTCATCACGCTCTACAGCGTGGCGGACCGGCCGTGCCTGGTCGGTTACGGGTAGTCGGGGAGTCGGAGTGAGGAGTTGACGGCTCGGCCCTCGTCGCCGGACGGGAGCGAGGGGCCGAGCAGGGCCTGGTTGCGCAGGGCCAGGTCTTCGGCCGTGCGGGGCAGCAGGGAGGCGCGGCCGCTGAAGGCGAGGGCCTGGTTGCTCTCGACGAACTTGCGGGCGGCCTCGTCGTAGGCCGCGAAGGCGGCCGTGTGATCCGGCCGGGTGGCCAGTTCGCCCGCGAGGAGGTAGGCGCCGACCAGGGCGATGCTCGTGCCCTGTCCCGAGAAGAAGGAGGGGGCGTAGGCGGCGTCGCCGACGAGGGCGACCCGGCCGTTGGACCACTGCGGCATGTGGATCTGGCCGCCGACGTCGAAGAAGAGGTCGTCGGCGGTGCGCATGGCGGCGAGCAGGCGTGGAATCTCCCACTGGTCGTCGGCGAAGACCGAGGCGACCAGGTCGCACTGGGCTCTGGGGTCGCGGAAGGCGCGCAGGGGCGGCTCCTCCTGGTAGAAGGTCATGATGGCCAGCACGTCGTCGCTGTCCTTGATCCCGTAGAGCACGGCGTTCCGGCCCGGGGTGTTCCAGCAGAGACCTTCCCGCGAGAGCCCGAGCTCGTTGGCCATGCTGAATCCGGCGAAGCTGCAGCCGAGGTAGTGGTGGTAGTCCTCCTCCGGGCCGAAGGCCAGGCGCCTGGTGTTGGAGTGGATGCCGTCGGCGCCGACGACCAGGTCGAAGGTGCGCCGCGTGCCGCTGTCGAAGGTCACGTCCACGCCGCCGTCGTGGTCGTGGAGGGTGGCGATGGAGTCGCTGAAGAGAAACTCGACGTCGTCGCGGACGGTGCCGTACAGGATGTAGGCGAGGTCCTGGCGTCGCACCTCGAGGTCGCGGCCGTCCACGCCGCCGGTCAGCGTCTCGGGCCTCATGGCGTGCACCGGCTTGCCGTCGGCGTGCAGAAAGGTGATCTTACGGGTGTCGACGTGGGCTTCGCGGAGCTGCGGCAGCACGCCCATGCGCCGGACCACGTCCAGCGCGGTGCCGCGGATGTCGATGGGGTAGCCGCCGCTGCGGATCGCGTCCGCCTTCTCCACGACGGTGACCTCGAAGCCGTGGCGATGAAGCCAGTAGGCCAGGGCGGGGCCCGCGATGCTGGCGCCGGAGACGAGAACTTTTCGCTTCATGCGTGCTCTCCTGTCAGTGCGTACCTTAGGTATCTTTGTTCGACGCGCGGAAAGCTCTTCGCGTGTCTGATCGATAGCATGACTATATACCTAACTTAGGTATGTATGTACAGCAAGGGAGTCGCCATGAACGAACAGGAGCAGGGGAGCGCCGGGCCTGACCTGCTATCGGAGCTGCTGCCACGGCTGACGAATCTCGGTGCCATCCTCAACCGAGGCCACCTCATCGAGCACGCCCTCGAAGCCGCCGGTGTCCCCCTGGAGCGGCCGGCCATGTCGGTGCTCATCACGGTGCACCTGGCCGGCCGGTCGCTGCGGGTGGGAGAGATCGCCGGGCGGATGGAGGTCGTCGGCCCGCACGTCACGCGGCTGGTGAACGACCTGGAGAAGCGGGGGCTGGTCAACCGGGTCGCCGACCCGTTCGATCAGCGGTCGCGGCTGGTCGAGCTGACCGCCGAGGGCGCATCGGCGACCGAGCGATATCTACGCTTCATCATCGGCTGGTTCACCGGCGTCCTCGCCGACTGGCCCGAGCAGGACCGCCAAGATCTGGGCCGGCTCCTCGGACGTTTCGCCGACGACATCGCCGTCCACCTGGCGGCCCTCGCGGACTAGCCGGGCGGAGCCGAAGGGCCGCGCCACCGGAGCACGTCGGAAGGGTGGGCCGGTTCCCGTACCGGCTGGTGGTTGATCTTCCTCATACGCCGTCAGGGGAATGAATGACATCGGTACTCCTGCCATGGTCAGTTGATCGCCCGCAGGACGCGCTGCACGAAAGCCGGGTCCTGGAGCGCCTCGGCCCCGTCCACCAGGCTGATCAGCCGGACGACGGTACGCGCGACCTCCTGGTCACGGGAGGCGGCGAGGTGCACCTGAGCCATGAAGGCGCCGGCCTGACGTGACTCCTCGGTCTGCGTGCCGTCCATCTCCAGGTAGCGCATGTCGCCCCCGACCACCACGCTCCACGGGGCCTCGTTGATCCGCGCGGCCTGCTCGAAGAAGCGCGGGGCCAGCTTGGCCTCCCCACTGCCCAGGCACTCGCCCAGCAGCGCCGCCTGCAGCGCCGAGACCGTCATGCCCTGGGCGTAGACGGGGTTGAAGCTGCAGATGCCGTCCCCGATGACGAGATAGCCCTCGGGGAAACGGTCGAGCAGCTCGTAGCGCCGCCGCTCGCTCGCCGGGAACCGGTAGGGGACGGCCTCGCCGATCGGCTCGGCGTCCCTGATCACCTCATGAATGTCGGGTACGGGCAGCGAGGCGGCGAAGCCCAGGAACCCCGCCAGGTCCAGGGGCGGCGTCTCGTCCAGGTAGCCGCGCAGGGTGACCAGCCAGCGGTCGTTCTCCTGCGCGATCATGACGCCCCCGCGCCGGATGTCGTCGGTCTGGTTGATCACGACGGCCATGTCGCCGGCCGCGTCCTGAGGACGGCGGCGGAAGTGGCGGGTGGCGTAGCGCAGCCCGACGCGTACCCGCTCCTGGGCCGGCGCCTCGTACCCGAGCTCCACGAGCCAGGCCGGCCCCCGCGCGGCCCGCCCCGTGGCGTCGATGACCAGATCGGCGTCGAGTGGCCGCTCCTTGCCGCCGAACTGGCTGGAGGTGACCCGCACCCCGACCACCCGCTTGCCGGTCGAGTCGGAGATCAGCCCGGTGGCCTCGTGCTCCTCGATGAACTCGACGCCGCTCAAGGCGCGAACCCGGTTGCGTACCAGGCCCTCCAGCAGCGCGCGGCTGCCCATCAGGGCCATCAGGCCGCTCGGCGCCTGCCGCAGGAGCAGCCCTTCGTTGTACCACCGGCCTTGGCCCTGGATGTCCGCGCGCAGCCCCCCGTGCGCGACCATCTCGTCGTCCAGGCCGGGGAACAACTCGGCCACCACCTCGATGCCCCGGGCCAGCAGTGAGTGCGCGCGCCGGCCATGGGTGACCCCGCGCCGGTCCGCGATGGTGAGCGGCAGCGGATCACGTTCGACGATCGTGACGGAGTCGAAGTGGGTCGTCAGGACGCGGGCCGCGAGCAGGCCGGCCATGCCGGCCCCCAGTACGACGGCATGACGCCGTCCCCCCGATGGTGAGTGCATTGATGATCCCCCTTGTGAATGGAATGTCCGGCGCAAAGCCTGCGGCCGGCCGCCGTCCACCCGACAGGTCATCGGCTGTCCACGTCTGCTCACTTCCGCCGGACCCGCCGTAAACTCCCGCTATGGGCCATGGGGATCATCAGGCCACCACGCCCCGGCTGGCCGGGCGGCTGCGGGCGGCGCGGGACCGGGCCTTCGCGGGGCGCGCGGGAGAGCTGGCGTTGTTCCGCGAGGCGCTGGCCGGGAGCTCCGGCGGCTGGGTGGTGTTCTACCTGCACGGCGCCGGCGGCATGGGCAAGTCCGCGTTGCTGCGGCGCTTCGCCGACGAGGCGCGTGCCGCCGGGCGGCCGGTGGTGGAGGTGGACGGGCACACCGTGGCCCCGGTCCCGGACGTGTTCGAGGCGGCCGCCGCCAGCGCGCTCACCGGCCGTGATCCGGTGCTGCTGATCGACGGGTTCGAGCACTGCCAGGGCCTGGAGGGCTGGCTGCGCGAGCGCTTTCTGCCCCGCCTGCCCGCCGAGGCCCACGTGGTCGTGGCCAGCCGCCGGCCGCCGGACCCGTCCTGGGCGTGCGACCCTGGCTGGTCCGGCGCGCTGCGGGTGACGACCCTGCGCCCGCTGGATCTCGAGGACTCCGTCGAGCTGGTTCGCGCCCGGGGCATCCCGGCGGCGCTGCACCGGCCGCTCATCGACTACGCGGGCGGCCACCCGCTGGCGCTCTGCCTGGCCGCCGAGGTGGCCGCGCGCGAGGGGACCTGGACGGCGCCGTCCCATGACCTGATCGCCGCACTGCTGGGCAAGCTGGTCGGCGAGCTGCCCTCCAGCGCGCACCGGCAGGCGTTGGAGGTGTGCGCGCACGCCCGCACCACCACGCAGCAGCTGCTGCGCGCGGTGCTGCCCGGCGAGGACACGGACGCGCTGTTCGACTGGCTGCGCGCCCAGCCGTACCTCGAAACCGGGCAAGACGGCCTCTACCCGCACGATCTGCTCCGCGAGGCGCTGGACGCCGACCTTCGCTGGCGCGACCGTGAGGGGTACGAGATCATGCACCATCGCATGCGCGCGCACCTGCTGAGCCAGGTGCCGGCGGCGTCGAGCCGGACCCTGCTGCCGGCCGTGGAGGCCGTCAAATACCTGCACCGCGGCGGTGACGTCACCCGCGAGTTCTTCACCTTCGCCACGGACGGCTCGGTGTCGGAGGACACCGTCCGCCCCGGGGACCGGCCCCATCTCCTGGAGCTCGCGGCCAAGGCCGAGGGTGAGGAGTCCGCGGCCCTGGTGGACTTCTGGCTCGGCCGCAGGCCCGAGGCCTTCCGCGTGCATCGGCGCTCCGACTCCGGCCGGCCTGAGGCGTTCCTGGCCTGGCTGCGGTTCACCACGCCCGACGAGGCCGAGCTGGCGGCGGATCCGGTGGTCGCGGCCGCCTGGCAGCACTGCCGGACGGCCGGGCCGTTACGTGGCGAAGAGCACCTGGCCGTCTCCCGTTTCATGATCGACCCGTCGGCCTACCAGCGGCCGTCCGGCATCATGGACCTGATGCTGCACCGGGCGGTCGCGGAGTTCCTGCTCCAGGATCGGCTCGCCTGGACCTACATCACGTGGACGCGCCCCGAGTTCTGGGGGCGGCTGATGAAATACTCCGACCACCATCCCGTCCCCGGCAGCCCTGCCGTCGGCGGTCTGCGCCACACTCTGTACGCGCACGACTGGCGGGCCATGCCGCTGGCCGACTGGCTCGCCTTCACAGGCGCCGAGGAGATCTTCGGCCCACGGGAGAAGCAGCCGGCCGCGCCGCGCCGTCCGGTGTACGAGGTGCTGTCCAGGGCCGAGTTCGACACCGAGGTGCGGGACGCGCTGCGCGTCATCCGCCGCCCTGACGCCCTGGCGGCGAGCCGCCTCACCCGCGCCAGGCTCATCGCCCGGTCCGACGCCGGTCAGGCCGCCGATGCGCTGCACGAGCTCCTGACGGACGCCGTCGACGCCCTGCGCGAGGATCCCCGCCAGGCGGACCTCCACCGGGTCGTCGCGGTCACGTTCTTCCACGGGGTGCCGACGCAGGAGGCCGCGGCGGCTCAGCTCGGCCTGGCCTTCAGCACCTACCGCAGGCGGCTGCGCCGCGCCCTGGAGCACATCACCGATCAGCTGTGGTCCCTGGAGACGGGCTGAGTCGGGCCGCGGTCAGCGGGACCGGTCGTCCTCCGATGCCGAGGGCAGGTGCTTCAGCTCATCGAGCAGGTCGGGGACCTCGACCAGCCTCTTGAGCTCCGCCTGGCATGCCGTGCACGTGTCGAGGTGGCGCTCGAACGCTTCGTTCTCGTCCTCATCGAGGACACCGAGAACGTAGGCCGCCACCTCCTCGTGCATTACCCGGCTACCCCCTTGTCCCGCAGCACCTCGCGCAGCGCCCGGATGCCGTAGTAGAGCCGGGACTTCACCGTGCCCGGCGGAATCCCCAGTATTTCCGCCGCTTCACTTATCGTACGGTCCCGAAGGTAGGTCTGCTCGATGACTTCGCGGTGTTCTTCGGTGAGGCTGCGCAGCGCGTCGGCGACCACGATCGCCGACAGGGATCGCTCGGCTCCGTCCGGGACGGCCAGCACGTCGATCTCGGGCGCCTCGACCTCCATCGGCCGTACGCTCCTGCGCCGGCGCCCGTCGATCACGATGCGGCGGGCCACGGTCAGCAGCCATGCCCAGATGAGGCCGGGCTCCCACTGCAGTCTTGCGGAGTTGCGCCAGGCCCTGACGAGCGTCTCCTGTACGACGTCTTCGGCCCATTGGAGATCGTTGCCGGTCGACCTGCGTATATGGCGCAGCAGAGGGCCGCCGAACTCCCGGTAGAGCTCCGCGATGCGGTGCTCCGCCTCGGCGTCAGCACTCTCGAACGTGCGGTCCAGGTGAAGTAGCACGGGGCATATCTTTACACCTTCGTTATCCGTCCGGTAGGCACTCCGATAACTCCGGTCATTTCTGACTATTCAGACTATGGCGGGAACCGTTCCGGCCTGCTTCGCGTCTAATAGGGTTTTCGGACATATAGCATTGAACCACCCAATCATACGGAAAGATCGCTACTTCCGGGCAATGTCTCGGGCTGGACGCCGAGCCGGTGAGGAATAGCTCTGGCGTCGGAGCGGGGCGGTATAGGAAGATTGCCGGAATTGGCGAAGCCAGTCGCAGTGGGATGCCCCGATGCGAGGCAGTGGCGGTGAGCGTGGCCTTCAACGTGTCGGCCGCCGGCTCAGGAAGGCGGCAAAGATCGGCGCACGGGTGTTGAGGCCGCCATGGTGGACAGGCGATATGAGGCCGATGCGCTTCCGTGATTTGGACCGCGGCGAGAATGCCGTCGAATGGATACGTCGCGTGGCCGTACACGTGCTCTGAGGAGTTGCACCTCCAGCAGGGGGAGGCGCGAAGGTGGGGGCATGGACGGCGAGACGCTTTATTCGATCGGTGACCTGGCGCGGCGGACCGGGCTGACGGTCAAGGCCATCAGGTTCTACGCCGATTGCGGTCTCGTGCCGCCGACCACCCGTAACCCCGCCGGCCACCGCCTCTACGGCATCGACGCCGTCGCCCGCCTCGATCACGTGCGAACACTGCGCGATCTGGGTCTGGACCTGCCCACCGTCCGCAAGGTCGTGGACCGGGAGATCTCGCTCGCCGAGGTCGCCGCGGCGCACGCCGAGGCGCTGGCGGTGCAGATCCGGACGCTGCGGCTGCGGCGGGCGGTGCTGACGGCGGTGGCCAGGCGCGGGTCCACCCCTGAGGAGATGGATCTCATGCACAAGCTGGCCAAGCTGTCGGAGGACGAACGCGGGCGGCTGATCGCCGACTTCCTCGACGCCGCCCTCGGCGACCTGGGGGCGTTCGCCGGGGTCAGGAGTTCGATGACCCCCGAGCTGCCCGACAACCCCGAGCCCGAGCAGGTGGAGGCCTGGGTGGAGCTGGCCGAGCTGGCCCAGGACCCGGACTTCCGCGCCGTCATGCGGCGGATCGCCGAGCAGCACGCCGAGGGCGCGGGCCCCGGGCTGCGCCGCGACTTCGCCGCGGTGGTGCGTGACCGGGTCGGACCGGCTCTGGCGGCCGGCGTCGACCCGGTCTCACCTCAGGCGGACGCGGTCGTCGCGGCGGTCACGGAGGAGTACGCGCGCCTGTCCGGCCGCCCCGACGACGCCGATCTCCGCCGCCGGCTGCTGACCCGGGTGAAGACGGCGAACGATCCCCGCAGGGAGGCCTATCTCCAGCGGTTGGCCGTCATCAACGGCTGGATCGCCCCCGAAAGCCTGGCCCCGGTCTTCACCTGGTTCACCGAGGCCGCCGAGCCTCGGCGCGCCTCGGCTGCCGGAGGACGACCAGGGTGACGGTGAAGGCGGCCACGAGCAGGGCGGCGGCGATGGTGAAGGCCAGGCGGTAGCCGCCGGTCAGCGCCGCCGCCTCGCCGCTGCCCGCGGTGAGCAGCCCCTCGGTGCGCGAAGCCGCCAGCGTGGACAGGACGGCGACGCCGAGCGCCATGCCGATCTGCTGGGTGGTGTTGAACAATCCGGACGCCAGCCCGGCGTCGTCCGCCTTGGCGCCGGACATGCCGAGCGCCGTCATCGCCGGGAGCACCAGCCCGCCACCCGCGATGAGCAGCATCACCGGCAGCAGATCGGTGACGTAGTCGGCGTGCACCGGGACGCGGGTGAGCCAGCCCATCGCCCCCATCAGCAGCAGCAGGCCCGCCAGCAGGACGGCCCGCTCGCCGAAGCGGGTGTTGAGCCGGGCCGAGACGAACAGGGACACGCCGCCGATGGACACCGCCGCGGGCAGCATCGCCACGCCGGTCGCGAGCGCGCCGTACCCGAGGACCTTCTGCATGTAGAGGGCGACGATGATCTGGAAGGCGAACATGGCCGACAGCGTCAGCATCTGGACCACGTTGGCGCCCGAGACGTTGCGCGAGCGAAGGATCCGCAGCGGCATCAGCGGCGTCCTGGCCCGCGCCTGGCGGACGAAGAAGGCGGCCAGCAGGGCCACTGACACGGCCCCGAGGCCGAGCGTGTGCCCGGCGAGCCAGCCGTACTGCTCGATCTTGACGACCGTGTAGATGCCCACCATCAGCCCGCCGGTGACGAGCACCGCGCCGAGCGCGTCGGCCCCGGCGGCGAGCCCGGCCCCGCGCTCGTCCGGCAGCGCCCGGACGGCCAGCGCGATGGTGGCCAGCCCGATCGGCAGGTTGATGAAGAAGATCCAGTGCCAGCTGAGCAGGTCGGTGAGCACCCCGCCGAGCACCTGGCCGATGGAGGCCCCGGCGGCCCCGGTGAAGCTGAACACGCCGATCGCCTTCGCGCGCTCCGCGGGGCCGGTGAACAACGTCACCAGGATGCCCAGCACGACGGCGGAGGCCATGGCGCTGCCGACGCCCTGGACGAACCTGGCGAAGATCAGCATGCCGGGCCCGGTGGCGAACCCGGCCAGCAGGGAGGCTGCGGTGAAGACCGCGTTCCCGGCCAGGAACATGACCTTGCGGCCGATGAGGTCGCCCAGCCGGCCGGCCAGGAGCAGCAGCCCGCCGAAGGCGATCAGGTAGGCGTTGACGGTCCAGCTCAGCCCGGCGGGCGAGAAGCCCAGATCCTGCTGGATGGCCGGCATCGCCACGGTCACGATGCTGCCGTCCAGGATCGTCATCAGCATCGCGGCCGACAGCACGGCGAGCGCGAGCCGGCGGGAGTCGGCTCGCGGCGGGGATGGTGCGGTGTACGACATGGTCGTCTCCTGTTCAAAGAGGAACAGGAGAGACCGTAACAGATAGTTTTGTTATAGACGATCCCCGGCGGATCTATTTCGTACGATGCCGCGACCGGCGCGCCGACTGCGGGGCCTCCACGGGAGTGGCCAGATGTCCCGTGACGAGCCGGTTCATGGCCCGGACGAGCACCTCGGCCTCGTCGTCGGGCAGCGCGGCCAGCGCGGCCCGGTGCACGCCGTCGACGATCTCCTGGCTCTGCCTCGCCGCCTCGGCGCCCTTCTCGGTGACGGCGATGATGCGGGCCCGCCGATCCGTGCTGGACGGGCGACGCTCGGCGAGCCCCGCCTTCTCCAGGGCGTCGACCGTGACCACCATCGTCGTCTTGTCCATGTCGCCGATCTCGGCGAGCTGGATCTGGGTGCGCTCGGCCTCCAGGGCGTGCACCAGCACGCAGTGCATGCGTGCCGTCAGGCCGATCTCGGCGAGCGCCGCCGCCATCCGGGTTCGCAGGACGTGGCCGGCGTGGTCCAGCAGGAACGACAGGTCCGGCTCTGTGCGGGCTGGTGCCATGGCGGTCATGCCCTCAGCCTAGCAACTAGGTCCGTTCTGGATTATCCACCGCATCCGGGCGGCTCGGAAGGGACGCCGCCCGGAGCGTCCCTTCGAGGGTTACTTCGACAGGTAGAGCGTCTTCCAGGTGCCCGCGTACAGGCAGTTGAGCGACGGCTTGGCCGCCCTGCCCTCGGCGCAGACCTTGAGCTCCACCTGGTAGACGTCGGGATGGGTGAACGAGTACGGCTTGGCCGTGCGGTAGGAGCAGTCCCTGATGCTGCGGTGCTTGTGGGGCAGGTTGTTGCCGTTGGCCTTGTAGGTGATCCGGAAGACCGCCCAGCCACAGGTCGACCTGTCGCGGGTCCAGTCGTACAGCTTGCCGGTGATCTTCACGGTGTCGGCGGTCGGGAGGTCGCCGTGGTCCTCGCCCACGGCGACCAGGGAGCCCACCGTCATGGCCCGCTTGCCGGGGGCGTAGTAGGGGCCCCACACGCGGGCCGTCTCACTGGCGGAGACCGTGTCGGACGGAGTGGTCGCGGCCTGGGCGGCGGCGGGGGCGATCGAGACGAGGGCGGCGACGGTGGCGAGGACGGCGAGGGGGCGGGTGATCGGCATTGGAGCGGTCCTTTCCTGCGGAGATGACCGTACTGTCGGATGGACCGCTTTCATCCTCCTTTCCAGCCGGTGTCACACCGCCTTGCAACGCCGGATCAGGGCTTGCTGTCGGTCCAGCCGGCCTCCAGCACGGCCGTCGAGTTCCAGACGGTGCCCGGCTCGAAGGCGGCCTGGTAGCCGCCGGGCTTCACCACGACGCTCTCGTTGGCCAGCGCCCGTCCGGTCGCCTGGTCGAAGATCAGCCGGTTCTCCAGGACGCCGGCGTACTTCTTGTCCGACGCCTTCATCTTGACCTTCTGCTTGATCGCGACCGCCGTGCCCTGCCGTCCTTCGGCGTCGGTGACGTTCTCGATGACCTCGACCGTGTCGAGGTCGGCGAGCATCCGGAAGGCGGCCCCGCGCACCTGCGGCGTGACCGGCATGTCGGTGATCAGCCCCGCGCTCACCGTGAACAGCCAGATGTCCGCCGACATCGGGTCACTCGAGGATTCGGTGCTGTGCCCGCCGTAGGAGCGCAGCAGCCACGCCTTGAGCTCGCCCGGATCGGAGGGCAGGCCGCGCAGGTCCTTCATGGTCACGTTGCGGCCCAGCCAGAACACCTTGTCCCCGTCGGTGAGCGGCGCGTGGCCGATCTCGGCGGGGCGGGGGGAGGTGGACAGCGTTATCTCGTCCGACTTGGCCGGTATCTCGACCGCGATCTCGGTCGGGGATCCGGCCTGCCGCCACGCCGCCTCGTCCGCTTCCGTCGCGGGTCGCGCGTCCAGCGTCTGGGTGCTGCTCCACTGGTCGGTGCCGGTGGCCCTGGGCGTCCAGCCCTCGATACGCGATCGGTCCCAGACCAGGTAGCCGCCGTGCACGGCCTTGTACAGCGTGCGGCTCACCGACGCCGTGTGCCAGTAGGCGGCGGTTCGGTTCGGCTGGCGATCGGCGTTCTCGGCGGCGGCCAGCAGGACCTCCCGCGCCGACAACGTCACCTTCGGCGCTGCCGTGAACGCCCTGGACGGTGTGGATGTGGACCGGGTGGGTGCGGGCAGGACCACGTCGGGGGCGGGTGGCGTGCTGCCGCCGGTGCCCGTCACGACGACGGCCGCCGCCGCCACGGCCGCGGCGCCGGCCAGGCTGATGCCCCACACCGGCCTCGTCCTGCGCCGTACGCGCGCCTGCCGGGGCCGCGACATGGCGGAGGAGAGCTCCGCCGCCCTGGTGCGCTCGTCCACCGGCACGTCACCCAGGTGGGCGGGCCGGGCGGCCCGCAGCTCGTCGATGGGGTTCATGACCACTCCTCCTTGAGGCTGCGCACGTGGGGACGGGCCGGCGGGGGCGTTTCCTTCGCCTGTCCGAGCCGTTCGCGGGGACGGGGTGGCGGAAGCGTTTCCATCGCCTGTCCGAGCCGTTTGCGGGCCCGATGCAACCGCACGCGAAAGGCGGCCGACGAACAGCCGACGACCCGGGCGGCGTCCCTCGGGGACAACCCCTGCCACGCCACCAGGACGAGGATCTCCCGGTCGTCCTCCGGCAGCTCGGCCAGCGCGCGCAGCACGCCCATCCGCTCGGTGACCTCGTCGGCCACATCGCCCTCGGTCCAGGCGCGCAACTCCGCGCCGAGCGCCTCCCGCCGGGCCTGCGCCCGGACGTTGTCCCGCAGCACGTTGCGCGCGACCCCGAGCAGCCACGGCAGGGCCGGCTCCGGTACGTCCTCCAGCCGCCGCCAGGCGATGGCGAAGGTCTCACTCACCACTTCGTCCGCCACCTGCCGGCCCGCACGACTGACCACGTACGCCCACACACGTTGCCGGCACTCGTCGTACATGCCGGTGAACCGGTGCTCATCATCCGTCACCGCCCCGCCCCTTCGTCCCGGATGCGCTCTTCTGACACCAGGTAGTGGTCCGAGACATCCCGTTGTTACGCGGAAGACGGCTTTCGTCCGGCTCCCGCCTCGATCCGGCGATCAAGGCGGGTCCCGATGGTAGGCCCAGCACTACCCCCGCAGGGCGCGGCGGTCGGCCTTGAGCGGGTGGCTGAGCCGTACGGTGATGAACTCGTTGTTGTCGGCCTTGCCGGGCGTGCGGCCGGAGGAGAACGGGAAGTTGTTGTCGTTGGCGATGATCAGCGTGCGGTCGTCGAGGAGGGCCACGTCCTCGATCGTCTCGAACGGGAAGCGGAAGGTCTCGCCGAAGCCGCCGAGGCCCTTGGGATTGGCTACGTCGAGCAGGTCGGCCACGAGCGTCTTGTCCAGCGCCCCGTCGCGGTCGCGGTCCCGGGTGTCGGCGAGGTAGATCCGCTTGACCTGGGCCGCGTCGCCCTGGGCGCCGTCCCGCTCGATGATCAGGAACCGGTGCCGGTCGACGGCGACGGCGTCGCCGATGGCGTGGTTCGCGGCGTCCAGCTTGTAGGCCCAGCGCTTGTTCGTGTAACGCTTCTTCCGTACGTCGAACTCGTACATCCGCAGCGTGCCCGCCGGGTCGCCGCTGACGGTGCCTTCGAGCAGCGGGTAGAGGCGCTTGCCGTCGACCGACTCGGCCATGCCCTCGAAGCCCTTGCTGCGGCCCAGATTGGGTTGGGCGCCGTTGAGGAACGGGTTCTCCGGAGCCTGTACGCCGGGCAGCGGCACGGGTGCGTCGAGCAGCTTGCCCGAGGAGGAGAAGTGCAGCACGAACGGGCCGAACTCGTCGCCGATCCAGTAGGTGCCGTCGGCGGCGCGGACGATCGACTCCACGTCGAAGTCGGCGCCGGTGAGCTTGCGGTCCTCGCGGGTCAGCGGGAAGGTGACGTGGCGGTCGGGGTCGCTCAGGTCGAACCCGCCGAGCACCTTCACCGCGCCGGTACGCAGGTCGGGCCGGACCTGGTGCACCCGGAGCAGGAAGTCGGCGCTGTTGGCCTTGGCGCCGAAGCCGTTGTCGGACAGCATGTCGTAGACGCCGCCCCCCCGGCGCACGATGCCGCTGAACCCCTGTACGGGCTGCCCGGCGAAGGGCGGGGTGAGCCCGTTGACCGGCGTGGTGCCGAGGGCGGCGCCGGACGCCTCGCTGCCGGGGACGAAGGTCTCGGCGGGGAGGGTGGCGAACCCGGTCAGGGTGGCCCTGCCGAACTCGC
Source organism: Nonomuraea glycinis (assembly GCF_014646515.1). GTDB lineage: Bacteria > Actinomycetota > Actinomycetes > Streptosporangiales > Streptosporangiaceae > Nonomuraea > Nonomuraea glycinis. Next base: position 192,055 of record NZ_BMNK01000014.1, read on the forward strand.
GGGGCTCGGGGGTGGCCGCGGCGGGGGCGGCGAGGCCGCTGACCAGCGCGGCAGCGCCGAGGGCGATCAGTGCACGTCTCATGCGCGGCACGCTAACCAGATCGGATTAATCGCCACAAAACACCAGGCATCTCCCCGAGGAACATCCCCACGAGGCATGATCACTAGGAAGGAACGAGAGGAGCAACACCGGTGCCCACCCCCCTCGCCATACTCCGTGCGGACCCTCGGACGGCTGCCTGGCTGGCCGCCCTGGAGGCTGACGGCCCCCCGGACGTCGAGATCGTCCTGCCGACCCTCGAGCCCCTGCTGGACCTCGCCGTGCCCCACGAGGACGTCAACCCGCTCCTGGCGCTGGCCGGGGACCTGCGGGCCGACCCCGAGCTCTGGTGGCTGCTGCGGCGCTGCGTCCAGCGGCTGGTGCGCGGCATCGGGGCCATCGACGACCCCTTCGAGCTGCCCTTGCTGCCGGACGAGCTGGGCGCGCTGGGCCGTTACTTCCACGCTTATGTCTTCATCGCGGCGCTGCCGTACGTGCGGGCTTATCACCGCGAACGGGACATCTCCGCCGAGGTCTCCCGGCGCACCCTCGCCGACCTCGGCCGCAACCTCGCCGTGCACCGCAGGCGGCACGGCGTCGGCGGCGTCCTCCATACCGCCTGGCTCAAGCTGCACTTCCGTGGCGAGGTCTACCAGTTAGGCCGGTTGCAGTTCCAGCGGGGGACCCTCGGCTCGCGCATGGGGGCGGCGGCGTCCCTCGGTCCAGGAGCCCCGGCCCTCAGCCTGCACATCCCGGACTTCTCCGGCCCGTTGACGCCCGCCGCCTGCGACGACTCGCTGGCCCGAGCCCGCGCGTTCTTCCCTCGCCACTTCCCCGAGGAGCCGTACACCGTCGCCACCTGCCATTCCTGGCTGCTCGACCCGCAACTGGCCGATCACCTGCCGGACAGCTCGAACATCGTCGGCTTCCAGCGCCGCTTCCGCCCCGGCTACCGGGACGAGCACGCCAGCGACGGGCCGATCGAGTTCGTCTTCGGCGATCCCGCCCTGCCGGTGGACGCGCTGACCCCCCGGACCACGCTGGAGCACGCGATCGTCGACCACCTGCGAGCCGGCGGCCACTGGCACACCGGCAACGGCTGGTTCCCGCTCTGACAGCCGCCGCCTGGGGGCCTGCTGACCGCTTCTACGGTCAGTGCTTCATGGTCAGTGGCCCCGCGCGGCCAGTCGCCGTCCGACGCGTTGCGCCGGAACCTCGACCAGCCGGTACGTCACCGCCGCGCACCCCAGCAGAGCGTCACCACACCCAACCGTTCACTGAGTTTCTAGGGTTCTCAGTGATTCGCCCGGTGTGGGCGAAGGTCCTCGTCTGATCCGGGCAGTGGGTGTCCGGTGCGGGGTTGACGTTTCACGGCCACCTGCCCCGCCAGGCGGGGTCTTACGGTCGGCTCCGCGTCCGTTTCGGGTCTCCGGGCCACTCCCGGCGACCGTACGCTCCACCATAGAAGCGAGGTTGCGTGCGGCGTTCTCGTCGCGGTCCATGGCCAGGCCGCATCCCTCGCAGACGTAGGTGCGTATCCGCAGCGGCAGTTTGGTTTTCACCGCGCCGCAGGATGAGCACGTCTTGGAGGAGGGGAACCAACGGCTGGCCACCAGCAGTCGGCCGCCGTGCCAGGTGGTCTTGTAGGTGAGCTGGCGGCGGATCTCGCCGAAACCGGCGTCGGAGAGGGCGCGGGCCAGTCGCCGGTTGCGGATCATCCCGGCCACGTTGAGGTCTTCGACCACGATGGTGCCGTAGGTGCGTGCCAGGCTGGTGGTGAGCTGGTGGATGCCGTCGCGGCGCAGCGCCGCCACCCGATGCTCCGCCCGGTTGCGGGCGGCATTCGCCCGTAGCCACCGCTTCGAGGGTTGTTGCCGGGTGCGCCGGTCGGGGCCGTGTTTGCGGGAGGCCGCCCGCGACAGGCGGCGCAGCCTACGTGCGGCGGCGTTGAGGTGGCGGGGGTTGGGGACCGGCGGGCGTCCGTCGGAGAAGACCGCCAGCGTCTTGATGCCGAGGTCCACGCCGAGCACCGCGTCCGGCCGGGCAGGCGAGCCCTGCGCGCGTTCGGCGTGCACGGTGAAGCTGACGTGCCAGCGCCCCTCCCGCCACCGCACCGTCGCCGAAGCGATCCGCGCCCCGCCCCCGGCGAGCAGGCGGGCGAGTTTGCCGACCGGTTCGTGCGTTGTGATCCGGCCCACCACTGGCAGGACCACGTGGGTGTGGCCGTCCAGCCTGATCGTCCCGGTGGTGAAGCGCACCGACCGGGCCGTACGTCGTTTGGTTTTGAACCGGGCAAAACCCACCTTGGGGCCCTTGCGCTTACCGCTGTTGGAGTCACGCCAGTTCGCCAGGGCGTCGGCCAGGCGGGCCAGCCCGCACGCGTAGGCTTCCTTGGAGTTGCCCGCCCACCATGGCGCCACTTCGTCCTTGACCTGGTTCCAGCGTTTGCGCAGGCCGTACATGGACCACGACAGGGCCGGGGTGAGCTGGTCGTCGGGGATGCCGTAGGAGCGTTCGGCCTCCCGCTGCGCCAGATTCGCCTTCACCTGCGCCAGGCCCCAGTTGAACGCCACCCGCACCGCCCCGCAGTGCGACGCCAGCACGGCGGACTGGCGCGCGGTGGGGTCCAACGCGAAACGGTAGGCCTGCACGGCACGCACGACAATTCCCCTCCCTGCGTATTCGAGAGTGTGTGCGAACGACTCTACCAGCATGGCCGTACGTTAAGTAATTATTTGCATGCACATCGTGACGGCGAAGGGTGGGCGCACTGCGCCGCCCAGACCCGAAGCCGCAGGCTCCTCCAGCGCTTCGTCATGCCGCCCATCAGCTCGCAGACCACCGAGCCAACCCCATCACCACGGGACCGACCGCGATCACGCTGCAGAAAATCAGATAAAGACTGACGAACACTGATACGAACCACAGCGGTTACCAACCCCACCCGGTACGGCCAGGCGACCGACACCGGATCGGCGAGCAGCCCGTCGACGATCTCCAGCAGGATCGGGTGGATCAGATAAACCGAGTAGCTCACCATCCCGAGCCACGCCCACCCGGCCGGCACCCGGCGCTCGGCCAGCAGCATCCCGGCCGCGAAAGTCGCCCAGGCGGCCACCACCGTGATTACCCAGGCCCAGGGAAGCTCTGGCCGTGCCAGATCCCCGCGCCGACGGCCGCCACCGGCGCACTCCCGGCCAGCCCGCAGCCCACCAGCGCGATCACCGCCAGGACGGTCACCAGCGTGGCGTGCGCGCCCCGAGACAACGCAGCACCCCGCCCGCCGCCACGGCCACCACCACGGCCCACAGCGGGTAGAGCCGGAACGCGCGGCCGATCCAGAAGCCGGACACGGTGCCGCGACGTTCCAGCAAGGCGGGATGACGTAGCCGCTGACGAGGAAGAACGCCATGACGCCGTACATCCCGGCGTCGAATCAGGGGCCGGTGACTCCGCGCAGCTCCGGGTAGAGCGGGTCGAGCGCGTGCTCGTACAGGCGAGGCCGCGTAACCCGTCCAGCCAACCCAGCTGGCTCCGCGGACGCGCGTCCGGAAATGACCCTATTGTCATGGCCGAACGACCTCATCTTGGTTGACATCAACTATTTGATGTCAGATAGTTGGTTCTGACTAAGAGGGGTGGGGTTCGGTGAAGAAGCGGAAGGTGGCCAACCCGCTGGCCCTGGCGGTGCTGGCCTGGCTGATGAGAGAGCCGACGCACCCGTACGAGCTGGGCAGGCGGCTGCAGGAGAGCGGCCAGGACCGCAACATCAAGTACAACCGCGGCTCGCTCTACATGGTCGTCGAGCAGCTGCGCAAGGCCGGGTTCATCGCCGAGCAGGCCACCGTGCGTGACACCCAGCGGCCCGAGCGCACCCTCTACGCGCTCACCGACGAGGGCCGCGCCGAGTTCTACGACTGGATGCGGGAGCTGGTCAGCGAGCCGCAGCACGAATATCCCCGGTTCGGGGTGGCGCTGTCGCTGCTGAGCGTGCTCTCGCCCGAGGAGTCCGCCGAGCTGCTGCGGCAGCGGTCGCGGGCCCTGGACGGCGAGATCGGCCAGATCCGTGACCTGGTGCGCGGCGCGACCGAGCAGGGAGTGGGCTGGGTGTTCCTGATCGAGGAGGACTACCGGCTGGCCCTGCTGGAGGCCGAGCGCCGCTTCGTCGCGGGGCTGGTCGAGTCACTGGAGCAACCGGACTATGTCCGGACTTGGCAGGAGTTCTTCGCCCGAGAGGAGAGACCATGACGATCGCGACCGAGACCGGTCACGTGACCTCCGCCGACGGCACCGTCATCGGCTACCACCGGCTCGGCGCCGGCCCGGCGGTGGTGGTGCTGCACGGCCAGATGGAGTCCGCGCACAGCCACCGGCAACTGGCCGAGGCCCTGGCCGGCACCCACACGGTCTATCTGCCCGACCGCCGGGGCCGTGGGCTGAGCGGCCCCTATGGCGCGGGACACGGCGTCGAGCGCGAGGTCGAAGACCTGGCCGCGGTCCTGACGGCGGCGCACGCCCACTGGGTCTTCGGGGTCAGCGTCGGCGCCCTCGTCGCGCTCCGCGCCGCGACCACGCTGGCGGCCGTCCGCAAGGTGGCCGTGTACGAGCCGCCGCTGTTCGCCGACGGCCCCGCGCCCACCGACTGGGTGGCCCGCTACGAGCGGGAGATGGCCGCGGGCAGGGTCGCGGCGGCGCTCGTCACCGCCATGCGGGCGGCGCGGATGGGGCCGTCGATCTTCCGGGCCATGCCACGGCCGCTGCTGGAGCTCCTGACCGGCCGGATGCTGGCGGCGCAGGACGGCAAGGCCGGGCCGGGCGACGTCACCATGCGGATGCTCGCGCCGACCCTGCGCCAGGAGGCGGCCCTGGTCGCCGAGCTGGCGCAGAGCCAGCGGAACGTGCCCGCGGACACCCTCCTGCTCGGCGGCGGCCGGAGCCCCGCCTACCTGAAGGCCGCGCTCGACGCCCTGGAGCGGGCCATACCGAAGGCCAGGCGGGTCGAGTTCGCGGGCCTGGACCACGGCGGCTCCGGCAACACCGACCTGGGCGGCAGGCCGGAGCGGGTGGCGGACGAACTACGCCACTTCTTCACCTGACAAACCAGGCGCACACCATCCCGAACGGCGGCGCTTGGCGAAGGTCGGCGCCGTCGCGCTCATCGGTGCGGGGCGGATCGGCGCGGGTCCCGCACCGATCACTGATCTCCGCGGCGGCCTCGGCTCACATGTTGATCATGTGGCCGGCCAGGCCGTGGATCGCCTCCTTGACCGCCTCGCCGAGGGTCGGGTGGGCGTGCACGTTACGGCCGAGCTCGTGCACCGTGAGGTCCCACTGCTGGGCCAGCGTCAGCTCGGGCAGCAGCTCGGTGACCTCGGGCCCGATCAGGTGGGCGCCGAGCAGCTCGCCGTGCTCGCCGTCGCTGAGGATCTTGACGAACCCGGTCGGGTCGCCCAGGCCGTGCGCCTTGCCGTTGGCGGTGAACGGGAACTTCATCACCTTGACGTCATAGCCCAGGTCGCGGGCCTGCGCCTCGGTGTGCCCGAAGCTGGCCACCTGCGGCTGGCAGTAGGTGGCGCGCGGGATCATGACGTAGTCGAGCTCCATGGTCTCGGCCCCCGCGATGGTCTCCGCGGCGATGACGCCCATCGCCTCCGCGGCGTGGGCCAGCATGAGCTTGGCGGTGACGTCGCCGATCGCGAAGATGTGCGGCACGTTGGTGCGCAGCCGGCCGTCGACCGCGATGGCGCCCCGGTCGGTGAGGGCGACGCCGGTCTTCTCCAGGCCGTAGCCGTCGACCCGCGGCTGGAAGCCGATCGCCTGCATGACCTTGTCGGCCTCGAGCACCTGCTGCTGCCCGTCACGGGAGACGGTCACCTTGACCGAGGAGCCGGTGTCCTCGATGTTCTCGACGCGGGTGGAGGTGAGCACCTCGATGCCGAGCCGCTTGTAGCGCTTGGCCAGCTCGGTGGAGACCTCCACGTCCTCCAGGGGCACGACCCGGTCGAGGAACTCCACGATCGTCACCTTGACGCCGTAGTTGTGCAGCACGTACGCGAACTCCACGCCGATCGCGCCCGCGCCCGCGATGATGATGCTCTCCGGCAGCTCCTCGGCGAGGATCTGCTCTTCGTACGTCACCACCCGCTCCGACAGCGACGTGCCGGGGATCAGCCTGGTGGTGGCGCCGGTGGCGATGATGCAGTTGTCGAAGGTGATCGTCTCGTCGTTCACCTGCAGCGTGTTGGCGTCAAGGAAGGTGCCGCGGCCGTCGTACTCCTTGATGGAGTTCTTCTTCATCAGGTAGTGGATGCCCTTGACCCGGCCGTCGGCCACCTTGCGGCTGCGCGAGAACGCCGCGCCGTAGTCGAAGGTGACCTCGCCGCTGATGCCGAAGGTCTTGGCCTCATGGTTGAAGATGTGGGCCAGCTCGGCGTTGCGCAGGAGCGCCTTGGACGGGATGCAGCCCACGTTCAGGCAGACGCCACCCCAGTATTTCTCCTCGATGACCGCTGCGCGCAGGCCGAGCTGGGCGGCGCGAACCGCTGCCGTGTATCCCCCCGGCCCCGCGCCGAGAACGACGACGTCATAGTGAGTGCTCATGAGTCGGACCATATCGCTCGCCCAGGTGCGCGCTTGACCCTCACCCCTGTGGCTAGACCTCCACGTTGTACGGCAGGTGCAGCTCGTCAGCCGGAACTCCGCGAATGCCCCAGTTCGTCCTAGGCATCTCGATGATCGTGATCTCCACGTCGGCCGCGGGGTAGGGCAGAGTCTCGTAGATCGTCCGGATCAGGGTGCGTTTGGCGTAGTCGCTGCGGCCGGTGAAACAGAGCACCTCGATGATCAGATAGCCCTCCCCGCGCTGCGGGCAGATGAGATCGTCGGCGTCCAGCAGGAGGAAGCGGTGGAACCTCTTGTCCTCCGGCAACTCCCAGGCGCTGACCAGGCACGAGTGCAGCAGATCCGACACCTCTCGCTGCCGCCCCGCCCACACGTCCCGGCGCCCGTAGACCTTCAACTGAGCCATGTCGGTCACTATAGACAGGTGATTCGCCTACTGCTCGCCGACGACGAAGCCATGATCCGCGCCGGCATCCGGGCCATCCTGGCCTCGGACCCGGAGCTCGACGTGGTCGCCGAGGCCGCCGACGGGCGGGAGGCGGTCGACCTGGCCATCAGCCACCACCCCGACGTGGCGCTGCTGGACATCCGGATGCCCCGGCTCGACGGGCTAGCGGCGGCGGCCGAGATCGGCCGGGCCGCGCCGGAGGTGGCGGTGGTGATGCTGACCACATTCGGCGAGGACGACTACATCGCCAAGGCGCTCGACGTGGGGGCGAGCGGATTTCTGCTCAAGTCCGGCGACCCGCGCGAGCTCATCGCCGGGGTGCACGCCGTCGCGGACGGCGCCGCCTACCTGTCGCCCAAGGTCGCCCGGCGCGTCATCACCCAGTTCGCCGGCGGGCGCATGGCACGCGGCGCCGCCGCCCGCGACCGCATCGGGGGCCTCACCGAACGCGAGCGGGAAGTGCTCGCCCTCGTCGGCGCCGGACTGTCCAACGCGGAGATCGCCCGGCGGCTGCACATCGTGGAAGGCACCGTGAAGGCGTACGTGAGCGCCATCCTCACCCGGCTCGACGTGCGCAACCGCGTCCAGGCCGCGATCGTCGCGCACGAAGCCGGATTGGTAGCCTGACCTGTGATGTATCGCCTCCTGTTCACCTGGGTCCTGCGCCGCCTCGATGCCGAGACCGTGCACCACCGGACCGTCAGGGCCCTCGCGCTGCTCGCCAGGCTGCCCCTGCTCAAGCGACTTCTGCACCGGGTGCTCGCACCGCACGATCCCATCCTGCGGGTGAGCGCCTTCGGGGTGCACTTCCCCGGCCCGCTCGGCCTGGCGGCGGGGTTCGACAAGGACGCCGCCTGCGCCGAGGGGATCGCCGCGCTGGGCTTCTCGCACGTCGAGGTCGGCACCATCACCGCGCACGCGCAGCCGGGCAACCCCCGTCCCCGGCTGTTCCGGCTGGTGCCGGAGCGGGCGGTCGTCAACCGGATGGGGTTCAACAACGCCGGGGCCACGGCCGCCGCCCGCAGGCTGCGCCGCACCCGCGGGGTGCCGGTCGTGGTGGGCGTCAACATCGGCAAGACCAAGGTGGTGCCCGAATCGGAGGCGGCCGCCGACTACGTGGCCAGCGCCAGGAAGCTCGCGCCGCTGGCCGACTATCTGGTGGTCAACGTCAGCTCGCCCAACACGCCCGGCCTGCGCGACCTGCAGGCCGTCTCGCTGCTGCGCCCGCTGCTGACGGCGGTCAAGGAGGTCGCCGACGGCACCCCCCGCCGCACCCCGCTGCTCGTCAAGATCGCTCCGGACCTGGCGGACGAGGACGTCGACGCCGTCGCCGCCCTGGCCCTGGAGCTCGGGCTCGACGGGATCATCGCCACCAACACCACGATCAAGCACAGCGGCGAGACGGGCGGCCTGTCGGGCCGTCCGCTCAAGGCCCGCTCCCTCGAAGTGCTGCGCCGCCTGCGCGCCAAGGTGGGCGACCGCATCGTGCTGGTGTCGGTCGGCGGCGTGGAGAACGTGGACGACGTCTGGGAGCGCCTGCTGGCCGGGGCGACGCTGGTGCAGGGCTACACCGGCTGGATCTACGGCGGGCCGCTGTGGGCCGCCCGCATCCACCGCCAACTCGCCCGCCGCGCCCGCCGGCACCGCGTGTCCACCATCACCGACATCATCGGCCGCACGGCATAGACATGACACTCACCCGGCGCGACCACCTGCCGTACGCGCGCGTCTCGTACGGTCGGCTGCCCCCGTGCGGCGCGGGACTGTCGTAGCGGGAGGTTAGTGTCCGTGCGTCGGAAGGATGCCGGCGATGGCGGGGAGTTCAGCGTGACCGCGCTCGCGAGACCGGAGCAGGCGGAGGTGGAGGCCTCCGTCGAGCAACTGCTGCACGTCGGCGAGGACGACTACACGGTGGCCCGGATGAGCTCCGACGACGCCGGGGCCTTCGTCGCCGCCGGGCGGGCGCTCGGCGGAGTCCAGCCGGGGGAGCGGCTGCTGCTGTCCGGCGAGTGGGGCGAGCATCCCCGCTACGGCGGCCGGCTGCAGGTCAAGGGGTGCGAGCGGGTGGCGCCGTCCACCGTCCGCGCCATCACCCTCTACCTCGGGTCCGGCCTGATCCGGGGCGTGGGCCCCCGGCTGGCGCACGCCATCGTGAGCCACTTCGGCGAGCAGACGCTCAAGGTCATCGACGCCGAGCCGGAGCGCCTGCGTGAGGTCGTCAACATCGGCGCCATCCGGCAGGCGCAGATCGTCGAGGCGTGGGCCGAGCAGAAGTCCGTCGCCGAGCTGATGGTCGCGCTGCAGGGCTTCGGCGTCAGCCCCCTGCTCGCCACCAAGATCTACCAGTCGTACGGTCACGACGCGCTGCGGGTCCTGACCACCGACCCCTACCAGCTGGTGGGCCGGGTGCGGGGGATCGCCTTCCACACCGCCGACCGCATCGCGCTGCGGTCCGGAGTGCCGGCGAGCAGCGGGCAGCGGATCGAGGCGGCGGTCGTGGACCGGCTGGAGGCGGCGGCGGCCGGCGGCGGACACTGCTTCCTCGCGCTGCGGGCCCTGGTCGCCCAGGTGTCGGTCCTGGTCGAGCAGGACGAGGAGCCGATCAGGCGGGCCATCGACGCGCTGCACGCCGAGCGCCGGGTGGTCGTGGAGGCGTCCATGACCGACGCGAGCCAGGCGGTCGTCTACGGCAAGCAGGAGCACAGCCGGGAGGTGGCGCTGGCCGCCCAGCTGGCCAGGCTCTTCCAGGCGCGCTCGACGCTGCGGCTGCGGCCCTTCGCGGAGGACCAGCGGCTGCACGAGGACCAGCGCGCCGCCGTCAACCTGGTGCTGACCAGCACCGTGTCCGTGCTGACGGGCGGTCCTGGCTGCGGCAAGAGCCACACCGTCGCGGCCATCGCCGCCACGGTACGGGCGATGGGCGGCAGGGTGACGCTGGCCGCCCCGACGGGCAAGGCCGCCAAGCGCCTCTCGGAGCTCACCGGCCTGCCCGCGATGACCGTCCACCGGATGCTCGCCCAGCAGCCCGACCTGGCGGACGGGATGCTGTTCCAGGAGGTCCCCGCCGAGGCGGATCTCATCGTGGTGGACGAGGCGTCCATGCTGGACCTGCAGCTGGCCACCCGGCTGACGGCCGCCATCCCGTCCGGCAGCCACCTGCTGCTCGTCGGCGACAGCGACCAGTTGCCCAGCATCGGGCCCGGCAGGGTGCTGGCCGACGTGCTCAGCGTGGTGGAGATCCCCCGCATCCGGCTGACCCACGTCTTCCGGCAGGCGCAGGACAGCGGCATCGTCCAGGCCGCCCACCGGATCCGGGGCGGCGAGCTGCCGTTTCTGCCGGGCGGGGGCGGCTTCTGGTTCGAGGAGCTGGACGACCCGGCGGCGGTGGCCGAGCGGGTGATCCACCTGGCGACCGAGGCGATCCCCAGAAAACAGGGCATCCGCCCCGAGCAGGTCCAGGTCCTGTGCCCGATGCGCAAGGGCGCGACCGGCACCATCGAGCTCGGCCGCACCCTCCAGGACCGCCTCAACCCGCCCGGGGACGACGTCGACGAGCACTGGTACGGCTCCACGGTCTTCCGGGTGGGCGACCGGGTCATGTCCATCCGCAACAACTACGACAAAGGCATCTTCAACGGCGAGATAGCCACCGTCACCGGGATCAACCCGAGAGACCGGCTGACCGAGCTCCTGACGGACGACGCCCACAAGGTCGAGTACGCCTTCGACGAGCTGGACGAGCTCACCCACGCCTACGCCATCAGCGTCCACCGCTCCCAGGGCAGCGAATACCCCTTCGTCGTCGCCCCCATCGTCGCCGAATCGGGCGGCATCATGCTCCGCCGCCGCCTCCTCTACACCCTCATCACCAGGGCGAAGACCTGGGTGGTCCTGGTGGGCCAGCGAGAAGCCCTGGAGCTGGCCGTACGCCGCCTCGGCGACAGACGGAACACCGCCCTCCCACACCGCCTGACCATACTGACCAACTCCTGAACCGCCCGCTCACGCCGACTCCTGAACCGGCGTTCGCGCCGACTCCTGAACCGCCCGCTCACGCCGGCTCTTGAACCGCCCGCTCGCGCCGACTCCTGAACCGGCTGCTCGCGCCGTACAGGAAGGGTTGTCGTGGTGGGTCAGACGCTTGGGCGGGTTGATTCCGCGTCGAGGGTCATCTCGTCGATGCGGGCCATCACCGCCGACACGTCGATCACGCCCGGCCGGTGCGGCCGGCGGCGCTGCCAGGGGTGCGGGCCCGCCGGCGGCCGGTACTCGACGCCGAGCGCGTCCAACCGGCCCAGGTGCGCGTCGAGCCGCCCGTCGAAGTCGTCGCGCGGCCCCCAGGCGATCTCGGCGACCGCGCAGGCGCGCGGCCACAGCCGGTAGTCCATGGTCCGGGCGTCCGGAACCCGTTCGGTCCAGAGCTGCGCCTGTACGCCCAGGACGTGGGATCGCTCAGAGGGGGACCAGTCGGCGGGGGCGGGGTCGAAGGCGGCCACGTCGGCGACGGTGATGGTCTCGCCGATCGCCATCGGCTCCTCGGCGGAGGCCGCCTCGGCGTAGTCGAGGTAGAGCGGGAAGACAGAGGTGGCGACCACGTCGTGGCCCGCGGCGGCGGCGCGGCGGCCGACGTTCATGCCCCGCCAGGGCATCACGACGGTGTCCTGCCGGAGGCCGCCGCTGACGAACGCCTCGTCCCAGACCACGGCGCGCGAGCCCCGCTCGGCCAGCGCGTCGGCGAGTTGCCGCAGGAACCAGGCCTGGAGGTCGTTGGCCGAGGCCAGGCCGAGGGACTCGCGGTAGGCGACGATCTCGGGGGAGGAGGTCCAGCGGTCAAGCACGACCTCGTCGCCGCCGATGTGCACGTACGGGGTGTCGCCGAGGGCTTCGAGGAGCTCGTCGAAGATCGTGGTGAGGAACTCGACGGTGGGCGGGAGCGGCGACAGGATGGCGGGGGAGATGCCCCAGCGGTCCATCACCCGGTGGGGCTCGCCCGTGACGCCGAGCGACGGGTAGGCGGCCAGGATCGCCGACGCGTGGCCGGGCACGTCGATCTCGGGGACGATCGTGACGGCGCGGGCGCGGGCGTACGCGGCGAGCTCGGCCAGGTCGGCGAGGCTGTAGTAGCCGCCGTGCGGGACGTCGTCGTAGGCCTCGTCCTCGCGGTAGAAGTGGACGGCGGTGCGCGGCCGGTGCGAGGAGATCTCGTGCAGCAGCGGGTAGGCCCGGCTCTCCACCCGCCACCCCTGGTCGTCGGCCAGGTGCAGGTGCAGGTGGTTGAGCTTGTGCACGGCCATCAGGTCGACCAGCCGCATGATCTCCCGCTTGGGGAAGAAGTGCCTGGCCACGTCGAGGTGCAGGCCGCGCCACGGGAAGCGGGGCGCGTCCTCGATCCGGACGCCGGGCACGGTCCACGGCCCCCGCGCGGTGACGCGGTAGGAGGCGTCGGGCAGGAGCTGGTGCAGCGACTGGGCGGCGTAGAAGGCGCCGGCCGGGCCGCCCGCGGTGATCTCGATCCCGCGCGAGCCTGCGATCAGCCGGTAGCCCTCGACGCCGAGCGCCGGGTCGTGCCTGGTGGCGATCGCGCCGTCGTCGCCGGGCCGCAGGTCGAGCATCGGCAGCGCGGTCCGTACCGGCTCTATCAGGGTGTCGGGCCCGGAGATGGCGGCACCCGCGGCCAGGTCGTAAGAGCCGGACAGGGGGTTGAGCACCTTCGGGCGAGGAATCATGGTTTGAGATACTGCTGCAAACCGTTGGCCAAAGCCAGGGCGATCCGCTGCCGGAAGCGCGGGTCCTGGAACTTGGCCGCCTCGGTCGGGTTCTTCATGTTGCCCGCTTCGAGGAAGATCTTCGGCACGGTCGAGAGGTTGAGGCCGCCCAGGTCGTTGCGGTAGTTGAGGGCCTTGGTGCCGATGTAGGTGGAGTAGGGCAGGCCGGTGCCCTTACGGAAGGCGTCGCGTACGGTCACCCCGAGCTTGCTGGAGGCGTTCACGACCGGGTCCACCGGACCGTTGATCTTCTTCGGCATGATGATGTGGAAGCCGTGGTTGCGCGTCGCCGAACCGTCGGCGTGGACCGAGATCGCGGCGTCGGCCTTGTTGCGGTTGCCGATGGCGGCCCGCTGGGTGATGCACGGCCCCACGCCGGTGTTGCTGGACCTGGTCAGCTTGACCGTGGCCCCGCGGCTCTTCAGGATCTTGGCCAGCCGGTTGGAGACGTCCCAGGTGAAGGCCGCCTCGGAGTAGCCGCTGGCGGTGGCGGTGCCGGTGGTGTCACAGGCCTTCCACTGCGTCAGCACGTTGACCTTGCGGTTGATGGCCTTCGGATCGCGGAAGTTGCCGCCGTTGTGGCCGGGGTCGATGACCACGACCTTGCCGCCGAGCGGCTTGGCGGCGGGCTCGTCGGCGGCCGGCGCGGGCCTTTCGGCCACGCCGGTGCCGTCGGCCCGGGGCTTGGCGGCCTGTCCCGTCGATGCGGCGGTGGCTCGCGCCGTGGCCTGCTCGGCGGCCTGACCTGCCGTGGACCCGCTGGACGCGGCGCCGCCGCACGCGCAGACGATCAGGCCGCACGCGGCGAGGACGGAGGCTGGTAGAGCACGCATGGGCTCCAACCTACGTCAAGCCCGCCCCCGGCCTCCGGCGAACGCGCGGAACGCGCCGAACGCGCCGAACCACCACACCACACCCCAGCCTCCGCCGAACGGGCGCAGTATGCGCCGAACCACCACACCCCGGCCCTCACCAGACGTGTTCGCCGACCTCCTGGCGCTGGAGCAGGGCGGCCAGTTCCCGCGCGTCCTCGGCGTCGAGGCCGAGGACGACGCGGGGACGGCCCCACGGGTGGTCGAGGGAGTGGGCGACGTAGCTGGCGACGGACTCGGCGCCGACGTCGGCTCCTCTCCCTCGTCCGGCCCGCCACTGGGCCCAGGCCCGTTCGAGCTCGGCCGCGGCACGCTGGGCGCACGACACCAGTTCTGGATCACGCATGGCTGTCCCCCCGGATCAGATCGTGGCCGGATCGAATCCGGCCACAACTAGCATGACCCTGGTGAGTCAACCGCCATCCGGCGGTGTCGCGAAGCATGTTGACCCAGCCTTGGCCTGCTCTTAGGCCCGTCCCGTGCTGCGGCGCACGATCAGTTCCGGAGTTATCTCGCGCAGGCGGGCCGGGGTGGCGGGGTTGGTGATCCGGTCGCTCAGCAGCGCGGCGGCCGTCCTGCCCATGGCGCGGCGCGGCTGGTCGACCGAGGTCAGCGAGATGCGGCCGGACGCCGACAGGTGCGTGTTGTCATAGCCGACCACCGACAGGTCCTCGGGCACGCGCAGGCCCAGTTGGTCGGCGGCCGACAGCACGCCGAGCGCCACCACGTCGTTGGCGGCGAAGATCGCCGTGGGCCTGGGGTCGCGGGTCAGCAGGGCGAGCGCCGCGTCCCTGCCGCCGCTCTCGGTCGAGTCCGCGGCCTCGACCATGATGTACGGCGCGAGCGCGTGCCTGCGCATGGCCACCAGGTAGCCCTCGCAGCGGGAGGGGCGCGCGCCCTCGATGTGCGCGATGCGCTTGTGGCCGGATTCGACCAGGTGGTCGATGGCCAGCCGGGCGCCGAGCTGGTCGTCGTCGACGACGATGTCGACGCTTTCCAGATCGATGTCACGTTCCCCTACGACGACCGTCGGGGTGTAGGCGGTGGCCTCGATGAGGGTCTCACTGGTCGGCGCGATGCCTAACAGGACCAGTCCGTCGACCCTGAGCTCCAGGAAGGCCTCCACGGCCTCGTCCTCGAAGGCGGGGTCCCACTGGCTGTTGCCGATCAGCATGCGCAGGCCGTCGCCGTGCAGGCTCTCCTGCAGCCCGTCGAGGAACTCCGCGTAGAAGGGATTGTGCAGGTCGGCGACCAGCGCTCCGATGAGGTGGGTGCGGCCTTCGACCAGGCTGCGCGCCACCGCGTTCGGCCGGTAGCCGAGCTCGCGGGCGGCCTGTAACACGGCCTGACGCCGGTGCTCGCTCACGTGCGGGGATCCGCGCAGCACGAGTGAGACCAGCGATTTGGAGACGCCGGCTCGTTCGGCGACGTTCCGGATGGTGGGTCTTGGCCGAGGCAGCGTATCTACCTCTCTCAGCTTGGTGATGGTTGAAGTCTTGACTGGCGGACCTGACATGTGTCTCCCCCGCGATGCGAAGTTGGGCACCTGTCTCACCAAACGATCGAGTTCGCCGCAGGGTACGGGTTGATGCGCGGGATGCCGCTAATCGGTCGATCGCCGCGACGAGTGGTGGCCACCGGAAGGACGGCACGGTGGGCTTCAGGCTCCTGCGGGGCGGTGGTCCGGCGCGGGTGACCTGCGCGGATAGCCCGTACGGCGGTCAGGCGCGGTTGTCCGGCACGGGGCCGAACCGGTGCCGCGCACGACGCTGAGGTCGTGGATCGAGACGGCGGGGACGAAGAGCGGACGGTGTTTCACCGCGCTCGGCGCGGCGGCCGGCTATGACACCGAGCTCGACAGGCGGTGGACGGTCTGGCTCTGCGAAGAAGAGCGGTCGACGGTCTGACCCCGCGAAACGGTCTGGCTCTGCGAAACGGTCTGGCTCTGCGAAACGGTCTGGCTGTGCGAAGAAGAATGGCGCCGGGCGGGCGGCGCCAACTCCCCTCGCGACGTTGTGTCGTCACAGGGGTGGACCGGGTCGCGCCGACCTGGCCCACCGTTCAACCCCCCTGAGGTTCGTGACGACCCTGGCACTACTCCGAGCGCTGCTGCGGAATCCCCGCGAGCAGAGCGCGGACCTCGGTCTCCCGGTAACGCCGGTGACCGCCGAGGGTACGAATCGACGTCAACTTGCCCGCCTTGGCCCACCGGGTAACGGTCTTGGGGTCGACCCTGAACATGGTCGCGACCTCGGCGGGCGTGAGCAGCGGCTCGGCCTCGGGTGTACGAGCTGACATTTGTGCGGCCTCTCCTCCGTGTGGACCGGCTTCGCGATCCTGTGACTGCCTGTGCGCCTGTCACGGATGTCCCCCTATGGTCCAGAGCGTGCGGCTTTTCTGGGCCATATGCGGTATCACCCGATGTGACCATACCGCCACGCAGAGCGATTGGCGAGCCCCTCTTTGGGCTCAACTGCCTGCCCCCATGGCGATGTCACGCTCGGTGATTCTAGCGACACGTTTCGTGGTATCGCAGTGAAAACGGCAAACTACTCAGTTCGCAGAAGAGAGCAGCCGCGAGTCGTGACCCACTCATGCAGGTCAGACGGTCTTATTGGGGTTCAGTTGGCAGATTCCAGAAGTTGCATTGACTTCCAGCGAAGGATGACCCTCTGATACATGGCATAGGCAAGTTCTTCTTGACCCGTGTCCAGCCCTGTCAAAGCGGCCGAAAGCTCCGCGACGGACTGATCCGCCTGCAGCGCGTCGTCGTCCATGAGATGCACCAGACCGCCGTAGTCGAGCTCGACCAGCGAGTGCGGATGGAACTCCTCCAGCCAGCGCGCGATGTCCTCGACGTCGAAGTTGGGGGCGGTTTCGCCCAGATGCCGGCGCATCACCTGCAGCGCCCGCGCCGCCCGCCTCCTGGCCTGCGCCATGGAGGTGACGTAGATGAGGTTGCGCCCCGTGGCGGTGGTCACGTCCTGGCCGGGGGTGGCGGAGCCGAGCACCAGCCAGCGCTCGTTGCCGTCGAACGGCACGAACCACGACGGTGGCACGTGCCAGGCCGTGGTCCGGATGTGCGTGCGCAGCATCGAGGAGTCGCCCCTGCGCTTGTAGCGATCGAAGTCGTCGACCGTCTGCTCGGCGATCGCCTGGGGGACGAAACGGTCCATCAGCTTCGCGGGAGTGCCGCCGCGAAGCCGTGAGAACGCCAGCCACGAGCGCAACCGGGTCTGCCACGGGCAGACGTACAGTCTGTCCTCAACTCGCCGCAGGTAGGCGTTGGGGCTCTCCTGTGATGGAACGGGTTCTGGGGGCATGCCGAGCAGTCGCCTGAGCGACTCCGCGTGCTCGGCGTGCAGGGCGTTGGCGCGGCGTGGACGGTCGCGCGAATCGGCGTAGTCGGCCCAGACCTTGCGCTCGGATTCGGCGAACGCGGTCAGCGGCTCATAGACGCGGAGGTAGGCGGCATAGGGCAGCACGGAGGCATCGTGTCATGAAGACAAGCCGCTGTGCATAGCGCCTACTACGCTGTAAGGCGATCTCCGCCGCAAAGGCGCGGCGGACCGGACAGGGAGTCACTACCGTGACCGACGTCTTCAGTTCGTCCCACAAGGACGTTCACGAGCAGGTCGTGTTCTGCGCCGACGAGCAGAGCGGCCTGCGTGCCATCATCGCCGTCCACAGCACCGCACTCGGCCCGGCGCTCGGCGGCACCAGGTTCTATCCGTACGCAGACGAGCACGCGGCGCTGGCCGACGTGCGCAATCTCGCCAGAGGCATGTCCTACAAGAACGCGCTGGCCGGGCTCGACCATGGCGGCGGCAAGGCCGTCATCATCGGCGACCCGAGCCGCGACAAGAGCGAGGCGCTGCTGCGCGCCTACGGCCGCTTCGTCCAGTCGCTCGGCGGGCGCTACATCACCGCCTGCGACGTCGGCACCTACAGCGAGGACATGGACCTCATCGCTCGCGAGTCACGCTTCGTGACCGGCCGCACCCTTTCCCACGGCGGCGCCGGCGACTCCTCCATCCTCACCGCGTTCGGCGTCTTCCAGGGCATGCGCGCCTCGGCTGAGCGGGTCTTCGGCACGCCGTCGCTGCTCGGCAGGCGGGTGGGCGTCGAGGGCGTGGGCAAGGTCGGCCACCGCCTGGTGGACCTGCTGCGCGAGGACGGCGCCGAGGTGGTGATCTGCGACGTCAGCGAGCAGGCCATCGAGCGCGTACGCCGGCGCCACCCCGAAGTCGACGTGGTGGCGGACGCGGGGGCCATGACCGGGGCCGACCTCGACGTCTTCGCCCCCTGCGCCCTGGGCGGCGCGCTCGACGACGCCACTGTGGCCAGGCTGCGGGCCAAGATCGTCTGTGGCGCGGCCAACAACCAGCTCGCCCATTCCGGCGTCGAGAAGCAGCTCGACGAGCGGGGCATCCTCTACGCGCCTGACTACGTCGTCAACTCCGGCGGCGTGATCCAGGTGGCCGATGAGATCGGCGGATTCGTCATGGAACGGGCGCGCGCCAAGGCGGCCCAGATCTACGACACGACTCTGAAGATCTTCGGGATCGCCGCAGAGGAGGGCGTCCCTCCGGCGGTCGCAGCGGATAGGCTGGCCGAGCGCAGAATGTCGGAAGTCGGGCGTCTAAGGGGCATTTGGCTGGGCCGCTGATGGCCCGCGCCCATACGACGTACCGAGCTGGGCACAAAACAGGTACGGTAATAGGCGAACGATAGGCTGACGTCCACAGTCAGGGCGACGTCAGTGTGTGGTGCGTTAGCGACGAGGGGTCGGGGACGACCCCACACGAGGGGGTCGAGCCAATGGGGCGCGGCCGAGCAAAGGCCAAGCAGGTCAAGGTTGCTCGCCAGCTGAAGTACAACAGCGGTGGCACGGATCTTGAGCGACTTCGCGACGAACTCGGGGTCGGGGAACCCGGCCATAACGACGACGCCGACGACATCAACGACGAGCTGGCGGATCGGTATGCCGATTACGCCGAGGGTTACGGTCCCGGAGACGACGACGATGGTCGCACGTCCGGACGCCGCTAGCCGTTCTTCAGCGTGAGAATGGACACGCGCTTCGGCGCGGGTCCATTCGTTCAAGTGCGTCGAAGCCCCACGGGAGACCGTGGGGCTTTCGTCGTGTCCTAGCCGTACACCGCTTCGCCGGCGCCTGTGACGATCTCGCCCAGGACCCACGCGGGCAGGCCCCGGTCGGTCAGCAGCCGGATCGACTCGTCGGCGACCTCGGGTGCGACGATCGCGGCCATGCCGACGCCCAAGTTGAAGGTGCGGTCCAGGTCCCTCTGCTCGATCCGGCCGTGACCGGCCAGCACCTCGAAGATGGCGGGCGGGGTCCACGACGAGCGGTCGAGCACCGCGCCGAGGTGGCCCGGCAGGGAGCGGGACAGGTTGCTCTCCACGCCGCCGCCGGTGATGTGCGCGTAGGCGTGCACGTCGACCGAGCGGGCCAGCTCCAGGCAGTCGAGTGAGTAGATGCGGGTCGGCTCCAGCAGCTCCTCGGCCAGTGGCCGCCCCAGCTCCGGCAGCACCGTGTCGAGATCGAGCGAGGCGTTCTTGATCACGTGGCGGACCAGGGAGTAGCCGTTGGAGTGGACGCCGGACGAGGCCAGGCCCAGCACCACGTCACCCTCCCGCACCCGGGAGGGGCCCAGCATCCGATCAGCCTCCACGACCCCCGTGCCGGCGCCCGCGAGGTCGTACTCGTCGGCGCCCATCGCGCCCGGGTGCTCGGCGGTCTCGCCGCCCACCAGGGCCGCGCCCGCCAGGCGGCAGCCCTCGGCCACCCCGCCGACGATCTCGGCGATCCGCTCCGGCACGACCTTGCCGCAGGCGATGTAGTCGGTCATGAACAGCGGCTCGGCCCCGCACACCACGAGGTCGTCCAGAACCATCCCGACCAGGTCGATGCCGATCGTGTCGTGCTTGCCCCACCGCTGCGCCAGCATCACCTTCGTGCCGACACCGTCGGTGGAGGTGGCCAGCAGGGGCCGCCGGTAACGCAGCAGCGCCGAGGCGTCGAACAGCCCGGCGAAGCCGCTGTCGTCGTCGACCACCTCGGGCCTGCGTGAGCGGGCCACCTTGTCCTTCATCAACGCGACGGCACGCTCACCCGCCTCGATGTCCACCCCGGCGGCCTCGTAAGTGCTCACGCCTTGCTCTCCAACACGAACTTGCCGACGTTGTCCTGGTCGATCGGGATGGGGTACGAGCCGTCGAAGCAGGCCCGGCAGAGCCGATCCGCGGGGATGGTGGTGGCCTCGGTGAGCCCTTCGAGCGAGATGTAGCCGAGGCTGTCGGCGCCCAGCGAGGCGCGGATCTCCTCGACCGAGAGCGAGCCCGCGATCAGCTCGGCCCTGGTGGCGAAGTCGATGCCGTAGAAGCACGGCCACGACACGGGCGGCGAGGAGATGCGTACGTGCACCTCGCGCGCGCCCGCCTCGCGCAGCATCTTGACGATGGCGCGCTGGGTGTTGCCGCGCACGATCGAGTCGTCGACAACGACCAGCCGCTTGCCCTCGACGACCTCGCGCAGCGGGTTGAGCTTGAGCCGGATGCCGAGCTGGCGGATGGTCTGCGAGGGCTGGATGAACGTGCGGCCCACGTAGGAGTTCTTCACCAGGCCCTGGCCGTAGGGGATCCCGCTCTCCTGGGCGTAGCCCACGGCGGCGGGGGTGCCGGACTCCGGTGTCGGGATGACCAGGTCGGCCTCGACGGGGTGCTCGCGGGCCAGGACCTTGCCCACCTCGACCCGGGTGACCTGGACGCCGCGCCCGGCGATGGTGGTGTCGGGGCGCGCCAGGTAGACGTACTCGAACAGGCAGCCCTTGGGCTCGGCGAGCGCGAACCTGCGCGAGCGCACGCCGCGCTCGTCGATCGTGAGCATCTCGCCGGGCTCGACCTCGCGGGTGAAGGTGGCGCCCACGATGTCGAGCGCCGCCGTCTCGGAGGCGACGACCCAGCCTCGCTCCAGCCGGCCCAGGACCAGCGGGCGGATGCCCTGCGGGTCACGCGCGGCGTAGAGCGTCTTCTCGTCCATGAACACCAGGGTGTAGGCGCCCTTGACCTGCGGCAGCAGCTCGGCGGCGGAGTCCTCGATGGAGCGGGTGCGGTCCTGGGCCAGCAGTGCGGTGAGCACCTCGGTGTCGGTGGTCGCCCTGGTGGCGCCCGGGGCCAGGCGCTGGGCCAGCTCCGGAGTGTTGATCAGGTTGCCGTTGTGGGCGAGCGCCAGCCCGCCGACGTCGGTGGAGCTCAGCGTCGGCTGAGCGTTCTCCCACACGCTGGAGCCGGTGGTGGAGTAGCGGCAGTGCCCGACGGCCAGGTGGCCGCGCAGGGTGCCGAGCACCGACTCGTCGAAGACCTGGGCCACCAGGCCCATGTCCTTGTAAACGAGGATGCGGCTGCCCTCGCTGACTGCGATGCCCGCGGACTCCTGGCCGCGGTGTTGCAACGCGTACAGCCCGTAGTAGGTGAGTTTGGAAACTTCCTCGCCTGGCGCCCATACGCCGAAGACGCCACATGCGTCCTTCGGTGCGCGGTCATCGGGGTCCAGGTCATGACCGAGTCGGCCGTCGCCCTTCAGCACGTACTTCAGTCTAGGTCGGCGGCTCTCGTGCTCGCACACCAGGGCCAAGATCAGGCCAGATCGGGCGTTCAGGGCCTTGCGTGTGATCTCGCCTCTGGTTCCGTTTTCAGGTGTACGTCTCGTCTGTGGGGGGTTCGCTTTCGCTTGTACGGGGTTCTTCGCGGAGCCCCGAATCAACCATCCCCCGACGCGTACGGGATGTCCTCATCTTGCCTCTGGCCTGCAGATTTAGCACAAAGTGAGCCAAGATTGACCAGGGTCTTACCGTGTCGAAGGGTTTCGATGGCGGCTTCCGCGAAAAGGTGAAGTATCCGGCATTCAACCCATCGGGAGACGCGGACGTGACCACACCTGGGGACCCGAACCAGCCTCGCGGGCGCGAGGACCGTCCAGACCCGGACGAACCCAGCCGTGAGCCGGCCTCCCAGCCGCCCGAGGAGGTTCCCTGGTGGTCCGAGGGCGCGCCGGAGGAGCCACCCGCCCGCGAGTCGGATACGGCGGCGCGTCGCTATACCGAGGGACGTGTTCCCGAGGAGGAGCCAGGCGAAGAACCCATCACGCCCGCCCCACCGGTCGTCCCACCCACCGACCGGCCACCCACCGACCGCCCACCCGTCCCCAAGCCTGGCCCGGGCCCAGTTCCCTACCCAGACCCGAACCCCGTGCCTGACCCAGGACCGGTGCCCGAGCCGGGCCGCCCAGGACCTGAGCCGGAGCCCGGTCCGGGCGGCCCTGGACCGGGGCCTGAGCCTGGTCCGGGCGGCCCTGGTCCTGAGCCGGGTGGCCCTGGGCCGGAGCCTGGCGGTGGTCCCGGCGAGCCGCGGCATCCCGATCTGCCTTCCTCACCCGAGGTCCCCGAGCCCACCCAGGTCTCTGACGAGACGGACGCCGAGCGTACGGTGCGCTTCGACACCCGCGACCGCCCCAGCGGACCCCAGCCCCGCCCGCCCGGCAGCACCCCGCCCTACCCCGGCTGGGAAGAGACCGACACAGGTGAAGAGCCAGGCCCCGAAGTCGCACGGCCCCCGTCTCGCTTCGACCCGCCACAGGAGGGCGGCGCCACACCTTCGGGTCCGTACGGGCAGACCCCTGGTGCCACACCCTCGGGTCCGTACGGGCAGGCCCCAGGGACCACACCTTCGGGTCCGTACGGACAGGAGCCCGCGCCTTCGGGGCCGGCTGGGCAGGAGCCTGGTGCCGCGCCCGCCGGCCCGTACGGACGGGAGCCTGGCGCCGCGCGGCCGGGTGCGTACGGACGGGAGTCGCAGGAAGGCGGCGTGCCCGCCGGTTCGTACGGGCAGGCGCAGGAGCCCGCGGTGCCGGGGACCTCGCCGTCCAGCCCGTACGGCGGACCGCCGGGAGCCGGCCCTGTCTACGGCGCTCCCGGCGGAGGGGCCGCCTACCCGCCGCCGCCCGGATCGGCGGGACCGTCCCAGTATCCGCCCGACTGGCGACCGCCCGGCCAGCCGGGCAACGGGCTGGCCACGGCGTCGCTGGTGCTGGGGGTGGCCAGTCCATTCCTGGTCTTCGTCTGCTTCATCGGCCTGCTCACCGCGATCCTGTCGATCGTGTTCGGCATCGTGGCGATCGCCAGGCAGACGGGCAAGGGCCGGGCGATCACCGGGATCGCGTTCAGCGTGCTCGCCCTCATCATCTTCGCCGCCCTGGCCCTGTGGTTCTACAGCGTGGTCCAGGAGTGCGGCCAACTCCCCAACGGGCTCGCCGAGCGCTGCCTGGAACAGCGCATCCCCTGGCTCGCCACCGGCTGAGCAGGAACAGGTGGTCCGCCGGCCTGGCGCGACCGGCTAGACGGGTAGCAGGAACAGGTGGTCCGCCGGCCTGGCGCGGCCGGCTAGACGGGTGGCAGGGGTAGGTGGTCGGAGAGGTCGGCGCGGGCGCCGCTGGCTGAGACGGCGCCTCGCGCCATCGCCTCGGCCCAGGTGACCCGCCCGACCGCCAGCTCGATCCACGTGCGGGCGTCGGTCTCCACCACGTTGGGCGGCGTGCCCCGGGTGTGCCGGGGCCCGGCGATGGCCTGTACGGCGGCGTACGGCGGAATGCGCACCTCCACGGTCCGGCCGGGCGCGACGGCGGTGAGCCGGTCGAGCAGGTGCCGCACGGCCTGGCGGGCGGCGTCGCGTTCGGGCCGCAGGCCACGGTCGTAGGCGGCGAGGACGGCCGCCACGAGCGCGTCGGCCAGCGCGGTCGCGGGGCCGTCGTAGGGCGGCTCGTCGAGCGCGACGAGTTGGGCGTCGAGGGCGGCTCTGACCTTTTCCGGGTCCAGTTTGCGTGGTGGCACCGGCCCATTGTGCTCCCCGGAAGCGTTCATCGTGCCGGAGGGTGCCGTTCACCTGCGGTTATCGCAGCGACCGTAGTGTCCCGGCCGAAGACCGCACTATCTTGGAGGACCTGTGGCGAATCTGTCGCCGCGCCGGCTGCTGCCGCTGCTTTCCACCCCGCACAAGGGTGGCCGTTCCGCGATGACCTGTCAGTTCCGCTGCGGCAACGCCTGCGCGCACGATGTCGCCAACACCAGCGGCAACCCCTACTTCGGTGACGTGGCCGAGCAGGCGCTGTCACGGCGGGGCGCGCTGCGCGCGGGCGCGCTCGGCGCGCTGGTGGCGGGGGTCGGGGTCGTGGGTGCCGCGCCGGCGTTCGCCGATCCGGCCGAGCCCGCCGCGAAGCACGGCGGCCAGGGCGGTCCGGGTGGCGGCATCTCCTTCGAGCCCGTCCCGCCCAACACCGACGACGCGCTCCGGGTGCCCCGTGGCTACCGCTCGTCCGTGGTGGTGCGCTGGGGTGACCCGGTGCTGCCGGACGCGCCGGCGTTCGACTTCGACGACCAGAGCGCCGAGGCCCAGGCCAAGCAGTTCGGCTACAACTGCGACTTCGTCACCCTCTTCCCGCTGGGCCGCGACCGGGGCCTGCTCTGGGTGAACCACGAGTACACCGACGAGGCCCTGATGTTCCGCGGGTACACGACCGGGGACGCCGCCACGGAGGAGCAGATCAAGATCGCGATGGCCGCGCACGGCGGCGCGGTCGTCGAGGTGGAGCGGGCGCGCACCACGGGCCAGTGGAAGCTGGTCACCAAGGGCCGCCGCCGCTACAACCGGCGCGTCACCGCGCAGACGCCGATGCGGTTCACCGGCCCGGCGGCCGGCAGCGACCTGCTCAAGACGGCGGCCGACCCCCGTGGCGTCAAGCCGCTGGGCATGCTCAACAACTGCGCCGGCGGCACCACCCCATGGGACACGGTGCTGACCGCGGAGGAGAACTTCAACCAATACTTCGTCAACGGCGACAAGGTGCCCGCGGAGCAGGCGCCGTACATCGCCCGGTACGCGATCCCGTCGGGCGTCTCCGGCCGTCGCTTCGACCGGATCGAGGAGCGCTTCGACCTGGCCAAGCACCCGAACGAGGTCAACCGGTTCGGGTGGATCGTGGAGATCGACCCGTTCGACCCGGACGCGACGCCGATCAAGCGGACCGCGCTGGGCCGGTTCGCGCACGAGGCCGCCACCACGTCGCTGGCCCGCGACGGCCGCCTGGTGGTCTACATGGGCGACGACTCCCGCTTCGAGTACGTCTACAAGTTCGTCTCGAAGGAGCGCTACCGCCGCGGCAACGACCGCCACAACCGCACCCTGCTGGACGAGGGCACGCTGTACGTGGCCAAGTTCACCGGCGACAGCCCGGCGGCGGAGATCGACGGCTCCGGCAAGCTGCCCACGGACGGCGAGTTCGACGGCTCCGGCGAGTGGATCCCGCTGGTCACCGGTGACAAGTCGCACGTGGCGGGCATGACGGCCGTCGAGGTGCTGGTCTACACCCGGGTCGCCGCCGACAAGGTGACCGCCACCAAGATGGACCGCCCGGAGGACGTGGAGCGCAACCCGGTGACCGGCGCCGTCTACGTCGCGCTGACCAACAACAGCAACCGCGCCGCAGCCCAGACGGACGAGGCCAACCCGATCGCGCAGAGCAAGCACGGTCACGTCCTGGAGATCGTGGAGCGGCGTGACGACGCGGCGGCCACGACGTTCGCCTGGTCCATCCCGCTGGTCTGCGGTGACCCGAACGACGCCTCGACGTACTTCGCGGGCTACGACAAGTCCAAGGTGTCGCCGATCTCCTGCCCGGACAACCTGGCCTTCGACCGGGACGGCAACCTGTGGATCTCCACCGACGGCAGCCGGCTCGGCGGGCATGACGGCCTGTTCGTGATGCCGGTGCGCGGCCGGGAGCGGGGCCATGTGCGGCAGTTCCTGACGGTCCCGATCGGGGCGGAGACCTGCGGCCCGATGGTCACCGAGGACCAGCGCAGCGTGTTCGTGGCGGTGCAGCACCCGGGCGAGGTGGACGGGGCGAGCCCGGACCAGCCGGCCAGCCGCTGGCCCGACGGTGACCAGCCGCGTCCGGCCGTCGCGGTGGTGTGGCACGACAAGGGCAAGAAGATCGGCAGTTGACCTCTAGTTTACTTGAGGTTCTATTCTCCATGCCATGAGCATGGAAGTGACCGCGTGGAACCAGCTGTATTCGCTGAACAACCGCCCGGAGCGTCGCCAGGTGTCGAAGGCGACGCTCCGCCGCGTCTGGGGGTTCGCCAGACCGCACCGCCGCAGGATCGCGGTCTTCCTGGCGCTGAGCGTGGTGATGGCGGCGCTGGCGGTGGCTCCGCCGGTGCTGGCCGGCCGGGTGCTGGACGCGATCGGGCAGAGCGCGCCGCTCGGCGTGGTGGTGGGCCTGGCCGCCCTGATCGCGGGGCTGGCGGTGGCCGAGGCCGGGCTCGGCCTGCTGACCCGGTGGCTGTCGGCCGGGCTGGGCGAGGGGCTGATCCTGGACCTGCGCATCGCCGTGTTCGACCATGTGCAGCGGATGCCGGTGGCGTTCTTCACCCGGACGCGTACCGGCGCGCTGGTCAGCCGGCTCAACAACGACGTGATCGGCGCGCAGCGGGCGTTCACCGACACGCTGTCCAGCGTGGCGGGCAACGTGGTGACCCTGCTGCTGGCGCTCACCGTGATGGTGGGCATCTCCTGGCAGATCACCCTGCTGGCGTTGCTGCTGCTGCCGGTGTTCGTGCTGCCGGCCCGCCGGATGGGCGTCAGGATCGCCCGGCTCAGGCGCGAGGCGGCCGACCACAACGCGACCATGGCCACCCAGATGACCGAGCGGTTCTCGGCGCCGGGCGCGACGCTGGTGAAGCTGTTCGGCAGGCCGGCCATGGAGTCGGCCGACTTCGCCGCGAGGGCGAGGCGGGTGCGGGACATCGGGGTGCGCACGGCCTTCACCCAGTCGGTCTTCGTCACCGCGCTCACCCTGGTGTCGGCGCTGGCCCTGGCGCTCGTCTACGGCCTGGGCGGCTTCTACGCGCTGCGCGAGCAGCTCGACGCGGGCTCGGTGGTGGCGCTGGCGCTGCTGATCACCCGCCTCTACTCGCCGCTGACCGCGCTGGCCAGCGCCCGGGTGGACGTGATGAGCGCGCTGGTGAGCTTCGAGCGGGTCTTCGAGGTGCTCGACCTGGAGCCGCTCATCAAGGACCGGCCGGGCGCGGGCGAGGTGCCCGCCGGGCCGGTCGGCGTGGAGTTCGACGACGTGCGCTTCGCCTACCCCTCGGCCGACAAGGTGTCGCTCGCCTCGCTGGAGGAGGTGGCCGCGCTGGACACCCGCGGTGGGGTCGATGTGCTGCACGGGGTCTCCTTCACGGCCGAGCCGGGCCAGATGGTGGCTCTGGTGGGCTCCTCCGGCGCGGGCAAGTCGACGATCGCGCAGCTCCTGCCGAGGCTGTACGACGTGGACGCGGGCGCGGTCCGGATCGGCGGCGTGGACGTACGGGACCTGACCGCCGACTCCATCCGCGAGGCGCTCGGCATGGTCACCCAGGACGGCCACCTGTTCCACGACTCGATCAGGGGCAACCTGCTGTTCGCCCGCCCGGAGGCGAGCGAGGAGGAGCTGTGGGACGCGCTGCGCAGGTCCCGGCTCGCCGCCCTGATCGAGTCGCTGCCCGACGGGCTGGACACGGTGGTGGGCGAGCGCGGCTACCGGCTGTCCGGCGGCGAGCGCCAGCGGCTGACGATCGCCCGGCTGCTGCTGGCCGGCCCTCGGGTGGTGATCCTGGACGAGGCCACCGCGGCGCTCGACTCCACCTCGGAGGCCGCCGTACAGGAGGCGCTGGCCGAGGCGCTGGACGGGCGGACCGCCGTGGTGATCGCGCACCGGCTCTCCACGATCCGCGCCGCCGACGTCATCCTGGTCATCGAGGACGGGCGGATCGTGGAGCGCGGCACGCACGCCGAACTGCTCGCCGAGGGCGGGCGCTACGAGGAGCTCTACCGCACTCAGTTCGCCGACCCGGCCATCACGGTCTGAGGCCGCTCCTCCTTCTTCGGGGTACGGCTCTCGCGCAGCGTGGAGAGGGCGACCGGGATGCCTGCCAGCACGACCACGGCCGCGATCACCAGGGTGAACTGGTAACCCTCCAGGAAGGCGGTCAGCGGCGGCCCGTCGCTCGCCGCCTGCCTGGCGGTCAGCAGCGCGCCCAGGACGGTGATGCCGAGCAGCCCGAACACCTCCCTGGAGACGTTCAGCACCCCGGAGGCCACCCCTGACCGTCCCGCCGGCATCCCGCTGAGCACGGCGGCGGTCAGGGGCACCATCAGGCCGCCGCCGAGGCCGTACAGCATGAACCAGGGGAGCACGTCGGAGTAGCCGGCGTCCGCGCCGACCCCGGCGAGCATCAGGATGGCGGCCCCCATGAGCGCCATCCCGAGCGCCACCGTCCGCCCGATGCCGAGCAGCGCGCTGATCCGCTGGGACAGCACCGCCACCACCGCCATGATCAACGCCATCGGCACGAACGCGGCCCCGGCCTCGGTGGGGCTGAAGCCGAGCACGTTCTGCAGCCAGAGCGCGCTGAAGAAGTAGATGCCGAACACCCCGAACGACCAGATGCCGCTGGTGATGGCGCCACCGGTGAACTGCCTGGCCCGGAAGAGCGACAGGTCGATCATCGGCTCCGCGGATCTCCTCTCGACCAGCACGAACGCGGTCGCGGACAGCAGCGTGACGGCGACGGCGGCCAGGATTTCCGGCGAGGTCCAGCCGGCGGCCTCGCCCTCGATGAGCGCGTAGGTCAGGGCGAACAGCGCGAGGGCGGAGGTGGTCAGGCCCGGCAGGTCCAGGCGGTGCCGTACCCGGGTGAAAGCGGGCCGTACCGCCCACAGCGCGAGCCCGAGGGTCACCGCTCCGATGGGCACGTTGATCAGATAGATCCAGCCCCAGTGCAGGTTCTGGCTGATGAACCCGCCGGTGACGGGGCCGAGCGCCATGGACAGCGCGCCGGCCACGCTCCAGATGCCGACGGCCCTGCCGCGCTCGGCCGGGTCGGGGAAGATCTGGGAGAGCAGGGCCAGCGAGGTCGGGGTGAGCAGCGCCGCGCCGACGCCCTGCGCCGCGCGGGCGGCGATCAGCGTCCCGCCGCTGGTGGCGAGCCCGGCGCCGAGCGAGGCGAGGGTGAAGATGATCAGGCCGGTGACGAACACCCGCCTGGCTCCGTACAGGTCGGCGAGTCTGCCGCCGACGAGCATCAGCCCGGCGAACACCAGGATGTAGCCGCTCACGATCCACTCCAGGCCGGAGATCGTCAGCCCCAGCTCCCGCTGGATGGTCGGTAAGGCGACATTGCCCACGTTGTTGTCCAGCGCGGTCATGAAGGCGCCGAGCGTCATCGCGATCAGCGCCCACCATTTGCGGTCCACGACAGTCCCCCTATACGTCGTACTTGTACGTCGTATAGTTGAACTTGTACGGCGTATAGTTGTCAACCGTGATGGGAAAACTGAGCGCCGCGTCGATCGTCGAACGGGCGATCCAGATCGGCGACACCGAAGGCATCGACGCCGTGACCATCAGGCGGCTGGCCACCGACCTCGGCGTCACCCCGATGGCCCTCTACTGGCACTTCAAGAACAAGGAACAGCTCCTGATCGGCATGGCCGATCACCTTGTGGCGAACTTCGCGCCCAAGCCCGCCGACGATCGGCCCTGGCGGCTGCGGCTGCGCGAGCTGATCGAAGGGCTCATCCACGTCCTGCGCGCTCACCCGTGCGCCCGCACCGTGCTGGAGCAGATCGACAAGGAGGACGTGCCGAGCTACCTGGCCGTCTGGAACGAGGCCCTGGGGCTGACCCGCGCGGCCGGGTTCGCCGACGGGGAGTCCTGCCTCATCTCCAAATACCTGCTGCAGAGCGCGATCGCCATCGCCGACGCCCCCGTGCACTTCCGCTCCGGCCACACCGACGAGGAGATCGCCGAGATCGTCCGGGTCAAGCGCCTGTCCCTGGAGTCACTCCCCGCCGACACCTACCCCCACCTGGTCAGAATGGCGGACTCCATGGTCAACCTCCCGCCGGGCCTCTACGACTCCTTCGGCGTCGACCTCATCCTCGCCGGCATCGAATCCCTCGCCGCCCGCCGCTCGTAGCACGCTCAGCGGCGGGGGGAGCGGGCCAGGCCGGCGAGGAGGGCGCCGGTCAGGACGACCGCGAACAGGACCGCGTAGGTGCGCTCGAAGCCCTGCATGAGCTGCCCCACCGCCACCGGTGACAGCGTCGACAGGGTGCCCGCGTACACCTGGGCCCGCACCTCCGGGCTCACCGCGCTGCTCAGCACGCTGAGCGACAGGCCGACGCCGAGCACGATGCCGACGTTGATCACCATGAGGCGGAAGCCGTTGACCACGCCGAGGCTGCCGCTCGGCAGCGCCCCCATGACCTGGGTGGTGTTGCCGGTGAGGAAGGTGCCGCTGCCGCAGCCGGCGACGAACAGGCCGATCCCGATGACCCAGTACGGCACGCCGGGGTCGGCCGTGAGCAGGAGCGCGCCGAGCCCGGCCGCGCTCATCAGCGCGCCGCCGATGGACAGCAGGTACGGCGAGACGCGGCGCCCGAGCAGGCCGACGACGGGGGAGGACAGCGCCATGCCCACCGGCACCGGCAGCACGCTCAGCCCGGCGGTGAACGGATCCACGCCCCTGGCCGCCTGGAAGTACAGCGCCACCACCAGGATCAGCGCCGAGCGGGCGACGGCGTTGCAGAAGGAGGCCAGGTTCGCGCACGCCAGCATCCGCCCGCCGAACAGCCGCAGGTCCAGCACCGGGTTGGCGGCCCGCCGCTCCACCAGCACGATCAGCGGCACCAGGATCACGAACAGGGCGGCCCCGATCACCGCGACGGGACTTGTCGGCCCGTTGGAGCCGGCTTCGGACAGGGCCAGGATGATGGCCGTCAGCGCGGTGAACACCAGCGCGTTGCCCATCCCGTCGACGGGACGTCTCGGTCCCTTCGGCACCTTGCGCAGGATGAGCGCGCCCCAGATGAGCGCGACCAGCCCGGCGGGCACGTTCACCCAGAAGATCCACTGCCAGCCCGCGGTCGCGGCGATCAGCCCGCCCAGGGTGGGGCCGGCGAGCTGCGCCACCGACAGGGTGCCCATGTAGACGCCCATGCCCTGGCTGAGCCGGTCGGGCGGGAACGCCTCGGTGATGATCACCGTGCCGTTGGCCAGGATCATCGCCGCGCCGACCGCCTGAAGCATCCGCATCACGATCAGGAACCACACGTCCGGCGACAGCCCGGCGAGCAGCGAGGCCACGGTGAACAGCGCGAACCCGGTCAGATAGACCTCACGCCTGCCCAGCAGGTCGGCCACCCGCCCGAAGAACACCAGGCTCGCCGTGTTGACCAGCAGGAACGCCAGCAGGATCCACCCCGACTGGAACGGCGTGGCGTGGAAGTGCCGCACGATTGTGGGCAGGGCCACGTTGAGGGTGCTGCCCGCGATGCCGATGAGAACGAGTCCCAGACTGGTGACCGAGCACACCCGCCAGGCGTAGCGCAGGCGGGCGGCATCATCGGAGGTGGTCGCGACCATGCCCCTTACTATGACGTACGGCGTACGTACGATTTTAGGTAGCTTGCGCGTTTGCGCAGTCGGTTCAGGTCAGCGTGCCCGTTTGCGCAGTCCTTCCATGTCGTGCACCACCACGCGCCGCCTGCCGGTCTCGATCAGCCCCCGGTCGCGCAGCGTGCGCAGCGCCTTGCTGACGGCCTCCCGGGACGCGCCGGTCCACCCGGCGAGCTCGTCCTGCGACAGCGGCAGCGCCACCCGGACCCCGCCGTTCGTCTTCTCGCCGTAGCGCTCGGCCAGCTCCAGCAGCCGGGTCGCCACCCGTCCCGTGGTGTCGAACGCGCCGTACTCGATGCGCTTCCTGTCGGCGTCGCGCAGCCGCCCGGTGACAAGCTGCATGAGCAGGACGGCGATCCGCCCGTGCTCCTGCAGAAAGCCGGTGAAGTCCCGGATGGCGATGCCCGCGATGGGTTCGAGCGAGGTCACGGTCGCCGAGCGCGGCGAGCCGTCGATGGCCGACATCTCCCCGAGCAGCGCGCCAGGGCCACGCACCGCCAGCACCACCTCGGTGCCGCTGCTGGTGTGGGAGGAGACCTTCACCCGGCCCTCGGTCAGCACGAGCACCCAGTCGGAGGTGTCACCCTCGGACATCACCGTCGTCCCGCGATCCCACCGCCGGGGCCGGCCGGCGGCACACACGACCTCGATGTCTTCGGGCGTCAGCATGGCTAGGAACTCGCCGGGCTCTGGCTTCATGTGCCTGATTATGTCCGTACGACCCGCGACCTTTCTATGTCATTGCCGTCAGAACGTACGCCTCCACGGGCTCTTCCTTGCCCTTGAGGCTGAGCTTCCCCAGCGGCTGCACCGTCGCACGGCCGCCGAGCTGCTTGTGCGTGGTCGCGCCGATCACCACGGTGCCGGGCTCGGCCAGGCTCTGCAACCTGGCGGCCACGTTCACGCAGTCGCCCATCGCGTTGAACCCGCGCAGCCGGGGGCTGCCGATGTTGCCCACCAGCGCCGGCCCGGTGTTGACCCCGACCCGGAACGTCGGCCACTCGACGTCCCCCTGCGTCCAGGCGGCCTCCTCCGCCACCTCGGCGGCCGCCTGCTGCATCGCCAGC
Organism: Nonomuraea glycinis; assembly: GCF_014646515.1. GTDB lineage: Bacteria > Actinomycetota > Actinomycetes > Streptosporangiales > Streptosporangiaceae > Nonomuraea > Nonomuraea glycinis. The sequence goes on from NZ_BMNK01000014.1 coordinate 224,446, forward strand.
GCCGCCCGGCACGCCGCCGCGGCGTGGTCGCCCTGGGTGGCGGGGGCGTTGAACAGGGCCAGCAGGGCGTCTCCGACGAACTGCACGATCGTGCCGCCGTTGTCGAGAATGCAGGGCACCGCGGCCGTGTGGTAGCGGTTGAGCATCTCCACGATCTCGCCCGGCGTGACCCGCTCGGAGAACGTGGTGAAGCCCTTGAGGTCGGCGAAGAGCGCGGTCAGCTCCTTGAGCTGGCCGCCGAGCGCCGCCTGCGTGGGGTCGGCCAGCAGGGCCTGGGCCACGTCGGGCGACATGTACTGCCGGAAGAGCGTGTCGAGCTCCTGGTAGAGGCGGGCGTTCTCCAGCGAGATGGACAGCTGGCCGGCCAGGGTGGCGGCCAGGGCCTCGTCCTGACCGGTGCGCCCGAGCGGCACCTCCAGGACCCCGGCCAGGTGGCTCTTGACGGTCAGCGGGTAGGCGACCAGGTTGTCGCGCCTGATGGGCGTGGTTCCGGTGAACTCGTACTCACGTGAGCCGATCTGCGCCTTGCCCTCCGAGACCAGGCCGATCCGTACGTCGCCGTACGCCTGCCGGACGCTCTCCAGCGCGGTCGCCAGCAGCTCGGTCTCCGGCAGGCCGATCCGGGTCTGGGCGCTCACCTCGACCAGCGCGGCCAGCCGTTCGGACAGCTCCCGCTCCTCCGCCAGCGCCCGGCCGGCCCGGTCGAGCACCGCGGCCTGCCCCTCGTTCAGCCGGAACTTGCCCGACATCCGGGTCGCGGCCAGCGGCTCGCCCCGCCGCACGTGCTCGACCATCTCCTCCAGGGCCGCGTCGTAGTCGCGCTGGATGCGCCGCACGGTCGCCGACAGCGCCACCGAGTCGAACAGCCCCGCGCTCGACCCCTCCCGCCTGAACTGCAGGTAGGCGCTGTAGGCGACGAAGACGAACGCGAACGTCAGCAGGATGTGCCACTCCCACCACGACAGGTGCCAGTTGAGCTGGGACATCCCGGCGACCATGGACTCGGCCAGCAGCGCGTAGGCGGTGATGAGGCTGATCAGCATGGCCGACGGCCCCCGCTTGTGCAGCAGGAACATCATCACGCTGGCCGCCAGGTAGAGCGCCAGGCCGGGCAGCGACGCGACCACCAGCCAGTCGACGGGCGCGAGCAGCGGCGGCCGGCTGAGCGGGGTCAGATCGGGGATCAGCGACGCGACGCCCCAAAGGATCATGAACCCGACCAGCACGCCGCGCACCAGATGCTGCGAGCGCAGCACCGCCTGCGCGGCCTTCTCACCCAGTGGGAACGCGGAGGCGAACGCGAACATCGACGCGATCGTCAGCCCCACCTGCTGCCCGATGTCGAACCCGAGCGAGCCGGTGGGCAGGATGACCTTCGGCGTGGCGAGCCCGTGCAGGAAGAAGAACCCGGCGCTGCTCAGGAAGACCATCGACACCAGGAACAGCCTGGCGTCCTGCCTCCTGCGCGACGCCTCGCTGATCAGCGTGCCGAGCGCCACGTTCAGCCCGGCCACCAGGATGATCATCCAGAAGTGGCTGGAGTTGTGCTCCCACATGATGTTCAGCTGCGGCTGGGCCAGCAGCAGCCATAGCCCGAGCAGGGGCAGTCCCAGATGGATGGCCCACACGACCCCGCGCACCGGTTGCGTGGCAGGGGGCAGGTACGGGCTGGGAGTGGACAAGGTGATTCTCCGCCTTCGACGCGCTTGGCATGCGAACGCCCTGATTATCCACCGACTACCGCGCCTGCCAATGCGGCTTTTTACGGACAGGGAAATTCCTGACTATGTCAAGTAGCGTCAGCCGCTTAAGTCACGATATGTGTCGTGATGAACACGTTATGTGAACCTTGTCGTCCGGCAGAACGATTGAAGCGTCAACCTCATTGCTCGACATGAGCACCACTTGTATCTGGAAGGACAACCGTGGCTATCAAGGTTCGCCGTGGGCGTGTGCTCACTCTCGCCACCGCTGTGGCGCTGGCCGGCTCGCTCCTCACCGCCGGTGGCGTCGCCACCGCGTCGTCGACCGCGTCGTCGGCGGTGTCGGCCGGCAAAGCGGTGACCGCCTGCGTGCACAAGAAGTCGCGCTATGTGCGCATTGTCAATACGACCACCAAGTGCAAGGTGACTGAGGTCCGCATGGTCATCGGTGGCGGGGAGGAGGCGACGCCCAACCTCGCGGCAGGCCCCCGGGGCGAGCAGGGCGCCCAGGGCCCGAAGGGTGACACCGGACCCGCCGGCCCGCAGGGCAGGTCGGGCAGGCAGGGCATCCAGGGCAAGCAGGGCATCCCCGGCAAGGACGGCGCCCCTGGCAAGGACGGCACGAACGGCACCAACGGCAAGGACGGCGCGGACGGCAAGAACGGCCTGCCGGGTGCGGACGGCAAGAACGGCCTGCCGGGTGCGGACGGAAAGGACGGTCTGCCGGGCAAGGACGGAAAGCCGGGTCAGGACGGCAAGCAGGGCGTTCCGGGGCCCAAGGGCGACCCTGGCAAGGACGGCAAGGACGGCAGCGGCGCCACCTACACGACCTACACGAAGAGCAGCAACTTCTCGAAGAATGGCGGCTCGGCCTCCTGCAACCCGGGTGACATGATGACCGGCGGCGGTTTCTCGGTCAGCAATGGCGGCCAGGTCATCTCCAGCGCCCCCTCGGGCGGCTCATCCTGGTCGGTCGGCGTCCAGGGACAGGGCCACACCAGCGGCACCGTCTACGTCGTCTGCCTGAAGAAGGCCTGAACGACCAAGGGCCGGTACGGAGTCCGTACCGGCCCTAGGTGTTGACGATCAGCCGAACAGCGCCGGCAGCGTGCCCGTGTGGGTCGCGCGCAGCTCCTCGACCGGCACTTCCAGCACGTCCTCCACCACCAGCGAGGTGCCGCCGGTGACGCCGAGCCCGTAGCAGGGCACCTCGTGCTCGAAGCAGAGCGCGGCGAGCTCGTCGAAGGACTCCGGCCGGACCACGACCAGCGCCCTGGACGCCGACTCGCTGAACAGGTCGGTGAACGGCTCGCCGCTCAGCGCCACGGTGGCGCCGACACCGCGCGCCAGGCAGGACTCCGCCAGCGCGATGGCCAGACCGCCGTCGGACAGGTCGTGCGAGCCCTCCAGCAGGCCGCGCCTGGCCGCTTCGACCAGGACGGCGCCGAGCGCCTGCTCGGCCACCAGGTTCGCCTGCGGCGGCAGGCCGCCGAGGTGGCCGTGGACGACGTGCGCCCACTCCGAGCCGCCGAACTCCGCGCTCGTCTCGCCGAGCAGCGCGACCCGCAGCCCTTCGCCGGTGAAGCCGGTCGGCACCCGCTTGGCCACGTCGTCGATCACCCCGAGCACGCCGACGACGGGCGTCGGGTGGATCGGGGTGGAGCCCGTCTGGTTGTAGAAGGAGACGTTGCCGCCGGTGACCGGCACGCCGAGCGTCCGGCAGGCGTCGGCCAGGCCGCGCACGGCCTCGGCGAACTGCCACATCACCTCGGGGTCCTCGGGGGAGCCGAAGTTGAGGCAGTTGGTGACGGCCAGCGGCTTGGCCCCGGTCACCGCGACGTTGCGGTAGGCCTCGGCCAGCGCGAGCTGGGCTCCGGCGTAGGGGTCGAGCTTGGCGTAGCGGCCGTTGCCGTCGGTGGACAGCGCGATGCCCCTGGTGGTCGGCTCGGCGCCGGCGATCGCCTCGGAGATGCGCAGCATCCCGGCGTCGGCGGGCTGGGCGAGCACGGTGTTGGAGCGCACGTAACGGTCGTACTGACCGGTCACCCACTCCTTCGACGCCAGGTTGGGCGAGCCGAGGAGTTGCAGCAGCGTGGCGCGCAGGTCCGCAGGTCGGGCCAGGCCGTCGGGGGTGTCGGAGTTGAGCGCCACCTGGCCGGCGGGCTCGTGCAGGGGCCGCTCGTAGACCGGGCCCTCGTCGGCGGCGGTGCCCGGCGGGATGTCGACGATGGTCTCGCCGTTCCAGGTCATCACCAGCCTGCCGGTGTCGGTCACCTCACCGATCACGGTGGCGGGGACGTCCCACCGCTCGCAGATCGCCATGAACGCGTCGATGTCGGCGGGCCGTACGACGGCCATCATCCGCTCCTGCGACTCGCTCATCAGGATCTCCTCCGGCACCAGGGAGGGATCACGGAGCGGGACCAAGTTGAGGTCGACGTGCATGCCGCCGGTGCCCTTGGCGGCCAGCTCGGTCGTCGCGCAGGACACCCCGGCCGCGCCCAGGTCCTGGATGCCCACGACCACGTCGGCGGCGTAGAGCTCCAGGCAGCACTCGATGAGCAGCTTCTCCATGAACGGGTCGCCCACCTGCACGGCGGGCCGCTTGGCATGGGACTCGTCCTCGAAGGTGGCGCTGGCCAGGACGCTCGCGCCGCCGATGCCGTCAGGGCCGGTGGAGGCGCCGAACAGCACGACCTTGTTGCCGGGGCCGGGCGCGACGGCGAGCTTGATCTGGTCCTTGCGCAGCAGGCCCACGCAGAGCGCGTTGACCAGCGGGTTGCCGATATAACACGGGTCGAAGACGACCTCGCCGCCGATGTTGGGCAGGCCCAGGCAGTTGCCGTAGTGGCTGATGCCCTCCACCACGCCGGGCAGCACCCGGCGGGTGTCGTCCTGGTCGGCGCCGCCGAAGCGGAGCGCGTCCATGACCGCGATCGGGCGGGCGCCCATCGACATGATGTCGCGCACGATCCCGCCGACGCCGGTGGCGGCGCCCTGGTGCGGCTCGACGTAGGACGGGTGGTTGTGCGACTCGATCTTGAACGTGGCCGCCCAGCCGTCGCCGATGTCCACCACGCCGGCGTTCTCGCCCATGCCCACCAGCAGCGCCTCGGACTTGGGCGCCTTGGTGGCGAACTGCTTCAGATGCACCTTGGACGACTTGTAGGAGCAGTGCTCGGACCACATGACGCTGTAGATGGCCAGCTCGGAGCCGGTGGGGCGACGGCCGAGGATCTCGCGGACCCGGTCGTACTCCTCCCGCTTCATGCCCAGCTCGGCGTAGGGCATCGGCTCGTCGGGCGTGCCCTCGGCCCTGCTGACGGAGTCGGTGCTCATGCGTTCACCAGCTTCTTGAGAATGGAGGTGAAGAAGCCGAGGCCGTCGGTGCTCGGCGCGCCGACCAGGTCCTCGACGGCGTGCTCCGGGTGCGGCATGAGGCCGACGACGTTGCCCGCCTCGTTGCGGATGCCCGCGATGTCGTTCATCGACCCGTTGGGGTTGCCGCCCACGTAGCGCACGACCACCCGCCCGGCGGACTCCAGCTCGGCCAGCGTCTCGGCGGAGGCGACGTAGCGGCCCTCGCCGTGCTTGACCGGCAGCACGATCTCCTGGCCCGCCTCGAACGCGCCGGTCCAGGCGGTGTCCGCGGACTCGATCCGGACCCGCTGGTCACGGCAGACATAGTGCAGAGAGGCGTTGCGGGTCAGCGCGCCGGGCAGCAGGTGCGCCTCGCACAGGATCTGGAACCCGTTGCACGTGCCCAGCACCGGCAGCCCCGCGCGGGCGGCCGGGATGAGCTCCTCCATCAGCGGCGCGAACCGGGAGATGGCTCCGCACCGCAGATAGTCGCCGTAGGAGAAGCCGCCGGGCAGAAAGACGGCGTCGACCCCCTTGAGATCGTGATCGGCGTGCCACAGGGGCACGGCCTGCGCACCCACGAGCCCTACGGCCCTGGCGGCGTCCTGGTCGTCGAGAGTGCCTGGAAACGTGACTACGCCCACACGGGCAGCGGTCATGACAGTCGTCCCCTTCGAGGAGTTGCGCAGCCGCCATCCCCGAGGCAGGCGGCGGTCACTTCAGGTTATCGGGTACGTCCCCATGCTCCTCATCAACCTCCCACCGGCAGCGCCCCCACCCCACCGGCAGCCACTGACCGGCAGCAGGGCAAGCGCACCGGCTACGGACAGAAATGACAGTTGATCATGGACGTTTCTGACATGCCGAGGGGGACAATTCTGATATTCATCAGCGGACAGTCCCTGCCTGCTGTCTGAAAGCCCAGGTCAGGAGGTGTTCAGCGGGGTGTTCGACGCCCCGACGCGCAACCTCAGACGGCGGCGAGCTCGCGGGCGTGGTCGTCGGCCGCGTCGTCCCAGGCGAGCTGCTTGCGCATGTGCACCGTGGTGCCACGGCCGGGGGTGATGCCGAAGGAGATCTCGTCGACCACCGAGCGCATGATCAGCAGACCACGGCCGTTCTCGGTGTCGGCGGGGGGAAAGTGCAGCGGCATCGACGGCAGACCGTCCCCGCTGTCGGCCACGCGCACATCGCAGCGGCCGTAACCGATCGACGCCGTCACTTCGTAGCGGTTGGCGGGACCGCCGTGCCGCACCGCGTTGGAGCACGCCTCGGAGACCGCGAGCAGCATGTCGGCGATGCACGACTCACTCACATGCAACGAGCGCATCGCGTCGCCGAGCACTCGCCTGACCATCGGGATGCCTATGGCGTCCCGAGGCAGTGCCAACGAGAACTCAATGTCCACCGGACTCCTCCGGGCTCCGGAATGTTACCTGGAGTAAGTTTCCCCGTGAAATCGGGGCTAACCGCAAAATCACGCTGTTGTTATTTAGTGTTGGCCGGCCCGTGGCATTGCGGCACGCCAGAACCCCCGCTTAAGCCCGCGAGCGGCATTTGAGGTATCAAATGTGGCGTTTTACCCCTCAACACGCAGCGTGAAGTCCTCGATCACGGTGTTGGCCAGCAGGGTCTCGGCCATCTTTCGGACGTCCGCAAGTGCCGCCTCGTCGGCCGGACCGTCGAGCTCCACCTCGAACCGCTTGCCCTGCCGTACGGCTGACACGCCGGAGAACCCCAGCCGGGGCAGCGCACGGGCGATCGCCTGGCCCTGCGGGTCGAGAATCTCGGGCTTCAGCATGACGTCTACGATGACGCGCGCCACTGCGTTCCTCCAGGGTAAGGCGGGATTGGCAAAGGACAGCCTACCCGCGCGTGTGGCAGCGGGTACAACGGGAACGGGGAGGAGATGGGGCTTGCGCGAAGGGCTGTGACGTCTGCCACCATGTCCCCAAGCGCGGACGAACCACCATCACATGGTCCGGACGCTCACCAGGCCGGACGTAGGTGGCGACCCCACCAAGACCGGCCCCGACCGCACAGGAGCGGCACGTGACAGTCGACGCCTCTCGTGGTGCCGAAGCACCCCCCGAGCTCGTTCAACTCCTCACCCCCGAAGGCGAGCGGGTCGAGCACCCCGACTACGACATCGACCTGACTCCGGAGGAGGTCAGATCCCTCTACCGGGACCTGGTTCTCGTACGGCGCATCGACCTTGAGGCCGTGGCCCTGCAACGGCAGGGCGAGCTCGGCATCTGGGCCTCCCTCCTCGGTCAGGAAGCCGCCCAGATCGGCTCCGGCAGAGCCCTGACCGACACCGACATGGCCTTCCCCACCTACCGTGAGCACGGCGTGGCCTGGTGCCGCGACGTCGACCCGGTGAAGCTCCTCGGCCTGTTCCGCGGCGTCAACCACGGCGGCTGGGACCCCAAGGAGCACAACTTCCACCTCTACACGATCGTCATCGGCAGCCAGACGCTGCACGCCGTCGGCTACGCCATGGGCATCCAGCGCGACGACGCCACCGCGGCGACCATCGCCTACTTCGGCGACGGCGCCACCTCCCAGGGCGACGTGAACGAGTCGTTCATCTGGGCCAGCGTCTTCAACGCGCCGATCGTGTTCTTCTGCCAGAACAACCAGTGGGCCATCTCCGAGCCGCTGGAGAAGCAGACCCGCATCCCCCTCTACCGCCGGGCCTCCGGCTTCGGCTTCCCCGGCATCAGGGTCGACGGCAACGACGTCTTCGCCTGCCTGGCCGTCACCCGCCAGGCGCTGAAGAACGCCCGCGAAGGCCAGGGCCCCACGCTCATCGAGGCGTTCACGTACCGGATGGGCGCCCACACCACCACCGACGACCCCACCCGCTACCGCGTGGCCAGCGAGCTGGAGGCGTGGAAGCTCAAGGACCCGATCGAGCGCGTCAAGGCCTACCTGTTCAAGAACGAGCTGGCCGACCAGGAGTTCTTCGACTCCGTGGACGCCGAGGCCGAAGGGCTCGGCGCCGACCTGCGCAGCCGTTGCCTGGCCATGCCCGACCCCGGGCCGCTCGACATCTTCGACCACGTCTACGCCGAGCCGCACGCGCTGATGGACGAGGAACGCGCCCAGTACGCCGCCTACCTGGAGGGGTTCGAGAGATGACCGTGCTGAGCCTGTCCAAGGCGCTCAACGAGGGCATGCGCAAGGCCATGGAGGACGACCCCAAGGTCCTCATCATGGGCGAGGACGTCGGCAAGCTCGGCGGCGTCTTCCGCGTCACCGACGGCCTGCAGAAGGACTTCGGCGAGGACCGGGTGATCGACACGCCGCTGGCCGAGTCCGGCATCGTCGGCACCGCGATCGGGCTGGCGCTGCGCGGCTACCGGCCGGTGTGCGAGATCCAGTTCGACGGGTTCGTCTTCCCCGCCGCCGACCAGATCATCACCCAGCTCGCCAAGATGCCGATGCGCTCGCTGGGCGCGATCAAACTTCCGGTCGTCGTACGCATCCCGTGCGGCGGCGGCATCGGCGCCGTGGAGCACCACAGCGAGTCACCCGAGGCCTACTTCACCCACACGGCCGGCCTGCGGGTCATCGCCTGCTCCAACCCGGCCGACGCCTACGCGATGATCCAGCAGGCCATCCACTGCGACGACCCGGTCATCTTCTTCGAGCCCAAGCGCCGCTACTGGGAGAAGGCCGAGATCGACACCACCGACACCGGCTGGTGGACCCCGATGGACCGCGCCAAGGTGGTCAGGGCGGGCGACGACGTGACGCTGCTCGCCTACGGGCCCATGGTCAAGACCTGCCTGGAGGCCGCCACGGCCGCCGAGGAGGACGGCCGCTCCCTGGAGGTCATCGACCTGCGCTCACTCAACCCTCTGGACGCCCCCCTCGTCATGGAGTCCGCGCGCCGGACCGGCCGGGTCGTCGTCGTGCACGAGGCCCCCGTCAACAGCGGCTTCGGCGCCGAACTGGCCGCGCGCATCACCGAGCAGTGCTTCTACCACCTGGAGTCGCCCGTGCTGCGCGTCGGCGGGTTCTCCACCCCCTACCCGCCGTCCAAGCTGGAGGAGCACTACCTACCCGACCTCGACAGGGTGCTCGACGCCGTCGACCGCGCCTTCGGCTTCTGACAGGGGGATCGTTCGTGAGACGTGAATTCAAGCTCCCCGACGTCGGCGAAGGACTGACCGAGGCCGAGATCGTCCGCTGGCACGTCCAGCCGGGCGACGAGGTCAAGGTCAACCAGATCGTCGTCGAGATCGAGACCGCCAAGTCCATCGTCGAGCTGCCCATCCCGTGGCACGGCGTGGTGGCGGACCTCCTGGCGGACGAGGGCGTGACCGTCGAGGTGGGCCTGCCCATCATCGCCGTGGAAACCGGCGAGCCCGCACCCGACGTCCCGGTGGAACGGCGAGCACTGGCGGAGGACCTGGTGCCCAGCCCACCCGCCGAAGGCGCCGTCGAGCCCGGCGCCCACGGCAGCCCGGCCCCCAAAGAGGAACGCCAGGCGGTCCTCGTCGGCTACGGCGTAAAGATCGGCGCGACAAGACGCCGCCCCCGCAAAACTCCCACCCCCGCCACCATCCCAGCCCCTCCCGTAGCCAACCCCGACCGCACCGAACTCCCAGGCACCCAGCCGTCGCCCGCTCCCGGCACCCCGCCGCCCGCGGCTCCCAGCGCCGGGGCGGTGAGTAGGGGTACGGCGGAGGTCGGCGCAACGCGTACGGACGTGAGCCGTATAACGGTCCTGGCCAAGCCACCGGTACGCAAACTGGCCAAGGACCTCGGCGTAGACCTCGCCACCATCACCGGAACAGGCCCCCAAGGCTCCATCACCCGCGAGGACGTCCACGCCGCCACCGGCCCGGAGGAACTCCCGCTCCAGGAGCCACCCGCCGCGCAGACCGTACAAGCGCTGGAGGAGCGCATCCCCGTCAAGGGCGTGCGCAAGATGACCGCCCAAGCCATGGTCGGCAGCGCCTTCACCGCCCCGCACGTCACCGAGTTCCTCCAGGTGGACGCCACGGCCACGATGGAGGCCGTCAAGCGCCTGCGAACATTGCCGGAGTTCGCCGACGTCAAGGTCTCCCCCCTGCTGCTGGTGGCCAAAGCAGTCCTGACCGCCGCCAAACGCCACCCGATGATCAACTCCGCCTGGGACGAGGCGGCCCAGGAAATCGTCGTCAAGCACTACGTGAACCTGGGCATAGCCGCCGCGACCCCCCGCGGCCTGGTGGTGCCCAACATCAAGAACGCCCACCAACTCTCCCTCCCCGACCTGGCCGAGCACCTGGCCCAGCTCGCGGAGACCGCCAGAGCGGGCCGCACCCAGCCGCCCGAGATGGCGGGAGGCACGATCACGATCACCAACGTGGGCGTCTTCGGCGTGGACGCCGGCACCCCGATCCTGAACCCCGGCGAGACCGCCATCCTCGCCTTCGGCCAGATCAGGGACCAGCCCTGGGTGGTGGACGGCCAACTCGCCGTACGCAAGGTGACGACCCTGTCGCTCTCTTTCGACCACCGCGTGGTGGACGGCGAACTCGGCTCGCTCTTCCTCCGCGACGTAGGCGCGATGCTGGAGGACCCCCTCCGCGTCCTGGCCTGGACCTGACCCACCGGGAGGGCGCCTGACAGCGCCCTCCCACCAGCCGACGTCGCCTCAGGCGGCCCGGCCGGACGACAGGTGGGGCCCGGTCTCGGTGAGCAGGCGTTTGTCGCGGGACGTGGCCCCCCACGACCCCAGCACCACAGGCACGCCCAGCGCCTCGGACACGGCGGCCGGCCAGTCCGTCACCGGCTCCCCGTACACCGGCCTCTCGCGCAGCAGGCGAGCGGCCAGAGCGCCCTGCCGAGCCAGCGCCCGCTCCTCCTCCACCCGCGCCTCCAGGACAGCAGGCGCGCCCCCCTCGTACCCCACGCACATCCGCGACACCAGCGCGTCCAGATGGGTGAGCGCCAGCCCGTCGCACCCCCCGGCGGCCTCCAGCGCGTACCGGTGCGCGACCGCGTCGAAGTGGCCCAACCTGAACGCCCCCTGCCACGGCCCGGTGCCGTTGTGCCGCTCGGGCAGCTCCAGGGTGGGGTCCTCGGTGACCAGCGGCCCCGGCCCATGCCGGGTGGTGTAGGTCCGCAGCACGCCGAGCCGCGCCGCGCCGACCCCCGCCAGCAGGTCGAGCGCGTTCCCGAACGTCGTGGTGCTCCAGGTCGTGTACGGATGGAAGCCGTGCCGCTCGTCCAGCAGCACCCCCTGCGCCCCTTCGAACACCACCGGCCCCCGCCTGAGCAGCCGTGGCAGGTGCCCGTCATCGGTGAGAGCCACCGCCGAGGCGAACGCGCCGTAAGCCGCGACGCAGTCCTCCACCGGCGGCCCGCCCACCCCCAGCGCCTCACGCACCGCCCGCAACTTGCCCGCCAGCACCCGGGGCCGCGCGCAGTCGCCGGCGCGCGGCGCCAGCTCCGGCCGGGCCAGCGCGAACGCCATCGTCTCGCCCACCCCCATCCCGCACGACCCGTGCCGGTCCGCCCCGCGCGCCAGCTCGCGCCGCCGCCCCGCCGCCACGTGGTACGGCGTCGCGACCAGCGCCTCCCGATCCACACTCACCAGTCCGTACGGGTCCCGCACGCCGATGGACACCAGATGGGCCGCCTCGGCGGACAAGGCCAGCGGGTCGACCACCACGTACCTCGACAGATAGGTGGGCACCCCGCGCATCGTGCCCGACCCGAACTGGGCGAACGTGTGCTGCCTGCCGTCGGGCAGCACCACGTTGTGCGCCGCCTGGGCCCCGCCGTTGAAGCGGACCACCGCCTGGACCGGCTCACGGGAGCCTGCGTGGGAGCACAGCCAGTCCACGACGGTGCCCTTGCCGGCGTCGCCGTACCCGAGGTCGGCGACGATCACATGCTCGGTCACCCGCCGAGCCCGTCGAGCCCGCCGAGCCCGTCGAGCGGCTCGGACACGACCAGCGTGCCCCGGTCCAGCCTGGCCAGCGCCTTCGACACCGACGCCCCGGCGTCCGAGCCCAGCCCGGCCAGGTCGTCGAGGCCCTGGGCGAGGTCGATGGCGTCCTCGCCGAGCCCGACGGTGAGTGCGATCGTCTCGCACACCGCGTCGAGGTCGTCGAGCTCCAGCACGTTCTGCCCGAGCAGGCCGCGCCAGACCGACAGCACCTCGCGGTCGCCGGCGTAGCTGGTCCCGGCGGGCAGGATGTAGTAGACGTCGTACTTCCTGGTCAGCTCGGCGACCATGTCGGCCACCTTGATGTCGCGCTCGATCGGGTCGCCGATCAGCGTGTGCGCCATCTTGCGGCTGACCCGGGGATAGGGCAGCTCGTCGCCGATGATGAACAGGTAGCCGCGCCGGCCCCGCTTCTCGTAGCAGTCGATCGTGGTGTGCCTGGCCATGAAGTACATGGCCAGCTCGTAGGACTCGGTCTTCTGCCCGCCGCCCCCGCCTTCGAGCAGGATCCGGCCGAGCTGCTCGTCCATCCGGTTGTCGGACTCGAACTGCCCGACCTGCAGCGGCGCCCGGTCGCAGGTGGCGTCGCCGATCGCGCCGAACATGATCTGCGGGTCCTCGGCGTACCCCTTGCGCAGCAGCAGCCCGAGCAGGTCCGGCAGCTTGGTCTGCAGCGTGCGCGGCACGTGCCCCATGGAGCCCGTCACGTCGAACAGCACCGAGATGGCCAGCGAGTTCGGGTGCTCGGCGGAGTCGCGGCTCTCCCTGGTGATCTTGTACGGCGAGAGGTCGGGGTGGGTGGTGGTGGCGCCGCTGTCGGTGTGGGCGAAGGCACTGGCGCCGGTGGCCTTCCGGTGGTGGGCGGCCGAGGCGTAGACGTCGGTGGACCAGATTCCGCTTCCCATGGGGGATCCTTCCCTAGAGGTGAAGAGGCCGGTACGTGCGCGGCCCGTAAAGCGTTTCGAGCAGTTCGTCCAGCTCGGCGAGCAGCGCCCAGGCGTCGGCGGGCGGCCGCAGCAGGCACCCGCGTACGAAGGCGCGCATCGCCTTGGGGTGCTCGCCCAGCAACCCGGCGACACACCGCGTGACCGCCTGGACGTCCCCCCGCGCCCCGGCCGGAGCCGTCCCGCCGGGGCTCATCCCGGCCCCCGTTCCGCCTGGGGTGCCGAGCGTGCCGCCGGTCGGGGCGAGGTCCTGGGCCTGGCACCAGTCGACGAGGATGAGCCCGTGGTCGAGGGGGTGGACGAGGACGTGGCGGGGGAGCACCGCGCCGTGCGCGATCCCGGCGCGGTGGGCCAGGCCGACGGCCACCAGCATGCGCCGCCAGATCCACGCCACGTCCCTGGGATCGAGCCCGGTGCCGATCCGGTCCAGGCCGACGAACCCGTCGGGGGCACGACTGATCACGTTCGCCTGCCGTACCGTAGCGCCGGTTTTATAGCGAAATTTCTCGATCAAGCGGGGGATGTACGGCAGGAAGCGCGGGTCCGCGTTGCCGGCGAGCTCCCGAAGCGCGGTGGCCTCCCGCACCAGCAGGTGACTGTCCACCGGCACCCGCGCCACCTTGAGCACCACCCCGCCCACCGATCCCGCCCCACCCACCCCAGCGTCCGGCCCCCTGGCCGCCCGGCCACCCACCCCAGCGTCCGGCCCGCTACCCGCCCGGCCGCCCGGTCCGTCGGCTGAGCCGGCGTCTGGGGCGGCGGCTGTGGCGGCCGGGTAGAGCACGGCGGTGCCGCCCTTGTGGAGGGGCGGGCCGACGCGGTAGTGGCCGACCCGCTGACCCTGGTTGTGGATCTCCCACAGCGTGGCCAGCCGGGCGAACGCCGCCGCCGAGCCCGGGGAGACGTCCGGGTGCAGCAGCCGCGCCAGCCGCCGGTACACCCGCACCGGCGACCCACCCGCGAACAACTCGGCCGCCGACCGCGCTCCGGCGACGATCGCCTCCGCCTCGGCCGTGGTCATCGAGCCACCTCCCTCGCGGCCGGAGGCGTCGAATGTCGTGGTCATCGGATCTCCTCCTCGCGCGAGGGCCGCAGCAGTGCCGGATGGAGGAGCCGGGCGTCGCCCGCGCGGTAGAGCTTGGCCCGGGGCCCGCCGCGGACCCCGCCGGACTCGGTCGTCTCACCCGTGCCCTCCACGAACCCGGGGACGGACAGCACCTTGCGGTGGAAGTTGCCCGCGTGCAGCGGCGTCCCCCACACGCTCTCGTAGATCAGCCGCAGCTCGGAGACGGTGAACGTGTCACCGGCGAAGGCGGTGGCCAGCGGGGTGTACTCCAGCTTGGCGCGGGCCCGCTCGACCCCTTCGGCGAGGATCCGCCCGTGGTCGAAGGCGAGCGGCGGCAGGTCGTCGACCGGGTGCCAGACGGCGGCCGCCGCGTCGCTGCCGGCCCGTGGGTCGGGCAGGTCGGGCGCGAAGGCCAGGTAGGAGATCGACACCACCCGCATGCGCGGGTCACGGGCCGGCGCGCCGTAGCTGGCGAGCTGCTCGATGTGCGCGGGCCTGGTGTCCAGCCCGGTCTCCTCGGCCAGCTCGCGCACCGCCGCCTCCGCGAGGTCCTCGTCCGGCTTGATGAAGCCGCCGGGCAGCGCCCAGCTCCCCGCGTACGGCTCGACGCCGCGCTCGACGATGAGGACGTGCAGCCGCCGGTCGCGAACGGTGAGCGCCACCACGTCCACGGTCACCGCCACCGGCGCGTAGAGCCGCGGGTTGTACGAGGCCAGGAACTCTTCCATGATGTCCTTCTCATAGTGAGTAAGTCTCAAGATGAGAATAACCAGAGCGACGCGTCGCTGTCGATAGGATGCGCCGCATGATTCGTCACGTGGTCTTGCTCACCTGGTCAGAGGACGCCACCGACAAGCAGAAGGCCGCGCTGGCGGCCGAGCTGGCCGAGCTCCCCGGCCGGATCCCCGAGATCCGCTCCTACAAGTTCGGCCCCGACGCCGGCATCAACCCCGGCAACCACCACTTCGGGATCGTCGCCGACTTCGACAACGAGGCCGACTACCTGGTCTATCGGGATCACCCGGCGCATCGAGAGCTGATCCTCGGGTTCATCACGCCGATCCTGGAGAGCCGGGCCGCCGTGCAGTTCACCTTCTAGGCGGGCCTCAGGCGTCCGGCGGGTTGTTCTCGCGGTGCATCAGCCGGTTGTCCGAGGTCTGGCCGCGCCTGGGCGCCAGCACGACGCTCAGCACGATCCCCACGCCACCGACGATCATGAAGATCAGGCCGATGATGTCCATGTGCACGCTCTCGCCGAACACGTCGGGCTCGATCGCGAATCGCAGGATGGCGCCGAGCGTGAGGAAGAAGATGCTGACCCCGACACCCATGAAAGCCTCCTGAGTAAAGCGTGCGTACGCCCCCGGTCATACCCGAGTATGGGCGATCACACCCGCCACTTGGCAGGCCCGCCGGGCGACGGCTCCGTAACGGCGAACGCCCGCTCCGGGATCGGAGTGGGCGTTCTCCCTGACTGCCGCGGGAGGCAGAGGGTTCAGAAAGCCTCCTCCGGAAGGTCCATGACCTCCAGGCCGGTGGCGGCCAGCACCTGACGCTCGGCGGTCAGGCGGGGCAGCACGGTCTTGGCGAAGAACGACGCGGCGGCGACCTTGCCCCGGTAGAAGGCGTCCTCGCCGTCGGTCAGCTTGGCCAGGGCCACCTCGGCCTGGCGCAGCAGCAGCCAGCCGATCACCAGGTCGCCCAGCGCGAGCAGGAACCTGGTGGAGTTCAGGCCGACCTTGTAGACCTCGGAGGGCGACTCCAGCGAGCCCAGCGCCCAGCCGGCCATCGTGTCGCCCATGGCCTTGATGTCCGCGGCGGCCTCGGCGAGCAGCTTGCGCTCCTCCTTCAGCCGGCCGTTGCCGGCCTCGGAGGCGGCGAACGCGTTGATCTCGCCCAGCAGCGCGCCGATCGCGGCGCCCTGGTTGCGCAGGATCTTGCGGAAGAACAGGTCCAGGCCCTGGATCGCGGTCGTCCCCTCGTACAGGGAGTCGATCTTCGCGTCGCGGATGTACTGCTCGATCGGGTAGTCCTGCAGATAGCCCGAGCCGCCGAGCGTCTGCAGCGAGCGGGAGAGCAGCTCGTACGAACGCTCCGAGCCGACGCCCTTGACCACCGGCAGCAGCAGGTCGTTCAGCGCCTGCGCGTGCTCGTCCGCCGGATTGACCTGGATGGTGTCCTGGAGGGTGGCGGTGTAGAGCACCAGCGCGCGCATGCCCTCGGCGTACGACTTCTGCAGCATGAGCTCGCGGCGTACGTCCGGGTGGTTGATGATGGGCACGCGCGGGGCGGTCTTGTCCGACATCTTCGTCAGGTCGGCGCCCTGCAACCGGGACTTGGCGTACTCCAGGGCGTTCAGGTAGCCGGTGGACAGCGTGGCGATGGCCTTCGTGCCGACCATCATGCGGGCGTGCTCGATGATCATGAACATCTGCTTGATGCCCTCGTGCACGTCGCCGATCAGCCAGCCGATCGCCGGATGCTTGTCGCCGAAGGTGAGCTCGCAGGTGGTGGAGACCTTCAGGCCCATCTTCTTCTCGACGTTGGTGACGTACACGCCGTTGCGCTCGCCCAGTTCGCCGGTCTCCAGGTCGACGTGGAACTTGGGCACCAGGAACATCGACAGCCCCTTGGTGCCGGGTCCGTGTCCCTCCGGGCGGGCCAGCACCAGGTGGAAGATGTTCTCGGTGAGGTCCTGCTCGCCGCTGGTGATGAAACGCTTGACGCCCTCGATGTGCCAGGTGCCGTCAGGCTGCTGGACCGCCTTGGCGCGGCCGGCGCCGACGTCGGAGCCCGCGTCCGGCTCGGTGAGCACCATGGTGGCGCCCCAGTCGCGCTCGATGGCCAGCTCCGCGAAGCGCTTCTGCTCGGGGGTGCCGACCTTCCACATGGTGTAGGCGAAGTTGGGGCCGGCGGCGTACATGTAAAGGGCCGGGTTCGCGCCCAGGACCAGCTCGGCCGTCGCCCACGCCAGGCTGCGCGGGATGCCCGCGCCACCGAGGTCGGCGGGCAGGTCGAAGCTCGACCAGCCGCCGTCGATCAGCGCCTGGTAGGACTTCTTGACGCCGTCGGGGAGGGTGACCGACGAGGTGGCGGCGTCGAACACCGGCGGGTGGCGGTCGCCCTCCTCGAAGGAGTCGGCGAGCACGCCGGTGGCCAGTCTGTCGGCCTCCTCCAGAATGCTGCGGGCAGTGTCCTCGTCCACGTCCGCATAGGGTCCGCTGCCGAGGATCTCGCGTCGACCGAACACCTCGAAGAGGTTGAATTCCAGGTCACGCACGTTGCTCTTGTAGTGGCCCATGGTGCAGATCTCCTTGAACCGAGGTCTTTACGTACTCGCCAGTAACCTTACTTGAAATGCTACCCGCGAGTAACCATGGATATGCATGGCATGCTCTCTCCATGGACGCCGAAGAACTCGCCGCGAAGTGGCGGGAGCGCCTGGAATCCTGGGCCATTCCGGAGGAGATCCTGGCGCAGGCCCCGGTCGATCCCTGGACCTATCCACTCGCCCAGTTCACCAGCCGCACCGACAGGGTGCTCGCCGCGCCGGACGACAGCCCCACGACGGCCCGGGTGGCCGAGGCGCTGCCCGACGGCGGCACCCTGCTCGATGTCGGCTCCGGCCCCGGCGCCTCGTCACTCCCGCTGCGGGACCGGATCGGCCACCTGTGGGCCGTCGACCTCTCCGCCGAGATGCTCCAGGAGCTGTCGGCCAGGGCCGACAAACTGGCGGTGCCGGCCACCACCGTCGAAGGCCGCTGGCCCGACGTGGCCGCGCAGGTGCCCGAGGTGGACGTGGTGGTGTCCGCCCACGTGGTCTACAACGTTCCCGACATCGCGGAGTTCCTGCGCGCCCTCGACGCCCGCGCCCGGCGCCGGGTGGTGCTGGAGCTGCCGCACCGCCACCCCATGAGCTGGCTGGAGCCCCTCTGGAAGCACTTCCACGGCGTCACCCGGCCCGTCCGGCCGGTTGCCGAGGACTGTGTGGCCGTGGCGGCCGCTCTCGGCTTCGCCGTGCGCGTGGAGGAGCGTGAGGCCCCGCTGGAGCGCTTCGACTCCCTGCAGCACCTGGCGGCCAGCGCGTGCCACCGCATCTGCCTCGACCCGTCGCGGGCGGACGAGGTGGCGCGGACGGCCCTGGAGATGGGCATGTGGCCGCTGCCCCGCGACCGTTGGGCGACCCTTTGGTGGGAATGACCGGGATCGGGGCGGCGTTCTTCGAGTGAGCTCAGCTCCCGGACGAGATGCGCCGTACCCGGCAGGCCAAGACGACGCGCCGCACTGTCGTCTCGTCTGAAGGAGTCATTCCATGGCCTGGATCGTTCTCGTGCTCGCCGGCCTCGCCGAGGTCGTCATGGCCCTGTCGCTCAAGCTCAGCAACGGCTTCACCCACGCGTGGTGGACCGTCTCCTTCCTGCTCACGGCCGTGCTCAGCTTCGGCCTGCTGGCCTACGCGCTCAAGTCGCTGGAGGTGGGCACCGCCTACGCGGCCTGGACGGGCATCGGCGCGGTGGGCACGGCCGTGCTCGGCATGCTCATCATGGGCGACCAGGTCACGGCGGTCCGGCTGATCTCCATCGCGCTCATCGTGGCCGGCGTGGTCGGCCTCAACCTCGCGGGCGCGCACTGATCGGTTTGACGCTGTAAGCGGTGTCGCGGTTGGGTGGCTCAATGATCGAGATTCATGCGGTGACCATCGACTGCGCGGACCCGTACGAGCTGGCGTCCTGGTGGAGCCGGGCCACGGGGCTTCCCCTGGGAGAGGGGGACGTGCCGGGCGACGACGAGGTGATGCTGCGCACCGAGCGCGACCCGTTCGTGCTGTTCATCCGGGTGCCGGAGGCCAAGACCACCAAGAACCGGGTGCATCTGGACGTCAACGGCACCGAGGGCCGGACCCGCGACCAGGAGGTCGAGCGGCTGCTGGGCCTGGGCGCGACGATCTTCGGCGACCACCGGACCGCCGAGGGCGCCGGCTGGGTGACCATGCTCGACCCCGAGGGCAACGAGTTCTGCGTCTGCAGGAGCGAGGCTGAGAGGGGGGTGCCGCAGTGATCGCCGCAGGGCTCAGCGGGCGGAGCGCGCCCGGCCCTGCATCGTGAGCGCGAGGATCGCGGCGATCATGTAGACCAGCGCGCCGTGCCAGCCCGCCTGGAACGCCGAGCCGATCACCCCTTCGCCGTCGAGCACGAGCTGCACCGGATAGTCGAGCACGGCGGTGATGCCGGCGGGCACCAGCGCGAACTTCCACGGGTGCCGCAGCGCCCAGAGGCGCGCCTGCCGGGTCACCCGGTCGCCCTCCTCCGGCTTGGCGATCGAACCGATGGCCGCGATCAGCGCGAACAGGCTGATGCCGAGCCCCAGGGCCCACACCAGATCCCCGCCACCGGTGATCAGGCCCATGCCGAAGCTGACGGCGCTGACGGCGCCACCGCCGATGACGGCGGCCTTCCAGGGCGCACCGCGCAGCGCGGCGCCGGACAACGAGACTTCGTCGCGTCGGGTGATTTCGTTCATGACCCCAGCGTGCCTTTCCGGACCCCCGGATCGCATCGGGGACAGACCCTGATATCAACCCTGGTACGTGCCCGCCCCCGCAGCCCCGGCGGGTCTCACGAACGCAGTGGGCGGAAGAAGTCGCGCAGGTCGGTGCCCAGCGTGCCGGGGACCTCCAGAGCCGGGAAGTGCCCGCCCTCGGCGTGCTCACGCCACCACACGATGTTCTCGCTCCGCTCGGCGAGCGCGCGTACCGGAAGCACGATCTCGTACGGGAAGCACGAGACGCCGGTCGGCACCACACCACGGCCCGGGACCGGCCCCGCCAGGGCGTTCTCGCGGTAGAACTGCGCGGCAGAACCGGCCGTACCGGTCAGCCAGTACAGCGCGATGTCGGCGAGCAGCACGTCATCGCCGATGCGGTCCCGGCGGCGGGGATCGGTCCAGTCGTGGAAGCGTTCGATGATCCACGCCAGCAGGGCGGTGGGCGAGTCGGTCAGCGCGTAGGACAGCGACTGGGGGCGCGTGCGCTGCAGGTGCTCGTACGCGCCGAACTCCGCGGCCCACTTCGCGTACCCCGCCAGCCGGGCGTCGTCCTGCGGGGACAGTGCCTCCTCCGCTGCGCCAGAGGGCGGCGTCGGCAGATAGTTGACGTGGACGCCGACGACCGACCGCGGCGCGAGCCTGGCCACCCGCCGCGAGATGCCGGCGCCGAGGTCGCCGCCGTGCACGCCGTAGCGCTCGTAGCCCAGCCGCGCCATCAGCACGGTCCACGCACGGGCCACCCGCTCGCCGTTCCAGCCGGGTCCCGACAGCGGCGAGAAACCGAAGCCCGGGATGCTCGGCACGACCAGGTCGAACGCCTCGTCGTGCCCGCTCAAGGGCCCGGCGAGGTCGGCGAACTCCAGGAATGATCCCGGCCAGCCGTGCGTGGCCAGCAACGGCAGCGCTCCCGGCACGCCGGACCGCACCCACAGGAAGTGGATCGTCTGCCCCTCCACCACGGTCGTGAACTGCGGGAGCTCGCCCAGCCGCGCCTCCAGCTCGCGCCAGTCGAATCCGGTGCGCCAGCGCTCGGCCAGCTCCCGCACCCGAGCCACCGGCGCACCGCCCCGCCATTCCTCGTTCGGCAACTGGTCGGGCCATCGCGTGCGGTCGAGCCGCGCACGCAGGTCCGCCAGGTCGCCGTCCGGCACGTGTACCCGGAACTCCGAGATCTCTGATCCGCTCACCATGCGCTCCGCTGTACCTCATCCGTGTGTCCGGTGAGCCGAGCTTAGGTGCCCGCCGCAGGGAGGTTCGCTCCTGACATGATTTGTCCATGCGAGACATGGGGATTGAGCGGCTCGGACCGGACGAGGGGGAGCGACTGCGGGCGATCCGGCTGCGGGCGCTCCGGGACACGCCCGAGGCGTTCGCGTCGTCGTACGAGAGAGAAAGCGCGTTCCTGCCCGACCAATGGGCGGAAAGGCTGAAAAATCCGGAATCGCGGTGGATGGTGGCCACGACCGGCGGGGCCGACGTGGGGCTGGTCTGCGGCAAGGCCGAGGAAGGGCGGATGCACCTGCTGGCCATGTGGGTCGCTCCGGAGGCCAGGGGCGCCGGTGTGGCCTCGCGACTGGTGGACGCCACCGTCGCCTGGGCCCGCGAGTACGGCGCGGGGGAGGTCGAGCTCTGGACCGTGGACCAGAACGACGCCGCCATAACCCTCTACACCCGCAAGGGCTTCACCCCCAGCGGCAGAACCATGGCCCTGCCGTCACGGCCGCACCTCATGGAGTCCCACTACGTCCTGTCCCTGCTCTTCCGCCAGGCGCGCAGGCAGGACGTCCCGGCGATCGTCGCGATGCTGGCCGACGACCCGCTGGGCGCCGAGCGCGAGGGCGACCCGGGCGACGAGCGCTACCTGGCCGCCTTCGACAGGATCGACGCCGACCCGCACGACGAGCTGATCGTCGCCGAGCGGGACGGCAAGGTGATCGGCACGATGCAGCTCAGCTACCTCGCCGGGCTGTCCCGCCTGGGCGCGGAGCGCTGCCAGATCGAGGCGGTGCGGGTGGCGGCCGCCGCCCGCGGTCAGGGCCTGGGCCGCAGGATGATCGAGTGGGCCGTGGACCGGGCCAGGGCGCGGGGCTGCGCGATGGTGCAGCTCACCTCCGACAAGTCCCGCACCGACGCGCACCGCTTCTACGACTCGCTCGGCTTCACCGCCTCGCACGAGGGCTACAAGCTCAAGCTGGGCTGATCTCGACCAGGTTGTCGTGGTAGACCGCCCCCCTGCCCAGGTCGGCGTCGCGCTCGCCGACGACCGCGTTCGGGTTGGCGCCGCCGGGGCTGAGCTTGGGCCAGCGTCCCTTGGGCGTGGCCACAACCCCGCGCGCCACCCGGTCGCTGACCTCCACGTCGGCCAGGAACGCGCCGCCCGCGTTGTGCACCCGCACCCGCTGCCCGCCGACCAGCCCGCGCGCCTCGGCGTCGGCCGGGTTGACCAGCACCACCGGATCCTTGGCCCGCCGCCGCAGCTCCGGATTGCTGCCGAAGCTCGTGTTCAGGAACAGGTGCGGCGCGGGAGTGATCAGGGTCAGCGGGTACGGCCCCGCGCCGGCCGTACGAGCGGACAGGGACGGAACGTACGCCTTGCCCGGCGGCGGGAAGCGCAGCCGGCCGGACTCGGTCGGGAAGCCCTCGGCGAACGGCGTGAACGGCTCGGGATAGTTCATCCGTACCCATCCCTCCTTGCGCAGCCGGTCGACCGTGATGCCCTCCAACGAGGGATGACCACTGGACAGCAGGCTCTCGGCCAGCTCCAGATCGGAGTCGAACAGCGCCGGCTCGGTCATCCCCATGTGCGCGGCCAGACGGCGGAAGGTCTCCGTGGTGGACAGGCACTCGCCGGGCGGCGCCGCGGCGGGCTCGTTCCACAGCAGGTAGAGGTGGCCGTAGCCGGCGTGCAGGTCCAGGTGCTCGGTCTGCATGGTGGCGGGCAGCACGATGTCGGCGTAGTCGACCGTGTCCGTGGGGAACTGCTCCATGACGACGGTGAACAGGTCCTCGCGTTCGAGCTGCTTCCTGATCCCGTTGCTGTCGGCGGTCGAGCCGACCGGGTTGGCGGCGTACACCCACAGGCACTTCACCGAGTCCGGCTTGGCGAGCTCCGAGGCCAGCCGGGTCATCGTCAGCGTGCGCACCGGCGCGGGCAGCAGGTCCTCGCGGGTGTCGATGGTGAGGTGGACGTGGTCGCTGGTGGAGTAGGAGACGCCGCCGCCGGGGTGGCGCCAGTCCCCGGTCACGCCGGGAATGGCGGCGATCGTGCGCATCGTGGTGCCGCCGCCCTCGTTGCGCTGGATACCCATGGTGGCGCGGATGGCGGTGGGCCTGGTGTGCGCGAGCCGCATCCCCAGGCTGTGGATGTCCTCGGCCGGGATGCCGGTGATCTCCGCCACCGTCTCGACCGGATATCTCAGGATCTCCTCGCGGAAGCCCTCCCAGCCTTCCGCGTGCCGGGCCAGGAACTCCTCGTCCTGCGCGCCCTCGGCGAGCACCACGTTCAGCAGGCCGAGCGCGAGCGCCGCGTCCGTGCCGGGCCGGATCGCCAGATGCTGGTCCGCCTGGTCGGCCGTACGGGTGCGGATCGGGTCGATGGCCACCACGTACGCGCCGTTCGCCTTGGCGTCCTGGACGAACTTCCAGAAGTGGTGCCCGCTGGTGAGCGGGTTCGTCCCCCAGAGCAGGATGAGCCTGGCCTGCGCGAAGTTCTCCGGGTCCATGCCGCCCGCGCTGCCGTTGGTCAGCCGCAGGCCGCTGTTGCCCGCCGCCGAGCAGATGTTCAGCCAGTGCTTGGCGGCGCCCAGCGTGTTCCAGAACCGGCGTCCCGCCACCCCCTCGCAGCCCTGCAGATAGCCCAGCGTGCCGGTGCCGAGGTAGGGCCAGATCGCCTGGCCGCCGTGCTCGGCGACGATGCCGCGCAGCCGTACCGAGATCTCCTCCAGCGCCTCCTCCCAGCTGATCCGCTCGAACCGGCCGGACCCCTTGGGGCCGACGCGGCGCATCGGGTGCAGGATGCGGTCGGGCGCGCGGGTCTGCTCCAGGTAGCGGTTGACCTTCACGCAGAGCGCGCCGCGCGTGTAGGGATGGTCCGGATTGCCGCGCATCCTGACCGGCCGGCCGTCCTCGACGGTGACCACCCAGGAGCAGGTATCCGGGCAGTCCAGCGGACAAGCTCCCAAAACACTCAATTCGCCCGACATGGGCGACAGTTTATGTGGGGCCCATCAGCGCGCCAGAGGCGAGCGCACGGTAGAAATCAGAGGTGAAGGGTGAGCGTCCCACCGTGTAGCCTGCCAACCGCTTTGAATCGCCGGGGGATGGGCAGGTCACACGCGTCCGGACCCGGGTCACGATCCGGGACGCAGGTGTCCAAGGATCCTATGGTCTGGCCGGGAAGGTGCAGAATCACTGTCGGTGGCCGATATCAGAGAACGCGAAGACGCGGAGGATCTCTCAAAGGAGGATCCCGCCGTGGACTCAGCGCGCGCTGACGCGGACGTCTACGTAGTCGAGCCGCTGCTTCCGCAGCGCCTGCGCCGCCCCTCCGACCTGCTCCGGCTGCTGGCCACCCTGCTCACGCTCGGCGCGGTGATCCTCCTCGCCCTGGTCGCCAAGCAGACGCTGTACGGCCTGGAGATGGACGTCACGGAGGGCACCACGCTGGTGCCCCTGCTCAGCCGGACCGCCACCTTCGTCGGCGGCGCGGCCGTGCTCATCGTGCCCGTCGCCTTCGCCGTCGAACGCGTCTTCCACCGCGACGGCCTGCGCGTCGCCGAAGGGCTGATCGCCGCCATCATCGGCATGGTCGGCTCCTTCCTGATCGGCCAGTGGCTGCTCGCCGGCCACGTCGACGACCTGACCCAGCTGCTCACCGGCGGCCGCTCGATCGAGCCGCTCAACACCCTGCTCATCTCGGTCATCGCCTACACCACCGCGGTGCGCATCTCGCGCCGGCCCACCTGGCGCGCGCTCATGTGGACCGTGATCGCCCTCGACATCCTCGCCCTCTACTCCGGCAGGCAGATCACCCTGCCCGGCGCCATCGTGGCGGTCCTGGTCGGCATGGTCATGGGCTACGCCACCCTCTACGGCGTCGGCAGCCCCAACACCAGGCCGCCGGGCAACGCCGTGGTGGCGGCGCTGCGCAAGCTCTCGTTCTCGCCGGTGTCGGCCCGCCGCATCGACGACGACCACCAGGGCAGCCGCCGCTACGCCGTCGGGCTGGCCGACGGCACCACCCTCGACGTCACCGTGCTCGACCGTGACCGCCAGGTGGCCGGCCTGCCGTACCGGCTGTGGCGGCGCTTCCGGCTGCACTCCGAGACCAGACGCAGGGCCATCAGGTCGCTGCGGGCCGAGCTGGAGCGCGAGGCGCTGATGGCCTACGCGGCGCAGGCGG
Organism: Nonomuraea glycinis; assembly: GCF_014646515.1. Classification (GTDB taxonomy): domain Bacteria; phylum Actinomycetota; class Actinomycetes; order Streptosporangiales; family Streptosporangiaceae; genus Nonomuraea; species Nonomuraea glycinis. The sequence continues at coordinate 249,416 of NZ_BMNK01000014.1, forward strand.
CCGGCGCCAGCACGCCGCGCCTGATCGGCACCAGTGAGATCGGCACCGAGGCGGCCCTGCTCGCCTACGAGCACATCGACACCAGGCCGCTCGACGAGGTGCCCGACGCTGAGATCACCGACGACGTGCTGGCGCAGATCTGGGAGCAGGTCTCGCTGCTGCAGATCCAGCGGCTCGCGCACCGGAGGCTGACCGGCGACGGCATCCACCTCGACCCGGCCGGCCGAGTCGTCCTGACCGATGCCCGCAGCGGCGAGATCGCCGCCGGGGACCTGCTGCTCCGGCTGGACATCGCCCAGCTCCTCACCTACCTGGCGCTGCGCGTCGGCGCCGAGCGGTCCGTCGGCAGCGCCGCCGCGATCATGGGGTCCGACACGCTCGCCACCGCGATGCCGCTGCTCCAGCGCATCGCGCTGACCCGGGAGACCCGCTCGGCGCTGGCGAAGCAGAAGAGCCTGCTCGCCGCCATCCGCGAGCAGATCGTGGCGCTCAAACCGCAGGGCACGATCGAGGAGATCCGCCTCGAACGGTTCAAGCCGCGCACCCTGGTGACCATCATCGTCAGCACCCTGGCGGCCTACTTCCTGCTCTCCCAGCTCAGCCGGGTCGACGTGATCCAGGTGGTCACCACCGCCAACTGGGGCTGGTCCGGGGTGGCGCTGGTCGCCTCGTTCGTCAGCTTCTGGGCCGCCGCGCTGATGCTCAGGGGTTTCGTCCCCGAGGCCCTGCCGCTCTGGCGGACGGTGCTCGTCCAGTTCGCCGCGTCGTTCGTCAAGCTGGTGGCCCCCGCCGCGGTCGGCGGCGTCGCGATCAACACCCGCTACCTGCAGAAACGCGGCATCTCCCCGGGCCTCGCGGTGACCAGCGTCGGCGCCTCGCAGTTCATCATGATGGTCTTCCACATCGCGCTGCTGCTGCTGTTCGCCTACATCACCGGCTCCAACACCGCCACGACCTTCACCCCCTCCCGCGGCCTGGTGGTGGTGATGCTGGCCGTCGCCCTGCTGATCGTCGTGCTGTTCGGCGTCCCGCCGCTGCGCAGGATGATCACCAGCAGGACGCACCGCCTGTTCTCCAACGTGCTGCCGCGCCTGCTGGACGTCCTGCAGTCACCGCGCAAGCTGATCGAGGGCTCGATCGGCACCCTCATGATCACCATCGCGTTCGTGATCTGCCTGTACGCCTGCGTCCAGGCCTTCGGCGGCACCATCGACTTCACCACCGTCGCGGTCGTCTACCTCACGGCCAACGCGATCGGCTCGGCCGCGCCCACACCTGGTGGCCTGGGCGCGGTCGAGTACGCGCTCACGCTGGGACTGACCGTGGCGGGAGTGCCCGCCGAGCTGGCCACCTCCGCCGTGCTGCTGCACCGGCTGCTCACCTTCTGGCTGCCGGTGCTGCCCGGCTGGGCGGCCTTCACCTACCTGCAGCGCAACGAAGCCCTGTAACCGACCACGAGATTCTGCTGACCACGAGGCCTTGCCGGTTACGCGGCCGTCGCCCCCGTGATCTCGTCCACCGCCTTGAGCTCGTCCTCGGTGAAGGCCGGGCCGTCCACGCACGCCACGTTGTCCTCAAGCTGCCGCACACTGCTGGCGCCGATCAGCACACTCGTCACCCGCGGGTCCCGCAGCGTCCACGACAGCGCCATCTGGGCCAGCGTCTGCCCCCGGCCACGGGCGATCTCGTCGAGCCCGCGCGCCAGGTCGCGATCGATCCGGTCCTCGCTGAGGAACCTGCTGGTGGCCGCCCGCGAATCCGCCGGCACCCCCTTCAGGTAGCGGTCGGTCAGCAGCCCCTGCGCCAGCGGCGAGTACACGATGCAGCCCATGCCCGCCTCCTCCAGCACGTCCAGCAGCCCGTCCTCGATCCAGCGGTTGATCATCGAGTAGGACGGCTGGTGGATGAGCAGCGGCGTGCCCAGCTCCCGCATGATCCTGGCGGCCTGGGTGGTCTGCTCCGCCGAGTAGTTGGAGATCCCCGCGTACAGCGCCTTGCCCGAGCGCACGGCCCGGTCCAGCGCCCCCATCGTCTCCTCCAGCGGCGTGTCCGGATCCGGCCGGTGGCTGTAGAAGACGTCGACGTACTCCAGCCCCATCCGCCCCAGCGACTGGTCCAGACTGGCCAGCAGGTATTTGCGCGACCCCCACTCGCCGTACGGGCCGGGCCACATGTCGTAGCCCGCCTTGCTGGAGATGATCAGCTCGTCCCGGTAGGGGGCGAAATCCTGCTGGAAGATCCGCCCGAACGTGCGCTCCGCCGACCCGTACGGCACGCCGTAGTTGTTGGCCAGATCGAAGTGCGTCACCCCGAGGTCGAACGCCCGCCGCAGGATCGCCCGCGAGTTCTCCACCGGGCGGTCGTCCCCGAAGTTGTGCCACAGCCCCAGCGACACGGCGGGCAACTTCACCCCGCTCCTGCCACTGCGGTTGTACGGCTGCCGCTCGTAGCGGGCCTCGTCTGCCTGATAGGTCATGCCGTGCTTCCCTTCGTGCCGCGCTCGATGATCCAGGAAAGGGCGAACGCCTCCTCGTGCCAGGCGTCGTAACGTCCGCTGCGCCCGCCGTGACCCGCCCCCATCTCCGTCTTGAGCAGGAACGGTCCGCCGCGCGCGGTGGCCCGCAACCTGGCGACCCACTTGGCGGGCTCGTGGTACATCACCCGGGTGTCGTTCAGGCTGGTGATCGCCAGGATCGGCGGATACTCCCGCTCGTCCACGTTCTCGTACGGCGTGTAGCTCTTCATGTACGCGTACACGTCCGCGTCGTGCAGAGGGTCGCCCCACTCGTCCCATTCGATCACGGTCAGCGGCAGCGACGGGTCCAGGATGGTGGTCAGCGCGTCGACGAACGGCACCTCGGCCACCACGCCCGCGAACTCCTCGGGCGCCAGGTTCACCGCGGCGCCCATCAGCAGCCCGCCGGCGGACCCGCCCCTGGCGATCACCTCCGCACTCCAGCCCGAGCGCTTCAGGTGCCGGGCCGCCGCCACGAAGTCGGTGAAGGTGTTCTTCTTCTTGGTGAGCTTGCCCTCGTCGTACCAGCGCCGGCCCATCTCACCGCCACCGCGCACATGCGCCACCGCGAAGACGAACCCGCGATCCAGCAGGGAGAGCCTGGGCACCGAGAAGCTCGGGTCGATGGAGGTCTCGTAGCTGCCGTAGCCGTACAGGACCGTCGGGGCCGGCCTGCCGGTGTCCTTGCGCTTGACGATCGAGATGGGGATCTCGGTGCCGTCCTCGGCCGTGGCCCACTCACGGAACTGCTCGTAGTCGCCCGGGTCGTAGCCGCCGAGCACCGGCTTGCGCTTCAGCAGGATGAGCTCGTGGGTGGCCAGGTCGTAGTCGTACACGCTGGCCGGGGTGACCATGCTGGTGTAGGCGAGCCGGAGCCGGTTGGTGACGAACTCCGGGTTGCCGACCGGCCCCACGTCGTAGAGCGGCTCGGGGAAGTCGATCTCGTACGAGGGCTGCTCGTCGTACGGCAGCACGCGCAGGCCGGTCAGGCCCTCGCGGCGGAAGTGGACGACCGCGTGGCCGGCGAACGCGTCGATCTCCAGCAGGCGGGTGTCGTCCCGGTGCTCGATCAGCGGCGTCCACGTGCCGGGGTCGTCGAGCGGGGCGGTGGCGAGCTCGAAGTTGCGCGCGCCGTCGTTGTGCAGGACATAGAAGAAGTCACCCGCGTGCTCGACGCCGTACTCGACCCCGGTCTTCCTCGGGCGCACGACCTGGAACTCGCCCGTGGGGTCGGCGGCGTCCAGGATGCTGACCTCACTGGTGATCTTGCTGCCCGCGCCGAGCACCAGGTAACGCTCGCTGCGGGTCAGGCCGATGCCCACCCAGTAGCGCTCGTCGGCCTCCTCGTGGACGAGCACGTCCTCCTCGGTGCCGAGGGTGTGCCGGTAGACCTGGAACGGGCGCCAGGCGTCGTCCACGCGCGTGTAGAAGAACACCGAGCCGTCGGCGGACCAGGCGCCGCCGTAGAAGATGCCTTCGATCACGTCCGGCAGCTGCTCACCCGTCGTCAGGTTCTTGAACCGCAGGTTGAAGCGCTCGTCGCCGGTGAAGTCGGTGGAGTAGGCCAGCATCGTGCCGTCGGGCGAGATGGAGCTGGTGCCCATGGAGAAGAACGGACTGTCACCCGCCAGCTCGTTGCCGTCCAGGACGACCTGCTCACGCTCCAGGCGCTCGCCGACGGTGATCTCCGGAGGGGCGTCCCCGTCGGCCGGCACCCGGCAGGAGACGGCGTACTGCTTGCCCTCCTCGGTGCGGCTGAAGTACCACCAACAGCCTTTACGGCTGGGCACCGACAGATCGGTCTCCTGAGTGCGGCCCTTGATCTCCTGGAAGACCTGCTCCTGGAGATCGGCCAGATGAGCCGTTCGCTCCTTGAGATAGGCGTTCTCCGCCTCCAGATATGCGATCGTCTCCGGATCTTCTTTGTTGGTAAGCCATGCGTACTCGTCGATCACGGTGTCGCCGTGATGGGTGCGCTCAGCCGGAACCGTCTTCGCCACAGGGGGCGTGTTGCTGCTCACGGGGGGAGTCTATGTTCGGCCGTGATCGATTCGTGGCCTGCCGCGTTCCTGAAGCCGTCACGAGCGGTCCGGACCCGCTGCTAATCTTTAGGAGTCGACGCAGTGCGGCGCAACCACTCTCTCTCACTCAGGTGACTTTGATGTGGGCTGCGCACCTGTGACGATAACTCCTTCTGGCACGACGCTCCGAAGATCGGTTCGCAGAACCTTCCAAGGGCTGGTAAGTTAGAGGGGTTGTCCCGGAAGCGGGGCGATGGTTATTCCTGAAGGTCGAGCGGCTCCTGTCAATTTGACAGGGACTTGAACGGCTGACAGGATTAAGACATAACAGAACACGAAATGAGCG
>NZ_BMNK01000015.1 GCF_014646515.1 Nonomuraea glycinis
AAGGCACTTTTCTTATGTGAATGATCAAGTCTGGCGAAATTCACCGTGAAAGCCCGAGGCTAGGGCGGGGGATTGCGACGAGTGAGTCGTCTTTGGGATCGGGTCGCGGTTGTGCGTGCAGGTGTGGCGCTGTTACTTGTGCTCGCAGTGGGTGTGGCGTGGGCTTCCCGCGATGAGGAAGAGGTGCCGCAGCGGCCGGCTGAACTCCCGGTCGTACCGCACCTTGATCCGGTTAAGGATGTCTGGCCTGATGTCGTCAGCGTGGTGCCCGCTGAGCGTAAGGATGGCATGTGGCTGTGGCCCATTGGCGCCCTCGGTGGCGACGAATTGCTCTTGATGACTCGTGAGCACCGTCCGGAATTCATCAGTTTCAACACAAGAACCAAGAAGCAACGTGTCTTCGCGCAAGCTCCTGAGCGGGCGGCGTGTGGTGGCTGTTTCGAAGTCCAGGCGACGACTCTTGGAGCGTCCCACGTGGCATTGCTCGTCAAAGGATATGCATCGGGTGCATCTTACGGCGGGCAACGTCATTACGAACTGTGGGCCATGCCGCGAACAGGGGGGCCGATGCACATGGTGTCGCGGCTGCCGCTAGGCGTTCAGGCCGAGGAGGCGTATGTCTACGGCTTTCAGATCGCCGGTGAGCACGCTGTCTGGTGGGGATACGACGGCGATGTTTGGCGGGTTCCGCTGAGCGGTGGAGAGCCCGAGCAACTGCTTCCAGGGAGGCGTCTTCGGGTGAGTTCCTGGCCGTGGGCCTATGACCAGTACGAGCGGTCCGTGGTCAACGTTGAGACAGGTCAGGAAATCGAAGTAGCCGCGGCCGACGACCTCGATCACCGCTTAGCCTGCGGTCCCGCATGGTGCGTAGGCGAGGATCGGCAGGAGTTGTGGAAGGTCACTCAGGCGACGGTGCTACGGGTGGATGGCTCCGAGCGCACCACGGTGCCGGGAGACGCACTCCTGATGAGACCGCCGATTCGTGATCGGCTTGCCCTTCTCGGTGTCCCCACCGTTGACGGAGACGACTCCATTCCTCGCACATGGGGCGCCGGGGGACTCGGACATGTCGCTCAGATTTACGACCGCTGCACGCACCAGTCCGCATTGCTCGGGTCCTATGCCCTGACCAAGGCCGAGATGCCGTGGGGGGAGATCAAGATCGGCGCATGGACGCAGAATGGACCACTCGTCTTCTGGCGAACCCGCGACCGACTGGTGGTCGTCGACCTTGCTCGCATCGGTGGCTCAAGCTGCTCGACCTGAGTCGCGGCAAAGCTATGGGACCGAGTGGGCTCACTCGAGTGCGCATCTCGGGGTTTTGACGGGGCAAGCTGAGCCGCGATCCCGCTTCTTTCGGCCAAGTGAACCGGTGGGAGGAGAGGCCGGAACTTGCGAGTCCCGTCGACCGTCCACACCGAGCGCCGGCGTCGTGCTGGGGCTTGGCAGCGTGGGCAGCGGTAGGGCCGGCCACATCACCGTGGTCGGCCCGTTCCACGTCAGGCCGGGATCTGCTTCTCGTGCCAGGTGTAGTAGAGGTAGGTGCTGCCGGGCCCGGTCAACGTGCCGTACACCTGCCAGAAGGTGTTGGCACCGGGCGAAAAGCGGAAGATCTTGTCCCCGGGCCGGCTGTCCACGAACACACGCTGTGACCCGGTGGGCCCGATCCGTACCTGGATCGTGAATGTCGAGGTGTCCGGGATGTCGAGGCAGATCTCGTAGTTGTTCGCCGACGGGCCGCCGATGTTGTAGATGCGACCGTCTATCGCGCCACTCTCGACGTTGGTGGGGACGTAGCTATTCCTGACCCAGGTGTAGCCGCCTGCGGTGCAGTCGATTGCGGAGGTGGCCGCGGACGCGGGACTGATGCCGGTGAGCGTGGCGCCGAGTACGCCGGTGGTGACGAGAATGGAGATGATGCGCTTCATGCCTCTCCTCATCCGTACGGTGACTCCCCAACTAAGTAGTTGAAGGCTGAACCGATTCTGACTTGGTCGCCATATCTGGACAAGCCCGGGCAAGAATCCGTGCATATTCGAGTCAGACGGGTCCGCTGGCCCCGGAGCGGTGGGGCGGACGCTGACGGTCGGCCCCACCGGTGGCGCTACTCCTGGAACCTCCCGAGCTGCCACTGCGCGAACGAGCTGATCTCCTCGTCGCGCACCCTGGCAGCGTGGGCCAGCAGCGCCGGGTCGTCCTCGGCCATGCGCACCGCGATCGCCGCGGCGAACAGCCGGGCCACCGGGTCGTCACCCTCCATCCCAGCGACGACCTCGCCCGGGTCGGGGTCCTCGGTGTCCGAGGCGACCAGCCCGGCCGTGAGCCGCCCGACCTCCGGGTCATCCAGCCGCGACAGCCCGGCCATGAGCTGCTCGGTCGAGGCCATCGCCAGGAAGTGCAGGACCTTCCACCGGATGGCGGTATCGGCAGCCCGGCTCAGGGTGAGGACCTGGGCGATGATGCCGGCGTGTCGTTCGTCCGCGGCGAGCAGCACGAACTCGACGGCGAAGAACCGCACCTGGAGCCGCTGGTGGGCCAGCAGAGCGGGGACCTCTTCCAGCAGCGGCGCGGCCTGCTCACCCAGCTCCGACAGCAGCCAGGCCCCGGTCTGTACGGCGTCGTCGTCGCCGCTGTGCAGCAGGGCGCGGAGGCTTTCGACGGGGTAGCCGCCGAACAGCTCGTTGAGCAGGTCGTTGGCCGCCTGCCCGCGGACCTGGTCGTCGACGGGGCGGGCGAGGATGCGCGCCATCAGGTCGTCGCCTGTCTGTGTCTGCATCTCGCGTCAGTTCCCCTCTTTGGCCTTGCGCTCGAGCTCGGCCAAGAGCTTCTGCTCCGCTTCCAGCCGCGCCTGGTGTCCGGAGTCCTTGCCGAGACGGGCCTCGTTCATCTTCCGAGTGAGGACGCTGTCCTTGACTTCCGCCGCCGCCTGCCTGGCCTGCTCCGGTGTCATCTTGCTCACGTCGCTGCTGCTGGGCAACCTGCCGTGCATTCGCTGCGCGGCGGAGTCATAGCTCGCCGCGGCGTTCGGATTGTAGCCGCCGCCGCCGCTTCCGCGCTTGCGCCGGGCCTGGAGCATGCCGTCGCGGGCGTGCGGCCGCTTCTCCATCTCCTTCATGATGCGGCGCATGCTGTCGGTCACCCGGCCGCGCAGGACCGGGGCCAGCCCCCTGGCCGTGCCCTCCGCGCCTTCGAGTGCCGCCTTGCCCACGGCGTGGCGGGTCATCTGCATGCGTGCGAGGGCGAGCATTCCGCCCGCCGCGCCGCCGAAAAGCAGCGCCTGGGTGGTGGCGGTCAGCCCGAACGCGGCCTGCGTGCCCACGGCCAGCTTCACCGCACTGACCACGTTCGCGGTGCCGTCAAGGACGACCGGTGCGAGCTTCGCCGCGGCGGTGGCCTGGGAGATGTGGCCGCCGTCGTCGCCGACCCGGTCCCAGCGGGTCGCCAGTTGCGTGGCCGAATCACCCTGGTAATGCTGCTCCGTGCGGCGGACTGTCTCGTCGGCCGCCGCGCCCTGGGCCGACGATCCGGCGAGGACGACGCGCCAGTCGTTCGCCTCGAGGTGCCATTCGTCCTCGTTGTCGTTCGGCCAGGGGTAGCCGATGAGGTTGAGGAAGCCCGCCACCTGCGGGTCGAGCGTTATCGCCATGTGGGGCTCTCGAAGCTCTCGACGTTGGTGCTCTCCGCCGCCCGGATGTTCCTCGACACCATGTGCAGGCCCTCGCCGGTCTCGGCGATCTCCCCGCCGATCCCCGTCAGCGCGTCGAGCGAGACCTGCAGGCACTCGTTGTAGGTCCCTATGATGGTGGCAAAGAGCCCCTCGCCGCCGAAGGTGCGGGCGCCGCTCCCCCGTTCCCGTAGCCGCATGACCGAGGCGTCATAGTCCGCCCCGTAGCCGCTGACGTGTGCGCCGCCGCGTCCCACAGTTCCCAAGGAGATCTCAAATCCCGTCATGCTCAAGCAGCATATCCAGACATATTGCGACGCGGTGTTTACACTGAAACGCTCACCCGCCCTTGACTGACGGAAGTCGACATGCATTCACCTGCGCCGGAGGACGACGCCGAGTACCTGCACCAGTACGTCGCCCAGAGCCGCCGCGCCATCCGCGCGCTGCACGACGCCCGGGCGTCCATCGGTCAGGTGGAGGGCTGCGCCAAGAGCGACGACGGGCTGATCGAGGCGGTCGCCAACGGCCACGGCGCCCACACCCACCTGCGCATCGACCCGCGGGCGCTGCGGCTCGGCGAGGCCGCGCTCGGCGGGAAGGTCGCCGAGGTGCTGCGGGCCGCGCAGGACGACGCCGGGCGGCAGGCGCGAGAGATCGCCGACGGGGTGCGCGACGTCACCGCGGCCCTGCCGGCGCCGCTCGACGAGACCTTCGTACGCGCCCGGGTCGAGCAGGCAATCAACGACCTTTACTAGGAGGCGAAGCGTGTTTCGGCCGGACATGGACCCTGCCAATATCAGCGAACGGGAGCTGGACGAGGCAGCCCGCCGGGGCGAGCGCATGCTGGCCTGGCTGGAGTCCGCGCAGGAGGAGATGCAGGCTGTCACCGGCACCGGCGAGGGGCCGTCGGGCCACGTGCGGGTGACCGTCGACGCGGACGGGCGCGTCCTCAACGTCCGCTACGACCGGCGCGCCCTCCGGCTGGGCAGCCAGGACCTGGCCGAGGAGACGCTCGCGGCGGTGCGGGCGGCGGGCGCCGATGCCCAGCGGCGCACCCACGACCTTATGCGCGAGGCCATCCCCGGCTACGACCCGGTCCAGACGCAGGCCGAGCTGGAACGGCTGCTCGGCACCGAGTGGGGGTGAACAGCCGGTTCACAGCGCGGTGCGCAGGAGAGGGCGGCCAAGGTCGTGATGGGGTGGGGAGCACGCGGGCGTTGGGTGGTCGCCTACTCCGCCGGCTCTGTCCCAGCGTCGGCTTCAGCGTTTGTGAACGCTTGGAGATGCAGGCGTGCTGCCACGTTGCTTGCGAACCAGCTGTCTGAGGCAAGCTCGGCCCGAGCCGTTTCACTCCAGTCCTCTCGATTGAGTACCGCGAGGTAGTGCTGCAGGACACGGTCTCGATGTTCGAGGGTGCAGCCGACGCGTTCCGGTTGCTTCTGCGCCAGGTGGTCGGCGATGACTGCCGCATCGACGTACCTGCTCAGGGTTGGTGTCTGGCGACTCAGGTGATGGGCATGCGCCTGGAGGACGGTGGACGCGGGCGGATAGTGCTCCAGGGTCAGGCCCATGCCGGAGCAATCCGCCATGATGGCCAGTAAGCGGCCGGTGTGGTCGACCAAGTCGTCGTCGGCTTCAGCACTGGTGATCGCTTCATGCAGGTGGGCTGCGGTAGCGACCTTGCCGGCGAAGTAGCGTTGAGGACGTCGCCGTCGCAGGCGTGACGCAGTAGCCACCAACGCGATCCGTATCCTCCGGCCAGGCAGAGTGCTTCTATGACGTAGACCCGCCCCCAGCCGGTCACTCGCTCGGCAAGCCACTGCAGTGCCTCTGAGCCGCCGAGGCGGCGTCGGAGAGCATGAGCAGCCAATGGGCCGAAGTGGTTCGACAGCAGACCGATGGTCCGGATCAGCGGGATGTCCTCCTCCGCCCAGTCGGCGGCGAGTAGCGCCAGCCCGACGGTGGCCGAGCATCGGTCGGTGCTCTGCTGCACCAGCCACTGCCCGGTCTGCTGAACCCGATGCCGGTCCGCTCGGAGCGCCGCGGCAGCGATGTGCTCGTTGTGATGGATGGGGACGTAGACATCATGGAACGCATCGGCGAGCGCGCTTGGCGGGGCCTCAGGCTTGGCGAAGTGTGCGTCCAGGATGCGGGCGATGTCCGCGCCTCGGAGTCGCTGATCTTCAGGTGGGTGTGGCCGAGCCCGCTGACGGTGGAGTCCATCGTCGGGGTACGGCTCTCCATCACGTGGCAGCGGGGAGTCTGGATCTTGCTGATGCAGGTGCATCGCGTAGTCGAACAAGCCGATCTGGGGTCCGAGCGGTCCAGGCTCGGTCGCCGCGCTCACCGGCGGAGGGAAGACTCGATTCTTTCGATCATGTTCGCCATGATGCCAGCACGGTTTGGCGGGCGGCAAGGGACGCCCCTTCCGAACGTGTTCCTGCAGAGCCCGGCCTGATCAAGGTGTGGTTTCAGTTCGTGCCGCGGGAAGGTGGCACTTCGAGGAGTCCTGCATCACTGACGCCTGGCGAAGCGCTTGACGATCGGTTCGTCCACGGGGGCGGAAACCAGCATCCTTGCTCAGGCACCGCCGAGGCCCTCCCGCAGACGGTGAACCCAGTCTGCGGGAAAGACCTGCTCAAGTCGCTCTTCGCTGATCTCCAACATGCCCTCCTTCGCCAGAGGCAGGAGGGCGCCGTATACAAGGCCCGCTACCAGAAGTCTCTGGGAGTGGGCCTTAGTGTTTGTCAGGACAATTTACGGATCTTGCTTACAGCGGTCGGCCATGCCCATCGGTCCTGTTCACAGCCATGTTGTCGCCAGCCAGACAGTGAGGGACGCAGTGAGGAGGAGGGTGATGTTGAGGGCGATCTGGCGGTCTCCGCGTTTCAGGTGCAGGGTGGTCGCGCCGATCTGGAGGACCACGAAGCCGATGGCCGCGGCCAGGGCCAGCCAGGAGGCGATACGAGTCAGCGGCGGGAGGAGCAGCCCGATCGCGCCGAGTGCCTCGATCACGCCGATGGCCCTGACGGCCGGCATCGGCATGTCGTCCACCCAGGCCATCATCGGCCGGAGCCGTTCACGGCTCCGGACCACCTTCACCCCGCCCGCGTAAAGGTAGAAGAGAGCGAGCAGGCCGGCGACGATCCAGTACGCGACGTTCACGGTGTCCATCCACGGGTGGCGGGCTCGGTGGCGTAGCGGCGCATCGCCTGGATGTTGGCCTGCGGGGTCATCGCCCGGCCACCGGCGATCATGTCCTCCAGGTCGCGGAAATACTGCACATAGAGATCGGGTGTGAACGTGCTGAGCATGACGGCGGGTTCGTCGGTCACGTTGGCGAAGGTGTGCGGGGCGCCGGGTGGGACCATGACGAGCGTGCCCGCCGTCGCGTCGTAGTCCTGGTCGCCGACCGTGAACCGTACCGCTCCGGAGATGATGTAAAAGCCCTCGTCGTGCTGGGCGTGACGGTGCTGCGGCGGTCCGGGCGTGTGCGGCGCGAGGATGGATTCGGCGATTCCGAGGCGGTGCCCGGTGTTGCTGCCGTCTTCGAGGACGCGCAGTCGCGTGGTGCCCAGGACGATCGTCTCGCCGTCGCCCGGGCCGACCACCGATACAGCGGGGTCGGCGGTCGGTTCACTGGCCTGCGGTTGGTCGGTCATGTCTCGATCTCACCGTCAGCGCACTGCGCCCGTCCAAGATCTGTTCTGTGCCGCCGATACCGTACGGGTATCGTCGCATCATGGAGCTACGTACGCTGCGCTATTTCGTGGCGGTCGCCGACGAACTCCACTTCGGCCGGGCCGCCGCCAGGCTGCACATGAGTCAACCGCCGCTGAGCCGAGCGATCAAGCAGTTGGAGAATGAGGTCGGTGCCGCGCTTTTCGACCGCTCGCCCTCCGGCGTCTCGCTCACTCCGGTGGGGGCCGTGCTGCTGGACGAGGCGCGGACCCTGCTCGACCAGGCCGACCGGTTGCGTATACGCGTGGCCGCGGCGGCCGGCACCGCGGCCATCACGGTGGGTTTCCTGGGCGACAGCGCCGACCCGGGTGCGGCCCGGCTGGCCGACGCCTACCGCCGTCGGCACCCGCAGGTCGAGGTCCGCATTCGCGAGACCGACCTGACCGATCCCACCTGCGGCCTGCACGCTGGACTGGTCGACGTGGCCCTGACCCGCGGGCCGTTCGACGAGACCGGTCTGACCGTACGAGAGTTGCGTGCCGACCCGGTGGGCGCGCTGGTGCGCGCGGACGATCCACTGGCCGGGCGGGACAGCGTGAAGCTGGCCGATCTGGCCGACCGCCGCTGGTTCCTGTTCCCGGAGGGCACCGACCCCGTCTGGCAGTCGTACTGGAACGGCGGGGCACCTCGGGAGGGCCCAGTGGTGCGTGCCGTCCAGGAGTGCAGGCAAGCCGTTCTCTGGAACGGCACGATCGGCATGACTCTCCTGAACCACCAGCAGGCGGCCGGGCTCGCCGTGGTGCCGCTGATCGACATGCCCCCGAGCCGTGTGGTGGTGGCATGGAACGAGGGCGACACGAATCCGCTGGTTCGCTCGTTCGTCGGGATCGCGATCGCCGCCTATCGCGACGGCCGCACCCACTGACCCGTCCTGACCGACGATCCTTGATCTTGACGATTGTCCTGACCGATGCTCATCTGAAGGTGTTCTCCTTCCCGGATGTGAGGAGTCACCCACAATGAAGGTTCGCCGATTACATTCCGCTGTACTCGCCGTGGCGCTGGGCGTCGGCGTCCTGGCAAGTGCGGCACCCGCTGTCGCCGCCACCCAGACCAGCACGGCCGTGGTCGCCGCAAACTGGCCGGCACCGGACTGGTACCTGCAGGGCCCCTATCAGACCATGGCCGACTGCGACCTCGCCTTCGATGACGCTGCGCTGAACGGTCAATACACCGGGCTCGCCTACTGTCACTGGTTCCGCGGAGGTGGCCCTTACCCTCCGGGCTTCTACTACGAGGTCTACATCCCCTGATCAAGAGACGTGCTGGGCAACGATCAGATCGCACCGTTGCGGCTGGGGCGATCTGCGACAGGGGATGGACGTGCCGTCTGCCTTGCCCACGGATCAGCAGGTGAGGAGGTTCGAGTCCGTCTGACTCGGACAGCCGCGAAGGCCCTGACCGGAGCAACCTGGTGGCGGGCCTTCGTGCTTTCCTGATCGTTCGGCTGTCGCCACGTCGGGGGAGTTGACTTCTGTCATGCGGGACCTGTGACACAGCGCACTCACCTTCGCCGAGCGGAAGGCTCATGCTGAGCGCTATGACCATTCGTCGATTCAGCACGTTAGCCTCGCGGCTGGGAGCCGCGACCCTGGCCGCCGCGATGCTCGTGGCGGGGCCCGTGGCCGCTGCTGAGGACGGCGGCCTCGACCGGCAGCGGCTGCGGCAGACGCTGGACGCCGTGCACGAGGCCGGCATGTACGGCATCTCGTCGAACGTCGTGGACGGCCGCCGGAGCTGGAAGGGCGCCGCAGGCGTCGCCGACGTCGATACCCGCCGCCCGATGCGGCCCGAGATGGTGCACCGGGCCGGGAGCGTCACCAAGTCGTTCGTCGCCGTGGCGGTATTACAGCAGGTCGGCAAAGGCACGATCGAGCTCGACGCCCCCATCGGCCGCTACCTGCCGGATCTGTTCCCGGGTGAGCGCGGGCAGCAGATCACCGTACGCATGCTGCTCAACCACACCAGCCACATCGCCGACCACGCCGGCGTGATCTTCCCGACGGTCGAGAGCCTGGACGCCAACCGCTTCCGCGCCTTCCCGCCGGAGGAGCTGGTACGGGCGGGGCTCGGCGCCCCCGCGACCGGGCGGCCGGGGGTGGCACCCGGGGCGTACTCGAACACGAACTTCGTCATCGCCGGCCTGCTGCTGGAGAAGGTGACGGGCACGAGCGCCGAGCGGTACATCACCGACCACGTCTTCCGGAAGGCCGGGCTGCGGCACACGTCGTTCCCGCGTACGCCGTACCTCCCTGGGCCGAACTCCAAGGCGTACGAGGCGCTGTTCGGCTATTTCGACCCGCCCAAGGACTACAGCGTCTACAACATGTCCTGGGCCTGGACGTCGGGTGCGGTCGCCTCGACGATGGAGGACCTCAACCGCTTCTTCCGGCTGCTGCTGCGCGGCGAGCTGCTCGACGCGACTCTGCTCGCCGAGATGCAGAAGACCGTGCCCATCCGGTCGTTCTCGGGCGCCGTGTTCGACTACGGTCTCGGGATCTACCCCCTCGACCTGCCGTGCGGCAGGTTCTGGGGGCACGACGGGAGCGTCCCCGGCACGCAGACCTTCGCGTTCTCCGACACCGACGGCGGCCACCAGTTCGCCTTCGGCACGAACCTGAGGAACTACCAGCAGCTCGACGAGAACGGTAGTCCTGTCACGCACGCCATCGACTTCGCGATCGGGAACCACCTGCTGGAGGCGGCGTGCGGGCCTGACGCGGGGGCGGCGACCAGGGCGGCACGGCCGCTCCCGGAGATCGGCGTGGACGGGGGCACGGCCACACCGTGAGCGCCGGCGCGGCGCGGGCGGGTCACCGATCGGAACCTTTCCCAGCCGCGCCGGCTTCATCCGGAAGGGACAGTTGCCACGGGATCTCTCGTGGGGATCACTGGCGACAAGGCTTGATCTTGCTAACACCTCTGCGAACAGCGTGCCATCTCTGTCAGGGCTTGATCGCGACCCCGCCGTAGGCCCAGGCATGGCCGCCGCCCGGAATGTGTTCCCGGCGCTCGCTCACGTCCGGCCGCCACTTCACCACCTCGACGACGCCCGGATCGACCACATGCCAGCCCTGGAAGAACCGCAGCACCTCGGCGTGCGTGCGGGGGGCCATAGGCGCGCTGCTCTTGTCGTACGGCTTGGTGAAGTCCTCCTCGCGCACCCGGGGCGCGAAGTCGAGGGTGATGTGCGACAGCAGCAGGTGGCTGCCCGCAGGCACGGCGCTCTTGATGTGCTCCACCGTTGCGTACGGATCCTCCTGGTCGGTGACGAAGTGCAGGACGCCCGCCAGGATGACAGCCACCGGACGCGTGAAGTCGATCACGGTCCGGACCTCGGGATGAGACAAGATCATCTTGGGCTGCCGGAGGTCGGCCTCGATCACCGTGGTCATTCCGGTTGGGCTGCCGTTCAGCAGGGCCCGGCCGTGGACCAGGACGATCGGGTCGTTGTCCACGTAGACCACCCGCGTCGCGGGGTTGACCTCCTGCGCGATCTCGTGGGTGTTGCCCTGGGTGGGGATGCCGGTGCCGATGTCGAGGAACTGCGAGACACCCACTTCGGCGAGGTAGCGCACCGCTCGGCGGAGGAAGGCACGGTGGGCACGGACGCCCTCACGTGTGCCGGGAGACAACTCGATCAGTTTCGCGGCCATCTCGCGGTCGGCCGCGAAGTTGTCCTTGCCACCCAGCAGATAGTCGTACACCCGGGCAGGATGTGCCACCGTGGTGTTGATCCGCGCGGCGGCCGCGATCCGAGCCTCTGTCATGTCCGACACCGGCGCTCCTGCTTGCCTCTCGGCTCCATGGATAGGTCTGCGTGACCGCGTTCCGTATCGCTTCTCATGAGCGATCCTTCCCTACTCCGGTATGAACCGGGTTACGGAACGCTTCATCGAGATCAGCATGTGACGGGTCGATGACCGCGGTGTAAGTCGTTTTCCGGTTTTGACCGGCATCGGGTTAGGTTGGCCGGGTGGGGACTTGTGAGGATCTACCGGCGGAGTTGGTGACCGAGCGGCTGCGGTTGCGGCGGTGGGTGCCGTCGGATGCCGAGGAGTACCGCGGGTTGTGGCTTGAGCGGGATCCACGAGTGCCGTCGGTACGGCGGATCGACGCAGAGGGGCGCCCGACGGTCGAGGACATCCGCGGCTGGCTCCTCAACAATCCGCTGGCGGCGGATCCGGGGCTCGGGTTGCTGCCGATCGAGCTGCGAGACACCGGTGAGTTCATCGGGTACTGCGGATTGACCGTCGGCCAGGGATCTCTCGACGAGCCTGAGATCGCGTACGAGCTGGCACGACGAGCTCACGGCCAGGGTTACGCGACAGAAGCCGCCCGTGCGGTCACCGAAGCCGCGACTCGAACAGGACGTCGACGACTCTGGGCGACCGTGCGGGAGTGGAACGCACCCTCGTTCCGTGTCCTCGAGAAGCTCGATTTCCACCGAAGCGACCGCATCACCGAGGACGCCGAACACGGCGACACGATCTGGATGACGCGCGAACTCGACCCGAGGTAGAGACGTGAGCACCGGCCGCCGCTCACTCTCCCGCATCCGTACTGATCACGAGGATGGTCAGGTGTCGTACATGCCGTCCCATGGTTCGTAGAAGCCGATGTGGTTCGGGTAGAACTCGGCGTGTTCTTCGCCTTCGAAGGTTTCGATGACGAGGCCGAACAGCACCCCGTCGAACGTGTGCTGGAAGGGCTGGATGGCGATGTCGTCGAAGCGAAAGTCGTCAGTGCGGGTGTAGCCCTCGCGGAAGGCGGCGATGACGGAGCCGGGGCGCCGGAGCAAGGGGGTCATGGGATGACTCAGTACTTGATCTCGTTCAATGATGGGGCGATGGACCACATTCCCGACGAGGACTGGGACGACGTGGGCAAGGCCGCGCACGCGGTGGTCCAGGAGGCCGTGAACGCCGGTGTGTGGGTGTTCGGCGCCGGGCTGGAAAGGCAGCGGGCGAGCATCGTGGCCACGGACGGGATGGTCACCGACGGCCCTTACCCGGAGACCAAGGAGGTCATCGGCGGGTTCACGGTCGTCGACGTGGCCTCACGCGAAGAGGCACTGGCGTGGGCTGCCAAGACCGCCGTCGCTTGCCGCTGTGCGCAGGAGGTCCGGGAACTCATGCCCGACCCCGAGACAGACGCGATGCTCCGCCAGGCCGACAGGCGATGACGACGTCTGATCGAGGAAGACACTCACGGCGGTGATCACCGCCGTGAGTGGCGGTTAGCCTGGAGGTCGCCAATGAGGAGCGGCACCGAACATGAGCGACACGCCTTCCGCCGGCGGCCGAGACGCCCCCTGGACGGTCAGTGCGTTCCTCGTCATCGCCACCGCGTTGACGCTCGTCTGGGCGACCGGTTCATGGCTCAGCAAGATGTTCGACTGGACGTACCAGGGCTTCTCGTCGGCGTCTCTCCTCCAGCTCGCGGGCTACTTCGGCGGCGGTGCGCTGAGTTACGTCGCGATCCTCGCCTGGCCTGGGCTGCTCGTTCACGTCGGACGGGTGCTGTCCCGGCGGCGGTACGCGGCCGGGAGCGGCGGCCTGCTGGGCGCCGGGCTCACCACCCTCGCGCTGACGTTATGGCTGGGTGACGACGACACTCCGGTCACGACCTGGCCGCACTGGCTCCTGCTGGGGGTGGCGCTGCACGGGACGCTCGGCGGGCTCGCCGGGCTCGGCCACTGCGCCTATCTCGCCCGGAAATCGAGAAAGGCAGGAAAGCCGGAGAATTCCCTCTGACCGGTCCCGTCCTTCTGTCCTTCACCCAGGTCAAAACCTTGATGTAGGTGGCTGGTGTCCCTGGCGGCGGGTCATGCGTCCTCGTGCGGGAGGTGTCGTTCACTCCAGCGCGACAACGGCTGAAGCGCGGAGATCAGCTCCTCGGCGTCGGGCGTGAGGGCGTACGTGATCTGGACCGGGGTGCTGGGGATCACTGTGCGTTCGATGAGCCGGCGGGCCTGTAGTTGCTTGAGTCGCAGCGTGAGCTGCGGATCTGAGATGCCCGGCACCATGGCCCGGTATTCCTTGAACCGGCGGGCGCCGCGGGCCCCGGCGAGCAGGATCGGGCCGGTCCAGCGGACCCCGATGATGTCGATCGCGCGCAGGATGCGGTGGCAGCTCTCCTCGTCGACCGGGGTGTCCGGCACCTTAGTCACTTGCTAAAAATAAAGGCATCCGCATCGCGGGATGGAGACCGTGACCCTGATCCTGGACGGGGCGCTGGAGCACGGCGACAGCATGGGAAACGCCGGGGTGCTCGGGCCGGGGGACGTGCAGTGGATGACCGCGGGGCGGGGCATCATCCACCGTGAGGTCGCCGCCCGCTCGGAGCAGGCCCATGTGATCCAGATGTGGGTCAACCTGCCGGCGGATCGGAAGCTCGTACCCACCCGTTATCAGGACCTGAGGGCCGGCATGCACGCCGTGCACACCGAGCCCGGTGTGCTGGTCCAGCTGATCTCGGGGGAGACCGGGGAGGCGCGCGGGCTGGCGCTCAATCATTGGCCGATCCTGGGCATGGTGCTCACGCTCGACCCGAGGACCGAGTACCGGCAGGTGCTCGACGGGGACCAGCGCGCGTTCGCGTACGTGCTCTCGGGACAGCCGGCGATCGCCGGCCGGACCGTGCGCGCCGGGCAGATCGCCTGGTCCGATCCGGTGTCCCGGCCGGGCGATCCGACCACGCTGACCCTGGCCACCGGCGACGGTGACGAACGGACCAAGGTGCTGCTGTTCGCCGGGCGGCCCATCGGTGAGTCCGTGTACGCCAGCGGCCCCTTCGTGATGAACACCCGCGACGAGATCGAACAGGCCTACCGCGACTTCCACTCCGGCAAGTTCGGCAGCATCCCCCGGCACACCCGCCTGCCCGCCGGTGCGTGATCTACGAGCGCTTCTCCAGCGGTACGGTCATCGGCGCACCCGATAGCGCAGGTGAAGCACCCGGTTGCCCTGAAGCACCACGTCAGGATCCGCCAACAGGTGCTGCGCGTGGACCGACCCGAAGTAGCGCTTGCCGGACCCGAACACGACGGGTACGACGTCCATGCGCACCTCGTCGATCAGGCCCGCGGCCAGCACCTGGCCACCGACGTCGCCGGCGGCGACCTCGACCATGCGGTCACCCGCAAGCTCCTGCGCCTTGGCCAGAGCGGCCTCGACGCCGTCGACGAAGTGAAACGGCGCCTCGGGGTCCCAGCCCTCGGGCTCCGGCCGGTGCGACACGACGACCACGTGGTCGATCCCGCCCGGAGGCTTCCCGTCCCAGCCGTCCGTCAGGTCGAAGACGTGGCGGCCGACGATCGTGACTCCGATCTGGTCCCAGTACGGCCGGGTGTAGTCGTAGGACGTCTGCGACACCTTCAGCTCGCCGCTCTCGTCCAACGGGACGTCACCGCTGGACAACCAGTCGAACAGCGGTCCGGGCTGGTCATTCTCGTCCGCGACGAAGCCGTCCACCGACACCGAGCTGTACATGACCACCTTGCCCACGGGGCTCTCCTCTGCTTGGGGGTGCCCAAATTAGCGTGTCGTGAGCTGTCGCTCTTGTAAGAAATCAATCGGCCGGCAGCAGCCGGCCCGCCGACCGGGTCTTCGCCGCGAGGAGGTGGCGGTCCTCGCGCACATCTCCACGGAGTGTTACGTCGCCGGCAACCATCGGCCGAACTCCTTCGGAGTAGCTGTATCTGAGCGGGTGTACCCACGCCCGAGCATCGTGACCTGGGGAAACGGGCCAGGCGCCCTGACTCCTGTTCGGCGGCGAGACTAAAGTACGGATCAGAGTGCGAAGAACTGGGCGATCGGGACCGGTGGTCGGCAAGGAGGCCCCATGGATTACGACGTCTTCAACCTGGGTGATGTCCGGCTGCAGAACGGCGCCACGTTGCCTGACGCCAAGCTGGCGTACAAGACCTACGGCGCGCTCAACGCCGACAAGAGCAACGCGATCGTCTATCCGACGTGGTACTCGGGCCAGCATGACGACAACGAGTGGCTGATCGGTGAGGGCATGGCGCTCGATCCTGCCACGTACTTCATCATCATTCCGAACATGCTCGGCAACGGGCTCTCGTCGTCTCCCAGCAACACCCCTCCGCCGCACGACCGGGCACGGTTCCCGCACGTGACGATGTACGACAACGTCCAGGTGCAGCACCGGCTCGTCACCGAGCAGTTCGGCATCGAGCGCCTGGAGCTCGTCACGGGCTGGTCCATGGGAGGCGGGCAGACCTACCAGTGGGCGGTCAGCCATCCGGACATGGTCCGGCGGATACTTCCCTTCTGCGGCGCGGCGACGACGAGTCTTCACAACATCGTCTTCCTTGAGGGCGTCAAGGCCGCTCTCACCGCCGACGCGGCATGGAACAACGGCTGGTACCACGAGCAGCCAGGCATCGGGCTGCGGGCGATGGCCCGCGTCTACGCGGGCTGGGGCTTCTCCCAGCAGTTCTACCGGGAGAGAGTCCACGAGCGCGAGCCGCTCGGCTACGGCTCCCTCGAAGACTTCCTCGTCGGCTTCTGGGAGGGGTTGTTCATCGAGCGCGACGCGAACAACCTGCTCGCCATGCTGTGGACCTGGCAGAACGCCGACATAGGCCGGACTCCGGGATTCGACGGGGTGGAGGAGGCCCTTGCCGCGATCCGCATGCCGGCGATCGTCATGCCCGCGGAGCAGGACCTCTACTTCCCGCCCGAGGACAACGAGTGGGAGGTCTCCCACATGCCCAACGCGGAGCTGCGGGTCATCCCTGGCGCATGGGGACACTTCGCCGGAGGCGGCCTCAATCCGGTCGACACGAAGTTCATCGACGACGCCCTCAAGGAGCTGCTGGCGAAGGACGCGTAACCGGCCCCGGCCATCGTGGCGTGGCGGATGCCGTGGCTTCTCACACGGTGGCCAGGCAGAGCAGTTGAACGAACCGCCTCAGCGGCGCGGGCGCAGGCCGTTGAGAGCGGTCTCGACGATGCTGTCGGCATAGTCGGGGGTGAGCGGTCCGCTGCGCTGCAGCCACCGGTTGAGCAGTGGTCCCCACAGCAGGTCGACGGCCACGTCGAGATCGAGATCCGCGGCCAACTGCCCGGCCCGCTGGGCGCTGCGCAGTCGTTGTTTCTTCAGCTCTTTCATCGGGGCGTCCAGCCGTTCCGCGTAGAGAGCGGCGAGCGCCGGATCGTGCGTGATCTCCGTGTTCAGGGCGCGCATCGGCTCGTCGTAGCGCGGATCGTTGAGTTCTTCGATCGTGGCTCGGAGCACCGTCTTCAGGTCTGCCTCCAGATCACCGGTGTCGGGCAGGGCGGCTTCTCCGCTGTCCGGTTGCTCGCTGAGCATGAGGAAGGCATCGAAGAGCACCGCCCCCTTCGAGGGCCACCAGCGGTAGATCGTCTGCTTGCCGACGCCGGCCCGGGCTGCGATGCCCTCGATGCTCAGCTTGGCGTATCCCACCTCCTGTACCAGCTCGAAGGCCGCGGCGAGGATGGCCCGCCGGGAGGCCTCGTTCCGGCGGGTCGTGTCGGCGGGAGGCTTGCGCTGCGTCGTCATGCCGCCAACCTAACAAACGAACGAGACGAGACGGCCCGTCTTGACGCGGCAAAGGTGGCCCTGTACTGTCACGGTTATTCGAGACGAGACGGATCGTCTCGTAGGACCGATCGGAGCTCGGCATATGCGTACCCCTGATACCGCCCCTTCCCGTACCTGGTTCATCACAGGAGCCAGCCGCGGCCTGGGCCGCGCGTTCGCTCTCGCCGCGCTGGAGCGCGGCGATCACGTGGCCGCCGCCGCCCGGACCATCACGCGACAGGACTTCGACGACCGGTACGGAGATCGGCTCCTCGTCCTTCCCCTGGACGTGACCGACCGCGACGCGGTGTTCGCCGCCGTGAACACCGCCGCCGAGCACTTCGGCCGGCTCGACATCGTGGTGAACAACGCCGGCACCATGTCCTCGGGCATGGTCGAGGAGTTCACCGAGGCCGAGGCGCGTGCCCAGCTGGAGGTCAACTTCTTCGGGGCGATGTGGGTCTGCCAGGCCGTCCTGCCGCACCTGCGTGCCCAGGCGGCCGGTCACATCGTGCAGGTCTCCAGCATCGCCGCCCTGGGCGGCTTCCCGAGCACCGGGATGTACAGCGCGAGCAAGTTCGCGCTGGAGGGCATGAGCGAGGCCCTGGCGATGGAGGCCGCGTCGTTCGGGGTCAAGCTCAGCATCCTCCAGCCCGGCGGTTATTGGACCGACCTGTACACCAGCATGACGACGACGTCGCCGTCGGCGGAGTACGACCCGTTGCGCGCCGAGCTGGAGAAGCAGTGGGCCGAGGGCTCGATCGACAGTGAGCCGCGCCTGGCCGCCGAGGCGCTGCTGAAGCTGGTCGACAGCGAAGACCCGCCGCTACGGCTGCTGCTCGGCAGCATGGTGTACGACCTGGCCTTCGACATCTCCCAGCGGCGCATGGGGACCTGGGCCGCCTGGGAGCAGGTCAGCCGTGCCGCCGAACACGCCGTGCCTGCCCCGGAGACCGCCGGTTGACCGGCGTCAACGCCGGCCTTTCCGGCACCAGAACCGCCGGCTCCGGCGGCGACCGTCCACTCGGCCGCGCCGATATCTACCTGGAGGACGTCTCTATGCGCATCGGTCATTCCTCATCCGACACCCAGCCCGGCCTTGCCACAACCCGCGGAAACGATGCCGGTGACCGGGCCGCACGTGGACGCGACGAGAACCTGCGAGAGGAGCGACCGATGACGGACGCCGATGTGATCATTGTGGGCGCCGGCCCAGCCGGCCTGATGCTGGCCGCCGAACTGCGGCTGGCCGGGGTGCGGCCGCTGGTGCTGGAGCGCTGGCCGCAGCGCCGCGACACCCCCAAGGCCGGTGGTCTCGGCGGCCAGATCCTCGAGCTGTTGCGCTACCGAGGTCTGCTGAAACGCTTCGAAGCCGCTTGCACCGACCCTGTCCCTGCTCCCCGGTTCCCGTTCGGCGGCGTGCATCTGGACCTCACCCGGCTGGCGGATCCCCCGCTGCACGCCCTGCCGCTCCCGCAACCCCGGCTTGAGCGGCTGCTCGACGAACGCGCCGGCGAACTCGGCGCCGACATCCGCCGCGGACACCAGGTGGTCGGGGTGAGCCAGGACGACGCCGCGGTGACTCTGGACGTGCTCGGCCCGGACGGGCCGTACCGGATGAGCGCCCGCTTCCTCGTGGGGTGCGACGGCGCGCGCAGCCGGGTCCGTGACTGGGCCGGCATCGGCTTTCCCGGCACCACCTACCCGGAGATCAACCGGCTGGCCCAGGTCACCCTGCCCGAAACCGTGGCCATACGCAGCAACGGCGACCTTGATGTCCCCGGCTTCGGCACGATCCGCGCGGGTTTCACCCGGACGGAGCGTGGCCTCTTCGGAGTCGCCGCGTCGCCCGCTTCCAAGGTCGTCTCTCTGTACACCATCGAAGACGAGAGCACCGAGTACGACGACGACACGCCGATGACCGTGACCGAACTCCAGGACAGCCTCCGCCGCGTGCTCGGCGTGCGGTTGCCGGTGGGAGAGGCGATCCGGCTGTCGCGGTTCACTTTCAAGGCCCGCCAGGCCGAGCGCTACCGCCACGGGCGAATCCTGCTGGCCGGTGATGCGGCGCACCTGTTCCCCGCCACCGGTGTGGCACTCAACGCCGGCATGCTGGACGCGGTCAACCTGGCCTGGAAACTGGCCGCCGACGTCCACGGCCGGGCGCCGGACGGCCTGCTGGACACCTACCACGGCGAACGCCACCTCGCCGGCGCCCGCACCATGCTGCACACCCGAGCCCAGGTGGCACTGCGGCGCGGGCACGATGCGGCCGCCGAGGCGCTGCGTGAGGTCTTCCAGGAGTTGCTCACCGACGAACAGCCGCTGCGCCGCATGGGAGCCCTGGTCGCCGGCGCCGACATCCGCTACCCGATGCCCGGCTCCCACCACCCGCTGGCCGGCGCTTTCGCCCCCGACCTCACCCTGCACACCGACCAGGGCGTGACCAGCGTCGCGGAGCTCATGCACGCCGCACGGCCCGTCCTCCTCGACCTCGCCGACCGCCCAGACCTGCGGCAGGCCGCCCGAGACTGGCAGCCTCGCGTCGATATCCACACCGTCAAAACGGCTGATCGGCCGGCCGACGCCCTGCTCATCCGCCCGGACGCCCACATCGCCTGGGCCGCGACCATCGACGAACCCACCGACAGCGCAGCGCCCGCGCTGCGCGAAGCACTCTCCGGCTGGTTCGGCACACCCTGAAACGACGACCGGGTGACCACACCGTCCCCCGGCGTTCCGGGCGCCGAGGGCGTCCTGTGACCGAGCTCCCACTCGCCGAGGCCATGAGCGCCACGCCGGGACAGGCCCGCAAAAAATCGACCACTGTGCGCAAGGAGATCGATGATGGAACACGGCAATAACGGCTTCTCCGAGGCAGGGCTGCGCAGACTGCACGACGTGCTGGCGCGGCATGTCGAGTCCGGGAAGATTCCCGGGCTGGTCGCTCTGGTCGGCCGGGGCGGTGAGACGCATGTGGAAGCGATCGGGACGATGCGTCATGACGGTGGTGCGCCGATGCGCCGGGACACGATCTTCCGGATGGCTTCCACCTCCAAGCCGGTCGCGATGGCGGCGGCGATGGTTCTGCTCGATGAGTGCCGGTTGCGGCTGGACGACCCGGTGCAGCCATGGCTGCCGGAGCTGGCCGACCGGCGGGTGCTGAAGCGGATCGACGGCCCGCTGGACGACACCGTGCCGGCCCGGCGGCCGATCACCGTACGGGATCTGCTGAGTTCCACGTTCGGGCTGGGCATGGACATGACGGCGCTGGGCAGTCCGATCATGGGTGCGATTTTCGAGCAGGGGCTCACGCCCGATCTGCCGGAGCCGATGCCTGAGCCGGATGAGTGGATGCGCCGCCTGGGCACGCTGCCGCTGATGTACCAGCCGGGGCAGCGCTGGCAGTACCAGATCAGCCACGACGTCCTCAGCGTGCTCGTCGCCAGGGTCACCGGCCGGCCGTTCGAGGCGTTCCTGCGCGAACGCATCTTCGGCCCCCTCGACATGAAGGACACCGCCTTCCACGTTCCCGCCGACCAGATCGACCGGCTGCCCACCCTCTACGCCCCCGACCCGCAAACTGGCGAATTCCACGTGTGGGACGAAGCTGTGGGCGGACGATGGAGCCGGCCACCGGCCTTCCCGGGCAGCGGCGGCGGGCTGGTCTCCACCGCCGACGACTACCACGCCTACTTCCGCATGCTGCTCAACGGCGGCATGCACGGCGGCCAGCGCGTCCTGTCCCGGCCCGCCGTCGAACTGATGACCACCAACCGCCTCACCCCCGAACAGCAAGCCGCCCGGCACGCCATGGCCACCGACAACGTCCACGTGTCCTTCGGCCAAGGCCAGCACGGCGGCTGGGGCTTCGGCATGGCGGTACGCACCTACCGCGGCGACTACGCCCCCATCGGCCAGTTCGGCTGGGACGGCGGAGCCGGCACCACTACCTATGCCGACCCCGCCAACCAACTCACCGGCATCCTGCTCACCCAGGTCGGCATGTCAACCCCGAACGCGGCACACCTCATCCACGACTTCTGGACCACCCTCTACCAGGCACTCGACAACTGACACCGAACCCCCATCGAAAAGGGCCCGCGCGGCTACAGCTTGTTACGAACAGCTCAAAAGGGGTGCACATGTTGAACACGCAACGGCGGGGGTTTCTCGCCGCCGTCCCACTCGCGATCGCGCTCGTGGTCGCCGGCGCTCCTGCCGTATCCGCGACCGCGAAGCCGAAGATCATAGTCTCTGGCCGGGTCACACAGCCCGTCTTCTCCTACCAGGACGCCATCCGCGAGCAGGTCCGGGTGCAGTCGCCGGTCGACAGCGACGGCGATGGCGAGAAGGATCTGGTCCGGGTGGACATCATCCGGCCGAAGGAGAGCGGTTCCGGGCTCAAGGTCCCGGTGATCATGCACGAAAGCCCGTACTTCGACGAACCGGGGGTCGGCTTTGAGCTTGATCACAAAAAGTACGACGCGGAGGGGAATCTGACGAAATTTCCGCTGTTCTACGACAACTACTTCGTGCCACGTGGGTACGCGTTCGTGTCCGTCGACATGATCGGCACCAGGCTGTCGGACGGCTGCCCGACCACCGGCGGTCCGTCCGACGTGCTGGGCGGCAAGGCGGTCATCGACTGGCTGAACGGCCGGGCGACCGCCTACGACGCCAAGGGCGCTCCGGTCGAAGCCACCTGGACCACCGGGCGTACCGGGATGATCGGCCACTCGTACGAGGGATCCCTCGCCATCGGCGTCGCCGGCACCGGCGTGCGAGGGCTGGCGACGATCGTGCCGCTCGCGAGCCCCAGCAGCTGGTACGAAATGTGGCGCGCGAACGGCACCCTCACCGACATCAAGGGCGGGCAGGAATGGATGGCCCAACGGGTCGACCTTGATCCGGACGAGAAATGCGCGGCGGTACACCAGCGCATGACCGAGGGCTCGGACGACGCCACCGGCGACCACAACGCCTACTGGCACGAACTCGACTACCGGACCGGGCCGATCTCGAACGTACGCAACGTGCGCGCCAGTGTCTTCTCGGTGGTGGGAATGCAGGACCGGAACGTGATGGCCGACCAGTTCTCCACGTGGTGGGCCGGGCTGCCCCGCAGCGTGCAACGCAAGGCGTGGGTGACACAGTACGGGCACCTCGACCCGT
This sequence comes from Nonomuraea glycinis, assembly GCF_014646515.1. Classification (GTDB taxonomy): domain Bacteria; phylum Actinomycetota; class Actinomycetes; order Streptosporangiales; family Streptosporangiaceae; genus Nonomuraea; species Nonomuraea glycinis. The sequence goes on from NZ_BMNK01000015.1 coordinate 22,157, forward strand.
TCTGGGCCCGCCGTGAGGTGTGGGTCGACACCCTGCACCAGTGGTTCGACCACGAACTGATGGGCGTCTCCAACGACATCATGCGCCGGCCGCGCGCCGACGTACAGCTCGGCCCCGGCCGCTGGGTCACCCAGGCCGACTGGCCGGCACGGACGCGGACGACGACCCTGCGACCCCAGCAGGACGGCTCTCTGGGTACCGAGCCATCGACCGGCACCGGCAGCTACCTCGACACCAGGCAGACCGAGGCCGCGATGGCCGGTGACCCCGCCACCACCGACCCCAACCGGCTGGCCTTTCGCACCCCACCGCTGAAAAACGCGAGCCGGCTGTCCGGAACGCCGTCGGTGAGCCTGCGCCTCAAGCTCGACAAGCCGACCGCCAACCTGGGCGTCCTGCTCGTCGACTACGGCCAGGACACCCGCATCCACGGCGTCGACCCCTCCGGGGGGCAAGGCCTCAAGTTCATCGACGGCCAAGACTGCGTCGGCGAGAGCACGGCCGACGACGACGGCTGCTACCGGAGGATGGCCGACAACACGGTGACCTCCGGCTTCCAGGTGGTCGCCCGAGGAATCATGGACGCCCAGAACCACACGTCGCTGAGCCACCCGGCACCGCTGACGCCGGGCAAGTCGTACCAGATCACCTGGTCGATGCTGGCGCAGGACTACGAGTTCAAGGCCGGTCATCGGCTGGGCCTGGTATTGACCGGAACCAACGCCGACGTCACCGACGCCGAACCCGGCACCGGGACCAAGGTCACCGTCGACCTGGCCGGCACCTCGGTCTCGCTTCCGCTGGTCGCCGGCACGTCGCTGTCCAGCGGAAGATAGCAGCTCAGATCTGATCACCCATCACCCGCACGAACAAGGCCGGCTCGTCCGGCGGCCGTCGCCGAGTACATCGACGAGGCGGACCGGTCACGTGCTCGAAGCGGGTGCGCCGGGGTCGTCGTTCCACCGCTGGACGTAACCGGCGATGGGTTGGAGCGCGGCTACGAGATCGACCCCTCGCGGTGTGAGGTGGTAGCGCACGGATACGGGGGTCGTGGGTATGACCGTACGTTCGACCAGCGCGGCGGGCGCCGCGGGCCAGCGCGAGCAGGATGCCGGGCGCCCATCGCTGCCCGACGACCTCCAGGGCGCGGCTGGCGCGGCGGCACTCGGCCTCGTCGCTGTGGTTCTACTGCGTCTGCGATCGAGTGGTTCTCGGAGGGGGCACTTACTAAGCGTAAGTCCATTACTGGGGAAAAGCCAGTCACTCGCGGTGTGCGAGGGCCTCAATGCGCGGGCGAGGAGACGTCTCCTCGCCCGCTACGGCTTGCTCCAGATGCCGGCGTCACTTACTTTCCGTAAGTCGGTTACTGCCTGTTTGAGGTTCCTGGGGGACGTCGGCAGCATGGAGCCATGCCCGATTATGGTCACGAGCTGCGGTTCGGCAGCTTCATCACTCCTGTCAACGCCAGGCCGCAGCGCGTGGTCGACCTGGCCGTGCTGAGCGAGGACGCGGGGCTGGACGTGGTCACGTTCCAGGATCATCCGTACCAGGCGGGGTTCCTGGACACCTGGACCCTGCTCACCTGGGTGGCCGCCCGTACCTCCCGGATCCACGTCTCCGGCAACGTGTTGAACCTGCCGCTGCGCCCGCCCGCCGTGCTCGCCCGGTCCGTGGCGAGCCTGGACCTGCTCAGCGGCGGCCGGGCCGTGCTCGGACTCGGGACGGGAGGATTCTGGGACGCCATCGCGGGGATGGGCGGCCCGCGACGAACCGCCGCGGAATCGGTGAGCGCGCTCGACGAGGCGCTCGACGTCATCCGCGGGTTCTGGGCCGGTGACGACCCCGACCCGCTGCGCTTGGACGGCCGGTTCTACCAGGTCGGTCCGGCGGAGCGAGGGCCTTCACCCGCACACGAGGTCCCGATCTGGCTGGGCGCGTACAAGCCGCGGATGCAGCGCCTCATCGGCAGGAAGGCCGACGGGTGGCTGCCCAGCCTGCCCTGGCTCAAGCCCGGCGACCTGGCGCGCGGGAACGAGCTCATCGACGAGGCGGCCGCACAGGCGGGCCGCGATCCGCGCGACATCACCCGCCTGCTGAACGTCACCCCCGGCGATACGGCCGAAGACCTCGCGCGGATCGCCGTCGAGGACGGGGTGAGCGTGTTCATCGTGGCCAGCGACGACCCGGCGGAACTGCGTCGCTTCGCCCGGACCACCGCCGCTGAGATCCGCGAGCGCGTCGCCGAGGCCCGCTCAGGGCACGTGGCCGGTAGGGCCGTCGCGTTCGGGGGCGACCCGGTGCCCGCGGCCCTCGCCGCTCGGGCGCTCACCCCGGGCGACCGCGGATACGCCCGCTACACCGCCGGTTACTTCCGCGGCGGCGATCCGGGCCTGGTGTTGCGTCCACGGACCCCGGCCGAGGTGCAGGACGCCGTCCGGTACGCCGCCCGGCACCGCGACGTACCGCTGGGCCTCTTCAGCGGCGGGCACGGTCTGTCCGGGCGCTCGCTCAACGACGGCGGCATCGTGATCGCCCTCGACGCGCTCGACGACGTCACGGTCCTGGACGGCCACCGCGTCCGGATCGGCCCGGGCGCCCGCTGGGGCGACGTAGCCCGCGAACTTGCCCCGTACGGCCTCGCGATCACCTCCGGCGATCACGGTGGCGTCGGCGTGGGCGGGCTGGCGACCACGGGCGGCATCGGCTGGTTCGTCCGTGAACACGGCCTGACCATCGACCACGTGCGCTCGGTCGACGTCGTCACGGCCTCCGGCGACCTCGTCCACGCGAGCGACGACGAAAATTCCGACCTGTTCTGGGCCATGCGCGGCGCCGGCGCGAACTTCGGCGTCGCGGTGTCCTTCGAGATCGACGCCCACCCCGTCGGAGCCCAGATCGGCTTCGCGATGCTGGTGTTCGCGCCCGACGACGTCGCGGCGTTCCTGCGCGGCTGGGGTACCGCGATCGAGAACGCCCACCCCAGCGTCACCGGCACCCTGATGATCGGGCCCACCCGCCCCGATCGCCCCGCCGCCGTGCAGGCGCTCGTCGTGGTCGACTCCGAGGACGCCGACACGATCGTCGAGCGCCTCACCCCCATCGGGGACCTGGCCCCGCTCGTCGACCAGTCGGTCCAGCTCATGCCGTACAGCGCGCTGCTCACCCTCGGCCCGGGAGATGAGGCGCAGCACGGCCGCGGCGAGCCCGTCTCGCACGCCGGGCTCGTACGGCACCTCACCGGGGAGACCACTGAGGCGATCGCCGACCTGCTGGCGACGAACAGCAGGTTCATCCTTACGATCCGCTCCGCCGGGGGCGCCGTCGCCGCCACCGCTGCGGACGCCACCGCGTATGCCTGGCGGGACGCCAATTTCCTGATCGCGGCCCTCGGGGGCGGTTCGCCTGGGTACGAGGAGAGCTGGCGGCGCCTCCTTCCGCTGTTCGAGGGCACGTACCTCAGTTTCGAGACCGACACCGGCCCGGACGCCCTGGCGCACGCCTTCCCGCCCGCCCATCTGCGACGGCTCCGGGACCTCAAACGCCAGTGGGACCCGACCGGCCTGTTCCGCGACAACTTCGCCATCACCCCTGCGGCGGACGATCCCGGCCGCACCCGTGCACCGACCTCTGAACCAACACGGCGCTGACGTTCCCGGCCGGGCCCGTGCTGCCCGGACGACCACCACCTTGAGGAAAACCATGTCTCTTCTCCGTCTCGATTCCAGCATCCGCAGCGAGGGCTCCACCAGCCGCGCTCTCGCCGACATCGTCGAACAGCACTGGCGCGACGCCGTGCCCGATTCCCCCGTGACCCGTAGGCACCTCGGCCTCGCCCCCCTCCCCAGCAACGCGTGGGCCGACGCCGTCACCGCCTCGGCCACTGCCGAGGACCGGCGTACGCCCTCCCAGCAGGCCGCGATCGACCTGGCCGGCACGCTGGTCGACGAGCTCGCGGCCGCCGACGCCTACCTGTTCGCCGTCCCGCTGTACAACTTCGGCGTGTCGCAGCACTTCAAGACCTACGTCGACCTGGTTAGCACCGACCTGCGCATGGCCACGGACATCGCGTCCGTGACCTCGGGCAAGCCGGGAGTCCTGGTCACGGTGCAGGGCGGCAACTACTCCCCGGGCACGCCCAAGGAGGGATGGGACCACGCCACCGCATGGATGCGCCGCATCCTCGCGGACGTCTGGGAACTCGACCTAGATGTGGTCACCCGCGAGTTCACCCTCGTCGGCGTCAACCCCGCCCTCGACCAGTTCGCCGACCTGGCCGAGCGCATCAAGTCCGACGCCGAGAACCAGGCGCGCGAGAGCGGCCACACCCTCGCGACCCGCACTCGACCTGAGCGCGTATGGGCAGCCGGCCGGTGATCAGAACAGGCGCGCACCGGCGTTCATCCGGGCGGCAGGTGTCACTGTGCAGGCGCTCTTGCACCCGTTCACTCAGGCTCCCAACGTTCGGTCTCAGGCGAGAAAACTCTCCCGCTCGGCCGTGGTCAGTTTGGTTGACATGATCTGCTCCCTTGTTCATCGCTCTGTGAGAGCTGCGGATCGCGGCCGAGGTGGGTCAGAGCCTGACCAGCATCTTGCCGACGTTGCCGCCGCGCATCATGTCCAGAAACGCGGCGGGCGCCCGCTCGATGCCCTCGGCCACGGTCAGCTCGGTGTGCAGGGAGCCGTCGGCCAGCCAGCCGGCCGCCTTCGTGATCCACTCCGGGAAGAGGTGGAAGTAGGAGTTGATCAGCATGCCGCGCAGGGTGGCGTCTTTGGCGGCCAGGGTGAACAGGTTGCTCGGGCCGGGGACCGGCTCGGTGGCGTTGTAGGAGCTGATCGCGCCGACCATCGCGATTCTGCCGCCGTGTCGCAGCGCGTCGATGGCCGCCACCAGGTGGTCGCCGCCGACGTGGTCGACGTAGACGTCGATGCCGTCGGGGGCGGCCTCGGCCAACTGCGCGGCGACCGAACCTGCACGGTAGTCGATCGCAGCGTCGTAGCCGAAGTCCTGCACGAGCTTTTTGGCCTTCAGCGTCCCGCCCGCGGAGCCGATCACGCGGGAGGCCCCGAGCTTGCGGGCGAGTTGCCCGGCGATGCTGCCCACCGCCCCGGCCGCTGCCGAGACGAAGACCATGTCGCCCTCCCGTACGGGGGCCACGTGGGTCAGGGCCGCGTAGGCGGTCAGTCCGGTGGTACCCAGCACACCCAGCCACGCCTCGGCGGGGGCCAGGGTGAGGTCGGCGACGGTCACGGCGGCGGCGTCCACCGCGGCGTACTCGCGCCAGCCGAGGAAGTGCACGACGGTCGCGCCCACCGGGATGTCGGCCGAGCGCGAGGCCACGACCTCGCCGATCGCCGAGCCGTCCAGGGGTGCGCCGAGCTCGAACGGAGGCAGGTAGGACTCGGCGTCGTGCATCCGCTCGCGCATGTAGGGATCGACCGACATCCAGGTGTTGCGGACCAGCACCTGGCCCTCGGCCAGCTCGGGCAGCGCGGTCGTGACCAGCTCGAAGTTCTTCGCGCCGGGCTCGCCGACGGGGCGGACGGCCAGGTGGATCTCCTGGTTCACGGTCATGGTGTGCTCCTCGCTCGTGGTGCTCTCTGGTGTTGGGCTCCACTCTGGACAGGGACGCGCACGATCGGCTGGGGGTTCGCTGCGGGTACGGTGACCTGGTGCGATTCGGTGTACTTGGCCCTGTTTCTGTGTGGACCGACGACGGGCGGCCCGTGCGGGTCCCCGAGGTGAAAGTCCGGGCGCTGCTGGCCGACCTGCTGGCCCACGAGGGGCGCCCGGTGTCAGCTGACCGCCTGGCCGAGGACCTGTGGGGGGACGACCCGCCGGGCAATCCCGTCAACACGCTGCAGACCAAGGTGTCCCAGCTGCGCCGCGCTTTGGAGCAGGCCGAGCCGGGAGGGCGCGAGCTGGTGGTCTTCCAGACGCGGGGCTATGTCCTGCGCGCCACCGACGTGGACGCCGTCCGGTTCGCCGCATTGCTCGGCCGGGCCCGCGCCGCCACCGATCCGCGGGCGAAGGCAGGGCTGCTGTCGGACGCGCTGGCACTGTGGCGCGGTCCGGCCTACACCGACTTCGCCGATGAGGAGTTCGCTCGTAGCGCCGCCCTCCGGCTGGAGGAGCAGCGCCTGACCGCGCTGGAGGAACGAGCGGAGGTACGGCTGGAGCTGGGCGAGCACACCCTGCTGGCCGACGAGCTGGGCGAGCTGGTCGCCGCGCACCCGATGCGTGAACGCCTGCGTGCCGCCCATCTGCGCGCGCTCTACCGGTCGGGACGGCAGGCAGAGGCGCTGGCCGGGTATGACGAGCTGCGGCACCGGCTGGCCGACGAGCTGGGTCTCGACCCCGGCCCTGAGCTGGCCGCCCTCCACCAGGCGATGCTGCGTCAGGATCCCTCGCTCGCGCCGCCGCGGCCGCGCACGAACCTGCCCGCTCCCCTGACCGCCCTGATCGGCCGCGAGCAGGACGTGGCCGAGGTCGGTACCCTGCTCGGCACGGCGCGCCTGGTCACGTTGACGGGTCCGGGCGGTGTCGGCAAGACCAGGCTCGCCCTGGCGGTCGCCGAGCGCGCCGCCGACGCCTTCCCTGATGGGGTGTGGCTGGTCGAGCTGGCGGGCACCACGGGCGAGACCGCGACCGTGGCCGAGGTGGTGGCCGCCGAGCTGGATGTCCGCGACGACACGGCGACCGGTTCGCGTCCCGGCGTGCGGCCGGCCGCTCTGGCGCACCGGCTCGCCGACGCCCTGCGCGGCCGGCGGCTGCTGCTCGTGCTGGACAACTGCGAGCACGTGGCCGAACCGGTCGCCGAGCTGGTGGACCTGCTGCTGCGTGCCGCCCCTGGCCTGCGGGTGCTGACCACGAGCCAGGAGACGCTGGCGCTGCCCGGGGAAACGGTGCACGCGGTGCCGCCGCTAGAGCTTCCAGCGCCCGGAGCGGACCCCGCGCGAGCCGGCTCCGTACAACTGTTCGTTGCCCGTGCCGCGGCCGCCGCGCCCGGCTTCGTGCTGGACGAGGCGAGCGCGCCGTCGGTGGCGGCGATCTGCAGGAGGCTGGACGGCCTGCCGCTGGCGCTGGAACTGGCCGCCGCCCGCGTACGCGCGCTAGGCGTCCGCGGCGTGGCCGACCGGCTGGACGACCGCTTCCACCTACTCACAGTCTCGGGCCGGGGAAGGCCCGCCCGCCAGCGGACCCTGCGTGCGGTGATCGATTGGAGCTGGGAGCAGCTCACCGAGCAACAGCGGCTGGTCCTGCTCCGGCTGGCCGTCCACCCAGGCGGCTGCACCCTGGAGGCGGCCGCGGTGGTGTGCGCTGGCCACGGACTGGACCCTGGAGCGGACATCGCCGTCCTGCTGGACCAGCTCATGTCCAGGTCGATGGTCGAATTCTCCGGCGGGAACCGCTACCGGCTGCTGGAGTCGATCGCCGCCTACTGTCTCGAACGGCTCACCCCCGGCGATGCCGTCTTCCAGCGCCGCGACCTCTACTACACCGACATGGCCGAACAGGCCGGGCGACACCTGCGGGGTCCCGCCCAGCGCCCGTGGTTGGAACGACTCGACGCCGAGGCGCCCAACCTGCGGGCCACGCTGGCGCACATCACCGACCCCGCACTGGCATCGCGCCTGGTCCTCGCCCTGGCGTGGTACTGGTACCTGCGCGGCAGGCACCGGGAGGGCCATGCCTCCTTCACCGCGGCCCTGGCGCTGGCCGGAACGGAGTGCCCGGTGACGGCGGCGTGGGAGGCCGGGTTCGCGATGCTGACCGGCGACGGCACCGGTCTGCTGGAGCGCAGCCGTACCGCGGCGCGGGCGCTGAACGCCCGCGACGCACGCGCGCGCTGGTTCCTGGCACTCGCGCATCTCAGTTTCGGGGACGCCGCCACCGCGGCGGGCCTGCTGACGGAGGCGCTGGCCGGGTTCCGCGCCGAGGGCGACCGCTGGGGCGAGGCGGCGGCGCTGGCGGGGCGCGCCAAGCAGGCAATGTTCCAGGGAGAACACGCCCTCGCCGAGCGGTCCGGCACCCAGAGCTTGACGATCTTCGGTGAGCTGGGTGACGGCTGGGGACGACTGCAGGCCTCCGACATGCTCGGCTACCTCGCCGAGATCACCGGCGGCTACGAACGCGCGGCCCGGCTGCACCGCGAAGGACTGCGCACCGCCGAGGACCTGCGGCTGTGGACCGACGTCTCCTACCGGCTGTCCAGCCTCGGCCGGCTCGCCCTGCTGACCGGGGATCTGGACGGATCCCGGGACCTGCACGAGCGCGGCCTGCGCCTGGCGGCCGAGCAGTCCAACCGCTTCGCCGAGGAGTTCGCCCGGGTCGGCCTCGGCCTCGTCGCCCGCCGCGCGGCCGACTTCGACACGGCGCAGCGGCTCTTCGAGCAGTCGCTGACCTGGAACCGCCGCCTGGAAGCCGACTACGGCGTGCCCTTCTACGGGGTGACGCTGCTGCTGGCCGAGCTCGGCTTCATCGCCGAACAGCGCGGCGACCCCGCCACCGCCAGATCCCTGCACCAGGAAGGGCTCGCGGCGGCCCACGAACTCGGCGATCCGCGCGCCATCGCCCTGGCCCGGGAGGGCTTGGCCGGGGTCGCGGCGGCCGAGGGCGCTCACGAGGAGGCTGCGGCCCTGCTGGGCGAGGCCGCCGCGCTCAGGGAATCGGTCGGCGCGCCCCTGCCACCCGCGGAACGCGGCGACGTCGACCGGATCGCGGCCACCGTCCGCGCGGCGCTGGGTGAGGAGGGGTCCGTGCGCTGACCCCCAGCCGATCGTGCGCGCGCAGCGTCAGAGTCGTATCCGTCACCCACTGATCAGGAGTAACGATGCGCGCTCTGACCTTGACCCCGGACCTCTCCATCGACGTCGTGCCCGACCCGGTGCCCACGCCCTCCCAGGTGCTCATCCAGGTGGCGGTCTTCTCCCTGAACTTCGGCGAGATCGCTTACAGGAGCGCGAACGCCCGTCCCGGGTACGTCCCGGGATGGGACGCCGCCGGGGTGGTCGTCCAGCCTGCCGCCGACGGCTCGGGTCCTGCCGCCGGCACCCGCGTGGTGACTTTCGGCTGGTCGGGGGCATGGGCGGAGCTGCGCGCCGTGGACACCGCCGACCTGGCCGTCGTTCCCGAGGCCGTTGACCTGGGGTCGGTCAGTGCGCTGCCGGTCGCCGGAGTCGCGGCGCTGCAGGCCCTTCGCCGGCTCGGCCCGGTGGCGGGCCGTCGTGTCCTGGTCACCGGGGCGTCGGGGGGCGTCGGCCGCTACGCCGTGCAACTCGCCGCCCGCGCGGGAGCGCAGGTCGTCGCCTCCGCCGGCAGCCCCGCCCGCGCGCAGGGCCTGCGTGAGCTCGGCGCCGCAGAAGTCGTCATCGGTCCGGAGAGCCTGGAGGGCCGGGTGTACGGCGTGCTGGACAACGTGGGCGGGCGGCAGCTCGCGCAGGCGTTCTACCGGCTGGAGGACGACGGCGTGGTGATGGCCATCGGCCGGGCGGCCCGCGAGGCCACAGTCATCGACTTCGAGCTGGCGGGCACGCGGTCGGCGCGGGGGCGGATCGAGAACTTCAACGTGACCACGCCGTTCGGCGGCGACCTCGCTCACCTGGTCGGGCTGCTGGCGGCCGGCGAGCTGGACGCGCAGGTCGGCTGGCGCGGGCCGTGGGACAAGGCGATGGAAGCAGCCGATGCCCTGCTCGCCCGCCGCGTCGCTGGAAAGGCAATCCTCGACCTGTGACGCACTCAGCCGTGCTGGGCCTGCTCAGCCCTCGCTGACGTGCGGAAAGTCCTGGGCGGTGCGCCTCACGCAGGACATAGTGACCCCCTGCGACACGGGCTCGGCCCGGTGAACGGGCTGCGATTAAGTGCGGCCAGTGACCTCATCGCTGTCACTTTTCCGGCTGTACTCTCCCCCTGTGGGAGGCCGCATGCTGCTTCCAGTCATTCGGCCGGCATGAGGAGAGCGACGCATGACCATCGTGCAGGACATCGAGGCCCGGGGCCTGCGGCACTGCGAGACGACGGCGCTGGGGGTCCTGCTGCGGCATGAGGGCCTGGATCTGTCCGAGCCCATGCTGTTCGGGCTGGGCTCGGGCCTGTCCTTCGTCTACTGGGACAGCAAGAGCATGGCGTTCCCCTTCCTCGGCGGCCGCGTCAAGCCCTTCGACCTCACCAGGAACCTGGCCGCCAGGCTGGGCCTGACGTTGACGGTCGAGGAGACCACCTCACCGCGCAAGGCGTGGGCGAACGTGGCCGCCCCCATCGACGCCGGCCGGCCGGTCGGCCTCCAGCTCGACTGCTACCACCTGGACTATTTCCGGTCCAAGGTGCACTTCGGCGGTCATGTCGTCGCCATGTACGGCTACGACGAGCAGGACGTCTACCTGGTGGACACCGACCAGCAGGGCGGCGCGGTGCGCACCGGCCGGGCCGGCCTCGCCCTGGCGCGGGCCGAGCGCGGCCCGATGACCGCCAGAAACCGATCCTTCACCATCGCCCTGCCGGCTCGCCCGCTCTCCTGTCAGGACCGGATCATCCCCGCCATCAAGCACTGCGCCGACGCCTTCCTCACCCCGCCCATCGCGAACCTGGGCCACCGCGGCATCGAGAAGGCCGGCAAGCGGGTGCCCGGCTGGCTGCTCCGCGCCGCCGAGCCGCAGCGGGACCTGCCGCAGGCCGCCCTCCTCATGGAGAAGGGCGGCACCGGCGGCGCCCTGTTCCGCGCCCTTTACCGCGACTTCCTCGGCGAGTGCGCCCAGCTGATCGACGACGGCGACCTGCGCGCCGGCCACCGGCTGTACGCCGAGGCCGCCGTCCTGTGGACGGACGTGGCCACCCTGATCGCGAAGGCCGGGGAGAGCGGCGACGCGGGCCACCTTGAGCAGGCCGGCGTCATCCTGCACGATCTGTCACGCATCGAGAAGGACGCCATGCAGGTGCTGCGTCGTTGCGCTTCTACCGCGTCGGCGTGAGGGACGAGACGATCAGCCAGATGCCGGCGGCCACGATCACGACGGCGACGGCGAGATCCCTTGTCCGTCCGGGACTCATGTTTTTCGACCGCTCACTGATCACGCTGCGTGCCAGGTGGACGCTCCCGGCCCAGGAGATCCGCACCCGAGGGCGCCGAACGGCCGATACGACGAGAACGGCCGCGACGAGCAGCGGCCACCGTACCGAATCGACGAAAGGCAAGAAGTCGCTGCTGTACGTCGCGACGTCGAGCAGCGGGAAGAGGAGAAGGGCCGCCGCGGCCGCTGTGCTGGCCAGTCGTCCCCTTTGGGGAGAAGCGGCCGCGGCCAATGCGACGAGGATGACCGGCAAGCCGATCATGTCGGCCTCACCGGACCACTCGGCGAGGCCGTCCAAGGAGGTCTCCGGGATCCGTATGTAGACGATGCCGGATACGCGCATGTTGTAGGTGATCGCGCAACGGTGGAACATCGCCGCCCACGCCGCCGCGCCGACGGCGCCCACCCACAGGATGATTCCGTCCGGCCTCCGCGGCAGGGGTGACCGAGCCGCCAGGTACAGCGCTCCTGCGGCCACCGGATAACAGACGATCAAAAGCCAAGGCAGCACGACCGTACGCTCCTGCCCGGTGCATGGGTCGAGGCCCGGCAGGAGGAGCACGGTGACGAGCCCGAACGCGAGCACGGTGCCGACCGAGGCGACGGCGGTGAGCGTGGCCCGGCGTGACCCGAGTAGGAGAAGTGCGGCCACGGCGACCGGCAGCAGGAGAACACCCCAGAACAGCAGCTCTCCCGGCACATTCTCCAGTGCGTAAGGGCCTTCCGGCGGATAGGGAGCGGAGCCCTTCACGGAACAGAACCAGCCGACGCTCTGCCTGCCGATCCCGAAGGCCGTCAGGATCACCGGTCCGGACGCGGCCAGAACCGCACCGAAGCGCAGCGCCGCCGCCACCGGAGATGGCGCTGCCTGCATTCGGCACCTTCTCCCAAAGATGATCAGCCGGGTCAGGGTAGCGGATGACCGTCGACTGCGTGGGAGCCCTTCATGGCGACGGCCTCAACAGGACTCGGCCGGCTCGCACGAGCCCTCTAGGGCCGTTCGAGGTCGTAGCTGACATCCGCTACGCGGACCGTCTGGACCAGCGGATCCTCGATGATCTTCCGCAGTTTCCCGATCGTGACCAACGAGTCCACGTAGGCGTAGGCTAGGCCGTCGTTCGAGGCTTTGCGCAACCGGGCCAGGCTCAGGTCGAAGTCGCGCAGGTTGCCGTCGTCGTGGTCCTTGAGGATGCTCACCCAGTGGCGGAAGCTCGCGAGGTCCAGCTTGATCGCCTCATCCGGCTCGATCATATGGTCCTCTCCGGCATCAGTTTCCGGCATCGGGGCTCGGTCCCACGTCATCCCTCCCCACGTGATGGGGATCGACCTGGGGCGCCGCTCGTAGACCACCTTCTCGGCAGATGACTTGTGTCTGGCGGTGTAGTCGACCAACTCCTCGGTGGTGAGCGGCTTGGCGAACTCGACCACCGCCAACGCGTTGAGCTCCTCCGGGAGTCTGGCCAGGACTTTGCGGCTGTCCTGCTTGGGCTGGTTGCCCGTACCCACGTTGACCAGCGCCCTGCTCAGGGTGGTGCTGGCGTAGTTGCCTAGCGGCAACCTGCTCACGCGGCCGAAGAAGTCCTGGGTGATGACATGCTCACCGCTTTCGTAACCACCGACGAAGCCCCCGACGGCCCGCACCGGCCTGACGGCCACGGTGAACGACATCGACAGCGGCGTGGTGTTACCCCACTCTCGGACCTCGATGTCGTAGCCGGGGTTGTAGATCTTGAAGGCGGTGCCCAGGACGTCCGTCATGCGCTGTTCCCGGTCGCCGCGCCGCTGGATCTGGCTGGAGCCGACCGTCGCCGCCAGGGCGAGGACGACCAGGGCCGCCAGCACCGTCATCGCGGTGCGGGCGAGACCCCGCCGGACGGCCCGGCGGGTCGTCCTGGGGTCGAAGTCGGGCATGGGCAGCAGATCATCGTCAGTCATGAGGAACTCCGTAGACATCGGCGAAGGCGGCTCTGGCCCGCCACACGGCCGTCTTGATCGTGGCGTGCTTCTTACCGGTCATCGCGGCCACCTCGACCAGCGAGAAGCCCTCGAAGTAGACCAGGGTGAGCAGCCTGCGATGCTGCTCGGACAGCCGATCCAGGACGTCGTGCACGACCAGCGACTCGACGTGCAGCGCGGGCACGCCGAGTTCGTCGGGGTCGGGCAGGGCCAGTTCGTGGCGGTGGCGCCGGACGTGGTCGACCAGGACGTTACGGGCGATGGTGAGCAGCCACGCGGCCGCGTTCTCGCCGCGCCAGCCGAGCAGCGCCCTGGTCGCCTTGACGAACGTCTCCTGGGCCAGGTCCTCGGCAAGGTGGGGGTCGCGGGTGCGGCGCAACAGGAACCCGCACACGAGCGCCCAGTGCTCGCGGTACAGCTCCTCGATGATGATGCCCTCCGCGTTCTTGTGATCGTCACATTCGATCAGACGCGATCCGGGCGGGAATGGTCACATTTCGTGTCGCCCGCGGGCCGGGGCGCGGGCGTCCTGCTCGGCCGTCAGGACACCTCGAAAGCGGTGTCGCGGTCATCCCGGGTTCTCCACGGCTAATCACTTAGTGTCATAGCGAAGACACACACAGTGAGACATCGGAGGCTGTGCCATGCCCCAGGAACCCAGGATCGACGTAGAACGCCCCGCGCAGAAGGCCGGTCAGGCGCTCACCGCGGAGCGGAAGGCGGAGCTGTCCGCCCAGCTGCCGAAGCAGCCGTGGTTCGGGATGCGGCTGCAGCCGTCCGGCCAGCCGGCCCGGCATCCGGACCACGAGTGGAAACTCACCGCCGACCAGCCGTACCAGGGCCGCTTCGCGACCGGCAGGGCCGCCGTCTATCTGGGCGGCGGCAACACCGAGATCACCCGGCCGTTCATCTTCGCGGACGGCTTCAACTACGGGCCCAGCGACCTGCCCGCGCTGTGGGACCACTTCAACAAGCCGTACGCCGGTGAGACCGACGGCTTCCTGGACCAGCTGAACGCCCAGGGCCTGGACGTGATCCTGCTGGGCTTCGACGCCCGCCACACCCACATCCAGGCGAACGCGGGCGTGGCGGCCGCCGCCATCCTGCGGGCCATCGCCGAGCGGCGGGGCAACGCCAAGCTGATCGTCGGCGGCGTCAGCATGGGCGGCATGATCACGCGGTACGCGCTGGCCAGGCTGGAGAACCAGCGCACCGACCACGAGACCGACACCTACCTGTCGTACGACACCCCGCACAACGGCGCGTGGACGCCGCTGGTCCTCCAGCAGCTCGCCTACTTCTTCGACGAGGTGATCCAGCCTCCGGAGGGCGGCATCAAGCAGTCCGAACTGCTGCGCAGCCCGGCCGCCCAGCAGCTGCTGTGGGGCTGGGTGCCGGACGCCGCCTACTCCGGCCCGGTGGCCGCCAACCAGCTGCGTCAGGAGTTCCTCGACGAACTGCACGCGCTCGGCGACTTCCCGGCACGCCCGGTCAAGCTGGGGGTGGCCAACGGAACCGGGGACGGGACCGGCCGGCCGCTGCCGCCCGGACAGGTGGCCTTCGACTGGGCGTGGCCGGACGTGGCGAGCGCCGCTCCCCGCATCCAGCCGGACCGGGGCACGAAGCAACCGGCCGGGGAGATGTCACTCGGCGAGGTGCTGCAGCGCAGCCTCACCACCGAGGTCCCGGCGTTCGACGGCGCTCCCGGCGGCACCCTGGACACCTACGGCCGGATCGCGGCGGCTCTCGGCGCACCGATCGAGGACGCGTACAAGGTGGGGAGTTTCGTCCCGTCGGCGAGCGCGGTGGCGCTGGAGGGGCCGAACTGGACCGACGAGCTGGACACCGACCTGTCGGCACTGACCTCCGGGCGGTTCGCGCTGGACGAGTTCGCCTTCGACACCGACAACAGCGAGCACAGCTCGATCTCGCTGCCGCTCGTCAAGTGGATCGAGGACCGGCTGGCGAGGTAGCCGGCGCGTGCGGGCAGTCCCGGTACGGGGACTGCCCGCCGTCTCTGTACGGGGGCTGCCCGAGCCGCTATCCGGCGAGGGCGGATCGCTCCAGCGTGTTCAGGCGGATGCCGACACCGGCGGGGACGGCCTCGACGATCTCGACGGCGTTGATCTCCGCGAGGCCGATGGGGACGTCGGCATGCTCGTCGCACCAGGCCACGATCGGTTCGGGATCGGTCACCGGGGTGCCGAAGTGCACCAGACTCACGTACCAGCGGTCGCGCACCCAGTACTCGAATTCCGCCGCGCCGCGCGTACGCAAGGATCGCGCGAACCGCCGTTGCAGGGTCGTCAGGGTGTCATCGACCGGGTGACCGAAGGCGAGCACCCCGCCGGAGTGCGGGCTGACTCCGCGCACCTCGATCCGGACCGGAGGCAGCCCGGCGACCGCCTCGGCCAAGGAGGCCGCGTAGGCCAGCCGGCGCGGATCATCGTCCGGAATCACCTTCCGGTATCGGTCCAGCGACCGCAGCGTGAAGTGCAGCGACTCCGGCCCGTGCACCCAGTGGCCGGCTCCGGCGGTCCCGCCCACGGACTTGGCCAGGTCCGTCAACTCCGCGAGAACGGGACCACCGGGCCGCATGACCGCGGCGGCTCCCCACCGCATCGCGTCCTCGACCAGCGGCCGCTCGTGGGTGGTCGCTCCGGCGAGGAGCGCGGCCCGCCCCCTGACGAAGAACTCAGGGTAATCGTTCATCGCAGCAGTATGCAGGCGTCAGGTGGTGACGTAGGCGGCCAGGTGTTCGCCGGTGAGGGTGGACGGGGTGGCGATGAGGTCGGCGGGGGTGCCCTCGAAGACGACGTGGCCGCCGTCGTGGCCGGCACCGGGGCCGAGGTCGATGATCCAGTCGGCGTGCGCCATGACCGCTTGGTGGTGCTCGATGACGATGACCGACTTGCCGGCGTCGACCAGCCGGTCGAGCAGGGCGAGGAGCTGCGCCACGTCGGCCAGGTGGAGGCCGGTGGTCGGCTCGTCGAGGACGTATACGCCGCCCTTCTCGGCCATGTGGGTGGCCAGCTTGAGCCGCTGCCGCTCGCCGCCGGACAGCGTGGTGAGCGGCTGGCCGAGGCTGAGGTAGCCGAGCCCGACGTCGGCGAGCCGGTCCAGGATGGCGTGCGCGGCCGGCGTACGGGCCTCGCCGGCGGCGAAGAACTCCCTGGCCTCGGTCACCGGCATCGCGAGCACCTCGCTGATGTCGCGGCCGCCGAGGCGGTGGTCGAGGACCGCCGCCTGGAACCGCTTCCCCTCGCACTCCTCGCAGGTGGTGGCGACGCCCGCCATCATGGCCAGGTCGGTGTAGATGACGCCGGCGCCGTTGCACGCGGGGCAGGCGCCCTCGGAGTTGGCGCTGAACAGCGCCGGCTTCACGCCGTTGGCCTTGGCGAACGCCTTGCGGATCGGGTCGAGCAGTCCGGTGTACGTCGCCGGGTTGCTCCGCCTGGAGCCGCGGATCGCGCCCTGGCCGATCGACACCACGTCCGCGCCGGCGGGGATCGACCCGTGCACGAGCGAGCTCTTGCCGGAGCCGGCGACGCCGGTGATCACGCAGAGCACCCCGAGCGGGATGTCGACGTCGACGTTCTGGAGGTTGTTGGTGGTCGCGCCGCGGATCTCCAGCGCGCCCTTGGGCGTCCGCAGCGTCTCCTTGAGGGTGGCGCGGTCGTCGAGGTGGCGGCCGGTGCGGGTGCCGCTGGCCCGCAGCCCCTCGACGGTGCCCTCGAAGCAGACGGTGCCGCCCGCCGTGCCGGCGCCGGGGCCGAGGTCGACGACGTGGTCGGCGATCGCGATCATCTCCGGCTTGTGCTCGACGACGAGCACCGTGTTGCCCTTGTCCCGCAGGCGCCGCAGCAGGCCGTTCATCCGCTGGATGTCGTGCGGGTGCAAACCGATGGTGGGCTCGTCGAAGACGTAGGTGGTGTCGGTGAGCGAGGATCCGAGGTGGCGGATCATCTTGACGCGCTGCGCCTCGCCGCCCGACAGGGAGCCCGCCGGCCGGTCGAGCGCGAGGTAGCCCAGCCCGATCTCCACGAACGAGTCCAGGGTCCGCAGCAGCGTGGCGAGCAGCGGCGCGACCGACGGCTCGTCGAGGCCGCGGACCCAGGCGGCCAGGTCGCTGATCTGCATCGCGCAGGCGTCGGCGATGCTGATCCCGCCGATCCGCGAGGAGCGGGCCCCCTCGCTGAGCCGGGTGCCGTCACACTCGGGGCAGGTGGTGAAGGTGACCGCCCGGTCCACGAACGCCCGGATGTGCGGCTGCATCGCCTCCCGGTCCTTGGCGAGAAACGACCGCTGGATCTTCGGGATCAGCCCCTCGTAGGTGAGGTTGACGCCGTCGATCTTCACCTTGACCTGCTCCTTGTGCAGGAAGTCGGCCAGCTCCTTCTCGGTGAACTCGCGGATCGGCTTGTTCGGGTCGACGAAGCCCGACTCGGCGTAGACCCGTACCGTCCAGAAGCTGTCGGACTTCCAGCCGGGGATGGTGAACGCGCCCTCGGCGATCGACTTGGAGTCGTCGTACAGCTGGGTGAGGTCGAGGTCGG
Organism: Nonomuraea glycinis; assembly: GCF_014646515.1. Taxonomy (GTDB): domain Bacteria; phylum Actinomycetota; class Actinomycetes; order Streptosporangiales; family Streptosporangiaceae; genus Nonomuraea; species Nonomuraea glycinis. The sequence continues at coordinate 39,733 of NZ_BMNK01000015.1, forward strand.
TGACCTTGCCCCGGCCTTCGCAGCGCAGGCACATGCCGCCGGTGATGCTGAACTCGCGGCGCTCCTTCACGGTCTGGCCGCCGCGCTCCAGGGTGACCGCGCCCGCTCCGCTGATCGAGGCGACGTTGAAGGAGAACGCCTGGGGCGAGCCGAGGTACGGCTGCCCGCGCCGGCTGAACAGGATGCGCAGCATCGCGTTGGCGTCGGTGGCGGTGCCGACCGTGGAGCGGGGGTCGGCGCCCAGCCGCTGCTGGTCGACGATGATCGCGGTCGTCAGCCCGTCGAGCACGTCGACCTCGGGCCGGGCCAGCGTCGGCATGAAGCCCTGGACGAAGGTGCTGTAGGTCTCGTTGATCAGCCGCTGCGACTCGGCGGCGATCGTGCTGAACACCAGCGAGCTCTTGCCCGAGCCCGAGACGCCGGTGAACACCGTCAGCCGGCGCTTGGGGATCTCGACGCTGATGTCCTTGAGGTTGTTCACGCGCGCGCCGTGCACACGGATCAGGTCGTGGGCGTCCGCTGCGTGCGTGTCCGTGCTCATCGGGTCTCCATCTGTCGCTGAACGGTCTGCGGTGCTGGTCAGGCTAGCCGCGGCTCGGTGACCTGCGCTTCTCCGTTCCTGACCGGTTCAGTGCGCGGGCTGGGTCGGATGGGTGGGCCAGGGGCCGGGGGCGACCATGGTGTTGGTGATCGCCCAGCGTTCGTGGTCGCGCCAGGCTCCGGCGATGTACAGCAGGTCGGGCGCGGTGCCCTCGTGGCGGAAGCCGAGGCGCCGGACCAGCTTGATCGAGGGTTCGTTGCTGGGCTGGATCTGGGCTTCCAAGCGGTGCAGCCGCAGCCGCTCGAAGGCGTACCTGATCACCAGGCCGAGGCCCTCGGTCATGTAGCCGCGTCCGGCGGTGGGGGCGAAGGCCGCGTAGCCGAGGGAGGCGTTCTGGAAGCGGCCGCGGATGATGCTGTTGAGGTTGACCGTGCCCGCCATGGCGCCGGTCTCGCGCAGGCAGACCAGCAGGCCCTGGGTGGTCACGTGGTCGAACCGCGCGTGGAACTCCTGGAATGCCGCCGGGGTGGTGGGCAGGGGCATCCGCGCACCGTAGAGGTCCGCGCTGGCGGTGGTCAGGTCCAGGAACTCGTCCTGGTCGCGGGCGGTGATGGCGCGCAGGGTCACCCGCGACGAGCCGGCCGGCTCGGCTGCGAGGAACTCCGCTACTTCCGCCACTGTTTGCGAGGAATCGGTGCTTTGACCCATGCGCAGACGCTACCGGCCGCACCGCCCAGCGATGCGGCCGGGAACTTCTCTCAGGATTCCGTGAGCGGGATGTACACCCGGCCGCCCTGCTCCGTGAACTGGGCCGACTTCTCCGCCAGGCCCGCCGCCAGCGCCTCGGACTCCGCCAGGCCGCGTTCCGCGGCGAAGCGCCGTACATCGTGGCTGATCTTCATCGAGCAGAACTTGGGCCCGCACATCGAGCAGAAGTGGGCGGTCTTGGCCGGGGCGGCGGGCAGGGTCTCGTCGTGGAAGGACCGGGCCGTGTCCGGGTCGAGCGACAGGTCGAACTGGTCCTCCCAGCGGAACTCGAACCGGGCGTCCGACAGCGCGTCGTCCCACGCCTGCGCCTGCGGATGCCCCTTGGCCAGGTCGGCGGCGTGCGCGGCGATCTTGTACGTGATCACGCCCGTCTTCACGTCGTCCCTGTTGGGCAGGCCGAGGTGCTCCTTGGGGGTGACGTAGCAGAGCATGGCGGTGCCGTACCAGCCGATCATGGCGGCGCCGATGCCGGAGGTGATGTGGTCGTAGCCGGGGGCGATGTCGGTGACCAGCGGGCCGAGCGTGTAGAAGGGCGCGTCGTCGCAGAGCTCGCGCTGCAGGTCCACGTTCTCCTTGATCTTGTGCATGGGGATGTGGCCGGGGCCTTCGACCATCACCTGGACGCCGTGGTCGCGGGCGACGGCGGTGAGCTCGCCCAGCGTGCGCAGCTCCGCGAACTGGGCCTCGTCGTTGGCGTCGGCGATGGAGCCGGGCCGCAGCCCGTCGCCCAGGGAGAACGCCACGTCGTAGGCGGCCAGGAGCTCGCACATGTCGGCGAAGTGCTCGTACAGGAAGCTCTCGCGGTGGTGTGCCAGGCACCAGGCGGCCATGATCGAGCCGCCGCGCGAGACGATGCCGGTCTTGCGGCGGGCCGTCAGCGGCACGTACGCCAGCCGGACGCCGGCGTGCACGGTCATGTAGTCGACGCCCTGCTCGCACTGCTCGATCAGGGTGTCGCGGTAGACCTCCCACGACAGGTCGGCGGCGACCCCGTCGACCTTCTCCAGGGCCTGGTAGAGGGGCACGGTGCCGACGGGGACGGGGGAGTTGCGGATGATCCACTCGCGGGTGGCGTGGATGTCCTTGCCGGTGGACAGGTCCATGACGGTGTCGGCTCCCCAGCGGGTGGCCCAGGTCATCTTGTCCACCTCCTCCTCGATGGAGGAGGTGACGGCCGAGTTGCCGATGTTGGCGTTGATCTTCACCAGGAAGTTGCGGCCGATGATCATCGGCTCGGTCTCGGGATGGTTGACGTTCGCCGGGATGATGGCCCGCCCCGCGGCCACCTCGTCCCGTACGAACTCCGGCGGCACCCCTTCCCTGACCGCGACGAACTCCATCTCGCGGGTGATCACCCCCGCGCGGGCGTAGGCGAGCTGGGTGACCGGCGCCCCGGTCGCCCGCAGCGGCCCCTCGTCCCGCGCGGCGACGTCGCCCCGGGCGAGGATCCACTCCCGGCGCAGCGGCGGCAGGCCCTGGGTGAGGTCGGTGGTCGCGGACCGGTCGGTGTACGGGCCTGAGGTGTCGTACAGGCGGACTCGTTCGCCGTTGGACAGCAGGATCTCGCGCATGGGGACTCGGAGATCACCGATGTGGACCTTGGAAAAGCGCGCGTCGCTCACCACGCAACTCCCTTCGCCGGCATTATCCGGATCAGGTTCTGGCGGTCGGCGGCTGATGAGTAGCCGTCCTCTCAGCCCGGTCGAACCGGGCTCCCGCGTTGGACTGCCTCAAGTTAACCCGCCCCCCGAGAACACGCAAGATCCCTTTCAGAGATCGACAAGCAGCGCTACGCTCGGCCCGCTCCTGTTGCCCCTACGCCGCCTGACCCTTGAGGACACCGTTGATGAGCAGAATGTGGCCGGAGATCGCCCGTCCCGACGCCGGCACCGTCCTGGTGACCGAATCCGCCTCGGCCGCCGCCTGGGAGGGCGCGCCGTGGCCGGCCGGGCTCCTTTCGTTCACCGAGTTCGCCGCCACGGACGGCGGCACCGTACTGACCTACACGCAGTGGGCGAACGGCGAGGCCGATCGCGCGTTCCTGGCCGGGCTGACGGGAGCGGAGCCCGTCGCGTACGAGCCGCATCCCGGCGGGATCTCGGGCCACTTCCACGTGAGCGACGACGATATGTACACACTCAACTACGCCGAGTGGACCGGCGAACAGGCGCCTCGGGACGCCGTCGCGAGCTCGGGGCAGGGCTCGGCCGACTGGCGAGGAGTCCAGGAGTCCCCCGGGGCGAAGAGCAGCCAGGCCAGGCGCTATCACCTGCTGCGCAGCCTGCCCGCGCCCGCCGAGGAGGTGCTGGACAGCCCGACGGGCTGGGTGGCTCAACACATCCGCTCGTACGTGGACAGCAACGGTCAAAAGGGTCACCTCTACCACGGCATGCCGACCCTGCTGCTCACCACCCGGGGTCGTAAGTCCGGCCTGCTCCGCCGTACCGCGCTGATCTACGGGCGGGACGGCGACCGGCATCTGCTGGTGGCCTCGAACGGCGGCTCGTCACAGCACCCCGCCTGGTATCTCAACCTGACCGCGCACCCCGACGTCACCGTGCAGGTCGGCGGCGACACGTTCGGCGCGCGGGCCCGGGTGGCCACCCCGCAGGAGAAGCGAGAGCTCTGGCCGGTGATGGCGAAGGTCTTTCCGCGCTACGACACCTATCAGGAGGCGACCGAGCGGGACCTTCCGCTGGTCATCCTGGAGAGGTCGTAGCGCGCGGCCGTCCCGGTTCCCCGCTCAGGTCGATCAGGTGACTGTCCCGGTTCCTCGCTCAGGTCGACCAGGTGACTGTCCCGGTTCCCCGCTCAGGTCGACTAGGCTCCGCCTCGTGAAGCGCCAAATCGTCGCCGGACTGATCATCGTGGGGCTCATCGGTACGAGTGGCCTGGCCGTGGTCGCCTCCGCGGCCGGTTCGCTGTTCGGCACCGACACCGGCTGCGCCGGGGCGGAGCAGCGGCTGCAGCCGGTGCTGAGCTCCCTCGCCATCCTGGACCAGGCGCCGGCCGGGGCCGAGGCCCTGGGCGGCCGCTCGTCCGGCTGCGAGGCCGGCGACCTGCACGTGTACGTCGGCCAGAACTACCGCTTCACCGGCGGCAGAGCCGACGTGCTCGCCTTCTACGACCAGCAGGCCACCCAGTCCGGCTGGCGCCGCGCCCCCGCCAACCCGTCCGTGACGAACGACAGGAGCCTCTGCTACACCGGCTCCGTCGGCGGCGGGACGGCCTTCGCCTACGTCTGGTTCCCCGGCGACTCCGGCCTGGCCGCGTCCAACGAGTACAACGTCACCGTCTCCGCCCTCGGCGGTGAGTCCGCCAACCCCGGCGCCGTCATGTGCTGACGGGATCAGCGGGACAGCACACCCAGTTCGGCCAGAAGTCTCCAGACGTCCGTTGACGGTGCCCGATCCAGCACCCTGCAGTCCCGGGCATGGCCCTTCCCCGCTGTGCATCCCAGACTCGGGCAGTTGGCGATCAGAGTCTTCGCCCGGCGGCCCGCATCGTGCTCCCTACCGTCCAGAGCCTGCCTCTGGGCGTCTTCAAGGCGCTTGTCATAGTCGCGAAATGCCTTGTGTGCACCTCTCAGTTGGTCCTGAACGCTCTTCGACCTCGGTGCTCCCTGCACGCCGGAAGCGAAGTGCAACAGCAGCCACAACTCAAAACACGGGTGTGAGAACGCCACCTTCACTCCTGCGGCATCCGCCTTGGCGTAGGAGTCCTCGACACGACTGTGATCATCTCTGTCGAAGAACGCCCACACCTGCTCGCGCTTAGGGTCGTCGAGCTCGTCGAGCTTTTCCAGGGCCCACGCCACCACTTCATCAGGCTTCAGGCCCTTACGTCGCCAAAGGACATGAATGTCGAAGGCTCGCGGCTCACCGCAGAACCTCTCCTTCACGAAGCTCAGGTAGTCGCGCTCGGTACTTTCGCCCTCCACGACGGCATAGATCACCTGACGTTGCCTGCCCTCGGTCACCACACGTGGCACTCGGGCGCTGCCGGTCGGTGCCCCCTTCTTTCTGATCCGGTTCACGCGCGGCCTCCGGCGGTTTGCTTCTCGACCTCCAGCGCCATGCCGCCCAGCCCGATGTGCGGCACTCCGCCGTAGCGTCCGCGCAAGTACCCGCGCTCCAGACTCTCGTCCGCGCGTACGCCCACAGAGGTCAGGGGATAGAGCTCGGACTCGCCGGTCCTGCGCTTCTGGGTGATCCACACCTGCTCACGGTCCAGCGGGCGATCGACGTGAGCCTTACTCAGCAATGTCGCGTCGTGCCCGGTGAACAGGAGTTGCGCTGCCCGTGGGTTGGCGACGGGATCCTTGAAGAGCCGGATGACCTCGGCGACCAGCACCGGGTGCAGACTGGAGTCCAGCTCGTCCGCCAGCAGAACGGTCCCGTCGTCGAGCGCCTTGAGCAGAGGCCCGAGGAAGGCGAACCAGGCGAGGGTGCCGAATGACTCCTGGTGTCGGATGTCGAACGCCACCGGTCCGTCGTTACCGTCGTGGACCAGGGAGACTTCCGGCATCTCATCGCCGCGATCCTCCACTACAACCTCGGTCACTCCCAAGTCGGCGACGGCTAGCAGGCCCTCGACTCGGTCACGAAATCCCGGTCTCAGAAGCTGCCATCGGGTGTAGGCATCACGCTCTCGAAGCTCCTCGCTCGGCCCCACCAGCCAGAAATTGTCCTTGAACCACTCGTACAACGGCACCAACTGCTTCAGCTGCAGAGACGCCGCCGCTGTGAGGAACAGCGCGTTCGGACGGGTGTAGTCGACCACAGGCTTCTTGGCGCCCTTCAACCGATCGCTGGGAAATCGGTACTCGTCCGCGCCGCGAGCCAGCCGCTCGGCGTCCCGTTCGAACCAGACCTGGCGGCGTCGGCTCCCGTTGGGGAACACATGAAGCCATTCCGTCTCCACACGCTCGTCGGAGACCTCGAAGCCGTAGACGTATCTGTCCCTTCCGATCAGGACGTCCACCTCGAACAGGGAGGCATCCTGCAGCGCCTCCCGCTCCAACGCGAACGGCCGCCTTGGCACACCTCTGGCGCGAGCCCAGTCAGCCACGGAGTCGAGGACGGCGTGGCGCATCCAACGCATCGCGTTGAGCACGTTGGTCTTCCCTGACGCATTGGCGCCGAAGACGGCCGCTACAGGGGAGATGTGCAAGCCGTTGACCGGACGCGCGGCGCTGTCGGACCCAGTCGGGGCGAGCAGCGACAGCTCGAATTCCTCCCGGAAGGACAGAACGTTCGAAGCTCGGAACCCCACCAACATGCTGAGCCTCTTTCCTGCGCGGGTAAGATTCGAGACCATATTCTAAGGCTTCTTGTGAGAAGAATCCTCTAGAGATGCCCTCTGATAAGAATTTATTGCTAGCCGTTGTCGGTGAAGGTCATGATCCGTTTAGGGTTGGGTGGCATGAGCATCCCCCTGGCCATTTCGCTCTCCTCGGCGCTGCTGTTCTCCGGTACGGCCGCCTACCCCGTCAATGGGGCCCCCGGGCTGACCGCCAACGCCCTCTACGCCAGGACCAAGCCGGTGATCAGTGCCTGCGTCCTGTCCAAGGGCACGACCGAAGCCGCCACTCGCGGCTACCTGGCCAAGCTGGTCAGGTGCCTGAACACCGCCTGGGCGCCGGTGCTCAGGTCGGCCGGGTTCAAGGTCAGGCCCGCCTCGCTGGCCGTGGCGCGACGGATGCCCAAGTGCGGCGGATATTCGCCGGACGCGATGGTGGGCTCGGCCGCACTCATCTGCGAGCGGGTGATCCGGGTCCAGCTTGGCCCGGACTGGGTCAGGACGCGTGACGATCGGGCGATTCTGGTGGCGGTGGGCAAGGCCTATGGCCGTTACCTGCAGGAGGCGGCCGGGATCGACGCCGCTCAGCGGAAGCTGCGTCGCGGTGACAGGAACGAGGGGGCGGAGCAGGGGCGCAGGTACGGACTCCAGTCCGACTGCCTGGCCGGGGTGACGTTGAAGGGCGTCTGGGGCAAGCGGCCGGGGACGCGGTGGGCGACGCCTATGTCCGGGTTCGGCCGGGGGTTCGAGGGGACGGTGGCGAACCGCCGCTCTTGGCTGAAGCGCGGGTTCGCCGCTGGTGCGCCGTCCGTGTGCAACACCTGGGTCGCCACGTCGAAGGCCGTTGCCTGAACGGTCCCGCATCTGTGCACGATGGACCTGGCCATGGACCGGATCGGGGCCTGACCTGGTGGGTAGTGGATCGCCGTGGACGGACCCGCGGCCAGCGCGCTGCACCAGATGACGGGGCCCTTCTACCTGCTGGACAGGGAGGTCGCCGAGGGCCACCGCGGCGAGGTGTCCTCCTCCTGGGGGCAGGAGGTGAGCCCGCCGGGCCATGAGTGGCTGGCGGTCGGCGACAACAGCGTGCTCTTCCAGGTCTGGCCCAAGAAGACCAGCTATGTACGGCTCGACCTGTGGGGCGGGCCCCCGGTCCCGGACGAGCCCTGGGAGCTGACCTGGGACGGGCGGCTCTTCCTGCCTTCGGGGCTGGTGGTCCTCGTGGAGTTCGAGGAGGCGGAGCTGGAAGAGTGTGCCCCCTTCGACCTGCGGGCCCGCGATGCGCACTGGCGGACGCGGGTGCACGCGAAGTTCGGAAAATATGATCACGGGCCGGAGGTCGCCGCCGACACCTATGACGTGGACTTCTATCGGGTGCAGCTGTGGCCGGGGTGACTAGGCGAGACAGAGCTCCGCGCGGGCGGGGGCCTGATCCTCGTCGAGGCCGTCGAGCAGGATGGCGGCCAACTGGCGGCGCTGGACGCTGGTCAGCGTCATGGGGAGCACGATCGGCATGAGCTCGAGCGCGTCGCCGGGCAGCTGCCGGACATGGCAGGGCAGGAGGGAGAAGGTGTGAACCACTCCCTCACTATCGCAGGCGCCACCGACAGGATCAGGTGGTTTTCGCTGCCAGGTGAGGAAGCTCCTCGGGGAGCGGCACCCACTTGTGCGCCCAGCTGACCAGCTCGTCGAACGCCGGCAGCAGCTCCGCGCCCATCTCGGTGAGGTGGTATTCGACCCGGACCGGGGACGTGCTCAGCACCCGGCGCTCGATGAGCCCGGCGGCCTCCAGCTCGCGCAGGCGGCGGGCCAGCATCGTGTCGTTGACGCCGGGGATGGCGGCCTTGATGTCGGCGTAGCGGTGCGTGCCCTTGAACAGCATGTGCAGCACGGCCCCTGACCAGCGGGCGCCGATCAACTCCAGGGCGGTGTGAAAACGGACGCAGACGGAATGGGCGCTCACCCAGGCATCGTACCCAAGCGGGGACCCGAGTTGCTACAGAAATATTAGTTACTACATAATGTTGAGCAACCGAGCACTCTGCCGCGTGAGGAAACCCCATGGTCAAGCCCGTTCTGCATGTCGTGATCGCCAGCACCCGCCCCGGCCGCTCCGGAAGGGCCATAGGGGAGTGGTTCCGCGACCGGGCAGTGGCCGCAGGGGACTTCGACGTCGAGCTCGTGGACCTGGCCGACGTCGCGCTGCCCTTCTTCGACGAGCCGAACCACCCCAGGCTCAAGCAGTACGTCAACGCCCACACCAAGGAGTGGAGCGCCACGGTGGAGCGCGGGGACGCCTTCGTCTTCGTCACTCCCGAGTACAACCACAGCTTCAACGCCGTGCTGAAGAACGCCCTGGACTACCTGCACCACGAGTGGCACCACAAGGCCGTCGGCTTCGTCAGCTACGGCGGGGTCTCCGGCGGCACCCGCGCCGTCGCCGGCCTGCGCCTGGTGGTCGGCACGCTGAAGATGGTGCCCGTGGTCGAGGCGGTCAACATCCCGTTCCACCCCCAGGTGATAGGGGAGGACGGTCAGGTGCGCCCCAATGACGTGATGACCGGCGCGGCCGACGTCATGCTGGCCGAACTGGCCAAGCTCACGGGCGCGCTGCGCCCGATGCGCCTGGGCGAGTCCGGCTGAGACTCAGCCTGGCCGATCCGGCTAAGACTCAGCCTGGCCGATCCGGCTAAGACTCAGCCTGGCCGATCCGGCTAAGACTCAGCACCTGGCCGAGTTCGGCTAACGCTCGTCCTCCTCGTCGTCGACCAGATGGTCCATAACGCGGGTGACGGCGTCGCCCAGCGGGCGGAAGGCCAGGGTGAGCGCGTTGGCGAGCGGGCCGAAGATGTCGGTCACCTCGCGTAGCAGGTCGTTGCCACCCTTGCCGCTCTCGGGAGGCACCCACCGCATGGCGTCGGCGCTCAGCGTCTCCCACTCGTCGACGACGCCGTCGATGGCATCGAGCACGTGATCAGGATCCCTCGGCATGACCGTTCTCCCAGAGAGAAATCGGATAGTCCTACGGTAACCCGACCGGACCCCATGATGCCTTCCTGAACAGGGCTGGAAACCCCCACGCCGCCACGCCTCTCTCCTTTTCGGCGGGGCGGAACACGCTGGCGTCGTTGGCGGGAACTGTCGGTGGCAGGTCGTACCGTTGCGCGGGTAACCGACGCGAGGAGACGGGGATGCACGACACCGAAGAGGCGCTGTTCATGACGGTCCACGGCATCGCGGAGCGGCTGGCCGGCCAGCCGGTGCCCGTGGTCATGGACGCGTTGGCCAGACAGCTCCCTCCGGCGCCCGGCATCGCGGTTGCGGAGCTCCGCCGGATCGCCGAGGAGATCAGCGTCGGCCGCGACCCATCGGGGCTGTGAGGCGCCCTGCCGGCCGCGCGGTCACCGCTCCCGCTTGACCCAGAACGGCTCGCGCATGCCCCAGAACGGCTCCGCTTGGCCCAGAACGGCTCCCGCATGCCCCAGGGCGGTCACTGCTCCCGCATGCCCCACGGTGAGCCGTACTCTCGCAGCAGGTCGAGGAAGGGGCGGGGTTCGAATGCCTCAGGTCCGAGCACGCCGCTGCCCTCCCACCGGCCGGTGGCCAGCAGCTCCAGCGCGACCACGGGGTTGACGGCGGTCTGCCAGACCACGGCCTGGGAGCCGTACTCCCGCATCGACCACTGGTTGTCGACCACGTGGTAGAGGTAGACCTCGCGCGGCTCGCCGTCCCTGGTGCCCTTCACCCAGGTGCCGGCGCAGGTCTTGCCGTGCATCCGGTCGCCGAGGCCGGCCGGGTCCGGCAGCAGCGCGGCGACCAGGTCACGGGGTGAGACGCGGGCCGGCCCGTCCTCGGTGGGCACGGTGACCGGCTCGATGCGGTCCAGGCCGAGCTCGTGCAGGGTCCTGAGCTTGGCGATGAAGTCCTCGCCGAGCCCGTACTTGAAGGTGACCCGGCCGGCGTCGATCCAGCGGGGCACCAGCAGCACCTCCTCGTGCTCGACGTTCACGCACTCGACCGGGCCGATGCCCTCGGGGAAGTCGAAGATCTCGGGCTCGCTGAACGGCTCGGTGGTGAACCAGCCGCGCTCCTGCTCGTAGATCAGCGGCGGGTTGAGGCACTCCTCGATGGTGGTCCAGATGGAGAACGACGGCGCGAAGTCGTAACCGTCGACGGTGAGGTCGCCCCCGTCGCGGACGCCGATCTCCTCGATCTCGTCGAAGAGCTCGTCGGCGGCGTAGCGGGCGAACACGTCGGACAGGCCGGGCTCCACGCCCATGCCCACCAGGGCCAGCCGCCCGGCGTCCGCCCACGCGCCGGACCTGGCGAACTGCTCGTCGCCCAGCTTGACGCCGGTCCGCTCGTACGGCAGATCCGGATGCGGGTGGGACATGGACATCGCCATGTCGAGGTAGTCGGCCCCGGCCGTGAGCGCCGCCTCGAACAGCGGCATCACGAAGCGCGGGTCGGTGGCGTTCAGCAGCACGTCGCACCGGTGCTCGGTGAGCAGGCCGAGGACGGCGGCCTGGTCGGCGGCGTCGACCCGGGCGGCGGTGAAGCGGGCGTCGAGGGGGGCGACCGCGGCCTCGGCACGGGACAGATCGTAGTCAGCGACCACCATGTGGTCGAAGAACGGCCGCCGGGTGGCGATCCGGGTGACGGCGGTCCCCACACCACCGGCGCCCACGAGAAGAATGCGCATGATCGTGGACCTTCTCCTGATGTCTGGGGGATGCGCTCCCAGCAAAGCCGGTAGGGTCGTCAACGTCAATGGCGTTGGCATAAGGATGAGCATGGCCAAGCGAGTAGTGCCCGACGCGGCCAGAAGGCGGCGCCGCCCGACCAGGCAGGGGCAGGTCCTCACCCACGAGCTCATCGTCGAGACCGCGCTGCGCATGCTCCGCGAGCACGGCGCCGCCGGCCTCACCGCCCGCCGCCTGGGCCTGGCGCTGGGCGCCGACGCCAGCGCGATCTACCGCTACTTCCGCGGCATGGACGACCTGACCCTGGCCATCGCCGACGAGCTGCTTGCGCACGCGCTGGCGGACTGGCGCCCCACCGGTCACTGGCGGACGGACCTGCGCGCCCTCGGGCTGAGCGTGCACGCCGCCTACCTGGCCCACCCGCAGGCGGCGGTCCTGACGGCCAGCCGGGTGACCGGCCGCCCGCACGAGGTCGCGGTGGACGAGACGATCCTGGCGATCCTGCGTACGGCCGGCTTCCCCGACCACGACGCGGTCCGGATCTACCACGCCTTCATCGACCAGAGCCTCGCCTTCGCCGTCCTGGACGCCGCCTCCCTGGCGCTGCCTGCCGCCACCAGGCAGGCCGACGAGCAGGTGTGGCAGGCGACCTATGCCCGGCTGCCCGCGAGCAGCCACCCGCACATCGCCGCCACGGCCGGCCATCTGGTGGGCCGGATGAACGACAGCGCCTATCCCACCGCGCTGGACATGCTGCTGGACAGCGCCCGCGCCCAGCTGGCCGACCTCAGGGTCAGGGACGGATCAGGGTCGCCTCGGGGATGAGGCCCGATGCGGGGAACATCGTCCGTCTTCAGACTGTTGCACATGACCGCAGTAAAGAGGCTGTATCCGCTCGTCGCGCTGGCCGCGATCACGTTCGCCGTGGCGGGGGTCCTGACCGGCCCCGGCGCCTCGATGAACGTGAGCGTGAGCGAGTACGCCGTGACCGGCCGCGGGGGCGTCACGGAGTTGGCGACGGCGGTCATGGCCTTGGGGTCACTGGCACTGCTGGGGGGACTGCGGGCGGCGGGGGCGCCGGTCCGGGGGATGCCGGGGAGGCTGTTCATGGTGTGGTCGGGGGCGCTCGCCGTCACGGCGGTCATCCCGGCCACACCATTGGGCCCGGAGCAGGCCGTACAAGCGCATCAGTGGGCGCTGGCCGCGGCGTTGGTGAGTCTCCCGGCGGCGGCGGCGCTGCTGGTGCCGAGGCTCGCGGCCGACGCGGACTGGCGGCCGGTGGCCCGGGTCGTGGAGTGGCTCGCCCTGGCGGGCGGCCTCGGGGTGCTGGCGCTGACGTACGTCGCGCTGCCCGGGGGCGGGGTGCTGATCGGCCTGGTGGAGTGGGCGCTGCTGGGGGCGGAGGTCGCGCTGCTCGCCGTACTCGCGGGATGGCTGGTCCGGGTGGTCTGGCTGGGCAGCGTACGGCATACCACTAATTTCCCGACATATCACGGAATTATTGCTAGTCGATCTTAAAAGCACCTCGTTCGATGCTATTCTCTCCGGCGATCTTCTATCCGGGAGCGGGTGTCATGGCATCGGGCAGATCCATTAGATTTAAGATCTCGACGCTGCTCGTCATCCCCCTGATCTCCCTGGTCGCGCTATGGGGGTTCGCGGCGGGCACCACGTCGAGTGAGGCGCTGAACCTGCTGAAGGTCGAGACCATCTGGAGAGGGGTCATCGACCACACCGAGGCGCTGACCCTTCAGCTGGAGGCGGAGCGCCTGGCCTCCGCCGAGCTCGTCGGCGGCGCCTCCGACACCGCCGGGCTCGCCGTCGCCCGCGGCCGGGTCGACGTGGTCGAGAAGACGCTCACGGCGCAGTCCAAGCTGGACAGCACCCAGTCGGCGCTGACCCCCGAGATGAAGACCCAGCTCACCGCCACGCTCAAGGCCATCACCCGGCTGCCGGAGATCAGACGCCAGGTCGACAGAGGTGAGCTCACCCCGCAGACCCTGATCACCGAGTACGCCACCATCCACGACGCCATCGACGACCTCTACTCCTCGTTCACGGCGAGCACCGACGTCGAGCTCGCCCAGCAGGCGAACGGGCTCATCGCCACCCAGCAGGTGCGCGAGCTGCTGAGCCGCGAGCACGCGCTGATCGTGGCGGGCAACGCCACCCCCGGCGCGGACAAGTGGACCATGGACCAGGTGCACGTGCTCTCGGGCATCGACGGCGCCAGGACCTACCTGTTCCCCAAGGCCATGGCCGACCTCGACGACGAGCTCCGCGCCCCGCTGGAGGCCCTGCGAGCCTCCCCGCGCTACGTCGCGATGGAGCGCACGCTGACGAGTTACGTCATGGGCAAGCCGGTCGACATCCAGCTCTGGCGCGGCACGGTCGACCCGGTGCTGGCGGAGTTCTCCGAGAGTCTCGCCAGATCCGGTGAGGTCCTGCTGGCGCGGGTGGAGCCGGCCGGCATGGCCGTCATCGTGCGGGCCGTGGTCGCGGGCGTGCTGGGCCTGCTCGCGGTCGTCTTCTCCATCTTCATCTCGATCCGGGTCGCCAGGCGCGTCTCCGGCGAGCTGGCGGTGCTCCGCCAGAGCGCCCACGAGCTGGCCGAGACCAGGCTGCCCAGTGTCGTGACGAAGCTGCGCCAGGGCGAGGAGGTGGACATCGAGGCCGAGGCGCCCCGCATCGAGGTCCGCTCGGACGCCACCCGCGAGGTCGCCGACCTGGCGACCGCCTTCGACAGCGTCCAGCGCACCGCGATCGACGCGGCCGTCGAGCAGGCCCGGCTGCGCGAGGGCATCTCCGAGGCGCTGCGCAACCTGGCCAGGCGGACCCAGTCGCTGGTCCAGCGGCAGATCAAGCAGCTGGACGAGATGCAGCGCCAGACCGAGGAGCCGGAGGCGCTGGAGCGGCTGTTCAAGCTCGACCACCTGACCACCCGCATGCGCCGCCACGCGGAGGGCCTGGTGCTGCTGGCGGGCGGCTCGGTCGGGCGCAGGTGGCGCGGCGTCATCGCCCTGGAGGACGTGCTCAGCGGCGCGGCCGGGCAGGTCGAGGAGTACACCCGGGTCCGCGTCTACCCGATGCCGGAGGCCGGCGTGACGGGCACCGCCGTGGCCGACCTCATGCACCTGTTCGCCGAGCTGATCGAGAACGCGGCCACCTTCTCCTCGCCGGGCAACGAGGTGTCGGTCCGCGGCGACCTGGTGGGCAAGGGGTTCGCGGTCGAGATCGAGGACCGCGGCCTCGGCATGACGCAGGAGGCCCGCGACGCCATCAACCGCCGGCTGGCCCGCCCGGCCGAGTTCGACCCCGCGCAGAGCGAGCGCCTGGGCTTCGCCGTCGTCGGCATGCTGGCCGCCAGGCACGGCATCGGGGTGACGCTCAAGCCTTCCCCGTACGGTGGCACCACGGCCATCGTGCTGATACCCGCGAACCTGGTCCAGCAGTTGCCGGCCCTGCCGCCCTCGCAGCTGCCTGAGCTGGAGTCGATCTCGGTGTCGGTCGTCGGCAACGACCCGGGACCGGGCGACCTGCCGCGCCGGGTGCGGTCGCACAAGCGCGGCGTGGAAGCGGCCCCCACCCAGGCCCTGTCACCGGCCCAGGAGCCGGAAGCGCCGGGCGAGCTTCCGGCCCGCACCCGCACGCAGTCTTCCGACGAGCTCCCGGCACGGCCCCGCACCCAGGCGCCGGACGAGCTCCCGGCCCGTACCCGTACGCGATCTCCGGACGCGCTTCCCGCACGTACCCGCACGCAGTCCCCGGACGCGCTTCCGGCACGCGCCCGCACGCAGTCCCCGGACACGCTCCCGGAGCGGACGCGCACCCAGGCGCCGGATGACCTTCCGGCGCGCCGGCCCGTACAGTCTCCGGGCCAGGACGAGCTCCCCGCGCGGACGCCGGCGCCGGCTCAGGCGCAGGCGTCGGAGCCGGGCGCCGGGCTGCCGCGCCGGGTCCGGCAGGCCAATCTGCCGCCGAAGCTGCAGAAGCCGCCGCCCGCTCCCGAAGCCCCTGCGGAGACCCGCTCGCCCGAGGAGGCCAGAGCCCTGCTGTCCTCGCTCCAGTCGGGCTGGCAGCGCGGACGCCAGGACACCGATCAGAGCGGGGGGTCGCGATCGTGAGTCATGAGCAGGAATGGGTGGACGACGAAGCGGGGCCCGTCGTCCGCCCGTACGCGGTGGCTCGCGGACGCACCAAGTCCACCTCCACCGCGCTGGACCTGCTGGCCACGGTGGCGCTGACGGGACAACCGGCACCGGCCCACGCGGACCTGGGCACCCAGCATCGGCGGCTGCTCAACTGCGTCGCCGGTCATGCCAGGCCGATCGCCGAGGTGGCCGCCGAGCTGAACCTCCCGGTCCAGGTGGTCCGGGTGCTGCTCGGCGACCTGCTCGGCCATGGCCTGGTCACGGTACGGCCGCCGCGTTCCAAAGAGGCGTCGTCTCCCACGGAGAGCCTGCTCCGCGAGGTCATCAGCGGCCTGCGGGCGCTATAACCGGTGCCGGTCAGCCGGCCGGACGCGCTACCCGGCGGCGGTCAGGGTCCTGAGCGAGTGCTCGACGAGCGTGATCATCACTTCCTTGGCGGAGGTGCGCCGCCGTACGTCGCACAGCATCACGGGCACGTCGTGGTCCAGGTCCAGCGCGATCCGCACGTCGTCGACGGTGTGCCGGTCGGCCCCGTCGAAGCAGTTGACCGCCACCACGAACGGCGTGCCACGCTGCTCGAAGTAGTCGACGGAGGGGAAGCAGTCGGTCAGCCGCCGGGTGTCGGCGATCACGACCGCGCCCAGCGCGCCGTAGCTCAGCTCGTCCCACATGAACCAGAACCGCTCCTGGCCGGGCGTGCCGAACAGGTAGACGACGAGCCCCTCGCGGATGGTGATCCGGCCGAAGTCCATCGCCACGGTCGTGGTGGTCTTGGTCTCGACGCCGTCGATGTCGTCGACGCCGATCCCGCGGTCGGAGAGGACCTCTTCCGTGCGCAACGGTCTGATCTCGCTGATCGCCCCGACCAGGGTGGTCTTGCCCACGCCGAAGCCGCCGGCGATGAGGATCTTCAGCGCGACTGGGTCCTCAGAGAGCACGGAGTCCATTGATCACTTCCTTGAGAATGCCCTCATTCGGGCGCGACCCGGCGGCTGAGGGGGACGTCACCTTGATCAGGTCGTGGTCACGCAGGTCGCCGAGCATCACCCGGACGACGCCGACGGGCAGATCGAGCTCGACGGCCAGATCGGCCACCGAGATCGGGCTACGGGCCGCCCGGTAGATCTGCAACGCCTCGGGGCCGAGGTCCGACGTCGGCTCGCCGATGGTGCTGACGGTCGCGATGAGGTCGAACGTGTCCCCCGAAGACCTCGTACGTCCGCGAATGAGGGCGTAGGGCCGGACGATCGGCCCCGCGTCGTCGTCTAACCACTGGTTCGCGCTCATGAGGCGGTTCGCGGGTTGGTGGTGATGTGCTGCCCCACCCGCTTCACCAGCATCGCCATCTCGTAGGCGATGTGGCCCACGTCGACGTTGGCGTCGGCGAGCACCGCCAGGCAGGTGCCCTGCCCCGCCGCCGTCACGAAGAGGAACGCCGACTCCATCTCGACGATGGTCTGGCGTACGTCTCCGCCGCCGAAGTGCCGCCCCGTGCCGCGGGCCAGGCTCTGGAACCCGGACGCGACGGCCGACAGATGCTCGGCGTCCTCGCGCGTCAGGCCCTTGGAGTGCCCGACCGCCAGCCCGTCCGTCGACAGGATCACCGCCTGCCTGACCGCGCCCACTCGGGTCGTCAGGTCGTCAAGGAGCCAATTCAGTTCACCGGTGTTGGTCGTCGGCACACTCATGCCTCCCCCTCCTCATTTGCTTCTTCTCGGGCGCGCTGTGTTCCCCGCTGGAACGCGGAGAACATGTCGCGTACCTCATCGGGAGAGCGTTCGTTGGTCCGCTCAGGCTCCGGCTCGGGCGGCGCGCCGTCTTTGAGCCGGGATGACAGGTTGGCCTGCCGCACGCGCCTTGGCAAGCCCGCGTGGGTGCCGCCGCTCACGACCGCGAGCGCTTTCTTTCTCGTACGGGCGGGCAGCACGGCCGATTCCTCGGGCGCGGCGGGGAGTTCGGCCTGGTCGGTGATGAGCGAGGCGGGCAGGAGCACGATGGCCGTGGTGCCGCCGAAGGGGGAGCGGCGCAGCAGCACGTTGATGCCGTGCCGCTCGGCCAGCTTGGCCACCACGAACAGGCCGAGCCGGTCGCTGTCGGCGAGGTCGAACTCTGGCGGGTTCGACAGGACCGCGTTGTAGGCCGCGTACTCCTCGGCGGACTGGCCGAGCCCGCGGTCCTCCACCTCGATCGTGTAGCCGTTGCTCACCCGGTCGCCGCGCACCTGGACGGTGGAGTGCGGCGGGGAGTAGAGCGTGGCGTTCTCGACCAGCTCGGCGACCAGGTGCGTGAGGTCCGCCGCGGCGCCGCCGTCGATGGCGCTGCCGGGCATGTTCTCGACGTCGACCCTGGTGTAGTCCTCGACCTCGGCGACGGAGGCCCGGACGATGTCCACCACGGGCACCGGCTTGCGCCAGGCCCGGCCGGGGGCCGAGCCGGACAGGATGATCAGGCTCTCCGCGTGCCGGCGCATGCGGGTGGTCAGGTGGTCCAGCCGGAAGAGCTCTTCGAGCTGGTCGGGGTCGTGGGTGCGGCGCTGCATGGAGTCGAGCAGCGCGAGCTGGCGGTGCAGCAGACCCTGCTTGCGCCGGGCGAGGTTGAGGAAGACCTGGCTGACACCGCGCCGGAGCGCGGCCTGGCCGACCGCCGCGAGCACGGCGGTGCGCTGCACGGAGCCGAACGCCTTGGCCACGTCGGTGATCTCGGCGGAGCCGATGACCTTGATCGGTTTGGTCGCCTTGTCGACGTCCACCTCTTCGCCGTTGTTCAGCCGGTCCACCAGCGCGGGCAGGCGCTGCTCCGACAGCTCGACGGCGACGGCACGCAGCCCGGCCAGCTCGGCGGCCAGGCGGCGGCCGAAGCGCACTGAGATGATGATCGAAGCGAGTACGGCGATCAGCCCGACGCCGCCCGCGACGCCGATCTGCACCCGGATGGCGTTGGCCCCGTCCGCCGCGCGAGCGGCGAGCGCCTCGGCCGCCGAGGCGCCGAGCTTGTCCAGCTGGGCGGTGAAATGGTCAATGGTGGAGTTCCAGGCCTGCGCGTCGGGTGGCGGCGCGCCCGTCCTGATGATCCGCGCCTCCATCGTGGCGAAGGCGAGGAACGGCTCGCTCTGGAAGAGCTGCTCGTACGGCTTGCGGAGCTGGATCTCCAGGCCCGCCTGGCCGCCGGCGTGCAGATACTTGCGGGAGGAGACGTATTCGGCGAAGGCGGCGGCCTCCGGCCCGGTCAGCCGCTTGTCGATGAGGACGGCCCTGATCAGCGCGTGCTCCCTGGCGACGAACTCGCGGGCGTTGCCCAGCGTCTGCAGGGAGGAGGCCTGCTGGTAGACCGACAGGTCGGGCACGGGGGTCAGGTGGTCGTAGAACCTGAACACCGCGTCGAGCACCTGGTTGTACCTGTTGAGTCCGGTCAGCCGGGAGCTCTGGCCGTCGTCGATGTCGGTGCGGATGAATTCGAGCCGGGACAGCTCGATGCGGAGCATGGCGAGGGGCACCCGCATCTCTTCGGAGATCTCGCCCTCGGCCTCGACGGTGGCCCGCTGGAAGGCCGCCACCGCCCGGTCCGTGCGCGCTCGCTGCTCGCCGAGGTCCTCGGTGAGCTCACGGGTGGTGACCGCGACGACCGAGCCTTCGCGCTCGGCCTGAAGTTGTAGTCCCAGGTCGGTCGAGGTGACGCCGACCGTCCGGTAAAGCGTGTCGCCTCGCAGGAGTGACTGGCCGTCGCTCACCGTGAGGTTGAGAACGAAGCCCCAGAGCGCGCTCAAGGACAGGAGGGGTAGCAGCAGCAATAAGAAGATCTTGAACCGAATTGACCGGTTTTGCGAGCCCATGTCCCAACCTCAGGAGTCGAGGGCATTTCCACACCTGGTGTAAATACACCTCCGGAAGATCGCACAGGAGACTAGCATCGATTATGCGTCCGACGTAGGGGGAGGAACAGGATGTTCCATGTTGTTACCGGGGCAACTCTCTGCCCGTGCCGGACACGGTCGTAAAAGGCGCCTTCATAGCGACAGTTCCGCCACGGCTCGGCGGGCCGCGGCGACGGCGCCGCCGGTCCCGCCCACGGCGGTGTCGGAGCCGGCGATCGCGATCCGGCCGAACCGCCTGCTCGCCACCTCGGCCGGGAACGGGCCGTCCGGGTAGAACGCGTGCCAGGGCCGCCCGTACTCGGCCGCGTGCCCATGGCCCCACCTGCGGATCTCGACCCCCTCGATGTCCCTGTCCGGGTCGAACCCGCCGGGCCCGAGCAGCCGGGCGAGCTGGTCGCGGGCGCTGTGCTCCAGGAAGCGGTACGGCGTCCTGAACAGTGCCCGCCGCCCCTCGGCCGCCCCCTCGGCAGGCCCCAGCTCCGAGCGGCAGGGCGCGGCCAGCAGCCGCGCGGTGACCGGCCCCCTGTCCTCCTCGGCCAGCTCCGTCGCATACCAGTACGCGCCGGTCCAGCGGGTGCGGGTGACGCCGACCCGCTGCCACGCCCGCCGGTCCCGCAGCCGCACCACGGCCTCCACCGTCGGCAGCCGCACCGCGGCGGCCAGTGCCCGGCGCTGTTCGGCCGGCAGGTCGGGGATCAGGTAGGGGACGACCATGCTCCAGCAGGCCAGGATCACCGCCCCGGCGGCCACGGTCCTGACCTCGTGGCCGTCGAAATAGCCGACGCTCACGCCCCCCGGCGGGCCCTCGTCGCGTACCGAGACCACCGGGCTGGACAGCCGCAGCCGGACCGGATCGCCTGGCCGGTCCAGGGCGGCGGCGGCGAGCAGGCCCACCGGCGCCCCGGCCGGACCGGGGATCAACGGGTCCACCGGGTCCATCGGGTCCTGGGGGTCGCCGGGGCGGCGCCGCCAGTCCCGCTGCACGCTGGGCGCGTTGAACCGCGACGGTTTCCCGGCGTCCAGCCCCAAGCCGTCGAACCCGGGATAGTCCCAACCCCGGGCCCAGCCGCGAGCAGGGCTGTGGTCGGGGCCGTGGGCGTCTCTGCGGGCGTCGCTGCGGGCATCTGGGCGGGCATCGCCGTGAGTACGGCCGTGAGTACGGCCGTGGGCATGGCCGTGGGTGCGGCCGTGCGTGCTGCCCCAGGCGTCGATCGCGCCGAAGGCCCGGGTGTCGTAGGCCCAGGCGGCGCTGGACATGGTCCGGCAGAACCGCTCGACGTCCGGGTGCGCCCGGCACACCTTCAGCAGGAAGTCCGAGTACGTCAACCCGGCCAGCCGCTCCTGCTTCTCCTCGGCCGACAGCCGGGGAAACCAGTCGGGCGCGTCCCGGTAGAGCCGGAGCAGGTCCGCCCTGGCCCGGTCGGCGACCGGCAGGCGGGAGATCCACCGCTCGGCGGTGCCCTCGGGCTCGTACCGGACCAGCGTCTCCACCGGGAAGGTCTCCCGGTCGCACATCACGCTGTCGTACGGCGCGTGGCCGGGCCCGCGCCGGCGCTCGCCGAGCCGTTCGTGGTTGTCCAGGATGAGCACGCGCGCGTCCGGGGCGGCGCGCAGCCATTCGGCGGCCGCGGTCAGCCCGCTGGTCCCCGCGCCGACCACCACCAGGTCGTAGTGCTCACCGGTGGGGACGGCGGGACCCGCGTACTCCCAGAACCGGCCGTCCCGCAGCGCGTGCGGCACGCTGAGCGCATGAGCCGTGTCACCGTGCCACCCTGCGACGCCGGGGGCCGGTGCGGCGTTGTGGGGCATCTCAGGGCCTGTCGTGAGCGCCTCGAAAGCGGTGAGGCCGTCCCGCGAGCCGACGGCGGCCAGGCCGGCGGTCATGGCGATCCCGTCGAGGAAGTCGCGGCGCGAAAGAGTCCGCTCCTTTCCGGGATCGCGGGTCCGGCCTGGTGATGCCGAGATGTCGCTCATGCCGCGAGCATCATCACCATGGCCGGATACGGCGTGGAGACGCGCACTCCTTCGAGCAACATTTAGCGCGATCTGGTGCCGGTATTATCCGGCGTAGGCAACGTACGGAAACTCCTGCAAAAACGGTGGCAAAGGGTGAAGCCGCTGGTAGCAGAGATGAGAACGTACGGACTCCCATCCTCGGAGCCGTCGATTTCCGTGAATAGCGACGTTGCCCGCCCTCGCGTTCGCCGTTTCCTCTAGCGTCTATTCACCGTCGCTGAAGTGAAATGGAGAATTCATGCTTAAGGCCTTTTCGGGGATATGTCTGAGCATGACGGTCATAGCGGGATGTGCCGCGAGTGGGGTCGCCGAGCAGCCGGTGAAGACGGCCCAGGCGCCCTCGCCGTCCGCCGCCCTGGCGGGCAAGCTGCGGGCCGTCCTGCTGCCGGTTCCCAAGGGGATGCGCGTGGTGCACGGCCCGGAGGTCGGTGCGTTCGGCACGCTCAAGTCCACCCAGCAGGGCCTGGCGGCCGTCCGGCAGTCCAAGCTGAACCGGCCGGAGTGCGCCGGCGCGCCCCAGCTCGACCCGGCCAGGCCGGAGATCGCCCGCGCGCCCGCGGCCGTGATCGCCTTCGCCAACGAGCGGGGCTCCATCAGCCAGGCCGTGGTGGCGCTCCCGCCGGCCGCGTTCCCCGGCCCGCTGCCCGTCGGGTGCGGCACCTACACCGCCGACGTGCACGGCACCGAGGTCACCTACCGCACCCAGGACCTGGACATGCCCCGGCAGGGCGACGAGTCGCGCGCCTACCTGACCACCGCGTCGGGCGGCGACAGGAACGCGCAGATCGGCTCGGTGGTGATCCGCCGCGGCACCGTCGTCATGAGCCTCATGGTGGTGGGCAAGGAGGTCAAGCGCGCCGGGCTGCTGGAGCTGGGGCGGCTGGCGGACCAGAACCTCTCCCGCGTCGCCACCTGACGCGGAGCGGCGCCGCCTGACTCAGATCAGCACGTGGTCGTCGGGGCGGCCCGCGAAGGAGAACTGGGCGTTCCTGGTCAGCTTGATGTGGTCGGCCTGCCAGGTGTGCATGGAGGCGTCGGCGCTGCGCCAGTAGACGAAGTTGAACCGGTCGGCGGAGTAGATCTTCACCCCGTCCTCCTTCAGCCTGCGGACCAGGTGGGTGTCCTCGCCCCGGGTCAGGTCGGGGAAGCCGTAGGAGCGGAACATCTCCGCCGTGCCGAGGAACGTGCCGCCCTGCACCAGGAAGGAGTAGCGGTGCTCCAGGCCGGGCAGGCGCAGCATCGTGGTGTTGCGGCCCTCGAAGTAGGCGTAGTGGGCGCCCTTGCCGACCAGCTCGGCGTCGGAGTAGTCGAAGGCGCGGACCAGGTCCGACAGGTAGTGCTCGCCGTACAGGTTGTCGTCGTCCATCTTGGCGATCAGCTCGCCCTCGGCGGCGGCGATGCCCAGGTTCATGCAGGCCCCGAGCGACAGCTCGGGGGCGGCGGGCAGCACCGTGACGTCGGTGATGCCGGCCATCCGCGCCTTGTCGGCCACCACGACGGGGTCGATGTCCAGGCCGTGCAGCACCATGATGAGCTGCAGCGGCCGGTGGATCTGCTTGGCCACCGAGGAGATCGCGTGCTCGATCTGCGAGGCGCGGTTGGTGGGCAGCACCACGGAGATCGAGCGCGAGCGGGGCTGGGTGGGCCGGCCGAGCATCTGGAGGATCTGGTCCACGCGGTGGGAGAACAGGTGCTTGTCGAAGACCTCGCGCATGGCCAGATGGCCCATCCGGGCGCGCAGCTCGGGGCTGTTGATCAGGTGCAGGACCTGGTTGTACGACTCCACCGGCTCGCGGGCGATGGGCACCAGGTCGCCGAAGGTCTCCTCGATGGCCCTGGACCAGCCGGACACGACCGGGGTGGCGCAGGCCGACAGCTCGAAGACGCGGCGCGCGCACATGGTGGGTGAGTCCAGCACCGAGTTGACGTTGAGGAAGACCTTGTACATGCGGTAGGCGGCGAGCATCTGGTCGTAGGGGAGCTCGCCGACGATGTGCGGGCGGTACTTCTCCGGCCAGCCGTACTTGTCGTCCACCTCGCCGTTGCGGGCGAAGATGTGCAGGCCGAGCTCGCGGACGGGGTCGAGGACGGTCTCCATCTGCTCACGGCGCTCGGGGTGCTTGTCGCGGAAGTACATCCCGGCGAAGACCACGTCGTGCAGGCGGCCCTGCTTCTGCTGGATCGGGTTGTGCACGCGGGGCTGGGCCGCGAACTGCAGCACGTCCACCCGATCATGTCCCAGGACTTCGCGATATTTCGGCACCATGTCGCCGTCGCAGGTGAACACGTAGTCGAACAGCTTGGCCGTGTCGATGAAGAAGTCGAAGTTCGGCGGGTCCTCCTTGTTCCAGAAGACCGTCGGGATCCCCTCGGCCTGGCACCAGGCGACCAGGTCGCGCAGCGGCTCCTTGGGCGCGTTGGTGCCGGTCATCTGGTAGCGCCAGCGGCCCTGGTTGCCGTGCCAGGCCGACTCGCAGAACAGCACGTCGGGCCGCTTGTCGGCGAAGATCTCCGGCCAGTCCTTGAGCCCGAACTCGATCTGGTCCCACTCGTACTTGAAGGCCATCCTGGAGAAGTCGTCCAGGATCACCGCCACCCGCAGGTCGGGCCGGGTCACCGGCCCGAGCGGCCACTTGGCCGGAGGCACCTCCACCTTCGGCGGCCGGTGGCCGGCCAGTTGGACCGCCTCGGTGACCGGCATGGGCGCCTTGGGGGCGCGGTCCTTGGACCTGACCGCCTCCAGCATCTTGCCGGGGCTCTTGGACCCGATCGCCTCGCCCAGCTTGAAGGTCCGCTTGGCCTGGGTGGCCTCCAGCTTCCAGCCGGCGTAGGCGGCCTTGGCCTCGGCTATCTCCAGCCGCCTGCGCAGCTCGACGATCTCCGTCTCGTACCGCTCGACGAGCTTGCGCTCCTCGGGCAGCCAGTTGACGGGGCCGAGTCGCTGGAACGTGGGCTCTTCTGGGGATTCGGCCATGGGTACTCGCCTAACGCTCTGCGGGGTATGTCATGTTACGGCGGCAGCCGTACGAAATGTGGGGGTTATTCGGAACGGATCCCCTGCGCGGCGGGGGAGAGGTTGTCCCCCTTGAGCCAGGCGGAGATCACCCGGGCGATGCGCGGCCCCGCGGCGCCGTCCCAGAGCGGGGGCTGCGAGCCGGAGGGGGTCACCGCCCCGTCGGCCAGCGCCTTCTCCGCCGCGGCGGGCAGCAGCGCGGGCGTGACCAGGCGGTTGGTGCCGTGCGTGATGGTGATCGGCCGCTCGGTGTTGGGCCGTACGGTCAGGCAGGGCACGCCCAGCATGGTCGTCTCCTCCTGCACGCCGCCCGAGTCGGTGACGACCAGCGCGGCGCCCCGGACGAGGGAGAGGAAGTCCACGTAGCCCAGCGGGTCCACGACCCGGACCGAAGGGCTGTCCACCAGCCCCGCCTCGGCCAGCCGGGTGCGGCCGCGCGGATGGATCGGCACCACGAGCGGGATCTGCCGCGACACCTCCAGCACGGCCGAGACCAGCTCGTGCGCGGCCTCGGGGGTGTCCACGTTGGCGGGGCGGTGCAGTGTCGCCACGGCGTAGCGCTCCGGCAGGCCCAGCCGGGCCACCACCGGCGCCGGGTCGAGCGACGGCAGCGCCGAGAACAGGCTGTCGATCATGGGGTTGCCCACCAGGTGCACCTTGGAGGCGGGCACGCCCTCGGCCGCCAGGTGCGACAGCGCCTCCGGGGAGGTGGCGAAGAGCAGGTCGGACAGCGAGTCGGTGACGATCCGGTTGACCTCCTCCGGCATGCCCCGGTCGAACGAGCGCAGCCCCGCCTCGACGTGCGCGCTGGGGATGCCGAGCTTGGCGCAGACCAGGATGGCCGCCAGCGTGGAGTTCACGTCGCCGTAGACGACCACGAGATCGGGGGACTGCTCAAGGAAGGTGTCCTCCAGGCCGACGAGCAGCGCGGCGGTCTGCCTGGCGTGCGTGCCGGAGCCGACGGCCAGGTTCGCCACCGGCTCGGGCAGGCCCAGATCGGCGAAGAAGACGTCCGACATCAGCGCGTCATAGTGCTGACCGGTGTGGATGATGCCCTGCCGCACACCGAGCTCGCCGAGTGCTCGCACCACCGGGGCCGCTTTCACGAAATTGGGACGAGCGCCCAAAACGTGCAGGACCAGGGGGTTCTCCCTCATTGACCTCGCCTTTCATAGCGGAAGGGAAAAAACGCTGCCTATGGTACGGTCACCGCGTGCCATCCGACGCCAGTCGTCAAGACTCCTCCAAGGTTCCCGCTGGAGTTTCCGCGAAGTCTGCCCGTGCCGGCGTCGGTGGACTTCTCAAGGGTTTCCTCCAGCATCCGATCATCGTCACCCGCGTCGTCACGACGAAGGTGCGAGCCGATCCGGTCCGTGCCGCCCAGGCGGCGGCCGACGCCATGCCGCCCCGGCTGCGCCCGGTCGTCGGCAAGGTGGCCTGGCCGGCCGCGCGCCAGGCCCGGCGCATGGTCCGCAAGTTCGGCATGCGCCTGATCAGGGCGCCGTGGAACGACGCCAAGGAGCACTGGGACACCGGCCGTGTCACCCAGGCCGCCGAGGTGCTCGAACCCTTCACCAAGTATCCGTTCGTCAAGCGCAGGGCCGCCTACTACCGCGGCGAGCTGGCCGCGATCAGCCCCGACCCGATCCCGCCGGGGCCCAAGGTGGCCATCCTGGAGCGGGTCGCCGGTCGCGTGGTGCACCTGGTCACCAACGCGCTGCCCTACACCCAGGCCGGCTACACGGTCAGGACCCACCGCATCGTCACGGCGCAGAAGGTCGCGGGCCTCGACCCGCACGTGGTGACCAGCTGGGGCTGGCCCATGCTGCAGGGGCACGCCGACGCCTCGCCGTACGAGGAGCTGGAGGGGATCCCCTACTACCGGCTGATCCCCGACGGGCGCGGCGAGGTGCCGTTCGAGATGCACGGCCGCATGGTCAAGGGCGCCGACGCCGTCACCAAGCTCGTCACGCAGCTGCGCCCGCAGGTGGTGCACGCCGCCACCGACCACCGCAACGGCTCGGTCGCGCACGCCGTGCGCGACCGTACGGGCACGCCCTTCGTGTACGAGGTGCGCGGCTTCCTCGAGGAGACGTGGGCCTCGCGCGATCCGGTCCGCATCGGCAGTGAGCGGCACGTGCTCCAGCGCGAGCGCGAGGCGTTCCTGATGCGCGAGGCCGACGCGGTCGTCACGCTGGCCGAGACGATGGCCACCGAGATCGTCGAGCGCGGCGTGCCGAGGGACAAGATCTATCTCGCCCCCAACGCGGTCGACGACGAGCTGCTGACCGCCCACTACGACGGCGCGTCGTTCCGGCGGCAGATGGGGATCGACGACAAGGAGATCGTCGTCGGTTCGGTCTCCAGCCTGGTCGGCTACGAGGGCTTCGCGACCCTCCTGCGGGCGGCGGCGCTGCTGCGCGACGAGGGCACGCCGGTGCGGGTGCTGCTGGTCGGCGACGGCACCGAGCGTCCCGCCCTCCTGGAGCTGGTGGAGGAGCTGGGCCTGGCCACGGCGATCCTGCCCGGCCGGGTGGGCCCCGAGGAGGCGCTGCAGGCTCAGGACGCCATCGACATCTTCGTCTGCCCGCGCGACGACCTCCGGGTGACCCGGCTGGTCACGCCGCTGAAGCCGGTCGAGGCGATGGCGCTGGGCAAGCCGGTCGTGCTCAGCGACCTGCCGGCCCTGTCGGAGCTGGTCGGCTCCGACGGCGCGGGCCTGCTCGTGCCACCGGGCGACCCGGCGGAGCTGGCCCAGGCGCTCGCCGCGCTCAGCCAGGACCCTGCCAGACGTGCGGAGATGGGTGAGGCGGGGCGCGCGGAGGTCGCGGCCAAGCGCACCTGGAGCCGCGTTGCCGAAACTTACCGCACCGTATACCGAACGCTTGCCGAGTCATGACCTACCGTTTGGCTGTCTGTTCTGACAGGTTCGCTCGCATTAGGCGTGAGCTAGGTGGACTTGAGATAACCTTTGCGACCATGAAGTGTTGTTTCCGGCTCTCCAGGGCACAGCTGTGACAGAAATAGACCTGGCTGTCATCGGTCTGGGCTACGTCGGTATGCCGCTCGCCAAAGAGGCGGTGGCCGCCGGGCTCCGGGTCGTGGGCGTCGACGTCGACCCCCGCAAGGTGGAAGCGCTCAACGCCGGCCAGTCCTACATCGACGACCTGACCGACGCGGACCTCGATCACATGCTGGCCAACGGCTTCAGCGCCACGCTGGACGAGACCGTGCTGGCCAGAAGCAACACCGTCGTCATCTGCGTGCCGACCCCGCTGGACGAGGACCACCGACCGGACCTGTCCTCCGTCGAGGGCGCGACCATGACCGTCGCGCGCAACCTCACCCAGGGCACCCTGGTCGTGCTGGAGTCCACCACCTGGCCCGGCACCACCGACGAGGTGGCCCGCCCGCTGCTCGAAGCCTCGGGCCTGGTCGCGGGCAAGGACTTCCACCTCGCCTTCTCCCCCGAGCGCATCGACCCGGGCAACCCCAAGTACGGCCTGCGCAACACGCCCAAGGTCGTCGGCGGGTTCACCACCGGCTGCCGGGACCGCGCGACCGCCTTCTACGGGCAGTTCATCGAGCAGGTGGTGACCGTCAGCGGCACCCGCGAGGCCGAGATGGCCAAGCTGCTGGAGAACACCTACCGGCACGTCAACATCGCCCTCGTCAACGAGATGGCGATCTTCTGCGACGAGCTGGGCGTCGACCTGTGGGAATCGATCGAGGCCGCGGCGACCAAGCCGTTCGGCTTCCACAAGTTCCTGCCGGGACCGGGCGTCGGGGGTCACTGCATCCCCGTGGACCCGTCCTACCTGTCTTACACGGTACGCAAGCTCGGCTACCCGTTCAGGTTCGTCGAGCTGGCGCAGGAGATCAACGAGCGGATGCCGTCCTACGTGGTGGCCCGCGTCCAGCGCTTGCTCAACAGGTACAAGAAGCCTGTGAACGGCGCGAGAGTCGTTATGCTCGGCGTGACGTACAAGCCGGACATCGCCGATGAACGGGAGACCCCGGCCCTGCCGGTGGCGCGTGCGCTGCTGGAACTGGGGGCGGAGCTCACGTTCGCGGATCCGTACGTCAAGGAGTGGTCGGTGGACGGCACTCCTGTGCCGCGAGAGGAAGATCTGGCCGAGGCCGTGGCCAATGCCGACGTGACGCTGCTGTTGCAGCAGCACGCCGCGTTCGACCTCGGCATGGTCGAGGCCAAAGCCAAGCTCGTGCTCGACACCCGCGGTGTTCTCACCGAGGGTGAACGCGTCGAGCGGCTGTAGCGACGGAGGGTTGCGCGCAGTGCACGTGCTCGTCATGACGGTGGTGCATAACCCCGAGGACGCGAGAATCCTGCATAGGCAGATCCGCGCCCTTGTGGACGCCGGTCATGAGGTCACGTACGCCGCCTCTTTCTCGGCTCACGGCGTCGTTCCGCGACCTTGGGTGACCGGTGTCGATCTGCCCAGGGCGGCTCAGCGTAAACGGATCTCGGCCGTGTGGGCGGCTCGCAAGCTGTTCAAGCGCATGCGGCGCAAGGTCGACCTGGTGCTCATCCACGACCCCGAGCTGCTGTTCGCGGTCTGGGGGCTGCGCAACAGGCCGCCCGTGGTGTGGGACGTGCACGAGGACACCCCGGCGACGCTGTCGCTGAAGCCCTGGCTGCCGTCGCTGCTGCGCCCGCCGGTGCGCTTCCTGGCCCGGATGCTGGAGAGCCTCGCCGAGAACCACCTCAACCTGCTGCTGGCCGAGACCGCCTACGCGGGCCGGTTCAAGCACGCCCACCTCATCGTGCCGAACGAGACGTGGGTGCCCGACGCGGTCACCCCGCCGGGCGAGGACCGGGTCGTCTACCTCGGCTGGCTGTCCAGGGCCCGCGGGGTGCTGGAGGCCGTGGAGGTCGCCAAGCTGCTGCAGCCGTACCGGGTCGGGGTGGAGCTGATCGGCTACGCCGACCCGCAGAGCCGTCCGGTGCTCAACCAGGCGGTCACCGACGGCCTGCTGGAGTGGCGCGACTTCATGCCCAACGACGAGGCGCTCAAGCGGCTCGACGGCGCGCTGGCGGGCCTGTCGCTGCTGCACGACGAGCCGAACTACCGGCACTCGATGCCCACCAAGATCGTTGAGTACATGGCGCACGGCATCCCCGTCATCACCACCCCGTCCCCCCGGGCGGTGGAGCTCGTGGAGCGCTACGGCAGCGGCGTCGTGGTGCCCTGGGAGGACCCCAAGGCGGTGGCGCAGGCGGTGCTGACCCTGCGGGACGACGTGCGTGAGCGGCGGGCGCAGGGCGCGCGCGGCTACACGGCCGCCCGCACGAACCACCACTGGCCCAACTCGGCCAAGCGGTTCGTGACGCAGCTTGAGGCGTGGGCCGGTGTCAAGCATTAGCCGTTTATGCCCGGCAGATCACTAAGGCGGTAGGTTCCTCAACGTGCGCTGGCTCTTCGTCATCCTGGGCGCAGTGATCCTGACCGCGGTAGCCGTCGTGATCGTGGTCCTGCCCGAGGACGCCCCCGTCAAGACGGCCGCCCAAGAGCCGAACCCGTCACCGGCTCGCACCCAGCCGACGCCGAAGGTGAGCGAGTTCACCGACCCCTGTGGAACGTTCGAGACCGAGCAGAAGGCGCCCTACGCCATCACCGGCTACTGGATCACGCCCCGGTCCAACCCGTGCACCTGGCGCAGCCAGCTGCAGCAGATCCACAACGTCGGCGGCGACACCATCATCAGGATCGGCTACGGCCTGCAGTTCCGCCTCGTCGACGACGAGGGCTTCGTCAAGGCCAAGGACGGCGACCTCGACCCGCTCTACACCAAGTGCGTCGAGGACGGCCTGTCCTGCCACGACGCCGCCGAGCGTGACCTGAAGAAGGTCAACCCCGACAACCGCATCGGACGCACGTACGTCTATCGCACCGACGAGTCGTTCGGCGAGGACCTGTTCAGGTGCACCCCGATGGAGCGCACGATCTCCGCGGGCAAGCGCCTCTACTTCCGCATGCTGGCGCCCCCCGACGGCTCCGACGACGCCTCGTGCGACTTCAGCAAGGGCCGGACGTACGACCTGATCCTCATCGCCGGCGCGCCCGAGGACAGCCTCACCAAGCTGCTCGACCTGGGCGACCAGTTCGGCATGCAGATCTTCCCCGCGCTGCCGCTGGCCCCGCGCGACCCGAAGACCCCGACCAGGGCCAACCCGAAGCACATCGACGTCCTCACCACGCTGACCCGGCGCATCCTGCAGGACTACGGTGTGCGCTTCGCCGGCCGGGAGTCGCTCGGCGGCGTCTACCAGCCGTTCGAGGTGCAGATGAGCGACACGCTGGCCACCAACCCCACCCTGGAGGTGTACGCGGGTCAGCACCGGATCGTCGAACAGGAGCTGCCGGACAAGCCCATCCTGATCAGCCCCTACCTGGACGCCCGCAAACGGGTCGCCTTCGGCCAGACGCCCGAGCAGGTGGCTGAGGCGTTCAAGGCGCTGGCCAGGACCGGGGTCGGCATCATCGCGCCGCAGGACAGCCGGGGCACCGGCAAGGTGGGCCTGTTCTGGCCGGACGAGGGCGACGACGAGGTGGACACGCGGCTGCGCCCGGTCGTGGGCGAGGCGACCTACGACACCGCTTACCACGGCTCCACCCGCGACTACTATCGCGAGATGGCCAAGGCCCGCGAGGAGATGCTGGAGGGCGGCAACTACGAGGTGGAGCTGTGGGCCAACGTGGAGGCGTTCGAGCCGTCCGGCGACAAGCCGTGCGCCTCGCACGGCACCCGCGGCAAGACCGACAAGGAACGCCTGGACCACGCCGTCACCATGGCCGGCCGGTACGTGCAGAAGGTCGTCTCCTACATGTGGAGCGACTTCATGACCTGTGGCACGCCCTCGCCGGAGACCGAGATCACCAAGGACTGGCAGCGGCCCATCGCGGTGGACGCCATCAGGCGCGCCCGCGACCCCCAGGACGGGCTGGAGGTGCGCGGCTACAACCTGGAGAACGGCACCGTCTCCATCGCCTGGTCGAGTGGCGCCACCGACCTCGTCGTCGCCGACATGGGCTGGCTGGACAAGGACCCCCTGGAGGACCTGCCCGAGCACATGCAGACCGCCTGGGTGCCGTTCGACTGGGCCCAGGTGCCGCCGGGGGAGTGGATCAAGGTGAACGTGAAGATCCCCTCGGGTCAGTTCACGACCGAGCCGCTGCACGTCCGTGTCCCGACCTGACCCTCGGTGATCCCACGGGCGTGTAACGTGCCTGCCATGGTTCCGAGCATCCCGGTCAGCGTCGACCTGGTCGTGCTCACTGTGCGCTGTCAGGCACTCAGCGCGCTCGTCTGGCGGCGCGACAACCCGCCGTTCCTGCGCCGCTGGTCACTGCCCGGCGGCTTCATCCAGCTCGACGAGGACCTGCCGCAGGCGGCCCAGCGCATCCTCGCCGAGCGGGCCGGCCTCCCCGGCGCCCCCGTCCACCTGGAGCAGCTCCAGACCTACGGCTACCCCGACCGCGACCCCCGCCAGCGCGTCCTCAGCGTCGCCTACCTCGGCCTCGCCCCCGACCTGCCCGCCTCGGAGAAGGCCCACATGAGCTGGCAGCCGATCGACGCGCTGACCGTCATGGCCTTCGACCACCGCCGCATCATGCTCGACGGCGTCGAGCGGGCCAGGGCCAAGCTCGAATACACCTCGCTCGGCGTCGCGTTCTGCCCGCCGGAGTTCACGGTGGCGGACCTGCGCCGGGTGTACGAGATCGTCTGGGGCCGTCCGCTGGACCCGCGCAACTTCCACCGCAAGGTCACCAAGGCCGAAGGCTTCCTGGTGGAGACGGGCGCCACCACGACGAGAGACGGCGGCCGCCCCGCCAAGCTCTACCGCCGCGGCCCCGCCGAGCTCCTCCACCCCCCGATGCTCCGCTCCCTGAAGGAGTGACCCCTCAGGTGGCCGACTCGCGGCTCGTCACTTTGTCCGGCCTGAACTCGTCACTTCGTCCGCAGAACCCTCAGGGTCAGGGAAGATGTCGGCGGCGGTCACGCAGAGCGTGCCAGGGGGCGCGTGGGTGATCTCGTCGCGGGCGCACACCGCGAATCGGAGCTCTCCGGCCTCTGACGTCATATGAGCGGCCTTCGCCGCGAGCCCTGAGATGATGCGGGACGCGTTCACCTTCTTGCCCCATTTCGCCTCTCCCACCAGGACCGGTCGCCGGGAGCGCCCGGTCAGCACGGCGGCGTCGATCTGGTGCTGACCGTCTGCCTGCCACCAGGGTCCGATGGCAACGACCTGCGGGTGGATGTCGGTGGCTCGTAGCCGCAGGTGGTCGCGGAACGCCTCCTCCCAGGCATCGCCCAGATGGTCGTTGAGAGATTCGACGAGCACCGGAAGCACGGTCTCGCCGAGACCACGGTCGATCTCGGGGAGCACCCGGGAGAGCGTGCCGAGATAGAAGGCGAGAAAGTTGTCCGCGATGCGGTAGATCTTCCGTCGGCTGCGGTCAGTATCAGTAACGGGTCGGATGCGTTCGGCTAGCCCAAGTGCCAGCAGGTCGTTCAGAGTCCGGCTGGGATCGGCCCGGATCACATCAGCGATCTCATGGTGCTTGGTGTAGCCCTCAGCGATGGCCTGGAGGGTTGCGGCCAGGTGGGCGCCTTTGCCGGCCTCTGTCGCCAGGACCAGGTCTCCCTCTCTGAGCATCTTGGCGTCAGGATGACAGGCCAGGCGGGCGAGATTGCGTTCGATGGACAACTCAGAGCGCCACCATGAGAGGTAGAGCGGCATGCCGCCGAGGACGCCGTAGACCAGCGCCCGATCGGCAGGTGTGAGATCGGGCAGCATCTCCGCCGCCTCGTGCGGGCGGAAGGGGTGAAGCTGCATGGTCAGGTCGAATCGCCCGTACAGGGGAGCCCGGTACTCCTGAACGGCCCTCATGCTCCGCCCAGCCGAGCCGCACACGACGATGCGCAAGCGAGATCGGCCGTGGGCATGATCGAGGAAGGCGCGTAGCACACTTTCGAGTTCGGGAGCTGAGGTGATCAGTTCGGGGAATTCGTCGAGGACGAGCAGGAGCGGCTCGTCCCCCGCTTCCCGGCTGAGGTGATCGAGTGCCTCGTCCCACGTCTCATAGGGCCGACTGACCAGGTCTCGTGTGGATGAGGTGACCATTGAGGCGGCCCGGCTCGACAACTCCTGTAGCTCCCGGACAGGAGTGCGCCCGCCACCTGTGTGAAAGATCACCCGCTTGTCCCGTGCGAAGTGCTGGAGCAGTGCGGTCTTGCCGACGCGCCGGCGACCCCAGATCAATGCCGGGCGCGGGTTTCGCTCCTCCCACCAGCCATCCAACTTGTGGAGCTCGGCAATCCTGCCAACGAAGTCCATGATGCCATCGTAACTGTCAGTAAAGTTATCGTCACTCAAATAAATATCACCGACGATGATGCCCCATAGTGTGGTGCTTTGGGCTGCTGCCTTATGGTGTGGCCATGCCTCGTTTCCGTCCGATTCTGGACAGCATGCCCGCCTACAAGCCGGGCAAGGCCGTGATGACTGCCGACGGCCGGTCGTACAAGCTCTCTTCCAACGAATCGCCCTACGGTCCGCTGCCGTCGGTGGTGGAGGCGATCGCAGAGGGGGCGCGGCAGGTCAATCGCTATCCCGATCCGGGGGCGGTCAAACTGACCGAGGCCATCGCCGCGCGGTTCGGCGTGCCGGTCGAGCACATCGCGCTCGGCGCGGGCTCGGTCACCGTGGCGCAGCAGCTGTTCGAGACCGTGGGCGAGCCCGGCGCCGAGGTGATCTACGCGTGGCGCTCGTTCGAGGCTTATCCGCTGCTCGCCGACCTGGCCGGGGTGCGGTCCGTACAGGTGCCGCTGGCGGGTGAGGACCACGACCTGGACGCCATGGCCGAGGCGATCACCCCGGAAACCCGCATGATCTTCGTCTGCAACCCCAACAACCCGACCGGCACCTCGATCCGGGGCCAGGAGCTGCTGGCGTTCCTCGACCGGGTCCCTGAGGACGTCCTGGTCGTGCTGGACGAGGCCTACCGCGAGTACGTCCGCGACGAGTCCGTCCCCGACGGCCTGCTCCTCTACCGCGACCGGCCCAACGTGTGCGTGCTGCGCACCTTCTCCAAGGCGTACGGCCTGGCGGGGCTGCGCGTGGGCTATGTGGTCGGGCACGAGCCGGTGGCCGCGGCCGTACGCAAGACGATCATCCCGTTCGCCGTCAACCACCTCGCCCAGGTGGCGGCCATCGCGTCGCTGGAGGCGGAGGACGAGCTGCTCGAACGGGTCGACTCCGTGGTCAAGGAGCGCACCCGGGTGCGCGAGGCGCTCATCGCGCAGGGCTGGACGGTGCCGCCCACGGAGGCGAACTTCGTCTGGCTCCGGCTCGGCGAGCGCACCATGGACTTCGCCGCGGCGTGCGCGGTCGAAGGGGTGGCGGTGCGCCCGTTCGCGGGGGAGGGCGCCCGGGTCTCCATCGGCGACCCGGAGGCCAACGACGCTTTCCTGAGCGCCGCGGCCTCCTTCGCCAAGTGAGGGGTCAGCCGAGTCGGGTGGCGGGCGGACCGAGCGAGGTTACGGGCCGTCCGAGCCGGGTGGCGGGTCAGCTGAGTCGGCGGGCCGCCCAGTTGAGGTAGGCGACGCCGGCGATGTGCGAGCCCTGGCTGGGCACGAGCGCGCGGGCTTCGTAGATGGACCGGGCGTGCTCGAACGTCGCCGGATCCCACTGCGCGACGGCCAGCCAGCGCGGTGCCTGGAGATACTGGCCCGCGGCGGCCAGGCCGCCGGTCCCGTCGACGTACAGGGACGTGGTCGGCACGCCGCCGGGCTCGGTGGTGGCCATGTTCTTGCTGTAGGTCTTGGCCAGCCGGACCATGTCGACACCCTTGAAGCCGAGCTTGTGGCGGAAGGCGAGGGCGGCGAACTCCACGTCGATCGCGCCGTGGCTGAGGTCCTCCTGCTGCTTGGCGCCCCGGCCCGACGGGGTGAACTCGGAGATGCCGTCGGCGGCCGAGAAGCCGTTGTAGGTCGCGCCGAACGTCGGCCAGTACGTCCAGGTGTAGGCGCCCTTCGCGTTGGTCTTGAGCTCGCCGGCGAGGGTGCGGGCCATCCGCCGGGTCCGGTCGGCGTAGACCGGGTCGCCGGTGGCGGCGGCGATCTCGGCGTAGGTCAGTCCGAGCGCGAGGAACTGGTTGGTGGGCATCTCGGTGCCGTCGTAGCCGAGCGGGGTGCCCTTGACCCAGATGAGGTGCCCGCCGCCGTCGTCGGTCTGCCGCCATTCACGGTCGTGCACGGCGGCCGCGGCCTTGGCGGCGGCGAGATATTCCACGGCCTTCGCGCGGTAGCGCGGGTTGGCGCGGAGCTTGGGCGTGCCCAGCACGATCCGGGCGAACGACGCGATCGGGTAGGTGATCATGCCGGTGTGCACGGCGAAGAGCACGGGCTGGGAGACGAGCGGGTTCGTCCCCTGGGCGGGCGGGGTGGTGCCCGACGGGTCGAGGTCACGCGCGGTGACCTGGTTGGGCGTCGGGTAGGCGTTGAGGATCTTGGTCACCGCGTAGTCCGGGGAGGCCGGGTCCATGGACAGGTCGGTGAAGGTGGAGGTCGCGTTGTTCCTGCTGCTCTTCACCTCTAACGTGAAGCGGTCCGCGGCGCTGCCGGCCAGCACGGTGGCCGAGGTCAGGTCGGCGTACGACACCGAGCTGCGCACCTCCAGCACCGGCCGGCCGGCCGCGTCCGCCAGCGCGACCAGGCCCACGGTGTAGGGGTGCATGGCCCGCCACGCGGGCAGCGACTCGCCCCGGTAGTCGGCCACGCCGCGCTCGGAGTCGCGGTTGGCCAGCACCAGGTCGATGTTGGTGATGAGCCGCTCCAGGTAGTGCGTGTCCTGGTAGGCCTCGTACATCCGGACGAGGCCCGCCAGCACGTAGGACTGGCCCCAGGCCAGGCCGCCGTGCTCGTTGTTGTCCGTGGGCTGCCCCACGCCGCCGCCGGCGTGGAAGTCCCGGTCGAACTGGTCGAACGTCTGCCGTGCCGTGTAGTCGTAGCCCGCCGCGGCGCGAGCCGTGCCTGTGTGTACGGTGCCGAGGACGCCCGCTGCGAGCGCGCCGAGGCCGAACTGCCTGCGTGTCAACATCGATCCATCACCTCCGGCGGCGTCAGCCCTTGACCGCGCCGCGCATGCCTTCGAGTACGTGCCGTTGCATGATCATGAAGACGATGACGACCGGGATGATCGAGATGATCGTCCCGGCTGCCAGACTGCGAACATCGGTGCCGGTGATCCCGGCGAGGTAGGCGATCCCCAGCGCGACCGGATACTTCGCCGAGTCCTTGAGCACCACGAGCGGCCAGATGAAGCTGTTCCAGACCGAGATGAAGCCGAAGATGCCGAGAATGGCCAGGGTGGGCCGGGCGGCGGGGAGCATGACGTGCCAGAAGATGCGCAGCTCGTGGCAGCCGTCGGTGCGGGCGGCGTCCACGATCTCGCGCGGCACGCCGGCGAACGTCTGGCGGAGCAGGAAGATCCCGAAGGCCGAGAGCACCCCCGGCAGGATCACCCCCGCGAAGGTGTCGGCCATCCCGAGCTGGGAGACCACGAGGAACCTGGGGATGAGCATGACCTCGCTCGGCAGGAACATCGTGGACAGGATGGCGAAGAAGATGAGGTTCTTGCCGCGGAAGTCCATGAGGGCGAGCGGGTAGGCGCACATCGCGGCCACCACGATGTAGAGCGGCACCGTCACGCCGACGTAGATCACCGAGTTGAGCAGGTAGGCGGGGAAGGGAATGGCGGTCCAGGCCTCCATCACCCAGGTGAGGACCGGTGGCCGGGGGATGACGTCGGGCGGGAAGCTGAACACGGCCTGGCCCGGGGGCTTCAGCGCCGCGGAGATCAGGATCAGGAACGGGCCGACGAAGGCCAGCGCGATCGCCGTCAGCAGGAGGTACATCCCCGCGCGCCGCAGCATCATGGCATGACCGTCCGTCCCCGGGTGAGCCGGTAGTTGAGGATGGCCAGGCCGATCATCAGCACCCACAGGACCAGGCCGATCGCGCTGGCGTAGCCCATCTCGTAGTGCTCGAAGGCCACCGACCAGATGTAGTAGCCGAGGGTGAGGGTGGCGTCCTGCGGGCCGCCCCTGGTCATCACGTAGATGGAGGTGAAGGCCTGCATGGCGTCGAGCATCTCCACCGTCACCGCGACCGCGATGTAGGGCACCATCAGCGGCACCGTGATGTGGCGCAGCCGGTGCCAGGCGGTGGCGCCGTCGACCCTGGCGGCCTCGTACAGGTTGGTGGGGATGGTCTGCAGGCCGGCGAGGTAGATCATCATGTAGAAGCCCATGCTCTTCCAGCCCTCGACCAGGACGAGCGCGGGCAGCGCCCAGAAGGGGTCGAGGAGATACTGGATGGGCTGGTCGAGGATGCCCGCGCCGGTGAGCATCCAGTTGAGGACGCCCTGCTGGTGGAAGACGTACTCCCAGGCGACGCCGACCGCGACCATCGAGGTCACGACGGGCAGGTAGTAGAGCATCCGGAAGGTCCTGATGCCGGGCAGCTTCTGGTTGACCAGCACCGCCAGCAGCAGCGGCAGGACCACCAGCAGCGGGAACATGCCCACCAGGAAGAGCAGCGAGTTGAGCAGCGCGGTCCAGAACCTGTCGTCCGCGACGATCTTGGTGAAGTTCTCCACCCCTACGAAGACCGGTGGCGACACAACGTCGTACTCCAGGAACGACAGCTGGATCGCGGTGACCGCCGGCCAGGCGAAGAACACGCCGAACAGGGCGAGCGCCGGTATCGCGAACAGGTAGGGGGTGTACCACCGCTGTCCGGGGATCCGGCCGGCGGCCATCGCATCACATCCTTAAAGCCGTCCTAAGCATCAATAAAGGCTGGCCAGAATTTGACGAAGCGTATAGTCGGCCAATCGCGACGGTCAAGACCTCGACTCTTGACGTTCTGTCATAGGGCTGCCATTGTGCCGAAAGCGGGGATAAAGGACGGCCATATCTTCCAGGAGGTCCGCGGAGATGACTCGAAGTGCCTTAGCGGCCGGCGCGCTCGCGCTGTCCCTCTTCACCACCGGCTGCGTCGCCGGAACCTCGACCCAGAGCGCCGCCGCGCCCGCGGACGACCAGCCCTTCGAAGGGCAGGTCGAGTTCTGGACGATCAACCTGAAGAAGAACTACAGCGACTACATCACCGGCCTGATCGGCCAGTACCAGAAGGAACATCCCAAGGTCACCATCAAGTGGGTGGACGTCCCCGGCGCGGAGAGCGCCACCAAACTGCTCGCCGCCGTCGCCAGCGGTGAGGTGCCCGACGCGGTCAACGTCACCTCGGTCGAGCTGGGCCGGTTCGTCCCCTCACTCGAACCGCTGGACGCCTACTTCGGGCAGGCCGAGCTGGCCGACTTCCAGCCCAACCTGGTCGATCCGCTGCGGCTGGACGGCAAGCTCTACGCCGTGCCCTGGTACAACGGCGGCGCTCCCGTGGCGATGTACCGCAAATCGGTCGTCAGCAAGGCCGGCTTCGACGACAAGGCCCCGCCCACCTCCTTCGCCGAGGCGCTCGCCCTGGCCGACAAGGTCTACGACAAGACCAAGATCAACGGCACCAACAGCATCGCCGACCACACCACCCTCCGCTACCACGGCGTCCCCCTGCTGTCGGAGGACAAGAAGAAGGCGGCGTTCAACACGCCGGAGGCCCTCGCGGTCCTGGAGACGTACAAGAAGAGCTACGACAAGCACGGCATCGCGCCCGGCGCCATCTCCAAGGACGTCCGGAACATGCCGCAGACGCTGGAGAACGGCCAGCTGGCCTTCATCCCCTCGGCCAACGCCGCCCAGCTGCTCAACGTCCAGAAGAACGCCCCCGACGTGTACGAGGACCTCGTCGTCACCGAGCCGGTGAAGATGAGCTCCGGCAACTACCTGCTGCTCGCCCAGCAGGCCTTCGCCATCCCCAAGGCCTCCGCGCACAAGAAGGCCGCCGCCGAGTTCATCAAGTTCTTCACCAACGGCGTCAACCAGCTGGCCTTCTGCAAGATCGTGCCGATCTACCCGTCCACGGTCTCCTCGACCAAGGACCCCTTCTTCACCGAGGCCGCCGGCGACGACCCGATGGCCGTCGCCCGCCAGGTGATCGTGAAGGGGCTGCCCAAGCTGGAGTACAGCCCGCTCGGCACGAACAAGGACGCCGAGCTCGCCGAATACCTGAACGAAGAGGTCAGAGCCTTCCTCCAGGGCTCCAAGAGCGCCGAGGAAGCGCTCGACGCCGCCGAGAAACGATGGAATGACGCACTTGCCTAGACTCCGCATCGGGATCGTCGGCGCCGGCCTGATGGGCCGCGGCCACGCCGAGGTCTTCGCCGCCCATCCCCAGACCGAGATCACCGCCGTCGCCCGCCGGCCGCTCGACCAGGCGCCGGAGGCGACCGTCTACCCCGGCTACCAGGAGCTGCTCGACTCCGGGACCGTCGACGCGATCTCCATCACCACGCCCGACCATCTGCACGCCGACGTCATGGTGGCCGCGGCGCGGGCCGGCGTGCACATCCTGGTCGAGAAGCCGTTCACCACCACGGTGGCCGACGCCGACCGGTCCGTCGAGGCCATCCGGGCGGCGGGCGTGACGGCGATGTGCCTGTTCAACCACCGCTGGGTCCCCGCCTACGCGCAGGCCAAGGACCAGATGCGCCTGGTCGGCGAGCCGGTCGTGGGCTACGCGCGCAAGGACGACACGATCTACGTGCCCACCGAGATGATCGGCTGGGCGGACCGGACGACCTGCGCCTGGTTCCTGTCCAGCCACGACATCGACCTGCTCACCTGGCTGTACGACGACGAGGTGGCCGAGGTGTTCGCCACCGCCCGGTACGGGAAACTGCGCGGCCGGGGCATCGACACCCCCGACGCCATGCAGATCCAGGCCCGGTTCGGGCGCGGCGCGGTGGCCACCTTCGAGTCGGCCTGGATCTACCCCAACACCTTCCCGACCATGGTCGACAGCTACGTCACCGTGACCGGGGAGAAGGGCGTCATCCAGCTCGACAGGCAGAAGGAGAACATCCAGCTGGCCACCGAGGACGGCTACACCTATCCCCGCAACATGCTGCAGCGGGTCGTGCACGGCAAACCGGCCGGGGCCTACCGCGACGCCATCCACCACTTCGTGGACTGCGCGCTCACCGGCGAACAGCCGCTGGTCACCGTGGAGAGCTCCCGGCACGTGACCGCCGTACTGGAGGCCGCGCACGAGTCGGCCCGCACGGGACAGCCGGTGAAGCTCCGATGACGCACACAGAAAAGCCGCCGCACGCACAAGAATCGCCGCACGTGGAGAAGTCGTCGTACGTGGAGAAGCCGCCGCATGTGGACCCGGCGCGCATGCTGCACATCACCGACGAGGCGCTGCTCGCCGAGCTCGGCGCGGCCGGCGTCGCGGCGGCCAGGCCGTGGCGGCGGCGGGCGCCGGTGTGGCCGGACCCGCTGCCCGGCGACGTGGCGGAGGCCGACCGGCTGCTCGGGATCGAGGTGGACTTCCTCGACAAGGGCCACGGCAGGTCGAGACTGTACGGCTTCCACTACCTGAGGTGGATGATGCCGCTGGTCTCGGCCTACGCGCAGACCGGTGATCCGCGCTACGCCCGCGAGTGGGACCGGCTCTTCAACCAGTGGTACGACAGCCGGGACCGGGTCGAGGGCGACTGGCCGGGGCTCAACGTGGTGTGGTACTCCCTCGGGGTCGCCTCCCGCTCGATGCACCTCAGCCGGGCGCTGGCCGTCTTCGCCACCGAGCCCGCGCTCGGCGACGCGTGCTGGCTGCGGATGATGAAGACCATCCTCGGCGGGGCCCGCTGGGCGGCCGAGGAGCACGACGAGTTCCGGCACGGCAACTGGCAGTTCGCCACCGCCTGCGAGCTGCTGCACCTCGCGCGCGTGTTCGCCGACTTCCCCGAGTCCGGGCGCTGGGCCGAGGTGG
Source organism: Nonomuraea glycinis (assembly GCF_014646515.1). Taxonomy (GTDB): domain Bacteria; phylum Actinomycetota; class Actinomycetes; order Streptosporangiales; family Streptosporangiaceae; genus Nonomuraea; species Nonomuraea glycinis. The sequence goes on from NZ_BMNK01000015.1 coordinate 81,077, forward strand.
CCAGGGCCCGCATCCTGGAGCACCTGGAACGCGACGTGCGCGAGGACGGCGGCCACCACGAGCGCTCGCCCGGCTATCACGGCATGTGCCTGGGCGGCGTCCAGCGGGCCGCGTCCGTCGACCCGGACCTGATCGCCCACCCGCGCTTCCCGGCCATGCACGACTGGCTCGCCTCGCTCACCACCTCGGGCGGCTGGGTGCCGCACCTGCAGGACAGCGGCCTGGTCTGGCCCGCCGAGATGCTGCGGACCGGGGAGCGGCTGCTGGGCGAGGCGGTACGGCCGGTCGAGGGCTCACACCTCCTGGAGTCCAGCGCGTACGCGATCTTCCGCGCCCGCGACCTGCACACCGTGATCAACTACGGTCCGTACATCGGCCACGAGCTGGAGCCGCACAGCCACCACGCGGCGCTCGACTTCGTGCTGTCCGGCTGGGGCGTGCCGCTGGCCTGGGAGGCGGGCGGGCCGCCGTCCTACGACGACCCGGGCTACTACGACTGGTACCAGGCGACCAGGGGCCACAACACCCTGCTCGTGCCCGGCGAGGACTACGTCGAGGATCGGGCGGCGGCCCTCGACCTGTTCCACGCCGGCGAGCACGTGGACGTCTTCGCCGGCCACCACCACGGCTACCGGGCCAGGCACGACCGCAGGATCGCCTTCGTCCGGAGCGAGCCGTCCTACTGGCTGATCACCGACACGATCGACGCCGAGGCGATCTGGCAGCTGCACGGGACGTCGCCGTGGATCCGGCACGGCGACGGGTACGCGAGCAGCCGCGGGCCGGGGCTCCTCGTGGTGCCCGCGGAGTCGCCGGACGAGGTCGTCCTCGGCAGCGGGCCCGCCAGGATCCCCGACCCGGTCACCGCCACCGCCGAATACGGCGAGATCCACTCGCTGGGCCTGCGCCGCCGCGACGGCCACTTCACCGTCGCCGTCGTCCCGTTCACCGACGAGCCACCAGAGGTCCGGGTCACCCTGTCGGCGGTCCACCTGGGCGAGGTAACCGACACCTTCCCGCCCGACGGCTGGACCCGCGACGGGCTCGCCGAGCACTGGGGCGGCGATGAGTGAGGGCCGTCCGGTCCTGATCGACGCGGATGTCATGCTGGGCCGCCACCCGCGCCGCGACGTGGGTGGCGGCACCGTGCCCGAGCTGCTCGCCGCGATGGACCGGGTGGGCGTGGCCGAGGCCGTGGTCGGCAGCATGACGTCCTGGCTGCACGACCCGGCACGGGGCAACCGCGAGCTGCTCGGCCTGGTCGCCGGTCAGCCCAGGCTCCGCCCGTGCTGGGTGATGCTGCCCGACACGTGCGGGGAGACGGGCAGCGCGACCGGGTTCGCCGACGCCGCCGTCGAGGCGGGCGTGGCCGCCGTCCGCGCCTTCCCGCGCGAGCACAATTACGACCTCGCGAGCGCCGACACGGCCGCGATGCTCGACGCCATCGCCTCCGTACGGCTGCCGCTGCTGGTGGACGCGGGCCAGACCACCTGGCGGACGGTGGAGACGCTGGCCCTGGCCCATCCGGGCCTGCGGATCGTGGTGGGCGGCGTGGGCTACCGGATGCTGCGGCAGATCGCCGGCGTCCTGGACCGGACCGACCACGTGAGCATCGGGCTGGCCGACCTGTCCTCGCACCGCGGCCTGGAATGGCTGGCGACCCGGTTCGGCGCGGGCCGGCTCGTCTTCGGCACCGGCGCGCCCTACCGCGACCCGGCGGAGGCGGTCACCCGGTTGATGTGGTCGGAGCTCGGCGAGGCCGAGGTCGCGGCCGTCGGTGCGGGGAACCTGCGCCGCCTGCTCAGAAGAGAGGTCAGAGCGGCATGAACGAGCTGACGACGGCCCTGTGGGCACGCCGGCCGCAGCAGGCGACGAGAATCGTCGACGCGCATGCCCATGCCGGGCCGTACAGCGTGTTCTTCATCCCGGACCCGGACCCGGCGGGGATGATCGAGGTGATGGACCGGTGCGGCGTCGCGCACGCGGTGCTCTCCAGCCACCTGGCGATCCAGCTCGACGCCGCCCAGGGCAACGCGGCCACCGCGGCCGTCGTGGACCGGGCGCCGGACCGGTTCACCGGCTACCTGACCGTCAACCCCTGGCAGGACCCGGTCGCCGAGCTCGGCCGCTGGGGCGACGACCCCCGCTTCGGCGGCGTCAAGCTCCACCCCGACCTGCACGAGTATCCGCTGACCGGGGCACGCTACGCGCCCGTCTGGGAGTACGCCGAGCTCACCGGGCGTCCCGTGCTCACCCACACCTTCAGCGGCTCGCCGTACAACGACCTGCCGATGGTCGACGAGATCGCCGGCCGGCACCCGCGGGCGACGATCCTGGCGGGACACTCGGGGGTGACGCCGCTGGGCATCGACGCGTCGATCGAGGTTGCGGAGCGGCACGAGAGGGTCATCCTGGAGGTGTGCGGCTCGTTCAACACGGGCGCGGACATCGCCAGGATGGTCCGCCGGCTCGGCGCACACCGGGTGGTGTACGGATCGGACTTTCCGTTCATCGATCTACGTATGTCGCTGGGGCGGATACTGTTCTCAGATCTCAGCGACGATGACAGGGCCGCGGTGCTCGGGGGCACGATCACCGCGCTGCTCGGGAAACCAGAGGCATAGACGTGGACCGGCTACGATCCAAGATCGCGATCGGCGTGGTGGGACCGCACGATCTCGTCGAGCAGATCGTGCACATCGGCGCGAGCCTGCCCTCGGCCGCGTCGTTCCGGCTCGTGGGCGCGCCGCACGCGGGCGAGCACGAGACGCGCGAGAAGCTCGCCAAGATAGCGGGCAGCATCGACGCCGTCCTGTTCACCGGGCCGCTCCAGCACGACCTGGCCACCCAGTCGGGTGAGCTGCCCGTGCCGGCCACGTTCGTGCCGGTGAGCGGGGCGGGTCTCTACTCCTGCCTGCTCCGGGGCGTGCTGAGCGAGGGCATCGACCCGGCCAGGGTGAGCATCGACTCGATCGCGCGGACCGACGTCGCCGAGGCGTACGAGGAGATCGGCGTGCCCATGGACGGGGTGCACGTCTCCGAATACCGCCAGCCGGACTCGGTGCGCGACTTCGTCGGCTTCCACGAGCGGCTCTACCGCGAGGGCGCCACCACGGCCGCGCTCACCACGGTCAGGACCGTGGCCCGCAAGCTGGAGGCGGCCAAGGTGCCGGTGCTGCGGATGATGCCCACGACGCACACGCTGCGGCTGGCCATCAACACCGCCACGCTGCTGGGCACGGGCAGCCGCCTGGAGGAGTCGCAGATCGCCATCGTGCTCGTCGAGCTCGCGGCCTCGACCAGGCCCACCCACTCGGGGCCGGGCAACTACTGGCAGCAGGAGCTGAAACTGTCGCTGCACCGCTCGCTGCTCGCCGAGGCCCGGCAGATGGGCGCGACGGTGGTCCCGCGCGAGGAGAACAGCTACGTGATCACGGCCACCGTCGGGGCGCTCTCGCAGGCCACCGACGGGTTCCGGGTGGCGCCGTTCGCCGACCGGGTGCGGGCCGACCTCGGGGTGGCCGTCGAGGTGGGCATCGGGCTCGGCAACACCGCCCGGGACGCCGACACCCACGCCCTGATCGCCGTCGAACGGGCCCGTGGCGCCGACGCCACGGCCGCCTTCCTGATCGGCAGCGACGGCACCGCCACCTCCCTGCCCCTGCGGCAGCGGCGCAGGGGCGACCAGGTGGCGGAGCCCGAGGCCGACTCCAAGGCGGGCAAGGTGCTCGACCGGCTCGTGCAGCGGCTGGGCGACGGCCCCGAGGCCATGGTCGTCGACGCGGAGATCGTGGCCGAGGTGCTGGGCGTCGCGCCACGCAGCGCCCGCCGGGTGCTGCAGAACCTCGTCGAGGAGGGCCTGGCCTGGGCCCTGCCCCCGGTCAAGTCCGCCCAGGCCGGCCGCCCCCGCCAGCCGTACCGACTGGTGTCGCGCTGACCCGACGGGCCGATCGGACGCGTCCAGTGTGCTGGCCGGGGGTGGCTCAGGTGGACGCGCCCGCTGTGGTGGTCGGGCGGGCGCGCCCGGTGTGGCGGTTGGTCAGGCGTCGCCCAGGCGGACGCGCTCGCCGTACGGGTCGAGCAGGGTGGCGTTGTACGCGTCGCCGCCCGGGGTGTTGGCCGACCGGAAGACCGGGGGGTGCGCGCCGGCGGTGAGGTAGCGTCCGGCCACGTCGGCGACCAGCAGCTGGGCGATCAGGACGCCGGTCAGGTTGGAGACGGGGCAGATGGTCGTGCCGTCCGGCAGTTCGACGGCCGCGTCGCCGTACGGCGCGCCGTTGTCGATGACCACCGCCGCCAGGTCGGCCAGCTTCGGCCCGGACACCCGGGAGGTGTGCGCGCGCGAGGTGATCGCGATCAGCGGATGCCCGTGGTCCACGGCGAGCCTGGCGAGCTCCACCACGGCCGCGTTCCCACCCGAGTTGGAGATGACCACGAAGACGTCCTGGGGGCGGATGTCGGCCAGCTCCCAGATGCGCCCCGCCAGCCCCGGCACCCGCTCGACCTTCGGATCGAGGATCTCGTCCGGGGTCGCGTCACCGTAGTAGACCAGGTCACGGATGCCCAGCTGGTTGGCGGGGACCAGCCCGCCGGCGCGTCCCACCAGCTCCAGCGCCACCGATCTGGAGTGCCCGGTGCCGAACGCCTGGAGCACCCCACCGGCGCGCAAGGCCGTGAAGATCAGCTCTCCGGCGCGGGCGATCGCGTCGCGCTCCTCGGTCAGCAGCCTGTCTACGGCCGTCCGTGCGACCTCCGCGTAGGCGTTCATCGTCCTCTTCTCTCGTCGAGCTCATGGAGCAGGTCAGCGGCGGTCCGCGCGAGTCGTTCGGCGCTGCCCGGCGCCGCCTGGGCGGCGAGCACCTCGTACTCGGCCCTGGCGTAGGCGTCGGCGGTGGGCAGGTAGCCCGGATATCCGTTGACATATCCGAGGACGAGCACGGGTTCGGGGCGGCTCGCCCGGATCAGGTCCCGCACCCCCAGGAACGGCTCCCCGGGCAGCGCCGCGAGAGCCACCCCGCCGAGCCGGGCCGCGCCCACCGCGGCGTCCAGCGTGGGACGCGCCGGCGCGGAGCCGGTCAGCACGCGAGCGCCGTCGAGCCGGCTCCGCGCCATCCGCACGGCGACCGGGTCACCACTCGCGAGCGCCTCGGCATGGGCCGCCCGCAACGCGGCGACGAGCGCGGCCGGGTCACCGTTCCCATCCACCCGCCCAAGCCGAACCCGCCTGCCCGCCCAACTGACCCCCTCGGGCTCGCGGCCCTGGTCAGTCCGGCCTGGCGACTCCAGGGAGTGATCCGGCCGGGTGGTGACTCCGTCGGGCTCGGGGCTCGGGTCGGTGGGGTTCAGTAGCTCCAGGCAGCGTTCTGCCACCACCGCGCCCAGCCGGTCCAGCTCGGCGCGGTCCGTGCCGCGACGGGTGTGGCGGGTGCTGATGTCGCCGGCCGCGCCGGTCGCCACCACCACCCAGACGCCCGGGCCGAGCCGGGCCCGTAACGCCGCGCGTACCGCCCCCACCAGGTCCGCGCTGATCAGGCGGCCGGCGGCGGGCAGGACGGTGGGATGGACCGGGAGCACCACCAGGACCCCCGAAGTCCGGCCGGCGGGGTCGCGGACGACCAGCACGTCCAGCGGGACCACGGGCGTGCCCGACGGCCGGCTGCGGTCCCCGCCGACCTCGCGCAACTCGCCCTGGCGGACCTGCCCGGAGGCGGGCCGTTCGGTGGCGACCGCCCGCAGCACGGCCGCGCGCGTCGCCTCGGCGATCAGGTCACGCCAGGGCTGCGGCGTCGGCGCCCCGCCGGGCACGCACCCCGTCTCGGGCCCCGCGTGGGTGTGCGTGGCCGCCAGCCACAGCTCGCCCGCCTCGGGGACGGCGGCTCTCGCCCGCGCGGCCAGATCCTCGTTCACGCAGATGACGTCGGCCACCGCCAGAGCGAAGCGCCGGCGACCGTCGTACCAGGTGATCGCCGTCACCTCCAGGGGGTCGAGGACGCCGGTGGAGGGGCCGGGGCGGTCGAGGTATCCGCCCATCGGGGTTCCGGCGGGGACGGGCAGCATCACGGTGCCATGGCCGACTCTCATCGAACCTCTCCAGAACGCTCGAACGCCTTGATCAGTGACCGGTAGTGGCCCAGGTCGCCGGCGGCCAGCCGCGCGGCCCCCGACAGGCCGTCGCCGGCCGGGGCCACCGCCCGGACCCGCGGCAGCAACCTGTCCAGCTCGGCCCGGAACCCGGAGCTCAGGATCGGGCTGCCCAGCAGGCGTCCGGTCCAGGAGACGGGCACCTCGGCGCCCACCGGGAAACAGCGGGCCGCCGCGGCGACGGTGCCCGCCAGCTCGTGGGCGGCCGCCGTGGTGATCGCCCGCGCGCTGTCATCCGTACCGGCGAGTTCCAGGACGTGGACGGCGAAGCCGGCCACCCGCGCCACCGCGTCGGGCGCCAGGTAGAGGCGCTCGGGCAAGGCGGCGAGGTCGCCGAAGAGCTCGTGGGCGCGGGCGGTGAGCGGTCCCGGCGGCCGTCGGCCGTCGAACCCGCGCAGGGCGGCGTCCAGGCCGCGGCTGCCGATCCACAGCCCGCCGCCCGCGTCGCCGCAGAGGTAGCCCCAGCCGTCCACCTGCCGGATCGCGTCCGCGCCCGCCACGCCCAGCGCGATCGAGCCGGTGCCCGCCGCGAGGACCACGCCGGGCCGCCCGCCGAAAGCCCCGGCGTGCGCGGTCACGGCGTCCGCGGTGATCAGTACGCGGGCGGCGGGCAGGGCCGCGAAGAGCCGGTCGGCCAGCTCTTGGTGGGCGGCCGGCGGGCCGAGCAGGGTGGTCAGGCCGAGGCAGATCGTGCTGACCTGCGGCCGCCGTAGCTCGTGCCAGGCGGCGAGGACCCGCTCGGTGATCACGTCCACCGGCCGGCCCGCCGCGTAGGCGAGGCCGGGGACCTCGGCGGTCAGGCGTACGCGCCCGTCCGTGGCGAGGCCGGCGCGCAGGCCGGTCTGGCCGCCGTCGACGGCGAGTTCCATGGGTGACGACCTCACGGGGCAGGGGACCGATGGGTCCGGCGGTATTCGCTGGGGGAGCAGCCGACGTGCCGCTTGAACACGCCGCGGAACGCCTTCGCGCTCAGGTAGCCCGAGCGGGCGGCGATCGTGTCGATCGGCACGGCGGAGGCGGTGAGCAGCATCCGGGCGTGGCGGAGCCGCAGCCCGGTCAGATGCCGCAGGAACGTCGTGCGCCGCTCGTCGGCGAACAGGTGCGAGATGTAGAACGGGCTGGCCGAGACCGCCTGCGCGACCGTCGACAGCCGCAGGCGCGGATCGGTGTAGTGCGTCGCCATGAAGCTCTCGGCCATCGACAGGATGTCCCGCTCGGCCTGTGGCATCAGCCGGGTCAACGTCTCCTCGATCCAGATGTGCAGATAGGAGCGCTCGTGGATCTCCGTGACCGTGATCAGCTCCTCGATCGGCAGGCGGGCGCACGCGTCGACCCAGTCGGTGGAGCCGCCCGCGAGCCGGCACCGGTTGACCACGTCCACCACGAACAGCAGCTCGCCCATCAGCCAGTTGTGCAGCGTCTTCGGGGCCAGGTCCCGCTCCTGGACGCACCTGTCGACCCAGCCGGTGAGCAGCCCGGCCGCGCCGCCCCGGTCGCCGGCCTGGATCCGGCGGGCCAGCTCGGCCTCGATCCGCACCGGCGGTGGCGCGTCGGGCCGTGGCTCCGGCGGCGCCGTGATGACCCGGTCGCCGCCCAGCAGCAGCTTGTAGGCGTTGGTCCGGAGGGCGTCCCGCTCGGCTCCCGGACCGCGTCGCGGGGCGCTCAGGCTGACGGTCGCGGTGAGCTCGGTGGCTCTGACGATGCCGGCGCGGACCTGCTCGGCCAGCGCGGTCGCCTGGCCGAGGAGCCGGTCCGGGTCGTCGCCGGTCAGCGTGACCAGCCACTCGTCGGGGGGCAGCGGCTCGCAGGTCACCGGCTGTCCCGCCGTCGCCGCCCGCACCGCGCGATCGGCCTGGTCGAGCTGCCGGTCGGCCCACGACCGGCCGCGGGCTCGGGTCGAGGCGACGTAGTCGTCGAGGTCGATGAGAGCGCCGACCGTGAAGTCCATACCTCTCAGAGTACGAGTAGGGCGCGCCGATATCTATGGTTTAGGCGGGCCGAAATCGACGGTGTTGACCAGGGTGCCCACGCCCTGCACCGTGGCCCGCATGACGTCGCCGTCCTGGAGCGGGGCGATGCCGGCGATGGTGCCGGTGGCGATGAGGTCGCCGGGCAGCAGCGTCATCCCGTCGGACAGGTCGGCGATCAGCTCCGGGACGCCGAACACCATCTGCTCGGTGTTCGCCCGCTGCCGTACCTGCCCGCCGACCTCCAGGGTGAGCTCCAGCGCCTGCGGATCCGGCACCTCGTCCACGGTGGCCAGGTAGGGCCCGGTGGGCGCGAAGGTGTCGAAGCCCTTGGACTGGTCCCACGGCGCGTTGCGGGCGATGTTGGCGAGCTGGAGGTCGCGGGCGGTCATGTCGTTGATCACCGTGTAGCCGGCCACGGCCTCTCGCCAGCGCTCGGCGGGCAGGTCGCGGACCACGGAGCCGATCACGACGGCCAGCTCGACCTCGTGCTCCAGGTGCTTGGTGCGGGCCGGCGCGGTCACCGGGCGGTTGTGGCCGGTCAGCGCGGACGGCGGCTTGAAGAACAGCACCGGCTCCGGCGGCACCTCCATCCCGCCCTCCTCGGCGTGCGCGACGTAGTTGAGGGCCAGGCAGCAGATCTTGGTGCAGGTGGCCACCGGCGGCTCGAACACCACCGACGACTCCTCCAGCAGCGTCCCGGCACCGGCCCACCGCCGGTCCACCTCCTCGGTGAGCCGGTCCAGTCCGTACAGACCGAGCATCGCGACCGGATCGTCGCCGCCCCGCAGACCGGCCAGGCTGAGCAGCTCGCCACCCTCGCGCCAGGCGACCACTTCGACTTGTTCGGCGGGAGACCGCCGGATACGCCCGAGAAACACGGCCACACCTTCCTGGAGACAGGGCCTCAGCTCACCAGGTCCGCGAAGCGCCTCACAAGGCTCCGTCCTTGCGATGGCGCCCCCGTCCTTGCGCTCCTCCTTGTCCGCGAGGCTCCGCCCGGCCTTTGATGGTCCCCATGACCCGGACCTTGCACGTCAGCCGCGACCTTTACGCCAACGGGCAGCGCTTCCTGGCCGGCGGTGTCTCCAGCGACGCCCGCCGGACGGCCGGCGTCCCGCTCTACGTGGACCGCGCCCAGGGCGCGCGCCTGTGGGACGTGGACGGCAACTCCTACGTCGACTACGTCCTCGGCCAGGGGCCGGCGCTGCTCGGCCACTGCCCGGCGCCGGTCGTGGCGGCCATCGCGGACCAGGCCGCCCGCGGCATGGTCTACTCGGCGCAGCACGCCGCCGAGGTGCGGGTGGCCGAACGGATCTGCGCGATGGTGCCCTCCGCCGAACGGGTCAGGTTCAACACCGTGGGCTCGGAGGCCGTCCACGGCGCGCTCCGGCTGGCCCGCGGCTACACCGGCCGATCCAAGATCCTCAAGTTCGAGGGCCACTACCACGGCTGGCTCGACCCCGTGCTCTACAGCGTGCACCCGGCGGTGGACGCGGCCGGTCCCGCCCAGGCCCCCGTCGCCGTGCCGGGCACGGCGGGACAGCAGCCGGGCCATTCCGACGACCTGATCGTCTGCCCGTGGAACGACCTGGAGACGCTGACCGGGCTGATGGCGCGGCACGCGGGGCAGATCGCCGCCGTCATCGCCGAGCCCGTCCTGTGCAACACCGGCGCGATCAGCCCGGACCCCGGCTATCTGGAGGCCGTACGGCGACTCTGCGACGAACACGGCACCCTGCTGATCTTCGACGAGATCATCACCGGCTTCCGGCTCGCCCCCGGCGGCGCCCAGGAGCGGTTCGGGATCACGCCCGACCTGTCGGTGTTCGGCAAGGCCATGGCCGGCGGCATGCAGGTGTCGGCGCTGGTCGGGCGGGCGGCCGTGATGGACCACATCTCCACGGGCAAGGTCGCGCACGCGGGGACGTTCAACTCCCAGCCGGTCGGCATCGCGGCGGCCGAGGCGACGCTGCGCATCCTCGACGAGCGGCGCGAGGAGGTCTACGGCACGCTGTACGAGCGCGGCGAGGAGCTGATGGAGGGCCTGCGGGCGGCGGCGGCCAAGACCGGCGTGCCGATGCTCGTGGACGGTCCCGGCCCGGTGTTCCAGACGTACTTCACCGACGCCCCCGCCGTCCGCGACTACCGGGACTTCGCCGCCACCGACCGGGCCAAGATGGCCCGCCTGCAGGCGGCGCTACTCGACCGGGGAGTCAATATGGTCCCGCGGGGGCTGTGGTTCATGTCCACGGCGCACACCACGGCGGACGTCGACGCCACGGTGGACGCCTTCGCCGGCGCGCTGCGGGATCTGTGACCCCTTGCGCTCGGTCGAGATGACCAGCGCCACACCGATCAGGATGATCACGCCGCCCACGACGATCCGCAGGGTGACGGGCTCGCTCAGCACCAGCGCGCCCAGGAGGACGGCCACCGCCGGGTTGACGTAGGCGTAGGTCGAGACGAGGGAGATGGGCGCGTTGCCGAGCAGCCACGAGAACGCGGTGAACCCGACCAGCGAGCCCATCACGATGAGATAGCCGAGGGCGAGCCAGGACCTGTCGGTGATCGCGGACAGGTCCAGCCGCTCGCCCAGCCCGCCGCCGAGCAGGACCAGGCCGAGGCCGCCCGCCAGCATCTCGACCGTGCTCGTCGCGAACGCGTTGGCGGGCATCGCGATCCGGCTGGACAGGAACGAGCCCACCGCCCACGAGAACGAGGCGAGGAGCACCACGACGATCCCCACCGTGCCGGCCCCGTCGACGCCGGTCAGCGACAGTGCCGCCACTCCGCCGAGCCCGACCAGCACGCCCGCCATGGTGAGCGCCCTGGGCCGGTCGCGCACCGCGAACCTGAACACCACGAGCCACAGCGGCACCGACGCCACGAGCAGCGCCGCCAGGCCGGTGGAGATGTACTGCTCGGCCACGGCCAGCATGCCGTTGCCCGAGGTGAGCAGCAGGATCCCCACCCCGGCGGCGCCGAGGAACTCCCGCCGGGTCATCCGGAACGCCTGCCTGCCGGACCTGACGAGCACGAAGCCGCCGAGGAGGGCGGCCGCGACCAGGAAGCGCATGGCGCCGCCGAGCATGGGCGGGATCGACTCGACCATGATGCCGATGCCGAGATAGGTGGATCCCCACACCACGTAGACGATGATGAGCGCGCCCCAGATGGCGAGCGGAGATCGCTGGTCAGCAGCGTTGTGGCCCATAGGTCATGACAATAGCGGTCGAGACCGACAGAAACCGTCGGGGGATCGGTCAGGTGAAGTCCGCGGTCTGTCCACCACGCGGAGCGGCCCCGCCCATCGGCGAAGGGGCCGGAAAGAATTGGTGCCCCCGTCCGAATCCCGTCGATCGGGGGCGTCGGAAGTCATACCCCCATCCACGTTGACCAACCGCTGATTCCGCAAGAGTCAACCCCCAATCCACCAACCCGTCACCTGCTGGAAGGAACAATGGGTACAGATGCCTCCCACCCCGGCCAAGCAGGCCCCGGAGCTGGGTAATCGGGCCCGCCGCCGGCCAAGGGGGAAGGTGCGGCGGCGGGCCTGATCACCCAGGGCCGTCAGCGCGGCCCGAGCTTCTCCACGATCAACCGGTAGAGCTGCCGAGGCCGTCCCGGCTGCGGCGTACGGTTCGGCGGAAGCGGCCACGCGAGTCCCTCGTCGACCAGCGTGCGCAGCAACCGCCGTGCCGTGCGCGGCGTTACTCCCAGCATCTTCCCGGCACCCTCGGCGTCCACCACGGTGTCGCCGCCTTCGAGCTTGGCCGCCAGCCGGGCCAGCACCTCGACCCCCTTGGGCTTCAGCGCGGTGGTCCCCGTAGGCGGCATCCGGGGCGCCGGGATCAGTGCTCTCCCTTCTCGGTCTACGGCGAATCCCTGCGCCTGTTTACCTGTCTGAGTGCGGGCCAGCGCGGCCCGCGCGTGCGACTCGGCGTCGTGCGTCGTACGGCCCATGCCCACGCCCACCTCGACCGCCAGCCCCAGCTCGTCCCGGATGCGGCCGGCGAACGGCAGCACCCGGAACCCGTCGGTGGCCGCCGCCACCGAGCCCCTGGTCGCGGTGACCAGGTAGCTGTGATCGTCGATCGGCCAGACGGTGGCGTTGATCCGGTTCGCCTCCTGGACGAGCAGCCGGTGCAGCGACAGCCGCAGCTCGTCGCGCCAGTAGCGGGGCGCCGCGCGCCGCACGGGCTCGCGCAGCGTCGGCACCTCCACCAGCACGACGGTGAGCTGTGACTCCTCCAACCGGTGGTGCGCGCCCAGCAGCGCGGCGGTGTGCAGCGCGGTGCGCACGGCCGCCGACGTCGGCCTGATCCTGATGACGGGCACGCCCGCGGTCTGCAGGCGCTCCGCCACAGCGGGCAGGCACGTCAGCGCTCCCGTGGTGATGCCCTGCCGGGACAGCCGCTCGTGGTAGGCGGCGATGGTCCCCGTCGCCCCCGGCTCGTCGCGACTGTGCACGTCCGTCGCCGGAATGCCCAGATCGGTGTACGCCTCCTCGACGTCGGCGCGGCTGACCACGTCGACGCTGACTCGTTGTGGATCGACGCGTGGATCAAGCGCCGCCTTGGCCAGCGCCGCCACCAATGCCGCCCCGCCGAGCTGGACGTAGGTGGCGGGCATCGTCAGCACGCCGGAACGCCTCGCCAGGTCGTACGGAACCGGACTGGCGAACAGGCACGCGTCCACGCCGGGGCCGAGGCGCGTCACCTTGTCAGGCGCCTCCTGCTCGTCGCGGTAGGCGGCTGCGACCAGCCGGCAGGGCAGCGGCGCTGCGGCGTGACCCATCAACATGACGCGCTCGACCAGATCATGGGGCCCGACCACGCCAATAGTGAGGTCCGGTGTCATGGCGCCCGGGCGTGACACTCGGGTTGTTTCTTCGGCCCTCTCGACCAATGTTCGTCCCATCCTGCGGTCCGTTGCAGTGCTCTCTTTTGGAACGATCGCTCGCGGGGGCCGTAATGTCACGCCCGACTTTTCCGGAAAGTCGTTCGGGTTGACCACCCGAGAAGACGTCTCAGCAGCTCAACACGCCATTCCTAAGGTTTTTCAACCCTCGGAAATCTCTCGTGTAATGTCCGCTCCGAGTGCCCGCATTCGTGTGGCGAGATGTGCGTGGCCGCGATCGATGAGGTATCCCGACTCGATGACGGTCTCGCCTTTGGCGGCCAGTCCGGCGAGCACCAGAGCTATACCAGAACGCAGATCATGAGCCGTTACCCGAGTGCCGGTCAGCGGAGTGGCGCCGCGCACGATCGCCCGGCTGCCGTCCACCTCCACATTGGCGCCCATCTTGTTCAGCTCGCCCGCGAGGGCGAAGCGGCCGTCGAAGATGCGTTCGTGGATGTAGCTGGTGCCGTCGGCGAGGGCGGCCACGGTCATCATCGGCGACTGCAGGTCCGTGGCGAAGCCGGGGTAGGTGTCGGTGATGATGTTGATCGGCCGCAGCGGGCCGTCGCACCGGACGTGCAGCACCGCGCCCTGCCGGGCGAAGTCGACGCCCATCTGCTCCAGCTTGTAGCGCACCACGCCCAGGTCGAGGCCGGTGCCGACGAGACTCAGCTCGCCCTGCGTGATGGCCGCCGCCATGGCGAACACGCCCGCGTCGAGCCGGTCCGGCATCACGGTGTGCTCGACGGCGTGCAACTCGTCCACGCCCTCGACGGTGATGAACCCGGTGCCGGCGCCGCTGATGCGCGCGCCCATCTTGGAGAGCATGTCGATGACGTCGAGCACCTCCGGCTCCAGCGCCGCGTTCTCGATCACGGTGGTGCCCTTGGCCAGGGCGGCGGCCATGATCAGATTTTCGGTGCCGGTGTGGGAGGGGGTGTCGAGGTAGAGGGTGGCGCCGGTCAGGCCGGAGGCCTTGACGTGGATGACGGTCTCACCCTCGTCCACGATCGCGCCGAGCCGCTTGTAGCCGAGGTAGTGGAAGTCGAGGTTGCGGCTGCCGAGGTTGCAGCCGCCGACCCCCTCCACGATCGCCTCGCCCAGCCGGTGGAGCAGGGCTGGGGTGAACAGGACCGAGCCGCGGAAGCGCCTGGCGATCTCGGCGGGAAGCACCGCGCTGGACAGCCGCGAGGCGTCGATCACCAGCGTGCGCTCCGACTCGTGCAGCTCGACGTAGGCGCCGACGGCCTCGGCCAGCTCGACCGCGCGACGTACGTCCTCGATCAGCGGGACGTTGCGCAGCACGGTGCGGCCCTTGGCGGCCAGCAGAGCCGCACCGATCATCGGTAGCACGGCGTTCTTCGCGCCCTGGATGAAGGCGGTTCCACGCAGTGCGTTGCCACCGCGCACGCGGTAACGGACCATTCGTGCTGCTCCTCGGGAAATTATCGATCGGAAAAGAGGGTGAGGGTCGATCCGGCCAACAGTAGCCGCTCACACCACCTGGCCCAGCCGAATCACCCGGTAAAGGAAGTCCCAGTGATGCGCTCATAGGCCTCCAGGTATCGCTGCCTGGTGCGCATGACCACCTTGTCCGGGAGGCGAGGTGGGGGATTTGTGGAGTTTTTGTCCCATCCGGATTCGGGCGACGTTAGCCAATCACGGACATACTGCTTATCGAATGACGGCTGCGGGCGTCCCGGCTGCCACTCATCGGCCGGCCAGAATCGCGACGAGTCGGGGGTGAGAACCTCGTCCCCCAGGGTCAGCACCCCGTCGGCGTCCCAGCCGAGCTCGATCTTGGTGTCGGCCAGGATGATGCCCCGCTCCAGGGCGATCTCCGCGCCGCGCGTGTAGACGGCGAGCGTGATGCGCCGCAGCTCCTCCGCCGTCTCCGCGCCGACCTCGGCCACCACCTGCGCGAAGGAGATCGGCTCGTCGTGCTCGCCCATGGGCGCCTTCGTCGACGGCGTGAAGATCGGCTCGGGCAGCCGGGACCCGTCCGTGAGCCCTTCCGGCAGCCGTACGCCGGAGACCATCCCGTCGCGGCGGTATTCGCTCAGCCCGCCCCCGGCCAGATAGCCGCGCGCCACGCACTCCACCTGCACCATCGTCAGCGGCTTGACCAGCACGCCGCGCGCCTCGTCGCCCGGTGCCACGACGTGGTTGGGCACCAGGTCGCGGAGCTGGTCGAACCACCACAGCGACATCTGGGTGAGGATCGCGCCCTTGTCCGGGATGTCCGGCTCAAGCACATGGTCGTAGGCCGAGATGCGGTCGGAGGCGACCATCAGCAGCAGACCCTCGTCGGTCTGGTAGAGGTCGCGGACCTTGCCGGCGTGCAGGTGCTTCATCGGGCGATGTCCGTCCTGTGGAATGCGCCGCGCATCTCGATCCGCGACACCAGCTCGTAGGCGTTGCGGCGGGCGCTGTCCTGGTCGGGCCCGCCGGCCACCACGCTCAGCACCCGGCCGCCCGCCGAGACGATCTCGCCGTCCTTCCGCGCGGTCCCGGCGTGCAGCACGTAGGCGTGCTCGGTCGGCTCCAGCCCCTTGATCACGTCGCCCTTGACCGGAGTGCCCGGATAGTCCTCCGCCGCGATGACCACCGTCACGGCGGCCCCGTCCGCGAACTCCGGATCCGGCCCCAGCTCGCCGGTGGCGCACGCCATCAGCAGCCCGCCCAGCGGCGTCGTCAGCCGGTCGAGGATCACCTGGGTCTCCGGGTCGCCGAACCGCGCGTTGAACTCGATCACCTTCGGCCCCTTGGCCGTCAGGGCCAGCCCCACGTAGAGCACGCCCTGGTAGGGCAGCCCGCGCCGGCTCAGCTCGCCGATCGTGGGGTGCACGACCTCCCGCATGACCTGCTCGGTCAGCCCTTCCGGCGCCCACGGCAGCGGCGTGTAGGCGCCCATGCCGCCGGTGTTGGGCCCCTGGTCGCCGTCGTAGGCCCGCTTGAAGTCCTGCGCGGGCTGCAGGGGGACCGCGGTGCTGCCGTCGCAGAGCGCGAACAGCGACACCTCCGGCCCGTCCAGGAACTCCTCGATGACGACCCGCTCGCAGGCCGCCGCATGGGCCAGCGCCGCCTCGCGGTCGTCGGTGACCACCACGCCCTTCCCGGCGGCCAGCCCGTCGTCCTTGACGACGTAGGGCGTCCCGAACTCGGCCAGCGCGGCCGCGGCCTCCTCGGCCGTCCGGCAGACCCGCGCCTGCGCGGTGGGCACGCCGGCGGCGTGCATGATGTCCTTGGCGAAGGCCTTGGAGCCCTCGATCATCGCCGCCTGGCCGGACGGCCCGAAGCAGGCGATCCCCGCCTCGCGGACCGCGTCGGCCACCCCGGCCACCAGCGGCGCCTCGGGGCCCACGACCACGAGGTCGACCCGCAGCCGCCGGGCCAGCCCGGCCACCTGCACCGGATCGACGGGGTCGACCGGGTGCAGCCTGGCGACCTCCTCGATCCCGGGATTCCCCGGAGCGCAGTGAAGCTCGCTGACCTGGGGATCGAGTTGGAGTGAACGGCACAGGGCGTGCTCACGCCCACCGGAACCTACGACTAGAACGCGCACCCGCTCATTCTCGCAGCCCACCGTCCCCGCCCGTCCCCGCCCCGGTCCCTCGGCGCCACGCGCATGCGGGCGAGTATCGTTATGCCGTTACCTGCCTGTGGTAGCTTGGAGCGGCTCTGTGGTCTCTTGCGTGATTGGAGGTGGTCCGGGATGAAACCTGGTGATCCCAGCAGTACGTGCTCGTTCACGTACACCCCAGATACCCCCGACCACTCCAATCCGGCAGCCTGATCGTGCCTCCACGCATTCTTTTCGATTGAGGTGACCTTTCATCGCGCGTGGAGCGTGCCAGGTCGGGCGGAAAGAGACCGCCATGCGCTCGTCCACACTCTTCCGTCGTATCAACCGTCACCCCGCACCGCGTCACCAGCCGCGCCCGCACGTGCAGCCGGTGCTTGAGGCCTGCGTGCCTCCCATCGACTCCATCGTCGAGTACGCCGCCTACGTCGAAGGCAGGAAGACCACCGCCTCCGGCATCGTGGAGTGCCTGGACCAGGTCCGCAGGCACAACAAGGACTCCGACGGCCCGAAGGCGTTCGTCTGGGTCGGCCTGCACGAGCCGGCGGCCCCCGAGGTGGAGTGGCTGGCCGAGGTCTTCGACCTGCACCCGCTGTCGGTCGAGGACGCCGTCAAGGCGCACCAGCGTCCCAAGGTCGAGCGCTACGGCGACTCCCTGTTCATGGTCCTCAAGACCATCGCCTACCTGGACCACGACGAGCTGACCGCGACCAGTGAGATCATCGCCACCGGCGAGATCATGGTGTTCCTCGGCGTGGACTTCGTGGTGACCGTGCGCCACGGCGAGCACTGCCCGCTCGCGGAGGTGCGCGAGCGCATCGAGGACAGCCCCGAGCTGCTGGACCGTGGCCCGGCCGGTGTGCTGCACGCCATCTCCGACCACGTCGTGGACCGCTACCTTCAGGTGGCCGACCTCATGCAGATGGAGCTGGAAGAGGTCGAGGCCACCGTGTTCGCGGACGTCAGCTCCCGCGACATCAACCGGATCTACCAGCTCAAGCGGGAGATGCTGGACCTCAAGCGGGCGGTCACCCCGTTGCAGACGCCACTGGCCGCCCTGCCCCAGCGGCGGGTGATCCCGTCGGAGATGCGCGAATACTTCCGCGACGTCGGCGACCACCTGTCCCGGGTGTGCGAGCAGGTGGAGTCCTCCAACGAGCTGTGCAGCTCGATCCTGCAGGCGGCGCTGGCCCGCTCGAACGCGCTGGCCAACGAGGACATGCGCAAGATCTCGTCCTGGGTGGCGATCCTGGCCGTGCCCACGATGATCGCCGGCGTCTACGGCATGAACTTCGACTTCATGCCCGAGACCAAGCAGGTCTGGGGCTATCCGGCCATCCTGGCCGTGATGATCACCGCCTGCGTGGTGCTGCACCGCGGCTTCCGCCGCAACGGCTGGCTGTAGTCAGACGCCGACCGGCTTGAGCGGGCCGACAGGATCGGGCAGCTCGAGCCCGCGCTCCTGCCACACCTCACGCATGCGGTCCGGATAGTCGGTGACGATCCCGGCCACCCCGAGGTCGAGCATGCGCGCGGCGAGGGCCTGGTCGTTGACCGTCCAGACCGCCACGTCCAGCCCCGCCGCCGCGGCCTGGGACATCAGCCGCTCGTCCACCATGACGTGCTCGGGCGAGAGCGTGGTGGCGCCGGCGTCGCGCGCGGCGGCGGCCACGTCGTCGGCCGGCGGGCCGTTCCAGTCCAGAGTGTCGAGCTCGATCAGCGCGAAGCGCCGCGTGTCCGGCGCGAGCTCGGCCGCGTGGCCGAGGATCCGCCAGTCGAAGCTCAGGATCGCCGCGTTGCGGAGCCTGCCGTGCCGTTCGAGCTCGTCGATCACCAGCTCGGTGAAGAGCCGGGGATCGGCGGTGAGCGCGGGCCTGGTCGGGTCGGACTTCAGCTCGACGTGCAGTCGTACGTTCTCGGCGGCGTAGGCGTTGGCCAGGCCGAGCACCGCGCCGAACGTGGGCATCCGGGTGTCGGGCATCGCCACCTGGGTCACCGCGAACACGTCGTCGGGGTGCCGGGGCAGCCGCACGCCGACGTCCAGGGTGCGCAACTGCGCGAGGGTCAGCGCGTTGATGGGCTTGCCGACGTAGGGGAACGCGGGGTCGTCCGGCTTGACCGGCCGGGTGTCGGCGCTGGTCACGGCGGAGACCGTGAGGTCGTGCGTCAGCACGAGCCGCCGATCCGCGGTGAGCGCGACGTCGAGCTCGAGCGCGTGCACGCCGAGCTCCAACGTACGGCTCATGCCGGGCAGCGTGTTCTCGGGCCAGAGGCCTCTCGCTCCCCGATGACCATGTATCTCAACGCGCACACCGGGGACACTACCGGGCTCCGGCCACTGCTACGCGCCGCCACGCCGTGTCCTTTTTGCGGTGATACGCGGAGTCGCTACCGCTGGTCGAGCGCCCAAGGGCAGGCAACCCGGTTCCACTCCGGCGTCCCACCCACCCCACCAGAAATGAATCGATGAATGCAACATTGTTGCAATAAGCTGAGGAACCATGACGGAGGCTCTCGTAACTACCCAACTCGACATGGTTCGGGCATGGGTGGACGGCTGGGTCATCTCTCGCAAGACCCCGCCACCGGTCCCCGAACCCTGGGGATTTCGCGTGGACGTCGGCCGGCCCGGTCACGTGGCGCGCCACATCCTGCCCACGCCGACCCCCGCCCTCGTCCAGCACCTGACGGCGGCCATCACCACCCCCGGCACCTGGCTGAAACTCTGCGCCCCGGCGGAGCTGATCGCCCCGTGGCTCCCGCCCACCTGGACGATCGACCCGCCGGAGTTCATGATGACCACCCCGCTGACGCGCGAGCGCGCCGAGCCGCCCGCGGGCTACACGATGGCGATCACCACCCGCTCCGACGTCACCGCCGCCCGCCTGCTGACCCAGGCGGGCGAGATCGCCGCCCGCGGCCAGCTCGCCGTCGCCGGCCGGGCGGCGGTGCTGGACCGGGTCGAGACCGCCCCCGAGCACCGCCGCCGCGGCCTCGGCGGCGTCGTCATCCGGACCCTGGTCGACACCGCCCTCTCCAGAGGCGCGACCACCGGCGTCCTGGTGGCCACTCCCGAGGGCAGAGCGCTGTACGAGAGCCTCGGGTGGAGACTGTTGTCACCGGTGACCGCGGCGGTCCTGGCACCCCGGTAGGGGGCCCTGGCGCCTCGGCAGGGGGCAGTCCAGCTCAGGGGCCGGACCAGCGGAGCGGCTCACTATCAAGGGCCGGGCCAGCGAGCGGATCACCCTCAGGGGTCAGACCAGCGAGCGGATCACCAGCGTCTGGTCGCGGCCGGGGCCCACGCCGATGGCCGAGATCGGCGCGCCGCTCATCTCCTCCAGCGTCCGTACGTACGACCGCGCGTTCGGCGGGAGGTCGTCGAACGTCTTGGCGCCCGTGATGTCCTCCTGCCAGCCGGGGAACTCCTCGTAGATCGGCTTGGCGTGGTGGAAGTCCGTCTGCGTCATCGGGATCTCGTCGTGCCGCACCCCGTCCACGTCGTAGGCCACGCACACCGGGATCCGCTCCAGCCCGGACAGCACGTCGAGCTTGGTGAGGAAGAAGTCGGTGACCCCGTTGATGCGGGTCGCGTACCGGGCGATGACCGCGTCGAACCAGCCGCAGCGCCGGTTGCGTCCGGTGGTGACGCCGTACTCGCCGCCCGTCTGCCGCAGCCACTCGCCCATGTCGTCCACCAGCTCCGTGGGGAACGGGCCGGACCCGACGCGGGTGGTGTAGGCCTTCAGGATGCCGATCACCTTGGTCAGCCGCGTCGGCGGGATGCCGGAGCCGGCGCAGGCGCCGCCCGAGGTCGGCGAGGAGGAGGTGACGAACGGGTAGGTGCCGTGGTCGATGTCCAGCAGCGTGCCCTGCCCGCCTTCGAGCAGCACGAACTTGCCCTCGTCCAGGGCCTTGCTCAGCACCAGCGAGGTGTCCGCGATGTGCGGCTTGAGCCGCTCGGCGTAGGCGAGGTATTCCTCCAGGACCGCCTCCGCCTCGATGCCGCGGCGGTTGTAGACCTTGGTGAGCACCTGGTTCTTCTCCGCCAGCGCCATCTCGATCTTCTTGGCCAGGATGCCCGGGTCGAGCAGGTCCTGGACCCGTACGCCCACGCGGTAGATCTTGTCGCCGTAGGCGGGGCCGATGCCGCGGCCGGTCGTGCCGATCTTGGCCTTGCCGAGATAGCGCTCGGTGACCTTGTCCAGCGTCTTGTGGTGCGGCATGATCAAGTGCGCGTTGGCCGAGATGAGCAGTCGCTCGGCCGAGATGCCGCGCGCGGCCAGGCCGTCGATCTCGCCCAGCAGCACGCCGGGATCGATCACCACGCCGTTGCCGATCACGGGCACCACGTCCGGCGACAGGATGCCCGTCGGCAGCAGGTGCAGCGCGTATTTCTGGTCACCGATGACCACGGTGTGACCCGCGTTGTTACCGCCCTGGTAACGGACGACGTAGTCGACGTCGCCACCGAGAAGGTCGGTGGCCTTGCCCTTGCCCTCATCGCCCCATTGGGCTCCTACGAGAACGGCAGCCGGCATTGTGAGTCTCCCGAACACAAAACGAAACCCCTGGCGCAAGCACGACAGGGGCTCTTGCGTACAGAGACTACCCGAGTGGGTCCATTCGTCCCAAGAGCTAGCTCTTGGTGAGCGCGTCGTAGGCCTCCCCGCTGCTGTCCTTGAGGAACTGACCGCAGCGCTCGGCCTCGTCCTTCTCACCGATCGCCTGGGCGGCCCTGGCCAGGGCGGCCAGGCAGCGCAGGAAGCCACGGTTCGGCTCGTGGTCCCAGGGAATCGGCCCGTGCCCCTTCCAGCCGCTGCGACGCAACTGGTCCAGGCCCCGGTGATAGCCGGTGCGGGCGAAAGCGTAGGAGGTGACCGCGTGGCCCTGCGCGAAGTATTCCTCCGCGAGCCTGGCCCAGGCGGCGGGATATGCGGGGAACCGGGCGGCCACGTCAGAAGCCTTGGCGCCCGCTTCGAGTGCCTCCCTGGCCTCGGGCAGGTCCGGCAGGTGAGTCGGGGGCGGCCCGGCGAGAAGGTTATCCATAGGACAAGTCATACCCGCCGGGCCGTCAATGTGGCTAGGAGATCTTCGTCCCACTGCTCTTGAGGTGCTCGCACGCCTCGGTGACGCGGGCGGCCATGCCGGCCTCGGCGGCCTTGCCGTAGGCGCGCGGGTCGTAGGCCTTCTTGTTGCCGACGTCACCGTCGATCTTGAGCACGCCGTCGTAGTTGCGGAACATGTGGTCCGCCACCGGCCTGGTGAAGGCGTACTGCGTGTCGGTGTCCACGTTCATCTTGATCACGCCGTACGAGATCGCTTCGTGGATCTCCTCCAGCAGCGAGCCGGAGCCGCCGTGGAAGACCAGGTCGAACGGCTTGTCCTTGCCGAACTTGGCGCCGACCGCCTCCTGGATGTCCTTGAGCACGCTGGGCCGCAGCTTGACGTGGCCGGGCTTGTAGACGCCGTGCACATTGCCGAACGTGGCGGCCAGCAGGTAGCGGCCCCGCTCGCCCAGCCCGACCGCCTCGGCCGTGGCCAGCGCGTCACCGGGGGTGGTGTAGAGCTTCTCGTTGATCTCGCCGACGACGCCGTCCTCCTCGCCGCCGACCACGCCGATCTCCATCTCCATGATGATCCTGGCGCGGGCGCACTTGTCGAGGAGCTCCTCGGCGATCTGCAGGTTCTCCTCCAGAGGTACGGCGGAGCCGTCCCACATGTGCGACTGGAAGAGCGGGTCGAGGCCCTTGGCCACCCGCTGCAGCGAGATGTCGATCAGCGGCCGCATGAAGCCGTCGAGCTTGTTCTTCGGGCAGTGGTCGGTGTGCAGGGCCACGGTCACCGGATATTTGTCGGCCACCACGCGGGCGTACTCCGCCAGCGCGGTCGCGCCCACGACCATGTCCTTGACCGTGGCGCCGGACAGGAACTCGGCGCCGCCGGTGGACACCTGGACGATGCCGTCGCTCTCCGCCTCGGCGAAGCCGCGCAGCGCGGCGTTCAGCGTCTGGGAGGAGGTCACGTTGATCGCTGG
Organism: Nonomuraea glycinis; assembly: GCF_014646515.1. GTDB lineage: Bacteria > Actinomycetota > Actinomycetes > Streptosporangiales > Streptosporangiaceae > Nonomuraea > Nonomuraea glycinis. The sequence continues at coordinate 103,707 of NZ_BMNK01000015.1, forward strand.
GTAGGCGAACCCGCCAGCCTTGGCACGGTCGAGCATCTCGGCGTAGACCTCTGGGGTCGCTATAGGCATGAGTCATCTCCCTGAGAAGTACGGCATCGCGCTGCCAGTATCCCGGTCTTGCTACCCGCCGGGGTAGAGACAACGCCCGCCGGGCTCTCGCGGATGGGCGCGCTCACGTGCCTTCGTGACCCGGCGTGATAACTCACCATACTCGGCGTATTCGCCCGCCCCCGGCAGACAACGGGAAAGGCGTCTTACCACGGGGTACGCTCCCCCCTGTGGGACGCCACAGGTCAGCCCCGATGAGCCTCGCCCGGCTGGCACTCGCCGTGCTCGCGACCGGGGCCGTGGTGACGCTCCTGGTGATCGGCGGGCGGGCGCTGCTCGCCTCGGACGGCGGCGAGCAGGTGCCGGTGCGGGAGCCCTTCTCGGGAAGCCCCACCGCCGGCAGCAGCCCTCCGGCGCCGACCCTGCGCATCGAGTGCGTGGCCGACACCTGCCCCCTGGTGACCGTCCGGGTGCCCGGCGGCGACGTGCTGCAGCACCGCGACATGAGCAGGGGCGAAGAGGTCAGCTACTTCGAGCCGGAGCTGGACGTGGTGCTGTCCGACGCGGGCACGGTCCGCGTCACCGAGAACGGCGAGCGGCGCCCGCAGGGCGAGCCGGGAGGGCGCGAGTCCTTCACAACCCGAGGTCCCGCAGGGTGAAGGCCGTGCGGTAGTCCAGGCCCTCCTCCGCCATCCGGGCGCTCGCGCCCCTGTCGACGATCGTGGCGACCGCCACCACCTCGGCGCCCGCCTCGCGCAACGCCTCGACGGCGGTCAGCGGCGAGGAGCCGGTCGTGGAGGTGTCCTCGACCGCCAGCACCCGCCGTCCCTTCACCTCCGGCCCCTCGATCCTGCGCTGCATGCCGTGCGCCTTCTGCGCCTTGCGCACCACGAACGCGTCCAGCGTGCGTCCGCGGGCGGCCGCGGCGTGCAGCATGGCCGTCGCCACCGGGTCGGCGCCGAGCGTGAGCCCGCCCACCGCGTCGAACTCCAGGTCCGCCGTGAGGTCGAGCATGACCCGGCCGACCAGGGGCGCGGCCACCCCGTCGAGGGTGATCCGGCGCAGGTCGAGATAGAAGTCGGCCTCCTTGCCGGAGGAGAGCACCACCCGGCCGTGCACGACGGCCTTCTTCTTGATCTCGGCCAGCAGGCTGTCGCGGTCTGTCATGGAACCAAGCTTAGAGTCCGGATCAGCCGACCCAAGCCCCTCCCGCAGCCCTTCCGCAGGCAAAGAGGCGCGTTCGGTTTAACCATGGGGGTGGATGCGGAATGACTGTGCGGGCAACGGTTCGTAACCGCGAGGTCACTATGAGTGTGGAATCACCGCAGAGCGACACAGAGCTCCTGCATGCCGTCAGAGCGGGCAATGCCCCCGCCTACGGCCGGCTCTACGAGCGCCACGTCGCGGCCGCCCGCGCCCTGGCCCGCCATCTCGTCCATGGCGAGGACGAGGTCGAGGACGTGGTCGCCGAGTCCTTCACGAAGATCCTGGACCTGGTGGGCCGCGGCGGGGGCCCGGACACCGCCTTCAGGACCTACCTGCTGACCGTGGTCCGCCGGACCGTTCACGACCGTTCCCTGGTCCAGAGCCACCAGGTGACGGGCGGCGAGGCCGAGCCGTTCGACCCCGGCCTGCCCTTCGTCGATCCCTCGCTGGCCGGGCTCGACGGCTCGCCGATCGCCAGGGCCTACCTGTCGTTGCCGGAGCGGTGGCGCGCCGTCCTCTGGCACATCGAGGTGGAGGCCGCCCGGCCCGCCGCCGTGGCGCCCCTGCTGGGCCTGTCGGCCAACGGGGTGGCCGCGCTCGCCTACCGGGCCCGCGAAGGGCTGCGCCAGGCCTACCTCCAGGCCCACCTCGCGAGCTCGCCGCCGCACGAGTGCGGGCCGGTGCTCGGCAGGCTCGGCGCCTACGTCAGAGGCGGGCTGACCCGGCGCGACACCAAGGCCGTGGACGAGCACGTGAGCGACTGCTCCGGCTGCCGCACCGTCCTGCGGGAGCTGACCGAGGTCAACCGGAGCCTGCGCGCCGTCGTCGGTCCGCTCGTCCTCGGTACGGCCGCCGCCGGCTACACCACCGCGATGGCCGAGTCCGGCTTCGCGCACAGCAGGCTGATGGCCAACGGCCTGCCCCGCGCGCTCGGCCTCCTGCGGCGGCTGCCCGGCCGGCAGTGGCTCGTCGTGTCCGGCGGCGCCGCCACGGTGCTGGCCGTGGCCGCCGCCTTCGCCCTGGTCCCCGCCGGTCCGCCGGCCCCGGTCGCGAGGTCCGCGGATTCCGTACAGCCGTCGCCCTTCAAGGCGCCGCCCCTGCTCCCGTCCCACATCCAGCCCACCACGCGCCCCGAGCGCGTCCCCGCCCGCGAACCTGCCGCACCTCCCGCCCAGGCCCGCCCCGAGCAGGCCAGAGCCGGCCTGCGCGCCACGATCGCCGTCATGGGCTCGCTCGTACGCGCTCAGCGGGGGATCGTGGCCATGCGGCTGCGCAACGACGGCGACGCGCCGAGCGAGGAGGTCTACACCGCCATCGAGCTGCCCCCGGGCGTCACCCTGGTCACCCCCCGAGGCCGCACCCAAGGCGTCATCCCGATCACCTCCCGCCGAACCACCCGAACCACCAGAACCACCCGAACCACCAGAACCACCCGAACCACCAGAACCACCCGAACCACCGAAACCGTCGGAACCACCCGAACCGCCGGAACCACCGGAACCACCCGAACCGCTTCCACTGTCCGAACCGCCCGGACCCCTTCCACCGTCCGTGCGGGGGCGGGGGCGGCCGTCGCGGGGGCTCCGGTGCGGCCGGTGGGGATCGTGGACGGCTGGGTGTGCCGTCCGGCCGGGACGGGCGCCAGGTGCGCCAGGAGGCCGCTCGGCGCGGGCCGCAGGACGGCGGTGTTCCTGCGGGTGCAGGTGGCCGCCGAGGCGCCGGTGGGTCAAGGGCCTACCCTCAGGGTCGAGGCCGGCCCCATCAAGCTCACCGCGAGGGCCGCCACGGGGGTGCGGCCCTCCGGTGCCCCCGCCAGGTTCGCCGCCGACGGCAAGGTCACCGTCAGGGCGGTCGGCAACTCGTTCCTGACCTGCCCGGCCGAGCGCGAGGACTGCCTGGAGGCCAGGCGCCGCAGGGGGGACCAGCGGGACAACGACCTGTGGCCGATGCGCCTGCTCGACGAGGACAGCGCGGCCGGCACCCACGCCTCCAGCGGCGCCGTGCTCGCCCTGCCCAAGGGGAGTCGCGTCGTGTGGGCGGGCCTCTACTGGTCGGCGAGCGTCCAAGAGGCCGGCCCGATCAAGCTCAGGCCCCCGGGGCGCAAGGGATACGTGACCATCCAGCCCGGCCAGGTGGCCCACCGCGCCCTGCCCGCAGGACCCGCCTACCAGGCGTACGCGGACGTCACCGGCCTGGTGAGCGGTGGCCGCCGGCAAGGGATCTGGTGGGCGGCGGACGCCCCGATGAGCGCCGTCCCTCCGGACCACGAAACCGACCCGCAGACCGAAGAGGACACCTTCGGACACGTGACGGTGGCGCCGGTGGCGGGCGGGGTCCCGGGGCGGGCGGTGCGGGAGCGGGGGACGGTGGCTCGGGCGGTGCTCGGGGGACATGCGGGGTGGAGTCTCGTGGTGGTCGCCACCGATCCGCGCCGGCCGTACAGCCAGGCTGTCGTGGTCGACGGCGCCGCCGTGATCGGCGGCGGGACGGGGCCGGTACGAGTGCCGCTCGGCGGGCTGGAGCCCGCCGCCTCGGCCGCCAGGGCGGAGCTGGTCACCTGGGAGGGCGACGCCGATCTCGGCGGCGACAAGGTGTCGCTCGGCTCCGGTCCGCTGGAGCCGGCCGGAGGGGACCAGGATCCGGCGAACGTGTTCGACGGCTCCTCCAACGGCGTGACGGAGATGACGTTCGGTGTCGACGTCGATACGGTCAGCGCCGCATTGGGGGCCAGGCCCGCGCTGACGGTCGTCGCGGAGAAGGACGTCGTACTGTTCGGAGTCGCCGCCGTGAGTGTGCGCGCACGCCCGTGACCGATATCAGGACAAACTGGTACGGTTCGCCTAATTGGTCAGGCACCATGCAGGTCCAGGGGCGAATCGTCGGGATTAACCCTCGCACGATCACCAGGTTTCATTACCCTGAGACAGGGCCGCCGAGTCCGGCTCCGACGGTGTAGAGCCAGCAAGTCGGACCACCAAGAAAGGGGCGGTGTCAGTGGATCGCTGCGCGCTGTTCGTGGACGCTGGCTATCTGCTGGCCGACGGCGCGATGGCCGTACATGGGACCCGCCATCGCGAATCCGTCTCCTGGGACTACCCAGGTCTGCTGCAACTCCTGTCGGGCCTGTCCGGCGAGCGTACCGGCCTGCCGCTGCTGCGCTGCTACTGGTACGAAGCGACGGTCGAAGGCCGCCGCACTCCCGAGCACGACGTGCTCGCCGACATCCCCGGCCTCAAGCTGCGGCTCTCGCGCATCCGGCCGGGCCGTCGCGAGGGCGTCGACGCGCAGGTCCACCGCGACCTGATGACGCTGGCCCGCAACAACGCCATCTGCGACGCGGTCGTGGTCAGCGGGGACGAGGACCTGGCCCAGGTGGTCTGCGACGCGCAGGACCTCGGCATCAGGGTCACCGTGGTGCACATCGCCGCCGACGCGAGCTGGGCCGTGTCCCGCACGCTCAGGCAGGAGAGCGACGACCTCATCGAGCTCGGCGGCGCCAACCTGCGCCCCTACGTCACCCTGGTGACCGGCACGAGCGAGTCGTCCAACGGTCGTCGCCAGGCGGTCAGCAACGGGCACGGCTCCCATTCCCTGCCGGCCGCCCCCTCGTCGCCGCCGCCTTCGCTGCCGGCCCCCGCGCTGCCGTCCGCGATGCAGTCGTCGCTGCCGCCGTCCTCCTCGAGCACCGGCGGCCACGCCTCGCAGCACTCGGGCAGTCATGCCGCGCAGCACTCGGGCGCCCAGGAGCAGAGCCAGTCGTCCTCCACCGGATCCTCCTCCGGCCGCCGGAAGTCCGCCGACCGCGGGCAGTCCGCCAACCCGCCCGCGCTGCCCACCTACTCCTATCCCGATCCGCCCGCGCCCGCGCCCGTGCAGCAGTCGGCGCCGACCACCAGCCCCATGCAGCAGCAGTCGCCGACGACCGGCCAGTTCGCCGCCCCGGCCGGCAGCGGCTCCTACCAGCAGCCGCAGTTCGGCGCCTACACGGGCCCGCAGTCCGCGCCCGTGTCGCCGCCGGCCGCCGCCACGGCCGGAGCCACCACGCTGTCCGACGCGGTCAAGTCCGCGCACCGCGAGGGGCACGACTTCGGCGAGTCCGTCGCCCGCGACGCCCCCGCACTCTGGCTTGAAGCCGTCCTGGCCCGCAAGCCCCGGATGCCATCGGACCTGGAGGCCCGGCTGCTCCAGGGCTCCTCCCTGCCGATCGACTTCCTGCTGCACGACGAGGTCCGCCACGCCCTGCGCCGCGGCTTCTGGGACGCACTCGAACGCGCCAGACACTGACGAACCCGTCGCACCCCGGGTCGGCCTGGGCACTCGGTTTCCGGGGTGCGGCGCGGCGGCCGTCCTCCCCTGCGGGCGCGGCCGTCCGCCGGCTCCCGCAGATCGTCCTGGCCGAGCCGAAGTGGCAGAAGAAGCTCACCGACTCTGAGCGACAAGCAGCGAAGGCCGCAGGTTGGGGCGGTCGTACGTCAGAGGTCGGTGATCGAGGTGTCGGCCACGCTCAGAGCCAGCTCTGGGCCGTAGGCGGAGGCCGGGGACTGGAATCCCGCCTTGTATGAGCCATGAAGAACGCGCCGGGCGATCTCCACGGAGGAGAGCTGGGTGAAGCGGTAGCCGGTCGGCGTGTCGATCAGGGCGCGGGCCACGGTGCCGTCCCGGCCGGTCGCCTCGGCGACGACCTTGCTGCGGCCCACCTCACGCTCGGCCGCGCTCGGCCCGTCCGGCAGCGCGGCTAGGTCCAGGTCGATGGGCAGGGGCTGCCCTTGCTGGACGTAGACCTCGATCGTGCCGACTCCGGTGGAGACGTGACTGGTGATCAGATCCCCCATGGGGGCGGATACACAGACCTCCGGGCCGCCGTCGTCGAAGTCGAACGAGGCGCTCTTCGGCTCCGGCAGTGCGACGATCTCGCCGTCGGCACGCACGAGCGCGCCGAGCTCTCCGATGCCTTCTGTGGCGCTGGCGATGGACCCACGGGAGAAGAGGTTCAGCCCGGCGGCCTCCTCGGGGGTGGCGCTGAGCAGCTTGAGCGCGATGCGCAGCCGGACGGGCTCGGTGACGCGGGCGGCGGCGTACGCGGCGACGCAGTCGCTGGGCACCACGTCCCAGCCGGTGCCGGACATGACCATCACGCCGGCCGCCCGAGCCGCGGCATCGCGGGACTGGGCGGCGGCGAAGACGTCGTACTCGGCGGTGGTGTCCAGGTAGTGCGTGCCGGTCGCGACGCAGGCGTCCAGCAGCGGGCCGGCGGTCCTGCGGAAGGGGCCGGCCACGTTCAGGACGACGGTGACGCCGTCGAGCGCGTCGCGCGCCAGCGCCGCGTCGTCGAGCGCGAAAGAGCGGCCCCGCACGCCGAACTCCTTGGCGAGGGCGTCGACGCGGTCCGGGTTCCTCCCGGCCACGATGTAGTCGAGGCCCAGGTGCTGGGCCCGCTCGGTGGCGAGCCGTCCGGTGTAGCCGGTGGCTCCGTAAATCATCAAACGGCCGTTGCCGGTCATGACACTGCTCCGAACCTTGTACGCGTTGCTGGTGCGGGTTCACTCACTGGGCCCGCCTCCTCTCACGCTAGAGGCGAATCCGGACCGCATGTGTCCTGGTCACGGCGCGGCGGAGGGAGTTGCCGCGGTACAGCGCGTCGAGACGACTCAGCAGGGCCTGACGCATCGAGTGCCCACGTCAGCCCGCGCATAGTCTGTGTGAGGGGGTGACCAGCATGCATACGACAGAACTCGGCGAATTCCTCAAGGCACACCGCGCGCGCATCGAACCCGGAGACGTCGGATTCCCCGCAGGCGCCAAGCGCCGGGTCGCCGGGCTGCGCCGGGAAGAGGTCGCCGTCCTGGCCGGCGTCAGCAGCGACTACTACACCCGCCTGGAGCAGGGCCGCGAACGCAACCCCTCCGCCTCGGTGCTGGACGCCATCGGCCGCGCCCTGCGCCTGGACAACGACTCCCGCGAACATCTCTACCGCCTGGCCGGCCTGAGCCCTCGCCTGGGCCCGCCCGGTGGCCTGGCCCAGGTCCACCCCGCCCTGGCGCGGCTGCTGGATGCCTTCCCCGCCTCGGCGGCCTACGTCCTCGGTCCCGCCTTCGATGTGCTGGCCGTCAACGCCGTCGCCGCCGCGCTGCTGTCGCCGTTCGAGGGCTGTACGAACATGGTCCGGATCCTGTTCACCCACCCGCAGGCCCAGGTCGTGTTCGCCAACTGGGACGAGGTCGTGCCCAAGACCGTGCGCGCGCTGCGCCTGCACGCCGGGCGGTTCCCCGGCGACCCACGGATCAAGGCGCTGGTGGAGGAACTGCTGGAGACGTCTTCGGCGTTCCGTGACCTGTGGCGCGACCAGTCGGTGGGCGGGCTCACCCGCGCCTTCAAGGTCTTCGTCCATCCCGCGGTCGGACGGGTGGAGCTCACCTACCAGACCTTCGACGTCCACGACGCCCCCGGTCAGCAGCTCCTGGTCGGCACGCCCGAGCCCGGCAGTCGCAGCGCCGAGGCCCTGGTCTATCTCGTCTCGACGCGAAGCCGTTCCTAGGTGTCGTACACCCCCTCTCGCGCGGCCTTCTTCACCCGCGCCCGAGCGACGAAGGTGGTGGGTGGAACAACCGCCCCACACGCGCAAGGAACGCCATGTCCCTCACCTCGTACCGCACGCTCGGCACCTCCGGCCTGCGGGTCAGCCCGCTGGCCCTCGGCTCCATGACCTTCGACGACGGCAGCTGGGGCTCCGGCCCCGACACCTCCTTCGCCATCCTCGACCGCTACCTCGACGCGGGCGGCAACTTCATCGACACCGCCAACATGTACAACGGCGGCGCCTCGGAGAACACGCTCGGCGCCTACTTCGGCAAGCGCCCCGGCGGCCGCGACCGCGTGGTGCTGGCCACCAAGTTCGGCGGCAACACGGCGCCCGACGACCCGAACTCCGGCGGCGCCGGCCGCAAGGCGATCCGCGCCCAGCTCGACGCCTCCCTGCGCCGGCTGAACACCGACTACGTCGACCTGTACTGGCTGCACCAGTGGGACCGGCACACTCCCATCGAGGAGACCCTGTCCACCCTCAGCGACCTGGTACACGCCGGGAAGATCCACGCGATCGGCCTGTCCAACGTGCCGGCCTGGTGGGTGGCCGAGGCCGCCACCACCGCCCGCTTGCGGGACTGGGAGCCGATCGCCGCGCTGCAGGTCGAATACTCCCTGCTCGCCCGCACCGTCGAAGGCGAGACCTTCGGCGCGGCACGACGCTTCGGCCTGGGCGTCACCCCATGGAGCCCGCTGGCCAGCGGAGCCCTGTCCGGCAAGTACTCACGCACCACCACCACGAGCCCTGGCTCCGGCCGCACCGCCTACGCCGCTCCGCACCTGACCGAATCCACCTTCGTCCTGCTCGACACGCTCCTGGAGATCGCCGACGACCACGACACGAACGTGGCCGCCATCGCGCTGGCCTGGGTACGGCAGCGGCCCGAGGTCACCGCCACCCTGATCGGCGCCCGCACCCCCGAGCAACTTGAGGCCAACCTCGCCTCCCTCGACGTCACCCTCACCGCCGAGCAGATCGCCCGGCTCGACGCCCTGACCGCGCCCAGCCTCGACTACCCCCACAACATGATCGAGTCGATGGTCGGCTTCCAGCAGGGCGACACCACCGTCAACGGCCTGGCCGCCCAGGCCTTCGTCCGCTGACGGCGGTCTCGATCGAGCAGCTCACGGGTTGGGTCGATCGCTACGTGCCCGCCTGGCCGGCTGTCGCGCCAGACCTGGCAGGAGGGCTGAAGCCGGCCTCCCCGATAAGACACGATCACCGCCAGACAAGCCGGGACCGTTGATGTCCACATCTCTGTATAGCGTCATGTCATGGAAAGAACCCAGGTCAAGGTCAGGAGGAGCCTCAAATGAGCGAGGAACGACAGCACGATCGCAAGGGTGGTCTGGCTGCGGCAGGCAAAGAGGCGCTGCGCGTACGAGCCCTCTACGAGCAGCTCGAACAGCGCCTACTGGACAGGACATGGACGCTGCCGGAGCTCGCGGTCGGCTTCACCAATGACGCCGCCTACGTGGGGCGCCTGGTGCTCGCCGCCGAACGCACATGGGACATCGACGGCGACGTGGACGCCGAACTGCGGCACAAGCTGGCCGAGTGCATGTGGTGGATCTTTGTACTCGCCGACAAACTAGACGTCGACCTGCCGGAAGCCTACGAAGCCACGATGAGCGGCATCAGCGCCGGCTTGCGGCAGACCCTGCGCGGCAGGAGCGACTGAGGCGCACCGACACTCCCACCTGATCCCGCCTGAGCAGCACCAACGCCACCGCGTCGGCCTTGAACCTCTGCTGATGTCAGTGACACTGCTCGACGTCAAGACTGCCCGAGTCAACAGCTCAGGTCGTCAACGACTCTGGTGGCTGACGAATCCACTCGGGCAGAAGAGTGTACAGACGGACAGCGATCTCCTCCGGCTCGCCGTCGAGACTTCCCCCGACGGCGGCCGAGAACACTCCAGCCACCCCAGAAGCTGTGTAGATGTCCTCAAGCGAGTGGCGCGCGCCGGACTCTCGCTCGCCACCGCCGAAGTCGCGCCGCAGACTGCGGACCTGGTCCAGAAGGAGATCACCGATACCTGGCAGGCCACTTGGCGACTGCCAGGTCGAAGCCAGCAGAAAAAGGTTTCTGCGCTGCCGGAGACTGTCGAGCATGGCGTTCAGTGTTGCCAGTGCCACGGTGGTCGGATCCGCACCCATCTGCCGATCGCTGAGGTCCAGGGTCCGAAGGGCGCGGAAATCTTCTGCGATCACGTACACCGCAACCTCTTCAATGGAGTCGAAGTGGTTGTAGAAAGTGGCGCGGTGGATGCCGGCGGCTTCTGCCAAGGCGGAGACCGAAGGGCACGACTGCGTTCGCAGCATGAGGTCGGTCAGCGCATCCGCGATCGCCCGTCGCGAGCGAGTGAAGCGCGGGTCCGCTCCAACTGTCGAGGACTGATCACTCACCATGACCGCACACTACTCCGGGAGAGGTCAACCGGCTTCGCGGGCCCTGACTTCGCCTGGCTCCCTCAAGGATCGCCACTCGGCCACCGAGTTCCGCTTCGAACATGACCCTCCTTCGATGGGTTCGCTTCCGACGCTACCACTATTCGACAGGTGTCGAACTCGGGTATACGGTCAGTGCTACCACGAATCGCCAAGCAAGGAAGCGAAGCACCATGTCGAGAATCGACAGCAGCACCTCTTCCACACCTACCGCGGACAAGCTCGCCGTGGTGGAGACCCTCTACCGATACGCCGCCGGCCTTGACCTGCGTGACAGGGCCCTTCTGGCGTCCGCGTTCGCGGATGACGCGGTGGCCGATTTCGGTCCGGCCACGAGAAAAGCCGGCCAGGAGTATCCTCCGGTGGAAGGTAAGGAGACCATCGCCGCAGCCCTGTCGGGCTCACTCAGTCACCTGGACACGACGCACTCCTTGAGCAACCCGCGGGTAAGCCTCGACGGCGACAAGGCGCACCTGGAAGCGATCGTGGCGTGCCAGCATCTGCCTGAAGACGACCACTCGCGCCACGTCCTCATGACGAACCGGTATGACGTCGACCTGGTAAGGCAGGGCGAGGTGTGGGTCATCCAGCGCGTCACCGTCGACAACGCCTGGACCGAAGGCGACCCCACCGTCCTGTCCGGCATCTAGAGACACCCGCAAGACGCCCAGCCCCAGATCCTGCGTACCCAGCACGCTTGAAGGCTCCGACAACGCCATGCCCACCTGGAACTGATGGTGACGCGGTCTCCTCGGAAGGCCGCTACGCGAGTGCGTCGAAGCCGGAGCGCAGGTGGGCGAGGCGGTCGGCGAGGTCGGTGAGGGGGGCGGCGAGGGCCGGGTCCTGGGACTTGCGGGCGAGCTCGCGCACCCGGGCGAGCTCCTCCTCCACCGCCGTGAGCCGCCGCGACAGCTCCGGCAGCACCGCGCCCTGTTCGCCGGCGCCGGGCGGCAACTCGCCGGCGACGCGCTCGCGCAGCAGGGAGGCCTGCTCGGCCAGGCGCTTGTTCATGTTGTACAGCTCGCTGAACACCGACACCTTGGCCCGCAGCACCCACGGGTCGAACGGCTTGGTGAGGTAGTCGACCGCGCCCGCCGCGTAGCCGCGAAAGGCGTAGTCGGGCGCGCTGTCGACCACCGTCAGGAAGATGATCGGAATGTTGCGGGTACGCTCCCGCCGCTTGATGTGCGCGGCGGTCTCGAACCCGTCCATGCCGGGCATCCGCACGTCGAGCAGGATGAGCGCGAACTCGGTGTTCAGCAGCTTCTTGAGCGCCTCCTCGCCGGACCTGGCGCGCACCGGCACCAGGTCGAGCGAGCTGAGGATGGCCTCAAGCGCGATCAGGTTCTCCTCGCGGTCATCGACCAGGAGGATCTTCGCTCGATCGGACATCGATCACGACCCTTCGGGTGACGAGTCGGTCGCGGGGGTCCGCCCTCGGCTGAGCCAGCCGCGCAGCCTTTCGAGCAGACGATCCACATCGACCGGCTTGGGCACATAGTCCGACGCGCCCGAGGCGATGCTCTTCTCCCGGTCGCCTCGCATGACCTTGGCGGTCAGCGCGATGATCGGCAGGTCGGCGAACTGCGGCATACGCCGGATGGCGGACGTCGTCGCCCAGCCATCCATCTCCGGCATCATGATGTCCATCAGCACGAGCGCGACATCCTCGTTCCGTTCGAGCTGCTCGATCCCCTCACGTCCGTTTTCAGCGTAGACGATCGTGGAGCCGTGCCGCTCCAGCACGCTGGTCAGCGCGAACACGTTGCGGATGTCGTCGTCGACGATGAGGATCTTCGCGCCGCTGAGCGGGTCGTCGCCCTGCCACTGGCTGCCCTCGATCGGCGCCTCGACCAGCTCGGGCAGCGACATGTCCAGCGGCATCGACGGCTCCGGCGCTTGGGGCTCCTCGATGGAGGCGGTCATGAGCTGCCTGCGGGGCGCGCCGCCGTCGGTGGCCGCCAGCGGGCCGATGTAGGAGGCGGGCAGGTAGAGGGTGAACGTGCTGCCCTTGCCCAGCTCGCTGTCCACGTGGATCTCGCCGCCGAGCAGCCGGGCGATGTCCCGGCAGATCGCCAGGCCCAGGCCCGTGCCGCCGTACTTGCGGCTGGTGGTGCCGTCGGCCTGCCGGAACGCCTCGAAGATGACCTCGCGCTTGTCGGGCGCGATGCCGATGCCGGTGTCGATCACCTGGAAGGCGAGCAGGTTGTGGGCGGCGTGCAGGGTCTCGTCGTCGAAGTCGACGTCGTCGGAGGCCGGCACCACCCGCAGCTTCACCTCGCCCTTCGGGGTGAACTTCACCGCGTTGGACAGCAGGTTGCGCAGCACCTGCTGCAGGCGCTGCTCATCGGCGAACAGCTCCTGCGGCACGTCCGGGTCGACGGCCACGGTGAGCGCCAGCCCCTTGTCGGCCGCCAGCGGGGCGAAGGCCGCCTCCAGCAGGTCGACCAGCTTCGGCAGCGACACCCCGATCGGGTGGATGTCCATCCGGCCCGCCTCGACCTTGGACAGGTCGAGCATGTCGTTGATGAGCTGGAGCAGTGCCGAGCCGGCGCCGTGGATGGTGCGGGCGAACTCGACCTGCTGCGAGGTCAGGTTGCCCTCGGCGTTCTCGGTCAGCAGCTTGGCCAGCACCAGCAGGCTGTTGAGCGGCGTGCGCAGCTCGTGCGACATGTTGGCGAGGAACTCGGACTTGTAGCGGGAGGAGACCGCGAGCTGCTCGGCGCGCTCCTCCAGGGTCCGGCGGGCCTGCTCGATCTGGAAGTTCTGGATCTCGATCGCGCGGTTCTGCTTGGCGAGCAGGGCCGCCTTGTCCTCCAGCTCGGCGTTGGACCTGCGCAGCTCCTCCTGCTGGCGCTGCAGCTCGTCGGAGCGCTCCTGCAGCTCGCGGGTGAGGCGCTGCGACTCGGTCAGCAGGTCCTCGGTACGCGAGTTCGCGATGATCGTGTTCATGGTGACGCCGATGGTCTCCACGAGCTGCGTCAGGAAGTCCAGGTGGACCTCGCCGAACGGGCTGAAGGAGGCCAGCTCCAGCACGCCGAGCACGCGGCTCTCGAACAGGATCGGCAGCACCACGATCTGCGCGGGGGTCGACTGGCTGAGCCCGCTGTCGATGGTGATGAACTTCGGCGGCACGTCGTCGAGGATGATGTGCCGGCCCTCCGCGGCCGCCTGGCCGACGATGCCCTCGCCGATGGCGAAGCGCTGGCGCGGGCCCCGCTCGGGCCGCACCCCGTAGCCGCCGATCAGCAGCAGCTCGTGCTCGCCCTCGGGATCGACACCGTAGAAGGCGCCGTAGCGGGCCGACACCAGCGGCGTCAGCTCGCTCATCGTCAGCTTGGCGACCTCGAACAGGTCGCGGTGGCCCTGCATGAGCCGGGAGATGCGGGCCAGGTTGGACTTGAGCCAGTCCTGCTCCTGGTTGGCCTGGGTGGTCTCGCGGAGGTTGGCCACCATCGAGTTGATGTAGTCCTTGAGCTCCGCCAGCTCGCCCTGCGCCTCGACGGCGATCGAGCGGGTCAGGTCGCCGCGCGCCACGGCGCTGGTCACGGTGGCGATGGCGCGGACCTGCGTGGTGAGGTTGCCCGCCAGCTCGTTGACGCTCTCGGTCAGCCGCTTCCAGGTGCCTTCGACGCCTTCGACGCGGGCCTGGCCGCCGAGCTGGCCCTCGGAGCCGACCTCGCGGGCCACCCGGGTGACCTCGGAGGCGAAGGACGACAGCTGGTCGACCATCCGGTTGATGGTGGTCTTCAGCGCCAGGATCTCGCCCTGCGCGTCCACGTCGATCTTGCGGGTGAGGTCGCCGTTGGCGACCGCGGTGGTCACTTCGGCGATGTTGCGGACCTGGTACGTCAGGTTGTTGGCCATGAAGTTGACGTTGTCGGTGAGGTCCTTCCAGACGCCCGACACACCCTGCACCCGCGCCTGGCCGCCGAGCTGACCCTGCGTGCCGACCTCCCGGGCGACTCGGGTCACCTCGTCGGCGAAGGAGGACAGCTGGTCCACCATCGTGTTGAGGGTGTCCTTGAGCTGGAGGATCTCGCCCTGGGCGTCGACGGTGATCTTCTTCGACAGGTTGCCCTGCGCCACCGCCGACGAGACCGCCGCGATCTGGCGCACCTGTGAGGTCAGGTTGTTGGCCATCGAGTTGACGTTCTCGGTGAGGTCCTTCCAGACCCCGGAGACGCCGCGCACCTGCGCCTGGCCGCCGAGCTGGCCCTCGGTGCCGACCTCGCGGGCCACTCGGGTGACCTCGGAGGCGAAGGAGGACAGCTGGTCGACCATCGTGTTCATGGTCGACTTGAGCTCCAGGATCTCGCCCTGCGCGTCCACGTCGATCTTGCGGGTGAGGTCGCCGTTGGCGACCGCGGTGGTCACCTGGGCGATGTTGCGGACCTGGTACGTCAGGTTGGCGGCCATCGAGTTGACGTTGTCGGTGAGGTCCTTCCAGACCCCCGACACGCCCTTGACCTCCGCGCGCCCGCCCAGCTTGCCCTCGGTGCCCACCTCGCGGGCGACCCGGGTCACCTCGTCGGCGAAGGAGGACAGCTGGTCCACCATCGTGTTGAGGGTGTCCTTGAGCTGGAGGATCTCGCCCTGCGCGTCGACGGTGATCTTCTTCGACAGGTTGCCCTGGGCCACCGCGGTCGCCACGGTGGCGATGCTGCGCACCTGTGAGGTCAGGTTGTTGGCCATGAAGTTGACGTTGTCGGTGAGGTCCTTCCAGACGCCCGACACGCCCGTCACCTGGGCCTGGCCGCCGAGCTGACCCTCGGTGCCGACCTCGCGGGCGACTCGGGTCACCTCCTCGGCGAAGGCGGACAGCTGGTCGACCATGGTGTTGACGGTGTTCTTCAGCTCGAACATCTCGCCCACCGCGTCGACCGTCACCTTGCGGCTCAGGTCGCCCTTGGCCACCGCGGTGGTCACCACCGCGATGTCGCGCACCTGCGCGGCCACGCGGGACGACATGGTGTTGACCGCCTCGGTGAGATCGCGCCAGCTCCCGGACATGCCCCGCAGGTTGGCGCTGCCGCCGAGGCGCCCCTCGGTGCCGGCCTCCCTGGCCACCCTGGTCACCTCGGAGTTGAACAGGGCGAGCTGGTCCACCATGCCGTTGATGGCCTTGCCGAGCCGGCGTACCTCGCCGCGGGCCGAGCGGTCGAGGTCGATCCGGCGCGAGAGGTCACCCTTCGCAACCGCGTCGATGACGTCGGCGGCGCCGCTCACCGGGCTCACCAGGGCGTCGATCAGTACGTTGACCGATTCGACGCTCTCGGCCCAGGCCCCCACGCCCGGCCCCGGTGTCAGCCGCTCGCCGAACCGGCCTTCCTTGACAACCTCTCGGCGCACTCTGCTCAGCTCGTTGGCGAGGTGCTCACGGCGGTCCGCGACCTCGTTGAGCAGCAACCGTACCTCGCTGAGCACGCCGTCAGGCGCGTGTGGGACCCGTCGCCGGAAGTCCCCGTCACGCCAGGAGAACAGGGTCTCCAGAATGGGGACGAGATCCGCCTCGGTGTAGGTCCTCTCCTCAACGGTTGGCACGGTCTTGGCCGATGTCATGGGGCCTCCTTCACTCGTGGGTGACTCCAACGAGTGATTCAAGTCTGTCACGATGAGTAGCTCGTAGTCCTGTCCTTGGATTTACCCCAAGTCTGCGGGAGATGTGGTAGGCACGGTGGGATGACTGCTTCTCCTCATGCGGTGCTCGCGGCTACGTTCGCGCCCGACGAGACCGCTGTGACGGATGCGATGAGGTTCACGCGCGAGGTGATGACCGCGTGGGCCACTGGAGGCATGCTCCATCTCGCTGAGCAGGTCGCCGGTGATCTCGCGGCACAGGTCGTTGATGAGCCGTTTGAGATGATGTGGAAGCATTATGGGGATGCTGTCCAGGTCGAGGTGAGGCAGCGAAGCACGTCACAGGGCGATCCGAAGGCTCCTTCCGTCAACGTGGAGGAGTGGGGGATCACCTTCGCGGGCGATTCCCGTGTCCACTGGGCCAGACTCACGCTACCCGGCTCTCAGGACCAGGTGGGCTCCGAATGGCTGGAGCACACCTCCAGGGGACCACACTGGCTGGGATTTCTCGCCGACGCCAGTGACCTGCTGGCCGGCACGCTCGATCCCGACATGGTGCCCGCCATCATCGCCCAGATCGTGGTGCCCCGGCTGAGCAGCTGGTGCGGCGTCTACACCGCCGACAGCGCGTCCGGGCCGCTGCGCCTGGTCTACCTCTGGCACGCCGACGAGGCCAGGATCGACGGGCTGCGCGAGCAGCTCGCCGAGATGGACGTCAGCGCCGTCGGCACCCGCGCCGCCTCCACCTTCCACCTGGCCGACTCCCAGGTGCTCGCCGTCCCGCTGACCGCCAGGGGCCGCGGCCTCGGCGTGATGTGCCTGGGCCGGCCCGACCGCTTCACCGACGAGGTCATCCAGCTCGCCGAGGACATCGGCAGGCGCGCCGCGCTCGCCACCGACAACGCCAGGGTGTACGCCCAGCAGGCCGCCGCCAACCGCGCCCTGCAGCGCAGCCTGCTGCCGCCGAGCGAGCCGGAGGTGCCCGGCCTCGACTACGGCGTCGTCTACGAGCCCGCGGGCGAGGTCAACGAGGTCGGCGGCGACTTCTACGACCTGTTCAAGGCCGGCGACGACTGCTGGCGGTTCGCGATCGGCGACGTCTGCGGCACCGGCCCCGAGGCCGCGGCCGTCACCGGCCTGGCCCGGCACACGCTGCGGCTGCTCGCCCGGGAGGGCTACGGCGTGGCCGCCGTGCTCGGCCGCCTCAACCAGGCGATCCTCGAAGAGGGGGAGCGGGCCAGGTTCCTGACCCTGCTGCACGGCGACATCACGCCGGTGGAGTCGGGCCTGGAGGTGCGGCTGGTGTCCGCCGGTCACCCCGAGGCGCTGCGCCTCAAGGCGAACGGCGTGGTGGAGGCGGTGACCAGCCCGCAGTCGCTGCTCGGCGTCTTCCAGGAAGTGGTGTTCGAGGCCGACACCATCCACCTCGACCATGGCGACGTGCTGCTCGCGGTCACCGATGGGGTGACCGAGCGGCGGTCGGGCGGGCGCCTGCTGGACGACGACGGCGGCCTGGCCAAGATGCTCGCCGAGTGCGCGGGGCTGTCGGCCAGGGCCGTGGCCGAGCGGATCCGCCGGGGGGCCGCGGACTTCGCGGTCGAGCCCAGCGCCGACGACCTGGCCATCCTGGTCCTACGCGCCCGCTGACCGTCAGAGCGGCCGGTCATCTTGGTCCTGCGCGCCCGCCGGCCGTCAGCGGCCGGTGGTCAGCTGCCGGCCATCCGGCCTGACCGTCAGCGGCCGTTCACGTGTTTGCGGGCGAACTCCAGTTGCAGCGTCGTCTGCGCGAGGCGCTCGGCGACCACCAGGCTCTCCCGTACGGCGTCGTAGGTGTAGACCTCGTGTTCGCGGCCGTGCTCGGCCAGTTGGGTGACGTACTTGTTGATCTGGCGCAGGGGGCAGCGCAGGTCGTTCTCGCCGGACAGGATCAGGACGGGGCTCTTGACCTGGTCCACGTACGTGATCGCGGAGCTGGCGGCGTAGCGCTCGGGTTGCTCGTCGGGCGAGCCGCCGAACAGTGCCCGGTGGTGCGCGCGCAGGCTGCCGGTCTCGTCCTCGTAGGAGGTGCGGTGGCAGGCGATCGGGACCGCCGCGATGCCGGCGGCCCACAGGCCCGGCTGGGTGCCGAGGCCGAGCAACGTCAGATAGCCGCCCCAGGCGGTGCCGGCCAGGATGAGCCGCCCGGGGTCGACGATGCCGCGGTCGACCACGTACTGGCGCACCGCCGCGACGTCGGCGAGCTCGATGTGCCCGACCTCGCCGTACAGGGCGTCGCGCCATTGGGAGCCGTAGCCGGTCGAGCCGCGGTAGTTGACCCGGACGACGGCGAAGCCGGCGTCGACCCAGGCCGCCACCTCGGGGGAGAAGGAGTCACGGTCGTGCTTGGACGGGCCGCCGTGCAGGAGGAAGACGGCGGGGTAGGGCGCGACGGCGTTCTCCGGCCTGGAGACGAGCGCGTGGATGCGCCCGCCGGGGCCGTCGACGTCGAGGTCCTCGACCGGGACGCTGGGCGGCGCCGGGGGGCCGCCGGCGTTCAGCACGACCTGGCCGTTGGTCGAGCGGATGACGGGCGGGCGGGAGGCGCTCGACCAGGAGTATTCGACGTAGCCGCCGGGGCGGGGCGTCGCGTCCTCGATCACGCCGAGCGGGGTCTCGATCGGGAACAGCCCGCCGCCTGCCAGGTCGTAGCGGTGCAAATAGGTGCGCGCCCGGTCGTCGCGGCGCAGCAGCAGGCCGCGGCCGTCGTGGTACCAGCTGGCGGTCAGGTCGCCGGAGTCGCGCAGCCAGATCTCGCGCTGCTCGCCGGTCTCCGGGTCCCAGACCAGGGGCTCCGAACGGTTGCGGCGTTCGTGCAGGGCGAGCATGCGGTGGTCGCCGGGCACGGGGGCGAAGGTGAGGCCGGCCACGCCCTTGCCGGGGCCGTCGTGGAGCTCGCCGACGACCTCGCCGGACTGTCGTACGACGCGGAGCGCCGGGTGGCGGAAGTCGCCGTACTCGCCGTGGTTGATCGCGACGACCTCGCCGTCCAGGGACATGTCGGCGACCCAGCAGGCCTCCGCGTGCTCGTAGAGCAGGCGGGAGGGCTGGCCCTTGGAGACCAGGTGGATGGTGAAGACGCCGTCGCCGGCCAGGCTGATCGCGGTGACGCCGGTGGCGGACAGGGCGATCCCGGTCGGCTGGCCCGGCGCGAGGTCGGGCGCGGCCGGCTCGTCGGGGCCGCCGTTGAACGGCTGGCGCTGCCACACGCCGACCTCTTCGCCCTCGGTGTCGGCGAACCAGTAGATCCACTGACCGGTGGGGTCGATGGCGGCATGAACGGTGCCGCGGGGCCTGTCGGTGACCTGGCGGGTGGCGCCGGTCGCGCGGTCCCAGGCGTAGACCTCCCACGTCCCGGTGACGTTCGAGCGGTAGATCGAGCGGCTGGGGGCCAGACGTGCCCAGGATGGCAGCGACATGCGCGACGCCCGGAACCTGGCGTGCCAGCGTTCCTCGGCCTTCATCCGGTCGCGCCCCCTCCCTCTGCCGACCCGTGCCCTTCAGGGCGTGGGCTGCCGTCCAGTATTGCGCCTGCGTCGCGGAAATACTCCAGGAATGTGGGGGAATTTCGGACTAAATGCCCCATCAGTAACATGTGCCTCATGCGTCCGTCAAGCGACATCCCTTGACTCAGATGTCACCTCGAAGGTAGATAGGTGAAATCTTGCCCTCGCGACTACTTTTTCCTGACTTCTGCCGTCATTACGGGAGAAAAGGGATGAAATTCGTTGTTCCAGCTGGGCTGTGTCAGTGTGCCACGCGCTGGGCCCCATCCCCACCACTCCCAGGATGTCAGCGGGTCCGAGTTCCATGTCGAACGCCACCTCCCGCCGCTCCGCCTCGGTGAATCCGTCCAGGCTGCGGGCCAGCCGGCTCTCCTTCTCGGCGTCCACCGAGAGCAGCCCCAGCTCGTCGACCAGCGGACTCAGGTGCTCCCGCGCGGGGGTCACGACGATCACCGCGCCACCGGGCCGCAGAATCCTGCGGAACTCGGGCCCGTTCCTGGGCGCGAACACGTTGATCACCACGTCCGCCGTCTCGTCCAGGATCGGCAGTGGCCGCCATACGTCCGCCACGAACGCCCCCAGCCGGGGATGCGCCCGCGCGGCCCGCCGTACAGCATGTTTGGACACGTCGAACGCCAGCCCGATGCCCTGCGTCGTCGCTTCGAGCACGGCCGCCAGGTAATAGCCGGTCCCGGTGCCCGCGTCGACGATGACCGGCTGCCTTCCCAGCCACACCCGTCGCCTTTCATGACTCGTGCTCACTTCCGCCCCACCGTACGCCTCCACGGCGCTGTCGTCAGCCGAGCGTGCGAACGATTCGGTAGAAAACGTAGACCTGACCCTGGCGCTCACGGCCTCGGCGAGGGCTCGCGCGAGCGGGGCGTAGTGGCCCGCGTTCAGGAAGTCGGCGCGGGCGGCGACCATGGCCGTACTGTCGGCCGTGCCCGGCGGCCGGGAGCCGACCAGCAGGCTGACGTACCCCTGCTTGGCGACGTCGTAGCCGTGCCCGTTCGCGCACGTGAGCGCGCGGGGCGCCGGCCGCAGCGGGCGGCGGCAGACGGGGCAGGCGAGGTGTTCGACGATATCGGCAAGCATGTGTTCATTGTCGGTCACATGCTGGCGCGCAGCAGGAACTCGGCGTTGGACGTGGTCTCGCGGAGCTTGCCGATGAGCATCTCCAGGGCCTGCTGCTTGCCCTGGGTGCCCAGCATGCGGCGCAGCCGCCACACGGCCTGGCGCTCCTGCGGGTGCAGCAGGATCTCCTCACGCCGGGTGCCGGAGGCGTCGAGGTCGACGGCCGGGTAGAGGCGGCGCTCGGCCAGGTCGCGCACCAGGTGCAGCTCCATGTTGCCGGTGCCCTTGAACTCCTCGTACAGACTGTTGTCCATCCGTGAGCCGGTGTCGATCAGCGCGGTGGCGAGGACGGTGAGCGAGCCGCCGCCCTCCACGTTGCGCGCGGCGCCGAAGAAGCGCTTGGGCGGGTACAGCGCGGTGGCGTCGAGGCCGCCGGTGAGCACGCGCCCGCCGCCGGGCGCGAGGTTGTTGTAGGCGCGGCCGAGCCGCGTCAGGGAGTCGAGCAGCAGGACGACGTCCTCGCCGTTCTCGACCAGGCGCTTGGCCCGCTCGATGGCGAGCTCGGCGATGCGGGCGTGGTCGCGGTCGGGATGGTCGAAGGTGGAGGAGAAGACCTCGCCGCGTACGGAGGCGCGCATGTCGGTGACCTCCTCGGGCCGCTCGCCGACCAGGACGAGCATGAGGTGAACCTCGGGGTGGTTGCGCGTGATGGCGGCCGCCATGGCCTGCAGGACCATGGTCTTGCCGGCCTTGGGCGGGGCGACGATGAGGCCGCGCTGGCCCTTGCCGATGGGCGCGAACAGGTCGATGACGCGGGTGCTGAGCGACTCGGTCTCCAGGCGGAGGCGTTCACGCGGATGTACGGGCGTCAGGTCGCCGAAGTGCGGCCGGTGCCGCCATTCGGTCCGGCCGTTGACGACCTCGACGCCGACGAGCTTGCCGCCGCTCGCCGTGGCGACGACGTGGTCGCCGGGGCGCAGGCCGAGCTGCTTGGCCTTGTCCGGATGCAGCCGGACGTCGTCGGGCGCGGGCAGGTCGCCGGTGCGGATGAAGGCGGCCCGGTCCTGTACGTCCAGCAGGCCCGCGACCTGGCTGGCGTCGGAGGTGTGGGCACGCGGACGGGGGATGGTGGTGACAGACATGGTGACCCCTTGAGGGTGCGCCGAACGGAGTCGGCGGGTGAAAGTGAAGCCCGTGCCGGCCTCGGAAAGGGGGGCTCGGGGAGGAAACAGCGGAGCCTTGGCTCAACGCTGGACGCAACGTATCACACGTCGCTGCCTAGGTAACGCCTAGCCCGGTTGGGCTATTCCCGGGCCGTTCCCGTGTCTTTACCCGCGCCTGGGGCAGCAGTCCGTAACAATGTTCTTCTCACCGCCGTGCGCCAGGAACGACCGCGCCGGGTGTGAAGAAGGACATGGAGCCCTCAAGCGTTCTGCAGGACATTTGCAATGCGCAGCGGCTTCGATGAGACAAGAAGAATCCTAGGGGGATGACATGAACACCACCCACTGCCCACGTTGCCACAACGAGCTCGACGAGGGCCCGATCATGTACAGGTGCGCGCACTGCCGCCGCGCCGTCTTCGCCGCGGACCTGGAGAACGAGTACGTTCCGCGCCACCCCGTGGCCGCCTAGTCTGGGCGCATGCCGCATCAGCCGAAGGTCATCGCCGGCGTCGAAGTGACGCCGCTGTGTGACGCCGTGGGCCCCATGGGGGAGACGATCCGCCGTCCGCTGGCCGAGATGTTCCCGGGAGGGAACCTCGCCGAGGCGCCGTGGACGCTCCATTTCCACTGCTACCTGCTCCGCGATCCCGCCGGTCGGCTGACGCTCGTCGACACGGGCATCGGTGGCGTCGACTCACCGGCGTCGAGTTGGGCGCCGGTTCCCGGCTCCCTCGCGGGTGAGCTGGCCGCCGCGGGCGTCACGCCCGCCGAGATCGGCACCGTGATCCTCACGCACCTGCACAGCGACCACGCCGGTGGCGCCGTCGCCGACGGGCGGCCGCTGTTCGAGAACGCCCGCTACGTGCTCCAGCAGGCCGAGTTCGACGCGGCCCGCGGCCCGATGCTCGACCAGGTCGTCACCCCGCTCAAGGGGCAGTTGCAGGTCGTCGAGGGCGATGCGGAGATCGCGCCGGGCGTGCGCGTCCACCTGGCGCCCGGACACACGCCCGGGCACCAGATCGCCCGGGTCGGCGACCTCGCCATGACCGGCGACCTCGTGCTCCACCCCGTGCAGCTCGACGACCCGGCCGTGCGCTACGTCTACGACGACGACCAGGACCTGGCCGCCGCCACCCGCGCCGAGGTGCTCGCCGAGTTGCGGGCCGAGCACGCCATCCTCGCCACCGCCCACTTCAGCGAGCCGTTCCTGCGGCTCTAGCGCACCGTCCGGCCGGTTCGTTCCAGCGTCCGGCCGGCTCTAGCGTCCGGCCGGAACCGCCAGGTCCGTCAGCAGGGAAGCGGGCAGTGACACGCTCGCGGTCAGGCCGCCGTAGGGCGACGGGCTGAGCGAGACCTTGATGCCGTGCCTGGCCGCCAGTCTGCCGACCACGAACAGGCCCAGCCGGTCGCTCTGCGCCAGGTCGAACTCCGGCTTCTCGGCGAGCCGGGTGTTGAGCTCGTCGAGCTCGGTCCGGGGCAGGCCCAGACCGCGGTCCTCCACCTCGACGGTGAGCCCGTGCGGAGTGGTCGTGGTGCGCAGGTCCACCCGGGTCCGCGGCGGCGAGAACAGCGTGGCGTTCTCCACCAGCTCGGCCATCAGGTGCGCGACGTCGGTGACGGCGGAGCCGGTCAGCGCCACGGGCGGCGGCTGCAGCACCTCCACCCGCTGATACTCCTCCACCTCGGCCACGGCGGCCCGCAGCACGTCCATGATCGGCACCGGGTTGCGCCAGCCGCGGCCCGGCGTCTGGTCCGACAGGATGATCAGGCTCTCCGCGTGCCTGCGCATGCGGGTGGTGAGGTGGTCGAGCTTGAACAGGTCCTCCAGCGCCGTCGGGTCCTCGGTGCCCCGCTCCATGCCGTCGAGCTGCAGCAACTGGCGGTGCAGCAGCGACTGGTTGCGCCGGGCCAGGTTGACGAAGACCTGGTTGACGCCGTGGCGCAGCCGAGCCTGGCTCACCGCGGCCTCCACGGCCGTGGACTGCACGTTGTTGAAGGCCCGGACGATGTCGCGTACCTCGGACGTCTCGGCCTTGACCTCCAGCGGCTCGACCTCGGCCGACGTGCTGGGGTTCGCGGTCGTACGCAGCCGTTCGACCAGTTGGACCAGCCGTACCTCGGCCAGTTCGGTGGCGGCGTCGCGCAGTCCGGCGAGCTCGCGTACCAGGCGCTTGCGGAAGCGCAGCGACAGCAGGATGGAGGCGATCACGGCGAGCAGCCCGGCGCCGCCCGCAACGCCGATCTTGGCGAGGATGCCGGCGGCCGCGGGCGTGATGCGCTCGGCGATGGCCTGGTTGGAGTCGCGCTGGTTGCGCTCGGCGGCCTTCCACAGGTTGTTGGCGTCGACCGGCCAGGTGGCCGCGGAGGTGGGCAGGCCGTTCATGATGGCCTGACCCTTCATGGCGTCCTCGGTCTCGACGAACTCGGTGTAGATCGGCGAGACGACGAGCCGTTGGTACGGCGTGCGCAGGTCGTCGTCGAGCTGGGACAGCGCCTGGGACCAGAGCAGGCGGCGGGTGGCGACCATGTCGGCGAAGGCCTCGCGCTCGCCGGTGCCCATCCGGCCCCGGCTGACGATCAGGGTGATCATGGCCCGTTCGCGGGACAGCAGCTCCTTGGCCTCGGCCAGCATGGCCAGCGCCTTGACGTTGCGGTAGAGCGTCATCTCGGGCACCAGGATCATCGCGTCGTACAGGCGGAAGGACGCGTCCGCGATCTGGCTGTAGCCGTTGATCAGGTCGAGCGGGGTGGAGCTGAGGCTGTCGACGTCGCGCCTGATCTGCGGGAGCTGGTCGAGCCTGCGGTAGAGGTGGGTGAGCTGCGCGGTCATCTCCGGGCTGAGGTTGCGCTGCGCGCCGGCCAGCTCGCGGAAGGATCGCACCGCGTTGTCGGTGATGTCGCGCTGCACGATCAGCTGGGTGTTGTTGCGGCGCGCGGTCACGTACTGCACCGAGGACAGGCGCTCGTTCTGCAGGTGGGTGGTGAGCTGTTCGGAGGGGGCCGCGAGGTTGGTCGCCAGCTCGTCGATCTCCAGCATGCGCAATCCGTCGCCCGCGGTCAGCGCGGCGGCGAACGCCCACAGACCGACCAGCGAGGTCAGCGGGACGAGGAGGAGGATGAGGAGCTTGATCGCGATAGGGCGGCCACGTGTGGGGGGCATGCGACCTCCGGGTGCATGATGAGAGCGCCTCGCAGATTACACCCCCAATGCCCGAAAGCCGCGAATCTCCCGGCGGATCCTCTCGCGATCTCCCGCCGGACCTCTGGCGCGAGGGCGGTCGGCCCTCGCGCCGGTGAGGTCACCGCGCGGTTTTCTCCTGGCTGCCGGCGACCAGCCGGTCGTCGGTGGTGTCGGTGGTGCGCTCGTGTTCGAGCTTGCGCTCCAGCTCCCGCTTCTCCTCCTCGAGCTTGGCCACCCGGTCGGAGGCGTCGGCCCGGACCGTGCGCAGCCGCCGCCGGCGCTGCGCCGACCTGCGCGAAGCCAGTGTGATCAGCCAGATCCCCGCCAGCAGGGCGGCCGCCGTGGCCGCGCCCGCGAGGAACATCTCGATGTGGTTCGGCTCGAAGGTCGTGCCGAACAGGACGTACCTGGCGCTCTCCTCGGTGGCGATCAGCACGATCGCGGCCCCGGCGAGCAGAACCAGTAACAGACCCAAAAAGATCATTTGAACTCACCCCTTGTCTCAGGCGAGACTCAACTGCCCACACACCGGCGCGGTATGCCCTGTGGGACAGGGGCTTGCGGAGATGATGGCGTTCATGAGACCGGAGCCGGGTCAGGTGCTGCACTTCTCCGAAGACCCGACCATCGAGCGGTTCGTCCCGCACGTCGCGCCCACCTCGCAGCTACGCGAGCCGTACGTCTGGGCGGTCACCGCCGACCGCTGCCCCGACTACTGGTTCCCCCGTGCCTGCCCGCGAGCCATGGCCTGGAAGGGCCCGAGAACCACCGAGGAGGACGCCGGGCGGATCATCGGGGCCGGGAGTGGGGATCGGGTGCACGCGGTCGAGTACGGCTGGCTCAGGGCGATCATGGATGTCCGGTTGTACGCGTACCGGCTGCCCGCCGAGCACTTCGCGCCCATCGGGGAGTTCGCGCACGCCGTCGTCGCGCGGGTGCCGGTGCGGCCGCTCGGCCCGGCGGAGCCGGTCAGCGACCTGCTGGAGCTGCATGAGCAGGCCGGGATCCAGCTCCGGGTGCTGGACAACCTCTGGCCCTTCTGGGGCCAGGTGACGGCGAGCACACTGGAGTTCAGTGGGATCCGGCTGCGGAACGCTCGTCGATGAGCGCGGACAGCGTCTCCAGCTCCATCGAGCCCGGCCGCCGTCGCTCGAGCGCGAACCTGTTGGCCTCGCGCTGCAGCACCTCGTTGGCCGGGGTGGGGATGCCGAGCTCGCGGCCGAGCAGGACGATCTCGCCGTTGAGGTAGTCGGCCTCGATCGAGCCGGTGCCTCTGGCGAGGCTCTGCCAGGACGATCCGCCGTCGCGCGTCTTGCCGCCGATCGGCACCACCTCCACCTTGTCGCGGCGCAGTTCGCGCTCCTCGCGGCGCGTGGAGTAGGGCAGGCCGGCCTCTTCGAGCACCGCCATGCCCTCGGTCCTGGCATGTTCCATGATCTCTTCCACGCCGGCGCCGTGGCCGACCAGGGCCTCGACGGCGTTGTTCAGATTGCCCAGCAGCTTGCCGTACTTCCAGCGCATCACCTCGGGCGAGGACAGCGCGACGAAGGAGCTGCCGTCGAGGTCGGTGGCGATCTGCTTGGCCGTCTCGTCGGCGCCGTGCGGATAGCCGCCGATGTGCAGCAGGCCCGAGCGCGGGGATCCGTAGCAGGCCACGACGCCTGGCTCGGTGTGCGAGGCCGGCAGCCACACGCACATGCCGTAGACCCGGTCGAACCTGCGCAGGGCGACGCGTTCGTTCTCGACGCCGTTCTGCGCGCAGACCACGGGCAGGTGCCTCGGCCACGGGTCGAGCGCACCCACGGTGTCCTGGGACTTGGTCGCCAGGATCAGCACGTCGTCCTCGCGGACCGGCACCGGGCCGGCCGCCACGGGGATGTCCATCCTGAGGTCGTCGTGCGGGGTGATCAGGCGCAGGCCGTCACTCCGCAACGCCTCGTAATGGGGCCCCCGGGCGATCAGCAGCACCTCGTGCCCGCTCTGGTGCAACCGGGCTCCGATGGTGCCGCCGATCGCCCCCGCTCCGATCACGATGTAGCGCATGATTCAGAGGATGTCACTTCTCCTTTCACGAGTGCCACCTGGGTCCGGGATGCGTCCACCTGGCGAAATCGTTCGCGCAGGATGGTCCTGAGCACGCGCAGGCCGTCGCGGACGGCGTGCAGGTTGCTCTCACCGTGGATGCGGCAGCGCTCGTGGCTGGGCACCTCGTGGATGGTCAGCCCGGCCTGGACGGCGCGGACGTTCATCAGGGTCTCGATCTCGAAGCCGTCGCAGTCGAGGTCGAGGGCGTGCAGGTGGTGGGCCCAGAAGGCGTTGTAGCCGTAGCACAGGTCGGTGTACGAGGTGCCGTACAGCAGGTTCGTCAGGCCCGTCAGGGCCCTGTTGCCGAAGGAGCGCAGCCGGCTGAGGTCGTCGGAGCCCCCGCCCGGCGCGTAGCGGGAGCCCTTGGCGAAGTCGGCGCCTTCGACGAGGGCGGTGACGAAGGAGAAGATCTCTCTGCCGTCCGTGGATCCGTCAGCGTCGATCATGACGATGATGTCGCCCTTCGCCGCGGCGAAGCCCTCGATGAGCGCGTTGCCCTTCCCGCGTCTGGACTGCGTGACCACGTGCAGGTCGGGGCGGAGGGTGCGCGCCACCGCGACGGTGTCGTCGCTGGAGTTGCCGTCGACGAGGATGACCTCGTCGATCCAGGTGGGGAGGGTCGCGAAGACGTGGGGCAGATTGTCGGCCTCGTTCATCGCGGGGACGATGACGCTTACGCTGACGGAGAAGGGCTGCCTGTTCATGTGGCAAAGGTCCACCATCACACATGCAAGTCACTTGACTACTCCTTGCAGGCATGGCGGTCCTATGTGTTTATTGGGCCCGACCAGGGGCGTTTTCTTCCTGTGACCTGGAGTCACATGTGGCTGGAGTGAACTGTTGTCCGACTTGACCCGATAGGTCAAATATGCGGACCTAGCGCAGCAGGGACAGTCTGCCCGTGTGCCGCTCCACCTCGGCGCGCGGTCCGAGCAGGCTCACCGCGAAGTACGACAGGTCCGCCACGGCGGTGCCGGCGAGCTCGGCCAGATAGTCGTCGTAGACCTCGGCCCGCTGCGCGATGGCCGCCATGTCCGTGACGAGCAGCTCCGGATCGGCCGCCGCGTCGTCCCTGACCCGCTTGACGATCGCCGCCGGGGCGGCCAGCACCGTGCAGCCGGTCCACGGCAGGCCCGCGTGGGCCTGGCCGGAGGCGTCGAGCCCGCCGGAGCCGAGGATCGACGGCGCGGCCTGGCTCATCGACGCGGCCAGGCACGCCGCCGCGTTCGCCTGCAGCCCGCGGGGCAGGTCACGATCCACCACGATCACCCATTTGACCGCCAGCTTCTTCGTAGGCAGGTCGCTGCGACGTTCGATCTCCATGCTCAAGGTCCCCTCTGTCCGAACTTGCTAAGGAAGACTCGTGCTTGCATCGGGGATGGAGCAATGTCAACCAGCCGATTCCGAAGGATGTTCGGAACATCGTGAGAGCATGGGCTTGTGGACGAACTTGATACGGCCATTCTGGGCGAGCTTCAGCGTGACGGCCGCCAGACCAACCGCGAGCTCGCCGAGCGCATCGGCATCGCCGCCTCCACCTGCCTCGAACGGGTGCGCTCGCTGCGCGGCGACGGCGTGATCGAGGGCTTCCACGCCGAGGTCAACCTGGACGCCATCGGCCGGCCGGTGCAGGCGCTCATCCACGTCCGGCTGCACCCGAAGATCCGTGAGGCGGTGGAGGGGTTCCGCGACTACGTGGCCGCGCTGCCCGAGACGCTCGCGGTCTTCGTGGTGTCCGGCGGCGACGACTTCATCATCCAGGTGGCCGTACGGGACACCACGCACCTGCGCGACTTCGTCCTCGACCACGTCGCGCGGCACCGCAACATCGCCGACGTGCGCACCTCACTGGTCTACGACCACATCCGCAAGACCTCCGTCGAGGTGCTGCCTCCCGCACGCGCCGCCAGACCGCGCACCGGCCGCAAGTCCCGCTGAAGCCGGGCTCCGACCGTCGCGCTGGGGTCAGGCTCCGACCAGCTTGCGTACCCGGTCCGCGCCCACCGCCAGCAGCAGCGTGGGCAGCCGGGGGCCGGTGTCGCGGCCGACCAGCAGCCGGTAGAGCAGCGCGAAGAAGGCCCGCTGCGCCGTCTTCACCTCGGGCGTCGGCTTGGCGTCCGCCGCCAGCCCGGCGCGCACCTTCGGCACGCCGTACACCAGCGTGGTGAGCCCGTCGAGCGACCAGTGCTCGTCCAGCCCTTCGACCAGCAGCCGCAGCGAGTCACGATCATCGTCGCCGAGCGAGTCGAGCAACTCCGCGTCAGGCTCCTCGCGCACCCGGGTGCGCTGGTCGGCGGCGACCTGGGTGTCGATCCACCGCTGCGCCCGGTCCAGCCTCGGCCGGGCGTCCTCCAGCGAGGTGATCGCGTCGAGGTCGCCCAGGATCCGCAGCGTCTGGTCCTCGTCCCCGGTCGTGACGTCCACGATGGAGGCCAGCGTGCGGTAGGGCACCGGCCGCGGGGTCTCCGGCAGCGGCCCCTCCGCCGTCCGCACGGCCCGGTTGTAGGCGGCCAGCTCCGACGGCTGGCGGGTCCCGTCCGCGACCTTGCGGCCCAGGGCGTCCCACTCGTCGTAGAGCCGCTGGATCTCCTGATCGAAAGCGATCTTGAACGACTGGGACGGCTTGCGGCGCGCGTACAGCCAGCGCAGCACCGGCGCCTCCATGATCTCCAGCGCGTCGGCCGGAGTCGGCACATCACCCTTGGAGCTGCTCATCTTGGCCATGCCGGTGATCCCGACGAAGGCGTACATCGGCCCGATCGGCTGCTCGCCGCCGAACACCTCGCCGACCAGCTGCCCGCCGACGATCCAGGCCGACCCCGGCGAGTGGTGGTCCACCCCCGAAGGCTCGAAGACCACCCCTTCGTACGCCCAGCGCATCGGCCAGTCGACCTTCCACACCAGCTTGCCGCGGTCGTGCCCGGCCAGCCGCACCGTCTCCCCGAACCCGCAGGCGCACGTGTAGGCCAGCTCGGTGCTGTCGTCGTCGTAGGCGGTGACCGTGGTCAGATCGCGCTCGCACAGCTCGCAGTAGGGCTTGTACGGGAAGTAGGCGGCGCTCTCCTGGACCGTCTCCTTCGTCCGGTAACGCGCCAGGACGGCGTCGATCCGGTCACGCTCCCGCATGGCGACGAGGATCTGCTCCCGGTAGGCGCCGGAGGTGTACTGCTCGGTCTGGCTGATGCCCCGGTATTGGACGCCCAGCTCGTTCAGCGCGGCCTCCATCGGGGCCTTGAAGTGCGCCGCCCAGGAGTCGTGCGCGCTGCCCGGAGGCGCGGGCACCGAGGTCAGCGGCTTGCCGATGTGCTCGGCCCACGACGGGTCGACGCCCGCGGGGACCCGGCGGAAGCGGTCGTAGTCGTCCCAGGACAGCAGGTGGACGCACTCGTGCCCGCGCCGCCTGATCTCGTCGGCGACCAGGTGCGGGGTCATCACCTCGCGCAGGTTGCCCAGATGGATCGGCCCTGACGGGCTCAGCCCGGACGCGCACACGATGGGTTCGCCCGGCGCGCGACGCTCCGCCTCGGAGATCACCTCGTCCGCGAACCTGGATACCCAGTCGGTTTCCGTGCTGTCAGCCACGCTCATCGCGCCATTCTTGCGGTTCGCCCGGGTTCAGGCGAACGTGATCCGCAGATCTCCCAAGCGGTTCTCCCGCACGGTTCCGCGGGGGCGGTTCTAGCGGGCGGTGCGCCAGGTCTGCTCCTCCACCAGCTCCCGGCTGCGCCAGCCGTCCCCGGCGCGCACCATCCGGTGGTGGTACCAGCCGCCGCCCTGTAACAGGCCCTTGGTCTCGGCCGGGATCAGCTCCCGCGACGGCGCGAGGGTGTCGGTGAACGGCGCGTGCACGACGGCCTGGCCGTCCTCGAAGCTGATCACGGCGGCGCCCACCAGGTGCAGCCGCCCCGGCCAGTGGGACAGCACGGTGGCCAGCCAGGACTTGACCTCCGGCAGCGTCCCCCGGATGCCGCCCGCCGAGCGGTAGTCGATCACCGCGTCGGGCGTGAACACCTCGTCGAGGTCGTCCCACCGCCCCGAGTCGATGGCGTAGGTGTAGCGGGCCAGCACGTCGACGATCTGCAGACGGTCCATCCGCCGATCATGTGCTCTATTCGCCGGTCCTGCCATCGATTCGCTCGCGCAGCAGGTCGGCGTGGCCGTTGTGGCGGGCGTACTCCTGGATGACGTGCACCAGAATCCGCCGGTGGGACACGTCGTGGCCGTCGCGCTGCCGCTTGGCGACCGCGTCCAGCGGCAGCCCGGCCGACACCTTGCGCGCCCGCCCGATCTCCTCCTGCCAGATGGCGATGGCCTCGCCGGCCGACGCGCCGTCGACCTCCTCGAAGTCGGCGTCCTGCCGCTGCTCCTTGTCGTACAGCAGGGGCACGTCCTCGTCGTCCAGCATCCGGCGGAACCAGGCCCGCTCCACGTGCGCCATGTGCCGTACCAGCCCGAGCAGGGACATGCCCGACGGCGGCACGGCGCGGCGGCGCAGCTGCTCCTCCGACAGTCCGGCGCACTTGGCCGCGAGAGTCCCGCGATGCCAGTCGAGCCAGCTGTAGAGGATGGCTCGCTCGTCGCCGTCGTAAAGGGGAGGGATCCGGTCGTCCATGCCGAAAACCTACTCGCCCTCGACGGGTTAAGGTTTCCGGCATGCCGGGATTTCTGGACTACATCCTCCTGCCCGAGGCGGACGGGATCCTCGTCGAGGAGCTCGTGCTCGCCGGCGACGGCACCGCGACCGGTCTGGACAGCGCCGGCTGGCGTGCAGACGGGGGTGGCTGGTGGAGTTCGGCCGCGTACGCGCGCGAGCTGCGCACCGACGCCGGGCTGCGCGGGCGGGTCGTCGCGGTGCGTCGTCGCGAAGCCGAGAGCGTCTACCGCCGGCTCGCCGGAGCCGAGCTGCCCGACGAGGCGACGCTGCGCACCTTCTTCCACGACCGGCTGCCACTGGCCGGCTCGCCGCCGCTGGTGCTCACCTCGCCGCAGCCCCCCGACGGCTTTCATGAGGTACGGGTCTACCGCGTGCTGTTCGCCGGCGACCTGGGCCAGGACAGCCTGCCGCGGCTGCGGGAGGTCTGGCGTATGGCGCTCGCCGATCCCCGGGAGCGCGTCGTCGGCACGGCCGAGTCGCGGGTGGCCGGCGACTGGTTCACCTGGGACGTACGCCGGATCGGCCCCGGCACGGCTTGGTGCCTGGATGTGACCGCCCGGTTGGGGAGCGGGTCCGACGCCGCCGTCAGGCCGCTGCTGCGCGAGCTGACCGTGGTGATGCGGGCCGAGGGGCTGATCCCGGTGACGATCGAGCGCTTCTCCTGAGCATGCGTGAAGGCCCGCTCGCGGTTCAGGCGAGCGGGCCTTCGTGCGGGGTGCTGATCAGATGTTGACCTGGTGCCAGTCGCCCTGCCTGACGACGTTGTCGCTGTACTGGCCGACCTGGCTGACCCGGATGCGGACCTTGTCCACGTTGTGGTTCCAGGAGGTGAAGTGCTTCACGGTGCCGGCGTTGCACAGCTTGTAGGACTGGCCGTTGTCCCACTTCCAGTTCGGCTGGTAGATGTGGTGGACCCTGATCTGGACGAAGGCGCACTTGCCGCCCTGGGCGAGGGTGCGGAAGTCCAGGTCGTACAGCCGGCCCTGGACCCGGACGTTGTTGGACGTGTGGGAGGGGTTCCAGTGGACCCGCGTGGTGCCCTCGGCCTTGGCCCTGAAGTTGCTGGAGTAGTGCGGTCCCCAGCTCTGCACGGTCGGGCCGGCGACCAGCGGCTGCGGGTCGGGGTCGGTGGAGGCGGCGGCGGGGGCGGCGACGACCACGGCGGTGGCGGCGGTGGCGGCGGCGAGGGTGAGCAGGGTACGAATCGAGCGACGCATGATGACTCCTTGAGGGTGAGGACTTCTGGGTGGCCCCCAAGGTCCTCTTGTGCTTTTCGGGGTGTGCATCACCATTGATAGACGCACCCGCCTGCCAGCCACTTACGCCGCCTATGCGCCTGCCTGCAGGCCGCTTTAGTCGTGGTTGCACCCCAATTGGGAGAGATGTGCGGCAAGAGCCGCAGAGCCGTCGCGCTCGCTGCGCCGCGCCATCACATAGGCGTACGGCGACTGGCCGTAGGCGAGCCGGAACTGGCGGCTGAGGTGCCCCGGTGGCATGCCCGCGCCGCGGGCGAGCGCCACGACGTCCAGCGGCTGGGCGTACTCCCGGTCGATCCGGTCGCGGACGCGGCGCAGCCGGGCGAGTTCGTTCAGGTGGTGCGCTGCGGTGAGGGCGCGCGCCCATGCGGGATGGCACATGTCAGCGCAGCTCCTGGATGCGGATCAGGTTGCCCGCAGGATCGCGGAAGGCGCAGTCGCGGATGCCGTACGGCTGCTCGGTCGGCTCCTGGACGACCTCGCCCGCGCCGGCCCGTACCCGCTCGAAGGTGGCGTCGAGGTCTCGGGTGGCCAGCAGGATCCAGCCGTAGGTGCCCTTGGCCATCATCTCGAGGATGGTGCGGCGCTCGTCCTCGGTGATGCCGGGGTCGGCGGCCGGCGGCGCCAGGAGGATGGACGTGCCGGGCTGGTCGGCGGGACCGACCGTGATCCAGCGCATCTTGCCCTGCCCGACGTCGCTGCGGACCTCGAAGCCGAGGGCGTCGCGGTAGAAGACCAGCGAGGCGTCCGGATCGTCATGCGGGAGGGCGGTGGTGTGGATGGTGATGTCCATGGCCGTCACGTTAGCCGTGGCCCAGTGAGCAGCGCTTCTCCGTTCCTGACGGACGCTGTGGAGGTGCGCCGGGGTGCTGCCACCCTCTGGTGGCAGTTACGGTGCAGTCCGGCCCGCCCACCTCGGTGTACCGCCGCCCGGTCGACTCCTGGGTGGCCGGGTTCGTCGGCGAGGCCAACCTCCTGCCCGGCACCACCCGGGCCGGTACGGCCGGCACCGCGCTGGGCCCGATCCCCCTCGCCGAGCCCCCTTCCGGGGAGGGGACGCCGGTCACCGTGCTGGTCCGCCCGGAGCAGATCGGCCTCGGCCCGGCGCCGGACGGCCGGGCGGGCGTCCGGGTGACTGTCACGGACCTGCGTTTCCACGGGCGCGACTGGCGGCTGACCCTGCACGTCGAGGGCCGGTCCGGTGATCCGGACGGCGGCACGACGGTGCTCGCCACCCTGCCCGGCACCGCCCACCTCGCGGTAGGGGACACCGTGGACATCCACTGCACCGGACTCGCCCACCACTGGCCCGCACCCGCGCCGGCACACGAGGACAGCGTCCTCGACCTGGTGCCCGGCCCACCGGACTGATCGGGTGAACCCGGGCGAGCCGCCAGGCATCTAACTTCGCATGATCCTCATCCTCGCAGTGTCTCTCGCCCTTGCCCCCGTCCAGATTCCCCAGAATTTCCTGCTGAGTGAGAAGACCGCTCGTACACCGCTGGAGGGGATCGAGAAAGACGAGGTGTGGTGGAAGATCAGCGACAAGACGAACGCGCCTTTGCTGGTGAATCCGTGCGGGCGCAAGGGCGCTCCGACGGCGGACCGGTCGGCCGCGCGCACCATCACCCACGAAACCAGCGCCCCGTCGTACGCGGCCGAGCAACTGGTGATCTACCGGAACGCCAAGGCGGCCAAGGCGGCCATGACCAAGCTGTTGGCCGACGCCAGGCGATGCGCGACCGATTCGAGCGGCAAACCGTACAGCTGGAACGGCGATGGGAAGACCCGGTGGGTGGTGAGCCGCACGCGACTCGCGAACGAGGCCGCGCTGACGCACCTCATGATGTACGACAAGCTCAACAAGGAATGGTCGCCCCTGACGTCGGGCCTAGTGGCGCGCAAGGGGCGCGCGCTGATGCTCTACACCGGAGATCAGGATTCCCTCGGCTACCCGCAGAAGCGAGCCGTCAAGACCCTGCGTGGCAAGGCCGCCAAGATGACGGCGAAGGTATGCGCGCTGCCCGGAGTCTGCTGATCGTCGATGGACGTCCGCGCGGCTCCGCCGACGTCACGCAGACGATTCTCAGCGCTCCTCCGTGCCTGACGGACGCTGGGGCGCGCCATGAGGGCCGGGACCGTCTCCCGTGGGCACCGGGATGAGCTCTTCGGGCAGCTGATCGCCGGTGACCCGCGCACGGATCATGGAGGTGAACAGCTCAGGCTTCTCGCCGCTCCACGCGTGTCCCACCCCGGGGGCCAGGCAGGCCTCACCCTGAGGAAAGGCTCCGGCGATGGCCGTCAGGGACCGCTTGGTGAGATCGTGTTCGTTCTCGCCGGCGACGGCCAGGATCCGGCACGGGGCGTCCTTGGCCTGGGGCGGCAGCCGGAAGCCGAGGGCTTCGTCGCCGACCTTGCGGAAGGCCTGCCGGGTGGTGGCGCGCGCGGCGCTCTGGTAGCCGTCGATGTCGGCCGCGGGGACGTTGAGCGCGCGAGCGTTGGCCCGCAGCATCGGCCCCCATTTCATGACCGGTGCCATCAGCGCGCCCATCAGCCGCATGGTGCCCAGGTTGGGGAACGGCAGCACGTTCACCCCGCTCACGATCGCGCTGATGACCACTTCGGGAGCCGTCGCGGCCAGCTGCGCCCCCACGTAGCCGCCCAGCGAAAGCCCGACGACGTGCGCCCGGCCCGCCGGCGCCCGCGCGGCGATGATCTCGCCTACCAGACGGGCGGTATCGGCGATCGAGACCCATGGGAGCGTGTTGCTCCGCCCATGTCCCGGCAGGTCGGGAACCAGGACCCGCAGGTCGGTCGCCAGCGCGGAGACCTGCCTGGTCCACATCCAGCCGCTCGTGCCCACACCGTGCAGCAGCACCACGGCCGGCGCGTCGGCCGGGCCGCTCTCCTGGACGAAGATCGTCATACCGGTCATGTTGGCACATCATCACGCCCGCATGGGCTCAAGCGTCACCCTTCGGCTTCGGCTTCATGCGACAGGCACCCACCATGGGGGGCGTGGCCGGTGAAGGAAGGAACGGCGCGTCAGGGGCGGATCGCACCGAGGAGGCGGGTGCGCCAGTAGCCGTCGAGGTCGCTCACCTTGACGATGTCTCCGGTCTGGGGTGCGTGGAGCATCTTTCCGTTGCCCACGTACATCCCCATGTGTCCCAGCCCCTTGCTGAAGAGCAGATCGCCGGGCTCCAGATCGTCCAAAGGCACCCGGCGGCCGGCGCCCCAGCTCCATTGGGTCCATGTGGTGCGGGGTAACTTGACCCCGGCGCTGCGCCAGGCTGCCTGGGTGAGGCCGGAGCAGTCAAAGGAGCCCGGTCCCGTACCGCCGTACTGGTAGGGCTTGCCGATCTGGGAGAAGGCGAACCTCAGCGCCTGCCCGGCGTTGCCGGAGGCGGGACCGGTGTACACGACGCCCTTGCTGTTGGGATCGCCGGTCCGGAAGGCGCCGAGTCTGCGCAGGAGCTTGGTCTGTTCGGCGACCAGCTTGTCGACCTTGGCCTTTTCCCCGCGCACCTTGTCGCGCGCCTGCTCGGCCTCGGCCAGCACCTGCTGGGCGGCGTCGTGCCGATCGCGCAGCTCTTTGGTGGCAGCCTCGAAGGCGCGCAGTTTGGCCGCCCTGTTCTGCGCGATCTGGTCGAAGGCGGCCATGCTGCCCAGCAGCGTCGCAGGATCGCCCTCGGCGACGAGCCTCTCCAAGCCCGTCGACGGGCCCGACCGGTAACTGCTGACCGCCGTCTCGACGAGGTCCTCGCGTAGCGTGTCGGCCTGCTTGTTCTTCCTCTTGAGCTCGGCGTTGAGAGTGTCGTACTTCTTGTCGGCCTTCTTATGGGTCTCGGTCGCCTGGTTGAACTTCTCCACGAGGTCGTCCGCTCGCTCGTTCAGCTTCACCAGCTTGGCCCTGGCCTTGGCGGGCGACGGGTCGGCTGCGGCGGCACCGGGGGCGGAGACCGACACCGCCAGGGCCAACACCGCTGCCATTGCTGCCTGCCCAAGCCTCACCGGCACGGCCACGCCTCCTCGTAAGTCCCTGTAGCTGACCGAAATGACCTGCCGCCAGGAGGTACGCGCACAGACCCCAGGACGTTCAGTTCACGCGGAGACCGCCCTAGTTTTCGGTCGGGTCGCATAGCGGGGGGCGCCGGGAGCGTCTGGAAGGGTGATGTCGATCCTTCTGGAGGTGGTCGTGGACGCCGCGGACGAGCAGCGTTTCCGCGAGTTCGTCTCTGCGCGCTCTCCCGCCCTGATGCGGCTCGGCTTCCTGCTCACCGGTGGTGACCAGCATGCGGCCGAGGATCTGGTGCAGACCGCGCTGGCGAAGCTGGTGACCAGGTGGCGGAAGGTGGAGGCGCCGGAGGCGTACGTGAAGCAGATCATGTACCGGCAGCAGGTCAGCCGGTGGCGGGCGAGCGGACGGCGCGGTGAGGTGGTGCAGGCGAGCCCGCCCGAGCTGGCCGACCGAGACCTTCATCATCAGAGCGAGCTGCGCCTGGTGCTGCGGTCCGCTCTGTCCAGGCTCACCGCCCGGCAGCGCGCGATGCTGGTGCTGAGGTACTTCGAGGACCTGCCCGAGCAGGAGATCGCCCGGGTGCTGGGCTGCTCCGTCGGCACGGTCAGGAGCACCGTGCACCGGTCGCTGGCCCGCCTGCGCGTGATCGCCCCAGAACTGGCCCAGGTCATGGAGGTGACCAGATGACCCGACTGCTGCGTGACACGTTGGAGGAGTGGGCCGGTGAGGCCAGGGTGCCCCGTGACCTGGCCGACCGGGCGCTACGCAGGCGCGTCTGGAAGCCCGTCGGCGCGGCGGTGCTCGTGATGGCGATGGTGGCGGGGATCGCCCTGTTCGTCTCCGTCCAGCGCGGGCCCGCGCCCGTCGTGCTGCCGGCCACCGGGGTGACGCTGCCGGCCCGGCCGTCACCCGCCCCGACGGACGTGCGGGCCGACGCGGAGAACAGCCCGCCGGCCCGGTTGATCGCCGCGGGCCGCCTGGCGGTGTCCGCCTACTACTCGAACCGGCGGGAGGCGCTCTCGGCGGACCGGGAGCGGATCCGGCGGACCTGGTCCCTGTACGACCCGCGTACCGGCGGGTACGAGCGGACCCCGTACGTCTGGGTGGACGTCGCCCCCGGGTTGCAGGTCGCGGCCGTGCTCGAAGGCGACCTGCTCAGCAGGCGGCTGGGCGTGCTCGACCTGAACACCCGTGAGGTCCTGACCTGGATCGACCTGGAGCATCAGGTGGCGTCCGTCGCCTGGTCCCCGGACGGCAAGCGGATCCTGGCCACCGCCTACTCCAGCTATCCCGACGTCCTGCAGGGCAGGGGCGACCAGGCGTTCCCGCTCGGCCACAGCCCGCGTACCGGCTACTACGTCGTGGACGTCGAGGGCGGCACGGTGGACTACCACGAGCTGCCGCCGCTGCCCGGCCTCGAGAGCGACGAGCGGCTCACCAACGCGAACGGCCGTCAGGACCTCAACTGGAGTCTGGACGGCACGTTGATCTGGGCGCCCACGTCGA
This sequence comes from Nonomuraea glycinis, assembly GCF_014646515.1. Taxonomy (GTDB): domain Bacteria; phylum Actinomycetota; class Actinomycetes; order Streptosporangiales; family Streptosporangiaceae; genus Nonomuraea; species Nonomuraea glycinis. The sequence continues at coordinate 142,059 of NZ_BMNK01000015.1, forward strand.
CCACGCCCGACAGGGTCTTCTACAGCCTCGACGGCGAGCCCCGGAAGGCGCCCGAGGGGCAGCGGTACCCCAGGGGGTCGAGGCTGTCGGCGATCTCGCCCGACGGCCGCCTGGCGCTCGGGCCGGACGGGCTGCCGACGAAGATCACCGAGGTGGGGACCGGCAAGGTCGCCGGCAGCCAGAGGGTGCTGCAGTTGCACGCCTGGGCGGACGACGACGACGTCATCGCGCTCGGCTGTGGGGGCAGGTGCGAGGACGAGTTCAACAACGGCCTGGTGCTCGTCAGCGTGGACGGTTCGAGAATGACCCAGCTCTCCGCCGACCGCGACGAGAGCGGCGGCTGGCGAGAGGTCCTCACCCCCAGGTGAGTGGGTCGGTCCTGAAAGCCGGTGATCGTACGGGTGCCCGGTCAGGCGGAGCCCCTCGGGGCCGCCTGACCGGGTCGCCGGGAGGTTACGGCTCCAGGAGGATGGAGTTGATCGGTGAGAGGTTGATGAGGTATCTACCGGGGTTCAGGCGGGCGCCGCAGTTCTGGCCGCCGTAGGCCGTGCAGGTGCGGAAGCCGGCTCCGCCGGTCTGGTTGTTGATGACGAGCCGGGTGCCGAACACGTTGCTGAGGTTGTAGGCCCCGTAACGGTAGTACTTCGCCGGCTGGCCGTTCTGTGTGGCGTCCGGGTAGACGCACACGTTGCCGGACGGACAGTCCACCGCCCTGACCTGGTGCTGCCCCGTGGAGGCGAGGGCGGCTCCGGCCGACAGGGTGACGGCGGCCGTGGCGGTGGCGGCGAGTGCGGCGAGCGTTCCGCGAAGCGAGGGCCGGCGGTTCTGGTTGCGCATCGTGCTGCTCCTTCGTGTCCTTCGTGCATGAGGTGGGAACCGGGGAGACCGGGAGGTCGCGTTCCCCGTGGCATCAGCACAACGGTGCGGTCGTGCTGTCCAACAGGGGCGCGGACGGACTCGGCCAGACCCGTCCACCTCGCCGCCACTTCCGGACACAAGTAGTGACGGCTTTTATGCTCATCGCGTTGATCGGTCGATCGAGCCGCTCTGTGACACAGGTCACCTTCGCTACCGTGAACTCGCGCTGTCCGTCCGGGCGAAAGCTGACGAACCACTCCGTAGGGACGGGAGCACCATGTGATCGCCGAAGAATTCGGCAGAACCGACGACGCCGAGCTGATCCGGCGCTCGGAGCGTGTCCCGGAGGCGTTCGCCGACCTCTTCGATCGACACGCGCCCGCCTTGCGGCGTTACGTGGCCCGGCGGCTGGGCCCCTCCCTGGCCGACGACATCGTCTCCGACGCCTTCCTGACCGCTTTCCGGCGCCGTGGCCACTACGACACGAGCCATCCCGACGCACGGCCCTGGTTGTACGGCATCGCCGCCCGGCTCATCAGCCGGCACCGGCGCGTGGAGGTCCGGCTCTACCGGGCGCTGGTCCGCAGCGGCGTCGACGAGATCGCCGAGCCGTACGCCGAGCGCGTCGACGACCGGGTCGCCGCGCAGCAGGCCGGGCTGGCGGCGGCTCTGGCGCAGCTGTCACCCGGTGACCGGGAGGTGCTGTTGCTCATCGCCTGGGCCGACATGTCGTACGAGGACGTGGCCCGCGCGCTCGACATCCCGGTCGGCACCGTCAGATCCCGCTTGCACCGGGCCAGAGCCAGGACCCGCCTGGCGCTCGGCGGATCCCACCCTGCGACGACCCGAGAGGAGTCTTTCGATGGATGACCTGCGATCGCTGCGCGAGTGGCGGGCCGAGGTCCCCGAGCCGGGCCAGGAGTGGATCATCTCCGGGCGGCGGCGGCTGCTGACGCGGATCCGGGGGCGCGGGCGGGCACTGGGGCGCCGCCTGCTCGTGATCGGGGCCCTGGGGTCCGCCGCCGCGCTCGCCGTGACCACGCTGTGGCCGCAACCGCCCACCCCAGGCCCGGAGAGCACGCCGCCGGTCGTCCGGCTCGACTCCAGCGTGGTGCTGGCCGACGCCGCCGAGGTGGCCGGCAGGCGGAGGGGCGCCCAGGTGCCTTCGCCGAAGCAGTGGCACTACACCAAGACCCTGGACAAGCAGCCGAACTCGGACACGGTCAGGACCCGCGAGAGCTGGCTGCGCTACGACGGCATGCAGGCCGCCCACTTCGGCGAGGACGGTGAACTGCGCGTCAGTCCCGAGAGCAATCCTCTGGATCCCGGCGATGACGACCTGACGCCGCAGCAGTACGACGCCAAGCTCCGTGAGCTGCCGACCGACCCGAGGAAGCTGCTGGCCAAGGTCACTGGCGATCGCCACTGGATCAGGGGGGCACGCGAGGAGGGCGTTCCCCACACCGTCGCACCTGCCAACATCCGTGCCTACAACGTGATCATGCTCTACCTGAGCAAGTACGGCACCATGCCACCGCGACTGGAGGCGGCCATGTTCCGCGCCCTGACGCTCATTCCCGGCGTCCGGATCGAGCAGGGTGTGAGCGACGCCGCCGGCCGCAGCGGGCTGGGCGTCTGGCTGGAGCTTGCCGACAATGCGTGGCCCACCCGCGAGTACAAGATCCTGGATCCGGTCACCTACCGCTACCTGGGCAGCCGGATGGTCTGGCTGCGCGATGAGGTGCGGCCCGGCCGGGACGAGCCCATCGCCCGCAAGGGGACGGTCTGGAGCAGGGCCCTGCTGTCGTCGGCGATCGTCGACCGTCCCGGCCGGCGGGGCTGAGCGCGGGCAGGGCGGTGTTCCCGCGTCTTCAGTGTGCGCTCGGGCCCCGCCGAGGGATGACCACGATTTTTTCACGCTGTCAGTGATCCGCGTACGGTCCGGTAACGAATGGAGGTTACCTCTCCACGAAGGGACTTCGATGACTCGGCCCCACTGGTTACGCAGGACCCTGACAGCAGGCGTCGTCCTGGCCGTCGCCGTAGGCGTTCTGGCGCCCGCGTCCTCCGCCTCCGCCGCGCCGCCGCCCTACGCCGCCGACCTGCCCGACCTCGGCACCCCCGCCGTGGCCTACGACCGCTCCTTCCAGCCCACCGCGACCGGCGTCGCGGTCCGCGGCGCCGACGGCTCGCTGCTGTACGGCGCCCGCTCGGGCGCTGCCTTCGGCCCTCTCCAGTCGCTCGGCGGAGTGATCGTCGGCGACCCGTCGGTGGTGGTGACCTCCACCGGCACCCACTTCTTCGTCCGTGGCACCGACGACCAGGTGTACACCAACACGATCACCCCGTCCGGCGCCGTCTCCGGCTACTCGACGGTGCCCGGCCTGACGGTCACCGGCGACGTCGAGGCGATCGTGCCCAACCTCGCACCGGCGGGCAGCCTTCGGATCTTCGCCCGCGGCGCGGACGGCGCCGTGTGGGCCAACACCCTCAACAGCGGCGCGTGGAGTGGCTGGAGCAGCCTCGGCGGCACCGCCACCAGCGACATCACCGCCGCCCGCACCTTCGCCTTCCCGAACGACACCGTCCGGGTGTTCGTCCGGGGGGCCGACCACCGCGTCTACGTCAACAGGGTGACCACCGGCGGCGCCACCGGCTTCGAGCCGCTCGGCGACCTGCAGGTCAGCAGCAACATCGCCGTCGCCGAGGACGCCATCTTCGGCGGCGGCTTCATCGCCGCCCGGGGCGCGGACAACGCCCTCTGGACGCTCAACCTGTTCACCCTTCCGTACACCTGGAAGTCCCTCGGCGGCACCGTCACCAGCGACATCGCCTACAGCGCCCAGCCCAACGTCGCCGCCCTCTACGTCCGGGGCACCGACAACGCCCTGTACGTCAACAAGGCGACCTCTCCCGATGCGGTCTACCGCGGCTTCGAACGGATCGACGGCACGGTCACCGGCAACCCGGCGGCGTTCGGCACCGGTCCCAACGCGCCGGGCACCGGGTTCCTGCTTGCCCGTCTCGCGGGCGGATCCCTGGGCCTGAACGTGGAGCCCATGCCCAGTGTCCTGCCGCCGCACAAGTTCGGCGGCTACACCCCGATCGCGGGGCCGCCCGTCAGCTGAGCAACGGTCGCCCGCGTCCCCTCAGGGCGCGGGCGGCCGCCAGTCCACCAGCGGCTCCGTCCCCTGCCGCGGGGCCCTTGGATCACGTGCGGCCGCGTGGGCCAGGCGGCGGCCGAGCCGCTGGGCCGGTCGCTCGATGAACCGGTAGCTCACGGTGGCGCAGACGAGCACCGCTCCCAGCAGCACCGCACCCCACAGCAGCCGTTCCGGCCAGGCGATCGGGGAGCCGTCGGTGACGAACCGCCGCAGCACCTGGATCGCGAGGGGGTGCAGCAGGTAGACCGCGTAACTGATCAGTCCGAGTTGTACGAGAGCGTCAGGAAAAGAGGCGGACCGCAGCAGGCGGCCGATCAGGAAGGTCACCCAGGCCGCCGCGACGGCGGTGGACCAGCTCCAGGTGAACTCCAGCGCCTCCTGGGCGGACATCCCCCACCCAGGCCCGAAGCAGACGGCGGCGGTGATGGCCGCGACGGGCACCAGGGCGATCGCCCAGCCCGTCCTGGCCCGGTCGACCTGCCCCTGGTCCAGCCGATAGAGCGCGGTGCCGGCGAACATGGTGGCCACGATGGCCAGGCTCTGCCAGGCCCCGATCCGGCTGTTGCCCCCCAGCAGCACGACGACCAGGACCGCCACGGCGGCCGCGCCGCACAGCCGTACGCGATGACCGCCACCGAGGATCGCGGCCATCCCCACCGCCAGCACGACGCCCGCGATCAGCACGACGGCGTCACCGCCGAGACCGCTCGACAGCGCGCCGGCCGGCAGCACCCCACCGACGAGCACGCCCGCCGTCGCGAAGGTGAGCGCGGTGCCGGCGCTCGCGCGCTGCCACCCGAAGACGAACATCGCGGTCACCAGCAGGTAGAACACCATCTCGTACGACAACGTCCAGAACACATTGACCACGCTGACCACCTGGAGAAGATCCTGCACCATCGTCAGGTGCGCGATCGTGGCCACGACCGGACGGTCACTCAACTGGCCGGGCAGGGACGCGTACACCTGCATGAGGCCGAAGGCGGTGCCGATGATCGCCGTGACGATCCACAAGGGGTAGAGGCGGAACAATCGGTTGATCCAGAACTCGGCGACGTTGCCGCGCCGTTCGAGCGAGACCGGCACCACGTAGCCGCTGACGAGGAAGAACAGCATGACGCCGTACTGCCCGAAGTTGAACCATGGGCTGATGTTCGCCCGCACCTCGGGAAACAGGGGGTCCAGCAGGTGCTCGAAGACCACGACGAGCACGGCGACACCTCGCAGGGCGTCCAGCCAGGCCTGCCGGGGGGCCGGCGGAGGCCGCTGTGGCTGGGCCGCGGTGCGCAGCCCGGCCGCGCCCTCTCGTGAGACCAAGTTGATAAACATCGGGTCACGATAAGATATCAACCTGAACAAAAGCTTGGAGCGACCCTTGGCTCCTGCGTGCCCTAAGGCGCTGCCGTTCTAGGCCGTACGGTCCCACTGACCCCCGTACCCCACCAGGAGCGGCGATCACCTGGCCGCCGTTGCTGCCCTTTGGTGGATTTTGTTCTTCATTGTCCCCTTTGCCGTTCATGGTGCGTTCAGCGATCCCCTGAACACTCGCCGGTTAGCCCCCTCCCTCACGGCAGCACGAAAGGCATCACTGTGAAGAACAAGAAGGCTGAGGAGTCCGAGCACTCCGGGCTTTCACGGCGCCGGCTGGTCAAGTACGCCGGTGTCGGCGCGACGCTGGCCGCGGCCGCCCCTCTGCTGGGCGGCACGCCGGCGCAGGCGGACGACGAGCGCAAGTTCGGCAACGGCGGCGGCAAGGGACGCATGTGGCGTGCCGGCGACCACCACATCCACTCCGAGTACAGCGGCGAGTTCGACACCAAGACCAACCCGCCGACCTTCCACAAGGGCGCGGACGCGGTCTACCCGATCGTCACCAACGCGATCATGGCGAAGCACTTCGGCTTGACGTGGGCGATGTGCACCGACCACGGCGGGCCGACGCATTCGAAGGTGAACCTGGAGCAGGCCTACCCTGACCTGCTGCGCTCGCGCGTGCTCGTGCCGGAGGTGCTGCAGTTCTGGGGCATGGAGTTCGACGCCCCGGCGCTGGACCACCACACCCTGATGATCCCGCACCACGCCGACGAGGCGCAGCAGTTGTTCGAGCTGGAGAGCCGCTTCGCCAAGCACGACGCCTTCCCCGCCGACCTGGGCCGGGACACCGAGGCCAAGATGGTGGAGTTCCTCAAGGCCGCCCGCGACATGCGGCAGAAGCCGCTGGTGATCGCCCACCACGCGGCCCGGTCGGCGACCGGCCTGGGCGTGTGGGGTCAGGACACCCCGCGCGAGTTCCGTAACGGCAACAACGCCGCCCCCGACATCTACGTCGGTTTCGAGGGCTCCCCAGGTCACCAGGCGGGCCCGCTGAGGGGCGGCGCCCGTGGCGGGTACGGCAACCACCCGACCTATGGCGGGTTCGACCAGATGACGGCCCGGGTCGGCGGCCTGTGGGACTCGCTGCTGGGCGAGGGGCGGCACTGGTGGATCACCGCCACCTCCGACTCGCACGTGCACTGGACGCGCGGCGGCTCGGACTTCTGGCCGGGTGAGTACAGCAAGACCTACGTGGCGGCGCGGCAGGACTACGGCGATGTCATGGACGCCCTGCGCAACGGCCGGATCTTCGTCACCACCGGCGACCTGATCACCGCTCTCGACGTCACCGCGAGCAACCGGGGCCGCCGGGCCACGGTGAGCGAGACGCTCGTCGTCGAGCGTCGCAACCGCACGGACGTCGAGGTCGAGATCCGGTTCCGCCCGCTCGACGGGAAGAACGGCAACGGCGACCGCCCGCAGGTGCGGCGGGTCGACCTGATCGTCGGTCAGGTCACCGGCGTACAGGCCGACCTCGATGCCGCCACCAACCCCACGACCAAGGTGGTGGCGCGGTTCGGCCCGGGCGACTGGCGCCGGCAGGGCCACGACCACGTCATCACGCACACCCTGCGTGACGTGGGCCAGGACAGTTACCTGCGGGTGCGCGGCACCGGCACCGACGAGATGGAGCCGCAGGCCGACGGTCTGGAGAGTCCGTGGGAAGACCTGTGGTTCTACTCCAACCCCATTTTCGTCTCCGTTCGCTAGCCGACCTCAGGACCTCGTCCAGGAGGCCCCACCCATAGGCCGGGCTGGTGACCGGTGCATCTGTCACCAGCCCGGTTCGGCAACGTGGACATCGGGGATTCCGGAGCATTCAGCCGGCGCCCTTTGATCGCGTCAATGAATGGCAGGATGTAAGCGATGGTTGGCAGATAACACAGGTCAGCGACAACGACTCCGTCTGTAATGTCGAGGCAACAGTAACGACGACCGCTCAGGCGGTCCGTTCGATGGGAGTCGTATGCGCAAGGCACTTGTGTCCGCTCTCTCCGCCTCAGTCATCTCGCTCGGCCTGGTAGGCGTCACCGCCACGCCGGCCCTGGCGGCCAATGCGGTGGCCTGCAACCAAGACGGATTCATGCGAATCTACAACAGCGACGCGGTGCACTGCTTCGCCAATGCGGGTTACCTCGACGTCTACATCACGAACGTCAACTTCGTCTTCGCCGGCAACAACAGAGTAATGGTCAGATACAACGATCGAGGCGGCTGGGGAAGCGTCACCCTGGACAGATGGGATTCTCAGGGTTTCTGGGACCACCCGGTCACGGTCGAAGACATCACCATCTACTAGTCGTGGATTCCCGCGACCTTTCGCGTACGGAATTCAAAGGGCTTTGCCACGAGAGGAAGAGATGAAAATCGTCAAAAAGGCGATGATCGGCGCCTCGATGGCCATGGTCGTGTCATCCGGGGTCATGGTCGGCGCCGCACCCGCGCACGCCGAGGTATGGAACTGCCGGTCCTATATCGAGCAGAACGTGGGCGTCGGCCTCTGCGAAGCCGGATTCGGCCCCTATCAGGTGCGCGTTTCGTGCGCCTCGGCGCACTGGCCCTACACGCGCGAGATCCACGGCCCTGTGGTGAGCAAGTCAGTGAACGCTCCCGGACCCGAGTCCAGGGTCAGCGGCAGCGCCAATGGCTGTCACATCACCAGCGCATGGGTCGCCGCCCTCTGACGCGCGGGGTGGGTCAGAAGGCGTAGGGGCCGAAACGGCCCCAGGCCACGAACGCGGCCGCGACGAGCAGCACCACGTTGGCGGCGATCACCGGGTACTCCTTGCGGCGGACGTGGGTGATCGCGGCCCCGATCATGACCAGGACCAGGCCGGTGGCCGCCAGCGGTGTGAGGACGGGGAGGATGCCGAGCGCCGCGGGAAGGATCAGCCCGAGCCCGGCCAGCGCCTCCAGGCCGCCGATCACCTTGACGGTGTTGTCGGAGAAGTCCTCGGTCCAGCTCAGGCCGGAGGCGGCGAGCTTGGCCTTGGGCTGGGTGAGCTTCATCGCGCCGGCGCCGAGGAAAAGGAGGGCGAGCAGGCCGGCGACGATCCACAGGGCGATGTTCATCAGGGGGGTTCCTCACAATAAGTAACTTGAAGATTCAAGTCCAATGTAGGGACGCTGAGTTGAAGCGTCAAGTGAACCAGCGTGCTGCGTCAAGATATCGTGGGGGCATGGACTCACCATCGCCCCGCTGGCTGACCGAGGAGGAAAAGCTGGCCTGGCTGGGCCTGGTCAGCGCGATGGTCCGGCTGCCGGCCGCCCTGGACGCCCAACTGCAGCGCGATGCGGGCATCAGCCACTTCGAATATCAGGTGCTGTCCGGGCTGTCGATGAGCGCCGAGCGCACCCTGCGCATGAGCGAGCTGGCCCAGATGTCCGACGGGTCGCTGTCGCGGCTGTCCCATGTGATCTCCCGGCTGGAGAAGCGCGGCTGGGTGCACCGCACGCCCGATCCGGCCGACGGCCGCTACACCCTGGCGGTCCTGACCGACGACGGCTGGGACAAGGTCGTGGCCAGTGCCCCCGGCCATGTCGAGGCGGTCCGCGCCCTGGTCGTCGATCCCCTGACCAGGACCCAGCTCCGCCAGCTCACCGAGATCACCCGGCGCATCAACCACGCCATCGACCCCGGCGGCACCTGCACCGGCTGATCGGCCCGTGCGGCGGGCGGCTCCGTACCGGTACCTCCCGAATTGCGCGACGACCTCGGGCTCCGCCGTCAGATGGGACCGTGTCTCTTGAACGTCGTCGCCGCATGGTGGGACGGGCGGCAGACCACGGACATGGAAGTGTTCGGCTGGAAGATGCTCTACTACGGGCGGGCAGGCAAGATCATGCTGCTTGTCGCAGGGCTGGCCGTCACTTCGACAGCCGCGTTTCAGATCATTGCTCCCCGCGCGGCGTCAGAGGAGCTCGACGTGGTCGCGGTAGGGGTCGAGACGGTCGTCGGAGGCGTCGAGTTCGGTGACCATCAGGTCGATGCCGTCCCAGGGCAGGCAGCGGGCGGCGGCGCCGGTGCCGAGCTTCTGTGAGTCCACGGCCATGACGACGTGGTCCGACAGCTCGGCCATGAGCCGCTTGATCTCGCACTCCTCGGCGCTGAACTCGCTGGTGCCGAAGTGCGGGTCCACCGCGGCGGCGGACAGGAACGCCCGCGCGAAGGAGAACTGCTTCAGCGCCAGGGAGGCGACCGGGCCGATGAGGCTGCCGGCGTTGGGGTCCTTCTGGCCGCCGGTCAAATAGGCGTGCACGAGGGGGTCTCGGGTCAGGGCCAGGAAGGTCTCGATGCCGTCGGTGACCACGGACAGGTTCTCCGAGCGGGGCATCGAACCGGCGAGGACGCACAGCGTGGAGGAGGCGTCCATGCAGATCCCCACCCCGCCTGAGGGCACCAGGCTGGTCAGCTTGCGCGCGATCTCCTCCTTCGCCCGCCCCGCCCGGGTCCGGCGCGCCTCGAAGGGCTGCGCCGAGCTGACCGCGCCGCCGCGCACCCGGCGGACCAGGCCCTCGTCCTCCAGCGCCTGCAGATCCCGGCGGATCGTCATGGTGCTGACCTCGAAGCGGGCGGCCAGGTCCTCGATGCGCAGGCTGCCGCTGGACGAGAGCAGGTCGGCGAGCGCCTGACGTCTGCTCTCGAGATTGACGGTGCTCCTGACGACCATGCCGCCTCAGTCTCCTTCGGTGTTCAATCTTGTCAATTGTCACACAGGTGGTTTCGGCTGAAGACAGCATCCGCCTGTCGGCGTGTGAACGATAGATGATGCGCCGGGAGACTACAAGGCTTGCCCACCAGGGGTTTTTCGGTCTCGACCAGGCTGATGTGGCGGTCGTCGCAGCGTCTGTCAGATGTAACAAGTGGGCAACGTACTCTTGACGTGGGGGTGTCGCTTCGTGTGATGTTCACACGAAACAACAAACAAGGGGTTCCGCTCAGGAGCCTGGACGGCCGCTGTCCGAGGAACGGGCCCTACCGCACACCGAGCCGCGAGGCCGGGGTCTGGAGATCAGTCGTGGAAGATGTCGCTTTGGAGTGCCGGGACCTGGCCAAGGCATTTGGCGGCGTGCCCGTACTGAAGGGCGTCTCCCTGACCCTCACGGCCGGTTCCGTGACCGCGCTGGCGGGTGAGAACGGCGCCGGCAAGTCGACGATGATGAAGATCGCGTCCGGTCAGGTGAAGCCCGACCGGGGTCAGGTCCTGGTCGGCGGCGAGCCGTTGCCCCAGGCGGACCCGCAGGCGGCCCACCGGCAGGGGGTCGCGATCATCCCGCAGGAACTCGCGCCGATCATGGACATGAAGGTGTACGAGAACCTGTTCATCGGGCGGGAGATCCGCACCCGGGCCGGGCTGCTCGACCGGCGCGCGATGGCCCGCAAGGCGCGCGAGATCCTGGACGTCTTCGGCGTCGAGATCGATCCGCAGGCCACGATGCGGCGGCTGCCGGTCGGCCTGCGCCAGCTCGTGGAGATCGCCAAGAGCACGACCGGCGGCGCGAAGGTCCTGCTCCTGGACGAGCCCAGCTCCGCCATCTCCGAGCGCGAGGTCGAGCGCCTGTACGGCGTGGTGGCCAAGCTGCGTGAGCAGGGCGTGGCGATGCTCTACACCACCCACAAGATGGAGGAGATCCGCGCCCTGGCCGACCGGGTCGTCGTCCTGCGTGACGGCGGGCTGGTCCTGGACCAGCCGATCGGCGAGGTCAGCGACGACGACATCGTGCACGCGATGATCGGCCGCGAGCTGCAGGACTTCTTCCCCACGCTGCACCCGCCGGGTGACGAGGTCGCCCTGAAGGTCAGCGGGCTGCACGTCAGCGGCTACGCGCGGCCGGTGGACCTGACCGTGCGCCGCGGCGAGATCCTGGGACTGGCCGGGCTCGTCGGCGCCGGCCGGACCGAGCTGCTTGAGGCGATCTTCGGTGTACGCAAGAGCACCGAGGGCACCGTCACCGTCGCCGGCAAGCCGGTCAAGCGCAACAACCCCGCCGCCGCGATCACCCACGGCATGGCCCTGGTCCCCGAGGACCGCAAGGGCGCCGGGGCCGTGCTGTCCATGAACGTGCTGGACAACGGCTCGCTGCCGCGCCTGTCGGGCTTCACCCTGGGCGGCTGGCTGCGGCAACGCGAGCGCACCAAGAAGGTCGGCGCCGCGATGGACTCGGTCAAACTGCGCAGCCGCGGCCTGTCCCAGCAGGTCGGCACCCTGTCCGGCGGCAACCAGCAGAAGGTGGTCCTGGCGCGCTGGCTGACCGGCCACGTGAACGTCCTGCTGCTCGACGAGCCCACCCGGGGCGTGGACGTCGGCGCCCGCAGCGAGATCTACCGCATCATCACCGAGCTGGCGGCCTCCGGGATGGCCGTGGTCATGGCCTCCTCCGACATGCCGGAGATCCTCAGCCTCGCGCACCGCGCGCTCGTCATGCGCGGCGGGGCGGTCGCGGGCGAGCTGAGCCGCGACGACCTGTCCTCGCCGCACGTCCAGGACTCGATCTTCCGGCTGGCCGCGGGCCTGAGCCCCGGTACGGCCGGCCAACCGCCCCCGGACCTCCAGCCCACCCCGACGGCGAGCGAGCCGGACCCCCAACCCACCCCGACAGCAAGCAAGGAGGACGGCCGATGACCCCCCAGGAGTCAGCGCCGGACCGAGGAACGGCCGCGGGGCTCCTGGCCTGGCGCCCCACCGGACCGTGGGTCCGCGACCAGTTGATCCGCCACGCCATGGTGTGGGTGATGCTGCTGATCATCGCGTACTTCAGCTACCGGAGCGCGCGCTTCGGCACGCCGGACAACCTGCAGACGATCGCCATCGCCGCGGCCCCCTTCGCCCTCATCGCGCTGGGCCAGACGCTGGTCATCCTCACCGGCGGCATCGACCTGTCCGTGGGCAGCGTGATCGCGCTCAGCGCGATGGCGGCGGCGGCGACGGTCAAGGACCATCCCGAACGCCTGTGGCTGTCGCTCGTGGTCGCCATGCTCGTCGGGCTGGCCGCCGGCGCGATCAACGGCTTCCTGGTCTCCAAGGTGAACGTGCCGCCCTTCATCGCCACACTCGGCATGCTCACCACGGCATCCGGGCTGGCGTACGTCGTGGGCCAGGGCGCCCCGATCAACGGCCTGCCGCAGAACTTCGGTGAGATCGCCAACAACCAGATCCTCGGCCTGCAGATCCCGGTGATCGTCATGATCGTCGGCATCGTCGCCCTGGCTCTGATCATGAAGCGGACCTCGTACGGCATGCGCGTCTACGCGGTGGGCGGCAACCCCGTCGCCGCGCAGATCGCGGGCGTCAAGACCACCCGGATCCTGTTCAGCGTCTACGCCCTGAGCGGCCTGCTCGCCGGTCTGTCCGGCGTGATGCTCGCCTCCCGGGTCATCTCCGGCCCGCCCAACCTGGGCCAGGGCTACGAACTGGACGCCATCGCCGCCGTCGTCATCGGCGGCGCCAGCCTGCTCGGCGGCCGGGGCAGCATCATCGGCACCGCGCTCGGCCTGTTCCTCATCCAGACCCTCAACAACGGCTTGGACATCCTCTTGGTGCCGGCGTACTGGCAGAGCGTCATCAAGGGCACCCTGATCGTCGCCGCCGTCACCGTCGACGTCTGGTCGGCCAAACGCAGGGTCTGACCACGGTCAGGCCCCCCTACACCTCGACCCAGCGAACAACCCCCCGTACGAAGGAGCTTTCCATGCGCATCAAGAGTGCAGTCGCCGCCGCGGCGGTGAGCGTGGCCATGCTGGCCACCTCCGCCTGTGGAGCAGGAGATACCAGCGTCAACACCAGTGCGACCGGGGCGGCGGACACGGGCAGCGTCCGCGTCGGCATCAGCGTCTACGACATGTCGTCCTTCATCACCGCCGGCAAGGCGGGCATCGACGCCTACGCCAAGACGAACAACATCGAAGTCCTGTGGAACTCGGCCAACCTGGACGTCGCCACGCAGGCCAACCAGGTCGACCAGTTCATCAACGCCGGCGTCGACGCGATCATGGTCGTGCCGGTGCAGGCGGACTCGCTCGGCCCGCAGGTCGCCGCGGCCAAGGGGAAGAACATCCCCTTCCTGGCCGTGAACGCCGGGCTCGCCAGCGCCGACCTCGCCGGCACCGTGCTGCCCGACGACGTCAAGGCCGGCGAGCAGGAAATGCAGATGATGGCCGACAAGCTCGGCGGCAAGGGCAACATCGTCGTCCTGCAGGGCCCCCTGGGCCAGTCGGGCGAGTTGGACCGTACCAAGGGCATCGAGAACGTGCTGGCCAAGAACCCCGGGATCAAGATCCTGGCCAAGGACACGGCCAACTGGAAGCGCGACGAGGCCGTCAACAAGATGAAGAACTGGCTGTCCAGCTTCGGCGGCAAGATCGACGGCATCGTCGCGGAGAACGACGACATGGGCCTCGGCGCCCTCCAGGCGACCCGCGAGGCGGGCGTCAAGATCCCGATCGTCGGGGTCGACGGCATCGAGGACGGCCTGAACGCCGTCAAGAGCGGTGACTTCATCGGCACCAACCTCCAGCACGGCACCGTCGAGCTGGCCACCGGACTCGCCGTGGCTGCCAAGATCGCCAAGGGCGAGGAGGTCAACAAGAACCCGGTCTACCTGATGCCCCAGGTCACCCCCGAGAACGTGGACACCTACATGGAGCACGTCGTCACCAAGAAGGACGAGTTCCTGGCCCAGCTGCCCGCGCTGATCGAGGCGAACCTCAAGACCGGCGACATCGCCAACGAAGAACTGGCCGGATAGGCGGGGTGCGGGCGCCCGCCCGCACCCCCCGTACCAGCCCGAGCAGCATGGAGCCGAGGAGAACATCATGACCACGATGCAGGCAGCGGTCCTGCGTGGAATCCAGCAGCTGGCCATCGAGGAGCGCCCCGTACCGGAACCGGCGCCCGGCGAGGTGCTGGTGCGGATCACGGCGGTGGGAGTCTGCGGCTCCGACGTGCACTACTACCAGCACGGCCGGATCGGCGACTTCGTGGTGGAACAGCCCATGGTGCTCGGCCACGAGTCCGGGGGCGTCATCGTCGGCGTGGGCGCCGGCGTGGACGCCTCCCGGGTCGGCCAGCGGGTCTCCGTCGAGCCGGGCGTGCCCGACCTGACCTGCGCCGAGTGCCTCGCCGGGCGCTACAACCTCTGCCCGGACATGCGGTTCTTCGCCACGCCGCCGTACGACGGCTCCCTCGCCGAGTTCGTCACCGTGCACGCGGCGTTCGCGCACCCGGTGCCGGACACGATCTCGGACGACGCGGCGGCGCTGCTCGAACCGCTGTCCGTCGGCGTCTGGGCCAACCGCAAGGGGCAGGTCAGCGCGGGCAGCCGGGTCCTGATCACCGGCGCCGGCCCGATCGGGCTGGTCGCCACGCAGTGCGCCCGCGCGTTCGGCGCCACCGAGATCGTGGTCGCCGACCTCAACCCGCACCGCCTCAAGCTCGCCGCGGACCTGGGCGCGACCGCGACCGTCAACGTCGGCGACACCTCGCTGCGCGATGCGGGCTTCGAACCCACCGTGCTGCTGGAGTGCTCCGGCCACCCCGGCGCCACCGGCGACGGCATCCGCACCCTGGCCAGGGCGGGCCGCGCGGTGCTGGTGGGGATGGGCGACGACGGGCTGCCGCTGCCGCTCACCCACATCCAGAGCCGCGAGATCGAGATCACCGGCACGTTCCGCTACGCGAACACCTGGCCCACGGCCATCGCGCTCGCCGCGTCCGGGCGGGTCGACGTGGACGCCCTCGTCACCGGCCACTTCGCACTGGCCGACTCCGAGGCCGCCCTGCTCGCCGCCGAGCGCGACCCCCTCGCCGTCAAATCGGTGATCAACCCGCAGCGCTGACCTGGCGACCGAAGGGACAACCATCATGACTCGTCTGTACGACGATCCCAGCGCCTTCACCGAGGACATGCTCGCCGGCTTCCTGGACGTTCACCGGGGCAGCGTCGCGGGAGTGCCTGGCGGTGTCGTACGGGCCACCGAGACGCCGCCGGGCAAGGTCGCGGTCGTGGTCGGCGGCGGTTCCGGGCACTACCCCGCCTTCTGCGGCGTGGTCGGGCCCGGGTTCGCCGACGGCGCCGTCGTCGGCAACATCTTCACCTCCCCGTCGGCGCAGGACGCGTACTCGGTGGGCAAGGCGGCGGCGAGCGACGCCGGCCTGATCTTCTCCACCGGCAACTACGCCGGCGACGTCATGAACTTCACCCTGGCCCAGCAGCGGCTGTGCCAGGAGGGCATCGACACCCGGGTCGTGTTCGTCACCGACGACATCGCCAGCGCGCCGCCGTCGGACGTCCACGCCCGCCGGGGGATCGCCGGCGACTTCGTCGTGTTCAAGGTCGCGGGCGCCGCCGCCGAGGCGGGCTACGACCTGGACGCGGTCGAACGGGTCGCCCGGCACGCCAACGACCGCACCCGCACCCTGGGGGTCGCCTTCGGCGGGTGCACCATGCCCGGCGGGGCCGAGCCGCTGTTCACCGTCCCCCCGGGGCGGATGGGCGTCGGCCTGGGCATCCACGGCGAGCCGGGGGTGGGCGAGGACGAGCTGCCACGGGCGGCGGACCTGGCGCGGCGGCTGGTGTCCGGCGTCCTGGCGGAGAAGCCCGCCGGGTCCGGCGCCAGGGTCGCCGCGATCCTGAACGGCCTCGGCACCACCAAGTACGAGGAGCTGTTCGTCGTCTGGCGCACCGTGGCCGCGCTCCTGGCCGAAGAAGGGCTCGAGGTCGTCGCCCCGGAGGTGGGCGAGCTGGTGACCAGCCTGGACATGGCCGGGTGCTCGCTGACCCTGGTCTTCCTCGACGAGGAGCTGGAGCGGCTGTGGTGCGCCCCCGCGGACACGCCGGCGTACCGGAGGGGGCGGGTCGAGCCGCGTACGGCGGCGCCGGCCCGTACCGCGTCCGCGCAGTCGTCGGCGCAGTCGTCCGCGCAGGAGGAGGCCGCCGCGGTGGTCAGCCCGAGCACGCCGGGGTCGCGCGCCTGCGGCCGGGTCGTCGTCGAAGGGCTGGAAGCCGTCGCGACGGCCATGGCCGAGGCCGAGGGGGAGCTGGGCCGGATCGACGCGGTCGCCGGCGACGGCGACCACGGACGGGGCATGGTCAAGGGCTCGGCCGCGGCGCTCGCCGCCGCCCGGGACGCGGCCGGCGCCGGGGCCGGCGCACGGTCGGTCCTGGTCGCGGCGGGCGAGGCGTGGGCCGCCAAGGCGGGTGGCACGTCCGGCGTCCTGTGGGGCGCCGCGCTCTGCGCCATCGGGGAGCGGCTGGGCGACGACCGCGACGAGATCGCGGGCGCCGACGTGACGGACGCCGTACGGGCCGGGCTGGACGCGCTCCAGCGCCTCGGCGGCGCGCGGCCGGGGGACAAGACCATGATCGACGCGTTCGCGCCGTTCGCCGACGCGCTCGCCGAGCGGGTCCGGGGCGGGACGGAGCTCGCCGCCGCCTGGCGCGAGGCCGCCGAGGTGTGTGAGGCCGCGGCGCGCGCGACCGCGGCGCTGCGTCCACGGGTCGGCCGGGCGCGCCCGCTCGCCGAACGCAGCGTCGGCACTCCGGACGCGGGGGCGACCTCTCTCGCCCTGTGCGCCCACGCTGTCGCGGGCGTGCTGTCGCACGCCCGCTGAATCGCATGTCAGGAAGGGATGGGGGGCCATGGATCACAAGTGGCGGATCATCGTCGGTTGCGACGACGCCGGTCTGGAGTACAAGAACGTCCTGCGGGCCGACCTGGAGGACGACGACCGGGTGGAGAAGGTCGTCGACATCGGGGTAGGGGCCGAGGAGACGACCCCGTATCCGCACATCGCGGTCATGGCGGCGCGGATGGTGGCCGCCGGCGAGGCGGACCGCGCGCTGCTGGTGTGCGGCACCGGACTGGGGGTCGCGATCAGTGCCAACAAGGTGCCGGGGATTCGCGCGGTGACGGCCCACGACAGCTTCTCCGTCGAGCGGTCCGTGCTGAGCAACAACGCCCAGATCCTGTGCTTCGGGCAGCGCGTCGTCGGCCTGGAGCTGGCCCGCCGCCTGGCCGCCGAATGGCTCGACTATCGCTTCGACCAGAACTCCAGCTCCGCGGCCAAGGTACGGACCCTGTCGAACTACGAGGCCGGGCGCGACCAGGCCGACCAGGCGGAGACCTTGCGGCAGGGTGAGGAGCTGGTGCGTACGGCCCTGCTGAGCACCGAACCGCGCTCCCGGATGAGCGCCCAGATCGACGGCGAGGAGTAGAGGACATGACGGCAGCGGAGAAGGCACCCGATCTGAGCTTCGGGCTCACCGGCAAGGTGGCGCTGGTGACCGGCGGCGCGTCGGGGATCGGCGCGGCGATCGCGGACACGTACGCGGCGAAGGGCGCCCGGGTCGCCGTGGTCGACATCGACGGTGAGGCGGCCAGGAAGAAGGCGGCCGAGCTGGGGGAGACGCACGCCGGGTTCGCCTGTGACGTGTCCGACCCCGCCGCCGTGCAGGAGGCGGTCGGCGCGGTCCTGGAGGCGTTCGGCCGGATCGACATCCTGGTGAACAGCGCGGGTGTCGCGATCCTGGCCCCGGCCGAGGACCTGGAGGTCAGCGCGTTCGACCGGACGATCGCGATCAACCTGAAGGGCACCTTCCTGGTGTGCCAGGAGGTCGGCCGGCACATGCTCGACGCCGGCGGCGGGAAGATCATCAACCTGGCGTCCCAGGCCGCCACGGTCGCGCTGGACGAGCACGTGGCGTACTGCGCCTCCAAGTTCGGCGTGGTCGGCCTGTCGAAGGTGCTCGCCTCCGAATGGGCCGGCCGGGGCGTGACCGTCAACACGCTCTCCCCGACCGTCGTCCTCACCGACCTGGGCCGTAAGGCGTGGGCTGGTCCCAAGGGCGACGCGCTGAAGGCTCAGATCCCCACCGGCCGTTTCGCGTACCCGGGGGAGATCGCCGCGACGGCGCTGTTCCTCGCCTCGGACGGCGCCGACATGATCAACGGCGCGGACATCGTCGTGGACGGCGGCTACACCATCCGCTGACCGCGTGGTGGGCCGGGTCCGCGAGCCGGAGGGTCCTCGCCGCCGAGCTCCAGCGGGCCCACCCACCCACCGCGCCGAGCTCCCGCCGGTCCACTCATCGCCGCGCCTGACGAAAATCCCGGTGAAACCGGGCAGTTCGCCTTGTTAGGGTGCCGCCATGCCCTCTCAGTTGCCCTTGCTACCGCGCTCGACACCGGCGGCTTCGGGGGTCTCGGCCCGCTCGATCGCCGCCTTGCTGGACCGGCTCGAAGCGCAGTCCGTCGAGCTTCACTCCCTCATGGTCGTCCGTCACGGTCACGTGGTGGCCGAGGGCTGGTGGGCGCCGTACTCGGCCGAGCGCCCGCAGCTGCTCTACTCGCTGACCAAGTCGTTCACCTCGGTCGCGGTGGGGCTCGTGATCGCCGACGGACTGCTCTCGCTGGACGACCGGGTGGTGGACGTGTTGCCCGAGCACGTTCCGGCCGACATCTCCGAGCAGGGACGCCGCATCACCGTGCACCACCTGCTGTCCATGACGGCCGGGCACGGCACGGACAGCCTCGCCGAGGCCTGGGAGCTGGAACCGGACGACCTGGTGAAGGGCTTCCTGCGCGTGCCGTTCCCCGAGCCTGAGGGAAGCCTGCACACCTACGACAACGCGACCACGTACGTCCTGGCCCGGATGGTGGAACGGGTCACCGGCCGCGGCCTGCCGGAGCTGCTCGACGAGCGGCTGTTCCGGCCGATGGGCATCGAGCACGCCGAATGGGATCGGGTGGCGAGCGGTGCCGCCTTCGGATTCCACGGGCTGCACCTCACGACCGAGGCCGTCGCCGCGTTCGGCGAGCTGCTGCTGCGCGGCGGCGTCTGGGGTGACCGCCGGCTCGTACCGCGCGCATGGGTGGAGCTCGCGACCGGACGGCACATCGAGACCCGGCAACTCGAGGACGACTCGGCCGGCCCCGACTTTCTCTGCGGGTACGGCTACCAGTTCTGGATGTCACGTCACGGCTACCACGGTAACGGCGCTTTCGGCCAGCACTGCATGGTCGTCCCGTCCCATGATCTCGTGATCGTCGTGACCGCCAACATCGAGCAGACACACGAGCTGCCCGGGGCCTTCTGGGACTGCCTCCTGCCCGGCCTGGATGACGCGGGAAGTCCCCAGGACGACGAGATCCTCGCCGATCGGCTGCGGCGGCTGTCCCTCGCGCCGGTGCCGGGTTCGGCGGCCCCTTCCCGCTCCGGTACGGCGAGGATCGACGCCTCCGCCGAGGGCTCGGCCCTGCCCGACGGAACCACGGTGGCCGTCGAGCCGGTGGACGGCGGATGGCGCCTGCGACTCGGGTCGTCCCTCAAGCTCGCCGTCGGCCACGGCGACTGGCGGGAAAGCTCGCCGCTCGGCCGCCCGGTCGTCGCCACCGGCGCCTGGCAGGGCGACACGTTCGTCGCGGACCTGTACGTCATCACCACCCCGCACCGGGTCCGCCTGGTGCTCGACGCCAACGCGGGGACAGCCGTGGCGACGTGGACCACCGTGCCCCTGACCGGCCCCAGCCTGGAACTGCATCTACGGTCGCCGCTGATGACCCGGCCCGACGTCGCCTAGGTGGGCCGGCCGGGCTCGCCGACGGCTTCCGTCAGGATCGCCCAGCGCCGAGGTGGCGGACGATGCGGGTCAGCCCGGTCCGCAGGTCGTCCTCTGAGGCCGCGAACGAGATCCGGATGTGCCCCTCGCCCGAGGGTCCGTACTCGGCGCCGGCCCGGACCATCACCTTCCGCTCGGCGAGCTCGCGGGCGACCGCCTCCGAGGGCAGGTCGGCGTCGTAGCGGAGGAACCCGTAAAACGCCCCCTCCGGCGGAACCAGGTGCAGGCCCGGAATGCCGGACAGGTGCGCGACCACGAGCTCGCGACGCTGCCGATATGTGCCGACCATGGCATCCACGACGCCGTCCGGCAGCTCAAGGGCGGCGAGGGCCGCGTACTGGACCGCCGTGTTCAACGAGCCGTTGGAGGTCCGGTGCACGTGGGCGGCCGCGTCCACCACCTCGCGCGGCCCGGTCAGATACCCCACCCGCCAGCCGGTCATCGCGTACGTCTTGGAGAACGTCTGTACGTACACCGTCCGGTCGCGCAGCGATTCGATCTCCAGCGCCGAGGTCAGCGCATGCCCCGGGTAGACCAGCCGGTGGTAAGCCTCATCGCTGACGACCAGGACGTCGGAGCCGTCGAGGAGCTTCCCGAGAGCCTGGAGCTCCTGCTCGCGGTGCACGATCCCGGTCGGGTTCGAGGGATTCGAGAAGATCATCATCCTGGCGCCGGGAAGCGCGGCGGCCAGCGCGTCGAGGTCCCAGTGCAGGTCCGGGGCGAGCGGGACGAAGTCCACGGTGCCCCCGGCCAGGACGACCAGGTCGGCGTACAGCGAGTAGGCGGGCTCCGGGATGACCACGCGGTCGCCGGGGCCGACCATCGCGAGCACGACGGCCGCCAGCGCGGCGGTGGCGCCGTGGGTGATCACGACGTCGTCCGCGGTCCACGTACGGCCGGGGTGCGCCGGCAACCTGGACGCGAGCGCGGCGCGCAGCTGCCGCAGGCCCTTCTGGTCGGCGTAGTGGGTGTGCCCCGCGCGCAAGGCGGCCACGGCGGCCTCGATCACCGGCGGCGGCGTCGGGAAGTCCGGCTCACCCATGGCGAGGGAGACGGCCCCCGGCGGGGCCGGGGCCAGGGCCGGGCGCCGGGAGAGGCGGCGCAGCTCCTCGATCCGGAAGGCGGTCATCGGGCCGCCGCCGCATGGCCGGAGCGCGCGGCGAGGATGCGCCGCCGCAGCGTCTCCTCCTTCTCGACGATCCCGTCGACCGCGTCCACGACCTCCCGCACGCGTAGCCGTGGCACGACGACGACGCCGTCGGCGTCACCGACGAGCACGTCACCCGGCGCCACGACCAGGCCGCCGACCGCCACCGGCGCGCCGATGGCGCCGGGCCCGTCCTTGAAAGGCCCGGCGGGGGTGATCGCCCGCGCGTAGACGGCGAGGCCCATCTCGGACAGCGCCTGTACGTCGCGGACGGCGCCGTCGACCACCGCGCCGGTGACCCCGGCGTTCACCATGATCTCGCCGATGAGGTCGCCGATCAGCGCCCGGGTCACGTCCCCGTGTCCGTTGACGACCAGGACGTCGCCCGGCCGGGCTTCGTCGAGCGCCCGGTGGATGGCCAGGTTGTCACCCGACCGCACGTCCACCGTCAGGGCGTTCCCCAGCAGCGAGGTGTGCCCGGTGAACAGCCGGATGCCGCCGTCCATGACGGTCATCCGCTGCAGCGCGTCGCCGACGTTGGCGGCCGGCACCTCCCCCAGCCGGCGGGTCTCCTCCGCTGATAACCGATCCCAGCTCGAAGCGATGGACACGCTGTCCGTCGCCGCATGGATGAACACAGTAGGACTCCATTCTTGAATGACTTGAATGAGACGACTATCTGAGCGCTGCGCTCAGGTCATGGACATGAGGGCGGGCAGGGTGAGGGCCGAATGGGCCGGTCGTCCCTCCGCGGCGGGCATGACGCTGAGCTTGCGCAGCCTGTTGTTGCGCTGCTCCAGGGCCTCGGCGGTGGTCGGGAACAGGCTGGCGCTGCCCTCGCCGACCAGCCCCTGGTTCACGGTCACGAACTCGCGGGTGTCGCGTTCGTAGGCGGCGAAGCCCGCGGCGTGGTCCCCGTCGGCCAGGGAATGGGCGAGCATGTACGCGCCGACGAGCGCGAGGCTGGTGCCCTGTCCGGTGAGGAACGAGGGCGCGTGCGCGGCGTCGCCCACCAGCGCGACCCGGCCGCTGGACCAGCGGGGCATGCGGATCTGGCTGACCGCGTCGAAGAACAGGTCATCGGTGTCGCGCAGGGCGGCCAGCATGCCCGGGACCTCCCATCCCGCGTCGGCGAAGACCGTGGCGACCAGATCCCGCTGGGCTTCCGCGTTCGGGAACGCGTCGAACGGCGGCTGGGGGTGGGCGAAGTTCAGGAAGGCGTGCACCTCGTCGTCGTCCCCCACGGCGTAGAACGCCGCGGCCCTGCCCGGGGTGCTCCACATCACGGTCTCGTTGGCGAGCCCGAAGGTGTTGGGCATGGTGAACACGGCGAAGCAGTACCCGAGGTAGCGGTGGAACTGCTCTTCGGGGCCGAACAGCATCTCGCGCGTCCGTGAGTGCATACCGTCCGCCCCGAACACCAGGTCGAACGTACGCCTGCCGCCCCCGTGGAAGGTGACGTCGACCGCGTCTCCGGACTGGTCGAGGGTGTCGATGGAGTCGTCGAACACGAACTCCACGTCGTCACGGACCGCCGCGTACAGAGCTTCGCTCAGATCCCCGCGCCGCACCTCCAGGTCCCGTCCCGCGACCCCGCCGGTGACGGCGTACGGGCTGACCGAGACCACCTCGCTGCCGTCCGCGTCGAGGAAGGTGATCTGGCGCAGGTCGATGTGCGCCTCCTGCAGTCGCGGCAGGATTCCCATCCTCTCGACGACCTTCAGCGCGGTGCCGCGTACGTCGATGGGATAGCCACCGGCACGAAGCGCGCCCGCCTTCTCCACCACCGTGACTTCGAAGCCGTGGCGGTTCAGCCAGAACGCGAGGGCAGGACCCGCGATGCTGGCCCCGGAGATCAGGACCTTGCGCTTCGGCGTGGTAGAGATCGTCATTCCTTGACTCCTTTGCTCAGGGTACGGACGACAAGCAGGGACAGCGCCGTGACGACGCCGGCGATGACGAAAACGGTGACGAAGGCCGATTCGGCCGGAATGTTCGACCCGGCAGGGGTCGCGGCGGTGAGGAAGGCACCGCCGAGCTGTGCGCCCGCGGCGTAGGCGATCACGCGGATCACCAGGACCAGGCTGGTCGCGGTGCCGGTGTCGCCGTGATCGACAGAGGTGGCGGTCTTGACGACCATCGCCGTGACGCAGATACCACTGGCCAGAGCGACCAGCACCTTGCCGATGACCAGGTGCCAGACCTCGGTGTGGATGAACGCCATGCCGACCAACGTGGCCGACAGGAAGCCGATTCCGGTGGCGACCACGGCACTCGCACCGAAGCGCCGCGCCAGGACCCCGCTGAGCGGCCCGCTGATCGCCGCCGCGACGGCCCCGGGCAACAGGTACCGCCCGATGTCGGTGGCGCTGGCCCCGAAACCGTACGCTTCGGCGGGCACCTCGAACAGCTGCGGAACGAGGAACATCGACGACGAGGTGCCTAAGCAGACGGCGAACGTGATCACGTACGAGCTCCAGATCGCCGGCTTGGCGAGCATCCGCAGATCGACCATCGGCGTGGGTGAGCGGCGTTCCACGTAGACCCACCCGGCCACGAGGGCGGCCAGGAACACGACGACGGCGCCGAACACGAGTGGCTGGCCGCCGGCGTCGGGCACCATCGCGAGCACGAACATGAGCGTCAGCAGAATGCCGCTCAGGAGAACCAGGCCGGGCCAGTCCATCTTCGCGCCGGTCCGGGCCGGCGGATCGTTCGGCATCAGCCGGTGCACGAACAGGGTCGCCACGATGATCGTGAACGTCGGTATCGCGAACATCCAGTGCCGGGACAGCCCTTCCGCGATGGGCCCGGCTATCAGCGTGCCCAGCATGCCGCCGCCCAGGAACAACCCGCTGACCACCCCGATGGCCACCCCGGACTCGCCCGGTGGGAGGTATTTGCGTACCAGGATGAACGAGAGTGGCATCGCGCCCACCATCGCGCCCTGCAGCACCTGACCGAGCAGCATCACCGGCAGGTTCGGTGCCACGGCGGACACCAGACCACCGGCCACGACCACCGTCATCAGCCGGGTGATGACCCATTTCCCGCCGTGACGGTCGCCGAGATTGCCCGCGATGGGCGCGAAGATGGCGCCGGTGATGAGCATCGCGATGCTGAGGAGCGCCCCTTCGGCGCGACTTATCGACAACTCGCGTTGCAACAGCGGGAGCGTCGGTGACACCACCGCTTCCAGGACGCCGGTTGCGGCGGCCAGCATGCCGAGAGCCCCCACAGCGGCCTTCCCGATGCGGACCGGGGGAGCCAGGGATGGTGTGGTCATGGACGTCCTTTCCTCGTTGCCGTGCTGGTGCGGGGTCGGCCGCGCGCGTAGCGCTGCCGCCTCGCGGGGAGTACGCATGCCGCGAGCGCCGTCAGGCCGGCGGTGTCGGGCATGCGGTACTCGTCGTCGGCGGGCGGCGTCATCGCGCCGAAGCCGAGGGCGGTCGGGTCGGGGCCGTGGCCGGGGCCGAGGCCGGGGACGGTGCCATGGCCGGGGCCAAGGACCTGCTCGTCGGGGATGTGGTCGATCTGGTCGTGGCCGCCGCCACAGGGTCGGCGGAGCGGGCGGACAAATGACCGAGGCCGGTCACGGCCAGCACGACGAACGCCGCCGCCAGCACCGCGAGACCTGCGTGCACCTGGCACAGCGCCGCGCCGGTGGCCGCTCCGACGATGATGAGCGTCACGGCCGCGCCTCGGCGCAGGGCCCCTTGACCGCGCGCCGCTCCCAGCCGGGAGTCCGCCGCGAGACCGGTCAGCGTGGAGGTGACGACCACGGTGGTGACGTCCTTCACCCCCAGGTGGCGGGCCGTCGCCGCCTGCACCCCCATGGCCAGGGCGAGCGACGACGCCATCGACACGCGGGCGGCGGGGGCGCCCACCCCGGTCACGGCCAGGCCGAGCGCCGTGGCGGCCAGGACCAGTCCGACGCCGCCCAGCAGTCCCGTGCACCGGCGGCTCCAGCCCGGGAGGGCGGTGCGCAGCACCCGCCCGGCCACGGCCGCGCCGACGAGAAAGAACACCAGCGCCATGACCGGACCGAGCACGGGCAGCCCCGTCCCGCCCGTGGCCGCCATACCGAGGATGACCACGTTGCCCGTCATGTTGCCCGCGAACACCTGGTCCAGCCGCAGATATCCGACAGCGTCGACGACGCCCGTCGCGAAGGTGAGGGCGAGCATCAAACCCACCGGCGTGACACGCCATCGCACGACCCGGCTGCTGGTACGGGTGCGGGTGCCGTACGAAATGCCGTTCATCGTCCTGCCGCGTAACCCTGGGCGCCGCGCGGGTTCGCCGCCGCCTGGAGGACGCCGCTGTCCGGATCACGCGTGACGACCGACAGCCGGCCCTGGCTCCAGGGCCCGGAGACGGTCACGTCGTGGCCGCGTGCGCGCAGCTCGTCGATGACCGCCTCGTCCGCTCGTTCCTCGATCACCAACCCTCCCGGCGTCCAGGTCCGCGGCCAGAACGAGCTCGGTAGCGCGGTGGTGTGGAACGCGGGCGCGTCGATCGCCTCCTGCGGATCCATACCGAGAGCGAGTGTGCGTACCAGGTAGATCAGTTGCCACTGGTCCTGCTGGTCACCCCCCGGCGTGCCGAGCGCGGCCATGGGACTGCCGTCGCGCAGCAGCAGCGTCGGGGTCAGCGTCGTACGAGGCCGCCGCCCCGGCGCCAGCCGGGACGGGGCGGCCGGGTCCAGCCAGGTCATCTGGAGCCGGGTGCCCAGCGCGAAGCCGAGATCCGGCACGGTGGGGGAGGACTGGAGCCACCCTCCCGACGGCGTGGCGGAGATCATGTTGCCCCAGCGGTCGACGACGTCGATGTGGCAGGTGTCGCCCCGGGTTTCCCCGGTCTGCTGCACGGTGGGTTCTCCCACGCCGTCGGCCTGGACGGCGTGCTGACGGGTGACGAGCGGTGGCGTGAACGGTGTGACGCCGATGTCACCGGGCCGGAACGCGGTCGACGCGACCGCGCCGATCAGCCCGGCGCGCTCCTTGCTGTATCGAGGGGACAGCAGGCGGGACACCACGGCCTTCGCGTCCGCCGGATCCAGATGCCCGTAGAACGCCTCCCGGTCGGCCATGGCCAGCTTCAAGGCCTCGGCGATGGTGTGGATTCCCCGAGCGGTCGACGGGTCGATCTGTTCGTCGTCGAAGTGGTCGAGCATGGTGAGGGCCTGCAGCAGCACGGGACCCTGGGACCACAGGCCCGCCTTCGCCACCGTGACCCCCCGGAACTCCGCGGTGACCGCGGGCTCCAGGGACGGCAGGAAGTCGGCGAAGTCAGCGGCGGTGATCACCCCGGCGTGGTCCCCGCCCGAGGAATGCCGATGCGGCTCGGCCGCGAACTCCGCCACGGCGGCTGCCACGAACCCGGTTCGCCAGGCGCGCCGCGCGGCGTCGATCCGTGCGATTCTCGTCTCGCCGCCCCCCGTGGTGCTCAGCCGGCGCAGGGTCCGGGCGTAGGCGAGGTTGACGAGAGTCGCATGCGGCTGCGGGACCCGTCCTCCGGGCATCCACTGCGCGTACGACGTCGGCCAGTGCGTGCGGAAGAGATCCTCGACCGTGGCCAGGACGCGCGCCAACTGGGGGACGACCGGAACGCCGTGCTCCGCGTAGTGGATCGCGTAGGCCAGGATGTCGGCGAGCTCCCACGTGCCGAACTCGGCGAGCAGCCAGAGCCAGGAGTCGACGGCGCCCGGGACCGCGGCGGCCAGGGCACCCGCGCCCGGGACGTGGTCCAGCCCTTCGGCTCGGAAGTGCTCGATCGTGGCTCCCCGCGGAGCGTGGCCCTGTCCCGCCAGCACGAGCGGGGACGGGTCCGCCGCGGTCGCCAGCACGGCGACGAGATCACCGCCCGGCCCGTTGAGGTGGGGTTCGGCCACGTGCAGCACGAAGGCACCGGCCGTCGCCGCGTCGAACGCGTTCCCACCCCGCTCCAGTACGGATTGGGCCGTCGCGGAGGCCAGCCAGTGCGTCGACGCGCACATGCCGAAGGATCCGCGCAGCGTGGGGCGGGTCTTGTGGGGGAGAGCGTCGGTCGATGATGGTTGTTGACCGGCCATGTCTTTCACATTCCGTTCTATGGCACGTGGTCGGCGGCGTGGTGGGCGGCGAGGACGTCGCCGCCGAAGTCCGTCTCCGGGTCCCGCCACACGGCGTGGGCGTGGTTGACGCCGCGGTGGATGTTGGTCCACTCGACGAGCAGCCGCGGGCCCTGCAGGCGGTAGTAGTGCGGCTCGCCCGCCGTGGTGGAGCCGGCCCAGGCGAGATGCACGGCGTCCAGCGCCGCCGGGTCGTCGTAGCGGGGCAGCGGGGACACCCCGTCCGGGACGCGGTCGAGGTAGGTGCCGAGCAGCGCGCGCAGCAGCTCCCGCTGTGCGGCGTCGAGCTCGGCGCCCGGCACGCCCTTGGGCGTCGGGGTGAGGACCAGCGCCCGATGGCTCGCACCGTAGAGGCCGGTGGCCGGGTGCTCGGCACGGTCCGGGATGTGCGTACCGGGGCGCCAGAGCTCGCTGCGGCGCACCACGCGGTCGCCGACCTGGGCGCTGTTGCCCGCCACGATGTCGTTCGGGGCGCGCGCCAGCAGCACCGCGCGGGCGGCGAGCTCGGGGCGCAGGGAGCGGACCAGCTCGCGGGCCAGGTCCTCGGCCGTCCCCAGCGGCCGCAGCGTCGCACCGCCCAGCAGCGGTGACGCGGCCGGGTCGGCGCCCAGGAAGCACGGCGTGGTGGCGGCGACGCGCCCGTCCACCACGAGGTTGTTGAGCGAGACGTGGTGGCCGCCGAACCGCCATCCCCACGGCTGCGGCCCGCCGGGCTCGCCGAAGACCCGCAGGTAGTACATGCCGGGGTCGCGGGTGCGTTCCCGCCCCCAGTTCACCGAGAAGCCCTCGACGTGATCGAGTACGTTCTCCAGGCCGAGCACGGTGGCCACGGTGGTGTACCCGGCTTCGGACAGCCCGCTCGCGACCAGCCGCATCACCAGCCGGTGCTGGGCGGGGCGCTGCTGGTGGAAGGTGAGGCCGCCGTGGTCGGTGGGCGTGTAGAACCAGCGGGTGCGTTCGGCCTCGGCCGCGTCGCCGGCGCCCGGCGGCGGTCCGACCGCCACCGCGCGCTGGTCGGCGTCCAGGGAGTCCAGCCACGCCAGGGCCGCCTCGGCCATCCGGTTCGCGACCTCGCGGCCGGCGTCACTCATGGCTGCCCGGTTCGCGACCCCGCGGCCGGCGTCACTCATGGCTGCCCGGTTCGCGATCCCGCGGCCGGCGTCACTCATGGCAGCTGAGCCCGCCGTACGCGGGCGTGCGTCGTGCCGCTCATGCTGCCGTCACTCCGAGGAACTCGCGCACCCAAGGGCCGATCGTGGGCGCGAACTCCATCGCGATCGCGTGGCGCCCATCCTCGATCGAACGCAGTTCGGCGTTCGGAATCCGCTCCTTCATCAGGAGGGCGCCGGTGTAGGGCGCCAGCAGGTCCGCCGTGCCGTGGACGATCAGGGTGGGTGCGGTGATCTCCCCGAGGCGGTCCCGGACCTCGTGCTCCCGGGCGGCATCGTGGCGGCGGCCGGTCTTCTCGGGGTCACGGTAGACAAGCGTCTGGGCGGCCCGGGTGTGGAGCTCGGCCTGGCCCTTGGGCGTGACGAAGAAGTCCCTGACCGCTTTCTGCCGGTCGTCGTGGGGCATGTCGAACAGCTCGTTGACCGTCGTGGGACACAGCGCGAAGCTCGGCGTGGTGGCGACCAGGATGAGGGAGGCGACCCGATCGGGATGCCGGAGTGCGGCGTGCTGCGCGATGGTGCCGCCGAAGGAGGTGCCCAGCAGGTGCGCACGTTCGAGCCCCAGCGCGTCCAGCAGCGCGACGAGGTCATCGGCGAGGTCACCCAGCGTGTACGGAAGCGGCGGGTTCACGGTGATCCCCGAATCGCGCTGATCGTAGGAGATCGCCCGTATGTCCGCGCCGAGGTGCGCGCGGAGTGTCGCGTACTGGGTGCGGTCGCTCTCGCCGCCATGAACGAGGACGAGCGGCACCCCACTGCCGCTGTCGATGTACCCGACTTCCAGCTCACCCGCCCGGATGGTGGAATCGGTCGCTTCGGCGGGTTCGTGCTCCACCTGCTGCTTTGCCACTGCTGGCTCCCTCGGTCGAAATCGTGCGTAGACGCGTATGCGAATAGGGATTTCTGTATCGCTTCGTGCCGCACGGGGGGCGATTCGTGCCTGCGGACTACAGTACACGATGTACTGTAGTTGACTACAGCGTGCGGTGTAGTTCCGGTAAGATTCTTTTCATGCCGACCGAGAAGACGCTGCGTGCGGGTTCCGCGCAGAAGCGGACCGCCATCCTCACCGCGGCCCAGGAGCTGTTCCTCACCAACGGCTTCGACCGGTCGAGCGTCGACGCGGTCGCCGCCCTGGCCAAGGTCTCGACGCGAACGGTCTACGACTACTTCGGTGACAAGCAGACCTTGCTGCGCGCCGTCGTCGAAGCCGTCGACCAGTCACTGGTGGCCACGATCCGGCGCACCCTCGACGACACGCTCGCCGATCTCACCGAGCCCGCCGAGCTGGAGGGCGCCCTCATCACGTTCTCCATGAGGATCGCGACCGACATGCTCAACTCGGCGGAGCACGCCACGCTGCAACGGCTGGTCCAGGCCGAATCCGGCCACCTGCCGCGCCGGGACGAACACGCCATGGCCAGCGCGCCCGACGAGGCCCTCGGTGAGCGGTTCGCCGCCCTCGCCCGGGCCGGGCTGCTCGAAGTCTCCGACGCGCGGCTCGCGGCCGACCACTTCATCGCGCTGACCTTCGGGGTCGCGATCAACAGGCTCGGTTCCGCGAACGCCGCGGGGGACGCCCGTGTCCAGCCGCTCATCGTCGAGGGAGTACGGGCGTTCCTCCGGGCGTATCGGAGCGGGTGACCGCCGGGTTATTGGCATTGCCAACCATGCCCAACTAGCATGACGGCATGACCAGCACCGACGATGTCCTGGACTCGCTCGTCCGGACCACCTTCGAGGTGGCGGGCGTGCTGACCCGCATCGGCGGCGAGCACGATCTGTCGCTCACCCAGCTACGGGTGCTCGGCATCCTCCGCGACCGCCGCGCCCGCATGACCGACCTGGCCGTCTACCTGGGCCTGGACAAGTCCACGATGTCCGGCCTCATCGACCGCGCCCAGCGCCGGGGGCTGCTGACCCGCGGCAAGAACCCCGATGACGGCCGGGTCGTCGATGTGTACATCACCCCGGCCGGGCTCGAACTGGCCCACCGGGTGGACGGCGAGGTCCGGCGCGCCCTGGCGCCCAGGACCGGCCGCCTGACCCCGGAGCAGCTCGACCAACTCGTCAAGCTGCTCGGCGTCGTCCTGATCCGCCCGTAGCGACCACCTCACGCGGAACCGTTCGGCCGCGCGGACCAGGCCGGCCGCGTCGCTCCGGCGCCGGTGCGCACGTCAGGTGAGTCGGCGGGCGAAGCAGACGGCCATGGGATGGCCGGCATAGGGGCCGTAGCCGTCGGTTCGTACGTAGCCCTCGCGCTCGTAGAAGCGGATCGCGTCGGGCTGCTTGTCGCCGGTCGCCAGTCGCACCGTGTCGAGCCCGCGCCGGCGGGCGTGCTCCTCCAGGTCACGCAGGATGCCGGTGGCCACGCCTGTGCCACGGGCCTGAGGCGTGACGTACATCCGCTTGATCTCGGCCGTGCTTTCAGGCAGGAGCCACAGCGCGCCGCAGCCGACCGCGTTGCCGGCGGCGTCGCGGGCGATGAGGTAGACGTCGACGTTCTCCGCGGTGGGCTTGTGACCTTCCTGGTCCGGGATGCCATAGCGGGCGGCCAGCTCCGCTTCCATCGCGCTACGCAGGCGGTCTCCGTCGGCACCGTCCCAGGGTTCCTCCGAGATGGTCAGCGTCACGACACTCCCTTTCATCAGGGGAAGGCCGATCCAAGGATCTTCCCTCCAACCTATGCGCCGGGATCCCGGTCGGGAGCCCTTGACTTTATTTGTATTACCAACCAATATGAAGTTGTTGGCATTGCAAACCAATGTACGGGATGGCCGGCAGACGTGTGACGCCGATCCGCGGCTTTGTCGGCTCTGCGCCACAGATCAACACGACCACGACCAAGGGTGAGTGACGTCTTCGCTCGCCTCTGCTCCAAGGGGGAATCCCATGACCACGTCTCGAAACAGGCGCCGGGCGGCAGGCCTGGCCACCGCGGGCGCGCTGGTGCTCGGCATCCTTGCCAGCTACCCGGCGCTGGCGGAAAGCCCGCCGGCGACACCGAAGGCCGGCCCCACCGCGGCTTCCACCACGTCGGGAATCGCGGCCGTGATCGATCCCGCGACCGACCTGGGCCGGCAGGCTCCCGGACGAGAACAGGCGTGGTTCGACTCCATCTACTTCACCAGTCTGGTGAAGGCGAACGGTCATGACTTCGGGATTCAGGTGCACACACGCGTTCTCCCGAACATGGGCGAGGTGGAGAACCGCTGGACGTTCGCGGTGACCGACAAGACCACCGGATGGCACAAGGACTACGAAGCCGTCGTCGCGCCGGACGACTATCGGTGGACCGAGGGCAAGCTCGACATCAAGGCACCAGGACTGAGCTGGACGGGTGACTCAGCCCGCCAGAAGGTACAGCTCACCACGCCCTTCGGATCGCTCGATATCGAGATGGTGGCCACCGGCCCCGCCCTGAACTACGGCTCGACCGGCGTTTTCAACCTGGTCGATGTGCCGGCCTACGAGTTCGCGCTTCCGGAGATGCGGACGACCGGCACGCTCGTCATCGGCGACAAGAAGCACGCGATCAGGGGAACTTCCTGGTTGGACCGGCAATGGGGTGAGATGCCGGAGAACCTGAAGCGGTGGACCTGGATGAACCTCAGCATGCCCAATGGTGACAAGGTCGCCCTCTGGGACGCGGTTGGCCAGAAGTCTGAGCACAGTTGGGCGACGGTTCTTCACCGGGACGGTTCGTACGACGTGGTCGAGGTCGAACCGCTTGCCCAAGACGCCTCCAAGCTGTGGGTCAGTCCGGAAACGGGTCAGGCCTACCCCACCCGCTGGAAGGTCCGCATCCCCCAACTGCGCACGGAGCTCGCCGTGCGGGTAACCGGCCCTCAGGGACAGGAAGTCAAGGGCCAGACCCCCGAGGGTGGCTACATGGAAGCCACCGCAGCTTTCGACGGCACGTACAACGGCAAGAAGGTCAGCGGTGAGACCTACGTCGAGCTGAACGGCGACTGGCGCCCCTAGCTGCCGGCAACACCTCGTCCGTGGCGGTGAGGGTTGCGCCCAAAGACGCCACGCCAACAAACGATCAAGGGCCTGACCGCTGTCTCCAGCGATCAGGCCCTTGTCCTGCTGCTGCCCTGTCCGGGTGACAGCGCAGGCCCTGACGACGTCGCCGATCTTGTGGGTCGTACCAGGACCTACTGGGATCAAGTACGGTACATCCGAAAATCGCAGTACATACGAAAGGCGCACCATGGACAACGGGACGACGAGGTCATCCTGGTTAGTGACGTCGGCTTTGACGGCGACAACACGAGACCCGGAGGACTTGAACTCTCCCACGATCTTCTCGGCCGCGCCCCCGTTCGCGAGATAGCTCAAGCCCACGTTCGCGCCCCGCGACGCCAATTTCCGCACAATACCTGCACCGATTCCCCGCGAGCCACCCGTGGCCACTGCCGTCTTACCTTGAAGCGAAGACATGATTGGCCCTTTTTCTAGAGGTGCGATGATTCATCGACATGCGAAGCAGCCCGACTCCTTCGGCGAAACCGGGTTCCATCAACATAAGGCGAAGCCGATTCAATCGGAAGCACACACAAAAAAGTAAGTAACAGACGGCAAGGGTGTGCACGTGATCCGATAAGTGGAGTGCCAGAAGAACCCTGCACCGGACGTCTTGACTGCGGTGATCACGCATCTTCGATACGCAGAGGAATAATCGTGCGGCGTGACGTCGGGCGTCTTGACCACGTCGTATCCGGCACGCTGGAACCGTTCCAGCAGGAACTTGGTGCCAGGCCCGAGCGAACGCCCAGCCGGAGAGCTGGAAGATCCTCCGCAAGCTACGCTGCAGCCCCGGCAAGACCGGCCACCTCTGCGAAGTTATCGCTGTCTTTCAAACCACCGAGTCGCCCAGAGCGCCTGAGGACGAAAAAGCGTCACTGCATGTCCATGTCCATGCTGAACGAGTCGCCGACATCGAGCGGCCTATGGGGTGTGCTGACCTCTGTCACTCCGACAAGGCCACCCGATCCGTCGAAATCCTTATGGCGTGCAGGGTCGGCGACCAGCGCGTAGAGCTGATCGGCACGCGCTGCGATACGGCGCTCAACGGATGCCACCCAACGACTCATCCGAGCATGTTATAGGCAGATAGCCCTGATTTGGCACCGTTGCCGTTACGGAGCAAATTTGGGACAACTGTCTCTCTCATCTAAACGGACATTGGGCGAAGCGCACCCGTGACAGGGTTGAGATTTTCCTTCGCGCCCGACCACCTCGGGAAGGGCGAAAACCGTATGCCCTCAGGCGTCCCTTTCAAGCCAGGCGACGATGCTGTTCACGTACCCCTTGACGTTCGTCAGTGGTCGGCCGTCGAGGACCCCGACGAGATGCCCGATGCCGAACGGGGCGTCGTAGGTCCGGGCGCGGCGGTAGGTCTCGTGGTCCACGGCCCTCCTGATGTTGTCCCAGCCGTGCCAGGCCATCAGGGCGGCGTCTACGGCGGGGTCGAACAGGTGGGCCTGGTCCCAGTCCAGGACGCCGACCAGTTGCCCGTCCCCGCTCCAGTGGACGTTGGACCCGCACAGATCGCCGTGGACGAGCGCATCCGGTACAGGTTCCAGGTCGCGCGCCGTTTCGAGACGCCTGCGGCATTCGTCGCGCCACCTGTCCGGCAGGTGCGGAATGACCTCCTCGGCCAGGAGCTCGGCCCAGCCCTGGTCTCTCGGGGCGTACAGCAGTTCCCTCAGACGCGGAGTGACGGCGACTTCCCGTACGGCGCGCAGCAGCATCCCCATCTGGCCGGGGTCGCCCCGCCCCTCGGGTTGCTCCTCGCCGTCCACCCAGGAGACGGCCACCGCCGTACGCTCGCCGAACCAGGTCACGGATGTGAGCGGCTCTGGCACATCGAAGGGCAGCCCGATCCGCGCGATCTCGCGCAGCACCTCCATGCGGCGTGGCATCTCGTGAGCCGACGACGGCCGCTTGCTCACCCGTACGGCCGCCGTTCCCGGGAGGAGCACGACGTGGTGCAGGTTGCCGGCCGTGATCCGGGCGTCGTCGAGGGAGTGGCCGGGGAGCAGGGCGTCGGCGATCTCCAGCAGGTTCTCGGCGGTGGATTCGGCGGGCTGGGGGATCATGGTCATGTCTTCACGAACATCCATGTCGCTGCGAGGTTCTGGACGCTTGGCTATCGCCGCTGAGGCGACCCAGGAGAGCGTAGCCAGCGCCCATAGTCCCCAGGGCGGTAGTCACTCAGAAGACAAGAGAGCTGTCCGACCATGCCACCATCCCGGGCGGCATGATGGAGATCCGCACCGTTCAGCCGAGGGCGGGCAGTCCCCCCATGGCGCTGAGGGTGGTGCCGTTGACGTAGCCGGCAGCCTGGGAGGCGAGGAAGGCGACGGCTTCGGCGATTTCCCCGGCATCCGCGAGGCGTTGCAGTGCGACGGCCTTTCCAGCGGCTTCGAAGGCGTCGCCGAAGGCGGCGGTGCCTTCGGTGCGGGTGGGGCCGGCCGCGACGGCGTTGACGCGGACGCCTGCCGGGCCGAATTCCGCGGCCCAGACACGGGTGAGGGACTCCAGGGCGGCCTTGGTCGCGCCGTAGATGCCGGTGCCCAGGCCCGGTGTGGTCGCGGCTCCGCTGCTGATGTTGATGATCGCGCCGTGCCCGCGCCGGACCATGGCGGGTGCCAGGGCTTGGATGAGAAGGTACGGGGCACGCAGATTGATGTTGACGTGTGCGTCGAAGGTCGCCTGGTCGGTGTCGGCGGTGCGGGCGAAGCGGAAGATGCCGGCGTTGTTGACGAGGATGTCGATGTCTCCGGCGCGCCCGGCCAGGGCCGTCACCTCGGCGGGATGGGAAAGGTCGGCGGGCTCGAAATGGGCCGAGCCGCCCAGCGCCCGGACGCGCTGGAGGGTGTCGGCGGCCCGTTCCCGGTCACGGCCGTGGACGATGACGTGAGCGCCGCGTTCGGCCAGAGCCAGGGCACTGGCGCGGCCGATTCCGGCGGTGGCTCCGGTGACCAGGGCCGTCTGGCCGGCGAGGTCCTTGTTCACGGTGGTGCTTCTTTCGCTCTCGATGGTCTTCAGTGGGTGCGCTGGGCGTGCAAGCGGTGTCGTGGATGATGACGGGCACGCTGCCTCCGGTCGTCCGGTGCTCTGCTCTGCGGCAGTGCCCCTCCGGCGGGGCGCGTGCGACCAGCGTCGGGGCAGCACGGCAATGCGGCAAACATCCTTGCTGTGGTGGCAAACTGGAGTCATGGACGAGGGCACAGCAGCGACGATGGCGGCCGTCGGTCCTCGGCTGAGGGCCCTGCGCACCCGCCGCGGCATCACACTCACCCAGCTGTCCGAGACGACCGGCATCTCCATCAGCACGCTCTCGCGTCTGGAGTCAGGACAGCGCCGCCCCACCCTGGAGCTGCTGCTGCCGCTCGCACGGGATCTGCGGGTGGCCATCGACGAGCTGATCGGCGCACCCCATACAGGAGACCCGCGGCTGCACCTCAAGCCAGTCACCCGCAACGGCATGACGCTCCTGCCGCTGACCAGGCGAGCCGGAAACCTGCAAGCCTACAAATTGATCATTTCCCCCCGGACACGGCCGCCCCAGCCTGAACAGTCCAGCCACGAGGGCTACGAATGGCTCTACGTCCTCGACGGGCGCCTGCGCCTGGTCCTGGGCGACAACGACCTGACCATGGGACCGGGCGAGGCCGCCGAATTCGACACCCGCACCCCGCACTGGTTCGGCAACGCCGACGAACACCCCGTCGAACTCCTGACCCTCTTCGGCCGCCAAGGAGAGCGCGCCCACCTACGCGCCCACCCCACACCGGTCCAGCGTCACCGGGAAGCCCCTGAGGACGACCGCCCCTGAAACCCGCAGGCGGGCGATGCGGACGCATCGGTGCGGATCACCCAAGATCCATGCCTGATGGGCGCGCATGTTCAGGGTGGTGGCGGCCAGGCGGGAGTCGCCGGCTTCGATGGCCCAGGCGTGGGAGCGGTCGTACCAGGCCAAAGCTGCGGCGTGCTGGCGGGAGTCGTGGCACATCCAGGCGTGCGCCCTGGGAGCCGGTCCTGGGCTGCGGGAATGCCTGTTCACCTTTCGGTGTGCGTGCGTACGGTAGCGCTCAGAGGTCGTTGACCAGTTCGACCCAGGTGCCGGTCGGGTCGTTGGGGTTGATCGCCGGGTCGACCGTTGCGGCGGCCTCGGTGAAGGTCCGTTCGCATGCTCTTATGCGCTCGTGGTGAGCTTCGTGCTCCTCGATGGGCCTGATGCCCGCCGGTTCTTGTTCGTGGAGCTCCCGGAGCAGTTGGACTGCGGCGCGCCAGCGCCATGCCAGTTCCACCAGGCAGGAAAGCGAAGTGTTGATGAAGATGACCGACGGGGCGTAGTAGCCGGCGTAGTGGTCACGTAGACCTGGGTGCAGGTCCTCGACGGTCAGGGGCGCCTTGCGCAGACCCAGGATGCGGCCGTCGCCGGCGACCGCGCCCATCATCGGCGTACGGTCGCTGCTGCCCCATCTGCCGAGCTGGTAGAGCCGCTGGTCCGCAGCGATCAGATGGCCTTCGACGCCGCTTGCGATGTTGGGGGCCAGGATCGGCTCGGAGGCGGCCTGAAAATTCGGCATCATCAACAGGTCGTCAGGCAGCCCCCGCTGGCTGAGAGCCTCGCGGTCGGCCCGGGGCAGGTCCCACCCATCGACCGTTCCGGCGGACGGCAGAACCTGGTGTTCGAGGCTGACGATGCTGCCGACCGGTGCCGCCAACACGGCTTCCAGACGCTCTTCGATCGACGACACCTCTGACCCTCCCCGGAAGACAAGAGCGTTTTGATGAAGGTACTGCAGCTCTACCTGCACGACTTTTCTGAGGTGCGTGAGCTGGACGTAACGCCGCACGGGACATTTACCTTTCCCTACCTTGATCACTACTTCACAGAAGAGGACAGGGAAGCATGCTTCATCGCGGCCAACGGTGTCCTGGCGGGCTTCGGCATGACACGGCGGCTGAAGGACGACGGCTCACGGGAGATGAGTGAGTTCTTCGTACTCCGCCGCCACCGTCGCCGCGGCGTGGGCCGGGCAGCTGCCCTGCAGGTTTTGCGCAGGCATCCAGGCCAGTGGCGGTTGAGCTTCAATCACGCCAACGAGGCGGCAGCCAAATGATCACGCAGGTGCATCGGCTGCTGTACGACGCCGGCTCCGTTGAACACGCCGACCTGATCGCGGCGTGCCTGGCCAAGCTCGACGTGTTCCGGCTCAGCCGCCAGTTGCGGACGCTGGAGACCATCCTGGGCGAGTTCGCCGCCCTCCGGAGGTGCCGGTGAACGCGACCGTTGCAGCCCACCTGACCATCACCGTTCCGTCTATCGTGGAGCATCATGCGGATGAACCGGGTCGCTGTCGTCGGGTCCGGTGGGAGCGGCAAGTCCCACGTGGCTCGCGAACTCGGCCGCCTGCTGGACGCGCCGGTCACCCATCTCGACGCGGTCTACTACGACGACGGTTGGAACCCGCAGCCTCCGGAGAAGTTCGAGGTGGCCCAGCGGGAGCTGGTCGCGGAGCCGTGCTGGGTGATCGACGGCAACTACAACTCCTCCCTGCACGTCCGGCTGGAGGCGTGCGACACCGTCGTGATGATGGACGTACCCACCTGGGCTGCCCTGCGGGGCATCTTCTCCCGCCAGCTACGGCACGGCGCCGGCCAGCACACCTCTGGCGTCTACAACCGCATCCACTGGGGCGTGATCAAGTACGTCGCCACCTACCGGCGACGCATGCGCCCCAAAGTGCTGGCGAAGATCGACGAGTTCGCCGCGGGCAAGCAGGTGGTGTTCCTGACCAGCCGCGCCAGGACACGCCGCTGGCTGGAGCAGGTAGCCGCCGGCCGCTGACCCACCGACGGCGTGGCCAAGGGGCGGCCATGACGTCGCCCGGCAACGCCTTCACCCACCCGGCCACCACGTCAAACCTGTACACGCTGGATGCTGCTGCGCCACAACGAAACCGCCCGCCTGAACGCGTTGGCGTGCCCATGACCAACGCCGATCCCAACCCGTCGGCCTTAGTCCGCCGCCACCTGCCGCAGCCTCTCCGGGGTCTTACCTCAGCAGCCGCAGGTGCCCGCAGGGGCGCCTGCGGGCACCTGCGGTGACCTCCACCGCCTCGCCGGTCTCCGCCGTGCCGCAACAGGTGGGCTTGACCTCGGGCGAACGGCAGTTGGCCAGCTGTTCCGGGGTGCAGCGGGTTGTCATGATCGTCCCTTTCGGATGGTGAACGTGTCATGACGGAGACGCTGCTCGCCCGCGAAGGACGCATCCCTCTACCAGTTGCTTAGATAGGTTTCTAATTTGACAAGCTTCAAATCTCTGGTGCAGACTCCATCTTGATTCGATGAACTTCTATTCAGGAGGTGTGCCATGCGCACCCTGCTCGCCCGCCTACGCCGCCCCGCGGACCTCTCGGGCTTCACCTTCAACGAAGCGACCTCGAAGGTGTGCGACCGCGCCTGCCGCGCCGACGCCGCCATGGAACGCGCTCGCGACTACGCCCTGTCGTTCCGCTGACCCACCCGCCCGGGCCGATACGCATGGTCGATATCCTTCCGGAGCACGTCAGAGCATGGGTTGCCAAGCTGAAGGACGACGGCGTCAAGGGGGTTGGAGCGCGATGACCTGCTCTCACTTGGAAGCACGCCCCGCGGGCCCGGTCGCGAACCAAGGCGCTTCCCGATGTGGACGAAATGTCGGAGTACGAGTGCGTACTTAGCTCGTGGAGCAGAGCCTCTGACGAGCGCGAGCAGGATGGCTGGATTGTCGGCAGCACCCTCGTCTGGCGCAAGCTCAACGCGATATCGCAGCCCGTACGCGGTCGGCTGCCCAATCGGTACGAGTCGATCTTCCCTAGGGTCAAACAGCGGACCTACTGATCCGACCTCACCAAGGAAGCATGTGGTCTCATGGCGCGCATTCACGACATCGTGGTCGACTGTCGGCATTCGGCCGCGCTGGCTCGGTTCTGGGCGGCTGCGCTCGACGATTTACCAGGTAGCCCCGTACGACGAGGAGCAACGGCTCTGGCCCTCCCTCGGTGATCCAGTCACGGAGCGCAGAAATGGTCGGTCACCCGTAGCGGAGGACGCGAGCCCCCCGCCACAGGTATAGGTCGCTGTCGTCCCAGGTCACCGGCACGT
Source organism: Nonomuraea glycinis (assembly GCF_014646515.1). GTDB lineage: Bacteria > Actinomycetota > Actinomycetes > Streptosporangiales > Streptosporangiaceae > Nonomuraea > Nonomuraea glycinis. Next base: position 181,668 of record NZ_BMNK01000015.1, read on the forward strand.
CCGGCGACGCCGTCACCCACGGTTTGCTCCGGCTGGGCTCCGTCGAAGCGCACCCGTGACAGGGTTGAGATTTTCCTTCGCGAAGATCTTCCACAGCCTCCGTTCCGGACGGCACGGAGTCGAGAGGGGAAGGCATGAGCATGGGGCGATGGACGATGGGGTTGGCTCTCGTGCTGGCAGCATCGGTCCCGGCCGTCGTCCCGCACGCCGAAGCCGCTATCCGTCCCGGTCCGATCACGGCGCTGAAGCAGCAACTCAACGGTCATGGCGGAGTGCGGTACAGCTCGGTAGTCCGAACCGTCTGGGGTCCGAAGAAGGAGCACGTCACTAGCCGATCGCGAGCCGTCCACAAGTTCGGCGGCGGTAAGGTCGTGGCCACCGACTTCAGCCTCCCGAAGGCTTCATACAGCGGCGCCTCTCGAAGCATCGCCTTCCCGGACCGCTCCTACAGCTGGGAGCAGAAACCCCTTGACCGCCTGCCGGCGGGTAAGTCCTGGATCTTGGATACCAAGAAGAACGACCTGTACCTGTGGTGCGGGAAGATCAGGCTGAGCAATCCCACCACTCTCCGGCACGTGCTGGCCACCACGGCGGTCAAGCGGCCCGCCGGCGTCTACGACGGCACCCGCACCACGCTCTACGAGGGCAGCACCACCATCGGCCAACTGTACAAGCTGGATCCGAACCTGTGGGTGGGCATGTTCGAAAAGCCCACAGGAAAGTACGCGAGCTACCGCAAATTGCCCGTGAAATGGCGGCTGTGGCTCGGCTCGGATCAACTCGTACGAAGGTGCCAGACACGGTATGACGAGCCCGACCCTCTCGGACAGGGCGACGACCGTAGCCTTACGATCGACGATGCGCGGTTCTCCGGCTGGGGCGACGCCGTCGACATCAAGCCGCCTCCCGCCGAGAAGGTGGCCACCCGCGATGAACTGGTCTCCGACGACGACTGAACGCGGTGCTGGCGCCGCGTTCTGACCCCGCTCCGCTACTGCTACCTGGTGCTGCGGCCGGCCGACACTGTCTCGGCTTCGGTTCGCTCTGGATGATCAGCCACTCAGATTGAGCTCGGTGGGGTGCTGGGCTCCCTCACTCGGATGGCACGGCACGGTCCAGTGCGCCGAGGTCAATCCGATCAAAGATCGGGTGATCTTCAGGGTTTTCTGGTGCTGCTAACGGTTATGTGATCGGGTTCAAACCACTAACGCCACGCTAACGAACGATCAAGGGCCTGATCGCTGTCTCCAGCGATCAGGCCCTCGACCTGCTACTGCACTGTCGGGGTGGCGGGATTTGAACCCACGACCTCTTCGTCCCGAACAGGGAAAACGCGTTCATACGGCTCCCTGGTCAGATCGCTTCTCGGGCGTAATATCGCAGGTAGAAGGAGGTGTTGAGGCACCCAGCGATGACTACGAGTGCCCACTGGTGACAGCGGGTCTCACGGTCAAATGACGGTCAAACGATCAAGGAGGTGATCGACAGGTTGGGATTCTCACGGAAGCGCGGCGGCAAGGACGGCAAGCCCCGATACACGGCCTACTACTTGGACCTGAAGGGTCAGGAGAAGTCCGCCGGTACGTTCTCCAGCAAGAAAGAGGCCGACAGGGCGTGGCGGGACGCCGAGAGTCTGGTCGCGCAGGGGCGGGTGGGGGATCCGCGGAGGGGGCGGCAGACGTTCGAGCGGTACGTGCTCGACACTTGGTTGCCGAACCACGAGATCGAGGCCACCACCCGGCAGAGCTACACGTACACGATCCACCGGCACCTGATCCCCGAGTTCGGCGCCATGCGGATGATCGACATCCTGCCCGAGCACGTCCGGGTCTGGGTCGCGGCGATGAAGAAGAACGGGATCCGTCCGCCGACCATCAAGTACGCCAAGGTGCTGCTGAGTGCGATCTTCACGACGGCGCTCAACGACCAGGTGACGTACCTGCATCCGTGTCGAGGCGTGAAGGTCCCGCCGGCGCCGAGGAAACCCCGGACGATCATCACTCCTGAGCAGTTCGACGAGCTCTATCAGGCGCTGCCCGACGCCGATTCCCGGCTGCTGGTGGAGGCCGCCATCGAGACAGGCTTGAGGTGGGGAGAGCTGACCGAGCTGCGCGTCAAGGATGTGGCGCAGAGGTCGAGGATACTCACCGTTTCCCGTGCGGTCGTCGAGGTGAATCCGAAGTTTCATCCTGATGGTGAGCGGTTCATCGTCAAGGAATACCCGAAGGATCGGGAGTTTCGGCGTTTCAAACTCACCGTGCAGATCATGGCGAAGCTTGAGGCGCATATCGAAGCGGAGAAGCTGGAGCCCGACGATCTCTTGTTCGTCTGGAGGCAGGAATCGAAGGACAAGCCGATACTCCGGCTTGCTCCAGATCCGCTCAAGCTGGGCCTCACCGAGCCGAACGAGAAGGGGAGAAGGTATCGGCATGGCTCGTTGAGCGCCTACACCGCAGGCAAATGCCGCTGCGAGCACTGTCGTGCGGCCTTCGCCATCTACCGTGCCGGCCGCAGGTCCTCAGGTAAGGACAGCCCGCGTGAGCCGCGGCGTCGGGCGACCGATGGCCACATTCCCGCTGACTGGTTTCGGCGGCAGGTCTGGAAGCCCGCGCTGAAGGAGGCTGACCTGGGGATCGACGTTCGAATTCACGACATGCGGCATGCGCATGCCTCCTGGCTGCTCGCGGGTGGTGCGGACTTGCAGGTGGTCAAGGAACGCTTGGGTCACGCCTCGATCGCCACCACCGAGAAGTACCTGCACACGCTGGATGACGCGGACGAGACCGCACTGGACGCGTTCTCGAAGATCCGGAACCGGTCGGTGAGATGAAGATAAACAGAAGGAGCTGTGACATGCGCGCTCGTTTTCCCGGCTCTCCTATGACGGTGCCGATCGTGACGTCGCGGGCTGCCTGCGGCTGCGGTGTGCCGGTATTTGTGCTTGCCGGAACTCCTTCGTCGTGCTGGCGGACAGGCGATCACCGCACGCCGCTGGGTGTGTTCGCTCGCCCTGTTCTCCATGAGCGAGAGGAGATGGGCGGCACTGGCACCTGACCACCATGTTGTACTGCGCATTCAACGCACGACAGTCGTAGGTGTTGCATTCCTGGCCTTGATTGCGGCCATGGTGTCCTTTCGCCACATGCACGAACTCTGCCTGCGGCACGGTGAAGACGAGCTCGCCGCCGTGCTGATCCCCCTGGCCGTGGATGGGCTGATCGTCGTGGCTTCGATGTCTATCTTGCTGTCGAACCAGTACGGCTCCCGGGGCGGCTTCCTGGCCTGGACCCTGCTCGTGGTCGGCAGCCTCGCCAGTCTCGGGGCGAACGTTGCCATCGCCGAACCCAGCTTGATCGGCAGAGTCATCGCCGCTTGGCCGAGCGCCGCTCTGATCGGTAGCTATGAGCTGCTGATGTCCCAGATCCGGCGGGCTGCCGGAGGGCGGGTACGAGATCAGGATGTGCCTGCTCGTGGCGCTGATCCTGTCGCCGGTACGGATGCCGACCCGGTGGACCGGGAGGAAGAGGCTGGGTTGCCGGTTGAGCACGCCAGGGACGGCCGGGCCTTGCAGCAAGAGGCTTGGCGGTGGGCGCTGCAAAACCGGCGGGACGACGGGGATCTGCCCAGCGGCGTGACCATCGCTCGGGCCTTCGCCCGAAGCCCGCGTTGGGGCCGGCTGGTCAAGAAGGCCGGGCTTACCGGCGAGCTGGCCGACACCGAGGGGTGACAGGCGCGGGGCCGACTCTCGATACCAGCGGCCCGAGTCTTCGTACAGCAGACCATTTCCGCAGGACGTGGGGCTGACGCTGTGCGCTGCCCCGCTCGAATACGCCGCAGGGACCATACCCGCAGCCAGTTGTCCGCAGTCATCGACGACAACTGATCCGATCGCAACAGGGCCATCCCGGCAACGCCGGGGTGGCCCTGTGTTTGTTCATGGAGGAACCCGGATGATGACGAAGACACGACACGCGTGCTCCTCAGGGCTCTGTGCCTGATCGGCGCGCTCGCCCACACGGCCGCCTGCATGTCCACACCGCAGGGGCCGGTCACCGCCAAACGGATCCAGCCCAAGATCTTCACCAAAGGCTGGGACTGTGACCGCGAGCCGATCGCCGGGCACCGCTCGGACGAATGCGTCTGGAAAACGCAGTACGTGCCCCAACGGTACTGGCTGACGGTCAGCCAGACCGACCAGGTGGAAGTCAAGCACTGGCAGTACCAACGTTGCCAAGTCGGTGACCGTTATCCGGACTGTGCCCGGGGCTGACCAGCCCCGGGGGGCCATCCCTGCAGGAGCGGGGCCGACTGGAGGAGGCCGGGAATCAGGATGGTCCCGTAAGGATCATCCCTGCGGGAGCGGAGCCGACAAACCCAGCGAAATGAACGCCGAGGTCAGCCTGGGAGCATCCCCGTCGGCGGGGGCACCGCCGATACATTCATATCCTTCAGCGCCTCCACCACGCTCGTTCTCCCAGGCCGGGAGGGGTGAACGAGCATGAAGGCAAGTACTCGGGCCGTACGTCGGATCCAGCGGCCAACGATTGCGGGGGTCCTCCTGCTCGCGGTCATCGCGGCGATCGTGTCGTTCCGTCACAGGCACGAGCTGCGCCTGCGTCACGGTGATGATCATTTGGCGGCGGTACATATTTCGCTCGCGGTCGACGGCATGATCTTCGTCGTCTCGATGTCCATCCTTCTGGCCAACCGGTACGGGTCCAGAGGAGGCTTTCTGGCGTGGGCCTTGCTGGTCGGCAGCCTCGCCAGCCGGGGAGCGAAACATCGCCCTCGCGGAGCCGAGCCTAGTCGGCCGCCTTCTCGCGGCATGGCCGAGCGCTGCCTTATCGGCAGCTACGAGCTCTTGATGTCGCGGGTTCGCCGAACAGCGTCCAAGGGGCGCGCTGTCGTGCAAGGCACAGTGACAGAGGATAGGCAACTTGGTGACGACGATGGCTGCGACTCCTCCGAGGAAGCGGTGTTCGGTAGGGTGAGGCGGTCGATCTTCGTCGGGTTGCCTGGCAGTGGGCCTTGGCGAATCGCCTTCCGGACGTGGCACTCCCGTCTGGCCGGGTCGTCGCTGAGCGGTTCGCGCGGAGTGCTTGATGGGGCCGCTGGATTAAGCGGCGGGGGCTGGAGGGGAAGTTGACGGAGCAGGATGCTTCCATTGCTGTCTGAGCGCAGTGAATTCTGAGAAGGTTCTTACGGCCGTCCGCATGATGGTGAGTAGCTGCTGTCTCGGGGAGGAAATGAAGGGCATTGCTAACTCATCTGCGGTTCGAGGGACGGTTGAAGCTCTGACCTGGGCTTCTGCACTACCGCCAGACTGCTGCAGAATAGCGCGATCTACATGCCATCTCACAGCTCTTGACCTGCGGCTTTACCTTGGGGCCGCTCATCACCCTGGAGGGATCGCAACGTACGGTCAGTAAACAAACAACCGACCCGACTCGCGCCGCTCATCACCCTGGAGGGATCGCAACACGACGTCAAGCGGGAGTTGAACGACGTCATCCTGACCGGCCGCTCATCACCCTGGAGGGATCGCAACGGGATCACCAGTATTTGACATGTGCTGAACGTACCAGCCGCTCATCACCCTGGAGGGATCGCAACATGGAAGGCCAGCAGGTCGGTTCCATAGTCGAGGGCTGCTCATCACCCTGGAGGGATCGCAACACGACCTGCCCGACGACGTCGTCACCTACGTCCGGCCGCTCATCACCCTGGAGGGATCGCAACACGATGAGGCGTGTGCCGAACTAGCAGGATTGGTCAGCCGCTCATCACCCTGGAGGGATCGCAACTCGGGTTCGACCCGGAGAAGCGCCGCCCGGGCGGGGGCCGCTCATCACCCTGGAGGGATCGCAACAGGGCCGCGGCGCCGGCAAGGACTCCGGCGGCCGCGTGCCGCTCATCACCCTGGAGGGATCGCAACGTGCGCAGCATCATGCCCAGCGCCCGCGCCGAAGGCCGCTCATCACCCTGGAGGGATCGCAACACGGCGACGGCGTGCTCGACGGCGTGCACCGTGTGGGAGCCGCTCATCACCCTGGAGGGATCGCAACGTGCCGGTGAAGCTGACCACGTGCAACCACGCCTGCAGGCCGCTCATCACCCTGGAGGGATCGCAACCCGCCTGGGTCGGCGGCCCCGCCGGTCAACGCCAGCTGCTCATCACCCTGGAGGGATCGCAACTTGGTGTCTGTGGTGATCGAGCAGGCGGTGGAGGCGAGCCGCTCATCACCCTGGAGGGATCGCAACGGGACGACCCCATCCACCTGGGCGAGATCATCCCCGAAGCCGCTCATCACCCTGGAGGGATCGCAACGGTCTAGAGGCATGCTGGGTCTCGAGGCCCCCTAGCGGCCGCTCATCAACCCTGGAGGGATCGCAACACAGGGCCACGTCCCGTTGCGTGGCGTAAGTGGGTGTCCGCGTGAGGCGCTGCCAGTGCGACTATGCCGTCACTAGTTCCGTCTGTACTTCCTTCTGCTGATCGGTGCCAGGCATGGTGAGCGGCGCCATAGAAGGCCGACTGGCAGATCCGCCGCCATGCTGGATCGTGACCCATTGAAGGCCAACCCGCGCAGCCTGGGATACGTCTTATCCGCGTCCCCCTAGCCGCATGGAGCGCTCCCGTGTCCCAGCCGCCTTACACAACCCGTACCAGATGCGCCGCGCCTCGGGCGCCCTGCCTGTGGTGTTGATCGTTGTCCTGCCAGTGGCGGCGATCGTCGCGATTGCCGTCTTCGCCGTAGTGATCCTCACCCAGCCGCAGGCTGGTGACGGCCAGTCGACCTCTGGCACTGGCCAGGTTCAGGAGCAACCTGCGGGCGATGACCAGCCGCCGGCCGACCGGTCGGAAGCTGCGGTGCGCGCGGCGGCGACGGACTACTTCGATCTTTACGTGGCTGGGGACTATGGCGGGTCGTGGGACCGGACGGCAGCGGCCTCACGGGAACTGGTGTCCCGGGAGGACTACATTCGGGTGCACCAGTTGTGTCAGCCGTTGGTGCAGGGAATCCGATTTGAGATTAAGACGATCACCCTGAATGGGGACTTGGCGCGTCTGAACGTGACACGGCTGATCGCGGCGTTCACCTACGAGATGGTGTACGAGAACGATCAGTGGCGGATGATGTTATCGACCGATGCACAGGTCGAGTACCGCGGCAAGACCGTGGAGCAGGTGGCGGAGGCGCGGCATGCGAAGCGGATCTGTAAGGGTGACCCGCCGCCGCAGTTCTCCCCCTCTCCGCTGCCGTCGTACAACCCGCAACCATCTGGGGCGGTGGTGTCTCCGCTGTCGCTACCCGGGACCTGAGTGCTGACTTCATTGCTGCGGCTCTCAATACCGAATCGCCGTACAGCATCACATTCCGCGAGGGAAAGTGGAAGCCCAGTAATCGAAGGAGTGTTGTGGAGCTCACAAAAGTGGACGAGTGGTCCGCACTGTTCTCCGGCGTGTCGGCTTTGGTCGCCATAATCGCTTTCATCGCCGCGACCGCGATCTCGATCCTCTCCTGGCTGGCCGCGCGTCGAGCAGCGGAGGCCGCTGAAACCATGAGCAGGCTGGAAAAGGATCGGCAACACCGGGAGGCTCGCCCGCAAATCGCCATCATATGCACGCCGATCCTCGCCACTGGCGGCGCCTATTTGGAGCTGATACTCACTGGGCCACAAGGCGTAGAGGAGGTGCATGTGCCCCTGCTGCAGATCCAGGACAGTCAGCCGTGGGCCAACCCCGTCGTTGCTGGGCCGAGCCGTGAGGAGTTGGCCGTGCATGTGCGTGGCCCGTACGAGTTTCAGGAGAAGCTTGAAGGTCAGAGCGACGGCGGGCGCACGGTGGAGCCGTTCACCTTGGTGGTCGGCTACCCGCACAAGCTGGTGCTCAAGGCGACCCATGCCCCATTGAACTCGGGGATCCCGGAGAAAATCTGGCAACAGGACGTAAACGGGATGGAGCTGAGGTTGGCATTGGAGTGCACGCAGGACGGGTTTGTTGAGCCGTGGCGGTACGTGCATCCGGCGATCTCGGCGAGCCTGCCGCCGGCCGTGTCGTAGGCAGGGCTAACCTAATACCAACGTCGTTCAGACAGACAAGGACAGGGGTTACTCGTCCAGGCCGGTGAACAAAGCAGCGGAGCCGCTGTAGCAGAGGTCTGTCACTCCAAGACATTCTCGTCACAGGAATTCAACTTGTATGGAATTACTATCGCACTCAAGCTAGTGGGTGGAACCGAATGCCGCCGGTGATCGACGTCGGTGAGCCGTGTACGAGGGTTCAAGGCGCTGCGCGAATGGAGTACGGCCTGAATCTTCCCGTCTGACCCGGGTCATTGCTGAGCAGTTCGCGCGGAGTGCTCGATGGTCCGCTGGATTAAGCAGCGGGGGCTGAAGGGAAAGTCGGTGGCTTGGGAGGTTCTTCCGGTCGGCCTCATGATGGTGGGTAGCTGCTATCACGGAGAGGAAGTGAAGGACATGGCTTATTCATCTGCGGTCCGAGGGATGGTTGAAGCTCTGACCTGGGCTTCTGCACTACCGTCGGACTGCTGCAGAATAGCGCGATCTGTATACCATCTCACAGCTCTTGACCTGCGGCTTTACCTTGGGGGCCGCTCATCACCCTAGAGGGATCGCAACGCGCGGACCGAAGGTGAACTTCTTCGGCAGGCCACGGAGGGCCGCTCATCACCCTAGAGGGATCGCAACCCTTTGCCGAGTCGGCCATGCATTTACGCGTCGAAACGGCCGCTCATCACCCTGGAGGGATCGCAACAGGGGCAGTCCATCAACAAGGGCTTTTCCTCCGAGGGCCGCTCATCACCCTGGAGGGATCGCAACTTCTCCCGCGTGGTGCGGGTCGGCATCGGCTCGTCGGGCCGCTCATCACCCTGGAGGGATCGCAACAAGGCCGACACGTAGTTGAACAACCCGAAGTGGATGCCGCTCATCACCCTGGAGGGATCGCAACGTGACGCCCATTCAGGTTTATGGGCGGACCATCGCGCACGCCGCTCATCACCCTGGAGGGATCGCAACTACGGCACGAGCGCGGGGACGTGGCCGGGCTGCTCGTGCTGCTCATCACCCTGGAGGGATCGCAGCACGTAGACCCGGCCGACGACGGCCTTGGGGATGCTGGGCCGCTCGTACCCTGGCCGACAGATAAGGCGAGCCTTCAAGATTTGTGGCGTGTTCCTTGACCCTTCGGAACTTCCTGGTAGAGAACGAGATCTAGGTCATCTGCGTTTACCGGTGGTAGGGAGCGTCCGTGGCCGGGCAACACCTCAGTCCTCTTCGTCTTCTGGTTCTTCCCGGTGTTTTCGTTGGCGGTGAACCATTCATAGGATCGACCACGCGGGTCGGGCGGCATCGGCATCGACAAGTTGGCTATCATTCCCAATGGCCGGACCCGAGGATAATGGACGGGAAGTTCGGGCCGTCCGGTGGTTGTGGCCAGGAACACATCTCGTATCTCCTTGTGAGGCGTGTCCTGCGTCGATTTCTCGAATTCTTCGAGCGCCATTTTCATAATCTCTGATGGGTCCGGCGTAGGCGGCTCGGCGGTAAGGCTCCGGTAGTAGGTGGCCCAGTCCTTGTTACCGCGCAGAGTAGTGCCAGAGGTGTCCCAAGTCAGGCGGATGCTGCCGAATCCGAGCGGCTTTCCCAGACCGAGGCGGTGGAAGTGGCCCTCTGGCAGGTTGAGCAGCCAGGCCAGGGCGCCGAGTTCGAAGAGGCTGATGTCACGGACGTCGAGGGTGAAGGTGAACTCGGTCCCGGGGGTTACCCAGCCTTCGATCGAACGGTTCTGAGTGTCTCGCTGCTCCTCGTCGCCAGTGTCGAAGTAAAAGTCTTCGGTGGTGACAGGGTTCTTACCGTCCTCCTTCGCACTTCGGGGCCGCCGGAACTCGCGATACCCGATTCCGATCCGCTCTTGAGTCGGATCGGTGGAAGACCCCGGCTCGCTCCAATAGGTGGGGTTGCCGGCGGTAGCGGCGTGGTGCCAGTAGACCTTGCGGCCTCGCAGGAGGCTCTCACCAGACGGGTAGAGCCCGCTCTTGGCAAGTCCGTCGCTCGGTGGGTTCTCCAGTTTCCTACGGTGCTCCCCCTCCGAGAGATAGAAACGGCCCTGGCTCGGTTTGGGCTGGCCGAGGATGGCCAGAGGAAGGCCGTCTCCGCTGAATCGCGTCGTCTTGGGTATAGCGCTCTCCTCGCATCGGACCGGCCCAACCCGCAGTCGGCCTCGGTAACCTGCCGGACGGGTGCTGGAACCTCTGGGCGCAACCCAGCCGAACAGGCGATCTGCGGGGGAGAGGCTTCCGAGATCGGGAGCGGGACGCAGGCTTTCTACAAGCATGTCCACCGGCGCCAGCTTGGAGATGTCACGAGGCACTGCTACGGGGAAAAGGGCGGTGATCTTCTTGCCGGGCATGTAGGCGTAGCACAGCGTGCCTTCCTGGAGTTTGGCGCGCTCCCTGTCCTTCAGATGCGCGCTCCACTCAAGTTTCTTACCTTCATCGCTCGCGGTGGTGTTGAACCCTTTCAGCTCCTCCTCGGAGTGTGCCTTCCGGTAGTTGAGCATGAGCTTGTTCCACCGCTCGCAGAGCTCCGGAGTGAGCTCTGCTTCCTTTCCATTGTTGGGGATAAAAACGCGCTCGCACTTTTTTCCTTCGGTATTCCTGCCGCTGACGAACACGTATCCCTGTTCCCAGCCTTTTCCTGGCGCCTTCGGCCTCTTATCGATCTCCTCCACGGTTGGTGTACGACCGCGAGTTCGGACCCAGACCTCGTCACCGTGCTGTGGCAGGCTGCCATCGGGGTACTTCACGACGTTCCCTGCGACGTAGCGCGGCAGACGGACGGCCTTGCAAAACTCGATCTTCAGGCCGCCCTGGCCGTCGCCGACGATCCTGACCGGTTGCATCTTCAGGGCGTCGCTGACGATCCGGCGCCAGCCGAGTGGCTCCTGTCCGCCTTCGAATACGCCGAACCGAGAGTTGGTGATGATCTCGAAGGCGGAGCGCAGCATGCCCTTGATGGAAGTGGCGGGCAGGTGCGGAGATCCGTTGCGGAGCAGCATCGGATAGTAGAGATGGCCCTCCTTCCCCGTCGGCGCGGGAAAGGCTCTGGCGGTGTCGAGCAACAGCAGCGGTGTCTCCACGGTGAGCCTGACCTTGACCGATCCGGTCCATCCGCCCTCATGAAGTCTGTCGTGACACCGGGGAAGGGCGTCACCGAGAGGTCCTTCCACTTCGTCGCGCCGTGGAGTGGGAACGAAGGTGTAGGGGTTGAGGAAACGTGCCTCCTTGTCGGGCACTGCCTCGGTGGGCTGATTGTCTTTCTGGCCGGAGCGAGCTTTCCCGTTCTGGTTTCTGCTGTTGTTCATGAGGTGGAAGTCTCCGGGGCGGCGAGGTCGAAGCGGAGTAGACGCTCTTCGGCTATGTAGGCGTTACCGTGGTTGGGATCCTGGGCGATGTACTCCTGCACGAGGACCTGCGCGTGCTGTTCCGCGGGGATCTGCGCCGGGATGTCGATGGTACCGATGCGCTCCGTAGACAGGGTCGTCCAGCCGTTCACCGAGCCGGCCGAGCGGCCCCACAGCAGGTACGCACCGGCACGGGTGTCGATCGCCTCGACGGCGGGGAGGCGATCGACGAAGGCGGCCGGCAGCGTGGCGGCGTCCTCGGTGAGGAAGACGGCGGTGCCGCGGCCGTCGGCGATGTTGACCCAGCGCAGTTCGGCGCGCTCGTCGAAGAACCGGGCTTCGAAGACGTCCTGCAGCCGGACGGATCCCTTGCGGGTCTTCACGTCGCCGGAGGCGTCCACGAGGGCGATGTGGTGCGTCCGCGGAGTGGCCAGCAAGGCGGTGCTACCGGGGGCTGCATGTCGCAGAACCTCGTCGAGGCCGATGTCGTGCCATGAAGCGGCGTACAAGACGACACTCACACCTTCACCCTCTTCAGATAGAGCTGCCATTCCTGGTCCAAGAGCTCCAAGTACTCGTCCTCAAGCACGCCTTCCAAGGTCGTGCCGCCGGGCCACTCGTATCCGGTGAGCAGGATCGACTCGACCGTGATGTCGCCGAATCCCCGCGTGACCATGCCGCCCAGAGGGATCCTCCCGCCGTTGAGATCGCGCAGGATGAGCAGCAGTAGTGCCACACAGGTGTCGCGATAATCGCCGAGGCGGGTGAGATCCACACTGAGACGGAGAGGCTCCCACTCGACGCCGTGCGGCTCCAGCACGCTGTAGAGCCGTTCGTCCGCGGCGCCGCCGGTCCAGCGGTCGATCGCGACGTGGTCGGCCTGGTCCATCCCGGCTTTGGCGAGCCGTTCTCGCTCGTCCGAGGGCAGTGATTCCTGGTCACCGGCTTTGAGCCCGTCCGTCAGCGTCTCCCACACGTCGGCGGGGATCCGGGTGGTGGTGACGCATTCGTGAGCGGTCAGCGCGCCGTTGCCCCAGGCGAAGTCATCGTCCGCGGAGCGCCGGTTCGCGGTGCCGAAGAGCGCCTTGATCGCAGGTAGCTGGTCGAGTTGGGCGCGGAAGTTGTCACTGTGTGCCCGCGCTGACGTGCTCTCGGACGGGCGGCCGGGGGCGCATACTCCTCGGGCGGTCCGTTCGATGAACTCGGCATGGCTCCGCAGAGCGCCCTTGATGGATCTTCCGGGCAAGTTAAGGACGTACGAGCCGCCCTCGCACCTGCTGGACAGGGGAAGGGTTCCGATGACGGGGGCATCGCCGCTCGCCCGGACCATCACCGGCGCGAGAGGTTTCCAACTGATCTCCACCGTCAGCGAATCGCGCCGCTCGGGCAGGTCGGCGTCACCGGCGCTGGCGAGGTCGGTTTCGGAGAGCTCGCCGCGCAGCACGGCGAGCAGTCCCTGCAGTGTGGTGAAGTCCTGCTCGTTGATCGTCTCGTTCAGCAGCCGCACCACGCCCAGCCCTCCGCTTGTGGACGCGCCGAGCGAGATCCGCCCAGTGGCGAGGGCAGCACGCAGCTCTCTCAACCGGGCACGATCACGCTCGATCTGGCCTGTGGTGGACTCAACGTCGAGCTCCAGGCGCAGGTAGCTGCCGGCCGGGATGACCGTACGGGAGTAGAGGAATTCTGTGGCCGCGGCTCCGGTGGAACGGTCGATGCCGACGCCCTCGCGGGAGGGCAGGGAGAGCGGGTCGATCAGGTCCACCGGCGTTCCGTCGGCGCCGAGAGTGGTCGAGGTGGTGATGAGCGCGTCGTGGACAACGACGCGGCTGGCCTGGCCGGCGTCGGACTTGCCGTCCGGGACGAAGCCCCACAAGTCTCCGAGCGCCTCAGGGCTGGTGTCGACGCCGCGCATCCAGGCACGCAGTGCCCCGGCCAGGCTCGTACCGGGGACGTAGGGCCGGTCGCGTCCGTCGAGGGCCACGGGCAACGCCTCGGCGGGGTCCAGCGCGATGCCTCCGACGTGCAGGGGCGTACGTACTTGTAGCCATCCGCGCAGGCGGAGCCGCAGGTTCATCGGTCGTCCGATCGTCACGGGCGTGCCTCCTGCTCTCCTGCGCCCGCGGCCTCGCGGCGGGCTCGTGCCGCCAGACAGGCGATGAGCACCGTCGATACAGCCTCTGCCCGTAGTTCCGACCGGAGTTTGGGGGTGGCGTCCGAGGTGAGGGAGAGTTCGGCTTCGGGAAGATCGAGCGTCCGCCACACCCAGGTCTCCGAGACGAGCCGTTCCTCCAGCACTTTCCGGGCTTTGGACGGGTCTGGCCAGCGGGCGGTGAGCCGCGCGATCCGCTGATGGAGGACTCCGCGATCCTCTCTCAAACGGGGGAGCAGGTTCCGGATGTTGTTGAGCCGGCTGATGCTCAGCTCGTTCAAGTCAGCGAGCACGTCGGATTCCGCCGCGAGTCTCTCGGCCGTGCGCCGGATCTCCCCGCGCCAGGCGGCACGCTCGATGAGCCGGGCTTCGGCGTAACCGGCATCTCCGGGAGCAAGCGGTTCGGTCGCAGTGGACGGTGTGGGTGAGGAGGCGGGGCTGGAGCTTCGAACCTGCTCGGTGAGCAGGGGATCGTTGAAGCGGACCTGGCCGAAGCCCTCGCCGCGTCGCATGCCCACGCCGGTGAGTTCGACCTCGGCGAGGGCGTCCGGGGCGATCTGCCCGGAAGCGATTCTGAAGGTCAGGCAGCCGCCAGCGGCCGGACCCAGCAGACTGGGCCGGGGCAGGCCCCATTTCCGGTGCCATGACTCCGTCCGCCTCACTTCGTAGGAGGTGGGTATGCGGTCTTCGTCTTCGAGTACGGGCTCCACCTGCACGCCGGGCGTGCCGGCGGCTGTGAAAGCCTCGGTCAGCGCCCGGCCCAGATCCGCCGGATCGGAGCTGAAGGACAGCCGCGCATTGTGCACCAGGGCGTCCGAGAGCAGCCAGACCCGGAGCAGGTCCCCTTCACGCAGCGAAGGGCCGGAGGCGGGGTTGGCAGGCTCAGGTTGTACGGTGACCGACACCCGTCCGTAGTCATCCTTGCGGGAACGTCCCAGCCGCCACGTCCCTGCCAGGGACTTCTGCCAGCCCTCGGCCAGCAGTCCGGCCCTGACGCGGACCTCGGCGGCCAGCACGGTGCCGGGTTCCAGCGCGGAGTAGACGTACACGCCTCCGAGATCTCGGGTCGGCCGCTGTGTTGTGTCGTTGATCGTGTTGTGCATCCTGGTGGTGAAACCGGGACGGTGAATCCGCAGTCCTTGCCCGACATATCCGCCGCGGAGCCGCTTGAGGGTCTGGCCGGGGTCACCGGATGACGTCATGCGGTTGACGATCAGATCCGGCTTGTCCTTCGGCCGGGCCAGCACCCGGGGCGCGGGCAGAGTGCGCCGACCGTCGACCAGCGGGGTCGCCGGGGAGACGACGAGGTCGCCGCGTCTGGCCGCTGCCGCCGCGGCGTTCGACCGCAGGCGGGAGAGTACCTCGGGAAGCAAGATCCATCCGGGGGCATGGTCGAGCCCGATGACCAGGTTGCCGACCGTACGATCATGGGCGAGCAGCGGGTCGAGAAGCCGGAGTGTCAGCAGCGCCCGCTCCCAGCCTTCTCCCGTACGCGCTTCCGCCTCATGTGCGGGTTCCGGATCGGAGCGCCTGGGTGGTTTCGCCGGAGGAAGGCTCAGACGGTCGATGTCCGGAGGCAGGCCGGGCCCGGACAGTTCCAACTGGCAGCGCCCAGCGCCCCGGCGTCGCTTGCCGCCGATGGTTTCCACCAGCATCGCCCCGGCCCACAACAGAGCGAGCGCGCACGCGAGCTGGTCCTCGTCGAGCTCGTCTGCCAGCTCCGCGGAGCCTTCCAAGGTCATCCCGCCGCGAGCCATCTCCTCGTACCGGAACTTCCGCTCCACGGTGGTGCGGGTCCGCGGGTCGAGTGCGACACCGGGCTTGATGAAGATCACCGCCTCACGCAGGCGAGGGCGGGCCGTGAGCATCTGGCCGAGCGGTCCCGGCACGCGCAGCGGACCGTTCAGCAGCAGGGCCGCGGGGCGAGGGCTCGCCATGCCTGCGCGCGGTGGCTGCGAGGTTTCCGACTCGAAGTGGGACCGTTGACTGCCGAACAGGTACTCCACCCAGTCGTACCAGAAGCTACCCAAGGCTCTCGCGGCCACCTCGCAGGCGTCGCGCCACACCCCGATCAGCGTCTTGGCGGGGACGTAGGGCAGGCCGTCCACATCACGTTGCACCTGGCGGGCAGCACGCCCCCGGGCGGCCGTGCCCGTGCCAATGTGCCAGTCGCTGAGCATGCGGAGACGGAGATCCATCACTCTCCTCCTCCTTCGCCGGCGAGGAACCCGACGGCGTCCATGGCGTCCAGCAGACCGGTGTGTGCCACGCCGTCGTGCGTCCAGAACAGCGAGCGTTCCTCGCCCACCAGATCCGTTACGGTGGCGCCTCCGAGACGTGTGGTCAGCAGCGAGAACCGGCTGTCGGCGACGTCCTTGCCGACGAATAGCCCGGCACGCAGGTCATGGGTCTGGCCGCCGGCGAGGACCCTGTCCCCGTCGGTGTTCGTACGGCTCAGAGCGCCGGCCCGGCGGCGCAGATCGCTCCAATGCCGATGACGGGACCAGCCTTCCGGGTCATGGCCGGGGTTGCCCACTACGTAGGGCTGGGCGGTGAGCCGGGTGCCGTCCGGCAGCGTCGTACCGGCGCGCAGCCGCGAGAGGTCCGCGAACGCGCTCTCGTACAGGACGTGGAACGACAGGGCGCAGCGGTCCGGGCCCAGCTTGGTCTTGACGGACTTGGCCTCCTGGGTCAGCGCCTCGGCCAGGGTGACGGCGCTGCGGAAGGGGTACTGCCGTTTGACGATCGCCACTCCGGCGCAGGCGCCGAGAGCCGGTTCCCCCGCTTTCAGCAGCAAGCCCCCGACCCGTTCGTCATCCTGGGCGCACTCCTTGAACAGGGCGAGGTAGCGCTCGGTGAACGCCAGCGCCACCGCGCCGTCGCAGATCACGGTCAGGTCGTCGCCACCCAGTACCAGCGGCAGCAGCGGCAGATACCCGTCGACCAGGGAATCCCCGTGCGCTTCCAGCTCGGCTACAGTCCTACTGAACGCTTTCTCCACGCATTCGTCCACCCCTCGGGACAGATCGCGGAGGCCGTCGGCGTACTCCTCGGCGGTGGTCCTTCCCTGGTGCCGCATGACCATGGGGAGGTTCTGGAAGACCCGTCCCAACCCGTTGCCGTCCACGTGGACGACGGCTACCCAGTCGGCTCGTTCACCGAGATACTCGACAACCACGCGCAACCCGGCCCGCGTCCGATCCGTCTCCCCGCGCAGCGGGCCCATCTTCTCTGCCAGACGCCCGAGAGCAGGCTCGAAGGCCTTCAACTTCGCGAGACTGGCAGCAGAGCGGGGCTGCGGCGACTCGCCCGGAGCCGGACGGACGACCGACTGCGCCGGCAGTCCGCTCGACGTGCACAGAGCGGCGATCGGCAGGCCGGGGAAACGTGATTGCGGTCCAGGGTGAGCCAGACGCACGGTTGGGAGCTTGGCGCGGGTGCGGTGCAGCGCCTCGGCGAGGACGTCCGCTCCGTCCCAGTCGAACGGCGGACCGACGGCCCCGCATACATCCAGGCCGGGAGCGTCCCGTAGAGCCCTGCCGGTGATCGCCGCCACCAGCGTGCGGCCGAGGCCAGGATCACGCACCAGCGCGGTGATCCCGCCGGCGTTGGCGGTCACGATCTCCAGCGGTCCAGTGCGTATACGGGCCGTACGATCGGCTTCGAGCTCCAGCAGCGCATCGTTGAGCCATGCTTCCTCGATCCGGGTGACCAGGTGCGAGGCTCCTACGTTCTCCCGCCGCTTCGTGGACTCGAAGATGAAGCGCTGCGTGCCGGACGTACCGATCACCACGGGGTGCACCTTCATGCCGGTCGCCTCCCGCCCGCGACAGCACCAAGCCTCATTTGATCGCCCTCCCGTCGTCGCGTCCCATCTCCACTCCTGACTGATGGACGAAGCGCAGCCGAGGGGCCATCGGGCCAGGGGGTAGGTATGGCACCTTAACCACCGGGAACCGGCCGCATAGCGCTTTCGCACCAGCCGGACACCAGGACATCCCGTCAGGAGGAAGGAGGAGGCGGAAACGGTTCGTAAGCGCCGTCGGCGCTGTTGAAGGAGAAGGCGGTCCAGCGGCCTTGGTCTGCGCCGGCGAGGCGTGCGCCGAGGGCGAGGGAGATGGCGACCGGGCCGCTGAGGAAGATGACGTGGTGGCCGGTGCGGGCGGTCGCGGGAAGCGGGGCAGTGCCCCAGGCATGGCAGATCTGCTCCACAACACCGGTGAAGGTCTGCCGGTCTGCTGTGAGGAGGGGACCTTTGCTGCGGATACGCAAGAGATGGCCGATCCCCTGCGCTCGGCAGCTTTCGAGGACCGGGTCGAAGAACTGGTCCCCCCGTCCTTGCAGATCGAGGGCCACAGCCGTCTTGGTGGGATCCCCTTCGAGGACTTCGAGCCGGTCGACGGTGAGGGGGCGGACGCTGGATTCCGTTACGCGCAGGGAGGTCGCCGGGAAATAGGAGGGGTTACCGTCGAGGCGAATGGCGTGCACCACGATCTCGCGGGCGTGAGTCTGGCGCATCCTGGCGCCGAAGTAGAACGCGATGTGCAGCGGCATGGTCGGGATCAGATTGATCCGGGCGGCGTCGGGGGAGAGACGTTCGGCGATCGTGATGGTGGTCAGGGTCTCGTCGGCCAGGCCCTCGATCAGCGCTCTGGTCTGATGGCCGACGTCGGCCAGTTCCACGCTGGTCTTCAAGGTGAGTGAGCAGGTGGAGAGGCTGTGATCCTCGGCCTGTTTGTCGTGGCGGCTTCCGGAGGCGCCGTCCCGACGGGTGTCGGTGGCGGTCACCACGATGCCGATCTGGAGCCTGCGCCTTGACCGTTGACGCTGCCACAATCCCAGCCGGACGATGGCCAGCCCGAGCGCGCAGCCGAGGACGAACCACCAGCGACCGGCGGCCGCTCCCGTCATCACCGATTTGGCGGCTTCGATCACGAAGCCGCCCGCGACCATGCCGCCGAGGCCGACCGCCGCCGTGCCGTCCGACACCGCCTGCCGCCAACTGGCAGGGGCCCGCGAACCGGCGCCGGCGCCGACTACAGTCATGCGCGGGGCGGCTGGGTGCTTCACACCTTCTACCGTCATGCGTACCACTCCTAGATCGTCGTCGGACAAGCTCTCGTGATCGTCGTTCCTGCGGGCATGGCTGTTTCGAGGCACGCCCCCTTATGTCTGATGGACGAGCATCATCCTGTCCAGCGATCCAGGAAGGGGAGGATGATGAGCCGCCCAGTCAAGACGCTGCTGTTCCACCCCCTTGGCGCCGGTGACCTGGGCTTCCTGCCGCGGAGCCAGGCGATCAAGCCGGTGGATCTCGAAGGAGATCCGAACGCGACCGGGCTGGAACGGCGGCCATTGCGCAAGATATTCACGACGGGTGTCGAGGCGGACGCGGTAGTGCTCCTGGCCACCGTGAACGCTCACCGGCCGGGTGCGGCGACGTTCGCCGAATACGGGCAGCTCCTGCGCGAAGGGCTCTGCTCGCCGCAGGGCATGTTCGGGCGGAGGTTCTCTGCGGAGCACGTACGGGTGGTGGAGGTGGCGGAGCCGACCGCGCGACATTGCACGGGCCCGGCTGCCGCGGCTCTAGCTCACTTCACGCCGCGCGAATGCCTCGTGACGTCCGGCTCGGGCTCGTACGCGCTGGGCGCCGGAGCACTGCTGGCCGCGCTGGACGCCAGGATTCCGGTGAGCCTGCTGCCCGTCGACGACGCGACGACGCCGTACCGGCTGGAAGACCTGATCACGCCCGCCGGGGCGCTACGGAACTGGCTGCTGCGTCACCGCTTCTGGGCCGAACTCGCCCAGTTCGATCCGTCCGGTGCGCACATCTGGCGGCTGCTGGACGCGCGACAGCGCGCCGATGTCAGCCTCGCCCGCCGCGCCCGCCACGAAGGCGTACGAGGCCTGAGCGACGGCCAGGTGGAGAAGCTGACCGAGCTGTGGCCGTCAGTCCAGGCGGCGTTCTTCGAGCGGGTCGCTCGCGGTGAGGCGATCGATCAGTCCCTGCTGCGGGCCTGGTACGTACGGCACCTTGCCGGAAGACTGGAACGCGAGCGCGACACTCTGTCCGCGCCCGTACGAACGCTGGTCACGGGTCTGGTGGAGAAGCTGACCGTACGTGACCCGCGGCAGGGCTGCGGGACCCTCGTCCGCCAGGTGGGACGGCGGATCCCGGAGTCCCAGACAGGGGAGTGCGCGGCGATCCTCCGCGACCATCAACTCACCCAGTTCTACGCCGACGCGGCCACGCACACCGCCCACCTGAGGGAGCAGCGCCCCCACCTGCCGACGACAGTGATCGATCAGGCCGAGGTCTGGGAGCGTGGCGACCTGGCCGTCGACCTGCTCAAGAGCCGCGGCATGACCCCCTGGCCCGTCCTCGGCAGCGGCGATGTGCTCGTCCTGATGTGCGTAGGTGTCGGCCGGGACGACGCACCGGACGTACAAGGCAAGCAGGCCCTGCTACAAGTGATCGACTGGGTTGAGCAGCACCGCGACAATCCGGGGCGGGTCCGGCTTCGGTTGCTGGCGAGTGCGGAAACCACCGCCCGGGCTGAGGCGCTGGCCACCTGGGCGTGTACGCGAGCAGAGACCGAGACGGTCGGTCCGTTGCCTGTCGCGGACGTGGCGCGAGCCGGCGATGAGATCCACCGCGCGCTGGAGGCCGCCGGACCCCCGACAGGCAGATCCGGATCGGGCAGCCTGCGGGACGTCGACGAGACTGTCCTGATCATCAATCCTGGAAAGCCCGGCATCGGGAACGCGATGATCACGGCCGGCGTCGCCTGGTCGCTGACTGCGGCCTGCCCGCTGCGCGTCGTGGAACTCACCCGCGACCAGGGGATACGCCCTGTGGCTCGCGACGCTGGCAGAGTGTTGCGCCGGCTCGGCCCCGACCCGTTGCTGGCCGAACTCGCCGGCTGTGCGTTGCGCCGGCTGGACCTACGCACCGCCTGGACACTGCTGGGGCACGGCTCATCCGCCCTCGACCCGATACGTGAGTCCGTCGACAGCCTGCATCGCGATCTCTACGCAGGCACGGACCGCCGGTACGAGTCGGCCCGGCAACGCCTCACTCTGATCGGGCGCGTCCTCTCCGACCAGCCGTGGCCGGCCTGTCACCTGGCCATCGAGGTGCTGCGCCCGGCGCTGTTCAACTGGGGTGCTTGGACTGCCGTCACCGCCCGTTCGCCGGCGTTGGAGGAGCTGGAGCGGCTGCGCAACTCCTCACCGTACGCGCACCTGCTTGATCGACTGCGTCAGCGCCGACGACAGCGCGTCGTACCGCCCGAGCCGGACGTTGTGCGAGCCCTGCTGGCCCACGCCGTCAACGACCTGGGCGGCATGGACGACATGATCTTCGCCCGCTATCAGCGGGTGTGCCGAGAACTCCAGGCGTTCGCAGCGGCGCATCGCTTATGCTGAAGGTTGTTCGACGGCTGTGCCGAAGAGCATCGACGAGGCGTCATCGCCTCCTGAGGAGGCCGCCCAGCGGGTGGCCTGATCTTTCCTGCCTCAGGAGGTTCTGTGCGGCCCCTCGCCCACCTGGCTGACCCGGACGACGCGATCGCGTTCCCCGCGTTCTACGCCCTCACCGCACCCGCAATCCGTGCCATCGCGCGTGGCCCCCTGCACCGAGCCCGGCACGTCGGCGCCGCCTGCCATGCGCCCGTGGGACCGGGCGGATGCGCCGAATGCGAGGCCACCGTCGACGACCTGATCCTGAACAGCTTCGCCCGCCTACGCGGCCCGCTTCCCACGACCCGCTCGGGCGAGCCGGTCCGGGAACTGGCCCTCGTACGTGAGCACCTGATCTCCCCGCAGGCCGCGTACGAGGACACAGCCGCTCTTGCCCACGTCCTGCGTGGGCCGGCCGCTGAAGGAGAAGAGTCGTGGCTACGAGCCGCGCGCGCCCAGCTCATCCACTACCCGCTGTCGCACCTGGAGGAGAGGATCCGCCGCGACGACGCGGTACGCCGTGGTGCCGCTGCCCGGCCCGATCGAGACCTCCGCCAGGCGGTCTGGGCCACGCCTCTCCGTACCGACCCGGCCACGTTGGACATGCTGATCTTCGCGGTCTTCCGGGCGCGGCGGGGCGCATCGCGTCGCGACATTCCCGCCGACCTGTGCGAACGTCATGGCCTGAGTCCGTACGAAGCCCGCAGACAGATGGACGCTGCCCTCCTGCGCCTGCGTATCCTCAACCCCGCCTTCTACACCGCCAACCTCGACGTCGAACCCTTCACCGGGATTCCCTGGGCAGCCGGGTACGCGCACTCGGCTCACGGCCTCGAAAGAGAAGCCGCGCAAGAGACGCTGCGTCAACTCACCACGCCTGGCCGTACGTGCCGTCGCGCCTACGAGGCTGTTATCGCCGGCATCTGCGCAGCCGGACACGGGGACTGCGCAGACCCTGTCGGTCTCGCTATGGCATCTATGGACCTCGCGCGCCCTTCCGCGCGACGGCTAGTCCGAACGCTGGTCTCTCTGGTCGCCGCCGCAGGTCCGGACTGGTCTGAGGCGCGATGTTCGATCGATTCGATCGTTGCCACGCGCGTTCACCGCGAACACGTCTTAATCCTCACCGGGCTTGGACCGGACGAGGCTGCCCTCGCCCAGGTGGCTGTCCGGAGCTAGAGTGCCGTTCATACTGCGGAGGATCCAGTGACGACACCCCTTCTGACCTGGCCTCCTGCACTACCGGCGGACTGCTGCAAAATACATGCTCGGAGCCAGCTGAATCATTCCTTTGACCTGCAGCTTTACCTTGGCGTTGCTCATCACCCTGGAGGGATCGCAACATGGGGTGAACCGGCCGCCGCCCCGCACTCACGGCCAAGTTGCTCATCACCCTGGAGGGATCGCAACGTGACGTTGACCGTCCGCAAGACCCTCAAGATCAAGTTGCTCATCACCCTGGAGGGATCGCAACCCGAAGACAAGCGGCCCGTCGACGGCGAAGGCCAGCGTTGCTCATCACCCTGGAGGGATCGCAACCCGTTGTGCCGGTGCGCGACCAACACCTGTCCGGCCACCAGGTTGCTCATCACCCTGGAGGGATCGCAACCGTGATAGGTCGCGTTGGTAGAAGTGATCACAGAGTTGCTCATCACCCTGGAGGGATCGCAACGATCGTGTGCGACCGGAACTCCGGCAGTCCCAGGAGTTGCTCATCACCCTGGAGGGATCGCAACTGCCATTTCCACGATTCCTGTCCCGGAATCACCCCAGTTGCTCATCACCCTGGAGGGATCGCAACGCCTTGTTCGGCGTGGTCACGATCAGCGCGTATGTGTTGCTCATCACCCTGGAGGGATCGCAACACGGATTGACCGTTCACCAGCCGGGGCAGCCCGGGAGTTGCTCATCACCCTGGAGGGATCGCAACGTGATCGACGCGGTGCTGCCGCCGACCATGATCGCGCTGCTGATCACTTTGCAGGGATCGTAGCTCGTCCATCTGTACCAAGCAGAAGGGATAGCACAGATGCCGCTCATTCCCGTGGAAGGACCGCAAGGCCTGCGGGACCGCAGCGGCAGCAGACTCGTCGATGGGTCGTTTATCACGCTGGAGGGATCAACCGACGAAGCGTAGACCTTGGCTGCCTCCAGCCATATCGGTATCACTTTGGCGGTAACTCAGAAATCGTCAGGGTCTGCTGCTACTACTAGGTCCACGTTCGACACGGACAATGAGGAGAGGTTTAGTGCGGTTTCGTGTTGATGTCACCCCAGATGTACCGGTTATGCCCTGGGGAGATGTTCACGGTCCGGCCAGGGCAGTGGTTTATGGCCTGATTGATGGTCAGGACGCAGGGGTGGCTGAAGAGCTTCACGATGTCGGCTGGCAGGGCAGTTCTCTTCGGCCGGTGGGGGTTTCTCCACCGCTGTTTCCAGGGGCACCACCGCGTCCACGCATGTATTCGACCTCGCCGAATGGCGTGATCTCGATGGGCTCTCCGGTGCCCCGGATCGCGGCGTGCCTGCTGGCAGCGCTGGCGGGACGCGGTGAGATCCGGTGGGGATCGGTGGTTCTGTCGGTCAAAGGTATCCAATTGGATAGCGTCGTGAGTCATTCAGACGGGGTTGCGGTTTTTGATACGGTTTCGCCGGTACTGGTTAAATATGACGACAGGTACATTCTTCCGGAAGACGCTAATTTTCAGACAGGGTTGACGCATAACCTTCGACACAAGGCGGACCTTCTCGGCCTGTCGAATGAAGTAGAAGTGGAGGTGCTGAATTCCGGCCCTCGACGCCGCTTCGATGTGGCGAAAGGGTTTCGCATTGGAGCCACCGCACGGATTCGGGTTGCGGCGGCGCCACAGTTGCTGGATGCCCTGTACGAATGGGGGCTCGGCCTATCCACTGTGGAGGGATTCGGGTGGATCAGGTAAGCACCGTCCAGGCTCCGGCATCGTCGTTACGCCTTACCGAGCACCCGTTGCAGCGGTGCGGGGCATGGGCGGCGGCAGCACTTGCCGGATGCGACCGGGTTGAGGATGTCACAGCCGAACTACTCGACGGCGTGGTCCGGCAAATCGTGGGCGACGTGGTCGAGGCGGCGATCGCCCGCCCGGACACGGGCGCCTACGACTGGTGGAAGGTCCTGTTCGCGCTCTATCCGAACTCGAAGCCTACTCACGCCAAGCGTGAGAAAGACCGCACGGCACTGACCCGCGAGATGGTCCAGCTGTTCCTGCCAGACGACGCCGAGGGTGCCGAACGAACCTGCACGTTCTGTGGACAGCAGTGCGCCATGTTGTGGGCGAAGTCGACGCTTCCGATGTTCGATTCGATCCGGTCGCTGAACACGTTGCCGCCTGGGACGACGGGGTGGCCCGTGTGCCGAGGATGCCGCGTGGCGCTGTGGGCGCTCCCGTACGGCGCGGGGCTGACGGCGGGCTCGGCGACGGTGCTGATGTGTGATATCCCGCAGGTCGAGCGGCAGTTCACGGCCCGGAACGTACGGCGAGCAGGCCAGATCCGACAGTTGGGCTTCAACGGGCTGCCCGCGATGGCTGGGCCCGAGGCGGTGACGTTGGAGGCACTGCGGGAATACGCCGCGGACACACCGGCGGCGACCAGCTTGTGGATGTTCAAGAACGACAACCAGGAGCCGTGGCTTCGGGTGTCCGGGACACGGACGGGTGTGGCCCGGTTCGTGCATCGAATGCTGGCTGACCCTGACTGTGCGAAGGGCTGGCGGGATCTATGCCGGGTGCTGAAGCGCCGCGACCGGCAAGGCAGAACGGCGGTGGACGGGGCGACAGTAGCTGCTCGGCTGCTGTTCGACCGCGAGGGGGAGCAGCCGGATCGCCTGCCTAGAGAGTTGTGGGCGCAGTCGGGGGATTGGGAGAAGGTTTCACGGCTCACGCGGGTGAGGTGGCGGGCCTTGTGCCGCCTGTATGCGGAGGTGATGTACGAGATGGACCCCGATCGGCTCGAGCCTGTCGCGGAACTGCTGGCGAGCTGGATCGCCCAAGAATCACATCGTGGCAGGTTCAACGACTACTGCCGCGCCGCCGGCAGCGGATATCAACTACACCGGCTGCTGATGACGACGAGCGCCAGCTTGCGTCTGCGCGGTGTGCCGCAGAAGGCGTTGGACGCCACAACGCTGACCGACCTGCTGGCGAACGGCTCGAAGGGTTGGCTTGATCGCGCGCTGCTCTTCTTCGAGGTCAGCGCGAAGCTGGACGCGAAGCGGGTGCCGATTGGCGCCAAAAAGAACGACAGCGATGACGAATCGGAGGGCGAGATCGGGTTCGGCAAGACAAGCGACGATGAGGTCGAGGAGTACGCCTGATGACTTATCTGGCAGGGAAGATCGCGCTGGCCGTCAACGCGGGCGCACCGAACAACGGACGCGGCGAGAACACCACGACGACGCCGGTCAAGAAGGCTCGTATCCGAGGCCAGTGGTACCCGTACGTGTCGGCCCAGGCGTTTCGCCGGTGGCTGCGCGACACCATGACCGGCATGGGCATGGTCGCCTCCCCGACCGAGCGAGTGGGCAAGGCGCAGGGCAAGGCCCAGAAGGCGAACACGGCGGCCGATCCCATCCGGTACGCCGATGACGACCTGTTCGGCTACATGAAGGCGGGAGCCAAGAGCGCCGACGAGGCCACGACCCTGCGGGACACGCCGTTCATGGTGGGTACGTTCATGTCGGTCGAGCCGGCCCGCCCGACCGAGGACTTCGGCGTGATGTCCCGGGGCATCGAAGACCCAGTCCTGCACGGGCACGAGTTCTACACCGCTGACCTGGTCGCGCCGTTCCTGCTCGATCTTCCCCGAGTGGGCACCTTCACCCTTCCGGCCAAGAACGGCAGCGGACGGGCCAACTACCTGTCGTCGGATGCGGCGATGAGCGTGGCGCAGGCGGTCAGCATGGGCGCCGAGGCGATCACCTTCCGCGGTCACCCAGCAGTCCGGCTGCCGCTGGAGGTACGCCGGGAACGAGTCGCGATGCTGCTGGACGCGCTCGCCGAGCTGACCGGCGGGGCGAAGAAGGCGCTGCATTACGGCGATCGCACGCCGGCTCTGGTGGCTGCGCTGCCGATGGCAGGCGGGGTGAACCCCCTGACATTCGTGATCGACGGTGCTCCCGACGGCAGTGGCCTACTGGTGAGCGGCAAAGCCCTGCGGCAAGAACTGCACGCCTGGGAAGGCCAGTGGGAGGCGCCCGTGCGGCTGGGCTGGCGGCCCGGCTTCCAGGAGAGAGCCCGGAAAGAGTTCGATCACGACGTCGCCGGCCTGATCGACGAAGGGCAGGTCGTCATCGACCACCCGCGCTCGATGCTCCGAGGTCTGGCGGAGGAGATCCGTACCGGGCAGCACGACGCCTGGTTCGACGACCCGGCCCGGTGAGCCTGATGAGCAGCGTGCCCGGCCCGGTTCAGGCGGTCCGGGTTGATCTGTACGCGCCCGTCGCCTCCTTCCGCGATCCGATGTTCCCCGGTGTCAGTCGGTGCCTGCCGGTGCCGCCGCCCTCCACCGTGCGCGGCATGCTGGCTGCGGCTACCGGTCGCGCCAGCGAGCCGATCCAGCTCGGTCTGGCAGCTTTCGCCGAAGGACGCGGCCTGGACGCCGAGACCTATCACCCCATCGCTGCCGACGGCTCCAACCCCGCGGTCGCAGGACGAGTAGCGCCCGGAAAGGGCGGAATGACCATCCGGGACAGGCCCTTCCTCATCGGCGTTCGGCTGACGATCTGGATACCCGCTCCCGAGGGGGACCGGATCGCACAGGCGCTGCGCCGCCCCGTGTGGGGGCTGCGGCTGGGACGCTCGCAAGATCTCGTACATGTCGTTTCCATCCGCGAGGTCACCTTGCACCCGACCGAGCGGGCCAGGGTAGGGCACGCTCTAGCGCCGGTGGGGGGTCACGAGGCACCGCTGGCCAGCACGCTGCGGCTGGCGGAATCGATCAGCCTGGACCGCGGCCGTACCGAATACCGCAGCTACCAGTGGTGTTCCGAACCGGCCGGCGAGCACGCCGTCGTGGGGGCGTACCGTGACGGCGATCAGGCGGTCTGGCTGAGCTCACCTGCCTCGGCAGATGAGCACGACGCGGAACTGTCCCAGGTGCTGGCCAAGTCCGCCAGCGGATCAGGGCTGGGCCGGCCGGAACTGCTGACGGAGCACAGCCTCGCAGTCCGGGATGCCACCCGTACGATCGCGTGCCGGATCGGCTCTCCCGGGGTTCTGGCATCCCATCCGAGGTTCTGGTCCTGGGTGGAGACGGCCGCCCTGCTGCACGACGCCGGGAAGGTCGCCGAGGGTTTCCAACGTCAGCTCCGTCCTGGCGGAGAAAGCTGGGGTGAACGGCACGAGGTGCTCTCTCTGGCCTACGTCGACCTGCTCACCCGCGAGCTGGACGTCCAAGAGCGAAAGATGATCGCTGCTGGTGTGGCCTTCCACCACCGGCCGCTGACCTCGCACCGCAGCGGTGATCTGCGCTCCATGTACCCGCCGGTGGCAGCATGGGAGCGTAAGTTCGGCCGCGATCCATCTCCGGTTCTCGGGCGTCCCCGCATACAGGTGCCGGCTGCCCGCCATCGCGCCTGGCTGGGCTGGCTCGCGCATCAGCTGGATACCCCGGTGCCCGCTAACGACCGCCGTCTGTGGGAGCTCGCCCGAGACGTCTTCGCCTGGCTGTCCGCCGAATGGATCAATCCTGTTGACGACGAGGACGGTCTTGTCGCCGTACTGCTGCAAGGCGCGGTCACCCTCGCGGACCACTCCGGATCCGCGCACGTGCCTTTGCAGACGCACATGCCGCTGCCGCGGGATTTCTTGGGTCGGCTACCGACGCCGTACCCGCATCAACGACAGGCCGCCGACATAGCAGAACATCTCGTCCTGGTGGCTCCGACGGGGAGCGGCAAGACCGAAGCAGGACTGTCCTGGGCCTCGCGTCAGCTCGACGATCTGCCCGGCCAGCCGCGTCTGGTCTGGCTTCTGCCATACCGAGCCTCCATCGACGCGGCCCGTGATCGCTTCATCAAGCATCTCGACCCTGCCCCTGGACAGGAACACCCGGACATCGGCGTGCTCCATGCCACCGCGGCCCGTACGCTGCTGGCGCGGGCGATCGCCGACGACTGTACGCCCGGCCCTGTCGACGCTCGCAGAGCTCGTGCCCGAGCCGGTGCGATGCGCCTGTTCAGCCAGCGCGTCAGGGTCGCCACTCCCCACCAGCTCCTGCGTGCGGCCATCGCCGGGACGCGCTACTCCAGCGTCTTGCTCGAACAGGCCAACGCCTTGATGGTGCTGGACGAACTGCACGCCTACGATCCCGCGACCTTCGGCCGGATCTGCGCGTGCATGCGGCTGTGGCAGCGGCTTGGCAGCCGGGTAGCGGTCCTGTCCGCCACTCTCGCCAAGCCGATGATCGAACTGATCCGAGACACGCTCGGCTCGGTTGAGGTCCGTCGCGCCCCGGCAGGCACAGCGCCTGCTCGACATCGGCTCACACTCGACGAAGATCCGATCGACTCTGATGCCAGCCTGGGGCGCATTCTTGGGTGGCTGGACGAGGGGCAGAGCGTCCTGGTGATCGCCAATACGGTCGCCATGGCGCAGGAGCTGTTCAAGAGGCTCGACCATCCCGGCGCGCTGCTGCTGCACTCGCGCTTTCGCTCCCGGGACCGCGCCGAGATCGAACGCCGCATTCTGCAGCGGTACCCGGAACGGGAGCCGGGGGAGACAGCGCCGCGAGGCGGGCTGGTCGTGGCCACACAAGCCGTAGAGGTCTCGCTCTGTCTGGATTTCGATCGAGGGGCCACCGAGCTGGCGCCGATCGAAGCGATCGCTCAACGAGCCGGCCGCATCAACCGGCGAGGTCGGCACCCTGATGGGCTGGTCGAGTTCCGCGTCCACACCGAGGTCATCCCCAACCGGCCGTACGACGAGGGCGCGCTGAATGCCTCGCTGACCGCGTTGATGACCGCACCTGGGCCGGAGCTCTCAGAAGAGACGATCGAAATCTGGCTCGACATCGCCTACAGCACCGAATGGGGCCTCAACTGGGCGGTTGAGGCCGAACGCCACAGGGACGAATTCAGCAGGGACTTCCTCACCTTTCCCGACCCTTTTCACGACCGCAGCGAGTTCGCCGACAAGCTTGACGCGGCCTTCGACACCGTTGAAGTGCTGCGCCGGGCCGACGTGGACGAGTACCGGATCGAGGCCGAGAAGGATCCCCTACTGGCCGCGGGCTTCCTCATCCCGGTCCGCTACACCCAGCTCGCCGCATTACGTGCTGCAGGACGAGCGGAATTCATTAAACGCGATCTACGTCTCTGGGTCATTGACGCTGATTACGATCCCGTCCTGGGACTGGATCTGAGCCTTCGGCCCGCAGCTGTACCGGAGACCGTCCTGTGAGCGACATCGGTGGGGTTCATATCAAGTACCTGCTGCACTGCCCTCGTCAGCTCTGGCTGTACATGCGCGGCTACCGTCCCGAGCAGCGCAGCGACGCAGTCGCCTACGGCGAGGCCATTGACGACACGACCTACACGCGACGACGGGATATCGATCTCGGTGAGGCGAAGATCGACTGGGTCACGACCGGAGCTGTCATCCATGAGACGAAGTCGTCCCGAGCGCCGTCGGAACAGCACGAGGCCCAGGTCCGTCACTATTGCCTGCTGCTGGAACGGCGAGGCGTGACCGTTCAGCACGGTGTCATCCACTATCCGCTCGTCCGCCGTACTGCGACCGTCGCCTGGAACTCGCAAGCCCGGGCCCTTGCCGAGGACACCGAACGCCAGGCCCAGGCCGTGGTCAGTCAGCCGGAGACGCCGCCCCGGCTGGACCGTCCACGCTGCCGCGGCTGCTCGTACATCGACTACTGCTGGGGAGACTCATGACCGCCGCCTCCCGAACCTACTGGCTCACCCAGCCCTGCCGTATCCGCCGCGAAGACAACAGCGTCCGCATCGAACGCCCCGACCGGACACCCGTACGGGTTCCCATCACCGACATCCGCGATCTGGTCGTCTTCGACCATGTCGACATCAACACCTCGGCGATCTCGCTGCTCAGCCGCCATGGCGTCATGGTGCACATCCTCGACCACTACGGAAACTACGCCGGCGCCATCGCCCCCGCAGAAGACACCAGCTCAGCTCACGTGCTGCGCCGCCAGGTCACCCTTGCCGGAACGGACGACAAACGCCTGGAGGTCGGCCGGGCCCTCATCGCCGCCACCGCCGCCAACATTCGCTGGGCGCTGGACACGGACCTCCTCGACGCCCCGCTCGCCCGGCTGACCGAGCAACTCGCCACCTGCCAGACAAGCGAGCAGCTCATGGGCGCCGAGGGTAACTTCCGCCGCACTGCGTGGGGCGTGCTGGACACCATTCTCCCCACGTGGCTCCGCCTCGAAGGACGCAGCCGCCGCCCGCCCGCGAACGCCGGCAACGCCTTCATCAGCTACGCCAACGCGATCACGTACGCTCGTGTCCTGACTGCGCTCCGCTGCACACCTCTGCATCCGGCCGTCGGTTTCCTTCACGCTGACACCGACCGACGCCGCAACACCCTCGCGCTGGACCTCGCGGAACCCTTCAAGCCGTTGTTCGCCGAACGCTTGCTCAAGCGCGCCGCGGCCCAGAAGACGCTACGTCCCAGTGATTTTGAAACCGATGTCGGCAATGCTTCCCTTAGCAAGGATGGCCGCAAGAAGGTCTCCGAACTCATCCGCGCCGAACTGGCCACGACTGTCTACCATCGGGCGCTACGTCGGAAAGTCTCGTACGAGGAACTCATCCACCTCGAAGCCCTCAAACTGGTGCGGCTCTGCCTTGAGGACGCCGCATACAAGCCGTTCCGGCCCTGGTGGTGATCATGTTCGTCATCGTCGTCTACGACACCCTTGCCGAACGTAATCCCGCAGTCCTGCGAACCTGCCGCCAGTACCTGCACTGGGTTCAACGGAGCGTCTTCCAGGGCGAGCTCTCCACCGCGCAACACCGTAAGTTCATCAGTGCCATCAAAGGCCAGATCGACCCGAGCTACGACAGCATCCTCATCTACCGTGCCCAGGGTCCCCACAACATCCAGACCGACCTCATCGGCCAGGCCCTCGGTAACACCGATCCCGTCCTGTGACTACCCTTCTGACCTGGGCATCTGCACTACCGGCGGACTGCTGCAAAACACCTCACGTGGAAGCGCCATCACATGCCTCTGACCTGCGGCTTTACTCTCGGGCCGCTCATCACCCTGGAGGGATCGCAACGACGACGTCACGGGGATGACCACGCCGGGTATCAGGCCGCTCATCACCCTGGAGGGATCGCAACAACACCAGGTGTTCAAGGGTCATGCCCTCGACGACGGCCGCTCATCACCCTGGAGGGATCGCAACAGAATCTCCTGCTCGGTGGCCAGAGTTTCGAGCAGGCCGCTCATCACCCTGGAGGGATCGCAACCAGAACCCTCGCCATCAGTGGCAGTGTGAATACGAGGGCCGCTCATCACCCTGGAGGGATCGCAACGCATCGCATCAGGTCACGTCCACGGATGTGGTGTATGAATCGATCTTCGCGTGATCCTGTTTCTGCAGGTTAAGCGGTGAGTGTCTGCGGGAGCGGGTTGTGGGCCGGTGTGTCGCCGGTGATGAGCCGGACGCGGGCTTTGGCGAGGATGTCCAGGCCCATGTAGCGGCGGGCTTCGGTCCATTCGTCGGTCTGTTCGGCCAGTACCGCGCCGACCAGCCGGATGATCGCGGCGCGGTCGGGGAAGATGCCGACCACGTCGGTGCGGCGGCGGATCTCCTTGTTCAGCCGTTCTTGGGGGTTGTTGGACCAGATTTGGCGCCAGGTCTCGCGGGGGAAGGTGGCGAAGGCGAGCAGGTCTTCGCGGGCGGCGTCGAGATGTTCGCACGCGGCCGGGTATTTGGCTTCCAGGGCGTCGATGACCCAGGCATGCTGGGTGCGGACGGCGTCGGTGGTGGGCTGGTCGAAGATGGTGCGCACCAGCGTGGCCACCCACGGCTGCGCCGATTTGGGCACCGTGGTGAGCAGATTGCGCAGGTAGTGGGTGCGGCAGCGCTGCCAGGCCGCGCCCGGCAGGCTGGCGCCGATGGCCTCGACCAGGCCGCGGTGGGCATCGGAGACGACGAGTTGGACGCCGGACAGGCCGCGCGCGACG
Organism: Nonomuraea glycinis; assembly: GCF_014646515.1. Lineage (GTDB taxonomy): Bacteria > Actinomycetota > Actinomycetes > Streptosporangiales > Streptosporangiaceae > Nonomuraea > Nonomuraea glycinis. The sequence continues at coordinate 213,916 of NZ_BMNK01000015.1, forward strand.
AGAGCGCGTAGGAAGGCCAGCCAGCCGGCGCCGTCTTCGGCGCTGGTGACGTCCAGGCCGAGGACCTCGCGCTGGCCGTTGGCATTGACACCGGTCGCGAGCAGGCAGTGCACGTTGATCGTGCGGCCGCTCTCGCGCACCTTCTGCGTCAGGGCGTCGATCCAGACGAAGGTGTACGGGCCGGCGTCCAAGGCGCGGGTGCGGAACGCCTCGACCTGCTCATCCAGCGTCTTGGCCATCTGCGAGACCTGGCTTTTGGAGATGTGCTTGATGCCGAGCTGCTCGACCAGTTTGTCCACCCGCCGGGTCGAGACCCCGAGGAGATAGGAGGTGGCGACCACGCTGATCAGCGCCTGCTCGGCTCGACGGCGGCGCTCCAGCAGCCAGTCCGGGTAGTAGGAGCCAGTGCGGAGCTTGGGGATGGCGAGGTCGATGGTGCCGGTGCGGGTGTCCCACTCACGGTTGCGGTAGCCGTTGCGGGAGTTGGTCCGCTCGCTGCTGCGCTCGCCGTAGCCGGCCCCGCACAGGCTGTCGGCCTCGGCCGACATCAACGTCTCGGCCATGGTCTTCACCATGGATCGCAACATGTCAGGGTCGCCGGTCTCGATCTGCTGCGCCAGCCACCGGGCAGGCGTCACACTGTTGTCTGCGGTCATCGCCGTTCTCCTTCTTGGAATCGTTGCTACGAAGGATCACGCGATGACCGTTCTCATTTCACGGCGCCACACCTGCTGACCAGGTCAAACTCGTACACCACTTCCGTGGACGCAACCTCGCATCAACTGCCCTAGGCGCAGCCTGGGGGCCGCTCATCACCCTGGAGGGATCGCAACACGATCAGGTTGCCGGGATTCTGCTTGGCGATCTGGCCGCTCATCACCCTGGAGGGATCGCAACCTGACGGGGAACCAGAGTTCGGGGTCGTGGCCCCGGCAGCCGCTCATCACCCTGGAGGGATCGCAACACTTAGGCGAGCTGCCAGCCACCACGGCGTGGAGCCCGCCGCTCATCACCCTGGAGGGATCGCAACGGTTGTGGCGGCGGCTGGACGAGGACCGGCTGACGCCGCTCATCACCCTGGAGGGATCGCAACGTCGGCTCCATGGTGGCGCTCATCGGGCACGCTCCTCGGGCCGCTCATCACCCTGGAGGGATCGCAACGTCGGCTCCATGGTGGCGCTCATCGGGCACGCTCCTCGGGCCGCTCATCACCCTGGAGGGATCGCAACAGGTCAGGAAGGTGGGCTACTCGCTGCCCATCTCCGGCCGCTCATCACCCTGGAGGGATCGCAACCTGATGCCCGCCTCCGAGAACAGCGTGTTCAGCTTGGTGCCGCTCATCACCCTGGAGGGATCGCAACGGGCGTGCCCGCACGGCAAGGTGTTCGAGGGCCGCGGGCCGCTCATCACCCTGGAGGGATCGCAACTCCCACACGTCGCCGGGCTGCGGCGGCCAGTGCCGCCGCTCATCACCCTGGAGGGATCGCAACCCAGACGGATGGGAACGAGGGCCATAACGTGCCAGCCGCTCATCACCCTGGAGGGATCGCAACGCCTTGACCGGCTTGCACTCCGGGCCGCAGGACGGCCGCTCATCACCCTGGAGGGATCGCAACGCGTACACGCCGATCAGGTCCCGCCCCATGCCCCAGCCGCTCATCACCCTGGAGGGATCGCAACGCCATGTCCCACATGGTCTGCCAATTAGGCTTGACACGCCGCTCATCACCCTGGAGGGATCGCAACGCGTGCTCCGTGCTGGCCCACTGGTGGTGGTGGCGGCCGCTCGTCACCCTGGAGGGATCGCAACCTGTGGTGCTTCGGCTCGATGCGCCTGTTCCTGCCGCTCATCATCCTGGAGGGATTGCAACGCGATTTCGGTTGCGGCCGCTGTTGGTCGGTGATCATGAAGCGGTTCCTGGGGTGGGCGTACTAAAGCATGCGTGGCGCGTTTCGAGGGGCGTTCAGTTGCTGCAGGACAGTTTGGGTTTCGGGTGACGGGGTGGCGCCGAGGGCGTTGAGGCGGGTTTTGAGGTGGCGGGCGTGTTGGCGGGCTTCGTCGGTGCGGCCGAGGGTGGTCAGGAGGCGGATGGCGGATCGGGTGGCGCTTTCCATATCGGGGTCGAGGGCGCAGGCCTGGTCGTAGGTCTCCAGGGCGCGTTCGTGGTGGCCGGCGCGTTCGTGGAGGGCGCCGAGTTGGAGGAGGGCCTTGACGCTGGCGATGGTGAGGGGCCAGCGGTGGTCCTGGTCGAGCCAGTCGTATTTGAGGCCTCGGGTGAGTGGTCCGCGGCATAGGGTTGCGGCGGTTTCCAGGGCGGCGAGTTTGGCCTGTTCGGTGGTGGCGGTGCGGGCGTCGGCGAGGGCTTGGTGGAAGGTCCACAGGTCGATGTGGATGTGCTGGGCTTCGATGCGGTAGGTCTTGCCGGCGCGTTCGATGAAGTGGGCTTTCTTGTCGTCGGGGGCGGAGGCGTCGCGCAGGGCGATGCGCAGGTCTTTGAGTGCGGCGTGGAAGCGGTAGCCGGCCAGGGTTTCCTCTAGGTCGGGCCAGAGGTGTTCGCAGATCTCCTCGCGGTCCAGGCCCTTGGGGTGGAGGGCGAGCAGGACGAACAGTTCGAGTGCTTTGGTGCGTTTGGACAGGTCGACGGGTGTGCCGCGAACATCGATGGCGGGTTCTCCCAGGAGGGTGAAGCGCACGGGCTGGGGCGTCGTGCTGGGCGAGGGGATGGGGAGGTCAGCGGGCTGTTCGGGGTGGTCGGTGGGCAGGCCGTTGCCGGTGGCGAGGGTGTGGAGCACCGAGGTGGCGGCTTCGGGCGGGAGGTGGAAGAGCGTGGCGTCGCGGAGGTCTGCGGCCAGTGGGCCGGTCGCTTCGGTGATGTGGTGGGTCTGGTCGAGTTCGCAGGTGGTTCCTGAGGGGGAGTGGCCTGCCAGGACGGCGCCGATCCCCAGGTTGGTGGCCATGGTCAGGAGGTTGCTCAGGTAGGGGTGGCCGTCGGGGGAGGAGGCGGCCAGCAGGAGCGCGGGCAGGGGTTCGCCGGGTTCGGCTTGGCGGAGTTGGTGGATGTCGTCGGCTTCGTAGTCCTGGAGGATCACCCGGCGGCTGAGGAGCTGTTCTTCGAGGTGGTTGATGGCTTCGTCGAGGGTGGTGGTCAGCCGGAGCCCCGGTAGGTGGTCGATCAGGGTGGTGATGGTGTCGCCGAACCAGCGTTCGGCGTCTGGGATGGGGATGATGACGTCGGCGCGGTAGGCGTCGGCCTGGGTGAGCAGGTCGAGGACGGTGGCGCGGATGCAGTCGTCGGCTCCTGGGCCGGTGAGGGCCAGGTTCAGCCCGGACAGGGTGAGGTAAACGGGCTTGTCGTCGCGGGTTCCGGCTTTGAGGGTGACAGGTGGGTCGATCTCGAACGCGGAGCTGACCAGGTCGAAGTCTGGTTCCGTTTCTGGGTTGGCCTGGCGGTGTGCCTGTTCCAGTGCCCGTACGGCTGGATGTTGTGGCTCGGGGGTGAGCACGCTGATGGGTTCGTCGATGGACGGGGCGGGCAGGCGGCGTCGGCGGTGCAGGCGGGTGGCGGCGAGGGCGACGGCGACGCCGGAGGCGAAGGAGAGCGCCATCATCCCGCCCTGGGGCAGGACGACCACGTCAGCGGCGGCCGGCGCTGGCGCTGGGGGAGCGGGGCTGGGGGTAGAGCGGCACGAACCCGGCTCGGCGACGGGACGGGGCGAGCTGGCCCCGGTGGTGGCCGGGTGCGCGGGGTGGTGATCGGCTGGGTACAGCGCCGTCTTGATCACATGCTGGGTAAGGGTGCGGCGGTGGACCGGCTTGGCCTTCTGAGCGTCATGCCCATGTCGGGGCAGGATCAGTCGCCAGCCCGGTTCCAGCACGTCCGGGTCGGTCAGCCGGGCCCCGCCCGGTTGCGGACGCCCCCTGTTCAGCTTGAAGATCTTCTTGTAGCGGGTGCCCTTCCCGAGGTGCTGTTCGGAGATCCCCCACAGGGTTTCGCCGGAGGCGACAGTATGGGTCCGTGGCCGGGCGTGCTCGGGCTTGCCGGCGTCGGCGGGCAGCCGCAGGACGCATCCGGGCTGCAGCCACTCGCCTCGGGTGAAGGGTTGCCCGTCGGTCAGGGTGCGGCCCTGGTTGAGGGCGATGATGTCGCGGTAGCGCATCGGGTCCCCGAGCTGCTGTTCGGCGATCGTCCAGAGGGTGTCCCGAGGCTGGACCACGTAGGTCACATACGGTTGCCTGCCCTCCTGCTGGTCGGGCTCGGCGGCCGGAGCGTGATCGGATACGTCCAGGGTGACCGCTGCGGCCGGGATCAGGGCTCGGGGTGCGGCGATGGGGGCGGTCGCGGCGACGGTGATCGTGGTGATCAGGTACGCGGCCAGCCGTTGGAACGGCAGCCGTACCTGACTGCGCTGGGCACGGACGGTGCCCACCAACTCCACCGTCACCGCGAAGGCGAACAGCGCCCAGCAGATCCACACCGTGGCCAGCAGCAAGGTTCGGATGACGATGGGCTCGCCCGGGGTGGCCAGATCGTCGAGCGTGGGCAGGTCGATCGGCCAGAAGAAGATCAACAGGACGGCAGGGATGCCGGCCAGCAGGGCGGTGAGTGCCGTGCCGGCGGCGGTTCTGGCGAGCAGTGGATGACGCAGCCCGTACATCGTCATGGTTGTCCTTGTTCGATGCCGTGGAACATCCGCGCGGTGGCGGTAGCCGTGGCGGTAACGGTGTCGATGCCGATCAGGGAGATCAGGAAGGTGGGCCGGGACACGGTGACGGTGACCCGTACCTGGTTGCCGGTCGTGGAGACGGTGCCGGTGTGGCCGGCGGCCGACAGGTACGCGCGGGCGGCGGCGGGCGCCTGGGTAGTGTCGACCTCGAACCGGCCGCCGGCATAAGCGCGTGCGGTGTCCATCTGTCCGGCTCCGGCACGGGCCGCCTCCTCGGCGGCGGCGTACGCCTCGCGGAAGGCACGGATCTTGGCGCCGCCGTCCACCATGAGCCCGGCGCACAGCAGCAGCGCGAACGCGATCACAGCGGTGAAGACCGTGATCGAACCTCGCTCATCGTCCACGACCGGCCGCGACTCGGCATCCTCGATCATTCCGGCCGAATGGCACCTGGGCTCTGATGTTCCGGCTGGTGCAGGCATCATGGGTAGGTGACGCATTGGTTTCGCGCCTACTGGGACGAAGAGGACATCTGGTTCTACTTCGAGGTCGACTCCGAGGGCTGGGTTATCCGGCAGATCGAGCTCCGCGGTCTCGACAGCACGCCTGTCGCCGCGGCATCGCTGGCCGAATGGCAGGAGGCCCAGAGCGCAGGACGTCTCAGGCAGTACGAGGCGATCTATGGTCTGACTGCCGAGTCTCCGGTCCAAGAATGGGACGGCTACGATCCCCAGCGCCTGACCTTGAGCGACTTCGAGAGCGTTTGGCATCGTGCCCGCCGCCACCTCGAGGCCACTCGCTGAGTCACGGCTATTCCGATCCGGCCAAGCTCCGGTTCGCCGGCCCACGTGCCTCCTCACAGCTGCGCCTCGCCTGAGCGCTTCAAATTCACTGCCGAGAAGCCTTTTGATGGCGCGAGTCCGAGCTTTCTGGCGCGGTATGGGTCGATCGGGCTGGTGAAGCTGCTGGTGATGTTCTTGGTGCCAGGGATGCCCGGTACGGCGAGGTCGGCCAGGTTCACCTCGCAGGAGACGCGGGCGACCACCACGGCCGGCCTGCCGAGCGGGGCGGACAGGCCCGTGGTGTCCACGGTCACCGACGGCGCGCAGGCCAGCCCTTCGCGGGCGAGCGCCGCCCGTGCGCTGGTCACGGCGGCCGATCGCGCGGTGGCCGGGTCGCGGGCGATGGAGGCTTGGCGGGCGGCGTCTCGGGCGGCGGCGTCGAGGGCGTTGTGGGCGAAGGAGACGCGTCCCAGCCCGATGACCATCACCAGCAGGGCGATCAGCGCCGGTGCGACGATCGCCATCTCCAGGGCCATGGATCCGCGCTCGCGCGTCATCGGGTGGTCCATTGCTCGATGGGAGCGCAGGCGACCTGGGTCACGGGGAGCGTGAGTAGAGGGACCAGGGTGATGGCCTGGCCGCTGACCGACACTTCGAGGGTGTTCGCGTCGCGGCTGATGGCGACCTTGGCATGGGTGAGGAACGATCCGCCCGCTTCGCGGATGAACCGTTCGGCGGTCGCCTGCCCTGCCGCCAGGCTGGAGCCGTGGGCACGGCCGGCGCGTAGTCCCTCCTGGGCGGCGGCCATGGCGAGGGTTCTGGCGTGATACCACAGCGCGGTGTTCATGGTGAGCATGACGAGCAGGAGCACCGCCGGATAGACCAGGGCAGCCTCCAGCGTCGCCGATCCCCGCTCGCGTCTACTCATTTGATCTTGGCGAGCTGTTCGTTGACAACGGAGGTGATCTTCGTGCCGACGGTGATGGCCAGCAGGAAGACCACCGCCGCGATGATCACCCATTCCACGGTCGACGCGCCGCGTTCGGGGTCCAGCCCTCGTCGTACGGCACAGCGGTTGACCAGCCGCACGGCGAGGGAGAGCACGCGATTACGGATCATGGGTACCTCCGGAAAAGGGGTCAGCCGCCGGTCATCCGCGCGAAGGCGGGATAGCCGAGCAGCAGCAGGAATCCGAGGACCGACAGGGCCATCGGGACGGTCATGGTCTCGGTACGGGAGCGGGCCTTGGCGACCTCGGCCGACAGGTCGGCCTCGCGCAGGGACTGGGCCTTGGCCATCAGGGTGTCGAGGATGCTCGCTCCCCGCGTCCCGGCGAGCTGGGCGATGGCTGCCAGGTCCGCCAGCTCGGGGACGTCGACCTCCTGAGACAGCCGAGTGAGCTCGTCCCACGCGCTGCCGGTGCCCCGGCGCGCCGGGTCCAGGGCTTGCGCCAGCCGCTGGAAGGTCCACCCATGGCCGATCTTCGCCGCGGATTCCAGCGCCTCGGCCGGGCCCGCTCCCGCGGCGCGGGCGAGCGCGACCAGGTCGAGGTAGGCGACAATGGCCTGCCGGAACGCCGTACGCGCCTCGGCCGCCTGGCCGCGGACGGCGGCATCGGGGGCGAAGAACACCGCGACGGCAAACGCCAGGCACCCCGCCCACGAGACCGGCCAGGGCAGGACGACGCCGAGCAGCGCGCACCACGCCCAGAACACGAACGGCCCCGCCGCTCCTAGGGCGATCATCAACGCCTTCTGGGCGAGGTAGTCGTGGGACGTCTTGCCGAGCAAGGCCAGATCGGAGTGCGGGACCCGCGCGCCGATCTCCGTCCCGGAGAGTCTCGTGACCAGGCGTGATTTCCAGTCTTGCGCGGGTTCGGCCCGTGCGCCGGGCCGCAGACGTTCCATCGCGGGGGCGAGCGCCGGAGGGGAGGGAAAGGCGGTGGACAGGGCGAGGGCGACGCCGAGGCCGCTGACCGCGCCGCAGGCCAGCACGATCTCGATCATGTACGTTCACCTGCGGTGTTGAGGAAGCGGTGCCCTTTGGGCGGCCGGGCCAGGCGGTGCAGCCAGGCGAACGCGCCCGCGTACAGGCCGATCACGATCGCGAGCACGAGCTGCCCGCCGATCGTGCCGAACGGGGCGACGTAGGTGGTGTTGAGCAGGGCGAAGGCGGTGTAGCCGAGCAGCGCGCCGACGACCCAACGGGCGGTGACGCGGTGGGTGGCGCGTTCTGCGTTGATCTCCCGGCGGGCGGCGACGTCCTTGGCGACCGTACGGGCCAGGCGTTGCAGCACCTCGCGCAGCCCTTGGCCGCGGGCCCGGCAGGCCAGGATCAGCGCACCGGCGATCATGTCGCCGGTGGGGTCGGCCAGGTCGTCGGCGAACGCTCGTAGGGCCTGCTCGGTGGGGGTGCGGTAGGTGAGGCGCCGGGCCAGGGCCCGGACCTCGGTGGCGATCGGCGCGGGTGGGTGGTCGGCGCTGGAGCGTAGTGCCTCCTCGATGCCCGCACTGCCGCCGAGCACGTCGGCCAGGTGGCGGATCCAGGCTTCCAATGCTTCGAGCTGTTCGATCCGCTGGACGGTGTCGCGGCTGGTCAGCATGCGGGGCAGCGCGACGGCGCCGACCGCGGCCCCGGCGGCAGCGACCGGCCAGCCGGTCAGCCACCACATCACGCAGAACGCTCCCAGTCCGTACGCCACCGGCATGGCCGCAGAGCGAGGTATCCGGCGCTTTGGTGGGCGGGGTGGCTGTACCGGAACCTGGCGTGATCCGGCGGCGGTCAGGAGGGGTCCGGCGATCAGCGCGGCTCCGGAGAGGGCGGCGAGCCAGCCGGTCATGCCCAGCCTCCAGTGAACAGGCTGGGGTCGAAGCCGGCTGCGACCAGCTCGTTCATGCACTGCGGGATGGTGTTCGGCACCGCGCGGCCGTCGGGGCCGGGGACGTAGACGCGGTTGACCGCCGGTTCGAGGCCATCGGCGGGAGGCAGGACTTCGTGGATCTCGGCGACGTAGCGGCGGTTGACCAGGCCGTCCAGGTCGTGGCGGAGTTCGTGGCGCAGGTGGATGACGAAGTCCACGGCCATGCCGATGGTGCGGAACAGCGTCTCCGGGGCGATCGACAGGCCGCCCGATCCGGCCAGGATGAGCATGCGGGAGAACACCTGGTCGGCGGAGTCGGCGTGCATGGTGCAGATGGAGCCGGCACCGCCGGTGTTCATCGCCTCCAGCATCGGGACCAGCTCGTCGCCGCGGACCTCGCCGACGATGATGCGGCGGGCGTTGAAGCGCAGGGCGTCCTCGATCAGCTGGTGGAGGGTGAGCGCGCCGAAGCCTTCGGTGTTGCCCTCGCGGGCCTCCAGGGCGAGTACGTCTCGGTGGCGGTCGGGCTGGGCGTGGAGGAAGAGCTCGTACTCCTTCTCCACGGTGGCGATCCGCTCGTCGGGGTCGATCTCGGCCGCCAGGGCTCGGGCGAAGGTGGTCTTGCCGTCGCCCATCCCGCCGGTGATCACGATGTCCTTGTGGGCGCGTACGGCGGCGGCCAGGAACGCGCGGCAGCTCTTGTCCAGGGTGTCGGAGGCCATCAGGTCGTCCAGGTCGGCGTGGAGCATGCCGTGTCTGCGGATCGACAGGGACGGGCGTGGTGTGACGCCCATCAGGGCGGCGATGCGCGTCCGGCCGACGGACAGGTGCAGGCGGGGGCGGGCGATGGAGAAGTCCCGGGCGGTCTGGCCTTGGTAGGCGGCCCAGCGGCGGACGTTGGCCACCAGGTCCTCGTCGCTGTCGGCGATGGGCGGGCCGAGCACCTTGCGGCCGTCGGAGTAGGTGATCCACACCTGGTCGCAGCCGTTGACGTCGATGTTCTCCACTTCGGGGTCGTCGACGAACGGCTGGAGGCGGCCCAGGGCGAAGATCTCGTTGTGGACGGCTTCGGCCAGCAGGCGTTCCTGCGGCAGGGTGGGGGCGCTGTTGCCGGCGAGGGTTCGGGTGTCGGCGTAGTCGCGGACCAGGTTGATGATGACGGCTCGCGCGTACTCGCGGACGGCTTCGTCGCCGGTGACCGTGGCGGTGTCGAGGGCTTGGGTCACCTGTGGCAGGAGTTCTCGTACTGCTTTCTGTACGTCGAAGCTCATGATGCCGGCACCTGTTCGTACAGCCTGGTTCCGAGTGATCGGATGGCCCGGAGGAGGAGGGATCGTGACAGGTGGCGCTCGCTGCCTGTGCCGTGGGTCAGGACGGCTGCCGCTTTCGGATCGTGGGGGAGGTGGCCTGCTACGTCGATGTTCAGGGTCTTGGCCACTTCTCTGCGGCTGTAGGGGCCGTCGCCGGTCAGCAGTATTCGGGGGCTCGGCCGGTGGGCGCGGGCCGTCATGATCGTCGCAAGGCGGGGTGCGAGGGCGGACAGGTCCCGTAGCGTCGGCTGGGCGATGAGGAGGACGTGGTCCGCATTGGTCAGCAGGGGGAGGGGCGTGTCCGGGCCGCCGATGCGTCCGATGTCGGCGATCACATCTCCGGGCAGGGTGGCGAAGGTCTCGGCGATGTCCCGCCACAGCGGCTGGACCGATGAGATCTGGGAAGGGTTCGCCAGGCCGGGCAGGATACGGCGGTTGTCCGGGCCGTTCAGCTGCAGCACCTGTTCGGCCAGCGTGTTCGCTGCGCTGGCGCCGCGTCGTAGCTGTACCGCCCACTCGCCCAGGCCGCGGTCCTGCTGGTGACCGACCAGGAACCCTGACAGGACGCTCCCGCCTGCTGGGTCGCACTCGGCGAACAGGACCGTACGCGGCCAGGTCAGGGTCAGGGCCAGGCCGGCTGTGGTGACGCCGGGGCTGTGGCCGCCAGAGCACAGAACGATCAGCATGGTCGCTCACCCGGCTCGCGACTGCAGGACGAGCGCGATCTGGCCATCCGCTGCCTGCCTGGCCAGTGTTGTCCCAGCCTGTGCCGGGACGACCAGGTCCACGACTACCAGGCCGTCCACGTCCGGCTGCCCGACTCGATCCACCTTGGCCGGATGATCCTGGGGGACTCCGCGGCCCGGCTCAGTGGTCGACGCCGTGGTGGCCACGACGCGGTCACCTGGTTGGATCCCTCTGGCCGGCAACCGGCTGGGCTTCAACGCCACCGGCACCACGACCTCGCCCGGCCCCGGCACCAGCGTCTCGGTCACGTGCGTCTGGGCGAGCAGGCTGCCCGCCTTCAGATCCACCGCGGCGCGCTTGCCGATCAGCGCGCTCTTGCCGGCCGCATCGACGGACTGGACCGCCGGATCCACGCCGAGCGCGACCGTACGCAGATCCTGCGCTTGAATCTGCTGGCCGACCGGCACATCACGAGCCATGACCAGCACCGGCACCCGCTGACTGGCCACCCCGTACACCTGCCAGGCCACCAGCGCCCCCAAGGCGGTCAACGCGACGCCGGCCACGAGCATCATCGGGCTGCGCCGGCTCGGCAGCGGACGCACCTGGCCCGTCTCCCTGGGCGGCGAGAGCCGCTGAAGCAGCATCAACCTTCATCCCTTCGTCACGAGCGTCTGGGCCTCGACGATGCGGACCGGGAACGTGACCGACCTGGTGATCGGCGGTAGCGCGCCACCCGCGCCGCCGGAGCCGCGCCATGTGCCGGCCCAGGTGACCGACACGGTCACCTGGTGAGCGTTCGCCGGGCGTTGGAAGCGGTACGAGCAGGTGGAGCTCTGCCGCGCGGCGGGGCGGCCGGGGTCGTAGGCGGTGCCTGGGCCGTCGCAGATGAAAGTGTTGCCCTCGCCTGTGTTGATGGTCATCCGCTGGGGCCTTGCCGTGGCCTCGGCCCAGACCCCGCCGGTACGCAGCCGCTTGGACTTGGCGGCCCACTGTCCGTTGGCCAGGTAGAACCAGTGCGGGAGACCGACCAGTCCCTCCCGTCCGCGTGGCGGAGCCGTGAGCACCTGCGGCGGTGTGATCGGGATTCGCTTGTACGCCCGCTGAGCGAGTTGCTCGGCGATGACGGCCGGGGTGCGCTTGTTCTCGATCCAGACGATCTTCTGGGTTCCGTTGGAACACTTGGCCAGGTACCAGGCACCCTTCTTCACCGGATCGGTGCTGAGGGGCCTGTCGGGATCGGCGTACTGCTGGCCCACCTTCTGGAGCCCGTTCGCGTACCACCATCGCTGGTAGGAGCAGGTGACCTTCGGCTGGCTGGCGCGAGTGGCAGGCGCGCGGCGGGACCTGTCCTGGGCCCAAATGGTGTAGCTGAGAGGCTGCGTTGCCACGCCGACACCATCTCCATCGTCGTTCATGGCAGGGAAACACATGAATGCGCCGACGAGGACAAGGGTCATGAGACCGGTGAACATGGCTCAGTCAGCTGCGTCATCTTCGCGACTCGCCACATGCCGTCTGCCTCCTTGGCGAGGGCGGCGACCATGTATGTGTGGGGCATGCCATGGGTGAGGCGCTTTCCGGTCCGGTCGTCCGCTTGACCGGCTTTCCGAGCGTCTTGGCAGTCGCGCAGCAGAGCCCCGTCACCCCGGATGTCGACTTCGAAGATGTGGAAGACGGGCTGCCCCCAGGTGACCCGGCCCTGGGCGCGCAGCGCGGCGATGCCCTTCAACATCGTGCCCAACAGGGGCTGGGTCGCGACTGGCTTGAGAATCGCCCTTCGGTCCTGGGGCTGAGCGCGTTCGGCGAGCGGTCCGGTTCGGTACACCTCGCGGTACGCGGCCAGAATGGCTTCCTTGTCCGAGGTGGGGCTGGGAGTCGGTGCGGGAGTGGCAGAGAGCGCTGCCGTGGAAGACGGTTCGGGAACGGAGTCGCCGGATTGGCACGCGGTCACGGCAATTGCCGCAGAGACGAGCACTGCCATCAATGGCATAACTCTTCCGGAACTTGGCGAATCGCCCCTCACCGACCAGCCCCTTGCATACGGCAATTGATTCACTACATATAGTTGCCAGGCTAGGTTAGTCGTCTCTTCCTGGCATCTGGCGTCACCATCAGCCGATCATTGCTCGATGTTTAGCCGCGGTCAGGAGGCCAGATTCACCCGGACGCTCGAAACAACGCTGAAAACGAGGCTTTTAAGCCAACGTGGCGGTATTGATGCGACCGCCCTGAGCTGTCACCGCCATTCCGTCATGTCGCCAACCAGGAGCGACGTGCGTACGCAGAAGGTATCTGTTCTCGACGACAGTGACGTTCGCCTTCTCAGCATCCCGAAAAGGTTCGGAAACCCAAGACTGACCGGTGACGTTTCGGGGCGATTGTCGATTTTCGATGCCGCCTGCAGGAATATGCAGAGTCCCATGCACAGCTGTCTGGGTTTTTGGTCGTCGCATCTGGCCCGTGTTCCGGATGTGATCCGATCGCGGCAGGATCACCATCATGAGAAGGATGATCACAGCTTTGGTGGCCTGTGGTGCGCTGCTGGCGGGGGCTGCTCCGGCGCAGGCGGTGACCAAGGACCCTGTTCGGGCGCTGAAGGCCGTGCTGGCGCCCGGACACGGCGTGCACTTCACCGAGACGGCCACTCTGCTGGACGGCATCGTCGAACAGGCGGAACGCCGACGTAAGGGGGTCTTCGAGTTCACCGCCAAGGGCGATATCAAGGCCCTGGACATCACCACCACCGGGGGCGAGGACGGGCGCGAACGCGTCATCGGCTTCAACCACACCATCGGCGGCACCAGCTACCGGTCCGGCGGTCCCATCGGGAAATGGCTGAAGAAGGGCGAGACCTGGTGGAAGGATTCGCACCAGTTGCACCTCTGGCACACCGAGCTGCTCGGCTACGACGAGCAGCTCGTCAACCCGGCCGAGCCCGCGACCCTGGCTGCCCTGCTGAAGAACGGACAACGGAGCGGGGACACCGTCACCGGCGCGATCACCCTCAAGGAGCTTGAGCGGGTCTCCCGCTGGGCGCAGCACTCATCCCACAGTTCCCGGGACGACGACACAAAGCTCTTCTACACCCTAACCCTGACCTCGGCGGGACTGATCAGCAGAGTGCAGAGCGCGTACACCCTGATCGCGGGCCCGGACGAGCTGGTGGGCAAGACCTTCCACGTCGACACCCGCTACAGCCGGTGGGGCGGCAAGGTATCGATCAAGACGCCGGACCCCCGCGAGACGACTACCGAGCTGTGCATCGAGGGCCGCTGCAACTGGCGCCTTCCGGGCTGACGACGCGAGGGCTGGCGAGCGCCATCCGAATGCCTCATGCGGCACGGGCAGGCGAAGTTCGCATGCTGGTCCACGATCGACCACGCGGTCGCTGTACCGCGTTCGACTGGAGCGCCGGGGAAGCAGACCCGACACGACGCCCTCGCCCGCCCGCCGTCCATGCCGGGACCTCACCGTCGCGCACGCGAGTAGGGGAACGACTGCACCATAGCGCAGAGGACTATGGACAAGCCGGTGCTTCATAGTCCTCTGCACAGACGCCCGAAAGCCCAGGACAGTCGTGCACACAACTTGGGAAAGTGACAACGGGTTTCGGGACGATCGCCGGGAATCGCGTGATCGTCTGAACTGGGAATCCGCGGAGACGGCTCCGGCGCCGTGGAACCGTCCCGTAAACGACCGTCTCGCACTGCCTTGATGGCAAGTAACGCCTTCGCTACTTTCGGTCCCGCTCGCTCCGGTTGGGGAGCACTCTGGAGGCATGTCGAAGACGACGCCTGAGGCGGAACGCGTGCCAGGATCCCTGCTGTGGCGCGGCATGGCGATCATCGCGCTCGTGGCGTTGGTGGCCTCGCTGGTGGCGGGACTGCTGTGGTTCTTCGCCGATCCGCTGCACCTACCCCCGGAACTGCTGGCCACTTTGGATCAACGGGCCAGCGTAATCGGCATGTTCGCCGGCATGCTGCTGGGCTCGGCCGGGCTCCTGGTCGCGGTGGTGGCATTGCGCACACAGACGCGCCCCGACCGCGCCCCGGCCGACATCGCCCTGCCCGAGACGGTGACTCAGGTAACGGCCGAAGGCGAGCGGTCGATCGCGATCGACGGCGACAACACCGGCATCGTCTCCACCGGCGACGGCGCGCGGAACATACAGATGCGGGCGCGGGCCTCGGGGCAGGGTCGGGTGTACCAGGCCGGCGGCGATCAGAGGATCAACGAGCCATGACCACGCCACCAGTCGATGCTCACGATCGCCGGCCACCTGTCCAGATGGAGGCCACCGCTTCCGAGCAGGGCCGGGTGTATCAGGCGGCCCGTGACCTGACCGTCAACCACCATTACCCGCCCACGCCGGAGCCGGATCAGATCATCGAGGGTGACATTCCGCAACGCCCGCCAAGCTTCCAACCGCGCCCGCATCTGCTGCAGCGACTGGCGGGGGTGCTCGGTGACCTGGCCCCGGGCCAAAGCGGCGATGAGGACGGTGGCGGTAATGGCGGGGCGGCGGTGATCTGCGCGGTGGGCGGCACGCCCGGAGTGGGCAAGACGATACTGGCCGCCTCCTACGCCTGGGCCTGCCAAGCCGAGCGCTGGCCGGTGGTGGCCTGGATCGCCGCCGAAACTACCGCACAGATCCACACCGGACTGGCCTCCCTAGCCCAGCGGCTCGGCGAACGCCGGGCCGACGACGACGCCGCTACCGCCGCCGCCCGGGCCAAGGCCTGGCTGGCCGCCACGGAGCGACCGGCGCTACTGGTGTTCGACAACGCCGCCGACCCCGAGACGATACGGCGCTGGTGCCCGGCAACCGGCGCTACCCGGGTGCTCATCACCACCCGCAACCGCGCGTTCCTGCGCCTGTTCGAGCCGGTCGAGGTCGAGGTGTTCACCCCCGAGCAGGCGGAGGCCTTCCTGCACCGGCGTACCGGCCTGGACGACCCCGGCGGCGCCGAGGCACTGGCTGATGAGTTGGGGCATCTGCCGCTGGCGCTGGACCAGGCCGCCACGGTGATCGCCCGCTTGCGGCTGTCCTACGAGACTTACCTGATCCTGTTGCGCGACTTCCCCGTCGCCGACTATCTGTCCGCCCAGCACGGCGATCCTTATCCGGCCGGCACCGCTGAGGTGATCTTGCTATCGGCCACCCAGGCCGAGACCATCCTGCCGGAGGCCACC
Source organism: Nonomuraea glycinis (assembly GCF_014646515.1). Classification (GTDB taxonomy): domain Bacteria; phylum Actinomycetota; class Actinomycetes; order Streptosporangiales; family Streptosporangiaceae; genus Nonomuraea; species Nonomuraea glycinis. The sequence continues at coordinate 229,416 of NZ_BMNK01000015.1, forward strand.
GAGTTGCTACCTCTGCTGGCGGTCCTGTCTCCGGCTGGCGTCCCCCTGCCGGTGCTGCACGCCCTGAGCGCCGAAGGCATCGAGCGGGTGCGAGTCCAGCAGTTGCTCGCCGACCTGACCGACACCTCGCTGATCACCTTCAACGAGGACGGCAGCGCGGTCTTGATGCACCGCCTCGTACAACGCGTGCTCCGCGACCGCGCCGCCCACCAAGGCCATCTGAACGGCGTCTTGAGCCAAGCCGTCAACCTGCTTCACGCGTTCAACGCCGCTCTGCCCGACGGCGCCGAGACCTGGGCCGCCCGGGCCGCGGTCGAGATGCTGATCGACCAGACCAACACGCTCTACCTGTGGACTCAGACCGGCGACGGCTTGTCCGCCGACTTGCTGAGCCTCCGGCACTGGTGCGGCCAATACCTGTACGACCTGGCCGATCTCACCCGCGCCATCCCCCTGTACGAGGTCACCCTCGCCGACCGGGAGCGAGTGCTAGGCGCCAACCATCCCAACACCCTGGCCTCCCGCAACAACCTCGCCAGCGCCTACCGGTCGGCGGGGGACCTCGGGCGGGCCATCCCGCTGTACGAGACCACCCTCGCTGACCGGGAGCGAGTGCTGGACACCGACCACCCCTCCATCCTGGCCTCCCGCAACAACCTCGCCGGCGCCTACCAGGCGGCGGGGGACCTCGGGCGGGCCATCCCGCTGTACGGGACCACCCTCGCCGACCGGGAGCGAGTGCTAGGCACCGACCACCCCGACACCCTGTCCTCCCGCAACAACCTCGCCTACGCCTACCAGGCGGCGGGGGACCTCGGGCGGGCCATCCCGCTGTACGAGACCACCCTCGCCGACAGCGTGCGGGTGCTGGGCGCCGACCACCCCGACACCCTGTCCTCCCGCAACAACCTCGCCAGCGCCTACGAGTCGGCGGGGGATCTGGGCCGGGCCATCCCGCTGTACGAGACCACCCTCGCCGACCGGGAGCAGGTACTGGGCGCCGACCACCCCAACACCTTGGACTCCCGCAACAACCTCGCCGGCGCCTATCAGGCGGCGGGGGACCTCGGGCGGGCCATCCCGCTGCACGAGGTCACCCTCGCCGACAGCGTGCGGGTACTGGGCACCGACCACCCCAACACCCTGTCCTCCCGCAACAACCTCGCCAACGCCTACCAGGCGGCGGGGGACCTCGGGCGGGCCATCCCGCTGTACGAGACCACCCTCGCCGACAGGGAGCGAGTGATGGGCGGCGACCACCCCGACACCCTGACCTCCCGCAACAACCTCGCCAGCGCCCACCAGGCGGCGGGGGACCTCGGGCGGGCCATCCTCCTGTACGAGGCCACCCTCGCCGACAGCGTGCGGGTACTGGGCACCAACCACCCCACAACTCAAGTCGTCCGGAACAACCTTGAGGTAGCACTACAGAAGTAGTCCGAGGCCCTCCCACTTGGTGGAGGCGGATGCTGCCAAGTGGGAGGAGTCAGCTCCTGAACTATGAGCGGCGCGGTGAGCGCATTCAATTAACGATCGTTTTTTGAAGACCCGTCGGATCGACCCGCAGGCGGCCCTCAGAGCCCTCAAAAACTCGTTCAACAACCCTGGTGGTTCAACAACCTCGAAACACCGTTTGTTGAGAGAATGGTGGGCGTGACCGACTCTCTGCAGTCGCCCGCCGACCCGCTGGCCGCCTTCCCCGCCCACCGCAGCGAGATCCGCATCGGCTACGCCCGCGTCTCCACCGCCGGGCAGAACCTCGAGCGCCAACTCGACGCGCTCAAGGCGGCCAAGTGCCGGCGCGTCTTCGCCGACAAGAAGTCCGGCAAGAGCGCCGAGCGGCCCGAGCTCGCGGCCTGCCACGCGTTCCTGAACGAGGGCGACACCCTGGTCGTCCCTTCGCTGGACCGCTACGGCCGCTCCCTGGCCGACCTCATCACCATGGTCGGCGGCCTGCGCCGCCGCGAAATCGGTTTCACCTCGCTGCACGAGAACCTCGACACCACCACCCCGGGCGGCCGGCTCATCTTCCACGTCTTCGCCGCGCTGGCCGAGTTCATCCGCGAGCTCATCGTCGCTGGCACACGCGACGGCCTGGCCGCCGCCAAGGCCCGCGGCCGCACCGGCGGCCGCCCCACCGTCATCACCCCCGAACTGCTACGCGCGGCCCGCGACATGCTGCCCAACCCCGAGAACTCGATCACCTCGATCGCCAAACTGCTCGGCGTCAGCCCGGGGACGCTGTACAACCACATCCCCGACCTGCGACAGCTCCGCCAAAGTGGCACCGAAAATGAACTTATCGGGGCAAAGTTCGCCGAATCGCAGGGATGAACGCCTCTCCGGCAGAGTGCTACCGCAGTGCCGCCGCCAGATTGGCCTGCACCGTTCGTGTTGTGGGGTGGTCGGCGCCCAGCACCCGCTCACAGTCAGCCAGCGTGCGCTCGTACAGCAGGATGGCTCGGCCCAGGTCCCCTGCGGTCTCGTAGGCACCGGCGAGGTTGTTCCGGGAGGTCAAAGTAATGGGATGTTCATCGTTAAGCACCCGCTCACAGTCGGCCAGCGCGGATTCGAACAACGAGATAGCCCGGCCCAAATCCCCAGCCTCCTGGTAGACGGAGGCAAGGTTGATGCGCGAGCGCAAGGTGTCCGGGTGACTGTCTCCCAGCACCCGCTCCTGTCCCGCCAACGCAGTCTCGAATAACGAGATGGCGCGGCCCAAGTCCCCAGCCTTCCAGTAGGCACCTGCCAGGTTGCCACAGGTGGCCAGAGCGTCACGGTCATCGCCGCCCAGTATCCGCACGCACTCTGCGAGTGTCACCTCGAACAGCGAGATGGCTTTGCCTAGATCTCCGGCCGCCTGATAAGCGCCAGCCAGGTTGTTGCGGGAGGTCAGGATGGCGGGATGGTCAATGCTCAGCACCCGCTCCCGATTCGCCAGCGTGCGCTCGTACAGCGGGATGGCCAGGTCTAAATCCCCCGCCGCCTCGTAGGCACTAGCCAGGTCGTTGCGGGAGATCAGAGTGTCGGGGTGGCTGTCCCCCAGCACCCGCTCCCGATCCGCCAGCGTGGCCTCATACAGGGGTATGGCCCGGCCCAGGTCCCATGCCTCCCGATAGACGCCGGCCAGGTCATTGCGGGAGGTCAGAGTATCGGGATGTCTGTCACCCAGCACTCGCTGGTACGCGCTGGTCGCACGCTGGAGCCAGTCGATCGCGGTGACGACGGCGCCCTGGTTGCCAAGAAAGAGCCCGGCTTCCTTGAGCAGATGGGCGGTGTCCTGGGTATCAGCGGCAGGAGGCGTGTGGTCGGCCAGGGCAGTGATGTGTGGCAAGAACGTCCGCCAGGTCGACCAGTCGTCCGGATGCACGGGCCAATCGGGCAGGGTGCGGTCGAGCAGAGTAGTGGCCTGCTCGCGGCCGGTGTTGATGTCGCCGCTCTGGCGGTGGGGGTCGGCGGCGTCGGCGGTTCGGGCGACGGCCTGGACCAGTCGATGCACCGTGATGCCGGTCCCGTCCAGGCTGATCATGTTGTAGGCAGCCAGGCTGCCCAGCGCCTGCTGCAGATCCGGCGCGCAAACAGCCAAGCCATCCAGCAAGATTCGGGGAATGGATTCGGCGCCATACCAGGCCAGAAGCCGCAGCACTAGCCCGGCCAGCGAAACCTCGGTTAGCTGGTCCAGCGTCAGGCGCCAAATGCGTGCGATGGTCCGCTCAGAGTCCGAGCCTCGAGCGGCATGGTCGTACATGACGGCCGGGTGCTCGGCCAGCAGGCTCAGGTAGGTGCGGGGGCTCAGCCGGTTCTGGTGCAGGTAGGCACCAACCTGCTCGATCGCCAGCGGCAACCAGCCCAGCTCTCGCACCAATTCGACCGCGCCGTCCAAGGTATCGGGCACGTTCCCGCTGTGATCAAGGAAAGCAGGCAGAGCATGGGTGGCGATGCTGATGAGCAACTCGATCGCTTCACGTTCGCCGAGCACATCCAGGCGTAACACCCTCTGAGCGCCCAGCCGGTGCCAGCCCTCGCTCAGTCGGCTAGTCACCAGTACCTGCCCGGCCATGGTTCGCTCCAGCAGGGGTGCCACATCGGCGGGGTCGACGACATTGTCGAGTACCAGCAGCCACCCGTCATGCGCGGCCAGCCACGCCGTGGCCCGCTCGGCTAGCGCCTCCAACGGCAACGCCGTCGTGAGTTCCGGCTGTAGCGCCACCGTCAACGCGGCTAGGCCAGCCTCCACCGCTGCGGAGCTGTCGGCGGTGATCCACCACACTGGATTGAGCCCCGTACCGTCTCCCCGGGCGGCGTGTGCCCGGGCGTAGCGGGCGGCCAGGGTGGACTTGCCGACCCCGCCCAGCCCGTGCACCGCGGCCACCACCACCTCCCCGCCGCCGCGCAGCGCAGCCTCCAGCTCGGTCAGCTCATCCCCGCGCCCGACGAACACACCGGTATGCCGCGGCGCGTTCACTAACCGCGGCGGCGCGGCCACCTCGGTGACCGGCCGCAGCGCCTCGCCCGGCAGCACCGTTGTCTGGTTGACGGTCTGATCACGCCCCGCCTGGTACACCCGGCCCTGATCGGAAGCGGTGGCATCCATGCAGATGTCCGGCTGGGGCCGGGTCCGTGCCTGTCTTGGCTGGCCTGGAACAGCGTTCATTCGTTCATTTCTCGTTGATGGTCTGGTCCCGACCAGCCTGATAGACCCGGCCGTGCCCGCTGGCGGTCGCCTTCATCACCAGCGAACCGATGCGCTCCCTGCTCGGCTGGCTCCAGGGCCGGGGTGAGCACTTCGTCCAGAACCCGTTTAATCTCTCCGGCCAGGCCCGGTTCGGCGCGCAGTAGCTGCTGCAGCCGCACCTGCCACGCCCCGGCCATGGCCTGCTCGGTGTCGCTGTCCTTGCGCGCCTCGACGAGCACCTGCTCGCGGACCTCGACCAGCTCCGCCTCGACAGCGTCGGCCTGCTCCGGGCGGGCCTTACGCCACAGCGCGACCGCGCCGTCGCGGGCCGCCTGCCAGGCGTCGGTGGCCATGGCGGTCACCAGCGCCGTGCCCGCAGTCAACACGATCGGATCCACGTCGATTCCCCTCACACAGCCGAGGTATGACCCCACGGTAGAGCCGGCCACCTGAAGAATCGACCGAAATCGTAGATAAACGCCATTCGTCACTTCGGCGGCCTCGATCGCAGTACATGCCAATGCATGGCCGACCAGGGCTCACTGGGGCATCGCGGACGATCAGGACCGTGTCATCGCAGATAGTGGCTCACTATCTGCGATGACTCGGGTCAGCCGGGAGACGTCCCCACACCGGATCGCAGTGCGGCAATGCCTGCCGCCACTCCGGCACAGGGTCCAGCCCGCTCAACGGTTGAAGAAGCGATAGTGGCCGTGTACTGCGATCTCTACCCTGCCGGTCAGCGCGCAGAGAAGACCTCACCCGAAGAGCGCAAGGCGATCCTGGAAGATGTCGCCACCCAGCCGTTGCTGGACCGGATGCTCCGCGGAATCGCAGCCCTTCGTGTGACTGGCCGCGTCACCTGGGGCAGTCCCGTCGTCCACGCCTCCGACATCGAGATCACTGGTGACCAGGCCACTCTCCACGACTGCCAGGATGGCAGCGGAGCGGGACAGGCCGACGATAAGACGGGCAAGCATCTCACGCGTGGTACGGGCGGCACCCACCTGGTAGCGACTCTCCACAAGGGCAAGGACGGAGCCCGCCGGGTCTCGAAGGTGGAACAGGTGGAACAGGTGGAACGGGTGGAAAAGCCTTGCTCGCCCACGGCCTGATCGTTGGTCTCGTACTCACGCTGGCTCCCGCCCCGCCCGGAGAGGGAGATGTCATCGACGTGTCGACCCAATTCTCGGGTTACGTCATCTCGGGGTAGCAGGCGCCTCGGCCCGGAGCCATCAAAGTTCGCGGCAAAAGGGCGAAGGTGACCTGCGCTTACAGGCCCTGAGCCGTCGACGGACGGAAGAACGGCGGTCTCGAATTCGTCGACCCCGCCAGCAATCCCAATGACCGGCCATCCCGTAGAGGCGCCTACTACCTGGCCGAATGCTCGGACGGTTACCGGGACGTCATCTGGATCGCCAAGAAGCACGATCCTGGAATCACCCCCGAGCAGCTCGCCCGGAGGGCGTACGCGCGGATCCCGATCCGGTCCCCGAAAGTGCTCACCGCGCCTCCCCGTGGCAAGGAAGGTCTTGTCGGACTCCCGCACTGGTTCTACCTGGCCAAGGGCGAATGGGCAGCCAGATCGAACCGGCTGCGAGCAGGACTTGTCTGGGCCAGAGCCACCGCGACACCGCAGCGGATGACCATCAGCCCGGGTGACGGCAAGACGATCACCTGCGACGGCCCTGGCACCAGATATGACCCCGCCACACCCGCCGCCCAGCAGCGTTCCACCTGCTCGTACCGCTACTCCTGCCCGAACAGCTCCAACCGGGTCACCGTGTCCGTGGCCTGGGGTGGCACCTGGCGTGGCTCCGGCGGAACAGGCGGCACGCTGCCGCCCATCACCCGATCGGTCATATTCCCGATTCGTGTCGTCGAAGCCCAGGCGCTTGTCACGAAGGAATAGCCCCACGCTCTCCCGCCTCGCGCCGAACAGAGAACAAGATCACCGCCCCCTACCAGGCAGGCGCCGTCCGATGGTGCTCGTGGCGAGTGTCGCGTTGACCGCTCTCGGTGCGCTCATCACCTGGAAGGTGTACGGCGTTGCTGGCGATGGCGAGGTCAGCAGGAGAAAACCTCGAAGCGATCAGGCAATGATCATCTTGGTGGGCCGACAAGATCCCGGATCTGGTAGGCGCAGCCCCAGGAAAGCGTGACCCCGGCTCCTCCATGTCCGTAATTGTGGAGCAATGATCTGTCTGCGACCGGATCCGCCTCTACCCGGACGTGGTCACGCGTAGGGCGCAGCCCCACGCGATGGCTGAGAACGCGGGCCTGCGCGAGACGCGGTTCGACTGCTCTGCAGCGGGCCAGGATCGCCTCAGCAGCCTGGTGATCGACCTTCAGGGACTCGTCACCATCGATGGCGGTGCCGCCGAGGACGGCGACGTCGCCGTGGGGGTAGATGCACAAGAGATCGGGCGATATGCCGGTGTCTTCTGAGAAGAACTCGGTGAGGCCCGGGTTGGTCACCACGACCTGCTGTCCGCGTATGGACCGTAGGCGGGGATCGTCTGCGAGCGACCGGGCCGAAAGGCCCGTGCAGTTGACGATGGTGGCTGCCGGTTGCGCCTCCTCCAGGGAGGACAAGGTACGGAGTTCGATGGCAACGCCGACCACTTCAAGCTGGTGTCGGAGGAAGCCGAGGTAGGCCGGCATGTCGATGAGGGGAACCGTGAACCGGTAGCCCGAGGTGAAGCCCTGGGGGAGTTCGGCGCGGGGGCATGGTCGGAAGCCGGGGAGCTCGGCGGCCCAGTCCGGTGGGTTCTGGGCGGTACGGGATGCCTCGATGCCGCTGGTGAGGCGGACGCCGGTGCCAGGGTGCGCGGCGAGTTCCCGGAAGGTCTGAAGGGACTCCCGGCTCCACTGGTCGACCTTGTCCTTAGGTTCGACCAGGTAGGGGCCCCACATGGCGCCGGCGGCCAGCGACGTGGCGCCCGGAAGCTCGGAGGCGATGACGTGCACGTTGTGGCCGGCTTCGGCCAGGACAATGGCGGTGGTCAGGCCGGACACGCCGGCCCCGACAACGACGACGCGGCCAAAGTTCATGGCTCAGCTCCTGTTGGTTGTGCACAGGGCGTGCTCAAGGCCAGGAAGGAAGCTGCGAACGTAGGGGTTGCGCTGGCGGCGGCGTAGGTCGACAGCAAGTCGCCGGAGCAGCTCCGTGCTCCGGGGGGAGCGGACGGTGCTCAGCCGTTGAGTCGCGATCTCCCCGATCTGACAGGCCGATTCGAGGTCGCCCTGTGCGCTGTTGCCGAGCGCAAGCCATGCGCCCTCGAACAGGGCTCGTCGTTGATGCGCTGCTTTGTTGCTCCGGCTGTGCGCACCGGTCGCCAGCAGGTCTATGCCTTGGCCGAGCAGCGTGCGGGCCTTGGCGGTGATGCCGTCCTGCTGCCGCGACATGCCGAGGTGAATGAGGGCGTAGCCCGCCTGGCAGTCCAGATGGTTGGGAGTGAGGAAGTACATCCAGCGCGGCTCGTACCCGGTGAGCGGCTGGTCGACGAGTTCGCCGGCCAGGCTGCGGCTTCGCTGGAAGTCCGCGTAGCGGCCCGCAGTCGAGTATGCGAACGCGAGGCGGGAGAGAACCGACGCGCGTACGGCGGCCGGTGCGGCGTCACTGGCGCGGCGGGCCGCTTCGCCGAGGGTGATGGCGTCGGCGGGGTGGTCGCGACTCGCGGCCTGGAAGGACAGGTCGGCGAGGATGTGGGCGCAGAGCGGCAGGTCGTTGACCTGGTGGGCGGCGCGCAGGGCGGTGACGAAGTAGCGCTGAGCCAGGCCGTGGTGAGCGGCGTCGAAGGCCATCCAGCCGGCGAGCTGGCCGACTTCGGCCAGCGCCTGGAGAAGCCGGGCTGTCACGGCGTCCGAATGACCGCTTTCGTGGAGCAGGAATCCGATGCTGCGGAACTGGGCGCCGATGTAGCCAAGGTGGCGTGCGCCGCCGTGTTCGTCGTCAAGGGCCTGGAGGCGGGGCAGCTGACTTTCGATCTGCTCGATGAGGGACGCTTCGCTGGTGTCGGCCGTGGGTTGTGCCAGGTATCTGCCGTGCCCGGCGGTGCCATCGAGGTAATGGGCGACGACAGCGGTCAGACCCGATCCGGAAATGGCGAGAAATTGGCGGCGATCGACGAGACCTCCCACCACCCAGTCCTCCACGATCCTCCATAGTGCTTGTGCGGTCCACGACAGCTCCATGCCGCCGCTGGCGGGGATGAGCATGGGCGACTCCGGCGCTCGCCCCTGCCATAGCTGGCCGACGGTTACCACCCTTCCCATCTCCTGGGAAAGCACGTACGCCGTCATCATCGGCAGGGGAGAGCGGGGCACCCGAGCGGAGTCTCGCCAGTGGTAGGGGGCGGACTCGGCCACGGTCCCCGGCCCGAAGACCTTGTTCAGCTTGCGTGCCAGAGCCTTCGGGCTCCAGCCCAGTTCTTCCAGGCATGCGGCGAGTACGGGGTTCGAGCGCTTCGGCTGCGGTGTCATGCCGCTCACCTCGCTGTCGTGGGGGGCCGCTCGCGCGTGTGGAACCTCTTCATGATGTGCCCATCCTCGGGCTCCACGGCACGTCGCGCGGAAAGTTGACCGAGTTGACCGGTTGACCACCTCGTCGTCGCGTATCGCTCTGGGCTGTCGTAGAAGCAGCCGGAACGAGGCCGTCGAGGAGGGACATGTCATGTTGATCGAACCGTCTGTCGTGGGCAAGGTTGTCGTCGCTCTTCAAGATGGCTTCTACGGGGCGAGTTCGGGATCGGGGTTCAGCAACAGGGACTTCCTCATTGCGCTCACCCGGTTGCTTCCTCCCGAGCGGCTCGTCGTGGTGTCCGTCCGGGGGTATTCCGATCCGATCGATCCTTGCTGGGCTGCCGCGCTTCTGAGGAGCCTGCGGGAGGCGAACGCTCAGACCGTCCTGATCAACCACTGCAGAGATGATCCGGCTCACGGTCGGGACCTGCTCGCCGAGATGGTCACTCACGCCGCATCCGGGGCGGATCGGTGCTTGGTCGTGGGTCTCGACAGATCTCTCCTCGGGCTCACCGTGGACGACAACATGGATCTCCTCCTCGTGCCTCGCTCCACAGCCGCTCTGACCTGTGCTGATCTGTCCGAGACCATCTGGGAACGGGACTGCCTGCACACCGCGGTCAAAAGTGGTGGCCGCGTTGTGGCCATCTCGGAATACATGCGCCAGCACCTCCGGGACGACTACGGCCTGCCTGACGACGCGCTGGTGGACATGTACAACGGCCTGCTCCTGGACGAGGAGTCATCGGAGAACGCAATTCCTCTGCCCGGACCGGCCGAGGAAGGTTTTCTCCTCGCTCTTGGGCGTCCTGTTCCGGACAAAGGCTTCGAGGACCTGCTGGCCGCTCTGGAAATCCTGCGCAGCCGCCGTCTATCCGTTCCTCACCTGGTCCTGGCGGCGACCGCGCCGGGCGCACCCACCGCCTACCAGCGTCGCTTGGCGAGAGTCATCGAGGACAGCGACGTGGACGCCACTCTGATCACCGAGTTCAACCCCCGGATCAGGGCCTGGATGAGCAGTCCCGTACTGCGTGGGATTGTCGTGCCTTCTCGTCGGGAGCCCTTCGGGAGGATTCCGCTGGAGTCATTCGCAGCCGGGGCAGGGCCCATCATCGCCACCCGCACCGGAGGTCTGCCCGAGACGGTTGTGGACGGCTGCACGGGGTTCATCGCCGAACCGCGGGACCCCGCCTCGTTGGCGGACGCGATCCACCGAGCCCTCACGGTAACTCCCCTTGAACGCGCTCGCCTCATCAAAGCCGGGGTTGCCCTTCTGCACGAGCGGCACGACTACCTCGCGAACATCCAGGCCGCGCTCGCCGCCGTCACCCCCTGGGCGCTGTCCTGGAACGGAGTCCGATGAGAGTCACGATGTGCCTGACTTCCGACCAGGACTTCTGGCAGCTGTCACAGGGGCATGTGGACCATCTACGTTCGACCTTCCCTGATGTGGACTTCCGCGTCGCCACGCCCGCCACCGTGCCGAACGAACTGCCAGCGAGCGAGGTGTACTTCGGCTGGCGCTTCGCCCCGACCTGGTTCTCCCTCGCGCCCTCTCTGCGGTGGATCGCCTCCCCCGCAGCGGGCACCGACCACCTTCCTGTACGACAGGCGCAGCAGGCCGGGGTGATGCTGACGCGTTCGTACGGCTTCCACGGCGGCCCTATGTCGGAACACGCGATGGGGTTGATCCTCGGCTTCTCCCGCGGGTTGTTCACCAGCAGCCGCCTGCAGCTCACTCGGCGCTGGTGGAAGAACGAACTCGCCACCGAGTTCTTCGATCTGGCCGGCGCCACCCTGGCCATCGTCGGATGCGGAAGCATCGGTGCCCACCTGGCGCGAGTGGCGGGCGTCTTCAAGATGAACGTCATCGGCGTCCGCCGCACGCCACCGGCCGATGCCCAGGACGGGATCCGCTGGATACCGGCCTCCAGCATCCGACAGGCGGTCGCCGAGGCTGATGTCGTCGTCGACCTGCTCCCGGCGACCGCCGAAACCTCGGGCTTCTTCGACCAGAGGATGTTCGACTCCTGTAAACCAGGGGCGATCTTCATCAATCTGGGTCGTGCCAGCACGGTCGACCACACGGCGCTGCTCCAAGCCTTGGAGGACGGCCCGCTGGGCGGGGCGGCCTTGGACGTCACGACTCCGCGTCCCCTTTCGATGGAGGACGCGCTTCGCCTGCACCCCCGGGTGATCCTCACGCCCAAGAGCGCCACGTTCTCGCGCTTCTACATGGACGAAGCCATCACGTTCTTCACCGACAACCTGCGCCGCTACCTGAACGACCTGTCCCTACAGGGCGTGGCCACCCTGCTCACGGAAGGCGGATCCGATGTCTCACTCTGACCGGAACGCGCTGCTCGCGGACTTCTCCGCGACCGGCCGCAACCATCCGTATCTCGCATGCACCCTCAACTCGCTGTGCAATCTCGACTGCGTCTTCTGCAAGCCGCGGTGCATGCCCGACTACGGGCACAAAGACCACCCCCTGAGCGCGGACGGCTACGCCGCGATCGCCCGTGAAGCCGCTTCCTGGAAGGTGGCGAAGGCGCACTGCTCGGGCGGCGAGCCGACTCTGCGCCGCGACATCCTCGACGTGATCGCCGCCCTGGCCGCCGGGCTCGGTACGGGTTCCTCGATCGGCATGACCACACACGGGAATCTCCGGCGCGGCTTGACCGTCGAGCACCTGGCCGGAGCCGGGCTCACCTACCTCAACATCTCTCTCCACAGCCTCGACCGAGGTCGCTCGGCGAAGATCATGGGCGGTGGAGATCCTGATCAGGCACGCGACACCGTCAACGCAGCTCTCAGCCTCCAGCTCAAGGTGAAGATCAACTGCGTCGTCCAGCGCTCTTATCTTCACGACGCGATCCAGGTCGCCCACCTGGCCAAGGACCTGCCGGTGGCGGTACGGCTCATCGAACTGCAGAACATCGGACCTGCCTCGGCGATCTTCGACACGGAGTTCATTCCCGAGGCCGAGGTTCGCCCCCATGTGCAGCGGTGGCTCGGCGACGCCGGCCAGGTCTCCCGCGCGGATCTCGGCGTGCGCAGTCCCGGGGAGTATCTCCGGCCTGAGGGGTGGGCCGGATCGATTGGGTTCATCTCCAACTCCAGCTGCGCCACCTGCTCGGATGCCAACCGCATCAAGATCACCCCTAGCGGTGTGGCCCGGCCCTGCATTCTCCACAACCGCGACATCGCGCTGAAACCGCACCTCGCGGACGGCACGCTGAACGAGGCCTTCGCCCATCTGTTCCGCGCCATGCTGGGCCGCGACGACAACCCCGCCTGGCAGGGCTTCCACTACGTGGACTACGACCTTCGCTGGGATCGTATGGAGCGCCCCTTCGGCGCACCCGTCATGCTTCCCGTTCTCTCCGCCGGCTCATGCAGCAGCCGTACTGGCTTGGGGGAGGCGCCGTGACAGCCGTGCTCTCCGTGCAGGCGTCCCCGTACGCCCAACTCGGTGCCACGTACGAGCGAGAGCTGAGCGTCCAGGGGATATCCCCGGCGATGCTCGCCCACAAGTGGCAGCCGGCGGACCTCCTGGCGCCGCACTCAGATCTCGACCTCCGCATTCTTCTTGCCCAGCCACCGCAGGATTGGTGGGAGTGGAATCACCGACTCGCCGCGGCCCACACAGCGGCCGTCTCCCAGAAGATCGTCAACCGGCGTCTGCTGGAGCATCCACCCGGCTTCGCTTTCATGGTGCCGGAGGTCGATCAGCGTCGTGTCTCCCCGGCAGATCTCGCCACGTGGAGCCTGATCAGCGGGCACCCGCGGACCTTTCACCGCTGGAAGGCCCAGGCCCAGATGGCCCCATGGAGCCGTACCGATGAGTTGTTCTACCGGAACATCCTCGACGCCCGGGTCGATGGCCGGTACCGGTTGTCCGCTGACAGTACCGCCAACGTCCACATCGACCTTCCCGGCTACCGTCGTCACTGCATCCTGTGGCACTATCTCGCGCCCTGCTGGTTCGCGATCGCGTCGCTGGCCACCCGCACCCGGTGCCCTGGGAAGTTCGCCGCTCTGGCCCAATGGCATCCCCCGGACCTTGAGCACTATGGTCAGGCATTCGCACGCCTAGCCCGTAACCACCGCGAACAACCCCTCACCGACCTCCTTAGTCAGACGCATGCCGCAGTGACGGTGGCCATGCGGCACCTTCCAGCCGCAACGGGAACCGGCGAAGCACCGCGGTCGCTCTGCACGATGACGGCCGGAATGCTGCGCGTCCGAGTTGCCCGCTGGGTGTACTACCTGGACCCGCCGGCCGACACCGCGACCGCCTATCTCGTCCGCCGCGAGGCACGCGAGTTGCAGGCCGCCGCCGCAGCCCTACGCGCGTTCGCGGCTGACCAGGCCACGCAGGAGCAGCGGCAGGCAGCTCGTATGGCCGATCTACTGCCTACCGGCCCCACCACCGAGCGCGTCCTCCGCGACACCCTCACCGAGTGGCTCCGGCACCGCACACTGGTGGAGGACTTCCTCGCCATGGGAGGTCCCTCGTGAGCATCAGAATCCTGAAGACCGCGAAGATCAAGATCACGACCAAGTGCAACCGCGACTGCGCATTCTGCATCTTCGCCAACGGTGCACGCGGCGAGAACATGTCCCTGGAGCTGTTCTCCACCATCCTGGACAAGCTGGAGTCGCTCCCGTTCCGGCAGCTGCACATCAACGGCGGCGAGCCGACTGTCCATCGCGACTTCCCCACGCTGAGCCGCCTGGCGCGCGCCCGCCTGCCCGAGACGGTGATGGTACTCGGCACCAATGCCATCACCCTGGCCCGCAACCAGCGTCTCATGGCGAGCGTCGTGGAGTGCTACGACCAGGTTCTCATCGGCAGCGACGACGAGCACGGCAACTACGAACAGGTCGAGGCAGTCGTCCCCGCACTATGCCGAGCCGGAAAGACCGTTGTCATCAACAGCGTCCTCGAGGCGATCGACGAACCGCGCCTCTCCCGGCTCGCCCGGCTGTGTGATCGGTACGGCGCCGTCCACGTCACCAACCACGTCCACCACATCGACGTCGGCCAGCCCGTCAACCAGCTCGGCGGGCTGTGCGCCCGCTACCTCGACCAACACCTCATGATCGAGATCGACGGATCCTGCTACCGCTGTTTCAACGCCATGGCCAAGGAGGACAGCGAGTTCAGCGTCTGGGATCCCGACTTCGCCGCCAAGGTGTTCACGCCCCGGCGCGAGCACTACCACTTCTGCGTCCGGTGCCACGAATACACCGACTCGGGAGCATCTGTCGTCCCGTTTGGGAGGTAACCCGGCATGCCCGCCGTCCTCGGCCTGAACTTTCACCACGACACTTCAGCTGCCTTGATCGTAGATGGCCGCCTTCACGCGGCCGAGGAGGAACGCTGGAGCGGCATCAAGCATCATCGGCAGAATCCTTGGAAGGCCGTATTCACCGCACCCGCGCAAGCGCTCGCCTGGTGCCTTGAAGCCGCAGGCATCAGCCCCTACGACATCGACGCGGTATGGGTGCCCTCGATGCGCCCCACACCGCCGGCCGGCGTATGGCTGAGCACCGAACGCGACGAACTCGCGGCCGGCCTGCCCGAGCCTCTCGGCTCGCGACTCCAGCTCATGTCCCATCACACGGCGCACGTGCTGTCCGGCTATCTCCTGTCCGGCCTTGAGCATGCCGCAGGGCTCGTCATCGACGCCGGTGGCTCCACGCTCGGCTCCGACTTTGGACCGGGACGGGAACGCATCACCGGGTATGACCTGACCTCGAACCGGATCGATCGCGTCTACCAGGCCACACCTACCGTGCTGCCTGGTCCCCGTCGGGTGCACTCCTCCCTCGGGCACTTCTACCGCAACCTCGCTGCCAGGATCATTCCGCCCGGTGATGAAGCAGAAGGCAGCATGATGGCCCTGGCCGCCTTCGGAGACCCGAGCCGGTATGGGGACGACGTTCAACAGCTTCTCCACCTGGGTGCCGACGGCGCCGTCCACATCGCGTCACCCTTTGGATCGGCCGACACCACCACGCCCCTACGCATCGGTGACCGGACCTGGACCGCCAGATCAGCGGCGGACGCCTCGTTCGGCGAACGTGCCGACCTGGCCGCGGCCGTACAAGAGGCATTCTCCCGCGCCGTCATCCACGTCGCCCGCCACCTGCGCCGCATCACCGAAGCGCCCGGCCTGGTGTTCTCCGGAGGCTGCGCGCTCAACTCCCACTTGAACGGACGCCTCGCCCAAGAAGCAGGCTTCGACACGCTGTTCGTCGCCCCTGCCCCGCACGACGCCGGAACGGCGCTCGGAGCCGCCTTGTACGGCTGGCACTACCAACTGCGCCAACCACGGCTCCCCGTGCCGGTGGATGCCGCATGGGGGCCGCACCCCGGGCCGATCCCCACCTCAGCGATTCCAGCGGGCTATCGACTGATGACCGGCCTGGAAGGCCGCCTGTTCCCGGCCGTCGCGGACCTGCTCGCCGGCCATCACGTGGTCGGCTGGGTGCAGGGCGGGATGGAGTTCGGTCCCCGAGCCCTCGGCCACCGTTCCATCCTGGCCCACCCAGGCCGCACGCAGACCCGAGAACGCCTCAACGCGATCAAGCAACGCGCCGCCTACCGGCCGTTCGCCCCAGCCGTCCTTGCCGAGCACGCACGCGAGTGGTTCGTGACCGAAGGCGATCCGTTCATGAACCGGGTCGCCCGAGTACGGCACTGCCGAGCGCCGCAGGTCGGCGCGATCGTTCATCACGACGGCACCACCCGGCTGCAGATGGTCGCCGAACAGCACTCCGGCCTCCGCCCGCTGCTGGAGGAATTCCACCGGCGCACCGGGCTGCCGATCCTGCTCAACACCTCCTTCAACACCAAGAGCGCCCCCATCCTGATGCGCGCCGAGCAGGCCGTACGCGCTGCCGCCGACCTCGGCCTCGACGCGGTCGCCATCAACGACTCCCTGCTCGTCTCCGACAAGCTCCCCACGAGGTAATTCGCCATGCACGACCGCAACAGCATCCTCGCCGTCCTGAACACGAACGCCTGGCCCGCGGGACACCACGACCGCGGCCTGATCACGGCCGACCTGTCCCTCACCGTTTACGGAGGACTGACAAGGGATCAGGGCACCCTCTACATCGAGCATCCCCTTTCCGTGGTCGTGATCCTGCGCGACGAGCTCCACGTCATGCGCCCCGACATGCTGATCCTCGGCCTGCTGCACGACGCCCTTGAGGTATCGCCGAGTTCTGAGCCCGAAATCGCCGCCCGCTTGGGCCGCTTCTTCGCCGAGAAGCTACGGGCACTGACTCCTGACCATCGACTCGAAGGCCGCCCGAAGCGGGCCACGGACGAAGACGCCTGGCGTGCCAAGATGCAGAGATTGAGTTCGGACGGGCTGCTCATCCGGTTCGCCGACCGCATCCATAATCTCCGCGACCTAAGTCGTTCTCCAGACACCTCCCGCCGTCAGCGGTACATCGCGTCGCTGGTCGACTTCTACCTTCCACTCGCAGAGGCGGCCCAGACAGAAAGTGCCGAGCTGAAGGCGGCGTACGAGCTGCTCATGGGGGAGTACGACCGCTACCGCAGCAGCGGCATGGCGCACGCATGAAGCCCGTCATCCATTCGCTGGCTCCCACCGGCCACACCGGAGGACGCGTCTATTTGCGGATGCTTCAACAACTGACCAGCGAGGAGATCACCTGGCGGACCGTGCCGGACTTCAAGCGCAGCGACCGGACTCGCCGCTGGCGAACCATGCGGCATCTGTCCACTATTGCCCCGCACATCCGCGCCCTGCACGACGCGCCAGGCGCCTTCGTCTGGGACGACCTCAGCCTGCTGCTGTTCGCCCCCTCCATGAGGGCACGGACGATCTTCGTCTTCCACCATTACGAGCCACTCCAGCACGACTCCGCACCGATCCAGGCCCAACTCTGGCAGCAGCTCTTCAGCGTGCTGCCGCAATGCGCGGCCGTCGTGTGCGTGGCACCCTACTGGGCACGATTCCTCCAAGCCCGTGGCGTGGACAAGGTGCACGTCGTCTACAACTCTGTCGACATGACCGAGATCGACCACGTCCGCAGCCTGGACAAGACCGAGTGCCGGGCCGCATACGGCCTGCCGCCCGACGGTGTGCTGGTCTACGCGGGCAAGGCGGTACACGGGAAAGGCACCGATCTCATCACTACCGCCGCCGACCAGGACCGGCGGCTGCATGTGATCACCACGGGAAGCAACACCATCGGCCGTACCGGCCCGCACTTCAACCTGCCCCGCCAGCAGTACCTCCGCCTGCTGCACGCCTGCGACGTCGGCGTGTTCACTCCTCAGATAGCCGAAGGTTGGAGCCGCTGCGCCGCCGAGGCCCTTCTGATCGGCTTGCCCTGCCTCATCCAGCCGATCGCCGGGCTGGGCGACCTCGCTCGCCTGACCGGTCAGCCCGCCCCCGATCTCCACCACCTGGCACACCAGCTCCACGAGCGCGCCGCCGCGCCACCGGCGGACATGAAGCTCGTCTACGACGCGCTCGCACGCTACGACCTCAACTACTTCCAGCAGGCATGGAACGCCGTGCTGGCTACCGTTACCTAGGATCCGGCCAACCGCAGCAGCGCGGCGTCCAGACGCGCCAGCGTTCGATCACGGCCGAGCAATTCCAAAGACTCGAACAGCGGCAGCCCGACCGTCCGTCCTGTGACCGTGACCCGGACCGGGGCCTGCGCTTTGCCCAGCTTCAGCCCGTGACTCTCGCCCACGACCGTAAGCACGCTCTTCAGCTCATCGGCCAGCCACGTCGCACCCGCGTACGCGGCCCGAACATCATGCAGCAGCTCGGCCGCGCCCGGCTTCATCGCCTTGGCCCACGACGCCTCGTCGAACACCGGCGCGTCCAAGAACAGGAAGTCCACGTAGTTCGTGATCTCCGACAGGAGCGCCAGCCGTGTCTGCGCCAGTGGAGCCACCTCCGCGAACACAGCCGGGTCGAACGCTTCGTCCGGCCACGGCGCATAGGGGGCGGTCACCCACGGCGCACAGGCTGCGCTGAACGCGTCAGCAGACAGAGCCCTGATGTACTCGCCGTTGAACGCCGTCAGCTTCTTCACGTCGAAGAACGCCGGCGAGCTGTTCACGTCCTCGATCCGGAAGAGCCGCTCCATCTCCTCGTACGGCATGATCTCCCGATCGTCGCCCGGCCCCCAACCCAGCAACATCAGGTAATTGACCATCGCCTCCGGCAGGAACCCGTCGGCCAGGTAGTCCTCCAGCGCCACCTTGTCGCGCCGCTTTGACAGCTTCTGCCGCTTGGCATTGACGATGACCGGTAGATGCGCCCACACCGGCGGCCTGGCGCCCAGAGCCTCCCACAGCAGTTGCTGCTTGGGTGTGTTCGACAGGTGCTCCTCTCCCCGGATCACCTGCGTAATGCCCTCGTCCAGGTCGTCGACCACGTTGGCCAGCAGAAACACCGGAGACCCGTCACCCCGGGCGATCACGAAGTCCTCGATCGAGGCGTTAGGGAAGATCGGCCGGCCGCGGACGAGATCCTCCACCACGGTCTCGCCCTCATCCGGCGTACGGAACCGCAGCGCTCGCCCTTCGACGAACTCGAGCTCCCGCTCACGGCAGAACCCGTCATATCCGAGATGCTCGGATCCGGTCCGCTCCTTGAGCTGCTCGCGGGTGCAGTCGCAGTAGTACGCCCGCCCAGCCGCAAACAGCCGCAGGGCCGCTTCCCTGTGTCGCTTGGCGTTCTCAGACTGGAAGTACGGCCCTTCAAAAGCCGGATCAGCGGCGTTGATCCCAATCGCCGCCAAGGCGTCGATGATGCCCTGGGTCCACTCCGGCCGGTTACGGGCCGCGTCGGTGTCCTCGATGCGGAGCACGAACGTGCCCCCGGATTGTCGCGCCACCGCCCAGTTGTACAGAGCCGACCGCGCCCCACCCACATGGAACATCCCAGTAGGAGAAGGAGCAAAACGCACACGAACCGAAGACGCTGACACGCTGCACAACTCTACCGATCAGACCGCGAGGAGCCCGGCTATTGGTAGCTTCTGCCATCGATGTGATCGTCTGGGACGTCAGCAGTAAGGGCAATCGCCGCGAGTTACTGTTCGAGTGTGGCGAAATCCCGAGGCTGTAGATCTCGGCGCGCCTCCCACGGTCAATCGTTCGGGGTCGACGACACCGTACGGATGGACGCGCCGAGCAGCCATGGACAATCCCCGCGGGCGCGGCCGACACGCCCGGCCCCGATCCAGGTGGCATGTCGGGCGGACCATCCCCGCAGGCGCGGGGCCGACTCGGCATCCCAGACCGTCCAAATCTCCGCCATGGGACCATCCCCGCGGGCGCGGGGCCGACGTCGTGTACCTCGTCCCCCTTGTCCGCAGCGACGGACCATCCCCGCGGGCGCGGGGCCGACTAGCTCTTGAGCAGCCGGTAGACCTCAGCCTCGGGACCATCCCCGCAGGCGCGGGGCCGACGCCCCGTCACGAACCACCGCGACCGGGCCCATAGGACCATCCCCGCGGGCGCGGGGCCGACAGCCTCCCCAACAACGCACGCATGTACGACTACGGACCATCCCCGCGGGCGCGGGGCCGACTGCTCTGCGGCATCTCGCTCGCTCTGCCACGTCGGACCATCCCCGCGGGCGCGGGGCCGACTCACGGAGGAGGCGGACTCCGCCACGGGCGTGGGAACCATCCCCGCGGGCGCGGGGCCGACCCCCAGGCCACGTCTATGGCAAAGCTGATCGCCGGACCATCCCCGCGGGCGCGGGGCCGACCCCCAGGCCACGTCTATGGCAAAGCTGATCGCCGG
>NZ_BMNK01000016.1:0-126219 GCF_014646515.1 Nonomuraea glycinis
CCGCAACACCTTGTCGTCCTCGATCGTGAGGTTCTTGAGGCGGTCGCGTATCGCCACACCGGACGGGCCGAGAGCGACGAACGGCGCATCGATGGCGCGCAGCCGCTTCTTCGGCCTCTCACCCATCGGCAGCCGCCGCTTCCAGGGCCTTCTTCGCCCGGTTCTTCGCCGAGCGGCGACCGTACAGGCGGGCGCAGAACGAGGTCAGCACCTCAACCATGTCCCGCACGAGGTCGTCTTCGACTTCACCGTCATCCAAGACGACAAGACGACGACCAGCGGCTTCGAGGGCGGCTTCGACGAGTTCGGTGTTCATCCGGCCCAGTCGGTCACGATGCTCGACCACCACGATCGTCACCTTCACATCGGCCAGCAGACGACGGGCCTTCGTACGTCCGCCGTTCATACCGGAGGCGACCTCGGACTCGACACGGACAACCGTGTGCCCCGCCTTCGCCGCCCATTCAGACAGCCGGGCGACCTGGCGTTCCAGGTCCGCCTTCTGATCGTGGGAGGAGACGCGGGCATACAGACCCACGCCGCCGGTCACCGGTGGTGAGGCGTTCGCGTCGATGTTGACCAGGATCGTGCGTGGCCCCACTCGCTCCGCAGGAACCGGCAACGTGCCCTCACGGAACCAGCGGTATGCGGTGCGGGGAGCAACTCCCTGCGCTCGCGCCCATTCCGTCAGATTCACAAGACAAGAAGCTACATCACTCTTGGACAGTTGTGGTCACTAACAAACATTCAATCAACAGCAGTTGTCAACCCCTGAAGAGGGCCTGCCACTCGGGTCCGTGCCACCAGCCCCAAGTAGAGCGTTTCCACAGGCCACAGCGGGTGACGGCGGCGGTCCGGGCGTTCGGGGATCGGTCCAGTGCTCGCCGCCGCGATCAACTCAATGGGGGTTTCGGGCTCATGCGGGCTGCCCCGGGTAGCGGCCCCGCATGGCCGGGCTCGCGGCCGGGCCCGCCGCGAAGACGTACGTGGCGCTGTCGTCGAGCCGGCGGCCGGTCCTGGCATCGACGATCACCGGCTCTACCTCGTCGCCGCTGTTCGCGTCGACGACGATCATGCTGCGCCGCTCCGGCTCGAGCCGGGAGTTGCCCCACGCGGCCAGGGCCAGGATGACCGGCCGCAGAGTGCGGCCGAGGTCGGTCAGCACGTACTCGTGGCGGACCGGATTGCTCTGGTACGGCCTGCGCTCCAGCAGTCCGTCGGCCACGAGGGTCTTCAGGCGGGCGGTGAGCATGCTGGAGGAGATGCCCAGGTTCTCCTGGAACTGGTCGAAGCGGGTGTAGCCGTCGAAGGCATCATGCAGGATCAGCAGCGTCCACCACTCGCCGACATGCTGCACCGTCGTGGACAGGGGACATTCCCGGTCTTCCAGCCTGATCCGGCTTGCCACGTGACCATCCTCCAGTTACTGCTAAAGTCGAACCAAGTAGCTCCTATTTTAGCAGTTGCTTCGTCCTTTGCTGCCCGATCTGTCACCGTGAGGATTCGCATGCCCGAGAACCAGTCCCGGACCATCGCCCCGGATGCGCTGCCCGACGTGATCACCCGCTACCTGAAGGCGCACCGCGTCCACGACAAGGCCACCGCGATCACCGCGTTCACCGGTGACGCCACGGTCATCGACGACGGCAACACCTACCGGGGCACCGCGGCGATCGAGAGCTGGCTGGGCAAGGCCGCCGCCGAGTTCACGTACACCAGCGAGCTCACCGGCGCCCAGCGCGTGGACGCCACCCACTACGTCGCCACCCATCACCTCGAAGGCGACTTCCCCGGCGGCACCGTCGACCTGCACTACCGCTTCGCGCTGCGTGGCGACCTCGTGGAGCGCCTGGTCATCGAACCCTGAGACGAGGTCTCGCCTGACGCTCTCGACGACGGCGGCCTTGTCGGTCACGTCCAGCGCCGGCGGGCGACCCAAGCAGGACGCCCATGGCCGTGGAGGAGTTGCTGCGCTACTTCACCATCGCCGACGGGGTCACCTCCCGGGTGGCCACCGAGGACGTGGGGATCGGCGGGGTGGGCATCAAGGCCCGCGCGGCGCAACGCCGGGGCAATCCACCTCACCCCGCTGGACGCCGCTCCGGAACCACGCAACCTGCGTCGGCTGAAGGCGGCGATCCGAGACCGGTGGGGCGTCGTCCCGCTGATGGACATGCTCACCGAAACCGCCACGCGGACGGGCTGCCTGAACGTCTTCACCCCCTCCGGAACCCAGAACCACCTCGACGCCCAGGTGCTGTTCGAACGACTCCTGCTGCTGATCTACGCCTACGGCGCCGGGACCGGGATCCGAGCCGTCGCCGCCGGCGACCATCCCCACACCGAGGACGACCTGCGGTACGCGCGCTGCCGCTACCTGACCGTCGAGGCCTGCCGCGAGGTCGCCCGGCTCATCGCCAACGCCACCTTCGCCGTCCGGCAGGCCGCCCTGTGGGGTGAGGGCACGACCGCGGACCGCGTCCACCGAGGCCCTGTTGCGCCGATTCGCCAGCGAGACCACCCACCCGGCCTACGCCGCGATGCTGGAGGTCGGCCGCGCCCAGCGCACGATCTTCCTCGCCCGCTGGCTCCGCGACCGCGATCTCCAGCGGGAGTCCGTATCCGGATGACGCCCTACGGCGGCCGATGTCTTCCTCGTCGTCAAAGAAGTCGGCGTCATAGAAGACGCGGGGCATGGCTTCGAACTCGTCTCGTGAGTCGTCGTTCAGCACCGTGTGCGTATCAGGTGACGGATGCTCAGCGATGGCGGGGCCCGCCGGTCAGTCGATGCCTTCGATGATGCGGAAGTCGCGCTCGAAGCCGTCGGGGAGGGCCACCAGCGCCTTCTGGTATGCCTCGCTCTCGTATGCCGCGACGGCCTGTTCAAAGCTGTCGAACTCGATCAGAACGACGCGTTGCGTGATTCCGGCCTCGTGGGCGACGACTCGACCCCCACGGGACGGGATCCGGGACAGGACGCGCCCGCCCCCAGCCTGGACAGCCGGGCCGGCCAGCTTGTCGTAGGCAGTCAGCCTCTCAGGGTCGGAAATGGCGGGGTAGACGCTGACCCAGTAGCCCTTAGCCATGGAAACCTCCTGTGTTGGGCTTGACACGTCCGACTCCGAATTGACACTCAGATCGATCGATCCCAGCGACGGGTACTGCGGTCGGTTGAATCGTCATATGCGCAGGTTAGGGCTTGATGTGCGGTCGAGGGAAAGACCGGTACGGGATAGACTTAGAACGGATCGTTATCAATCGGCAGGGAGGGCACGTGGCGCCGGATACGGTGAGTCTGCGGTACTTCCTGGTGCTGGCGCAGGAGTTGAACTTCACCCGCGCGGCCGCACGGATCGGTATCGCACAGCCCGCACTCAGCGCCCGGATGCGCCGATTGGAGGCGGAACTCGGTACGGCCCTGCTGGTCCGCAACACGCGTAGCGTCGTATTGACCACGGCCGGTGCGGCTTTGGCGGAGTCCGCGCCGCCCGCGCTGGCGGCGCTGGACCGGGCATGGGACACCGCCCGGAGCGCGGCGGCCGGTGAACTGGGCACGCTGCGCATCGGATACAGCCTCAGCATCGGGGCCGAGACGGCACCGGCCCTGGTGGACAGGCTGATTCACGGCAACAGCGGACTCGAGGTCGGCGCGGTCCCGATGGCGACACCGGAGATCTCCCCCGCGGTCGCCGACGGCCGCATCGATGCCGGGATCACCCGCGGTGAACAGCCGGGCCGTGGCGTGCGCCGGTTCCTGCTGCGGCGTATGCGCGTCGGGGTCCAGCTGGCGCAGCATCATCCGCTGGCCGAACACCCGGAGATCGAGATCGCCGACGCGGCCGCGTATCCGCTGCGACTCCCGGACCGTGCGGCCAACCCCGTGATCCACGATCAGCTGTCCGCACTGTTCCGAGACACCCGACCACACCCCCGATTCCACACGCCCGCAGTCTCTTTCGACATGTCTCAGCGCGACCTGCATGACGGGGTCACCATCGCCCCGGCCGGAGAAGCCGCGGTCACGGCAGCACCGGCCGGTCTCACCTGGCGACCGCTGCGGGGCGCGCCCAGCCTGACGATCCACCTGGTCCTCCCACGCGAGCAGTCGCCGCTTCACCGCCGCATCCGTGCCGTCGCCAAAACCCTGGCGCACGAGCTGCACTGGCTGCCGGACTGACGCGCAAGAGGTCAAGCGAGACGGACGCCTGCGGTGGCGAGGCCGAAGACCTTGCGCCCGGCGGACTTCGCGGTGATGACGACGGCGGTCTTGCTGAATGTCCGACACGACCTCGCTACGCCGGCGGATCAGCATCCGATGATGGGCCCCGGGTCCCAGCTCGGGCTCGGCCCCGCGATCGTCCGCCGCGACGACGCGCCCAAACTCGCGCCCCGCGCCCTGGACGACAACGACGTCCCGCTCTCGGCCCGCAAGGGCAAGGTCATCGTCCGCTCCGGCAAGGGTGAGACCTCCCGCGAGATCCCGCTGCTGGACGGCACCGCCCGCGCCTCGGTCACCGAGTGGCGCACCGAGCGCGCGTCCTGGCCCGGCGCGGCCGACAACCCCGCCCTGCTCCTCAACCGCCGCGGCGGACGCCTGTCGACCCGGGCCGTCGACCAGCTCGTCGACGAACTCGCCACCGACGCCGACCTCGAAGACGCCGTCGGACGCCTCCCCACCGATCAATAGGGCACCGCTGATCTGGGCGAACTCGAACGGGTGTACCTGGTTGCACGACTCTTACCGATACCCCGGGTTACCGGTCACCGATGAGATGTGCGCGCGGCTGTCGCCGACCCAGTACGACCACATCGACTTCCTGGGCCGCTACGCCTTCTCCCGAGCTGATCTGGCCGGGGGTTCGCGTCCCTTCCACGACGGGCCACCTGCCCCCGTGTCCCGGGGCAGGTCACGTACTCCTGAACAGCCGGTCCAGATGCACGTCGATCGCGGCGAGCGCGTCCTGGGGCTCGATCACGTCGAGTTCGATCAGGGAGGTGAAGCCGGTGAGGGCGAGGAGCAGGTTGGTCTCGGTCGCCGGGTCGCGGCCGGAGTCGATGTACCCGTCGGCGATCGCCTGGCGGATCAACTGCTCGACGAGGGCCCGCCCTTGGACGAGGCCGCGGCGCGCCTGCTCGTGCACGACCTCGTCGTGCAGCGCCTCCAGGACGTAGGCGGCGCTCATCCGGCTGGTCGCGCGGGCGTCGGCATGCAGGGGGAGCATTTCCGCGAGCGTCAGTCGCAGCACGTCACGGGGGTGCGGACGGTCACCGAGCTTTTCGAGCCCCTGGTGTACGCGCACCGAGGTCTGCTCGGACGCGAAGTCCATGGCGAAGGAGAGCATGGCGGTCCGGGAGGCGAAGTAGTGCTGCAGCTGCCCGAGTGACATGCCCGCCTCCTGCGCAACCACGCGCATCGTCAGCTGTGTGACGCCGCGCTGCTGCACCACCCGCCACAGTGCGCGGGCGATCGCTTCGCGGCGTCCGCGGTGATCCACCTGTTTCGGCATCGCCGGCCCCTCCCTCGTACCTCGGAACTGTTCCAATACAGTTGACATAATACACCTGACCCATAATCCTGAGGTCCACTCGAGGGAAGGAATCGTCATGTCCGAACAGCCAAAGGTACGGACCACGGAAGGCGTGGTGCAGGGGCGCCGGCGGCAGGGGCACGCGGTGTTCCGCGGGATCCCCTACGCCCAGCCCCCGGTCGGAGCGCTCCGCTTCGCCGCGCCCGCGCCGCCGCACCGCTGGGAGGGGACGAGGCAGGCGGTCGAGTTCGGCCCCGTGGTGCCGCTGTCCCTGCCGATCGACGTGCCCCCGCAGGGCACCGACTGGCTGACGCTCAACGTCGGCACTCCGGATCCCGGCGCGGCGGGACTGCCGGTGCTGGTGTGGATCCCCGTGGGCGGCTACCTCTCGGCGGCGTCGAGCGACCCGATGTACGACCCGGCAGCGCTGGCCGAGGCGGGAGTCGTCGTGGTGACCATCAACTGCCGCGTGGGCGCGGAGGGATTCGCGTTCCTCGACGACGTGCCGCCCAACCGCGGATTCCTCGACCAGATCGCGGCGCTGGAGTGGGTGCAGCGCAACATCGCCACCTTCGGAGGCGACCCGGGCCGGGTCACCGTGGGCGGGGTGTCCGCCGGAGCGGGGTCGGTCGCCGCCCTCCTGACGATGAAGTCCGCGCGCGGCCTGTTCCGGCGGGCCATCGCCCATTCGGTGCCAGGGCTGCACAGCACCCCCGCGCTGGCACGGCAGGTCACCACCGCGTTCGCGGACCGGCTCGGCGCGGCGGCCCCCACCGCCGAGGCCCTGCGCGACATCGACCCATGGCACCTGGCCGCCGAGCTCACCTCCTTCAACGCCGGCCTCCACGCGCACCGGGAGAGCTGGGGACGCCTCACGGAGACCGGCACCGCGCTGTGCCCCGTCGTCGACGGCGAGGTCCTCCCGGAAACGCCCTGGCCCGCGCTGACCGGCGCGCGCGCGAGCGGGACCGAACTGCTCGTCGGCCACACCCGGGACGAATTCCGGTACTTCAGCGTCATGAGCGGACGGTACGGCACCTTCACCGAGGAGGACGCCCACGCAGCCCTGGAACTGCACGCCCCGCAGCCGGACGGCGCGCGGGCCTACCGTGCCGCCTTCCAGCAGGCAGGCCCGGAGGAGCTGGTGGAGACGGTGTACTCCGACGCCCTCTTCCGCATGCCGTCACAGAAGCTGGCCGAGGCGAACGCCGCAGCCGGCGGCACCTCGTACCTGTTCGAACTGTGCTGGGTCGCCCCGGCCCTCGGCGGCATCCTGGGCGCCTGCCACAGCCTCGACGTGCCCCTGGCGTTCGGCACGCTGGACAGCCCCGTCGGCACCCAGCTCATCGGCGAGGAGCCCACTCCCGAGGCCGTCGCGCTCTCCCGCGAACTCCAGGAGGCATGGGTCCGCTTCGTCACCACCGGCGACGCGGGCTGGTCCGCCCACCGGCCCGGCGGGCACCTCACCCGCGTCCTGGACACCGAGTCGAAGACTCTGCCCTACCCCGAACAGGCATCCCGCCAGATCTGGGAAGGCCACTCCCCCGCCCCCTTCGATCTCTCGTAATTGTCCGGGTCGGCTCCTACGACTGCGACGCCACCACTCACCTGCCCATCGGGGACAGCGCGAATTGGCGTACAGCCAGGCAACACCCGGCCCGCTTGGCAGCAAATCCCACCCGAGGGTGACGGACGACATCAAGAGCCGGGAGAGGCCGACGGGAGCCCAGGTCACGGATGATCCCGGCCAGGGCCCGGATGGGCTCGCTCTCCGCCTCCCTCCGCCACACCAGCGCGTACGGCAGCGGCTCCGGGCAGGCCGAGCACGTCCGGGTGGCCACGGCACGGGCGGCGTCGGTGACGTGTCGTGCCCGCGAGTGCCGCGCGGGGTTCCGGACACGGAGCTCAACGCGATCCAGTTGCTGAACCAGCAACAATATTTGCCGTACGACGAGAGCTGGACCGACCATCTACCCATGACGACAACGAACGCCCCGGGAAACGGGGACAAGCGGTTCGACGTGGTGGTCGTGGGTGGTGGCGCCGCCGGGTTGAGCGGTGCGCTCACGCTAGCGCGGGCTCGCCGGTCGGTGCTGGTGATCGACGCCGGTCGGCCGCGCAACGCCCCCGCGTCCCAGGTCCACAACTACCTCGGCCGTGAGGGCACCGCCCCGTCGGAGTTGCTGGCCATCGGCCGCGAGGAAGTGACCGGGTACGGCGGCGAGATCCGGCCGGCCACCGCGGTGGCGGCCGAGCGCCTGGAGGACGGTGACTTCCGGGTGACGCTCGACGACGGGTCCTCGGTCCTGGCCCGGCGGCTGTTGGTGACCACCGGGCTGGTCGACGAGTTGCCCGAGGTGCAGGGGCTGGCCGAGCGGTGGGGACGCGACGTGCTGCACTGCCCGTACTGCCATGGCTGGGAGGTACGCGATCAGCGGCTCGCGGTCCTGGGCACCGGCCCGATCTCGGTGCATCAGGCGCTGCTGTGGCGGCAGTGGAGCGACCGGGTGACCTTCTTCCAGCACATGGCGCCGGACCTCACGGCCGATCAGCTGGAGCAGTTCGCCGCCCGCGACATCACCGTGGTGCACGGCAAGGTGAGCGCCCTGGAGGTGCCCGGCGACCGGCTCGCCGGGATCGCCATGGCCGACGGCCGGGTCGTCCTGTGCGACGCCGTGATCGTGGCCGTCGGCGTCACCGCCCGCGCCGGCGTGCTGGAGAGCCTCGGCCTGCAGACGGTCGAGCAGGAGATGTTCGGGCACACCGTCGGCACGCACCTGGCCACCGATCCGGCAGGGGCGACGGAGGTGCCCGGCGTCTGGGCCGCCGGCAACGTCGCCACCCTGACCGACGTGGTCATCACCGCCGCCGCCTCGGGCCTGCGCGCCGCGGGGGCCATCAACGGCGACCTGGTCGCCGAGGAGACCCGCCTGGCCGTCGCCGCCCGCCGGGCGAGCTAGGAGCTCCAGACCTCCCGCCGCGCCCGGCACCGGATGCCCCAAATGCCCGCCCTGTGGGCCATGGCGGCCGGCACCGGCCGACCGGGCTGCCCGCCCTGTGGACCATGGGCGGCCGGCTGAACCGCCTGCTAGGCGCTCAGCACCTTGCGGAGCAGCTCACCGAACTCGGTGGGGTGCGTGCTGAGACCGATGTGCCCGCCGGGGAAGTGGACGAGCTCCGTACCGCACCTCTCGGCCAGGAAGGCGGCGGGACGGTAGGGCAGTTCGCCGCGCGAGTCCGCTCCGCCCGCGAGCACGAGCCGATCCGACAGGGCCGCCAGACGGTCCAGGTCCGGGACATAGGCCATGAAGCTCGGCACGATCCGCCCGAGGAAGTAGGGCATGTTCGCCTTCGTACGCTCGGCTCGTGCCGCTGCCCGCGGTGGCAGCTCCATGACGGCCTCGGCGGCAACGGGCTTCTCGGCGCCCGACCGGCTGAGGCCCGCTGGCTGGCTGAGGTCCGCCGGGCGGTTGAGCCCCGCTGGTCGGCTGAGGGCCGCCGCGAACTCGGCCACCGCCGGCATCAGCCCGTCCCGCCGGAAGGTGTCCTGGACGCGGGCGAGCATCGCGCGGTGCTCGGCGGCGTCCGGCAGCACCTCCACCACCGGCGGCTCGTGCGCCACCACGCGGGCGAGGCGGCCGGGATGGGTGGCGAGCAGGTGCAGCGCGACGATCGCACCCGAGCTGCAGCCGGCCACGCGGGCGGGCGTGTCCGGCGACAGCAGCTCCAGCAGCCGAAACGCGTCGTCGGCGTGCTGGGCGACCTGCTGCGTGGCCTCCGGGTCGTCCAGCGGGCTGCGGGACATGCCGCGCGGGTCGTAGGAGGCGACCGTGTGGTCGATGGCCAGGTCGTCGGCGATGCCGTCGTAGGAGGCGGCGTCGCCCGCGCCGCCGGGGATCAGCAGCAGGAGCGGGCCTGTCCCGCGCACCTCGTAGTGCAGGGTGGCGCCGTCCACGCGCAGGCGGCCGGTGGTCGGGTCGGTCATGATGGGTCTCCTTCACGGGATGCGGGCCAGCGCTCCAGGAGAGCGTGCAGGGCGTCGAGGCAGCGGGCCCACGAGGCCTCCGCCGGCCGCGCGTGCGCGAAGCCGCCGGCGGCCTCGAGACTGACGAAGCCGTGCAGCGTGCTGCGCACCAGCCGGACCGCGTCGGTCAGGTCGGGCTCGGCCAGCTCGTAGGCGCGCAGCATGCTGTACGTCAGCTCGACCGCACGTCGCGGCCCGGCGGCCCGGGCCGCGAGCTCGGGATCGATCTGCGTCGGGATCTGCGTGGCGGTGTACCGGCCCGGGTGGGCGTGGGCGTACGCCCGCCAGGAGTCCGCGAACGCCACCAGGGCGTCCTTCCCGGCCCGCCCCGCGGTGGCCTCCGCGATGCGGATGGTCTTCTCGTCCGCCGCCAGCAGCGCGATCCGCCCGCGCAGGTCCTCCAGGCCGCGTACGTGCACGTACAGGCTGGCGTCCTTCACTCCCAGCCGCCGCGCCACCGCCGACATGGTCACGTGTTCGAGCCCGACCTCGTCCGCCAGCTCGGCGCCCGTCAGCGTCACCCGGTCCGCCGTCAACCCGGCCCGCGCCATGCGCGTACCACCTATCTCCTAGAGTCACTCATTAAAACCTAATGACCCTAGGATAAGCCTTGGCCTACTCATCGGAAAACCGATATCCAGTCAGGCGGCAAGCTGACCGGCCACCGGTAGCCGGTCGCGTCGATCCAGCCGCCTGACGGCCGCCGCGGAGACCAGCCCCGCGACGGCCAGCAGCGCCCACGGCAGCCCTGCCGCCCCGAAGGAGCGGGCCACGTCGACCAGGGCCCCCGCCAGCAGGTTCCCGGCCAGGATGCCGACGCCGGACAGCAGGTTGTACAGCCCGTAGTAGGTGCCGATCAGCCGATCCCCCGCCATGTCGGCGATGGTGGCCATCTCGAACGGGAAGGCGACCAGCGTCCCCACGGTGAGCAGCAGCGTGCACGCCACCAGGGGCAGCAGCGCCCACCCCGGCGGGAGAGCCAGGTGCGCCACCGCGGCCGGGGGCAGGAACGCGACCCCCATGAGGGCCAGGCCGCGGCTGATCGCCTGCCCGCGACTCCACCGGGCCGAGCACCAGGCGGTCAGGCGTACCTGCCCGGCGATGCCGAGCAGCGCCGACAGCGCGTACAACGTCATCACGCCCGCCTGGCCGCCGCCGAGCCGGTCCACCTCCAGCGGCAGCGCCAGATACATCTGGAACGACAGCGCGTAGGAGGCGATCATCGCCGCCGCGAAGGAGACGAAGGCCCGATCACCGAACGCCCTGCGCCAGTCGCTCAGCACCGGCGGACGCTCGCCGGCCGATCCCCGCCGAGCCGGCAGACACAGGCCCTGCAGCACGGTCAGTACGGCGAAGATCGCCGCGGCGGACAGGCACACGGCAGTGAACCCGGCGTTCAGCAGCGCGAGGCCGACGAGAGGGCCGAGCAGAATGCCCCCCTGGTAGAAGACGTTGAACACGGCGAACGCCGTCACCTTGCGCTCCCCCGCCGCGCACGCCAGATAGGCGCGGGCCGCCGGATTGAACAGCGCCCCGGCGAACCCCGTCACGGCGGCCGCCACGATCAGCCACGGCAGCGAGGTGGTCAGCCCGAACAGCGCGAACCCGACGGTCCGCAGCCCGCACCCGAGCATGATCAGCGGCTTGTGACCGACCCGGTCCGCCAGCGTGCCGCCGATCAGGAACAGGCCCTGCTGGCTCAGGTTGCGCAGGCCCAGGATGAGCCCGATCGTCCAGGCGGCCATCCCCACGCCGCTCGACAGGTGCTGGGCGAGGTAGGGCATGAGCATGTAGAAGCCGAGGTTGATGCCCGCCTGGTTGATCTGCAGGAGCTGGATGGGCCGGTCGAAGGAGCGGAACTCGGCCAGCACGCCCCTCATCGCGTACCGGCCAGCGGGTCGCGCACGAGGGTGCAGCGCGTCCAGCGGTGCACCTCCCGCTCGGCCGGCGTGCGCAGCAGGTCCGGCTCGTCGGCCGGGACCGTCCCTAGCAGGCCGTGCGCCCGGCAGTAGTCGTCGTCGAAGACGCTGTTCCAATAGCGCCACGGCCCGTCGGGGAAGACGGCGACGATGGTCCGGTCCGGCTGGGTGCGGGCCAGCCAGCGGGCCGCCAGGGTGACGGCGCCGGTGCTCCAGCCGCCGGAGACGTAGTGCCGGGCGGCGAGGGTGCGGCATGCCCAGACCGCTTCGGCCGGGGCGACCCAGTGGACCTCGGTGAAGGCGTCGTAGGCGACGTTGCGCGGGTGGATGCTGGAGCCGAGCCCGCGCATCAGGCGCGGCCGGGCGGGCTGGCCGAAGATGGTCGACCCCACCGTGTCGACGCCGACGAGCTGCAGGTCGGGGAAGTGCCGGCGCAGCACGCTGGAGATGCCCGCGCTGTGCCCGCCGGTGCCGACCGAGCACACCAGCGTGTCGATCTGCGGCAGCTGGCTCATCAGCTCGTGGGCCAGTCCGGCGTAGGCCTCCACGTTGTCGGGATTGTTGTACTGGTCGGGACAGTAGGATCCGGGTTCCTCGGCGAGCAGGTCGCGCACTCTCTCCAGACGGGCCTGTTGCCAGCCGCCTGTCGGGTGCGGCTCCGTGACGATCTCCAGGCGTACGCCGTAGGAGGCGAGCAGCCGGCACATGAGCGGCTCCATGCCGGCGTCGCCCACCAGCACGACCGGATGACCGAAGACGATGCCGGCGAGCGCGAGTCCGAGCCCCAGGGTGCCGCTGGTCGACTCGATGATGGTCGCGCCCGGCCGGAGGTCCCCCCGCGCCTTGGCCTGACGGATCATGTGCAGGGCGGGACGATCCTTGATGCCGCCCGGATTGAAGCCTTCGAGTTTGGCCCAGAACCCTCCCCGGTCCGGCACGAACGGCTCGGAGATGAAGGCCAGTGGCGTATTTCCTACGGTCAGGGAAAGCGCGCGGCTGCCGGTCGGTGGCGTATCTTTCAGGCGCGCGAAAATTGCTTGCGATGACATGGGTGAAATCCCGAAGTAAATAGGTGCGATTCGCGGCATGGCAGGATGACCGCGCATCAGGTGGACGGTGAGCGACTTATAGGAGTCGCGCGTCCTATATGCGCATCACACAGATATTTTCCCCATGAGGCGCGATCAGGCGGCATTCCGCTGCCCGGGCCGTGACGCCTTCGGCAGCGGACGGCGGGGAGGCGGCGGCCACCGCCGCGAGCGTGGGCACGCCGACCGTCGGACCGGCCGGATGGGTCGCCGAGCAGTCGGGCCCGGTCCCGTGCCGGTGCCCTTCCGGCAGTTGACGATGCCAGCAGTTCCGGTCGTGATCAGCGGAAACGCCGCTCTCGTCCGCCGCGTGCCCCCTATCGGCGAGGTGGGCGCTGTGCTCCGACAGCTCCAGGGCCGCGCAGGCGCC
This sequence comes from Nonomuraea glycinis, assembly GCF_014646515.1. Taxonomy (GTDB): domain Bacteria; phylum Actinomycetota; class Actinomycetes; order Streptosporangiales; family Streptosporangiaceae; genus Nonomuraea; species Nonomuraea glycinis. The sequence continues at coordinate 12,930 of NZ_BMNK01000016.1, forward strand.
GCCGTGCGCGAACACCACGCCGATGATCATGACGATCGCGAGCAGCGCATGGGCCACCAGTCGCCCGGCGCGAGAGGCGGCCGGGCAACGCGAATGATCCGTTCGGGTCGCAAGCATCACCGGTGATAATGCCCGAAGTGCTGCCGGGCGCGCCCAGCAATGGCACAGGTTCCGGTAAAGACCCGCCCGTACGTTTCGCGGCATTCTGAGGTCGTTATTACCGACACGGAGAAAGGAACATCATCGGAGCGGGGAATATCGGCCACACTGGCAAGCACGGGCGGTCCTGCGTACCGCCCGTGCATTCTCGCTGATAACAGGTGGAGTCCTCTATGACCTTGTCCAGACGCCGGATCGTCACCGGGCTCGGCGCCATGGCCGCCGGCGCCCTGGCCCGCCCCGTCACGCCGGAGCCATCGAAGCCACCGGAGGCGCTGACCGTGCCGCAGGGCCTCACCCCCGAGGCACTCGCGCGCGACGAGCGCTTCTGGGCGACCGTCGCCCGGCAGTTCCAGGTGAGCCCCGACTTCGTCAACCTGGAGAACGGCTACTACGGGATCATGCCGGAGCCGGTCCGGCAGGCGTACCACCGCAACGTCGACCACCTCAACGAACGGAGCTCCCACCTGCTGCGCACCACCTACAAGCCGCGCGCCGACGAGGTCCGCGACCGCCTTGCCGCCCTGCTCGGCGTCTCCGGGAAGGAGATCGCGCTGACCCGGGGCGGCACCGAGGCGCTGCAGAACCTGATCGCCGGTTACGGCCGCCTGCGACCGGGCGACGCCGTGATGTACGCCGATCTGGACTACCACAGCGGCCAGTACGCCATGAACTGGCTGCCGGCCCGGCGCGGTGTCACGGTCGAGCGCATCGTCATCCCCGAGCCCGCCACCCGCCAGGCGGTGCTCGACACCTACGAGCGCGCCCTGAGCCGGCATCCGAAGGTGCGCCTGCTCCTGCTCAGCCACATGAACAACCGCACCGGCCTGGTCACCCCGGTGCGCCAGATCGTCGCCATGGCCCGCGCGCACGGCGTGGACGTGATCGTGGACGCCGCCCACTCCTGGGGCCAGCTCGACTTCACCCTGCCCGACCTCGACGCCGACTTCGCCGTCTTCTCCCTGCACAAGTGGATGGGCCTGCCGCTGGGCTCGGGATTCCTCTACATCCGCGAGCAGCGCCTGGCCGACATCGACCTCCTCTACGCCGACGAGACCTACCCGGCCTCCGACATCCGCTCCCGCGTGCACTCCGGCACCATGAACGTGGCCCCGTTCCTGACCGCGGACGCCGCCCTGGACTTCCACGAGACCCTCGGCGCGAAGGTCAAGCAGGCCCGCCTGCGCTATCTCCGTGACCGCTGGGTACGTCAGGCGCACGCTCTCGGCGTGCAGATCCTCACCCCGGACGAGCCCGGCATGTACGGCGGCATCACCGCGTTCCGACTACCCGGCCGCAGCTCCAAGGCCGACAACCTCGCCATCGCCGAGGCGCTGATGGACCGGCACCGGATCTTCACCGTCGCCCGCAGCGGCATGAGCGGCGGCGACGCCGTCCGGGTCACCCCGGCCCTGTTCACCTCCGCCGACGAGGTGGACCGGCTGGCGGCCGCGCTGCGCGACCTCGGCGCGCACGCCACGCCTTGACGGCGCCGGCTGCGCCGTTCATGGCTTGACGGCGACCCCGCAGTACGCGTCCACCTTCTCCGGGAGGCCGAACACCTCGGACTCCACCCGCCACTGGGAGACCGACACGACGCCCGGGTCGACGAGCCGCAGGCCGTCGAAGAAGCGGGTGATCTCCTCGGGGGTACGGAGACGGTAGTTATAGACCTGCCCCTCGTCCACCAGGTTCGCGGCCTCGGCGGCCTCCTTCGGCTTGACCGTGTTGGTGCCGTCCTCAAGGATCAGGTAGCTGCCGGACGGCAGGGCCGCCATCAGGTGCCTGGTCAGCGCGTACGCCTGATCGTTGTCCGTGATCGTGCCCATCACCCCGAGCAGCATGAGCGCGGTCGGCCGGGTGAGGTCCAGTGTCCTGGCCGCATGGGTCAGGATGGCGTCCGGGTCGCGGACGTCGGCTTCGATGTAGTCGCAGGCGCCGTCGGGGTGGCTGGCGAGCAGGGCCTGGGCGTGGACCAGCACCAGCGGGTCGTTGTCGACGTAGACGATGCGGCTGGTCGGGTCCACGCGCTGAGCGACGTCGTGGGTGTTGTCCGCCGTGGGCAGTCCCGTACCGACATCTAGATATTGTCGTATTTCTGCCTCTTCGGCCACGTAGCGGACGGCGCGTCCTAAGAAGGCTCGGGCGTGCAGGGCGATGTCCTTGATTCCGGGATAGATGTGTTGCTCAAGGTGCTCCGCGGTTTCCCGGTCTACCTGGTAGTAGTCCTTTCCGCCGAGCAGGAAGTTCCAGACGCGGGCCTGGTGGGGCGTGGTGGTGTCGATCTCTGTGGAGGGACGCCGAGGAGGGGTCGGCTCATCCGTCACAAAAACTCCTTGATGTAGTCGTGTCACGGCATTTCACAGTTTGTCCGCCTATAACGCCTCAGCGCCAGAGCGAGGGCCCGCTGGACCGTCAGCGGGTCAAGGGCACCGCGGCCCGCTCGACGGCGGCGAACGCGCTGACGTCGAGCCACTGCGGCAGCGCGCGGCAGGCGGTGCGGTCGCCCGTCAGCAGCAACGCTTCCGCACGCAACGCCACCGACCAGCTCAGATCGCCCAGCCAGATACGGGTGAGGGTGGGCAACTCGGTCTCCAGCCACACACTGACCGGAAAGCCCGGATCGGTGTCGCACACGTCGGCACCGCCGGACCGGGACAGCACCAGCCACCACCGCTGCTGCCCGGACGGCGCGTCCCGGAAGTGCAGTTGCACCGTGGTCGCCCGCTCGGGCATCCGGGCCGGCTGCGACTCCCGTTGGATGTGGAGCATCAGCAGCACGGGGTCGAACTCGTCCGGGCGCAGGTCGTGCATCCAGCGCACCCCCCACGCGCCCATCTGCTCCACCAGCGGCCGCAGCTCCTCCCCCGCCGGCGTGAGACGGTAGCGGGGCTCGCCGTGGATCATGTTGCGCTCCACCAGGCCGGTGCGCTGCAGCTCGCGCAGCCGTGCCGCGAGCAGCGAGGGTGACATCCGGGGGACGCCGCGGGCGATGGCGTTGAACCGGTCCTCGCCCCAGAGCAGCTCGCGGATGACGAGCAGCGTCCATCGTTCGGCGAGGATCTCGGCGGCCCGGGCGACCGGGCAATACTGGCCGTAGCGCTTCATGGCCCCATCATCCTCACGAAAAGCGACTTTTGCCGCTACAAAATCAGTACTGGGCCGCCGGTCACGTGTCACGCACGCTCATGAGCAAGCACCTGAGCGAAGGAGTGGCACATGTCCGGAAAAGCAGTTATCAGTCTGACGACCGGTCTGGAGGACGCCGAGCGGGTCACCGTGGCGTTCCTGGTCGCGGTCGGGGCGGCCGAAGAGGGCCGGCCGACCTTGATGTTCCTCACCAAGGAGGCCGTCCGGCTGGCGCTGCGCGGCGTCGCCACCGGCGTGGCCTGCGCCGGCTGCCCGCCGCTGCCCGACCTGGTCGAGCGGTACGTGAACGCGGGCGGCACGTTCCTGGTCTGCCCGATCTGCTTCAACGCCAAGGGCCTCGACGAGACCCAGCTGATCAAGTCTGCCGAGATCGGCGGCACCGTGGTCATGTGGCGCTGGATCGGCGACGGGGCGACGACGTTCAGCTACTGAGTCCGGGTCCGGCCGTCCTCGGGACGAACCGTACGAAGGGCACGAGCCGGCCGACCTCCCGGTAATCCGCGACGCTGCCGTCCACCTCGAACCCCATGATCTTGGAGAGCCGACGGGCGGCGGCCGGGTGGCGCGGCGCGTACCGTGCCATGAGCTCCGCGCCTTCGTCGGCGGGCAGCGGCGTGGCCGTCACCGGCAGGGTGCGGCCGCCGACCTGGACGGTGACGTCGGGGCTCTTCAGGACGTTCTGGTACCAGTCGGCGCGGGGCCCGAATCCGGAGGCCGCCACCCAGCCGTGCTCATCGTGCTCCACGACTTCGATGACCGCCTGGCGCCGCTGTCCGGAGACCCGCCCGAGGTGGGTGAGCAGCATGAGGCGCTGCCCCATCAGCGAGCCCAACCCGAACCGGTAGAACTGGATGGGCAGGCGCCACAGCCTGCGACGCAGCCCGGTCGGCGGGCCGGGCTTCTTGATGATCCGCATGATCTCAGTCCTTTCTGAGCAGGTCCTCCACCCCGGCGAGCGCCTCGCCGACGGGCAGATCGTGGTCGAGCATGTGGTGCAGCACCAGCCCGTCGATCAGCGCGGCGACCAGCGTGGCCACCGCCGCCGCCCGCTCCGGCGGCCATCCGGGGTGCAGCTGCCGGATCCGGCCGGCGATCTGTGTCCGGGCCTCGCGCAGCTGATCCCGGAGCACCTCGCCCAGGGCCGGGTCGCGGGTGGCCCCCGCGAGCAGCTCCGCGGACAGCCGGGCCGTCCGCTCGTCACCGGTGGTCTCGGGCAGCAGCCGGCGTACGGCCGCCAGCGCCGCCCACTCGTCCGGCGCGTCGAGGAGCTCGGTGACCAGAGGGTTGATGACCAGCTCCCCCACCCGCCGGACGATCGCCGCGTGCAGTCCCGGCAGCCCGCCGAAGTGGTAGTGGATCAGACCGGCGTTGGTGTCCGCGCGCTCGGCCACCCCACGCGTGGTGACGGCCTGCCATCCCCCCTCGCACAGCAGCGCGATGGCGGCATCCACCAGCTGCTCCCGCCGCCGAAGCCCTCGCATCGAACTTGGCCGATCGCCCAAGTTAGCCATATGGCCAAGTTACCACTGTGCGGGCGGGTGCCGTCACGCCAAGCTCCGGTCAGCCGGTTCGGCGATACGTCAGCCGCCGCAGCGCGGTCTCCGCCGGCCCGCGCCGGCCCGTACGGGACAGTGTCGCGGCCAGGACCACGGTCCCCAGCCAGGTGAGCACGGCGATGCCGGTCGCCGCGGCATCGCCGACGCGGGTGGCGAGCCCGCCCAGATACGGCGTGAACAGCAGGACGAAGACCACCGACTGGAGCAGGTAGCAGGTGAGCGACCACCGGCCGCACGCGACCAGCGCGCGGCTCACCGCGCCGGGCCGCCGTCCGTCGCGCCGCCTCCCGGCCACGACGAGTCCGACCAGCGCGGCGTACGCGAGTCCGCCGGCGATGCCGGTGACGCTGTGCAGTGCGTACGCCGAGACGCCGATCGCGTCCGAGGGGATCCAGAGCCGCGTGTCGATCAGGGTCAGCGGCAGCCCACCGGCGACCGCGATCAGCGTGCCCACGGTGACGGTCCGCGACAGCAGTCCCCGATGCGCCGCGGGCTCCTCCAGCAGCCGGCGGCGGGCCGCCCAGATCCCGAGCAGGAAGGCCGGCACGACGCTCATGGCGAAGTAGGTCGGGGTCATCGCGATCCAGCCGACCATCCGCGTCACGGCGGCCTGGAGCGGATCGGCCATGGCGGCGGGCGTGTCACCCTTCTCGGCGACCACGGTGAGCAGCCCGAACACCGTGATCACGACGATGTGCAGGACGGCCCCCACGCCGGCGGCCCAGAACAGGGCCCGGTCGCTGCGCCGGACGAACCCGATGAGCACCAGCCCGACCAGGCCGTACGCGCCCAGAATGTCGCCGAAGAACAGCAGCAGCGCGTGGCAGAACCCGAACGCCAGCAGCCACAGGCTCCGGCGTCGCAGCACACGCCGCACCTGCGGCCAACCGCTTCCGGCGGCGAGCCGCCGGTTCGCTAACTGGACCAGGCCGTAGCCGAACAGGCCGGCGAACATCGGCAGCGCGCGCCCGTCCACCAGGAGGATCTGGATCCCGGCCACCAGCCGGTCGAGGGTGGTTCCGTCCAGGGTGTAGCCGCGGAAGCCCGCCGGGTGTCCGGACAGGTACATGTGCGCGTGCGCGACCGCGATGAGCAGCAGCATGAGCCCGCGCGCGAGGTCGGGAGCCGGCGCCCGCTCAGTGAGCGGCACGGCCCCCTGGACCGGGGCCGGGGTGATGGTGGACATGGGTCTCCCCTTGAAGATGACGGGCGATTGGATACATTAATGTAGCTTATTTCTGCGATGATAAGCTACAGAAATGTAGCTAATACTTTGATCGGTAAGATGCAGCCCTGCGGCCGGACTGGGGGGCGACGATGGGCGAGCACGGCGGCCGGACCCGGCGGCGCGGCGGGGAGCTGCTCGCCGCCATCCACGCGGCGGTGCTGGAAGAAGTGGTGGAGGTCGGCGTCGGGCGACTGACCATGGAAGGCATCGGCAGGCGTGCGGCGACTCCCCGCACCACGCTGTACCGCCGCTGGTCGGACCCGATCGACGTGCTCCTGGACGCCCTCTACCACTCCCATCCGGTCGAGGAGCCGACCCCCGGAGCCGACGATCTGCGCGGCGACCTGATCCGAGCGCTCCAGCTCATGGTCACGTGGACCCTCAGCCCGGCGGGCCGCGCGGTCGCGGCCATCCTCACCGACCCCAAGGGCGCCCCGAAGGTCTCCGAAGCGCTGTTCGAAAGGGTCTTCGCCAACAAGGGCGGCACGTTCACCAGCACCGTGCTGCGCCACTACGCCGAACGCGGCCACTTCCCCGCCGACCTGCTCACCCCCGTGGTGGCCGACATCGGCGAAGCGCTCGTCACCAAACGCTTGCTCGACGGCGCCCCTCCCACCGACGCCGACCTGGCCGACATCGTCGACCAGGCGATCCTCCCGGCCATCGGCCTCGGCCCGTGTAGGGCCACCCCCTGAACCTCGGCCGGACGGCGTAACAAGGACTGCGGGACTCAGTCCTCCCGTGCTCCGCGGCTCGTGCGGAAGACCCACGTACGCAGGAGCAGGAAGCGCACGCAGGTGGCGGCCAGGTTCGCCGTCACCAGCACCCCCAGCTCCAGCGGCCGGGGCGGTGCGCTGTCGGTCGCGTACAGCAGGGCGAGGGCGCCGCCGGTCAGGGCGAGGCTCGCGGCGAAGGCGATGAGGCCCTGGGCCTGCTGCCGCCACCACCGGCCGGGGCCGCGCACGCCGAAGGTGAGCCGGCGGTTGAGCGCCGTGTTCCCCACGGCGGTGACGAGGAGGGCGACGAGGTTCGCCGCCTGGGCGCCGGTCGTCCCGCGCAGCAGGGCGTACAGGAGCAGGTAGGCGAGCGTGCTGGCGGTGCCGACGGCGGCGAAGCGCAGCAACTGGCCAGGCAGGCCGGCCGGCACGCCCGCCACGGGCAGCGGCGTGCGCCCGAGCTGCTCGCGAAGGCCCGCCAGCGGCAGGCTGCCGGTCGCCAGCGCCCTGGCCAGCCGGGCGATGCCCCGGACATCGGCCATGATCGTGGGCAGGAGGTCGACCCGGCTGTCCGGATCGTCGATCCAGTCGACGGGCACCTCATGGATGCGCAGCCCGGCGCGTTCGGCGAGGACGAGCAGCTCGGTGTCGAAGAACCAGCCGGTGTCCTCCACCAAGGGCAGCAGCCCGGCCGCGACGTCGGCGCGCACCGCCTTGAAGCCGCACTGCGCATCCGAGAAGCGGGCCGCCAGCGTGCCGCGCAGCAGCAGGTTGTAGCAGCGGGAGATGATCTCCCGCTTGGGGCCGCGGGTCACCCGGGACCCGTGCGACAGGCGGGAGCCGATGGCCAGGTCGGAGTGGCCGGTGATGAGCGGGGCCACCAGGGGCAGCAGGGCGGCCAGATCGGTGGACAGGTCGACGTCCATGTACGCGAGAATCTGCGCGTCGGAGGCCGACCAGGTGTGCTTGAGCGCCCGGCCACGCCCCTTGGCCGTCAGCCGGACGAAGGACACCTCCGGCAGCTCGGCGGCGAGCTCGGCGGCGATCCGCGAGGTCCTGTCGGTGCTGGCGTTGTCGGCGACCGTGATGCGAAAGGGGTAGGGGAAGCCGGTCGACAGGTGGGCGTGCAGGCGGCGTACGGACGGTTCGAGGTCGTTCTCCTCGTTGTGGACGGGGACCACGACATCGAGCACCGGGGCGTTGTGACCTGCGGAAGCCGTGGCCGCGACGGGCGCGGGAAGCGTCGAAGGGCTCATGCCTCCACTTTCGGTCGGGCGGCTTTCCCGCAGTTGTGGTGTTGCTGTGGCCGGCCTGTGAATGTTCGCACGAGGGCTTCCCGCCAGGCCATCACGTCATGCCCCCGGCCGTTGCGCCCACCCGGTGCCGGGTGGGCAGCGGCGAGTCGTACCCCCTGGTCAGGGTGCGGTCAGGTCGTAGACGGTGACGTCGCCGACCGTGGTGGCGGTGAAGGTGGCCGCCACCCAGGCGGAGATCTCCGCACTGGCGTTACCGCCCCCGGTGCCGCCCCGCACCCGGCCACCTGGCCCATCACCTGGCCCATCACCTGGTCCGCCTTGTGGCCCGCCTTGTGGTCCGCCGCCACCGATGAAGTAGTGGATCTTCCGCTCGGTCACGTACTTCTGGAACTGGGCCAGCGTGGGCGAGGGGTCGCTGCCGTTGAAGCCGCCGACGGCCATGACCGGCGCGCCGGTGGCCAGCTGGTAGCCCGAGGCGTTCTGGGAGCCGATCGCGGCGGCCACCCAGGTGTAGGCGGCGGCGTCGCGCTTGAGCAGCGCGACCATGTCCGCGCTCGCCGTGGAGCCGTTGATCAGCCCGTTCATGCCGCCGCCGCGCCCTCCGCGAGCTCCCGGACCCCGCTGGTTCCCCGGCTGTGGCATGCCGCCCAGCTCGCCGGGTCCGTACGGCCCGAAGCCGCGCCCGAGCCTGCCGGGCCCGCCGAAGCCGCCCGCCACGGCAGGCCCGGCCGACGGGATGGAGCCGCCGTGCGGGGTCGCCGCCGTGTCGATCGCGTACGCCGCGGGCCCGGCCAGGACGACGACGAGCGCCGCCGCCGCGACCGTTCCGGCCACCCGGGCGGACAGCCGTACGGACACGAGCAGCCCGGCGGCCGCGAGCAGCCCGGCGACCAGCACCGGCCAGCGCAGCCACGGCACGAAGGTGTCGCTGCGGCCGAGCAGTTCGAACGACCACCAGCCCGTCACCGCCACCGCCGCGGCGCCGGCCGACGAAGCCCGGACGTCGGCCCGCCGCCACAGCATCACCGCGCCCATCCCGGTCAGCGCGCCGATGGCGGGGGCGAGCGCGACGGTGTAATAGGCGTGGAAGATGCCCGCCATGTAGCTGAACACCCCGGCGGTGACCAGCAGCCAGCCGCCCCACAGGACGAACCCGGCACGAGCGCGGTCCGTACGTGCCGTCCGTGCGGTCATGACCAGGCCCGCCACCAGCAGGATGAGCGCGGCGGGCAGCAGCCAGGCGATCTGACCGCCCTGCCCGGCGTCGAACATCCGCGTCCAGCCGGTCTCGCCCCAGCCGCGGCCCGGCCCGCCGCCGACGCTGCCGGTCTCGTTGCCGTTCAGCCTGCCCAGGCCGTTGTAGCCCAGGGTCAGCTCCAGCAGGCTGTTGTTCTGCGAGCCGCCGACGTACGGGCGCGTCGAGGCGGGGACGAGCTCGACGACGGCGACGTACCAGCCGGCCGACGCGACCAGCGCGGCTCCCGCCAGGAGGAGCTGCCAGACGCGCCTGCCCAGCTTGGGCGGTCCCGCGATGAGATACACCAGCGCGAACACGGGGACCACCAGCAGCGCCTGCAGCATCTTGGTGAGGAAGCCGAACCCGACGAAGACGCCGGCCCACACCAGCCACTTCGTCGCGCCGCTCTCCACGGCCCGGACGATCGCGTACGCGCCGGCGACCATGAGCAGCACCAGCAGCGCGTCGGGGTTGTTGAAACGGAACATCAGCACCGCCACCGGTGTCAACGCGGTCGCCGCCCCGGCGATCAGGCCCGCCGCGGGGCCGTACCAACGGCGCACGGTCGCGTACAGCAGCCCGACCGTGGCCACGCCCATCAACGCCTGGGGCGCCAGCAGGCTCCAAGCGTTGACGCCGAACAGCCGCGCCGACAACGCCATCGCCCACAGCGAGGCCGGGGTCTTGTCCACAGTGATCGAGTTGGCGGCGTCGGAGGAGCCGAAGAAGAAGGCCGTCCAGCTCTGCGATCCGGCCTGCGCCGCGGCCGCGTAGAACGAGTTCGCCCAGCCGGAGGCGCCCAGACCCCAGAGATAGAGCATCGCGGTGGCCGACAGCAGCGCCAGCAGGGCCGGGCGGACCCAGGCGGCGTCGTCCGCCCGGCCGCGCAGCCATCTCCTGGCGCGCGGCACGCCGGGCGGGCCCACGGGCGGCGCGGGCAAGGTCGAGGTCATCGGTCGCGTCCTTTCATCCGGTTCAGCCACCAACGGTGGGCCACCGGCCTGTACGCGACGTGTGCCATCGCTGTGCGGCACCTGTGAGCCTCGGCATGCGCCGGGCGTTCAGGGCGCCTCCAGCGGACCGGGTCAGACGGCGAAGAGCAGGGCGGCGCTGAGCAGGACGATCAGGGCGGTGGCGAAGTGGATGCCGAACGCGGTCGCCTTCGTGCCCCCGTTGCGCAGCACGATCAGGGTGTCGCCCAGCGGCACCAGGGCGACGACCAGCATGAACCAGGCCTCGGCCTGAGCGCCGGCGAAGGCCAGCAGGGCCAGGCCGACGAGGCCGTAGGTGCCGTCACGCACGCCCTTGATCGTCAGGTAGGCGCGGTCCTCCTTGGCGGGGACGCCGTAGCCCGCGGCGGCGGCGTACGGCGCGAACAGGAAGCGACCCCCGAGGAACAGGCAGAACAGGTTAAGGGCGATGGCAAGACCGTACGCAAGGGTGGTGAGCATCGTGCGACTCCATAATCTAGCGCTGCTAGGAACACGCTCAACGCTAGCGCATCCAGCATCGTTGCGCTAGCGGTGCTAGATTTCGGAGCATGTCGATACAAGCCCGCAAGGAACGCGACCGCGCGCAACGGGAGAAGCTGATCATCACGGCCGCTCGTGAGCTGGCCGAGGCCGAGGGCTGGGACGCGGTGACCACGCGGCGGCTGGCCGAGCGAGTCGAATACAGCCAGCCGGTCCTCTACAGCCACTTCAAGGGCAAGGACGCGATCACCACGGCCGTCGCCCTGGAAGGCTTCGCCGACATGGCCGCCGAACTACGCGCGGCCCGCACCGCGGCAGGTGACCCCGCCGACGCCCTCGCCCGGCTCAGTGCCGCCTATGTGGCGTTCGCCGACCAGCGCCCGGCCCTCTACGACGCCATGTTCAGCCGGAAGGTCAACCTGCCGTTCGCCACCCCGCAGACCCCGGCCGCCCTGCGCGCCGCGTTCGACGAATTCGTCGAGGCCGTCAGCCCGCACGCGCATGACACCGACGCGGCCCTGCTGGCCGAGACCTTCTGGGCCGCCCTGCACGGACTGGCGATGCTGATGCGCGACGGCAGGATCCCCCGCGAGCACCACGACCTCAGACTCGCCCTCCTCCTCGCGTCCTTCACCCATCGGCCCGCCTCTCCGACCTGACGGCGCGGGCTCGGTGTCGGCCAGGTGACCTTGGCCGGGTTCGAGGGTGGGCAGGCCGCGGACCTCGAAGAGCCGGGGTCCCCGAAGCCGGCCGCCGCACACGTACGGGTCAGCGTTCGGTGTCGTACTCCTCGCGATGGGCGAGCACCTCGTCCATGTGCGTCTCGGCCCACATCTTGATGCCGCGCATCATGTGCTGGAGCGATCGGCCGAGGTCGGTCAGCTCGTACGTGACCGTGACCGGCACTGTCGGCGTCACGGTGCGGGTGACCAGCCCGTCGCGCTCCAGGGAGCGCAGGGTCTGGGTGAGCATCTTCTGGCTGATCCCGGCCAGCCTGCGGGACAGCTCGGAGTAGCGCATCGGCCGTGGCCCGGGGGCGCCGTCGTCTCTGGCCTGGTGCGGGCCGTCGTTGCCGAGCGCGGCCAGGATCAGCGCGACCCATTTGTCGGAGATCCCGAAGCCCCCGACCACATCCACCCCGACCTGGACAGCGGCGACGGCATGCACCTCAACGACAAGGGCGCCCAAGCCATGGCCAACGCCGTAGACCTGGACACCCTCACCCTCTAGAAACCTCGTCCTTGCCGATGTTCCCATCGCGCCGAACACGGTCTTCGAACAGCCGTCACTCTCGTGGCTTCCGCGTGCGCGGCCCGTCCAACCGCGCCCGGGCGGCGGCCACGGCCATCCTGCTCAAAACGGCGATGCTGCTCCCGATGCGCCACACCTTGCGGTAGCAGATGGCCAGGGCAGCGCGGGCCTCGTGTGTGTCGGGGTGGTGGGGACCGAGTATCCGGTCGGCGTCGGCCACGACTCTCTTCAGCAGCGTGATCGCTTCTTCCGTGCGATCCACCCTTGAGTAGGCGGCGGCCACGTTGATGAAGTCCTCGATGGCCTCCTGGATGCCGAACAGCCGCTCCGTGTCGGCCGCGACCCGCTCCAGCAGAGGAATCGCTTCCTGCAGGCGTCCCGCCTCCACAAGGACGAAACCTATGCCTCCGCGCACGGTGACGGTGTGGGAATGGTCCTCGCCCAGAAGCCGCCCAAGGTCGGCTGCGGCCCGCTCCAGCAGCGCGACCTTCTCTTCGACACCGATGGCTTCGGACCGGTCCTCACCCAGGACCCGGCCGACGTCGGCCACGACACGCCGCAGGGTCCTCGCTTCCTCGGCCTGCCCCGTCTTCTCGTAGAACAGTGTCAGGCCGGCGTAGGCCGACAGGCCGTCGGGGTCGTCCGAGTTCACGAGCCGCCTCGCCAGGACCATCGCTTCCTCCGCACGGCCCGCATCCCAGTAGCGGGCGGCCAGCTCGATGCGGGCCATGACGGTGTCGGGATGGTCTTCACCCAGCAGCCGCTCGGTCTCGGTGACGTTGAGCCGCCCCACGTCGATCGCGTGGTCCAGACGCCCCGACGCGCGGTAGGCGTCGGCCAGGGTGTCCCGGATCCTGCGCGTGTCCGGGTGACCGGTACCGAGGTTCCGCTCGGCGTCGGCGACGAGCCGCTCCCCGTCAACGATGACGTCGTCGACATGCCCTGTTGCCAAGCGGAGCGCGGCCAGGACGCCGCGGGCCACGAGGGTGACAGGATCGTCGTCGCCCAGCAGCCGCTCGGCGTCGGCGACCGCCCGTTCCGCCACGACGATCGCTTCCTCGGTGCGGCCCGCCTCGTGGTAGTAACCGGCCAAGCCCACCCGGCTCTCCACCGTGGTGGGATGGCCCTCCCCCAAGACTCGCTCCCGGTCGGTGACGACCCGCTCCCCGATGGCGATCGCCTCCACGGTGTGCCCCGCCAGCGCGTACGAATTGGCCAGGTTGGCGTAAGCCCGCACGGTGGTGGGATGATCGTCGCCCAGCAGCCGTTCGGCGTCGGTGGCGGCCCGTTCCCCACCGGAGATCGCTTCCTCCAGACGCTCCGCCAGCCGGTACGCGGTGGCCAGGGCGCTGCGCGTCTCCAAGGTCTCGGCGTGCTCGTCGCCCAGCAGCCGTCCGGCTTCGGCGGCCAGGCGCTCGAAGTAGCTCACCGCAGCGGTGTACAGGCCCGCGGCGAGCAGACTCTCCCCGGCCCGGCCCAGAACCGGGTGGTCGTCGCGCCGCCACAGCAGAGCACCCGCCACGGCTGCCAGGGCGGCGGCGTTGGCCCGCAGTACGGCCGTGAGGTCGAAGTCCGTGTGGTCACTCTCGGGCCAGATCGCCGCCAGAGCGTCCGCTGCCGCGGGCACGGCCGCGGCGATCAGGTTCGCGGGGGCGCTTTCGCGGGCGGCGCGGGCGGTCAGCGCGTGCATGCGCACCGCGCGGGCGCCGTCCTGGGAGTCGAAGGTGATCAGGCTGTAGTGGTGCAGCAGCCGCAGCACGGACCAGGCCTGTTCGGCGGTGACCGGGTCGGAGGGCATGCCGCGGTGGGCGCTCAGGTAGCTGGTGACCGCCGCATCGGCCCACAGACTCGAGGGGTGACCGACCGGGTCCAGGTGAGCTGTCAGGCAAAGGGTCGGCGCGGCCACGCCCACCGGGTCGCGGCGCTGGACGGCGTCCAGCGCCAGCAGTAGGGCGGGGGCGACCGGTCGGCCATAGCCCTCGGTGTCAGCCTCGGGGGGCAGCAGCGCCTCCAGGCGGGACCGCTGATCGGTGAACAGGCGGAGGTAGGGCTCGCAGGGCACGTCCTCGTTGATCATGTAGGCGCCCGCGTGCGACAGGGCCAGCGGCAGGTGCCCCAGCTCGCGCAGCAGGTCCGGGGCCTGGGCATCCAGCAGATGGGGCGCGTCGGTGAACCGGTCACGCAGGTAGGCGATGGCTTCGTCCGGGGCGTAAGTGCCGACATCGACGACCGCCCGGCCGCCGCCGGACAGCAAAGCGTCCCGGCGCCGGGAAGTGGCCAGCACCCGGCCGTCCTGGGTGGGCGACGACGGCGGCCACCACGGCTCGACGCTCTCCATGTCGGCGACGTCGTCGAGTACGACCAGCCATGAGCGGGAGGTGGCGGCCAGCCAGTTCCGAAAGGCCCGCGCATCACTCTCGGCGTCCTGCCCCCGCGCGCCGTCCGCCCGGACGCGGAGCGCGGCAGCGGCATAGCCGGTGACGACCTGCGCCACGTCGGCGGCGTTCACCCACACCACCACCTCGGTGCCTGCGGCCAGGGCCTGGTGCGCGCGGGCGGCGGCCAGCTGGGACTTGCCCACACCGCCGCCGCCGGACAGCACTACCGAGGTACGTCCGGCCCAGGCCCGGTCGATCCGGTCATGCAGGCCAGGGCGGGACTGGAAGGCGGAGGCCAGAAGCGGCACGTCGCCCACCCTCATCGGCCAGACCACCGGGGGCCGCGGCGCGGCATGGTAGTCGACCCGGTTGATGCTGTAGGCCGCGATCGAGTAGGGCTGGTTCGCGATGATCGCCGTTCGCGCGGTGACGGGTGGAAGGGGGGTGCCGCCGGGCGCGGTCAGCTCTCGGCCGGACCCGGCGAGGGAGGGTTTCCGATGGTCACATCGCCCATCCTCACCGCGGCCACCGCATGGTTCTGGGCTTGAATGTGCACGTCGCGGCCGATGGCGATGCCGTCGTCCGCGGCCGACACACCGCCGCCGGCCTGCTGAGCCATGGCCACCAGCGCACGCAGTTGGACGGCCACCTGTTCACGGCCGTCATCGTCCAACGCCTCCAGCAGATCCCGAAACCGGATCCGCCAGGCGGTCACCGCGTCGTCCCGCACCTGCACGGCCGCGCCGGTATCGGCGCTCTCCAGTTCGGCTGCCGTACGGTCCAGCCTGTCCAGGGCTGCTTCCTGGGCGGCGCCCGGCGCGGGGCCACGCCCGAAGACACGGGCCACCCGTTCCCGGAAGCCCTGCCAGGCGTCCGTCCCGGCCGCCTGAGCCACTGCCAGCCCGGCCGCCGAAGCCAACGCGATCAACGCCTGATCCAACATGCCGCCTCCAGTGCCCCTGAGCGTGAGTGAAAGCGCCCGTTGCGGTGACGGGCAGCTTCATGTGGGCCCGGCCGCATCGACCGGTCCTTCGCACTGCCGCAACGCTCGGCTATCGCTCGTCGCCGTCATCATGGCGCGTGGGAACCAGCGATACAACGCCCGCCGGCTGCTCGTCAGAGCTCCGCAGCTCGATGCGTCGAAGCCGGCAGCCGTACGGTGAAGATCGTGCGGCCGGGCGCGCTCTCGACCGCCACGCTGCCGCCCTGCGCCGCAACCACCGCGTGCACGATGGCCAGCCCCAGCCCGGTGCTGCCCGCCGCCCGGGAACGTGAGCTGTCACCGCGCGCGAACCGCTCGAAAACATGCGGCAGCAGCTCGGCGGGGATGCCAGGACCGTTGTCCACGACGCGCAGCACCGCCTCCCGACCGCTCACGCCGACGCCGACGGTGACGCGGGTCCCCTCCGGCGTGTGCGTACGGGCGTTGCCGAGCAGGTTGGCCAGCACCTGCTGCAGCCGCGCCGAGTCGCCCACCACGACGACCGGCTCCTCGGGCAGGTCCAGCTGCCAGTCGTGACGCGGGCCCGCCGCGTGCGCGTCGCTGACGGCGTCGACCGTCAGCATGGACAGGTCCACCTGGTCGTGCGCGAGCGGGCGTCCCGCGTCCAGGCGGGCCAGCAGCAGCATGTCCTCGACCAGGGCCGTCATGCGTTCCGCCTCGGACTCCACCCTGCGCAGCACGTGCGCCACCTCGGGCGGCACCGGTTGCCCGCCGCGCCGGCTCACCTCCGCGTAGCCGCGGATGGCCGCCAGCGGCGTGCGCAGCTCGTGGCTGGCGTCGGCGACGAACTGGCGTACCTGCGTCTCGCTGGCCTGCCGTACCTGCAGAGCGTTGCCGACGTGGTCGAGCATCCGGTTCAGGGCCGCGCCGACCTGGCCGACCTCGGTGCGGTCGTCGGCGTCACGCTCGGCGACCCGCTGGGGCAGCTCCACCTCGCCGCGGTCGAGCCTCAGCTGGGACACCCGGGTGGCGGTGGCCGCCACCCGGGACAGCGGCCGCAGGGTCCGCCGTACGATCACCACGCCCAGATAACCGACCCCGGCCAGCGCCAACACGGTCACCCCGGCCACCACCAAGGCCACCAGGTACAGCGTCTCCCGCGTCTCGGCCAGCGGCAACCCGGTGACGAACACATCACCGTCGGGCATCCGCCGGGCGACCAGGCGGTAGTCGCCCAGCTCGCCGAGATCGTAGCTGCGGGGCACCGCGTCGGCGGGCACGCTCAGCAGCGTCGCCTCCTGTCCGCCCAGGTCAGGGGGCGTCTGCCCCTGTTCGGGGAGCACACCGGCATAGACGACCTGGCCGTACCGGAGGTGCGCTGCCAGCGTGCCGATCACCTGCCCCGGCGGGAACCTGGGCTCGCGCGGGCTGAGCGGCGGCAAGCGGTCGAGTCCGCGCGGCACCCGGGCCGCCGCCGCCGTCAACTGGTCGTCGACGCGGCTGTACAGCGCTCTGACCAGCGTCGCCTCGGTGGCCACGCCGACGATCAGGAACGCCAGCGCCAGCAGGCCGACCATCGCCGCGACCAGGCGCGCCCGCAGCGACCAGCGCCCCGGATCACGCCAGCGCGGCGGCTCATTCGCTCGGCTTGAGCACATACCCCGCACCACGCAGCGTGTGGATCATCGGCGGCAGGCCCGCGTCGATCTTCTTGCGCAGGTACGAGATGTACAGCTCCACCACGTTGGCCTGCCCGCCGAAGTCGTAGTTCCACACCCGGTCGAGAATCTGCGCCTTGCTGAGCACCCGGCGTGGATTGCGCATCAGATAGCGCAGCAGCTCGAACTCCCTGGCCGTCATGTTGATCAGCTTGCCGCCGCGCCGGACCTCATGGCTGTCCTCGTCCAGGACCAGATCCCCGACCACGATCTGGGAACCGGCCAGCAGCTCCGACCTGGCCGCCCGGCGGATCAGCCCGCGCAGCCGCGCCACCACCTCTTCCAGGCTGAACGGCTTGGTCACATAGTCGTCGCCGCCCGCCGTCAGCCCGGTGATGCGATCTTCGACGGAGTCGCGCGCCGTCAGGAACAGCACCGGCACGTCCGGCGACTCCGCGCGCAGCCGCCGCAGCACCTCCAGGCCGTCGATGTCGGGCAGCATCATGTCGAGCACGACGGCATCGGGGCGGAAGTCGCGGGCGGCGCGCACGGCGCCCAGACCGTCGGCGGCGCTGCTCACCTCCCAGCCTTCGAAGCGCAGCGCCATCGTCAGCAGCTCCGCCAGCGTGGCCTCGTCGTCGACCACCAGCACCCGCACCGGGCTGCCGTCGGGCCGGCGCAACTGCCCGCGAACCTCCGCATTCGCCATGCTCATGGTCCGATCGTGGGGGACGACTCTGTGCGTGTCCTTAGCGCAACCTGTCTACCACCTGTGAGAACACGCCTCACCACGCCGAACCGCGAACATTGCCGCGTTCGCGCCGGTCGCCATGTCCCAGCTCGTGCGGAAGTTCCTCGGCGTCGGCCCGGGCTCGGTGGATGCCGCGACCAGCTCGCCGTGCTGCTCACACCCCCCCGAGGACGTCGCGCCTGCCGTACGAGAGATACCCGGCATCATCCGATCGGATGATGCCCACTCGAGCGCGATGGGCGATGCGCGGCAGGTGCCTCGGCCGTGATCATCGACGTATGTCCATCATCGAAGTCAGCGGACTGCGCAAGTCCTACGGGGGGCGGCCCGTGGTCGACGGAGTCTCCTTCGCCGTCGAGGAAGGTGAGATCTTCGGCGTGGCAGCCGGCGGCGATCGGCACTGGAGGGCGCGTGCCGGGCCGCCACGACCCGGACACCGGCACCATGTTGTTGGAACGACTGGACGCAGCCCGGCCGCTGTCATCAGTGGTTGACGACAATGCCGCCATGCAGATCCTCGCCGAGCTGATGGCGCGCCTGGTCGCGGTGCCCGCCCCACCCGGTCTGCGGCACCTGGCCGACATCGCCGCCGCTATGCTGGACCAGGTTCCACGCGCTGTACTAGCGTTGCGTGACCCGGCCGAGCAACAGCTGGCACACACCTGCGCGTCCGCCGTGGCCGATTGATCGGCGAACCTGGCGACCGCCTGCTGCTGCACTGGGACCTGCACTACGACAACATCCTCGCCGGGCAACGGGAACCATGTCTGGCCATCGACCCCGAACCGCTGGCCGGCGACCCCGGGTTCGACTTGTGGCCGGCGCTGGATCTGCGGGGATGGTGATGGGTGTGGATGTGGTGGGTTCGCGACGGTTGATGTTGCGGCCAACGCGGGGCTGGCGTGACATTGATCCGGTGGAGGGTCTTGCACAAGCGTGGGGCTGGCAGCAGCGTACGGTGACCGTTTCCGCTCCGGACCCGTTCGAAGAGCCTCTGCACGTTTCGTGGTGGGACGAGGACCTGCCGATGGCGTTGCACTACTACGAAGACTTCGACGTCCGGTTTTCCTACCTGATCATCACCGGAGTGGATGCCGGGGAAGTGGGTGATGCGTTCGAGAGGGCCGAGACCTGGTTGGACGCCTGGTCGCTGGAGGAGCTCCTTGCCGAGGCGCGTAGCGATTCCGATCCCGAGGATCGAGCGAAGGCGGTGGAGCGGGCAGGTTTTGCAGCGCCGCTGGAGTTCGATGAGCGTTTCTTCGCTGTGATCGACGACGCCTTGCGACATGACGACCCTCGCGTGCGCGAGGGCGGGATATGGGCGGTCACGATGGCGCTGTACCCGCAGTTCCAGCCGCGACTGGAGACGATCGCCGAAACCGATGAGGTAGAGGTGCTACGAAAGATGGCCGAAGCGCTTGCCCGAGGTCTGGATGACGACAGCTAACCCAACTCGGCCAAGTTCCTGAGAAGGAACTGCTCCAGAATTCGGGCAGGAGCCCGGTTCTTCGAGCCCGGAGGCCGGCTGGCCTTATGTGCTGAGGCTGTTCTCGCGGGAAGTTCCGATCCCGCCCGGCACCGATGTCCCGGGCACCGCCGGCAGGTCGGACGCCCTATGCTGCGCCGGGAGGGGCCTGGTCCAGCAAAATGGGGCCGAGGTCGGCGGCGGTCTGTGCCAGCGCGCGGATGGTGGGACGGTCGACGGTGGACCGCCATATCAGGGCGAAACGGAGGGCGGGCGCATCGCGGATGGGCACGAAGACGATGCCGGGCGGGCTGTTGTAGCGGGCGGCGATTTCACCCAGCGGGTGGACACAGTGTCCGGCGGCGACCAGGGAGAGGATCTCGTGGAAGGTGCGCGCGATGGGCCCGCGCGGGATGCGGCGGCCGAGCGGCGTACGGACGGGGGTCATGGACGAGACCCAGTACTCCGGGGCGCCGGGACCGAGGTCGACGACGTGGTTGTCAGCGAGGTCCTCCAAGGACGCGCTGCCGCGATCGGCCAGCGGATGGTCGGAGGCAACCGCCAGCACACGACCGCTGGTGAGCACGGTGGGGCCGACAGTGAGGTCTGGTTCGGCCACCGGCAGCCACAGCACGTGCGCGTCGGCGTCTCCATTGCGCAGGGCGGCGAACGGATCGCCGCCGGTGACTTCGCTGAATTGGACGTCGCTGCCGGGGTAACGAGCGCGGAACGCGTCGACGAGGGGGCGTAGTACATGGCCGGCATGACCGAACACGCCCAGCCGGAGGGTCTGGCCCGCGCCCAGGCCGGCTGCTTCGGCGCGGGCGAGTCCCTCCTGCAACAGGTCGTAGGCCTGCTGAAGATCTTCGCGGAGGCGTCGGCCGACCGAGGTCAGGGTCACGCGCCGGCTGGTGCGGTCGAACAGCGCCGCACCGATGCGGCGTTCTTGTTTGCTGATGGCCTGGCTGACGCGCGCCTGGGACACGCGTAGCCGTTCGGCGGTCCGACCGAAGTGCAGTTCCTCGGCGAGCGTCAGGAAGATTTCGATGTCCCGTAGCTCCATAAATAACCCCCATGTTATGGATCGCCCCACAATTCTTACATTGTTCCGCCGCTGACCTGCCCCGATGCTGGACACGCCCCCGACAGGTGGCACATCGATAAGGCAGGGGAACGGATGAGCAACATGCAGGCGATCGCCGACCGCGTCGAGATCGAGGCGCTCCGCGGCGAACTCACCGACGCAGTGATGATGCAGGACTATGACCGCGTCGAATCGCTGTTCAGCCCCGACGCCGCCATGCGGTGGCCGCACATCGGCAAGGAATTCGTCGGCCGGGACGAGATCCGCGCCGGGATCGAGTGGGGGCAAGGGCTCTGGGAGTTCTTCGTGCAGAACGTCCACCCCGGCATCATCCGGATCGACGGCGACACCGCGGTCGGCCGGGCCTACATCCAGGAGTTCGGGCGGATGCGCGATGGCAGCTCGCACCTGAACTATGCCCTTTACCACGACCGCTACCAGCGCACCGGCGAGGGCTGGAAATTCACCGAGCGTGTCTACGAGGTCATATACCTCGACCCCACTCCGCTCGCGGGTTCGCCGCTTCTGATAGCCCCTGCGGGCAATCCGCTCCCGGCGGCACCCGCAGCCCTCGCGCGATCCGCCACCGGCTCGGAGCCCCTCGGCTGATTTCGCCCGAAGCTCTAGGAGTGACCCGCATGACGAGCACGACCGTGCTGCGCGACTTGACCGGCACCTACACCCTTGACCTGGCCCGCACCCGAATCAGCTTCGTCGCCCGGCACACCATCGGCCCCTCGGTGCGCGGCCGGTTCGACCAGTTCGAGGGTGGTGCGTACCTGGACGGTGGCGACCCGTCCAGGTCGAGCGTCGAGCTCACGATTCAGGCCGGCAGCATCCAGACCCACAACCGGCAGCGCGACGATTACCTGCGCGGCAAGTACCTGAGCCTGGCCGGCCACCCGACCATCACCTTCACCTCAAGGCAGGTGAAGCAGGCCGGCAAGACCGCCTTCGAGCTCACCGGTGATCTGACCATCCGCGGCGTGACCAACTCGATCACCGTGGACTTCGAACTGACCGGCGCCGAGCACTACCCGTCGAGCAACCTCCGGGTTCATTCTCAAGGGCAGCGCCACGATCAACCGTAAGGACTGGGGCGTGACCTGGACCGCCGCCGCCGGTCTGGTCGGTAAGACGGTGGCGCTGAAGCTCGATGTCGCCGCGATCCGGCAGCCCTGACCTGACCGGCCCGCATCGACACGACGTCTCCTGCCGGGAGGACGGGCCAGACGCTCTCACGCGGGCGATCAGAGCCAGAAGTCTCAAGCGCCCCGGCGGCCCACAGCCTGGACCGTGCCGTGGGCCGATGGCACTAGGGCGGCAAGCTCGCCTGCACGGCCTCACTGACATAACCCTCCACCACCCAATGATGGGAAGACATCATGAGCAAGGTTTGGTTCATCACCGGTTCGTCCCGCGGCTTGGGCCGCAATTTCGTCGAGGCCGCCCTGTCTCGCGGTGACAAGGTGGCCGCGACCGCCCGCGACACCGCACGCCTTGAGGACTTGGTCGCCACCTATGGAGAGGCGGTGCTTCCGCTTCAGCTGGACGTGACCGACAGGGCCGCGGTCTTCGAGAGCGTCAAGCGGGCCAAGGAGCACTTCGGCCGTCTCGACGTCATCGTGAACAACGCGGGCTACGGCCTGTCCGGCGCTGTCGAGGAGCTGACCGAGCAGCAACTGCGCGACCAGTTGGACACCAACCTGTTCGGCGCGGTGTGGGTCGTCCAAGCCGTCCTGCCCCACCTGCGCGAACAGGGCGACGGGCACATCATTCAGATTTCGTCGGTCGGCGGCCTCACCGTGTTCCCGCTCGGCGGCGGATACGTCGCCTCCAAGTGGGCGCTGGAGGGCCTGAGTGAAACGCTCGCTCAGGAAGTCACCGCCTTCGGCATCAAGGTGACCCTGGTCGAACCCGGCTCCTACGCCACCGAAGGGGCCGCCGGCGGCGTCCACGCCGACGCCAACCCACTCTACGACGGTCTCCGCGAGGGCTTCGCCGCGTTCGCCAAGACGCTTGACGTCGGTGACCCGGCTGCCGCCGCCCGCGCACTTCTCAAGGTCGCCGACGCGGACAACCCGCCGCTGCGGGTGTTCTTCGGCACCCAGGGCAACCAGATCGTCCCCCTGGTCTACGCCGACCGGCTCAAGACCTGGACCGACTGGCACGATCTGGCCGCTGAGGCACACGGACACACTGCCGCTGGCCCGGCTGCCTGACCCGGCGACCGACCACACCACGGGGCCCCTTCGGCAGGAACGGCTCTCACCCCGAAGCGTTCGTACACCTCAGCAGGGTGAGGGCCGAGGTTGGGGCGCCACACCGCCGCATTCATCGACCGACCGAGTGGCAGGTCCGGTTGCGCCTCCGTGCGGGCAATTGACCTCAACTGTGGTTGAGATTGCACGATGGCGGCCGAGGCATCGCCTCACATCCGACCTTGAGGAGTGTGTCCGTGAGCACGGATTCCGGTTTCTATTCGATCATCGACTACACCGTTGACGGCTTTGACACGCAGCGTGAGCTGGTGGAGGCGTTCGCGGAGATCCAGGAGCGGTGGGTGTGCTTCTATGCCGGCTACCGCTCGGCCCGTTTCCACGTGAGCACCGACGGCACCCGCGTGTTCAACATCGTGCACTGGGCGAGCGAAGCGGACTACCGCCACTTCGTGGAGACCTCCGACACCGATGGCCGGATGGCCGCCATCGGCAAGGCGCTGGAGGGCCTGTCCGGTAAGGCCGAACCACGCATGACCGGGGCGCCCACCTACACCGTCGTCCGCGAGGTCGGCCCCGGAACGCAGCGCCTCGATGCCTGATCGCCCGACCCCTTCCGGCGGGCGGTTGTGCCCGCCGGCGCACGTCGCCGGGTAGGCCGAACTCGCCCTGTCAACCACAACTACTGTGCGGGACATTCATGAAGCTTGAGATATACGCCGATGTGTTGTGCCCCTGGTGCTACATCGGCAAGAGACGCCTGACGGCCGCCTTGGCCCAGCAGTCCGGCCGCGACAGCATCGAGATCGTCTGGCGCGCCTACGAGCTCGCGCCGGACGAAGGCCGGACCCCCGGGCCGACCGCCGCGGAGGCCATGGCCGGCTGGTGGGGCGAGCAGGCGCCCGCCCGCATCGCCCGGATCCGATCGCTGGGCGCGGCCGAAGGCTTGGAGCTGAACCTGCATCTGGCCCGCCCGGTGAACACCTTCGACGTGCACCGGCTGGTCAAGCTGGCCGCCGATCGCGGCCGGGCCGACCAGATGATGGAGTTGCTGCTGTACGCGTACCACACCGAGGGGGACAACGTGGCCGATGCGCAGGTCTTGCAGCGCCTGGGCGGCGAGGCCGGGCTGGACGCCGGAGAGGTGCTCGCTGTCCTGGACGGCGACGACTACGCCGACGAGGTACGCGCCGACCGGCGCCGCGCGGCCGAGCACGGCGTCACCGGCGTGCCCAGCCTCGTGATCGACGGCCGCCCGCCGGTCTCCGGAGTCCAGCCCGTCGCCGATCTGCAAGTGCTCCTGCGCACCGAACCGACCGGCTCACCCGGCGTTGTGATCAAACCTGACCGGCCAGTCTGACAGACGATCCGTCACGCCTCTTCCACCATCTCCACCTCTCTTTCGGAAGGAGTCTCATCCGCGATGGACATCGGTATCGGGTTGCCCGGTCACGCTCGGTGGAGCGAAGGCACAACCTTGATGGAGTGGGCACGCCGCGCCGAAGCGCGCGGTTTCTCCACCCTCAGCGTCAGTGATCGTCTGGCCTGGTCGACGCCGGAGCCTTTGATCACTTTGGCCGCCGCGGCCGGCGCCACCTCGCGTATCCGGCTCCTTACCAGCGTGCTTCTCGCGCCCTTGCGCGCCAACCATGCTCTGTTCGCCAAGGCTGTCACCACATTGGACCAGCTCGCCGGGCCCGGCCGCCTGCAGCTGGGGCTCGCCCCGGGAGCCCGGGAGGACGATTTCCTGCTCAGCGAGGTCGACTACGGCACCCGGGGCAAGCAGTTCGACCAGCTCCTGGACCGGCTCGCCGCAATCACGGCATCCGACGGCCCCGTGGGACCGCAGCCCGCCACACCCGGCGGGCCCGCCCTGCTGTTCGGCGGCAACTCGAAGGCGACCCTGCGTCGTATCGCCTCCCACGGAACGGGATGGATCGCCGGCGACGCGACCGTACAGGACCTGCAGGACTTCGCCCCCCAGATCCGGCAGGCTTGGAAGACAGCCGGCAGAGCCGGTTCGCCCCGCCTGGTGGCATCAGTGATGTACGCGCTCGGCCCCGACGCCGAGGCCGCCATTTCCGATGCCATCGGCTCCTACTACGCCTTCGCCGGCGACGAGTACGCACAGTACGGCATCTCTATCGCCTACACCGAACCAGAACAGATCATCGCCGCGATCGCCGCCTTCGACCAGATCGGCTGTGACGAACTGATCTTCATGGGCAACGATCCCGATCCCGCACAGGTGGACCTCCTGGCCGAGGTCATCGGCCTCTGACCGTGGGCCGCGACGGACGAGGCGGCCAACTGACAGCCACCCCGCCCGTGCGACATCCATTGACCTCCAAAGAAGCCCTGCGCGGGAAGAGGGCTCCTCGCAGGTCCCGCCCACGGCAAGCCACTCGCGCTGCGCTGCTGCTGACCACCGGTCGCTGACGGCGGGCTGACAGCCGACCCCGCCCGGCGCGACGCTGGCCGGCGGCGGGTCGGGACCACCCGCTACATGCGCTCCGGCCACGGCGACGAGTTCAGCGCCCGCGACGCCATGTCGGCCGCACGAGCGGCAATGACCTCGGTCAAGGACATGCACCGCGCCGCCACCTTCGAGGCTGCCAACCCCCACTCCATCGCCCGTCAGGAGTTCGCCACCATGGCCCAAGCCGCCGACGAGTGCATCACCAAGGTCGCCGGCCTCGACACCGTCGGCCCGCAGACGGTCCGGAGCGAGAACACCAGCCTGCTCACCCAGATGATCGCCGACCTCGAAGCCCGGCTCACCGAACCGGCAGCAGGCCGACCAGATCGATCTTGGGCTGAGAACAACTCACTCCGAGGACGCAGCAGCTCGCAGCATGCGAAGCTGGCCTATTTCGCTGACGTTCTTCATCAGCTCGGAGTTGACCCAGGCGATCACGTGGGCGACGGTGTGCTCGGAGTCCTGCGGCCAGGGGAAGGGGGGCGCCGGGGCGTCCAGTTCGGCGTCGGTGAGGGGATCCAGCACGGTCAGCCAAGTAGTGCGGAGGCCACGCAACCACTCGACGGCGCTCGTTCCATCACCCGGCCAGGTGACCTCGGTCCTGTCCCGGGGCTCGCGTCCCTGAGCGTGATCGATGGTCACGCTCCACCACCAACCGATATGCCAGCTCAACCAGCCGACGGTGGGAACCGGGACGGGATCAGGCTCGGTCTCCGCCCAGTCGGGCACCCATGTTCCCGTGGCGTCAGGGCGCACAGTCCAGCAGAGAGTGGCGGGTTCCCACAGAAAGTCCGCGGGTTGCAGTCGTTCCAGGTGGTAATCGAACAACGACCAGGTGAAGTCGAACTGCCAGCGCAGCAAATCGCATCGAGTTTTGTGCATCAGGACATATTGCCAGGCTCCGGCGGGGATCACGGGTCGATGCCGTAGTACTGGGTGAAGGGGTTGATGACGTCGTCGGCGTGGGTCAACCGACTTTTCCACGGTCCACCGGCGCAGTCGAGGCCTGCTCCTACATGCCTTACATGGTTGAACGACCTTCACGCAGCTGACCAGCTAGTTCGCTTGACAACCCCAGACCCGGCACCCCGAACGCCGACCACCTCCTGGTGATCACCGCGCTTGCGGGGACAGGGCCGCAAACCTTGCGCTTATGGCTGCCAGGTTCAGCACCGTGCCTTACATGCCTAACAAGATCATCTCGCTCTGACCTGCGAGAAGGGGCCAAGAACCCAAGATAACGATCGATGTCGCTGGAGGACACGTTCATGAATGTCATCGAAGGGAGCGCGTCGTGAATGCCGTCGCCGCCGAGTGGATCAAGTTGCGCACGTTGCGTTCGACCTGGTGAGCCCTGGGCGCGGGGATGCTGACGGCCCTCGCGCTCACCGCGCTCGGCGCATCCACCGTGATTTCGCGCTGGGACCCAGGACAGACGGGTGAGCAGGCTGCGATGGGGATCGTTGTGGCCGTCTATGTCGGAGTCGTGCTGGCTCAGCTGCCGCTCGGCATGCTCGGCACCATGTCGATCAGCGGTGAGTACACCTCCGGCATGATCCACACGACCTTCGTTGCCACGCCGTCGCGTGCACGAGTGCTGCTCGCCAAGGCGTTCGTGCTGGGTGGGATCGCCATCGCCGCCTCACTACTCATCGCGATCCCCGGATATCTGTACGGGCACGCGGTGGCCTCACAGTTCGATCCCACGCTGCCGCCTGCCGGCGCCTGGGAGGTGATCGGCGGCGGCACGCTCATGATCGTGATGACCACGATGCTCGGGCTGACACTCGGCGCGATCTTCCGCAACGGCGTCGTGGCCATCTCCGTGCTCGTGGTGGTGGTGTTGGTTCCCTTCGCCGGGCGAATGTTGCCGGGTGGTGAGGTGGTCAACCGGATCCTGCCGGGCTATCCGGCGCTCCAGGTCATCGAGCAGGTGCCGGACATCATGCTGGACGCGGCCACCTTCGCCGTCCTGGGCGCCTGGGCTGTTGTGCCGCTGATGATCGCGGTCCTCGCCAACAGGCGGGTGTCCTAGTGCTGTTCCTCAAACGCTGTCGGCCAGTGGCGTTAGCGAGCCCGTGGGGGCTCGGGCTATCGCCACTGGTCGTTTGGATGCGACCGCTCATGAGCGCGGGTCACAGGCCCCATTCGGATGATCCTGCCCAGGGAGGCCTGGAGTTCCTATGGCTACGGCGTGTAGCGAGGTGGGCGTAGATCCGCTTTCTAACTGGGGGTTTCTGGAGCTCCGTGGATGATGCGGTGGATGGTGGACCGGCCGACGCTGTATTCAGCGGCCAGGTCGGCCAGGGAGACCTCGCCTTCGGCGTAGCGGCGGCGGATGGAACGCCGTGCCGGTTCGGGCAGCTTGGGCCCGGCGGTCCGGCGGTGTTCCGAAAGCCGACCCCCCACCGGAACACCGCCCAGCCACAGTGGCGCGAGTTCGAAGCAAACATCGGGCACCAGCGCACCCGCGAGGGCATGGCGTTGGCCAAGAGAAGGGGCAAGCTCAAGGACAAGCAGCTAGCAGCTGTGAGCTAGATCACGGTTGAGGTTGACCTAGGGGCAGGGTGGAAGCTCGGCGCAGCGGCGCGACGCCGACCGGACATAACAGATTCAAAGGATCAAACAACCGTGACGATCACCCTTTCCGACCAGGACAAGAGCACCCTGCGGATCGCCGCGTACGGCGCCGTGACGCTGATGACCGCCGCCGGTGCCGCCGGCAAGCCCCGTGAGATCGCCACCCACGGCAGTATCGCGCTGGGCTCGGCCACCGGCCTGATCGGGCACGTGCTCGCCGACTACCCCAAGGTCAAGGACCTGGTGGGCAAGTCCGTGGCCGAGATCGCCGGCCGCGTGCTGCCGGCCCTGACTGCGGCCATGAACCTGCTGAAGCAGCAGGATCCGGCCGAGGCCGGCAACTTCCGCAGCGCCGTTCTCATCGCTGTCGAGACCGCCCAGATGCAGCAGGGCCGGCCGAGCCCCGCCACGGCCGAGATGGTCCGCAAGATCACCGAAGCCCTCGACGCCGCTGGGGCAGCCGCTGCGGACAGCGGGGCCGTGCCGGAGACGGCGGCCGGGCAGGATCGGCCGGAGCTGCAGAAGGCGATCGAGGAGATCGTCGATTCCGGTTTTGTCGGGGTGTCGCTGCGCGTGCACGATGAGCGGGGAGAGTGGGTCGGCAGCGCCGGGGTGGCCGAGCTGAGCGGGACCGCGAAGCCGCCGGTCAACGGGCATGCCCGGATCGGCAGCAACACCAAGACCTTCACCGCGACCCTGGTGCTGCAGCTGGTGGCCGCGGGCAAGATCGGGCTGGACACCCCGGCGGCGCACTACCTGCCCGAGTTCGGGCTGGACGAGCGGATCATGGTGCGGATGCTGCTGCAGCACACCAGCGGAGTGTTCAACTTCACCGGGGAGGTCAACGCCGACGGGACGATCGCGCCAGGGATCCCCATCCCCTACAGCACCACGGGCAAAGAGTGGGTGGACAATCGGTTCAAGACCTACCGGCCGCAGGAACTGGTGGAGCTGGCGTTGTCCAAGCCGGCGCGGTTCGAGCCGGGGACGGGCTGGAGCTATTCCAACACCAACTACGTGCTGGCCCGGCTGCTGATCGAGAGGGTGACCGGCCGTTCGGTTGCCGAGGAGATGCAGCGGCTGATCCTGGGGCCGCTCGGCCTGTCGGGCACTGTGGTGCCGGACGCGTCGCCGGAGATCCCCGAGCCGTACGCCCACGCCTACTACCGCTACGAGGACGCCGGCGAGCAGAAGACAGTCGACATCACCCGCCAGAACCCCTCCTGGGTCTCCAGCGGCGGCGACATGATCTCGACCACCCAGGACCTGCACACGTTCATCTCTGCGCTGCTGGGTGGCAAGCTCATGCCGGCCGGGCTGCTGGCCGAGATGTGCACGCCGCACCCGACGGGCATCCCGAACATGGACTACGGCCTGGGAGTGTTCGTGCTGACCACGGACGGCGGCGGCACCGTCATCTCCCACAACGGCGCCGCCGTGGGCCACGCGGCGCTGATGTACGCCACCCCTGACGGCAGCAAGACCCTGACCGCCGCGCTGAACTGCGTGGACGACGCCGACCTGTCCATCGCAACAGCATTCCAGACCGCCCAGCGAAGGCTCCTCAACGAGGTGTTTGGCGGTGGGCAGGTCGATCCGGCTCAGCCGACGGGCTGAGAGCGCCTGTGACCCGTACGCCTCAAGGGGCCGCCCTTCCGGTCGTACACCAGGAAGAACCCGAACGGGCCACGCCGAACTCGGCGTGGCCCGTCCACATGCTCGGCTGGTCCGCTTGGTCGCCGAGCTCGAGCACAGGGCAGGATTGCGCAGATGAACGGAGTCACGATCGGGCAGGCGGCGGCATTCGTCGGCGTCACGGTGAAGACGGTGCGGCACTACCACAAGCTCGGCGTGGTCAAGGAGCCGGAACGCGACAGCTCCGGCTACCGGCGGTACGGATCGGCCGAGCTGCTGCGGCTGGTGCAGGCCCGGACGCTGGCCGCCGCCGGGGTGCCCCTGGCCGAGATCGGGTCCCTGCTCGACGCCGACCCCGCGCTGTTCGCCGCCGCGCTCGCCGACGTCGAGCGGCAGTTCACCGAACGCATCGAGGAGTTGATCGCGCGACGTGACACGCTGCACCGGCTCGCCGACGGCGACCGGGCTCTACTGCCTGACCGTGCCGTGGCGCTGCTGGAGCGGATGTCCGGCCTCGGCTTCCCCGCAGAGGAGGTGGCGGCCGCCAGGGAGGGCTGGGTCCTGGCCAGGGCACTGGTCCCCGAGAGCTTCGACGACTACCTCACCCATATCGAGCACGCCCTCGAAGACACCCGGTTCGTCGCCCTGATCAAGCGCGCAACCGAAGCCGCGACCTGGGAACCGGACGACCCGCGCATCGCCGAGCTCGCCACCGCCATGGCCGACCACCTCCTCGCCAACCCCGCACACCTGAAAATCGTGACCGGCCTGCAAGCCCGCACCGACGCTGCGACCCGCTACAAGCTGATCGCCCTCCACGGCGAAGAGCAGGGATCGGCCGCGGCCCGAGGAGTCGCGCTCGTCGAGACCAAACTCCGCGCCGCCGGCATCCACATCCCCAGACCAGACACCCACTGACCAAGCCGGTCCCCGCCGCAGGACCCGGGGACCGCGGGATCTGCTGGCAGACACCGCTGGAGCGGCTCGTCCCACGCTGGATACATCGCCTCAGCCATCCACGAACATGTGAGGAGGGGCCCGGCCGGGTACTCGAAGCCCGCCCGCCGAGGTGAGGGGTCAGATCTCTTCGTCGTCGGCGTCGAGTGCGTCGGGGTCGCGCAGAGCGCGTATCGCCCCTGGCGCCAAGTCGGGAAGTATGAAGGTGTAGGCGCCGTGCACGCCCAATTGGGTGTTGACGAAGGGCGAGAGCCGGGCCATGTCCTCATCTCGGACGGGGTTGCCCTGCGCCTTCAGCTGCCGGACTGCCGCGTCCAGGTAGACAGTCGTCCACAAAACGACGCAATTGAGAACAAGCCCGAGGACGCCGAGCTGATTCTCCAGCCCGCGTTCGTAGCGGTGGTAGAGCTCGCCCTTCTTGCCGTGGCAGATCTTCCGGGCCAGGGCGTGACGGCCCTCCTGCAGGTTGCGGATGTGCTTGATGTCGCGCCGGTAGGTCTCGTCCACGTCGATGTAGGCGAGGATGTGCAGGGACTTGAAGATCCGGCCGTAGGTGGCGATCGCCTCGCCCAGCGCGGTGGGGTGACCCTCGCGCTGCAGCATGGTCACTACGTCGTAGGCGCGGACGGTGCCGGTGTAGATGGAGGCGATCACGCGCAGGATGTCCGGCCACATCCGCTGCACCTTGCGCAGGTCGATCCTGCCGCGGGCGAAGGTGTTCAGCGGCCCGTAGTCGGCGCCGGGGTCGATGCGCCAGCCCTTCTGGTCGGGCAGATCCGCCAGCGCGGGCCGGTAGGAGATGTTCAGCAGTTCCAGCAGGCCGAAGGTCAGGTCGCTGTAGGAGCCGGTGTCGGAAACGACGATCTCCAGCAACTCCCCGCCGTCCAGCCCGAAGATGACGTCGACCATGTGCAGGGAGTCGCGGACCGTGCCGGACACGATCTTCGCGCCTCGCCCGATTCCTTGATCATTTATTGCGTTGAGCCAGGTCATGCCGCGCTTGGAGCCGAAGAATTTGCGGTTGGGGCGAGCGAAGGCCGCCGGGACCGGGACCACGAACCGCATGCCGTCGACCGCGGCGACCATGCCGCCTCCCCACGCCTGGGCGAGCGGCAGCCCGGCCTGCCAGGCGACCAGCGGCGCGTTGGCCAGGCTGAGCGTCTCAGGCCGGAAGTAGTTCTGGAACACGTGCGAGAGCCGCGAGCGCTCCAGCGCGGGAACGCCGGTCTTGGCGATCGGCCGGTAGCCGACGTTCATGGAGTGCGCGGCCAGGCACGCCGCGATCGAGGTCGGCAGGTCCTCCAGCCGGGAGCGGCCGCCGGAGGCTGCGGTGAAGGCCTCCACCAGCTGCGGCTCCCAGCTCATCACCTCCAAGATGACCTCGGGCAGATCCACGCGCGGCAGCATCGCCGTGGTGTGCTTGCGCAGGTCGACCAGCGAGGGCGGCTCTTCGATGGCCTTCACGCCGGTCAGGTGGATCTTCCCGGCGTCGTCGATCCGGACTTCGGTGTTGGTGTCCAGCCGGCTGCCCACGTCTTGGTATGCCGCATCCAGCGCGCGGGTGTGGTCGGCCAGCAGGGCGGCCGGGTTCTCCGGCAGGCCCAGCGCGGTGAGCACGTCCGGCCGGACCGCCTCCCACGCCTGGCCTTCCAGGAGTCTGGCCTGCGGGTTGCGCCACTTGGTGGAGGCGTCGGCGTAGATTTCGCGGCGTTTGAGATGCCGGTGGAACTGCTCCAGGAGACAGAAGGTGTAGGCGTGCCTGTTCACCGCGCCGTCCTCGTGGACGGGCTGGCCGAACACCAGGCGCTTCCATGGGCCGTTCACCACGGCCGCCTCGATTAGTCGGGCCGGAATCAGTGGTGCGGGCAGCCTGCTGCGGTGGGCCAGCACCTCCGGCAACTGCCGCATTGCCGCCAGCACCGGGGCGCCCTCGGCGTTCGCGCCGAAACAGATCACCGTGGGCAGTACCTTCAAAAATCCCGACACCGTGCTGTAGCGGCCGACCAGCTCGCTGCGCCAGTCGTCGGGCTCGTCCGCATCCGCCGGCAGCACGTTCTCATTCACCAAGACCAGCGCCGCCCGCAGTTCCGCCCGCGACACCACCGCCTCGATCGCCTCCCACACCTCCGACACCCGGGGCTCTTCGTCCTCGCCACCCCAGGCGTCGGAGTCGAACAGCGCCTCCACCGCCACCGCCAGGCGGGCCGAGGCCTTGGCCAGCTTCGGATGCTTGCGGATCGTCTCCTTGTCCGCGGCGGTCTGCGCCTTGTTCAGCAGCTCGGTGGTCATCAGCAGGTCCAGCAGTTCCAGGGTGTCATCGACCGACTTTGCCTCCAGGAACGCCACCGTGGCCAACAGCGTCGCCAGACGACGGCCATCGCGGTGACGGCGGATCTGCGAGGCGTCCGCGCTCATCCCGTACTTGGCCAGCTCCGCCAGCCGGCGCGGCGGCACCAAGCGGTCGGCCCCCAGCTCCGTCATGCCCAATCCCGCGACCTCGGCGACCTGCTCCAGTGCTTTGATCAGCGTCGGCCCGGACCCGCGCGGGACCGGGCCCTTGCGCCAGCGCTCCAGGTCCGAGACCCGTGACCCTGGCGGAACCTCCAGCAGCTGGTCCAGCACATAACGCTGACCCACGGTCAACAGCCCTTCCAGGACACCCCACAGTCGCCGGGTCGTCTCATCGCGGACGTTGGTGACCAGCCGGGCCAGCGTCGTCACCCCGGGCAGAAGCACATCCCGCTCCCGCAGCCAGCGCACCGCGTCGAGAAAGATCGCCTTCGGTCCATCCCCCGTGGTCCAAGACCTGGCCTCCACCCACGCTCGCAGATCCCCTTCGACGGTCCCGAACTCCTTCAGGCCGTACACCCGCCGAATCTCCCACTGGTGATCGAATCGCGTCTTGGTCCGCTCGGTGTACTTCTTCACGCACGACGGGTCGGCGATGCCCAACTGCTCGGCCACGAAGTCGAGGACCGCGGTCGGCACCTCCAGCGGGTCCTCCAGGAACGTCCCAACCCATCGAACGGTGACGAGTTGAAGGCTGAAGCCGAACTTCATGTGGTCGCCACGACGACGCTCAACCAGCTCTCGGTCCTCGTCATCAAGGAAGAACACCCGCTCCAGGTCCGCGCGCGACGGCACTTCCCCGTATCGGCCGTACGTGGCCGCTTCGTCATCGGTTAAGAACTCCACCACCGGCATACGCCGCAAAGTAGGGCCAGCCCGCCCGCAACAAACCGAAAGTAGCCGAACAGTTACTCAATCCGCCGCCATGTCGCTGCCCACCCGCATCGGACCGCTGGATGGCGGTAGGTCAACTGACGTCAGCCCGCTACCGCCACTGACCGATTGGTTGCTGCTCAAGGGCCGAGTGGGGCATGCTCAGAAGGACCGTCCACCTGGCCAAGTACCTGTCGGACCCGGTCTTCAGGAGGAAGATCTCGCGGCAGCTGAACAAGGGGGAAAGCCTGCACGCGCTGCGCCGCGACCTGCACTACGCGCAGCAGGGCACGATCACCCGCCCGCACCTGGAGCAGCAGACGGAGCAGGCATGGTGCCTGACGCTGCTGACCAACTCGGTGGTCGCGTGGACGACCGAATATTATTCTCGTGCGGTGCTGGAGCTGCGTTCGCAGGGCCGGGAGGTGAGCGATGAGATCTTGTCGCACATCTCGCCCGGGCACAGCGACAACATCAACTTCTTCGGCGTGATCAACGTTGACGTTGAGGCGGAGCTGGCCAAGCTCGACACCAGCGGCTGGCGGCCGCTGCGGCCCGCACAACTACGTGAGCTGGGGCTGATGCCCTGACGGTTTCGGCGCCGCGCTCCCTGCAGACAGGTGGCGCAGGCGGTTGATGACAGGGGTGGCCCGTGCCGGGCGCGGTCCACCCCTGTCGTGGTTACGGCCCGTTCTGGGTGAGCGCGACGATGACTTGGAGCATGCCGTAGGCGGCCGTCATGGTCTCGGCGTCGAAGGCGACGGTGCGCCCGCTCCGGGTGGCGCCGGGCATGAGCGCGGCCAGATCCGCCGCGCGCGGGCTGATGCAGGTCGACCTCGATACGGAGCGGCTGCGGCACCGAGGCCGGCGGGCTGCTGGCGTGCAAGCGCATCGCCTGGCTTGCGCCGCGCTGCAGCCGCTCGTGCGCTTCGTCGGGGTGCATGCCGTGGGCCGCATGCTGCCAAGGCCCGCGAGGTGCCGCCGGTGTGGTGGCACCTCGCACGGCGCTGCCTGGAGCTGGGTGAGGATGTCATGCCGGTGTATGCCTCGCCGCGGACGGCGGAGTCGCATCGGGTGCCGGCGACGGCAGGGTGTGGGCTACGCGCCGGGCAAGGCGCGCAGCTGGCGTGGGGAGAAGGGATCTGTGACACCGCGGTGGCGCCGGAGAGCACCACCGCGGTGAAGATCGCGAGTGTCGATTTTGCTGTTACTTGCTGGGGGTGCCGTTGACCAGCGGCAGCGAGATCGACGTGTCGGCCAGGTCGACGGTGACCTTGGCCCCGGTGCCGGGTTCGACGTTGCTGCTCTCGTCGAGGTTGAGGTCGTCGTTGGTTCCGGTCAGTATCAGGCCCAGCCGGTGCCCGGCCTTGAACTCGTAGTCCAGCGGCAGCGTCTTCCAGGTGATCTGGTAGGCCTTGCCAGGCGTCAGCGGCGCCTGGTGGCTCAGCGATTCGTGGTTCTGCGCGTCCAGAATTCCCCGGGTGACCACGTGGAAGTCGGAAGTCGCCAGGTTGTCGCCGGCCTTGAGGTAGCAGCCGTCGTCATC
Organism: Nonomuraea glycinis; assembly: GCF_014646515.1. Classification (GTDB taxonomy): domain Bacteria; phylum Actinomycetota; class Actinomycetes; order Streptosporangiales; family Streptosporangiaceae; genus Nonomuraea; species Nonomuraea glycinis. The sequence goes on from NZ_BMNK01000016.1 coordinate 47,872, forward strand.
GTCCGTGCTCTGGCCGACGCAGTCTTCACCGCCGATGAACTTCAGGCCTTCCGCGGACGTCGCGCTGCGTTCGCGGTAGTCGATGCGGGTGTCGGTGCCGTAGTCGACGAGTACGACACCCAGGTTGGCGGTCGGCTCGTTCAGGGTGACTCGCAGGCTCACCGACGGCGTCCCGGACAGCCGCATCGCCTTCTTCAGCGGCGGGGTCAGGAAGGCCAGCCGGTTGGGGTTGGCGGTGTCGGGGTTGTCGGCCATCGCGATCTCGGTCTGGGCGGTGTCGAGGTAGCTGGCGGTTCCGGTGGAGGGCTTGCGGTCCAGGGAGCCGTCCTGGTGCGGCCGCAGGGTCGTCGTCCGCGCCGCGGGTGCGGGCCAGTCGGCCTGAGTGATCCAGCGGTCCGGGCCGAGCTGTACGTCGACGCGCGGGCGGCGCGTGATGTCGTTGGCGACGCCCATGAGTTCGTGGTCGAACCACTGGTGCAGGGTGTCGACCCACACATTGCGGCGGGCCCAGAACGGGTCGAGATGCCCGTATTGCGTCACCCACGCCTTGCGCTGCACCGTACGGGGCAGCCTGCCCCACCAGGTGGAGAACTGGTCGGCCATCACGTTCCGGTCCTGCATTCCCATCACCGAGAAGACGCTGGCGCGCACGTTGCGCGCCTTCGAGATCGGGCCGGTCCGGTAGTCGAGCTCCTGCCAGTAGGCGTTGTCGTTGCCGGTGGCGTCGTCGGAGCCCTCGGTCATGCGCCGGCGCACCGCCGCGCACTTCTCGTCCGGATCCTCGTCAATCCGTACGGCCATCCAGGCCTGCCCGTCCTTGATATCGGTGAGGGTGCCGTTCGCGCGCCACATGTCGTACCAGCTGCTTGGCCCCGCGATCGGCACGATCGTCTCCAGCCCCCGCACCCCGGTGCCGGCGACCGCCATGGCGAGGGCACCCTCATAGGAGTGGCCGATCATCCCGGTACGCCCGGTGGTCCAGGATGCCTTGACCGCAGCGCCCTTGGCGTCGTAGGCGGCCGCGCGGCCGTTGAGCCAGTCGACGACAGCCTTGCCGCCCAGCACGTCGGACGGACCGCCGCTTGTCGGACAGCCGTCCGACAAGCGGGTGCCGGTCATGTCGACGGACACCAACGCGTACCCGCGCGGCACGAAGTAGTTGTCGTAGAACATCGGAAACTTCGTCAGGTTCCCGTCCGCGCCGTACTTCTTTTTTTCAACCTCGAAGCCGACACCCGGTTCACCGAAGTACGGGCTCTGGTGCATGATCACCGGAACCTTGAGCCCAGGACCGGACTCCTTCGGCCGGATGATGTCCACCCGGATCAGATCCTTCTTACCGTCGCCGTCACTGTCGACCGTCGACGGCACCCGGACGTGCTCACGGATGGCGTCCTTGTAGGAGAAAACAGGCTGCGTGAGCCCGCCGGAGACTTTGATCTTCGGTTTCGCCGTCGCGGACGCGGCGGGAGCAACGGCGACTACGAGCGGAATCGCGAGTGCGACCACGGCGAGGAACCCTCGCCGTTTCAAACTGGACATGTGCCCTCCTTTGGGCTGGTGACAGCTATCGATGAAGCGCCGCAGTGCGGGGGTCCGGCGAGAACCTCGGGACAAGCCCGTCAAGCGGCGTCGAGGACATCGGTGATCTGGGCGCCGTGTCCGCCAGGGTGAGGCCGGGCTGGGCCTGGCGGGTGCGGGCGGCCGCTTCGACGGCGACGAGCACAGCCCCGGGCGGGGGGCGGCCCTGGCTGATCGGGACCGGCCCCCTCGAGCACGAGTATCTGTGCGCTCCACGCACGGCGAAGCGCACACGCTCATGACCCGGCGGCTGACCAGGAAGAGGCCGCTGGTATGGATCCGAAAGCCGACGGCGGCGCCGCGGGCTGCCAGAGTGCCCCTGGCTCAGAAGGCCGCAGTGGGCCCGACCTAGGCGGTGGAAACCGGGGGTGCGATTTCAGAGTTCATGAAGGGGAGTCTGGTCCGCGATGTCGATGCCGGCCGAGCGCAGACGCGCTTCGATCAACGCGGTCAGCCGGGTCCAGCCAGGCTTCTGCTCGTGTCCGTGGTGTGTGAGCAGGCTGTAGCGGATCGCGCTGTCGGTGCGGTCCTGGAGTCCGGCCGGGATGGGCAGCAGCGCGGGATGGGCGAGGAAGTGGTCGGCGATGGCCGTGGCGAGCTCGTCGATGCGAGGGTCGTCCGGCTCCCACTCGGCGGCACACCACATGCGCTTGATCAAGGACATGTACCGAGGGTCGTCGAGGGCGCGCTCGATCCGGGAGAGGTAGTCATCGAAACCCTCCGGCACCAGGGCTTTGATCAACACCATGCCCTCCCGGGCCATCGTCACGTCAGCCGGGGTCAAGCCGAGATCGGCGGCCCTGTCCAGGAGGGCGAGAGCCCGATCGGGCAGCAGAGCCCGGTCGCCGATGGCGAGCCGGCGCAGCGTCTCACGCCGCGCGATCAGATCGTCGATCCGGTCGGTGAGGCGCCGTTCGGCGTCGACGAGTGCGGCGGCGAACCGGTCGGGATCGGCGTCGAGGATCGCCTCGATCTCGGCCAGCGGCACGCCGGCGCCGGCTAGTGTCCGGATCTGGACCAGCCGCAGCAGGTCGGCCGATCCGTAGCGCCGATAGCCGGAGCTGTCGCGACGGGGTTCGTCGATCAACCGGTGCTGGTGGTAGTGCCGGATGGCCTTCACCGTGACGCCGGCGAATGCCGCCGCCTGGCCGATCGTGACGCCGTCCGTCATCTGCTCTGCCGGCCCCGTGATCGTGGGGCGCCGGCGAGGTCGCGAACCGCGTCCGCGATCGCGCGGAAGTCCTTGCGCACGATCTTGCTGTGATTGCTGGCGACCTTCGTGCTCGTGATGGTGGGGTTGCGGGCGAGCACCGGGGTGAGGGTGGCGCGCGCGCTTTCCATTTCATCATGGCCGCCTCCGAGGTTGGCGCCCGTGGCGACCACGTACCGGACCGGGCAGGTCACACCGTCCAGGATCGGGCCGAGGGCGGCGCTGATCTCGATGAGCTCGATGTTGCTCTGAGCATGCTGCTCGGCGGACATCCTCGCGGCCATGCCCAGCCTGGAGAGCAGTGGCAGCAGCAAGCGCATCCGGCGCCAGAATTGCCGGACCCGTTCCGGGGGTGCGTCGGGGTAGTCGTGCGGGTAGGCACCGTCCACGGGCACCACCCCCAAGGCGCGGTCCGGATTCCGAGCGGCCCAGTGCACCGCGACCGCCGCGCCGTAGGACCAGCCGACCACAAGCGGCCGGTCCACGCCCCTGGCCACAAGGACGGCGTCGATGTCACGGACGTGCGTCTCGAACGAAGCGGCTGCGGCCGAACGCTTCGATCGGCCGCGGGCCCGCATGTCGTAGGTGATGTGCCGGTAGTCACTGCCGAGTTCGGCGATGACCTGCCGCCAGTACGCCTGACTGGCGAACTGGCCATTAAGGTAGATCACGGGACGGCCGGGCCCACCGGTGTCGGTCACGGCCAGCGCGGTGTCGTCGATCGGCACCATGCCTGTCCACGCGGAGTTGAAATTGCTCACCCGTAAAGCGTGCACCCTGACCTAGGGTCAAGGTCAAACCCAGGGCGCAGGCATCGCGCGCATTCGCCGAAGGGGCATGCGGCCAAGCGTCTTGGCTTCGCCTGAACGCAAGGCGGGCAGTCACTCGGGACCGGTGGGCCAATCCCGCATCCCGACTACGACCTTCCCCGGGCCTCCTTCACTTGGCGGAGCACGGTGTCGCCCTTCAGATGCCCGTACACCGTCGAGCGCGGCACACCGAACAGGTCAGCGATCTGCTGGACGGTCTTGACTCGCGCGTCGTACAGCTCCTGGGCGAGGGCGGCCTGGTCGGCGGTGAGCTTGGGTCGGCGGCCGCCGACCCGGCCGCGGGCGCGGGCGGAGGCCAGGCCGTCCATCGTGTTGGCGACGATCAGCTCGCGCTGCAGCTCGGCCAGAACCGACAGCATGCCGAACATCGCGCGGCCCTCCATCGTGTCGGTGTCGATGCCCTGCTCGATCACATGCAGTCCCACCCCGCGTTCGCGCAGGTCCGCCCCGAGTAGATCGGCGCGGCCATCAATCGCGCGGCTGACCTGACGAAGAGCGGGATTGCTCACCTCGCCGACCGGTGGTTGCCGACGACGAACGACGTGAGCGCCCGGGTGAGGCAGGCGATCACGGTTGTGGCTGGTCCGTCGGCTCATCGGGCGCACAGGCTTGTCAGAGGGTCAGGTCCCAGACGCGTGCGACGCCGTCCCGACCGGCGGTCAGGGCGACCGGGCGATCCTGCATCTTGGTGACCACCACAGCTTCGACGCTCCAATTGTGGCCGGTCAGCGGCGGCCCGATTTGTCGACCGCTGGCGAGGTCCCAGAGCCGTATGGTCCCGTCCTCGCCGCCGGTCACCACGACCGCCCGGTCGCCGACCATGGCGACGTCCAAGGCGTTGATCCTGCCCTCATGGCCGGTAGACGGTTCGTGGATCGGATCATCCTCTTCATCCCCGGACAGGTCGAACACGTACACCTTTCCGGAGTCCGTGCCTGCCACGACGACCGGACGGCCGTCGAGCTCGGACAAAGCGACGGCGTATGTCCGCCCGTCGTTCACATAGAACGACGCGGCCTGCTCGCCGTTCGCCAGATTCCACATCTCCACATACTCTTCCCCGCCCCCAACGACCAGCGAGCGGCCGTCGATTCCTGCGGTGGCGAGACCCCAGATGGGGCCAGCGGCCAACTCCACCGGAGGCTCCTCGGCGGACAGCCCCAACACCTGGACTCCGTCCCAGTGGACCCCGCTGCTTGCTACGAACTGGGGCGGTCCCTCGCCCTTCACGGTGGCGATGGACGAGATGTAGAGCCCGTCGTACGTCGTCCCGCGGAGCAGTTCGCCGCTGTCCAGGTCCCAGATGGCCGCTCCCTGTTCATCGCCGCCGGCCGCCAGCACCACGCGCCCCTCGGAAACGGCCACGGCAACCGAGTCGATATCGTTCTCGGCGTCCGGATACTCGGCGGCGAGCGGATCCTCGGCGCAGGCGTACGCCAGCGGCCGCTCCCGCCACTCGTCCTGCAGCGGAGCCCAGCTCCACAGCTTGTAGTCGCCGGTGCATACCACCAACGGCGCCCCGTCCACATCGACCACCGCGAGGTCGTCGATCCGGCCGTCAGGCGCCGCGCTGCTCAGAATCAAACGTTCGTCAGACACCCGGACAGGATAATCGGCGCGTGCGACGACCTGGATGGCATCAAGAGGTGATCCGCAGGGCAAAACAGTGAGCCAGGACAGTAGGGACACCCAAACCTGTTCCTGCCGATAATGTCATCCGCGCAGGTCATCCGGCTTGCCCGACTCTTCCTGGCGTGAAACCGCGCTGCGGTCGCTGCCGTTGGGGGATATGGACAAGGACGCCGAGATTCTTGCCCTCCGCCACCAGATCCGCGTTCTTGAACGGCAACTCGACGCCGACGCCGGGGCGAGGTTTGCTCCCGAGGATCGAGTTTTCCTGTCGCGCTCCTGACATCGTCCAAGTGGGCGGTCCGCCACGACCTTCTGCAGGCCAACCCGATGGATCGGATCGACACCGTCAAGGTGCCCAAGAACCTGCCCCGCCCCGCCGCTGCCGCCGACGTCGCCAAGGTGCTGGCGGTGATCTGCACCCGGCGGCCGCGAAAGGACGTCCCGCTGGACCGGCTGCGCGATCGGATGCTGTTCGAGACCGCCTACGTGTGCGGCGCCCGCGCCTCGGAGGTGTGCGGGCTGTACGTCGAAGACCTGGACCTGCGGCTGGACGACGAACACGTCCGCATCTGCGGCAAGGGCGGCAGCGTACGCACCGTCCTGCTGGACGACCGTGGCTACGTCGCCCTGCTCAAGCTGTACCTCTCCCGCGCCGACTACACCGCCGGGCCGCTGTTCCGCGCCAGCATCAACGGCCGCGGCGGGCCACTGTCCCACGACGCCGCCCATCACCGCTGGCAGACCTACTGCGCCGCCGCCAGGGTCGACATCGACATCCACCAGCTGCGCCACGCCCACGCCACCGAGCTCATCAACGCCGGCGTGTCCATCGAGGCCGTCCGCCGCCGCCTCGGCCACGCCGCCACCGAGACCACCCAGCTCTACGCACTGCTGGACGACAAAGTCGCCGACGCCGAAATCCGCGCCGCTCGGCGGCGCCGCGACCAAACAACGCGCTGAGCAACCTCCACGGCTGAGAGCGAACCTCTTCACACTGCGTTAAAGATCGTTCTCAGCGCCAACGGCTGTCCGCTCGTTCCTCAACCCCGAGGCCGTTGAAGTGGTGCGCGGCGGCCCGAACTGATCTCTCACGGATCGGCAGTGGCAGGATCGAACGGTCACTGATCGCGGCCGCGGTCGATGGCCATGCCGGTGTGGTCGGTTAGGGTGGTGGGATGGGTTGCTGTGCCGCTATGAACATCCGCGCCGCCGCTTGACGGCGGTATCGCGGTTGCCGTGAACCGCGGCCTCGTTGCCAGCTCCGCTGGGGTCGGTGCCAGGGCGTACCGCCGGATCAGTGTCCCGCCCGGCAGCTCGATCACGTGTTTCGCCGTGCTGCCGGATCGTCCTGCGTGATCCGGGGAGCACATCCATGTCGCAGCAGTTCCATCCACCACACCACGATCCTCTTTCTTGTACGTCCGAGGCATTCCTCGCCGTCTCCGACGCGTCGGCCGCAGCCCCGCCAAAGCGAAGCTGAACCATGGCGTGCGGTCCGAACCCGCCAAGCTTTTCCTGATGGTCGGGCTCCCCGGCGCCGGAAAGACCACCCGGGCCGAAGAACTCGCCGTGGCGCACCGCGCGCTGCGGCTGACGCCGGACGAGTGGATGATCTCCCTGTTCGACGGGTCGCAGCCCGACGGCAAGCGCGACATCCTGGAAGGACGGCTCATCGCCCTCGCCCTGCAAGCGCTGCGACTGGGCACCAACGTCGTGCTCGACTTCGGACTCTGGAGCCGCGACGAACGGTCGGCACTGCGCCGGCTGGCAACATCGGCCGGAGCAGCCTGCCAAGTCATCTACCTGCCCATCGACAAGGACGCCCAACGCGCCCGGATCGCACACCGCCAGGCAACCGCACCCCACACGACATTTCCGATGAGCGAGGCCGACATCGACGAATGGCGAAAGCGGTTCCAGGCACCCGATGCCACCGAACTCGGCGGCGGCGACATCCCAGCTCCGCCACCAGGGTGGCTGAGCTGGCCGGAGTGGGCCGCGGACCGATGGCCCTCACTCGCACACGGCAATGCCTCCGAGGCCCGGAGGCGACATCGGCCGACGACCGAGTGACGGATCCGCCGGGCACCGGCACGTATGTCCGCCCTCGACGGAGTCGGCGTGCCGGTCCCGGCGTCGCGGCCGCAGCACACTCGATCGCGCGGTAGACCGTCGAGCGGGCCACGCCAAACGACTCGGCCGGCTCGGCGCTGGTGTGTTCCCCGGACCGGAAGCTGCCGCTGCGACGGTGTCAGTCTCGTTGCCGGAAGGCCAACTCCGCCGTGACCGCCCGCTCCCGTAGCCGCCCGGCCTCCGCACGCGCCGCCTCCACCTCCGCGCGCGCATCCTCCAGCCGGGCCCGCTCCAACCGCAGGTCAGCCAGCAACTGATCCCGTTCGCGAACGGCAGCCTCAGCCCGCTCCCTCTCCCCCTCGGCCCGGGCCCGCTCCTCCAGAACAGCGGCCGCGGCCTCCTTCTCCACAGCGGCGAGCCGCTCGGCCGCCATCGCCAGCTCCCGCCGCCTGTTCTCCTCCGCCCGCGCGACCTCGGCGCCGGCCGCCTCACGCACCTGCGCCGCCTCGTTGAGCGCGACGGCGCGCTCCCGCTGCGCCTCCGCGCCCACCCGCTCGGCGCTCTCCGCGCGTGCCACCGCCCGGTCGCGCTCCTGCTCGGCAGCCTGCGCCGTGGCCGCCGCCGCGGCGACGTCCCGCTCGGCCCGTTCCCGCCCGCGCACGGCCACCGCCATCTCCTCGCGCGCCCGCGTCTCTCCCTCCCGCGCCTGCTCAGCCTCCTGCCGAGCCTGTACGGCCTGCGCCCGCGCCTCCTCCGAACGCGATTCGGCCGCCTCCACCTGCCCGGCCAACTCCCGAACAGCCTGCTCCCTGGCCCGTTCGGTCTGCTCGACGCGTCGTACCGCTTCCTCGGCCCGCTGCTCGGCCACCTCCGCCCGCCGACCGGCCTCCTCGGCGGCCTGCAGTGCCTGCCGCTCGGTGCTGGCCGCCTCCCGCAACGCCGCCAGCGCCTGCTCGCGGGCCCTTTCGGCGTCGCCGAGCGCGTTGTCCCGCTCCGCCTCGGCCTCGTCCAGCCGCTCGCGCATCTCCCCGGTCTGCCGGCGCGCGTGCTCGGCGGCCTCGCGCGCCAGCCGTACCTGCTCGAACGCCTGCTCCCGCTCGGTGCGCGCGATGGCCACCCGGGTGTGCGCCTCAGCCTGCACCGCGCTCAGCCTGGCCTCCACCCCGGCCGGGCTCAACTCGTCGGACAGCGCCTGCGCGAGCGGCTCGATCGCCGCGGCCAGCCCGCTCTCCATCCGCTCGTACAACTGCTCGGCCCTGGCCAGCGCCCCTTCCAGCCCAGGCGTCGCCCGCCGCAACTCCCGCTCCCGCTTGGCCGCGGCCTGGCAGTCCCCTTCGGGGCAGTAGGCCTTGGGCCGCCCCCTCCCCCGCCGCTGCTCGATGGGCGCCCCACAGTGCTTGCACGGCGTAACCGTGCCGATCTCACCAGTCACCGCAGCACCCTACCATTTTTGATTTTCCAGAAAATAAAAATCAAATATTAAGATCTGTTGCGCACCTCTCCGCGAACAGTAACTTGCGAGAATGCATAATTCCCGCAAGTAAGCACGCAAGGCGATCCGCACCCGGGCTGACGAGCTGGCCAACGCGCTGATGCAGGTGAGCGCGGCGGTGAACACCGCCCGGTTCATCCGCGGCTGCGGATTGCCACGAAGTTGGCCTGCCGTTAAGGAAGCTGCTGCCAAGTACACCCATTCGATTGCGCCGCCCTTGGAATGGACGGGTGCGCACCAGTTGTCCAAATCGAGGTCCTCGACGTTGAGCGCGAGGATCTCGCTGGCCCGGCCGGCCGTTTCGCGCAGCATCCGCCACAGGGTCTTCTCCCGTCGCAGGATGTCGCGCCGTGACGGCAGCCGGGGGATTGTGGTCTTGGCGACCGCGCGGGTCTCGTCGGCAATTTCCTTGCGACGTTCGGCGTCGGCCGGGAACGGCGGCGCGGCCCAGCGCGTCTTGGCGTGGCACCAGGTGAGTCAGGAGGTCACAGCGGCGCGGTTTCGGTTCCAGGTCGCCGACGAGCTCGCCTCCCACAGGTCGGTGAGTGCGGTGCCGATCTCGGTGTCGGCGACCTAGGCGAGCGGCGGCCGAGCAGGGCGATGACGCGGTCGATGGCCGAGGCGTGGTGGGTGTTGAGGTTGGCCGTGCGCGGGGTGGCGAGGAAGGCATCGGCGGCTGCGGCGAGGGTGATGTACCGGATTGTGGACCTGCAGCGGAACTGTTTCGTACGGTAAGGGCTTTCACGCAGGCCAGAGCGGCTATCGGACAGGGCCGGTGCGGGATCGTTAACGTACGGTCCCGTTCGGTCGCAGCTCGCCTCTGACCGTTGTTTCGAGGTGGATCCGCTGGTGGTGACATCGGGTGACGATGATCTTCGTGTCCGGAAGTCCGTCAGTAACGGACAAGATCGGTTCAGTTCCGTCGCCGTCAGGTTGGGAGACAGCCCTGGATGGCGCGTCGTCAGCTGCGGGGTTCGCTGGCGCGCAGCAGTCGTACCCGCTGCCGGTGCCCGCGCGGCTGGGCGATGACTGCCCCGGCGCCGCCGCGCGGTCAGGTCGGCGATGGCAGCGAGCGCGGCCAGGGCGGGGCCGACGGTGACTGACTGTGCCCTGGTGGGCCTCCAGCTGGCAGGTCTGCCAGCGCGAGACCTCGGCGATGGGTTCGGTTGCCGGACGTCAGTCGGTGTCCCCGATGATGGCCGGCCACCAGTGGACGATCAAAGCAGGGGGCCAACAAGGCGTCGAACTCGGCTACGCGAAGCCCTGCTCGGCGGGGGGCACGGTGCAGGCGGAGGGGGCCACCCCAGGTTCAGGGCGATGTCTTGTGTCATACCTCGACGGTAGACCTGTACCTAACCTCAGCCCGCGTGAGCAACCTCAAGGGCTGGCCGTACACGCCCAGGCCGGCGTGCGCAGTCAGCAGGCCTGGGCGAGTCGTGCCGAGTGAGTCAGGTCGGGCGTGCACGTGCGGCGACCTCCTCGGACGCCAGGACCGCGGCGCCGACGATCCGCCCGTATCAGAGGACGTGGGCTCTCATTGGCCGTCCGTTCACCAGGTCACCGGCAGTGAGTTCAGGCCGTGCACGAGGCTGAAGGACCGGAAGTCGGCTGGCTCGTCCGGGTCGGCCAGGGCGAGGCCGGGGAAGCGCTGGAGCAGAGCGGGGAAAGGCGAGGCGCATCTCCATCCGCGCCAGCGGGGCCCCGAGACAGTGGTGCACCCCATGGCCGAAGGCGACGTGGCCGGCGGCCCCCGGGTGATATCGAGGGTCTCGGGATCGTCGATGAAGGCGCTGTCGCGGTTGGCGGCGGGCAGCGAGCAGATCACCATCGAGCCCGCGGGGATGGCATGCCCGGCGATCTCCACCTCCGTCGTGGTCGTGCGCGGTGGTAGCGACTGCACGATGGACAGCCAGCGCAGCAGCTCCTCGATGGCGGGCTCGATCTGCGCCGGATCTTTGCGGATCGTGGCGAGTTGGTCTGGGTGTCGCAGCAGGGCCAGGGTGCCCAGGGCGAGCATGTTCGAGGTGGTCTCATGTCCGGCCAGTAGCAGCAGTCCCGCGATGCCGATCAGCTCGTCGGTGCTGAGCTCGTCGCCGTGCTCGCGTATCAGCATGCCGAGCATGTCCTCGCCCGGGTCGGCCTGGGCGCGTTCCACCAGCCCGGCCATGTAGGCGCGGTCCTCCCGCTGCGCCGCGGCACGCTGCTTCATCGGCAACGAGGTGTCGAGCATGCGCACGGAACGATCCTGAAAGGCGGCGCGGTCGGCGTACGGCACACCCAGCAACTCGCAGATCACCAGCGACGGCACCGGCAACGCGAAGTGAGCCACCAGGTCGGCCGGCCTGCCCGCCCGCTCCAGATCGTCCAGAGCCGCCTGGACGATCTCGGTGATCCGCGGCTCAAGCCTGCGCATCCGGCGCATCGTGAACTCCGGGGTGAGCATCCGGCGCAGCCGCGTGTGCTCGGGCAGGTCGAACCCGATCAGATTCCCGGCCCGCATCGCGGCCAGCTCGTCCGCGTCCAGCTCATCGAGCCCCCGGAACGGTCTCAGGACGCTGCTGAAGCGGGCCGGATCCGACAGCACCTGGCGAACATTCTCGTGGCGGCAGACCAGGTACGCGGGCAGGCCGAACGGCGTCTCCACCCGCACGACGCCCTCGCCATCTCGTGCCTTGGCCAGTTCTCCGACCGGGTCGAGCCCGTTCCGCCGCATGTGCAGCGGCAACTCCTGCGCGTGCGTCATCTTCTGTCCATCCATCCTGTGATCGTGTGGGATTTCAATGCGCTATCAGGCAAGGGAAAGGCGATGGAGATCGAGCGTCTTGTGTGGTTTCACCGGTCTGCGACGATGCCCGTCCATCGCGGGGTTTTGGCGCCGGCGGAACCCTTTCGACCTCGAGCGAGGCGCACGCGAAACCCAGCGTGTCCCGTACTCGCTAAGATCATCCTCTATCGGTCGGGCACCACTTGCTGTTCCCGACTCTCCTAGCGCTGCGGCCCCATCGTCCACGGCCTGAGCTTGTCGGGGTTGCGTACCGCCCAGATGTGCTGCATCCGGTCGCCTGCGGTGTCGAACGCGTACACCGATACGGTGATGCCGTCTTGCTGGGCGATCAGGCCGGGCTGGCCGTTGACCGTACGCTCCAGGAGCGTCAGCTTGTGTAGCCTGCCCTCGAGATTGACCAGGGAGCGCGCGATCTGCTCGGCGCCTTCGATCGGGCGGAGCAAGGCGCCGACGATGCCGCCGCCACGGCGATCGCCGTGGCGTCGGGGTCGAGAAGGCCGATGAGGGCATTGATGTCCTTGGCCTCCCAGGCCTGCTAGAAGCCTTTGACGATGCGGGCCTGCCCGGCTGCCACAGCCGCGGGAGTCTGCGGCGCGCGGATGCGGCGGCGGGCCGAGGAGGCCAGCTGGCGGCAGGCCGCCGGGGTGCGGCCGACGATCTCGGCCACTTCGGCGAAGGAGTAGCGGAAGACGTCGTGCAGGATGAACGCGACGCGCTCGGCCGGGGTCATCGCTTCGAGCACGACGAGGAAGGCCATGTTGACCGACTCATCCAGGGTGACCCGGTCGGCAGGGTCGACGGTGATGCCATCCGCCCGCCCGGTGATCCACTCCGTAGGTTCGGGTAGCGGTTCGGGGATCCATTCGCCCACGTAGGTCTCGCGCCGGGCGCGTGCCGAGGAGAGCAGGTTGAGGCAGATACGGCTGGCCACCGTGGTCAACCAGGCGCCGGGGGATCCGATGGCGTCCTGCTGTTGCCGGGGCAGGGTGTACCAGCGGGCGTAGGTCTCTTGGACGACATCTTCGGCGTCGGCCAGGGAGCCCAGGAGCCGGTAGGTGAGATTGATCAGCTGGCGCCGTTCGCTCATGATCGCGCTCAGGCCGGGATCGAGCTGGTCGCCTCCCGGCTCGGACGGGGTCGTCATGGTGTCGTCGGCTCCCTTGGTCGCATCTGTCTTTACCTGTTCGACAAGACAGCCCAGTGAACTGTGAGGTTGGCGTGCCGCCTCACATGTCACCTCACATTCCGAGGTGTTCTGTTGTCGGACTAGTGAGACACCGTCCAGCACGCAGGAAAGCTGACCTCGGCGGGTATGCGGGTCGCCGTCGAGAACCCCCGTCGGAATGCGTGACCGTCCCCGCGGTCGGCCACTTCGTGATGAAGGACCAACCCCCATCGGGTCGCAAGTCTCACATCCTCGCTGAGATCGAGAAGGGAAGACCTCGCCATGCCCACGTCTGAACACCACACACCCCACAAGGTCGTCGTCATTGGCGGCGGCTACGCCGGAACACTGGCGGCCAACCATCTGCGAATGCGCGCCGACATCGACATCACACTGGTCAATCCCCGCCCGGAGTTCGTCGAACGAGTCCGGCTGCACCAGTTCGTGGCCCGCACCGGCGAGGCCACGGTGGACTACGGCACGCTTCTGGGCGAGGGGATCGGGTTGGTCGTCGACAGCGCCACGCGCATCGACACCGCTGCCCGCACAGTGCAGCTGGCATCGGGCCGCGCGCTGGACTACGACTATGTTATCTACGCGGTCGGCAGCACCGGGGTGACACCGTCGTCGGTGCCCGGCGCGGCCGAATTCGCGTTCGACGTTGCTGAATTCGAGACCGCGCAACGGTTGCGTGCCGGGCTGGAGGAGTTGCCCCTGGATGCTCCGGTCACCGTGGTCGGCGGCGGGTTGACCGGTATCGAGACGGCCGCCGAGCTGGCCGAGCAAGGACGCACGGTCACGCTGGTGTGTGGCCGGACCCTGGCGCCGTCCTTCAGCGCACCGGGTCGCCGCGCCGTGGCCAAGTGGCTGTCCAGGCACGGTGCCATGGTGCTCGAGGACGTCGCGGTGACCGAGGTCCGGCCGGACGCGGTCGTCTTCGCCGACGGTGCGGTGCACGCGAGCGCATTGACCATCTGGGCGGCCGGTTTCGGCGTGCCGCAGCTGGCGGCCGCGAGCGGGCTGGACACCGACGAGCTCGGCCGGCTGCTCACCGACGAGACACTGACCAGCGTCGACGACGACCGCGTCGTCGCGGCCGGCGACTCCGCCGCACCGTCGGGCCAGCCGCTGCGGATGAGCTGCTACGCCGCCGGGCCGCTCGGGGCGCAGGCCGCCAACACCGTGCTGAGCCGCATCGCGGGAACCGAACCGGCGACGATCAGACTGGCCTTCTCGGGAGCGTGTGTCAGCCTCGGCCGGCGCTCGGCCATCCGACAGCTCGCCGGTAAGGACGACACCGCGGTGAACGTCTACATCAGCGGCCGCATGGGCGCGGCGATCAAGGAAGTGACCGCCAATTTCGCGGTGTCGAGAATCCGTCGCGAAGCCCGCAAGCCGGGTTCCCTCGTCTGGCCCAAGGGCGGCCCGCGTCCCGAGCAGTCGGCCTCCGCTCCGCGAGGGGTCACTTCCCCGTAATCCCCGGCGAGCGCAGGGAGGGCTGGAGTCGCGAAGTTCCATACCCGCGTCCGACCCTCCCCTCACCCGTGAGAGCAGCGAAACCCCCGTTGAGATTGAGAAGGAAGACCTCACCGTGTCCACGCCCACGACGGCGACAACAATCGAAGCTCGGAAAACTCCGCCGCGGCTGCGTGGACGGGCGGTGCTGGGCGTGATGCGTTGGATCGTCACCGCGCACACCGTCGCGATCTTCGCCGAGCCGGTGTTCGCCGGCCGCTACATGATCGGCGACTACGACATGCTGGCGCTGCACACGCTCGGCGCGGATCTGGTCACCTATTTCGGGCTGGCGCAGGTCGTGCTGTCGGCGGTGCTCTGGCGGCGAGCCGGGACGCGCTGGCCGTTCTGGGCAAGCCTGCTGCTGTTCCTGGGCGAGTCCGGGCAGTACTTCGCGGGAGTGGCCGGTGCGCTGGACCTGCATTTCCCGCTGGGCGTCGCGCTCGCCATGTACGCGTCGATCATGCTGGTCGAGATCTGGCGGACAGCCGGAGAGCAGCCCGGGGGGCAGCGATGAGCGGGCTGTCCCGGCGCCGGTTCTTCGGCCTGACCGGCGGGGCGGGCGCGCTGTTCGCAGCCGGGCTCGCCGGGCCACGGCTGTTCGGATCCGCTGCGGCTTCCGGGGGACTGCTCATCAGCAAAGTGCCGCTACCCGCAGGGCACGTTCCCCGGGCCGACCATCGAGTCCCGCAGCGGCCGGACGGCAATCGTCCGGCACCGCAACGAACTCCCGGTACCGACCGTCGTCCACCTGCACGGCGGCCGCACCCCGCCGGAGTCCGACGGCTACACCACCGACCTGGTGCTGCCCGCCGGCGGCACGCACACGACGCACTCGCACGGCGGGCACACGAGCATGCGGGATCCGCACGCAAAGGTCGCCCAGGGCGTGCGCGATTACGTGTACCCGTTGCAGCAGCCTGCATCGACGCTCTGGTACCACGATCACCGGATGGACTTCACCGGGCCCGCCGTCTACCGCGGCCTGGCCGGATTCCACCTCGTGCGGGATGCCGAAGAGGACGCGTTGCCGCTGCCGTACGGCGAGCGCGAACTGCCGCTGATGATCACTGACCGGGCGTTCGCCGAGGACGGCTCGATGCACTACCCGTCCGTCGACCCGTCACTGACCACCGTGCCCGGCGTCGAGGACTCCTACATCGAGGGGGTGCTCGGCGACGTGATCCTGGTGAACGGCGCACCCTGGCCGGTGGCCGAAGTGTCGGCGACCAGACACCGACTGCGGGTGCTCAACGCGTCCAACGCCCGCCGCTATGACCTCGCGCTCGACCCACCGCCACCCGGCGGCCAGGCCTTCACACAGATCGGCTCGGACCAGGGCCTGCTCGACACGCCGCGCGTGCACGACCACCTCCCGATAGCCGCGGCCGAACGCTATGACCTGGTCGTAAAGACCTGGGTATCAGCGACTCCTGTCTGCGGAATTGGATGCGCCAGGCCGACATCGATGACAACGGCGGTGCGAAGCTGACCAGCGCGGAGAAGAAGGAACTCGCCGATCTGCAGCGCCGAACCCGGCAGCTTGAGCTGGAGAACGAGATCCTCAAGCGGGCGGCTGCGTATTTCGCCCGGGAAAACGTGCTCCCAAAATAGGGTACGCGCTGGTCCGTGAACTCGCCGATGATGACTTTCCTGTCGCGGTGGCCTGCCGGGTGTTGAATATTTCCAGATCGGGTTACAAAGACTGGGTCGGCCGGCCGCAGTCACCACGCGACCAAAGAAACACCGAACTCCTGAAGCTGATCCGTGACATCCATGAGACGTCGCGGTACAGCTACGGCTCACCGCGGGTCCACGCGGAGCTGACGCTCGGCCTGGACCTGGAGATCAACCGCAAGTGCGTCGAACGACTCATGCGCGAGGCTGGCATCCAGGGCATCTACCGGCGCAAGGGCCGCCGCAACCTCGTCAACGCCGCCACCGAGGAGGATCTGGTCCGCCGGGCCTTCACGGTGGACGCGCCTGACCGGCTGTGGGTCAGCGATATCACCGAGCACCTACCGACGAAGGGAAACTGTATTGCGCCGCTGTCATGGACGCCTATTCTCGTCGCATCATCGGCCATTCCATCGACATACGCCAGACCAGCGTTCTGGTCGTCGACGCGATGGTCATGGCCGTCACCCGCCGTAACCCGCCCAGCAAGAAGACGATCCTGCATTCGGATCACGGAACGCAGTACACATCGTTCTCGTATGGGAAACGACTCCGCGATGCCGAACTCCTCGGCTCGATGGGAACCGTCGGCGATTGCTACGAAAATGCCATGATGGAATCGTTCTGGGGAACGATGCAGCTCGAACTGCTCGACATCAATAAATGGTCAACAAGGGCCGAGTTGGCCAGCGCGATGTTTGAATGGATCGAGTGCTGGTATAACCCATATAGGCGTCATTCCAGCATCGGCATGAACAGCCCAATTGCGTTCGAAAAGCTCTACAAGCCCTCAAACCCAACCTCGTGATCCCACACCATCGGTGGCCGTCGTACGGGGGGGGGAACCTCATCCGGGCTGTGGGAGCGCGAGCAGCAACTGCTCTGGGAGCGTTACCGCTGGGACGCCGACAAGGCCTGATGTGACTGGCGGCGCCTGGCGGAGAGAGGGTAGCCCGTCACGCTTGCATGGATGATGGCGCGAATGCTCCGCATGGGCCGGTCCGGCTGGATGGCCTCGACGGTCTCGCCGTTCGCGCGGCGTCGGAGCACGGTGTGCAGCATGTCGTCGGTGATGACCGGTGGCCGACCGCCGTGCCTGCCTTGGCGGGAGGCGGCATCGAGCCCTTCGAGGGTGGCCTCGCGGATGTTCTCCCGTTCGGTCTCGGCCATCGCGGTGAAGAAGCCGAATAGCAGACGGCCCGGACCGGTGGGGTCGTAAATTCCCGCCAGCGGTCCGGCGAGCATCCGCGCTCGGCGTGTCCGGGTCGACCGGCGCGGGGACGGAGGTGCCGGGCCGCCACGGCTGCCCCGGCCCGCGGTCGGCGGGGGTCGGCACGCGCAGGAGCTTGGCGAGCCGGGGCATCTTCGTGAAGCGGCCGGTGTGGTATGCGCCGGCGACCGCGCCAGAACGCGAGCGGCAGGGCGAGCCTGGCGATGCGTGACAGCGGGGGCAGGGGTGGCGCTCGATGCCGTCGGCGTCGGACGCGAGTGCGGGGTGAGGCTCCGTCATGACCCCGGATGCTGTCACAAACATTTCCCAGAACGTGTCCGCCTCCACTTTGAGTGAGAACGAGTTGTGACAGTGAATCCGGGGGCCGCTTCCGCCGACTGCTCTGGATCTTGCTCCGGGAAAGGGTTCGTTCGTGAGAGTCGCGCGAAGGTGGGGCCGAGCGGAGGTCAGGGACGCTCGGGCAGGAGTTCGGCGAGCAGGCCGAGCGCGCCGAGCTGGTCTTATCCAAGCTAGTCCAGCTCGACGGCAGGTCCGCCTGTGGGCCGTCGTTCACCACGGAAAGTAGTCGTGAGAGATTGGACGGCGACGGAGACGACACCGGCCTCGCTTTCGGCTGCCGGTTCCTCCCGCTTCTCCTGAAGCAACCACTGGCCGACGATCAAGACGCATGGCTAGGCCGCATCGACCCGCGATGGACCACCGTTGCCGGTGACCGTCGGTAATCAGCCGCCGAAGCTGCACGCCGAATACGCGACACCTCTACATGCGAGCCCCCCAGTCCCGAGGCCGGACGGGCAGGGTGCGCCCGCCCGGCGTCGTAACGTGATCGTCAGACGTGCCGGGACGGCGGGCCGAACCACGTCCGCAGCGCTGCGGCGAGTTCGGCGGGTTCGGTGCCTGCCCACGCCACGTACCCGTCGGGGCGGACCAGGACCGTCTCGCGTGGCGGGGCCCCAGGTGCGGCGGTGACGGTCAGCAGGTCCACCCGGCCGGACCAGGGCGAGGCCGTGTCCGCCAGCGTGTCCGTCTCCGGCGGGCACAGCAGCATCGGTCTGCCGTGGCGCGCCCGCTCCGCCAGGCGCACGGAGCCGCCGTCGGCGTTCACCCGGAGGTCGGCAACCCACCTGCCCGTCGACGGGTGCCCGCCTGGTGCGGCGGACGGGTAGACAACGTCGGAGCCCGACATCATCGCGGCGATCCGGCGGGCCGCCGCGGGGTCTGCCAGCAGGTCGCCGAGCACTTCGCGCAGTGCGGTGACGTCGGCCCCTGGGGCCAGCAGTGCCGACTGCGCCCTGCTGGAGCTCATCACCCTGCGTCCGGCCAGGTGGCGTTCGGCGTGGTAGGTGTCCAGCAGGCCGGGCGGCGCCCAGCCGTTGAGCTCGGCGGCCAGCTTCCAGCCGAGGTTGGCCGCGTCCTGCAGGCCGAGGTTGAGACCCGGTGCGCCGACCGAAGAATGCGCGTGTGCCGCGTCGCCCGCCAGGAAGACCCGGCCCCGCCGGTAGTGCTCCGCCAGGCGCGAACTGGTGCCCGTCCGGCGTCGCAGCAGGTGCGAGCCGGTGCCGGTCGGCCGGCGCATCGACACCTCTCGGCCGGTCACGCGGGTCACCGCCGAGCGGACCTGGTCGAAGGTGACGGGCTCGTGTTCCTCCTGCCTGCCCCACTCCATCGTCACGACCCGGTGCGTGCCGGGACCGGCCGGGACGCAGGCGAACACGCCGTGCTCGGTCCGCCGGTAGGTGAGGCCGACAGGGGTGGAGTGGTCGCCGGTCAGCTCCGCCAGGTGCTCGTCGGAGAGCACGGCGTCCGCGGCGTAGGTGAGCGGATGCGGACTGCTCGTTCCCGTGAAGACGATGCCCGCCTGCCTGCGGACCCTGCTGTGCGCGCCGTCGCACCCGATCAGGTACCGGGTGCGCACCGTGCCCGTGGTCAGCCGCACCGTCACCCTGTCCGCGTCCTGCTCGAAACCGACCAGCTCGCTGCCGCGGCGGATCTCGGCGCCGAGCTCCAGCGCCCGCTCCTCCAGCCGTGTCTCCAGGTCCCACTGGTGGACGGTGAAGCCGTACAGCTGGTTCTCCGGCCAGTCGTGCAGGCGCAGTGTCATCCCGCCGTAGAGGTATGCCTCCAGCGGCCGGGGTGCCTCGGCGTCCCCGGTGATGCGCTGGTACAGGCCGCGGTGGTCGAGCAGCCTCACGACCTGTCCTACGATGCCGCCCGCCTTGGGCTCCCGGGCGCGCTCGTGCGCGCTGTCGACCACCAGGGGCCGCACGCCGGACAGGTGCAGTTCGGCGGCCAGCATCAGACCGACTGGGCCTGCTCCCACGATCACCACGTCGAAATCTTCGGTGACGAACTCATTCACCAGTGCTGCTCCATGTCTGTTGGCGCATGTGCCGGTTCCGGCCGTGCGCGTGAGAACGAAATCGGTGCCATCGGCGGCGGTCAGCGGAAGTAGTGGCCGGCCTCCAGGTCGGCCAGGAGTCCGGGCTCGCGGGGGAACCAGCCCAGCAGGTCCTGCGTGTAGGCGCTCGACGCCGGCTGGTCGACGGCGAGGAGGCCGCCGAGAAAGCCGAGGGTCTCGGCGGGCAGCGACGCGCTGGGCAGACCGAGGTGCCTGCCGATGGCCTGGGCGACGGCCAGGATGGGTACGCCTTCGTCGCCGACCGCGTGCAGGACCGATCCGGCGGGGGCGTCCTCCAGTCCGGCGCGGAACAATCGGGCCGCGTCGAGCACGTGCACGGCAGGCCAGCGCTGCGACCCGTCGCCGACGTAACCGCAAACGCCGTCCCTGCGCGCGATGGCGACGAGCTGGGCGATGAAGCCGGCGTCGCCCTCGCCGTGCACGGACCGGGGCAGCCGCACCACGCAGGACCGAACGCCGTGCCGGGCGAGGTCGAGCACGACGCGGGCGTTCGCCCCGCGCACTGCGGCGGGACCGTCCCCGGCGGAGTCACTGCGCTCGGTGGCGAGAACGCCGGGTTCCGCCGGGGTTCCCGACGCCACCACCAGGGGCTTTCCCGAACCGGCCAGCGCCGCCCCCAGTGCCCCGAGCACTTCCCCCTCCTCCTTCACCGACTGTTCGAACCGGGAGAAGTCGTGGTCGAAGGCCAGGTGGATGACGCCGTCGACGCCGCGGGCCAGTGCGGCCACGGCGTCGAGGTCCGCCACGTCGCCGAGGACCGGCTCGCCCCCGGCCGCCGCTACGGCACGCGCTGAGGAGTCCGACCGGACGAGGCCGACAACCTGGTGTCCGGCGGCGAGGAGTTCGCGCAGGACGGGGGAACCGATCCAGCCGGAGGCGCCGGTGACGAAAACTCGCATGAGTCGCTCTTTTCCAGTGATGGGACTTTGTCCCGTCAACGTAGCACGATGACGGGACAAAGTCCCATCGTCTATCCTGGGCGCATGAGCCGCTGGGAGCCGCAGGCGCGGGAACGACTTGTACGCGCCGCCGTGGAACTGTTCGACGAGCACGGTTACGACAGCACCACCGTCGTGCAGATCGCCCAGCGGGCCGGCCTGACCAAAAGCACCTTCTTCCGGCACTTCCCGGACAAGAGGGAAGTGCTCTTCGCCGGCCAGGACGTGCTGTGCGAGCTGCTGGCCGGCGGGATCGACGCCGCGCCCGACGAGGCGACGCCGCTGAGCGCCGTCGCGGCCGGCCTGGAGGCGGCGGCGGGCAACTTCACCCCCGAGCTGCACGCGATCGGCCCCGCCCTGCGCGCCGTCGTCGAGAGCAACAGCGACCTGCGGGAGCGGGAGGCACTCAAGCACCACTCCTTCGCCGACGCCATGACGCTGGCGCTGCGCCGGCGCGGCATCGCCGACCCGGCGGCCGGGCTAGCCGCCTGGCTGGGCGTCCTCGCCTTCACCGACGCCTACGCGTGCTGGATCGATCCCGCGTGCGATCAGGAACTGACCGCATTGCTCCGCCTGAAACTCCGCGAATTGCGCGCGGCCATTTCCTCCCTCGACTGAACCCGGAGTCCGCCGAGGATGGGGGGGTGGCGAGGTCGTGTACCGCGGCAGGGTGCTGCTGGGTCTCGGGTGGTACCTGGTCGCGGGCTTGGTGTGATCGATGTCCAGCGCCCGAAGTTCCGCCGAACTGCTCACCTACGCGCGGCCGGACGGCACCGTGACGTCTCCGAGATGTTCGCCCGTACGGACAGGACCAGATCGAGACGACTGTTCATGTTCAGCTCGAACCGGCCGTACGGATTCACATGGGTCTAGAACAGCGGGGACAGCGCCCGGCGGTCCGCGTCGGTGAGCCGTGCCGCCCACTTCGGATCGGCCAGGACCTCCTGCACCAGCAGCGTGTTGACGTGCACCAAAGCGGACTGAAGCAGGTGCAGCGCAAGCATGGACACCTCCTGGGACTCTTTGTCCGCACCGGCCAGGTCGCCGTCCTTGCCGTAGAACAGGTCCTTGTTCGCGGAGTTCCAGTTCTCCACCACCTGCAAGCCCTCGTGAATCTCCTGGCGCATCTCGGCGTCGGCAAGGTAGTCGCAGACGAACGAGGTCCGCACCGCCCGGCCCAACTCCTCGATCGCCCGGTACGTCGGACGCTTGGGCCCGCCCCGGGTAAGCGCCGCAGGACCTGCTCTGCCTCCGCGGTGCCCAGGCGCAGGGCGGTGGTGTACTTCACGATCTGGTCGTACTGCTGAGCGATCAGGTCCCAGTCGATCGTCTTGGTGGAGAGCACCGGCGCCATGTGTGGTACTTCGGCGCGACCTTCCCAGCCGACGAATCCCAGGCGGATGACATCAGTGGACGAAATGCCAAGAAGGTGCATCAGCCCAGGACCGTGCCCGAGTTCTCGGTGCCGCGGGGACGCTTGCGGGAGAACGCCGAAAGGTCTATGGCCAGGCCGGTGTGCTCGCCGACGAATCGTACCGGCCGTTCGTCGTGATCTACGCCGTTCTCGGTCTGTTCGATGATTGCGGCGAGGAACTTGCCGACGACCGGCGCGTTCTTGAACTGGTTGCCGCTCGTCCCCATGGCGACGTAGAACCCGTCCAGCTCCGTACGGTCGTAAATCGGCGTCCAGTCGTCGGCGACGTCGTAGACTCCCACGACCCCGCGAGCCCGATTCGGTATCTCCAACGCCGGTAGCCGTCGCGCAGCCCTCGTCACCTGGGCCTCGAACACCGCCGTCGTCGGATGTGCGGTGACGGCATCCGGGTCGTCCACCCACTGCAGCGGGTCGCATTCCGGTTCCGTACCACCCACCAGCAGTCCCCCGCCGGCCTCACCGCGCAGGTAGATACCCAGGTCCATGTCCGCGACGCAGATCCCGGCGCGGTTGTCGGCGCCGAAACCCTCGGGGGCCGCGACGTGCGCGACCTCCTGCCGTAACGGCCGGCATCCCACGGTGAAGTCGGATCCGACCGAGGCCAGCTCGTTGATGCGGGTCGACCATGGGCCTGCGGCGTTGACCACCACGCCGCAGGGGATCCTGCTCCCGTCCGCGAGTGTCACCGCGGTGACCCGGCCATGAGCCTGCTCGATCCCGCGCACCGACGTATGGAACCGGAACTCGGCACCGTGTGCCCGCGCGGCGGCGGCCAGATTCTGCGCCGCCAGTTGCGGATCGTTCACGAACCCCGCATCAGGTGTGTACACGGCACCCAGCGTGGTTTCGGTCTCGGCCCAGAACTCGTCGTCGTCGATACGTTTCGGTGGCCAGTACCTGCCGACGTCGATACCCAGGATCCGCTCCGACAGGTCCACACTCGTCCACTCCTCGAACGGGATACCCGCGTTCTGGAACAACGGCAGGTACACCGACCGAGGAGCCACGTCCACATCCAGCATCGCCATCCCGCACCGTACGTACCGAGCCAACGGCCCGACGTCGCGGCCAAGGTGCTCCGCCCACGACTTCCAGCCGAAGTGCGCCTCCCAGGCGGTGGCGACGCCCGCGGCGGTGGAGAAGTTGAACCGCACCACCGCGCTGGACGCACTCGTGGAGCCGTGGCCGGCGCCCCCGGCCTTGTCGACCACCGTCACCTGCCAGCCACGGCGGGCGAGTTCCAAGGCGACCGACGCGCCGATCACCCCCGACCCGATCACCACGACGTCCGTGCGCTTACCGGGCACGGCAGGTCCTGAGATAACTGAGGAAGGAGGCCTGCAGCCCAGTCACGTGCGTTTCGTGCATGAGTGCGCTGGTGACGGATCCGCTGCGTGAGGTGAGGCGGTGAAGGAACGTGGCCGCGTTCTTCGCGAGATTCTGGTAGACCGCCAGGTCTCCGAGGATCTCTCGGTCGTTGAAGGTCACGTGAAGCTTGGTAGCAGGCAGGGTGTCACCCATTGCTTGAAGACGAGCGAAGACCTGACTGTCTGCATCGACGATGCCAGGGCTGCCCGCGCCGATGCTCTCGAAGAAGGTGCTATTGGTGAGCCAGGCGTAGAGACTGAAGAGTCCGCCGTAGGAATAGCCGAAGAGGCCGTGACCGCTCGGGGCTGTGCCGTAGTCGCGTTCGATCCGCGGGTGCAGGTCGTCGGTAAGGAAGTTCAGGAACATATCCCCGCGGCTGTCGCTCAATTCAGCGAGGTAGGCGTCGGCTTTCTCGCGAGTCATCAGGCCCGCTTCGACCCCCATCTCCACCGCATCGATGTACTCCTTCGCGATGGGTTCGCCGGGGGGCACGAGGTCGCGGTTGCGCAACCGCTCCCAGTGCTCTGCCTCCTCGCCTGCGTAACCCACGCTAACTTGGACGTAGGGCTGAATCGACTGCATGGGGTCCAGTTGCGTGACGATGAGTGGGGCGGTCAGGCCCACGGCCCAATTGCCGTCGAGCACGTACACGACAGGCGCTTGCGCCGCGGCAGGGTCGTAGCGCGGTGGCGTGGTGACCCAGACGCCGTAGTCGTACCCACCGCTGGAACGCAGCTCGAAGTAGTCGGTGTCGGCGAGGCAGCCCTGCCACATGGTGCTCATCTGAGGTCCTTTACGATTTGGCCGGCCTGGATTACGAGGACGGCGTTGGTGGGGTCGGAGAACAGTTCTGGGTCTTCGAGCGGGTTGCCGTTCCAGAGAACGAGGTCTGCCTGCGCGCCGGGAGTGATGACACCCACCTGGCCGGACAGGCCGAGGATCTCGGCGTTGGTCTGGGTCGCCGCCACGAGCGCTTCCATCGGCGTCTCGAGGGCTGCGCGGAGGCTGAGTTCTCTGCCGCGACGGTCCTGAGCCGGACCGATGAGATCGGAACCCAGCCCGATCCGCACTCCGGCCTCCTTGGCGGCAGCGAGCGCCTCGATCATCCGCTCACGGACACCCAGCACACGATCGCGGACCGACTCGCCGAGGCCAACTTCCGCGGGGTCGTGCAGCAGTCGCTCGACGACGGCGAACGTGGGCACAAGGGCGACCCCGCGCGTGGCCATCAAGGTGGCCGTGGGCTCATCGAGGTCGGTGCCGTGCTCGACACAGCGCGCCCCGGCCTCGACCGCGTTCCGAATGCCTTCATTGTTGTGGGCGTGAACCGTCACGTAAGTGCCCCGTGCCGCGGCTTCCTGCACAGCGACGGCGATCTCCTCCACGGTGAACTGGGTGTCGGTCAGCCGGTCGTGAGCGCTGACCACTCCCCCGGTCACACAGAGCTTCAGAAAGGAGGCTCCGCGGCGGAAGGCCTCACGTACGTTGCCTCGCAGCTCGTCCGCGTTGCCCGACATCATGGACAGGGCACACAGACCCGGAAGGTGATGGCCGCTCCACAGCTCGGTGGGTTCCCAGTCGGCTCCGTAGTAGCCGTGCCCACCGATCTGGCACTGCACAGGTCCGCACGACAGGACGCGCGGTCCCCTGACCTTGCCCTTCGCGATCGTGGTGACGACGCCGCCGTCGATCCCGCCGGTGTCCCGGACGGTCGTGAAGCCGGCGTCGAGCGCTGCGCCGGCCGTGGCGAAGATGTCCGCCGCGATCTCGGCGGCACTGATCTGGAACGAGAACTGCGGCTGGATCGGGCTCGACAGGCCCAGGTGAACGTGCGCGTCGATCAGGCCGGGCGTCATCGTCAGTCCCCCGGCGTCGAGCCGCTCGCCGGGTTCGTCACCGGAGGCCCCGAGCTGGGTGATCCACCCGTCTTCGACGGTGACGTCGACGTCTGTGGGGTCGCGCCCCGTCCCGTCGGCGACCGCCGCGCCGACCACCTGCAAACGTCCCACGAGTCGTTCCCTCCGCCGTCGCGAGCTGACTGCGACCATGTACGAAGCAACACGGCGCCGCCAGCAATCTTTTCCAATGGATAAACTGTAGGAGTGATCCTGTCAACCACGGAACGCAAAGGCGACGCACGCGAGCGCCTCCTGGCCCGGCTCCTCGACACCTTCGACGAGGCCCTTCCCTCACCGGAGGTGTCGCTCCGCGAGATCGCCGCCCGGACCGAAACCAGCCACGCCCTCCTGCGATACCACTTCGGATCACTTCCGGGCGTCCTGGCGGCCATGCTCAAGGCACAGCGATCTCGTGACAACGAGGCCCTTTTCGCAGCCGCCCAGCAGGGCACCTTCACCAACCTCGTTATGGCGATCTGGCGGACCTACACCCGCCCGGAGCAGTTGTCGCGTGTCCGCGGCTTCTTCCACGTCGTAGGACTGGCCGCGTACAGGCCGGAGGACTTCCGCGAGTTCATCGACTCGCTCGACGACCTGACCAAAATGCTGGCCTCACTCGCGGAGCGCGAAGGGCACGACACCGGGGAAGCGCTGACCATGGCCACCGTCGCCGTTGCCGCGATCCGCGGCCTGCTCTTACAGGAAGTCCTGACTCCAGGAGTCCACTCGGAGGACGCCGTCGACATGATCCTGCGCATGCTCCCCGGCAACGTGGCCGGTGTTCACTCAGGCGATGGAGTACGCCCGCACCCTCAAGCAGGCCGTCCCACACCGGCGCGTGATCGTCATGGTGCATGAGATGAAGCGAACTTCGATCTGGGCACCAAAGAGGGCCGGTTCATGTTCGCGGTCCTGGCCGCGGCCGCGGAATACGAACGGGAACTGCGAGCCGAGCGCCAGTCCGAGGGCATGCCCGCCGCCAAGCGCCGCGAGGCCACCGGTGCCACGCTGCCGGCAAGAAAAGACCGGCCGGCCGCGCGTGATCGGCTCCGCCGAGCCGGCCACCCTACGCCGCCTGGTCGGCGACGGTGTCTCGATCACCGAGGCTGCCCGCACCCTCACAATCGGCCGCTCCACCGCCTACGGGGTACCGGTGGAGCGCTGACCCGCAGTTATCCCCCAGCATCCCGCTTCTGTCCGCTGAGAGGTCAGGTCGGCGGCCGCCTTGCGCGCGCCGCAGGATTAGCGCAGCGCGCCCGCACTCTCGGACCTGTGCTTATCGGCAGTTCTGCCGGCCGGGCAGCCCGATGATCAGTGCTATCCCGACGGTCAGGTGCATGCCGCATCGCCGTTGGTTGTTCGGTGTTGGTCAAGGGCTGATGATCAGGCGGACAGGACGACGGCGACCTGGCCGAAGAACCTAACCCTGATGATCAGGCCGCCAGGTCGAGGCCGAGGCGGCGGCCCATGTCGATGTCGATCGTGCCGTACAGGTTGGCGTTGGACCAGAACAGCGGCGACAGGCCGCGCTTGTCGGCGTCGGTCAGGCGCTGCTACCAGGCGGGGTCCTTGAGGACGGACTGGATGAGCAGGGTGTTGATGAACACCAGGGCGGACTGGAGCAGGTGCAGGCTGAGCATGGAGACTTCCTGGTGCTCCTTCGCGGCGAGGGCGGGAGCACTTCCCGTTCAACCCATCGCTCACCGAGCTGACCACGCCCACGCTCGTGGTGGCCGGCGACCACGAGCAGTCGAAGATGTCCAGCCGCGGCCCGGACTGGTGCACAGACGCCTACGCCCACAGCCCGGGCGCCACCGACCTGCTGACCCTGTTCGGCACCGAGAACTCCCTGGGCGGCATCCCGAGCTGGGAAGCCGCCGAGACCACCGACGAGAACCCGGAGCGCGTCGCGGTCCTGCAGCGACTGACCACCGCCTACCTGCGCAGGGCGCTGGACCCGGCCGGTACCGGATGGGCGAAGGCCACCGCAGCGCTGGCTGAGACCGGTGCGGCACTCGGCCGCATCGACAGCAAGTAGCCCTGGGCACGCAGTCCCCAGGGCGATTGGTTCGACCGGGTCGTCAGCGACTGACCTGAGCCACATCATCCCAGCCGCGCTGGGCACCGTCCCGAGGCAGATGCGCACGGATGGCGGTAATGCGCATATGTGCGAGGATAATGACGCAGTCGGCACGCGTCGACCGGATCGGAGTCGGGTAATGCAGCGACCGCATCAGGTGGTGGTTCTCGTACTCGACGGGGCGCTCCCGCTGGACGTCGGGATCCCGGCGGAGGTGTTCCATCCGGAGACGGGGTTCCCCTACGAGGTGTCGGCCTGCGGGGTCACCGCCGGAACGGTGCCGTCCAACGGCCCCATCGGCTACACGGTCCCGCGGGGCCTGGAGGCACTGGCCGACGCGGACACGATCGTCGTGCCGGGGTACGCTCCGGCAGGTCGGCCCATACCGGTGGAGGTGCGCGAAGCTCTCCAGAGCGCCGCATCCCGCGGGGCACGCATCGCGTCGATCTGCTACGGCGCATTCGCCCTCGCCGATGCCGGCCTGCTCGACGGCCTGCGGGCGACGACGCACTGGGATGCGGCGGAGAAACTCGCGGAGCGGCATCCGCAGATCGCGGTCGAGCCGAACGTGCTGTTCGTCGACGAAGGATCCATCCTCACCTCGGCGGGGGCTGCCGCCGGTCTCGACCTGTGCCTGCACATCGTTCGGCGCGATCTCGGCGTGAGCGCGGCGAACGAGATCGCACGAGGACTCGTCACCGCGCCCTACCGGACCGGGGGTCAGGCCCAGTACCTGCCGAAGACCAGCTCGGCAGCCCATGGCGAAACCCTCGCCGCGACGCGCGAATGGGCTATGACGCGGCTCGACCAGCAGCTCACGATCGCCGGACTCGCCGCACACGCGCGGATGTCGCCCCGCACGTTCCTGCGCCGCTTCACCGAAGAGACCGGCAGCACCCCGCTGCAATGGATCCTCCGGGCGCGGGTCGACACCGCCCGCGAACTCCTGGAGAGCACGAGGCTGTCGGTCGACCGCATCGCGGACCAGGTCGGCCTGGGAACCGGGTCGAACCTCCGACTGCATTTCCGCCGGCTCCTGGACGTGTCCCCCTCGGAGTACCGCGCCACCTTCTCCGGGCGGAGCTGACCACCGCGAGCATCGCCCGAGTGCCTGGAGCGTTCCCCTACAAGATGCGAGGGGGAAGCGCGACAGTTTCGCCCGCAACATCGATCGCGACCTTGCCGCGGAGTGCATACGACCGCCTGTTCTCCAGGAGTTCATGAGCCTCACCCATCCGAGCGAGCGGAAGAGTCGCGCCGATGACCGGCTTCACGCGACCGCGCTCGACCAGCGCGGTGAGCCCGTCCAGCTTTCCTCGGTTCTGTCGTGTGAAGACGAAGTGATAGGCGGCGTTCCTGCCCCACGCCTCGATGAGGTTCTGCGGCTGCGCGAGGTCGACGATGCTGACGACGCGTCCGGAGTCGGCGAGCGTCAGCGGGCTCCGTGTGAGCGCGTCGCCACCGATCGTGTCGAAGACGACATCGACTCCCTTGCCTCGCGTCAGCTCGGCCACGGCATCGACGTAGTCCGCGGAGGTGTGGTCGATCACCGCATCCGCTCCGAGAGAGCGCACGAACTCATGGTCGCCGGCCTTCGCGGTGGTGATCACTCGCGCGCCGATCGCCTCCGCGACCTGGATCGCGATCGCGCCGACACCGCCCGTGCCTCCATGGATGAGGATCGTCTCCCCCACGGTGAGCTGAGCTCGAGTCACCAGCGACTCCCAGACCGTACCGCCGACGAGAGTCAGGCTCGCCGCCTCCAGGTGACTGAGGTTCTCCGGCTTCCGGGCAACGAGGTCGACGTCGGCGACGTGCTGCTCGGCGTAGGAGCCGGGGCCGCCGAAGATCCGGGGCGTGTAGTACACCGCATCGCCGACGCGAAACTCGGTCACGTGGGATCCGACTTCCTCGATCACTCCGGAGATGTCGTGTCCGATGATCGCCGGGAGTGGCACATGATCCGCGTAGTCTCCGCGACGGATCTGATAGTCGAGCGGGTTGAGGGCGGTCGCATGGACGCGCACCCGCACCTGGCGGGGTTCGACCTCCGGTACCGAGACGTCGCGCAGCTCGAAAGCATCGGTCCCTCCGAAACGGGTGAGCACAATGGCCTTCATCGGATCAGTCATATCGGGGTTCCTCATCGTAGTTCTGGGTGCGCGACACGCCGGGGCGGCGGCTTCCCTCTCAGCGTGGCGCGCACGAGCCCTGAGGGGACGGCCTGGTCTCCTGAGAGGGCGGTCTGTGAGGCTATACCCTTGATATCTCAGCGTGATCGTATGACTTTGTAGCGTTATGCCCGGCTGGTGGGCATGGACGTGCTGAGATGGCCGGGTGAGTGAACGCACGCCGTACGCGACGGGCGTAAAGACGCGGTGGCGGTCGCGGCAGCGTCGATCCACGACAACGCCATCGGTAACGCTCTGCTGGACCGGGTCGCCGCCGCCATCGAGCCCGGCAGCGTCCGCACCGCCCTGGTCGACCAGGGATTCTGGTGGAGGCCGAGCCGGGATTGTTCGCAAGCGATCAAAGGGGCATCAACTACGAATCGCCCTCTCAGCGGTTCCCAGGCGCCGTCGGTGCCGTCAAGTTCGAGCGCTTGGCGCGCTCCATGAGCCAGACCATGACGACGACCAGGACGTTCATCACCATGAGGATGATGATGGAGGCGCCGGGCCCGGAGCCGACGGCACGGTCGATCACCGACGGGCCGCCGCCTGCGAAGAGGCCATTCACGATGCCTGCGAGAACGTTGTTGGAGACGTGGAATGCCATCGCGGCTTCCAGCCCGCCGCTGATCAGGCCCATGAGCGCTGTGCACGCGGAGAAGACGAACAGATAGCTGACGAGCCACGGGTCCAGGGACACGTGGACCACTGCGAAGAGCGCTCCGGAGACGATAATGCCGAACGCCATGGCGAGACGGATGCTACGGAACCAGGAGCCGGCGGCGGGGATGGCCGCTCCTCGGAAGGCTATCTCCTCACCTGCCGACTGCAGAGGGGTGGCGAGAAGAGTGGCGATGAGGATGGCGACGGTGGATGCCCCGATCTTGAATTCCCCCATCCCGGTAGACCCCGGCTCGATGAGTGCCGTCACGATGATTGTAAGACCGACCAGGCCCGCAGATCCGAGGAGATAGACCCCGACGCGGCGCCAGTCGAAGGTGCGGGTGTGACGGAACACCGCCCGCCACGGCACCTTCGCCATCTTCGAGACCAGTATCGTCGCGAGCAACGCGGTGATGGCGGTGCTGAGGCCCGTGGCGACGATCGTGAGCGGTGTAAGTGCAGGCTTGTTCGGGTCTGCCGGGCCTTCGATCAGGACGACCGGTTGGAACACGATGATCTGGACCAGGAGCAGCATCGCCGGTATAGCGATCAGGACGACCAGGGACTTCCAGCGCGCCATCCGGAAGTGGACGCCGAACGGACGTTCGGGCAGTGTCCCAGGCAGTGCGACGGCTGCGTCACCGGCGCGAAGAGGAGCGGCGTAGCCCTGCTCTGCGGGCCCCGTCACTGTTCGGCTCCCGACCAGCGCGATCCGCTGTCGCCGCCCGTGACGACTGGTGCCTGCCCCGCTGCGGCCCGGCTGATGGGTGCCGCGGGGTCGGGTCGGGGATCCGCGCTCTGGGGCCCACAAGGCTCTGGTGTGCGCACGATGAACGACCTATCTTGAGGAGGGATCGATTGATCCGCTCTTGAGTGGAAGATCTGCCGTAGAGGCAAACACAACAACGAGCTCCCCGCCTGAACCGGGCGAGGCTGAATTCGCCATGCGCTCGGGGCACTGGATCTCCTCGCCCAGCCGGACACCCCGGAGCATCCAGGGACCTCTAGACAGTCGAGGTCTGCGCAGGAGCCCCTGCCGCCCTCGGCGTCAGAACCGTCCCTGTGCGTCGAGTATGGATCGCCACAACGATGACGGTGCCGATGACGAGCGGAACAGGGATGAGGACGCTCAGGTCGATCGCGCCGGCGGAGCGGTCGGTAGCCACGGTCGGGTCCACCTGGAGCGCGGCGTCGATGACGAACTGCGTAGCGTTGTACACCGCATGGAGCACGACGGCGATCTCGAGCCCGCCGGTACGCCAGGTGATCCACGCGGTGCCGACCGCGAAGACGATGTACCAGAGGTTCAGTAACCCGCTCGTGGAGAAGTGGACCAAGGCGAAGAGCACGCTCGAGATGATGATGGCGAGCACGAGCCCGAGGCGAGCATTGCGCGTCCAGCTGCCCACGACGCGGAAGATGAGACCGCGGAAGCCGTACTCCTCGCCCGCGGCCTGGAACGGCGTCAGGACGAGTGCCGTGGCGGCGAGAAGCAGGGTGTCGTGCCACGACCAGGTCGTCTGTGGCAACGGCGTCCAGTAGTACACGATCTGGAAAACGACGATCACCGGAAGGAGGACCACGAGGGCGCGGCCGAAGACGTCGAAGCGGAAGTGCGACAGCACCGAGGACAGCGACCCGCCGCGCACGCCGTAGAACCAGCGCTGGATCAGCATGCTCCACGGGATCAGGAGGGCCACGGACAACGCACCCGCGGCGTTGACGAGCGGGGTGTACCCCTCCCTGGCCTCGGTGCCGATCGCCGAATCGATGAGGGTGGCGATGATGGCGAGCGCAAAGATGAAGACCTGCATGCCCCCGAGGAGGAGGGCGATGGCGAGGATGCCTCGCCCGATACGGCGTTTGTCGCTCACGAGCCCACGGTGGTACTCGACAGGCGTGATGGGGTGTTCCATCATCTTCTCTCTCTGTTCTTAATGGGCAGACGTTCTTAATGGGCAGACGCGAGGTCGGTATGGCGTAAGTCGTCACACGCCGATGCCGTCGAGGAGCCAGTTGCATCTGAGGTGGAGGACACGCTCCGAAACCAGCCCCGCTCAGCGTCGCGCGCTCGATCCACACACTCCAGGGGCGGCACTGCCAATATCCGCGAGGATAGTGACACGCCCACCTTTCGTCGGTGTGAGTACTGGCCGCGATGCCGAGGCATCTCGGCACTTTCCCAGTTGAAACCGTGCCCTCGGGGCCGGGTCAAGTCTGAGACAGGAGGCGGCCTGGCGCGCTACGAGCGCCAGACCGCCTCCGGCACCACGTTCATGCTCGGCCCCTGACCGGGTGCCGGGGCTTGAGCAACAACGGTGCTAGCGGCCAGTGGCGATAGCCGGCTGAACGCCGCGGGCTTACCGCCACTGGCCGTTCGTATGCGGTTCGCCGGTTCGGCTGGGTGATCAGGCGGTGGGTTCGGTGGCCACCTCGGTCTCGATGGCCGGGCGGCCCGTGGGAGCAAGAAAGCGAGAAGCGTTCTACGGCTATTCGTCGGGACGTGCTGAGGTGCCTGCGAAGCCGTGACGCATGATCCGGAGAAGCCGTCGTGCATGCTCCGCGTCGGTGGCCGCGATGGCGGCCGCGCTTGTCAGGGCGAGGAGGTCGTCCGTGGTGAGGCGGGTGTCCAGGGCTTCGGCTTGCTGGGCTCGGGCGAGCAGCTTCTGTGCAGTCGATCGCATGGACCTATGCCATTGGTCGAACAACTCGGTACGACGCTCGTTGTTGTTCTCGGTTCCGGCGAGCGCCAAGGCGCGTTTGGTTGCGACGTGGACGAGGAAGCTGTCCAGCCAGGTGAACAGCGCCTCAGCCGCCGACTCGGATTCGAGCAGAGCGGCGCCCTGCTCCCGGAGCGTCGTAACTTCGCCCGCATACACCGCCACGATCAGATCTTGACGGGTGGGGAAATGGCGGTAGAGCGTCGCGTTGCCGACGCCCGCCCGGCGGGCCACCTCATCCAGCGGGATGTCGGGCCCGTGCTCGTCGAAGAGCGCTTTCGCCGCCGCGAGTAGCGACTGGACGTTCCTCGCCGCGTCCGCCCTGCGCGGCCGCGTGGCCGTCGGCGGCTCCGGATGTGTCATCGTCATGCTCCCTGGTTGCGATGTGGGGAGTTCCCCGTTTAAAGTAGCGCAGGATGAAACGGGGAGCTCCCCATATCGTGGCCCGGGCACCAACCGAGTTCTCGGGCTCTGCTCGTAAAGGATCGTCATGACTCTCACCTACGAAGATCGCTGCGTCATCACCGACCTGATCGCGATGCATGGGCACCTGTGCGACAGCGGAGAACTCGATCGCTTTGACGAGGTGTTCACCGCCGACGTCATCTACGACGTGACCGATTTCGGGCAGGAAATTTTGATAGGGGTGGCGGCCTGCGCCGACGCTGGACGCGCCCTGGGTGAACTGAACCCGGTCGGACACCATGTCACGAACATCGTCCTGAGCGAGCAGGCCGACGGCCGGGTGCACGCACGCTCCAAGGGCATCGGCATCAACGCCGACGGCACGAGCGGGAGCGTCACCTATGAAGACACCATCGTGCGCGGAGACCAAGGCTGGCGGATCAGCCACCGCAAGATGCTTGCACGACGAGTTCCCCTGGGCGGATGAGGAGCCCGGCGCAGTCCTTAAGGAGGACGTGCGCTACCTCGGCGACATCATGACCCGCGTGCGCGACCACATGCGCGCGCAGCCGCCCCGCTCGGCGGCCCCGCGCAAGCGCCGTACCCGGTCAGAGACCTAGCACGGCTTCTAGGTCGTCGATGGCCGCCAGGGACTGGGCGAGCTGCTCGCGTTCTGCCTCGGTCAGGGAGAGGGCGCGCGCCCGGGCCAGGGCGTGCCCGGCGGCGGCGTGGTCCTTGGCGCGGACGGCGAGCTCGGCCCGGTAGACCAGCGCCTCCAGCAGCTCGGCCGCCGACGCGGTGTCCTTGTCCCGCTGCAGGGCGCCGTCCAGGATCTCGGCCGCCCGCTCGTGATTGCCGTGGGAGTCGCCCATCACGACCGCCCGGTTCAGCGAGGTGGTGAGCCTGCTCGTGGCCTCCTCCTTCTCCGGCAGGGGGCGGGCGGCCATGAAGCGGATCCAGTTGCCGCCGGGGTCGATGACGGCGAAGCCGGAGTGGTTGCCGTCGTTCTTCCGCCTGCGCGGCCGGGTCATCCGGGGGATGCCGGAGACCAGGAGCTTGCCGTGCGCCGCGCGCATGCCCGCGGCGAACGCCTCGAACAGCTCTCCGGTGTCCGGCACGACGATCACGCAGGTCCCGTAGGAGTCTTCGGGCTTGAACGCCTCCGGCATTCCGAAGAAGCCCAGCTGGAGATCCTCGCGCTTGAGCAACACGTACGGGTTCGGCCGGACCTGGTAGTAGATCCGACGGAAACCGAGCATCGTGTAGAAGTCGACCATCTCGTCGATGGAGCGGCAGGGAAGCAGCGGTATGGCGATCTCGTTGGCCATCGGGGGAACTCCTATTCGTCGGCCATGGTGAACGCGCCCTCTTCCAGGCGGCGGATCATCCGGTCGGTCCACTGGGCGCCGGCGTCGGCGGTGCTCAGCCACAGGGACAGCACCTCGCCCACCGGGCCCCAGGTCGCCAGATCCGTGCCCTCGGGCAGGTACGCGGTGATGCTCGCGCGCCACTCGCGCATGGCGCGGGCCCGCTCGCGCAGCAACTCCAGGGCCCGCTCCCGGGGAAGGTCCTCGATGAGGCCGACAGCGGCGCCCAGCACGTCCAGGCTCGGCTCGCGGTCGGCCAGCGCCTGACCCAGCAGGTCGAGGTACTCCCGCTCGCCCTGCTGGGTCAGCTCGTACTCGATCCGCGGCGGCCCCCCGGCCTCGGAGGCGACCGTCTCGTGCGTCACCAGCAGGCCCTGAGCGGCCATGCTCTTGAGCGCGTGATAGACCGAGCCCGAGGTGGCGGTCGACCACTCGTGCGCGCCCCACGACTCCAGATCCGCGCGGACCTGGTAGCCGTGGGCGCGCCCGCGCCTGCGCAGCGCGCCCAGGACCAGCAGCCGTACCGGCTTCATCGAACCCTCCCAGTATCAGCTAGCCAAATTTGGCTAGCTGATACTGGGAGCATACCGCACCAACATGGAGGAAATCGGCGTACCAGCTCCTCGTGATCGCCTTCCTCGACGACCCGGCCACCGTCCAGGAAGGCGATGCGGTCGGCGCGCTGGACCGTCCGCATCCGGTGGGCCACCATCACCACCGTCCGGCCGGCCATCAGGCGCTCGATCCGCCCTACGGGTGACGCCCCGAAGTGACCGCCTGGTGCGGGTCTCGTAGTCGCGAGCCGGCGGTGCGGCATCAGGGTGCCGAAGACCCGCTCGGCCGCCGGGTAGCTTCTGGACCGGCAACTGGCCGCTCTGACCGAGGCGGGCTGCCTGCGGATCTTCGCCGACAAGAAGCCCATCGGTCCTGGCCGCTTCGCCGCAACACCGCGATGGGCGAGGCGTTCCTGGCCGACCAGACCCCGGCCATGCGTGAGCGGTACCGGAGCGAGGTGGCCGACACCAAAGAGCGCATTCACCGGCGCAACAACGCGACAAGGACGACCTGACCCACACCTCCCGTCTATGTGACTATGCAAACCATCAACGTTGGTGAAGGTCGCAATGGCGTGGCGCGGGCGGTGTTCTTCGCCCACCACGGCCAGCTCCGCAGGGGTTATGAACGCGGTATGGAGGACCGGCTCGGGGCGCTTGGCCTCGGTATGAACGCGATCGTTTTCTACAACAGCCTCTACATCGACGCCGCGGTGAAGAAGCTCGCCGCCGACGACATGAAGATCAGCGCGGAGATCAGGGCTCACTTGTCGCCGCTGCAGTGGGAACACATCAATTTCCACGGGACGTACTCGTTCAACCGGCCGGAACTGCCCGGCCGGTTGCGGGACCTGCGCGACCCCACCGCCGCCGACGACCCGGAGCTGTGACGATCAGCGCGTCGTGGGCCGGCTACCGGGGCTGAGGTCTGGGACTTCTCGTAGGCCTTGGCCTTGGAGGCCAATTCCTCCATGGCCTCGACAGCGCCCTTCAGCCGTTGGCCGGCAGCGTTGATCAGCGGCGCCGGTGGTGTCAATCCAGGCACGGCAGCCCTGGTGGCCTCAACGTGGCAGGGCCCGGCAGCGCGACCACCTCGTGAGCGGCAGGTCGTCCCGGTCAAACCGCACCTCTTTGATCCGCTGACCTGGTCGTACGCGGATTCCGTGTACTTCATGGCAGGCTCGTCAACGGCTGGTCGTCCCACCAGCCAAACGATCAACTGAGTGGCGGCTCGGCGCAACTATTGGGGTTCCGTGCCGTCACATGGGTTCTGGGGACGCGGATCGCTCCGGAACGTCTCCCGGTGTGTCGGGAGTTGGTGTCCAGGTGGGTTCAGGTCAGCCGGTGCCGCCGGGAGAGATCAGGCCGGTCTCGTAGGCGACCACCACGGCTTGGACACGGTCGCGCAGGTCGAGCTTGGACAGGATGCTGGCGACGTGAGTTTTCACGGTGGCGACGCTGAGGGTCAGCTGGTCGGCGAGTTCGGCGTTGCTCAGGCCGGTGGCGAGCAGGCGCAGCACGTCCAGTTCCCTGGGCGTCAGCTGGTGCAGATCGCGGTGGAGGGTGGGTTTCGCGTCGTCGCGGCGGGCGAACCGTTCGACTAGGCGGCGGGTGATAGTGGGCGCGAGCAGGGCGTCGCCGGAGCGCACCAGACGTACCGCGGCCACCAGGTGCTCGGGTGAGACGTCCTTGAGCAGGAACCCGCTCGCCCCCGCGGCGAGCGCGGCGTACACGTAGTGATCGAGGTCGTAGGTGGTCAGGATCAGCACGCGGGTGTCCTCGGCGCCGCGCGCGAGGATCCGCCGGGTGGCTTCGAGGCCGTCCATCTGCGGCATACGGATGTCCATGAGCACGACGTCGGGCTTGGTGCGGCGGACCGCGGCGACGGCTTCGTCCCCGTTGGCGGCCTCGGCCGTCACGTCGATGCCGTTGGCGGTGAGGATCATGCGGAATCCCGTGCGGACCAGCGCCTGGTCGTCGGCGATGACGGCGCGCAACCGCTCGGTCATGCGGTCCTCCACGGGACGCGGGCCATGATCCGGAATCCGCCTTCGGCCGTCGGTCCGGCGTCCAGGGTCCCGCCGTAGACGGCGAGCCGCTCACGCAACCCGATCAGCCCCCTGCCGGCGCCGGTTCGCGGCCCGGCGCTCCGTGTCCCGCCGGTGTCGCTCACCTCGATCTCCAGCCAGTCGCCGTCATGGCCGATCGTCACGGACGCGGCGGCCCCGGGCGCGTGCTTGATCGTGTTGGTGAGGGCTTCCTGGACGACGCGGTAGGCGGCGAGGTCGATCCCGGGAGGCAACGGCCCGGGTGGCGACACCGCGACGCGCACCGGCACTCCGGCGGCGCGGACTCGTTCCACCAGGCCGTCGAGCTGGTCGAGCCCGGGTTGGGGTTCGAGCCCGTCGGATGGCCCGTCGAGGCGTTCGCCGCCAGGCCCGGCGAGCAGGCCCATGACATGGCGCAGCTCCGCCATGGCGGCCCGGCCGCCGGACTCGATCGCCAGCAGAGCCTGCTTCGACTGTTCCGGCTCCACGTCCATCACGCTGCGGGCCGCGCCGGCCTGGATCACCATCACATTGACATTGTGGGTCACCACATCGTGCAGCTCGGCAGCGATCCGGGACCGCTCCTCGGTGACAGCCCTGCGCATGGCGTCGTCCTGCGCCTGCTGCAGCTCGGTGAGCCGGTGCCGGCTGGCCTTGAGCCGTCGCCGCCAGAATCGGACAGAGCTCCCGAGGACGCCGACGCTCAGCAGGACGACGAACGGCCCCATCCAGCCCGGCAGCGCAGGCGCGATGTCCCCGAACCCGGCACCGGCGAGCCCGGCCGCGAACACGAGGCCACCCATCGCCGGAATGCGGTGACGGCTGTGGGCGGCGGCACCGTACGCGGCGATGGCGCAGGTCAGTACGGTGATCCAGGTCGCATCCTCGTGGGTGGCCCGCGCCGCCACCAGCACCACCCAGAAGGTGATGAGCGGGTACCGGCGCCGCGCCGCCAGGGGCAACGCCGTCAGCGCCACGAGGAACGCGGGCGCCTCGTGGGACGGAATCCGGGCAAGCGGGTGGCCAAGGGGCGGGGATGGGCGGTTGAACAGGACACTGGGAGGCAGTGCGTGGTCGGCCGGGGGCCCAGGTCGCAGCCGCAAGTGCTCGATCACTGCGGGCTGACGCGCGGTAGGGCCGGTCGCCGGCTCCACCGCCGACAGGGTCACCGCGATGACCGTCAGGACGATCGCGATCACCACATCGGCGGCGAGTGCTCTGCGAGACGGCCTTGGGGGTACGTCGCTCCGCCGCCCCGGCGTGCCTTGGAC
This sequence comes from Nonomuraea glycinis, assembly GCF_014646515.1. Taxonomy (GTDB): domain Bacteria; phylum Actinomycetota; class Actinomycetes; order Streptosporangiales; family Streptosporangiaceae; genus Nonomuraea; species Nonomuraea glycinis. The sequence continues at coordinate 86,400 of NZ_BMNK01000016.1, forward strand.
TCCGGGCCGATCCAAGTAGTCCTCGTCCAGCCGTCTGTACAGGTCGAGCACACGCCGCCACCACGGCCGTCGTTCACCGGTCTCCACCGGCACATTGTCGTGCCTGCCCCGTCCGTCCCGCATCGGCCGTCGTGACGGGTTTCACAGTCTTCGGGAGTAGATCGCAGGGATGAGTCGGCGGCCCCTCGTTCTCGAGCGGTAGGCGATCTCGGTTTCACGGCCGAAGCGCACCGGCAGGAGCGGCGCCTAGCTTCGTTCCCGGCACCAGGCCGTGGTGCAGCCGCGGCCTGGCGTCGCGGCCTCGACGATCGAGGCGCTGTTCATGACCATCCTTTCGAACCTCTGCTCAGGAGGACATAGCGTGACTTCTGTCCTGCAGGCCCAGGCATTGGGCAAGAAGTACGGCAGACGCTGGGCGCTGCGCGAGTGCACCATCGACATGCCGGCGGGCCACGTCGTGGGGTTGGTGGGTCCCAACGGAGCCGGCAAGTCCACGCTGCTGAAGCTGGCCGGCGGCCAGCTCGAGCCGACCGCGGGCGGCATCACCGTGCTCGGCGGCCGGCCAGGAAGCACGCCCGCCCAGCTGGCCAAGGTCGGGTTCGTCGCCCAGGACACCCCCGTCTACGCGGGCCTGACCGTCGCCGAACACCTGCGGCTGGGAGAACGGCTCAACCCTCGCTGGGACGAGGGCATGGCGCGGGAACGCATCGCGCGGCTCGGCCTCGACCCCGCGCATCGGGCGGGCAAACTGTCAGGCGGCCAGCGCGCCCAGCTCGCCCTCACCCTGTGCCTGGCCAAACGGCCCGACCTGCTGATCCTGGACGAGCCCGCGGCCGCGCTCGACCCGCTGGCCCGTCACGAGTTCCTGCAGCACCTGATGGAGGCCGCCGCCGAGCACAAGCTGAGCGTGGTGCTCTCCTCCCACTTGGTCTCCGACCTCGAACGGGTCTGCGACTACCTGATCGTGCTCGTCGACTCCCGCGTCCAGATCGCCGGGAAGACCGACCACCTGCTGGCCACCCATCATCGGGTCACCGGCCCGCGCCGCGATCCCGACCGGCTCCCCGCCGGTGGGCACGTGGTCTCCGCACGGCACACCGACGGGCAGAGCACGTACGTGGTCAGGACCGGCGCCCCCATCCACGACCCCGCCTGGACGGTCAGCCGGCTCAGCCTGGAGGACCTCGTCCTGGCCTACATGGACAAGCGCGACGCCGAGCGCCGGCGTGTCGCCCTGGAGGTGCGGGGATGATCTGGCTGACCTGGCGGCAATTTCGCGGCTCGGCCGCGATGACGGCCGCCGTCCTCACCGTCCTGGCCGCCGTACTGGCCCTGACCGGCCCGGATCTGGCCTCCCGCTACGCTGCCGGGATCGCCGGCTGCACCCCGAACAACACCTGCGACGACTTCTTCGACCGCTTCTTCGACGAGCACCAGATCCCCTTCCTCGCCCTCACCCTCGTCGTGCTGATCCTGCCGGCGCTGGTCGGGCTCTTCTGGGGGGCACCGTTGATCACCCGCGAGCTGGAGGCGGGCACGCACCTGCTGGTGTGGAACCAGAGCATCACCCGCGGCCGCTGGCTGGCGGTCAAGCTCGGGCTCACCGGCCTGGCCGCCACAGCCGCCGCCGGCCTGTGCGGCCTCGCGGTGACCTGGTGGTCCAGCCCGCTGGACAAGTCGGCCGTACCGGAAATGGCCCGGATGGCGCCCCTGGTGTTCGGCGCGCGCGGCATCGCCCCGATGGGGTACGCGGCCTTCGCCTTCGTCCTCGGCGTGACCGCGGGCGTGCTGGTGCGCCGCACCCTGCCCGCCATGGCCCTCACCCTGGCCGCCTTCGCCGCGATCCAGCTCGCCATGCCGCTGCTGGTCCGCCCGCACCTGATGCCCCCGGTCACGTCGACCTTCGAGCTCGGACGGACGAACGTGGACGGCATCGTGCCGCAAGGGCAGGAAGGCGGAGCCATGCAGGTCTTCCTGAGCACGTCGGCCGTTCCCGGCCACGCGGGCGCCTGGGTCCTGTCCAGCGACCTGGTCGATCCGTCCGGACGTACCATCGCCGGCGGCGATGGAGCCTCGGGACCGTCGTCGACGATCGCGCGCTCCATCCCGGTCTCCACGACGTCGGGACCCTGCGCGCTATCAAGGGCACAGGGCGCGGACGCGTGCAGAGCGGAGATCAACCGGCTCGGCTACCGGCAGCAGGCGACCTACCAGCCTCTCGAGCGCTTCTGGCCCTTCCAGTGGATCGAGACCGGCATCTACGCCCTGCTCACCCTCGGCCTCACCTGGCTCTGCTTCTGGCGGGTACGGAGAGGCTTGTCATGACCGCCTTCATGACAGGCGCCAGGATCGCGGCCGCCGGGCTCGTCCTCCTCCTGGCGTCGGCCTGCACCGCACCGGCGCCGCCGCGCGGCGAGGCGAGCACGGCGGCGGGTACGGTCTGCGCGCCGCCCCAGGGAACACCCCTGGCTGAGACGGCCACCACGATCGACGTCATCGAGCAGGCGTACTTCTGCATCCTCGGCGACTACTACAGCGGCGCCACACTGGACGCTCGCTCGCTGCTGACCGCCGGAATCGCCGCCCTGGCCCAGGAGCTCGACCGCGACGGGCGCGACCTGCCGAGGGCCGGCATGCCGACGCTGACCGGTGACCGGAAGGCCGACTGGGCCGCGTTCGAGACCACTTACCGGAAGATCACCGATCAGGTGCCCGACCTGCGCGACAAGCTGGCCGTCGTCACCTTGGAGGCCATCGTGGCCGCCCTCGGCGACGACCACGCCAAGTGGACGCACGACGTCAAGCAGCCGCCGGACCACTACGACGGCGACGGCTACGGCCTAGGTCTTGAGGCGAACGTGGACGCTTCGCAGGCGGACGGCAACCTCGGCGTCGCACTCGCCCCGCTGTTCGTCACCACCGTGCCGGGTGGCGCGGCGCAGGCCGCCGGACTGCGCCCGGGCGACATCATCCAATCGATCAACGGTTCGGCGCCCTTCATCGACGGCCAGGCCACCCCCGCGATCACCGCCCTCTACCCCCGGTATCCGCAAGCGCGCCCCGTCAAGCTGCGACTCCTGCGGCAGAGCAGCGGACGCCGCTGGAGCGTGACGCTCAAGCCCGGCCTCTACCAACGGGACCTGGCCACCCTGCAAGTGGTGCGGTCGAAGCTGCTGGACGACGACATCGCCTACGTACGGATGACCGAATTCGCGCCCGACTCCGCGGACCGGGTCCTGCGGGCGATCTCCAGGCTACGCAAAGGCCGGACGCTGTCAGGCGTCGTGCTGGACCTGCGCGGCAACAGCGGCGGCAGCCCCATGGAAGCGACCCGGCTGGTGAGCGCGTTCGTCCACGGCAAGGTCACCGCCTACCACTGCACCATGGACGGCACCTGCGCGGCCTCGCGGACCGACGACACCGTCGAGTTGATCGACCTGCCGCTGGTGGTGCTCACCGACCGTAGCTGCGCCTCGGCCTGCGAGCACTTCGGCTCCGCGGTCAAGGATCTGGGCATCGGCCGGTTGGTCGGCACCAGGACCGCCGGCGTGATCTCCGGGCCGGCGCAGGCGTACCTGCTCGGCAACAACACCCTGCTGAGCTTTCCCGCCCAGCACCACCTGGGGCCTGACCGCGAGGTCGTCGACGGGATCGGCGTGCCCTCCGACCACCACGTGCCCCTGACCCCGCAGGACGCGGCCGCCGGGCGCGACCCCGCCCTGGCCAAGGCCCTGACCTTGCTGCACGAATGAGGATGGACCTCTCCATGAGACAGCTCCTGGCAGCCGCCGCGGGACTGGCCGTCCTGGCCGCGGCCGCCTGCTCCGCACCCGCGCCGCCCCGCTCCGACGCCGTGTCCGCCGTGCCGCCCGGGCCTGCCACCCTGCCCGCCCCCACCGGCGCCCACCCCGTCGGCACCGCCGTCCTGTATCTGAGGGACACCTCCCGCCCCGATCCCTGGAACCTCGACGCCGACGCGCGTGAGCTCAAGGTCACCCTGTGGTATCCAACCGGGCAGCGGGACGGGCAGCGGGCGCCGTACATGACACCCAAGGAATCGGAACTCCTGCTGAAAGGCTCCGGGATTGCGAGCGCGCCGTACGACACGCTGAGCAAGACCCGTACGAACGCCATCAAAGACGCCGAGCCGGCGGGGCGGAAGCTTCCGCTGGTGGTGATGTCTCCCGGCTTCACCAAGCCGATGAGCACCCTCACCTCCCTGGCCGAGGACCTGGCCAGCCGCGGGTACGTCGTGGCCGGGATCGACCACACCTACGAGAGCTACGCCACGACCTTCCCCGACGGGCGGGTCGCCGAATGCCTCGCCTGCGACAGCAACTCCGATCCCGGCTTCGGCGCGAGAATGGTCCAGGGACGGGCCGCCGACGTCTCCTTCGTGCTCGACCAGCTGCCCTCGAAATGGGATGGTTCCGACCGGATCGACCGCTCCCGCATCGCCATGGTGGGGCAGTCGATCGGCGGGTCCAGCGCCATGTCAACCATGCTCGAAGACCCCCGAGTGCGGGCCGGGATCGACATGGACGGCACCGCCTACGCCCGGATCCCCAAAAGCGGCCTCTCCCGGCCGTTCATGTTCCTGGGCTCGGCCCAGCACGTCTCCGGAGGTCCCGCGCCCACGTGGGACCGCGACTGGAGGCTGCTCACCGGATGGAAACGCTGGATCGTGCTGACGGGCGCCGAACACCAGTCCTTCACCGACACCCCGCTGCTGTCCGACGCCCTCGGCATCAAGCCCACCACCGGCGTCCTGCCCGCGGCACGCGCCGCCGAGCTCACCCGCACCTACGTGGCCGCCTTCCTCGACCAGCACCTGAAGTCGCAGCGGCAGTCCCTGCTGGACAAGCCGTCACCGCGCTACCCCGAGGCCACCTTCTGCCCCGCCACCTGCACTCCACCCTGAGGCCCGGCGGCCCCTGAAGCTGTCGGGGGATGCTGAAGACGCCGGATGCCTGCCCGGCCCGGTGCACGACGGCGAGCCCGGGCCCCTGGAGTTGCCGCAGGTCTTCGGCCACGACGAGGTCGCCGCCAGGAAATGCGGCCACCTTCCCCCTGATGACGGCGACCCGGGTACCGGGCACAGAGGTCCGCTCTTGGCCGTGACGGTTCCTCAGCGCGTTCTCGAACAACACCCGATCGCGCAGCCGGTCCAGAGGCAGGTTCTTGCGCGGCCGCCGCGAGCAGATCACGGCCAGGACCTTGGCGACGTCGGCCGCCGCGGCGGGGCGGGGCAGATTCCTGGGCACCTTGACGCTGTCGATCCGGTCCATCGGGTTGGCCCGCAGGAGGTCGTGGCGCACTGCCCACTTGCAGAAGGACGCGACGGCGGCGCGCTTGCGCTTGCGGCTGGCCGGCGACAGCTCGGCGACCTCGGCCAGGTAGGCGCGGATCGGCGCGGCAGTGAGCGCGCCCATCGGGTCGAGCGGGACTTCACCGCCACGACCGTGCAGCGCTTGTCGTTCGAGTCGGTCGGCAAGCTGGAAGAGTTGATCGTCGCCGAAGCTGCCCCGGCCGGTGTCTCGGTCGCCGGACAGGACGCTCCGGAAGGAGACGCCCCGCACGGGGACGGGCAGGCTCAAGTCGCCAGTGGCGGCCGGCGCGCGTTCTTGCAGGAGCTGAAGGAGGACCCGGGGCCACTGCAGTCGGAGACGCTGCTGGCGGAGATCGTGAAGCTGGAGCGGGTGAAGGCGATCGGTTTGCCTGCCGCGTTGTTCGAGGGGGTTTCGGAGAAGGTGGTGGCGGGCTGGCGGGCCCGGGCGACGAAGATGTACCCGTCCGATTTCGAGGCGGCGGCGCCGCCGGTGCGCCTCACCCTGCTGGCCGCGTTGTGCCAGGTGCGGCAGGCTGAGCTGATCGACGGGCTGGTGGAGCTGCTGATCCAGCTCGTGCACAAGATCAGCGTGCGGGCGGAGAAGAAGGTCGAGGGGGAGCTCAACGCCGAGCTCCGGCGGGTGCAGGGCAAGAACGGGATCTTGGTGAAGCTCGCCACGGCGGCGCTGGAGCTGCCGGAGGAGATCGTCCGCAAGGCCCTGTATCCGGTGGTCCGTGAGCGGACGCTGTACTGGCAGGCCAAACTGCTGGGAAACACGATCGCGGGACGGTGGGTCAAGCTCCGTCCGTGCAGGTCAGACCCATATCCGTTGGATTTTCCGCGATTACTACCGGGACCCCGCTCATGTGGGCTGACCCCCTAACAGCCCCGTACCGCTAATGGCTGTCCCGCCCGGTTCCTCGACCCCGCTTTCGAAGAACCGGGCGGGGTGTCAACGAGGCGCTTCGCGGCACTGCCGCATCGTCTCGATGAATGAGCCCGAGGTGGAGGGGCAGACCTGGATTTCCTGCCCTTCCTGGTCGAGTACCTTGCGTCGGCCCAACGGTTCCTTCAGCGTGATGGGCACGGCTTGGTCGGCACCGGTCTCTATCTTCACGTCGGAGGTATCAGGGCAGATGTAGCGCAGCACCACCCGCACGGTGACGCTGGTCGCTGACTCGACCGCCTCGGCCCGTTCGACCGCAGTACAGATTGTGCCGCCTGATCCCATGACTCCGTCGGCGTGCAGGGTGATGGCCCGTCCCCCAGGGGCCGCCTCCACCACGGATACCTGCGCGTCGAAGGGTCTGGCTGCCGCCTGCGCGCAGGCGGCAGCCAGCATCGTGAGGGCCAGGATGCAGCTGGCGCGCAGGAGGGAGAACGGGCCCGGTGAATTCATCTCTTGTAGATGTCCTTGCCGACGGCCTTCGTTACGTCATGGAAGTCGGTGAAGGTGTGGACGCAGGTGTCCTTGACCGGTGTTTTCAGGTCGGCGTTGGATCCGCTGGTGACGCCCTTGGCGACGACCGAGCCGTCGGATCGGAAGGTGTAAACCGGTCCACCCGAGTCGCCGTCGATGACGCACTTGCCGCGTTTCTTGCCGACCTGAACCCAGCGCACTGTTTCTGTCTTGCTGCCGTCTTCGCTCTTCATGTCGATCTTCCAGGCGATGTCGGTGACCTTCCATCCGCAGAGCTGCCCCGTGGAAAGCCCGCGATGTCCTTGCCCGCCGACGTCGCCGGTGCGACGACCTGCCCGGCCGCCGGGTCGAAGTAGGGCGGCGCCAGAGTGTTGGCGTTGGCGTGGGCCCGTCGGGTCCGGCAGGGCTCACCACGACCGGGTCGCCGACAGGCGAGAACGTCGCTGTGAGCTTCGGAGGGTCGTTGAAGTCACTGTCTTCTGACGACGGGTAGACGCGGTGGTTGCGGGCCGCCCGCTCTGTCGGCGACATCAGCACCAGCCCGTAGTTGCCCACGTCGGTAGCCCACTGCTTCGCTATCGCGGTGATGTCCCACGTCATCGGCGTCGGCGCACACGAACCGCCCGCGCTGCTGCGGTTGGTCACGGCGTTCTCGGTGGTGTTGGTCGGCTGCTCGGCCCAGGTCACCGTCGCCGGGCTCCATCTGCTCGTGACCCGGCGCACTTGGATGCCGTCGCTCACCTGTGACCCGCAGCTCGGGCCGTCGATGTTGAGCAGCGACAGGGTCACGTTACTGATCTGCTGTCCTACCAGGGGTGAGGTGTCGAACTTCAGGTACGCCCGGCTCTTGGTACCGTCCGAATCGGTGCCGGCCATCAACGTCAGGCCGCTGCCATGTTCCTGCCACCGCCTGTTGTCCCGCTGCCGCAGACGGTTCCGATTACCGAGGCGCCGTTCGTCGGACGCCAGGAAGAGCTGGCGGCACTGGTCGCGGCCGCTGCCGAGGCCGCCGCCGACGGAGCGCGCATCGCCCTTGTCACCGGCGAGGCCGGGCTCGGCAAGTCGACGCTTCTGGAACGCCTCGGCAGGCGGCTCGAACGTGACGGATGGCTGGTCGCCGTCGGCCACTGCTCGGAGGTCGACAGGCGCCGCCCGCGTGGGCCTGGACTGAGGCGCTGAGAGGCTTTGCCGCGACCAGGTCCCCGGGCGAGTGCGCGGACGACCTTGCGCCGCTGCTCACGGACACCGAGCCGGTGAACGTCGACGCCACCGCGGGACGGTTCCGCCTGCGTCAGGCCGTGTGGAAGTGGCTCGCGGCCGTCGCCGCGGAACGCCCGGTCGCCGTCGTGCTGGACGACCTGCACTGGGCGGACGTCGTCACGCTGGAGCTGCTCGACCTCGCCACCTCACCCCGCCTGCGGGCGGCGGCCCTCCAGATCTTTACCGGCGGCCACCGCGGCTTGCCCGAACGCGACAACCTCTGCCGCGAACTGGTGGCGATCGGCACCGAGCACGACCTGCCCGTCTATCGCGTCACCGGGCTGCTCAACCAGGCCAGCGCCGCCGCCGGGGCCAACGACCCGGCCACCATGCGCCGCGCGGCTGCCGAGGCCCTCGACCTCGCGCGCACCTACCGGCTGCCCGAAGCGATCGGCGTCGCCGAAGTGGTGCTGGCGACCCTGGCCCTCATCGAGGGCCGGTTCGCCGACGCCGAACGGCATGCGGCGCGCCGGATCCCTGCACGCCGTCGGCTTCCTCGGCCTCGCGCTGGCCGCGATCTGGGTGAACAACGGCACGCTCGGCGAGCACCTGGAGGAGGTGCGCGCCTTCCACGAGGCGTTCGGCCCGATCGCCTCCGACCTGCTGGTCCTCGCCCTGCACGCCAACGGCCTGATCGACGAAGCCCGCCGGGTACACGCCTCGGACCCGATCCGGCCCGACTACTTCTTCACCTTCCTCACGACCGTCCGCGCGATGGCCGCCATCGCCCTGGACGACCGCGCCGCGGCCGAGGAGATCTACGCGACGCTGCTTGCGCGCTGCGACGGTCCCCCGCCGGACGCCACGAGCCTGTCCGTGGAGCTGCGCCCGGTCGCCCACACCCTCGGCGAGCTGGCCGTCTTCCTCGGCCACGACGACGAGGCCGCCACCCACTTCGCTCAGGCCGCCACCATCGCCGACCGGTGGAACGCACCTCATTGGCCAGCCTCGGCCGCTACGTGCGCCTGGGCGAGGAGATCTCCGTCCGCATCACCGCCGACCCCATCCGGTGCGAAGGTCGCATGGGTGGGTGTGGATCAGGGTTCGTCGACGATGAAGAAGTCGCGCATCTCGTCGACGATGTCCTCCGGCCGCTCCTCGGGGAGGTAGTGGCCGGCGTCGATGGCATGGCCTGACACGGTTCGGGCGATGTTGCTCCAGAGCTCGAGCGGGCGGAACAGACGCTCGATGACGCCGTGCTCGGCCCAGAGCACGCGGAGCGGGGGTTCGATCTTTCGGCCCTCGGCGCGGTCGAGGCGGTCGTGCTCAAGGTCGATGGTCGCGGCGGCTCTGTAGTCTTCGCAGGCGCCGCGGGCTCGGTCGGCTCCGTCGAATCCTGAGACGTAGTGGTCGAGCACTTCTTGCGGGAACGGGGTCAGCCCCGCGTGGCGGGCGCCCATGACGCCTTCGACGTAGGCTCGCGGGTTCGCGCCGATGAGGGTCTCGGGCATCGGGGCGGGCTGGATGAGGTAGAACCAGTGCCAGTAGGCGGTTGCGAAGGCGAGGCTCGTGTCCTCATACATGTCAAGGGTGGGTGCGACGTCCAGGAGCATCGCCCGGATGACCCGGCCGGGCGCATCGGCGGCCAGACGCGCCGCCACCCGGGCGCCGCGGTCGTGGCCCGCCACGAAGAACCGCTGATGCCCCAAGGCCTCCATCAGCGCGATGCAGTCGCGGGCCATCTCCCGCTTGCTGTACGTGGAATGGTCCGGGCTCGGCGCCGGCCGGCCCGAGTCACCGTATCCGCGCAGGTCCGGAGCGACGATGAAGTAGTCCTCGGCGAGCGCCGGCACGACACGGTGCCACATCAGATGCGACTCCGGGTGCCCGTGCAGCAACAGCAGCGGGGCCTTGTGCGGATCCGGGCCGACGCGACCGCGAAGTCGCACGCCGTTGACCTCGATGTCGAGTCCGGTAAAGCCTGAGAACACCTTCGGTCTCCTTCATCGCAGCCCCATAAAGCGTTAGCCCGATGGCAGATTTTCCCCTCAGCACACAAATCAAGCCTTATGTCCGCCGTACGCAAAGGAGGGGTGACGTACGGTCGGATGTCGGTTGCGGGGAAGCCTCGCCTGCGATGACGGCGGTGACCAACCCGCTGACCAGGGCGTTCGTGCCCTCCTCATCATCCCAGGCGGTAGCCGAGTGCGATCCTCGGCCCGGCCTCTAGCATTGCGCATGTGACCACCTACGACGATCATGACACGTTCGAGTACCTGGATTTCTCGGCCCTGCCGCAGCGTCAGCAGCGGATCCTGGTCACGATCCGGGACTGGGTGGTCAGATACGGGTATCCCCCGAGCACACGCGAGATCGGCCACGCGGTCGGACTGCGGTCGTCCTCGTCGGTCTCGAGGCACCTGAGGAGCCTGGAGGACAAGGGGTTTCTTCGCCGGGGCACGACGATGACCCGGCCGATCGACGTGCGTCGGTTCCTGCGAGCCTCGCCGCCTGAACCGGCCGACGACCTGGTGACCGTGCCCGTGGTCGGAGACATCGCCGCAGGCAGTCCCATCCCGGCCGATGAGTATGTGGACGACACGCTGACGCTCCCCCGCGGTCTCACCGGGCGGGGCAACGTGTTCGGCCTTCGGGTGCGGGGCGATTCCATGATCGACGCAGCGATCTGTGACGGCGACATCGTCGTCGTACGGCAGCAGCCCGAGGCGCACTCCGGTCAGATCGTCGCCGCGATGATCGACGGTGAGGCCACCGTCAAGGTGTACCGCCGACGCGACGGGCACGTCCATCTCGAACCGCGCAATCCCCTCTACGACGTCATCGACGGCGACGGCGCCGTGGTGCTGGGCATCGTGGTCTCGGTCCTTCGCAGCGTCTGAGCACCTGCCTCCGCAGGGCGGCCGTTCCCACCCGGTTGCCGCGGCCTCGATATCGAGGGCGAGGACATGGTGATGCTCGACGCGGATGCCTACGGCTTCGCCTCGGGCGTCCTTGCAGGCCCGCTCAGCGAACAGCGCCGCTCTGGCCTGACGCGGCTGACGCCGGTGTTCGAGAAGGTCCTCCCGATGATCGACGACGAGTATGCGACCACGTACTACACCCATGTGCGCGAGAGGGCCGTGTTGGCCGCCGAAATCGAGAGCCTGCGCCGGAGTAGTTCTGTGATCAGGACTTGGGCGCAAGACGTGGAAAGAGCAGTGCGGTCGACAACCCGGCGAACGTATGCGGTCACGGCACTGGCGCCGCCGCACCGGCTTGCCGATGTCCGCCGCGCCAAGAGCTGGAACGGAGGCCACGATCATCACCCCGGCCCCGGGCGCTGCGAGGTCTGGAGCCGGATATAGGCCCGGTCGTCGAAGCTCGTGGCCGCCGGAGCCAGCCCTTTCGTGGCGGCGTGGACGCCGATGCGCATGGGGTCGACCCGCAGAGACTCGGCAAGCTCCCGCTCGGCGGTAGCGAGGTCGCCTGCGGGAGAGAGGTAGCCATCGCTCGCCAGAACCACCTGGTCCACCTCTTGGTCGAGAGGGAAGACTTCGACGAACCGTGCAGGAACCGGCCTGCCGTCCAAGACGCCATAGCCGAACGGGCCGGCGTGCTCACAGTTGGCCAGCAGGCTTTGCCGCTTGAGCACGGGTAACACCAGGGCGCGTCCGACATCCTCGGCGACCAGCTCGTCCAGATCGTGTCCCTCTGCGAGCAGACAGTGCAGATAGGCCGCCCGTGTCCCGGCCAGCACTCGGTCGATCAGCTTGTCCGCGGGTCGCGTTTCCCACCTCGCGCCACGGCCGATGGCCACATGCACATCGCCCACCCGCCAGATCACTCCTTGCGCGGGCAGGAACACCGCGGCGACCGCAGCGGGGGCCAGAGGGTCATCATCGGCGATCCCCCAGCTACGACGTAACCGCGCCAGGTCCGTCGTCATGGCGTCGGCCGCTGCCTGCGGCGGGGTGTCGGGCGGCAGGCGGCGGAGCGACGCGGCGACGCAATCAGCGGCTCGGGCCCCGCCGGTCATGCCCCCGTAATCGCGCCCCGACTTGTCGGTGACTCCGTCGATCACCGCGGCGCACGAAACCCCTGAATCGCCATCGATCACTACCAGCCGATCCTCCCCCCGGCCGGCCTGCTTGGGCACATTGCGCTGCTCGACCACATCCCACCGGGGCAACGCTCGACTGCGATCGCTCGTCCGTGAGTTCATGAAGGTGTCCCTTCTTGGCCTGCGGTCACAGTTCTTTCATCCTTGATGCGGTGGCCAGGCAGGTCACGGGCGCTGGAACGGCTGTCGCCCAAGTCGCGCCGCGATGAAGCACGCCAGGTACCCGGCGAACGGATGGTAGACCAGCGGGGACAACGGCTCGCCTACGCTGCCGGCGACGGGCAGACGACACGGGCGTGGGCGGCCATACTGTGGTCAAGCGTGCGCCCGGGAGGGGCTATCACCACGATCGGCAGGTCGGCGAGCCGGGCGTGGGCGTCGCCGTGCTCCCACTCCTCCAGGTCCTGGCTCGTGGCGGCTAGGCCGGCGGCCTCGACCAGCTTGGCAGCGGTGAAGGCCGCGGTACCGTGCCCAGGGCCGCTGCCGAGTACGGTCACGGTGGCGGCATCGGCGATACGCGTGCCCAGTTCATGACACAGCGGCCGGACGAGCGCCGTCGTGGCCTCGATGATGTCGGCTGCGGCGCCAGCGCGCCGACCTGGGCTGTCACCTCATCCAGCTGGTAGTTGACGGGCATGACTCCCTCCTGGCTGGTCATCGGGCGCGGACGGCCTCGATGTAGGACGTGACCCGGCCGGGGTCGATAGCGCTGCCCCAGCCGTCGCTCTTCAGGCAGGTACCGACGAACGCTCCGTCGGCGCCATCGTCCGAGCCGACCAGCCGTGCGGCGTTGGCGTGGTGGGTGTGCCCGGCGAGGATGATCGACAGGCCGGGAGCGGCGGCGCGGACGGCTGCGATCCTGATATCGCCCGACTGAAAACGCATTGGCCATGACGACCCTGCCTACGTCGCGAGCTTCCACTCGGAGCGCATTCGATAGACCAGCCTCATGGTCTCGCCCCACTGGCGGGCTGTCGCAGCCAATCGACACACTCGCCCCCGCTTCCTGAAGGAGGTCGCGAAACTCCTCAATCAGCCTGCCTTCGAGCCCAATCTCAAGGACCCTCTAAGTGAATGGATCAGAAACCTCGCCACCCACACCTCATCTTCGGGTTCGCCCGAGATGACAGAAATTCCAGCCATGGGCTGAAGGCGCCTATATCCGGTTGCGCGCCGGCCTGGGCATGCTGCCAAAATTGGCGCGTGAGCGCGCCCGCCGACCTGGAGTTCCCGGCCACGCTGACGGCAGCGTGGGGTTTTCCCCCGGGCACGACGATCATCCGAGCCGAGCAGGGGACCAACAACCAGACGTTCATGCTCCGCCAGGGGGGCCTCCGATTCGTGCTCCGGGTCAGCCAGACCCAGACCGCCGCCCAGGTGGGCGCCGAGCACCGGATCCTGCGACGGCTACGGCAGGCCGGACTTCCCTTCCAGGTGCCTGAACCAGTCGCCGCGCCCAGCGGAGACACAGTGATCGAGACCGCGGCCGGGCCCGCCACCGTCTGCCGGTGGATCCCCGGCGTGCGGCCCGACCTCACGGGCCAGACGGCACTCGAGCGCTTCGGCCGGGCGGCCGGGTTGCTCGGCGAGGCGATGCTGGGCGTGCCGCCAGAAGACGGACTGGGCGACTGGCGCGGTAATCCTCTGACGCACCCCGCCGTGCCGCACTTCGGCGCCCTTTGCCGTCAGCTGCGCGCCGCCGGGATCAGCGCGGAGCGGGTCGCCCGCCTCGACGCCGTGGCGCGCCGCGTCGAGCAGGAGTGGCCTGCGGGTGGCGGCGCGCTGCCGACCCAGGTCATCCACGGTGACCTGGCGGCCTCGAACGTGCTGGTCGACGAGGACACCGGGGAGGTGAGCGGGCTGCTTGACTTTGAGTTCGCCGGGGTCGGCTTCCTGGTCCAGGACATGATGGCGGCGCTGTTCTTCAGCGGGGCCCTGGAGACTCGGGACTGGCAGCTCCGCACGGCGGCCTTCCTCCGGGGATACGCCTCGGTCCGCCCGCTGGACGCCGCCGAGGCCGACGCGCTGCCCCGGCTGCTCCTCGCCCGGGCGGTCGGCAGCGCCCTGTCGCGGGCGGGCCGGTGGCTGAACGGGAAGGCACAGCTCGGCGAGGTCACCGACCGGATCCGCAAGCTGGAGGACACGACCCACTGGCTCGACGCCAACAGCGGAAAGCTCCGGTCACTCGCCGCCGCCGGCGGGCACGGGTGACTCGGAAGTACGGCTGACGCGACCCCCACGACGGAGCTTGATACCTCGATATTTTCGCAGGTCAGAGAGTTCAAGATCCGCTCATGGCCGGAACTCCTGTCATCCCGGCCGATCCCGATCTTCTGCGCGCATCAGCTTCGCTGAGCCGAACTGCTCGTCGCCTCGGATGCGGGCGTGCAGCTGCATGTCGTGCCGGCCGTCGGCGTGAACGGCATCGCTGCGCTTGGTGCCCTCAAGGCGGAACCCGGATCTGACGGCGACCCGACAGGAGGCGTGGTTGCGGGTCGAGTGGTCCAGATGCAGACGGTGGAAACCAGCCTCGCCCAGTGCCCAGACGCTCAAGGCCGTCAGCGCGCGGGAGGCCACCCCTGCTCGGCGGGCCTGCAAGTCTGCGTGTTGACGTTCGAGGACAGCCATTGACGGTGAGATGGATCAGGTGCGGATGGTTGCCGCTTTCCTCCGTACGCCTCAACCGCGCAGCAACTCCTCCCGCCCGGCCAGCAGTCGCGCTCGTTCTTTGGACAGTTCGGCGTTGCGGTGCCGCAGGTGCTTCCCCACGTCCTGGACCCATCGGGCCGTCCGCTCGACCTCGGCGCGGGTGTTCTCGATGCGCTGATGCTTCAGCACATCGGTGATGATGTTGTCGAAGAATGTGTCGACGAACCACCGCGTGTCCACTTTGGGCAGGCGGGCACGCGCGGAGACACCGACGTCGTCGAGTTCGCGAGAGAAGACGTCCAGGGCCCGCTGGGCGTGCCAGGCGGCCTCATCGGCGGAGCGCAGCCGGTTGTGCTCAACAGCGTCGGCGATCAGGCCGCCGCCCAAGAGGTCCCAGGTGGAGGCGCCCTTGGCCGAGCCGAGGTAGCCGAGCACCTGGGCCAGCGCGTGGAGTGCGGCCTGCCCGGCCTGGTACGCCTCGGTGTGTTCGCGCAGCTCCGCCGAGACGCGGCCGAGGGCGGCACCGAGGTTCGCCAGCTCACTGGCGCGGGCATCACCGCGGGCAAGGAGCTGCCGCTCCTTCTCGGCCAGCAGCTTCTCGTACTCCACCGGGGCCGTCGCGAGTCCCGCCAGCTCGGCTTCGATCGCTTGCGCGTCCGCCTCGATCTGGGCAAGCCGGGCCCGGTGGCCGTCGAGCCGCTGCCTGGCGGCGGCGGCCTCGGCACGCTCGCGGTCCAGCAACTCCTCGCGCTGGCTCACCAGGCGGGCCAGGAAAGCGGTCAGCCCGCCTTCCAGGCGGGTGACGTCGGCCTCCTCCTTGGACAGGTCCTTCTCCAGGCCGGCCAGCGTGTGGTGGGCCTGCTGGATCTGCTGTACGGTGGCCGCGCGCCGGCGCCGCAGGTGGTCGGCCCGGTGCGTTCGGGCGGCTGCCGCGCGCAGCCGCTCGTCAAGATCTGAAGAGCTCGTCACACTTCGGACGACGAACGAACAACACCAGACGTTCCAGCCAGGCGGTCGCTGAGCTTGGCCCGCGCGCTCGCGATGACGGTGGCCGGGCCGTCGGCGGGGCGAGGCCGAAGGTCCGCTCCAGCCAGGACAACTAGACACAATGACGTTCGCCGAGCCCCGGTGGTGTCCGGATCTGCCGATGAGCGCGCACCCCTGGCTTCCGGAGCGATGTCATGTGACGAGCACGGTGGTGAGCATCGAGAGATACGGCGCAGGCTGTCAAGGTCGGGCGTCTTGAACCACGCCACAGCGTCGTGCTCGTCCGGCGCGGCGTTGACGGGTGTTCCTGTCCACCTGTCGATCAACCAGATCTGCATGTCGAACGTCGCGGTCCGGATCTCATGCATCGGCGGGCCGGACGGCTCCGATGCCGTGATTCCCAACTCCTCCCGAAGCTCGCGGACAAGGCTCTCCTTCGGATCCTCCCCCTCCTCGACATGACCGCCAGGTAGGTCCCACACGTCGGGATACCAACGGCGTCCGGCGCTTCGATGGCACAGCAACACCCGATCGCCGTCGCGAAGAACGGCCGTCACGATCCGGACCGGACCGGAGTCGTCAGCGGAGATCGTCATCGGCACATTCTGATCCAGGACGGTCTTAACGGCCATGCCCCTGATGTGGCCCCGGACCTACCCGCGTGGTGGGCGCACATCCCGCTCGGCCAGCATGGTCTGGACCTTGTGCCGGTCGATGGCGCGGATGCGGTCGCGCTTCTCCGGTCGCCGCTCGATCAGCGCGGCGAGATCAGCGGTGACCCACGATCTGTTGGAGTGTCATGACGGATGAGGGGATGCTGGAGCGGATCGCCATGTGACGTGCCGAGCTGGACCTGCTGGCAGAGGAGCCGGTCGAGCAACTGGCCGAGGTGCGGGACGAGCTGGAGCCGCTGCGGGCGAAGCTGAACCCGGCCGGCCGACCATTTCCATAAACTATGAATATAAAAGTACTATGCTTCGAGCATGAGTCGTCAAGACACCGCTCCTGGCGCGTCCGCCGCCATCGGGGCGGCCCTCTACGGCCTGGCCACCAGGGCCGTGAGACGCCTGCCCCGGGACATGAGCCTGACGTCCGCCGCCACCCTGGCCACCCTGGACCGGACCGGCCCGCGGCGCATCACCGATCTGGCCGTGGTCGAGGGCGTCACCCAACCCGCGATGACCGCCGTGGTCCGGGTGATGGAGGAGTCCGGCCTGGTCGAGCGGCGGGGCGACGCGTCCGACAAGCGGGTCACGCTGGTGTGCCTGACCGAGGCCGGCGCCTCCTATGTCCGGAGGCGGCGCCAGGCGGGCGTCCACGCGTTCGAGCGGTTGATCGGCGAGCTCACCGGCGACGAGGTCGAGGCGCTGGTGGCGGCCCTTCCGGCGCTGAAGCATCTGGCAGAGCTCGAAAACCAGGACCGCGAAGGGCCGAAGCAGTGACCGGCAGCCGGTCGGCGGGGTCGCGGTGAAAGCGTTCACGCATTCCGAGGCGCGGCTGCTGGTCCCCGCCCTGATGTTCATCGCTCTGGTCGTGGCGGCGGTCGCCAGCCTCGGGACGCCGCTCATCACCAGCGTGGCGACCTCGTACCACGTCTCGCTCGGCAGCGCGCAGTGGACGCTGACCGTCGCGCTGCTCAGCGGCGCCGTCGCCACGCCGGTCCTGGGCCGGCTCGGAGCCGGCCCGCACCGGCGGGCCACGATCCTCGCCACGCTGGCGGTCGTCGTCGCCGGCAGCGCGCTCACCGTGCTGCCGCTGCCGTTCGCGTGGCTGCTGGCCGGCAGGGCGGCCCAGGGCGTCGGGCTCGGGCTGACGGCGCTGATGATGGGCGTGGCCCGGGACCACCTCCCCGAGGAGCGCAGCCCGGCCGTGATCTCCCTGATCTCGGTGGTCTCGATCATCGGGGCCGGCGTCGGCTACCCGCTGGCCGCACTGCTCGCCGACCTCGGCGGGGTACGGGCCGCCTACGGCCTCGGCCTGGTCGTCACCGCCGCCGCCCTCCTGACCGCGTGGCGCTCCATGCCCGAAGCCCCCGAAGGCCGCTCCGCCCACGTGGACGTGGCAGGCGCGGTCGTCCTGGCCGCTGCGCTGCTCCTGGTGCTGTTCCTCGCCGGCGAACGGAATCTGTGGAGCCGGCACTTCGCCGTGGCGGCGGGCCTCGCCGTCGTCGCGGTGGTGCTGCTCTGCGTCTGGGCCGTCATCGAGCTGCGCAGCACGACGCCCCTGGTCGATGTACGGGCGGTGCGGCACCCGGCGGTCGCCGGGGCGAACCTCGCCATGTTCGTCGGCGGGATCGGCATGTACCTCCTGCTCACGCTCATCACCCGGTACGCGCAGACGCCGCACGGCGCCGGCTACGGCTTCGGGCTGACGACCTTCGTCGCCGGGCTGGTCCTCATCCCGTTCTCCGTGTTGGGGTTCGTCGCCGGCAAGCTCACGCCGCGGGTCCGGACGCGGATCGCCGACCCCCTGCTCCTGGCCGGCAGCGCTGTCGTGGTCGGCGGCGGGTTCGCCCTGTTCGCGGCGGCCCGGTCGGACCTGGCCGAACTGTTCGCGGCGATGGGCGTGCTCGGCGTCGGCGTCGGCGGCTTCTCGGCCGCGATGCCCGGCGTCATCCTGGCCGTCACCCCCAAGAGCGAGACGTCGAGCGCCATGAGCTTCAACTACGTCGTCCGCAGCGTCGGGTACTCCCTGGGCAGCGCCCTCGGCGGCCTGATCCTCGCCGCGGGCACCGGCCCCGGCCACCTCTTCCCCGACGACAGCGCCTACACCACCGCGGCGCTGGTCGGCATCGGCGCCATGGCGATCACGACGCTGACAAGCCTCGCTCTCGCCCGTCGACGCTCGTCCGGGACCAACCCGTAAGGACGCCGGAATCGCCGAGCGCACCGTCCTGATCGATCTTCAGTTGGTTTTCGCTGGTGCGGCTGCGGGTGTCCGGTCAGTCCGTACAGTTCCCGCAGCGATCGCGATCGCAGGCGGCGAACGCAGCTGATGGGAGCTACCCATGCTGGATGCGTTGACCAAGACGAGGTGGTCGGGAACTGGACGCTCCTCGATGAGGAGATGAACCTGCTGACAGGGCGGCGAGGGCCCACGACACTGGGCTTCGCGCTCATGCTCAAGTTCCATCAACTCCATGGCCGGTTCCCGCGCGGCAGTCGACTACGTTGCCAGGGCGGTCAAGGTCCCAGCCTCGGACCTGGCGTTCTACGAGTGGGACGGGCGCACCAGCAAGGACCATCGCACCGACATCCGTAAGTTCACCGGCTTCCGCGACTGCGGAGTAGAGGACGCGGAGAAGGGTGCGGAGTGGCTGGCCGGCAACGTCTGTAAGGCCGAGCGGCGCTCTGACCGGGTTCGCGTGGCGCTCTTGAACCATTTGAAGGAAGAGCAGATCGAGCCGCCGTCCAAACTACGGCTGCAGCGGATCATCGGCTCGGCGCTGGAGCAGGCCGAGAAGACCCTGACCTTGCGGATCGCCTCGCGAATCGAGACGGAGGTGGTCGAGCGCATGTTCACACTGATCGCCCCGCGCACCAGCCGAAGCGACGACGAGGACGCTGGCGATGGCAAGGACTCCGATGAGATCGGGTGCGGTGAACGGGGAGCAGACCAGGGACATACTGACGGCCCCGTCACCGACGAGGGTGAGGAAGAGCTGGAGGAGGCGGACCCCGAGGGCGCGGACGTGTTCGCGGCGATCCGGGAGGAGCCTGGCAACGTCAGCGTCAAGACAATGGAACGGGAGGCATTCAAGCTCGGGGCGATCGAGGCCGTCGGGCTACCCGAGGGTCTGTTCGACGATGTCGCGCCGGGCGTGCTGCTGGCCTGGCGGGCCCGGGTCGCGGCCGAGGCGCCCAGCCATCTGCGGGCGCATCGGCACCGGTGCGGGGATCCGCTCGGTCGCCTCCGGCGAGCACCCCTACTCAGAGGAGGACCTGCGCTACTCCCGGCGCCGCTTCCTGTCGGTGGCCGGGGCGCGGCAGGTGGCCAAGACGATCGCCAACGCCAACGCGATGCGGCACGAGACGAACATGACCGTGGAGACCAACTAAGTCGATTCTCATGGCGCTTCGATCATCGGGTTCGGCGTGGTCGACCGGTGGGGCCTGACCCCGCTCTTCCACACCAACATGACCCCGTACGGGACCGTGCGGCTTCGCCCTGACCGACGGCTGGACCTGACGGGGAGGCCGCCCGCCCCGGGGAGCTGATGGGACAGTCCCGTGCCGGCAGCGGGAGCGGGGCGGGCGGCGGCGAGGCCGCCTGCCGATCCCGCGCTACAAGCCGTAGGCGGCCAGGGCGCCGCCGGCGTAGGCGGCCAGCGGCGCCGCCACGTGTTCGGCGTCGCGGTGCACGCCGCGCAGGGTGTTGGAGGCGAACGAGCGCTGGAACTCCAGTCCGACGTAGGCGAGGCCGGGGTGGGTGGTGGAGATGCCGTCGGCGTGCAGCGGCAGCCCGTTCTCGTCGAGGGCGCCGAGCGGGGCGAGGTAGTCCAGGTGCGGCAGGTAGCCGGTGGCGTAGATGACGGTGTCGACGTGCTTGCGAGTCCCGTCCGCCCAGACGACCTGGTCGGCGTCGAGGGCGGTGAACATGGGCTGCCGGTCCATCCGGCCGTCGGCGATTGAGGCGGCGTAGTCGCCGGTGTCCATGACGAGGGTGCCGGTGGCGATGCGGGCCAGCCAGTGGGGTGGCAGGGTGTCGAAGCCGGTGGTGGTGTGCCAGTAGTGCGCGTCCTTGCCGCCGATGATCTGCGGGAAGAACTGCAGCGGCCGGCGGGAGGCGATGGTGACGGCGGCCACCTCGGCGAGTTCGTGGGCGACCTGGACGGCGGAGTTGCCGCCGCCGACCACCACGATGCGCTGCCCGGCGTACGGCTTGGGGCTCTTGTAGTCGGCCACGTGCAGGGCCTGGCCGGTGTAGCCGTCCTGGCCAGGCAGGGCGGGGATGTAGGGGTTGCCGAAGGAGCCGCTGGCCGCGATCACGCCCATGGTGCGCAGCGTCTCCCCGGCGGCGGTGTGGACGAGGAAGCCGCCCGCGCCGTCGGCTTCCACCGCGGTGACGCGGATGCCGGTGCGGATCTCGGCGTCCAGGCCGTCGGCGTAGCGCTGCAGGTAGGCGACGACTTCGTCGCGGGTGGGGTAATGGTCGCCGTCGCCGGGGAAGTCCTGGCCGGGCAGGGCGCTGTAGCGGGCGGGCGAGAACAGGGTGAGGCTGTCGTAGTAGCCGGCCCAGGAGCCGGTGGGCGTCGGGCCGGCTTCGAGGATGACGGGCGTGCGGCCGGCGGCGCGCAGGGTGCGGGCGGCGGCCAGGCCGGACTGTCCGGCGCCGATGACGATGGTGTCCATGCCGCCGTATCATATCCTCATATCCAGAAATGACAATACGGTAGAGTCGTGCCATGCAGACGGCAGGCAGTGGCATCCAGCTCACCGACGCGGCGCGCGGCTTCCTCAAGGCCCTGGCCAGCGACACCCGCCAGCAGATCCTGTTCCTGTTCGAGGGCGGGGTGGAGCTGACCGTGGGCCAGGTGGCCGAGCGCCTGTCGCTGGCCCAGTCGGCCACCTCCACGCACCTGGCGACGCTGCGCGAGGGCGGGGTGCTCACCTCGCGGCGGGAGTGGAAGACCGTCTACTACCGCGCCAACCCCGACGGGGTACGGCAAGCGCTGGCCGACCTGCGGGCCGCCCTGGCCGCCTGCTGCCCGCCGGACGATGCCCCCTCCGCCGGTGGTTGCGGCTGACCCGCCCAGGGGCGGCCGCGCCTCACAGCTTAGGCAGGCATCTAATTTGACAATCCTCTAATCAGTGGTTCAGAATCTGACCTGTTTAGATGAGCTTCTATTCAGGAGGTGCGCGATGCGCGCTCTGCTCACCCGCCTGCGCCGCCCCGTTGACATCTCGGGCTTCACCTTCAACGAGGCGACCGCGGAGGTGTGCGACCGCACCTGCCGCGCTGAGGCCGCCATCGAGCGCGCCCGCGCCTTTTCCCTGTCCTTCCGCTGACCCGCGCCCATCTGGAGAGCCGTCATGAGTGACCGTTGCTGCGGCACCGCTGCCGTCGAGATCGAGCAGTTCGCCACCCCTCAGCAGACCGACTCCGGGCAATCGGGCAACCTGCCCGTCGTCGTGATCGGCGCCGGCCCGGTCGGCCTGGCCGCCGCCGCGCACCTGGCCGAGCGCGGCATCGACTACACGATCCTCGAAGCAGGCGACCGCATCGCCGCCTCGGTGGCCCAGTGGGGCCACGTGCGGGTGTTCAGCCCGTGGAAGTACAACATCGACGCTGCGGCCCGCCGCCTCCTGGAGGCCGACGGCTGGAGTGCTCCGGACCCCGAGTGGCTGCCCATCGGCGCTGAGCTCATCGACGACTACCTCGCCCCGCTGGCCAAGCTGTTCGGCGACAAGGTACGGCTCGGGGCGAAGGTGAGCGCGATCAGCCGCCTCGGCTACGACCGGGTCCGCACCGCCGGTCGCGACGACGCGCCGTTCCTGATCCGACTCGCCGACGGCACCGAACTGCAGGCACGCGCGATCATCGACGCCTCCGGCACCTACACCAGCCCGAGCGTGCTCGGCGCGAGCGGCCTGCCCGCCCACGGTGAGAACGAGGTGTTCGTCGACCACGCCCTGCCCGACGTCCTCGGTGCCGACCGCGACCGCTACGAGGGCCGGCGAGTGCTGGTCGTCGGCGCCGGCCACTCGGCCGCCACCACGCTGCTCGCGCTGGCCGAACTGGAGCACACCCCGATCACCTGGGCGATCCGGGCCGCCGACGCCACCCGCACCTACGGCGGCGGCGAGGCCGACGCGCTGCCGGCCCGTGGCGCGCTCGGCACCCGGCTGCGCGCCCACGTCACCTCCGGCCGCATCCAGTTGCTGACCGGCTTCTTCGCCCACCGCGTCCACGCCACCGGCCAGGGCGTCGAGGTGGTCAGCCGTGCCCCCTCCGGCCACGAGCAGAGCGTCACCGTGGACCGGATCGTGTCGGCCACCGGCTACCGACCCGACCACTCCATCGCCTCCGAACTCCGCCTCGACCTCGACCCGGTGCTCGGCTCCCCCCGCGCCCTGGCCCCGCTGATCGACCCCAACCAGCACTCCTGCGGCACCGTCCCCGCCCACGGCGTCGACGAGCTCGTGCACCCCGAGCCCGGCTACTACGCGGTCGGCGTCAAGAGTTACGGCCGCGCGCCGACGTTCCTCATGGCCACCGGCTACGAGCAGGTCCGCTCGGTCGTGGCGGCGCTGGCCGGGGACTGGGAGGCGGCCCGGGACGTGCAGCTCGACCTGCCCGAGACCGGCGTGTGCTCCGCCAACCTCGCTGAGGCCCAGGAACAGCGGGTCGGCCTGGCCACCGGCATCAGTGGCGGCCTGCTGTCCACCCCGCTCCCCCTCGCCACCGTCGGTGCCACTGCCGAGTCCGGCGGCTGCTGCGGCTGAAAGGAACACCCCTGATGTCCGACGGCTACCCCACCGCCACCCAGAAGGAGACGCTGCGCCTCATCTGCGACCACGGACGGCTGGAGACCGAACGCCTGGGCCGCCACCTCCTGCAGGCGCGGCGGCCGAGCACCAACCCCGGCTACGCCCGCGCGATCACCCGGATGGCGGGCACACTGGCCTGGCGCCTGCACGCCCAAGGCTTCATCACCGAAACCGCGGGCGGCGCCTGGGCCGCGACCGCAACCGGCAGGCGGCTCATCGCCTGTCCCGGCGAGCGCGAGTGAGCGCCCCCGCTTCGAGCGCCGTCCCCGTCCTAGGGGACGGCGCTCAGCCACGTCGGCGGCACGGCTGGCCGGTCATCGCCGCGCTGGCCGTCACCCAGACCATCGGCTACGGCGTGCTCTACTACGCCTTCTCCGTCTTCCTCGCTCCCATGGCCCGGGACCTGCACGCCACGCCCGCGCAGATCGCCGCGGCGCTCACCTTGTCGATCCTGATCGCCGCGGTGTGTGCGCCGCTGGTCGGCCGCCTGCTGGACGCCGGCGGCGGGCGCGCCCTGATGACCGCCGGGTCGCTGCTCGGCACCGTGGCGGTGCTGGCCTGGTCGCGAGTGGAGAGCCTGCCGCAGTTGTACGCGGTGTTCGCGCTCGTCGGCGTCGCCTGCTCCCTGGTGTTGTACGAGGCGGCGTTCGCGGTCATCGTCTCCCTCTACGCCGGCAACGAGCGCGGCCGGGCGAATGGGCTGCTGGCGCTGACCATCGTGGCCGGGTTCGCCTCCTCGATCTTCCTACCGCTGACCGGACTGCTGGTCGACCGGTACGGCTGGCGTACCGCGCTGGTGATCCTGGCCCTGATCTACGGAGCGGCGGCGATCCCGCTGCACGCCCTCGTGCTGCGCCGCCGCGCCCGTACGGCCGGCACGCAGGCGTCCGCCGCGGCGCAGGAGCGGGCCGCCATCGTCACGGCGGCCGCCCGCGCTCGGCCGTTCTGGCTGCTGGTGATCGCCTTCACCGCCAACGGCGGCGCGGTCGCCACCGTGGCGGTCCTGCTCATCACCTACCTGATCCATCTCGGCCACCCGCCCGTACTGGCCGCCACCCTGGCCGGGCTGCTGGGCGTGCTGTCGGTGACCGGACGGCTGATCACCACCGGCCTGCAAACCCGGCTGCCCGCCGCCCTCATCGCCGCAGCCATCTTCGCCCTGCAAGGCGTGGCCGCCCTCGCCCTGCCGCTGATCGGGCGCAGCGTGGCGGGCGCGATCGGCGCGGTGCTGCTGTTCGGGCTCGGCTTCGGCATCGCCTCCATCACCCTGCCGCACCTGCTGGTCGGCCGGTACGGGACCGCCGCCTACGCCAGCCTGGCCGGCCGCATCGCCGTCTTCTCCGTCGCCGGCAAGGCGCTGGCCCCGCTCGGCGCCCTCGCCCTCGCCCAGGCCGCGGGTTATGGCTGGGTGATGGGCGCGGTGGCCGCCGCCTGCGCCATCGCCGCGTTCGCGCTGGTGGCCTACCACCGCCTATAATTTCGACAGACTTCTAATCAGGAGGGGTTGTCATGACCGTCCCCACCGGCCAGTGCTGCGCCCCGATCGCCCGCGAACCGCTGGCCGAGGACACCGCCGCCGAGCTCGCCGTCATGCTGAAGGCGGTGGCCGACCCGGTACGGCTGCGCCTGCTGTCGATGATCGGCTCCCACGCCGGCGGCGAGGCCTGCGTGTGCGACCTGACCGACGCCTTCGACCTGACCGCCCCCACCATCTCCCACCACCTCAAGGTGCTGCGCACGGCCGGGCTGATCGACGGTGAGCGGCGCGGCACCTGGGTCTACTACCGCATCATCCCCGAAGCGGTGAACAAGCTCGGCGCCCTGTTCGCCCCCCTCACCGAGCCCTCTCCTGGACCCGTCCCCCAGCCCGTGGCAGGACGCAGCGAGCTGGGGCTGCTCCCCGCATGACGGCGGCCCCCCGGCCCGTCGACGTCCTGGTGATCGGCGGCGGGCAGGCGGGCCTGGCCGTCGGCTACTACCTGCGCCGCGCGAAGGCCGACTACGAACGCCGCTACGACCTGCCGGTGCTGCGCCTGGTGACGGTGCATGCGGTGCGGCGCGGCGACGGCCGCCTCTTGGTCGAGACCGGCCATGGCACCTGGCAGGCCAAGGCCGTGATCAGCGCGACCGGCACCTGGTGGCGCCCCTACATCCTCCCGCGCTACCCCGGCCTGCGCGACTTCGGCGGCGAGCACCTGCACACCGCCGGCTACCGCGGCCCCGAGCCGTTGCGCGGCAAGCGCGTGGTCATCGTCGGCGGTGGCAACTCCGCCGCCCAGCTGCTGGCCGAGCTGTCCACGCTCGCCGAGGTCACCTGGGTGACCCAGCGGCCGCCGAGCCTGCTGCCGGACGAGGTCGACGGACGCGCCCTGTTCGACCTGGCCACCCGCCGCCACCGAGCCGGCCAGACGGGCGAACAGGCCGAGAGCATTGCTGACCTGGGCGACATCGTCGCCGTCCCACCCGTGCGCGAGGCTCGCGGCCGCGGCGCGCTCAAGGCGGAACCCATGTTCACCCGCATCACCCCACGCGGCGTCGCCTGGGCCGATGGCAGCACCCTGGCCTGCGACGTGATCCTGTGGTGCACCGGCTTCCGGCCCGCCCTGAGCCACCTGGCCCCGTTGCGCCTACGCGGCCCGGGCGGGCTCATCCCCACCCGTGGCACCCAGGCGGTCGGCGAACCCCGCCTGCACCTGCTCGGCTACGGCGACTGAACCGGCCCGGCCTCAGCCACCCTGATCGGCGCGGGCCGCACCGCCCGGCAGCTGGTCGCCGAGATCACCGCCCAGCTGTAGAGAGCTTCGCGCCGCGCCGGGGCAACCTCGGCCGCCCCTAATTAGATTTTCATCTATCTTGACGTGCATCGAATCAGCGTGAGATCGTGGCGACTGCTTAGACATCCATCTAATTCTTGGGTGGGGTGGGCGATCCACCCTGCTCGGCAGGGAGACCACGATGACGAACCAGACCAGCGGCGGCTTCCTCGGCGACCTGGAGGAGGCCTTCGCCCCGCCCGCCGCCGGAGGCTGCTGCGGCTCCCCTTCCTCCGTCGGCGAGCCGTCCGGCGTCGCCGGGCAGAGCACTGAGCCGGCCGCTGCGGCGACGGCCTGCTGCGGCAGCCCGGCCGCCGCGAGCCAGGCCGCCCAGAGCGGTTGCTGCGGCCAGGCCCCGGCTCCGGTCGGCTCCCAGGCCGGCTCTCAGGCCGGTGTTCAGGGCGGATCCGGGTGCTGCGGATGACCAGCACAGCAGCCGGCCTCGGCCAGGGCGGGCCCGATCTGGCCGCCCTGGTGGAGGCGGTGTCGGCCACCCGCATGCACGCC
This sequence comes from Nonomuraea glycinis, assembly GCF_014646515.1. Classification (GTDB taxonomy): domain Bacteria; phylum Actinomycetota; class Actinomycetes; order Streptosporangiales; family Streptosporangiaceae; genus Nonomuraea; species Nonomuraea glycinis. The sequence continues at coordinate 112,915 of NZ_BMNK01000016.1, forward strand.
GCGGTGCGCGAGCTGGCCGGTGACCGTTACGCCGGGCGGCGCGTGGGCTCGCCCGGCGGCCGCGCCGCCGCCTCCTGGCTCGCCGCGCGGCTCGGAGAGCTGGGCGCCCAGGTGCAGCTGTCGGAGTTCGACGTGGCAGGGGTGCGCGAGCTGTACGCGACCCCTGTGCTCGCATGGAGCGGCGCCGGGCGGACGCGGCACCTGGAGCACCGCCGCGACTTCGTGGAGCACCTGGCCTCCGCCGACCTGCCACACCCGCGCACCGCCCTGCTGACCAAGGTCCCCGAGACCGATCTCGAGACCGATCTCGAGACCGGCCCCGAGACTGGTTCGGAGACCGACCTGCGCGGCCGATGGGTGCTGGCCGACGCCACCACCTGGGGACGAGCGTGCGAGCTGGCCGAGGCACAGGGCGCGGCCGGAGTGCTGACCGTACGCGGCACCGACGCCGACGGCTGGATGCCCAAGATGATCGCCGGGCCGCCTGCCCGCGCGGTGCCCGTCATCGCCGTGCGTCCCGAGGTCCACCGGCACCTGGGCGAAGCCCTGGACAACGGCCCGGTCCAGGTGACCGGCTCCATGCCGCTGCGGCAGATCGCCACCCGAGGCCGCAACGTCCACGCCCGCTTCCCCCGCACCGAGACCGGCGGCCACCAAGGTGGCGACGGTCACGGCGACGGGCCCGGCGGCGGGAACGCGAGGCTGCGGGTACTGCTGAGCGCGCACTACGACGGCGTCGGCGACGATCCCGACCGGCGCCTGCCAGCCGCCGCGGACAACGCCTCCGGAGTGGCCGCGGTCCTGGAGGCCGCCCGCGTGCTGGCGGCCGCGCCGCCCGGGGCGCTGGAACTGACGGTGGCCTTCCTGGACGCGGAGGAGGCGGGCGCGTGGGGCTCGGCCCACCACGCCCCCGCCGTGCCGCCGGACACGCTCGTGATCAACCTTGACGGTGCCGCGCAGCTGCACGAGGCCGCCGCCGTCGAGGCGGGCGGCCCCGCTCACGCTTTGCTGGCCACCCTGGACCAGGCCGCTCGCCTGACCGGCGTGCCGCTGAAGGCGGGCGCGATGGCCTCCGACAACCGCCGCTACGCCGCCGCCGGCCTGGCCTCGATCGGCGTCGGCATGGGCATGCCCGGCTACCAGACTCCGGCAGAGACTCCGGATCGCGTGCAGCCGGACACGCTGATGGCCGCCGCCCGGCTGCTGGTGGCGACTGTCGTGCTGCTCAACACGTAGGAGGAACGCCGGAGCGGGCGGCGAGAGCGGCCAGAGCCTCGGCGGCGGATACGGCGGTGATCAATGCTCGGTCGATGGAGCCAGGCAGCAGGCGGATGCTGTCGCCGGCCTGGGCCGCTGCCGCTTCGGCCGGATCGGCGATCCGCGCCGCGAGGTAGGTGACGCACTGGTACATGCCCAGAGGGATGTGGCGGCCGCCCACCTGCGCGTTCAGCTCGTGCAAGATGGCGACGGAGAACTCGCCCTCAGGTGGCGGGCCGGCGTCGGCGGGGATCGGGAAGTCCACATACGACCACGTCGCTTCGACCTGAGCGCCCTGCAGCAGGTGGGCCAGCTGGATGATCTCGGCAAGTTCTGCGTTGGAGGTGCGGCTGGGCGGGGGGATCATGATGCGCTGATAACTGTGGGACTGGATCACCTGCAACGCCTGCAGGAGGCGGAGCTGCCGGCGGGCGTGGAGCACCAGGGAGGACGCCTCGCTCTGCCAGCGGGGCGAGTACGCCGGGCCCCCGCGCACGGCCAGCAGGAGGGTGGTGTCCGGCGCCAGGGCCGCGAGCAGGCGCATCACCGGCAGCACCTCGGCCGGGGTCTTGCCGACCAGATCGTCCAGGTATCCTCCACCGTCTCACCCGGTAAGCGCTCCCCATTCACCAGCGTCATACAGCACAGCGAACCACCCAGCACCGACAGTCATCTCGGGCCCGGACATGATGCAGGCCCCGCCATTGATCACGGCGGGGCCTGCGGCGGAGGATCAGGCCGACACAAGGTCCGCCAGCAGCTTCTCGATACGGCGGCGGATGTCGTCGCGGATCGGCCGGACGGCTTCGATGTCCTGTCCGGCCGGGTCGTCGAGCTTCCAGTCCTCGTACCGCTTGCCCGGGAAGATCGGGCAGGCGTCGCCGCAGCCCATCGTGATCACCACGTCGCCGGCCTGGACGGCCTCGGAAGTGAGGATCTTGGGCTGCTCAGAGGTGATGTCGATACCGACCTCGCGCATCGCCTCGACGGCGACCGGGTTGACCTGCTCGGCCGGGGCTGATCCGGCGGAGCGGACCTCGACGCGCTCTCCTGCCAGGTGGGTGAGCCAGCCGGCGGCCATCTGGGAGCGTCCGGCGTTGTGCACGCAGACGAACAGGACCGAAGGCTTACCGGTGAGGGTCTCGGTGGCGCTCTCAGGCACGGGCCGGCTCCTTGGCGGTGAACAGGCGGCGGCCGGCCAGGCTGACGTAGACCAGGGCGACCAGGACGGGCACCTCGATGAGCGGGCCGACGACCCCGGCTAGTGCCTGGCCGGAGGTGACGCCGAAGACGCCGACGGCCACGGCGATGGCCAGCTCGAAGTTGTTGCCGGCGGCGGTGAAGGCCAGCGTGGTGGAGCGCTCGTAGCCGAGGCCGATCAGCTTGCCGGCCAGGAACGAGCCGCCCCACATGAGGGCGAAGTAGGCCAGCAGCGGCAGCGCGATCCGGGCCACGTCGGCGGGCTGGGAGGTGATGGTGTCGCCTTGCAGGGCGAACAGGATGACGATGGTGAACAGCAGACCGTAGAGCGCCAGTGGGCCGACGCGGGGCAGGAAGGCGTTCTCGTACCAGGCGCGGCCCTTGGCTCGTTCGCCCAGCCGCCGGGACAGGTAGCCCGCGAGTAGCGGGATGCCGAGGAAGATGAGCACGTAGAAGGCGATGTCCCAGGCCGATACCTGCAGTGCGGCCTCCGGCAGGCCCAGCCAGCCGGGCAGGATCTGCAGGTAGAACCAGCCGAGTGCGCCGAAGGCGATCACCTGGAAGATGGAGTTGAGCGCGACCAGGACGGCGGCGGCTTCGCGGTCGCCGCAGGCCAGGTCGTTCCAGATGAGCACCATCGCGATGCACCGCGCCAGCCCGACGATGATCAGCCCGGTCCGGTATTCGGGCAGGTCGGGAAGGAACGTCCAGGCCAGGGCGAACATCAGTGCCGGGCCGAGGATCCAGTTGAGCACCAGCGAGGAGATGAGCAGGCGGCGGTCGCCGGTGACGGTGCCGAGGAGGTCGTAGCGGACCTTGGCCAGCACCGGGTACATCATCAGCAGCAGGCCGAACGCGATGGGCAGCGAGATCTCGCCGATCTTCACCGCTTCCAGCGCGGTGTTCAGGCCGGGCACGAGCCGGCCGAGCAGCAGCCCTGCGGCCATGGCGGCGATGATCCACACCGGCAGGAACCGGTCGAGGGTGGACAGGGCGCCGATCACGCCCGGGGCGGGCGGGGCGGCCTGTTCGGGGCGGGTGGACATGCGTATCGCTCTCAGGCGGTGGCGGTGACGGGGGCGGTCAGCAGCGCCGACAGCTCGCCGAGGGTTTCGGGAACGAGGCGGTAGTACACCCAGGAGGCGCGCCGTTCGGAGGTCAGCAGACCGACCTCCTTGAGGACCTTCAGATGGTGGCTGATGGTCGGCTGGGACAGCTCGAAGGCGCCGGTGATGTCGCACACGCACACCTCGCCGCCGGCGCGGCTGGCCACGATCGACAGGATGCGCAGCCGTACGGGGTCGCCCAGCGCCTTGAACACCCGCGCCACGCCGGCGGCCTGCTCGCTGTCCAGCGGCTCGTGGGTCAGTGGCGGGCTGCACTCCAGAATCTCCAGCAGGTCCATCGCACCCTTCCTCGCATAGATCAACATCGAATTAGCCGTACGTCTATATTGACGCAGCTCTATGGCTGCTTGGTATGTGAGCCAAGTCTCAGCCGACGGGGACGCGCAGTTCGGCCAGCAGGGCGCGTACCCGCCGCTCGATCTCGTCGCGAATCGGGCGGATCTCCGCGATGGTCTTGCCCTCGGGGGTGATGTCGATGCCGCGCTCGCGCATCACCTCGATCGCGGCCGGGTTGATCTGCTCACCCGGCTCTGAGCAGCCGGACCAGCCCAGAGCCCGCCCGCCGGCCAACTGGGTGAAGAAGCCGAGCGCCATCTGCGAGCGTCCGGCGTTGTGCACGCACAAGAACAGCACGATCGGCACACCCGTGGCGTCGGGGACTCCGGCGAGGGGCGGCGTATAGATGGATGTCGAATTCGATATGGCTCGATATTGACAGCCATCTATGGCCGAGAGGTGAACGCCGGTCGAACAACCTGTCCCCGGTGAAGGGCTGTGCTCCTGGTCAGGTGCCGGTCACCGCGCTGCGGCGTTCCATCAGCAGCACATCACGCCAGGTGCCGTGGTGGCAGCCGATGCGCTCGCGGGTGCCGACGACGCGGAAGCCGAGCGCCTGGTGCAGGGACAGGCTGGGCGCGTTGTCCCCGAAGATGCCGCTCTGGATGGTCCAGACGCCGGCGTCCTCGCTCGCGGCGATGAAGGCTCTCAGCAGGGCGCGGCCGATGCCGTGCGCCTGGCAGCCGGGGTGGACGTAGATGCTGTGCTCGACCACTCCGGCATACACCGGCCGGGCCGAGAGCAGCGAGGCGGCGACCCAGCCGACGACCTCGCCGGTCTCGGTGTCGGCAGCCACGTACCGCAGGTGCGGCAGCTTGCCCGCGGCAAAACCCTCCCAGCTCGGCGCGGTGGTCTCGAAGCTGGCCTGGCCGGTGTCCAGTCCCGCCTGATAGATGGCCAGCACCTGGGTGGCGTCGGCGGCGCGCATCGGCCGGATCTCCAGGCCGGGGCCGATGGCGGGCTTGGTGGCCTGCACGATCGCCGAATGCACGCCGTCGCCGTGATCGGCACTCAGCGTGATGCGGATGCCGACGAAGCCGGCCCGGGTCAGCAACTCGCGGTACTCCTCGACGGGAAGGGCTCCGGCCACGCAGCCGATCCGCTGCTCGGCCGTCGCGCGCTGGACCGGGTCGAGGTCACTGTCGACCACGACGTCACTCACCCCGAACCGGCCACCCGGACGCAGCACCCGGAACGCCTCGGCCAGCACGGCGGCCTTGTCGCTGGACAGGTTGATCACGCAGTTGGAGATGACCGCGTCGACCGCGTGATCCGGCAGCGGAACGCGTTCGATGGCGCCGTGCAGGAACTCGACGTTGCGCACGCCGGCCTGCTCGGCGTTGCGCCGGGCCAGCGTCAGCATGTCGGAGCTGGCGTCCAGCCCGTACGCCTTGCCGTGCGGGCCGACCCGGCGTGCCGACAGCAGCAAGTCGATGCCGCCGCCCGACCCCAGATCCAGCACGGTCTCGCCGGCGCGCAGCTCGGCTACGGCGACAGGGTCGCCGCAGCCCAGGCCGGCCCGCACCGCACCCTCCGGCAGGGTGCCGAGGTCGTCGTAGCCGGCCGCGCCGAAACCACCCTGCGCGAACTCGTCCGTCGAACAGTCCGCGATGACCTGCCCGTCCAGAGCGGCCCGCGCCAGGCCGGAGTACCGCTCCACGACCTCGTCATGCGCCATGATCAACCTCTTTCACTCGCAGGTGGGTGCGGCCGGAACCGGGTTGCCCATGACCACATCGGCCGCGGTCGGGAAGCAGCTCACGCATGCCTCGTTGATCCGATACAGGCTGGAGGTGCTCTGCCGTTCGACCAGGACGAACCGCACCTCGGCCAGGATCTTCAGGTGGTGTGAGACGGTGGACTGGCCCACCCCGGAGGCGGTCACGATCTCGCCCACGCTCATCGGCGCACGCCGCCGCGCCAGCAGCGACACGATCTGGATCCGGGTGGCGTCGGCCAGGGCCTTGAACCAGCTGGCGTACTCTTCGGCCTCCGCGCGCTGCAACGGCGCCGTATTCTCATTCATCGTCCATCGACGATATTCGATAAATGTGAAAAGCGGAAGCCGCTGTCACCCACTTCCCAGACATTCATGTACGCGATAATGGCCTGTCATCACGTACAGAAGCGATCATGGACGCGCGGTGACCAGGGGAACGTCTCGCCGGGGCGGTGCGCGACTCTGGCACGTTATCCGGTACATCACTTCGGCCGCTGTACGGTGGCCGGCATGAGCGCGGCGCCGAAGATCGCCGCCCTGTGCGGCGGGCACATCACGCTCGCCGCGGCCGCCGACGCCTACCTGGTCACCCCGCGCACCGCCAACCCCAACACCCACCGCGCCTACGCCTCGGCCATCGACCGCGTCATCGCCCTGCTCGGCCGCTCGCTGAAGTCTCCGACGCCGAGATCGGCTTCGCGCTCGCCGAGTTGTGGGGGGCGAGCGCGCCGGCGACCTGGAACCGCAACCGCGCCGCCGTCGCCTCCTGGCTCGCCTGGTGCCAAGCCAAGAAGCACTGGGCCGCCCCGTCGGTCCCGGCTGAGGCCGAACGCCGCAAGGAGAACGCCGACGAGACCGCGCGGTGGCCAAGACGACGATCCACCGGCTGCTGTCGCGCCGCGACATCCCCCTGCGCGAGCGGGCGCTGTGGCGCATGCTCTATGAAACGGCGGCCAGAGCTGCGGAGATCCTGGCGCTGAACGTCGAGGACCTCGACCTGGAGCACCGCCGCGCCCGTCCGCTCCAAGGGCGGCGCCACCGAGTGGGTGTACTGGGAGACGGGCACCGCCCATCTGCTGCCTCGGCTACGACCGCGCCCGCGTCCTCCTCGACAAGTACGCCGGGCTCGACTTGCACCAGCTGCGCCACAGCGCCGCCACCCACCTCGGCGAAGCCGAAGTACCGCTGCAGCTCATCATGGGCAAGACCCGGCACAAGAACCCCCGCACCGCCATGCGCTACGTCAAACCCGGAGCCGAAGCCATCGCCAAGGTCACCGAGGTCCTGGCCCCCGCCGCCGTACCCACTGACCAGGCTCAACGCTCGCGCGTGTACTTGGTGACAGCTTCCTTAACGACAGGCCGACTTGTGCGGGCTTTGCTCAGCTGACAGCGCCGGGGGCTGCTCGTATGCGCTATCGCAGCTCCGCGTTCGGATGAGGTTGGCTCTGCAGGCGGTGGCGAAGTTCGGTCTCCTGCGCTGTCAGCGCCTGGCCCGGGCGTCGGATGCGGGCCAGGCGAGGGCGGGGATGTCTTCGCCGTGCAGGAGGACTGGGCCGCCTCGACGGCTTCGGGGTGGGCCTAGGTCTTCTCCTGCTCGGCGATGGCCCGGTAGATGCCGGCCAGGGACGGGTTATCGCCCTTGCGTTTCCCGGTCGGGATGATCAGATTCCTGCGGATGTCTTCGACGCGTTCCCCGGCGGCCTTGCGGCGCAGCACGGTGTGCGGCATGTCGTCGGTGATGACCGGGGGCCGGCCGCCGTGGTTGCCCTTGCGGGCGGCGGCGTCGAGGCCTTCCAGGGTACTCGCGGATGGCTTCGCGTTCGGTGTGATCCGATCACGTCTGCCATGTGCGGCTGGAACGATCACGTCGCGGGACAGAACAGCGATTTGAGGGCGTTGGTGATACGCCTCGACACGGTGCTGCGCTCGTCGTTGTCCATGGCCAGGGTCAGGGACACGGCGAACTGCACGCGGCCGTCGGATGAGGTAAGGGTCGCGGCGGTGAAGCCGGGGGCGCTACCTCCGCCTCCTGCGGCGAACTCGGGGTTGCCGGCGCACGGGCCGCCCGCGGGCGGCGGCGTCTGGCCGGGCGGCGGGTCGGTGACGAGCTTGCTCAGGGACGCCGGCAGGAGCTTGCCCTGGCGGAAGGCGCGCTGGAAGGTGCTCGCGTCGCGCGTGGTGGAGATCACACCGCCGGCGCCGAGCAGGGTGGTGGCGTTGATCTTGTCGGCATCGCGCATCGTGCCCGTCTCGTCCGGGGCGTAGCCGTGCCCGTGCGGACCCTTGATGCCCTCGTTCGCCTTGGCGGGCAGGTAGGTGTGGCGCATGCCGAGCGGGACGAAGAGCCTCCGGTTGAGTTCGGCGGCCAGTGACCTGCCGGAAAATTTCTCGATGATCATGCCGAGCAGGATGTAGTTGGTGTTGGAGTAGTCGAAGGTCCCGACTTCCACGCGGCGTGCGTTCTTGCGCGAGGCCGCCAGCAGGTCGGTCGGGCGGTAGTTACGCGTAGGGCTCGAGGTGTCCGGGCCGATGTAGTCGGGGATGCCCGAGGTCAACTGGACCAGATGGCGTACGGTGATCTTGTCGGCTCGCTCCACCAGGTCCTTCTTCGCCACCTCCGGCAGGACCTCGCTGAGTTTGTCGTCCAGGCTCAGCTTGCCTTCCTTGACCAGTTGCAGCGCCACGGCTGCGGTCATGGTCTTGGTCTGCGACCCGATCCGGTAACGGGCTGTCGATGGGATCGCGCCGCCCTTGCCGTCGAGCAGGCGGGACCCGGCCGATCCCTTTCCGACCCGCTTGCCGTCCACGTACACCTCGCCAATGGCGCCCACCACGTGACCCGTTTCCACCAAGGCTTCCATCGCCTGCTGCACGTCCCCGACCTTGACGGGGGCGGCAGCTGTCGCGGCGGTGGCGGGCGGCGCCGCGCTCAAGACCAGCGCCGCGCACGCCAGTGAGGCTGCGCCAGTGAACGTCGTTCGACGAAGAATCATGAAGTCTGCCTCTTCCAAACGTGAAGACCGAGGTGTCGAGCCACAAGTTCTAACGAGAGCAAGGTTTCTTCAGCGTTAACCCCAAAAGCGCAGCTCCGCCACGCCGGTCCGTGGTGTCGCTCCCCCCGCGAACGGCGGGACGGGGTCGCGTCCAAGATGCGGAGGGCAAGGGACATGTCTGCACCTTCACCACCTCAACGCCGCGACCCTCGACGATCTCCTCGCCCGCGTCCTCGAAGAACTGCTGCAGCGCTATGCCGCCATCCGCCGCTTCCTGCCCAAACCGCTCAAGCACCTCGACACCCTCAGAATCCGCCATCGGGCAAGACCGGCCTGGTCAGACCTACAGTGTCAACAGATGTGACACCAAGCCCGGTCCGCCGTTCCACTCCTACTGGCAGGCCGGACACGTCCACCGCCTGGGCCGGAGCCATCCGCCTCAGCGCACGGTGATGACCAGCTTGCCCGTGGTGCGGCCCGTCTCCCCCAGAACGTGGGCCCGAGCGCCTTCGGCGAGGGGGAAGGTGGCGGAGACGTGGGCGCGGAGCCTGCCCCCGTCGACGAGGTCGGCGATGGCACGCATCCCGGCCTGGTCGTGCTCAACGATCAGGGTGACGGCGCGGACCTGTGCCTTCTCGGCCGCGGCTCGGGTGTCCTCGGCGCCCGGCACCAGGGAGATGAGAACGCCGCCGGGGCGGAGCACGCCCACGGAACGGGTGGCGGTCTCCCCGCCGAGGGCGTCGAGGACGACGTCGTAGCGCTCCTCGGTGTCGGTGAAGTCCTCGGAGCGGTGGTCGATGCAGGCATCCGCGCCGAGCTCGCGCAGGAAAGCATGCTTGGGGGCGCTCGCCGTCCCGGTGACATGAGCCCGGCGTTCCTTGGCGATCTGTACGGCGAGGTGACCGACACCGCCGGCTGCGGCGTGGATCAGCACCCGCTGCCCGGCCCGCAGGCCCGCGGTCTCGACGAGGGCCTGCCAGGCGGTGAGCGCGGCCAGCGGCAGAGCGGCCGCCTGGATGTGGTCGATCCCGGTGGGCTTGGCGACGAAGGCGCGGGTGGGACCGGTCACGTACTCGGCGTGGGAGCCGGCCCCATACGGGTATGGCAGCATGCCGAACACCTCGTCACCGGGCTGGAAGAGGGTGACGCCCAGGCCGGTCTCCACCACGGTGCCGGAGACGTCCCAACCGAGGATCAGCGGCGGGGGTGGCAGGAAGATACTCAGGGCGCGGTGCTTGAAGTCCGTGGGGTTGAGTCCGGCCGCGTGCACGGCGACGAGGATCTCCCCGGGGCCGGGCGCGGGCCGCGGAAGCTCGGTCAGCCGCAGCACCTCAGGGCCGCCGAGGGCCGTCTGGTGCAGGGCGAGCATCACAGGGGCGCTGTGCGGGGCAGCAGGGCCCGGGGAGCTGAGATCGTCAAGGGTGTCCGTCGGAGTCATGCCTCGATCCTGGCCCTACGGTCCAGCCCGGGGCGATGGCAAGAAGGTCAGCCTCCGATACATTCTTGCCATGTCCATCGACCCTGCCGCCCACCGCGTTCCCCGCGCTCTCCCCGTGTCCGCCCGGGACCGTGACCTCGCTGATCGCGCGGCCGAACTGGACCCCGCCCCGCGGCCCGGCGCGCACAAGGTCGTCGTCCTCGCCCTCGAGGGCGTCTACCCCTTCGAACTCGGCATCCCGCACCGGGTCCTGGGATCCGCCGATGGCCGCTACGAGGTGCTGTCCGCGAGCGTGGACGGGCGACCCGTACGTACCGACGCGGACCTGACCGTCACCCCCGGGCACGGTCCCGAGGTGCTGGCCGAGGCGGACACCGTGATCATCCCTCCGTACGGGATCTCGCCGGCCTCGGCCGCCGCCCCGGACCCGCAGGCCCTGACCGCCCTGTCCCGTGTCCGCCCCGGCACCCGCCTGGTGTCCATCTGCACCGGCGCTTTCCTGCTGGCCGCCGCCGGTCTCCTGGACGGACGCCGAGCCACCACCCACTGGGAGCTCACCGACATCTTTCAGGAACTGTTCCCCCGGGTCGAGCTGGATGCCGGCGTGCTCTTCGTCGACCACGGTGACGTACTGACCTCCGCGGGGGCGGCGAGCGGTGTCGACATCTGCCTGCACCTGGTGCGCCAGGACCACGGCAGCGAGGTCGCCAACCAGGTCGCCCGCCGCTGCGTCGTGCCGCCCTACCGGGAAGGCGGGCAGGCGCAGTACATCGAGCGGCCGCTGCCGCCGGTGAGCGGGACCGGCACAGGACCGACCCGCGACTGGGCCCTGCAGCGGCTGGAACTGCCGCTGTCGCTGGAGGAGTTGGCCGCGCACGCGGCGATGAGCACCCGCACCTTCGCCCGGCGCTTCCGGCAAGAGACCGGTCTGAGCCCCGGCCGCTGGCTGACTCAGCAGCGGCTGAGGCGGGCGCGGCACCTGTTGGAGTCCAGCGACCTGCCGGTGGACCGGGTCGCCCATGAGGTCGGCTTCGCCACCGCCACCTCGCTGCGGCGGCACCTGGCAGCGGAGACGGGGGTCGCCCCATCGGCGTACCGGCGCACCTTCCGCGTCTCGGATCCGGCCGCGGGCCACGTCAGGTAAAGCATCAGGATCTGGGCGCTGAGACGAAGGCTGCCGCACTGCGGGTATCGGGTTCGTACCGCGTGCCGGGGAGGACGGGCGTCCGCGTCATGAGGGAGAGCGCCGGAGGTGAGCGGGGCGGGATGTGGCCGCAAGCCAGCCGGTGACCACGCTTTCGAGGTAGGCGTCCGTGATGGGCCGGCGGTCGATGAGGCGCCTGGACATCACCGGCCCGATGAGCATCTTCGCCAGGGCGTGGGCGGCTTCGGGAGCGCGGTCGGCCTCCGTGACCGCCTTCCAGGCCACCGCAGCCGCCTGAGGAGGTCAGTGATGAACCTCGTGAACCGACAACGCGCTGAGCGGCTTACTGACACTTCGTGGCAATCTGACGCTGATGGTTTCGTGGCGATTCGCGGTGACGGTGCGGAATCGGGTCTAGGCGACATCCCTTTGTGACATTACGTTCCTTACAGCACCATCCCGGGGGATTGTTCCTGTCCCGTCAGATCCCGATGGAGGCACCTAACGCGGCATCCTGCACCTGCCGCACGCTCTCACCCTGCTCCTCACAACCCCAGAGGAATGGCATGAGATCACGACTGCTCGCCGTCATCACCACCGTGACCCTGGCCTTAGCCAGCGCCCTCATCGGCGCGCCGGCCCAGGCCGCGACGGCGCTCGCCGCGCCCGACATCCCACTGGCCAACGTCAAGGCCCACCTGACCCAGCTCCAGTCCATCGCGACCGCCAACGGCGGCAACCGCGCCCACGGCCGGCCCGGCTACCTCGCTTCCGCCAACTACGTCAAGGGCCGCCTGGACGCCGCCGGGTTCAGCACGACCCTGCAGTCATTCACCTACAACGGCGCCACCGGCTACAACCTGATCGCCGACTGGCCGGGCGGCGACCCCGACGACATCCTCATGATCGGCGCTCACCTCGACAGCGTGACCGCCGGGCCCGGGATCAACGACAACGGCTCCGGCAGCGCCGCGATCCTGGAGACCGCGCTGGAAGTGTCCCGGCAGGCTCTCCAGCCCGCCAAGCACCTGCGCTTCGCCTGGTGGGGCGCCGAGGAGCTGGGGCTGCGCGGCTCGCAGCACTACGTCACCAACCTGTCCGCGACCGAACGGGCGAAGATCAAGGGGTATCTCAACTTCGACATGGTCGGCTCGCCCAACGCCGGCTACTTCCTCTACGACGGCGACAACTCCGACGGGGTGGGCTCCGGTCCGGGACCCGCCGGATCGGCCGAGCTGGAGAAGGTTCTGCAGGACTACTTCACCTCCATCGGCGTGCCCACGCGCGGCACCGACTTCGACGGCCGCTCCGACTACGGCCCGTTCATCTCCCGCGGCATCCCGGCGGGTGGCACCTTCACCGGCGCCGAGGGCATCAAGTCCAGCGCCCAGGCGCAGCTGTGGGGAGGCACGGCGGGGCAGGCATTCGACCCGTGCTACCACCGCGCGTGCGACACCACGGCCAACATCAGCGACGCGGCGCTCGACCGCAACGCCGACGCGGTGGCGTACGCCGTCTGGACGATCGGCACCGCCACGCCGCCCGTCGTGGTCTGGTCGGACGACTTCGAGACCGATCGGGGCTGGACGCCGGTGGCCGGTACGGCCACGAGCGGCCTGTGGGAGCGGGGCGACCCGGAGGCCACCACCTCCAGCGGCGCCAAGCAGCTCGGCACCACGGTCAACGGCGTCAACGACCTGGTCACCGGACGGCTGGCCGGATCATCGGCCGGCGCCCACGACGTCGACGGCGGCGTGACGTCCATCCAGTCGCCGCCGATCACGTTGCCGGCCGGGGCGCCGAAGCTGTCGTTCTCCTGGTACCTCGCGCACGGCAGCAACTCCTCCAGCGCCGACTACCTGCGGGTCAGGGTGGTCGGCAGTTCGACGAGCACCGTCTTCCAGCAGCTCGGCGCCGCCACGAACCGTGACGGCGCCTGGGCGGCGACGACCGTCGACGTGTCCGCCTTCGCGGGGCAGAGCGTGCGGGTGCTGGTCGAAGCCGCCGACGCCTCGGCTGCGAGCCTGGTGGAGGCGGGCGTCGACGACGTGAAGATCCTCCAGTAACCGGCGGCGGGGGGGGGGGGGG
>NZ_BMNK01000016.1:126227-236464 GCF_014646515.1 Nonomuraea glycinis
TCCGGTCTCCGGCCCGGATCGCGCCGCCGCCGGGGTCGCCGGACACTTCCGGGTATGAGGAGTCGCGGTACGGAAAGGGGCCCATGAGATTCTCGGTTCGGCCGAGCCGCGGACCATGTACGGGATCTTGAGACCTTGAACAGCCCATGGCAGGCTCATGCCGCATGATCGATGAATTCGCGAAGGACACCCTGCACGGGAGACTGCGGCGGGACCGCAAGGCGCTGCTCTGGAAACTCGACGGCTTGTCCGAATACGACGCCCGCCGACCTTTGACAGCGACCGGGACCAACCTCCTCGGCCTGGTCAAACACGTGGCCACCGTCGAGGCCAGGTACTTCGGCGAGGTCTTCGACCGTCCTTCCCCGCAACCGCTGCCCCGGTGGCAGGACTCCGACGGCAGCGATCTGTGGGCGACCGAGAACGAGACTCGCGATCAGATCATCGGGTTCTACCGGCGCACGTGGGAACACTCGGACGCGACGATCAACGAGCTTCCCGTCGACGCCCCCGGCCACGTGCCGTGGTGGCCGGAGCCTGATGCCGACACGAACCTGTTCGCCGTCTTGGTCCATGTCCTCGGCGAGTCCATCCGGCATACCGGGCACGCCGATATCCTGCGCGAGAGCCTCGACGGCCGGACCGGGTTGCGCGCCGAACACGAGAAGCAGATCGACGAGGAAGCCCGGGCGGCCTCCTGCGCGAAGATCGAGCAGGCCGCCAGGTCAGCCGCACCGATCAAGGCTTAGTTAGACATAACCGGCAGCCTGCCATCAGCTCCCCTACCGGCCGTCGGCCAGGAGTTCACGGGCGTACAACTGCTCGACGTACTGGGAATGGATGAGGACCGGCAGTCCGGGCAGTTCGCTGCGGGCGGCGAGTTCTCCGCAGTCGCCAAAGAGAGCCCGACCAGGCGGGCCTGCGCCCCGCGTCACCGGCCCGGCCTCCCGGTATTCGGCGGGGATGACGACGGTGTCAGGGTGTGGCTCATCGCGGCGAGGGCCAGTGGTGATGCCGGATCCACCCGGGGGGGCGCCTCAGATGCCAAAGCGGGTGGCGATGCCGTCGAGGAGGCAGTCCAGGCCCAGGTCGAACTGCCACGAAGTGTCGTCTTTACGGGTGGCGGTGCGCAGGTAGTGCTGGAAGGTCGGATAACGGCCGGTCCGCATGTGCCACATCATCAGCGGGGCGAGTTCGTCGCGTAGTTCGTCGCCGCCGGACAGGCTCTGCTCGCTGATGACGGTGCTGACGGCGCTTTCGTAGCTCAGGGCGCCGTGCACGTAGGCGTCCACGGTGCGAAAGACGCTCATCATCGTGTCGGCGTCCAGGTCCAGGCCGTCGAGCGCTACCAGGGCCTGCTCGGCCACGGTCATCCGGTTGGGCGTGAGGGAGAGTTTGGCCCGCGGGGACAGCTGGGCCAGCCATCGGTGCTGGAGCATCAGTTCGCGCGTCTGTACGGCAAGCGTGCGCAGGCTCTCCCGCCAGTCGAGGCCACGAGGCAGGCGCAGATCGGCGTAGACGTGATCGACCATGAGTTCCAGCAGGTCGTCCTTGCCTGACACGTAACGGTAGGGCGCCATGGGGGCGACGCCCAGCTCGGCGGCCAGGCGGCGCATGGTGATGGCCTCCAGGCCCTCACCGTCGGCGATCGCGACAGCCGTCGTGGCGATGCGCTGCGACGACAGCGTCTGGCGGGGGGCCGGCGAAGGACGCTCCAACCGCTCCCATAGAGGTGCGCTCTTGTCGCCGGCCATGTCGCAGGTCCTTTCCTCGCATCCCTATACAACGTATCAGAAGTAGACAACGTACACGGTCGTGTGTACGTTGTCTCGAACCAGATACGTTGTACACAACGAAGGGGCATCATGCTCAACATCGCGGTCATTCTCGGCAGCACCCGTGACGGACGTTTCGGCCCCGCCGTGGCCAACTGGGTCATGGACCACCTGGACCAGCGCGGCGACATGAGCGCCGACCTGATCGACCTGATCGAGACCCCGCTGCCGACCGTCTTGCCGGTGCTCGGGCAGCCGCCCGCCACTCAGCAGGCCAAGGATCTGCTGGCGGCCGTGTCACCGCGGATGGCAGCGGCCGACGCCTTCGTCATCGTGACCCCCGAGTACAACCACAGCTTCCCGGCGGCGCTGAAGAACGCCATCGACTGGCACAGCATCGAGTGGCACGCCAAGCCGGTCGCGTTCGTCTCCTACGGCGCCTTCTCCGCCGGACTGCGCGCCGTCGAGCAACTGCGGCTCGTCCTGGCCGAACTGCACGCCGTCACCCTCCGCGACAGCGTAGGCCTGCAGCACCCGTGGGCGCAGTTCGACGGCGACGGCAAAGCCGTGGACCCGGCCGCCGACGCCGCCGCCAAGGTCATGCTGGACCGGCTCGCCTGGTGGGCGCACTCGCTGCGCGAGGCCAGGACCGCCCGCCCCTACGCCGCCTGAACCACCATGACCCGTCTTGGCGTCTTCGGACTGCTCATCGGCATGTTCCTGGCCATGCTCGACGGCCTGATCGTGGGCACCGCGCTGCCCACCATCGCCGGCGAACTCGGCGGCCTGGACCTGCTGCCCTGGGTGGTGACCGCGTACATGCTCGCCGGCGCGGCCACCACCCCCATCTGGGGCAAGCTCGGCGACCTGTTCGGCCGCAAGGCCACCTTCATCACCTCCATCACGTTCTTCCTGGCCGGGTCCGCGCTCTGCGGCCTGGCCCAGGACATGGCCCAGCTCATCGCCTTTCGCGCCGTTCAGGGACTCGGCGCGGGCGGGCTCATGGTCGGCGCGCTGGCCATCATCGGCGTCCTGGTCCCGCCCCGCGAGAGCGGCCGGCTGCAGTCGATGATCGGCATCATCATGCCGATCGCCTACGTCGGCGGACCGCTGCTGGGCGGCCTGCTCACCGACCACCTCAGCTGGCGCTGGACCTTCTACGTCAACCTGCCCCTCGGCGCCCTCGCCCTGCTGCTCATCGTCACCCACATCCACCTGCCACCCGCCGAGCGTCACCGCCCCCGCATCGACTACACCGGAGCGGCCCTGCTGACCATCGCCATCGTGGCCCTGACCCTGCTGGCGGGCGGGACTTCATGGACCCTCGGCGCGATCGGGCTGCTCGCCCTGGCCGCCTTCGTGGCCGTGGAACGCCGTACGGCGGAGCCGATCATCCCGCCCCGGCTGTTCGCCGACCGCGACTTCACCCTCGCCCAGGCCCTCGGCTTCCTGGTCGGCGCGGTGATGCTCACCGTGACCAACTATCTGCCGCAGTACATGCAGCTCGTCCAGGGATCCTCCCCGGCGGCCAGCGGCATGCTGCTGCTCCCGCTGATGTTCGGCATGCTCGGCGCCCAACTGGTCACCGGCCGCCTCATCAGCGCGAACGGCCGCTACCGCGTCTATCCCATCCTGGGCGGAGCCCTCATGATCGCGGGCGCGCTGGCCCTGTTCCGGCTCGACGCCGACACCCCCGCCGCCCTCGCCTCAGCACTCACCCTCCTCATCGGGGCGGGAATGGGCCTGGTGATGCAGAGCACCACCCTGATCACCATGAACAGCGCCGATCCGCGCGACATGGGGGCCGCCAGCGGCACGCTCACGCTGCTGCGCACCATCGGAGGATCGGTGGGCATCGCCCTGCTGGGCACCTTGTACGCCACCCGCATGCACACCGACCTGGCCGCCCACCTGGGGCCGGCCATGGCCGACCGGCTGGCCGGAGGAGGCGAACTCACGCCCGCCCTCTTGCCGAATCTGCCTGTGCAGGCGGCCGACGCCGTCCGGCTGGCCGTCACCAGCGGCCTGCACGTCATCCTCATCGGCGCCACCGTACTCTCCGTGATCGCCTTCGCCGTCTCCTGGCTCATCCGCGAGACCCCCCTCCGGGCCGACACCACGCCACAGGCCGACCCCCTGGTGCCTTCCGAGCGCAATACGGCCGACGAAGTGGACGGGCGCCAGCCGGACCGCGCCAACCGCCTGCGGCGATGACCGACCTGCCCCTTCGAATAGGACCGCTACGGCGCCCAGGAAGGTGGCTGGGGGGCTGCCATCTCCCGCGCGCTCGGCGCGGGCCGCCCCCGGCCACGTCGTCGGCGTGCACCTCAACGTCCTACCCACGCCCCCACCCCCCGGCGGGGAGCCCGAGCCGCCCGCATCCGACCTCGCCCGGCGGCCCAGGCAGCCTTAACCGGACGTGTCTCTGCGCAACAACCACACATTGATCGACCTGCCATCACATTCCAAAGGATTCCTTGACATGTGATCGCGATGGACCCAGGATTCCAAGCATGTCTTTGGAATCCTGGAGGAAGCGGCCCCGACGGGTGCTCGACGACCCGGCCGCCATGCGGGCATTCGCCCATCCCGTCCGCCTGGCACTGCACGAGTTGCTGATGCGGGCCGGCGCCACGACCGCCGCGGACGCCGCCCGCGAGGTCGGCATCAGCCAGGCACTGGCCTCCTACCACCTGCGGCAACTCGCCAAGTACGGCTTCGTGGAGCAGGCCGAGGCACGCGACGAGCGGGAACGGCCGTGGAAGGCGACCTCACTGACCCAGGAGTGGTCCGACGCCGAGTCCACCCCCGAGACCTCGGCTGCCCGCGGCCTGCTGGAACAGGTCATCGCCGAACGAGCGCTGGCACGGCTGGCCGAATGGCAGGAGCGCCGCATGGACGAGCCGGATGAGTGGCGGACATCAGGCGGGATCGGCAGCTCGTACCTCTACGTCACTCCCGACGAACTCGCCGCGTTCGACGCCGCGTTCACCCGGCTGCTGGAGCCGCTGATGGCGCGGATCGCCGACCCGTCCGAGCGGCCGGAAGGGTCCCGGCCCGTCCTGCTGACCACCCTCCTGGTTCCGCTCCCGGCCACCGGCACCGGTGACTGACGCCAGGGACGCCACCGTGCCGGGAGAGGAACCGGCGAGGGAGGCCACGAGCGCTCTGACGAAGTCGACCGAGGAAGCGCCGGGCGGGATCCGGAGCCTGCTCGGGAAGCATCAGGACTACCGGCGACTCCTCACGGCCGGGCTGATCTCGCAGACCGGCGACTGGGCCATCAGCACCGGCCTGGCCTACCACGTCTACGTACTCACCGAATCCACACTGTCCAGCGCCACCATGCTGCTGGCCGCCCGGTTACCCGACGTCCTGCTCGGTTCACTGGCGGGCGTGCTCGCCGACCGATGGGATCGCCGCAGGCTGCTGGCGATCACGGACGTGCTGCTCGCGCTGGGACTGCTGCCTCTCCTGGCGGTACGTGAACCGGGCCAGGTGTGGATCATCTACGCCGTCGCCTTGTGGACAGGCGTGCTCAGCACCGTCCTGTTCCCCGCCCAGAAAGCCCTCGTGCCACAGATCGTGGCCGCCTCGCAGCTCGTCAGGGCCAACGCATTACACGGGCAGACCGGCCAGGCCGCCAGACTGCTGGGAGCGTCGGCGGGCGGGGTCGCGGTCGGCGCGGGCGGGCCGGCCGCCGTCGTCTGGATCGGCGTGGCCGGCTTCCTGATCTCCGCACTCCTCCTGGCCCGCCTGCGGACACCCACTCGACGCGCCACGGCCGCGACGACAATGGGCGGGCAATGGGTCTCCGGGCTGCGGCTGGCCAGAACCAACCGCGGCGTGCGCCTGCTGCTGGCGTACATGGTGATCACAGGGCTCGGCGAGGGCATCTTCGCGACGCTCGCGGCACCGTTCGTGGCCAACGTGCTCGGCGGAGAAGCAGACGCCTACGGGCTGTTCCTGTCGGCGCAGGCAGTCGGCGGGATCGCCGGCGGTCTGGCGATCGCCGCCCGCCCGGGGAACGCCACCCCGCGAGCGCTGTTCGGATGGGGAACGGTCGTCTTCGGCTTGGCCGACCTGGCGCTGTTCACCTACCCACTCCTGACCCATGCGCTATGGCCGGCCATCGCGCTGATCGCCCTGGCCGGGCTACCGGCCGCGGCAGCGATGGCGGGACTCACCACGTTCGCCCAGACAACCACTGGCGACGACCGGTTAGGCACGGTCTTCGGGCTCCTCATCAGCGCCCAGGCCGCCACGTCACTGCTCGGGATGGCGCTGGCGGGCGTGCTCGGCGAACGGCTCGGCATCGTCCCCACGCTCTGCCTGCACGCCGGCGGGCTGGTCGCGGCGGGTCTGCTCGTCGTGGCGACACCAGAACGTCATACCCATTGACCCGCGATGACGTGTGCTCGTACCGCGATATCGCCATCCAACGTCTTCTGCGATCTCGAACCGATCGCTCGGTCCGTCCGCTCGTTCCTCAACCCCGAGGCCGGCTAGCTCAGGCGAATCGCGGCCTCGATGTGGGCGAGTTGGACGGCGAGGATCTCTTCGAACGCGGCGCGGCGGTCCACCCCGAGAGGGCGGACGTCGCGGGCGAAGTGGGCCAGGGCCGGGAAGTGTTCGGGATCGGCGCCGAGTACCGCGACGCGGAACAGCTCCATGCCCTGTTCGTGCTCTTCGGGGGTGAGGGTGCTGATCCCGGCCTCGGAGGCGATCAACGCGGCGATGAGGACCACGATCCGGTGGTAGCGCGCGGGGATCTGCGCGTCAGGCAGTCCCGACGCGAGCAGGGCCTGCAGCACCTCTTCCATGACCAGTCGCGAACCGGTGCCGCCTGAGGCGTAGCGTCCCCAGACCGCGGCGAGCTGGGGGTGCCGGCCGAAGGCTTCTCGCACGCGCAGGGCCAGGGCGGTGATGCGCTGCTTCCAGTCGCCGTCGGGCCGATAGCCGTCCATGGCGGCCAGGAGGATGCGGTCGGCGACCGCGCGCAGCAGCTCGGTCTTGTTGCGGAAATGCCGGTAGAGGCTGGAGGAATCGGTGCCGAGCACTGCCGCGAGCTTGCGCACGCTGAACGACTCGGCGTCGCTCGTGCGCAGCAGCTCCGCCGCCGTGTCCAGGATCTCTTCGGTCGACCAGCGCCTTCTACCTGCCATCTCATCCCCCTCGTCAGCGATCAGCATACCTATGCACTTGGCGTTGCACGCACCGCGTGCATAATGGGGACATGAGCCCGGTCCCTACGGATGGACACCTGTCATGAGAAGTCCCGAAGAGCTGAACACCGCACTGGAGAACGTCCACCGCGCCGGAATGCCCGGCCTGTTCGCCGAGGTGCGCGACGGCGACGAGGTCTGGCGCGGTGCCGCCGGGGTCGCCGACGTCGCTACCGGCCGCCCTGTCTCCGCCGACATGCGGCACCGCGTCGGCAGCATCACCAAGACCTTCACTGCCGCCGCGGTGATGCAACTGGTCGAAGGTGGTCAGGTCGGTCTCGACACGCCGATCGGCCACTACCTGCCGAAGCTGGTTCCCGGAGAACGCGGCGATGCGATCACGGTCCGGATGTTGATCAACCACACCAGTGGTCTCGCCGAATACCTCCCGTACGCCTACCCCTCCCTCAGAGCCTTCCCGGCCGTGGCCGACACGAGGCCGCAGAGCCTGGACGACCACCGGCTCACCCGGTTTCACCCCCTCGAGCTGATCGAGAAAGGCGTTTCCGCACCCGCTGTCAGCGCGCCGGGCGGCACTCCGGGGTTGTACTCCAACACCAACTACCTCCTGCTCGGCCAGCTTCTGGAGCAGGTAACCGGCACGAAGGCCGAGACGTACATCACCCGGAACGTCATCGAGCGCGCCGGGCTGCGGGACACCGAGCTTCCCGATGGACCGCGGTTCAGCGGGCCGCAGTCGCAAATCTACGAGGCGTGGTTCGGCATGATCGAGCCGCCGCGCGACTTCAGCGTCTTCGACATGTCCTTCGCGGGGGTGGCGGCTTCGCTCATCTCGACCGTTGCGGATCTCAACCGGTTCTTCGGCTTGTTGTTCGCCGGTGAGATCGTCAGCCCGTCGTCGCTGGCGGAGATGCGGCGCATCGTCCGCGTCGCCTCCCAGGAAAGCAAGCTCATCGACTACGGGCTCGGCCTGCACCCGATGGAGATACCCGGCGGCGGCACCTTCTGGGGGCATGGCGGCACCGTCTGGGGCGCCGGAGCACTGGCCATGACCAGCGCCGACGGCAAGCGGCAGATGTCCGTCGCGGTGAACATGCAGAGGTGGAGCAGGCTCGACGCCACGGGCAGGCCGCAGCCCCATCCCATCGACGAAGCACTTGCGGCTCTGTACGGCATGGCGATGTGCGGCTGACCGTACCGGCGCGATGGCGGTCATGGCGGGCGTCGGCGTGGCCGAGCAACCTCGGTTTGCCGGCGTTCGGTCGCGTGGCGGGCCTGTCCGTCCGACGGCGACCTCTCACGCCTTCACCGACAGGCGCCGCTGAGTGGAGGCGTCGCGGATGTTGAGCTTGCGCGCCAGTGTCAGCTTTCCGGCTTCGGGTCAGGCCGGTGGGTCGGGGCGTATCTGGCGAGCATGGTCTGGACGGCCTGTTCGACGGCGTCGTGGATGTCGGAGGCTGAGGGGTTCCAGTCGGTCAGCAGCATGCGCGGCCACAGGACGTAGTTGGCGATCATGCCGAGGAACTGGTTCGCGGCGCTCGCGGCGTCCGGGACATCAGCGTTGCCCGCCTCGTGCTCGGATTCCAAGTAGTGCTGGACGGAGGTGAAGTAGGGCAGTTTGCCGAGCTGGAACTGCATCCGTCCCAGTTCGGGGAAACGAGGCAGTTCGGCGATGACGATCCGGAACAGGGCTGTCATGCCGGGCCGGCCGACCAGGTCGGCATAGCGGTGGCCGACGGTTGTCAGTCCGGAGCGCAGATCTCCGGTCTGTGGCCGCGCGGCAGCGTCGCCGGCGTCACGCTGCCAGGACTCGGTGACGATGGCCTCGAAGAGTGCCGCCTTGGTGGGGAACCGCTTGAACAGGGTGGACTTCGAGACCCCGGCCGCTTCGGCGATCCGGGCCAGTGAGGTGCCGTCGTAGCCACGATCCAGGAACAGTTCTGTGGCTGCGGTGGTGATCGCCTCGCGTTTCTGCTGAGCGAGTCTGCGGTGGTGTGCGGAGAGCTCTGCTGCCATGCGGACAGTATGCCGCAGACCCGAGGCGAGTCACTTGACTCGCCTCGATGGTCCTGGTTACGGTACGAGAGCAAGGCGAGTCGAGTGACTCGCATCCTATCTGTGGCGCCCGGGCGAATTTCGGTAGCCGCGCGGTGGAGGAACAGTTCATGACGATCGACAAGATCGCTTTGGTGACCGGTGCGAATCGCGGTCTCGGACGCGGCGCGGCCATCGCTCTGGCCACACGCGGGGTGCGGGTCTTGGTCACCCACCGCGGTGATGCGGCCGGGGCTGAGAAGACGGTGGAACAGGTGCAGGCGGTGGGTGGGACTGCCGCTGTGCTCCGGCTCGACATCAGCGACGTCTCCTCTTTCGCGTCCTTCACCTCCGAACTGAGCGAGCAGCTGGAGCGCTGGGGTGCTTCGCGGCTCGACATCCTGGTCAACAACGCGGGAGTGGGGATCTTCGGACCGCTGGAGGACGTCACGATCGACGACTTCGACACGGTGATGGGCACCAACGTCCGGGGCACGTTCTTCCTCATCCAGTCACTTGTGCCGCTGCTGACCCAGGGCGGCCGCGTCATCAACGTCTCGACGTCACTGACCCGCCACACCAGCCCCGCCACCTCGGTCTACTCCGCCTCGAAGGCCGCCGTCGAAGCCCTGAGCCGCACCCTCGCCGCAGAACTCGGCCCGCGCGGCATCCGGGTCAACTCCATCGCCCCGGGGCCGACCGCCACCGACTTCAACGGTGGAGCGATGCGGGACGACGCCGAGATGCGCCAGGTTCTGGCCGGACAGACCGCGCTCGGCCGCGTCGGCGAACCTGAGGAGATCGGCGACGCCATCGCCACGCTGGCTTCCGAAGGCTTGCGCTGGGTCACCGCCCAGCGCATCGAGGTCTCCGGCGGCGCCCTCCTCTGAGCGGCCGAGCAGGTTACGGACCTGGTTGGCGACCTATCGCAGCCTGATGGCAGGGTGCGGCGACCAAGGAGAACGCACGCTATGTATACCGAGCGGTACCGAATTGAGATATGATGCAGACATGACGAAGCCGGAGAAGGGCCCCCAAGGCCGGCGCCGCGGCAGGGGCGCGCGCGAGCGCATCCTCAGCGCGTCACAGCAGCTGTTTCGCGCTCAGGGCATCAACCGCACCGGCATGGACCAACTCTGCGCAGTGGCCCAGGTCTCAAAGCGCACGGCCTACCAGCACTTCGCCGGCAAGGACGAACTGGTCGCCGAATACCTGCGCCGGTTCGATCCCGGCCTCATGGCCGCGGTGTTCGACCGCACCGACCTCACCCCCCGCGAACGACTCCTCGCCGCCTTCGAGATGCCCATGTCCGGCCCGGACGAGCTCACGCCCCTGTGCCCGTACATCGCGGCGACCGTCGAAATCCACGACCCCCAGCACCCCGCGTCCGAATACGCCCGCGAGTACAAGCTCGCCATCGCCGCGCGGCTCGCCGAAACGGCCCGCGAAGCCGGCGCCACCGACCCCGAGCGGCTCGGCGAGCAACTGGCGCTGCTCCTCGATGGCGCCTCGGCCCGCACCCGGGTCCTCAACGCCGAGTCCTTCCCCACCGCCGCCGCCATCGCCGCCGTCCTCATCGACAACGCCCTGGAAGACGTCAAGGCGACGGCCGGGTCCACCAAGGGTGAGATTCCCTCGGGCGACCCGGCCGACGCAGGAGTGTAGCGCTTACGGCTCAGGCAGGAAGTTCCGTGACGCCGAGGGCGAAGCTCCAGCCCCCCACCCCGTGGCGGGCGAGACCCATGGTGAGCAGACCCGCTCCTTCCAGCCAGTGCGCCATCTCCAGACCGCCTGCGTCCAGCGGGCGCATCCCGAGGCTCTTGATGAACGCCTCCACGATCGCCTTGGCCCGCGCATCGTCGCCGGCGATGAAGACGTCGGGCCGGCCCTGCTCCAGGACATTTCGCCGGCCGGGACGGCACCCCACTCCCCCGCCGTGGCACCGCCGCCGAGAGCCTCGGCCAGGTCAGCGGCCTTGAACTGATCGCGGCCCATGACCTCGACGGTGTTGCCGCCGGCCACCGCCCGCGCGCCGATCGTCCAGGCCATGTTCCCGGTGCCGATGATGCTGACGCTGCTCATGAGATGTGCCATTTCCTTCACGGCAGGTGGGTTCAGCGGGACGGCGGCGCTGGATTGAGGTCGGCTTCGGCGGCGAATGCGGGCGGAGGTCTCCTCGCCGCGGCGGATCGGTTCAGTCGTTCCCGCCTGGCCTGAAATTCTGCCGTCGGCCGCGGACACGTAGGAAGTGAAAGCCCGCAGCGTTCGAAAGGCCTGACGAGGATGACGCGTGAGTGAACAAGATGATCGGTCCCGATTTGAGGCGGTGTACCGGCGAACCTATAAGCAGATCCTCGGATACGCTCTGCGGCGCTGTTCCTCTCCTGAGGACGCCGCCGATGTGGTGGCCGAGACCTATGTGATCGCCTGGCGGCGGATCACCGAGCTCCCTGACGGCGAGGCCGACAAGCTCTGGCTGTACGGCGTGGCGCGTCGGGTCCTGGCCAATCACCGCCGTAGCGAGCGGCGCAGGCTCACCCGGCACACCGAACTCACCGACGAGATCGCACACCTTTTGCCGCCCCCTCCCACCACAGTGAGCAGGACGGCGTGGGCGAAGCCATGGACATGCTCGCGGACAGCGATCGCGAACTGCTGGCGCTGACCCTTTGGGAAGGGCTCGACCCCGGCGAGATCGCAACAGTGCTCGGCTGTTCCCGCAACGCCGTCCGAATCCGCCTGCACCGGGCCCGCAAGCGCTTCGCCAAGGCCCTGGAGAAGACCCGCCCATCGGCCGCCGGCTTCGCCTCACGGCCTCTCATCGAGAAGGAGTCAGGGTGAACAACGACCAGATCTTCAAGGACCGGGCGCGAGTGCTGGATGAGGACCTGGCCGGCCGGGCATCCACCGCGGGGGCGGACGCGCTGCTGGCGGAGGTCGTCTCGCTGGAGCGTGTCCCGGCCCGGCGGCGGCGGCTCCTGCTCACTCCTGGCCGCTCTCTGCTCGGCCTGGCCGCGGCTGCTGCCGCGGTGGCGGTCATCGCCCCCGCGATGCTGTCTGACGGCACGATCTCCGTCGGGCCCCGGCCCAGTACGTCGGTGTCCACGACGGCCGGACCCACTGCCCAGCAGATCCTGCTCGCTGCCGCCGTCGCCGTGGCGAAGGCCCCTGCGAGCGGCGACTACTGGCGCACCGCGACCGTCGACCAGTGGATGTTGACCGACCCCACCCGCAGCTATGTGCTCGAGGGCGGCCGGTCTCTTGAGACGTGGCTGGCGAAGCGGCCGGATCTGCAGTACTGGCGCATCTGGCAGGATCTCGGCGTCAAGCCCGCGACCCCGCAGGACGAGGCGGTCTGGCGGGCCGCGGGGGCGCCTGCCAGCTGGCGATACCCGAAGAACATGAAGACGGAGAATCTGTTCTCCGTCCCGTCCAGGCCGCTGGAGGCGGCGGCAGGTGAGCGAACCGCCGAACGGCTGTACGGCAAGTGGAAGGGCTCGGCCGGTGACCTGGCGGGGAAGGACATGACCTGGAAGGAGGTGCGCGCGATCCCGGGCGAACAGGACAAGCTCCGGAACTACCTGGAAGAGCGCATCGGCCGGCTGGAGCTGTCCTCCGGCTCGGGGATGGACGTGGAGGAGGCGAGGGCGCACATCCTGCTGCGAGACTGCGTGGGCATCATCAGTGGCCTGCCGGCCTCGCCCGAGGTCCGGGCATCCGCGTACCGGATCCTCGCGTCTCTGCCCGGCATACGGGCCGAAGGGGAGATGACCGATCCGCTGGGCCGGCGCGGGCAGACGCTCAGCTATCAGGAGGAGATCGAGCCGGGCCTGTTCACCCAGGTTCAGCTCGTGGTCGATCCCAGCACCGGCCTGCTTCTTGCCGAGGTGAGGACGAACACCACCGAACTCGCGAACGGGCGGCAGGCGGAGCTGCGTCTGTCCACCTCGTTCCAGGCGATCGGCTGGACCGACGACCGTCCGCAACTGCCCACGCGTCGGAACTGATCCACTCACCGATCGCTTGCGATGATCGATGGCCGTATGCGGGGTGGTGTCAGCCTTCAGGCCGTGCCTGTGCTGGTACGTCGCTCCCGTAGAGGGCGCGCAGGTCGTCGAAGACTCGCAGGAGATGTGCGTACAGGCTCTGTGAGGGGTCGTCGATCCAGGCTTGGGCCGCTTGGTGAAAGGCGGCCCACCCGGTCACAGCAGCCAGGCCGGCCAGCCGGTCGGCGACACCCCGCTGCCGCAGCGCCTCCGCTACGGCGTCGCTGAGTGACGCGGCCTTGGCCAGGTCGCGTTCGCGGAGCGCCGGTGTCATCGCGATGATTCGGAGGCGTGGTTCGGCGAACGGACGATTGCGCTCAAGGATCCGTTCGGCCTCCCGGAAGGCGCAGAGCAGCATGTCGAGTGGCCGCAGGCCATCGGGTGCTTCGGCCACCGCCTGGATCAGCGTGGCGCGCAGGTCGGCCTCGCCGTCGAAGAGCACCTCACGCTTGTCCGGGAAGTGCCGGAAGAAGGTGCGCTCGTTGACGCCGGCACGGGCGGCGATCTCAGCCGTGGTGGTCTGATCGAACCCGCGTTCCTGGTACAGCTCCAGGGCCGCCTGCTGAAGGCGGCGACGCGCTTCTGCTCCGCTCCGTGGCACCCCCCGAGGGTAGCGCATAGGCCAGTTACTGGCGCTTCTTGACGCCAGTAACTGGCGCTACGTAAGCTCGGCGGCCGGTGCTACGTAGCGCCAGTCACTGGCGTTAAGCGGGAGGATGTTTCATGCATGTCTTTGTCACTGGTGGTTCCGGCCAGACCGGACCCGCGGTCGTCGCCGAACTCATCACGGCCGGCCACACCGTCACCGGCCTGGCGCGCTCGGACACGGCTGCCGCCCGGCTGGAGTCGCTGGGCGCCACACCGCACCGCGGCTCCCTGGACGACCTCGACAGCCTGCGCAGCGGCGCCGACGCCGCCGACGGCGTCCTGCACATGGCTTACGGCGGCGACTTCTCCGATCTCGACGACATGACGCGGCGCGATCGGACCGCGATCGAGTCGCTGGGCCGGCCGTCTTCCGGATCGCGGGTGAGCGAGCTTGCCTGGGCTTCGCCGCCCGGGGAGTGCGCGCCAGCGTGGTCCGCCTCGCCCCCACCGTCCACGGTCCCGAAGATCACGGTTTCATCCCCATGCTCATCGCCACCGCACGAAAAACCGGCGTCTCGGCCTACGTCGGAGACGGCGCCAACCGGTGGCCCGCAGTGCACCGGCTCGACGCGGCGGTCCTGTTCCGCCTGGCAGTGGAGAAGGCGCCTGCGGGCAGCGTGCTGCACGGAGTGGCCGAAAGCGGCGTCACCCTGAAGAGCATCGCAGAAACGATCGGCCGCGGCCTGGATCTGCCCACGGTCTCGCTGACCCCCGACGAAGCCGCCACGCACTTCGTCAGCCCGTTCATGGCCACCGTCTACGGCTTCGACGGGCCTGTCTCCAGCTCTCACACCCGAGAGCTGCTCGCCTGGTCCCCCACCCATCCGACACTGCTCGAAGACCTGGAGCACGGCGATTACCTGGCCACGCCGGCTTCCTGACCCTCCCCTCCCGTACTCGGCTCGCTGTAGGCCAGGTGCGTGCTGCCACCGCGCAGGAGCAGATAGCGCCTTCTTCACCTCGGATGCGGGGGGCCTCCATCCCCGGACACCGCGAGCTCGAGCCGCCCGCCAGGAAACTCCACCGCCGCGCTCTCGTACGTGTGCGAGAGCGAGACGACCACATGGCCGCGGCTCGCCAGATCGTCGATGATCGCCGTGTACGTCTCCCGCGGGTAGCCGAAGCCGGGAGAAAAGAGCGCGACCGGCTTCGGGGCGCCGGGCGCCACGGGGACGCCGGTCGTGGCCCTTCGCTTCGCCGATGCCCAGTCGATGGAGCCGACCGGGAGATCGAGGTATCGGTCTGCCGGCGCGAGCTAGAGCTGGGTGGCGCCGCCGTCGACGGGCAGTTCCGCGCCGGTGGTGAAACTGCTTTGGTCGCCGGCCAGATAGAGGGCGGCTGCGGCGACCTCCTGGACGGTGAAGACCGTGCCTTGATCGAGGCAGTGCGGTTCGGCGTCCCCTGTCGTACTCCACTTCCCTCACCCCCGATTCCAGTCATAACTGTAGTTATTACGACTGGAACCGCGGCAAGTTCGGCGGTATTGGCCCTCGTCACGGGTTGTCCTGGCCCTGGCAGTCCCACGAAAACCGGACGACTGGCTGCGGCCCAACCGGTCCCGCAGGCTAGGGCCATGACCGAACCTGGAACCGTTCTGATCACCGGCCCCACCCGCAACCTGGGCCGTCACGTCGTGCTGGCCATGGCCGCCCGCCCGGACGGGCGGCGACCCGACCTGCTGCTGGTCGGCCGCGCCGGGCGGGACCTGACGGCCGTCGCCCACGAGGCCCGCGCGCGCGGCGCCAGCGTCCACGAGATCGGCTGCGACCTGTCAAGCCTGGCCGACGTCCGTGCCGCCGCCACCACCGTGCGCGCCCTGCTCGCCACCGGCACCGTACGGCCGCTGCGCGCGCTGGTCGCCAACGCCGGCACCATGTCGGCCGACACCCGGCGGGCCTCACCCGATGGCTACGAGATGACGTTCGCCGTCAACTACCTCGCCCACGCTCAGCTCATCGGCGACCTGCTCGGTTCGTTCACCGCCCCGGCGCGGGTCGTGCTGCTCGGCTCGAACACCTATCACGCCAATGTCTGGCGCAAGCTGCTGGGCGTTCCCGAGGCCGAGTGGGCCGATCCCGTCGAGCTCGCCCGCCCGGCCACCGGCGAGCGGGCCCCGGGTATGGCCGCGTCCGGCGTCGCCTACTCCAACGCCAAGCTGGCGATCCTGTACTACGCCCATGAGCTGCAGCGTCGCGCCGGCACCGGGATCAACGTGTCAGTGTTCGAACCGGGCTGGATGCCCGGCACCGCGCTGGGCCGTGGCGCCCCCGAGGCACTTCAGGCGATGAGCCGCGCCTTGGGCCGTGTCCCCGGCGTGTCGACGCCGCGACGCTCGGGGCCGCTGCTGGCCGCGATGGCCCTCGACGACACGTGGGCGCACTTGCGCGAGGGCGCGTTCGTGGTGAAGACCAAGCTGACCGAGGTACAGCCGGTCGCCCACGACCGCGACCGGGAGCGGCGCCTGTGGGAGGCGACCACCGAGCTGTTGGAACGCGCAGGCGCGTCTCGTTAGTACGTACCCGTAGCGCGCTGTGCGCGGCAGACCCCCACCAGCGTCACCCGCCGGACTCGCCGCCCGGCCGGCCGTCGACGGCAAGCAGTACTCATTCGAAAGCTCCACCGGCAGCAACCCACCGGCCTACACGAAGGGCGAAAGCCTACCCGTCGCCTACGACCCGGATGACCCGTACAACGCGCAGATCTCCTCGTTCTGGTCAGCGTTCCTCGCCCCAATGATCACCGGCGGGCTGGGCGTGCTGTTCACCCCGATCGGCACGATCTTGTTCCTCAAGGGACGGCGTACCGCTCGGCGGCGGGCCTGACAAGGACGTTCGCCATATTCCCGACAGATTCGGCTGCACCACGCTCGACTATCGCGACTGGCTGATCGGCCAGATCGAGGCGATCGGTGCGCCGGTTGATCTTGTCGGGCACGACTGGGGCGCCTGTCACACGTACGCGGTGGCCGCCGAGCGCCCTGACCTGCTACGGACCTGGGTTGGAGCAGCGGCAGCGCCTCGTCCACCCGCTTGGCCTCCACCTCCACCGTGGGATGGTGACCGTGATAGCGACATCAGGCCCCGGCGGACGCTTCCCGGCCCTGCAACGGGCGAGCTGACCTCGCAGCCAGGTCGTCAGCGAAGTCAGCTCGCCGGTGGATCGCCGTCGGCGGCCACCCGGATCTCGACATGGACGGTCGCCGTCGACGACGGGGGCTTTCGCGGCCCGCGACTGAACAGCGATCAGGAGCCAAGCCTTCGACGCCTCTCCCCGCTCCCGCAGTGGCCGAACTTCGGCGATCCGCCGAAGGCCTGAATGCTGGAGCTCGAAGATTTCTCGCCAGAGCGCAGATTGGTGATGAGCCCCTGGAAGAGGACGCATCTGTCCCTGGCCTGCCTGATCACCGGACCCGCGTAGTACTTGAAAGCTCCCTCGTCCTCAGCTCCCAGGGCTATTCCCTGGCGGTAGAGGACCGCCCTGGTCATGGTGGGCTGCCCGACGAAACTCGACTTGATGGTGACGACGCAGTTCTCTCCGGTACGCGCGTTGTAGAGCAGATGAACATGGCCCCGGACGATGTCGTTCATGTCGGTCACCGGGAGGGTGCCGTCCGCCACCCTCCCGAAGCCGCTCCCGCAGATCTGCTCAGGGGTGGACGCGCTCTGCGAGGCGTCGGCGGAGGCGGAGGCCGGTAATGCGCTCAGGGTGGTGACGAGCAGGACTGCTGACGCGAACCGTGAGATGTCTCTGCCGTTCATGATTGTCCTTTCGGGGTCGCGACGGGCCTGCCTGATCCGGCCGCCCGCCTCCAGCCAGGCGGTGATCGCCCGGCATTTCCGAGGCTGGAGGGCACGTCGGTTGTCCGGAACCCTCCGCCGCGAAATGCCTGGTGAAGTTCGGACAATGAGTTGTCCGCGGACAACCGTTCTGTTGCACTGATCTTTGGAGGAAGGCAGAAGGGAGGCGATGCCGGTGAACCGCAGGGCGGGCAGGCCCCAGGGCGGTCCGAAAGGAAGCACGAACGAGGCGAACGCGCTGGCGGAGTTCCTGCTGACGCTCACCCGCGAAATGACCGTCCGCGAGCTCGCCGGGCGCTACCACGTGGGCAAGACACTCTGGGGCGAATACCGCACCGGACAGAAGATCATCCCGCTGGAGCTGCTGAGGCGACTGGTGCGGGACCACACGCCGGACGAGCGCACCCGCGAGACACGCCTGGAAACCGCCGCGCGGCTGCACGCGGCGGCCCTCGAGGGAGCACCACACGCTCCGTCGATCACCGAACCCGCACCGGCGCCGGACCTCGCCATGGCCCCGGAACCCGCAGCAGCGCCAGAGCCCGCACCGGCCGCAGGCGGACGCCGTCGCTTGACCCTCATCGGCGGCGGAACCGCGATCGCGCTTCTCGCGCTGCTCATCCTGCTGCTCGTGTGGCGTCCGGCGAACGTGGCCGGCATCGCCGACGGGCCAGGCACCCCCGACGCCGGCGGCGCGACGGCCGTGCTACCCGCAAGCACCGAGGTGTTCACCATCGCGCCGGGCGGCCGAGGCATCTTCCAGTGGGACGGCGAGAACGCGGCTGGGTGGACGAAGATCGGCGACAGCGCGCGGCAGCTCTGGGCCGGATCCGCGGGCCTGTTCGCGACGGGGATGGACAACAGGCTCTACCTGTACGAGGGGCGCCCCGGACGCTGGCACCCCATCAGCGAACCGGGCGCCGACTTCGCGATCGCCGGCTCACACCTCTACCGGCTGGCCGCCGACCGCCAGTCCATCCACATCTGGAACGGACGGGGCACGTCTTGGATGCGAATAGGCGGCTCGGCGGCTCGGTTGTACGGCGGCGAGCTCGGCCTGTTCGCGATCGCCCTGAAGGACGGCTCGATCTTCAGATACACGGGCCGCCCCGACCAGTGGACTTTCACCGGCTCGGCGGGCGCCACGTTCGCACTCACCGGGAAACACCTGTACGGCCTCATCCCGAACCGCACCGCGGTCACTCTCTGGCTGGACGAACAACCAAGAGTGGCCTGGATCCACGCGGCGGGCCCGGCCGGCGACCTCTACGGAGGCATCGCCGGCCTCTTCTCCACCGACCCGGCGCAGGAGCGGCTCCGCGTCCTCATGGCGCTGGGGACCGACCCCGCGAACCAGAGCTGGCAGGACATCGGCCCAGCGGGCGCGGAGGTGCGAGTCGGCCGACGAGATGTGTACGTCCTGAGCAAAGATCGCTCGGAGATCCTCTGCTGGTCCCGCGACACCGGCACCTGGCGCCGCATCGGCGGACCCGCCCAGACCCTGGCGGTACGGCCGACACCGAGCACTTCGACAATCCCTGAAAGCGGGACCCGTCAACCAAGTCGCTCGGTCCAACCTTGAAGATGTACCTCTGAATCTCCTCGTAGACGACCGCGGAAGGACGTTGACTACCGCCGGTGCGCTTGTGTGGTGTGCTTGTTAGGTGTGAGCAGCGAATTTGATCGAAGCGAAGCCCTTTACAATGTAGATTCATAACTTAGGCTTCGCCCGATCACCGCATCGGTGATCAATTCCGCAGTACCGGTGCACGATCCGCGTAAGCCAGCACCGCTCCCCTGCCCGCCCTTCGTGCAGCAGTAATGACGGCCCTTCTCCCCCGCGCCCACGCCTGCCGCCACCACCGGCGCTCAGTCGGTTTCGCCTCCCCTGCTCATCGAGCCGAAGCCTCTTCATTCCGGCTGATCCACGCTCCAGATTCTGGGCAGAGGCGCCTCACAGACGCCGCAAGCAAAGTGCTCGTCCTTGACGATGGCGCGCTGGCGACATCGCGGACAGCGGCTAAAGACGATGGGGTGGGTGAAGGCTCCAGGGTGATCAATCCCCGCACGGAGGAGTGCGGCCTCCACAGCCGCCCAGGATGCGACGTCGAGGCAATAGCCGGTGGACTGATCGCTGATCTCCCGGACAAGCCAGCGCTTGCCATCCCAGGCGAAGCCGATCTCGCTTTCCAGCAGGTCGACGCCGGTATCTGGTCCGGTCATACTGCACGGGTGCGAAGTTCAGGGTCTGATCGCCAGAACCTGCAGTTTCGTGTTCGCGGCCTCATGAACCTCCGATGCCAGGGGATCGGCAATCAACTCCCGCAGACGCGAGCGGACTGCTGGAGTATCCGGCGCTGCCTCACACGCGCGCCGCTGAACCGTTGACTCGCAATCGTCAAGTCCCTCGACCACGACGGCTTCGGCTCCATGCGGCGCGCATCCCCGAAGTCCGTCCAGGAACGCTTCCCGGGCAAGTGAATGCACCGTGCCTTCCCACGCGGCCATGAGCTCGCTCGCGGCTTCACGGATCCCCAACCGGCCCAGGCCTCGTGCTGGAACCTCGGCGGCGCACCATTCTCCGGCGACGACTGCACGGTGCAACCCGGCCAGCAACACCGGCGCATCGCCCTGGTCACCGACCTCTGCCACCACACGCTCCCCGAATGCGACGAGTGTGTCGTCGCCGCTGCCGATCCACGTACGAGCGCGTGGCAGCGCGTCTGGCCCGAGGTGGTGGAGCGCCTGTGGGATACCCGGCAGCCATCCGGCCGCGTTGCGTAGGCCGGGGTCTTCGGCGAAGTCGAAGACGATACGATCGCCACGCCTACCCAGTTCCTCCAGCGCCCGCAGCCGCTCGAAGCCGCCGGCAGCGACAAGCCCGATCAGGTCTTCGTTGTTGATGGCGGCGATTTCGGGCCGTGTGTCACGCCTGGCCGGTCCGGGTGAACGAGAGGCCTTGAGTTCGTCGATGATTCGCCGGACCCGTGGCTGGGATTGCGCGAACGTCCTCCACGGCTCGGTGTCGCACCAGATCGCCTGGACAAGCTGGGCATCGTCGCGGTTGGCGATGATGCCGTCAGCGAGCCCGTCCCAGATCGCGGGAAGCTTCATCGCCCCGCTGTCGCCGATCGCCTCCAGTGCCGTGGACCAGTGCGGCCCGTCGATCGCATACCCGCACAGCACAGCCGCCGCGTCGAGTCGACCGACCATCGGAAGCAGGGCAAGGACCCGCAAGGCAAGCTCAACCGGTTCGGCGTCCTCACCGTCGTACGTGAGCAGGTGCTGTTGGATCGGTGCCAATGGCAGGTCGAGCCGAGCGACGAGACCGGCGAGATAGCTGTCGCGCTGGTCAACTTGTCGATCCCAGCGCGTGTCCGTAATCACGCACTCGTACACCGCGTCAGCGGCGCCGGGGACGGTCGACGCGCGATGCACTGCGGCACCGCGTCCCCGTTGGAGCTGACCGCGGAAGGAGGCCGGACTGCCATATTCGATCATCGACATGCAGTATCCCCGTGGTGGAGGAGCTGAGCGAGCGAATTTGGCTCAAGGGCTACCGACGCCTGGGCTACTTTCCGAAGCTCAAGGACCCGCCGGACGCCGTTGTCGAACCCGTACGCGATGTGCTGAACTTCCCGGCCAGCGTCGCTGCCGAAGTGGATGCCGTGCGCACAGCGAAGCGTCAGCGCGATCTGGTTCGCAAGCGGTTGGGGGTGGAGTACAGCGCCGCACAGGCGCGGGGCATCGCCGAGGGCGATCGAACAGGCCGCCCGGGCTAAGGACAACCCGGCTGATTTGATCAACGTGGCGTTGGACGTGCTGGTGAAGAAGAGCTGTGAGCTTCCCGTCTGCACCACCTGCGCGACCTACTCCACCGCCTTGGACATCACCGACGCCGCCTACGCCTTGGCCGGTGAGAGTTGTCCGGTCGACACCGACGACCTGGCCGTGATCTCTCCGTACGTCACTCGGACGATACGCCGCTTCAGCAGCTGGGTCGTCGATCTCACGCCGCCCGCCCAGGCCCCGGCCACCCGTTGGGACCTGGACACGCGTCCTGTTCCGCGTGGGCTGAGCCGCACGCCCGCACAGGTCATGTTGATCAGGGAATCAGCTCCCGCATCACGCTGAGCGGCAACGACGGGTCTGCACCGGCGGCCGGTGCAGAGCAAGGTCCTGCAGCAACTGGGCCGTGGCGTCCGGATTGACCGCCACTTTCGCCAGCACCCGCGCACCGTGGCGCGTGACCATCGCGCGGAGTTGCGCCTCGGACAGGCCCGGGTGCGGCGCGATGGATTTGACCACCTTCGCATCGGGGTCGTCGGCGAGCGCGTCGCGGATCTCGGGTGACAGGTCGCGCCGATGAGCGAGCAGCATGCGTACCGCCGGGATCGCTGACGCGGCCAGTGCCGTGACTTCGGCCTCGAAGGCAGATGCGATGCGCGGCAGTAGTACCGGGCCGCACATCGTGTGGCAGGCCGGGGCAGGCCGCCAGCTTCTCCCGCGCCTCCACCAAAGGATTGACAGCGAGAAGTCTCGCCCACTCCGGCCTGCCGGAACGTTCTTCGAGGAGGGCGAGTGCGACACGTGGCCGGGCTACCGGATCGATGTCGTCGGCCGTGAGCCGCCCTTCGTGGGCGAGTCGTATGGCGGCTCCCTCGAAGCGTGACAGCGCGGCTACCTGTACGCGGCTGAGATCCGACCGGCAGGCCACGGCCTCGGCGACGTCCGCGTCCGTAGTCGCGATGAGCTGATCGATCGGTTGGTGGACCCCGGCCGCCGCAGGGAGTCACCAGCTGTCGGCAATCACCTCTGCCAGTTCCGCCGGCCGGGACAGGAACGGTGAGTGCCCGCAGTCCAGTTCCACGACGCGCGCAGGCGTGGCCGACGTGGCGTCGATCTCGCGGACGAACCGCCGTTGCAGCGCCACGGGGATCACGTTGTCCTTGGTGCAGGTCACGTAGGTGTGCGGGACGCGGCCGTACCGCCCGGCGGTCACCGGCAGGACCTCGGTGGTGACGCCGGCGGGGGCGTCCGGCGCGAGCAGGCCGATCGCCGCCCGCGCGGTGGCGGGATCGACGTCGCCGTAAAAGGTCTCGTGGATGGCGGGGTGCCGGTCGGGGTCGCCGGTGTCGAGGCGGAGCGAGCCGACGGCGGCCGGGTCGGCGGCGAACAGCCGGGAGACCATCTCGCCCTCGTTGTCGGGGCCGCCCAGATAGCCCGCCACCGGGAGGCCGGCGACGGGGGCGAACGCGGTCACGTACACGAGGTGACCGAACAGCGACGGCGCCAGCTCGGCGGCTGCGGTGGCGACGGCGCCGCCCATGCTGTGCGCCACCACGAGACACTGCTCGCCGCCGCCGATCCGGCGGATCTGCTCCACGAGCGTCGCGGCCGCGGACGAGGCGGTGACGACGGGCGCGGCCGACGGTTCTGTGGCGAACCCGGCCGGATCGAACGGGCGGCCCCACCGCGCGGCGGGGGAGGTGCTCTTGAGGCCATGACCGTCGAGATCGACGGCGACCGACGGGATGCCACGGGCGGCGAGCTGCTCGGTGACGAGACTCCAGCACCAACTGCCGTGCCAGAACCCGTGGACGAGGACGACGTTACGCATGCGGAGAACGCTAGGAGACCGAAACAACCGCAACCACGCACTACTTGTACGTGGTTACCGCTTGCACCTGGCCACGGCTTGATTGCGGTTATCGCGTGAACTCGGCCAGGCGCGCGAGCCGTTCCGCGCTCGGGGTGCCCGGCGTGGGCCGCAACAGCAGGAGCCGATGCCGCGACTGGGTGCTCAGCAGCACCGAGCAGTCGAGGTCGATCCGGCCGACCCGCGGGTCGTGCACGACCTTGGTGGAGCAGTGCAGCGCCGAGATGACATGCCGGTCCCACATGTCCGCGAACTCCCGGCTGACCGCACGGAGGTCCTCGACCAGGACGGCCGCGGCGCTGTCGTGACCACGCTGGGCCACGGCGGCCCGCAGGTCGGCGACGTAGGCCAGGCCGGTCGCCTCGTGCTGGCCGGGTGGCTCCAGGATGTCGCGCCACTCCGGAGAGGTGAACCAGCGCCAGATCAGGTTCGGCGCGCGGCCGGGCAGGCCGGCGAACACGCCGAACAGCGCCAGGTTCAGCTCGTTCTGCGCGACGACCTCGCCAAGGTCGTCGGTGATGAGCGCGGGGGTGACGCCGTCCACCGCCCGCAGGACGTACGCCAGGCTCGGGTCGACGTCGGGCTGGTCCCGCGGCCTCGCCGGAGCGGCCTGCCCGGCCAGCAGGTAGAGGTGGCCGCGTTCGTCGTCCGTCAGCCGCAGGGCCTCGGACAGTCCGGCCAGCACGGCGGCCGACGGCTGCGCCGCCCGGCCCTGCTCCAGCCGCTCGTAGTAGGTGAACGAGATGTTCGCCAGCGCCGCCACCTCATCGCGGCGCAACCCGGGCGTACGGCGGCGGGAGCCGACGGGCAGCCCAGCGGTATTCGGCGACAGCCGCTCACGGCGCCGGCGAAGAAAGTCGCCCAGTTGTGCACGATTACTCATCGCCGCCCAAGCGTAGCGCCGCCCACTGCCATCACAGCGCTGTCGCCCGCTTCGTTTCGTCGTCGCCGGTGGCCGGTCGCCGGTGTCGTCGCCGGAACCGCCGTCGCGGTGCCGGCAGCGGCCGGCGTCAGTGAGCGGTGTGCATCGTGAAGGTGCTGGTCACGGGTCTGGCGTGAGTTGTCTTCGGCGTACTCGTGCTGGTCGTGGGCGGCAGTCTGAGATGTAGATCGTCTGGCAGGTGCGGGTTTTGCAATTTCTCGCCCGCCGTCGCGGGTTGCGCTCGTACGCTCCGGCGCATAGTGGACTCCGAGGTGCATGAGCAGACCACCGCGCGCCGCGCGGAACGGGGGGTACCGAAGCTGCTGGGCTATTGCGGGAGCAGAAGTTTTTGGTCGTCGGGTCGCTGCCAGAGCAGCGGCCGGCCCAGTTGATCGGTTGAGGACCTTCGGGATGGCGTCTCACACCGAACTTTCTCAGCCAGCAGCGCTCCGGCGACGACACGACGGACACCGCGCCGTTGACACGGCGAACACGACGAGACCGCGAGGGTATGTACTGACAGGTGTCTGCCTCGGGCAGGCGCTGGCCGCGATGCTCGTGGCATGACCAAAACGAGTGTCCCGATCACCGTCTTCGCCCGTACAACGTCCAGCCCCGCGCACACCTACCAGGTCATCGTGCCGATCGACCTCGCCCAGGTGTTCAAGCCGTGGGGACCGTTCCCCGGCGTCGCGGAAGTGCGCGACCAGACCGGCACCTGGAACCGGCCGGGGACGTCGCGCCAGACCTGGTTCACCGACGGCTCCAAGGCCGACGAGCGGCTTACCGAGATCGCGGAGGGGCACGGGTTCGCCTATGAGCTGAGTGGCTTCACCAACGTGCTGGCCAAGCTGGTCTCCGGGGTGCGCGGCGAGTGGTCATTCCTGCCCGCTGGGACCGGCACGTCGATCCGATGGACGTACGATTTCCGGCCGCTGCCAGGCCGCCGCTGGATCGTCGCGGGGCCGTTCAAGCCGCTCTGGGCCCGCTACATGCGCGCTGCACTCACCAGGATGGTGACCGTGGTGCAGAAAACGCCCGGTGGCATCATGGAGGAGTGAGCGACCTGAGCTTCGGCGCCTTACTGCGCGGCTGGCGCGACCGCCTCGACCCGGCCGATGCCGGCTACGCCCGGTCGGCCCGCCGCCGCGCCCCTGGCCTGCGCCGCGAGGAACTTGCCGAGCTCGCCGGCCTCTCCGTCGAGTACGTGCTGCG
This sequence comes from Nonomuraea glycinis, assembly GCF_014646515.1. Taxonomy (GTDB): domain Bacteria; phylum Actinomycetota; class Actinomycetes; order Streptosporangiales; family Streptosporangiaceae; genus Nonomuraea; species Nonomuraea glycinis. The sequence goes on from NZ_BMNK01000016.1 coordinate 151,510, forward strand.
CCTGGAGCAGGGCCGGGCCACCAATCCCTCCGCGCAGGTGGTCTCGGCCATCGCCCGCGCGCTGCGGCTCATCCCGGCCGAACGCGACCAGGTTTTCCGCGCTGCCGGCTTGCTCGCCCCGCGCGACCAAACCGTCGGCACTCACGTGCCACCGAGCATCCGCCGCCTCGTCGCCCGCCTCGGTGACCTCCCGATCGGCGTGTTCGCCGCCGACTGGAGGCTGCTGTGGTGGAACGACATGTGGACGGCTCTGCACGGCGACCCGTCCGGCCTGGCGCCCGCCGAACGCAACCTCGCCCGGGCGCTCTTCGGCACGGGAGAGGGGCGCTGGCACCTGTACCCCGTCTCATCGGCGGCCGGGCAGTGCGCGTTCGAGACGGCGATCGTCGCGGACCTGCGCGAAGCGGTCGCCCGCTATCCGACCGACCCAGAGCTGGCCGCGCTCGTGGACGGGTTGCGCAGGGCCTCGCCGTTCTTCGGTGAACTGTGGGCCGTGGCGGGCATGGAGCAGCTGACTGGGGACCTGAAGACGATCAGCCATCCCGAGCTTGGCGACGTCACCCTGGACTGCGACGTGCTGACCTTGCCGGGAGTAGACCTGCGCATCGTCACCTACACAGCGGCCCCAGGAACCCGCAGCGCCGACCAACTCGATCTCATGCGTGCGTCCCGGCTCGCGAAGCCCGCTGACGATCGGGGCGCTGAAGACCTCATTCGGCATCTGGCCGTTCATCGTAAACATCCTGCGGGGTGCCAGAACACGGCCCTCGCCGGCCCAAGTGGGGCTGATCGCCCGGAGCAAGGACACCCTGGACGCTTTGGTGGGTGATTTGACCGGGCTGGGCATCACCGCTGCGGCTTTTCCCGCCGATATCCGAGATCGTGACGCGCTGGCCGATCACCCACACCGCACAGACCACGGTGACATCCGCCGCCGCGCAGTTCGAGCTGCATGTGCTGGGCGCGGTGACGGCCGTGGGACAGGTGCTCCCGCAGATGCGCGCCCGAGGCGAGGGGACACTGCTGCGGACAACCGGTGTGTCCTCCACGATTGCCGCGCCATCCCTGGCCAACGTGGGCCTGGCCATGGCCGGCTTGCGCAACTGGGCGCACGCGCTGCACGCCGAACTCCGCCCCCAGGGGATTCACGCGGCAACGGTGACGATCGCCTCCGGCGTCCAATCTCGTCGATCAAAGAGGAGCTGTCGTCGTTCACTACGCTGAGCACGGACATGCCTTCCCGGCCGGTGCCGCGAACACCGGTCTTGCTCAGTGACCTATCGATCAATCACTCGGGAAGATACGTCCTCCCCGAGCCGATCCACAGGTCCTGAGCATTGCTCCTGCGAAGGCTCCACAGGCGGGCGATCCGGCGTGGCTTCACGACCGGCGGCGACCCTGAGGCCCAGGTCGGCCCGCTGCGAACCTCACCTGTGGTCACGGAGGAAGGCGGAGATGCCGGCGCGGGTCGGGTAGTTCCGCAGGGGTGACGTCTCGCCCTGGAGGAACGCTGTGATGACGGCGGCGGCACGCTCGTTGTTGCCGTCGAGGCCGTTCCACATACGGTGCCCGACACCGGGCATGTACTGGGTTCGCTCGATGGCGGGGTCGGCGGCGAGGATGGTGGTCTGCCATTGGCGCATCTGCGAGGAGCATTCGGCGATCATCAGCATCGCGGGGGTCCGAGAGCGGCTCAGCTCAGGGGCGATGGACGGCGAGTCCTTGATCGTCTGCTGGATGCGGAGGCTCGCGGCGGCGTTGAAGGAGAAGTTCGCGGCGGTGTCCTCGGTAGGGATGCGGCCGGCGTCCGGCGCGCAGTAGGCGGAGGCTGTGTCGCTGCCGAGATCGGCGGCCTTGAAGGCGTTGACGCCTTCGGCCTGCGTGATCAGGCCGGTGTCGGGCGGCAGGAGCCCGAGTTGGATGAGACCGAGCGCGACGGCGTACCGGGGGATGCGCGTCGCCTGCGCTCCGGTCGGGCCCGGCGTGAGGCCGCGCACGGACGGTCGCCCCTGTTGCCCGCTGATCAGCGCGGTGGGGCCGTCCATGGGGCCGGGCTCGGCGATGATCGCCCGGTGCACGCGGGCGGCGGTGTCCGGGGTGGCCAGGACCCGGGTGAGCACGATCGCGCCCGCGGAGAATCCGAGGACATCGGCCGGACCCTTGTCCAGGCGATCGATGAAGGCAGCGAGGTCGCGTACGGATCTGGAGATCGTGTACTGCTCCATGGCCAGCAGATCGCTTCGCCCGCCGCCGGGGTGCTCGTAGGCGTACACGTCGTAGCCCTGTCCGGCCAGGAGCAGCAGGAATCGGTGGTCGAGCACGGAGATGGAGCGGACGGGCCCGCCGTGGAGGTACACGAGCGGCGTGGGACGGCGGGGGGCGCCGGCGGCGGGGGGATAGCGGTAGACCGCGACCCGGCTTCCTGTGCTCAGGCTCCAGTGTTTCGTCGCGACGAAGGGCAGGTCGGGCGGATACTGCCGGGTCGTGGGGACGGTGGGGACGCAGACCGACGCCGTGAGTACCGCGGCGGCGATCACCGGCGCGAAGGGCCATAGCCGGCCCCGCCAGGTATGACCGCGGCCGCGCCACAGTGCGGCGATGATTCCGGCGCCGAGGGTGGTCAGCCAGGCGGCGAGCCCGAAGCGCGCGCCGTCCGTCAGAACGATGAGGACGAGGAACAGCCCGGCCAGCCCCATGACGGCGAGCAGGGCCAGGATCAGGCGGCCGATGAGGCGGAGAGAAACGGAGAGAGACATCTATTTTCCAAACACTGTTTCAAAACGATGTTTGGATACGCTACCAGCTCCGCTAGGCTGGTCGTCGTGGGAAGGCCGAGAACAAACGACGACACCGTGAAAGACCGCCTCATCGACTCCGCGACCGAGATGTTCGCCACCCGTCCACGGGAGTCGATCACTATCCGCGCCCTGGCCGCCGCCGCAGGGACCGCGACCGCCGCGGTCTACTCGCTGTTCGGCGGCAAGGACGGGCTGATCGCCGAAGTACGCGACAGGGCGGTCGCCGGGCTGTCCCAGGACCTGTCGGCGGTACCTACCTCCGATGACCCCCTCGCCGACCTCTATGCGCTGGCGGTCGCGTACCGGCGATGGGGGCGGGAGCACCGCCACCTCTACACGGTGTTGTTCGGCGGCGTGCAGAGCTTCGACCCGTCCGGCGACATGGGTGCCGCAGATCCCGTCAGGCCGCTCATCGAGGCGATAGACCGCGCTCGGTCGGCCTGTGCGCTCTCGGGTGACGCGACCTCCATCGCGCTCTCCCTCTGGGTGACGCTGCACGGTCTGGTGACTCTCGAACTGGCCGGGGCCCTCGACGCCGCCACGGCCGAGACCACGTTCCGCTCGACGATCCCCGCCGCGCTGCGCGGCTGGGCGGCCTGACTTCGCAGCGTCAGCCCACGCAGCGCTCTCAGGCTGTCCTCCGCCTGACGGGGCTACGCGGACGTCACCCGGCGGGGACGGCTCATGGCACTCGCCGATGAGGCCCCCACGGAGACCCGCAACGGAACCATTTCATTCGGCAGACCCCGCGAAGGCGCGGGTCAGAGATCCTCGATGTAGCCGGCCACGATGTCGTCGGGCGGGTTGGTGTACAGGCGCAGGTAGCGGTCGTTGGCGTGGGTGCTGGGCCTGCCGGGCGAGCAAGTCGGCGCGGTTGGCGCGGCTGCCCTCCGCCGGATTCACCCTCGACGGGTGAAGCTTGCGATCGCCTCAGCGCACGCGGTCAAAACGCAGGATCATCGTCCCCCAACCGATCACACCTCTTCGCTCAGTCACCGTCCTCTTGGGGATCGCGGCTGCCGTCCTCGCGCTGATGTCCGCGCCGTGCGTCGCGGTCGAAGATGCCCAGGATCTCGCACGGTCCGCCTTCGGCGCCGATGGCGTGCGGCATCATCGTGGGAAACTCGGCGGCCTGGTTGCGCTCAAGGCGGAAGCGGCGGTTGCCCAGCAGGAGGATCGCCGTGCCGGACAGGACGACAAGCCATTCCCGGCCCGGATGGGCACGCATGCGTGCGGGATTGTCGGGCGGCGGCTCGGTCATGCGCTGACGCGTCACGGTCGTGCCGGGGTCGCCCTTGATCGGCCAGCGCATCAAGCCGTGCGTGCCGTCGATCATCGGGCTGGTGACGACGTCGTCGGTGGCGGTCTCGACCAACTGGTCGAGGGAGGTGTCCAGGGCGCGGGCGAGGGTGACGAGTTGATCCAGCGCGAGACGGCGCTGGCCGTTCTCGATGCGGCTCAGCGAGGACTGGCTGAGGTTGGCGCGGGTGGCCAGCTCTTCCAGGGACCAGCCCTGGGCGACCCGCAGGGCACGGATGCGCTTGCGTACGAGGCTGTCCAGACCTTCATCTTCTTGCTCCATAGGCAACATCCTATGCCCCTTCTGCAAGCCGGGGCTATCGTCGCACGTAGATGGCCCTGATCCGCCGGCCTGTGTCGTCGGGGCGCTGTCCCCTGACGCGTCCGGCGACTTCCCAGCTCATCATCATGGCGCCTGCCCTTTGCACCTGCGCTTTCTGAAAGGCATTCATGAGTACGAACCCGCCCGTACAGTCGGCAACCACCGAAGCAAGCGGCAGGGGCGCGCCGGACGCGCGCCAACTGCGCACCATCCTGATCGCCGTCTGTGTGGCATTGATGGCGGTCATCGCCTCGGTGACCGGGTTGAACGTCGCCCAGCCCGACATGGCCGTCGAGTTCGGCGCCGCACAGACCACCATCCTGTGGATCATCAACGTCTACACCCTTACTCTGGCCGCGCTGCTGCTGCCGCTCGGCGCGATCGGTGACCGGCTGGGCCGCAAACCCATGCTGATCACCGGCCTGATCATCTTCGGAGCCGCCAGTGCGCTGGGGGGCCTGGCCCCGTCCGCCGAGATCATGATCGCCGCCCGCGTGCTCAGTGGTGTCGGCGCGGCGATGATCATGCCGATCACCCTCGCTGTGATCACCTCGACCTTCCCCGACGAGCAGCGTGGAAAGGCGATCGGCGTGTGGACCGGCGTCGCCGGAGGCGGTGGGATCATCGGCATGTTCCTGTCCGCCTTGCTCGTGGACGTGGCGCACTGGCGGTGGCTGTTCGTGCTGCCCGTCGTCCTGGTTCTCCTCTCGCTCGGCATGATGCGGTCCGTGCCCAACTCTCGCGAGCACTCCGGGCATTCCTTCGACACCATGGGCGCGCTGGCCTCCGTCGTCGCCGTGGTGGGCCTCATCTTCGTCCTGCAGGAAGGCCCGGAGCGTGGCTGGAGCGACCCTGTCACGCTGACCGGTCTCGTCGTCGGTCTGGTGGCCCTGATCTTCTTCGTGGCCTGGGAGCTGCGCCGCAGGGGCACACCCCTGCTGGATGTACGCCTCTTCCGCGAGCGCGGCCTGGCCGGCGGCTCCATCACTCTGCTGGTGGTCTTCGGTGTCCAGGCGGGTGTCTTCGTGGTCCTCTTCCCCTTCCTGCAAGCCGTCCTCGGCTGGTCGGGACTGCTGTCCACCCTGGCGATGATGCCCATGGCCGTGCTGATGATGGTGGCCTCCGGCCTGGCGCACATGCCGGCCGCGCGTATCGGCGCCCGCTCGACCATGGCGGCGGGAATCGCGCTGTTCGGCGCCGGTCTGGCCCTCATGGCCGGCATCGTCTCCGTCGACGGTGGCTACCTGTCCATCCTGCCCGGCATGCTCGCCATGGGCATCGGCATGGGCCTGTCGATGACCCCCTCCACCGAGGCCATCACCAGCTCTCTGCCGCGGGCGAAGCAGGGTGTCGCCTCCGCGCTCAACGACATCACCCGCGAGTTCGGCACCGCGCTCGGCGTCGCCCTGCTCGGCGCTCTCCTGGCGAGTGGTTACCGCAGTGCCATCGATGACAGGCTCGGCGGCATCCCCCAGGGCGCGGCGGACACCGCACGCCAGGGCGTCGCCAACGCCATCGAGGCCGCGGGCACCGCCGGCTCCCACGCGCAGGCGCTGGTCGATGCCGCCCGTCAGTCCTTCGTCGACGGCTGGCAGCAGGCCATGTGGGCAGGTGTCGTCGTCATGGGCGTCCTGTTCGTCCACGCCGCCGTGCGCGGCCCGCAGAACACGCTCTCGGCGTCGCCGGAGGAGGAGACCCCCGACCGGGTGACCGCGTAAGAGCTCGTGGAGGACCTTCTTCGGCCAGTGGTCGGGTGACAGGCACGCCTGGCACCCGGCCACACTCGCGTTGAGGCCGTGCCTCCGAATAACTGGTCCAAAATGGCCTGCATGCCTACCACGCCCGAAGATCACATGGAGACTGCACAGTCCTCCCCCATCAACGCCTACGACATGATCGCCGAGGGGTACGCGGCCGAGAACGAGATGAGCCTCCCGAACGCGTACTACGAGCGGCCCGCAATGCTGGAACTCGCCGGGGACGTGACCGGCCGACGCATCCTCGACGCCGGCTGCGGCTCGGGTCCCCTGTTCGCCGCGCTGCGCGATCGAGGCGCCACCGTGACCGGCATCGACGCGAGTGCCGGGATGCTGGAGCTGGCCAGACGGCGGCTGGGCGCCGACGCGGATCTGCGGGTCGCCGACCTGGCCGGCCCGCTGCCCTTTCCCGACGACGCGTTCGACGACGTCATCGCGTCCCTGGTGCTGCACTACCTGGAAGATTGGGGACCGACACTGGCCGAGCTGCGACGCGTGCTGAAGCCTGGCGGCCGGCTCCTCATCTCGGTCGACCATCCTTTCGTGATCCCCTTCATGCGTCACCTGGCTGGGGAAAAGCCCAACTATTTCGGAACCCGCAACCGGACCGAAGAATGGACCATGGGTGGTCAGACCGCCCAGCTGAGCTTCTGGGACCGGCCGCTGCACGCGATGACCGAAGCCTTCACCGCGGCCGGCTTTCACATCAGCGCCATCAGCGAACCACCGTTCGTACCGGAAGCCCGCGAGCTGTTCCCCGAGGAGTTCCGCGAGATCACCGGCACGAGGTTCCTGAGCTTCCTGTTCTTCGTCCTCGAAGCCGGCAACGGCACCTCGTAACGATCATCGCGGTGGGCTGACCGTCACTAGAGACGACGAGATCCAGATGGGTCATTTAGTGGTCACGTCGGTTTTGCGTTCGAGCGCGCTCGAAGGCATAGCGTCCCCGCCATAACGACACAGACCTGGATCATCACTGGCGCGTCCCGCGGGTTCGGACGCCGCGGCCGCGGACCTCGTGCGCGACACCCTCGGCCGCTTCGGTCAGCTCGATGTGCTGGTGAGGGCACACGGTGACGGAGCGGCTCGATGTGCTGGTCGAACATCGCGACACCATCCGCCGCCGGATCCGTGAGCTGACCCTTTCCCTCATGGCGGTCGAATACAAGATCACCACGTACGGGGGCTCGACCGGGCCGGACGTTCAGGCCCTCGGCACCACCACCGGTACCGACCGCACGGCGCTGCCGGACGAGCCGCTGCGACGGGCACTTCCGGCAGAGTGAGGGACGCGGCTCTCCAACTCGTCGGCGGTCACTCCCCCGCCGGCGGGGCGGCGCGCCGCATGTCGAGCCGGGCCAGGCTGCCGTACGCGGTCGTGGTCTTTCGGCCGGCTGCCCGTGGCGGGATCAACGCCCCTTGTGCTGCCGCGTCGCACACTCGCGAAGGGCGTCGACGAACGTCGTGACGTGGGGTCGGTCGCTACGGCGGATCGCGGCCACGCCGATGTGCCGGATCGGCGCCGGCGGCCTGATCGGGACCGTACACAGGCCGGGGATCTCCGGGGTGAGCGCGATGGAGGGGATAAGGGAGATTCCCACGCCTGCGGCGACGAGCGAGCGGGCGAAGAAGTAGTCGGTGGTGGTGCCGCGTACGTCCGGATCGAAGCCGGCACGCTCGGCGTACCGGCGCAAATAGGTCTCGGTCTTCAGGCAGCCCAGCACCCAGGGTTCGGCCGCCAGCTCGGCGAGATCGAGCGCCTCGCGGTCGGCGAGTCGATGTCCTTGCGGCAGGACGACGTGCAGGGGGTCCTCCAGGAGCGGTGTCCACTCCAGGCTGGAGCTGGGGCCCGGCCCAACGGGGAGCGGGCCGTCGAAGTGGTAGGCGAGGGCGAGGTCCACGGCACCCTGGCGGACGAGCGGCAGGGTGTCCTCGGGCTCGCCCTCCCTGACGTGGAGCACGGTGCGGGGATGGACGGCCATGAGCCGGTCGAGAGCGGTGGGCAGCAGAAGCCTGCCGCCGCTGGTGAAGGTGGCGACGGTGAGCTGGGGACGGCCGGTGCTGAGCCGGGCGACCTGCTGTTGCGCGTGTTCGAGCTCCGCGGCGACGGCTTCGGCGGCGCTGAGCATGATCTGGCCGGCCTGGGTGAGGGTGACGCCACGGGTGCTGCGGGAGACGACCTGGGCGCCGAGACTGCGCTCCAGAGTGGCCACCTGCTGGGAGACGGCCGAGGGAGTGAGCCGGAGAGCCGTGGCCGCCTGGTTGAAGCTGCCGTGCTCCGCCACCGCCCGCAGGACGCGGAGCCGTTGTACATCGATCAACAGTTCTCCTTAATGCCTATCCAGTAAGTCAGGACTTCTGCTGATGACCATAAGGCTCCAGGATCAGGGGGTGCAAAGAATCTGCGTCATCGGCGGAAGCCGGTATTTCGGAAGAATCCTGGTGGAGCGCCTGCAGGCAGCGGGTCACCGGGTCACTGTGATCAACCGCGGCTCGACGCCGCCGCCCGCCGGCGTCGAGCACCTCGTCGCCGACAGGAACGACGAGGCCGCCCTGACGGCCGCGCTCGGCTCCCGCGTCTTCGACGTCGTGGTGGACCAAGTCTGCTACACCCCGGTGCAGGCCGCCATCGCCGCCCGCGCCTTCGCCGGCCGCACCCGCCGTTACGTCATGACCTCCACGATCGAGGTGTACGACCCCGCGACCGCCGCGCTGCCGCCTGTTCCCACGGGCACGCCGGTGCCGGAGGAGATCGTGGACCCGGCCACCTGGCAGGTGGCCATGGACCTTCCCTGGCACGACGACGCGTACCTGGAGGCGCATTACGCCGAGGGCAAGCGCCAGGCGGAGGCCGTCTTCGCCCGCGCCGGCGGCTTCGCGTTCGCCGGCGTGCGCAGCGCCCACGTGCTCGGCGGCGGCGCGCAGGAGTTCACCGGCAGGCTGGCGCACTACGTCGAGCGCGTCTCCGCGGGCGATGAGATCACTGTGCACGCCAAGGCGCTGCCCACGGTCTTCATCCACTACCAGGAGCTGGCGGACGTGCTGCTGTGGGCCACCACGGCCGACTTCACCGGTCCGGTCAACGCCTGCTCCGACGGCCCGCTCGACGTCCACCAGCTCGCCGCGATCATCGGCACGCAAGTCGGCCGGAAGCCCGTCCTCAGGACCGTCGCCGCGGACGAGGAGGCTTCGCCGTTCTCCTTCGATCGCCACTACGCCATGAGCAACGCCCGGGCGAAGGCGCTGGGCTTCTCCTTCGGCCACACCGGCGACTGGCTGCCCGGCGCCGTCGCCGAAACCCTGACCACCGTGCCGTCACCCGCCGCGAGGAACTGAGAGCCACCGTGCGCTACCGCACCATCGCCCACACCACCGTCAGCGCCATCGGCCTGGGCGCCATGCCGCTGTCCATCGAGCACCGCCCGGACCAGACGCGGGCCATCGCCACCGTCCACGCCGCCCTCGACGCCGGCGTCACGCTCATCGACACCGCCGACAGCTACCACTGGCACGCCGGCGAGGAGGGACACAACGAGCTGCTGATCGCCCGCGCCCTGGCCAGCTACGGCGGCGACACCTCCGGCGTCCTGGTGGCCACCAAGGGCGGCCGCGGCCGGCCCGGCGACGGCAGCTGGACCGTCACCGCCACCCCCGCTCACCTCAAGCAGGCCGCCGAGGCCTCCGCCAAGCGTCTGGGCGTCGACGCGATCGGCCTGTACCAGCTGCACAAGCCGGACCCGGACGTACCTTGGGCGGAGTCCGTCGGCGCGCTGCGCGAGCTGCTGGAGGCCGGCACGATCCGCGCCGCGGGAATCTCCAACGTCACCACCGCCCAGATCCGCCAGGCGCATGAGATCCTCGGTGACGGGCTCGTCTCCGTACAGAACCAGTACTCCTCCGCCGTTCGGGACAGCGAGCCCGAGCTGCGGCTGAGCACCGAGCTGGGTCTGACCTTCCTGCCCTGGAGCCCACTCGGTGGCATCTCCCGCAGCTCCCTCGACGGCCCCTCCGGCCCCGTCTCCGCCGGCACCGCCTTCCACCACATCGCAGCCGAGCGCGACGTCAGCCCGCAGCAGATCGTCCTGGCCTGGCTGCTCGCCCGCTCTCCGGCGGTGATCCCGCTGCCGGGAGCCAGCCGCCCGCTCTCCATCACCGACTCGGCCAGGGCCGCGGAGCTGACGCTGAGTGCCGAGGAGCTGGCGCGGCTGGAGGACGCTCTGCCGGGCTGAGGAGAACGGCGGCGCTTGCCGACCTCACCCCTCGCCGCGTGCTCCAGTACGTGATCAGGCCGGCGACCAGGATGTCAGTCGTGATCGCTTTCTCCGGTTCCGCCGCGCGAGCCGTAAGCCGGGCCGAACACGACCAGCAGCGCCAGCTCCTCCGTGACGCCCGCACGCGGATCAACGCCTGCTGATCCCCGGCCCGCCACGCCGCCAGCAGTGATTTGGCCTGTGTCCTCAGATTGGTGAGGTTCGGGCGGTCCGGCAAAGGTCGAATGACCGACACGACGGTCTCCTTCCGTTGGCTGCCTGCGCCCGTCACCATCAGGCCGAAACCATGGGATTGCTACATCCGGGTCCGCGCGTAGGCCTGCAGTGCGTCGCGGACGAACGTCGCCCCCGCCTCGTCGTCGTACATCGCGGCGAAGCGGGGGTCGTCGACGAACATGTCCCCGATGCCGTTCACCATCTCGATCGAGCGCTCCCGGTCGCCCTCGGCGGTGGGAGTGCCCGGGATCTGACTCAGCCACCGGACGTGCCGGGCGGCCAGTGACTGAGCGTGTTCCGAGGTCGGCGAATCCCCGGCCTTCACCGCGGCGACCCATGCGGCGACGAGGTCTTCGGTGTCCTGCTTCCAGGCCCGCTGCTGGTCGAGGCTCTTGCCGTGCCACCAGTCGTTGCTCACTTGGAACGCGCGCTCGCCCCAACGTGAGATCACCTCGTCTTTGTAGAGGTCATTGAACCCCGCCAACATGACATCCATCCGCGGTTCCACTCCCGCCTGCAGAGCCTCGAGCGTGTGACGTACAGACCGGACCTGCCGTTCGATGCGGGCGCGTTCCTCTTCCAGCGCGGCGATGTGGGCGCGGAGCCCGTCGAGCGCGTCCACCTCGTCGGCCAGGACCTCGGCAATGGCCGGCAAGCCCATGCCGAGCCGGCGCATGAGCAGGATCCGCTGGAGCCGGGCGACCGCGGTGGGGTTGTAGTAGCGGTACCCGTTCGCACCGACCCGGGACGGGGCCAGGAGCCCGACGCGGTCGTAGTGACGCAGGGTCCGGCTGGTGATGCCGGCCCTCGCCGCGAGTTCCTGGATCGTCCACTCCATCGTTCCAGTGTCACCCGAGGCGAAGCGTGGTCGCGATGATCTCCGAGGCGTCGGCGTGCAGGGCTTGGGCCGCCGTCTGGCCGGTCGCCGCCAGGTAGGTGTCGACCAGCCGGTTGCCCGCGGCGTACCCCGCGCCCATCGGCAGTCCCACCGGGGTGACACCGAGGTGCTCGGCGCCGGGGTCGCCGTGCACCCAGGCGGTGAAGTTCTGCATGCCTGTCACGTCGAGCCCGGTGAGCACCTTGGCGAAGACCTCGTCGTCGTGCAGGTGCGGTACGCCGATGCGGGCGGGGCCGAGCTCGTCGCCGTAAAGCTGGCGGGCGAAGGCGTCGGCCAGGCCCTCGCCGACGATGTGCTCGCCGACCGTGACGGTCATCGGGTCCCACACGACCCCGCCCGGGCTCCATCGCAGGTTGTGGTGCAATTCGTGCACGGCGGTGGCCTCCAGCCGCGCCACGTTCTCGGGGAAGGGCCAGAACGTGATGGCGATGTTGCCCGAGATGCCGCCGAACCCGGTCAATCCTAGGCAGGGACCCATGAAGTGCTCGTCATCCGGATCGCCGAGCACGAACAGCACGGTGATATCCGGGGCCTGCAGCCCCGGCGTCGCTTCCAGCAGTACGGCGAGAGCGTCGTCGAGCGCGCGTTGCATCCGCTCCCAGGCCCCGGCCGCCGCCAGGGTTTCGAGCGCATCGAGGCAACGCTCCTCGTCGCGGTCGACGGGGAACCCGGACGACTGGAGGTGTACGGCTACCAGGTCGAGCTCGCCGGGGTGGAAGCGGTACATGCCCTTGTTGGCCTCCAGCATCGAACGCAGCAGGTCAACGCGGTCCGCAACCGGGGCCAGCAGGATCCGCCTCATGGCGGAGTAGGTGTCAAGAACAGTGATCGACATGGCCCCGATGCTAGAAGTTGACGCAGCGTCAAGGTCAAACCAGCGGCGCTCCTCATCGAGATACAGCCAGGCCCGTCGCGACCGGCGGTTCGCCACTGCGATGGACTCACGCAACTTGGTCAGCCGCTGTACCAGTGTGCGCAGCTCCTCCATCTGCCCGGACAGCTCAGCGCATTCCTGCCGCCACGTAGAAAACGATCACCTCGTCGCCGGCGCTTTTCGTGGGCGTATGCCGCTGTGTGATTGAAGGGGGCAGTCGCAGGGCTGCTCCAGGTGACGGTGTCCTGGCACACCCATCCCAGCGATGATCAAGCCTCGCTGGAGCACATGTGGTTACACATGAGCGATCACGGCGAGGTGCGCATCCTCAACCTGGGCGACGAACTGGTCATCACCAACACTGCTCTGCCGGACGCGCTCGAAGCCGCTCTCCGCTGACACCCTTAATCAGAGTCCCTGGATCGGACGCAAAGATCAGCCGAGCGTGAACGTCCTGGCGCGGATACGGCGCTGGCTGGGAGGGTGAACCTCATGATGGAAGACTTGCGGGACGCCGAGCGCCGACTTCAGGCCGCGCAGCTTGCTGGAGATGTCGAGGCGCTGGATCGGCTGCTGGATGATCGGCTGATCTTTACCTTCGGTGCGAACGTTGCGACCAAGGCGGACGACCTGGAGCTGCACCGCACTCGGGCGCAGGTGGTGACGAGAGTGGCCGAGGAGGAGTTGACCGTGCTCGCCGATGGGCGCACGGGGGTGACGTGGTTTCTTGGCACCGTCGAAGGGACCGTCTCCGGTGCGCCGTTCGCGGCCAGGATGCGCTACACCCGCACTTGGCTATACGGCGAGACGCACGGCTGGCGAATCATCGCCGTGCACGCCAGCACGACCGATTGACATAGCCGACACGTTGTCCGACGACCGGCCAACCGGATGGTCGCCGGCGCCCCCTGGGGGGCGGGCCGACGCTGTCTTCACATCACTCTCACAAGCGGGCGATAGGTTGCCCGCTATGACTGAGATCGGACCCGTCGCCTGGCCGCCTGACCCCATAAGGACCGAACGCCTCATGCTCCGTAAGTCCGAGGCCCGGGACCGTGCGACGTTCGTCGAGCTGCTGGCGTCGCCAGAGGTGCACGCCTACCTCGGCGGGCCCCGGCCGCGTGCCGAGCTTGAGCGCGAGATACCCGGGGTACCCGAGCCGTGGCCTGGGAGTTTCGTCGTTGATCTCGACGGGGCGATGATCGGCCAGATCCTGCTCAGGCGAGCCAAGGGGCACTGTCGCCCGGCTGCCGCGGGGAAGGCCGATCTCGGTTACCTGTTCCTGCCGCGAGCGTGGGGATTCGGGTACGCCGCCGAGGCGTGCGCGGCGGCACTCGGCTGGTTCGACGGCGTCCTTCCCGGCGAGCCGGTGGTGCTCATCACCCAGACCGCCAACGTCAGGTCGATGCGCCTCGCGGCAAAGCTGGGGTTCACCGAGGTGGAGCGGTTCCAGGCTTGGGACGCCGAGCAGTGGCTCGGCCTGCGGTCCCCGGTCGCGCCACCCACTTGAGCGTGGACAGTAGCTCGGCGCGGGTGTCCCCGCCCCATCCCATGGCCACGGTCTGGAGGAGATCCTCGCGAGCAGTGCGCCGGGCGACGTCGGCGCGGTCCGGCTGGACGAAGTTTCCAAGAGGCGGCATGTGGCCAAGCGGCCCGCGTACGAGGTGCTCGCCGTGCTCACGCAGGGATCGATCTCGGCGAGCTGACGCCGCGCCCGCATCCGTTCGACCCAGCCACCGGCAAGGTGCGGGCGCAGGGGGCGGGCCTCGGCTCGGGAATGACCTGCTGCGCGGCTGACACGCGGCCGGTGTCTGGGACCGCGCAACTTGCCACGCGGGCGATGTTCCACGGGTTCACCGCTGAAGAACTGGTCGTTCTGCGCGACCTGTGTCTGGGGCTGGCCGCCAACCAGCATCGCCTCGCCGACCACCTGAGCGTGTCGACCAAGCCGGTGGCGTTGCGGAAGCTGACCCCGGCGGCGCGGGCCAGCTCGCCGATGCTGAAACCGTGCTCGCTGCCGTTGAGGCGGACCGATCACTTCTGTCAGGGCCTCTTGCGCAGTCCGTCGGCGAGGATCGGTTCCAGCGGGTCTTCTTTCCTGGCCATGCACGCCGACATCAGCGCCCTGATGTCCCGTCCGGCGCACCCGACCGCTCGGTCCTGCCCATCGCCGGCGACACCACAGAAGCCAAAGCCGCCGCCACCAAGCTGATCGACCTGCTCGGCTACGACACCCTCGACGCCGGACCCCTCGCCGACAGCTGGCTTCCAGCGCGACGCCCCCGCCTACGTCGGGCTCTACTTCAAGAACCAGCAGGAAATGACCGGTGAAGATACCGGCGGGACGACGAGCGCCGAAACAGTCCGCGCGGCACTGGCCGCGGCGCAACGGCCGCACTCCTGAACCACGACTTCCCAGACCGGCCAGGACATGAGGACCAGATCGCGACGTACACCACCGTGTACGCCTGGCGCGACACCAACTCCCTGATCGCGGCCCTCGCCGGCCCGGAGCCCGGCGAGGGCCGCCGACGTGCTGGATGACCGGCAGGCCGATACGATCGCGTCATCAGCTCGGAAGACGCCAATTACAGATGCCCTCGATGCATAGCTCGTCGGTCGTCTCGCGGGGGTCCGGCGTCTTGATCGACACCTTGCCGCCCCACCGGCTGTAGCGGGTGTCGACGTGGAGGGTCTTGCCCACCAGTTCGTCGAGACCGTTGGTGAACGTGAACATACTCCGCACCCTGCTGACCAGGCCCGCGGAGGTCAGCGTGACGGTGTAGGCGAGCCTCGCGTCCGGATCCCAGCCGACGTGGGTCGAGTGCTCCGCCCAGCGGGAAACCCGTTCGAGCTCCTTGAAGGTGATCGCGCCGGTTACGGTGTCCCTGTTCCGCTGGCCGTTCTTCAGCAAGGCGGCCAGGGTCGCGGGCTCGGCCGGGTTGACGAGCTGCTCGTCGTAGCCGAGCAGCTCGGTGTGCCAGAGGTGCAACTGGTGCGAATCCCTCCACCAGATCTCGCCCTTCTTCAGCCATGTCCCAATGAGGCCGCCGGATCGGTAGCCGGTGCCGCCGATGGTGTGGTTGAAGCCGATGGCATGTTCGCGCCCGTACTCACCTCCGGTGGTGGTGACGTCGAGAGCCTTGATCCAGCCCTTGGCATTGAACTCGAAGACCCCTTTGCGCCGGCGTTCCTCCTGTTCGACGACGCCGTCCAGATGGTGATCCTGCCGCGACCGGATCACGCCTGGAAAACGGGATAGATGCAATAAAAGGATCAGACCGCTGCGCAAGGAACTCTGCGCATTTCTGCAGACCGCTTCGGAAATCGACGTGCGCCGCGTTGCTTTCGTCACGCTGGTCGTGGCGCGCCGACCTCCTGGCATTCTTGGTGGCATGTCCAGCACCTCGGCGCGACTGCTGAACCTGTTGTCCCTGCTCCAGGCTCCGCGCGACTGGCCGGGCAGCGAACTCGCGGCGCGTCTGGAGGTCAGCCCGCGCACCATCCGCCGCGACGTCGAGCGGCTGCGCGACCTTGGCTATCCGGTACGCGCGACGATGGGCGGCGAGGGCGGCTATCGCCTGGTGGCGGGCACCGCCATGCCGCCGCTGCTGCTCGACGACGAGGAGGCCGTGGCCATCGCCGTCGGCCTGCGTACAGTGGCCAGGCATCCTGTCGCGGGCATCGACCAGGCGTCGGTCCGCGCGATGGCCAAGCTTCAGCAGGTGTTGCCGTCCCGGCTGCGGCACCGGGTCGGCGCGCTGAACGCCGCGACCGAGGCTCCCCCTCCCTTCTCCGGGCCGGACATCGACCCGGAGATCCTCACCGTGATCGCCGGGGCCGCGGCCGGCCACGAGCGACTGCGCTTCGCCTACGAGGCGGGCGACGGCACCGCGAGCAGGCGGCTGGTCGAGCCGTACCGCCTGGTCACCGTGGGCAGGCGCTGGTACCTGGTGGCCTTCGACAACGACAGGGGTGACTGGCGGATCTTTCGCGTGGACCGCGTGAGCGAGCCCCGCCCGACCGGAGTGCGGGTGCCGCCGAAGACGCCTCCGGCCGAGGACGCCGCAGCCTTCGTCACCGCCAGGCTGTACTCGACGGCGCCCACCTACCGCGCCGTCGCCACCCTGCACGCTTCCGCCGAGTGGGTGGCGGCCCGCCTCGGCGAGGCCGCGGGCGAGCTGGAGCCGATCGACGCTGACACCTGCCGACTGTCCGGGCAGAGCGACACCCTGGAGTGGCTGGCATTCCGGCTGGTCACGCTGGGGTGCGAGTTCAAGGTGCACGAGCCGCCCGAGCTGGTCGACCACCTGCGGGAGATGGCCGCCAGGACGCTCCGTGCCGTGTAGGACGGAAGCTGACCTACACGAGGGCTAGCGTCTCCTGCACAGATCCGCGCATGCAGAGGAGCCACCCGATATGTCTGTCAAGGCGATCCCCGAGGGCTACACGACCGTCACGCCGTGGATCATCTCTCGCGACACGGCGGCGGTCATCGACTACATCCGCAAGGCGTTCGGCGCCGAGGAACTGGGCCGGGTGATCGACGCCCGCGGGGTGATCGGGCACGCGGAGGTGCGCATCGGCGACGCGATCGTGATGCTGTTCGACGGCGACCCGAGTTGGCCAGCGACGCCCGCGTTCCTCCGCCTGTACGTCGAGGACGCCCGCGCCGTGCACCGCCAGGCGGTCGAGGCGGGCGGCGTCTCCATCTCGGAGGTCACCCACCTGGCGTTCGGCGACCTGGTCGGGCGGGTGCGCGACCCGTTCGGCAACGTGTGGTGGATCCAGACCCACATCGAGGACGTGACGCCCGAGGAGATGGAGCGACGCTTCGGCGACCCGGAGTTCACCGCGGCGATGGCGTACATGCAGCGCCCCGAGACCGAGATCTTCCCCCGAAGCTGACCTCGAGCCACCTGGAAGCAAGAACGGCCTGGAGCACGTCATCGCTGCGCTCGGCGGTCAGGATGGCTGGACCTGGTCGAAGCGGGCGGGGGCTTCGGCGGGGTCCGGGCTCACGAGGCGTTCCAGCGTACAGAGCCAGCAGACCCGATCGCACGGCCTCGGCGTCGGCCAGATCCAGGTTCGTGTGCCAGTCCAGCGGCGCGCGGAACTGGGCGTACACCTTGACGTGCCCGTCGCTGTTGCGCTGGGCGACGAGAGATCGGTTCACGCCGTACACAGCCAAGGAACCGTCGCCGATCAACCGGGCGAGGTCGGGGTGGCGGGCGTCGACGTCGTCCAGGGAGGTCTCCACCGCGGTGACGCCGGTGTAGTGCGGCGTCACCGACGAGACCGCGGGGCGGATCCGGGACCAGGCGCCGTCCGCGCCGACCACGAGGTCGAACGTCTCCTGCCCCCCGTCCGCGAAATAGACCAGTACGCCGTCCCGGGTCCCCGGCACCACCTTCGTCACGCCCCTCCCCCACCGGACGTCGAGAGAGCCGAGCAGCAGGTCACGGAGTCGCCCGCGGTCGATCTCGGGATTGGCCCGGTCATCTGGATCGGGTCGCCAGTCGCGCAGTACGGTCCCGGCCGTGTCCAGGATGCGCATGGCCTGCCCTCGGGACGAGACGAACGGCCTCGCCGTGACCGAGGCCAAGCTGGCCGCTCTCGACGGCCTCGCCGACGTCGACACCGTCATGCGCGCCGTGGAGACTGTCAGCGCCTACTTCACTGGTGCGATCAGGCGCGAGATCGCGAACCTGCGGGCCGAGCGCGCCACGGGCCTGTCCGAGCGCGACTGGCAGCGCGCCTCCGGCCCACACGTGACGAGAATGTTGGCCACGGGCCGCTTTCCGTCGCTGGCCAAGGCCGTGCACGACGGCACGGACGTGGACGCCGAGGCATCCTTCGCGACCGGCCTGGATTGGGTCCTCGACGCCGTGGCCGCCAACCTCGACCGCCCGTCAGCGTGACGCTCAGCTCGCGCCGAGCCCGCTTCTTGGACCGGGTCATCCATTGCGCGCCACGAGCTCGCCGGCCCCGCCGACTCGCGACTGTTCTTGGGCACCTTGACGGTGTCGGCGGGGCCGGCGGCCAGGAGGTCGTGGCAAGTGGCCTGGGAAACTGGCGCGACAGAGCGGGCCGTCAGGTGAGTTCCAGGCCGCCGTCGACGGTGAGGATCTGTCCGGTGATCCAGGTGGCGGCGGGGTCGGCGAGGTGCACGATCCAGGTGGCCACCTCCTCGTGGGTGCCGCGGCGGCGCAGGGGGATGCGGGCGGTCTCCTCCTGCTTGATCTGTTCGACGACGGCGTCCGGCAGTCCGGCGGCGGCCAGGGCCTCGCTCTCGGTGGGGCCGGGGGCCAAGGCGTTGACGCGGATGCCGCCGGGGGCCAGCTCCAGCGCCCAGCTGCGGGTCAGCTGTTCGAGGGCGGCCTTGGAAGCGGCGTAGTGGGCGGCGCCGGGCAGCGGGCGGTGGCCGAAGGTGCTGGAGATGTTGACGATCGCGCCACGACCGGCGCGCAGGTACGGCAGCGCGGCCCGGGCGAGCAGGCTGGGCGCGGTGACGTTGAGCGCGAACAGGTCGCCGATGCGCTGGGCATCGGCGTCGGCCAGGGGCATGACGGTGGTGGCGCCGGCGTTGTTGACCAGCACGTCCAGGCGGCCCCAGCGTTCGACGGCCGCGTCGACCACCGCCTGCGGAGCGCCCTCGCCGGTGATGTCGGCCGGCAGGACGGCGATGCCGGAATGCCCTGCGGCGGTCTGCCGCAGGGCATCGGCACGCCGGCCGACCGCGAGCACATGCGCTCCGGCGTGGGCGAAGGCGAGCGCGCCGGCGCGGCCGATTCCGGATCCGGCCCCGGTCACGATCACGACCTGGTCCTGGAGCCGGTGGGTAGGAGAGACGGCCACGGCACTACCTTTCGTTCGATGTTCGTGAAACATCGAACAAGCTAGCATGGCAGGATGAGACAGGCACATCACCCCGAAGCAGGTCAGATCACGTTGACCGGGGTGATGGCCGCCCTCAGCGACCCGATCCGGGTCGGGCTGGTGCGCGTGCTGGCCGACGGCCGCGAGCGTGGCTGGGGCGAACTGCGGGCGCCGGTGGCCAAGTCCACCCTCAGCCACCACCTGCGGGTGCTGCGCGATGCGGGACTGACCCGCACCCGCCAGGAAGGCACCCGCTGCTTCGTGATCCTCCGGCGGACCGACTTACAGGCCCGCTTTCCCGGACTGCTGCAGGCGGTGCTGGCCGCGGCCGAGGATGAGGACGTCGGCCATCAAGTGGGCGTGAAGGACGCCGGGTGGCCCGCCTGAATCGGCGCAGTCGTTCACGCAGGCTCTGGAAGGTGGCCACCTCTTACGCCGGCCCTCGTGGAAGGGTCTGCAAGCCGTCCAGGGTGAGGTCGAGCAGGCGTTCCGCTTGCTTGCGTTGTTCGGGGCTCGCCGAGGTGAGGGCGATGCCTTCGAGGGCGGCGCTGATATCCGCGGGGCCGATGTCGGTGCGGATCGTCCCGGTGGCCACGCAAGCATCCATGAGGACACTCAGGGCGGCCTGGATCATTTCCCGGCTGTGACCATACGGGTTGCTCCCCGTCGCGGCGATCGCACGTAGGGCGTCGATCATGCCGAACTTGGTGGTCACGTAGTCCAAGAAGAGGCGGGTCCAGGCGCGCAGGGCGTCAAAGGGCGGCTTCGCTGCCAGCAGGGCAGGGGCTGCGTCGCAGAGTTGGGCCACCTCATTGCGGTAAACGGCCTCGACCAGAGCTTCACGGGTGGGGAAGTTGCGGTACAGCGTGGCGCTGCCCACCCCCGCCTCCTTGGCGATGCGCTCCAGATGGGCCTCGAGCCCTTCCGCGGCGAATACGCGTGCCGCCGTCGTGAGGATCTTCTCCCGGTTGCGCCGCGCGTCAGCTCGCTGCGGGCGTTGGCCTCCCTCGGCCATGGCGCTTGCCCTCCTTTCTCGGGCTCTTCGACTTGCTAAGTGGAGGCGCGCCCACTTAGCCTGATATTAAGTGGAGGCACCCCCAGTTCCACTGTAGGTCAGCGTACTGGACTCCACACACCTCACGAAGGACTGGTCATGACAGGCATCAAAGGCAAGGTCATCGCGCTTACGGGCGCCAGCAGTGGCATCGGAGAGGTAACGGCGACCTATCTCGCCGGGCGGGGAGCCCGTTTGGTCCTTGGAGCCCGGCGGGAGGACCGGCTGAACGCGGTGGTGGATCGGATCACGGCGCAGGGCGGCTCAGCCGTCGGGGTCGTCGTCGATGTCGCGCACCGTGAAGACCTGAAGCGCCTGACCGATACGGGTGTCGACCGCTTCGGCCGGCTCGACGTCCTGGTCTCCAACGCGGGCACCATGGCGGTCTCGCCGTTCGACGAGTTGCGCCAGGACGACTGGGACGCCATGGTCGCCACCCACATCACGGGCCTGCTGAACGGTATCGGGGCGGCGCTGCCCATCTTCCGGCGGCAGCGCTCCGGGCAGTTCGTCAATGTCGCCTCCACCGCGGCGTACGTCGTGACCTCCCCCCTGGCTGTCTACGCGGCTACCAAGACGGCGGTGAAGGTGCTGACCGAAGGGCTGCGGCAGGAGTCCGGCCCCGACTTGCGGGTCACCCTCGTCTCGCCGGGCTTCACCGACACGGAGGGCGTGGGCAAGGGAGGGAGCCCCGAGGCAGCGGCGGCACTGCTCCAGCAGCGTGCCGAGATCGCCATGCCGCCCTCGGCCGTCGCTTCCGCCATCGGTTATGCGATCGAGCAGCCTGATGGCGTCGACATCAGCGAGATCGTCGTCCGCCCTACCGTGCAAGCCTGACGATCAGCACGGACGGCCGCCGCCCCGGCCTGTGACGTGGGTGTTCCGTTCCTGAGCGGAACAGGGCGACATCCCGCCCTTCGCCTCTGTGTACTGGGGGTCCAACGGAATCGAAGGGGAGCGGATCTTGGGAATCAGACGAGCGGTGTCCGTCGGCACGGCCACTCTCATGGCGGCGTTCTTTCTCACCGGGAACGCGGGCGTCGCGTCGGCTCAGGACTGGCTGGGAGACTGCCCCAAGGGCAGTATCTGCGCCTACAGCGGGGTGAGCGGGTCAGGAAAGCGGTGCAACTGGGCGGGGAACGACGCCAACTGGGCGGGCGGGGCGCGGCCGTGCTCGTTCAGCGGCAAGGTGAAGTCGCTGTGGAACAACGGCAACGCGGGCAATCTGGACGATGTCCATCTCGTCACCTGCGGCGGCGCGCATTGGGCCCTGCTCAACGGCCAGCAGGAGGCGTGGACCAACCCGACGGAGGACCCCGGCCGGGGCCATATCTGTATCAAGTCGCATAAATGGTTCAACAGGTAGCGGATCACCGCTGCTCGGTGACGCGGGCCACCAGGTCTTCCGTCACCCGCTCACGGCCGAAGAACCGCGCCGCGTCCTCCGCCCGGAAGGTGGCGAGCCCTGCGTACGGCGAGGCCGCGCCGTCGGCGGGCTCGGCCGGTTCCTCGCTGATGCTCCCAGGCCCGTGGACGGCAGACTTTCTTTTACGCAAGTCAGCTCGGCACGATGGGCGTATGGCTGATGCGCTGGAGAGTCGAGATGCGTGGTCGAACGACCAGGTCGAGGTCGGGCACGTGCAGGACGCTGGTCTCGTCGGTGTCGCTGTGGCCGACCTCGACGATGCGGATGGCGACGTTGCGCCTCATCTGCACTTGTGTCAACACAAACTAGTGCCGCATCAGGCAACGTTCGCCCTCACCAGGGAGAGCTAACCTGGCCCACCCGTCGCAGAGAGTGTCAGTAGGCAGTGCGATGCTGACGCCAACAACTCCGCTCACGGTGATCAATGGGGGGCCGATGCCTGGTGAACGATCAGGGTCTGACTTGTCCTCGGTCGGCTTCGACTCTGCTTGGTGTGCCACCGACCTGGGTGAATACCGACCCTGCCGCTACACCTATGAGTACTACCCCTACGAGAGCCTGCCACCTCTCGACTTCACCGAGTTCACGGGCGCCTTTCAATGGCTCGGTGGTACCGGCGAACCCGTTCCCGAACAGGTCACGGCGCTCAATCACTTGGCAGAGAACCTTGCGGCCGAGGGCGTGACGCTGCCTCGGGACTTCGTCACCTTCCAGGCCGACTTGAAGCTGCACCGCTCGCTGGATGAGGTCTCGGTGACCTGCTGCTGGACCGATATCTCAGAGCCCCTGCCCAGTCCGGTCGAGCCGGGTGCCTTCGTCGTGCGATTCCTGCGGGATCAACAGGACTGCGTCATCTGGTACCTCTACCTCCGTCCTTCGGGTGAGGCGTTCGTGGTGCACTCCTATCTCGACTACGAATACGAGTACGAGGCACGGCGCGATGGTGAAGAGACGGAGACCAATCTCGACGATCCGGAGGAGCAAAGGGCTGCAATCCTCTGGTGTGCACCTTCGTTCGAGGAGTTCGCCCATCGGTTCTGGATTGAGAACCGTCTCTGGCATGCCCTCAACAGCAATGACCTGTCCGGACTCGAGCCTCAGATGCGTGACTACTTGCGCCACTACGCGCCGCCTGGGATACCCGCATGACCGTGCATTGAACGAGATCATGTGCGGATGGCAGAGCGGGTACGCGTTCGCGAGATCGATGGCGACGAGGGGCAGCGCCTGCTGCGGATCATCCGTAGAGGCACCGGTTCGGTGGTGACTTGGCGGCGGGCACAGATGGTGTTGATATCCGTGCAGGGCATGCCCGTGGCAAAGATCGCCGAGGTGACGTTCACCAGCGCGGACCGGATCCGGGATGTGATCCACAACTTCAACGCTGACGGCTTCGACTCGCTCTACCCGAAGTACAAGGGCGGCCGGCCCAGAACCTTCAGCCTCCCGGAGCGCCGGGAGATCAAGAAGATCGCCAAGTCCAGGCCGACCGAGAGCACGGCCTGCCGTTTTCGACTTGGATCCTGGCCAAGCTGGCCGACTTCTTGGTCGCAGAGGGGGTGGTCGACGACATCAGCCACGAGGGCCTGCGGGTCCTGCTCCGCGAGGAGGGCGTCTTGTTTCAACGCATAAAGACCTGGAAGACCTCCCGCGACCCCGATTACGCCGCCAAGAAAGCCCGCGTCGAGCACCTCTACGCGATCGCCGACGGCGAGGTCATACCCGAGGACGGCGAGCCTGAAGTCGTCTTCTGCCTGGACGAGTTCGGTCCGCTCAACCTCCAGCCCCACCCGGGCCGACAGTGGGCCGGGCGCGGAGGACGGCACAAGGATCCTGCCCGAGAGCCACGGCCCCGCAGGCGGGCGACCTACACCCGCCCGCACGGAGTCAGGCACCTGTTCGCCGCCTACGACCTGGGCAAGGACAAGCTCTACGGTCACATCAAGCCGAAGAAGAACCGGAATGACCAAACCCCGGACCCGCCCCGTACGACGGCGCGGGACAGTCCGCGCGCCCGCACAACCGCCTCAGCCGTGACGGCGCCCGTCGAGGGCGGTGCGCAGGGCGGCGATGAAGGCGGTGGTGGCGGGCGGGTCGGGCGGCTCGCCGAACGCCGCCAGGTGGATCCGGCGCCGCGCGACGGTCAGTTCGGTGGCCTGGACCCCGTCCGCGTGGTGGGTGCGCAGAGCCAGTCCCGGCATGGTGGTGACGCCCAGCCCGGCGGCGACGAAGGCCTGCTGGACGAGGACGTCGTCGCTGCTGTAGGCGATGCGCGGGGTGAACCCGGCGTCCTCGCAGATTCGGACGAGGTCGCCGCGGCAGTTGGGGCACCCGGCGATCCAGGCCGAGTCCCGGTGGTCGGCGAGGGTCTGCCCGGACTCGCTGCTGAGCAGGTACACCGGGTCGTCGAGCAGGTAGGAGTAGCGGATGCCGTCGTCCGGCATCGTGTCCTCGTACGAGAACACGATGGCCAGGTCCGCCGCTCCCGCGCGCAGCATCCGGCGGGCGGCCGTGGGATGGGCGTCGCCGAGGTGCAGTTCGATGTTCGGGTACGACTCGCGCAGGGCCACGGCCGCCGCGGGGACCAGGGCGCTCAGGGCGGAGCTGAAGGCGACGAGCCGAACCCGGCCGGTCCGCAGCCCGAGCTGGGCGTCCAGTTCGGCGCCGGCGGCGTCGACCCGGCCGACGATCTCCGTGGCACGGCGGGCGAGCAGTTCGCCTTCGGGGGTGAGCCGGATGCCGCGCCCGACCCGCTGGATGAGCCTGGCGCCGGTCGCCGCCTCCAGCCGGGCCAGGTGGTGGCTGACGGAGGGCTGCGAGTAGTGCAGAGCCTTGGCGGCTTCGGTGACCGAGCCGTGAGCGGCGACCGCGGCCAGGACGCGCAGCCGGACGATATCAAGCATTCATCAAGGGTATCTATGGATTTTCGCCAACAATGGCATTAGACGCATGTGGCACCTCATGGGCAGACTCCTTGAGGCCGCCACTGCGTTCTTCGGAGAACTCGGCATGGAACTGGAGGGCAAAGCACAGATCGAGGGCCCCTGGGCGGACCGCACCGTCGGACTCGACGGCGTCCGCTGCGACATCGCAATGATGCGGACCCCGGACGGCCACGGCCGGCTGGAGCTGGCGAAATACCACGCCCCCGTGGCGATCGGCGCCGGACCGCACAACCCGCCGCACAACACACTGGGCATGCATCGCGTCATGTTCGCCGTCGGCGACATCGAGGACGTCGTCGACCGCCTGCGCACGCACGGCGCCGAACTCATCGGCGAGCTGGCCCAGTACGAGGACAGCTACCGGCTCTGCTACGTCCGCGGCCCCGAGGGGATCATCGTCGCGCTGGCCGAACAGCTCGGCTGAGAGCCCGTCGCGTACGTCGCCAAGGACGGCACACCCCGCGATGTCCCGATCGCGTTCGTCTGAACCGGCTCGAAGATCGTCATGTGCACGGCGAAGAACGCGCCGAAGCGCTTTCGCCGTGGGGCGAGAGCAGCGCCGGCGATCGGCGTCTACGCTTGCGGCCGCCCGGCCGGTAATCTGGAGCGGGTCCTTTGACCTGCCCAGATCGCGGGAATGCCCAAGGCGGTGGAGATGGCGGACGAGCGCCGGTCGGTTCTACGCCGTGCCCTACACATTCTGGACATCTTCAAGGACGCCGAGGGCGGCCTGAGCCTGTCCGAGATCAGTCGCCGGTCCGGTGTGCCACTCACCACGACCCATCGCATCGTCGGGGAGCTGCAGGAGTGGGGCGCGCTCGAACGCGATGACGCCGGTGACTACCGGGTCGGGCTGCGGCTGTGGGAGGTGGCCGCCCTCTCCCCCCGGTCCGTGGGGCTGCAGCGCATCGCCCTGCCGTTCATGCAGGATCTTTTCGAGACGGCGCACCGCGGCGTGCACCTCGCCGTACGCGAGCAGGACCAGGTCGTGTTCGTCGAGCGGTTCGTCAGCCCGGAAGTGGCCAGTGATCGCCCTCGAGTGGGCGGACGTTATGCCCTGCACGCCACCGCGGTCGGACTGGTGCTGCTCGCGCACGCGCCGCCCGAGCTGCAGGAGGAGATCATCGGCGGGCCGCTGGTGGCGTTCACGTCGCGGACCTACACGAGCGGGCGCGAGCTGCGGCAGGCGCTCGCCGAGATCCGGCGGTTCGAATACGCGATCAGCGACCGGCAGATCAGCCCGAAGTACGCCTCGGTCGCCGCGCCCATCTACGGCTCCGACAACAGCGTCGTCGCCGCGCTCTCCCTCATCGTGCCGCACGTCGAGTCGCCAGGACCCAGCCTCCCGTACCTGGTCCAGGCCACCGCGCGCGGGATCTCGCGGGCCCTCGGAGCGCCTGCGAAGCAAACTCGCTGAACATACCTTCCGATATGCGGAAAGGCGGGTAGTTGTTGCGGGGATGTGGCGCGAGTCTCATTTTGGTCGGCAAGGGGGCTGTGAGCCGGCCAGGCCGCATCTAGGAGTGAATCGTGCCCGTCAACGCGTTCACCTCGTTCTCCCTGGACCGTAGGTCCTTGTTCCTGTTGACCGCCGCCGCTGCGGGCTCTTCCTTGCTGGCCGCGTGCGGCTCGGATGCCGCCGGTACGAGCGGCGACGGCATGAAGACCACGTTTCTGAGCTACCTTCCGCTGGAAACCCTGTCGCTCACGCCCGAATTGCTGGCGGTCGCGGGCGGTCACTTCACCAAGCACGGGCTGGAGGTGACGCTGCAGCCGGTCAAGGGATCACCGCAGGCCATGCAGACGCTGCTGGCGGGCATCTCGCCGATCACCCGGCTGGGGCAGATCGACGTCATGACCGCGATCGCGGACACCGCCCAGCCGCTGGTCAGCATCGGTACGCTCACCCGGGGCTCGTCCCTGCGCTTCGTCTACAGCAAAAAGAAACACCCGCTGGAGAAGCCCGAAGACTTCGTCGGCCAGACGATGGGCGTCCCGTCCGAGGGCGGGACCAGCGACAAGGTGGTCTCGCTCGTGCTGGCCGGCTCCGGGCTCGACCCCAAGCAGACCAAGCGTCAGGTCGTCGGGCTCACCCCCGGGACGTTCGACCTGGTGCAGCAGGGCCGCATCGCCGGCTATGTGGTCAGCATCGACACCGCCAACATCCTGGCCGCCCAGAACCCCGACGCCGGCATCTTCGACCCCGCCCAGTACGTCAAGTCCGACTCGCAGGTCTACGTCACCACCAAGGACGCCACGAAGAAGGACACCGGGATCCTCAAGGCGTTCATGGCGGGCATCCACGACGCGCTGGCGGCGATCGTGGCCGACGAGTCACTCGACGAGACCATCAAGCAGCTGCGCGGCAAGTACTCCTTCGCCACCCTCGACGACGACAAGATCGCCAAGGCGAGCCTGACCATGATGCGGAAGCTCTGGACCGGCGGGGACCCGAGCAAGCCGCTGCTCGTCACCGACGAGTCGGCCTGGACCGCCGGGTACAAAGAGCTCACGGACGCCGGAGCCGCCAAGTCCGGGGGCACCGCCACCACCTGGTTCGACAACAGCCTCCTGCCCAAGACCTGAGCGGGACCGCCCCAGACCTGGAGGAACCGGATGTCCGCCCAGAGTGCTTCTCCCTCACGGCTGCGCAGCGAAGTCCCGGTCGGCAGTCCGCGCTGGGCCACCAGACGTGCGCAATGGCGCGCGCTCGGCCTGACCGACGAGGATCTCACCAAGCCCAAGATCGCGATCGTGAACTCCTCTTCCGGGCTGGCTCCGTGCTTCAGCCACCTGGACCCCATCGCCGCCGCGGTCAAGCGATCGGTCGAGGCGGCCGGCGGGGTGGCGTTCGAGATCCGTACGGTCGCGCCGACGGACTTCATCATGAGCGCGGGCGCGAGCGGCGGCTACGTCCTGTCCAGCCGCGACCTGCTCGCCAACGACATCGAGGCCGTCGTCGAGGGCGCCCAGCTCGACGGCATGGTCTGCCTGGCCTCGTGCGACAAGACGACCCCCGGCCAGTTGATGGCCGCGGCCCGGCTCGACGTGCCGGCCCTGATCCTGTCCTGCGGCTACCAGAGCTGCGGGACGCTCGACACGGGTGAGCGAGTGGACATCGAGGAGGTGTTCCTGCGCGCGGGCGGGCTCAAGTTCGGCGGGATCACCTTCGACGGCCTGTGCGACCTGAGCGCCCGCGCGATCACCGGGCCCGGCGTGTGCACCGGCATGGGCACCGCGAACTCCATGCACGTCGTCGCCGAGGCGCTCGGCATGACCCTGCCGGGCTCGGCGCCGGTGCGGGCGAACAGCGAGCCGATGTGGCGGGCCGTCGAGGCGAGCGGCGCGGCGATCGTCGGGGCGGTCCTCGCGGGCCGCCGGCCGCGTTCGATCCTGACGCCGGCCGCGTTCGCGAACGCGGTGATGGCGGTTCTCGCGGTCAGCGGCTCGATCAACTGCGTCAAACACCTGCAGGCGATCGCCCGCGAGGCGGACTCCGAGGTCGACGTATACCGACTTTTCGAGAAATATGCCGACACGATCAGGCCGTTGTCCGCCGTACGGCCCAACGGCGAGGACACCATCGAGGAGTTCGAGGACGCCGGCGGCGCCCTCGCGGTCCTCAAGCAGCTCGGCGACGCTCTCGCCGGTGAGGCGGTCACCGTCACCGGGGAGACGACCGGGGACAGGGTGGCCCGTGCGGTGGTGAAGGACGAGCGGATCATCCGGCCGCTGAGCGATCCGCGCGCCGGCCATCCGACCGTGGTGGTGGTACGCGGCTCGCTCGCACCCGACACGGCCATCGTGAAGCTGTCGGTCACCGAGGACCGGCCCCCGACGTTCGAGGGCACCGCCCGCGTCTTCGACGACGCCCTGTCGGCCATCGCCGCCATCGAGGGCGGCGTGGTACGGCCCGGTGACGTCCTGGTCCTGCGCGGGGTCGGCCCGGTCGGCACACCCGGCATGGGTATGGCCTCCCAGACCGTCTTCGCGCTCAACGGGGCCGGCCTGACCGAGCAGGTCGCCGTGGTGACCGACGGGCAACTGTCCGGCCTGGTCAACAAGGGCATCGTCGTCGGCGAGGTCTCGCCCGAAGGCGTGCTGCCGGGGCCGCTCGGCGTGGTGGCGGACGGCGACCGGATCTCCATCGACCTGCGCGCCCGCCGCGCCGATCTCCTCGTCGACGACGCGGAGCTGGCCCGGCGCCACGCGAACCGGGCCCGGCATCAGGTCCCCGGCGGGAGATCCGGCTGGCTCCCCGTCTACGCGCGTTCGGTCGAGCCGCTCCCCCGCGGCGCGACGCTCCGCGGCAACGACCTCCCCACGACCCGCCCCTGACCTGTCCACGCCGCGTCGAACCCTTCAGCGTCGAACCCTTCAGGAGAAGGAATGCCGCACGAGCTCACCGAGCTTAAGATCAACACCGTCACCAAGCCGGTCGGTGATCCGGCCGAGGAGCTGACCGCCGACATCTGCGTCGTCGGGGCCGGCATCTCCGGCCTGTCCGCCGCCGTGGAGGCGCGGCGGCTCGGCCGATCCGTCGTCCTCGCCGACGCCCTGCCGGTTCTCGGCGGCCAGTGCGTGAACTCGCTCATCGGGCTGTTCTGCGGCGTGTACGGCAACGGACCGGAGTACCGCCGGCTCACGCACGGGATCTTCGACCCGATGTTCGCGGACCTGGGCAGGACCAACGACATCCACTTCAACAAAGGCCACACGATCACCGTGGCGTACGACGAGGTGGTGCTCGGCCGGTGGGTGGAGAATCTGGTGCACGCGCTGGGCATCCAGGTCGTCCTCGGCGCGTCGGTGCTCAACGTCGAGGCGAGTGACGGCCGGATCGAGGCCACCACCTTCGCCACCCGGCACGGCCAGGTCCGTGTACGGGCGAACGGCTTCGTCGACGCCAGCGGCGACGCCTCGCTCACCTGGGAGGCCGGCCTGGCCTGCCGGGTGCCCGAGCGTACCGTCTGGGGGTCGCAGCAGATCCGGCTGGAGAACCTGCGTGAGGAGTTCAAGCCCGACCCCGCCGAGCTGGTCGCCCGGGTCGAGGAGAAGGCGACCGAGTACGGCCTGGTCCGGCGGGACGGCCTGGCGTTCTTCTTCCCCGGCCGGAACACGGCGGTGATGAACATGACGCACGTCGAGGCGCCGCTGGAGGCGGTCCGGGCCTCCAGCGCGCAGCTCGAGGGGCGGGCCCAGGCCGACCGCGTCGTGGAGTTCCTGCGCAAGGAGTTCCCGAAGGCGTTCGGCGCGGCGAAGGTGCGCATGTACGGCTTCCCCGGCCGCCGGCAGACCCGCTGGATCGCCGCCCTCCACCAGCTCTCGGCGGACGAGGTCCGCACCGGCTTCCGCTTCGAGGACGCGGTCGCGCGTACGGCCTGGCCCATCGAGTTGCACGACCGGGTCGAAGGATACGTGTGGGAGGTGTTCGACGCCGATCACGTCCATTACGTCCCGCTGCGCAGCCTGATCCCCCTGGGCGCGCACAACCTCGTCGCCGTGGGCCGCTGTGTGGACGGCGACGCCGCCGCCCTGTCGAGCGTCCGGGTGATGGGCCCCTGCGCGGCGACGGGACACGCCGCGGCGCACGTGCTCGACCTCGCCCGTGACGGCAGCGTCCAGGAGATCGACCAGGCCGAGCTGCGCGGCCGGCTGCACGACAACCTCGACGACTAGGAGGGCACCCGTGAGACTGGCGGACGACGAGAAGGCGATGCTGGACGGCGCCGAAGGGCCGGCGGTCGCCGCCGCGATGGACCTGCTGGTCCGCTACGGCGAGGCGCTCGGCGCCGAACGGCTCTGCGACATCCGCAACGTCGCCGGGACCATGACGCAGCCGTCGCCGGTGAAGGCCAAGCTGGTCCGCGAGGGCGGCTGGAACAAAGCGTTCTCGGTGCTCAACCTCGACAGCGACGACGACGTCGAGATCCCGCCCATGCGCGTGCCCACCTGCCAGCTGCAGCAGGGGTTCGGCGAGGACGCGCTGGGGGTGGCGCCGTACCCGCCGGGCATGATCGAGCTCCAGGCGGACGCTGAGTCGTTCTACGGGGCGCACGGGGTCAACATCCTGGCCACCTGCACGCCGTACCAGGTGGGCAACCTTCCGGTGCGCGGTGAGCACTGCGCCTGGATGGAGTCGTCGGCGGTGGTCTACTGCAACTCCGTGCTCGGTGCCCGCACCAACTGCGAAGGCACGGCCTCGACGGGGGCGGCGAGCCTGACGGGGAAGATTCCCTGCTGGGGGAACCACCTGCCGGAGAACCGCCACGGCACTCACCTGATCGAGTCCGCCGTACCCGTCGACGGATTCCTCGACTGGGGCATGTTCGGCTACTTCGTCGGTGACGTCGTACAGGAGAACCGGCCGGTCGTCACCGGCGACCTCCGCCGGCCCGACCTGGCCGACCTCAAGCATTTCGGCGCGGCCACGGCCTCGTCGGGCGGCGTGGAGATCTATCACATTCCCGGAATCACCCCCGAGGCGGCGACGCTGGAGGCCGCGTTCGGCGGGCGGGCGATCCCGGAGAAGATCGTGTACGGCGAGCGCGAGCGCCGCGCGGTCTACCAGAGGCTCAACGACCAGGGCGAGTCCGCCGACGTCGACTTCATCCTGCTCGGCTGCCCGCACGCCTCGCTCGACCAGATCGCCAGGGCGGCTCGCGCGCTCGACGGCAAGAAGCTCAACCCGGGCACCGAGCTGTGGATGATGACCCCGCGGGCGCTGCGCACCGTCGCGGACCGCAACGGATACACCGAGATCATCCACAAGGCGGGCGGCCGGCTGCTGACCGACTCGTGCCCGGCCATGTCCAAGTCCGCGCCCGAGGGCACCCGGGTGTTCGCCACCGACTCGGCCAAGCAGGCGCACTACCTGCCGGCGATCCTGGGCATCGAGGCGTGGTACGGAACCCTGGAGGACTGTGTCGAGGCGGCCGTCACCGGAACCTGGCGAGGGGAACTGAAGTGATCATCGAGCTCCGAGGGCGCGGCATCGTGCCCGGCCATGCCGAGGGCGAGGCCCTGGTCTCGCACGAGACCATCTCAGGCTGGGGCGGCATCGACCCCGCCACCGGCACCATCATCGAGCGCCGCCACGAGCTCTACGGGGTCTGCTTCACCGGCAAGGTGCTGGTCTTCCCGGGCGCCAAGGGCTCCTCGGGATGGTCCGCCTTCTTCCAGAGCACCCGCCTGCTCGGCACCGCCCCGCTCGCGATGGTGTTCAGCACGCTGTCCACCAAGTCGGCGCTGGGCGCGGTGGTCACCCGGGTTCCGGCCGTCTCCCAGCTTGACCAGGACCCCGTGGCGACCATCCACACCGGCGACCGCGTCACCGTCGACGCCTACCGGGGCATCGTCACGGTGACCACCGATCGCTGACAGGTACGACCTCCCCGCCGTCGAGGTCGCTCTCCAGCGGATCGCCCGGACGCGTTCCGGTGGCGGACTGGCCGAACCAGCGGGAGAGGTGGTCGTCCAGGTCCTGCTGGTCGTCGCCGATCCAGGCGACGTGCCCGTCGGGGCGTAACAGGACGCACGGAACGTCCAGTTCCGCGGTGGGATCGGCGAGGTGGTCGACCCGGTCCGACCAGCCGCCGGCGGTCAGGCGTCCGGTGCGGTCCAGCAGCAGGCCGCGGCCGCGACGCAGCAGACCGTAGAGGCGGCCCTGTCGCACGTCGATGTCGCGCAGGCGGCGGCCGAGCAGGTCGGGGCCGTCGCCGAAGTCGTAGCGGATGCCGATCGCGGTGATCTTCTCGATCAGACGGCGGTTCACCTCGTCGAAGTCCATCAGCTCGGTGAGCAGCCTGCGCACGGCCTGGGGGCCCGGTTCGGCGGACAGCAGCTCCGTCTGGGCGCGGGTGTTGTCCAGCACGTCCGCGGCGACCGGATGACGTTCGGCGTGGTAGGTGTCCAGCAGGGTTTCCGGCGCCCAGCCGCGGACCTGGGCGGCCAGTTTCCAGCCGAGGTTGACCGCGTCCTGGACGCCCAGGTTGAGGCCCTGCCCGCCGATGGGCGGATGGATGTGGGCCGCGTCGCCGGCCAGCAGCACCCGCCCGGCCCGGTACCGTTCGGCCAGCCGGGTGGCGTCCCCGAAGCGGGACAACCAGCGCGGGGAGTGCACGCCGAAATCGGTGCCGGCGATGGCGCGCAGCTGTCGCCTGAAATCTTCGAGGGTGGGCGGTTCCGCGCGGTCGCTGACTCCTTCGGCGGGGACCAAGACGCTGTAGGCCCCTTCGCCGAAGGGCCGGAGCCAGAATCGGTGCTGGGTCTCGCGGATCTCGGTCACCTTGGCGGCGATCTCCTCCTGCGGCACGCCCACTTCCATCTCGCCCATCAGCGTCTCGGTCCGTGCGGGCTCGCCGGGGAAGCCGACACCGAGCAGTTTGCGCACCGTGCTGCGCCCGCCGTCACAGCCGACGAGGTAGCGCGAGCGCAGCCGTTCCCCGTCTGCCAGCTCGACGGTCACCCCCTCGTCGTTCTGCTCGAGACCGGCGACCGCGCAACCGCGCCGGACCTGGGCGCCCAGGTCGATGGCATGCTCTTCCAGCAGACGTTCGATGACCGGCTGCGGGATGCCCAGCAGATAGGCGTACGCGGAGTCCAGGCTCTTGGGCACGGGTCGGGGAATGGCGGCGAACAGGCCGCCGGCCGGACGCTGTCTTCCGTGCCGGAGCATGCGATCCAGCAGTCCGCGCATCGCCATCAGTTCGAGACTGCGCATGTGCAGAGCGACGATGCGGACGAACGACGAAGGCTCGGTCTCCTTCTCCAGAACGAGTACCCGTACATTGTGCAGCCGCAGTTCGGCGGCCAGCATCGCGCCGGTCGGCCCGCAGCCGGCGATGATCACATCGAAGGTGACCTGCTGAGTGTTCATAGGTGGTGCCTTTCGGGAGTGCTTGGCGAGGCGCTCCCGGCGACACCTACGTCAATCGCCCGGCCGTGACGGGAAGGGGGAGCACCCACATCGATACAGCGTTCATGGGTCTCACCTCCTCGGGCGGTGTCACGGTCACCCGCAAGCTACAAGCCCGGGCATCCTCCCGTCCAACCCTTTTCCGGCCACGTGATCACGACTCCGAACGGGCCCGCGCGGGTAGCGTTGACCGGTGACAGTGATCAACGCTGCGGATCGCTTTCAGCGCGTCTGAAGGTCGTTCCTGGTGAGCCAGGTCAGGCAGGCGTCGGCGACCTCACGCCAGCCGTGGTCGATGGTCAGGGAGTGGCCGCGGTCGGGGAAGTCCTGGAAGTCGGTGATCGCGGTGGAGTCCCGGTACTGCTTGAGGGTCGCCTTGGTGACGGTCTCCGGGACCGTGTGGTCCTTGCCGCCGGCGATCAGGAGCAGCGGTCCCCGAGTGTTGTTGCCCGTGTCGACCTTGGCGGGCGAGTGGGGGGAGAAGTTGGCGGCGGCGGCCTCGAACAGCGGCTTGCCCGGCGCGGGGATGGTCCAGCGTTCGTACAGTTCGGCGGCTTCCTGAGCCGGGATGGCGTTGCCGAACGCGTAGGTGAACTGGTCGAGGGTGAGCGAGACGGCCCGGTGCTTGTTGGCCGGGTTCTTGAACACCGGCAGGGTCGAGCGCAGCGCCGACAGCGGCAGCGGCAGCACCCCCTTGATCTGTGCGGCGTCGATCGCGATGGCGGCTCTGGCCAGGTTCTGCCCGAGCAGCTTTTCGGCGATCATGCCACCGAAGGAGTGGCCGATCAGGATCGGCTTGACGTCCAGAGCGTTGATGATCTCCGTGTAGTGGGCGACGACGTCGTCGATGCCGTGGTCGGCGATGCTTTCGGGGTCTTTTCGGGACAGTTCCACGCTTTCGCTGTCGCCCGGCCAGCCGGGGGCCGTCGCGTCGTAGCCGGCGGTCGTGAACAGCTCGGTCCAGGAGGACCAGGAGGTGGCGTGCAGCCACAGGCCGTGGATGAAGATGACGGGAATGGTCGGTGCGCTCATCGGTTGCTCCTAATGGGTGTGCTTGACCGCCTGGGTCGCGGTCGCGGCGGTGCGGATGTGGCCGGCCACGGCTGCCGGTTGCGACAACGTGATCGCGTGTGAGGCGTCGACCTCGACGGTGTCGGCCCCGGCGCGCCGGGCCATGAAATGTTGTGCGGCGGGATGGATCGCCTGGTCGGCGGTCGCCACGACGTACCAGGACGGCAGGCTCTTCCAGCTCGCGGTGGGAGAGCTCTCCTCGAACGCCACAGCCGCGATGGGGCGCTGCGCGACGGCCGCCACCGAGGTGAGGCGCTCAGGCAAGTCGGCGCCGAACACAGCCGGAAACTGGTCGTCCTTGAGGTACAGCTCCACGGCCTCCTCTCCCTTGCCTGTGCGCAAGACGGCCGGCCGCAGCGCCGGGCCCAGCAGGCTGTCGGGGAATCGGCCCGTGATGTCCAGCACGCTCTCCCCTGCCTCCAAGGCGAAAGCGGTCACGTAGACCAGCCCGACCACGTTGCCCGGCTGGGCCGCGGCCCGGGTGATGACCACACCGCCGTAAGAGTGACCCACCAGCAGGACCGGGCCGTCGATCGCGGCGACGACGCCGGCGAGGTAGGCGGCGTCAGTGGCCGGTCCGCGCAGCGGGTTGGCCACCGCGATCACGGGGATCCCGGAATCCTGGAGCTCGGCGATCACGCCCGCCCAGCTCGACGCGTCCGTGAAGGCACCGTGGACCAGCACGACGGTCGGCGTGCTGCCGTTCTGAAAAGAGCTCGCTGTGGTCATGGCCTCACCGTAGGAAGCCTTCCGCGTCCCCCGCGAGCGTCACATGACTGCGTCACCGAGCGTCACCCGAGCGAAGCGATGAGGTCAGACTGATACGCGCAGGGCTGTGCTCAACGCCGATCGCGAGGTGATCCCCAGCTTGGGGAAGATCCTGTAAAGGTGGGAGCTGACGGTTCGATGAGACAGATAGAGCTTCTCGCCGATCTCCCGGTTCGTCAGGCCATCGGCCGCCATCTGGGCGATCTGCAGTTCCTGTGCCGTCAGCACGTCGCGCGCTTCACTGCTGCGCCTGCGGCTGCTCTCGCCGGAGGCCCGCAACTCCTGGCGCGCTCGCTCGCTCCAGGGGATCACCCCCAAGGCGTCGAACGTCTCGCGAGCCATACGCAAGGGCGCCCGCGACTCGGCCGTACGCCGCTGACGCCGCAGCCATTCACCGTAGGCCAGCTGCACCCGAGCCCGGACGAAAGGCCATCGCCGCAGGTCGGCCCCGAGCGCGGCGTCGAAGAAGGGCCCTGCCGCCGCCTCATCGGCCAGGACTGCCCGGGCGTAGCGCAGGTCGGCGTGCAAGGACGGCGACGGCGTGGTGAGCGCCACCGCCTCCAGTTCCTCGATGATGCCGGCCACCGCGCGACCTTGACCGCTGTGCACCGCGGCATCCGCGAGTTCGGCCAAGGAAAAGCAGCGCAGGGCCAGGTGGAAGGCCGGATCGGCGGGGTCGTGCATGCGCCGCAGATGGTCGAAGGCGTCGGCGTAACGTCCCTCGCCCAGCGCGGCGAACCCGCGCGCGAGCTGTACCGTGGCCAGCACGGGACGGGCTCCGATGGGCAGGGCCACCTGCTCGGCCGCCACCGCGAGGCTCTCCACACGACCCTGTTCGCCGCGTAGCGCCGCGAGCATCGCGCCCGAGGCCTGAGCGATGGCGTACATCAGCGGCTGGGATGTCTCGTGCGCCAGACGGGCGGCCTCCTCGGCCGCGGGGATGGCCACGCCCAGGTCGGCCAGCCGGGCCGCGCTCCACGCCTGTGCCCCGAGGTCTCGTGCCAGGAGGCTGAGCCGGCCCTGCGCGCGCAGGTCCGGCAGCGACGCGGCGCAGAATTCCTCCGACAGGTCGAACGCCCCCACCATCAGCGCCGAGCTGCCGAGCAGGCGGGCCGCCGGCCGGCCGCCGGTCGGGTGGGCGGCCAGATGGCGTAATCGCTCGATCACGACCTTGCCACGCTCGATCGGAGCCGCGAACGCCAGGCCCGTCAGCAACCGCCCGTCCAGATCGTCGACGGGCAGGCCCTCGGCCACGGTGACGACGCGTTGCCGCGACCGCTCGTCGGCATGAGCCCAGAAACATCGCAAGGACGCACTGGACAGGAGCTTCAGCGCGAGATCGACGTCCCCTTGCGCCGCCATCGTCTCGGCGAGATCGGCCAGTGAGTGCGCTGCCGCGCTGTCGTCACGGATGCCGTCCTCGAAGCTCTCGCGGATCCACACGATGCGGGCCTGCTGCCGGCCCGACAACTGCAGCCGCTCGCATTCGCCCAGCAGTCGCACGACGATATCGCGCCGTCCCATCTCGGCCGCGTGCTCGGCGGCCCGTACCAGCCGTTCACTCCGGTGAGCGGGATTCTCGCTGAGCCTGACCGCGTGCTCCAGCGCCGCGACGGCCGACAACAGGTCGCCCCGACGTCGCACGCTTCGGGCCGTGGCCTCCAACTCGGCGGCGATGGTCTCATCCGGCCTGGGGGTGGACGCCGCGCGGTGCCAGAGGCGACGGTCCGGCCGGCCGGCGAGGACGTCGGCCAAGGCGGCGTGCACCGCATGCCGCTGGGAGATGCTCGCCCCCTGGTAGATCGCCGAGCGCATGAGCGGGTGCCGGAACGACACTCCGGCTTCGTGCACGTCCACCAGCCGTACGGTGACAGCGGGAGCCAGATCGTCTGCCGTGACCGGGGCACCGGTGATCACCGCGGTGGCGTCGAGAGTCTCGGAAAGGGCGGTGCTGTCGTTGAGCGCGGCCACCAGCAGCATGGTCCGAAGGGTCGGCGGCAACCCCGACATGCGGGCGGTGAAGGTCTGTTCCAGCCGGGTGGTCAGTGGGAGCCACCCCGGCGGCAGGGGCCCTCGCCCGTCATGCCTTTCTGCGGCGATCGGCAGTTCGACCAGGGCCAGCGGGTTTCCCGCGGCCTCCCGCAGCAACTGTGCGCGCACCGTCGGCGCCAGGGCGGGGCTGTAGGCGTCCAGCAAAGCGGTCGCGGCGGCGCCATCGAGCCGATCGAGAAGCAACTCCTGCAGCCCCGCCCCATCCAGGGGACTCGGGAAACCGTCGCGTATCGCGGCCAGCAGCACGATCGGTTCGGAGTCCAGCCGCCGCGCGACGAACGCGAGCACGTCGGCGCTGGCGCGATCCAGCCACTGAGCGTCCTCGACCAGGAGCAGGACGGGCGAGCGGGCCGCGGCTTCCCCGAGAAGGTTCAGCGCAGCCAGGGCGATGAGGAACGGGTCGGGCACCCGGGCGTCGGTCAAGCCGAACGCCGCTCCCAGCGCGTCGCGCTGCGGGGCGGGCAGTTCCCCGATCTCGGTACGAAGCGGAAGCAGCATTTGATGCAGACCGGCGAAGGGCATGTGCGTCTCTGATTCCACACCGGTCGTCCGCAAGACCCGCATGCCACGCGCGGCCGCGATCCCCGCCGCATCCAGCAACAGGGCCGACTTCCCGATCCCCGCCTCGCCGCGCACCAGCATCGCCCCGCCGCTCATGCGGACGCCGTCCACGAACTCGCCGAGACGCCGCTGTTCAGACTCCCGCCCGAAAAGTGCTCTTACTGGCTGGTTTACTGGCATATAAAGCAATGATCGCTTGTACGCAGAGTCCCGTCCAGCGAGCTTGCCCTCAGGGCAGGAGCGGGCCGGTGTGCCGGGGTCGATGGCACATTCTTGGACTCAGCGCAGAGCGTTGAGCGTGCGGAACCCGGCCTGCAGTCACGTTGCGCTCGGTGACGCAGTCAGGTGACGCTCGCCCGGCGAGCAAGCCGGTTTCTACGGTTTGCGCCATGAACGCAGCGATGCCGGGGCTCCCGGCCAACCGCCTGCGACGCCCCGGCGTCGTCATCCCGATCGCGATGATCGGCATGCTCACCTACCTCACCCCTGCCGCCTCCGCTCAGGCCGCACCGGCGCACATCACAGCCATCGCCTCCAAGGCGCGGTCGAAGACCGGCTTCGAGCCGCGCGTTCCGGCAGGTTTCCGCGAGAAGAGAGTCCGGGTCGGCGACGTCGCGATCAATCATGTGCGCGGTGGACACGGGCCGACGCTGGTCCTGCTGCACGGATACCCGCAAACCTGGTACACCTGGCGCGAAGTCCTGCCCGAACTCGCCAAGCACTACACGGTCATCGCGCCGGATCTACGCGGAGCAGGAAAAAGCGACGCACCCGCCAGTGGCTACGACAAGAAGACCCTCGCCGCTGACCTGCACGGGTTGCTGACCACACTCGGCCTCAAGCTGCACATCAGGCTCGTGGGGCACGACATCGGCACAATGGTCGCCTACGCCTACGCCGCCGCCCACCCCGGCGACGTCACCAAGCTGGTCCTCAGCGAGGCACCCATCCCCGACAAGGCCCTCTACACCTTCCCCTCCCTCACAGCGAAGGGACCAGGCTTCTGGAACTTCGGCTACTTCAGCCTCACCAACGGCCTGCCCGAGCGCATGGTGAACGGCAGGGAAGAGCAATGGGTGGAACGCTTCGTCGACTCCCTCGAAGTCAAGAAGAACGGCGTCAGCGACGAACAGGTCCGCGAGTACGCCCGACACCTGCGCGATGACGCCCACCTGCGCGCGAGTTTCGAATGGTTCCGCGCCCTTCCCAAGGACGTCGCCGACAACAGCGCATACCGCACGAAGAAGCTCACCATGCCTGTGCTCGCCATCGGCGCCCGCGGCAGCCTCGGTGGCTTCGTCCCCACCCAAGTCCGCCGGTACGCCAGAGACGTGACCGGGATCATCATCGAGAACTCCGGTCACTGGATCTTCGAGGAGCAGCCCGAACAGCTCACCCGCACACTCCTGCGCTTCCTCCAGAAGAACTGAAAGGAGCTCCGCCATGTCCCCACAGACCTCGCCGCTCCCCCGGCCGGGAATCCGGATCCTGTTACCCTGACGCTGGCCATCCTGGTCACGGCTCTCTTCTCGCCGGCCGCCGCCTCCACCGCGGCGAGCCGGCCTACGGCCAAACCCACCGTGGTGCTGGTCCACGGCGCGTTCGCCGACGCCTCGAGCTGGAACAAGGTCGTCGCCCGGCTCCAAAGGGCCGGCTACCCGCGGCCCAGCGGTTCATGGCCAAGCGCGCCGGCGCGCACACCAGCGAAGCCAAGGAAGCCTCACACGTGATCGTGATCTCTCGCCCTGACGCCACCACCGCTTTCATCACAGCGGCAGCCCGCACCACCCGCTGATCCCACACGACACCCAGCGGACCGGACCGCGGCAGGCGCGATCCGCACCTGCCGCGGTCCCGGCCCTGGCCGCCCAAGCGCTCACCCGCGGACTCGGCCGGATCGTGACGGTCCAGGACACCGGCTGATCACCTCCACCACCCCGCTCCGCCTGTCCTACGTCCGCCCGCCGACCACACCTCTCGTCGACGCGCCACCCACCATCGGCCACAACCTACTGCGCGCCATCGAGGACGTCACCCGGGCCAACGGCCGCCCCCGGAAGGTGACCCACCTCATCTACTCCCACTCGCACGCCGACCACATCGGAGCCGCCTCGATTCTCGGCAAGGACGTCATCCGCATCGGACACACCGAGACCGCGAGATTCCTGCGCCGGGCGCGGACCCCAACCGGCCGGCGCCCACGCTCACCTTCGACGACCACCACGTCCTACGGGTCGGCGGCGAGGGTCTCGAACTGGCCTACCACGGCCCCAACCACTCACCCGACAACATCTTCATCCATGCCCCAAGCAGCAGACCCTGATGGTGGTCGACGTGCTCTATCCCGGTTGGGTGCCGTTCAAGAACCTCGCCGTCTCCCAGGACATCCCCGGCTGGCTGCGGGCCCACGACACCGCCATGAGATATCCGTGGCGCACCCTCGTCGGCGGCCACCTCGGCCGCCTCGGCACCCGCGCCGACGGACACCTGCAACAGTGATACCTGGCCGACCTGCGGGCCAGCGTCCGTGACACGGTCTCCAGCCTCGACCCGGCGCCGTTCTTCGGCACGGACGGTCCATCGGGCAACACGTGGGCGATCTTCGCCGGTTACCTGGACGCGGTCGCCCAACAGGCCGCCGCCCCGGTCATCGCCGGCTACCTCGACACGCTCGCCGCCGCCGACGTGTTCACCAAGGACAACGCTTTCGGCCTGCTGGAGTCCATGCGCATCGACACCGGCCTGCTCGGCCCCTTCGGCATCCGTCCCTGACCAACACGCCCGATCACGCCCGATCACCGGCGAAGAGCCAGCAGTCGTGGTCCCACGACGATGTTCACGTCATTCTGACGCCTCTCGGAGGAGGACGCACGGTCCGCAGATGCCTAAAGCGTTCAGCGTCCTCTGCGCTGGTAGGCGCGGAGCGACAGCGGGACGAAGATCACCAGCAGTGCGGCCGACCAGAGCAGGACGGCGGCCACCGCGTGCGCGAGTGGCCAGGCCACGTCCCCGGACGGGGCGCCCGGGTTGCCGAACAGCTCCCGGGAGGCGGCGGTGAGCGCGCTCACCGGGTTCCAGTCGGCCAGGAAGCGCAGCCAGCCCGGCATGCCGCCGGTCGGGACGAACGCGTTCGACAGCATCGTGAACGGCAGGCCCAGCGGCACCATCGCGTCGGCGACCTGGTCGTTCTTCACCACCAGGCCCACGTAGACGCCCACCCAGCTCAGCGCGTACCGCAGCACGACCATCAGCAGGAACGCCTGGGCCGCGGGGATCAGGCCGCGGTGCGGCTGCCAGCCGACCAGCAGGCCCGCGCCCACCATGATGGCCAGCATCAGCAGGCCGGTCAGCAGGTCGGCGCCGGTCTGCCCGAACGGCACCGCCGAGCGCGCCATCGGCATGGAGCGGAACCGGTCCATCACCCCGCGGGAGGCGTCGGCGGCCGTCCGTGTCATGACCCCCAGCAGCGCGGAGAAGGACACCATCGCGAACAGGCCGGGCATGAGGTACTCGCGGTAGTCGCCGCCGTCCGGCACCTGGATCGCGCTGCCGAAGACGTACCCGAACAGCACCACCATGACGGCCGGGAAGATCAGCGCCGCGACGAGTTCGCCGGGATCGTGCCGCAGCCGTCCCAGCTCGCGGCCGACCAGGGTCAGCCCGTCGGTGACCGTCCATCGCAGGCGGTCCAGCGGCGGGGCGAGGCCGGTCATCGGACGAGCTCCTTCCGGTCGGTGAGGCGCAGGAACACCTCGTCGAGGGTGGGGCGGCGCAGCCGCACGTCGGCCGCGGCGACCCCGGCGCGGTCGAGCTCGCGCACGATGCCGGCGAGCCGGAGGCCGCCGGCCGGCAGGGCGACGCTGAGCCGGTCGGCGCCGGTCGTCGTGGGATCGGTCCCGGCCAGGGCTTTCAGTACGGTCGCCGCCGGGCGCAGGGTGGCGGGGTCTTCGAGGACGACGTCGAGGCGGTCGCCGATGGTGGCCTTCAGCTCGTCGGGCGTGCCGGTGGCGATCACCTGTCCGTGGTCGACGACGGCGATGTCGTCGGCGAGCTGGTCGGCCTCGTCCAGGTACTGCGTGGTGAGCAGCACGGTGGTGCCGTCCGCCACCAGCTCGCGGACGTGGTCCCAGATCTCGCTGCGGCTGCGCGGGTCCAGACCGGTGGTCGGCTCGTCCAGGAAGAGCACCTCGGGGCGCAGGATGAGGCTGGTGATCAGGTCGAGGCGGCGCCGCATGCCGCCGGAGTAGCCGGTGACCTGCCGCTCGGCGGCGTCCATCAGGCCGAAGCGTTCGAGCAGCTCGTCGGCCCGCCGGTGCGCCTCGCGCCGGGACAGATGGGACAGGCGCCCGAACATGCGCAGGTTGCCACGGCCGGTGAGCTTCTCGTCCACGGCGGCGTGCTGGCCCGCGAGCCCGATCCTGGCGCGCACCTGGCCGGCCTCGCGGACGACGTCGT
Source organism: Nonomuraea glycinis (assembly GCF_014646515.1). Classification (GTDB taxonomy): domain Bacteria; phylum Actinomycetota; class Actinomycetes; order Streptosporangiales; family Streptosporangiaceae; genus Nonomuraea; species Nonomuraea glycinis. Next base: position 194,073 of record NZ_BMNK01000016.1, read on the forward strand.
ATCCGGCGATGCGGGCGTGCCCGGCATCGGGGTCGGACAAGGTCGCCAGGATGCGCACCGCGGTCGTCTTCCCCGCGCCGTTGGGCCCCAGCACGCCGCAGACCGTCCCTCTCGGAACGCTCAGGTCCAGCCCTCGTAAGGCATGGGTGTCGCCGAAGGACTTGTGCAGCCCTTCGGCGACCACGATCGGATCAGCCATGACCCCTCCACTGGGTACGTTGTACGCGGTTGCAGGTCAGGCTAGATTACTGGGTACTATGTACGCAACTGGGGAGGAGGAGACGGTGGCCGACGCCGAGTACGTGAACATCTGGATGCGGCCCGAGCGCCCCGCCCGCGGGCCGAAGCCGGTCTACAGCCGCGCGCAGATCACCGAGGCGGCGATCCGGATCGCCGACGCCGAAGGCCTTGAGGCCGCCACCATGCGGCGGATCGCCGCCGAGATCGGCGCCGGCGCGATGTCCCTCTATCGGTACGTCCCGAGCCGCGACGACCTGGTCGAGCTCATGGCCGACCGGGTGATGGGCGAGATCGACGTCACGGGCATGCCCTCGGGCGACTGGCGCGCCGACCTGACCCGCTACGCCGACGGGCTGCGGGCCATGTGGCTCAGGCACCCGTGGATCGCCACCGTGCAGCGGTCACTTCCCAGCTTCGGCCCCCACCAGTTGCTCCTGATCGAACGGCTGATGGGCGTGCTCGACGCCTTCGTCTCCATCGACGAGAACCTCGGCCTCGTGGCCATCCTGGCCGGCTACGTCGAGGGCACCGTCCGCGAGGAGATCAGCGCCGCCGAGGAAGTCCGCCGCAGCGGGCTCAGCGAGGCGGAGTGGATGGCGCGGAGCAGCCCGTACATCGACCAGGTGGTGAAGAGCGGGGATTACCCGATCTTCACTAAGATCGTGATCGAGGCGCGCCAGCCGCACCTGAGCCGCGACGACCAGTTCCGGCACGGGCTCCAGCGCGTCCTCGACTGCGTCGCCGCGGCCCTCGCGGGGGCCTGAGCATGGGGGTTCGTGGGCAGCGGATGGTGGCCGACATGGACGTGATCATCGCCGGCGGCGGGCCGACCGGATTGATGCTGGCCGGCGAGTTGCGGCTGCACGGGGTGCGGGTGCTCGTCCTGGAGAAAGAGCCCGAACCGGCCCCGTATGTTCGCGCGCTCGGCCTGCACGTGCGCAGCGTCGAGGTGCTGGACCAGCGCGGCCTGCTGGAGCGGTTCCTCGCGCTCGGCCGCCGGCACCCGGTCGGCGGCATGTTCGCCGGCATCCACAAGCCCGCACCCGGCGGGCTGGACACCGCGCACCCCTATGTCCTGGCCATTCCGCAGACCACCACCGACCGGCTGCTGGCCGAGCACGCCGCCCAGGCCGGCGCCGAGATCCGGCGCGGCTGCGCGCTGGCCGAGCTGAGCCAGGACGACGACGGGGTGAGCGTGGAGCTGGCCGACGGGACGCGGCTGCGCTCCCGCTACCTCGTCGGCTGCGACGGCGGCCGCAGCACCGTGCGCAGGCTGCTGGGCATCGGGTTTCCCGGCGAGCCCACCCGGGTCGAGACGCTGCTGGGCGAGATGGAGGCGACCGCGCCGCAGGACACCGTGGCCGCCGTGGTGGCCGAGGTCCGCCTGACCCACAAGCGGTTCGGCCTCGGGCCCGTCGGGGACGGGGTGTACCGCGTCGTCGTCCCCGCCGAGGGGGTGGCCGAGGACCGCTCCGTCCCGCCCGCGTTCGAGGAGTTCCAACGGCAACTGCGCGTGTACGCCGGCACCGACTTCGGCGTCCACTCCCCGCGCTGGCTGTCGCGGTTCGGCGACGCCACCCGGCAGGCCGAGCGCTACCGGGTCGGGCGGGTGCTGCTGGCCGGTGACGCCGCCCACATCCACCCGCCGCTGGGCGGGCAGGGCCTCAACCTGGGCATCCAGGACGCGTTCAACCTGGGGTGGAAACTGGCCGCCGACGTCAACGGGTGGGCGCCGGAGGGACTGCTGGACAGCTACCACGCCGAACGGCACCCGGTGGCCGCCGACGTGCTGGACAACACCCGCGCGCAGATGGAGCTGATCTCCACCACGCCGGGCGCCCAGGCGATGCGCCGGCTGCTGTCGGAACTGATGGACCTCGACGAGGTGAGCCGGCACCTGACCGAGAAGATCACCGCGATCGGGGTCCGCTACGACTTCGGCGACGGCCACCCCCTGCTCGGCCGCCGCCTGCGCGACATCGACGTGCGACAGGGCCGCCTCTACGCGCTGATGCACCGCGGCCGCGGTTTGCTCCTCGACCGAACCGGCCACCTCTCGATATCCGGCTGGACCGACCGCGTCGACCACCTCGTGGGCCCCGCCGACGCCCTGGACGCCCCCGCGGTCCTGCTCCGCCCGGACGGCCACGTGGCCTGGGCCGGCGACGACCAGCACGACCTCCTCGCCCACCTCCCCCGCTGGTTCGGCCCCGCCCGCCTCTGACCACCGGTACGGTGACCGGTCTCAACGCGGGGCGTCCAGCAGCACGACTCCGGATCCGCCGAGCGCGTTGCGGACCGACACCGCCGCGCGCCCCGGCAGGCCGAGAGAGCCGGACACCCGCGCCAGCGCGTCGGCGCCGAGAAACCGGGACAGGGACGGGCCGACAGGTGCGGTGGGCAGCGATGACCGCCCGATGAAGGCCAGAGCCGCGGCCAGATCCTCACCCGTGCAGCCACTGGCGCTCGTGTCATCCGGCGCATGCGCGCTGAGCTCGGCACCGAAGTCGTCACAGGCGTCGCGGCGGGCGACCAGGCTCCGGATCCGCCGCCCGCCGGCCTGACCGCCGGCCGGCCCGAGCACCAGCGCGGACACCGATGATCGCAGGTACGGCCGGTCAGGGCAGTCGAGCACGGCGAGCGCCCGCGTGGCCCCCGCCCCGACCCAGTCGCCGGCGATGACCGCGACGGCCGGCACCACGCCTTGGCTGATCAGATCCTCGGCGATCGCCAGCGAGAGCAACGAGGCGCCGGGGATTCCGGTCACCGCGATGTAGGGGCCGCGCAGCCCCCGGTCGGCGTGGTGCTGCCGCAGCCCGCCGGCGAACGTCATCCGGCCGGCCTCCCCGGCGACCTCCGGCGGCGCGGCCCCGCGCTCGATCGCGGCGAGCGCGTGCTCGGGAGACAGGTCGAGCAGGCTCGCGACCACCACCCCGAGTTCCCGCGACCCGGCCGCGCGGAGGCTCTCGTCGAGCAGTCGCCGGCCGCGGTCGATGAAGTCTCCGATGTCGACGGGCTCCGGTGCGGCCGGTGCGGCCCAGCGAACGGTGCAGTCGATCCCTGGGGTTCCCGGCGCGTCGGTCCGGCGATCACCGGGGCCGCCCGCCAGATAGGTTCCGATCGCCGGCACACAGGCCGCTGTGTCGGTGGACAGCGCAGCCGACAGGGAGGGAACGGCGATGCCGGCCGCCGCCGTCCGCTCGACCACCACGGCGACGGCCTCATGCCGGCCGGGGTCGCCGGCTCGGGGGTCCACGCAGACCACGACCATGGCGTCGGCCCGCCCGGAATCGATGAACAGCCGGGCGACCGCCAGCGGCGTCAGCCCGCAGTCGCCCGGCAGGCACAGCTCAGGGCCACGCGTGCCGAGCATCGCGGCTACGTCCTGGGCCAGACCGCCGGAGACGAAGCGTGCCACAGCGAGCAGGACGTCCAGCCGGCGTGCCCGCTGAGGGGCCGATTCGGTGATCGGCGGCAGGAAGACCTGCGGGGACCGCGCCACGGCGTGGCGGTCGGCAGCCGAGGTCGCGATCACCAGCCCGGCGCGCTCGCCCGCCGGCCCGGCGCGTTCGCCCGCTTCGCGAAAGCCGAGGCGCGAGCACGCGAGGGTGACCGCGTGCAGGGCCGGATACAGCCGGCGTGCCAGGGCGTTCTGCGCCCGGCGTCGCCCGCCGATCTCGTGGTCGGCCAGGGAAACCCCGTATCCGGCCGAGGCCGGCTCGCGGGCCGGCCGCGCCACCGCCTCGGCTCGGGCGTGCGAGGTGATCAGGGGACGCGACGCCTCAGGCATCCCTGATCCCTGGCAAGCCGAGGCCCTCGAAGGCGGACTCGGGGTAGATGTTCCACGCGACCTCCGCGAAGTCGATGGTCCGTGGTCCGCCCCAGACCACCGCGGTGATGAACGCGGCCCCTGCCGGAGGAGTCCACGTCACCCGCATCCGCTGGCGGCCCAGCGCCACGACCCGGCCCTGCACCTCGCCGATGGGCGTGTCCGCCGGGATGACCGGGCGCCCATCCTCGAACTTCGGCTCGCCGTGGTGCACCCGCACGGTGACCATCTCGGCATCGGTGAAACCGTGGTTGAAGACCTCGACCACGATGTGCACGGTTCCGTCGGGCTGCTTGTCGAAGCTGATGCTGCGGCTGAAGATCTTCTCCAGCGGATCCTTGCTCTGGTGCCGGAAAGGCAGAATCAGCATCGGATAGGGCTGCGCGTACTGGGATCGCCATCCAGGGCCGAGATTTCCCACCTTGAACGCCACGACCAGGGCACCGAGGCCGGCATGCTGATAGATATACGGCGTCACCGTGTAGCGGAAACTGGCATCGGGGACGGTGCCCCCGCTGACACTGATCGACAGAGATTCGGTCCGGGACAAGGACGTCATTTCCATGGCGCTGTCCGAATAGGATTCGCTGGAGCCCAGATTGAACCCGAATGATGCCGGCAGATAACTGAACAAGTGCGTGTTCATGAGCAGGTTCGCGCTGCTGCTCGCTGACGTCGCCACGAAGTAATGCTTGCCGACGGTGTCCTGATTGGTGTCACTGCGGTCGTAGGTATTGGTATCCGGCTGATCGTTGGTGACTTCCAGGCTGACCAGCGGCCGGAAAAGCAGCAATTCACTCTGCTTGGTCTCGTCCCAGCCGTCGAGCTCGACGTTCAGGTACGACAGCAGCACGCCCGGCTCATAGCCGGTACGGTATCCGAACTGCCGGTCGTAGGCGATGGGAGTGCCCTGCACCGGAATCGAAGAACCGGGAAAGACGACCATCAGCATCCCGCCCGACTCGGCGCCGCGGGACCGGCGGACGATCGGATAACGCCAGACCGAATAATCGACGGACATCGTCACGAGCCGGTCGAGCTGGGTGGGCGTCCGGCTGATCGCGACACCCATCGACGTGCTGTTGTCCTCCGTATGAGAAAAGCCATGGCCGTATGTCTTGCTCAGGTGGAAGTTGAGCATCGAACTGCTGATGCCGAGCGAAAGGCCGGCGTCGTCCGACATGACCCAGTCCTTGGACGAGGTGACCGACAGTCCTTTCACCTGGTTGTCCGACTCGGAGAAAGTGAGCGACGGCGCGATGCTGACGGTCTCCCGGTCGAACGGCGGGACCTGCAGGATCGCGAGCAGTTGACCACGCGACGACAACTGGGTGAGCACAGGCGGTCCGAGCGTGACGCTGAGCCCGGACAGGTCCACCACCGACCCGAGGACGCCGGGCGCCTTCAACCCCGTGACCCCGATCTGGGTCGCCGCGGGCAGCGTGGCCGGGGCCTCGGCATAGGGCGGGAACCGCAAGGTGACCGGGTCGACCGGCACGATGCCGGCGAAGACCTGCGCCTCGCCCTTCATGATGTGCGCGAGATCGCCCCCGGCGCCGAGGACCAGCACCCCGCTGGTGACCGCGTCGCCGAGAACGCCCGAGCCGAGCCGCAGGTCCAGACTCGCGAGCGGAGCCCCGCCTGGCCCGGCCGCGACGTACCGGCTGCTCGCCTCCCAGCGGCTGTGCTGCGCGTCGAAGCGCAGCAGCACGAAGGCGGCCGCACCCGTCACGCCGCCGTAGTCGGCCGGATAGGCGAGCACGAGCTCCTCTTGCCCGTTGTTGTCCAGGTCGGCGCAGGTCAGCCGGTACTGTCCCGACCTGGGCTTGGCGAACGCCGTATCGATCACCGCGACGGCGCGCTGCGCCGGTTTTCCCGCGTCGAACCCCTGCATGACCACGAACGGGGCGCCTGACGGCCCGGCCGCGGCCAGGATGAGCTGACTCCCGGCCGATCCGGGCAGCATTCTCCCCAGCGTCGCGGCCGCGCTCGATCCCGTGGCGACGTCCACCCGGGGCAGGTGGTGCACATCTGCCGCCGGAAGCTGCTGACCGGGGCTGAGTGCGGTCGTGGGGACCGCGAGAGTCGACAACGCGCCGGCCGCGCGAACCGTGACGAACAGCCAGGTCGTGAAGTCCTGGACCAGGATCCAGCTGCCGACCAGCGAGCCCAGGGGCGAGCCGGGCAGTGTCCAGGTGCTCGTGAGCCTTCCCGATGACGCGTCGAAGGCGCCCACCACGACGCCCTGATCCGAGGCCCCCGTGACCAGCACCACCTGGGTCTTCGTGGCAAGCGCGGCTTCGCCGGCGATCGACCGTACCCAGCTCGCCCCCAGCGGAAAGGTCGTCCGCCCGAGCGCCTGACCGGCCCCCGTCTGACCGGCCCCCGTCTGACCGGCCGCTGTCTGACCGGCCGCTGTCCGACCGGCCGCTGTCTGACCGGTCCCCGTCGCGGTGGCACTGAGCGACACGCGATCCAGGAACACCTCGCCGCCGACCTGCCGGACGAACCACACCTGCTGCGCGCCGGTACGGGAATCGTCGACGACGGTGGAGGCCACCACCTCCCCGTACGCGGGGAAGGGGATGCTGTCCGCGACCGCGATCCGCACGGCGGGGATGCCGCCCGCCTCGCCTCTTCCGCTCGCCACCGCCCCGGCCTCCGGCAGCCGGAACGAGATGCGGGAGAACACGGACCCCGCGCCGGCCCGGTCGGGCGTCACCAGATATCCGTCGAACATCCGGTACATCCCCGTATCGGGCAGAGGACCAGATTCCGTCATTTCAGGAAATCAAGGCTGCTCAGGCGCTCGATGACCACGCTGCCGACCGTCTCGTCCAGGTTCAGGTCGGCCGCGATCGTCGCGCCGGCCTCGTCGGGCGGTGCCGGAACGCGGACCGTGAACGGCGCCGTCGCCCGCACCGGCTCCTCTCCCGGCAGGACCGGCGTCCAGTACGACATCTGCGCCGTCAGCAGCACGTCAAGCGTGGCCGGATCCGCGGCGTAGGTGCCGCTGAACCGCCGATCGTCGGTGTCGAACCCCTCGAACCGGCCCGCCTTCAGGATGAAGAGCACGGGACTCACCGTCTCGCCGACCGCGACGGTCGCCTTGTAGATGCCTTCGATCGTGGCCATGCCTCACCCCTGTGCTCGTTGCGCGAGGCTCGCGCCGATGATCCGGTTCAGCTCGTTCACCATGTCCCGGCCGAACTCGCCGTGGGAGAAGAACGAGTCGAGCGCCGAGGAGATGATCAGCCGCTGCGAGCCCTCGCTGAACGACCCGAGCAGGATGCGGAGCAGCGCGTTGCTCGGCTGGCCGTCAGCCTCAAGGTTGACGCTTCGCTGGCCGTCGACCTTCGCCCCGGTCAACTCCAGGCGCAGCGCCTTGTCCGGATCGACGACCTTCAGCTGATACGTCAGGCTGCCGCGTTCTGACCTGGCACTGATCTTCCCGGCGCCGTTCAGCCTGGCCGGAGCGCCCTTCTTGCCGAGGCTGAACTGGGCGCACGGCTGGACGTAGGCGTACCGGCCGCTCGCCGCGAGTAGCGCGAAAGACAGCGGCAACTCGACCTGGAGAGTCCCGAATTTGGCGCTCTGGCCGGTGACCGACGTGAAATCGCTCACCTTCAGCGAAGTCAGCGCCACCGTGCCCGCACCGTCGTCATTCCAGACCGCGGCGCCGGTGTTCGGCCCGTTGAGCAGGACGCAGACGCCGAGTTGCTCGTTGTAGGTATGGTCGGACAGCGGTTTCCCGGCTACCGCCTTGGGCAGGTCGGCGGCAACCTTCGCTTTGATGCTGTCCCAGCTCGCCGTGACGATGGCTTGCCAGTCAGTTGCCCCGGGCATCTGCGGACCCTCACTTAATGGTGAAAGGTTGGGGGCTCCTGGCGGTGCCATGATGGGTGGCGACCTCGATGTGCACCTCCCCGGCTCTGGCGTTCGCCGGTATTGTCGCCCTGATGAGGATATCGCTGCTCCAGTCTATCTGCGTGGCGACGTAACTGCCGAATTTCACGGTCCCCTTCCGACCATTGAGATCGAAGCCGTGCCCGGCGATGATTATCTTCTCACCGACTTGCCCGCTCGTCGGCTTGAGCTGTGTGATGTAAATAGGCGGCTCTTGGACGGTGAAAGACTTGGTGCTCGAACTGCTCTCGCCGTCAGGGTTCCGAAGATGGATGACCCCGGTTTCGACCACCTCCGGGACCTTGACCGTCAGTTCACCCGCGGTCTTCACGGTCACGTCGTATCCCTCCCTGTCCGGGAAGAATATGACCTGGGTACCGCGCACGAAACCCTCACCCGTGATCCTGATCAGGTCCCGCGGCTTGCCACGGTCCGGATTGAAATTTCCGATCTTGAGCGGCATTCGATCCCCCTGTATCCGCTGATTTCCAGCGTGAGCGTATGGGCGCGTATCCGCGCATAACGCCGGTACTAAGAGAATGTCTCATGAGCCCGGCAGGCGCCAGAAGCCGATCGTAAACAATTGGCAAGCGAATGCCAGTGAGCGGGACGGCGAATACCCGCTGATTTCTCAATTTGACTCCGCGGCCCAGCACAAATACGCCGCAACTGATAACCGTTGCCATAACTCTGCGTCTCGTCGCATTTTTCCTGCGCCGCACGCGAGGGGCGGAGGTCATGCGCGGCGCCGCACGACGCACGGCACTGACATGGAAAGACCTGGCCGGTCGGGCGGCAACCAGGAAGCGTCGCCGCCCGACCGGCACCGTCGATGACCAGCCCGGCTCGCACCGGACAATCGAGTAGGGCTCAGGGGCAGGGCGATTCGATCAGGAGATCCTGTCGAAGCGGAAGGACGTGCGCCCCGCGCTGTCGCTCCAGATGGCGGCGATGGTCGAAGCGCCGCTGGCATTGGTCCGCTGGGCCTGCAGCCGGATCGTGGTCGGCGCGGTCACGGTGATGTACTCGCTGATCGGGGAGGTCGTGTTCTTGGCGATGATCCCGGCGCCGGTCGCGGTGGTGTCGATCAGCTGGCTGAGGATCCGCTCGCTGTTGGGCAGAGCGGCGGCCGCATCGACGTTCCACAGACGGCCGACCATGAACGTGTTGACCGGGGGAACCCCCTGCAGGCGTGCCCGGACGTCCAGGTCGAGCGCGTAGGTGCCGGCCTTGGGCAGGGTGACCTGCAATCCGGTGTCGACCCAGGTGCCCGACGCGGTGGGCTGCAGGTCGACGTTCGCCGGCAGATAGGCGATGCCGAAACGCGCGGACGGGCGGTTGTGGGTGCTGGAGGCCGGGACCGGGGCCGTGGCTGACGCCGAGGCCGACATCATGCCGCTGGCGGCGAGGATGGCGGCGCCGGACGCCAGGGCCGCCAGGCGGATACGCGTGTGCATCGAAGCTATGGCCTTTCTCGTAAATGATCTATGCCTCGCTGTGATCCCCACCTCCGTCTATAACGCACCGTAAGTTATTGATAACGCTGTGCAATGATACGGGCTATCCGTACGTGATTTATGCCAGGAACGTGCACAGCCGGGAGATATCGGATCCCGAGGCCGGCGCCGTCCACACATGCAATCTCCCGACGAGTGACGGACAGAACGCGTAGCGTGACCTTCGTGACCAGCCTGCCCGCTTCCCCGCACGTCATCGATGCCAGCCAGCACTGGGCCGCCCACCGGGAACCTCCGGCGCGGCGAACGCTGCTCACAGCGGCCGCGTCCCTCGCGGCAGCCTGGCTTGCCGGCTGCTCATCGGCCGGCCTGCGGACCGAGGCGGCTCCCGCGTCCCGCCCAGGATCGACTCCCGGCACACCGAAGGCCGCCTACCAGCGGCTGATGGAGGGCAACAGACGCTGGGTGACCAACGAGCTCCAGCATCCGGATCGCGATCCCACCCGCCGGGAGTTGCTGGCCACCGGTCAGCAGCCCTACGCGGCGGTGCTGTCCTGCATCGATTCCCGGGTGCCGCCCGAGCTTGTCTTCGACACCGGCCTGGGCGATCTGTTCGTCATGCGCAGCGGCGGGACGGCCTTGGGGCCCGTCGTCACCGGCTCCGTCGAGTACGGGCCGATGACCAGCGGAACTCCGCTGATCGTCGTACTCGGCCACCAGCGGTGCGGCGCGGTCGCCGCCGCGTACAAAGCCCTGCGGGACGATGAGCCGCTGCCGGGCAACCTCCAGGCGATCACGCACGCTCTGCGTCCGGCCTACGAACAGGCTGTACGGGAGCGCAGCGCCGACCCCATCGAGACGATGGCCAGAGCCCAGGTGAAGCTGACCGCGAACGCCCTGCGCGGCAACCGAGACCTCGCGCCGCTGGTGGCCAAGGGGGACCTGGCCGTGGTCAGCGCGTACTACTCCCTGGACACAGGCCAGGTCGAGATCCTGAACGGCGCACCCGCCTGACCGCAGGCGGCCCCGGCGCGTACGGGCCCGCGCCCGCACGGGGCTCTGGGCCGCCAACGAACTAGTACGCCTGACCGGTGCGTCCTTATGCGATGAGCCGGGAATGAGGCCCCGCCAGAGTGCGGCAGGATCCTCGTCAACGGCAGCTCGGTGGCCGACGGGATCGAGATCAGGCTCAACGCCGCGGGCACCGTGGTGAGCATCGGCAACACGCTCGGCTCGGTCGCGGCCGGTCCCGGATGCCCGCAGGTGGGGACCGCGACGCAGTGCCCGGCCGGTGGGATCGATCGCGTCGACGTGTTCGCGGGGGACGGCGGCGACGCGATCCTGGTCGCCAGCGGCGCGGGGCGTTCAGCCGAGCACGCGGAATGCTCAAGAACCGCCGAGGCTCGACAGCCCGTTGATCGCGATCTCGATCCCCCGCCGCCCGGCGGCCAGGACGTCCTCGTTCGAGCCGCCCTGCTGCTGGGCGACCAGGCCCGCCACGGACAGGGCGCCCATGAAGCTCCCGACCGCCGCCCCGGCCGACACGGGATCCAGCTCGGGATAGACCTCGCACAGGGCCGCCGCCACCCGGGGCTGCTCCTGCATCATGAGCGTCAGCCCGCGGGCCCGCAGCGCGGGCTCGGCGAACATCAGCCGCGCCCGCAGCGGCGACAGCGCGAAGTCCAGCTCGTCGTCATCGGCCAGGCCGCGCACCAGACCGTCGAACATCCGGCTGAGCAGAGCCCCCAGGGGCTCCCCCGGCTGCCGCCCGGCGATCACGTCGAGCATGGCCTGCCCGCGATCCTCGGCCTGCAGGAAGAGCACATCCTCCTTGCTCGAGAAGTACGCGAAGAAGGTCCGGGGCGCCACGTCCGCCGCCGCGGCGATCTCGGCGATGGTGGTCTGCTCGTAGCCCTGCTCGCTGAACAGCCGCACCGCGGCCTCCAGCAGCGCGCGGCGGGTGCGGACCTTCTTGCGTTCACGATGACCTTCCACGACGCCACCATACCGCACACCTTGCTTTTATGCACAGGTTGCAATTTCGCAATCTGTGCGCTTCTCTGGAGGCATGGACATCCTAGAGACGCTGCCGGTCGAGCGGGAAGACCCGTTCGAGCCGCCCGCCGTGCTGAAAGAGCTCCACGGACCGCTGCACCCGATGACCTACGCCGACGGGCGGCCCGGCTGGCTGGTCACCGGCTACGCCGAGGCCCGCGCGGTGCTCGACGACGCGCGCTTCAGCAACACCTCGCAGGGTGCCGCGCCGCCGATCAAGGAGCTGGCGCCGCCCGAGGGGCTGGCCGAGCTGGTGATCCCCCCGGGCTTCTTCATCGCGATGGACGACCCCGAGCACTCCCGCTACCGCAGGCTGCTGACCAGGCACTTCAGCATGCGAAAGATGCGGCTGCTGGAGCCCGGGACGCAGCGGATCATCGACCGTCAGCTCGACGAGATGGCCCGCGCGGGAGCTCCCGCGGACCTGGTCCCCGCGTTCGCGCTGCCGATCCCGTCGCTGGTGATCTGCGAGCTGCTCGGCGTGCCGTACGGCGAGCGTTCGCGCTTCCAGGACACCACCGCGCGGGCGGTGAACCTCGACAACTCCATCGAACAGCGCGGCGCCGCGGGCGCCGAGCTGATGGGCTACCTCTCCGAACTGGTCGGGCGCAAGCGGGCCGACCCCGGCGAGGACCTGCTCAGCGAGCTGGTCGCCGGTGGCGAGCTCGACCACGAGGAGCTCACCGGGGTGGCCACGCTGCTGCTGACCGCCGGGCACGAGACGACCGCGAACATGCTCGGCCTGGGCACGTTCCTGCTGCTGTGCCGCCCCGACCAGGCGGAGCTCGTACGCACGGATCCGGGCGTCGCGGAGACCGCGGTCGAGGAGCTGATGCGCTACCTCAGCGTCACGCACATCGGCCCGATCCGGGTCGCCAGGGCCGATGTGCCGCTCGCCGGACGGACCATCAGAGCCGGTGAGACCGTGACGATCTCCCTCCCCGCCGTCAACCGGGACGCGACCCGCTTCCCCGACCCCGACCGCCTCGACGTCACCCGCCAGGCCAGGCAGCAGCTGGGCTTCGGTCACGGCATCCATCAGTGCCTGGGCCAGCAGCTGGCCCGGCTGGAGATGCGGCTGGCCTATCCGGCGCTGCTGCGCCGCTTCCCCGGGCTGCGGCTGGCCGTACCCGCCGGGGAGGTGCGGCTACGACCGCGGGCCGCCATCTACGGCGTGGCCGCTCTGCCCGTCACCTGGTAGGAGGCGGGGTACGTCAGGCGGCGGCGCGTTCGGCGGCGGGGCGGCGGCGCAGGCCGGCCCGCTGGAGGGACGGCGGCACGTAGGCCTGGTCGAGCGGGGCGACGTCGGTGCCCGGCGGGACGATCTCGTCGATCCGGTCGAGGATGTCGTCGGTGAGTGCCACGTCGACGCCGGCGAGAAGGTCGTCCAGGTGGCTCATCGTGCGCGGCCCGACGATCGCGCTGGTCACGCCCGGATGAGCGATCGCGAACGCCATGGCGAGGTGGGTCAGCGGCAGGCCCACCTCCTCGGCGAGCGAGATGAACCGCTCGACGGCGTCCAGCCGGCGCTCGTCGTTGAGGTGCTTGAAGAAGCCGGCGCGGCGGAGTTCGTTCTGCTGTCCCTTGCGGACGCGGCCGGTGAGCAGCCCCTGCCCGAGCGGGCCCCAGACCAGCGTGCCCATCCCATGGCGCTGCGCGACCGGCAGCACCTCGCGTTCGATGCCGCGGTCGAGCAGTGAGTACGGCGGCTGCTCGGTGTGGAAACGTGCCAGGCCGCGCCGCTCGGCGACCCACTGGGCTTCCACGATGTCGGACGCCGGCATCGTGGACGTGCCGATCGCCCGGACCTTCCCGCTGTGGATCAGGTCGGAGAGCGCGGAGAGCGTCTCCTCGATGTCCGTGGCGGGGTCCGGCCGCTGGATCTGGTAGAGGTCGATGTGGTCGGTCCGCAGGCGGCGCAGCGAGTTCTCTACCGCGGTCACGATATAGCGCCGCGAGGCGCCCTGCTGGTTGGGGTCGTCACCCATCGGGCGGCTCACCTTGGTCGCGAGGACGACATGGTCCCGCCGTCCCTTGAGCGCCCTGCCGACGACCTCCTCGGAGTCGCCGTAGACGTCGGCGGTGTCGATGAGGTTGATCCCCGCGTCCAGCGCTCTGTGGATGATGCGGGCGGAGTCGTCGGGGTCGGGATTGCCGACGTGCGTGGCGAACATCAACGCGCCGAGCGCGTAGGGGCTGACCTTGATCCCGGTCCGGCCGAGCGTACGGTACTGCATACGAGGCTTCCTCACTGATTCGACGCCGCGGAAGGCGGACGTGACTGTCGTGCGGGTGCCGCCTGGGGCACGTGGCACCTGTCCGGTGCTCGGCTCCATCGTGCGGCGGTACGGGCGCCGGCGGGAGAGACGTCCTTATCCGGGGACAGGCCGTCCCTGGCTGCGTCCGGCGTCCGGGGGGCATGGTGGAGGTGTGGACAGAACCGAACTGGCCGACTTCCTGCGCCGCTGCCGTACCCGGCTCGCCCCTGCCGACGTGGGGCTGGCGCAGGGCGCGCGGCGGCGCACCCCGGGACTGCGCCGCGAGGAGGTGGCGCAGCTGGCGGGCATGTCCACCGACCACTACACGCGGCTGGAGCAGGCCAGGGGCTCACGCCCGTCCCGCCAGATGCTCGCCGCCGTGGCCCGCGCGCTGCGGCTGACCGGCGACGAACGGGACCACCTCTTCCATCTGGCCGGCGAGGAGCCCCCACGCAACCGGCCGACCACCGAGCATGTCCGCCCCGGCCTGCTTCTCGTCCTCGACCGGCTGAGCGACACTCCCGCCCAGGTGGTGAGCGACCGCGGCGACATCCTCGCGCAGAACGCGATGGCCAAGGCGCTGCACGGTGACGTGTCCGCCCGCCCCGAGGCGGAGCACAACGCCGTCTGGCTCTTCTTCACCGACCCCTTCGCGCGGGAACGCTTCCCGGCCGAGGACCGTGACCACGCCGCCCAGGTGACGGTGGCGGATCTGCGCGCCACCTTCGCCCGCCGCCCCGACGACGCGCGGGTGGCAGCGCTCGTCCGCAGGCTCCGCGCCCGCAGCGAGGAGTTCGCGGCGCTGTGGGACACCCACCACGTCGCCGTACGCCGCTCCGACACCAAACGCTTCCTGCACCCGATCGTCGGCCTGCTGGAGCTGGACTGCGAGGTGCTGCTGAACCCGGAGCACGACCAACGGCTGATCGTCTACACCGCCCGCCCGGGCAGCAGGTCCTACGAGCGGCTGGAACTGCTGCGCGTGATCGGCCTCCAGAACCTGACCCATGGCTGAACGCTCAACGTGCGGGGTCACCTGTCCATGCCCGCCAGGAGCTTGGCCAGCAGGGTGGCCAGTTGCTCGCGTTCCGCGCCAGTCAGCCCGGCGGCCAGGCGCCCCAGCCCCGCCACATGGTCGGTCAAGGCCCGTTCCAGCAGGTCGCGGCCCGCGCTGGTGAGCCCGACCCGCACTCCGCGCCCGTCACGGGGGTCAGGCTCACGGCACAGCAGTCCTGCGGCTTCCAGCCGGTCCACCCGGTTGGTGGTGGCGCCGGGTGACAGCAGAAGGGCCGAGGCCAGTTCCCCGGGGGAAAGGTCGGCACCGCCACGGTAGAGCGTGGCCAGCACGTCGAACTCGCCGCGGTTGAGGCCGTGCGGGCGCAACGTGGCCGCGATGAGCGTGTTGGCCCGGGCGTCAGCCCTGGACAGGCGGCCGAACAGCGCCATCGGCGCCGCGTCCACGTCCGGCCGCCGGCTTGCCCACTGCCGCACCATCAGCTCCACAGGATCCGAGTCTCGCATGCAAGTATTTTGACATCAAAACAAATATGTGCAACTGTTTTTACATCGAAATACTTTCCCTGAGGAGTCCCATGTCCCCCCGCCATGCTCAGACCGTCCACGACTTCTACGACGCGCTCGCCCGCGGCGACCTGGACGCCGCCGGCGATCTCCTGACCCCCGACGCGGTGCTGCACGTGCCCGGCCGCAGCTCCAACACCGGCGACCACGTCGGCCGGGACGCCGTCATCGGCTTCGTCGCCAAGGCCGCGGAGGTGACGCGAGGGACGCTGAGGCTGGCGGTGAACCGCGTGCTCGCCGACGAGGAGCAGGCCGTGGCCCTGGCCACGTACACCGCCACCCGCCCGGACCGCGCCACTCCGCTGGTGAACAACGTGGCTCACGTCATCACCCTGCGCGACGGGCGCATCGCCGAGTCCTGGCTCTACAGCCGCGACCAGTACGAGGTCGACGCCTTCTGGGGCGAGCTGTCGTGACCGTCCTGACGAGCGCCCGCACCGTCCAGTCCGACCGGGACCGGGCCACCCGGCTCTTCCTGGACTGGTCATGCGATCCACGCTGGCGCGCACAGGTGCACCGCATGACCGTGGAACCGTCCGGCCACGCCGTGACAGGCCAGACGATCGTGGAGGAACTCCGCTTCGCCGGGCTGACCTTCGTCACGCCCACCCGTATCGAACACGCTGACGCCACCCAGGCGCGCTACCGGGGAGGCAGCGCGATGGTGAACGTGAGCGGGACACGGGTGATATCCGCCGTCTCACCCGGCGAGATCCGCCTGACCGCGACCCTGGACATACGGCTGCGCGGCCCGCTCCGGCCGCTGACCGCTCTGCTCGCCCCCTCTTACCGCCGGCTGCAGGAGGCCGACCTCGACCGGCTCGTGGCCCTGCTCGCGCCCGGCTGACGGAATTCGGCGCCGGACCTCGCGTCCGCACTCACGACGGCGGCTCGGTGCCGGCCTGTTCGCGCACCATGTAGTCGGCGTACCAGTCCGGCCAGTCCGGGTCCTCGGCGCCGGTGCGCGCCTCGTGCTCGCCGTGCGCGGCCGCGGCGCGGCGCAGCGCGGCCGCGAGGTCCGACGCCGAGGCGAACGTGGTGAGCGACGGGTCCAGCCGTCCCGGGAGCCGGGTGGTGACCTCCTGCAGAACCCAGCCGTTGCCGTCGGGGTCGCTGAAGGACAGGAACGAGCCGTAGCTCGTGCGCTGCGGATCCGCACCGGCCACCCGGGCGTCGGTCCCGGCGTGGTGGAAGACGCCGCCCGCGTCGTGGAAGACCTCGCTCGGGCCGGCGCCGAGCCGCTTGAGCTCGTCGTAGGCGGCGCCGATGTCATCGACGATCAGGTGCAGGCCCTGAGCCGAGCCCGGCGGCTGGGAGGTGACCGAGGTGCCGAAGATGACCGCGGCCGGCGAGCCGGGCGGGGTCGTCTGTACCACCCGGAAGTCCTCGCCGGTGGTGACATCGGCGTCGAGCCGCCAGCCCAGCCCTGTGTAGAAGTCCTTGGCCCGGTCGACGTCCGCGACCGGCACCACGACGACTTCGAGTTTCATGTCCATGGCCTGTGCCTCCTGAGCTCCTGTCAACGGCCGACACGACGAGATTCGTGCAGTCTGCCCATGGCTGACCTGGGGAAACTCAGGCCAGGGCGTGAGGGCGGCCCTGGTTTCCCCCGCGTGGCCCGGCGAGGCGGATCAGGTCTCCTTCGCGGGCTCGTCGTGGGTGCGGCCGGTCAGGACGGCGGCGGTCAGGGTGAGGTGCCGGGTCAGCACCTCGGCCGCGGTGTCGGCGTCGCGGGCCAGCGCCGCCTCCTCCAGCCGGCCGTGCTCACCGACGGCGTCCCGGCCGGGGGTGCGGCGTGCCGACCACCGGCGAGCCAGCTCGCTCGCGGTCCACATCCGGTCGAAGACCTCCAGCAGGACAGGATTGCCGCACCCCTCCAGGAGGGTGCGATGGAAGAGCCGGTGTGCTTCGGCCCAGGCGTCGCTGTAGTGCTCCCCCTCGTCCTGCGCGTACGCCGGGGTGCGGGCCAGGCGGTGGTGGGCGGCTCGTACGCGGGCCTCCCAGTCGACGTCGCCACGCTCGATGGCCATGCGCAGCATGACCGGCTCGATGGTCCGGCGGGCCTCCGCGATCTCCTGCCAGCGGCGGTCGGAGAAGGCCGGTACGGCGAAGCCGCGGTTGGGCAGCCGGTCGGCGAGGCCCTCGCCGACCACCCGGACGAGCGCCTCGCGGACGACGGCCAGGCTCACCCCCTGGTCCTTGGCGAGGTCCTGCGGTTTGAGCGCGTCACCGGGGGCGAAGTCGCCGCGCATGATCGCGTCCCGCAGGTGTGCGTAGACCTGCTCGGAGAGCATCTGCTTCCCCGGCGAGGTGGCTGCCTGAGTCATGTCCCCATCATAGACGATCCGACCAATAATCGATTATCTTCCCAGCGATCTCGATGAAGGCGCCGCCGACTTGTGGCGAGCGCCGCAGGCCCGTCACGCCAGAAGACTGCGCCAGCGGTCGGCCGACTCCATCATGTCCAGGCTGACCCGCTCCAGGAACGCCCCTCCCCTGGCCATCCGCCGCCCCACGGGCCGGTCCAGCCCGGCCGCCTGCGCCGCCTCGATCGAGGACCGCGCCGCCTCGAGCGTCTGCCGCGAGCTGATCATGATCGAGTGGTACCAGGCGTCGTCGTCGACCACGTAGATGTCGCGACGCCGCCGCGGATCGCGCTCGCGCCGGACATACCCCTGATCGACCAGGTAGTTCACGGCCACGGAGACGGAGGCCGGGCTGACCTTCAGCCTGCGGGCCAGCTCGGCCGCGGTGCGCCTGCCCTCCTCCGACAG
The DNA here is from genome assembly GCF_014646515.1 of Nonomuraea glycinis. GTDB lineage: Bacteria > Actinomycetota > Actinomycetes > Streptosporangiales > Streptosporangiaceae > Nonomuraea > Nonomuraea glycinis. The sequence continues at coordinate 212,173 of NZ_BMNK01000016.1, forward strand.
CAACAGGTCGAGGTGTACCCGCGCCGTCATCCTCGGCAGCCCCGCCCTGACCGCCATCTCGATGACCTCCGCTTCCCTCGCGCCTTCCGCTTCTCTCGTGCCTTCCGCCGGTACGGCCGCGCGCGGGGGCGCCGGCGTGCCGCGCCGCGCCCGCTGGGCCGTCGCCTGGTGCGCCTGCTGGGGCCGGTAGCCGCTGGGGCCGCCGTTGCGTCCGATCTCCCGGCTGATCGTCGAGGTCGGCCGGTCGAGCCGCCTGGCGATCTCGGCGTAGGAGAGCCCGTCGGCGAGTCCGGCCGCGATGCGCCGGCGGTCCTGCTGGGTCAACCGTCCTCCTGGCATGCCCGCAGTATTGCCTTCGCCGCCATTCATTGCAACGAAGCATTGCATTCGACCCCAGCGTCATCGCACCGATTTATGGCCATGTACCTGGGAGAATGCCTTTTCAAGATTGACAGCAATATCGAAAGCAACGTAGCTTTCGATCTATTCCGAACACGTACTATCGCGAGATGAGGAACCGTCATGGGTGAGCCCCTCCACACCGTCACGACGCTGCCGACCGCGCGCCAGGCCGGCTGTCCCTTCGACCCGCCGGCAGAGCTGATCGACGCCCGCAGTCACAGCCCCATCAGCCGCTACCCCTTCCCCGACGGGCACCAGGGCTGGCTGGTCACCGGCTTCGACCTGGTCAGGTCGGTCCTGGCCGACGCGCGGTTCAGCTCGCGCAAGGAGCTCATGCGCCACCACCCGTTGATCGACTACGGCGACATCGAGGTCCCGCCGGCGCCGCCCGGCGAGTTCCTGCTCATGGACGAGCCGCGGCACGGCCGCTATCGCAAACCGCTGGTGGGCAAGTTCACCGTGCGGCGGATGCGGTTGCTCACCGAGCGGGTCGAGCAGGTCACCGCCGAGCACCTGGACGCCATGGAGCAGGCCGGGCCGTCGGCGGACCTGGTGACCGCGTTCGCCAAGCCCATTCCCGCCGTCATCATCTGCGAGCTGCTGGGCGTGCCGTACGCGGACCGGGGCTTGTTCCAGAAGCACATCGACACGTTCCTCGGCGGGGAGGTCAGCGACGAGGAGCTGTACGCGGCCTACACCGCCACCCAGTCGTACCTCGCTGAGCTGGTGGCCGCCAAGCGCGCCAACCCCACCGACGACGTGCTCAGCGACCTGCTCGACAGCGATCTGACCGATGAGGAGCTGCAGGGGATCGCCCTGATCCTGCTGTCGGCCGGGTTCGACACCACCGCGAACATGCTGGCGCTGGGCACCTTCGCGCTGCTGCAGAACCCGGAGCAGCTGGCCGCGCTGCGCGCCGACCCCGCGCTCACCGACAACGCCGTGGAGGAGCTGCTGCGCTATCTGAGCGTCGCCAAGACTTTCTTCAGAACGGCGCTGGAGGACGTCGAGCTGGGCGGCCGGACCATCGAAGCCGGCACGACGGTCATCCTGTCGCTCAACACCGCCAACCGCGACCCCGAGCGCTTCACCGACCCCCACGCCCTCGACATCCGGCGCCAGGAGGGCGGGCACCTGGCCTTCAGTCACGGCATCCACCAGTGCCTGGGCCAGCAGCTGGCCCGGGTCGAGATGCGGGTCGCGCTCCCCGCGCTGCTCCACCGTTTCCCCACGCTGCGCCTGGCCGTACCGGCCGAAGAGGTCGGGCTGCGCCCGGAGACCGCGGACATCTACGGGGTGCGCAGCCTTCCCGTCACCTGGGAGGCGTGACCGGCGAGGTCGCGTACGACCGGCCGATCGCCTACCGGCATCAGGCGGCGGCCCGCAGGTGGTCGTGCGCCCAGGCCTCGAAGGTCGTGAGCGGGATGCCGAGGGCCCGCGCGTACTCCGGGCGGGCGGGTTGCCCGGCCACGTTCATGTGTTCGTGGGAGATGCCCGCCCACACCGGCATTCCCGCGGCGATCGCCTCCTCCTCGGTCATGTCGGGCGCGGTCAGTTCGGCGCCCACAGCACCGGACAGGACCTTGGCGACCTCCGTCAGCGTCAGGTAGTCGCCGGCCAGCTCCAGCTCGACCCGATCGAAGCGCCGCGGGGCGGCGATGGCCGCCGCGGCGGCCTCGCCGATGTCGTCGACCGCGACGAGGGAGAGCCGGGTGCCGGGCTTGAGCACGGTCGCCAGGCCGCCCTCGACACCGCGGGGGATCATGTACGCCGCGGACGGGAGGAAGTTCTCCATGAAGCAGGCCGGCTTGATGAGCGTCCAGTGCGTGAAGCCCGCCTCGCGGACGCGGTCCTGGATCGCGGTCTTGGTGGTGTAATACGGCGCCAGGGAGGCCCAGCGGCCTTCGGCCCAGCCCGGGCTCTCGACGTGCTGCCCGGCGCCGGAGACAGAGGTGTGCACGAACTGCGGCACCCCGGCGGCCAGCGCGCCTTCGATCAGGTTGACGGCCTGGGCCAGCTCGCCGTCGAAGTCGATGGCGGCTCCCTTGATCGCGGGCATCTGCACCGAGAAGACGGCTCGGGCTCCCTGTGCGGCCCTGACCACGGAGTCGCGGTCCTCGAGGTCGCCGGTGACGAGCTCGGCGCCGAGCGCCTCGACCGCCCTGGCTCGGTCGGTCGCGGGATCGCGGACCAGTGCCCGGACGGGGACGCCGGTCGCGAGCAGGGCGCGGGCGGTGGCGCCGCCCTGCTGCCCGGTGGCGCCGATGACCAGAACGGGGGCAAGATCGGTGGACATGCAGGGTCTCCCATCATTAAACGGCGGACCCCGCCGTTTATATTCAGGTAAGATACGGCGGACCCCGCCACTTAGCAAATGTGAGGTGCCGCCATGCACGTCCAGCGCGCGGACGCCCGGCGCAACTACGCACGCCTGCTCGCCGTGGCCGAGGATGCGATCGCCGCGCACGGCGCCGACGCGTCCCTGGAGCAGATCGCCCGGACCGCGGGCGTCGGTTCCGCCACCGTGCGCCGGCACTTTCCCAGCCGTCACGCACTGCTCAAGGCGGTCTTCCGCGAACGGGTCGAGACCCTGTGCGCCCACGCCCGCGACCTGGGCGACAGGGCGGACAGCCGGGCCGCGCTGCTGGAGTGGCTGAGCGCCGTCACCGCGGACGCGGCGACCATCAGGGGGCTGGCCGTCGCGCTGACCCGCGACCTGGCGGCCGACCCCGGCGCGGAGAACGAGAACTGTGCCTCGGCGCCCCTCACCGAGGCGGGCGACCCCCTGGTGCGCCGCGCCGTGCGCGAGGGCGCGCTGAGACCGGGCGTGACCATTGAGGACCTGCTCACCCTGATCACCGGCATCGCCCTGGCCACGGAGCACCACCAGGACCCCGCCGCGGAGGCCAACCGGCTCCTCGACCTGACCGTGGTGGGGGTCAGCCCCCGTCAAGGGTGAGCGAATCGAGCCATCCGTCGCAGCTCGTTGAACCGCCGGGTGGTGTCACCCAGCTGGCAGATGACGACCGTGGTCCGCGAGTGCGCTCGCGATCGACCGCGGGATGACCGCCGCCTGAGGAGTCCCGTGGACAGGAGCTCGCCGGCCTGCGGAAGTCGCTCGCCGTGACGTACCGCCGGCCTGCGGAAGGCCGCTCACCGTCACGTACCGCCGGCCTGCGGCGCGGCGTGGCTTCAGCGGGGCACGTCCATGCGCTGGGTGCCGATGACCGACAGCAGCCGTAGCGCCTCCTCCGAGGGTGAGCCCGGGACGGCGGTGTAGATCACGACCCGCTGGTCACGGTCGGCGATGTCGAGGACATCGCAGTTGACGGTGATCGGGCCGACCAGCGGATGCTGGAAGGTCTTGCACAGGGTGGGCTCGGCGGACACGTCGTGGGAGGCCCACAGCCGCGCGAACTCCTCGCTTCCGGCGAGCAACTCCTGCACCAGCCCGGTCACCTCCGAGTCGTCGGGGTAACGGGCGGCGGTGGCGCGCAGCCTCTGGGCCGAGTTGCGGGCGAACGCGTCCGCGTCCGACACGCCGAACAACCGCCACCCTTGCGGCTCCGGCCCGAGGAAGGCACGGCGCACCAGGTTGCGATCGCGCCGGGACAGGGCGGAGAAGTCCTCCATCAAGGCGGCCGCGAGATCGTTCCAGGCGATCACCTCGTGGATCGCGGACGTCACGATGGCGGCGGCCAGCGGCAGCCGGTGAAGCAGGTCGAGGATGCTCTGCCGCACCTGGCGCGACGGCCCGGGCAACGGGCCCGGCGGTACGCCGGCGAGGTGGTGCAGGTGGTCGCGCTCGGCGTCCGACAGGCGCAGGGCACGGGCCAGCCCGGCCAGCACCTCACGCGACGGATGCGGACCGCGCGCCTGCTCCAGCCGCGTGTAGTACTCGGTCGAGATGTACGCCAGCTGCGCCGCCTCCTCACGGCGCAACCCCGGGGTACGGCGGCGCGGCCCGGCGGGCAGCCCCACGTCGGCGGGGCTGATCCGCTCGCGCCTGCTGCGCAGGAAGCCGGCCAGTTCTCGTCTGTCCACCCCTGCAGTGTGCCCGCTCGTCACGGCGCCGAGCCAGGTACCACCAGTGCCTGGCTCGGCGGCCCTGCCGGACGGACACCCGGTGGGGCACGACCTCACCGGGCCCGTCGGCGAGGTCGCCTTCACCGACGGCGCGATGATCCAGCGGCCCGGCCCGATGGACGACACGGCGGATCGCCGGGGCCTGACGAGCGCTACCCTGGCCACCGTGAACGCTCCCGCCCGCACCCTCGATCGGCGTATCCGCGACACCCTGGACCGGCTTGAGCGCGACGTCGACGGCTGGTTCGCCACCGCGGATCCGGCCGGCCTGCCGTACCTGATGCCGCTGTCGTTCCTGTGGGACGGCCGGTCCCTGCTCATCTCCACGGCCCGGACCAATCCGACGGCCAGGTTCCTGGAGGCCACCGGCAAGGTGCGGGTGGCGCTCGGCCCCACGCGCGACGTCGTCCTGATCGACGCCGAGGTGCGCGAGGTGATCGCCGCCGCCGAGATCCCGGCCGAGACCGGCGACGCCTTCGCCGCCAAGGCGGGCTTCGACCCGCGCGAGCAGCGCGGCGCCTACCCCTACTTCCGTATCGTCCCGCTGCGGATCCAGGCCTGGCGCGAGGTGAACGAGCTCGCCCAGCGCGACGTGATGATCGACGGCAAGTGGCTCAGCACCCCCGGCACGGATCACTGACCTCCCGCGCATATTCCGTCCATGAGCGCGAACCGGAGGGCGTCAGCCTGCCGGGAAGTCCACGGTGCGGGAGACGTGCTCGTGGGCCCGGATCTCAGTGATCATGGACTCCAGCTCGCCGATCACCGCGTCGTATCCGCCGCTGCCGAGCACCAGCCGGTGCGGCGGATCGTCCTGGCCGATCGTGGCCACGACGGCCCGCGCGCCCTTCATGGGGTCACCGGGCTGCTTGCCGTCATGCTCGATCATGGTCGTCCGGACGCTCTGCAGCATCGGCCGGTAGTCCTCGATGCTCTCCCGTACCGGCTCGCCGGCGAATCCGGCGTACGCGCGGGTACGGAAGGCCCCCGGCTGCACGGCCAGCACCTTGACGCCCAGCGGTGCCACCTCCTGGCGCAGGACGTCGGTCATGCCCTCGACGGCGTGCTTGGCGGCGGTGTAGTAGCCGAAGCCGAGCTCCCCGCGCAGCCCGGCGACGGAGGAGACGTTGATGATCCACCCGCTGCGCCGGGCGCGCATGCCGGGCAGCACGGCACGGGTGACCGCCAGGACGCTGAAGAAGTTCAGCTCGAACAGCTGCCGGACGGCCGCGTCGTCCATGCCCTCCACCGAGCCGTACCAGCCGCGTCCGGCGTTGTTGACCAGGACGTCGATGCCGCCGAAGTGCGCCTCGGCGGCGTTGACGGCCTGGTGGACCTGCTGGGCGTCGGTGACGTCGAGCCGCGGCGTCAGCACCCGGTCGCCGTACGGCTCGGCCCAGCCGCGCAGTTCCTCCGGCCTGCGGGCGGTCAGGGCGACGCGGTCGCCGGACTCCAGGGCCGCGTCGGCGAAGGCCATGCCGAACCCACCGGGCGTGCCTCCAGTGATGAACCAGGTCCTGTTCATGGGTGCTTGTCCCCCGCGTGTCGATGATGAGCGTACGAGTCACTTCGAAAATGAAACCGACTCACTTCGACAATAGCAGTGACAGGTGGGTGCGCCGGACACGAGTCGGCTACGCGGTCATCCGAAGAAGTCGAGGAAGTGCCGGATCACTGCGGCCGGCTGCTCCTCGGCCAGGTAGTGCCCGGTGTCGGCGATCTCGGCCACGCGTACGTCGGTGCCCTGTCCGGGCAGGGTGGCCCGCATGTACGGGAAGTAGCCAGGGTGGGCGAGGCCCAGCAGCGGGGTGCCGACGGGCCGGTAGGTCCTCAGGTCGGTGATGTCCTGGCCGAACGCCTGGTACCAGCCGTTCCCGCCACGGATGGCCGCGGGAGAGGAGTAGTTCTGCCCGAAGACGGCGCGAGCCCGGTTGTCGATCGCGCGGCGATCGACCAGCAGATAGTCGAACACCCAATCCACGACGTCCCGGCCCTGACCGGCGATGAGCTCCTCCGGGAGCCCGCGCACCTGGTTGAACGCGAACCACCACGGGCTCGCCGACGCCTGCCCGGGCCGTGGCAGCATCCGGAACTCGTAGTAGCTGTCGTCGGGGTGCAGCACATCGAGCATCGCGACCTTCCGCGCCGCGGCGGGATGATTGGCCGCGAAGCTGTAGGCCACCATCGACCCGATGTCGTGCCCGGCCACGTGGACCGAGCGGTGGCCCAGCGCCCGGGCCAACTCGTGGATGTCCTTGGCCATGGTCTTCTTGTCGTGACCACCGGCCGGTTTGGCGGTGCCGCCCATGCCGCGCAGGTCGACCGCGATCACCCGGAAGCGCTCGGCCAGGGCCGGCATGACCTTGCGCCACGTCCACCAGGTCTGGGGCCAGCCGTGCAACAGGATCAGCGGCTCGCCCCTGCCACCCGCGACGTAGTGCTGGCGGATGCCGTTGGCCACCACGAAGCCGCTGGTGAAGCCGGGCAAGGACGGCTCCGGAACCTTCCGGTCGCCGCCGTCCGCCGCCCACGCCGTACCGAGGCCGGCGGCCGCCATCGCGGCGGCCCCGCCGCCCACCGCCAAGAACCTGCGTCTGTCCAGTGCCACGCCCACGTCCTCCTCAAGCCGGTGTCGATCGGCCGGGGTTGCTCCGGCCAGGAGCAACAATGGGCGCGGCCCGACGGAACTGGCAAAGGAAGTTGCGGATCCGCAAGGGGGCATGACCGAGCTCCGGAACGACCTGCGTACCGGCGTCGGATCCCACCTGCGCACTGCAGGAGGCCCCGAGGTCTCGCTCGGCCCCCACCCTGCAAGAATTGCTAGCCTGTGGGCTATTAGCTGTCGAATATCCGGCGAGAGAAGAAGGTGAATGTCGACCGTTCCCGCCCGCGAGCAGAGAGACGGACTCCAACCCACCCATGACCACTTCCTGGATCACCCGCCCCGAAACCGACGCCGACCTCGACCAGATCCGTGAGGTCAACCTCGCTGCCTTCCCCACCCCTCAGGAGGCCGACATCGTCGAGGCGCTGCGCGCCGACCCGGCGGCGTGGATTCCCGGCCTGTCCTGGGTCAGCGAGGCGCCCGGCGACGCCATCACCGGGTACGCGCTGCTCACCCGCTGCCACGTCGACGACACCCCGGCGCTCACCCTGGGCCCGTGCGCCGTCAGGCCCGAACAGCAGCGGCGCGGCGCCGGTTCGGCCGCCATCCACGCCGCTCTCGACGCCGCCCGGCAGCAGGGCGAGAACCTCGTGCTGGTGATCGGCCACTCGCAGTACTACCCCCGCTTCGGCTTCGTCCCGGCCTCCCGCCACGGCATCCGGCCGCCCTTCGACGTCGAGGAGAAGTACATGATGGCGCTCCCCCTCGACCCCGCCCGGCCCGTGCCGTCCGGCACCATCCGCTACCCGGCGGCGTTCGGGGTCTGATCCCCGCCGGCCTGGGCGGCGGGCAGCCCGGCCAGCCGCCGGACGGCGGCGAGCCCGTCCGGCGTGCCGGGCCAGTGGCGCTCCAGTGCCTGGGGCCCGGCGCCGCGCACGACCGAGCGCAGCACGAGCGCGACCACGATGGCGTCGTCGGCGTAACCGAGCACGGGAATGAAGTCCGGCACCAGGTCGATCGGCAGCGCCAGGTAAGCCACCAGCAGCCACAGCCGGACGCGGACCCGCCGAGGCAGGGCGGCGTCACGGGCCAGGCGGGAGACGAGCCGCAACAGGTCCGGCAGCAGGCGTATCGCCTCGGTGAGCAGACTGCCCCGAGGCCGGGCGACCGCCAGCGCGACCAGGGCGAGCAGCCACAGCAGGGCCGTCCCACCCACCACCGCCCCGACCACGACCCAGCCGTCCACCGGTCATGCCCTCCCCCGCGTAGGCCGCAATCCGCCCGAACTCTACCTTCCGCTCGGCGGCGAGCTCAGCCCGGCCGAGGTCGATGCCGCGGTGACCGTGACAATCGCATGGTCGAGCGCACCAGACTCGCTGCGGGAGCCGGGCCGACGAATCGCTCGCTTAAGTAATCGAAGGCGACTTTAGAGAATTTCTCGCATGTCGCGTGGCGTGATGAAGAGCTGTTCCGCATTCGGGCAGTAGAGTGCCAACATCGACGTTCAGTAGTCGATCAATTACCAAGTGATGCGATTGCGGACAGGGTCGATATAGCTTCCAAAAGCAGCGGAAGGGGAGTTTTCTCCCCTCGTACGAAAGGGGGACCATATGTCATCCCAGCTGCCCCTTCTGAGCGCCGCACTGGTCATTCTCGCCGTTCTCTGGCTCACCTATTACGCGATCCGGCGGCTCTCCGACGTCGCGCCGACGACGATCGCTGCCGTCATCACCGCGCTGGCCGCACTGCTCACCGCCACCGCGCATCTTCTCGGCCTCCTTCCCGCGTAGCGCCCGCTTCGGCCGTAGCGCCCGCTTCGGTCGTAGCGCCTGCTTCGGTCGTAGCGCCTGCTTCGGTCGTAGCGCCTGCTTCGGTCGTAGCGCCTGCTTCGGTCGCGGCGCCGGCGTAGCGGCGGGCCAGGCGCGCGAAGGCGTCTCTGAGCTCGACCGGGCCGACGACCTCAAGGTCGGCGTCGAACCTGCCGAAGGCGGCGGCCAGGCCGGACCACGACCACGAGCCGAGCGTGAGCCGGCACCGGTCCGGCCCGAGCTCCTCGACGACTCCGTCGCGGGTGTAGTGGGACACGGCGGCGGCCGGCAGGCCGAGGATCACCTCACCACGGCAGGGCCAGTCGCCGGAGTCCCCGGCGCCGCGGAACCTGCCGGCCACGAACGCGGCCACGTCACCCCCGGGGACCTCGCGCGGGGTGAAGCGCGGCCCCGCGGGGATGCGCGGGTTGATCCGATCGACGCGGAAGGTGCGCCAGTCCTCGCGGTCGAGGTCCCAGGCGACGAGGTACCAGAGCCCGCCCCAGGTGACGAGGTGATGGGGCTGCGCCCGGCGCGGCCCCAGGCCCTCGACCGCCGGCGGGGACACGGGCGTGTAGTCGAAGCGCAGCACCTCACGAGCATGTACGGCGGCGCTCAGGGTCATCAGCACCTCGCTGTCGGCCTGCGGGCCCGGCCGGAACGTGGGCCGCTCAACGGCGGTCACCTGGAGCGTGTCGATCCGGTGGCGCAGCCGGGCGGGCATGACCTGCCGGACGGTGTTCAGCGCGCGCGCCGCGGCCTCCTCGATGCCGGCGCCGGCGGTGGTGGCGATCTGGAGCGCGATGGCCAGGGCGACGGCCTGCTCGTCGTCGAACAGCAACGGCGGCAACTCCATGCCCGCGTCGAGCCGGTAGCCGCCGTCGGGCCCCTTGAAGGCCACGATGGGATAGCCGAGCTCGCGCAGCCGGTCCACATCACGGCGCACGGTACGCGGGCTGATGTCCAGCCGCTCGGCCAGCAGCGCCCCCGGCCAGTCCCGGCGCGCCTGAAGCAACGAGAGCAACGCCAGCAGGCGCGCGGAAGTCTTCGGCATGTCTCCCATAGTGCCCCAGAGAAGCGGCCACACCCTGTCCTCTTCCCCTGCGACTGTTGTCTCGCGCCGGACCACGGCGTACCGAATGACAGTCGACCATCAGGAGCCCGCCATGACCGTCAAGTCCGTGACTCATCTGAACTTCCGGGGCGACGCCCGCGCGGCGCTGGAGTTCTACCGGTCCGTGTTCGGCGGTGACCTCGCCGTCGTCACCTACAAGGACGCCGGGAACGTGCAGGACTCCGCCGAGGCGGACCAGGTGATGTGGGGGCAGGTCGTCACCGACGACGGCTTCCACGTGATGGCCTACGACGTGCCCGCGCGGCTGCCGTACGACCAGGGGGAGAACTCCTTCTTCCTCTCCGTGCGCGGCGAGAGCGCGCAGGAGATCACCGCGTACTGGGAGAAGCTCTCCGCCGGAGCCACCATTGTGCAGCCGCTGGCGCCCGCGCAGTGGGCTCCTCTTTACGGGATGCTCAAGGACCGCTTCGGCGTCGTCTGGGTCATGGACGTCGTGAGCGAGTACAACGGGTGAGCATCACGCAAAGCACACCGAATCACCACATATAGAGGGGAAAGGCCAGAATGAGGATGCGGCGATCGGGCGGCGTGACCGGATGACCGTACTCGACGACCGGGCGCTCAACCGCGCGACGCTCGCCCGGCAGCTGCTGCTCGACCACGCCGACCTGCCGGTCCTGGACGCGGTCGCGCACCTGTGCGGCCTGCAGGCGCAGGAACCGCAGGAACCGTTCGCCGGGCTCTGGTCGCGGTTGCGCGCGTTCGACCCGGCGACCCTGTCCGGCCTCCTGGTCGGGCGGAGCGTGGTGCGCACCCACCTCATGCGCCGTACCGTCCACCTCCTCACCGCCGAGGACGTCCTCGCTTGGCGGTCCCGCCACGACGCCATGCTGCGCCAGCGGGTCCTCGGCGTCTACCGCCACGAGCTCGCCGGCGTGGATCTCGACGAGCTCGCCGCCGCGGGCCGGGCGCTGCTGGCCGACGGCGAGCCGCGCTCGATGAGCGAGGTCGCGCGGGCGCTGGCCGGGCGCTGGCCCGCGCCGGGACCGCGGGCGCTGGGCGAGATGGTGATCGCCGCCCTCGTCCCGGTGGTCCAACTCCCCCCGCGCGGCCTGTGGCGGGCGAAAGCGGGAGTACGCAACCTCCCGCTCTCCTCCTGGCTGGGGCGCGAGATCGACCCGCCGGCCCCGGACGGCTCCGATCCGGTCGGCGAAACGCTGGTACGGCGCTACCTGGCCGCGTTCGGCCCCGCGACCTCGGCGGACCTGCGCGCCTGGTGCGGCCTCACCGGGCTCCCGGCCGCCGTGGCCGCGATCCGGGACGAACTGGTCACCTTCCGCGACGAGCGCGGCCGGGAGCTGCTCGACCTCCCAGAAGCGCCACGCCCCGACCCCGACACCCCCGCCCCGGTACGGTTCCTGCCGGCGTTCGACAACGCTCTCCTCGGCTACCACGACCGCAGCCGGATCGTCGACCAAGCCCACCGCGGCCTGTCGGTCGCCGGCGCGCGCGTCGTCCTGGTCGACGGCCGCGTCGCCGCCACCTGGACCGTCGAAACCGGCACCGTGAGCGTCACCCCGCTGCGCCACCTCTCCCCGGCCGACCGCGCCGCCGTGGCCGAGCAGGGGCGGGCGCTGGCGTCGTTCCTCTCCGACGACGACAGCCACCGCGTACGGATCGCCGCGTCCCCCTGAACTCCTTCGAGCCCGGGACGTTGAGGTCCTGAAGCCCTTCGGGTCCGGGACGTTCAGGTCGCGGACGACAGCATCCCGTCCATGGTCAGTTTCACCAGCCGGTCGGCCTGCTCGGCGGGCATGTGCTCGCGGGTCCACGCGGCGGCGTTCATCAGCGCGTGGACGTCGGCGCTGGTCACGTCCTGGCGGAGCGCGCCGGCCGCCCGCGCCCTGGCGATCAGCCGGTCGCTGATGTCGGCCATGCGCAGGCAGGAGGCATGCAGCTCGGAGCCCTCATCGTCCAGGCCGGCGGCCAGGATCGCGGCCAGCCCTTGGTACGCGGCGGCATGCTCTACCACCGCGTGCACCCACTGGGTGAGCGCGGCTGCCGCCGTGGAGCCGGACTGCAACTCCTCCCCGCGGGCGAACAGGGCCTGGTTGCGGTCACGCAGCAGCGCGCCGACGAGAGCACGACGGTGCGGAAAGTGACCGTACAGCGTGCCGATCGCGACTCCGGCCCGCCGCGCGACTCCCTCCAGCGAGGCGTCCGTCCCCTCCTGGCGGAAGGCCGCGTCGGCCTCCGCCAGCAGCCGTTCGTAGTTGCGCCGCGCGTCGGCGCGCGGCGCACGTCGCCGGGGCTCGCTCATCCTCTCCCCTTACTTAAACTGAGGCATCCTCGATATAGTCTTTTCCGAGGCACCCTCAGCTTAGTGCCGCCGCAGCCATGAGGAGACACCACATGATCTTGGTAACCGGGGCCACCGGCTCCATCGGCACCCATCTGGTACGCCGGCTTCGCCAGGACGGCGCGGCCTTCCGCGCCCTGGTCCGCGACGAGTCCAAGGGCCGGGCGCTGGGCTGCGACTTCGCCGTCGGGGACTTCGAGGACCCCGGCTCGATCGCCGCAGCGCTCGACGGCGTGGACCGGCTGTTCCTGAACAGCGCCGGCGCCCTGCCGGTGGACGGTGCGCAGCCGATGATCCGGCAGCAGAAGACCGCGATCGACGCGGCACACCGGGCGGGCGTCACGCACGTGGTGAAGGTGTCGGTCTGGCACGCCCGGCAGGGGGCGAAGCTCTCCCAGGGCGCGCACTGGGAGATCGAGGAGCACCTGAAGGCCTCCGGCCTGTCCTGGTCGCTGCTGCAGCCCGCCGGCTACATGCAGAACTTCCTCGGCGCCGGCGCGTTCACCCCCGACGGGCACCTGATCAGCTCCTACGCGGACAGCCCCGTCGCCTACATCGACTGCCCCGACATCGCCGCCTGCGCGGCCGCCCTGCTGACCAGGCCGCACGGCGAGAACGAGACCTTCATCCTCACCGGCCCCCAGGCCCTCACCGACGCCGACCTCGCCGGACAGATCTCGGCCGCGCTGCGCCGGACCGTGACCTGCGTGGAGACACCGCCCGACGCGTTGGCCACGGCCTTGAAGTCCCAAGGGCTGCCGCCCTGGTTCGCCGACGACCTCGCCGTACTCGTCAAGGAGGTGGCCGCCGGCTCCCAGGCCACGACCACGACGGCGGTCCACGACCTCACCCGCCGCCCGCCGCGCACGTTCGAGGACTTCCTGACCGCCCACCTGCCCGCCCTGCGAGCACTCACGGCTTCCTCGGCTCCGGCTTGAGCCGGCCTCAGGGAAGCACCCCCTTGAGAGCCGCCTCAAGGATGTCCACGCCGGCGTGCAGATCGTCGTCACTGATCGTCAGCGGCGGGGCGATCCTGAAGATACCCCCCATCCCGGGCAACTGGACGATGTTCATGTGCAGCCCCCGTTCGAGACAGGCCGAGGTGACCGCGGCGCCCAGCTCGTCGGCGGGCTCCTTGCTCTTCTTGTCCCTCACCAGCTCGATGCCCTGGAGCAGGCCACGGCCACGAACGTCACCGACGACCTCGTACCCGTCGCGAAGAGCCAGCAGCCGGCCGTTGAGCTGCTCGCCGAGCTCCGCCGCACGCTCGACGAGGTTCTCACGCTCGATGACGTCGAGCACCGTCACCGCGACCGCGGCCGCCAGCGGATCGGAGACATGCGTGGTGTAGAAGAGGAACCCCCGGTCGTGACAGACCTGCTCGATCTGCGCGGTCGTGATGACGGCCGCCACAGGCAGCCCGGCCCCCAAGGTCTTCGACAACGTGAGAATGTCCGGAGTGACCCCGTCCCGCTCGAACGCGTACATCTCCCCCGTACGCCCGAGACCGGTCTGCGCCTCGTCGAGGATGAGCAGCATCCCCCGCTCATCGCACATCTCCTTGAGGCGACGCAGATACCCCGGCGGCGGCTCGATGATCCCGCCCGAGGACAGGATGGGCTCGATGAGGCACGCGGCGAGGCTCCCCGCCGACTGCTGGTCGACCAGCGCGAAACCGTACGCGAGCTCGGTCTCCCAGTCGTACGACCCATCGGCGGACCGGAACGGCGAACGGTAGGCGTTCGGCGCGGGCAGCGCGAGGTTCCCCGGCGTCGGCGGACCATAACCGCGCCGCCCGGCCGAGAAGGTCGCGGACGCCGCCCCCTGGGTCATGCCATGCCACGAGCGGTCGAAGGAGACGATCTCATAGCGGCCCGTCGCGAGCTTCGCCATCTTGATCGCGGCCTCGTTCGCCTCCGCCCCCGTGGTGAGCAGCAACATCTTGCCCAGCGGGGCGGGCAGCGTCGCGGTGAGCCGGTCGGCGAGCTCCAGCACCGGAGCGCTGAGCATGCCGCTGTAGAGATGGTCCAGCGACGCCACCGCGGCCGATACCGTCGCCACGATGTCCGGATGCGCATGGCCGAGGATGGCGCTCATCTGCCCCGAGGTGAAGTCGAGAATCGCGCGGCCCTGGCGATCGAAGACATGCGCACCGGAGGCACGTTCGATGACTCGCGGGGTGAAGCCGGTCCCATAGCGGATCAGGAGACGGTCCGCCTCATCCCAGAACGCCGTATCCCCAGATGTCGTGTCCATCGCCAACCCCTCTGATCGCGCTCAAGTACCGGATCCCATCTTCAATCGCCGCAACAGAGGTAACAAGCGAACAAACGCGACACCCTTCGGCACGCCCTGCGGTAGGCAGGAGTCATGACGTACGAGATTCATCCGATCGGGGTCGTCGAGTCGCCCCTGACGGATCGCGCGAGCGCGCCGAAGCAGGGCGTGGAGGGTGCTCCCAGCACGTGGCTGACGTTCGATCCCGCGATGGCCGAGGGGATCCGTGATCTTACGGTCGGCGATGAGGTGCTCGTCCTCACGTGGCTGCACCTCGCCGACCGATCCGTCGTGGCCGTGCATCCGCGCGATGACCCGCGGAACCCGCTGACCGGTGTCTTCAGCACCCGCTCCGCCGACCGGCCCAATCCCGTCGGCCTGCACCGCGTCCGGGTGCTCGCGATCGACGGCCTCCGGGTGCGGGTCGCCGACCTCGAAGCCGTCGACGGCACCCCGATCGTCGACGTGAAACCGGTCCTGGACGCGACCCGCTGAAGCGGCGCGATCGTCGCCGCCCCAGCGGGTCGGCGTCCAGGGTCAGTCGTCGGCGCAGATCGCGTAGGCGTACACGCGCCAGGTGGATGACCAGCCGTTGTCGTCCTCGAACGCGGTCACCGTGTACCTGTCGCTCTCGTTGGTGAGGTCCTCCAGGATGACCTGGCCCAGACCGCCCTCGATCATGCCGCCACCACCTGTGATCTTCTGACCGTCCGGGCATCTGGCGTTGACGGTGTTCACATAGTCGGACTGGAACACGCCGATCCTCTCGACGATCTGCAGGCCCGGCAGGGGGTCGGCGCAGATCGCGTAGGCCGTCACGCTCCAGGAGGTCGCGAACCCGGTGTCGTCCTCCCGCGCCACGGCGGCGACGCTCCCGGACAACACTCTGAAGTCGTCGATGCCCACCTGACCGAAACCGTCGTTGATCTTGTAGCCGGCGCCCAGGAGCTTCCTGGCGCCGGTGCAGCGCGCCGAGATGCTGGGATTGGCAGGGTCCGATGCGGGCGTGCTGGTCGCCGGGACGATCTCCAGGCCGGGAAGCGGATCCGCGCAGATCGCCGAGGCGTGCAGACTCCAGGTGTTCGAGGTGCCGTCCTCGTCCACCGCGGCCGCGACGTAGAGGTAGTAGATGCCCTGCGAGTTGACCCCGGGCCGCATCTCCGTGATCCGCACATCGCCTCCGCCGCCGGCGACCCACGCGCCCGTGCCGATGATCTGCTGTCCGGGATCGCAGGAGGCCGTCACGGCCTTGTTCGCGACGCTGGGCGCTGTGGAGGCATCGACGACATCCCTGTTCGGGATGTCGGCCGCCGCCGGAGTGGCCGACAACGTCGCTGTCAGCATCGAGGCGGCGAAGAACCCCACCGCCATGAGAATTTTTCCTACCGAGATGTCTGGCATGCCAAGCCCCATCTGCTGGACACCCTGGCCGCACCACGGGACAGGCGTGTAACCAGCACGATGCTTTTCCCGCGTACATCACGCCGCGCCCTTTGACACACTCGGCGCTGACAGTAGGGGCATCGGGCCGTTGTCGCTGTTGGCTTACCGGTTGATCGGCGAATTTCTCAGATCCGCCGCCCTTTACATTGTAGATTCATCATGTACGTCACGACGCGCGCCGGGCGGCGCAGTCTCACCGCAGCCCGGCGCACCACAGGAGTACGCCCTCGCCAAGCCTTCACCTGTGCCCTAGTGGGCGGCCTCGTACTTCTCCACCACCGTGGAAGCGATCCGGCCTCGCTCGCTCACCGGCAGGCCCTGAGTCCTGGCCCACTGCCGGATCTCGGCGGACTTCTCCCGGCTCATGGCACGAGCGGAGCCGATGGCCCCGCGCCGGCCTCGGCCGGCTCGCTCACTCCGGACCGCGCGAGCTTTGTTGATGAAGGGCGACAGCGCCTTGCGCAAGGCTTCCTCGTTCTTCTCCCCCAAGTCGATCTCATACGCGACGCCGTCGAGACCGAACTTGACGATGTTCTCCGACTCCATCGCGCTTCCATCGACGTCGTCAATGAAAATCTCTTGAATCCGCTTAGCCATGTGCCGAACTCCATGCTCGATAGGATTTTTTGGCTACTGTAGCGCTCTTCAGTAGAACAGGCGCCACCCAGAACCTTAGTGCCCGTCAAACAAGCGGGCGAACTGCCGCTGAAGCGTGAAGTCGCCCACCCCCGCACCTGCATAGCAGGGGGGTCGTATGGCCGAACTGTGTTAGCGCATCGGTGGGACAAGCCGCCCGGAAGCCCTTAACTCCATACACTCACGCGTACTCGTGGCGTATCACACCGGGCGCTGACCAGCACCGGTAAGCCAACCACCGGCTCGGCGACGCGTACGGGCGTTGTCGCCAGTACGGTGCCGCGGTCAGCGCGGACAGGCCACCACCGAAACGGTCCCGCGCCCGGCCGGGCAAAGGCTCCTCACGGAGTCGTCGTGCAGACGATATCCCATCGGCAGATCATCACGATGGGGACCACGCTATAGAAGTTGAATTCAAACGATTCGCCACGGCCCGCACGTTGTTCCGTACGCCAGGGACACCAATCGGCGTACCGGCAGGGGGTTCCGGCTCCATCCCCCGGCGCCGGAGCCGTGGAAAAGGCAGTTCTCGCCGGAGCCGGGGTCGACGCCGCGGCTTTCACGATCTCGGACGTGGTCGACGGAAAAGGAACGTCCGCGACCGGGGGCAGCCGGCGGCCCTGTATGAGACCGGCGCTTGCGGCCTGGGCCCCAGGCTGGAACATGAGAAATGCACGGCTGCCGAGCCCTCAGAATCCTTGATCGACTTCGGGGCGTCGGCTGGCTAATCTGAGGGCTTCTCCCCGCCAAGCCCCCAGGAAGTGGCCCGTGCCCCGTCGTCACCGCTTCGGTATTCCCGCCCTGCTCATCACGGGTTTGTACGTCGGCGCGCTGGCGGTCACCGCCGTGATCGCGCTGACCACCGGCGACCTCGGCGCGTTGTGGCGGTTGACCCTGTTCACAGGGGTGGCCCAGGGCGTCGCGGTGACCTGGCCGAACACGCTCATCCTGGTCGTGGCCGGCCTGCCGTGCGCCTGGGCGCTGTGGCAGAGTCTGCGCGGACCGCTGACGGGACCGGCACCCGAGCTGGACCGGGATACGCGGCGGCTGCGGATGGGGCTGTACGCGGCGGCGGCGTCCTGGGCGTGCTACGCCCTGGCACCCACCTGGCCCTGGTGGGCGGTGGCGCTGGACGCCGCGCTGATGTGGGTCGTCGTGGTGCTGTTCCAGCCCGTTCTGGGCAGCCGGCTGGAGCACGCGGATCACGCGCGGGCCGCCGGCGTGGTGGCCTACGGAGGCGCCGCCGCCATCGAGGTGATCGACGTCCTCAACTGGCCGTTGCCCGACTGGCTGCCCGTGATCTGCGGCCTGGCGGGCCTGATTTGGATGGTGCTCGTCCTGCGAGCACAGCGGCGCAGCGGCCGCTGGCAGCAGGCCACGGTCAGGTACGGCGTCGCCGCCTTGGTGGCTCCGGTGCTGCTCACGGTGGTGAGCCTGCCGCTCGCCACGGACACGAACGTCTACGGCGACGTCGCGTCGGCGGCCCAGGTCCTGATGGTGATCTGGCTGGCCCGCTCCGCCCACGACCTCGCCGATCCCAGCGCCGAACCGGTCCCGTCCGCGTCCTCACCCGTCGGCGCGGAGCCTCCCCCGGCTCAGTGATGACCGCCGGTGGGCCACGGCCCGTCTCGTGGCCGTCGCGTAGGAGCGGAGCATCTCCAGGAACAACCCGATCACGACCATGCCCAGGACTCCGTGGTGCCACTGCCAGCCCACACCGAGGCCGACGAACCCGTCCACGATCATGATCCCCGCGCCGCCGCCGACAGCCGCCAGCATCCCGGCCAGCACGAGGAGCATCAACGTTCTCGGCACCCTGCGTCCCAGGGCGGTGACCGTGGCGATGGCGACGCACGCGCCCAGCACGCCGGACGCGGTCGCGAACCACTGCGCGGTGGCCGGGTCCAGGAAATAGCCCGCCGCCTCGGCGGCCGACACGGGCGGGCCGCCCGGGAACCCGAGCCGGGCCTGCAGCGCGAAGGCGGCCTTCCCCGCGGCGTACCCGAGGAACAACACGGCCACCGCGTACGCCGGCCACCTGCGCGGACGATCTGAATCAACCATGACTGTGACCGTAGAAGCCGCACACCGGACATCCCTCCCCCCAGCGAGCCAGACGCCTCCCCTACAGGGGTGAACTCCCCCGGCCTCGGGGTTGGAGAACCCGCGGACAGCCATTGGCGTTACCCGCGAGTAACTTAGCCGCCTCGAGGAAGCCGGTGACGACGCCCTCGTCCGGGTGGTCACCCCGACCGATGGGCACCCCCGGTTGTCGGTGGAGAAGCTCGGCGCGCTCGGCGAGAGCCCGTCGCTGAAGTGGCTGCGCGCGGCCTGCCAGGCGATGCTGCCCCGCATCGACCTACCCGAGCTGCTGCTGGAGGTGCACTCCTGGACCTCCTTCCTGGACGCCTACGTGCACCTGGCCGACATCTCCACCCGCATGCACGACCTGCCGAGAAGTCAACGGCCTCGGCGGGCAGCATCCCGGACTTCAGCTCCTCAGCCTGATGAGCAACTTCCTCAAGACTGAGCTCGAGCTCGGCCACTGCCTGCGCCTACCAGCCGAAGGCCCCTGCGAGTGCGACCTCTACCTGACCTGCGCCAAGTTCGTCACCACCCCGGGCTACGCCCCACGACTCCGGGCCCGCCTGGAGGTCGAACAGCAGCTCGTCCAGGACGCCGACGAACGCGGCTGGACCCGCGAGGTCGAACGGCACACCGCGGTCGTCCGCCGTCTCACCGGCCTGCTCACCGACCTCGGCGAGACCACCGGGTGACGGCAACTCTTCAGGAAGGCCATCATGCACGTCGACGGACTGAGCGAGCCGATCACATCCATCGCGAGCCCAAAGCATGCTCGATGCGTAGCGCCGACGAAGGAGGTGCTGCGAACCCACCGCTCGGGTTGATGTCACCCGAGGAAGTAACTGAGAGTTGCATCTGGAATCTTGGACCCGTAAGTGGCGCTCACCAGCAGCGGAGGTCCCCGGTGCCAGAGGAAATCGTGTCGACGGCGACCGATACGTGGTCGGCGGACTCCTGCAAGGCGCTGACGCTCAGCTCGAAGAAGTGCGCGTCGGTCCGCATGAAGGGGGCCGCCTCGTAGTACCGCTTGATCTCCTCGGGTGGGCGTTCGGTGCGGAGGCTGAAGGCGAAGCCGGCCCAGCAGTCGCCGGAGTCTCCGGTCACGGGCCCCTGAGGTTCGGACCCGCCGAACGTCGTGCCCGGTGGCAACGGATGCTTGAGGGCTCGATTCTCAAGGCTTGCCAAGCGGTGATCGGTGATCCACTGGGGGGCCATCGCGGCGGCGTACATCAGGACGAAAGGCGTGGCGGCGATGGCCGCCACGAGTGACACCCGCTTCAGAGCAGATGGCCGGGAAGTCTCACCAACAGGTCGCACTCGCCAATGATCACATAAGAGTCGCAGGCCCGCGCTGGTTCATTTCTGCGAGCACTGAACGTAATCGATGTTACTCAGCGCTAGCTTGCGTCCGGTCGGGCTGACCCGAGTGGTGGGCCTTGCGCGGCGATCGCCCCCAGCCTGGCAGGCGGGTACCGGAGTGATGGCGATCGGGTGGCCTGAGCGGGCGACAAGCCTTGACAGTGTCCATATAAATTCGGACATGGTGTTCGGGATCTTCTCCATGCTCGGCTACCGGTTCGCGCCGCGCTTCGCCGACCTGGGCGACCAACGGTTCTGGCGCGCCGACCTGCCCGACGGGAGCACGCCGGTGTACGGACCGTTGGAGGCGATCGCTCGCAGCAAGATCAACCGGCAGAAGATCGCTACGCAGTGGACGGACATGACCCGGGTCGCTGGATCGCTGGTGACCAACCAGGTGCGCGCCTACGATCTGCTGCGCATGTTCGCACGTAACGGGCGCCCGACCCCGCTCGGGCAGGCGTTCGCCGAGTACGGCCGCATCGACAAGACCCTGCACCTGCTGTCCATCCTGGACCCGATCGACGACACCTACCGGCACAAGCTCAACAAGCAGCTCACCGTGCAGGAGTCGCGGCATCGGCTGGCCCGCAAGATCTGCCATGGCGGCAACGGGCAGATCCGGAAGGCATACCGTGAAGGGCAAGAAGATCAACTAGCGGCTCCTGGTCTTGTCGTCAATGCGGTCGCGCTGTGGAACTCGAAGTATCTGTCGGCCGCCGTCGACCGGCTGCGCGCCCAGGGCGTGCCGGTCAAGGATGAGGATGCCGCCCGGCTCAGCCCGCTCGGCCACGCCCATGTCAACGTCCTGGGCCGCTATGCCATCGCCTCTTCCGCCCCGGCTGAAGGCCTGCGCAGGCTTGGCGAGATCCCCGACCTGCCCCATGGCGGGGGTGGAGGGGACCATCGGCGCGCGCGAGCGGCAGCGCCTCCGTGCGGCGGAGATACGGCTGCCGGACCGGTAGGAGGCCAAACGCCGAGCCGCGCTCGGCCGCCGGGCCGATGCCCGGCACTCACCGACGAGGGGCGGTGCTCGGTCTACCCGATTTCGAATTGCTCCCGCTCGCCGAGGTCCACGCACTGGTGGAAGTGGTGATAAGGAGCCGACCGATGCCCGGGCCATGCCTCGCGCAAGCCGCCAGGCGGCCCAGCTCCGCCGTCCGGCGGGGGCCCCGGCCACAACCCCAAGCCCCTGCTGGGCGGAGTTGGCCCGCCGGCTCGAACGCCCGACCCGGCACACGATCACCGAGCCGGGTCGACTGGCCAGGGAGCTGGCGGCGGTGCGGGCGCAGGGGTACGCGCTGACGTACGAGGAGATGACGGCCGGCTCGTGCTCGGCCGCCGCTCCGGTCGTCGTGGCCGGGCGGCCCGTCGCTGCGCTGGGCATCGTGCTGTCCGCGCGGCGCGCCCGCGAGCTGCCCCGCCTGGTGGAGCCCCTGCGCGCCGCTGCGGCCGGCATCGCCGGGGCCTACGAGAGGTAGGCCCCGGCTCCCTGGGACGCTATCCCGCCGGCTCGACGACGGTGACCACGTGATTGGTGCTCGTTCCCTTGACGGTCGAGCTCCCGACCAGCGTGACGGTGTAGGTGTGCGTCCCGGCCGTGGCCGGCGTGTCGGTGAAGGCGAACGTCCCGTCGGTGGCGGCGGCCAGTTTCTGACCCTTGGTGGTGACGGTGCCGTCCGGCGCGACGGCCCTGCGGCTGACGGTGACCGTCGTGCGCGGGTAGACGACGCCCTCGGCGGCAAAGGTGCCGCTGAACTCCAGCAGCTCGCCGACGGCGCCCGTCGCGGGCCCGGTCACGGTGAGCGCCGGTTCGTACCTGGCCACCGTGACGGTCGCTGTCGCGTAGGCCCCGTCATACCAGGAGTTGCCCGGCCAGGACAGGCGATACCTGAACGCCCCGATGCCCGGTGGGGTGTCGGTGAACTCGTAGGTCCCGTCCGCCGCTGTGGTGACCTCCCGGAAGGGCCGGTCGGTGCCGTCGGGGAGCCAGCTGTACAGTTCCAGCGTCTGCACGCCGGGGGTCGCCCCGGTGCTGAGCGTGAGCCGTCCGCCGATGGTCAGCGGCTTGAGCGCGTTCGCCTCGGCGGGCGCCGTCAGGGTCAGGGCCGAGGAGTGGTACGGCGCGGACGGCAGCCGCCAGAGGTGCATGCGCCCGGTGCCGGGCTCCTTCAGCACCGCGAAGGTGTAGATGCCGTAGAAGCCGATGCTGCCCGGCACCAGCGCCTTTCCCTGGTGGCCGGCCGTGTAGATCACCTCTCTCGTGGTCGCGTCGTAGACCACGAGCTCCGCCGCGTCACCCGCGGCGGAGTTCCAGCCGCCCACGACGTAGTGGCCGTTCTCGCTGGCCGCGACGGTGGCGGCCAGTTCGTGCCCGGCCGGCCCCTTCTCGTCGTAGGCGTGGGCCCGGTCGAAGGTCGTGGTGTCCCAGGCGTCGAAGCGGTGGGCGCCGGACGGCACCGGCAGCACCGCCGACCCTTGGTAGGCGAGGGCCAGGTCCTCCAGAGGCGGCAGCCCGTCCGCGTCGCCGAGGATCTCGCCGAGCGGGTTGCCCGGGTCGCGGTTGACGTCGTACAGCCTGACGGTGGCGGGGCTGACTCCCGGCTCCGACACGGCGAGGAAGGCGCCGGCGACCGCGACCAGCGGAGGCCGGGTCGTGGCCGGCCCGACCTTGACGAGGATGGGGGTGGCCCGCACATCGAGCGCGACGACCCCTCCCTCACCCGCCCCGCCGCAGCCGTATCCGATCCACAGCCGGTTGTGGGCCTGCGCCAGCGTGGACGGGCACGGATACGCGGACAGATCGATGCGCCGGGTGACGGCGACCGTGGCGGTGTCGATCTCGATCACCTCATGCGTGCCGCTCAGCGTCGCGTACACCTTCCTGGCGCCGTCCGGCGCGGACAGGGCGGTGACTCCGGACAGGCCGCCGATCGTGGTGACGGCCTCGCCGTCGAGGTGCGTGACCACGATCCGGTCGTCGGCGGCGACGAAGACCTTGCCGTGGCCGGCCACCAGGTCCCCGCCCTTGCCCGCGACCCCGAGGTCGGCGACGAGATCGGCGGCCGCGACGGCGGGGGCTGGGGCGGCGAGCAGGCTCGCCGCCAGGAGCAGGGACCCGGCCGAGGCGACTAATCGGCCGATGCGTTCAGAGGCTGATGGACGCACATGCACTCCGTTCCGAAAGACGATCTTCTTTCTTCGAACGTATATTCGCATGTAGCGGCATCGCCGTGAAGGGCTAGTCGCCGAGTTTCTGGATGCGGTCCTTGAACAGGGTGGTGGCGATGGCCGCCTTGTGCGGCTGGCCCTTGAGGAAAGCCTGCGCGAAGCTCTTGGCCTGGTCGTAGGAGACCTTGCCGGGCATGGGCGGCTCGTTCGGGTTGACGTCCACGTCCACCAGCGCCGGGCCGTCGTGGGTCAGCGCCTGCGCGATCGCCCCGGCCGCGTCGCCGGACTCGGTGACCTTGGTCCCGAAGCCGCCGCACGATCTGGCCCAGGCGGAGAAGTCGGCCTCGGGGGTGCCAACTTCCCCGGTGGTGCACCCTCGGTACCGAGCCAGCCGGAAGGAATATCCCGAGCCCGATCCGGTGGCGGCCGCCGCTGATGCCGATCGGATTCGGTTCTTTGAGCAGGCATTCGAATGGGAACAGATGACCTTCACCTTCTTTCCCTACTGGTGGGGTGCAAAGCCCGACTGGAAAGACCGGGCGCTGCTGGACGACGTCGACGACCTCTTCGTACACTTCCTGCGGGCCGGAGCAGCCCGGGTTCTGGTCCCCGTACGGCCCAGTTACGAGCAGACCGTTCTGCACTACATCGAGAGCGGGCAGCTGTGGATCGACGGCGATCCCCCGCCCATCACCAGCGAGCGTTACCTCCCCATGCTCGAAGAACTTCGGGCGGCCGAGAACTTCCCCCCTGCAGGAGGTCCCGTGGGCGACCCATGGGAGGTCCGCGTGCCGACGACGCTGGTCCACCTGCGTGCCGACAACACGCTGCCGAAGTGAAAAAAGGAACAGGATGGCATTTGGGCCGAGGTCACCGCTGCCGACGTCCCTACCCCCGGGGTCATTGCTGATGATTCCGAAGACTAACCTCGATCTTTCACGATCTTCGTATGGTCAGGTAAGCGGTTCGGCTGGGGGTTGATTTCA
>NZ_BMNK01000017.1:0-162951 GCF_014646515.1 Nonomuraea glycinis
GCCAGTGTCTGGGTGAGCGTGGTCAGCCAGCCCACCCGCGCCGCCAACGCCTCTGTGGGCACGACCACGCCGGTCTTCTCCACGATCGCCCGGTAGGCGGTACACGTCGCCGTCGCGGTCTGCTTACCCACCGGCACTCCCGCAGGTGGCGAGCGGCATCGTGAGCCAGCCGACCCCGAACCGAGCTGGCCGATCCTCGTGGGTGAGGCGGACCACGGTGAACTTCCCAGCGGCGGCATCCTCGCGCAGCTTCGCCCACCCGGGCCGACTCTTCCGCAACCCACCAGCCCTATCCGCATACACGCAAATGATCCCCGACGCGCTGGTCCGTGCGAGTTCCTCGGCTCGGGCCGTCAGTGACGACTCGTGTCCCGATGACCCCGACACCTGCACGTACGCGACCTCGACCCGATCCCGCTCCGACGGCAACACCCCGGCGAACGCGTCCAGGTCCCGCTCGTCGAACCGGCGCTCCGGCTGCTGATCGCCCACCACCCGAAACCGAACACGCCCCTCGATCGCCCACCGGCGCAACGTCATCGGATGAACCCCCAGACGCTGCGCCGCCGGAGACAACCCCTCAACAGAGCCATACAGAGATCGTAACGCTAAGTAGCTCATTGGCTACCCAAAACAAGCAACAGTTCTTACCCTTCTGCACAGGGGCGTGCCCGTCGGGCCGCACCCGGTGCCCGGCCTGCCGGTGATCCTCGGCGGCGAGGTGGCGGGGGGTGATCGAATCCGCCGGTGCGGGCGTGGGCCCCGCCCTGGTGGGGCGGCGGGTGGTAGCCGCCGACCTGACCTCGGGCGGCGGTCGGTGAGGTGAGCCTGGTCTTCGACGGGGTCGGCGGCCGGCTCGGCCGCGAGGCGTTCGAACTGATCGGCAAGGGCGGCCGCCAGGTCGTGTTCGGGCAGGCGGCGGGGGAGTGGTTCCATCCGGCCGAGGAGGAGCTGGCGGCCCGGGAGGTGACCTCCCATGACGGCATCGGGCACCTGCTGAGCCGGCCGGGCGGCATGGCGGAGCTGCGTGCCCAAGCCCTGGAGGCGGTGGCGGCCGGCCGCCTGACGCCCGCCGTCCAGTCCTTCCCGCTGCGCGACGCGGCCGCCGCCCACGCCGCCCTGGAGAGCCGGAACACGATCGGCAAGGTCGTCCTCACGACATAGCGCCCTTTCCACGGACACCGGCAAAGTCATCCTCGCGACATAGCGCCCTTCCAGGGACATCGGCACCGCCCTCGCGCCGAACCCCTCACGACGCGGCGAGTTCTTCCACGATGGGGATGAAGGCGTCGAGGTCGCGCTCGTGGTGCACCACGAAGTAGGAGACGTCGTGCTCGTCGCGCCAGTGGCGGAGCTGGTCGACGATGTCGCGGCGGGTCCCGAGCAGCACCTGGGGCGTGCCCTCCAGGCTCGGCCGGTCGGCCGCGCTCCAGGCCTGCGCCGGTCCGCGCTCGCCCACCTCGACGACGCTCGTGCCGAGCTCCAGCCGGTCGTAGCGGTTGCCGGCGGCCTCCCGTACGGACTGGAGCTTGGCCAGGAAAGCCCCGGCGCCGCCGTCGCGCGGGTCGGGGCCCCGGCCGTCGGCCCGTACCCGCATCGCCAGGTTCACCGAGTCGGCCTGCCTGGCCGCCAGCCGTACCATCCGCGGCCCGCCCGCACCGAGCAGCAGCGGGGGGTGCGGGCGCTGCACGGGCCGGGGCCGCAACCGCATGTCCCGCAGCGTGTGGTGAGCGCCCGAGAAGCTGAACTCCTCCCCGCTCCACAGCCCCTTCAGGACGGCGATGGCCTCCTCCAGCCGGTCCACCCGGACCCCCGGCGGCCGCAGCGCCAGCCCGGCCGCCTCGTAGTCGGCGGCCATCCAGCCGGTGCCGAGCCCGATCTCCAGCCGCCCCCCGGAGAGCACGTCCAGCGTGGCCAGCTCCTTGGCCAGGACGGCCGGCTGTCGGAAGTCGTTGGCCAGCACCAGCGTGCCCACCCGCAGCCGGCTGGTCGCGCAGGCGGCCGCGGTCAGCGCCGGCAGCGGCGCGAACCGGTCGCCGACGAGATGATCGGGCACCAGCAGCACGTCGAACCCGGCCCCCTCGACCCGCCGGGCCAGGTCCGCCCACTCCCTGCCCGACCCCGCCTCCCGCACCACAGCCCCGAACCTGAACCGCCGCACGAGAACCTCCCTGACCGCATCGGCACGTCGCAGGCATCCTAGGACTTACCAAGCGCTTGCTCTAGTGCCAGACTGGGCGGCATGGACGTCCCGGCGCGTCGCGCGAGCGACGACGAGGTGAGCTTCTTCGACGAGCACGGCTGGGTACGGCTGCCGCGGCTGGTCGCTCCGGAGACGGCGGACCGGCTGCGCGAGCGGGCCGTGGACCGGCTCCGGAGCCGGGACAGGCGGCGCACCACGCTCGTCGACGAGGCCTTCGGGCAGTCCAGGGACATCGCCGCCGCCGACGAGCTGTTCGGCGCGCTGGCCCTGAGCCCCGCCATGGGCCGCAACGCCGCCCGGATGCTGCGCGACGTCCGGGCGGTGCGCGTCCAGGTGACGAACCTGCTGGTCAAGGAGCCGGGCGAGCACGGCGCCACCCAGTTCCACCAGGACTTCCCGTGGATGCCGATGGACCGCTCGGCCATGCTGACCGTCTGGCTGGCGTTGGCCGACGTCCCCGCCGACATGGGGTCGCTGCGCTTCTACAGCGGCTCGCACCGGCACGGGCTGCTCGGGCGCAGCTTCACCCGGCCGGGCGACGACCAGCTCAGCCGCCACCCCTGGCTCAAGGAGCTGGAGCTGTCGCCGCCGCTCGACCTCAAGGCGGGCGACGCGACCGCGCACCACGCGCTGACCGTGCACGGCGCGCCCGCCAACCGCCGCGACCGCCCCCGGCTGTCGTTCACCGTCACCTACTTCGACGCCGACGCCCGCTACACCGGCGCGCCGTACCAGCAGACCGACGGGCTGGGGCTGGTCGTGAACGAGCCGTTCGAGCATCCGAGGTTCCCGTGCCCGAGACCGTGAGGGGGCCGGTCGCCGAGCTGGGCGTCACGCTCATGCACGAGCACGTCTTCGGCCTCAGCCCGGAGATCCTGTGGAACTGGCCGGACATCCCGGAAGGATGGGACCTGGAGGCACGGGCCGGGCAGGCGGCGGCCAAGCTGGAGGCGCTGCGGGCCGCGGGCGTCGACACCATCGTGGACCTGACCGTGGTCGGGCTCGGCCGCTACGTCCCGGCCGTGCGGCGGGTGGCCGAGCGGACCGGGGTGAACATCGTGGCCGCCACCGGCCTCTACACCTATGACGCGCTGCCGCCGTACTTCGCCAACCGCGGCCCCGGCACGCTGTTCGGCGGGCCCGACCGGCTCAGCGAGTTCTTCGTACGGGACCTCACCGAGGGCATCGGCGGGACGGGCGTCAAGGCGGCCATCCTCAAGTGCGCCTCCGACCACCTCGGCATGACCGCGGGCTGCGCCCGGGTGTTCCGGGCCGTCGCCGAGGCGCACCTGGAGACCGGCGCGCCCATCAGCACGCACTCCCACAGCCCGTCCCGAGGCGGCCTGGAGCAGCAGCGGCTGCTCGCCTCACTCGGCGTCGACCTCGGCCGGGTGGTGATCGGGCACGCCGGGGACTCCACGGACCTGGCCTACCTGGAGGAGCTCATCGCGGGCGGCTCGTATCTGGGCATGGACCGCTTCGGCATCGACACCATCAGCCCGTTCGAGGACCGGGTGGCGACCGTGGCGGCGCTGTGCGCGCGCGGGCACGCCGGCCGGCTGGTGCTCGGGCACGACTCCTACTGCTTCAACGACCGCTTTGACGAGGACGTGGTACGGCGGCGGCACCCGAACTACCACCTGCTGCACATCTCCCGCGACGTGCTGCCCGAGCTGCGCGGGCGCGGCGTCACCGAGGACCAGATCCATCAGATGCTCGTCGACAACCCGCGGAGGATCTTCGGATGATCGAGGACTTCGACGTCAGCTCCGACTGGCACGTGGCCGCGCCGTACGACTTCCTGGCGAGGCTGCGCCGCGAGCGGCCGGTGTTCCCCAGCGAGCACCTCGGCGCGTACGTGCTCACCAGGTACGCCGACGTGCGGGCGGCCTACGGCGATCCGCGGCGGTTCTCCTCCGAGGGGTCGCTGACCATCTCGCGCAGCCTCACCCAGCGGACGCGGGACAGGCTGGGCGAGCACGGCTCGTTCCTGTCCAGTTTCGTGGCCAACGTCGATCCGCCCGACCACACCCGGCTGCGGCGGTCGGTGTCGCGGGCGTTCACGCCGCGCGCGGTGGCCGCGCTGGAGCGGCGCTTCCGGCAGCTGAACGAGGACCTGCTGGACCGGGTCGAGCCGCGGGGGAGCGCCGACTTCGTGACCGACCTAGGGCACGAGCCGTCGATCAAGTTGACCGCCCGGTTCATCGGGGTGCCGGAGGCGGACGAGGACTTCGTCCAGGCGCACGTCAAGGACTGGTTCCAGCTCTTCCTGTCCCCGCAGTCGCCGGAGCGGCAGCTCGACCTGGCCGACAGCTTCCTGACCTACCTGGACTACGTGGATCGGCTGGTCGCGGCCAGGGCCAAGGAGCCGCGCGACGACTTCACCTCGCTGATGACCGCGCTGATCGGCGACGAGCTGAGCCACCGGGAGGTGGTGGAGCTGATCTCCACCATCCTGCTCGGCGGCAACGACACCGTGCCCAACCAGCTCGGCAACACCGTCCTGCGGCTGCTGCGCGAAGACTGCTGGCCGGTGCCGCCCGCGCTGATCCCGAACGCGGCCGAGGAGTGCATGCGCATCGACGGCGCCTCGCTCGGCTCGTTCCGCTACGCCCGGACCGACATTCCGCTGCACGGGAGGGTGATCCCGGCGGGGTCGCTGGTGCTGCTGTCCACCGACTCGGCCGCCCACGACGAGACCGTCTTCCCCGATCCGGACCGCTTCCTGATCGACCGGCCCAACGCCGACGCGCACCTGGTCTTCGGCTACGGCATCCACTTCTGCGTCGGCGCCGCACTGGCCCGCCTGCAACTCCGCACCGCCCTCACCACCCTGACCCACCGCCTACCAGCCCTGCGCCTGGTTCCTGGGCCGATCACTTACCGCAAGTCGCTCGTGGGCCGAGGACTGACGACCCTGCCCGTGGAGTGGTGAAGGCTTCCCGTCCGCCGAAGGGCTTCCCGCTCGTCGAGAGGTTCCCGCGTCTGTCAGGAGGCTTCCGCGTCTGTCAGGAGGTTCCCGCGTCGGAAGGGGGCCCGGCCTCGGCCGGGTGGCTCAGCCGACGCAACCGGAACATCGGCACGGCGCACGCGAGCACCGCCGCCGTGGCCAGTACCACGACCGGCCAGCCGCCCGCGTCACCCGGCCCCTGCTGCCCCAGCAGCGACTCCGCGAGCACTTCCAGCAACGACCCGGCCACCTCCGCCACCACCAGCGCGATGATCAGCGTCGCGCCGGACCGGCCCAGCAACCGGCTCGGCGTGATCGCCTGGCGGTGGCTGAGCAGGGTCACCGCGGCCACGGCCGCCCCGGCCCAGGGCACCAGCCGGCCGAGGACGTACCAGATCGGACCCCAGTCCATCCCGGCCAGCACGAGCAGCGCGAACGGCTGACTCACCAGGACGGCCGCCCACGCCAGCCGGAACGTTCCGACCCGCCGGTACAGCAGCATGGCGAGGACGGCGCCGATGGGCGTCGCCAAGGACACCGACCATGACAGGCCGGCCTCCGGCCGGGTGACCTCCCCACCCTCCTCCGCCAGGAGCGGAGTGACGGCGAACTCTTCGATGGGCCCCTGCATCGCGGTCAGCCCGAACAGGCACACGACGATCGCCCGCAGCACCGGATGGGTCAGCGTGAACCGCACCCCCTCCACGGCCTCCCGCCATACCCCGGTTCTGGGCGGCGCGGGCTCCTCGGGCGCGTGGACGAGGCCGAACAGCCACGCGGAAGCGGCGAACCCCAGGGCCGCGACGCCGGCGGCCACAGCGATCGCTCTGGGGGAGCCGTAGAACTGGATGACGATGCCGAAGGAGCTGAGACCGCCCACGACCAACAGCACGGCGTTGACCGGGACGAACCGGTCCCGCCCGACGGCCGCGGGCAGATAGGCGTCCTGGGCGAGCTCGCCCGAGAGGCGCAGCATTCCCACACCCGTCGCCACCAGCACGACGTGCGGCAGGGTGACCGCGTCCAGCCAGACGGCCATTGCGAGCGAGGTGAGCAGGCCCGCCGCGAGCCATCCGATCACCGTCAGCGCCGTCCCGCGCCGCACCCGGTCCACGAGGACGCCCAGGGGGAGGACGAACAGGATCGGCAGCAGGTACGCGGCCAGGTGCGCGAGGCCGAACTCGGCGGAGGCCGACCCCAGCACCGTCAACATGGTCATCACCAGCAGGCTCGCCTCGGCGACGATGGCGAGCTGCCGGGTCACGCCGCCCGCCAGGAAGAGCACAACGGGCGGAACCCGGCATCCTGCACGCCCATACGTACGTGGCCGAGCGGACGGAACCTGGCATCCCGCCTTCCGTACGGTCTCGGGTGAGCGGGTTGACCGCGCGGCCGGATATACCTGGTGAGCGGGTTGATCTCGTGAGAAAGTCGTACAAAGAGCGATTTAGGGGGATTTGTATGGAGCCGGTGGCTGTCGGGTTGATCGGGGCGGGGCCGTGGGCCAAGATGGCGCACGTGCCGATGCTGACGAAGAGCCCGCACACCCGGCTCGCCGGCGTCTGGGCCCGGCGGCCCGAGGTGGCGGCGCGGCTCGGGGCGCCCGTGTTCGAGCGGGTCGAGGAGCTGTTCGACGTCTGTGCGGCCGTCGCCTTCTGCGTGCCGCCCGCCGTACAGGCCGAGCTGGGGGTGCGCGCCGCGCGGGCCGGCAAGGCGCTGCTGCTGGAGAAGCCGCTCGCCGACTCGCTGGACGGCGCGCGGCGGCTGGCCGACGCGGTGGCCGAGACGGGCGTGCCGACCCAGATGGTGCTCACCCTGAGGTACGCCGCCCGTACCAGGGAGTTCCTGGCCCGGTGCGCCGAGATCGAGCCGTTCGGCGGGCACGCCGCCAACATCTCCGCCTCCCTGATGGGCGACCACCCGTTCGCCACCCCGTGGCGGCTGGAGCGCGGCGCGCTGCTGGACGTGGGGCCGCACATGATCGACCTGCTCGACGCCGCGCTCGGCCCGGTGACCGGGGTGCGCGCGCACGGGCACCCGCTGCGCTGGGCCGGGCTGCTGCTGGAGCATGAGAGCGGCGCGGTCAGCGAGGCGTCGCTGTGCCAGGCGGGCGTCGGCGAGATGCCCCCGGCCAGCATCGCGGTCTACGGCGCCAAGGGCAGCGCCGTCCTGCAGCGAGGCGGCGACGACGACCCGCTGGCCAAGGTCGCCGAGGAGTTCGCCCACACCGTCCGGCAGGGCGGCGGGCATCCGCTCGACGCCGCCCACGGGCTCAGGCTGCAGCACATCATCGCCGAGGCGGAGAAGCAACTCCTGACCCCTTGACTCAAGGTGCCATCTGGAGCATTGATAGCGTTTGTCCGACGCGCAGTGCTGCAGCGAAGTCCGGTGTGAGTCCGGCGCTGTCCCGCAACTGTCATAGCCAGGTCGCCTGCCTCTGCGTGACGTCATCAACCCTCGTGGAAAAGGGTGATCCGTCGCTCTTCGCGGGTCTCTCGGTTCCGACAGTGTGAAAGGACATCTCGTGAGGCCCGTACGCACGGTCTTCGCGGGCGCGCTGCTGGGAACGTTGGTGCTGGCCGGATGCGGTCAGACCAGCACAACAGCCACCCCCGCCGCCAGCCCCGCCGCTTCCTCCTCCTCAGCCGCCCCGGGCGCCGCCTTCCCCGTCACGGTCGAGGCCGCCAACGGCACGATCACCATCCCCAAGCGGCCGGAGCGGATCATCTCGCTCTCCGCCACCCACACCGAGACGCTGTTCGCCATCGGCGCCGGCCCCCAGGTGATCGCGGTCGACGACCGCTCCAACCACCCGGCCGAGGCGCCCAAGACCGACCTGTCGGGCTTCAAGCCGAACGTCGAGGCCATCATCGCCCACAAGCCCGACCTGGTCGTCGTCTCCGATGACATCGACCAGATCATCACCGAGCTGGGCAAGGTGAACGTCCCCGTCCTGTGGGAGCCCGCCGCCACCAAGCTCGACGAGGCCTACGACGAGATCGCCGACCTGGGCGCCGCCACAGGCAACCAGGCCAAGGCCGACGAGGTCGTGAGCGGCATGAAGACCTCCCTGGAGAAACTGGCCGCCGAGGCGCCCCAGGCCAAGAACCTCACCTACTACCACGAGCTCGACCAGACGCCCTACGCCGCCACGTCCAAGACGTTCATCGGACAGCTCTACGGCCTGTTCGGCGTCACCAACATCGCCGACAAGGCCCCCGACGCGGCGGGCGGCTACCCCAAGCTGTCGGCCGAGTTCGTCGCCCAGGCCGACCCCGACCTGATCTTCCTGGCCGACGTGAAGTGCTGCCAGCAGAACAAGGCCGCCCTGGCCAAGCGGCCAGGCTGGCAGAGCCTGTCCGCGATCAAGAACGACCAGGTGGTCGAGCTCGACGACGACATCGCCTCCCGCTGGGGGCCCCGCGTCGTCGACCTCGCCCAGAGCATCGGCGCGGCGGTCACGAAGGCGGCCGCGCGCTAGTGGCGCTGACCGCCGAGGTCACCCCATCACGCGCCCGGCCGCTCTGGCTGGCCGGCGCGCTGGTGGTCCTGGCCGCGTCCATGGTCGCGGGCCTGCTGGGCGGCGCCGCCGACATCTCACCCTGGCAGGTGATCCTCCAGATGGCGGACTGGCTGCCGTTCCTGACCGTCGACTCCGGGCTGGCGCCCATCGAGCAGGGACTGCTGTACGAGCTGCGCCTGCCCAGGGTGCTCGTCGCGGCCGTGGTCGGCGGTCTGCTGGCCATGGCGGGGGCCGGCTACCAGGGCGTGTTCAGGAACCCGCTCGCCGACCCGTACCTGCTCGGCGCCGCCGCCGGAGCCGGGCTGATGGCGACCGTGACCATCGTGCTGCTGCCGGCGCTCGCCGCCTACATCCCGGCGGCGGCCTTCGCCGGAGCCGTCGGCGGCGTGTTCCTCGCCTACGCGCTCGGCAACACCGCCGGCCGCTCCGGCGGCACCGCCACCCTGGTGCTCGCCGGGGTGGCCGTCACCTCCTTCCTCACCGCCATCCAGACGTTCATCCAGCAGTTCAAGGTCGAGGAGTTGCAGCGCATCTACTCCTGGATCCTCGGCGACGTCGGCGGCGGATGGGACCAGTTCTGGCTCGTGCTGCCGTACGCCGTCGTCTCGGCCGTGCTGCTGCTCCTGCACGGCCGGATGCTGGACGTGCTGTCGGTGGGGGAGGAGGAGGCGACCAGCCTGGGCCTGCGGGCGTCCCGGGTGCGTCTGTTCGTCCTGCTGGCCGCCAGTCTGGCCACCGCGGCGGCGGTGGCGGTCAGCGGGCTCATCGGCTTTGTCGGCATCGTCGTCCCGCACGTCGTACGGCGGCTCGCGGGCGGCTCCTACCGCAGCGTGCTGCCCCTGTCGCTGCTCGGCGGAGCCGCCTTCCTGGTGCTCGCCGACCTCGCCGCGCGCACCGTGATCGCCCCCGCCGAGCTGCCCATCGGCGTCGTCACCATGTTCGTCGGCGCGCCGTTCTTCGTGGCCGTCCTGCGCATGACGCGGCGGACCGCCACATGATCGCCGTCAAGGGTCTGTCGGTACGGCTCGGCGAGCGCGAGGTGCTCACCGACGTGGACCTCCAGGTACGGCGCGGCGCCTGGCTGGCGGTCATCGGCCCGAACGGCGCGGGCAAGTCGACCCTGCTGAAGGCCGTCATGGGCCTGCTCGCCCACCGCGGCGAGGTGACCCTCGACGGCAGGCCGTCCGGCACCCTCAGCCCCAGGGACCGGGCCCGCCTGGTCGCCTACGCCCCCCAGACGCCCGCGCTGCCACCCGACATGACCGTCTTCGACTACGCCCTGCTCGGCCGTACCCCGTACATCCCCTATCTCGGCCGGGAGAGCCGCACCGACCGGGACGTCACCGGGTCCGTGCTGGACCGGCTCAACCTGACCCCGTTCGCCGCCCGCAGGCTCGGCGAGCTGTCCGGCGGCGAGCGGCAGCGTGTCGTGCTCGCCCGGGCGCTCGTCCAGCAGGCCCCCGTGCTGCTGCTCGACGAGCCCACCACCGCCCTCGACCTCGGGCACCAGCAGCAGGTGCTCGAACTCGTCGACCGGCTCAGGCTCGCCGACGAGCTCACCGTGGTCACCACGCTGCACGACCTGACCGTCGCCGGCCAGTACGCCGACCACCTCCTGCTGCTGGCCGAAGGCCGCGCCGTCGCCTGCGGCGAACCCGCCCAGGTGCTCACCGTGCCGCTCGTCAGCGGCCACTTCGACGCCCGTGTCATGATCGAGCAGGGCCCCGGCGGGCGGCCCGTCGTCCACCTCGTCAGAGGAGAACCGTGAAGCTCACCACGAGGACCGAGGAGGGCGTCGAGCTCGGCGCGCTGCTCTGGGAGTTCGGGCCGGGCTGGCGGATGATCTCCTCGGCCATGCTCGGCGGCGGCATCGGCCCCCGCGAGTGGATCCTCAACGCCCAGGTCGTCGCCGGCTACTCCCGCATGGACCCGGTCGAGCACCTGGCTGAGCTGGGCCCCGGCGGCGACGGCGTCGGCATGATGACCGCCGCCTCCGTCGACCGCAACGTCCATGCCGAGGACGGCGGCGTCGAAGCCGTCGCCACGGTCGGCTTACGCGTCCCCACCTGGGCCGCCGCCCCCGAAGGCGCCGCCGACCCCGAACTCGCTCCCATGCTGGGCGCTCCACGGGTGGGCACGATCAACATCGTCGCCGTGCTGCCGGTCGCCATGACCGACGCCGCCCTGGTCAACGCCGTGATGACGATGACCGAGGCCAAGACGCAGGCGCTGCTGGAGGCGGGCTTCCCGTGTACCGGCACCGCCTCCGACGCCCTCTGCCTGGCCGTCCCGGACACCGGGCCGCAGGAGCTGTTCGGCGGGCCGCGGTCGCCGTGGGGAGCGCGGCTGGCGCGCGCGGTCCACACGTCGGTACGGCGCGGCGCCGAAGCGTGGCGACCTTGGGGCGGAGAGTAATCGACTTCGGGTAAGTAGCATGTGCGAAAGGGCTCGATTCCCGATACTGAGTGGGTGACCACGATGGCGACCGAACCGACGACCGCACGGACGGTTCTGCCGGGCGTGCCTCCGTTCACTGTCGATGACCTGCTCAAGTTTCCCGATGACGGGAACCGATATGAGCTCTTCAACGGAAGCCTTCTGGTGAGCCCTGCCCCGACTCCGCTGCATCAGCGCGTCATCTTTCGCCTCCAGCGCATTCTGGACGATGTGGCACCACCAAGAGTGAGGCCTATGCCGCCGCAGGCATCTCCACCTATTGGCGGATCGAGCTTGATGAAGGCCCGACCGTCTACGTCTACGAACTCGACGGAGATTCCTACGGGGCTCCTTCCGCCTACAAGGCCGGGACCGTTGCCACCTTGGCGATGCCCTACTCGGTCAGCTTCGATCCCGGCGATTTGATCTGAGCGTGCGGCGCGGGCAGACCGTAGTCCTCGGCCGCGCCCCGGGAGGTGACGCGGCCCGCCTCCAGGTCGGCTTCGATCAGCGCGGGATCCCGCTCCTGTGGTGGGCCGATGCCGCCTCCGCCCGTCGTCTCCACGATGAAGGCCTCGCCCGCGGCGAACCGGACGTTGTTCACCTTTGACGCCAGGCGCTCGATCGACCCGTCCAGCCGGCGTTTGAAGAAGCCGCCCAGCCTGCCGGGCAGCCCGCCGTCACGCCCCGGTGGGGCCAGGCGCAGCCGGTCGCCCCGGGTCGTCACGTGGCAGTCGGCCAGGAACCGGTAGACGGTACGCGAGCCCAGCCCGCCACGGTGCCGCCCCGGGCCGCCCGAGTCCGGGATGGTCTCGATCGACTCGACCACCAGCGGGCAGCGGCCCTCCACCGGCTCCACCTGCGGCACCGAGTTGCGGCCCACCCCGAAGTGCACGCCCGTCGCGTCCGGCCCGTCCAGCCCCGGCCGCGCGCCGACGCCGCCGAAGTCGTACGCGAGATGGATCCAGTACGGCGCGGCCACGGAAGCGATCGAGAACGGCTGCAGGATCCCGCTCGCCGCGATGGCCCGCTCGGGCACCGCGTCGGACAGCGCCTGGAAGACGGCCTCGATGGCGGCGTAGATGGGGACGTACCGGCCGCCGCAGGGGTAGGGGGAGCGGGCGTCGAGCAGCGAGCCCGGCGGCAGGCGTACGTCGATCGCGCGCAGGCAGCCGTCGTTCATCGGGATCGTCGGGTCCAGGAAGCACCGCACGGCGAACACGGCCGCCGCCAGCGACTGCGACGCCGACGCGTTGATCGCCGCCGGCACCTGCGGGTCCGTCCCCGCGAAGTCCACCACCACCCGCCCCGCGCCCGCCGGCCCGCCCTGCCCGGTGTCGAGGGTGATCGATACGCGGATGTGGTGGGGCTTGTCGGGGTTCATGCCGTCGTCGTCTATGGGGTAGGACGCCTGGTGGCGGCCTGGGGGGAGGGTGGCCAGTGCGGCTCGGGTCCTGGTCTCGGTGTAGTCGAGGTAGGCGTCGATCCCGGCCTTCAGGCCCGTCTCGCCGTACTCGCGGACAAGGGCGTCGATGCGGGTGGCGGCGACGGCGGTGCCCGCGATGAGGGCGCGTACGTCGCCCATCACCTTGTCGGGGGTACGGCTGTTGGCCCGCAGGATCGCCTCCACGGCGGGCTCCAGGCCGTCGGCGGTGGCCAGGCGGACGGGCGGGAGTTGCAGGCCCTCCAGGTAGACGTCCGTGGCCAAAGGGGCCATGCCGCCCGCGGACAGGCCGCCCAGGTCCGAGACGTGGATCATGGTGGCGGCGAAGTAGGCGGGGGTGCCCATCGTGAAGACCGGCCGGTAGACCAGGAGGTCGTTGGTGTGGACGCCGCCTCGGTAGGCGTCGTTGAGCACGTACACGGCGCCGGGGCGCATCGTCGCGAGGGGGATGTCCTTGACGAGCTCCGGGAGCGCGACCTTCAGGGCCATGCTGTTCATCAGCGTGGTGGCCATGGAGTGGGCGATCAGCCGCCCGCCGGCGTCCAGGATGGCGGCCGAGGCGTCCGAGCCCTCGACGATGAAGGTCGAGTACGCGGACCGCACCACGACGATGCCGGCCTCTTCGGCGGCGACGACCAGGGCGTTCCTGAGCACTTCGGCGGTCAGGGCGTCGTTCATGGGGCGGACTCGCGGATCAGGTGTACGGCGCGTGCTTCGTCGAGGGTCGCGGTCCAGCTGGGCGGGACGACGATCGTGGACTCGGGGTCCTCGATGACGGCCGGGCCGTGCAGCCTTTCCAGGGTGTCTCTGGTGTGTACGGGAACCTCTACGTAGGCGCCGCCGAAGTACGCGGCACGGGTGGTCGTCGATGTCTCCTTGGCCGTGGGCGTGACGCCGGTCCTCGCCTCCTTGGCCGCGGGCGTGACGCCGGTCCTCGCCGTACGAGTTGCGCCGACCTCCGCCGTACCTCTTCTCGCCGCACCGGCGCTGGGTGAGGGGAGGGTGAGGCTGGGTGGGGGGAGGGTGAGGCGGAGGCGGTAGGCGACTACTTCGATGGTGGACTGTTGCGTTATGCCGTACACCTGGGTGTATTTCGTGGAAAAACGCGACGCCAGCTCCTCCCGTACGGGGCTCCACGGGACCGTCAGGTCGTGGGACTGGCCGTGGAAGCGGACGTCGGCCGAGCGGGTGAGTTCGAGGCCGGGGGTCGTCAGCGGGAGGCCGAGGTCGGCGGCGGCGGTGCGGGCCAGCTCGTCGAAGAGCGCGTCGGGGTCCGCCGCGTCCAGGCGGGAGATGACGCGTTCGGTGGACAGGGCGCCGGTGAGGAGGCCGGCCGCCGAGGCGACGCCGGAGTGGGCGGGGACGAGCACCCGGGAGATGCCGAAGCGCTCCGCGACCCGGGCCGCGTGCATGGGGCCGGCGCCGCCGAACGCCACCAGGGTGAAGCCGCGCGGGTCGATGCCCCGCTGCACGGTCACCACGTGGACGGCCGAGGCCATCGAGGCGCTGACGATCTCGTGGACGGCGTGCGCGGCCTCGGCCGGGGTGACGCCCAGCGGGCCCGCCAGGCGGTCGAGGGCCCGCGCGGCGAGGGACGGTGACAGCGGGATGGTGGCCGAGGACAGGTAGCCGAGCACCAGGTTCGCGTCCGTCACGGTGGGCTCGCGGCCGCCGAGCGCGTAGCAGGCGGGGCCGGGGGAGGAGCCGGCCGAGCGGGGGCCGACACGCAGCGCGCCGGCGGCGTCCAGCCAGGCGATGCTGCCGCCGCCCGCGCCGATCTCGGCCAGGTCGATGGCGGGCGTCTTGATGGGGACCCCGGTGCCGGCCCGGCGGCCGCCGAAGCTGCCCTTGCCGCCCACGTGGAACTCGCGGGTGATCTCCGGGCGGCCGTCGCGGACCACGCAGACCTTGGCCGTGGTGCCGCCCATGTCGAAGGAGATGACGTCACCGGCCCCGGTGCCCGCCGCCGCCAGGACGCCGGCCGCGGGCCCCGACTCGATGGTCGACACCGCCCGCCTGGCCGCCAGCTCGGCGGAGATCACGCCGCCGCTGGACTCCATGACGTGGATCGGCGCGCGGACGCCCAGCTCGGCCAGGCGGGCGCTCAGGCGGGAGAGGTAGGAGGCCATGAGCGGCCCGACATAGGCGGACATGATGGTGGTGGTGGCGCGTTCGTACTCGCGGATCTCCGGCCAGATCTCCGATGAGATGACCACGTTCGGGATCGACTCGCGCAGGATGGCGGCGACCTGCCGTTCGTGCTCCGGGCAGGCGTAGGAGTGCAGCAGGCAGACGGCGGCGGAGGTGATGCCGCGCGCGGTGATGCGCGCCGCGACGCGCCGTACGGAGTCCGGATCCAGGGGTGTGAGCACGGTGCCGCGCGCGGAGACGCGCTCGACCACCTCGAAGCAGTCGGCGGCGGCCACCGGCGGCGGTGGCGGGGTGAAACGCAGGTCATAGCGGTCCTCCTCGACCCGGGCGTAGCGGCCGAGCGGGATGACCGAGCGGAAGCCGAGGGTGGTCACGAACGCCACCCGCGCGCCCTTGCGTTCGAGCACCGCGTTGGTGGCCAGGGTGGTCGCGTGCACGACCCTGCTGACCTGGGCCGGGTCCACACCGGCGAGCACGCGCGTAACGCCGGAGGCGATCCCCGCGATGGGGTCGTCGTGGGTGCTCAAACATTTGGCGGCTGTCAGTGTGCCGGTGGGGGTGCGCAGGACGACGTCGGTGAAGGTGCCGCCGACGTCGACGCCGATCGCGTAACCCATCTGCGCAAGGAAAGCACACAAGCAAGCGCTTGTCTACATGGCGGCGTCTTGACTTACGGCAGGTGATTGAGACCCTGGTCATAACGATTCTTCAGGGAGCGGTGAATGGGGCGTCTCGCAGCTCTGGCAGGCGGTCTCGCGGTGACGACCGCTCTGTTGATCATGCCCGCGACGGCACACGAGCATCCCAGCGGCATCACCGATCTGGTGACCCCCGCGGTGGTCCGGGTGGAGGCCGTCTCCCACGTCGAGATCACGCTGCTCGACCACCTGGGTGAGCTCAAGCATGTGGAGCGTTCCTACGACATCCCCCTCGGCCAGGGCACCGGCACCGTGGTCAACCCCGAGGGCGCGATCGTCACGCTCACCCGCGTCGTCAAGACCGACAACGAGGACGTGGCCATCCTGGCGGCCAACCGGATCTTCGCCGCGCACCACAAGGTCAAGATCCCGCAGGACGCCAAACGGCACAAGGTCAAGGACCCGCGGCTCAACCACCACCTCGAAGAGTGCTACCCGCCGAAGCGGTCCACCGCGACCTGCATCATCGACGTGACCACCGACATCACGATCTTCCCGAACGTGTCCCCGGCCGACTCCGACGGCTTCAAGGCCGAGCTGGTCAGAGCCGGGTCCAGGCCCGACAGCCCCGCCGTGCTGATGCCCTCGGGCCGGGCCGTCGGCAGCGTCGGCATGCCCACCGCCCCGCTCGCCGACAAGGTGCCCGACCAGGTCGGCTCGCCCACCAGCGTCGCCGGCTTCCTCGGCCGGCCGGGCCCCGACGTGCGCGACACCGTCGAGATCGCCCACCTCACCAAAGGCGGCGGCGCGGGTGACAAGGGCAGGCCGTTCGCGGATCCGGAGGGCAAGACCGACGAGCCCGCCAAGCTCGGCGGCCTGGCCGATCGCGGCATGGTCGGCGCGCCGGTCATCGGCGACAAGGACGGGCACGTCATCGGCATGCTCATCGGCGGCGGCAAGAACGCCAAGATGATCGGCGTACGGGAGATCACCGCGATCCTGACCAAGGCGGGGATCGCGCCGCGCAGAGGGGCGATCGACTCGGCCTTCGAGGGCGCGCTGACCCGCTACCACACCAAGTACTACACCGAGGCGGCCCCGGGCTTCCAGCGCGTCCTGGAGCTCTATCCCGGCAACACGGTGGCCGCCGAGCTGCTGAAGATCTCGCTGGCCAAGCGGGGCGGTCCCGAGGACGAGGGCACCAAGCAGGCGGCCGTGCCGGTGGCCGCGGCCACGCCGCTGTGGCCGTTCATCGTGGCGGCCGGGGTGCTGTTCGTCGCCGCCGCGACCGGAGCGTTCGTGCTGTGGCGCCGCCGCCGCGAGCCGGCCGACCAACTGGAGCCGCCCGAGCCGCTACCACCGCCGCCACCGCCGTCGGCGGTCATCGCGGAGCCTCTCGACGAGGGGGCCAGCCAGACGGTCGTGGTGCGCAGATCGGTGGCTTTCGGGGCGATCCCCCAGCAGAAACAGGTGCTGACCACGAAAGATCCGTCGATCAAGTACTGTACGGCCTGCGGCATGAAGCTGGGGCTAGGGCACCGGTTCTGCGGCTACTGCGGTCACCCCAGCGAGACGTGATGCAATTGAACGAGCGAGGACTCATCGGCCAGGAGGTGGCCGGCTACTACATCGAGGACATCGTCGGCAAGGGCGGCATGGCCGTCGTCTACCTGGCGCTGGACCCTCGGTTGAGCCGCCGCGTGGCCCTGAAGATCCTCAACCCGGTGCTGAGTGTCGACGACCGGTTCAGGCAGCGGTTCATCCTGGAGTCCAGGACCGTCGCCAGCATCGAGCACCCCAACATCGTCCCCATCTACGAGGCCAACGCCGACGACGACGGCGTGCTCTACATCGCCATGCGCTATGTCGACGGCCTCGACCTGCGCCGCCTGATCTACGACCGGGGGCCGCTGCCGCTCGGGCAGGCCAACCGGATCTTCGCCCAGGTGGCCGCCGCCCTGGACGCGGCGCACGCGCACGACCTGGTCCACCGGGACGTGAAACCGGCCAACATCCTGCTCGCCGGCGACCACGTCTACCTCACCGACTTCGGCATCACCAAGCACCGCACGTCGATCTCCGGGCTGACGCAGACCGACCAGTTCATCGGCACGCCGCGTTACATGTCCCCCGAGCAGATCAACAAGGAGCACATCGACGGCCGGGCCGACCAGTACGCGCTGGCCTGCGTGGCCTACGAGGCGCTGTCGGGGCGGCTGCCGTTCCAGCGGGACAACGACATCGCGCTGCTCTGGGCGCACCTCGCCGAGCAGCCGACACCGCTGTCACAGCTGCGCGCGGAGCTGCCGGCGGAGGTCGACGTGGTGATGATGCGGGCGCTGAGCAAGGCGCCCGAGCAGCGCTACGGGTCGTGCGCGGAGTTCGTCTCCGCGCTGCGCGAGGCGATCAGCGGCGTCGCGTCGCTGACGCCCGGCGGGGTGGGCCCGATCACCGCGCCGGGGGCCGCGCCGTCGACCGGCCCGTCCTCGCTGCCCCCGCAGCTCAACCAGGCAGGCCGCCGCCCCGCCGCCCGGCCGGGCAGGCTGCCGATCGTGGCGGCCACGCTGACCGCCGCCCTGGCCGCGCTGGCGCTGGTCGTCATGATCATCATCAACCAGCGGGGCGACGCGTGGGTCCGCTACCAGGACACCACCGCCGCTCCGGTGACGTTCGAGTATCCGGCCGCCTGGACCGCGCGCACGCACGCCGATCTGTTCTCGCTGGCCTCGCCGCGCGCCGCGGAGTTCGAGGCGATGTTCGTCTCCGGCGCGAGCGCCAACTGGTCGCGGATCAACCCGATCATCACCGGCGACCCGGAGGAGGCGGTCGGGGTGTACGTCCAGGTCTCCGACACGCTCGACGCGGGCGCCGGCCGCGAGCAGATGAAGGCCATGCTGGAGGGTCTGCTGCCCGGCGAGATCCAGGTGACCGCCCCCGTCCCCGACCGGGCGGGCAACAGCGACGCCACCCGCTACGACGGCTCGCTGCGCGACCGCAACACCGGCAACGGGCTCGGCTTCGTCGGCTACGTCATCGACCACCGGCCCAAGCCGATCCTGGTGCTGTACTTCTGCGCCCAGAACCGCTGCGACGACAGCGTCCAGGTCCGGGTGCGGCAGAGCGTGTTCGTGTCCTGAGCGGCGAGCGGCTTGTAACTGAGGCGCGCGGCTTGTAACTGACTTGTATGCGGCTTGACCAGGCTGTTCAAGCCTGTTCAAGGCGCCGGACGGCGTCTACTCTCTCGACCTTGTGGGCATTCGAATCGTCATTGTGGACGACCAGGCGATGGTCCGTGCGGGGCTGCGCATGGTCGTGGAGAGCGAACCCGGCATGGAGGTCGTCGGCGAGGCCGCCGACGGGCGCGACGCCATCGCCGTGGCCAGGCGCACCCGGCCGGACATCGTGCTGATGGACATCTCCATGCCGCGGCTCGACGGCCTGAGCGCGGCCAGGGAGCTGCTCGACACCCCGTCCCCGCCCAAGGTCATCACGCTGACCACGTTCGACACCGACGAGAACCTCTGGGCCGCGCTGCGCGCCGGGACCAGCGGCTTCCTGCTGAAGGTGTCGCCGCCGGAGCAGCTCATCGAGGCCATCCGCATCGTGCACGCCGGGGACGCGCTGCTCGACCCGGCCGTCACCAGCCGGGTGATCGCCTCCTTCGCGGGCCGCGCCGAGCCGGTGCCCTCGCCCCGGCTGGAGGATCTGACGCCGCGCGAACTGGAGGTGCTGCGGCTGCTCGCCCGCGGCCTGACCAACGCCGAGATCGCCCGCGAGCTGTTCGTGGGGGAGGCCACGGTCAAGACGCATGTGGCGCGGGTGCTGATGAAGCTGGGCCTGCGGGACCGGGCCCAGGCGGTGGTCTTCGCGTACGAGTCCGGCGTGGTGCGGCCAGGGGACACGGACTGACCGCATCTCAGCATGCGGGACCCGTTTTACGAGTCCAGGGGATGTTATGTGTATATTTTTCGTCATAAGGCGGTATTGACAGGAGATATTGCATGCACGCGTTCCCCAGAGTGCTGTTCGACGAGGCCCACAGCGAGTCGTGGACCATCCGGCGCGAGGTGGCCGAGGCCATCAGCCCCGCGCACCCCGACGACAACAGCTACGCGCGCGCCGCCGGGCTGCTGCGCCATCTCGGGCACACCGTGACGGCGCACACCGAAGGCCCGCTCGACGCGGGAACGCTCCAGGAACAGGACCTGCTCGTCATCGCGCACCCCTCCGGTGAGCGGTGGGAGCGCACCACCGGGCAGGGCAGCCCGGTCTTCGCCCCGGCCGAGCTGGACGCCGTCGAGGCGTTCGTCGCCGGCGGCGGCGGGCTGGTCGTGCTGGCCGAGGAGGAGCAGGACAAGTACGGCAACAACCTGGCCGACCTGCTGGCCCGCTTCGGCGTGAGCGTCGAGCACACCACCGTGCGCGACCCCCGGCACGCGCACCGGGGCGTCGCCACCTGGGTCCTCGCCGATCCCGCCACCTCGGACGGCCTGCTGGCGGGCGTCCGCACCGCCTGCTTCTACCGCAGCGGGGTGCTGACCGCGCGGGACTCCGCCACCGTCCTGTTCACCACCTCGCCGGACGCCGCCCCCGCGAGCGCGCCGCTGGCGGTCTCGCTCCGGTACGGCCAGGGGCGCGTGGTGGTGTTCGCCGATTCGGACCTGTTCGGCGACGACTCGATCGAGGACCACGACCATCTCCGGCTGTGGGGCAACGTGACCACCTGGGCCGCCAGGATGCCCGGCCGCAAGCCCGCCGTGGAACAGGCGGGCCCGGCGGCGGTGACCCAGGCGGGGGCAGACCTCAAGGCCGAGCCCTGGACCGCGCCGGTCACCGAGCCCAAGGCCGCGCTGTTCGGCGAGCTCAAGGCCATGGTCGAAGAGCTGCGGCCGATGCAGGCCAAGGACGGGTCGGTGCCCGAGGGCAAGGCGCGCGGTAAGGAGCTGGTCGCCGCGATCGCCGCCAAGGTGGGCGAGCTCTCGCTGTCCTTCCCCCAGGACGCCGCCTATCTCCAGGCCGTCCAGGACGACCTCGCCGCGTGGTCCCGGCAGGACCTCGG
Organism: Nonomuraea glycinis; assembly: GCF_014646515.1. Lineage (GTDB taxonomy): Bacteria > Actinomycetota > Actinomycetes > Streptosporangiales > Streptosporangiaceae > Nonomuraea > Nonomuraea glycinis. The sequence continues at coordinate 20,405 of NZ_BMNK01000017.1, forward strand.
CGTCCCCGACTTCCTCGACTCGCTGAACCTCTTCCACCCCGACACCCAGCGCGTCGACGGCCTCGAACACCTCGTGCTCTTCCCGATGTACACCCAGAACGGCAACCCCGGCCGCAACCTGGAAGCCGTCTGGATCCGTACGATCTGGCCGGGCTGGCTGGCCGCGCTCGAGTCGGGCGGCTACGACAACCCGATGTTCGTGCCGATCGCGTTCGAGGACTTCACCTCCGGCTACGACACCCACTCGGCCGTGCTCTTCCCCGAGACGGTCGCGGTCCGCCAGACGCCCGAGCGCTTCACCTGGGGCGGCATCTTCGCCGACCGGGAGGCCGCGCGGTTCAGGCGGGTGTCCAAGGCCGCCACCGAGACGCTCAGGCTGGAGCTGCCGCCGGACGCGGCCAGGCTGCTGGAGTCCCAGCGGCTCGCCGAGGACACCTTCGTGCTCTGGGACCTGGTCCACGACCGTACGCACAGCCACGGCGACCTGCCGTTCGACCCGTTCATGATCAAGCAGCGGATGCCGTACTGGCTCTACTCCCTGGAGGAGCTGCGCTGCGACCTGACCGCGTTCGGCGAGGCGGTGAAGCTGGAGCGCGAGGGTGTGCCGTACGCCCGGTACGTGCAGCACGCGATCCTGTTCGACCGGCTGTTCAGGTTCCCGATCACCGGGGCCCGGGTGCGCAACTACGACGGGCTCGGCGGCCAGCTCCTGTTCGCCTACCTGCACCGCAACGACATCGTCAGGTGGACCGACAACCGGCTCTCGATCGACTGGGACCGGGTCGCCGACGGCGTGGCCGACCTGCGGGGCGAGGTGGAGAAGCTCTACCGCGACAGCATCGACCGCTCGAAGCTGGCGCACTGGCTGGCGGCGCACGAGCTGGTCGGCGCCTACGTGGAGCCGCACCCGGCCTCCGTCTGGGCTCGGGGCGTTCAGGCGCTGCCCGAGGAGCAGAAGGCCAAGGTGGACGCGGTGCTGCCGGACGAGTTCCCCCTGAGCATGTTCTACGAGGCGCTGCGCCGTAAGCTGACGGACGTGGTCGAATCGACGAAGGGGATCCGCGCGTGATCATCGTGGTGACGGGCGCGGGCGGCCCCACAGGCACGGCCGTGTCCGAATATTTCCGTAAAAACGGGCACACCGTGATCGGGGTGGGCCGAGACCAGGTCGACCTGCTCGACCGCGCCGCCGTGCAGGCGTTCGCCGGCCGGGTCGAGGCCGAGCACGGCCACGTCGACGGGGTGATCCACTTGGTCGGCGGCTGGCGCGGGTCCGCCACGTTCGCCGAGACCGACCTCGGCGACTGGGACGCCCTGCACGACCTGCTGATCCGCACCCTTCAGCACGTCTCGCTGGCCTTCGAGCCGCTGCTGCGCAAGACCGCCAACGGCCGCTTCGTGATCGTCTCGGCCCGGGCCGCCCAGCATCCGGAGGCCGGCGGCGCCGCCTACGCCGCCGCCAAGGCCGCCGCGGAGGCCTGGACGCTCTCCCTGGCCGACGCGCTCCAGGGCACCGGCAGCGCGGCGACCATCCTCGTCGTCAAGGCCCTGGTCAACGACGCCATGCGCGCCGCCAGACCGGACGCCCGCTTCCCCGGCTTCACCGACGTACGCGACCTCGCCGAGGCGATCGGCGGGCTCTACGACCGGCCCGCCGCGCAGGTCAACGCGACCCGATTGGACCTCACCACGTGACTCCCCGGCACGACCCCCGGCTCAAGGGCTTCGCCAGCGACAACTACGCCGGCGTGCACCCGGAGATCCTCCAGGCCATCGCCGAGGCCAACGGCGGCCACCAGATCTCCTACGGCGACGACGTCTACACCGAGGCCCTGCAGGACGTCTTCCGGCGCCACTTCGGCGACCAGGCGCGGGCCTGGCCGGTCTTCAACGGCACCGCCGCGAACGTCATCTCCCTGCGCGCCATGACCGCCCACTGGGAAGCGGTCATCTGTCCCGAGACCGCGCACATCAACACCGACGAGGGCGGCGCGCCCGAGGTGGCCGGCGGCATCAAGCTCCTGACCGTCCCCACCCCCGACGGCAAACTCACCCCCGAGCTCATCGACCGCCAGGCGTGGGGCTTCGGCGACGTGCACCGCGCCCAGCCGAAGGTCGTGTCCCTCTCCAACACCACCGAGCTCGGCACCGTCTACACCCCCGACGAGATCGCCGCGATCTGCGCGCACGCGCACGAGCGCGGCCTGCTCGTCCACCTCGACGGCTCCCGCCTCACCAACGCCGCCGCCGCCCTCGACGTGCCCCTGCGAGCGCTGACCACCGACGCGGGCGTGGACGTCCTCTCCTTCGGCGGCACGAAGATCGGCCTGCTGTACGGCGAAGCGGTCGTGGTGCTCAACCCGGAGGCGGCCGCCGGCATCGACTACATCCGCAAGACGTTCATGCAGTTGTCGTCCAAGATGCGGTTCGTGTCCGCGCAGTTCGAGGCGCTGCTCTCCGGTGACCTGTGGCTGCGCAACGCCCGGCAGGCCAACGCCATGGGCAGGCGGCTGGCCGAGGCCGTGCGCGACCTGCCCGGCGTCGAGGTGCCGCGCGCCGTCGAGGCCAACGCGGTCTTCGCCGTCCTGCCCGCCGACGTCACCCAGCGCCTGCAGAAGCGCTTCCGCTTCTACACCTGGAACGAGGCGACGGGCGAGGTCCGCTGGATGTGCGCCTGGGACACCACCGAGGCCGACGTGGACGCCTTCGCCGCCGCGGTGGCCGAGGAACTGGGCGTTCAGACTCCCTGACCGCGATCCGGGCGCCAGGCCGGCATCGAGCGCTTGAGTGCCAGGCGGGCGGCCTGGTGGCCGCCCATGCCGTGCACCCCGGGGCCCGGTGGGGTCGAGGCCGAGCAGAGGAAGACGCCCGGCAGCGGGGTGCGCCACGGGGCCGGTGACCAGACCGGTCGCTTCACGAACTGCCCCAGGCTGGCCAGCCCGCCGCCGATGTCGCCGCCCAGCAGGTTGGCGTTGGCCGCCTCCAGCGCGGCCGGTCCCATCACGTGCCGGGCCAGCACCCGCTCCCGGAACCCCGGCGCGAACCGTTCGATCTGCGCCTCGATCGCGCCCGTCATGTCCACCGCCGACCCGTTGGGGACATGGCAGTAGGCCCACAGCGTGTGCCCGCCCCGGCTCGGGTCGGCCGCGTACGGCTGCACCAGCAGCACGTACGGGCGCGGCGAGTGCCGTCCGGCGGCCGTCTCGGCCTCGCTGAGCGTGATCTCCTCCAGCGTGCCGCCCAGGTGCACGGTGCCCGCCTCCGCCACCGCCGGATCGCGCCACGGCACCGGCCCGTCGAGCGCCCAGTCCAGCTTGAACACCCCCGGCCCGCGCCGGAACCGGGCCAGCCGCCGCCGGTAGGGCGCGGGCAGCTCGGCCATCCGCAGGAACTGCTCCGGTGACACGTCGAGCACCACCGTCTCCGCGTCAAGCTCGGCCAGCCGGTGCACCCGGTGGCCGCTCACCGCCTGGCCGCCCAGCTTGCGCAGCAGGGCGACCAGGGCGTCGGCCAGCACCTGGGAACCGCCCTTGACCAGCGGCCAGCCCACCAGGTGGGCCAGCGCGCCGAGGGTCAGGCCGTACCCGCCGGTCAGCGGCGCGCGCAGGTCGAGCATCGAGTGCGCGGCCAAGCCCGCCAGCAGCGCGCGCCCCTCCAGGGTCCTGAACGCGTGCCGCCCGAGCGTCGTGGCGGGCAGCGCGGCGGGCACCCCGAACCGCGCGCCGGCGGCCAGCGTGGCGGGTCGCAACTGCCGCGCCCCCCACGGGCCCAGCGGCTTCAGCAGCAGGTCGGTGAGCGGGAACCCGGCCCGCGCCACCACCCCCGCCGTCGCCCGCCACACCGCCGCGTCCCGTCCCAGCCCTTCGCAGGTACGGCGTACGTCGCGGTGCACGAGCACGGCGGGGCGGTCGTCCAGCGGATGCGCGGCGGCCACCGGAGGATGGACGAACTCGACCCCCGCCAGATCCAGCTCCCGCATCGCAGGGGAGGCCAGGGCCATCGCCATCACGGTCGCGCCCAGGTCGTGCACCCGGCCGGGCAGCGTCAGCTCCGCCGAGCGAAGCCCGCCGCCGAACCGGTCGGCCGCCTCCAGCAGCAGCACCTCGCGCCCGGCCAGGGCGAGCGTCACGGCCGCCACGAGCCCGTTCGGCCCCGACCCCACCACGACCGCGTCCGCGCTCATCTGTATCCGCTCATCCGTCCGCGCTCATCCGTCCGGGGCCCATCTCAGGACGACAGGGAGGCGCCCCTGCGGGCGAGCAGGTCCGTCATGAGCACGATCTCGGCCTGCTGGCCGTCGACGATCTTGCGTGCCATCCTGACCACCTCCGTCCGGTCCGACAGCTTGAGCAGGCCCTCGGCCATCTCCACGCCGCCCTGGTGGTGGCGGATCATGAGCTGCAGGAACAGCACCTCGGCCTCGACGCCCGTCAGCTTCTCCAGCTCGGCCAGCTCCTGCGCGGAAGCCATGCCGGGCATGGTCTCCGCCGACGCGGACGCCGACACCTGGGTGTGGCCGTGGCCGCCGCTCATCCATCGCATCGGCCGCAGGTCCGTCGACTGGGTGAGCTCCCACTGCTCCAGCCAGCCCAGGAACATGCCCCGCTGGTTGGCCTGGGTGTTGATGATGTCGAAGGCGAGGTTCTTGATCTCCCCGGACTCGCTCTTGTCCCTGATCGTGAACGACATGGCGACGGCCTGCGCGTGGTGCGTGGCCATGTCGCGGGCGAACCCTGCCTCGGGCGAGGCGTCACCGGGCGCGCCCCGGCCACCGAACACGAGGAACAACGCGGCGGCGGCGACGACCAGGACGGCGAGGGCGACGTAGAGGGATCTTCCTGCGGGTTTCTCCATGGCGTGTAACAGCCTACCCAGCCCCTGGTCCAGTTGTGATCGCATGCTTATCTGGGCCTTATTCTCCGCATACGTCCCAGTGGCATAGGGTGACCCGAGTTGGTACGCCGATGGAGGAACGATGACGAAGGAGAAAGCGCAGGCGCGGCGCGAGCATCTGCAGAAGATGCGCGTCCAGCAGCAGCGCAAAGAGCGTCGCACCGCATTGCTGATGTGGGGGTCGGGCGGTCTCGTCGTCGTGCTGCTCGTCGGCCTGGTCGGCTACTACCTGATCGAGCAGTCACGGGTGTCCTCGCTCGACGGCGTGACCAGCGTCGCCTACGACGGCGGGAAGCACGTGGCCAGCACGGTCGCCTACAAGGAGACCCCGCCGGTCGGTGGCGAGCACAACGGCTACTGGCAGGCCTGCGCCGTCTACGACAAGCCGATCCACAACGAGCACGGCGTCCACTCCCTGGAGCACGGTGCCCTCTGGATCACCTACCGCCCTGACCTGCCCCAGGCCCAGGTGGACAAGCTCAAGGAAGTGGCGGGCTCGACGGGTCAGCAGGAGTACATGCTGGTCAGCCCGTTCCCCAATCTGCCCTCGCCGATCGTGGCCTCGTCCTGGGGACACCAGCTCAAGCTGGACAACCCTGACGACCCGAAGCTGACCGCGTTCATCAAGCGCTACCAGAACGGCAAGGACACCCCTGAGCCCGGCGCCGTGTGCGGCGGCCCGCAGGCCATCACCACCACCGCCGACGAGGCCCCGCTCCCGCAGCCGGAGCAGCCCCAGCAGACCCAGGCCCCGGCCAGCCCGATGCCGTCGCAGTCGCAGAAGTAAGGCGCAGGTCCCCTGGGCGTGGAGAGACCGCCCAGGGGATCGTACGCTCAGGGCCGTGACACGCTTCGAGGTCATCACCCACATCCTCGCGCCCCCTGAGCGGATCTTCGCGGAGTCGCTGTCGGTGGAGGCGCACACCGCCTCCATGAGCGCCTCAGGTGAGCGGGCCGTGGCCGGAATCACGTCCGGCCGGCTCGCCCTGGGCGACCAGGTCACCTGGCGGGCCCGGCACTTCGCCGTCACCTGGCACCTGACCTCGGCCATCACCGCGTGCGACCCGCCCGTGTCGTTCGTCGACGAGCAGGTGGCGGGGCCCTTCCGGCACTGGTGGCACGAGCACCGCTTCGAGGCCGACGGCGACGGCGGCACCCTCATGCGGGACGTGATCGACTTCGCCGCCCCCGCCGGACCGCTGGGGCGGATCGCCGAGGCGCTGGTGCTGCGCCGGCACATGACCCGGCTGATCCTGCGGCGTAACCACCACCTCAAGACGGTCACCGAGCGACGGTGACGAGGGTCAGGGCGGGGCCGACCCCATCCTTTTCAGGCACCCCGGCTCAGTCGAGCACCTCTTCGGCCGGTACCCAGTCCAGGCCGTGCGCCTGGGCCACCGGTTCGCTGGTGAGGCGGCCCTCGTGGGTGCTCAGGCCGAGGGCCAGGGCCTTATCGCGGCGCATCGCCGCCGCCCAGCCGTGGTCCGCGATCGCCAGCGCGTACGGGAGCGTGACGTTGGTGAGCGCGAAGGTGGAGGTGTGCGGGACCGCGCCCGGCATGTTGGCCACGCAGTAGAAGATCGAGTCGTGTACCGGGTAGATCGGCTCGGCGTGCGTGGTGGGGCGGGAGTTCGCGAAGCAGCCGCCCTGGTCGATGGAGATGTCCACCAGCACCGAGCCGGGCTTCATCCGGCTGACCAGCTCGTCGGTCACCAGCCTGGGCGCCTTGGCGCCGGGGATCAGGACCGCCCCGATGACGAGGTCGGCCTCCAGGACGGCCCGTTCGATCTCCAGGATGTTGGAGGCGACTGTCTGGCAGTGGCCCTGATAGATCAGGTCCGCCTGCCGGAGCTTGTCGATGTTGGTGTCCAGCAGGAGCACCTCGGCCTGCATGCCGAGCGCGATGGCGGCCGCGTTCATGCCGGAGACGCCCGCGCCGATCACCACCACCTTGGCCGCGTACACGCCGGAGACGCCGCCCATCAGGACGCCCCTGCCGCCTTGGGAACTCATCAGGTGATAGGCGCCGACCTGGGGCGCCAGCCGGCCCGCGACCTCGGACATGGGCGCGAGCAGGGGGAGGCGGCCGTCGGACGTCTGCACGGTCTCGTAGGCGACGCCGGTGACCCCCGAGTCCAGCATCGCCCGCGTGCACGCCGGCGAGGCGGCCAGGTGCAGGTAGGTGAAGAGCACCTGCCCCTTGCGCATCCGGTGGTACTCCTCGGCGACCGGCTCCTTGACCTTGAGGATCAGGTCGCACCCGGCCCAGACCGCGTCCGCGTCAGGCAGGATGGCCGCGCCCGCCGACTGGAAGTCGGCGTCCGGAACGGCGGAGCCGAGACCCGCCTCCCGCTCGACGAAGACCTGGTGGCCGTGGCGTACCAGCTCGTGGGCGCCCGCCGGGGTGAGCGCCACCCGATGCTCGGTGTTCTTGACCTCGCGGGGAACTCCGACCTTCATGGGTCCCACCCCGTTTCCGCTGAACTGTGGGAATGTCGTAGTTCTTTCTCCATTCTCCCCCTTCTGCAGGAAGGCGAGATTCGTTCACTGGATTACCCGGCTTCCGACGGTCCTCGATAAGCTCACCGGCAGCCCGAAACGTCAGGATGGGGACGTCATCGATGGACAAGCCGGAAGAGCCGCCACCCGCGGATCCGGGGCATCCGCAGGCGAGCAGGCTCACCACCATCGTGCTGATCGTCTCGCTCGTCCTGGTGGTGCTGGTCGCGGGCGTGCTCGGCACCATCGCCGTCCTGATGACCAAGAGCCCCGACTCCCCGCTGCTCGGCGGCGCACCGCCCCGGCGGCTGGCCACGCCGATCCACTTCGCTCCTGTACGGGAGACGAAGCCGGCGCCGTGCCCCAATGAGGAGGCCGCGCTCGACGAGACCCAGGCCACCTGCTACCTGCTGGAGGACGGCGTCACGGTCAACGCCGTGCAGCAGATCGAGGCGGTGCGGGAGAAGGACGGCACCCACTCGGTCCGCATCGCGGTCGCGCCGGCGTACAAGCAGAGGCTGGTGGACCTCATCGACGAGCAGGTGCCCGAGCAGCGGCAGATCGCGGTCGTGCTGGTGCCGAGGACGGTCGTGGCCGCGCCCGTCGTCACCCAGAGCATGGACGGCGACAGCCTGAGCATCGTCGGGTTCGCCAAGGCGGACGCCGAGGCGCTGGTCACCCGACTGCTCGGCGCCGAAGGCAGCCCCACCGGCAGCCCGACGGACCCCGCCGGCAGCCCGACGGACCCTGCCGGGCAGCCGACGGACCCCGACGGGCAGCCCACAACTCCCGCGGGTCGGCCCACGGGAGGCACGCCCACGGTTACGGGCACGCCGGGCGACACGACCGGAAACCCGACCGGCGGGGACGCGGCGCTCAACCCCAAGTACGACACCTGCCAGCAGGCCAAGGCGGCCGGATACGGCCCCTACACCAAGGGCCTGCACCCGGAGTACGCGTGGTACCCCGACCTCGACAACAACGGCGTGGCCTGCAACAGCGCGGACCTGCGCTAGACGAGCAGCTCCTCCAGCGCGTTGATCCCGAAGTAGGCCAGGAAGAGCAGCGAGACCGCCCAGAGCAGCCACGGGATCTCGGCGAACCTCCCCCGCGCCGCCTTGATGAGCGTGTAGGCGATCACCCCGGCGCCCACCCCGTTCGTGATCGAGTACGTGAACGGCATCAGCGAGATCGTCAGGAACGCGGGTATGGCGATATCCAGGTCCTGCCACGGCACGTTCTTGCTCTGCATCATCATCAGCGCCCCCACCAGCACCAGCGCGGGCGCGGCCGCGGCGGCGGGCACCACCGCGGCCAGCGGCGTGAACAGCAGCGTCAGCCCGAACAGCGCCCCGGTGAACAGGCTGGCCAGCCCGGTCCGCGCCCCCTCGCCGACCCCCGCCGCGGACTCGACGAAGACCGTGCCGGCCGACGCGCTCACCACCCCGCCGATCACCCCGCCGACGCCGTCCACGGTGAGGATCCGGCCCAGCCGCGGCACCCGGCCGCGCTCGTCCACCAGCCCGGCCTCGTCGCTGACGCCGATGATCGTGCCCATCGCGTCGAAGAACCCGGACAGCACCAGGGTGAACAGCACCACGGTCGCGGTCAGCGCGCCCGCGCGGGCGAAGCCGCCGAACAGGTCGAACTGGCCCACCAGCCCGAAGTCCGGCGCCGACACCAGCGCCTCGGGGACCCGGGGCGTCACCACCCCCCACGCTCCCGGCTCGATGGTGGCCAGCTCGTTCACCACGATGGCCAGGACCGCCGTCACCACGATGCTGATCAGGATGGCCGCCGGCGTCCCGCGGACGAACAGCGCGATCATCAGCAGCAGCCCGAAACAGAACACCGCGACCGGCCAGCCCGACAGTCGCCCGGTCGCGCCGAGCTGCACGGGCGTGCCGCTGCCGCGCGTCACGAACCCGGCGTCCACCAGGCCGATGAGCGCGATGAACAGCCCGATGCCGACGCTGATGGCGTGCTTGAGCGCCAGCGGGATGGCATTCATGATCAGTGTGCGCAGCCCCGTCACCGCGAGCACGATGATGATCAGCCCTTCGAGCACGACCAGCCCCATCGCTTGCGGCCAGGTCATGAACGGCGCGGCCTGGTAGGCCACCACCGCGTTCAGCCCGAGGCCGGCGGCCAGCGCCAGCGGCGCGTTGCCGATCACGGCCATGAGCAGTGTGGAGATCGCTGCCGCCAGCGCGGTCGACGTGGTGAGCTGCGCGATCGTCAGCTTCGCGCCGGTGACGTCCTGCGCGCCGCCCAGAATGATGGGATTGAGCAGGATGATGTACGCCATCGCCATGAAGGTGGTGATGCCGCCCCGCACCTCACGGCCGACGGTCGTCCCCCGCCCGGACAGCTCGAAGAACCTGTCGAGCACCGCCAGCCCCCTCCACGATCAAGGGGGAGTGCGGGTTGCCTACCCGGCGGGGGACGTGATCACGCCTGCTCGTGCCGCCCGCCGCCGACCAGCGCGGCGAACTCCTCCAGCCCGATCCGCCCGTCGCCGTCGCTGTCCGCGCCCGCGATGAACGCCTCGATCTCCGACTCGGAGGCGCCGAGCCCGCCCAGCGCCTGGTTGGCCTGCCTGATCTCGGCGGCCGTCAGCAGGCCGTCACCATCGGTGTCGAACCGCTCGAACTCCACTTTCGCAACTTCACGCGCATCTGCCATGAGATCCCTCCCCGTTATGAACCAAGGCGATATCCTCGGGTCTGATCGGAACCCGAGTCAACCGCAGCCCGGTCGCCGCCCGCACGGCGGCCGCGATGGCGGGGGTGGACGACAGCGTCGGCGGCTCGCCCGCGCCGCGCAGTCCGTACGGCGCCGCCGGGTCCGGATTCTCCAGGATCTTCAGTGTCATCGGCGGCATGTCGAGGATGGTGGGGATCAGGTAGTCGGTGAAGGACGGGTTCAGCACCACGCCGTCGCGCACCTGGATCTCCTCCATCAGCGCCAGCCCCAGGCCCTGCGCCGATCCGCCGTGGATCTGCCCCTCCAGCGCCTGCGGGTTGAGCACCCGGCCCACGTCCTGCACCGCCGCCAGCTCCACCACCTTCACCAGGCCCAGCTCCACGTCCACGTCCACCACCGCCCGGTGCACGCACAGCGCGAGCTGGGTGTGCGAGTCCCCCTGCCCGGTCTCGGGGTGCAGCGGATAGGTGGGCCGGTGCCGGTACTCGCGCGTCTCCTCGATCGGGCCGAACTTCTCCAGCGCCTCCCGGGCCGGCAGCCCGCTGAAGCGCTCCCGTACGGCCTCGCAGGCGGCCTTCACCGCGCCACCGGTGACGTACGACTGCCGCGAGGCGGAGGACGAGCCCGCCGAGCCGACCGAGGTGTCGGCGGTCGCCACGGTCACCTGCTCGACGCCCAGCTCGGTCCGGGCGATCTGCGCCTGGATCGTCACCAGCCCCTGCCCCACCTCGGCCGCCGCCGTGTGCACCGTGACGTGCGGCTCGCCGCCGACCAGCTCGGCCCGTACCCGGGCGGTGGAGTAGTCGTCGAAGCCTTCGGAGAAGCAGATGTTCTTGATCCCGACGCCGTAGCCGACGCCCCGCCGCACCTGCTCGCCATGGGTGGTCTGCGAGACGCCGCCGGGCAGCGCGCGCAGGTCCTGCCCGGCGGGGGCCGGCAGGGGGAAGCTCTCCAGGTCGCGCAGCATGTCCGCGAGCGGCGCCGGTGAGTCGATCACCTGGCCGGTGATGAGCGCGGAGCCCTGGGAGACCGCGTTGCGCACCCGGACCTCCACCGGCGACAGGCCGCACGCCTCGGCCAGCCGGTCCATCTGCGACTCGTAGGCGTAACAGGCCTGCACCGCGCCGAAGCCGCGCATCGCGCCGCAGGGCGGGTTGTTGGTGTAGACGCCGGTCGCGTCCACCCGGACGTTCGGCACCTCGTACGGTCCCGCGCCGAGCGAGGCGGCGTTGCCGACGACCGCGGGGGAGGAGGAGCAGTAGGCGCCGCCGTCGAGCAGGATGTCGGCCTTGACGTAGACGAGTCTGCCGTCGCGGGTGGCGCCGTGCTCGTAGCGCATCCGGGCCGGGTGGCGGTGCACATGGCCGAAGAACGACTCCTCGCGGCCGTAGGAGATCTTCACCGGGCGGTTCAGGCGCAGCGCCAGCATGCAGGCGTGCACCTGCATCGACAGGTCCTCCCGGGCGCCGAACGCGCCGCCGACGCCGGACAGGGTCAGCCGCACCTTGTCCGGCGGCAGGCCCAGGCAGGGGGCGAGCTGGTCGCGGTCCACGTGCAGCCACTGGGTGGCGATGTAGAGGTCGACGCCGCCGTCCTCGGCGGGGACCGCCAGGCCGGACTCCGGGCCGAGGAAGGCCTGGTCCTGCATGCCGACTTCGTACTCGCCGGTGACCACGACGTCGGCCTCGAAGGTGTCGCCCTTGCGCACCGGCTGATATCTGACGAAATTTCGGGACTCGCGGGGGTCTGTCACGGCTGCGCGGGGCTCGTACCGCACCACGATCGCCGCCGCCGCCCTGCGCGCCGTCTCCGGATGGTCGGCCGCCACCAGAGCCACCGGCTCTCCCTGGTAACGCACCTGGTCGATGGCGAGCACCGGCTGATCCTTCACGTCCAGCCCGTAGAACTTCTCGCCCGGCACGTCCTCGTGCGTCAGCACGGCGCGCACCCCGGGGATCGCCAGCGCCGGGCCCACATCGACGCCGCGGATCCAGGCCGAGGCGTGCGGGCTGCGCAGCGTCGCGCCCCAGACCATGCCCTCCAGCCACAGATCCGAGGCGTACGCGAACTCGCCGGTGACCTTCAGCACCGCGTCCGGCCGCTGCGCGCTGACGCCGACCCCCTGCCGCGCCTGACTCGCCGTCTCCGTCATCCTTCGAGTAGACATCCTCCGAGTAGAGCACCGCCGCCCGCCACCCGGAATGCGCGCGGCGTGAAATCGGGGTAAGGGGTTGACCGGCCGACTTGTATATTCCTCCAAGTGCGGATAAGTGACCTTTTGGCCATCGAGGAACTGCGCCTCAGCCTGCTCGCCGGCGACCCCGGCCGCACGTTCGGCACCGTGCACATCACGGACCTGCCGGAACCGGGCCGCTACCTGTCGGGCGGCGAGCTGGTGCTGACCGGGCTGATGTGGCGGCACTCGCCCGCCGACTCCGCGCGCTTCGTGGCCGCCCTGGCGCAGGCCGGGGTGGCGGCGCTCGGCGCCGGCCAGGCCCACCTCGGGCACGTGCCCGAGGACCTGGTCCGTGCCTGCGAGCAGGCCGGACTGCCGCTGCTGGAAGTGCCCACCGAAACCTCCTTCGCCGCCCTGACCGAGCTGGTGACGCCGCGCCTGTCGGGCGACGCCCGCGACGCGCTCGGCCGCCACCGCCGCCTGCTCGCCGCCGTCGCCGACGGCGGCCTGCCCGAGCTGTTCGCGCTGACCGCCGCGGAGCTCGGCGTCACGGGCGCGGTGGTCTCCGCCGTCGGCCAGGTGATCATCGGCTCCCCAGAGGATCCGGTACGGCTGGCGCGGGCCTACCTGACCGCGCCCCGGCTGCCCTGCCTGGCCGGGGGACAGACCGTGTTCGGCGTCGGCCGTGGCCACCGTGCGGCGGGCTGGGCCCTGGCCTGCGACGGCGACCTGCTCGACCGCCCCGACCTCGGCTACGAGCTCGCGGCCTGCGTCGAGCTGGAACGCGGCCGGATGGAGGAAGGACGACGGGTCGAGCGCCGCCTCATCGCCCGCCTCGTCCAGGGCGCTACGTCCGGCGCCGACCCGGCCGAGCTCAGCGCCCGCCTGCGCACCTGCGGCCTCACCGACACCGAGCCGTACACCATCGTCACCGCTGGCACGGACCCCAGCGCCGACCCCCGCCCGGGTGCGCGGAGCGGGGCCGGCAAGGGCGTCGGGGGCGGAGGGGCCGGCAAGGGCGTCGGGGGCGGAGGGGGCGCGGTCGTGGGCGGGCGGCGGGGGGAGGGGGACCTGCTGGACGGGTGGATTCTGGAGGAGTTGCTCGGGCGGGAGGTGGTCGCCGCGGCGGGCGGCGATGGGGTGGGCGGTGACGGGGTGGGCGGTGACGGGGCGGTGGCGGTGGTGCCGTTGCGTGGAGGGACCGTGGCGGAGCTGGCCGGGCGGTTGCGCGCGGGGGCCGAGGTGCTCGGCGCGCTGCCGGGGATGCGCGCGAGCGTGGGGATGAGCGGCGCGCTGATCGGGGCGGCCGCGCTCAAGGGGGGCATCGACGAGGCCGGGCACGCGGTGCGGCTGGCCCGGGCCCGGTCGGGCGGGGTGGCGACGAGCGACGAAATCTACACCCACGCGCTGCTGCTGGCCACCGTCCCCGGTGACGTGCGCGCCTCGTTCGCGGACCGCCTGCTGGGGCCGCTGCGCGCCTACGACGCCCGACACCAGTCAGAGCTCGTACGCACCCTCGGCACCTTCCTCGACTGCGCCGGGTCCTGGAACGCCTGCGCCGAGCGGATGCACGTGCACGTCAACACGGTTCGTTACCGGGTCAAACGGGTGGAGGAGCTCACCGGCAAGGATCTGTCCACGATGGCGGACCGGGTGGACTTCTTCCTGGCGCTCAAGGCCGGCTGACCGCTCAGGAGGGGGCGTGGGGAGCCGAGGTCGATCACCGCGCCGCCTGCGGCGGACACGGGGCCGAGAAGGCCGAGGTCGTCAGCCGTACGACTCCCCACACGAAAGCAGACCGTCCGGGCTACGGCAGCGTAGGCCGGATCATCCTGGAACAGCGAGAACCGCTGCGCAGCGAGGTCTGGCGGAGAGCATATGGTCGTTATAGAGAAGAAATGTTAACGTCAAATCTCAGGTGAACACCGTGTAGCTCGTCGGCTGGGACGGCTGAGGCGCCACTGCCCAGGTCATGGCTCAGCAGCACAGCTCGTCGACCATGGCGGCCATGGGGGCCGAGGGGGCAGACGTTGTGGCGGTTGCGGCCGTACTATGGCTGCCGACGGCCACGAGGGCCGCGAGCAAGGCAACGAGTGCGGACAGGGTAAGGCGCGTACGCATGAGGATCTCCCTCGACGATCTGCGGGTTTTGCTCGGAACTTATCATCTCAGGGAGTGGCGACCGTGACCACATCTGACCTAGTCGGACTCCGTATCAAGACGGTGAGGCGGCAGCGTGGTCTGTCTCAGGCCCAGCTCGCGCATCCCGAGTTGTCTGACAGCTATGTCTCCTTGATCGAGAGTGGCAAGCGTACCCCCACTCCTGCTGTTCTGGAGTTGCTGGCCCAGAAACTCGACTGCTCGCTCTCATACCTCATCAACGGCGTCACCGCCGAGCAGATGGAGGACATCGAGCTCTCACTTGGTTACGCCAGGCTGGCGCTGGAGAACGGTGAAGTCCAGGAGGCTCGCTCCCGCTTCGCCGAGCTGCTTGCGGACAACAACCTGACAGGTCTCGCGTCGCTACGTCAAGACACCGAATTCGGCCTGGCCCTTGCCACGGAGGCGTGCGGCGACCGCGACGGCGCGATCGAGATCCTGCACCATCTGCAGAGCGAGGAGCTGCCCACGGACCGTCGGATCGAGGTCGCCATCGCGCTGTGCCGGGTCTACCGCCAGAGCAACCGGCTGACCGAGGCGGTCGAGATCGGCGAGCGCGTCCTGGGCGCCTCGGCCCGGCCCAGCTGGTCCGACCTGCTGGTCGAGCTGGGCGCGACCCTGCTGGCCGCCTACCTCGTGCGCGGCGATCACCTGCGCGCCAGGCAGTTCGCCGCCGAGCTGCTCAACGCGGCCGAGGCGCTCGGCACCCCCCGGGCCATGGCCGCCGCCAACTGGAACGCCGCCTACACCGCCGAGCACACCGGCCACCGCGAGGAGGCCCTGGTCTTCACCGAGCGCGCCCTGGCGCTGATGGGTGAGACCGAGCAGCCGCGCCTGCTGGCCAAGATGCGGGTCGCGCACGCGCAGCTCAAGCGGCGCGTGCAGCCGCAGGAGGCGGCCAAGCTGGCCCAGCAGCTCAAGCGCGCCATCAGCGAGCAGGAGCAGAGCTCCACCAGCGTGATAGACCGGGCGCGGGCGCTGACCGAGCTGGCCAGCGTCGAGTTCATGACCGGCGAGATCGACAAGGCGATCGAGCACGGGCACGCCGCCGACGAGCTGCTGTCGGCCTCGGGCATGAACCAGGTGCCGGAGACGCAGCTGCTGCTGGGGCGGGCGCACAGCGTGCGCGGCGACGTCGCCAAGGCCGGGCGGCACCTGGAGCGGATCCGTGAGGCGCTGACGCCGCTGCCCTCCTCCTACCAGTCCGCGGGCTCGTGGCTCGCCACGGCCGAGACGCTGGAGCACATGGGCGACGCCGACGGCGCGGTCGAGGCCTATGAGCGCGCACTGGCCTGTGCCGGACTGTAGGGAGCGGATCGCGGAGGGCGAATTGTAGCGGTCGAGTCCGGACCGGGCGGACGCGTCGGTAGCCTTGGGGTGCCATGAAGAAATCCCCGTTCGCGGCCGCCGCCGCGATTCTCGCTGCCCTGTTCGTGCTCGCCACCGCCGCGCCCGCTCTGGCCCACGACGCGCTCAAGAGCAGTGACCCGGCGAAGGACGCCACGGTCAAGACTCTCGACGAGGTCACGCTGGAGTTCACCGGCAGTGTGCGGATGCCGTTCGTCATCGTGCGCGGTGCCGGTGAGGCCCAGTTCCAGGCCGGTAAGCCGGACCTGGACGGGCCGGTGGTGACGCAGAAGCTCAAGGGCGAGCTGTCCGACGGAAAGTATGTGATCGCTTACCGGGTGGTCTCCTCCGACGGGCACCCGATCGAGGGCGAGATCCCCTTCACGGTGAAGGGCGCCACGCCGTCGCAGTCGCCGACGGCGGCGAGCCCCGAAGCCACCGAGTCCGCCGCCCCGGCCGCTTCTCCCGAAGCGTCACCGGCCCAGGCGCCGGCCGAGCCGGTGGCGGCCGAGAACGAGGCCACGACCTCGTTCCCGATCTGGCTGCTGGTCGTCGTCGGCGCGCTCGTCGGCATCGGCGTCGGGTTCCTGCTCAGCGCGCGGAAGAAGAAGCCATGACCAGAGCCGCCCGGCTCGGGCTGGCGTCGGTCGTCGCGGCGGTCGCCGGCCTGGTGATCGCCATGATCGCCGGCGGCGCGGCCTTCCCCCGGATCATCCTGGGCGTGCCCTCCTCCGGCGTGGTCACGCGCTGGGGGCTGCCGATCTCCAAGCTGTTCCTGGACGTGGCCGGTCTGACCACCGTCGGCCTGCTGCTGGCGGCCACGCTCCTGTTGCCCAACGACAAGGGCATGCTCGGCAAGACCGCGCTCGGCTATGTCCGGGCCGCCTCGTGGGCGGCGCTGGCCTGGGCCGGGGCGGCCTTCCTCACCATGGTGTTCAGCGTCTCCGACGTCTGGGCCAGGTCGGTGCCGGAGATCCTCAACCGCAGCTTCCTGGTCGGCTACGCCACCCAGGAGAGCCCCGGCATCGCGCTCACCCTCGTGCTGCTGTTCGGCGTGTCGATCGCGCTGTTCTCGCGGGGCGCCATCACCGCCGGAGCCTCGGGCGCGCTGCTGCTGTTCGCGCTGGCCGCGCTGCTGCCGCCGGCGCTCACCGGGCACTCGGCGTCCTCGCCCAACCACGGCCTGGCCACCACCGGTCTGGCGCTGCACCTGCTCACGCTGGCATTGTGGGTCGGCGGGCTGGCGGTGCTCGCGCTGCACGCCCTGCTGAAGAAGCCGCAGCTCGACGTGGCGGCCGACCGCTTCTCCCGGATGGCCCTGTGGTGTTATGCCGGGGTCGGCGTGTCCGGGCTGGCGAGTGTGGTGGCCCGGCTGGCCGACGTGTCCGACCTGTGGACGTCCAGCTACGGCGTGCTGATCGTGATCAAGATCGTGGCCTTCGTGCTGCTCGGCTACGTGGGCTGGTGGCACCGGCAGCGCACGCTGGTGGAGCTCACCGCGGGCAGGCCGCGCGCGTTCGCCCGGCTGGCCGGCGGCGAGCTGCTGTTCATGCTCGCCACCGTCGGCCTGGCCGTGGCGCTGGCGCGCACGCCCCCGCCGCCCGTCAGCCTGCCCGCCGGACGAGCCTTCGACCTGCTCGGCTACCCGGTCCCGCCGCCCATCTCGCTGGCGAACATCGCCTCCCTGTGGTGGTTCGACCTGTTCTTCGCGATCGTGGCCGCCGTGCTCGCCGGCCTGTACGGCGCGGGCGTCATCAGGCTCGCGCGGCGCGGCGACTCGTGGCCCAAGGGCCGCACCGTGTCCTGGTTCATCGGCGTGCTGATCCTGGTCATCGCCACGCAGAGCGGCCTGGCCCGCTACGCCAAGGTCATGTTCGACGTGCACATGATCGAGCACATGACGCTCGCCATGATCGTGCCGATCTTCCTGGTCCTCGGCGGGCCCGTCACCCTCGCCCTGCGCGCGCTCAAGCCCGCCGCCAAGCGCGGCGACCGGGGGCCGCGCGAGTGGCTGACGGCGATCCTGCACAGCAGGTTCGTCAAGATCGCCGGGCATCCGGCCATCGCCACCGCGATCTTCATCGCCTCCACCTACGCGCTCTACTTCACGCCGCTGTTCGAGTCCGCGATGCAGGAGCATCTCGGGCACATCATCATGACCCTGCACTTCCTGCTGAGCGGCTGCCTGTTCTTCTGGGTGGTCATCGGCATCGACCCGGGCCCCTACCGCCTGCCGCACGTCGGCAGGCTGCTGCTGCTGTTCGTCACCATGCCGTTCCACGCCTTCTTCGGCATCGCGCTGATGATGACCGGCTCGGTCATCGCCTCCGGCTGGTACGAGCAGCTCGACCGTACCTGGGGCGAGTCGTTGCTGCGTGAGCAGCAGAACGGCGGCGCCATCGCCTGGGGCTTCGGCGAGATCCCCACCCTGATCGTGCTGCTGGCCATCGCCGCGCAGTGGTACCAGAGCGAGGAGCGCACGGCCCGGCGCAGCGACCGTAAGGCCGACCGCTCCCCGGGCGGCGACCCGGAGCTCAACTCCTACAACGACTACCTGGCCCGCCTCAACCGCGCGGACAAGGGCGAATGACGTAGGCGTTAGCGACCTGGGTCCACCTCCGGTGGCCGCGAGGCCAGGATCGATGGACCTGGGTCCGATGCCGCCCGGGCCCGCGTCCGATGGACTGGACACATGATCGAGTTCAGTCATGTCAGCAAGACCTACCGGGGTGTACGGGCGCTCGACGACGTGTCCTTCACCGTCGAACCGGGGTGCGTCACCGGTTTCCTCGGCCCCAACGGCGCGGGGAAGTCGACGGCCCTGCGCGTCCTGTCCGGCCTGTCCCGCCCCACCGCCGGCTCGGCCACCGTCCTCGGCCGGCCGTACGCCGAGCTGGACTGCCCCGCCTACCACGTCGGCTCGCTGCTCGACGCGGGCGCCCAGCACCCCGGCCGCACCGGGCGGGAGGTCCTCACCCTGGGCGCGATGGTGCTCGGCCTGCCCAGGTCGCGGGTCGGGGAGGTGCTCGACCGGGTCGGCCTGACGGGCAAGGAGAGCCGGCGGCGGATAGCCGGCTACTCGCTCGGGATGCGGCAGCGGCTCGGCATCGGGCACGCGCTCCTCGGCCGCCCCAGGGTGCTCATCCTGGACGAGCCCGCCAACGGCCTGGACCCGCAGGGCATCCGGTGGATGCGCGGGCTGCTGCGCGAGATGGCCGCCGCGGGCTGCTCGGTGCTGCTCAGCTCGCACCTGCTGCACGAGGTGGAGCAGGTCGCCGACCGCATCGTGATGATCGGCCGCGGCCGGGTGCTCACCGAGGGCACGGTCGCCGAGCTCAACCAGGGCCGCAGCCTCGAACAGACCTTCCTCGAACTCACCGCCGACGCCGATCGGAGCGCGGCATGAGCACGATCCCGTTCCGCCGCCTGGTGGCGGTGGAGACCCGCAAGCTCTTCGACACGCGCAGCGGCCAGGTCATGGCCGTGATCCTGATCGTCCTGACGGTCGCCTTGATCGCCGGTCGGGGCCTGACGGCCGGTCCGCGGCTCGGCATGCTGATCGGCACGGCCGGGATCGGGTTCGGGACGCTGCTGCCCGTGCTCGGCATCCTCACGGTGACCGGCGAGTGGAGCCACCGCACCGCCCTGACCACGTTCACCCTCGAACCGCGCCGCTCGCGGGTGCTGCTGGCCAAGTGCCTGCCGCCGCTGCTGGTGACGGTGGCCGCCTGCCTGTTCGCGATCCTGGTGGCGGTGCCGGTGACGGCCGTCGTCGCCGGCGTCCGGGAGGCGCCGGCCGACTGGGCGGTCGATCCGCGCGCGCTGCTGGGCTGGACCGCGGGGTGCGTGCTGGTGGTCGCGATGGGGCTCGCGCTGGGCTTGCTGCTCCAGAACGCGCCGGCCGCGATCGTGATCTGCCTGTCGTCCACGATGGCCTGGAGCGCCATCGGCCGCCTCGGCGCCACCGGCGAGACCCTGGCCGCATGGCTCGACCTGGGCACCACCACCGCGCCGCTGACGGCCGGCGCCCTGACCGGCGATCAAGCCGCCCGGCTGGCCGTGTCGGTGCTCTGCTGGATCATCGTCCCGATGGTGGCGGGCGTCGTACGCGCCATCCGAAAAGACGTGGCCTGAGCATGCCATAACCGTACGGGCATGGCCTCCTATCTTCGATCTATACGCTTCTGGCATGGCGGGTAACCTTTCCCCATGAGGCAGCCGGGGGGTCGCCTGCCGTCCGATCGGCGGGGATAAGCGTCACATGTGGAGCCGGTCATGTGCAGACCGGCGCCTGCTCGGGCCTCAGGAAGGCGGAGTTCGGGTTGACGAAAGACACACGTATGCGCGAGGGGGAGAGCCTGGCCGAGGCGCTCGAAGCCTGCCTGTCCGACTGGTCGCAGCGGACCGGGATCACCGTCGAGGTCTGGGCGCTGCCCACCGCCGACGTGTCGCCGAGCACCGCCGGGGGAGTGCTCGCGGCGATGAGAGAGGCCCTGGCCAACGTCGAGTCGCACAGTGGCGCCGCCGCCGTGTCGATCGCCGTGACCGTGGGCGCCGGTGGCCTGCGCATGACGGTCAGCGATCACGGCCAGGGATTCGACACCGCGAAGGCGGCCCGGGGCATCGCCCGTATGCGGGCCGCTTTCGCGGAACTCGGTGGCACTCTGACGGTCAACAGCGTGCGCGGGGAGGGCACGACGGTGACGGGTGTGCTGCCTAGGCGAGGGTGAGGATCTCGCTGCCCGTCTCGGTGACCACGATCGTGTGCTCGAACTGGGCCGTGCGCTTGCGGTCCTTGGTCACGGCGGTCCACTGGTCGGGCCAGATGTCGTAGTCGATCGTGCCGAGCGTCAGCATGGGCTCGATGGTGAACGTCATGTTGGGCACCAGCTCCACCCGCAGGGAGGGGTCGTCGTAGTGCGGCACCATCAGGCCGGAATGGAAGCTCGTGCCGATGCCGTGGCCGGTGAAGTCGCGCACCACGCCGTAGCCGAACCTCTTGGCGTACGCCTCGATGACCCGGCCGACCACGTTGAGCTGGCGGCCGGGGACCACCGCCTTGATCGCCCGCATCGTCGCCTCGCGGGTGCGCTCCACCAGCAGCCGGGACTCCTCGTCGACCTCGCCCACCAGGAAGGTGGCGTCGGTGTCGCCGTGCACGCCACCGATGTAGGCGGTGATGTCGACGTTGACGATGTCGCCGTCGCGCAGCACGGTGTCGTCGGGGATGCCGTGGCAGATCACCTCGTTGATCGAGGTGCACAGCGATTTGGGATAGCCCTTGTAGCCCAGGGTGCTCGGGTAGGCGCCGTGGTCGACGAGGAAGTCATGGCCGATCCGGTCGAGCTCGTCGGTGGTGACGCCGGGGCGCACGTGCCTGCCGACCTCTTCGAGGGCCTGCGCGGCGATCCGGCCGGCCACGCGCATGCGCTCGATCGTCTCGGGGGTCTTGATGTCGGACTCGTCGATTTTGGGGCGCTTCTTGCCGACGTACTCCGGCCGCTCGATCTGGGCGGGGACCTTTCGCATGGGCGAAATTCGGCCGGGCTGGAGCAGTGTCGTCATGAAACACGAGTCTACGGGGCAGAATCGATGACGTGAGCGATGGCCAATGGTGGTTCTGCCTCAAGCACATGCGCGTCGAGCCCGACCGGGGCTGCCCTGACAAGGACCGGATGGGCCCCTATGCGAGCGAGCAGGAGGCGGCCGGCGCCTTGCAGCGCGCGGCCGACCGTAACAAGGCGTGGGATGAGGCGGACCTGGACGACGACTGACCGCCGAAGTCGCCAGGAGAGGTGACAGACGCGGTAAACCTGCGTGATCAGTCCGGCCCGGGGCCGAGGCTTTCCGGCTGCCGTCGCTTTCTGGCTAGGGCAGCACGGCGTAGGCGCGTACCGGGAAGGTGCCCAGGCCGGCGATCATCGGTGGCGCGGCGTGGAACCGGAATCCCTCGTCGGGCAGTGCCGACAGGCCCGTCAGATGCTCCACCAGCACGATGCCCGCCTTCAGCAGCAGCGTGTGCGCCGGCCGCTCGCCTCGGTGCGGGGTGTCGTCGATGTTCAGGGAGTCGATCCCGACCAGCGCGGCACCCTGCTCGGCCAGCCACGCCGCCGACTCCGGGGCGAGGTAGGGGTGCTCGTCGGCGTACTTCTCGGTGCCGAAGTGGAGGTCCCAGCCGGTCTGGATGAGCACGGCGCGGCCGCGTACGTCCAAGTTCTCACTGAGCCGGACCTCGCGCGTGCCCTCGGCCCGCACCACCAGGCCGGGCAGGTCGGCGAGCCTGCTCGCCGGCACCTGTGACAGGTCCGGGCCGTCGGGGTAGCGGTGATGGGGAGTGTCGAGGTAGGTGCCGGTGTTGGCGGCCAGCGCGATCGTGCCGAGGTGGAACTCGGTGCCGGGCGCGTACACCTCGCGGGAGTCCTCACGGCTGAGGTGCACGCCGAGCCGTGGCCCAGGGATCCCCGGGTAGGTGACCATGCCTTCGGCGATGCGATGGCTGAGCTCGACGATCATGTGCCCTCTTCGATCGGGGGAGGCGGCCACGCCGACCCGTTGCCGGCGTGCGAAGCGCGAATAACCATCGCGGAAGGTCAGCGTAAGCTCGGCCGCATGGATATCGACCCCCGCCGGTTACGAATCCTCCACGAAGTGGCGCGCCGGGGCGGCGTCATGCGGGCGGCCGAGGCACTCTACCTCACCTCCTCGGCGGTCTCCCAGCAGCTCGCCCAGCTGGAGCGGGAGGTGGGGCTGGCGCTCATCGACCGCTCCCAGCGCCGGGTCTCGCTCACCCCTGCGGGCCGCGTCCTGGCCGGCTACGCCGAGCGCGTCGAGGACGAGCTGGCCGAGGCCAGGCGCGAGCTCACCCGCTTCACCGAACGGCTGGCGGGCCCGGTCCGCATCGCGGCCTTCGCCACGGTGATCCATCACATCCTGGTCCCGGCCATGCGGGAGCTCGCCGACAGCCACCCCAAGATCATCCCCTCCATCCACGAGGTGTACGGCCCGCCCGCCCTGCAGGAGCTCAGGCACGGCGTCGTGGACGTGCTGATCACCGAGCGGGACATGAGCCTGCCGCAGCCCGCCCAGCCCTCACTGACCGCCCGCGCCCTCTTCGTGGACGAGTACCGCATCGTGGTGCCGCCCGGATGGCCCGAGCCGAAGGGGTTCGCCGACCTGGCCGACGTGCCGTGGGTGGCCAGCGAGCCCGGCAAGGCCTGCGGTCAGGCGCTGGACCGGCTCGCCGCGCTGCACGGCTTCGAGCCGCGCAAGGTGCACGTGATCGGCGAGTTCGGGCCCACGCTGGCGCTGGTGGCGGCGGGTCACGGGGTGGCGATCGTGCCGACGCTGGCCCTGCTGGACGTGCCCGAGGGCGAGGTACGGGTCAGCGACCTCGGGGACGTGGGGGCGCGCCGGATCGACGTGGTCACCCGGGTGAGCCGTACCAGGTCGGGGGAGCCGGACCCGGTGCAGGCGATCGTCATCGGCATCGTCGAGGCCGCCACCGCCAGGCTGGACGCCACCCTCCGCGGCCATCTGCGCACCGCTGAGCCGCAGGAGAGCTGAGCCATTCGGCCACCTGAGCACCGCTGAGCCGCAGGAGAGCTGAGCTATTCGGCCACCCGCGGGCCGCTGACCCGGTCGAGCAGGCGGGCCAGCCGCTCGCGCAGGCCGGGGCGCTGCGGGATCTCACCCGCGGCCGCGCTCACCAGGTGCTGGGCGCCGTCGAAGCTGACCGGGCCGTTCGCCGGGATGGCGATGGCGTCGTGCGCCAGGCCGGACAGCTCCCGGTCGGCGCCTTCGAGGGCCAGGATGGTGGCGCCGGTGCGGCGGGCGTCGTCGACGCGTTCGAGGAGGGGGACCGGCGCCTTCTGCTCCGCCACCACGAACAGGGTCTCGCCTCGCCGGGTCCGCCGGATGCGGTCGAGGCCGACCCGCAGGTGCGGGGGCGCGCCGGCCGAGGGCGCCCAGCGCACCAGGGTGGGGGCGAGCTGCGGCAGGTCCGCCAGGCGGGCCTCGTCGGCGAGATGGGCGGTCAGGTGCCACGGCTCCTCGTCGGGGGTGCCGACCAGCAGCAGGCCGCCAGGGGAGCGGGTGGTGCGCAGGGCGCGGCCGAGCTCGCGGGTGCGCTCGACCCAGCCGGTCTCGGCGAGGAGATCGCGTAGGTAGGCCACCGATCCTGAGTCCATGAACCCATGGTGCACGACATGCGCCGGCTGGTAACCGGTTTCCTCCCGGATTCGGGCGTCACATGTCTGACAATCCATCTCGTTATACCGTCATTCGGGCTCTTGACAGCTGGTTACCAGGGGGTAACGATCGGTTTCGCGGCGCCGCCGTCCCGTGAGCGCATCCCTCAAGAGAGACGGCACACATGAAGTTTCGTGTCCGCGTCAGCGTGTCCGCGATCCTGCTCCTGATCATCTCCCTCGTCGCCGCCCCCGCACGCGCCGCCACGGCGGGCGAGGTGGTCTCCGCCGCGCCCACCACCGTCTACCTGCTGCCCGGCCGGCTGCTGGAGGTGCCGGTCAACGCCTGGCACCTGGTCTACCGCTCCACCTCCGCGACCGGCTCGCTCAACGCCGTGTCCGGCACCCTCCTGGTGCCCAAGGCGCGCTATCCCCTGGGCACCCGGCCCATCGTCGGCTACGCCACCGGCACCCACGGCCTGGGCGACCAGTGCGCGCCGTCGGCGAGCATGCGCGCCGGCCGCGAGGCCGAGCTCGCCCTGATCAGCCTGTTCCTGCTCAAGGGCTTCGCCGTCGCCGTGACCGACTACGAGGGCCTCGGCACCCCCGGCACGCACACCTACATGGCGGGCGTCTCCCAGGGCCACGCCGTGCTCGACTCGATCAGGGCCGCCAGCCGCGTCTCCGGCGCGGGCCTGTCGAACCGGGCCCCGGTGGCCGTGATGGGCTACTCGCAGGGCGGCGCGTCCGCCGGCTGGGCCGCCCAGCTCCAGCCCTCCTACGCCCCGGACCTCCGGCTCAAGGGCGTCGCCGCCGGCGGCGTCCCCGCCGACCTGCACGCGGTGGCCGACCACCTGGACGGCACCGCCGGATTCGGCCTGGCCGCCGCCGCGGGCATCGGACTCGACGCCGCCTACCCGGAGCTCGACCTCGAGGCCGACCTCAACGACCGGGGCCGTGCCCTGCTGGCCGACGCCGCCGACGACTGCGTGGGCGACCTGGACAAGCTGGCCGGCCTCCGCTTCGCCGACCTCAGCACCGTCGACCTGCTCAATCAGCCCAAGTGGCTGGCCCGCCTCGCCGAGAACCGGCTCGGCTCGACGCCGCCCCGGGCGCCGATGTTCCTCTACCACGCGCGCGGCGACGAGACCATCCCGCACGCGGTCGGCGCCGCCCTGCGCACGCAGTACTGCGCCGCCGGTGTGAACGCCCGATGGGCGTCCCTGTCGGCGAACAGCCACGTGCTCGGCGCCGTCCAGGGCGGCCCCCTGGCCGTCGAGTGGCTGGCCCTGCGCCTGTACGGGCTGCCCGCCTTCGGCAACTGCTGACCAGTGCTCATACCGGGTCCGCTCCGGCGGGCCCGGCGGAGCCCGCCGGAGGCGAAGCTGGCATGATCTGGCTTATGACTGACGTGAGCGGACTTTCCATCGGCATTCTCGGCGGCACCGGTGACCAGGGCAAAGGGCTGGCGCGACGGTTCGCCATGGCCGGGTTGCGGGTGGTGATCGGGTCACGCAGCGCCGAGCGGGCGGGCGAGGCGGCCGACTCCATCGGGGCGGGCGCGAGCGGTGCCACCAACTCCGAGGTCGCCGCCGGCTGCGACATCGTGATCGTGGCGGTGCCGTACGACGGGCACAAGGCGCTGCTGGAGTCGCTGACCACGGAGCTGGCCGGCAAGATCGTGGTCGACTGCGTGAACCCGCTCGCGTTCGACAAGCAGGGCGCCTACGCGCTGCCCGTGGCGGAGGGGAGCGCCGCCCAGCAGGCGGCGGCGGTGCTGCCGGACAGCCGGGTGGTCGCGGCCTTCCACCACGTGTCCGCCGTGCTGCTGATGGATCCGGCCGTGGAGAAGGTGGACCTGGACGTCCTGGTGCTCGGCGACGACCGCGAGGCGACCGACACGGTGCGGGCCCTGGCGGACGTCATCCCCGGCGTGCGCGGCGTCTACGGCGGCCGGCTGCGCAACGCCTTCCAGGTGGAGGCGCTGACCGCCAACATGATCTCCATCAACCGTCGCTACAAGGCACACGCCGGCCTGCGCATCACCGACGTCTGACGGCCGTTTCGTCAGAGCCAGCCCGCGTCCTCGGCGATGCGGATGGCGTCGATCTTGTTCCGGGCGCCGGTCTTGGTGATCGCGGCCGTCAGATAGTTGCGCACGGTGCCGGGCGACAGGTGCAGGCGGGAGGCGGTCTCCTCCGCGGAGGAGCCTCTTGCCGCCTCCTTCAGCACGCTCGACTCGCGCGGCGTCAGCGGGCTCTCGCCGTACTCCATCGCCGAGGACACCAGCTCGGCGTCCAGCACGCGCAGGCCCGCCGCGGTGCGCCTGATGGCGTCCGCCAGCTGGTCGCCGGGCGCGTCCTTGACCAGGAACGCCTCGATGCCGGCCGCGAGCGCGCGCCGCACCTGACCCGGCTGCCCCAGCGCCGTGAGCACCAGGACCCGGCACGACGGCAGCCGCTCACGCAGCGAGGCGGCGGCGGTGATGCCGTCCACGACCGGCAGGTCGATGTCCAGGACCGCCACGTCGGGGCGGGCCGCCAGCGCGGCGGGCACGATCTCGTCACCCCGCGTGACCTCGGCGACCACGTCGAGATCCGGCTCCAGCCGCAGCAGAGCCGTGAGAGCGGCCCGGATCATGTGCATGTCCTCCGCGAGCAGCACCCTGATCATGCTGTACGACCGCCGTCCGGTCTCATGCGCGGACCTCCGCCGTCCACCTCCGTGCCGGTACGACCACCGTCCGGTCTCATGCCGGGACCTCCACGGCCAGCAGGAAGCCGGTCCCGTCGGGGGTGGCGGTGAGGGTGCCGCCGGCCTGGCCCGCGCGCTCGGCCAGGCTGGTGAGGCCGCCGCCGGCCGGGGCGCGCTCACCGGTGACGCCGTCGTTGGCCACCTCCAGGCGCAGCCGTCCCGCGTCCGCCGACGTGGTGATCGTGCACGTGGTGGCCAGGCTGTGCCGCAGGACGTTGGTGACCGCCTCACGCACCGCCCAGGCCAGCGTCTCGTCCGAGCGTTTCGGCAGCCGGGCGTCGGTGAGGTGGGCCTGGCAGCTCACACCGGACGACTCCAGCAGCGCCACGGCCCGGTTCACCTCGCCGGACAGCGTCAGCTCGCGGTAGCCGCGCGCCACCTGCCGTACGTCCTGGGCCGCCTCCCTGGCCACCTTGACCAGCTCGGCCACCTCGCCCCGGGCCACGTCCGGGTCGCGATCCAGCAGCCGGGAGGCCAGGTCGCCCTTGAGCGCGATGGCGGTGAGACTACGGCCCAGGCCGTCGTGCAGGTCGCGGGAGATGCGCAGCCGCTCCTTGAGCACCGCCGCCTCCGCCAGCTCGGCCCTGGCCTCCTCAAGGTCGGCGGAGACGCGGACGAGGCGGACCAGCGCGTAGGTCAGCGCGCCGGTGATGGGCACCGAGGAGGCGTAGAAGAGCGTGATCACTATGGCGGGCAGGCCGACGAACAGGGCCACGCCCTCGTAGGCGACCATCAGGGCCACCGCGGCGGCGCCCCAGCGCAGCGGCAGCAGCACCAGCACCGCTCCGGCCAGCATGGGCGCGGCCAGCGCGGAGTAGCCGGTGGGCAGCAGGAAGTCGGGCAGGTAGGTGACGACGGCCTGCCCTATCAGGGTGAGCGGGAACAGCGGGGGCCGCTCACCTCGCAGCCCGGCCCGCATGTTCAGGTAGTGCAGCGAGACGACCCCGAGCATCGCGAGGCAGGCCACCAGGCCGTACATCGGGCCCATGAAGACGTAGACCAGCCCCGGCAGCGAATAGGTGATGGCCACGCCGGTGATGAGGCCGGTCGCCAGGCGCCGTGCGAAGGTGGAGGTCACGGCTCGATTATGACCGTCGGGGTTCCCACCGGAACCACAGCCTCAGGGCCACGGCGCCGATCATCGCCCAGGCGGCGAGGTTCAGGACGGGCCGGAGCACGGCGCCGGTGGAGACGGCGTCCACCACGGCCGCGGTCGGCAGCAGGTCCAGCGCGGTCCGTACGAACGAAGGCAGCGGGATCGGTCCCATCGCGCCCGCGCCGACCCCGGCCATCAGGAAGATGGGCATGGTGTAGGCGGCGGCCAGCTCGGCGCGCGGGATCGCGGCCGTGTAGGCGGCGCCGAGCAGGGCCAGCACGGCGGAGCCCGCGACGATGGCGGCGCCGAACAGCAGCGGGTCCGGCGGGAACGGCACGTCGGCGAGGAACCGCACGGCCACCATGGACAGCAGGATCAGGCCCACGGTCTGCGTCACCGTGCTGGCGATCTGGCCGGCCAGGATCTGCGCGTCGGTCAGCCGGGTGGTGCGCAGCCGCTTGAGCACCAGTTGGTCGCGGCGGCTCGTCAGGGCGACGACGATGTTCATGAACGCGGTGATCGCCAGCAGGACGGCCAGCATGCCGTGGAAGAGCTGGGCGACCTCGGCGATCTGGCCGGGCCGGACGTTGCGCATGAGCACCGGCAGCCCGACGGCCAGCCCCACGGGGGTGACGACCGAGGCGAACAGCATGGTGCGGTCCCGCCAGAACAGGCGGGTGCCGAGCCGGTAGGTGGCGGCGACGCTCATCGGGCGCTCCTGGTCAGGTCGAGGAAGAGGTCTTCGAGGGTGGCCGCGCGGACCTCCAGGCCCGTCAGCCGCAGGCCGCGCCCGGCGGCCCAGGTCAGCAGCGTCTGCGCGGCCAGGTCCGGGTCGTCGGCCCGGCAGACGGCGATCTCGCCCTCCAACGTGACCGGCAGTGGCAGGTCCGCCGGGCGCACGCCTTCGGGCAGCCGGAACGCCACCCGGCCGCCGCGGGCGGCGAGCGTCTCCGCCATCCCACCGGCCGCGACGATCTCGCCCTCGTCCAGGATCGCCATCGAGGCGGCCAGTCGCTGCGCCTCCTCCAGGTAGTGCGTGGTGAGCAGGATCGTGGTGCCCTGCGCGGCCAGGCCGCGCACCACCTCCCAGGTGTCACGGCGCCCCTCGGCGTCCATGCCGGTGGTCGGCTCGTCCAGGAAGAGCACGTCCGGGCCGCCCAGCAGGGCCAGCGCCAGATCGAGGCGCCGCTTCTCGCCGCCGGAGAGCTGGCGCACCTTCGTGCCCGCCTTCGCGGCCAGACCGGCCAGCTCCAGCGCCTCCCCGCGCGGGCGGGGCGCGGCGGTGAAGTCGCGCCACGTGTCGACGGTCTGCGCCACGGTCAGGTCGGGGAAGAAGCCGGCCTCCTGCAGCATGATGCCGCTCCGCTCCCGTACGGCGGCGCGATCGGCGACCGGGTCGAGGTCGTGCACCCGTACGGTCCCGCCGTCGGGCCGCTGGAAGCCCCCGAGCAGTTCCACCGCCGTGGTCTTGCCCGCGCCGTTCCTGCCGAGCAGCGCGAAGATCTCACCGGCGGGCACCTCGAACGAGATGCCCTTCAAGGCGGCGAAGTCTCCGTAGCTCTTCCTGAGGTCGTGGACCCGAATCGCTGTCATGCCTGCGACTATGTCGGCGGCGCGCTCCGGACGGCAGTGAAGAATTCACGACTTCCGCGACAGTTTCCGCAGGGCGTCGGTAACCCCCTCGGGATCCACGATCTGGTGCAGATGCCTCCCGGGCGTGCGCAGCACCGGCCAGCCGCGCCGCCGCGCCTCCTCGGCCACCGTGTCGTACGGCGGGCCGTACCAGAGGAACGAGCATCTGACGGCGTCCCAGCCGGCGGGCACCGGGATCGGCTCGGTGTAGAAGCCGAGCGGCAGCCGCGGCTGCTCCGCCACGACCCGCTCCCGCACGGCCGCGTCGGCGGGGAACATGGGCGCGACGTCCTCCTCGCCCCACCAGTCCGTCCAGCGCGGCAGCACCCCGTCCGGGCCGGCCAGCTCGCGCAGGAACGGCAGGAAGGCCTCCTGCCCGGCCCGCACCAGCCCGCTCGCCGGTGGCAGGTGCGCGTCGGCGAACACGCACGCCACCACCCGCTCGCCCAGCCCCTCTTTGACCACCGGCAGGAACAGCCCCGCGTTGCTGTGCGCGACCAGCACCAGGGGCGTCTCGGGCGCGGCCGCGCGCACCGCCTCCACCACCCTCGGCCAGAAGGGGCCGCCGCCGGCCGTCACCCCGGTCAGGTCGGGCACCACGGCCGCGTGCCCCCTGCGCTCCAGCGCCGCCGCCACCGGCGCCCACGTCGCCGGCCCCACGCTGGGACTGTGTACGAGCACGAACGTCATACGCCCAACTCTGCCGCACCCCGCGCCCGCCCCACGGCCATGTCAGCTCACGGCAGAGCGGCGCGCCTTTCCCACCCCGCACAGGGGTCCTTGCCCGCCTCGTCCAGGCGTCAGGCGGATCAGACGATGAGGGTGTGGCGGGAGGCGGGGCGTTCGGTCCCGTCGTAGGCCCGCCAGGCGGCGGCCAGCGCGCGTACCGCCTGCGAGAGCTCGGCCCGGGGGAGCAGGAAGTGCAGCCGCAGGTGGTCCTCATGGCCGCCGAGCGGGTCGAACGACCTGCCGGGCGGCACCGCGACCCCATGCCGCAGCGCCACCTGCGCGAAGGAGCCGGCCTCGCCGCGCGGCAGCCGTACCCAGATCGTCTGACCGCCCTGGGCGGGCTCGAACGACCACGACGGCAGGTGGGCGCGCAACTCGGCGCACAGGTGGTCGTGGCGGGCGCGCAGCGTGCGTACGCGCGCCCGCCGGATGTCCTCCAGCCGCGCCAGCAGCGCGGCGGCGGCGAGTTGGCCGACCACCTCACCGCCCAGATCGTGTACGGCGCGCAGCCGGGCCAGCCGGGAGATCAGCGGCGCGGAGGCGCGGATCCAGCCGATCCGCAGCCCGCCCCACACCGCCTTGCTCAGCGAGGAGATCGTGATGACCTGCTCGCCACGGGCGTAGGCGGCGACGGGAGCGGGGGTCCGGCCGTCGAAGCACAGCTCGGCGCAGACCTCGTCCTCGATCAGCGGCACGTCGTGCTCGGCGGCGAACGCGGCCAGGCGCCTGCGGGTGCCCGCGTCCATGACCGAGCCGGTGGGGTTGCGCGCGGTCGGCACCGTGTAGACCAGCGTGGGCCGCTCACGCGGCGCGGCGGCCAGGCCGGGCGGGTCCACGGTCATGGGGCGGACGACCGCGGCGGCGTGCCGGAACACCTCGATCGCCCCCGGGTACGTCGGCGACTCGGTCAGCACCGTGTCGCCGGGCGACACCAGCAGACCGGCGAGCAGCGTGAGCGCCTGCTGCGCGCCGGTCGTCACGATGATCTCCCGCGTGGTCGTGGGCAGGCCGCGGTCACAGTAGTAGGCGGCCACGGCCGCGAGCAGCGCCGGGTTCCCGGCGGGCTGGTAGCCCAGATCGCGCATGCCGGGCAGGTGTTCGATCGCCTCCGCGTACGCCTGGGCGAGCTCGGGCGGCGGCTCGTCCGGCGCGGCGCAGGTCAGCAGCCGCACCCCGTCCGGGGGATGCAGGATGTGCAGGAGCAGCGGGTTGGCCTCGACCCCGTCGGTGCTGCGGGTGGCGGGCAGGTCCAGCGCGGCCACCCGGGTGCCGCTGCCCTGGCGGCGCACCACGCGGCCCTGCTGCTGCAGCAGGTCGTAGGCGGCCACCACGGTGCCCCGGCCGACCGCCAGCCGCCCGGCCAGCGTCCGGTCCGGCGGCAGCGGGAGGCCGGGAGGCAGCACGCCGTCGTCGATGAGGGCCCGCAGCCGGGCGGCGAGCAGCAGGTAGAGCGGCCCGCGACCGGACGCCCAGCGGCCCAGCCGGTCGACCACGTCATCGGCATTGGCCTCATTCATGAACCAATTTTGCCTGATTGGATCTGCTTTAGGTCCGCTTTCACGGACATTCTTACTGTTATGACCGATTACCGCCCCGAGACGAGGGCTGTCCACCTGCCTCAGCCGATCATCGAGGGCAGCCGCCCGATCGCCGTGCCCATCTATCAGACCTCCGGCTTCGTCTTCGACGACCCCGAGGTGATGGCGAACGCGATGGGCAGCCCGGACGGCCCGTTCGTCTACGGCAGATACACCAACCCCACCGTCCGCTCCCTCGAACAGGCGATCTCCGGCCTGGAGGGCGGCAGTGGCGCCATCGCCACCGGATCCGGCATGGGCGCCGTCAACATCGTGCTGCTCGGCCTGCTCAAGCCGGGCGACCACTTCATCGCGCAGCAGGCCCTGTACGGCGGGACCGCCGCCATGATCAACGAGCTGGCCGGCCGGTTCGGCGTCACCGTCAGCTACGTGCCCGAGGACGACCCTGCCGCCCTGCGCGCCGCGGTGCGCCCCGAGACCAGGCTCGTCTACCTGGAGACCATCGCCAACCCGATGTGCCAGGTCGCCGACCTGCCGGGGATGTTCGCGGTGGCGCGCGAGCTCGGCCTCGTCTCGGTGGTGGACAACACCTTCGCCACGCCCATGCTCTGCCGCCCGATCGAGCACGGCGCCGACATCGTCATCCACTCCACCACCAAGTATCTGTCCGGGCACACCGACGTCGTCGGCGGCATGGCCGTCTTCGCCGACGACGCGCTCTACAAGAAGGTGTGGCACTTCGCCATCAGCCTCGGCGCGTCGGCGGACCCGTTCGCCGCCTGGCTCACCCTGCGCGGCCTGCAGACGCTGCCGCTGCGGATGGAGCGGCACTGCGCCAACGCCCGGCTGCTCGCCACCCGCCTCGCCGACCACCCCGCGGTGGCGGCCGTGCACTGGCCCGGCCTGCCGACGCACCCGTCGTACGAGCTCGCGGGCAAACTGCTGCCGGACTTCGGCGGCGTGTTCGCCTTCGACCTGGCCGGCGGGCGCGCGGCGGGGGAGAAGTTCATGAGTTCGGTACGGCTGGCGCTGCTGGCTCCCTCGCTGGGCGGTGTCGAGACGCTCATCCTGCAGCCGGCCACCACCTCGCACCGCGCGCTGAGCGCCGCCGAGCTGGCCAAGCACGGGATCAGCGAGGGTACGGTGCGGGTCGCCGTCGGCATCGAGCACGCCGAGGACCTGTGGGCCGACTTCGAACAGGCGCTGGCGTAGGACTGAGG
Source organism: Nonomuraea glycinis (assembly GCF_014646515.1). Taxonomy (GTDB): domain Bacteria; phylum Actinomycetota; class Actinomycetes; order Streptosporangiales; family Streptosporangiaceae; genus Nonomuraea; species Nonomuraea glycinis. The sequence goes on from NZ_BMNK01000017.1 coordinate 53,341, forward strand.
GAGCCCGAGCGGACGATCGAAGGAGCAATTGGTGATGACGGTGTCATACGAGGACGTGGTGAGTGCGGCCGAGCGCATCGGCGGGCACGTGCTGCGCACACCCGTGCTCGAAAGCGCACCGGGGCGGTTTCTCAAGCTGGAGCAGCTCCAGCACTCGGGATCGTTCAAAGTGCGGGGGGCGTTCAACCGCATCCTGTCGGCGGGGGAGCTCCCGGAAGCCGGTGTGATCGCGGCCAGCGGCGGTAACCATGGGCTCGCCGTCGCCTACGCCGCCCGCGCGCTCGGCGTCCGGGCGGAGATCTTCGTGCCGGAGGTGACGAGCCCGGTGAAGCTGGCCGGGCTGCGCGCGCTCGGCGCCCAGGTCACCCAGACCGGGACCATCTACTCCGAGGCGGCGGAGGCGGCGGCCAAACGCGCGGCCGAGACGGGCGCGCTCAAGGTGCACGCCTACGACCAGCCGGAGGTGGTGGCGGGTCAGGGCACCACCGGGCTGGAGTTGATGGCCCAGACGGGCGGCGTGGACACCATCGTCGTGGCGGTCGGCGGCGGCGGCTTCGCGGCCGGCGTGGCGGTGGGCTCCGGCATCCTCGGCGGCCCGTCGGGCACCGCCGGGCGGCCCAAGCTCGTCGCTGTGGAGCCTGAGCGGATCCCGACGCTGCACGAGGCGCTCAAGGCCGGTGAGCCGGTGCCCGTCGAGGTGGGCGGGATCGCGGCCGACGCGCTCGGCGCCACCCAGCTCGGCGACCTGGCCTACGGCATCCTCTCCCGGGCCGGCGCGCAGAGCGTGCTCGTCACGGACGACGCCATCGTGGCAGCGCGCCGTACCCTCTGGGAGGAGCACCACCTGGTCGCCGAGTACGCGGGCGCGACCGCGTACGCGGCGCTGCTGGCAGGTGTGTACGTCCCCGAGCCCGGCGAGCGGGTCGCGGTGCTGGTCTGCGGCGCCAACACCGACCCCGCCACCCTGGCCCACGGCCGGGGCTAGCCCTCACTCCGGCCTCCCTTGAGCGGGGAGGCCGGGGCGGAGGTCAGCGGTAGGTGTGTTCGGGGGCGGGGAAGGCGCCGCTGATCACGTCGTCGGCGAAGGCGCGGGCGGCGCGGTCCAGGTCGCCGGCCAGGTCGGCGTACTGCTTGACGAAGGCGGCCGGGCGCGGCGTGAGGCCCATGAGGTCCTGCCAGACCAGCACCTGGGCGTCCGTGCCGGGGCCCGCGCCGATGCCGACGGTGGGGATGGTCAGCGACGTGGTCACCCGTGCGGCCAGGTCGGCGGGCACGCATTCGAGGACCACGGAGAAGGCGCCGGCCCGCTCCAGGTCCTTGGCGTCGGCCATGAGCTCCTCGCCGTCCTCGCCGCGCCCCTGGACGCGGTAGCCGCCGAGCACGTTGACCGACTGCGGCGTCAGCCCGAGGTGCGCCATCACCGGGACACCCGCCGACACCAGGGCTTCGACCTGGGGCAGGATGCGCCGCCCGCCCTCCAGCTTGACCGCGTGGGCGCCCGCTTCCTTCATGAAGCGGGCCGCCGACTCCAGCGCCTGCCCCGGCGAGGACTGGTAGGAGCCGAACGGCAGGTCGGCCACCACGAGGGCGCGCGAGGAGCCGCGCACCACGGCCGCGGTCAGCGACAGCAGCTCGTCGACGGTGACGGGCAGCGTGGAGTCGTGGCCGTAGACGACCATCGCGGCCGAGTCGCCCACCAGCAGGACCGGGATGCCCGCCTGGTCGAACGCGCGGGCCGTCATCGCGTCGTAGGCGGTGACCATGGGCCACCGCTCTCCGCGCTGCTTGGCCGCGGCGAGGTCGCGCACGGTGACGCGGCGACCGGAGACGCCGCCGTACAGGGTCGATGAAGACATTGAGGTCGATGAAGACATTGAGACAGCCTCCAGAAACGTCTCGAGGCGCCCCAGCGGCGTCCCCGGACTCCTCCCGATGATGCCACGGCGGAAAACGGGTGGCGAAAGTGTCGGTGCGGGTTGCCACAATAGGCAAGGAGGTAAGCAATAAAAATGGCTATCGAACCTTACCGGCGTCTGTTCCGGCTCCCTGGTGTCGGCGTGCTGCTGGTGGTCGGCGTGCTGGCCCGCGTCCCCGTCACGGCGATCGGGATGGCGCTGACGCTGCACGCCGTCGAGTCCCTCGACCTCGGTTACGTCATGGCCGGGCTGGTCACGATGGCGAGCACGATCGGCCTGGCCGTCGGAGCCCCGCTGTCGGGACGGTTCGTCGACCGTTACGGCCTGCGCCCGGTCCTGGCCGTCACCACGGCGGCGCAGGCCGTGTTCTGGGCGACCGCCTGGGCGCTGCCGTTCCCCGCGCTGGTCGCCGCGGCGGCGGTGGCAGGGCTGCTGGGGCTGCCGGTGTTCAGCGTGATCAGGCAGTGCCTGGCCGCCATGGTGCCGCTGGAGCAGCGCCGCACGGCCTTCTCGCTCGACTCGATGTTCGTCGAGCTCTCCTACATGACGGGGCCGGCGCTGGCGGTGTTCGGGATGATCACGTTCGGCAGCGGGCCGACGATGGCCGTCATCGCGATCGGGCTGACCGGGTCCGGCCTGGCGCTGCTGCTGCTCAACCCGCCGGTCAGGTCGGCAGCGGAGCTGGCGGCGCCCGGGGCGAAGGTGTCGCGGCGGCAGTGGCTCACGCCCGGCCTGCTCGCGCTGCTCGGCACCGTGGCCGCCGCCACCTTCGTGCTCACCGCCACCGAGCTCGCGATGGTCGCCACCATGCAGACCTCGGGGCAGACCGGGTGGATCGGGCTGGCCGTCGGCATCTGGTGCGGCTTCTCCCTGGCCGGCGGTTTCATCTACGGCGGGTTGTCGCGCGGGTTCTCGCCGCTGGTGCTCGTCGCGAGCATGGCCCTGCTCACCGTGCCCGTGGGGCTGTTGTCGGGCCAGTGGTGGTGGCTGGTGCTGGCGCTGCTGCCGTCGGGCCTGCTGTGCGCCCCGGCGCTGTCGTCCACCGTCGAGGCGCTCAGCGGCAAGGTGCCCGCCGGGGCCAGGGGAGAGGCCATGGGCCTGCACGGCACCGCCCTGCTGATCGGCGGGGCCTCGTCCGCGCCCATCGCCGGCGCGATCATCGACGCCCACGGGGCCGGCTGGGCGTTCGCCGTGGCGGGGCTGATCGGGATCGCGATCGTGCTGGTCGCGCTGCCGTTCTGGCGTCGCCCGCCGCGGCCGCCCGCCGCGGTGGTCAGTGACGATCCGAAGCCGCGCGAGACGCTGGCGGCCCGCTGAGCGAGTGTGACCCACATTACGAAACGGGACCGTTGCGTATCGAAATACCTTGCGATACGGTTGCGTAGCGAAACTTGATCGTATCGAAATTGAGGTGCCGCATTGAACCCCAACACAGGGCATCCACGCCGCTGGGCGATCCTCGGCGTGCTGGTGTTCAGCCTGCTGGCGGTCGTGCTCGACAACACGATTCTGAACGTGGCGATGAAGACCATCGCCGACCCGGACCTCGGGCTGGGGGCGACCCAGAGCGAGCTTGAGTGGGCGATCAACTCCTACACCCTGGTGTTCGCCGGACTGCTGTTCACTTTCGGCGTGATCGGCGACCGCACCGGCCGTAAGCGCATGCTCTTCATCGGCATGGTGCTGTTCGGCCTGGCCTCACTGGCCAGCGCCTACGCGCAGGATCCGACCCAGTTGATCCTGGCCAGGGCGGCGATGGGCATCGGCGGCGCGGCGATCATGCCCGCGACGCTGGCCATCATCTCCAACGTCTTCCCGCCCGGCGAGCGGGGCAAGGCCATCGGGTTCTGGGCGGGCGGCGTGGGTCTGGCCGTCGCGATCGGGCCGATCACCGGCGGCCTGCTGCTCGAGTATTTCTGGTGGGGCTCGGTCTTCCTGATCAACGTGCCGATCGTGCTGATCAGCGTGGTGCTCATCGCGACCATCGTGCCCGAGTCGCGCGACCCCAAGCCGTCGAAGCTCGACCCCATCGGCGTGCTGCTGTCCATCGTCGGCCTGGTCGCCGTCGTCTACGGCATCATCAGGGGCGGCGAGCTGGGCAGCTTCGGCTCCGCCGAAGTGCTGGTGCCCACGCTGTTCGGGGTGGCCGTGCTCGCGGTGTTCGTCTGGTGGGAGCGGCGCATCGACAACCCCGTCTTCGACGTCCGCTACTTCAGCAACGTCCGGTTCAGCTCGGCCATCGGCATGATGGGCATCGTCTTCTTCGCCATGATGGGCGCGATGTTCTTCCTGACCTTCTACCTGCAGATCGTGCTGGACTTCAGCGCGGTGCAGGCGGGGGCGCTACTGATCCCGTTCGCCGCGGCGCAGCTCATCTTCTCGCCGCTCAGCCAGCGGGTGAACGAGCGGTTCGGGGCCAAGCTGTCGGCCACGGTCAGCCTGACGGTGATCGCGCTGGTGCTGGGCAGCTACGCCTTGCTCGACCAGAACACCCCGATCGTGGTGCTGGAGATCATCTTCTTCGTGCAGGGCGCGGCCATGGCCAACATCATGCCGCCGGCCACCACGGCCATCATGGAGGCGCTGCCCAGCGAGAAGGCCGGCGTCGGCTCGGCCATGAGCAACACCGTCCGGCAGGTCGCCGGGGCGCTCGGCGTCGCCGTGCTCGGCTCGGTGCTGTCGTCCACCTACCGGGGTGAGATCGCGCCGTCCCTGCAGGGCCTGCCGGCCGCCGCCCAGCACGTGGGCGGTGAGTCGATCATGGGGACCGTCGAGGTCGCCAGGGCGCTCGGCGAGCGCGGGGAGGCCATCATGCAGCCCGCCTACGCGGCGTTCCTGCACGGCATGCACGTCACCGCGCTGGTGTCGGCCGCCATCGCGCTGGTCGGTGTCGCGGTCGTCGCCAGGTGGATGCCCGGTAAGCCGCCTTCGGTGGTGGAGACGGAGCAGAAAGAACCAGCGGTAGTGTGAGACCGCGATGACCACCCAGCAACCGGTGACGGCCCGTCCGGCAGGCCGTCCACGCAGCGAGAAGGCCGAGCGCGCGATCATCGAGGCGACCCTCGACCTGATCGCCGAGGGCATGGGCGTCTCCGAGCTGTCCATCGAGGCCATCGCGTCGAGGGCGGGCGTCGGCAAGACGACCATCTACCGGCGCTGGTCCAACAAGGAGGACCTCGTCGTCGACGCGCTCGCCACGCTCAAGGCGCCGCTTCCGCCGCTCGCCGGAGAGTCGGTGCGCGACGACCTGATCGCCCTGATGGACGTGATGCGCCGGGAGTCGGGCAACAGCACCCGAGCCCGGTGCGTGATGAACGTCGCGATGAGCGAGGCCGACCGCAACCCGCGGCTCACCGAGCGCTTCTTCAAGCGGGCGATAGAGCCGCGGCGGACGGCCATGCGCGAGACGATCGCGCGCGGCGTCGCCACCGGCGAGCTCAAGTCCGACCTGGACGTGGAGATGGGGATGGCGCTGCTGTCGGGCGCCATGCTCTGGTACGGAAAGTGGGGTCCCGCCGGCGAGCTGCCGGCGGACCTGGCCGAGCGCCTCGTCGACCAGGTCCTCGCCGGCCTGGCCGCCTGAGCCCGCCCGGCGGACTCGGACCGGGTCCGGCGCCCGCCGGGCGGGCGCGGGCCGGGTCCCGCCAGGCGGGCCGGGTCCCGGCAGCGCCAGGCGGGCGGCGGTCTCAGACGACTTTGCCCAGGATCGGCCGGCCGTGTTCCAGGTAGACGGTCTCGCCCAGGTCGCGGGCGAGGGCGGCGGCCTTGACCCGGCGGGCGAGCCGGTCGATCAGCATCTCGTCCAGCTCGTCCACCGGGTGGAAGTCGTAGGCGCTGAGCTCGTGGTCGGCGAACGTGATCCGCGCGAGCGTCTCCGGCCCGAGCACGTCGCCGTCGAACACGAACAGGATCAGGTCGCCCTTGGCCGGATGCGGCGCCCAGTCGGCCACGAGCAGCCGCCCGATCGGCGGCCGGATGCCGAGCTCCTCCCGCACCTCGCGCACGCACGCCTGGTAGGGCGTCTCGCCCGGCTCGACGAACCCGCCGGGAATGTCCATGTCCGGCTTGTACGTGGGCCGCACCAGCATCACGCGGTCCCCCTCGTCGAAGAACAGGGCTCCGGCGGCGGCGCGAGCCAGGGCGGACGGCGCATCGTGATCGCTCACTCTCTGACGGTACGTGAGCGATGGCCAAGGACCAGTGAACAGAAGGTGACAAGCCACCCTTCTCGGGGCAACCGACCACACCTTTGGGCAGGGAGATCTGCTGGCCCTGTCGGCTGAGCGGCAGGGCCTTCCTCTATGCCTGAACCAGAAGGTAGAATGGTTCCCTGGCTGGGTAGAAAGGTGGACATTGTGAGTCTGAACATCAAGAATCCTGAGACGCACAGGCTCGTTCAGGAGCTTGCGAGCCTGACCGGGGAGAGCCAGACGGCAGCCGTGACGGCCGCCGTCCGCGAACGACTCGAACGGGTCCGGCACCTTCGAAGCGCCGGCTTGGCGGACCGGCTGCTCGCCATCGGCAGGGACACGGCTCCACGCCTGGTCGAGCCATTCCGTTCCGCTGACCATGGAGAGCTTCTCTACGATGAGAACGGACTTCCCCGATGATCATTGACACCTCGGCGATCATCGCCATCCTTCGCTCTGAACCGGATGCGCTCACCTTTGCCGAGGCCATCGCGGACGCCGGCGTCCGTCGCATGTCCGCCGCCAACTTTCTGGAAGCGGCGGTCGTCATCGACGGGAGCCGTGATCCGATCGCCAGCCGTCGCTTCGACGAGCTCATCAGCACCGCTGAGATCGCCGTGGTCCCGGTCACGGAGGTCCAGGCCCGCATGGCCCGCGCCGCCTATCGCGACTTCGGCAAGGGCAGCGGTCATCCCGCTGGGCTCAACTTCGGCGACTGCTTCGCCTACGCTCTCGCCCAGGAGTCTCAGGAGTCCTTGCTGTTCAAGGGCAAGGACTTCATCCACACGGATGTGCGCGCCGCCCTCGACTCCGAGTGAGCCCTCGGGCTGCTAGGGGCTGCTAGGGGGCCGTCTCGCGCCAGCGGTTGGTGATGGGCAGGCGGCGGTCCCGGCCGAAGTTCTTGGGGGTGATCTTCGGGCCCGGCGGATACTGCCGGCGCTTGTACTCGGCCCGGTCCACCAGGCCGATCACCCGCGTCACCAGCTCAGGATCGTGCCCGGCGGCGATGAGCTCGCGCGAGCCCATGTCCTTCTCCACGTAGTCGTCGAGCAGCCGGTCCAGCACCTCGTAGGGCGGCAGTGAGTCGGTGTCGCGCTGGTCGGGGCGCAGCTCGGCGCTCGGCTCCTTGGTGATGGAATTCTCCGGGATCGGCCGCTCCGCCTCCAGCAGGAACATCGGATCGGTGTGCGCGTTCCGCCAGCGGGACAGCTCCCACACCATGATCTTCGGCACGTCCTTGATGGGCGCGAAGCCGCCGGCGGAGTCGCCGTAGAGGGTGGAGTAGCCGGTCGCCAGCTCGCTCTTGTTGCCGGTGGTGAGCACCAGATGGCCGTGCTCGTTGGACAGCCCCATGAGGATCATGCCGCGTACCCTCGCCTGGAGGTTCTCGGCCGCGAGGCCGGACAGGCCGACCTCCTTCTCGAAGGCGGTGACGATGTCGGCGATCGGCACCACCTGGGAGGTCAGCCCCTGCCTGCGGACCAGCTCTTCGGCGTCGGCCAGGGAGTGCGCGGAGGAATAGCGCGAGGGCATCAGCACGACGTGCACCCGGGACGGGCCGATGGCGTCGGCGGCGATGGTCGCGGTGAGCGCCGAGTCGATGCCGCCGGACAGCCCCAGGATCACCGACCGGAAGCCGTTCTTCGCGACGTAGTCGCGGACCGCGAGCACCAGCGCCGCGTAGACCTCGGCCTGCGTGCTCAGCGGCTCGGCCACGCGCGCGGGCTCCGGCGGGTACGGCGCGACGGGGTCCTGCGACAGCACGAGCCGTTCGACGGTGATGGTGGACCCGTCGCCCGCGTCGTACGGGAACGTCCCTGTCGCGGCGGTGGAGACCGGCAGGTCGAGGTCGGCGACGAGCAGCTCCTCCCGGAACTGGGCGGCTCGCGCGACCAGCTCGCCCGAGGCGTCCACCACGAGGGAGTCGCCGTCGAAGACCAGCTCGTCCTGCCCGCTGACCTGGTTGACGTAGACGAGCGCGCACCCGGCCTCGCGCGCCCTGCGCGCGCACAGCTCCAGCCGGACGTCGTCCTTCTCCTTCTCGTACGGCGAAGCGTTCGGCACGACGAGCAGCCCCGCGCCCGCCTGGCCTACGACGGAGACCGGGCCGCCCTCCTGCCAGAGGTCCTCGCAGACCGCGATCGCCACGTCCACCCCGTGCAGCCGGAAGATCGGCAGCCGGTCGCCGCGGACGAAGTAGCGGTATTCATCGAAGACGCCGTAGTTGGGCAGGTGGTGCTTGGCGGTGCGGGTGACCACCCGGCCCTGGTGGAGCACGGCGGCGGCGTCGAGCGGGGCGCCCTTGGGCTGGCCGACCCGGGGGGCGCGGTTGGCCCGGTCGACGTAGCCGACGACCACGGGCAGCTCGCCGAGTCCTTCGCGCTGGAGCCTGACGGCCACCTCGTCGAGGGCCGCGATGCTCGCGTCCACGAACGAGGTGCGCAGCACCAGGTCTTCCACGGGATAGCCGGTGAGGAACATCTCGGTGAACACCACGAGGTGCGCGCCGCGCTCGGCGGCCGCACGCGTCCAGGTGATCAGGCGGTCGGCGTTGCCGGCCAGGTCGCCAACGGTCGGGTTCGTCTGTGCCAGGGCAATGCGCAGTTGTGCCACGAGAAACAGCCTAGTACGTACCCGTTTTTATCGTCAAAGCGACGAAAAGGGGCTTCATCTCGTGGCGACGGTTCCGGGCGTCACCAGCCCGGACTCGTAGGCGGCCACCACGAGCTGCGCCCGGCCGAACAGGCCGAGGTGGTCGAGCAGGGACCGCACCGCCTCGGTCACCTGCGGCTCGGGCAGGGACAGGGTCTGTCCGATCTGCCGGTTCGTCAGCCCGCGCGCCACCAGTTTCAGCAGGTCGAGCCGGGCGTCCGAGAGCCCGGCCAGGGCCGGCGGCGACTCCGGGTCCGTACGCCCGGAGAAGCCGGAGATCAGGCGGGTGGTGACGGCCGGGTCGATGAGCGCGTCCCCGGCCGCGGCGGCCCTGATCGCGGCCACGAGCTGCTCGGGGGGCGAGGTCTTGAGCACGAAACCGCTGACGCCCGCGCGCAGGGCCGCGTACAGGTTCTCGTCGCTGCCGAAGGTGGTCATCATGATCACTTTCGGCGGGTCCTCGTCGGCCAGGATGCGGCGCGCGGCGGCCAGGCCGTCCAGGTGCGGCATCTGGATGTCGAGCAGCACCACGTCCGGCCGGGCGGTGCGGACCGCCGCGATGGCCTCCTCGCCGTTGGCCACCTCCCCGGCCGGCTCCAGGCCCGGCTCGGCGCTCAGCACGACCTGCAGCCCGGCCCGTACCAGCGCCTGGTCGTCGGCCACCAGCACCCGCAACGGCCGGCCGGCGGGGGCGTCGGGCTCGCCCGGCCGGGGCGGGGCGGCGCCCGGCTCGGCCGGCCGGGGCAGGGCGGGCGGCTCCGGTACCCGCTGGGCCAGCATGTCGCTCTCCAGGCGGCGCAGCGCGTCCGTCAGGTCCAGCCCGAGCTCGTCCCGCCAGGCGGTCCGGGCCCGCCGCAGCGCGCCGAGCGCGTCGCCCTGCCGTCCCGTCCGGTAGAGCGCCAGGGCCAGCAGCCGCCAGGCCTCCTCCCGCAGCGGATGACCGGCGGCGTGCGCCTCCAGGTCGGCCACCACCGCGGTGGCCCTGCCCATGGCCAGGCCCGCGTCCGCCCGGCGCTCCACCGCGATCAGCCGCAGCTCCTCCAGCCTGGCCGCCTCCGTCGCGGCCCAGTGCAACTCGGCGAACTCCGCCAGCGCGGGTCCCCGCCAGAGCGCCAGCGCGCTCTCCATGGCCGCCCACACCTCGGGCGCCGGCCCGTCGGTCTTGACCAGGCTCTGGAACCACCACGAGTCCACCTGCTCGGGCAGCGCGCGCAGGGCGTACCCGGGGGAGGCCGAGACCAGCACGGTGGCCTCCTCGCGCGGCGCCCGGTCGGGTTCGAGCGCGCGGCGCAGCCGGGAGACGTACCCCTGGATGGTCGACAGCGCCTGCGCCGGCGGGTTGCCCGGCCACAGCTCGTCGATGAGCGTGCTCACCGGGACGGCGTGGCCGCCGGCGACCAGCAGGCGGGCGAGCACCGCCCGCTGACGCTGGCCGCCGAGGTCGAGAGGGTCGCCGTCGGTCCAGGCCTGGAACGGTCCTAAAGCAGTGAAGGTCAACATCGTAGGCGTAAGCGTAGAGCCCATTCGATGTCCTGGTAAATGGGCACTTATCCAGGGGTTGCTTTCTCCGGGGGCCGGTCCGCGACGGCTTCTCCAAGGGTCGGTCCGCGACGGCTTCGCCGGCGGTCGGTCAGCGACGCCTGATCGCCGGTCCCAGCGCCAGCATGCCCGCGGTCGCGACTAGCCCGATGCCGCCCGTGGTGAACCAGAGCGCCCGCGGGCCGCCCAACTCCAGCAGGCCGCCGCCGAGCAGCGGCGCCAGCACCGCCGCGACCGACCAGGAGAACCCGAACAGCCCCGAGTACCGCCCGCGCAGGTGCGGCGGCGCCAGCCTGGCCAGGATCGTGCCCGCGATCCCGGCGGTGACGACCTCACCCGCCGTCCACACCGCGATCGTGACAGCCAGCCAGAACGTGGTGGTGACGAAGGCCGTCAGCGCGAACCCGGCGCTCATCACCGCGATGCCCAGCGCCAGCGTCCTGACCGGGTCCCTGCGGCCCAGCCAGCCGGACGCCAGCGGTTGCACGATCACGATCAGCACCCCGTTCAGCGCCATGGCCAGGCCGAACTGCGCGGTCGTCAGGCCCACCCCCTCCGTCATCGCCATCGGCAGCGTGGTGAACGTCTGGGAGTACAGCAGCGCGTTGCCCAGGATGACCAGGGTGAAGCCGACCATCACCCGGTCGCGCAGCACCACCCCGAACCCGCCCGCCTCGCTCTTCCCCATGGGCCTGGTCTCCGGCACCGCCCGCCAGACCAGCACGGCGAACGCCACACAGCTCACCGCGTCCACCCAGAACAGCCAGAGGAACCCGGCCTGCGCCAGCCATCCGCCCGCCGTCATGCCCACCGAGTAGCCGAGGTTGATCGCCCAGAACAGCAGCCCGTACGCCCTCGGCCGCTCCTGCGGCGAGATCAGGTCGGCGACCAGCGCGTTGGAGGCGGGCCGGTAGGCGTCGGCCACCAGGCCGAGCAGGAACATCGAGGCCAGGATCGCCGGCAGCGTGGTGCTGTAGCCCAGCGCCAGCATCGCGGCGGCGGTGGCGAGCATGCCGCCGGACAGTGTCGCCCGGCGGCCGATCCGGTCGGCCAGCACCCCGGCGAGCAGCTGCGACACCAGCGAGCCCGCGCCGAAGAGCGCCATCACCAGCCCGGCGGCGGCGATCGAGAGTCCCCGGGCCTGGGTCAGGTAGACGCCGGTGAACGGCATGACCATGGTGCCCAGGCGGTTCACCAAAGTGCCGCCCCACAGAGCCCAGAAGGGGCGGGGCAGGCCGCCGAAGGAGGAGCGGAGGAAGGTCGGCTTGACGCCGGTACTTGTCACCCGCCAAGGGTCGTACGCCCCGGTTTGCCAAGCGAACGATTTAGCGCACACTAAATCCCGTGGTGGTGACCTGGGATCTGAAGTCGGAGGACGTGGCCCGCATCCGGTTCGCGTTCTCCCCGATGTGGGAGCTCGTGGCCAGCCTGCGCACGCTGCGGGACCCGGCCAGGCAGGCGATCCACCTGCCGTGGATCAAGTGCGTGCGCCCCCGCCTGGCCGGTCTCGACCTGACCGAGCTGTTCGCGCTGGTGCCCGCGACCGGCTACCTGGCCGACTTCCTCACCCCGCCGCCCGACACGCCGATGCCGGACTTCGCCGCCGAGCTCGCCCGCGTCCGGCGGACCTCGCCCGAGCGGGCCGCCGACGAGGCCGCGCGCGTCCAGGGAGCCGATCCGGCGGTCATCGAGCGGTTCAGGGCCGACCCGGCGGCCGGCGTGGCCCGGGTCGCCGACGCGCTGGCGGCCTACTGGGAGGCGTGCTTCGCCGAGTTCTGGCCGCGCGTCTACGGCCTGCTGGAGCGCGACGTGCTGCGCAGGTCACGGCAGCTCGCCCAGGGCGGCGCCCGCGAGCTGTTCGCCTCGCTCGACCCGGCCGTGCGGTGGACGGGGGAGCGGCTGCTCGTCGACCGGCCCTACTGCGCCTCGGGCGGCCTGAACGGCGACGGCCTCGTCCTGGTGCCGACCGCCTTCTACTGGCCGATGGTCGCGGTGATGACCGCGCCGTACCAGGCGATGCTCGTCTATCCGGTGCTCGGCGTCGGCACCCTCTGGCAGCAGGGGCCACCGCCCGCGCCCGGCGCGCTGGCCGCGCTCATCGGCGGCAGCAGGGCCAGGATCCTGCTCGCGCTCGCCGAGCCGAGCACCACCTCGGCGCTGGCCGGGCGGATGGCGCTCACACCCGGCGCGGTCAGCCAGCACCTCGGCGTGCTGCGCGACAGCGGGCTCACGGTCGGGATACGCGTCGGCAAACAGGTCGTCTACCGCCGCACCCCGACCGGCGACGCCCTCGCCGGCACGGCCGCTCAGCTGTAGCGGCTTGACTCCATCAGCCAGTCCAGGTGGGCGCGCGGCGCGGCCAGGTAGGCGCACGCGACCTTGCTCACGTCTCTGGCCGTACGCGGCGCGAGATCGTCCAGCGGCAGTTGCCTGGCGGCCTGCTGCATGTCACGGCAGCGCTCGGCGATCCGGTCGAGCACCCAGGACACCGCCTCCCGCTCGCTCAGCCCCAGCTCGTGCCTGGCGATCACGACGAGGTTGTGCGCGTCCCCGCGCTCCTTGGGCCGCGAGGCCACGTCGTTGCACCACGCGGTGATGTCACTGCAGGAGTTCACCAGCTCCTGCCACGGCTGCGAGCGGTGCACCCAGGCGGGCACCTCCACCCGCAGGCACGGCTCGACCAGGTCGTAGAGGTAGGGGCCCACCGTCCCCCTGCGCAGCGACGGATACTCCGCCAGGGTCGGGATCGTGCCCGACACCCGGTTGGCCGCCTCGGTGCGGCACGCGTAGTGCTGCCGCTGCAGGCTGACCGCGAACCGCCGCCGCCACTCGTCGCTCATCCGCGAGCTCGTCACCCGCCACAGATCCGCGAACGCCGCCTCCAGCGGATGGTCGCAGGCGCCCTCCAGCATCCCCTGGAACACCTCCAGCGGGCACGGCCCCTCGTCCAGCTCGTCGTCCAGATGGAACAGCCAGGTCAGCCACTGCGCGAACAGCGCCGCCGCCGCCGCGTCGAACTCGGCGAACGCCCGGCCCGCCATCCGGTGGAACCCGACCCCCTGGTCGGCCCGCAGCCCTGTCCGGCGCGCCCAGTCGATGACCGCCGCCTCGATGGCGTAGACCGCCGGATGCATCCGGCACGGCGCGGCCATCGCCGGCACCCGCTCGGTCAGCGGCAACAGCGCCAGAGCCGCCGAGCCGCCCCTGCGCGGCAACGGCAGCAGCGGCTTCCAGTGCAGCACGGACCGCAGCGCGGACCGTACGGAAGCGATCACCGTGGTGCTCCCCGCGGTAGTCACAGCGGTCCGTAAAGCCAGTTGCCGACGGCGGCGGGGTCGTCGCCGACGTAGAACTCCTCGGCGGCCAGCACCACCTCCTCCACGGTCAACACCCCCCTGCCCGTACGGTCCAGCCGGTCGAAGGCCACGTCCACGTCGTCGTAGGCGGTGCCGAACGCGGCCAGCATCGTCCGGAACTCACCCCGCCCGATCAGGCCGTCCCGATCGCCGTCGCACAGCTCCGCCACGGCCACCACGGCGGGCCGGAACACCGCGTCGTACCGGCCGCCCTCGACGAAGGCCGCCGTCATGGCCTTGCGGAAGTCCTCGCGCGACATGTCGAGGTCCGTGTCGCCGCCGAGCGTGCCGGACAGCGCCGCCCAGATCCCGTCGAAGCTGTCGACGAGGCTGCTGCCGGTGACCGACGTGGGCGACTCTCCGAAGCCCACCAGGATGCGCGCGCCCAGCCCCAGCAGGTCCTCGCGCTCCACGACCCCCCTACCGCTCGCGTCGATGTGGTCGAAGGCCCGATCCAGCTTGTGATTGAGCAGGTCGATAGCCACCAATGCCTCCCCCGAGACTGACTGCGTGATCACAGTAAGTGGGGACGGGCCCTTTGTCAGGGAGGCTCGCACCGGCACCCCCCGTAACCTGTGCGAAACACGGACACGGCATGCTGATACGAGACCAGCACCAGTCGTCACGAGGGGACGCCGTGGACCGCCAGCAGGAGTTCGTGCTCCGCACACTTGAGGAACGCGACATCCGGTTCATCCGGCTTTGGTTCACCGACGTGCTCGGTTTCCTCAAATCCGTCGCCATCGCGCCCGCCGAACTCGAAGGCGCCTTCGCCGAGGGCATGGGCTTCGACGGCTCGGCCATCGAGGGCTTCGCGCGTGTCTACGAGGCCGACATGCTCGCCAAGCCGGACCCGTCGACCTTCCAGATCCTGCCGTGGCGCAGCGAGACGCCCGGCGCCGGGCGGATCTTCTGTGACATCCTCATGCCCGACGGCTCGCCGTCGCACGCCGACCCGCGCTGGGTGCTCAAGCGCACCCTGGCCAAGTGCGCCGACATGGGGTTCACCTTCTACACCCACCCGGAGATCGAGTTCTTCCTGCTGAAGAACCGCCCGGAGGCCGGCCAGCGCCCCGAGCCGATCGACTCGGGCAGCTACTTCGACCACACGCCGCACAGCTCCGGCCACGACTTCCGGCGCCAGGCGATCATGATGCTGGAGTCGATGGGCATCTCGGTCGAGTACAGCCACCACGAGGGCGCGCCCGGCCAGCAGGAGATCGACCTGCGCTACGCCGACGCGCTCACCACCGCCGACAACATCATGACCTTCCGCCTGGTCATGAAGGAGGTCGCGCTGGAGCAGGGCGTCTGGGCGTCCTTCATGCCCAAGCCCTTCACCGAGCACCCCGGCTCCGGCATGCACACGCACATGTCGCTGTTCGAGGGTGACCGTAACGCCTTCTACGAGGCCGGCGCCGACTACCAGCTCTCCAAGATCGGCCGCTCGTTCATCGCGGGCCTGCTGCGGCACGCCGCCGAGATCACCGCGATCACCAACCAGTGGGTCAACTCCTACAAGCGGCTGTGGGGCGGCGCCGAGGCGATCGCCGGCCAGGGCGGCGAGGCCCCCTCCTACGTGTGCTGGGGCCACAACAACCGCTCGGCCCTGGTCCGGGTGCCGATGTACAAGCCGCACAAGGGCGGCTCGACCCGCATCGAGTTCCGCTCCCTCGACTCGGCCTGCAACCCCTACCTCGCCTTCGCGCTCATCCTGGCGGCCGGCCTCAAGGGCATCGAGGAGGGCTACGAGCTCCCGCCGGCCGCCGAGGACAACGTCTGGAAGCTGACCAGCGCCGAGCGCCGCGCCCTCGGCATCCGGCCGCTGCCGCAGTCGCTCGACGACGCGATCGCGGTCATGGAGCAGAGCGAGCTCGTGGCCGAGACGCTGGGCGAGCACGTCTTCGACTTCTTCCTGCGCAACAAGCGCTCGGAGTGGAACGACTACCGCCGCCAGGTCACCGAGTTCGAGCTGGGCCGCTACCTGCCGGTGCTGTAAGGCCAGGTCAGCGGCGAGGTCCGTACGAAGCCCTGGAAGGCCAGGTCAGCGGCGGGGTTCGTACGAATCTGTCGGGTCGACGATCACGGCGGGCAGGCGCAGGAGGCCCCTGCGGGGGTGCGGCTCCTCCGCTGGCGGCGCGGTGTCGGCGCTCACCTCGGGGAGGCTCCGGCTCTGCTCGGGAGAGGGCGAGCCGGCAGGCTCGGGCGTGGTCACCGCCGTAGGCGGTGAGGCGGGTTCGCCGGCCGGTGTCTGCGTGGGGGGCGGCGTCGGGGTGGGGCTTGGGGAGGTTGCCGGGCTCGGGTCCGCGGCCGAAGCCGTGGCCGATGGTGTCGGTGGCGCCTGGGGGGCGGGCTCGGCGTGCTTGTCTCGCTGAACCGGTGGTCTGTCGCGCTCTGCCTTCTTCCGGGGTGTGCCGGTGATCTGGTCGGCCACGGTCTGGCCGGCCAGGCTCTGGTAGGCCAGGATGCTGCCCATGCTGACGGCGAACACCAGCGCGGCCGCGGCGGCCACCCTGGCCCAGGGCAGCTTCCTGCGTGGCGATGGTTCTGCCGCGAGTTCCGCCGCGACGAGGAGCGTGGACGGCCCGCCGTCCGCCACGTCCGCCGCGGCGTGCTCGCGCCAGGCGGCCACCGTGTGCCGCTTGACCTTCTCGCCGGTACGCCTCAGGTAGTGCGTGTAGACGGCGCTGCCCACCGTGGTGGCGGCGCTCACGAGGGCGGCGCCGATCACGGTGCCCGTCACCCCGAGGTAGGAAGCCGCGACCGCGGCGGTCACCGCGGCCAGGGTGCTTCCCACGATCTGCGGCCCGGTCAGTTCGAACTTCCGCTGCTCGCCGCCCATGTCCTCGATCAGTCCCCGTCTGGGCCGCCTAGCCAAGAGGTGTTATAGCTGGGTTGATTGGCCCGAGTCTAGATTCGTCACCCCGCGTCGATCCGGCAGGCGCACCCGGACCAGGCCGGACCTTTGCCTTTTCAGGGCTGGGCCGGACCGGGCCGCCCCTCGCCGGGGCCGGGCACGGCCAGCAGGGACTCGGCGGCGCCTTCGAGCATCCGGGCTGTTTCGATGGAGCGTGGGAGCATCGTTTTCTCGTAGTCGCGTACGGCGTCGTCGATGGTGGCGGAGCGGACGAGTGCGAGCGCGAGTTCACTGGCGTCGAGCATGGCGAGGTTGACGCCGACGCCCAGCGGGGGCATGAGGTGTGCGGCATCCCCGAGGAGCGTCGCGCTGGGCGAGTGCTCCCATGTGTGCGGTACCGGCAGGGCGAGGATCGGGCGGTCGACGTAGGCGCCGTCGTTGTCGGTGATCATCCGGAGCGTCCGGGGTGACCAGGCGGCGTACTCGCCGAGGAGATGGGCGCGGATGCCCTCGGTGTCGTCGGGGCGAAGCCCCTTCGCCGCGAGCCAGTCCATGGGGACGCGCCGCATGATGTAGACGCGCATGTGGCCGCCGCTGTTGCGCTGCGCGAAGAGGCCACGCTCCCCGTCGGCGGCGTGGGCGCTGCCTTTCCCGACCAGTTCGGAGAGCTCGGGGTGCGCGATCTCCATGTCGTCGAACCATGCCTCGAGAAAGCTGACTCCTGTGTACAGCGGTGTGGCGGGTGACACGGCGGTGCGGACGCGGGAGAAGGCGCCGTCCGCACCGATCACGAGATCGGCCTCGACGGCCGTCCCGTCGATGAACGTCAACGTTCGCGGTCCGTCGGCCGGTCCGCTCACCGACTCGAGAGTGCGCCCCCACTGAACCGTTCCCGCGGCGAGTGAGCCCAGCAGGAGATCGCGCAGTTGTCCGCGGTCGATCTCGGGGCTGTCCTTGTCGCCCACGTCGGGCACATGGTGGGCATGGACGCTCCCCGCCGGGTCCATCTGGCGCATTTCCTGCCCCTCGAACCTGGCGAGCGCGAAGAACTCCTCCAGCAGGCCCGCCTCACGGAGTGCGAGCTGGCCATCGTCTTCGTGCAGGTCCAGCGAGCCTCCCTGGTCACGGGAGCTTCCATCCGGATCGCGGTCGTACACCGTCACCGGTATGCCGTGCCGTTGCAGGATGCGGGCGCAGGTGAGGCCCCCGGGGCCGGCGCCGATGATGCTGATCCGCGCGTTCGCGGGCGTCGGAGAGTTCACGGTGGATTCCTTTCGTCGGTCGGGGTGCCCGGCGACGCCACGGCGCGGCGATGATCCGGTGCCGCTATCCCATGGAGCGGCAACCCCCGTGGAGACCAGCAAAGCAGAAACGAGTTAATAAGTGCAACCGTTCCACTTTCTGTCTTGTTCCAGTCATGGGGTACGATGACGTCATGCCAGACTCTCCGGCCGTCGGCCGTCGCGAACGCAAGAAGGCCGCGACGAGGCAGGCCATCGCGGACGCGGCCCTGGAGCTCTTCATGGAGCACGGTTTCGAACGCGCGAGCGTCCGCGACATCGCCGAAAGGGCCGACGTCTCGACGACGACCCTTTTCGCGCACTTCCCGAGCAAGGAAGCGCTGGTCTTCGACCGCGAGGAGGACACCGAGGCGAGGCTGGTCGCCGCCGTCCGCGACCGGCCCGCAGGTCAAGGCGTGGTCGAGGCGCTTCGCGCCCACGCGCTGGAGTCCTGGGTATCGATCGCGTCGGATCCGCGCTATCAGCGGTTCACCGCACTGGTGGATCAGACGCCCGCGCTCCGCACGTACGCCGAGCGGATGTGGATGCGGCATGCGTCCGCCCTCGGCGCCGTGATCGCGGAAGAGCTCGGCCGGGAGGCGGACGACGTCGCCTGCTCGGCGCTCGCACGGTTCGTCCTGCAGGTCCCGACGCTGGCCGAGGGCCGACCCGATCGGCGCGCGGCCGTGGAGACGGTGTTCGACCTGCTGATCCACGGTTGGCAGTCGTCACAGCTCGGTTCCGGAGATGCGACCCCGAGGGTGCCGGGGTGACACCCTCGGCAGGTGGCGCACCCCCATGATCGCTTCCCGCGCACCAAGCGCTCCGCGTGCGGCGACTACCGCGTTGGAGCTGGGTCGCTGCCTTCTTGTTCCCTGACGGGCTCGCTCTCGTGCGGATGGTGCAGGTCGAAGGCGGGGCGTTCGGAGCGGATGGGCGGCATGGACGTGAAGTTGTGCCGGGGCGGCGGGCACGAGGTCGCCCACTCCAGGGAGTTGCCGAACCCCCAGGGGTCGTCCTCCAGGACGAGGCGCGGGCGGCGTGCCGTCCGCCAGACGTTGTAGAGGAAGGGCAGCGTGGAGGCGCCGAGCAGGAACGCCCCCACGGACGAGATCTGGTTGAGCGTGGTGAAGCCGTCGGTGGCGCTGTAGTCGGCGTAACGCCTGGGCATGCCGAGCGCGCCGAGCCAGTGCTGGATCAGGAAGGTCGCGTGGAAGCCGGCGAACAGGGTCCAGAAGTGGATCTTGCCCAGGCGGTCGTCGAGCATCCGGCCGGTCATCTTCGGCCACCAGAAGTAGAAGCCGGCGAACATCGCGAACACCACGGTCCCGAACACGACGTAGTGGAAGTGGGCCACCACGAAGTAGGTGTCAGTGACGTGGAAGTCGAGCGGCGGCGAGGCCAGGATCACCCCGGTCAGCCCGCCGAGCAGGAACGTGATGAGGAAGCCGATCGTGAACAGCATCGGCGTCTCGAAGCTGAGATGGCCACGCCACATCGTGCCGATCCAGTTGAAGAACTTCACCCCGGTCGGCACCGCGATGAGGAAGCTCATGAACGAGAAGAACGGCAGCAGCACCTGCCCGGTGGGGAACATGTGGTGCGCCCACACCGTCATCGACAGCCCGGCGATGGCCATCGTGGCGCCCACCAGGCCGATGTAGCCGAACAGCGGCTTGCGGCTGAAGACCGGGATGATCTCGGTGATGATGCCGAAGAACGGCAGCGCGATGATGTAGACCTCGGGGTGGCCGAAGAACCAGAACAGGTGCTGCCACAGCATCGCGCCGCCGGTGGCCGGGTCGTAGATCTGCGTGCCGAACTTCCTGTCGGCTTCCAGAGCCAGCAGGGCGGCGGCGAGCACCGGGAAGGCGATCAGCACCATCATCGACGTGAGCAGCACGTTCCAGGTGAAGATCGGCATCCGGAACATGGTCATGCCGGGCGCGCGCAGGCACACGATCGTGGTGATGAAGTTGACGGCGCCGAGGATCGTGCCGAGACCCGCCAAGGTCAGTCCCATGATCCACAGATCGCCGCCGATGCCCGGCGAGTAGGCGGCCGTGGACAGCGGCGTGTAACCGAACCAGCCGAAGGCCGCCGCGCCGCCGGGCGTGACGAACCCGCTGACGGCGATCAGCCCGCCGAACAGGAACAGCCAGTAGCTGACCATGTTGAGCCGGGGGAAGGCCACATCGGGCGCGCCGATCTGCAGGGGCATGATCACGTTGGCGAACCCGGCGAACAGCGGTGTGGCGAACAGCAGCAGCATGATCGTGCCGTGCATGGTGAACAGCTGGTTGTACTGCTCGGCGGCGACGAGTTGCAGCCCCGGCTCGGTCAGCTCGGCCCGGATCACCATGGCCATGACGCCGCCGAGCAGGAAGAAGCCGAACGAGGTGATCAAGTAGAGGTAGCCGACGACCTTGTGATCCGTCGTCGACAGCCAGCGGACCAGTAACCGTCCCTGCGGGCGGCCGTCGGAGGGGGAAGTCATGCGGATCACCTTTCGAGTCGGCGGGTGACCAGCGCCCGTCATCGGTTCGGCGCCGGGCCGCTACGCCCGGCTGGTGGCGTACCGGCCGGTACGCGCTCGCCTCAGGTCCCGCTCGGATACGCGGCGACGAGCGGGGTGTCCACTCCCAGCCGGCCGAGCTTCGCCGCCCCGCCGGGCGAGTTCAGCGGTGCGGTGGCACCGGGCAGCGGCTCGCTGAAGAACCGGGCGTTGTCGGCGGTGAACTTCGCCCACGATTCCCGCAGGTCGTCCTCGTAGTAGATCGCCTCGACCGGGCAGACCGGCTCGCACGCGCCGCAGTCCACGCACTCGTCCGGGTGGATGTACAGCGCCCGCGCGCCCTCGTAGATGCAGTCGACCGGGCATTCCTCCACGCAGGCCCGGTCGAGGACATCGATGCAGGGCTCCGCGATCACATAGGTCATGTCGGCCTCCTCTTCGCCGGGTACCGCACCCGCGGGTTTTTAGACTATCAGCGTCATTTTTAATAGGCTGAGCGGGTGGACGACAACCAAGCGGGCCGGCGCACTCAGCCGCACGAGGCGCTCGCCGTCGCCAGCCGGCTGCGGCTGCTGGACGCGTTGCGGGCCGGCGACGAGCCGATGGACGTACGTGAACTGGCCGCGGCGTGCGGCCTGCACGTCACCACGGTCCGGTTCCACCTCGACGTCCTCACCGACGCGGGCCTGGTGCACAGCCGGCCCGGCCGGTCCGGTGGGCGAGGGCGGCCGCGACGGCTCTACACCCCGGCCGGCCGGCCCGCCGCGTCCGGCGGGCACGCCGGCTACGAGCTGCTGTCCGCGCTCCTGGCCGCGCACTGGGCCGGTGACACGGACGAACGCGCGCGGCGGGCCGAAGAGGCGGGCTGGGCCTGGGGCGCCGGGCGCGATTCCGGGACCGGGCCGCCCGTCGTCGCGGCGACGCGGGCCGAGGCGGCGAGGCAGGTGAACGGGGTGTTCGCCGAGCTCGGCTTCGACTCCGAGCTCGCCCACGACGGGGACGACGCGCAGATCCGCCTGCACACCTGTCCGTTTCGCACCGTCGCCGCGACGTACCCCGAGGTGGTCTGCTCGATCCATCTCGGCCTGCTCCGGCGGGTCCTGGCCGACATGGACGCGCCGCCCTCGGACGTCACGTTGCGGCCGTTCGTCGAGCCTCATCTGTGCCTCGCCGAGATCACCCCGACGGGCCGCACAACGTGACCCTGATCACTTTGTGATGGAAGTCACCTGGTGGCAACTTCGGCCCCGTATCTTTTACCGATCACCCGGATCTGCCGAGGTTCCGGGGGTCACAGGGCGTGTGGAGCGTTCCTGGCGTCGGAGGGTCTGACGGGAAGCTTTAGGCGGCTTCGTCGCGTTATGTCGTAGGTCGGGGCCCCCGGCGCTGACTGATCAACCGATCCGATAAAATCGGTCCATTCAAATTAATATTTCCGGACTTTACGCCTCTCGCGGCGTTATAGGAGGGTGTGGCATGACGACGGCTGCCCTGCAGACCGTGTTGACCGTTCCCAAGCGGTTCCGGGGACCGGTAGGAGTCGCCAACGGCGGCTGGCTGGCCGGCACCCTCGCGGACGCTCTCACTGGCAAACGATCAGCGGTCGAGGTCACGCTGCACGCGCCCACGCCCCTGGAGAGCGAACTACGCCTGGAGCACGTCGCCAACACCGTGGCCCTCTACGACGGCCAGAAGCTGCTGGTGGAGGCCATCCCGGTGGCCGAGGAGGTGGCGCCGCCCCCGTTCGTGACCTTCAACGACGCGGCCCAGGCCGAGGCCGGCTTCGCCGGTCACCACGGGCACTCCTTCCCTGAATGCTTCGCCTGCGGGCTGCGCGACCCGGGCGACGGGCTGCGGATCTTCCCCGGTCCCGTGGAGGGCGACGGCAGCCTGGTCGCCGCCGGCTGGCGGGTGCCGCTCGCCGCGGCCGACGAGGAAGGGGTGCCCGCCTCGATCGTGGGCGCCGCGCTCGACTGCGTCACCGGCTGGGCGCACTTCGGCCCGGGGGAGTCGGCCCTGCTCGGCAGGCTCGCCCTGGAGTTCCACCGCGAGGTGATCCCGGGCGGCGTCTACTCCATCGTCGGCCAGGCCACCGGCCGCGAGGGACGCAAGCTGTTCAGCCGGAGCGCCGTGTACGAGGTGGACGGCAGTCTGGTGGCCGCCGCCCGGGCCACCTGGATCGCTCCACGCTGACCGATCAGGCACAATCCTCAAATATGCGCATCACTGTCATCGAGCATGAGGCCGAGGCCGGGCTCGGCCACCTCGGCGGCTGGCTCGGCCTGCCGTGTGACGTCGTCCGGCCGTACCTGGGGGAGGAGATCCCCGAGCGGGCGCGGGACGGGCTGATCGTGCTCGGCGGCGAGGCCGCCGCGTGGGAGGACGAGCGTTTCCCGTGGCAGCCCGCCACCCGCGATCTGCTGCGCCGCAGCGTGGACGACGGCACGCCGACGCTCGCCATCTGCCTGGGCGCGCAGCTCATGACCATGGCCTGCGGCGGCACGGTCGAGCGGGGCGGCGCGGGGCTGGAGGTGGGCGCGTGTGAGGTGACCGCGCTGCCCGCCGCCGCGTCCGACCCGCTGCTGTCGGGCGTCGGCACCGCCGTCGCCGTGCAGTATCACCGCGACGCGATCACCCGGCTGCCCGACGGCGCGGTGCCGCTGCTGACCGGAACCCGCTACCCCCACCAGGCCTATCGGCTCGGCCGGGCGGCCTGGGCGGTGCAGTTCCACCCGGAGGCGACCCCGGAGATCTTCGCCGCGTGGACGTCCGGCTCGGGCCTCGCCGATGAGCGGGAGCTCAACGACGCTGTACGGACCGCCGCCGCCGAGATGGCGGCCACCTGGCGCCCGATGACCGAGGCCTTCGCCCGGATCGTCACGGAAGGGGCGCGGACCGCAGACTCCGATGTCGCCCGGATCGTGCAGGAGACGGCGCGGACAGCAGACCCCGTCTGACCGGCGGGTGCCACGAGCCGGGGGGCTGACAAGATGGAGAGGTGCCCAGGATCGAGTCCACCGCAGCCCGCCTCGCCCGACTCGGATTCGCCGACGCGGCCGGCGCTGCCCGGCTGGTCGAGCAGGCGGAGGTCGACCTCGACGGCCTGCTCGAATCGCTGGTCGCGGTGCCCGATCCGGCGCTGGCGCTGACCTCGCTGACCCGGCTGGCCGAGCGGGAGCCCGCCGCCCTCGACCGGCTGCGCGCCGACGAGGGCCTCAGGGCGCGGGTGCTCGCCGTGCTCGGCGTGAGCGCCGCCCTGGGCGACCATCTCGTCCGCCATCCCGGCCAGCTGGAGCTGCTGGCCGTACCCACCCTGGTGGAGCACCGGGCGGCGCTGCTGCGCGCGGTCGGCGCCGAGCCGGACGCGGCCGAGCCGCGCGCGTCCGCCGCCGATCCGCTGGTCGCGCTGCGGGTCGCCTACCGGGGGCGGCTGGCGCACGTGGCCGCCCGCGACCTCACCGGGCAGGCCACGCTGCCCGAGGTCACCGCCGAGCTGTCCGACCTCGCGGGCGCGGCCCTGGAGGCGGCGCTGGCCATCGCGCGGGCGGAGGTGGACGACGACGAGGTACGCCTCGCGGTCGTCGGGATGGGCAAGTGCGGCGCCCGGGAGCTCAACTACATCAGCGACGTCGACGTGATCTTCGTGGCCGAGCCGCGCGACGGCGCGGACGAGACCAAGGCGCTGCGCACCGCCACCCGGCTGGCCCAGGCCATGATGCGGGCCTGTACGGTCGCCACCCCCGAAGGGTCGCTGTGGGAGGTGGACGCCGGGCTGCGGCCCGAGGGCCGGTCCGGGCCGCTGGTGCGCACGCTGGCCAGCCACCTGGCCTACTACCGGCGCTGGGCCAAGACCTGGGAGTTCCAGGCGCTGCTCAAGGCCCGGCCGGTGGCGGGTGACCTGGAGCTGGGCGCCGCCTACGTCGAGGAGGTCAACGAGCTCGTCTGGTCGGCCGCCACCCGCGACAACTTCGTCGAAGACGTGCAGGCGATGCGCCGCCGGGTCGAGGCGCACGTACGGTCGGAGGGGGAGCGGCAGATCAAGCTGGGGCCCGGCGGGCTGCGCGACATCGAGTTCGCGGTGCAGCTGCTGCAGCTCGTGCACGGGCGGCTCGATCCGCTGCTGCGCCGCCGGGCGACGCTGCCCGCGCTGGCCGCCCTGTCCCGTGGCGGCTATGTCGCCCGGGACGACTCGCGTGGCCTGGCCGAGGCCTACTCCTTCCTGCGACAGGTCGAGCACCTGCTGCAACTGCACCGGATGCGCCGTACCCACGTGCTGCCCACCGACGCCGACGACCTGCGCAGGCTGGGCCGGGCGCTGGGCATGCAGGTGGATCCGGTGGGGGAGTTCACCACGCGGTGGCGGCGGCACGCGAACGAGGCGCGGCGGCTGCACGAGAAGCTGTTCTACCGGCCGCTGCTGCAGGCGGTGGCCCGGCTGCCCGACAGCGAGGCCCGGCTGTCCACGGCGGCCGCCGCCGCCCGGCTGCGCGCGCTCGGCTACGTCGACCCGGACGGCGCGCTGCGGCACATCGCCGCCCTGTCCGCCGGGGTGTCCAGGCGCGCCTCCATCCAGCGGACCCTGCTGCCGGTCATGCTCGGCTGGTTCGCCGACACGCCGGACCCGGACGCGGGGCTGCTCGGTTTCCGCCAGGTCAGCGACAAGCTCGGCGCCACGCCGTGGTATCTGCGGCTGCTGCGCGACGAGACCGCGGTGGCGGCGCGGATGGCCCGCGTGCTGGGCACCAGCCGGTACGCCACCGGGCTGCTCACCAACGCGCCGGAGGCCGTCGGGCTGCTGGGCAGTGACCAGGAGCTGGCCGTACGATCGCCGGAGGCCCTGTTCGGCGAGGCGTCGGCCGCGGTGTCCCGGCATGGCGACGACACCGAGACGGCGGTGGCCGCGGTACGGGCGCTGCGGCGGCGGGAGCTGTTCCGGATCGCCGTAGCCGATATTTCCGGACTTATCGACATAGAGCGGGTCGGGGTGGCCCTGTCGTCGCTCAACGACGTGACGATCCAGGCCGCGCTCGACGCCGCCATCGGCAAGGTCTCGGCCGAAAGCCGCGGGCCCCTGCCCACCCGGTTCGCGGTCATCGCCATGGGCCGGCTGGGCGGCATGGAGTCCTCCTACGCCAGCGACGCTGACGTCATGTTCGTGCACCACCCGCTGCCGGACGCGGCCGAGCGCGACGCCTCCGACGCGGCCTTCGCCGTCGCCAACGAGCTGCGCCGGCTGCTGGCCCTGCCTGCTCCCGACCCGCCGCTGCTCATCGACCCCGACCTGCGCCCCGAGGGCAGACAGGGCCCGCTGGTGCGCACCCTGGCCTCCTACCGCGCCTACTACGCCCGCTGGTCCTCGCCGTGGGAGGCGCAGGCCCTGCTGCGCGCCCGTTTCTCCGCCGGGGACGCCGAGCTCGGCGCGGCCTTCCTCGCCGGGATCGACGAGCTGCGCTACCCGGCCGGCGGCGTCACCGACGGCGCCCTGCGCGAGATCAGGCGGCTCAAAGCGCGCATGGAGGCCGAACGGCTGCCTCGCGGCGCCGACCCCGCGCTGCACACCAAGCTCGGCCCCGGCGGGCTGTCGGACGTCGAGTGGGTGGCCCAGCTCCTGCAGCTCCGCCACGCCGGTACGACGCCCTCCCTGCGCACCACCCGCACCCTGGAGGCGCTGCGCGCCGCCACCGCCCACGAGCTGCTCGACGCCGGCGACGCCGACGAGCTGTCCCGGGCCTGGCGCTTCGCCTCCCGGATCAGGGACGCGATCATGCTGGTCAAGGGGCGGCCAGGGGACAGCGTGCCCGCCGACGCCCGCGAACGCAACCTGATCGCGCAGACCCTCGGCTACCCGCCCGACGGCTCGGAGGACTTCCGCGACGACTACCGCCGCGTCACCCGCCGCGCCCGGCACGTCGTGGACCGCGTCTTCTACGGTGCCTGACTTGTAGGAAATGTCACCGATCGGCTGCGCAGGGTGCTCTTGGGGGTGTATCAAGGCGCGGGGTGATCACACTTGTTATCCACGTACATCGATCTCGCGCTTGGCCTGATCCTGCTGTTCCTGCTGCTGTCGCTGCTGGTCAGCGGCCTGAACGAGGCTGTCGTGCGGATGCTGTCCATCCGCAGCAAGTTCCTGTGGGCCTACCTGCGCGACACGCTCGACGGCAGCGACGCGCAGGGGAAGTCATGGCTGCCGTCGAAGATCCGCGAGGTGTTCGGCTCGCTGCCGTTCCTGCGCGACCCGCGCCCGGCGCACGACTCCCGGCCCGCGCCCAGCGAGTCGTCCGAGATGCCGGCGCAGGAGGACAAGGCCCAGGACGCGATGACGGTCCTGCTGTACGAGCGGGTGCGGGAGATCGACCACCCGAAGCGGGGCCGTACCAGCATCGCCGACCTGCCGCCCGAGAGGTTCTCCGTCGCCATGATGGAGATGGCCGCCCGCGAGCCCGGCGGCGTCGAAGGCTTGCTGGAGAAGCTCAAAGCCATGAACAGCCCCCTGTACGGCCACCTCAAGGGCGTGTGGGAGACGGCGCAGCGCGACCTGGACCGGTTCCGGCAGGGCGTCGAGGGGTGGTTCGACAGCGAGATGCAGCGGCTGTCGATGCTCTACCGGCGCTACGTCAGGTGGGTGGTCGCCGCCCTGGCGCTCCTGGTGACGCTGCTGTTCACCATGGACGGGCTCGAATACACCAAGACGTTGCTGCGGGACAACGGCTTCCGCGCCTCGGTCACGGCCGTCGCCTCCGCTCCGGGTGCGTACGACGAGCTCAAGGCGCGCTGCGCGCAGGCCGACCCCGTGCCGTGCATCACCGAGACGCTCAGCCAGCCCGCCCTGCTCACGATGCTCGACCAGGGAATCGTCCGCATCGCCCTGCCCGCGGAAGGCGACCCGTCGATCACCTGGAACGGCGGCGCCTGGTGGGACCGGCTCACCACGCCGAGCCACTGGCCCGGCTTCCTGCTGACGTACGTGGCCCTGCTGTTCGGCGCCCCCTTCTGGTGGGACCTGTTCCGCCGCCTCACCGGCATCCGCTCCCGCCGGTAGCCCGGACGGGGGTCGATCCGTTAGCGTGCGTCGGATGGACACCGATCGGTTGATCATGCGCAGGTGGCGGGAGAGCGACCGGGAGCCGTTCGCGGCGATGAACGCCGACCCTGAGGTGATGGAGCACTTCCCCAGCCCGCTGACCAGGGCGGAGAGCGACGCGTTCGTCGACAAGATCGAGTGGGGTTTCGGCGAGTACGGCTTCAGCCTGTGGGCGCTGGAGGTACGCGAGACCGGCGACTTCATCGGGTTCGCCGGCTTGATCCTGCAGACGTTCGAGGCGCCGTTCACGCCGGCGGTGGAGGTCGGCTGGCGCCTGGCCAGGCACGCCTGGGGACACGGCTACGCGAGCGAGGCCGGCGCGCGGGCTCTGGAGTACGGCTTCACCGAGGCGGGCCTGGAGGAGATCGTCTCCATGACCGCCGTCCGCAACGTCCGCTCCCGCGCGGTGATGGAACGCCTGGGCATGACCCGCGACCCTGCCGACGACTTCGCCCACTCCCGCCTCCCAGAAGCCCACCCCCTACGCCCCCACGTCCTCTACCGCCTCAGGCGCGACCGCTTCTCGACGCCGCTCCGGTAGACCAGCCAGGAGCGGCCCACCTCGGCGGCGCGGGTCCGGGCCGCCCGCGTCTCCTCCGGGCCGTGCATCGCCTGGTGCATCCGAAGCAGGGTCCACAGCGCGGCCAGCGCCGCCACCGCGTCAGGCCGCGCGGCACGCCAGGCGGGCACCCCGGACAGCAAGAGGTCCGCTTGGGCCGGACTGTGTCCGGCCGCGACGAGGCGAGGCGCGAACAGGGCGCAGTCGATCCACGCGGCCCCTCGTACGGCGAATGACCAGTTCAGGACGTGCACCCGACCTGCGGAGATGAGCAGATCGCCCGCGTTCAGGTCATAATGCAGCATCGTGTCGCCCCGCAGTCGCTCCAGGGAGAAACCTCTCAGCGCCGCCTCGAACAGGTCCCTGTCGGCGAGCCGGCCGGTGTCGAGGAGGTGGCGGGCCTTCGCCTGGAGCGCTTCCATGTTGAACGTGACGGGCAGCGCGCCGTTCGGGCCGGGCGTCAGCAGCCTGCCCAGCAGGTCCAGCGTGTCCAGCACGGCGGGCAGGTCCGGCGAGCCGGGCGACAGGTCCACCCGACGGGCGTCATCGACGTACTCGAACAGCATCATGTGCCACCCGTCGGCCGAGCCGCGCCACAGCATGCGCGGCGAAGGCACCTGCTCGGGCAGCGCCCGGTTCGCCCACTCCTCCCGTAGGTGCAGGGTCGCGGCGCCGCTGATGGACGGAGTCGCCTTGACGAACACGCTGCCGGTCTCGGTGTACAGCCGGGCGGCGACACCCGGCCTGCCGCCGTCGGCCGCCGTCTCGGCCTTAGGCACCGGGCCACACCGCTCCTGTACGGCGTCGCGGATGCTCTCGGGGAGATCTTCCCAGCTCGGACGGGTCATCGCTGGGCCTCCCTGTGGTGCTGGGTCGTCCGTGCTTCCGAGGTAGAGCGAGATCACATGCACTCCTTTGGGGTCGGGTCGTCCTGCTCCTGTGGATGGTGGTTCCGCACGCGATACCTCTGGGCCGCGGGACCACTGCCCGGCCTGCTACCTCGTGCGGAACGGCAGGCCGGGAGCTCTTCAGTCGGGCCACATGTAGGCCCTGGCGTTGTGCAGCAGGGTGATCTGGTGGGAGAGCGCGGAGGCCAGGGCAGTCGCGTCAGGGGCTTCGACACGTTCCTTCACCCCGGCGGCCAGCAGTCGGCCGGTCGTCTCACGCCGCAGCTCGGCCGTCCACTTGTCGATCTCCGGACCACCGATGACGTGCTGGATCTCCCAGCCGGGGTACGTGGACCGCAGCGCGACCGACCAGCTGGCGTACGGCCTGGCGGGACAGGCTCTCGATCGGCCCTTCGGCGACAGCGTCGCCCGGCATCTCACTCACCACCACGCTCGAACACGATCCCGCCCGTCTCCTCATCCCGGCGAGCCCGCACTACGACGCAGCCATGGACGTAGCTCGGGTGTCGCGCCACCGGATTCACCCGGACATGCCGGATGACCCTTCGGCAGGCCCGTCCGGCATCGCGTCCATCGCTGTCTCAAGCCGTTTCGAGGCGATGTCACGTTCATCGGTGATCCCTGTGGATCCGCAGCCGCCGCTGCTCTCGACTTCCCACGCGTACAGCGCGCTCATGTCCTGGTGCACAGGTCTCATCACATCCGTGCGTGGGCAGCCTGCGAAGAGGACACTGGAGGAGAGCACTGCTATCCCCTGTGTCCGCCCTGAGGAGTCATGCGATGAACGATGCTCCCGCCTGGGCCGCCCGACTACGCGCCGAGCGGACCTCGAGACAGTGGTCGCAACGGCAATTGGCGCGACGGCTGGCCGAGGTGTCTGGAGCGGAACTGCCCGAGCCGGAGAGCCTGATCCGCATCATTCGTGGCCACGAACGTGGTGAGCATCGGCCCGACGACCGGTACGCCGAGCTTTACTGCCGGGCGTACAGCTTGAGCGAGGCTGTGCTGTTCGATGCCGCCGAGGAGATAGAAGAACTGGGCGACGAGATCGACGCGATGGAGCTCGTACGGCGGGCCGAGGCGAGCGACGTTGGCCGGGATACGTTGGAGCGGCTGGAGACGGCCGTCGACGATCTCGCGTCGGCCTACCCGAGCAGCCCTCCCGGCGTGCTGCTCGGCAGGGTGAGGCGGCATCTCGGATACGTGAGCCGCCTGCTCGACGGCCGTAAGACCATCACCGAGCATCGGCGGCTGCTCGTGTCCGGCGGATGGCTTTCCCTGCTCGGGGCGACCTGCCATATCGACCTCCACCAGTACACCCCTGCTGCCGCGCGGCTGCGGACCGCCGTACAGCTCGCGAGACACGCTGGCCATGCCGAGCTGACAGCATGGTGCGTGGAGACGGAGGCATGGCAGGTCCTCGTGGACGGCGACTACCAGCGGGCGGTGACGCTGTCACAGGGCGCTCAGGCGATAGCCCCGAAGGGCAGCTCGGTGTTCATTCAAGCGACTGCCCAGGAGGGCAGGGCGTGGGCCCGGCTCGGGGACGGCCCGGCCACCCGCGATGCGCTCAACCGCGTGCACCGGCTCGTCTCCCCGCTTTCCCCGCCGGACCGGCCGGAGCATCACTACCGGTACGACCCGGCCAAGAGCGACGCCTACACGGCGACCACGCTGTCCTGGATCGGAGACCCTGCGGCGGTGCCATACGCCCGCCAGGTCCTGGCCCGGCTGGATACGGGCGCGGACGGCCGCCCCCGACCACGTAGGGCGGCTCTGGCCCGATTGGACCTGGCACTGGCCTTGCTGGCCACAGACCAGCCCGACGAGGCCGTGGACGTGACGCTGGCCGCCATCAGAAGCGGCGAGATCGTGCCGTCGAGCTACTGGCGGACATCGGAGATCATCACAGGCGTGGAGAGGCGGGCACTGCCGGAAGCGTCCGCGCTACGGGACGCCTACAGCGAGCTGTGCGTTCGCCGAAGGGCAGAAAACAGGAGGTGAGCGCACGAAGCGGCGCACGTTCCTCAAGAGTGCGAGCACCGCGCTGGTCGCGGGCGGGTTGGTAGAGGCCGACCCGTACAACCACGCGGTCGCGCGGTTTCGTGATGCTCTCGTGCCGGACACGCCCGTCAAGGTCTCGGACATGTCCCTGCCGCTGATCTCCCGCGCTGTCACCAAGGCGCGCCGGGACTTCACCGCGGCACGGTACGCGGGCTTGGCCGATGACTTGGCAGGGTTGGTCCCTGTTGCCCGTACGGCCTGCGATCCGGCCGGGCACGCGCTGGCCGCACAGGTCTACCACCTGGCCGCCCGCACGCTCATCAAGCTGTCCGCGCCGCCGTACGCGTGGGTGGCCGCCCACCAGGCGGAGCAGTCCGCCGTGGCGAGTGGTGATCTGTGCGCCATCGCCGACGCCCGGCGGGACCTGGTCAGCTTGTTCCACCGCGCCGCCGACTACGGCAAGGCCCGCGACTTGGCCGCCCGCGCCGCCGACACGCTGAGGCCCGAACTGCCCGGCGCGGGGCCGGCGGCGTGGGGCGCGTATGGGGCGCTCATGTCCACCGGGGCCATCGCCGCAGCCCGGCTGGAAGACCGGGCGAGCGCCCTTTCCATGCTGGAAGAGGCCGAGATGGCGTCGAGCCGAGCGCCCAGGCTGGTGCTGTCGGCCGGCCACGTGGTGACGTACCGGATCGGAGTGTCCATCATTCTCGGCGATGCGGGGACGGCCATCGAGCATGCCCGGAGGGTCGCGCCTGACGAGATCCCGACCGTGGAGCGCCGGGCAGGCTATTACACCGGGGTCGCTGAGGCGTACACGCTGTGGGGGAAGACAGATCGCGCGGTGCGGGCGCTGCTCATCGCCGAGAAGATCGCGCCCGCCGAGGTACGCCGGCCGAACTCGCGGCGCGTGATCGAGGACCTGCTGCACCGCGATCCGCACTCGAACCTGTCGGGGCTGCGCGCGCTGGCCCGGCGTGTCTCGGTGACCCTGTAGCGATGCTCGACGCGCGAGAAGAGCACCGGCCCACCTCCGGGGCGGACGGTGCTCTTCTAGGATCGGGTCAGGAGCACAGGGCGGTGTCGAGGGCCTTGTTGACCTTGTCCGCTGCTGGCTGGGTGGTGGGCAGGGCGGTGACGGCGATGGTGGCGGCGCGGCCGTCCTTCGTGATGCCGGTACGGGTCTCGTAGCCGTCGATGTCGCCGCCGTGGCCGTAGGCGTAGCCGCCACAGCTCAGCTTGATCTTGAGGAGTCCGAGGCCGTACGTCCAGCCGGCGGGGAAGCCGGGGGCCTTCATGGTGTCCTTCATCTGCTTGAGCTGCGCCGGCTTGAGCAGCTTGCCGTCCATCAGCGCGACCAGGAACCGGTTGAGGTCGCTGGGGGTGCCGACGAGCTGGCCGGCGGCCCAGCCCCAGGACGGGTCGAGCCTGGTGACGTCCGCCAGGGACTTGGCGGCCTGCTTTCCGGGCTTCTTGGGGGCGTACCCGCTGGGGTGCGCCCCGCGGATGCCCTGCTCGCCGATGCCGGGCCAGTAGGTGCCCCGCAGTCCGGCCGGCTTGATGATCCGCTCGGTGATCTCCTCGCCGATCGGCCGCCCGGTCACCTGCTGTACGAGCAGGCCGAGCGCCACATAGCCGGTGTTGCTGTACGCCCAGCCCTTGCCGGGGGCGAAGTCCGGCTTGTGCGCCAGCCCGGTGTTCAGCAGCGCGTGCGGTTCGGCGTACGTGTGCTGGATCTTGAAGATCGACGGCATGTTCGCGGTGTAGCTGTGCAGGCCGCTGGTGTGCTGGAGCAGCTGCCGGGTGGTGATCTTACGGCCGTCGTTGCCCTTGCCGCGGATCACCTTGGGCAGGTACTTCTCGACGGGCGCATCTAGCTTGATCTTTCCCTCGGCGGCCAGCTGCAGCACGACCACGGCGGTGAACATCTTGGTGTTGCTGGCGATGCGCACCTGCCCGTCGACGGGGACCTCCGCCTTCGTCTTCAGGTCGCCCACCCCGGCGGTGTAGTTGCGGACCTGCCCGTTCGCGTCGCGCACCGACGCCAGGGCGCCGGGGAGCTCGCCGCTGCGGACCGCCTTGTCCAGGCTGGTCTGTACGGCGTCGCTCTGCCGCACGGTGTCGGCGCTCGCCGGCCCGGCGAGACCCACGCCGCCCAGCACGGCGACGGCCAGGGCGGCCAGAGCCGGCCGGCCGCGACGGCTGCCGGACGGGGACTTGACGGTGTGGTTCGACATGGGGGGCTCCCTGCTCGATGACTCGTTAAGCGATGTCACCAGCATGTCGGCGGGCCGTCTGATGATCGATCCCGCGCACTGGAGAGCGGTGGTACAGCCAGTGCTACCTTCTCCGTGCCGCTCGGAGCTTGCGTCCCTCATGCGATCGACAAGACGACCTCGGATGGGACGGGCCTCGATACAGGAAGATCGGCGAGTGCTGCCGTACAAGGAAGCCAACCCACGAGCGCCATATCTTCGTCACTCTCTGTTGTCATTCAGTTACATAGAGTGTTTATTGGAGCTGTCTGCCGGTGCAGACATTCCCGTACAGCGAAGGAGCCCCCATGACGACTCTCCTCGGCAGGACCGCAGTGCTGCTGGCCATGGCGACGGCCGCCGTCGGCCTGGCCGTGCCCGCTGCCGCCGTCACCACCACGGCCGCCCAGGCCGCCGCCCAAGTGCCCTGTCCCAGGGCCATCGGGCTGGTCTGCGGCCAGACCGCTGAGGGCGAGCTAAGGGTCATCACCAGGGACGAGCACATCATCCTCCCGCCCATCGTCCGGGCGCTGAACCAGACCCCCGGCCCCTGGTGCTTCTTCTCGGCGCCAGGCTTCAACGGCGACCGCCGCGAAGTCGCGCCGTGGGAGACCGTCGAGGACTTCGGCTTCGAAGTCCTCTCCGCCCGCCACGGCGCGTGCACCTGGTCATGAGCTTCGGCTCCTGACCTGACCTCCGGCCGTTGAGGCCAGGCCGCCGGCCCCGACATGAGGGTCCGGCGGCGCTTCACGTCCAGGCGCCGCCGGGCGCCGGGCATCAGCGAGACGCCGCCGAGAGTGGGAGGCGTCGCCAAGTACGGAGCGGCCCGGCATCGATGACGAAGCCGGGCCGCTCTGTTGTGTCAGGGGAGGAGAAGGGACGGAGAAGACGAGCAACGAGGAGAAGGTTCGTCCAGCTCAACGCCCGTTCCGGGGAAGGTCGCCGAGCCGGAGGACCCCGCCGTCACACGTCGTAGTAGAGCTCGAACTCGTGCGGGTGCGGGCGCAGCCGGATCGGGTCGACCTCGTTCTCGCGCTTGTAGGCCACCCACGTCTCGATCAGGTCCGGCGTGAAGACGCCGCCCTCAAGGAGGTAGTCGTGGTCCGCCTCCAGCGCGTCGAGCACCTCGGTCAGCGAGCCGGGCACCTGCGGGACCTGGCGGGCCTCCTCGGGCGGGAGCTCGTAGAGGTCCTTGTCCATGGGCTCCGGCGGCTCGATCTTGTTGCGGATGCCGTCGATGCCCGCCATCAGCATGGCCGAGAACGCGAAGTACGGGTTGCAGGACGGGTCCGGCACCCGGAACTCGATGCGCTTCGCCTTCGGGTTGGAGCCGGTGATCGGGATGCGGACGCACGCCGAGCGGTTGCGCTGGGAGTAGACCAGGTTGACCGGCGCCTCGTAGCCCGGCACCAGGCGGTGGTAGCTGTTGACCGTCGGGTTGGTGAACGCCAGCAGCGACGGCGCGTGCTTGAGCAGGCCGCCGATGTAGTAGCGGGCCGTGTCGGACAGACCGGCGTAGCCGACCTCGTCGTAGAACAGCGGCGAGCCGTCCTTCCACAGCGACTGGTGGCAGTGCATGCCGGACCCGTTGTCGCCGAAGATCGGCTTGGGCATGAACGTGACCGTGTGGCCGTACTCAAGGGCGGTGCTTTTGATGACGTACTTGTAGAGCATCAGGTTGTCGGCCGTCTTGAGCAGCGTGCCGAACCGGAAGTCGATCTCCGCTTGGCCCGCCGTGCCGACCTCGTGGTGCTGCATCTCGACGTCGATGCCGCACTCGATGAGGTTGCGGACCATCTCCGAGCGCAGGTCGGTGAAGTGGTCCATCGGCGGCACCGGGAAGTAGCCGCCCTTGTAGCGCGGCTTGTAGCCGAGGTTGCCGCCTTCGGTGGCTTTGCCGGTGTTCCAGGCTCCTTCGATGGAGTCGATGTAGTAATAGCCGGCGTTCTCGCGCGTCTCGAAGCGGACGTCGTCGAAGATGTAGAACTCGGCCTCCGGGCCGAAGTAGACCGTGTCGGCGATGCCGGTGCCACGGAGGTATTCCTCCGCCTTGCGGGCGACGTTACGCGGGTCGCGGCTGTAGGCCTCGCCGGTCAGCGGGTCGTGCACGAAGAAGTTGATGTTGAGCGTCTTGTGCTGGCGGAACGGGTCCAGCACCGCGCTCGACGGGTCCGGCAGGAGCAGCATGTCGGACTCGTGGATGGCCTGGAAGCCGCGGATCGACGAGCCATCGAACATGAGGCCGTCGGTGAAGACATTGGCGGCGAAGTTCTCAACCGGAAAAGTGAAGTGGTGCGTCGTTCCCGGCAGGTCGGTGAACCTGACATCGACGAACTGCACTCCTTCGTCTCTGATGAACTTCAGGACGTCGTCGGCGGAGCTGAACACTCTCGAACCTCCCTGGGAACGGGCTATCAGCCCGACCGTACGGCGCGGCCGTTTCCATACGGTGTCTCGATTGTTTCGCACGTGTTACGCGGTGCTCAGGTCGGCTGCGTTCCTGCCGGTACGCGGAAGAACGGGGACGCGCTGTCCTGCGGCGTGGCCTGATCGGGAGTGAGCAGCTCAGGGCGGAAGACGAGCACCAGTCCCGCCGCGGTGATCACTGCCAGCACGGCCGCCGCCGCGAACCAGGCGCGCGAGATCCGGCGGCCGGACCCCGAGGAACGGGCCGCCTTGCCCGCGGCCGCTCGCATGCTGCGCCGCTCGTCCTCGCTGATCTGCGCCACCAACTCGTGGAAGCGCGCATCCAGGTCGTCCCCATACGGCATGGCGTACATGATGGGCCCGAAGCGGCCCACTTTGAAGCGCGGTTGGGTCACGATCCCGACCGTCCGCCCTGCCGGATACCTTTGAGCCATGAGCAGGAACGAGCCACGCTGGACGCAGACCTGGCTGGGCGGGATGCGATCCGCCGGCGTCGACCTCGGATATCCGGGCCAGCGCCTGGGGCTGCCCCAGGAGGGCAGCGGATCGATCGCCGGGTGGGGGCGCAGGATCGCCGCGCTGGTCATCGACTGGATGATCTGCACATGGGCGATCACGCAGCTGCTGCTCGGGACCAACCCGGCCGAGTCGCCGTGGATCCCGGTCCTGGTCTTCGCCGTGCAATATCTCGTGCTCGTCGCCGTCATGGGCCAGACCTTCGGGCATCGGCTGGCCGGGATCAGGGTCGCGGCGATGGACGGCGGCGATCCGCGCTGGGTGCCGGTGCTGGTGCGCACCGTGCTCCTCGCCCTCGCCATCCCAGCGCTCATCTTCGACCGCGACCACCGCGGCCTGCACGACAGGACCTCCAACACGATGGTCGTACGCATGTGATCTCCAAGAGAAAACCATACCGGGTTTATTTTTGAACTCGGTATGGTTATGCTGCCGTCATGATGGCAGGGCTCAGGCAGCGTAAGAAGGAACAGACGCGGCTGCGCATCGCCGAGGTGGCGTTGCGGCTGTTCGGTGAGCGTGGGTACGACGCGGTGACGGTCAATGAGATCGCCGAGGCCGCGGGCGTGGCCAAGGTGACGCTGTTCAGTTACTTCCCGACCAAGGACTGCCTCGTCCTCGACGGGATCCAGGACGACCCCGCCGGGATCGTCGCCGCGCGACGGCCGGGGCAGTCGCCCCTCGACGCGCTGCGCGAGCACTACCGCGCGGTCGCGGCCCGGGGGGCCGACGGCGTCGACGTCCAGCGGCTGCTGACCCAGGTCCGCGTGGTCTCCGAGACCCCGGCCCTCATGGCGGGCGTCTACCAGGCCCACATGGGCCAGCGCTACGAACTGGCCGCCGCACTGGAGGCCGCCTCCAGGCAGGTCCCGGAGGGCGCCATCCCAAGTGCCCCGGAGGGCGCTGCCCCGAACGACCCGAAGGGCGCCTCCCCAGCGGGTGACGATTCAGAGGGTGGCGAGGTGGCTGAATTGGCGGCGCGGATCATGGCCGGTCAGATCACCGCGACGCTCACCACCGTCCAGGAGGCGTTCTTTCACCGTCTGGCCGCCGGGATGCCCCTGGAGGAGGCGGGCCGCCGCCGGACGGCCGACGTCGAACTCGCCTTCAACCTCCTCGAAAACGGCTTCAAGCCGAAAAATGGAGATAAATCGTGAAAAAAGGGATCAACTACGACACCGGCTTCCTCCCCGAGCCGGACCGCAGCCGTAAAGCGTTCGACGCCGAGACCGTCCGCCGCGAGATGCGAGTGATCGCCAACGACCTGCACTGCCAGGTCGTCCGCGTCTCCGGCGCCGACCCCGCCCGCCTGTCCGTCGCCGCCGAGCAGGCGGCCGCCGCCGGCCTGGAGGTCTGGTTCGCGCCGTTCCCCGTCGACCTCCACCCCCAGGACACGCTCGACCTGTACGCCGAGTCGGCCCGCCGAGCCGAGACCCTGCGCGCGAGCGGTGCCGAAGTGGTCCTGGTCGCCGGCTGCGAGACCAGCGCCTTCTGCCACGGCTTCCTCCCCGGCGCCACGTACGGCGAGCGCATGCGGGCCATGGCCACAGCGGACGCCGACTGGTGGCAGACCACGATCCCCCAGATCACGCCCACCCTCGACACCCACCTGGCGAAGACGGCCGAGACCATCAGGCCCCTGTTCCACGGCAGGCTCACCTACGCCGCCGGCCCCTGGGAGTTCATCGACTGGACCCCGTTCGACCTGGTAGGCGTGGACGCCTACCGCGCCGCCTACAACGCCGGCCACTTCCGCGAGGAGCTGCGCGCCCACTTCAAGCATGGCAAGCCCGTCGCCGTCACCGAGTTCGGCACCTGCCCCTACCGGGGCGCGGCCGAGCAGGGCGGCTCGGCCTGGCTGGTGCCCGGCGACGCGGTCCCCGACGAGGGCGAGCAGGTCCGCTACCTGGAGGAGCTGATCGACCTCTTCGAGGAGGAGGGCGTCGAGACGGCCTTGTGGTTCACCTTCGCGGGCTACACCCGCCTCGGCGCCGCCGACCTGGGCTCCTACGGCGTGGTCAGGATGCTGGACGAGACCCACTGGGAGCCCAGGGAGGTCTTCGGCGCGATGGCCGCTAGGTATTCGCGCAGGTGAAGATGGCGGTGCCCGGCAGGTGCCTGCCGCGCAACGGACTCCACCCGCCCCACACCCGCTCGTGCCCCTGCGGCCACTCGGGCTCCAGCAGGCCGGTGACGGTCAGCCCGGAGGCGACGACCAGACCCACCCAGTCGCCCATCGTGCGATGGTGCTCGACGTAGGTGGGCGTACCGTCCTCGTCACGTTCGACGTAGGGGGTGCGGTCGAAGTAGGACCGGTCGGAGGTCAGCCCGCGCGGCCCCGGATCGTCCGGGAACGCCCACCGGATCGGGTGGCTGACCGAGAACACGAACCGGCCGCCCGGCCTGAGCACCCGGCGCACCTCCCGGAAGACCGCCGCCGGGTCGGCCACGAACGGCAGCGCGCCGAACGCCGAACAGGCCAGGTCGAAGGCGTCGCCGGCGAACGGCAGCACCTCGGCGTCGGCCTGCACCACGGGAACGCGCACGCCGCTGTCGAGGTCGATGCGCCGGGCGTGCAGCAACTGCCGGTGCGACAGGTCGAAGGCCGCGACCTCGGCGCCCTGGGCGACCAGCCAGCGCGCGCACTGGGCCGCCCCGCAGCCGATCTCCAGGACGCGCCGCCCGCGCACCTCGCCGAGCAGGCGGGCGTCGGCCTCGTCCACGCCCTCCGGGCACCAGACGAAGCCGGCGTCCCGCAGGAAGTCGCCGTGCTCCACCTGGTAGTCGTCGGCGTTGCCGTCCCACCAGCCGCGGTTGGCCCGCGAGGACGTGGACGTCACGGGGGAGGGCACTAGCGCATCTTGGGGCCGCGCGGCATCCGCACACCCTTGGGCATCGGCCCC
The DNA here is from genome assembly GCF_014646515.1 of Nonomuraea glycinis. Lineage (GTDB taxonomy): Bacteria > Actinomycetota > Actinomycetes > Streptosporangiales > Streptosporangiaceae > Nonomuraea > Nonomuraea glycinis. The sequence continues at coordinate 92,299 of NZ_BMNK01000017.1, forward strand.
TTGGGCATCGGCATGTTCTTCGGCAGGGACCGCAGCCGGTCCTTGACCTCGTTGATGGCGGGCTTCTTCAGGTTGCGCGGCAGCTTCATGATGTGCCGCTGCAGCTTGGCCAGCGGCACCTGACCCTCGCCGTCACCGCACTGGATGTCGTAGATCTCGATGCCCAGCACCACCCGCGCGACCCGCTTCTTCTCGGCCGCCAGCATCTTCGCCACCCGGTTGCCGGGCCCTTCCGACACCAGCACGACCCCCGGGTGGCCGATCACCAGGTGGATCAGGTCCTGGTCACGGTTGACCGCCATGGCGGGGGTCACCTGCCAGTTGCCGCGCATGCCCTGCAGCACCGCCGCCGCGGCGCCCGTCTGGCCGTGCAGGATCGAATACTGGGCCCGCTGCGCGAGCTGCCCGAACACGACGAGGCCGACCGTGAAGGCCGCCAGGATGCCCAGGAACACGGAATACCACAGATAGTCCGTGACCAGACCGATCACGACGATCACAGCCAGCGTGCCGACCGCCGAAAGGAAGACGATCGGCATTCCCTTGGGATTGGCCTGCTTGATGATCTTCGCGATCATACGGAGCTGCTTGATGCGCCCCGGCTTCTCTGGATCCTCGGACTTCGCCATGGAAGGAAGGATACAAACGAACCGGACAGGTGCGAGAACGCGGTGGCCGGATCTTCCGCGTTGAGACGCGTTCGAAACCCCTTTTCGGGTACGGACGCCGCACGCGTCATGGCTCAGCGGCGGCGCCCGTCCCTTTTGTCAGACCTTGACCGTCAGAATCTCCCGGAAGCCGCCAGGTTGGAGCGAGCCGGATCACCCGGAAGCCGCCAGGTGGGGCCCGGTCACCCGGTGACGAAGAACTCCAGCAACTCCGGCACCAGCGCCCCGGCGGCCACACCGTGCGCCTGGCCTTCCAGGACGCGATGCGCCGCCCGGGGGAGGGCCGCGGCGACGGCCCGGCCCGCCGCGGCCATCCACGCCGGGCTGAGCTCGCCGTTCAGCACCAGCGCGGGTCGGTCGATGGCGGCGAGCCGCCGAGAGGGCAACGCGCTGCCCGGCCCCATGACGGCGGCCTCGTAGGCCAGCGTGTGCGCCAGCGCCTCCAGCTCCGCCCAGGAGGGCGACGCGCGCATGTCCGCGACCAGCTCGGCGGGCACCTGCGCCGCCGCCACCATGAACAGCTCCACGGCCGCCCCCCGCCGCCCCTCACGCACCAACCGCGCCAGTCGCGCACCGAAGCCACCCGGCGCACCGAAGTCGCCCGCGCAGTCGCCCGACAGTCCGGACGCGTAGGGGCTGTCATCCGGTAGGTCGGGGGCGTCCGGGGTGACGTGGTAGGGCGGTTCCCATACCGCCAGCTTGACGACCTCGGGCAACCGCGCGGCCGCCTCCAGCGCCAGCGCGCCGCCGGAGGACCCGCCGAAGACCATGGCAGCGCCGCCCGCGGCCGCCATCACCGCGGCCAGGTCCTCGATCTCCCGCTCCATCGCGTACGGCGCGGTGTCGCCGCTGGCGCCCCGGCCCCGCCGGTCGTAGTCGAACACGGTGAACCACGGCGCCAGCCCGGTCGCCACACCGGTGAGCGTGGGGTGCCCCCGGCCGGTGAAGGCCCCGTGCACCAGGACGAGCGCCGGCCCGGAACCGTGCCGGTCGAAGACGATGGGGGTCCCGTCGGCGGAGATCGCCGTCCCGGTCACCGGACCTACCCCGGGGACGCTCCGAAGCCCCATGCCGTGCCTGCCTTCCGCGTCGACGCCGGACATCTCAGCCCGCGGGCTGGACCAGGCACAGCACCTCCCAGTGGTGGCCGTCGAGGTCGGCGAAGGCGCGCTGGTAGCGGAAGGCGTCCTGCCGGGGCGGGCCGAGCGGGGTGGCGCCGGCCGCGAGCGCCTTCTCCGTCAGCTCGTCGACCTGGGCGGCGTTCTCGACGCCGACGACGAGGATCGCCTCGGTGCTCTTGGTCGCGTCACCGACCTCCTTGGCCGCGTACCCGGCGAAGGTCTCCTCCGCCAGGAGCATGACCTGGGCGCCGTCGTTGACGACCACCGACGCCATGTCCTCGCCGGCGCCGAACATGGCGAACCCCAGCTCGCCGAAGAACGTCTTCGACCGGCTCAGGTCCTTGACCGGCAGATTCACGAAAAGCTGCATGGTGTGTTCCTTCCGACTCAGGTCGGTCCGCTGCTCGCGAACCTGCCTCCAGTCTGCTGATCGGGACGCCGCCGGTCTTGCATCCTGACGCCCGGCGCCTTGACGATGCGCGCACACCTGCCTCAGCCGGCTCGGCGGCGGCACCCGAGGAGCGCACTGGCCTCAGCCGGCCTGGCGGCGGCACCCGACGGGCGCACCCGCCTCAGCCGGCCTCGCGGCGGTACTCGATCGGCGGCCGCCCATACGCCCGCCGGAACAGACGGCTGAAGTGGGCCGAGTCCGGCAGCCCCCACCTGGCCGCGATGGCGCTCACCGGCTGGGACCGCAGCGCCGGGTCGGCCAGGTCCTGGCGGCAGCGTTCGAGACGGCGGTGCCGGATCCACGCCGACACCGTCGTGTCACGCGACTCGAACAGCCGGTGCAGGTAGCGCACGGAGATGTGGTGCGCGGCGGCGATGGCGGCGGGATCGAGGTCGGTCTCGCCCAGGTGCCGCTCGATGAAGGTGTGCACGTTCAGCACCAGCGTCCGCTGCCGCGCCTGCGGGGACAGCGCCGGGAGCTGGTCGAGGCGCTCGGCGACGGCGGCGCTCACCAGATCCATCACCACGGTGGACAGGCGGGCGGCGCTGGCCGGCCGGTAGCTGTCGAGGTCGAGCGCCACCCGCCGCAGCAGCGGCGCGGCCAGCGCGCCCGCGCCGCCGTCCGACGTGATCGGCACCGCGGTGATCGCCGAGGCCGCGCCGGCGGGCAGCGCCAGCAGGTCGTGGGGGAAGCTGAAAACGGCGAGTTCCACGGCCGAGTCGTAGGCCAGCTCGTACGGCCGGGCGAAGTCGTAGATGACCAGCTCGCCACGGTTGAGCCGGACGCTTCTGCCGTCCTGCGCCAGCATCGGGCTGCCCGACAGGGCCAGCACCCCCCGGTAGAGCTCGGGGCTGTCGCGGCGGATCAGGCCGGGCGTACGGTGCACGCTGTGCGGCGTGGAGGTGCGCACCCGGCCGACGCCCACGGCGCCGAGCCGACCGGCCTCGATCTCGCCGCGCAGCGGCGCGTCCGGGTCGATCCGCACATCGAGCGGGCCCAGGGTGTCGCACACAAAGCTCCGCCAGGCGTCGTGCCGCTGTGCGGGCGGCACATCGCGAGCACGGATCAGCATGGCCATTCGGGTCATGCTAACCAAATAACCGTGTCCCGGGCATATGCCCGGGACCGTACGGCTGGGTCAGGCCGTCTGGCGGGCCGCGATGGCCTGCTGGTAGAGCTTGCCCGCCCGGTAGGAGGAGCGGACCAGCGGGCCGGACAGCACCCCGGCGAAGCCGATGGCCTCCGCCTCGGCCTGCAGCTCGACGAACTCCTCCGGCTTGACCCAGCGCTCCACCGGGTGGTGGCGCGGGGTCGGCCGCAGGTATTGGGTGATCGTCAGCAGGTCGGTGCCCGCGGCGTGCAGGTCGCGCATCGCCTCGGACACCTCCTCGCGGGTCTCGCCCATGCCGAGGATGAGGTTGGACTTGGTGACCAGCCCCGCCTCGCGCGCCGTCGTGATGACGCCCAGGGAGCGGTCGTAGCGGAAGGCGGGCCGGATGCGCTTGAAGATGCGCGGCACCGTCTCGACGTTGTGCGCGAACACCTCGGGCTTGCTGGAGAAGACCTCCTCCAGCTGGTCACGGTCGCCGTTGAAGTCCGGCACCAGCAGCTCGACGCCGCAGCCGGGCAGCAGCGCGTGGATCTGGCGGGCGGTCTCGGCGTAGAGCCAGGCGCCGCCGTCGGGCAGGTCGTCGCGCGCCACACCGGTCACGGTCGCGTAGCGCAGGCCCATCTGCTGGACCGACTCCGCCACCCGGCGCGGCTCGTCCCGGTCGTACTCCTTGGGCTTGCCGGTGTCGATCTGGCAGAAGTCGCAGCGGCGCGTGCACTGGTCGCCGCCGATGAGGAAGGTGGCCTCGCGGTCTTCCCAGCACTCGTAGATATTGGGACAGCCCGCCTCTTCACAGACCGTGTGCAGGCCCTCCCGGCGCACCAGCGATTTCAGCTCGGTGTATTCGGGGCCCGTCTTCAGCTTGGTCTTGATCCACGGGGGCTTGCGCTCGATAGGGGTCTCGGCGTTACGCACCTCCAGGCGGAGGAGCTTACGGCCTTCAGGAGCAACGGTCACCGTCCCACCTTACGTCTCGCCCGGCATGACCGTTCCGAGGGGGCCTTCAGGTGATGAGGCCGAAGCCCCGCACCGCCCGGGTGTAGTGCTGGAGCAGCTCGTCGTCGATGCGGTCGGACTCGGCGGAGCCGAGCAGCGTCGCGGTGGGGGAGCCGAAGACGCTCGGCGCGGCCCGCTCGAAGCGGGCCAGCGCACCCTGCCTGATCGCCGGTACGCTCTCGCCGCGCAGCACGGCCGCCTGCATGGGCGCCAGGTAGCCGGTGCTCGCCATGACCTCTTCGAGCTCGGCCAGGTCCTCGGCCGGCACCACCCGCCGCGCCAGCGTCAGCATCCGCTCGCGCCGCGGACCGTCGCCCGAGCGCGTCAGCCGGGTCAGGCCGCGCTCCAGCAGCAGCACCGGGGCGCCCAGCACCCGGCCGATCATCCGCCCGAACGTGCCCGCCACCTCGTAGCCGGTGCCGGGGCCGTCCAGCGCGCCCAGCGAGGCGGTGATCTTGTTCTGGGCCTCCTCGCGCGCCTTCAGCGGCCCCGAGCCCAGCAGGGCCCCGCGCCACTCGCCCAGGGTGGACAGCGCGCTCGCCACGATGACGTCGTCGCCGGTGACGCCGCGGGCGTAGGCCAGGGCCAGCAGGGTCACCCGCCGGTGGGGCGGCAGCGCCAGCCACAGCGGCAGGCCGATCACCAGCACGGGCGTCCTGAGCGGGCCGACCCGCTGGTAGACGGTGGCCGGCACCAGGTCCTGGACGGCGATCTTCTTCGGCCGCGCGATCCCCATCCGGTCGGCGACCCGCTCGGCGGTGCCGTACAGCTCGGTGGCGGCGGGGCGGTCGAGCACCTCGGCGTCGGCGGGCACCTGGCCCAGGCGCGGCCGCAGCAGCCAGCCGATCCCGATCAGCCCGCCGCCGATCAGCCAGGCGAAGACGAACGCGGAGTTGACCACGATGGTCCAGGCGCCGAGCACGACGAAGGCGAGGGTCAGCGCGTGCACGACGAGCGCGATGGCCACCGCTGTGATCCGCTTCACAGCCCGATCGTAGGCCAGATGCCCCGTCGAGGACCACCGCGCGTCCGGTCAGCGGCGCAGCAGATCCTCTTCGTGCAGCTCGAACGGCTCCCTGCCGAGGGCCTCGGCCAGCCGCTTCTCGGCGATCGGCATGACCTCCTCGACCACGATTCGGCGGCCGGTCTCCGCGGAGAGCGAGGAGACGCCCACATCGGGCAGGCCGCACGGGATGATCCGGTTGAACCACCGCGGATCGTTCGCGCAGTTGAGCGCGAAACCGTGCATGGTGACGCCCTTCACCAGGCGGATGCCCACCGTGCCGAGCTGCCGGTCCGGCAGGCCGAGACTGCTGTCGCCCACGGCCCACACCCCCGCCCGGCCGCGGACGCGCCGCGCCGTGACGCCGAAGTCGGCGCACACCTGGATCATCATCTCTTCGAGTCGGCAGATGTAGTCGACCACGTCGGTGATGGCCACGATCGGGTAGCCGACGAGCTGGCCGGGACCGTGCCAGGTGACCCGGCCGCCCCGGTCCACGTCGACCACCGGCGTGCCGTCCGTGGGCCGCTCGTGCGGGGCGGCGCGCTTGCCCGCCGTGTAGACGGGGGCGTGCTCCAGCACCAGCAGCGTGTCGGGGAGCTCGCTCGCGACGCGCTTGCCGTGCACCCAGCGCTGCAGCGACCAGGCCTGCTCGTAGGGGACGTCGACGCCTAGGCGGACGACGGCGAGTGCGTGGGGATCGACCCCATGGGTGGGGCGCATGTGTCCATTGTGCCGTTCCCTCACCCTTGTAGGGTAATTCAGGATGTCAGCAGGCGAGGTTCGATTCTGAACTCCTTGGTCCCGCCGGCCCCGTCGTGCTCCAGCCGGTAGGCGTAACCGTCGGGATCGGCGGTCACGGCCTGGATGAACTCGGTGCCGACATAGTGCAGCGCCACGCCCTCGTCGGCGGCGTAACCCCCGGGCAGCTCACCGCTGGCGACCGACGCCTGCAGCAGCGGCCGGCGCTGCGGGTCGGCGTTGTAGTGCACCCCGCACGAGTAGGGCAGCAGGCCGAGCCCGTCGGACCACGCCCGCAACCGGGGGCCGAAGGAGTCGGTGTTGCCGCCTACGTGCCAGCACAGCGCGCCCGCGCTCTGCCCCGACAGCACCACCCCGGCCCGCCACGCCTCGTCGAAGACCTCGTCGAGGCCGTGCAGCCGCCACAGCGCCATCAGGTTGGCGACGCTGCCGCCGCTGACGTAGATCATGTCCTGCTCCAGGATCCACGCCCGCGGATCGTCGACGTTGGGCATGGGGAACACGGTCAGATGGCTCAGCTCCACGTCCCAGCCGGCGAACGCGCCGTACATCTTGAGCAGCCACTCGGAGCTGTCGCCCGTCGCGGTGGCGAGCAGGCCGAGTTTGGGGCGGTCCTGACCGGTCAGGTCAAGGCCGTAGCGCAGCAGCGGGCTGGCCTCGATGAAGCCGAAGCGCTCGGTCTGCCGGAACGATCCGCCCCCGATGGCAAGGATGTGTGACTGCCCTGACCTGGTCATATCCGGTATCTCCCCGAAGTCTCCCGAGCGAAGGACGAACAGCACACTAGAGTACGGCGCGCAGCGCTTCGCCGAGACTGGTATGGGTGAAGACGAAGCCGCTGTCAGTCAACTTCGCAGGCAGGATCCGGTGCCCGGACAGCAACTCCTTGGCGAAGTCACCGACCCCGAGGGTGAGCGCGAACCCCGGAACCGGCACCGGCATGGTGGGCCTGCGCAGCGCCGCCCCGAGCTCCCTGGTGAACTCGGCGTTGGTGACCGGGGTGGGGGAGGTGAGGTTGACCGGCCCGGAGAGCCCGGGAGTGTCGAGGATGCGCAGGGTCGCGGCCAGCCAGTCCTGGTCGGAGATCCACGACCAGTACTGCCTGCCCGTGCCCAGCGGCGCGCCGAGCCCGATCCTGAAGATGGGCAGCATCTTGCCGAGCGCCCCGTCGCGTCCGCTGAGCACCAGCCCGGTCCGCAGCTGCGCGGTGCGCATGCCGAGCTCGCCGGCCGCCCTGGCCTCGGCCTCCCACCGCTCGCACAGATCGGGCAGGAACCCGCTGCCCTTGCCCGCGCTCTCGTCGATCACCCGGTCACCGGTGTCGCCGTAGAAGTCGATGCCGGAGGCGGACACCAGCACCTCGGGCCGCTGCGACAGCCGCCCCAGCGCGCCGACCAGCAGCCGGGTGCCCTCGACGCGGCTGCGGACGAGCTCGCTCTTGTAGGCCGCGCTCCAGCGCCGCCCGGCGATCGGCGCCCCCGCCAGGTGCACGACGGCGCGCGCGCCCGCCAGCACCGCCGGGTCCAGCACCCCCTCAGCGGGCTGCCAGAACGCCTCGTCGCCGCCTCGCGGCTCGCGCCGGACCAAGGTGACCACCCGCTCGCCCGCGCCCCGCAGCGCGGCGACCAGAGGCGTGCCCAGCAGCCCCGACGCCCCCGTCACGATGATCGTCATGCGGACCACCCTACGCCGCGGAAGGCCAAGGGCCGGGGACGCGGCAGTCCGCGCACCCGGCCCCTCGGCTCACCTGTCCCGCCGCGTGGGCGGGACCCCGCTACGCCAGACCCAGCTGGGCCTCGAAGCGGCCCTCCTCCAGGCGGCGCTTGATCGTGGTCAGGAACCTGGCCGCGTCGGCGCCGTCCACCAGGCGGTGGTCGTACGTCAGCGCGAGGTAGACCATCGAACGGACCGCGATGACCTCGCCCTCAGGGGTGTCGACCACCACGGGACGCTTGACGACGGCGCCGGTGCCGAGCATGCCGACCTGCGGCTGGTTGAGGATCGGCGTGTCGAACAGGGCGCCGCGGCTGCCGGTGTTGGTCAGCGTGAACGTGCCCCCGGTGATCTCGTCGGGCGTCACCTTGTTGGCGCGGGTGCGCTCGGCCAGATCCGTGACCTTGCGGGCCAGACCGGCGAGGTTGAGGTCACCGGCGTCCTTGACCACGGCCGCGAGCAGGCCGCGCTCGGTGTCGACCGCGACGCCGAGGTTCTCGACGTCGAAGTAGGTCACCTCGTTGGTCTCGTTGTTGATCGTCGCGTTCAGCTTGGGGTGCTGCTTGAGCGCCTCGACCGTGGCCAGCGCGAAGAACGGGGTGAAGGTCAGCTTGACGCCCTCGCGGCGGAAGAAGTCGTCCTTCACCTTCGCCCGCAGCCGCGCGATCTTGGTGACGTCCACCTCGACCACCGAGGTGAGCTGGGCCGCCGTCTGCAGCGACTCCACCATCCGCTTGGCGATCGTCTGCCGCAGGCGGGTCATCTTCTCGGTGCGGCCACGCAGCGTGGTGTCGACCTGGACCGGCTCGGGCTCGGCGGCCGGGGCCTGAGCGGCCGGGGCGGCCTGGGCGGGGGCCTGAGCCGCGGCGGGGGCGGGCGCCGGGGCGGCCTGCTCACGCCGGCTCTTGGCGGCCTCCAGCACGTCCTGCTTGCGGATCCGGCCGCCCACGCCGGTGCCGGTGATCGCTTCGAGGTCCACGCCGTGCTCGGTGGCGAGCTTGCGCACCAGAGGCGTGACGTAGGGGCTCTCGCCGGAGGTGGGCAGCACGGACGAGGCGGCGGCGGGAGCCGGAGCCTGCGGGGCCGGCGCGGGGGCGGGGGCGGGGGCGGGCTGCGCGGGCTGGGGAGCCGGGGCGGGCTGCGCGGGCGCCGGCTGCGGGATCGAGGAGGCGGGTGCCGGGGCGGGCTCAGGCTCGGGCTCGGGCTCCGGCTGTGCGGCGGGCGCGGCCTCCTCGGCCGGGGCGGCGCCGCCGCCCTGGCCGGTCTCGTCGATGACCGCCAGCTCGGCGCCCACCTCGACGGTCTCGTCCTCAGCCACGACGATCTTGGTGATGACACCCGCGGAAGGCGACGGAATCTCGGTGTCGACCTTGTCGGTCGACACTTCGAGGAGCGGCTCGTCGGCCTCGACGCGCTCGCCCTCCTTCTTCAGCCATCGGGTGACGGTGCCCTCGGTGACGCTCTCGCCGAGCTGGGGCATCTGTACGGAGACCGGCATCGTTATCTTCTCTCGCGTTCTGATCTCGAGGGCTGGACTAGTTGTGTACGTGCAGAGGCTTGCCGGCCAGAGCCAGCATCGCCTCACCGACCGCCTCGGATTGGGTCGGATGTGCGTGGATGAGCTGCGCCACCTCTGCGGGCAGCGCCTCCCAGTTGTAGATGAGCTGCCCCTCGGTGACGAGTTCACCGATCCGGCGGCCCACCATGTGGACGCCGACGACCGGCCCGTCCTTGCGCGCGAGCACCTTGACGGCGCCCGCGGTGCCGAGGATCTGGCTCTTGGGGTTGCCCGCGAGGTCGTAGACCTGCTCGACGATCTCGATGCCGCGCTCGGCGGCCTGCGCGGACGTGAGGCCGACGGAGGCGACCTCGGGGTCGGAGTAGGTGATCCGCGGGACGCCGGCGTAGTCGATGGGCGGCGGGTTGAGGCCGGCGATGTGCTCGGCCACCAGGATGCCCTCGGCGAAGGCGGCGTGCGCGAGCTGCGGGGTGGCGATCACGTCGCCGATCGCGTAGACGCCGGGCACGGCCGTGCGGCAGTGCTCGTCGACGCTGACCGCGCCGCGCTCGATCACCACGCCGGCCTCCTCGAAGCCCAGGCCCGCGGTGACGGCGCCACGGCCGACCGCGACGAGCAGGAGCTCGGCGTCCAGCGTCTTGCCGTTGGCGAGGGTGACGATCACACCGGTGTCGGTGGTCTTGGCGCCGTCGAAGAAGACGCCGAGCTCGTACTTGATGCCGCGCCTGCGGAAGGCCCGCTCCAGCAGCTTGGAGCTGGACTCCTCCTCGGCCGGCAGCAGGTGCGGCAGCGCCTCGACGATGGTGACCTCGGCGCCGAAGGAGCGGTAGACGCTGGCCAGCTCGACGCCGATGACGCCGCCGCCCAGCACGATCACCGACGAGGGCACCCGGTCCATCGTCAGCGTGTGCTCGCTGGTGATGACCCGGCGGCCGTCGATGTCGAGGCCGGGCAGCGACCGGGGCGCCGAGCCGGTGGCCAGCACGACGTGGCGGCCTTCGTACACCTCGGAGCCCACCTGGACGCGGCCCGCGCCCGCGAGGCGGCCCTCGCCCTCGACCACCGTCACGCCGGCGGCCTTCAGCAGCCCCTGCACGCCCTTCCAGGCGCGGGTGACGATCTTGTCCTTGAAGGCGTGCACGCCGGGGACGTCGATGCCGTCGAAGCGCGCCTTGACGCCGAACGACGCGCTCTCCCGCGTCTCGTCGGCGATCTCGGCGGAGTGCAGCAGGGCCTTGGTGGGGATGCATCCCCTGTGGAGGCAGGTGCCGCCGATCTTGTCCTTCTCGATCAGGACGACCGTCATGCCCAGCTCGGCCGCGCGTAGCGCGCAGGCGTAACCGCCGCTGCCGCCACCTAGGACGACGATGTCGTAGGCCACAGGATGGCTCCTTGTCGGGGTGTTCGTGATGCCGTCATCTTTTCATTTGTTTCAGATGCTCGCGTGCCGCTCGGCGAGTCCGATGAGGGTCCGGGTGATGGCGCCGGTGCCGCCCTTGGGGGTGTAGCCGTGCGGCTCGCCCTTGTTGAAGGCGGGTCCGGCCATGTCGATGTGCGCCCAGCGGACCCCGTCGGGCACGAACTCCTTGAGGAAGATGCCCGCGGCCAGCATGCTGCCCCAGCGCTCCGGCTGGAGGTTGGCGATGTCGGCGACGGGGGAGTCGAGGCCCTTGCGCAGCTCCTCGGGCAGCGGCATGCCCCAGGCGCCCTCACCGGCGGCGCCGGCCGCCTCGACGACCAGGTCGCGCACGGCGTCGTCGTTGGCCATGACGCCGGCCGTGCGCCAGCCGAGCGCGACGATCTGGGCGCCGGTGAGGGTGGCCACGTCGACGATCAGGTCGGGGTGGTCCTCGGCGGCGCGGGCGATGCCGTCCATGAGGACCAGGCGGCCCTCGGCGTCGGTGTCGAGCACCTCGACGGTCTTGCCGCTGTAGCTGTGGATGACGTCGGAGGGGCGCTGGGCGGTGCCGCTCGGCAGGTTCTCCGCCAGGCAGAGGTAGCCGACGACGTTGACCGGGACGCCGAGGCGGGCGATGCCGACGAGCGAGCCGAAAACTGCTCCCGCGCCGCCCATGTCGGACTTCATCCAGTCCATCGACGCCGACGGCTTGAGGGACAGGCCGCCCGAGTCGAACGTGATGCCCTTGCCCACGAACGCCAGCGTCTTGGCGGCGTCGGGGTGGGTGTAGGAGAGGCGGACCAGGCGCGGCGGGTTGACCGAGCCCTGGCCGACGCCGACGATGCCGCCGTAGCCGGCCTCCTTGAGGCGCTGCTCGTCGAGCACCTCGACGCTCAGCCCGGCCTTGCCGCCGGTCTGCTCGGCGATCTCGGCGAACTTGGCGGGCCACAGGTGCGACGGCGGCGTGTTGACCAGGTCGCGGACCAGGGCGACGGACTCGGCCAGCACGCCCGCGCGCTCGGCCACGCCATCCCCGCCGTCGACGCCGGAGAGCACGGTGAGCTCGGCGACCGGCGCCTTCTGGTCGTCGCCGGTGTGGTAGCGGGCGAAGGCGTAGGCGCCCAGCAGCGCGCCCAGCGCCACGGCCTCGGCCTCTTCGGCGGAGCCGGCCGGCAGGGCGAGCGCGGCGCGCGAGGTGCCCGCCAGGGAGCGGACGGCCGCGCCCGCGGCCCGGCGCAGGCCCTCGGCGTCCACGGACTCGCCCAGGCCCACCGCGACCAGCACCGGCGCGGTGACGGCGCCGAACGTCGGCAGCTTGGCCAGCTCTCCGGCCTTGCCGGTGAACCCGACGGAGGTGAGCGAGGTGGCGAGCTTGCCGCCGAAGGCGGCGTCGAGTGCTTCGGCGCTCACGGTGGGGCGCGGACCGTCGGCGCCGGGCTGGAAGGCGACAACGAGCGCATCGGTGTCGAGAGAGACTGGATCTGCTGAGTTCAGCCGCACAGTGGTCACGTAAACCGATGCTATCCACGGTTTCTCCGTACTCACAAACAGGGGTTCATCCCACCAATAATCGGCAAGCGTTCATGAAGACATGGTGCTAGTGTCATTAGCACCATGTTGCTCACCCTTGATCTCAACGACGCCCGCCCCCTGCACGAGCAGGTCGCGGGCGCGATCCGGCGCGCCATCGGCGAGGGTTCCTACACGCAAGGCGACCGGCTGCCCTCGGCCAGGGACCTCGCCGAAGCGCTCGGCATCAACTCCAACACCGTGCTCCGCGCGCTGCGCGAGCTGCGGGAGGAGGGCCTGCTGGAGTTCCGGCGGGGGCGCGGCGTCAGCGTCGCCCGCCAGGCCGACGGGCGCGCCCTGATTCGCGAGCGGGCGCGCGCGCTCCTGGAAGAGGCCGGGCGGTACGGCTACCGCGCCGAGGACGTCATCGCAATCTTGAAGGAGTTCCCATGACCACCCGCGCACCCGATCCAGGGAAGGCCCTCGTCGCCGCCGTCTGGGGGGCGGTCGTCACGGCCGTGCTGATCGCGGCGCCCCTGATGCTCCGCGACCGGCTGCCGGAGCCGCTGGCCGTGCACTGGGGGCCGGGCTCGGCGGCCGACCGCGCCGCGTCCTTCGGGATCGCCGTGGCCATGCCGGTGGCGTTGTGGGCGGTGCTCTGGCCGGCGCTGGTCGTCACGGCGGCGCGCGGCCTGTCCCGCAGGTCCGCCCGCGCCTCCTGGTGGGCGGGGCTCACCGGTGGCGGCCTGCTCGCGCTCGGCCTGGGCGGCCTGACGCTGCTGGCCAACCTCGACGTGGCGACCTGGACCGAAGCGGCCCTGCCGCTCTGGGCTCCCCTCGCCCTGGTGGCCGTGCCGACGGCCGTGGGGGTGCTCGGCGGCTACCTCGGCAGGGGCGCCCCCGACGAGCGGCCGGCCGACCAGGAGCCGCCGGTGCTCAGGCTCGGGCCCGGCCGGCGCGCGGTCTGGGTCAGCCGGATCAGCAACCCCTGGCCGCTGGCCATCACCGTCGTGGCGGCCCTCGGCCTGTTCGCGCTCGGCGCATTCGAGATCACCGGAATCGCCACCGGCCCCGTGGTCACCGGCGTGCTGCCCGCCCTCGGCGTGGTGCTGGTGGTCGGCCTGTTCGCCTCGTCGCTCACCGCCCGCGTCACCGGCGACGGCCTGGTGCTCGGTTTCGGCCCGCTCGGCTGGCCGAAGCGCAGGATCGGGCTCGCCAAGATCGACAAAGCCTGGACCGAGGAGAGAAGCCCGAGCCAGGTGGGCGGCTGGGGCGTGCGCGGCCTGCCCGGCGCCGCCACCATCATGCTGCGCGGCGGCGAGTGCCTGGTCGTCGGCTACCGCTCCGGCGGGCAGCTGGCCATCAGCATCGACGACGCCGAGCGCGGCGCCTCCCTCATCAACGCCCTCGTCTCCGAGAGGACCCCCGCGTGAAGCCGCTGATCGCCTTTCTCCTCGTCGCCTTCGGCCTGTCCTGGGCCGTGGCGCTGCCCCTGTGGCTCGGCGACGGGCTGAACACGCCGGTGGCGGGGCTGCTGGCCTCGCTGATGATGTTCACCCCCACCGTGGGCGTGCTCGCCGCCTGGCTGTTCACCCGTACGCCGGCCCGCCAGTGGTTGCGCGAGACCGGGCTGACCCTGGGCGGGCACAAGGGGCGCACGGCCCTGCTCGTGCTCGCCGCGTGGCTGGGCGTACCGCTGCTGGTGGCGCTCGCGATAGCGGTCAGCGCCGCGGTGGGGGTGCTGCGGGTGGACCTGGACGGAATGAGCCTGTTCCAGGCGCAACTGCGCGCGCAGGGCCTGTCCGTGCCGGAGAGCCTCGCTCCGATCGCCGTCACGCAGGTCGTCGTCGCCGTGCTGCTCGGCCCGGTGCTCAACGCCATCCCGGCGCTGGGCGAGGAGTGGGGCTGGCGCGGCTATCTGCTGCCCAGGCTCACCGGCACGCGCGGGGTGGTGGCCGGGCTGCTGCTCTCGGGCGCGATCTGGGGTCTGTGGCACGCGCCGCTGACGCTGCTCGGCTACAACTACCCCGGCCTCGGGCCGTGGGCCGCGCTCTACTTCACCGGCTTCTGCGTGCTGGCCGGGGTGGTGTTCGGCTGGCTGCGGCTGCGCTCGGGCAGCGTGTGGCCCGCCGTCGTGGCGCACGCCTCCCTGAACGCCGTCGCCCCCGCCGTCATGCTCCTCGGCGACGTCGCGGCACCGCCGAACCTGGTGGTGGCGGGCCTGGGCGGCGTGGTCGGCTGGATCCTGCTCGCGGTGTGCGGCGCGCTGCTGCTGAAGTTCTTCCCTGTACGGACTCCGCAGCCGGTCTCCTGAGCGCCGGATCCGGTCAAGGGCCCAAGGCCGGCCGATGGGTCGGGCCCTGCCGGGAAGCGCTCCACCGGTCAGCCGAGCACGGCCCAGACCACCAGCGTGGTCGCGGTGGCCGTCTCCACCAGCGCGCCCAGGACGTCACCGGTGATCCCGCCGAGCCGCCTGCGGGCGTGGCGAAGCAGCAGCGCAGCCGCGCCCAGGCCGGCGAGCAGGGACACGGACGGCGTCAGGACCACCCAGCTCAGGGTCTCGGACAGATTCAGGGCCTCGGGCGGGTTCGGGGTCTCGAACGGCCTCAGGGCCTCGGGCGCGTTCAGGGCTGTGAAGGCTCCGGACCAGGTCGTCAGGCCAAGGCCCAGGCCCAGGGTCGCCAGGAGGGCGGTCAGGGTGACGAGCCAGGCCGCGGGTGTCCGTACCGTGCCCGCGACCATCGCGCCGAGCCCTTCCTCGCGGGCGGCGGGGACTCCGTGCCGGCAGGCCCAGACGAGGGCCAGCCGGCCGGTCACGCACGCGGTCACCAGTGCGGCGGGACCCGCTTCGGACACGGCGGCGGCCTGGATGAGCAGCGTGAACACCAGGGTCATCACGCCGAACGGCCCGATGTCCGACTTTTTCATGATGTCGAGCGCCTGGGGGGCGGGTTTGCCGCTGCCCAGGCCGTCGGCGAGGTCCGCCAGGCCGTCCAGGTGCAGCCCTCGCGTCAGCACGGCCAGCAGGCCGAGGGCCAGGGCCGCGCCCAGCAGCGGCGGTCCGGGCACCAGCAGCGCGAGCGCCGCCACCGCGCCGAGCACCAGCCCCACCACGGGGGCCAGCGCCATGGCCTGCCCCGCGACCCGGCGATCGACCCGCTGCACCCGTACCGGCCACACGCTCAGCGTGCCGACCGCCAACCGCACCCCGTGCATCAGCGCGCCGCGGACGCCGCACGCCGCAGAACGGCTCGCCCGGCAGCCATCAGAACAGCTCGTCCAGCAGGCGGTAGTAGTCCAGTTTGCGCTGGTCGGGCTCGGTCAGGCCGTAGGCGGTCAGGAAGTCGGCTGCGGCGGATTCCGGGAGTTCGCGCAGGGCCACGGCCAGGTCCACGTAGCGGTCGGCCGTGCCCAGTGCGCCCACGTCCAGCAGGACCGGCTCACCGGAAGGGGAGGCCAGCACGTTGGCGGGGGTGAAGTCGCCGTGCGTGACGACCACATCCTCGGCGGCGGGCCGCTCGGTGAGGAGCCTTCGGTGGATCTGTTCGGGGGTGAGCCCGGCGTGGTCGTCGTCGAAGTCCGCGGTGTCCACCAGCCCGTCGCGGACCCGCTCGGCGGCCCTGGCCAGCTTGACGTCCAGGCGCTCGTCGAACGGGCACTCCGGCACCGGCACGTCGTGCAGGGCGCGCAGCACGGTCCCCATCACGGTCCCGGCGTCGCCGGTCGTCCTGCGTTCGAGGGTGCGCCAGCCCGCGTCGGCCAGCACCAGCGTGTCCCCCTCGAACGCCACGATGTCGGGCACGCTCGCCCAGCGCTTGAGCCACAGCAGCCGCTCGTGCTCGGCGACCGCCGCCGCGCCCTGTTTGACGAAGAAAGCGCCCGTGTGGCTGGTGACCCTGAGGGTCTCGCCGCTCATGCCCTCGTGGTCGCCCGACCAGACAGCATGCTCACCGAACAGATCGAACAAGCGCCCAGGAAGCTGCATAACGGTCGATCCTACGGGCACGCCCGGTGGCCGGATGCATACGCCCGGACTCGCTAGGGTGGCCGGATGCACGTGCTTGAACTCGAAGGCGTAGGGGTCAGAGTCGTCGGCAAGACGCTGCTGGACGGGATCGACTGGCGGGTGGGCTACGGCGACCATTGGGCCGTTCTCGGGCCGAACGGCGCGGGCAAGACAACGCTGCTGTCACTGGCCGCCGCGGTGCGCCACCCCACCGTGGGGGCGGTGACCGTGCTCGGCCACCGTCTCGGCCGCGTCGACATGCGTGAGCTGCGCCGGCACATCGGCCTGGTCGCGTCCAGCCAGCGCCTGATCGACGAGGAACTGCTGGAGGAGGAGGGGGCGACAGCGCACACCGTGGTGCTCACCGGGCACACCGCCACGAGCGCTCCGATCTGGGAGAAATACGGGGAGATCGAGCGGGAGCGGGCGCTGCGCCTGCTCGCCGACCTCGGCTGCAAGGACCTGGCCGAGCGGCCCTTCCGGGTGTGCTCCCAGGGCGAGCGCGCCCGGATCAGGGTGGCCAGGGCGCTCATGGCCGACCCTGCCGTGCTGCTGCTGGACGAGCCGTTCGCCGGACTCGACCTGCCGGCTCGCGAGGACCTCATCTCCGCCGTCGAGAACCTGGCCGAGACCAGGCCCGTGCTCACCACGGTGACGGTGACGCACCACCTGGAGGAGGTGCCCGCGACCACCACGCACGCGATGCTCATGTCCGACGCCCGCGTCCTCGCCGCCGGACCGGTGGCCGAGGTGCTCACCCCCGCCAACCTGTCCGACTGCTTCGGCCTCCCGCTCCAGGTCGACCGCATGGACGGCCGCTGGTACGCCCGCGCCGCCCGCTCCTGACCCACCCGCACACCCCGGCCGCCCGGCCGCTCGACGGCTGGGCGTCGTGGCGGGGCTGAGTCGTACGCTCAAAGCCGCACGGGGCTGAGTCGTACGCTCAGGGCGGTTAGGGGCTGAGCCGGACGCTCAGAGCCGCACAGGGCGGCCGGCGACCACGAGGGCCACATACTCGGATTCGGCGGCGAGACGCTCGTTCAGCCTGCCGAGCGCGTCTCTGAACGACCGGCCGGCGGCCGTCGCGGGCACCACGCCCATGCCGGCCTCGTCGGAGACGGCCACGACGTGGCCGGGCGCGCTCCGCCATGCCCGGACGAGCTCGTCGCAGCGCGCCTCGACGGGGACGCGATCGCCTTCCCACGCGCCGTGCTCGTCGAACACCGCCGCCAGCCAGGTGCCGAGGCCGTCGATCAGCAGCGGCGTCGTGGCGGCGCCGATCGTCTCGGCCAGGGCGGTGGTCTCCGCCGTCGCCCAGTGCGCGGGCCTGCGCTCCCGGTGGGCGCGCACCCGCGCCGCCCACTCGGCGTCCCCGTCGCCGCCGGGCCCGGTGGCGACGTAGGTGACGTACGGCTCGGCCGCCAGACGCAGCTCGGCCTCGGCCGACTTGCCGGAGCGGGACCCGCCGAGCAGCAGCACCCGCCGCGGGCGCCCGGCGGGGCTCGGCGCCGGGCGGCGCGTGTCGAGCGAGGTCCCGTCGGGTACGGCGCGCGCCCCCCACATCCGCAGCCGCCTCGCCAGCTCCTCCTCGGACCTGACGCGGTGGTCCAGCCCCACGGCGACCACGTGGGTGCGCTCGTCCACCAGCCCCGCCCGCCGCAACGACCCGAGCCGCTCGGGCCGCTCCAGCGGGTCGATCAGCACCACGTCATAGGCCGGACCGTCCGTCGGCGGCCGCGACCCCGCCGGCGCGTACAGCAGGCGGGACCCGTCGGGAGCGGTCAGCCCCAAACCGCCGGCATGCGTCGCGTAGCCCTCCGGCAGGTCGTCGAACGGGAAGGGCACCACGTCGTCGACGACCACCCCGAACGGCCGCCGCCCGGGGCCTTCCCCGTCGCGGACGGCACAGGAGGCGCAGGGGCAACCAGGCTCGGGCCAGCCCGTGCCGGCCGCCGTACCGGTGAGAAGCACGTTCACCGCGCCGAGCGTACAAACAACCTCGGCCGGAGCGGTGCGGCGGGCGGCCGCCGGACATCGTGCGGCGGTCGTTCGGCCACGCGTGTCAGCCCACGCGGGGCGAATCACTGAGATCCTTGGCAGGGTGGACGGTTCCAGGGGCCCCGAGAGGGTGCGCCGGGGAGCCCGCGGAAAAAGGAGCGTATGGCATGACATGGCGGTGGCGTTATGAGAATGCAGCCGGTGGTGAGGTGACGGATCCGCCTTTGCCGCGAGAGGTTTTCCCGAGCCAGGCCGACGCGGAGTCCTGGATCGGCGAAAACTGGAGTGAGCTGCTCGAAGCCGGTGTTGAACGGGTGGCGCTGCTCGACGAGGAGCGGGTCGAATACACAGGATTGTCCTTGCGGCCGGAATGAGACGCGCGAGAACCCCTTGAGCGTGACGCTCAAGGGGTTCTCCGCTGCCGGGGGACGGTCAGGCGCGCTTGGGCGGGGTCGCGGTCTTGGCGGGGTCGCGCTCCACGATCGGGTCGATCACCTCGTCGATGCGGCGCAGCACCTCGGCGTCGAGCTTGACGCCCGCGGCCTTGACGTTGTCGCGCACCTGCTCGGGCCGGGAGGCGCCGACGATGGCGCTGGAGACGTTCGGGTTCTGCAGGACCCAGGCGACGGCGAGCTGCGCCATGGACAGGCCCAGGTCGTCGGCGATGGGCTTGAGCCGCTGCACCCGGGACAGCACCTCGTCCGACATGAAGCGGGCGATCGTCTCGGCGCCGCCGAGCTCGTCGGTCGCCCGGGAGCCCTGGGGCGGGGCCTGGCCGGGCAGGTACTTCCCGGTGAGCACGCCCTGCGCGATCGGTGAGAAGACGATCTGGCCGAGCCCTTCACGCTCGCTCAGCGGCACGACCTCGCCCTCGATGACCCGCCACAGCATGGAGTATTGAGGCTGGTTGGACACGATGCGGTCGAAGCCCATCTCGTCGGCGATCTTCAGCGCCTGGGCGATCTGGTCGGCCCGCCACTCGCTCACGCCGACGTACAGCACCTTGCCCTGGCGGACCAGGTCGTCGAAGGTCTTGAGCGTCTCCTCCAGGGGCGTCGCGGCGTCGTAGCGGTGCGCCTGGTAGAGGTCGACGTAGTCGGTGCGCAGGCGGCGCAGGGAGCCGTTGATGGACTCGGTGATGTGCTTGCGCGACAGACCGTGGTCGTTGGGGCCCGCGCCGGTCGGCCAGTAGACCTTGGTGAAGATCTCCAGTGACTCCCGCCGGACGCCCTGGAGCGCCCGGCCGAGCACCTCTTCCGCCTTGGTGCCCGCGTAGACATCGGCGGTGTCGAAGGTGGTGATGCCCTCGTCGAGAGCCGCCTGCACGCACTGCTTGGCGGCGTCCTCCTCGACCTGGGAGCCGTGAGTGAGCCAGTTGCCGTAGCTGATCTCGCTGACCATGAGACCGCTGCGGCCGAGGTGACGGAATTCCATACATCCGACCTTAGAGGCCTATCTGGTCTTCCGGGGACCGGTGTTCCGCTTGTGGAGATCGTCCGCATAGCGAAAAGCTCGACGGCGGACGATCCACCGTCGAGCTCAGTGTGCTGGGACGCGTCGAACGCACCGGCGGGCGATCGCCCGGCCGGTGACGGCCTCCCGGCCTACTTCTTCTGGGGCACCGGCTTGCCGCCCGGCAGCACCGAAGGCGGCGGGAAGCGCAGCTTGCGGATCTGCAGGGCGCGCATCGCGGCGTAGAAGCCCACGCCCTTGAGGCTCTCGTCGGGCATCTTCGCCGCCACCTCCCTCTTGATCTTCCAGGCGACGTAGATGGAGGTGAACAGCACGCCGACCATCATGACCGGCCAGCCGAACACGATCACGCCGTTGAGCACCTGGACGCGGATGGCCGGCGGCCACGGGACCCAGGTGGCCACCAGGATCAGCAGCGAGAAGGGCAGGAAGTACTGGCTCGGCAGGCGCCGCGAGTCCACCCAGTCACGGGCGAACTTGCGCGCCGGGCCCTTGTCCCGAGCGGGGAAGTAGCGCTCGTCACCGGCGAGCATGCCCCTGCGGGCCCGGTCCCGCTCGGCGGCCTGCTTGGCGCGCATCGAGCGGTAGGCCTCTTTGCGGTCCTTGGGAGCGCTGACGGGCTGGCGCCGTCTGCTCTCGGCGTCTCTGCGCTTGGGAGTGGGACGACCCTTACCCTGGGGCTTAGGATCGTCAATGGGGACGGGGGTGTCGTCCACGGAGGTTTGGGAACGGCGTCGCAACACGACCTCAACCCTACCTGTAGTGCAACTTAGTGACGCCCACGTGCGTTATGCGTAGGGTAATCCCAAGGCGGCTGGGCTGCACTGGGTGAAACACAGCATGACCTAAGAAGGGGACGGCCGACGCGCATGAGCGTGATGAAGAGACTTTCGATGATCTTCAAGTCCAAGGCCAACAAGGCCCTGGACAAAATGGAGGATCCACGCGAGACCCTCGACTACTCCTACCAGCGGCAGCTTGAGCTGCTGCAGAAGGTGCGTCGTGGAGTGGCGGACGTCGCCACCTCTCGCAAACGCGTAGAGCTGCAGATCAATGGTCTTGAGCAGCAGGGCAAGCGCTACGAGGAGCAGGGCCGCAAGGCGCTGTCCGTGGGCCGTGAGGACCTCGCGCGCGAGGCGCTGCAGCGGCGCTCCAACCTGCAGACGCAGATCGCCGACCTGAAGATCCAGCACGACAACCTGCAGGCCGAGGAGGAGAAGCTGACCACGGCTTCCCAGCGGCTGCAGGCCAAGGTGGACTCCTTCAGGACCAAGAAGGAGACGATCAAGGCCACCTACACCGCGGCCGAGGCGCAGACGCGCATCAACGAGGCCTTCTCCGGCATCTCCGAGGAGATGGGGGACGTCGGCCTGGCGATCCAGCGCGCCGAGGACAAGACGGCCAACATGCAGGCCCGCGCCGGCGCCATCGACGAACTGCTCGCCAGCGGCGCGCTCGACGACTACAGCGGCAGCCGCACCGACGACATTCAGGCCGAGCTCGACCGCATGGGCGGCGGCATGGACGTGGAGCTGGAGCTGGCCCGGATGAAGTCCGAGCTCGGCCAGGGCCCCGCGCCCAAGAGCGCGATCGAGCAGGGGCAGCCCCAGCAGCAGCCCCAGCAGCAGCAAGCCCAGCCGAACCAGCAGACGCAGCAGTTCCGTCAGCCTGGGGAGGGCGCATGATCATCCGCATCATGGGCGAGGGCCAGGTCGAGATCTCGCCCGACGACATCTCCGTGCTCAACGATCTCGACACCGAACTCGAGGCGGCCATCGAGTCCGACGACGAGAAGGCGTTCCGGGTCAAGCTGCACGCGCTGCTGGACAAGGTGCGCCACGTGGGCAAGTCACTGCCGGACGACAGCCTTGAGCCGTCAGAGCTGATCCTTCCCCCCGCGGACGCCTCGATCGAGGAGGTCCGGGAGATGCTGGGCGACCAGGGCCTCATCCCGGGCTGACGCCGTGCGCTCGCGCTTCGCGGCCGACCCGGGTCTGACCCGCCGCATGGTCGTGACGATGTTCCTGCTCGGACTGCTGTACGTGGTGTTCGTCGGAGCCCTCGTCGCCCTGGGCGTCCAGGCGGTGGCCGTGCTGCTGATCGCGGGGGTCCTGCTGCTCGCGCAGTACTTCCTGTCCGACCGCATCGCCCTGTACGCGATGGGCGGGCGGGAGGTGTCGCCGCAGGAGGCCCCCGAGCTGCACGGCCTGATCGACCGGCTGAGCGCGCTGGCCGACATGCCCAAGCCACGGGTGGCGATCGCGCAGTCCGACGTCCCCAACGCCTTCGCCACCGGCCGCAACCAGAGCAAGGCCGTCGTCTGCGTGACGACCGGCCTCCTGCGCCGCCTGGAGCCGCACGAGCTCGAGGGCGTGCTCGCCCACGAGCTGTCGCACGTCGCGCACCGGGACGTGGCCGTGATGACGATCGCGTCGTTCCTCGGCATCGTCGCCGGACTGATGACCCGGGTGGCGCTCTACACCGGCCTCGGCGGCCGCCGCTCCGACAACCAGGGCGGGCTGCCGATCGGCCTGATCGTCATGCTGGTCTCGGTCCTGGTGTACGCGGTCAGCTTCCTGCTCACCCGTGCCCTGTCCCGCTATCGGGAGCTGGCCGCCGACCGGGCCGGGGCGCTGCTCACCCAGCGTCCGTCCGCGCTGGCCAGCGCCCTGGTCAAGATCTCCGGCGAGATGGCCAGCATCCCGACCCGCGACCTGCGTGAGGCCGAGCCCTTCAACGCCTTCTACTTCGCCCCGGCGCTGGCCAAGGGCACGACGCTGGCGAACCTGTTCGCCACGCACCCGCCGCTTGACCGGCGCCTGGAGCAGCTCACGCAGATCTCCCACCAACTCGGAAGGGGCTGACCGTCATGGGCTGGCTCGATGCCATCCTTGGCCGCTCCAAACCGGTTCCCCCCAACCTCGACGCGCTGTTCGCGCTGCCGTCCGCGGCGGTGACGCTGCAGGCGGCCACCGGGCTCCGGCCCACCGGCAACGGTTCGGTGTCCTTCAGAGCGGCCGAGGGCGGGGCCTTCGCCACGCTGGAGAGCGAGGTGAAGCAGTTGCTCGACGGCCGGGTGGAGGAGTTCACCGACAGCTACGGCTACACCTGGCTGGAGGTGCGGCGCGCCCCCGACCAGGTCTCGGACCTGGTCACGGAGTTGCACGCGGTCAACTCCTCGCTGGAGGGGGCCGGGTTCGGGCCGTCGCTGCTGTGCTCGATGGTGTCGTTCGCCGACGCCGACGGCAGGCGGCTGGCCATCGTCTACCTCTACAAGCGCGGCACCTTCTACCCGTTCGCCCCGCTGTCCGGGCAGATGCGGGACAACGCCCTGGAGCTCCAGGCCAAGGGAGTGCTGGCGGACGAGCTCCCGCTGGAGGAGGACCTCAGCCGCTGGTTCCCCGTCTGGGGCGCTCCAGGGTTCTGATGGCACACGGTGATGTAATCATCACGTGGAGCGAAGATTGTACGTGCTCGCGGCTTCCGCCTTCATCGCGGCGGCCGTGCTGTACTGCGCGTGGATCACCGGCCAGTTCACCACTCCGGCGGTCGACAGGGCGCACGGATTCGTCGGTGAGCTGGCGGCCCGCGATCAGCCGTGGACGCGCCTGTTCCGGGTCAGCGACGTGCTGTCCGGGCTGGCGTGCCTGGCCGGGGTGGCGGTGGTGCCCCGGATCGAGCGCGAGTGGCCGGGCTGGCTGGCGTTGGCGGCCTTCGGCCTGTTCACCGTCGTCGGCGGCGTGTTCCCGCTGGACTGCGCGGCGCTGAGCGCCCCGGCCTGCGCGCGGGCGCCGGGGTCGGCGGCGCACCACGCGCACGTCGTGACCGGCGTACTGGCCACCGCCGCCGCGCTGACCGCCATGGTGCTGCTGAGCCGGCGCTGGCGGACCGCGGTGGCCTGGATCGTCACCGGCCTCACCGGGCTGCTCACCGCCCTGTCCGCCGCCGCCGTGGCCGCCGGTCAGCTGGCCGGGCTGGCCCAGCGCCTGCAGGTGACGCTGATCGCCGTCTGGCTGGTGTACGTGGCGCTCAGACTGCTGGTCCGCGACGCGCCCACGCTGGTGCCCGGCCCGCTGCACGTGGTGCGGCAGGGCGAGGGGCCCGCGGTGCTGATCGCCGCCGGCGCCGCCGCGGCCTGGTGCCACTGGGACGGCGTCGCGGCGGAGTTGTCGCGCGGGCACCGGGTGACCAGGTTCGACCGGCCGGGGCTCGGGCTCAGCCCCGCCTCGCCCGTGCCGCCCACCCTGCACGGGGAGGTGGCCAGGCTCGCCGCCCTGGCTCCCGCCCATCCCGAGCGGGTCACCGTCATCGCGCACGCGATGGCCGCCTGGCACGCCGAGGCGTTCGCCCGGCTGCATCCGCTGCGCGTGTCCGCGCTCGTGCTCGTGGATCCGAGCTGTGGCACCGGTCGAGGGCGCGACGGCTCGTCGTTCCGCCGGGCGTTCGGCGGGTGGCTGCCCGCGCTGGGCGGCACCTGGGGGGCGACGGCGCTGGCCAGGATCGCCGGGCCGGTCCTGCACCGGCTGCTGTGCGGCCGCGCCGACGCCCGCGGCCTGCACCGCAAGGGCCGGGTCCTGGCCGCCACCGTGGGGGAGTGGCTGGCGCGCCCCGGCATGGCCACCGACCTGCGCCGCATCAGGTCCGAGCACGCCTTTCCCGACGTGCCGGTGACCGTGCTGTGCGCGAACGTACGGCGCGGCTGCCTCAAGAGGCTGGCCGGGGAGCTCAACGCCAGACTCGTCCCGCTTCCCGCCGCTCGCTTCCCGGTGCAGCCGCTCGCCTCCGCCGCCATCGCCGACGCCGTGTAGGCCGAAGAGGTGACGCCCGCCCGCGCCAGCCACCAGAATGGCGGGAAAAGCAGCGATATATGGGGGATGTACATGCCGGACCTCGAGCCCCTGCGTACAGGGGACCCGGCCTCGGTGGGGGCCTACACCCTGACCGATCGCCTGGGGGAGGGCGGGCAGGGCACCGTCTATCTCGCCATGGCCCCGGGCGGGCACAAGGTGGCGGTGAAGCTGCTGCGCGCCGACCTGGCGGGCGACCACGAGGCGTCGGTCCGGTTCGTCCGCGAAGTGGAGCTGGCCAGGCGGGTCGCGCCGTTCTGCACCGCCCAGGTCGTCGAGACCGGGCTGTTCCACGACCGGCCGTACATCATCAGCGAGTACATCGACGGGCCCACCCTCACCGAGGTGGTCAGGACGCAGGGGCCGCGCTCGGGGACGTCGCTGCACCGGCTGGCCATCGGCACGGTCACCGCGCTGGTCGCCATCCACCAGGCCGGCATCGTGCACCGCGACTTCAAGCCGTCCAACGTGCTGCTCGCCTCCGACGGGCCACGGGTCATCGACTTCGGCATCGCCAGGGCGCTCGACTTCACCTCCACGCTGACCGCCAGCGCCATCGGCACCCCTTCGTTCATGGCGCCCGAGCAGCTCACCGAGGCGACTCCCGGCCCGGCGTCGGACATGTTCGCCTGGGCCTGCACCCTGCTGTACGCCGCCTCCGGGCACACCCCGTTCGGGCATGACAGCCTGCCGGCGGTGATCAACCGGATCCTGAACAGCGAGGCCGACGTCACGCCCGTCGAGGACCACGGGCTGCGTTCGCTGGTGGTGGACTGCCTGGCCAAGGACCCCGCCCGGCGGCCGTCGGCGAGCCAGGCCCTGATGCGCCTGCTCGGCCACGCGCCGGCCGCCCTCGTACCGGAGGGTTTCGCCCCTGGGCCGGGCGCTCCCATGCCCGCGCCGAACAGCGGCTTCCCCGCGCCGAGCAGTGGCTTCCCCGCTCCCAACAGCGGCTTCCCTGCCCCGAGCAGCGGCCTTTCCACCCCGAGCAGTGGCTTCCCCGCCCCCAACAGTGGCTTCCCTGCCCAGAACAGTGGCGCCTCCGGCCCGGTCGGCGGTGCGCCCGGCCCTGCGGGCGCTCCCGGGCCGGGCGGGCCGGCTCCTGGTGGGGGGCGCACGGCGCCCACGCAGTGGATGCCGGAGCAGGCGGCCGGCGTGCCCGGAATGGGGGCGCCCGCAGGGCTGCTGCAACAGGGCAGCGCGGCCGCCGCCGGTCCTGGGGGGTGGCAGGGGCACGGCCCGCCGCCGCCTCCGCACGCCCGCCCGTTATACCAGCAGCCCAGCCCGGCCCGCCGGGGCGGCAACGGCTGGATCGCCGCCGTCGCGGCGGCGGGCGTGCTCGTGCTGGTGATCGCCGCCGCGGTCGTCTCGACGCGGATCATCGCCAGTTCGGGCACCACCCCCTCGCCGACCCCCGCCGACACGTCCGCGTCCCGCGAGCCGACGCCGAGCCCCTCACCCACACCCACCCCGACCTCGACTCCGGCCACCCCCACCACGATCGAGTTGCGGGGCAGCGCGGTACGGATCGAGGAGCGGGATTCCGACCCGCTCAAGCTGGCCTCGTACAGCATGAACTCCGGAAAGAACCTTTACGTCCGGCAGCCGGGCACGGACGTCTTCACGGCCGACACCCGCTACTTCGAGTACGCGCTGAACGGCGACGGCACACAGGCGCTCGGCACCGACGTGGACTACAGCACCGACAAGTACGCCCTGCTGTCGGTCATCGACCACCGGGCGGGCACCAAGCGCGCCATCAAGGTCAGCGCCAACCCGGTCTTCCCCACCACGCCACGCTGGTCGCCCGACGGCAAGCTGGCCCTGGTCACGCTGTACACCAACACCGGGGGCGAGAGCGTCGAGTACGGCTTCGGCATCGTCGACGTGGCGGCCGGCACCGCGCGCACCTTCCGGGTCCGTGAGAAGGGCGCGGGCGAGTGGCGCTTCTTCTGGGACGCCGACGGCCGGGCGGTCGGCACCTGGGTCGGGGGCAAGATGAAGTTCTACGACCTGAACGGCAAGGAGCTGCGTACGCTGTCGGACGTGGGCAGTCCGGTGTGGGTGGAGGGCGACGACGTCTCCTCGTCCGGCAGCCGGTTCCTCGCCCACTGCACGACGACGCGCACGACGATCTGCCTGCGGTCCACCTCGGGTGACGACTCCGAGCCCGTGACCGTGCCGTTCGCCAGCGACCGGCTCATCGGCTGGTGGGACGAGGAGCACCTGGCCGTCTGGCGGAGCAAGGGCGCCGGCCGGGAGGCGGTCGTGATCGACCTGTCCGGCAAGGTGGTCCGCGTGCTGGCGACGGCGCCCAAGCGGGCGGAGTTCGACAAGATGGCATTCCGGTTCAGCAGAGGCACGCCCTAGATCGACCCAGAGCCCGCCAGGGCCCAGCGAAGGAGTCGGCTTGGACAGCACCGAGATCACCGTCATCGGGGAGGGCGCGGTCGCCGCCGCGCCGGACGTGATGCGGCTGCACGCGGGCGTCGAGGTGCGCAGGCGGTCGGCGGCCGAGGCGTTCGCCGAGGTCAGGGCCGCCGCCGCCCGGCTGGCCGAGGCGCTGCGAGGGGCCGGGATCGCCGATGAGGACCTGCGCACCACCGAGTTGTCGCTCGGCCCCGAGTACGACGCCTATCCGCAGGTGTCGGCCTACCGGGCGGCGCAGGGCGTCGAGGCGGTGGTCCGCGACCTGGCGCGGGCCGACCAGGTCATCGACGTCGTCGCCGGGGTGGGCGAGCAGGCGAGGCTGAACGGGGTGGCGTTCGAGGTGTCCGACCCGGCCGCGGCGCTCAGGCGGGCCAGGGACCGGGCGTTCGCCGACGCCGCCGCCAAGGCCGCCCAGTACGCCGAGCTGGCCGGCCGCGGGCTCGGCGGGGTCGTCTCGGTGAGCGAGCAGATCGAGCAGGGACCGCAGCCGCTGCGGGTGGTCGCCGCGATGGAGGACACGCGGTCGGTCAGCCCCGGACGACAGACGCTGACGGTCGTCGTCCGGGTCGGCTACCGGTTCCGCTGAGAGGCCGGCCACCCGCTCGGCCGAGAGGCCGGCCACCGGCACGGCTGAGGGGTCGGCCACCGGCTCGGGTGAGAGTCAGGCGAGGGCGAGCATCCGGTCCAGGGCCACCTTGGCCCAGTGGGCGGTGTCGTCGTCGACCGTGATCTGGTTGACGACCTCGCCGAGCGCCAGCGACTCCAGCGCCCACACCAGGTGCGGCAGGTCGATGCGGTTCATGGTCGAGCAGTAGCAGACGGTCTTGTCCAGGAACGAGACGTTCTTGTCGGGGAACATCTGGGCGAGCCGCTTGACCAGGTTCAGCTCGGTGCCGATGGCCCAGCTGGAGCCGGCGGGCGCCGCCTGCAGCGTCTTGATGATGTGCTCGGTGGAGCCCACGTGGTCGGCCTTCAGCACCACCTCGTGCCGGCACTCGGGGTGCACCAGCACGTTCACGCCGGGGATGCGGTCGCGTACGTCGTCCACGGACTCGGGCGTGAAGCGGCCGTGCACCGAGCAGTGGCCCTTCCACAGGATCACCCGCGCCCGCTCCAGCTGCTCCTGGGTGAGCCCTCCGTTCGGGCGGTGCGGGTTCCACACCACGCAGTCGTCGAGCGACATGCCCATGTCCAGCACCGCGGTGTTGCGGCCCAGGTGCTGGTCCGGCAGGAAGAGCACCTTCTGGCCCTGCTCGAAGGCCCAGTCCAGGGCCCGCTTGGCGTTGGAGGAGGTGCACACCACGCCGGCGTTCCTGCCGCAGAAGGCCTTGATGTCGGCGCTGGAGTTCATGTACGTGACCGGGATCACCTGATCGGCCAGGCCCGCGTCCTCCAGGGCCTCCCAGCACTCTTCGACCTGGTCGAAGGTGGCCATGTCGGCCATCGAGCACCCCGCGCCCAGGTCCGGAAGGATGACCTTCTGGTCGGGCGTCGTCAGGATGTCGGCCGACTCGGCCATGAAGTGCACGCCGCAGAAGACGATGAACTCGGCCTCCGGCCTGGCGGCGGCCTGCTGCGCGAGCTTGAAGGAGTCGCCGGTCACGTCGGCGAACTGGATGACCTCGTCGCGCTGGTAGTGGTGGCCCAGCACGAACAGCCGGTCACCGAGCGCCTGCTTGGCCTTGCGCGCCCGGTCCACCAGGTCCGGGTCGGATGCGGGCGGCAGCTCGCCGGGACAGTCCACGCCCTTCTCACTGTGCGGATCGGCGCCCTGGCCGAGGACGAAGAGCGGCAGCCCAGTCTGGGTAGCCATGGCCGTACCCCCTTATCGTCTAACTGACGATACCGATGATGACACATGCCGCCGGCGATTTATTCCGGGGGTGGGGGGAGGGAGGAATGTGTAGCACCGGCCGGGTGTTGGTAGCGTCATAGCAGGACGTCGAAAACAGACAGCCGGGTTAGGGAGTCAGCAGATGACGGTTGAGAGCAGCGAGACCACGACGCAGGGCCTGATCCTGACCGAAGCGGCCGCCGCGAAGGTCAAGAGCCTGCTCGAGCAGCAGGGCGAGGAAAGCCTGCAGCTGCGCGTGGCCGTACAGCCTGGCGGCTGTTCCGGTCTGCGTTACCAGCTCTTCTTCGACGACCGTTCGATGGACGGTGACGTCGTGACGGACTTCGGCGGCGTGGGCGTGGTCACCGACAGGATGAGCGCCCCCTACCTGATGGGCGCCTCCATCGACTTCGTCGACACGATCGAGAAGCAGGGCTTCACCATCGACAACCCGAACGCCACCGGCTCGTGCGCCTGTGGCGACTCCTTCAACTAGCCGCAGTCGAGCTAGAGGTCGTCTCGCAGGTCCCGCTCCGCCTTTGTGCGGGCGGGACCTTCGCGTATTCTCTTGGGGCTCATTGGCTTGCTGACAACGAGGAAGAAGAATCCCGTGCGCATCGCCGTCACCGGCTCCATCGCGACAGACCATTTGATGACCTTTCCCGGCAGTTTCGGCGACCAGCTGATCGCCGAGCAACTGGACCGGGTGTCGCTCTCGTTCCTGGTCGACGACCTGCAGATCCGTCGCGGAGGCTGCGCGGCCAACATCGCCTTCGGCATGGCCTGCCTGGGGTTGAAGCCGATCCTGGTGGGCGCGGTCGGCAACGACTTCGCCGACTACCGCTCCTGGCTGGAGCGGCACGGCGTCGACTGTGACTCGGTGCACGTCTCCGAGACCCAGCACACCGCCCGGTTCCTGTGCACCACGGACGAGCACCACAACCAGATCGCCTCCTTCTACACCGGCGCGATGGCCGAGGCGCGGCTGATCGAGCTGCAGCCGGTCGCCGACCGGGCGGGCAGCCTCGACCTGGTGCTGATCGGCCCCAACGACCCCGACGGCATGCTGCGGCACACCGACGAGTGCCGCCACCGCGGCATCCCGTTCGCCGCCGACATCTCCCAGCAGCTCGCGCGGATGGCGGACGAGCAGATCCGCCAGCTCGTCGACGGGGCCGCCTACCTGTTCTCCAACGACTACGAGAAGGGCCTCATCGAGCAGAAGACCGGCTGGTCCGACGAGGAGGTGCTGAGCCGGGTGGGCGTCCGGGTCACCACGCTCGGCCCCAAGGGCGCCGTCATCGACCGCCAGGGCGAGCCGTCCCTTCACGTGGCCCCCGCCCCCGAGAACGGCAAGGCCGACCCGACCGGCGTCGGCGACGCCTTCCGGGCCGGCTTCCTGGCCGGTCTCGCCTGGAACCTGCCGCTGGAGCGGTGCGGCCAGATCGGCAACCTGACCGCCACGCACGTGCTCGAGCGCGTCGGCGGCCAGGAGTACGAGCTCGGCCAGCGGGCCTTCATGGAGCGCTTCAGCGCCGCCTATGGAGCCGAGGCCGCCGCGCAGATCGCCGACCACGTCCGCTGCTACCACCCCTGACCGCTCCCCGCCGACGACCCCGCCGCCACCGCGGCGGGGCCCGTCAGTAGTTACGTCGTACGTGAATCGCCCAGCCACCCTCGGGAAGCTCGTAGGAGCCCACGTGCCGGTGTGACTTGAGCCGGCACCACGCGGGCACGTCCGTGACCGCCGCGGGATCGTCGGCCAGGACGGCCACCACGGCGTTGAGCGGGACGTGATTGATCTGCTCCGCGAGCATGATGATCGGGATGGGGCATTTCTTGCCGAGCGCGTCGACCGTCAGTGCCGGCTGGGTGGTCTCGGTCATGTGACTCCTGCGTCCTGGCGGATTCGGCGCACCAGCTCGGGCAGCACGGCGAGGAATCGGTCCACCTCGGCCGCGGAAGCGCCCCTGGGCAGTGACACCCGGACATTGCCATGTGTGAGCACGCCCATCGCTTCCAGGACGTGCGATGGTCGAAGCGTACTAGCGGTGCAGGAGCTTCCGGACGAGACCGCGAATCCCGCCTTGTCCAACTCGGTGAGCAACGCCTCGCCGTCGACGTACAGGCAGGAGAACGTCACGATGTGCGGGGCCCGTTCGACGGGGTCGCCGATCACCTCGACGTCGGGGACGACCTTGGGCACGGTCTGTCTGATCTTGTCGACGAGGGCGGAGAGCCTGGAACGCTCCTGCGCAGCCTCCGCCGTCATCGCCCGCAGGGCCGCCGCGGCGGCGACGATGCCCGGCACGTTCTCGAAGCCCGGCACCCGCTTGCGCTCCCGCTCGTCCTCCGGCAGGTACGAGCGGAACCGGGTGCCCTTGCGCACCGCGAGCACGCCCACGCCCGGCGGGCCGCCCCACTTGTGCGCGCTGGCCGTCAGCACCGACCAGCCCGCGGGCACCGGCATCCGGCCCGCCGTCTGCGCCGCGTCGACCAGCAGCGGGACGCCGTTGCGGCGGCAGGCCGCGGCGACCTCGGCCACCGGCTGGAGGGTGCCGACCTCGTGGTTGGCCGTCTGCAGGCAGGCCAGGGCCGTGTCCGGCCGCGCGACGGCCTCGGTGAAGACGGCCGGATCCACCCGCCCCAGCAGATCGACGCCCACGGTCTCGGCCGTGCCGCCGTCGCGCTCGTGCAGGGCGGCGGCGTGCAGCACGCTGGAGTGCTCGACCGCGCTGGTGACCAGATGGCGGCCTACGCGCCGCCTGCCCTGTAGGGTGCCGAGCACGCCGAGATGCACCGCCTGCGTGCCCGATGAGGTGAAGGAGACCTCGTCAGGCCGCGCGCCGAGCGCCTCGGCGACCTCCGTGCGGGCCTGCTCCAGCAGCAGGTGAGCCCGGCGGGCCTGGTTGTAGAGTCTCGCGGGATCGGCCCAGCCGACGTCGATCGCCGCCAGGAGCGCCTCGCGTGCCTGGGGGTGCAGCGGCTCGGTGGAGGCCGCGTCAAAGTACGCCACGAGACCCATCGTCCCACTCGCGGCGCGCCACCGAGGGGGCGCGCGGGAGGGCAAGGGCGTTGCGCGCTAATGTGTCT
The DNA here is from genome assembly GCF_014646515.1 of Nonomuraea glycinis. Taxonomy (GTDB): domain Bacteria; phylum Actinomycetota; class Actinomycetes; order Streptosporangiales; family Streptosporangiaceae; genus Nonomuraea; species Nonomuraea glycinis. The sequence continues at coordinate 124,232 of NZ_BMNK01000017.1, forward strand.
GCATTCAGCTGTCCATCGTGAAATACGAGCGCTCAGGAGAAGACTCCTGGGCTTCATCTGTGGGGTAGGCGATCCGTGAGTCCGACCCGCCGTTCGACGCGGCGTTCGTTGGCCCGTCGCAGAGTGCCACGCGCCGCCGCTCTGGCGTTGCTGCTGGCCTCCGCTACGGCGTGTGCTAATGACGTTCCCGAGGCCAATCTGGAACGTGGCCTCCTGCCGGGGCACATCACTACGCAGGCCGGCGTGGTCCAGAGCTTGTGGAACGGAGCGTGGATCGCCGCGCTGGCCACCGGCTTCGTGGTCATCGCCCTGATCGTGTGGGCGTGCATTTTCCACACCAAGCGCAAGGCCAAGGCCGAGCTCCCGCCGCAGGTGCGTTACAACCTGCCGATCGAGATGCTCTACACCCTCGTGCCGCTCGTCATGGTGTCGGTCTTCTTCTTCTTCACCGCCCGCGACAGCGAGGTGCTCACCGCGGAATCGAAGAACCCTGACGTCACGGTCAAGGTGGAGGCGTTCCAGTGGAGCTGGCGCTTCACCACCACCGTCCAGGGCAAGCAGACCACGCCGGTCACCGGCCTGCCGGTGAGCGACTACCACCAGGGTCCGCAGCTCGTGCTCCCGGTGAAGAAGAAGGTCCGGTTCGAGCTCAACAGCGATGACGTCATCCACTCGTTCTGGGTGCCCGAGATGCTGTTCAAGCGCGACATCATCCCCGGCATCCCGAAGGACAGCCCCGGCCGGTTCTTCGAGGTCGACACGCTCGACAGGCCCGGCGTCTACGCCGGCCGGTGCGCCGAACTGTGCGGGGTCGACCACAGCCGCATGCTCTTCTCGGTGAAGCTCGTCCCGCAGGACGAGTTCGACCGGTACCTCGCGTCCAACCAGGCTGGGAGCGCCCAGTGACCGCCATCCAAGAGCCCATCTCGACGACACCAGGAACCAGGCCCACCACCAAGGGCATGGTGATCACCAAGTGGCTGTCCTCCACCGATCACAAGGTCATCGGACACCTCTACCTGATCACGTCGTTCATCTTCTTCCTCATCGGCGGCATCATGGCGCTGATCATGAGGGCCGAGCTGGCGCAGCCCGCGCTGCAGTTCGTGAGCAACGAGCAGTTCAACCAGCTGTTCACCATGCACGGCACGATCATGCTGCTGATGTTCGCGACCCCGCTGTTCGCCGGGTTCGCCAACGAGCTGATGCCGCTGCAGATCGGCGCCCCTGACGTCGCCTTCCCGCGGCTCAACATGGTCAGCTACTGGCTGTTCCTGTTCGGCAGCCTCATCGCGCTGTCGGGCTTCTTCACCCCCGGGGGCGCGGCCTCGTTCGGCTGGTTCGCCTACACGCCGCTGTCCAACGCGATCAGCTCGCCGGGGATCGGCGGCGACCTGTGGATCATGGGCCTGGCGCTGAGCGGCCTGGGCACGATCCTCGGCTCGGTCAACTTCATCACCACGATCATCTGCATGCGGGCCCCCGGCCTGACCATGTTCCGGATGCCGATCTTCACCTGGAACATCCTGCTCACCAGCATGCTCGTGCTGATGGCCTTCCCGGTGCTGGCCGCCGCGCTGCTGGCGCTGGAGGCCGACCGCAAGTTCGGCACCCACATCTTCAGCCCGGAAAACGGCGGGGCGATGCTCTGGCAGCATCTGTTCTGGTTCTTCGGGCATCCAGAGGTCTACATCATCGCGCTGCCGTTCTTCGGCATCGTGACCGAGATCCTGCCGGTCTTCAGCCGCAAGCCGATCTTCGGCTACATCAGCCTCGTGGGCGCGACGATCTCGATCGCCGGCCTGTCGATCACGGTCTGGGCGCACCACATGTTCCCGACCGGGCAGGTGCTGCTGCCGTTCTTCTCGTTCATGACGTTCCTCATCGCGGTGCCGACGGGCGTGAAGTTCTTCAACTGGATCGGCACGATGTGGCGTGGCCATCTGAGCTTCGAGTCGCCGATGCTGTTCTCGATCGGCTTCCTGGTGACGTTCCTGCTCGGCGGTCTGACTGGTGTCATCCTGGCCTCGCCGCCGCTGGACTTCCACATCAGTGACACCTACTTCGTGGTGGCGCACTTCCACTATGTGGTCTTCGGCACCGTGGTGTTCGCGATGTTCGCCGGCTTCTACTTCTGGTGGCCCAAGTTCACCGGCAAGATGCTCGACGACAAGCTGGGCAAGCTGCAGTTCTGGCTGCTGTTCCTCGGCTTCCACGCCACGTTCCTGATCCAGCACTGGCTCGGCGTGCTCGGCTTCCCGCGCCGCTACGCCGACTACAGCCCGGCCGACGGCTTCACCGACCTGAACATGATCTCGTCGGTCGGCGCCTTCGTGCTCGGCGCCTCCACGCTGCCGTTCTTCTACAACGTCTGGAAGACCTGGCGCACCGCGCCCAAGGTCACCGTCGACGACCCGTGGGGCTACGGCGGCTCGCTCGAATGGGCGACGTCCTGCCCGCCGCCGCGGCACAACTTCACCTCGCTGCCGCCGATCAGGTCCGAGCGTCCGGCATTCGACATGAAGTACCCGCACGTGTCCGCCAAGACCCCCGTGGAGGTTGAGGCCTGATGAAGGTTCAGGGTTGGCTGTTCCTGCTGTGCGGCCTGTTCTTCGCCGGTGTCGACGTCGCCTACTGGTTCTGGACCAAGGCGGCCACCGGCACGGGTGAGCCGGTCGGCACCACCGCCATGGCCATCTCGGTCGGCTTCGCGTTCATGATCGGCTACTACCTCATGTTCACCGCGCGGCGCATCGGGGACCAGCCGGAGGACAACAAGCAGGCCGACATCAGCGACGGGGCCGGTGAGATCGGCTTCTTCAGCCCGCACAGCTGGTGGCCGCTGTTCGTCTGCCTGGCGGCGGCCTTCGCCTTCGCCGGGTTCGTGATCGGCTTCTGGATGTTCCTGATCGGGCTGTTCCTGATCATCCTCGCGATGATCGGATTCGTGTTCCAGTACTACCGGGGTCACTTCTCGCACTGAGGCTCCACACAACGGGCGTCCCTCTTCTGGAGGGACGCCCGTTTTTTGGTGTTCTTTACCGGGGTGCGGATGTGGTCATTCGATCACTCAGGGTAATAAGGGAGGTGAATCAGCTCGACTCGGACGGAGACTGCTCGTGGGGCGTGTTGCGTATCGAACAGCCGGCCTGCTGGCCTTGGTGGTGCTGACGGCGTGCTCCGGCTTCGCCGGCCAGGCGGACAACATGGCGGTCAAGGCCCCAGACGCCTCTGTGGAGGTCCTGCCGCTGGACAAGTCGGCCCAGGTGCCCACGGACCAGCCCGTGGTCGTAGCGGTGCGTGGAGGCACGCTCAGGAGCGTCACCGTCCGCGGCGGCAAGGCGGGCGCGCTGCCCGGCACCCTCAGCGGTGACCGGACCCGCTGGCGCAGCACCGGCACCGCCCGCCCCGGCGCCACCTACACGGTCACCTCGGTCGCGGTCAACGCCGAGGGCAAGGAGAAGAAGCAGACGACCACCTTCGCCACCGCCAAGGCGGTCACGAGCTTCGACGTCGAGCACATCACGCCGAACAAGTACGACACCGGCCTGACCGTCGGCGTCGGCATGCCCATCATGATCGCCTTCGACCAGCCCATCACCGACCGGGTCGCGATCGAACGCAACCTCACCGTCCGCACCTCCAGGCCCGTGGAGGGCGCCTGGCACTGGTTCGACGACCGTCACCTCGACTTCCGGCCCAGGAAGTACTGGCCGGCCCGTACCAAGGTCCGCGTCGAGGCGCACTTCGCCGGCGTGCACGCCGGCAAGGGGGTGTACGGCAAGCGCGACCTCGCCGTCGACTTCAGGATCGGCCGCTCGCAGATCACCAAGGGCACCACGAACGAGCACGTCCTGACCGTCCGGCGCGACGGCAAGAAGGTCCGCGTGATGCCGATGAGCGCCGGCCAGGGCGGGCAGTGGAAGTACTACACGACCTCCGGCATCCACCTGGCCATGTCCCGCGAGCCGGTGACGGTCATGACCTCGCCCGGCATCGGCCCCGGCTCGGCCGGCTACTACCGCCTCACCGTCTACAACACCGTCCGCATCTCCAACAGCGGTGAGTACGTGCACAGCGCGCCCTGGTCCGTGGGCTCCCAGGGCTACGCGAACGTCAGCCACGGCTGCGTCAACGTCAGCCCGGCGAACGCCGCGTGGTTCATCGCGAACACGCTGATCGGGGACCCGATCATCATCACGGGCTCGCCCAGGAAGCTTGAGCCGACCAACGGGTGGGGGCACTGGCAGGAGACCTGGAAGGAGTGGCTCAAGTGGAGCTCACTCAAGGACGGCCCCACCCTGTCCTTCTCCTCCTGAGGTCGATCCTGCGGCTCTGGGGGCGCCTTCGAGGGGCTCCCGGCAGGGGCGCGTGCAGGCCGTACGACTTCGAAGTCGTACGGCCTGGACGGGTGCGGGGTGTCAGGCGGCGGGGAAGGAGCCGCTGACCTCGATCCAGCGGTCGAGGGTCGCGGAGGCGTTGCCGGAGTCGACCGCCTGGACGGCGCGGGCGTAGCCGTCGATCATCGCCGAGTCGAGGTCGTCGCCGGGGCCGTCGAGGGCCACCAGCGCGGCCGCCGCGTTGAGCAGGACGGCGTCGCGGACCGGGCCGGTGACGCCGCGGACCAGGTCGTGCACCGCCTGGGCGTTGAAGTCGACGTCGCCGCCGCGCAGCGCGTCGGCGTCGGCCCGGGGGATGCCGAGGACCGCCGGGTCGAAGGTGGTCTGGGTGGCGGCGCCGTCCTTGACCACCCACACCGTGGAGGTGGTGGCGATGGTGAGCTCGTCGAGGCCGTCGTCGCCGCGGAAGACCAGGGCGGAGACGCCGCGCTCGGCGAAGACGCCCGCCAGGACGGGCAGCATGCCGGCGTCGAAGACGCCGATGGCCTGGGCGGCGGGGCGCGCGGGGTTGGTCAGCGGGCCCAGGAAGTTGAAGATCGTGGGGACGCCGATCTCCCTGCGGGTGGGACCGGCGAAGCGGAGGGCGGGGTGGTAGACGGGGGCGAAGCAGAAGGCGATGCCGGCCCGATCGGCCACCTGGGCCGTCTGCTCCGGGGAGAGGTCCAGGCGGATGCCGAGGCGCTCCAGGACGTCGGCGGCGCCGCAGGAGGACGAGGCGGCGCGGTTGCCGTGCTTGACCACGCGGGCGCCCGCCGCGGCGGCCACGATGGCGGCCATCGTCGAGACGTTCACGGTGTGCGCGCGGTCGCCGCCGGTGCCGACCACGTCGACGACCGGGCCTTCGACGTGCAGCGGAGTGGACAGCTCCAGCATGGTGCGGGCCAGGCCCACCACCTCGGCCACGGTCTCGCCCTTGGCGCGCAGCGCGACCGCGAAGGCGGCGATCTGGGCGGAGGTGGCTGAGCCGGACATGATCTCCCGCATCGCCCAGGCCGTCTCGTCGGCCGACAGGTGCTCCCCGGACAGAAGAGCCGAGAGCAGGGCGGGCCAGGTCGTCCGCGTGTCCACAGAAGGCACCTACTTGGCGTTGAGTCGGCTGGAGGAACGGCGGCGCATCAGGTCGGCGACGGTGTCGGCCAGCACGATGGGCTCAAGGGGCTGGGGGACGACGGCGTCGGCCTTGGACCAGTCGGCGAGCCAGCGGTCGTCCCGCCTGGCGATGATCAGGCAGATGGGCGGGCAGTCGTAGACCTCGTCCTTGGCCTGGCGGGCGACGCCCATGCCGCCCGCGGGCTGGGTCTCGCCGTCGAGCACGGCCACGTCGATCTCGCCGGAGGCGAGCCACTGGTGGACCTTGGGCTCGGTGGCGCACTCCACGATCTCCACGAAGGGGACGTCGGCGGCCGGACGCCGGCCGATCGCCTCCCGGACCTCCTGACGGGTGGCGGCGTCGTCGCTGTAGACGAGGACCCTCATCGTGTCGTCGGTGCTCACGGTCGCGCTCACTATCGGTCGTAGCGGTATGGTCACCTGGGATCGTACCGGTGGTGCGGGGTGCAGTCCCAGGCCGTCACCTCAGCCGAGGCGATTTGCCCCAATTATCCCAGCTTGCTGCAAGTTTCTTCCCCCTAACGGGGGGTCGTGCGAAGGACCGACCAGAGAAGCCGCAATAATGCTGCCCGTGGCGACAGCATCCGCAATAACTTCGACGACGACAGCACAGCCGTTCCGCAGACCCAACCTGGTCAGCGTCGGGACGATCGTCTGGCTGTCCTCTGAGCTCATGTTCTTCGCGGCGCTGTTCGCGATGTACTTCACCATCCGGTCGGTGAGCGAGGGCCAAGGCATCGAATGGGGGCCTTCCTTCTTGCCCGCGGGAGCATCCGCCGAGGGCATGGCTCACCTGAACATCCCGTTCGCGACGGTCAACACGATCATCCTGGTGCTGTCGAGTGTGACGTGCCAGCTCGGTGTGTGGGCCGCGGAGAAGGGCCAGGTCGCCAAGCTCCGCTTCTGGTACATCGTCAGTTTCCTGATGGGCAGCGTCTTCGTCGCCGGTCAGATCTACGAGTACATAGAGCTGGCGAGCGAGGGCGCGACCCTGTCCGCCAACCCCTACACCTCGGTGTTCTACCTCACGACAGGTTTCCACGGCCTGCACGTGACCGGTGGGCTGATCGCGTTCCTGTTCATGCTGGGACGTACGTACGCCGCGAAGCGCTTCACGCATGAGCAGGCCACCAGCGCGATCGTCGTGTCCTACTACTGGCACTTCGTCGACGTCGTCTGGATCGGTCTTTTCGCGACCATCTACATCATTCGGTAAGGAACGGGATCTCTGTGACCAGGATCACCGCTTGGCGGCGGCATCCCCTCGCGAGATATGCCGTCCTGATTTTGGCGTTGGCGCTAGTCGGGATGGTATACGCCGCCTTTGTGCAGGTGAGCAAGCCCGCGGACGCGGCGCTCGCGTCCGGCAAGGTGGACGACGTGGCGAAGGGCAAGAGTCTTTTTGACGCGCACTGCTCCAGCTGCCACGGTCTCAACGCCGAGGGCACGTCGACGGGACCCACGCTGATCGGCGTCGGCGCCGCGTCCGTCGACTTCCAGATGAGCACCGGCCGCATGCCGGCCGGTCAGCCGGGCGCTCAGGTGCCCAGCAAGCCGTTGCCCCAGTGGGTCGACGAGGAGGCCATCAAGAACATCGGCGCCTACGTCCAGTCGCTCGGCGGCGGTCCGCAGGTGCCCGGCCACGAACAGGTCGACGCCAAGCTCGGCGATGCCGGCAAGGGCGGCGAGCTGTTCCGCGCCAACTGCATCCAGTGCCACAACTGGGCGGGCGCGGGTGGCGCCCTCACGCAGGGCAAGTACGCCCCCAACCTGAACAACGCCTCTCCCACGCAGATCTACGAGGCGATGGTCACCGGCCCGCAGGCGATGCCGGTGTTCAACGACTCGACGATCACGCCCGAAGAGAAGCGCAACATGATTGCCTACATCACCCAGGTCCGTGAGCAGAAGGATCCCGGAGGTTTCGGTCTCGGGCGCATCGGCCCGGTCACCGAAGGTCTCGTCGCGTGGATCGTGGGCATCTTCGCCCTCGTGCTCGCCGCCATCTGGATCACCGCGAAGAAGCGACAGAAGTCATGACAGACAACGAGCACGAGATCGAGCAGCCGGATGACCGCGTGCCCAGACGCGTCATCGGCACCCCCGGCCCGGGCACCTCGATGCTCGGCGAGGTGGAGACCAAGACGGAGGCGCGTCCGCCGCAGGACGACACCACTCCCGGCGTCATCCTGCAGGACGAGCAGAAGGCCCGGAGCGCCGAGAAGATCGTGGCGCTCTGCTTCACGATCACCTTCCTGGCGGCCGTCGCCTTCATCATCTCCTACGTGGTCTTCCAGGTCGGAAGCCCGGAGGCGACGGGCGTGTCCAACCTGGCGCTCGGCAGCACCCTGACGCTGGCGGTGCTGGGGCTGGCCGTCGGCATCGTCATCTGGGTCCGCCGGATCATGCCGAAGTACGCGCTGGTCCAGGAGCGCCACGAGATGGCCTCCGCCGTGGCCGACCGCGCCGTGGTGGCCGACACGTTCGTGCAGGGCGCCAACGAGAGCGGCTTCGTCAAGCGCAAGCTGCTGCGCCGCACGCTGCTGCTCGCCGCCGCGCCGCTCGGCCTGATCCCGCTGGTGCTGCTGCGCGACCTCGACAACAGCAAGATGACCGGCGCCAACTTCAACAAGTTGCTGCGCCACACGGTCTGGGGCGAGAAGAACAAGGAGGGCAAGCCGCTGCGCCTCGTCGTCGAGGGCACCGGCCAGCCGATCCGCGCGGCCGACTTCAACTCGCCGGGCGGCATCCTGTCGATCGTGCCCGAGGGCTACGAGCACGACCTCAACGTCCTCGCCAAGGCCACGCTGATCCTCATCAAGTTCCGCCCCGAGGAGCTCAAGGCCGGCGTCAACAAGAACTGGACGCACGAGGGCATCGTCGCCTACTCGAAGATCTGCACGCACGTGGGCTGCCCGGCCGCTCTGTACGAGCAGACCACCCACCACATCCTGTGCCCCTGCCACCAGTCGACGTTCGACGCCGCCGACGGCGCCAAGGTCATCTTCGGGCCGGCCGCCCGGCCTCTGCCGCAGCTGCCGATCTCCGTCGACGACCAGGGCTACCTCGTCGCGCAGGGCGACTTCGCGGTGCCGGTCGGTCCCAGCTTCTGGGAGCGCGGCGACGCCGAGGCCGAGGCCAGGGCCAAGGGAGGCCAGGCATGAGTGACCTGAACGAGGTCCCCCCGGGCATCGCGGGACCGGCTAACGCCCTCGACGCCCGCCTCGGCGGGGCCAACTTCTTCAAGCGCAACCTGCGCAAGGTGTTCCCCGACCACTGGTCGTTCCTGCTGGGTGAGATCGCCCTCTACTCGTTCATCATCCTGCTGCTGACCGGCACGTTCCTGACGTTCTGGTTCAAGCCGAGCATGGGCGAGATCGAATACGCCGGCTCGTACGCCCCGCTCCAGGGCGTCATGATGTCCGAGGCCTACGCGTCGTCGCTGGAGATCAGCTTCGACGTCCGTGGTGGACTGCTCATGCGGCAGATGCACCACTGGGCGGCCCTGCTCTTCGTCGCGGGCATGATGGTCCACATGCTGCGGGTGTTCTTCACCGGCGCCTACCGCAAGCCGCGCGAGATCAACTGGATCATCGGCGTGCTGCTGCTGACGCTGGCTCTCGCCGAGGGCCTGACCGGCTACTCACTCCCCGACGACCTGCTCTCCGGCGCCGGTCTGCGGATCACCGAGGGTGTGGCCATCTCGCTGCCGCTGGTCGGCACGTACGTCACGTTCTTCCTGTTCGGCGGCGAATATCCGGGCACTGATGTCGTCTCCCGGTTCTACTCGCTGCACATCCTGCTCATCCCTGGCATCCTGCTGGCCCTCATCAGCGCCCACATGGTGCTCATGTGGGTGCAGAAGCACACCCAGATGCCGGGCAAGGGCCGCAACAACGAGAACGTGGTGGGCGCGCCGTTCTACCCGGCCTTCATGGCCAAGGCGGGCGCCTACTTCCTGTTCACGCTCGGCGTGGTGGCCGGGCTCGCGACGTTCACCCAGATCAACCCGATCTGGCTGTTCGGACCGTACACACCCGCGGACATCTCGGCGGGCTCCCAGCCCGACTGGTACATGGGTTTCCTGGAGGGCGCGCTGCGCATCATGCCCGCCTGGGAGTGGAACCTGTTCGGCACCTCCCACATGGGCACGCTGCCACTGAGCGTGATCATCCCGGCGCTGGCGCCTCTGGGCCTCATCATGACCGGCCTGGCGCTCTATCCGTTCCTCGAACGGTGGATCACCGGCGACCACCGCGAGCACCACATCGCGGAGCGTCCGCGCAACAACCCGCACCGCACCGCGATCGGCATGTCGGCCATCACGTTCTACGGGGTGTTCTGGCTGCTGGGCGCCAACGACGAGCTCTCGGCGTTCTTCCACATCAACCTGAACATGACGACCTACGTCGGCCGGGTGCTGGTGTTCGTCGCTCCGGTGCTGGCCTACGCGATCACGTACCGGATCTGCCTGGGCCTGCAGCGCTCCGACGCCGCGATCCTGCACCACGGTGTGGAGTCCGGCGTGATCAAGCGTCTGCCGCACGGCGAGTTCATCGAGGTGCACACGCCCCCGGCGGAGGACATCGAGGCGCACATCCGAGGCAAGGAGGCGGTGCTCACGCTGCCTGTGGCCGAGGACCCCGCGGGCATCCCGCCCAAGGGCATGCGTGGCCCGCTGGGCAAGCTGCGCGCCAAGATGTCCAAGACGTACGGCGGGGAGAAGATCCCGCTCGACGGCGACCACGCTCACGACGAGGAGCACGCCGCCGTCACGTCCGGCGAGGACAAGTCTCTGACCCACTGAGACGACTGCCACGAAGGAACGGGCCCGGACGACGGAAAGTCGTCCGGGCCCGCTCCTTTTCCGCAGGCTCGACCCGCTCGGAACAGGAACGCCGGAACCCCCGCGCCACGGCACGCGGGGTTGCGGAGGCCGGGCGCACGGAGTCGAGCGAACGCGCCGCGAGCCCAGAGTCGCGAGCCCCGCGTCACGGGACGCGGGGCTCGGGTGGGGCGGGGGTCAGTCGGACTCGGGGAAGCCGATGGAGAAGGTCGCGTCCAGGTCGTGCTTGGAGTAGGTGCGGAAGGCGATGTGCGTCTCGGTGTGCAGCACGCCGGGGACCTTGTTGAGCCGGCCGGGGATGACCTCGGCGATCTGCTCGTAGGCGGCCACTCGCACCATGGCCAGCAGGTCGTATTCGCCGGTGATCGAGTAGACCTCGCTGACGCCGCCGATCTCGGCGATCGTCTCAGCGACCTCCGGGATCCGGTCCACCTCGGCCTTGATGTGAACGATTGCCGTGACCATGGGACCAACTGTATCGAATCACCGCAGAGGACGCCCCTCCCGGCCGCGAGCCTGGTCGAGGCCGCGGTAGGCGAGGTCGATGCGGGCCTTGTGGCGGGCGGCGCCGCGCGCGGGCAGGCTCCACTGGCCGTCGACCTCCACCAGCCGCACGCCGGGGGACTCCAGCCAGCGCAGGATGCACTCGGTCTCCTCGGCGCTGGCCGCGTGCACCGGGCCGGGGCCGGGGATGACAGCCTCGGCGGTGGCGGTGAGCGAGGCGACGAAGGGGGTGGGGTGGGCGCCACGGGGCATGACGCCGGCCGCCGCGAGCCTGCCGTATCTGATCACGTGGATCTCCCAGCCGCCGTCGAAGGCCGGGGCGGCGGCGACGAGCTGCGGGATGGCGGTGATCGCGGTGAGGCGTTGCATGCGGGCGGCGGCGCGGACGAACGCGGCCAGCCGGTCGCGGTCGACGGACGCCTCCTCGTAGCGCTGCTCGACCGCCAGGCGCTCCATGCGGGCCGAGACCGCCTGATAGACGGGGGAGGCATCGAGCAGCATCGCGCGGCGGGCGGCCTCCACATGCACCGCGTAGTCGGCCTGGCTCTGCTTGCCCTCGCACGGGGCGCCGCAGCGGCCCATCTCGTGCAGCACGCAGGCCGTGCGGCGGGTGCGGGCCGTGATGGGCTGGGTGCACTGGCGCAGGGGCAGCGCCTCGTGCAGCGCGTTGCGGGCGTCGTCGGCGAGCCGGGCACTGGAGAACGGGCCGAGGTAGGCGGCGCCGTCGTCCCTGACCTCGCGCACGATCGACAGGCGCGGGAACGGCTCGTCGGTGAGCTTGAGCCAGACGACCTTCTCGGGGAAGCGGGACTTGCGGTTGTAGCGGGGTTTGGCGCCGCCGATCAGGCGCAGCTCCCTGACCTCTGCCTCCAGCGCGGTCGAGCAGACGATGTGGCGGACCCGCTCGGCGATGCCGATCATCTCGCGGATGCGCGGCCTGGTCTCGCCGGCGGTGAAGTAGGAGCGCACGCGGTTGCGCAGGTTGGTGCTCTTGCCGATGTAGAGGACTTCGCCGCGCTCGTCCTCGAAGAGGTAGACGCCGGGGGAGTGCGGCACCGACTCGGCCAGGTGGCGCTTGCTCTGCTGCTCGGGCGTGGGGGCGCGGACGAACGACTTGAGCTCTTCGAGCGTGTGCACCTGGAAGGAGCCCGCCCGCTCGATGAGGCCGTGCAGCACGTGCACGGTGGCTCTGGCGTCCTCCAGCGCGCGGTGGCACGGATCGGTGGGGCTGCGGAAGAACCGGGCGAGGGTGGACAGCTTGGCGTTGGGCGTCTCGTCGCGGGTCAGCACCCGCCGGGCGAGGTCGACGGTGTCGACGACCGGGTTGGCCGGCGGGGGATAGCCGTGCGCGGCGCAGGCGGCCTTGACGAAGCGGGTGTCGAAGCCGGCGTTGTGGGCGACCAGGGTGCTGCCGCGGATGAACTCCAGGAAGCTCGGCAGCACCGACTCGATCCGCGGCGCTGCCACCACCATGGCGTCGGTGATGCCGGTCAGCACGGAGATGAACGGCGGGATCGGCCCGCCGGGATCGACCAGCGTGGAGAACTCCCCTAACACCTCGCCCGCCCGCACCTTGACCGCGCCGATCTCGGTGATCATGTGCTCGGCGGGCGAACCGCCGGTCGTCTCGAGGTCGAACACGACGAAGGTGACGTCACTCAGCGGAGTGCCGAGCTCATCGAGGGTGCCTTGTACCGGTTCCACGATCCAAGACCATAGACACGGCGACCGACAGTTGCGCCGCCGCCGCGAATAACTATTCGGCTTGAACCTTCGTTACCCTTCCCTTTATGTCCGGGGGAAGACTCGCCAACCGCTACTCCCTGATGCAGCCGCTGGGCAGCGGTGGCATGGGGCGGGTCTGGCTGGCCAGGGACGAGATGCTCGACCGCGAGGTGGCGGTCAAGGAGCTCACCCTGCCCGAGGGACTGTCCCCCAAGGAGCGGGCCGAGCTGGTCACCCGGGCCGTGCGCGAGGCCCAGGCGATGGCCCAGCTGCGGCACCCGGGCATCGTGGCGCTGCACGACGTCGTCGTGGAGCACGATCGGCCCTGGATCGTCATGGAGCTGCTGCGCGGCCGCACCCTCGGCGAGGCGGTGCAGGCGCACGGCCCGATGCCGGTGGAATACGTCGCGAGGATCGGCGCCGACATGCTCGACGCGCTGTCCGCCGCGCACGCGCGTGGCCTGCAGCACCGCGACGTGAAGCCGGGCAACGTCTTCCTCACCGACAGCGGCAGAGTGGTGCTCACCGACTTCGGCATCGCCAGGCAGGAGGGCCAGGCGACGCTGACCGAGCAGGGCATGACGATCGGCTCGCCCGGGTTCATCGCGCCCGAGCGGCTGGAGGGCGAGGCCGGCGGGCCGGCCAGCGACGTGTGGTCGCTCGGCGCCACCCTCTATCTCGCGGTGACGGGCACGGCGGCCTACAGCGGCACCGCCGCCGAGCGGATCAGGGCGACGCTGACCCAGCCGCTGCCGGTGGCGCCGGGGCCGCTCGGCCCGCTGCTGGCGGCCATGATGGCGGCGCATCCGGCGGCCAGGCCCGCCGCGCCGGCGATGATCCAGCCGCTGCGGCAGGCCGCCGCCGGTCTGCCCGCCGTCCTGCCGGTGCACCACGTGCCGACGGCGCCGCGCCCGGTCAGGCGGCGTCACGGGCCTCTGCTGTGGCTCGCCGCCGTAGCGGCGGTGCTGGTCGTGGCCGCGGCGGCCACCGCCGTCGTTCTGATCCTGAAAAATCGGGACAACGGGGTGCCTGCGGCGTTCACCGTACCGCTGAACGTGTGCTCCCTCCTCGGCCAGGAGGACGTCGGCCTGCTGCTGCGCACCCAGCAGCCGCCCGCGGGCAAGGCGAGCGCCGACGAGCTCGGCCCCCAGTGCGGCTGGACCACGCCGGGCAGAGGCATGGAGGTGCAGGTGCAGAAGGACTCCGACACCCGCGATCCGTGGGCCATGAGCCCTGAGTCGGCCCGCACCCTGTTCGGCAACCAGCACCGCTACTGGGCCAAGAACGACAGGGCCCAGTGGATCTGGCCGGAGATCGGCGTCACGAAGGCCCAGCCGGTGACGCGCACCCCGGTCCGGGCCATCGGGGGCGTCGGCGAGGAGGCCTTCACCTACGAGCTGAAGGGCCCCACGGGCCGGATGCTCTCCGCCGTCGTCTTCTACCGCCTGGCCAATCTGGTGGTGAGCGTCGAATACACCACGCTCGCCGACCGGCCCAGCGACGACGACATCAAGCAGACGGCCCTGAAGGCGGCTCAGGCGAGCGAGCGGGCGTTACTCCATGCGGGCTGAGGGTTACCTGCTCGCCGGCCGCTACCGCCTCGTGGAGCGCCTCGGACAGGGCGGCGCGGGCACGGTCTGGCGGGCGCACGACGAGACGCTGCACAGGCAGGTCGCGGTCAAGCAGGTCACCGTGCCGCGGGAGCTGACGCCGCGGGAGCGGGCCGAGTTCGCCGACCGGGCCATCCACGAGGCCAGGTCCGCCGGGCGGCTGCGCGACCCGGCCATCGTCCTGGTGCACGACGTCGTGCTGGAGGAGGGCCAGCCGTGGATCATCCTGGACCTGATCGCGGGCCGCTCCCTGGACAAGGTGATCAAGGAGCACGGCCCGATGCCGCCGGACCTGGTGGCCCGCGTCGGCCTGCGCGTGCTGTCGGCGCTGTCGGTCGCGCACTCCCACGGCATCGTGCACCAGGACGTCAAACCGGCCAACATCCTGCTCGACGCCGACGGCTCGGCGATGCTCACCGACTTCGGCATCGCGGTCCCGATCGGCGGCCGGGCCGACAAGTACGGCAGCGCCGGCTCGCCCGGCTACATGGCGCCGGAACGGCTCAACGAGCACCCCTCCGGCCCGGCCTCCGACCTGTGGTCGCTCGGCGCCAGCCTCTACACGGCGGTGGAGGGGCGAGCGCCGTTCGAGCGGGCGGGGCCCGCCGCCGTGGCCGCCGCGGTGCTGCTGCACGAGCCGCCGCCGCCGGTCAGAGCAGGCCGGCGGCTCGGCGGGCTGCTGACGGCGATGCTGGCCAAGGATCCGGCCGCCCGCCCCACGGCCGCCCAGGTGCGCGAGGAGTTGCACGCCGTGCTCGCCTCTCCCGCGCCCGGCGCCTCCTCGCGCCGCCGCTGGTGGCTCGTTCCGGCGGTGCTCGCCGCCGTCGCCTTGCTGGGCACGGGCGGCTGGTACGGCCTGACGGTGCTCGGCCAGGAGGATCCCGGCAGGTTCGCGGCCGCGCCGGCCCCGTGCGAGCTGCTGACCGACGCCCAGGCCGCCCAGCTGCTCAAGGGGACCGCGAGGCGGGCGGCGACCCGGGAGGGCGAGTGCCGGTGGCAGGTGCACCAGGGCTCCAGGAGCGTCCGCTCGATCACCGTACGGACCTGGGCGGAGCAGCCGACCGGTGACTTCGGCGGTCCCGAGGTGGCCGCGCTGCGCTTCGCCAACGAGCGCACGGTCCGCGGCGGCACCGAGGGCGTGGCGTTCCGCAAGTCCGTCGGCCCCGTCAGCGACGTGCGCGACGTGGGGGAGGCGGCGATCGTGCAGAGCACCTTCGAGCGCTCCATGGGCGCCCCCGACGAGGGCCGTGCCGACAGCACGGTGCTGCTGCGCACCAGCAACCTGCTCGCCGAGGTCGTCTGGCACGAGGAGGACGCCAAGCGGTCCTCGAAGGTCGACCAGAAGCCGGTGCTCGCCACCGCCCGCATGGTCTCGACCGCGTTGCGGGGATGAGTCACCGCAAGCGTCTCGCAAGCCGGATGACTAGCATGTTTCACCGCAAGTCATGGCAATCCCCTGGAGTCCCTGGTGAATCCCGGTAGCGAGTACCAACCCCCGCACCGTCAGGTGCCGAGTGGCGGGCCGTTCGAGCCACCGACCATGCCTCCCCGGTTTCCCGGACCGCCCCCGCCGCCGCCCTGGCAGCCGCCCCCCGGCCGGCCGCCGGCCCGGCGCCCGTGGATCCTGCCGGTGGTCGCCGTCTGCGTCGTGGTGCTCATCGCCGGCAGCGCCGGCGCCTACCTGCTGTACGGCCAGGTGCAGCGCACGTTCGGCACCCCGCTCGGCGGGGGGACGCAGGCGCCGCCGTCGCCGTCGAAGTCCGTGAAGGCGGCCGCGGTGACCGGCCCGGACGTGTGCACCATGCTGCCGAAGCTGGAGGCCGAGCGGCTGGTGCCCGAGGCGACGGTGGCCAAGGACTCCAGAGACGCCGAGTACACGGTCAACTTCTCCTGCAACTGGACGAACCGCCGCATCTCCTTCGGCGAGTTCTGGCGCAGCCGCGAGATCGACGTGAAGGTGGCCCAGCATCGGGGCAACGGCGCGAAGACCGGCCGGGCCATGGCCCAGAACTCCTATGACATCGACTACGGCGGCGCCAAGTTCGGCGAGACCGCCAAGCCCACGGCGAAGAAGGGCGAGAAGGACTACGTCTCCGCGGTGAAGGAGGTGCCCGGCGTCGGCGACGCGGCCTACGCCCAGTACACCTGGCGCCGCTCCGGCACCACGCTGTGGTACTCCTTCGGCACCGCTCGGGCCCGCGTCCAGGACCTGACCATCGAGGTCAGGTACCAAGCGAGCCAGCAGCGCAAGGACGCCCAGATCCTCAGCAACGAGACCATCCAGTCGGTCACCGAGGCCAACGCGATCCGCGAGGCCACCAAGGTGATCACGCACATCGCCAAGGGCGTGGCCGCTTGGAAGGCCGAGCACCCGGACGTGCTCGCGCAGCCGCACAAGGCGGCCACCGCCACGCCGAGCGCGGCCCCCACGCCCTCGCCGACAGAGCTGGCCGCCGTCCCGCCCGCCTGTCAGGCCGTCGCCGGGGTGGCCACCGGGCTCGTGCCCGGCCCGACCACCAGGACACGCCGGATGGAGGCGGGCAACGACACGCAGACCGAGTGCCGCTGGCTCAACCGGGAGATCCCCGTGGGCCAGGCGACCAGGATCCGCAGCGTGCTGATCACCGTGCACTCCTTCGCCAACCGGGCCGGCGTCGCCGACGCGACCGCCGCCAAGTCGTTCTACTCGAGCCGGCGCGGCAGCGACCGGAACATCGCCCGGTCGTCGCTCGGCGGCTTGGAAATCGGCAAGGTGATCGACCTCGAAGGTCTGGGTCAGCAGGCTTACGGCAAGTACGTCAAGACCAGGCGGGGCGAGGTGTCGGCGGGCAGCGGCTCGGTGATCGTGCTGCAGGGCGCCGTGGTGGTGGAGGCCGACTACGCCGGCGCCGAGCGGCCCAAGGACGAGCCGGCCAACTCGCCCAACGCGGTGCTGCTGGCCGAGAAGCAGGCTCGCGCGGGTGCGCTGACCGTGGCGCGAGCGTTCCTGCCGGCGCTGGCCGACAAGCCGATCGGAAGCTGACGTGGCGAGCTTGACTCCCTGCTGTTAAAGAACGTGCAACCACCCTGCAAGTCGGACAAATACGGTTATTTAAGGGAAGCGGTACGTGAGCCGCGTGGTCTGGTTCGCCCAGTACAGGGGCCTGGGCGCACCGAGGGGGATACGCGCGGCTCACTGCCGCGCCCGGCCGATCAGCCCGCCCGGCCGATCAGCCCGGCTGGCTGATCATCTCGGCCGGCTGTTCGGCCCGCCCGGCTGATCGGCTCGCCGGTCGCGTCGGGTCGAGGTCCGGGACGGTATCGACTTTGGTCGCTGTCGCCGTGCCCCTCGTACGGCATAGCCTCGGTGAACGTGATGGAGTCGCACGAATACCGGTGGGCGCTGCCGTCCATGCTGCTGGGCGACGGCGGGGACGGGCGGCCGGTGCGGCGCTCGACCCGTGACTGGGTCGTCGACGTCGTGATGTTCCTGCTGGCCTGCGGGCTCGCGCTGGTGACCGTCCCGGAGCTGAAGGGCCAGCCGGAGCCGGTGATCGCGCTGGAGCAGGTGGCCGGCGTCCTGGCGTGCCTGTCGGTGTGGCTGCGCCGCCGGTGGCCCGTCGGGCTGGCCCTGGTGACCACCATCCTGTCGTCCTATCTGGAGCTGACCGGCGGGGCCGCCGTCGTCGGGCTGTTCACGGTGGCGGTGCACCGGCCGTTCAAAGTCTCCGGCCCCATCGCCCTGCTCGGCCTGGTCACCCTGCTGCCGTACGTCTTCTTCAGGCCGGACCCCGAGCTCGGCCCGTTCGGCACGCTCGTCTTCAGCCTGGCCATCATGCTGACGACCTTCGCCTGGGGGGTGGTGGTGCGGGCCAGGCGGCAGCTCGTCTGGACGCTCAGGCAGCGGGCCGGGATCGCCGCCGAGCAGGCGAAGCGGCTGGAGCGCGAGCGGATCGCCAGGGAGATGCACGACGTGCTGGCGCACCGCCTGTCCATGTTGAGCCTGCACGCGGGCGCGCTGGAGTTCAGGCCCGACGCGCCGGCCGAGGAGATCGCCAGGGCCGCCGGGGCGATCAGGAGCAGCGCCCACCTCGCGCTGCAGGACCTGCGCGAGGTGATCGGCGTGCTGCGCCACCCCGACTCGCCCGGCGACGAGCCGGTGCCCGACCGGCCGCAGCCCACCCTGGCCGACCTGCCCGCGCTGGTGGCGGAGTGCGAGCAGGCTGGCATGGACGTCCGGCTCGACCTGGCGGTCCGGGACACGCCGGAGAGTCTGGGCCGCACCCTCTACCGCATCGTGCAGGAGGCGCTGACCAACGCGCGCAAGCACGCGGGCGGCGCCCCCGCCACCGTGGCGGTGGCCGGGGCACCGGGAGAAGGGCTGTCGGCCGAGGTCCGCAACACCCTGTGGCCGCGATCCGGCCCGCGCGTCCCCGGGTCCGGGTCCGGACCGCACATCCCCAGGTCCGGACCGCACATCCCCAGGTCCGGTCCGCGAACCCCCGGGTCCGGTCCGCGTATCCCGGGGTCCGGCTCGCGCATCCCCGGGGCCGGGGCCGGGCTCATCGGGCTGACCGAGCGGGCCGAGTTGGCGGGCGGGCGGCTGGAGCACGGTGCCACCCCCGACGGCGATTTTCTCGTACGGGCCTGGCTGCCCTGGCCGGCCGACCACCCCCGGGAGGATGCATGACCGCGCCGATCCGCGTCCTGATCGTCGACGACGACGCGCTCGTCAGGGCGGGGCTGTCCATGATCCTGGGCGGGCAGGACGACATCGCGATCGTGGGGGAGGCGGATGACGGGTCACGGGTGCCGCCGATGGTCGCCGAGCACCGGCCCGACGTGGTGCTGATGGACATCCGCATGCCGGACGTCGACGGGCTCGCCGCGACCGAGGCGCTGCGCGGCACCAAGGCGCCGCCCGAGGTGCTGGTGCTGACCACCTTCCACGCCGACGCGCAGGTGCTGCGCGCGCTGCGCGCGGGCGCGGCCGGGTTCCTGCTCAAGGACATCCCGCCGGCCGACCTGGTGACCGCGATCAGGAAGGTGGCGGCGGGCGAGCCGATCCTGTCGCCGGTGGTGACCCGCCAGCTCATCTCGCACGTGTCCACCGACGGCGCCGGACACCGCACCGAGCGTGCCCGCGCCCTGCTCGACCGGCTCAGCGAGCGTGAGCGCGAGGTGGCGGGGGCGGTCGGCCTGGGCAGGTCCAACGCCGAGATCGGGCGTGAGCTGTTCATGAGCGTGCCCACGGTCAAGGCGCACGTCTCGCGCATCCTCACCAAGCTGGGGCTGAACAACCGGGTGCAGATCGCGCTGCTGGTCTACGACGCTAGCCCGTGAGCAGCCGTTCGAGGGTGGCCCGGTGGACGACGAGGTCGTCGGGGTCGTCCGGCATGGCCAGCTCGCCGAAGTGGATCCTGCGCAGCCACACCCTGGCCATGACGATCCCGTGCCGCAGGGCCGCGTACATCTCGTGGAAGCGCAGGTCGCGCGGCTCGTGGCCGGTCAGCTCGCGGTAGGTGCGGCAGACGTCCTCGGGGCGCATGAAGTCCGGCAGGCCGGGCAGGCCCATGTCCACGGTCAGATCCTGGAAGAACCGGTGCAAGAAGATCATCCAGGCCAGGTCGAGCTCCCGTGGCCCGATCGCCGCCATCTCCCAGTCGAACACGGCCACCGGCGTGAAGTCGCGGTACATCACGTTCCCGATGCGCGCGTCGCCCCAGCACAGCACGTCGGCGCCGGGGTCGTCGGGCCAGTGTGCCTCCAGCCAGTCGAAGGCCCGCTCCAGCAGTGGGACGGGCCGCTCGCCGTGCGCCCACCGATAGTAGGCGCGCTGGGCCCGCAGGTGCTCGCGCAGGCCGCCCGCGCCGAGTCCGGGCACCTCCTGGTGGGTGAACCGGGCGTCGTGCAGCGCGGCCAGGATGCCCACGGTGGCGTCCTGCAGCCTGCGCCGGTCGGCGGGCGCCGCCTCGCACAGCCAGCCGCCGAAGGTGTAGGGCATGACATCCGGGGGCACCTCGCCGTCCTCGCGGGCCATCACGAAGAACGGCGTGCCGAGCGGGCCGGGGTCGGCCTCGAACCAGAGCGGCCTGGGGGCTGGGATCCCAGCTTTTCGCCTGGCCAGCCGCATCAGGTCGTACTGCGTGCGGAGGTCGTACACGGGGAAGATCGGAACGGCCTCCGGCGCAGGTGCGAGCCTCGCCACGCACCGCTCGCGGGTCCCCTCCCAGGAGGCGGTGAAGAACACGGTCTCGCTCGACATGCCGTTGGCCGAGGGGCGGGACACCTCGCTGACGGCCACCGGGGTCCCGAGGCGTCCGCTCAGCCAGGTGGCCAGCCGGTCGCGGAGTTCGGGCAGGTGACGGGTGGAGGTTCGGACGGGCTCGGACATGGCGCACCTCCTGGGCGAGCAGGGGTCCTCGCACAGTCGTACAACGCCAACCAAGCGCTTGTCCAGCTATGGGTGGCCGTTACGGACAGGTAGCCGACAGCCGTACCCTTGTCTGAAAGAGCATGTCATGAAGGGACAGTGGGATGAGTTCAGCGGGTGAAGGCCTGTCTCGCCCGCTTCCCGAGCAGGTTCGGCTGAATGTCGTGGACCTGGCGGCTCAGGTTCTCGGCTCGATGCCCGGTGCCGCCATCCCGCCGCCGCTGCGCGGCATCGCCAAGTTCGACCCGCGTAAGCGCGCCAGGCTGGGCAGCGCGCCCATCGCCGCCCAGCTGGAGAACGACAAGGAGTTCCGCGAGGCGGTCGCCGAGTCGGTGGCGGCCGGTTGGCCGGAGCTCATCACCTCACTGGCCGAGGGCAACGTGCCGCCCGCGGCCGATCCCGTGCTCGTCGCTGCGGCGGCCTACCTCACCAGGCCGCCCGGCTGGGCGGAGATGGTGGAGTCGGCCAGGGCGGATCTGGAGCGGTCGGTGGCCGCGGCCGAGGGCTCCGAGCGCGAGGAGGTCGTCTCCCGGCTGCGCGAGCAGCTCGCCGCCCTGAAGACCACCGCCAAGGAGGAGGCCGAGCGGCTGCGGGAGCAGCTCAAGGCCGCCCGGGCGGAGAACTCCGACCTGCGCCGCAAGCTGCACGAGGCGCGCGAGCGCACCAAGGCCGCGGTGCGCCGCGCCGAGGAGATGACGCACGCCGCCGAGGACGCCAAGGTCGCCGCCTCGGCCGCGGGCACCGCGGGCGAGTCCGAGCTGCGGCGGCTGCGCGAGCGCCTGGCCGACGTCGAGAAGCAGCTCGAAGCCTCGCGCAGGGCCGCCCGCGAGGGCCGGAGCATCGAGGACGCCCGCGTCAGAGTGCTGCTCGACGCGCTGCAGGACGCCTCGGCGGGACTGCGCAGAGAGCTGGCCCTGCCCACGACGATCAGCAAGCCCGCCGACTCGGTCGCCGCGGCCACCGGCGAGCGCCCGGGGGTGCGCGGGGTTCCCGCCCGCGCCCTGGCCGACGACGACCCTCAGCTGCTCGACCAGCTCCTCGCGCTGCCGCAGGTGCATCTGATCATCGACGGCTACAACGTGACCAAGTCCGGCTACGGCACCCTCACCCTCGCCGACCAGCGCAACCGGCTGATGACCGGCCTCGGCGGGCTTGTCGCCCAGACCCGGGTCGAGGTGACCGCCGTGTTCGACGGCGCCGAGCTCAACTCGCCCGTCCAGGTGGTCGCGCCGCGCGGTGTGCGGGTGCTGTTCAGCGCGCCGGGCGAGATCGCCGACGACCTGATCCGCCAGCTCGTACGTGCCGAGCCACCGGGCCGGGCGATCGCCGTGGTCTCCTCCGACCGCGAGGTGGCCGAGTCGGTGCGGCGGATGGGAGCCAGGCCCGTTCCGTCCGGTCTGCTGCTGCGCCGGCTGGGTCGCGCCTAATTTATTACAATATGACGTTTAGGTGAGACTTGCCCTGTCATTTCTGTATATTTCGCCCCAGGTATATCCCCTGGGAGGCGACGCTGTGAGGTTGGGCCGGATACCCCTGGCCACGGGTCTTGCGATCGGGCTGCTGCTGATCCCGATGGGAGGCGCACTGGCCGATCCCAAGCCCACGGTCAGCCAGGCCAAGGCGAAGCTGAAGAAGCTGAACGACAAGGCCGACAAGGTCGTCGACCGTTACAACACGGCGACCGAGAAGTACAAGACGGCCAAGGGCCGCTACGCCAAGCTCAACGAGAGCTACCGGCGCAAGCTGGCCACCGTCGCCGATCTGCGCGAGCAGGTCGTCTCGATGGCCGTCGACAGCTACAAGATGGGCGGCGACTTCGCCGCGCTGCCCACGATGATCACCATCGACGAGCCCGGTGACATGCTGTACAGCATGTCGCTGACCAGGCAACTCTCCCAAGAGCGAGCCGACAGGCTCGCCGCCTTCGACAGGGAGAACCGCGGCCTGAAGACCGAGCGGGACGGTGCCCAGGACGCCCTCGGCGACGCCGACAAGGAGCGCGACGCGGTCAACAAGGACCGCAAGGAGATCCTCGGGCTCATCGCCGAGCAGAAGAAGCTCCTCGACAGGCTCGGCGCCTACCGCGCCGGCAACCCGAACAGCACCGGCCTCAAGTACACCGGTCCCGCCTCGGGTAACGCCGCGTCGGCGCTGTCCTTCGCCTACGCCCAGATCGGCAAGCCGTACGTCTTCGGCGGCACGGGACCGGGTGGGTACGACTGCTCCGGCCTCACGCAGGCCGCCTGGCGCGCGGCCGGTGTCGAGCTGCCCCGTACCACCTGGCAGCAGTGGGCGTCCGGCCGTCCGGTGGACATGAATGCCCTGGAGCCCGGTGACCTCCTGTTCGCCCAGGGATTGGGTCATGTGGGTATCTACGCGGGCAACGGCCAGATGGTTCACGCCCCGCAGACCGGTGATGTGGTCAAGGTGGTCCCCCTTTCCGCGTACGGCCGCAGTTTCGCGGGCGCCCGCCGCCCGTAGATCGCACCCTTCGAACCGGGTCCTGGGACGTTTCCGGGGCCCGGTTTTCGTGTTGTCCGGGTGTCGCTGGATGTGACGCCTGTGACTGGAGGTACGGATGGGTCCTGACAAATCACGGTTTCGTCAACTGTGACAATGGTCACTTTTCAATAACGAACCCCCGTATTCCAGCAGGGCCGAAGGACTTGACTCAGTCTTTAGCTGATCTTGACTCCCTTGCTCAGGCTTTGCCAGACCTGGACCTCCGGGCGTAGCTTCTGGCCTCGCGGCGCCAAGCCATGACGCCGCGAACCGCCATCGGGACCTCTCCGATGTGGACCGATAAACATTCCAGCCGGTCATCGCCGCATCCCTTGAATCGCATCGAAGGCGGTGACCTGCCGAGTCCGTGCAGCCAGGAGGCACGGAGCCGGGGACCCAGCGATCCGCGTTTTCCGGATCAGGGGTGAATCGGCGCGACCCGCGCCGTAGGGCGACTTCCAGGCCCGAATCCGTCAGCTAACCCGGTAGGCGTTCGTGGAAGCTCCAAGGAGAAATCCTGTCTACCTCTTCGCACAACCCCCGCCTGTCCCGTATCGCCCTTGGTGGCGTGGTGCTGACCATGACCGTGACAGCCGGAGGTGTGGTCCTCCCTGCCACGACGGCGCAGGCGGCGACGACGAGCGAACTCGCCGGCCTCTCCGTGACGAAGGCGGCCAGGTCCGCCAAGTCCGCGAAGCAGGCGAAAGCCGCTCAGCAACAGGTGATGGCCGGTAAGGCGGTCGCGGTGGCCAAGAAACAGATCGGTGACCCGTACCGTTACGGCGGCACCGGGCCTGGTTCGTTCGACTGCTCGGGTCTCGTCCAGTTCGCCTGGAAGAAGGCCGGAGTGAAGATCCCGCGCGTCACGTACAGCCAGTTCGCGCGCATCAGGAAGAAGGTCTCCTTCAAGAATCTGCGGAAGGGGGACCTGATGTTCTTCAGCGGGCTCGGCCACGTCGGCATGTACGTCGGCGACGGCAAGATGATCCATTCGCCGCGGACAGGCGAACGGGTGCGCATCGAGAAGCTCTCCAGATGGCGCAAGTCGTCATTCGTGGGTGCCGTACGTCCCGGGTTGTGACCCCGGTCCGAAGGCCCCGTCCCTGCCTGGGACGGGGCCTTCGGCCGTCTCGAGGGCTGTCTGAGGGCTGTCTCGAGGGCCGTCTCGAGGGCCGTCTGAGGGCTGTCTCGGGGTCGGCTCGCGGCCGCTGACCCGCCCGCCGGCTGGGGCGGCTAGCATCGGGCAGCGTGTCCGTGCGCGTGAACCGTCGAGCGGTGCTGGCGGCCCTGCTGCTCGCCGGGACCGCCACGGCCGCCGCTCCGGTCCTGCCGGACGTCGCCGGGCTCCACGCCCTGTGGGGCGACGAGGCGATGGTCGTACGAGGGGAGAGCTCTTTCGTCGTCGGGCACCACGCGCCCGCCGAGCTTCTCGGCGACCTGGCGCGCCGGGCCGACGTGGCAGGCCGGCGGGTGGCGGCCGTGCTGGGCGGCCGGGTGCGGCCGGTGGTCCTGGTGCCCGCCTCCACCCCCGAGGCGGCCGGGCTCGCCGGGGTGGCGTCGGTCGACGGGCTGGCCGCCGTGGCGGACGGCGGCCGGGTGATCGTGGTGCCCGAGTTCTTCGCCCGGCTCACGCCGACCGGCAGGGACGTGGTGCTGACGCACGAGCTGACCCACGTCGCGGCGGGCACCGGCGGGCTGCCGATCTGGCTGCATGAGGGCTTCGCCGACTACGTGGCCTACCGGGACGCCGGGCTGCCCCTGCGGGTGGCCGCCGCCGAACTCGCCGCCGAGGTGCGCGCGGGACGCGTGCCACGCCGCCTGCCGGGTCCGGCGGACTTCGCCCTCCAGGGGGACGGCGCAAGGCTCGCGCGGGCGTACCAGGAGGCGTGGCTGGCGTGTCGCTTCCTCGCCGGGCACCGGGGTGAGAGGACCCTGGTGAGGCTCTACCGTGAAGCCCAGGAGGGCGGCGCCGACCGGGCGCTCGCCGCGCTGGGGCTCTCGACCGGCACGCTGACGGAGCGGTGGCGCGCGTACATGCTGGACCAGTTGGCGTGAGGAGTTGATGTTCGTCTGCTTTCCTCTTGATGCGGGGCGGAGGTCCAGAGAGAAACTCGATGAACGGACGCGCATGGACGACCAGAACAGCAACGACACGGCGGACGATGACGCCGGCGTCACCAAGGCGGGTGAGGTGGCCGTAGAGGCCGGCGAGAGCACCGAACCCGCCGACCGAGCCGTACCACCCGGCACGGGCTCTGGACGGGCCCCAGGGGGGCAGGGGAGAGGCGTGACGGGAGCGGGGGACGAGCGGCGGGCCGCGTCGCTGCGGCGGCAGGCCGGGGCGGCGCTCGCGGTGCTGGGCGCCGTGCTGGTGGGCGTGGTGGCGTTCACCACGCCGTGGCGGGCGCTGCCCGCGGCCGCCCCCGCCGTCACACCCGATCCGGCCAGGGACTTCACCGCGGCCCAGGTGGCCAGGTCGCAGGCGTTCGACGCGGCCACCAGCCTGCCCAGCTACCTGTCGCTCGGGATCGGCCTGGTGTTCGCGGGGCTGCTCGTCGCCACCCCGCTCGGCGCGAAGCTGCTGGGGTGGGTGCGCGGCCCGTGGTGGGTGCGGGTCCTGCTGGGCGTGTTCGCCATCACCGCGATCGAGGAGGCGCTGCGCTGGCCGCTCGGCATCTGGTTCGAGACGGTGCTGCGCGACTACGGGCTGTCCACCCAGGACTGGGTGGGGTGGACCGGAGACCGGCTCAAGGGCATCGGCATCAACGCGGCCCTGCTGGCCGTCATGGTCCTGGCGATCGTGGCCCTGGCGCGCAGGATCAGGCGCTGGTGGATTCCCGCCGCGGTGGGCGCGTTCGCGCTGACCGTGGGCGCCTCCTTCGTCTACCCCGTGGTGTTCGAGCCGGTGTTCAACGACTTCCACGCCATGCCCGCGGGACCGCTGCGCACCAACCTGATGGCGATGGCCGACCGCGACGGCGTCCCGGTGGAGGACGTTCTGGTGGCCGACGCCTCCCGCCGTACGACCGCGCTCAACGCCTACGTCTCCGGCTTCGGCGCCACCCGCCGGATCGTGGTCTACGACACCCTGCTGAAGGCGCCGCAGCCCGAGGTGGAGCTGGTCGTGGCGCACGAGCTGGGCCACGCGAAGAACCGCGACGTGCTCTACGGCACGCTCGTCGGCGCCATGGCGGCCGCGCTCGGCGCGATTCTGCTGTTTCTCGGCTTCCCGCTCCTGCGCAGGCGTACGGGCATCGCCTCGATCACCGATCCCCGCGCGGTCGGCGTGCTCATCGGGTTGATGACCCTGGCCACGTTCCTGTCCGGACCCCTGCAGAACGTGCTCAGCCGCGCCATCGAGGCCAGGGCCGACGTCCATGCCCTGGACCTGACGAGAGACCCGGTCACGTTCGTCGCGATGCAGAAACGCCTGGCAAGCACCAATATTTCCGACTTGTCACCGGATGCGGTGGAATATGTGCTCTATGCGTCTCATCCAACGACTCCTCAGCGAATCGCCCTGGCGCGTTCCTGGGCAGCGCTGAACGGCGTCCCCGGCCCGTGACCAAGGTGGTCTTCGTCACGAACGACTTCCCGCCCCGGCCCGGCGGCATCCAGTCGTTCGTGCACGGCCTCGCCCTGCGCACGCCGGACGTGGCCGTCTACGCCCCGGCCTGGCCCGGGTGCGCCGAGTTCGACCGGCGGCAGCCGTACCGGATCGTGCGTCACCCGGGCCGGCTCATGCTGCCCACGCCCGCCGTCGCCCGCCGGGCCGCCCGGCTGGTCGCCGAGCACGGCGCCGGCACGGTCGTGCTCGGGGCGGCGGCGCCGCTCGGCCTGCTCGCCCCGCGCCTGCGCGCGGCGGGCGCGCGGCGGGTGGTGATGCTCACCCACGGCCACGAGGCGTCGTGGGCGAGCGCGCCGGTCTTCCGCTCGGTGCTGCGCAGGATCGGCGAGCACGCCGACGTGGTCACCTACCTGGGCGAGTACACCCGCGCCCGGCTGGCCGCCGTGGTCCCGGAGGACAAGCTGGTACGGCTCGCGCCAGGTGTGGACACCGACCTGTTCCGCCCTCCGGCGGCCAGGACGGTGCCGCGCGAGCTGGCGGGGCTCGGCGGACGGCCGGTGGTGGCGTGCGTGTCCAGGCTGGTGCCGCGCAAAGGGCAGGACCAGCTCATCAGGGCCTGGCCCGAGGTGCTGCGGGCGGTGCCCGACGCGGTGCTGCTGCTGGTGGGCGGCGGGCCGTACCGGCGCGAGCTGGTCAAGCTCGCCGCGGGCCGCCCGTCGATCGTGTTCACCGGCACCGTCCCCGCCGCCGACCTGCCCGGCTACTACGCCGCCGCCGACGTCTTCGCCATGCCGTGCCGGACCCGATGGGGCGGCGTGGACGTGGAAGGGCTCGGCATCGTCTTCCTGGAGGCGTCCGCGACCGGGCTGCCGGTCGTGGCGGGCGACTCCGGCGGCGCGCCCGAGGCGGTACGGCACCGCGAGACCGGCCTCGTCGTCGACGGCGACAGCGTCGAGGAGATCGCCGCGGCGCTGATCGAGCTGCTGGCCAACCCCGACCAGGCGCGCAAGCTCGGCGCGGCCGGCCGCGACTGGATCGCCGCACAGTGGTCCTGGGACCAGGCGGCCGCCCGCTTCCGAGCCCTGCTCTAGCGCCGGTCGCCGGTGTGGAGCGCGTTTTCTGGCGCTGGCCGCCGGTGTAGGGCGCCTGTCTAGTGCTGGTCTCCCGTGTAGAGCGCCTCGATGTCGGCGGCGAAGTCCTTGGCGATGAGGTTGCGCTTGACCTTGAGCGTCGGCGTCAGGTGGCCGCTCTCCTCGGTGATGTCGGCGGCGAGCACCGTGAACTTCTTGATCTGCTCGGGCTTGGACACCATGCTGTTGGCCCGGTCGACCGCCCCCTGCACCTGCGCCCGGATCCGCGCGTCGGCGCTCAGCTCGGCCGGCGCGGCGGCGGACAGCCCGTTGGCCGGCGCCCACTGCTCCAGCGCCTCGGGGTCCAGCGTGATCAGGGCCGCCACGAACGGCCGCCCGTCACCCACGACCATGGCCTGGGAGATCAGCGGATGCGCCCGCAGGGCGTCCTCCAGCGGGGCGGGCGCGACGTTCTTGCCCGCGGCCGTCACCAGGATCTCCTTCTTACGGCCGGTGATGCGCAGGTAGCCGTCGGCGTCGAGCTCGCCCACGTCGCCCGTGTGGAACCAGCCGTCGGCGTCGATCACCTCGGCCGTGGCCACGTCGTTGCGCCAGTAGCCGCCGAACACGTTGCGCCCCTTGGCCAGCACCTCGCCGTCGTCGGCGATGCGCAGGGTGACGCCCGGCAGGGGCTTGCCCACGGTGCCGATCTTGTTGCCGCCCGGCATGTTGACCGAGCAGGGGGCGGAGGTCTCGGTCAGGCCGTAGCCCTCGAAGACCTCGATGCCGACGCCCTTGAAGAAGTGGCCCAGCCGCTCGCCCAGCGCGGATCCGCCGGACACCGCCGCCGACAGCCTGCCGCCCGTCGCCGCGCGGAGTTTGCCGTACACGAGCCTGTCGAACAGGGCGTGCCGCAGCCGGAGTCCGACGCCCGCCCCACCGGCGCTCTCGGCCTTGCTCCAGGCGACGGCCGCCTCCACGGCGGCGGCGAAGATCTTGCCCTTGCCGCCCGCGACGGCCTTCTGCTCGGCGCCGTTGTAGACCTTCTCGAAGACGCGGGGCACGCCCAGCAGGAACGTGGGCTTGAAGCTCTGCAGGTCGGGGGCGACGTTCTTCATGTTCGGGGTGTGCGCGATGACCGCGCCCGCCTCGATGAGCACCACCTGGATCATGCGCGCGAAGATGTGCGCCAGCGGCAGGAACAGCAGCCCGGACGGCTCCTTGCCGAAGAACAACGGCTCCAGCGGCCCCGACGCCACGTTGCGCGCCGTGAACAGCAGGTTGTCGTGGCTGATCAGGCAGCCCTTGGGCCTGCCGGTGGTGCCGGAGGTGTAGACGACCGTCGCCAGGTCGGCGGCGCTCACCCGGGCCCTGCGCTCGAGCACCTCGGCGTCCTCGGCGCCGGAGCCGTCGAGGACGGCGTCGACCCGCCAGACGTTCTTCAGGGCGGGCGCCGCCTCGCGCACCGCCTCCTCGTGCGCGTCCAGCTCGACGAAGGCGGCCTTGGCCTCGCTGTCGGACAGGATCCACCTGACCTGCTCGACCGAGGACGTCTCGTAGATCGGCACGGTCACCGCGCCGATCGTCCAGATCGCGTAGTCGATGAGGGTCCACTCGTAGCGGGTGCGCGACACCAGCGCCACCCGGTCACCGTGCTCGATCCCGGCCGAGACCAGCCCCCGGGCGAGCGCGACCACCTGGTCACGGAACTCGCCCGCGGTGACGACGGGCCAGCCGTCACCGACCTTGCGGCGCATGATGACCCGGCCGGGTTCCTGCTCACCCCGTTCGAAGACGGTGTCGGTCAGACAGGCTGAGGCGGGAACATCCACCAGCACGGGAACGGTGTACTCGCGCACGTATCCACACTCCTCCGGGTGCACGCCACGGATGACAGCCTGGACGTTACCGCGATAAGTTACGCGCGGGTAGCCCCTGTCATCCAGGCGTTATGTAGGACGTGCAACACGCTAGCAGCATGCTCGTAGGATGCCCGGCATGAGGCTCCACGTGGTCAGCGACGTGCACGGCAGGGCCGACGCGCTGGCCCGGGCGGGTGACGGCGCCGACGCCCTGATCTGTCTCGGCGACCTGATCCTGTTCATCGACTACGCCGACCACGCGCAGGGCATCTTCGCCGACCTGTTCGGCGCCGAGCAGGCCGGCCGGTTCATCGCGCTACGCACCGCCAAGCGGTTCGACGAGGCCAGGGCCATGGCCGCCGGGCTGTGGGCGAGCCTGGACGGCGACCCGCGCGAGCACATCGAGCGCAACGTGCGCGCCCAGTACCGCGAGCTGTTCGCCGCCATGCCGGTGCCTTCCTACCTCACCTACGGCAACGTGGACATCCCGCGCCTGTGGGGCGACTACCTGCGGCCGGGCCAGCGGGTGCTCGACGGCGAGACCGTGGAGATCGGCGGCCTGCGCTTCGGCTTCGTGGGCGGCGGCCTCAAGACCGACTACCGCACACCGTACGAGATCAGCGACGAGGAGTACGCCGCCAAGGTGGCGGCCGTCGGCGAGGTGGACGTGCTGTGCTGCCACATCCCGCCCGCGGTGCCCGAGCTGCTCTACGACGTGGTCGCCAGGCGCTTCGAGCGGGGCAGCGAGGCGACCCTGGAGGCGATCAGGCGCACGCAGCCGCGCTATGCCCTGTTCGGGCATGTGCACCAGCCGCTCTACCGGCGCACCCGCATCGGCCGCACCGAATGTGTGAACGTCGGCCATTTCCGGGGAAAAGGCGTTCCGTATGTCCTCGAATGGTGAGCCACCGCGATCACCCGATTCTGCACTACGGTGGTCGCATGGCTGATCGCACCACTTCGAGCATCACCATCGACGCCGGCCGCGCCGCCGTGATGGCGGTCATCGCCGACCTGGCGGCCTACCCCGAGTGGGCCGGGCAGGTGAAGAGCACCGAGGTGCTCACCACGGGCGCCGACGGCAGGCCGGAGACGGTCCGGTTCGTCCTCGACGCCGGCGTGATCAGCGACACCTACACCCTCGCCTACACCTGGCAGGACGACCGGAGCGTGAGCTGGCGGGTGGCCGAGCCCGGCAAAATGGTCTCGCGGCTCGACGGGAGTTATCTGCTCGGCGACGCGGGCAGAGGGATCGAGGTGACGTACGAGCTCGCGGTCGACCTCGCCGTCCCCATGATCGGGATGATCAAGCGCAAGGCGGAGAAGGTGATCGTGGACACCGCCCTCAAGGGTCTCAAGAAGCGCGTCGAAGGCCGCTGAGCGGTGAGCCCCCGGGTCCTGCTCTTCACGGGCAAGGGCGGCGTCGGCAAGACGACCGCCGCCGCGGCCACCGCCACCCTCGCCGCCAGGCGCGGGCTCAAGACGCTGGTCGTCTCCACCGACACCGCCCACTCGCTGGCCGACGCGCTCGGCGTGCGGCCGGACAGTGCTGATCAGGAGATCGCGCCCGGCCTGCACCTGCACCAGGTCGACACCCAGGCGACGATGGAGCGCCACTGGGGCGAGCTGCAGGACTACGCCACCAACCTCCTGGTCGAGCTGGGCCTGGACGAGATCACCTCCGAGGAGATCACCGTCCTGCCCGGCGCCGAGGAGATCATCGCGCTGCTGGAGCTGCGCGAGCACGCCCGCGAGGGCCGCTGGGACGTCATCGTCGTCGACTGCGCCCCCACCGCCGAGACGCTGCGGCTGCTCGCCCTGCCCGAGGCGCTCGAGTGGCACATGACCAGGCTGATGCCCGTCGGCCGCAAGCTGATGCGGCTGGTCTCCCCGTTCGTGCGCGGCGTGGCCCGCGTCAGCACGCCGGGGGAGGAGGTCATGGGCGCGGGCGAGCGCCTGCACCGCGGCCTGCTCGAGGTGCGCGAGCTCCTCACCGGCGACCAGGCCTCCGTGCGCCTGGTGCTCACCCCCGAGTCCGTGGTGCTCGCCGAGGCCCGGCGCACCCTCACCTCACTCAACCTGTACGGCTACCGCGTCGACGCGGTCATCGCCAACCGGGTCTTCCCCGCCGGTGGCGCCGACGAGTGGCGTGCCCAGTGGGTGGCGGCCCAGTCCAGGCTGCTGGCCGAGGCGGAGGAGTCGTTCGCGCCGCTGCCCATCCACGTCGTCCCCTACCTGCCGGCCGAGCCGGTCGGCAAGGACGCGCTGGCCGAGGTCGGCGCGGCGCTCTACGGCGAGGCCGACCCGTTCGCCGCACCCACGGCCGCGCCGCCGCTGCGGCTGGCCGCCGACGAGCTGACCCTCGCCCTGCCCGGCGCCGAGCGGGGCGAGGTCGATCTGGCCCGCAAGGGCGACGAGCTGATCATCACGGCCGGCCCCTACCGGCGGATCCTGGCGCTGCCCTCGTCGCTGGCCCGCCGGAAGATCAGTGGCGCGGTGCTCCGCGACGGCGTCCTCCGGGTACGGTTCACCTCGGAGGCGAAACCCGACGAAGCTAACGTAACGGGCCACCCGGATGCGGGACCGGCCGCGACGTGAGCCACGAGGGTGAGCGCACGAGCCGGGAGGGCACATGACTGACAACACCGCTAACAACGACAGGGATCCCATCGGGACCGTCGCGGAGGAGGCGCGCAAGCTCTTCGACGCGATCCAGGGGCGCGCCACCCGCCAGGTCGGCAAGAGCGTGTTCAACTCCTTCACGGGCGGGGGCGGCCACCGCCCGGAGAAGGACGTGTGGGGCGAGGCGGTCTCCGAGCCGGAGGACGAGTACATCTGCCGCGCGTGCCCCTTCTGCCGGGCCATCGCCGCCCAGCGTGAGGCGGCCGCGGCGGGGTCGGGCTCCGGGGTCGGCGGGGCGGCAGGCGACGTCGCCGGGCACATCATGGCCGCGGGCGGCGAGCTGTTCGCCGCGTTCCGGCAGGCTCTGGACTCGCTGAACAAGCCTGCCACCCCCCGTGGACCGCGGGACGACGACGGCCGCGACAATGTGGAACACATAGACCTGGGATAAAGGGGATCATCGGCAATGCTCACGATCGGTGTGGACATCGGCGGCACGAAGGTGGCCGCGGGTGTGGTCGACGACGACGGCACGATCGTCGCCCATACGCTCAGGCCGACCGCCGCCGATCGGCCGGACGTGGTCGCCGACACGGTCGCCGACGTCGTACGCGAGCTCTCGCAGGGCCGGCAGATCGAGGCCGTCGGCATCGGCGCGGCCGGGTTCGTCGACGAGACCCGCTCGATCGTGCGTTTCGCCCCCAACCTCGCCTGGCGCGAGGAGCCGCTGCAGAAGAAGATCAGCGGGCTGGTCGGGCTGCCCGTCGTGGTGGAGAACGACGCCAACGCCATGGCCTGGGCCGAGGTCAGGTTCGGCGCCGGGCGCGGGCAGTCCCACGTCATCTGCCTGACCGTCGGCACCGGCATCGGCGGCGGCATCGTCTTCGACGGCCGTCTCTACCGGGGACGGTGGGGGATGGGCGCCGAGCTGGGCCACATGCAGGTGGTGCCGGACGGGCGCCTGTGCGGGTGCGGCCGGCACGGCTGCTGGGAGCAGTACGCCAGCGGCAACGCGCTGGTCGCCGACGCCAGGGACACCGCCAGCGCGCACCCCGAACGGGCCGAGATCCTCCTCGGGCTGGCCGGCGGCACGATCGAGGGCGAGGAGGTGACCGAGGCGGCCCGGCGGGGGGACAAGGCCTCGCTCGACGCGTTCGCCAGTGTCGCCGACTGGCTCGGCCAGGGCATGGCCGACCTCGCCGCGGTGCTCGACCCGGGCTGCTTCATCCTGGGGGGCGGCGTGTCCCGAGCCGCCGACCTGTTCTTCGACCGGACCCGTGAGGCGTTCGAGGAGCGGCTGACCGGCAAGGGGCACCGGCCGGTCGCCGACGTGCGCCTGGCCGAGCTCGGCGCCTCGGCCGGTCTGGTGGGCGCCGCCGACCTGGCCCGCAGGCGCTGACCGGCCGAGAGCCGCCGGTGACCGTCAGGGCCGCCACCTACAACGTGCGCGGCCTGCGCGACAGCGTCCCGGCCCTGCGGCGGGTGATCACCGCCATGCGCGCCGACGTGGTGTGCCTTCAGGAGGCGCCCCGGCTGCTCAACTGGCGGGCCAGGCGCCGGGACCTGGCGGCCGGGTGCGGCCTGCGGGTCGCGGCGGGCCGCAGGCGCGGCGGCGTGGCCGTGCTCACCGGCCCCCGCGTCCGGGTGCTGCACGCCGAGAGCCACCTGCTCAGCGTCATCGCCGGCCTGGAGACCAGGGCACTGGCCGTCGCCGTGGTCGCGGTCGAGGGGGTCCGGCTCGCCGTCGGCTCCCTCCACCTCGACCTGCGCGAGGCGGCCAGGATCCGGCACGCCACCGAGGCGATGGCGCTGATGCGGCGCGCGGCCGCCAGGTTCGACGCCGGGATGCTGCTCGGCGGCGACTTCAACGAGCACCCGCCCCAGCCCACCTGGCGCTACCTCGCCGCTCAGCTCACCGATTGCTACGCCGCCGCGCCCAGCGGGGACGGGCTCACCTTCACCGCCCGGCGGCCCCGGCATCGCATCGACGCGCTGTTCGCCACGCGCGACCTCCGGGTCGTCTCCTGCGGTGGCGTGGCCGCCGCGAACGCCGACCTGACCGAGGCGAGCGACCATCTGCCGGTCCTCGCCGAGTTGCGAGTTGTCCCGTAACGGGCAATCGACGCCGCCCACCCAATAGCATTTGCTCATGACCCGTCGCACTCTGCGGCGTGCGCTCACCTTGATCCTGGCGACGTCCGTGGCCCTGCCTGCGGCTTCACCCGCCGCGCACGCCGACCCTCGCCCCGCCGCCATCGACGCCTGGCAGGAGTCGAGCACCGCCCGCCTCACGGCCGACGGATCGCTGTCCGACGTGCTGGCCCTGTCCTCCGGCGACGTGTGGGCGGTCGGCCAGCAGCAGATCTGGGACGTGTGGAAGAACCGCGGCACGATCCGCCACTGGAACGGCGAGCGCTGGAGCGAGGTCGCCATCCGCGACTCCACCGGCGCCGGCAACCTGCGCGCCGTCTCCGCCTCCGCGCCCGGCGCGGTCTGGGCGGCCGGGGACGGCCACGACGGCCTGCCCTACCTCGTCCGCGGCGACGTGAACGGTTTCGACCGGGTCAGGCCTGAAGGGCTGCGCAGCGGCGACTGGCTCGGCGGCGTGCACGCCGGGAGCGGGCGCGTGGTGGCGGTCGGCAGCCGTGACGACAACGGCCTCATCGTCGGCCTGCATGAGGGCGAGTGGACCTTCCAGGTCACCAAGGAGAAGGGCGCGCTCTACGCGGTGGCCGGCGCGTTCGCCGTCGGCGACACTGGCACCGCGCCGCTGATCATGCACCAGTCCGGCGGCACCTGGAAGTCCATGCCGGTGCCGTCCATCCCGGGCGGCTACCTGCGCGACATCCAGGTCGACAGCGGCAAGCGCGCGCTGGCCGTCGGCGGCGTCTATCGCGGCCCCGGCCAGGTGGAGCCGCTCGCGCTCACCTGGAACGGCAAGCGCTGGCGGCAGCTGCCGCTGCCGGTCCGGTCCGTGCGCCTGTACGGCGTCACGGGCGACGGCAAGGGCCGCTACTGGATCTCCGGGTACGATCCGGGGCGCGCGGCGAAGGCGTTCATGCTGCGCTGCGAGAAGCGCTCCTGCGAGGTGATCCGCGGCGGCGAGGTGGCGGGCAGGAGCAGCGTCAGGCTGCAGGCGGTCACCTATCTGGCGGGCAAGCAGGCGGTGTGGGCGGTCGGGCACGCCGTGGACGGCAAGGAGCGCTACACCGACGTGGTGGAATCCTTCGGGCCCGGTGTCCCCGAGCCCGCGAAGTCCTAGCCCGCCCTACAGAACCGCTTCATCGTCATGGTCATCGTCATGGCATCGTCCCGGTTACAGGACCGCTCCGTCGTCCCAGCCGCCGTCGTTGCCGGGTGGGCCGTCGCCCATCCGCACCACCAGCGCCACGAAGCCGCCGATGAACGCGGCCACGGCGGTGAACAGCACCCAACCTTCCATGTGCCAGTCCGCCACCGCGGCGAACAGCAGGTAGGCGGGGCCACCGAACAGCGCCACCCACGCGAGCTTGGTCGTCAGGTCCAGCTTGGGCAGCGGGGGCGGCTCGGGCGGCACGAAGTGCCCCTCGCTCTGCTCCTCGTCGTCCTCCTCGGACTCCTGGTCGGCCTCGTCCCGCTCACCGGCCGGCTCGTCGAACTCCTCCGGGGGCTTGACCACCCGGCGCAGAGGCTCGGCGGGGACGTTCTCGCTGTCCGGCCATGGCTGATCGGCCGAGTCGCGCTCGGCGGTGTCGTTGAAGGACGCGACGATCTGCCGCCAGACCTCGTCCTCGTCACTCTGGGGCGTCACTAGATCGGCCTCTCCGCAGCGATCGCGACTTCCCCCTGGGCGCGATCAGTCCCTCTGCAAGGGTACCGAGGCATGTGTCCGGATGAAGTCGAGGCTCCCGGCAAAGATCCTGTCGGCATCGTTGTCCAGCGTCGCAACATGGTAGCTATCGGTAAGCTCCTCGATCGTGGCCTGAGGCACCTTCTGGCGAATGATCGCCACGCTTTTCGGTTTCACCACGTGGTCCTCTGTGCTGTGGAAGACCAGCAGCGGCTGCACCACCTTGCCGAGATCGGCCTGGACCAGCGACCACAGCTCGGGCAGCGACGCCGCCGCCTTCACCGGAGTGCGGGCATAGGCCAGCTCGGTCACTCCCGGCTTCTTCACATCGTTGGCCACCCCCGGCACTGACGCGATGAACCACTTGAGCACCGGCGCCAGCCGCAGCAGCGGCACGTCGTTGGTGATCGAGGGATTGACCACCATAACGCCTCTGATCGCCTCGCCGTGCACCTCGGCCAGTCGCAGCGCCAGGCAGCCGCCCATGGACAGCCCCGCCACGAACACCTCCGCGCAGCGGCCCTGGAGGTCCTTGAACGCCTTGTCGACCTCGGCGTACCAGTCCTCCCACCGGGTGTGGTTCATCTCCTGCCAGGTGGTGCCATGTCCGGGCTGGCGGGGCAGCGACACGCTCACCCCGTGCCCGGCCAGGTGCTCGGCCCACGGCCGGAGCGACTGCGGGGTGCCGGTGAAGCCGTGGCACAGCAGCACACCGACCTCGCCTGCTTGATGGTGGTACGGCTCAGCGCCCGGCATGAGCGGCATAACAGCTCCTCCACGCATTTTCATCCCTGAACTGCCCGATCGTCGCACGATCCGGGGCAATTGTGCGAGCACTGGTGTATGAGCATCGGGGTCTAGGTGGAATGATGACTACGCTTGCGACCAAAGCATGAGGAAGAGGTGGCCAGGTGTTGTACTGGGTGGTCAAGGCCATCTTGGGGCCGATCCTCCACATCGTCTTCCGCCCATGGGCCGAAGGCGTCGAGAACGTGCCCAAGCAGGGGCCGGCCATCCTGGCCGGAAATCATCTGTCTTTCGCCGACCATTTCTTCGGCCCGCTGAATCTGCGCCGCAAGGTCATCTCACTCGGTAAGTCCGACTACTTCACCGGCCGTGGCATCAAAGGCTACCTCAGCAGGCTGTTCTTCAGCGGGGTCGGCACGGTGCCGATCGACCGTTCGGGCGGCAAGGCGAGTGAGGCCGCGCTGCGCACCGGCCTGCGCGTGCTGGGCGAGGGCCACCTGCTCGGCATCTATCCGGAGGGCACCCGCTCGCCCGACGGCCGCCTCTACAAGGGCAAGACGGGCGTCGCCCGGCTGGCGCTGGAGTCGCGCGCGCCGGTGATCCCGTGGGCGATGATCCACACCTTCGAGATGATGCCTCCGGGCCAGCACCTGCCCAAGCGCGGCATCCGGCCCGGCGTCAGGTTCGGCAAGCCGCTGGACTTCTCCCGCTACTACGGGATGGAGGAGGACCGGCTGGTGCTGCGCGCCGTGACGGACGAGATCATGTACGCCCTGATGGAGCTGTCGGAGCAGGAGTACGTCGACAAGTACGCCGCCAGCGCCAAGGTGGAGATGGAGCGCGAGGCCCGCGCCGCCGGCGGCTGAGGGGTCACCGGCGCAGTGCCTGCTCCGTCTTGCGCATGGCGGTGGTCATCGACTCGAGCTCTTCCCGGGTGAGCTGGTCGATCAGGTAGGCGCGCACCACGTCCACGTGGCCGGGGGCGACCCGGCGCAGGCACTCCAGCCCGGCTTCGGTGATCACGGCCAGGACGCCCCGCTCGTCGGACGGGCAGGTGGTCCGCTGGACCAGCCCTGCCTTCTCCAACTGGGTGATCTGGTACGTCAGCGCGCTTTTGGACGCCACGACGACCCGAGCCAGCTCTGACATGCGCATCTGTCGGCCCGGTGCCTCCGCCAACCACACCAGGACCTCGTATTGTGGATGGGTCAGCCCGGCGGCCGACTTGAGCTGCTCCTCGATGCGCCGTTCGAGCAGATGTGTGGTGGACACAAAGGCGCGCCAGGCCGCCATCTCGGTCGCGTCCAGCCACCGGGTCTCTGTCACGGGCCAATAGTACTGGTTGTTCAGTTTTGTCCCCCAGGCTAACCTACTGGTTCAAATCTGAACAAACAATGAGGAGTCAAAATGTATGACCAGGCACGTAATGTCTCGCTGCTGCTGGCGCGAGTGGCCATCGGGGTGATCTTCCTGGTGCACGGCTACCAGAAGTTCGCCACCATGGGCATCGCCGGCACCACCAAGTTCTTCGAATCGATCGGGATCCCGCTCGCCGGCCTGGCCGCCCCGCTGGTCGCGGTGCTCGAAGTGGCCGGCGGGATCGCGCTCATCCTCGGCGTCGCGCTGCCGATCGCCGGCACGCTGCTGGCGCTCGACATGGTGGGCGCGATCCTGTTCGCGCACCTGCCCGCCGGGTTCTCCGCGGCCGAGGGCGGCTACGAGTTCGTCCTGGCGCTCGCCGCGGCCAGCCTGGCCATCGGCTTCACCGGCGGTGGCGCCCTGGCCCTGGACGCGGTGCTCGGCCGCCGCCGTGGCGCGGCGTCCCTGTCCGCCTGACCGGCGTCCTCCGTCCCTGGGGCCGCCTGGCCGGCGCCCCTCGGCCCTGGCCCGCCTGGCCGGGACCCCTCGGGCGT
>NZ_BMNK01000017.1:162973-223930 GCF_014646515.1 Nonomuraea glycinis
GTCCCGGGCGGGCCACGCCGCGGCTTCGGAGCCGCCCGCGCCCCTCGTCCGGCGATCAGGACAGGTGCGCGCGGATCTGCCTGATGTGCTCAGGAGTGGTACGACAACAGCCGCCGATCAGTGAGGCGCCCACCGCCTGCCACTCCTTGGCCGCCTGGCCGTACTCCACCGGGTCGGCCGCGCCCCGCCACCGCCGCCGCCCGGCATCCCAGGTCTCGCCCGAATTGGGGTAGACCACCACGGGCAGCATCCCGGTGAGCGAGGCGATCAGACCGGGGATGTGACGCGGCGCCGTGCAGTTCGCGCCCACCGCCACCACCTGCGAGTCGCCGGTGAAAAGGGCGGCCGCCTCGGTGATCGGGGTGCCGTCGCTGAGGTGGGCGGCGTCACGGCAGGAGAAGCTCACCCACACCTTGACCGAAGGCGTCTCGGCCAGCAGCCTGACCAGCGCCCTCGCCTCGGGGTAGGAGGGGATGGTCTCGCAGGCCAGCAGGTCGGCCTCCGACGAGGCGAGGATCTCCCAGCGCGGCCGGTGCCAGGCGACCAGGCCGTCCTCGTCGAGGTCGTAGTCGCCGGTGTATTCGGCGCCGTTGGCCAGACAGGCGCCATAAGGGCCGATCGAGGCCGCCACCAGACCGCCGCCCGCCTCGTCGCGGGCCTGCGCCGCCAGCTCCACCGACAGCCTCATCAGCCGCTCCGCCCGCGCCACGTCCAGCCCCTTGCGGG
This sequence comes from Nonomuraea glycinis, assembly GCF_014646515.1. GTDB lineage: Bacteria > Actinomycetota > Actinomycetes > Streptosporangiales > Streptosporangiaceae > Nonomuraea > Nonomuraea glycinis. The sequence continues at coordinate 163,700 of NZ_BMNK01000017.1, forward strand.
CGAAGCCCGGGAAGGAGGCCTGATAGCTCGCGGTCGTGGCCACGTCCGCACCGGCGGCGAAGTAGGCCGCGTGCGCGCTCCGGATGAGCGCCGGATCCTCCAGGAGCAGCCGAGCCGACCAGAGCTCGTCGCCGAGATCGGCGCCGAGTGCTTCGAGTTGGGTGGACAGGCCACCGTCGAGGACGAGTGTGCTCACCCATCCAGAGTATGGTCCCGGCGCCGCTGCCCGGCCCCATGAGCCGGCCGATCTAGGCCCCGCTTGACCTGGCGGCTCACGGGTCCGGCCACCTGCGAGCGACACCCACCAGGCCGGGGACGGGGACGTTTCGGCGACGCCCCCGGCCGGGGCCGGGGGCGTTTCGAGCGAGCGGCTGGGCGTGTCGGGCCGGGCAGGTCAGGGGCGTTTCCAGAAGAGGCGCGGTGCGTCAGGGGCGTTTCCAGAAGGGGCGGCGGGGGGCGTCAGGTTCGGCCGCCGGTGCGCCTCCGGTCAGGGAGGTGAGGACCTGGACGGCGCGCAGCCGCAGCGCCTCGGGGTCGGCGCCCGGTCGCTCGGCCGCCTCGAGCTCGCGGGCCAGGGCGGCGAGCTCGGCATGGCCGCCGAGGAAGGTCGCCAGCGCCGCTAGCCGGGAGCCGAGGTCGGCCAGGTAGAGCACGTCCGGGGCGCCCAGAGCCTTGAGCCGGTCCAGCTCCGCGACGAGCTGCGCCCGTACCGTGTCCAGGCCGTGCGTCGCCGGGCGAGAAGGCGCGGACCGGGCGAACATCGGCGCGCGCGGGTGGCCGCCCGGCATCCCGGCGGGCGGAGGAGCCGGCGCGCCGAGGGCGGCGGAGATGCCGGGATCGGGCACCGCCATGGGGCCCCGGGGAGGCGACGCGGCCATCGCGGCGAAACCGAAGGACAGAGGCGCGCTCGCCGGCTGCTCCCAGCCGCTCGGCGGCTCCACCGGCTGGATGACCCGGTGCTCCGGGCCGCCCTCGGCGACCTGCCGGGTGTCGACCGCCACGTAAGCGGTGAACCGGCACAGCACGCCGTACTCCAGCGAGACGCGGACGATCTCCGGCTCCAGCTGGTGCTCGCCCATGGCGTACCGGTCCTCCAGCTCACGCAGGTGAGCGCGGGCCCAGACGGCGCGGATGGCAGGGTTGTCCACGACGGTGCCGGGCACGCCCTGCTCCCACGGCGCTCCCGCCGCCAGCCCGCGCACGGTCACCGACGAGCCGCCCCGGTAGCGGCCGTGCACCCGCAGCGGCACGCCGGGGAAGATGGAGCCCAGGTGGGTGACCGTATCCGGCTCGATGTCGAGGTCCTTCAGCGACAGGTCGGTCACCAGCGGCGCGCCGATCCGCCGGTGGATCTGCTCCATGGCGGCGTCCAGCCGGTCCTCCGACTCCACCAGCTCGCAGCGGCCCGCGCCGAGCCCGGCCAGCCGGCCGAGGAAGGCGGCGTTCACCGCCCGGTCGATGCCGACCGCGTGCACCCGCATGGCCGACAGCGCTCCGCCGGCCTGCTCCAGGATCTGGTCCTCGTTGCCCACCTGGCCGTCGGTGACCAGCACCACGACCCGCTCCCTGTCCTGCGGGCCGTCCAGCAGGGCGATGGCCTGGCGCAGCGGCTCCAGCAGCTCGGTGCCGCCCCGGGCGTCGACCCGCGCCAGGTGCTCGACCGCGCGGTAGCGCGCCCGGTCGGACCCCTCGGTGAGCCCTTCGAAGGCCGGCTCCACCACCGAGTCGAAGGTCAGCACCGCGAAGCGGTCCTGCAGGGTGAGCGTGTCCACGATGCGGGCGGCCGCCCGGCGCGCGGCGACCATCTTCCAGCCGCCCATGCTGCCCGACCGGTCCAGCAGCAGCACCAGGTCGCGCGGCCTGCGGGCCGCCTCCAGCGCCGGCGGCACGACGGTCAGCGCGAACGTGCCCGCGCCGTCCAGCTGCAACGACGTGGACGCCTCGAACGCCGCCCGCAGGATGAAGTCGCGGTCCAGCCGCTCGCCCGGGCGCAGTCGTACGGTGCCGGCCTTCTCCTCCACCACGTGCAGGCTGGAGGCCAGCTCCCGCAGCTCCAGGCCGCCCGCGTCGACCGTGGCGGTGAGGCTGAGCCGGACCGGGGCGGGGAATCCGGGCAGCAGCACCGGGGGAGTGATCCGGGAGGCGTCGGGCACCGCGTCGGTGTCGGGCGCGGTGCCGTCACCGGCGGGCGGGCCGTCGATCGGGTCGCCGGGGATGTAGCGCGGCGCGACGACCAGCGGGAAGCGGAAGGTGGCCGCCCCGTCCTCGTACGGCAGCGGCTGGCTCATCGTCAGCCTGATCGTGACCCGCTCGCCGGGCAGGATGTTGCCCACCCTGATGGTGAACACGTCGGGGCGGTCCTCCTCGGCGATCGCCGCCCGCCTGCCCTCACGCAGAGCCTGGTCGTAGTCGGCCCTGGCCTGGCCGCGCTCCTTGAGCACGCCCTCGATCACCCGGTCGTCCGCCTCCATGGTGAACGCCGTCACCGCCGCCCGGTCAGGCAGCGGGAAGACATAGGTGGCCTCCAGCGTGACGTCGAACGGGTTGCGGAACCCCTGCGTCACCTCGACCCCGGCGTCGAGCCCGGAGATGCGGGCGGCCACGTCGACGCTGTCCAGCGGCAGATTGCCGCGCTCGGTCCGCAGCGCGCCGAACCCGGCGTCGGGCAGCGGTGCGCATCGGGCGGGCTCGAGCGACGTGATCCTCATGTCAGTTTCCTCTCATCGAGCACCGCGAGCAGCGGTCCGGCCGCCGCGAGTACGGCTTGTACGTCGTCCTTCGTCGGGGTGCGACCGGCGCCGTCGAGCAGCAGCGTCACACCCCCGCCCAGCCGGATCCCGCGCACCGGCGCCCCCACGCCATCGGGCGCGCCGCTGTGCCGTGCCGGGCCGTCCTCGGCCACGGGCGTCGGGTTCTTCCGGGCGGCGGTCCCGGAAGTCCTGGTCCAGAACCTGGTCTCCTGGCCGCTGCGCGGCGCGGCCGCGGGCTGTGCCGTCGGTCGCGCCGGCACGGAGCCGGCGGCCTCTTCCAGCATCGTGTCCGTCGCCCCCGCCAGGGTCGCCTGGATGTCGGCGATGGACATCCCGCCGGCCTGCAGCCGTTTGACGGCCACGAGTTGGAGCAGGTGACGCCTGCCGTACCGGGCGATCCTGCCGCGTCGCGACAGCGGCGGGTCGACGAGCCCGATCGTGGTGTACCACCTGATCAGGCGCTCGCCAGGCACCTCGCGGACCCGGCCGTTGAGCGGCTGCCCGTGCGCGCGCAGCGCGTCGGCCGCGTGCTCCGCCAGCTCGCCGATGGTCCAGGTGTCGCTCATGCCTCCACAGTGACACTGTCACTGTTGCACTGTCAAGGATAGTCCTGACCAGGGGGAATGAAGGCCGGATCGGCGGGGAGGGGTACGGCATGGCTACGATTTCCGGCCCGCTCACGGGTGACGACAAGACCACCACCGTCCAGGCGCTGCAGGGTGCCCTCATGGACCTGATCGACCTCTCCCTGGTCGCCAAGCAGTCCCACTGGAACGTCATCGGCTCCCACTTCCGGCCGATCCACCTGCAACTGGACGAGGTCACCGACCTCGCCCGCGAACACGCCGACACCGTCGCGGAGCGGATTGTGGCGCTGGGCGCCAACCCGGACGGCCGTGCCGCCACCATCGCCAAGTCCACCAAGCTCCCACAGCCCGAACTCGGCTGGATCGAGGACGGCAAGGTGGTGGCGACCTTCACCGATCTCCTCGACGGGATGAGCAGGCGGATGCGCGAGCGCATCGACGCCACCGAAGAGTCCGACCAAGTCACGCAGGACATCCTGATCGCCGTGACCCAGGACATCGAGAAGCAACGCTGGATGTTCCAGGCACAGCGCTGAGCGCACCCGCCGAGCCCGGAGTCGCCCGACTCCGGGCTCCCGCATGCCCGGCTCACCTCTCACGGGTCATGCGGTCGCGTCCAGGGGGAGTGGTGTACGAGTCCGAACCGGCAGTCGGCGCGGCTACGGCTTGCCGAGAGCAGACGTTGACCACATCGATCAGGTATCTTTACTCAGTGTAGCCACTCGATTGCATTGGGCTATGTGCGCTGCTCGTCCCAGGAGTGTGAGGCGCTTCCGGGTCATCTCCTTCGTTAGGAGTTCACCGTGTCGCATGACCAGATCAGCGTCGAGACTCGGCGGGGTGTCGAGAAGCTGCTGCAGTTCTCGGGGCAGGTCGGTGGGTTGACCGAGGATGATGTGCTGGCCGTTCTGCGTGAGTCGGGCATCACGTCGCTGGAGTCTCTGGTTCGGCACGCTTTGGCGGTGCCCCCGGCTCCGCAGCCTGAGCCGCTCGACTCTCTTCGTCTGCTGGCTCCCGGTGTGGAGCCTGGCCTGGCGGCGGCCAACGGGCAGTCCGTGCCGTTGAAGCATCGGTCGCCGGGTGTGGCGGTGATCGTCGACGGTGTCGAATACGATCCGGCGGACATCACGCGGTTCGACGGTCAGGTGCTAACTTTCGTGGTCGACGGCTCTCCGGACCGCATCCTGGCCTACACCGACGATCGGCCGCTGCTCGCGGCGGTGTGGGCAGCGGGCCTGCTCGGCCGGCTGAGCACGGCCGCCGGCCCGCGCGACGACTCCCTTGCCGCCGACACCCGGCCGCGCACCTTCGGCGAGGTGCAGATGTTCGAGCATCACTTCTTCGCCGGCGACTGGTTCTGGCTGCCGGCCAATTACGGATGGCCCGATCTGACCCGGATCAGGCACGGCGCCTGGCCAGGATCGGACTGGAACGACACCATCAGCTCGGTCGCCAGGACCGACTGCCTGATGGGCTACTTCGAACACATCAACTTCGGCGGCATCAAGCTGATCGTCCCCGCCGGCTTCGAACTGGCCGACCTGGGCACCTGGGGCTGGAACGACCGCATCTCCTCGGTCGCCAACTACGGCGTCGTCCGAAGCGGCCGGTAGCCGACGGGCGTTCAGACAACTCGCAAAAGCTGACTCAGCCGCCGCCTCGCCCTCACCCCTGGCGAGGTGGCGGCTGCTGTGCGAAGCCGGGCTGAGGGGGTGGAATCGCCCTGCCTCGCCGACGTCGGCGTCTGGTTCACGTGGGCGACGGCGTCGGTGCCCGATCTGTCCGCGCTCGCTGTGCGGACCTGCCTCAGCCTTACGCATCAGCGGTGGCCGGTGGGGCGCTGGTTCGTCGTGCTGCGACAGGGGATGTACGGCGGGTGAGTTTCCACGGTGTTCGATCCCGGTATCCCCTGCCATTCATGTCCGTGCGGTCGACTAGCGTGGCATCTAGAGGGAGGCCTGACGATGTCCCGCAAGACTCTTCTGCGCGCGGGCCCGCTCTGGCAGGGCGGCGAGAGCCCGTACGGCCCGATCGGGCAGCCCGGCCCCGTGGGCGGCCTGGCGCTTCCCGCCGGTTTCGGCGGCAGGGTGGTGGCCCGGTCCGGGCACAAGGTGGCCGGGCTGACCTGGCACGCCGAGCCGGACGGCGGTGCCTGCTTCCCTGACGGCGCGGGCTGGATCTACGTGTCCAACTCCGGCCTGTCGCTGGTCGGTGGCGCCTCGGCGCTGCGCTTGCGGTCCGGCGGCTCGATCGGCGACGCCTACCGCATCCTGTCCGGCACCGAGCTCAACCGGTCGGGCGGGGCGACGCCCTGGCACTCCTGGCTCTCCTGTGAGCTCGGTCCTCGCGGGCGCGTCTTCGAGTGCGACCCCTACGGCACGCGCGCGGCCCGGCCCCGGCTCACCATGGGGCGCTTCAAGCACCAGGCGGCCGCCTGCGATCCGGAACGGCAGGTGGTCTACCTGACCGAGGGTGAGCGTGACGGCTGCTTCTACCGGTTCAGGCCGGAGGACTGGGGCGACCTGACCGAGGGCACGCTGGAGGTGCTGTGCGCCTCCGGTGCCTGGGAGCCGGTGCCGTCGCCGGCCGCTCTGCTGAAGGGGACGCGCCACCAGGTGCGGGGCGCGCGCCGCTTCGACGGCGGCGACGCCTGTCACTACGCGGGCGGCGTCTGCTTCTTCACCACCCGTGGCGACGGCGCGCTGTGGGCGTACGACGCGCGGACTTCGACGCTCGACCGGATCGCCTTCGGCGGCGTGGCCGGGACCGTGGCCATCACCTCCGCGCCGTCCGGCGACCTCTACCTGGCCCGGCGGGGCGGCCGGATCGACGTGGTCACCCCGGACCGCACCGTCGCGCCGTTCCTCAGGCTCGACGGGCCGGCGGGCGCGGAGCCGACAGGGCTGGCGTTCACGCCCGACGGCGACCGGCTCTACTTCTCCGCCAGGCGGGGTCGCACAGGCAGCGACACCTTCGAGGTCACGGGCCCCTTCCGCAACGCCTGACTCCGGTACGTTCGAGGTGGCCGAGCCTTTCCCGCGACGCCTAGGCCAGGTAGCGGGTCAGTGCGACCTTGAGTTCGTCCACCAGTTCGTTGGCGCGCTCGGGGGTGGCTGCGGACACCAACGGCATGACGGCCTTGACCATCGCCACGGCCACGGTCCCCATCAGCAGGGCGCGGTCCTCGGCCAGGCCGGGGGAGCGGCGCCGGAGGAGGGCGGCCACCTGCCGGGCGATGGCGTCGTGTAGCACTTGGGCGGCCGTGGCCAGCTTGTCGCCGGTGGCGCTGCCGTACAGGAGAGACCAGTAGGCGGGTGAGCGGCCCTTGAAGGCGACGCTCTCGTCCACGACCCGGCCGACCAGCGTCTCCAGCGGCACCTCGGGGGTGACGGCGGCGAGTGTCGCGTCCCAGAACTCCTGCCGCTCGACGGTGTAGCGGGACACCAGGGCGTCGAGGATCTCCTCTTTGTTGCGGAAGAACTGATACAGCGAGCCCGGTGACAGGCCCGCCCTGGCGGCGACCTGGTTCGTGGTCATCTCCGGATAACCCACCTCGGCGATCATGAGCTCCGCCGCGTCGAGGATCTCCGCCATGCGCTTCAGCCCGCGTGCCTGCCGGCGCACCGTGCGCTCAGCCATAGGGCATCACGTTGACAAATACGAGCATTTACTTGTATTCCTTGCCGAGGGATGAAACACGAGTAGTTTACCGGGTTTTGCTCAGGGATCGAGGGTGAACGTGCTGATCACGGAGAGGCCGCCGGTGCGCGAGGAGGCCGGGCCGCCGCTGCGCAGGCTGGGGTTCCTCCTGGTGAGACGGCGGCGGGCGGTGCTGGGACTGGCCTTGGCGCTGGCGGTCGTGGCGGGGGTGCTCGCTGCAGGGGCGGTGCCCCGGATGTCGCTGTCCAGGTTCGAGGCGCCCGGATCGGAGTCCGACCGGGCGCAGGCCGAGCTGGTCGAGCGGTTCGGCACCGGTAGCGCCGACATGATCTTCCTGGTGACCGCGAGGTGGGGGACGGTCGACGACCCCGAGGTCGCCGCGGCAGGCCAGGAGTTGGCCGCGCGGGTCGCACGGCACGAGGGCGTGGCGGAGGTCGAGACCTATTGGAGCCGGGGCAGGCCCGCCACCATGCGCAGCGGCGACGGCGAGCACGCGCTGATCCTGGTGCGCATCCCGGGCGACGCCGACCACGTGCGGGCGACGGTGCTGCCCGGACTCGTGCCCGCGAGCACCCGGGGCGGTGAGCTGCTCCAGGTACGCGCCGGAGGCGGCGAGGAGGTCTTCAGGGCCACCGTGCCCCTGGCCAGGCAGGACTTCGTGCGAGCCGAGCTGGTGATCTTCCCGCTGGCCTTCGCGCTGCTCTGGCTCTACCTGCGGCGCGCGATGGCCGCGCTGGTGCCGATCCTGGCCGGCGTGTTCGCCATGGCCGTCGCGCTGGCCTTGCTGCGCATCCCCCTGCTGTTCGTGGACGTCTCCACCTTCGCCCTGAACCTGACCCTCGCGATGGGCCTGGGACTCGGCATCGACTACTGCCTGTTCGTGATCTCGCGATTCCGTGAGGAGGTGCGCGCCGGGCGGGACCGGGCCGCGGCCGTCGCCGGGGCCGTGGAGCACGCCGGGCGGACGGTGCTCTTCAGCGGGATCACGGTCGCCGCGTCGCTGGCCGTGCTGTTCGCGCTACCGTTCGACTTCCTGCGATCCTTCGCCTTCGCGGGCATCGCGGTGGTCGTCGGCGGCCTGGTCGCGGCCGTTGTCGTGCTGCCCGCGGTGCTCGCCACGATCGGCGGCGCGCTGCTGCCGCGGCGTGCGGCGAGCGTGCGGGGAGCCGAATTCTGGCACGGGCTGGCCGTCCGGGTGATGCGGCGGCCGCTGCTGTACGGCGGGCTGGCCACGGCGCTGCTGCTCGTCCTGGCCGCACCGTTCCTGGGGCTGCGCCTGGGCACCGCCGACGACCGGATCCTGCCGCCGGACGCCGCACCCCGGCAGACGCAGGAGATCATCAGGCAGAGCTTCCCCGCCGAGGAGACCGACGCTGTGCGGATCGTCTCCAGCGGCCCCACCGGCCAGGACGTGACGGGCTACGCGAGTGAGTTGTCACGGGTGCCGGGAGTCGCCCAGGTGGACTCCGCCGCGGGGGTCTTCGCGGGTGGGCGGCGCGTGGGCGACGGCGACGTGTCGAGATTCGCCGGAGGCGAAGGCGCCTGGCTCTCCGTGGTGCCCTCGGCCCGGGCGCTGGCCGGCGACCCCGTTCGGTTCGTCGACGCGGTGCGCGCCGTCCAGCCGCCCTTCGAGGTGCTGATCGGCGGCTACCCGGCCGAACTGGCCGACTACCGTGCCTCGGTGGTCGATCGGCTGCCGCTGCTGCTCGGGCTGATGCTCGGCGTGACGTTCCTGGTGTTGCTGCTCATGACGCGCAGTGTGATCCTGCCGATCAAGGCGACCATCCTGAACGTTCTCAGCCTGGGCGTCATGTTCGGCGCGCTCGTCTGGGTCTACCAGGAGGGCAATCTGTCCGGGCTGCTTGGCTTCACCCCGACCGGCACGCTCGACCCGAGCATCCCGATCCTCATGCTCTGCGTGGCCTACGGGCTGTCGATGGACTACGAGGTCTTCCTGCTGTCGCGGATCAGGGAGGAGTACGACCGGACCGGCGACACCGAGGAGGCCGTCGCCTCCGGGCTCCGGAACGGCGCCCCGCTGATCACCGCCGCGGGCGGGATCCTGGCGCTCACGTTCGTGGCCTACGCCACGGCCTCGGTGTCGTTCGTGCAGATGCTCGGCGTCGGCATGGCGGTCGTGGTGCTGGTGGACGCGACCGTGATCCGGGCGGTGCTGGTGCCGAGCCTGATGCGCCTGGCCGGGCCGCTGAACTGGTGGCCTAGAGGTCGCGTGACCACATCTGCTCGTTGACCTCGACTCCGTTCTCCACGCCCTGCTCCTGCGAGTCGAGCTCGAACCCGGCAGCCTGGTAGATGCGCCGTGCGCTCACCAGGCTGTCGCGGGTCCACAGCACGATCCGCTTGTAACCCTCCGCCTTGGCGTGCCGCAGGCACTCCTCGACCAGCCGGCCGCCCAGGCCGAGCCCGCGGGCGGACGGCTCAACCAGCAGCAACCGCAGTTGGGCGGTGGTGTCGTCGCGGCGGACGCAGAACACGGAGCCCGCGCGCGCCGTGCCGGCCTCGGCGATCCAGCACGCGTCGTGCGCCTGGTCGAAGCCGGCGACGATGCGCGCGACGGTGCGCTCGAAATCCATCCCCCAGCCGTACTCCTCGGCGTAGAGCGCGCCGTGCCGCTGGACGACCCAGCTCAGGTCGCCGGCCCGGGGCGGCCTGATGAGGGTCTGCGGGCGTTCGGCGGGCGCGTCGAGCAGGCTTCTGATCGTTCGCATGCCGGTGACCAGCCGCTCCTGACCGTCCTCGGGCAGCCTGTCGAGCAGCCGCTGGACCTCCTCGCTGGAGCGCCTGTCGAGGGTGGCGAACGCCTCGGCGCCGGCCGCGCTGAGCCGTACGAGCTGCTTGCGCGCGTCGGTGGCCGAGCGCTCCTTGATGATCAGCCCGTCGCCGTCGAGCCGCGCCAGGATCCTGCTCAGGTAGCCCGCGTCCAGGTCGAGCAGCCCGCGCAGCTCGCCGGTCTCCAGCCGGTCGGCGTGCGCGACCTCGTACAGCACCCTGCCCTCGGTGAGGGAGTAGGGGGAGTCGTGCATGCCGGACTGCAGGACGCCGATGACCTTCGTATAGAAGCGGTTGAAGGCGCGGACCTCAGAGATCCTTGCCTCTGTCAACGAATTCATTGCCTCAGTCAAGCATGAGAAGATGCCCCTGTGAAGAGGCATCTCTACATAGGCGGCTACGGCCCCGGCATCGTGACGATCGGCGAGGGGCTGACGAGGCTCGCCTCGCCGTCGTTCCTGGCCCGACACCCCTCGCTGCCCATCGTCTACGCGGTGGGGGAGCTCTCCCAGGGCTGGATCACCGCGTTCAGCGCCGAGGGCGGGCTCTCGCCGTGGGACGAGCGCGCCACCGGGGGCGACAGCCCCTGCCACGTCGCGGTGCACCCGTCCGGCACGCTGCTCGCCGTCGCCAACTACGGCGACGGCGTCGCCAGCCTGCACCGGCTCGACGCGCGCGGGCTGTTCGAAGGCGAGCCGATCGTGCTCCGCCACCAGGGCTCCGGGCCGGTCGCGGACCGTCAGGAAGGCCCGCACGCTCACCAGTGCGTCTTTCACGACGACCTGCTGCACGTCTCCGACCTGGGCACCGACGAGATCCGCCGCTACACGCTCGACGGCGCCGAGCCGGCGCCCATCGCGCTGCCGCCCGGCACCGGCCCGCGCCACTTCGCCTTCGCCGGCTCCCGGCTCTACGTGGCCGGCGAGCTCGACGGCAGCGTCACGCTCCTGGACGGGACGCGGACCACCCGTGTGCCGGCCTCCGCGAGCGGGGCCGCCAACGCGCCGTCCCACCTGGAGGTCGTCGGTGACCTGGTGTACGTGGCCAACCGCGGCCCCGACACGATCTCCGTGCTGTCGGCCGACGACCTGAGCCCGGTGGCGGAGGTGTCGTCGGGCGGCGCGTGGCCCCGGCACTTCGCCGTGCACGGCGAGCACCTGTACGTCGCCAACCAGAACTCCGGTGGGGTCGCGGTGTTCGCGCTCAAGGACGGCGTCCCCGAGCCGACCGGAGAGGTCATCGAGGTGGAGAGCCCCGCCTGCGTGCTGCCCGGATAGCGGCCTACGCCGTGCGCCCGGCGTGCTCCTCGACGACCGCCCTGGTCACGCCGAGCCCGGTGAGCGCCTGCACGGCCGGATCCTCCGGCAGGCCGAGGACGGCGAGCAGCAGATGCTCGGCGCCCACGTGGTCATGGCCGAGCCGCAGCGCCTCCCGGAGCGTCAGCTCCAGCGCCTTCTTGCCCGGGGCCGAGAACGGCACGGCCCCGGACAGGGCGGGGCCTCCCGGGCCTAGCGCGGACTCCACGGCCTCCCGCGCCGCGCCGAGCGACGTCCCCGCCGCCCGTACGGCCTCGGCCGCCGGGGCCTCGGGCTCGTGCAGCAGGCCGAGCGCCAGGTGGCCGACGCCGATGTGGTTGTGTCCGAGCCGGCGAGCCTCCTCCTGAGCCTGTACGAGCACGACCCGGGCCCGGTCGGTGTAGCGGGCGAAGTTGCGCAGGTCGTCGGCCAGTGAGCCGGAGCCGCCCTCCTTGGGGACGAACCTCTTCTGCGCCGCCTGCTTGGTGACGCCCATGCTGCGGCCGATCTCGGTCCAGGAGGCTCCGGAATGCCGGGCGCGATCGACGAAGTGGCCGATCAGGTGATCCGCCACCTCGCCTAGGTGCTCGCCGAGCGTGACGGCGTCGGCCAGCTCACCCAGGGGATCGCTGTCCGGGTGACGGCTCTTGACCGCTTGGATCAGGTCATCGAGACGAACGTTTCTCTCCATGCGTCAACCTTAGGTTGACGATTCCCGATCGTCAACCTTGGGTTGACGCACTGAAGCTCCCCGGGATGGTTGACACTCGTGCTGTGGTTGAGCGGTGACGGTCTGTCCCGGTACGGCTCTCGTCGGGGGCGCCGGTGAAGCCCCCGGCGGTGAGCACCTCGCAGGCGCGGGGCCGCGATGCGGCGCCGCCCGCCTTGGTGGTGCAGCTCGGAGCGGAAGGCTTGCGGGCTTGGCTGATCCTCAATGGGTCACCGTATTCGGTTCGGACCAGATATGTCTCCGAAATCGCATGTCGTCCGGCTGGAGAACCGCGCCATGACATCGCGCTGAGCGACATGGCGCTTCTTTGACAGGCATCGTGAATGGGATCCGCGCCAAGGGGGTAACAGGGGATGGACCTCCGCTGGAACATGGAGCGGACAAACCAGGTACGGGGGGTGTCATGCCTGGGAAAGTGCATCTGGCTCTGGCCGTCACGTTGGGCCTGGGGACGGCGGGTCTCGCCACCACCGGGACCGCCGACAGGCTGCAGGAGCAACCGGCGGTCGAGGCCGTCATCAAGAGTGCTGAGGGGAAGAACGTCGGCCTGCTCCGCGCTGAGCCGCTGAATTCCACCGCGTCCAAAGTCACCGTCAGCGTGAGCGGCATCCCGGCCGGCTATCACGGCATTCACATTCACGCCAAAGGTGTCTGCGATCCCGGATCCACTGATCCATCCACCGGGAGCCCGTTCTTCAGCGCGGGCGGCCACTTCAGCCTCGGTCCCGGCTCCCATCCTGAACACGCCGGCGACCTGCCTGCCCTCCTGGTGAGCGAGGACGGTAAAGGCGTCGCATCCGCTGCCACCGATCGATTCCGCGTGAAGCAGCTCTTCGACAGCGACGGCAGCGCCGTCGTCATCCATGCCGAGCCGGACAACCAGGCACATATCCCCGACCGCTATCGCCAGGCGGACGGGAAAGCCGGACCCGACGCCGACACTCTCAAGACAGGCGACTCCGGCGGCCGCATCGCCTGCGGCGTTCTCGAACAGCGCTGACGCCGCATACGCGGCCGCGAAGGCGTGCTCAGGCGAGCGTGACCTCGACGGGCGGCTTCTTGATGCCGTTGACGAAGTTGGAGCGCACCCGCGGCACCTCGTCGGCCAGGCGGATGCGGAAGTGGTAGACCGGCATGCCAGCCCCGACAACCGCCGCCAGATCCTCGCCTTGGACGCCGCCTGCTACAACATCCCCTCCTTGCCGACCACCCTCAACACCGGGAAGCGGGCTCAGCCGGTTTTCGTCACGGAGGCCTCCGTGACGCGCCGGGTGAGCACCAAGGGGGCGTCCTCGGTGATGGCGACCGTGTGCTCGGAGTGGGCGGTGCGTGAGCCGTCGGCCGACCGGATGGTCCAGCCGTCGGCGTCGTAGACGATCCGGTCGGTCGTACGGGCGAACCAGGGTTCGAGCGCGAGGGCCAGGCCCGGCCGGAGCGTGAGGCCGCGCCCCGCCCGGCCCTTGTTCGACACGTGGGGTCCCTCGTGCATGGTGCGGCCGATGCCGTGGCCACCGAACTCGGTGTTGACCGGATAGCCGTAGTCGTGGGCCACCGCCCCGATGGCCGCCGAGAGGTCGCCCACGCGATTGCCCGGACGCGCCACCTCGATCGCCGCCTCCAACGCCTCCTCGGTGGCACGGATGAGCCGCAGGTCCTCCTCGGCGGCGGTGCCGACGACGACCGTACGCGCCGAGTCGGCCACCCAGCCGTCGACGCTGACCGCGAGGTCCGCGCTGAGCACGTCGCCGTCGCGCAGCGTGTAGTCGTGGGGCAGGCCGTGCAGGACGGCGTCGTTGACCGACAGGCAGATGACGTTGCGGAACGGGCCGCTGCCGAAGGACGGCGCATAGTCCCAGTAGCACGACTCCGCCCCGCGCCGTTCGATCATGCCGCGTACGTGGCGCTCCAGGTCCAGGAGGTTGACGCCCACGTCGGCGAGCCGGCCGACCTCGGAGAGCGCCTCGGCGACGAAGCGCCCGGCCACGTGCATGCGTTGGATCTCCGCCGGCGTTTTCAGTTCGATCATGAATACCTCAAGCCACAGGGTGTTGGTATAGTTATACCAGCAGCCTAACACTCGCCGGTATAGTAATACCAACCACATGGCTGGGAGCATGGTCGGCCGACCGCTCGCCGCTGCGCGGATCGAAGCCGGCGGGCGCCACGTGCGAGCGCGTCGCCTGTGGTCCCCCGCCGCGTCACTCCCCGGTGCGCCCGTCCACCGATTCCCGGAGCAGGTCGGCATGGCCGTTGTGCCGCGCGTACTCCTCGATCATGTGCAGCAGGATCCAGCGCAGGCTGGGCGTCCGGCCGTCCGGCCAGGTGCGCCGGGCGGGCTGGTCCAGGCCGCCCTCGGCCAGCGCCTGGGCCACCAGGGCGCGGGAGCGGGCCACGGTGTCCTGCCAGAGCTCCAGCAACTGCTCGGGAGTGTCCTGCGCGGCCGAGTGCCAGGCCCAGCCGGGGTCGGCCGTCCAGTCCACCGCGTTCCACGGCGGCTGCCGGTCACGCCCGTGCAGCCACCGGGAGAACCAGGAGTCCTCGACGTGGGCCAGGTGCTTGAGCAGCCCGCCCAGGGACATCGCCGAGGGCCCGACGGTGACGCTCAGGCCGACCGCGTCGAGTCCCGCGCACTTCCACGCCAGGGTCGCGCGCTGGTAGTCCAGGAACCCGAGAACGGTGCCGGTCTCATCAGCGGTGAGGGGAGGCTCCGGGCGGCCCTGCTCGTCCACGTCTACCATGGGCGGTGAGTGTATCGGCGGCCTCAGCACCTGGCCAGAGGCCGCTGGCACGTCATGACGAGCCGACTCGACGGCCGCGCGCCACCGCTCGTAGGTCACAAAGCCGGCTCGACGGCCGCGCGCCACCGCTCGTAGGTCGCGAAGCCGGTTCGACGGTCGCGCGCCACCGCTCGTACGTCACGACGGATGGGTCGAAGCCAGTTCGACGGCCGCGCGCCACCGCTCGTACGCCTCGTCGTCGCGGCCGCCCGGCTCGAAGCGGCGGTCGAGCTGCCAGGTCTTGCGCAGTTCGTCGCGTGACCCCCACACGCCCGCCCCAAGCCCGGCCAGGAACGCCGCGCCCAGCGCCGTGGTCTCCTGGATCACCGGCCGTTCCACGGCCGTGCCGAGCTGGTCGGCCTGGAGCTGCATCAGCAGGTCGTTGCCGCTGGCCCCGCCGTCGGCCTTGAGCACCGGTGCTCCGTCGGTCATCACCTCGACCACGTCCCGCACCTCGAACGCGATCGCCTCCAGCGTGGCCCGGACCAGGTGCGCCCTGGTCGTGCCCCGGGTGATCCCGGTGATCAGGCCGCGCGCCTGCGGGTCCCAGTGGGGCGCGCCGAGCCCGGTCAGCGCGGGCACGAACACCACGCCGCCGCTGTCGCGCACGGTGCGCGCCACCGCCTCCGACTCGGCCGCCGTGCCGATCAGGCCGAGCCCGTCACGCAGCCACTGCACCGCGGCCCCGGTCACGAAGATCGACCCCTCCAGCGCGTACGTGCGCTCGCCGGACGGCGCCTGCCAGGCCACCGTGGTCAGCAGCCCGGCCTGCGAGCGGACGATCTCCGTGCCGGTGTTGGTCAGGATGAACGAGCCCGTCCCGTAGGTGCACTTCACCTCGCCTACGCCGTAGCAGGTCTGCCCGAACAGCGCCGCCTGCTGGTCGCCCGCCACCCCGCTGATGGGCAGGTCGAGCCCGAGGAACGCGCCCGGATCCGTCCTGCCCAGCGGGCCGAAGTTGGGCACGATCGACGGCAGCGCCGCCTCCGGCACGCCGAACAGCTCGCACAGCTCCGGCTCCCAGGTGCCGGAGCTCAGGCCGTACAGCAGGGTGCGGGAGGCGTTGGACGGGTCGGTCACGTGCTGCGCGCCCGCGGTGAGGCGGGCGATGAGGTAGGAGTCGACGGTGCCGACCGCGACCTGCCCCGAGGTGACGCCCTGCCAGGCGCGCGGGTCGTGCGCGGCGATCCAGGCGAGCTTGGAAGCGGTGAAGTAGGGGTCCAGGCGCAGGCCGGTCAGCTCCGACACGCGCGGTTCGTGGCCCCGCGCGCGCAGGTCCTCGCAGATCGCGGCGGTGCGGCGGTCCTGCCAGACGATCGCGCGGCGGGGCGCGGCCAGCGTCCGGCGGTCCCACAGCACCGCCGTCTCCCGCTGGTTGGTGATCCCGACGCAGGCCGGCGTGGCCGAGGCCGCCGCGAGGGCCGCCGCGCAGGCGCTCAGCGTGGCCTGCCAGATATCCTCGGGATTGTGCTCCACCCAGCCAGGCTCCGGAAAGTGCTGGGCGAACTCTTCGTAGCCGCGGGCCTCGATCCGGCCGTCCTCGGTCACCACCAAGGCGGTGACCCCCGTCGTTCCCGCGTCGATGGCCAACACGCTCACGAAATCGCCTCCAGGACTGGTTTCGGTCGGTACGCTCTGGTTTGGTCTAGACCAGTGCCCGACGGTACGGGCACAATGCGATTCTGGTCGTGAACCCCATCGGGAGGAACCCGTCATGCGTATCGGAGTGCTCACCGGAGGTGGCGATTGCCCCGGTCTCAACGCTGTGATCAGAGCCGTCGTCCGGAAGGGCGTGAGCGTTTACGGCCACGAGTTCGTCGGCTTCCGTGACGGCTGGCGAGGCCCGCTCGAAGGCGAGACGATGCCTCTGGACATCCAGGCCGTACGCGGCATCCTGCCCAGGGGCGGCACCATCCTCGGCTCGTCGCGCACCAACCCGATCAAGATCGAGGGTGGCGTCGACCGGATCAAGGAGAACCTCGCCTCGAGCGGCGTGGACGCGCTGATCGCCATCGGCGGCGAGGACACGCTCGGCGTGGCCAGGCAGCTCTTCGAGCGCGGTGTCCGGGTGGTCGGCGTCCCCAAGACCATCGACAACGACCTGTCGGGCACCGACTACACCTTCGGCTTCGACACCGCCGTCAACATCGCCACGGAGGCCATCGACCGGCTGCACACCACCGCCGAGTCCCATCACCGGGCGCTGATCTGCGAGGTCATGGGCAGGCACGCCGGCTGGATCGCGCTGCACGCGGGCATGGCCGGCGGCGCCAACGTCATCCTCATCCCGGAGAAGCCGTTCGACATCGACCGGGTCTGCGAGTACGTCGAGTCGCGCTTCCGCACCCGCTACTCGCCGATCCTCGTCGTGGCCGAGGGCGCGCACCCGATCGAGGGGCAGATGGAGCTGCAGGCGGGCGAGCTCGACGCGTTCGGGCACGTGCGCCTCGGCGGCATCGGCGAGATGCTGGCCAAGGAGATCGAGAAGCGCACCGGCAAGGAGGCCCGCACCACCGTGCTCGGCCACATCCAGCGCGGCGGCACCCCCACCGCGTTCGACCGGGTGCTGGCCACCAGGTTCGGGCTGCAGGCGATCGACGCCGTGCACGAGGGTGAGTACGGGACGATGGTCGCGCTGCGCGGCACCGACATCGTCCGGGTCGGCCTCGACGAGGCGACGGCCGAGCTCAAGACCGTGCCGGTGTCGCGTTACGCCGAGGCCGAGGTGTTCTTCGGCTGATTGAAAGCGGCTTGCAAGCGGGCGGCCGTAGCTTGAGGACCAGCGGGTTTCCGCTGAAACCCCCTCAGGGTACGGCTTGCGCCGCGGAGAGTCGGCGGCCCACCACGCGTCGCAAGCCGTACTAAGAGATAGTTCGACCGCGGGGCGTGCCGAAGAGATCCACTTCCGGCGCGCCCTCGCCGGTGGCCGGTCCGGCCACTTCACCACCTGTAAGGCATCGGTCCGCGACTTCTGCCACAGCGGAAGGATCGGCGATTTCGATGAGGACCTTCATGGGGGCGTCGTCGGCGCGCGCTGCGTGGAAGGCCGCGGCGGCTTCGTCCAGAGGGAAGACCGCCACTGGCAAGCGGTCGAGGCCGAGTGGGTCGTCCGGGAGGAGTGCCACGGCCTCGGTGAGGTCATCGCGGGTGTAGACCCGGGAACCGAGCAGGCGCTGCTCGCCGAAACACAGGGCTCTCAGGTCGAGCGCTACCGGGTCCGGGTAGACGGCCACCAGCACGATCGTGCCGGTCTCGCGAGCCGAGGCGGGCAGCACGCGGGCGACGTCGCGATGTCCTGCCGTGTCGAAGACGATGTCCGCCCCCTCGGATGCGTTCGTGGAGCGGAACCAGGTCGCCGGGTCGACGCCGTCGGGGACGGTTTCGAAGCCGCAGGCGGCGGCTGCTCTTCTGCGGCTCGCCTTCGGTTCGGCGATGACTATGCGGGCGGCACCGGCCTCGCGGGCGACCAGCGCGACGAGGATGCCGATCGGGCCCGCGCCGAAGACGAGCACCGACTCGCCTCCCCGCATCCGCGCTTGAGCCACCGAGTGCACCGCGACGGCGAGGGGCTCCGCCCATGCGGCGCGACGAACCGGCACCCCAGGCCGCACCGGGACGACCCGGTCGGCCGGCACCGCCATGTAGTCGGCGAGGCCGCCCGCCGCGTCGATTCCGAACAGTTCGAGCTCGCGGCATACGTGTGCTGCCTGATCGCGGCAGGCCCGGCAACGGCCGCAGGCGATGAGCGGCTCGACCACCGCTCGCGTTCCGGCGGGCGGTCCGTCGGGACCCGTTCGTTCGACGGTTCCGACGATCTCGTGACCGATCACCAGGGGGGCGGTCGCTCGGGGGTGCCGTCCCGCGACGATGGCGAGGTCGGTTCCGCAGATGCCGCCGTACTCCACCCGCAGGAGCAGCCATCCGTCCGGTACGTGCGGATACGGGACGTCGCGTACGTCGACGCGTCCCGGAGCGGTCCAGACGGCGGCACGCATGGTGGCGTTCCGCGTCACGGCGTTCGTCGCCATGGTCAGAGCTCCTCGGGTCTCTTCGGTCCGATACGCCATCGGCGGGCGTCGAGGGCTCGCCGGGGTGCCGGGGTCAGCGTCGGAACCGGTCGGCATAGTCGGCTCCCAGGCCGTTCGCCGCGTAGTGGGCGCGGCACATGTCCAACTTGGTGAAGGCGTCCTCGTAGCCGATCTGGCGGCCGTCCTCGTCGAGGTAGATCATCGCGCCGCTGATGTTGAAGAAGGTGATCATCTCTTGGCAGTGGTCGGGAACCCGCAGGGTGTGGATCTCGCCGGGCGGCTCGTAGACGAACCCTCCGGCGCGAGCCGTCCAGTCGTGCTCGTCGTACTTCCACTCGCCCGCGATGACGTATCCGACGACGATGCCGGGATGCCTGTGACGGGAGACGATGCCTGACTTGGTCACCTTGAGAAGGTTGCACCATTGGCCGGTCACGGTGTTGATGAACAGCGGGCGGAAGAAGACGCCCGGGGCCTGCGGGACCCACACCCGGTCATCGTCCGGAATCGCGTCGACGGCGATCTCCAGCGGGATGTCGGACGAGACGGCGATCTGCTGCATGTGCGAGTTCCTCTTCTCTTGTCTGGCTGGGGGTCGGGAAGGGGCGTGGGCTAGTACCTGTCGGAGTTGACGGCCCCGGGGAACTCGGGTTCGGTGCCCTCGCGCACGGCACGGATTCCGGCCTCGGCGTCCGGCAGCGTCGCGCTGAGGGCCTCGACGTAGAGCGAGTGCTCGAAAATGCCGATGTTGTGCAGGTACCAGTCGTTCAACGCCGCCTTGGTGCCCTGGATGGCGAACTGCGGCCCCTCGGCGAGCCGCGTCGCGATCTCGTTCGCGGTCGGCATGAGGTCCTCGTGGGGGACGCACGTGCCGACCAGCCCGATCTCGGCGGCTTCCCGGCCGGTGATCCGGTTGCCGAGCAGGAGGTGGTACTTCGAGCGGGCCATGCCGATCGCGAGGGGCCACACGAGGGCGGCGTGATCGCCCGCCGCGAGACCGAGTCTGACGTGGCCGTCGATGAGCACCGCTCGCTCGCTGGCGATCGAGATGTCCGCGAGCAGGGCGATCGCCAGGCCACCGCCGACCGCGACCCCGTTGATGGCGGAGACGATCGGCTTGCGGCATGCGATCATGTTGCGCACCAGGGCGCGGCCGTCGCGCGTGTCGACGGGGAGGGGCCCGTTGCCCTCTTTGATGTCACCGCCCGCGCAGAAGGCACGTCCCGCGCCGGTGATCAGGGCGACGTTCATCTCCGGGTCGGCGTCGAACTCACGCCAGATGCGGCCCTGTTCGGCGTGCCCGATCTCGCCGGACGCGTTCAGCTTCTCGGGGCGGTTCATGGTGATCCGGAGGACTCGATCCGCCCCCGGCTCCACCTTGAGGAATTCGTAGTCGCTGTACATCTGCTGCTCCTGTCATCGTCGGTGTTGAGGGAGTCCTGTCGCCGGGCGTGGCGAACACCGGCCCCGGATCGACCTGGACCAGGTCGGTGGCCGTCCGCCAGGGGCGGGGTTACGCCGCGACCGTGGCGATCGTGTCGGCGAACACGCCGGGTGCCTCCACGGGCACGAAGTGCCCGACCCCGTCCACGGGCACCACCGTCACGTCCGCGAAGAACGCGTCGAGCCGGTCGGACCACGCGCGGGGGAAGAGCGGGTCATGTTCGGGCCACAGGAACGTCGTCGGGACGGCGATCCGGTCGGCGGGGTCCGGCTCGGTCTCGGCGAGCGCGCGGGCGACCATTCCGCTCCCCGCGCGGTACCAGCCGATCGACGCGACGAACGCCCCAGGAGCGCCGTAGGCGGCGGCGAGGTGGTCGAGCCGCTCGTCGTCGACGGTGTAGTCCGGGCCGGACCAGCGTGACCAGAAGTGCTTCAGGTAGGCGCGGGCGCGGCTCACGTCGCCGTCGATCAGATCGCGGGCGAGTTCGAGCTGGTGGAACGACTGGTACCAGAATTCGCGTATCGGATGCTCGTCGAGGACCCGCCGCCCGACGCCCGGGGCCGGCGGGGTGACCACCAGGGCGCGCACCAGGTCCGGCCGGTCGACGGCCAGCTGCGAGCCGACGCGGCCGCCGATGTCGTAACCGCCGACCACGGCCGCCGAGACTCCCAGCTCGTCGAGCAGCCCGGCCACGCTGCGCGCCTGGGCCGGGGCCCCGTAGCACTCGGCGGGATCCCGGTCGTGCTTGTCTGACTGTCCGAACCCACGCAGGTCCGGTACGACGACGTCGAACCCGGTGCCGGCGAGCCGTTCGGCCACAGCCGCATGGTCGGTCCGGTCACCCGGCCAGCCGTGCAGCAGGAGGACGGGCGACCCGGCAGGGTCGCCATGCCGGTCGTAGGCGAGGCGGAAGTCGTCGATGGGCTGGGACAACAACATCGGTGCTCCTTGAGCGGGTGTCGTCAACTCTGTGCGTTTCCTGCCGCCGGGTCGCCCAGCGTGGCATGGCCGTTCGGGAGCGCGTCGATCTCCGCGACCCCGAGCAGGCGGAGGGTACGGGTCAGCTCAGTGCGCAGGATGTCCAGCGCCCGGTCCACGCCTCGCTCCCCGCCGGCCATCAGGCCGTAGAGGTAGGCCCGGCCCACCAGGACGCCTGTCGCCCCGAGGGCGATCGCCGCGGCGACGTCCGCTCCGGACCTGACACCGCCGTCGACGAAGACCTCGGCGCGGTCGCCGACGGCCGCACGGACGTGCGGCAGCACCCGCAACGGCGTCGCCGCCCGGTCCAGTTGCCGCCCGCCGTGGTTGGAGACGACCACGCCGTCGGCTCCGGCGTCGACCACCATGCGGGCGTCCTCGACGGTCTGGATCCCTTTCACCACCAGCGAGTGGGGCCAGGCGTCGCGTAGCCGGCGGAGGTCGTCGATGCCCGCGCCGGGGTCGAACAGGCTGTCGGCGAGCTCGGCGGCCGTCCCCTTCCAGGAGCCGAACGACGCGAAACTCAGCGGATCGGTGGTCAGCAGGTTCGCCCACCAGCGCGGATGGAGAGCCATGTCGGCGAGCGTCCGGGGGCCGATCATCGGTGGGATGGTCAGGCCGTTGCGCAGGTCCCGTAGCCGAGCGCCGGAGACCGGTGTGTCGACGGTCAGCATCAGGGTGTCGTAGCCGGCCGCCAGGGCCCGCTTGACGAGGTCCTCTCCCGCCGCCCGATCGCGCCAGAGGTACAGCTGGAACCATTTCCGGCCGGTGGGCTCGGCGGCGACGAGGTCCTCGACGGACGTGGTCCCCATCGTCGACAGGGTGTACGGGATGCCCGCCCGCGCGGCGGCGCGCGCCACGGCCACCTCCCCGTCGTGGTGCATCATCCGGGTGTAGCCGGTCGGTGCGAGCACGACGGGGAGCTCCGACTGCTTGCCGAGCAGCACGCGGCCGAGCTCGACCTGGGAGACGTCGCGCAGTACCGCCGGGTGGAAGTGGACGTCCCGGTAGGCCGCACGGGCACGGGCCAGGCTGATCTCCGACTCCGCGCCGCCGTCGACATAGTCGAACACGGCGCGGGGAACGCGCCGCCGGGCGATCGCCCGCAGATCCCCGAGGCTGCGGGCGCGGGCGAGGCGGTGCTCCGTCGTCGGCGGGGCGAAGGTGCGCAGGTCGATCACGTCGGTGAGGTCTGACCACCGCGGAAGACGGCGTCGCCGTCGGATCGGCTCGTCGGATGCCATGGGGGTTCTCCTTCGGTCTTCTGCGGCAGGCGTCAGATCTGCCGGTCGACGCCACGCCAGTACGGCTCGCGCACACGATTCTTGAGAACCTTCCCGTTGGGGCTGCGCGGGAGCTCCCGGACGATGTCGATGCGCTTCGGAGCCCGGACGCCACCCAGCCGCTCGCGACACCAGGCGATGAGCTCCTCGGGGGTGGCGTCGGCCCCTGAACGCAGCTCGACCACGCCGGTCACCGCTTCACCCCAGTCCGGATGCGGAATGCCGACGACGGCGCAGTCACCCACCGCGGGATGGCTCCACAGGACCTGTTCCACCTCGCTCGGGTACACGTTGAAACCACCCGAGATGATCAGGTCCTTCTTCCGGTCGGTGATGTAGAGGTAGCCGTCGTCGTCGAGGTGGCCGATGTCGCCGGTGTGCAGCCAGCCGTCCACCACCGTCGCCGCCGTCTGCTCGGGCTGGGCGTAGTAGCCCGCCATGACCGTGTCCCCGCGCACGCAGATCTCGCCCGCCGTCCCCCGGGGCACGGCGTTGCCCTTGTCGTCGCGGATCTCGAAGGAGATGAGCGGGGTCGGCCGGCCGCAGGAGGCGAGCCGCGTCTCATTGAGGCCGCCGTCCGGATCGAAGAGTTCCGCGCATCGCATCAGCGCGATGGTTCCCGGGGACTCCGTCTGGCCGTACGCGGCCGTCATCACGGGCCCGAAGACGTCGATGGCCTGTCTGAGCCGGTCGACCGACATGGGCGCGGAGGCATAGATCAGGTAGTGCAGCGATGAGAAGTCGCGTTTCTGGCCCTCCAGATGGTCGAGCCAGCGGTAGATCACCGTCGGGGGCAGGAACATCTCGGTGACGCCGTACTTTTCGACCACGTCGGCGAGCACCGTGTGGTCGGCCTTCTCCAGGACCACGACCGTGCCGCCCCGCGCCGTCGCCGGCAGGCTGAGGAGCCCGCTGGTGTGCGTCATCGGCGCTGCGGCGAGGTTGACGATCGGCTGGTGGGCCTCGTAGCCCAGCAGCATCAGCAGGTGAGCGGTGGACGTGTGGAAGTTGCGATGGGTGCTCATCACGCCCTTGGGCCTGTCCGTCGTCCCACCGGTCGGCGGAATCGCGACGACGTCGTCGATCGCGGTCCGGACGTCCGGAGGTTCGGCGGGGTAGGCGGCGCACCAGCGGTGCAGTTCGGGGTCGTCCGCCATCTCCCGGTCGAGGCATACGGCCAATCGGAGACCAGGCGACTTGCCCCGGAGCGACTCCACCACGCCTGCCATCGACGAGTGGTAGAAGATCGCTTCGCAGTCGAAGGCCGCGGCGAGTTCGGCCGTCTCCTCCTGCGGCATGGCGGGGTTCAGCGGCACCCAGAGCATTCCGGCCCGCCAGCTGCCGATCACGCAGATCCAGGCCTCCGGGTGGTTCGGCGACAGGACGGCGACCTTCGTGCCTGGCTCCAGGGCGGCGCTCAACCCCTGCGCCACCCGGCAGGACAAGGCGTACGCCTCGCGGTAGGTCCACTGGCGGCCGTCCATGATGTACGCCGGACCGTCCGGGTTCTGACGGAGCCCGCGATCGAAGAATTCGGTGATCCTCACTCCCCACGTCCCTTTGACGTGCCGTCGGCGCCGACGCGGGGCGGCTTGGACGGCGATATGAGGTTTGTCGCGATGTCGGCAGCGCTGCTCATCAGCCGGCTCCTCTCATCGACCTGTGGCACTGCTGACCGGCCGGCGTGTCGCCGCCTGCGCAGTGCTTCAACGACTCGATGGTCCAGTGCGGCCGCCCCCGCTTCTACGGCGAGCGCCCCAACCGTCGGCGACCGCGATTGGATGCCGCTACAACGTCTGGCAGAATGCTGTGACAGGAGGCAGGAATTGGAACCATCGGCACTGCCCGCCGATGTCGCCGGGCGATCGTTTCGCGACAGCGTGGCGAGGCTGATGGACGACGTCGACGAACTCGTCGCGCGCACCGTCGCGTTCGGCGACGAGCAACGGCCGCCGTACGCGGTGGTGCCGCGCAGCGCCATCGAGGCGTCGGTCCGGATGAACCTGGAGACCGTCCGCGACTCGCTTCTCGCCGGGGCGCCCGTCATTGACGACCGCGATGTCGAGGCCCTGACCATCCGGGTCGACGAGCGCCTCGGGCAGGGGCTCCGGGTCGAGGACGGGATCCAGGGCTGGCGTAAGTCCATCGGCGTCATCCAGGAACGATTCATCGAGATCGCGGCCGAACAGGACGTCGACGTGGCCGAGGTGCTCAATGCCGTCCGCGTGCTCTGGCAACTGAGCGACCTGATGACCAATCAGATGACCGCGCTTTTTCGGAGCCGGCAGCTCACCGGCGCGCTGCGGCACTCCCAGTTGCGCGCGGAGTTCCTGGAGAAGGTCCTCGCCGGAGGGCTCCCGGTTCCCGAGGTTCACGCGCGGGGGGAGGAGCTCGGCCTGGACACCACCATCGACTACCTGACGGTGAAGGCAGGCACCGCGCAGGGCGCGTCGGTGGAGGCCCTGCGACGTCGCCTGGAAACGCGGGCGACCGGCCTGGTCGTGGTCGCCGACGGATATTGCTTCGGGCTGCTGTCCGGCCCCATCGGTGTCCTGGCCGGCGAGGACGTCGTCGCGCTCGGCCCTGCGGCACCGCTGCCCGAGGTCGCGGGCTCGTTCGAGCTCGCGACCCGCATTTACGACTGGATGCGGCAGCATGGCGTTCGCGGCCGGCGCAGGATCGAGGACATCGGCTGGCGGCTCGCGGTGGACCGGGACGACGCCGTCACCTCGCTTCTGCTACGCCGCTACCGAGCGCCGCTCGACCCGATGGGCGAGTTCGGCGAGCTCATCTGGCGCAGCGTCCGCGCCTACGTGAGCGCGGACAAGAACGTGGCCCGCGCGGCCGAGGCACTGGTCGTCCACCAGAACACCCTTCGCTACCGGCTCGCGCGCTTCGCGGAGATCACCGGGGCGAACCTGGATTCCGCGGATACGTTGCTCGAAGTGGCCTGGGCCCTCGCCGCGGACCCGGACGAGACGACATGAATCGCCCGGTCGCGGAGAGAGTTTTCGGCCCAGCCGCACGCCCGTTGTAGCAGCCTCCAATCAGGCGGGCTGGTCGATGGTGGCGGCCACGCCCGCCCGGGTCGTGCGCCGGACGATCGCCGCGGCACACCAGCCGGACAGCAGGACGACCACCGAGAGGCCGATGCCGAGCAGGGTCGAGCCGTTCGGCAACGTCGCGACCAGTGTGGCGACGAAAGGTGTCAGACCGCCGATGACGACCCCGAGCTGCATGCCCAGGGACAGGCCTGAATAGCTGACCTTCGTGGCGAATGCCTCGGCGATCATCACGGGGTAGACGCCCGTGATGACGGCCCAGCCGATGCCGAAGAGCAGCAGATAGGCGCAGAGCACGAGCACCGCGGAACCGCTCGCGATCATGGGGAAGAAGAACAACGCGGTGATCGCGATGAACACCGCGCCCGCGAGATACGTGGGCAGCCTGCCGAAACGGTCGGACAGGGCGCCCGCGGCGGGGACGAGGGCGAGGTGCAGCGCGCCGCTGAGAATGATCCCGAGCAGCGGCAGTGAGGCGGGCACATCGTGCTCGCGTGCGTACGCCAGGCTGTAGATGACGGTGATGTACGACGCCACCGCCTGGCCTGCCTGTACGCCGCCGGCGAGCAGGATCTGGGCCGGGTGGGTACGGATGACGTCGCGGATCGGGGAGGCCGACACCTGATCGTTCGCCTTGTTCCGCTCGAAGTCCGGGGTCTCGGCCAGTCCGAACCTGATCAGGAGTCCGATGAGAACCAGGAGACCGCCCGCCCAGAACGGGATGCGCCAGCCCCACGTCAGCACCGTCGCGGGGTCCATGGTGTTGTTGACGGCGAGGAACGCGAGATTGCCGAGGACCAGGCCGAAGGACACGCCCGCTCCGGGCAGTGAGGCGAACAGCCCTCGGCGCCCCTCGGCGGCGTGCTCGGCGACGAGGAGGACCGCACCGGGTTGTTCGCCGCCGAAGGCGAATCCCTGCGCGAGCCGGAGCAGGACGAGCAGCACCGCTCCCCAGTAACCGATCGAGTCGTATCCGGGGAGGCAGCCGATCAGCACCGTGGACACGCCCATGATGAGCATCGTCGTGACGAGGACGTTCTTTCGCCCCAGCCGGTCACCGAAGTGGCCGAAGACGATGCCGCCGAGTGGGCGGGCGAGGAAGCCGACGCCGAAGGTGACGAACGACGCCAGCACACCCACCGTCGGATCGGCGGAGGGGAAGAAGAGCGGTCCGAAGACCAGGGCCGAGGCCAGCCCGTAGATGGCGAAGTCGTAGTACTCGAGTATCGTCCCGCCCAAGCTCGCGGCGGCCGCACGCCGCGTGTGCTTCAGAGAGTGGGAGGGGGACGTCCCCCGCTGATCTGTTGTCATGACCGTACTCCTTGGTGCAAAGGGGGGGGTGGAGGTCGCGAGGGACGGCCCCGGAAGTGCTAGTCCTCGACGGCGACCCGGATGACGACCTTCCCGACGACGGCGCCGGTGGACAGGAGTCCTTGTGCCTCCTCGGTCTGTTGCCAGGGGACGACACGCTCGATGACCGGGCGAAGCTTCGTGAGGTCCAGATTCCGGACCTGCTGGTAGAGACCGGTCAGCTCGGCCGGGGTGCGGGTGCGGAAGGTGACCCCGCGGAGGGTGAGTTGCTTCAGCGAGAACGCCTCTAGATCCGCCGTCGCCTCCGCGCCCGCGGCACGCCCGACGTTGACGATCCGCCCGTTGATCGCCGCCGCGGCGACGAGGTCGGGGAAGTAGCTCCCGCCGACGTGGTCCACGGCCACGTCGGCGCCTGTCCCGCCGGTCGCGTCGAGCACGTGCTTCGCGAAGCCGCGCCCCGGGCTGTGCAGGACGAGATCGGCGCCGAGGCGGTGGAGGACGTCGTCCGCGCGGTCCGATCGCGCCACGGCGATGATCCGGCCGGCCCCGAGATGCCGTGCGAGTTGCACTCCTTGCAGCCCCATGCCCGAGGTGGCGCCGGTGATGACGACGCTTTCGCCGGCACTTAGGCCGTCGGCGGCGCTCAGCGCGCTGCATTCGGTCAGCAGGGCGACGATCGCGGCCGCGCCCTCCTCGTGGGACCATTCCGGCGGGATCGGGACGGTGAACCGCGCGTCGGCGACCACCTGCTCCGCCAGGCTGCTGGGCACCATGGCCATCACCCGGTCACCGACTCGCACGCCGGTGACGCCGTCGCCGACCTCGGTGACCTCCCCGGCGGCGTCCAGGCCCGCCACCCACGGAACGCCGTCCGCGGGGGGCTTGCCGTACCCGCCCTGAGGCACGAACCGGTCGACGTAGTTGACCGAGACGGCGCGGACGGCGATCCGGACCTGGCCGTGGCCGAGTTCCGGCTCCGGGACGTCGCCGAGGGCGAGCGTCGCGCCGTCGGCGTGACGCTGGATCAGCACTGCTCTCATCGCGGCCCCGTCCCGTTTCCCGTCCCGGTGATCTCGGACAGCAGGGCCGCCATGTCGCGGACGGGCCTGGTGCCATCCCAGCCCTCGGCGGCCTGGGCGATCGCGTCGAACAGCGCGCGCTTGTCGACCCCTCGCTCGGAGATCTCGATGGCGGTGCCGTCGGCGGCCCCGCCGTCGAAGTAGGCGAACCGGTCGTCGGGCCTGCCGCGTCCCGATCTGCCGTGGTGGATCTCGACGTACCCGCGGGCCAGCGCGGTCTCCACGCAGGCGTCGAAGTGCTCGGTCCAGAAGGCGACATGGTGCAGGCCCTCGCCGAACTTGCCGACGTACGTGTGGAAGAACGACGGCGAGTCGTCGCGCAGCTGGATCAGCTCGATCTGCACGCCACCGGATTGCGCCAGGGCGCCGTTGTTCTCCAGGTAGTAGAACGGCCCGACGCCTGGGCCTTCGATCCACTGGCGCATGGCCGCGTGGATGTCCGTGACGATGTAGCCGAGTTGCCGAATCGGCCCGAAGGGCATGGTCATGGGTCTCCTCCGAGTGGGTCAGATGATCGGGCGCACGAGCCGGTGGGTGAGCTGCCAGCGGCCGTCCGGCTGTCGGCGCACCGTGTCGGTGAACTCGCCGACGCTCAGCCGTCCACCCGAGCGGAAGGTCAGCACCTTGGACCGGCAGGTCGCCGTGCCCGGTCCCGCCGGCTGGACGGTCATGGTGGACAGGTGGTGGCTCAATGCGGGGTCGGCCGAGTTCTCGAGCGTTTCGACGAGCTCGGCCAGGCTGTGAAGGTGCGTCTTCCCGGGGTTCTCGTACTGGACGTCGTCGGCCAGCAGTTCGCCCAGCCGTACGGCGTAGTCGCCGCCGCTGTCGAAGGCGAACGCGATCTCGGCGATGAGGTGCTGGATGGCGAGGATCTCGCGCTCGGTCAGGGGGCCGGTGACTACCGGCTCTTGTGTCGTGCTCATAGGTGGCTCCTGTGGACCTCGTGGGCTGAGCGGCTCTGCCCATCCGGCGCGGCGACTCGGTCAGACCGGCCGCACCAGATGCCGTAGGCGCTCACTTCTCCCACTCGGGGCCTGTGTGGGTGTGACGCCGCTCACTCTTCGCCACCTGGGTATGTCTTGATATAGCGGTGCGACCAACTCTGCCGCGACGAGGTTGTGCCGCGCTCCAACCAGACCTGGGCACCATGTGTTACATGAGAGCAGCAATTTATCGGACAACCGGGCACGCACCGGACGTGCTAGAGCTCGTCGAGTTGGATGTGCCCGACCCCAAGGCGGGAGAGGTACGCGTCGCGATCTCGGCTTCCGGCGTGAATCCCACGGACTGGAAGGCCCGCGCCGGACTCACCGGCCGCGATCCCGACGGTTTCCAGGTACCCCATCACGACGGTGCCGGCCGGGTGGACGCCGTCGGCCCAGGGGTGACCGGGTTCGCCGTCGGCCAACGCGTGTGGCTCTATCTGGCCGCGGCCGGCAACCGGTACGGCACGGCCGCCGAGTTCGCGGTGGTACCGGCGGACAAAGTGGTCCCGCTCCCCGACAACGCGTCGGACGAGCTCGGTGCCTGCCTCGGTGTTCCCGCGCTGACGGCGGCGTACTGCCTCGGTGGTGATCCCAGCGCGGTGCGAGGGCGGACGGTCCTCGTCGCGGGGGGCGCGGGAGCCGTCGGGCACTTCGCGATCGAGTTGGCGAAGCATGCGGGGGCCCACGTGATCACCACGGTCAGCTCGGAGGCGAAGGGGGAGCTGGCGCGTGCCGCGGGCGCCGACCTCGTGCTGAACTATCGCGAGGAGGACGTCGCGGAAAGGATCCTGGCGTCCGCCGGGCAGGTCGATCGAATCGTCGAGGTCGCCCTGGGGGCGAACATCGACACCGACGCCGCCGTCATCGGACCCAATGCCGTGATCGCCGTCTACGCAGGGGAAGCCGAACGGCCCAGCATACCGATCCTGCCCTTGGCCAGCGCGAACGCGTCGATTCAGTTCGCGCTGATGTACACCGTCTCCGCAGCGGAGTTCAAGCGGCTGTCGTCATGGACGAATGCCGCCATCGAGGCGGACGCACTGACCACGCTGCCCGTCTCCGACTACGACCTCAGCGACATAGCCGCCGCGCAGTCGGCCGTGGAGAAGGGCGCGGTCGGGAAGGTGCTCGTCCGCCCTTGAGCGCTGGGCCCGGCGCGGATTCGTCCTCCTCGCCGCTGAGGTGAAACAGAGCGCCGCTTAAGAGACAGCTGGACCGCGGGGCGTGCCGAAGAGATCCACTTCCGGCGCGCCCTTGCCGGCTGCCGGGGGCTCGTCGCCGCCGCGTTGGTCCCGGAGGCGGTCGAGGAACTCCTGCTCCCTGCGCAGCTCCCGTTCCGACGGGGAGAGCACGAGGGCCAGCAGCAACCCCATGGTGACCACGCTGATCCCGACGATCACCGGCAGCATGAAGTCGATCGGCCTGGCCCCGGCGATCGGCGCCGTCTCCGGGTGGACCTCCACCGACAGCGCGTACATGCCGGTGAAGTGCATCCCGGTCACCGCCACGCCCATG
The DNA here is from genome assembly GCF_014646515.1 of Nonomuraea glycinis. GTDB lineage: Bacteria > Actinomycetota > Actinomycetes > Streptosporangiales > Streptosporangiaceae > Nonomuraea > Nonomuraea glycinis. Next base: position 193,975 of record NZ_BMNK01000017.1, read on the forward strand.
ACCAGCGCCGCGGCGCCGATCCGCAGCGCGCCGTGGACCCGCAGGGTGAACCAGAGGGCCGTCGTCGCCGCCGCGATGGCGATGAGCACCGATGCCGCCACGAGCAGCGGGTCGTAGGAGACGTGCGCGGACATGTTCATCGCCGCCATGCCGAGGTAGTGCATGCCCGCCACGCCGATCCCGGTCAGCGCGCCGCCGCCGAACAGGAACGGCAGCCGCTCGCCGCCCCGACGGACAAGGAACAGGCCGGCGCCGACGACCACGATGGCGATGATCGCAGACCCGACGGTGAGGGGGACGTCGTAGCGGATCGCGGTGCCGTGCACCGCGAATCCCGTCATGGCGATGAAGTGCATCGTCCAGATGCCCGTGCCGCCGATCGCGATGGCGGCTCCCGCCAGCCAGTAGCGGCTCTCCTTGGCGTTGACCAGGCGGGCGCGTGAGGTGAGGAGCAGGCCGAGCATGCAGCCCACGCTGGACATGACGTAGGCGACGACGGGCGTCAGCAACCCGTAAGCATAGTGGTCTATAGCGGACATACCTACCCTTCGATCTTGATGAAGGGAGTATGTGCGGTGGGCGGTGAAAATGGCAACTGACTAGCGGCGACGACCACGCATCGGAGGCTGCTGGTCGGCGGGCGCGGGGTAACCGGGACGCTGCCCGGCCGCGGGGGCGGGCCCGTGGTAGGTGGGCGCGGGCAGGATCGGCACCGGTCGCGGGGCCGGGGGAGCCTGAGCCGGGGGAGCCTGAGCCGGGGGAGCCTGAGCCGGGGGAGCCGGGGCGGGGGCCTGAGCCGGATAGACGAACTGCTGCTCCTGCGTGATCTGCCGGCGCCGCTCCAGGCGGGCCACCAGCTCGGCGTCCTCGTTCAGCTCCCGCTCGGACGGCGACAGGATGACCATGAGCAGCATGGTGAGCGTGATGAGGCTGATCACCGTCATGAGCGGCACCAGGAAGTCGAGCGCGTCGGCGCCGCCCACGGCCCCCGGCTGCGCGGCCGGCGTGATGATCAGCGCGAACATGCCGGTGTAGTGCATGCCGGCCACGGCCAGGCCCATGACCATGGCCGCCCCGGTGATCCAGACAGGGCTCCTGACTCGGAGCGTGAACCACAGGGCGGCGGTCGCGGCGACCACCGCGATGATCACGGACGCGATCACGAGGGTGCGGTCGTAGGAGACGTGCGCGGACATGTTCATGGCGTACATGCCGAGGTAGTGCATGCTGGCCACGCCGAGCCCGGTCAGTACGCCGCCGCCGAGCAGCGGGAGCAGCCGGCCCTGGCCGTAGGAGACCAGGAACAGGCCGGTGCCGACGACCACGATGGCGACGACCACCGAGGCGACGGTCAGCGGGACGTCGTACCGGATCTGGGTGCCCTGGACCTCGAAGCCCATCATGGCGATGAAGTGCATGACCCAGATGCCGGTGCCACCGATGGAGACCGCAGCCCCGAGCAGCCAGCGGATCCGCGAGGCGCCTCGTGAGGCGTGGGCCTGCGCGGTGAGCCGCAGCCCGAGCATCGAGCCCACGCACGACATCACGTAGGCGAGGACCGGGGTGAGCATGCCGTGGGTGAAATGGTCAACTGGGGACATTCAGGAGATTCCTTGCATTAGGGGTCTCCGGATTCTTCCAGGGGTGCTGTCCCTTTCGCATGGATACCTCGACTATCTGTCAATCTGGCCTGTCGGAAACGTGAGAAGTCCTCATGGTGTCCACGGCATCGAACGGACGCCGGAGCCGGACTAAACTCAGGGCACCGATGCGTTGGTACCAGCGGCGCATTTCCCCATCTTCCGGAGGTTCCACCATGACGATGTCTGCCCTGGGCGAGCCGTGTGTTCTGCTCAAGCTGGGCGAGATCGTCCTGAAGGGTAAGAACCGCGAGGTGTTCGAACGTCGCCTCATCAGCAACATCCGCGACGCGCTCAAGGAGCTCGGCATCAAGCTCGATGTGCGCAAGCGGCACGGCGTCATCGCGATCTTCCTGCCTGAGGGCGCCACCGCCGAGCAGGCGCGGACCGTGGCCGAGCGCGTCGCCGACGTGCCGGGTCTGGTCTGGATCCACCCCGCCTGGCGCGTCGCCAAGGACCCCGAGGCCGTGCTCAAGGCCGGTCTGGAGCTCGTCGGCGAGCGCGAGGAGGTCAAGCGCAAGGCGTCGTTCGCGGTCCGCTCCCGCCGCCGCGACAAGCGCTTCCCGCTCCGCTCCAACGAGCTCGACCGGCTCGTCGGCGGCGCCATCAACGACGAGTACGGCCTGCCCGTCGACCTGAAGAACCCGGCGCTGACCCTGTCCATCGAGGTCGACAGGGACGAGGTGTTCGTCTTCACCGGCGGCCTGCCCGGCCAGGGCGGCCTGCCGGTCGGCAGCAGCGGCCGGGCGCTGGTGCTCATGTCCGGCGGCATCGACTCGCCGGTGGCGGCCTACCGCATGATGCGACGCGGCCTGCACGTCGACTTCCTGCACTTCTCCGGCATCCCGTTCAGCACCTCCGAGTCCATCTACAAGGCCTACGCCCTGGTCAAGAAGCTCGACCGGTTCCAGGGCGGCTCGCGCCTGTGGGTGGTGCCGTTCGGCAAGGCCCAGCAGTCCATCCGCAACTCCGGTCAGGAGCGGCTCGCGGTCATCACCCAGCGCCGGCTCATGCTCAAGACGGCCGAGGAGGTCGCCCACCGCATCCGCGCCGCCGCGCTGATCACCGGCGACGCGCTCGGCCAGGTCTCCTCGCAGACCCTGACCAACATCACCGCCCAGGACCACGCGGTCGAGCTGCCGATCCTGCGCCCGCTGGTGGGCTGGGACAAGACCGAGATCATGGCCGAGGCCCGGCGCATCGACACCCTGGCGATCTCCGAGCTGCCCGACGAGGACTGCTGCAGCCTGCTCGCTCCCAAGCGCGCCGAGACCCGGGCCAAGATCGCGGACCTCAAGCAGATCGAGAAGCGGCTGGACGCCGAGGAACTCGCCGTCCAGCTCGCCGACTCGATTCAGGAATACACCCTCTAGCTGAGGGCCAGCGCGGCCGACTTGCCCAGCATCGCCGGGAAGTCCCGCATGACCTGGGCCAGCTCGCCCAGATCGGTGTCCACCAGGGCCTGCGGGCCGTCGCAGAGCGCCTGCTCCGGGTGCGGATGCACGTCGATGATGACGCCGTCCGCGCCCACCGCGATGGCCGCCCGGGTCAGCGGCAGCACCAGGTCACGGCGGCCGCCCGAGTGCGACGGGTCCACGATCACCGGCAGGTGCGACAGGCGCTGCGCCACCGGGACGGCGGACACGTCCAGCGTGTTGCGGGTGGCGGTCTCGAACGTCCTGATGCCCCGCTCGCACAGCACCACGTCAAGGTTGCCGCGCTGCGCGATGTACTCCGCCGCCATCAGCCACTCCTCGATCGTGGCGTTCATGCCGCGCTTGAGCATGACCGGCCTGCCCGCCGCCCCGACGGCCTGCAGCAGCGCGAAGTTCTGCGCGTTGCGGGTGCCGACCTGCAGCATGTCGGCGTGCGAGGCGACCAGGTCCACGTCGTTCGCGTCGACCACCTCGGTCACGATCGGCAGGCCCGTCTCCTCCCGCACCTCGGCCAGGATCCGCAGCCCGCGCTCGCCCAAGCCCTGGAACGCGTACGGCGAGGTGCGCGGCTTGAAGGCGCCGCCGCGCAGCAGCGTCGCACCCGCCGCCTGCGCCATCCGCGCGGCCAGCAGCGTCTGCTCCGGCGTCTCCACCGCGCACGGCCCCGCGATCAGCGTCACCGTCTCGGGGCCGATCGGCACCCCGCCCACATGCACGGTAGAGCGTTCGGGGTGGTTCTCCCGGCTGACCAGCTTGTACGGGGTCGACACCCGCATCACCTCGCGCACCCCCGGCATGCCGCGCAGGTTGGCCGAGTCGAGCTGCGTCACGTCGCCCACCAGGCCGATGATCGTCCGCTTGACACCTTTACTCACGAACGCTTCCACTCCCGCCGTCCGCACGACGGTGACGATCGAGGCGACGTTGTCGCCGGTTGCCTCAGGGCCCATCACGATGACCATGTTCTTCTCCTTTGGAAAACGCAGAAGGCCCCGGGTCCTTTCGGACCCGGGGCCTTCTGTTCGCCTGTCTGCTAGCGCAGCGTCAGGTGGCGAACGGTCCGACCAACAGGTCCGTCGCCATACCAAAAAACGATCGCGGTGCGCATAGTGCCCTCATGGTAGCGCACCCCGACCCGCTGGCGAGCCGGCTCCCGCCCGATGGCAGGATGGTCCAGACCGCGAGACCCCGTGAGGAGAGTGATCGTGGCGGAGTCACGCCTGCCTCCAGGCCAGTACGTCCCCCGCGGCCTACCCGTGGTCCATTACGGCAGGGTCCCCCCGTTCAAGCCGGCCAGCTGGGACTTCCGGGTGTTCGGCGCCACCGCCTCGGGTGAGGAGCACGGCTTCGCCTGGGACGAGTTCGAGCGCCTGCCCCGCACCAGCGTCACGGCGGACTTCCACTGCGTCACCAAGTTCTCCATGATGGACCTGCGGTGGCGCGGCGTCACCCCGGCCACCATCCTGGAGGCGGTCCCGCCCGCCGCCGGCGTCCGGCACGTGATGATCTGGGCCGAGTACGGCTACAGCGCCAATCTCAGGACGTCCGACTTCACCGCCCCCGGCACGCTGCTGGCCACCGCCTTCGGGGACGAGCCGCTCACCGCCGAGCACGGCGCCCCGCTGCGGCTCATCGTGCCGCACCTGTACGCGTGGAAGAGCGTCAAGTGGGTGCGCGCCATCGAGTATCTGGTCGACGACCGCCGGGGATTCTGGGAGGAGCGCGGCTACCACAACGTCGCCGACCCCTGGCACGAGCAGCGCTACTCCTACCAGGAAGAACCCGGGGAGGGCCCGGCGTAGGACAACGCTCGGTTTCCGCCCGGACACGGTGCGTTGTTGGCTACGGTTGCCCGCATGCTGACCGCCGGGTGCGTGGCGCTCTCCTGCCTGACCTTCGTCCTGGGCTACACGCTCGGCCGGGTCGCGCGGCGCCGCACCCGGATCGAGACCCGCTGGAACGATCAGGCGACCTTCGCCACGCTGCACCTGGCCGCGATGGCCGCGCCCGCGCTGCGCACCGGGCTCACCCGTGACTCCGCCCGTAAGGCCGTACGTCATCTGCACGCCCTGCTCGGCACGCACGCCGTCGCGATCACCTCCACCGACGTGGCGCTCGCCTGGGACGGCCCCTGCGCCGAGGAGGTCCTCGGCTACGCGCGCGCCACGCTCGCCTCCGGACGGGCGCAGGTGTTCGCGGGTGAGCCGTACGGCGCGGTGGTGGTGCCGCTGGCCGTCGACGGCACGATCGTCGGCGCGCTGGCGGTCTTCGACGAGGAGCTGAGCGCGGGCCTGGTGCGGACCGTCACCGAGGTCGGCCGCTGGGTGTCGGGCCAGCTGGAGCTGGCCGAGCTCGACTCCTCGCGGCGGCGCGCGCTGGAAGCGGAGATGCGGGCGCTGCGCGCCCAGATCTCCCCGCACTTCGTCTACAACGCGCTGACCACGATCGCGTCGTTCGTCCGCACCGACCCGAACCGCGCCCGCGAGCTGCTGCTCGACTTCGCCGACTTCGCCCGGTACGCCCTTTCCAAGACCCATGACTTCACCACCCTCGCCGACGAGCTGAGCTGCGTGGACCGCTATCTGCTGCTGGAGCGCGCCAGGTTCGGCGACAAGCTGCGCTTCAGCCTGCAGGTGGCCCCGGAGGTGCTGCCGGTGCCGGTGCCGTTCCTGTGCCTGCAACCCCTGGTCGAGAACGCCATCAAGCACGGCATGCGGGACCGCGGTGGCATCGGCGAAGTCCGCGTGGTGGCACGGGACGCGGGACCGGAGGCGCACATCACCGTGGAGGACGACGGCACCGGCATGGACCCCGAGCGGGCCAGGAGGGTGCTCGACGACGACCCGACCCGCGAGGGCAGCGGCATCGGCCTGGCCAACGTGGATCTGCGCATGCGCCAGATCTACGGCGACGGCTACGGGCTGGTGGTCGAGACGGCTCTGGGCGCGGGCACGAGAGTGCGGCTCCGGGTGCCAAAGGCGCAACTCGGCCATATGTGACCATATCTTTACGCAGAGTGACGTGAGGGGTTGTGACCTTTGACTTCGTACGGCAGCGTAGGGGCCATGCTACGTGTGCTGGCCGTGGACGACGAGGAGCCCGCGCTGGAGGAGCTGGCCTACCTGTTGCGCCAGGACCGCCGGGTCGAGCACGTGATCACCGCCTGTGACGGCGTCGCGGCGATGCAGGACATGGTCCAGATGATGGGCGGCGGCGAGCGGCTCGACGCGATCTTCCTGGACATCAGGATGCCCGGCCTGGACGGGCTCGACCTGGCCCGGCTCGTCGGCGGGTTCCCCAGCCCGCCGAAGCTGGTCTTCGTCACCGCCCACGACGGGTGCGCGGTGCAGGCCTTCGACCTCGAAGCCGTCGACTACCTGCTGAAGCCGGTCCGGGCCGAGCGGCTGGCGGAGGCGGTGCGCCGGCTGGAGGTGGCCGCCTCGCCCGCCCCCGAGCCCGGCCAGGACGACGTGATCCCGGTCGAGCTCGGCGGCCGCACCCGGTTCGTGCCGCAGCAGGCGGTCCGCTTCGCCGAGGCCAAGGGCGACTATGTGCGCCTGCACACCGACGACGGCAGCTATCTGGTGCGCATGTCGCTGGCGGCGCTGGAGCGGCGCTGGGCGGAGGCGGGCTTCATCCGGGTGCACCGCAGCACGCTGGTCTCCGCCCGCCATGTCAGCGAGCTCAGGTTCGAGGGCGGCCGGGTCACGGTCACCGTCGGCACCGAGGTCCTGCAGGTCAGCAGGCGACACAGCCGGCAGGTGCGCGAGCAGCTCGTCCGCCAGCACAGAGGAGTGATCTCGTGACCGCTCGCCGGGTCCCGGTGACCCGCCGCCGTAGGGTGGCCGGCCGCCCGCGCGGCGCCTTCACCCCCGAAGGCGAGGCCCCCGACGTGGGAGAGCTCGTCTCCCGGCAGTTACGCCAGGCGCTGGCCACCGTCGCCGCCGCGCTGATCTCGCTCGCCGGGCTGCCCGCCGTCGCGCTCTGGCTGCGCGCCCCCGGCGCCTGGGTGGCGCTGACGCTGGCGGTGCAGCCCGTCCTGGTGGCGCTGGCCGTCCACCATCTCAAGCGCGCGGAGCGGCTCGAACGATGACCGTCGCGGTGCTGTCCTGGACCGCCTTCGTCGTGCTGCTGGGCATCTCGGTGAGCGCCGCGCGCCCGCGCCGCTACAGCGCCCCCGCGCAGTTACAGGCCGCTCGCCGGGCGGTGCGGCCGTGGCGCAACGGGGCGGCGATCAGCTCCGAGTTCACCTCGGCCGCGGTGTGCCTGGGCCTGGCCGGGCTGAGCAGCGCGAGCGGCGGGTGGCATCCGGCGGGCGTGGCCGGCGGGTTCGTCATCGTCCTCGCCCTCGTCGTCGCGCCGCTGCGCCGTTCCCGCACCTACACGCTGCCGGACTTCGCCGAGTGGCGGCTCGGGTCGGTGCCGCTGCGCTGTCTCACCACGATGCTCTCCCTGGTCATCGGGATGGCGTTCCTGGTCGCCCAGCTGCACGCGGCGGGGGTGGTGGTGCGGCTGCTGACCGGCATGCCCGCCTGGGCGGGGTGGGCGGCGCTGGCCGCGGCCGGGGTCGCGATCGCCCTCGCCGGGGGGACGGGCAGCGTGACGAGCGTCCAGGCGTCCCAGTACTGGCTGAAGCTGGTGATCTTCGTCGGGGTGGGGGTGGTGCTGTGGGCGGTCTGGTGGCACCACCTGCCCTCCGGCGACGTCACGGCCTTCGTCGCGGGCCTGCCGGACGGGCTCTGGGAGGGCGCCGTCGGAACGTCGTACGGTGCCGCGGACCCTTCGGCCGCTCCCGCGCACGCCCCCGCGCACGCCCCCGCGCACGCCCCCGCGCACGCCCCCGCGCACGCCCCCGCTCCCGCGCACGCGCACGCCCCCGACCTCGCCCCGGCTCCCCAGGGCGGTGGCGACGGGATGGCGGGACTGCTGCCGGGGGCGCTCATGGTGCTGCTGGCGTGCGCGCTGGGCACGATGGGGCTGCCGCATGTGATCGTCCGCCTGCACGTCGCCCTGGACGGTCACGAGGCCAGGCGGTCCATCGTGGCGGCGCAGGCGATGCTGGCGCTGTTCTGCGTGGTGCCGCCGCTCTACGGCGTGCTGAGCGCGGTTGTGGCGCGCGGCGGCGTCATGGACGAGATCGTCCTGCTGCTGCCCGCCAGGATGCTGCCCGGACCGGCCGGCGACCTGCTGACCGGGCTGCTGGCCGCCGGCGCGTTCGTCGCCTTCCTGGCCACCGCGTGCGGGGTGCTGAGCGCGGTCGGGGGCGCCATCTCGGCCTGTGTCTCGCGGGCCACCGGCGCCAGCGTCTTCCGCGGCGCCGTGCTCGCCGTGGCGCTCACCGCGCTGGCCCTGACCATGGCCACGGACCCCAGCGGCTCGATGCCGCTCATGATGCTCGGCTTCAGTCTCTCGGCGGCCACCCTCTGCCCGCTGCTGCTGCTCGGCATCTGGTGGCGGCGGCTCACCGACGCCGGTGTCCTGGCCGGGGCGGTGGCCGGCGGGGGCGTGACGGCCGCCCTCGTGGTGTGCGAACAGACGGGCTTGAACCTGGGCGTGCCCACGTCCCACCCCGCGTCGGTCGCGGTGCCTCTCGCGTTCGCCGTGATGGTGGTGATTTCCCTGGTCACACCGGGTCGAGTGCCCGGGGGAGTGGGCCGGATGATGGCCAGAATGCACCTGCCGGAGCCTTCGGAGCGCGCCGGAGGCCACCGCTCGTCGCCCGGTGCGGACCGCTCACCGTCCGGGCGCGTCCCGCATACCGATGACTACTGACCGTTGGGCGAGGCGGCGGTCAACGGGGTGTCGTGCGGTAGGTCGCGACCGTAGTGTTTCGGCATCGGAGCCACTCCGGCGCAGCAGGAGGGGAGCCGCAAGGCTCGCCGAACGCGCTGGATCCATGGTGGTCACACGGGCCGCCACGGCTGTCGGGCCCTCGACCGGGGGGTCGGGCCCGCTGCCGACCACGTGAAGGGGCGCCCGCTGTGGCCGGGGATCGGACCGCGATCCGGCCAAACGGGGGCGGTCGGACCGCGAGAGCGGGCGCCCCTGTCACGCCGGATCAGCCCTCGTCGCGCAGCCTCTTCAGTGTGGCGATGTCCGCGCGGTGCTGGTCGGCCTTGCCGGGCGTCTCGATGCAGATCGGCACCCCGGCCACGGCGGGATGGCGCATGAGCTCCGCGAACGGCCGGGCGCCGATCTGGCCGGCCCCGATGTTCTCGTGGCGGTCCTTCTTGGAGCCGCAGGCGTCCTTGGAGTCGTTGGCGTGGATCAGCTTGAGCCGGCCGGGCGCGATCTTGTGCAGCAGGTCGAACGTCTCCTGGACGCCGCCCTCGGCCGTCAGGTCGTGACCGGCCGAGAAGGCGTGACAGGTGTCGAGGCAGACGCCCACCCGGGGGTGCCATTCCAAGGCGTCCAGGTAGGGCTCCAGATCCTGCACGGTGGCGCAGAGCATCGCGCCCTGGCCCGCCATCGGCTCCAGCAGCAGGTCGGGCCCGTCGTCCGGGATCTCGTCGAGCAGCGGCAGCAGGTGCTCGCGCAGCTGGCGCATCGCGTCGTCGCGGGGCTGGGACACCGCCGAGCCCGTGTGCACCACCACTCCCTTGGCCCCGATCTCGCGGCCGCGCCCCAGCGTGTAACGCACGATCGCCACCGAGGAGGCGAGCGTCTCGGGGGTGGGGGAGCCGAAGTTGGCCAGATAGGGGACGTGGACATAGGTGTCGACGCCCGCCTCGGCGAGCTTGGCGTCCTGCTCCGGCTTACCGGGGGTGAGCGCCCAGCCGCGCGGGTTGGTGACGAACACCTGGATCATCTCGGCGCCGATGTCGTCCATGTAGGCGAGGCCGCCCTTGGCCAGGCCGCCGGTGACGAAGACGTGTCCGCCGATGAGAGAGCGTGGGGTCATGGTCCTCCCAGTCTAGTGGCCGGAACCTCCGGGCAGGTCAGGCCCCGTCCCGCAGAAGAAAGAATGACAAAAGTTGAAATCTGTCATCTGATAGGCGATACTTCGTGGCATGAGAACTCTGGGAAAGAACGGACCGCAGGTCGGCGCGCTCGGGCTGGGCTGCATGGGCATGTCCGACCTGTACGGGCCGTCGGACGAGAGCGAGGGCATCGCGACCATCCGCGCCGCGCTCGACGCGGGAGTGACCCTCCTCGACACCAGCGACTTCTACGGGATGGGGCACAACGAGCTCCTCATCCGCGAGGCGCTCGACGGCCGGGACCGCGACGGGGTGCGGATCAGCGTCAAGTTCGGCGCGCAGCGCGACTACGACGGCAACTGGCTCGGCCACGACGTGCGCCCGGCCGCCGTCAAGACGGCACTCGCCTACACCTTGCGCCGCCTGCGCACCGACTACGTCGACATCTACCGCCCGGCCAGGCTGGACCCCCAGGTGCCCATCGAGGAGACCGTGGGCGCCATCGCCGAGGAGGTGCGGCAGGGACGCGTGCGGCACATCGGGCTGTCGGAGGTGGGGGCCGCGACGCTCAGGCGCGCGCACGCCGTGCACCCCATCGCCGACCTGCAGATCGAATACTCCCTGCTGTCGCGGGGGATCGAGGACGACATCCTGCCCACCTGCCGTGAGCTCGGCATCGGCATCACCGCGTACGGCGTGCTGTCGCGCGGGCTGCTGAGCGGACACTGGACGAAGGACCGCGCGCTGCCGCCGGGGGACTTCCGCGCCCACGGCCCGCGCTTCAGCGGCGACAACCTGGCCCGTAACCTCGCCCTGACCGAGGCGCTGCGCGAGATCGCCGAGGCCAAGGGCGTGACGGTGGCCCAGTTGGCCATCGCCTGGGTGCTCGGGCGGGGCGACGACATCGTCCCGCTGGTCGGCGCCCGGCATCGGGACCGGCTCACCGAGGCGCTGGGGGCGCTCGACGTGACGCTCACCGCCGGGGAAGTGGCGCGCGTCGAGGCGGCCGTGCCCGCCGGCGCGGCCGCGGGGGAGCGCTACCCGGCCCCCATGATGACGGCCCTCGACAGTGAGCGCTGACAGACTGGGGCATATGACCGATGGCAGCTTGACCCGTGACCAGATCCTCAGCGCGGCGGTGGAGGTTCTCCGCCGGTACGGGCCCGCCAAGGCCACGGTGGTCGACGTGGCGCGAGCCCTGAAGGTGAGTCACGGGAGCGTCTATCGGCACTTCCCGAGCAAGGCGGCGCTGCGGGAAGCGGTCATGGAGCGATGGCTGCGCGAGTCGCACACTCTGCTCGACGCCGTGATGGCCGGCGACGGACCCGCCGACGTCCGGCTGCGGGACTGGCTGGCCACCCTGTTCGCGGCCAAGCGGAAGAAGGCGCTGGACGACGAGGAGCTGTTCGCGACGTACATGGCGCTCCTCGGTGACGCCAGTGAGGTGATCGAGCAGCACATCGACCACCTCCTGGGGCAGCTCCGGGAGATCATCTCCGACGGGGTGGCCCGCGGGGAGTTCGCCGTCCAGGACCCGGCCGCGACGGCGCGTGCGGTGTTCGACGCCTCGCTGCGGTTTCACTCTCCCGTGCACGCGGCGGACTGGGGGCGGGCGGAGATCGACGAGGAGTTCGACGCGCTCTGCGTCCTGATCCTGGACGGCGTCCGCGCCCGCTGACCGGGTTGGAGCATGACACGAAAAGTCTTGACCAAGCCCTCCCGCAGTTGAGAGCTCTGGCGGGTGGACCGGGCACCACCCGCGTGTGTCTACTCGTGTCATGCCCAACACGCCCCCCGGCCTGGCCGGCTTCAACGCCCTCGACCCGGGCGACGCGGAGAAGGAGCTGCTCTCCTGCTGCGCCAGCCACGCCTTCGCCGAGGCGGTGGCCGCCCGCCGCCCGTTCCAGGACGCGGCCGCGCTCGCCGACGCGGCCGGCGCGGCGGTGCGCGAGCTGACCTGGCCGCAGGTCCTGGAGGCGCTGGCCGCGCATCCGAGGATCGGCGAGCGGGCACGCGGCCCCGCCAAGGAGTCGGCGTGGTCCCGGCAGGAGCAGTCCGGCGTCGAGGAGGAGCTGCGCGCGGCCCTGGCGGAGGGCAACCAGGCCTACGAGCGGCGCTTCGGCCACGTCTACCTCATCTGCGCCACCGGCCTGACCGGCGGCGAGATGCTCCGGCGGCTGCGCGAGCGACTGACCGCCGACGAGGAGGGCGAGCGGCGCACGGTCCGCGAGGAGCTCGCGAAGATCACCCGGCTGCGCGCCGGCAAGCTGGTGGGGGAGGCCGGATGAGCTTCTCCACGCACGTGCTGGACGCGGTCACCGGCCGGCCCGCCACCGGGCTGCTCGTCCGGCTGGAGCACGAGGGCGGGGTGGTCGCCGAGGGGCGCACCGACCGCGACGGCCGGATCGGCGGCTGGGAGCCCGAAGCGGGCGTGCACCGGGTCGTCTTCGACACCGGCGGCTATCTGACGGACACCTTCTATCCCGAGGTCGTCATCACCTTCACCGTGACCGACCCCGGCGACCACTATCACGTGCCGCTGCTGCTCAGCCCGTACGCCTACTCCACCTACCGAGGGAGTTAGATGTCGATCGTTCTCGGACCCAACCGCTACGGCAAGGCGGAGACCAGGCTGGTGCGGGTCGTCAGGGACGGCGGCCGCCACCACATCAAGGACGTCAACGTCAGCTCCAGCCTGTCCGGCGACATGGCGGCCGTGCACCTGACCGGCGACAACGCCGCCGTGCTGCCGACCGACACACAGAAGAACACCGTGTACGCCTTCGCCAAGCGGCACGGCGTGGACCAGATCGAGGACTTCGCGCTGCTGCTGGCCCGGCACTTCGTCGAGGCGCACCCGACGATCCGGCACGCCAGGGTGGAGATCGAGGAGTACGGCTGGGACCGCCGCGGCGAGCACTCCTTCGTCCGCCGAGGCGGCGAGGTGCGCACCTGCGTGGTCCACCACGACGCCGACGGCCGCACCACCGTGGTGTCCGGGCTCAAGGACCTGGTCGTGCTCAACTCGACCGGCTCGGAGTTCCACGGCTTCCTCACCGACGAGTACACCACCCTCCAGCCCACCACCGACCGCGTCCTGGCCACCGCGGTGACCGCCCGCTGGCGGCACACGGGCGGTGGGCGGGACTACCTCGACTCCTACGACGCCGTACGCGACTGCCTGGTCCAGGCGTTCGCCGAGACGCACAGCCTGTCCCTCCAGCAGACCCTGTACGCGATGGGCGAGCGCGCGCTGACCGCCCGCGCCGAGATCTGCGAGGTCAGGCTGGCGATGCCGAACAAGCACCACTTCCCGGTGGACCTGTCGCCGTTCGGGCTGGACAACGACAACGAGGTCTTCTTCGCGGCCGACCGTCCGTACGGCCTGATCGAGGGCAGTGTGCTGCGGGAGGACGCCCCTGATGCCGGATTCGCCTGGGAGTAGAGCGATGGACTTCTTGCGGCCCACGACGTGGGCGGAGGCGCTGGCCGCCAAGGCGGACCAGCCGGACGCGGTGCCCCTCCAGGGCGGCACCGACGTGATGGTGGAGATCAACTTCGCCGTGCGCCGCCCGGTGGCGCTGCTGGACCTCACCCGGGTGGCCGAGCTGGCGACCTGGTCGGAGCAGGACGGGCGCTACCGGGTGGGCGCGGCGGTGCCGTACAGCACGATCATCGGTGAGCTCGGCGGCGCGCTGCCGGGACTGGCGCAGGCGGCGCGGACGGTCGGCTCGCCGCAGATCCGCAACCGCGGCTCCGTCGGCGGGAACCTGGGCGCGGCCTCGCCGGCGGGCGACAGCCATCCGCCGCTGCTGGCCGCCGACGCGGTGATCGAGGTGGAGTCGCGGGACGGCGGCGTCCGGCTGATCCCGGCGGCGGAGTTCTATCTCGGCGTCAAGCGCAACGCGCTGCGCCCGGACGAGCTGATCAGGGCCTTCCACGTCCCGGCGGCGAGCGGTCCGCAGTACTTCTCCAAGGTCGGCACCCGCAACGCGATGGTGATCGCGGTCTGCTCGTTCGCGGTCGCGCTGCATCCCGGGGACAGGCGGGTCGGCACCGGGCTGGGCTCGGCGGCGCCCACGCCGCGCCGGGCGCTGGAGGCGGAGGAGTTCCTGGCCGGTGCGCTCGACTGGGAAGCGCCGCTCGACCCGGCGGTGCTGCGCCGCTTCGGCGAACTGGCCGCGCGGGCCGCCTCGCCGATCGACGACGTACGCGGCACCGCCGGCTACCGCACGCACGCCATCAGCGTGATGGCCCGCCGCACGCTCACCTGGGCGTGGCACGACCATCTGGGAAGGAGGGCCGCCTGATGCGCGTCAGCTTCGTCGTCAACGGCCGCGAGGAGACGGCCGACGACGTGTGGGAGGGCGAGAGCCTGCTGTACGTCCTGCGCGAGCGGCTCGGCCTGCCCGGCTCCAAGAACGCCTGTGAGCAGGGCGAGTGCGGATCCTGCACGGTCTACCTGGACGGCGCGCCGGTCTGCGCCTGCCTGGTCGCCGCGGGGCAGGCCGACGGCCGCCAGGTGCGGACCGTCGAAGGGCTGGCCGAGGGCGACCGGCTGGATCCGCTGCAGGAGGCGTTCGTGGAGTGCGGCGCGGTGCAGTGCGGCTTCTGCACGCCCGGCCTCATCGTGCAGGCGCACGACCTGCTCGAACGCGTCGCCCGGCCCTCGGACGCGGAGATCCGCGAGGCCCTGGCGGGCAACCTGTGCCGGTGCACCGGCTACGAGAAGATCCTGGACGCCGTGCGGCTGGCGGCCACGCGGAAGGCGGACTCCAGGTGACGCTGATCGAGAACGTGCACATCGCCCCGGTGATCGGACCCGAGATCGAGTCCGGATATATCCGCATCGAGGGGGATCGGATCGCCGAGCTCGGCCCCATGGCGCAGTCGCCCGGCGCGCCGGGGACGACCCGGATCGACGCGACCGGCTGCCTGGCCACCCCGGGCCTGGTCAACACCCACCACCATCTCTACCAGTGGGCCACCCAGGGGCTCGCCCAGGACGCCACCCTGTTCGAGTGGCTGGTCGCGCTGTACGAGGTGTGGGCCGCCATGGACGCCGAGGTGGTGAAAGGGGCCGCGTCGGCGGGCCTCGGCCATCTGGCGCTGTCCGGCTGCACCACCTCCAGCGACCACCACTACATCTTCCCCAAGGGCCGCGGCGACCTGTTCGCCGCCGAGATCGAGGCCGCCCGCGAGCTGGGCCTGCGCTTCCACCCCGCGCGCGGCTCGATGGATCGCGGGCAGTCGGCGGGCGGGCTGCCGCCGGACGTCGTCGTGGAGGAGCTCGACGAGATCCTCGCCGCCACGGCCGAGGCCGTCGACACCTACCACGACCCCTCCTTCTCCTCCATGCTGCGCGTAGCCGTCGCGCCCTGCTCGCCGTTCTCGGTGAGCGCCGACCTGATGACCGAGGCCGCCCGGCTCGCCAGGGACAAGGGCGTCCGCCTGCACACCCACCTGGCCGAGACCCTGGACGAACAGGAGCACTGCCTGGAGCAGTTCGGCATGCGGCCGGTCGACTACATGGACAAACTCGGCTGGCTCGGCCAGGACGTGTGGTTCGCGCACGCGGTCCACCTCAGCGACGGCGACATCGCCAGGTTCGCCGCCACCGGCACCGGCTCGGCGCACTGCCCCTCCTCCAACGGACGCCTGGGGGCCGGCATCGCCCGAGTGTCGGAGATGCTGCGGCGCGGCGCGAACGTCGGGCTCGGCGTCGACGGCAGCGCCTCCTCCGAGCTGACCACGATGGCCGGGGAGATGCGGCAGGCGCTGCTCTTCCAGCGCGCCAGGTACGGGCCGAAGGCGCTGTCGGCCCGGCAGGCGCTGGAGCTGGCCACGCTGGGCGGCGCCCGCAACCTCGGCCGCCAGGACGAGCTCGGCTCGCTGGAGCCGGGCAAGCTGGCCGACCTGGCGCTGTGGCGGGTGGACGGCCCGTTCACGGCGGCCGTCGACGACCCCGTCTGCGCGCTGGTCTTCGGGCCGCAGCCGCCGCTGGCCCGGCTGCTGGTGGGCGGGCGCACGGTGGTGGAGGACGGCGAACTGCGCACCGTCGCGCACGACGCCACCGGCCGGGCGGGCGCCGAGGCCCACCGCCGCCTGATGCGCCTGGCCGCCGCCCGCTAGCACCGCGCCCGCCCGCCGGACCGCGCCCGCCCGCCGGACCGCGCCCGCCCGCCGGAGCGGGCGCTGGGTCCGTCCCGCAAGTCAGCTCGACAGCTCCCGTTCCAGCGGGGTACGGAAACGAGGAGTGACCGTGATCCCGCCGAGCCACGCGGCCAGCCCGGCCACCTCGGCCTCGATCGCCGCCCTGGCGTCCGCGCCCACGTCCGTCAGCGGCCGCCACGCGAGCTCGCCGTCGGCGCGCTGGGCCCAGCCGCCCACCACCTCGCCGTTCCACCACACGGTCGGTCCCACGTTGCCGGTGCGGTCGAACAGCTCGGCCCGGTGAGCCGGCGGCAGATACCAGTCGCGGGCCTGCCAGCCCATCGGCGTTGGATCGAGCGCGGGCAGCAGCGCCGCCCACGGCTCCGGGTCCGGCACCTCGCCCAGGTCGTCGGCCAGGACGAGGCCGGTGCCGTCCGCCAGTTCGACCTCGACCGCGCCGGTGGCGGCCAGCGCCTCGCGCACCTGGCCCAGCGACCAGCCGGTCCACCACTTGAGATCGGCCTCCGTGCCCGGCCCGAACGCGGCCAGCCACCGCCGCACCAGCTCCGCCCGCGCCTCGTGCGCCGCGAGCTCGGCCGGCGGCGGGCTGACGCCCCACCGGTGCAGGCCGCTGATCCACGTGCCGGCCGGGCGGCCCCGCCGCACCAGTCTGCCCTCCATGGCCATGACGTTCAGCAGGCGGCCGCCCACGCTCTGCGTCCCCTCGTAGGGCTTGCCCACCGCCACCCTGAACTGCTCGCGCAGCCGCGGCTCCAGCCCGCCCAGCTCGCTCGCCGTCGCCTCGCCCACCTCGGCCAGCGAGCGCAGCACCGAGCCGGCCACGTCGTCCAGCCACGCCTCGTCCCTGCCGTTCTCGGTGAGCACCTTCACCAGCGACCTGCGCTCCCGCACCGCGATCGCCCGGGTCGAGGAGTGCTGCACGACGGGCACCAGGTCCGCCGGGACCACGAACATCGTGCGCCGCATGCCGGTCATCCGGGTCAGCGTGCGATCCTCGTACAGCGCCCTCTCGACCGGCTCGGGGCCGGGCGCGGTCAGTCGCGCGCCCGCCGACAGGAACACGGTGGCGGGGTCGGTGGCGTGCAACGCCACGACCGCCCGTGCCGCCTCCTCGACGCTCGCCGCCTTGCGCGCCAGCCGGTGCCGCACGCCCAGCCGGGCGCGCCTCTGCGCGGTGGAGATCCGCACGAACCCCCTCCTTTCGATTCGGTACGGCGGAGCCTAGACGAGGTGGGCCGTGGGCGGTTCGGGGCGATCAAGGCCGAGGTGTGATGATGGGGCATGGCCGGCCCCGGCCCCCGTGTCGTCTCGTGTGGGAGTGCGCAGTGGTTGAGCATGTGCTTGTCGCCCCGGACAAGTTCAAGGGTTCGCTGACGGCGGCCGAGGTCGCCGCCGCCGTGGCGGGGGCCCTGGCGGTCCCGGCGGTCGAGCTGCCCGTCGCCGACGGCGGTGACGGCACCGTCGACGCGGCCGTGGCCTGCGGCTTCACCCGCGTCACCCGAACCGTCACCGGCCCGACGGGCGAGCCGGTCGAAGCGTCCTACGCCAGGCGCGGCGACACCGCCGTGGTCGAGCTCGCCGAGGCGTCCGGCCTGCGCCGGCTGCCCGGCGGCCCCGAGCCGCTGACCGCCACCAGCCACGGCACCGGCGAGCTCGTCGCCGACGCCGTCCGGCAGGGCGCCACCCGCGTCGTGCTCGGCCTGGGCGGCAGCGCGTGCACCGACGGGGGAGCGGGCCTGGTGCGGGCACTCGGCGCCCGCTTCCTCGACGCCGCCGGCGCCGACCTGCCGCCCGGCGGGGCCGCGCTGCGCGACCTGGAGCGCATCGACATCTCCGGCCTCCTGGACCTGTCCGCCGTGGAGTTCGTCGTCGCCTCCGACGTGGACAACCCGCTGCTGGGTCCGCACGGCGCGGCGGCCGTCTACGGCCCGCAGAAGGGCGCCGGCCCGGACCAGGTCCGCGTGCTCGAAGCCGCGCTGTCCCGCCTGGCCGCCATCGCCACCCGCACCCACGGCCTGGTCGGCGCGATCGAGCACGACGACCGGCCGCGCCCCATGGGCGTCGCCGGAGCCCCCGGCGCCGGCGCGGCGGGCGGCGTCGGCTTCGCCGCGCTGGCCTTCCTGCACGCCGACCTCCAGCCCGGCATCGAATACCTCCTCGACCTGCTCGGCTTCAACGACCTCGTCAGGGGCGCCCGGCTGGTGATCACCGGCGAGGGCTCGCTCGACGAGCAGTCGCTGCGCGGCAAGGCGCCCGTCGGCGTCGCCCAGGCCGCCGCCAAGGCGGGCGTCCCCGTGGTCGCGGTCTGCGGCCGCCGCACGCTCAGCGACGCCGACCTCCAGGCGGTGGGCATCATGGCCGCCTACGCGCTCACCGACCTGGAGCCCGACCCCGACCGCTGCATGGCCCAGGCCGCCGCGCTGCTGCGCGACCTGACGGCTCGCCTGGCCGCCGACCACCTCGCATGACCATCGCCCCCGGACCCGGCGCCGTAGCGGTGCCCGCGAGAAAGACGGTGCCCGCGTGACCGGATACGACCTGGTCATCAGGTCGCGCAGGACCGTGACGGCCGGCGGGGAGCAGGCCCTGGCCGTCGCCGTCCAGGACGGCAGGATCGCGGCGCTGCACGCCTACGACGCGGCGCCGCCGGCGGCAGAGGAGATCGACCTGCGGGACCTGGCGCTGCTGCCCGGCATGGTCGACACGCACGTGCACGTCAACGAGCCCGGCCGTACCCACTGGGAGGGCTTCGCCTCCGCCACCAGGGCGGCCGCCGCCGGCGGCGTCACCACCATCGTCGACATGCCGCTCAACTCGCTGCCGCCCACGGTGAGCGTGGCGGCGCTGGCGGCCAAGGTGCGCGCCGCCGAGGGACAGTGCCACGTGGACGTCGGGTTCTGGGGCGGGGCCGTGCCGGCGAACGTCAAGGAGCTCAGGGCGCTGCACGAGCAGGGCGTCTACGGCTTCAAGTGCTTCCTGTCGCCGTCAGGGGTGGAGGAGTTCCCGTCGCTCACGCCGTCGCAGCTGCGGGCGGCGATGACGGAGATCGCCGCCTTCGACGGCCTGCTCGTCGTGCACGCGGAGGATCCGGCGCTGCTGACCGAGTGCGACGGCCCGACGTACGAGCAGTTCCTGCGGTCGCGGCCGGGCGCGGCCGAGCGGAGCGCGGTCCAGCGGGTGGTCGAGCTGGCCCGCGAGACCGGCGTACGGGCGCACATCCTGCACGTCTCCAGCGCCGAGTGCCTGGACGTGCTGGCCCGGGCCCAGGCGGACGGGGTGCGGATCACCGCCGAGACCTGCCCGCACTACCTGACGCTCGACGCCGAGCAGGTCCCCGAGGGCGACACGGCCTACAAGTGCTGCCCGCCCATCCGCTCGGCCGCCAACCGCGACGTGCTGTGGGAAGGGCTCGCCGGCGGCGTGCTGAGCTGCGTCGTCTCCGACCACTCGCCCTCCACCCCCGACCTCAAGGTGCCCGACTTCGCCGCCGCCTGGGGCGGCGTCGCCTCCCTCCAGCTCGGCCTGCGGGCGGTCTGGACCGAGGCGTCCCGCAGAGGGCACGGGCTCGGCGCGGTGGTTCGCTGGATGTCGGCCAACCCCGCCGCGCTGGCCGGGCTGGCGGGCAAGGGCGGGATCGAGCCCGGCAAGGACGCCGACCTCGTCGCCTTCGACCCGGCGGTCACCGAGCCGGTGGACGTCCGGCGGCTGCACCACAAGAACCCGGTCACGCCCTACCACGGCCGGGTCCTCAAGGGCGCCGTCCTGACCACCTGGCTCCGGGGCCGGCCGATCGACGGCACACCGTACGGACATCTGCGCTTTGGAGATTAGATGCACTCCTTCACCCGCCTGCCCGACCTCGCGCTCCGCAGCCACGGCGGCTCGGTCGTCGCCGCCAGCGACGAGTCCTTCGCCGACAAGGAGTGCCTGATCCGGCCCGGACGTCCCGCCTTCCAGGCGGAGACGTTCGGCAGCAAGGGGCAGGTGTACGACGGCTGGGAGACGCGCCGCCGCCGCGAGCCCGGCCACGACTGGGCGCTGGTACGGCTCGGCATGCCGGGGGTGATCCGCGGCGTGGTGATCGACACGGCCTGGTTCAAGGGCAACTATCCGCCGTACGCCTCCGTCGAGGCGGCCGAGGTGGCGGGCCACCCGTCACCGGCCGAGCTGGCGGCGGCCACATGGGTGGAGATCGTGCCCAGGAGCGCGCTGGGCGGCGACGCCGAGCACCACTTCAAGGTCGACGGGGATGGCCGCCACACCCACGTGCGGCTGAACATGTTCCCCGACGGCGGCATCGCCCGCCTGCGGGTGCACGGCGAGGCGCGGCCGGACCTGTCCGTGTACGACGGGCTCGGCCTCGACCTGGCGGCCCTGGCCAACGGCGGCCTGGTGACCGCCTGCTCCGACGAGTTCTACTCCTCGCCCAACCACGTCCTGGCGCCCGGCCTGGCCCGCCACCAGGCCGAAGGGTGGGAGACCGCGCGCCGCCGCGGCGCGGGCAACGACTGGCTGGTCATCCGCCTGGCCGGGCGCGGCCTCATCCGCCTGGCCGAGATCGACACCACGAACCTGCTGCACAACGCCCCCGGCTGGGTGTCGCTCACCGGACTCGACGGCGACCGGGAGACGGAGCTGCTGCCGAAGACCAGGCTCCAGCCCGACACCCCGCACCGCTTCCGCCTCCGGCACACCGAGCCGGTCGGCCAGGTGCGCGTCGACATCTACCCCGACGGCGGCCTGGCCAGAGTGCGCCTGCACGGCATCCTGGCCTGAACGGCGTCACTGCCAGAGGTAGACCTCCGAGCCGGGCGGACGCTCGCTGCTGGGCGCCGGGCGCTGGTAGCGCACCACGCCGCTGTTGCCCAGGTTGCGCACCCGCACCTGGAAGCCCTGCGCCTGCAGCTCGGCCTTGGCGTCGTTGATGTTCTTGCCCATCACCTGGGGCACGATCCGCGACTCACGCTCGCCGCCGTCGTCGCCGTCCACGCTGTTGTCGCGGCCCCACCACTGCCAGAAGTCCTGCTGGCAGCGGGCCACCGTGATCATGGCCGGCGCGCCCTTGTCGACCTCGGACTTGGCCTTGGGCGACTGCGCGATGACGGTGCACGGCTCGGCGTCGTCGTCGACCTCGGCGACCTGCACCGCGAAGCCCTGCTGGCCGAGGAAGGCGGCGGCCTCGTCCTTCGGCATGCCGCCGACGTCCGGCATCACCATGCCGGCGCTCACGTAGAGGTCGACCTTGGCGCCTTCCTTGACCTTGTCGCCCACCTGGGGCGAGGTGCGGATCACCGTGTTACGGGCGATCTCGAGGTTCTGCAGGCGCCTGACCTTGGCCACGGTGAGGCCGGCGGTGGCGATCGCGTTGCGGGCGTCCTGCTCGGACATGCCCTGGACCTTGGGCACCAGCACGCGCTTCGGCCCCAGCGAGGGCACCAGCGTGATGGTCTGCCCGCTCTCGACCTCGGTCTTGGGCGCCGGATCCATCTCCAGCACCAGCCCCTCGGCCACCTTCTCGCTGTGCTTGCCCGCCACCTTGACGATCTTGAAGCCGAGCGTGCTGGCGTTCTGCTCGGCCACCGCGATGTTCTTGCCGACCAGGTCGGGCACGATGGCGTAGCTCCGCTGGGAGAAGTAGAGCCCCGTCGCCGCCACCGCCACCACCATGACGGCGGCGAGCACCACCAGGAACCAGTTGACCCGGAACCGGTCGCGGCGCGGCGGCGGCGCCTCCTCGATCCGCGGCTGGATCATCGTGTGGGCGGGCGCGGCCCGCGGCGGCATCGTGTGCGGCCGGGAGTGCTGCGGCGAGCGCGACGCCGGCGGGTCCGTCAGCCGGGGCAGCATCCGGTGCACCTCCACGGCGGCCACCAGCATCGCGGTCGCGTCGGCCGGGCGGTCCTGCGGGTCGCGGGCCGTGGCGTGCGCCACCAGCGAGTCGATCAGCCGCGGCACGTCGTGCACCACCGACGACGGCGCCGCCACGGTGTCGTGCACATGCCGGTAGGCCACCGACATGGGGGTCTCGCCGTCGTAGGGCTGCTGGCCCGTCACGAGCTCGAACAGCATGATGCCCGCGGCGTAGACGTCGCTGCGCACGTCGGCGCCGCCGGTCGTCACCTGCTCGGGCGACATGTAGCCGATCGTGCCGATCATCACGCCGGTGCGGGTCTGGTTGGTCGCCTCGATCGCCCTGGCCAGGCCGAAGTCCACGACCTTGACCCGGCCGTCGTCGGTCATCAGCACGTTCTCGGGCTTGACGTCACGGTGGACGAGCCCGGCCTGGTGGGCCGCGCCGAGCGCCGCGAGCACCGGGATCATGATCTCCAGTGCCTCTCGGGCCGGCACCCTGCCGCGCTCGCGCAGGATGTCGCGCAGCGTCTTGCCGGGCACGTACTCCATCGACAGGTAGACGACGTCGTTGTCGGTGCCCTGGTCGAAGACGTGCACCACGTTGGGATGGGAGAGACTGGCCACCGACTTGGCCTCGCCGATGAACCTGCGCACGAACGCCGGGTCCTCGGCGAGCGAGCGATGCATGACCTTCAGCGCGACCGTCCGGTCCAGCCGGACGTCCAGCGCGAGGTAGACGGTCGCCATACCGCCCCGGGCGATCAGGGACTCGATGCGGTAGCGCCCATCGAGCAGCCGGCCGACCAGAGGGTCCGCTGTCGTCGTGTCCACCCCGCCGAGTTTACGGGCGTTTCGCCCTCGGGAGGGCCTGACCATCCGAAACCGATGCGGACCCGTGCCCGTTCCGGGGTTTCCCGGCGAGTCCTCCGGAGCCGCACGTGGTTTCAGCGGTCAGTGCCGGCCTCACAACCGGCGGTGACCGCGCTGGTCAGCGCCGGCGACACCGTGACCTCAGGGGGTCAGGGGTGAGGAGGCTTCGGCGTAGCGACGTCGTGGGATGCGGCCCGCCTGCCACGCCTGCCGGCCGGCCAGCACCGCGCCCTTCATCGCCGTCGCCATCAGATCCGGCCGCTGCGCCCTGGTGACCGCCGTCGCGAGCAGCACGGCGTCGCAGCCGAGCTCCATCGCCAGGGCGGCGTCGCTGGCCGTGCCGATGCCCGCGTCGAGGATCACCGGCACGCCGGCCGCCTCCACGATGAGCTCGATGCTGTGCGGGTTGCGGATGCCGAGCCCCGAGCCGATCGGCGAGCCGAGCGGCATCACCGCCGCGCAGCCCGCCTGCTCCAGCCGGCGGGCGAGCGCCGGGTCGTCGCCGATGTACGGCAGCACCACGAACCCGTCGGCCACCAGCCGCTCGGCCGCGTCGAACGTCTCGATCGGGTCCGGCAGCAGGGTCCGCTCGTCGGCGATGACCTCCAGCTTGACCCAGTCGGTGCCGAGCGCCTCCCTGGCCAGCCGCGCCGTCAGCACGGCGTCGCCGGCGGTGAAGCAGCCCGCCGTGTTGGGCAGCACCCTGATGCCGCGCTCGCGGAGCACGTCCAGCACCGAGCCGCGGGCACCGGGGTCGAGCCGCCGCATCGCCACCGTGGTCAGCTCCGTGCCGGACGCCGCCAGCGCGGCGTCGAGCACCTCCAGCGAGGGCGCGCCGCCCGTGCCCATGATGAGCCGGGAGGAGAACTTCTCCCCGGCGATGATCAGATCATCCACCTTGCACCGCCGTCAGCACCTCCACGCGGTCGCCCTCGCGCAGCGCCGTGGTCTCCCACGAGCTCCGCGTGACGACCTCACCGTTCACGGCCACCGCCACACCGGTGGTGGCCCCTCCTGGCCGAGCCGTCAGATTCTGTACGGCCTGCGCCACGGTCATGCTGTCAGGCACCTCGTGCGCGGCCCCATTGACCATCAGTTTCATGAAATATCCCGGAATCTAGCGGGTGAACACAGTGTCGCGAGATCGGCATCCTCGCCCTGCACGATCGCGGCCGTGACGGGAGTCAGCAGCACCCCGCCGCGGAAGTGCCCGGTGGCCAGTGTGAGGCCCGGCGTCCCGCTCGGCCCGATGATCGGCAGATTGTCCGGTGTCCCCGGGCGCAGCCCCGCCACCACGTCGGCCACCTCCAGCTCGGTGACGCCCGGCACCAGCTCCCTGGCGTCCCGCAGCAGCTCGTACAGGCCGCCCGCGGTCACCCTGGTGTCGAAGCCCAGCTCCTCCTGGGTGCCGCCGACCACCAGCTCCCCGTCGCCGCGCGGCACCAGATAGACCGGCGTCCCATGCACCAGGCCGCGCACGCACCGGCCGAGCAGCGGCTGTGCCGAACGCAGCCGCATGATCTGCCCTTTGACCGGACGTACCGGCACGTTCGCCAGCTCGCCGCTCCACGACCCGGCCGCCAGCACCACCCGCTCGGCCGGGATCTCCCCGGGGCTCGCCGGGGGCGCCAGCCGTACCCCGGTGACCCGGTCGCCGTCGCGCAGCAGCTCGCTGACGCGCGCCGGCACGAGCGGCACGCCGCGCCGCTCCAGGGCGGCGAGCAGCGCCGTGGTGACGCGGCGGGGGTCCACCCAGGCGTCGGTCGCGGCCAGCAGCCCACCGCGTACGGAGGGCGCCAGCATCGGCTCCAGGCGGCGGCACTCCCGGCCCGTCAGCCGCTCGACCGGCAGGCCCAGCTTCTCCATGAAGGCGGCCAGCTCGCCCAGCGCGGCCAGATCGTCGGCCCCGAACGCCACGTCGAGCATGCCATCGGCCCGCAGATCCAGCCCAGCCCTGGCAGCGGCGGAAATCCCCCCGCCGAAGAAGCCTCCGGCCGAGTCGATTCCTCCGGTCGTGCCGGCGCCGCTCGTTGCCTCACCCCCGTCACCGGCCCCGGTGGCGCCGCTCGGGAGGGGGCTTGGGGTGGACGCCGGGTCGTGCGGGGGCAGGGCGGCGTCGGCGGCGAGTTCGGCGGCGAAGGCGGGCCAGCGGCTCAGGGAGGCCAGGCCGAGCCTGAGCAGGGGCTCCTCGGTGTAGGTGACCTCGCTGACCGGCGCCAGCATGCCCGCCGCGGCGTGCGAGGCGCCGGAGGCCGGGGCGGGATCCACCACGGTGACCGGACGGCCCTCGCGGGCCAGGCGCCAGGCGATCGACAGCCCGATGATGCCGGCTCCGACGACCACATCCATGGTCCGCTCCCTTCGCCGGCATGACCCGGATCAGGTGTCTTGCGGTCGAAGGCCCGGTCAAGCCTTCCTCTCAGCCCGGTATCGGCCGGACTCCCGCGCGTCTTACGTCCCCCACCTTACGGCCTCGACGCGACGACCCGGCACGCCCCCCGTTATGGTCATTTACGTGAATCGTGTCGTGGTGGTAGGAGCGGGTCTGGCGGGCGTGCGCAGCGTCGAGGCACTGCGTGCGCGGGGCTTCGACGGCAGGATCACGTTGATCGGTCAGGAGCGGCACCGGCCCTACGACCGTCCACCCTTGTCGAAGGCCGTGCTGCTCGGCGACTCCGACTCCAGCTATGTCGACTCCGACCTGTCCGCGATGGGGATCGACTTCCGGCCCGGCGTCTCGGCCAAGGCGCTGCGCGCGGACGCCGTGGAGACCACCGAGGGCGAGCTCGCCTACGACGGGCTGGTCATCGCCACCGGGACCGAGCCGATCACCCTGCCCGGCGACGGCCCCCAGCACGTGCTGCGCACCCTGGACGACTCCCTGGAGCTGCGGGCGAGGCTCGTTCCCGGCGCCCGCGTGGCGGTCATCGGCGCGGGCTGGATCGGCGCGGAGGTGGCCACGGCCGCCCGCCGGGCCGGTTGCGCGGTGACGGTGATCGAGGCGTCCTCCGCCCCGCTCGCGCTCGCGGTCGGCGAAGAGATCGGCGCCCGCACCTTGAGCTGGTACGACGACATCGACCTGCGGCTCGACACCATGGTCGGGTCGGTGGACGAGGGCGGCGTGGAGCTGGTCGGCGGCGGGTTCGTGCAGGCGCACGTGGTCGTCGCCGGGATCGGCGTGCGCCCGGCCGTCGAATGGCTGGCCGACGCCGACATCGACCTGCACAACGGCGTCGTCACCGACGAGCACCTGCGCACCTCGATGCCGGGCGTGGTCGCGGTGGGCGACTGCGCCGCCTGGTGGTCGCGCCGCTACCAGGCCAGGCTGCGCGTGGAGCACTGGGACACCGCGCTGAGCGCGCCCGAGGTCGCCGCCGCGACCCTGCTGGGGGAGAAGGCGGTCTACGACCCGGTCCCCTACTTCTGGTCGGAGCAGTTCGGCCACATGATCCAGTACGCGGGCCACCATCCGGCCGGCCGGCGGCTGCTGTACCGGGGCACTCCGGAGGGCAAGTGGTCGGCCTGCTGGCTCACCGACGAGGACACCCTGGCCGCGGTGCTGTCCGTGGACCGGCCCCGCGACCTCGTCCAGGGACGCCGGATCATCGACGCGGGTCACCGTCTGGACACGGAACGCCTGGTCGATCCAGACGTACCCCTACGAGATTGTGTTGTTTGAGCAAGCACGGCGTGTGGTAGTTGTGGTTTCGTGACGCTTTCTGTTGCACAGATCGACCGGGAGACCGACCAACTCGTTGACGAGTGGCTCACTCTCCCCGAAGTGGCCCAGCGCCTGGGGCTTCCCCTGGGGCGGGCCAAGCAGCTCCTCAAGGATCACAAGCTGCTCGGCGTAAGGCGGGGCAGCGGCGGGCCACAGGTGCCTGCGGTGTTCCTTGAAGGAAAGGACGTGATGAAGGGCCTCCCCGGCACACTCACCGTGCTGCAGGACGCCGGCTACGACGATGTCGAGGCGCTGCGCTGGCTCTTCACCCCCGACGACTCGCTGCCCGGTTCGCCCGTCCAGGCGATCCAGGCCGGTCGTCATACAGAGGTGAAACGGCGTGCCCAGGCCCTCGGTTTCTGACGCTCGCCTCTACCTGTGCACCGATGGTCGGCGCGACCGTGGTGACCTGGCCGACTTCCTCGACGCGGTCCTCACCGCGGGCGTGGACATCGTCCAGTTGCGGGAGAAGGGACTCGAGGCGCGCGAAGAGCTCGCGCTGCTCGAGGTCTTCCGTGACGCCTGCGACCGGCACGGCCGGCTGCTGGCGGTCAACGACCGGGCCGACATCGCCTACTCCGCCCATCCAGACGTGCTCCACCTGGGGCAGGACGACCTTCCTGTGACCGTCGCGCGAGAGATACTCGGCGACGACATCATCATCGGACGGTCCACCCACTCCACCGCCGAGGCATCCGCCGCGGCTGTGGAGGAGGGCGTCGACTACTTCTGCTGTGGCCCGATCTGGCCCACGCCGACCAAGCCCGGCCGGCACGCGCCCGGACCGCCGCTGCTCCGGCACGCGGCGTCGCTGGGCGTGGACCGGCCGTGGTTCGGCATCGGCGGCATCGACCTGGCCAACCTGGACGAGGTCATGTCGTACGGCGTGTCCAGGGTCGTGGTCGTGCGCGCGATCACCGACGCGGAGGACCCGGGCGCGGCCGCGGCCGAGTTCGCCAAGCGGCTCACCGGGGCCCGGCCCGCTTCGCCGTAGAGCCGAGACGGCCGAGCCCTTCGCGGGGCTCGGCCGTACTGGCCCAGGGAGCCCGTCGCGCCGTACAGGTCCGGGGAGTCCTTCGCGGGGCTCGGCCGCTCGTGCTGGTCAGGTTCTGCGGGAGGTGGCCGCGACGGCGAGGTCGGCCAGGGCGGCGCGGGCCTCGGGCGTGATCGGCGCCTGTTCGAGTGCGGCGAGCGCCTCGGTCAGATAGTCGCCGATCAGGTCCTCGCACTCCCGCAGCGCGCCGGTGCCCTCGATGATCTCGCGCAGGGTGGCCACGCCCCGCTCGTCGAGGTGCCGGTCGCCGAGGAGGCCGCGGACCGTGCTCGCCTGGTGTGCGGAGGCGGCGGCCAGCGTGCGGGCCACGAGCATCGTCCGCTTGCCCTCGCGCAGGTCGTCACCCGCCGGCTTGCCGGTCCTGGCGGGGTCTCCGAACACGCCGAGGATGTCGTCACGCTGCTGGAAGGCGATGCCGACCCGGGTGCCGTAGGCGGTGCACAGCTCGTCCATCCACGGCTCCAGCTTGCCCGCGGCCAGCACCAGGCCGAGCCGCAGCGGGTGCTCGACGGAGTATTTGCCGCTCTTGTAGAGCGCGACGCGCAGGGCCGACTCGACGGTGTTCTCGCCGGCGGCCTGCTCCAGCAAATCCAGATACTGCCCGCACATCAGCTCGGTGCGCATGTGGTCGTGCACCGGCTGGGCCGCCGCCAGCGACTCCGGAGGCAGGCCGCTGGTGCGCCACATCTCGCCCGACCAGATCAGCAGCAGGTTGCCCAGCAGGATCGCGGCACCCTCGCCGAACTGCTCGGCCGAGCCCTGCCAGCCGGACTTCCCGTGCAGCGTCTCGAAGCGGCGGTGCGCGGCCGGCATGCCCCTGCGCAGGTCGCTCTTGTCCATCACGTCGTCATGCACGAGGGCGCTGGCCTGCAGCAGCTCCAGCGAGGCCGCCGCAGTGAACACGCCGGGCTCGTCGGTGCCGCCGGCGGCGCGCCAGCCCCAGTAGCAGAAGGCGGGGCGCAGGCGCTTGCCCCCTGACAGCAGGTCCGCCGCGGCCGTGCGGAGCGGCTCGAACTCGGCTCCGCCGGGGGTGTGGAGCTGCCGTTCGACGAACTCCCTCAGGCGACGGTCCACCTGGGCGCGCAAGTCGTCCATGTTCGCGGCATCTGTGCTCATGCCTTGAGACTAGTGGCCGGGCATCGGCGGCAGGAGAGCGCCTCATATCGGCTGATTCCTCTGCGGCGGGAGGTGCCGGCCGGGCAACGGGTAACCTTGGTCGCATGGCGCTTGGTCGACCCTCCGTCCTCCCCGATCGTGTTCCCACCGTTCGCGAGCTCCTCGCCTCGGGCGGGCGGTCGTTCTCCTTCGAGTTCATGCCGCCCAAGACCGACGAGGGGGAGCGGCAGCTGTGGAAGGCGATCAGGGAGCTGGAGTCGCTGCGGCCGACGTTCGTCTCGGTGACCTACGGCGCCGGCGGGTCCACCCGTGACCGCACGGTCGACATCGTGGAGCGGGTGACGCGGGACACCACGCTCACGCCCGTCGCCCACTTCACCGCCGTCGACCACTCCATCCGGGAGCTGCGCCACCTGATCGGCCGCTTCGCCGACGCCGGCGTGCGCAACATCCTCGCCGTGCGCGGCGACCCGCCCGGCGACCCGCTGGCGGAGTGGGTCAAGCACCCCGAAGGCGTCCTCTACGCCGAGGAGCTGGTCCGGCTGATCCGCCAGGCCGGCGACTTCTGCGTGGGCGTGGCCGCCTTCCCCTACAAGCACCCGCGCTCGCCGTCCATCGAGTCCGACACCGAGCAGTTCGTGCGCAAGTGCCAGGCCGGCGCCGACTACGCGATCACGCAGATGTTCTTCCAGGCCGAGGACTACCTGCGGCTGCGTGACCGGGTCGCGGCACGCGGCTGCGACACCCCGATCATCCCGTGCATCATGCCGGTGACCCGGCTGAGCACGATCGCCCGCTCGGAGCAGCTGTCCGGCGCGCCGTTCCCGCCCGACGTGGCGGCCCGGTTCGAGGCCGTCGCCGACGACCCGGCGGCGGTGCGCAGCCTCGGCATCGACCACGGCGCCGAGCTGTGCCAGCGGCTGCTCGACGAGGGCGCGCCGGGCATCCACTTCATCACCTTCAACCGCTCCAGCGCCGCCCGTGAGGTGTTCCAGCGCCTGCAGCCCGCACCGGTGCCCTGATTTCTGGTTCGACCGTCTGAGATTTCCTGTGCTTACCCAGGCCCGTGTGGGTTGGGTGTCGCGGGTGGCGTGGCGTGGCGGGTGCCGGTTCCGTACTCGGTGAGTGGGAGTACGGGGCTGGCTTTCGCTTTGTGGAAGCCGGTCCGGTGG
>NZ_BMNK01000018.1 GCF_014646515.1 Nonomuraea glycinis
GCCGCCGCCGCCGCCCCCGCCGCCGCCGCCGGCGTTGTTGTTGTTGGTGATGTTGATGTCGCCGCCGCCACCGCCACCGCCACCGCCGCCGTGTCCTCTGGCGCGGCACTTAGCCGGCTTCTTGTGGAACTTGCAGGGATGCAGTGGCTGGTTGAGCGTCTCGGTAGAAGACGTCCTCTGAGCCAGAGGTTCGGCGCTAGCGGCTGAGGCTGGCATCGTGATTGGGGCGACAAAGGCGGAAAGCACCATCGCGCCGGCGGTGAGGGTATTCTTGATCTTCATCATGACAGATCACTCCTCGGTGATCTTGAAGTCGGGGCCGCGCTCGGGATGTGAAATGCCGCGTTGGCGCTGAAGGCGCCGGCACGTCGTCAAGCCGACCGCATGACATTGGATCTCTTGTTCACGCTAGATGTGGTGCGTGGAATTGGTCATCTCGCGCAGGCAAAGGTACAGATTCGTTCCAATTGCCCTGGTGGGTGGGCAATTATTGTCCAGAAGTACTTAACTACACTCAGTTGCGCCCGTCGTGTCGGTGGTGTGTAGCTGTCAAAGTTCTGTTAGCTCCCAGTGGAGATTCCCGACGAAATTTCACGTTTAATCAATGCATATCATCGAAGGGTCGGCTGTTGTAAAGCGTCCGGAATGGCCGCCGTGTTCGCCTATTGCCCACGTATACAGGAGCCCGCGCGCGACCGTGCGGCATCGGACGGGCGCTGGAACTGCCGGTCCGGTCTACCGGTGATGCGCAGGTAGATCAGGTCTCCCTTTGCCGGTGCCCGGCGTGACCTGGGACTGTCGAGTCGTTCTTGGCCAGAATGACGACCCATGCCGCGCGGGCTCCTGGCTTCTCATCTCGAGAGGAGCGGAAGGGTCGCATATAAGAGACCCTGTGTCAGAAGTTCAATCTCATATATGAGATTGAATGGTGACTTATATGTAGTGTGCCCAACCGATGCCTGCCATAGGGGGAATACGCCAGGCGTCGTACGATCGGGCTGACAGGAGCTATGCGGGAGGCGATAAGCGTGCGGGTCGGCACCCCGAGAGATCAGCGGCCCAAGAAGGCGAGCAACCGCTCCAGCGGCCAGGTGTTGATCACATCGTCGGTCGTCAACCAGGCCCGCTGCGCGATCCCGATCCCGAACCGCTGATGACTCAGGTGCGGAATCGCGTGCGAGTCACTGTCGATGGAGAACTTCACCCCATGGTGCTTGGCCAGCCGCACCAGGTCGGCGGGCAGGTCCGAGCGGTCCGGGTAGGAGTCGATCTCCATCGCCGTGCCCGTGCGGGCGGCCGCGCGGAAGACGGCGTCCCAGTCGGCGTCCACCGGCGGCCGCTTGCCGATCTTGCGGGTGGTGGGGTGGCCGATGATGTCCACGTACGGGTTCTCGCAGGCGGCGATGAAGCGGCGGGTCATCTCCTCGCGGGTCATCCCGAAATGGGAGTGGACCGAGGCGACACAGACGTCGAAGTCACGCAGGATCTCCTCGGGCCAGTCGACGGACCCGTCGGGCGCGATGTTGAGCTCGGTGCCGTGCAGCAGGCGCATGTCCGGATAGTGCTGCTGCAGCTTGGCCACCTGCTGACGCTGCTCCAGGGCCCTGTCGAGCGTCATCCGCTGCATGGCCAGGTCCGGGGCGTGATCGGTGACCGCGTAGTAGGAGTAGCCGCGGGCGTGACCGGCCGCCACCATGTCCTCCAGCGACGCGATCCCGTCGTTGAGGTCGGTGTGCGTGTGCAGGTCGCCACGCAGGTCCGGCAGCTCCACCAGGACGGGGAGCTCGCCGCGCAGCGCCGCCCGCACCTCGCCGCCGTCCTCCCGCATCGGCGGCGGCACGAACTGCATGCCGAGCGCGGCGTAGATCTCCTCCTCGGACTCCGAGGCGATCACCCGCTCACCCTCGAACAGGCCGTACTCCGACAGCTTCCAGCCCTTCTTGACCGCCATCTCCCGAATCGCGACGTTATGCTCCTTGGAACCGGTGAAGTACTGCATCGCCGCGCCCCACGACTCCGCCGGCACCAGGCGCAGGTCCACCTGCATGCCGGACGTGGTCCGTACGGACGTCTTCTTGTCGCCCGCCGCGATCACCTCCGCGACGTACGGCTGAGCGCGGAACGTCTCCATGATCGACTCGGGTGCGACGGCGAGGATGTCGATGTCACCGATCGTGTCCTTCATCCGCCGCAGTGACCCGGCATAGGCGATGCGGTGGGCCTGGAGCGAGGCCATCACCTGCTCCGCCACGCCTGTCGCGACCCCGATGTGCACCCGCCGCCCCGACTGCTCGAGCTGCTCGACGCCCTTGGCCAGATTGGCCAGCGTCTTGGGGCCGAGCCCCTTGACCCCGTCGAGCCGCCCGGCCGCGATCGCCTCGCCGAGCGCCGTGGGGGAGTCGATGCCGAAGTCCTCGAACAGCATGATCGCCGTCTTCGGCCCCAGCGTCGGCACGCGCGTCAGCCGACGCACCCCGTCGGGCACCCGCCCGCGCAGGTCGTCGAGCTGCCGGAAGCTCCCCCGCTGCAGGAACTCCTCCATCTTCTTCGCGATCGCCTCGCCCACCCCGGGCACGCCACGCACGTCGACCGCCGAGATGTCCTCGGGGAACCCGGCGATCGCCTTGGCGGCCTTCTGATAGCTGCGCACCCGGAACGCGTCACCGCCCGTCAGCGCGAACAGCTCTGCGTATTCCTGGAGGGCGGCGGCCGCCTCGTCATTAGCCCGTGCCATGACCCCAGCTTAGGAGGACGCCCCGACAGAATCCGGCGGCCCGGCCCGTCGCGCACGGCGGTGGCGAAGTCGAAGTCCTCGGCCGGGCGGCACTCCATGGCCATGAACCGGTGGCCGCCGGTCAGGCGTGCAGGGGAAAGCGCTTGGTGAGGGCGGTCACGCGGTTGCGCGGCCCGAACACGGCGACGGCCACGAAGTCGACGTCCGCCGCAGACGTGCTCTTCAACGTGGCGAGATAGTCGTCGTAGTCACGGGCGCGGCGGGCCACCTCGTTGAAGCCCACCGTGATCAGGTCCTCGCGGGCCTGGGCGCGGTCGTGCAGGTCCCGCAACGCGTCGGCGGACGCGGTGAGCACGGGCACCGGATGGGGATTCAGGCCCGCGTGGGATCGGCCGGACGCGTCGGTGCCGTCGTCGCCGAGTGGGTGGCCCAGGCGCGCGCCCAGGCTGAGGCCGACCACCGCGGCCGCGTTCACCGCGAGCGCGGGATCGAGGTCGTCGCGGACGACGAGGACCAGCTTCGTGGTCAAGGACATGGTGGATCTTCCGTTCTGCCTGTCGAGCGTGGACGCGGGCACGGCGGGCCCGTGCGGATCAGGACCTGTTCGAGCATGGACCTGTCATCCGATCGGTTCCTCTCCTCAAGCATCGGGCATCCGGCTGTACGAGAGAGGCCCGGCCGTACGAATGTTCGGAATGACCGGCATAATCCCGTACATGGACGAACTTGATTCGGAGATCATCCGCCTTCTCCAGACAGATGCGCGGCAGTCCAACCGCGAGCTGGCACGCACGCTCGGCGTCGCGCCCTCGACCTGCCTGGAGCGCGTCAGGGCGCTCACCCGTCGTGGCGTCATCCGGGGTTACCACGCCGAGATCAACCCGGCCGCGCTCAATCGCGGCGTCCAGGCCATGGTCTCGGTGCAGGTACGCCCCCTCAGCCGCGCCGTCATCGACACCTTCAAGAGCTCGGCGAGCGCGATGCCCGAGGTGCTCAGCGTCTTCGTGCTGGGCGGCGGCGACGACTTCCTGCTCCACGTCGCGGTCCAGGATCTCGACCACCTGCACGCCTTCCTGCTCGACCGGCTCAGCAAGCGCCGGGAGATCGCGGGCTTCCGCACCTCGGTGATCTTCCAGCAGGTGCACGACACCGCCCCCAGCAGACTTCCCGACGTGCCCGGCCACCCACAGCCGCCTGCCGGGACGACCTGACCGTCTCAGGAGCGGGGCGGCCGCCAGAGGTCCTGGGGGGAGCGATCAGGGGCGGGGGTTCGCGCGGGCCGAGGACGCCGAGCTCAAAGCCTTCCTGGTGCCCACGGACGCGCCCGGCAGCACGACCAGCCCCATCGAGGTCGAGATCGTCTCCCCGGAACGCCAGTACTCCGTCTTCTTCGACGACGTCCGGGTGCCCGCCGACGCGGTGGTCGGCCCCGACGCCGGTCCGGCCGTCCTGTACGCCGGCCTCAGCTCCGAGCGCATCGTGAGCGCCGCCCTGCTGAACGGCATCGCCAGGTACGCCATCGACATCGCGGCCGACTATGCCCGCAAGCGCACGGTCTGGAACGTGCCGATCGGCGCGCACCAGGCCATCTCCCACCCGCCGGCCAGGGCCGAGACCGCGCCGGCCGGCGCCCGGCTGCTGACCGCGGCGGCCGCCCAGGCCTTTGATCGGGGCGAGTCCGGCGGCATCCAGGCGACTTCTTCCTGGCCCGCTGAGCGGTCGGGCGGAGGTCCCCCACTTCCCGGCCCGCTGAGCGTCGAATGGAAGCTTCCTGGCTCGCTGAGCGTCGGATCGAAACGCCACCGTGATCAGTCCCTGGCAAGATCACCCGCCATGAGACTCCTTCTCCCGATCATCGTGGCCGGCTCGGCCGTGCTCATCGCGGCGGCTCCGGCCCAGGCCGCCCCCAAGGACCCGGCCAAGGCGGTGAAGGCGCAGCTGGTCGCCGGTCACGGCGTCCGGTTCAGCGAGACGATCAAACAGGTGAGTGACGGCACGTCCAGCGTGTTGGTGCGGCGCTCCGGCACCTTGCAGTTCGGCAAGGGCAAGGTCGTCGCCTCGGACATCACGGGCACGTTCGCCTCGGGGAAGGGCAACAAGCCCGAGCGGACGATCATGATCGGCCGCACCTTCTGGACGTCGGGCGGCCTCTACCGGTCGGGCCTGCCCAAGGGCAAGACCTGGTACAAGCGGCCGAGCGCGCTCGCCAGCGGCGCCGTCACCGGGCTGGTCATCCAGGTGGTGGACGCGGCCGAGCCCTCGACCCTCGCCGCCCTGGTCCAGAAGGGCAAGCGCGGCAAGTCCGGCTACAGCGGGACCATCACCTTCAAGCAACTCGGCAAGGTCTCCCGCTCGCTCCGAGCCGCCAAGCCGGTCTTCGCCACACCCGACACCGACATCACGTACGCCCTCACCCTCGACGCCAAGGGCCTGCCGAGCCGCCTGACCACGTCGTGGGAGGCGGCGATGCTGGGGTCGGACCGGACGTACAAGGTCGAGACCCGCTACCGAGGCTGGGGCACCAAGATCTCGATCAAGCCCCCACCCCCCGCCAAGACCTCCACCAAACTGACCCGCTGAGCGGCAGATCCCGCTCGCCGTACCCTTCAGGCTTGATTTGGCGACAGAAGGTCGCGCAGGCTCCGGCCCGTTGGTCGCCGAGGTGCCGAAGACGTGCACCTCGCGGTGGAACTGCTGTCCGGTGTCATGCGCGCCGGCGCCGAACGCATCGGCCGGGCTCCGGTCGCCTTCGCGGCCAGGGTCCGCGCGGCGCGGGAGATCATCCTCGCGTCGCCGGCCCACCACCCGGATCACACGGCAGGGACATCTTCATGAACCCGGTCCTGAAAGATTTCGAGCAATATGCACACCTGAGAAGAAGAGACTGCACAGCGTGAGACTATCCGTGATGTGCCCCTGCTTGATGAGATCGGATATCTCCAGTTCGGGTATGTATGCAGCTCTCCCCAGGTCTTCTTCCCTCGCCGCAGGGTCCGCCGACCGTAGGGACTCCTCTGCTGCCGATGCCGTGAACACGTAAACACGCTGATCGCTGAGCCCGGGAAGCGCGTAAAAGCAACCGGCCAAGGTCAAACCGGCGTCAACTACACCGGTCTCTTCTCGCAGTTCCCGTGCCGCCGCTGCCTCAGGAGTCTCACCGGCGTCGATGGCACCCATGGGAAGCTCGAGCGACCATTCGCCGGTGGGATAACGGAAACTGTTGAGCATGAGGATGAGGCCCGAAGGGGAGGAGACACAGATGGTCACCGCGTCGGGGCGCTTGACAACAGCATAGATACCCTCGCCTTCCGCCCGCTTGATCACATCCTCGAAAACCGAAATCCATTGGTTCTCGTACGCAACCTTCCGGGAAACGCGCTTGAACTTGGACACTCTATATGCCTTCCCATGCGTCAAGAAAGCTTGGCTTCTTTTGGTCCATCAGTCTTTCCAGTGTCAGATCGATACAGAGGAGCGACTGTGGTTCGAAATCCTTTGCCTGGACGCCGCATTTGGTCCAAGCATAGGATATGTCGGATCGCCCTAGGTTCACTATCAGATTCTTGGAGTCCCAGACGTAACGTTCGATCGCCTTTATTTCAGTATCAAAAACGCGATTCATCGACCCCGGTCTCATCGTAAGAAGACGGGCGAGCTTCATCGACGTCGATTCGATCTGCCAGTAGGCCAGTATGTCTATCGCTCCGGTTCGTAGATTTCTGGTCAGCCCCACCGGCTGGATCCTGCGGGGATCTCCCCGGACATGCCCGATCTCGCGCGTCGTCTCGTGCTCTATGGTTCGCGAAAAATCTAGCTGTGTCCCATTTCCTAGGACATCGTCTCTGCCGCAAAAACCGCTCACGGACACGTCCCAGCGATCGCGAGCGAACAGGACGTTGGCACCGCGTTTTCTGAGAAGAATTCTCTTGTCGGAGGTGACAAGGCACGTCTGTGAGCCCAGCAGGCCAACATGCCCACTCTTCCACTCGGCACGAATGGAAGAGCTGATTCTTTTCAGCGCCAAAAGACGCTGGAGCGTCGATGAGCGAATCTCGGGAGGCGCCATCGGATCGTTTATCATGGCGAAGACCGAATAATCGATGGGGGCAACCCCGATGACAAATCGCCCTTGTTTTCCGGTCTCCCTCGAATAAGATACGGGTATATATCGCAAGGCGTCATAATACGACATGAGGCCTAGCGCCTCACGCCTTGCATTAAGATCTCCAAATCCTATGCGCACTTCATGGTCCGCACGCATCGCGAGGCTCAGGTCGATGTTGATCTCCACATTTCGACCTATGATCGGCAAGTTCAGCAAAAAGGGAGAAGATGGCGACTGCGCATCATGAGTAATAGGGACAGATTCGGTGGGCATCAATTGCCTCGCAAGCCTGTGCCGCCTTTTGAAGCCAAAGACGAACGCTACGACTGATGTCCCGAAGCCTAGCGCACCCAGCGCTACTACCGTGGTCACCACACTGAACTGGGATACAAGGTAGGGCAAGGATGCTATCAATATGGCCAGAACGGCACCGCCGGCGACTTGCGCTGAGGTCTGTACCAGAAAGTCACGCCACGTCTTCGGGCGATCCTTCTCATCCACGCTTGCCGCCTCGCGGCAAGGGTGTTGTAGCTTTCAGGAGAAAGTCCTGAGCAACTGGCGCCAGTCGGGTCCGGCCGTCGGCGAGATCCAGAAGATTACGGGTCGGCACAGGGTTCTCACCGACCGTCGCCGCGACCGAGTCGTTGGTTGCGTCCGCGCCTTCGAGTACCTGTGCGTCCACGCCGTGCTGCTCGAAGCTTTGCAGCAGAGCCTTGAGGTCCTTCGGCAGGCACCACTTACCAAAAGCCCCGCCCGGCACTCGCAGTGTCGTAGCGAATCGATCTCGCTCAATTATTGCGCTGCACAGCTCAACGAAATAGGCTCTGTCGAGCCCGATTGCATCTGCGTAGGCCAGATACTCGTTCCACAGACTGATCAGAACCGTGTCGATAGTATTCTCGACGTATTTGAGAAGCTCTACTGCCTCGAAGCTGGAGCTGACGTATCGAGGCGAGCCCGGGAACTCCTCATACAGCCTGTCGAGGATCTTGGTGGCCTGCTCGGGCCCTCCGTACGCGATCCTGGGGGGATTATTTGAATCCTCCCACTGGGTTTCCTTGGAGAGGAAGCTCGGATTGACCGCAAAAAGGGTGCGCTTGAATGACGCAGCCAGTTGAGCCGCTGTCCCAGGAGGGCAAGTGCTCCTTTGTACTACTACCGAGACGCTCCATTCGGTGGACGACTCTATAATGGACAGCTCCCTGACAAGAGACCTGATGATCGTCAGATCTGCGGCTCCCGACAGAGGGAGAGGATCCGTAGGGACACACATGAATACCGCATCGACCGTCGCTACATCGGTGAGATCGGTGAGACTTGCGTCGGAACCAAATGTTTCGGCGACCCGCTCCCGCATCTGCGGGAGGGGATCGTAACCGTATACTTGATACCCTCTGGTCGAAAATGCCCTAAGGGTATTGAACCCGACATTCCCGCATCCTAATACGGCGACCTTCAAGGTGCCTCCCGACGACAGTCGAACTGGCGATCCAAAGTCCCGGTGGTTGCGTCAGCCAAGAATCCCGATTATGCACCAGGGTTCTTGAGAAATCTAGTGCGGTTCGGTCGATCCGGAATGACGATTTTCGGCTTTCCTATAAGGCGAGCTTCGACTCCAGAAAGGCGAATGCCGCGTCTTGCATCTCGAGGTCGAAGCGGTGCGGGCCAGGAAAGAACTGAGCGGTGTACGATTTCGTCGCCCCCGCCTCTTGATAGTAGCGCGAAATTTTCCCGTGGCCGGCTTCCATGCCTTCGGGGGTGAAAAGCTGGTCATCCAGCAAGTATTGGACCAGCAGTGGAGAAGGAGCTCGACAGCCGGCGAGATCAGGCCAGTCGTACCCTGAAGAGGTCAGCTCCGGCGGAAAAAGCAGCCACGTATGGGATGCTACGTTCTGCTGCGAAAGATGGCGATAGGTCGTCATCATTCCTACGACAACTGCTGCGCGAATGTGCGGAGAAGTGGCATTGAGAAGAACCGCACGACACCCGCCGCCGGACAGGCCGATGCACGCAACTCGGGCGCGGTCGACATCCACTCTTGAAAGCAGATAAGACAAGGCCACCCTGTCTTCATATGCAATAAGAGCGGACAGGCTCACGCCTGCCGAAATGCATAGTTTCGCGATCGCATGCTCATGTCTTGCGGCGAGCCGGTTGTACCAGGACACCTGCAACGGGCCACCGTATTCCGCCTCCTGTATCATCCATTCATTCTCCGGAGGAGGTGAGATCGAAGACGGTAGCTCCTCTGCCGGAAACCTGCGACTTCCCCACATGAGAACATCTGGAACCAGAACCACGTACCCGAGTCTGGCCAATTCATTCGCGTATGCCCTCCCGCCGTAGACTTGTTGTCGGAGGTAAGACAACTCCGGTGGCAGGCCACCGGGTCCATCGGCGATCTTCTCTTTGCCATGAAATTTATACGAATCATGACTGTGGAGTGCAACTACGGCGGGAAGGGTGCCGCCGGCAGGTCTTGCCGGCTTGAAAAGCCATGCCACCGTCCGAGGGCCATATCCCACGCTATATGAAATCTCTTCGCCCACGACTTCGCCGTCGGTCCAGGTGGAATCGACCCGGGGTGACCTGGGTTCGACAGCGCTACTGAACTCCAGCGCACGTAGGGCTTCCGCTTGGTACAAACGTCGGAATCCTCCGCTCAACCGGGCGTCCGAGAGGAAATCAGAGAGACCGCTCCAGTAGCTTTCCTTGGTCATCGCATATCTCCCTCTGAAAAAGAGATCCGCTTATCCCGGATGAGAAAGTGAGGCCAAGCCAATGGCCGGGTGACGCGGAAGTTCAAGACTCCCAGCCAAACATGCGCACCGACTCGACACAACTGCTTCACCGCCGATCCCTACACCTCGGTCGTTCTCGCAGGCGGCGATGAGGGGCTTCTCACCTGTTCGGGGCCGTGTTCTTCACCGCGGACAGCAGGAGATCGATGCCGAAGGTGTAGTAGGCGTCCAGGTCTGGAGGGTCGGTGAGGGTGGTGGCGAAGGCGGTCAGGTGGGGGTAGCGGCCGGGGGGCAGGCGTTCCAGGTCGAGGCGGTGCTGTCGTCTGAGCTCCGCGGCCTCCTCCTCGTCGCCGCCCAGGCCGCCGGGCTGGCAGGAGACCATGGCCGCGGCTCCCATGACCAGGTAGGTGGCTGTCTGGTCGGCTTGCCGGAGGGTGAATCCGGCCTCGGTGAGCAGCCCGATCAGGGTGTCGGTGGCCCGTCGGTATTCCTCGGTCATGTTGCTGTCGATCATCGGCAGCAGAGCGGACAGGTACGGGTGCGCGCGGGTCTGGTCCACCAGCGCGGTGATCATCGCGCGGAGGCGTTGGTGCCACGGCCGGTGGGGGGCCACGTCGGTGACAAGCGCGGACAGCAGGCGGTCGGCGAGCGCGGACAGCAGCTCGTCCTTGTTCTTGACGTGCCAGTACAGCGCTGTCGGGGCGACGTCGAGCTCGGTGGCGAGGCGGCGGATGGTGACCGCCCCGAGCCCTTCGGCGTCGGCGAGCTGCAACGCCTGCTCGACGACGGCTTGGCGGGTCAGTTTCTCCGGAGGCACTTGACAACTGTAGGGGGTGCAGGGTCTCCTGGGCAACGTACATGTACAAAGTTCATGAACAACGTACAGGAGGGTGGAGGCCACTATGTGCCCGCAGGAAAGATCTTCATGGAGGCAGACATGAGCCGTAGTCGACCCACGCGCACGCACCGGTTCGACCACTGGCTGTATCGCGGTGGCCGTCCCAACCGGCTGGCGCGGGCGATCAACCGGGCTTGGGCCACCGTGTTCGCGGCCGGGATCCTGCAGCCGGACCGGATGGTGACCCTGGAGGTGCCGGGCCGGCGTACCGGCCGTACCATCTCCTTCCCGCTGGTCATCGCGGACCACGAGGGGGAGCGTTACCTGGTGGCGATGCTCGGCCCGGACACCAACTGGGTGCACAACGTCCGCGCGGCCGGCGGGCGGGCGGTGCTGCGGCACGGCCGCACCGAGTCCGTACGCCTGGAAGAGGTCGATCCCGGCGACCGCGCCCCGATCCTGCGCCGCTACCTGGAGCTCTCACCGGGAGGCCGCACTCACATCCGCGTGGACCCGCAGGCGCCGCTGGACGAGTTCGAGCGGATCGCCGCGCAGTACCCGGTCTTCCGCATTGCCCCCACTGACAACCGATAGCCCGGCTCCCCGTCCGGTCGTCCACTACGGTCGGGTGGAGACGAGCGGTCCTACAGCGCTCTGCCTGCGGTATTTGCCGGGTGCGATGCCGTACCGGCGTTTGAAAGCGTTGGCGAAGGCGAACTCTGAGGTGTAGCCGATGCGGGTGGCCACCTCGTTCAGCGGGGCGTCGGATTCGCGCAGGAGGTTGGCCGCGACGGTCAGACGCCACCAGGTCAGGTAGGTCAGGGGTGGCCGGCCGGCCAGGGTGGTGAAGCGGTGGGCGAAGGTGGCCCGGGACAGACCTGCCTGCGCGGCGAGGGTCTGGACGGTCCAGGGGCGTGCGAGGTCGTGGTGCATGGCGTGCAGGGCGGCGCTGACGGCTGGGTCGGCCAGCGCCGAAGCCCAGCCGGTGCCCGGTGTGGGTGGGTTCTCGAACCAGGTGCGCAGGATGTACAGCAGCAGTGTGTCGAGCAGTGCCGGCACGATGGTGTCCGCGCCGAGACGGGGATTGCCGATCTCGTTGCCGAGCAGGTCGACGGCCGCGCGCAGCTCGGGGTGGTGCCCAAGCCGGGCGGGCAGGTGGATCATCTCGGGCAGATCGCGGAGCAGCGGGTGAGTGTGGCCGGCGGAGAGTTGGTAGCCGCCGCACAGGGTCACCGTGACCGGCCCGTTCCGCCCGACGAAGTCGGAGGCGAACAGCTCGGCGTCCTCCAGCGGGTCACAGACCGGCTCGGCCAGCGGCGTCGACGGGCTGTCGGCGAGACCGTACCC
Organism: Nonomuraea glycinis; assembly: GCF_014646515.1. Taxonomy (GTDB): domain Bacteria; phylum Actinomycetota; class Actinomycetes; order Streptosporangiales; family Streptosporangiaceae; genus Nonomuraea; species Nonomuraea glycinis. The sequence continues at coordinate 11,766 of NZ_BMNK01000018.1, forward strand.
GTGGCCATGGGGGAAGAACACCACGTCGCCGACACTGAGCGCGACCGGGGCACCGGAGGGCGGGATGAGCCGGCACGAGCCCTGCAGGATCACCTGAAAGCCTGCCGATCCGGGTGCTGCGGGAAAGCGCTGCCCCCACGGGGCGTGCCAGGCGACGCGCGCTGAGCGAGGCCGTCCGGAGCGCATGACGGCGATCACGTCGCTGAGCACATCCACGTGAAGAAGCTAGCACTCAGACGATCACGTATGAATTCCGGCTTCTGAAGTATTGGCCATCTTGGCTGGGCCTCTTACGTTTGACCATCAGTTGATCAATTGAGGAGGCGTTGAATGTCACGACGAATTGTGGTCACGGGGGCGACCGGCACTGTCGGCCGTCAGGTGACAGCGCAACTGCTGGAGGCCGGGGTGGGGGTTCGCGCGCTGACCCGAGGACCGGCCGATCTGCCACCCGCCGTTGAGAGTGTGCACAGTGATTTGTCGGTGCTCGATTCCCTGCGCGCCGCCGTCGAGGGCGTCGAAGCGGTGTTCCTGGTCTGGCCGTTCGCCTCGGCTGAGGGCCTTGAGGAGGTGCTGGCGCTGGCGGCCGAGCACGCCCGCCACGTGGTCTACCTGTCATCGGTGGCAGTACGTGACCACGAGCGGCGGGCCGAGCAGTTGATCGAACGGTCCGGACTGGCGTGGACGATCCTGCGCCCGCACGCTTTCGCGGCCAACACCCTGCGGTGGGCCGAGCAGATCCGCGCCGAGGGCATGGTGTCCGGGCCGTACGGCGAGGCGGCGATGTCCCTGGTACACGAGCGGGACATCGCGGCGGTCGCGGTGCGCGCGTTGACTCAGGACGGCCACGCCGGCGCCGTCCACGAACTGACCGGTCCGCACTCACTCACCCAGACCGAGCAGGTACGCATCATCGGCGAGGTGGTCGGCAGCCCGGTGCGCTGGGCGGAGACCTCCCCCCAGGACGCCCGGCGGCAGATGCTGGCCCGCGGCTGGCCGCCTGAGGTCGTGGACGGCATCCTGCGAGCCCAGGCCGAGATGACCCTCGGCCCGGCACAGGTCACCGCCACGGTGGAGGAGATCACCGGGCGCACGGCGAGCACGTTCCGCTCGTGGGTGACCGAGCACGCGCACACCTTCCGCGCCATCAGGTGACGCCGGCAGGGCGGGGCCGGGCACGGAGGGTCCGGCCCCGTCCTGGTCTACGGGGTCGGTGGGTAGTCGGCGAGGTACACCGGGACGCCCACCTTGGTCGTGTCGGCCGCCTCGCCCACGCCGTTGACGACGTGGTCGATCGTGCCGGCGCTGAGGTTGACGGTCATGATGTGGTGCAGTTTGATGCCCGGCCTTGACGGCGTCTCGAAGCCGTTCTCGGTGTGGATCTCCGGGTTGTTCTGGTTGAAGACGTACACCCCGGCGCCGTACAGGTTGTGTGTCCTGACCCGGTCGCTGACCTTGTAGCCGGCCCAGCCCTCGACGGCGCCGTTCATCCAGTCGGCCTGGGTGGGCGGGTCGTACGGCAGTTCGTTCTGGTAGAGGATCGTGGTGCCGTGCTCGCCGTTCCAGATGGTGTTGTACTGCTGGAAGTGCTCGACGAACAGGCCGGTCGCGGTCACGTGGTCGCCGTTGATGACGGCGCCGTTGCGGCCGAGGTTGGTGTTCCAGCGCTGGGTGTCGGTGAAGCCCTCGACGCCGTGGTCGGCGCGCCACACCCAGGCGTGGTCGATGAGCACGTGGTCGCTGTTGACCTCCAGCGCGGTGCCGGTCTTGCCGACATGCGGCCCGCCGACCCGGAAGTAGACGTCGGACAGGGTCGTCGGGTTGGCCGGCGAGCTTCGGTGCTGGCCGTGCTTCGTGCCCACCTGCAACAGCACCGGTGACTTGTGGAGACCCGCGTCGATGGTCACGCCGGCGACGACGACGCCCGGCACATCGGCCACGACGAGCGGGATCGAGCCGCGTACGGCGGTGAGCGTGGCGTGGCCGAGGCCGAGGACGACCGTGTTCGCCCGCTTGACCTCGATGCTCCGCGCGATGTCGTACACGCCGGGCGTGAGCAGCAGGTTCTTGCCACGCGCTAGCTGCTGGTTGATGACCTGCGCCGAGTCCGACGGCTTGGCGACGAAGAAGTCACCGATCGGCAGCGTACGGCCCGGCGTCATGCCGCCGGCCCACGTGACGCCACGGGTGCCCTTCCGGGCGGCGGGCACGCGCACCTGGTACCTGCCCCGCGCGTCGGCGTACAGGTAGGGCTTCTCCCTGCTGACAGGGGTGGCGTCGAGGGTGGTGTAGGGCGGGTTCGGGAACCCGGTCTCGTCCGGTGCGCCGACGACGCCCGAGAAGACCTGGTTCCACACGCCGTTCGACCAGCCGGCGACCTCGCTGTCGCGGATCAGCCACTGCTGCTGCGACCCGTTGGTGACGGACGGCAGCTTGGAGTCGGCGATGAAACCGCCGCTGGCGTACTGCGGGCCGGCGGTGCAGTAGTCCATGAGCGACAGGTTGCCGCCGGTGATGTTGAGCCGGCGCAGCGACACCGCCTGGGAGACGGCCCAGAAGTTCGCCGACGACCGGCAGCCGTCCTGGCCGGCCGCGTTGACGTTGATCGACAGGTTGGACAGGGTGCGCCAGAAGTTGACCAGCGCGAGGCAGTTGGCGGTGCCGCCGTCCGCCAGGCAGCGGTTGTAGACCTCGACCTTGCCGTTGATGACGACGTCGGTGGGCGAGGCGCCGAGGCCGGAGATCTCGGTGTAGTAGCCGACCTTGATCTGCAGCGGCTGCTCGGCGGTGCCGTACGTGCCGGGCTTGAAGAGGTAGGCGTGCCGGGCGGTGCCCATCTCGCTGTCGACCTGCGCGGCGTGCGCGGCGTCCAGGGTCGCCTGGATCTGCGCGACGGGCATGCCGGGGTCGAAGACGGTGACGTTCGGCCCGAGAGCGGGGGCGCCGTGGGGCGGTGTGGCAGCGGTGGCGGGCGTTCCCGTCGTCATGAGGGCGGTCGCCAGCACGAGACCGATCGTGGACACCCGGCGGATCCGTAAGCGTCGCCTCGTGGTGCCAGGGGGGTGGGCCGTCATATCGGTTCGTCCTTTCCGAAGCGCTTCGTGACACCGCCGGACCGCGAGAGAGCGCTCTCTCGCGTCGCCTGTTTCTACCGCGTGGCCGTTCCGATCACAAGAGCTCGTGGAGGCGGTGAACCGCCTCCACGAGCGAAACCGCAAGAAGGGCGCCGGTCAGCTGAAGCTGGCGTGCGGGGCGCTGGTGCCCTGGGGCACGCGGGTCGGGCCGGACGCGCTGGGCCGGATGTCGAAGTCGAAGATCGCGGTCGGCAGGTAGACGGTGGCGCAGGAGTTGGGGATGTCCACCACGCCCGACAGCCGGCCTTCGATCGGCGCGGCCCCGAGCAGCAGATATGCCTGCTCACGGCTGTAGCCGAACGTCGTCAGGTAGTCGATCGCGTGCAGGCAGGCCCGCTGGTAGGACAGCTGCGCGTCGAGATAGCGCTGCTCGCCGTCCAGCGTGACGGACGTCCCGGAGAACGCGAGCCACTCGCTGTACTGGGGCGGGACACGGCCCGGCATGAAGATGGTGTTCTCGCCGACCCCGTACGTCTCCATGCCCCCCTTGATGAGGTCGACGTGCAGGTCGATGAAGCCGCCCATCTCGATGGCCCCGCAGAAGGTGATCTCGCCGTCGCCCTGCGAGAAGTGCAGGTCGCCGACCGACAGGTTCGCGCCGGGCACGAACACCGGGTAGAAGACGCGGGACCCCTTGGTGAAATTCTTGATGTCCTGGTTGCCGCCGTTCTCCCGGGGCGGGGCCGTACGGGCGGCTTCGCCGGCGACCCGGTCGAACTCGGACGAGGGCACCGACCCGAGGATCGCGTCCTGAGGCTCCGGGGGCAGGGCCAGCGGCGGCACCCGGTGCGGAGCGGTGGCGATCAACGCCCCCTCCCGGGTGTTCCATTTCGCCAGCAGCTCCGCCGACGGGGCGGTGCCCATGAGGCCAGGGTGGACGATGCCGGTGAACGACACCGCCGGGATGTGGCGCGAGGTGGCGTCCTGACCGGAGAAGTCCCAGATCGCCTTGTAGGCGTCGGGGAACTGTTCGGTGAGGAACCCGCCGCCGTTCTTGGTGGGGAAGATTCCGGTGTAGCCCCACCCCTGGCCGGCCAGCGGGCCGCTGTCCTCCTGCGGGATGGCCCCCAAGTCGAGGATGTCCACGATCAGCAAGTCGCCCGGCTCGGCCCCCGCGACCGAGAACGGGCCGCTGAGCGCGTGCACCGTCGTCAGCGGGGCGTCACGGATGTCCTCGGCGGAGTCGTCGTTGTGGATCGCGCCGTCGAACCACTCCCGGCAGTGGACCCGGAAGCTGTCGCCCGGTTTGACGTGGGCCACCGGCGGGATCTCGGGATGCCAACGGTTGTGACCGACCTTGGCCTGGTCGGTGAATCTCTTGGTCGAGTCGAGCGGGAAGATCAGCTCTGGCACGGCTGGATTCCTTTCAGCGCGGGAACGGTCACGGGCGCGGCAGGCGTCGGGTGGCGGGATGGGCGGCCACCACGCCCGTGCCGCGGCGTCGCGGCAGGGAGGTGACGACCTCGGGCTCGGCGGCGCTGCGCTCCGCGCGCTGCAACTGAGCCGACACGGCGGCCGGAGTGCGCGCCAGCATGGGCGTCGAGAACACCCGGACCGAGGTCGCGCCGCAGTCCGGGCACGGCACCGCGGCCGTTGCGGTGCCGATCGGAAAAGCGACCTCGACGTCGGAGCAGTGCGGACAGCGATAGCCATATATCGCCATAGCGAGAGCCCTTCGCGCGAGGTTGGACAAAGCCTCCCCGGCTCAGGGCCTCTCTAGCGACGTGACCTCGGGCAACAGCCGCAGAGCCGGATACCTATGCACCGTAACGCGTGCATGAACCGCGCTCTATCTCACTTGTCCCATATTGCTCGCAGGGTAAGACAGATCGCAGAGGCCCCCGGCAAAACAGGTGTAACTCTCCAGGGCTCAGCGCCCTGACCAGAACGGGTCCCGGCCGATGAACCCGAGCAGCCTGGCCTGGGCGTCCGCATCGCCGGGCACCTCGACCGGCGCGCCGTACTGGCCGGAAGAGCGGATGGCCTGCTCCATCGGCTCCATCTGCCCGAGGAGCCGGGCACAGAAGCCGGGGTCCAGCCGGTCGTCCTGGCCGGTGGCCCGGGAGAGATCCCAGGTGTGCATGAACACGTCAGCGGTGTAGAACCGGTCGATCGCGGCCTCCACCGGCAGGCTGCCGACATGCCGGTTGACGAACTGCCGGTGCGCCGTCTCCGGGGTGTCCAGCAGCGCCTGCACCCCGTCGCAGTGCACCTGCCACGCCGCGACCGGGTCCTCGTCCACCGAGGGTCCGTGGGGCAGTTCGAGGTCGGCGCCGGAGGCGAGGAACCCGGGGAGCCATTCGGTCAGGTGGCGTACGACGTCGCGGGCGTTCCAGCCGTCGACAGGGGCGGGCGCGTCCCAGGTCCGCGTACCGCGAACCCGGTCCGTGAACAGCCCGGCGACCTGCCGGTGCCGCTCGGAAGGGCGGTCGGACAGTGCCATCGATGAGCATCCTCTCCAGCTTCGGGTACCCCCCGAGTCCTCGTGGGGGCGGCGCGCCGCCCCCACGAGAAAGATCTTAGAACCGCACCTCACGAGCCGTGTACGGCTCCGCCAGCGAAGCGAGCTCCTGCTCCGAGAGCCGCACCCCCACGGCCGCCACCGCGTCGTCCACGTGCCGATCCTTGGTCGCCCCCACGATCGGCGCCGTGACGGCCGACTGGTGGAGCAGCCAGGCCAGCGCGATCTGAGCGGCGGGCAGCTCCCGCGCACGGGCGAGCTCCGCCACCCGGTCCACGATCAGCCGGTCGTTGGCGGGCTCGTACAGGAAGTCGATCCGCTCGTCCGACCCCGTCCTCGCCGTGGCGGCGTCGGACCCGGCGCGGGCGAGCACCCCGCGCGCCAGCGGGCTCCACGGGATCACGCCCACCCCCTGGTCCGCGCAGAGGGGCAGCATCTCGCGCTCCTCCTCGCGGTAGAGGAGGTTGTAGTGGTTCTGCATGGACACGAACTTGGTCCACCCGTGCCGCTCGGCGACCTGCTGCGCCTTGGCGAACTGCCACGCCCACATGGTCGACGCGCCGATATAGCGCGCCTTGCCCGCCTTGACGACCTCGTGCAGCGCCTCCATCGTCTCCTCGATCGGCGTCTCGGGGTCCCACCGGTGGATCTGGTAGAGGTCCACGTGGTCGGTGCCGAGCCGCCGCAGCGAGTCGTCGATCGCGGTGTGGATGTGCTTGCGGGACAGGCCGCGATCGTTGCGCCCCTTGCCCATCGGGAAGAACACCTTGGTGGCGAGCACATAGTCGGAGCGGCGGGGGAAGATCCGGCGCAGCACGTTGCCGGTGACGGTCTCGCTGGCCCCTGAGCTGTAGACGTCGGCGGTGTCGAAGAAGGTGACGCCGCCGTCGGCCGCCCGCCGGATGATGGGCTCGGCCTGGTCCTCCGGCAGCGCCCACTCCTGCTTGGCCGGGTCGCCGAAGCTCATCATCCCCAAGCAGATCCGCGAGACGTGCAATCCGCTGTCACCCAGTCGCGTGTAGTCCATGCCGCCCACCATATGACCGGGAAAAGAGCGGGGTCTCAGCGGGGATACGGTGGAGTGATCATGGTGACGCCCGGCACCGAGCCGATCGCCATCAGGGCCTTGCCGGCGTCGGCGAGGCCGATGGTCCTGGTGACGAGCTGGTCCGGGTGCAGCAGACCGGCCCTGATCATCTCCATCATCGGCGGGTACGCGTGCGCCGCCATCCCATGGCTGCCCAGCAGCCGCAGCTCCAGCGCGACCACCCGGTCCATCGGCACCGGCGTCGCCCCGCCCGGCAGCAGGCCGACCTGCACGTGCCGGCCGCGCCGGCGCAGGCTCTCCACCGAGGCGGCGCAGGTCTGCGGGCTGCCCAGAGCGTCGATCGAGGTGTGCGCGCCGCCCCTGGTCAGCTCCCTGACCTGGGCGGCGGCGTCACCCGCCGAGCCGTCGACGAAGTGCGTGGCGCCCGCCTCCTCGGCCAGGTGCAGCGCGTCGGTGCTGATGTCGACGGCCACCACCCGCGCCCCAGCCGCACTCGCGATCATGATCGCGGACAGGCCCACACCCCCACAGCCGTGTACGGCCACCCACTCGCCCGGCGCCACCCGGCCGACCTGCGAGACCGCGCGGAAGGCGGTGGCGAAGCGGCAGCCGAGGCCGGCCGCGGTGACGTACGACATGTCCTCGGGGAGCGGGATGAGGTTGACGTCGGCGTGGTCGATCGCCACCAGCTCGGCGTAGGAGCCCCAATGGGTGAAGCCGGGCTGCGTCTGCCGCTCGCACACCTGCTGCTCGCCGGCGGCGCAGGCCGTACAGGATCCGCAGGCGCAGACGAACGGGACCGTCACCCGCGCGCCGGGCAGCCACCCGCGCACGTCGGAGCCGACCGCTTCGACGACGCCCGCCAGCTCGTGGCCCGGGACGTGCGGCAGGACCCGGATGTCGGGGTCGTGCCCCTGCCAGGCGTGCCAGTCGCTGCGGCACAGCCCTGTCGCCTCGACCCTGATGATCGCGCCGTGTGGGGCGGGGGACGGGTCGGGCAGCTCGCGCACGTCGAGCTCTCCACCGAAGATGTCAAAGGCAACCGCTCGCATCTCATGAGCTTAGGGTCAATCGCCGCAGCTCGCGCAAGGCCTGCTCGGAAGGGGAGCCAGGCTCGGTGGTGCAGATGACCACCTGCAGGTCATCGCGGCCGGGCACCCGCATGACCTGGCAGAGCGTCTCGATCGTGCCGGTCGCCGGGTGGGCGACGTGCGTGAGCCGCTCCTCGCGGGGCCGTACCTCGTGCGCGTCCCACACGCGGGCGAAAGCGGGGCTGAGCGCGAGCATCTCCGCGACCAGCGCCCGCAGGCCGGGGTCGTCGGGGTAGCACCCCACCGCCATGCGCAGGTTGGCGACGCAGGCGCGGGCGAAGTGGCCCTGCTGCTCGTCGTCGAGGAGCTCATCGATGTCAGGGGAGAGAAAGGTCCAGCGGATGACATTCAGGTCGTCATGCGACCGGGAGCCGAGGTCGAGGAGCGCGTAGGCCAACGGGTTCCAGGCGAGGATGTCGTACCTGGGGTTCAGGACGAAAGCGGGCACCTCCTCCAGGGAGTCGATCAGGTGCAGGGCGCTTTCCGGCACGTCGGACCTGATCCCGGGCGCGTTGAGCGGCTGCCCGGCCAGGCGGAACAGGTGGGTCCGCTCGTCCTGGTCCAGCATCAGCGCCTGGGCCAGCGCGTTGATCACCTGTCGCGACGGGTGCGGGCCGCGGCCCTGTTCCAGCCGGATGTAGTAGTCGATCGACATGCCCGCGAGCTGCGCGACCTCCTGCCTGCGCAGCCCGGGGGTACGGCGCTGCCCGGTATCGGGCAGCGCGACGTCCCCGGGCGTGACGCGGGCCCGCCTGCTGCGGAGGAATTCAGCCAGCCCGGCTCGGTTCATGAGGCCATTGTCCGTCATGTGGCATCAGACGTGGGTGGTACTGCTGATACCAGCATCAGCAGGTCTCTCCCGCTGCTCTCGCGGCCCCTGCCAGCGTGAGAGACCATGACGACGACAGCGCTCATCACAGGCGCCAACAAGGGCATCGGTTACGAGACCGCGCGGCAGCTCGGTGAGCGAGGCATCACCGCCATCGTGGGCGCGCGCGACGAGGAGCGCGGGCGGGCCGCCGCCGAACGGCTCGGTCAGCCGTACGTCCGGCTTGACGTGACGGACGAGGCGAGCGTCCAGGCTGCGGCCAAATGGATCGGAGAGGAGTACGGCTCGCTCGACATCCTGGTCAACAACGCCGGCATCGTGGCGCCGCCGCACGATCTGGCGCCCAGCGCCACCACGGCCGCCATCATGCGGCAGACCTTCGAGGTGAACGTGTTCGGCGTGGTGACCGTGACCCACGCGATGCTGCCGCTGCTGCGCCGGGCGCCCGCCGCCAGAATCGTGAACATGTCGACCGAGCTCGGCTCCCTGACGGCGGCGCTCGACCCGGACAACCAGTTCTACGCGCTGAACATGCTGGCCTACAACTCCTCCAAGTCCGCGCTCAACATGCTCACCGTCAGCTACGCCAAGGAGCTGTGGGACACCCCGATCAGAGTGAACGTCATCGACCCCGGCTTCTGCGCCACCGACTTGAACGCGCACACCGGGTTCCGCACCGCCGAACAGGGCGCGGCGGTCGCCGTGCGGCTGGCGACCCTGGACGCCGACGGTCCCACCGGCGCCTTCTTCCAGGAAGAAGGACCGCTGCCCTGGTGAAGGTGTCAAAGCCTTCCCCCAGGACAGAGAGGGGGGATGGGACAGGATCTAGATAAAGCGCGATTTTCTGAAGCAGAATTCGTCCAATTCGGGGAGCGCCTTCACGAACAGCTCGCGGTGCTGCGCGAGCTGCTCGACAAGCCGGGCTTCGGCGAGGGGCCGGTGACCATCGGGGCCGAGCTGGAGCTGTTCCTCGTGGACGAGGCGGGCCGGCCGCTGCCGCGCAACGCCGAGGTGCGCGCGGCGCTCGACGACCCACGTGTGGTGCTGGAGCTGGGCCGCTACAACCTGGAGGTGAACCTCACCCCGCTGCCGCTGGCCGGGCCGTCCTTCGAACGGCTCGGCGCGGAGATCCAGGAGACCCTCCGCAAGGTGGACGCGGCCGTCGAAGGGGGCGGGGCGCTGCCCATCGGGATCCTGCCGACGTTGAACACCGAGGACTTCACCGCCGACGCCATCAGCGACGAGAACCGCTACGAGGCGCTGAGCAGGGGCATCCGGCGGCTGCGGCTGGAGCCGTTCCTGGTCAAGATCGATGACCTGGAGCTCTCGGTGCAGAACGTGATCCTGGAGAGCGCCAACACCTCCTGGCAGGTGCACCTGCGCACCCCGCCGGACCGGTTCGCCCGGCTGTTCAACGCCGCCCAGCTGGCCATCGGCCCGGTCCTGGCCGTCTGCGGGAACTCGCCGCTGTTCCTCGGCAGGACGCTGTGGGAGGAGACAAGGATCGCGCTGTTCGAGGAGGCCGCCGACGACCGGGACGTGGAGCGGCTCTACCGCAAGGACGGCCGCGTCACCTTCGGCTCCGACTGGGTGCACGAGGGCGCGTACGAGATCTTCGAGAGGTACGTGAACGACTACGACCCGGTCGTGCCCGATCTCAGCGACGACGGCGCGCCGGGCGACGTGCCCCAGCTGCGCCTGCACCAGGGCACGATCTGGCAGTGGAACCGGCCCGTCTTCGACCCGGCCGACGGCGGCCACCTGCGCATCGAGATGCGCGCGCTGCCCGCCGGCCCTTCGCACGCGGACATGACGGCCAACACGGCGTTCCTGCTCGGGCTGACCCTGGCGCAGGCGGAACGCGACCTGACCGGATACCGCTTCGCGGAGGCGTACCAGAACTTCTACCGCGCGGCCATGCACGGGCTGGACGCCAAGCTCTCCTGGCCGGGCAAGGACGGCGAGTTCAACGCCGCGGACCTGGTGCTCAGCCTGCTGCCCGAGTCGCGGGCCGCGCTGCTGGCGGCCGGGGTGGCGGCCAAGGACGTGGACGACGCCTTCGACATCATCGAGCAGCGAACTCGGCTGGGACGTACCGGAGCGGTGTGGCAGCGGGAGACACTGGAGGCGTTCGGCGGCGACAGGGAGCGGCTGGTGCGGCGCTATCGCGAACTAGCGCTGTCCGGATTGCCAGTCCACATGTGGCCATAATGCGCAACCATCACTGGCTTTCGCTCGTCTGACTCAGTCAGAGGAACGAAATGACTGGGGGCAACACATGGTTCCGACCGACAAGGCGCCTTTCACTTTACGGCGGGCGACGGGCACGCTCGCCGAGGGGGCGGCGAAGCTGGCCGGCGAGATCGAACCCGCCACGGTGCAGACCGTGCTGGCCGACGCCAACAGGAAGGCGGTGCGCAAGGGGGCGGCCGCGGCGTTCGGCGCGATGCGCCCGCCTTCCATGTGGTACGCCTTCGACCGCGGCGACCAGGACACCACCGACTGGTATCCCCAGGGGCTCACCTGCGGGGAGGATTCCGGCACCATCGACGCGTCGGTCTTCTTCGTCACCTGGTACTTCCGGCCGCAGGCGGGGGAGCGGGGGATCAGGATCTCCTTCCTCAGCCCGCAGACCCTGAAGTACCGCCACGCGCTGCTCGTCGAGGCCAAGCCCGACGGCTCCTACCTGCCGATCAACATCCACGCCGGTGGCGTCGCCTGCTACGGCGATCGGCTGTACGTGGCCGACACCACCAGGGGACTGCGGGTCTTCGACCTGACCAAGGTGCTCGATTTACGGTCCGTCCAGAGCGATCTGGGCGATCCCGAGCGGATCGGCCGGCACCAAGGCAAACTCCACGCCTTCGGCTACCGGTACGTGCTTCCCCAGACGGACTCCTGGCGGCTGGCCACGACCGGCGCCCGCTTCTCCTTCGTCGGTGTCGACCGCACCACCACGCCGCACACGCTGATCTCCGGCGAGTACGTCGAGGACGCCACCACCGGCCGCGTCGCCCGGTGGAACCTGGAGTTGGACGGCGTGCCCAGGGACGCCTACGTGCTGGGCCACCGGAAGATCCAGGGGGCGGTCTCCCGGGGCGGCACGTGGTACCTCAGCCAGGCGGCGAGCAGCACCGTCAACGGCAAGCTGCTCGTCGACTCCGGCAGCGGGGTCGAGACGCGGCCGTTCCCGGTCGGGCCGGAGGACCTGACCGCCCGGGGGAGCAAGCTGTGGAGCGTCACCGAGTTCGCGAACAGAAGGGTGATCTTCGGCGTCAACCTCGTCGGAGCAGGGGCGTGACTCGCCGCCCGGCCGGTCCCATGTAACACTCCGGACCATGGGCCGTTATCTCATCGAACCGTTCGACCGCAGCGACCGTTACGCCACCGAGCGCTACCAGGGCGCCGCCGGACGCAACTGGTGGCGCTGCGACCCGTCGTTGCGCCTGCTCATGCGCCGCCATCTCGGTGACGGCTACACCTGGGCCGAGCCGCACCTCGACCGGCTGGGCGGCCTGACGGGCGGGCTGATCGCCGCATGCGCGGAGCAGACCGACGCCAACCCGCCCCGACTTGAGAAGTACGACAAATGGGGGCGCGACGTCAGCCAGGTCGTCATGCCGCCGTCGTTCCACACCGCCAGGCAGGCGCTCATGGCCGACAACTTCACCTCACCGGCCTTCGCCGAACAGGCCCGCGCCCACGGCGCCGACCCCAGCGCACTCAGCGCCGCCTGGACGTACCTGCTCGACCAGGCCGACATCGGCATGGGCTGCGCGCTCGGCACCGGCGGCGACATGGTCGTCTCGCTCACCGAGCGGTACGCGCCCGACGACGTCAAGGAGCGGGTCCGGGAGATCTTCGCCGACGGCGACTACTCCGGCGAGGCCGCGCAGATGCTCACCGAGCGGACCGGCGGCTCCGACCTGGCCGCACTGGAGGCGTCGGCCGTCCCGGACGGCGACTCCTGGCTCCTGACCGGCTTCAAGTGGTTCGCCTCCAACGCCAACGGCTCCGCCTTCGTCGTCCTGGCCAGGCACGAAGAATCGGTCGCGCCCTTCCTGGTGCTGTGGGAGCGCCGCGACGGCAGCCGAAACGGGGTGCGGATCAGGCGGCTCAAGGACAAGCTCGGCACCCGCTCCGTGGCCTCCGCCGAGGTCGAGTTCGCCGACGCCGAGGCGTTCCTGCTCGCCGGGCCGGGGTCCGGCTCCGGGCTCGGCGCCATGATGAAGCTCACCAACTCCGCCCGGCTCGGCGTGGCCATGATGGGGCTCGGCGTCGCCCGCCGCGCCCTGGTGGAATCCCTCTGCTACGCCCGCGCCCGCGAGGCGTTCGGCCGGCCGCTGGCCGACCAGCCGCTGATGCGCCGCAAGCTCGCCGAGCTGATCGTCGAGGTCGAGGCCGCGCAGGCACTCGTCTTCGACGGCCACCTCGGCCCCCGCCTGCGCCTCGCCCCCGCACTGGCCAAGCTCCGCACGGCGCGCCTGGGCGTCACCGCGGCGAGCGACGCCATCGAGGTGCACGGCGGCAACGGCTACATCGAGCAGTGGCCCGTCGCCCGGCTGCTGCGCGACGCCCAGGTCAACCCGATCTGGGAGGGCGGCGACAACATCCTCTGCCTGGACGTACGCCGGGCCATGCTCCGCGAGAACGCCCACGAGCCCTTCCTCGACCGCCTGGAGGCCGCGCTCTCGCAAGCTCCCGCGGGTGACTGGTCCTTGGTACGGAGCCGCGTCGACGACCTGCGCAAGGCGATCACCGCCTGGTCCTCGCTCGACCCCGCCGTGGCCGAGGCCCGGCTGTATCCGCTGGCCCAGTTCATGGCCGACGTGTACGCCGCCGCGCTGCTGGTGGAGCAGGCGGGCTGGGAGGAACGCGCGGGTCACGGCTCCCGCAAGGCCCTGGTCGCCCGCCTCTACGCCGACGCCCACCTGGCCGACCACGGCCCCCTGCGCGGCCTCGACCGCCCGGCCGAAGACCTGGACCACTTCGACGACCTCGCCCGTGGGGCCCTGGCCCTCTGACGTCACCGGGGCCGGCGGCCCTTCTTGCCACTCTTACCACGGCCGGCCGGCACCGCCCGGCTCCCGGCGCCACCCTGCCCTGCCTTCCCGCCCTGGCCTGCCTTCCCGCCCTGGCCTGGCTTTCCGGCCTGCCGCCGGGCCGGCTTCTTCTCCGCTGCCGCCTTCTCCACCGGCGCCGCGGGAGTACGGCCACGCGAGCTGTTCGCCGTACGGCCGCGGACGATACCAATGAAATCGTCCACCAGGTCGGTCGTCCTGTCCGTGGGCCAGGCCAGCGCCACCTGCGACTGCGGCGCGTCCGGCACCGGCCGGTAGGTGAGGTCGCCGCGGTCGTACAGCCGCGCCAGCGACAGCGGGACCACGAGAAGCCCGGTCCCGGCCGCCACCAACGGGACCGCGTCCGCCGTCGTGGCCGGCCGCTCGAACGCCGGCAGCCCGGGGCGCGCCGTCCACTCAAGGACGTCGTCCAGCGGGTGGAACACCTCCTCGTCGGCCAGGTCGCCGACGGTCACCTCATCGCCGGCGGTCAGCGCGTGGTCCTTCGGCAGCACGACCACCGTGGTCTCCACGTACAGGGGAATCACACTGAGCCCGTCCCGGTCGACCGGCAACCGGACGAACCCGGCGTCGGCGCCTTCGCCGTGCAGGACACCCACCACCTCGGCGGCGGGAGCCGAGACCAGGGTGAGCGGCACCTCGGGCATCCTCTCGGCCCAGACCCCGACCCATTTCGCCGGTGTCACCCCGGGTGCGTACGCCAGCCGGAACGCCCTGTCGCTCTCCTCATGAGTCACCCCGTCAGCGTACCGATGTGAAAGGGACCCGTTTCTACTCACTACCCTGGACTCCATGACCTCGCTCAAATCCAAGACGACCCAGACGATGAAGCCCGCGACCGCGGCCAAGAAGCTGGGCATCCTCCTCTCGGCCACTCCCGCCGAGTTCCAGGAGGGCGTCGTCTCCAGGAGCGAGCTGAACGCGCTGCAGGCGACCCCACCCGCGTGGCTCACCGACCTGCGCCGCAACGGCCCCCACCCCAAGCAGGTCGTCGCCGCCAAGCTCGGCGTCTCCGTCTCCGGCCTGATCAGAGGCGGCATCACCAGCCCGCTCACCACCGCCGAGATCGACGCCCTGAAGGCGGAGAACCCTGCGTGGCTGGAGCACGAGCGCACCATCCAGGCCGAAACCCGCAAAGAAGCCCTACGCCTCAAACAGCGCTAGACGGCAGCTTTCACCCACGCAGAACGGTGACTTGGCGGCCGGACGGTGTGGTCGCCTGCTCGAAACTGCCTCGTTCCTTCCAGGGTGCGGCCTCAGGGCGCCGGTCGAAGATCACCAGTACGCCGGTGGAGAGGCTGAGCCGGTCCAGATACCCGTCGAGCTGGGCGAGGCCGTCGGGCAGCGGGTCGTCCCTACCGGCCCGCCAGACCTTCAGTTCCATGGCCTCGCGTTGC
Organism: Nonomuraea glycinis; assembly: GCF_014646515.1. Classification (GTDB taxonomy): domain Bacteria; phylum Actinomycetota; class Actinomycetes; order Streptosporangiales; family Streptosporangiaceae; genus Nonomuraea; species Nonomuraea glycinis. The sequence continues at coordinate 26,807 of NZ_BMNK01000018.1, forward strand.
ATCACCCGTTCGCCATCTGGGCCGGTGTAGGGCCAGCGGATCAGCACGTCCAGGCGTTTGGTGCCGGCGGCGTACTCCCGGTCGAGCTGGCCGCCGCCGTTGACCAGGCGGTGCAGGAAGGCCATGAGGATGATCTGGCAGGCGGCCTCGTGGTAGCCCTCCTGCCGGATGAGCACCTCGCCGTGCTCGCGCCAGAACACGACGAACTCCTGCAGGAGGCGCGGCAGATCGAACCGGCCGTCCGGCAGCACGAAGCTGTGCGGATCGGCCTTGACGAACCGCTCTGTGCGATCGCCCAGGACCCGTAGCAGGACTTCCCGATAGATGGGGTTGGCGATCTCCATATCTCTGGTCCCTCGGATGAGACCGAGATCGTGGACGTAGGAGGCGTCGTCGTCGAAGGCGGCGTCCGTGCCCGGATACGTGCCGGCCACGATCGGTTCGATCACCCGCTTGACCCGGGGCTCGTGCAGCCGGGCCACGAGCGCGTCAAGGTGGGTGGCGCGCTCCCGGATCAACCGCTCCTTGGCGTCCTCCACCTGCCCGGCGGTGACGGCGCCCGTCACGCCCATTTTGAAGACGACCTCATGGGCCAGGGCGTTGACCAGCCACGGCTGACCCTGCGTCAGCTCGAACACCCGCTCCACCGCGTCCTTGGTGAACTCCTGGCCGGTCGCCTCCGTGTGCTGGTCGTACAGCTCGGCGATCTCGTCGGCGGTGAAGTCGCCCAGGCGCAGCGACTCAGCGACGATGTTGAACGGGCTGGCCGGGTTCGACCTGCCGGGCTCGCCACCCGAGGCGACCTTGTAGTCACGCAGGTCACGCAGCCCGCACAGCACCACGGACGCGGGGAAGGGTTGGCCCTCATGCCGGGCGTTGTGGCCGTCGCGGAGCTGGCTGAGGATGCTGACCATGCTGTTGCCCTGCAGGGCGTCGATCTCGTCGAGGAGCAGCACCACGCGGCGTGGGCTGCGGCGGCACCACTCGCTCAGCGCCGAACCGAACCGGGTGCCCGCCGGAGCCTCCGGCCAGGGATCCGGCGGCAGCAGTTTCTTCGGCCATCCCGATCTCCCGGCGGCCTCGCGGAGAGACTTCAGCAGGATCGTCTCCGCGGCGGCGTAGTCGTCACCGGCCGACTTGGCGCGCTCGCAGGAGAACATCAGCGCGGCGACGTCGCCCTCGGCGGTCAGCTCGGACGCCAGGGTGCGCAGCATCGTGGTCTTGCCGGTCTGCCGGGGCGCGTGCAGCACGAAGTAGCGGTCCATCTCGATGAGCACCCGTGCCTGCGGAAGCCGCTGCGCGGGAGGCAGCATGTAGTGGTGCTGAGGGCCGCACGGGCCGGTGGTGTTGAAGTATCTCGTCCGAGGCGGGCGCATGGTTACATAATGTCACCGAGCTGTCGCTTCAGGTGTGCGAACCTACTTTCTACAAGTGTCGCCTTGAGCGACCGTCAGCCGGACAGAGGTGTGAGGTGACGGCCGCTCGCGGGCGATCAGATGGTCGTCGTCCGGGAGGGTCGGCCGATTTCACGGCCACGGCGACGTGCGGCCAAGCCGTCACTCCGCTGTGGAGCGGGGTCAGATCTGGTTCTCGCCGCCGTCGACATACAGGTTGGCGCCGATCATGAAGCTGCTGTCGGCGGAGGCGAGGAAGGCCACGGCGGCGGCGACCTCCTCCGGGCGTCCCATCCGGCCCATCGCGACGCCGGCGCCCTGCTTCGCTTTGAAGGCGGCCGCGTTCTCCTCGCCGACGAGCTCGGTGATCCCGGAGGTGTCGATCGGCCCGGGTGAGATCGCGTTGACGCGGATGCCCCGGTCCTTGAGCTCGTTGGCCCAGGTCCGGGCGAAGGATCGGACGGCGGCCTTGGACGCCGCGTACGCGCCGAAGGCCTGCGTGCCGTTGTCGGCGGCGGTGGAGGCGTTCAGGATCACCGAGGCGCCGTCGTTGAGCAGGGGCAGCGCCTTCTGCACGGTGAGGAGCGTGCCCTTGACGTTGACGTCGAAGATGCGGCCGTATTCCTCCTCGGTGATCTGCTCGAGCCTCGTGAACGAGGCGGTGGCCGCGTTGGCGAACAGCACGTCCAGGCCCTGACCTCGGTCGCGGACCGCGTCGTACAGGCGGTCCAGGTCGGCCGGGTCCGTGATGTCACCCGGTATCGCGGTGGCCGCCGGCCCGATGAACTCGACGGCCTCGTCCAGCTCGGCCTTGCGCCGGCCGGTGATGAACACATGCGCCCCCTCGGCCGCCAGCCGTGCGGCGGTGGCCCGGCCGATTCCCCGTGTGCCGCCACCGGTGATGACGGCAGTCTTGCCTTCGAGCTTCCTCATGTGCTTGACCTCCACAAATTTTGCTACCGATCGGTACTGAACGGAGGCTACACCACTTAAGAACCGACCGGTACGGAAGGGGTATGCTTGTGGACGTGGACATCACCCAGAAGGCGCCGGTCGGCCGGCCGAGAGGTTTCGACGCCGACGAGGCCCTCGAACGCGCCATGCTGGTCTTCTGGGAGCAGGGCTACGAGGGCGCCAGCCTCACCGACCTGACCAGCGCCATGGGCATCACCCGCACCAGCATGTACGCGGCCTTCGGTAACAAGGAGGAGCTGTTCCGCAAAGCCCTGGAGCGTTACACCGAAGGCCCCGCCGCCTACGGGGGATGGGCCTTGAAGGAGCCGACCGCCAGGGAGGTGGCCGCCGCGTTCCTCGCCGGCTCGGTGCGGACCTCCACTTGTCCCGGCCTCCCCGCCGGCTGCCTGGGCGTCCAGGGCTCCCTGGCCGCAGGTGACCCCGGCCAGGTGGCCCGCGACACCCTCACCGCCTGGCGCAACGAGGGTTGCTCCCGTCTGCGGGAGCGATTCCAGCGGGCCGTCGACGAAGGAGACCTGCCTCCGGGCACCGATCCGGAGCTGCTCGCCCGCTACGTCATGACCGTGGCGAACGGCATCGCCGTCCAGGCGGCCAGCGGCGCCGGCCGCGACGCCCTCCAGAAGGTGGCCGACATGGCCCTGCGCAACTGGCCACCCGCCTGACAGCCGCCGCGCATCTGGCCGGCAGGCTGCGAAGACTCTCACGAGGCGCTGGTCGGAGCCGGCCCCAGCACGTGCCATGGGCCTGTCCGAGCAGCGCGTCCATCAGTCGAAGGTCAGAGCTTGATGCCCTTGATGATCTTTGCCAGCTCCGGCACGAGGGGCTGGCTGGCCATCACGGTGACGACGACGCCCTTACGCTTGACCCAGCCCGCGTACCGGCCGTGGCCCAGCGCGCCGTCGCCCGCCTGCGTGAGCACCTGACGGCCGCCGATCCTCACGGTCTTCGTGTCGCCGGAGAACGTCCCTATGATGAACGGCGCGTTCTTGAGCTGCGCCGGCTTGCTCGCCTTCGGCCAGCACACCACCCTGACCCACAGCGACCGATGCCTGGGGCTCTCCTCGGAGCGCTCATCACTCCACTGGTAGCCGTACTCGGTGATGCCGTTGTGCTTGTTGACGCCGACCTGGCCGTACGTGAAGCCCTTCGGGAGGTGGTCGACGCGGACTCCCTTGATGGCGGTGGCGCCCCTGGGCGGCTTGTCGGTCTTGGAGTCGTACGACCGCTTCGCCTCCGCCTTGGTCGGGACAGGGCAGACCGGCCGCTCCGCCGCCTGGGCAGGGGACACGATCAGAGCCGCAGCGATGGGCAGTACGGACAGGACGGCAAGCTTGTGAATCTTGGTCATACCTGGCTTGATGCGACAGGTGCGAGGAAAGTTCATCGGGCGAAGGCCGCGAGCGCGATGCCCATGCCGCGCTGATTCCGGCCCGCGGCCTTGGCGTCGGTGGAGTTGACCGCGTACACGACCGTCCGGCTCAGGTCACGGGTGGCGCCGATGCCGGCCGCGCTGCCGTACCGGGAGCCGGTCTTGCCGTAGGCCACGATGCCGCCGGGCAGCTCCAACCTGGACAGGCCCGAGGTGTAGGTGGCGGGATCGCCGGTGCCGTACGTGGGCACCCGCGGCACTGTGAACATGTGCTCGAGCTCCGCCGCCGGCACCACCTCGCCACCGAACAGGGCCTTGACGAACGTCTCCAGGTCGGCGGTGGTGGAGATCAGGTCGCCGGAGGCCCAGGTGGAGGTGGTGCTGGTCACGGTCATGTCCACGACATGGTCGCTGCCGTACTCGATGGCGTTCTGGAAGCCCGCGGGGACGACCTGGTAACCGTGGTTGTGCCGTCCGCGGATGCGGGTGGACTCGCCCGGCAGGTAGCTGTTCCGCATGCCGAGGGGCTTGAGTATGCGGGTGGTGACCTCGTGCTCGTAGGACCGGCCGGTGACCTTCTCGATGAGCAGGCCCGCGACGAACGTGTTCATGTTGACGTAATGCTGCTGCGTGCCCGGAGTGAACTCCATCGGGTTCTTCACCGCCTCGCCGACATACTCCCGCGGCGTCCACTTCTTGAACCTGGTGGCGTAGACCCACGCGAAGCTGTCGCCGACCTTGGGTGAGGGCAGCCCGCTGGTGTGGTTGAGCAACTGCCCGACCTTGACGGCCGGGTAACTGCCCGGCAGCAGGCCGGGCAGGTGCTGCTGGACCGTGTCGTCGAGCGAGATCTCACCCTCGGCGACGAGCTGCAGAACGACCGCGACGGTGAAGATCTTGGTCACGCTGCCGACCCGGAATCGGGCCCCCAGCTTCGCGGGGCGGTCGGTACGCAGGTCGGTCACGCCCGTGACCCCCTGCCACGAGCCCTTCGCGCCGCCCACCCTGACCTCGGCCGCGGTGGCGTCGGAGGCGGGCAGCCCGGCGATGCTCCGCTCCAGCGCGGCCTCGTTGATCGGCGGCACCTCGACCCGCGCGACGGCGGAAGGCGCCGTACCGGCGGCTGCGAACGTTGGCACGGCGGCAGTGGAGAAGACGGCGGCGAGGGTGAGAGCGGCGGCGACATGGGTGCGCTTCATTTCGGTATCTCCAGGTAGCGGCGTTCTGTGGAATGCCCCAATCCTGTCGATCACAGGCGGTCGCCCGGATCGCCGTCACCGGCGATCTTCCATCTCACTCCCGAGAGGGAGCTTCTCGCCCGATCGAGTGACCACGGAGTACGCGCCTGATCAAATACCGATGAGTCGGACACGGTCGCCGCACAGCCGGGCCATGTCGTCGACATCGGAGGTCAGTATGGCCACTGGACCCGGTTGGCGCAGCGCCACCTCGGCGACCGTCGCGTCGATCGCGTACCGGTGGCCGTGCTGACCCGCGGCCTTGAGCAGTTCCGCGGATACCTTGGCCGCACGTTCGGTCACCGGCTCGACCTTGACACGGGAGAGCACCCACTGCAGCCGGGGCATGTTCACCCGTGTATGGCTGACTTCCACGATGGTGTTGGCACCGATGACGAAGTCGGCACCCATGGTGTGGAACACCTGCAACATTGCGAGGATCTTACGGTCCTCCGCCATCCAGGCGGAGAGTCCTTGTGAGTCGAGGACGACGGTTTCAATGTTCTTGATCACGTCGCGCTCGCCGAACCATCGAGATCCGCCGCTCCGGAGATCATTGCGCGAGCCTGAGTCAGCTCCTCCTCGGTGAACTCCCCGTGCTCCTCCTGGTGACGCCGCAGGTCGACGCCGAGGAGTTGGTGCCGCAACTGGCGCGCCACCGCCTCGGCGACGTAGCCGGAGACGTTGTCGGTGAGCTTTCTGAGCTCGGCCACCTGGTCACTCGGCAAAGTCACGGTGATGCGAGTCGTATCCGCCATGAGGCAAGCATGCTGCGGTATGCACATTGGCGCTGCTTGGATCGTCCCGATTCGCTTCTGGACACTGGGTAATGTGATCGACGCACCGCAAAAATGCGCTGTCGCAACACCTGGCGCTGTCGAAGCAAACGGCGAACCCTTGAGGGTGCGGGCTGCGTACATTCTGGCGTATGCGCGTCCCGAAGCCGATGATGACCATGCTTTTCCGTTATGCGCCACTCGTGGGGAGCTGTCGGCCGGGGGATAATGCGGCTGTCCTCGACCGTGCCGGAGACCCGTGATGACGACCCCGTCGCCGAATCCCCAGCCGTCACCCGAGCGACCGCCGGACAAGCCCTCGGCCCGCACCGACACGGGTCCGGCGCAATCTTCTCGAACCCCACCGGCGGTCGCGCAACCGCCGGACTGGGGCTATTCGGGGATCGATCCGCAGCTGATGCACGCATTCGAGCGCGACCTCGGCCAGGCGGAGACCACGCTCGGCAGGCATGAGCCCCGGATCCGCCGCGCCCTAGAGGACCTCGATCTGGACACCTCGCGGCTGAGCGCGCTGCGTGAGCTGGGCCGCTGGGTCAGCGCCAAGCGGCCGGAGTTACGCCGCCGCAACGAGACGATCCAGGCGGCGAACCCGGAGTGGGGTGCGGCGCCGGCGGGCGGGATAGCGCCGTTCGACGAGGGTCTGTACGCCGCCGCCTCCGGGCAGCCTGAGGTGTACGCGGCCGCGCTCAAGCTGAGCAAGCTCGGCCGGAACGGGGAGGTGGACGAGAAGACCGTCGCCGAGTTGGAGAAGCGGGTGGGCGACGCGGGGTTCGCCACGTCGCTGATGTACGCGCTCGGGACGGAGAGGTTCCGTCACCTCATGGCGGCGCTGGTGTACCAGAAGGACGAGCGGAAGCAGCGATTACAGGCGGCGCTGGGCAAGGCGCTCGGCGCGGCCAGTCCGAGGCTGAGCGAGTCATGGCGCAAGGAGATGCTCAACGGTCTGCGCGTGCCGGTGGATCAGCACGCGCTCGCGGAGCTGCTCCCGCACGGGACGTTCACCCGGGACTTCTTAGTGTCCACGGCCAAAACGCTTGAGAGCCTGGATCGGAAAACCTCGAACGACCCGGCCTTGGCCGGCAATCCGTACGATCCGATGATCGGGGTCATGAAGGCGCTCGCCAACCATCCCAAGGCGGCCCAGGAGTTTTTCGTCAACGACCCCAGCGTGATGAAGCGCTACGTCACCGAACGAGCGATGCTTGACGACGGGGCTGCGTTCGGCAAGGCGCTGGAAGCGGCGACAATGACCTACCGCGACCGCAACGGCACGCCCCAGGAACCCTCTCCGGGCTTCAACTCGGCCAAGATCGCCTCGGACTTCATCCATTGGGAAGCTCAGCGTGTGTTGGCGGGCACCGAAGGACCTTCCTTCGCGACGACCGGCACCACCGCCCGCATACTGGCTGCCTATATGAACGACGTCAGTCGCGCTGCGAAAACGCCGCGTCTCAGCGACTCCAGCGTCTCCGGGTTCAGCCGAACGCACCTACCGGCGGACGATGAGGTCTGGAGTGCGAAGTTCAGGAGGGAAGACCTTCGGAAGGTCATGGAAGACGCGTTCAAGCACGATCCGAAGGCGTTGGCGACGGTCGCGGCGGCGCAGACCGCGTGGTCGAGAAACCTGCTTGACCACGGTGCTGCGCAAGCTGCCGAAGGCAGGGGAACCGATGCTCTCATGGCCCATGCGAAAGAGGTGGGGGCAGGCTTCGGGTTGATCACTGACGCGAGCGGGCTGGCTACCATCCAGAAGGGCAAGGAGTTGGACGAGGCTCAGGAGCGGAACATCAAGATAATCATGGCGGCGGTCAATACCGGACTCGCTATCCCGCAGTCAGCCGCCTGGGCGATAACGGCAACCACCCTGGGCTCGTGGACCAGCTTGATCGAGGAAACGGCTAAATCTGAGAAGAATCAGAATAGGGCTGTGTACGATGCCAACACGGCAGTGGACAAGACAAAATTTCTGCTCGATCAGCTTGCCGCGGATGCCATGCTCAAGCATGGGCTGTTCGGTAAGGGTGAGCCCGCTGCAGCCACACATCCGTGGGGCTCTCTGGAAGGATTGGGGAAGGGGGAAGACCCACGTAAGTCGCCTAATAATTTCCTCAAGAACGACGGAGAGTCGCTGATGACGCTGGGCGAGATGGCACCTTATAAGGGTGATATTCAGCCGCGGCTTGACGCCTATGAGAAATGGCTCTACGACGATGGGGCCGGTAAGCAGTGGAAGGAAATCTCCGATGAGTTAGACAAGGGCTACGAGGCCGGCTTCTCGGAGTTCAAGCCAAGATGAAGATGAATCGCACTTTCTCGATGGCGATGCTGAGCATATTGGCTCTGTTGGGCGCTTGTCAGCAGGAGAAGCCATCCCCAGTGACTAAGACGCTACTTCCGTCGGTCGCGGCTCCGCCGTATATATGCGACTACATTCCACTGGATGCGGTGCGGCTGATGACAGGCGTGCAGGATCCGATCGTCAACGGGGATTTTGATCTGACTGTAGGCCAGGAGTTGGATGGAAAAGCTTACGGAACCGGTGGCTGCTTTGTTTATCAGCCGACCGGAAACAAGACGAAAGTGCTGCAGATATCTTTGTCTCCCGCTGGGTCGAAAGAAGAGGCTGAGTGGGAGATCAGTCAGGGCGCTCGGCGGCTACCGGACATCGTCCCTGGGGCGATCGGTTACTACGGTCAGGACGGCAGCGCTGACAATACCCAGGCGGCGGCGATACTGGTACACGGTCTTGATCAAGTGATCGTGGAGTTGATCCAGGGCGTCAAGGGACGCGACAACGCCGCCGATGTGGTGGCCATGATGAAGCTGATAGCGCCGAAGCTGATCCTCGACGCGACCCCCGCCCCCAAGAAGACCAAGGACTGAGCCGATGGCCGCGATGGTGCGCAACCCGCTGCACGAGGCGCTCCAGCAGGCCATGCGCACGATCGGCCCGATGATCGAGCAGATCAACGCGGAAGTCGACCGGCCCTGCCGGATGTTCCACTCGGGCAAGGTCTGGACCGGCCCGGCCGCCAAGCAGTTCGACTCCCAACTCGCCCAGTTCAGCTTGCGTGCCCGCACCTCAGGACAGGCGATCATGGACGAACTGCGTCAGGTCCTGAGCCGTACGCCCAGCGAGGTGACCGAGCAGGAGGCCGCCTCGATCAGACGGAAGTACAGGCTCGTCTGACTCCTGGTGTGGCCTGCGCAGCAGGACATCTAATCAGCTAGGAGGATGGTTCCTAGTGGGGTAGTCTCATCGGCATGACCGAGGGCCTCCCTCCGCACATGCGGCAGCTCGTCGAGGTTGCGGCGATAGTGGCCGCCGCAGGTGCCACGGCCGATTGGCTGTGCCACCTCCGGGGCGACATGTGCGCGCTGCGCGTGATCAAGGGTGGCATCGCGTCGGTTCCGGTCATGATCCCTGCTGACCCGGATTGCGATCCTGAGCTCTTTCGTGAAGCCGTCAAGCGTCTGGAAGCAGTCGTAGAAAGGATGGGCCGATGAGCAAGACGATCACCTATGTCATCACCTACGAGAACGGGCGGTGGGTGTCGCGTTGCCCCACCGGGGAGATCGAGGGTGTCGGCGTGGCTGGATCCTTGTCGCAGATGGAGCGCGACTTGGTGGAGATGCACGTCTGGGCTTGGCCGGAGGACACCCCTGGCGTGGAGTTCGTCTTCGACCTGCCCGGGCACGTGGCCGGGGTGGTGACCGAATACCGCCGCGAGAAGGAGCTGGCCGAGGCTCACGCCAAGCGCGCCGCGGAGTTGGCCGTCAAGGCTGCCAAGGTTCTGACGAGCCACTGGTCGGAGCCGGACACGGCACGTGTCATGGGCCTGTCCAAGCAGCGCGTCCATCAGTTGAAGGTCAGTGCTTGACGATGGCCGGGCCGCACGTCAATGCGTGTGGCCGTCCGTCGGCTGAAGCCGCTCGGCAGGGATTGTCTCGCCGCGAACAGCGTCAGCCGGAGCATTTGAGCATGGCTCCGTCTCAGGCTGTTCCCCGCCGGCGCGGCCCCCGGTGAATCGCCGGGGGCCGCATGGTTGCTGACGCTAGAAGTCGAAGATGCCGGTCTTCGCGCCTGTTACGAACTTGTCCCAGACGACCCGGCGGAGAACCCACGGGTCGGTGTCCGGTTGCTCGGTGTCACGCAAAGCGACGCGGCCGTCCGACAGGTGCTTCGCCTCCAGGCAGTCGCCGCCTTGGCCGCTTGACGCGGTGATCCATCCCGTGGGGTTCGCGATCTCTTCTGCAATTTCGTTGCTCAGCTCCACGCTGCCACTCTTTCCTTGATGCGCTGCACTGACAGGTACGAGGGGAGTGCCGCGCTGCGTATGAGTTCGATGCGATCGACGAGCCGTTTGATGTCGCTGGTGGAGTCCACGACGCGACCGTGGACGGCTGATTCGACGTAGGCGGCGATCGGCACTCCGTTTTCCTGTGCCAAGAGAGCCGAGCCCACCAGGACTGCCGTACACCGGGCAGCGTACGGGAGAAGTTGGACGGTGAACCATTTGTTCTCGGCCAGGGTGATCAGGTGTTCTAGCTGACGTCGGGTCACAAAGTCATCCCCAATCGGACGATACAGGATGCCTTCGTCCACGACAGCTAGGAATTTAGGGGGTGTCGGCCGGTCGAAGATGGCTTGCCGCTCGATTCGGGCGTTGACCAGTTCTTCCACCTGCTGCGGGGACTTGTGAGGTTCGCCCTCGAAGATGGCGCGAGCGTACTCTTCCGTCTGCACGAGCCCGGGCACGATGAGCGGTGCCCAGGTAATGAGCTGATCAGCCTTCCGCTCGATCGGTGGCCACTGCCGGAACCAGTCGGGCATCCGATGGCCGCTGATGGCGGGCCAGTAGGTCAGGAGAGCGCCATCCAGCCCCAACGCCTTTTCGCAGAGCTCGATCAGTTCGCGGGTGGGGTTCTCGTCGCCGCGCTCTACGTTTCCGATACGGCTTTTGCTGTAGCCAATACGCCCGGCGAGCTGTTCCTGGGTCAGTTTAGCGGCATATCGGTATTTGCGTAGTTCGGCACCGAAACGCGCCGTGGGACCGGCGGTTGGGTCGAGCTCTTTGGGTGCTGGCATTCTCCGCTCCCTGCTACCAGGCCTGTTGTAGCTCTCCTGGCATCGTGACAGTAAAAGCCTGGGATCGCTCTGGGAATGTTTCCGCAGACAATGTAGCGCGTTGCAGGCAGTGTGTGGAGTGCCGCAAGGCAACTAGTCAACTCGGCGCTCATTGACAGAAGAAAGCAGGATCATCGCTGGCATGCATATTACTGCAAATGGGGCATAGGTGATTAACATGACAGCGCTCGACATGCGAGCCATCGGAGAGATGCGTTTTCCTGGATATCCAGAAATTCTGAGCGATGTCCGCATTTACGTGGCCCGATGGCTTGTCATCGGACTGCCCGAAGCGGCCGAAGCCGACGAACTGCTGGACAACGTACGCCTTCTCGCGACCGAGCTCGCCGCTAACGCAATAAAGCACACTATTTCCGGCCGATGGCGCAAAGGCTCATTTCGCGTTCGTATGTGGCTCGGTGCCGAGCAGGTCCGTGTCGAGGTCATGGACCAGGGATGGTGGTCGGGGCCGCGACTCCGCGACGACCCCGACGAGACCAGCGGACGAGGCCTGCACATCCTGGCCGCCGTGGCGACGCAATGGGGAGTGAAGAGGCGCTGGCTCGGCCGGACCGTGTGGTTCGAGCTCCCCATCCAGTTTCCCCCGGCCGAGCACCCGGCAGACCTGGAGTCACCGTCCTGGCCGGGCTCGCTGCCGCCGTCGGCGGCAGCTACCTCCACGACCTCGACATGACCCGCGTCGACATCGCGTGCAGGAACCTCGTCGCGGGCTACGAGGCGGCGGACTTATCCAAGGTGCCGGGTGAAGAACCGCAGCGTGTCGTCGGTTTCGTACGCGGGGATCTCCCCATGACCGCCGGGGTTGGCATGCAGGGTCTTGTCGGTGGAGGCGAGGGCGTCGAACAGGGCCAGGGCCTGGTCCCGGGGGACCATCTTGTCGTCCCATTGCAGGAGGAACCGCACCGGTACGGTGACCTGGGCGGCGGTGTCGGTCAGCCCGCGCGCGCCGAGCAGGCCCAGCACCGCGGCGCGGATCCGGGGCTCGGCGGCGAGCAGCGGCACACCGAACCTGCAGCCCATCGACATGCCCCAGTAGCCGACCGGGCCGGCGCCCACCTGGTCGAACTCCTGGACCGCGGTCAGAACGGCCTGCCAGTCGGCGACGGTCTGCCCGGCCAGCAGAGTGTGGATGGCCGTGGCCGGCTCGGTCGCGTCCTCATCGGCGGCCATCCGGGCCCGCATGTCGCTCGCCAACTGGATGAACTGCTCGCTTTTCGGCCGGTCGCCGTGGCTGGGGGCGTCGATCGCGGCGACGGCGAAGCCGCCTTCGCCGGCGAACCGGTGTGCGCCGGCCACGATGCCGGGAGCCCTCTTGTGCTGGCCGCCGCCGTGTCCCATCAGGATCAGCGGGCGGGGGCCGGTGGCGTCCTGCGGCGTGAACAGGATGCCGGTGATCTCGCCGAGGGTGAAGGACTGTTCGGTGACGCCGTCGGTCGACATCTGGGAAGTCACGCTGAAGCGCATGGCGTTGCAAAGCCTTTCGGGGGTGCCTTAAGCGGGCGCTCCCTAGACCATGAGGGAGAGGGAGTCCCGACCTGTCATCACAGCGTTGATCGGTCTCACCTCCTCTGGTCGCAGTGCCTCACGGCGCCGCCGAATTTATCACAGCATCGCCTGACGTGGCCCCGGCCGTCCCCTACGGGAGGAGGCCGGCCTCCTCAGAGGGGAGGTCGATCGAGGCGACGGCGACGAACAGGTCCACCTCCCGCATCGCCTCGCTGAACACCAGCGGCGGCACCTCGGCCAGCGGCGCCGCCTGCCAGCCACCCTCGGCCGGCCGGTGGAAGCGGACCTGGCCGGTGACCGCGTGGCCGTCGTGGTCCGGCAGGAGATCTTGGGAGAACGTCACCTGCCACCCTCCCACCCTGCGCCGAGCCTCCCCGGACCCGCCGCCGTCCCACGGCCCGAGGTGCTCGGCCCGCCACCCCTGCCGCTCGAACAGCGCGTACACCTTCGGATAGTCCACCACCTGCCCGGCGAACCGATCGGAGTAGACCCCTGCCGCCTCCTCAGCGGCCGTCAGCGGATAGACCTCACGAAAGGCCTGCTTGAACGGCTGCCGCAGCTCCCGCACCACGTCCCGCCAGGCCGCCACCTCCTCCGCAGACGCGCGGGCCGGATGCCACAGCCGCACCGGCACGTCCGGCACACCCAGCCCCAGCTCGCTGCGCCATTCACCAGGTGACACCTCGAACTCCCAGATCAGCCGGTCCACGATCGGCTGCCCCGCCAGCCGGCGGTAGGGCGGCGGGGTGTCGCTCGCGTAGCCGGCCTCCAGCGCCCTGACCAGGGTCGCCTGCTGCTGCTGAACCTGCTTGGCCAGCTTTCGCAGCCGCTTGACCTCGTCGGGATGCTCCTGCCTGACCGCCGCCGGAGCCGACTTGAGCTTCTTGTCCCCGTGCCACCACGACAGCTCGACCGCGCCATCGGTCGAGATCACCGCCGTGTGCTCGCCCAGTGCCTGCCGGACCCGGCCGTCCGGCAGCCGGAAGGCGGCCTCGATCCGCCCGGCCAAGGCGGGCTCGATCCGTTTGAGCATGCGGTCCAGCTGCTTGGGCACCCCCGCATGCCGGGTCGCCTGACGGGCGGCCCGCAGCGCCGCCATCGCCTCGGGGGTCGGATGGTCCTCCACCGCGCGAGCGATCTCGAACAGCACCCCCTGCGAGGGCAGCGTCCTGGCCTCGGTGGGCGCCACCGCCACCCCGGGCAGCAGCCGCTCCAGCAGCTCAGGCAGCCACGGCTCGTCCCGGAACAGCGCCAGCCGGGCGGCACGGCCGATGGTCTCCTTCTCCCCGGTGGCGAACGCCTTGTCCGCTCGGTAGGGGATCTTCCCGGCATGGATCGCCGCGACCCGGGCCTCGGCCGTCTCCAGGGTCACTCGCGCGAAGTCACGGTAATCAGGCAGGTCGTCGAGCCGCTCCAGGATGTCGGGCAGGGGCGGAAAGGCGTTGAACGAGTGCTCCCGGACCGACTCGGCGAACAGCGCCCGCCGCGGCACATCCCAGCCGAGCAGCAACTCCACCTCGGCGACCGCGATCGGCCCGCGCCCCTCGGTGAGCTGCGCGGCCACCTCCGCGTCCAGCCCCGCGAGCCCGGCCGCCGCCAGCAGGGAGAAGGGGCTGTCCAACCGCTTCTCGCGCAGCAGGAAACCGACCACCGTGCGGGCGGGCTCGGCCAGCCGCTCCAGCGGCGCTCCGGCGGGGCATCGCACCAGCGCACCGATGCCGACGAACAGGTCCGCCCACTTCCGGGTCGGCAGTCCGTCGACCAAGGCCCCGAACACATCGAGGCACGCCTCGGGGGTGAACACCGGTTGCCTTGTGCGCGCCTCCGCCTCGGTCGAGAAGCGCGCCATCCTGGCCCCACCGGGCCGCTTCCCGACCCGGTAGGCCGCCGGGATCAGCGTGCCCAGCTCGACCGCGCTCACCAGGGAGACGTCCTGCCACGGCGCGGGGTCCTGCCTGGCTCCGGTCATCAGATCCAGCAGGTGCCGGGCTGGAGAGGAAAGCTTCATGCGGGAGATCCTGCCGGACGCCTCCGACAGAGTTGTCCATCGGTCAGGTCGTGATCTGGCGGGTGATGGGCGGGTCGGTGATGGCGGTGTCGTTCGCCAGCAGGAAGGCCTTGCTGAGGATGAGCGCCAGCCGGCCGTCCTCCTCGAAGGGGAGGAACAGCCCCGCGTGGGGGTCGCGGGTCGAGACGATGCACAGGTAGGCGTCGTTGGGCTCCATCAGGATGTTGCCCGAGCCCAGGTGGATCTTGTAGGTGCGCAGGTCGCCCCGAACCACCAGGAAGCGGTCGGTGACCGTACACCGCTCGGCGATGGACGTGCGGCCGAGCAGACGGGACAGTGCGTCCCGGCGCACCTCGGCGGACGGCGCCAGCGGCCCGGACGAACCCGTCTCCCAGTAGCCCCGCAGCTCGTCCGGCCTGTTGGCGGCCCATTCGGGGTAGCTCGCGATCGAGGCGACGGCGACGAACAGGTCCACATCCCGCATCGCCTCGCTGAACACCAGCGGCGGCACCTCGGTCAGTGGCGCCAGGCGCCACTCTCCTTCCGTCAGCCGGTGGAAGCGGACCTGGTCGGTGACCGCGTAGCCCTCCTCGTAGAAGAGATACCCGTGGTCGAACGACGCCTGCCATCGTCCCCCCGCCAGCACCCGCCGCGCCTGCCCGTCGCCGCCGCCGTCCCAGGGCCCCAGGTAGTGGGCCTGCCAGCCCCGCTGCTTGAACAGCGCGTACAGCTTCGGGTAGTCGACCACGTGCTCGGCGAACCGGTTGGAGTGGACCTCCGTCGCCTCCTCGGCGGGCGTGAGCAGATAGACCTCACGAAAAGCCTGCTTGAACGGCTGCCGCAGCTCCTTGTCCTGCACCACCTCCCGCCAGGCCGCCACCTCCTCCAGCGACGCGCGCGCCGGATGCCACAGCCGTACCGGCACGTCCGGCACGCCCAGCCCCAGCTCGCTGCGCCACACGCCGGGCGAGACCTCGAACTCCCAGATCAGCCGCTCGGCGATCGGCTGCCCGGCCAGCTGGTGATAGGGCGGCGGGGTGTCGCTCGCGTAGCCGGCCTCCAGCGCCCTGACCAGGGTCGCCTGCTGTTGCTGGACCTGCTTGGCCAGGGTTCGCAGCCGCTTGACCTCGTCGGGATGCTCCCGTCTGACCGCTGCCGGGACCGACTTGAGTTTCTTGTCCCCGTGCCACCACGACAGCTCGACCGTGCCCTCGGTCGAGATCACCGCCGTGTGCTCGCCCACCGCCTGCCGCACCCGCCCGTCCGGCAGCCGGAAGGCCACCTCCAGCCGGTTGGCCAAGGCGGGCTCGATCCGTTTGAGCATGCGGTCCAGCTGCTTGGGCACCCCCGCATGCCGGGTCGCCTGACGGGCGGCGCGTAACGCCCAGACGGCCTCCGGCGTGGGATGCTCCTCCACCGCACGGGCGATCTCGTACAGCAGGCTCTGCGAGGGGAGCGTCCTGGCCTGCGTGGGCGCCACCGCGACTCCGGGCACGAGCCGCTCCAGCAGCTCGGGCAGCCACGGCTCGTCGAGGTAGAGCGCCAGCCGGGCGGCACGGCCGATGGTGTTGGTCTCGCCGTGGTCGAACGCCTTGTCCGCCCGGTAGGGGATCTCCCCGGCGTGGATCGCCGTGACCCGGGCCTCGGCCGCTTCCAGGGTCGCGCGGGCGAAGTCGAGGTAGCCGGGCAGGTCGGAGAGCTTCCGCACATCAAGTGGCGGCGGCGAGAAATGGGCGGGCCCCTCCGCCAGCGACTCGGCGAACAGCGCCCGCCGCGCCACATCCCAGCCGAGCAGTCTCCGCCGGGAGGGGCACCACCGTGCCGACCGCGACGCACAGGTCCGCCCACTGCTGGGTCGACAGCTCCTCGACCAGAGGCTCGAACAGCTTGGCGCACGCCTCGGGCGGGAACGACGTGCTCGTCTGCTCGGCGGTTTTGATCATCAGCTGCAGCAGGTGCTGGGCCCGATAGGAGAACGGCATGCGCGAGATCATGCCGGACCCCACCGACACAATCATTCCTGGCCCGAGCCGGGATCCGGCCGTAGGTTCGACGGCATGACCGTACGAGTGGAGCGCGAAAGCCTGGTGACGACCGTCGTGTTCAGCAGGCCCGAGGCGCGCAACGACGTCGAGGGGCGTCGCTGTCGGCTCACGCTGTTCCTGCCCCCTGAGGCAGCGTGAGCGTGGTGATCACGGTTTGATGTCGCCCAGGTGCGACGACCTGGTGGTATCACGGAGAGTTCGCCTTCCATAGAAATGTCGATCTTGACGTGGGAGCACCTATAGGACGTTATTGGAACATATGTTCCCGTCTTAAGGAGTTCTACGTGCGCCACCCACTGATTCGCCGACTAGCCGCTTACTGCGGTGCCGTCGGCTTGATCACGGGCCTGCTCACCGTGTCGGCCCCTGCCGCCTCGGCCGCCGATACCACGACCGATCTCGGGGTGAGCCTCGATTCCTTCACCGCCGACATCGCCGTCGGCGGTGGCCAGGTGTTCGTCTCCGCCGCAGACCGGATCATCGTCGCCGACCGCGGCGGAAACGTCACGGGCGGTGCCGTCACCGGCCTGTCAGGGGTGGACGGGCTGGCCCTGAACACGGGCGCCACCCGCCTGTACGCGGCGCTCACCGGCTCGAACGAGGTGGCCGAGATCGACACCGCGAGCCGCACCGTCCTCCGCCGGATCGACCTGTCCGCCCACCCGTGCCCGTCCACGCTGGCCCTGTCCGGCCAGTGGCTGTGGGTGGGACACGGCTGCGCCGGCGAGGAGGGTGGCGACGACGGTGGCGCCGTCGGCCTGGACCTGACGGCGGCGGCTCCGACGCCGGTGACGCTCGGGCGCGTGCACGCCCGGACTCCCGTGCTCGCGGTCGCCGGCGACACGCTCGTGGTCGGCGAGACCGGCCTACGCCGTTCCGACCTGCTGGTCTACGACATCGGCGGCGGCACCCCGACGCTGCGCGGCGAGATCGACGGCCAGAGGTGGGACCTGGACAAGCTGAACGAGCTCACCCTCACCTTCGACGGCTCCACCCTGATTGCGGCGGCCGACGCCCCCGGGCACTTCACCAAGTTCGACACCACGACCCTGACGGCGACCGGCGCCTACGGAGATGGATGGGACGGGTACCCGGCCGGCGTGGCGATCGACTCCCGTGGCGCCTACGTCGCCGCGGGGCGCCAGTGGGGCAGCACCGACCTCACGCTCTACGACGCCGCGACCGGGGCGGTGACGTACTCCGCCGACCAGCCGGACGCCGAGGTGGTCCCGGGCGGCGTCGTGTTCTCCGGGCAGGATGTCTACACGCTGCTGCGGAACTCGGCGGGCCGGCTGCTGCTGTGGCGGCTGCACGGCGTCACGCTGCCGGCCTCCGAGCTGACGCTGACGGCCCCGGCGCGCGTGCGGTCCGGTGGGTCGGTCACCCTCGAAGGGCGGATCACCCGGACCAGCGGCAAATCGCGCATCGTCCGGCCGCTCGCCGTGACCCGCCGCCTGCCCGACGGGACGAGCGTGCCGCTCGACAGCGTGACGGCAGGCGAGGACGGCAGGTTCACCTTCACGGACACACCCCCGGGCGTCGGCGAGGTGACCTACACCGTGCTCTGGGACGGCGACAGCAGATCCCGCTGGAGCAGCGCCTCCGCCACCGTGACGTTCATGCACATCTCCTCTCTCACCCTGGACGGACCGGCGTCCGGAACTGTCGGCGAGCCTGTGGAGCTGACCGGCGTGCTTACGGTGGGCGACCGGCAGCCCGAACCGGGCGCCACGATCACCGTGCAGCGCAGCGTGACGAACGACGGCGACCCCGAGACCGTCATTCTCCCGCCCGTGAGCACGGACGCAGATGGCTCGTACACCTTCATCGACACGCTCGAGACCGCCGGCAGATACACCTACATCGCGATATGGACCGGGCACGCCACAGCCGGGCGGGCCACGACCCACCATCGGGTCACGGTCACGCTTGGCAGCAGCGGGTGACCTGCGAGGGTTGGAGCTAGAGGACCGGGAAGTTCGCCCTGATCACACCCCGCGGGTCGCGGGCGCGCTTGAGGTCGCGCAGCCTGTCGAGGGTCTCGCGGGGGAAGGCGGACGCGGCGTGCTCGCCGTCATGCAGCATCGTGTACGGCTTGCGTCCGGTCGTGTGCGGCACCAGGGCCTTCGACAGGCCTTCGATCCGGTCGGCCGTGTCCTGGGACGGCAGGCCGAGCAGGTAGACCAGGTACGGCTCGTCCAGGTGACCGGCCGCGCCGCCGCCCGGGACGGGCCTGGACAGGGCGCCGCCCAGGTGCCTGATCTGCACGCTGACCAGCGGGTCGATCGGGTCGGCCAGCAGCACCTCGGCCACCGCGTCGTCCAGGCTCGTCAGCAGGTACGCGCTGCTCATGCTGGGGAGCGGGTCGGTCGGTTCGGCGCAGATGCCGCCCAGCTCGGCCACCGGCAGCAGGCCACGGCCGTCGCTGATCGCGCCGCCGATCCGGTCGAACGGGCTCAGCAGGTCGCCCGGGTGCTCGCCCAGGAAGGTGCAGTCCACCGTGACGAAGCCCGGCCCGCCGGGGAGCTTCAGCAGGTCGTACCAGACGGTCAGCTCGTCCGGAGCCGTCGCGGTGACCTCGCGGTAGGCGGCCAGCACCTCCGGCGCCCGCTCCACCGGCCACATGATCCGCCCGCCGTACAGGAAGGGTGCCGGACGCAGGGCGAACTCCAGCGCCGTCACCACGGCGAAGTCGCCGCCGCCACCGCGCAGCGCCCAGAACAGCTCCGGGTCGGTCTCCGCCGTCACCCTGATCTTCGCGCCGCCGGCGTCGACCGCGTCGAAGGCCAGCACGCTGTCGGCGGCGATCCCGTAGGCCCTGCTGAACCAGCTCAGCCCGCCGCCCAGCGTGTATCCCGTCACGCCCACGACGGGGGAGCTGCCCGCCAGGCCCGTCAGTCCGAGCGGGCTCGCCGCGGCCAGCACCTGGCCCCACTGAGCGCCCGCCCCGACCCGCGCCACACCATCCGGGCCGGCCTCCGCCGATCCGCCGATGATCTCCACGCTGTTCAGCCGGTGGGTGCGCAGCAGGATCGTGCCGTCGGCCGAGCCGCTGGCGGAGTGGCCGGTGGGCTGGGTCGTCACCGCCAGGCCGTGCAGGGCGGCATAGCTGACCGTGGCGGCCACGTCCTCGGCGTCCGCCGCCTCGACGACCGCCACGACCTTCTGCGCGACCGCCAGGTTCCACGGTCGGCTCGCCTCGGCGAAGCCGGGGTCGCCGGCGGCCCAGATCGTGCCCTTGATCGTGTTCTTCAGTTCGTTCATGGGGATGACTGTGCATGTAACGGTTTGAGAGTGGCTTGAGGTTGACTTGGGGCGTGGAGCTTCGACTGTTCGGCCCGCTTGAGGTGTACGACGCCGACGGCGTCAGGCTCGATCCCGGCACGCGTAAGCAGCGGGCCGTGCTGGCCATGCTCGCCCTGCGGCCGGGCCGGGCCGTCTCGCTCGACCGGCTCATCGAGGAGCTGTGGGCGGGGGAGGCCCCGGCCAAGGTCACCGCGACGCTCCAGGCGTACATCTCGCACCTGCGGCGGGTGCTGGAGCCGGACCGCAAGCCGCGCACCCCGCCCGCGCTGCTCCTCACCCGCGAGCCCGGCTACCTGCTCGACATCACGCCCGCCCAGACGGACCTGGGCCGGTTCGCCGCCTGGAGCGCCGACGGCGGCCGCCTGATCCGGTCCGGCAGGCACGCCGAGGCCGCGGCGGTGCTCGATCGGGCGCTGGCGCTGTGGCGGGGGGAGCCGCTGGCGGAGTTCGCCGGCCTGGCCTTCGCCCGCGCCGAGTCCGCCCGGCTGGCCGAGCTGCGGTCGGGCGCGCTGGAAGATCGGCTGGAGGCCCGGCTGGGCCTGGGCGAGGCCGGCATCCCCGACCTTGAGGCGCTGGCCGAGGCCAATCCCTACCGGGAGCGCGCCTGGGGCCTGCTGGTGCTCGGCCTCTACCGGGCCGGGCGGCAGGCCGAGGCGCTGGCCGCCCTGCGCCGGGTGCGTGCCCTGCTGGCCGGCGAGCTCGGCATCGAGCCGGGTCCCGAGCTGAAGCGCCTGGAACAGGCCGTCTTCGGCCAGGCCCCGGAGCTGGAGGCCCGCCCTCACCCCCCGATCTACGCCGCCCCCGGCTCACCGAGCACCCTCCCGCCCGTTCCCGCAGGTCCGGGTGACGCGGTGATCTCGCAAAGTCCGGTCGAGGGCGTCGGTGGGCGGCTGGTGGGGCGGGACGGGGAGGTGCGGGCGGTCGAGGAGCGGCTGGCGGAGGCGCGGGCCGGCCGGGGCGGGCTGGTGGTCATCACCGGCGAGGCGGGGATCGGCAAGACCAGCCTGGCCAGGGCCGTCGCCGAGCTGGCCGGGGCGCGCGGGTTCCGGGTGGCGTGGGGGCGCTGCCTGGACGGGGGCTCGGCGCCGGCGTTCTGGCCGTGGACGCGGGCGGGCGTGCTCCCGGCGCGGGCGCACGCCGAGCTGTTCGACCTGTACGACGACGTGCTCGCGCACCTGCGCGCCGGGCCGAACCTGCTGGTGCTGGAGGACCTGCACTGGGCCGACGCCTCCTCGCTGAAGCTGCTCGGTCATGTCGCCGGCGAGCTGGCCCGTACCTCCACGCTGGTCCTCGCCACGCTCAGGCCCGAGCCGGGCGAGCACCCGGAGCAGCTGCGCGAGACGCTCGGCGCGCTGGCCAGGGAGGGTCTGCGGATGCCGCTGGCCCCGTTCGACGCCGAGGACGTGCGCCACTACCTGCGCCTGCGCGACGTGCGGGCTGACCCGCTGGCCCTGCTGGACCGCTCGGGCGGTAACCCGTTCTACCTCACCGAGCTGCTCCGCCTGCCGGAGAGCGAACGCGATCTGGTCCCACCGGGCGCCCGCGACGTCATCGACCGCCGCCTGGCCAGGCTCCCCGGACCCACCAGGGAGCTGCTCAGGGCGGCGGCCGTGGCCGGCCGCGAGGTGGACCTGGAGCTGCTGTCCGCGCTGGCCGAACGGCCGGTCGAGGAGGTCATGTCGCTGCTGGAGCCCGCCCTGGCGACCGGGCTGATCACCGAGGCGGCCGGCTACCGCTTCTCCCACGACCTGGTACGCCAGGCGCTCGACACCGGCCTGGACCGGCTGGCCCGCGCACGGTTGCACCTCAGGGCGGGCGACCATCTGCACCAGGTCCCCGGCGCGGACCCCGCCCTGCTCGCGGGCCACTACGCCGCCGCGGCGCCGCTGGGCGGCTCGGCCAGGGCCGTCGAGCACGCGACCGAGGCCGCCCGCCGGGCCACCGCCGGGCACGGCTACCAGGAGGCCGTCGAGCTGTGGGAGCTGGCGCTCGCCCACCTGCCGGCCGGCGACTCGCCCGCCCGCTGCCGCGCCCTGACCGAGCTCGGGCAGGCACGCCGCGACGCCGGGGACGCAGAGGGCGCGCTGCGCGACCTGAGCGAGGCGGTCGCCCAGGCCCGCCGGCTCGGCGACCGGCAGGCGCTGGTGGCGGCGGTGTCGGTGTTCGGCGGCCCGGCGGTGTGGAACTGGCGGCCGTACGGGGTCGTGGACGAGGAGATGGTGGCGGTTCTGGAGGAGCTGCTGGCGGGCCCGCTCGCCGACCACGACAGGGCGACGCTACTGGGCACGCTGGGCGTCGAGCTGTACTACGGCCCGCGCCGGGCCGAGGGCGAGCGCCTCGCCGCCGAGGCGGTCGAGTTGGCCCGCGCCCTGCATGATCCGGCCCTGCTCGCCAGGACCCTGAACAACCACCTGCTCGCCTCCTTCGTCCCCGGCCGCAACCCGCAGCGGCTGCGCGCGGCCGAAGAGATGCGCGAGATCTCCCCCCTGAACAGGCAGGCCCGCCTGATCGCCGGGATCTTCCGGATGTCCTGCCTGCTGCGCGCCGGTGAGCTCGCCGAGTGGGAGCGGGAGCTGGCCCGCTGCGACGAGTTGGTCCGGCGGCTGCGCCGGCCGGAGCTGGAGGCCATGGTCAGGGTGGCGGAGACGGCCGGGCACACCCTGCACGCGCGCTGGCCGGAGGTGGAGTCCCTGCTGGAGCGTTTCCCCGGCCCGAGGTACGGCGCGAGCCTGTGGGGACTGGACGCCCGCCGCCTGACCGGCCTGTACACCTGCAGGCGCGGCCAGGGCAGGGTGGCCGAGATCCTGGACGAGCTCGTCGCCGCGGCCGACCGCCCGCTGCTCACGCCGCTCCGCCCGCTCGCCGTGCTGGCCGCGCTCGACACCGGCCAGGAGGACCTGGCCAGGCACCTGCTCGCCCGGTGGGGCGCCGACCTGCGCGAGGACTGGTCCGCCGACTTCCTGTGGCCCGTCTGGGGGCTCATCGCCGCCCGGCTCGGCACGCCGGATCCCGAGGATCTGTACGCACGGCTGCGGCCGATCGCGGACCAGCTCATCGTGATGGGCTCCGGCAGCGTCGGCTGGGGCTCGGTCAGGGACGTGCTGGCCCGGCTCGCGTTCCGGCTCGGCCGTACGGACGAGGCCCGTACGCACGCGCGGGCGGCGATCGACGCGCACCACCGCCTGGGCCTGGACCACTGGGAGGCCCGCAGCCGTGAGCTGTGGGAATGTCAGAGCCGCCACGTATCGTGATCTCATGCCTGACATCGAGGTGGCCGGGCGCGACGTGCGCATCACCAACCCGGACAAGGTGGTCTTCCCGCGGGGCGGCCACACCAAGCTCGACCTGATCCGCTACTACCAGGCGGTCGGCGAGGCCGCGCTGCGCGGCGTCCACGGGCGGCCGATGGTGCTCAAGCGGTTCGTGCACGGCATCGAGGAGGAGCCGTTCTTCCAGAAGCGCGCCCCGGCCAAGCGGCCCCCCTGGATCGAGGTGGCCGAGCTGCGCTACCGCTCGGGCCTCGGCGCCGAGGAGGTCGTCTGCACGGACCTGGCGCAGCTCGTCTGGGTGGTCAACCTGGGCTGCGTCGACCTCAACCCGCACCCGGTGCGCGCCGACGACCTCGCCAACCCCGACGAGCTGCGCATCGACCTGGACCCGGTGCCGGGCGTCGCGTACGCCGACGTGCTGCGCACCGCGCAGGTGGTGCGGGAGGTGCTCGGCGACCACGGGCTGACCGCGTGGCCCAAGACGTCGGGCTCGCGGGGGTTTCACGTCTACGCCAGGATCGATCGCCTCTGGCCCTACGCCCAGGTGCGCAAGGCGGCCGAGACGGTGGCGCGCGAGGTCGAGCGGCGCGCTCCCGATCTGGCCACCAGCCGGTGGTGGAAGGAGGAGCGGCACGGCGTCTTCGTCGACTTCAACCAGAACGCCTACGATCGCACCGTCGCCTCCGCCTACTCCGTGCGCGCCCTCCCCGACGCCCGCGTGTCCACGCCGCTCACCTGGGACGAGGTGCCCGGCTGCCGGCCGGAGAGCTTCACGCTCGACACCGTGCCGCACCGGCTGCGGGAGATCGGCGACCCGTGGCAGGACATGGATCTGCACCCCGGCTCCCTCGACGGCCTGCTGGAGCTGGCCGACGAGCTCGGCCCCGCGCCCAAGCCGCCCAAGGGCAGCGGCCGCAGACAGCAGACCAGGCCCGTCATCGAGATCGCCAAGGCCCAGCACAAGGACGAGGCGATGGCCGGCCTCGAGCGCTGGAAGGCCCGCCACCCGGAGGCGGCCGCCCTGCTGGAGCCTGCCGACGTGCTGGTGGACGGCATGCGCGGGCGCAGCAGCCTGTGGTATCGGATCCGGGTCAACCTGGAGCACGTCCCCGCGACGCAACGCCCGCCCCAGGAGCCGCTGGAGATCGACTACGACCCCTGGACCTAGCGAGCCGGTCAGGGCCGGAGGTTCTCCAGGTCCTCCAGCAGGCTCGGGTGCTTCGGCTCCCAGCCGAGCGTCTGCCGGGTGTAGGCGCTGGACGAGGGCTGGTCGCTCGAGAAGAGCGCGCCGAGCGGGCCGTAGGTCTCCGCCGGCACCGACTCGACCGGCAGGCCGAGCCGCCGGCCGATGACCGCGGCGATGTCACGCACCTGGTCCCCCTCGTCGTCCACGGCGTGCCAGGCCGTACCTGCCGGCGCCTGCTCCAGGGCGAGCCGGAAGAGGACCGCCGCGTCGAGCGCGTGCACGGCCGGCCAGCGCTGGGTGCCGTCGCCCGGGTAGCCGGACAGGCCGGTCTGGCGGGCGATGGCGGTCAGAATACCGGCGAACCCGCCCTCGCCCTCGTTGTGCACCGTGCGCGGCAAGCGTACGGCGCTGCTCCGGACCTCGCGCGCGGCCAGCGCCAGGACCGCCTTGACCGCGCGACCGCGACCACCGACCGGCCCGTCGGTGATCAGCGGGTCGGCCTCGGTGGAGACGCGGCCCGGCGCGGCGGGTGTCCCCGAGGCGACGACGAAGGGGTGGGCGGTGCCGACGAGTGCCTGGCCGAGGGTCTCGAGGGCGGCGGTTTCCTCCGCGACCGCGTTCGCGAGGGCCTCCGGGCTGCTGAAGTCGTTGGCGAAGGCCAGGTGGATCACTCCGTCGGCCTGAGCGGCGCCGGCGCGGAGGACGTCCAGATCGGCGAGACCGCCGCGGAGCGCTTCGGCGCCGGCCGCCTCGGCGGCCTGCGCGGAGGCGTCGGAGCGGGCGAGCGCGAGGACGGTGTGGCCGTTGCCGAGCAGTTCGGCGACGACGGCGGAGCCGATCAGGCCGGTGCCACCGGTGACGAAGACGCGCATGGAACTCTCCCGTAAGTGATGGGACTCTTGTCTCATCACTCTAACAGGGTGATGGGACAAGAGTCCCATCACGTTAGGATGGGCCCATGGCTCGATGGGAACCAGGCGCGCGCGAACGCCTTGTCGTGGCTGCCGTCGACCTGTTCACCGAGCAGGGCTACGACGCCACCACGGTCGCGCAGATCGCCGAGCGCGCCGGAGTCACCAAGAGCACCTTCTTCCGGCACTTCCCCGACAAGCGCGAGCTGCTGGTGGCCGGCCAGGAGGCGCTGAGCCGGCTGCTGGCCGAGGGGATCGCCGAGGCGCCTGACGACGCCAGCCCGCTCGAAGCGGTCGCCGCCGGTCTCGAGCGTGCCTCCACCGCGATGGGCGCCATGAGTCGCCGGCTCGCCCCTCGCCTGAAGGCGGCCGTCGCCGCCAGTGCCGAGCTGCAGGAGCGTGACGCGCTCAAGAGCGTCAGCCTCGCGGCCGCGATGACCACCGCGCTGGTCGCCCGCGGCGTGCCCGACCCGACCGCGGCTCTCGCGGGCGAGCTGGGCGTCCTCGCCTTCAAACGGGGGTACGCGAAATGGTCCGAGAGCGACCGTGACGTCAAGGACGAGCTCGCCGGCTACGCCTTAGCGGCCCTGGACGAGCTGCGCGCGGCAAGCGCGTCACTGGGCTGACCACTCCAGGCGGTTACTTCCTTGTCTGTCGCTGGTAGCCCTCGTCGCCGCCGTAGACCCGTAGGTCGGGGTCGCCCTCCGGCTGGTTGGCCGGGCTGGTCGGTGAGGCCGTGTGCTCCACGGCGAAGTCGTCGGACAGGGGCATCGGCGGGCACAGGTAGTCGGCCCAGGAGATCCGGCCCAGGGGAGTGGCGTCGGTGGTGAGCGCGCCCGCTCGCTGCGCGGCGATCAGCTTGCCCGGGTAGCGCACGCGTACGCACAGGCGGCGCGACCGGTGGGCCCGTAGCCAGGTGCGGACCAGCTCGTCGGTGCCGAGCACCTGGGGCCCGCCGAACTCCAGCGTCTCGCCCCGCGGGCCGTCGGCGAGCAGCCCGCCCAGGCGCGCGGCCACCTCGGCGGTGTCGATCGGCTGCCAGGGGACCGAGGGGTCCACCGGGATTGCGGGCAGGCCGGCCAGCCTGCGCAGCAGCCGGTCCAGCCACTGGTGGTAGTGGGTGGTGCGGAGCACGGTGTGGCCGAGGCCGCTGCCCCTGATCACGCGCTCGGCCTCGAACTTGTGCCGCGGCAGCCCGGTGGGCACCCGGTCGGCGCCGACCGGCGAGACGTACAGCAGGTGAGACACCCGCGCCTCGCGGGCGGCCGAGACGAGGGTCAGGGTGCCCGCGACGTCCATGCGCTCGGACCCTCTGCGAGCCTGGGTGGCCAGGTGCACGATCGCGTCGCAGTCGCGGGCCGCCTGCCTGACGCCGTTGCCGGAGGCCAGGTCGCCCCGCACCCAGGTCACGTCGGTCCCTTCCCGCTCGCGGCGGCTCATCGCCCGGACCTGGTGCCCCCGCCTGACCAGAGCGGGCACCACGGCCCTGCCCAGCGTGCCGGTCGCCCCCGTAACCAAAATGCGCATAACGGGCACATACCCGGTAAACGCCTGTCCGTGCATCTGCGGGGTAGGGCGCTGCACATGGCTCGAATCGCAGCGGAATCCCTGGTGGAACGGCTCGCCGAGTGGGACGTCGACACCGTCTTCGGCATGCCCGGCGACGGCATCAACGGCATCATGGAGGGCCTGCGCCGCCATCGCGACCGGGTGCGCTTCGTCCTGGTGCACCACGAGGAGGCCGCCGCCTTCATGGCCACCGGCTACGCCAAGGCGACCGGCCGGATCGGCGTCTGCCTGGCGACCTCGGGGCCCGGCGGCATCCACCTGCTCAACGGGCTCTACGACGCCAAGCTGGACCACGCGCCCGTGCTGGCCATCACCGGCATGCAGGAGACGTCCGTGCTCGGCACCGCCTACCAGCAGGAGGTCCACCTGGACCGGCTGTTCGAGGACGTCGCCGAGTACAACATGATGATCAGCAACCCGGCGCAGCTCCCGTCGCTGGTGGACGTGGCGATCAGGACCGCCTACGCGCGGCGCGGGGTCGCCCATCTCACGATCCCCAACGACGTGCAGGTCGCCGACGCGGGCGCCGAGCCGTACCAGAGCCTCGGTCCGGTCAGGCCGCCGCGGACCGCGCCCGTCTACCTGCGGGGATCCGGCCTGCCGCGCCCGGAGGACCTGGAGTGGGCGGCCGAGGTGCTCAACGGGGCCGCCCGCCCGGCCATGCTGGTCGGCGCGGGGGCGCTGCACGCCAGGGACGAGGTGCTGGCCGTGGCGGAGGCGCTGGGCGCGCCCGTGGTCAAGACGCTGCCCGGCAAGGCGGTCATCCCCGACGACTCGCCGTACACGACGGGCGGCATCGGCCTGCTCGGCACGCTGCCCAGCGAGGAGTTGATGGAAGAGGCCGACGTGCTCCTCATGGTGGGGACGAACTTCCCCTACACCAAATACCTGCCCGAGCCGGGCAAGGCGCGGGTGGTGCAGTTCGAGGCGGACCCGGCCAGGGCGGGCACCAGGATCGCGACGGACGTGCCGGTGGTGTGCGACGCCAAGGAGGGGCTGCGCGAGCTGCTGCCGCTGCTCACCCCCCGGAACGGCAACGCCCATCTGGCGAAATATCAGGAAAAGATGGTGAAGTGGCGGGGCGACATGGACACGCTGGAGAACGCCGAGCGCGACCCCATCGCCCCGCAGTACGCCGTGTCCGTCCTCGACGAACTGGCCGCCGGCGACGCCATTCTGACCTGCGACAGCGGCACCATCGCCACCTGGGCGGCCAGGCACTGGACGATCCGCGACGAGCGCGAGTTCTACCTGTCCGGCACCCTGGCCTCGATGGCGCCCGGCCTGCCGTACGCCATCGCCATGCAGCACGCCCACCCCGGCCGGCAGGTCATCGCCTACGTCGGCGACGGCGGCTTCGCCATGCTCATGGCCGAGTTCCTCACCGCCGCCCAGCACCGGCTGCCGGTCAAGGTCATCGTCAACAACAACAACTCGCTCGGCCAGATTCTTTGGGAGCAGATGGTCCTCGGCTACCCCGAGCACGGCGTCCGCTACCCCGAGCCGGAGGCCGACTTCTCCACCTGGGCCCGCGCCTGCGGCGGTTTCGGCGCCAAGGTCGGCAAGGCCGCCGACCTGGCACCGGCGATCAGCCAGGCGCTCGCTCACGACGGCCCGGCCCTGGTGGACGTGGACGTGAACCCGAACGAGCCGCCCATGCCCGGCAAGGTCTCCTACGAACAGGCCAAGAACTTCGCCCAGGCCTTCCTCAGAGGCCAGCCGCACAAGGCGGCCATCGCCACCACCCTGTGGAAGGACCGCATCCAGCGACTGGGCGACTAGACCACCGGTGACCGGGCGCGGGCGATCCCCACCGTCTAGGCCGCCTGTGACCAGGCGCGGGCGATTCCGGCTGTCGCGCTGAGCAGCGGCTCCACCAGGCGGGGCAGCTCCCGCGAGCGCCGGGCGGACAGCACGATGCCCAGGGCCGCGATGGCCCGCCCCGCCACCAGGACGGGCGCCGCCGCCGAGCACGAGCCCAGCGACATCTCCTCGAACGTCAGCGCGTAGCCCTGCGCCCGGACCGTCGCCAGCTCCCGCGCCAGCCGGCCCCGCTCGGTGATCGTGTGCGAGGTGGGCCGCTCCAGCCGGCGCTCCAGATAGGCCCGGACGAACCAGTCAGGCTCGTACGCCAGCAGCGCCTTGCCCACCCCCGTGGGGTGCATGGGCAGCCGGGACCCCGTTCTGGAGACGATCGGCACCGCCCGCTTGCCGTACACCTTGTCCACGTACAGCACCTCCAGGCCGTCGCGGACGGCCAGGTGCACGTTCTCGCCGGTGTTGCCGAACAGCTCCTGCAGCCACGGGTGCGCCACGTCGTACAGCGGGTCCGGCGCGAGCCGGCCGAGCTCCCACAGCCGTAACCCCACCTGGAACCGTCCGTCCGGGGTGCGGCTGAGCGCCTGCCAGCGCTCCAGCTCGCCGACCAGCCGGTGCGTCGTCGTCAGCGGCAGCCCGCTGCGGGTGGCCAACTCGGTGAGGGAGAGCCGCGGATGCGCCGCGTCGAACGCGCCCAGCAGGGCGAGCACCTTGGACGTGACCGTACGACCCGGCTCGCGGGATCTCCCTGACATGGGTCCATCGTGCAATATTCTTCCACTCAGTGGAAGCGACCTGTCGGCTCATCCACCGCCGAAGCAGGATGCTTCCCATATGCGGACTCAAGTAGGGATCATCGGCGCCGGGCCTGCCGGCCTGCTCCTGTCGCACCTGCTCCACCTGCGCGGCATCTCCTCGGTGGTCCTGGAGAAACGCAGCCGTGACTACGTCGAGCGGCGGGTGCGAGCCGGGGTGCTGGAGCAGGGCACGGTCGACACGCTCATCGCGGCCGGCGTCGGCGAGCGCCTGCTCCGCGAAGGGCTGCCGCACCACGGCATCGAGCTCAGGTACGACGGCGAACGGCACCGCATCGCCTTCGAAAAGCTCGTGCCCGGCAGAGCCATCACCGTGTACGGCCAGCAAGAGGTGGTCAAGGACCTCATCGCCGCCAGGCTGGAGGCGGGCGGCGACATCCGCTTCGAGGTCGAGGACGTGGCGGCGCACTCCCTGGCGGACCGGCCGTACCTGACCTTCGGCGGTGAGCGGCTCGACTGCGACGTGATCGCCGGCTGCGACGGGTTCCACGGCGTGTCCCGGCCGGCCGTCCCGCCGGGCGTGCTGCAGACCTACGAGCGCGACTACCCGTTCGCCTGGCTGGGCATCCTGGCCGAGGCGACGCCGTCGTCGGACGAACTCATCTATGCCCGGACCGAGCGCGGCTTCGCCCTGCACAGCATGCGCTCGCCCACGATCAGCCGCTTCTATCTGCAGGTGCCGCCGGACACCGACGCGGCCGATTGGCCCGACGAGCGCGTCTGGGCCGAGCTGAGGACGCGCCTGGAGACCGTGCCCGGATTCACGCTGACCACCGGCGAGATCATCGAGAAGAGCGTCACGCCGATGCGCGGCTTCGTCACCGAGCCCATGCAGTACGGCCGGCTCTACCTGGCCGGCGACGCCGCGCACATCGTGCCGCCCACCGGCGCCAAGGGGCTGAACCTGGCCGTCGCCGACGTCCGGGTGCTCACCGAGGCACTGACCGCGTTCTTCCACGACGGCAGCACCGGCGCGCTCGACGGCTACTCGGCCGCCTGCCTGAAACGGGTGTGGCGGGCGCAGCACTTCTCCTGGTGGATGACCACGCTGCTGCACACCTTCGACTCCGACGACGCCTACGGGCGGCGGCTACAGCTGTCCCACCTGGACTATGTGACCTCCTCCGAGGCGGCGGCGACCACACTGGCGGAGAACTACGTAGGACTCCCCTGGTGAGCCGTAGGCAAGCGACCCCGCAACCGCGTATGCAAGCGACCCCCGCAACTGAAGGAACGCGATGACCCATCCGCCCTATCTGAGCCCAGGCTACGGCAGCACCGTCCTGCGCGCCCCCTCCCAGCCGCCGGTGGCGTTCAAGGCCGACCCGGACGCGATCGAGCTGACCAGCCCCGTCTTCGGCCACCAGGAGGTCGGCGCGCTCGACGCCGACCTGACCAGGCAGCACGACGGCGAGCCGATCGGCGAGCGCATCATCGTGACCGGCCGCGTCCTCGACGCGGGCGGGCGTCCCGTCCGCGACAGCCTGATCGAGCTGTGGCAGGCCAACTCCGCCGGCCGGTACGCCCACGCCGGCGACCAGCATCCAGCCCCGCTCGACCCCAACTTCACCGGCGGCGGCCGCTGCCTCACCGACGCGGACGGCCGCTACCGGTTCGTCACCATCAAGCCCGGCGCCTACCCGTGGCGCAACCACCCCAACGCCTGGCGCCCCGCCCACCTGCACTTCTCGGTGTTCGGCCAGGCGTTCACGCAGCGGCTCATCACCCAGATGTACTTCCCCGGGGACCCGCTGATGGCGCTCGACCCGATCTATCAGTCGATCCCCGACGAGTCGGCCAGGCAGCGCCTCATCTCCTCCTACGCCCACGACGTCACCGAGCCCGAGTGGGCGCTCGGCTACACCTTCGACATCGTGCTCGGCCGGACCCCGGTGGAGCCCTCATGACGACCCCCTCGCAGACGATCGGCCCGTTCTACTCCCACGCGCTGCCCTACCCGCACGACTGGGAGCTCGTCCCCGGCACCCACCCCGAGGCGATCACGCTGTCGGGCACCGTCCGGGACGGCGCGGGCGAGCCCGTGCCCGACGCGCTCCTGGAGATCTGGCTCGGCGACACCGGCGACCGGGGCGCCCTGCTCCGCGGCGACGGCCAGGTGTCCGGCTTCGGCCGCTGCGCCACCCGGCCCGACGGCGGCTACCGTTTCCGGCTGGCGCGGCCGGCCGGGCCGTACCTGTCGATGCAGGTCTTCGCGCGCGGCCTGCTGCGGTCGGTCCTCACCCGCGTGTACCTGGAGGACCGGCCAGATCCCTTCCTGGACGGCCTCGACCCCGACCGCCGCGCCACCCTCATCGCGACCGGGCCGGCCGGTGACCACCGGTTCGACGTACGGCTCCAGGGCGAGGGCGAGACGGTCTTCCTTGATTTTTGACGCGACTTCTGACGCGGGCCCGCCGTCCTGCTCGGACGGCGGGTTGCTGGCGCCGGTGCGGGCGGGCACCCGGGTGGAGGCGCTCACGTCGGATCGGGCGTGGGTGCGGGCCATGCTGGACGCCGAGGCGGCGCTCGCCCGTGCCCAGGCTCGCGCCGGCCTGATCTCCGGCGAGGCGGCGGCCTTGATCGACCGTACGGCGGCGGCGCTCACGGTGGACGCCGCCGACCTCGCCCGCCGCTCCCGCCAGTCGGCGGGTCCGGTCGTGCCCCTGGTCACCGACCTGCGCGCGGCCGTGTCCCGGGCCGGCGGCGAGGACGTGGCCCGCCTGGTCCATCTGGGGGCCACCACCCAGGACATCCTGGACACCGCCGCCATGCTGGTCGCCACCCGGGCGGTCGCCGTCATCACCGCCGACCTGGACGCCGCCCTGGCCCTCGTGGCCGACCTGGCCCAGCGTCACCGCACCACCGTGATGGCCGCCCGGACCCTCGGGCAGCACGCGGTGCCGACGACCTTCGGCCTCAAGGCGGCCGGCTGGCTCACCGGCCTCCTGCGCACCCGCGACCGCCTGCGCGCCCTGCCCCTCCCCGCCCAACTCGGCGGCGCCGCAGGCACCCTCGCCGCCCTGGTCGAAGCCACCCGCAGCGAGGCCGCCCGCAGCGAGGCCGCCCGCGAGGCCGCCCGCGGGGAGGCAGTCCGCGGGGAGGCCGCTGGTGATGCGTCGCTGCGGGTGCTGGCGCTGGTCGGGGTCTATGCCGAGGAGCTCGGGCTGGCGATGCCGCTGGCGCCCTGGCACGCGGAGCGGTCGGTGATCGGCGAGCTCGGGGCCGCGCTGTCCGGTACGGCGAGAGCCCTCGGCAAGCCGGCGACGGACGTGATCCTCATGGCCCAGACCGAGGTCGGCGAGGTCGCCGAGTCCTCGCAGGGCGGCTCCTCCGCCATGCCGCACAAACGCAATCCCGCCCTGTCGGTGCTGATCCGCTCGGCCTCGTTCCAGGTGCCCGCGTACGCGCAGGCGCTGGCCCAGGTGGGGGAGCACGAGCGGGCGGCGGGGGCCTGGCAGGCGGAGTGGGCGCCGTTGCGCGAGTGTCTCAGGCTGACCGGGGGCGCCGCCGAGACGGCCGTGGAGCTGGTCGGCGGGCTGCGGGTCTTCCCCGACAGGATGCGCGCCAACGTGGAGCTCACCGGCGGTCGCACGGTCTCCGAACGGCTCGCCGCCCACCTGGACAGGGACGACCTGCGCGCGATCCTGGACCGTGACGGCCCGCTCGACGTCCCACCGGACGCGCTGGACCAGGACGCCCCACAGGACCTGCTGGACCCGGCCGGCTACCTGGGCGCCGCCCCGGAGCTGGTCGACCGGATTCTCGCCGCCTACCGGGCGCGATCGTGAACGTCAGTATCGGAGTGAGCACGTGAAGCTGCATCACCGCCTCGACGGACCCGCCGACGGACCGCTGCTGATCCTCGGCCCGTCACTGGGCACCACCCTGGACGTCTGGCAGCCCCAGGTGCCGGCGCTGGCCGCCGCTTGGCGGGTGCTCAGGTACGACCTTCCCGGGCATGGCGACTCGCCGCCGGCCGAGGGGTTCACCATCGACGACCTGGCGCAGGCCGTACTGGATCTGGTGGATGAGCCGTACGTCGCGATGGGTGGGATCTCGGTCGGCGGCGCGATCGCCGCCACCGCGGCGGTCATGGCGCCGGAGCGGGTACGGAGCCTCGTCCTGTGCTGTTCGTCGGCCCGGTTCGGCGAGCCGGGGCCGTGGCTGGGACGGGCGGCGCTGGTGCGCGGCAAGGGCGTGACCTCGCTCGCGCCGGTCCTGGCGACGCGCTGGTTCTCCGCGGGCTACGACGGCGGCTGGGTGCTGGACATGCTGGGTCAGGTCGACACCGCGTCGTACGCCGCCTGCTGTGAGGCGCTGGCCGCCTTCGACCTGACGCCCCGTCTGCCGGAGATCGCCGCCCCGACGCTGGTCGTGGCCGGAGCCGACGATCCCGCCACCCCGATCGAGCACGCGCTCACCCTCGCCACCGGCATCCCGGGCGCACTGCTCGCGGCGGTGCCCGGAGCGGCGCACCTGGCGAGTGTCGAGCGCGCCGACGCGGTGACCCCCGCGATCCTGCGCCACCTCTCCCACACACCGGTGCCGACGGCCGGGACAGGGGACTCGCGGCAGGGGAGTGCCCAGGGGACGTCCGGGACGGAGGGTCCGGGGAGTGCCGATGGGGCGGCCGGGACGGGCGGCTCGCGGTGGGGGAGTGCCGATGGGGCGGCCGGGATGCGGACCCGGCGGGAGGTGCTCGGGGACGCGCACGTCGATCGTGCCATCGCCGCCACCACCGACTTCACCAGGGACTTCCAGAGTTTCATCACCCGCTACGCCTGGGACGAGATCTGGAACCGCCCCGGCCTGGACAGGCGGACCCGTAGTTGCGTCACGCTCACCGCACTGGTCGCGCACGGCCACCTCGACGAGCTCGCGATGCACGTACGCGCGGCCTTACGGAACGGCCTGACGCGCGAGGAGATCGGTGAGGTGCTGCTGCAGAGCGCCGTGTACTGCGGGGTTCCGGCGGCCAACGCCGCCTTCGGCGTGGCCCAGCGCACGCTCGCGGCCCTGGATGCGGAAGAGTAAAAGGGTTTTGTCATGGTTTAGGGTTTAAAGGGTGAATCTCCAGGAAGGCTGGGCCGCCTCGCCGCTGCGATCGGTGATGGACCTGCTCGGCCACACGCAGCTCGACAGAATGACCACCGAGCCGGGACTGGTGTCCGCGGTGGACCAGCACGCCGCCGAGCTGCGGGACGCGATCCCGATGGACCGCGAGACCCTGGGCGACTACGTGCTGGGATTCCTGGACGAGCTGCGCGACCGGGAGTGGATGTTCGACGGCGAGCTCGACGCCCCCGCGCTGCGGCTCACGGCGGCCTGCTGGCTCGCCAGGGAGTCAGGCTTCCTCGAAGACGGCCTACCGGCCTGAACGACCTGGCGTCCGGCGGCCCGTACGGCTGGCCGGCCTGTACGGATCACCGGCCTTCAACGGACTACCGGCCTGTACGGACTACCGGCCTTCAACGGATCACCGGCCTTCAACGGATCACCGGCCTTCAACGGACTACCGGCCTGACGGACCGGCCGGCCCCGGTACGCGAGCCGGCCGGTCCACAGGCGTTCAGGGCTGGTCGTAGCCCGACCGGGTGGCGCCGCCCGGCCCGGGGCCGGTGGTGCGGGTCGTCGGCTGCTCGGTCATCGAGGCGGCGTCTCCGCGACCTCGCTGGTACGCCTCGGCCTGTGCCCTGGCCTGGGGCGCCTCGGCCTCGACACGGCCGATCCACCGCTCCCACCGCTGCTGCATCGGCCGGATGAGACCGCCACCGATCCCGATGGCCGCGATCGCGCCGATGGTGGCGAGCACGGTGATCAGCACCGGTGTGGTGACCGCCGTGGCCACCCCGATCTGGGTCAGCGCGGCGATGATGCCGAGCGCCCAGATGAACACCTGGGCGGCGACGGCCAACAGGCGGCCGTACGACAGCCCGCCCAGTGCGCCCCTGATGACGTCGCCGACGGCCTTGGCTATCGCCCCGGCCACGACGATGATCACAATGGCGACGATGGCGCTGGGCAGCCATGCCACCACGCCGTTGAGCAGCGCGGAGATCGGGTTCGGCCCGAAGACGCTGAAGGCGATCTGCAGAGTGACCAGGATGATCGCGTAGAAGACGATCTTCCCGACCAGGCTGCTGGCGTCGTACTGGCTACGGGACAGCCACCGCTGCACGCCGCTGCGCTCCACCAGCCGGTCGAAGCCGACCCGCTCAAGGATCTTGTCGACGACCTTCATCAGCACCTTCGCGATGATCCAGCCGATGACGAGGATGATCAGGAACGCGATGAACCTCGGGACGAACGTCGCAATCTGCCGCCAGGCATCCGATATGCCTTGGCCTATGTTGATGTCCACGGTTTCCTCCTCCGAGGAGCCAATGCCAACGCGCTACCCGGTCAGAAGGCCGATCACGCACATAGCGTAATCAATGGGCTGCATTTTGCATTTTCGGGACAATTGACAGAGCGGCGTCTAGGTGAAGGCCTTGACCCGGCGAAGAACGAGAGCGGTGTCCACCGTCTGGACGCCGGCCAGGGCGCCGAGCCGGTCGCTCAGCCGCGCTCCACTGCGTCAAGCCCGGCGTCAGGTGCTGACCGGAGCTCTCTTGTCGCGGAAACCCGACACCGAAGCCTCGATCATGGGAGTCTTCCGACACGGCTCGCGAGGCGGATGACCGGTGCGGATCGGCTGAGCATGCGGACTCCGCATCCGGACTCCGCAGCCGGAGAATGGAAAAGCCCCAGGTCGGCGGGTGCCGAGATCTGGGGCTTTCGTGAGGTGGACGATACTGGGATTGAACCAGTGACCTCTTCCGTGTCAGGGAAGCGCTCTCCCGCTGAGCTAATCGTCCGTATTGAGTTAGGTCACTCAGAGCGGAAGACGGGATTCGAACCCGCGACCCTCACCTTGGCAAGGTGATGCTCTACCACTGAGCCACTTCCGCGTGGCGTTGCACTTTACTTTAGCGGATCCCGGAGGGTCCGCTGACCTACGCCGAGGTGGAGACGGGATTTGAACCCGTGTAGACGGCTTTGCAGGCCGCTGCCTCGCCTCTCGGCCACTCCACCAGGAGTTTGAACTCCGAGCGGAAGACGGGATTCGAACCCGCGACCCTCACCTTGGCAAGGTGATGCTCTACCACTGAGCCACTTCCGCGTGCGTCCGGCACTGCCGGTCACGGGAAAACCATATCGCCTTCGCGGAGTGCCCGTGTGCACGGAGAGGACTGTGAAGCCAAAATCAACGGATGATGCGTACGTCTTTCGCCCGGACGAACCCGACCCGGTGGCCGAGCTGGATCTGGTGGTAACGCAGGTCCCCCTTGACCATGACGTTCTTGGCCGGCTTGAACGACGTCGCCGACTGGTAGGTGCCGGTCAGGGTCTGGCCGACGGTGTAGGACTGGCCCTGGGGGATGGTGTACGGAAGCGGGACATGGGGCTGGAAAGCGGCCCCCGTGCCCCTATAAGCGGATTTTTCCGGGTACGCCCGGCCGTACACCTTGACGGTGGGTTTGATCGGAGTGACGAGCGGGCCTCGGGCCGGGATGGCGGTCGGCCGTGACGGCGGGTTGTGGAACCAGGCCTTCTGGCCGAGATACCAGATGGCCGTCCAGGCGCCGCGCCGCTCGGCGACCGCGTACCGCTGGCCGGTCGAGGCGCGGGCGCTGTGGTCGTAGACGCTGTACGTGCTGGGCTTGCCCACCCGCTTGCCGATGTCGTCGATCAGCTGGGCGCGGGGGTGCGGCTCGGTGCGCAGCCACACCACCGAGGCGCCGTGCGGGGGACACGCCCGGGCGGGCTTGGCGGACGTACAGCCGGTGAAGCGGGGCCGGTGGTCGTCGTAGGACGGCCGGATGAGGACCGACCCGCCGCCCTCCTGCCGCGCGTCCTCCTCGTACCACTGCTCCGGCGCGTCCTCCTCGTACAGCGCGTCCCAGCCGGGGCTCGCGAACCCGTCGTCGTACGGCGCGTCCACCTCCGACGGCGGCTCGTGCCAGGTGCCCTCGAAGGACCGGTCCCCGTCGTACGGCCGCTCCCGCAGGGCCTTATCGTAACGGCCGGCCCGGCCGAACGGCTTGCCCAGCAGGTCGAAGTAGTGGGCCCAGTCCCAGTAGGGGCCCGGGTCGTCGTGCATGGCGGGCAGGGTATCGGGGGTGGTGCCGGGGACGTTGTCGTGGCCGAGGATGTGGGCGCGGTCGAGCGGGATGTCGTGCTCGTCCGCCAGGTAGCGGACCAGGTCGGCCGAGGCCCGGTACATCGCCTCGGTGTACCAGGTGCCGCCCTTGGCCAGGTAGCCCTCGTGTTCGATGCCGATCGAGCGGCTGTTGACATCCCAGTTGCCCGCATGCCAGGCGATGTCCTTGCTCAGCACATGCTGGGCGACATGTCCGTCGTTGGAGCGGATCGTGTAGTGCCAGCTCACGTACTTCGGGTTCTTCACCAGCGTCGGGATGCCGGGGTAGGTCCCTTCGGTGTCGTGGATGATGATGTAGTCGATCGGCCGGGCGTGCGCGAGACGGTCGTGGTTGCCGTAGTCCTTCTTGCCGGTCCGCTTGTATGCGGCCGGCATCCACTCGCAGGTCAGCGTGTGCGGGCACTCGGCCCGGCTCGCCGCCCTGCGCAGCGGCGCGGGTGCCCGCAGGCCCGGGTCGGCCGGCAGTCGCACCACGGAGCCGTCGTCCGTACGGCGTGAGACTCCGTCGCGGATCACCGAGAGCACCTCGTCGGCGAAGCTCCGCGAGCCCGCGTACCGGGTGATCGCGCCGTGCCACTGGGCCGGGTCGGTGACGGGCCGCTCCTGGAAGGAGGCGAGCAGCGCGGCGCCGCCCCTGATGTTCGCGGCCGGATCGCTGCGCAACCGCGCCGCGCTGAGCCCGGTCAACCGCCCGGCCTCCCGCAACATCGCCCCGCCGCCACCAGCCTCCCGCAACATCGCCCCGCCGGTACCGGACGCACGCGCGCTCTCGGAGGCAGGGAGCTCGGTCCGCGGGGAGTCGGAGGGGGAGTGTCGCATCGGCCGGGCGGTGTCGCCTCGGGCGTCCCCGTGGGCATGATCGACCCCCGCCCGCTCCGGGCCGGGAAGGGCGGGAAGGGCGGTGAGGTCCACGAGGTGCATCGGCCCGTAGCCGCCCGCCGTGCTCGGCTCCCCGGCGTGCGCGTCCCAGCGTGACTGCAGGTAGGAGACGCCGAGCAGAACGCTCTGCGGCACCCCGTACTCCCTGGCCGCCGCGGCGAAGTCACCCTGCCGCCCCGGCTGCTGGCCCGGCACGACCAGGGCGCCGGCGGTGGCGGTGAGCGCGACCCAGAGCAGCATGACGAACCCCCACGTAAATGTCACGAGACGAACACCCACCGTAACCATTCCCCGATGGCGGTGGGTCAGACGGGGCGGGTGTTACGGGAGAGACAGGCCAATTCCTCACCATCTCGTGGTGCTTCACCCATATTCGCGTGGGTAAGCCGCTCAACCTCCCTGAACGAACGCGGAAGCACGTTAGGGCTAATTCCTGCCCGATTTCGGGCAGAAACTTGGCGTGGATCGATCAATCTGCGTAATGTCCTCCTCTGTGTCCACGGCACGGCATCCCTACGAAGACCTCATCGCCCACCTGACCAAGACCAGTCCCCTCGGTCCTGGTGAGGCGGCACGCGTGGTGGCCGACGTGCTGTCGTACTTCTCCGAGACGACCGAGGAGTTCGTACGGCGGCGCCACGGCGAACTGCAGGCCCGCGGCCTCACCAACGACGAGATCTTCCCCAGGGTCGCCGCGGAGCTACGGGCCCGCCGGGTGGCGGCCCCCGAGCTTTCCCTGCGGCAGCTACGCCGGATCATCTACGGATAGGAGACCTCGGATGTGCGGAATCGTGGCTTACATCGGGCCGAAGGACGCGGCCCCCATCCTGCTCGAAGGGCTGCAGCGGCTGGAATACCGCGGCTACGACTCCGCCGGGGTCGTGGTCTCCAACAAGGGACTCAAGCTGCGCAAGGTCAAGGGCAGGGTCGCCGACCTGGCCAAGGTGGTGCCGGCCCGGTTCAAGGGGACGCTCGGCATCGGCCACACCCGGTGGGCCACGCACGGCGTGCCGAGCGACGTGAACGCGCACCCGCACCTGTCGGCCGACGAGCGCATCGCGGTCGTGCACAACGGCATCATCGAGAACGCCGACGAACTGCGCGCCAAGCTGGGCGCCGACGGCGTGGTGTTCGCGTCCGAGACCGACACCGAGGTGCTCGCCCACCTGATCGCCCGCGCCGTCGACGAGAACGACTCGCTGGAGGAGGCCGTCCGCAAGTCCCTCAAGAGCGTGGTGGGGACGTACGGCATCGCGGTGATCGACGCCGAGCGGCCGGGTGAGGTGGTCGTGGCGCGCAACGGCAGCCCGATCGTGATCGGCATCGGCGAGAAGGAGATGTTCGCCGCCTCCGACGTGGCCGCGCTGGTCCGCTACACCCGCCAGGTGGTGCACCTGGAGGACGGCGAGCTGGCCGTGCTGCGCGCCGACGGCTTCCACACCTTCGCCAGCGACGCCAGGGAGACCGCCAAGGAGCCGCTGACCGTCGACTGGGACGCCGGCCACTACGACACCGGCGGCTACGAGCACTACCTGCTCAAGGAGATCTCCGAGCAGCCCGACACCGTCACCCGCACCCTGAGCGGCCGGCTCGACGAGCGCTTCAACGTCGCCCACCTGGGCGGGCTGAACATGGACGCCCGCGAGACCCGCTCCTTCCGCCGGGTGAAGATCATCGGCTGTGGCTCGGCCTACTACGCCGGCCAGATCGGCGCGCAGCTCATCGAGGAGCTGGCCCGCATCCCGGCCGACGCCGAGCCGGCCAGCGAGTTCCGCTACCGCAACCCCGTCGTCCACCAGGACACCCTCTACGTGGCGATCAGCCAGTCCGGTGAGACCTACGACACCCTGGCCGCCGTGCAGGAGCTCAAGCGCAAGGGCGGCCGCGTCATCGGCATCGTCAACGCCGTCGGCAGCGCCATCGCCCGCGAGGTCGACGGCGGCGTCTACCTGCACGCGGGGCCGGAGGTGTCGGTGGCCTCCACCAAGGCGTTCACCTCGACCGCGGTGGCGTTCGCGCTGCTGGCGCTGCACCTGGGCCGGGTGCGCGACCTGTCACCCGCCGACGGCCGGCGCATCTGCGAGGGCCTGCGCAGGCTGCCCGACCAGATCGGCGAGATCCTCACGCAGAGCGACAAGATCGCCCAGCTCGCGCAGAAGTACGCCGGCCACGCCAGCATGATGTTCGTGGGCCGGGTGCGCGGCTACCCGGTGGCCCGCGAGGGCGCGCAGAAGCTCAAGGAGATCTCCTACGTGCACGCCGAGGCCTACCCGGCCAGCGAGCTCAAGCACGGCCCGCTCGCGCTGATCGGCCCGGAGATCCCGACGGTGGCGATCGTCCCCGACGACGAGCTGCTCGACAAGAACCTCACCACGCTCGGCGAGATCCGCGCCCGGGGCGGCAACGTCCTGATGGTCGGCCACCGGGAGCCGGACGCCAAGCTGGCCGACGACGCCATCGTGGTGCCGAAGAACGAGATCGAGCTGGACCCGATCCTGCTGACGATCCCGCTCCAGCTCCTGGCCTACCACGCGGCCGTCGCGCTCGGCCGCGACGTGGACAAGCCGCGCAACCTGGCCAAGAGCGTCACCGTCGAATAGGCGGTAAGACAAGGCTTACCGTTCGGATGGGTCATAGTCGGATTCGGCCCTGTGTCCCCCTTGACACTGAGCCCATAGTGTCAGAAAGGTGTCCCAGTCCGACCCCCACACACCCAATGTCGCCCGGATGTACGACTACCTCCTCGGTGGCAAGGACAACTACGCGGTCGATCGTGAGGCCATCGACAGGCTGACGGACCTGATTCCGGAGGCGCTGCCGCTGGCCCGCGCCAGCCGCGGCTTCCTCCAGCGGGCGGTCCGCTACGTCGCGCAAGAAGGCGTGGAGCAGTTCCTCGACCTCGGCAGCGGCCTGCCCACGCAGGGCAACGTGCACGAGGTGGTGCCGCACGCCGTGGTCGTCTACGTCGATCAGGACCCGATCGTGGCGGCGCACGCGCGTGGGCTGCTGCGGGAGGAGCCCCGGGCGGTCTTCGTCGAGGACGATCTGCTCGACCTCGACCGGACGCTGGCGGACGTCTCCGGCTTCCTCGACCTGAGCGAGCCGGTCGCGGTGCTGATGGTGTCGATGCTGCACTCCTTCCCGGCCGCCAAGGGCCCGCACGGTGACCCGCATGCCATGGTGGCGCGGCTGCGCGAGGCACTGGCGCCGGGCAGCTATCTGGCGCTCTCGCACACCACCTCCAGCGGCCGGCAGGAGGGCGAGGCGGCCACCGACCGCAGTCCGGAGGAGATCCGCGCCTTCTTCGGCGACTTCGAGCTGGTGCCTCCGGGCCTGGTGCAGGCGGCCGACTGGCGCCCGGACCGGCCCCGGCTGGTGGGCGGACCGCTGCTGCCCTCGTACGTGCTGGCGGGCCTGGCCCGGAAACCGTAGCCCTATGTCCGACTTTTCGTGACCGAAACGGGTCGCGCCACTGATGTGTAACTCTGCGTCAAGTGTCAATAACTTGATGTAGGGGGTGCGGTCATGCGGCGAAGGCTGTTTCTCGCGGGCGGGCTGGGGGTGGCCGCCTGCCTGGCCGGCTGCGGCACCGAGCGGTACGTCCCGGGGGCGCGGCGACCGTACACGATCCGCGCGGGGGGAGAGCGGTGGCGTCCGGTGACGCGGGCGTTCGTGGGGGCGGTGCGCGAGGCCGGCTTCCCGGTGACCGGGCCGGGGCAGGCCGTCCGGCTCACCGTCACCGGGCTGCCGGCGCTCGCCGCGGCCGAGCTCAACGACGGGCAGACGCTGGTCGAGACGGCGACGCCGCTGGCCCGGCTGGCGGGCGAGGTCGAGGTCGTGCTCGTGCCCGCCGACTCCCGCTTCCGCACCTTCGACGACTTCGGCGCCCACCTGCTGGCCCGGCCCGGCCAGACGCCGCTGGCCGGCGGGCCCCTGGGGGATCCCGACCACCTGCTGTTCGGGCTGATCGCCAAGGGGGTCGGCGCCGACACCCGGCAGGTCGACTACACCGGCTACCCCAACAGCGCGGAGGCGGCCACCGCGCTGTTCGCCGGCCGCGCCGCCGCCGTCGTCGGCACGCTCGCCGACTGGCGCGCGCACATCGACCAGAAGCGGGTACGGGTGCTCGCCGTGTCGTGCGCCAAGCGCTTCCCCGGGCTGGACGCGCCGAGCCTGCTGGAGAGCGGGGTCCGCGTCGACTTCGCCAACTGGTGCGCCGTCGTCGGGCCGGCCGCCATGCCGGAGGAGGTGCACGCCCCGGCCGTCGGCATGTGCGAGGAGGTGACGGGGTCGACGGCCTGGCGGCGGGTGTGCCGTACCGGAGGGTGGCTGCCGATCCCGCTGGCGGGCGAGGAGTTCGTGCAGTGGCTGGCCTCGGAGGTCCGGCGGACCAAGGCCGTGATGCGGGACCTCGGGCTCCTGGGAGCCCGTTGAGCCACAAGATGCTGGGGTAGTTGCGGAAACTGCCACTAGATGTAGGATCCTGCTCGTCGCTGGTTCGCCTCCTGGAGGCGGAGCAAAAGGGAACCCGGTGCGATTCCGGGGCTGCCCCGCAGCGGTGAGCGGGAACGACCGCCGTCACACGCACTGGAGAGATCCGGGAAGCGACGGCCAGTAGGAGGATGCCAGGCGCCCGCAAGCCCGAAGACCTGCCGGTGATGAGAATGTCCAGGGCCTCGAGGGAGGGTCCGGGGGCGTCCGCGGCCGGCGTTCGAGGCGAGCCGCAGTGCTCTCGTGTGCCCTCATCGGGGATGAGCTCGCGAGGAGAGAGCACGTGACACAGATCGTTGAAGGTGATCGGCGGCTGGCCATCGAGGAGGCCGCCGCACGGGTGATCACCGACCCGGCCAACTCCCGGGTGGCCGCCCGGCTGCTGGCCGAGGAGATCGCCGAGGAAGCCGCCGGGCACGGGGTGCGCACGTTCGCCGAGTCCGTGGCCGCCACCCACGCCGCCGGGCTGGTCCAGGACGCGCTGGCGGCGTTCGTCGCGGCCAACGCCGCCGAACTGGACGCGCT
Source organism: Nonomuraea glycinis (assembly GCF_014646515.1). GTDB lineage: Bacteria > Actinomycetota > Actinomycetes > Streptosporangiales > Streptosporangiaceae > Nonomuraea > Nonomuraea glycinis. Next base: position 70,260 of record NZ_BMNK01000018.1, read on the forward strand.
GATCGCGGACGAGGCCGACGAGCGCTTCGAGTACTTCGGCCTGCGCACCGTCTACGACCGCTACCTGCTGCGCCACCCGGACACGCGGGCCGTGCTGGAGCGGCCGCAGCACTTCTTCCTGCGGGTGGCGTGCGGGCTGTCCACGACGGTCGCCGAGGCGGCCGAGCTCTACGCCCTGATGTCCACGCTGTCCTACCTGCCGAGCTCGCCGACGCTGTTCAACTCGGGCTCGCGGCGCCCCCAGCTCTCCTCCTGCTTCCTGCTCGACTCACCCCGCGACGAGCTGGAGGCGATCTACGACCGGTACGGCCAGGTGGCCAGGCTGTCGAAGTACGCCGGCGGCATCGGCATCTCCTGGACCCGGGTCCGCTCCCGGGGCTCGCTGATCAAGGGCACCAACGGGCACTCCAACGGCATCGTGCCCTGGCTGCGCACGCTGGACTCCTCGGTGGCGGCGGTCAACCAGGGCGGCCGCCGCAAGGGCGCGGCCTGCGTCTACCTGGAGACCTGGCACGCCGACATCGAGGAGTTCCTGGAGCTGCGGGACAACACCGGCGAGGACGCCCGCCGCACCCACAATCTCAACCTGGCCAACTGGGTGCCGGACGAGTTCATGCGCCGGGTGGAGGCGGACGAGCCCTGGTCGCTGTTCGACCCGAAACAGGTCCCCGACCTCACCGACCTGTACGGCGAGGCGTTCACCCGCGCCTACCGGGCCTACGAGGCCGACGGGCGATTCGTCCGCCAGATCCCCGCCCGGACCCTCTACGGCCGCATGATGCGCACGCTGGCGCAGACCGGCAACGGCTGGATGACCTTCAAGGACGCGGCCAACCGCACCTCCAACCAGACCGCCCGCCCCGAGAACGTCATCCACCTGTCGAACCTGTGCACCGAGATCCTCGAGGTCACCAGCGACGCCGAGACGGCGGTGTGCAACCTCGGCTCCATCAACCTCGCCGCCCACCTGCGCGCGGGCGACGGGATCGACTGGGACAGGCTGCGCGCGACCGTACGGACCGCCGTGCGCTTCCTCGACGTCACCATCGACCTCGGCTTCTACCCGACGCCCGAGGCCGCGGCGGCCAACGGGCGGTGGCGGCCGATCGGGCTGGGCGTGATGGGGCTGGCGGACGTGTTCTTCACCCTGCGGCTGCCGTTCGACTCGCCGCAGGCGCTCGCGCTGTCCACCCGGATCGCCGAGGAGATCGCGCTGGCCGCCTACGACACCTCCGCCGACCTGGCCGCCGAGCGGGGCCGGCATCCGTCGTACGACGACACCCGGGCCGCCGGGGGAGTGCTGCACCCCGACCACTACGGTGCCGCCGGCTCGCCGCGCTGGGACGCGGTGCGCGCCAAGGTCGCCGCCCATGGCCTGCGCAACTCCCTCATGCTCGCCATCGCGCCGACGGCCACGATCGCCTCCATCGCCGGCTGCTACGAGTGCATCGAGCCGCAGGTGTCCAACGTGTTCAAGCGGGAGACGCTGTCCGGCGAGTTCCTCCAGGTGAATCGCTATCTGGTGGCCGACCTCCAGGCGCGCGGCCAGTGGACCCAGCGGGTCCGCGACGACCTCAAGCGGGCCGACGGCTCGGTCCAGCACGTGCCCGGCATTCCCGAGGACCTCAAGGCCCTCTACCGCACGGCCTGGGAGCTGCCGCAGAAGGCGCTGATCGACCTGGCGGCGGCGCGGCAGCCGTACATCGACCAGTCGCAGTCGCTCAACCTCTTCATGGCCGAGCCGACCATCGGCAAGCTGTCGTCGATGTACGCCTACGCGTGGAAGAGCGGCCTGAAGACCACCTACTACCTGCGCTCCCGCCCGGCCACCCGCATCGCGCAGACCACCGTCCAGCGGGTCGCCCCGGACGTCTGCTCCCTGGAGAACCCGGAAACCTGCGAAGCCTGCCAGTAAGCCCCCCTTCTTCACGGAGAACCTCCTTATGCTGCTGGACCCTGGAATGGACCTCACGCTGCGCCCCATGCGCTACCCGGACTTCTACGAGCGCTACCGGGCCGCGATCCGCAACACCTGGACGGTCGAAGAGGTCGACCTGCACACCGACCTGGCCGACCTGGCCAGGATGACGGCCCAGGAACGCCACCTGATCAACCGGCTGGTCGCCTTCTTCGCCACCGGCGACTCCATCGTGGCCAACAACCTCGTGCTCAACCTCTACCAGCACGTCAACGCCCCCGAGGCGCGCCTGTACCTGAGCAGGCAGCTGTACGAGGAGGCCGTCCACGTGCAGTTCTACCTGACGCTGCTGGACACCTACCTGCCCGACCCCGAGGAGCGGGTCAAGGCGTTCGCCGCCGTCGACCACATCCCGTCCATCCGCGACAAGGCCGAGTTCTGCTTCAGGTGGATCGACTCCATCAACGGGATCGACCGCCTGGAGAGCCCCGGCGAACGCAGGCTGTTCCTGCTCAACCTCATCTGCTTCGCCGCCTGCATCGAGGGTCTGTTCTTCTACGGCGCGTTCGCCTACGTCTACTGGTTCCGCTCGCGCGGCCTGCTCAGCGGGCTCGCCACCGGGACGAACTGGGTGTTCCGCGACGAGTCCATGCACATGGAGTTCGCCTTCAGCGTCGTGGACACCGTCAGGGCGGAGGAGCCCGAGCTGTTCGACGACGAGCTGAGCGCTCAGGTGACCCGCATGATCGAGGAGGCCGTCGAGGCGGAGCTGGCCTTCGCCCGTGACCTGTGCGGCGACGGCATGCCGGGGATGAGCGTCGAGCAGATGCGCTCCTACCTGCAGTATGTCGCCGACCAGCGCCTGGCCAGGCTGGGCATGCCCGCCAGGTACGGCGCCGCCAACCCGTTCGCGTTCATGGAGCTGCAGGACGTGCAGGAGTTGGCCAACTTCTTCGAACGGCGTGTTTCCGCTTACCAGGTGGCTGTCGAGGGCAATGTGAGCTTTGATGAGACGTTCTAGGTAGTTTGGTGGGCTATTTCAGGAGGTTATGAGGGTGTCGTCGACGGCCCACTGGTTGATACTCGCCGGCTCCATCGCCGGCGTGATCCTGCTGGTGGAACTGGCCAGACGGATGCTCGTCAGGGCCGGGCGCAAGTGGGACCTGGCCCGTCACCTGGTGGAGCGCTGCACCTGGCCGATGTTCGCGGTGGCCGCGACGTTGACGTTCAGCCTGGGGTTCATCCCGTCGATGCTCGGCATCTCGCGTGAGGAACTGGCCGTCGGCGCCATGATCGAGCGAGTGGTCGAGGTCGCCTCGATCGCGGCGCTCACCTGGCTGATCATCCAGGCCAGCTACGCCTTCACGGACCTCGTCATGGACCGCCTGGTCCAGGTCGAGGGGGAGCGCAACCGGCGGGCCCGGCGGATTCTCACCCAGATCGGGCTGGTCCGCCGGGTCGCCACCGCCGCCGTCATCATCATCGCCTTCGGCGTCATGCTGTTCTCCTTCCCGCAGGTGCGGGCGCTGGGCGCCGGGCTGCTCGCCTCCGCCGGCATCGCGGGCGCCATCATCGGCATCGCCGCCCAGCCGACGCTCGGCAACATGGTCGCCGGCCTGCAACTCGCCTTCAGCGACGCGCTCCGCCTGGATGACGTGGTCGTGGTGGAGGAGGAGTGGGGCCGCATCGAGGAGCTCACGCTCACCTACGTGGTGCTGCGGCTGTGGGACGAGCGGCGGCTGGTCCTGCCCGTCTCCTACTTCACCCAGAATCCGTTCGAGAACTGGACCAGGCACGGCAGCCGGGTGGTCGCCGCGGTCTATCTGCGGGTCGACTGGGCGGTGCCGGTCGACAAGCTGCGCGAGGAGCTCTACCGGTTCATCCAGGACAGCCCGCTGTGGGACCAGAAGGACTGGACGCTCCAGGTCACCGACGTGCTGCCGAACGGGCTGGTGGAGTTGCGCGGCCTGATGAGCGCCGCGGACTCGGCCTCCGCCTGGGACCTCAAGTGCGACGTACGCGAGCACCTCGTCACCTACATCAGGGAGAACTACCCCGACGCGCTGCCCCGCTTCCGCATCGAGACGCCCGAGAGCCGCGCCGGGGTGCCATGGCGCAACGGCGGGCGTGGCTAGGCTCTGTGCGGTGGCCCGCGACGCTCTGTGAGGTGGCCCGCGCGGTTTATTCGGTGGCACCCGAGGCGATCACCGGGCTACCGTGGACAGCGTCCAGCAAGAAGAGTCCGGCACCAGGGAAGGCGGCAGCGGTGAGCGCACTGAAGTCCCCCCTTGAGGCGGGGCCGGCTGCCTGGTGATCTGAGACGGACACCAGGACGGCCGCCCAGGGTTTCCCTGAGGCGGCTTTCTCATGCCTTCATGTACGACCGAGTGTGGGGCAGTTCGGCCGCCCGCCTGCCTTGGGAGCAGGAGCATCGCAGGTTCGAATCCTGCCACTCGGACGACGGCCCTGAAAGAAGAGGGCCGCGGGTTCGGCCTGGCCGGTGGGAATGGCGCCCCCCGGCCGGACACGAGCCCTCGCCCCGGGCAAGGCCCACGCCAGCCCAGCCCGGGGCCCAAGCCGCTCTGGCCCAACTTGGCAAGAGGCGCCGCCCTCAGGAGGCGGAGGTTCAGGGTTCGACTCCCTGGGGCGGCACCCGGATGATCAGTTGCCGTCGCGCCCAGCGTGGCGTGCGGGTCGGGCTCGAAGGCCCTCCGTATAGTGATGGATCGATGACACTTCGTGATCACGGGGGGAATATCATGAGAAGTGCCCTTATCGCCGCGGGCGGGGCTCTGTTCGCCGCAGCAGCGCTCACCGCCGGCCTGGCGGGGCCGGCCACCGCGGCCGTCGAAGACCAGTCGACCCGGATCTGCGACATGCAGACGCAGGAGGTCAGGACCTGGCAGAACGTCTACGGCCCCGACAAGGTCGCGCAGGGGACGCGCGACGCCGCCGCCTGCCAGAACCAGCACGACCACGGTCATGGCCACCGTCACCACTACGACGGTTTCGACCACCATGGCCTGGACAGCTGGGCCCTCAGGTACGCGCTCCTGCGTGACGAGTGGCGTCTCAACGGCTGAGCGCCGTTCGGCCTGACCGGTCCCGGGAGCTCACGCCGAGCCCCGGGACCGTCCTGTGCCTGTCACTCTTCGTCTCGCTGTCCGTCTCGCTATTCGCCTGGCTCTTCGCCGGCCGCCCAGACGGCCTGGAACGCCGCCTCGCCGATCTCCGTCAGGTCCCAGATCTCCAGCGCCTGGTCGGTGAGGAAACCGTGCTCGTCCTGCAGGTGCCGCCACCAGTAGAGATGAACGCCACGCCGGGCGTCGATCTCGATCTGCCGGATCGCCCAGTGCTCGCCGTCGCCCTCGACGCTCTCGAACAGCCACACCCCGCCGTCGCCGTCATCCCCGCGCCAGTGGCGCCGGGGCAACTCCGACTCGCTGAGCTCTCGGATCCGGGGTTGGCGAAGATCTGGCAGCACCCCATCACTCTAGGCCCGTCCGGAAGCGGTCTCAGCGGTCGACGATCTCGTTCTTGCCGATGACGACGACGCCGCCGCGGGTGAGCGCGAAGCGGGTGCGGTCGTACTCCAGGTCGAAGCCGATGCGCGCGCCGTCCGGGATGACCACGTTCTTGTCGATGATGGCCTTGCGGACCACGGCGCCCCTGCCGATCTTGACGTTGTCCATCAGGACCGAGTCCTCGACCACCGAATGGGAGTGCAGCACCACCATCGGCGACAGGATCGACCGCAGGGCCAGGCCGCCGGAGATGATCACCCCGGGGGAGACCAGCGAGTCGATCGCCCGGCCCACCCGGTCGCCGTCGTTGTGCACGAACTTGGCCGGCGGCAGCGGGTCGTGGCCGGTGTGGATGGGCCACTTGTCGTTGTAGAGGTTGAAGATCGGGTGCGCGGCGATGAGGTCCATGTGGGCCTCGTAGTAGGCGTCGAGCGTGCCCACGTCGCGCCAGTAGCCACGGTCGCGCTCGCTGGAGCCCGGCACCACGTTGTGCGCGAAGTCGTAGACGTCGGCCCCGCCCGACTTGACCATCATCGGGATGATGTTGCCGCCCAGGTCGTGCTTGCTGGTCGGGTCGAGCGCGTCCTCCCGCAGCGCGTCGATCATCGCCTGCGTCTTGAACACGTAGTTGCCCATCGAGGCGAACACCTCGTCGGGCGAGTCGGCCAGGCCCACCGCGTCCTTGGGCTTCTCCCGGAACGCGACGATCCGGCGGCCCTGCGGATCGGTCTCGATCACGCCGAACTGATCGGCCAGCGACAGCGGCTGCCGGATGGCCGCCACCGTCACGTCCGCGCCCGACTCCTCGTGCTGCTCCACCATCTGCCGCGGGTCCATCCGGTAGATGTGGTCCGCGCCGAACACGATGACGTGCTCGGGCATCTCGTCGTAGATCAGGTTCAGATTCTGGAAGAGCGCGTCGGCCGAGCCGGAGAACCAGCGTGGACCCAGCCGCTGCTGCGCGGGGACCGGGGTCACGTAGTTGCCGAGCATCGACGACAGCCGCCAGGTGCGCGAGACGTGGCGGTCAAGGCTGTGGTTCTTGTACTGGGTCAGTACGACGATCTTCAAATAGTTGCCGTTGGCCAGGTTGGACAGCACGAAGTCGATGAGCCGATACATGCCGCCGAACGGCACCGCCGGTTTCGCCCGGTCCGCCGTGAGAGGCATGAGCCTCTTTCCCTCTCCACCTGCCAGCACGACCGCAAGCACCCTCCGGGACCTCATGCCCAGGACGCTACCCCCAATTGGCCCATCTATCGAAGAAACCTCGTCCGGCTCTCTCCCGCCGTGTCCCATTCTCCGGAGATATGTACGGCCATCGCCGCACGTTCGATCCCGGTGTCGGGGCTGTCGATGTGTCCTGAACGGGCGGCTTGCTCGTAAGGTCGTGTCATGCGTGTTGATCTGCTCAGCAGGGAGTATCCACCGGAGGTCTACGGCGGCGCCGGCGTGCACCTGGAGTACCTCGCCAGGGAGTTGCGCAAGCTGGCCGACGTGCGAGTCCGGTGTTTCGGGGCCGAACGGGACGAATCTGGCGTGTCCGCCTATCAGGTGCCGGGTGGGCTGGAGTCCGCGAACGCGGCCTTGCAGGTGCTCGGCGTGGACCTGGAGATGGCCGCCGCGTGCGCGGGCGCGGACGTCGTGCACTCGCATACCTGGTACGCCAACTTTGCCGGGCATGTCGCGAAGATGCTGCACGGCATCCCGCACGTCGTCACCACGCACAGCCTGGAGCCGCTGCGCCCGTGGAAGGCCGAGCAGCTCGGCGGGGGCTACGCGATCTCGTCGTGGGCCGAGCACACCGCCCTGGCCGCCGCCGACGCGGTGATCGCGGTGTCGGAGGGGATGCGCCGCGACGTGCTGGCCGCCTACCCGGGGATCGACCCGGCCAAGGTGAGCGTCATCCACAACGGCATCGACACCGCTGAGTACGCACCGGACGACGGCCACGAGGTCCTGAGAAAGCATGGCATCGACCCCGCCCGGCCGTACGTCATCTTCGTGGGGCGGATAACCCGGCAGAAGGGGCTCGTCCACCTCCTGCACGCGGCGCGGTCCTTCGCCCCCGACGCGCAGCTCGTGCTCTGCGCGGGCGCGCCGGACACCCCGGAGATCGAGGCCGAGGTCGCCGGGCTGGTGCGCGGCCTGGACCGGGAGGGCGTGTTCTGGATCTCCGAGATGCTGCCCAAGCCGCAGATCATCCAGTTGCTCACGCACGCCGCCGTGTTCGTCTGCCCCTCGGTGTACGAGCCGATGGGCATCGTGAACCTGGAGGCGATGGCGTGCGAGACCGCCGTGGTCGCCACCGCCACCGGCGGCATCCCCGAGGTGGTCGCCGACGGCGAGACCGGCCTGCTGGTGCCCATCGACCAGGCCCCCGACGGCACCCCGCACGACCCGGGCCGCTTCGCCGCGGACCTGGCCGAGCGGGTCAACGCCCTGCTGGGAGACCCGGCGCGGGCCGCGGCCATGGGGCGGGCGGGCCGGGTGCGCGCCGTCGAGCACTTCTCCTGGGAGCGCGTCGCGCGCCGCACCGCGGACCTGTACGCGTCACTGCGCGAAACGGGCTGATTGGGTCTTGTAGCGGCCCTGCTTCGGGCTCACTCTGGGCGGCAGGAGGCAGTGAGATGTCGCACCCGCTCGGAGTCAGCCGGCCAGATCTCGAAGTCACCGACCTGCCCACGCCCGAGGAGGTCTTCAAGGTCTCCCGGATCGGGCCCTTACAACTGTTCAAGTACGCCGTGGGGCCGAGCCTGATCGCCCTCGGCATCTCCATCGGCAGCGGCGAGTGGCTGCTCGGCCCGCTGAGCGTGGGGCAGTACGGCTTCGTCGGCGTCGGCTGGGTCATCCTGGTCTCGGCGATCCTGCAGACGTTCTACAACGTCGAATGCGCCCGCTACGTCATGGCGACCGGGGAGACGCCGGTGGTCGGCTGGGGCCGGGTGCCGCCCGGCTGGCGGCTGTGGATCCCGCTCTCGGTCCTGATCGTCATCTTCGCGTTCATCGCCGGCGGCTGGGCCGCCTCGGCGGGGCAGGGCGTGTACGCGCTGGTGCACGGCACGATCCCGCCCGCCGGCGCCGAGGAGCCCCGGCTGTGGGCCATCGCCCTGCTGGTGCTGATCTTCCTGATCACCGCGCTGGCCCGCCGGATCAGCCGCGCGCTGGAGCTGGCCAACTGGCTGATGGTGAGCGCCATCCTGCTCGCCCTGCTCGCCATCGACCTGCTCGTGGTGCCGTGGGAGCTGTGGTGGGAGGGCATCCGCGGCTTCTTCACCTTCGTCGCCCCGCCCGCCGGCATCACCGCCACCCAGCTCGGCGCGCTGGCCGGCTTCACCGCCCTCGCCTCCGGCCTCAACTGGTACGTCCTCGGCCACTACCGCGACAAGGGTTACGGCATGGGCCACCGGGCCGGATACATCTCCGGGCTGCGCGGCACCCGGAGCGAGATCCTGGCCAGCGGCGTCACCTTCCCCGACAACGACCTCAACCGCGGGCTGTGGCGCCGGTGGTACCGCCTGCTGATGGTGGACATGTGGGGCGTCTTCTTCGTCGGCGCCATCCTCGGCATGCTGCTGCCCACGCTCCTCATGGCGCAGGCGGTCCAGCTCTCCGGTGAGACGCCCACCCGGGCCAACGTCCCCACGTTCGTGGCCGCCGCGCTCGGCGACGAGTACGGGCAGACGGTCTTCTACGTGGGGCTGGTGCTGGGGGTGCTGATCCTGTTCTCCACCCAGCTGGGCATCTTCGAGGCGATGGTGCGGGTGACGACCGACGCCGCGCACGCCACCAGCCCACGCCTGCGCCGCCTGGTCGAGGGGGATCCGCGCCGGTTCTACTACCCGTTCATGATCACTCTGCTGGTGGTCATCTCCATCGTCATCCACCTCAGCCTGCCGGTCGCGCTGGTGGAGTGGTCGGCGAACATGTCGAACCTGGGCGCGCTGATCTACCCGTTCTTCCTCATGTACCTGAACAGCAAGCTGCCCCGGCCGGCCCGGCCACGGCCCTGGCACTACGTCATCCTGGGGCTGAACTTCCTGTTCTTCGGATTCTTCTTCGTGAACTTCATCGCCGACTTCATCGGCGAGCCGCTGATCACCTTCTGACCTGACCTGACCTGTCCCGCCGCGCTCCGGGCGCGGCGGGCAGGCGGCTAGCGCGCCGGTTCGAGGACGACGATCGGAATCTCCCGATCGGTCTTCTTGGTGTACTCGTCGTAGTCGGGCCAGGCCGCGGTCATCAGCCGCCAGAGCTCAGGCCGCTCCTGGCTGCCGGCCGTACGGGTGGCGGCCCTGAACGTGTCGCCCTTGATCTGTACCTCCACTTCGGGATTGACCTGCAGGTTCTTGTACCAGTCGGGGTGGTCGGGATCGCCGCCCTTCGACGCGACGACCACATAGCTCTCGCCATGCGGCTGGTAGATCAGCGGCGTCGTATATGGCTTGCCTGACTTGCGGCCTTTGGTGGTCAGGAGAAGAACCGTGGTGTTGTTCCAGTCGTGTCCCTCCGCGCCGTCGGTTTCCCGATAGCGCTGGACATGTTCCTTGCCGTAGAGCATGTGGGTTCGCCTACCCCAGCAGTCCGTGACCTCACCATCACGCTCAGGGACTTGTACGAAGAGTTGACGACCCCGGACCTCGCTCATGCGCGATCCGGTCCTGTACGGCGGGGCCACGCTGGTGAGAGCCTTTCCCCATGAACGCTCCGCCCGGACCTCTCGCTGCCCGTATCGAGGAGTTCGAACGGACCGCCGACCCCAGACTGGTGCTGTCCGGGGCCGCGCTGACCGAGGCCGAGCGGGCGATGCGGGCCTGCACCGGCGAGGCGGCCGACGCCGCGATCTGGCGTCTGATCAGCAGACTCCACCTGGCCCGCTACCGGCTGGACGGATCCGGCGGCGAGGCGGCCGTGGCAGGGGTGTTCCTCGCCGCCGCCGCCGTGGTCGACCCCGGCGGGATGCCGGAGACGACGAACGTCCCCTCGGCCGACGCGCCACAGACCTGGGCGGAGCTGGTCGACGAGGTCCTGCACCACGTGGATCCGGACACCTCCCCGCATGTCGGGCTGCTGCTGCACGCCCTGATCCGCCGCGCGCTCAGCACGCCGTCGGCGCAGGTGTGCGACCAGCTGGTGGAGTCCCTGCTGCGGGAGACGATGGAGGACCCCCATCCTTCCTGGGCGCCGGAGGCGCTGGCGATCCTGGGCGGCGGGCTGTTGCGGCTGTTCGCGGCCACGGGGGAGCCGGAGGCGCTCGACGACGCGGTCCACGTACACCTCAGGGCCGCCCTCGGCGGGCCCGGTGGCGCCCGCCGCCTGCGCGAGCTGGCGGGGGTGCTCGGCCTGGCCCTGCCCGGCGACCCCGAGCTGATCGGCGCCCACCTGGTGGCCGCCCAGCGGCGGCCGGGCGGCCACGAGCGGTCCCAGGCGCTGCTCGCCCTGTTCGACCTGGCCCAGTCCCGGGCCACCGCGTCGGCCGCCGACGCCGACCTGCTGGCCTTCATCCGGATCGGGCAGGCCACGCTGGACTTCTGGCACGACGACCACCCCCACCCGCGCGTGGTCGCCGGCTACGCCGCCGGACTGGTCGAGTGGTACGTCGTCACCGGCGACATGCGGTCGCTGGAGGCGGGCCGGGAGATGGCGGAGGTGCTCGGCACCCCCGTGCGGGAGATCCCCGACAGGCTCGGCCGCGACCAGCTGACCCGGCTCGGCCTGCTCGCGAACCGGCGCCTGCGGCGCTGGCGGGTGGGCGACGACCCGGCCGACCTGGAGGTCGCGATCCAGACTCTGCGCCAGGCGGTCGCACGTACCTACGCCGGTCACCCGGACCGGCCGCGGCTGCTGTGCGACCTGGCCGGCGCGCTGGTCCAGCAGGCTGGGCTGGGAGAGCACCCGGGCGAGGCGACGGCCGCCGCCCGCTCGGCCGTCGCGGCCTGCGGCGAGGACGACCCGCTGCGCCCGCGAGCCCTGCTGCTGCTCGGCCAGGCCCTGCGCCTGGACCTGAGCATGACCGCCGCCGACGAGGGCATCGCCGCGCTCCGCGAAGCGCTCGCCGCCGACCAGGAGCCGTCGTTCCTGGCGGAGGCGTACGGCCTGATGTCCGAGCTGCTGCGCCGGCGGGCGATGGACGGCGACGAAGGCCGCGAGGCCGATCTCGACGAGGCCGTGACCACCGCCCGCCGGGCCGTCGAGGCACACGACCGCCCCAAAACCCTGAGCACCCTCGTCAAGGCCCTCCTCCAACGCTTCAGAGAACCCACCCCCCACCCCACCACAGCCCCGCACCCCACCGCGGTTCCGCACGCCGCCCCCCACACCACGGCCGCTACGCGGGGCGCTGCCCCGTACGGCGCTGCCCCGCACGCCGACGGCACCCCCGACCTTCTTGACACCGCTGACCTCGCTGAGGCGCTGGGGCTGGCCAGTCGCGCGCAGGGGGACCGTGAGCTGCGTACCCAGCTTCGCTGGGCGCTCGAGGAGACGGACCTGCTGACGCGGCCCCCGGGCGAGGATCTGGCGCGGGCGGCGACGCGGCTCGCGCTGGTGTACGACGAGGAGGAGACGGCGCGCTTGCTGCTCCGGATCGGTGAGCGGCACGCCCGGGTGGCGGGCGAGGCCGGCCCCTTCCTGGCGGCCACCGCCGTCCAGCTCGCCGAGCGGGAGCGGCTCCGGCTCGCGATCGAGCTGCTCGAACGGGCCGGGCCGGCGTTCACCACGGCGGGCGAGCCGGTCGAGGCCGCCGACGCGCTCTCCCTTGTCGGCAGCCACCACCAGGAGCTTGGCGAGTGGGAGCCGGCGCTGCGCGCCTACCAGCGCGCCGCGGCGGCCTACCGCGAGCTGAGCGAGGGCCCCGGGGAGGCGGCACAGGTCGGCAAGATGGGCGCCGTGGCGGCCCGGGCAGGCGACCCCCAGCGGGCCATCGAGCTCCACGTACGGGCCGCCGCCTTGAGTGCCCAGGCCGGACTCGCCGCCGAAGAGGCGTCCCACAGAAGTGATGCGGCCGCCGCCTACCTCGCCGCGGGCGACCCCGGCGCGGCACGGGAGTGCGCCGGCCGGGCCCGTGAGCTGTACCAGGCACTCGGCCAGGCCGAACGGGCGGCGGCTGCCCTGATCGACAGCGCGCGAGCCTGCGTGGAGCTGGGACGCCTGCCCACCGCCGCCGAGCTGATCACCACCTGCGCGGCCGAGCTGGAGGCCCTCGGCGCCTGGGACGACGCCTGCCAGGCGCTGGACTCGCATGCGCGGCTGCTCTACAGGCTGGGACATGCCGAACACGCGGCCGCCTGCGAGACGAGCATCGTCGACATCGTGCGCCGGCACGGCCAGCGGCGTGACCCTGCCGACGAATGGCTGCACATCGCCCGCCGCCGGCACGCGCGCGGCGACCTGCCGGCCGCCAGACGCGCGTTCGAGCTGGCCGAACGGGCCTACAACACCATCGGCGACGCCGACGGCCTCGCCGGCGTCCGCTACGACCTCGGCGTCCTTGGCTACGGCGACAACGCCCTGGAACAGGCGGCCCAGGACTTCGCGACAGCCGCCGAAGCGTACGCCCGCCTACGGGCAGGGTCCGAAGAACCCGCCCCCCGAGGAGGGGCCGAGAGGCCCGCTGCCCCCCGGGCGGGAACAGAGGAGTCCGCCATCTCATGGGTGGGGGCCGAGCCTGCTGCCCAACAGGTGAGGGCCGAGGACTCCGCCGCCCCCTGGACGGCAGCCGAGGACTCCGCCGCCCCGTGGACGGGAGCCGAGGAGTCCGCCGCCCCACGGGCAGGGGCCGAGGAGCCCGCCGTCCCGCGGGCAGGGGTCGAGGAGTCCGCCGCACGGCGGGCAGCGGTCAAGGAGTCCGCCGCCCGCACCATGCGCGGCGTCTGCCTGATGGAGCTGGACCGCTTCGACGCCGCGGCGGCCGAGTTCCACCGGGCGTTGGAGCTCGCGGCCGGTGAGCGGGATCTGACGGCGCTGTACTCCGTCACGCTGGCGGAGGCGGAGCTGGCGATGATGACCGATCGGCTCGCCGAGGCGGAGACCGGGCTGCTCGCCGCGCACGGCCTGGCCACCGGCGACCCGGTGCGCGAGGCGATCGTCAGAGAGCGGATGGCGCGGCTCGTCTCGCACACCGGCGACCCGGAGACCCTGCGCCTCGCCGGCGCGAGCTTCCGCGACCACGGCCGGCCACACCTCGCCGCCCTCGTCTGCCTCCGGCTCGGCTTCGCCTTCGAAGCCCGTGGCGACCTGTCCCGCGCCAGGGCCGCCTTTGAGGAAGGTCTCGCCGCCCTCGCCGAGGAGACGCTGACACCCCTCCCCGACGCGCCGTACGAGGTGCTGGCGGGCCGCACGGCCGGGCTGGTCCCGCGCGCCGTGACCCGCCTGGCGGCGATCCAGCGCACCCTCACCACCCCCGCCCTCGACCGCCATCACCTCTCCACTCCCACTCCCGACCGCCACCACATCTCCCCACCCTTCCCACGAGCCGGCGGCACCAGCCCCGCCCTCCGGGCTGAGGCCTCGGATCTGGCGCGTGGCGAGGGTGATCCGGTGCTCGGAGGTGAGGTGTCGGATCTGGTCCGTGGCGGGGGCCATCCGGTGTTCGGGGGTGAGGTGTCGGATCTCGTTCGTGGCGGGGGTGATCACGCGTTCGCCGGTGAGACGTCAGATCTCGCCCAGCCCGCCTCGTGGAGTGGCCCTGAGTCTGTCCAGGGCACTTCGCGGAGTGGCACTGAGTCGGCCCAGGCCGCCTCGCGGAGTGGCACTGAGTCAGCTCAGGACATCTCGCGCGGTTCCGTGATCCCGGACGAGCTCGCCGACCTGGCACGTGCCCTCTCGGGGGCCGGCAGCGTCGATCTCGCGCTGCCGGGCGAGTTCGACGGGCGATTGCGCGTTGAGGGGGCCGAGAGCGGGATGACTGAGGCGCAGGAGGACGAGAGGTCGGCCGGTCCGGCGTGATCGTGCTGAGAGCAGCACCGCGATCCTCGCGGGGGGGAGCGGGCGCGGTCAGAGGTGGAGACGACCGCACGGTGAGCAGGTCGCGGTCAGAGGTAGGGGCGGGTCACGGTGACCAGGTCGCGGTCAGAGGTAAGGGCGGGTCACGGTGACCAGGTCGCGGGCGGCGTGCCGGGTGTCGACGTAGAGGGCGGTGTCGGGGGTGCGCTCGCGCACGTCGCGGTCGCGGATCGCGAAGACCGCGGGCGCGACTCCCACGTCGCCGTAGCGGACGGTCACGGCCGCGCCGATGGCCTGCCGCATGTCGGCGAGCACGCCACGGGCCGTGTGCCCGGCCCCGGAGGCCGCGAGGTGGCCGAGCATCGCGGCGAACCGGGACTCGGCCTCCGCCTGGGGCCGCTGCTCGGGCAGCACCGGACGGTCGAGCCAGAACACCTTGCCCGCCAGGAAGGCGTCATAGCTCACGCCCTCGTGGCTGAGCGTGCGCGCCGTGTCGGCGAGCAGCTCGCCGAACTCCGCCAGCTCGGCCCGCGGCGGCAGGTCGGCGGTGACGAACAGGGGCACGATCAGCGAGTCCAGCATGGGGCTGCCTTCCCTCCTTGAGGAGCCTCATCGTAGAGCGCCCCACCGACAATCTCCGCGCCCACCGCCCGGCGCGTCCCACCCGCCGTGCCCACCGCCCCCGCGCGTCCTCTCCTTCCGCGTACCGCCCCCGCGCATCCTCACTCGCCGCGCGCCAAGCCACGGGCGGCAGAATCTGTCGGGTACGAAGCCGCGGGGGATGTCATCCGTCGGGGGCCGAGGTGCGGGCGGCGTTGGTGAGGCGGGTGGAGACGAGGCGGAGGTGGGCCGGTAGTTCGGGTGGTTCGTGTACCTCGAAGGGGGCGCCCAGGGAGACGAGCCAGGAGGCCAGTTCGTCCAGTGAGTTGGCGCCGCCGATCACGAGGCAGGTGGTGGCGTCGATGGGCTCGACGGTGGCCGCGGCGGGGGTGGACCGCTCGGCGACGGCCTCTGCGGACGCGTGTACGGTGAAGCGGCCCTGATAGCGGTAGGGGGCGTTGGAGAGCTTCCGGGAGGCGTACCCGGCGAGGTCGGGGTCGGGGGGCTCGCGCGGGGTGAAGCGCGGACCGCCGGGGGTGCGCAGCCGGAGCCGGTCGACCCGGAAGATGCGCCAGTCGTCGCGCCCGGTGTCGTAGGCGACGAGATACCAGCGGCGGCCGGTGGCGACGAGCCGGTACGGCTCGACCGTGCGGGTGCCGGCGGTGCCGTCCGGCTTGCTGTAGTCGAAGCGCAGGCTCTGGTGGTCGCGGCAGGCGGCCGCGATGGCTGACAGCGTGTCCGCGCCGACGGTGGCGGGCCCGCTCAGCGGTACGGTCATCGACCGCAGGGCGTTGACCCGGTGCCGCAGCCGGGCGGGCAGCACCCGTTCGAGCTTGGCCAGCGCACGCAGGGAGGTCTCCTCGATGCCGGCCACGCTGCCCTGCGCGGCGGTGCGCAGCCCGACGGCGACGGCGACCGCCTCCTCGTCGTCGAGCAGCAGCGGCGGCAGGTCGTGCCCGGCGCCGAGCCGGTACCCGGCCAGCCCGGCGGTGGCGTGCACCGGGTAGCCGAGCTCGCGCAGCCGGTCCACGTCGCGGCGGACGGTGCGGCCGGTCACGCCGAGCCGGTCCGCGAGCTCAGCGCCGGACCAGTCACGAGGGGTCTGCAAGAGGGACAGGAGTTTGAGCAGCCGGGCGGACGTTTCCCACATGTCCGCCAGTATCCCGCCCACCTAGGACCGTAGTTGTCCTAACCGGGGCCTAACGTAGTCCACATGAGCAACGACATTCACCCTTTCACCATCGATATCCCGCAGGCCGACCTGGACGACCTCCGTGAGCGCCTGGCCCGGACCCGCTGGCCGGACGAGCTGGACGGCGCCGGATGGCCGTACGGCGTGCCCGTCTCGTACGCCAGGCAACTGGCCGCCTACTGGCGTGACGGCTACGACTGGCGGGAGCATGAGGCGGCGCTGAACGCGTTCCCGCAATTCACCACGGAGATCGACGGCCAGAACGTGCACTTCCTGCACGTGCGCTCGCCGGAGCCGGACGCGCTGCCGCTGCTCGTCACGCACGGCTGGCCGGGGTCCGTGGTCGAGTTCATGAACGTGATCGGCCCGCTCACCGACCCCCGCGCGCACGGCGGCGACCCCGCCGACGCCTTCCACGTCGTGGCCCCCTCCATCCCGGGCTTCGGCTTCTCCGGGCCCACCGTTGAGCGTGGCTGGGATCTGAACAGGGTCGCGCGGGCCTGGAAAGAGCTGATGCACCGCCTCGGCTACGAGCGCTACGGCGCCCAGGGCGGCGACTCGGGCGCGACCATCTCGCCCCAGCTCGGCAGGATCGACCCCGAGCGGGTGGTGGGCGTGCACGTCAACGGCGGTCTCGGCTTCCCCTCCGGCGACCCCGCCGAGTTCGAGGGCCTGTCGGAGGCCGAGCTGGCTCGGCTGGGCGCCTACACCAACCAGGACGGCGCCGGCTACGCGATGCTCCAGTCCACCCGTCCGCACACTTTGGCCTACGGTTTGCACGACTCCCCGGCCGGGCAGCTCGCGTGGATCGCCGAGAAGTTCAAGGAGTGGACCGACCCGGCCCACGACCTGCCCGAGGACGCGGTGGACCGCGACCAGTTGCTGACCAACATCAGCCTCTACTGGCTGACCGGCACCGCCGGCTCCTCGGCCCGCCTGTACAAGGAGAGCGCCGCGTCCTGGGGGCGGCCGGTCGAGCCGTCCACGGTCCCGCACGGCGTGGCGGTCTTCCCCGGCGATCCCGGCGTCCGCCGCATCGCCGAGCGCGAGCACAAGGTGATCCACTGGTCGGAGTTCGGCAGGGGCGGCCACTTCGCCGCCATGGAGGCCCCGGACCTGCTCGTCGGCGACGTCCGAGCCTTCTTCCGGCTGGTGCGCTGACCGCTCAGCGCTCGGCCCACTCGCCGTCCAGCGCGGCGTGGATGACGGAGTCGCGCCAGCCGGCCGGGGTGGACACGTGATGGCGCAGGCGGCCCTCCTCCACCATGCCCGCGGTGAGCATGGCGAGCTGGGCCGGCAGGTTGGCGGGGGAGCGGGCGCCCCAGACGCGGTGCAGGCCGAGCTGCTTGAAGCCGAACGCCAGCAGCAGCCGGACCAGGTCCGTGCCCATGCCGCGTCCCCACCGGTCGGGGCGCAGGCCCAGGCCGATCTCGGCGCTGTGCGGGCGCTCGGCGTCAATGTGCAGGCGGGCCACGCCGATCACCTCCTGGCTCTCGACGTCGAGCACCGCCAGCACGTACAGCAGGCGCGGCTCGGCCGCCGCGGAGCGCACGCCCTCCTCGACGAGCGCGGCGACCTGCTGGAGAGTACGGGGGGAGAAGGGCATGTACTGGGTCGCCTGGGGATCGCCGTAGACGGCGTGCAGCGCGGCGACGTCCGCCTCGGTGACCTCGCGAAGCCACAGACGCGTCCCGGTGCACACAACTTGCCGCATGCGCAGAAGGTAACGCGAGATCACCGATCTTGACAAGCCTTGTCAAGTAGCGAGTTGACTCCCGTAAGCTCGCGCGACAAGTTCGGCGATGGCGCTGTGCGCGCCGAGCGGCTCGGCGTGTCCCGCGCCGGCCTGGCCGGCGGCCTTCTCCACGACGTCGGCGGGGGCCTCGTGGCCGATCAGGCAGGGGGCGATGGCCAGTCGCTCGGCGCCGGCCGCGCGCAGCCGCTCGGCCGCCAGCGGGACGCCGGGCTCGCTGTCGAGCGAGGCGGCGATCACCGGCAGGGTGAGCCGGGAGGCCAGCAGCACCGCGGTGGGCTGCACGGCGTGCACGGCCCGCTCACCGCCGACCGTGCCGAGGATGACGCCGTCGACGGGGCTGTAGACGTTCAGCAGGCGAACGCGGTCGGCCCTGGCCAGGCCGCGCTCGGCGAGCCTGATGTGCAGCGCCTCCGCCAGCAGCGGGTGCGGGCCGAGGGCTTCGGTCACGGTCGCGCCGGATCCGCTCGCCGCGACGGCCTTGTTGATCTCCGCCAGGACGATCGGGTCGTCCCAGGTGACCAGAGGCACCACGACGGCCTGGCGGTCCGCCGGTAGCGATTCGGTCAGCGTGTCGACGGCGGTGAGCCGTACTTCGATCTGGGGGTTGTCCACGCGCACGACGGCGGCGATCTCGGCGGCCACGCCCGACGCGCTGCCCGGGGCGGCCAGCACGAGAACGGGCGCGTCCGGTGGCAGGGACGTGGGGACGGGGCGTCGGTGGCGGCCGCCCCCCGGCCGGGGGGAACGTTCGCGTACAGGGAGGCTCACAGGCGCGCAGTTTATGCGCAAAGGGGGTGCGACGTTCCAGAAAACGGCGGCGATTCCGTTACAACGGCCGGTAAATGTGACTAAGATCACGTCGAAACGCCCGAATACGTTGACTTACTGGCATAAAACGTCAGACTCAGCAGTAACTAGAAACGCGTTCTAGAGCGACAGTCAACTCCGTCCCGGAGGATGGGAATGAAGCCGTTCTATGTCCGCGAGCTCAGTGTCTACCCGGTGGGCGGCCGGCGGGTCCGCCTGCTGGCGATCGCGGTGCTGGCCAGCCTGGTGGCCAACTTCGAGACCACGATCGCCACGATCCTGCCCCTGCTGATGACCGACCTCGGCATGTCGCTGGAGGAGTACGGTCTGATCGCGGCCCTGTCGGTGCTGGTCGGCGGGCTGTCGGCGGGGGTCGGCGGCATTCTGTCCGACCGGTGGGGGCGGGTCGCTCTGCTGGTGCCGACGCTGACCGTCACCGCCGCGTGCAACTTCCTGCTCGCCACCGTCGACTCGGTCGGCTCCCTGCTCGCCGTCCGCTGCCTGATGCTGTTCATCGAGGGGGCGGGGATCACCATCACCGCGTCGCTGGTGCGCGACTTCTCCCCTCGGGTGGGGCGGGCGCAGGCGTTCGGGTTCTGGACCTGGGGGCCGGTCGGCGCCTCGTTCCTGGCCTCCGCGCTGGCGAGCTTGACCCTGCCGCTGTTCGGCAACGCCTGGCAGTCGCAGGCGATCATCATGGGCATCGTCTCGCTGACGCTCTGCGCGATCATCATCTGGCAGATCGCCGAGCCGTCGGCCGCGCTCCGCGCGCAGGTGATGGGCGCCGAGTCGGCGGTCAGCGTCACCGAGAAGATCGACCCGGGCCGGGTCAGGGAGCTGTTCAGGCATCCGCACCTGTGGGCGCACGTGTTAGGCAACACCGGCTGGCAGGTGCTCTACTGGACCTTCGCCATCTTCGGCCAGACGATCCTGGTCACCTCCTTCGCCATGGACGCGGCCACCGCCAACGGCGTCGTGGCGCTCGGCATCGTGCTCAACGCGGTGGCCGTCATCCTGGTCGGGCGGATCTCGGACCGGCTGCAGCTGCGCAAACCCTTCACGGCGGCGGGGACGCTGCTGACCATCGCCGCGCTGGCCTACTTCGTCGGCCTCTTCGGCCGTGACGTCTCCACCCCGCACGTCATCGTGGTCTGGGCGCTGCTCTACCTGGTGCTGGGCATCGCCTACGTGCCGTGGATGGCGAACTTCTCCGAGAACGCCGAGGACGTCGACGCCCGCCTGCAAGGGGCCGCGCTCGGCATCTGGGGGATGGTCGTCCGCGTCATGATCGTGGCCCTGCTGGTGATCTCGCCGCTGGTCGTCGCCGCCGGCGGGTGGCAAACCTGGCTGCTGGTCGCGCTGGCCGGCCAGGTGGTCTTCCTGGCCGCCATGCTCGTCTTCAAGGGCCGATGGCGGGCGGCGCCCAAGGTCGCCGCCTGAGGGGACGAGCCCGCCGTCCGGGGAGGTCTGAGGGGACGAGCCCGCCGTCCGGGGGAGGCTTGAGGGACGAGCCCGCCGTCCGGGGAGGCCGTGCCGGACGGCGGGCGCCCCCGCCACGGGAATGGTCAGCGAGTGGGCACCACCACTGCCTGCGGGTTGCCGGGGGCGTAGACGGTGATCCCCTGCGGCAGCGCCTTCAGCTTGTCGATCTCCGCGCAGGCCGGGCACTTGTCGTAGCCGTTCTGCCTGGCCTGGTTCGCGTCCGCCTCCGCCCTGGCCTGCGCCACCCTGGCCTGCGCCTCCGAGACGGCGGCGTTGGCGGCCAGCGAGCGGTCCACCGCCTGCTGCACCTCCCCGGGCAGGGTGACCTTCACCAGGGTGAACCGCAGGCCGGTCAGGAAGTCGCCGCCCAGCGTCCGCGGCAGGTCGCGGGCGAGCGCGGCGTTGACGCCGTTCTGCACCGTGGCGATGTTGATGTTGCTGTCCCGCGCCTTGAGCGCGGAGCTCTCCAGCAGCGCGCACGACGGCACCAGCTCGGCGCAGCGCATGGCCCCGACCTGGGCGCGCAGCGCGTTGTCGATCACCGGCCGGACCGCCTGGCCGAAGAAGGCGGACCAGCCCTCGTCGCCGTCCCACGCGTACAGGGAGCTGTCGTCCTGACTGCGGTAGGTACGGGTGCCGTACTTGTCGTCGAACGACTTCAGCGTCGCGTGGTCCAGGTTGAGCGTGAAGTAGAGGGTGCCTTCGATGCCCACGTTCACGCCGTCGCTGCTGGGCACCGTCACCACGTCCACGCCGAGGGTGGTGGCGCGCTTGGCGTCCGCGGTGATCGTGTAGAACCGCTGCTGCGCCGGGTAGCTGTGCGTGGACGACCACAGGCCGGCCCAGGTCAGGCCGGAGCCGGGGTCGATCACCTGGCGGATCCGGGTGTCGTCGAACGGGCCGCCGTCACGGACCACGGTGACGACGCCGGGGTCGGTGCTCTCCAGGCCGGTGACGACCCCGAGCAGGAGAGGGAGCGCGATGATGGCGGCCACGACGGCCAGGACTGTCCTCAACTCGGGCCTCCACGCGGGCGGCGGTGGCAGCCGCCGCCCGCGGCTTTCGCGGCGAACTTTCGGAGGGACGACCTCAGACGTGCTGCGGCACGTCGGCGGGGTCGAGGTCGTGGGACTCCGGCGCGATGGCCAGGCCCACGGCGGTGATGGCCAGCGCGGCCACCACGTAGACGGACACCGCGACGGTGGTGCCGAAGGAGTCGAACAGCTTGATCGCGATGATCGGGGCGAGCCCGCCGCCCACGATCCCGGCGACCTGGTAGCCCATCGAGGCCCCGCTGTAGCGCAACCTGGTGCTGAACAGCTCGGCGATGAAGGCCGCCTGCGGGCCGTACATCGCGGCGTGGCAGAGCAGCGCCACGGCGGCGGCGAGCACGATCAGCGGGAAGGATCTGGTCTCCAGCAGCGGGAAGAACGCGAACACCCAGATCGCGGCGCCGATGACGCCCGCCAGGTAGACCCGCCGCCGGCCGAAGCGGTCCGACATCGAGCCGAACAGCGGGATGAGCCCCAGTTGCAGCGCCGAGGCGATCAGCACCGCGTTCAGCCCGAGGTCGCGGTCGAGGCCCAGCGGGCCGGTCAGGTAGACCAGGATGTAGGCGGTGAAGGTGTAGAAGGCCACGTCCACGCCGATGCGCGCGGTGAAGGCCGACAGCAGCGCCCGGGGGTGCGTGCGCAGCACCTCGACCAGCGGCATCCTGGCCTTCGCGCCCTTCTGCTCGACCTGGGCGAACAGCGGCGACTCGGTGATCCGCAGCCGTACCCAGAGGCCGACGAACACCAGCACGCCCGACAGCAGGAACGGCACCCGCCAGCCCCATGACAGGAAGGCCGCGTCGGACAGCGTGGCCGACAGGATGGTGAGCAGCGCGGTCGCCAGCACATAGCCGGCGGGCACGCCGACCTGCGGCCAGCTCGCGTTGAAGCCACGGCGGCGCGGGTCGCCGTGCTCCAGCGACATGATCACGGCGCCACCCCACTCGCCGCCGAGCCCGAGGCCCTGCGCGAACCGGAGGACGGCCAGCATGATCGGCGCGAGCACGCCCACGCTGTCGTAGCCGGGCAGCACCCCGATGAGGAACGTGGAGATGCCCATCAGCAGCAGCGTCACGACCAGCACGGTCTTGCGGCCGTTGCGGTCGCCGAAGTGCCCGAAGATGATCCCGCCGAGCGGCCGGGCCACGAACGCGACCGCGTTGGTCGTCAGCGCCAGCAGGGTCGCGTTGAGCGGGTCGAAGGTAGGGAAGAACAACTTGCCGAAGACCAGCGTCGCCGCGGTGGTGTAGAGGAAGAAGTCGTACCACTCAAGCGACGTGCCGATCAGACTCGCGAGGATCACCCGCCGGGTCTGTGGGGTGGAGCCTGCCATCCCTCGCTCCTTCCGTGGGGGGACTGGTTCCACCATAAAAATCGTTGAACAATTCGACAAGGGTTTTGTTCAATGATTTCCTGAATCCGTGAAAGACGCCGCCGCCGACCTCGCGCAGGACCGCTCGCGTCTCGGACGTAGCAGCACGGCCGAGCGCGTGGCGGACATCCTGCGTGACCGCATCATCGAAGGCCTGTTCAAGCCCGGCCAGCGTCTGTCGGAGGAGTCGATCTGCGAGGCGCTCGGCGTGTCGCGCAACACGCTGCGCGAGGCCTTCCGGCTCCTCAGCCACGAGCGGCTGCTCGACCACCGGCTCAACCGGGGCGTGTTCGTGCGGGTCCTGTCCGCCGAGGACGTCGCCGACCTCTACCAGGTGCGCCGGGTGATCGAGGGCATGGCCGTGCGCCGCAAGCCGACCGAGCAGGCCCTGCGGGTGATAAGAGAGGCGGTCGCCGACGCCGAGCGGGCCGCGGGGGACGACGACTGGCAGGCCGTCGGCACCGCCAACATCCGCTTCCACCAGGCTCTGGTGACGCTCAACGACAGCCCCAGGCTCAACGAGGCGATGCGGCAGCTGCTGGCCGAGCTGCGGCTCGTCTTCCATGTCATGGAGAATCCGCGCGCCTTCCACGAGCCGTTCGTGGCGCGCAACCGCGAGCTGCTGGCGCTCATCGAGGCCGGCGAGCCCGACCGGGCCGCCGCCGCCCTGGACGCCTACCTCGACCACGCCGAGCAGTTGCTCATGCACGCCTACGAGCCGAACCGCTAACGTTCCCGGATGGACAGGCTTTTCACTCTCGACGAGGCCCGGGCACTGATGCCGTCGATCATCGAGGACGCCCGCAAGCTCATCGCCGCGCGCGCCGACCTCGCCGAGATCGCCTTCGACCGTGACACCCCCGGCGGCTCCCGCCTCGGCGGGCTGCCGGAGCTCAAGGCCGCCGAGGCACGCATCCAGGAGATCGTGAGCGCCTGGAGCGAGCAGGGCGTGGAGGTGAAGGGCATCGCGCCCTTGCTGCTGGACTTCCCCTCGGTGCTCGACGGCGTGTCCGTGCGCCTGTGCTGGATCGAGCCCGAGCCGGAGCTCGGCTGGTACCACCGCAGCGAGCTCGGCTTCCCTGGCCGCCGCCCGCTGCCGTCCTGACCTCGCCGAAGCGTGTCCGACCTGTGACAACCGGTCAGTGAGCTGCCGACTCTAAATGGGTGAGCGAAAGGAACACCCATGAGGCTCACCTCTGCGACCGCCGCCCTCCTGGCGTCCGCGGTCCTCGCCGGGGCGGTGGCCGCACCAGCCTCCGCGCACACCCGCACCGGCCCCTCACTCGCCCCGACCGGCCCCTCACTCGCGCGGGCGGTCTGGATCAAAGCCTGCGGCGGCAACCCGTGCGGACACTGGCGGCTCAAGCTGCGCGACGGCCGCACGATCACCGTCCCCGACGCCGCCGCGACCAAGGTGGACGCCCGCGGCAGGCGCACCACCGACATCGGCGTCTTCGCCGTCAGCGGCGACGGCCGGACCGTTCTCTACGAGCGGGCATCCGATCACCGCCTGGTCGTCCGTCCGGTCGCGGGCGGCCCCGGCACCGCGCTGCCCCGCTCGCTGGCGCCCAGGAGCACCGCCTCGATCACCGTGCAGCTGTCACCCGCCGGGGACCGGGTGCTGGTCGACCACGGGGACGAGCACGGACGCGTGCCGACCAAGGTCTTCACCGTCGGGACCGGCGAAACCACCGAGCTGCCCGGCCGCGACAGACCGCTCGGCTTCAGCGCCGACGGCGACGAGGTGCTGACCCGGCGCGACGGCGGCGACAACACCGCCACCCTGGTCGCGCACCGGCTCGACGGCACCTCGACCAGGCGCACGCCGCCCCAGGTCGTGGAGCGAGCCGCCGTCACGACGCTGGCCGCCGACGGCAGGACGGTCGCCGCGTTCATCTGGGGTGACAGCGAGAAGAAGAGGGCGCCACGGCTGCGTCTGTACGACCTGGAGACCGGGGAGCTCTCCAAGGGCGTGGACCTGGCGCTCACCCCGGCCGGCACGCCGTACTCCGCCCGCTGGACGGCGGACGGCGGGCTCACCGCCCTGGTGACGACGGAGCACGACGGCGGGGCAGCGGTGGTACGGGTGCTCACCGTCGACCCCGGGACGGGCGCCGTCAAGCAGCGCGACACGTACACGATCGGCAAGTCCAGGTACGCCTTCTACGCGGCGGGAGAGACGGCATGAGAATCACGATCGCCCTGCTGGCCGCCGCGATGCTCGCGGCGCCGATGACCGCCCCGGCCGCCGCGCAGGCGGAGCCGCACCACCACGAGAGCATCCGGTACGCCTCCGTCAAGGGCTGCACGATCAAGGGAGGCGGTGAGGTCCCCTGCGGCCACTGGCGTCTGGTCCTGCACAGCGGAGAGCGGCGCGTCCTGCGTGACGCCCAGGTCGTGGCCCGGCTGGCGAACGGCAAGTCCGCCGTCTACCCGCCCGCCCCGATCTCCGTCAGCGGCGACGGCCAGAAGGTCGCCTACCTCACCCGTGCCGGTGGCCTGGCCGTACGGACCCTGGACGGTGACGTCAAGCTGCTGCCCGCCGGCGCGCTGCCCCGCCGGGACCAGGAGTTGATCAAGCTGCAGCTGTCCGGCGACGGGTCCAGGCTCGCCGTCGGCGTCAGCGGCGACCGCTACGGGACCCGCGTCTACGACACCGCCAGCGGCGCCCGGCTGGGCAGCATCGCCGGGCCGCACCAGCTGGCCGGGTTCAGCGGGGACAGCGGGGAGCTGCTCACGACCCTGAACGGCGAGGAGGAGGTCACCGACCTGGCCGTCAACGCCGACACCGGCGAGCGGCTCACCCGCGTCACCCCACCGCAGATCATCGTCGGCAACGCCCCGCAGGCCCTGTCCGGCGACGGCCGGACCGTCGCCGTCCTCACCGCCGGAAAATCCCGGCTCGTGCTGTACGACGCGCAGACGGACCAGCTGCTCAAGCGGCAGCGGGTCAAGCTGCCGGCCGGTGAGGTGCACATGCTCGACTGGACCGGTGACCGGCAGGTGACCGTGCACCTGCTGCGATCCGTGGGCAAGGAGAGCCGGATGGTGATCGCGCAGATGGACACCGAGACCGGCGCGGTCACCATCAGGGACCGCTACACGCTCCTGAAGGACACCTTCGTCTTCGCCTCCTGCGGCGGCTGAGAACGGGTCGGGCGGTGCGGATTCCCGCCGCCCGACCGTCTTCGCGTGCTCAGCGGGTACGGCGATCGGGGAGCATGTCGTCGTCAGGGATGGCCGCCACCCGGCTGCGCTCCGCCGATTGCGCGTCCGCCCATCGACGCAGGGTGTCGGTCGCCGCCGCGCGATCCGCCTCCGACAGCCGGGCGATGTTGGCGCCGTGGTTGGCGCCGGGCGCGACGTACAGGGCGGAGTCGCGCCTGCTCGGCGTGAAGCGCTCGGCGCTCCACGGATCGTTCTCGCCGTAGACGAACAGGATCCGCTCCGACCGGGTGCGCACCCAGTGGTCCACGTCCAGCATCGGCCCGGGATCGTGCCGGGAGCGCAGCTCGGCGGGGAGCACCGAGTTGGGCTGGTAGAGGCCGCGGTGGCGCACCAGCCCGCGCAGGTGCCGGAACTCCAGGTCGGGCCAGCCCAGCTGGGTGGCCGCCTGGTAGTAGTAAGGCGTGTAGTAGTCCAAGCCCTGGTCGGTGTAGAACCCGAAGAAGGCGACACCGTCGATCCAGGCGTAGAGCTCCTCGTCCGTGGCGGTCACGGGCGGCACGGCGGCGCAGTCGGCCTCGGTGGAGTATTGCCAGAACGCCCACACCGTGTCGAGGATCGTCATCTCGAACGACCGGTCCGCGCTGCCGAGCGTGCGCGCGAAGGTGTAGCCGTTGCGCGCGGCGTCCGCCTCCAGCAGCGCCACCATCCGAGCGCGCCGCTTGAGCGCCTCACGCTGCACGCCGTCCAGCGCCGCCCGGCAGGACGCGGAGCCGACGCGGGCGAAGAACCTGTCGTAGAGGTGATCCTGGGGATTGCGCGGGTCGTTCGGGGCGACGTAGGCCACCACGCCGTCCACGTCGCCGGGGTAGAAGCGCCGGTGGTAGACGGACGTCATGCCGCCCTTGCTCGCGCCCGTCTGGATCCACCTGCCCGAGTAGACCGTCTTGAGCGCCTGGACGATCCGGTGCTCGTCCGTCGCCTCCTGCCAGATGGTCAGGTCGTCCCAGTCGGCCGGCGCCGGTCGCGAGGAGCGGAAGAACCGGTGCTCGACGGAGACCTGGTTGCCGTCGACCAACTGCGTCGGCTCCGTACGCGAGGCCGTGGGGTTGACGGGCAGGCCGTAGCCGCCGGTGTAGAGGACCACGGGGGCGTCGGCCGAGCGGTGCAGCAAGGTGAGCCGCTGCTCGAACGTGCCCCGGCGCGGATGCCGGTGATCGACCGGCTGGGTGAAGGACAGGACGAAGAACCGGTAACCGGCCGGCTGCGACTCCGACACCACGGTGAGTCCCGGGATGGCGGTGAGCTTGTCGAGCAGGTCGTCCCGCACCACCACGGACGCCGGGGCGGCCGGCTCGGCGGCTGCGGGAAGAGGCTGAAGACCG
Organism: Nonomuraea glycinis; assembly: GCF_014646515.1. GTDB lineage: Bacteria > Actinomycetota > Actinomycetes > Streptosporangiales > Streptosporangiaceae > Nonomuraea > Nonomuraea glycinis. Next base: position 97,456 of record NZ_BMNK01000018.1, read on the forward strand.
AGCGCCGTCACGACGGCCATCGATGCCGCGAGCGCGGCCAGGCTCAGGGATCGCATGGGCGAGCTCCTTCGGGGGGACCTGTGTCGCCCGACGGTATACCGATCAAGGCCGACCGAACAACGCTCCGCACTCCCCATCGAGGCCGCTGTCAGCCGACATCGGCGATGACGGTGCAGCGACGCCGTCCCCCCCGTGCCGTCGGCAGAATCCGCATGGACGCTCAGTCGAATGTGTGTTTGAACGATCGCGTACACTCGAAGGCATGAGAGCTGTATTCCAAGCGTCTCTGCTGGGTGTGGACGAGGAGCTCGGGTTCGGGCGGCTCGGTTCGGCGGTCCGCAGGACGTCGCTGGAGCGGGGCGCGTGGCTCGATGTCCGGCCCGGCTGGGTCGCCGGGGCGGACACCCTGTTCGAGCGGCTGGCCGAGACGGTGCCGTGGCGGGCGGAGCGGCGCAAGATGTACGACAAGGTGGTGGACGTGCCGAGGCTGCTGAAGTTCTACGACGAGGACGAGCCGCTGCCGGACCCGATGCTGGACGACGCCCTGCGCGCGCTCAACGACCACTACGCCGCCGAGCTCGGCGAGCCGTTCCGCACCGCGGGCCTGTGCTTCTACCGCGACGGCCGCGACAGCGTGGCCTGGCACGGCGACACCCTCGGCCGGGGCAGCTCCGAGGACACCATGGTGGCGATCGTCTCGGTCGGCAGCCCCCGCCCGCTGCTGCTACGGCCACGCGGCGGCGGCCCGTCGATCCGCCACGACCTGGGCCACGGCGACCTGATCGTGATGGGCGGCAGCTGTCAGCGCACCTGGGAGCACGCGATCCCCAAGACGGCCCGCCCGACGGGCCCGCGCATCAGCGTCCAGTTCCGCCCCCGGGGCGTGCGCTGAGCGCCTGGCGCATTCGTCTCGCGGCCGAGTTCTCCGTTTCCGTCGTCGCGTCCCGCGCTGACCGGTCCGGAACCAGGGGAGATGACCGTTGCGCAGCAGTGAACTGGCCGCTCTCGCCGGAGTCACCGTCCGCAACGGGCGCGGGCTGACGTTCGGGCAAGCGGTCGAGGCGGTGACGGCCGCGATGGACAGCAAGGCGATGTGGCCGGTCGCGATCGCGGGCATCGCGGAGCTGAAGGCAGGCAAGGGTGACAGCCTGCTGAAGCTGCGGGACAGCTACCACGGGCGGACCGCCGACGGCGGCTACCCCGACTCGCTCGAGGCCACGTTGGCGACGACAAGCTCAGCGCCAGGGATCGAGGGCATGCTTGCCGCGTGTCCGGCCTGCTTCGAGTCGCCGCAGCACGGCCGGCCCCTCCGCCAGGGGGTGCACCTGGGGGGTGCCGGGCGGGTACACGCCGTGGGCGATGAGTGCCTCGATCTCGACCAGCAACGACCGGTAGAGGGACGGCTGCCGCAGCGCCAGCGCACCGATGTGCAGACCCTTGATCTGGACCTGGTGGGTGAAGATCAGGTCATGCGTGGTCAGAGCGGCATCGCCGGAGGCGGCACCGAGTACGACAACGCGTCCGACGAACGGTTCGGTGACCGACAGGCTGACCTCGAACGTGGTCCGTCCCACCGATTCCAGTGTGAGGTCGACCCCGCCGGTCAGGCGGGTGATCTCCTCAGCCAGATCGGGGCGCGTGGGGTCCAGGACTTCGTCGGCGCCAAGGGCCTTGACGGCGCCGTGCTTCGCCGCCGACGCCGTGGCGATCACCCGCGCCCCGTAGTGGCGAGCGAGGCGAACCGCGGCCTGCCCCACGCCGCCGGCCGCGGCGTGAACGAGCACCACCTCACCGGCCTTGATCTCGCCCAGCGGCTTCAGCGCCGCCAAGGCGGTGGCCCAGTTGAGCACCAGGCCGAGAGCTTCGGCATCGCTCCACCCGGAAGGCACGGGAAGCACGCCCGCGGCCGGCATCGTCATGTACTGCGCGAAGGCGCCCGGGCCCACTCCGACGACATGGGTGCCGAGGGGCAGCGGGCTCTCGACGTCCGGGCCGACACCCACGATCTCGCCGGCGGCTTCGAAGCCCGCCACATAGGGTGCCTGCGGGCCCCCGCCGTACGTTCCGTGGGACTGCATGACGTCAGCGAAGTTGATCCCGGCGGCCCCCACGCGGATCAGGTAATCGCCGACCCCCGGGGTGGGTCGGCGCCGATCGGTCGTGAGGGTCAGATCGTTCGGTCCGCGGTGCGATCGCTGGACCAGTGCTCGTACCGTCTGCTCAGTAGGGTGCTGCTGCGCGTCCATCTCCATGCGTCGAAGGTAGGAGTCTGACACTTGCGTCAAGGTCAAGCGGCGGTCATAGATCAGGGCGGCGGGCCTCGCGAAGGTAGGCGTCGAGAGCCGCCTGCTGATCGCTGAGAAGGGCGATACGTGCCGCGAGCCGATCGCGATGCCTCTGCACCTCGTACAGGAACTCCGCGCGCACCACATCAGTGCCGACGGCGGGTTCGTCGGTGAGGCGGGGCAGAGCGTCCCTGATCAACCGCACGGGCAGCCCGGACTCCAGCAGCGAGCGGATGATGAGCACCCGGTCGATCGTGGACTGGCAGTAGTCGCGGAACCCATTGCTGCGGCGACCAGGGACGATCAAGCCCTCGTCCTCGTAGTGCCGCAACGATCGCGCACTCGCGCCGCTGGCTCTGGAGGCTTCGCTGATTTTCACACCTGTGAGCAACGTCCTGGTGCCCCGCGCTCTTCCAGCACTCACCGGCCCCGCGCTCTTCCAGCACTCACCGCTACGACGAAGCGGGCAATCGGTGGTGCCCGAGGGTGAGGCGGGCCACCCGGCCCTGCTCACCGGAGGCCCAGCACGACAGGTCGCGCGTGCACGCCACCGTGTCGAACGAGCCGGTGTCGAACGTCCGCCAGGTCCTCCCGCCCGTGTACGTGACGTCGCTGCCCGACGGTCCGACGGCGATGGCCGCGAAGGGCGTGTGGGGCAGCCAGGTCACGCCGGATCTGTAGGCCGGCGGCGGCGTGGCGGCGGCCTTCCAGGTGGCGCCGCCGTCCCCGGACACCGCCGCCGCGCTGGGCGACGCCTGGTCGGGCCGGTAGTCACCGCCCACCGCGACACCGTGCCGCGCGTCGCGGAAGGCCACCGCGAACACGCCGCGCGCCGGGTCGGCCGCCGGGATCGGCGTGTCGGCCACCGTCCAGGTGCGCCCCCGGTCCCGTGAGTGGAACACCCGCGAGCGCTCGGCCCCGCCACTGGCCAGCCACACGTCCCGCCCGCCGGAGGTCACCAAACACTGCCCGCTCGCCGCGAACCCCGCCTCACCGGGCAGCGCCTCGGGCATGCCGCCGGCGGGCAGCACCTGCCAGCTCCGCCCGCCGTCCTCGGTGGCGAGAATCCTGAACCTGCCGTCCACCGGGTCGCTCATCGCCAGCCCATGCCGCTTGTCGAAGAACGCCACGCAGTCGTAGAAGGCCCTCGGCTCGTCGTTGGTGAAGGTCTGACTCCAGGTACGGCCACCGTCCTCGGTCCGGTAGATCCGCGAGTCGGCGCCCTCACCGATGGACAGCACCACGGCCCGGCGCGCGTCGAACGCTTCCACGTCCCGGAACTGCAGGCCGTCGGTGCCGGGCGGAGAGACGTCGAGCCAGGTCCGCCCGCCGTCGACGGTACGCAGCACGGTGCCTTCCGACCCCGAGGCCCACACCACGTCCCGGCTGACCGGCGACAGCCCTCGCAACCGCGCGGTCACCCCGGTCTCCTTCAACTCCCAGCCGGGAGCCGGCGTGGCGGCGGCATGGGCGGTCAGCGGGGTCGCGCCGACCAGAAAGGCCGCTGACAGCACGCTCAACGCACACCGAAGTCTCATGTCAGGCAAACTAGCTCAAAGGATCACCACCGTCCATGGCCGGTGGATCTTCCCACGTCAACGAGCGCAGGGCCCTCGTTACCGCCGCCCGCCGAACGCCCAGTCGTGGACCTCGATGGCGGCGTACCGGTCCGGGGTCAGGACGGCGCGTGCCGCGTCCGGGTCCGGGGCCCGGATCAGCAGTGCCGTACCCAGCCAGGTGGTGCCGTCGTCGGACAGCAGCGGCCCGTACGCGATCAGTTCGTCCTGGTCGGGTGGCGGGACGAGGTCGGCGGGTTCCCCGGAGCCGAGACCCAGCACCAGGTAGCGGTTGCCGCCCTCGCGGCCGCCGGGAAAGTCCCACATGGTGCGCCCCAGCACGTTGCGCCACCGGCGCACCAGCACGTCCCGGTATACCCCGGCCTGGTAGTTGGGCTCGTCGAAGGCGAACGCGCGCGCGGTGGCGGGATCCGGCAGGTCGACGATGTGCACGCTGCCGGTGACCGTGTCACTGTCGAAGGTCGGGCCACGGGCGATCAACTCCGCCGCGTACCGGTCCATATAGGACCAGTGCTCTTCCACCAACGTGTCCCGCAGCGGCATGGAGTCAGGACGATCACGGTGATAACAGAAGAATTCCATGCCGAAACTCCTACCATGGAGCGCGGCGACGGCTCCTGCCGGTCATCTGTTCGGCCCTGAGAAGGACTTCACGGAGTGGGCGTACGTCACAGGAGCGATCAAGCCGGGACAGCGAAGAGCCCCAGACTCCCGGTGTGTGCCGTGAGCTGGGGCGTCAAGCATGGTGGACGATACTGGGATTGAACCAGTGACCTCTTCCGTGTCAGGGAAGCGCTCTCCCGCTGAGCTAATCGTCCTTGGAGGTGGAGACGGGATTTGAACCCGTGTGGACGGCTTTGCAGGCCGCTGCCTCGCCTCTCGGCCACTCCACCAAGTGACTTACTTAGAGCGGAAGACGGGATTCGAACCCGCGACCCTCACCTTGGCAAGGTGATGCTCTACCACTGAGCCACTTCCGCGTTGCCCATTAACTCTAGCGGGTTCCGCGACCGGATGCTCACTTCAGGCGGCGGGCGACACTTCGCTCGGTCGCGGGCAGGGCGAGGAAGATCTCCAGGATGCGGGTGAGGCGGTGCACCTCGATGCGGTGGAAGGCGGGGCCTTCGCTCCGGGCCAGCAGGAGGGACAGGGCGAGCGGCGGCAGCGGGGCGTGGATGACGTGCAGGCCGCCTTCGAGTGTGCGGGCCGTCGGGCGGGGCGGGACCGGCTCGGGCGGCGCCACCTGCTTCGGGGCGCGCCAGCTCGCGTAGACGACGTCGCGCTCGGTCGCGGTGGCCGCCCAGTCGGCGCTGAACAGCACCGGCAGCGAGTCGACGAGCGTCTTCAGCGCCCGGTCGCCCGCGGTGGTGATGTATTTGAGTATCTCCAGCTCGGGGTAGGTGCCGGGGGCCTCACGGGTGCTCCAGACGCCTTCGACCGTCACCTCGGGCACGCCCGCCAGGCCGTCGAGCAGCGCTTGTTTGGACGCCTCGTCGGGACAGTGCACCGTGAGGTCGTCCACCGCCCGGCCGGCGCCTCGTTCGAGGACCGTGACCTGGGTGATGTCGGTGCCGGCGGCGCCGAGGACCCTGGTGATCTGGGCCAGCGAGCCGGGCTTGTCGGGCAGCGTGATGCGCACGCGTAGAAGCATCCATCCCTCCCCGAGCGAGATGCCGGTTCACACACTATCCGGCGAATACCGCTCACGGCTCGACCTGCGCTACAACTGACGGGGTGAAGATAGGGCCGATCGAGGTGTGGCCGCCCGTGGTGCTGGCGCCGATGGCGGGCATCACGAACGCGCCGTTCAGGGCGCTCTGCCGGGAGCAGGGCGCGGGGTTGTTCGTGTGCGAGATGATCACGACGCGCGCCCTGGTGGAGCGCAATCCGCGGACGCTGCGGATGGTCAGGTTCGCCGGGTCGGAGTCGCCCAGGAGCATCCAGCTGTACGGAGTGGACCCGGACACGGTGGGCCGCGCGGTCAAGATGATCGTCGAGGAGGACCTGGCCGACCACATCGACCTCAACTTCGGCTGCCCGGTGCCCAAGGTGACCAAGCGAGGTGGCGGCTCCGCGCTGCCGTACAAGCGCAATCTGCTGCGGCGGATCCTGCGCGCGGCCGTCGCGAACGCGGGCCCGCTGCCCGTGACGATGAAGATGCGCAAGGGCATCGACGAGGACCACCTCACCTATCTCGACGCGGGCCGCATCGCGGTCGAGGAGGGGGTCGCGGCGATCGCCCTGCACGCCCGTACGGCGCGGCAGCACTACGGCGGGGTGGCCGACTGGGACGCGATCGCGCGGCTCAAGGAGGCGGTGCCCGAGGTCCCCGTGCTGGGCAACGGTGACATCTGGAGCGCCGACGACGCCCTGCGCATGGTGGCCGCCACGGGGTGCGACGGCGTCGTCGTGGGCCGGGGCTGCCTGGGGCGGCCGTGGCTGTTCAAGGACCTGGCGAACGCGTTCGACGGCAGCCCCGAGCGGGCCCGGCCGACGCTCGGCGAGGTGGCCGCGGTGATGGCCAGGCACGCCGAGGGGCTCACCGACTGCTTCGACCTCGAGCGTTACGCGGTGACGGACTTCCGCAAGCACGTCGGGTGGTATCTCAAGGGGTTCACGGTCGGCTCCGAGCTGCGCCGCGCGCTGGGCACCGCCGAGACGCTCGACGGGCTGCGCGAGAGCCTGGCCAGGCTGGAGCACGACCAGCCGTGGCCGCCTAATACCGACACCCCGCGCGGCAAGTCCGGCGAGCGGTCCAAGGTCTACCTGCCCGACGGCTGGCTGGACGACCAGTGGGACTGCGACGTGTCACAGGACGCCGAGTCCGACATTTCCGGCGGTTAGTGCGGGGCAGGCGGCCTCCACGCCGCCGGCGGTCAGTGCGGGCCGGTGATCTCCACGCCGCAGGGGCCGCCGCCGGTGGCGGTCTCCAGGGGGGCCGGGGCGCCGGACATGGTGAGGGTGCGGTAATAGCCGGAGATGCGCTCGGCCGAGCGGCCGACGTAGTGGCAGATGAAGCTGCGCCGGAACCGGTCGGCTGTGGTGTTCGGCTCCGAGCCGTGCACCAAACTGCCGTTGAAGAACAGCACGTCGCCCGGCTCCATGTCGATCGGCACCCTGGGCAGGCCGGGCGGCGGCGGGACGAAGTCCCTGGTGAAGGAGACGCCCGGGTCGGCCTCCTCCGGGCAGAACAGGTCCATCCGGTGCGTGCCCGGCACCACCTCCAGGCCGCCGTTCGCCCGGTCCACCCGATCCAGCGCCACCCACGCCGCCACGCAGGTCCCCGGCTCGACCCGCAGGTAGAAGTTGTCCTGGTGCAGCGCCTGCCCCCTGGCTCCCGGCGGCTTGAAGTAGAACATGCTCTGGGCTGCTAGCGGCTCCTCGCCGAGCAGCTCTTCGAGCACCGCGCCGAACCGGGCGTCGAGCAGGTAGCGCAAGGCCAGAGCGTTCACCTGGTGCGGGTGCATGACACGCGGGTAGTCGCGCAGGATGTCGTACGGCCTGCCGGGCTCCTGCGGCTCGGGGGAGAAGTGGCCGGGGATGGGCCCTCCGGCGTGCAGCGCCATGAACTCCTCGCGCAGCCCGGCCACCTCGTCGGGCGACAGCATCCCGGGGACGAGGACGTGGCCCTGGTCGTTGAAGTCGTCGAGTCTCATGGCGTTCACGCTAGGCGGGGGGCGCGTGCGAGGGTATGACGGTGACCGCTGAGAACATGCCTGTTCCTGCTGCCGAGCTGACCATCGTGGGCCACTACGACCAGCCTTCCGGCTACGCCACCCGCCGGGCGTCGGGGGCGCCGAGCTGGCTGCTGATGTGGACGCAGGCGGGGGCGGGGCACGTCGAGCAGTCGGGGGTGTCGTTCCTGGCGGCGCCCGGCGACCTCGTGGTGCTGGGGTCGGGGGCGGCGCACCACTACCGGGTGGCGCCGGGAGCCGCGCGGTGGCGGTTCTGGTGGGTGCACTTCCAGCCGCGTCCGTCGTGGCCGGGGTGGCTGGCGCCGCACGCCGCCGCTCCCGGCTGCCACCGGGTGGCGGGCGTCGCACCGGCCCTGCACGAGCGCATCGACCACGCCTTCGTACGCGCACTCCGCGACGCCCGCTGGCTACCTCCCTCAGCGCTGGAGAACGGCCGGCCCGGGGCGCCGGAGCACAACCCGCCCTCGGCCAGGGAGCACGGTCCGCCCGCCGTGACCGGAGGGCCGCCGGTCACCGCCATCGCCGGGTCCGTGGCGGCGCGGGAGCTCGTGCTCGGGGCCGTGGAGGAGGTGCTGGTGCTGGTCACCGCCTCGGCCCGCCCAGGTGGGGAGAGCGGGGACGCCCGGATCCGCCGCGCGCTCGCGCTCATCGCCGCCGAGCCGGGCGCGCCGCACTCGGTCGACTCCCTGGCGAGGGCCGTGGCGCTGTCCCCGTCCCGCTTCGCGCACCTGTTCACCGCCGAGACGGGCCGCACCCCGATGCGGGCGCTGCGCGAGGCCCGGATGCGGCACGCGGCCACCCTCCTGGACGCGACGGACCTGGACATCGGGCAGGTCGCCGCCGCGTCCGGCTTCGTCAGCCCGTTCCACTTCAGCCGCGCCTTCAGACGTGCCTACGGCCTGCCGCCCCGCGACTACCGAGCCCGCTGACGGCGATCCATGTCATTCTCAACCATGGTCACAACTCTGCTGTTATCCGCCGCCCTGGCCGTCTCGGCCACCGTCGGCATCCCCAACGGCTTCATGCTGTACGACAAGGCCGCGGCCAAGAAGGACGACAACCCGGAGCACAGCTGGCGGGTGAACGCCAAGAAGAACGCCAAGCTGGTGCTCAACCCCTGCGACAAGGCCAAGCTCGCCCAATCGGGGCGCAAGGCGGCCAGGACCCTCGTCTACACCGCCGTGCCCGACTACTCCAAGTCCGAGCAGGTCATCCTCTACTCCTCCCGCTCGGCGGCCAAGAAGGCGCTGGGCGACCTGCACCGGGCCGTGCGCGCGTGCGGCTCCTCCGGCTACCGCTACTCCAGCAGCGCCGTACGCCTCGGTGACGGGGCGCTGGCCGTCACCGGCCAGGCCTACCGGGGCCGGAAGGTCGCCATCGGCGGCGAGCGCGGCCTCGTCACCCGCCGCGGCAACGCGCTGCTGATCTACACCGTGGGCGGCGAGTGGAGCAAGCCGGCCAAGGCCGACTTCACCCAGCAGACCAAGGACACCAAGCGGATGCTGGCGAAGATCTGCCGCATCGCCGCCTGCTGATCAGTCCTGTGCGGCAAATGTCTCGATCTTGAGACATGGTCATGACGCTACGCCGACCTTTCCGGCGCGACACTTGAGGAACAAGCGTGTGCCGGGGCGCCCTTGCCAGTCCGTTCCGGCGCACGCTGATCTTTTTTCAGAGCCTGTTGAGCCCGATCACGTGGACGACCGCGCGCCCCTCCTCGTCGGAAGCGGCCAGGTCGACCTGCGCGTCGATGCCCCAGTCGCCGTCGCCCGCCGGATCCTTGATCGTCTGGCGGACCTTCCACAGGCCGCTCTCCTCCGCGATGCGCAGCAGCGCGGGCCCGCGCGCGTCGGCGTCGGTGAGGATCTCCTCGTGCTCGTCGTAGTAGGCGTCCAGCGCCGCACCCCAGTCGACGTCCGGCGCCAGCTCGGCCAGCTCCCGCTCCTTCTCCAGCGAGCAGAGCTCCACCAGCCGGAACATCGCGTTGCGCACGAGCACCCGGAACGCCCGCGCGTTGCCGGTGACCGGGCGGACCTTCGTCTCCAGCGCCTGGCGCCGCTCCAGTGCCTCGTCCGGGTTGGCCAGCTTCTCCCACTCGTCGATCAGGCTGGAGTCGACCTGGCGGACCAGCTCGCCGAGCCACTCGATGAGGTCGACCAGGTCCTCGGTCTTGAGATGCTCGGGGATGGTACGCGACAGCGTGCGGTAGGCGTCGGCCAGATAGCGCAGCACCGTGCCCTCGGACCTGGACAGCTCGTAGAACTGGATGTACTCCCCGAACGTCATCGCCCGCTCGTACATGTCACGCACCACCGACTTGGGGCTGACCGTGTAGTCGCCCACCCACGGATGCCCCTGCCGGTAGGTCTCGTACGCGCCGAGCAGCAGGCTCTCCAGCGGCATCGGGTACATGATCTCGGCGAGCGCCTCCATGCGCTCCTCGTACTCGATGCCGTCGGCCTTCATCTCCGCGACGGCCTCGCCCTTGGCCCGCTTGAGCTGGGCCGACAGGATCTGGCGCGGGTCGTCCAGGATGGACTCCACGATCGAGACGAGGTCCAGCGCGTACGACGGCGAGTCGCGGTCGAGCAGCTCGAAGGCGGCCAGCGCGAACGTGGACAGCGCCTGGTTGAGCGCGAAGTCGTCCTGGAGGTCGATCGTCAGTCTGGCCCGCCGGCCCTGGTCGTCGGGCTCGGCGAGCTGCTCGACCACACCGCCGGCCAGCAGCGAGCGGTAGATGGCGATGGCCTGGCTGATGTGCCGCCGCTGCCACTTGCGGTCCTCGTGGTTGTCGGTCAGCAGGTGCTTCATCGCCTGGAAGCAGTCGCCCGGCCGGTTGATCACCGCCAGCAGCATGGCGTTGCTCACCTTGAACCGTGAGTTGAGCGGCTCGGGCTCGGCGTTCTGCAGCTTCTCGAACGTCTCCTCGCTCCAGCCGACGAACCCCTCCGGCGGCTTCTTGCGGGCGTAGCCGCGCCGGCGCTTGGGATCGTCGCCGATCTTCGCCAGCGCCTTGGCGTTCTCCACGTCGTGCTCGGGCGCCTGGCAGGCGACGTAGCCGATGGTGTCGAAACCGGCCCGCCCGGCCCGGCCGGCGATCTGGTGGAACTCGCGGGCCCGCAGCCGCCGCACCTTGTTGCCGTCGTATTTCGACAGGGCCGTGAACAGCACCGTCCTGATCGGCACGTTGACGCCCACCCCGAGGGTGTCGGTGCCGCAGATGACCTTCAGCAGCCCGGCCTGCGCCAGCCGCTCCACCAGCCGCCGGTATTTGGGCAGCATCCCGGCGTGGTGCACGCCGATGCCGTGGCGCACCAGCCGCGACAGCGCTCGGCCGAAGCCGGTGGTGAACCGGAAATGGCCGATCATGGCGGAGATGGCCTCCTTCTCCGCCTTCGTCGCCATGTTGATGCTCATCAGCGACTGGGCCCGCTCCATCGCGGCCGCCTGGGTGAAGTGCACCACGTAGACGGGCCCCTGGCCGGTGCTGAGCATCTCCTCCAGCGTCTCGTGCAGCGGGGTCATCCGGTAGGAGTAGACCAGCGGCACCGGCCGCTCGGCGTGCTTGACCACCGCGGTCGGCCGCCCGGTGCGCCGGGTCAGGTCGCGCTCGAACATCGACACTTCGCCCAGCGTCGCCGACATCAGAATGAACTGCACGTTGGGCAGCTCCAGCAGCGGCACCTGCCAGGCCCAGCCGCGATCCGGCTCGGCGTAGAAGTGGAACTCGTCCATCACCACCTGGCCGATGTCGGCCGCCGCGCCGTCCCGCAGCGCCACGTTGGCGAGGATCTCCGCCGTGCAGCAGATGATCGGCGCGCCCGGGTTGACGCTGGCGTCGCCGGTCATCATGCCGACGTTCTCGGTGCCGAAGACCGCGCACAGGTCGAAGAACTTCTCCGACACCAGTGCCTTGATCGGCGCGCTGTAGAAGGTGCGGATGTCCTTGGTCAGCGCGGCGAAGTGGGCGCCCTGGGCGACGAGGCTCTTGCCCGAGCCGGTCGGCGTGGCCAGGATCAGGTTGCTGCCGGACACCACCTCGATCAGCGCCTCCTCCTGCGCTGGATAGAGGGTGAGCCCCCGTTCGGAGTTCCAGGACACGAACGCGTCGAAGATGGCGTCGGGCTCGGCATCGATGTCTTCGGGCAGGCGGTCAATGAGAAGGCTCACACACCTATCCTGCCGAAGTTCACAGCATGGTCGGACCGGTCTTACCGCCTCAAGTCGAGTTGGAGCAGAACGGTGTCCAGCCACCGGCCGTGTTTGAACCCCACATTCCGCAGCCGGCCCGCCTCCTCGAACCCGAAGGCCGCGTGCAGTTTCACCGACGCCGGGTCACCGCTGTCGGCGATCACCGCGACGAGCTGACGGGCCTCGGTCCCTGCGGCGGCGGAGATCAGCTCACCCAGCAGCAGCCGGCCCAGCCCCCGCCCGGTCGCCTCCGGCGCCAGGTAGACGCTGTCCTCAAGGGTGTGCCGGTAGGCGGGCTTGGGCCGATATTGACCGAGGTAGGCGTACCCCAGCACCTCGCCGCCGTCCTCGGCCACCAGGAACGGCAGGCCCGCCGCGGCGATCGTGGCCGCCTTCGACCGCCACTGCGCGAGCCCTGGCGGCGTCTCGTCGAAGGTGGCCACGCTGCCGGTCACATAGTGGGCGTAGATCGCGGCGACGGCGGGCAGATCGGCGTCCGCGAGGGGGCGTATCAGCGTCATGGCAGGTCATTCTCCCCGCCCCGCTCACAGCTGGGCGCGCGGGCCCGTCACCAGCAGTCCGCCGAGGATCGCCAGGATCGCCACCACCGGGGTGAGCCCCGGCGCGAACCCGGCCACCGTCAGCGCCAGCACGCCGCCCCCGACGAGCCCGGTCGCGGCCAGCGCGCTGCCCCAGGTGGCCTTCCCGTACGGCAGCGCGAGCGGCTCCTCGAACCGGGCGAAACCCTTCAGCAGCGGCCACATCGTCAGCCCGAGCAGGGTCAGCCAGATCGGCCAGCCGGCGAGCCAGAAGGAGCCGCCGGGCGTGGGCGTGTCCAGGCGCATCCCGATCACGACCACGCCGGTCACCACGAACAGGGCCGGCATGTGCCACAGGTACGCCGTCATCATCCGCGGCCCGGCCCAGGCCAGCGGGCGGTGGATGGGCAGGCGCAGGAGCCACGGCCGCAGCAGCGTCGCCAGCCCGATCTGCCCCACCGAGACGGCCAGGATCGCCAGCGTGGGCGGCGCCATGTTGGACATCCCGGCCCCCGGCAGGCCGATCATGCTGCCCGGGTAGGGTCCGAACGCCACCAGCAGCGCGGCCGCCCCGAAGCCGCCGGCCGCCATCAGCCACGGGGCCGGGCCGCCACGGGTGAGCCGCCCCTCGGCGTACAGGAAACCGAGCTGGTGGACCGCCAGCCAGACGAACACCACGTTCAGGTAGCCGAGCGCCTCGAACCCGGTCGAGAAGCGCAGCACGTCCGTCAGCACCGCACCGGCCGCCAGCGCGACCGGCACCCGCGGCCCGTACCGGGCGTGCAGGCCCAGCAGGTACGGCGTGGCCGTGACGGCGATCAGATAGACGGCCAGGAACCACAGGAGCTGGCCGGTGAGCTTGGCCCCCACCTCCAGCGGCTGGGCGGGCACGCCGAGCGTGAGCAGCAGGTGCGGGAGCGGGATCCACACCGCCGCCAGCGGCAGCAGCGGCCAGGCCAGTCGCCGCAGCCGGACGACCAGCCACTGAGGGCCGTCGTGCGCGGCGCGGCCGAAGCTGATCGCGTTGGCCGCGCCGCCCGCGAAGAACACCAGCGGCATCACCTGGCTGAGCCAGGTGACCACCCAGAGGCCGGGCGTCGCCAGCGCGTTCCCGGTGGTCAGCCGGCTGCCGTCGAAGGACAGCACCGGGATCGTCCAGTGCTGGAACACCACCGCGGCCATGCCGAGCACCCGCAGGATGTCGAGGAACGGGTCCCTGCCCCGTGCCGGCGCGGCGGTGCGCGAGGGTGCGGCTCGCTCCAGCAGGACGGTCATGGGGGCCTCGCTTCGGTGGGGGAGTGGTGCACTCAAGGCTCCCGCCGGGACCGGTTCCGCACATTGACGAGGACCGCCGTCTTACGGTCGCCTTCCCGTCACCACCCCCGGTAGGGCTGGCCTCACCCTCAGAGGTAGGTGTACCGGGTCGAAAAGGTGCCCAGGGGGATCTAGCGTGTGAGCCATGCGCTCCCTGATGAGGCGTGTCCTGCTGGACACCCGCTACACGCTGGTGGGGTTCCCCACGACCGTGATCACCTTCGCCCTCATGCTCGCCGGCCTGGCCGCCGGCGTGGGCACCGCGATCGCGTGGATCGGCGTGCCGGTGCTCGCGGGCACGCTCATGGTCGCGCGCGGCTTCGCGGACGCGGAGCGCGGATGGCTGTCGGACGTGCTCAAACGCCCTCCGGTACGGCCCCGCTACAAGCCCGCCCCGGTGGGCGCGGGACGCTTCCGCAGGCTGATCAATCCGCTCACCAGCGGGCAGTCCTGGCTCGACCTGCTGCACGGCATCGTGAACTTCCCGATCGCGCTCGTCGCGTTCGTCCTCACCGTGGTCTCCTGGGCGATCCCCTTGGCCGGTCTGACCTACCCGCTCTACGGGATCGTCACCTCCCGTATCCCCGGCAACGTGGAGCTGCCCGAGCTGCTGGGCCTGGGCACCGGATACCTGGTCAACGCGATCTTCTACGTCAGCGTGGGGCTGTTCTTCCTGTTTCTCCTGCCGTTCACCGTGCGCGGCGCCTCGCTGCTGCGGGCCGGGCTCGGCCGGGTGCTGCTGACCGGCGTCGCCGAGCTGCACACGCGCATCGACGACCTGGCCGAAGGGCGGGCCGCCGCCGTGTCGGCCGAGGCCAACGCCCTGCGCAAGCTGGAGCGCGACATCCACGACGGCCCCCAGCAGCGCCTGGTGTCGCTCGCCATGGAGCTGTCCAGGGCGCAGCGCCAGCTGAACAAGGACCCGCAGGCGGCCCAGGCGACCATCAGCTCCGCGATCACCGCCACCCGCGAGACGCTCGACGAGCTGCGCGCCCTGTCGCGCGGCATCGCCCCGCCCATTCTGTCCGACCGCGGCCTGGCCCCCGCACTCGCCGCCCTCGCCGGGCGCTGCACGGTCCCGGTCGACCTGGAGGTGCAGACCAGCGAACGGTACGAGGCCGCGATCGAGAACGCCATCTACTTCGTCGTCGCCGAAACGCTGACGAACGTCGCCAAGCACAGCAAGGCCACGGTCTGCACGATCCAGCTCATCAGCACCGGTGCCGTGCTCATGCTCACCATCGGGGATGATGGGGTCGGCGGCGCGCATGTCGCCAAGGGACACGGTCTCGCCGGGCTGGCCGACCGGCTCCGCGCGGTGGACGGGGAGCTCATGGTGCGGTCGCCCGAAGGCGGGCCGACAGTGATCTTTGCGGAGGTTCCGTGCGTGTAGTCGTGGCCGATGACGCTGTGCTGATCAGGGAGGGCCTGGTCAGGCTGCTCGAAGAGTTCGGCTGCGAGGTGGTCGCGACCGTCGGGGACGGTGACGGCCTCGTCAAGGCGGTCGCCGAGCACCGGCCCGACGTGTCGGTGGTGGACGTGCGGATGCCGCCGTCCTTCACCGACGAGGGACTGCGGGCCGCCGTCGAGGCGCGGCGCAGGGTCCCCGGGGCGCCCGTGCTGATCCTGTCGCAGTACGTCGAGGTGTCCTACGCCGACGACCTGCTCGCCGACGCCCGGGGCGCGGTGGGCTACCTGCTCAAGGACCGCGTCGTCGACGTGGACGAGTTCATGGAGGGGCTGAGACGGGTCGCCTCCGGGGGGACCGTGTTCGATCCACAGGTGGTGTCACAGCTGATGGTGCGCAGGCGCAGGGACGACCCGCTCGCCCTGCTGACGCCTCGCGAGCGCGAGGTGCTCGGCCTGATGGCGGAGGGCAAGTCCAATCCCGCCATCGGCAGGCAGCTCGTGATCAGCGACGGGGCCGTCGAGAAGCACATCAGAAGCATCTTCAGCAAGCTCGGCCTGTACGCCGACGACAGTGACCAGCATCGCCGGGTGCTCGCCGTACTGGCCTATCTGCGGTCGTAGCGCCCCCCTGACGTTCACCGGGTGGGCCGGGCTCGCGGACCCGGACCGGCGACCGCCGGCCTACCCCGGCCACACCGGAGTAGCTGGCGTGCCCGCGGTCGTACGGCCGGAGCCTGGCTCGCTCACAGGCGCAGGGTCCGCCTGTCAGCCCCTCCTCGGCCCGCAGTCCGGCCTGACATCCCGGATGCGTCAACGGCCGGTCCGCGCGATGCTGCGCTGCGCGCGGACCTGGCCGCCCGGTATCAACCGAGCGCTTCGACCAGCTTCTTGCGCTGCTGGGCGCCCAGGCCGCCGAGACGGCGCTTCTCGTCGACGCCCGCCTCCTCCATCAGCGCGGTGGCCTTGGCCGGGCCGACGCCCTTGACGGCGCGCAGCGCCTGGGAGACCTTGATCTTCTTCGCGATGTCGTCCTCGCGCTCGAGCAGCTGGGAGAAGGTGACCTCGCCGGCCTTGACCTTGGCCAGCAGAGCGGTGCGGGCGGCGCGGGCCTCCGCGGCCTTCTCCAGCGCTGCCTTGCGCTGCTCTGGGGTGAGAGTGGGAAGTGCCATGTTCTGTTCTCTCCTCGGGGAGTTGACGATCGGGGATTCCTGTTACCCGTAGTGCAGTGGCTAATCATGGCGGATACCAGCGGTTCTTGTTGCGAAAAGCGCCGCTCAACGTGTCCGCCACACCGATGAGGCCGCTTCGGCGCACGCCACATCCTGCTCGGCGGTGCCACCGCTGACCCCCACACCGCCGGCCACCCGCTCCGTCTCGCCGTAGTCCGCCCAGAGCGGGATCCCGCCGCCGACGCAGACGAAACGGTCATGCCAGGACAGGTATTCGCCCGGCCCCGAGGCGGCCGTGGGCGCCAACTCGGCCGTGGGCCTGCGGTGGGCCGCCGCGGCGCAGGCCTTGCCCGGCGCCAGGGACGCTCCCGCGAAGCCCGCACCCTCCATACGCTGGAAAGACACCAGATGGCCGCCCGCGTCGACCACGGCCACGGAGATCACCGCGCCCTCCCGGGCGGCCTGCTTCAGTGCCGCCTCGCACATGCGTAACGCGAGCTCGAGATCCACGTACGTCCCCCTGGGTTTCGGTGTCCAGCCGCTGCCCCGACGCCTCATGCGTACAGCGCGTGCGTCGGCTGCGCAAGATCGGCTCCGGGTCCGGAACGGCCGCCGGGGGACGCGTACAGGATGGGGCCTTTCAGCCCTTGCGCGTGGTATGAATCACATTGCTCGCTCGGGCGTGTCGCGCCTACTTCGGTGTCGAAAGCCAGGTCGCGAGGCCCTCGGGGGTCAGGAAGGCGTCGAACACCGACTCCATGGCGCCCAGCAGAGAGCCGCGCCACGGCATGGCCGACGGGGCGATCAAGGGCGGGCGGTCGCGGCGGATGGTCATCAGGCCGTCCTCGACGGCTCCCGTCAGCACGGGCGCCACCCGCTCGTACAGATCCGCGGCCAGACCGGACAGGACGACCACCTCCGGATCGTGCGCGTTCACCAGAGCAGCGATCCCCCTGCCGAGCGCCCGCGCATTGGCCGCGACCGCCTGCATGGCCGCCTCCGCCTGTACGGCCGCCTCCGCCTGATCGGCGGTCGTCCGGTCAGCCGGCCCGCCATCGGGTGGGCTCGCCGCCTTGGTCGCTGCCTGGGCGAGGAGGTGCGCGGCCTGGGCTCGGCCTTTGCCGCCGCCGTAGGCGAGGCCCATGTGCCGGAGCAGGGCGTTGGCGCCCACCTCCATGCCCCAGCAGCCGCTGGCCCCGCACATGCAGGGCGCGTCGCCGCCGGTGAGGGGCATGTGGCCGAACTCGGCGCCTATCCCGCTCGCTCCGCCCAGTGGCCTGCCGTCGACGATCAGGACGCCGCCGAGGTCGAAGTCCACATGGAGGTGCAGCCCCACCTGGACGCCGCGCAGCAGCCCCCGGCGAGCCTCCGCGAGCCCGGCCAGCGCCGTGTCATTGCCCACTCGAACGAAGCCCGGGCGGTCAGATCCCGGACGCTCGGATCCCGGGCGGTGGACGGCGAGGAGTGCGGGGACGTCCACTGAGCGCCAGCGCAGGTGGGCGATGTCCACCAGGTCGCCCTCGCGGACCGGACCGGCCACCGCCACGCCCACGCCCACCACGCGGGTGCCGTAGCGCGCCAGGTGGTCGCGGATCGCCTCGCCCAGCGGCAGGAACACGCCCTCCGGCGTGCCGTCGTGCTCCTGGACGCCCAGGACGGTGATCCGGCCGCCCAGCTCGCAGGCCGCCAGCTCCCAGGCGTCCTCGCGTACGTCGACGGCCAGCACGATCGGGCCGTCCGGGTGAGGGCCCGGCACCAGCGTGGGCCGGCCTCGTACCTGCTCGGGCGCCGGGACCTCGTGCAGGAGCCCGTCCTCCACCAGCCCGCCGACCAGCACTGACGCGGTCCCCCTGGCGAGCTCCAGCTCGCGGGTGAGGCGGGACCTGGTCCAGGTCGCGCCGCAGTCGTGGACGGCGCGCAGCAACCGCACCCGGTTGTGCGCGCGCAGTTCGCCGCTGGTCCGTGCCCCGTTCGCAATCATCGTATTTCTCATTATGCTCTAGCCGTGAGCAAAAAATGGGGCGATGCCCAACGTGCCCGACTTGGTGTGTTTATTTTCTTCTTTCTGTGCGGGTTGGTCATGGGCCTGTGGGCGGCCGGGCTGCCCTCGCTGAACGACCGTCTGGACCTCGGCCCGGCCCGGCTCGGCACCGTTCTGCTGCTCATCTCCGGTGGCGCGCTGGTGTCCATGCTGGCGGCCGGGCCGCTGGTGGACCGGTGGTCGAGCCGGGCCGTCTGCTGGTTCGCCGGGCCGTTCTCGGCGGTGGTCCTGCTCGGTCCCGCGCTCGCGCCGAACTACGCGGCGCTGACCGTGCTGGCCGTCGTCTTCGGGCTTGGGCTCGGGGTGACCGAGGTCGCCATGAACGCCCACTCCGTCGAGGTCGAACGCCGCTACGCCCGGCCGATCATCTCGGCTTTCCACGGCACGTGGAGCCTCGGTGGCGCGGCCGGTGGCGCGGTGACCGCACTCGTCCTGCGGGCCGGGCTGGACGCCCAGACGCTGCTGGTGGTGGCGGCCGTGGTGGTGCCGTTCCTGTACCTGCCGGCGGCGCGGCTGCTGCTGCCGGACCCGCCCGGCGACACCTCGGCGAGCCCGGCCGCCGGGGAGCGCCGATCCGCGACCTCCCTCAAGTGGGGACTGATCGCGCTGCTCGGCGGGGCCGCGTTCGCCGGTCACCTGGCCGAGGGCGCCGCCATCGACTGGGCCGCGCTGCACGCCCGCTGGGTGCTGGGCACCGACCCGGCGCTCGCGCCGCTCGCCTACACCGTCTTCGCGGTGGCCATGACCACCATCCGGCTGCTCGGCGACCCCATCCGGGCCCGGCTCGGCTCGGTGCGCACGATCCAGCTCGCCGGCCTGCTGGCGACCTGCGGGTACATCCTCGTCCTGGCGGCCCCGCTGACGGGTTCGCTGGCCGTGGTGTGCGCCTGGACCGGCTGGGCGCTGGCGGGGATCGGCCTGGCCACCGTGGTGCCGGTCATCTTCAGCGCCGTCGGCGCGGCGGGCGGCCCGGTCGGGCGCGCGCTGGCGCTGGTGACCGCGTTCGGCTACAGCGGCCTGCTGGTCGGGCCCGCCGTGCTGGGGTACGTCGCGGAGGCGTCGTCGCTGCCCATCGCGCTGATCGTGCCCGCCGTGCTGGCCGCGGTCATGGCTCTCACCGGCGCGCCCGCCATCCTCGCGCTGGACCGCGTCGCCACGCCGCCGGAGCCCGTGCCGGTGGCGGCCCGCGACTGATGACCGGGGGGCGCGAATCCTGGCCGGGACCTCCCGCCAACGCGCGGGACCGAATCCCGGTCCAGGGTTCCCGCCCCCTAGTTGACCTGGCGTTATGCGATCGTGACTTGACCCAGGGGTACGGTCAGAGTTTCATGTCCCAAAACACCGTAAACGTTTACAGAAATGTGGAATCGTTTACGTTCCTGGAAGGACTGCCTTGGCCGAGGGACCCACGATCACGACGATCGCCGAGCGCGCCGGCGTCTCCATCGCCTCGGTCTCCCGAGTGCTGAACGGCCTGCCCACCAGGCAGGAGACCGTGCGCAAGGTGATGGCCGCCGCCGAGGAGCTCGGGTATGTGCGCAACGCCGTCGCCCGCTCCCTCAAGTCCCGCCGCACCCATCAGGTCGCCTTCGCCATGGCCGACGTCGGCAACCCGGCCTACCTGGCCATGTTGCGCCAGATTCAGCCCGTGCTCAAGGCCGCAGGCTACCGGATCGTGCTGCACTCCACCGACGCCGTCGTCGCCGACGAGATCGACGTGCTGCACAGCCTCGGCGAGCGCTACGTGGACGGGCTGATCATGAGCCCGCTGCGGGTCACCGGCCGGCACCTGCAGATGCTGGCCACCGCCAGAGCGCCCGTGGTGATCATCGGGTCGGTGCCCGAAGGCACGCCCGTCGACAACGTGCGCGCCGACTCCCGCACCGGCGTCAAGCTCGCGATCGACCACCTGCACGCCCTCGGCCGCCGCCGCATCGGGATGGTCAACGGCCCGCCCGACACCGTGCCGGGCGCCGCCCGCGGAGCCGCCTACATCGAGGCGCTCGAAGCCTGCGGTCTGCCCTATGACGAGAACCTCGTCCAGATCGGCGACTTCTACCGCGCCGAAGGCGGCCGGGCCGTGGCGGCGCTGCTCGACCGGGTGCCCGACCTCGACGCGCTGATGTGCGCCAACGACCTGATCGCGCTCGGCGCCCTGGACGTGCTGCGCGCCGCGGGCAGACGGGTGCCGCAGGATGTGGCCGTGGTCGGTATGGACGACACCGACCTCGCCGCGGCCTCGTGGCCCTCGCTCACCAGCGTCTCGCTGGGCTCCGCCGAACGTGGCAAGGCCGCCGCCGAGCTGCTGCTCGACCGGCTGCAGCACGGCGAGCGCGAGCCCCGGGTGGTGACCGTACCGCCCCGTCTCGTGGTGCGTGCCTCCACGACGGGCGAGGAGGAGGGCGGGACGTGACGGCCACCGCGACCAAGCCCGCGCCGCCCGCGCGGAACGCGCGCGGCGCCGGCGGACCCCGGCGCAACCGCGAGATGTGGGTGCTCATGCTGCCCGCGCTCGTGCCCGTGCTGCTGTTCAGCGTGGGCCCGCTGCTGTACGGGATCGGGCTGGCGTTCACCGACGCCGAGTCCGGCAAGAACCACGTCACCGGCTTCGTCGGCCTGGAGAACTTCGGCGACCTGCTCGCCGACGACACCTTCTGGGCGTCCATGCGGGTCGGCCTCATCTGGGCCGTGACGGTGACCGTGCTGCAGTTCCTCGCCTCGCTCGGGCTGGCGCTGCTGCTGAACCAGAAGCTCTGGCTCACCGGGCTCGCCCGGGTGCTGACCGTGGTGCCGTGGGCGATGCCGCCCGTGGTCATCGGCCTGATGTGGCGGCTGGTCTACCACCCGGACGCCGGCATCGTGAACAGCACGCTCGGCACCGACATCAACTGGCTCGCCGACTTCACCTGGGCGCTGCCCGCCGTCATCGTCATGGGCGTGTGGAGCGGCATGCCGCAGACCACGATCGTGCTGCTGGCCGGCCTGCAGACCATCCCCAAGGAGCTGTACGAGGCGGGCGAGATGGACGGGGCGGGCACCTGGCGCAAGTTCTGGAGCATCACGCTGCCGCAGCTGCGCCCCATCATCGTCACCATCACCTCGCTCGACTTCGTCTGGAACGTCAACCAGTTCAGCCTGGTCTACGTGCTCACCCAGGGCGGTCCCGGCGGCCAGACCAGGCTGCCGATGCTGTTCGCCTACGAGGAGGCGTTCCGGTACGGCTTCTTCGGCTACGCCGCCGCTCTCGGCGTCAGCATCGTGATCGTCGTGCTCGCCCTGCTCGGCGTCTATCTGTGGCGGCAACTGAGGGAGGCGTCATGAGAAGGATCTCCCAGTACGTCGCGCTGCTGGCGTACATGGTGTTCCTGGCCTTTCCGCTGGTGTGGCTGCTGTCCACGTCGCTGAAGACGCCGCAGGAAATGGCCGGCCTCGACCCGACGTGGATCCCCGCCGAGCCCACCCTGGCCAACTTCGCCGACGCGTTCGGCGAGCAGGACCTGGTCGGCGCGGGCGCGCGGAGCCTGGTCGTGGCGCTGGCGAGCGCGCTGCTCACGGTCACCGTGGCGCTGCCCGCCTCCTACGCCCTGGCCCGCTACCGGGGCACGCTCAAGCAGGTCGCGCTCGGCTGGGTGCTGGTCAGCCAGGTGTTCCCGTTCATCTTGATCATCATCCCGCTCTTCATGGTGCTGCGGCAGCTCAACCTGACCAACACGCTGGTCGGCCTCGTGGTCGTGCATGTGACGTTCACGCTGCCGTTCGCGCTGTGGATGCTCCAGGGGTACGTGCGGTCGGTGCCGCGCGAGCTGGAGGAGGCGGCGGCGGTGGACGGCGCCGGCCGCATGCGGGCGATCGTCAGCGTGGTGGCGCCGCTGCTCGCGCCCGGCGTGGTGGCGACCCTGCTGTTCTCGTTCATCTCGTCCTGGAACGAGTTCCTGTTCGCACTGGTGGTCCTCAAGGATCCCGACGTGATGACGCTCCCGCTGACGCTGGTGAGGTTCACCGGCCCCGAGGGGGTGTCCAGGCTCGGCCCGCTGGCCGCGGCGTCGCTGATGGCGACGATTCCGAGCCTGATCTTTTTCGCAATCATCCAGCGTCGGCTGAGGTCTGGCCTGATGGCCGGCGCTGTGAAGGGCTAGGAGGCTCTCATGCGTATCAAATCCGCGTTGGCGGCGGCGGTCGTCGTCGCCCTGGCCGCCGGGTGCGGCGGCGGCGGGGACGGCGGGTCCTCCTCCGCCCCTGACGAGCCCGTCAAGCTCGACTTCCTCAGCCTCGCCTGGCAGAAGGAGTCGGTTGCGGCCAACAAGCAACTGGTCGAGGAGTGGAACAAGGCCAACCCGAACATCCAGGTCACCTACGTCCAGGGCAGCTGGGACAACGTCAACGACCAGCTCGTCACCTCCTTCGAAGGCGGCGACGCGCCCGACGTCATCCACGACGACTCCCCGGCGCTGTCCGGCTTCGCCACCAAGGGCTACCTGCTGGAGCTGAAGGACAAGCTGCCGGCCGAGCTCAAGAGCGACATCCCGCAGAGCGCCTGGGACACCGTCACCTTCGACGACGGCAAGGGCGCCAAGGGCGTGTACGGCGTGCCGTTCCTGCAGGAGTCGACGGTCATCATCGCCAACAAGAAGCTGCTGGACGCCGCCAAGGTGCGCATGCCCACCCCGGCTGAGCCGTGGACGTGGGACGAGTTCGCCACCATCGGCAAGAAGCTCACCAAGGGCGACACCTACGGCGTGGCCTGGCCGATGAAGTCCCCGGTCAACAAGACGCTGAACCTCGCGCTGAACTTCGGCGGCACCTTCTTCCAGACCGGCGCCGACGGCAAGACCACGGTCAAGGTCGGCCCGCAGGAGAAGGAGGTCCTGCAGCGCATCCACGACCAGCTCTACAAGGACAAGTCCGCCGACACCTCGGCGCTCGGCATGGGCACCGCCGACCCGCTGCCCGGCTTCTTCGCCGACAAGTACGCGATGCTGCCCGTCGGCGTCTACCTGCGTCAGCAGGTGGCCGAGCAGGCGCCCGACGACTTCGAGTGGGTGACGCTGCCGCCGCTCAAGGGCACTGGCTCCGAGCAGGGCGCCGTCTCCCAGACGCTGTCGGTCGCCGCTGACAGCGAGCACCCGGACGAGGCGCTCAAGTTCATCTCCTTCTTCCTGAACGGCCCCAACCAGGCCAAGCTCGCCAAGGGCGACTGGCTGCTGCCGACCTCCCAGCAGGCCGCCGCCGACCCGGCGATCACCACCGAGGAGAACGGCTGGGACGTGGCCACCGCCTCCGCCAAGAACCTCGTCGTCGCGCCCTTCCTCAAGGTGAACGGGTTCGACGAGTGGAAGTCCAAGGTGGCGACGCCCGCGCTGCAGGAGTACTTCGCCAACAAGATCAGCATTGACGAGGTGGCCAAGAAGCTCGTCGAGGACGGCAACGAGGTGCTGGAGCGGTACCAGCGGTGACGTCTGCGGATAGAACCCTTCGAGGCGGGATTTTTCGGGACAGGGCCCGGGGGTGTCTGCTCGGCCTCGCGGCCGGCGACGCCCTCGGGGCGCCCGCCGAGAACCTCTCACCGGCGGAGATCCGCCGCCGGTGGGGGCGGCTCACCGAGATCGAGGGCGGCGGCACGGACGACACCGAGTACGCCATCTTCGCCGCCTCCCTGCTGGTGGATCACGGGCACGGCCTGACCTCGGCGCTGGTGGCCGCCGCCTACCGGGAGCGGATCGTCCCGCTGGCCGAGGGGCCGATGCGCGGGGCGGGCTTCTCCGAGCTCGGCACCGTCCAGGCGCTGCGGCGGGGGCTGGAGCCGCCGCTGACCGGTCTGGTGCACCAGCACGGCTGGTCCGACGGGCTGGCGATGCGGGCCGCGCCGTACGGGATCTTCTGTCCTGGCGATCCCGGTGAGGCGGCCCGGCTCGTGGAGGAGGACGGCCGGGTCAGCCAGTCGGGGGAGGGCATACTCGGCGGCCGCGCGGTCGCGGGGGCCGTGGCCGCCGCCATGACGGGCGCGCCCCCGCCGGACGTGGTCGAGGCCGCGCTCGCGGTGCTGCCCGCCGACTCCTGGACCGCCAGAAATATCGTACGAATCCGCGACGTCATCGGCGCTGCCGCCGGCCGCGAGAGCGGTGGCGAGGCTGTCAGCCGCGAGATGAGAGGCGAGGCCGTCGGCGGGGATGCCGGGGCCGGGGCTTCGGGGCTTGTGGAGGCGCTGCACGAGGCGGTCGTCGTCAAGCACTACCCCTGGACGGACGTGGCCCCCGAGGCCGTGGCGCTGGCGCTGGCCGCCTACCTGGCCGGCGGGGGTGAGGTGGAGGCGTCGGTGACGTTCGGGGTGAGCCTGGGCCGGGACGCCGACACCATCGGCGCCATCGCCGGCGCGATCGCCGGAGCTGGACAGGGCGAGCGAGGCGTGCCCGGCCGATGGGCGGCGCGCATCGGACCGGTGACGGGCAAGTGCCTGCCCGCCGTCGCGGGACGACATGTGCTCGACGTCGCCGACGAACTGGCGGCGGCACTGGACCACGCCCACCGACCCCAGGACGGGACGGCGGCGGCATTGGACGACGCCCGCCGGCCCCAGGACGGGACGGCGGCGGATTGATGGCGGACCGGACAGGGGTGGGTCGATGATGGGACCGGATCGCGCCGGCGAATCGGCGGAAGGACTGTAGACATCATGTCGGGGGACAGGATCACGGGAGCCTTCATCGGGCTCGCCGTGGGTGACGCCGCGGGCTGGCCCGCGAGCAGGCACCGAGCGGCGCTGCACGCGCCCTGGAGCAGGCGGCTGCACCGCGAGCTGGACGTGTTCGCCGAGGAGCACCGGGTCACCACGCTGCCGGTGCCGTTCGCGCTGAACCAGCCGGTCGGGCCGCTGGCCGTCGGCCCGTCCGACGACGCCGAGTGGCTGGCCTGGACGGTGCTCGGCCTCGACCGCCCGAGGGCGGAGGCGTTCAGGAGCCTGGCCGGGCGGACGGACATCAGGGCGCGCGTCTCGGTGGCGACCGCGCTGGACAACCTGGCCAGGGGCCTCGAACCGCCCGCCAGCGGGCACGACAACCCGCACCACTTCGACGACGCGGCCGCCATCAGGGCCGTCGCCTTCGGCGCACTCGGGAGAGACCCGCGCGAGGACGCCCAGGTGACCAACTCCGGCGACGGCGTGCTCGGCGCGCTGGCCGTCGCGGCGGCCGTGGCCGAGGCGGTGGCGACCGGCTCACCGGCCCGGATGGTCGGCGCCGCGCTGGACGTACTGCCGGAAGAGACCGCCATCGGGCACAACGCGAGGCTGGCGCTGAAGGTCGCCCGTGCGGCGGGCGACCCGTTCGGCGCGGTGCCCGCGCTCGACGCGGCCCTGCTCGACCACGTCTACAGCTACGGGGTGGGCGCCGCGCAGACGGTGCCCGTGGCGCTGGCGCTGGCCGAGGTGGCGCAGGGCTCGCTCGGCCGGGCCGTACCGGCGGCCGCCTGCCTGGCGGCGCTGGCCGACTCCGCGCCCGCGCTGACCGGCGCGCTGACCGGCGCGTGCGGCGGGTACGGGGCCATCCCGGAGGGGTGGAGGGCGGCGGCGGGCACGCTCGCCGGCTGCTGTCTGCCCGAACTGACAGGCTTGGATCTCATGGACCTGACGGAGGGACTTTCATGACGCCGCTTGAGGACAGGGCGATCGGCTGCGTGGCGGGGGCGGCGGTCGGTGACGCGCTGGGCGGCGCCACCGAGGGCTGGACCCCCGAACAGATCGTGGGACGTTACGGCGGGCTGGTGGAGGGCATCGTGCCGCCGTTCAACGAGGACTGGCGCAACGCCCGCCCCATCGCGCCCTACCACAAGGGCGACGGCCACATCACCGACGACACCTTGATGACGCACGCGCTGATCCGCGTCTACGAGCAGGCGGGCGGCCACCTCGACGCCTACGCCGTGGCCGAGCACCTGGTGCCCGAGCTGATGGGCAAGCGGCAGTGGGTCCCCGAGCTGGAGGCGGAGGCGCTGCTGCTGCAGCGGATCTTCCTCGCGGAGAAGTGGATCGTCGCCCGCCTGCACTACGGGCACGTCGACCCCCGCGAGGCCGGCGTCGGCAACATCGTCAACTGCGGCGCGGCCATGTACGTCGCGCCGGTCGGCATCGTGAACGCCGCCGACCCCGACGCCGCCTACGCCGAGGCCATCGACCTGACCGGCGCGCACCAGTCCAGCTACGGCCGCGAGGCCGCGGGCGTGATGGCGGCGGCCGTGGCCGAGGCCATGCGGCCGGGCGCCAGCGCCGACTCCGTGGTGGCGGCCTGCCTCCGGCTCGCCAGGGACGGCACCAGGGCGGCCATCGAGTCCGTCTGCGAGGCGGCCCGCGGCCTGGGCCACTGGGACGGCTCGTTCGCCGCCCTGCGCGCCGCCGTACGGCCCTACGACACGGTCGCCGACACCTACCGCGACCAGGGGCTCGGCGCCCGCCGCCCGAGTCGTACGCACAGCATCGAGGAGCTGCCGCTGGCGCTGGGCTTCCTGGTGATCGCCAAGGGGGACTTCCGCGAGACGGTGCTGGGCGGCGTGAACTACGGCCGGGACGCCGATTCGATAGCCTCGATGGGTGGCGCCATCGCCGGCGCGCTCGGCGGCCTCGCCTCCGTGCCGGCGGAGTGGGTCGAGCAGGTGGGCACGGCCAGCCGCACCGACCTGCTCACGCCGGGCCGGACGATCGCCGCGGTGGCGCGCCGGGTGCACGCCGACGACGTGGCCCGGCGCCGGGCGCACGAAGCCGCGTTCACCGACCTTCTGGAGACCTGAATGATCCGGCTCACCTGGGTGCAGCCTGAAGACCTGGTGGGGCACGAGCTCCGCCAGGCGGCCGAGGACGGCCGGGACGCCGGCCGGATCGCCGAGCGATGGCACGCCGAGGGCGGCCACGACGCCCCGCCCCGCGCCGGGGCCTCCGAGCCCGGCGCGCAGAAGCTCCGGCCGCTGGCCGAGCGGCTTCTGGACGAGCTGGACGCGATGGACTCGCCGCTGGACGAGCCGACGGACCTGATCGCCATCATCGCCGCCTGCCCCGGCTGGCCGCAGCCGAGGCCCGGCCACGTCGCCTCCCGCGATCGCGTGCTCGGCGGCTGGCTGGGCCGCTCGGCCGGCTGCGTGCTGGGCAAGCCCGTGGAGAAGCTGCCGCGCGAAGGCGTCAGGGAGCTCGCCGAGGCCACCGGCAACTGGCCGATCCGCGGCTGGTTCACCGCCGAGGGCCTGCCGGACGAGGTCGCCGAGCGCTGGCCGTGGAACCGGCGCAGCGCCGTCAACTCCCTCGCCGAGAACATCGACGGCATCCCCGAGGACGACGACCTCAACTACGCGCTGCTCGCCCTGTCCGTCCTGGAGCGGCACGGCCGCGGCTTCACCACCGACGACGTGGCCAAGCTCTGGCTGGACGAGCTGCCGGCCGGGCGCACGTTCACCGCCGAGCGGGTCGCGTACCGCAACCTGCTGGCGGGCGTCGAGCCGCCGGAGACAGCCACCTACCGTAACCCGTTCAGGGAGTGGATCGGCGCGCTGATCAGGGCGGACGTGTACGGCTGGGTCAACCCCGGCGATCCGGGCACGGCCGCCGAGTACGCCTGGCGCGACGCCCGGCTCACCCACACCGCGAACGGCGTCTACGGGGCGATGTTCGTCGCCGCCATGTGCGCCACCGCGCTGGTCGCCACCTCCGTGGAGGAGGTGGTGGCGGCCGGGCTGTCGGTGGTGCCGCCGCGCTCCCGCCTGCATCTCGCCGTACGGCAGGCGGCCGAGGACGCGGCCCGGGAGCCTGACTTCGAACGGGTCCTCGACCTGCTGCACGAACGCCACGGCGGCCTGCACTGGGTGCACACGATCAACAACGCCGCCCTGATCGCCGCCGCCCTCATCCACGGCGGCGGCGACTTCACCGCCTCCATCGCCGGCGCGGTCGCCGCGGGCTGGGACACCGACTCGGCCGGCGCGACGGTCGGCTCCGTCGTCGGGGCGCTGAACGGCGGCGTCCCCGGGCAGTGGACCATGCGCGACAGCCTCGCCAGCAGCCTGACCGGCTTCGACGGCATCGGGCTGGAGGAGCTGGCGCGCCGTACCCAGGAGATGATGCATCCATGATCACGGTCTTCGGCAGCGCGAACATGGACCTGGTGGCCTACGTCTCCAAGGCCCCTCAGCGGGGTGAGACGGTCACCGGGCGCGAGTTCCGGACGATCCCCGGCGGCAAGGGGGCCAACCAGGCCATCGCCGCCGCCAGAGCGGGCGCGAAGGTGACGTTCCTGGGCGCGGTGGGCGAGGACGCCTTCGGCGCCGAGATGCGCGACGCCCTCGCCGCCGCCGGCGTGGACGTGAGCCTGCTGCGCCAGGTGCCCGGCGTGAGCGGCATCGCGCACATCGTGGTGGACGACGCCGGCGGCAACTCGATCATCGTGGTCCCCGGCGCGAACGGCACCATCAGCGCCCCCACCAGCGACGAGCGCGCCGTCATCGCCGCCTCCCAGGCGCTGCTGCTGCAGCTCGAACTCCCGATGGAGGCCGTCATCGCCGCCGCCAGGGCGGCGCGCGAGGCGGGCGTCCCCGTCATCCTCACCCCCGCCCCCGCGCAGCCGCTGCCGAACGGCCTGCTGGACGCGGTCACCCTGCTGATCCCCAACGAGCACGAGGCCGCCGGCATCACCGGCACCGCCACCCCGGAGGCGGCCATGGACGCGCTGCTGCGGCGCGTCGACGAGGCCGTCATCACGCTGGGGTCGGAAGGGGCGCTGTACGGCGCGAGCACGGGGGAGCGGATCTGGGTGCCGGCGGTCAAGGTCCAGGCGGTGGACACCACGGCGGCCGGGGACACCTTCGCCGGGGCGTTCGCGGTGGCCCGCGCCGAGGGCCGCGACGCCGAGCAGGCGCTGCGGTTCGCGTCCACGGCGGCGGCGCTGTCGGTGCAGCGGCCGGGGGCCAGCACGTCGATGCCCGCCCGCGCGGAGATCGACGCCGCGCACGCCTGACCGGACGAACCTGGTCGGCGCCCAGAAGGCTGGCATCGTGGCGCGCGGCCTGGTTCACAAGCCGCCTGCCCTGGGGACCCAAGGCCGCGTTCGCCGGGGAGCTCCCGCCCGCGCGGCGCGGCGCGGACGGGAGCCAGGCGTCATCGGCTAGCAGAGGGAGTTCCAGTTGATCGCCTTGCCGGCGGCGGCCTTGATCAGCCGGCACGCGAGGGCGGCCAACCCGCCGGTGTAGCCCCCCACGATGGTGCACACCGCCATGCCGAACAGCTGGTAGACCGCGTAGACCGCGCGGGCCTGCCAGCAGTTGAGGGCGGCCAGGGCCGTGGCGTCCGACGGCATGGCGGGCGCCTGGGGGATCGCCTGGATCTGCTCGGCGCTCAGTCCCGCCGCCAGCTCGTCCAGCACCGCCTCGGCGCCGTCCCCGAACTGCGCCAGAACCTCGGCCACGGCCGGGTTCTCCCGCAGTGCCGCCTTCTTGTCGTCTTCAGTGGCGAGGGTCATCCGCTTCTCCTTGTCTCGTCGTACCGGCCGACAGGTGATCGACCGGCGTCCTGACACCCAGGAAAACCAGCCGGCCTGGATGTCCAACAGCTCCTCGGACGGACCCGTCCGCAGTCGAGCCACTCCCGGCCGAACCGAGACGACCGCACGCCAACCACCGACAACTCTCGGTCATTGTTTGTACGCTGTGCGTAGCGGAACGGTGCTGCCGGAGCGGTCCGGGTCAAGAGAGGGCAAGGTCCGGGAAGTGATGCGTAAGGCTCCTGAAGGCAGTCAAGATCCTGGGCCTGACGAGCAGGCGCCCTCCGGGTCCGGCTTGGCACGGGTGAGCTGCCACGAGGACCTGGTCAAGGCACTGGCCGAGCAGTTCGCCCGAGCCGATGTGTCCCTGCGGGAGTTGCAGGCGCGGGCGGACCGGGCGGGCGGCGTCCGGCTGCCACGGGCGACCTGCGCGGACATGCTGGCCGGGCGGCGTTTCCCCAAGAAGGCGCTGATGGTGGCGTTCCTGCGGGCCTGCCGGGTGCCCGAGCCGCAAATCCCGGCGTGGGAACGGACCTGGGAACGGGTACGCCTCACCCGGATGCCCCTTGGGCAGGACCCTACGACCGACTCCTCCACCGGCGCGCCCCCCGAGGACCAGCGCCGGACCGCCGGCGGCACGCCACCTGAGGGCCGCGGCCGTCGCTGGACCGTCGGCGGCGCGCCGGCCGAGGATCGCCGGACCGTCGGTGGCGCGCGGCCCGCAGGTCGCGGCCGGCGCAGAGCCATCGTGCTGGCAGGGGCGATCACGGTGGTCGTGGGCGTCGGTCTCGTGCTGACCGCGGCGCTGCGGGGCGGCATGTCCGAGGGGCTGCCCGGCGACATCGTCGACGTCGGGCACATCGTCAGCGACGACGGCCGCGCGTTCGGCGGCGGCGGCTCCAGCCGGTTCACCGTGACCGTCAGTCCGGCCAACACCGGCGTACGCCTGATCCGCCGCCTGGACGTGGGCGTCCCCCTGCAGCACGCCACCATCACCGTGAACGGCGCGCCCGCCGGGGCCTGGCGGCCGCTGCTCGGCGACGACCTCTACAAGTGGCGGAACCAGATCGTCGAGCTCCCCCCGCACCTGACCGCCGGGCGACGCTCGCTCACCATCGTCAACGCCTCGGTGGGCTCCTCCGACTTCAACGAGTTCCGCTACATCGTCAAGCACAAGGTCGACGATGTCTGGTCGATCATCGACACCATCGACATCGGCCCCGACCACACCGCCGACGAAGCCATGCACGGCTACCGCATCGTCGGGCAGGGCTGGCTCGGCACCCAGACGTTCGCCTACCCGCCCCGCACCGAGGACTGGAACATCGAGTGAGCACGCGACGATCGGAGATCCCCATGCGCCGGCTCTTCCTGGTGTTGGCCCTGCCGGCGACGATCGCCGTACCTGCCGGCGATGTTCAGGCGACGATCGCCGTACCTGCCGGCGATGTTCAGGCGACGATCGCCGTACCTGCCGGCGATGTTCAGGCGACGGCCGCCGTACCTGCCGGCGACGTCGGCGCGACGGCCGTCGCGCCTGCCGGCGACGTCCAGGCAGCGACCGCCGCGCCGCCTGCGGCCGTCCTCCCCGCCGACTTCCCCGACCCGGACGTGATCCGGGCCGGGTCCACGTTCTACGCCTACTCCACCAGCAGCGGAACCCGGCACGTTCCCGTCGCCGCGGCGCCGTCCGCCACCGGCCCCTGGACCGTGCGCGGGGACGCCCTGCCCGCCAAGCCGTCCTGGGCGGTGAGCTGCGAGGCCGACCCCGACTGCGGCTTGTGGGCGCCCGATGTCTCCCGCCGTGCGGACGGCAAGTACCTCATGTACTTCACCGCCCCGAGCGCGACGGCCAAGCGCAGGTGTGTCGGCGCCGCCCTCTCCTCCGGACCACTCGGCCCCTTCCGTCCCCTGGGCGACGGCCCCATCGTCTGCGACCCCGGCGAAGGCGGCGCCATCGACCCGGCGAGCTTCGTGGACACTGGCGGACAGCGATACCTGCTGTACAAGAACGACGGCAACGCCGTCCGCAGACCGGCGATCGTCTGGCTCCAGCGGGTGCTCCCCGACGGGGTGACCTTCGTCGGCCCCCGCAAGGAGCTCATCCGCAACGACGACCCCAGGGAAGACGGCATCGTCGAAGCGCCTGTCCTGGTCAAACGCTCCACCCGGTACGTCCTCTTCTATTCCGGCGGCCCCTACACGGGCGACCGCTACTTCACCGGCTACGCCGTGTCCCCCTCGCTCACCGGCCCCTACACCAAGTCCGCCTCGCCCCTGATGACGACCGCCACCCTGCACGGCGCGGTCCAGGGGCCGGGCGGCGCCGACGTGCTCGGCGACCGCGTCTTCTTCCACGGCTGGGTGAACGGAGCACGCTGGATGTACACAGCGCCCCTGAACTGGACCGACGACGTCCCCGCCGTACGCCAGGCCGGGTAGGTGAGCTGGAAAGCTCGATCGCCTGTCATGCGCCGTACACCGCCGAAGGGCCTGTGATAGTAGTGGCGAGTGAGGCGGTGAGCTGTGGTGATTGATGTGGCGGCGCTCAAGCGGCGTATGGGACGGGTCGGGGTCTGGAGCAGCGCGCTGGGCGGGGAGTCCGCGGCATTCGAGCGCGAGGCGGCCGCCGAGGTGGAGCGACTGGGCTTCGGAACGCTGTGGGTGGGGGAGACCCCGACCGGCAAGGAGGCGCTGGTCCATTCGGCGCTCCTGCTGGGCGCGACGCAGCACCTGATGGTCGCCACCGGGATCGCCAACATCTGGGTGCGCGACGCGACCGCCGCCGCCAACGGCGCGAACGCGCTGGCGGAAGCGTTCGACGGCAGGTTCGTGCTCGGCCTGGGCGTGAGCCACGCCCCCGTCGTGTCGGCGCGTGGCCATGACTACCGCAGGCCGGTCTCGGCCATGCGGACCTACCTGGACGCGATGGACGCGACGAAGTACGGTGGCCCGCTGCCGGAGCCGGCGCCACTCCTGCTCGCCGCCCTCCGCCCCAAGATGCTGGACCTCGCCGCGCAACGCACGCAGGGGGCGCACCCGTACTTCGTGCCCGTCGAGCACACCGTGCGCGCTCGTGCGATCCTCGGCCCCGATCCAATCCTGGCGCCGGAGCAGATGGTGGTGCTCGACACCGATCCGGCGCGGGCACGGCGGACCGCCCGCCGTTTCATGTCCCTCTACCTGAGGCTGCCGAACTACGTGAACAACCTGCTTGACCTGGGCTGGAGCGACAAGGACTGCGCTGATGGCGGCAGCGACGCGCTGGTGGACGCCATCGTGGCCTGGGGCGAGCCAGAGAAAATCATCGATCGAGTACGGGCGCACCTGGACGCCGGCGCGGACCACGTCTGCATCCAGCCGCTCACCGACACACCCCGCGAGGCCCTGGAGCACCTGCGCGTCCTGGCCGCCGCCGACCTGGTCTCGACCTGACGCAGCCGTGTGCCGGCCGGAACAGCCGTAGTGGGCTCACACTGAGGAGCCGACGATCACCTTGCCCACCGCACCGTTCCGCGAGGCGAGCTGCTCCACGGCGGTAACCGACTTACTCAGCGTAAGCCTGTCCAAAGCTGGGGGACCGGCTTACGCTAAGTAAGTGACTTCCCCGAGAACGACCCCGCCGCGCACCCGGTGGGACCACAGCAACGAGGCCGAATGCCGCAGCGCCAGCCGTGCCCTGGAGGTCGTCGGCCAGCGCTGGGCGCCCGGCGTCCTGCTCGCACTGGCTCGCGGCGCCGAGCGGTTCACCGAGATCGCCGCGTCGGTGACCGGCATCTCCGCGCGCATGCTCACCGTCCGCCTGAAGCAACTCCAGGACGCGGGACTGGTCGAGCGTACGGTCGTCCCCACGACCCCCGTCTCGGTGCGCTACGGCCTCTCGCCGCGGGGGGCCGATCTCGTCGTCGCGCTGCAACCCATCGCCGACTACGTCCAGCGGTGGGACGACGACGCGGCCGCGCCGGACTGACCTCCGGCGCGTCAGACCCGGCGGTGGCACCACGGCTGCGGGCGGCAGGGGAGTCGTCCATGTGGGCCGCTCCCCATCCGCCTTTTCTGGGGTGCTTGCAAGAGTCTTCCGGAGGAAGACGCCGAGGATCAGCGTTTCCGGTGAATCAGCTCTGAGTTGACCTGGTGTGATTCAGGCAGGTGAAGAGACCGTTCGGTATCAGACGGTGTTGAGCGGGCAGTGCCAGGGGATGAGCGAGACACCTGAGGCACAGTCGGAGGCGGCGATCGGCCTGGGCGGGGAGAGTGATGTGGTCGCCGAGCGGTCCGGCGCCACCACGGAGACGGGCCGCCGGCCTGTCCCCGCCGACCCGCCGGAGGCCACGGACGAGGCTGACGACGAGGACGAGGCCGACACCGAAGAGGCGGCCGACGAGGAGAACGAAGAGGACAAGGTGCCTCACCCCGAGGCCGGTCCGACGGCCTAGAGGTCGGGCAGCCTTCCGCCGGCTCAAGCCTTCGCTGCCGGCCCTGTCGGGGTGAGGCCGCAGGAGCGCAGGGCGAAGATCGACGCGTCCCTCACTTGAGGCTTTCGGCGTTTCGGGGTGAGCTCGTCCGCGGCCTGGTGAGACTGGCGAAGTAGTCCGTGAAGTGGCAGAGGCTGTCTTCGACCGCCTGGTCATCGCGGTCGGTGAGCCAGCCGAGAAGAAGGCCGTCCATCGCCGAGGTCATCATGCGGCTCAGAACCGGCAGCGGGACCGACCATTCGACGTCGGCGGCTTCCCCGATCGCGAGCAGCAGTCTTTCGGTCTGCTCGAAGTACTGCTGGTACTGCCACGCGGCCAGGTCGGCCAGGTCCGGATCGCGCATGACGAAGGTCGTGAACTCGTAGGTGAAGATCTGGCGTCCGGGTCGCGCCTTCACGTGGGACCAGCCCCTTTCCATGCTGGTGCGCACGGCCGCCTCGGCGGTGGAGCCGAGGTCCGGGACGGTCACCGCCGCGTCGACCATGTCGACGACGATCACACGCACGAGTTCCTGGTAGAGCTCCTTCTTGGAGTGGAAGCAGTAGTGGAACACACTCTGGTGAACCCCGGCCTCGGCGCAGATCGCCCTTGTCGTCGCTTTTGCGATGCCCACCTGCGCCATGGTGTGAAATGCGGCTTCGACCAGGTCCTTCCGTCGTTGCTCCACCGACACGCGTGCCGACACGATCACTCCATCTCCGTTGATGCGGCCGGGATCGACCGAGCCGCCGCCGAGCCTCTGGCGCACAGGCTATCGGGCGCGACGCGCACTCCCACCCACTATAGGTCAAGCGACATAGTCAGGCGACTTGGTCACTTGACTATGTTGTGGATCGGGCTCTAGCGTGCTTCCCCAAGGGCCTGGAGAAACTTTCTGGGGCTGCCCTTGACCACAGGAAGGGGAGAGCTTCATGACCACGAAACCTCAGACCACCGATCGTGTCTGCGTTGTCGGAGCCGGACCTGCGGGGCTGGTCGTCGCCCGACAGCTGCGTGCCGCCGGGCTGCCGTTCGATGTGTTCGAAAAGCACTCTGACGTCGGTGGGATCTGGGACCCGGCGAACGAGGGCAGCCCTGTCTACCGCACCGCTCACTTCATCAGTTCGAAGTACACCAGCGGGTTCTACGGCCACCCCATGCCGGAGGAGTACCCGGACTACCCCTCCTGGCGCGAGATCCTCCAGTACATCCGAGACTTCGCCCAGGCTGAGAACCTGTATGAGCACATCACGTTCAATGCCGAGGTCGAAAGCGCCGAACTGCTCGACGACGGCACGTGGGACGTCACGGTCGGCGGCGAGAGGCGTCACTATCGGGCCCTGGTCGTGGCGCCGGGCGTCACCTGGCACCCCAGCACTCCCGAGATCGCCGGTCGGGACACCTTCACCGGCCAGGTGATGCACTCGTCGGTGTACTTCGACAGCTCGACCTTCGCCGGCAAGCGCGTGTTAGTCGTCGGGGCGGGCAACTCCGGAGTCGACATCGCCTGCGACGCCGCGGCCGGCGCCGACAAGGCGTTCCTGAGCGTACGACGTGGATACCGGTTCGTGCCCAAGCACATCTTCGGAGTTCCGTCGGACGTGTTCATCAACCGCGGAAGGCCGCTTCCGGCGGGCGTCACCCTGCCCGACGACCCGGGCGCGCTCGTCGACGCGCTCGTCGGCGATCTGACCCGCTACGGCCTCCCCGCACCGGACCACGAACTGACGGCTTCCCACCCCATCCTGAACGACCAGGTCATCCACTACTTCCAGCACGGCGACCTCACCGCGAAACCAGACGTCGAACGGCTCGACGGTGGCGATGTCGTCTTCATCGACGGTACGCGTGAACACGTCGACGTGGTCGTGCTGGCCACCGGCTACGAGTACAAGATCCCGTTCGTGGACGAAGCGCTGTTCGAATGGAAGAGCGGTCACCCGCAGCTGTACCTGAACATCTTCAACTGCACGGTCGACTCGCTGTACGTGCTCGGGTTCATCGAGTTCGCCGATGCCGCCTACCACCGATTCGAGGAGATGGCGCAGCTAGTGGCGATGGACCTGACCCTTGAGGGGGCCGACAAGGAGAAGTTCTCGGAGTTGAAGCGCACCCATCAGCCGAACCTTCGAGGCGAGATGACCTACATCGACACACCCCGCCACGCCAACTACGTCGAGACGAACGCCTACCAGGCGGTCCTGGCCGAAGTTCGAGGCCAGTTCGGCGTCGCCGACCTGCGCGACATCTACGGCCCTGAGGAGATCACGCTGTCCCGGCGCCCCGACCCCGCGCGCGCCACATCGCCGACCACCGGCCCGGCGCCCTCACTCAGCACGTCGCGGTAGCCGACGGGAAGCCGTCCACCAGCAGGTGCGGGCGAAAGGACGGAGCTTCAGCGACGCCGGCGCTTCCTGGACAGGACGAACGTCGTCAGGTGCCGAGCAGGTCGTGAATGCGCCAGCCGTCTTCGTTACCGACTATGCGCATGGCCAGCTCCGCCCGGCTGGCCAGGTCGAGTGGGGCGGCCCCAGCGACCGCGTGACCGTGAGCGAGCCGGTCCAGAGCCGCGCCGACGAGAGGCCCGGCAGTTCGTACGGTTGCCGCAAGGGCGATCGACCGGGTGGAGCCGCCGTGCAAGACGATGTTCCGCTGGCGGTACAGCCGGCGAAAGCTGCCCCGGAGGTAGCCGTTGACCCGGCGAAGAGTGATCGATGGCGCTGCGACCAACTCCTGCATCCGCTCGAAGGCCGCAGCGGTGGTGAGGTCACTGGCGGGCCTGCCTGGCTTCGTGGCCAGCCACTGGACCAGTCGCTGTGCGCGCTGCCGGTTGTTGCCCTCTATCGCGGCGAGGTCCCGGTGGAGCCGAGGGTCGGCCGCACGGATCTTGCGCTCGTAGCTCAGCGCGGTCAGCTCGGCGCGCGGCCATCCGGCCGCCACCAGCGCGGCGGCCCGATCGGCGGACACGGTGCGCCCCTCGTCACGGTCGGCCTCGTCGGTGTCACAGAAGTGCAGTGATTCCAAGGCGGCCCAGGCACCGGCGACGGCATTGCTGGGCGAGCTCTCCGTGAGCGGGGCGGCCAGCTCCAGTGCGTCGTCTATGCGTACACCATGTGTGCCGCTTTCGGGCAGATCGTAGAGTACGCCGACGCGCTCCAGGGACAGGACAGTGACGGCGGGGTCTCCGCGGCGGAAATTCTGAGGCTCGGGCAGGCCGGACAGGAAGATCTGTGGGTGTACATCAAGAACTGTCTGTCCGCGCCGATAGCGCACCCGGTTCCGGATGCGGTCGAAGCGCTCGGTGATCTCATGCAGAGCCGAGACATGGTCGCGGGCACGGACACGGAAGAGCAAGCCACCGCTGGCGCGAACGGAAGTGACGGAGGGGAACTCAGAGGAAAGCCGGTGGCCCACCTCCTCCTGTGCCATCCAGTGGGAGGACTTGAGCGCGGCCTGGGCAGCAGGAAGCTTGTCCTGCAGGATGATCATTCCTTCGTACTCGCGTTCACCGAGTGACTCAAGCTCCATAAACAGTTCGATCAGGTCGACGGCGGTCCCGTTGCGGCCGAGACGAGACTTGACCTGGCCGTACAGGAAGTCTTGATGGAATCCCTCATCGAGCAGGTGAGCGGAGATACACCGGGCGGAACGTTCCACATGGACGGGTTGGGTGGAAACGAGATCGCGCCAGCGTCGTAGGTAGCCGTCAGCGGTCAAATCGGCGATAAGTGCCAGCGTGCGCTGGCTTCGCGCGCCTGATTTCAGGGGAGAAGAGCAGGTTCTATGGATCTCGCGACGCAACTCGCTGTCTCCGATGGCGCTATCGGTCTTGAGGCGTGGCAGAAGCGATTCGCGGGCATACCAGGCGAGGGAGGCCGGAGACAGGACGTGTCGTCCGACCCAGTCGGCTGCTTCGACCGCCTCATACATCGACAGAACCGTCCCCACATCCCACAGGCGTCGATGCCACGGCTGCCAGGATTCCAGTAGTTCGCTGACCCGTGCGCGCACAAGGGCGTCGGTGTCGGGCGGGGCGACAGTCGCCACGAAGTTCCTCCAGCCGGATGACATGTTCGTGTTATCGGTTGCGGTCGAGTACAGCGGGGAATTATCCTCGGTAGAACTTAGGCAGGGGAGTCGTCCATTCGGGCCGCTCCCCACCGCCTTCTCTGGGCTGCTCGCAAGTCTTCCTGAGGAAGACGTCGAGAGTCAGGGTTTCCGCTGAATCAGCTCTGGGCTGAGCTGGTACGACTCATGCAGGTGAGCGGACTGTTCGGTATCAGATGATGCCGAGCGGGCAGAGCCAGGGACCGAGGAGGGCGCGAGGTGCCCCACCCCGACGCCGGCCCGACGGCTTAGCCCATTTTCCGCACGCGCCGCTGGACCGTCTCCTGTCAACGGCCGGCCAGCCCGGTGGGAGGCCACACCTCGCAGACGGTTCCGCGATTTCGTGCCATCGTCGGTTCGCTCACCGATCTTCAGAGAGGCCATCACGTGGATGTTCGACGGCCTTCGGCCGATGAGGTGTACGGACGCTACCGGCGGCTTGTCAGCGATCCCGAATTGGATGTGGCGATGTGCTGGACGGTCGTGGTTCCGGGTGACGGTGCGGACTCTCTCACCCTGTATGAGGTGAGCGCGCGACTGGGCGGGGGGACCGGCCATGAGCTGCACGGATCGGCGAAGCCCAACATCGTCAATCTTCCCCTGCCGCACCCAGGCCCGCGCGGGGTCATGGATCGATCCGGTGCGGCAGTCGTCCTGTACGGGCTCGACCATCTCGGATCCTCGCCCGGAGCGCTCCGGCGGCTGGCGTCGAATGCCCGGGTCTACAGCGCCTGGTGGAACGTCAACTCTGTGAACCGCCTGTCCCTTGCCGTCGACGGCGAGGTGCTTGTTTCGATCGACGGGCTGTTCCCAGGAAATCCTGAGGATCACCCGAACCTGGCGCGGTGGCCCGAACTGGCGGCGATGAGTGAGTTCTTCGACTTCGAGGACGAAGACTGGACCGGGAGAGACGACGGCTGGAGCTGGAAAGCAGGTTTCCTGACGGCCATCGAACTGGCCACGGGGGTGCGACTGGACCACCGGTGGCTGGACACGGAACACCCCTATCTAGCCCTCCCGGACCCTGTTCCAGAGTGAAGCGCCTTTACCGGGGCTCAAAGACATTGCCTTCCATCGGCCTTGCCTCACCGCCCCATCCGCTCAAGTTCTTGCTGCCGGCCCTGCCGAGGTGAGGCCGCAGGAGCGCAAGGTCTCATCCAGTTGGTGGACGTATGTGGTGGTCGCCCAAGGTTCCAGCCGGGCTCGGGCCTGGTGGATCTCCTGGGCCAGGCGGGCGGAGCTGTGCTGCTTGGTGATGTCGGCGGCCTCGGTCAGCCGGGCAGCCGCCTCGGGGATCTCCTTGGCCGCCGTCAAAGCGCGGGCGTACCGGGCGAGTGCGAACCCATGAAGCCTCGTGAACCTGGGATCATGCCCGGCCAGATAACGCTCTGCCGCGTTCACGGCGTCTCGGGGTTGATTCAGTCGGATCAGCAAGGTGCTCCTCCTGGATTCCACTACGGGTGGCGCGACCCAGTACAAGAACGTCGGCTCGTTCTCTTTCGGAGCTCCGGCTGACGCGAGCGCGTTCTCATGCGCGCGGGCACTCCCAGAGGCATCACCCTCGGCGGCGTGGGCGAGCGCGCACAGCGCTTGATGCAACGAGGTGAGCAGCTTGCTCGGAGATCGGGCGGCCCAGCTCTGCAGGGCGAAGGCATGGTCGAAGACGGCGGCCGTCCGGTTCTGGTCAGTGGCCATCCTGCCCAGCCAGTAGTGCATGAAGGCGATCAACGTCGGATCTCCGAGATCGAGTGCCGCACGCAACCCGTCACGCAGGGGCTGTTCGGCTGCCGTGTACTCACACAGGTCGTAGGTCAGGTAGCCGGTCAACTGCGATAGTTGTGCGTACGTGTCGAGCAACCGGTCGCGCAGGCCCGGTGCCATCGACTCGCGGGCGAGGAGTTTGCCGACGGCCGTTCGCTGTCCGTTGACCGCTGGCAGCAACGTCGCGGGGCCGGAGACGTCGTCGGCTCGCCGCGCCTGCAAGGTCAGCTTCTCGAAGGTCCGTACGGTGGCCTCGTCCATCCGCCAGGTGTTGCGCAGTACGCCGGCCAGGCGTTCCTCTTCCTCAGGGGTGAGGATGCGCAGCAGGCTGAGCGCCTGACTGCCGCCGAAGACCA
Source organism: Nonomuraea glycinis (assembly GCF_014646515.1). Lineage (GTDB taxonomy): Bacteria > Actinomycetota > Actinomycetes > Streptosporangiales > Streptosporangiaceae > Nonomuraea > Nonomuraea glycinis. The sequence continues at coordinate 137,862 of NZ_BMNK01000018.1, forward strand.
GGGCCAGTTCGAAGAGCAGCTCGCGTCGCTTCACGTCGGCCTCCTCGGCGCCGGTGGCGTGTAGCAGCCGTACGCACGCTGCGGCGTCCAGGGGCGCCGTGTCAGCGGCGGTGACTGCTGCGCTCTCGTCCATGGTGACATGGCGTGGAGCAGCGGTCCGGTTAGCGTCTGAGGCTCGGAAGTCCGCCCGGTCGATCACCTCATGATCTGCGGCTCCGTACGATGCCAGCCTCGCACTGGGCACCAGGTTGCGGGCGGTTGTCTGGTAGACCATGGCCAAGGCGGCGAGCAAGCGTGCGGGTGGCCTACGCCCGGTGTGCGACTCGAAGTCGTACAGGCGTGACTCCCGAAGTGCGGCGGTGCCCGCCGGATCGGCGTCGTTGACCAGCGCGACCACGTCGGCCGCGGTGTGGCCGTGTGCCAGCCGATACAGCCGCAACGGGGTGACGTCGTGGGTGAGCGCGATCACCTCGGCGATCTGATCCCAGGTGAGACCTTTCTCCCGGAGCCGCTGACTCCACACCCGGGTCTGCTGCAGCACCAAATAGCCTTCACTGGCCATCCGCCCCACCTCCATCAGACATTGGCCACCGAGTGTAATGCGACGGTCACATTGCGCACTAGGTCGAGCATGCCTGGGGGCACGGCGGGATGCCGATCATGAACGCTGACGGATTCGCCCAGGTCGGCGCTATGCCGGTAGGGGAGGCTCAGCAACTTACGGTGGGGATCACCATCGCTTGTCTGGAGGGGCAACCTTTCGGTGACACATCGATCCTCTTCCCCACGGAGAAGTCCCAGTGCATGTCGCCGCCGCCCTGATCATCCCCCGGCAACACGAGCAAGATCAGCCGTGCCACGTCAAACGCGAGCTCGTCGATGCGATGATCGACCTACACCCCGGCGGCCTGGTCTGGCGGCGCACCTTCCCCGGCGCTTTCGCCCAGATCCCGACCGCCCGCCACTTCACCCGCTTCCTGCTGCTCGACTCCCCCTGCCGGGACGACGCCGAGCAGATCATCGCCGAGCTCAGCGCCAACGCCGTCCAGCACACCAGCAGCGGCCGTCCCGAGGGGACCTTCATCGTCGAGATCGTCCGTACGACCGCCACGATCACCCTTTCGGTCTACGACTGCGGCTGGGGCGGCGTCCCCCGCTTCGGCGCCCCGTGCCGGACCATAGCTGAGCACGGCAGGGGCCTGGCCATCGTCGCCGCACTCGCGCACCAGGTCGGCTACGAGGGCGACGACGCAATCGGCCACAGAGTGTGGGCGAAGATCCACACGCGCCGTCAGTTCGAGAGCCACCCGGCGCCCGCGCTGGGCTGTCACTGTCAGTGCGTGGACATCGGTCGGTGGCGGACGGCGGCGGGAGGAAGCTGAGGGTGACGAGCGGACAGGGCGCCATCTCCTTTGGGCTGCTTGCTCGGAGACTTCGAGTGTCCATACGATCACGCTCAGCAAGGCCGCGTGGAGCGAAGGGAGATCACTGTGGGTAAGCACGAGGGCGACAAGAAGCACGACTACGAGACGTTCAAGCCTGACAAGGATCAGTCGCACGACGGCAACGCCGAGGGGGGCGGCACGCGGGAGAAGCCCGCCGACGGCGGCAAGAAGTGACCGACCTCGGCCCTCTGCTGGACACCATGATCGCCCGGATCGAAACGGTGCGGTCGCCGATGGAGAGCCGGATCGAGCGCGCCCTGCGGTCGGTGCCGCGGCACGAGTACGTTCCACCGGTGGCGCTGATCGTCGGCAACGATCGGCCGCCGATCCTGATCGACCGGGAGGCCGACCCCGAACTGTGGCTGCGCGGCGTCTACACCGAGACGGCGCTCGTGACGCAGCTCGACGACGGCGCGACCGAGCTGCGCGACCTGGACGGCAGTTACAGCTCGTCGTCGTCGGCGCCCGCGACGGTCGCCGACCTGCTCGAACTGCTCGATCCCCGGCCGGGGGATCGCGTGCTGGAGGTGGGCACCGGTACGGGATGGACGGCCGCGCTGCTCTGCCACCTGGCGGGGGAGGCGAACGTGACCTCGGTCGAGGTCGATCCGTCCCTTGCCGAGGCGGCGGCGAAGAACCTCGCCGCGGCGGGTCTGCGGCCGCACCTGATCGTTGGTGACGGTGCCGATGGGGCTGCTGAGCGCGCCCCGTTCGACCGCGTGCACGTCACGTGCGCCGTGCGGACGGTGCCGTACGCCTGGGTCGAGCAGTGCCGCCCTGGAGGGGTGATCGTCACGCCCATGCAGATGGGGGTCGGTGAAGGGCACGTGCTGCGGCTGGTCGTGCTGCCGGACGGCACCGCGCAGGGCAGGTTCCGCGAGTACGCCTCCTACATGACCATGCGGTCGCAGCGGTATGTCCATCTGCCGGACCCGGAAGGGGTGCAGCCGCGGGAGAGCACCACGCGCGTGGACCCCCGCATGATCGCCGGTGCGCCGCCCGGCGCGAGGCTGACGATCGCCGCACTGGCCGGGGTGCGGCTGGACACCCGCGCCGAGCCGGAGTGTTTCAGGGCCTGGGTGTCCAGCACCGTTCGTCCGCAGGAGAAGGCCCTGGTCATCTGGGAGGAGGGACGAACCGAGTACACGCTGTACGAGCTGAGCGACCGGCAGGTGTGGGAGGAGGTCGTCGCCGCCTACTTCCAATGGGTGAGGTGGGGCGAGCCCCGGCGCGACCGGTTCGGTATGACGGTCGCCCCCGACGGGCAGCGCTACTGGCTTGATACGCCGGGCCGCGTGATCGGCTGAGTCGAGTGACAAGGGCCGGACGGGTGGAGGATGTCACGACGAGAGATGGTGGACGCACTCGTCCCGGTAGCGTTCCGTTCGCATGCGTAGCTTGGCCGGGTCCGCCAGGACAGCTCGGGAGGCCGACGGGACGACCGCGTGTCGTACGGGGGCGAACAGGCGGCCGATGTCGGCGGGGGAGGCGCCCTGGGCGCCCAGCCCCGGGGCCAGGACCGGGCCGTTGAGGTGGTCGAGCGGGTAGCCAGGGTCGAGGACGGTGGCGCCGACGACGACGCCGATCGAGCCCAAGGGGGAGTGGCCTGTGTTGGCCGCCCGTACTCCTTCGTAGATCTCGCCCGCCACGGCGCTCTGCAGGGCGGTGGCCTCGGGGTTGGAGGTGCGGGCGAGGACGAAGACGCCGGCGTCGCTGGCGAGGGCGGAGGTGATGGCGCCCCGTAGGCTGCCGAAGCCCAGGTAGGGGCTGAGCGTCACCGCGTCGGCGGCGAGCGGGCTGCCGCGGTCGAGGTACGCCTCGGCGTAGGCGGTCATGGTGCTGCCGATGTCGCCGCGTTTGACGTCCAGCAGGACGAGCGTGCCCGCGTCCCGCAGGTCGGCGATCGTCTGCTCCAGCACGGCGATGCCCCGGCTGCCCCAGCGCTCGTAGAAGGCCGACTGCGGTTTGACGACCCCCACCAGGTCGCTGACCGTGTCGACCACCGTCCGGCTGAACCGGTCGAGGCCGGCGGGGGAGTCGTCGAGTCCCCACGCGTGCAGCAGTTCCGGGCTCGGGTCGAGCCCGACGCAGAGCGGTCCGTGCTTGTCGAGCCTCGCCCGCAACCGTGTGCCGAACGATTCGTTCACCTTGGGCCCCCTCACGACCTAGGCAGACTAGTGGGCGGAAGCCGTATGTATGGGGGTTTGGCGGCTGATACATGGGGCTCCCACCTTCCTAAGGATCCGGCATCTCGGGCATATCGGCCAGAGTTCATAAGAGGGCGGTCTTTCGGGGCGGCCGACGGGTAGTCACCTGGCATGTACGAGATCGCCCAGCGGACGCTCACGTTGTGCACCGACCCGGCCGGGGAGGTGGTCGTCACGATCGGCCTGCCGTACGAGGAGCCGACGGGCGAGTGGTCGTGCCCGTACCGGATCGACGGGCTGGCCGGCTGGGAGCACGAGCGGAAGGTGACCGGGGTCGACTCGCTGCAGGCGGTGGAGCTCGCGGTCGCGACCACGCGCGCCGCGCTCTCCGGCTCGCACGAGGCCAAGGAGGGCCTGCTGAACTGGGACGACGAGCCGACGGGCAGCCGCCCGCAGATCGTGTACGTGAACTGGGAAAAAGGCCAGAACATCGCTTATATCGCGATGAAGCATGAAATCATGCCAGGCGATGTGGTGCGCCAGATCGTGGCCGACGAGGTCGTGCTCGACTACGCGGCGTCCGGTGAGCTGCTCGGCGTGGAGCTGACCAACGCTCACACCCTTCTGCCGTCGGAGATGCGCATCTGACTAACCTCGGAGGCGTGACTACTCCCCGCGTCGTGGCCACGGACCTGGACGGCACCCTCCTGCGCTCGGACGGCTCGGTCTCCGAGCGGACCCGGCGAGCGCTGCGCCTGGCGCGCCGGTCCGGGGCCGAGATCGTGTTCGTCACCGCCCGCCCGCCCCGCAGCCTCGAACCCATCGCCCGGCAGACGGGCGAGCTGGGCACGGCGCTCTGCAGCAACGGCGCCATCGTGTACGACGTGACCGCCGACGAGATCGTCACCATGTCCCCGATCGCCCCGGCGGCGGCCGTGACGATCATCGCCACGCTGGCCGAGGCGCTGCCGGGGGTGACCTTCGCGGCGGAGACGGGCCGGGGCGTGCTGTTCCAGCCGGGTTACCACCGGCACATCCCCACCGACCTGGCCTATTGGCGCTCGGTGCCGGACGTGTGCGCCGAGGGGGAGCCCATCGTCAAGCTGCTCGTCTGGTCGGACACCCACCCGCTGGACGACATGTTCACCGCCGCCGTGGCCGCGATCGACGGGCAGGCCGAGGTGACGCACTCCGGCGTACGGGGACTGCTGGAGATCAGCGCCGCGCGGGTGACCAAGGCGGGCACCCTGGCGGGCCTGTGTGCACGGCTGGGCGTGCCGGCGGAGCAGGTGGTGGCGTTCGGGGACATGCCGAACGACCTGGCGATGCTCACCTTCGCGGGAGCGGGTTACGCGATGGCCAACGCGCACCCGCTCGTCCTGGACGCGGTGGAGCGCCGGACGCTCTCCAACGACCAGGACGGCGTGGCCGAGGCGCTGGAGCGGATCTTCGCCTGATCACGGTGACGTTACGTGTCCGTGACCAGAATCCGCATTTTTCCAGCTAATACGGATTATCACCGCTATTAGCCCTTGACTGCCCCGTCAGCGTGGTTCCAAAATGTCGAGCTAATGCGCATTACCACCTAGACGGGATGATACGGACTGTGACTGTTTCAGGTCGGCGCCTCACGCAGCAGGACATCGCGCGGATGGCCGGAGTGAGCCAGACGACGGTGTCGCTGGTGCTCAACGGCCGGGCCGAGGGCGAGGTCAGGATCTCCCAGGAGACCCGCGACCGCGTGCTGCAGGTGATCAGGGAGACCGGCTACGTCGCTGACCCGGTCGCCAGGCGGCTGGCCGACCGGCGCAACCGGATCCTCGGCGTCTTCACCTACGAGGCGGTCTTCCCCGCCGAAAGCGCCGACTTCTACCACCCCTTCCTCGTCGGCATCGAGGAGTGCGCCGAGGAGGCGGGCTGCGACCTGCTGCTGTTCACCAGCGCCAAGGTCGTGCAGGGGGAGCGGCGGCGGATATTCAGCGCGGAGAGCCGGATCCGGCTGGCGGACGGCTGCGTGCTGCTCGGCCGTACCGTCGACAAGGACGACCTGGCGAGGCTGCTGACCGAGGGGATCCCGTTCGTGTCGGTGGGTCGCCGCGACGACGCCGGCGGGCCGGTGCCCTACGTCGGCGCCGACTACCCGCCGGCGGTCCGCGCGCTCGTCGAGCGCGCGGCGGCGCTCGGCCACCGGCGCCTGGCCTACGTGGGCGTGGGAGTCGGCGCCGAGTCGTACAGTGACCGGCTGCGCGGCTTCACCGAGGCGGTGGCGGCGGTCGGCGCCGAGGGGCTGCATCTGACCTCGGCCGACGGGCTGTTCGACACCGGCGCGACCGCCGTACTCGCCGAAGAGCTCGCCGACGGGGTCGCGATCGTGCGGGCGGCCCGCGAGCGCGGGCTGGACGTGCCGCGCGACCTGTCGGTGCTGGTGCTCGGCGCGCACACCACGCCGGTGCGCACCGACATCGACTTCACCGGCCTGCGCATCCCCCGGCGCGAGATGGGCCGCAGGGCCGTCGAGCTGCTGACCCAAGTGCTGGAGAGCGGCGGAGCACCCCAGGACATGTTGCCGTGCGAGCTGGTCGAAGGCTCGACCCTGGCTCCCGTACAGAACGCTCCCGTACAGAACGCTCCCGTACAGAACTGAGAGAGGTAACCCCCACGTGGTTGAGATATCGGCAGACGCGGTCGTCGTCGGCGGCGGGCTGGGTGGCGTCGCCGCCGCGCTGGCCCTGCTGCGAGCCGGCCGCTCGGTGATCCTCACCGAGGAGTACGACTGGCTGGGCGGCCAGCTCACCAGCCAGGCCGTGCCGCCGGACGAGCACACCTGGGTCGAGCGGTTCGGCGTCACCGCGAGTTACCGGGCGCTGCGGGAGGGCATCCGCCGCTACTACCGCGACCACTACCCGCTCACCGAGCGGGCCCGCGCCTGGCAGGAGCTGAACCCCGGCGCCGGCCACGTCAGCAGGCTGTGCCACGAGCCCAGGGTCGCCGTCTCGGTCATCGAGGCGATGCTCGCGCCGTACCGGGGCTCCGGCCGGCTGCGGGTGCTGCAGCCGTACCGGCCCGTCGAGGCGCAGGTGGACGGCGACCGGGTGAGCGCGGTGCGGCTCGCGCACCGCGACGGCGGCGAGGACGTCACGGCGCTGGGCGCGTACGTGCTGGACGCCACCGAGACCGGCGAGCTGCTGCCGCTGACCGGCGCGGAGTACGTGACCGGGTTCGAGTCGCAGGCCGAGACGGGCGAGCCGAGCGCGCCCGCCGAGGCGCAGCCGCTCAACATGCAGGCCGTCTCCGTGTGCTTCGCCCTCGACCACGTCGACGGCGACCACACCATCGACAAGCCGGACTCCTACGACTTCTGGCGCGCCTACCAGCCGCCGTTCTGGGGCGACAAGCTGCTGTCGTGGCGCTGCCCCAGCCCGCGGACGCTGGAGATCGTGGAGCGTTCCTTCACCCCCAACCCCGGCGACGACCCCCGCCTGGTGGAGGCCGACCAGCGGGTCAACCCGGGCGACGCCAACCTGTGGACCTTCCGCAGGATCGCCGCCCGCGACAACTTCGTGCCCGGCGCCTACGACAGCGACATCACGCTGGTCAACTGGCCGATGATCGACTATCTGGAGGGGCCAGTCATCGACGTGCCCGACGCCGACCGGCACCTGGCGGCGGCCCGGGAGCTGTCCATGTCGGTGCTCTACTGGCTGCAGACCGAGGCGCCCCGCACCGACGGCGGCACCGGCCACCCCGGCCTGCGGCTGCGCGGCGACGTCACCGGCAGCGCCGACGGCCTGGCCCAGGCGCCCTACATCCGCGAGTCCCGCCGCATCCGGGCCCTGACGACCGTTACCGAGCAGGACGTGTCCGTGGCGGTGCGCGGCGACAAGGGCGCCGCCTCCTACGCCGACTCGGTCGGCATCGGCATGTACCGCATCGACCTGCACCCGTCCACGGGCGGCGACAACTACATCGACGTGGCCAGCTCGCCGTTCCAGATCCCGCTCGGCGCGCTGATCCCGCAGCGGATGGCCAACCTGCTGCCCGCCTCCAAGAACATCGGCACCACCCACATCACCAACGGCGCCTACCGCCTGCACCCGGTGGAGTGGAACGTCGGCGAGGCCGCGGGCGCGCTGGCCGCGTTCTGCCTCGACCACGCCACGACCCCGCACGCCGTACGCGCGAGCGAGCGGCTCCTGGCCGACTACCAGCACCGGCTCACCCGTGACGGGGTCGAGTTGCGCTGGCCCGACGTCACCGGTTACTGAAGGAGAACTCATCATGAAGGCACTCGGGAAACTGGCGGCCGTCTCGCTGACCACCCTGCTCGCGGTCACCGCGTGCGGCGGCGGCGAGACCCCTGTGGCGCAGGGACCGCAGCCGCTCCGCATGACCATCTGGACCTCCAACGAGGCCCACCTGAAGCTGTTCAACGAGATCGCCGACGAGTATCGCAAGGCCCACCCGAACGTCGGCTCGATCACCTTCGACACCATCCCGTTCGAGAACTACACCACCACGATCACCACCCAGATCGCCGGCGGCAAGGCCCCCGACCTGGCCTGGATCCTGGAGAGCTCCGCCCCCGACTTCGTCGGCTCCGGCGCGCTCGCCCCGCTGAACAGCAAGATCGAGAACGCCGCGGAGCTCGTCCCCTCCACCACCAAGCTGTGGCAGCGGGACGGCGAGCTGTACGCCTACCCGTTCTCCACCTCGCCGTTCGGCATGTTCGTCAACACCGACCTGGTCAAGGCCGCCAAGCAGAAGTTCCCGCAGGAGCTCATCAAGGCCGGCCAGTGGGACTGGGAGCACGTCAGCAAGGTCAACGCGGCCGTCGCCAAGGACGGCAAGCAGGGCATGACCATCCTCGACTTCGACTACAAGGGCTGGGACAACCTGGCCACCGTCTGGGGCGGCTGGGGCGCCAAGGCCTACAGCGACGACGGCAAGAGCTGTCAGTTCAACAGCCCCGAGATGGTCGAGGCGATGACCTTCCTGCACACCTCGATCTTCAAGGACAAGGCCATGCCGGGCCCCGGCACCGTGGCCGACTTCTTCGCGGGCGACTCCGCCATGGTGATCGCGCAGATCTCCCGGGCCGCCATGCTCAAGGAGGGCACCTTCGATTGGGACCTCGTCCCGCTGCCGTCCGGGCCCAAGGGGAAGTACGCGGTGATCGGACAGGCCGGGATCGGCGTGCTGAAGAAGTCGCCCAACGCCGAACTGGCCACCGACTTCCTCACCTTCTTCACCAACCCCGCCAACTCCGCCAAACTCGCCGCCTACTTCCCGCCGGCCCGCAGCTCCCTGCTCACCGCCGACACCATGGCCAAGACGAACCCGCTGCTCAAGCCCGACCAGCTTCAGCAGGTCGTGATCGACGGCATCGAGACCGGCGTCGTCAAGCCCAGCCACACCGGCCAGGCCGAGCTGGCGCAGACCATCAGAGCCGCGCTCGACCCACTGTGGACGGCCGACGCCGACGTCAAGACGGTGCTGGACGGCGTGTGCGCGAAGATCCAGCCCATGCTCGGTGCGTGACATGGCGGCAACGCAGCTCCGTGATCGGGTGGCGGGTCACACCGCCGCCCGGCGCGGCCCCTTCTGGACCATCCCGCGCCGCGACGCCCTCGTCGGATACCTGCTCATCTCACCGCAACTGGCCGGCAGCGTGCTGTTCGTCCTGCTGCCGCTGGCCCTCGTCGGCTGGTACAGCCTCCAGGAGTGGAACGTCCTGGCCGGCACGTTCGACTTCGTCGGCGGCGCCAACTACGCCAAGCTGCTCGCCGACCCGAAGATGGGCGAGGTGCTGACCAGCACCACCCTGTTCTCCATCGGCCTGGTCGTGCTCAACCTGGCGCTCGCCCTGCTGCTGGCCATCCTGCTCAACCAGAAGCTGGCCGGCACCACCTTCTTCCGCACCCTGTTCTTCTCGCCGGTGCTGGTGTCGCTGGTCGCCTGGACCATCGTCTGGCAGTTCCTGCTGCAGGGCGACGGCGGCATCAACGGCCTGCTCGGCGCGGTCGGCGTCGACGGCCCCAACTGGCTGCGCGGCGACGCCACCGCGCTGCTCTCCGTCGTCGTCGTCCAGGTGATCAAGAACGTCGGCCTCAACATGGTGCTGTTCCTGGCCGCGCTGCAGGGCGTGCCGCGCCAGCTCTACGAGGCCGCCGAGCTCGACGGCGCGAACGCCTGGGTGCGCTTCCTGCGCATCACCGTGCCGCTGATCAGCCCCACCATCCTGCTCACCTCGATCATCACCGTGGTCGGGTCACTGCAGGTGTTCGCCCAGATCGCGGTCCTCACCCAGGGCGGCCCCGGGATGTCGACCACGGTCCTCGTCTACTACCTCTACCAGCAGGCCTTCCAGTTCCGGCACTTCGGCTACGGCGCCACGCTGTCGGTCCTGCTGTTCCTGATCGTCGCGGCGCTCACGCTCGTGCAGTGGCGGATGCGCCGGAAGTGGGTCTTCCATGAGTCGTAGGGTCAAACTCTCGCTGTACGGCCTGCTGTGCGTCCTGTGTGTGCCGTTCGTCTTCCCCACCTGGTGGATGGTCACCTCGTCGGTCAAGCCGATCAACGAGATCTTCGCCTTCCCGCCCACCCTGGTGCCCGACCGGTGGGACCTGACCTCCTACAGCCGGGTCTTCGAGCTGCAGCCGTTCGCCCAGCAGTACTGGAACAGCCTCTACATCGCGGCCGTCGTCACCGTGGGCACCATGGCGGTGGCCGCGATGGCCGGCTACGCCTTCGCCCGCATCCGCTTCCCCGGGCAGAACGTGCTGTTCGTGGTCGTGCTCGTCGGCCTGCTGATCCCCAGCGAGGTCACGATCGTCCCGCTGTTCCAGATGTTCCACGACTTCGGGATGAGCGACACCCACTGGCCGCTGATCCTGGTGCCGATCTTCGGCGCCCCCAGCGTCCTGGCCACCTTCATCATGCGGCAGTTCTTCATCACCCTGCCCGGCGAGCTGGAGGAGGCCGCCCGCGTCGACGGGCTCGGCCGGTTCGGCACCTTCTACCGGGTCGCGCTGCCGCTGGCCCGCCCCGCCCTCGGCGCGGTCGCCATCTTCACCTTCCTGCACTCCTGGAACCTCTACCTCGAACCCATCGTCTACCTGTCCACCCCGGCCAACTTCACCCTCCCGCAGGCGCTCACCCAGTTCGTCGACGCCTACGGCGGACCCATGTGGAACGTGCAGCTCGCGGCCGCCACGATGACGGCGCTGCCGATCCTGGTGGTGTTCGTGCTGGCCCAGCGGCAGTTCATCGAAGGTCTCGCGCACACCGGTCTGAAAGGCTGACCATGCTCACTCGCCGCACCCTCCTCGGCGCCGCCCTTCTGACGGCGGCCGTGCCCGGCACCGCCCGGGCCGCCGCCGTGCCCGGCCTCGCCCCCTTACCCGCCGGAGCGCCGGACCGCCGCCTGTTCACGCCCGCCGAGCAGCGGTTCGCGCCCTACCTGGCGACCCTCGCGCCCATGGTCAACGACATGGACGACAGCGGCTTCTTCGCCGGCGGCTGGTGGCGTAACCCCGCCGCGCCGTACAACGCCCGGGTGCAGGAGCACGTCTTCACGCTCGCCTGGTTCCACGCCAACGCCCGCCCGTGGAACCCGTACGCGGGCGACCCCGCGCTGCTCGCCGCCCTCGACGCCGGGCTCGGGCACTACCTGTCGTTGCAGCACGCCGATGGATCGTTCCCGGAATACCACCGCCAGGAACACCACATGGCCGCCACCGGGTTCGGCATCGGCTACCTCAGCAAGACCCTGCAGATCCTGCGCCGATCCGGCGCGCTGCCCGAGCGGCGGGCCCAGCTCACCACGGCCCTGCGCACCGCCATGACCTGGTTCCTCGACCCGGCCAACGGGACCGTCTGGCAGCCGCGGCTGGAGTACGCCAACCAGACGGCCTCCGGGCTGGCCGGCGCCGGGCTCGCCCTCAACCTCGACCACGACCCCGCCCTGCGCACCCGGCTGACCGAGGCCTTCGCCCGGATCGCCGCCAACGGCCAGAGCCCCGCCGGGTTCTTCTACGAGCAGCGCGGCGCCGACATGAACTACAACTTCGAGGTCATGCTCCCCGAGCTCGCCGACGCCTACCACCAGACCCGCGACCCGGTCCTGGTCGACATGGCCGCCAAGTACACCGACTGGCTCGGCTACAACCTGCTGCGCGAGCCCGACGGCTCCGGCTACATGACGAACGTCGCCACCTCCACGCGCACCAGCTCCCGCTTCTACGCCGAGGTCCGGCCCGACCCGGACCGGACCGCGCTCAACTGGGTCTTCACCGGCCAGGTGCCGCAGCTGGCCGCGTTCATGACCGCCCGCGAGGACCTCGCCGACGCCCGCGCCGCCTGGGCCGCCTCCGCCGAGCCGGTGGGGCCGCTCGCCAAGCAGGACACCTCCCCGCGCGTCCTGTCCCACGCCCTGTACGGCGAGCGGTTCCCCACCCGGCGTCAGCGGGCCGCCGCCATCGCCCGGCTGCCCTACCTGCGCGACCACGACTTCGTGGAGCTGCGCCAGGACAACGGCCAGGACTTCCTGTTCGTTCGCAAGCCCGGCCTGTACCTGGGCGGCTACTTCGGCGCCCGCGCCGACGTCCAGACCCGCACCGGCCTGACCTTCCTCTGGCACCCCGAGGCGGGCACGATCATCCAGGCGCTCAACGACAACAACCACGCCTGCTGGTCCACCGTCTTCCCCGGCCAGCAGCCCGACTCCAACGGCCCGCTGCCCGCCGCCTACTTCCACGGCGCCCCCGGCGGCCGCCCGTGGACCGGCGGTCGCGCCCCCGGCGCCTTCGGCATCCGCTACGGCAACGCCGCCGTCACCACCGACGTGCACGTCACCCGCCAGACACTGCGCCGCTCCGTCCGGGCGAACGCGCCCGCGTTCGAGCAGATCCCGCTCATCCTGCTGCCGACGGACGAACTCACCTTCACCGACGGCACCCGCGCCCAGCACGGCAACTCCGTGACCGCCACCGCCGACGGCTTCGACCTGCGGCGCGGCCGGACCACGATCCGCTTCCGCTGGGGCACCGCCACCCCCGCCACGCTGGCCGCCGGCACGGTCCGCTACCTGGGCGAACGCCGCTTCCACGCCCTCCGCATCCCCCACCAGGGCACCTTCGACCTGACCCTCTCCCTCTGACCCCACGGCCACCGGGCTGTCCGGGCCCTCCGTCTCCGGTGATGATGGCGGCTCTGCCGTTCAGATCTGACAGGGGTCAACCCCTGGGATCAAACGCCCCGATCCGCCGAAGCGCTCTCGACATCCACTGAAGATCGACATAACTTCTGGAAGGCGGCCGCACGCCCAGCCAGGAGGAGCTCACGTATGCAGTTCGAAGTCATCCCCGTCGCGCAGTACGGTATCGACCCGCGCACGATCGCCGCGATGGATTACCGGGTCAGAAACAAGGGCGTCACCGCCGGGATGAATGTCGCGACCTTCCACTTCGGGCTCAGAGGCGCGGGCAAGGCGCAGTTGGGCTTCAAGCCGCTCGCGCACACGCTGGCCAGCCAGGGCGTGGGCTACTACCTGGACGCCAACTGGAGCGGCAAGCAGGTCAGGACGAACGACAGCCACTCCGAGGCGCTCTTCTACCGCAGCGACTTCTTCACCGACCTCCGGCGGGGAGACCAGTGGCCGACGGCCAACGTCATCGACTGGGTGTTCACCGAGCGGCCGGCGTGCGGCGGCGCCTGGTGGGGGCAGAAGCGGGTCCAGGGCGGGTGCGCCGACCTGCTGAACCAGTTCGACGAGACCCAGCGGTTGCGCAAGTGGGACAACGACCCGAACGAGCCGGAGCCGTACGCCGAGCGCGACGATCTGCAGATCACGGTGCTCTGCCTCGACCTGAACAAGGACCTGACCTTCAACCAGAACATCTCGTCCGCCGTCGCGGCGTACAAGAAGCTGAACAGCATCAGGTGAGTCGCCCGCAGGGCATCAGCCGTTCGATCGCGGCATCGGGGCGCGGATGCGTCGATCCTGGGCGGCCAGGACCTCGTCGGCGTGGTCGAAGGCCCACTCGCCCAGGGCCCCGATCGGGCCCAGCAGTGTCCGGCCCAGGTCCGTCAGATCGTACTCCACGCGCGGCGGCGCCTCCGCGTACGACCGCCGCGCGACCAGGCCGTTGGACTCCAGGCGGCGCAGCGTCTCGGTCAGGACCTTGGGGCTGATGCCGCCGATCTCGGTACGCAGGTCGCCGGGGCGTCTTGGCCCATGGCGTAGCGACCAGACGACGACCGCGGTCCAGGTGTTGGAGATCAGGTCGAAGGCGAGTCTGGCCTGACAGTCGGCGAGAAACACGGGGTCCTCCGTTAGGCACCGGATGGTGTGTGACGACCTTTCTACAGTCCTGCGTAGAAAGTACTGACACGCGGAGGACGAACATGCGGATCGGAATCCTGGGCGCGGGCAACATGGCCGACGCCCTCGGCACCCAGTGGCTCACGGCGGGCCACGAGATCATGGTCAGCGGCAGGGACCCGGTGGCGAGCGCCGCCCTGGCCCAGAAGATGACCACCGCCGCAGGGCCTTACCGCGCCCCTTCCCAGCCGGGACAGCCACAGCTCGCATCGCCTGAGCCTGAGGTCGCTGTCGTTCGGGCGGGGACGTGGGCGGAGGCCGCCGAGTACGGCGAGGTGGTGATGGTGGCTGTCACCGAAGCAGGACTGCACGACGTGCTACGAGCAGCAGGCCCGGCAATGAGGGACAAGCCAGTAATCGACGTGACGAATGCCGTCGGACCGGGTGCTTATGACGTGACACGCTCACTGGCCGAGCTGATCGCCGAATCCACGGGCGGACACGTGGTGAAAGCCTTCAACCTGTGCCACGTGAACATCTGGCGCATGACGCCTCCGGTCTTCGACGGCCGGCCGCTGGCCGTACCCCTGTGCGGGGACGACGAGCACGCCCTCGCGACGACCCGCACGCTGGTCACCGACCTCGGCTGCACCCCGGTGTACGCCGGCGGCCTGGACCGGGCGAAACTCCTGGAGGCGACGGCGGCCTTCATGATCGGCCTCTGGATCAGCGGCGCCGACGCCCAGGCTGTCCTGCCACCCCTCGCCCGCTCCGGCGCCCACCCCACCACCTGACGCCCGGCGCGGGGACGTTCCTGACTTTGCCCTACGGCAGGTTGAACTCACCCTTCACGGCGCCATTCAGGAACGCATCCCACTCGTCGTGGTTGAAGACAAGTGCCGGGCCGTCGGGGTTCTTACTGTCGCGGACGGCAACAATCCCGGGGATGTTCCGCGCCACTTCGACACAAGCACCCCCATGGCCGTTGCTCCTGGTGGCCTTGCGCCACTCTGCGCTCGACAGGTGAGGGGCCACGGTGATTCCGGACAGCTTAGGTACGTGAGGCACGTTCGGCTGCTGCTCAGGGTACGTCCCATCGCATGTGCGTCTGGCGGCCGTAAGATCATCGCATTCTTACCGAAGCCTGGTCAGTCGCCCGCCGGTACCGCTTCGGCCCCGCGGCGGCCGTGATCGTCATGCTCTACCTGGCCGCCGTGGTCGTGGCCGGTGTGTTCTCCGCCGTCACCGGTGACGTGGGAGCCGCCTGGGCGGCAGCCGTGTGGTCCCCGTGGTACGGGGCGTCCCAGGGATGGTCCGAAGACGGGGTCGTCCTGCTCGCGCTCGCGTTGGTCTGCCCGCTGCGGGCCTGGATGCTCTGGCAGGTCCTGCGCGGGCCAGTCGTCCGGGCCCGCCGTCCACCGCCGGCGCGTGGTGTGGCCGCAGCACGGCTCGTTCTCTACCTGGGCGTGGCCGTGACCCTGATCCCCTGGGGCTATATCGGCGGTCTGTACGAGGATGTCCCGTCCATGGCTGTTCGGGTGGCGCTGGTGGTGCTGTTCACGCTGGTCCTGACGGGGAGGCCGCCCGGGTTCCGGCTGGTGGCGCTCGTGCTGGGGCTGACGGCGGCGGCGGGGGCGGTCCTGACCGCCGTGTTGTTCCCGATCGTGCTCTCGCTGGGCGGCGAGGAATCCGTCTCTGTCTGGTGGATGTTCGCAGCGCCGGGGCTGGCCCAAGCTGCCTGGCAGACGATGATGCTGCTCGGGCAGAAGGGCGACGGCCGCTGGAGCGCCGCCACCGTCCGCTGTGGCGTGCTGGATCTGGTGGCCTTCCTCGCGCTCCTGGCCGTCAACACCGTCACCTGGCACGTGCGGGATCTGGCGCTCGCGTTCACGGCCTTGGGGTGGGTCCTCACGGCGCTGAACGTGTTCGGGCCGGTCTGGTGGGCGCGGACCGCCCATGAGCTGGCGGACGGCCGCCGGCCGCGGGTGGTGCCGGGCCGATCGCGGGTTCTCGGCGGTGTCGTGGCCGTCGTGCTGCTCACCGGGCTGCTCGGCGGCGAGGAGGGCCCGCGCCTGCCCTACCGGCCGCCTTACGACGTCAGCTGCCCCGCGTGGACGGAACAGCAGCGGGGGTTCGGCGAGACGCGGGCGGAGGATCGGGAGCGTGCCTTCTTGTGCCTGGTACGGGAGGCGGGCGGGCCGATGTTCCCTGCCGGCAGGTCCGACCGGGCCCTCCTGGCGTCCGGCAGGGAACTGTGCGCCCAGCCGATGTGGCAGCGAACCGAGACATGGCTGCGCAGCGATGACCGGACGATCAACATGCGTGGCCTGGACGAGGCGCTGGTGTTCCTATGCCCTGATGTTGTGACGTTCTCGGACGAGCATATGGTCAAGGAGAATGCCGACTACGTCGCCGCGAGCAACGCCGCCTGCCGTGACCCCTGGCCCAGGGCGCGGGCCCGCAGGCAGGGGACGGCGTCGTACTTCACGCCCGATGGCGGTGGCTACTATCTCGCCGATGACGCGGATCCGGACAACGAGTACGGGGTCGAGCGGGACTACGACGGGCTGCTCACGGCCGGGGAGACAGGCGTCGGCGTCGAGACGATCCGGCAGATGAACATCTGCGTGACCGTCAAGGCATTCGACAGGGCTCCGCCGCTGCGGCTCAAGGGCTGGCAGGAGGTGGCCGAGGTGGGGGTGACCAGCCGCAGCGGACGTCTGACGCTGCCGGCCAAGGGACTGGGCGAGGAGGGAGCCGGGCGGGCCCTGCCCAACCTGGCGATCAAGGGACCGGGGCACTATCGGGTACGGGTCCACGCGCGGGCCGACGAGGACGCCGTCACCATCCTGCCCGCCGAGTGGCATCTGGTCGTGGTCTATCCCGGCCGGTCCAAGAAGGAGGTCGTCCATCGGTCCCGTGATTGACCACGAGCGGGGACGTACACCCTGGGGCGTAGTGCGGAGGACGACCAGCGGTGGATGACGGGCGGGTGGGGGCGCAGGATTCTGGAGATCATCCCCGATCGAAGGAGAAGTCAGTGGTCACCCAGGTTGCCCGGGCAAGCGGATATCTGACCGCGTTCAAGGTGGTCGCACTGCTCAACATGGCGGCGATACTCGTGCAGGCGGTGACGGCCGGGCAGATGATGAGCGGGGCCGCTGGGGGACTGCACGGGGCGGGGGCGGGGGCCGTTCATCTGCTGGGACTGGTGCAGCTCGTCGTCGCCGTGCTGCTGTGGCGGCCGGCGCGGGGCGTGGGCTGGCCCGCGCTGGTCAGCCTGGCGGTGCTGCTGCTCGGGTTCGTGCAGTCCATGCTGGGTGGGTCCGGCGTGGTGGCGGCGCATGTGCCGCTCGGTATGACGCTGTTCGGGCTGAGCGTCTGGCTGGTGGTCTGGTCCTGGCGCCGCTGACCAGGCGGCCACGAGAAGGACAGGCGGCCACGAGAAGGACGCGGCCTGGCTCCGCACGCTCGGCCGCTGTACGGCCGGCAGGACCGGCAGGACCGGCAGGACCGGCAGGAGTAAGGGGCGAGCCGCCGAAGCGCGGCTCGCCCCTGAGACCGTGCTGTCACGCCCGCGCGTAGATGCGGTGCACGAACTCGGCGAGCTTGCTGTCGGGCAGCTCCTTGGCCAGATCGGCCTCGGTGATCATGCCCACGATCCGGCGATTGTGGATCACGGGCAGCCGCTTGATCCGGTGCTGCTCCATCTTCTCCAGCGCCTCTTCGACGCTGTGGTCCGCCTCGACCCACACCAGCCCGCGGGCCAGCTCGCTCGCGGTGGTGCTGTCGAGGTCCTTGCCCTCGGCGCAGCACTTGATCACGATGTCGCGGTCGGTGATGATGCCCTTCAACCGGTCGTCGTCACCGCAGATCGGCAGCGCGCCGACCGACAGATCGCGCATCATCTGCGCAGCGGTACGCAGGCTGTCGTTCTCGCCGATGCACTGCGCACCTTGGTGCATCACATCCTGAACCGTCTTTCCGGTCCCTGCTGTGGTCATCTCCGCCTCCCCCAGAAGGTTTGTTGGACATGCTCCGGGGATCCCTACCCAGCTGAGAGCCGTTATTCGGCGTACGCGAAGGAATGGAACTCGATACTGCGTTCTAATGAATCGGGCCGTAGGGCACGTCGCCGCGCAGGGTGATGCGGTGCATGACGCGGCGGGTGGTGCCGTAGTCGCGGTTGGCGTAGTGGGCGGTGCTGCGGTTGTCCCACATGGCGATGTCGCCCACGCTCCAGCGGTGCCGGACGATGTGCTCGGGCTTGGTGAGGTGGGCGTACAGCAGGTCCAGGATGGCGCGGCTCTCGGCCTCCGACACGCCGACGATGTGCGAGGTGAAGCCGGGGTTGACGAAGATGCCTCTGCGGCCGGTCTCGGGGTGGACGCGGATCACGGGGTGCTCCACCGGATCCAGTCGCGTGACGACCTCGCCGTCCCAGACGCTGCCCTTGCCGCCCCGGCGCTGGGCCAGGTAGTAGCCGAACTCCCGGTTGCCGTCGTGCACGGCGGTGAGCTGGTCGGCCAGCTCGCGCACGGGCGCGGACAGGGACTCGTAGGCGAGCTGGCTGTCGGCCCAGCTCGTGTCGCCCCCGGTGGCGGGCAGGATGACGGCGCGCAGGATCGAGCCGAGTGGAGGACGGGGCATGAAGGTGACGTCGGTGTGCCAGATGTCCGCGAAGCCGTTGTCGGCGCTGTCGAGCTCGTAGATCTCCGGGTGCGCCTCGTCCACGCCGCCGACGACGGGGTGGGAGGCGGTCAGCTCGCCGAGCCGCCGGCCGAGAGCCACCTGGCCGTCGTCGTCGAGGTTCTGCCCGGGGAAGAAGAGCACCTTCCTGTCGATGAGCGCGGCCCGTACCGCGACCAGGTCGTCGTCGTGGGCGCTCGCCAGGTCCAGCCCGTCGACGCGGGCGCCGAAGTGCGGTCCGAGCGGGTGCAGCGTGAGCTGGGCGGCGGTTCGCGTGGACATGGGAATCTCCTGTTTCGTCGCGGATGTCAGGTGGCGGCGGTGCGCACGGCCTGGCTGACCGTGGCCCGCAGGGCGGCGTACTCGGGCAGGGCGCGCAGTTCGTCGGGCTCCAGGCCGGTGCGGGGCAGGGGGATGTCGAGGTCGAGGGCGATCCGGCCGGGCCGCCTGGTGAGCACCACGACGCGGCTGCCGAGGAACACCGCCTCCTCGACGCTGTGCGTGACGAACACCGAGGTGCGGCCGGTCTGCGCGCTCACCAGGCGCAGATCCTCCTGAAGCCGCTCCCTGGTGAGCGCGTCCAGGGCGGCGAAGGGCTCGTCGAGCAGGAGCAGCGGGTTGTCGCTCGCCAGCGCCCTGGCGATGGCGACGCGCTGCTGCTGGCCGCCCGAGATCTGCCAGGTCCGGCGGTGCGCGACGTCGCGCAGGCCCACGCGCAGCAGCAGCTCCGGGATGTGGCGGGCGCGCTCCGCCCGAGGGACGCCCGCGTAGCGCAGGGCGAGCTCGACGTTGCCGCCCACGCTCTTCCAGGGGAAGAGCCGGGGCTGCTGGAAGACGATCCCGGCGCCTTTCCCTGGCGTGGGCGGGCTGTCACCGATCCGCACCCTGCCGGAGGTCGGCTCCTCGAAGCCCGCGATCAGGCGCAGGAGCGTGCTCTTGCCGCAGCCGGACGCCCCGACGATCACGAGGAACGATCCCGCCGGGACCTCGAGCGAGAGCGGCCCCAGCGCGGTCACGGCGTCGGGGCCCGTGCCGTACACATGCTCGACCTCGTGTACGGAGACGGCGGCGTCAGGAGTCGAGGACACCGGGCAGGCCCTTGTTGTAGATGGCCTGCTGGACGGTGGCCAGGTCGGGCACGGCGTCGATCTTCTGCTGGTCCTTGAGGAACTGGGCCGCGCTGACCAGGTTCTGCGCCAGTGCGCCGGGTGCGCTCGGCGTCCCCAGCCATTCGGCGGACGCCAGGTCGGCGGGTTCGAGGAAGACTCCCTGGCTGAGCTGGTCCTTGGCGTCGGCCGCGGCCAGGTTCAGCTCGGCGCCCACGGCCGCGGCCGCCTCGCCGGGGTCGTCGGCGATCAGCTGGAGGGCCTTCGCCTCCACCTTGCGCCAAGCGTCGACCGCGTCCGGGTGCGCTTGGATGAACGCTGTGGACACCACGCCGAGGTCCAGGGTGGGCTTGCCCGCCGTGGCCAGTTCGCGGCTGCTGATGAGGGTCTTGCCGGTCTTCTTCACCTCCGCCAGGGTCGGCAGCCAGGTGTAGGCGGCGTCGATGTCGCCGCGCGTCCAGGACGCCAGGATGTCCTGCGGCTCCAGGTCGATGATGTTCACCTCCGACTCGGCCACGCCCGCCTGGCTCAGCGCGGCCAGCAGGCTGTAGTGCGAGGTGGAGGCGAAGGAGGTGGCGACCTTCTTGCCGCGCAGGTCCTTGACCGTGGCGATGCCGCTGCCGTTCCTGGCGACCAGGGCCTCGTTGTCACCCGCCACGTCCAGCACGAACGCCACCTGGTACGGGATGTTCAGCGGCGCGGAGAGCCCCCGGGCGACCGGGCTCGATCCGATGGCGGCGATGTCCACGCTTCTGGCGACGAAGGCGGTGTTGATGCTGGCGCCGGAATCGAACTTGGTCCACTGGATCGTGTAGTCGGGAAGCGCCTGCTCCAGCCATTTCTTGTTCTTCACGATGAGATCGCCGCTGGGGAACGCCTGGTAGGCGAGGCGGATGGTCTTGGCCGGCGTGGCGCCTCCGGTGGACGCGGTTCCGCTGCCGCACGCGGTCAGGGCCGCGGCGAGGACGAGGGGGAGCAGGAGCTTGAGGCGCATGGCGTGGTTCCTTGTCGGGGACGTACGGCGGCGCGGGCTCATGAATGGCCGCGCCAGGGGATCAGTCGCTGCTCGGCGGCCCGCAGCGCGCCGTCGATGAGCAGCCCGGAGATACCGATGGCGATCAGTCCGAGCACCACGACGTCGGTCTGCAGATAGCGCTGGGCGTCCCGGACCATGCCCCCGATGCCGGGCACCCCGTTGACGGTCTCGGCGGCGACCACGGACGAGTAGGCGATGCCGACGGCCAGGCGGACACCGGTGAAGATCTCCGGCAGCGCGTTGGGCAGCACGACGTCCCGGATGACGTCCCAGCGCGAGGCGCCCAGCGCGCCGGCCGCCTCGACCAGGTCCTTCGGCGCGCCGTGCACGGCGGCCGCCGTGGCCACCGCGACCGGTGGCAGCGCCGCGATGGCGAGCAGCCAGAGCTTCGGGGTCTCGTCGATGCCGAACCAGATGATGAGCAGGCTGAAGTACGCCAGCGGGGGCAGGGCCCGCACGAAGGTGACCACCGGCTCGGCCACGACGCGGATCCACGGCACGGTCCCGAGGATGACGCCCACGACCAGGCCCGCCGCCACGCCGATCGCGGAGCCGATCAGGATGCGGCGCAGGCTCACGCCCAGGTGCTCCACGAGGAGGCTGCCGCTGTAGCCGCGGATGCCGTCGTGGGTCGTGGACAGCCGCAGGAGTTGATCCCAGACCGCCCCCGGCGTGGGGATGAAGGAGGGATTGCGCGCCGCGGTGGCGGCCACCTGCCACAGGGCGAGCAGCGCGAGGACGGCGAGCACGCGTACCCCGAAGCGCCGGCCCGCCCGCCGGCGCGTCCTCGGCTCGGCCGCTCGCCGTCCGGGCGGACCGGTTCCGAGGCGTTCCGGAACGAGGGTGGGCGTGGGGTTCACCGTGGGGTCAGCCGTAAGGACATATGCATTTCCTACCAAGTTATAGTGGATTATGCAATATGCCGGTGGACGAGGCGGTGCGCAGCAGACGGCGGAGTTCGTCGTACTCGATCGGGCGGCCGAGCCGGAGGGCGGCGTACTCGCCCGCGGCGCCGCCCTGCGCGGCGAGTTCGGCGCACGCCGCCTGCCACTCCTCGCGGGCCTTCCGTACGGACTGAGTGGCGCTGGGGCTCGCGGGGAGGTCACGGAGCCGGACATAGGTGTCGTACGCCGCACGCTCGGCGGCGGCGGATCCCTCGGCGGGGGGCGGCAGCCGCTCCGCGAGCAGTTCGAGGAAGACCCGGGAGCGGCCCAGCTCGGAGAACTGCCAGGCGGTGACCAGGGTGCCGCTCTCGCCGGGCGTCGGCGGCGTGGCCGAGGCGAACAGCCACACGCCCAGGTCGTACAGGCCGCTGATCGAGCCGCCCGCGCTGATCCGCAGGTCGGGGCTGAGGGCGCGCCCGCGTACGTCCTCAGCCGAGCGCACCGCCGCGAGCAGGCTGTCCCTGGCCACCTGCAGGTCGCCCATGGCCCTGGCGAGTTGGGACAGCCCGGTCAGCGCGTTCATCTCCCAGGTCACCTGCCCGGCCGCGCGGGCGCGCAGCGCGGCCTCGGCGAAGAGCGCGGCGGCCTCGGCGGGGCGGCCCTCGGTCACCAGCTCGTCGGCGCGCAGCGCGAGGTCGCGGATGGGGTTGCCCCAGGCGGGGAAGGGTGCGGGAGTGCGCCGGGACAGCCACGAGCGCATCTGCTCGTCCAGGTTCGTGTGCCCGCGCACGCCCATCAGCAGCGCGAAGGGATGGCTGATGAACGTGCGCGCCTGCTCCCGTCCCCAGGCCAGTCGTTCCCCGATCCCGCCGCGCCGGATCTCCATGGCCCGCGCCTCCAACCGGCGCGCGCCCTCCTCGTCACCGCGCTGCTGCGTGATCACCGCCAGACCCATGAGCGAGTTCCTGCGCAAGTACGGGCTGTCGTCCGGGGAGAGGAGCTCATGGTCCAGGTCCACGGCGACGAGCCCGTGCCGGGCGATCAGGCGGCTCCAGGCGGTGTGCCGGGCCTGGGCCGCCATGCGCGGCAGACCCAGGGCGGAGAAGCGGCGGGCGCACTCCCGCCAGGTGGCCAGCGCCTCGTCCTCCTGCCCGAGATATTGGTAGATCTCCGCCCGCAGCCACAGGCAGCAGGTGCGCTGGATCTCCTGGTCCCGGGTCAGCCGCCGGGCGGTCCGCGGCACGACCTCCGTGTCGACCAGGGTCAAGGCGAGCTCGGCCAGCTCGACCCGGCGCAGCGCCGCCTCGGCGGAGACGGAGCCGACGGTGAGCCGCGCCTCCAGCAGCAGCGCGGAGATCAACGCGTAGTCGGGCCTGCGGCGGCGGGTCAGGAAACCGTCGTGGAGCCACTCGCCCAGATGCACGACGGTGAGCGTCCGGACGTCCGACTGTTGGGCCTGGGCAGTGCCGACGGCGATCCTGTAGAGCGTCTCGGCCGTCTCCGCCAGGCACAGGGCGAGCGCGGGCACGGCCAGCGCAGGGTGGGGCTGCGCCACGTACGCCAGCAGGAACGGCGTCCACGCGTAACGCAGCAGCACGGTCGCCAGCACCGAGCAGAGCGCCAGCGGCACCCGCAGCGGTTTCGGCGCGGTGGCCACGGCGCGGAAGGTGCCGACCCCGACCTGTAGCAACAGGACGGCGGCCACCAGGAACACCCCGCCGAACGCCGTGGCCCAGGCCGTCGTCGCCCAGACGGCGGCCAGCCACGCGCCGGCGGGGGAGAACGCCAGCAGCGCACCGGCCGCGAGCACGATGATCTCGCCCCAGCGCCGCAGCCGGGCCCGCTTGCGGATCAGGCCGCGCCAGGCCGCCATCCGGCCCGCCACGTGCCCGCTGACCAGCAGCCCGGCCAGCAGGGGCAGCCAGGCGGCGCCCCCGCCCGCACGGGCCGCCGCCCACCCACCGAGCGCGGCAGGCGTCACGCAGGCCACCCATCGGGCGCACGCCGACACCCGGTCGGCCCGCCCCGGAGGCCGGATCAGCAGGCCTTGATCGTGTGACTCGCGCCGGCCACCCACCGGAGTGATGTCCCCGCGAACGCCGCCGTTCACGCCCCCATCACGAATACGTATCGTGCACTTCTCAGCACGATCCGGCGGGGATAGCTTCTGCGTGGCGGCGGAAGAACCAGCGCGGAGGGCCATGCCAAGGCGGGTGCGGGTCCGGACCGGCGACTCCTGGACGCCCCATCTGGCGCGTGCGCGGCGGCGCCTGGCGGGCGGGCGGCCGCGGGACGCGGCCCGCGAATACCGGCAGGCGTGCCGGCTCGCCGACGGCGGCCACGCCGATCCGGCCGTCAGGTCCGCGCTGCGGCAGTGGCTCGGGCTGGCGTTGCAGAAGGCGGGCCGGGGCCAGGAGGCGTTACGGGCGCTGACCCAGGCCTGTGAGCTGCTGGGCGACGACCCCGGTGCGGCGGAGCAGTACGCGCGCACCCTGGACACCCTCGGTCTGGTGCAGCGCGACCTCGGGCAGCTCGCCGCGGCCGAGGAGTCCCACCGGCAGGCCCTGGACCTGCTCAGGCGGGCCGGTGCACGTGAGGGCGCCGTACGCGCCGCCGTCAACCTCGCCGTCGCGGTCAAGGACCAGGGGCGTCTCACCGAGGCACGCGGGCTGCTCGCCGACATCGAGCCCGCGGCCCGCGACTGCGACGACCCGGCGCTGCTCGGGCACACGCTGCTCACCCTGGGCCTCGTCCACGAGCTGCTCAACGAGCCGGCGCCGGCGGAACGGCTGGCGAGGCAGGCGGCCGAGGCCTACCGCGCGGCGGGCGACAGGGAGGGTGAGGCGGCCGCCACGCACAACGTGGGCCGGGTGCTGGACACGCGCGGGCGGCACGCCGAGGCCATGGAATGCTTCGCCACCTCCCTGACGATCAATCTGGAGATCGGCGCCGAGCTGGGCGTCTCCGACGACCTCGGCGCCATGGCCTCGCTGTTCCAGCTCGCCGGGCAGGACGAGGAGGCCCGCCGCCTGCATGAGCGGGCACTGGACATCCAGCGCAGGGCGGGCTATCGGCGCGCGGTCGTCGCCACCCTCTGCGACCTGGGATTGCTGGCGCGAGACCAGGACGACCTCCCCCTCGCGCGCCACCACCTGCTGGAGGCGCTGCGGGAGGCCGAGACGCTCGCCGACCCGCACACCGTCTACGAGACGCGCGTTCTGCTGGCGGAGATCAGCATGCTGGAGGAGGACTACCCGCAGGCCCGCGTGGCCTACCTGGCCGCGGCGGAGGCGATGGGGGACGCCAGACGGGCGCTGCTCGACGAGGCGGACGCCGTCACCTACTTCACCGAGTCCCGTCTTGACGCCCCCGGCATGCTGGTCCGGCTCTCGCTCCACCTGCGCGACAGGGCGGGCGCACTCGAATGGGCGGACGCCGCGCGCGGTCAGGAGCTCGTACGCAGGCTGGCCTGGACGGCCCTGCCCGCACCTCCCGGCGCGCCGGAGACGGTCCTCGCCGAGGAGGCCGAGACCCGCCGGCTCCTGCGTGCGCAGGAGGCGGACCTGCGCGTCGGCGGATCCGCCGACGCGGCCCTGCTCACGGACTACCGGCAGACCTTGTCACGCCTGCATCGGCTGGAGGACCGGCTCGCCGAGCTGGCTCCGGAGTACGTGTCGATGCGCCGGGGAGAACGCCTCGGCTGGAATGCCGTCACCGCCCTGCTGACTTCGGCCCCTTCCCCGGACGGGCCAGAGGGGAGCGACGCCATGGCTCGTCTGGTGCTGGCCGAGTACCACGTGACCGACCACGAGACCTTTGTCTTCGGCGTGACGGCCGACGCGCCGGAGCCGGAGGTCGTCACCGTGGACGTGACCCGCGCCGAGCTCCGCGAGCTCGCCGAGGCCGCAGGGGACACCCTGGCCCGCGACAGGGCCGGCCTCGGCGCGCACTTGGCGGACGAGCGACTGGTACGGCTCCTCGCCCCGGTGGCACGGTGGGCCGAGCCGGGGGACGTGGTCTACCTGGTGCCCCATGACTCGCTGCACCTGCTGCCCCTGCAGGCCGTGCCCGTCGAGGGCGTCCCGCTGATAGAGCGCAACCCGGTCGCGTTCGTGCCGTCGGCCTCCGTGCTGCGCCACTGCCAGGCCAAGCGGAAGGCACGCCGCGCGAGCGCGCTCATCGTCGCCGCGCCGCCCGCGGAGCATCCGCTGGCCTTCGCCAGGGAGCAGGCGCTGGCCGTGTCGGAGGCGCTCGGCGGGCAGGAGGTGCCGGCGGCGGCCGACGCCTCCCGCGAGAGCCTGCTGGCCCGCTTCGCCGAACCCGGGCGCGCGCCGGACATCGTCCACTTCGCCACGCATGGCGTGTTCGACCGCGAGGACCCGATGCGCTCCGGGATCGAGCTCGCGGGTGGCAGGCTGACCGCGGCGGACATCCTCGGGCTCCGGCTCGACGTGGACCTGGTGACGCTCGCGGCCTGCGAGACCGGCGTGAGCCAGAGCCGCCCGGGAGACGAGCTGATCGGCCTGACCAGGGCGCTGCTGTACGCGGGCGCGCCCTCGGCGCTGGTCGCCCTGTGGCGCGTGGACGAGCTGTCGACCAGCATGTTGTTCGGCCAGTTCTACGCCGCGTTGCGGGCCGGGTCGCCCAAGGCGGAGGCCCTGCGCCAGGCGCAGCTGTGGCTGCGCGGCAGGACGATCGCCGACGTGCTCGACTACGCGCGCGGGGCTCGTCCGCGCCTGGCGGACGACCCTCGGGCGCTGGCCGCCGTACGGCTGGAGGAGGCGCGGCTGCTCCTGGCGGCGGGCGACTACACCGTGGCGGCCGGCTTGTTCCGTGACCTCGTCGCCTGCCCCGACCTGGACGAGGAGCAGCGGCAGGGCGCGGAGGTGGGCATGCTGCAGGCGACGCTCGTCATGGGCACGGGCATGAGGACGGGGACGGGGACGGGCTCAGGTACGGGGATGAGTGCGGGCTCGGGCGCGGGGGCGGCTCCGGATTTCGGCGTGCTCGCGTTCGCTGATCCGTACCACTGGGCGCCGTTCGCGCTGATCGGTGACTGGCTCTGAGCACAGCAGGAGGGAGAAGGCGTGGAGCGGCGACGGCCGGTCGAGGAGTTGATGACCGGCGACTTCACCGTCACGGACGTGGCGGACGGCGGGCTGGACGGAGCGGGTGCCACGGTGCTGGACAGGGCGGGGTTCACGGTGCTGCTCGGGGTGGACGGCGAGCCCGCCGGGCTCGCCGGTGGGGGCGAGCGGGGACCGGCCTGCGTCGTCGAGGCGGACACCCCGCTCGGCGACGTGCTCGACTCGGCCGACCTGCTGCACGCGCTGGTGTCCGGCACGCCCGGCCTGGTCATCGTACGGGGGAGAGACGTCGTGGGCGTGGTCGGCGCCGAGGCGATCAAGGCGGAGATCGTCCGCGACACCGCCTCGCGCCTCGTCGCCGGACGGCAGCTGGGCGACGCGCAGCCGCACGGCAGGCGGGCCACGCCGCCCCCGAGCCGCATCCAGTGCAAGACCTGCGGCGCGACGAACACCTTCCACCGCTTCAGCCAGGCGGCCACCTACACGTGCCAGCACGGGGATCACGACTTCGTCCCCTACTGGAGCGCCTGACATGGGCGGACTCGTCGAGGCGGCGTCGGCGGTGGTCGACCGCCGGTTGCTCACCACGACGTTCCTGCCGGTGCTGGTCTTTCTGAGCGCCCTGGCGGCGGTGGCCGTCGCGGGCGTGGGCTGGGTCACGGCGGTCCGCTGGTGGGCGGGGCTCGGCGCGGAGGTGCAGGTCGTCATGTCGGGGCTGGTTCTCGCGGGCGCGCTGCTGTTCAGCCAGCTCCTCGCCGTACGGCGGGCCGGGCTGATCCGGGTCTACGAGGGTTACTGGGACGGCCTGCCGTACGGCGAGCGGCTGGCCGAGCGGTGCCGGCTGCGGTTCGTGGCAGGCGAAGACCAGCGACGCTCCCTCTATCCGGTGGACGAGTCCCGGCTGATGCCGACCGCGCTGGGCAACATCCTGCGGGGGGCCGAGGACCACAGCGGCGATCGGTACGGCATCGACGGGGTGACGGCGTGGCCGCGCCTGTACCCGACGCTGCCGGACAGCTTCCGGCAGACGTTCGCGGCGGCTGCGGGGGATCTCGACCTCATGGTCACGGTGAGCGGGCTGGGGCTGGCGTTCTCGCTGGCGGGCGGGGTGCTGGGGGCGCTGCTGCTGCCGTGGTACTGGGCGCTGGGCTGCTGCTGGGGCGGGCTGGTGGTCGCATGGTGGGGGTATCGGGGGGCGGTGCGTGCCGCTGAGCCGTACGGGGAGTTGTTCCGGTCGGCGTTCGACGTGTATCGGTGGACGTTGCTGGACGCGATGGGGCTGCGGCGACCCACCGAGTACGGTGGCGAGCCGGAACAATGGCGGCAACTGGACAAGCTCTGGGTGATCGGGGCTCCCGACAGCACACATGTCACCAGCCTCGGCTACCCGACGACCGCTCCCGCCACAGACGCCCCCAACCCCGTCGAGCCCGTTCCGGACAAGGACTCCACCGCGCCAAGGGCATCCCCGCCTCTGCAGGACAGCTCACTCGACCTCCTACCTTCGGGGAACGGGCGGAAGGCGCGGCCGCTGCGGTTGGGGCTCTGGCTGGTGGCCGGGGCGGTCGTCGCGGGGATCGTCGTCGTCGTGGGCAGTCTGGCCGTTCGATCGCCGGACGGCTGGGTGGCCGCGCGCACGCTGCACCCGTACCGGATCCTTGCCGCCACCGACGTGAAGGGCCCGGCCGGCACGGCAGGCCGGTACGCGCTGCGCCAAATCGAGGAGGGCAAGCAGGTGCCCCCGGAAGCCCTGGGCCCTCGCCTGCCGAGCGGTGCCGTCGACGGCAAGACCGTGATCACCCTCCGCCCGGCCCCCGGGCATCTGTACGCGGACGCGGCCGCCCGGGGCACGACGGCCACGCTGCGCCTCGTACGCCGGACCGCCACATCGGACGGAGAGGCGACCTCCCGCACCTTCCCCGGCGTCACCGTCCTCGACCTGTCCGGCGGCGAGCCACGCACGAGCCTGGTGATCGCACTTCCCGCGGATCGCGTCGAAAACCTGCTCGACCAGGTCGCCGACAGCGACGTCTACCTCGTCACCACCACCGGCTGACCGAGCACTCAGGCCCTTGGGCCGACGTCTTGATCCCCAGGGCCCTCGGAACCCGGCGCGGACAGCGGAGCGCGAGGCCATGTCAGGCCAGCGCAGCACTCGTATGTTCATGATGCAACCTACAGATTCGCATGGCGATCGATGAGCGTCCGGCAATCTCCGCGACCCATCAGTCCCACGGCGAGCGCACTGATGGCCGCCCAAAAAATCCCCGCACCCGGGCCATGCCATGGGTGTCAAAGGCGAACTGACCTGGATTTATCCGTCGGTTTCCGATGGATCAGCGGCACGGATCAGCCTCCGGCCGAGCGTAGACACGAGAAGCCTCCGTACGTAGACTGAACATCCAGTTCACGATCCGCACTAAACGGAGGCTCATACATGCTGTCCGCCGAGGATGCCCGGCCCGTCTCGCCGGCCCTCCTGAAGGTCCTGACCGGCGCCGTGGACCTGCACTGCCACTCCGGACCCAGTCCTTTCCCGCGACGGTTGAACCACGTCGAGGCGTCCTACGACGCGGCGCGCATCGGCATGCGCGCGATCCTCGTCAAGTCGCACCATCACAACACGGTGATGGACCTGCTCGCCATGGGCACCTGGCTCGCGGACGCGCCCACGCCGGTCTACGGCGGGGTGGCGCTCAACACCGAGGTCGGCGGCGTCAATCCGTCGGCCGTGGCGATGAGCCTGCGGATGGGCGGACGCTGCGTCTGGGCGCCGACCGTGTCCGCCCGGCCGCACATCGACCACCACAGCCACGGCGGCGACTTCCCCAGCGCCGCCATCGACCTGCTCGAGAAGGAAGAGTCGATCTTCGACGAGGCCGGGGAGGTCTCGGCGGACACGGCCGCGGTCGTCGACATCGTCGCCGAGACCGGCGCCCTGCTCACCGGCGGCCACCTGGACCCCGGGTCGATGAAGGCCCTGTTCTCGCTCGCCGAGAGCAAGGGCGTGCGGCGCCTGCTCGTCCAGCACCCGGACTTCATCGTCGGCGCCTCCGATGCCGACATCGAGGAGCTGCTGGGCTACGGCGCCTACATCGAGCATGAGATCGCGATGTACCACCCCGAGGTGACCGCCATCGGCTGGCCCATCCAGCAGTTGCTGGACTGGATCGACCGGGTCGGCCCCGAGCGGACCGTCATCTCCTCGGACCTCGGCCAGCAGGGCAACCCCCTGCCCGTCGACGGCTACATCTACCTCATCGGGGCGCTGCTCGACCACGGCGTGGCCGAGAAGGACATCCGTACGATGATCGCCGCCAACCCCGCCTTCCTGCTGGGGCTGGAGGAGAAGCCGTGATCGCCGCCGACCGGGTGATCATCAGCACCGCGGTGACGGGATCGGTCCACGTGCCGTCGCAGAGCGACCATCTTCCGATCACGCCGAAGGAGATCGTCGCGGAGTCCCTGGCCGCGGCCGAGGCGGGGGCGGCCATCATCCACCTGCACGCCCGGCACGCCGAGGACGGCCGGCCGGCGTTCGAGCCGGAGGTCTTCGAGGAGATCATCCCGCCGATCGCGGCGCAGTGCGACGCGGTCATCAACATCACGACCGGCGGCGCGTCGTCGATGACGATCGAGGAGCGGCTGGCCGCGGCGACCCGGTTCAGCCCCGAGCTCGCCTCGCTCAACATGGGCTCGATGAACTTCGTCTACTCCGGCATCGCCGATCGGGTGACCCACTGGAAACACCCGTGGGAGCAGCCCTACGTGGCGAACACCTACCACCATCCGTTCGTCAACTCCTTCGCGCAGATCGAGTACGCGCTACGGGAGCTGGGCGACAAGGGCGGCACCAGGTTCGAGTACGAGTGCTACGACATCGGGCACCTGTACACCCTGGCCCACTTCGCCGAGCGAGGGCTCGCCAAGCCGCCCTTCCTCATCCAGGGCGTCTTCGGGATTCTCGGCGGCATCGGGGCCGACCACGCCAACCTCACGCACATGGTCGCCATCGCCGACAAGCTCTTCGGCGCCGACTACCACTTCTCCGCCTTCGCCGCGGGCCGCCACCAGATGCAGTTCTGCACGCACAGCGCCTGGCTGGGCGGTCACGTGCGCGTCGGGCTGGAGGACAACCTCTACATCGGCAAGGGCGAGAAGGCCACCGGCAACGCGCAGCAGGTCCGCAAGGTCCGGGAGACCCTCGCCGACCTCGGCAAGCAGATCGCGACGCCCGCCGACGTCCGGCGGATGCTGGCCCTCAAGGGCGCGAAGAACATCACGCTGTAACGGCTACGAGAGGAACCGACATGACGATGTACGCCAAGGACGACCTCCGGTCCCAACTGGCGAGTGCCCCGTCAGCGAAGGCGGCGGTCGATCCGTCGACCCCGATCGCGCCGGCCCAGTACCTGGACTTCACCGAGCTCCCGCCCACCGCGGTCAGCCCGGCCGGCAGCCGGACCTGGCAGGCGCGGGGCCAGAACGCCGTGCTCGTGTGGACCGACGCCGTCGCCGGCGAGCGCTTCGAGCGCGACGGGCAGCCCGACGAGTACGCCGTCCTGCTCTACTCCGGCAGCGCCTCGATCCGGATCATCGCCGGTGACCAGGAGCAGGAGGTGAGCGAGGAGGCGTTCGTGGTGGTGCCGCCCGGCGACAGCGTCGTCGAGGCGCTGACCGACGGGCCCGTCATCCGGGTGTTCTCCACCGTCGCCGAGGACCTGCGCGACGGCGCGCTCAACGCCGGGGCGTACGCCGAGCCCGACCCCCGCTGCGCCCCGCTCGTGCCGTGGCCGGACCCGGTGGACGGCTTCCGGCTGCGCGTCCACCGGCTCGCCGAGACGCCGATCACCGAGGGACGGTTCGGCCGGATCTTCCGCACCACGAACCTGATGGTGAACTTCCTGGCCGAGGAGCCCACCCCCCGCGACCCGCTCAAGCTCTCCCCGCACTTCCACGACGACTTCGAACAGCTGTCCCTGGGGATCAAGGGGGAGTTCGTCCACCACATCCAATATCCCTGGGGCCCCGACTCGACCCAGTGGCGGGCCGAGGACCACGGCCGGGTCGGGACGCCGTCGCTCACCGTCATCCCTCCGCCGACCGTCCACACGACCCAGGGCATGGGCCCGCACCAGCAACTGATCGACATCTTCTCGCCGCCGCGCCAGGACTTCTCCGCCCGTCCCGGCTGGGTCCTCAACGCGGCCGAGTACCCGGCCCCATGAGCCCGGCACGCACCAGCCGGTTCCGGGCCGCGCTGGCCCGGCCCGGCGGACCCGCTCTCGGCACGTGGGTGAAGCTGCCGGTGATGGAGAGCGTCGAGCTGCTCGCGCTGGCCTGCTTCGACTTCGTGGTCATCGACCTGGAGCACTCCGCGATGAACCTCGAGACGGCGTACCGCCTGATCGGCACCGCGAACCATCTGGCGATGGCACCGATCGTCCGGATCCCCACGCTGGACGGCGGCATCGCCCAGCGCGTCCTGGACGCCGGCGCCGAAGGGATCATGCTGCCGCACGTGGACACGGTCGGCCAGGCGGAGGCGGCCGCGCGGGCGGTCCGCTTCCCGCCACTGGGCGCCAGAGGCGTCGGCTCGACGAGCCGCGCCGGCGCCTGGGGGGCGATGGACCGCGCCGAGTACCTGCGCTTCGGCCAGGAGGAGGTGGTGCTCATCGCGCAGATCGAGAGCGCCGGGGCGGCCCGGTCGGCGGGCGCGATCGCGGCGGTGGCGGGCGTGGACGCGCTGCTCGTCGGCGCCGCGGATCTGTCCACCTCCGAGGAGACCACGGAGGACGACCCACGGGTGGTCGAGCTGATCGCCTCCGCCATCAAGGCCTGCACCGCCGCCGGCAAGCCGATCGGCAACGCGGGGGCGCCGACGAGGCGGTCGGCGCGGGCCGCGATCGACGCGGGGTACGCCTTCACGATGCTCGGCAACGACGCCGGCCTGCTCGGATCGGCCGCCGCGGCCGCCGTGCGGGAGGGCCGGGCGGCCAGTGGTGACCGCTGAGTCCCGCGCGCCCGTCACGGTGCCGCTGCAGCTGCGCTGGGCCGACACCGACGTCTACGGGCACGTCAACAACGTCACCCACGCTCGATACCTGGAGGAGGCGCGCATCAGGGCGTTCGGCCTGCCCGACCACCCGATGACCGCACCGCCCGACCAGCCGCCGATCTTCGCCTGCCTGGAGCCGAAGACGTTCACCATGACCGTGGCGCAGCGGCTGGAGTACGTGAACGAGCTGGCCTACCACGGGCAGACGATCCTCGCCGACCTGTGGCTGTCCCGGATCGGCTCCAGCAGCCTGGACATCGGCTGCCGGCTGTATCACCAGGTCAGTGCGCTGACCTATCTTCGGGCCCAGGTCACGCTCGTGGTCTGCGACCTCACGTCCCGGCGTCCCCGGCCGCTGAGCGTCGCCGAGACGCGTGCCCTCGCGCCGTACCTGGGCGAGCCCGTCTCGTTCCGCTGACACCTTTCTCACCCGCTCGCGGCTGAGTCCACGGACCGCCGCACATCCAGAACTGAGAGGCGGACACCTTGTCCGACAACTTGTCCGACAACGCACAGGCGCACCCGACACCCGGAGCCGGGCTGCTCGCCGGGAAGGTCGTCCTCGTGGTCGGTGGGAGCACCGGCATCGGGGCCGACTCCGTACGGGTCTTCGCCGAGGAGGGGGCCTCCGTCATGGTCGCCGCGCGGTCGCGGGACACCCTCGCCGCGCTCACCGAGGAGCTCACCGCGGCGGGTCACGACGTCGCCTACAGCGCGGGCGACGTCAGCGTCGGAGCCGACGTCGCGCGGTTCGTCGACGACACGCTGGCCCGGTTCGGCCGGCTCGACGGCGCGTTCAACAACGCCGGCATCAACCAGTACGGCCCGCTCGACGAGGTGTCGGAGGAGGACTTCGACCGGATCATGGCGGTGAACGTCAAGGGCACCTGGCTGTGCCTGCGCGAGGAGATCCGCGCGATGCGCGAGAAGGGCGGGTCGATCGTCAACACGAGCAGCGTGGGCGGGTTCCGCGGGAACACGGGGCTCGGCGCGTACCAGGCGACCAAGCACGCGGTCATCGGCTTCACCCGCACGGCGGCCCACGACAACGGGCCGTTCGGCATCCGGGTCAACGTCGTCGCCCCCGGCCCCACCGAGACCCCGATGTTCGTCCAGTGGCGGCACGACGATCCGGCGGCCGTGGAGCGCCGGATCGCCTCGGTCCCGTTGCGGAAGGCCGGCACGACGACCGAGGTGGCCAACGCCGCGGCCTGGCTGCTGAGCGATCGCGCGAGTCAGGTCAACGGGGTCGTCCTGCCGGTCGACGGCGGGTACAGCGCGTAGCGCGCCGCCTCTTATGTTCACAATACGGACACGGCAATTGTGATATGAACAATGGCTTGCTTTACTGACCGCCTGAGCCGTACGAGCTGGAAGGGGACGAGGATGTCCTCGAACAAGATCAAATGGTCGAGTTGGCCCCTGCTGGTACCGGCGCTGGCCCTGCTGGCGGGAATCCTGCTGGTGCCGCTGGCCGACACCTTCATCCGCAGCGTCTCGGCCCCCGGAACCTATACCAATCTCCTCACCGACGGCGTGACCATGACGGTGCTCTGGCGGACGGTGGTGACCGCCGCCACGGTCACCGTCGCCGCCCTGCTGATCGGGTATCCGTACGCCTACCTGATGACCCGGGTGAGCCCACGGGCGCGCGGCATCCTCCTGGTGATCGTTCTGATCCCCTTCTGGACGTCCGTGATGGCGCGCAACTTCGCGTGGATCATCATCCTCCAGGACGGCGGGCCGGTGCAGAGCCTGTTCGCGTTCTTCGGGGCCGAGGACGTCGTCCTCTACGGCAGCACCGCCGGCGTGACGATCGCGATGACCCAGGTGATGCTCCCGTTCATGGTGCTGCCGCTGTTCAGCACCCTCGGCGGCATCGACCGGCGGCTGCTGCTCGCCGCGCGAGGGCTCGGCTCCTCGCCGACCGCGGCGTTCTGGAAGGTCTTCTGGCCGCTGTCGCGCGGCGGGGTGATGGCCGGCGTGATCCTGGTGTTCACGCTCAGCCTCGGGTTCTACGTGACCCCGGCGCTGCTCGGATCCCCGCAGGAGTCGCTCGTCGCCCAGTTGCTCGCCCAGCGGACCACCCTCCTGCTCGACTTCGCCGCCGCCGGGGCGCTCGGCATGGTCGTGCTGGTCGTCACGCTCGTGCTCGTCGCGTGGGCGAACCGGATGGGTGGCACCGTGTCCGCGATCGGTGTGGTCGCGGCCAGCCCACCGAAGGACCGCTGATGACCACTCCCTCGACCCCCCGCCGGCGGTACACGAAGGTCGACCCGATCCCGTGGTGGCTCAAGGCGTTCGGCGGGCTCGTCGTCGTCTTCTTCATCCTGCCGACGCTGTTCGTCATCCCGATGAGCTTCAGCGACGCGACGACGTTCCAGTTCCCGCCGCAGGGCTTCACCTGGCGGCTGTACGAGAACTTCTTCACCAACCCGATCTGGCTGGACTCCCTGGGCAACTCGTTCCTGGTCGCCACGCTCACCGCGGTGCTGGCCACGACGGTGGGGACCGCGGCCGCCGTGGCGCTGTCCCGGCTCCAGGGCAGGGTGGCCCAGCTCGTCCGCACGTTGCTGATGGTGCCGATCGTCGCCCCGGCGATCGTCGTCGCGGTCGCGGTGTACATCGCCTTCCTCGGCTGGCAGCTCACCGGCACCGTGCTCGGATACGTGCTCGCGCACACCGCGATCGCCGTGCCGTACGTGCTCATCTCCGTCACCGGCGCGCTCGGCGGCTTCGACCCGAAACTGCTGAGAGCCGCCGCGTCGCTCGGCTCCTCGCCGGCCCGCGCGTTCGTCCGGGTGACGATGCCGCTGATCAGCCGCGGCATCCTGACAGGCGCGATCTTCGCGTTCATCGTCTCGTTCGACGAGGTCGTCCTCGCGCTGTTCCTGCGATCCCCGCTGTTCCAGACCATGCCCGTGCAGATGTACAACAGCGTCACCGTCGAGATCGATCCGACGATCTCGGCGGCGTCGAGCCTGATGGTCGTGGCCGTGACCATCATCTTCCTCCTGCCCCAGCTGCTCCGCGGCAGGGTCCGCCGCCGATAGGAAAGCCATGACGATGACACCTGACACGACGGCGAAAGCCACCGGACCGTCGACCGGGACCCCGAGCGGCACCGAGATCCGCCTGGACCGCGTCACGAAGGACTACGGGCTGGCGGCTCCCGCTGTCGACGACATCT
Organism: Nonomuraea glycinis; assembly: GCF_014646515.1. GTDB lineage: Bacteria > Actinomycetota > Actinomycetes > Streptosporangiales > Streptosporangiaceae > Nonomuraea > Nonomuraea glycinis. The sequence goes on from NZ_BMNK01000018.1 coordinate 173,825, forward strand.
CGCTGACGATCGAGCCCGGTGAGTTCATGACGCTGCTCGGGCCGAGCGGCTCGGGCAAGACGACCACCCTGAACCTCATCGCCGGGTTCGAGACGCTCACCGCCGGCTCGATCGCGCTCAACGGGACCGACGTGAGCGACGTGCCGCCGCACCGGCGCAACCTCGGCATGCTGTTCCAGAACTACGCGCTGTTCCCGCACCTGACGGTCGCGCAGAACGTCGCGTACCCGCTGCGCGAGCGCAAGGTCGGCAAGCGGGAGATCGCCAGGAAGGTCGCGGAGGTGCTCGAGCTGGTGCAGCTCACCGGGCGCGACGACAACCACCCCTCGCAGCTCTCCGGCGGGCAGCAGCAGCGGGTCGCGCTGGCCCGCGCGATCGTCTTCGAGCCCGAGGCGCTCCTGCTGGACGAACCGCTCGGCGCGCTCGACCGCAATCTGCGCTCAGCCCTGCAGACGGAGATCCGGCGGATCCATCGCGAGGTCGGGTCCACGTTCGTCTTCGTGACGCACGACCAGGAGGAGGCCATGAACCTCTCCGATCGCATCGCGCTGTTCAACAACGGGCGCATCGAACAGGTCGGCACGCCGCAGCAGCTGTACGCCGAGCCCGAGACCCTGTTCACGGCGAAGTTCCTGGGCGATTCCAACGTGTTCGAGCTCGGGGAGGCCGCCCTCGACGCGAACGTGGCGTGGGACGGCGAGAGCTGGGTCATCGATCCCGCCACCGTCGCCGCCCATCCCGGCGTGCGCGCGAGCAGCGCGGTCGTGGTGCGGCCGGAGGACGTCGAGGTGGCGGGCGGCCGCGACGACGTGCCCGCCGGCGCCAACGCCGTACGGGCGACCGTGCGCGACGTCGAGTACATGGGCTCGTACCGCACGCTGCTGCTGGCCATGGGCGAACGCGGGCTGCCCGGCCGTACCCGTGTCAGCCCGCTCCAGGGGGAGTACGCCATCGGCGACGACCTCGTGGCCTGGTGGCGGCCGCAGGCGCAGCGGATCGTCGCGGCCTGACCGAGGTCGATCGGGCCACTCGCCCTATGTTCATATTGTGAACTTACCGCCGCTTTCCGCGCACAAATAAGAACAATGCTGGGTGAAGCCCCTGTACGTGGCCGTTTGTGTCAGCTAATGTTCACATATCGGGGATATGCAGTCGCATGGTGAACAAAATGGCTGACCGACTCGGCAGCATCCCATGAGAGGTAAGACAGATGGCTCGATCAAGAACAGTCCTGGCGGGCGCCGGACTCACCGCGGCGGCGCTGCTGCTCGCCGCCTGCGGAGCCGGTGGCGACGCGGGCTCGGACGCGGCCGGCGGGGCGGTACGGCTCACCTACGTCTCCTACGGCGGCTCCGGCCAGGACGCGCAGATCAAGGCGTTCCAGGAGCCCTACGCCGCCGCGCACCCCGACGTGACCTTCGTCAACTCGTCGCCGGCCGACATCGCCCAGGTGAAGGCGCAGGTGACCTCTGGCGTCGTCCAGTGGGACGTCGTCTCGGTGGCGCCCGCCGCGGCGACGCAGCACTGCGGCACCCTGTTCGAGAAGCTCAGCTTCCCCGACCTGAAGGCCGATGACTTCGTCGCCAAGGCGATCGGCGAGTGCTACGTCGGCAACTTCGGCAACGCGAGTCCCTTCGCCTACAACGCCGACAAGTACCCGGACCCGGCGAAGGCGCCCCAGACGATCGAGGACTTCTTCGACACGGCGAAGTTCCCGGGCAAGCGGGGCGTCATCACCAACCTGCAGAACGGCATCCTGGAGTACCCGCTCCTCGCCGACGGCGTCGCGCCCGACAAGCTCTACCCGCTCGACGTCGACCGCGCCCTGAAGAAGTGGGACACCGTCCGCAAGGACACCATCTTCGCGCCGAACGTGGGCGCGCTGCAGCAGGCGGCCAGCTCCGGCCAGGTTGACATGTTCCTCCTGTCCGACTCGCGCCTGATCGCGCTGCTGAACGAGAAGAAGAACATCAAGATCGTATGGGACACGACCGTGGTGTCGGTCAACGCGCTCGCCGTGCCGCTCGGCACGAAGAACAAGGAGACCGCACAGGACTTCCTGCAGTCACTGGTGCAGCCCGAGCCGGTCGCCAAGATCACCGAGATGCTCGGGACCGTGCCGGTCAACCTCAAGGCCAAGCCGAACCTGACCGACAACGGCAAGCTCGTGGAGGCCTACGGGCCGGTGAACACCGGGGAGACCGTGGTCCAGGACGTCGACTGGTACGCCCAGAACTGGGACGCGGTCACGACTAAGCTCACCAACTGGCTAGTGGGTTGAAAATTGGCTCACAGGCTTGCGTTGTCCACCCACCAAGTTCTCCATGTGAACTAGAGTTCAGTCATGGCGAACATTGAAGTGAGCGGCGACGGTTCCGGCTCCGATATCCAGGCGGTCCAGCGGGTCGGTCAGATCTGCTCACTCTTCGGTCCTCGCACGACCGAACTGACGGCAGCCGATGTGGCCGACCGGCTGGGACTGAACCGGACGACGGCGTACCGGTACTGCGCCTCGCTCGTCACGGCGGGCATCCTCGAGCGCGGGCACCGCCGCGGCACCTTCGTCCTGGGCGGCCTGATGGTCCAGCTGGGGATACACGCCCTGGGACGGCGGCGCGTCGTCGAGATCGCGCCGCCGTACCTGGCGGAGCTGACCACCGCCGTCCGCATGACGACGGTGCTCGGCGTCTGGGGCGCACGCGGACCCGTCGTGGCGCTCGTCAACGAGGACGTCAGCCGCACCCTCGTCGTCACGGTCCACGCCGGCACGCAACTCGACCTGAACTCGTCGCAGCTGCGCGTCTTCCTGGCCTGCAAGGACGAGCAGGCGTTCAAACTGGCCACGGAGGGCGTCTCGGACGCCAGGCGGGCCGAGCTGGAGGCGGGGGTCTACATGGCCCGGCGCAACGGCTACAGCATCACGAGTCACCCTGACGGCCTCTTCGCCGCAGCCGCGCCCGTCTACGACGAGCACGGAATCTGCGCCACCATCGGGCTGCTCGGAGCCGACCAGATGGCCGACCTGTCGCCCGGGTCGCCGGCCCTCACCAAGCTTCTCGACATCGCCACCACCCTCAGTGACGAACTGGGCGGTGCCCAAGAGAGGAAACGCGTTGCCGACCTATGACGAGTTGGCCAAGGCCGAAATCGCCGGTTCGAGCTGGGAGGTCTTCGGACCCGGCGATCAACTGGGGACCGTCAACCTCCTGACCCCCGAGCGCGTGGCGGCGGCGGCCCGCCTGATCCGCACCGGCCACCGGTTCAACCTCGACTACGCGATCAACGCCTTCGAGCCGTACCCGACCGGGACCAGGCACCGGACCGAGCACCACGTCTTCGCCAACAACGAGTTCCATCGCGACGACTGGCTCGACTCGTTCTACCTGCAGTCCACCTCACAACTCGACTCGCTGCGCCACATCGGGCATCCGCAGCACGGCTTCTACGGCGGGCTCGCGGCCGACGCCAACAACGAGGACTCGACGGTGCTCGGCATCCACAACTGGGCCGAGTCGGGGATCGCCGGCCGTGGCGTTCTGCTCGACATCCCGCGCTTCTTCGCCCTTGAGGGCCGGCCGTACGACTGCGAGCAGACGATCGCGCTCGACGACGTGACGCTCGACGCCGTCGCGCGCTCGCAGGGCGTCACCTGGCAGGGCGGCGACATGCTGCTGCTGCGCACCGGCTGGGCGGAGAACTACGTCGCGAAGTCGGTCGAGGAACGCGTCGAGTTCAACAAGCGCAACAAGTCCCCGGGGCTGGCCCAGCGGGAGTCGATCCTGCGCTGGCTCTGGGATCACGAGATCGCGCTCGTCGCGGGCGACAACCCGGCGGTCGAAGCCGACCCCGTGATCGAGTCCGACTTCCGGGACGCCGGCGACCGCCCCCCGGAGCGCGGCGTGGACCACAGCGGGATGCTGCACCGGCCCCTCATCGCGCTCCTCGGCATGGCGATGGGCGAGCTCTGGAAGCTCGACGACCTCGCCGCCGACTGCGCCGCCGACGGGATCTACGAGTTCTTCCTGACGTGCAAGCCGCTGAACCTCGTCGGCGGGGTGGGCTCGCCGCCGAACGCGCTCGCGTTCAAGTAGCGGACCTTCAGGGAGAAGACCTTCAGGAAGAAGTAGACGACGTACGCCGCAGTCGTCGGGACATCGCCATCACCAGGGCAGGAGAACCATGAAGTACGTCACGGCCGGGACACTCCGGCTCCCGGCGCGCATCCACTTCGGCTACGGGGCACGCGCGCAACTGAGCGAGGTGCTGCGTCCCAGCGGCCGCCGTGTGCTGGCGATCGTCGATCCGTTCCTGATCGAGACTCCGATCTTCCGGGAGACGATCACGAAGCTCGAGACCGACGGCTTCGACGTCGCCGTGCACAGTGACATCAGCCCGGAACTCCCCACCGCGTCGCTGGACGCCGCGGCGGCGTTCGCGCGGGAGTACGCGCCCGACGTCATCCTCGCCATCGGCGGCGGCAGCGCGCTGGACGCCGCGAAGCTGGTCGGCCTGCTCGCCACCCACGGCGGGCCGCTGAGCCGCTACTACGGGGAGAACCAGGTCCCGGGCCCTTCGCTGCCCCTGGTCGCCGTCCCCACCACCGCCGGAACCGGGTCGGAGGTGACCCCGGTCGCCGTGGTGTCCGACCCGGAGCACGAGATGAAGGTGGGGATCTCCAGCCCGTACCTGATCCCCACGGCCGCGATCGTCGATCCCGAGTTCACCCTCGGCGCTCCCCGGAGCGTGAGCGCGTACGCGGGCATCGACGCCCTCGTGCACGCGGTCGAGTCGTACACCGCGGCTCAGCTCGAACCGTCCTGGGACACCGCCCTTCCCGTCTTCACCGGCCGGAACGCGTTCACCGAGAGCATGGCGCTGCGCGCGGCGGAGCATCTCGGCGCCTCGCTGGCGGCGGCGGTCGGCGATCCCGGCGATCGCCGGGCGAGAGAGGAGGTCGCCTACGGCAGCCTGCTCGCCGGCGTCGCGTTCGGCGCCACCGGCACGCACCTCTCGCATGCCCTGCAGTACCCGATCGGCGCGGCCACCAAGACGCCGCACGGGCTCGGCACCGGCCTGCTGCTCCCGTACGTGCTGCAGGCCTGTCTCGGCGACGCCGGGGTCGTCGAGCGGATCGCCGCGGTCGGCGGCGCCCTCGGATCCACGGCGGCCACCGCGGACGGCAGGGCCCGGGACGCCATCTCCTCGATCGCGGCGCTCAACCGCGTGATCGGCGTGCCGGCGTCCCTTCAGGAGATCGGGATCACCCGGCCGCAACTCCCGCGCCTGGCCGAGCTGGCCTCGCGCTCCACGCGACTGGTCGCGATCGCGCCGATCCCGGCGCCACCCGCCCTCCTGCTCGACATCCTCGAACACGCCTACACCGGACATCTCACCGGACGGAGCGACTCATGACCTACCTCGCGGACCTCTTCATCGACGGCGAGTGGCGCCCCGGCGGCGGCGAGCGCTTCGACGTGATCGACCCCGCCGACCTGACCGTGATCGCCCGGTTCGCCGCCGCCACCGAGGACGACTGCATGGCCGCCGTCGACGCGGCCGCGAACGCGCAGCAGAGCTGGGCGGCCACCGCGCCGAGGGAGCGGAGCGAGTTGCTCCGCTCCGCCTACGACGTGCTCACCGCCGAGGTCGAGCAGTTCGCCGAGATCATCGTGCGCGAGAACGGGAAGTCCTGGTCCGACGCGATCGGGGAGGCGAACTACGCCAAGGAGTTCTTCCGCTGGTTCGCCGAGGAGGCCGTGCGCATCCCCGGCGACTACCGTCTCTCACCGGCCGGGGACAAGCGCATCGTCGTCGACCGGCAGCCGATCGGCGTCTCCCTGCTGATCACCCCGTGGAACTTCCCCGCCGCCATGGCCACCAGGAAGCTCGCTCCCGCGCTGGCCGCCGGCTGCACGACCATTCTCAAACCGGCCAGGGAGACCCCGCTGACGGCGGCGTACATCGTCGAGGTACTGCGGCGCGTCGGCGTCCCCAGCGGCGTCGTGAACCTGGTGACGCCGGTGCCGACGGGCCCCCTCGTGGCCAAAATGATCAACAGGCCGGAGGTCCGGAAGCTCTCCTTCACCGGCTCCACCGAGGTCGGCCGCGACCTGCTGCACGCCTGCGCCGACAGCGTGGTCAGCGCCTCGATGGAGCTCGGCGGCAACGCGCCGCTCATCGTGCTCCCCGGCGCCGACATGGACGTCACCGTCGAGGGGACGCTGCTGGCGAAGATGCGCAACGGCGGCGCGGCCTGCACCGCCGCCAACCGCATCTACGTGCACAGCTCGCGGCACGACGAGTTCGTCGAGCGGATGACCGCCGAACTGGCCGCCCTGTCCGTCGGCCCCGGCCTCGACCGCTCCCAGCAGGTCGGCGCGCTCGTCTCGACCACCGAACGCGACAAGGTCGCCGCACTCGTGGACACCGCCGTCGCCGAGGGCGCGACCCTCGTCCACGGCGGCACCTCCTCCGACAAGGGCGCCTTCTACGACGTCACCCTGCTGACAGATGTACGGCACGGGTCGAGCATCACCTCGACCGAGATCTTCGGCCCGGTCGTGACCGTCGTGGCCTACGACGACGTCGACGAGGCGGTACGGATGGCGAACGACACCATCTACGGCCTGATGGCGTACGTGTTCGGCGAGGAACGCGAGGCCATGGCCGTCGCCCGGCGGCTGGAGGCGGGCATGGTCGCGGTCAACCGGGGCGTGGTGAGCGACCCGGCGGCGCCGTTCGGCGGGGTGAAGCAGAGCGGGCTCGGCCGGGAGGGCGGCTCGGAGGGCATCCTCGAGTTCCTGGAGGAAAAGTACATCGCCCTGACCGCCCACCCGTAGGCAGGCTGAGGACGACGACGGTTCGAGTGCACGGGTACGCACTGTCGGCCAGCGCATTCGATAGAGCGACCACGCCAAGTCTGATCAGCCTGCGTGGGACTTGGCGCGGTCGAAGTAGGCGGAGACGGTCTTACGTGAGCGGGCGTTGATGTCCTTGACCAGGGCTGGGTCCGGTGTGAAGTCAAGGAGGGAGAGGCCCTCGGTGTCGAGAGCGATGGTGCGGTTGCGGTAAGCGCTCGTCACCTGGGACTCGCCGGTGCCGTAGAGCGCATACTGGCCCATGGCACCAAGAAAGCCGCCCAGGTTGTTGATCTCCAAGGTGGTGGGCGTGTCCAGACGCAGAGCGAGAGTTTGAGGCATGGGCATCTGTCCAGGGTCCGAGGGCTGGGGGCGGGGCTCCTCGTCGAACTCACGGAAGGGCAGGTTGTTCCAGACCCCTCCATCCACGTAGACACCGGGGGCGGGCCACGCTCCGGGGCGTTCCGGCTCAGTGAGGACGTACGGCTTGTAGATGTAGGGCAGGCTCATCGAGATTCGGATGGCGTCGGCTACAGGGAATTCTGAGGTGTGCTTCGCGGAGAAGATCTGGGTGAGCCCGGTCGACAGGTTGGCGCCGGTGACCAGAAGGTCCTTGCCCAGTTGCGTGCGAAGCTCGCCGAACGTCACGAACGAGCGGGCGATGCCGGAACGGTTCCTGAACTTGTTACCGATGAGCTGGTCGAACGTGTCCCGCGCGGCTTGACCGTGGAAGAGGCCCATGTCCCGGCCGAGGTAACCGATGTATTCGGGCCAGGAACTGAGGAGCAGCGGGACCGGCGGTTCGTCCTTGTGCGACTCCATCTCTTTCAGCAGGTCGTTGAGATTGCTTCGTGCCCAAGCCAGGCCGCCCACATACAGAGCCGCCCCAACGGGACCGCACATGCCGTAGGCCAGCACCGCTCCCAAGGGCATGCCGATCCGCGTTCCGAGGGGGACCTGCTTCAGCTGCGCGATCAGCTTCGTCTCGTCGGGTTCGTCTTTGACCTTCGTGTAGTGGGCGCCCACCTTGGGCACGAGCCGGTAGACGGGTGAGTCGAAGAAATCCGTGAACGACGCGGCCCGCACGCCGCGGATCTTGTTGGGCGCCCGCATGAACATCTCTATTTCCTCGACGGTGTAGCCGAGGGTCAGGAGCAGTGCGGTGATGGCGCCCGCTGAGGAGCCGCCGAATCCGACCGGCATGACATCCCGGTCGTACAGCTCGGCCAGCGCGCCAAGGTAGGCGAAGCCCTTGCCGCCGCCGCCCTCGAACACCAGGTAGGAGATCTCCTCGGGGAGGAGTTCCCGGTCCGGGGCTGGGCGCAGGGCCGGGACGCGGCCTGTCGGGCGCGGGCTGTTCACATATCCTCGTGCGCGCAGATCGGGTCGGCGGGTTCGGCCAGCCGCCGGTTGTCGTTCTCCTTGGGCAGGGCCGGATCAGGGTCGAGCCAGACCAGCGTGGTAGGCAACCGCTTCTCCCACGACTCGCCCGCCTCCGCCTGGTCGGGTGCGCCGGTCAGTTCCTGGATCTCCTTGGCGACCGAGATGTAGAGCTCCTCGTCGGGCGCGGGCGCGCTTCCGCCGCCCCAGAGCCTGCCGCAGTAGAGGAAGACGTTCACCGCGTCCTCGAAACCCGGCCGGGCCGGGACGACGACGCGGGCCGACCCGCTGCGGAGGAAGCGGATGAACTCGGGGTCGGTGCCGGTCAGCGGCTGCAGTTTCGCCCACCGTTGCCGACCGGCCCAGAAGTAGGGGTAACAGACGTAAGTCAGGTTGCTCCACTCGAAGGCCTGCTCCAGGAACTGGATGAAGGGGGCCTCCGCGATGGCTGTCGCGAATTCGGGCCGGGGCCGTTGGTCGTCCGTGCCCTCGATCAGCGCATCGACCCCATCGAACCGCCCGGCCAGCAGCAGTTCGATGACCTGCCGCTTGAGTTCCTCCCGAACCAGTTCGGCCGCCCGCAGCGGCGGGATCTGTTCCGACCACAGTGAGCGGGCGCCCATCTCAGCCGAGGCCATGCGCTGAAAGTCTCGGTCGAGTGCCTCGTAGGCTGCGGCGAGCTTGTCGAAGATGTTGTTGCGCCACCGATCGACCGTTGCGGGAAGCGGCCTGCACACCACGTTCACCGAAACGATCGATTTGAAGGTACCCGCCATGATCACTGCGAGTTTCGCCTTGCTGGTGCAGGGTGTTTTGAGGGCGACCAGATCACTGGTCATCATCACCAGCCCCTGGTCCTGGAAGTCCCCCTTGTTATAGATCGTGGTCTTGTCACCCGTGACCCAGCCATCCCACAACGGGATATCGGTGCCGGCGAACGACACCTGTCCCCACACGAAGTGATACCCGGAGGCCTCCCCGAGCGCGGAGTTGCCGTCTTTTCCCGGATAGTCGGAGAACGTGCCCAGGGCGCGGGTCGCGCCTGAAGCGGCCCGCATCGCGATGGCCTGGTAGCCCTCAGGGATCACCACGTCCTCGCTCTTGACGATCTTGGGCGGTGCCTTGCTCTTCTCACCCGTCGAATCGCCTGGGGCCTTGTCCGGGGCCACCAACTCCAACGCCACTGCGACGGCCTGCTCATCGGGTGGTTCAGTCAGCCCGGACACGCGATAGCGGGCGCCGAGCGCGCGATAGTTGTCAGGGGTGATCATCGCGGCGCTGAGCGGCGCGCCATTCTCGGTGCCGTCGACGGTGAACGGTACGGGCGCGAGCCCGTGCTCCTTCGGGGCCTGCTCGGAGTTCAGCCAGTGCAGGTAGGCGGCCGGCTCGGGGATTTGGAACTCCAGCAGGTAACGGTGGGGGTAGCGGAACAGCTGATACCGCTGGATCTTGTCGACCCAGCGATACACGCCGGTGACGGAGTCGGTCTTGTTCTCGGCGTTGTCGAGGCGATGGGTGTTCGTCTCTTCGACCCTGGCCAGCGTCCGGGTCACCTGCTGGCGCCGAACCCGCTGCTCGACGCGCTGCAGGGAGCGTTCCACGACCTCCTTGGAGATCGCCAGCGCCTGTCGGCTCGATTCGTTCAGCGAGTAGTCAAGGCTTCCTCCGAGATGGGTGTCGACCTTGGTCGGCCCATACTGCCCGGATGTGGTCACCTGTCCCTCGACGGAGACCGCAAGCTCGGTCTCGCGGGAGGTCTCCGACTGGAGCTCGAACCGGTCGGTGTTCTGGAGTTCGTGCTCGTTGAGCGTAGTTGTCTCGGTCTCGTCGGTGACTGTGACCTCTGTCTCGTCGGTCCGCCGGTAGACGCGTTCCCGGAACTCCCCGCGCAGCGCGTTCTCCACATGAGTGATCTCGCCGGGAACGTAGCAGCTCCACTCGTCGCGCACCACCCACAGGTCGGCGAAGCCGGGCCGCCGCGCCAGCGCCCGGCCCGGCCGAACCTTGGTGAAGGGGAACAGGCCCGGCGGCAGCAGGATTGTCCGCCGGGTCAGCAGCAGCTGCACGGCAGCAGCGTCCCTGGGCTCCTTCAGCGCGCACCTCTCGACCAATCCGGCGACCAGCAGGAGCCGGGTGAGACGGACGTAGTCCTGCGCCTCGCTGGCCGGGTCGAGCAGAGCCGCGACGAGGCTGTCGCCGAGCGCCGCACGAGCCCTGCTCCAGCCGGGCTTGCCGACCAGGTGCTGGGCCACCGTCTTCCGGTCGCCGGGCAGGTCCAGCTCCTTCGTGACCTTGCCGAGGTATGTGATCAGTTGGTCCGGCTCTGGTTGGTTGCGCAGGCTGGTCAGCCAGCGGTCCAGATCGAGGATGATCCGTATGAACGGATCCTCCGACGGGCCGAACGGATCGACGTAACCGCTGGCCTGATCGTCGGCCGCGGTCCACGGAATGGCGCGGAACTCTGCGGCCCTGGCGGAATGCTCGTCCTGGTGATCGCGCCCTTTCAGCTCCTGGAAGAACGATGAGCCGCCATCGTCAGAGACAAGTCTCATCACATCGCCTGGGGAGGTGGTGCGCTGAGGTGCCCTCATGGTATGGAAACGCAGTACTTCCGCCATGTGGGTCAGTGGATAACACGGTTAGAAGCTTGACAAGAGCCTGGCCCATTGCGGCGACCTTAGGAGCTGACTGGAATGGTCTCCGCTGCGCTCCCCAGCCGGCCATGGCCCTATGGGCGGCTCGCTCACTCCATATTGGTGTGCCTGGCACGCATCGCCTCGCGCGTGGCGCCGGTCAGCGTCCTGAGCTTCAGCACCATCACCTCGAACAGCACGAACAGCGCGCCTTCGTAGATCGAACCCATGGGCAGGACCGAGGTCTGCCTTCCGCCCTGATCGCTGGCCATGGTCTGCGCCGGGATCATGAGGGCGAAGTCGGCGAGTTCTGCCGCGCTGCTCTCAGGTTCAGCCGTCAACAGAAGGTTGGCCGCGCCCGCAGCCTTCGCCGTTCGCATCAGCGCCAGCACCGTGGAGGATTCGCCGGGACCGGAGGTGACAAGGAAAACGTCGCCGCGCCCCAGGGCCGGCATGGTCATGTCGCCGACCACCGCGACGGGCAGGCCGAGATGGAAGAGGCGCATCGCAAAGCCCTTGATCTGCAACGCCTCCCGACCGCAGCCATGGACACCGATCGTTCTTGCTTCGGCGATCATCCGGCAGGCTGCGTCGATCGTTCTTTCGTCCATCTTCGCGAGCACAGCGCCGAGTTCGTCGAGTGCGGCGCGAAAGAGGTTGTCGCTCATAACAGCTCCGTCATCAAGCCCTTGGTCTGGCGATAGAGATCCTGCAATTCCCGATGCTCCGAAGAGTGCCTCCGCAGCTTTCTTCCGCGCAAGGCCGTCAAGGCCGGCGCACTCCAGTCAAGTGCTCTGGCGGGCGAGGTGGTCGGCGGCGCGGATGGGGTCGGGGAGGCGGAAGCGGGGGGCCAGGCGGAGGACCTGGGCCGTGGCCGTGTCCAGGGTGATGCGGTGGCCTTGGGAGACGTACACGGGCTTGATGGCCTTTTGGGTGCGTACTGTGCGGCCGACCGTGGTGTCGTCAAGGATGATCGGGGTCCATGATCCGCGTTCGCGGTCGGGGGTGGTGTGCGTGCCGACGAAGGGGGTCTTGGCGACGCCGAGTGACGGCAGGCCGGTCAGGACGCCCAGGTGGCAGGCCAGGCCGAACCTGCGGGGATGCGCGAGGCCGTAGCCGTCGCAGACCAGCAGGTCGGGCGTGACCGTGAGGCGTTCGAGCGCCTCCACCAGGGCGGGCAGCTCGCGGAAGGCGAACAGGCCCGGCACGTACGGGAACGCCGCCTTGCCGTGCACCACCACCTGATCCACCACGGCCAGGGTCCCGGAGTCGAGCACCACCACGGCGGCGGAGAGCGCGTCGTCGCCGTGGTAGTGCACGTCCAGGCCCGCCACCGTGGTGAAGTCGGTGGGGCCGGTCAACTCGACGTGAAGGCGGAGTCGCTCCTGGACGGACTCGGCCTCCGAAACACTGGTCGGCCAGGGGTGAAGCTGGTTCACATGCACCGGCCTAACCTATGGGACGACCTGTTGCCAGGAGCTAACGCGGGTCGATCGGGGTCAGCGATCGGCTCCGCGCCTCGATCGCCTCGGCGGCGTCCAGGCACAGGTCCTCCCGGAAGCGCGGGCCGATGATCTGCACACCCTGGGGCAGGCCGGCCGCCTCGCCGGTCGGTACGGCCACCGCCGGCAGGCCCAGCAGGTTGACGGTCACGGCCATGCGCATGGCCGCCGGCCACCCGGCAAGCCATGCGGCGTCGAAGTCGGCGCCGACGGTGAACGCCGGGCCGGTGCTGATCGGCGCGAGCACGAGCGGGGTCTCACTCATCCACGCGGTCCAGGCCCGCGCGATCTGGGCGCGTTCCAGCATCGGGTCAAAGGCCGGCCGGCCGCCGGCATGGGCCCAATGCGGCTGGTAATCAGCCCAGAAGCGTACGAATCCGTCAGAAGCCAGAGACTCGACCGGAGGCTGCTTCTCGTGCGCCCGGCCGTAGGCGGACATGATCTGCGTGTAGATCTCTCCGGCCCTGGTCAGCGCCGGAGGTGCGCCCTCCTCGACGACATAGCCCGCCTCACCGAGCAGTTCCGCCGCTCGGCGCAGGGCGGCCGCGACGCCGGGGTCCAGGTCCGGCCCGTCCGGGTCAGTGGCGAGACGTACCCGGACGGGCGGTTCGGCCGGAGGGCCTTCGAGCGGCACCGGCGCGTACCAGGGGTCGCCGCCGGAGCGTCCGCACATGTGCGCGAAGGCCAGGCGCAGATCGCTCACCCGGCGCGCGATGGGTCCATGCACGCCCAGCAATTGGAACGCGAACGGCGTCGGCTGATCCCCACTTGTCTGGGAGACCCGGCCCAGCGACGGCTTCAACGCGGTGACGCCGCAGCACTGGGCCGGCCAGCGCAGCGAACCGGCCCCGTCGTTGCCCAGCCCCAGCGGCGCCATACCGGTGGCCACGGCCACGGCGTCACCCCCGCTGGAGCCGCCGGGCGTGTGGCCGGCCGACCAGGGGTTGCGGGTAGGGCCGCGCAGGTCGTTGTCGGTGTGCCAGCGCATGCCGAACTCCGGCATGTTCGTCCGCCCGATCGGGATGGCGCCGGCCGCGCGCAATTCGGCGACGTGCGGTGCGTCCGTCGCGGCGACGGCGTCGCGTAGCGCCACGATCCCCAGCGTCGTCGCCGAGCCCGCGACGTCGATGTTCTCCTTGACCGTCACGGGAACGCCGAGAAGCGGACCGGCCGTCACGCCAGAGCGCACGGCTTCGTCGGCCGCGTCCGCCGCCTGGAGCGCCGTCTCCTCCAGAACGACCGTGATCGCGTTCACCTCTGGATTGACCTGGGCGATCCGCCGGAGATGCGCCTCGACCACCTCGCGGCTCGACACCTCGCGCTCCCGGATCAGTCTTGCTAGCTCCGAGGCTGACATCTTCCAGAGTTCCGGCATTTTCCTCCCCAGTGGTGGTGTGCCGAGGAATCTAGGGCCCGCTGCCGGGAGATTGCAGTCTTGTCTTTCCCGCGTGCGTCAGCCGACCCGGTCCGGGGCCTCGCGGGGTGGCGCGGGCGCGGCGTTCTGAGGCTGGGCGCGTTACTTTCTTGTTACTGCTGGCCGCTTATAGGTCCTATTACAAGGGCCATAAAGGGAAATGCTGGGTAGTGTCAGGACCCATGAGTGATGTCCTGGTGCTGGTCGGCCCTGGGCTGGCCGCAGACGAGGCACTGCTCGGCGAGATCGCCGAGCGCGAATTCGCCGCTCTGGGTGTGCGGGGTGTGATCACGCATGTACGTGACGCGGCGGACGTCCGAGCCCGTACGCGCGCGCGACGTGGCACGAGCCCCGAGCCGGATCCGGTGGCAGCGCTCGCCGGCCCGCCGGGCCACGGGAGCGGGCCGGCGCTGCCCGGTACGTCCGATCAGGAGAGCGAACCCGCGCGCACCGGTACGGCGGGCGAGGGGCTGCACGTAAGTGCGCCCGCAGCGGAGGGCGGCGGGCTGGAGCGGCGCGGTGCTCGGGCCCGCGCCACGGTGATCATTCCGGGGCCCGAGGAGGACATCCGGCGGCTGATGGGGGAGTCGCTCGGCCTGGTCGTCTGGCTCGACATCTGGCGGGCCGACGGCATCGTGGTGGGGGAGGGGGCCGCCCACGTGCACGGTCGCGGGCTCGGCGGCCTGGCCTGGGCCATCCGGCATGCCGTACACCGGCTGCGCCACCCGTACCAGCGCATCTCCTACGGCCCGCACCACGAGCAGCGAGCGGATCTGTACCTCCCGGCGGAGCCTCGCGAGGTTCCTGGGGAGGGAGCCGGTGCGGCGGTGGCGCCGCTGCCGGTGGGTGCGGTGCGGGTGCCGGTCGTGGTGTTGGTGCACGGGGGCTACTGGCGGTCCGTCTGGGCGGCCGACCTGATGGACGCCCTCTGTGCCGATCTCGTGGAACGTGGCTTCGCTGTGTGGAACCTTGAGTACCGGCGGCCTGACCTGCACGGCTGGGAGGCGGCCACGGCCGATGTGGCCGCCGGTCTGGACGCGCTGGCTTCGGCGGGAGCGCCGTTGGACCTGGGCCGGGTCGCGGTGGTGGGGCACTCGGCCGGTGGACAGCTCGCGTTGCGGGCGGCGGCGGACGGGGCCCGCGTGGTGCTGGCCGTGTCGCTGGCGGGGGTGCTGGATCTGGTCGAGGGTGACCGGCGCTGGCTCAGCGCGGGAGCGGTGGCCGCTGCGCTCGGGACGGCGGCGGCGCACATGCCGGACATCGCGGGTGGCGCGCCCCGTGCCGCGACGCTCCCCGGCCGGGGGTGGTGGGCGGGAGACGGGCATGAGGCGGCCAGAAGTGTGTACGACGCGGCCAGTCCGATGCTCAGGCTGCCGCTGGGGGTGCGCCAGCTGATCGTGCAGGGCTCGGGGGACGATCTGGACCTGCTCGACTTCGGGCGGAGATATGCGAAGGCAGCCCACGACGCTGGCGACAACGTGAAATATCTGGAAATGGTGGGGGATCATTTCGCCGTCATCACCCCGGACACACCCATCTGGCGCGCCACCGCCCAGAGCATCACCGACGCCCTGCGGTAGGCCGCGGACCCTGGACAACAGCACGGTTCCGCTGGTCCCGTGCCGTCCCGGAGGGTGTGAAGTCGTACCGGACAGTGCGCGACGCCTCCGGTCGCCGGCATGTGGCCTTCGTGCACGTGGTGGACTCGTTCCCGATCACGGTGACCGGCAAGATCCACAAGGTGGAGATGCGGGCGCGGGCGCTCGGGCTGCGTGCCGTCGCGGAGCTCCGGAACGCCTGAGACACCCGGTGGGCTGGACAAAACGGACAACGCCTAGCATGTCTCCGTGATCGTTGGTGAGGTGTTCGGCCTGCTCGGCGTCGGGGTGGCCGCCGGGGTGGTCAGCACCGTGGTGAGCCTCGCCTCCATCGTGTCCTACCCGGCGCTGCTGGCGTTCGGACTGCCGCCGCTCACCGCGAACGTCACCAACACCGTCGCGCTGCTCTTCACTGGCCTCGGCGCCGCCTTCGGTTCCCGGCCGGAGCTCAAGGGGCAGGCGCCCCGCGTGTTCCGGCTGGGCTGGCTGACCGCCCTGGGCGGCGCGACCGGCGCCGGTCTGCTCCTGGTGACGCCGTCGGAGACGTTCGAGCAGATCGCCCCCTGGCTGATCGGCGGGGCCTCGCTGCTGCTGGTGCGCCCGCCGCGAGGTGAACCGCACGGCGACCGCGGGCTGCTGATGCGGCTCGCGCTGTTCGCGGTGGCCGTCTACGTCGGCTACTTCGGGGCGGCGGGCGGCATCCTGATGCTGGCCGTGCTCTCCTCCATGCTGGGCGGTGGCCCCGCCAAGATCAACGCGCTGAAGAACGTGCTGTCCGGGATGGCGAACGCGGTGGCGGCGATCGGGTTCGCGGTGTTCGGCCCGGTCGACTGGGGGGCCGCCATGCCCCTGGCCGCCGGCTTCCTGCTGGGCGGCTGGTTCGGCCCGAAGATCGCCAGACGGCTGCCCGGCCAGAGCCTGCGCTACCTCGCCGCGGCCTGCGGCCTGGCGGTCGCGATCAAACTGGGGTACGACGCGTACACGGCCTGAGAACTCGGGTACGGGCGCGCACGGCCTGAAAACTCGGGTACGGCGCGTGCGTGCCCGAAGGCTTGGCGACGAGGACGGAGGTCTGAGCGGTGGTCCTCAGACGAGTTTGGCGAAGCGCAGGGCCACCTCGCGCCAGATCGGTGTCGAGACCGGCTCGTCAGCGGCCGCCGTCGCGTACACCTCGTCGGGATCGAACCCGTCCGCCCGCCACTCGCGGATCCGCTCCGGCACCACCTCAGGGTGGAACTGCACCCCCCACGCCTGCTCACCCACCCGGAACGCCTGGTACGGGCAGCGCTCGGTCTCGGCCAGCCAGACGGCTCCCGGCGGCAGCGCGGTGATGGCGTCGACGTGGTGCTCGATGGCGGGCACCACCTCGGGCAGGTCGCGGAACAGCAGGTCGGAGCCCGCCTCCGGCCTGATCGTGACCGGGAGGCTACCGTTCTCCGGCGCGCCCGCGTCCCCGGTCACCTCGCCGCCGGCCACCTCCGCGATCATCTGCCCGCCCAGGCAGATCCCGAACAGCGGCACCCCGCCCTCCAGCGCCTGCCCCACCAGCCTCCTGGTGGGCGCCAGCCACGGGGCCCGGTCGTCCTCACTGGGCAGGTAACCACCGCCCAGCATGATCATGGCATCGTGCTCCAGCCGCTCCGGCACGGGAGCGCCGTCATAGGCGTGCACCACGTCCAGCCGCAGCCCGGCCTCCTCCAGCCAGCCCCCGAACCGGCCGGGTCCGCCGCTCCGGCTGTTCTGCACAATCAGAACGTCACGCATCGTTGGCCTCCGCCGAAGAGTCATCAGGTCAGGTCGAAGCAGGGCGGGTCAGGGGAGGTTGGCGGCGCGGGCGGTGTGGCGCAGGAGCAGGGCGGTGGTCACCGGGCCGACGCCGCCGGGCACCGGAGTGAGTGCACCCGCCACGCCCGCGACCGCGTCGAAGTCCACGTCACCGGCCAGGCCGCCGTCGCCGGTCGGGTTGGTGCCCACGTCGATGACGACCGCGCCGGGCGCCACGTGCTCGGCGCCGATCAGCCCGGTCCGGCCGACGGCCACCACCAGCACCTCGGCGGCGGAGGTGACGGCGGCCAGGTCACGGGTGCGCGAGTGGCTGACTGTGACCGTGGCGTGCCGGTCGAGCAGCAGGTGGGCCAGCGGCTTGCCGACCACCGTCGAGCGGCCCACCACCACGGCCCGCCTGCCCGCCAACTCCACGCCGTAGTGGTCGAGCAGGGCCATCACCGCCGCCGCCGTGGCCGGCACGAACGCGGGCAGGCCCGCCGCGAGACGGCCGAGCGAGAGCGGGTTGGCGCCGTCGATGTCCTTACGCGGGTCGATGGCGGCGGCCATCTCCTGCGCCGAGATCCCGGCGGGCAGCGGGGTCTGCAGCATCACGCCGTGTACGCCGGCGTCGGCGCCGAGCCGGGCCAGCGTCTCCCGGATCTGCTCGGCGCGCGCGCCGGGCCCCAGGTCGACGAGGTCGGCGGCGATGCCCAGGCCGGCCGCCGCCTTGGCGATGGACCGGACGTACCACAGGCTCGCCTCGTCGTCGGTGGCCACCACGACGGCCAGCCGTGGCTGCGGCCCGGCGGCCACCTCCGCGGCGGTCTGCGTCTTGATGGCCGCGGCCAGCTCCTTGCCCGTCAGCTTCCTCACACACCCGTCCTCTCGCCCACTACCAGCCCGCCCGTCCATACTTGCAGCCCCTCGCCCGCTCACGCGCCACCGGCTCGGCTCCAGCCGTGCTCTGCTCTCCGCGCTCGGGCGGCACTCGCCCGGACCCGGTCAGCGTCCCGTCTCTTCCTATGCTTTCAGGCCCTCGCGCACCTGGGCGGTCACCCGGTCGGCGCGGGCCATGGTCTCGTCGGCGTTCGCGAGCCGGGCGCGCAGGCCGTCGCGGGTCCGGTCGTCGCGGATGCCGCCCAGGTTCACCTCGACGTTGACCCTGGCCGTGGCGATGGCGGCGCGGGCGGCCTCGGCGGCGGCCGCGATGTCGGTGCGGAGGTTGGGGTTGCCGATCGGCAGCAGGGTCTCGCAGAGGCCGACCAGGCGCGCGGCCATCTCGGCCACCTCGGCGGGCGGCTCGGCGGCGCCCACCAGAGCCGCCGCGATGGCCAGCGAGCGCTCCTCGCCCTTGGGCAGCCGGTAGGCGTCGGTGACCGCGGTGAACGCCGCCGCGTCCCGCTCCGCCAGCTCCAGCGCCCGCGCCCGGTCCTCGTCGGTCTCGGTGATCACTCGGGTGACGGTCCCGGCGTGCTCGGCGTACTTCTCGCCGGTGGTGTAGCGGGCCACCATGCCGAGCAGCGCGGCCGCCTGCGCCGCGTGCAGCGCGGCGGTGGCGCCGCCGCCCGGCGCGGGCACCCGGTCGGCCAGCGTGGACAGGAAGTCGACGATCGTTGTGTCGCGCATGGCGGCATTCTGCCAGCCCGCGCACCGCTCACTCGCGGTGCATCGGCCGCGTGGCGTCCGGCCGCGGCACGTCCGAGGAGTACGGATCCCGCGCGTACGGGTCCGCGCCACCAGGGCGGTCGGGCGACCCGGAAGGGCGAGAACCGTACTGGTCCGGCGACCCGGAGGGACCCTGCGACCCGGGGGGACCCTGCGGCCCGGAAGGCCCGGAAGGCCCGTACGGGCCGGAAGACCGGGAGGAACCCTGCGGACCGGAAGACCCGGAGGGACCGTACGGGCCGGGAGGGTAAGAGGGCGCCTGCTGGGCGTGAGAGGAGCGGTGCTGGGCGGGAGGGTAGGAGGGCCCGTAGGGGCCGGTGGAGGGGTCGAAGGCGAGCCGCGCCCCGCGCCAGCGGGACGGGAACGCGGAGGCCGCCAGGAGCAGGACGCCGATGATCAGCAGGATTCCCTGATAGGACAGGTTCTGGTAGCCGATGTTGAGCATGCCCGGCAGGAACCCCCGCGGCAGGATCCGTATGCGCAGTGTCAGCTCCAACAGCGGCAGGCTGCCCAGCAGGGTGAACAGCAGCCCGCCGAGGAGCGAGGCCACCGGCGACAGCCGCGATCCCGCCAGGAAGGCCAGCCCGATCGCCGACACCATCAGCAGGCCGAACCCGACCCAGGAGAAGCCGAACAGGCGCTGCATGGTGACGGTGAGCTCGGTCGTGCCGTATATCAGGGCAAGGCCGATCAGCGGTGGCAGGAGCAGTCCGGCGACGAGTCCGAGAGCATGGCGCACGCCGTTTGTCATGATCCACCCCGTTTATCCGGTAGTGCCCCAAGCTACCTCGTGGACTCCCGCACCACGAGATCAGGCTGGAACATGATCTGCTGGTGCGCGTGCGTGTCCGGGTTGTCGCACTCGTCGAGCAGCAGCTCGGTGGCCACCCGCCCGAGCTGGTACGTCGGCTGCCTGATCGAGCTCAGCGACACCGTCGTGGCCGAGGCGAAGTCGATGTCGTCGTAGCCGATCAGCGACACGTCGTCGGGCACCCGCACGCCCCCCTGCAGCAGCCCGCGCAGCATGCCCACGGCGAGCAGGTCGTTGGCGCAGAACAGCGCGTCCGGCAGGCGGTCCTGGGCGAGCAGCTTCTCGGCGGCCTGCTGGCCGGCCGCGGCGGTCATCGCCGGCATGGACACCTCCCGCAGCTCCTGCGGGTCGCGCCCGGCGGCAGCCAGCGCCCGCTCGGCGCCCCGCCGCCGGTCCTGGCACTGCCGGAGCGAGGAGGGCCCGGTGATGTAGGCGATGCTGTCGAACCCACCCGCCAGCAGGTGGTCGACGGCCATCGTGCCGCCGGTCACGTCGTTGACCGCCACCGCGCACTGGTCGGCCCGCTCGGCCGGATGGTCGACCAGCACCACTGCGATGCCCCGCCCGCGCAGCATGTCGAGCCGGGTCTGGTCCTCGTCCGACGGCGTGATCAGCACCCCGCGTACTCGCTGCTCGGCGAAGACCAGCAGGTTGCGCTCCTCCTTGACGCGGCTGCCGGAGGAGTTGCCGAGGATGACCGCGTAGCCGCGCTCGCTGGCCAGGTCCTCCACCCCGGCGGCGACGTCGGTGAAGAACGGGTTGCCGATGTCCATCACCGACAGGCCGACCGTGCGGCTGTGCCCGGCGCGCAGCGTGGAGGCCGAGCCGTGCCGGACGAAGCCGAGCTCCCTGATGACCGTCTCCACCCGGTCGCGGGTGCTGCCGGCGACCTTCTCGGGCCGGTTGAGCACGTTGGACACCGTGCCGGGCGAGACCCCGGCCCTGGCCGCCACATCCTTGATGCTCACCATGCTCATGCGTGCCCCCGTGGCTCGTAGGTGCGCACGCCCGCGCTGCGCCGTACCAGATCCCGCATCTCGGCCAGGTCGCCCACCAGGCCGCGCGCCCTGGCCTGCACCAGCGCGTTGCCCAGCGCGGCCGCCTCCACGGGACCGGCGACCACCGGCAGTCCGGTGGCGTCGGCCGTGAGCCGGCACAGCAGCGTGTTGAGGGAGCCGCCGCCCACCAGATGCACGACCTCGACCGGGCGGCCACTGAGTCGCACGGCGTCGGCGACGGCCCGCTGGTAGGCGAGGGCGAGGCTCTGCAGGATGCATCGTACGACCTGCGCGCGGCCCTGCGGAGCGCGCTGCCCGGTGCGGGCGCAGTAGGCCGCGATGCGGGCGGGCATGTCGCCGGGCGGCAGGAAGGACGGGTCGTCGGGGTCGATGACCGTGTCCGTCCCGGCGGTCTCCGCCTCCGCCAGCAGCGGCTCCAGATCCGGCTCCCCCCAGGCGCGCAGGCACTCCTGCAGGATCCACAGGCCCATGACGTTGCGCAGGTAGCGGGTGGTGCCGTCGATGCCGGCCTCGTTGGTGAAGTTGGCCAGGCGGCTCTCCTCGGTGAGCACCGGGGCGGGCAGTTCGACGCCCACCAGCGACCAGGTGCCGCAGGAGATGTAGGCGAAGCGGCCGGTCTCGGCGGGCACCGCGACCACGGCGGAGGCGGTGTCGTGGGAGGCGACCTTGGTGACGGCCGTGGTGTAGCCGATCTCCTCCGCCACGTCCGCCCGCAGCGGGGTGCTTTCCGACGATATTTCGGGGAAAAGCCGGTGGGGGAGGTTGAGCTTGTCGAAGAGGTCCCAGGCCCACTCCCGCCGCGTCACGTCGTACAGGCCGGTGGTGGAGACGTTCGTCCGCTCGGCCCCGATCGCCCCCGTGAGCCAGTAGCCCAGGAGATCGGGGATCAGCAGCATCGTCTCCGCCTGGTCCAGCCGCTCGGTGAGCAACTGGTTGACGGTGTTGAACTGCAGGAACTGCAGCCCGGTCACCTCGTAGGGGTCCACCCGCGCGGTGAAGCGGTTCGTCCGGGCGTCGCGGTAGTGCACCGGGTTGCCGATCAACCTGCCCGCCGCGTCGAGCAGCCCGTAGTCGATCGCCCAGGAGTCGATGCCGACCGACTCGGCCGGCCCCGCCGCGCGCAGCCCGTCCAGCACCCCGCGGTAGAGGGCCAGGATGTCCCAGTGCAGCGTCCCCGCCACCCGCACCGGCCGGTTCGGGAAACGGTGCACCTGGGTGAGCTCGATCCGGCCGCCCGTCACGGCGGCACTCATCACCCGCCCGTTGGAGGCCCCTAGATCAACAGCTGTGAATCGCACGACACTGATTAAAACGTAACAATCACAGATGCGCCAGAGAGTCCGTGCGGGGATTGACGCACGAGGGCGGAACACCTAGATTCCGGGAAACATTCTGTTAAAACGTTTGTTGCCCGGAGGACGTATGAGTGGTCCGCCCACCCTCGCGCTCGCGAACGTCAGCAAGTCGTTCGGAGCCGTGCGGGCGCTGCGCGACGTATCGCTCGAGCTGTTCCCCGGCGAGGCCCACGCACTCGCGGGGGAGAACGGCGCCGGTAAGTCCACGCTCGTCAAGACCCTCGCCGGCGTGCACCGCCCGGACAGCGGCCAGGTGCTGCTGGGCGGCGAGCCCGTCACGTTCGCCGGCCCCGCCGACGCCCAGCAGGCCGGCGTGGCGGTCATCTACCAGGAACCCACGCTTTTTCCCGATCTGTCGGTGGCCGAGAACATCTTCATGGGCCGCCAGCCGCGCACCAGCCTGGGCCGCATCGACCGCAAGGCGATGCACGCGCAGGCCAGGCGGCTGTTCGAGCGGCTCGGCGTCACCCTCGACCCCGAGCAGCCCGCGCGCGGCCTGTCCATCGCCGACCAGCAGCTCGTCGAGATCGCCAAGGCCATCTCCCGGGACGCCCGCGTCCTGGTCATGGACGAGCCCACGGCCGCGCTGTCCGGCAACGAGGTCGCCCGGCTGTTCTCGGTGGTGGAGGCGCTGCGCGAGCAGGGCTGCGCGATCCTGTTCATCTCGCACCGGTTGGACGAGATCTTCTCGCTCTGCCAGCGGGTGACGACGCTGCGGGACGGCGCCTGGATCGCCAGCGAGCCCGTCGAGGGTCTCACCCACGACGACCTGATCCGCCGCATGGTGGGCCGCGACCTCGACGCCCTCTACCCCAAGCAGGACACCACCGCGGGTGAGGTCGCGCTCCAGGTCGAGCGGCTGACCCGGGAGGGCTACTTCACCGACGTGTCCTTCCAGGTACGGCGCGGCGAGATCGTCGCGCTGGCCGGGCTGGTCGGCGCCGGGCGGAGCGAGGTGGCCAGGGCCGTCTTCGGCATCGACCGGTGGGACGCCGGCTCGGTCACCGTGGCCGGCCGGCCGCTGCCCGCGGGCAGCCCCACCGCCGCGATGGGCGCCGGTCTGGCCCTGGTGCCCGAGGACCGGCGCCAGCAGGGCCTGGTCATGGAGCTGTCGATCGAGCGCAACATCGGCCTGACCGGGCTGCGCTCGCTGCGCCGGGGCGTCACCATCTCCAGGGCGGCCGAACGCGACCGGGCCAGGGACTGGGCGCTGCGGCTGCAGCTCAAGTTCGGCCGGCTCAGCGACGGCGTCGGCGTGCTGTCGGGCGGCAACCAGCAGAAGGTCGTGCTGGCCAAGTGGCTGGCGACCGAGCCGTCCGTGCTCATCGTGGACGAGCCCACCCGGGGCATCGACGTCGGCACCAAGGCCGAGGTGCACCGCCTGCTGTCGGAGCTGGCCGGTCAGGGCATCGCGGTGCTGATGATCTCCTCCGATCTGCCGGAGGTGCTCGGCATGGCCGACCGGGTGCTGGTCATGCACGAGGGCCGGCTGACCGCCGAGATCTCGCGCGCCGAAGCGACCGAGGAGAGCGTCATGTCCGCCGCGACCGGGAGGGCCGCATGACGACCGCGGCCGCCCCGCCCGAGCCCGCCGTGCGCGCCCGCAGCGCCCGCAACCTGGTCGACCTGGTGTTCCGGGCGAGAGAGCTGAGCCTGGTCATCGCCCTGGCGGCGCTCGTCGCCATCACCGCCGGCGTCAACGGCAACTTCCTGTCCGGGCAGGGCATCGAGGACATCCTGCTCAACACCGCCATCCTGGCGCTGCTGGCCGTCGGCCAGTCGCTGGTGGTCATCACCCGCAACCTCGACCTGTCGGTCGGCTCCGTGGTGGGGCTGGTCGCGTTCGTCACCGGCGACATGCTGGCCAGCGGCTGGGGCATGGTGCCGGGCATCGTGCTGGGGGTGGCCATCGGCGCCGTCTGCGGCCTGCTGAACGGGCTGCTGGTGAGCTTCTGCCGGGTGCCCGCCCTGGTCGTGACGCTCGGCACGCTCTACGTGATCCAGGGCGTCGGCCACTTCATCGCGCACGGCCGCCAGATCAACGCGGTGGACCTGCCGCCGGGGCTGCTCTCGCTGGGCAACGGCAGCGTGCTGGGCATCCCGTACCTGCCGCTCATCACGCTCGTCGTGATGCTGGCGATCGGCTACTACCTGCGCTCCTACCCGAGCGGCCGGGAGTTCTACGCGATCGGCTCCAGCCCCGAGGCGGCCGGCCTGGCGGGCGTGCCCGTCCGGCGCCGCATCTTGGTCGCCTACCTGGTCAGCGGCTGCCTCGCCGGGCTGGCCGGCGTGCTCTGGCTGGCCAGGTTCGGCACCGTCATCGCCGACTCCGCCAACGGCTGGGAGCTGCTGGTGATCAGCGCCGTGGTGGTCGGCGGCGTCGCGATCACCGGCGGCGTCGGCAGCGTGTACGGCGCCGCGCTCGGCGCGCTCCTGCTCACCACCATCGGCAGCGCGCTGGTCGTGCTCCGGGTCAACCCGTTCTGGCAGCAGGCCATCACCGGGGCGCTGCTCCTGCTCGCGATCAGCGTCGACCGGGTGCTCGCGCTGCGGGTCGCCCGGCTGCTCAGAAGGAGAAGCCGCCATGGCTAAAGTGCTGCGCTGGGACGTCATGGTCGGCGTGCTGCTGGTCGCGGTGTTCGCCGGCGGCTCGTTCACCTCGCCGGGCTTCGCCACCATCGGCAACCTGTCGTTCGCGCTCGGCGACCTGGGCGAGATCGCGCTCATCGCGCTGACCATGACCATGCTGGTGGTGGCGGCCGAGGTGGACCTGTCGGTCGCCTCCGTGCTGGGCCTGTCCAGCGCCCTGGTCGGCGCGCTGTGGGACGGCGGCATGGCCATCGAGACCATCATCCCGCTGGTCGTGCTCGTCGGCGCGCTGTGCGGGCTGGTCAACGGGCTGCTCGTGACCAAGCTCGGGCTCCCCTCGCTGGCCGTCACGATCGGCACCCTGGCCCTCTACCGGGGGCTGGCGTACGTGGTGCTGGGCGACAAGGCCGTGGCCCAGTTCCCCCGGGAGTTCACCGCGCTGGCGGTGGACGACGTGCCGGGGACGTTCATCCCGTACCCCGTCGCGCTGTTCGTGCTGCTCGCGGTGGTGGTCGCGATCGTCCTGCACGCCACCGGGTTCGGCCGGTCGCTGTTCGCCATCGGCGCGCAGGAGCAGGCCGCGTTCTTCGCCGGGATCCGGGTCAAGCGGATCAAGCTGCTGCTGTTCGTGCTGTCCGGCACGGTCGCCGCCTTCGCCGGCGTCGTCTTCACCCTCAGGTACGGCTCCGCCCGCGCCGACAACGGCATGGGCATCGAGCTCGCGGTCATCGCCGCGGTGCTGCTCGGCGGGGTCGACTTCGACGGCGGCAAGGGCACGCTCGGCGGCGTCATCGCCGGGGTGCTCCTCATCGGGTTGCTGCGCAACCTGCTCATGCTCAACGACGTCTCGACCGAGATCCAGTCGATCGTCACCGGTCTCCTGCTCATCATCTCGGTGCTCACCCCCCGCCTCATCACCGCTCTGAAACCGGCGCTCAGCCGGAGACGTACCAGCACCGACCAGGTCGGCCCTGAGTCGGCTCTGAAAGGATCCCCATGAGATCGATCCGCATGGTCACCCTGACAGCGTTGCTCGCCCTTGGCGTGGCAGCCTGTGGCGGTGGCACCACCAAGGACACGGTCAGCTCGGCGTCACCGGCGGCTCCCGCCTCCAGCGCCGCGGCCAAGGCCGACCCCAACGCCCCCATCAAAGAGGGCCTGAAGCTGGCATTCCTCCCCAAGCAGATCAACAACCCGTACGAGACCATCGTCGACAAGGCCGGCATCGAGGCGGCCGCGGAGTTCAAGGGCGAGGCCAAGGAGGTCGGCCCGTCCGACGCGTCGGCCTCGTCGCAGATCTCCTACATCAACACCCTCACCCAGCAGGGCCACGACGCCATCCTGATCGCCGCCAACGACGCCAACGCGGTCTGCGGCCCGCTCCAGGAGGCCCGCGCCAAGGGCATCAAGATCGTCTCGTACGACTCCGACGCCGCCCCCGAGTGCCGGGACATCTTCATCAACCAGGCCAGCTCCGAAGAGGTCGGCCGCAGCCAGGTCAAGCTGCTCGCGGACATGATCGGCAGCAAGGGCGAGATCGCCATCCTGTCGGCCACGGCCAACGCCACGAACCAGAACACCTGGATCGAGTTCATGAAGGACGAGCTCGGGAAGCCTGAGTACAAGGACATGAAGCTGGTCAAGGTCGCCTACGGTGACGACGACGACCAGAAGTCCTTCACCGAGACGCAGGGCCTGCTGCAGGCCTACCCGGACCTCAAGGGCATCATCTCGCCCACCACGGTCGGCATCTCGGCCGCGGCCCGTTACATCTCGGGCTCGAAGTACAAGGGCAAGGTCGTGCTGACCGGCCTCGGCACGCCGAACCAGATGCGCCAGTTCGTCAAGGACAAGACCGTCGAGAAGTTCGCCCTGTGGAACCCGAAGGACCTCGGCTACCTGGCCTCCTTCGCCGCCGCCGCGCTGGCCTCCGGCCAGATCACCGGCGCCGAGGGCGAGACCCTCAAGGCCGGCAAGCTCGGCGAGCGCACCATCGGCGCCAAGGGCGAGATCATCCTCGGCCCGCCGTTCACCTTCGAGGCGTCGAACATCGACGAATTCGACTTCTGATCACGTAGCGACAGTCCGCACGCGCGCTCCCCACGGGGGCGCGCGTGCGCGGGAAGGAGACCGTGTGGAGCGGGTGTGCTTTCAGCTGAAGGTCCGGCCCGAGCTGATCGACGAGTACCGGGAGCGGCACCGCGAGGTGTGGCCCGACATGCGCGAGGCGCTGCGGGCGGCCGGGTGGCGCAATTACTCGCTCTTCCTGCGTGCGGACGGGCTGCTCATCGGCTATCTGGAGGCCGACGACTTCGAGGCGGCGCAGCGGGCGATGGCCGACACCGAGGTCAACACCCGCTGGCAGCGCGAGATGGCGGCGTTCTTCGAGGCGGGCCGGCCGGACGAGGGTCTGGTCCGGCTGGCCGAAGTTTTTCATCTGGATTGATTACGGGGACGATTACATGATCAAGGACATGCTGCGCAGGCAGCGCATCGAGACGCCTTCGTGGGCGTACGGGAACTCCGGCACCCGCTTCAAGGTCTTCGCCCAGCAAGGCGTGCCGCGCGACCCGTACGAGAAGCTGGCGGACGCCGCGCAGGTGCAGGTGCACACCGGGGTGGCGCCGACGGTGGCGCTGCACATCCCGTGGGACAAGGTCGACGACTACGGCGATCTCGCCCGGCACGCCGCCGAGGTGGGGGTGAGCATCGGGGCGATCAACTCCAACGTCTTCCAGGACGACGACTACATGCTGGGCAGCGTCACCCACCCCGACGCCCGGGTGCGGGCCAAGGCGCTGGGCCACCTGCTCGAGTGCGTGGACATCATGGACCAGACCGGGTCCGACACCCTCAAGCTGTGGTTCTCCGACGGGACGAACTATCCGGGGCAGGATGACATCCGGGCCCGGCAGGACCGGCTCGCGGAGGCGCTGTCGGCGGTGTACGAGCGGCTGGGGGAGGGGCAGCGCTTCCTGCTGGAGTACAAGCTGTTCGAGCCCGCCTTCTACGCCACCGACGTGCCCGACTGGGGCACCGCCTACGCGCACTGCGTGAAGCTCGGGCCCAAGGCGCAGGTCGTGGTCGACACCGGGCATCACGCGCCCGGCACCAACATCGAGTTCATCGTGGCGTTCCTGCTGCGCGAGGGGAAGCTCGGCGGCTTCGACTTCAACTCCCGCTTCTACGCCGACGACGACCTCATGGTGGGCGCGGCCGACCCGTTCCAGCTCTTCCGGATCATGTACGAGGTGATCAGGGGCGGCGGGTACACCGAGGAGACCGCCTTCATGCTCGACCAGTGCCACAACATCGAGCCGAAGATCGCCGGTCAGATCCGCTCGGTGATGAACGTGCAGGAGGCCACCGCCAAGGCGCTGCTCGTCGACCGGGACGCGCTGGCCGGGGCGCAGCGCGAGGGTGATGTACTCGGGGCGAACGCCGTGTTCATGGACGCCTACAACACCGACGTGCGCCCGCTGCTCGCGGAGCTGCGCGAGGAGATGGGGCTGGCGCCAGACCCGATGGCCGCCTACGCCAAGTCCGGATATTTCCAGAAAATCGCCGCCGATCGGGTGGGCGGCGCCCAGGCAGGATGGGGAGCCTGATGACCGCCGTCGAAGAACTGCTCGCCAGGGCGCACGCCCTCGGCTCCGACCCGCGCAACACCAACTTCGCCGGCGGCAACGCCTCCGCGAAGGCCACCGCGAACGACCCGGTGACCGGCCACGACGTCGAGCTGATGTGGGTGAAGGGGTCCGGGGGCGACCTCGGCACCCTCACCGCCGCCGGACTGGCCGTGCTGCGGCTGGACCGCGTCAAGGCGCTGGTCGACGTCTACCCGGGCGTGGACCGCGAGGACGAGATGGTGACCGCGTTCGACTACTGCCTGCACGGCAAGGGCGGCGCCGCCCCGTCGATCGACACCGCCATGCACGCCCTGGTCGACGCCCCGCACGTGGACCACCTGCACCCCGACTCCGGCATCGCCATCGCCACCGCCGCCGACGGCCCCGCGCTGACCGAGCGGATCTTCGGCGCGCGGGTCGTCTGGGTGCCGTGGCGGCGGCCCGGCTTCCAGCTCGGCCTGGACATCGCCGCGATCAAGGCCGCCCACCCGGACGCCATCGGCTGCGTGCTCGGCGGCCACGGCGTCACCGCCTGGGGCGAGAGCAGCCAGGAGTGCGAGCGCAACTCGCTCGACATCATCCGCACCGCCGAGCGCTACATCGCCGAGCACGGCCGCCCCGACCCGTTCGGCCCGGTGCTGCACGAGCCGCTGCCGCAGGAGGCCAGGCGCCGCAGGGCCGCCGAGCTCCTCCCGGTGGTGCGCGGGCTGGCCAGCACCGACGCCCGCCAGGTCGGCCACTACACCGACACCCCCGAGGTGCTCGACTTCCTGTCCCGCGCCGAGCACCCCCGGCTGGCCGCGCTCGGCACGTCCTGCCCGGACCACTTCCTGCGCACCAAGGTCGCCCCGCTGGTGCTCGACCTGCCGCCGGACGCGCCGCTGGAGGAGGCGCTGGCCCGGCTGCGCGAGCTGCACGCCCGCTACCGCGAGGACTACGCCGCCTACTACCAGCGGCACGCCACGCCCGACTCGCCGCCGATGCGCGGCGCGGACCCGGCCATCGTGCTGGTGCCGGGCGTCGGCATGTTCAGCTTCGGCAAGGACAAGCAGACCGCTCGCGTCGCCGGCGAGTTCTACGTCAACGCCATCAACGTGATGCGCGGCGCCGAGGCGCTGTCCACTTACCAGCCGATCCCGGAGGCGGAGAAGTTCCGCATCGAGTACTGGGACCTGGAGGAGGCCAAGCTGCGCCGCCTGCCCAAGCCCAAGCCGCTGGCCGGGCGGGTCGCCCTGGTCACCGGCGGCGGCTCCGGCATCGGTGCCGCCACCGCCCGCCGGCTGGCCGCCGAGGGCGCCTGCGTGGTGCTCGCCGACCGCGACCTGGCCGCCGCCGAGAAGGTCGCCGCCGAGCTCGGCGCCACCGCCCACCGGCCGCAGGACGTCGCCGTCGCCGCCGGCGTGGACGTCACCTCCGAGGAGCAGGTCCAGGAGGCGGTACGGCAGGCGGTGCTCGCCTTCGGCGGCGTCGACCTGGTCGTGAACAACGCCGGCCTGTCCCTGTCGCGCTCCCTGCTGGAGACCACGCTCGACGACTGGGACCTGCAGCACGACGTGATGGCGCGCGGCTCGTTCCTCGTCTCCCGGGAGACGGCCCGGGTGCTGATCGACCAGGGCATCGGCGGCGACATCGTCTACATCTCCTCCAAGAACGCCGTCTTCGCCGGGCCCAACAACGTCGCCTACGGCGCGGCCAAGGCCGACCAGGCGCACCAGGTGCGGCTGCTGGCCGCCGAGCTCGGCGGTCACGGCATCCGGGTGAACGGCATCAACCCCGACGGCGTGGTGCGCGGCTCCGGCATCTTCGCCTCCGGCTGGGGGGCGAACCGGGCGGCGGTGTACGGGGTGGAGGAGGAGAAGCTGGGTGAGTTCTACGCCCAGCGCACGCTGCTCAAGCAGGAGGTGCTGCCGGAGCACGTGGCCGCCGCCGTGTTCGCGCTCACGGCGGGCGACCTGCGGGTCACCACCGGGCTGCACATCCCGGTCGACGCGGGGGTGGCCGCCGCCTTCCTGCGCTGACGTTCCTGGACTGACGTCCCGGCGCTGACGTTCCTGCGCTGACGTACCCATCAAGAAGCACGATCAGGCCGTACAGAGTCGTACCCAGCAAGACCGCCCGCTCCGGGCGTACAGAAGGGAGAGCGTCTTGACGCTCGAACGGATCACCACCAACCGCACCAAGGTCGGGCTCGTCGCGGGCGGGCTCGGCGCGTACTGGCCGCAGTTCCCCGACCTGCTGCCGCAGCTCCAGCGCTCCTCCGCCCGCGTGTCGGAGCGGATGCGGGAGCTGGGCTGCGAGGTGGTGGACGCGGGATTCGTCTCCGACGCGCAGGAGGGGGCCGCGGCGGCGGAGAAGCTGCGCGCGGCCGGATGCGACCTGATCGTCGGCTTCCTCACCACCTACATGACCGCCACCATGCTGCTCCCGGTAGCCCAGCGCACCGGCGCGCCGGTGCTGCTGATCAACCTGCAGCCGACCGAGTCGATGGACCACGACACCTTCGACACCGGTCAGTGGCTGGCCTACTGCGGCGCCTGCCCGCTGCCGGAGATGGCCAACACCTTCATCCGGGCCGGGATCCCGTTCCGGTCCGTGTCCGGCTACCTGGAGGACGAGCGGGCCTGGGCGAAGATCGGCCGCTGGGTGCGGGCCGCCGGCGTGCGCGCGTCGCTGCGGCGCGGCCGGCACGGGCTGATGGGCCACCTCTACCCGGGCATGCTGGACGTGGCCACCGACCTCACGCTGGTGCCGGTGAACCTCGGCGGGCACGTCGAGGTGCTGGAGTTCGACGACCTGCGGGTACGCGTGGAGCAGGTCACCGACGCCGAGGTCAAGGACCGGATGGAGCTGGCCCGCCAGGTGTTCGAGCTGGACGGGAGCGTCGTCGCCGAGGACTTCGCGTGGGCGGCGCGGGTCTCGGCCGGGCTCGACCGGCTGGTGGCCGACTTCGAGCTCGACAGCCTCGCCTACTACCACCGCGGACTCGACGGCGAGATCCACGAACGGCTCGGCGCCGGCATGATCCTCGGCGCGTCCCTGCTCACCGCGCGCGGCGTGCCCGCCGCCGGCGAGTACGAGCTGCGTACGTCCCTCGCGATGCTGATCATGGACCGGCTGGGCGCGGGCGGCTCCTTCACCGAGCTGCAGGCGCTGGACTTCCTGCGCGGGCACGTCGAGATGGGCCACGACGGCCCGGCCCACCTGGAGATCAGCTCCCGCAAGCCGCTGCTGCGCGGCCTCGGCGTCTTCCACGGCAAGCGCGGGTGGGGCGTGTCGGTCGAGTTCGACGTGGCGCACGGGCCGGTGACGGCGTTCGGACTGCTGCAGAAGCGCGACGGCACGTTCGGCTTCGTCGTCTCGGAGGGCGAGACCGTGGACGGACCGCACCTGAAGATCGGCAACACCACGTCGCGGGTCGACTTCGGCCGCGACCCGGGCGAGTGGACCGACGCGTGGAGCGCCACCGGCATCTCCCACCACTGGGCCCTCGGCACCGGCCACCGGGCCGAGGAGCTGCGGGCGCTGGCAGATTTGATGGGGGTGGAGGTCGTACATGTCTGACGTCCTGGACGAAGCCCGAGAGGAAGGTCCCCTCGGGCAACCCCGTTTCAGTTCCGCTGTTGCCGCGACTGTAGCCTGCGTGCCAGTTTCTGCCGGTCAGCGTCGAACGGGTTCACCGCTGCTTGCCTTCCGACTGGAGCGGGGCTCAACGGGGTTCCGTCACTCCAGCGACTCGCCGCTGCCAGAGACTGATCCTCGGGCGTGTCGTGCCGCCTGGTACGCCGCAGCCCGGGCCGCCTGCGGGCAGGTCGGGACTTTTGCGGAACAGCAGTACCCGCAGAACTTTCACAGCGCTACGATCAACGATCGAGATGGAGTGCACGTTGCGCTGTTCCACGCTCAGTACCCACTGATCGCCTTCGTGGACGACCGGTGTTACTGGTACACCGATGGGTTCCAGGACCCACCCGCCTGGGCAGCCCCCCTCAACGACTTCGGCTTTACCGTCTTGAGTGCGTCGCTGCTCATGTCACCCCTGGCAGAGGCGGACACTGCTGCTCTGTCCGCCGCGGAGTGGAGGCAGATCAAGCACTGGCAGCCAGGGACCCTTGGCGCGACGCTCTTCAACTCGTGGGACTGATGCTTGGCCGTCCTGGACCCGCTCAGCCTTCGCTGGCACGCACTCAAGGTTCGGTGGCACAGGATAGACGCACGCTGGCTCGATGAGGCAGGTGGTTGAGGGCACATCCAGGGCCCGTGCTCGCCGACCCCGGCTACCAAGGAGCAGGTCACGGCATTCGCATGCCGTTCAAGCAGCCCACCGGCGGCTACGACCTCAGCCCCGACAACCGGACCCACAACACCCTCCAACGTGCCCTGCGCAGCCTCGGCGAACGCGGCTTCGCCCTCATCACCGCACGCTGGACCGCACTCCAGCAGACCACCCTCAGCCCAAGCCGACTCGGAGATCTCGTACGCGCCGCGCTCGTCCTCGTCCACTTCGAGCACCACAGAATCAATTGAAAGTCACTGAGAAAACGTCACTAGAGCGGCCGGCCTTATACCAAACTATCGGTGATTAGCTGACGACCATGCCGTCACGCAGGCAGAACAATCCGGCGTGACGGCATGGCATTCCAGGTAGGCTATGACACCCATACCGCTTGTCGTCATAGGAGAGACTTGAAGCGCCGTCCGATGGCCGCCATCGTATGCATCACAGCATTTTTAGGTGCCGCGTCCGCCTGCAGTGCATCGAGCCCATCCGGCCCACCGCAATCTCGCACCGTGCAGCATGAATACGACCTGGTCCTGCCGCTGGACGCCTACGATTTGACGTCCGAACAACGCTCGACGGTGCAGACCGCCCGCTATCTCTTGATAGAGCGATGCTTAGCCAGGTACGGACTGAAATTCAAACCACACGACACCAAGCCGATCGCCTATCCGAAGAACGCGTCCTACCTCGGCTGGCTGGGGGCGAAGAAAGTCGCCGAATATGGCTACAGGCGGCCCTCCTGGACAATGGGAGGAGGCCGTGGCCGCCGTTTCTGGCATCCGCGGGTACGAAATCCCGAGGAAGCAGGACGCCGTTCACGTCGGCACCGTGAAAACGTACAAAGGCCGTGCCGTTCCTTCGGAAGGATGTGACGGATGGGCGCAGCGCAAGCTCAATGAAAACGCTCCCGGCCCGGACGGAAAGGTGCCCGCCAAGCCGCACATCTACAAGAACCTCTACGTCCTGATGGACGACGCCGCGATAGCCGCGTACAACCACCCCCAAGTGCGGGCCGCCGGCTCGGCATGGAGCGAGTGCATGCGCGCATCGGGCTTCGTCTACCCAGATCCACCGTCAGCCGAGAGCGACAAGCGATGGGCCGGGCGAGGCGGGCAGGACAGCGCGGGGCAGCCGCCCGGTAAGGACGAGATCGCCGTCTCAGTCGCCGATGAGGCGTGCCGGTTGAAGGTCGACTACAGCGGCGCCCGTAAGCGCGCCTATGCGTCTGCCCAGGAAAAAATCATCGCGGCCAACCGCCCCACCCTCGACCGCCTGTCCGGCCTTCTGAAGGTGCGCTACGCGAACGCCGTCAAGATTCTTCCTTGAAGTGATTGCGATCCTTCTCGAAATCTCACCGGACATTGTGCCCGCCTTGGGGAGTACTTCCCAGGGTGATTCCGATCTCCTCGGCGAAGGCCCGTACGGCGGCCTTCGAGGTCAGATTGGCGAGCCGAAGGGCGTACTGAGGGGGTATGGAGCAAATCTTCTGCAGTCGCGGCCGGACTTCTGGGCGGACTGCGCCGTCTTGCTGTACGCGATGGTCAGAGAGGGATCGGGTTCAGGCTGGGCATGCTCCGGCGGTTAGGGTTCGTAGTTCCTGTGCCGAGGAGTTGTGCCGCGCGCCGGCGGGCAGAGCGGTCAGCAGGTCGGACGCTGAACCTCGCACGGAAACGGACCGCTGCTCCCTGGGAAGCATGCCGACGACTTCTCTCGCGTGTTCGACGCCGACCAGCACGTCCCCAGCAGCGACCAGGCATCGGGCTCGGTGCAACTCGATGAGGCTGCTGCGCCGGACCGTGTGCGCGGTGCTGTGTTTCCGGTATGCGTCTTGAGCGGCCTCTGCGGCGCGATAGTCCCCGGCTGTGGAGTAGACCGCACTTTGATACAGGTAGACCCGGGCAGGCCGCCATCCTCCGACCAGCGCCGGCCCGTCCTTGCTTGCCGCCCTTTCGTAGTCGGCCACCATCGCGGTCACCTCGGCGCGTGCCTCAATGGTGCGTTTCTGCTGGGCGAGGAGTATGGCGTGGGTGCTGCGGGCTTGGAGAGCTCCTGGACAGGGCTGGTCGCCTGCTGCTCGCATCGCCCGGCGGACACGCCGGAGAAGGTACTCCTCGTCGCGTCGCTCGTAGAGCGCCTGGGTGGCGTCCAGGGCATAGGCCAGTGATGCGAGAGGAGAGTCTCCGCAGTCTTCGGCGGTCATCTGCGCGGCGCGCCACCAGCGGTGGGATTCTTGAGACTCTTTGGGATCGCCGACGAGGCCCAGTGCGCTGGCCACGACCATGGACATCTGCGCGTTGACCCTGGTCAGCTCGCGCCGGTCGGCTTCCTGCGCGTGATCGATGGCCTGTCGCAGGGCGACCAGGTCATTGGCGACACCTGCGAGGGTGTCCCGGGGCGGCCCGGAGAGGGCGTGTGCCCAGCCCCATGCGATCTCTTCCCAGTCCTCCACGCTCTCGGCAGGGGGAGCGACGGTGCTCCGGACGTTCGCCAGCGCGTCTGTGGGAAGCGTTCCCGTCAACCCGAGTACGCTCAAAGTTTGGATCAGGCGGCGACGCAGCATGTCCATGTCGATCGTGTCCGCGAAAGTAGGGGGATCTACTCCCAGAGTACGCGCGACATCCACGAGAGGACGGAGAACGTCGCAGGACTTCGCATACGAGTCGTGCGCGAACAGGTCCGCCTCATCGGTTCCGAAGGCTCGGGCGTACAGGAGTCGGTAGGGGTCGTCGGGTTGGTTGTGTCCGGCCTCGTATGCCTTGATGCGGCGGACGATGCTTTCCCGGGAGGGGAGTCGGGCTCGTACGTCGTCTTTGGCGGCCTCGACCAGGTGCCGGGCCATGTCCTTCTGGCTCCAGAACCGGTTGCGGCGCTCGGCGCGTAGCCGAATGGCCCATGCGGGGCGTTCAGTGGTCATCGTGTGCACCTCGCTGTCAGACCTGGGGGGATGTTCTGACTGCCCTTAGCGTCCCTCGATCACATCTGTGATCGAACAGTAACACGCTGTTGTAATCGGAGGTGACGCGACCGAAGCGGGGTCCGTAGGCGCTGGAACCGCCGTACGGACCCCTTGATCAGGATGGTGGTCCTGACCCATGACCCACGATAGGGCTGTAGCCGCCGCTCGTCCGGTGTTCGCCGGGTGGCGGATCATGCGCAGCGACGCCGGACGCTTCTGGGCAACGCGCGAGCGGGCGTTCCCCCGGGCCGTCGAGGATGCGGGCGCGTACCGTACGGTCGACGCCGACGACCTGGTGAAGTTGTGCCAGGCCATCGCGGCGCAGGAGAGCATCGCCGAGCAGACGCGCCCGGCCGCATGGATGGCCCAGTGACCTTGGCCGCCGCCGTTCTCGCCCTGCCTGATGTCCTGGCGGAGGAGGGTGACGAGGGCTGTCCGGGGATCTCGCCGCATCCGGCCGTGCCGCGCCCGGGGCGTACGGTGCTGCGGTGGATCGAGCAGGACCTTGGGCGCGGGCGGGTCGTCGCGTACTCCTGCTCCTACCGGATGGCCGTCTATGAGCTGGTCTCCTGCGCCGGCTCCTACCAGATCTGCCGGCACACCCTTCCCTGCAAGGGTGTGCCGCCCGTGTCCTGGACGGCTGAGTGGTGGCGCCGCGAGGAGGCGCAGGAGTGGTGGCGCCGCTTGCTGGCCGGCCAGGCCCGATGAGCCGCCCCGCCGGTCGGATGCTGGTCCCGGCCGGCGGGGCTGCGGGCGGCCTGCCGACACCCAGGGGTTCAGGCCGCCCGTAAGACTTGCCCTGCACATCCTGTCCGGGCGGGACGACGTCTTCGCCGTGCGCGACAGCAAGAACCCGAACGCTGGGATGCTCGGGTTCAGCGGCCCGAGTGCATCTCCACTGCTACTCCTCGACGGGAGTCGGCGACGACCGGTGTAAAGGGGCCGAAAGCTACCGGGGCCGCTGAACGGTACTGCCTGTGCGGCGACGACGAGGCGCGGATCGGGCTGAACCTGCGGCTCGAGCTCGCGGGGGAGCCGTTGACCAACGAGGTGGGCGTGCGGCGGGGCATCTGGCTGCGCGGCGGCCGCTTCGTCATCTGCGGCCCTATCCCTTGGCGATCGAGTGCCGCAGAGTTACGAAGCTGTGACGGAAAGCGATGTGCAAGCGGGTGGCTGGGGGGTACGCTTTTCCTGCCGCCCCCTGC
Organism: Nonomuraea glycinis; assembly: GCF_014646515.1. Lineage (GTDB taxonomy): Bacteria > Actinomycetota > Actinomycetes > Streptosporangiales > Streptosporangiaceae > Nonomuraea > Nonomuraea glycinis. The sequence continues at coordinate 210,484 of NZ_BMNK01000018.1, forward strand.
AAGGGGGAGAGGAAGTGAGCCCGGGCTTACCGCCGGAATTGACGGGAACCCGGGCTTTGCGCTGTCCGCCTCAATCGCAGCTCACGTGCTCGACCGGGTGATCACCGATAAGTAGTCCCTCAGGGTCCGGGTGGAGGGCCGCTGCAGCGCGGGTGATCTCAAGACGGCGTTTCGGTCGTTCGTCGCGCCAATGCAGCCAGGGCTGTTTCCTCAGCAGCAGAGCGCGCAGCGCGGCTCGGTGCTCGTCCGCACATTCGCAGGGCACGATGACGGCCCCGATCCCACGCGCGTAGATCGGCAGCGAGCTTGTCCCGACCTTGCCTCAGTAGAGTAATGATGTGGCTACGATCAGTTCATGAGCAGCTATGTCAGAACCATTCGCGAGTACATGTACCAGAAACCGTCCCCAATCTGGACGGAACTGCCGCTTGCGGGCGAACGACTCTCGGAGATCGTCCTTTTTGGTCATGGGAAGGATGCCGATGTCATGGTGGAGCTGCTTGACGGGCGGCGGTTCGTCTTTGGTTTGGGTGGCGCTTCGCGAGTAAACGGCTGCTCCGGGCTGGAAAGCGAGGTAACCAGGTGGGATGACCGTTCGCTGATCATCCGGTATTTCGGCCAGAATCTAAAGGTGGCTGCCGTACGGCTTGGAGTTCCGGACCAGGCCGATGTGGAGCAGTTTGCCGCTGATATTCACGAATGGCTGGCTACGAACGGTGTTGACGACCTGCTTTGGGCGGTGTCAATCGAGATTGAGGTCGCGCCGATCCTCCAAGGCGCTGGTTGAGGGTCAGCGGTTGCCTGATGGCGATCTCAATCTGCCCTGCGCGGAGGTGATCTCAGCGAGGGGTCGGGTCAGATCTGATCGACACGGGCATACCCGATCGGGCCGGACGGTGCTCGAAATGGGCGTGGAGCCATCGATGGACAGGTCTTTGCGACAAGATCCACGTCTTCGAGAGGGCTCCACGTGATTGCCTATCGTGCCATGATCGACGGTCCCAGGGAACTGGTGCCATGGGGGTATTGCAAATGGAAAACGACAGAGATTTCCGTCGGATCGTAGGTAAAGTACCTACACGCGACAAAGAGGGAAATGATATCACCGGCGATAACTTGAGCACGGGTGGATTGCGTCGGGATGATGGCACCATTTCCGGAATGGCCTACGATCTGAAATTCCCGGACGATGATGACGGCACCTCCACGGGATATAACTACGTTCAGCACTACCAAAGATCCGGCAAGTGAGCTCATCGCCTTGGCGATTCTTGCTGCTGCCGCCGCCGGCGCCGCTATAGCTGCTCCTCATATCAAGAGCTGGTGGCAGGAGAAGGCGTTTCCAAGCCTGAAGCGGAGATGGGCCAGAAAAGAGGATCTGGCCCCATTTGCAACCGATGAGGGGCACAGCCAGGCGGCTACTGCCGAGCCGGCCACTTTGAGAAAAACTGCGCGCGCAGATTTTTCCAACGCAATAGATTGGGTCGCAGAACAACGTCGTGCCTGCTCACGGCTGTCACCATCCAACGCTGACGTGATCAGATTCCTGAACTGGCACCGTGCCGCCGCCTTGACCGGCAACCAGTCCTGCGCCGGGAAAAGTTGATCTTAACCTCGATCTTTCACGATCTTCGTATGGTCAGGTAAGCGGTTCGGCTGGGGGTTGATTTCA
>NZ_BMNK01000019.1:0-33867 GCF_014646515.1 Nonomuraea glycinis
CTCAAAGGCACTTTTCTCATGTGAACGATCAGCCCGGCTCAAATTCCCCGCGAAAGCCCGAGGTTAACTGGCCAGCGACATCGTCCCTCCGGGCGGTCGCGTACCACGGTGACACGGTGGCTGCGCGGGGCACAGCGCGATGGCGCCCGGATCGCGTCGGTGTGCAGCGCCGCAGGCGGCGCTGGGTGAGGCAGGGCTGCTGGACGGGCACCGCCGTTTCCGCGTGCAGATGGGCACCACACCGCTGGCGTGGCTCACAGGGAACGACTCGCCCTGGCCTGCCGGCTGATCGAGCGGGGCGAGTCGCGCTTCGAGACGGTCGCGCGGCACAGCGGGCTGGGCTCCGTTACCAATGTGCGTGCGCTGATGCGTCGCCGGATCGGGCTCACTCCGCTGGAGTACCGGCACCGATTCGGCCCCGGGATCGACCTGACCCCCTAACAGGCCACAACAACCGTGACAGCGAACAGACTGGCTGACCCCGGCAATGGCGGCACCGCTCCCACCGTCTCTCCGGTCCGGGCGAGGTCGTGTCGAAGGAGAGTGCGGGATACTCTGCCCGCGGTGCTTCGAACCACGTGACCGGAGGAGTCGATGCGGGGATGACGGTAGAGCGGCCGATGCCCACACAGGACGACGTGCTGGGGTACTTCGACACGCTGTCGAACTGGGGGCGGTGGGGTGACGACGACGAGCTCGGCACTCTGAACCTCATCACCGACGACGTCCGGCTGGCGGCGGCGCGGGCCGTGCGCCACGGCAGGAGCGTGTCGTGCGCCTGGGAGGTCGCCGCACCTGAGGACATGGAGCGGTCGACGACGACATGCCCGTGCGCCGCCGACATGCCGGGCGCCGAGAACATGCCGGTGCCCGCATTCCACGCCGACCGGCGCTGGGGCTTCTCGTCCGAGCGGCTCGGCGTCACCTTCCACGGCAACACCCTCACCCACGTCGACTCGCCGTGCCACCTCTTCTGGGACGGCACGATGTACAACGGGCGGTCGCACTCGCTGGTCGACGCCGCGACGGGATCGTCGTGGGCGACCGTCACGGCCGCGGCGAACGGGATCATCACGCGTGGTGTCCTGCTGGACATCGCGAGCGTGCGGGATGTGCCGTGGCTGGAACCGGGGCAGGGTGTGTTTCCCGAAGATCTCGAGGAGGCCGAGCGTCGCCAGGGTGTGCGGGTGCGATCCGGCGATGCGGTACTCCTGCGGACCGGCTATGGCCGCGCCCGGCACGAGACCGGTGCGGTCAGCGGTTTCACGCAGGCCGGATGGCATGCGTCCTGCCTGCCGTGGCTGCATGAACGGGAGGTCGCGCTGATCGGCGCCGACACCCCTCAGGACGTTCAGCCATCGGGTTACGAGGACGTGTTGATGCCGGTGCACGCCGTGAGCCTCGTCGCGATGGGGCTGTGGATGCTCGACAACTGCGACCTGGAGGCGTGCGCGACGACGGCTGCCGAGCTCGGCCAGTGGGACTTCCACCTCGCGGTCGCGCCGGTCCGCTTCGCCGGTACGTCCGGCAGCCCGGTCAATCCGATCGCCACATTCTGACCGCGGTTCACGAGGGGCTGCCGAGCGTACGAGATCATTCGCGTTCACGCGCTTCAGGCCCACGGCAGGCCTCGTGAACGGGCCGCACCTATTCGCGGACGTAGCGGGGGTGGGTAACTGCTCAAAGTTGAGTCGACTCTAGTATGCGTTGCAGCCTCTGAGCTGGCGTTATGATCGCTGCGTGAACCTGAGGGAATGGGCGGTGGCGAACGGTGTGCATCCGCATACCGCCTATCGCTGGTTTCGTGAGGGCACGCTGCCGGTGCCCGCCGAGCGGGTGCAGCGCACGATCTTGGTGAACATCGAGGCGAACTCTTCCGCACCGTCGGTAACGGCTGGGGTGGGTTTGTATGCCCGCGTGTCGTCGCATGATCAGAAGTCGGATCTTGAGCGGCAGGTCTCCCGGCTGGCCGTGTGGGCGGCGCGGGGCGGTCATCGGGTGGTGCGGATCGAGTCCGAGATCGGCTCCGGGATGAACGGCGGCCGTGCGAAGGCGCGCCGGTTGCTGGCCGATCCGGAGGTGAGCACGGTGGTGGTGGATGATGGGGAGGTCGCCGACGATCTGGTGCGGGACATGGTGGAGGTGCTGACCTCGTTCTGTGCCCGCCTGTACGGTCGCCGTTCGGCGAAGAGGCGGGCCGAGGCCGCGCTGGAAGCGGCGGCGGCCGGTGACTGAGCCCGAGGTTGGGCCCGAGGCTGGACTCGGTAAGCGGCTGCGTGCGATCGCCCCGTCGTTCGTTGTGCCCGGCCCGTCGGGTGTGTCGATACGTGACCGTCTGAAGAACCTGACCCCGGCCGATGAGGAGGTGTTGCGTCTGGTCGGCGCGCATCTGGGGTCGCTGGCGTCGGGGGATCTCAAGGTGCGCTGTGCTGACGGGCTGGAGCACTCGGCCACCACGTGGGCGGGGCGTAAGCGGGATCTGACCGTCGTGTCGTCGTCTCGCTGGGCGGGGAGCATCACGAAGGCGACACATGATCAGTGGGCGCTGGCCCGGCGCGGGCAGGCCGCGCACATGCGGTCGCTTGAGGCCGGCGTTGAGACGGTCGCGTATCGTCTGTCGTTGCCCATCGGCGCGAAGGGCTCCCAGCGGGCCCCCGGTGGTTACCGCTCGAAGAGTGAGTGGTTTCACAAGAGGCGTCGTCTGCAGCTGCTGCAGGGCCGTCTGGCTGAGGTCCGGGCGGACTGGCAGGCCGGTGTCGTGCGCGTGGTGCGGGGCGGGCGCAAGCTGCTCAACACCCGCCACCACCTGGATGCCGCCCGGCTCACCGAGCCGCAGTGGCGGGACAGGTGGCACAGCGCGCGCTGGTTCCTGTCGGCTGACGGGGAGTCCGGTAAGCGGTTCGGCAACGAGACGATCCGGATCACGCCCGAGGGCGAGGTCAGCATCAAGCTGCCCGCGCCGCTCGCCCACTTGGCCAACGCCGGGCACGGCCGCTACACGCTGGCCGCGAGGGTGTCGTTCCCGCACCGGGGCAGCGAGTGGGCCGACCGGGTGGTGGCCAACCGGGCGGTGGCCTATCGCATCGACTATGACGTGGCCCGGCAGTGCTGGTACCTGAACGCCTCCTGGACCTTTGCTGCCGTGCCTGCCGTCTCGATGGAGGCGGCGCTGGCCCAGGGGGTGATCGGTGTGGACACCAACGCCGACCATCTGGCCGCCTGGCGGCTGGATCCGCACGGCAACCCGGTCGGGCGGCCCCGCCGGTTCGGCTACGAGTTGTCCGGCAGCGCCGACCGGCGTGACGCCCAGGTGCGGCATGCCTTGTCCCGGCTGCTGAACTGGGCGAAGACCTGCCGGGTTGCCGCCATCGCGGTGGAGGATCTGGACTTCACCGACTCCAGGACACGGGAGAGGCACGGTCGTAAACGCCGGTTGCGGCAGCTCATCTCCGGTATGCCCACGGGCAGGCTCCGCGCCCGTCTCACCTCGATGGCCGAGGCCACCGATATCGCGATCATCGCCGTCGATCCGGCCTACACCAGCAGGTGGGGAGCGCAGCACTGGCAAAAGCCCATGCACGCCCCCACCCGACACGATGCCGCGAGCATCGCCATCGGCCGACGCGCCCAAGGGCACCCGATCCGGCGACGGACGGCACCGCCCCGTAACGACCAGAGCGATCGTTGCGGGCATCGGACCGTCCAGGCCCGACCAGAGACCCTTGGGCGTGAGGAAACCCGCCGCCCCGTCACGGACCGTGCACACGATGCACCCGCCCGGACAGGCACAAGACCACGTACGCGGGCGACCAGCGCATCCACAACCGTTCGGGATACGCGCAGCGATCAGGGGTGGGTCCAAGACACACTCCTGCTCACTGATTAGGAACGGTATGTGTGCTTGGCCTTCCTGGCCACATTCAGATCGATCTCAACCGTTGCGAAGGGTTCGTCCGGCGTTGTGGTGGCGAGCACCGTACCGTCCGGGTCGGTCACCCAGCCGAGCCCGCCGCAGTCGAGTCCCGCGCCACCAGGCGTGCATTGGTTCGACGAGACGGAGTACGCGCCGGAGCACACCGCGGCCGTCCGCCCGCCGCTCAGCCATCGGTCGAGAGACTCGTACGTGGTCGCCGATGACCGCGGGGGCGCCGAGTTCGGCGAGCCGGGCCACGGCGGCCTCATGTTCCGCGACGCTCTGCTGCCAGCGCGCCGCGTCGACGGAGGCGTCGGCGGCCAACCAGTCGGAGGCGGGGTTGCTCGACGGCGGTGAGGCGACGACGCACTGGCGCTACGCCGACGTTATCCGACGGTCTCGGTCAAGCCGGACGCGATCTTCGTCCGAGCGGGAAACGTGTTCACCTCGGCCGGTGTCAGCGTCGGCATCGATCTCGCCCTCGCCTTGGTGGAACAGGACCACGGTCCGGAACTCGCGCGTGACGTCGCCCGGACGCTCGTCGTCTTCATGCAGCGCCCCGGCGGCCAATCACAGTTCTCCACCCGCCTCGACGTGCCGGCAGCGCACGCCGGCCCTCTTCGCACCGTTCTCGACAGCGTCACCGGCGACCCGGCCGGTGAGCACACGCTGACGTCCATGGCCCGCCGGGCGGGGGTGTCCACCCGCCACCTCACCCGCCTGTTCCGTCACGAACTCGGCATGACCGCCACCCACTTCGTGGAACTCAGCCGCCTGGAGATCGCCCAGCGACTCCTGACCGACGGAGCCCCGGTCACGGCCGCCGCTCGCGCCAGCGGCTTCGGCAGCGACGAGACGCTGCGCCGCACCTTCCTGCGCCATCTCGCCATCACCCCTACCGCCTACCGCAACCGCTTCAGCACCACTCACCAGCAGCATCCGGACAACAAGTAACGTGGGAAAGCTCAGAACCGGTCGAGAGGACATCGCCTCTTCTCGATCAACCGATGAGGTGCTCCATGCCGATCCCCGTGGCCGCGAGGGCGGTGGAGACAGACGTGAGAGCGAGCACGACGAGAGCGCACCCGCTCGACGAGGATGAATTTGAGTTCATTTTGGCTGCGGTCTGGTGGTAGAGCTTCACGGCGGGATCGTTTTCGTCGTCGTAATCCCCGTCGTGATAGGCGATCATCTTCGCGGCGCACAATGGGCAGAGGCTTCCCTCCGACACCTCGCTGCGGCAACCGTTGCACTTCGCCATGCTCTCAACCTCCGCTTGTCCGGTTGTCGGAGAGTACCGATCAATGCGGATTTTACAGGAAAAATCGATCTACGTACTCTGCATTGTCAATGCGCATATCCGGCACGCATCGGGCCTCGACGCCGACGGCGCGATGTTCAACCGGTGAGCCCGGTCTCCGTGCCAGGTGCCGGCGGGATCGCTCGGACACCCGCCGTGGCGCTGGCCGATTCCACGAGCTCCGGGCTACCGAGCGGTCGCGTACCCTGCTCGGCCGCCTTGAGCTCGACCAATTGGCTTTCCACGACCTTGAGCGTGTGAAACTTCCGCGCGGTCACCATGACCCGCCCCTCCATCGACCCGACCGTGTCGTTGTACGCCTTGACCGACCGGTCGAGGGACCTGCCCAGGGTGTTGAGATGCCCGCCCATGACCGAAAGCCTGTCGTACAGTTCGCGGCCGAGTTCGTAGACCTGCTTGAGGTTGTCCTGCAGCGCCGCCTGTGTCCACGCGAACGCCACGGTGCGGAGCAGGGCGATGAGCGAGGTCGGCGTCGCGATAAGGACGTTCCTGGCGATCGCGTACTCGTGCAGGGTCGGCTCCTTCTCCAGCGCCGGCTGGAGAAAGGCGTCGCTGGGTACGAAAAGCACGACGAACTCCGGTGATGCGGCGACCTTCCGGAAATACTCCTTGCCCCCGAGCGCATCTACGTGCTGGCGCAACTGCCGGGCGTGGTCGGCCCAGTGCCGGTCCGCCTCGGTCTCATCGACGGCCTCGATCGCCGACATGAACGCGGCCATCGGAACCTTGGAATCCACGACGACGTGCTTGCCACCCGACAGATGGATCAGCATGTCAGGCCGGAGTGAACCCTCGCTGTCGGCGAGGTGGACCTGGGTGTCGAAGTCGCATCGCTCGACCAAGCCTGCCTGTTCCACGGCCCTCTTGAGATGCATCTCGCCCCAAGACCCGCGCACCTGCGGCTTCTTGAGCGCCTCGACGAGCGCCCGGGTTTCCTTCCGGGTCCGCTGTCCTTCCTCGGTCAGGGTGAGCAGTTGCCGGCTCAGTGTGGCCTCTGCCGCGACGCGCGTGGTGGAGAACTCCTTGAGCTGCCGGTCCATCTCCGCCAACTGATCATGGACCGGCTTGCTGGCCGCGTTCAGGGTCGCCTCGGCCTTGGTCACCAGCTCGACCTGAGACTGCTTCAGCATCTGGTTGGTCGCCGCGCGCAGCGTCTCCTCCAGAAGCCGGTTGTTGTCCGAGCGGGTCTGATCGAGCTCCTGGCGGACAGCCTGCACCGTCGCGGCCTGCTCCAGCAGCGCTTGCTTCTGCATGACCAACTCGGCCAGCTGCGTCCTCAGGTCCTGGATCTCCGAGCGCAGAACCGACTCCTTCGCCTTCAGTTCGGTGATCCCGAGTTCGGTGTCGCGGAGACGACGACCGGCTTCCGCTCCTCGCGCCTGCTCCGACTGAAGTTCCACTCGCAGCCGCTCTGCGTCGGCTTGCTTCCGTTGGAGGCTGCTCCGAGTCGCCTCCAACTCGGCGCCGAGCCGGCCGAGTCGCTCGTCCAGGGTCCTGCGCTCGGTCAGCGCGGTGGTGTGTGCCTGGCTCAGATCGGCCAGTTGCCTCTGGGCCCTGTCCCGTTCGGCACGGAGCGCGGCCGCCTGCTCGGTGGCCTGGGTTCGCTGTTCCTCGGCGAACTTCAACGCGACACGCTCGTCCGCCGCGCGGCCACGGGCGATCAGATACGCGATCGTGGCGCTGACCAGCGCAAGCACGATCGCCAGTACGACTACGTAGAAGGAAGTCATCTCAGCCCACCCGCTTCCAGTCCTGGCACCCGCTGGTCTCGAAGAACTCGCCCTTCTTGAGGGCGACTCTGGTCTGACCCTGGATGTTGCCGTTGGCGATGATGGAGGTGAATTCGCCGGAGGCGTTCTTCAGGCGGGCCCAGTAGCAGCTGGAGCCGTCCGCCCCGGCCGTCTTGTAGGTGCCGGGCTTGATGTCCTCACCGACGAGATACTGACCGTCACCGGAGAACGCGGTCTGCGGGCCGTTTTCTCCCTTCGGGTCCACCACGGGCTCAGCAGTGACCGTCTCGGTTGCGGCGGGCACCGACTCGGCCTGCGTGGTCTCGGTCACCGTGACGATGGGGCGCGGGGAGGCCGAGGTCCCGGTGTCGCCACCCGCACCGATCCCCACGCCGATGGTCAACGAGACGATCGCGGTCAGGCCGTGGGCCAGAAAACGCCGGCCGGGCCGGGCTGTGGGCACAACGGGGGTGGCGGGCTGCCGGCCGGGCGGGGTGAAGGGCTGCTGGTATGGCGGCTGCGGGTGGGGGCCCGTGCCGAGGTTGTGATGGGTCATGTCGAGTCCTCTCGCGGTCGGACGTCGAGCCCGAAGTCGTTGACGAGAGCACTGTGTTCCATGCTCCTTGACGACCGCTGAATTCAAGCCGATAACCCCCTTATCAACATTTGTTGTGGACGGGATTGGGGGCGGCTGTACCTTCCTTTTGAAATGCGTCGATTTCAGAGCCGTAGTCGGCGATTCCAGGCCTGAATCGTGAAATTGCACTGTCGCGGGAGATTGTCGAGTTCGACGACATTTCGATGGCGCGATTCGGCGAAATTGCTGCATTGTCGAGGATGACATGACCCTCCTCTGCTCGCCGGCCAGGCCCGATGAGCCGTCCCGCCGGTCGGAGGGCGAGCTCGGCCCGCGGGCCTGGAGCAGGTTGGCGGTCGCGATCACATCGTCGGATTGTCGGTGGCGAAGGATACGGTTGACCCGTGGAACTCTCCCCCCAACAGGCGCTCGACCTGCGGATGTCCAGCCTGCTGCTACGAGCGTCGCCCGGCGGCGCCGACCGGGCGACGGGCGTGGCCGAGGTGGTGACCTGGCTCGGGGCGATGCAGGCGCAAGACCTGGCCAGCGGTCTGTGGTCGTTCGGCACGCGACTGCCGGGATACACCGACTCCGACGTCACCGCCGCGCTGGAGCGGCGTGAGGCGCTGCGCACATGGCCGATGCGCGGCACCATCCATTTCGTCCCGTCCCGCGATGCCCGCTGGATGGTCGAATTGATGGGCGTCCGGGTGCTGAACGGCGCGGCGAGGCGGCGCGAACAACTCGGCCTCTCGGAGGAGACCGCCGTTCAGGCCATGGAGGTGCTGGGCGCGGCCCTGACCGGCGGCGGGCGGCTGAGCAGGTCGGAGTGCCTGGCCGTGCTGGCCGACAAGGGCATCGACACCAGCGGCCAGCGCGGCTACCACCTGCTGTGGTACGCCAGCCAGCGGGGCCTGCTGTGCATCGCCCCCAACATCGGTAACGAGCAGAGTTTCGTGCTGCTCGACGAGTGGGTTCCCGACCCGCACCGGCCGGAGCGCGACGAGGCGCTGGGCACCATCGCCCTGCGTTACTTCCGCGGCCGTGGACCGACCACAAGGCAGGACTTCGCGGGCTGGACCGGCCTGACCGCGGCCGACGCCAAACGCGGCATCGCCGTGGCCGGCGACGCGCTGGCCCGAGTGACCGTCGACGGGGTGGAGACGTACGTCGACGCCGCGCTCCTCGACACAGCCCCTGTCCCGCCCGGCGACGACGAGGTGCTCGTGCTGCCGGCATTCGACGAATACCTGTTGGGCTACAAAGACCGCTCGCTCATGGTCGCCGACGAGCACAAGGCGGCCATCATCCCCGGTAACAACGGGGTCTTCCAGTCCACGGTGGTACGCGCCGGCCGGGTCGTGGCCACCTGGAAACGCACCCTCACGAAGAGCCGGGTACGAATCGCCGTGCAGCCGCTCGTACCACTCCACAGCAGCGACCGGGCGGAGGTTGAGGGGGCGTTCGAGCAGTACGCGCAGTTCGTGGACCGCACCCCGGAGGTGCGCTGGCCGTGACCCGCCGGGTGTTCAGGCCTGTGGGTGGGCGGCGCGCGCCGGCGACGACGCCTACGAGCCCGACATCTCCGCCGAGATCAGCATCGGCGGCCCCGCGGAAGAGCGGTGAGCGTTCGTTCCCGGCCGCGGGTCACTCGCCGATCTTTTTCGCGTAGAGGGTGATCAGCGTGTCGGTCGGGATGCGCTTCCCGGCGGCGGGGGTCTGACGGACGACCTGCCAGTTGCGGTCGAGCACCTGGAAGCGGTTCTGGCCGGTGGCGTCCTTGTCGTTCAGGACCCAAAAGTCGGCGGCCTGGAGGTGGTCCTGGGCGGCTTGGAGGTTCATGCCGGTGACGTCGGGGAGTTTCTTGCGTTCGGCGGCCTGGGAGGAGGGGGTGTCGGCGGGCGTAGGGCTGGTTTCGGCCGGCGGGGCCGGCGGGGTGGCGGTCACGGTGACGACGACGGGCGGTGGGGTGGAGGCGCCGCCGGGTGTGCACGAGGTGGTGAGGATCACGGCGGTGGCGAGCGCGGGGGCGAAGCGCATGGTGGTCTCCTGGGGGGAGGGGCGGGCGTGGCCCGCCTCGTCACTGTAAGTATCGGAAACGTTACCTCGGGCTCGGCCTCTGGGCGGGCGGTTCGGGGGGACGGCCGGGCCGGCTGGATGCGCGCCCACAGCCTGTCCGACACGATCCACGGCGACTGCTGCCCCTTCCGCACACCGTGATCGACAACCACTCAGATCGACCTATTCACTCGTGATCATGAACTCGGCGCCGGCGGCCAGCGCTACCTCGGGGCCGAAGAGTCTGGCCGGGGTGAACGCGCCGGGGCGGCCTTCGCCCTTGGCCAGGCGCTGGGCCACCTCGGTGACGGCTCCCGCCGTGAACGTCATGCCCTCGCCGGTGCGCAGCCAGCCCTCACGTACGCGACCGGACGGCCATTCGACTCGGGCGCGGCCCCAGGACGATCGGCGTGGTCGCTCCTTGGCCGTGGTCGTCGTGATGCGGGCGAGCCGCCGAGTGGCGAAGCCGGCCAGGCCGGGCAGGCGCAGCACGCCAACGATCGCCGGCAGGGCCGCTCGGACGGCCGGGTTGGCGGGGGCGAGAGCCGAGGCAGCGATCACCGACGGGGCGCCGCTGGCCTGCCAGGCCGCGAAGAGTTCGCCGCTGCCCAGGGAGGCGGTGGTGACCACGTCGCCGTCGGGGGTGGTCAATCGCTCGGCGGCGCCGCCGGCCAGAGCGCGTACCAACCGGCCCTGCCGCACCTCGCGGCCGCCGTCGAGCAACGCCTGCACGATGGTGGCGGCCAGGGCTTCGCCGAGGGCGCCGGGTTCGATCGCGACCGACGCGACGGCGTCGACGCGTACGTGCGAGGGCTTTTCCTCGGCCGCCAGTAGATGCAGCAGGATGCTCTCGGTCGCGAGCACGCCGAAGCCGGCCCCGGAGACCAGCGTGCGGCCGGTCGCCGCCGCCTCCTGGTCCATGCTGTGGAGCAGCTCGAACGCGCTCAGCTCGTTGGCGACGTCGACGTAGTGGGTGCCTGGCGGGCAGGCCCGCGCGACCTGCGGCGCCGTGACCGCGAACGGGCCCACCGTGTTGATCACGACGGCCGGCGCCTCGGTGGCCAGCCGCGCGCAGACCTCGTCGAGCGAGCCGGTCACCGCCCGGGCGTCCGGACTCACCTGGGTCAGCCGCTCCCGATCGCGGCCGACCACCACCACTTCGGCGCCCGCCTTTCGCAGCCGCTCCACCGCCTCCCGGCCGACCCGTCCGGTCGCGCCGAGCACCCAGATCTCACCCGTCATGGTCGCCTCCCATAGTCATGGCATGTCGTGTCATCACTATGGCATAGCATGACACGACGTGTCATCAGTAGGATGTGCCGCATGGGTCGATGGCAGCCGGGTGCGCGAGAACGGCTTGAGCAGGCCGCGCTCGATCTCTTCCTCGAGCAGGGCTTCACCGAGACCACCGTGCCGCAGATCACGGCGCGGGCCGGGCTCACGACCCGTACGTTCTTTCGGCACTTCGCCGACAAGCGTGAGGTGCTGTTCGCCGGCGAGGAGTCGGTGCCCGAGCAGGTGGCCCGCTTCATGGCCGAGGCCCCGCCGTCACTCGGTCCGATGGAGCTGATCACCGAGGGCCTGGCCCCCGCCGCGGCCGAGATATTCGAGGGCCGCAGTCTCGACTACCTGCTCCGCCGACGGGCCGTGATCGACGCCGAACCCGCCCTGCGTGAGCGCGAGCTGCGCAAGTTCTCGCTGATGGCGGAGGCTCTGGAGCAGGGCTTCCGCGACCGCGGCGTCGACGACCTGACCGCCCAACTGGCGGCCGAGCTCGCCGTGACCACGTTCCGGATAGCGGCGACCCGCTGGCTCAACCAGCACGGCGACCCCGACCTCCCGGCCACCGTCAACCAGACCCTGGCGGCGATGAGGCACCTGACGAATACGCTGTCGACGTGAGTCGAACGGCTCGATGGGGTCGGGCTTCCGTGCGCCGCAGCACCGCTCCCCAGGTTGCCCGCCTGGCCACCGGCGGCCTGTCGGAGGAGATCGCGCGGTTGCGAGTCGAGCCGGGGGAGGGCGACATCGCGATCGCGGCGCGACTCGGTCCTGGACCCCGGACCTGGTCCGGCAGGAGATCTGGGCCTACCTCCTCACCCACTGGGCCCTGGCCACCCTGATCTGCACGGCGGCCACCGCGGCCGGAGTCGATCCCGACCGGATCAAGTTCCTGGCCACCCTCCGGATCGTGCGCCGCCCGGTCACCGACCGAGCGGCCTTCCCCCCTGAACCCCAAAATGATCTCTGGACCAGAACCGTCCACCAGGTCGGCCCCGCAACCGTAACCCCGAACGCCGCCACCGCACCTACCCTCGCTCCGTCGAACGCACCCGACGCAGCAGCTACCGCGAACGACGCCCAAGCGACTAAGGCATCCACCACGCCGGGCCACCCACCGTCCAACTCCTGTCCGCCGCTCGCGCCGCCAAGCCCAAATGATCTATCTAAACGGCATTGGTCCCGGCCACCAAGACCTGCGTGAATTGCGCCTCCGGCAGCCGCTGACCTGCCCCGCCGTCTAAACATCCGGACGCGGCGGCCTCTTTGCCTATCACCTGCTGTGCCCCCTTCTGGTGAATGATGTCCGGAATCTATCTTGTCGCGTATGCGGTGCCCGACGGCTTCCAATTCGAGCTCCCTGAGGTGGCAGAACGCGGACAGGCCAGGGGCGTCGAAGGTAGCGTGGGCGCGTCGAAGTCCTCCGTCGGACGGTGAGCGTAGGAGCTCCCGTCCCCGAAGCCCTCGACACTCACCCTGACATCGTCGCGCACCCCGGCTCCACCCCCCAACTGCGAGAAGCCGCTTCCCTGCCCACAGTTCAGGAGCCGTTGATGGATGACGAGATTCAACTGATTAGTGACGGTGATGGCCTGGCGGTCATCGGGAATCCGATCGCTGTCGAACGCTTCCTGGTTTCTGAGGGACTGCCGTCGAAGGACCTCAGGCTGCAACGGCTCGGATCTGTTCTCAGGGCCGGGGCTGGAGCCGCACAGGCAGGTTACGAGATTGCCGCCAACTCAGGTCGCTGGGTGAAGCTGACCAAGGAGTCCGCGCAGCTTGTCAAGAGATATGGGCTGATGGAAAGCAAGACTCCAGGCGTCAGCCATGCAATGGTGGGGCGGCCGGGCTCGATCACGTCGTGGCTCCAGATCGCGAAGGGGCCCGGATTCGTTGTGCCCAACCCGGCGCTTTTGGCTACTGCTGCAGCGGTCATGGCGCAGCTTGCGATGCAGCAGACCATGAACGAGATCACCGACTATCTCGTCACGATCGAAGAGAAGATCGACAATGTGCTGCGCGCCCAGAAGGACGCCGTGTTGGCCCGCATGATCGGAGTGGGCTTCGTCATCGAGGAGGCCATGACCATCCGAGAGATGAGGGGCCGGGTCGACGAAGTCACGTGGTCGAAGGTACAGACCGCGCCGGCGACGATCGCAGATACCCAGGCGTATGCGTTGCGTCAACTCGACGCGCTCGCGGAACAGCTGGAAAGCACAACCAAGTTCGTTGATCTCGCCAGGGCGGCCAAAGAAGCAGAGTCCAAGGGACAGGAGTGGCTCGCTGTGCTGGCGCGCTGCTTCCAGCTGCAAGACGCGATCGCCGTGCTTGAACTCGACCGGGTGCTGGACGCGTCTCCGGGGGAGTTGGACGGGCATCGCCTCGGATTGAGGACTGCCCGGAAGGACCGGCTGGAATTCATCTCACGGAGCACCGAGCGCTTGATGGCCCGCATGGATGCGGCTGCTGGCACGGCCAATGCCAAGGTGCTGATGCATCCGGCCAAAGCCCCGGCTGTAGTGCAGTCGAGCAACCATGTCTCGCGCGCCATCGTCGACTTCCACGGGCGGCTCGGGATCGAGCGTGCTCGAAAGTCATCGCAGGCGAGACGATGGGCGGACGCGGCCAAGGAGGTGAAGGACAAGGCGCTCGAGACAGGAGCAGACGGCGTCGATGCCGCCAGGCGCCTCGGCAACGAGACCCTCGACCGGGCCAAATCGACGACGGGCAAGCTTTCCAGCCGGATCGCCGAGCGAGCGCTCCGTGGACGCGGGGACGACGAGGAACGCGACGAGGAAGACTGAGTGGGCGCCGACCGCCAGCGGGCGGTCTGATGTACACCCAGGGTTCAGGCCCGACCGCCTGCAAGACCTGCCCCGCACATCCCGATCGGGCTGAATCTGCGGGTAGCGGCGCAGGTCGCCGCGCCGAACCTGCTTTACACCGCCGACGGTTCCGTGCGGACAGTGAAAGCCACCGAGGCCACTTCGAGAATCCACCGCTACGTGCACCCCGGCGTCAGCGGCAACGGCGGGAGCGGGAAGGCAAAGCTGATGTTCAGCGGCACCGTCTTCGCTGCCTTTTCCGCCTGCTCCGGATCGCGGAGTGTGAACTTCCCTTCGATTCGGAAGGGCTCGTTGTTGTCGATGAAAGGACGTACGGGCTCACCTGAGTCGTCGACGATCTGGAGCTGGAAGCTCAGATCTTCGCCGTTTACCTCATCCCACGGTAGACGTATGAAGCCGGCGACTGCCGACATCGGAACGGCGGGACCGGTGAGCGACCATCCGGCGCCGAGCAAGTCCGCCGTGTCGGACCTCGAACGGTTGGGCTGGAGCCCATCCGTGTGACGGGGGATCTCGGTGTCGACGACACGTGAAAACTGGTTCTGGCCCACATTTCGTGATCGAGACGGTGCCGCCCCCTCGTTCGCCCCGCGCGAGGGTGTCCCGCGTGCATTGATCATGGCTTGGCTGTCAGGAAAATAAACCCGGTGACGTCGACGATCACCCCCGGGATACTGGTCGCCTATGGATGAGGTCGAAATGGTCGTCGCTCATTCCGAGCGCGTGACCCTGCGCGTCGGCGACGTGTTCCTGAAGGTGGACGCCGATCAGGCGCGCATCGACGTCGAGGTCGAGGCGATGGCCCTGGCTCCGGTCCCGACCCCGAAGGTCCTGTGGCACGAGCCGCCCGTGCTCGCGATCGCGGCGGTCCCGGGGACGGCGCTCGGCCGCCTCGGCGAGCCGTCGACCGCGTCCCCGGCGGCGTGGGCCGCGGCGGGCGCCGCCATCCGGAGGTTGCACGACGCGCCGTTGCCGCCCAGGCCAGGCCAGGGCATCGACGAGTTGGCGGCGGAACTCGACGGCGAGTGCGAGCGGCTTGTGACGAACGGCGTCCTGCCCGCCGACCTGGTCACCCGCAACCGCCAGGTCGCCGAGGCCGCGCTCCGGCCGTGGGCTCCGGTGTTCACGCACGGGGACCTGCAGATCGCTCACGTGTTCGTCGACGGCGACGAGATCACGGGCATCATCGACTGGTCCGAGGCAGGCCAGGGTGATGCCCTGTTCGACCTCGCCATCTTGACGCTCGGGCACGAGGAGCGCCTCGGTGACATCGTCGCCGGCTATGGCACCGACGTCGACCTCGACGTGATCCGCGCGTGGTGGTCGTTGCGAAGCCTGCTGGCGGTTCGCTGGCTGGTCGAGCACGGCTTCGACCCGTTCGCGCCGGGCTGTGAGGTCGACGTGCTGAGATCCCGGCTGTGAGGCTGCGCGGGCCCGACTGCTAGGGGAAGGTCCTGTCGGGCAAGATGCCCGGCAGGACCTTCGCGCCCAGAATCCGGCGTGCGGTGCCGCCGGGCAGCGCTGAGGAACGTCAGGGAGCTTCTCCAGCGCGACGTAGCGGTTCCTCATCGTGGAAGACCTTCCCCGGCTCGGCCATCGCGCGGTAGAGCTGGTCCGCGTCCCAGGCGGGCTCGCGCAGATCGAGCCGGTTCGACGCCCGGAACCCGTCCAACGCCAGGTAGATGTGCCGCCGCCACATGGACGGGGCGACGTGCCGCGTGGCCTCGGCGACCCTGCTGCTCGCCCACAACAGTAGAAAAAGGTCGGCGCCGGTGACGTCCGAACGCACGACGCCCGCCGCCTGCGCCCGCCCCAGCACCTGTTGCGCGAGCGCGCAGATCTCGCCGTGCACGGCCTCGGTGCGGTCGTCACCGGGGAAGCGCCGCGCCAAGAAGTCGCCGAACGCCCGATCCCCGGCCTGGGCCGCACCCAGGACTCGAAGTCCTGGGCAGCACCCAGGACTTCGAGCAGGCCGCGGAACGCCTCCCACGGATCCTCCAGGCCGAGCGCGGCCTCCACCTCAGTGATCACGTGGCGCAGCTTCGGTTCGAGTACGGCGCACAGGCGGTCCAGACGCGTCGGGAAGTGCCGGTAGAGCGTGCCGACCAACCAAGCCCGCATCCCGGGCGATGCCGTCGAGGCGGCCTCCGCGCCTTGGTCGGCGAACGCGCGCCGAGCGCACTCGACAAGCCGCTCGCGGGTGCGGCGGGCATCCCGGCGAGCGGGCGGCGGGTTCCCCCTGGAAGGGGCATGAGGCATCGTTTCAAAGATGAGACCATTCTCATCTTCTAGGCGAAGGAGAGACATGGCGAAGCTCAGCGGGTCGGGTGGACGTTCTCGTCGCCAGCGCCGGCGCCTGGATGTGGAACGAGCCCATCGGTGACGTGACCGAGGAGTCGTTCGACGCCGTGTTCGGGGTGAACGTGCGCGGGACGTTCTTCACCGTGCAGAAACTGCTGCCGTTGCTGTCCGACGGCGCCTCGATCGTGTTCATCGGGTCGGGCGCCGCGGACAAGGGCGATCCGGGAACGACGGTCTACGCCGCGAGCAAGGCGGCGCTGCGGTCGTTCGCTCGGACCTGGACCACCGACTTGAAGCAGCGCGGAATCCGGGTCAACGTCCTCACCCCCGCCGCGATCGACGCCGCCGCGTTCGCGGACCTCCCACCGGGGTTCAAGGAGCGGACCGCCTCGCGGGTACCCGTCGGCCGCCTCGGTGACGAGTACGAGATCGCCACCGCGGCGCTCTTCCTCGCTTCCGCGGACTCGAGCTTCGTCACCGGGATCGACCTCCCCGTCGACGGCGGGATCGGCCAGGTCTGACCAGCGACAGTCTCTTCACCGGTCGCCTGTCCGGGTGACGTTACCCCTGCGGTTACAGAGCAGGATGGTGAGCACGGTGCGGGCGTCGCGGCGGCGTTGTGGGGTAGGGGCGAGGAGCGCGGTCAGGGCGGCGGTGGTGACAGTGGCTGTGTAGAGCACAGCGCCGATGCCGGCAGTGAGGGCTCCGTCATGGATTAGGGCGAACGCGGTGGACATTGAGGACTCCCTGGCCGGTTGAGCGGGTGGTGTCCTTCAGTTCTCGGGTGTCCGGTGGGTGTTCGACGACCCCGGTGTCGGCTACGGTCTTACCGTGTCCAGCTCATCCCTGGTGACGAAGTGTCCGGTCCGGTCCGGGTCCGGTCCGGGTCCGGACGCCGGTTGCGGTGTGCGATGACCGAGAGCCCGCCCTCGGCTGCCGAGCAGTTCTTCGCCGCGCTGAGAGAGTTACGGCAGGCGACCGTCGCCGTCTCCTACGCCATGTTGGCGCGGCAGGCCGCCGCGCAGCAGCCGCCGCTGAAGATCAGCGGCCAGCGGTTGAGTGACTGGTTCCTCGGCAATGCGCTGCCCGCCGATCCCGCCGTCGTGCGTTTCCTGGTCGAATACCTCCAGTCACGCGCCACCCGCGCCAGCGGCTACCAGCAGCGTCCGCTGTCGTGGTGGCTGAGCCTTCACCAACACGCCGCGCAGCAGCGGCAGAACAATCGCGACGATGGCGGGCACGGTGCGGTCCTATCCCGTAGTCATCGGCTGCCTAAGGTGTGGCGGGTACCTACCCGGAACGCCTCGTTCACCGGCCGGGTGGAGGCTTTGAACACCGTGCGGCTGAGGCTGCAGACCGGTCTGACTCCGTCCATCGCCGTGCTGCACGGCATCGGCGGAGTGGGCAAGACCAGCCTGGCCGTCGAGTACGCCCACCGGCACGCCGACTTGCTTGACGTCATCTGGTGGGTCGACGCGGAGGAGCCCGCATCGGCAATTGACCAGTTCGCGGCGCTGGCCGTCGAGTTGGGCGTAACGTCCGAGCACACCATGGCCAAGCGCGGTGCCGCCGAGGCTCGCAACTGGCTGCAACGTCACGTAGGCTGGCTCGTGATCCTGGACGACATACCGAGTTCCGATCTGGCCCGCGACCTCATCCCGGCCGGGCCGGGCCGGGTTCTCATCACCTCCAGGGACACTCGATGGAGCACAATCGGGGCGGTGGTCGACGTAGATGTGTTCTCCCGCGAGGAGTCTGTCTCCCTCCTGAAAACTCAGAACGTGGCGATGAGCGATAGCGACGCCGATCGTGTCGCGGCGGCCGTAGACGACCTGCCGTTGGCCGTGGCACAGGCGGCGGGATTCATCAGCGAGACCGGGATGCCGGCCGGTGAGTACGTCAGCGAACTGGAGACGCACGCGAACGATCTACTGGGCGAGGGCCGCCCGGCGACCTATCCGCGATCGGCCGCCTCAGTCGTGGCGCTCTCCCTGGAGCGGCTGGCCGGAACGGACCAGGTGGCGCTCGGGCTGCTGCGACTCTGCGTCTTCCTCGGCCCTGACCCGGTTCCGGTGTCGTGGTTCGCCGGTGCCGAGCCGATGCGGCCGGTCCAGCTCCGGGTTGTGGTGGGCCGGCTTGTCCGGATGGGACTCGCACGCCGCACTCCGGCGGGTGACGCGCTGATCGTGCACCGGACCACTGCGGCCATCGTCCGCGACATCCTGCCGGCATCCGAACGGCGTGCGCTGCGGACACGCCTCCAGGAAATCCTCGTGTCGGTCCGGCCGGGCGAGCCGGACGTGGTGCATGCCTGGCCGGCCTGGGCGTTGCTCGCCCCGCACGCCGCCTTCCTGCAGAACGTCTCGTC
This sequence comes from Nonomuraea glycinis, assembly GCF_014646515.1. Taxonomy (GTDB): domain Bacteria; phylum Actinomycetota; class Actinomycetes; order Streptosporangiales; family Streptosporangiaceae; genus Nonomuraea; species Nonomuraea glycinis. The sequence continues at coordinate 18,396 of NZ_BMNK01000019.1, forward strand.
AGGTGCGGAGGAGATCGAATCGCCGGAGTTCCGGGCGTTGATCTTGTCCGCCGCCCGCTATCTGGAGCTCGCCGGGCACGGGCGCGCCGCGAACGAGATGGCGGCGCGAGCGCGGGAGCGCTGGTCCGCAACGCTCGGCGATGACCATTTCGACACGATGCGGGCCGCGCAGCGCCAGTCCGCCACCCTTCCGCCCGCCCATCCGGACGCGTTGCGGATCGAGGAAGAGCTGTATGCGCGAAGGGTCCGGCTGCTTGGCCCGGATGATCCGGACACCTTGGCGAGCGCCAGCAATCTGGCGATGGCGCTTGCCGACCTCGGCCAGCACGAGGCCGCTCGTGGGTTGGACGAAGAAACCCTGGCCCGCCGACGCCGGGTCTTCGGCCCGGACGACAACCGCACGCTCATCTCGATGGACAACCTGGCCAACCGGCTTTCGGGTCTCGGTGATCCCCAGGGCGCGAAGGTCCTCCGGGATGGCGTTCTGGCCGCGCGCCAACGTGTGCTGGGCGACGACCATCCGGACACCCTGCGGTCTCGGCTAGGGCTGGCCCGCGACCTGGCCCGGCTCGGCCGCCTGGCTGAGGCCGCAGAGATCGGCGACGCCACTCTCGCCGATGCCACCCGTTCACTCGGCACAGATCATCGTTTGACCTTGACCGCCGCCGACACCGTGGCCGGCATCCTGCGCGAGCGGGGCGACACCGCGCAGGCCCGGCTGCTTGGCGAGGACATCCTGGCCCGGCGCCGGGCGACGCTCGGCGCTGACCATCCGGAAACCGTGGGATCGGCCGTCCTTCTTGCCACCGACCTGGCCGCGCTGGGCGAAACGGCGGCAGCCGAGGACCTCCGGCGGCAGTTCGCGCTCGAGCCGCCGACCTAGACGTCCGGGCACCTGCCTGACTACCTGACCAGTAGGAACGGCCACGCCACGGCCGAGAAACTTGGCCGAGCGCATCTCTCCGCCACATGTCCGCAGGTGAGGACCGACCCGAAAGCTTGATCTTGGGAGCGGCTCGGCCGCTGATCCTCTCTGCGGAGGGACGGACCGGACTGGCGACGCGGGCGGGCGGGCGGACGTCGTACGGAAAGGTTGCTTGGTGGATGGGATTTTTCGCTGGGCGGAAGAGGGTTCACATCCGCCGTCATTCCTACGATCATGTGTCAAGTCGGGCGTCAAAAACTCAGGTTCTGGGTCGTCCTGATCACTCTTGTCCGCTGTAATCGTTGTCAGCTAGGTCTGCTGTAATCGTTGTCAGTTCGGAGAACGGGCACAGATGAGCGAAGAGTACGTCGCCGTGCTGGGCACGGTCGGCCTGATGAGGGACGGGGTTCTGCACACCCCGCGGGCTCCGTTGCTCCGGGCCCTGCTGGGGTTGCTGGGCGCGGGCCAGGCGCCGCTGTCCCCCGAGTATCTGATGGGCGTGCTGTGGCGGCACGACCCGCCGCACGACCCGCGTAGCGCCCTGCACCTGGCGATGTCCAGGCTGCGCAACTACCTGCGCGCGAACGGGACCCAGATCGGGGTCGCCACGACGGACGCCGGTTACCGCCTCGACGCGGGCCGCACCGACCTGGTGCTGTTCCGGGAGTGGACGGCCGGGTCGGGGGCGTCGTTCGAAGCGCTGTCGAGGGCGCTGGACCTGTGGCGCGGGCGCCCGTTCGCCAACGTCCCGGGCAAGCGGTGCGACAGCCGCCTGGTGGACGTCCTCCTCAGCGAGCGCGACGCGGTGACCATCCGCGCCGCCCGCGCGGCGCTGGACCAGGGGGCTGCCGCGGCCGCGGTCGCGCTGGCCGAGCCGCTGTGCCATGCCGAGTCGCTGGACGAGGCGGCGCACGCGGTCCTGATCGAGGCGCTCGTGGCCGCCGGCAGACAGGGCGCGGCGGCACTGGTGTACGACGAGATCCGGCGGCGGCTGGCGGCGGAGCTGGGCATCGGACCGGGGACGCTCCTGCGGCAGGCGCACCTGGCCTGCCTGGACGAGCCACCGCGGCACGACGGGCGGGGCGCCTGCCGTGCCCGCCGCCCGGCCATGGACCACCTGCTGGGCCGGCAGGAGGAGCTGGCGCGGATGGCCGAGCTGCTCGCCGGGCATCGCGTCGTCACGATCATCGGGCCGCCCGGCGTCGGCAAGGCCAGTTTCGCCGCGCGGTTCGCGGCCGACGCCGCCGGGCTCGGTTTCGCCGGCGTCCACCACCTGCGTCTGGCCGAGCCGGCCGCTCACGGGCCGGCGCAGGAGGGGATCCAGGTGCAGGAGGCGGTCCAGGAGCCGGGGGACTCCATGCTGGTGATCGACAGCGGCCCCTGTTCCTCCGGCCGGGTCCGGGGTGTCGTCGAGCGGCTGATCCGGGAGCGCGGCCCGCGGGCCGTCCTGGTGGCCGCGGTCCGCCCGCTCGGCATCTCGGGCGAGGTCATCTGGGCGTTGCGCCCGCTCGACCCCGCCTCGGCGGAGCTGCTGTTCCGCCGGCGGGCCGGCGAGGCCGTGCCCGGGCTGGCGCTGGCGGAGCGGGAGCAGCCCTACGTGCGTGAGCTGTGCCGGCAGGCGGACGGGCTGCCCGCCGTCGTGGAGAGCCTCGCCTCTCTGCTGCGGACCTTCCCCCCGCGGGAGCTGGCCCGGCACGCCGCCGCGAACCTGGGCGCGCTCATCGACGGCGCCAACCCGCCCGCCGCGCGCTTCACCGCCGGCCTGGATCGGGTCTGGCACGAGCTCACCGCGCCCCAGCGGGCCATGCTGCTCAGGCTGGCCGTCCTGCGCCGCGACTTCGGCCTGGAGGACATCGGTACGGACTGCACGCAGGAGGCCGGCCGGCCGGTCCAAGCCGGGACGGTGCTCAACTCGCTGGTGGCGCTGGTGGACTGCGGCCTGGTGCTGCCCTTCGAGGCCGGGGCCAGCCGCAGGTACCGGCTGCTCGACCCGATCAGGGCGATGATCGTCCACCGGTATGCGGCACAGGCGGCCCTGACGGCCGTGGGGCCGCCGCAGGCCGGTGGGCGAGCGTGGTGGGACTCCATCCGTACAGGTCGGCCGGTCTCGGAGCTGTCGTTGATCAGGTCGGATTGTTGATCGGGCCGGATACAGGAAGGCCGCGCCCGGCCGCGAGCAGCCGAGCGCGGTCACGTCGTGTCCGCTGACTCTCGTCGATCTCTGCTTCAGCAGACCCAGACGTCGACGTACGTGCAGCCGGTGCACCCGGTCATTCCGCCGACCACATGGCACAACTTCCGCTTCCGCACCAGGTTCTTGCAGGAGCAGGTCACGTAAAAGGAGGTGTCGGCCTTCGCGGTCGCCTTCGGCACCAGCCTTTCGAGTACCCGGTCACCGAGCCTTTCCAGCATGCCTGTCATGACGATTCACACCTTCCGTGGAGGGGCTGTCTTGATCAGGAAGTTATCGGCAGGGCATACGACCGCCCGTATATCCGCGCTACAGCCTTCCGCTCCTGGTCTCCGTCACGGCCGGGCTCGTCGTAAGGCTCGGGCGCGCTCTTCCGGCGTGTCATGGGCGACGGACAGCTCCGCCGCCACCAACCTGACCAGGTCGTGCATGCGGAAGCGAGCGCCGGCCGCCGGCTCCAGCAAGCGGAATTCGGTCAGTTCGTCGAGCGCGGCCTCGGCCAGGTGCGGGTCCACGTCGAGCAGCGCCGCGGTCCGCACGATGCCGACCTCGGGCAGGTCGAGCACGCCCAGCAGCCGGCAGGCGCGTGCGGCCGCCGTCCTGAGCGTGCCCGCGCGGTCGGTCAGGAGCCCGTAGCTGACCTGGAAGCAGGAACGGATGCTCAGGCCCGGCGCCTGTAACACGTCCAGACGCCTTCGCCGGTCGCGTAGTCGCTCGCCGAACCTCCGCAGGGACCAGTTCGGGCGGCTCGCGAGCCGGGTGCCCGCGATGTGCAGCGCCAGCGGATGGTAGCCGCACCAGCGCGCCACGTCCGCCGCCGCCTCGGGCTCGGCGGCCACCCTGGACTCGCCCACCAGCAGCCCGAGCAGGCGCATCGCGTCCGTCTCGTCGAGCATGCCGACCGCGATCGGCACCGCGTCCACGGTCGCAGGGAGGGTACGACTGGTGATCAACGCGGCGCAGCCGTCGCTCGCCGGGAGCAACGGCGCCACCTGCGCGGCGTCGGCCGCGTTGTCGAGGATCACCAGGACCCGCCGTCCGGCCAGCAGCGACCGGTAGGCGGCGGCCGCCTCCGCCGTCGTCGCGGGCACCTCACGCCCGGGAACGCCCAGGGCGCGCAGGAAACCGCCGAGCGCATCGGCAGGCCGCAGAGGCGGCACGCCGGGACTCGATCCTCGCAGATCGACGTAGAGCCGGCCGTCGGTGTAACGGCCGGTCGCACGGTGCGCCAGGTGCAGGGCCAACGCCGAGGTGCCCACTCCGCCGGCGCCGTGCAGCGCGATCACCCGGGCTCCCGACCCCGGCGGCGCGGTTCCGTACAGTACGTCGTTCGCGCGCGCGAGCTCGGAGCGCCGGCCGACGAACGCCGACGGCTCGGGAGGCAGCCGTCGCGCACGCCGATGCTCGTCCCCGCCGTCGAGCGTCACGCCACCGGTGTCCGCGAGCATGCCCGTGCCGCCCGGAGTGAGCATGCCCGTGTTGCCCAGGTCCGTGCCGGTGAGCAAACCCGTGCCGTCCAGAACCGGGTCCCCGTCCAGGATCGCCCGGTGCAGTCGGCGCATTTCCGCGCCGGGGTCGAGCCCGAGTTCGTGCGCCAATACCCGGCGGGCCGTCGCGAACGCCTCCAGCGCGCCCGTCACGTCCCCACATCGGTACAGCGCCACCATCGACTGGGCGTGCAGGCGCTCGCGCAGCGGATATCGCCTGGTCAGCTCGCGGAGCCGGTCGAGAGCGGCCCGGTGTGAGCCGAGTGCGAGCCAGACGTCGAGGTGCTCTTCCACGGTGCTCAGGTAACGGTCGGTCAGCTGGGCGACCACATCGCGGAGCACGGGTCCCAGCGGCACGTCCTGCGCGGCCGTCCCCCGCCAGATCCCGAGAGCTCGCTCGTACGCGTCCTCCGCCGCGCGGAGATCCTTTCGGACGAGCGCTTTCCTGGCCAGCGTGAGCAGTTCCTCGAACAGGAAGAGGTCGAGCTCAGGGGGCTCGACCTGAAGAAGGTAACCCCCGTCGGAGGTGACCAGCCGCCGGCCGGCCCGAGGATCGGCGGCCGACAGCAGGTGACGCAGCCGCATGACGTACGTGTGCACATTCGGCACGGCGGAACGGGGAGGTCGCTCGTCCCACACCTCCGCCACCAGGGACTGGATCGGCACGGTGCGGCCGGCGTGCGCGAGCAGCATGGCGAGAACGGTGCGTTGCTTGTGCGCCGAGACCCGGACGGGCATCCCCTTGAGCTGGACGCCCAAGGGGCCGAGAAGGTGGAACCTCACCGGTCCGCTTCCGTCGTCAGCCCGCCGGACCCGGCCGGCCCGTTCAGCTTGCGCAGTGCCACCCCGAGTATGTGGTCAGCGGGGAAGAGCCCGCGGTGCCGGGAGTCGATGCTGTCCGGGTTGTCGCCGAAGACCACCACCGCCCCGGCGGGCACCCGCTCCAGGCCGTCCTGCCCGGCCACCCCCGCCGGCAACGGGTCGCCGGGAAGCGCGGCGGCCCGTTTGATGTTCCAGTGCCGGCCGTCCGAGGCGGGCGGACCCGGCTGGTACGGGGCGGACGGATCCAGCGGTGGTTCGAGCACGATGACGTCGCCCCGGCGCACCTGTCCGATCCGCCGTCGCCGTACCAGGACCCGGTCGCCGTCGGCCAGGGTCGGCGCCATGCTCGCTCCCTCCACGGTGACCACCACGTACCGGCGGCGAGCCCGCCAGAGGCCCGCGCCCAGCGCGAACCCGGTGGCGGACAACCCGCACGCAACCCACGTGACCGCGTTCATCGCACCCCTCCCGATCAGTCAGTGGACGGGCAGGCTAGGCCTCGGCCTCGGCCAGGTAGTCCCTGGCCTGCAGGTCGAACAGCTTGGCGTATCCGCCGCCGACGGCCATCAGGTCGTCGTGCGTTCCCCGCTCCACGATCTCGCCGCCGCGCAGGACCACGATCAGATCCGCCGCCCGGACCATGCCGAGCCGGTGCGACACGAGCAGGCTGGTACGTCCCGCGCGGTGCTCGACCAGCCGGGTGTGGATCTCGTGCTCGGCCTGGGCGTCCAGGCCCGCGCTCGGTTCGTCGAGGATGAGCAGGTCGCGTCGCTCCCTGAGGAGAGCGCGGGCCAGCGCCAGGCGCTGCCATTGGCCACCGGAGAGCACCACCCCGGCCTGCGGGTCGTCCTCGTCCTCCAGGCCGAAGAAGATCCGGCTCAGCAGCGTGTCGTAGCCGCGCGGCAGCGCCCGGACGATGTCGTGCACGCCCGCCAGGCGGGCCGCGGACTCGATCCTGGGCCGGTCGTGCAGGGCTTCGATCTCTCCCATCGCGATGTTCTCGGCCGCGGTGAGGTCGTAGCACATGTAGTCCTGGAAGAGCACGCCCATCCTGCGGCGCAGTTCGCTCGGCGGCACGTCACGGATGTCCACGCCGTCCCAGTAGATCGCGCCGCGCGACGGGTCGTAGAAGCGGCAGAGCAGTTTGATCAGCGTGCTCTTGCCGGCCCCGTTGAGCCCCACCAGCGCGACCGAGGCGCCGTGCGGGATGGTGAGGTCGACCCCGCGCAGCACCCATGGGTGGCCGTCGTCGTAGCGGAACCACACGTCGCGGAGCTCGATGCCGTGCCGCATCGTGGGCAGCACGGCGGCCTCGCGAGGCGGCGACGGCAGGTCGTCGGGCAGCGACGTCACCTCGGCGTGGTAGCCGAAGAGCAACAGCGCATGATGGGCTCCCGCCACGGTCTCCACCAGCCCGACCAGCGCGGCCTGCGCCCCCGCCACGGCGCCGGCGAACGCCGTCACGTCGCCGAGGCTGAGCCCTCCATTCAGGGCGGTGAGCACCGCCCACAGCAGCCCCGCACCGGCGACGGCCGTGGAGAGCAGGGCGAGCAGCGACTGGGTGATCGCCTCCTGCCGGTCCAGCCGCCGTTCACCGGCCTGCAACGTGGCGAGCTCGCCGAGCACCCGGCTCTTGAGGAAGCCGCCGAGTCCGAACAGCCGGACCTCTTTCGCCGCCCGGACATCGGTGATGAGCGACGAGTAGAGGATCTGGCGCCGCGCCGTGGCGGACAGTCCGGCCAGCATCCCCACCCGCCGCCTGACCATGACCATCCGCGCGACCAGGGCGGGGATGGCGGCCGCCGTCACGAGGCCCGCCATGACCGGGCTCAGCAGCGTCAGACTGACCAGCAGGCTGACCAGGGTGATCACATTGCGTGCGGCGTCGAACAGGCCGGAGGACACCGGCGTCAGCGCACCGCCGGTCGCCTCCGCCGCCATGCGCAGCCGGTCGAGGAACACCGGGTTCTCGAAGCGGGACAGGCCCTGGAAGCCGGTGACCGCGGCATAGAGCCCGTCCTGGAGCAGCCGGTCCAGTCGCCGATCCAGCTCCGTCCGCAGGTAGGCGGTGACGTACGGCACGACTCCCGAGGCGAGGCCGAGCAGGGCGAGGGCCCCGGCCGCGGGCAGCGCCTGATCCGGATCACCGGCGGCGAGCCCGTCGACGAGGACCTTCGTCCCCCACACGAGGCCGGTCGGCAGCAGGCCGGCGACGACCGTGAGCGCGAGCTGACACACCACCAGGCCGGGTCCGGCCCGCCAGGACAGCAGCCCCACCGTGGCGGCGTGCCGCAGCGGTCTGCGTGGCAGGTCCTCGATCGGCGTGTGGCCGGCGGCTGACGCCGCGCTCATACCGTCGCGGCCAGTTCGGCCAGGTGGTCCGCGTCCGTGTCGGCCTGGACGATCCTGCCCTCGGCGTCGACCCGCAGGAACATCGGGAACGTCTGGATGCCGAGGTCCGCCGCCACGGCGGCCGCCTCCTCCGCCACGACGACGGCGGACGCCTCGCCGACCACGTCGACCAGGTTCTGGAGCTGCCGGCCCGTCCCGGTGACGAACGCCAGGGACGTGCCGGGGCGGGCCTCGGCCGCGAACTTCGGGGCGTGCTCGTGACACGAACCGCAGTCGGCGTCGAAGAACCCCACGAGCCGCGGGCTGGGCACGGCACGCGTGGCGGTGGCGGGCAGCGTGCGTCCGACCAGGAACGAGGGATCGAAGGGCAGCGTCCTCGGCTCGCCGGCGAGGCGCTCCAGCTCGGTGGTGTGCTCGCGCAGGCGGCGCAGCACCGCGAAGGTGAGCAGCAGGTTCACCAGGCAGAGCACGCCGACCAGGACGACGGCGGCGATCATAAAGGGCATCGGACGATCTCACTTCCGGTCATCGGGACGAGACGGTGAAAAGGGCCACAAGGTCGTCGAGTCGTACGACGATCAGGATCCCCACGGCGGCGACGACCGCCGCCAGGGCGAGACCGGCGGGGTGGGCGGGAGATCCGGTGCCGGCGGTGGCGAGTCCGGCCGCGAGCCCGGTGGCGGCGCCTGTGATCAGCAGCAGATTGCGCACCACGTGCACCCGGCCGAGCGGGGTGTCGGAGGCGCCGAAACACCGGCACGTCCCGCGCCGCCCCCGGCGCAGTGCGGCGAGGATGCCGGCGGTCATGACGGTGAGGGTCGCGCCCGCCGCGGCCAGACCCGCGATCACGGTGGGCGGGAACAGCAGCAGGAGCACCACCACCGCCTCGGCCCCCACCAGCGCGTACGCCGCCAGCGCGGACCAGGCTCCCGAGAGCAGCCCGAGCGCCCTGATCGAGGCGGCGAACGCCTCGAAGTCGGCACGCCCGCGGACCTTGCCCGCGAGCGCCAGCACGAAGACCCCGGCCAGCAGCACCCGGCAGGTCGTCATCAGATAGAGCATCATCTAGCCGGTTCGTTCCATTTCCTACCGGGTCCTGCGGCGGCACTCCGGCCGCCGCCGAACCACACCGGAGCCGTCAGCAGGGCCTGATGAAGAACGTGTCGCACGGGCCGCACGAGGAAAGGCCGCCGACCACGTGGCAGACCTTCATGACGTCGGCGGGCGGCCGGCAGTAGCAGCGCTTGTAGAAGCTGGTGTCCGCCTTCGCCGTGGCCTTCGGCACCAGCCGGTCGAGTATCCGGTCACCGAACCCGCGCAGCAATGCGTTCATCTGGAACCACCTCTCTCTGCAGGAGCGTGTTGGATCATGACGCTAGTGAGGGCGCCTACAGGGGCCGATACATCCGCGCTACACCGGGCGGCGAGCTCCGCGGCGAAGAGCCGCAGCAGATCGTGCATGCGGAAGCGGTCGGCGCCGATCGGCTCCAGCAGGCGCGCCTTCATCAACTCCTCCAGCGCCGCGTCGGCGACCTTCGCCTCGACGCCGAGCAGCTCGGCGGCGCGATCGATGCCGACCTCGGGCAGGTCGATCGCGCCCAGCAGCCGGAAGGCGCGCACGGCCACGTCCTTGACAGGGCTCACGCCCTCCTCCAGCGCCGCGACGCTCACCTCGAAGCCGGAGCGGACGCTCAAACCGGCCGTCTGGAGCTCGTCGAGCCTCCGTCCGCGGTCCCGCAGCCGTTCGCCGAAGCGGCCGAGCGACCAGTCGGGGCGGCCGGCGAGGCGGGCGCCGGCGATGCGCAGCGCCAGCGGCTGGTGACCGCACAGCCGCGCGATGTCGGCCGCAGCCCCGGGCTCGGCGGTCACTCGGGTCTCGCCCGCCAGCATCGTCAGCATCCGCACCGAGTCCGGCGGGTCGAGCATGCCGACGGAGATCTGTACGGCATCCAGGGTCGACAGCATGGGCCGGCTCGTGACCAGCGCCGCGCATCCGTCGCCGGCCGGGATCAGGTGCGTCACCTGGGCAGCGTCCACGGCGTTGTCGAGGAACACCAGAACGCGCCGGTCGGCCAGCAGCGACTGGTAGACGGCCGCCGCCTCCGCCTCGGTGGCGGGTACGTCGTCGTGCGGCACCCCCAGCGCCCGGAGGAACCGGCCGAGCACCTCCGCCGGCGGCAGCGGCGGCCTACCTGGAGTGGAGCCCTGCAGGTCGGCGTGGAGCAGGCCGTCGGCGTAGTGACCGCCGGCCAGGTGCGCCGCCCGCAGGGCCAGAGCCGTCTTCCCGGCTCCGGCGGGACCGTGCAGCGCGAGCAGCCGTGAGCCGGCGCCTGCCTCGGCGTCGCGCCACAGCACGTCGAGCGCCTGGGAGAGCTCGACCGACCGGCCCGCGAACACCGCCGGCTCCCGCGGCAACTGGCGCGGCCGGGGGTGGCTGCTCCGCACTTGTACGGCCGCCGGTCCGCCCGGCGACTCCACGTCCGGTTCCCGGCGCAGGATCGCCTGGTGCAACCGGCGCAGCTCCGCACCTGGCTCGACGTCGAGCTCGTCGGCCAGGACCTGGCGGGCCGCCCGGAACGCGCCCAGCGCGCCGGCCACGTCGCCGCACCGGTACAACGCGACCATGAGCCGGCCGCGCAGTCCCTCCCGCAGCGGGTATCGCACCGTCAACGCGCGCAACCGCTCGGCCGCCGCGGCATGCCTGCCGAGCGCGAACTGGACCTCCGCGAACTCCTCGACGGTGTTCAGGTAGTGGTCGGTCAGGTGGGCGACGACCTCGCGCAGGGCGGGACCGAGCGGCACGTCCTCGACCGCCATTCCCCGCCACAGCGCGAGCGCCTTGGCGTACTCGTCGTGCGCCGTCTCGAGATCGCCCCGCTCCTGCGACCGGCGACCGCGGGCGGACGACGTCTCGAACTGGGCGAGGTCCACCTCGGCGGGCTCGACCCTGAGCAGGTAACCACCGTCCGAGGTGACCAGCCGCTCGCCGTCCGGGTGGGCGGCGGAGGAGAGCAGGTGGCGCAGCCGCATGAGGTAGGTGCGCAGGTTCGCCACCGCCGAGGGGGGCGGTCGCTGATCCCACACCTCGGCCACCAGCGAGGTGACCGGCACGGGGTGGTCGGCGTGCGCGAGCAGCATGGCGAGGAGAGTGCGCTGCTTGGGCGCCGCGATCCGCAGGGGGATGCCGGCGGGTTGGATCCGCATCGGGCCAAGGAGTTGAAACCGCAACAATCCTGCCTTTCACACCGGCCGCTCACCCTGACACGACGTACGACGTCGTCCCGATCAGGGCCGGGCGTCGATCGGTGGGTGGCTCCCTGCGAACCACCCACCGACCGCACCGATCCTGCTGGTCATGGTCCTTCAGCCGCAGTGTCCCCACGAGCTCAGTGACTGGAAGGTCTGACCTCCCCGATCTGAGGCGATGCCGCCGAACTGCACGCACTTGCCGGCGGCCTTCACCCGCACGGGACCGGCATAGCTGGTGAAGTTGCCACTGTCGCGGTGGATGGTGCTGGATCCCGACACCTGGATGCGGGCCTGGGTGTAGGTGGCGGTGCCGATGTCCGCCGTCTTCATGGTGACTACGCAGTTGTAGCCGTTGCCGCTGTTGTAGAGCAGGTAGACCGTCGCCCACAGCTTGCCGGTGCTGATCGGCAGCGAGTCGATGACCCCGTACCCGGAGCCGCACACGCTCTGCGGCGAGGCGGCGGCGGTGGTCGCCCCGGCGGGGACGGCCTGGAGGAGGAGCGCGGCGGCGGCCGCCGTCGCCAGAGCCCGAGCGGAGATGCGTCCTACGTCCACGTTGGCGCCTTTCGTTAGGGCGGCCGCAGCACGGCCGTCGCCGTAGACGATCATTCGGAGGGCCTCGGCCGGTCAACCCCTTCGCGGGCCAGGAATCGGACTTTCGACGCAATCCGGGATGCGGACAGGTGGCGGAAACCGTACGGAAAGATCGCCTGACGGATCGGGCCCGCCGCTCGGCCGATCTGGGGCCCTGATCGGCCACCCTGACAGGGAGCGGCCGTGGGGTTGGTAACCGGCATCGGGACGGTACGCCACGAGCGGCGCTCACATGAAGTTGCGGGTGTGCAGGGCGGCCAGGTCGGCGGCCTCGTCAGCCGGGAAACCGAGCCGGACCAGGCGGTTCCTGCGGCCGTCGAGCATCTCCGCCTGGAGCACCTGGACCGCCGCGTGCCCCCGGGCGATCGCGGCGGGACTCCACTCACCGGCCGCCAGCACCGTCAGGGCGTCCAGCACGTCCGCGTTGATGCCGGCGGTGTCGGCCAGCGCGTCGTGCCGCCGTTCGATCGCCCCTCTGAGCGTGCCCCGGAAAGCGGGGTCGGCTCGGGCCTGCTCCTCCAGGTGGGCGATGCCGAACGCCACGTGCCGGGCCTCGTCCTGGTGGGCCAGGGTGACGATCCGCCGGGTGACCGGATCGGGCGCGTACCGGTCCAGGAAGGACAGCAGGTTGAGGAAGCTGCCCTCGCCGAGCACCGACAGCAGGAACGAGGCGAGGGAGAAGTCGGGCTCGGCCAGCAGCGACATCAGGGAGGCGCGTCCGCCGACGGAGGAGGTCCCGAGCTCATCGCCCTTCAGCGTCGCCCGGCGGGTGAACACCTCGACATGCCGGGCCTCGTCCGCCGCCTGCACGGCCAGCAGTTGCGTCACCTCCCGGAAGTGCGGATGCACCCGGGCCAGCAGCCGCGCGGGGATGACCAGGGCGGCCTGTTCGTTCTCCACCAGGTAGGTCATCACCTGGACGACCGCCGCCTCGATCTCGGCGGGCAGCTCGAACGGGGTGTCCCAGGCGACCGCCGCCACCGGGTCCCACTGCCGGGCCACCGCCTGCAGGTAGAGCTTCGGCGCCAGCTCGGACCACACGGTCTCCTTGCGGTCGAAGTCGTAGGGGACCGCCGGGCCGCCCGACTCCACCAGGGCGCCACGGGCCGCCAGCCCCCAGTGCGCGGGGGGCCGGGCGATCAGGCCGGCGGGGGAGGAGCCACCGGCCCGTTCCGCGCCGGCCCACCGGTCCTGCCCGGCCCGGCCGCGGACGACCCACGCGCGCACCCGGCCGTCACGCTCGTCCCCCGGGAGGAGCTCGTGGCCTTCCCGGCGGCACCACGCGGCCAGGTGCACGACGAGCGCCTCGTCCGTCCCGGCGACCGCGAGCCGGCCGCCGACGGGCAGCAGCGCCAGCTCCCGGCGCAGCAGGAGGTGGGCGCCCCGATCGAACCCCACGTCCCCCAGGTCGAGAGCCGGGACCGTCACGGCCGGTAACCGTCGGCGGTGATCCGGCCGGCCTCGTCGTAGAAGCCGCCGGCGTCCACCGCGGCCTCCAACTCGCCGTATCCGCTCGTACGGCCTTCCACCCAGGCGGTGAGACCCTCCAGATCGAGGAGGGGACGCACCTCCGGGTCGGCGTACGACATGCCGGTGAGCAGCTCGCCGAACAGCCGGACGAGCTCCTCCGGCGCGGAGTCGACGACGGTCATGTTGCAGTGGTCGTAGGCCGCCGTGCCGGTGAGGATCCGGGTGGCGCCGGGAGACAGCGTGCCCTCACGGCTGAAGAGCAGGTGGTTGGCGTCGACCATGCAGGCCGCGGCCACCTCGCCCGCCAGCAGCGCCCGGGCGGCGTCCCGCTCGCCGCCGATGTGGTCGCCGTGCAGGCCCACCCCCACCTCGAAGCGGCGTACCTCGAAGTTCGCCCCCGCGACGCGCAGGTGATGCAGCGGCAGGAGGGTCGCCTGTGGCGAGTCGACGGCTCCGGTGCCCACGACCTGCCCTTTGAGGTCGTCCAGGGAGGCGATGCCGGAGTCGGCGCGCACGACCACGACGGAGCGCAGATCGCGGTCGGTGTCGCGCATCACCAGCGGACGCACCGAGCGGCCCGCGGCGGCGGCCAGCCGCCGGGCGCGGACCCATGCCAGCGGCGAGTTCCAGGCGGCGTGGACGCGTCCCGCGACGAGGTCCTCGACCTGCCGCTCGTAATGGGAGTAGAGCACGAAGTCGAACGGCAGGCCGTTGCGCAGGAGCCAGGACCGGAACCCGGTCCAGATCGGCACCACCTTCGCGTCGTAGGCCACCGCTCCCATGAGGAGCGTCACGACGCGCCTCCGTCGAGCAGGGGCAGGCCGAAGGAGACTCGGCCCACGAAGTCGTGCAGGGCCTCCGTGGTGGGGGCCATGACCCGGGCGGCCAGGGCGTCGCGGAAGTGCCGTTCGATGCCGAGGTCCCGCCGCAGCGCCGACCCGCCGCAGAGCCGCATGACCTCGTCGCCGATCTCGACCGCCGCCTCCGCCGCGACGGCTTTCACCTGAAGGACCCGCAGCATGGCGTCCTCGCGCCCGGACTCGAGCGCGGCGAGGGTGTCGTTCAGGAACGCCCGGGTCTGGTCGGCTCTGGTACGGATGCGGGCGTAGGAGGACCTGGCCGGGAGCTGGTCCGCCAGCCGCTGCCCCAGGTGGGCCAGGTTGGTCTTGGCCAGGTGCTCGTGAGCCTTGGCCGCCAGCGCCTCGATGACGCCCAGGGAGCAGGCGGCGTTGAGCACCAGGAAGGTCGGCAGCACAGTGGCGAGCGCGATGTCGAGCCCGTCCCCGTCCGTGCCCAGCATGGCGTCGGCGGGGACGCGCACCCCCTCGGCCGCCATCGGGCTGGAGGCGTTGGCGCGCAGGCCGAGGCCGTCGTAGGAGCCGCTGACCGTCAGCCCGGCCGCGTCGCGGGGCACCAGCCACAGCGTCATGGGACCGTCACCGGACAGCGGCCGGCTCGACCAGACGTACCCGTCCGCCTCGCCCGCCGCGGTGACGAAGCTCTTGCGCGCGTCCAGCCGGATCTCGCCCCCGTCGGCCTCGGCGGTGCTCAGCGGCGCCCAGAAGTGGCTGCGCGAACCGGCCTCGGAGAAGGCCAGCATGGCCAGGTAGCGGCCCGCCGCGATGTCCTGGCGCACCTCGGCCGGGCCGTGCGCCTCAAGCGCCGCGGTGGCCGAGTAGTGCATGAGAGTGATCATCGCGGTGGATCCGCAGGCGGTGGCCAGTTCGGTGATGACCTCGGCGGCGGCCCTGAGCCCCTGCCCGCCGCCGCCCACCTCCACGCTGCTGGTCAGGCCGAGCAGCCCCGCCTTGGCCAGGGCTTCGATCGCGGCGCGCGGGAACTCCCCGGCCCGGTCGACCTGGGCCGCGGAGGGAGCGACCACGTCCGCGATCACGTCCGAGACAACGGTGTGCATGTAGCCCCATTCATTGATGGTTCGGTGTGTTCCGCCCTCGGACCCCGCCCGACCGGCGAGGCCGGCGATCCAGCTGAGGCGCGGCGTCAGAGCAGGCCCGGCGTCAGAGCAGGCCCGGCGCCACGCGGCCGGTGCCCGTTCCCGCCGTTACGAGCGTCGCCATGAGCGCCGACACGAGCGCCGCCATGGATCCGCCCGGGAAGACCGGGATCCGGGCGCCCGCTCCGGCTGCGAAGGGCGAACGCGGCCGGCCGCGCGGGACGCCTGCTGTGGATCGCATGGGGGCATCATCGGCCCTCGCGCTTTCCTGCATCTTTCCCCGCCCTTTCCGCTGACTCGCTCGCCGGGCGTTCCCTACGCTTTCATCGGCCTTCCTGGACCGGCGGCGCCCATCCCGAATCTTGCTCGGGGCTTGAGCAAGTTTTACGGTCAGCGCACGTTGCGGCTTCAGCGGCCATCAAGCGCCG
>NZ_BMNK01000019.1:33889-205109 GCF_014646515.1 Nonomuraea glycinis
CGACTGAACCAGGTCAGCGAGGGGCACGGCCGTCCGAGCGTGGCGGGGGAGGCCGTCAGGTCAGGCGTCCCTCAGGTCGGCGGAGGCGGTCGCCCTGGCGTTGAGGATCACCACCATCAGCAGCAGGAGCAGCCCGGCGAAAGTGGTGATCTTGCCTATGGCTTCGGCGATCCAGCCGATCAGGACCGGGCCGAACAGCAGGCCGGAGTAGGTCATGGTGGTGAACCGGGACAGCGCCATCGCCGCGCCGTCCGAGCTGCCGTGCCCGACCGCGCTGAAGATGAGGGGCAGCAGGACGGACAGGCCCACGCCGACCACGCCGAAGCCGACGATGGTCACCACCGCGTTCGGGACCGTCACGACCATGGCCAGACCGGCGAACGCGACCGCGCCGCTCACCCGGACCAGGGGCGGCGCGCCGTACTTCTCGTGCAGGCGGTCGCCGACGAGGCGGCCGCCGACTTGGCAGATGTTGAACAGGATGTAGCCGAGCGAGGCGACGGCCAGGGTGGCGCCGCGGTCGTCGATCAGCAGGACGCCGCTCCAGTTGCCGACCGCGCCCTCCAGGATGAGCACGCTCGCCCCCATCGCGCCGAGCAGGAGCACCCGGGGCGTCCAGCCGGCCCGCCAGCGCATCCTGATCTTCTTGTCGGGCTCCGGCTGCTGGTCGGCGCCGGCGGGCAGCATCCAGAAGCCGACCACCAGCGCGAGCGCGGCCACGCCCACGCCCACCCAGGCGAAGTGCGCCGCCAGGGAGATGTCGAGCTGCAGCGTCAGGCCGCCCAGCAGGGAGGCGCCCAGCGCGCCGATGCTCCAGGCGGCGTGGCAGCGGTTCATCACGGCCCGCTTGAGCGTGCGCTCCACCGCGATCGCGTGGGAGTTCATGGACACGTCGAGCAGCCCGTCGATCAGGCCGAAGACCACCAGCGCGACGGCGAGCTGGATCGGGTCGGCGGCCACCGCGATGCCGATCAGCGACAGCGGCAGCGCCACGCCGGTGATCCTGGCGATCGGCGCGCTGCCGAACCTGGCGACCAGCGCGCCGGTGACCTGCATGGAGATCACGGCGCAGACCGACGGGACGACCAGCAGCAGGCCGAGCTGCCCGTCCGTGAGACCGTGCTCGACCTTCAGGGTCGGCACCCGGATCAGGAACGTGGCGAAGGCGAGCCCCACGATGAAGAACATGGACATCGCGGCCAGCCTGGTCAGGGCCGCCGTGCGTGGCTCGGGGTCGAGTTCGGGTGTGGTCGTGTCCTCAGGCGCCGTCATCGCCGGCCCACTCCTTCATCCATCGGGTGTCCGCCTTCTCGCCCCGGAGAATGAACCGCAGGTCCACGGAGACGCGCATGGCATCGGTCACGGTATCGAGCGAGGCGTGCACCAGGTGCGGACTGTGCACGGTGAGGTCGCCCGCCTCATAGTCATGCCACAGCCACCGGCGGCCGACGGCCTGCGCCGTGGCCCGGAGGTCGTGGCTGATCGGCCGGGGGTCGCCGGCGCGGTCGCTGCCGAGCCGCGCCCGCTCGAACCGCTCGGCCGCCTCCCGGTGCGAGCCTTCCAGGTAGACCAGGCCGCCGGCCTCCATCGGGCAGTCGCCGACCGGGATCCACATGGTGAGCACCCGCTCGCTGCCCCGCGTCATGTAGGCGTGGTCGGTGTGCGCGCGCGAGGCCATCAGGGTGCCCGCGTGGAAGTGCCGCAGGATGGCGCGCGGCAGCCGGTCGACCGGGCCGCCGAGCAGCGCCTCCGCCAAACGCCGCAGCACCGGCTGATCGGCGAAGGAGGCGAAGAGCCGCTCGCGGACGAAGGCGTGCGCCGGATGGCCGCGCACCCCGTGCGCGGGCAGCCCGTCGGGCACCCGGCCCGAGAAGATCCCCTCCTCGGGCGTGGACCCGGCCGCGAACAACCCGTCCGGGAACCTCGACAGGTACGCCCCGCGCAGGTCCAGCACCTTCCGCCGGTCGAGGAAGCCGCGCAGCAGCACCACCCCGTCCTGGCGGAAACGCCGGCGCAGGGCGAGCAGGTCACCGGCCAGCGGCGTGCTGTCGGCCAGCGGCGCGAACAGCTCAGGGGTGAACGGGATGGGCACGCCGTTGGACGTCACCGCCTGCCGGGACATCAGTAGACCCCCTCGATGACGCGTGGCGCGTCCTCCGACTCGTACGCCCCCACCTGCGACACTCCCGGCCACGGGAACCACGGATGCGCGGGGGCGGCGACCGCCGTGTCCCGCTCCAGCAGGTTGGGCAGGAACAGGTCCTCCAGCAGGGTCACCACCCGGATCCGCCCCCGCTCCCCGACGGGGACCTCCTGCCACACGTCGTCCGGCCGCACCACGTGCATGACCGCCAGCGGCGGCGGCAGGTGGTGGCTGTTCGGCGCGCCGGGCTCCAGGGCGTCACCCTGCAGCGCGTGCCCGGACAGGGTGTTGCCGTAGGTGTCGATCCACTGCACGTCCTGGAGATACTCCTCGCGCAGGTAGCGGGCCTCCTCGGGCGAGCAGGAGGTGCCGCCGGTGCACACCGCGCGCACGCCGTACGCGCTGAGGGGTTTACGGAGCGCCGGCGCGAGCGACATGAGCAGCCGGGAGGTCGTGAAGAGCAGCGCGGGCCGTTCGTCCTCAAGAATGTCCGCGGTCTGCGCGATCAGATGGCCGACGTAGGCGTCGGCCTCTCCCGAGGCGCGGACCAGCTGCTTGACCCAGCGCGGGTCGAAGTCGACGGAGAAGACGGCCGCGCCCCAGCTGTCGCCGAGCAGCTTGACGAAGTGGCCGTAGGCGTGCGGGCCGCTGGGCGTCATGGCCAGGATGTCGCCGCCGAGCAGGCCGCGCGCCTCCAGCATGACGCGGTACATCCGCACGTCGTAGATGGCGCGGGTGACATCGACCACCCGGTACGGGCGGCCCGACGAGCCGCCGGTCTCCACGACCCGGAACGGGCGGCCGGCGAAGCCGCGCGGCACCAGGTCACGCGCCCGCACCCCGCGCAGATCCGTCTTGTCGAACAGGCCGAACAGGCGCAGCGAGGCGTAGTCGGTGACGTCCCTGATCGGGTCGAAGGGCAGGCCGCCCTTGCGCGCCAGCCAGAACGCCGACCCGGTCCGGTCGTCGAAATGCCAGCTCATCATGCGTGCCGTCCACTCGTCGAGTGACTCGCGCAGCGGCGGGACGTGCTCTCGCATGGCCTCTAACAGGGAGCCGCCCGGCTCTGGGAGGCGATTCGTGTTCAGGACGACACTCCTTCCGGGGAGATCGCGAAGCGGGGCGGGTGGACGAAGCGCGACCGGGCGGCCAGGCCACGCGCCCCGACCCGGTCCGTGGCGACGATGACGGCGAACGGGAAGGGCAGCTCGACGCCGACCAGCGGGTGGCCGGGGTCGTCCACCTCGACCAGGGTGGGCGCCAGGAACCCCGCCGACAGCAGCGGCCGCCGGGTGAGCAGCCGCCCGCCGGGTTCGAGCCGGTCCATGACGAACTCGGCCAGCCGCGCGGCCTCGGGCTCGGGCCAGGCCGCCTGCGGGCGGCGCGGGTCCGGCGGGTCGAGCGAGATGCCGTCCAGCACCTCGGCGACCCGCCGGCCGAGCGGCTCGGTGCCGCGCAGGCAGGCCACCACGCAGGCGCTGGTGCAGAACCGGCCCGCGTCCTGCGCGATCCGCTCGGCGAGCCACTCGGGGTCCGGCGGCTCGTCCACGATCACGCAGGCTCGCCCCGGACCGCGGAACTCCAGCGCCGGCGGACCCGCCGCCCGCCGGGAGAGCTCCGCCGCCAGATCGTCCCCTCCGTACACGATCTGGTGGTCGGAGCTCTGGATGAGGGCATGCAGGGTACGGGGCGCGGTGGGGTAGTAGCCGAGCGTCTCGGCCGGCCAGCCCACGCTCAGCAGGGCCCCGATCAGACGGGCCGACGACAGCGGCTCGCGCCGGCTCGGCCGGACCCAGACGGCCGCGCCGGACAGCGCCGCCTCCAGCACCGCCTCCAGGCAGGTGAAGGTGTTGGCGGGCAGCGAAACCAGAGTGAGGCCCCCGCGCTCCTCCGGCACGAGCCCGGCCGCCGGGCCGTCGTGCTCGTGCGGCGCGAGCTCGGCCCGTCGCCCGTCGTGCTGGTCCGGCCGGCCGTCGTGCTCGTGCGGCGCCGGCTCCTCCAGTTGGGCGGCGAGCAGGTCTGACCAGCGCTGTACCAGGGCGGGCGGGAGTCCGGCCGCCGCGCCCATCGACGCGGCGAAGTCGCCGGGGTCCTGAACGCCGAGCCCTTCGACGGGGACCCGGCCGAACCTGAACAGGTCGACGGCCTCGCGGAGCAGGTCGAGCCGCCGGTCGCGGTCCGGTCCCGCGGCGCGGCCGGGGCCGTCCTGCGCCGTCCGGGCGCGCAGCCGGGCGGCGTCGTCGCGGACGATGATCTCCGGGGCCAGGCAGAGCGACCCGGCGCCGGGGACGGGCACGGTGTCCATCGACCGGTACCACCGGCCCCCGCGCAGCAGCGGGAGGACCGCCTGACCGATCATGAGAGCGCGTCCCGCAGGGCCTGGACGACCCGTTCCTGCTGGGCGGTGGTCATGCCGGGGAAGATCGGCAGGCAGATGTGGCGGGCCGTGAACGCCTCGGCGCGCGGGTAGGAGCGGTCGCCGAAGCGCGGGGCGAAGTAGGGCTGGCGATGCAGCGGGACGTCGTACACCTCGCCGGCCAGGCGCACCCCGCCGGCGCGCAGCCGGCGCTTGAGCGCCGCCCGGTCCACGCCGTCCGGCAGCAACGCCAGGTACTTGTAATGATTTGTCGCGCAATCAGGCGAAATTTCGTGATGGGTGAGGGCGGGCACCCGGGCCAGGTTCTCGTCGTACCAGGCGGCCAGCCGCCGCCGCTCGGCCAGCACCTCCGCCAGCCGGGCCAGATGGGTGAGCCCCACGGCCGCGTGCAGCTCGCTCATCCGCCAGTTGCTGCCGAGGTCCTCGTGCAGGTTCTCCTCGAAGGACAGCTTGCCGTGGTCCCGCAGGCGCCGCACCCGCTCCAGGTCAGCGGGGTCGGCGGCGGTCAGCAGGCCGCCCTCGCCGCTGGTGATGACTTTGGTGGGGTAGAGGGAGAACGCGGCCAGCCGGCCGAACGTGCCCGCCTGCCGCCCGTCCAGCGACGAGCCGAGCGCGTGCGCGGCGTCCTCGACGACCGCGACGCCCCGCTCGGCGCAGATGGCCAGCACCTGCGGCAGGGAGTCCGGCAGGACGCCGGCGAGGTGCACGGGCACCACCGCGGCCACGTCCTCATGGGCGTCCAGCGCCGCCCGCAGGCCCTCGGGGTCCAGGCCGAGACCGTCGGGCTCCATGTCGACGAAGTCGACCAGCGCCCCGGCGCGGACGGCGCTCGCCGCGGTCGCGAAGAAGGTGTTGGCCGGGACCAGCACGGTGCGCCCCTCGACCCCGACGATCCGCAGGGCGATCTCCAGGGCGGACGAGCCAGAGCTGACGGCGGCGGTGCCACGGCCGAGCTCGTGCCCGGCCAGGTCCTCCAGCCGCGCGCCGCACGGGCCGAGCGTCAGCGACCCGGATGCCAGCGCGTCGTCCACCAGGTCCAGGACGTCCAGGCGGGCCCGTACACCGAAGGACACCCGGGCGGCGGGCACGAACGGCTCGTCGTCGCCGGCGGCGGGCTTGGCCAGGGCGCGGGTGAAGAAGTCCGCCGCCTCGGCCAGGCCGGTGCTGTGGCCCATGGGCAGGTCGAGCACCTCGGCCCGGCCCGGCTCGTAGGAGGTGGCGATCCGCTCGCCGGCCTGTGCCGCGTCGTCGTGGTCGAGCCGCGCGTCGGCGTTGCCGTACTGGATCTGGAGGGGTGCGGGGGACAGGGCCGTGTACAGCTCGGGCAGGTCGGCGTGGCGCAGGATGGACGGCAGGGCGGTGTACTGGTTCCAGGCCAGCAGCTTGCCGATCATCGTCTGGTAGGTGCCCAGGTGGCTGGCCGCGCACAGCGGGATCGGCTCGTCCGCCAGGAGGGCGGTGTGCAGCGCCACGGCCGCGCCCATGCTGTGGCCGAACAGGCCGGTGGCCGCCACGTCCGGCCGGGCGCGCAGCCAGTCGAGCGCGGCCAGGGCGTCCTCGGCCAGCGCGGCGAGCAAGCTGCCCCCGTGCAGCCGCAACGTGCCGTCCAGTACGTCGCCGGCGTCGCGCCCGCCCAGCGCGGCGGGCGCGGCCCACAGGTCGAGGCCGTGGTCGAGGGTGAGGGTGAGGAATCCGGCCCGGGTCAGATGGGCGGCCACGTCGCGGCCCGGATGGTCGGGCGGGATGAGGCCGGTCACCCGCTCCAGGGTCGCGTTGCGCCCCGGGCACACCAGCACGCCCGGCCACGGCGGCGGGCTCGCCGGGGTGAGCATGACGGCGCGCAGCTCACCGCGGCCGTCGTGCTCGAAGACGTAGTGGTCCACGCGGGCCCCCTGCCGGTCCGCGCCGTAGGTGGAGCGGATCCGCAGGGTCCGCTCCTGGACGGCGGCCAGCCGCACGACCGCCCCGCGCACCTGCGCGTTGCGGGTGGTCTGGTCCGGAGCACGTACGGGGGAGCGGCCGAGGTGGGTGAAGCGCTCGATCGGCGTCAACGGCGTCCTCGGATCTCAGACGAAGTCGGTGTGAAGCGCGTGGGGCACTTCGATGCGGTAGTTGTTCAGCGCGTCGTCGATCTTGATCTGCCCTCGGCGCAGCCATTCGAGCAGCTCGTTCTGCGGCCGGTAGAAGCAGGACTTGCACAGATCGGTCCGGCGCGGGTTGCTGGCCTCCCACTCGGCCCTGGGGCCGCCCTCAAGGACGGGGAGATAGCCCTCCTCCAGCACATTGCCGATGAGGTAACGGCTGTTCAGGTGCACCTGCGGGCACGGGTAGAGGTTGCCGTCCGCGCCGACGGCTGTGACGAAGCGGCTGTAGTGGCAGTGCTCGAAGTCGCCCTCGACCTCTTCCACCTGGTCCATCGGGCCCCGGTCGAGCTTGGGCACGGAGATCTCGAACTCCTCCGACGACAGCGCGGCGACCTCGGCCAACGAGGCGGAGACCTCGGCCATGACCTCTTCGATGGTCTCGTGACCCATGGAGCTGTAGAACTCCGGCTCGAAGCGCACATAGTGCGCTCCGGAGTCGCGCACGGCCTGGGCGGCCTGGACGATCTCCTTGTAGTTCTGCCGGGTGATCACGAAGTTGAAGCCGATCCGGAACTCCGGGTCGACGGCCTGCTCGCGCAGGCGGCTCACGGCCTTGAAGAACGTGGTGAAGGTCCGCTCCTTGTCCCGGGTGATCTCGTTGAACGTCGCCTCGGTGCCGGCGTTGAGCCCGATCCGCACCCAGGTGTGCGTGTTGATCACGCAGTCGGAGATCTGCTGCTTGTGCAGGCGGGATCCGTTGGTGATGAGGCCGATGCGCAGCCCCGCCTCGTGCCCGGCCGCGCAGATCTCCGTGTATCCGCGATGAATGGTGCATTCGCCGCTGCCGCAGAACGTGACCGCCCGGCCGCCGGACTCGGCGAATTCCCGCATGAGCTTGACGCTCTTATCTGTGGGAATGGCATCCTTGAAGGAGAACAGGTCGTAGAAGTTCTCCTCGTTCGGCGAATGGAAGTTGCAGAAATTGCAACGCATGTTGCAGGCACCCATGATGCCAATGCGCATATGGATGGGCCGGAACGTCTCGCCGTTGACGAATTTCCGCAGCAGATCCTCGTGGGCCAGCACCTTGTCGGGTGCGTGGGCCTGGTCGAGAGTGACCTCCGGTAGACCGTCGCTGTTCTGGGGGCGCGCGGATCGATAAGTTTCGTCGGGCATCTCGTCTCCACCCTCGGCCGCTCAGTCTCCATGACGGCCGGTAAGTCGCGAGTCGTCGGCGGGCGCTTCGCCAGCATTCTAACGCCAGCTCTGGAAGGCCTCTATTCCTGCTGGAGGCAGGTTTTGGGAGCGCTCCCAGGTGACGCTAGGGTAAATGTCGAAATTGGTCAACCCCTCTTGTGAGGCAATTTTCCGCGCGGTAACGTTTGGCGCGCTCCGTGTTATTGCAGGTGAGAGGAATCGGCGTGGCAGAATTCCCGATAGCGTCGTCCGGAATGTCCGGAACGGAAGTCGGAGCACTTGGTCGCAGGCTGGCCGCTTATGTCTTCCTGGCGAACGATCCATCGGTTCCGGCCGTGGCGGCCGACTGGTGGGAGATCAGCGGCCCGCACTACAAGGAGGTGGCCGGAGCGGTGGCCGACCTCGTGGCCCGCGGTCCCGCCGCGGCGCTCGTGTCCCGGTTCGCCGACGCGCCCGACGACCGCCCGCTGGAGTCGGCGCTCGCCGACGCGCTCACCGACCTGCTGCGGGAGTTCCCCGACGAGCGCGCCCGGTTCGAGAAGCTGGTCGCCGCGGCCGACGAGCAGGTGCTGGTCGACTACCACAACGGCGAGCGGGCCGGCCGATCGGCCGCCGACGCGAGCCTGGACGAGGTCGCCGTCTGGGCCCGGCCGCGGCTGCCCGTCACGATCGTGATCCCCTTCCGCGACCGGGTGGGCGGCGCCCGCGCCCGCAACCTGCTGGCCTGCCTGGCCGCCCTGCGCGACCAGCACCATCACGGCGCCCAGGTGCGCGTCACCGTGGTCGAGTCCGACTCTGAGCCGCGCTGGCGCGACACCGTCGAGCCGCTGGCCGACCACTACCTGTTCGCCCGGCACGACGGCCATTTCAACAAGTCGTGGGCGGTCAACGCCGGGGTGCGGAACACCCCCGGCGAGCCCGAGCTGATCTGCGTGCTGGACACCGACATCCTGGCGGACCGCCGCTTCCTGGCGCGCAACCTGGACAGGATGGCCGCCGACCCCGCGCTGTCGGCCTTCCTGCCCTACCGCCGCATGTACTGCCTCGACACTGAGTCCTCCGCCGCCGCCATCCGCCGCCGGATCGAGCAGGGCGAGGGCGACGTGCCGCTCGACGAGATCCGCTCGCTGGTGCTGCGCGAGCCGCCCGGCGCCTGCCTGTGGGTCAGGGCCGCGCTCTTCCACGAGATCGGCGGGTTCGACGAGCGCTACCAGGGCTGGGGAGGCGAGGACGACGACGTCGTGGCCAGGCTGGCCCGCGCCGGGCGGCTGACCCGATTCGACGATCCGCTGCTGCACCTGGCGCATCCGCGCCCGCAGATGACGCTGGACGGCACGCCGTTCAACGCCCACATCGAGCCGCTGAGCTGGACCGCCGACGCCGGATACGGAGACCTGCGAGGACCCCGGGGATGAAGGCGTACGCGAGCGGCACCTCCGCGCCGCAAGGGGGACGGCTGCGCTTCCACCTGGCCGCCGTCGCGGACCGCTGCGCGATCCGCGACGCGGTGACCGGCGAGATCCGGGCGGAGCGGGGCCGCACCGAGCCGGGGTGGACGCTGCGGATCCCGCACGACTGGCCCAGCTCCCTGTACGCCGCGTCGTTCGGCTCCGCCGACCCCGACGACGACGTCTACTTCGTCGTCCGGCCCGGCGGCCCGCCCCGCGACGCGATCCTGGTGTCCGTCCCCTTCCTCACCTGGCAGGCGTACAACCAGGCGGGCGTGCCCGGCGAGGGGCTCTACCCGACCGAAGGCGCGAGCCGGGCCGGCCGGGTGACCTTCGACCGGCCCGGCGGCGGTCCGGCCGGCCACTGGGAGGACCGCTTCTACCACTGGCTGAGCCGTACCGGCCTCCCCGCCGACTACTGCTCCAACCTGGACCTGCACCAGGACCCCGGCGCGCTGCTGCGCGGCCGGCGGCTGCTGGTGATCGCGGGCCACGACGAGTACTGGACCAGGCGGATGCGCGACGCGGCCGAGGCGTTCGTCGCGGCCGGCGGCAACATCGCCTTCTTCGGCGGCAACACCTGCTGGTGGCAGACCCGGCTGGAGGACGGCGGCCGGACGATGGTGTGCCATCGTGACGCCCTGCTCGACCCCATGGCCGCCGTCGATCCGAGCCTGGTCACGGTCGAGTGGACCAGCGCGCCGGTGTCCCGGCCGGAGAACACCCTGACCGGTGTGAGCTTCCGGCGCGGCGCGGGCTGCTGGGAGGACATGAACGCCGTGAAGTCCGAGGCGTACACCGTGCGGTTCGCCGGGCACTGGGTGTTCGAGGGCACCGGGCTGCGCGACGGCGACACCTTCGGCAGGGGCGCCATCGGCTACGAGACCGACGCCGCCGAGTACACCGAGGTCGACGGGGTGCCGCTGGCGACCGGCGCCGACGGGACGCCCGCCGAGTTCGCCATCCTGGCCACCGCCGACCTGCGGCACTGGCGGAGCCTGGGCCAGGGCGGGCACGCCACGATGGGCATCATGCGGCGCGGCGCCGGCACCGTCTTCAACGCGGCCACGATCGGCTGGGGCGACGCCATCGACGACCCGGTCATCGACCGCGTCACCCGCAATGTGCTGCGCCGGCTGGGCGGCCCCACCGGCTGGTGGGAGCCGATGGGCGGCGGGACCGGCGCGCTCGGGCTGGCCGCCTGCGCGCACCTGCTCTTCGGCGTGCTGGCCGACGGCGACCTGCACGTCCGGCAGGGCCGCACCCAGAACCTGCCGTGGCGGCGGATCGAGCCCGCGCCCGGCCTGATGGCGCTGGCGGCCCCGCGCGAGGCCACGCCCGGCTCACCTGTCTTCCTGTACGGGCTGGACTCCACCGGCCGGGTGCTCGCCCGTGACCCGGTGCCCGAGGCGGCGGCCTGGACCGAGATCTACCAGGCGCCGCCCGGCGCGATCGGCATCGCACCCGTCGACCGGACCATGTACGCGCTCGGCCCCGGCGGCGACCTGTGGAGCCGCCCGCTCACCGCCGCGCACTCCGGCCCGTGGACCCGCCTGGCCGACGGCCCGCGCCTCGTCGCGCTCGCGCACGTGGGCGGACGGCTGATGGGCCTGGACGACCACGGCACGCTGTACGGCAGGGCGCCGGACACCGGAGCGTGGACCCGATCGGGCCCGACCCCCGGCCTGACCACCCTGACCGGCACGGCGGGCAGGCTCATCGGCGCCACCCCGGCCGGCGACCTCCACTGGCGGGAGCCGTTCATGGACATCGACCTCTGAGGGGAAGCGCGTGCGCCACATCTCGCTCGCCGGCCGCCGCCGCATCCGGCTGGACCACGACGCGCCCGTGCCCGCCATCGGGCCGGGCGACGTGCTGGTCCGGGTGGCCGCCTGCACCGTCTGCAACCGCAGCGACCTGGCCTACTACCACTACTACGGCCTGCGCGACCACTGCGCCACCGGCTGCTTCGGCCACGAGATCGCCGGCACCGTGGCGGCCGTCGGCGAGCGGGTGACCAGCGTCGAGCCGGGGCGGCGGGTGTTCGTGCGCACCCCGCTCACCTCGGGATTCGCCGAGTTCGCGGCCGCCAGGGAGGTCAGCGTGGGCGCGCTGCCCGACGACGTGCCGTTCGAGCGCGGCGCGATCCTGCAACTGCTGCCGCTGGCCGTGCACGCCACCCGGGGAGTACGGCTCGGCGACCGGGTGGCCATCGTCGGCCAGGGCCCGGTCGGCCTGATGGCCCTCCAGGTCGCGCGGCTGCGCGGCGCGGCGGAGATCGCCGTCGCGGACCTCGATCCGTGGCGGCTGGACCAGTCGATGCTGCTGGGCGCCGACCGGACGGTCCTGGTGGAGTCCCCGCACGCCGTGCCCGACCGGCTCGGCGCGGACTTCGACGTGGCCGTCGAGGCGGTCGGCACCCCGCACACCGCCCGTGCCTGCGTCGACCTGGTCCGCCAGAACGGGCTCGTCGTCTTCCTCGGCACCCACCACGTCGACACCGAGGTCACCTTCGACATGGTCAAGTGGGAGAAGAAGGGGCTGCGCGTGCACAGCTCCGCCGAGCCGACCGACACGGCCAGGGCCGAGGCCATGGCGGTCGCCGTACGGCTGGCGTTCGCCGGGCGGGTGCGCCTCGATACGATCCTCACCGCCACCTATCCGCTGGAGAACCTCCAGGAAGCCCTCGACCGCCTCTCCCAGAGCCCCACCCTGCATCCCGCCGGGCACGACACGCCCCACCGCACTCCGCCGGAGAAGACCCTGAAGATCGCGATATGCCCCTGAGATGGGGAGTCGCCGGTTACGGCGACATCGTCCGCAAGCGCGCCCTGCCCGCGCTGCTCTCCCTCGGCGAGACGGTCACCTGCGTGTGGGGCCGCGATGCGGCGCGTGCGCAGCGGACCTGCGACGAGTTCGGCACGGGCTTCGGCACCTCCGACTACGGCAAGCTGCTCGACACGGTCGACGTCGTCTACGTCGCCACGCCGGTCGCGACCCACGTGCCTCTCGCGGTGGCGGCGGCCCGCGCCGGCCTGCCCGTACTCATGGAGAAGCCACTGGGCGCTCTGCCCGCGCTGGCGGAGCAACCGCTCGGTGGTCTGCCCACGCTGGAGTGGGAAGGGCCCGGCGGCTCGTCGGCGCCGGAGGAGGAGTCTCCTGGTGGCTCACCGCTTCTCGCCGAGCTGGCCGCCGCCCACGTGGGGGTCGCCTACTACCGCAGGCTCGCGCCCGCCGTCCGCCGCGCGCTCGACCTGCTGCGCGGCCGCGCGATCCACGAGGTGGCCGTGGACTGTCGAGGTCCTTTCGACCCCGGTCCCGACGACCCGAAGCTGTGGCGTACCGACCCGGCGCTGTCCGGCGGCGGCGTGCTCGCCGACGTCGGCAGCCACCGCCTCGACCTGCTCTGCCTGCTGCTGGGCGAGCCGGCCGTGACCGGCGCGCGGACCGGCCGGCGCTTCCCGCTCGGTGCCGAGCGGGACGTACGGGCGCGGCTGGCCTGGCCCGCGGGGGCCACCGGCGAGGTGAGGACGGTGTGGGGCCCCGAGCCGCGCCGCGACCACCTGCGCCTCGCCTTCGACGGCGGGCACCTGGAGCTCGACCCCCTGGACTCGGGCAACGTGCGCGGGACCGTCGACGGGGTGACCGTCGAGGAGTTCCTGCCGCCACCGGCGAACCTGCACATCCCGCTCATGGCCGACTTCGCGCGTAGCGTCCGCGATGGGTCCGCACCGATCTGTCCCGTCCGCGACGCCTTCGCCGTCGACCGACTCATCTCGGCCGTGTACGCGGCCGCCACCCCTCTGGAGGAAGACACATGACGGCCGCCGTATCCCTGCCCGCGTTCCCCGCGCCGCTGCACTGGCTGAACGAGCCCGAGCAGTGGAGTGTCGACGGCGACGACGCGCTCGTCATCACCGCCGCGGCGGGCACCGACCTGTTCTCCGACCCGGGCGAGCCGAACCGGTACGCCAACGCCCCCGCCCTGGTGGGACGCCTGGACGGCGACTTCACCCTGAGCGCCCGGGTCAGGCTCGACCTGCTGTCCACCTTCGACGCGGCCGTCCTGCTGCTGCACGCCGACGGCGACCGGTGGGCCAAGTTCTGCCTGGAGCTGTCCCCGCAGGGCACGCCCACGGTCGTCTCGGTGGTCAACCGGGGCGTGTCCGACGACTGCAACTCCATGCCGATGAGGGGCGACGACATCCGGCTCCGCGTCTCCCGGGTCGGCTCCGCCTTCGCCTTCCACATCGCCGAAGGGGACGGCCCCTGGAGCCTCATCCGCTACTTCGCGCTCGACGGAGACCCCGAGGTGGGCTTCCTCGCCCAGAGCCCGACCGGCGACGGCGCCACCGTCCGCTTCGAGGACATTCAGTACACCCCCAAACGGCTCTCCGACCTGCGCAACGGCGAGTAGCGCGAGGGCGTGGGCCCGGCCGGCGGATCCTCCGAAGTCCCTGTGAAGCCGACACTTGGGCCTTTCGGGGCGCCTCGGGCAGAGGAATCGTGGTCCGCATGAGATCAGCGATCCTCAAGACCGCGCTCTGCGCCGCGCTCGCGGGCGTGCTGTTGACGCCGCCCGCCCAGGCGACCCCGCTGCCTGACACCTTCTCGCTGCCCAACGGCTTCCAGCCGGAGGGCATCGAGATCGGGCCAGGCCCCTTCGCCTACTTCGGCTCCCGGGCGACCGGCTCCATCTACCGGGCCGACTTGCGGACCGGCAAGGGCAAGATCATCAGCAACGGGCCGGGCACCCCCTCGCTCGGCCTCAAGAGCGACGACCGGGGGAGGCTCTTCGTGGCGGGCGGCAACGCCGGCAACGCCCGGGTCGTCGACCTGCGCACCGGCGCGGTGCTCAAGTCGTACCCGCTGGCCACCGGCGCCTCGTTCGTCAACGACGTCGTGCTCACCCGCGACGCCGCCTGGATCACCGACTCGACCAACCCCGTCCTGTACAAGCTGCCGCTCCGCCACGGCAAGCTGCCCGGCCAGGCCGTCACGCTCTCCCTCACCGGCGCTCTTCAGTACGCCGACGGCATCAACGTCAACGGCATCGCCGCCACGCCGGACGGTAAGGGCCTGCTCCTCATCCAGTCCAACACCGGCAAACTGTTCAGGGCCGACCCCCGTACCGGCGTCACCACCGAGGTGAACCTGGGCGGCGAACTCCTCACCAACGGCGACGGCCTGCTCCTGAACGGCCGCAAGCTGTACGTGGTGCAGAACCGGCTCAACGCGGTCGCCGTGCTCCATCTGAGCCACGACGGCACCTCCGGCCGCGTCACCGGACGCCTCACCGACGAGCGCTTCGACATCCCGACCACGGTGGCGGCCTTCGGCAAGCGCCTCTACCTGCCCAACGCCCGCTTCAGCACCCCGCCCACCCCTGACACGCCGTACGACGTCGTCTCGATCAAGCGCTGACCTTCGGCCGACCTTCGCCTGCCGAGCGCCCGGCCCGCACGAGCGGGGCCGGGTGGCCGGCGACAGGGGAGTGTCGCCGGTCAGGGGCGCAGGGAGGCGAGATACTCCGCGAAGGGGACGACGTCCTCGGGCAGCGTGGTGCCGGCCCGCTTGCCGTCTCCGCCACTTCGCCCGTTTTGTCCGTTCCCCTTGGTCTTGTTACCGGCCCCGGTTCTGTCGCCGGTCCCGATCTTGACCTGGGCGTCGGTCTGGGGGGCGGCGTGCGGGGCTCGGGGGCGCATGAGGCCGGCGAGCTCGGACGCCGCGCGGGTGATGCGGTCCGCCAGGCCGTCGGTGCCGGCGTCGCCGCCCGCGCCCCAGTCCTCCGAGGCCGCGTACACGGCCGTCGGCACGACCACGGCGCGCAGGTACGCGAAGAGCGGGCGCAGCGCGTGCTCCAGCACCAGCGAGTGACGTGGCGTGCCGCCGGTGGCGGCGATCAGCACCGGCTTGCCCGCCAGCGCGGTGTTGTCCACGACGTCGAAGAAGGACTTGAACAGCCCGCTGTAGGAGGCGGTGAACACCGGCGTGACGGCGATCAGCCCGTCGGCCTCCGTCACGGCCGCGAGGGCGGCGCGCAGTCGGGCGTTGGCGAACCCGGTGACGAAGTTGTTCGCGATGTCCACCGCGAGCTCGCGCAGCTCGATCACGGTCGTGTCGGCCGCGCCCTGGAGTCGCTCCCCGGTCGCCTCGGCGAGGCGGTCGGCGAGCAGGCGGGTGGAGGACGGCTGGGTGAGTCCCGCCGTGACGACGACGAGCTTCATGAGGTGATCTCCTTCTTCGGACCCTGACGGGTCGGTCGCGCGGCCCGGCCAGGCGCTGGTCAGGCGGGCCGGACGGCGGCGGGTCAGGCGCCGGCGGGCTCGGTCGTACGGGCGGCCAGCAGGGAGGCGTGGGTCGGGGTCTCCGGCACCTCGGCGGGGCGGTTCTTGGCGAACTCCTCGCGCAGCACCGGCACGACCTCCTCACCGAGGATGTCGAGCTGCTCCAGGACCGTCTTCAGCGGCAGCCCGGCGTGGTCCATGAGGAAGAGCTGGCGCTGGTAGTCGCCGAAGTACTCGCGGAAGCGCAGCGTCTTGTCGATGATCTGCTGCGGGCTGCCGACCGCCAGCGGCGTCTCAGCCATGAAATCCTCCAACGACGGCCCGTGCCCGTACACCGGGGCCTTGTCGAAGTACGGGCGGAACTCGCGGATGGCGTCCTGGGAGTTCTTCCGCATGAACAGCTGGCCGCCGAGCCCGACGATGGCCTGCTCGGCGGTGCCGTGCCCGTAGTGGGCGTACCGCTGCCGGTAGAGGTCGATCAGCCGGACGAAGTGCTCCTTCGGCCAGAAGATGTTGTTGGCGAAGAACCCGTCACCGTAGTAGGCGGCCTGCTCGGCGATCTCGGGGCTGCGGATGGAGCCGTGCCACACGAACGGCGGCACGCCGTCGAGCGGGCGGGGCGTGGAGGTGAAGCCCTGCAGCGGCGTGCGGAAGCGGCCCTCCCAGTGCACCACGTCCTCGCGCCACAGCTTGTGCAGCAGGGCGTAGTTCTCCACGGCGAGCGGGATGCCCTGGCGGATGTCCTGCCCGAACCACGGGTAGACCGGTCCGGTGTTGCCACGGCCCAGCATGAGGTCCACCCGGCCGTCCGCCAGGTGTTGCAGCATGGCGAAGTCCTCGGCGATCTTGACCGGGTCGTTGGTCGTGATCAACGTGGTGGCCGTGGACAGCTGGAGCCGCTCGGTCCTGGCCGCGATGTAGCCGAGCATGGTCGTCGGCGAGGACGGCACGAAGGGCGGGTTGTGGTGCTCGCCGGTGGCGAACACGTCGAGCCCGACCTCCTCGGCCTTGAGCGCGATGGTGACCATGGCCTTGATCCGCTCGGCCTCGGTCGGGGTCCTGCCTGTGGTCGGATCGGTGGTCACGTCCCCGACGCTGAAAATCCCGAACTGCATGATAGTCACCATCCCGAACTATTGAACTTTCAACTGCTAACAGCGACAGGGCCTGCTCGTATATTCCAGATCACAGAGCGTTGATGTCCGCCGCGCCGAGGACGCGTTTCGGCGCCCCGTGGTCGGCGATCGCGATCATAGCCCGCCCGATCTGCTCGGTCGTGGTCACCGCCGACGGCATCAACCGCCGCAGCACAGGGTAGAACGGCCGCGCCACCACGTACGCCAGCCGGTAGAACGGCGTCCGCGACGTCCGGGGCTGGATGTAACCGGGCCGCAGGACGTACGCCTCGAAAGGCAGGGCGAGCAGCGCGTTCTCGGTCGCGCCCCGCACTCTGGCCCACTTCTGGCGACCCTGCGCGTCGGCCCCGGCTGCGGACACGTACACGAACGTCGAGCCGGGGTTGACCCTGGCCAGCGTCGTCCCGGCGGACAGAGTGACCCGCTGGTGCTCGTCCAGGCCCGCCGAGGAGACGCCCAGGCAGAAGAAGCACGCGTCGAACCCCGCCAGCTCGCTCTCGATGGGCGCCAGGTCGAGCAGGTCACCGTGCACGATCGCACGCGACTTGCCGTGTGCCCGCCCGGTGGGGGACCGGCCCACCACCAGC
The DNA here is from genome assembly GCF_014646515.1 of Nonomuraea glycinis. Taxonomy (GTDB): domain Bacteria; phylum Actinomycetota; class Actinomycetes; order Streptosporangiales; family Streptosporangiaceae; genus Nonomuraea; species Nonomuraea glycinis. The sequence continues at coordinate 51,149 of NZ_BMNK01000019.1, forward strand.
ACCGCCTCCACCCGGTCATCGGCCAGGCATTCGCGCAGCACGCCCTGCCCGACCATGCCGGCGGCGCCGAAGATGATCACCTTCATCGGCTCTCCCAACTCGCCGGACCCACGGCGGGACTTCGCGGCCGATCATGGAGATGCCCGCCGCCTACGTCCTGGTCCCGGTCTCCGCTCGTGTGCCACTTAAGATCGTCGAAGCTCGCGCGGGCGCACTGGCGGTGACCAGGCCGTGATGCGACCCCGCCACACCGGGCAGGGGTTTGATCGAGATGATGGACACGCCCGCTCCCGGCCCGGTGCACCGGACCGGTATCCGCTGACCTTCCCCATGGAGCTTCGCATGACCTCACCCACCGACTCTCCGACCCCCATTGTCCGCCAGCTCCGGCTGGTGGTCGAGGCGGAGGACTACGAGGCCGCCGTGGCGTTCTACCGCGACCAGCTGGGCCTGCGCGAGGAAGCCGCCTTCTCCGGGGGCGACGGCGCTGAGGTGATGATCCTGGACGCCGGCCGGGCCACGTTGGAGATCGCCAACCCGGCGCAGAAGCGGATGATCGACGACGTCGAGGTAGGCCGCCAGGTGGCGCCCCGGATCCGCGTCGCGTTCGAGGTGGACGACAGCGTCGCCGCCACCGACCGGCTGCTGGCCGCCGGCGCCACCCAGGTCGCACCACCCACCGTCACGCCTTGGCAGTCGCTGAACTCACGCCTGGACGCGCCTGCGGACCTGCACATCACGCTCTTCCAGGAGCTTGTCGGCCAGGAGGAACGCGAGACCCTGGACGGTTTCGGGACCTCGGCCGGGAGCGAGGAGGTCACCGATGGCGGGCGCTGAGCCTGCCCGGCCCATCGGACCTGGACTGCGCAAAGTGTGGTGGACGATACTGGGATTGAACCAGTGACCTCTTCCGTGTCAGGGAAGCGCTCTCCCGCTGAGCTAATCGTCCGTGTCGAGCCGAAGCTCAGAGCGGAAGACGGGATTCGAACCCGCGACCCTCACCTTGGCAAGGTGATGCTCTACCACTGAGCCACTTCCGCGTCCGTCCCGGCTGAACACCGGGCGACGAAGAGAACTCTAGCGAATGACGGCCAAGTCCCCAAACCGGATTACCCCACCCGCTCGGCGTACCAGGTGATCCCGCGACGTGTCCGCTGATCATCGGCTCACAGCAGTCGTCGTTGCACGATGTCGGCGATGACGGCGGTCACCACTTCGCTGACTTCCGCAGGCTGCGGCGCGACCCCCTCCCGGCCCGCGAACAGCAGGTGCCCGGCCCCGATCAGGGAGAGCGCCAGCGCGTCCACGTCGGCGTCCGCCGCGACGCGGCCAAGCTCACACTCCTCGTTCAGATAGGCGGCGATCATGGCTACGGCATCCGTCAGGACCGGGATGCCGACAGCAGGCCCGGCCTGACGCAGCCGGGCACGCAACTCATCCCGGAAGATGACCAGGCCGACGATCGCCACGGCGACCGAGTCGAACAGCTCGAACAGTGCCCCGGTCAGGTTGCCGGCGACGTCGCCGGTCCCGGCGGCGGCGCGCAGGGCGGCGGTCTGGCTCTCGAGCCGGGCGATGCGGTCCCGCACGAGGTCGGCGAGGAAGGCGTCGAAGTCCTCGAAGTGCCGGTGCAGGACGCCCTTGGCGACACCCGCCTCCGCCGTGACCGCCCGGCTGGTCAGGCCGGCGGCCCCGTCCCGGAGCAGGACACGCTCGGCGGCGTCGAACAACTGCTGCCGCACATCCCGGAGAGCCACTCCCGTCGGCATCGCCCGTTCCTCCTTCTGCACACGCCTTCGCTCACGGCGAACCGCTGACCGGTTGTAGAGTGGGCGACTGCCCACTACCGTGGGCGCATGCCCACTATAGCGCGAGAACGACCTGAGCCTCCGTGGAACGAACCTCATAAGGCCAGGCAGATGGCGGAGTCCTTCGGGGCCGACACCGAACGTTACGACCGGACCCGGCCCGAGTATCCCGACGCCCTGGTGCGGCGGATCATCGCCGCCGCCCCGGGCCCTGACCTCGTCGACGTCGGCTGCGGCACCGGCATAGAAGCCCGTCAGTTCCTGGCGGCCGGGTGCACGGTGCTGGGCGTCGAGCCGGACGCCCGGATGGCCGAGTTCGCCCGCCGCACGGGGGTCGAGGTCGAGGTGGCGACGTTCGAGGACTGGGACGCCGCCGGTCGCACCTTCGACGCGGTCGTCGCCGGGCAGTCCTGGCACTGGGTGGACCCCGTCGCGGGCGCGGCCAAGGCGGCGCGGGTGCTGCGTCCCGGCGGCCTGCTGGCGGTGTTCGCGCACGCGTACGCCCCGCCGCCGTCCGTCGCGGAGGCGTTCGCCACCGTCTTCCGGAAGGTGGCGCCCGATTCGCCGCTCAGCGCCGGACCGCCGAGGCCGGCCCAGGACGTCTACCAGGCGATGTTCGACACGTTCAGCGACGGCATCCGTGATGCGGCCGGGTTCGGCGAGCCGGAGCGGTGGCGATTCGACTGGGAGCGGCACTACCGCCGCGACGACTGGCTCGACCTGCTGCCCACCACCGGCGCGCTCACCCGGCTCCCACCGGACAGGCTGGCCGAGGTGCTGGAGAGCGTCGGGGCCGCCATCGACGCGATCGGCGGCGGCTTCACCATGACCTACACCACGATGGCGACCGCCGCGACGCTGAACACCTGAGCCGTGCACCACTCCGAAGGCGCGGGCCGGGGCTCACGTGCGAGGACCGGGGCTCACGTGCGAGCGGGACATCGGGACAGCGGCTCACGCGAAGGTCAGGTGTGCCCGCCGTTGACGGTGATGTGCTGGGCGGTGACGAAGGCGGCCTGGTCCGAGGCGAGGTAGGCCACCATGCCCGCCACGTCCTCGGGCGTCCCCATGCGGCCCAGGGGGACCTGAGTCAGATAGTCGGCGACCTCCAGGCCCGCGTGCCGTTCGACCGGGATCCAGCCGGGAGCGACGAGGTTGACGGTGACGCCGTGCGGGCCGAGCTCGCGGGCCCACAGGCGGGTCAGGGCCTGCTGCGCACCCTTGGCGGCGGTGTACGCGGACGTCAGGGGCAGGGCGCGGTCGACGATGTCGGAGCCGATCTGGATGACCCGGCCGCCGCCTCGGGCCTGCCAGGACGGCAGGCAGGCCTGCACCAGCAGCGTCGGGCTCTTGACGAAGAACGTGAGCTGATCGAGGTAGGCCTGCCAGGTCACCTCCGCCACCGGCGCCTCGGGCTGCGGGCCGGTCGCGTTGAGCACCAGCGCGTCGATGGGACCGAGCCGCTCGGCCACCTGGGCGGCCAGCTCGGCGGTGCCCGCCTCGTCCGTGACGTCGGCGGCGAACGACTCGGCGCGGCCGCCCGCCGTACGGATCTCCTCGACCACCTGGGCGGCCCCGCCGGAGTCGGAGCGGTAGTTGACCGCGACGGCCCAGCCGTCGGCGCCCAGCCGCCGCGCGATGGCGGCGCCGAGCCCCCGGGACGCGCCGGTCACCAGCGCCACCTTCACTGCTCACTCCTTGGTACGCACATGCGCGCCAGCCTAGCGAGCATGGGTCGGCTCATCCGGCTGCGAGCCGGTCGGCGGGCGTTCCCGCAGGGAACGTTCGTAGGCCTGGCGCCACTGCTCGGCTGCTTGGAGCATGGCGTGGCTGACGTGGTCGAAGAAGTCGCCGATGTCCCGGAGCCGGATTCCGGCGGGTGAGGTGGCGCCGAGCGTCGCCGCTCCTTGGTGGGCGAAGGAGGCCAGCCGGGTGTTCTGGCGGGCGCTGGCCAGCCAGCCGCGGAACCAGGCATCGGCATCGATGACGTAGCGATCGCGCCGGCGGCGGGGATCTCGTTCGCGGCGGATCAGTTCCTGTCGTTCGAGTTCGCCGATGGCCTTGGAGATGGAGGCGGGGCTGACCTGCAGCTTGTGGGTGAGTTCGGCCGCGGTGAGGCTGCCGCTGTCGGTGAGGTAGAGGCTGGCCAGGACGCGGGCGGTCATCCGCGACAGCCCGGTGTCGATCATCACCGTGGTGAACTGCTCCTCCAGCTCACCGACCGTTTTGGGGTCGCGTCGTCCCTGCGGCGGCGGACGTCTGCGGGCGCGGTCCCGGGTGGCCTGGTGCGCCTGGTCGGCCTGGTAACCGTCGGGGCCGCCGTTGCGGGCGACTTCCCGCGTGATGGTGGACAGCGGCCGGTTCAGCCGAGCGGCGATCTCGGTCGGAGACAGCCCTTGGGTCAGTCCGTCGGCGATCTGCCGGCGGTCTTGGTGGGTCAGCCTGCCTCCGGGCATGGGCGACGCCTCCCTGGTCATGCGCGTTCGGACAGGGCAGTCTTGCATTCGTACCCATCTCATTGCAAGTCACTTGGCTTGCGTTCACCGCCATTCACATTGCAAGTCATGCATGCATCGCCTGTATGAAGGCTCGATTCATGTTGACGTTTCAGTAAATGCAAGTTAGCTTTTCGATTATTGTGAACGCAAAGTGGGCGCCCCGCTGGACGGCGCCCCACCCCTCGAAGGAATTGACGTGATCGCATCGAAGTCCGCCAAGGCGGCGCTGCTCGTCACCGCGACCCTGGCCGCCACCGCCCTGCCCGCCGCCGCATCGCCTGCTCCCGTCCATCCCCAGGTGCAGCGAGTGCTCGACCGGACCGTGGCCGCCAAGCTCGCCCCTGGGATGGTGGCCGAGGTCCGGGACGGTCACCGCTCCTGGTTCGGCTCAGCGGGCGTGTCCGACACCGGGACCGGACGCCAGCGCCGGCAGAACGAGCGGTTCCGTATCGGCAGCGCCTCCAAGGCCTTCACCGCCACCGTGGTGCTCAAGCTCGCGGCCGAGGGCAAGTTGAGCCTCGACGACCCCCTGGACAAGTGGCTGCCAGGGCTGTTCGACGGCAGTGCCTACAAGCCCGGCAAGATCACCATAAGGCAGCTGCTCAACCAGACCAGCGGCATCTACGCCTACACCGGCGATGAGGAGTTCTTCGCCAGGGGCGTCGGCGCCGAGTGGTTCAAGCACCGCTACGACACCTATACCCCGCGGCAGCTGGCGAAGATCGCCCTGGCGCACCCGCCCACCGGCGAGCCGGGTCAGCGCTTCACCTACTCCAACACCAACTACATCCTCGCCGCGATGGTCGTCGAGAAGGCGACAGGCAGGACGTTCGAGCAGGAACTCACCCGGACCGTCATCCGCCCGCTGCGCCTGACCGGCACCTCCCTGCCCGGCACCGACCCCGAGATCCGCGGTCCGCACCCGATGCACTACTCCATCCTGTTCTCCCGCGACCCCCAGCCCACGATCTACGACGCCACCCGCATGAACCAGTCCTTCGCCTGGGCCGCCGGTGGCGTCATCTCCACCACCATCGACCTCAACCGGTTCTTCGGCGCCCTGTTCGGCGGGCGCGTCCTGCCGGCCGCGCAGCTGCGCGAGATGCTCACCACCGTCCCCACCGAGGGGGCGAACTGGATCCCTGGAACGCGGTACGGCCTGGGCGTCTTCGAGCAGAAGCTGCCCTGCGGCACCAGCGTCTGGGGCAACGCCGGTGCCACTTACGGCTCATGGAGCTATGCCATGGGCACCCGTGACGGCAAGCACCGCCTCACCACCCAGGTCAACGGCGACTGGGCGCCCCTGAGCGTCTTCACCGACGTGCTCGCCGCCGAGTTCTGCCCGGCCGTGTCTCGATGAGCCTGAACCACGCCCACCGGTAAGCGGCCCGGAGCCCGAAAACGGACGCCGAGCCGACTATAAGACCCCACCTGGCGGGCAGGTGGCAATAAAGGTCAACCCGCACCGGGCACTCACCCGGATCAGATGGGGGACTTTCGCCCAGGCCGGGCGAGAAACTCAGTGAACGGGAGGGTCACATGGTCACCCCGAAGTCACATACTCGGACACCCCTCCAGCTGGCCGCGCTGGTCGTGGGCGTGGTGTTCCTGCTGGTCGGGATCCTCGGATTCATCCCCGGCATCACCACCGGCTACGGCAGCATGCGGTTCGCCGGCCACCACTCCGAGGCGTACCTGCTGGGCATCTTCCAGGTGTCCATCCTGCACAACATCGTGCACCTGCTGTTCGGGATCGCGGGCGTGCTCATGTCCCGGGCCGTCTCCACGGCGCGGACGTTCCTGGTCGGCGGCGGGATCATCTATCTGATCCTGTGGCTGTACGGGCTGCTCATCGGCAAGGCGAGCACCGCCAACTTCGTGCCGCTCAACACGGCCGACGACTGGCTGCACTTCCTGCTGGGCGTCGGCATGATCGCGCTCGGCCTGCTGCTGAGCCGCCGTAGGGGGCAGCACCGGTGACGCTTCGACGGGGGACGAAACGTGAGTGAGTTAACGTCACGGCATGGCTGTTGACCACGCGGCACGCGATGCCGATATCGCCCCGGTGGCGGCGCTCATCGCCGACCCGACCAGGGCCGCGATCCTGACGGCGCTTCTCGGGGGACGCGCGCTGGCGGCGGGGGAGCTGGCCCGGCTGGCCGGTGTGAGCGCCGCGACCGCGAGCGCGCACCTGGCCAGGCTGCTCGACGGCGGCCTGGTGGACGTGCTGCGGCAGGGCCGCCACCGCTACTACCGCCTGGCCGGGCACGAGGTGGCGGAGGTGCTGGAGGTGCTGGCCCGGGTCAGCGCCCGGCCGCCGGTGCGGTCCCTGCGCCAGTCGCGGCAGGCCCGGCTGCTGGAGGAGGCCCGTACCTGTTACGACCACCTCGCGGGGCGGGCCGGGGTGGCGCTGCTCGACGGCCTGCGCGCGGGCGGCTGCCTGGACGGCGAGGAGGTGACCGCCGAGGGCGAGCGGCGGCTGGCGGGCCTGGGCGTCGACGTGGCGGGCGCGCGGGCGACCAGGCGTAGGTTCGCGCCCGAGTGCCTGGACTGGACCGAGCGCCGTGCGCACCTCGGCGGCGCGCTGGGCGCGGCGATCACCGGGGTGCTGCTGGAGCGAGGGTGGTACCGGCCGGGCACGACACCCCGCGCGGTGACGCTCACCGAAGAAGGCAGGCAGGGGCTGGCGGAACTGTTCCCGGGTAAGGAGCTAACATCGCATACGCCAGTTACCTATGCGGGAGAGTAATCATGCGCGACAACGGAGTCGTGAACGTCGGTCCCGAGCCCCTGACCTTCGACGATGTGATCAAGGTGGCGCGCCACGGCGCCCCCGTACGGCTCACGGACGACGCCATGGCCGCCGTCGCGGCGGCGCGGCAGCGCGTGGACGAGCTGGCCGAGAGCCCGGTCCCGGTGTACGGCATCTCCACCGGGTTCGGCGCGCTGGCCACCCGCCACATCGACCCGGAGCTGCGCGCGCAGCTGCAGCGCTCGCTGGTGCGCTCGCACGCGGCGGGCAACGGTCCCGAGGTGGAGACCGAGGTGGTGCGCGCGCTCATGCTGCTGCGGCTGCACACCCTCGCCACCGGCCACACCGGCATCAGGCCGACCACCGCCAAGACTCTCGCCGCGCTCGTCAGCGCGGGGATCACGCCGGTCGTGCACGAGTACGGCAGCCTGGGGTGCTCGGGCGACCTGGCCCCGCTGGCGCACGTCGCCCTCACGCTCATGGGCGAAGGCGTCGTACGGGATAAGTCCGGAAATATTACGGAAGCCGCCGAGGCGCTGAAGCAGGCCGGGATCGACCCCGTCGAGCTGGCCGCCAAGGAGGGCCTGGCGCTCATCAACGGCACCGACGGCATGCTCGGCATGCTCATCCTGGCCATCCACGACCTCACCCGGCTCGCCAGGACCGCCGACGTCAGCGCCGCGATGAGCGTGGAGGCGCTGCTCGGCACCGACCGCGTCTTCGCCCCCGAGCTCCAGGCCCTGCGCCCGCACCCCGGCCAGGCCGCCGCGGCCGCCAACATGACGGCCGTCCTGGCCGGCTCCGGCATCATGGCCAGCCACCGCGACCCGGACAGCTGCACCCGCGTCCAGGACGCCTACTCGCTGCGCTGCGCCCCCCAGGTCGCCGGCGCGGCCCGCGACACGATCGCGCACGCCGCGACGGTCGCCACCTGGGAGCTCGCCAGCGCCGTCGACAACCCCGCCGTGCTCGCCGACGGCCGGGTGGAGTCCAACGGCAACTTCCACGGCGCCCCCGTCGCCTACGTGCTGGACTTCCTGGCCATCGTCGCCGCCGACCTGGCCTCGATGTCCGAACGCCGTACCGACCGCTTCCTCGACGTGGCCCGCAACCACGGACTGCCCGCCTTCCTGGCCGACGACCCCGGCGTCGACTCCGGCCACATGATCGCCCAGTACACCCAGGCGGCCATCGTGTCGGAGCTGAAGCGGCTGGCCGTGCCCGCCAGCGTCGACTCCATCCCGAGCTCGGCCATGCAGGAGGACCACGTCTCGATGGGCTGGTCGGCGGCCCGCAAGCTGCGCCGGTCGATCGACGGGCTCACCCGGGTGCTGGCCATCGAGGTGCTCACCGCCGCCCGCGCCCTCGACCTGCGCCGCCCGCTGACGCCGGCCCCGGCGACGGCCGCCGTGGTGCGGGCGCTGCGCGAGACCGTCCCCGGGCCGGGGCCGGACCGCTTCCTCGCGCCGGAGATCGAGTCCGCGGTCCGGTTCGTGGCCGACGGCACGGTGCTGGACGCGGTCGAGTCGGTGACGGGCCCGCTCGCCTAGCCGCCGGCGCGAGCACGGCAGGGCGCCGACCGCGGCCGCTGGCGCGGGCCCGGCAGGGCGACGATCGCGTCGATCTCCAGGAGCAGGCCCGGCATGAACAGCCGCGACACCTCCACCGTCGTGCTCGCCGGCGGGGCGCCGGTGATGTACTTCCTGCGTACCTGTCCGTACTCCACGCGCAGATCCATGTCCGTGAGGTACGTCCTGAGGAAGGCGAGGTCGTCGAACGTGGCGCCCTGGTCGGCGAGGATGTGGGACAGGCACTGGAAGACGTGCTCGGCCTGGTCCGTCATGGAGCCCACGCCGACCAGTTCCCCCCGCTCGTCGAAGGCCGCCTGGCCGGAGATGTAGAGCATGTCCCCGACCCGCACGGCGTGCGAGTAGAACCCATTGGTGGCGGGAACCGTCTCCGGGTTGACCGCCACCGCCCGGCTCTGCGGTTCCACTCGGCTGTGCGGTTCCGCGTGGGTCTGTGCCGAAGCCGGGCTCGGAGGTGCCGACGGGCTCTGGTGGGGCGGGTTCTGGGGTGGTGTGGCGCGTACGTGGTCGGCGATGGCCGTGATGTCGCGGTCGGTCAGGCCGGCCGCCTCGGCCTCGCGCAGGCGAGTGAGGGCGGCGCTCGCCAGGGAGGCGCCCGGCCAGGCGGCGAGGCCCATGTCCTTGGCGGCGAGCCCGAGCGCGTAGCGGGTGTCCTGGGCCGGGGCGTGCAGCCGCCCGGCCAGCGCGCCGAGCGGGGTGCCCGACAGCACGTCGGCCAGCGCGCCACGATCGATCCCGTGCGCGTCGGCGTACCCGAAGGTCTCCGCGAGCAGCACCTGGGCGGGCACCAGCGCGCTCATGACGGCGAGTTTCATCGCCGCCCCCGCGCCCAGCGGGCCGAGCTCGCGCACGGTGCCGAAGACTTCGAGGATCTCGCGGCAGCCCGACAGGTCCCCGCCCGCGAGCACCGTCAGCGTGCCGTCCGCGGCCGGGCCGACGCTGCCCAGCACCGGCGCGTCCACCAGGCGCACCGCCGCGGGCAGCGCCGCGCGGAGCTCGCGCACGGCCTCGGGCCCGATCGTGGACATCTCCACGACCGTCGCGCCGGGCCGCAGCCCCGGCAGGGCCGCCGCCAGCACCTCCCGTACCGCGTCCGGATCCCGCAGCATCGTGATGACCAGGTCCGCCCCGTCCACCGCCGCCGCCGCGGTGACGCCGCTGCCGCGCCGCCACGTGGTCACTTCGTGCCCGGCCTCGCTGAGCCGCCGGGCCATGGGGACGCCCATGCGTCCCTGTCCGAGAAATGCAATCACGTCCTCAGTGAAAGGGAATGTGCGGTATTCCACCAGCGACTAGATTGCATACCAGCCATGCCTGATGTGAATGCCTTCGACATCACCGCCCTGCGCCTGCTCGACGAGGTGGCCAGGAGCGGCTCCTTCACGGCCGCCGCCGAGCTGCTCGGCTACACCCAGTCGGCGGTCTCCCGCCGCGTCGCCGCCCTCGAACGCGCCGCCGGCGGGCCGCTCTTCGAACGGTTGCCGAGAGGGGTACGGCTCACGCCCGCGGGAGCGGCGCTGCACCGGCACGCCATCGACGTGCTGGACCGGCTCGGCCGCGCGGGCGAGGAACTGGCCGCGATCCACGCCGGCAGCGGCGGGACGCTGCGCGTCGGCGCGTTCGCCACCGCCAACGTGGACCTGGTGCCCGCGACGCTGAAACGCTTCGCCGACCGGCATCCAGAGGTGGAGCTGCGGCTCGTCGAAGGACTCAGCCCGCGCCTGACCGACCGGCTGGCCGCCGGCGCGCTGGACCTCGCGGTGATCAGCGACTACCCGGCGGGCCTGCCCCCCTTCGCGGGCCGCCTGATCCCCCTGTACGAGGACCGCCTCCTGGTCGCCCTACCCCGCGACCACCCCCTGGCCCGAAGCCGCACCGGATCCGGCGACGGCCACGAGGGCGGTGCGCCGGGGTGTTGCCAGGGCGGGACGGTGGCCGGGTCGCCGGAGAGTGGGGGCGATCTTCGGGAGTCGCCGGAGGGTGGGATTGATCTTCGGGAGTTGGCGGGGGAGCGGTGGATCGAGGCGGCGCCGCGTGGGCAGCCGACGTTGCTGGTGGACGCGTGCGCCGCCGCCGGGTTCACGCCGCGCGGCGGGCTGCGGGTGGCCGAATGGTCGGGGAAGTTCGGCTTCGTGGCCGCCGGGCTCGGCGTCACACTCGTCCCCGAACTGGCGGCCCGCGCCGTACCTCATGATCTGGTGCTGGTGCCGCTGCGCGGGCAGATGCCCGCGCGGACGGTGTACGCCGCCCTTCCGGACAGGCCGCTGCCCGCGGCGCGGGGGCTCGCTGGAATGCTGGGAGAATGGGAAGCGTGTACGACGGTTTCGCGCACCTGGGCCACCGGCTGGCCACGGGGCTGCGCGACGTGACGACGGACCTCGCCGCGCTCGACGGCGAGGGCTGGTGGGCCGTCGTGGCCGACTACGAGGGCAAGGTGACCTGCGCCCGGTTCGACCAGGTTCGTCCCGCACCGTTGCCCGAGCCGCGCGGCGCCTGGCCCGGCCCGCGCCTCGACGAGTGGCGCAGCTCGCTCGACCAGGCCGCCTACGAGCGCGGCGTCCAGGCGATCCGCGACGAGATCGAGCGCGGCGAGGTCTACCAGGCCAACCTGTGCCGGGTGCTGACCGCGCCCGTCGCCCCCGGCGCAGACCCGCTGGCGCTGGCCGCCCGGCTCGCGGCCGGCAACCCGGCCCCCTACTCCGCCGTCATCCAGGTGCCGGGCCTCACCGTCGTGTCGGCCTCCCCCGAGCTCTACCTGTCGCGGGCCGGTGACGTCGTCGAGTCCCGGCCCATCAAGGGCACCGGCGTCACCGCCGACGACATGCTGGCCAAGGACTACGCCGAGAACGTCATGATCGTCGACCTGGTCCGCAACGACCTCGGCAGGGTAGCGGCCGTCGGATCGGTCGAGGTGCCGGAGCTCTGCGCGATCGAGGAGCACCCCGGCCTGGCGCACCTCGTCTCCACCGTGCGGGCCCGGCTCGCGCCGGGAATGGGGTGGCCGGAGCTGTTCGCCGCCACGTTCCCGCCCGGCTCGGTGACCGGCGCGCCCAAATCGTCCGCGCTGCGGATCATCAATGAGCTCGAACCAGAGCCGCGCGGGCCCTACTGTGGTGCGGTGGGTTGGGTCGACGCCGATCGGGGCACGGCGGCGCTGGCGGTGAGCATCCGGACCTTCTGGATCACCGGCGACGAGATCCGCTTCGGCACCGGAGCGGGCATCACCTGGGGCAGCGACCCCAGGCGAGAGTGGGTCGAAACCGAGCTCAAAGCGTCCAGGCTGATAGCCCTGGCATCCTCAGGAGGCAACTGATGAACATCCCTGTCTGGGTCAACGGAGAGCTTCTCGACCCCGCGCAGGCCAGCGTCTCGGTGTTCGACCACGGGCTGATGGTCGGCGACGGCGTCTTCGAGACCGTGAAGATCGTGCACGGCAGGGCGTTCGCCCTCACCCGGCACCTCGACCGGCTCACGCTCTCCGCCCAGCGCATGGACCTGCCCGAGCCCGACGTCAAGGCGATCGCCGACGGCATCGACCAGTGCCTGGCCGCCGCGCCCGCCTGGACGCTCGGCCGGATCCGGATCACCTACACCAGCGGCCCCGGCCCGCTCGGCTCCGACCGCGGCGACCAGGGCGGCACCTCGGTCGTGATCGTCGACGAGCAGAAGCCGTTCCCCGCCACCGCGAACGTCACGGTCGTCCCGTGGCCGCGCAACGAGCGCGGCGCGCTGTCCGGCGTCAAGAGCACCTCCTACGGCGACAACGCCAAGGCCCTGGCCTACGCCAAGGCGCGCGGCGGCGGCGAGGCCATCTTCGGCAACCTCGCCGGCGACCTGTGCGAGGGCACCGGGTCCAACATCTTCATCGTCCGCGACGGGCACCTGCTCACCCCGACCCTCGCCTCCGGCTGCCTGGCGGGCGTCACCCGCGCGCTGGTCGTGGAGTGGTTCGGCGCCGAGGAGGTGGACGTGCCGCTGCAGGCGCTCTACGGCGCGGAGGAGGCGTTCCTCACCTCCACCACCCGTGACATCCAGCCGATCGCGCTGGTCGACGAGACCGTGCTGCCCACCGCGCCGGGCCCGATCACCGCCAAGGCGATGCGCGTCTTCGCCGAGCGCTCCGCCGCCGACATCGATCCCTGATCGCGTTGGCCGTTGGCAAGCCGCGTCCGGGAGATCCCGAACGGCTCGGCGACCACCGCATCGTGGGCCGGCCTGGCAAGGACGCCGTCCGTCCGGGCGTCCGCCCAGGCGTCCGTCCGGGCGTCCGCCCGGGCGTCTATCTGGGCGTTTATCTGGGCGGGGCCGACGGTGCGGAGCGCATGGCCATCAAGGTGCTGACGGGCGGTGGGACGCCATAGCCGCCACGCCCGCCCCCGTCTCGCGGCGCAGGCTGCTGCTGTTCGGGGCGGGAGCGCTGACCGCGGGGATCGCCGCCGCCGTCGGATGGCGGACCACGTCCGGCACCCCGGCGACCGAGCCGACGTCCGCTCCCGAGGCCGTGGCGGCGCCGCCCGGTGAGCCGCAACCGCTCGCCGCCGCGCTGCGGGCCGCCCTCGCCGGCACGCCGATGGCCGACTTCACCCATGAGGGCGGGCTGTCCCAGAGCAGCTTCACCGCCACGGCCAAGGGCAGCCTCGTCCACGATCCGCCGGCCACCGAAGGCTCCGGCAGCGTGAACGTCACCATGACCCTGACCACCCCCGAGACAGACGACGACCAGGTCGTGGTCATCGGCGCCGGCGAGCGGGAGGGCGTCTACCTCAACGGGCGCGAGGTCAAGGGCAAGGACGAGACCGGGGTCGTGCTGTACACCCGCGTCATCGCGTTCGTGGCCTCCGTCGGGGCCATTACTGAGCTGGTCGCGCTCACCCCCAGGCTGAGCAGGTCAGACCGCGTCTACATGGGCTCGCTCGTCACCACGACCGCGCCGCACACCGTACAGGACATCCTCGCCGAGATCGCCGGCGGCTGGAGCAGGCAGGAGCTGGAGAAGAGCACCCTCAACTGGAAGCTCACGCTGGACGAGCGGAACTGCCCGCGGGCCTTCCAGCTCGTCTGGCGGGCGCCGATCCAGGAGGCCGTGCTCGCGTCCTCCTGGACCACCGGCTACAGCGGCTGGCGCACCGGCACGATCGAGGCGCCTCAGTAGGTCTTCTGGGTCTGGACGTTGAAGTCGTCCATCTTGACCTGCTTGGCCGGATCGGTCAGCGGGTCGGTGATCTCCAGGACGTCCAGGCCCAGCTGGATGTCGGAGGAGTAGACGTACCCGTTGTAGTAGTAGGCCGACCAGGAGCCGGCGATGCCGCCCTCACCGTCGAACGGGCCGCGCTCGAAGTAGCCGATCTCCTTCGGGTTGTCGGAGTCGGTGAAGTCGACGAACGACACGCCGCCCTGGTACCACGCCTGGACCATGATGTCCTTGCCCGGCACCGGCAGCAGTGAGCCGTTGTGGGCGACGCAGTTCTCGCTCTCCTGCTGCTCGCGCGGGATCTTGAAGTAGCCGCGCTTCTGCAACTGGCCGTCGACGAGGTCGTAGATGGCGTCCGCGCCCTTGGTGGCCGGGGTCTTGGCGTCGCACGTCGGCGCGCCGCCGCCGCCCAGCTCGTCGCTGAACAGGACCTTGGTCGCGTCGTTGTTGAACGTCGCGGAGTGCCAGATCTGGAAGTTCTCCGGGTCGCTGATCTGCTGCAGCAGCTTGGGGTTCACCGGGTCGGCGATGTCCAGCAGCACGCCGTCACCGAAGCAGGCGCCCGCGGCCAGGTTCTTCTCCGGGAAGGCGGTGATGTCGTGGCAGCCGACGGAGCCCTCCTCGGCGCCCTTGATCGGGATGTCGGGCGCGGCGACGACCCGCGCGGACTTCGGATCGCTCACCGGGACTTCCACGATCTGCAGCAGCTTGTGCGGCGGCGGGCAGGTCTTGGAGTCCGGCTCGGGGCCGGGGGAGGAGACGTACACGTACAGCTTGTCGTTCTTCGGCACCATCGTGTGGGTGTGCGAGCCGCAGGCGGTGGCGACGGAGGAGACGTACTTGGGGCTCTTCTTGTCGCTGATGTCGAAGATGCGCAGGCCCTCCCAGGCGCGCTCCTCATCGGTGGAGTCGCAGCCCTCGCCGCTGCGCGGCTCGTCCACCGAAAGGATCAGCAGGTCGCCGTGGACCGTGACGTCGTTCTGCTGCGCGGGGCAGGCCACCTGGCTCACCGTCTTGGGTGCGGTCGGGTCGCTGATGTCGTAGATCGAGAACCCGCCGAAGTTGCCCACGAACGCGTAGTCGCCCTGGAAGGCCAGGTCGGTGTTCCAGTCGTCCGCGCCGTTGAGCGGGGCCGCGCGGGGCACGTTGGTCACCAGCTTGACGTTGTCGCTGGTCTTGACCTGGCCCGGCGGAAGGCTGCTCGACGGCGTGCCCGGCTGCGTGCTCGGCTGCTGGGTCGGCGGCGCGGCCGCCGGTTGCTCCGGGCTCGCCGCACACGCGGATACCAGCAGAACGGCGGCGCACAGCGCCGCCCCCCGAACCTTGGCGAAGATCACGCCTGTCCCCCTCGTCACATAGCTCAGTATGGAAGCTATGCCAGAGAAGTCCCGAATGTGCGCACTATTCGTCACGGTTCTGCTGATATCTGGGTCGGCAGGCTGCGGCCAGGAGCCGGAACGCCCGGCGCCGGTGGGCACCGACGCTCCGGTGATCGTCCCCCAGCAGCCGGGCGGAACGGGCCGGACGGCGACACCCGGCGAGCGCGTGGGGCGGCTGCCCGCGAGCCCGACGGCCGCGGACGTGCGCTTCGCCGAAGGCATGATCCCGCACCACCGGCAGGCCCTGGAGATGACCGGGCTGGTGCCGAACCGCACCACCAGCCCCGCGATCCGGGCCGTCGCCGACCAGATCGCGCTCACCCAGCAGCCCGAGATCACCATCATGTCGAACTGGCTGACGGCTCTCGGCCGCCCCGTCCCCGGCGGGCACACGCACGACGGCGCGGGGGACGGCTACGGCATGGCCACCGAGGCGCAGCTGCGGGAGCTGCGCGCGGCCCGGGGCGCGGCCTTCGACCGGATGTTCCTGGAGCTCATGATCCGGCACCACGAGGGCGCGGTCCGGATGGCGGGGGAGCAGCTCGCGGGCGGCCGTGACCAGCGGATGCGGCGGATGGCCAGGGATGTGTACGCGGGCCAGAGCATCGAGATCACCAGGATGCGCACGACCTTGGACACACTGCCCGGCTGAGGCTCAGGAGGGCCAGAGCATGTTGGTCAGCTCCGCGTCCAGATCCATGTAGTCGGCCTCGCGGCCGGCGGGCACCTTCTCGTACGTCCTGTGCAGGAACTCCGTCAGCGGCGCCAACGGCACCTCGAACAGCGCCTGCCCGAAGGGGGAGGTCAGGCTGATGTGCAGCGTGCGCTCGCCGTCGGCGCGCGCCGGCCACACCTGCACGTCGCCGTCGCCGACCCGTCGTACGATCCCGACGGTCAGCAACTCGCGTGCGAAGATCCACTCGACCGGTTCGTCGTTCCCTACGTGGAATGCCATGCGGATGGCGTACGGATCGTCGGCTGTGTAGCTCAGTCCGGCGAGCAGGGGGACGGTAGTACGGTCGGGGACCACAAGCCGAAGGCCAAGCTCGGCGGAGACGGTGGTGCTGTTCATCGTCAGCCAAACCTTTTCGTCGTAGGTCCCCTCTGCGGGGCTTTCACTGCTCTTGCGGACTTCGTCCTTGAGCTATGACGCGGAACGAAGAAACCTGTAGGAAAGATTCCGCTCCAAGGGCCTTCTGTAACGCAACTCACAGCTGGACATTTAGCCCTCTAGCTGGCTAAACGGCATCTATCGGGTCGTATTTGCAAGGGTTTTGCGTGGGGCGAAGCCAGGTTCCGAGAGGCTCCAAGAACGTTTACGGCGTGGATCACGATCGGCGTCTACCCGGGACAGGACGATGGTATGCCACCCGGCCGCCACACCGATGGGCAACCGCCGCCTTTCACCCGAATCATCCACCTGCCGCCGCCTCCGGGCCCGCTCGCTCGCCGTTTCGCCAGCGGCCCCTGGGATGCGGTATGGTTTTCCCCGTCGGCACCGTAAGGCACCGACCTGCCGGGCGATTAGCTCAGGGGGAGAGCGCTTCGTTCACACCGAAGAGGTCACTGGTTCGATCCCAGTATCGCCCACCGGCTCAAGAGCCGCCTCCCGAATGCGGGAGGCGGCTTTTTTGATCTTTCGGGTGACTGCCCCGCTCTGCGGTCGCCGCCAGGGACGATCCGATCCATGACAGTCGCGCCGTCCTGGATGACGGGCTTGATCTGATGACGGTAGACCTGCTCGGTGACCGCTGACCCGCCAGCATTCCCGATCAACCGGGCGATGTTCTCGACGGGAACACCGTCTGCGGACAACGGTGACACGAAGGTCTGCGGACAACGGTGACACGAAGCTGTGTCCAACGGTGACACGAAGCTGTGTCGCATCCAGTAGCCCGGCGGTGACACCGGACGGGCATATCGCCATCTCGGCGGGCCGGTGGGTGAACCAGGCCGCCACGATCGGCCCCGGGATGTGCAGGAGCAGCCGCGACAGCGAGAACTCAGCGACGGCCCAGGGCGGGTACGGCCAGGCGTTCATGCCGAGCGTGAGCGCGAGGAACAGCCACTCGATGCGGATCAGCTTGGGCTCGTCCAGTCGCCGGCCGCGGGTGGCCGGGTAGGCGCGGGCGCCGACGACGACCAGCAGGGCGATCGACAGGAATGGCTCCACCAGCCAAGCGAACAGCCGGCGCGTTGACCAGGGTTCGGCCCGCAGCAGTTCTGCGTGGGGCGACGGGACATCCGAGCGTCAGATGAACGATATGAGAAAAGCATCCATAACAAATTCGAGCGGCGGATGAACGAGAAAAGAATTGCATGAACAGCCCTGATGGGGCCGCTTCGGCATGGAACCGCCTCCGCATTTTCAGGGATTGACAGCTTTCCATAAGGCCCCTTACCGTGAAGAAGAAAACAAGATCTACACGAATCCAAGGAGCATGATGCGCTCGAAGTTGAAATCTCTCGCGTTGGTGGCGGCGCTGGTTTCCGCTTTCACGCTGGCGGCGCCGGCGGGCAGTGCTTACGCCATCAACACTGTCTCATGCGGCGATCACAATTTTGTGGAACTGTGGGGACACAGCGGCAACATATGCTTCGCCAATGCCGGGACCTGGAAGTCCTACGATTTCACCGGATCGTCGAACTGCTGGTGGGCGAACAAAATCTCCACGGGAAACAACGACATCACGTTCTGGGACGATCATTCGGCGAATCCAACGTACATCCCCAGGCGTACTGTCATGACATTCCCGACGGTGGGTTGGGTGTGTGTCGGAACACTTCGAATCCACTGACGTGATCTCGTTGAAGTTCCTGTAGGTGGTCGTGGTTGAAGAGGGTTCGCCAGCGGCTTGGGCGCGATCGAGGGCCTCGTGGAGATCTGGTTCCTGACCTGCGAGAACGTCACTGCCTTCGTGGAGCGGTAGGCGGTGGGCCGGGGGCGTGGTGATCGCGGCTTCTGCGGTGTCACGCTCCCCGCGCAACCTGTGCGGCACCATGACCGCTTGCCGAAACGGGGTCAACGCTCGACTGTTATTCGGAGTGCCGCGCAGTCGGCTTTTCTCGTGCAGGAGTCGGGCGAGGTGGTGCACGATTGCGCGGGAGGCAATAGGATGTCGGCCTATCCTTCAGATCCAAGCGAGGGTGTTCTTGACGAAGAGGAAATTGAACTCAATCTACCTCTGATCATCGGTACGATATCCGCCATTGCCGCCATTGTGCAGATATTCATCGACCAGGT
This sequence comes from Nonomuraea glycinis, assembly GCF_014646515.1. Classification (GTDB taxonomy): domain Bacteria; phylum Actinomycetota; class Actinomycetes; order Streptosporangiales; family Streptosporangiaceae; genus Nonomuraea; species Nonomuraea glycinis. Next base: position 69,610 of record NZ_BMNK01000019.1, read on the forward strand.
GCAACGCCAAGTCGAGAACTTGTCGTGACTGCTCAACATCGAAGAGGCCACTGGTTCGATCCCAGTATCGCCTACCATGTTTCCCAGGTCAGGCGACTGGTCAACCATCAGGTGGCCGGCCTTCGCAACCTCTGGACCGCGCAGAACAGGCCCACGGTTGCATCAGCGGTATTGTGCTTAGATCACCGATACGCTCATCGTCCCTATTCGGCTGATGCTCATTTCGAGCGGCTCATGTCAGCGGCACGCGTAGGTGAAGGGAAAGACTCTTCGCAGCGCCGGCGGTCATACCCTGCGGGCATCACCGCCGGCGGATCCGGATCATGGTTGACAAGGATGCTGTAGCAAATACCATGCGATCCATGGCCGCGCTTTCTCAGCTTCCCTCGCCGGTGACTCTCGGTGATCAGGCGTATGCCGCCATCCGCGAGGCCATCGTCACCGGCTCTCTGCAGCGCGGGGAGAAGGTCACGGAGCGGGGTCTGGCGGAGTCGCTCAACATCAGCGCGACCCCTGTCCGCGAGGCGTTGCGGCGGCTGGAGCAGGATCGCCTGGTCGAGCGGACGGGGCCCAGATCTGTCCGCGTCGCCGAGTTCGGCGAGGACGAGCTGCGCGAGTTCACCATGATCGAGGATGTGCTCCGGGCGCTCGCCGCCCGGTTGGCCGCGGAGAAGTCGACGGCGGCCCAGCGCCGTGAGATGTCCCGGTGCCTGGGCGAGGCGGACGCGCTGCGCACCGAGATGCGCGACGTCGCGCCGGGGAGCGCGAGAGAGCTGGACCTGGTGATCGAGGTTCAGGTCCGCATGCAGCGTTTTCATTCGCTCGTGGACCAGGCGAGCGGCAACGCGACCCTGATGCAGATGCTGCGCACCGTTGAGGCGTTCGACTCGGCGGAGCGGCGCAGCAGCGTTCTGTCCCAGGTGCGGGGTGAGCACCGGGAGGCCGTTGGCGAGCGTTACGGGCAGCACCGAGCCATCTTCGAGGCCATCGCCGCCGGTGACGGAGAACGGGCCGAAGAGCTGATGAGGGCGCACAGCCACAGCTCGAACGCCTCCCGGATCGCCGGCCGCTTCCTGGACTGACGGGGACTGACGGGGACTGACGGGGGCTGACGGAGCGTCAGCGGGTCGATGCGTTCCTGACGCCGTCCACGGCATATTGCAGTGCACATCCCGTTTCTGAATCCCGCCCCTTGGCAAGGCGGGACTCAGGGACGGCATGCCGGGTCACTCGATGGTCAACACCACCTTGCCGAAGCGGTCCGGGCTGACCAGCCGTTCCTGGGCCGCCGGTGCGTTGTCCAGGGCGAACTCCGAGTCGACGATGGGACGCAGCCGCCCGTCGGCCAGCATGGGCAGGACCTCGGCGAGTTCGCGAGAGTCGGCGGCGTGCGCGCCACGGAAGTCGATCTCCTTGCGGTACAGGCTGTACAGGACGATGTCGGCGTGGGGACCGGAGTGCGATCCCATGCCGATCAGGCGTCCGCCATGACGCAGCGCGTGAATGGACTGCTGGATCGTCGCCCCGCCGACCGAATCGTGGACGAGGTCCGCGCCGCGCCCCTCGGTCAGCGTCCGGACGGCGTCGCTGAACTCGGGAACCTGCCTGTAGTTCACGACCTCGTGCGCGCCGAGCCGAAGGAGCCTGTCGCGCTTGTCGTCGGTTCCGGTGGTGGCGATGACCCGCGCGCCCAGGACGCCGGCCAGCTGGACGGCGGCGCTGCCCACGCCGCTGCCCGCCCCGACGACCAGCACGGTCTCCTCCGGCTGCAGCCGGCCACGCGTCACGAGCATATGCCAGGCGGTCAGGTAGGCCAGGATGCTCGCCGCCAGTTCGGCGTAGCCGAGAGATTCCGGGGCGGGAATCGCGTTACGCGCGGGGACCGCGATGTACTCGGCGTAGGTGCCGTCGGTGTGCTCGCCGAGGAACTTCAGCGCGTGGCATTGGCTGTCCAGCCCCGACCGGCAGGCGGCGCAGGATCCGCACACCAGCATCGGCAGCAGCACGACCCGCTGCCCCGGCCGCAGCGTGGTGACCGCACTGCCGACCTCGACGACGTCCCCGGCGCCTTCCACGCCCAAAATGATCGGAAGCGGCTGCTGCTCGGCGAAACGGCCCTCCCGGACGGTCACGTCAGCGCGGTTCAGCCCGGCGGCCCGCAGCCGGACCAGGACATCCCCGTCGCTTACGACGGGCCGTGGCACATCGTCGATCTCGACGACGTCCGGACCGCCGAAGCGCCGCACCACACCGGCCTTCATCTTCATCTCCATCGTTCCTGTCCTTTGTCATGGTCTTCCAGCGGCTGCGACCTTTCGCGAGCCGCCCGCCCCGGGGTCACCTGCCGGCTGATCCGCTCACGCCTCGACCTGGCCCTTCGCGGTGACGCGGCCACCGAGGTCGCGCACGATCACCGCATGGCCCGAGCCGGACTCGACGCTGCTCACGATGAGGCCCTGATGGTCGAACAGCGGGGACACCAGCCGATAGTCGAGGGAAGTGGCGGTCACGCCGGTCCGCCGTACGGACTCCGCCATCGCCAGCGCCTGCAGCGGGCCATGAGTCACCAGGCCCGGGTAGCCCTCGACGTCGCGAGCGTAGTCACGGTCGTAGTGGATCCGATGGGCGTTGTACGTCAGCGCCGAGAACCGGAACAGCAGGACCGGGTCGACGAGCAGGGACCACGCACCGTCCTCGGGCGGCACCGGCGTGACCGGGGCCGCCTCGGCGGGCGCGCCGAGGGCCGCGGCGTCACGGTAGACGACGTCCTGCTCCTCGACCACCTTCACCTCGCCGCCTTGGGTGAGGGTGTGCCGTACGACGGTGAAGGTGAGCCGGCCCGTACGCCCCTCCTTGTCGAAGGACGACACGACCTCGGTGCGCCGGGTCGCCTCGCGGCCCACGACCAGCGGGCCGAGCCGGGTGACCCGGCCACCGGCGAACATCCGGCGCCGCCCCGGTCCCGGCGGGGTGGGGAGCACGCCGCGCACCGGATGACCGTCCGGCCCGAGGTCGGCCTGGCGCGGCCGCTCCAGCAGGTAGAACCAGTGCCACAGCAGCGGGAGTCCTTCGGTCTCCAGGTCGGGCAGGCCGACGTCGAGGAGCCCGGCGAACGCGATGGCGGGCTCCGGCCGCAGCACCTCGGTGCGCGTGATGACCTCGTGGTCCCCGGTCATGCGGTGACCTCCTCTCGTGCTCCGCCGAACTCGGCGCGCAGGCTCTCGTTGTGCTCGCCCAGCCGCGGCACGTCCCCCATCACCTGCTCCTGGCCGGCGATCGTGACGGGCGGCAGCATCGCCTCGACGACACCTCCCGGAGTACGGACCTCACGCCAGCGGTCGCGTGCCACGAGCTGCGGGTGGGTCAGGAGTTCGACCGGTCGCCGCAGGCGGGCGCAGGCGATGCCCGCCCGGTCGAGCAGCTCGACGGCGCGGTCGGCGTCGAGCGTGGCGAAGGCCGACTCGATCAGCGGACCGATCAGGTCGTCGTTGACCACCCGTTCGGGGTTGTGGGCGAAGCGGGGATCGTCGACCAGATCGGGCCGCCCCAGGACCTCATGGCACAGCCGGGCCCACTCGCGATCATTCTGGACGCCCACGAACACCCGATTCCCGTCACCGGCCTGATAGGGGCCGTACGGCGAGATCGACGGGTGCTTCGCGGTCGTCCGGCGGGTCTCCGACCCGCCGTAAGCGGCGTGGTAGGCCGGCTGGACCATCCACTCGCCGAGCGCGTCGATCATCGCGACCTCGACCGTCGCCCCGGCCCCCTGCGTCGCCCGCTGGAGCAGGGCGGTCAGGATCCCCGAGTACGCGTACATCCCCGTGGCGATGTCGGCGACGGAGACGCCGGCCTTGGACGGCGCCTCCGGGGTGCCGGTGGCCATGACGAGCCCGGTCTCGCACTGGACGAGCAGGTCGTAGGCCTTCTTCGCCCGGTAGGGTCCCTGCGGTCCGTACCCGGAGATCGAGCAGTGCACGAGCTCGGGACGCGACGCGCGCAGCGTCGCGGCGTCGAGGCCCAGCCGGGCGGCCGCGCCGGGGGCGAGATTCTGGACGACCACGTCGGCCGCGCCGACGATGGTGTCGAGCACCTGCCGGTCGCCGGGGTCCTTGATGTCGAGCTCGATCGACTCCTTACCGCGGTTCAGCCACACGAAGTAGCTGGAGTCGCCGTGGACGGTGCGGTCGTAGTCGCGCGCGAAGTCGCCCGCGCCGGGGCGCTCGACCTTGATGACCCGCGCGCCGAGGTCGGCGAGCTGCCTGGTGGCGAAGGGGGCGGCGACCGCCTGTTCGAGGGAGACGACGGTGATGCCGGCCAGCGGAAGCATGAGATCTCCTCAGTGTCGGGCTTGCAGGATGCGGCGGGCCTTGGCCAGGACCGGCTCGTCGACCATGCGGCCGTCGACGGTGAACGGGCCGCTCTGGGCGGTGGCGGCGGTGAGCACGCTCCGGGCCCAGTCGATCTCGGCCGGCTCCGGGCTGAAGGCGTGGTTGACGGGATCCACCTGGGCGGGGTGGATGCACAGCTTGCCGCCGAAGCCGAGGCGCCGGGAGCGGACGGCCGCCGCGCGGACGGCCTCGATGTCGCGCGTCTCGACGGTGACGCCGTCGATGGGCGGGGGGAGGCCGGCCGCGCGTGCGGCGACCACCAGGGCGCTGCGGGCGAACAGCAGGGTCTCGTCGCTCTCGTCGGCTCCGATGTCGAGGGCGAAGTCGATCGAGCCGAAGGCCAGCCCGGTCACCGCGGTGCACGCCGCGACGGAGGGCGCGTCCTGGAGCCCGACAGCGGTCTCGATCAACGCGAGGATCCGCGTGCCCGGCAGCTCCCGCTGGACGCGCCGCACCGTCGCCGGTCCCTGGGCCTTGGGCAGGACCACGCCCCGCAGCCCGGGGGAGTCCCGCAGGGAGCCCAGATCGTCGTGGTGCCAGGGGGTGCCGGCGGCGTTGACGCGCACCCAGGCCGTGCCGCCGTGGGCGAGCCACCGGACGACCTCGCTCCGGGCGGAGTCCTTGTGCTCGGGGGAGACCGCGTCCTCGAGATCGGCGATGATCTCGTGCGCCCCGGAGGCGGCGGCCTTGGCGAACCGGTCGGGCCGGTGGCCCGGGACGAACAGCCAGGAGTTCATGAGCTGATCCTGTTGCGTTTCACGAGCTCCCTGGCGATGACGTTGCGCTGGATCTCGTTGGTCCCTTCACCGAGGATCATCAGGGGCGCGTCGCGGAAGTACCGCTCGACGTCGAACTCGGTCGAGTAGCCGTACCCGCCGTGGATGCGCATGGCGTCGAGGGCGATCTTCATGGCCGTCTCGGACGCGAACAGCTTGGCCATCCCGGCCTCCAGATCGGCTCGCTCACCCGAGTCGTACCGGCGGGCGGCGTACTGCACGAGCTGCCGCGCGGCCGTCAACTGGGTGGCCATGTCCGCGAGGTAGTTGCTGATGGACTGGTGCTTCCAGATGGGCTGCCCGAAGCTCTCCCGCTCCTGGCTGTACCGCACCGCGTCCTCCAACGCCGCGGCGCCGACGCCCAGCGCGCGCGAGGCCACCTGGATGCGGCCGATCTCCAGGCCGCGCATCATCTGCGCGAAGCCCTGGCCCTCCTGCGTGCCGAGCAGCGCGGACCGGGGCACGCGGAGATCGTCGAAGGACAGCTCGCAGCTCTCGACGCCCTTGTAGCCGAGCTTCGGGAGGTCGCGCGACACCTCGAAGCCCGGCCCCTTCTCGATGAGCAGGACGCTGATGCCCCGGTGCGCCGGCTCGGCCGCCGGATCGGTGAGACACAGCAGGGCGATCAGCTGGGACCGCCGCGCGTTCGTGATCCAGGTCTTGGAGCCGTTGATCACGTACTCGTCGCCCTGCTTGCGCGCGACGGTGCGCATGGCCTGGAGGTCGGATCCGCCGCCTGGTTCGGTCAGGGCCATGGTCGCCCGGATCTCGCCGGTGGCCATCTTCGGCAGGTAGGTGTCCTTCTGCTCCTGGGTTCCGTAGTTCAGCAGCAGCTTCGCGACCACGCTGTGCCCGCCCATGGCGCCGGCCAGGCTCATCCAGCCGCGGGCGAGCTCCTCGGTCACCGCGGCGTAGCAGGGCGCGGACACGGCGGCGTCGTTCCACGGCTCGGGGATGGCCAGCCCGTAGATGCCCATCTGTTTCATCTGCTCGATGAGGGCCTCGGGATAGGTGTCGGTGTGCTCGAGGTCCCGTACGACGGGCTTGACCTCATGGTCGACCCAGTCCCGTACCAGGGCGACGATCGCTGTCTCATCTGCGCTGAGCTCGTACATGGTGGGCCTTTCGGAGCGGGTGGGTGCGCAGGGCTGCTTACATCTTGCTTTGTTATAGGTCGTACGGTGTAATGCTGATTTGTAATGACCCCAGGCGGTTCGCGCATGACGGCGGAAGGACTCGATGGACCTCAAGCAGCTCACCGCGCTCGTGACCGTGAGCGACGTCGGTAGCGTCACCAAGGCGGCGCGCCTGCTTCACGTGGTGCAGCCCGCGGTCAGCCGGCACATCCGCTCCCTGGAGGAGGAGGTCGGCGTGCCGCTCTTCGAGCGCACCCGGCAGGGCATGACGCTCACCCCCGCCGGTGAGATCCTGACCGAGCGCGCCCGTCGCGCGCTCCTCGAACTGGAGCGGGCCCGGGCCGAGATCCGCCCGGATCGCGGGCCGGTCCAGGGGATCGTGACGATCGGCCTGCTGGAGAGCACCGTCGAGATCCTCGCCGCGCCCCTGCTGGAGTCGGTGGCGCGGCAGCACCCGGGCGTCGAGCTGCGCCTGCTCAGCGCCTTCTCCGGCCATCTGCAGCAGTGGCTCGACGACGGCGATGTCGACATGACCCTGCTGTACAACCTGGAGTCGACACCCTCGATCTTCGTCACGCCGCTGCTCCACGAGTCGCTGTGGGCGGTCGCGCCGCCCGGCGCGGCTCTCGGCGCCGACGCGCTGACCTGGAAGCACGTGGCGGAGCAGCCCCTCGTGCTGCCCGTGGCCGGGCACGGCCTCCGGGTCCTGATCGACGAGGCGCTGCACATCACCGACGCCGAGCCCACGGTGGTGTGCCAGACCAACTCGATGCTGCTGCAGAAGAGGCTGGTGGCCTCGGGCAGCGGGTGGAGCGTCCTGCCCGCCGCGGGCGTCGCCGGGGACGTGGCGGCCGGACGGCTGAACGGCGGCCCGCTGACCGAGCCCGAGGTGTCCCGCACCGTCGTCCTCGCCCTGCAACGCAGCGGCCGGGTGCCGGCCGCGGTGCAGGTGGTCGCGACCGAACTCGTCCGGGCCGCGCGCCGGCTGGTCAAGGACGGGGGATGGCCGACGGCCCGCGCCGTCGAGCGGTCAGACTGAGCCGGCCTGTTCGACGGCGGGCACCGTGACGGTCCTCAATGATCCGTGCCCACGGCGGGGCCGCCGGCCAGCAGTCGCGCGCGAAGCGGCGCGGACCGCGCGATGTCCGCGATCGTGAGCGCCATCGCCAGCCCGCCGTCGCGGACGAACCGGTCGCCCTCCGGGCCTCCCGCGGCGACCGCGAAGGCGGCGGTGTGGTTGCCCTCCTCGGCCGGAAGGTCGAACGAGAGCATCGGGTGCAGGGCGGGGACGCGTTGCGAGACGTTCCCCATGTCGGTCGACCCGAACAGTTTGTCCGGATAGTCGGGGAAGGTGCGTCCGATGGCCTCCGCCTGAGCCTGAAAGGCGGCGGCCAGATCGTCGTCGTGATGGAACTCGCGGTAGAGGGAGGGCAGCAAGGCGAACTCGGCGGCGGTCCCGGTGGCGACGGCTCCGGCCTCGAAGCAGCGGCGCACCCGCTCCCACACCTCGTCGACCTCGTCGATCGTGTCGCCCCGGATCATGCACTCGACCACGGCGCGGTCGGCGATGACGTTGACGGCGGAGCCCGCCTCCTTCACCACGTGGTGCACCAGGATGCCGTCCCGCAGCTGCTGCCGCAGCAGCCCGATGGCGACCTGGGCGACTACCGTCGCGTCGGCGGCGTTCAGCGCGCTCCACGGCCGCGAGGCGTGCCCGCCACGGCCGGTGTACGTGACCCGCCACGACCGCGACGCGCGGAACCGCGGCGCGACGACGTCCTTCAGCGACGGATGCACCATCATGGCGGCGTGCGTCCCGGCGAAGACGCCACGGTTCAGCATGATCTCCTTGCCGGTCCCGCTCTCCTCGGCGGGCGTGCCGAAGACCCGTACCGTCAGTCCCAGCTCCTCGGCGAACGGCGCCAGCGCGAGCGCGGCGCCCACGGCCGCTCCGGCGATGACGTTGTGACCGCACCCATGGCCGATGCCGGGAAGCGCGTCCATCTCCGCGCAGATGCCGAACACCAGATCACCGGATCCCGCCGACGCCACGAAGGCCGTCGGCAGGTCGGCCACTCCCTTCTCGATCGTGAACGCCCCACCGCCTTCGAGGGCCGCGACGATCGACGCCGATGCCCGGTGTTCCTGGAACGCCGGCTCGGGATCGGCGTTGATCCGGTGTGAGAGGTCCAGGACCGCGTTCAGGTTCTGGTCGAACTCACGGGTGATCCGGTCGTTGATGTCGGTCATCGCCACACCTCGTTAAGAAGCCGAAGGATGTTGCCGCCCAGGACGGCCTGGATCTCGCTGTCGCTGTAGCCGTGCTCGACGAGCCATCCGGTGATGTTGCGGAAGTTCTCGCTCGGGTTCTCCAGCCCGTCGACGTGCGCGACCCGGTCGTAGGCGACGTCGGTCGGCGTGAGACCGAGTTGTCCGCTGATCGCGTGGTGGAAACCCACGTGGTCGCCGTACAGGGTGTCCGGGCCGAACGCGACGTGCTCGATGCCCATCAGGTCGACCGCGTAGGTGAAGTGATCCATCACCGACTCGATCGTGTGCGTGCGGTGGTCGTAGGACACGGTGGTGTGCGGCGCCGCTTCGAGGCCCAGGACGCCGCCACGCTCCGCGCATGCCCGCAGCACCTCGTCCGGCTTCATGCGGGCGATCGGCCACACCCCGCGGGCGCCGGCGTGGGTGATCGCGACCGGCTTCGAGGAGGCCTCGATCGCCTCCAGGGAGGTCCGGTCGCCGGCATGGGAGACGTCGATGAGGACGCCCAGCGCGTTCATGCGCCGCACCGCGCGCCGGCCGAAGGCCGTCAGACCTTCGTCTTTGGGGTCCTTCTGTCCGCTTCCGAGGGTGTTCGCCGTGGCGTAGACCAGGCCCATCTGCCGGATCCCCAGGCCGTAGAGCACGTCGATGCGGTCCAGCTCGGTCCCGATCGGTCCCACGGACTCGGTGCCCATGACGAAGGCGAGGCGGCCGTCGCGCTTGGCGTCGAGGATGTCCCGGACCGTGTGCGCCACCACGACCCCGTCCTGGTGGGCGAGGTCCGCCAGGCGCATGCCGAGCGTCGTGATCAGGTCGTCCCACTGCCATCCCGACGGGGTCGAGCTCCCGATGACGCCGAACCAGTTGTCGAAGATCGCCGTCAGTCCGGATCGCCGCAGTTCGGTGAAGGCCGTGAACTCCCGCGTGGTCCGCAGGAAGGCGGACACGTCGCTCTGGTCCGCAGGGAACAGTTGGGGATGGTCGTGGAAGCTGATCACCACGTTGTCCGCGAGCAGTCGTTCGACCCGTGCCACCTGCTCCTCGTCCAGTGCGGCGGCGAAACCGCTCCGGCGATGGCGGGGATCGGACAGCTCGACGGCGGGGAAGTCGATCCCGCGCCGCATGTACGGGAACGACTCGTAGTCGGACGGCCTGGCCACCGGGCTGGACATGGAATGTCGCCTCTCTCGAGCTTCGTGCCGTATTGCGGTACGCTGTTCTGCATTGCAGTACAAACTGTGGCAGTCGTCACGTTCCGCTGTCAACGTCCGACCGGCCGGCGTCGTACGGACCCGTCGTCGTCCACCACGACGGACGGGTCCAGATCCCTCGACGCCTCCGCGAACCGCGCGAGGATCGAGGCCGCCACCTCGGGTCGCGGCATGATCGGCTGGCTGTCCTGATCGAGCTCGACGGGCTCGACCCGGAGCGTGGGCGCGTCGGCCACCCCCAGCCGCACCTGGAACACCGCACTCTCATACCACGGGCCTTTCAACAGGACCGGCCGGTAGGGGGCGAACGGGTGCGCGTCCTCCCGGGCGACCATCGAGTCCGGGCTCCACCCGTCGCACCAGTCGAAGACGAAGTTTCCCGTCGAGTAGAGGATCAGTCCGTGCGCATAGAACTCCACGGGGTGCAGGCAGTGCGGATGGTGCCCGATGATGAGGTCCGCTCCGGCGTCGATCAGGCGCCGTGCCAGGGGTCGCTGATACTGCGCCAGGGGTCCTTGCGCCGTCGGCAGATAGGGGAAGGGAACTCCCCAGTGCAGCGCCACCACGACGAAGTCGCTGCTCTTCTTGGCCTCGCCGATCAGGGCCTCGGCCGCTCGGACATCCGGCTCATGCGCGCTGGAGTGCACGAACGGAGGCGTGCCGGGCGTCTCCTCCAGGAAGCCGGTGTCGTACTCGAAGCTCTGCCGTACCCGGATCGCACCGATGCCCGCCCGGTCGGGAGTGGCGTCGTAGCCCAGCGGAAGCGCGGAGCAGAAGCTGAAGAAGGCGAGGGTGCTCCCGCCGGCGGACACGACCCGGGGGCCGGTCGCCTCGGTGACCGACTCGCCGAAGCCGGCATGCAGGACTCCTGCCGCGTCCAGCGCCCGCACGGTGTCGCGCATGCCGTCGGCGCCGTAGTCCATCGCGTGGTTCGTCGCCAGCGACACCAGGTCGACGCCGAGTCCCGCCAGTTCCGCCGCGCCCGCCGTCGGCGCGCGCATGGCGACCAGTTTCTCGGCGCGCTGCCCGGCCGCGGTGAGCGGAGCCTCCAGATTGCCGATCGTCAGATCCCCGCTCCGCAGCAGCCCGAACGCGGAGTCGCCCGGTCCAGGGCGGTTCACGACCGGGCGCCGCGGCCACCCTGATACGACGACGTCTCCTACGACGGTGAGATCCATGGATCGTCCGTTCCACTATGCAGTACGACGTGCCGCATGGTAGTCCGATGGTGACGTGGCGGTAAAGAGGTGCGCTCCGGACTGTGCCGCGATGAGGCATGGCTTAGTGCTGAGTGGTACGCTCGACTCCCCATGAGCACCGGAAAAGGCGACGACGACACGCCTGCCCAGGACAGGCCGGCCAGCGGCATCCGGACGATGAACAGCGTGCTGAGCACGCTCCGCGTTTTCGAAGAAGTCGCCGTGCGACAGCCGATCGGCGTCTCGGAGCTGTCCCGCGTCACGCGCATCCCGAAGAGCTCGGTCCAGCGGTGCCTGGTGACACTCCAGCAGGCCGGCTGGCTGAGAGTCGTGGACCCTGAGCACGCGCGCTGGGGCGTGACGATGAAGGTGCTGGCCCTCGGGCTGCGCGGGGCCGGCGAGCAGGACCTCAGAGAGCTGGCGGGACCGGCGATGAAGCGCCTCTCGGCCGAGGCGGACGAGACCGTCTTCCTCGGGGTGGGCGACGGCGAAGAGTGCGTCATCGTCGCACGGGAGGACAGCACGCAGGTCGTCCGCGCGTTCCTCGACATCGGCGCTCGCCTGCCGCTCCGCGCCACGTCGGCCGGTGTCGCGATCATGTCGCGCCTGGAGGCCGCCGAGGTCGACCGGCTGCTGCGGCCCGAGTTCAAGGAGTTCGCGGGCACGCCCATGCCGAGCTCCGAAGAGCTCCGGCAGGAGATCGCCCGGACCGCCGAGCGTGGTTACGCGCTCAACATGTCGTCGTGGTACCACCCGCCGTACGTCGCCTCCATCGGCGCGGCCATCACGGACGCGGAGGGACGACCCGTCGCGGCGCTCGCGCTGGCCATCCCGGAGATGCGCTACGACCACTCCCGGCGGGACGCGCTGGCGCGGATGACCGTCGCGGCGGCGGATGAGATCAGCCGACTGATCTCATCCGCCTAGCCTCCAGCGGCGGTCGCGTTAACGGGTCCCCTCGGTGGAGGGCGCGAATCCCTCGAAACCGCCGTCGCGCTTGGCGAGCCAGTAGGCGATGCGGGACGGTGCCTGCGCGTACGGATCGGGCACCCCGAGCTTTCGGGCGGCGTCCATGGGCCAGTTCGGGTTGTAGAGCAGCTCGCGGCCCAGTGCGACGAGATCCGCCCGGCCCTGTTCGATGATCGCCTGGGCCTGCTTGGCGTGCACGATGTGCCCGACCGCCATCGTCCTGATCCCGGTACGTGCCCGCACCTCCTCCGCGTAGGGCACCTGGTAGCCGTAACCCGCGCTCGCGGTGTCGAAGACGGGCCGGCCCGTGAGGCTCCCCGAGCTGCAGTCGATGACATCCACCTCATGTCCGCGCAGCTCCCGTACCAACTCGACGGTCTGGTCGATCCCCCAGTCGACGTCCACGCAGGACAGGCGGACGAACAGGGGCTTGTCGGCCGGCCAGACGGTCCGGATTCCGTCGATGATCTCCATGAGAAGCCGGGAGCGGTTCTCCGGCGATCCGCCGTAGTCGTCCGTGCGATGGTTCGACAGCGGCGAGAGGAAGGTGTGGATCAGGTAACCATGCGCCGCCTGCACCTCAAGGACGTCGTATCCGGCCTCCTGTGCCCGCCGCGCCGCGTGCGCCCATGCGTCCACCGTCTCCTGGATGTCGCGCAGCGACATCTCGATGGGCAGGTTGTAGCCGTCGAGCATGACGGGTAACGGGCTGGGGCCCAGCACCTGCCAGTCCTCGGCGGCCGGGGGATTGGGCTCGCGCCAGGCCCACGGTGGATTCCGGCGACCCTTGCGACCGGCATGGATGAGCTGGATGCCCGGCACGGCGCCGCCGGCCCTCACGAGGTCGACCAGTCGCGCGTAGTGCGGCACCAGGCTGTCGTCCCAGATGCCAAGGTCGCCAACGGTGCCCCGGCCCTTGCGGTCGACGGTCGTGCCCTCCTGGAAGATCAGGCCGGCGCCGCCCTCGGCGAGCCGGCCGAGGTGCACGGCGTGCGTGTCCGTCGGCATGCCGTCCACGCCGGAGTACTGCCACATCGGAGAGGCCACCACCCGGTTCTTGAGCCGCACTCCTCGGATCTCGAGCGGGCTGAAGAGGTCATGGGACATGCGCGTACTCCCTTGGCCGGCAGGTCCGGTGGCGACGCCAGGGCGCGCGACGTCCATGGCCGGCCATGGCATGGACAAGCAGTGACGACCAGGAGCACTGGTGCGGCACTCGGCGTGTCAAAGCACCGATCGTCGTTGACGCGGCAGGGTGCTGTTATTAAAGTCATGCTACCAAACGACACGGCGTTTCATCATGCGGCACAAGGGGTTCTCATGGCAGGAGCAAGCAGGACTGCGACGAACCGTGAGGTTCGGCGTTCGGGCGACACGACGATTCGCTACACGATCGGTGGCCCGGCCGACGGGACCACCGTGATCCTGATTCATGGCTGGGGCTGCAACCGCACCGACTTCGACGCGATCACCACCTACCTTCCTGACCACTGTCGGGTCATCGCGATCGATCTCGCCGAGCACGGCGAGTCGCGTTCGACGCGGGACATCTGGACGATGGAGGAGTTCGCTCGCGACGTGGCGGCGGTGCTGGAGGCCGAGTCGGTCGACACGTGTGTCGTGGCCGGGCACTCCCTCGGCGGGGCGGTCGCCGTCGAGGTCGGCCGACTGCTTCCCGGCACGGTCACGCACGTGGTCACGCTCGACGCGCTGCACTACGTCTTCCTGTTCGGCGCGCTGGACGAGCAGCAGACGAAGGAGATGCTGCGGCCCCTGGACGACGACTTCGCCGGGCTGGTGCGCGGCATGGTCGAGGCGGGCTCGCCGGCCGGCACCGATCCGGCTCTCAAGGACGTGTACTTCCAGAAGATCGTCTCCGTGCGCCAGCCGGCGGGCAGGCGGGCGTTCGAGGGCCTGGTGCGCTGGAACATGGAAGAGGCGCTGGCCGAGGCGAAGCAGCCGATCACGGTGTTCGGGGTGCGGGACCTGGTCACGCAGGAGGCGATCGATCAGCTTGGGGACCGCGTCGACGTCGTGCTCGTCGACCTGGGGAGCCATCACTTCCCGGTGGAGGCTCCCGAGGGAACGGCCAGGCTGCTGGCCGAGGTGGTGGCCGGGCAGGGTCGAGGGGCGGAAGACGCGTCCGCCGGCCAGGCGCGCGCCGACGGCGCGGACCGGCGTGGAGACGGGCTCACGTAGCCGCACGGCGCGGCCGGCACGGGGGGCCGTCTGTGAGCTGCATGCTATAGCACATAGAACGTTACGCTCGTCGGGCGGTCCCAGCACGGGACGGTTTCCCTTGTTCCCGACCCGACGCGTCGGTCGCACCGAGCACCTGAAGGAGTAACTCCTTGAAAACCTCTGATGCGCCTGCCCCTCGTTCCTGGTCCTCCCGCCGTCCGGTGGTCCTCACGGCGGTGCTCGCCGCCGCGCTCACGGGCACGCTCGGCCCCGGGGCGTCCGCCGAGGCCGAAGCGCGCACCACGCGGCCCAAGGCTGCCGCCTGCCCGTCCGGCCTGGCCGACAAGGCCACCTGCCACACCGGCCGGGACGCCAACGGCGCCTACTACACGATGGCCGTCCCGAAGCGCTGGAACGGCTCCCTCGTCGTGCACGCCCATGGCGGGCCCGACGTCTCCTACGATGCGTCCACCCCGACCGAGGATCTGGCGCGCTGGGCGGTGATGGTCGACCAGGGATACGCCTGGGCCGGCTCCTCCTACCGGCGCGGCGGGTACGGGGTCAGGATGGCCGCCGCCGACACCGAGAACGTCCGCCGCCTCTTCGCGGCGCGTTTCGGCCGGCCGTCCCGCACCTACCTGCACGGACAGTCCTGGGGCGGCAACGTCGCGGCCAAGGTCGCCGAGACCTACGGTCAGAAGCGCGGCGTCTACGACGGGCTGCTGCTGACCAGCGGCAACCTGAGCGGTGGCTCGCGCGGCTACGACCACCGCGTGGACCTGCGCGTGGTCTACCAGTACTACTGCCGCAACCTTCCCCGTCCCAAGGAGCGGCAGTACCCGCTGTGGCAGGGCCTCCCCGCCGACTCCACCCTGACCCCCGCCGCGATTCACGCCCGGCTGCAGGAGTGCACCGGCATCGACGCCGACCCCGGCGACCGGACCGCGCGGCAGCAGCGCAATCTCGACGCCATCCTCGCCGTCACCCGTATTCAGCAGGACACCCTGAAAACGGATCTGCTGTACGCGACCTACCTGTTCCAGGACATCGTGTTCAAGCGGCTCGACGGCCGTAACCCGTTCGGCAACCGAGGCGTGCGGTACAGCGGTTCCCACGACGACAAGGCGCTCAACGCCGGAGTGGCGCGATTCTCGGCCGACCCCGCCGCCCGCCGTGACCTGTCCTACGACAGCGACCTCACCGGCCGGGTGTCCATCCCGGTCCTCACCCTGCACGCCATCCACGACCCGCAGGTCTTCGTGGAGCACGAGGCGGCCTACCGGGCCACTCTCCGGGGCGCCGGCCGGGACGGGCGGCTCGTCCAGACGTTCACGACGGAGTCCGAGCACGGCGAGCTGAGCGACTCCGAGTACGCCACTTCCATCTCCGCGCTCGACACGTGGGTGCGCTCCGGCCGGAAGCCGGCCCCGCACGCGATCGCCCGTTCCTGCGGCACGTTCGACAAGACGTACGGCAGCGGGTGCTTCTACGACTGGAACTTCCGGCCCGCGTCGTTCGCCACGAAGATCCGCCCCCGGCCCGGCGGCCTGCGCTGGCCCGCGATGACCGCCGCGCAGGAGCGCGCCTGGAGCCGGATCGACGGGGTGGGCATCGCTCCCTGAGCCGCTTGTGCCCAATTTTTGCTACAGCATATGGTGTCGAGGTGGCATTCGATCCTTGGGCGGGCGTCCCGGAGACCAGCTTGGCCGATCAGGTGTACGCGTGGCTGCGTGCCGCGGTGCAAGGCGGCACGCTGAGCCGGGGGCAGAAGGTCACCGAGCGAGAGCTGGCGGCCCGGCTCGGCGTGAGCCCGACGCCCGTACGCGAGGCGCTTCGGCAGCTCATCCACGAGCGTGTCGTCGTACGCACCGGGCCACGCTCCCTGCAGATCGCGGACTACGGCCCCGAGACCCTGGACGAGATCGCGGAGACGGAGGCCCGGCTGCGCGGACTCGTCGCCCGGTTCGCCGCGCGCAAACGGCCGCCGTCACTGGTCAAGAGCCTGAACGAGAGCCTCGCTGAGGCGGACGCGCTGGTCGCGCGGCTCCTGAGGGCTCGGCAGGACGGCACGCTGGGCGAGTGCGCCGAATCGCTGGACCGGGTGATGGCGATCCTCGCCCGCTTCCATCGCCGGATCGAGGGGGCCGCCGCCAACCCGGTCATGGAGGCCCTGCTCGCGCAGTCGCGGGTGTTCTCGCGGGACGAGCGGCTGCACCGGACCATCGAGCGGATCGACAGCCAGCCCGAACGGTTCGTCCGCCGCTACCGCGAGCACCAGGCGCTCCTCGACGCGATCGCCGAAGGCGACGAGGAACGGGCCGACAACCTGGCCTTCGCGCATCACGTCACGGCCGCCCGGCGGCGGAGAGCACCGCGCCGCTGAAGGGTGCTCGCACGACCGCTCCGGCCGGCGCGAGGAGTGGGTGTTCCACGCCCGCGCCCGCTCAGTCGAACACCCGGCGGAGCGTCCCCGGTGGGGTGCTCCGCGGACGCCACTCGCGCGGATAGCCGACCGACACCTCCTCGAAGCGGACGCCGTCGTGCCAGGTGGTCCGGGGGATGTGCAGGTGCCCGTAGACGGCGACCGCGGCCCGGTAGCGCAGGTGCCAGTCGGCGGTCCGCTCGGTGCCGCACCACTGGGCGAACTCCGGGTAACGCAGGATCCGGGTGGGCTCGCGTACCAGGGGATAGTGGTTGACCAGCACGGTCGGCAGGGTGTCGTCGAGGTCGGCCAGCCGCCGCTCGGTCTCGGCCAGCCGGGCCCAGCACCAGGCCTCCCGGCTGGGGTACGGGTCGGGGTGGAGCAGGATCTCGTCGGTGCACACCACGCCCGTCTCGTAGGCGTAGTCCAGCGACGCCTCCTTGGTGGTCAGGCCCGGCATCCGGAAGGAGTAGTCGTAGAGCAGGAACAGCGGCACGACCGCGACCGGGCCGCCCTGCCCCGTCCACACCGGATACGGGTCCTCCGGGGTGACGACGCCGAGCTCGCGGCAGGACTCCACCAGGCGGCGGTAGCGGGCCTCGCCGCGCAGTTGGACCGGGTCCTCCCGGGGGGTCCACAGCTCGTGGTTGCCCGGCGTCCAGATCACCTTGGCGAACCGGCCGGCGAGCAGGCCCAGGGCCCATTCCACGTCGGCGAAGAGCTCTCCGACGTCACCGGCGACGATCAGCCAGTCGCCGTCGTGCTCGGGCTTGATCCTCTCGACGATCTCACGGTTCTCCTTGTAGGCGACGTGCAGGTCGCTGATCGCGAACAGCGTCGGGGCTTCCACGGCCGAAGGCGTCGGGGCTTCCACGGGCGAAGGCTAAGCGAGGCCCCCGCCGACCTCAACCCCCTGCCGCCATCCAGTACGTGAGCCCCAGGGTTGTCTCGCGCCGATCGGTCTGGGTACCGTGCTGCTGGCCGGTGGATTCCCGCACCGTCGCCGACACGCGGTCGACATCAACGAGGTGACGAGCGGTGGGGCAGGTGTTCTCGCTGGTTCTCAGCCGGAAGATCAGCGTGACCGGAGACGCGGCGGAGTGACGCGCGATGGCGGCACCGCGCACCGGGACGGGATGAACGACCCGCTGTCCACGACCGGACTGCTCGCCCAGGTCCTGCCCGCGCAGGCGCTGACCGCCGAGGTGTACGCCGATCCGCCTCGTGTCGTGCTGTTCCCGGACGAGGAGGCGGTGATCGCGCGCGCGGTGGACAAGCGCCGCCGTGAGTTCGCCACCGTCCGGCACTGCGCCCGCGCCGCGCTGGAACGACTCGGGGTGACGCCCGGCCCGATCCTGCCTGGCGAGCGTGGCGCGCCGCGCTGGCCGGCGGGGGTCGTCGGCAGCATGACCCACTGCGCCGGCTTCCGTGGCTGCGCGGTCGCCCACGCCACCCACCTGCGCACGATCGGCCTCGACGCCGAGCCGGCCGAGCCGCTGCCCGACGGCGTCCTGGACGCCATCGCGCTGCCGGAAGAGCGGTCCGGACTCCGCCGCCTGGGACCGGGGGTTCCGTGGGACCGGCTGCTGTTCAGCGCCAAGGAATCGGTCTACAAGGCCTGGTTCCCCCTCACCCACCGGTTCCTGGAGTTCGACCAGGCCCGGATCGAGCTGGACCCGGCCGGCGGGTTCACCGCGACACTGCTGGTGGCGCCGCCGAGCACCGTCATCGGCCCGCTGACCGGGTTCACCGGCCGCTGGATCCACCGCGACGGCCTGCTGATCACCGCGATCGCCGTCCCCGCCCAGATCTGACGCCGCGACAAGCACGTACGGGTATGCCCGCGCGATGGACCTCATCGCCGATCGAGCCGGCCGAGATCGGCGCCTGGGTCGGTCGTGTCGGTGGGCTACTCTACAGATGTTCATAAAGAGGACAAGTGTTCGCATAGCGAACAGTTGGAGGACGGTATGGGCTCCGCCTTCGTCTACGCCGCGGCGCGTACACCCTTCGGCAGGTTCAACGGCGCGCTAGCCGGCGTGCGCCCCGACGACCTGGCGGCCACCGCCCTGCGGGGCGCGCTGGCCAAGGTCCCGGCGCTGGATCCGGCCGCGATCGGCGACGTCGTCTGGGGCAACGCCAACGGCGCCGGTGAGGACAATCGCAACGTCGGCCGGATGGCCGTGCTGCTCGCCGGCCTGCCGGTGAGCGTGCCCGCCACCACGGTGAACCGGCTGTGCGGGTCCAGCCTGGACGCGGCCATGATGGCGTCGCGGACGATCGAGAGCGGCGACGCCGACGTGGTGGTGGCCGGCGGCGTGGAGTCGATGACGCGCGCCCCGTGGGTGCTGCCCAAGCCCTCGCGGGCGTTCCCGGCCGGCGACGTGACCGCCGTCTCCACCACGCTCGGCTGGCGCCTGGTGAACCCGAGGATGCCCAAGGAGTGGACCGTCTCACTCGGCGAGGCGAACGAGCGACTGCGGGAGAGGTACGCCATCTCCCGCGAGCGGCAGGACGCCTTCGCGGCCCGCTCGCACGTGCTGGCCGACGCCGCCTGGAACGCCGGGTTCTACGACGACCTGGTGGTGCCGGTCGAGGGCGTGGACCTGGCGCGCGACGAGGGGATCAGACCCGGCTCCACCCCGGAGACGCTCGCCGGCCTCAAGCCGGTCTTCCGGCCCGACGGCACCATCACGGCCGGCAACGCCTCACCGCTCAACGACGGCGCTTCGGCGGTCGTGCTCGGCTCGGCGGCGGCCGCGAGCCGGATCGGCGCCGACCCGATCGCCCGCGTGGCCGGGCGCGCCGCCTCGGCCCTCGAACCGCACCTGTTCGGGTACGCGCCGGTGGCCGCCGCCGACCAGGCGCTGCGCCGGGCCGGCATCGGCTGGGACGACGTCGGGGCCGTGGAGCTGAACGAGGCGTTCGCCGTGCAGTCGCTGGTCTGCGTGGACGCCTGGAAGGTCGACCCGGAGATCGTCAACACCAAGGGCGGCGCCATCGCCCTCGGCCACCCCCTCGGCGCCTCCGGCGGCCGCGTCCTCGGCACCCTCGCCCACGTGCTCGCCGAACGGGGCGAGCGGTGGGGGGTCGCCGCCATCTGCATCGGCGTCGGCCAGGGGCTGGCCGTCGTCCTCGAGAACGTGAGCGCCTCATGACGGCCATCACCGGCGATCCCGACGAGGCCGTCGCCGGGATCGCGGACGGCGCCACCGTGCTCGTCGGCGGGTTCGGCATGGCGGGCATGCCGGTCACGCTGATCGAGGCGCTGATCCGGCAGGGCGCCACGGATCTGACCGTGGTCAGCAACAACGCGGGCAACGGCGACACCGGCCTGGCCGCCCTGCTCGCCGCCGGCCGGGTGCGCAAGATGATCTGCTCGTTCCCGCGCCAGAGCGACTCCTGGGTCTTCGACGGCCTGTATAGGGAGGGGCGGATCGAGCTGGAGGTCGTCCCGCAGGGCAACCTCGCCGAGCGGATGCGCGCCGCCGGCGCCGGCATCGGCGCGTTCTTCAGCCCCACCGGCGTCGGCACGCTGCTGGCCGAGGGCAAGGAGCGGCGCACCATCGACGGCCGGGAGTACGTGCTGGAGTATCCGATCAAGGGTGACGTCGCGCTCATCGGCGCCTACCTCGGCGACCGGAGGGGCAACCTCGTCTACCGCAAGACCGCCCGGAACTTCGGGCCCGTCATGGCGACGGCGGCGACGTTGACGATCGCCGAGGTGCGCCGGGTCGTCGAGCTCGGCGAGCTCGACCCCGAGGCGGTCGTCACGCCCAGCATCTACGTGGACCGGATCCTGGACCTGAGCGCAGCGGAGGCCAGCTCATGACGTTCCCCATCCCTCCGGCGGGCCGGACCGTCGAGCACCTGGGCCGCGGTCCGCTCGGCCGCGACGAGCTCGCCGCCGTGGTCGCCCGCGACATCCCGCGCGACTCGTTCGTCAACCTCGGCATTGGCCAGCCGACGACGGTGGCCGACCACCTCGCCGCCGACTCCGGCGTCATCCTGCACACCGAGAACGGCATGCTCGGCATGGGCCCCGCCGCGTCGGCCGACGAGGTGGACCCCGATCTGACCAACGCCGGCAAGATCCCGGTCACCGAGCCGCCCGGCGCGGCGTACTTCCACCACGCCGACTCCTTCGCCATGATGCGCGGCGGCCACCTGGACGTCTGCGTGCTCGGCGCCTACCAGGTCTCCGAGCGCGGCGACCTGGCCAACTGGCACACCGGCGCCCCCGACGCGATCCCCGCCGTCGGCGGCGCCATGGACCTGGCCATCGGCGCCAAGGACGTGTTCGTCATGATGACGCTGTTCGCCAGGGACGGCTCACCCAAGCTCGTCCGGGAGTGCACCTATCCGCTCACCGGCCTGGCCTGCGTCAGCCGCCTCTACACCGACCAGGCGCTCTTCCAGGTCGGCCCCGGCGGCGTCACGGCGGTCGAGACGTACGGCACGACCGTCGACGAGCTCGCCGCCCGGCTCGACGTCACGGTGAGCCGGCTCGACGGGCGGTAGCTCAGGCGAGGGCCCGCCGGAGCGCGTCGAGCCGGTGGGCCCAGATGCGCTGTGACAGGGCCGTGTCGGGGGCGAACATCTCCGAGGCGTGATAGGAGCCCGGGTGGACGTGCAGCTCGGTCGGCACGCCCGCCTGCATGAGCCGCTGCGCGAACGCGATGTCCTCGTCCCGGAACAGGTCGACGGTGCCGACGTCGAGGTAGGCGGGCGGCAGGCCGGCCAGGTCCCCGGCCCGGGCCGGGGCGGCGTACTGGTCGGCGTCCTTGCCGCCGAGGTACCAGGCCCAGGCCTCGATGTTGGTGGCACGGTCCCACAGCCCGATGTCGGTGATCTCATGACTGGACAGCGTCTCGTTCCGGTCGTCGATCATCGGGTAGATCGGCATCATGAACGACAGCGCGGGGCCGCCGCGGTCGCGTGCCAGGAGCGCGGTGCCGATGGTCAGCCCGCCGCCGGCGCTGCCGCCGTAGATCGCCAGCCGTTGCGGGTCGATGCCCAGCTCGGTGGCGCTCTTCGCGGTCCACACCAGGCCGGCGTAGCAGTCCTCGACGGGGGCGGGGTGGGGGTGCTCCGGAGCGAGCCGGTATTCGACGGAGACCACGACGGCGCCGACCGCGTCGCAGATCTTCGTCGCGACGTCGTCCTCCGAGGCGAGGTCGCCGAGGATCATGCCGCCGCCATGGATGTAGTAGAGGCCGGGCAGCGGGCCCGCCTGGTCGACCGGCCGGTAGATCCGCACGGTGAGGTCGGGAGCCCCGTCAGGGCCGGGAACGGTCCGGTCCTCCTTGGTGACGTTCGGGTTGTCGGGCGCCTCGACGGCGAGCGCCATGGCAGCGGCGGCGGCGCGGCGCTCGGTGATGTCGGGGATGCTCTGGAGTCCTTCGGGCATCATGGCGCGCATCGCGTCCAGGGGGATGCGGCTCGCAGGGTCGATCAGGTCGCGACGGGACATGGGAGTCCTCTCTGGACGAGCAGGGCGGGTGCCGACGGTGTGACCTTACAAGAGCGATGTGACGATGATCACTCGTCGAGCACGTGGGCGGCCAGCCGGGCCCGGTGCCAGGCGGGCGAGCCGAACAGGGCCGCCGCCGCGTGGGCCCGCTTGAAGTGCAGGTGGGCCTCGTGCTCCCAGGTGAAGCCGATGCCGCCGTGCAGCTGGATGGTCTCGGCGGCCACCGCCGCGTACGCCTCCGCGCAGTACGCCTGGGCCGTGGCCGCCCGTACCCCGAGGTCGGGTGCGTCGTCGGCGAGCGCGCGGGCGGCGTCGCGGCTGACCGATCGGGCGGATTCGACCAGGACGTACAGGTCGGCCAGCCGGTGCTTGACCGCCTGGAACGAGCCGATCGGCCTGCCGAACTGCTCCCGGACCTTCACGTACGCGAGCGTCATCTCCAGGCACCGGTCGCTGCCGCCGAGTTGTTCGGCGCTGAGCGCGGTCGCCGCCACGGCGAGCAGCCGTTCGAGGACGCGCCGCCCGTCGGCGGCGAGCAGCCGGGCGGGCGCGGCGTCGAACCGCACCCGCGCCTGCGGCCTGGTGCGATCCAGCGTGACAAGCGACTCCACCCGGACGCCGGGGGCAGCGGGGTCCACACGATAAAGCCCAAGACCGCCGTCGGGAGTTCGGGCGGGCACGATGAACAGGTCGGCGCGGGCGCCGTCGAGCACATGCTCCTTGACGCCGGTCAGCCGCCCGCCCGCCACCTGGGCGCGGATCGCCGCCGGATCCCAGGTGCCGCCCTCGGCCCAGGCCAGCGCCCCGACCCGGCTACCGTCGGCGAGACCGGGCAGCGCGCCGGTCGCGCCGCTCACGCTGTCGGCGGGGCTGGGCTGCGTGCTGGTCGCGCCGCACGCGAGGAGGGCTTGAGTGGCGAGTACGGCGGAGCCCAGGTAGGGCAGGGTGGCCACGGCCCGGCCCAGCTCTTCGCACACCACCTGGGTTTCGGCCAGGGTGCAGCCCGCGCCGCCGTGCTCCTCGGGCACGGCGAGGCCGAACGCGCCCACCTGGTCGGCGAGCAGTCGCCAGATGGTCTCGTCGTACCCGGCCTCGGCGTCCGGCGCGGGCCGGGACGGGGGAGTGCGCGCCAGGAGGGTGCGCACGGTGCTCCGCAGCTCCTCCTGCTCGTCCGTGGTGATCACACTCGTATTATCTAACAAGTGCTTGGTAGGGTTCCAGGTGTGACGTTCAGGGCGGAGGTCCGGGCCTGGCTGCGGGACAGTCTGACGGGCGAGTTCGCCGAGGCGCGCGGGCTGGGCGGGCCGGGGCGCGAGCACGAGGCGTTCGACCTGCGGCTGGCCTGGGAGCGGCACCTGGCCGCGGCCGGCTGGACCTGCCTGGGCTGGCCCGAGGAGCACGGCGGCCGGGGCG
Organism: Nonomuraea glycinis; assembly: GCF_014646515.1. Classification (GTDB taxonomy): domain Bacteria; phylum Actinomycetota; class Actinomycetes; order Streptosporangiales; family Streptosporangiaceae; genus Nonomuraea; species Nonomuraea glycinis. The sequence goes on from NZ_BMNK01000019.1 coordinate 93,052, forward strand.
CGAGCATCGCGGACCAGGTCGCCTTCCACGAGGAGTACGCCTTGGCCAGGGCCCCCGCCCGGGTGAACCACATCGGCGAGAACCTGCTCGGCCCGACCGTCATCGCGTTCGGCACCGACGAGCAGCGTGCGCGGTTCCTGCCGCCGATCGTGGCCGTGCGCGAGCTGTGGTGCCAGGGCTACTCCGAGCCCGGCGCCGGCTCCGACCTGGCCGGCGTACGGACCCGCGCCGAGCTGGACGGCGACCGGTGGCGCGTCACCGGGCAGAAGGTGTGGACCTCCCTGGCGGTGGAGGCCGACTGGTGCTTCGCGCTCTGCCGTACCGAGCCGGGCTCCACCCGCCACCACGGCCTGTCCTACCTGCTCGTGCCGATGCGGCAGGACGGGGTGGAGGTCAGGCCGATCGTCCAGCTGACCGGGACGAGCGAGTTCAACGAGGTCTTCTTCGACGACGCCGTGACCGGCGCCGCCGACATCGTGGGCGCGCCGGGCGACGGCTGGCGGATCGCCATGGCCACGCTCGGCTTCGAACGCGGCGTGGCCACCCTCGGCCAGCAGGTGGGCTTCCGGCACGAGCTGGAGGCCGTGATCGAGACGGCCCGCCGGACGGGCGCGATCGACGACCCGCTGCTGCGCGACCGGCTCGTACGCTCGTGGATCGGCCTGCGGGTGATGCGGCTCAACGCGATCCGCACCATGGAGGGCCCGCCGGGGCCCGAGTCGTCCATCTCCAAGCTCGTGTGGGGCGTGTGGCACCGGGAGCTGGGCGAGCTGGCCATGGACGTGCTCGGGGCCGGCGGGATGATCGCCGACGGCCCGCCGTACGAGCTGAGCGACGCGCAGCGGCTCTACCTGTTCTCGCGCGCCGACACGATTTACGCCGGATCGAACGAGATCCAGCGAGGCATCATCGCCGAACGCGTCCTCGGCCTGCCCCGCGAGGCCCGTCCCTGACCGTCGAACGGGTGCTCGGCCTGCCTCGCGAGGCCCGTCCCTGACCCTGGGTCAGCTGCGCGTCGCCAGGTAGCGGGCCGGGAACTCGCCTCCGCCGTGCACCGCGAGGTCCGCGCCGGTGAGGTAGGAGGCCGCGTCGCCGGCCAGGAAGAGGCAGGCGTTCGCGACGTCGGCCGGGACCGCCGGCCGCCCCATCGGGATCACCCCGGCCACGGCCGCGCCGCCGTCCTCGCCGTAGGCGGAGGCCATCGGGCCGGCGGTGACGTGGTTGACTCGCACCTTCGGCGCCCACTCCAGCGCCAGCGCCTTGGTCAGCGTGAGCAGCCCGGCCTTGGCCGCCGAGTAGGCGGCGGTGCCCGGCTGGGGGTGCACGGCGGAGACGCTGCCTATGTTGATGATCGACCCGCCGCTGTCCTGGGACCGCATCACCTGGTTGGCGGGCTGCGCCACGTAGAACGGGGCGAGCAGGTTCAGCGCCACGACCCGCTCGACGAACCTGGGCGAGACGGTCGCCGCGTCCGCGTCCGGAGAGCCGCCGGCATTGTTGACCAGCACGTCGAGCCGCCCGAACCGCTCGACGACCTGCTCCACCAGATGCACGGCGGCCGCCGGGTCCCGGACGTCCGCCACGACGAAGCAGGCGGTCCTGCCGCCTGCGGCCGGCGGAGCGGTCGGGTCGGTTCTGCCGCACACCACCACGTCGGCGCCCGCGGCGAGGAACGTTCGCGCGATCACGTACCCGATGCCCTTGGTGCCGCCGGTCACCAGCACCGTGCGACCGGTGAAGTCCACGCTCATGCCCAGGGTCTCCTCGCGCTGTCCTCGTTGACGAGCTATTGTTTCTAACAAATGTTAGGTCGAAAGGTGGCTCATGGGAATCTCTGCCCACAGCCCCGGCCAGGGCATCGCCGAGGTCGTCATGGACGTGCCGCCGGTCAACGCGCTCACCGTCCAGGGCTGGTTCGACCTGGCCGACGCCGTGCGGGCCGCCGGGCGCGACCCCGCGAACCGCGTCGTGGTGCTGCGCGCCGAGGGCCGCGGCTTCAACGCCGGCGTCGACCTCAAGGAGATGCAGGCCGCCCGCGGCTTCGAAGCGCTGGTGGGAGCCAACCGGGGCTGCTACGCCGCGTTCGCCGCCGTCTACGCGTGCGAGGTCCCGGTGATCGCCGCCGTGCACGGGTTCTGCCTGGGCGGCGGCGTCGGGCTGGCCGGCAACGCCGACATCGTGATCGCCTCCGACGACGCCTACTTCGGGCTGCCCGAGGTCGAACGGGGCGCGCTCGGCGCCGCCACCCACCTGGCCCGGCTGGTGCCCCAGCACCTGATGCGCGCCATGGTCTACACCTGCCGCAACGTCACCGCCGCCGAGCTGCACGCCTTCGGCTCCGTCCTGGAGGTGACCCCCCGCGACGGGCTCCGCGCGGCCGCGCTGGAGGTGGCCGCCACGATCGCCGCCAAGGATCCGTACGTCATCCGCCGCGCGAAGGAGTCGCTGAACGGCATCGACCCGATCGACGTCAACCGCAGCTACCGCTACGAGCAGGGCTTCACCTACGAGCTCAACCTGATGGGCGCCGGTGACCGCCACCGGGACGCCTTCCTCACGGATGGAGGCCGATGATGGGCGCCGTGATGCAGGTCGAGGAGGTCGTCGCCGCGCTGGAGAGCGGCATGACGATCGGGATCGGTGGCTGGGGCTCGCGGCGCAAGCCGATGGCGCTGGTCCGGGCGCTGTGCCGGTCGGCGCTGCGGGACCTGACCATCGTGTCCTACGGCGGGCCGGACGTGGGCCTGCTGTGCGCGGCGGGCAAGGTCCGCCGGGTCGTCGCGCCGTTCGTGACCCTCGACTCGATCGCCCTCGAACCGCACTTCCGCACCGCCAGGCAGCGCGGGACCGTCGAGTTCACCGAGTACGACGAGGGCATGTTCATGTTCGGCCTGCTCGCGGGGGCGCACCGGCTGCCGTTCCTGCCGACGCGGGCCGGGCTCGGCTCCGACGTCCTGCGGGTCGACCCCGCCCTGCGCACCGTACGCTCCCCGTACGCCGACCAGGAGGAGCTGGTCGCGGTGCCCGCGCTCACCCTGGACGCCGCGCTGCTGCACCTGGACCTGGCCGACACCCGCGGCAACGGCCGCTACCTCGGCCCCGACCCCTTCATGGACGACCTGTTCGCCAAGGCCGCCGCCCGCTGCTACCTGTCCTGCGAGCGGCTGGTGCGGCCCGGCGAGCTGGGCGGCCCGCCGCAGACGCTGCTGCTCAGCCGCATGCACGTCACCGGGGTCGTCGAGACGCCCGGCGGCGGCCACTTCACCGACCTCGGCACCGGGAGGGACGAGGCGTTCCAGCGGCACTACGCCACCTCGGCGGCCGACCCCGAGCGGTGGGAGGCCTTCGCCGGCCGGTTCCTGTCCGGCGACGAACGGGCCTACCAGGAGGCCCTACGCCGATGGCACCAGGAACAGGAGACGCGATGAGCGCGAGCCGGGCGGAAGTGTGCGTGGTCGCCTGCGCCGAGGCGTGGCGCGGCGACGGCGAGGTGCTGGCCGCGGCGATGGGCACCTGCTCGATCCTGGGGGCCAGGCTGGCCCGGCTGACGTTCGAACCCGGCCTGCTGACGACGGACGGCGGCGCGCTGCTCACCGCCGAGCCGGTGCCGATCGGCGCACCCGCCGGCCCGGTCGAAGGGTGGCTGCCGTTCCGCGAGCACCTGTGGCTGGTGCAGAACGGCCGGCGGCACGTGATGATGGGCGCCTCACAGATCGACCGGCACGGCAACACCAACATCTCCGCCATCGGCTCCTGGGAGCGGCCCGCCTCGCAACTCCTCGGCGTCCGCGGCGCGCCCGGCAACACGATCGCCAACCCGACGAGCTACTGGATCCCGCGCCACGCCACCCGCGTCTTCGTGCCGAAGGTGGACGTGGTCAGCGGCGTCGGCACCGACCGCGCCGCCGCGCTCGGCCCCGTGGCGGCGCGCTTCCACGACCTGCGGCGCGTGGTGACCGACCTCGCGGTCCTCGACTTCGGCGCGTCGGACGGGACGATGCGGCTGGTCTCCACTCACCCGGGCGTGCCCGTCGAGCAGGTCCTGGCCGCCACCGGCTTCGCCCTCGCCATCGACGGCGACGTACCGGAGACCCGGCAGCCCACGGACGAGGAGCTCCGCCTGATCCGCGAGGTCCTCGACCCACGGTCGGCGCGTGACCGCGAGGTCCGGACATGACGAGGCAGGTGCTGGACACGCCGCTGACCCGGCTCACCGGGGTGCGGCATCCCGTCGTGCAGACCGGGATGGGCTGGGTGGCGGGCCCCCGGCTGGTCTCCGCCGTGGCGCGCGCGGGCGGGCTCGGCATTCTCGGCTCGGCCACCATGAGCCTCGGCGAGCTCGCCGCCGCGATCAAGGAGGTCCGCGCCCGCACCGACGAGCCTTTCGGGGTCAACCTGCGCGCCGACGCCGCCGACGCGGGCGACCGTATCGACCTGCTGATCAGAGAGCGGGTACGGGTCGCCTCGTTCGCGCTGGCCCCGCGCCGAGAGCTGATCGCCCGGCTGAAGGACGCCGGGGTCGTGGTGATCCCGTCGGTGGGCGCGCGGCGGCACGCCGAGAAGGTCGCGGCCTGGGGCGCCGACGCCGTGCTGGTCCAGGGCGGCGAGGGCGGCGGGCACACCGGCCCGATCGCCACCACGCTGCTGCTGCCCCAGGTCGTCGACGCGGTCGGCATCCCGGTCATCGCGGCCGGCGGCTTCTTCGACGGGCGCGGGCTGGCCGCCGCCCTCGCGTACGGCGCGGCGGGCATCGCCATGGGCACCCGGTTCCTGCTGACCTCCGACAGCACGGTCCCGGACGCGGTCAAGCGGACCTACCTCGCCGGGGCCGAGACCGTGGTCACCCGCCAGGTGGACGGCCTGCCGCACCGCGTCCTGCGTACCCGGCTGGTGGACGGCCTGGAAGTGTCGGGCCCGGTGACCCGGACGATCCGGGCGCTGCGCAACGCCGCGCGGTTCAAGGCGGTCTCCCGGATGTCATGGCCGGAGCTGATCCGGGACGGGCTGACCATGAAGCGCGGCAAGGAACTCACCTGGTCGCAGGTGCTGATGGCGGCCAACACCCCGATGCTCCTGAGGGCCGCGATGGTGGACGGCCGCCCCGACCTCGGCGTGCTGGCCTCCGGCCAGGCGGTGGCGGTCATCGACGACCTGCCCTCCTGCGAGTCCCTGATCGACGCCATCGTCACCCGCGCCGCCGCCGCGATCCGCGACCTCGACGCGCACCTGCCCCACTGAGCGCCATGCGCCTGTCCGGGGGCGCGTCAGCTCAGCGAGGACATCAGGCGGGCGCGGTGCTCGGTGGGGGATCCCCAGGCGGCGCGCAGGGCGCGCGCCTTGCGGATCAGCAGGCTGAGGTCGTACTCGTCGGTGTAGCCGATCGCGCCGTGCACCTGCAAGGCGATCCTGGCGGTACGGTACGCCGCCTCCGACGCCATGACCTTGGCCGCCGACACCTCACGGGCGAAGTCCGGCGTGCCGTGGGCGAGGGCCGCGCCGTACACCAGCGGGCGGGCGTACTCCAGCTCGACCAGCGCGTTCGCCAGCTGGTGCCTGACCGCCTGGAACTCGCCGATCGGCCGCCCGAACTGCCGCCGCGTCCTGACATACTCCACCGACACCTCCAGCAGACGGCGGCCCAGTCCCGTGAGCTGGGCGGCGCACACCAGCGTGCCCAGGTCGCGAGCCTCCCCGGCGGCGGCCACCACCTCGGGACCGGCGGCGAGCACGTCCCCCGGCGTGACCGGGAACAGCCGGCGGGCCGGATCCAGGGATGCGAGGACCCTGCCCGGAACTGCGGCCCGCAGCTGCGCCCCCGCCACCATCAGCACCGGGGCGGCCACGTCCGCATCCAGCGCATAGGGAGGCGTCCGCGCGGCGGTGCGCGAATCTGGGGGTGTGAGCGTGCCGGCGTTGAGCGAATCCAGGGGCGTCGGTGTCCCGGCGTCCGGTGGGTACGGGGACGTCGGCGAGTCGAGGGTGGGCGGCGGCGCCAGGGTGGCGATGACCGTGCCGTCGGCGATGCCCGCCGGCCACGGGGAGTCCGGAGCCAGCCGGTCCAGCAGCACGGCCGCCGCGACCGTCTCGGCACAGGGGCCGGGCACGCCGTGTCGGCCGAGCTCGTGGAAGGCGGTCACCAGCTCGACCGGGAGCACGCCCGCGCCGCCCGCCCTCTCCGGCACCGCGACCGCGAACACCCCCGCCCCGGCCAGCGACCGCCACAGCGCCAGGCCGGGCCCCGGATCGCCGCCCGCCCAGGCCCGGATGACGCCGGGCACCGCCGCCTGAGCCAGCACCTTGTCCACCGTCTCACCGAACAGCCGCTGCTCGGCATCCAGCACGAACTTCACCACAGCCTCCGCTCCACGTCCGGCACGCCCCCCAAGGCCGTCCCGGACTCGCCGGCCAGGACGCCCCTCAAGGCCGTCCCGCTCTCGCCGGCCAGGGCGAGCCTCACGACCGTCCCGCTCTCGGCAGGCCGAGCACCCGCTCGGCGACGATGTCGCGCTGGATCTCGTTGGTCCCGGCGTAGATCGGGCCCGCGAGGGAGAAGACGTACCCCTCCAGCCACTCGCCGTCCAGCTCCCCGTCCGGGCCGAGCAGGTCCAGGGCGGTCTCGTGCAGCGCCACGTCCAGCTCCGACCAGAAGATCTTGTTGACGCTGGCCGCCGCGCCCACGTCCTCGCCACGGGAGATCGTCTCGAAGCCCTTGAGCCGGTACGCGCGGGCCCTGATCCACGCGTCGGCCACCCGGTCCCGGAGCGCGGTGTCGGCGGGGTCGCCGCAGGAGCGCCAGAGCCCGACCAGCCGGTCGGCGGCGGCCAGGAACCGGCCGGGGCTGCGCAGCGTGAGCCCCCGCTCGTTGCCCGTGGTGCTCATCGCCACCCGCCACCCCTCGCCGGGCCGCCCGATGACGTCGCGGTCGGGCACGAACACGTCGTCGAAGAACAACTCGGCGAAGGCCGGCTTGCCGTCGAGACGCCCGATCGGCCGGCGGGTGACCCCGTCGGCGTCCAGCGCGAACATCAGGTAGATCAGGCCGTGGTGCCGCCGCGACTCCGGATCGGCGCGGAACGGGCCGAAACCCCGATCGGCGAAGGCCGCGCGCGAGCTCCACGTCTTCTGCCCGTTCAGCAGCCAGCCGCCGCCGGTCCTGGTCGCGGTGGCGCGCAGGGACGCCAGGTCGCTGCCCGCCTCCGGCTCCGACCAGGCCTGGGCCCAGATCTCCTCGCCCGAGGCCATCGGCGGCAGGACGCGGGCGAGCTGCTCGGGGGTGCCGTGCCGGAACAGGGTCGGGGCCAGCAGGTTGACGCCGTTCTGGCCGACCCGCGCGGGCGCGCCGGCCGCGTGGTACTCCTCCTCGAAGACCAGCCACTCCAGCGGCGTCGCGGCCCGCCCGCCGTACTCCCGTGGCCAGGACACCACCGACAGGCGGGCCGCGTTCAGCTCGCGCTCCCAGGCGCGGTGCGCGGCGAACCCCGCCTCGGTCTCCAGTGACGGCAGGGCGGCGGCGGGGACGTGCGCGCGCAGCCACGCCCGCACCTCGGCCCGGAACGGCTCCACGGCCGACAGGTCAAGATCCATCGGCGGCCGCCTTCATGCTCCGGGCGTCCATCCCGGCCAGCGGGTCGGCCGCGGTCTCGGCGTTGTGCGCGTGCGCGAGGTGGTGCAGCCCGAAGACGGAGTCCAGGCCGGCGTGCAGTCCCTGCAGGTCCTCCGCCTGATTGACCGCCTTCTTCGCCAGCGCCAGGCCCAGCCGCGGCATGGCGGCTATCCGCCCGGCGAGCGCGAAGGTCCGCGCCGCCAGCTCCGCACGCGGCACCACCTGATTGATCATCCCCACCTCGTACGCACGCCGCGCCGGCATCCGGTCACCGGTGAAGAGGAACTCCTTGGCGATGCGCGGCGGCATCGCCCACGGATGGGCGAAGTACTCCACGCCCGGAATGCCCATCCGCACCACCGGGTCGGCGAAGAACGCGTCGTCGGCGGCGACGATCAGGTCGCACACCCAGGCCAGCATCAGCCCGCCCGCGATGCACGCGCCCTGCACCATCGCGATCGTCGGCTTCGGCAGCTCCCGCCAGCGCCGGCACATGCCGAGGTAGACCTCCGACTCGCGGGCCAGGCGGCTCTCCGCGCCGTCCTTGCCCACGTGGTCCCACCACAGGCCGGCCCGGCGCTCGAAGGACAGGTGCGCGTCGCGCTCCGGGGTGCCGATGTCGTGCCCGGCGCTGAAGTGCTCGCCCGCGCCGGCCAGCACGATCACCTTGACCTCGTCGTCGGCGGCGGCCCGGTAGAGGGCCTCGTCCAGGGCGTAGGTCATGGCGGAGTTCTGGGCGTTGCGGTAGTCCGGGCGGTTCATGGTGACCAGCGCCGTGGGGCCGCGCCGCTCGTAGTTCACCACGGTCATGGGGCCCTCGCATTCTTTCTAACAAGTATTTGGTAGGGTAACTCATGTGAAGCTCAGCGAGGAGGGCTCGCCCGCGCGGCCGGTCTACGTGCCCGGCCACGGCCTGCTGCGCGATCGGGTGGCGGTGGTCACGGCCGCGGCCGGCACCGGCATCGGGGGCGCGTGCGCCCGCCGGATGCTCGAAGAGGGCGCGCGGGTGGTCGTCAGCGACGCCCATGAGCGCCGGCTGGCCGAGAGCGTGGCGGGGCTGGCGCGCGAGTTCGGCGGCGCGGTGACCGGGGTGCCGTGCGACGTCACCTCAGAGGAGCAGGTCCAGGGGCTGTTCGCGGCTGCCGAGGAGCGGCTCGGCCCGGTCGACGTGGTGGTCAACAACGCCGGGCTCGGTGGCACGGCCAGGCTCGTGGAGATGACCGACGAGCAGTGGGGCCGGGTGCTGGACGTGACGCTGGGCGGCACCATGCGCTGCACCCGCGCCGCGCTGGCCCGGATGCAGCCGCGCGGGCGCGGCGTGATCGTCAACAACGCGTCGGTGATCGGCTGGCGGGCCCAGGAGGGCCAGGCGCACTACGCCGCGGCCAAGGCGGGCGTGATGGCGCTGACCAGGTGCGCGGCGGTCGAGGCCGCGCCGCACGGCGTGCGGGTCAACGCGGTGGCCCCCTCCCTGGCCCTGCACCCGCACCTGGCGAAGGTGACGACGCGCGAGCTGCTGGCCGAGCTGACCGGCCAGGAGGCGTTCGGCCGCTCGGCGGAGCCGTGGGAGGTCGCCAACGTTATCGTCTTCCTGGCGAGCGACTACTCCTCCTACATGACCGGAGAGGTCGTCTCGGTCTCCAGCCGGCATCCCTGAGAGGTCCACCGTCCCATGAGCGCACGACGCCGAGATTCCCAGAGCACCGCCGCCGCCCGCGCCGGGCGGCGGGCGGAGCTGCTCGCGACCGCCGCCGAGGTGTTCGCGTCCCGGGGATACGCGGCCACCACGGTCCGTGAGGTGGCCGACGCGGCGGACATCCTGGGCGGCAGCCTCTACTACCACTTCGACTCCAAGGAGTCGATGGTCGACGAGATCCTGTCCGTCTTCCTGACCGACCTGTGGTCGGCCTACGACACGGTGCTCGCGGCCGGTCTGGGCGCGCGGGAGACGTTCGAGGCGCTGATCGTCGCGTCGTTCCGGTGCATCGAACGCTACCGGCCCGCTGTGGTGATTTATCAGAACGAATCCAAGCATCTCGTGACAAATCCGCGTTTCTCGTACTTGCTGGATTCGCAGCGGCGGTTCCGTGAGATGTGGCTGGCGGTGCTGGACCGGGGTGTCACCGACGGGGTCCTGCGCGCCGACCTGGACACCGGCCTGATCTACCGCTTCATCCGTGACACCGTCTGGCTGGCCGCGAGCTGGTACCGCAGCGACGGCCCGCTGCCCGCCGACGAGATCGCCCGGCAGTACATAGCGATGGTCCTGGAAGGGATCCTGACCAGCTGAGGAGTTCGCGATGGCGGAGGCGTACCTGGTCGAAGCGGTCCGCACGCCCGTGGGCCGGCGCGGCGGCGGCCTGGCCGGCGTGCACCCGGCCGACCTCGGCGCGCACGCGCTGAACGAGCTGATGACCCGCGCCGGCGTGGACCCGGCGGCGGTCGAGGACGTGATCTTCGGCTGTGTGGACGCGGTCGGCCCGCAGGCGGGCGACATCGCGCGTACCTGCTGGCTGGCGGCCGGACTGCCCGAACACGTGCCGGGCGTCACCGTCGACCGGCAGTGCGGCTCCTCCCAGCAGGCCGTGCACTTCGCCGCCCAGGCGGTGCTGTCGGGCACCTGCGATCTCGTGGTGGCCGGCGGCGTGCAGAACATGTCGCAGATCCCGATCGCGTACGCCTCTGTGGGCGCCACCGACGCGCTCGGCCTCACCGAGGGCCCGTTCGCCGGCTCGCGCGGCTGGCGGGCCCGCTACGGCGACCAGGAGGTCTCCCAGTTCCGTGGCGCCGAGATGATCGCCCGCGACTGGGACGTGTCACGCGAGGACATGGAGGCGTTCGCCTTCGAGTCGCACCGGCGCGCCGTCCGCGCGATCGACGAGGGACGCTTCACCCGCGAGATCGCCCCGATCGAGGGCGTCACGACCGACGAGGGCCCGCGCCGCGACACCACCCGGGAGCGGATGGCCGGCCTGAAGCCCCTGGTGGCGGGCGGGCGGCTCACCGCCGCGCTGGCCTCGCAGATCTCCGACGGCGCCGCCGCCCTGCTCCTCGCCTCGGAGGCGGCGGTGCGGGCGCACGGCCTGCGGCCCCGGGCCCGCGTCCACCACCTGTCCGCCCGTGGCGAGGACCCCATCCGGATGCTGTCCGCGCCGATCCCGGCGACGGCGTACGCGCTGAAGAAGAGCGGCATGTCGATCGGCGACATGTCCGCGGTGGAGATCAACGAGGCGTTCGCCCCGGTCGTGCTGGCCTGGCTGAAGGAGACCGGCGCCGACCCGGCACGGGTCAACCCGAACGGCGGCGCCATCGCGCTCGGCCACCCGCTCGGCGCCACCGGAGCCCGGCTCATGATCACCCTGCTGCACGAGCTGGAGCGCACCGGCGGCCGGTACGGCCTGCAGACCATGTGCGAGGGCGGCGGCCAGGCCAACGTCACCATCATCGAGCGCCTGTGAGACTTGACAGGAAATATGACTATTCATCCAGATTTACTGGACGGGTAGGCGACGCGCCACGCATAGTGGATCAGCAGAACGGCCCGCGAAAGCGCAAGTACGGAGAGTCATGCCCCACGCGTTCGCCGCAATCCTGATAGCCGCCTCGATGACCGCCGCCGCGCCGGCCTCGGCGGCCCAGTCAGCCGCCACCACGGCTCCGAGCTACCGGGCCTGCTACGACGGCACCTGCAAGATCACCCTGAAGAAGAAGGCGTCGTTCCGCGTCCACCCGCGCTTCGGCATCACCCGGCTGACCATCACCTTCAACTCCCGGCAGGTCCGGGTGAAGGGCACCGGCCCCGGCGTCACGGCCGGAGGAGGATTCAGCAAGGGCGGCGCGGTGACGGTCAACGGCATCCAGTTCACCGTCACCTCGCTGTCCGGCAAGAAGGCCGTGCTCAGGCTGAAGGCTCGCCGCTGACCCGGCGCCGACCGGCCGGCGTCTCCTCCGCGGGCTGCGAGCCGGCCGCCAGGCGGGCGGTGAAGACGTGGTTCTGGTCCAGGCGGCTGCCGGGCGTCCGGCCGCCGCCCCAGCCCAGGACGGCCCGGTAGCGGCCCATCGCCCCGGCCTCCAGCAGCGCGGCCTCGTCGGTGTACGGCGAGCCGGCCGGCGCCGGACCCGACAGCGGGGCGACGAACAGCGCGTCCACCGGGCAGTGCGCCTCGCACATGAAACAGGTCTGGCAGTCGTCCTGCCGGGCGATCACCGGGATGCCGTCCGGCCCGAGGGCGAACACGTCCATCGGGCACACCTTCACGCACACGTCGCACTTCACGCACCGGTCCTGGCTGACCACCTCGATCATGCGACGGCCTCCTTCGGCTCTTCCGGCGCCGTCCAGACCTCGTCCAGGCCGCCGACGTGAATGCGCCGGGCCAGGCGCGGGTCGGCTTCGGGCCGGTCGAGCCGCTGGTGCATGCCGCGCGACTCCGCACGGGCCAGCGCCGCACGGTACATCCACCGCCCGTGCGCCACCATGGCGGCGGCCTGCCGCGCCCGCAGCGCCCCACGCCCCTCGCCGGACAGGTGAGCGGCGACGTCCGTCCAGAGCCGGTCCAGGGAGGTCAGGGAGCGGCGCAGTCCGGCGGCGGTGCGGAAGTAGTTGCGGTCGAGCGGCAGCACCTCGTCCTGAACGGCCCGGACCACCTCGGCCGCCGCTCCCGTGGCCGGGCCGTGCGGGCGCAGCCCGGCCCGGCCGGCGGGGCGCGACCGTGCGCGACCCTCGCCCCTGGTGGCGAAGGCCGCGGCGGCGGCGCCGGCCCAGGTGCCGGAGGAGATGGCCCAGGCGCCGTTGTGACTGCCGCCGCCGCTGACGCTCCCGGTGATCAGCTCCCGGGTGGCCACGTCCCCCGCCGCGTACAGGCCGGGAACCGTGGTGGCGCAGTCCTCGCCGACGACGCGCAGCCCGCCGGTCCCGCGTACGGTCCCTTCCATGACGAGCCGTACCGGGTACGCCTGCGTGAACGGGTCGATGCCGGCCTTGTCCAGCGGAAGGAAGTAGTTGGGCTGGGACCGGCGCATCGCCTCGCGCAGGCCGGGCGGCGCCTGGTCCAGCCGGGCGAGCACCTGGCGGCCGTCGGCGAGCAGCCGGGCGACCGCCTGCCGGGCGGTCCCCATGTCGCCCAGCTCCAGAGGCCGCCCGGCCTCGTCGTAGTAGCTCGCGAACTGCATCATCAGGCCCTTGGTGTGCGCCCCGTACGCCGGGGAGAGCGCGTAGGCGTTGGAGAACTCCATGCCCGACAGCTCCGCGCCCAGCTCGGCCGCCATCAGGTGGCCGTCGCCGGTGTCGACGTCGAGTCCGAACGCGCCGGACAGGAACGCGCAGCCGCCGGTCGCGAGCACGACGGCGCCCGCCCGCACCTCCCAGCGCCCGCCGCCGTCCTGGCGGCGGATCCCGGCGGCGCCCACGGCCGTGCCGTCGGGAGTGGCGAGCAGTTCCAGCGCGGGATGGTGGTCGAGGATCCGCACGCCGCTGCGGTGCGCCTTGCGCCGCATCCTGCGCATGTACTCGGGCCCCTGCAGGCTGCCGCGCCGCTCCACCCCGCCCTCGTCCACCGGGAACGGGTATCCCCAGCCGGCGAGCCTGCCGATCTGGTGGTAGGTCTCCTCGATGACCCGCTCCATCCACCGGCGCTCGGTCAGCCGGCCGGCGATGGCCTCGCGCGCGTCCATCGCGGCCTCGCGGAGGGCGGGGTCGGGCGGCAGGTACCACAGGTTGTTGCCGCCCGCCGCCGCCGACCCGCTGGTCCCGCAGTAGCCCTTGTCGGCGAGCACCACGTCCGCGCCCGCCTCGGCCGCCGCGATCGCGGCCCAGGCCCCGGCGGGGCCGCCGCCCAGCACCAGCACGTCGGCATGCCGCAGCAGCGTCACCTCGGCGGTCATCCACGCGCTCCGGCGGCGATCCAGTCGTCGAGGGCGAAGTCGGTCTTGACGAAGCCCTCCTTCACCAGGAACTTCTTGGTGCTCTCCAGCAGGGCCAGCCCCTTGTCGGTGAAGGGCTCGTCGGGGAGCTGGCCGCGCAGCGTCGTGGCCTTGGTGATCTCCGGGGCGAAGCCGCCGACCTTGCCCGCGAAGTCCAGATAGTCGTCCCAGTTGGCCTTGGCGAGCTTGGTCCCCTCCCGCTGGGTCTGCTGCCAGACCTTCACGAAGCCGGCGTTGGCGTCGAGGAAGGACTCCGACCCCACGGTGGAGCTCGTCCCCAGATATTGGGGATGGTCCTTGGAGGCGACGTCGATCACGGGGTAGCCCTTGTTCTTGAGCGCCTCGAAGTTCGCCGAGGGCACGGCCACCGCGTCGACGTCGCCGCGCTCCAGCGCCGCCTCGATCTCGGTGTTGTAGATGTGCACGATCTCGCCCGGCTTCACCCCGGCGTCACCGAGCGCGCCGAGGAGGTAGCGGTGGATGTAGGAGCCCTTCTGCGTGGCCACCCGCTTGCCCGCAAGCTCGGCCAGCGACGTGGGGCCGCCGTCCTTCTTGGCCAGGACGCCGGCGTCGAGTCCGACCGAGGCCTGCGCGATGAGCCTGGTGGGCTGGCCCGCCCCGCGCGCGACCAGGCTGGGGGTGTCGCCGTAGGAGGCCACGTCCAGCTCGCGCGCGACGAGCGCCTGGTTGAGGTCGGGGCCGTTCGGGAAGGAGTAGACCTCCACGCCGGTGATCCCGGCCGGGGCCAGCAGCGGCAGCAGCTTGTTCTTCTCCTTCAGATAGCCGATCACGCCGGTCAGCTTGTTGCCGGTGCCGATCACGCCGATCCGCAGGGTGGCGGGCGCGCCGGTGGCGCCGGCGGAGTCCGCGCCGCAGCCCGACAGGACCGCCGGGAGCGCGAGTGCGGCGGCCACCATGAGTGCGAACGTTGCGCGGGTCTTCATCGATGCTCCTTGCGGGGTGGTGCGGGGGTGGGGCGGGGGAGGTCGGGGCCGACGGCGCGCAGGGCGCCCGGGGTGCGGCCGCGGCCCCAGCCGATCTTCTTGCGGTAGCCGCCGAGCAGCCCGGCGGCGGTCACGTACGCCTCGTCACGCAGCGGCGAGCCCGGTTCGACCGGCTCGGCCTGGGGCGCCACGAACAGGGCGTCCACCGGGCAGTACGCCTCGCACATGAAGCACGTCTGGCAGTCCTGCACGCGGGCGATCACCGGGATGCCGCCGGGGCCCGTGTCGAAGACGCTGGTCGGGCAGACTTCCACGCAGCGGTCGCAGCCGATGCACCGCTCCTGGGAGACGATCTCGATCACGACGCCGCCCGCAGTCCGGCGTACTCCTGCGGGCCGACCGGCGCGACCGGGTCGGGCCGGACCTGGATCTCGTCCAGCCCGCTGACCAGCAGCCGCCGCCGCGAGGACGGGTCCGCGCCGGGGCGGTCCTCGCGCTTGTGCATGCCCCGGGTCTCCTGCCTGGCCAGGGCCGCGGTGTACATCCAGCGGCCGTGCGCGGCCAGCGCCGCCGCCTGCCTGGTGGCCACGACCTCCGCGCCGTCGCCGCCGTACAGCGAGGCGCGCAGCCCGCTCCAGGTGCTGTGCAGCCCGGCCAGCGCGGGCGCCAGCCGGTCCTCGTGCCGCAGGAGGTTCTTCTCGTACGGCAGCACCTCGGCCTGCACGGCGGCCACGACCTCGCGGGCCGCACCGGGCCGGCCGGGCTTGCCGGTGGGCCGCAGACCCGCGCCGCCCAGGGCGCTGACCCGGCGGCGCGCGGTCAGCGGACCGAGCGAGGCGGCGTGCCGGGCCGCGCCCCGGCCCGCCCAGGTGCCCGAGGAGATGGCCCAGGCCGCGTTGTGGCTGCCGCCGCCGGTGAAGCCGCCGCAGATCAGCTCCCGGGTCGCCGCGTCGCCCGCGACGTACAGGCCGGGCACCGAGGTGGCGCAGTCGTCGCCGGTGATCCGGATGCCGCCGGTGCCCCGCACCGTGCCCTCCAGCAGCAGGGTGACCGGGAAGCGCTGGGTGAACGGGTCGATGCCCATCCGGTCGAAGGGCAGGAAGAAGTTCGCCTGGGCGAGCCGCATCGCCCGCTGCGCGTCGGCGTCGGCGCGGTCGATCCGGCAGTAGACCTTCTCCGTCAGCAGGGTGCGGGCGATCACCGACCGGCCCTTCTGGCTGCCGGCTCCCTCCAGTACGGTGCCGTCCTCGTGGTAGAAGGTGGCGAAGGAGTAGTAGGCGGTCTTGGTCACCGAGGAGAACTCCGGCGCGAGCGCGTAGGCGTTGGAGAACTCCATGCCGGACAGCTCCGCGCCCGCCTCGGCGGCCATCAGCGCGCCGTCGCCGGTGTTCACGTCGCAGCCCAGGGCGCGGCTCAGGAACGCGCAGCCGCCGGTGGCGAGCACCACCGCGCCCGCCGAGACCCGGTAGGGCCGGTCGTGGCGCCGCTGGTAGCCGGCCGCGCCCGCGACCGCGCCGTCGGCGTCTACCAGCAGCTCGACGACCGGGCTGTGGTCGAGGATGCGCACCCCGGCCCGGCGCAGCAGGATCCGCATCCGCCGCATGTACTCCGGCCCCTGGACGCCGCGCCGGAGCTGGCCGCCCGCGCCGTCCGGCGGGAACGGGTAGCGCCCGGTGTCGGCCAGCTCGTTGACGCCCTCGTAGGTCTGGTCGAGGACGCGGGCCATCCAGCGGCGGTCGGCGAGGTAGCCGCCGAGGGCCTCCCGGCCGGCCATCGCCTTCTCCCGCTCGGCGGGATGCGGCGGCACGTACCAGACGCCGGTGCCCGCGGCGGCGGTGGCGCCGCTGGTGCCGCAGTAGCCCTTGTCCGCGAGCACGACGTCCGCGCCCGCCTGCGCCGCCTTGTAGGCCGCCCACGCGGCCGCCGGGCCGCCGCCGACGACGAACACGCCGGCCGACAGCTCATGGGTGTGCGGGGAGAGACCTGTCACTGTCACGAGAACTCCTGAAGCTGGTCGTCATGGCCGAGATCGGGGTCGACGCCGAGGCTGATGAGCAGCCGCCGGCGCAGGGGAGCGAAGCGCGGGTGGTCGAGGGAGCGAGGGCGGGGGATGTCGACGTGGATCTCGTCGGCGACCTTGCCGTCCGCCAGCAGCAGGGCCCGGTCGGCGAGCAGGAGAGCCTCCTCCACGTCGTGGGTCACCAGCAGGACGGCCGGGCGGTGCTGGGTCCACAGCCGGGCGACCAGCGCCTGCGCCTTCAGCCGGGTGAGGGCGTCCAGCGCGCCGAAGGGCTCGTCGAGCAGCAGGAGCTTGGGGGTGCGCACCAGCGCGCGGGCCAGCGCGACGCGCTGGGACTCGCCGCCGGACAGCGTCGACGGCCAGGCGTCGGCGCGGGCCGCGAGGCCGACCTCGGTGAGCGCGCGCAGCGCCCGCCCCCGCAGGTCCGGGCCGGTGAGCCCGAGCGTGACGTTGCGCCACACCCGCGACCAGGGCAGCAGCCGGTGCTCCTGGAAGACGACGGCCGACTCCCCGGGGACGTCCAGGACGCCTTCCGCGCCCGTGTCCAGCCCGGCCACCGCGCGCAGCAGGGTGCTCTTGCCCGAGCCGCTGGCGCCCAGCAGCGCGACGAACTCCCCGGGGGCGATGTCGAGATCGACGCCGTCGAGGACGACGCGTCCGGAGAACGCCCGCCGCAGCCCGCGCACGCGCACGCCGCCCGTGGCGTCGGAAAGGGGGCGGACTTCTGTCAGGTGGCCCTGGCTCATGCGGGGCTCCTTTCGGGTTCGGCTCGGTTCATCTCGCGGTCAGCCCTCGGCGCCAGGCCAGGGCGTGCCGTTCCAGGGCGCGTACGAACAGGTCGGTGGCCAGCCCGAGCAGGGCGTACACGACCAGGACGACGAACACCACGTCGGTGCGCAGGAACTCCTTGGCGTCCGTCACCAGGAAGCCGATGCCGGAGGTGGTCGCCGTCTGCTCGGCGACGACCAGGCTGAGCCAGCCGATGCCGAGCGCCTGGCGCAGCCCGACGAGGATCTGCGGCAGGGCGCCGGGCAGGATGACCTGGCGGATCAGCCCGAACCCCTGCACCCCGCAGGATCTGGCCGACTCCACGAACCGCTCGTCGACGCTCCGGATGCCGTGGAAGACGTTGAGGTAGAGCGGGAAGATCGGGCCGATGGTGATCAGGGCGATCTTGGCCGTCTCGTCGATGCCGAACCAGATGATGAACACCGGCACCAGAGCCAGGTGCGGGAGCATCCGCAGGGCCTGGATGGGCGCGTCGACGAGGTCCTCGAAGAGCTTGACCAGCCCGGCCGCGAGGCCGAGCACCAGTCCGGCGGTCAGCCCGATCGCCAGCCCTTTCGCCACGCGGGCGAGTGAGGCGGCGAGGTGGTGCTGGAGCTCGCCGGTGCTGATCAGCTCGACGCCCGCGGTCCACACCCGGGTCGGGGGCGGGGTGCTCACCCCTAACCACCCCTGGGAGGCGCCGATCTGCCAGAAGACCAGGATGGCCGCGAGTCCCACCAGCCTGCGCCCGCGAGCGGTGACGGCGCCGGCGAACCGCGTCACCGGTGGTGGCAGGGCCTTCGGCGCGGGCGCGCTCGGGCCGGCGAGCTGGTCCGGGGCTGGGGCGTTCAGGACGGGGGACGTCATCGGGGGAGGCTCCTTGAGACGTGCGCGCACGCCGGAGGGACACACGGCGGCGATCGGGTGGGACGTCGGAGGGAATGCCGGCTCGAAGGGCATGCGCCAGGCGGCGTCGGAAGAGATCGTGAGCGGGCGATGGGAAGGGTGCGGCAGGACGGGGTGACGCCGTCACCGAAAGCGGCAGAGCCTACATCGGGTGACGAGATGGCAGGTCTCGTGCATGCCCTTCACTCTAATCCCTATATAACCTACTGTCCAAGTGGGTAATAAAGGAATTTACGGCGAGGTGCGGAAACGGCGCGGCCGGACCCGACGAGACGTCGGATCCGGCCGTGTGACGAGGCGGCGTGGGCTCAGCCGGAGGCGCGGGCCGGCCTGGGGATGCGCCGCAGCAGCAGGTCCAGGGCCAGCACAGCCACCATGGTGACGCCGGCCAGCGGGAAGAGCACGCCGAGCACCGCCATGATGGCGATCACGCCGTACGCCGTCCGCCTGTTGGTGACGCGGGCGGGGGCGCCGACGCGGCCCCGGGGACGGCGCTTCCACCACATCCACACGCCCGTGACGATCAGGGTGATCAGCGCCAGGCAGGCGCCGAGCATCAGGATGAGGTTGGCGACGCCGTAGCGGCGGCCCTCGTGCACCGCGATGCCCTGCTCGACGGCCTTGGCCATGAGGCCGTACTCGGCCCAGCCGTAGGAGACCAGCACCCGGCCGCTGTACTGGTCGACGTGCAGCGTCTGCGCGGCCGACGGGTCGCGGCGCGGGTCGGTCACGATCGTGTAGACGCCCTTCGCGCCGTCGGGGAGCAGGATCTTGACGTCGCACTCGGCGGCCGGGCAGTCCCGGATGGCGGGCCGGGAGGCGGCCAGCGCGCGTTCGACAGGGAGCGCGCCGGGCTGCAGGACGCCACCCGTGCTCTTGTGGGCGGCGTGCGGGTCGTCCTGCGAGTCGGGCACGGGCAGCTGCTCGGCGGCCCACGGCACCTTGGCGTCAGGGTGGTGGGACAGGTCTCCCGACAGGGCGGGCACGGTGGAGGCGCTGGGGTAGTCGCCCGCGCTCGGGGTGGTGGAGCCGGTGGTCTCCTGCAGGCTCTGCAGCCCCGCACCCCACACGCCCGACCAGGGAAGCCCGGACAGGACGAGGAAGACGACGACCGCGCCCGCCCCGACGCCGGTCATCGTGTGCAGCCGGAGCAGCCGTCCGCGAGCCGAGGTGGCGCGGCGCTTGCGAGGGCTGCTCCACCACAGGTACGTGCCGGTCGCGACGAGGATGAGCGCCCAGCACGCGGCGATCTCCACCACCCGGTCGCCGGCGACGCCGGCCATCAGCTCGCCGTGGATCGTGCGTACGACGCGCATGAAGGTGGCCGAGTCGTCGATCTGGCCCGTCACCGTGGCGGTGGCCGGGTTCACGTACACCGACAGCCCTTCCGCGAACGGCCCGGTGTCGGCGCCCTGGAGGATGACGCGGGTGGTGCGGTCTGCGGCGTTGGGCGGGATGACGGACATCACGGCCGCGCCCGGACGGACCCGCTGGGCCGCGGCGATCTGCTCCGAGAGCGGGCGGGCGGTGGTGGCGGGGGAGGAGAGGGCGCGTACGTCCTGGTAGCGCCACTCCTCGAACGGCTCCTTGAACAGGTAGATGGCCCCCGTCACAGCGAGGACCAGCAGGACGGGGGCGACGAACAGGCCGGCGTAGAAGTGCCAGCGCCAGACGGCACGGTAGCGCTGGGAGGAGGAGGCGGCGACCGGCTGGGTGGCTTCCGGTCGTACGTGGACAGAGGTCATGGGAGTTCTCCGAAAGGCGCGCGAGGAGGGGCAGGGCAGGCAGGGCCGGCCGCGCGCGCTGGCGCGGCGGCGGTGACGGGCGGATGCCTCCTGCTACCTCGGCGGTCCTCTGCGGGAGAGCGCCGAGGACAGCGCCTGGGCGGTGCGAAGAGCGGGCGCCGGCGCCGCGACGGGCGGCGCGGGACGGGGCGTGGCGAGCGGGGTGAACCCTCGGGGCAGGGGGCGCCACAGATCGCGCAGCGCGCAGCCGAGCAGCCGCAGGAGCGTGAGCAGCGCCGCGTCGCCGCGCTCCAGCCACCAGGCGGACAGCATCGCGACGAGGACGTGCGCCACCAGCATCCCCAGCCCGGGGAAGAGCCCGGCGGGCTGGTGATGGTCGGCGCCGGGCACGGGAGTGCGCACGGCGGTGGCGCCCGCGCTGAACAGATGGTGCATGCCGTACTGCGCGGCGAAGGCCGCGGCCAGCAGCGTCCCCATGGACGGGCGGCGGGCGGCCAGGACGAACGCCCCCGCCCCGGTGATCGCGGTGGCGGCGGCCACGACGCCCAGCCGGGCGCCCCCGCCACCGGCCAGCATGTGCGTGCCGAGCGCGGTGTACACGCAGACGACGGCGAACGCGGCGGCACGCAGGGCGCGCGGAACCGGCCGGCCGCCGTGCACACGATCACCGCTCACAGACGGAGGTACGTCGCGGGGGCGGCGATGGTTCACCCGTCTTTTCTATCCTTCGGGTGGCGCGCTGTTCCAGACCGGAAGGGTGAGCACGGTGTGCATGCGGCGCAGTTCGTCGCGGTGCAGCGCGCTCAGCCGGGCCAGCACCTCTTCGCCCCTCGGGGTCAGCAGCACGCGCACCGCCCGGCCGTCGTCCGGATGCGCCTCCCGCCGTACCAGGTCCTGCGCCTGGGCGCGGTTGACCAGCTCGACGACGCTGTGGTGGCGGAGCTGGAGCCGCTCGGCGAGCTCGCGCACGCTCGCCCACTCGCGGCCGGGAAACCCTTTCAGCGCCAGTAGCAGTTGATACTGCTGCGGGGTGAGGCCGTCCTCGCGCACCGTCTCCTCGCTGAACCGCAGATAACGGCGGATGCCGAACCGGAACCTGGCCAGCGCCTCGAAGTCCTGCTTGGTCAGCTGCGCGCCCTCTGGGTTCGTCACAGCCTGAGCCTATCGTGATGCGACATGTCGTGCTTGATCCAACAGGTCATGTTCATCTCATATCTATCGTGTTACGATACAACTGCTCGGGTGGCACAGATGGGACGACGGCCTCCGGCAGACGGGCACCCAGGAGGTGTGTCGTGCTCAGCGATCGCGAACGCGAGGCATTGCGCGAGATTCAATGCCGCTTGCTGGCCGAGGATCCGGCCTTCGCCCGGGTCTTCAGTACCGACGCCCGGCGTCTGGAACAAACGCCGTCCCATCTGCCCCGGTCCACCTACACCACCCTGCTCGTGATGAGCCTGATGCTCAGCGTGATCGCGCTCATGGCGGGGGCGCCGCTCGGCGGACTGGTGTTCGCCATGGCGGCCGGCGTGATGTGGGGACTCCGGCTGCGCGCCGGCCGGGCCGGAGATCGGAGGATGACATGAACGCCCTTGTCGCTGTGCTCATCGGGATCCTGGCGGCTACCGCGCTCTGGGCCTGTCTGAGCGTGCGCATCGTCAGGCAGTTCGAGCGGGGAGTGGTCTTCCGGTTCGGCCGGGTCCGCCCGAAGACCATCGGTCCCGGGCTCGCCGTGATCCTGCCGATCGCCGACCGGCTGCACAAGGTCAGCATGCAGATCGTCACCCTGCCCATCCCCGCCCAGGACGGCATCACCCGCGACAACGTGACGGTCCGGGTGGACGCCGTGATCTACTTCCGCGTCGTCGACCCGGTCCGCGTGATCGTCGACGTCCAGGACTACGGATCCGCCATCTGCCAGGTCGCGCTGGCCTCGCTGCGGTCGATCATCGGCAAGAGCGAGCTCGACGACCTGCTGTCCAACCGGGAGCGGCTCAACCAGGGCCTGGAGCTGATGATCGACAGCCCGGCCGTGGACTGGGGCGTGCACATCGACCGCGTCGAGATCAAGGATGTGGTGCTGCCGGAGACGATGAAGCGCTCCATGTCACGACAGGCGGAGGCGGAGCGGGAGCGGCGCTCCCGCGTGATCACCGCCGAAGGGGAGCTGCAGGCTTCGGAGAAGCTGGCCCAGGCCGCCGAGTGCATGGCCGCGCACCCGGCCGCGCTCCAGCTCCGGCTGCTCCAGACGGTCGTCGAGGTCGCCGCCGAGAAGAACTCCACTCTCGTGCTGCCCTTCCCCGTCGAGCTGCTCCGCTTCCTGGAACGGGCCACCACCGCCGAGCCCGAGCAGCGCCTCGAGCCCGAGCAGCGCGTCGGCCAAGAGCAGCGCGTCGGCCAAGAGCAGGGTGTCCTGAGGTGAGCGGGGGCACGCCGGCCCGTCAGAGCGGCGACTCCCTGACCGCCGAACACGCCCAGTTGCTCGCCCAGGTCTCCGCCCGGGCCAGGGACCTGCTCGCGGTGGCCGCCCAGAGCCGCTGGCCCGAGCGCGAGCTGCGGGCGCTGACCGCCTACCTGCGCGCGGAGGTCATCCGGCAGATCAGGGACGAGGAGCGGCTGCTGCTCCCCATCTACGGCGCGGCGCCCGTCCTCGCCTGGGTGGCTCGCGACCACGCCCGGCTGCGCGCCGCCGTCGACGCGATGGCCGGCACGGCCGGCGGCGAGCGCCGCTGCTCGCTGACCCGGCTGGTCACGATGACCCGCGACCTGCTCACCCAGCTCAGCGACCACTTCGCCACCGAGGAACGCCTCCTGGCCGGGCTCGGCACCCCGGCGGCGGCGACCGCCGCCCTGGGGGCCCACCCCCATCGCTGGTACGCCCTCACCGAGGGACCGGTGGTGGACCTGGACGCGCTGCCGCCCGCCACGGCGACCGAGGCCGTCACCGACCGGTTGCGCCGGCTGCGCCGCGACGAGGAGATCGAGCTGCGCTCCGGCCACGACCTGAACGCACTGTGCTGGTGGCTGTCCGCGTCCGGACGCGGCGACTACGGCTT
Organism: Nonomuraea glycinis; assembly: GCF_014646515.1. GTDB lineage: Bacteria > Actinomycetota > Actinomycetes > Streptosporangiales > Streptosporangiaceae > Nonomuraea > Nonomuraea glycinis. The sequence goes on from NZ_BMNK01000019.1 coordinate 116,016, forward strand.
CGCCTACCTCCGCGAGGGGCCGGACGAGTGGCACGTACGGGTAACACGCCGCCGCTAATTCAGGCGGGCCACGTGCGTGTGACGCGCTGCCGTTAGCGCAGGCGGGCCACGTGCGTGTGACGCGCTGCCGTTAGCGCAGGTGGGCCCCGTGCGGGTGGCGTGCCGCCGTCAGCGTAGGTGGACCGCGTCCTGGTTCAGCCCGGCCACCCCGCCGACGCCCAGCAGTTGCAGCGTGCGCACCAACTCGGCGTGGATGAGCTGCAGCGCCCGGTCCACGCCCGGCTCACCGCCCGCCATGAGTCCGTACAGGTAAGCCCTGCCGACGAAGCAGGCGCGGGCGCCCAGCGCGACCGCGGCCGCCACGTCGGCGCCGCTGCGCACGCCGCCGTCCAGGAAGACCTCGGTACGGTCACCCACCGCCGCCACCACCTCCGGCAGCAGCTCCAGCGGCGTGGGGGAGCGGTCGAGCTGACGCCCGCCGTGGTTGGACACCACCACCCCGTCCACCCCCAAAGTCGCCAGCTCCTTGGCGTCGTCCACCCGCTGCACACCCTTGACCAGGAGCGGACCCTCCCACTCCGACCGGATCCACGACAGATCCCGCATCGTCACCGTCGGATCGAACAGCAGGTTCGTGATCCCCGCCAGGTCGTCGGGCGCCCCCTCGACGGTGGCGAAACGCAGCGGCTCGCTGGTCAGGAAGTCGAACCACCAGGCCGGCCGGCCCACCGCCCGCAGGACCCCGCCCCAGCGCAGGGAGGGCGGCATCGTCATGCCGTGCCGTACGTCACGCAGCCGCGCCCCCGCCACCGGCACGTCCACGGTCACCACCAGCACGTCCATGCCCGCCGCCCGAGCCAGGCGCAGCGACTCCCGGGTGCGGCCCCGATCGCGCACCACGTAGAGCTGGAACCAGTTCCAGCCGCCGGGCGCCGCCGCCGCGACGTCCGCTGCCGTCGTCGTGCCCATCGTGGACAGGGTGTAGGGCACCGAGGCCCTGGCCGCCGCCCGAGCCACCGCCCGCTCGCCCTCCCGGTGCATCATCCGGGTGAAGCCCGTCGGCGCCAGCACCACCGGCATCCCGATTTGCCGGCCCAGAATCTCCACCGCAGTGGGCGCCTGCGCGACGTCACGCAGCACCCGCGGCCGGAACTCCACCCGGCCGAACGCCTCCACCGACCTGGCCAGCGACACCTCGCCCTCGGCGGCCCCGTCCACATAGTCGAACACCACGCGCGGCGCCCGCCGCGCCGCCAGCCGCCGCAGATCGGCCACGTCGGCCGCGCGCGCCAGCCGCCGCTCCCGCGACGGGAACAGCCGCGGCCGCCCGGGCATGAACGCCCGCAACTCCCGCCAGCGAGGCAGCCGCCGAGGATCACCCGATGTCACGTCGATGCCCGCCACGCTAGCAAGCCGGGGGCCGCGCGTCTCCCCGTGGCCGCGGCCCTATCGTGGACCCATGCTGACGAGCGGATGGGTTGTGGGCCCATGCTGACGAGCCGATGGGTTGTGGGCCCGTGCCTGAGGGGCTGGCGGGCTGAGGGTCCGTGCCTGAGGGGCTGGCGGGCCGAGGCCGGGGAGTCGTCGGCGGCCGAGGCCGTCGGCGCCGAGCTGGTGGCCCGCTGGTCGGAGCCGCATCGCCGTTACCACACGCGCACCCACCTCGCCGCCGTGCTCGCCGCCGTCGACCGGCTCGCCGACCAGGCCGACGACCCGCACGCCGTACGGCTGGCGGCCTGGTTCCACGACGCCGTCTACGACGGCAGGCCCGGCTGGGACGAGGAGCGCAGCGCCCAGCTCGCGCAGTCCAGGCTGCCGCGCTGCGGCGTGCCGCCCGCACGGATCGCCGAGGTGGCCCGGCTGGTACGGCTGACCGCCGCGCACGACACGCTCACCGGCACCGACCGCGACGGCGCCGTCCTGTGCGACGCCGACCTGGCCGTGCTCGGCGGCGACGGCTACGACGAGTACGCGGCCGCCATCCGCCAGGAGTACGCCCACGTACCGGACGACCTCTTCCGGCAGGGCCGCGCCCAGGTGCTGCGCCGGCTGCTGGCCGTACCGGAGCTCTTCAGGACCCCGCGGGCGCGGGAGCTGTGGGAAGAGCGGGCACGCACCCACATGAACGCCGAGCTCACGACGCTGGAGCAGGCACGCTAGCTCGTCGCGCCGTGGACTTTGCGGCGGCGCAGGCCCGCGTCGATCAGGCGGCGTAGCAGCTCGCGGGAGCTGACCGCATGCGCGCCCAGTGACACGGCCCGTGCGTGCACGCTCTCCGGCACGTCGTAGTGATCCCGGTCGAACGCCCGCGCCGGCACGCCCAGTCGGACGGCGAAGTCGTGCAGCTCGGCGTGGGACAGGTCACTGACCAGATGCGACCACATGAGGCCCCGCGGGCCGGGCCAGTGGGGAGGGTCGATGAGCACGGTCACGACGCCAAGAATAGGGCGCTCGCGAACAGGGTTCACGAGTGGGCGGTCACCGCGACCCCCGCCGCGTACGGTCAGCTCGCCGAGGCCGCGCGGCTTTGCGGCGCGGCCGTGCGGTCGCGTAGGTGGCTCGGCTACCAGGCGACGGGTAGCTTGTCCACGCCGTAGACGATGGCCAGTTTGCGCCAGGGGACCTCGCCGGCGACGTGCAGGCCGGGGAAGCGGCGCAGCAGTCCCCGGTAGGCGATGCGCATCTCCATCTGGGCCAGCGGCGCGCCGAGGCAGCGGTGGATGCCGTGCCCGAACGACAGGTGCGAGCCCACCGTCGCGCGGCCCGGCCTGACCTGGTCCATGTCCTCGCCCAGGTTCGGGTCGCGGTTGGCGGCGGCCAGCGAGCAGAGCACCAGCTCGCCCTTCTTGATCAGCTGCCCGTGCAGCTCCAGGTCGTCGCGGGCGAAGCGGGGGAAGGCCACCTGCACGACGGTCATGTAGCGCAGCAGTTCCTCGACCACGTCGTTGACGTAGCCGTCGACCTCGCGCACCTTGGCGGCCTGCTCGGGGTTCTCCAGCAGCCACAGGGTGCCGAGCGCGAGCATGCTGGTGCTGGTGTCATGGCCACCGGTCAGCAGGCCGTCGGCCATGCTGGCCAGCGTCCGGTCGTCGAGCTCGTCGCCGTGGTCGCGCAGCAACTGGCCGAGCAGCCCCTCGCCCGGGTTGCGCCGCTCGCGGGCCACCAGCTCCGTCAGGTACGCCATCGCGTCGTTGACCGCCTGCAGCGACGCCTCCGGACCGGCGGTGAAGTCGAAGCGGTTCGTGCTGATCTTCACGAAGTCGGCGCGGTCCTCGTACGGAACACCGAGCAGTTCGGAGACGACCAGCGACGGGAGCGGCAGCGCGAACTCCTCCATCAGGTCGACGGGGGAGCCCTTGGCCTCCATCCGGTCCAGGTGCTCCTCGACCATGGCTTCGATGCGCGGCTCGAGCCGGCGCAGGCGGCGCACCGTGAACTCGGGCGTCAGGAACCTGCGCAGCCGCGTGTGCTCGGGCGGGTCGCGGAAGCCGAGGCCGCCGGGGTCCTCCTGGCTGGAGCCCAGGCCGATCACGCCGGCGAAGTCGTTGCTGAAACGCTCATGGTCGCCGAGCACGTTGCGCACGTCGTCCCACCGCGTGACCAGGTACACCGTCTGCCCGCCAGGAATGGCCATGGGGAAGACGGGCTGCTCGGCGCGGATGCGCGCGAGCTCGGCGTCGGGATCGAACCCGTCACGCATGAACTGGACGAGGGGGAACTCTGAGTCAGTCATCGAATCCGTCCTATTTGGGATGCATCGCACCATGTTGGGATAAATCCCTCCATAGATGGTCCCATTTATAGGCAGGGTGCGCCCCCTCCGGAAGGACGAGATTTCATCTCAACCTGGCGTGAGCACGCTGGTCATCTCGCCGGGCGGCGGCAGCGTCCGGTCGCGGGCCCGCAGCGGCGGCTCGGGCGGCGGCGCCTCCATGGTCATGGACGGCGGCGCGGGTTTGGGCCTGCGCGGCTCGCGCACCCCGCCGTCACCGCCGAAGGGATCGTCGAACGGGGGATCATCATCCGCACCGGGCTCGTGCGGCTCGCCCGGCCCGAAACCGGGCCGCGGGCCGAGCGCGCCACCGGTGAGCGCGCGGCGCCTGCGGGATCGCTTGCTCACAAATCCTCCTAGGGCCGATTCGCCCCTCCATTGTGAGCCTCGGGCCCGGCGTGCGCGACGGTCCTCAAGAAGCGATTTTGGTACGGTCCCGCGCACTGATCATGCAGGTGGGACGTATGGGGAAAGACGGGCAAAGTGGGGCAGCAGGCGGTGTTTGGCATACAAGATGGCGACATTCTGCGATGATCTCGTCGTTTAAAGCCCAAGCCTGAGCCTCACGGATAGTGACTGATGCCCACATTCGAGGAAATCACTGCCTTCATCACAGACAAGCCACTCGCGACCGCTGTCATCACCCTCCTGAGCCTGGTCGGCCTCGTGCTGGCCTACCTGGTGCTCAGAGTCGCCTGGCGCGCCCTGACCTGGCTGGTCGCCCGCTACGTCGCCCCCCGCCCCATCGAGGACGTACTCACCGTCGTCGCCGCGTCCATCGCGACCGGCGTCTCCGCCCAGGGCATGTGGCGCTTCTCCGGCGACGTGCTGGGCCTGGACGGCCCCCTCCGGCTGCTGCTGTTCGCCTTCATCGAAGTGGCCATCATCACCTCCGCCGTACGGGCCCGCCGCAACATGCGCGAGAACTACTCCGCCGGCATCGACGGCATCGCCGTATGGGCTCTGACCTGCCTCACGGCGGTGCTGTCCAGCATGGACGCGCACAGCCTGCCCGAGGCGATCTTCAGGCTCGCCGCGCCGCTGGTGGCCGCCTGGCTGTGGGAGCGCGGCATGGCCATCGAGCGGCACCGCATCCGCGGCACCGGCCGGATCAACTGGCGTCTCACCCCCGAGCGGCTGCTGGTCAGGCTCGGCATCGCCGAGGTCAGCGACCGTACGGCGAGTGAGGTCGACGCGCACCGCAGGCTCACCCGCGTCGCGCTGGCCGCCAAGCAGGCCAAGGTGCTGCGCGAGGGCGGCGCCCCCGAGCGGAAGGTCCGCGCCGCGCTGGCCAAGCTGGACAAGGCCATGGACCAGGCCGTCGAGCACACCGGCCTGGCCGTCGACGCCACCCGCCAGGAGGCGCTGCTCGCCCAGATCGCCGCCCTCTACAACACCTCCGCCCTCATCGACGCCGACCCGCGCGTGCCGTGGGAGCCGCACGCCGACCACCACCCGGTGCCCGCCAGGCCCGCGCTGCCGCCGGCGCTGGCCCAGCTCGTGGACGAGGAGGACGAGGACGTCGAGATCCTCGACCCCAACCCGCAGGTCGTCGACACCGCCCAGCGAGCGGTGCTGATGCGGGCGTCCAGGGAGTTCTGGGACCGGCAGATCGCCAAGGGCATCGTGCCCCGCACGGTCGACATCGCCCAGGAGATCGGCATCTCGCTGACCACGGCGCGCGAGTATCGTTCGCTGTGGAAGCTGGAGCCTCAGGCGCACGCCCTCATCGAGGCGCTCTACCACCAGCACGGCATCGTCGACACCGGCACCTTCCCGGTCATCGCCGCCGACGGGCGGGTGCTGACCAAGTCATAGGTCCCAGGAGCGGGGGAGTGGGTGCGCGGACGCACGCTGGAGCGGGTCAGGAAACTGCTGGCCAAGGCCGAGCGTACGGACAACGAGCACGAGCGGGCCGCCTTCATGGCGGCGGCGTCCGCGCTCATGGCCAAGTACGGCATCGACTCCCTCGACCCGGAGCGGCCCCGCCAGGCGCCTGGCGACCGGATCGTCACCGTCCCCGGCCCCTGGGCCGGGGAGAAGGCCCGGCTGGTCAGCCTGGTCGCCCAGGCGCTGCGCTGCCGCCCGCTGCTCATCGGGCGCGGCGACGGCGGGCACCGGGTGCACGTGTTCGGCTTCGCCGCCGATCTGGAGCGCGCGGAGCTGCTCGCCACGTCCCTGCTGCTGCAGATGGCCTCCGGCCTGGCCCGCGTACGGCCGCCGGGTGAGGTGACGGCCGTGCGGGCCTACCGGCGGTCGTGGCTGCTCGGCTTCACCGACGAGGTCTACCGGCTGCTGCGCGAGGCCGAGCGGCGCGCCGAGGCCGAGGCGCCGGTGGCGGGCACCGCCCTCGTCCTCGCGGACCGGCACGCCGAGGTCGAGCGCGCGGTGGCGGCGGCCTACCCGCGCATCCGGCTCAGCGTGCCCCGCACCAGCGGCAGCGGCTACGGCGACGGCGTGGCGGCGGGCCGCCGAGCCGACCTCGGCCGCACCCGCGTCCACCACGACGCCCCCCGCGAACTCACCTGAAGGTCTTCAGCCCAGGGTCGAGGAGACCAGGGTCCGGGCCTCCTGCTGGACCTTCGCCAGGTGGTCCGGGCCCTGGAACGACTCGGCGTAGATCTTGTAGACGTCCTCGGTGCCGGACGGCCGCGCGGCGAACCAGGCGCTCGCGGTCGAGACCTTGACCCCGCCCAGGGCCGCCCCGTTGCCGGGCGCCGAGGTCTGCACGGAGGTGATCGGCTCACCGGCCAGGCTGGAGGCGGTCACCTGGTCGGCCGACAGCTTCGCCAGCACCGCCTTCTCCTCCCGCGTCGCCGGGGCGTCCACCCTGGCGTAGGCGGGCTCGCCGTGGCGCGAGGTCAGCGACCGGTAGTGCTCGCTGGGCGAGCGGCCGGTGACGGCCTGGATCTCCGAGGCCAGCAGCGCCAGGATGATCCCGTCCTTGTCCGTCGTCCACACCGAGCCGTCCCGGCGCAGGAACGACGCCCCCGCGCTCTCCTCGCCGCCGAAGCCGAGCGAGCCGTCCAGCAGACCGGGCACGAACCATTTGAAGCCCACCGGCACCTCGTACAGGCTCCGCCCCAGCGAGGCGGCGACCCGGTCGATGATGCCGCTGCTGACCATCGTCTTGCCCACCCCGGCCGCCCCCGGCCAGCCGTCGCGGTGCTCGTACAGGTAGGAGATGGCGACGGCCAGGTAGTGGTTGGGGTTCAGCAGGCCGCCGTCGGGGGTGACGACGCCGTGCCGGTCCGAGTCGGCATCGTTCCCCGTGGAAATATCGTATTTATCGCGATTGGCGATGAGGGAGGCCATGGCGTGCGGCGACGAGCAGTCCATCCGGATCTTGCCGTCCCAGTCGAGCGTCATGAACCGCCACGTCGGATCGACCAGCGGGTTGACCACGGTCAGGTCGAGCCGGTGCCGCTCGGCGATCTCCCCCCAGTAGGCGACGCTCGCGCCGCCCAGCGGGTCGGCGCCGATCCGCACCCCGGCGGCCCGGATCGCGTCCAGGTCCACGACGTTCGGCAGGTCGTCCACGTACGCGCCGATGAAGTCGTGACGGCCCGCCGCCGCCACGGCCTTGGCGTAGGAGACCCGGCGCACCCCCTTCAGGCCCTGCGCGAGCAGCTCGTTGGCGCGGTCCTGGATCCACGAGGTGATCTCGGTGTCGGCGGGTCCGCCGTTCGGCGGGTTGTACTTGAAGCCACCGTCGGCCGGCGGGTTGTGCGACGGCGTGATCACCACGCCGTCGGCCAGGCCGGACGCGCGGCCCCGGTTGTGGGTGAGGATCGCGTGCGACACCGCGGGCGTCGGCGTGTAGCCGTCGCGGGCGTCGATCAGCACCCGCACCCCGTTGGCCGCCAGCACCTCCAGCGCCGACACCCGCGCGGGCTCCGACAGCGCGTGCGTGTCGACGCCCAGGTAGAGCGGCCCGTCGGTGCCCTGCGCCTGCCGGTAGTCGCAGATGGCCTGGCTGGTGGCCAGGATGTGGTCCTCGTTGAACGCCGCGTTCAGCGAGGAGCCGCGATGCCCCGACGTGCCGAACGCCACCCGCTGGGCCACCTCGCCGGGGTCCGGGTGGAGCGCGTAGTAGGCGGTCACCAGCCTGGAGACGTCGACCAGGTCGGCGGGCTGAGCGGGTTGTCCCGCGCGTTCGTCGGTCATGGGGCCACTGTACAAATCTCCGCCAGGACGGCCGGGTCGACACCCGCTCGCGTACATGATCGGAGTTACACTCGCCTGAGCCAACCGAATGGAGTTCTGGAGCCATGCGATTCGGACTGCTGCTCAACGAGCCCACCGGCCAGGATCCGCTCGCCGAGCTGGGCGACGCGATCGCCCAGGCCGCCGAGGACGGCTTCGACTCGGCGTGGTCGTCCCACATCTTCGGCGTCGACGCGCTCACCGCGCTGGCCGTCGCCGGCCGCGGGCACGCCATCGAGCTCGGCACCGCGGTGGTGCCCGTCTACCCGCGCCACCCGGCCGCGCTCGCCCAGCAGGCGATGACCGCCAACGCCGCCCTGGGCGGGCGGCTGACGCTCGGCATCGGGCTCTCGCACCAGGTCGTGATCGAGAACATGTACGGCTACAGCTACGACAAGCCCGCCCGGCACATGACGGAGTATCTGAACGTCCTGCTGCCCGCCTCCCGCGGCGAGCAGGTGGACTACACCGGCGAGACCGTGAAGGCCAATATCCGGCTCGGCACGCCGGGCGCCGGTTTCCCGGTGCTCATCGCCGCGCTCGGCCCGCGCATGCTCAAGCTGGCGGGCACCGTGGCCGACGGCACCGTGCTCTGGATGACCGGCCCCAAGACCGTCGCCGACCACATCGCGCCCACGATCAACGCGGCCGCCGCCGAGGCCGGCCGCGAGCCCCCGCGCATCGTCTGCGAGCTGCCCGTCAGCGTCACCGACGACCCCGACGCCGCCAGGGCCCGCGCCAACGAGATCTTCGAGGTGTACGGCCAGCTCCCCTCCTACCGCGCCATGCTGGACCGCGAGGGCGCGGCCGGTCCCGGGGACGTGGCGATCGTCGGCGACGAGTCCTCCGTCCGTGCCCAGATCGACCAGCTCGCCGAGGCCGGCGTCACCGACTTCGTGGCCGCCGTGCTGGGCGACCGCCGGCGCACTCTCGACGTGCTGATCGGCGCGTCGAAGGGCTGACCAGGTGGCGTCGCCATAAACTCCGGCACGATGAAGGGCTTGCTGCACGGCATAGACGTGTCCAACTGGCAGGGCTCCGTCGACTGGGGCGGGCACGCCCGGTCCGGAGTGGCGTTCGCCTTCGCCAAGGCCACCGAGGGAGGCGACTTCACCGACCGGTGGTTCGCCCGCAACTGGGACGGCATGCGGGAGAGCTGGATCGTCTGCGGCGCCTACCACTTCGCCCGCCCCAAGGGCGACCCCGGCGAGCAGGCACGCCACTTCCTGCACACCGTCAGGGCGGCGGGCGGGCTGCGCCGCGGCGACCTGATCGCGCTCGACCTGGAGACCGCCGACGGGCAGCGGCCCGAGGAGGTCGCCCGCTACGCCCGCCGCTGGTGCCACGTCGTCGAACGGCGCTCGGGCGTGCGCCCGTTCATCTACACCTTCCACTCCTTCGCGGCCGCGGGTCACTGCGCCGGGCTGGAGCGCTATCCGCTCTGGATCGCCAGCCCGCACAGCCATCGCGGCAGGCCCGAGGTGCCCCGGCCCTGGCAGGACTGGACGATCCACCAGCACGCCAACAGCCCCGTCGACCGTAACGTGTTCCACGGCAGCCGCCGGGACCTGACCAGGCTGGGGTTCGACCCGCGATAGCATCGGATCACCATCTCGTGCCATCCAAGGGAGCCATCGTGTCAGCCGAGCTACGCATCACCCTCGCCGGAGCCGAGCGTGTGGTCGAGGCCGGCACGACGGCCGGCGAGGCGCTGGAGGCCGACGGCCGCGCCGTCATCGCCGCCCAGGTCAACGGCGAGGCCCGCGACCTGGCCTGGCAGCTGGAGCAGGGCGACGTGGTCGAGCCCATCGAGATCTCCAGCGAGCAGGGCAGGGCGATCGTCCGCCACTCCACCGCGCACGTCATGGCGCAGGCGGTGCAGGAGCTGTTCCCCGAGGCCAAGCTGGGCATCGGCCCGCCGGTCGACAACGGGTTCTACTACGACTTCGACGTCGCCCAGGCCTTCCACCCCGACGACATCAAGCGCATCGAGAAGCGCATGCGCGAGATCGTCAAGCAGGGCCAGCTGTTCTCCCGCCGGGCCGTGACCGACGACGAGGCCCGCCAGGAGCTTGCCGCCGAGCCGTACAAACTGGAGCTCATCGGGCTCAAGGGCGGCGCCGCGGACGAGGAGTCGGTGGAGGTCGGCGCGGGGCAGCTGACCATCTACGACAACCTCGACGCCAAGACCGGCGACCTGCGCTGGAAGGACCTGTGCCGCGGCCCGCACGTGCCGTCGACCCGGTCCATCCCCGCCTTCAAGCTGATGCGCTCCGGCGGCGCCTACTGGCGCGGCAGCGAGAAGAACCCGCAGCTCCAGCGCATCTACGGCACCGCCTGGGAGTCCCGCGACAAGCAGGACGACTACCTCAAGCTGCTGGAGGAGGCCGAGAAGCGCGACCACCGCAAGCTCGGCGCGGAGCTGGACCTGTTCAGCTTCCCGCCGGAGCTGGGCAGCGGGCTGCCGATCTTCCATCCCAAGGGCGGGATCATCCGCAAGGAGATGGAAGATTACATGCGCAGGCGGCAGGGCGAGGCGGGCTACGAGTTCGTCAACACCCCGCACATCACCAAGTCGACGCTGTTCGAGACCTCCGGTCACCTGCCGTGGTATGCCGAGGACATGTTCCCGCCCTTCGAGCTGGAGGGCATCGAATACCGCGTCAAGCCGATGAACTGCCCGATGCACAACCTGATCTTCCGGGCGCGCGGGCGCTCCTACCGTGAGCTGCCGCTGCGGCTGTGCGAGTTCGGCTCGGTCTACCGCTACGAGAAGTCGGGCGTGGTGCACGGCCTGACCCGGGTGCGCGGCATGACGCAGGACGACTCGCACATCTACTGCACCCGCGAGCAGATGGTCGGCGAGATCAAGAGCCTGCTCACCTTCGTGCTCAGCGTGCTGCGCGACTTCGGCCTGGCGGAGTTCTACCTGGAGCTGTCCACCCGCGACGACTCCGACAAGTTCATCGGCGACCCGGCCGACTGGGACGAGGCCACCGCCGCGCTGCGCCAGACGGCCGAGGAGTCCGGGCTGGAGCTGGTCGACGATCCGGGCGGCGCCGCCTTCTACGGCCCCAAGATCTCGGTCCAGGCCAAGGACGCGATCGGCCGCACCTGGCAGCTGTCCACCATCCAGCTCGACCTCAACCAGCCCAAGCGGTTCGAGCTCGAATACCAGGCCGCCGACGGCAGCCGCCAGACGCCCGTCATGATCCACCGGGCGCTGTTCGGCTCGATCGAGCGCTTCCTCGGTGTGCTCACCGAGCACTACGCCGGCGCGTTCCCGCCCTGGCTGTCCCCGGTCCAGGCGGTCGGCATCCCGATCGCCGACGCCCACGCCCCCTACCTCCAGGACATCGCCAAGCGGCTGCGCGAGCGCGGCATCCGGGTCGAGGTGGACGTGGCCGACGACCGGATGCAGAAGAAGATCCGCAACGCGCAGAAGGCCAAGGTGCCGTTCATGCTGCTCGCGGGCGACGACGACATCGCCAACGGCGCGGTGTCCTTCCGCTACCGCAACGGCGAGCAGAAGAACGGCGTCCCGGTGGACGAGGCGATCGCCGAGATCATCGACGCCGTTGAGCGCCGCGTCCAGGTCTGACCGCGGCGAGGCCCCTCGCGGGTCCGGCCCGCCGCGCCCGGCTGCCTCCTCGAAGCGACGGGGGCGGCCGGGACCGCTCGGTCAGCCATCATCGCTCGGTCAGCCATCATCGCTCGGTCAGTTGGGGTCGCTCGGTCAGTTGGGGTCGCTCGGTCAGCGGGGATAGAGGCGGAAGGTCACGGCGGGGTCGCCGTTGAAGTGCTTCGCCGCCTGACGGACGGTGTCTTCGACGAAGGTACGGGCGTAGGTCTCGGGGTCCTCGTCGGTGAGGGCCTCGATGTAGGCGCGGTGCTCGATGAGGGAACGGACGCCTGCCTCCAGGCCGTCGGTGACGTCCACGGCGTGGGTCGGGGAGTCGGTGCCCGCGACGGCGACCCAGCGGACGCCGTCCCACGGCTCAGCGTCGGTGTCGCGAAATATCCACCTGTTTCCGGCGTCACCGGCGGCGTCCAAGGTGGCCCTGCCGACTGCTCTGTGATCCGGGGTGTTCCACACCGTGCCGTCCCAGGTGTCGTCGAAGTTGAGCGTGATCACCAGCTCGGGGCGGTGCCTGCGGATGGCGGCCGTGAGATCCCGGCGCAGCGCCGTACCGTATTCGATCACGCCATCGGCGTGGTCGAGGAACTCGACGCTCGTCACGCCGACCACGGCGGCACTGGCACGCTGCTCCCGCTCGCGCACCGGACCGGCCTGGGCCGGTTCGAGCGTGTCGATACCGGCCTCGCCGCGCGTGGCGAGCAGGTAGGTGACCTCCCGCCCCTCACCGGTCCAGGTCGCCACGGCCGCCGCGCAGCCGTACTCGAGATCGTCGGGGTGCGCCACCACGGCCAGGGCGCGCCGCCAGTCGCCGGGCATGGGTGCGAGTTGCTCAGCCATGCCCGTCACCGTAAGCCGGTCAAGCCCGAATCCGTCGGACCCGGGGCTTACGATGGCCGGCGTGAATGGCGAATCGGGGGCTGGTGTGGGGACGCGGCCACAGGGGGCGGCCCAAGCGGGCGAGGGTGTCGAGGCGGTTCGGGCGGGCGATCAGGCGGCGTTCGCCGAGCTGGCCGAGCGCTATCGGCATGAGGTGCAGGTGCACTGCTACCGGATGCTCGGGTCCTACGTCGAGGCCGAGGACATGGTGCAGGAGGCGCTGCTGAAGGCGTGGCGCGGGCGGGAGACGTTCGAGGGGCGTTCGACGTTCAGGGCTTGGCTCTACCGGATCGCCACGAACGTGTGCCTCGATGCCCTGTCCGGCCCGGCTCGCTCGCGTGAGGTCGTGGTGACCATGGAGGGCGGCGAGCGATCGGCACTGGCGGAGGTGCCGTGGCTGCAGCCCTACCCTGATCGGTTGCTGGACCTGGCGGGGCCGGGCGACGGGGAGCCGGACGCGCTCGTGGTCTCCAGGGAGACGGTCGAGCTCGCCTACCTGGCCGCCATCCAGCACCTGCCGCCGCGTCAGCGGGCGGTGCTCATCCTGCGTGACGTGGCGGGCTGGCCGGCCGAGGAGACCGCGGGAGCGCTGGAGATGAGCGTGGCGGCGGTCAAGAGCGCCCTGCAGCGGGCCAGGGCGACCCTCCGCCTGCACCTGCCCGAGCGGCGCTCCCAGTGGGGCCCGGCGAGCAGGCCGAGCGAGGAGGAGCGGGCGGTGCTGCGGCGCTACATGCGGGCCTCGGAGGAGGGCGACCTGGTGAGCCTGGCCGCGCTGCTCCGCGAGGACGCCCGTCAGGCGATGCCGCCCGCGGCTCTGCTGTACGCCGGGCGCGAGGCGATCCTGGACATGTGGCGTCCGGTCGTGGAGGGGGCGCAGGCGTGGGGCGAGTGGCGGTCCATCCTCACCTTCGCCAACCGGCGGCCCGCGGTCGCCAACTATGTCCGGCGCGGTGGCGAGACCGCGTTCACGGCCGTCAATCTCGATGTGGTGCGCATCGAGGACGGACTGATCGCGGAGATCACCACGTTCGCCCCGGAGGTGCTCCCCGCCTTCGGCCTCCCGGACACCCTCTGACCAGCGAAAAAAGGAAATTTCCTGAATTATCCCTCCGGGCCGATTCCTTTCGCCGCGCCCTCCGGTCATATGGGCGACACCGGTTGAAACGACGAACCAAAGGGATCACCGACATGACCGAGCACACCACCACCGGTAGCACCGCCGCCGACACGGCTCGGCCGGACGCTCAGCTCAAGGCCCTGGACCGGCTGGTGGGCACCTGGCGGGTGACCGGCGGCGCCGAGGGCACCGCCACCTACCGCTGGCTCGACGGCGGCTTCTTCCTCATCCAGGAGGTCGAGCTCGAGCAGTACGGCCGGCGGATCAGCGGCGTGGAGATGATCGGCCGGGAGCGGCCCTTCGGCGCGGAGCAGCCCGGCGAGGACATCAAGTCCCGCTTCTACGACAACCAGGGCAACACCTTCGACTACGTGTACGAACTCGACGGCGACACGCTCACCATCTGGGGCGGCGAGAAGGGCTCACCCGCCTACTACCGAGGCACGTTCAGCCCCGACGGCGACACCGCCACCGGCGCCTGGATCTACCCGGGCGGTGGCGGCTACGACTCGAACATGACCCGTCTGAAGTAACACCGGAGCGGGCCGGTAAGCCCGTGCACGGGGGTGGCGCGGGTCAGAACGGGTCGTCCTCCTCGGGGGCCGGACTGGGTCGGGCCTCGCCGGGGAGGCGGACGTCGTCGACCGTCACGTTCACCTCGATGACCCGCATGCCCAGCATCCGGCTGACGCTGCCGGCGACGTTGGCCTTGACCTCGCCGGCGACCTCCATCACGACGTGGCCGTACTCGACCACGACGGTCAGGTCGATGCCCACCTGGCGGTCCTGGATCTGGGCGCTCACCCCTTGGGTGCCGCGCCGGGCTCCGATGCCGATGCGGTCGCGTACCGACTCCAGGGCGCGGGCGAAGTCGCCGCCGAGGTCGGCGACGCCCGGCACCTCCAGGGCGGCCAGGGCGGCGACCTTCTCCACCACCTCGTCGGCCACCGTGATGCGTCCCTTGACGGCGGTGGCGGGGGAGGACGGCGCGAGTTCGCCGTACGGTCGGGAGGACGGCGAGGGTTCGCCGTCCGGGGCGGTGGAGCCGTTGGGCGCGGTGGTGAGCGCGCTGTCGGAGGGGAGGTCGTCGTCGGCGGTGGGCTCGGTCGGGGCGGTGTGCTCGGCTAGGGCGTCGCTCATGGCAGCCTCCTTCTGGCGTGTCTGGATTGTGCCGGATGTTCACCCCGTTTGTCCGCTGACCCGTGGCTCTATGCTGCTAGATATGCACGATCAGGCAGGAGCCGGGGAGCCGGACAACTTCCAGCGTCTGTGGACCCCGCATCGGATGGCCTACATCAAGGGCGAGAACAAGCCGACGGGGTCGGGGCCGGAGGACGGCTGCCCGTTCGACGCGATCCCCAAGATGAGCGACGAGGACGGCCTGGTCGTCGCCAGGGGCGAGGTGGTCTACGCGGTGCTCAACCTCTACCCCTACAACTCCGGCCACCTGATGGTCGTGCCCTACCGCCACGTGTCGGACTACGACGAGCTCGACGGCGCGGAGCTCTGCGAGCTGGGGGAGTTCACCCAGCGGTCGGTGCGGGCGCTGCGCGCGGCCAGTGGCGCGCAGGGCTTCAACGTCGGCATGAACCTCGGCCATGTGGCGGGCGCGGGCATCGCCGCCCACCTGCATCAGCACATCGTGCCGAGGTGGGGCGGCGACACCAACTTCATGCCGGTGGTCGCGCAGACCAAGGTGCTGCCGCAGCTGCTGCGCGACACGCGGCAACTGCTCGCCGACACCTGGCGGTGACCGGGCGGGCCGATCAGGGCGACTTCACCTTGATCTTGACCGCCTTGCTCTCGTGGTGCAGGCGGTCCAGCGCCGTCACCAGGTAGGTGCCGGGGGACTTGGCGGTGAACGCCGGGTCGGACACCACGGCGACCAGGTTGCGGGCGTCGGTGGTGTGGCAGTCCTTGCCGGACTTCGGCACCTGGTAGACGGCGTACGAGCGCGCTCCCGCCGTGGCGGGCCACGACACGGCCATGCCCGCGGCCTTGACGCCCGACGGCGCGGCCGGGGCCTGGCCGCCGCGCTCCTTCATGAGGGGGAGCAGGGCCGGGCGGCCGTAGTGCGCCTTGGCGACCCGGTCGATGGCGCCCAGCGGGTTGGTCAGCAGTTGCTTGCCGCTGAAGTAGACGTCGCCGTCGATCTGCTTGTGCTTGCGGTTGAGCGTCAGGTGAGCCGGCAGCTCGCCCGGCTTGGTCCAGGCGGCCTCGTCCTTGGCGCCGACCCGGTAGAGGGCCTGGCCGATGTAGAGGTGGACGTCGGTCCCCTTGACGGCCTCGGCCCACCAGGGAGCGAGTGCCTGGTAGCTGGCCGTCTTGTGGCCGCGCGACCAGTAGAGCTGGGGCATCACGTAGTCGACGGTGCCGGCCTTGATCCAGGCGCGGGCGTCGGCGTAGATGGCGTCGTAGGCGGACATGCCGCCGGTGTCGGAGCCACTCGGGTCGTTGGACTTGTTGCGCCAGATGCCGAACGGGCTGACGCCGAACTTGACGTGCCCCTTGGTGGCGTGGACGGCCTTGTCGACCTCGGCGATGAGCTTGTTGACGTTCTGGCGGCGCCAGTCGGCCAGCTTCTTGCCCTTGCCATACTTTGTAAAGGCGGCGGCGTCGTCGAACGTGGCGCCCTGCGCCGGGTAGGGATAGAAGTAGTCGTCGAAGTGCACGCCGTCGATGTCGTACCTCTTCACGACGTCGGTGACGACCTTGATGACATGGTCGCGGACCTGCGGCAGGCCGGGGTTGAAATAGACGCGGTCGCCGTATTTGACGGTCCAGTCCGGGTGCCGGCGCGCGGGGTGGTTCGACGGAAGCTTGGAGACGTCCGCGTCGTAGGAGGCGCGGTACGGGTTGAACCAGGCGTGGAACTCCATACCCCGCTTGCGCGACTCCTGGATGAGGAACGGCAGCGGGTCCCAGCCCGGGTCCTTGCCCGCGGTGCCGGTGAGGAAGCGCGACCACGGCTCGATCGACGACTTGTAGATCGCGTCGGCGGCCGGCCGGACCTGCACGAAGACCGCGTTGAGCCGGCGTTGGGCGGCGGCGTCGAGCAACTTGACGTACTCGGCCTTCTGGCGCTCGACCGCCAGGCCCGTACGGGAGGGCCAGTCGATGTTCTGGACGGTGGCGATCCACACCCCGCGCAGTTGTCGTTTGGGGTATCGGGCGTCGGCCGTGCAGGCGGCGGTCTCCACCGTCTCGGTCGTCTTCTTCTTGGCCGCGGTGGCCGCCGTGCTCTGGTCAGCTCCGGGGCCGAAGGCGTAGGCGGCACTGGTGGAGACGATCGCGAGGGCGGCAACGGCTAGGAGTGGGCGTCCGGTTCGCATAATGCCACCCAGTGTGACATCAGGTCCGGCATGCTCTGTACGGAAAAAGGAAATCGATTTGTGATGCTCCTGTGATGAAACGGTAGGCGTGGGCCGGGAGGGATGACCCTCCCGGCCCCCTGCTCACTCCGTCTCCGCCACCTTGCCCGCCAGATGCTGCGGCAGCGGCTCGTAGCGCAGGAACGCGCGGTGGAAGCTCCCGGTGCCGTGCGACATGGACCGCAGGTCGATCGCGTAGCGGGTGAGCTCCAGCTCCGGCACCTCGGCCTTGACCAGGGTGCGTCCGGTGCCGACCGGCTCGGTGCCCAGCACCCGCCCGCGGCGCGCGGACAGGTCGGACATCACCGCACCGACGTGGTCGTCGGCGACCAGCACCGACAGCTCGTCCACCGGCTCCAGCAGCAGCGTCGACACCTTGGAGGCGGCCTCCTTCAGCGCGAGCTGGCCGGCGATCTGGAAGGCCATGTCGGAGGAGTCCACCGAGTGCGCCTTGCCGTCGTACAGGGTGACGCGCACGTCCACCATCGGGTAGCCGGCGACGACGCCCCGCTCCATCTGCGCCCGTACGCCCTTCTCCACCGACGGGATGAACTGCCTGGGCACCACGCCGCCGACGATCTTGTCGACGAACTGGAACCCGCCGCCGGACGGCAGCGGCTCGACCTCGAGGTGGCAGATGGCGTACTGGCCGTGGCCGCCGGTCTGCTTGACGTTGCGGCCCATCGCCTGGCACTTGCCGCCGAACGTCTCGCGCAGCGGCACCCGCAGCTCGACCCGCTCGACCTCGACGCCGTGGCGCTTGGACAGGCGGTCCAGCAGCACGTCGGTGTGGGCCTCGCCCATGCACCACAGCACGAGCTGGCGGGTCTCGGGGTTGTTCTCCAGGCGCAGGGTCGGATCCTCGGCCACCAGCCGGCCCAGCGCCTGGGAGAGCTTGTCCTCGTCGGCCTTGGACTTGGCGCGGATCGCGATCGGCAGCAGCGGCTCCGGCATGCTCCAGGGGGTTATCAGCAGGGGCCGGTCGACGTCGGAGAGCGTGTCGCCGGTCTCGGCCCTGGACAGCTTGGCGACGGCGATGATGTCGCCGGCCACGCCCTTGGCCGCACCGCGCTGCTGCTTGCCCAGGGGGCAGGTCAAGGCGCCGATGCGCTCGTCGAGGTCATGGTCCTCGTGCCCGCGGTCGGCCAGGCCGTGCCCGGAGACGTGCACGGTCATGTCGGGCCGCAGGGTGCCGGAGAAGATGCGGACCAGGCTGATACGGCCCACGTACGGGTCGCTGGTGGTCTTGACGACCTCGGCGACCAGCGGGCCCTCGGCGTCGCAGGAGATGCCCTGGACCGGCTTGCCGTCGAGGGTGGTGATCTCGGGCATCGGGTGTTCGAGCGGTGCGGGGAACCCCTGGGCGATGAGCTCCAGCAGCTCGGTCGCGCCGACGCCGAGCCCGCTGCAGAGCACGGGGTAGAAGCTGCCCCGGGCGACGGCCTTCTCCAGATCGTCGATGAGGACGGCGGTGTCGATCTCCTCCCCTTCGAGGTAGCGCTCCATGAGCGACTCGTCCTCGCTCTCCTGGATGATCCCTTCGAGCAGGACGCCGCGATGCTCCTCGATCTGGGCCTGATATTCCGTCCCCGGGTCCTTCTCGGTGCGGGAGCCGGTGGCGTAGTTGTAGAACTTCTGCGTCAGCAGCCCGATCAGGCCGTTCACATGCCCGTTGGTGATCACTGGCAGGTAGAGGGGGGCGACCCCGTCGCCGAAGGCGTCCTGGCAGGTGGCCAGCACCTCGTCGAAGTCCGCCCGCTGGTGGTCGATCTTGGTGATCACGACGGCTCTGGGCATGCCGACCTGGGCGCACTCCTCCCACAGCATCCGCGTCAGGCCGTCGACGCCGTCGCAGGCGGACACGACGAACAGGGCGGCGTCGGCGGCGCGCAGCCCGGCGCGCAGGTCGCCCACGAAGTCGGCGTAGCCGGGAGTGTCCAGGAGATTGATCTTGATACCGGTGTACGTGAGCGGCGCCAGGGTGAGGTTGACCGAGCGCTGCTGGCGGACCTCGACCTCGTCGAAGTCGCTGACGGTGTTGCCGTCCTCCACCCGGCCGGTGCGCTGGATCGTGCCGGTGGCGGCCAGGAGCTGCTCGACCAGGGTGGTCTTGCCCGATCCTGAGTGGCCGACCAGGACGACATTGCGTATCGCGTCCGCCCTGTCGGCCGCTGGTGCCCTGCCCGCGGCTCCCATGGCACCGGTTGCGTGCTTCTCCGCCACATCCGCCTCCCGCGTCGTCGTTGTGCGTGCCAACGCCGCGCCCGCACGGAGGGGATCAGGACCGCATGGACGCGGTGTGTTCACCAAATACCCCTGTGGCGGATATCACAAGAGGGGTGAAGCAAAGAAAGTGGTCGGCCGCCGGATGGCCTACGATCGACAGCGCGATGCTGAAACTCCTGCGCCCGGCCATGACCCGGATACTCACCCCCCTGGGCAGGGCCCTGGTCCGCCGTGGGATCGGCCCGAACGCCGTCACCGCGATCGGCACCCTGGGCACCGTGGTCTCCGCCCTGCTCTTCTTCCCGTTGGGACAGCTGCCCGTGGGCGCTGTCGTGATCACTGTCTTCGTGCTGTTCGACCTGCTCGACGGCCTGGTGGCGCGGATGGGCGGGGGAGGGGGCAGCACCTGGGGGGCGTTCCTGGACTCCACGCTCGACCGGGTGGCGGACGCCGCCATCTTCGCCGGGCTGATCCTCTACTTCGTGTCCACCGGTGACGCGCTGCTGACCGCGGTGACGCTGTTCTGCCTGGTGGCCGGCCTGCTGGTGTCCTACGCGAAGGCGCGGGCCGAAGGGCTCGGGCTGACCTGCGACGTGGGCCTGGCCGAGCGGCCGGAGCGGCTGGTGGTGGTGCTGGTCGCCGCCTGCTTCGGCGGGCTGGGTGTGCCCTACATCCTGGCGGCCGGCATGTGGTTGCTCGCGGCGGCCAGTGCCGTCACCGTTGTGCAGCGTGTGGTCCATGTCTATCGGCAGACGAGGGAGCGATGAGCGACAAGCCGTCAGTCACCGATCGCGTCGTGGCCGCGGGGTTCGCGGCCGGTTGGACGCTGGTCCCGCTGCTGCCCGAGCGGCCGACCGCCGCGGCGTTCCGGTTCATGGCCGATCGGGTGTGGCGCAAGGGCGGCAAGTCCGTGCGCCGGCTGGAGACCAACCTCGCCAGGGTGACCGGGCTGGACCCCGGCAGCCATGAGCTCCGCGAGCTGAGCAAAGCCGGCATGCGCTCGTACTTCCGTTATTTTCATGAGATTTTCCGGTTGCCGAAGATGGCCACCGAGGAGGTCGTCCGGCGCACCCACGTGATCGGCGCCGAGCACGTGCACGACAACGTGGCCGCGGGCCGCGGCGTGGTGCTCGCGCTGCCGCACATGGGCAACTGGGACCAGGCGGGAGCCTGGCTGGTGGGGGTGGGGCATCCGTTCACCACGGTCGCCGAGCGCCTCAAGCCGGAGTCGCTGTTCCACCGCTATGTGCGCTTCCGTGAGGGTCTCGGCATGGAGGTGCTGCCGCTGACCGGCGGCGACGGGCACAACTTCGGCACGCTGGCCACCCGCGTGCGCAAGGGCGGCGTGGTCTGCCTGCCGGCCGAGCGTGACCTCACCAAGAGCGGCATCGAGGTGGAGTTCTTCGGCGCGACCACCAAGGTGCCCGCCGGGCCGCCGCTGCTGGCCGTGCAGACGGGCGCGGCGCTGCTGCCGGCCACCGTCTACTTCGTCGGCGACGACTGGGGCATCCACATCCACGAGGAGATCCCGGTCCCGGCCGAGGGCACCCGCCAGGAGAAGGTGGCGGCCGTGGCGCAGGGGATGGCCGGCGTGTTCGAGAAGGGCATCGCCGAGCACCCGGAGGACTGGCACATGCTGCAGCGGCTGTGGCTGGAGGATCTGCGCCCATGAAGGTCGGCATCGTCTGCCCGTATTCGTGGGACATGCCGGGCGGCGTCAAGCAGCACGTCGACGACCTGGCCCAGGCGCTGATCGCGCACGGGCACGACGTCTCGGTGATCGCGCCGGCCAGCGAGGACGACGAGCTGCCTCCTTACGTGACCGGAGCCGGCCGGGCGGTGCCGGTGCCCTACAACGGGTCGGTGGCCCGGATGTCGTTCGGGTTCATCTCGGCGGCGCGGGTGCGGCGCTGGGTGCGCGACGGCGGCTTCGACGTGCTGCACATCCATGAGCCGCTGGTGCCGAGCCTGGGCGTGCTGGCCTGCTGGGCGGCCAAGGGGCCGATCGTGGCGACCTTCCACGCCTCGTGGGTGCGCTCGCGGGCGATCGCGATGGCCGAGCCGTTACTGCGCAGCGCGCTGGAGAAGCTGAGCGGGCGCATCGCGGTCTCCGACGCGGCCAGGAAGAGCCTGGTCGAGCAGTTCGGCGGCGACAGCGTGCTGATCCCCAACGGGGTGACGGTCGGCCGCTACACCAAGGCCGAGCCGCTCGACGGCTGGGGAGCCGACGGCGCGACGATCGGCTTCCTGGGCCGGATGGACGAGGAGCGCAAGGGCCTGCCGATCCTGCTGGAGGCGTTCAAACTGCTGGCCGCCGACCGGCCGGAGCTGAAGCTGCTGATCGCCGGGCCCGGTGACGCCAAGGACGTCTACGACCGGGTGCCCAAGCGGTTCCACGACCGGGTCACGGTGCTCGGCATGGTGAGCGAGGCCGACAAGATCCGCGCCTACCATTCGGTCGACGTCTTCTGCGCGCCCAACACGCGGGGCGAGAGCTTCGGCATCGTGCTGGCCGAGGCGATGGCCTCCGGCGCCACGGTGCTGGCCAGTGACATCCCCGCGTTCCGGCGGGTGCTCGGCGACGGTCAGGCGGGCGCGCTGTTCGCCAACGGCGACGCCGCGTCGCTCGCCCGCGAGGCGGGGGCGCTGCTCGACGCGCCCGAGCGGCGGGCCGAACTGGCGGAGGAGGCGCTGATCGCGGTCATGAAGTACGACTGGTCGACGGTGGCGCGTGACGTGGTGCGGGTGTATGAGACCGTGACGGCCGGTGGCGCCGGGCGGGTGGAGGAAGACCTGTGACATCCACCATGATCTTCCTGATCGTGGGCATCGTCGTGGTGCTCACGGCCGTCTACATCTCCTGGCGGGCGGGCCGCCTGGACCGGCTGCACATCCGCCTGGAGCTGGCCCGGGAGGCGCTGGAGGCGGCGCTGGTGCGGCGCCGGGCGGTGGTGCTGGAGCTGGCGGGCTCGCGGCTGCTCGACCCGGCCACCTCGCTGGTGCTCGCGGCGGCGGCGCACGAGGCCAGAATGGCGGGGCCGGAGGAGCGCGAGCACGCCGAGAGCGACCTGTCGGGCGCCCTGCGCGCGGCGGTGGACCAGGAGCGGTTCCGGGAGAAGCTGTCGGAGTCCCCAGGCGGGCAGGACCTCCTGGAGGAGCTCGACGCGGCCGTGGCCAAGGTCGTCTACTCGCGCCGCTTCTACAACAACGCGGTGGGGGTCACCCGTACGGCGCAGCGCCGCTGGCTGGCCCGGACGCTGCGGCTGGCCGGGCACACCGACTATCCCCAATTCTTCGAGATTGATGACAATCCGCCCGCGGCCATGGCAACTGAATGACCTCAATTTGGATGGACCGGTAGGCTTCCTTCCGTTCTGGGCAAAAGCGGAGGAGTGGACACGTGCGGCTACCCCGGATGATCACGGTGACACTTGCCGGAGTGGCTATCTTGATACCCACTGCGGCCTGCTCGTCCGACGAGCCCGCCGCAGGTCAGGCACCAGAGGCCAGCGTCTCCACCGGCCCGATCGAGGAGCCGGCGCCGGAGAAACTCCATCCCTTCACCGGCGAGCCCTTCGACGCGGCCAAACGCGTGATCGCCGTGAAGATCGAGAACACCGCGGCGGGCAAGCCGCAACTCGGGCTCAAGAGCGCCGACATCGTCTACATCGAGCAGGTCGAGGCCGGCCTGACCCGCCTGATGGCGATCTTCTCCTCGAAGATCCCGCCCAAGGTGGGCCCGGTCCGCAGCGCCCGTATCTCCGACCTGCACATCGCGCCGATGTTCGGCAAGCCCGCGTTCGCCTACTCCGGCGCGCAGACCAAGATGCTGCCGTTCATCGCCGAGGCGTCGCTGTTCGACGTCTCCGACAGCCGGGCGCCGGGCGCCTACTTCCGCCAGCCCGGCCGCTTCGCCCCTTACAACCTGTTCGCCAACACCAAGAAGCTGCTGTCGGCCGCGCCCAAGGCGACCAAGGCCAAGGATGTGGGCTTCACCTTCGGCGACGCGCCGGCCGAGGGCGGGATCGAGCGTAAGTCGTACACGGTCAAATGGCCCGCCGCGCGCTTCACCTTCGCCTGGTCCGACGCCAAGAAGCAGTGGCTGATCTGGCAGGACGGCAAGAAGGACATGGCCGCCGAGGGCGGCCAGCTCGGCGCGCCCACGATCGTCGTCCAGTACACCAAGACCGAGCGCTCGGAGTTCCACGACAGCAACCAGAGCTACACGCCCCTCGTGCACACCACCGGCAAGGGCTCGGCGATCGTGCTGCGCGACGGCATGGCGTACAAGGCGAAGTGGGAGCGGGAATCCGAGGACGGGGGCACGACGTTCACCACAACGAGCGGCGAGCCACTGAACTTCGCTCCCGGCCAGGTCTGGGTGGCGCTCGCCAGCCGCAAGCCCGTGATTCCTTGACGTACGAAATTCTCCGCCATCGCTGACATGGTGATATGCGGGGAAAGAGTGCTTCAGGACCTACGATGGGTTTGATAACTTACCGTCCCCCCAGAGCTCGTGAAGGAAGACCGTGTCCAGCAGCACGCCCGAAACCGCTTCAACCACCGGCCCCGTCACCGGCACCGCCCGGGTCAAGCGAGGCATGGCCGAGATGCTCAAGGGCGGCGTCATCATGGACGTCGTCACCGCCGAGCAGGCCAAGATCGCCGAGGATGCCGGGGCGGTCGCCGTCATGGCTCTGGAGCGCGTGCCCGCCGACATCCGCGCGCAGGGCGGCGTCTCCAGGATGAGCGACCCGGACATGATCGACGGCATCGTCTCCGCCGTCTCGATCCCCGTCATGGCCAAGGCCCGCATCGGGCACTTCGTCGAGGCCCGCGTCCTGCAGGCGCTCGGCGTCGACTACGTCGACGAGTCCGAGGTGCTCACCCCGGCCGACTACGCCAACCACATCGACAAGTGGCAGTTCACGGTGCCCTTCGTCTGCGGCGCGACCAACCTGGGTGAGGCGCTGCGCCGCATCACCGAGGGCGCGGCCATGATCCGCTCCAAGGGCGAGGCCGGCACCGGCGACGTCTCCAACGCCGTCACGCACATGCGCACCATCCGCGCCGAGCTCAAGCGCCTGTCCTCGCTGCCCGAGGACGAGCTGTACGTCGCGGCCAAGGAGTTGCAGGCGCCTTACGAGCTGGTCGCCGAGGTGGCCCGGGCCGGCAAGCTGCCGGTCGTGCTGTTCACCGCGGGCGGCATCGCCACCCCGGCCGACGCCGCGATGATGATGCACCTGGGCGCCGAGGGCGTGTTCGTCGGCTCCGGCATCTTCAAGTCCGGTGACCCGGCCAAGCGTGCCGCCGCCATCGTCAAGGCCACCACCTTCTACGACGACCCGGACGTCATCGCCAAGGTCTCGCGCGGCCTGGGCGAGGCCATGGTCGGCATCAACGTCGACGAGATCCCGCAGCCGCACCGCCTGGCTGAGCGCGGCTGGTGATCGGCACGTCACGTTCGGCATGTTCACGTCGGCACGTTCACGTCGGCGCGTCAGGTCGGCATGTTCACGTCGGCGCGTCACGTCGGTGCTGCCGTCCCGCCGGATGACATGATCGTCCGTGGCGGGCGGCCGAGCCGCCCCTGACGGGGCGTCGCGACGTGACGGTAGGAAATTTCCGATTAAGGCGACATCCGTGAAGGATGTCGCCTTTTTCGTGTTGTGTGGAGTTCACTGCGTGGTCATCATGCCGAGTCAGGCTGTCGGTCGTCCCCGGCCTTGATCGTCCCAGGAGCACCCATGCCCGAGCTCAACCGCCGGCACTTCCTCGTCACCGGATTAGCCGCAGGCGCCGCCGCGACCGTCCCCGCCGGCGCCGCGCACGCCGACCCCGACCCCGCCGCCGAGAGTGCCCAGAGCCTGGCCTCGCGCGGGTTGCGCGCCGACCCCTTCACCCTCGGCGTCGCCTCCGGAGACCCGGACCACCGCGGCTTCGTCCTGTGGACCAGGCTGGCCCAGCAGCCGCTGGCCGAGGACGGCCTCGGCGGCATGCCGCAGCGCCCGTTCCCGGTGCTCTGGCAGATCTACGCCGACGAACGCTGCCGCCGCCTGGTCCGCTCCGGGGTGGTCACGGCCGCGCCCCAGTGGGGCCACAGCGTGCACGTCGAGGTGGATCACCTGGAGGCGGGCCGCCCGTACTGGTACCGCTTCCGCGTCGGCCCGTACCTCTCGCCGGTCGGCCGGGCGCTGACCGCGCCGCACCCCCGCTCGTACGGCGGCCCGCTGGCCATGGCCTTCGTCTCGTGCGCGCAGTACGAGCACGGTTACTTCACCTCCTACCGCAGGCTGGCGGAGGAGCACCCGGACCTCGTCCTGCACCTGGGCGACTACACCTACGAGTACACCAAGAACACCTACACCAGCCCCGGCGGCAATGTCCGCCACCACGAGGGGCCGGAGACCGAGACGCTGGCCAACTACCGCCAGCGCCACGCCCAGTACAAATCCGACCCCGACCTGCAGGCCGCGCACGCCGCCGCGCCCTGGCTGGTCGTGTGGGACGACCACGAGCTCGATAACAACTGGGCCGACGAGGTGCCGGAGAAGCCCGAGGTGCCCCAGCCGGACTTCCTGTCCCGGCGCGAGGCCGCCTTCCGCGCCTACTACGAGAACATGCCGCTGCGCCGCACCTCCATCCCGCGCGGCATCGACATGCAGCTCTACCGGCGCGTCCAGTGGGGCAGGACCGCCACCTTCCACATGCTCGACACCCGCCAGTACCGCGACGACCAGGGCTGCGGCGACGGCTACCGGGACTGCCCGGCCGCCGTCGACCCCGCCCGGTCGATCACCGGGGCCGAGCAGGAGGCGTGGCTGCTCGACGGCTTCCGCCGCTCGCGGGCCCAGTGGGACATCATCGGCCAGCAGGTCTTCTTCGCCCAGCGTGACAACAACGCCGGCCCCGCGAAGATCACCAGCCAGGACGCCTGGGACGGCTACGTCGCCTCCCGCCGCCGCATCACCCAGGGCTGGATCGACGCCGAGGTGCGCAACCCCGTCGTGCTCACCGGCGACGTGCACGCGCACTGGGCCGCCGACCTCAAGCTCGACTACGACGACCCCACCGGCCCGTCGGTCGGCTCGGAGCTGGTGGCGACCTCGATCTCCACCGGCGGCGACGGCGGCGACTCCGACCCGGCCGCCCACCCGTTCCTGGAGATCAACCCGCATCTGAAGTTCTACAACAACCAGCGCGGCTACGTGCTGACGAAGATCGACCGTGACCTGCTCACCGCCGACTTCAAGGTGCTGCCCCAGGTGCGCGAGCCCGGTGCGGCGGTGCACACCAAGGCCACCTACGTGATCGAGGACCGGGTGCCGGGCGTGCGGCAGACCTACCTGCGCCCGGTGGACCCGGCGCTGCGCCTGCGCATGGAGATGACCGTGGAGGAGACCGTCCGCCTGGAGACCGAGCGTCCCTGACCCCGGACGACGGCGAGGCGGCATCCGGACGGGTGCCGCCTTTCCGGCCTTCCCGCGGGTCTGCTTTCCGGCTTTCCTGCGGGTCTGGAGGAAGATGTCGGGCGGACGTGGTGTTGAATCGACTGCACCCGGAACCTGACGGAAGGATGAACGTTGCCCGCGATCGGTGTACTCGCGCTGCAGGGAGACGTGCGCGAGCATGTGCGCATGCTCCAGGAGGCAGGCGCCTCGGCCATGGCCATCCGCCGGCCCGGCGAGCTCGACGCGGTCGATGGGCTGGTCATCCCCGGCGGCGAGTCGACCACCATGGGAAAACTCGCCGAGGCCTTCGACATGCTCCAGCCACTGCGCATGCGGATCAAGGAGGGCATGCCCGCCTACGGATCCTGCGCCGGCATGATCATGCTGGCCGACCGGATCGAGGACGGCGCCGCCGGTCAGCAGACCCTCGGCGGCATCGACATGGTCGTCCGGCGCAACGCCTTCGGCCGCCAGATCGACTCCTTCGAGGCCGATCTCGACTTCGCCGGCTCGCCGCTGCACGCCGTGTTCATCCGCGCGCCGTGGGTCGAATCGGTCGGCGCGGACGTCGATGTGCTGGGCACCGCCGAGCCTGGCGATAGGATCGTCGCGGTCCGCCAAGGATCTCTGCTCGCGACCTCGTTCCATCCGGAGCTGACCGGGGACCCGCGAGTGCACCGTTACTTCGTAGAGATGGTTGTCAACACAGTGAGGGATCAGTAGCCAATGTCCGGCCACTCCAAATGGGCGACGACGAAGCACAAGAAGGCCGTGGTCGATGCCAAGCGCGGCAAGCTGTTCGCGAAGCTCATCAAGAACATCGAGGTGGCGGCCCGGACCGGTGGCCCTGATCCGGATGCCAACCCGACCCTCTTCGACGCCATCTTCAAGGCCAAGAAGAGCTCCGTGCCCAACGACAACATCGAGCGGGCCCGCAAGCGCGGCGGCGGCCTGGAGGCCGGCGGCGCCGACTGGCAGACCATCACCTACGAGGGCTACGCGCCCGGCGGCGTCGCGGTGCTCATCGAGTGCCTGACCGACAACCGCAACCGCGCGGCCTCGGAGGTGCGCGTCGCGCTCACCCGCAACGGCGGCTCACTGGCCGACCCGGGCTCGGTGTCCTACATGTTCAACCGCAAGGGCGTCGTGCTCGTGCCCAAGGGCGGCCTCGACGAGGACACCGTCCTGATGGCCGTGCTGGAGGCGGGCGCCGAGGAGGTCAACGACCTCGGCGACTCCTTCGAGGTCGTCTCCGAGGCCGGTGACATGGTGCCGGTCCGCAAGGCGCTGCAGGACGCCGGCATCGACTACGACTCGGCCGAGTCCAGCTTCCTGCCGACGATGAGCGTGCCGCTGGACGAGGAAGCGGCCCGCAAGGTGTTCCGCCTCATCGACGCGCTCGAGGACAGCGACGACGTCCAGAACGTGTGGGCCAACTTCGACGTGTCGGACGAGGTCATGGAGAAGCTCGACGTCTGACGCCTCCAGACGCTCCTCAGAGCGCCGGTACGGCGAGCGTGGGCCCATGCCGGTGATCAAGTCCTTCGCTGCGGTGCAGGGCTGATCTGGCGGCATCTGAGCGGTTTCATCGCTCCCGTTCTCCAGTTGGCCGGGCGCGTGGAAGTCGGCGTAAGGTCGGGCGTCGTGACCTCCCGCACCGCACCTCAGACCCCACCGCCGGCGCTCGGCTGGCTGCTCCTCATGCCGGCCGTGTTCGGCATGCTGATCACGCTGGTCCTGCCCACCGTGCAGACGATCGCGTTCAGCTTCAGGTCGGGCGGGCTCGTCGGCCCGTCTGAGTCGGCGGGGCTGAAGAACTACGACACGATCCTGGGCGCGACCGGCTCGTTATGGCCCGCGCTGGGCTTCACCCTGTCGCTCACGATCATGCCGCTGCTGGTCGCCCTGGTGGTCGGCCCGCTGCTGGCACTGGCGCTCGACCGGGCGGGCGCCTGGCCCCGGCGAGCCGGCCGGATCCTGCTGGCGCTGTCCCTGGTGACCTTCTCGCCGGCCGCCGTGGCCGTGTCCTGGCTGCGCGGGCTCGACCCCGCCGCGGACGGCCTGGCCACGATGGTGCGCGCGTTCACCGACCCGGCGACGGCCCCCGGCACCTTCAGGCTGGTCGTGGCCGCCGCGACGTTCGGCCTGGTGTGCGCCCTGGCCGTGCCGGCGTTCCTGCCCGCGCTGCGCGGCGGCACCGTGACCGGGGCCATGGTCGCGGTGGCGGGCGTCGTCGTGCTGGCCGCCGTCGCCGCCGGCCTGCAGACGTTCACCCTGAGCCAGGCGCTCACCCGCGGCGGCCCGCTCGACTCGACGATGACGATCGCGCTGCTGCAGTACACCGTCGTCTTCCAGATGGCCCGGCTCGGCGTGGGCGCGGCCATCGCGACCGCGACGGGGGTGATCCTCGGCGTGCTGGGCCTCGCCACCGCGCTCATCGTGGTGCTCAGCGGCCTGCGCATCGCCGTCACCGCACCACCCGCGACGGACGAGCCGTCGCCGTACGACCAGCCGCCGCCCCCCGGCTGGGCACCGCCCGCGACGAACGAGACCTCGCCGTACGGTCAGCCGCTGCCTCCCGGCGGTGCACCGCGCGCGACGGACAAGGCACCGCTGTACGGTCAGCCGCCGCCTCCCGGCGGTGCACCGCGCGCGACGGACAAGGCACCGCTGTACGGTCAGCCGCCGCCTCCCGGCGGTCGCGCGCGGCGGCCCTCCGTCGTGGCCGTCGTGGTCGGGGTGGTGGCCCTGCTGGTCGTCACCGTGATCGCGGTGATCCTGGCCTGGCCCTGGCTGTCGGCCCTGTTCACGCCCGCCGGGCCGGCCGCCCCGGCGCCTTCCGGGCTGCGCGTCCAGCTGAACACGTGGGTGCCCGCGCTGGTGGGCGCCCTGGTCTCCGTCGGCGTCGCCTACCTGGGGGCGCTCGGCATCGGCGGCCTGCGCCCGCTGGGCCGGCACAGCGAGTGGCTGCTGCTCCCGTTCGCCCCGTGGCTGCTGGTCGGCGCGGGCCCGCTGAGCGTCGCCAACTGGAACAACCTGCGCGGCCTCGGCCTGATCGACACCTTCGTGGCGCTGATCCCGCCGCTGCTGATCAGCGTGCCCGCGCTGTTCGTCCTGACCCTGCTGTGCAAGGGCCTGGTCATGCGGACCGACCGGGACTTCCTGAGCGGCGTGGTCCTGCCCTCGCTGCCCATGGCGGGCATCCTGGCCGGCGCGGTGACGCTGGTGAACGCCCAGGACCTGCTCTGGCCGCTGCTGGTGGCGCAGGACAGAGAGCTGGCCACCGCTCCCGTCGCCCAGGTGCTGCCGCTGAGCGGGTTCGGCGGCGGGGTCGTCGAGGTGGGCGTCACCACCCCGCTGCTCGTGGTCGGGCTCGCGCTCGCCGTCGCGGTCGCCGCGCAGCTGCTCTACCTGGACCGCCTGGCCATCACGGTGGGCGGCGATACCCGGTCGCGCGTGCCCGCGCCACCTGCGTAAGTTGGTTCCTTGTGGATATCCGTGACCTGACGGCCGACGATCTGGACGCCGTACTCGACATTCGCAAGCGCTCCTTCGGCCTGCTGGCGGTCGCCGACGCGCAGACCTGGCGCGCGTCGGTGCTGCCCACGCTGGCGCAGGGCCGCTACCTGGGCGCCTTCGACGGCGACCGGCTGGTCGCGACCGCGCGGCTGCGGTCGTTCACCCAGTGGTGGCACGGCAGGCCGCAGCCGATGGCGGGCGTGGCGGGTGTCACCGTCAGCCCCGAGGACCGGGGGCGCGGCCTCGGCACCACGATCATGCGCGCGGCCGTGGCGCGGGCCGGGTCGTTCGGCGACGCCGTGTCAGCGCTGTTCCCGGCCACCACGCCGATCTACCGCTCGCTCGGCTTCGAGCACGCCGGGGCTCGCTACCAGGTGAGCCTCCCGGCCGCGGCGCTGCGCGCCGTCGTGCCGTCGCAGCAGGTCAAGCTGCGCAGGATGGGCCCGGGCGACGCCGCGGAGGTGGTCTCCGTGCTGCACCGGGTGCACGCCGCGACCCGCGCCAGCGGGCCGATGTCCTGGGACGAGGACACCTGGCGGCTCTGGCTCGACGACAAGGACGACTTCCTCTACCTGGCGGAGGACGGCTTTCTCGTCTACCGCTGGGACGGCTCCGACATGGAGGTGGACAACCTCGTCGCGGGCTCCGCGGAGACCGCCAGGGCGCTGTGGTCGGTCGTCGGCAGCTCCTCCTCGATCGCCGAGCGGGTCACCGCCACCGTCGCCCCCGACGACCCGGTGCTGTGGCTGCTGCGCGAGCGGACCAAGGAGCGGATCACCCGGGATCCGTGGATGTTCCGCGTGCTCGACGTGGCCGAGGCCGTGCGCCGCCGGGGCTATCCGGCGGTCCTGACCGCGACCGCGGTCGTCCAGGTGAACGATCCGCTGGTGGAGGGCAACACCGGCCGGTGGCGGCTGGAGTTCGCCGAGGGCGCGGGCGTCGCGACCGCCCTGGAGACGGCGGCGGCCGGGCCGGTGCTCAGCGTCAACGCCATCTCCGCGCTCTACGCCGGGATTCCCACCGCCACGCTGCGCGGCAGCGGGCTCATGTCGGGCGACGAGCGCTATGACGAGGTGCTCGACGCCGCCTTCGCCGCCCGGCCGTACATGCTCGACCACTTCTGACGGGCGTTTCCCGATGCGAGAGCGGGCGGGCAGGGGTAGAGTCTCGTGCCGAACAGGTGTTCGGCGGGCGCGGGGAGGCATGCGGGTGCGGGTGATGGGCGTCGATCCAGGACTGACCCGGTGCGGCCTCGGCGCCGTCGAGGGGCGCCCCGGCGCGCCGCTCAGCCTGGTGGCCGTCGGAGTGATCCGCACCGGCGCCGACGAGGAGCTCGGCGCCCGGCTGGTCGGCATCGAGGCCGGCATCGAGCAGTGGCTCGACGAGGTGCGGCCCGACGCGGTCGCGGTGGAGCGGGTCTTCAGCCAGCACAACGTGCGCACCGTGATGGGCACCGCGCAGGCCGCCGGCATCGCCGTCCTGTGCGCCGCCCGGCGCGGCCTGCCGGTCGCGCTGCACACGCCCTCCGAGGTCAAGGCGGCCGTCACCGGCAGCGGCACCGCCGACAAGAAGCAGATCGGCGCCATGGTGACCCGGCTGCTGCGGCTGACCGAGATGCCCAAGCCCGCCGACGCCGCCGACGCCCTGGCGCTGGCCATCTGCCACGTCTGGCGCGGCGGCGTCCAGCACCGCCTGGCCGAGGCGGTGGCCCGCGCCAAGGCGGGCGCGGCGCCGGCCCGCTCACGAAAGGACCCGCGGCCGTGATCGCGTCGGTGACCGGACGGGTGGCCGCGATCGCCCCTGACGGGGTGGTCGTCGAGGTCGGCGGAGTCGGCCTGCTGACCCACTGCACCCCCGGCACGCTCGCCACGCTCAAGGTGGGGGAGCAGGCGCGCCTGGCCACCAGCCTGGTGGTGCGCGAGGAGTCGCTCACGCTCTACGGCTTCGCCACCGACGACGAGCGGACCGTGTTCGAGCTGCTGCAGACCGCCAGCGGCGTCGGCCCCAAGCTGGCCCTGGCCATGCTCGCCGTGCACTCGCCCCAAGCCCTGCGGGTGGCCGTCGCCGCCGCCGACCTCAAGGCGCTCACCCGGGTGCCCGGCATCGGCCAGAAGGGCGCCCAGCGCATCGTGCTGGAGCTCAAGGACCGCCTCGGCACGCCGGAGGAGGCCGTCAACGCCGCGCTCAACGGCGGCCGGCGGGTCGCCCTCTGGCGGGACCAGGTGCACTCCGGGCTGGTGGGTCTCGGCTACTCCGCAAAGGACGCCGACGAGGCGATCGCCGAGGTCGAGCCGGAGGCCGAGGCCGATCTGGCCGCCGGTCGCCAGCCTCAGGTGGCGAGCTTGCTGAAGTCAGCGCTGCGGGCGCTGAGCGTCCGATGAGCTACGAGCGCGAGCTGGTCTCGCCGGCCGCCGAGGGCGACGACGCGCAGATCGAGGCCGCCCTGCGGCCCAAGCGGCTGGCGGAGTTCATCGGCCAGGCGCGGGTGCGTGAGCAGCTCTCGCTGGTCCTGGAGAGCGCGCTGCGACGGCAGCGACCACCCGACCACGTGCTGATGAACGGCTCCCCGGGGCTCGGCAAGACCACCCTCGCCATGATCATCGCAGCCGAGCTGGGGGCGCCGCTGCGCATCACCTCGGGACCGGCCCTGGAGCGCGCCGGCGACCTGGCCGCCATCCTGTCCACGCTGGCCGAGGGCGAGGTGCTGTTCATCGACGAGATCCATCGGATGGCCAGGCCCGCCGAGGAGATGCTCTACCTCGCGATGGAGGACTTCAGGGTCGACATCGTCGTCGGCAAGGGGCCGGGCGCCACCGCGATCCCGCTCGAGATCGCGCCGTTCACCCTGGTGGGCGCCACCACCAGGGCGGGGCTGCTGCCCGCGCCGCTGCGCGACAGGTTCGGCTTCACCGCGCACATGGACTTCTACGACGTGGCGGAGCTCGAGCAGGTGCTGGAGCGCTCGGCCAGACTGCTCGGCGTGACGCTGCCCGCGGAGGGTGCGCACGAGGTCGCCAGGCGCTCGCGCGGCACGCCCCGGATCGCCAACCGGCTGCTGCGCCGGGTGCGCGACTTCGCCGATGTACGCGCCGATGGCCTGATAAATCGTGAAATTGCATCGGCGGCGCTCAATCTTTATGAAGTCGACGCCGAAGGGCTCGATCGGCTCGATCGGGCGGTGCTCGACGCCCTGCTGCGCAAGTTCGGCGGCGGCCCCGTCGGCCTGTCCACCCTGGCCGTCGCCGTGGGGGAGGAGCCGGAGACCGTCGAGGTGGTGGCCGAGCCGTTCCTGGTGCGTCAGGGCCTGCTCGCGCGCACCCCGCGCGGCCGGGTCGCGACCGCCGCGGCGTGGGCGCACCTGGGTATGACGGCGCCCCCGGATGCGTTCGGAGCTACACTTTTCGACTGATTACAGAATGGTTGCAACCATTTCAAATCGGGAACTTCCCCGCGCGCCGGAACGCTGCTTCGTTGCCGCGTTTCGCAACAACCGCCTACACTCCGTGCCTTGGCTGGCTGTGTAGGCTGACGGGCTGAGCGGCGCGGCCCGAAGCAACGCACGGAATTTCCGGCGCGAGGCCGGTGTCAAACTTCTTGTACGACGATGGAAGGTCGCCCTCTTATGGACATGGGACAACTCAGCAGCATCCTGCCGCTGATTCTGCTGGTGGTGGTGTTCTACTTCCTGCTGATCCGTCCTCAGCGCAAGCGTCAGCAGGAAGCGCTCAAGATGCAGAACTCGTTGGCGCCCGGCGCCAGCGTCATGACGACGACGGGCCTGTTCGCCACCGTGGTCGCCGTGGAGAACGAGGACGTCATCCTCGAACTGGCGCCCGGCGTCCAGACCCGCTGGGTCAAGGCGGCCATCGGTCGAGTCGTCACCCCTGGTGACGAGCCTGTGGACGAGGTCGACAGCGACGCGGTCGACGAGAAGGATGCGAGTGTGGAGCACAACGGCGATCAGGGCTCCAGCAGCAAGCAATCCTGACTAGGCTCCCCACCCGACTCCTACCTGAAAGAATCGACGACCAGTGGCCCGACCGACCAGCAGCCACAGCAAGCCGGGGCGCACGCTCCTGCTGCTCCTGGCGCTCACCCTCGCCCTGGGCGGGACGATGTTCCTGCAGCAGGCGTTCACGCCGAAGCTGGGGCTAGACCTCGCCGGTGGCACGACGGTGACCCTCTCTCCCGTCACACAGAACGGTGCGGCTCCACCTGAGGAGATCCTGGACCGCGCGGTCAACATCATCCGGACCCGGGTCAACGGGACCGGCATCTCCGACGCGGAAGTCGCCAAATCCGGCGACAACATCATCATCTCCATCCCCGGCGTCGGGCAGAGCGAGGCCATCGCGCTGGTCGCCACCACGGCGGAGCTCCGCTTCCGGCAGGTGATGGCCATGGAGCCGACGCAGCTGCTGCAGGATCAGCTCGCGACCGAGGCTCCGACCCCCGGCGCCTCACCGTCCGCCGCGCCGAGCTCTCCCTCGTCGTCCGTGCCGACCCAGTCGGTCGTGCCCCAGTCGACCACGTCACCGGCCGCGCGGCCCTCCGCCACCCCCACGGGCAAGGCGCTGTCGTCGGCCCTGACCTCGCCCGCCCCGGTCCCTTCGGCGACCGAGACCAAGAAGCAGCCCAACAAGGGCGACAACAGCCGGAAGACGAGCCCGACGCCGAGTCCGAGCGCTCAGCCGGAAGACGACCCCAACGCCGGCATCAACACCCAGGGCATCGACCCGGCGGTGCTCAAGCAGTTCAACGAGCTTGACTGCACCGACCCGAAGAAGCGCGGCCAGGGCGTTCAGGACGACCCCAACAAGCAGTACGCCGGGTGCGAGACCGACGGCACCTTCAAGTACGTCCTCGACGTGGCCAAGGTGGTCGGCACCGACATCGACACCGCCTCCTCGGGTGTCCAGCAGGGCAGCACCGAGTGGGTCGTCCAGCTCGACTTCAAGAGCAAGGGCGCCACCGAGTGGAGCAAGCTCACCTCCGCGGCGTTCAACTCGCAGGAGCCGCGCAACAAGGTCGCGGTCGTCCTCGACGGCGTCGTGATCACCGCCCCCAACATCATCAGCCCGATTCCCGGCGGCCGCGCCGAGATCACCGGCGGCTTCAACCAGAAGAGCGCGGGTGAGCTGGCCGAGCAGCTCAAGTACGGCGCGCTGCCGCTGAAGTTCGAGCGCAGCTCCATCGACACGGTCTCCTCGACGCTCGGCCAGGACCAGCTCCGTGGCGGCCTGATCTCCGGCATCATCGGCCTGGCGCTCGTGGTCATCTACTCGTTGCTCTACTACCGCGGCCTGGGCATCGTGGCCGTGCTGAGCCTCGTGGTCGCCTCGATCCTCACCTACACGGCGGTGGTGGTGCTCGGCCAGAACGCCGGGTTCCGGCTGTCGCTGCCGCACATCATCGGCCTGGTGGTGTCCATCGGCATCACCGCCGACTCCTTCATCGTCTACTTCGAGCGCATCCGCGACGAGATGAAGGAGGGCCGCCGCACGCTGCGCGCGGCCGTCGAGGTGGCCTGGGTCCGCGCCCGGCGCACGATCCTGATCGCCGACGCCGTCATGTTCATCGCCGCGGTCGTGCTCTACGTCCTGGCGGTGGGCGGTGTGGCCGGGTTCGCGTTCGCGATGGGCCTGACCACGTTGATCGACATCGTGGTGGTGTTCATGTTCACGAAGCCGTTCATCGCCCTGCTGGCGAGAATGAAGTTCTTCGCCAAGGGACATCCGCTGTCCGGCCTCGACGCCGAGCGCATGAGCGTCAACCCGTCGTCCGGCGCCGCCGGTCACAAGAACACCGTGCAGGAGGCCTGAGATGGGACTGGGGCGTCGCCTCTACCGCGGCGAGATCGATGTCGACTTCGTCGGCAAGTGGAGGCTGTGGTACGGCCTTTCCGGTCTGCTGCTGGTCATCTCGCTCGCGGGACTGCTGATCAACGGCCTCAACCTGGGCGTCGAGTTCAAGGGCGGCTCGGTCTTCTCCTTCAAGCCGCAGTCCAGCGTCAGCGTCGAGGAGGTGCGCGGCACCTTCAGCGACGAGGGCGTGCACCAGCCGATCGTGCAGACCGCCGGAGAGCGTTACCGGGTCACCACTGAGACGCTCTCGGAGAGCACCACCCTCAAGATGCAGGACGTGATCTCGAAGGAGTACGGCGTCCCCGTCAACGAGGTCAACATCCAGTCGATCGGCGCGTCCTGGGGCGGTGAGGTCTCGGAGAAGGCCTGGATCGGCCTGGGCGTGTTCATGCTGGCGATCATCCTGTACCTGTCGATGGCGTTCGAGCCGAAAATGGCTTTGGCGGCGATCGTCGCGCTGGTGCACGACCTCGTCATCACCGCGGGCGTCTACGCCTGGTCGGGCTTCGAGGTCACGCCGGCCACCCTGCTGGGCTTCCTGACCATCCTCGGTTACTCGCTCTACGACGCGGTCGTGGTGTTCGACATGATCAAGGAAGTCACGGCCAAGCTGGGCACCACCTCGAAGCAGACGTACTCGATGGCGGCCAACGACGCGCTCAACCACACGCTGATCCGATCGCTGAACACCTCGCTGGTCGCGATCCTGCCGGTTGCGGCGATCCTGTTCATCGGCACCACGGTGCTGGGCGCGGGGACGCTGAAGGACCTGTCGCTGGCCCTGTTCGTCGGCATGGTCGTCGGCACCTACTCCTCCCTGTGCGTCGCCACACCGCTGCTGGTGACGCTCAAGGAGCGGGAGCCGAAATATCAGGCCATCGCCAGGAGGATCGCCTCCACCAGCGGTGCCAAGGGCGCCAAGGGCTCCAAGAGCGCCGCGACTGCCAACGGCTGACCTGTTCCACCTCGACGCCCCCGCCCAGGTCCAGGGCGGGGGCGTCGTCATGTCCGGCCGTCCCTGAGGGGGCGCGTGCGTCCCCGGCGGCGTGGGGCGGGGAATCGGGGCCGCGTGGTCGGAGTACGGGCCGTCATGGGCCATCATGGAGCCCGTCAGGCGTGGGACCGGCCCCCGGAGGAGAACGGTGAAGAGCGAGCTGAGCACGACGATCATGGAGCGCATCCGGGACGTGCCGGACTACCCCCAGCCGGGCGTGCTGTTCAAGGACATCACGCCCCTGCTCGGCGACCCCGTGGCGTTCGCGGCCGTGGTGGACGAGCTGGCCGGGCTGCACGACGTGGACAAGATCGTCGGCATCGAGGCACGCGGGTTCATCCTGGGGGCCCCGGTCGCCTACCGCACCGGCGCTGGATTCGTGCCGGTCAGGAAGAAGGGCAAACTTCCCGCCCCGACCCTGGCGGAGTCCTACGAGCTGGAGTACGGCACCGCTACCGTCGAGGTGC
Source organism: Nonomuraea glycinis (assembly GCF_014646515.1). Classification (GTDB taxonomy): domain Bacteria; phylum Actinomycetota; class Actinomycetes; order Streptosporangiales; family Streptosporangiaceae; genus Nonomuraea; species Nonomuraea glycinis. Next base: position 153,519 of record NZ_BMNK01000019.1, read on the forward strand.
ACCACGACGCGTTCACGCCCGGCGACCGGGTCCTGATCGTCGACGACGTGCTGGCCACGGGCGGCACCGCGGCGGCGACCGTGGAGCTGGTCCGCAGGGCCGGCGGCGAAGTGGTGTGCTTCGCCGTCCTGATGGAGCTCGCCTTCCTCAAGGGGCGCGAGCGGCTGACAGGCGTGGAGATCCGCTCCCTGGTGATCGTCTGAACGGGCCCGCGACGGTCCGGGTTCGCCACCTGGATACACTGGGGGATCTGGACTCGAACGTAAGGAGTCTGTGTGCCCCGTGATGTGGTCGTGCCCGACGTAACGGACGCAGGCAGTGCCGAGACTGTCTCCGGCGCGCCCACCGGACGTCGCAGGCGCTTTGGGGGTGGGGCCATGAATCCCGTGCTGGAGCCGCTCTTCAGGACGGTCCGGGCCACCCACCCCAAGGCCGACCTGCGGCTGATCGAGCGGGCTTACGACATGGCGGCTTACCACCACCGTGATCAGAAGCGTAAGAGCGGCGATCCCTACATCACGCACCCGCTGGCCGTGGCGACGATCCTGGCCGAGCTCGGCACCGACGACGAGACGCTCTGCGCCGCCCTGCTGCACGACACGGTCGAGGACACCGCCTACAGCCTCGACGAGCTCCGCGCCGACTTCGGCGACACGATCATGTCCCTGGTCGACGGCGTCACCAAGCTGGACAAGGTCAAGTTCGGTGACGCGGCGCAGGCCGAGACCGTGCGCAAGATGGTCGTCGCCATGTCGCGCGACATCCGGGTGCTGATCATCAAGCTGGCCGACCGGCTGCACAACATGCGCACGATGCGCTACCTGCCCGAGCACAAGCGCCACCAGAAGTCCCGCGAGACCCTGGAGATCTTCGCGCCGCTGGCCCACCGCCTCGGCATGAACACGATCAAGTGGGAGCTCGAGGACCTGGCCTTCGCCATGCTCTACCCCAAGCGCTACGACGAGATCGCCCGGATGGTGTCGGAGCGGGCCCCGCGCAGGGACCTGTTCCTGCAGGAGGTCATCGAGAAGGTCTCCGGCGACCTGCGCGAGGCGAAGATCCGCGCCGTGGTCAAGGGCAGGCCCAAGCACTACTACTCGGTCTACCAGAAGATGATCGCCCGCGACGTGGCCTTCGACGACATCTACGACCTGGTGGGCATCCGGGTCCTCGTCGACAGCGTGCGCGACTGCTACGCGGCGCTCGGCACCATCCACGCGCGCTGGAATCCGGTCCCCGGCCGGTTCAAGGACTACATCGCGATGCCCAAGTTCAACATGTACCAATCGCTGCACACGACGGTGATCGGTCCCGAGGGCAAGCCGGTGGAGCTGCAGATCCGCACGCACGGCATGCACCACCGGGCCGAGTACGGCGTGGCCGCCCACTGGAAGTACAAGGAGGAGGTCGGCGGGCCGGGTCCCACCGGCAAGGTCAAGCCGGGCAGCGACATGGCCTGGCTGCGCCAACTGCTCGACTGGCAGAAGGAGACGTCCGACCCCGGCGAGTTCCTGGAGTCGCTGCGCTTCGACCTGTCGGTGTCGGAGGTCTACGTCTTCACCCCGAAGGGCCAGGTCATCGCCCTGCCCGAAGGGGGCACGCCGGTCGACTTCGCCTACGCCGTGCACACCGAGGTCGGCCACCGCTGCATCGGCGCCCGGGTCAACGGCCGGCTGGTGCCGCTGGAGTCGCGGCTCGGCAACGGCGACACCGTGGAGATCTTCACCTCCAAGTCGCCCGACGCCGGCCCCTCGCGGGACTGGCTCAAGTTCGTCAAGTCCGGCCGCGCCCGTAACAAGATCCGCCAGTGGTTCTCCAAGGAGCGCCGCGAGACCGCGATCGAGGCGGGCAAGGAGGCCATCGGCCGGGCCATGCGCAAGCAGGGCCTGCCGCTGCAGCGGCTGATGTCCGGCGAGGCGCTGCTGGCACTGGCGCGCGACCTGCGCTACTCCGACGTGTCGGCCCTCTACGCGGCCGTGGGCGAGGGCCACACGGCCGCGCAGACGGTCGTGCAGAAGCTGGTGGCGTCCATCGGCGGGGTTGACAGCGCCGAAGAGGACATCGCCGAGACCTCGCTGCCGACCCGCCTGCGCGGCCGCCCCCGGGGCGGCGGCGCGGGAGTCGTGGTGGCGGGCGACGCCGACGTGTGGGTACGCCTGTCCAAGTGCTGCACCCCCGTGCCCGGCGATGAGATCGTCGGCTTCGTCACCCGGGGCCACGGCGTGTCCGTGCACCGCGGCGACTGCACCAACGTGGCGCAGCTCAAGGAGCAGCCGGACCGGCTGGTGGAGGTGAGCTGGTCGCCGGGGGACGACAGTGTGTTCCTGGTGGCGATCCAGGTGGAGGCGCTGGACCGGCCCCGCCTGCTGTCCGACGTCACCCGCACCCTGTCCGACCAGCACGTCAACATCCTGAGCGCGTCGGTCACCACCTCGCGCGACCGGGTGGCGGTCAGCAAGTTCACTTTCGAGATGGGCGATCCCAAGCACCTGGGGCACGTCCTCAAGGCCGTGCGCGGCATCCAGGGTGTCTTCGACGTCTACCGTGTGAGCGGCGCCGGCAGCTGAGCGGGCGCGAATCTCGGGTCCAGAGCAACTGGACAGGCTGGTCGGCCCCCTGGGGTGAACGGGTGACACGTCACTTGGCGGATGGGCGACCATGGGCTCGCGTCACGGCGGCCCGCTGTCATCCGGTCAGCGGCCGTTCCCCTGGAGGCCCTCAGCCACGTGCGGCGGGTGGCTGAACCAGGCCGGCCGTAAAGAAGAATCTCCCCGCTCGGAGGCAGCCCTTCGGCGACGGACGGCGAGCCGCAGGGGGCGGGTGCCGTCAGTGGTGTCTGAGGTCGGGGAGGTTGACCACGATGGCCTCCTGGGTGCTGCGGGCGATGACCACGACCGCTTCCTGGGATGGGTCCGGATTTTCCTCCCGATGGGGGACATAGGGCGGGACGAAGATGTAGTCGCCCGGCTTGGTGTCGATCCGGGTCTCCTGCCCGTCGTCCGGGTCCAGGAAGACGAACGACGGGGCCCCGTCGACCACGTAGATCGCTGTCTCCGACCTGCCGTGGTGGTGGTCGGCGGACCGGGATGCGGGAGCCACGTGCGTCTGGCCCATCCAGAGCCGCTGCGCGCCCGTCGTGCTCCGGCCGATCGCGGCCAGCCTGCGCATGCCCGACGTCTGCGCCGTCCGGCCCGACAGTTCGGCGGCGGTGATGTGCCGCAACGGCCGGTGGAAGGCGTCCCCTGTCGCCCGGTAGCCCTCCCACAGGCGGCCACCCGCCCGGTCCAGCACGCGGGTGGCCACGGCGGCCAGCGCCGCGGGGTGCTCACGCGCGGCGAGGAGCTCCGCGGCGAGTTCGGGGTCGTGGGCGCGCAGTTCGCGCAGTAGCCACTTGCCGTCGCCGTGCCAGCCGCCGGCCAGCGAGAGCGCCAGCTTGGCGATCTCCTGGACGGCGGTCCAGCCGATGAACGCCCGCTCGCCCGGATCCGTCACCCCCGACAGGTCGTCCAGGAGGTCCGTCAGGACGTAGCGCGCCCGATCCAGCTCCGCAGGCTCCGGTACGCCCGGTCCGGCGGCCAGGCGGGCCCGTAGCTCCTGCTGGAGGGCGGTGGCACGGCCGCCGCTGCGGTCGACGAGCACGACCCCGTCCGCGCACATGCGCAGCAGGCTCGGCCGGCGGCGCTCCGCGTCCTGCTCCAGGTAGGCGGTGAGGCTGGTCTGGCTGTGCGTGAACAGCTCCACCGGCCAGTCCCGCCACCGGCGTGACTCCCGCTGCGGCCGGACGAGGCCGTCGAGCACGACCACGACGTCCAGGTCGGAGGTGGCCGTGCCGCGCCCGTTCACCAGGCTGCCGCCCAGAAAGGCGAACAGCGCGTCCGGGAACAGCTCTTCGACGAGGGCACGCGCGTCGCGCACAGCATCCATACGGACACCATAGACACGCCGAGACCTGCTCACCGTGGCCTCAACGCCAGACCATGAGCGGGCCGGTGCACGTCCATGCGCATGACCGTGAGGCCTCGGGTCATGAGGGCCGGCATCTCATCCTCGGAACGCGGCAGGGCCGACTCCACTCGTGAGGTCGTGGCAGGGCCGGCGCGCACTCGTGACACCGTGAAGGCCGGTCTCCGTCTCCCGAGACCACGGGGGAGGGACACCGGCCTTCAGGGCTAGCTGAACTCGGCCAGCGTGCGCTCGGCCTCCTGCAGCCAGGAGCGGCGGGCCGTGATGGCCTCCTCGGCCTCCTTGACGTCCTTGGGCCGGCCGGCCGCCTGCGCCTTGCCCAGGCGCTTCTCCAGCTGCTCGATCGAGGTGCGCAGCTGGTCGACCGTGCTCTGCGCGCGGGCCCTGGCCTCGGGGTTGGAGCGCTTCCACTCGGCGTCCTCGGCCTTGCGCACCGCCTCGTCCACCTTGCGGAGCCCGCCTTCGAGCCGGTCACGCTGCTCGCGCGGCACCGGTCCGGCGGCCTCCCAGCGCTCCAGGAGGTTGCGCAGCGTCACCCTCGCGCTGCGCGCGTCGGTGACGGGCAGCAGCTTCTCGGCCTCGATCAGCAGCTCCTCCTTCACCTCGGCGTTGGCCGCGAGCGAGGCGTCACGCTCGGCGAAGACGGCCGAGCGCGCGTGGAAGAACTGATCCTGGGCGCCCTTGAAGCGCGCCCACAGCTCGTCCTCCGCCTCGCGCGAGGCCCTGCCCGCCGTCTTCCAGCGCTGCATCAGGTCCCGGTAGACGGCCGCCGTCTGCGCCCAGTCGGTGGAGTCCGCGATCGCCTCCGCCTCGGCGACGATCGCCTCCTTGGCGGCGCGGATGCCCTCACGCTGCTCGTCGAGGCCCGCGAAGTAGACCTTGCGCCGCTTGGCGAAGGCGGTGCGGGCGGCCGACAGCCGCTTCCAGAGCGCGGCCTCGGTGACCCGGTCGATGCGGTCGGCGGCCTTCCACTCCTCGACCAGCTCGCGCAGCCGCTCGCCACCCGACTTCCAGTGGGTGGTCTCGTCGGCGATGCGCTCGGCCTCGGCGACGATGCCTTCCTTCGTCGTCCTGGCTTCGGCGCGTGCCTGCTCGCGGGCGGCCTTGACCTCCTCGCGGCGCTTGGCGACCAGCTCCGTCAGGCCGTCGAGCCGTGCCGTCAGCGCCGCCAGGTCGCCGATCGCGTGCGCATCGGCGACGGCCTCGCGCAGCTTGACGATGCTGGCCTCCGCCTGCGCCGGAGCCAGGTCGGTGCCCTTGACCCGCTGCTCCAGCAGCTGGACCTGCCCGGCCAACTCGTCGTACTTGCGATGGAAATAGGCCAGTGCCTCTTCGGGCTCACCGGCCTGCCAGGACCCGACGGCCCGCTCTCCCTCAGCCGTACGCACGTAGACGGTGCCGTCGTCGTCTACCCGGCCCCACGGGTCGGTGCTCACCGTGTCCTCCCGCACTTTCCATCAGACCCTTCGGGACTACTCGTCCCTAGTTTGTATTACGTCAGCTCTTGCCGCTGATTGTCACGTCTTTGATTTCGACGGTTTCCTTCGGCGCTCCGGTGCCATCGCCCGAATCGCCGATGACGCCCGCCTTGTTTACCTTGTCCAGGATGTCGAGTCCCTTGGTGATCGTACCCACCGGTGTGTAATCGGGGGTGAGCCCGATGTCGCCGTACACCAGGAAGAACTGGCTTCCCGTCGAGCCGGGCGCCGAGGTCTTGGCCATGGCCATCACCCCGCGCTTGTAGGCGGCGCCCTTGAGGTTCTCCTCGACCATCACGTAGCCGGGGCCGCCCGAGCCGTCCGCCGCGCCCTTGCCGTCGGCCTTGGCCGTCGGGTCGCCGCACTGCAGCATCGGGAACTTGTCGTTGCCCAGCCGGTGACACTTGCTGCCGTCGTAGAACTTCTTGTCCGCCAGGTGCTGCAGCGAGTTGACCGTGCAGGGCGCCTTGGCGTTGTCGAGCTCCACCACGATGTCGCCGAGATTGGTGTCGAGCGTCATCGTCTTCGTGGCGGGCTTGAGCTTGACCTTCGCCGGCGGCATGCCGACGTCCTTGGTCGCGCCGCCCGTGGTGTCGGCGACGTACTCGCAGGCGCCGGTTGCGGCATCGTACGGCTTGGGCTGCGCCGCCGGCGCCGCCGAGGCGGTGTCCTGTGGCGCCGAGGCCGCGGGCGAGGCGGCCGCGTCGGTCGGCTCGTCGCCGCCGCCCAGCAGCGCGACCGCGGCGACGATGCCACCCACCACCACGACCACCCCTACCGTGGAGCCGATGATGGCGGTGCGCTTGTTACGCTGCTCGCGCTCGAGACGGCGCTGAAGCTGCCGCTCGTGGTGCTCGCGTGCCAGCTGCTTCTGCCGGTCCTTCCCCGTGGCCACCGCTTTGCCTCCCATAGTGAATCAACTGAGGTGGGCGAATCGTATCGGCCAACGGGTAATGATTCGCAGCCCGGCGACCCGCACCGGTACCCTTCGGTTACATTCCCATTGGCTTTTTTGACGAGATCAGCTGAGGCAGATGCTCATCGCAGGCTTCCCCGCAGGGGCCTTCCAGACCAATTGTTACGCAGTCGCGCCCGCCGCCGGCGAGGAGTGCGTGATCGTCGACCCTGGTCAGGACGCCGTCGAGGGGATCGAGGAGATGCTGCGGGAGCACCGGCTCAAGCCGGTCGCGGTCCTGCTGACCCACGGCCACCTCGACCACGTCTGGTCGGTGGCGCCCGTCTGCGGCGCGCGCGACATCCCGGCCTGGATCCACCCCGACGACCGTCATCTGCTGAGCGACCCGTCCGCGGGGCTGTCGCCGGGCAGCGCCTCGATGTTCGGCGGCCTCACCTTCAGCGAGCCGGACGAGGTGCGTGAGCTGTCCGACGGCGCCACGCTGGAGCTGGCCGGGATGGAGCTGGTGGTCGATCACACGCCCGGCCATACCAGGGGGTCGGTGAGTTTCCGGCTGCCCGACGAGGACATCATGTTCGCGGGCGACCTGTTGTTCGCCGGCTCCATCGGCCGCACCGACCTGCCGGGCGGCGACTATCCGACGATCCTGCGCAGCCTGGCGGCCAAGTGCCTGCCGCTGCCGGACGATACGGTCGTCCTGCCGGGCCACGGACCACAGACCACGATCGGCCGCGAGCGCGCCACCAATCCTTATCTCAAGGAGGCCGCGCCGCACGCCGGTCCCACACGAGGGATCTAATGAGCTTCCAAGCACCCAAGGGCACCTTCGACTGGCTGCCACCCCGCTCCGAGCAGGTTCTCGCCGTCCGCGAGGCTCTCGTCGCCCCGGTACGGCGAGCGGGTTACGGCTACATCGAGACGCCCGTCTTCGAGGACACGCAGCTGTTCGCCAGGGGCGTGGGGGAGTCGACCGACATCGTCTCCAAGGAGATGTACACCTTCCCCGACAAGGCCGGTCGTTCGCTGACCCTGCGGCCCGAGGGCACCGCGTCCGTGGTGCGCGCCGTGCTCCAGCACAACCTGCACAACGGACAGCTCCCGGTGAAGCTCTGGTACTCAGGCAGCCAGTTCCGTTACGAGCGGGCCCAGAAGGGCCGCTACCGCCACTTCTGGCAGGTCGGAGCCGAGGCGCTCGGCTCGGAGGACCCGGCGATCGACGCGGAGCTCATCGTGCTCGCCGCCCAGGGATTCGCCTCGCTCGGCCTGCGGGAGGTGCGGTTGCTGGTCAACTCGCTCGGCGACCAGACCTGCCGTCCCGCCTACCGGGCGGCGCTGCAGGAGTTCCTGCGCGGCCTCGATCTCGACGAGGACACCAGGGCCCGGATCGAGATCAACCCGTTGCGGGTGCTCGACGACAAGCGGCCCGAGGTGCAGGCCCAGCTCGGCGGCGCGCCGCTGGTGGTCGACCACCTCTGCGCCGCCTGCAAGAGCTACCACGAGGAGGTCCGCGCCCTGCTGACCGCCGCCGGCGTCGCCTTCGAGGACGACCCGCGGCTGGTGCGCGGCCTGGACTACTACACCCGCACCACGTTCGAGTTCCTGCACGGCGGGCTCGGCTCCCAGTCGGCCATCGGCGGCGGCGGCCGCTACGACGGGCTGAGCGAGATGCTGGGCGGGCCGCCGCTGCCCAGCGTCGGCTGGGCGCTCGGCGTCGACCGCACGTTCCTGGCCATGGAGGCCGAAGGGCTGATCGCCGAGGCCGCACCCGGCCGCGTCCAGGTGTACGGTGTCGCGCTGGGTGACGACGCCCGCCGCCGGATGTTCCTGCTCGTGCACGAGCTGCGCCAGGCGGGCGTCAGCGCCGACATGGCCTTCGGCGGCAAGGGGCTCAAGGGCGCGATGAAGGGCGCCGACCGCTCCGGGGCGCGCTTCGCGCTGATCCTGGGCGAGCGTGACCTGGCGGCGAAAGCCGTACAGCTGAAGGACCTGACCACCGCTGAGCAGACCGAGGTGCCGCTGGCCCAGGTCGTTGACGTCTTGAAGGGGAAAGTGCAGTGATCCGCACGCATACGGCCGGGTCGCTCCGCAAGGAGCACGCCGGGCAGCAGGTGACGCTCGCAGGATGGGTGGCCCGCCGCCGTGACCATGGCGGCGTGGTCTTCATCGACCTGCGCGACGCCTCGGGCTCGGCGCAGGTGGTCTTCCGCGAGGAGGACCACGCTCACGACCTGCGCGCCGAATACTGCGTGAAGGTCGTCGGCCAGGTCCGGGTGCGGCCCGAGGGCAACGAGAACCCCGAGCTGGCCACCGGCGCGATCGAAGTCGTGGCCGACACGGTCGAGGTGCTCAGCGAGTCGGCGCCGCTGCCGTTCCCGATCGAGGGCAACGTGGGGGTGTCGGAGGAGGCGCGGCTGAAGTACCGCTACCTCGACATCCGCCGCCAGCAGGTGGCGAGCGCGATGCGCACCCGTTCCAAGGCCACCTACCTGGCCAACGAGGTGATGCACGAGCTCGACTTCGTCTATGTCGAGACGCCGACGCTGACCCGCTCCACGCCCGAGGGCGCTCGCGACTTCCTGGTGCCCGTCCGGCTGCAGCCGGGCAGCTGGTACGCCCTGCCGCAGTCGCCGCAGCTGTTCAAGCAGCTGCTGCAGGTGGGCGGCCTGGAGCGCTACTACCAGCTGGCCAAGTGCTACCGCGACGAGGACCTGCGGGCCGACCGGCAGCCGGAGTTCACCCAGATCGACGTGGAGATGTCCTTCGTCGACCAGGAGGACGTCATCGCGGTCGGCGAGAAGCTGATCGGGCGGCTCTGGCGGGAGATCCTCGGCTACGAGATCCCGCTGCCGCTGCCGCGCATGACCTACGCCGACGCGATGGCCCGTTACGGCTCCGACAAGCCCGACCTGCGCTTCGGCCAGGAGCTCGTGGAGATGACGGACTACTTCGCCGACACGTCCTTCCGCGTCTTCCAGGCGGACTACGTGGGGGCCGTGGTGATGCCCGGCGGCGCCTCGCAGACCCGCAAGGAGCTCGACGGCTGGCAGGAGTGGGCGCGCAGCCGCGGCGCCAAGGGCCTGGCCTACGTGCTGGTCCAGCAGGACGGCACGCTCGGCGGCCCGGTGGCCAAGAACCTGTCGGAGACGGAGACCGCGGGTCTGGCGGCCAAGGTCGGCGCCCAGCCGGGCGACGCGGTGTTCTTCGCCGCCGGGGCCAAGAACGCCTCGCGCGACCTGCTCGGCGCGGCCAGGCTGGAGATCGGCCGCCGCTGCGGCCTGATCGACTTCTCGCAGTGGTCGTTCCTCTGGGTGGTCGACGCGCCGATGTTCGAGGAGGACGGGGAGGGCGGCTGGACCGCCGTGCACCACCCGTTCACCGGCCCCAAGCCCGAGTGGGCCGACAGCTTCCAGGACCATCCGGGCGAGGCCCTGGCCTACGCCTACGACATGGTCTGCAACGGCATGGAGATCGGCGGCGGCTCGATCCGTATCCACCGCGCCGAGATGCAGCAGCGCGTCTTCGACGTGCTCGGCATCTCCAAGGAGGAGGCGGAGAGCAAGTTCGGCTTCCTGCTGGAGGCGTTCAACTACGGCCCGCCCCCGCACGGCGGCATCGCCTACGGCTGGGACCGGATCTGCATGCTGTTGTCGGACGGCGAGTCCATCCGGGACGTGATCGCCTTCCCGAAGACGGCCTCGGGCTTTGACCCGCTCACCGGCGCGCCCACGCCGATCACGGCCGGTCAGCGCAAGGAGGCGGGCGTCGACGCCCGGCCCAAGACGGAGGCGTAGACAGGAGTGAGCACGGCAGGCGTCCAGGGGACGCCTGCCGTGGTCGTCAGGAGAGCGTGACCTTCTTGATGATGATCGGGTTCTTCGGGGCGCTGGAGCCGCCGTCGCCGGTGATGTCGGCGTCGTTGACGATCACGCCCTCCTCGGCGACCTTGTCGATGAGCTCCAGGCCCGAGCTGACCATGCCGAGCACCGAGTAAGCCGGGTCGATCTGGGTGTTCTCGTCCGACATGGAGATGGCGAACTGGCTGCTGTTCTGCCCGGACGCGTCGGCCGCCTGGGTCAGGAACACCACGCCGCGCGCGTAGGGGACGATGCCGAGGGCTTCGTCAGGGAAGACGTAGCCGGCCGTGCCCTGGCCGTCCGTGGGGTTCTTGCCGTCGGCCTTGGCCTTCGGGTCGCCGCACTGCAACAGGTACAGCCCCGACGTCTCCGGCTTCGCCAGGCGGTGGCACTTGGTGTTGTCGAAGAACTTCTTCTTGGCCAGGAAGGCCATCGAGTTCACCGAACACGGGGAGACCGCCGGGTCGACGTCGATGACGATGTCACCATGGTTGGTGGCGATGGTCATCTTCTTCAGCTTCAGGTTGGGCTTCTTGGGCGGCATGCCGACGTACTTCATCGGCACGTCCGAGGTGTCCCGCTTGTACGTGCAGGTCACCGGGCCGGTCTTCGTGGGCGTCGGCGTTGCCGTCGCCGGCACCGGAGCCGATGGTGTGGCGGAGGCCGAGGTCTCGGCGGCTACGGGGGTCTTGGCCGGCCCGCCGCCGGCCATCGCGGTGACGGCGAAGATCCCGCCTGCCACCACCGCCACGGCCACACCCGCGCCGATGAAGGTGTTACGCCTCGCTTTGGCGGCCTGTTCGGCGGCGCGCTGCGCCTGCCGCTCCTTGTGCTCCCGCGCCAACTCGCTCTGGCGGTCGTCGTCGCCGCTCACCGGTATGTCCTCCATCTTTGCCTACACATGACCCGAACAACACGGGAATGCTACCGGCCCGGAAATGTGCTGCATGTAAGTCACGCAAAGTAACTATTGCGGGGCAACTGGTCGGAAACCATAAGCTTCGGGGTGCATAGTTCAAATTGAAACTAAGGAGCCCCGATATGTTCCATGAGGTCCTCGGCCTGCCGGTCCATGCACTTGTCGTCCACTTTGCGGTGGTTCTAACCCCTTTGCTGGTCGGCGTCGCCGTAGCGTACGCCCTCGTGCCCCGCTGGCGCGCAGCCACGGCGTGGGCGGTGGTCCTGCTCGCCCTGGCCACGGTCGTGGCCGTCTTCGCCTCCTGGGCGAGCGGCCCCAAGCTGCTGGAGGCTCGCTTCGCCACCGCCGAGGGCGCCATGGCCGACGGCCTCGCCGCCCACGCCTCCTTCGCCACCCCGCTGCTGCTGTCGGTCCTCGGGCTCGGCGCCATCTCGCTGGTCCTGGTGTACGTCTCCCGCGGCGACCGCTTCGGCAAGTCCGGCACGATGGTGCTGTCCGGGGCGACCGTGGTGCTGGCGCTGGCCGCCGCCTACTTCGTCTTCCGCACCGGCGACTCCGGAGCAAGAGCCGTTTGGGGGTAGCCTCGCGTTGTGGAGAGTTTGTTCGATGCGGCGGCCGAGGACGCCACACCGCAGCCGCTGGCCGTGCGCATGCGCCCCCGCACGCTCGACGAGGTGATCGGCCAACGGCACCTGCTCGGCCCCGGCACCCCGCTGCGCCGGCTGGTCGAGAGCGAGGCGCCGATGTCGCTCTTCCTGTGGGGGCCGCCCGGCACCGGCAAGACGACGCTCGCCTACGTGGTGTCCAACGTGACCAAGCGCCGCTTCGTCGAGATCTCCGCCGTCTCGGCGGGCGTCAAGGACGTCCGGGCCGCCATCGACAACGCCCGGCGCGAGCTCGGCATGAGCGGCCGCCAGACCGTCCTCTTCGTCGACGAGGTCCACCGCTTCAACAAGGCCCAGCAGGACGCCCTGCTGCCCGCGGTCGAGAACCGCTGGGTCACCTTCATCGGCGCCACGACTGAAAACCCGTTCTTCTCCGTCATCTCGCCGCTGCTGTCCCGCTCGCTGCTGCTCACGCTGGAGTCGCTGACCGACGACGACATCGGCGCCGTCCTGCGGCGCGCGGTGTCGGACGAGCGCGGGCTCGGCGGGCGCGGCACGCTCGCCCCCGAGGCCCTGGACCACCTCGTCCGGCTGGCCGGCGGCGACGCCCGCCGATCGCTGACCTACCTGGAGGCGGCGGCCCTGCTCGCCGACGACATCACGGTCGAGGTGGTGGAGAAGGCCGTCGACAAGGCGGCCGTCCGCTACGACCGGCAGGGCGACCAGCACTACGACGTGATCAGCGCCTTCATCAAGTCGATGCGCGGCTCCGACGCCGACGCCGCCCTGCACTACCTCGCCCGCATGATCGAGGCCGGCGAGGACCCGCGCTTCATCGCCCGCCGCATCGTGATCTTCGCCTCCGAGGACGTCGGCCTGGCCGACCCCACCTGCCTGCAGACCGCGGTCGCCGCGGCTCAGGCGGTGCAGCTCATCGGCCTGCCCGAGGGCCAGATCAACCTCGCGCACGCCGTCATCCACTGCGCGCTGGCCCCCAAGTCCAACGCCGTCGTCAAGGCCATCGGGGCGGCCGTCGGCGACGTGCGCCGCGGCCTCATCGGCCAGGTCCCCGGCCACCTGCGCGACGGCCACTACCCGGGGGCGGCCAAGCTCGGCCACGGAGACGGCTACAAATACCCGCACGACTTCGACCACGGCCTGGTGCGCCAGGACTACGCCCCCGAGCAGGTCCGCGACCGGCGCTACTACGAGCCCACCACACACGGGGCGGAGGGGCCGGTCGCCGAGCGCTGGGCCAAGATCCGCGACTTTCTCCGAGGCGCCTGACCCCTGCCGGAAGGAGACGGGCTTCGCGGTGGGATGCCGAGTTTGCGGCGGCCTCACCGACCTTGTCGCCGGGACGCGATAGGGTCTTGCCGTTCCGGCCCAGCGTACGAGGGAGATGAGCGGATGCTTACCGCTGGAGAGGTCGCCGGTCTGATCGCCGCCACGGGCTGGACGGTCCTGGTCTGCGTTCTCGTCATGGTGCTCGTCAAGCTCGCCAGGCTGCTCAACGAGACCACCAAGGCGGTCTCCGAGCTCAACGCACGCCTGACGCCGCTGCTCGACGACATGAGCGTCACGGTCAACGAGACCAACAGACGACTCGTCGCGGTGGAGGCCATCGCGCGGGACGTCAAGCAGGTCAGCGGGCACGCCGCCAAGCTCAGCGCCGTGACGCAGACCATCTTCACCGGGCCGCTGATCAAGGTGTCCGCCCTCGGGCACGGCGTGCGCCGGGCCATCGAGGCCCGCAGGCCGCGCAGGGCGGGGCGGCGATGATCAGGCGACTGTTCTACATGTTGCTCGGCGCGTTCCTCGCCGTGTGGGTGATGCGCAGGCTGCAGGCCCTGCATCCGGCCCATGTGGCCCGCAGGACCGTCGGCGGTGCCGCGGACATGCTCACGCAGGTGAGAGACTTTACTTCGGACGCGCTCGGCGAGGCCGCCGGCCGCGAAACCGAGTTGCGGGCCCACTTCGGCCTGGGCAACGCTGAAACCAACGACTAAAGCAAAGGATGGCCACCATGGAGTCGGCAGAGATCGCGCGCCGCTTCCTGCGCTTCTTCGAGGAGCGTGGGCACAAGATCGTGCCCTCGGCCAGCCTGATCGCTGAGGACCCAACGCTTCTCCTGGTCAACGCGGGTATGGTGCCGTTCAAGCCGTACTTTCTGGGGCAGCGTAAGCCTCCGGGGTCACGGCTGGCCACCGCGCAGAAGTGCGTGCGCACCCCCGACATCGAAGAGGTCGGCAAGACCACCCGGCACGCCACCTTCTTCCAGATGCTCGGCAACTTCTCCTTCGGCGACTACTTCAAGGCCGAGGTGATCCCGTTCGCCTGGGAGTTGCTCACCAGGTCCGAGTCCGACGGCGGCTTCGGCTTCCCCGAGGACCGGCTCTGGGCGACGGTCTACCTGGAGGACGACGAGGGCTACGACATCTGGCGCAACAAGGTCGGCCTGCCCGCCGACCGGATCCAGCGGCGCGGCCTGGAGGACAACTACTGGCACATGGGCGTGCCGGGTCCCGGCGGCCCCTGCTCGGAGATCTACTACGACCGCGGCCCCGAGTACGGCCGTGAGGGCGGGCCGATCGCCGACGAGGACCGCTACCTCGAGGTCTGGAACCTCGTCTTCATGCAATACCAGCTCAGCCAGGTGCGCTCCAAGGTCGACTTCGACATCGCCGGCGACCTGCCGAGCAAGAACATCGACACCGGCATGGGCCTGGAGCGCATGGCGGCGATCCTGCAGGGCGTCGACAACATCTACGAGATCGACACCACCTACAAGATCCTCGACAAGGCGGCGGAGCTCACCAGGACCCGCTACGGCCAGGACCCGCGCACCGACGTCAACCTGCGCGTCATCGCCGACCACGTCCGCACCGGCACCATGCTGGTCGCCGACGGCGTCATGCCCGGCAACGAGGGCCGCGGCTACGTCCTGCGCCGCATCCTGCGCCGCTCGGTGCGCAACCTGCGCCTGCTCGGCTCCGGCGACGAGCGCCACATGCACACGCTGACCGACGTCGCGATCGGCGTGATGGCCGAGCAGTATCCCGAGCTCAAGGCCGACGCGCCGCAGATCCACGGGGTCATCGACGCCGAGGAGGCGTCCTTCCTCGGCACGCTCCGCACCGGCACCGCGATCTTCGACGTGGCCGTCGAGGAGACCAAGCGCAAGTCCGCCGCCACGCTGTCGGGCGCCCAGGCGTTCCAGCTGCACGACACCTACGGCTTCCCGATCGACCTCACCCTGGAGATGGCGGCCGAGCAGGGGCTCAAGGTCGACGAAGAGGGCTTCCGCCGCCTGATGAAGGAGCAGCGGGAGCGGGCGAAGGCCGACTCCGCGGCCAAGAAGACCGGCAACGCCGACATCTCGGTCTTCGGGCAGCTTCTGGAGCAGGCGGGCAAGGTCGAGTTCCTCGGCTACGACGAGATCGAGTCCGACACCAGCGTGATCGGCCTCCTGGTCGACGGGGTGTCGGTCCCGGCCGCGGGCGCGGGCAGCACGGTCGAGGTCGTGCTCGGCCGCACCCCCTTCTACGCCGAGGGCGGCGGCCAGCTCGCCGACCAGGGCGTGATCCGCACCGGCGGCGCCGAGGTGGAGATCGTCGACGTGCAGACGCCGCTCGCCGGCCTGGTCGTGCACCGCGGCAAGGTCCGCAGCGGCGAGATCAAGGTCGGCGACGAGGCGCGCGCGGAGATCGACCTGGAGCGCCGGCGCGCGATCTCGCGCAGCCACAGCGCCACCCACCTGGTCCACCGTGGCTTCAAGAACGCGCTGGGCGAGTCGGCGGCGCAGGCGGGCTCGGAGAACTCACCCGGCCGCTTCCGCTTCGACTTCACCGCGGCGGGCGCGGTCCCGCCGAGCGTGCTGCGTGACGTCGAGGACGAGGTCAACGCGGTCCTCATCAACGACCTCAAGGTCAACGCCTTCTACACCTCGCAGGCGGAGGCCAGGGCGATGGGCGCGCTGGCGATGTTCGGCGAGAAGTACGGCGACGAGGTCCGCGTGGTCGAGATCGGCGACTACTCCCGCGAGCTCTGCGGCGGCACCCACGTGCACAGCTCCGGCCAGCTCGGCCTGGTCAAGGTGCTCGGCGAGCAGTCGGTCGGCGCGGGCGTGCGCCGGGTCGAGGCGCTGGTCGGCATCGACGCCTTCCGCTTCCTGGCGCGCGAGAGCCTGCTGGTGGCGCAGCTCACCGAGCAGCTCAAGGCGCGCCGCGAGGAGCTGCCCGAGCGCATCGAGGGCATCGTGACCCGGCTGCGCGCCGCCGAGAAGGATCTCGACAAGCTTCGCTCGGCGCAGGTGCTCCAGGTGGCGGGCGAGCTCGCCGCGCAGGCCCGTGACCTCGCCGGAGTCGCCGCCGTGACACACCGCGCGCCTGATGGCACCAGCGCCGACGACCTGCGTAAGCTCGCGCTTGACGTGCGTGGCAGGTTCCCGGCCGACCGACCGGCGATGATCGTGATCGCCGGTGTCCCCTCCGACCGGCCCGTGGTCGTTGCCGCGGTGAACGAGGCGGGGCGCGAGCGGGGGCTCAAGGCCGGGAGACTGGTCGGCGTCGCCGCCAAGGCGCTGGGGGGTGGCGGTGGCGGCAAGGACGACGTCGCGCAGGGCGGCGGGACCCGCCCGGAGGCGATCGACGACGCGTTGCGGCAGGTCGAGCAGGCCGTCACGGAGCAGCTCGGCTGATATGAGGTTCGGTGCACGCCTCGGCGTCGACGTCGGGTCCGTACGCATCGGCGTGGCGCGCAGCGACCCTTCGGGGATGCTGGCCACGCCGGTGGAGACGGTCCGGCGCGGCCAGGGTGACCTTGACCGCATCGCCGCGATCGCCGTGGAGCACGAGGCGATCGAGGTGGTGGTGGGGCTGCCCACGTCGCTGTCCGGCAGGGAGGGGCGGGCCGCGGAGCTGGCGCGCGAGTTCGCCACCCTCCTCGCCGGCCGGCTCCCGGCCACGCCGGTCCGGCTGTTCGACGAGCGGCTCACCACCGTGGCCGCCCAGCAGGGCCTGCGGGCCAGCGGGGTGCGGGCCAAGAAACAGCGCGGCGTCATCGACCAGGCGGCCGCGGTGGTGCTGCTGCAGGACGCACTCGACGCCGAACGTGCCACGGACCGGCCACCGGGCAGGCCTGTCGACCCGCCTTCCGCGGCGGCCGACGGCCCTGCCTCATGACCGGCTGCTCCCCCTGCTCCACTCAGCCCGCGCGGCGCCGGTCGAGGGCGCTCGCGCTGGGGCTGACCGCCTCGGTGCTCGCCCTGGGCGCCGGCGGCCACGCGGTGCTCAAGCCGCGCCTGTATCCCGATGACTTCGACGGCGGCGGTGGCGAGCCGGTGACGGTGCGGATCGCGCCCGGCGCGACCGCCGCCGACGTGGCCTCCACGCTGGCCGGAGCCGGGGTGGTGGCCAGCGTGGGCTCCTTCGTCAACGTGGCCGAGCAGCGCTCGATGGCGTCCTGGCTCAGGCCCGGCCACTACCGGCTGCGCCGGGGCATGGCCGCAGCGGCGGCGCTCGACCTGCTGCTCGCCCCCGGATCACGCGTCGTGCGGCGGGTGACCGTACCTGAAGGCCTGCGGGTGGAGGAGACGCTGCGGCGGGTCGCCGCGCAGTCCGGTCTGCCGCTGAATGAGCTGCGTGCGGTCGATCCCGCCCTGGTGGAGACGCCGGCGTACGCCGCGGGGCTGGAGGGGTTCCTGTTTCCGGCGACGTACGAGGTGGAGCCCGCGGCCAGGGGCGTGGACGTGCTGGCCGCGATGGTGGAGCGGTTCGGCGTCACCGCCCGGCAGCTACGGCTGCGGCAGCGGGCGGCGCGGGTGCATCTGACGCCGCTGGAGGCCGTCACGGTGGCGAGCATCGTCCAGGTCGAGGCCTGCGCGGTGCCGGACTATCCGAAGATCGCTAGAGTGATCTACAACCGGCTCCGGCGGGGCCTGCCGCTCCGGCTGGGCAGCACTCTCGCTTACGCCCAGGACGGCCGGACCGTCAGCGTCACGCGGAGTGACTCGCCATACGACACGTTCACCCGCAAGGGACTGCCGCCGGGGCCCATCGCCAATCCGGGAGAGAAGGCACTGATGGCGGCGCTGTACCCGGCGAGGGGTGATTGGCGCTGGTTCGTTACGACGGATCCGCTGCATAGAATCACCAAATTCACCAACAAAGAGAGCGAGTTCGTGAGATACCGGAAAGAGTTGAACGAGAACCTCGGGACGAACTGATGCTCATCGGTCCGCTTACCGCCACGCGGGAGATCGCCGCCGACTCTGTGCGGCACTTCCGACCCGGGACACACACGCTCTTTCCGTCCTCTAGCATGGCTACCCACAGTGACTTCCGCCGGTCGTCATGCCGCGTCCGGCGCAGCCCCCTCGTCCGCTCGGTGCCCCCCCACCGCCCGGTGTATCCAATCGACGCCGGGTTCGCTGTACCGGGAGATTGGCCAGCTCAGCTATGAACGATCTCGACATGGACTTTCTCCTCGGCGCCGAGGACGACGACGGCCGGGGCGGACGCCGCAGCAGAGGCTCCGGCAAGCGCGGCAACGGCCGCAGGCGGCGCAGGCGCCGTAACCGGGGCGGCCTTCTCGCCCCGCTGCTGGCCTTCCTCATCCTGGCCGGCATCATCGGCGGCGGCGGCTACTACGGCTACCGGTGGGCGAACGACGCTCTCGTGCCCGACGACTACACCGGCAAGGGCACGGAGGAGATCGTCTTCGAGGTCAAGGACGGCCAGATCGCCTCGGACGTGGCCCAGGAGCTGGAGCGGCAGGGGGTCGTGGCCAGCGCCAGAGCCTTCACCAACGCCATCGGCAACGCCGGCAAGAGCGACGCGCTCCAGCCCGGCACGTACAAGGTGCGCAAGAAGATGCCGGCCGCCGACGTGGTGAAGCTGCTCCTCGACCCGAAGCAGCAGGTGCTCATGAAGGTGCGGCTCGCGGAGGGCCTGCGGCTGTCCGAGATCTACACCAAGCTCGCCGAGCAGACCGGCCTGGACCGCAAGAAGTTCGAGGCCGCGGCCAAGAACGTCGACAACCTCGACCTGCCCGCCTACGCCAAGGGCAAGCTCGAGGGCTACGCCTTCCCCGCGACGTACGACTTCCCGCCCAAGGCCACGGCCGGCGATGTGCTGGCACGGATGGTGCAGCGCTTCCACCAGGCGGCGGAGAAGGCCGATCTGGTGGGCGGAGCCAAGAGCCTCGGCCACACGCCGCACGAGATCGTCACCATCGCCAGCATCATCCAGGCCGAGGCCGGGCGGCACGAGGACATGCCCAAGATCGCCCGGGTCATCTACAACCGGCTCAACCGCGAGCCGCCGATGACGCTGTCGATGGACAGCACGGTGATGTACGCGTGGAAGCGCTTCCGGACCTCGGCCACGCACGCCGAGCTGGAGATCAAGTCCCCGTACAACACGTACAAGAACTACGGCCTGCCGCCCGGCCCGATCACCAATCCCGGCGATCACGCGATCGAGGCGGCACTGAACCCGGCCAAGGGGAGCTGGCTCTTCTTCGTGGCGACGGACCCGAAGAGCAAGGTCACCGAGTTCGCCACCACCGACGCGGAGTTCCAGGTCTTGGAGGCCAAGCTCCGCCGCAACGGAGGCTGAGCCGGATGCGTGCCGCGGTGATGGGGTCCCCGATCGGTCATTCCCTCTCGCCCTTCCTGCACCGGGCGGCCTACCGGGAGATGGGGCTGACCGGCTGGAGCTACGCGTCGTTCGAGTGCGACGAGGAGCGGCTGCCCGGGATGCTGCACGAGCTGCGCCCGGTGCGGGGTGCGGGGCCGGACGCGGCGGGCACGTGGGCGGGGCTGTCGCTCACCATGCCGCTCAAGCGGGCCGTGCTGCCCCTGCTCGACACCGTCTCGGAGCTGGCCGTCGAGGTGGGCGGCGCCAACACGGTGGTGTTCGCGGACGGGGCCGCGCACGGTGAGAACACCGACGTGTACGGCATCGAGCGGGCGCTGGCGGAGGCCGGGGTGACCGCGCCGCGGTCGGCGACCGTGCTGGGCGGCGGGGCGACGGCCGGCTCGGCGCTGGCGGCGCTGCGTGACCTGGGGCTGTTCGCCGTGACGCTGGTGGTGCGCGATCCGGCCCGGGCGGGGGAGACGGCGGAGGTGGCCGAGAGGCTCGGCGTGGCGCTGTCGGTGCGGACGTTCGACAAGCTCGACGCGCTCACGAACGTCGATCTGGTGGTGTCCACGCTGCCCGGTGGGGCGGCGGACGGGTACGCGGGCCTGCTGGCGGGGGTTCCCGCGCTCTTCGACGTGGTCTACTCGCCCTGGCCGACCAGCGCGGCGGTGGCCGTAGGAGCTGCGGGCGGCACCGTGGTCGGCGGGTTCGAGATGCTGCTGCACCAGGCGGTGCGGCAGGTGGAGCTGATGACGGGCCGGGCGGACGTGCCGGTGCAGGCCATGCGCGCCGCCGGTGAGGCGGAGATCCTCAGGCGGGCCAGTCGAACGGGTTGATCATCTTGACGTCGAGCCCGGCGAAGTCCTTCACGTTGCGTGTCACCAGGATCCACCCCTGCGTGCGGGCGGTGGCGGCGATGAGGCCGTCGACGGCCGGAAGCGGACGTTTTGCGTGCATCCGCCCCCATTCCTCGGCCACGGACGTGGTGACGGGCAGAATCCGGGTCCTGAACTCCTGCAGGAGATGATCCAGCCAGGACTCGTAGCCGAAGGCCTGCGCCGGATCGCGACGGCGCAGCAGCTCCACGCCTTTGCGGATCTCACCGAAGACCATGACGCTCAGGTACAGGTTGGGTCCGGTGATGGTGTCGAGCCATGCCTGGAGGTTCGGGTCTCTGGTGCGCTTGGTCATCTCCGAGACGACGCTGGTGTCGAGAACGTAGCTCACCAGTCATCTCCGAGGTCGATCTCCCGCATCGTGCTCTGGTCCCGGGTGAGGTCGAGCTCGCTGAGATCAGGACCGTTGAGCAGGAACTCCTTGAAGTCGGGCTCTCCGCCCTTCAGCCGGCGGTACTCATCCATGTCGATGATCACCGCCACGTCCTGACCGTGCCGGGTGACGATCTGCGGGCCCTCGTCGTGGGCGCGGCGGACGACCTCGCTGAAGCGCTGCTTGGCCTCTTGGAGCTGCCACTTGGTGGCTTCCACCTGATGTACGGACATATGATCTCCTTCTGACTATTCTGGACAGAATTCTAGTGCACGGACTCTGGCCAGCGGGGATGATTCGAGGAAGTGTCGTGGTTGTGGTAACGTAGCTCTCTGATCGGTCCGGCATCACTGCTGGACGCGCAAGCGGAGGTCTCCCTCCCACCTGAGTCGCCGAGAGGCGGCCGGGTAACGGATCACGCCGGACTCTTCCGGGGAGCTTAAGGCCGCAATGCCGAAGAGCTCAGTGGCCCCGCATGCGCGACGTGCGGGGCTTTTCGCGTTCTGCGAAAGCTCTCCGGCACGACGAGCACGTAGGGATCGCAAACCTAGGAGGCCCCATCAGCACTGAGCCCCGCATCAACGAGCGTATCCGAGTTCCCGAGGTTCGCCTTGTGGGCCCGAACGGTGAGCAGGTGGGCATCGTGTCGATTCACGATGCGCTGAAGCTCGCCCAGGAAGCCGACCTTGACCTCGTCGAGGTCGCGGCGACGGCTCGACCGCCCGTGTGCAAGCTCATGGACTACGGCAAATTCAAGTACGAGTCCGCGATGAAGGCGCGCGAGGCGCGCAAGAATCAAGCGCACACGATCATCAAGGAGATCAAGCTCCGGCCGAAGATCGACCCGCACGACTACGAGACCAAGAAGGGTCACGTGGTGCGGTTCCTCAAGGCGGGGGACAAGGTCAAAGTCACGATCATGTTCCGTGGTCGTGAGCAGTCCCGCCCGGAGCTCGGCTTCCGGCTCCTGCAGCGGCTGGCCGAGGACGTCCAGGAGCTCGGGTTCGTCGAATCCCAGCCCAAGCAGGACGGCCGAAACATGATCATGGTGATCGGTCCGCACAAGAAGAAGGCTGAGGCCAAGGCCGAGAAGGCCGCGGCCAAGGCACAGGGTGGCAGCGACGAGGAGCCTTCCCCACAGGAAGCGTGACCTGCCGTCGGGGTTAGCCTTACTGGGCACCCCGAGCAGCCACCGCCCGACGAAGACGCCGCGACCGGGTCGGCCAGCACCGACCCGGCCCCCGGCACGACCGAATTGAGGAGAGACGGCGACATGCCGAAGATGAAGACGCACAGCGGTGCGAAGAAGCGGTTCCGGCTTACCGGCTCCGGCAAGGTCATGCGCCGCCGCGCCAGCCGCGCGCACTACAACGAGTGGAAGTCGTCCACGCTGACGCGCCGTCTCAAGAACGAGGTCGTCCTTTCGGACGCCGACTCCAAGAAGATCAAGAAACTGCTCGCCAAGTAACGCGAACCCCCGGGGAGAAGAATCATGGCACGCGTGAAGCGGGCGCTCAACGCCAAGAAGAAGCGCAAGGTCGTTCTCGAGCGGGCAAGCGGTTACCGTGGCCAGCGGTCGCGGCTCTACCGCAAGGCCAAGGAGCAGATGCTCCACTCGATGACCTACGCCTACAGGGACCGCAAGGACCGTAAGGGCGCCTTCCGCCGTCTGTGGATCCAGCGGATCAACGCCGCTGCCCGCCAGAACGGCATGACCTACAACCGCCTGATCCAGGGCCTTCGACTGGCCAACATCGAGGTGGACCGTAAGATCCTGGCCGACCTCGCGGTCAACGACAGCCAGACCTTCGCCACGCTCGTCGAGGCCGCCAAGAAGGCGCTGCCGGCGGACGTGAACGCGCCGGCCGCGAGCTGAGCCGTTCGACAGGCCCGGCCGGGCTTGTGAGTCGAAGGGCCCACCGTTCCGGTGGGCCCTTCGGCATGTTGCAGGGCAGGCGTGCGGCACTCCGTACGCGCGAGCAGGGGGAGAGATGGCCGGAACCGAGCTGACGAACGTGCGGTCACCGCGGGTGAAGGCGGCGCGCAGGCTCACCAAGCGCGCCTACCGGGAGCAGGACCGCAAGTTCCTCGCCGAGGGCCCGCAGGCGGTGCGCGAGGCGCTCAAGCTCGACGGCGTGACGCTGGAGCTGTTCGCCACCGCCGAGGCCGAGCTGCGCCACCCCGAGCTCGTCACCGAGGCCACGCTCCAGGGCGTGCCCGTCCACCGCGCCAGTGGCGAGGTCATGGCCCAGCTGTCCCAGACCGTCACCCCGCAGGGGCTGCTGGCCGTCTGCCGGCTGGTGCACGTGGCGCTCGACGACGCCCTGCCCGCCGAGCCGCGCCTGGTCGCCGTGCTGGCGCACGTGCGCGACCCGGGCAACGCGGGCACCGTGATGCGCGCCGCCGACGCCGCCGGGGCCGACGCCGTCATCTTCACCGACGCCTCGGTCGACCCGTACAACGGCAAGTGTGTACGGGCCAGCGCGGGCAGCCTCTTCCACCTGCCCGTGGTGATCGGCGCACCGGTGGCGCGGGCGGTGAGCCTGCTGCGGGAGCGCGGGCTGCGGGTGCTCGCCGCGGACGGCGCGGGCAAGCACACCCTCGACGACGTGGATCTTTCCGGACCCACCGCGTGGATCTTCGGCAACGAGGCGTGGGGGCTCCCCGAGGAGGTGCTCGGACAGGCCGACGAGGTGGTCCGCGTGCCCATCTACGGCCGGGCCGAAAGCCTCAACCTGGCGACCGCCGCGGCGGTCTGCCTTTACTCCTCCGCAAGGGCTCAGCGAGTGTCCTAGGCGGCGGGAAACCCGCTATTGTCGGCCTTGTAGGCGGAGGAGGCTAGGTCGTGCACGGCGAGGACACCGACGGGCGAGTAGTGGCCGCCGCGTACACGATGGCCATCGACGACCTTCCCGACGGCCTCATCATGACCGACCGGTTCGGCCGGGTGCTCGCCGTCAATCGCGCCGCCGCCCGGCTCACCAAGGTGCCCGTGGAGCGCGCCGTCGGCAGGGACATGAACGAGGTGTTCCCGCTGCGCGACAACGACGGCCGCGAATGGTGGAAGGCCCTCGATCCCGAGGGCGGCCTGCGTACCCGGACCAGGGTGCCGGAGCGGCCGCTGCACCTGCCGGGCGGGCAGGAGCTCTACGTCGCGGCCAGGCTGGTGCGTGAGCCCGAGCGGTGCGGCGACGTCGAGCGGGTGGTGATCACCCTGCGCGACGGCGGCGCCCGCGCCCGGCTGGAGCGCAGCCGCGCCGACCTGGTCTCCACGGTCGCCCACGAGCTGCGCTCCCCGCTGACCAGCGTCAAGGGCTTCACCGCGACGCTGCTGGCGAAGTGGACCCGCTTCACCGACGAGCAGAAGCGCGTCATGCTCGAGACCGTCAACAACGACGCCGACCGCGTCACCCGGCTCATCACCGAGCTGCTCGACGTCTCCCGGATCGAGTCCGGCCGGATGCAGGTGCACCGGCAGGTCGTCGACGTGCCGGCCAGGGTTCGGCGGATCGTCGCGGGCCGGGTCGCGGCGGGTGAGCAGGAGACGCGGTTCCACCTGATCGTGGGCGACAATCTCCCCGAGATGTGGCTCGACCAGGACAAGATTGACCAGATCCTCGCTAATCTGATGGAAAATGCGGTGCGCCATGGGCGCGGCACTGTGACGATAGAGATCGAATCCGTGGGATGGGGAGTTGCCGTGTCGGTGCGCGACCAGGGCGAGGGCGTCAAGCCCGAGTTGGCCCCGCGCGTCTTCAGGCAGTTCTGGCGGGGCAACAGCCGCAGGCGAGGCGGCACCGGCCTCGGTCTGTTCATCGTCAAGGGGCTGGTCGAAGCCCACGGCGGCACCATCATCGTGCAGCAGGCGCCTGAGGGCGGGGCGGAGTTCCGATTTACCATGCCCACCGGCACACCTGACTTCGCCTAGAGCAGGACCGGTGGGCGGGCCCCACTAGACTTTTCCGCTCAAGCCCTGAATACGGAGCTCACTCTTGTCTGACTACGACCCGGTCGAGGTCACACCCTTGCACGCCGACGAGGTGTCCCGCATGGAGGCCGACGCCCTGGCGGCGATCAAGACGGCCGACAGCCTCGACGCACTCAAGCAGGCCAGGCTGGCGCACGCCGGTGACCGCTCGCCCATCGCGCTGGCCAACCGCGAGATCGGCGCCCTGCCTCCGGCGGCCCGCGCCGAGGCGGGCAAGCGCGTCGGCGGCGCCCGCAAGGCCATCAACGAGGCGCTCGTCGCCCGGCAGGCCGAGCTGGAGGCCGAGCGCGACGCCCGCGTGCTCGTCGAGGAGGCCGTCGACGTCACCCAGCCCTGGGACCGGCGGCCCCGCGGCGCCCGCCACCCGCTGACCACCATGCAGGAGCGCATCGAGGACAGCTTCGTCGCGATGGGCTACGAGGTGGTCGAAGGCCCCGAGCTCGAAGCCGAATGGTTCAACTTCGAGGCGCTCAACATCGCCAAGGACCACCCGGCCCGCTCCGAGCACGACACCTTCTTCGTCGGCTCCGCGGACTCGGGCATGGTGCTGCGCACCCAGACCTCGCCGCTGCAGATCCGCGCGTTGCTGGAGCGGGGTGCCCCCTGCTACGCGATCGCGCCCGGCAAGACCTTCCGCACCGACGAGCTCGACGCCACCCACACCCCGGTCTTCCACCAGACCGAAGGGCTGGCCGTCGACAAGGGCCTGACGATGGCCCACCTCAAGGGCACGCTGGACCGGTTCGCCGAGGTCATGTTCGGCGAGGGCATCACCACCCGGTTCCGGCCCAACTACTTCCCGTTCACCGAGCCGTCGGCCGAGATGGACCTCAAGTGCTTCGTCTGCCGCGGCGCCTCGGCCGTGCCCGGCAACCCGCCCTGCCGCACCTGCAAGAGTGAGGGCTGGATCGAGTGGGGCGGCTGCGGCATGGTCAACCCGCGGGTGCTCGTCGCCTGCGGCATCGACCCGTCCGTCTACTCCGGGTTCGCGTTCGGCATGGGCATCGAGCGGACGCTGATGTTCCGCCACAACGCCGAGGACATGCGCGACATGATCGAGGGAGACGTGCGCTTCACGCTCCCGTTCGGAATGGAGATCTGATGAAGGTCCCGCTTTCCTGGCTGCGGGAGTGTGTCGATCTCCCGGCGGTCACGGCGCACGAGGTGGCCGACAAGCTCACCGCCGCAGGGCTCAAGCTGGAGTCCATCACCTCTCACGGCTACGACGTCAAGAACGTCGTGGTCGGCGAGGTGCTGGAGGTCGAGGAGCTGACCGGGTTCAAGAAGCCGATCCGGCACTGCAAGGTCGAGGTGGGCGAGGCGACGCCGCGTGAGATCGTCTGCGGCGCCGTCAACTTCGCCGTCGGCGACCGGGTGCCGGTCGTGCTCCCGGGCGGCGTGCTGCCCGGCGGGTTCGAGGTCGGCGCCCGTAAGACCTACGGCCGCATGTCCGAAGGCATGATCTGCTCCGAGCGCGAGCTCGGCCTGGGCGACAGCCACGACGGCATCATGGTGCTGCCGCCCGACACGCCCATCGGCGCCGACGTCGTCGAGCTGCTCGGCCTGCGCGACGACGTCATCGAGCTGGAGATCACCCCGGACATCGGCTACGCGCTGTCGATCCGGGGCGTCGCCCGCGAGGCCGCGACCGGCTTCGGCGTGCCGTTCCGCGACCCCGCCGACGTCGAGCTGCCCGAGCAGGCGGAGTCCTCGTGGCCCGCCTCGATCGCCGACCCGACCGCGTGCGACAGGTTCGTGCTGCGCCAGGTCAGCGGGTTCGACCCGGAGGCGCAGAGCCCGCTGTGGATGCGGGTGCGGCTGTCCCGGGCCGGCATGCGCCCGGTGTCGCTGGCCGTCGACATCACCAACTACCTGATGCTGGAGCTCGGCCAGCCGCTGCACGCCTTCGACACCGGCAAGCTGACCGGCGAGATCGTCGTACGCAGGGCGCGGCAGGGTGAGCGGCTGGAGACGCTCGACCACGTCGTACGCGACCTCGACCCCGACGACATCCTGATCACCGACGATTCGGGTCCGATCTCGATGGCCGGCACCATGGGCGGCCTGGAGACCGAGATCTCCGGCGGCTCGACCGACATCGTGATCGAGGCCGCGCACTTCTCGGCGACCGGCATCTCCCGCGAGTCACGCAGGCACAATCTGGTGTCGGAGGCGTCCAAGCGGTTCGAGCGGGGCGTCGACAGGGAGCTGCCGCTCGTCGCCTCGTGGCGGGCCGCGCAGCTGCTGGCCGAGCTGGGCGGCGCCACCGTGCACCCCGGTGTGACGCACGCCCAGGTGGACGTCACGCCGGCCCGCATCGCCATTCCGGCGAGCCACCCGGGCGACGTGGCCGGCATCCCCTACTCCAAGGAGACCGTCGTCCAGCGGCTGGAGCAGATCGGCTGCATCGTCGTCGACGGCGACGACCCCGCTGTGCGCCGCGGCGGTGTGGACCCGACCGGCGTCGTCACGGGCGGCGAGCTGGCCGCCAAGCTGGCCGTCACCGGCGACGACATGATCACGGTGACACCGCCGTCGTGGCGGCCGGACATCACCGACCCCAGCGACCTGGCCGAAGAGGTCATCCGGCTGGAGGGCTACGAGAACCTGCCCTCGGTGCTGCCCACGGCCCCCGCCGGCGCCGGGCTCACCGAAGGGCAGCGGCTGCACCGGCGGGTCGGCCGGGTGCTCGCCGAAGCCGGTTACGTCGAGGTGCTCGCCTACCCGTTCATCAGCGCCGACGACTTCGACCAGCTGCAGTTGCCCGCCGACGACGCGCGACGCCGCGCCATGCGGCTGTCCAACCCGCTGGCCGAGGACGAGCCGCTGATGCGTACGACGCTGCTGCCGGGGTTGCTCAAGACCCTGGTCCGCAACGTCGGGCGCGGCTTCGGCGACGTGGCGCTGTTCGAGACCGGAGCCGTCTACCGGCCGCGTGAGGGCGCCCCGGCGACCGCGCCGGTGCTCGGCGTCGAGGGCAGGCCGACGGCCGAGGAGCTGGCCTCGATCGAGGAGGCGCTGCCCGACCAGCCGATCCGGGTCGCGGTCGTGCTCGCCGGCGAGTTCGACCGCTCCGGCTGGTGGGGCGCCGGTCGGCAGGCCTCCTGGGCCGACGCGGTGCAGGCCGCGCGCCTGGTGGCGGGCGAGGCACGGCTGGACCTGTCGATCAGCGCCGACCAGCACGAGCCCTGGCACCCCGGCAGGTGCGCCGCCCTCTACGTCGGCGACACCCTCGTCGGCCACGCCGGCGAGCTCCACCCGCGCGTCGTCGAGGCTTACGGCCTGCCGCCGCGCACGGCCGCGATGGAGCTGGAGCTGACCCGCCTGCAGTCGGCCATGCCCGGCCCCGTCCAGGCGCCGGCCATCTCCGGTTACCCGGTGGCCACCCAGGACGTGGCCCTGCTCGTGCCCGACTTCACGCCGGTGGCCGACGTGGAGGCGGCGCTGCGTGACGGCGCGGGGGAGCTGCTGGAGTCCATCCGGCTGTTCGACGTCTACACGGGCGAGCAGGTGGGCCAGGGCAACAAGTCCCTGGCCTACACACTGCGCTTCCGGGCGCCGGACCGCACGCTGACGGCCGAGGAGACGACCGCCGCCCGCGACGCCGCCGTCGCCCTGGCGGCCGACCGCGTCGGAGCTCAGCTCCGGAGCGGCTGACACCCACGAAGAAAGGGCCGGTACGGATTCCGTACCGGCCCTTTCTTCGTGGCTCAGAGGCGGTCGATCTCGGAGAGGTCGAGCTCAATGTCGAACGGGACGGTGACCTTGAGGCGGTCGTGGTAGATGCCGGTGGGGACGTAGGTGGAGGTCGGCGGGTCGAGCTCGTGGACGTAGACCACGGGCCGGCCGGAGTCGCTCTCGACGCGCCAGAAGTGTGGGATCCCGGCCTCCGCGTAAAGCGCCGGCTTCCGGTGCCGGTCGCGCTCCTCGGATTCGGGAGACACGACTTCGATCGCGAGGACGACGTCCTTGGCCTCGTAGAAGGTCGCGTCGGCGTGAACGACGGCATTGGGCCCGAGCGCGATCAGGTCCGGCTCGGGACGTTGCCGGGGGCCGAGCTTGATGCTCATCTCACGGCGAATCCGAAACCCTTCCGGCGCCGCCTGGCACAGGCTGACCTGCAGCAGGTAAAGAGCCGAGGTATGGAAGTCTCGCTGTGGACTCACGAAGACCAAGCTTCCATCAATCAACTCTGTGTGCGCAGGCAAATCCGCAATGTGATCGAGGTCTTCCGCCACAAACCCTTGCGGGGGCGGGAACACCCAATCCGGTAGCGACGGTGGTGTCATCTCCAGGCTCACCGCTTCGGCCGTCATGGTCTTACGGTAGCAAGCTACCGCGTTCACTGCCTGTGAACGAGCCTGTACATGTTCGGCGCTTCCACGTGGGGCTGGCAGAATGCGGGTTCATGAGGCAGCTACTCGTGTTCGGCGAGCGGGACGATGCCGAGGAGGTCGCGGAGACGCTGGCCGAGTGGTTTCCCGGGCTCGGGGTGCCGAGGGTGGTCAGGGAGACGCTGGCGGGGGAGGACGACGCCGAGGACGCGCAGTGGCTGGTCGTGGCCGAAGGGCTGGACGAGGGCGCTCTGGCGAAGGTCGACGAGCTGGTGGCGCGGTATGACGGCTGGCGCGAGCAGGGCTGAGCCCGGACGTCGGAGCATGCCGGGACGGCACGCTCCGCCGCCGGAGGGCTGACAGGCTACTGGATGCGCTCGAACGGGGTCGGGGTCTGGCCGGTCCAGCGGTGGAGCCGGGAGTGGGCGGTCTGCTTGGTCACGCCGTCCTCGACGATCTTGCCGTCCTGCGTCACGTAGAAGCGGCCGTCGTCCAGCGACGCCAGGCCGTACTGGCCGCCGGACTCCCAGCCCCGGATGCCGGTCTCCGGGTGGTGCAGGCCTTCGGGGGAGAGCCGGAGAAGGTCACCCTGCTCCGGCTGCGGCTGACCCTTGACGGGGCCGCGGGTGGGGCGCGCGGAGCCGTCCACCGTGAAGAGGGAGTAGTTGGGGAACTTCGGCTTGACGCCCTTGTAGGCGGCCATGAGCCACTTGCCGGTGTAGCCGTCGTACTCCAGGTTCTGCACGCCGTAGGTGGTGTTGCCGGTGTAGACGAAATACTTGCCGTCGGGGCGGGCGGGGCCGGAGGTGTGCGGGGCGGCCTGGGTGAGAGGGCGCTCGAACGCGCGCCACTTGGTGATGTCGTACTGCAGCAGCACCTGGTGGTCGTTGTCCTGGCGGCCGGTGTTGGAGTAGACGCCGTAGGCGACGGTCAGCTTCTGCTTGCCGTGCCGCTTGCCGAACGACGGGCCGAAGGCGACGCCGTCGATGCCGCTGCAGCCGTAGCGGTGGTCCGGGGTGTTGCCGACGTTGCCGTCGAAGGTGCCGTCACCGTTCATGTCGGCGCTGTAGTCCGCCACGA
Organism: Nonomuraea glycinis; assembly: GCF_014646515.1. Lineage (GTDB taxonomy): Bacteria > Actinomycetota > Actinomycetes > Streptosporangiales > Streptosporangiaceae > Nonomuraea > Nonomuraea glycinis. The sequence goes on from NZ_BMNK01000019.1 coordinate 183,568, forward strand.
CCTCCTTGAGGTAGACGGCGGTCACCACGTTGGCGCTCTCGGCGTCCATGTCGAGGCTGGTGATCCGATCGACGTCGAAGATGGCGACGTAGAAGGCCTGCGCCTCCTTGTACTCCAGGGAGCCGTACACCCGCCCGTCCTTGGCGTTGAAGTCGAGGTCGCCGAGGTGGCCGGTGAAGCCGGTGACGGAGCCCACCGGGCGGCCCGCCAGGTCGGTCTTGACGAGCAGGTTGGTGAAGGAGAAGTACATGAACCCCTTCTTCTCGTCGACCGCGATCCCCTGAACGTGGCCCGACGTCCATGCTCCGCCGTACACCTCCGCGGGGAACTCCGGCTTGCCGGAGCCGTGAGCAGGGGTAGCGAAAAGGGCAGAAGCCATCAAAGCCGTAACAACCACGTGTGCAGCCCGCATGTGTTCTTCGCACGCCTTTCATCGATATAGGTGATAAATCAGGACATTAGAGTGCCCTATGGGACCCAGATCTGACTAGACCATGTCCGTGGAGCGAACTTCCGGGGTCAGCTGAGCGGCACGGCGGGCGCGCTCCGCCAGGGCGTGCTCGTCGGTACGCGCGTCGTAGTGGCGAAAGCGAGGCAGGGCGGCGCCCAGCGCGGCGACGGCGGCGACGCACAGCAGCCCGCCCGCCGCCAGCGAGAGCCGCGGCCCGCCGAGCGGCTCCATGAGCGACGCCCTGGTGTTGCCCAGCATCGGGCCGGTGGAGTAGGACAGCAGCTCGATGCCCGCCAGCCTGCCGCGCATCTCATCGGGGATCGTCTGATTCCACATGGTCATCCGGAAGATGCCGCTGACCATGTCGGCCGCGCCCGCCGCCGCCAGGCAGCCGAACATCACCCAGAAGTTCGGGATCGCGCCGGCCAGCGCGACCGCCACGCCCCACAGCATCGCCGCCACGAGCACGCCCAGGCCCTGCCGGTGCACGCGCGCGGTCCAGCCGCCGGTCAGCGAGGCCAGCAGGCCTCCCACGGCGCCCGCCGAATACAGCAGGCCGACGGCCTCCAGCGCGCCGTACCGTTCGGCCAGGCCGGGAAACAGGGAGGTCGACATGGCGAACACCATCGCGGCGATGTCGACGAGGTAGGTCCCGACCAGGTCCTTGCGGCCGACGGCATAGCGCATCCCCTCGGCCAGCGACCTGAGCGAGGCGGCGGCGGCATCCCGAGCCGGCGGCCTGGAGGAGATCCGCCAGAGCAGGAGGAGGGACAGCACGAAGCTGAGGGTGTCGAGCCCGTAGGCGAAGGCCGGGCCGAGCGTGGCCACCAGCAGTCCGCCCAGGGCGGGGGCGGCGATCGCGCCGAAGTTCCAGCGCAGACTCGTCAGCACCGCCGCCGCGCCGAGCTGGTCGTGCGCGACGACCTGCGGGATCAGCGACTCCATGCTGGGCCGCTGCAGGCAGCTGATGCCCGTCGCCAGCGCGCCGACCACGTACAGCACCCAGATCTGGGGGGCCGGCAGCATCGCGTTGACCATGAGCAGCGCCGAGGTGATCGTCAGCCCCAGCTCGCTCAGCAGGATGATCTTTCGGCGGTCCAGTGAGTCCGCGATCGCGCCACCCCACAGCCCGCAGGCCACCATGGGCACGAACTCCGCCAGGCTCATCAGCCCGACCGCCAGGTAGGAGCCGGTCAGCTCCCACATCTGGTAAGGCACCGCCACCATGGTGATGAACGTGCCGAACATGGTGACGACGCCCGAGGCCATCAACAGCCGGAACTCGCGCGAGTCGCGCAGCGGGCTCACGTCCAGCGCGAGGTGACCTGCCAGGGTTCTGATGCGACTGAGCACGGACGTCGATTGTCGGTCGCCCGTACCCGCCGCGCAAATGGTTTTCCGCCCGCGGACCTCCCGGCGTGCCGGGAGGTCCGCNNCCCCGCGGGCGGGATCCTCAGGCCGTGGGGACCTTGTCCAGGAAGCCCAGCACCTTGCTGATCCGGCCGTCCTCGGCCACCTCCACCACGTCGAACCCGACCACCACGGGCTCCTCGCCCGCCGGCCCCAGGTGCCAGGTGAAGCGGGCGATGCCGTGGTGGGCGTCGTGGACCTCGCCGGGAGTGAAGACGAAGCCGGGGAACATGCCCTGGGCGCCCTCGATCACGGCGGCGATCCCGGCGTGCCCGGCCACGTCGGCCAGCGGGTCGGTGTAGGTGGCGTCCTCGGTCCACACCTCGGCGACGACCTTGGCACGGGCGTCGGCGTCGGTCTCGTTCCAGGCGGCCAGGTAGCGCTCGATGAGGTTAGTCATGATTTTTCAGCCTTTCGAAGGAGGGGTACGGAAGTCAGCGGAGTCTGCGCAGGCCGACGATCTGGAGCTCGGCGAAGACCGCCACCACGAGCGCCTGGGCGATGGCCCAGACCGCGCCGATCGTGGTGAACTCCAGGAGCCCGGTGAGAACGGCGGCGACGCTGCCGAGCGCCCAGGCCAGGTTCAGCCCGATGACCGCCATGGTGGCCACCCGGCTGACGGTGCCGCGAGCGGCCAGCAGGCCGACCGCCACGGCGTACCCGAGCAGGAAGATCCCGAGCCCGCGCAGCACGCCGGCGCCGGGCCCGAGCAGATCGGTGAACGGACCGGCGCCGGCGAGGTAGGCCAGCCCGTTGACCCCCGTGACGGCGGCGTCGAGGGCCAGGACGAGGCGCAGGAACCTGGTGCGATCGGCGGTGGCAACGGTAAGAGCGGTCATCTCGCGTCTCCTTTGGGCGTTTTCCGACAACGCCAAGGTGCCACCGGAGGCATAGCCGCCGCGATTACGCGTGAGGTAATGCCGGGTGTCAAATCCCGTGGGAGGACCGGGCCTGCTCGCCGACCCACACGGCGATCTGCGCCCGGGAGTTGAAGCCCAGTTTGGTCAGGATGTGCTCGATGTGGCCTTCCGCGGTCCGCTGGGCGATCACCAGGGACGCCGCGATCTCCTTGTTCGTCATCCCCTGGGCGACGAGCCGGGCGATCTCGCTCTCCCGCCGGGTGAGCGGCGCGGGCTCCGCGGACTCCTCCTCCGCGGGCCTGTCCTCCTCCAGGCCGAAGGCGAGCGCCTCGTCGTAGGAGAGCCGGGCGCCCTGCCTCAGGGCGGTGGCGAAGGCCGTCTCGCCCAGCGCCTTACGTGTACGAGCCGCGCAGCCGTCGTGATAGTCCGCCATGAACCCGTAGCCGGACAGCGGCGCGCCGGCGGACCGCCATACCGTCAAGAGGCACCCCAGCAGCCGGGCCGCCCGCCGGTACCGCTTCTGGGTGGCGGCGGTCCACGCCAGCACCTCCAGGGCGACGCCGGCGCCGAGCGCGTCGCCGAGCGAGCGATTGAAGCGCAGGCTCTGCTTCTCCAGCTCGGTCGCGCGTCCGAGGTCCTCCTGCCGCCACGCCGCCACGCCCAGTGCCATCGAGCAGTACGCGCGGTGCCAGCCTTCGCCGTACGCGTCGCACACGGCCATGCACTCCTCGGCCAGGGTCTCGGCCAGCGAGAAGTTGCCGAGGCGGGAGTGGACGAGAGACAGCCGGATCAGCGACAGTGCCCGGCCGACCGGGTCCTGGGAGTCGGCATGCCTGGCCAGGGCGTCCTCGTACAGCTTGATCGCCGTTTCCGCGCGTCCGTCGGACATGGCGATCATGCCGGAGAAGAGGGCCGTGTAGCCGAGGATCGACTCGTCCCGCAGGCGCTCCCCGATGCTTCGGCTCTCGTCCAGCATCGAGGTGGCGGCCGGTGCGTCGGCCTGGAGGATGGCCAGCCAGGCGCCGGTCCACAGTGCGCGGGCGCGTATCTCGTCCGGCTCGGTGTAGGCGGCCAGCCCTTGGTCGAGCCAGCGCCGGCCCTCACCGAGGTAACAGCTCGTGATCCAGTGGTAGAGCAGGTCGGTGGCCATGTCGATGCCGGCCTCGGTCTCGCCGGTCTCGCCGAAGGAGTAGTCCAGCGCGGTGCGCAGGTTGGCGTTCTCCAGGTGGAGCCGGGTGAACCAGGACACCTGCGCGGGCCCGAACAGCTCCGAGCGCACCCGGGCGGCCAGGGCCTGGTAGTGGTCGCGATGCCGCCGCCGCAGCGTGCTCTCCTGGCCGGAGGCGGTGAGCCGGTCGCGACCGTACTGGCGGATCGTCTCCAGCATCCGGTACCGCACGTCCTGCTGGTGCTCCTCCCGGATCAGGATGGACTTGTCCACCAGGCCGATCACCAGGTCGACGACCTCCTCGCGGGCGATGTCCGAACCCGCGCACACCTCCTCGGCGCTCGACAGCCAGAAGCCGTCCGCGAACACGGCGGCGCGCTCCCACAGCAGCCGCTCCTGCTGCGAGCACAGCTCGTAGCTCCAGTCGATCAGCGCGCGCAGCGTCTGATGGCGGGGGAGCACGGCGGGCGACCCGGCGGTGAGCAGACGGAAGCGGTCGTCGAGCAGGTCGAGGATATGCTGGGCCGACAGCGCCCGTAGCCGGGCGGCCGCCAGCTCGATCGCGAGCGGCAGGCCGTCGACGTGGCGGCAGATGGCCGTCACCACGTCCCGGTTCTCCTCGGTGACGGCGAAGGTCGGCAGGATGGCGCGGGCCCGCTCGGCGAACAGCCGTACCGCGTCGTACCGCAGGAGCGCGTCGAGCGACTCGCGGGGCTCGCCGGTCGCGGGCAGCGGCAGCGGCGGCACGGTCAGCGTCTGCTCGCCGGCGATGCCCAGCGCCTGCCGGCCGGTGGCGAGGACCCGTACCCCCGGGGCGGCGCGCAGCAGTCTCTCCACGAGTACGGCGCACTCCTCGACGAGGTGCTCGCAGTTGTCCAGAATCAGCAGGGCCTGCTTGTCCCGCAGGTGGTCGGTGAGCACCCACAGGGGGTCGCGGGCCGAGGGGCCGCGGATCTCCAGAGCCTCGACCACGGTCTGGGCGAGCATCCCGGCGTCGTCCAGCGCGGCCAGCTCCACCAGCCACACGCCGTCCCTGAACGCGCGCGCAACCTCTTCGCCCACCCGCAGCGCCAGCCGGGTCTTGCCGGCCCCGCCCGCGCCGGTCAGCGTCACCGAGCGTGACTCACCCAGGGCCTTCCTGGCGGCGGCCACCTCGTGGCGGCGCCCCACGAAACTGGTCATCTCGGCAGGCAGCCTGTTCACCCGCCGCCGGCGGGTAGAGCTCGCTGTCACCGCAGTCATGGACGCCTTAATGCCGGGAGGGCCGCTCCTTTCATGGGGAACGGCGGTCCATAACCGTTATGCCCGGTTCTCAAGAAGGATGCGTCCTCGCAGGTCAAAGGACCGGCAACTACTCTTGAGCATCGCGTGACCGAACGAGCCCAGAAGTGCTCAGCGAGCCTCGGGAACGGTCTCCCAGCAGGTGCTGGGAGCCTTCACGGCCAGCTGGAACCAGACGACCTTGCCCAGGCGGGTGTGCGCGCTGCCCCAGCGGCAGGCCAGCATGTCGACCAGGTGCATGCCCCGGCCCCGCTCGGCGTCCCAGCCCACGTGACGCATGCGGGGCGGCTCGGCGCTCTCGTCCTCGACCCCGCACCGCAGCACCCCGTTCTCGACGGACATGGTGACCCGGATCTGGCCGCGGCCATGCCGGATCGCATTGGTCACCAGCTCGCTGACGAGCAGCTTGACGACCTCGACCTGCCGGCCGAGCCCCCAGTGCTCCATCTGCGTGCGGGCCTCGTGTCGCGCCCTGCGCACGGAGACGGCGGTGGGCGGGAACGTCCACGACGCCATCTTGGTACGGTTCCCGCACACGGCCGACATCAGTCGTTGGACGACCATGTTCACGCCGCGCCCTGCACGGTGCCGGCGGGCACGGCCTGACCGTCCGGCAGCAACTCGCCGGTGTCGTCGAAGGACACGACGCCGTTGCAGAGCAGTCCCCAGCCCTGCTCGGGGTGGTAGGCCACGAGCCGCGCGGCCTCATGGTCCGGGGCGTCCGCCGGCGGACACGTCGGGTGGTGCTGGCACATCATTCTCCCTCTCCGGGTGAAGCCACTGAGTTACCCAGGATCTCCACTCCCCATACACACGTAGAAGGTGATAAATCCCTGTGTCACTACCTATATTCGTATTACCTAGGTAGCCCCGGAAAATGCGCAAACCCGCGCGGATCCCAAGAAACCGCGCGGGTTGTCGGGGTCGTCAGCCGCCCAGGATCTCCCGGCGCAGGTGCGTCTTGAGGATCTTGCCGCCCGGGTTGCGCGGCAGGTCGGTGTCGCGGAGCCAGACGTGCTCGGGGATCTTGAACGCGGCGATCCGGCCGGTCAGGAAGGTCCGCAACTCCTCCTCGGTGGCGGTGGCGCTCGGTGTCAGCCGGACCACCGCGCCCACCTCCTCGCCGAGCTCGTCGTGCGGTACGCCGATCACCGCCACGTCGTCCACCGCCGGATGCTCGAACAGGGCCGCCTCGACCTCGGCGCAGTAGACGTTCTCACCACCCCTGATGACCATGTCCTTGGCCCGGTCGACGATGTAGACGAAGCCCTCCTCGTCGATCCGGGCCAGGTCGCCGGTGTGCAGCCAGCCGTTCACGAACGTCTCGGCGGTGGCCTCGGGCTTGTTCCAGTAGCCCAGGATGACGTTCGGCCCGCGTACGCACAGCTCGCCCACCTCGCCAGGGGGCAACTCCGCGCCCATCGGGCCGACGACCCGCACGTCCACCACGGCCGTGGGGCGGCCGATGCTGTCGGGTCTGCCGTGATAGTCCCCGCCCGCGTTGCCGATGGCCAGGGCCGTCGTCTCGGTCATGCCGTAGCCGTTGGAGGGCGCCCGGCCGGGCAGGTTCGCGGTGATCCGCTCCAGCAGCTTGGGCGGCGCGGGGGCGCCGCCGTAGCCGAGCGTGGTCAGCGACGACAGGTCATGGGAGCCGAAGTCCGGATGCGACATGAGCTGCCAGGCGTTGGTGGGCACACCGATCATCGTGGTGACCCGTTCCCGCTCGATCAGCCGCAGCGCCTTGCCGGCGTCCCACTTGTACATGAGCACCAGGCCGCCGCCGGTGAACATGGTGGTGGTCAGCGCGGAGAAGCAGCCGGTGACGTGGAACAGCGGCACGGCCAGCAGCGTCACCCTGCGTACGGCGGCCGCCTGGGCGGGGTCCAGGCCCGCCATCGTCACGGCCCGCATCAGCCCGTAGGCGACCGTCATGGGCGACTGGCCCAGGTTGCGGTGCGAGCCGAGCGCGCCCTTGGGGTGCCCGGTGGTGCCGGAGGTGTAGAAGATGGTGGCCGGGTCCTCGGGGGAGAGGTCGACCTCGGGCAGCGTCACGTCGGGCCTGACCTCGCCCAGCACGTCGCCGAGTGTCCGCGCGCCCGCCGGCGCCTCGCCTCTGACGACGATCAGCGGCACGCCGGTCCCCAGCAGCCGCACGGCGCGCTCGCCGTCGGCGATGAGCACCTTGGCCCCTGAGTCGCTCACCCCGTAGGCCAGCTCGGGCTCGGTCCACCAGGCGTTGAGCGGTACGGCGACGGCCCCGCAGGCCAGGACGGCGGAGAAGGCGATCGACCACTCCGGATAGTTGCGCATGGCGATCGCCACCCGGTCGCCCTTGGTCACGCCGTAGTCCTCGATGAGACGGCCCGCCAGGGTCGCGACGCGCCGGAAGTGCTCTTCGAAGGTGAGGTGCTCGTCCTCGTAGACCAGGAAGATCTTGTCGCCGTGGAACCTGCTGATGCCGAGCAGGGCACGGAGGTCGGTGGGGGCGTGTTTCCAGGTGCGTATTCCGGTGTCGCCGAGCTCCACGGTCTCGAACAGCTCGCCCGGGGCGGTGAGCTTGGCCTGGACCTCATCGTGCGAAAGCGTCATTGCGTAGCACTCCCGGCAATTAAGGACTGTCGGATAAATCACAGTACCGACCGGTAAGTACGTGACGCCAGATTGTCTTCACGGCCGGTGGGAGTGGGAATTGCGGACTCTGACATCGTCTCGACATCTGGACACTCGGCGCTATCGGCTTGCATGTGCACCCGCTGGAGGGCATCATCGATAAGCAAGAACATGAGCACGGATGCATGAACATGCAGGAGGTCTGATGAGAGCGGCGATCGCCGGAGCCAGCGGCTACGCGGGTGGCGAGTTGCTCCGCCTCCTGCTCGGCCACCCCGAGCTGGAGATCGGCACGCTCACCGCGGCCGCCAGCGCGGGCAGCGCGCTCGGCGCCCACCAGCCCCACCTGCCGCAGCTGGCCGACCGGATCATCCAGGAGACCACCGCCGAGGCGCTGGCCGGCCATGACGTGGTCTTCCTGGCCCTGCCGCACGGCCACTCGGCGGCCGTGGCCGCACAGCTGGGCAAGGATACGCTCGTCGTCGACTGCGGAGCCGACCACCGGCTCGCCGACCCCGCCGCCTGGCAGGAGTTCTACGGCGGCGAGCACGCCGGCACCTGGCCCTACGGCCTGCCCGAGCTGCCCGGCCAGCGGGACGTGCTGCGCGCCGCCACCCGCATCGCGGTGCCGGGCTGCTACCCGACCTCCGTCCTGCTGGCGCTGCTGCCCGCCTTCGCGCACGGCCTGGCCGAGCCGGAGGTGGTGGTCGTGGCCGCCAGCGGCACCAGCGGCGCCGGCCGCTCGCTCAAGACCAACCTGCTCGGCAGCGAGGTCATGGGCTCGGTCAGCGCCTACGGCGTGGGCGGGACGCACCGCCACACGCCGGAGATGGAGCAGGGCCTCAGCCTGGCCGCGGGCACGCCGGTGCGGGTGTCGTTCACCCCGACGCTGGCCCCGATGAGCCGCGGCATCCTGGCCACCTGCTCGGCCCCCGCCAAGCCCGGCGTCACCCGGCAGTCGCTCAGGACCGCCTACGAGGCGGCACTGAAGGCCGAGCCGTTCGTGCGACTGCTGCCGGAAGGCACCTGGCCCGCCACCGCGATGACCTACGGCGCCAACACCGCCGCCGTGCAGGTGACGCTCGACGAGCGCGCCGGCCGCGTGGTCGCCGTCATCGCCATCGACAACCTCACCAAGGGCACGGCCGGAGGCGCTGTCCAGAGCGCCAATCTCGCCCTCGGCCTGCCGGAAGAGCTCGGCCTCCCCCTGACAGGAGTTGCTCCGTGAGCAAGCGCAGCCCATCCATCAGCAAGCACGGGTGCGTGACACCCTGGCGGTCGGCGAAGGAGGCCGCATGAGCGTGACCGCACCTCTCGGCTTCCGGGCCGCGGGCATCGCCGCCGGCATCAAGGCGGGCGGCTCCCGCGATCTGGCCCTCGTCGTCAACGACGGCCCGAACCGCGCGGCCGCCGGAGTCTTCACCGCCAACCGCGTGAAGGCCGCCCCGGTGCTCTGGTCCCAGCAGGTCCTGCGCGGCGGCCGGCTGCGCGCGGTCGTGCTCAACTCGGGCGGCGCCAACGCTTGCACCGGCCCGGAGGGCTTCCAGGACACGCACGCCACGGCCGAGAAGGTGGCCGAGGTCATCGAGGACTCCGCGGGCGAGATCGCGGTCTGCTCGACCGGCCTGATCGGTGAGCGGCTGCCGATGGACGACCTGCTGCCCGGCGTCGAGGTGGCGGCCGCGCAGCTCTCCAGGGACGGCGGCCTGGCCGCCGCCGACGCGATCCGCACCACCGACACCGTCTCCAAGATCTCCTTCAAGCGGGGAGAGGGCTACATGGTGGGCGGCATGGCCAAGGGCGCGGGCATGCTCGCCCCCGGCCTGGCCACCATGCTCAGCGTCATCACGACCGACGCCGACCTCACCGCAGAAGAGCTCGACGCGGTGCTGCGCAGGGCCACCGCGCAGACGTTCGAGCGGCTCGACACCGACGGCTGCATGTCGACCAACGACACGGTTCTGCTGATGTCGAGCGGCGCTTCCGGGATCAAGCCCGATATCGCGGAGTTCGAGCAGAAGGTCACCGAGGTCTGCGCCGACCTGGCCAGGCAACTCCTCGTCGACGCCGAAGGTGCCTCCAAGGCCATCGCCATCGAGGTCGTCGGCGCCGCGTCCGAGGACGACGCGGTCAAGGTGGGCCGTTCGGTCGCCCGCTCCAACCTGCTCAAGTGCGCCATCCACGGCGAGGACCCCAACTGGGGCCGGGTGCTGGCCGCCGTCGGCACCACCGACGCCGAGTTCGAGCCCGACCGGCTCAACGTGGCCATCAACGGCATCTGGATCTGCCGCGCCGGCGCGGTCGGCGACGATCGCGACAAGGTGGACATGCGGCCCCGCGACGTGACGATCACCGTCGACCTGTCGGCCGGTCCGCACACGGCGACCGTGCACACCACCGACCTGACGGCCGACTACGTCCACGAGAACTCGGCGTACTCCTCATGAGGGCCGGCACGGCACACGCCAAGGCGGGCGTGCTCATCGAGGCACTGCCCTGGCTGGAGCGCTTCCACGGCGCCACCATCGTGATCAAGTACGGCGGCAACGCGATGACCGACGAGGCGCTCAAGGAGGGCTTCGCCGAGGACATCGTCTTCCTGCGCTACGCCGGTCTGCGGCCCGTCGTCGTGCACGGCGGCGGCCCGCAGATCAGCGAGCATCTCGACCGGCTCGGCATCGAGTCGACCTTCACCGCCGGCCTGCGCGTCACTACCCCGGAGGCCATGAAGGTCGTCAGGATGGTGCTGGTCGGCCAGGTCAACCGCGACATCGTCGGCCTGGTCAACCGGCACGGCCCGTTCGCGGTCGGCCTGTCGGGCGAGGACGCCCACCTGTTCACCGCCGAGCGCAAGAGTGCGATGGTCGACGGCAGTCCGGTCGACATCGGCCAGGTCGGCGAGATCGTCAAGGTCGAGCCCGGCGCGGTCCAGGCCCTGATCGCCGACGGCCGCATCCCCGTGGTCTCCAGCGTGGCGCGCGGCGTCGACGGAGAGGTCTTCAACGTGAACGCCGACACCGCCGCCGCCGCCCTCGCCGTGGCGCTGAGCGCGGAGAAACTGGTCGTCCTCACCGACGTCGAGGGCCTGTACGCCAACTGGCCCGACAACACCGAACTGATCGACCAGCTGAACGCGGCGGAGCTGGAGCGGCTCATCCCCAGCCTGTCGAGCGGCATGGTGCCCAAGATGGAGGCGTGCCTGACCGCGGTCCAGGGCGGCGTCCCGCAGGCGCACGTGCTCGACGGCCGGGTGCCCCACTCGCTGTTGCTGGAGATCTTCACCAACGAAGGAATCGGAACCATGGTGATGCCCTCATGAGCCTCTACGACAGGTTCGAGCAGGCATTCATGCCCAACTACGGCGTCCCGCCGGTGGCCCTTGCCAGAGGCGAGGGCACCCGCGTGTGGGACGTCGACGGCAAGACCTACCTCGACTTCATCGGCGGCATCGCGGTCACCTCGATCGGCCACGCCCACCCGGCGCTGGTCGAGGCGGTCGCCAAGCAGGTCGCGACGATCGCGCACACCAGCAACCTGTTCCTGCACGAGCCGGAGGTGCTGCTGGCCGAGCGGTTGCTGGGCCTGCTGGACGCGCCCGGCCGCGTCTTCTTCGCCAACTCCGGCACCGAGGCCAACGAGGCCGCGCTCAAGCTCTCGCTCAAGTACGCCAAGCGCACCGGCCGCAGTTACTTGGTCGCCGCCGAGAACGGCTTCCACGGCCGCACCCTCGGCGCCCTGTCGCTGACCGGCAAGGCGTCGATCCGCGACCAGTTCGGCCCCTTCCCGACGGACGTCCGGTTCGTCCCTTACGGCGACGCGGACGCGCTCAAGGCGGCCGTCACCGGCGAGTGCGCCGCGGTCTTCCTCGAGCCCACGCAGGGCGAGGCGGGCGTGGTCCCGCCGCCGGACGGTTACCTGAGGGCGGCCCGCGAGATCTGCGACGCCACCGGCGCCCTGCTGGTGGCCGACGAGATCCAGTCGGCCATCGGCCGCACCGGCCACTGGTTCGCCCACCAGGCCGACGGCTTCACCCCGGACATCCTCACCCTGGCCAAGGGGCTGGGCGGCGGCCTGCCGATCGGCGCGTGCATCGGCTTCGGCGACGCGGGCACGCTGTTCGACAAGGGCGACCACGGCTCCACCTTCGGCGGCAACCCGGTCTCGTGCGCCGCCGCGCTGGCCGTACTCGATCATGTGGACCTCGACCGGGTGCGGTCGGCCGCCGCTCGGCTGCGCGGCGGGCTGGAGGCGATCGGCCATCCGCTGCTGAAGGGCGTGCGCGGGCGCGGCCTGTGGCTCGCGGCGGTGCTCAGCGAGCCGGTCTCCGGCAAGGTGCAGCAGGCCGCCGCCGACGCCGGCTTCCTGGTCAACGCGCTGCAGCCGGACGCCGTACGACTCGCGCCGCCGCTGGTGGTGACGGACGAGGAGATCGACGCGTTCGTCGCCGCGTTCCCGCGGATCCTCACGGAGGCGGCCGGATGACCAGGCACTTCCTGCGCGATGACGACCTCTCGCCCGCCGAGCAGGCCGAGGTGCTCGACCTGGCCGCGGCGATGAAGAAGGACCGCTACGGCTACCGCCCGTTCGAGGGGCCCAAGACGGTCGCGGTGCTGTTCGACAAGCCGTCGGCCAGGACCCGGGTCTCCTTCCACGTCGGCATCGGCGAGCTCGGCGGCCTGCCGCTGGTCGTCGACGGCGTCTCGACGCTGATGGGCCGGGGCGAGCCCGTCGAGGACCTCGCCCGGGTGCTCGACCGGCAGGTCGCCGCCATCGTCTGGCGCACCGGCGGCCAGCAGCTGATCGACACCATGGCCGCGCACTCGGCCGTGCCCGTGGTCAACGCGCTCACCGACGACTTCCACCCCTGCCAGATCCTCGCCGACCTGCAGACGGTGCGCGAGCGGCTCGGCAGGACGGCCGGGCTGACGCTCACCTATGTCGGCGACGGCGCCAACAACATGGCCCACTCCTACCTGCTCGGCGGCGCCACCGCGGGGATGCACGTCCGCGTCGCCGCCCCGGCCGGCTACCAGCCGGACGCCGTCATCGTGAACCAGGCCGCGGCCATCGCCGCGCGGACCGGCGGCTCCGTGCTCTCGCTGTCGGACCCGGCGGCGGCCGTACGGGGCGCGCACGTCGTGGCCGCCGACACCTGGGTGTCGATGGGCCAGGACGGCAAGCAGGAGCGGGTGGCGACGCTCATGCCCTACCAGGTCAACTCCGAGCTCCTGGAGCACGCCGCGGAGGAAGCGATCGTGCTGCACTGCCTGCCGGCCTACCGGGGCAACGAGATCACCGAGGAGGTGCTCGACGGTCCGCGGAGTGTGGTGTGGGACCAGGCGGAGAACCGGCTGCACGCGCAGAAGGCGCTGCTGCACTGGCTGGTGAGCCGGACATGACCCTCCCGATGACCAAGGTCGCCCGGCAGGCGAAGATCACCGACCTGCTGCAGCGGCAGGCCGTACGCTCCCAGCCCGAGCTGGCCAAACTGCTCGCCGAGAGCGGCGTCGAGGTCACTCAGGCCACGCTCTCCCGTGACCTGGACGAGTTGGGCGCGCTCAAGCTGCGCGCCGAGGACGGCTCGCTGGTCTACGCGCTGCCCGGCGAGGGCGGCGACCGGATCCGGCTGGCGCGGCTCGGCACCGGCGAGTCGCCGGCCGCCCGGCTGCACCGCATCGCGGAAGAGCTGCTGGTCAGCGCGGACGCGTCGGCCAACCTGGTGATCGCCAGGACGCCGCCGGGCGCCGCGCAGTTCCTCGCCTCCGCCATCGACCACGCCGACTGGGAGTCGATTCTCGGCACCGTCGCGGGCGACGACACGATTCTGGTCATCAGCCGCGATCCGCAGGGCGGACAGGCCGTGGCCGAGGCCCTGCTGAAGGTGGCTGACCGACGTACCTAGCCCTCAAGGGCGTTAAGGCGAAATTTCAGACTTTAGTAATGGAGATCACGAAATGACGGAGAGAGTAGTTCTAGCGTTCTCGGGGGGCCTCGACACCTCGGTCGCCATCCCCTTCCTCGCCGAGAAGATGAACGCCGAGGTCGTCGCCGTCGCGGTGGATCTCGGCCAGGGCGGCGAGGACATGGGGGTCATCCAGAAGCGCGCCATGGACTGCGGCGCGGTCGAGTCCGTGGTGGTGGACGCCAAGGAGGAGTACGCCGCCGACTTCTGCGTGCCCGCGCTCCAGGCCAACGCCCTCTACATGGACCGCTACCCTCTCCTGTCCTCGCTGTCGCGGCCCCTCATCGTCAAGCACCTGGTCACCGCCGCCAAGCAGTTCGGCGGCACGGTCGTCTCCCACGGCTGCACCGGCAAGGGCAACGACCAGGTCCGCTTCGAGGCCGGCCTGGCCGCGCTGGCCCCCGACCTCAAGGTCGTCGCCCCGGCCCGCGACTACGCCTGGACCCGGGACAAGGCGATCGAGTTCGCCGAGCAGCGCGGCCTGCCGATCGAGACCACCAAGAAGAACCCGTTCTCCATCGACCAGAACCTGTGGGGCCGCGCCGTCGAGACCGGCTTCCTGGAGGACATCTGGAACGGCCCCACCGAGGACGTCTACGCCTACACCGCCGACCCCGCCGTCCCGCGCGAGCCGGACGAGCTCGTCATCACCTTCGAGCAGGGCGTCCCGGTCAAGATCGACGGCCGGACGCTGACGCCGTACCAGATCATCGACGAGCTCAACAAGCGCGCGGGCGCGCAGGGCGTCGGCCGCATCGACATGGTCGAGGACCGGCTGGTCGGCATCAAGTCCCGCGAGGTGTACGAGGCGCCCGGCGCCATCGCGCTGATCACCGCGCACCTGGAGCTGGAGGCCGTCACCGTCGAGCGCGACCTGGCCCGCTTCAAGCGCGGCGTCGACCAGCGCTGGAGCGAGCTCGTCTACGACGGCCTGTGGTTCTCGCCGCTCAAGCGGGCCCTCGACACGCTGATCGCCGACGCCCAGAAATACGTCTCCGGCGACATCCGGATGACCCTGCACGGCGGCCGCGCCACCGTCACCGGCCGGCGCTCCGAGCAGTCCCTGTACGACTTCTCGCTCGCCACCTACGACACCGGCGACACCTTCGACCAATCCCTGGCCAAGGGCTTCGTGCAGCTCTTCAGCCTGCCATCCAAGATCGCAGCGGCGCGCGACGCCAAGCACGGCTGAGTTGCACTATCGTCGCGGAGGACGTCGTGGGGAAGTTTGAGGAGACACTGGTGAGTGATGGCAAGCCGATGCGGCTGTGGGGCGGACGCTTCGAGAGCGGCCCGTCCGACGCGCTGGCCCGGCTATCGGTGAGCGTGCACTTCGACTGGCGGCTGGTGCCGTACGACCTGGCCGCGTCCAGGGCGCACGCCCGCGTGCTGCACAGGGCGGGGCTGCTGGACGGCGGCGAGCTCGAGCGCATGATCGGCGCGCTCGACGACCTGGAGCGCGCCTGCAAGGCGGGCGAGTTCCGGCCGACGGTCGCCGACGAGGACGTGCACACCGCACTGGAGCGCGGCCTGCTGGAGCGGCTCGGCTCGCTCGGCGGCAAGCTGCGCGCCGGCCGCAGCCGTAACGACCAGATCGCCACGGACCTGCGCCTCTACCTCCGCGACCACGCCCGCACGATCGTCTCCCGCCTGGTCGAGCTGGAAACGGCGCTGATGGCCCAGGCCGAGCAGCACGCCGAGACCGCCGCGCCCGGCATGACGCACCTGCAGCACGCGCAGCCGGTCTCCTTCGGCCACCAGCTGCTCGCGCACGTGCACGCCTTCACCCGCGACATCGACCGGCTCACCGACTGGGACAAGCGCGCGGCCATCTCGCCGCTCGGCGCGGGCGCGCTGGCCGGCTCGTCGCTGCCGCTCGACCCGCAGGCCGTGGCCGAGGAGCTCGGCTTCTCGGCGCCGGCGGCCAACTCGATGGACGCGGTCTCCGACCGTGACTTCGCGGCCGAGTTCCTGTTCGCCGCGGCCATGATCGGCATGCACCTGTCGCGGCTGGGCGAGGAGATCGTGCTCTGGGCCTCGCAGGAGTTCCGCTGGATCGAGATGGACGACGCCTACTCCACCGGCTCGTCGATCATGCCGCAGAAGAAGAACCCGGACGTGGCCGAGCTGGCCCGCGGCAAGTCCGGCCGCCTCATCGGCAACCTCATGGCGCTGCTGACCACGCTCAAGGGCCTGCCGCTCACCTACAACCGCGACCTGCAGGAGGACAAGGAGCCCGTGTTCGACTCGGTCGACACGCTGCTGCTGGTGCTGCCCGCCGTCGCCGGACTGGTCGCCACCATGCGCGTCAACACCGCCCGCATGCAGGAGTCCGCGCCCGACGGCTTCGCGCTGGCCACCGACCTGGCCGAGCTGCTGGTGCGCCGCGGCGTGCCGTTCCGCGAGGCGCACGAGGCCGTCGGCCACCTGGTGGTGTGGTGCCAGGTCAACGACTCCGACCTCGGCGACCTCACCGACGACGAGCTGGCCAAGGTCTCACCGCACCTCACGCCCGACGTCCGCGACGTGCTCAACGTGCCGGGCGCCCTGGCCGCGCGCAAGGCCCCCGGCGGCACCGCCCCGGACCGGGTCCGCGACCAGCTCGTGGCGCTGGGCGAGGCCGTCGACGCCCAGGCGGCATGGGCGGCGGGCTCCTGAGCTCCGCGCCGCTGCCGCGCGCCTTCTTCGACAGGCCGTCGCACGAGGTCGCGCCCGAGCTGCTCGGGCGCGTGCTCGTGCACGGCGACGTCGCCGTACGCCTCACCGAGGTCGAGGCGTACGGCGGTCCGGGCGAGGATCCGGCGGCCCACACCTACCGCGGCAAGACGCCACGCAACGCGGTCATGTTCGGCCCGCCCGGCCACCTCTACGTGTACTTCACCTACGGCATGCACTTCTGCGCCAACGTCGTCTGCCTGCCCGAGGGCCACGGGTCGGGAGTGCTGATGCGGGCCGGCGAGGTGGTGGCGGGCGGCGCCGTGGCCCGCGCCCGCCGCTCGGGCGGCCAGACGTTGCCCGACCGGGATCTGGCCCGCGGCCCGGCCCGGCTGGCGGTGGCGCTCGGGCTGCTGCGCGAGCACAACGGCCTCGACGCCATCTGGGAGGGCTCCCCGCAGGCGCTGAACGGCCACGGCTCGCTGACCGGCCTGCCCGCCGGCTCGGTCGTGCTGCTGGCAGGCCGCCCGCCGGAGCCCGCCGCGATCAGGTCAGGACCGCGGACCGGGGTCTCGACGGCCAGGGACACGCCCTGGCGGTTCTGGATCGAGGGCGACCCGACGGTGTCGCCCTACAAGGCTCACGCACCACGGCGGCGCAGCGCCGCGGCCACCTCGGTGGGGGAGGCGCCCAGATCGTGAGGGCTGAAGATGTGCAGGTCGTCGCCGGTGTCGATCTCCAGCATCTCGCTGCGCAGCCCGAACCTTCTGCGCACGTCCACTTTGACGTCCTCGATCGCCTCCCACGGCACGTGCCGCCTGCCCGCGAAGCCGCGCACCACGGTGATGCCGCTCGGGTCCGCCGACAGCCGCACCGGCACCAGCAGATCCCGCACCCCCATCGCCCCCACCAGCATGGTGGCCGGCACCGCCAGGATCACCCCGCGCACGTCGCCGTCCACATACCAGTAGGCGGCGAGCCCGGCGCATGCCAGAGCCCCTAAGATCTTGAAAACAGCCAGCTCGCGACGGACCTTCCACATGCTGACCGAGACTATCCAAGTAGCGGTCACCCGGCGCGATCGGGCACGCTGTAACCAGTCAACCTCTATCAGAGAGCCAGCACCGTGACCGACATTCTCGATGAGCTCGAATGGCGCGACGTGACCGCGCAGACCACCGACATCGACGCCCTGCGCGAGGCGCTGTCGAAGGGTCCGATCACGGTCTATGCGGGCTTCGACCCCACCGCGCCGTCGCTGCACGTCGGCAATCTGGCCACGCTGCTGATCCTGACCCGCTTCCAGCGCGCCGGCCACCGGCCGATCGGCCTGGTCGGCGGTGCCACCGGCCTGATCGGCGACCCCAGCGGCCGCAGCACCGAGCGGGCGCTCAACACCTCTGAGGTGGTGGCCGAGTGGGTGTCCAGGATCCGGGTGCAGGTGGAGAAGTTCCTGTCGTTCGAGTCCTCGCCCAACGCGGCGGAGCTGGTCAGCAACCTCGACTGGACCGCCGAGCTGTCGGCCATCGACTTCCTGCGCGACATCGGCAAGCACTTCCCGGTCAACCGGATGCTGGCCCGCGAGGCGGTCTCCGCCAGGCTCGGCGGTGACGGCCTCAGCTACACCGAGTTCAGCTACCAGATCCTGCAGTCCAACGACTACCTGGAGCTCTACCGCCGCCACGGCTGCACCCTGCAGGTCGGCGGCAGCGACCAGTGGGGCAACATCACCGCCGGGGTCGACCTGGTCAGGCGGGTGGAGGGCGCCCACGTGCACGCCCTGACCGGCCACCTGATCACCAAGGCGGACGGCACCAAGTTCGGCAAGACGGCGGGCGGCGCGGTCTGGCTCGACCCGGCGCTGACCTCGCCGTACGCGTTCTACCAATACTGGCTCAACGCCGACGACCGCGACGTCGTCCGCTTCCTCAAGGTGTTCACCTTCCGCGACCGGGAGGAGATCGAGGTGCTGGAGAAGGCCGTCGCCGACCGGCCCTTCGCCCGTGAGGCGCAGCGGACCCTCGCCGAGGACCTGACCACGCTGGTGCACGGCTCGGACGAGCTGGCCGCGGTGGTCGCGGCGTCCAAGGCGCTGTTCGGCCAGGGCTCGCTCGGCGAGCTCCCGGCCTCGACCCTGGCGGCCGCCCTCGCCGAGGTGCCCAAGGCCACCGTGCCCGAGCTCGGCGCGACCTTCGTGGACCTGCTGGCCGACAGCGGCCTGGTGGAGTCGAAGTCGGCGGCCCGCCGCGCGGTCAAGGAGGGCGGCGCCTACCTCAACAACGTCAAGATCACCGACGAGACCCACACGCCGTCCGCCGACGACCTGCTGCACGGCAGGTTCATGGTGCTGCGACGCGGCAAGAAGTCGATCGGCGGCGTCGAGGTCGGCTGACCCTGACGCGAGCGGGCCCTCCCCTAGGGGAGGGCCCGCTGCCGTCTGTATTTCTCGTGTACGGGCCTCGCTGTCGCGGGTGCTCTGTGCAGCCGGGCGTCTTTGCTGTCCGGGGCTCGCCATGAGATGCGCTCGCAGGAGCGGCAGATGCGATCAAGGATCTGGTCGGCGGTCTCAGCTCACCGGAACGGCTTGGCGTTGTCGTGCCGGCCGACTCACTGGGGCCGGGTGTAGAGCGCGACCGTGAGGCCGGGCAGATCCGCCGAGTGCCACGCCGACTCCTGCGTGAAGCCGGCGCCGCGCAGCGCCTTGACCCGGTCGAACCGAGGCCCGGCGGACTTGGCGCCGCGCCACACGACCCACACCCGCTCACGCCCCGCCAGCGCCTCGGCCACATCGTCACGCTCGGGGTATCCGAACCCGTCGGGCTCCGGCGCCGACCCCACACGCAGCACGTCGTCGGGCATCGAGTCGTCACCGTAGTAGTCGAACCTGGACCGCACCGCGCTCTGACCGAACACGATCGCGTCCCCCGGCCGGGTGTCGATCTTCCGCACCGCCCACGGGATGTCCTCGAAGCGCCCGTTGACCTCCCGTACCTCCAACTGCTGCGGCACCCCGGCGGCGCCCGCGACCAGCACCAGCGCGCAGCACGCCACCACCGCCGAGCGGCCACGGAACAGCCCTGCCACCGCCAGCCCGGCCAGCAGCGCCAGCGCCGGGGCGGTGACGAACAGGTAGCGGTCCACGTACACAGGTGTCACCAGATGGGAGACCGCGAGCAGCAGCAGCGGCGGCAGGAGCAGCCAGCCCAGCAGCGCCACCAGCCACGGCCGATCCACGGTGATCCGGCCGGCGGCGCGCGAACCGCGCGACGCGAGCCACAGCAGCACCGCCCCGGCCAGCGCCACGGCGAACAGCAGCACCCCGGGCTCGGTCGCGCCCGCCGCCATCTTCGGGAATTTCAGCAGCACGTCAGGACCGCGCTGGGGGATCCAGCTGATCGCGTGCCGCTCGCCGTACCCCACCAAGCCCAGCATCAGGGCGGGCACGCCGCCGACGGCGAGAGCGGGCAGCATCCGCAGCAGCAGCGTCCGGCGCGGCAGCAGAACCCCGGCGGCCAGCAACTGCGCGGGCAGGACGAGCACCGCGAACAAGTGCGTGCAGCACACCAGCGCCACACTCACCCCGTACAGCACCCAGCGCCGCGCGGCGGGCGACTCGACGGTCCGATGCAGCGCCCAGAACGAGACCACCACCGCCGCAGCGGCGAAGGAGTACGACCTCGCGAAGGCCCCGTAATAGGACACCGAGGGCAGTACGGCGAACAGCGCGGCGGCTGTCAGCCCCGCCCGCGTGCTGTGCAGCCTTCGGCCCAGCTCGACCAGGAACCCCGCGGCCACCGCGATCGCGATCGCGGATGGCAGCCGCAACCACAGCTCCGCCGTGCTGACCATCGCCCAGAAGTGGATGAACACGTAATAGGGCAGGAAGTGACCGTCGATGTGCTGCGCGAGCTCCCACAGACCGGACAGTGACCGGGTGGCCGCGCTGATCGTGGCGATCTCGTCCCCGTTGAGGGTGGAAGCGCCCGTTCCGCTGAACGCCACCGCCCCGGCCGCCAGACCCGCCCACCATGGGCTTGACCTGGACGGACGTGTGGCAGGGGTGATGGGTGGGGCAAGCGTGGCGGTACTGGTCACCGGGGCAGAATACGCGCATAAGCTCGAAGCCATGCCTGAAGTAATCGTGTTCGATTTGTACGGCGTTATCGCTCGTACGCAGACGGATGAGGCGAAGCAGCAGCTCGTCGATCTGGCGGGAGCGCGGGGAGAGCCGTTCTGGGAGGCGTACTGGGCGTGCAGGCCCGCCTATGACGCCGGGCAGGAGAGCGCTCTGTACTGGGCTGACGTCGCCGAGCGGCTGGGCACCCGATTCGCCGATGTGCCGGCCCTGATCGACGCCGACCTGGAGAGCTGGTGCCACGTCGATCCCGAGATGGTGGCTGTGGTGCACGAACTCGCCGATCGCGGGCGGACGCTCGGGCTGCTCTCCAACATCATCGAGGAACTGGTGCCCATCTGGGAGGAGCGGCACGGGGACTGGCTGGGGCGCTTCACCGCGCTCACCTATTCGTGCCGGATCGGCGTGGCCAAGCCGGATCGGCGGGCCTACGAGATCTGTGCTGAGCGGCTGGGTGTGACCACGGGGGACGTGCTGTTCTTCGACGACAACGAGGTCAACGTGGTCGCGGCGCGCGCGGCGGGGATGTCGGCGGAGCTCTTCGCCTCGCCGGAGCAGGTGCGTACGCGCACCGCCTGAGGTCGTGGCGATTTGACGCCTGGCGGATCGCGACCTATGCTTTTAGTTCGCCCCGGGAGTGAGCCGGACGCCGACAGGCGGACGGGCCCCAGAGCGGCCCCTTGAGAACAGACCACTCGGCAGAGGCGCTTCATCGCGCTCAGGCACGAGCCGTCTCGGGTGTCTCCAGATCACCGAAAAACCGGTTGATTCGACAGGCGCAAGATGGCACGGTAAGTTACGAGGGTTGCCTCAGAAAAGGGGCACCGAATTCTAAATGGGTCAGCCGATTTCCAGCAAGTTCGCTGAATTTGACAGGAAATAAGCAAGCCCATTAAGCTAAGAATACGAAATGAGCGCCTCCGCCGCTCGGCCCTGATCAAGGGTTTGTGCGGGGATGTACGCGTCCGTTTCTTGAGAACTCAACAGTGTGTTAAAAGCCAGTGCATGAT
>NZ_BMNK01000020.1 GCF_014646515.1 Nonomuraea glycinis
CTACCAGCCACGGCCAGCCCACCACCGAATCCCACCAAGATCCGAACCCTAAACAGCTCCTAGGGCGCACAGCCGGCCGGTCTCCGTGGTGACGACCCTGAAACGGATGGTCAGCGGAAAACGTATACCGGCAAGGGTGCGGGAAGGCGGGGAGTCCCCCGGGTGTCGGGAAGGTGGAGGCGGCGTTTCAGGATTGTTACCGGGAACAACAAACTCCCCCCTCCGAGGGTCTTCCTAAGCAGGCGGTCACCGGAATACGTTGCCGCAAACAACATTCATCCGGGCCCCTCCGGAAGAAAGGACCCTGCATATGCGCAAGGGGATCCTCAGCCTGACCGCTTCGGCGGCCGCGCTCGCACTCGGTCTTACCGCCTGCGGGGGCGACGGCGGCTCGACCACCACCTCGACCTCCAGCTCGGCTCCAGCGGCCGAGGCCTCTCAGCAAGCAGCGGGCAAGATCGGCGTCATCCTGCCCGACAGCAAGTCCTCCGCTCGGTGGGAGACGGCGGACCGCAAGTACCTCGAAGAGGCGTTCAAGGCCGCGGGTGTGGCATACGACATCCAGAACGCGCAGAACGACAAGACGGCGTTCCAGACCATCGCCGACCAGATGATCACCAACGGCGCTACCGTGCTGATGATCGTCAACCTGGACAGCGGCACCGGCAAGACGGTCATCGACAAGGCCAAGTCGCAGGGCGTGGCCACGATCGACTACGACCGGCTGACCCTGGGCGGCGGCGCCGCCTACTACGTCAGCTTCGACAACACCAAGGTCGGCACCCTACAGGGTGAGGGCCTGACCAAGTGTCTGTCGGACAAGAAGGCCGACAAGCCCATCGTGGCCTACCTGAACGGCTCGCCGACCGACAACAACGCGACCCTGTTCAAGGCCGGCTACGACGGCGTGCTCAAGCCCAAGTTCGACGCGGGCGAGTACGTCAAGGGTCCGGAGCAGTCCGTGCCCGACTGGGACAACGCTCAGGCCGGCACGCTCTTCGAGCAGATGCTGACCAAGGAGCCGAAGATCGCCGGCGTGCTGGCGGCCAACGACGGTCTCGGCAACGCCGCCATCACCATGCTGAAGAAGAACAAGCTCAACGGCAAGGTGCCGGTCACCGGCCAGGACGCCACCGTGCAGGGCCTGCAGAACATCCTGGCGGGCGACCAGTGCATGACCGTGTACAAGGCCGTCAAGAAGGAGGCCGACGCGGCCGCCAAGCTGGCGGTGGCCCTGGCCAAGGGCGAGAAGCCCACGGCCAGCGGCAGCGTCAAGGACACGGAGACCGGTCAGGACGTCCCGGCGGAGCTGCTGGACCCGCAGGCCATCTTCATCGACAACGTCAAGGACGTTGTGGCCGACGGTTTCGTCACCAAGGAAGAACTGTGCACCGATGACTTCGCCGAGAAGTGCACGGAAGCAGGAATTCAGTAAGTAGATCAACCGGCACAGGGTACGGTCCGCGCTCGGGCGCGGGCCGTACCCCTCCCAAGGGAGACCCATGACGACCCCCCTGCTCGAAGTGCGCGGGATCGACAAGAGCTTCGGCCCCGTGCAGGTCCTGCACGACGTCGCCTTCTCCGCCCACGCGGGCGAGGTGACAGCGCTGGTCGGCGACAATGGCGCCGGCAAGTCGACGCTGGTCAAGTGCGTCGGCGGTATCTATCCGATCGACTCCGGCGACATCCTCTTCGACGGGAAGCCGGTCCAGGTGCACGGTCCCCGCGACGCGGGCACGCTCGGCATCGAGATCGTCTACCAGGACCTCGCGCTCTGCGACAACCTGGACATCGTCCAGAACATGTTCCTCGGCCGCGAACGCCGCAGGGGCCTGGTGCTCGACGAGGCCTCGATGGAGGAGATGGCCCAGGAGACGCTCAGCGGCCTGTCCGTACGCACTGTGAAGTCCATCAGGCAGCAGGTCTCGAGCCTGTCCGGTGGGCAGCGGCAGACCGTCGCCATCGCCAAGGCCGTGCTGTGGAACAGCAAGGTCGTCATCCTCGACGAGCCGACCGCCGCGCTCGGCGTCGCCCAGACGGCCCAGGTGCTCGAACTGGTGCGCAGGCTGGCCGACAAGGGCCTGGCCGTCGTCCTCATCTCACACAACATGAACGATGTTTTCGCCGTCTCCGACCGGATCGCGGCGCTCTACCTCGGCAGGATGGCCGCCCGGGTCAAGACCGCCGACGTGACCCACGCGCAGGTCGTCGAACTGATCACGTCCGGCCGTAGCGGAGACCTGGGGATCATGCCATGAACAAGGTCAAAGAACTGCCCGGCGAGGTGGTCGCCACCGCGGCGAACTCGCCGTCGATCGGGCACAGCGTGCGCGCGTACGTGGAGCGGGTGCGCGGCGGCGACATGGGCGCGCTGCCCGCCGTGCTCGGCCTGGTCGTGCTCTGTACGGTCTTCGCCATCGCGCGGCCCGCGTTCCTCACGGCGATCAACTTCGCCAACCTGTTCACCCAGGGCGCCGCGGTCACGCTGATCGCGATGGGCCTGGTGTTCGTGCTCCTCCTCGGCGAGATCGACCTGTCGGCCGGTTTCGCCAGCGGCGTGTGCGCGGCGGTGCTGGCGGTGACGCTCACCAACATGGGCCTGCCGTGGTACATCGGCGTGGTGGCCGCGATCATCACCGGCGTGCTCATCGGCCTGATGCTCGGCGGGCTCGTGGCCAAGGTGGGCATCCCGTCGTTCGTGGTGACGCTGGCGGCCTTCCTCGCCTTCCAGGGGCTCGTCCTGGTGCTGGTGGACGAGGGCACGAACATCTCGATCCGGGATGAAGTGATCGTCGCGATCGCGACCCGGAACCTGCCGCCGTGGCTCGGCTGGGCGACGTACGCGGTGGGCGTGGGCGTCTACGCGGCGGTGCAGTTCCTGCGGGCCAGGAAGCGCGCGCAGCGCGGGCTGGCCGCCGACCCGCTGTCGCTGATCCTGGCCCGGGTGGGCTCGCTGGCGGTCATCGCGGGCGTCGCGGTGTACGTGCTCAACCTGGAGCGCAGCCGCAACGCGCTGCTCACCTCACTGACCGGCGTGCCGATCGTGGTCCCGGTGATCCTGGTGCTGCTGATCGTCTGGACGTTCGTGCTGCGCCGTACCGCGTTCGGGCGGCACCTCTACGCCGTCGGCGGGAACGCGGAGGCGGCCCGCAGGGCCGGCATCGCGGTCGACCGGATCAAGGTCAGCGCCTTCGTCATCTGCTCCTCGATGGCGGCGGTCGGCGGCATCGTGGCCGCCTCCAGGGCCAGCTCCGTCGACCCGAACACCGGCGGCAGCTCGGTGCTGCTGTACGCGGTGGGCGCGGCCGTGATCGGCGGCACGAGCCTGTTCGGCGGCAAGGGGCGGGTGCTCGACGCGATCCTCGGCGGCGCCGTCGTCGCGGTGATCGAGAACGGCATGGCCCTGATGGGGTACGGATCGAGCGTGAAGTACCTGGTCACCGGTAGCGTGCTGTTGCTGGCAGCGGGCGTGGACGCGCTGGCGCGCAAACGGGCGGCCGCCGCTGGTCTAAGGTGATCAGCGACTTCCACCCGTACAAGGAACCTCAGACCATGCGTGCCGGGCCCTCCCAGGAGGACATCAGGCGCCACAACCTCGGCGCGCTGCTTCGCCATGTCCACCTGGGCGGGCCGATCTCGCGCGCCGAGCTCACCGCCAAGATGGGCCTCAACCGCAGCACCATCATGGCCCTCACCTCCGACCTCACCGCGGCCGGGCTGGTGCGCGAGGAGCTGCCGCGCGAGACCGGCCGCGCCGGGCGCCCGTCGCTCGTGGTGCGGCCGGAGTCCTCGCGCGTGTACGTCTTCGCGTTCGACGTGGGGCCGGACCGGCTGGCGGTGGCGCGGGTCGGGCTGGGCGGCGTGATCCTTGATCGCAAGGAGACGGTGCGCCGGCGCGGCCCGTTCGTGGTGGGCGAGCTGACCGGCACGCTGGCCGGGTTCGCCCGGCAGATGCGGCGCAGGACCAGGGACGACACCGTCTGCGTGGGCGTCGCGGCGGCGGTGTCCGGCGGGGTGCGCAAGGGCGACGGCGTGATCAGGTTCGGCCCCAACCTGCTGACGGAGGACGTGCCGTTCGGCGAGGAGCTGGGCCGCAGGCTCGGCCTCGGCCTGCCGGTGAGCGTCGGCAACGACGCCAACCTGGCGGCGCTCGCCGAGCACAGCCGGGGCGTCGGCGTGGCCGTCAAGGACCTCATCTACCTGCACGGCGACGTCGGCATCGGCGGGGGCATCATCGCCGGCAACCATCTGCTCGGCGGCCACGACGGCTACGGCGGCGAGGTGGGCCACATGGTGGTCAACCCCGGCGGCAGGGCCTGCGGCTGCGGCTCCCGCGGCTGCCTGGAGGCCGAGGTGGGGGAGCGGGCGCTGCTGGAGTCCGCCGGCCGCTTCCCCGCCGACCAGCGCGGCCGGGAAGCGGTCCGGGCCGTGGTCGAGGCGGCAGACCGGGGCGACATCGTGGCGCAGGAGGCGCTCAAGAGGGTCGGCGACTGGCTCGGCCTGGGCGTCGCCAACCTGATCAACATCTTCAACCCGGAGATGGTGATCTTCGGGGGCATCCTGCGGGAGATCTATCTCGGTTCGGCGGCCCAGGTGCGCAGCAGGCTGGCGCTGCACGCCATGGCCCCCCAGCGGGAGCGGCTGCGGCTGCGCACCTCGGCGCTGGCGGACGACGCGACCCTCGTGGGCGCGGCCGAGCTGGCCTTCGCCCACGTGCTCGCCGATCCGCTGGAGGTGCTGGCCAGGGCCGGCACCTAGCCGACCCCGCTCAGGCCACCCGCTCAGCTCAGGTCACCCTGCCGCCCGGAGCGGTCCAGGTGTTGCAGTAGCGGGCGGAGGCCCCGTCGAAGCCGCGGTCCTGCCAGTAGGCGAGGTTGCGCGGTTTGCCGTGGACCTTGCTCTCGCCCGCCTGACGGACCGCGTTGATCCACTGGCTCCAGGTGATACCGGGGTCGACGGAGTCGAGCGTGGCCCGGTAGAAGACGCCGGCGAAGCATTCGGCCTGCATCTCCAGGCGGTGGCTCAGCGTGGTGCGCCCCGTCCTGCTCGCCCGCCAGAAGAGCCTGTTCTGCGCGTCCAGGATGCCGGTGAGCTCTTGAACGTGGTGGCCCCACTCATGGGCGACGGAGTGCGCGATGTTCATCTTGAACGGGTCGCGCAGGTCCCTCTTCATGATCCGGATGGCGATGGTGCGCTGCTGCGGGCAGTACTGGGCGCCGTTGGAGGTGATTCTGCCGCACACCGAGTTGCTGCCGGTCGTGATGGCCAGTTTCGGCGGGGTGTAGCGCAGGCCGATCGCCCTGAACCGGGCGGCCCAGAACCGGTTGGCGCACGCGGCCATCGCCCGGTGGAACACCTTCACGGAGGCGGCGCTGCCCGTGCGGATCTCGGGGATGGCGCATGACTGGGGGGAGGGGGTGCCCGACCGATAGATCTTGTTCTTGGTCAGTACGGCGGGCAGCCCCGTGGCCGCCGCGGGGGAGGTCGTCTCGGCGCTAGCCGTACCTGATAACGCCAGACCCGCGACCATGCAGATAGACGCTGCAATAAGGGGAATACGCACGATCGCGGATCTTAGACCACTTTATGGTTGTTTGTTTACGCAACCTTGGCATTCAGCCCGGCCGCCCCTGGTGGAGAGGCGGCCGGGGGTGACCGCTAGGCGACCTGCCTGGAGGAGACGGACCAGGTGTTGCAGGCGCCGACGGAGCCGGAGTTGAAGCCACGCGTCATCCAGCGGGCCTGCGTCGGGCCCTTGCCGTGGTCGTTGCGCGACCAAGCCTTGTGGCCGTTCTGGCGGAACCAGTCCACGGTGCGGTTCCACTCGTCGGGGGGCACCGGGAGGCTGTCGCGGACGGTGTTCATGAAGACCGCGGAGAAGCACTCGGCCTGCAGTTCGGACCGGCGCGAGAGCAGGAGCCGGGCGGAGCCGCCGGCGCGGTTGCTGGCGACCGTGTAGTAGTTCCAGATGCCGGAGACCTGCTGCACGTGGTGGCCGTACTCGTGGGCCATCAGGCGGGTGATGCCGAGCGCGTACGGGTTACGCAGGTTCTGCTTGGTGATCAGCATGTACATGGTGCGGTTGCCGGAGCAGTAGATGCCGTCGGCGCCCGGGCTCCATCGGCCGCAGGGGGTGTTGACCTTCCTGGTGATGATCCGCAGCCTGGGCTTGCTGAAGCTCAGCCCGGCCTTGCGGAACTGCGAAGCCCAGGACCTGTTCAGGCAGTTGGTCACGCGGGTGAGGAAGCGCTTGTACGCGGACGTGCTGCCCCTGGGCAGGCTGCCCGGGGAGCAGTTGGAGCCGGCCAGGCGTCCGGTCCGGTAGAGCGGGTTGGCCGTCGCCGCGGCCTTTCCGCGCGGCGGCGCGGTCTTCTGCGCTTGCTGGGCCGGCTGTGCGATCTGCTGTCCGGCGTTGGCGGGCGTCGCCTCGGCCGCCGCCGTCCCCGCGCCGGCCAGCGAGAGGACCACGCCGGCGGCCAGGAGTGACGTCAATTTTTTCAGGGGGAGAGTGTTCATAGTGAGGGAAAGACTAGGTCAAGATCGGACAAACGTGTGCGGATTTACCTTGATGGGCCCAGCGGGGCGTCCGCGAACTAGACTCGTCCCCGTCGGCGAACAAGAGCAGAGGGGAGCCGAATCCGTGAGCGGGTTGCTGGGCTCGGTCAAGGGACCGCAGGACGTCAAACGGCTCACTGCCGAGGAGCTGCCACAGCTGGCGGGTGAGGTCCGCGACCTGCTCGTCGACGCGTGCGCCAAGTTCGGCGGCCACCTCGGCCCCAATCTCGGCGTGGTCGAGCTGACCATCGCCGTGCACCGCGTCTTCGACTCGCCCCGCGACCCCGTCATCTGGGACACCGGTCACCAGGCGTACGTCCACAAGCTGCTCACCGGGCGGGCCGCCGGCTTCGGCGCGCTCAAGCAGGAGGGCGGCCTGTCGGGCTACCCGAGCCAGGCCGAGTCCGAGCACGACCACGTGGAGAACTCCCACGCCTCCACCGCGCTGTCCTACGCCGACGGCCTGGCCAAGGCGTTCAAGCTGCGCGGCGAGCGCGACCGCACGGTCGTCGCGGTGATCGGCGACGGCGCGCTCACCGGCGGCATGGCCTGGGAGGCGCTCAACAACATCGCCGGCGCCAAGGACCTGCGGGTCGTCATCGTGGTCAACGACAACGGCCGCTCCTACTCGCCGACGATCGGCGGGCTCGCCTCGCACCTGTCGTCGCTGCGGGTCGACCGCCGCTACGAGGACGCGCTGGAGTACGTCAAGGGCAAGATCGGCAACGTGCCCGTCCTCTACGACGCCCTGCACGGCCTCAAGAAGGGCATCAAGGACGTCGTCGCCCCGCAGGCCATGTTCGAGGACCTCGGCCTGAAATACGTCGGCCCGATCGACGGCCACGACGAGCAGGCCATGGAGGCGGCGCTGCGCAAGGCCCGCGACTTCCGCGGGCCGGTGATCGTGCACGCGCTCACCCAGAAGGGCCGCGGCTACAGCCCGGCGGAGAACCACGACGAGGACCAGTTCCACTCGCCCGGCGCCTTCGACCGCGCCACCGGCGCCGAGAAGCCCAAGGGCCGCATCTGGACCAACGTGTTCAGCGAGGAGCTGGTCCGGCTCGGCGGGGAGCGTCAGGACCTGGTCGCGATCACCGCGGCGATGCTCCACCCCACCGGCCTGAACGCCTTCGCCGAGGCTTACCCCGAGCGCATCTACGACGTCGGCATCGCCGAGCAGCACGCCCTCACCAGCGCCGCCGGCCTGGCGCTCGGCGGCATGCATCCGGTCGTGGCCGTCTACGCCACCTTCCTCAACCGCGCCTTCGACCAGCTCCTCATGGACGTGGCCCTGCACAAGCTGCCCGTCACCGTGGTGCTCGACCGGGCCGGCGTCACCGGCGACGACGGCGCCAGCCACAACGGCATGTGGGACCTGTCGCTCCTCCAGGTGGTGCCCGGCCTCAAGATCGCCGTGCCGCGGGACGGGGAGCGCCTGATCGAGCTGCTCGGCGAGGCGGTGGCCGTCTCCGACGGGCCGACCGTGCTGCGCTGGCCCAAGGGCCCGGTCGCGGAGAGCGTCGAACGGGTCGACCGGCTGGGCGAGATGGACGTGCTGCGGGCGCCCGGCGCCGACGACCCCGACGTGCTCCTGGTCGGCGTGGGCCCGATGGCGCAGGTCTGCATGGAGGCCGCCGTCCTGCTCGACGCCCAGGGCATCACCACGACGGTCGTCGACCCGCGCTGGGTCAAGCCGCTCGACGAGGCGCTCGCCGACGCCGCCAGGACGCACCGGCTGGTCGCCGTCGTCGAGGACAACGGGCGCGTCGGCGCCGTGGGCGACGCCGTCTCGCGCCTGCTGCGCGACGCCGACTGTGACGTGCCGGTGCGTTCGTACGGCATCCCCCAGGAGTTCCTGGACCACGCCAAGCGGGCGGTGATCCTCGGCCGGATCGGGCTGACCGGCCAGGGCCTGGCCCGTCAGATCACCGAGGCGGTCGCCAAGCGGAGCCCGCAGGTGTCAAGTCCGTCATAGCAAGCGGGTCTGAAGGTTTTTGATCTGTGCATGATCACCCTCCGCATGGGAAAGGGCCGGAGGGTGGACATCTTTCGCACCAAGAGCGTCGAGCAGTCGATGCGCGACACCGAGGCCCCCGAGCACCAGCTGCGTAAGCGGCTGACCGCCGTCGACCTGACCGTCTTCGGCATCGGCGTGATCGTGGGCACCGGCATCTTCGTGCTGACCGGCCAGGTGGCGAAGGAGCTGGCCGGTCCGGCGGTGGCGCTCTCCTTCATCGTCGCGGCGGTCGTCTGCGGGCTGGCGGCCCTGTGCTACGCCGAGTTCGCCTCCACCATCCCGGTGGCGGGCTCCGCTTACACCTTCTCCTTCGCCACGCTGGGCGAGTTCCCCGCCTGGATCATCGGCTGGGACCTGATGCTGGAGATGGCGCTGGCCTCCGCCGTGGTCGCCGTCGGCTGGTCCGGCTACTTCAGCTCGCTGCTGAACTCGATGGGCCTGTTCCTGCCCAGCTGGATGGCGGGCGACGATCCGGTGGTGAACGTGCCCGCCGTGATCATCGTGCTGATCCTCACCGGGGTCCTGATCGCGGGCATCAAGCTGTCCTCCCGGGTCAACCTGATCATCGTCGCCATCAAGCTCACGGTCATCATGCTGGTCATCGTGGCGGGGCTGTTCTTCATCAACGTCGCCAACTACTCCCCGTTCATCCCCGGGTCGATCCCCACAGAGGCGTCCAGCGGGCTGAAGGCGCCGCTGATCCAGGTCCTGTTCGGCATCACCCCCGTCGCGTTCGGCGTGCTCGGCATCTTCTCCGCCGCCGCGATCGTGTTCTTCGCCTTCATCGGCTTCGACATCGTCGCCACCGCCGCGGAGGAGACCATCAAGCCGCAGCGCGACATGCCGCGCGGCATCATCGGCTCCCTGGTGATCTGCACGATCCTGTACGTCGCGGTCTCGCTGGTCGTGGTCGGCATGCAGAAGTACACCGAGCTGAGCTCCAGCGCCCCGCTGGCCGACGCGTTCACCTCGGTCGGCCAGCACTGGGCGGCGGCCCTGATCAGCGTCGGCGCCATCGCCGGCCTGACGACCGTGGTGATGATCCTCATGCTCGGGCAGACCCGGGTGCTGTTCGCCATGTGCCGCGACGGGCTGCTGCCGCGCAAGCTGGCCAAGGTCCACCCCAGGACCGGCACGCCCGCCGTGCTCACCGCGATCGTCGGCCTCGTCGCGGCCGTGCTGGCCGGGCTCATCTCGCTGAGCGCGCTGGCCGAGCTGGTGAACATCGGCACACTCTTCGCGTTCGTCGTGGTCTCGGCGGGCGTCATCATCCTGCGCCGCACCCGGCCGGACCTGCACCGGGCGTTCAGGGTGCCGATGGTGCCGGTGCTGCCCGTCCTGGCCGTGCTCGCCTGCTTCTACCTGATGCTCAACCTGCCGGTCGAGACCTGGCTGAGGTTCCTGATCTGGATGGTCGTGGGCGGCTTGCTCTACTTCTTCTACGGCTACCGGCACAGCACGGTCGCCGGCGACCAGCCGCTGTCGCCCAAGCCCTGACGCCTTCTCAGAGGGCGAAGACCGCCCCGCCCGCGGCCCGGAGCAGGCAGGCGTTGCCGTACACGCGGCCGAAGGAGACCGGCTTGCCGCGCCACATGCCCGCCACCACCACGGCGTGCGGGCGCAGCTCGCGCGTGCACGCCGCGTCGGGCGTCACGTTGAGCCGGGCCGGATCGCCGTGGACCCGCCGCAGCAGGCGGCAGGCGGCGCGCGGCTCGGGATGGTCGCCACCGGCGCGCTCGCAGGTGAGCGTGACCGCCTTCGTCTCGCGCTGCTTCACCGCCTTGGTCTCGTCCTGCTTCACCGACTTGGTCTCGTCCTGCTTCACCGCGACCAGGATCCTCAGGGTCGATCGGGGGTCGCGCTCGGCGAGCGCCGGAGACGCGGCCGCCGTCGCCAGCAGGGCTCCGCACAGCGCGACGGCCGTCATCATCGTGGTCCGCTTTCCTCGTAGCACGGCACCAGAGGCTACGACGCGGGGCGAGCGCAGGTGAGGAGACCCGCGGGCGGGTCTCCTCAAGAGGTGGTCAAGCCGGCAGCGAGGCCACCCCGGGCGGCAGGAAGCGGGAGGCGGAATAGCCGTTCCTATCCAGGTACGGGGTGATCCCGCCGAGGTGGAACGGCCAGCCGGCGCCGAGGATCATGCACAGGTCGATGTCCTGCGGCGCAGTGACCACGCCCTCGTCCAGCATGAGGTGGATCTCCTCGGCCAGCGCCGCCAGCACCCGGCGGCGCAGCTGCTCGGCCGTCGAGGGGGAGGAGCCGCCGGTGAACAGGGCCACCGCCTCCGGATCGAGGGAGAAGTCCGGCAGGTAGACGCCCGGCTTGCCGGACTCGACCAGCCTGGTCAGGTTGGCGGAGACGCGGAACCGGTCCGGGAAGGCCTCGTGCAGCGTCTCGGCCACGTGCAGGCCGACGGCCGGGCCGACGAGCTGCAGCAGCGCGAAGGGAGTGATCGGCAGGCCCAGCTCGTCCAACGCGTGCTCGGCCACCTCCAGCGGCGTGCCCTCGTCCACGGCGGTGATCACCTCGCCCATGAACCGGGTCAGCAGCCGGTTGACCACGAACGCGGGGGCGTCCTTGACCAGCACCGCCGACTTGCGCAACGTCCTGCCCACGGCGAACGCGGTGGCCAGCGTGGCGTCGTCCGTCGCGGCCCCCCTGCCGATCTCCAGCAGCGGCATCACCGCGACCGGGTTGAAGAAGTGGAAGCCGACCAGCCGCTCCGGGTGCGCGAGCCGCTCGCCCATCTCGGTCAGCGACAGCGAGGAGGTGTTGGTGGCCAGCACGCAGGTGTCGGACACCACGGCCTCCACCTCGGCGAACACCTGCTTCTTGACGGCCAGGTCCTCGAACACGGCCTCGATCACGAAGTCGGCGTCGGCGAAGGCGTCCTTGGTGAGCGAGCCGGTGATCAGGGCGGTGAGCCGGTTGGCCTGGTCGGCGGAGACGCGCCCCTTGGCCAGCAGTTTGCCGATCTCGGCGTGCGCGTACGCCACGCCCTTGTCGAGCCGGGCCTGGTCGAGGTCGGTCAGCACGACCGGCACCTCCAGGCGGCGCGCGAACAGCAGCGCCATCTGCGAGGCCATCAGGCCCGCGCCCACCACGCCGACCTTGGTCACCTTGCGCGCCAGTGCCGCGTCCGGGGCGCCGGTCGGCCGCTTGGCCCGCTTCTGCACCAGGTCGAAGGAGTAGAGCCCGGCCCGCAGCTCGTCGCCCAGCAGCAGGTCGGCCAGCGCCTCGTCCTCGGCGGCGAAGCCCTCGTCGCGACCGGCCGTACGAGCCAGCGCGATGAGGTCGAGCGCCCGGTAGGGCGCGGGGGAGGCGCCGTGCAGCTTCAGGTCGACCAGGAAGCGCGCGTCGCCGATCACCTTGTCCCAGTCCGTGGCCGTGTGGTCAGGACGGGTGACCGTCTCCTCGCCCTGCAGCACGCGGGCCGCCCAGCGCAGCGACTCCTCCAGGAAGTCGGCGGGCTCGAACATCGCGTCGGCGACGCCGAGCTCGAACGCCTGAGCGCCCTTGAGCATGCGGTTCTGCGCGAGCGGGTTGTCGATGACGAGCTTGATGGCGTTCGCCGGGCCGATGAGGCGGGGCAGCAACTGCGTGCCGCCCCAGCCCGGCACCAGGCCGAGGAAGCACTCGGGCAGCGCCACCGCCGGGACGCCGGCGGAGATCGTCCGGTAGGTGCAGTGCAGCGCGATCTCCAGGCCGCCGCCCATGGCCGCGCCGTTGACGAACGCGAACGAGGGGACGGCGAGCTCGCCCAGGCGGCGGAAGACGTGGTGGCCCAGCGCGCCGATCGCCAGCGCCTCCTCGCGCGTGGCCAGCTTCGCCGCGCCGGTGAGGTCGGCGCCGACGGCGAAGATGAACGGCTTGCCGATGACGCCGACCGCCGCCAGGTCGGTGCGGGCGGCGATCTCGGACAGCGCGCCGTTCAACGCGAACAGCCCGTGCGGGCCGAAGGTGTTCGGCTTGGTGTGGTCGAAGCCGTTGTCGAGCGTGATCAGCGCCATCGTGCCCGCGCCACCGGGCAGCTCCACGTCGCGGACCAGGGCCTTGGTGACCACTTCGGCCGCGTTGCGCTCGCTCAGCAGCGAACGCCAGGTCTCGAGGTTGCTCATGCCAGGTTCTCCCAGATCACGGTGCCGCCCATGCCCATGCCGACGCACATGGTGGTGATGCCGTAGCGAACGTCGGGGCGCTCGCCCAGCTGGCGGGCGAGCTGCGTCATCAGCCGCACGCCGGAGGAGGCCAGCGGGTGGCCGAAGGCGATCGCGCCGCCGTAGGGGTTCACCCGCGGGTCGTCGTCGGCGATCCCGAAGTGCTCCAGGAAGGCCAGCACCTGTACGGCGAACGCCTCGTTGATCTCGAACAGGCCGATGTCGGAGATGGACAGCCCGGCCAGGCGCAGCGCCCGCTCGGTGGACGGGATCGGGCCGACGCCCATGACCTCGGGGTCCACACCCGCGAAGGCGTAGGAGACGAGCCGCATCTTCGGCGTGAGGCCCAGCTCGCCGGCCACGTCGGCGGCGGCGACGAGGCAGCCGGTCGCGCCGTCGTTGATGCCGGAGGAGTTGCCCGCGGTGACGTTGCCGTGCGGCCGGAACGGGGTCTTCAGCCCGCCCAGCGTCTCCACCGTGGTGCCGGGACGCGGCGCCTCGTCCTGCACCGCCAGGCCCCAGCCCTTCTCGGCCGTCCTGATCGCCGTCGGCACCAGGTCCGGCTGGATCTTGCCGTCGGCGTAGGCCTTGGCCACCTTCTCCTGCGACAGCGCCGCGTAGACGTCGGCGCGCTCCTTGGTGATCGACGGGTAGCGGTCGTGCAGGTTCTCGGCCGTCATGCCCATGACCAGCGCGCTCGGGTCGACGAGCTTCTCCGACAGGAACCGCGGGTTGGGGTCGACGCCCTCGCCCATGGGGTGGCGGCCCATGTGCTCGACGCCGCCCGCGATGGCCACGTCGTAGGCGCCGAACGCGATGCCGCCGGCGACCGTGGTCACCGCGGTCATCGCCCCGGCGCACATGCGGTCGATGGCGTAGCCGGGCACGGACTTGGGCAGCCCGGCCAGCACCGCGGCCGAGCGGCCGATGGTGAGGCCCTGGTCGCCGATCTGGGTGGTCGCGGCGATCGCGACCTCGTCCACGCGCTCGGGTGGCAGTTGGGGGTTACGCCTGATGAGCTCGCGGATGACGCGGACGACCAGGTCGTCGGCGCGGGTCTCCGCATAGAGCCCCTTCGGCCCTGACCTGCCGAAAGGCGTGCGCACGCCGTCGACGAACACGACGTCACGAGAGGAAGGCACGGATTCGCTCCTCGTTGCTGGAAGGCTTGCGAGCCCTATGCTACTCGTCAGTAACCACCATGCACGCGAACGTCGCGACGAGCAGGGCGTAGATGAGGAGGGTGGGCGGGGTCCAGAAGTGGGCGCGGGCTCCCAGCAGGGCCGCGACGGCCACGGCCGCACCCGCCCAGAGCACCGCGCCCCGCCGCCGGTGCGCGCCCGGGCCGGGATCCCACGGATCTCCGGGTGACCCTCCCGATCGGCCGGCGCGCGGCGGCATCCCCCGCGCGGCACGTGCCCACCACAGGCAGAGACATGCCCCCGCGCCTGAACAGGCCACCGCGCAGGCCACGGTGATCGCGCGGGCCAGCGCCGTGGCGACGGTGGGCTGGCCGGCGTCGGCGAACAGAGGCGGCAGCGCGCCGCCGAGCAGCACCACCAGCGCCCACCCGCAGGCCATCGCCGGCCGGCTCAGCGGGCGCAGCGGCGAGGCGGGCGAGGCCGCGTACAGCGCGAACTCGCGGCGGCGGGTCTCGCGCGCCCGCGCGCCCCAGACCGCCTGGGTGATCGCCAGGGTGGGCAGCGCGCCGAGGAAGAGCGCCAGGGCCAGCACCGCCAGCGGCAGGGCCGCCGGCGTCCCGGCCGCGCGCTCGGCGAGCAGCTGCGCGGCGCAGAGCAGCGCGATCGAGCCGGTCAGCGCGATGAGGGCGATCCGGCGCGCGGTCCGGGCACGCGCCCGCAACCCCGCCACCGCCTGCGCACCGGGAGGGGGTGCGATCTTGGTCATGACCATGTAAGTCATGATGGCGTCACCACGGTCGGTGACACCTGGGATTCACCGAGTTCGCATGGAGCCCTAACTGTCCTCGTACGGGTATCCCCAGCCCTTGCCGGGTGCGCAGATCTTCATCGTGATGCTCTTCTGACTGCTTGTGGGGCTCACGACCTCGAAGACCACGCGGTGCGTACCTCCCGACTCGTCCCAGGCGATGCTGGGGAGCAGGGGCTTCGACGAGGGGCCGCCCGCCTGCCGGCCCTGGTTACGGCCGTTGAGCAGCCAGCGGTAGCTGTAGGAGCCGGTGGCGGTGACCTTGGCGTAGAGATTCGCGTCGGAGCGCCAGCAGTCGCCCACCCGGATGCCCTCGACGGAGAAGGCCACCGAGGTCACCCCACCCCCGGCGGTCGCGGCCGGTTTCGTGGTCCGGGGGCGGGTGGTCGTGGGGGCGGCGGTCGTGGGACGTGCCTTCGTGGGAGCGGCGGTCGTGGGACGTGCCTTCGTGGGGCGCGAACCCGGCGGGGTGGTGGTCGCGGTCCTGGTGGGCTGTGGAGATCGGTGCTTGGGAGACCGCTTCGGGGTGGTCGCCCCGGATGTCTTGGTGGTGGTCGTGGGGGACAGGCTCGTGTCCAGGGTCACGGTGGTGGGCCGCCCGAAGGGCATGGGCAGCCACACCCAGGCGGCGACCACCGCGCCGGTCACGACCAGCGCCGTTCCGCCGGCCAGCAACGCCAGACCGCCCCGGTTACGCGAGGCCGCGCGTGCGGGGCTGTACCCGTGCGGGTGAGCCGACCCTGATCCGTAACCATGGGGAGGGGCTGTGCGGGGTGCATGGGGATGGGCGTTGCCGGGTGGGGGTCCGTAGCTGCTTGGGTGGGTTTCGCTGGGTGCGGGTCCGTACCCAGTGGGGTGGGTTCCGTCGGGTGCGGGCCCGCTTGGGCCGGAGGGGGGTCCGTACGCGCTTGGGCTGGGTGCTGGGCCGGATGGGCTGGGCCGGGCGGCTCCGTACCTGTGGAGAGGAGCGGAGGTGGGGGCGGCGGCTCGGCCGCTGATGAGCTGGAAGAGGACGTCCTGCATGGTGGGACGGGCGGCGGGATCCTTGGCCAGGCAGGCGGACAGGATCGAACGCAGCGGCTCCGGCACCTCGCCGAGCCAGGGCTCGGCGTACTGGATCCTCGTGATCACCGCCGGCAGCGAGTCGTTGCCGAACGGCGGTGCGCCGGCGGCCGCGTAGACCATGACGCAGGCCCAGGCGAACACGTCGGTCGGCGGTCCGACCGGCTGCCCGGCCAGTTGCTCCGGGGCCATGTACGCGGGCGTCCCGATGACGCTGCTGGTGGCGGTGAGCGCGTCGTCCATGGCGCGGGCGATGCCGAAGTCGATGACGCGCGGCCCGTCCCGGCCCAGCAGCACGTTCGCGGGCTTGAAGTCGCGGTGCACGACGCCCGCCCGGTGGATGGCGGCCAGCGCGGTGGCGGTGGCGACGGCCAGCCGTTGCAGGTCCGCGCCGGCGTGCCGGCCGGCCTGCTGCAGGGACGGCCCCTCGACGTACTCGGTCACGATGTACGGCCGGCCGCCCAGCGAGGCGTCCAGCACCTGGGCGACACAGAACGGCTCCACCCGGCGGGCGGCGGCGATCTCCTTGGCGAAGCGGCCGTCACCGGCGACCCCCTCCCGCAGCGCCTTGACGGCGACCAGCGTGCCGTCGGGGGCGGTCCCCAGGTAGACGACTCCCTGGCCGCCCTCACCGAGCTGCCTGATCAACCGGTAGGGGCCGATGGCGGGCGGCATCATCAGTAGTCCACGGAGCAGACGTCGATGGAGACGCTCTTGCTCGCGCTGCTGGGGGAGGTGATCCGGAGGCTGACGGTGTGGCCGCCGGTTTTCAGCATGTACTGCTGGGCGGTGACGAACGCCGTGTAGTCGTCCTCCGGCACCCACGACCGGCCGCTCTCCACGGTCCGGCCGTCGACCTGCCACGCGTACGAGATCCACACCCCCTGGCGGCTCGACTCCACGCTGGTCTGGAAGTGCACCGGCGGCATGAGACAGCCGCCCGCCCCGGCCTGCCCGGGGCCGCCGCTCAACTTGATGTCCAGGATGCTGACCCTCGCCGAGACCGGCTTCCTGGTCCGCTGAGGAGTGGCGCTCGGCGACCGCTGTGAGGAGGCCGACGGCTTGGCCGTCCTCGCAGGGGTG
Source organism: Nonomuraea glycinis (assembly GCF_014646515.1). GTDB lineage: Bacteria > Actinomycetota > Actinomycetes > Streptosporangiales > Streptosporangiaceae > Nonomuraea > Nonomuraea glycinis. The sequence continues at coordinate 16,825 of NZ_BMNK01000020.1, forward strand.
GGCTTGCTCGTGGCACTCGGACGGGTGGGCCTGCCCGTGGCCGTGCGCCGGGGAGCGGCCGTCGGAGATTTCTTGCGCCGGGCGGAGGCGGTGGGCTGGGGAGAGGATTCGGCCGGCGAGCCGGTGGCCGTGGGCGGGCCGGTGGAGGGCGCCGCGAGCGGCCCTTGTCCTGACAGTCCGGGCCACGGCACGACCCAGGCGACACCGCCGATCACAGCGGCGACCGCCACCCCCGCCGCCACCGCGGCGACGCCCCCCTTACGCCCCCGCGCCACCCCCACCGCGCCGTGCGGTGGGTACGGGCCATGCGGCCCGCCTGCCCCCATCGGACCCTGTGGTGGGTAAGGACCGTTCGGCCCGCCCCCGCCCATCGGGCCTCCGCCGCCCGTCGCGGCGTGCGGGCCGTCGTGGGTCTGCCTTCCGCCCAGGAGGCGCAGCAGTACGTCCCGCATGGTCGGTCGGGCCCTCGGATCCTTGGCCAGGCAGTCGTACACGAGGGAGCGCAGCGGCTGGGCGAGGTCGCCGAGCTGGGGTTCGTTGTGCAGGACGCGGTTGATGACCGCGGGCAGCGTGTCCTGGCCGAACGGCGGCCCGCCCGTGGCCGCCCAGACGATGACCGACGCCCAGGCGAACACGTCGGCCGGCGGTCCGACCGGCTGCCCGGCCAGCTGTTCCGGCGCCATGTACGCGGGTGTGCCGACGATGCCGGTGCTGACCGTGGCGGCGGCGCCGGCCGCGCGGGCGATGCCGAAGTCGATGACGCGCGGACCGCCGGGGCCGAGCAGCACGTTGGCCGGTTTGAAGTCGCGGTGCACGACGCCCGCCTCGTGGACGGCGGCCAGCGCGGTGGCGGTGGCGACGGCCAGCCGTTGCAGGTCGGCGCCGGCGTGCCGGCCGGCCTGCTGCAGGGACGGCCCTTCGACGTACTCGGTCACGATGTACGCCGGCCGCCCCGGAGAGGCGTCCAGCACCTGGGCGATGCAGAAGGGCGCCACCTGCCCGGCGGCGGCGATCTCCTTGGCCAGCCTGTCGTCGAACCCGGCGCTGTCATGCAGCACCTTGACGGCGACCCGCCTGCCGTCAGGCGTTTCGCCCAGGAAGACGGTTCCCTGACCTCCGGAGCCGAGCCGGCCGAGCAACCGGTACGCGGCCACCCTTCCCGGGTCGTCCTCCCGTAGCGGGTCGACATGCGCCATGAGGGGTGTGACTCCTGAGCCGGGTGCGATGGACCTACGTACCCTAGCCACTTACGGGATCAATCGGGATCAAGTAAGACGCGCTGTCATTTGGCAGAGGCGATATGCTGCCCGACCTGATCATTGCGTGAAGGGCACTTCGTGGGCGGGTACCGGGATATCGACGTTCAGGACTCTCGTACCGCTCCGGCGACCGAGCGGGGCCATCGATCGAGCAGGCATCGGCCACCCGTGCGGCGGCTGACACCGCTCGGCTGGGTGAGCGTGGTCCTGACCGTCGTGCTGGTGGTGGTCAGCCTGTCCGGCTACGGCTATTACCGCAGCCTGGACAGCCTCATCAAGCGTAAGGAGATCGTGGTGAGCGGGGAGCGCCCGCGCGAGACCGGCGCGCTCAACGTGCTGCTCGTCGGATCGGACTCCCGCGAGGGCGACAACAAGAAGTACGGCGCGCTGTCGCAGGGGCTGGGCGAGCGCACCGACACGATCCTGCTGTTGCACATCTCCCCGGACCGGGACAAGGTGACCATGATCAGCTTCCCGCGCGACTCCATGGTCCTGATCCCCGAGTGCGACCTGCCGAACGGCACCGTCAAGCCCGCCGGCGTGGGCCAGATCAACTCCGCCTTCAACGACGGCGGTGAGTCCTGCACGATCAAGACGCTGGAATCGCTCACCGACATTCGCATCAACCACTCCGTGAAGGTGGACTTCACCGGCTTCAAGGGCATCATCGACGCGATCGGCGGCATCGAGATCTGCCTGCCCAAGGCGGTCAACGACCCCAAGGCGAAGTTCGTGCTCGGCCCGGGCAAGCACGTCGTGAAGGGCGAGCAGGCGCTCGGCTATGTGCGTACCCGCTACGCCCTCGGCGACGGCAGCGACCTCAGCCGCATCCAGCGCCAGCAGGTCTTCCTCACCAAGGTGCTGGAGAAGGTCACCGACGGCGGCCTGCTCACCAACCCCGGCAAGCTCGACGCGTTCCTGCGGGCCGCCGCCGGCGCGGTGACCGTCGACACCGGGCTCTCGTTCGGCCGGCAGCTGGAGATCGCCAACAGCGTCCGCGGGCTGACCGCCAAGGAGCTCAAGGGCATCACCGTCCCCACCGAGCCCTACCCGGCCGACAAGAACCGGGTGCAGTTCAGGCAGCCCGCGGCGAACGACTTCTTCGCCCGGGTCCGCGACGACGTCGAGGTCACCGTCGCCGCTAGCCCGGGGACCGCCCCCGTGCAGAAGGTCAAGAACGAGCAGGTACGCGTTCAGGTGCTGAACGCCACCGGCGAGGTGGGCAAGGCCACCACGGTGGCCGACGAACTGGCGGCCCAGGGGTTCGTGGTGACCCACGTCGGCAACGCCGCGCCGGCTGCGGCCACCTCGATCCGCTTCGCCAAGAAGGACGCCGCGACCGGTCCCGCCTACGGTGAGGCCGTGGCCGCCCGGCTGTCGAAGGACAAGCGCACCCCGGTGATGGGCAAGGTCAAGCCGCTGACCACCGACACCTACAAGGGCAAGACCGCGGGCAAGCCCGGCGGCCCACGGCTCACCGGCCCGGTGATCCAGCTGGTCATCGGCGCTGACTGGCCCGGCGTCCGGGTGCTGTCCACGATCCCGGACTCGCTCAAGGACAAGGTCGTCGACACCACCACCAACCCCTGCCTGTGACGCAGGCGGTGACACCCGCTCCCTGTCTGTGACGCGGGCGGTGACACCCGCTCTCTGTCTGTGACTCAGGCGGTGACACCCGCGTCCACCGCGATGCACGCGCCGGTGACGGCGCGTCCGCCCTCGCCCGCGAGATGGGCCACGGTCGCGGCGATGTCGTCAGGCGAGCAGTAGCGGCCCAATGCGGTGAAACGGCGCTCCTCGTCCGCCTCCGGCCCGTCGGCCGGGTTCATCTCGGTGTCGGTCGAGCCGGGCTGCACCAGGTTGGCGGTGATGCCACGCGGCCCGAGGTCGCGGGCCAGTCCCTTGGTCAGGCCGATCAGCGCCGACTTGCTCATCGCGTAGAGGGTCCAGCCCGGGTAGGGCACCCGCTCGGCCAGGCTGCTGCCGATCGTGATGATCCGGCCGCCGTCGCTCAGGCGCCGCGCCGCGGCCTGCGCCAGCACGAACGAAGCACGGGCGTGTACGGCCAGTGTGCGGTCGATCTCGTCGAGTGTCACCTCCTCCAGCGGCCCGTACGGGGCGATGCCCGCGTTGCTCACCACGACGTCCAGTCCGCCCAGGGCGGCGGCCGTACGCTCGACCGCACCGGCCACCTCGGCGGCGTCCGCCATCTGGGCCCGCATGCTCAGCCCGCGCCGCCCCGTCGCCTCGATCTCCTTCACCACCGTGGCGGCCCGGTCGGCCGCGACGGCGTAGGTGATCGCCACGTCGAACCCGTCCGCCGCCAGACGCCGCGCGATGGCCGCGCCGATGCCCCTGCTGCCCCCGGTGACCAGTGCGACCTTGGCCATGTGTCCTCCTTTAAGTGGAATGCATTCCGCTTCAGACTATAAGCGGAACGGATTCCGTATGCAAGGATGGAAGGTGTGGGACGCGAGCGCAGCGACGCCAGCCGCAACCGCGCGAAGATTCTCGACGCGGCGGCCGGCATCGTGGCGCTCCATGGCGTTCAGGGGCTGTCAATGGCCGAGGTGGCCGCCGCCGCCGGGGTGGGGGTGGGCACGCTCTACCGCCGGTTCGGCGACCGGTCCGGGCTGGCCTACGCGCTCATCGACGAGCGGGAGCGCGCGTTCCAGTCGGCGTTCATCGAAGGGCCGCCGCCGCTGGGGCCGGGCGCCGAGCCCGCGCTCCGGATCCGCGCGTTCCTGCACGCGCTCACCGACCGGACCATGGCGCAACTCGACCTGCTGCTGATGGCGGAGACCAGCGGCACGTTCGCCCGCTTCGGCGGCGCCTATGACGCCTACCACGCCCATCTGACCATGCTGGTCGGGCGGCTGCGGCCGGAGCTGGACGCCGCCTGCGTGGCTGACGCGCTGCTGGCGCCGCTGGCCGCGCCGCTGCTGGCCTACCGGGTGCGCGAGTGCGGCGTGGGGATCGAGCGGGTCAGATCCGCGCTTGACGCCCTGCTCGACGGAATCCTCGCCTGACGGCCGATCGGCCGTCATACCCCCGCAAAACAGGGCTCAAACGACTCTTGGGGCCTATGTGACGCAGAGTAACTTTAGCGAAACATGTGAAATATCCGGACAAGATGGGGTCGATTCTGTTAGGAAAGGTAGCGGTCCGTATCCGTACTAGAGAGGTACAGCGTGGCTCGCGACGAGAACGACAGGTCATATGAGGATGGACAGGGGAGGTCGTCGAACCCCGATTTGACCGGCGACGTGCTGTCCCCGCGCTGGAGCACCGACGACACGGACGAGCAGCCGGCCATCCAGGTCTCGGGCAACGAGACCTACATTTTGCCGCCCGCCAAAGGTGTGTCGGCCGACGGTGAGCCGTACGTCACCACGGGCGAGCCCATCTACCTGGACGGCCAGGGCGGCTATGTCAAGGATGAGACGGGCAGCGCCTATCTCGTGGAGGGGCAGGCCGACGCCCTCTACTCGGGCGACTCGCCCAGTGGCGCCCACTACCTGAGCGACGTCTCCGGTGACGCCCGCTACACGGGTGACTCCCCGAGCGGCGCCCACTACTTGGGCGACTCCGCGAGCGGCGCGCACTACCTGGGTGACTCCCCGAGCGGTGCGCACTACCTGGGCGACTCGCCCAGCGGCGCGCACTACACGGGTGACGCGCCGAGCGGTCCTCTTTACACGGGTGACTCCCCGAGCGGTGCGCACCGCCTCGACGAGGGAGCCGATGTCACCTACCTCCCGCTCGACAAGAGCTACGAGAGCTCGCTCGGCAACGATGACGACCCCCCCAAGCGCGGCTTCCTCGGCTCCGGCTGGACCGAGAACGCCGACGACGGGCACGGCAGGAGCGACAAGGAGGTGCGCCGCCGTACCAGGCTCCTGCTGGTGGCGGCCGCCGCCGTGGTGCTGCTCGGGGGTGGCGCGGGCTGGATGCTCACCGGTACGTCCTCCGACGACCCGTGCGCCGGTGGCCGCTGCGCCACCGTCGGCGAGCTCAACGCGCCCGCCGCGACGCCCAAGGACGAGCTGGACGCCCCCGTCGAGGAGGCCGAGGACACCTCCCCGCCCGAGCCGACGGCCTCCGCGACCGAGGCCTCCACCAAGGCGCCGGCCAGGGTACGCCCCACGCGGACCGCCGCCCAGGAGCCCGCGCCCACCGCCACCCGGTCGCCGAAGGCGACGGCCCGGCCGACCAGCAGGGCCACCCAGGCGCCTGACGACGAGATCCCGGACCTCAACGCCGACACCACCAAGCCGCAGCCCAAGAATCGCAAGACCGAGGACTCGCTCGGTGACCAGTCCGTGAATCAGCCGACCATCGCGCCGACGACCCCGGACCTCGCGCCGAAGCCGGAGGAATCGAAGGGACTGCTCGACATCCTGTTCCCCTGGGCCTGAGACATGTAAGGATGCGGACCCAGGTGTCGATCTGACACACTGGGAAACCGCTTTCCGGGAGGTCTCGTGGTCACGCTGGAAGACGTCGCCCGACAGGCAGGCGTCTCGCTCGCGACCGCCTCGCGGGTGCTGAACGGCAGCACCCGCCAGGTGGGGTCGGCGCTGCGGGCGCGCGTCGAACGGGCCGCCGACGAGCTGGGCTACCGTCCCAACAGCGCCGCCCAGACGCTGGCGCGCGGCGCGAGCAACGTCATCGGCATCGTCGTCCACGACCTGACCGACCCCTACTTCGCCGCGCTGGCCGACGGCGCGATCGGGGCCGCCGCCGGTGAGGGCCTGCTCGTGATGGTGGGCACCACCCACCGCGACCCCGAGCAGGAGATCGCCTACGTGGCGACGCTGCACGCCCAGCGGGTCCGCGCCGTGCTGCTCGCCGGCTCCCGGGTCACCGACCAGCAGGTCACCGCGCGACTCGCCGCCGAGCTGGCGAAATACCAGGCCGGTGGCGGGCGGGTGGCCGTGGTGGGCCAGGACCTGCTCGGCGTCGACACCGTGGCCCCCGCCAACTATGAGGGCGCCGCCGCGCTGGCCCGCTCGCTGGCCGGCCTCGGCCACACCCGCTTCGCCGTGCTGGCCGGGCCGCCGCATCTGATGACGGCCGCCGACCGGTGCGCCGGGTTCGTCACGGCGGTCAAGGAGCTCGGCCTGCCGGAGCCGCTGGTCGTCCCAGGGCCGTTCGACCGCGACGGCGGCTACGCCGCGGCCCGGCGGACCGGCGCGGCGACCTGCGTGTTCGCGGTCAACGACGTCATGGCGGTGGGCGCGCTCGCTGCCTACCGCGAGCAGGGGATCCGGGTGCCGCAGGACGTGTCCGTGGCCGGTTTCGACGACATCGCCACCCTGCGCGACCTGGTCCCGGCTCTGACGACCGTACGGCTGCCGCTGAAGGACATGGGCGCACGCGCCCTGGAGCTGGCGCTGTCCGCGGGGGAGTCCGTGACCGTGGACCAGGTGCCCGGCCAGGTGGTGCTCCGTGCGAGCGTGGCGGACCTGCGTGCGTGACCGTGGATCAGGTGGCAGGCCAGGTGGTGCTCCATGGGGGCGTGGCGGACCTGCGGTGATTTTCGATGTGCGTGGCCGTGGATCAGGCGGTGCTTCATGGGACGTGGTGACCTGCGGTGATGCCGACGTGATGGTGGGGAGAGCTGGATGAGGCTGGCGGTCAGCACGCTGGGGATGCCCGGTGCGGGGCTCGACGAGGCGATCGAGGCGGCGGTCCGGCACCACTGCCAGGGACTTGAGCTACGGCTGCATCCCGACACCGGGGTGCACGCCGGCCTCGACTGCGACCAGCGCCTGTCGGTCCGGCGCCGGGTCGAGCGGGCGGGCCTGGAGATCGCGGCGCTGGCCGGATATGTCGGCGTGTGCCGGCCGGGGGACGACGAGCCCGTCGTCGAGGCGCTGCTCGCCGACCTGGCGCTCGCCGCAGACCTCGGCGCGCCCGGCGTGCGGGTGTTCCCGCGCGGCGGCGACCCGGCCGTCGGCGCGGGCAGGCTCAAGGCGGTCTCCGGTACGGCGGCCGACCTCGGCGTACGTGTCCTGGTGGAGACGCACGACCAGATGGCCACCGGCGCCGCCCTGGCCGAGCTGCTCGCCCAGGCGGGCACTCCGGAGACGGCCGGCGCGATGTGGGACCTGCTGCACCCGTGGCGGCACGGCGAGGCCCCCGCCGACACGCTCGCCGCCCTGGCCCCCTACCTGGCCTACGTCCAGGTCAAGGACGCCGTCTCGGCCGAGGACACGACGCCGGTGCCGATGTGGTCCGGCTCCGTGCCGCTGGACGAGGCGGGCGAGCTGCTGCGCGCGGCCGGCTACGACGGATGGGTGTCGCTGGAGTGGGAGCGCACCTGGTATCCCCAGGTGGCGCCGGTTGAGGAGATTCTGCCGGGGGCCGCCGAGTGGGTGCGGCGCTTCAGCGCTTAGATGGGGGAATGTCCTCCCCTCTTCACAGCAAGGTGCTCGTCGTCGGCATGGACGGCCTGCGCTTCGACCGCCTCCTCGCCCTCCGGCCGCCCGTCCTGACCGCGCTGATGTCCACCGGCGTGTACGGCACCGCCAGTCTCCCGTACGGGGAGTCCGACGCCCCCCGTACCGAATCGCCCGGTGAGGTCGTCCCCGAACTCGCCGAGGCGCACCTGGACGCGGCCGGGCGGCGGGTGATCCGGGCGCGGACCGATTCCGGGCCCGGATGGTCGTCGATCGCGTCCGGGGTGTGGCCGGACAAGCACGGGGTGGTGGACAACGGCTTCGCCCGTGCCCAGTTCACGAAATATCCGGACTTCTTGAGTCGGGCCAAGGCGGTGCGGCCCGAGCTGACCACCTCCGCGCTGTTCTCCTGGGCGGCGCTGGACGAGCACGGCGCGTTCGGCGACGGCATCGACACCAAGGTCGTGCTCGACGGGTACGCCCTGACCTTCGCCGCCGCCGACCGGCAGATCGCCGCCGAGGCCGAGCGCCACCTGGCCGCCTCCAACCCCGACCTCACGTTCGTCTACCTGGGCGACACCGACGAGGTGGCCCACGACCTCGGCCCGCTCTGCCCCGAGTACGCCGAGGCCCTGCTCGTCCAGGACATCTTCCTGGGCCGTTTCCTCGACGCGGTGCGCGCCCGCCCGTCCTACGCCGACGAGCGCTGGACCGTGCTGGTCACCACCGACCACGGCCACGTCGACGAGGGCGGGCACGGCGGAACCTCGGAGCAGGAGCGCACGGTCTTCGTCATCGCCAACCGATTGGGCGCCGACCTGGGCGGCAGGTCTCTGGGCGAGGCGAGGCTGGTGGACGTGGCCCCGACGGCGCTGGCGGAGCTGGGCATCGCGGTGGACCCCGGCTGGGGCCTGGACGGGGTCCCGCTGACCTTCTGAGCAGATCGATATATCATCAGCTGTTGAATTTTTTCGCTGTAGGCGTGAGACTCGTGGAGAAGAGCTGAACGCCGGGAGGACACGCGATGAAGACGGCCCTGGACTTCTCCCACATCGACGGAGGGATGCTCGACGAGGTGGGTGGCAAGGCCGCCAATCTCGGCGAGCTCACCCGGGCCGGCCTGCCGGTGCCGCCGGGCTGGGTGCTGACCACCCGGGCCTACCAGGAGGCCGCCGAGGCGGCCGGCCTGGACGCGATCGTCGCGGCGGGTGGCGAAGGACTGGCGGGGGCGGCCAGGGCCCGGCTGCTGGAGACCCCGGTGCCGCCGGCCGTGGAGCAGGCCGTACGGGAGGCGTACGGACGGCTCGGTGAGGAGACGGCGGTGGCGGTCCGCTCCTCGGCCACCGCCGAGGACCTGCCCTTCGCGAGCTTCGCCGGGCAGCAGGACACCTACCTCAACGTGATCGGGCCGCAGGCCGTGCTGGACGCGGTGCGCCGCTGCTGGGCCTCGCTGTGGACCGACCGCGCCGTCGCCTACCGCGAGTCCAACGGCATCGACCACGCCCGTGTGCGGCTCGCCGTCGTCGTGCAGGTCATGGTGGACGCGCAGGTGGCCGGCGTGATGTTCACCGCCAACCCGGTGACGGGCAGGCGGCGCGAGGCGGTCATCGACGCCGCACCCGGACTGGGCGAGGCCGTGGTGTCCGGCGCGGTCAACCCGGACCGGTTCGTGGTGGACACGGCCGGCGCCGACATCCTCCAGCGACACCAGGGCGACAAACGCATGGCGATCCGCCCACTGAAGGGCGGCGGCACCGAGCACGTCCCCACCGGGCAGGGCGATGTCGGGCAGGGTGATATCGGGCAGGGTGATACCGAGCACGGCGGGGATGGGCAGGACGGGTTCTGCCTGGACGACGTGCGGGTGCGTGAGTTGGCCGCGCTCGGCGCCCGCGTCGAGGAGCACTACGGCGCCCCGCAGGACACCGAGTGGGCGATCGACGCGGACGGGAAACTGTGGCTCACCCAGTCCCGGCCGATCACCACGCTCTACCCCCTGCCGGAGCCGCGCGAGCAGGGCCTGCGGCTGTACTTCTCCGTCAACGTGGTCCAGGGCGTCATGGGCCCGCTCACCCCCATGGGAATCGCCGCGCTCAAACTGGTGGCCAGTGGCGCGGCGAGCCTGTTCGCCCCCAGTCCCGCCGCCCCCGCTGACCGGCGCGATGGGCCGGCTGTGCTGGCGGTGTCGGGTCAGCGGCTCTGGCTCGATCTCACCACCGCCGTGCGCAGCCGCCCCGGCCGGTTCATCCTGCCGAAGGTGCTCTCGGTCGGGGAGGCCCGCTCCGGCGCCGTGCTGGAGAGCCTCGCCGACGACCCCAGACTGTCGGTGATCCACACCTCGCGCCGCCCGATCGCCCGCGCCGCGTTCCGGTTCGCCGGCCGGCTGCACGCCCCCACCCGGGTACGCCAGGCGCTGATCAACCCCGAACGGGCCCTCGCGTACACCCGGCGGGTGGGCGAGGAACTCGACCGGCGGCTCCGCGTGCCCGACACGGCCACCCCCGCCGAACGGCTGGCCCACGCCGAGCGCGTGCTTTCCGGCGTCTTCCCGATGATGATCTCCATCATGCCGATCGTGATCACCGGATACGGGCTGTACGGGCTGGCCTCGAAGCTGTCCGGCGTACCCCTGGGTGAGATGCAGGACGTGCTGCGCAGCGTCCCCCACAACCCGACCACCGAGATGGACCTGGAACTCTGGGCGCTGTCCACCCGCATCGAGCCCGAGCCGTTCCGGCGGGAGCCGGTGAGCGAGCTGGTCCGCCTGTACCGTGCGGGCGAGCTCCCGCCGAAGGCCCAGCGCGAGATCGCCGCCTTCCTGCGCGTGTACGGTCACCGCGGCGTCGCCGAGATCGACCTGGGCGTGCCGCGCTGGTCGGAGGACCCGGCGCACATCCTCGGCGTGCTGGCCAACTACCTGCGCATGGACGGCGGCGCCGACCTCGCCCCCGAGGCGCTGTTCGCCAGGGGCGCGGCCGAGGCCGAAGCCGAGACGGCCCGGCTCGTGGCCGCCGCCCGCCGCCGTGGCCGGCTACGGGCCGCGGTGGTCCGCTTCGGCCTGCGCCGCACCAGGCAGGTGGTGGGCCTGCGCGAGCTGCCCAAGTTCTACCTGGTGAAAGCCCTGGCGGAAGTACGGCGCAGCCTGCTCGTCGTGGGCGAGCACCTGGTGACGACGAGCGTGCTCGACACGGCGGCCGACGTGTTCTTCCTGACCCCACCGGAAGTCGAGTCCGCGCTGACCGGCGGTGACCTGCGCGAGCTGGTGGCCGAGCGGCGGGCGGCCTACGAGCGGGAGGCGCGCCGCAGGCACGTGCCGAGGGTGCTGCTGTCCGACGGCACCGAGCCCGAGGCGCTGGCGACGGTCGCGGCGGACGGCGCCCTGGTCGGCACCGCCGCCTCGGCCGGCACGGTGACCGGCACCGCGCGGGTGGTGCTCGACCCGGTCGGCGCCCACCTGGAGCCGGGCGAGATCCTCATCTGCCCGTCCACCGACCCCGGCTGGACGCCGCTGTTCCTCACGGCCGGCGGCCTGGTGATGGAGATGGGCGGCTCCATGTCGCACGGCGCGGTGGTGGCGCGGGAGTACGGCATCCCCGCCGTGGTCGGCGTCCCCGACGCCACCCACCGCATCACCACCGGTCAGCAGGTCACGGTGAACGGCGCGGCGGGGACCGTGACGATCGCCGAGCCTCAAGAGGCGGCCGTCACCACGCCCGTGTAGGAGCGGCCGTTCACGGGATGGCCGTCACCACGGTCGTGTAGGAGGGGCCGTTCACGGGGTGGCCGTCACCACGGTCGCGTAGCGGTCCTTCATCGTCGCCACCACCTCGTCGGGGTCGGCCGCCCAGATGTCGGCGTTGAAGATCTCCACCTCCACGTCGCCGGTGTAGCCGGCCTCGGCCACCGCCCTGGTGATCGGCGGGAAGCCGATCACCCCGTCGCCCATCATGCCCCGCCCGAGCAGCACGTCCGCCGGCAGCGGATGCAGGTAGTCGCACACCTGGTAGGAGGCGATCCGGTCGCCCGCCCTGGCGATCTGCTCCAGCAGGGCCGGGTCCCACCACACGTGGAAGGTGTCCACCACCACGCCCACCTGCGCACGCGGGTGGGCCAGAGCCAGGTCCAGCGCCTGGCCCAGGGTGGACAGCACCGCCCGGTCAGGGCAGTAGATCGGGTGCAGCGGCTCCAGGGCCAGCTTCACGCCCCGCTCCCCGGCGTACGGCGCGAGCACGCCCAGCGCGTCGGCCACCTGCCGCCGGGCGCCCGCCACGTCGCGGGAGAAAGCGCCGGGCAGCGGCTCACCCGGCTTGACCCCCGGCAGGCCGCCCACGACCATCACCAGGCAGGCGGCTCCCAGCTCGGCGGCCTCGTCCACGGCCCGCTTGTTGTCGTCGAGCGCGGCGGCGAACGCACGCCGCCCCTCCTCACCGGGCAGCCCGCCCGCCGTGAGGAAGCCGCCCCGGCACAGGGACGACACCCGCAGCCCGGCGTCCCGCACCAGCTTGGCGCTGCGCGCGAGCCCGTGCTCGGCCACCTCCTCCCGCCACAGGCCGATCGCCTCCAGACCGTGCCGGAGGCACCCGGCCACGGCCTCGGGCACCGACCACCGCTGGGTCGTCCGCTGGTTCAGCGAGAGGCTCACAGCAGCTCCTCCGTAGATCCGATGGTTTCCTCGCTCACCGGCCGTGCACCGCCAGCAGCGCCTTCATCCGGTGTACGGCCAGCTCCTGGTCCGCCAGCAGCCCCGCCTGGTCGGCCAGCCGGAACACCTCGGCCAGATGGGTCAGCGAGCGCGCCGACTGGGCGCCGTTGACCATGGCGAACGCGTCCTGGTGGCCGTTCAGCCAGGCCAGGAAGACGATCCCGGTCTTGTAGTTGTACGTCGGTGTCTCGAAGATCTTCCGGGACAGCGGCACGGTCGGGGCCAGGATCTCGTCATAGGCGGCGAGCAGGCGGTCACGATCCGCCTCGTCGCCGGCGGCCTCGGCCGAGTCCAGCGCCCGCAGGGCCGCCGCGGCGGCGGGGGCGATGGCGTCGAAGATGCCCAGCAGCGCGTGCGAGCCCGACCTGATCAGCGACGGGTAGTTGAAGTCGTCGCCGGTGTAGAGCCGGACGCCCGCCGGCAGCGCGGCACGCAGCCCGACCTCGTGCTCCTCGTCCAGCAGCGACACCTTCACCCCGTCCACCAGCGGGGCGTGCGCGTGGATCAGCTCCAGGAACGCCTCGGTGGCGGCCGGCACCGCACGCGAGCCCCAGTAGCCGGCGAGCTGCGGATCGAACATCTCGCCGAGCCAGTGCAGGATCACCGGCCGGTCGGCGAGCCCGAACAGCTTGCCGTACACCTGGTGATAGTCCTTCGGCCCGCGCGCCACCCTGGCGAGCTGGCGTGAGGCCATGATGATGATCCCGGCGCCGGTCGACTGGACGGTCTCCAGCTGCTCGGCGTACGCGGCCGTGATGGCGTCCAGGTCGGCGGCCTCCGGCGCGTGGTCGGTGCCGGCGCCGCAGGCGACCAGCTCGGCCGGGTCGCCGAACGCGCGGGCCTCGGCGGCGCTGCGCCTGATGAGCTCGCGGGTGGCCGCCCAGTCCAGGCCCATGTTGCGCTGGGCGGTGTCCATGGCGTCGGCCACGCGCAGTCCGTACGACCACAGGTGGCGGCGGAAGCGCAGGGTGGCGTCCCAGTCGACGGCGGCGGGGGAGCCGGGCGTGTTGTCGCCGAGCGGGTCGGCCACCACGTGCGCGGCGGCGTACACCACCCGGCTGGTGGCGGGACCCTCGACGGATGGCCAGGTCACCGGCTCGCGCAGGGTGTAGGCGCCACCGGGCAGGTCGATGTTCACAGGCCGGGCACCTCGATCCTGCGGCCCTCGGCCGAGGAGCGCAGGCCCAGCTCGGCGAGCTGCACGCCGCGCGCGCCGGCGGCGAAGTCGTACGGGAAGGGGGCGTCCTCCAGGACGTGCCTGATGAACAGCTCCCACTGGATCTTGAACCCGTTGTCGAACTCGGCGTTGTCGGGCACCTCCTGCCAGCCGTCACGGAAACGCGCGGTGGCGGGCAGGTCGGGGTTCCAGACCGGCTTGGGGGTGGTGGCGCGCGACTGGACGCGGCAGTCGCGCAGACCCGCGACGGCGCTGCCGTGCGTGCCGTCCACCTGGAACTCCACCAGCTCGTCGCGGTTCACCCGGACCGTCCAGGACGAGTTGATCTGGGCGATGACCCCGCCCGCCAGCTCGAAGACGCCGTACGCGGCGTCGTCCGCGGTCGCCCGGTAGGTCCGGCCCTGCTCGTCCACCCGCTCGGGCAGGTGCGTGGTCGCCCTGGCGTAGACGGACTCGACCCGGCCGAACAGGTTCTCCAGCACGTAGTGCCAGTGCGGGAACATGTCGAGCACGATGCCGCCGCCGTCCTCGGCCCGGTAGTTCCACGACGGGCGCTGCGCCTCCTGCCAGTCGCCCTCGAACACCCAGTAGCCGAACTCGCCGCGCACCGACAAAATCCGGCCGAAGAAGCCGCCGTCGATGAGCCGCTTGAGCTTCAGCAGGCCAGGCAGGAACAGCTTGTCCTGTACGACCCCGTTCTTCACGCCCTTGGCGGTCGCGGCCTCGGACAGGGCGATCGCCTCCCGCACCGACTCGGCGGTGGGCTTCTCGGCGTAGATGTGCTTGCCGGCCTCGATGGCCTTGAGCACGGCCTTCACCCTGGCCGAGGTCACCTGGGCGTCGAAGTAGATCAGGTTGTCCTCGTCGGCCAGGGCGGCGTCCAGGTCGGTGGTGTGGTCGGCGATGCCGTGCCCGTCGGCGAGAGCGGCCAGCTTGTCGGCGTTGCGGCCGACCAGGACCGGCCTGAGCTTGACCCGGCTGCCGTCGGAAAGCGTCACCCCGCCCTGCTCGTTGATCGCCAGAACCGAGCGGACCAGGTGCTGGCGATAGCCCATCCGTCCGGTGACGCCGTTCATCACGACGCCGATGGTGCGCACGCTCATGGGTGTCCTTTCAGGGAAAGCGCTTTCCCGAACGGTACGGCTGAGCCGCCGGAGGCGTCAAGTGGGCCGCCCCGCCGTCTCTAGCCTTCGGTCCTGGCCAGCGCCTCGGTGAGCGGGCGGGCGGTCAGGGAGAGCTGCCATTCGCGGGCGCCGAGCTTGCGCAGCCTGGCGGTCACGCTCTCCTCGGTGATCTCCTCCGGCGGCTCCCAGGTGAGCCTGCGCACCGCGTCGGGCTGCAGCAGGTTCTCCGTGGGCATGTGGTGCTCCTCGGCCAGCGCGACCACCACGGCACGGGCCGAGGCCAGCCGCTTGGCGGCGGCGGGATCGCGGTCGGCCCAGCGGTTGGCCGGCGGCGGGCCGTCGCCCGTCGTGCTCGGCTGCGGCAACTGGGCGTCGGACAGGGTGCGGCCCCTGTTGACCGCGGCCAGCCAGTCGTTGATGTGCCGGCGCGCGCTGCGCCCGGTGAAGGCCGAGATCTCGGTGAGCGCCTTCCTCGTGCGCGGACCCTGCAGGGCGGCGGCGACGATCGCGGCGTCCGGCAGCACCCTGCCGGGGGCCAGGTCGTTCTCGCGGGCGATCGTGTCGCGCATCGTCCACAGCTCACGCACGATCGCCAGCGCCCGGACGCTGCGTACCTTGTGAATGCCCGACGTGCGCCGCCACGGGTCGGACCGGGGCGCCGGCGGCGCGCTGTTGAGCACGGCGCCGAACTCCTCGTGCGCCCACGCCAGCTTGCCGCTCTCCGTCAGCTCCGCGTGCAGCACGTCGCGCAGCTCGACCAGCACCTCTACATCCAGCGCGGCGTAGCGCAGCCACGCCTCCGGCAGCGGCCTGGTGGACCAGTCGGCGGCCGAGTGCCCCTTCTCCAGCCGCAGGCCGAGCACGGTCTCGACCATGGTGCCCAGCCCCACCCGCTCGTAGCCGAGCAGCCGGCCCGCGAGCTCGGTGTCGAACATGGCGCGCGGCCTGAACCCGATCTCCATCAGGCACGGCAGGTCCTGCGAGGCGGCGTGCAGCACGATCTCCGCCTCGGCCACGGCCGCGTCCAGCGCCGACAGGTCGGGGCAGGCGATGGGGTCGATCAACGCGGTGCCGGCTCCGGCGCGGCGCAGCTGGACCAGATAGGCGCGGTTGCCGTAGCGGTAGCCGGAGGCGCGCTCGGCGTCGACGGCCACCGGTCCGGTGCCCGCGGCATAGGCCTCGACGACACGCGCCAAGGAGTCAGCGTCGGCGACGACGGGTGGAATGCCCTCGCGTGGTTCGAGCAGCGGGACCACGGTGCGTTCTTCAGTCATGAGTGGCCGCCCTCATGACACCGTTGCTGTGTTGACTTGTGGCCTCACGTCGTTCGGTCACTCTCCGGATCTTCGCGTCGGCGGGGCATGGCGGCCACGTCGGGCGGCAGCGGCGGGATCCCGGCCGCCACGCACATGAGGTCGCACCAGGCGGCGACATGGCCGGACAGGTCCTCCTCGGCGGGGGACCAGGAGGCGCGCAGCTCAAGCTCGGTGGTGACCGGATCTTCGGCCTTGTTGCCGAAACCCTCGGAAACCGCTCTAGTCACGGTACCGCCAGCGGCGGAGTAGTCGGCGTGGTGCGTCTCGAGCGCCTCGGTCAGCCAGCTCCACGCCACCGGCCCGAGCAGCGGGTCGGAGGTGATCTCCGGCTCCATGTCGGCCCGGACATAGGCCACCAGCCTGAAGGGCCCCTCCCAGCCGCGCTGACCGTCGGGGTCGTAGAGCAGGATGAGCCGGCCGACCGCGAGCTCGTCGTCGTCGCGGTAGACCGACGCGCCGATGGCCGCCGAGTGGGGGGCGAGCCGCTGCGGAGCGGGCAGGTCCTCGAACTCGATCTCCGGGCGGATCTCAGCGATGCGCAGGCTCTCGACCGCGCGCCTGAACGCGGCCGGGGCCGGCGGCTGGTCACCGAGGGTCATAGTCGAAGAGTAGGTCGAAGTTGGACGGAAAGGGACCACGGGGGTGCTCATTCTCGGCGATCAAACCGCTGCCGTCACCAGCAGGCGGACCGGCCGCGCGCACTCGGCCAGACCGAGGAAGATCGTGTGCCCGCACTCGACGCAGGCCCACTCGGGGCACTCGCCCGGCTCATGGCCGTCGAGGCACGCCGGCTGCTCGAACAGCCGCTCACCCGCGCAGGAAGCACAGCGCTCACTCCTGTGCTCATCACGGTGCTCCGGAGAACTCCACAACGCGGTCATCGCACCAGTCATCGATCCGGGGCCTTTCTTCGGGTCGTGGGATCGACGTTGGCACGAGCCGCTGACATTTCCGTGCAACGCGCTCGGCGTGTCCCCAAAGTGGATGCTGAATCGATGCCGCGCGGTGGCTTGGCGAACTTTTTGCGTACTCGAAACCGGCTTTCTGGTCGCCCGTGGGGTGTGGTCGACCCGTACGGGGCCCCGATGCCGAGCCGGCCGGTGAACATCCATCCTGCTATCTGATCATGAATTTGTCGTTCCCAGGCGGAATTTCCGACACCGCGCTCTCGTGTCGGGACCGGCACCCGGTCATGGCACCCTTGAGAGGTGAACCTCGATGACTCCGCCTTCCTGCGCGCCTGCCGTCGCCGGCCCGTTCCGCACACCCCCGTGTGGTACATGCGCCAGGCCGGGCGCTCGCTGCCCGAATACCTGAAGGTCCGCGAGGGTGTGCCGATGCTCACCGCGTGCAGCACGCCCGACCTCATCGTCGAGATCACCCTGCAGCCGGTCCGCCGTTACGGCGTCGACGCGGCCATCTTCTTCAGCGACATCGTCGTGCCGCTCAAGGCCATCGGCGTCGACCTCGACATCAAGCCGGGGGTCGGCCCCGTCGTGGCGGACCCGATCCGCGACGCCCAGGGCCTCGACGTGCTGCGCCCGCTGGAGCCCGCCGACGTGTCCTACGTCACCGAGGCCATCCAGGCGCTGACCGGCGAGCTCGGGGGCACGCCGCTGATCGGCTTCGCGGGCGCGCCGTTCACCCTCGGCTCCTACCTCATCGAGGGCGGCCCGTCCAAGAACCACGACCGCACCAAGGCCATGATGTACGGCGAGCCCCGGCTGTGGCATGCCCTCATGGAGCGGCTCGGCGACATCGTGCTGGAGCACCTGCGCATCCAGATCAGGGCGGGCGCCTCGGCGATCCAGCTGTTCGACTCCTGGGTGGGGGCGGTGCCGGAGGACGACTACCGCGAGTTCGTGCTGCCGCACACCCGCCGCATCTTCGACGGCCTGGCCGACCTGGACGTGCCGCGCATCCACTTCGGCGTCGGCACCGGCGAGCTGCTCGGCGTGCTCGGCGAGGCCGGGGCCGACGTCGTGGGCGTGGACTGGCGGGTGCCGCTGGACGAGGCCGCCCGCCGGGTGGGCCCCGGCAAGGCGCTGCAGGGCAACCTGGACCCGGCCATCCTGGCGGCCCCCTGGGAGGTCGTGGAGCGCAAGGCCCGCGAGGTGCTGCGCCGGGGCGAGGCCGCCGAGGGGCACGTGTTCAACCTCGGCCACGGCGTGCTGCCCTCGACGGACCCCGACCAGCTCAAGCGCCTGACCGACCTGGTCCACGAAGCCTGAGCCGGCGGCGCGGCCCGTGCCCGATGTGAGGCCTGGGCCGTACACGGTCCTTCACGAGGGCCGGCCGGGTGTGGCCGTAGGTGATTCTTCGCGGTTGGTCTGTGCGGGTCGGTCACGACGCCTGGGTCTCGGCGGCGGGTACGGCGGGCTGCGGGCGGGGACGGCGGCGGCGCAGCAGGACGATCACGAGCACCGTCACCGGGGCCACCACGATCAGCCACGGCAGGACCGTGCCGAGCACCGTGAGCAGGACCTTCAGGAAGGCCACCAGCGAGTCCCAGCCCGACTTGAGGCCGCCGAGGAACCCGGCGGGCTCCTGCGAGGAGTCCGGCACCACGGCGGTCGGGCCGACCAGCCGCAGCGTGAGCGTGGCCATGCCGACCTGGCCGGCGAGCTCCTTCTGCTGCGCCTGCAGCGACTCCAGGTCGGCCTCACGGCCGGCGATCTCCCGCTCCACCTGCAGCACCTGGCCGATGGTGTCGGCCTTCTTCAGCAGCACGCGCAGCGAGTCCAGGGCCTGCTGCGCGGACTTCAGCCGGCTGTCGACGTCCGCGACCTGCAGCGTGACGTCCTGGGTGCCCTGTTCGAGCCGGAGCTGCTTGCCCAGGTCCTTGCCCAGCGAGCCCAGCACCTCGGGGTAGCGCGCCGGCGGGATCTTGAACTCCAGGAGGGCGGAGGCCCTGGTCCGCTCGGCCGAGGTGCTCTCCTCCTTGGCCAGGTGGCCGCCCGCGGCGACGACGACCTGCTTGGCCTGCAGGGCGGCGGCCGGGACGTCCTTGGCGCGCACGGTCATGCTCGCGGTGTAGATGACCTTCCGTTCCTGCTGGACCACCTGCACGTTCGAGGCGAGGTTCTCGTTCGCCTGGCGCTGCGGCTTGGGCATGGCCTGGTCGGCCGCCTCGGGCTCGCTCCCGGCCGCCGACTCCCTCGCGGGGGCGAGCGCCTGCGCCGGCGCGCTGTCCGAGGCCGTACTCCCCGCGCCTCCCGAACAGCCGGCCAGGAACAGGGCCGCGCACGCGGCGGTCAACGCCACGCCGATCTGGTGTCTCCTCATGACCGTTAACACGGACGCGGGTACGCGCCGGTTTGCAGGCGGGCGTCACGGTACGGTCACGCCCGGATCGGCGACCGGACCCTTGACGCGGTAGCGTCAGGGAGCGTGGAAGGCAACCGGGCACACGTGGTCGTCATCGGAGGCGGGATCTCCGGCCTCGCCGCCGCGTGGCACCTCAGACAGGGCGCGGGCGAGCGGATCAAGGTGACGGTGCTCGAAGGCGCCGCGCGCATCGGCGGCAAGCTGTACGCCTCCGAAGTGGCCGGCATCGGCGTCGACGCGGGCGCGGAGGCGATGCTGGCCAGGCGCCCGGAGGGCAAGGAGCTCGCCAGGGCGGTCGGGCTCGGCGACGACCTGATGACCCCGGGCACCACCCGCTCTTCCGTCTACACCAGAGGCACGCTGCGCGCGCTGCCCAAAGGGCAGTTCATGGGCGTGCCGGGCGACCTGATCGCCCTGGCGAAGTCCGGCATCCTGTCACCCGGCGGGCTGGCACGGGTGCCGCTCGACCAGATCCTGCCGGCCACGCTGGTGCGCACCGACGTCTCCGTCGCCGCCTACATCCGCGCCAGGATGGGCGGCGAGGTGGTCGAGAGGCTGGTGGAGCCGCTGCTCGGCGGCGTCTACGCGGGCCGCGCCGAGCGGCTGTCGCTGGAGGCGACGATGCCGAGGGTGGCCGCCGCCGCCCGCGCCGAGCGCTCCCTGCTCACCGCCGCCCGGCAGATCGTCGGCGACGCGCCCAAGGGCGCGGGCCCCGTCTTCACCACGCTCAGGAACGGCATCGGCAGCCTGCCCGAGGCGGTCGCCAAGGCCTCGGGAGCCGACGTCAGGACCGGCGTCACCGCCCGCGAGCTGCACAGGACCGAGACCGGCTGGCGGATCGTCACCGGGCCCGTGCCCCGGCCCGAGACGATCGAGGCCGACGCGGTGATCGTCGCCGTGCCGGGACCGGCGGCGGCCAGGCTGCTCAAGGCGGAAGCCCCCAAGGCGGCGATCGAGCTGGCCAGGATCGAGTACGCCAGCATGGCCGTCGTCACCCTCGCCTACCCGCGGGGCGCCTTCCCCGAGCCGCCCACCGGCAGCGGCTACCTCGTCCCCGCCGTCGACGGCCGGGCCGTCAAGGCCGTCACGTTCAGCTCGGTCAAGTGGCCGCACCTGAGCCGGGACCTGCTGATCCTGCGCTGCTCGATCGGCCGGATCGGCGAGGAGCACCTGCTGCAGCGCGACGACGCCGAGCTGGTGTCGGTCGCGATGGCGGAGATGGGCGAGGTGATGGGCGTGCGGGCACTGCCCCTCGACTCCCGCGTCACCCGCTGGGGAGGCGGGCTGCCGCAGTACAACGTGGGCCACCTCGACCTGGTGGCCAAGGTGCACGCCGCGGTGGCCGGGCAGCCCGCGCTGGCGGTGTGCGGCGCCGCCTACGACGGGATCGGCATCCCCGCCTGCGTCGCCACCGCGCGCACGGCCGCCTCCCGGATTCTGGACCACCTCGCACAGGCAGGAGAATGAGAGCATGACAGAGGGCGCTGCGCGGCCGAAGGCCCGCGATCTCAACCAGGTGATCCGCTACACCATGTGGTCGGTGTTCAAGGCCACCGATCCGGTCCCCGGCAACCGCGACACGGTCTCCGCGGAGGTCGAGGAGCTTTTGGAGCAGGCGGCGGGCAAGGACGTGGTCACCCGGGGCCTCTACGACGTGGCCGGGTTCAAGGCCGACGCCGACTACATGTTCTGGTGGCACGCGCCCACCGCGGAGGGCCTCCAGGACGTCTACTCCCGGCTGCGCCGCACCGAGCTGGGCCGGCACAGCGTGCCCGTCTGGTCGGCGATGGCGCTGCACCGGCCCGCCGAGTTCAACAAGTCCCACATCCCGGCCTTCCTGGCCGAGGAGGAGCCCCGGGCCTACGTGAGCGTCTACCCCTTCGTACGCTCCCTGGAGTGGTATCTCCTCGACGACGCCGAGCGCCGCGCGATGCTGGCCGAGCACGGCAAGATGGCCCGCGACTACCCTGACGTGCGCGCCAACACCGTCGCCTGCTTCGCGCTCAACGACTATGAGTGGATGCTCGCGTTCGAGGCCGATGAGCTGCACCGGATCGTCGACCTGATGCGCACCCTGCGCGCCGCCGAGGCGCGGCGGCACACGCGGCTGGAGATCCCCTTCTACACCGGCGTCCGCAAGCCCGTCCGGGAGCTCATCGCCGACCTGCCCTGACGGCTCCCGGCCGCGCGTTCCGTCAAGGCCGTCGGACGGAACGAGACCCAAGTTGTGGATCCCTCGGACTTGATCTTCCCTGTTTGTCACAATCAGGGAAATTCTGTGCTCGGTACGGGGCGGGCACGGGATCCACGCTTGGCACGGTCCAAGGGGGCACCCCCATGCGGGAACGCGCGGGACGACGGCCGTACGAACAACAGAGCGCCCGGCCGGTCGGCGGACAGCGGGAGGGCGGCGCGCCGGAGGCGGCGGGGCGGCGCGACGCGGACGCTGGCGCGGGGCTGCCGTCCGATGAGGGTGGGACCGGGCAGGGCGATGAGGTCGTGGCCCCGGCTCGCCCGGCATCACAGTGCGACGATGACGTGGTTGCGGCCCGTCTGACGGTGCGGCCCGATGGGGGTGGGCGGCGTAGGGCCGGGAGGCATGCCGCTGGGCGACGGGGGGTGCGGCGGCGGCGAGTGAGGTCACGCGGGGTGTGGCTGGCGGGGGCGTCGGCGGGGGTGATCGCGCTCGCGGCCGGGGTCGTGGGTGTGGCCGGGGTGAGCGGCACGCTCGGGGGTCTGCTCGCGGTTTCCACCACTACCACCGACGGTGGGGATGGCCGGGCTCCGGGTGGAGGTGGCTCGGGCGGTGGGGCGGTTTCGTCCAGGGAGGTCACGCGGGCGGCGCCGAGGTCCGGGACGGTGGCGAGCGGCAGTCCCGGGAGCGCGTCGAAGAAGGCCGGGGACGGGCAGAGCGCGACGGGGCGAGCGGCGGCTTCGGGCGCCCCGGCCTCGGATTCCGGGGCGGGCGCCAAGACGGCTGATTCCGGCGCGGTGGGTGATTCCGGGCTCGACGGTGACCAGGCGCCGGCCGCTGTTCCGGGGGACGTGAGCGGGCGGGACGGTCCCGGGCGGGTGGACGCGGATCCGGGTGACGTCTCCGGGTACAAGGCCGACGGCCCTTCCCGGCACACCGACCAGGAGGCTGTGGAGTACTTCCGCGACCAGTGGGGCGCCGCCGACGAGGCGACCGGCCGCATCAAAGACATTCGCACCATAGGCCGATATTTGCGCATTTATACTGATTTATCGGAAACGGCGGGGAACTCATCCCACGCTCTCACCCTGTGCGAGCGCGGCCTGGCGTACCTCAAGGCGAACGGGGTCAAGGACCCGGTGGTGTTCGTCCAAGCCAGGTTCGGGGAGAACGGCAACCCGGTGCTGGCCAACATCCTCGGCCCCTCCGACAGCACCTGCCGGGTCACCCATCCCGCCCCGAACTGACTCGCTACCGCACCCGCACCCGGGTCTTCAGGCACACCTCACACCGCTGGGTGACGACACGGCCGATCGTCTCGATCGTCACCCAGCGATGACGAAGATGGACACGCATCACAATCGGCCATTATCCCTACGCGGCGCGCGATACGCACGGTCGCCGGGTGATCACTGCGAGGGGTCGAGCCTCAGTGACACCGAGTTGATGCAGTAGCGATCATCCGTCGGCGTCGCATACCCCTCCCCGTGGAACACATGCCCCAGATGGGAGTCACACCGGGCGCACCTCACCTCGGTACGCGCCATCCCGAGGCTGCGGTCCTCGATCAACGTCACCGCGTCCGACTCCGATGGCTGGAAGAAGCTCGGCCACCCGCAGTGCGACTCGAACTTCGTGTCGGACCGGAACAGTTCGGCCCCGCAGGCGCGGCACGTGTAGACGCCCTCCGTCTTGGTGTCCACGTACTCGCCCGTGAAGGGCTTTTCGGTGCCCGCCTGCCTGAGCACGTGAAACTCCTCGGGCGACAACTGCACTCGCCACTCGTCCTCGCTCTTGACCACCTTGTCCATGCCTCCAGCGTACGAGATGCGGCAAAAAGAGATCTCCACAGGGGGAAGCATCCTTTCTGGGATGAAATTGCGTCTTTGTAGGCAAGGGGGTGTCATCGCCTCCTGCAAGGGGTGAGATCACTCGCGTGATCGCCTGAGCGGTACAGCCCACGCCCGTGCTGGAGCCGCCGGTGATCAACAGGCCGGCCGGGTGGCGCGCCAGCGCCCGGAACGGTGTGCGAATGGTCTCGAGAAGCCCGTCCCGTCGAGCCCTCGGTCCCGCCACTGAGGAGGCTCCGGGACGGGCCCCCGTTCTTGTCGTAGCCCTGCCCTACGCTTCGTGAAGTCATGGGAGTCACCACGACGGCGCCCGCTGACCGTTGAGCTCTTCGCGCTGGAAGGTAGGTTCGTGCCATGGCTTCGCCGTACATCGAGCTTGAGGTGGGGGAGCGGACCGTCAAGGTCACCAACCCTGACAAGGTCTACTTTCCGCAGATCGGCGCCACGAAGCGCGAGCTGGTCGAATATTACGTGAGCGTGGGCGAGGGCGCGCTGCGGGCGCTGAAGGACCGGCCGACCAATCTCAAGCGGCACCCCGACGGAGTGCAGAGCGAGGCGATCTACCAGAAGCGGATGCCGGCCAAGCGCCCCGACTGGCTGGAGACCGTCACCGTGACCTTCCCCAGCGGCCGCAAGGCCGACTCGCTGAGGGTGACCGAGGTGGCCGCCATCGCCTACTGCGCCAATCTGGGGACCATCGACTTCCATCCGTGGCAGGTGCGCGCGGCCGACGTGGAGCATCCGGACGAGTTGCGGCTCGACCTCGATCCGCAGCCGGGGCTGGAGTTCGAGGCGACGCGCAGGGCGGCGTTCCTGGCGCGGGAGGTGCTGGCGGAGTTCGGCATGACCGGGTTCGTGAAGACCTCCGGCAACCGGGGCGTGCACATCGCGGTGCGCATCGAGCCACGCTGGGACTTCGTCGAGGTGCGGCATGCGGGGATCGCGCTGGCCAGGGCGGTGGAGGAGCGCGATCCCGCCCTGGTGACCACGGCCTGGTGGAAGGAGGAGCGCGGCGAGCGCGTCTTCATCGACTTCAACCAGAACGCTCGCGACCGGACCATCGCCAGCGCCTACTCCGTCAGGGCGCAGCCCCACGGGCCCGTCTCCACGCCGCTCACCTGGGACGAGCTGGCCGACGCCGACCCGCGTGACTTCGACATCCGCACCGTGCCGCCCCGCTTCGCCGAGCTGGGCGACGTGCACGCCGCCATCGACGACCACCCGTGCTCGATCGAGGCACTGCTCGAGCGCTACGACAAGGACGAGCGCGGAGACATGCCCTATCCGCCCAACTATCCGAAAATGCCCGGCGAGCCCAAGCGGGTCCAGCCGAGCAAGGCGCGCGACGACACGGAGTGAGTGTGCCGCATGAGCCGGTCGCGCGCCGGCTGAGCGCATGAGCCGGTCTCGCGCCGGCTGAGCGGCAGACGCTGCCGGTCGCGCGCCGTGCGTCACCGCCGAGCAGGTCGTGCGCGCGCCGGCAGCCGATAAATCGATGGCGATCTGGGGGACGGGGCGAATACGCTCACCGGAGTTCGTCGGATACGTCTCAGGGCTTTCGCGCCCTGGAAGGTGGGGAGTCAATGCCTCGGCCCGCGCCAAGCGCGCCTCGTCGTACCGTGGTCCGATTCTGTCGCTGACACGCCACCTCTGACCGGCCGTACGGCCGTCGTGCCCAAGCACGCGCCGTACCGCATCCACCCGCGCGCGAGCGTGGGTCGGCGAGGCCCGCACGGCGCTTCCTTGCTGCTTTTCCCATCACCATTCCGGCAAGGAGTACCCAGGGTGTCCACCCACAAGACCCGTTCCGCACTGACCAACACCTTTCCATGCGTACGCTGCGGCCTGACCGTGGCGGCCGTCGCCGCCGACGGTTCGCGTCGCAACCACTGTCCGAGCTGTCTGCACTCCCTGCACGTTCTCGACCGCGTCGAGGGCGGGCCGTCGGAGTGCGGGGCGCGGATGGTGCCGATCTCGATCGCGGTACTGCGGACCGGCGACTGGATGATCATCCATCGCTGCACCCGCTGCGCGGAGCTGACGTCCAACCCGATCTGCGCGGACGACAACCAGCTCATCCTCATGCGGATGGCCGTACGCCCGCTCGCTCAGCCGCCGTTCCCGCTCGAAACGTTCGGCGATCTGTGATGGGCGGCCACGGACGAGGGAAATCCGGCGGCCGTAGGCCGCAGCGGCGCAAGGACGTCAGGCACGGTGAGCCTGGCGACGCGTTCCGCTGCGTCGGCTGCCGGTTGGACGTGCCGGTGTTCGCGCCGGGCACGGCCCACCGCAACCACTGCCCGCACTGCCTGACCAGCCTGCACGTCGATCACCGGGTGCCCGGCGACCGGCGGGCGAGCTGCCGGGGCCGGATGGCGGCGCTGAGCGTCTCCGTCCGGCAGGACGGCGAGTGGCTGATCATCCACCACTGCCAGTCCTGCGACGGGCTCAGCGCCAACCGCATCGCGGGCGACGACAACGCGCTCGCCCTGCTCCGCATCGCGATCAGACCGCTGTCGGACAGCGCATTGCCGACTAAGGTCCTGCTCGCTCTCTGAGCGCCCGTGCCCGGCGACTCGGCGCCGGGCACGGATCCCGCCGAAGCCCGTGCCGGCGAACTCGGTCCCGGCAGAGGTTCGGCAAGCCCGTGCCGGCGGTTCGCCGCCGGCACGGGTGCTCACTCGTCGCCGAACTCCAGGTTCAGTGCGCGGCTGAAGTCGGACACCGCCTCCTCGTGCCGGTCCAGCTCCTGGAAGATCTCGCCCCGCACCCGGTAGGCCCAGACGTAGTCCGCGTCCAGCTCGATGGCCCGGTTCAGGTCCTTCAGCGCCGCCTCGTTGTCGCCCATCTCACTCAGCACCGCGCCCCGGCTGCCCAGCGCGCGATCGTTGTCCGGGTCCAGCTCGACCGCCCGGTTGAGGTCCTGCAGCGCGTCCTCGTAGCGGTCGATCATGCGGTACGCCTCGCCCCGCCTGCTGTACGCCCGCACATACTCCGGATCGGCCTCCAGCGCGCTGGAGTAGTCGGCGATGGCCTCGGTGTACAGGCCCATGCGCTGGTAGAGGTCGCCGCGGGCCAGCCAGGAGTAGGACAGGTCCTCGTTCAGGGCGATGATCCCGGCGTGCAGGTCCAGCGCCTCGTCCAGCCGGTCCAGGTCCACCAGGGCGTCGGCCTTGGCCTCCAGGATCCACAGCGACTCCGGCGACAGGGTCAGCGCGTGCTCGAAGTCGGCCATCGCCTCCTCCAGGCGGCCGAGCGCGGCGTAGGCCTGGCCGCGTGAGCCGAGGGCGTAGGAGCTGTCCGGCTCCAGTTTGAGCGACTCGCCGAAGTCGGCGATCGCGGCGTCGTACCTGTCGATGATCCGATGACTCTCCCCGCGCAGCCGCCAAGCTCTGGCGTTGTCCGGTACGAGAGCGATCGACTCGGTCAAGTCCGCGATCGCCGCGTCATGGCGGCTCAGCGCGATGTACGATTCGGCACGGCTGCGCAGCACGGAGGCACGGGACTGGGCCGCTGCCTCGGGTAGGTCTCGCTGATCGGTGATCCCCTCGCTCATGACGGGAAATCTATCTGACTAAATGCTGATAATGGCTGCCTTTTCCCGCGTGTATTCGAGGACGGCGTCGTGGCCGTACCCACTGTCCTTGACCCCGCCGAACGGCAGGCCGGGAGGCATCTGGCGGAAGGTGTTCACCCACACCGTGCCGCTCTCCAGATCCCGTACGAACCGGTGCGCACGCCCCAGATCGCGCGTCCACACCCCGGCGGCCAGACCGTAGGAGGAGTCGTTGGCGATCGCCAGCGCCTCCTCGTCCTCCTCGAACGGGATCGCCACCGCCACCGGCCCGAAGATCTCCTCCTGGCAGACGCGCAGCGAGTTGTCCGTCGCGGTGTAGAGCGTGGGGGAGACCCAGTAACCGCCGGGCAGGCCCGGCACCACCTCGGCGCCCGTCCTGCCGCCGAAGACCAGCTCGGCGCCCTCCTTCTCGGCGATGTCCAGGTAGGACGTGACGCGCTCGAACTGCTCGGCCGAGACGATCGGGCCCATCGTGGTCGCCAGGTCCAAGGGGTCGGCCAGCACCAGGTCCCCGGCGATCCGCTCGATCCGGGCCAGCAGGTCGTCCCAGACGGAGCGGTGGATCAGGATCCGCGAACCGGCCACGCATACCTGGCCCGCGTTCCCGGTGTAGACGGAGTTGACGGTGACGCCTTGGGCGGCGGCATCCAGATCGGCATCCGAAAACACGATATTTGGCGATTTGCCGCCTAGTTCGAACGTGAGAGGTTTGAGGGCGTCCGCCGAGGCCCGGGTGATCGCCTGCCCGGTCGCCGTCGAGCCGGTGAAGCTGACCT
The DNA here is from genome assembly GCF_014646515.1 of Nonomuraea glycinis. Classification (GTDB taxonomy): domain Bacteria; phylum Actinomycetota; class Actinomycetes; order Streptosporangiales; family Streptosporangiaceae; genus Nonomuraea; species Nonomuraea glycinis. Next base: position 44,531 of record NZ_BMNK01000020.1, read on the forward strand.
TGCCGACGCCGCGATGCCGTACGAGCGCGTCGCCCACCTCCTCGCCCAGCCCGCTGACGATGTTCAGCACCCCGGGCGGGAGCACCTCGGCCAGCAGCTCGCCCAGCCGCAGCACCGACGCGCTCGCCTGCTCCGCGGGCTTGACGATCACCGTGTTGCCCGCCGCCAGCGCGTAGGCGGCCTTGGCGGAGAACGTCGAGATGGGCGAGTTCCACGGAATGACACAGACGGCCACCCCGTACGGCTCCCGCCGCGTCAGGCCGAGCTGGTTCGGCCCCAGGATCACCGTGTCGCCCTTGACCGCCTCCAGGCACTGGCCCGCCGCCAGCTCCCAGAGGAAGGTCATGCCGGGCAGGTCCTTGTGCAGGGTGTCGCGCAGGATCCGGCCGTTGTCCCTGGTCTCCAGCCTGGCGAGCTCCTCGGCGTGCGCCGCGAACACCTGAGCCACCTTGCGCAGGAAGCGCGCCCGGCCCAGCGCGGGCATCGCCGCCCAGCCGGGGAACGCCCGCCGCGCGGCCTCGACGGCGGCCTCGGCGTCGGGCCGCCCGCTCGCCGGCACCCGCGTCCACACCTCGCCGGTCGCCGGGTTCACCGAGTCCATCGTCGCGCCGCCGGTCGCGGGGACCAGTTCGCCGCCGATCAGGTTCCGATAGTCTGCCACGTGCCCAAGCATATGCTTGCTTGATTAGCTCGGCCAGTCACACCACGGGCACGCCCAGATCGGTGGGACGGCCGGACGGCGGCTCGGTCAGGCCGGGGTCGAGCTGCTCCATCAGCCGCCGCACCAGCGCCGCCCGGCGTACCCGCTCCCGTCCCAGCTCCTTCGGGATCACGCCCAAATGCCCGCCCGACGGGTAGATGTTCGGCGCGTTGCGCAGCCCCATCTTCAGGTAGACCGGCGCCGCCGCCCGGACGATCTCCACCGCCTCGTAGAACCGTACGAACCCGCCTTGATCATCCGGAACCTCCAGATAGAGGTCGATCGGCAGGCTCGTCGCGGCCCGCACCTCCGCGAGCTGCGGCACCGTCAGGTCGGTGCCGACGTTGAGCGTGCTCGCGCCGAGCCGCTCGAAGACGGCCGCGGTGGGACCGTTGGTGAGCGGCACCAGCACCGAGGTCTTCAGCACCAGGCCCGCCGGCAACGTGCCGTCGGCCTTGAGTCGCCGCAGCACCTCCAACGCGCCCAGATCCCCCACGAGCAGGCTGCGGATGCCCAGCTCACAGGCCCGCAGCGCGTCCGCCACGCACGCCGCCACCATGGCGTTCCCGCGCGCCGCCGCGCCGACGGCCTGCGTCACCTTCGCCTGACCGCCGGTGTCCCACGCGGCACGCGGCCCCAGGAACAGATTGACCTCGATGCCCCGCTCGGCCCCCAGCTCCGCCATCGCGGAGATCTCCTCGTCCGACAGCATCATCACCCCGCTGCCCTGCGACGTACGGTGCACCGGCACGCCGAGCCGATCCGCCTCCTCGACCACCGCCGCCAGCACCTCCGGCCCCTCCACACTGGGAATCTCGAAGCGGTACGCCGCTCCGTCGGCGAAGCGCGCCCCGGAGACGGGCGGCGCCTGCAGCACCGGGTGACCGAGCCGCGCCATGAGCGCGTGCAGATCGGCAAGGCTGGTCATCGCGATTCTCCTCGCTGTGCATCCCATCGTGTACGCCCACCGCCCGCGGCTCGCCGCCGGCCACCACCAGCTTCCTCCATCGACCACCCGAGCAAGACCCCCCGCCCCGTATGACCGAGGATCACCTGGTCACAGGGCCGGACACCCTTTCGACCGGCTTTGGGGGCGGGGGCGATCCGGCGCGGTGAGTTCAGCGGCGGGGTGGACGCGGGGCGAGGGCAGGGTGGCGGGCGGTCATAAGATCGAGGGATGGAGCTGGTTCCGGGAGTCCACGTCGCCGTCACCGATCGTCATGGAGGCGTCAGCGAGCCGCCCTACGGCACGCGCAACCTCGGCGGGCTCACCGGCGACGACCCCGCCGCCGTACGGGCGAACCGGGCGGGCGTGGCGGCGGAGCTCGGCGTGCGGGCCATCGTGTTCATGCGCCAGGTGCACGGCGCCGAGGTGGCCTATGTGAGCGAGCCTTTCGGAGAGGACGCGCCCCCGGTCGACGGCGTCTACACCACCGAGCCCGGCCTGGCGCTGGCCTCCCTCGGCGCGGACTGCCCAGCGGTGCTGGTGGCCGACCCGGTCGCCCGCATGGTCGGCGCCGCCCACTCAGGCCGCCCAGGCACAGAGGCCGGGGTCGCGGCGGCACTGGTCGCCGCGATGGCCGACAAGGGGGCGGACCCGCACCGGATGGCCGCGCTGATCGGCCCCGGAGCCTGCGGCCGCTGCTACGAGGTCCCCGCCGAGCTACGCGCCCACGTGGCCGCCAAGATCCCGGAAACCTCCTCCACGACCTCCTGGAACACTCCGGCCCTGGACCTGCGCGCCGGCATCGAGGCCCAACTCCGGGCGGCGGGCGTACCAGACGTCCGGCACGACGCCCGCTGCACACTGGAATCCGACGAGCTCTACTCCCACCGCCGCCAGTCCCCAGGCCGCTTCGCCGGCCTCATCTGGCTCACCTGACCCAGGCTGAACGGTGGCGGGCGTTGTCACTGTTTCGCCCATATCTGATCAAGTTATGACATCCGCGACAAATCTTTCGGCAGTTTTTCGTTGATCAGATCCCCTGTCCATGCCGTCCAGCCCTGGGAGCGTGGAGTTGCGCCTTACTGGCGTGGGGTCTGGATGCAGTGACGAAGGGGGACGTCGATGGCGGGCGGGACGAAGGCGGGGGCCACGGTCACGGGTCTGGGGGCCACCACGCCACTGGGCGGCGACGTGGCCGCCACCTGGGCGGGCATGCTCGCGGGGCGCTCCGGGGTCGCGATGCTCGAACAGGACTGGGCCGAGGACCTGCCCGTCCGGATCGCCGGCCAGATGCTGGTGGACCCGGCGGAGGTGCTGGGCAGGGTAGGGGCCAGGCGGCTGGACCGCTTCCAGCAGGCCGCACTCGTCGCCGCCCGGGAGGCGTGGGCCGACGCCGGAGCCCCTGAGGTGGAGCCCGAACGCCTGGCGGTGGTCATCGGTACGGGCGTCGGCGGCATGCGGACCACGCTCGACCAGGATGATCTTATTGAGGCGTCAGGCCCGCGCCGGGTCTCGCCGTACACCATCCCCATGCTGATGCCGAACGGCGCCGCAGGCGTGATCAGCATCGAGTTCGGGGCTCGTGGCGGTGCCCACACGCCGGTGAGCGCCTGTGCCTCCGGGGCCGAGGCGATCGCCATGGGCCTGGACCTGATCCGCCTTGGCCGCGCCGACGTGGTGATCGCCGGTGGCGCCGAGGCGTGCGTACATCCGCTGGCCCTTGCCGGGTTCGCCCAGATCAAGGCGCTGTCCACACGTAATGACGCGCCGCAGGAGGCGTCCAGGCCGTTCGACGCCGGGCGGGACGGGTTCGTGCTGGGGGAGGGGGCCGGGGTGGTGGTGCTGGAGCGCGCCGGGTTCGCCGCGGCTCGTGGCGCTCGGGCCCACGCCACGCTGGCCGGCGCGGGCACCACCTCCGACGCCCGCCACATCACGGCCGCCGACGTGGATGGGCAGGTCCGCGCGATGCGCCTGGCCCTGGCGGCGGCCGACCTGGGCCCGCTCGACATCGGTCATGTGAACGCGCACGCCACCTCCACCCCGACCGGCGATGTGACGGAGAGCGCTTCGATCGCCGAGGCGCTGGGCACGCATCCCGCCGTCACCGCGACCAAGTCGATGACCGGCCACCTGTGCGGTGCCGCGGGAGCGGTCGGCGCGATCGCCGCCATCCTCGCGCTCCGCGACGGCCACATCCCCGCCACCCGCAACCTGGACCGCCTCGACCCCCAGATCAAACTCGACATCGTCACCGGAGCCCCGCGCCAGGGCAGGTGGACAGCGGCGATGACCAACGCCTTCGGCTTCGGCGGCCACAACACATCCCTGACCTTCACCACCTGAGCCGCCCGGCCGCCACCCGCCCAATCAGCCACCACCCACCGGCCACCCGCCCGGCCGCCACCCGAACAGCCGCCACCCGAACAGTCCGGGCCGCCGGCTCAGCTGGGCTTGTGGTTGCTGTTGAACACCGCGTTGACCAGCACGATGCCGATCCAGACGGGGATGTACGCGGCGCTGCCGCCATCGCTGAACAAGGTGATCAAAATTGTGGCGACCGTGCCCAGGGCCAGCGAGACGATCGCCAGCGCGAGCCGCTGACCGTCCCTCATCCGGTCCTGCTTGGCCATGTCCTTGGCTTGCGGAGCCGCGGCGAGGCGCTCGTCCACCCGCCTGTCGACTTCTTTGCCCATCTTGTCGAGAAACGACTCGACGATGGCGTCCTCGAAGTCCGGGCCGAGGTCGCGGCGAGCGGACACCGCCGCCTTTAGCTCATCTCCGGTGCTCATATGTCGAGATATATCGCTATGCGCGCTATCGGGCAAGAATATCGTCAAGGTTGTACGACACCGGCCGCTCCAGTTGCTCGTACGTGCACGAGAGCGGGGTGCGGTCGGGGCGCCAGCGCCGCCACTGGGCGGTGTGCCGGAACCGGTCGCCCTCCATCTGGTCGTAGGCCACCTCGATCACCAGCTCCGGCCGGAGCGGGATGAACGACAGGTCCTTCTTGGCGTTCCAGCGTGAGATCGCCCCCGGCACCCGCTGACCGCCCGAGGCGGGGCTGGGCGCGGGCTGGCCCACGCCGGCCGCCGCCTGCTCGGCCCAGTGCCCCCACGGATGCTCACCCAGGCCGGCGATGTACGGCTTGAGCTCCTCCACCAGCTCGGCCCGGCGCGCCATCGGGAACGAGGCCGCCACCCCCACATGGTGCAGCCTTCCGTCGTCGCCGTAGAGGCCGAGCAGGATCGAGCCCACGATGGGACCGCTCTTGTGCTCGCGGTAACCGGCGACCACCACGTCGGCGGTGCGCTCGTGCTTGACCTTGAACATCGTCCGCTTGTCCGGGAGGTAGGGCTGGTCGCCCGGCTTGACGATGATGCCGTCGAGCCCGGCCCCCTCGAACATCTCGAACCACTCGGCGGCCTGCTCGTCATTGACCGTCACCGGCGTGAGGCGGATGGACCTGCCCTTCTCCGGGAAGATCTCCACCAGGCGCGCCCGGCGCTCCCTGAACGGCGCCTCCATCAGCGACTCGTCCCCGATCGCCAGCAGATCGAAGGCCACGAAGGAGGCCGGGGTCCGCTCCGCGAGCATCTTCACCCGGGAGGCCGCCGGGTGGATGCGCTGCTGCAACGCCTCGAAGTCGAGCTGTGATCCCTGCGGCAGCACGATCTCACCGTCGACCACGCACTTGTCCGGCAGCTCCTGCTTGACGGCCTCGACCAGCTCGGGGAAGTAGCGCGTGAACGGCCGCTCGTTACGGCTGCCGAGATACACCTCGTCCCCGTCCCGGAACACGATGCACCGGAACCCGTCCCACTTCGGCTCGTAGAACAGGTCGCCGTCCTGCTTGGGCATCGCCTTGATCGGCTTGGCCAGCATCGGCGCCACCGGCGGCCGCACCGGAAGATCGAGATCCGGGATCGGCTCGGGCTCCTTGGGCTTCCGCTTCCCCCGACCGCCCGCCGACTCCGCGACGGCCTCGACAGGCGACTCGACAGGGACATCCACATCGGCCGCCTTCGTGTCAGGCCTCGTGTCCGGCCCCCTGACCGCCGCCGCGTCCGCTCCTGCCCCCGGCGCTGCTTCGCCTTGCCCGGTCACCGGCCCTGCGGCTGGCGCGTCAGGCGCTGTCGCCGGTGGCGTGGTCGGGTCTGTCATCAGGTCGGCTCCCTCGTGTAGCGGCAGAAGAGGACCCCCTCCTCCTCCAGCACCTGCCTCAGCTCCAGCTTGACCTGCGACGGCTCCCCGTCGAGGATGCGCGCCGCGCCGCCGCCGAGCAGCATCGGGCTGACCGACAGGCACAGCTCGTCGACCAGCCCGGCCGCCGCGAGCTGGGCGTTGATCCGCGGTCCGCCCTCGCACAGGATCCGGCTCAGGCCACGCTCGTGCAGCTCCGCCACCGCCGCCCGCAGGTCCACGCCCTCGTCGCCGGCCACGATCACGTCGGCCACCTCGGCCGCCGCCTTGAGCCGGGCGGCGGGGGCGCTCGCACAGGTCACGATGATGGTCCGGCTGCCGCCGGTGAACAGCGGGCCGGTCAGGTCGAGGTCGAGGCCCCGGCTGACGACCGCGAGCGGCGGGGCCGCCGGCCTGCTCGCCCGGATCTCGCGCCACGACTCGCGCGGGTTGACCGCGGCGTACCGCTCGGCTCTGACGGTCGCGGCGCCCGCCATGATGACGTCGGCGAGCCCGCGCAGGACCCCGAAGACGCGCTTGTCGCCCTTGCTGGAGAGCCCGCCGGACAACCCGTCCAGCCAGGCGCCGCCGTCGATGCTGGCCACCATGTTGAGGCGCAGCCACGGCCTGTCCACCGGGTAGGCATAAGCCCGCTCGATGTCAGGATTGTCTTCGATGTCGGGATGGATCCGGCGCACCCCTCTACCTTGGCACACGCCTCCGACAAGTTGCCGCGACGACCTACTGGGCCCGGGGCTGGCGCAGCACCTGCAGCGAGCGGGAGGTGACGGCGACCAGGTCGCCGGGCTGCCAGGCGTCGTCGACGTAGAGGTTGTCGCAGCTCTCGTCGTTGGTGTCGAGCACGGGCAGCCAGCTCCCGCCGAACGCCCCGCCGGGCAGGGTGAACGTCATGTCCTCGTGGTGGGCGTTGATCAGCAGCAGGAACGAGTCGTCCGTGATGCGCTCGCCGCGCGGCCCCGGCTCGGTGATCGCCTCGCCGTTCAGATAGACCATCAGCGACTTGGCGTAGCTGACGTGCCAGTCGCTCGCGGTCATCTCGGTGCCGCCGGGGGTGAGCCAGACCAGGTCGCGCTTGCCGTTGTCGGGATGGCGGCCGTGGAAGAAACGGCGGCGCTGGAAGACCGGGTGCTCGCGCCGCAACTTCGACAGCAGGCGGACGAACGCCAGCAGGTCGGACTCGGTGTGCAGGTGCGACCAGTCGATCCAGGCGATCTCGTTGTCCTGGCAGTAGGCGTTGTTGTTGCCCCGCTGGGTGCGGCCGAGCTCGTCGCCGTGGGAGAGCATCGGGACGCCCTGCGACAGGAAGAGCGTGGCCAGGAAGTTGCGCCGCTGGCGCTGCCGGAGCCGGACGATCTCCGGATCCTCCACCGGGCCCTCGGCGCCGCAGTTCCAGGAGCGGTTGTCGTTGGTGCCGTCGCGGTTGTCCTCGGCGTTGGCCTCGTTGTGCTTGCGGTCGTAGGACACGAGGTCGGTGAGGGTGAAGCCGTCGTGACAGGTCACGAAGTTGATCGAGGCCACGGGCCGGCGGCCGGAGGTCTCGTAGAGGTCGGCCGAGCCGGTCAGCCGCGAGGCGAACTCCGGCAGCGCGGAATGCGTCCCCCGCCAGAAATCTCGTACGGTGTCGCGGTATTTCCCGTTCCACTCCGTCCACAAAGGCGGGAAATTTCCGACCTGGTAACCGCCGGGCCCCACGTCCCACGGCTCCGCGATCAGCTTGACCTGCGAGATCACCGGATCCTGCTGGATGAGGTCGAAGAAGGCGCTCAGCCGGTCGACATCGTGCAACTCCCGGGCCAGCGCCGACGCCAGGTCGAAGCGGAACCCGTCGACGTGCATCTCCAGCACCCAGTAACGCAGCGAGTCCATGATGAGCTGCAGCGCGTGCGGCGAGCGGACGTTGAGCGAGTTGCCGCAGCCGGTGTAGTCGAGGTAGTAGCGCCGGTCGTTGTCGTGCAGCCGGTAGTAGGCGGCGTTGTCGATGCCCCTGAAGCCGAGCGTCGGCCCCATGTGGTCACCCTCGGCGGTGTGGTTGTAGACGACGTCGAGGATCACCTCGATGCCCGCCTCGTGCAGCGCCTTCACCATGGCCTTGAACTCGGGCACCTGCTCGCCGCGCGTCCCGGCGCCGGAGTAGCCGCCGTGCGGGGCCAGGTAGGCCATCGTGTTGTAGCCCCAGTAGTTGGTCAGCCCCCGCGCCACCAGGAAGTGCTCGGGCATGTAGTGGTGCACCGGCATCAACTCGACCGCCGTCACCCCGAGCGAGAGCAGATGGTCGATGATCGCCGGATGCCCCACCCCCGCGTAGGTGCCCCGCAACTCCTCGGGCACGCCGGGATGACGCATGGTCAGCCCCCGCACGTGCGCCTCGTAGATGACACTCTCGTGGTACGGGGTGCGCGGCGACCGGTCGTTGCCCCAGTCGAAGAACGGATTGATCACCACGTTCTTCGGCATGTAGGGGGCGCTGTCGGTGGTGTTGAGCTGCGACGGATCGGTGAAGTGGTAGGGGAACAGCGCCTCGTTCCAGGTCAGCTCACCGTCGATGGCCTTGGCGTAAGGGTCGAGGAGCAGCTTGGAGGCGTTGGCCCGCTGCCCGAGCGCCGGGTTGTGCGGACCGTGTACGCGATAGCCGTAGCGCTGGCCCGGCATGATGCCGGGCAGGTAGCCATGCCAGACGAACCCATCCACCTCAGGAAGATCGACCCGTTCCTCCGAGCCGTCATCGTGGAAAAGGCACAGCTCAACTCGCTCGGCCACCTCGGAGAACACCGAAAAACTGGTGCCAACGCCGTCCCAGGTGCCGCCGAGTGGATAGGGTTCGCCCGGCCAGACTTCGCGCATGTGACTTGATTGTCGCATGCGATCGGGGCCTTACTAGAGCAGTTCGGCCTTCAGCGTGATCGTCGTGCCCGACAGGGCCTTGCTGACCGGGCAGTTGGCCTTCGCATCTTCCGCGGCGCTCTGGAACTGCTCGGCGGTGAGACCGGGCACCTGCCCCTTGACGGTGATCACGATGCCGGTGATGCCCTCACCCGGCTGGAACGTGACGTCCGCGCTGGTCTGCAGCGACTCGGGCGGGGTGCCCGCGCCGGCCAGACCGTGCGAGAGCGCCATGGAGAAGCACGAGGAGTGGGCGGCCGCGATGAGCTCCTCGGGCGAGGTCTTGCCATTGGCGGCTTCGGCCCTGGACGGCCAGGAGACCTCGAAGGTGCCGACACCGGAACTGTCGAGCGAAACCGTGCCCGAACCGTCGAGCAGGGCGCCCTTCCACTGCGTGGTCGCGGTGCGAGTCGTGGCCATGGGAATTCTCCTTCTGGTAGCGGACTTCTGACATTATCTCGGTTCGGCAACGTAGCCGTGCACCGGCATCCGTCTGCCCTTTTCCGGCGAATAATGACATGCTCGGTTCGCGGCACACTCGCCGCCCAGGTACGTGTCACGGGAGTGTGGTGCCAGTGGAGGCGCCGTACGACGACCGTCTGCTGCACCAGCGGGTGGTCGGCGGCGACGAGGCCGCGCTCGGGGAGATCTACGATCGGCTCGCCTCGCTGATCTTCGGTCTGTCCCTGCGGGTCACCAGGGACCGGGTGATCGCCGAGGACATCACGCAGGAGGTGTTCCTGGTCTTCTGGGAGCGCCCCCTGGCCTACGACCCGGAACGGGGCACGTTGCGGGCCTGGCTCGCCACCATCGCGCACCGCCGCGCCGTCGACCACGTCCGGGTGGAGGAGCGCCGGCGGGTCTCGGTGCTGGGCCCCCGGCTCTTCGAGCGCGAACCTGACAGGCTGGAGGACACGGTGCTCGCCGCCGACGAGGCCCACCGGGTCCGCCAGGCCGTCGAGGCGCTGCCCGGCGGGCTGCGCGAGGTCGTCGAGCTGGCTTACTTCGGCGGCAGGACCTACCGCCAGGTGGGCGAGGAGTTAGGCGTGCCCGAGGGCACGGCCAAGTCGCGCATCCGGCTCGCGCTGCGCAGGCTGGCCGACGCGCTGGCACAGGAAGAGGTGTGATGGACCCGCTCGAGCGTCTGTACGTGGACGCGCTGCTGGAGGACCCCGAGGAGCCCAAGCGGTCGCTGCGGCCGCAACTGCTGGCCGGGGCGCGGGCACGGCGCAGGCCGGCGGCCCCCACGGCCGACTGGGCGCGCCCGTACGCGGGCCGGGTCGCCGCCATGGACGCGCTGCTGGCCGCGGCCGTCGAGGACGACTGGTCGCGCGTCATCGTCGAAGGCTGGACGCTGCAGGAGCTCGTCGCCCACCTGGCGGCCAAGGACGGCCTGCTCGCGGCCTCGGTCGGCGCGCCCGTGCTCGGCCCCGAGCTCACCACCGCCGACTCCGCCGCCCGTACGGCCGACGTGCAGTCCTACGAGCGGGCCCGCAGCCCCGAGCAGACCCGCAGGGACTGGCGGGCCCAGGCCGACGCCCTGTGCCGCCACCTGGCGAACCTGCCCGCAGCCGAGCCCGCCGCCCTCGACGGCCTGAACGCCCCCGTGTCGGACCACATCCTGGCCAGGGCCCTGGAGACGTGGGTGCACACCGACGACGCGGCCCGGGTCGCCCGCATCACCCTGCCGCTGCCGCTCCCCGAGCACATCCACCCGACGGCGGACATGTGCGCCAGGCTCCTGCCGTGGACGATGCTGCTGTCGGGGCACGACGCGTCGGGCCGGACGCTCGGGCTGGAGCTCACCGGCCCGGGCGGCGGCGCCTGGCACCTCGCGCTCGGCGCCGAGGACGGCGCCGCCGCCGGCGAGCCGGACGCCCGCATCACGGCGGACGTGGTGGCCTTCTGCTTCCTGCTGGGCGGCCGAGGGGACGCCGAGACCTTCGAGGCCACCCTGGCGGGCGATGTCGCCCTGGCGCGCGACGTCCTCGCCACCGCACCCGCGCTCTCCGGTCCCTGACGCCGCCGCCGGGGACCGGCTCCCGCCTCGTCAGGCCTCGGGCTGGGTCTCGTCCTCGGTGACCAGGTCTCTGGCGTACTCGTCGTCGGACTCGGCCAGGACCCGCTTGACGCCGAGCTCGGCGCGGGTGTCGCCCCGGGAGGCCAGACCACGGGTGGCCTCGGCGACCGTCCGCAGGTCGCTGTCGTCCAGGCGCTCGGCGAGGGCCTGCCTGATCTCCGGGGTGTCGGCGTCCAGCCCGGCCAGGCCGGCCGTGGCCCAGTCGCGGACCTCGTCCTCCTCCTCGCGCGTCATCGCGATCAGCAGGGCCAGGCCTTCGGCGTGGTCCGGCGGCAGCACGTCCGCCAGCGCGATCGGGTCGGTCATCGTCCGCTTGTGCCCCTCGCGGCCGATGAGGTCCAGCACCTGCGGCAGGGCGCGCGGGTCGCCTTGGTGGCCGAGCGCGGACAGCACCGAGCGCAGCACCTGCGGGTTGCTCTCGGTGGTGGTCATCTTCTGCAGCAGCGGGAGCGTGCGCTCACGATAGGGCTTGTCGTCCTCGGTGACGCCGAACTGGGCGATCGCGTCCACCCCGAACTCGCGCTCCCTGGCGTCCTCGCTGAGGCACAGCCGGGCCAGCGCCTCGTAGGTCTCGTCGTCGGACCGCTTGATCAGCGTGTCGGCCACCACCCACCACGTCTCGGCGTCCTCGTCGATGTCGCGGTGCGCCAGGGCGCGGGCCACGAGCTGGTCGACCGGCGTGAAGACGTCGGTGGCCTCCTCCAGCAGGGTCGTGATCGCCGCGTGGCCGCGCTGGGCCTGCACCTGCTCCGTCTGCGCGCCGTCGGGGGAGCGGCCCGCCACGGTGACCAGCTCGGTGCCGTCCTTGGCGAACTGGCGGGCGACGACGTACTCCCAGCCGTCCTGCTCGACCTGGTCGAGCAGCGCGCTCTCCAGGTGCACGCCGACCCAGTCGGCGGCGATGTCGAGCGGCGTGTCGCCGTCGCCGTCGTACTTCTGCGCGTCCGCGTCGGCCGCCAGCAGCTCGCGTACGACGCCGAGCGCGCCGCGTCGGGCGGCCAGCGTCAGGGGCGTGTCGCCGCCCTCGTTGGCGGCGTCGACGTCGGCTCCGGCTTCGAGCAGGAGCCTGGCGGTGTCGGCGTTGCCGTTGGAGGCGGCCCAGAGCAGCGCGGTCCAGCCGCCGGCCTCCCTGCCGTCCACCTCGGCCCCGGCGGCCAGGAGGGCCTGGGCGACCTCGACCCGGTCGGTGGCGGCGGCCGCGCACAGCGGCAGGCCGCCGTCGCCGGTGTCCTCGCCTGCCTCGCTGGCGAGGTTGGGGTCGGCGCCCTGGGCGAGCAGCTCGCTCACCTTCTCCGACTCGCCGTTCAACGCCGCAAGGTAGAGCTGTTCCTCATGCATAAAAGGACCCTAGCCTGGCCCAGCCGCGCCGCGGGACCAGGCCGGGCCCTGACTGCTGATACGCGGCGAACGTCGATAAGGGTTCAATACGTTCGATTGATGGTGATTCCTCCCATAGGAGGACCTTGTTCGGGAATAAACGCGATATGTTGCGAGTATGAGTGACCCTGGGGAGGTTAGAGCCTCCGACGCTGAGCGGGAAGCCGTCGTGGAGCAGCTCCGCGAGGCTTCGGTCGAAGGCAGGCTGACGCTCGCCGAGCTGACCGACCGCACCGAGGCGGCCTACACCGCCACCACCCACGCCGAGCTGGCCCTGCTCACCCAGGATCTGCCGGAGGGCGCACCGGTTCGCACCCCGGCGCCGCGGCCCGAGGGCGGCAAGCGCCGGTGGTTCGTCGGCGTCATGGGCGACACCAAGCGGCGCGGCACCTGGCGGATCGACCAGGAGCTCGGCGCGGTGGCCGTGATGGGCGACGTGCTGCTGGACCTGCGCGAGGCAGAGGTACGCACCGACACGGTCGAGATCCTGGCCGTCTCCGTGATGGGCGACGTCAAGATCATCGTCCCCGACGGCGTCAACGTCGACCTCGACGGCATGGCCATCATGGGCGACAAGCGCGTCGACGTACAGGAAGCGCCGCCCGGCACCAGCGCGCCGGTGATCAGGGTGCGCGCCTACGCGGTGATGGGCGACGTCAAGGTGCTCGGCGACTCCCGCGCCAAGCCGCTCAAGCGACGCTGGGCTGCCTGGCGCGAGCACTGGCGGGAGCTGCACGGCGACGACTGGCGCGACACCGGCCGCTCCATCGGCCGCTGACCGTCTCCCGCACCGCACCGCGCCGCCGTCGCCCTGACGGCCGCGACCTCGCTCCGACGGCCACTGAGCCGCGACACCGGCCGGTCACGACGCTGAGTCGTGGCACCGGCCAGTTATGACGCCACCACGTCGGCAGGGCTCCGCAGGGCCGCTTCGTAGCGCTCCAGGAGCACCTGGGCGAGCTCCGGCGCCGGGCCCAGCACGTCGGCGACCACGTCCGCGCCGGCTGCCAGGGTGGTGCGCCGTACCTTGTCGGCGAAGTAGCCCGGCGCCAGCAGGTAGGGGGCGACCACCACGCGCGGCGCGCCCGCCTGCCTGAGGTGGGCGACCGCCCGCTCGGGCGACGGGTCCACGGCGGAGGCGTAGGCGGGCGTCACGGCCCACCAGCCAGGGCTCCACGACCGGGCCATCCGGGCGATGACCGCGTTCGCGCGGGCGTCACTCGAACCGGCCGACACCAGCACCACCGCCGTGTCCGGATCGCCGGTCGGCACGCCCGCCTCGGCCAGGCGCCGCTCCAGCGTCGCCGACAGCAGCGGGTGCGGCCCGAGCGTCGTGCCGTAACGCACGCGCAGCCGCGGCTCACGCGCCCTGGCCTCGTTGAGCGCCGCGGGCAGGTCCACCCGGCTGTGGTACGCCTCCGTCAGCAGCAACGGCAGCACCACGGCCTCCCGCAGGCCGTGCAGCGCCTGTGCGAGCGTCGGGGTCGAATGGTCGAGGTAGGCGGTGCGCACCGGAACCCCCGGCCGCGCCCGCCGTACCTCGTCCAGCAGCGCCTCCACCGTCGCGGCGGCGCGCGGATCACGCGACCCGTGCGCCACCGCCACCAGCGGAACGCCGCTCTGGCCCGTCCCGTCTGCCAACGGGACGGGCCACCGGCTGGGAGTTACAGGTGAATGCCGCATTCGACCTTCCCCAGCCCGGCCCAGCGGCCGCTGCGCGGGTCCTCGCCTTCGGCGACCTGGCGGGTGCACGGGGCGCAGCCGATCGACGGGTAGTTGTCGTAGTGCAACGGGTTGATCAGCACCCCGTTGTCGGCCATGTAGTTGTCGACGTCTTCCTGGGTCCACTTGGCGATCGGGTTGACCTTGACCATCTGCCGCTTGGCGTCCCACTCGACGACCTTGGTGCCGGTACGGCTGGTCGCCTCGTCGCGGCGGATGCCGGAGATCCACGCCAGGTAGGGCTCCAGGGCGCGGTTGAGCGGCTCCACCTTGCGCAGGTAGCAGCACAGGTCGGGGTTGCGGCCGAACAGGCGGGGACCGAGGTCGCGGTCCTGCTCCTGGACCGTGCGCGACGACTTGATGTTGATCACGTTGACGTCATAGACCTGCTGGACCGCGTCGCGGGTGCCGATCGTCTCGGCGAAGTGGTAGCCGGTGTCGATGAACAGCACGTCCACACCCGGCTTGACCCGGCTGACCAGGTCGATGAGCAGGGCATCGCTCATCGAGGAGGTCAGGCAGAGCCGGTCCCCGAACGTGGCCGCGGCCCAGCGGATGATCTCGCGGGCGGAGGCGTCCTCCAGGAAGATCGCGGCGGACTCGACGATGTCCTGCAGGTCGAGCGTGCTCCGCTGCTGCCCCAACCCGGCCTCGATGTCGACGAGCGTCATATGTTCACTCCGATTCCGAGAAATTTCAGCTTGAAAGCGCGGGAGCATGACCGGCAGTACCAGCCGGACCCGGTGCCATGGGACCTGGGGGCGTCGGTCGCTTCCTCGTAAGGCTCCAGGTCCTCGTCCCCGCAGTAGGGGCAGTGGAAGGGGACGGCCCGGCTCATTTCAGGTCCGCATCGTCCGCGCGCTGCACCCAGTCGGCGAAGCTCTCGCCCTCTTTCTTCTGGGTGTCGAAGTTGGTGACGACCCGCTCCACGTAGTCAGGCAGTGCCTTGGCGGTGGTCTTGAGGCCGCGCACCTTCCGGCCGAAGCCGGAGCCGACGCCGAGCGCGCCGCCCAGGTGGATCTGGAAGCCGCCGACCTGCTGGCCGTTCTCGTCCAGCATGAGCTGGCCCTTCAGGCCGATGTCGGCGGTCTGGATGCGGGCGCAGGAGTTGGGGCAGCCGTTGACGTTGATGGTGAGCGGCTGGTCGAACGTCGGCAGCCGCTTCTCCAGCTCGTCGATGAGGTCGGAGGCCAGGCCCTTGGTCTCGATCATGGCGAGCTTGCAGTATTCGATGCCGGTGCAGGCCATCGTCTGACGGCGGAACGTGGACGGGCGCACCTGGAGGTCGATCGCCTCCAGCTCGGCCACCAGCGAGTCCACCTGGTCGGGCGCGATGTCCAGGATGATCATCTTCTGCTCGAGCGTGGTGCGGACCCGGCTGGAGCCGTGCCGCTCGGCGATGTCGGCGATGGCGAACAGCTTGTCGGCGTCCAGGCGGCCGACGCGGGGGGCGAAGCCCACGTAGAAGTTGCCGTCCTTCTGCGGGAAGACGCCGACGTGGTCGCGGCGGCCGACGTCCGGCGCCTGCGGGGCGGGACCGTCGGGCAGCGGCTCGGCGAGGTATTCGGTCTCCAGCACCTGGCGGAACTTCTCCGCGCCCCAGTCGTTGACCAGGAACTTCAGCCGGGCCCTGCTGCGCAGCCGCCGGTAGCCGTAGTCGCGGAAGATGCCGGTCACGCCGGCCCAGACCTCGCCCACCTGGTCGCGCCGGACGAACACGCCCAGGCGCTGGGCCAGCATCGGGTTGGTGGACAGGCCGCCGCCGACCCACAGGTCATAGCCCTGCTCGCCCTGCTCGTTGACCACGCCCACGAACGCGATGTCGTTGATCTCGTGCACGGTGCAGTGCGCCGAGCAGCCGCTGAGCGCCGTCTTGTACTTGCGCGGCAGGTTGGAGAAGGCGGGGTCGCCGATGTACGGCTTGATGGCGTCGATCTCGCTGGTGGCGTCGAAGACCTCCTCGACGTCGATCCCGGCCACCGGGCAGCCGAGGATGGTGCGCGGGACGTCACCGCACGCCTCGGTGGTCGACAGGCCCACCGCCTCCAGCCGCTCCCAGATGTCGGGCACCGACTCGATCTCCACCCAGTGCACCTGCACGTTGTGCCGGTCGGTCAGGTCGGCGGTGCCCCTGGCGTAGTCCTTGGAGATGCCGGCGATCGTGCGCAGCTGGCGGAGGTCGAGCTGCCCGCCGTCGATGCGCACCCGCATCATGAAGTAGCGGTCGTCGAGCTCCTCCGGCTCCAGGATCGCCGTCTTGCCGCCGTCGATGCCTGGCCTGCGCTGGGTGTAGAGGCCGTACCAGCGCATCCGGCCGCGTAGGTCGGCAGGGTCGATCGAGTCGAAACCCCGCTTGGAGTAGATGTCGATGATCCGCTGACGGACGTTGAGGCCGTCGTCGTTCTTCTTGAGCTCTTCGTTCTTGTTGAGTGGCTCCCGATAACCGAGAGCCCACTGGCCTTCGCCGCGCGGGCGCTTGTGATGCCGGCTGGCAGGGGTGCTCATTGCGCGTCCTTCTGGTTATGGGCGCGCCCAGCGTTCCTCCTGCCTCGTCATCGAGTGCAGGGGACAAATGGAGAGATGCGACGCGCTCAGTCGTAAAAAATCGGCAGTTAACGGGCGTCGCAACAGATGGCACTGCGGACACGCAGAAGGTCGACGTGGCGTCGACCGACGAGCATGGGGTCCGCTGGCATGCTTAGAAAGATACTCTGGCCAACCGCTATGTCCAAGACCGGGTCCACAGTCTGGACGTGATCACCCTTGGCGAGGCCAGGCCAGCGGCGAATCCTCGGCCTTCTTCGGGGGCTGGTGCTGGCAGTCGCACCAGGAGCCGCCCCGGCACTGCTCGTGCCGTCGTTCCTTGCACTTCTCGCAGATCACACCTGCATTATCCGCCCAGAACAAGGCTCGGGTTAGGCTTTCGGTCGTGGATCTCATGGCGGAGTTGCTCGACGACCTGCGCGCCGAAACCGCGAGCCTGGAAACCCTCCTGGACGGGCTGCGGCCACCGGACTGGGAGCAGCTCACGCCCGCCGAGGGATGGGCCGTCCGCGACCAGGTGAGCCACCTGGCCTGGTTCGACGACGCCGCGTGCACGGCGGCCGCCGACCCGGCCGCCTTCCAGGCCCTGCTCGCCGACCTGTTCGACACCGGCACCTCGGTGGACGACCTGGCCGTACGCGAGCGCGGGAGGTCGCCCGCCGAACTGCGCGCCTGGTTCGGCGCCTCACGCGAACGCCTCATCGGCACGCTCGCCCCGATCGAGCCGCGCCGCCGCCTGCCGTGGTACGGCATCGAGATGTCGGCGGCCTCCTTCGTCACCGCCCGGCTGATGGAGACCTGGGCGCACGGCCAGGACATCGCCGACGCGACCGGCGCCACCAGGGAGCCCACCGACCGGCTGCGGCACGTCGCGCGGATCGGGTGCATGGCGCTGCCCTACTCCTTCACCGTACGCGGGCTGCCGGTGCCGGAGCGGCCGGTGCGGGCCGAGCTGGCGCTGCCCGGCGGCGGCGAGTGGACGGCGGGCCCGCCGGACGCCGCGGACGTGGTGCGCGGCCCGATGCTCGACTTCTGCCTCGCCGTCACGCAGCGGATCCACGTCGCCGACACCGCCCTGCGGATCACCGGCGAGACGGCGCGGGCGTGGATGCGGATCGCGCAGGCCTTCGCCGGGCCACCCGGAAAGGGACGAGAGCCACAATCGGGGTGATCCCTGATGAGCCGGGGGCCCCTGCGGTGACATGCTGTAAGCATGCGCACCATTCTCAACATCATCTGGCTCGTCTTCGCCGGCTTCTGGCTGGCCGTGGGATACGCCCTGGCCGGGATCATCTGCTGCATCCTCATCGTCACCATCCCGTTCGGCCTGGCCTCGTTCCGGATCGCCGCCTACGCGCTGTGGCCGTTCGGCAGGACCGTGGAGCGCGACCCCGACGCCGGGGTGTTCTCCCTGCTGGGCAACATCATCTGGTTCCTCGTCGCCGGGATCTGGTTGGCCATCGGGCATGTGGTCACGTCCATCCCGCTGTTCATCTCGATCATCGGCATCCCGCTGGCCGTGGCCAACATCAAGATGATCCCGGTGTCGCTGCTACCGCTCGGCGCACGCATCGTCGACAACGACCAGAGCAGGACGTCCGGGACGTAAGCTGAACTGACGACTAACCGCGAAAAAGCGTTGGGTGCGATGACGTCCACGGATGCGCCTAGCCGGTCCAAGAGGCGGCTCGCCTCTACTGCCCGTGCCGGGTTGAGCTGGGTAAACGGCACGACCTCGTGGGCGCTCGTGCGCGCGACCACGAATGCCGGCGTGACCTACCGGGTGACCGGTCTGGCCGGCGAGGCGGCGTTCTTCGCGCTGCTGTCGCTGCCGCCGTTCGTGCTGGGGCTGATCGGCGTGCTGGCCAAGATCGGCACCTGGATCGGCGGCCAGCAGGTGCGGGAGATCGAGGCCTGGGTCATCGACCGGGCCGGCCTGCTGTTCACCGAGGACACGATCACGAGTGTGGTCCGGCCGCTCCTCAGTGACGTGCTGCGGGACGACGCGGGCAAGGTGTCGATCATCTCGCTCGGCTTCCTGCTGTCGCTCTGGTCGGGCTCGCGCGCCCTGTACGTCTACGTCGACCTCATCTCCGTCGCCTACGGCCTGGGCGAGGAGCGCGGCATCATCCGCACCCGGCTGATGTCCTTCGGCCTCTACGTGGTCGGCCTGGTCATCGGCATCATCGTGATGCCCATCCTGGTCATCGGCCCCACCCTGCTCAAGGGCGCGGTGCCGGGACAGTACGGCGGCCTCATCGAGCTGCTCTACTGGCCGGTGGTGATCGTCGGCTCGGTGCTCTTCCTGACCGTCCTCTACCACGTGAGCGTGCCGGTGCGGACGACGTGGTGGCGGGAGCTGCCGGGGGCCATCCTGGCGCTGTTCCTGTGGATCGTCGGCGCCGCCGTGCTGCGGGCCGTGCTGGCCGCCTGGTTCTCGCCCGTCTCCGTCTACGGCTCGCTGGCCGCGCCCATCGCGGTGCTGCTGTGGCTCTACATCACCGCGCTGGCCGTGCTGATCGGAGCGCTTCTCAACGCCGAGGTGGACCGCCTGTCCGGCGGCGTCGGCCGCGCCCGATAGCGGCTCCCGGCCGATCGCCGTGCGGGAGGGGCCGTCCACCTCCGATATCGTCAAAGATGACGCGACTGGCGCATTGGGTGGGATCGACCACCGGGGAGCGGAAGGAGCGGAGGCCGTGCGCCTGGGTCTTCGCAAGATGTCAATGTGACAGGAGAGTCATGAGTTCTCTCGCTAGCGTCGACCCGCAGATCGCCGAGCTCATCCAGGCGGAGGAGCGCCGCCAGGCCGACACCGTCAAGCTGATCGCCTCGGAGAACTACGTTTCCAAGGCCGTGCTGGAGGCCACCGGCACGGTCCTGACCAACAAATACTCCGAGGGCTACGCGGGCAAGCGCTACTACGAGGGCCAGCAGGTCATCGACCAGATCGAGACCGTGGCCATCGACCGGGCCAAGTCGCTGTTCGGCGTCAACCACGCCAACGTCCAGCCCTACTCCGGCTCGCCCGCCAACCTGGCGATCTACATGGCGTTCCTGCAGCCGGGCGACACCGTGCTGGGCATGGGCCTGCCGTTCGGCGGCCACCTCACGCACGGCTGGTCGGTCTCGGCCACCGGCAAGTGGTTCAACCCGGTCCGCTACGGCGTCCGCCAGGACACCGGCCGCATCGACCTCGACCAGGTCAGGGAGCTGGCCCTGGAGCACCGGCCCAAGCTCATCTTCTGCGGCGGCACCGCCATCCCGCGCACCATCGACTTCGAGGGCTTCGCGGCCATCGCCCGCGAGGTGGGCGCCGTACTGGCCGCCGACATCGCGCACATCGCCGGCCTCGTCGCGGGCGGCGCGCACCCCTCGCCCGTCGGCCACGCCGACGTCATCTCCACCACCACCCACAAGACGCTGCGCGGCCCGCGCGGCGCCATGCTCATGGCCACCAGCGACGAGCACGCCACCGCGCTCAACAAGGCCGTCTTCCCGGGCCTGCAGGGCGGCCCGCACAACCACACCACCGCCGCCATCGCCGTGGCGCTGCGCGAGGCCTCGACCGACGAGTTCAAGGCCTACGCCCACCAGGTGGTCGCCAACGCCAAGGCGCTGGCGGAGGAGCTCGCCGCGCGCGGCTTCGACCTGGTCTCCGGTGGCACCGACAACCACCTGATCCTGCTCGACCTCACGCCCAAGGGCATCGGCGGCAAGCCCGCCGCCAAGGCGCTCGACCGGGCCGGCTTGGAGACCAACTACAACACCGTCCCGTTCGACACCCGCAAGCCCTTCGACCCGTCGGGCATCCGCATCGGCACGCCGTCGGTCACCTCGCGGGGCATGCGGGAGGCCGAGATGCGGCAGATCGGCGCCTGGATGGACGAGGTGGTCACCGCCCTGTCCAAGGGCGACGCCGAGGACGTCATCGCGCGCGTCCACCACGAGGTGAGCGAGCTCACCGCGCAGTTCCCCGCCCCCGGCCTGTAAGCCGGCGAGCACGCCGACGCCCCGCCGCACAGAAGTGACACCGCCGGCCAAGTAGATCAAAGAAGGACCGGCCCCATGGTCACAGATGTGATCATGGGGCCGGTCCTGTCGTTCAGCGCAGTGCCTCGGGGTGGGCTGCGAAGTAGTCGGCGATCGATGTGGGTGTGCGGCCGGTGAGGCGTTCGACCACGTGCGTGGTCACGTCGAACCAGCCGTCGCGCTTGTACGTCCCCAGACCCGTCCATCCCTGGACGTACATCTCGGGGAGTCCGCGTGCGGACAGCGTCGCGGCCAGGTCGGCGTCCGATACCGGCTCGCAGCGGACCGGACGGCCGGTGACCTGGGCGAGCGCGTCGGCCACATCCGTGTCCGTCACCGCCTCGGGGCCCGTGACCTCGAGGAGTTGCCCCTCGTAGCCGCCCTCGGCCAGTACGGCCGCGGCCACGGCGGCGCTGTCGTCGCGGGTGATGTGCCCCACCCGGCCGTCACCCGCGTTGCTGGGCAGGACGCCGGTGGCGACGGCGATGGCGGGCACGCCGACGAGGTTCCACATCTCCGGCCACTGGTTGAACCGCAGCGCCGTGAACGTCAGCCCCGAATCGGTCAATAGTCGCTCGGTCTCTTTGTGGTTCTGGATGAGCGCCTGCGGCTGGCCTGGCTCGCCAGCCCTGGCGAACGACGTGTAGATCACGTGACCCACCCCGGCCTTGGCCGCTGCCTCGATGGCGTTGACGTGCCCGGGAGGCGCCCCGCTGAGCGAGCCCATGCTGATCATCAGCAGCCGCTCCGCCCCCTCGAACGCGCTGGGCAGACTCGCCGCATCGTCGAAATCGGCGTAACGGGCGGCCACGCCGAGGTCGGCGACGGCCTCAGGGGTACGGGACAACGCCACCACACGGGCGGCGTCCACCCGCTGGAGAAGGTGCTCGACAGTGCGGCGTCCGAGTTTGCCGGACGCTCCGCTGACCACGATCACGATAAGTCCTCCTTAGGTCGAGGTGCGTACCCTGATCATTGGCCAGCAGGCACAAGGTCCGAAAGAAGGCACATCTATGTCCACTGCCGCCATCACCGTCCCCGTCACGGTGGCCGATCACGAGAACTGCCCCGTGACCAGCGTCTTGCGCCGGGTGGGAGACAAGTGGAGCGTCGTGATCCTGTCGGTCCTGGCGCACGGCGCGCACGGCTTCAACGAGCTGGACCGATCCGTGGAGGGCCTCAGCCGCCGCATGCTCACCCGTACGCTGCGCGCCCTCGAAGAGGACGGGCTGATCAGCCGCACACCCCATTGGAGCGTGTCGCCACGTGTCGACTACGCGCTCACCGACCTGGGCCGCTCCTTCCTGGAGCAGGTGCGCGCCCTGGGACTGTGGGCCCTCGCACACCGGTCCGATCTCGAAGCCGCACACACTCATCATGGTTAGGCAGCGGCGATATCACTGGGTGCCCTGCCCAGCGGTGGAGGTCAGACCTCGACGGTGAGGATCTTGCGGCCCGCCGTGGTGAGGACCTCGAAGTGGTCGATCTTCTCCACCGGAAGGGCGGCGGCGCCGTGCATGTAGAGGGGGTCGGGGGAGCCCGGGACACCGTAACCGGGGGACGGCACCGCCCAGCCCATCATGACGCGGCGTTCGCCGTTCTTGCCCACGGCCACCAGCTCGCACTCCAGCGGCCCTTTGACGCCCGACAGCTGGATCGCCGCGTGCGTGCCCCAGCCCTTGGACTCCAGCACCAGCCCGCCGCTCACCCCGTCGGCGCCGACGCCGGGCAGCGGCGTGCCCATGGCGTAGAACTGCTCGGCGGGCCCGAGTTGCGCGGTGTGCGCGGCCGGCGGCGTGCTCTCCCCGCCGAACTGGGCGCCGATCGTGAGGCCGCCCAGCACCAGGGTGACGGAGGCCGCCACGCCGATCACGAACGTGCTTCTGCGGGTGCGCCGGTCGGCGGCCTGCTTGCGGCGCAGCATGTCGATCACTTCGGGCGGCCGCCGCCCCCGGAGAGGGGGAGCGTCCTCCACGGGCCCGAGCCCGGTCAGCGCGTGGGCCACGCCGGACAGCTCCGTCAGCTCCACCTCGCAGGACCGGCAGCGGAGGAGGTGCGCTTCGAACGCCAGCCGGTCGTCTTCGTCCAGCAAGCCCAGGGCATAGGCGCCCACGTCGGTGTGCTCCACTCGCGAGTTCAAGCCGTCACCCCCCTCTCCTCCAGAGCGACCCGCAGGGCGCGGACCGCGTAGTAGACCCGGGACTTCACGGTGCCCACGGGAATGCCGAGCACCTTGGCGGCGTCGTTGACCGACCGGTCGCGCAGGATCGTCTCGTTGAGGATCTCGCGATGGGCCGGTGACAACGCCTTGAGCGCTTCGGACACGACCACCTGATGCAGGAGGCCCTCCATTTCATCGGGCACGGGCAATGTCGCCAGCGGCCCGTCGCCCAGCTCCTGGGGCCGGACCTCCCGTCGCCGTCGGTCATCGATCACAATACGTCTGGCCACCGTCGCGAGCCAGGGCATGAGCGAGGTCGCCTCCGGGTCGAGCCGCTCGGCGCTGCGCCAGGCCCGGATCATGGTCTCTTGTACGACGTCCTCTGCCCACTGCCTGTCGCCCGCGGTCAGCCGGATCACGAAGGCCAGCAAAGGCCGATGATACTGCTGATAGAGCTCGGACACGATCACGTCGGGGTCAGGGCGTACGCGTCTCAGCCACTGGCGTAACCGCGGTTTGCCCATGGGGGCTGCTCCCTCGGCCGAGGGTGGGGGATACGTGCTCAGTCGCATCATTCCCCTTTCTCGAGTCCGTCGGGAGGAAGTACGGCCGGCATACCTGTCGGGTTCAATCGATCGGGGATCATTGACCGGAAATTCGATTGCGTCCTCCGCGGGCGGATGCGTAGAGTCACTCCAACGACCGGCGATTGAGCGAGGAGGTGGGGACCATGCGGACTGTGCTGTTCGTCATGCCGTCCATCAGCCTCCGGGTGCTCGCCTAGACCACCCGGGTTCCTTCTCAACCCAAGGGTGTCATTCCGTTGCTTTTCGATCTTTCTCTGCTCGGCTGGACCGCGTCTCGCGCCGCCGAGCTGCCTGACGGCACCGTCCCCGGCCGCGTCTCACGGGTCGACCGCGGGGCCGCCGAAGTCATCGCCGCCGACGGCAGGCACCGGGTCAAGTACGGCGCCAGGGTGCGCCGGGCGTCGGCCGACGACCCCGTCGCACTGCCGTGCGTGGGCGACTGGGCCGCGCTGTCCGAGCTGCCCGAGGGCCGCTACGAGCTCGACCTGGTGCTGCCCCGGCACACCGCGTTCGTCCGTGGCGGCGTGAGCCGCGACTCGCGGGGCGGCCTGTCGGGCGACGGCCAGGGCCAGGTGCTCGCCGCCAACGTCGACGTCGTCTTCGTCGCCGAGCCGTCCATGCACTCCAACGACTACGCCGACCTGGGCCGCATCGAGCGGCTGGTGGCGCTGGCTTGGGAGTCCGGCGGCACGCCGGTCGTCCTGGTCACCAAGTCCGACCTGTTCGAGCAGGGCCTGGACGAGCTGCTCGCCGACGTGCGCACCGCCGCGCCGGGAGTGGACGTGCACGCGGTGTCCTCGCTGCTGGGCGACGGCGTCGAGCTGGCGCGCGGCTACCTGGAGGGCGCCCGTACGGCCGTCGTGCTGGGCCCGTCGGGCGCCGGCAAGTCCACCCTCGTCAACGCCCTGGCGGGTGACGGCGTGATGGAGACCCAGCAGGTGCGCGCGGGCGACGGGCGGGGCCGACACACCACCGTGCACCGGGAGCTCATCCCGCTGCCCGACGGCGGGCTCATCATCGACACGCCCGGCATCCGCCGGGTCGGGCTCTACGAGATGAGTCAGGGCGTCGACCTGGTCTTCGCCGACATCGAGGAGCTGGCCGGCGGCTGCCGGTTCGACGACTGCGGGCACGACAGCGAGCCCGGCTGCGCCGTACAGGAGGCGGTGGCGAGCGGGGAGCTGCCCGAGCGGCGGCTGCAGAGCTGGCGCAAGCTCCAGCGGGAGGCCGCCTGGATGGCCGCGCGCACGGACGCGCGGTTGCGCAAGGACCTGCAGAGCAAGTGGAAGATCATCCACAAGGAGATGCGCCGCGCGGGCCGCAACCGTCCGTAGCGTCGTCCGTCCGTAGCGTCGCCACGTCCGTAGCGTCGCGCGGTCGTGCGAAGCGTGGGTCAGCGGGTACGACCAGGGTATGGAGCGCGTGTTCGTCGACCGTGTGGAGGCCGGTGAGCTGCTCGCCGAGCGGCTGCTCGCCATCCGCGACCCGGTGGTGCTCGCGCTGCCGCGTGGCGGGGTGGAGGTGGCCGAGCCGGTGGCACGCAGGCTCGGCGTCGCGCTCGACGTGCTCGTCACCCGGAAGATCGGCTATCCGCCGCAGCCCGAGCTGGGCGTCGGCGCGATAGCCGAGGGTGGCGAGCCGGTGTTCGACCTGCGCCTGCTGGCCCGGCTCGGTCTGACCCCCGAGGCACTGGCCCGCGTGGTGGCGGCCGAGCGGCGGGAGCTGGCCCGGCGGGTCAGGGTCTACCGGGGTGAGCGGCCGCTGCCCGCCCTGGCGGGCCGCGAGGTGATCGTGGTCGACGACGGTCTCGCCACCGGCGCGACCGCGCGGGCGGCGCTGCGGACGGTCGCCGCCGCCGGGCCCGCGCGGGTGACGCTGGCGGTGCCGGTCGGCGCCGCCGACACCGTGGCGGCGATCGGGCAGGAGGCGGACGAGGTGGTGGTGCTCTGCGTGCCCGCCCACTTCAGGGCGGTCGGCCAGTGGTACGAGCAGTTCGACCAGCTCACCGACGGCGACGTACTGAACGTGCTGGCCCGGAACCGGCCCAAGGGCTAGCCCCGCAGCACGGCCCAGACGAGTTTGCGCGGGCCGCTGGGGGTGAGCCAGCCCCAGCCGGTGCACAGCGCGTCCACCAGCCGGAGCCCTCGGCCGTACTCGGCGAAGACGTCGGTCACGGCGGCGACCGGAGCCGCATGGTTGTGGTCGGCGACCACGCAGGCGAACTCGGCGTCGTGGCGGAGCAGCCGCAGCTGGATCGCCCCGCCCCCGTGGCGCATCGCGTTGGTGACCAGCTCGGAGACCACCAGTTGGGTGTCGAACGCGGCCCGCTCGGCTCCCCACGAGCCGAGCGTCTGACCGACGAACCGTCTGGCCACGGCGACGCACCCAGGCTCGAAAGCAGTGAGATCCTGGAACGTGAAAAGCGCGTCACAATCACTGGGGCGACCGTCGACCAGGATGGCCGAAAGCCATCCCGGTGGCCGGGTGCCGCTGGCGGCCTCCGGCCGGGCGTCGAAAGTCGTCATGTGGCCCCCGAAACGCGGTCTGGTGATCCAAGAGCCCATCTTTACGGGCACTGCTTGACGATGCAAGACTTTTCCGAGTTTACGGATGCAAAACGCATTTGCACGTGCAGATGATAGGGGAGAGATGACGTTGGGCCGACAACGCGCCGAAAGTGTGCGAAGTGCATCCCTGTTGACGCACGCGCCGGGCAGCCCGACCGTGCTCCGGATCATGCTCGGCACGCAACTGCGCAGGCTCCGCACCAAGCGCGGCATCTCCCGCGAGGACGCCGGCTACTCCATCCGCGCCTCGCACGCCAAGATCAGCAGACTGGAGCTCGGTCAGGTCAGCTTCAAGGAGCGCGACGTGGCCGACCTGCTGTCGCTCTACGGCGTCACCGACCCAGGCGAGCAGGCGCCGCTGCTCGCCCTGGCCAGGCAGGCCAACGCCCCGGGCTGGTGGCACAAGTACGCCGACCTGCTGCCCGGCTGGTTCGAGGTGTACATCGGGCTCGAAGGCGCCGCCTCGATCATCCGTACGTACGAGAACCAGTTCATCCCCGGCCTGCTCCAGACGCCCCGCTATGCCCGGGCCGTGATCGAGCTGGCCCACGAGAGGGCGCCCGAGCCCGAGATGGAGCGCCGGGTCCGGCTGCGTACCACCCGGCAGTGGCGGCTGTCGTGGGAGGACCC
The DNA here is from genome assembly GCF_014646515.1 of Nonomuraea glycinis. Classification (GTDB taxonomy): domain Bacteria; phylum Actinomycetota; class Actinomycetes; order Streptosporangiales; family Streptosporangiaceae; genus Nonomuraea; species Nonomuraea glycinis. Next base: position 70,954 of record NZ_BMNK01000020.1, read on the forward strand.
GCTCACGCTGTGGGCGATCATCGACGAGGCGGTGGTGCGGCGGATGCTCGGCGGGCCCGACGTCATGCGGGAGCAGATCGAGCACCTGCTGGCGATGATGGCCGAGCCCAACGTGACCGTGCAGATCATGCCGTTCGAGCGGGGTGGGCACGCGCCGGCGGGCGGGCCGTTCAGCATTCTGCGCTTTCCCGAGCGCGAGCTGCCCGACGTGGTGTACATGGAGCAGCTCACCAGTGCCATTTATCTGGATAAAACAGCCGAAACCGAGCATTACATCCGCGTGATGGACCGGCTGAGCGTCCAGGCGGAGCAGCCGGACCAGACCAGGCGCTTCCTGAAGGGCCTGCTCAACGGGTAAATCCCCCCGAACTCTGTGATCCACGGCATAGGGGAATTTTGGTCAACCCGTATATGCCGATCAGCGCGTCACCGTATCCTCGGGCCGTAAGCACGGATGCACGTGCATCCGTAAGGCCAAGGAGTCGCGCTCATGCCTGAGTTCCGGAATGGAACGCCCGCTCGTCGCCTGCCCGTCGTCTGGCGAAAGAGCGCGCGGAGCAATCCCAACGGCAACTGTGTCGAGGTGGCGCCCCTGCCGACCGGCGAGGTGGCGATGCGTAATTCCCGCTTCCCCGACGGCCCCGCACTGGTCTACACGCAGGACGAGATCACCGCGTTCGTCCTGGGAGCCAAGGACGGGGAGTTCGACGACCTGCTCGTCTAGGGGGATGAGTCAGAGCCAGGCCCGCTGAGAGCGGGCATGCGAAAGCCGCCGTCCGAAATCGGACGGCGGCTTTTCGGTGCGGGGGCTGAGGTCCGCCTGATCAAGCAGTTGCCCCGACCGGGTTCGCCGGAGTCTGGGCTTGGCTGGCCAGACTCCGGATCATCGGGACAACTGCGGGATCACGCGAGGCTCTGCGGCTGCTGAGGCCGGGGGTCAGGCGGCGGAGATGCCGGCGCTGGCCGCGCGGCGCATGCGACGACGACGCTCGGAGGCGCGCTCGTCCTCGTTGAGGCCACCCCACGTGCCGTACTTCTCCGGACGGGACAGAGCGTAGTCAAGGCACTCGTTGCGGACGGGGCAACCGCCGCAGATCGCCTTGGCCTTGCGCTCGCGCACATCGCGCTCGGGCTGACGCTCTCCGTCAGGGCCGAAGAAGAGCACGAGGTCCTCACCCCGGCACGCGGCATCATCCTGCCAACCCCAGCTGGGGCGCGGGCGGGCGAGCTGCCGACGTACCTGAGACATGAGAAAACCACCTTCGTGAGAGGTATTTCGGTAATTGAAGCCGCATTGGACGCTTGGCTTATCTGTTCCAACGCAATCCAGGACCGTGATGTTCCCTTGGTCAGCTGAGGGCAGCCGTGGCGTACCGCACAGGGGTGAGCCTGTCCAGCGAAACCAGCCGGTAGGTGGTGATCTTCTCGGCGCAAGCCGTGCCACACGGCGCTTGGAACGCCGATGGCTCGATCACAACCTGGAACCGGACGTCTCCGCAGCGCACGATGGCTTCGGTGACGTCGCCGTCCGACCTTGAGGATTCCACGGCCACTGCGCCGACAGAGCACTCTCCCGTATGGGTTCGGGCGAAATGCTCGACGGCTTGCAATGGCTCAGGGATGCCTGCGCGTCCCCGGTAACGGTCGAGAATGATCTCGCCCGACCGGTACGCGTCAGCCGCTGCGATCGCAGCGGCCTGAGACATGCTGCCGTAGAAAATTCCGTGTGGCAAGCACACGAGGTTGGCGGCGTACCGATCGCCGCCAACGTGTGACGTTTCCCATACTCTGTCCGGCAAAAAATCTGCCAGCGAACGAGCCAGGGGCAATCCAATGCGGGCGCAGCACACATTGCGCTTGGCGTGTGTGCAGACCAGAAATACCGGCTCGTCTTCAAGTATGCAGGACTCGGGGACCACTCCGGCCACCAGCGAGTCCAGGTCAAGATCGTCAGGACCTGCGACGACGCCGCTCGCCAGCCATGGACGCTCGCCCACGGCGTACCCCAGTAGCACACGGATGCCCTGCTGTCTCGGGCGGGTGCGCTTTCCAGGACGGCGGATCAGCTGGGGACGGATGCCGCGTTCGAGCGCCCGCGCGACCAGTTTGGCGACGTTCTCAGGAAGCTCGGAGGTTTCCAGATGTGACGGCCACGGGCCCTCGTGTTCGATGAGCAGCCAGAGCCGGGCGCCCACCGTGGCGCTCGCCAGGGTGGGTATGCCACCTGTGTGGCAGCCCTCCGCATGCTCACAGCCCTTCGCCACACCGGCCCCCTTCCGCTTATTAGGTAAGACTAACCTAACGGAAAGGTGCTGTTTCAGCGGAATGCACCAAGTGCGGCCCACGCCGCCCGCTCCCGATCCTCGGCGACCAGGCCGATCCTGGTCCTGCGGTCGAGCAGATCGCCGCGTCCAGCGCGCCCTCGTGCCGGACCGACCAGATCAGGTCGCCCAGGGTCAGGCCGAGCCCGACCGGCTCGGGGTGCGCCGTCACCAGCCGCTGCACGGCAGGGGCCTCGGCGCCGTAGCGGCGCACCAGCCTGGGGTGCGCGCCGGCGGGCACGGGCCCGGCTCCCACGAGCGGGAGCGCGGCGGTACGGCTCGGCCCCGCGCGCAGGCCGCGCACCGCGACCGCCCGGTCCACGGCGTCCTCGGCCATCCGCCGGTAGGTGGTGAGCTTGCCGCCCACCACCGTGACGATCCCGTCACGCGCCAGGACGGCGTGCCTGCGCGAGAGGTCCGCGGAGCGCCCGTCGGCGGCCAGGAGCGGCCTGAGGCCCGCGTAGGCCCCCGCCACGGCCGTGCGCGGCAGTTCGGTCGCAAGGACCGTGTTCAGCACGTCCAGGAGCGTCCTGATGTCCTCCTCCGGCGCCTGCGGCACATCGGGGACCGGCCCGTCCACGGCGACGTCCGTGAGTCCCACGTAGACCCGCCCGTCCGGCTGGGGCAGCACGAGCGCGAACCTGTTGCTCTCCCCGGGAATGGGCACGTGCAGCCCGGCGCGCAGCCCCGGCAGCGCGTCCGGCCGCAGCACGAGGTGCGTGCCGCGCGAGGGGCGCAGCCGGACGCCGGGGTCCAGCGTCCCCGCCCAGACGCCCGTCGCGTTGACCACCGCCCTGGCGCGGACGGTGAACTCCTCGCCCGTCAACTCGTCACGCACCCGGGCTCCCGCCGGTGACAGCTCCAGGGCGCGGCAGCGGGTCAGGATCCGGGCGCCGTGCCCGGCCGCCGTCCTGGCCAGGGCCACGACCAGGCGGGCGTCGTCCAGCAGCCGCCCGTCCCAGGACAGCAGTCCGCCGCGCAGGCCGTACCGGATGAGGGCGGGCGCCAGCTCGCGCGCCCGCGTCGCGGTGAGGGCGGAGGGGCCGGGCAGCAGGCGGCGCGGGGTGCGCGCGGCGGCCCGCAGGCCGTCGCCGAGCCGGTAGCCGGTCATCACCAGGGCCGCCTGGCCGCCGGAGACGGCCGGCGTGAGCGGCAGCAGGTAGGGGAAGGCGCTGACCAGGTGCGGCGCGGTGCGGGTGAGCAGGTGGCCGCGCTCCAGCGCGCTCTCGTAGGCCACGCCCACCTGGCCCTTGGCGAGGTAGCGCAGGCCGCCGTGGATCATCTTGGAGCTCCACCTCGACGTGCCGAACGCCAGGTCGTGGGCGTCGATCGCGACCACGTTCAGCCCGCGCGCGGCGGCGTCCAGCGCCGCGCCCGCGCCCGTCGCCCCCAGCCCCACCACGAGCACGTCGGCCGTCTCCACCGCGGCCCGCGCCAGCTCCCTGGTCCTTCTGGCGGCGTTCAGCGAGCTGTCCTGCGGCGAGCTATCCAAGGTAGGCCTCCAGGATCGCGGTGAGCTCGGTGTCGAGATCGTCCAGTGTCAGCGGGCCGAGCATGGTCGGCGCCGACACCAGGAACGACTGGGCGATCAGCAGCACCGCCCTGGCCTTGCGCGGGTCTCCCAGCGCGGGCTCCAAAAGGTCCAGCACCGCCTCCTGGCTGGCCCCCCGCCGGTCGAGCAGATAGGGCAGCAGCATCTCGGGATCGGCCGCCACGATCTTGCGCCAGAGCGGGTGCTCGCGCATCCGGCGCACCCCCGTCACCACGGCGGGCACCGGATCCGACAGGTCGAGCCCGCTGATGATCGCGACCCACTCGCGGGTCATCAGGTCGCCGACCAGCGCGCGCACGTCCGTCCAGTGGCGGTAGAGCGTCATCCGGGACACCCCCGCCCGGCGAGCCACATCGGTGAGCGTGGTGCGCCGCACCCCGTAGGCGAGCACGCAGTCCCGGGCGGCGTCGAGCACACCCTCATTGTGACGAATCGACGGCATGTGTCACAGTGTATGCGTGCCTTCCGAACCGATGCTCTGGTCGGGCTGGGGCGACCCCGCCCAGGCCCGCGAGCTCCCCGCGCAGATCCGCGCTCTGCTGCACGACCTGCTCGGTGTCCGCGCGCCGGCCGCGCCCCCCGCCACCCTGGAGTCGGTACGGCTCACGCCGCTCACGCTGGAGCCCCGGCAGGTGCGGGCGCTCGCGGACCTGGTCGGCGCCGAACATGTCCTGACTTCTGATGAAGCGCGGGTCCGGCACACCCGCGGCAAGTCCACCCCCGACCTGATGCGGATCCGCGCGGGCGACGGCACGGACGCGCCGGACGCCGTCGTGCTGCCCGGCGGCCACGAGGAGGTGACGCACCTGCTGCGGCTGTGCGCGGCCGAGCGGATCGCCGTCGTCCCCTTCGGCGGCGGCACCTCGGTCGTCGGCGGCCTGGCGGCGTCCCGTACCGGCTTCACCGGTGTCGTCTGCCTGGATCTGAGCCGGCTGGACCGGCTCGTCGACGTGGACACCACCTCGATGATCGCCACCTTCGAGCCGGGCGTGCGCGCACCCGAGGCCGAGCGCCTGCTCGCCGCGCACGGCCTCACCCTCGGCCACTTCCCGCAGTCCTTCGAGTACGCCACCCTCGGCGGCTTCGCGGCGGCCCGGTCCAGCGGCCAGGCCTCGGCCGGTTACGGCCGCTTCGACGACATGGTCGCCGGGCTCACCGTGGCGACCCCGGCCGGCACCCTGGACCTGGGCCGGGCGCCCAAGTCCGCCGCCGGCCCCGACCTGCGCCAGCTCGTTCTCGGCTCGGAAGGCGCCTTCGGCGTCATCACCGGGCTCCGCCTGCGGGTCCGCCGGCTGCCCGCCGAGCGCCTGTACGAAGGCTGGCGGCTGCCCGGCTTCCAGGCGGGCGCCGCCGCGCTGCGCGCCCTCGCCCAGGACGGCCCGTTGCCCACCGTCCTGCGCCTGTCCGACGAGACCGAGACCATGATCGGACTGGCCCGCCCGGACGCCATCGGCGGCGGCGACTCCGGCTGCCTGGTGATCACCGGCTACGAGGGCGCGCGGGTGGCCGAGCGCCGCGCCGCCGCTTCCGCCGTCCTGTCCGGCCTCGGCGGCGAGCCGCTCGGCACCGAGCCCGGCGAGGCCTGGGTGCGCGGCCGCTTCTCGGCCCCCTACCTGCGCGACTCGCTGCTGGCCGCCGGGGCCACCGTCGAGACGCTGGAGACCGCGTGCTTCTGGGCGGGCCTGCCCCGGCTGTACGACGCGGTCCGGCTGGCGATGCTCGGTTCGCTCGGCTCGCCGCTGGTCATGTGTCACATCTCGCACGTGTACGAGACCGGCGCGTCGCTGTACTTCACCGTGGTGACCGCGCAGGACGCCGACCCGCTGGCCCAGTGGGAGCGCGCGAAGGCGGCGGCCAGCCAGGCGATCATCGAGGCCGGCGGCACCATCTCGCACCACCACGGCGTCGGCCGCGACCACCGCGACGCCTACGCCACTGAGATCGGCCCGCTGGGCACGGCGATCCTGCGCGCGGTCAAACACGAGGTGGACCCCTCCGGCATCCTGAACCCCGGCGTCCTGATCTCCTGAGGGCGACCGGCCGGGGTCCTGATCTCCCGCGGGTGTCCCGAAGCCGGGAGCGCTCCGGGCGCGGGGTCACGGCGGGGGAGGGAGGTCGTCGGCCTCGGACATCAGGGCGACGGCGTCGCCGTACCGGTGCAGGGACTGATAGACCTCCGCCAGGCAGCGCAGGTACGGCACCAGCGCGGCGCCGCCCGACCGCCGGGCGAGGCCGGCCGCCTCCTCGGCCAGGGGGAGGGCCTCGCCGGGGCGTCCGCGCCGCAGGTGCAGGCGGGCCGCGGTGCGCAGCGCGCGGGCCAGCAGCGGCGTGTGCTCGGGGGCCTCGGCGACAAGGGCGCGGCTCATGGCGATCGCCCGGTCGACGCTCCTGATCGCGCCCCGTCCCCAGCGACGCTGGGTCTGCGCGTAGGCGAGCAGGCCCTCGACGGCCGTCACCGCCGTGGAGCTTCGCCGCAGCGCGTCATCGGAACCGTTGCGGGGCATGGAAGCCTCCCTGGCGGACCACAACCGCTTGCTCGGGCCGTCGAGGCTACACCATCCGTGCTGATGACGGCACTCTCCGTTTCAGGGTGCGCTTCTGGTGCGAGATGGCAAAGATGTGGTCATGGAGGAAATCGCGGCAGAGCGGGGGAAGCGGGCATCATCCCGGGTGTCCGAAGAGGGCGCCGGATGGACTTGCGCGCAGATCGGCACGTTCACCCGGCTCCGGCCGGACAAGCAGGGATTCAGCTGGCTGAACGTGCGCACACTGTGGCGCTCCAGGAACGAGGTGCTCGCCGGACTGTTCGGCGACCCGTCGGGGGAGGTACGCGCGCGGTGGGTCGCCTCGCAACGGGAGCGCGAGGCCGACGCCGAGTTCCGGATCAGGCCGGACGTCGGGGAGAGCTTCGACTTCCTGCTGCTGGGCGACACCGGCGAGGGAGACGCCTCGCAGTACGCCGTCGTGCCGGGGATGCTGAAGGCGGGCCAGGGCACGGCCTTCGCGGTGATCGCCAGCGACGTGCTCTATCCGGCGGGATCGGGCAACGAGTACGGCGACAAGTTCTTCCGGCCGTACCAGGACTACGACGCGCCGATCTACGCCATCCCCGGCAACCACGACTGGTACGACGGGCTGGGCGGGTTCATGCGGGTGTTCTGTGACGCGCCGCCGCTCAAGCCCCGACCGGACCGGGGACCGCGCGGGTTACTGTGGCGGCGGCCGGAGACCATCGACGAGCGGGTGCTCGCCGAGGCCCGCGAGCTCAGGAGCAGGCCGTCGCAGCAGGCGGCCGGGCAGGCCGCGCAGCCGGGACCTTACTGGGTGATCGAGAGCCCGAGCCTGCTCGTCGTGGGCGTCGACACCGGCATCAAGGGGGCGATCGACCGCGAGCAGACCGCGTGGCTGCGCCGGGTGTCGCTCGACCCCCGCCCGAAGATCCTGGTCACCGGCAAGCCGATCTACACCCGCAACGAGTACAAGCCGTCCAAGCTGGAGGAGGGCGGCACCATCGACGACATCGTCCGCGATCCCCGGCACCGCTACGTCGCGGCCATCGGCGGAGACGTGCACAACTACCAGCGCTACCCCGTCAAGGTCGGCGACCGGGTGATCCACTACATCGTCTCGGGCGGCGGCGGCGCCTTCATGCACGCCACCCACACCATCCGCCGCGTGGACGTGGGTGGCGTGCACGAGGACGACTACCGGAGCTATCCGCTGCGCGGGGACTCGCTGTCGTTCTACAGTCACCTGTACGCCAAGCGGCTGCGGATGAAGTGGATCGGCCTCACGCCCGACGAGGCGGCCTGCATCATGGCCGAGCAGATCAAGAACACCCCGGTCCGGCCCATTGACCGGCCGGTGAAGGTGACGGCGCGGATGAGGTGGGCGGCGCGGCTGCTCGGCTCCTGGCCGTGGCCGTTCCGGCTGCCGGTGGGTACGGTGTTCCAGCACTACCTGTCCGAGCTGTCGGACTGGGACACCCCGCCGTTCTTCAAGCAGTTCCTGCACCTGTCGGTCACTCCCGACCGGCTCACCGTGCGCTGCCTGGCCGCCACCGGCTGCCTGCAGCAGGAGCTGGAGCCGCCCGTCGAGGACGAGGTGGTGATCGATTTGACGGATTTGTCGTAGTCACCTGACAGTCTGGGAGACGTGTACACGGTCCTGGCAGGACAGACGATCCTCCCGGTCGGGGGGACGGCCGAGCAGCCCGGCGACCTGGCGGCGGCGATGCGCGGCCACGAGGCCGCGCGGCCGCGGTGGGTGTGGGGCGACACCCGCGAGAGCTACCCGGGCCTGCTGCGCGCCGGCCTGCGGGTGGGACGCTGCCACGACCTCGCCCTCACCGAGGGCCTGTTGCTCGCCCACCAGGGCCGGTACGGCGAGCCCCGCTCGGCCAGGGCCGCCCACGCCCGGCTGCACGGCCTGCCCGTGCCGGACGAGCGGCCCGACGAGCCCGGCACGCTGTTCGCGCCCGAGCCGCTGGGCGCCGAGGCGGTCGCCGAGGTGCTGGCCGACCAACTCCGGCGGATCGAGGCGCTGCCCGATCCGGGGCGGTTCCGGCTGCTCGTGGCGGCCGAGTCGGCGGGCGCGCTGATCGCCGCCGAGATGGGCCACGACGGCATGCCGTGGCGCGCGGACCTGCACGACGCCCTGCTCACCGACCTGCTCGGCCCGCGCCCGGTGCACGGCATGCGGCCGGCCAAGCTGCAGGCGCTGGCCGACGAGGTGTCGGCCGCGTTCGGCCATCCGGTCAACCCCGACTCGGTGCAGCAGCTCGTCAAGGCGTTCAAGAGCGCCGGGGTGGCGTTGAAGACCACCCGGTCCTGGGAGCTCAAGAAGCTCGACCACCCGGCGGTCGGGCCGCTGCTCGCGTACAAGGAGCTGGCCCGGCTGTACAGCTTCCACGGCTGGACCTGGGCGGATCAGTGGGTGCGCGACGGCCGCTTCCGCGCCGAGTACGTGGTGGGCGGCGTGGTGTCCGGGCGCTGGGCCACCAGCGGCGGCGGGGCGCTGCAGATCCCCAAGGTGATGCGGCGCGTGGTGGTGGCCGACGACGGGTGGACGTTGATCGTCGCCGACGCCGCCCAGCTGGAGCCGCGGGTGCTGGCCGCGATGGCCGGTGACGCGGGGCTGGCCGCCGCGGCCGGCGAGATCGACCTCTACTCGGCGCTGGCCAGGTCGTTCGGCGGCGAGCGCGACAACGCCAAGATCGCGATGCTGTCCGCCATGTACGGCGGCACCAGCGGCGACGCCGCCAAGCTGCTCGCGATGCTGCGCCAGCGCTTCCCGCAGGCTTACCGGTTCGTCGAGGACGCGGCCAAGGAGGGCGAGGAGGGGCGGCTGGTCCGCTCCTGGCTCGGCCGCACCAGCCCGCCGCCGTCCGGGCGGTGGAAGGAGCTCGTGTCCGGTCCGGAGGGCGCCAAGGCGGCCCGCGACCGGGGGCGGTTCACCCGCAACTTCGTGGTGCAGGCCACGGCCGCCGAATGGGCGCTGTCCCTCATGGCGGTGCTGCGCGGCCGGCTGCCCGACCCCGCCAGGCTGGTGTTCTTCCAGCATGACGAGGTCATGGTGCACTGCCCGCTGGACCAGGCCGAAGAGGTGATGGCCGGGGTCTCGGCGGCGGCCGCCGAGGCCAGCAGGCTGCTGTTCGGGAGCCGGACCCCGGTCCGGTTCCCGATGGAAGCGGTCGCGGTCAGCTGCTACGCCGACGCCAAGTGAGTCAGCTGCTACGCCGACGTCAAGTGAGTCAGCTGCTACGCCGACGTCAAGTGAGTCAGCTGCTACGCCGACGTCAAGTGAGTCAGCTGCTACGCCGACGTCAAGTGAGTCAGGTGCTGCGTCGGCGCCAGGTGATGGCGAGCCAGAGTCCCGCCGCTGTCACCATCACGCCGACCACCAGGCCGAGCACGCCGTAGGACAGGCCGCCCACGATCGCGCCGGCGATGATCGTGCCGGTGGCGCCGCAGACGTTCATCAGCAGGTCCGACAGCCCCTGCACCGCCGTCCGCCCTTCGAGCGGCACCGACTCGCTGACCAGCGCCGAGCCGGCCACCAGACCGCACGACCAGCCCAGGCCGAGCAGGAACAGCGCCACGCTCACCTGCCAGAGGCGGTGCCCGGCCGTGCCCGCCAGCGCGGCGGAGGCCAGCAGCAGGCCCATGCCGGCCAGCAGCACCGGCACCCGGCCCGCCTTGTCCGCCAGCCAGCCCACCACCGGCGACAGCACGTACATGCCGCTGATGTGCAGGCTGATCACGAGGCCGATGACCTGCAGGGAGGAGCCGTCGTGGTGGAGCTGCACCGGGGTCATCGACATGATCGACACCATCGCGGTGTGGCTGACCGCGATCATCACCAGAGCCGTGCGCGCCATCGGGGCGGCCCGCAGGCTCAGCCAGCCGGTTCTGATCGTCCGGTTCCCGCCCTTGGCGGCGGGCGGCGTGCCGTCCAGTTCGCGGGCCAGCTTGAGCGGGTCGGGGCGCAGGCCGGACAGGATGATCACCAGCGCTCCGGCGAAGGCGAGCGCGGAGAACGCGAACGGTCCCGCCTTGCCCGCGAGTCCGGCGTCCAGGCCGATCCGGTCGGCGGGCTCGGCCAGCATGGGGCCGGCGACCGAGCCGATCGTGGCGGCCCAGACGACCAGGGACAGGTGCCTGGCGGCGTGGCCGGGCGGGGACAGGTCGGTGGCGGAGTAGCGGGCGGCCAGGTTGCCGGCGCTGCCGCCGCCCACCAGGACCAGCCCGGCCAGCAGCAGCGGCCAGTTCGCCAGGCCGATGGCCGTGACCGAGATCAGGCAGCCCAGCAGCGCCGCCAGGTAGGCCAGGGCCAGGCCCACCCGGCGCCCGCCCCGCCCCGCGACCTTGGCGATGGGCAGCGCCAGCAGCGCGGCGCCGAGCACGGTGGCGGTTCCGGCGAACCCGCTGATCACCGTCGAGCCCGACAGCTCGTCCACGACCACCGAGCTGAGGGCCAGCCCGACGGCGACTCCCACTCCGCCGACGATCTGCGCGCCCGACAGAACGCCCAACGTACGCCGCTGAATGCCACGGATGCGGTCAGGGGAGGAGACGGCGGACTTCGTGGGGGTGCTGGACACCCGTGAAGTCTCGCATAATCCTCAAGACCCCCCAAAGGGGACAGATATCCTTATCCGGTCAGAGTACGGTCACCAGGTCACCCTTGGCGATCCGGCCCGTGCCGTCGGGGATGAGGTTGACGCCGAACCAGGTCTTGCCGTCCCACCTGCGGTGCCTGGCGAGCGTCCGGATCGGCTCCTTGCCCTTGGCCGTCGTCTCCGGATCCACGGTGGTCAGCACGCACCGGTCGCACAGCTTGGCCACCCGGAAGTCCACCTCGCCGATCCGCAGCCGCTGCCACGCGTCCTCGGAGAACGGGGCGTCCGCGCCGTCCACCACGACGCTCGGCCGGAACCTGCGCATCGACAGCGGCGCGGGCGGCGGCTCGCCGAGCTCGTCGGCCGTCCGCGCCACCCACGTGTCGAGCTGGGCCAGCGACGCCGTCGAGGTCAGCAGCAGTGGGTAGCCGTCGGCCAGGCTGACCCGGTCCTGCGGCAGGCCATAGGCGGGGTTGACCGGCCGGCGGGTCGGATCGTCCAGCCAGGCCAGCCTGCCGGTCCGCCCGATCAGCGCGGACATCCAGGCGGCGGCGTCGTCACCGCAGTCGGTGACCTCCACGGGCGTGCCCCAGACATCGGCCGTGAACCGGCGGGAGGTGGGGGTGACGCGCAGCGCGGCGGCGTGCGGGCCGGTGAGCGTGATGGTGTCACCGTCGGGCTCGGCCACGCAGGCCAGCATGATCGGGTGCTCACGAGCGCTCATCGGCCGGCCGCGCTCGTCGACGACGAGGTAACGCCGGTCGCCGGCCAGGCCCCAGGGTTGTACCTCGGCCTCGCCGACCTCGTGCCCGCTCGTCGACTTCACCGGATAGAAGTAGATGCTCCCCAACTCCATGCGGAAAAACGTACAGCACCCCGGCGACCGGCGGAAAGACGGTCTGAAGGAGCGTGCGCGCGGCCCGCCGGAAACGACGCGGCCGGTCCGCCGAAGATCGCCGCGAGCCGGGGTCCGTCGCGGTCCACCGGTGCGGCGAGGTGTTAACGTTCCCGCTTGACTGAAGGGAGATCGACATGAGAGCCGCCACACCCGCGGTGACGTTCGACAGCGACGAGGTCGCGCTGCTCGGCGTTCTGCACCTGCCTGAAGGGGAGGGCCCGCACCCCGTGGCCGTTCTGTTGCACGGCTTTCCGGGCAACGAGCGCAACTTCGACCTCGCGCAGTCGCTGCGCCGGGCCGGATATGCCGCCTTGGTCTTCCACTATCGCGGCTCCTGGGGCGTCGGCGGCCATTGGTCGTGGGCGAACGCGCTTGAGGACGCCGGCCGCGTGGTGCGCGCGGTGCGGGAGGAGGCGTTCGCGGCCGCCCACCGGCTCGACCCCGGACGGCTGGCGGTCGTCGGGCACAGCTTCGGCGGCTTCGCGGCCCTGATGACCGCCGCCGGCGATCCGGGCATCGCCGCCACCGTCTCGGTTTCCGGCTTCGACTTCGGTACGGTCACCCGCGGGCTCGGCCCCGCCGGGCGGCGCGCGTACGTCGAGATCTTCGACGGCGAGTTGCTCCCGCTGCGCGGGACCAGCGGCGAGGAGCTGGTCGGCGAGATGGAGGCGGCGGGGGAACGGTGGAGCCTGGCGGCCTTGGCGCCGTCGTTCGCCGACCGGCCCGTGCTGCTCATCGGCGGCGGGCTGGACCCTGTCACGCCCGCCGAGGTGCATCACCGGCCGCTGGTGGGCGCCTACGCCGCGGCCCGGCTGGAGCATCACGAATGGGCGACCGACCATGCCCTGTCCGACCACAGAGTCGAGCTGGCCGAGACGGTCCGCGACTTCCTCGACCGCGCGCTCGGCGGGACGGCCCTGACGCCTGCGGGCGCGTCAGGCGGTCTGACGGAAGGTGTCTAGGAACACCTTGCGGGTCTTGGCCTGGTCGTCCCAGGTGAGCTCCGGCATCTCAAAGGTGATCTTGTAGGCGGTGCTGTCGTCGATCGTGACGTACCTGGACAGCGCGTGCATGGGGACGCCGTTCTTGGTCGTGTAGGTGTACTCCCAGTCGGCCGCCTTCCAGTCCCGGTAGCGCACCGCCTGGAGCTGCACCTGGATGTAGCCGTCCACGCCGCCGTCGGCCTCCGCGCGGCTCAGCTCCGCCAGGCCGCCGTCGGCCTGCGACGTCACGTCCTCGACCACGATGCGCGCGCTGGAGTCCTTCGGGCCTGAGAAGGTGGCCTCGCCTTCCGACGAGGCCAGCTTCCAGTCCGGAGGCACGCCGACCTTGAACCCGGCGGGTGTCTGCTCCCGATAGCCGTCGGGCACCGGCGAGGCCTCGGGCTCGGTGACGAGCGCACTGGCCGAGGGCGCGGAGGTGACCTCCAGCGGGGCCTGCGAGTCGCCGCTGCCGGAGGCGATGAACATCAGCACGGCCACCACGGTGAGCACGGACGCGACGGCGATGACGATCAGCAGCGGCGTCGGCCGCCCGTCCCGCACCCACGCGTTGCCCGTGTCCTCGGGCCTGCGCCTGCTCGTGGTGTTGCGGTGCGCCACGCCCGGCATGGTCGCCAGGCTGCGGTGCGCGGACTCCCGCGCCAGGCCGCGAGACTGGTCGCGCAGGTCGTCGGCCGAGGCGAGCGGCCAGGGCGTGGGGCGGCCCGCGGTCCGGCTGTCACTGGTCAGCGGGAGGATCGGCGGCGCCGAGCGCTCGTCCGGAGCGGCTAAGGGGCCGTGCGGGCCGGCGTAGGGGTCCGGCGGCGCGCTGAGCGGCGGCTGCGGGTTCGACGAGCTGTCCAGCAGGCCGCGCGACACGAACGGCTCCTCCGGGAGGGGGTGCGCCCCCGAGGTGCTGTGCGGGCCGGAGATGTCCTGTGGCATCCGCTGCGCGCCCGAGGCGCTGGTGAACGCGTCGAACCTGTCCGGACGTGGCGACGGCGGCAACTGCTCGGTGCGGTGGCTGCCCGAGGGGCTCGACCCCCCGTCGAACGGCCTGGAGTAGCCGCCGGACGGGCTGTTCGGGTCGTACGGCACGCGTACCGGGCCTGAGGGTGTCTCCACGATCCGCGAAGGCAGCGGACCGGACGAGGAGTCCATGCCCCGGGCCGGGGTGAGGTCGGGCTGCGGCGGCAGAGGCTGCTGCGGCGGCTGCTGGGTGCGCGGCCGCACCGCGCCGTGCGCGCTCAGCACCCGCTCCAGCATCTCCCCGACCTGCTCGGCGGTGAGCCGCTCCGCCGGGTTCTTGCGGAGCAGGCCCTCGATGACGGGCCCCAGCGCGCCCGCGTGCTGGATCGGGTTCGGCGCCTGGGTGAGCACCGCGCCGAGCACCGCGATCGCGTCCGGCCCCTCGTACGGCGGGCGTCCCTCGACCGCGGCGTACAGCGTCGCCCCGAACGACCACAGGTCGGCCGCCTGGGTGAGCTGCTGCCCGGACAGCCGCTCCGGCGGGACGTAGGCCGGCGAGCCCATGAGCAGCCCGGTCTGCGTGATCGTCACATCGCCCTCGATCGCGGCGATGCCGAAGTCCGTCAGCACCACCCGGTCGGAGGTGAGCAGCACGTTGCCCGGCTTGATGTCGCGGTGCAGGATGCCGGCGGCGTGCGCGTGCCGGACCGCGTCCAGCACCCGGATGCCGATCTCCGCGGCCTGGATCACCGGCAGCGGGCCGCTCTGCCGCACCGCCTGCTCCAGGGACCAGGCCCGGACCAGCTCCATGACGATCCAGGGCCGGCCGTCCTCCTCGACCACGTCGTGCACGGTGACGATGCCCGGATGGGTCAGCCGCGCGGCGGACCTGGCCTCACGCAGCATCCGCCGGTAAGCCACCTGCTTGCCCGCCTGGTCGAGCCCGAACGGCAGGATGAGCTCCTTGACCGCCACGTCGCGGGCCAGCAGGACGTCGTGGGCGTGCCAGACCATGCCCATGCCGCCCCTGCCGACCGGCGACATCAGGCGGTAGCGCCTGCCGATCAGGCGGCCCTGGCTCTGCGGAGCGCCGCCTTCGACGCCGCGGTCCGCTGCCATGTCCGCCCCCACCTTCAGTCTCTTCGCCCCTGCGTGGCGGCTCCAGATTACGAGGTTCGCCACGATATAGGCGCAACACTCGGAGGGAAAGCTGAAGGCTCTTTACCGAAGAGCCGACGTGGGTCCGTCCGCGAAGGGATCCGCTGCTGCGTCGGCCAGGGCCGCGAGGGCGCTGGTGAACGCCTCGGCGGGCGGGCTCACCAGACCGGCGCCGACCTGCCCGGTGCCCGCCACCCGTCCGGCGATCCCGGTGTTGACCACCGGCAGCACGCCGGTCCTGGCGACCAGCGTCACGTCGATCCCCACCGGCGTGCCACGGAAGCCCAGCCCGGGAATCTGGTAGGCGGGGTGCTCGGCCACCGTGATCTCGTACATCGACCGGGTCGCCGCCACCGCGTCCGCCACCTCGCCGCCCACGAACCGCACGATGGCCGGGGCCGCCGCCATCGCGAACCCGCCCAGCCCCGACGTCTCGGTGATGGTGGAGTCGCCGATGTCCGGATTGGCGTCCGCCGGACCGTACGCGCCCAGATAGAGCCCGTCCGGCACGCCCGCCGGGCCGGTGAACCACCGCGAGCCGAGCCCCGAGACCTGCACGCCGAAGTCGGTGCCGTTGCGCGCCATCGCGACGACCAGCGACGACCCCGGGATGTCGCGGGCCGCGTCGGTGCTCACCTTGGCCGCCGCCATGCCCGCGTTCAGGAAGAAGTGGTCGTTGCCGGCGATGAAGCGCAGCACCTCGGAGGCGGTGGCCGGCGCGGCGTCGGCCACGGCGGGGGCGAGCTCGCGCAGCAGCAGCGAGGTCGCCGCCCGATTGCGATTGTGCAGTTCGTCGCCCATCTGCAGCGCCTGCGCGATCAGCGACCGCAGGTCGATCGGCCCGGCCAGCTCGACCGCCGCCGACAGCACCGGTCCCAGCACGTCGTCCATCCAGCGCAGCCGGTCCAGCACCTCGGGGCCGAACGCGCCATAGCGCAGCACCTTGCCCAGGCCCTCGTTGAGCGAGCAGTAGGCGGTCCCGCCGTGTTCGGCGTCGCGTACCTCGAACATCCACATCGACGGACTCACCACGCCCGCCATCGGCCCCACGGTCGCGTGCTGATGGCAGGGCTCCAGCCTGACCTGGCCGGCGGACAGGGCGGCGGTGGCCTCGCGCTCGTCGCGGGCGTACCCCTCCAGCAGCATCGCGCCGATCAGCGCCCCCCGCATCGGGCCCGAGGCCCGCTGCCAGGTGATGGGCGGGCCGGCGTGCAGGAACATCCCCGCCGGCAGCCGCAGCACCTCCGAGGCCCGGCGCACTCCCACGAGGTACGGGCGGGCGGTGGTGAGCCGGTGGACGGCGAGCTCGTTGGCCGCGTGCCTGCGCGGGTCGGCGAGGATCCTGGCCAGGGCGCCGGCCGTGCCCGCCAGGGGCGGCCGCCAGGCCACGGCGGTGACGTCGGCCGCCTGCTCGCGCAGCGACTCCGCCAGAAGGCTCGCGCCGGCTGTGATCACCCGGGGCGGGCCGTCGAGCAGCGTCATCGATCCTCTCCTTGTACGTGACCTCCGGGATGACCGAGCAGGCTCGCGGCGTGGCGGGCGGCCTGGGCGTTGGAGGCGAAGACGGTGGCGCCCGCCCGGCAGAGCGCGGCGCGCTGCTCCCGCAGGCCCTGCGGATCGGCCTCGGTGCCGATGAGCGCGACCACGACGGGCGCCGGGACGCTCGCGATGACGGGGGCCAGCCCGGCGGCCGGATCGGGGTCCGCGCCGTGGCCGAGCACCACGTCCATGAGCACCACGTCGCCCGGCCGCACCCGGCGCAGCGCCTCCAGCCGGAGCGTCGGATCGATCATCGGGTGCGCGCGGCCCCGGGTGTAGGCATCGTCGCCGTAGTCGGTGAACTCACCCCGCCCGGCGACCAACGCCGCCTCGGCACACAACGTCCCCCCCGAATAAACCCCCACAAGCCCACCCCCCACCGACCTACCCGGCCCACCCGGTCCGGCTGACGTGTCGGCGGGGTAGCGCGGCCAGCGGGGGACCGGTAGGTCGAGGGCGTGTAGGGCCGTCTCCGTCGCCGCGGTCAGGTCCCCGCCCTGCCCGAGCAGCGCCGTCACGACCGGCGTGCGCAGCGTCGCGATGACTTTCTGTACGGCGTCCGCCACGCCCGGGGCGGGCGGCTTGGAGATGAGGATGATGAGCTCGGTGGCCGGATCGTCGTCGAGCATCCGCAGCGCCCGCAGCGTGGAGCGGCCGCCGATCGGCGCGGACAGGTCCCTTCCCCCGACGCCGAGCACCTGGCTGACGCCCACCCCGGCCAGGTCGAGCAGGCAGGTGACCTGCTGCGCGCCGGTGCCGGAGGCGGCGACCACGCCGACCGGGCCGGGCCTCAGCACGTTGGCGAAGCCGAGGCCGACGCCGCCGATGACGGCCGTGCCGCAGTCGGGGCCCATGACCAGCAGGCCGCGCTCGTCGGCCCGCTCCTTCAGCAGGCGCTCCTGCTCGACGGGCACCCCGTCACTGAAGATCATCACAGGCAGTCCGGCCTCGATGGCGTCCAGCGCCTCACCGAAGGCGTGCTCGCCCGGCACCGACACCAGCACCAGATCCGCGGCCGACCGGGCCGCCGCCGAGCGGGTGGTGAGCGGCGGCTGCTCGGCCGCCTGGCCCCCCTGCACCGCCTGCGCCCGCAGCCGGCTGTCCAGCTCGGCCACCGCCGCGTCGACGTCCGCGCCGCGCAGCGCCACCAGCAGATCGCCCGGCCCGGCCTCGGGCACCTCGAAGCCCAGGTCGCGGGCGAGATCGAGGTTGAGCTCCGTGGCCATGGCCACGATGGCCACCTGCGTGCCGGGCAAGTCCGCCAGAGCGCCGCTCACCCGCATGAGCGTCACCGAGTCGTAGTAGGCCCCCCGCCGAACGAACACGGCGTCGGGCGTCGCGTTCGGGTCGTTCATCGGGGGTCTCCCAGGGCGAGGACCGCGTCGAGGCCGATGGCGATGCCCTGGGCGAGGTCGGCGCCGGAGGTGTGGCCGAGGCTGTGCAGGCGTCGTAGCGCGGGTTCGAGGGGCTGGCGCCCGGCGAGGCCGCGCAGTACGGCGATCACCTCGGGGCACGCCTCCCCCCGGGCGGCGCAGTGCAGCAGCGTCGCCGAGAGCGGCGTCGTACGGGTGCGGGCGTCGAAGGTGACGGCCGCCGCCAGCCAGCCGCCGAGCCGTACCGCCCGCTCGACCCCGGTCGCGGTGCCCAGGTGCCGGAGCGTCACCAGCAGTCCGGCCAGCACGTCGTCCCCGCTCGGGGTGAGGCCGGGACCGAGGCCCACCAGCCGCTCCGCCGCCGTCACCGCGCCCAGCAGCCAGCCTGAGGCGCAACTGGCGGCCAGCAGCTCGACCGCGTCGTGCCCCGCCAGTCCAGGCGCGCCCTGGGCCTCGCCGGTCAGGCACAGCGACGCGAGCGTGCGCGGATCGACCTCGCCCAGCGCGGGCGCGGGATCCCACCAGCGGCGCACCCGCAGGCTCAGCCGCCCCACCTCCACCGACCCGTCCCCGGCGAACGCCTCGTCACCCACCGTGACGCGCGGCAGCTCGGCGGCGAGCAGCAGCGAGTTGGGCAGCCGGATGCCCTCGCCGCTGATGACGGCGATCACCGACGGCTCCAGCTCGGTCCTGACCTCGAGGTATATCCCGGCGGAGAACGCGGCGAGCACCCGGGCGGGACGCCGGGGCGACTCCAGGACGGGACGTACCGCCGTGCTGGCGGCGCCCGTGACATGGACGCGAACCCGCCGAGCGTGTGTACCGACCGTCACCCGACCTCCCTACGGACCCTGACCTGACCGTAGAACGGTCCCGGCAACCCCCCGTACGGAGAAATTTGCCAACAGTCGGCGGGAAGGTTGGCTCTTCCTGACAGACCGATCCCAGGGAACAATCGCCCCATGGAGCCCCCAGTCCGCCTCGCCAGCACCGGAACGATCATCCATGGCGTGTCCGTGGGGGAGGTGCTGGGCGTGTCGACGCTCGCCGGGGCGCGGCTGCTCGCGGGGGAGAGCGGCCTGGGCCGCATCGTGCAGCGCCTCAACGTCATGGAGGTGCCCGACATCCTGGCCTGGGTGAAGCCGCACGAGTTGCTGCTCACCACCGGTTACCCGCTGCGCAACACCCCGCAGTCGCTCGGCCGCCTGGTGGCGGACCTGGACGAGCGCGGGCTGGCCGCGCTGGGCATCAAGCTCGGCCGCTACGTGGACGAGCTGCCGGAGGAGATGATCGAGCAGGCCGATCGGCTCGGCTTCCCGCTCATCCTGCTGCCGAACGACGTCGGCTTCGACGACATTCTCAACCAGGTGCTGACCGACATCCTCAACCGGCAGGCGGCCGCGCTGGTCCGCGCGGAGGAGGCGCACCGGGCGCTGGTCCAGGTGGTGCTGGCCGGAGGCGGGCTGGACGAGGTCACCGCCGAGGTCGCCCTGCTGCTCGACGTGTCGGTCGCGGCGGTGGACGGCGGCGGGCGGATCCTGGCCGTCGCCGGGCCGCCCGACCAGGTCGCGTCGTTACGCGAGTCGATCGTCCGGGAGGGTCCGCCGCTGCCGCCCGCCGGGGCGACCGGTTCGGCCGTCCGGCTGCCGCCGACGTCCACCTCCGCCGGTCCGGGCGCGCGGGCGCGCGGCGGGACGATGGCCTCGGTGCCGGTGATCGCGGGCGGGCACCATCACGGGCGGATCGTCGCCTACAGCCCGGCCGGCGTGATCCAGGACAGCGACCTGAGCATCCTGGAGCGTGCCGCCACCGTCGCCGCGCTCGCCGTCACCCGGCAGGAGGCGGTCAACGCGGTGGAGAGCAAATACCGGGCGGACTTCCTGCGTGACGTGCTCACCGGCCGGGCCGGGTCGGCGGAGCGGGTCACGGCCAGGGCCAGGGCGTTCGGCTGGGACCTGGAGCGGCCGGTCACCGTGCTGGTGGCCGAGCTCGACCCGGAGGGCGACGAGCGCACCGCCCAGGATCGCCTGGTCACCTGCTGGACCGCCACGATGCGCCGGCACGATCAGCGCGGCGCGGTCGCGGGCTTCTCGCACGAGGTGGTGGCGGTGCTGGACGCCGCCGTGGACGCCGACCGGGTGGCCAAGGACGCCGCCGCCGCCTTCGCCGACGTGCCGCCCGCCACGTTCTCGACGGGCACCTCCCGCCCCTGCCAGGGCGCGGAGACGCTGCCGGAGGCCTACTCCCAGGCGCTCAAGGCGGCCCGGGTCGGCCGCCAGCTGCACGGCAGGGGGGCGGTCGCGCACTTCGACCAGCTCGGCGTCTACCGGCTGCTGTCGCTGGTGAACGACACCGAGGAGCTGCACGCCTTCGTCCGCGAGACCCTGGGCCCGCTGGCCGCCGACGCCGACGCCGAGAACGCCGACCTGCGGCGCACTCTCCAAGTGCTGCTGGAGACCAACCTGAATGTCGCGGAAACGGCCAGGCGGCTGCACTTCCACTACAACACGCTGCGCTACCGGATCGGCAAGCTGGAACGGCTCCTCGGCAACTTCACCGACGACCCGCACCTGCGCCTGAACCTGACTCTGGCCCTGCACGTGCTGAGGATGCGCGGCATCTAGGCTTGGTCCCCGTGGACCTGGACTTCGAGCTGCGCTCCGACTACATCCCGCTGTGCGACCTGCTGAAATACTGCGGGGTCACCGAGACGGGGGGCCTGGCCAAGCATCTGATCGCCGAGGGCATGGTGCTGGTGGACGGCGAGGTGGAGCTCAGAAAGCGGGCCAAGATCCGCACCGGTCAGGTGGTCAGCGGGGACGGCTTCACCATTCACGTCGCCTGAACCGTCTCACGTTGCAAATGAACCGCCTCACGTGGCAAATCGTGGGATGATCGGGCAATTCGACGCGCGGAAATCATCCGGTGGTGGAGAAAGGGTCTGCAACGTGAGTCCGTCCCCCAAATTCCTCCCGAAGGCCCTCCCGGCGGGAGGGATCTTGCTGTCCGCCGCCGGTGTCGGCGCCGTGGTCCTGCAGATGCTGCAGGTCGCCTACCCCGACGGCGACCCGGCCAAGGCGCGCGAGGCCGCGCAGCTGCTGCGGCAGCTGGCCCGGCGGGTGGACATCAGCCTGGAGGACGTGGCGGAGATCGCGGGCAGGCTGTGGCGGCCGCCCAGCTCCGGCGCGGGCATCGATGCCTTCAAGACGTACTTCAAGGACGAGGTCGCGCCGTTTCCGCCGCTCGTCTCCGCCTACGTCCGCGGGCTGGCCGACGCGGTCGACGACTACGCCGAGATGCTGGAGGAGACGCAGCACACGCTCCGGACGATGGCCTTGACCCAATGGCTCGAGCTGCTCATGTTCTTCTGCTGGCCGGCGGTCGACAAGAAGGTCCAGGTGTTGATCAACTGGGCGGTACGCAGGTCGCAGGCGCGACTGCTGCTCAAGATGTACGACCATGCCGTCGGGAAGCGGCTGCTCGGCGCCGTGGGAGGCAGTCTCACTTATACGGCCCTCGACCAGGTGATCGTTGACGGGGTCAAGGTGGCGAGGGGCGAGGACCTGGGATCGTGGGGCGACCGCGGCGCGTACATGGTGAAGAATTTCGCGGCGGCCATGGTCTTCTACCATGTGGACCCGGCCAACTTCGGCAAGGCCGCGAACCTGCTGCCGAAGAACAAGGCGGCGCAGAACGCCACCATGTTTCTCGTCGGATCCTCCATCTTCACCATGACGGGGAACGCGCTCAACAGGCCCGGCGACGTGATCGACGATCCGGCCAGCCTGTTGCCCACGTGGGAGCAGATGCTCGCCAAGCTGGGTGTCGCCGCAGGCCAGGACCAGTTCAGGCGCTTGCGCGGGTACTGACGCCTGGACCATGGGCGCGAGGTAGGTCACCACTCCTGGCCGGCACGCCTGACCTCGTCGGCGAACGGGTTCAGGCCGTTCGTCAGCATCCCGGTCAGCTGGGTGGCCAGGTCCGCGCCGGCGTTGCTCGCGGCGGCGAGCACCGCCTCCGCCAGAGCGTCCGCGCCGAGGCGCATGGCCCGCGGGTCGATCCGCAGGCTGCCGAGCGCGCCGCTCGCCAGCACCTCCGCCTCCACCTGGCCATGGGCCGCCGTGCCCCGGCCGCGCACGGCGCCGAGGCCTTCCCGCAGCTCTTCCAGCGGCCGGGTAGTGGCTTGGAACTGGCCGAGAAAGCGGTTCATCTCCTCGTCGAGGAAGGGAGCGCCGCCGTCCGGTGTGGTCATCAGGTCTCCAAAGAACGTCAGGGGTTGGGCTTTTTGTCCGGCGCCGAGAAATCGGGCAGGTCGGACACTTTCGGCAGGGATTGGATGTTGGCCCAGTTCGCGACGTCGAAGCCGGTCTTCATCCCGGCCAGCCGTTCGGCGATTTCCGGATATCTGTCGCGTAGCGCGCCGACATAGGTGGTGGTTGACTTCAATGCGGTGGAATAGCCCTGCCTGAACGTGTTCGCCGTCTCATCTGTGCCGGCGAAGTCGCCCAGCGCGGCGATGGCGTCGAGAATCCAACGGGCATCTTTCGCCAGGCCGTCGTGCTCGTCGGCGAATCCGTCGGCCGCCTTGGTGAAATCACTCCTCAGGACGTCGATGTTCGGCATGCCCGGGGGTGTGAGACCGGGCGAGGTCGGCGACGGGGAGGTGGAAGCAGAAGGAGCCGGTGACGCCGCAGGCGCCTCGTTGGGTGTCGGGGCGGGGATGGCCGGGCTTGCCGTGGCAGCCGACGGAGGTGCGGCCGTGTACGACGGCATGGGCGATGGGGGCGGAGTGGCCTCACCCCTTGCGGACATGAACGTGCTCCCTTGTCGCGAAGGCACAGAATATCTTGTCTACATTACCTGCCTGAAATATGTAGTTTGTCGGATCGGGCGGCAGGGACGGCGCTGTCCCTGCCGCCCCGCCGCACCGGAACCGCCCCCTCGGGTGATCACCGAGCCTTCGGGGAAGGTGTGCGCGAGAAGAGCTCTGGTCAGCGGGCCAGATTTGGCAGATCATGCCCGTGTACACGCTCGCCAGTGGGCCTAATCTGCCCGCAACGCAAGCACCCGGTCCGGGCGAAGAGGGGCTCACAATGGCCTTTGGATGGACCAAACACGGCGACGGCAAACACCTGGCCCCCGGCGAGGTCGTACGGCCTGATGAGCGGTTGAGCTGGCCCCGGATGGTGGGGTTCGGGGCTCAGCATGTGGTGGCGATGTTCGGGGCGACGTTCGTCTTCCCGCTGGTGATGGGGCTCGACCCCAATGTCGCGATCATGATGTCGGGGGTCGCGACGATCCTGTTCCTGCTGATCGTCAAGGGGAAGGTGCCCAGCTACCTGGGCACCAGCGCGTCCTTCGTGGGCGGTGTGCTGGCCATCAGGGCGCTGTTCGGCGGCGACACGGCCGGCGCGGACGCGATCGTGACCGGGGCGATCCTGGTCGTCGGGTTCGTGCTGGCGCTGGTCGGCCTGGCGGTGCACTTCCTGGGCGCGGACGTGATCAACCGGATCTTCCCGCCGGTGGTGACCGGCGCGGTGGTCATGCTCATCGGGTTCGGCCTGGCGTACGTGGTGGCGGACGTCTACTGGCCGCAGGACCAGTGGATGGCGCTGGTCACGATGCTGGTGACGTTCGTGCTCGTGGTGGCGTTCAAGGGGTTCGTCGGCCGGATCGGCATCCTCATCGGGCTGGCGGTCGGGTTCGTGCTCTCCTGGGGCGCCGACCGGCTCTTCGGCATGGTGCCCGCCTACGACGACGGGGCCGTCCAGGTCGCGGCGCACTTCCGGGTGGACCTCAGCAAGGTCGAGTCCGCCCCGTGGTTCGGCTGGCCCGACACGCACTGGCCGGACTTCGAGTTCTCGGCGGTGCTGCTCGTGCTGCCCGCCGTCATCGCGCTGGTCGCCGAGAACATCGGCCACGTCAAGGCCGTCGGCGAGATGACCGGGACCGACGTCGACCCCTACGTAGGCCGCGCCGTCGCCGCCGACGGCATCGCCACCGTGGTGACCAGCGCGGTCGGCGGCTCGCCCACCACCACCTACGCCGAGAACATCGGCGTCATGGCCGCCACCAAGGTCTACTCCACGGCCGCCTACTACATCGCGGGCGTCATCGCGATCGGGTTCGGGCTGATCCCCAAGTTCGGCGCGCTGGTGTCGGCCACGCCGTCCGGCGTGCTGGGCGGCGTCACGGTCATCCTGTACGGCATGATCGGGCTGCTCGGTGCGAAGATCTGGATCGAGAACCGGGTGGATTTCGCCGATCCGGTCAACATGGTCCCGATCGGTGCGGGCATCATCCTGGCGATCGGACCGGTGAAGCACTTGATCAGTGACGACTTCAGGCTGGAGGGCATCGCGCTGGGCACCATCGTGGTGGTCGGCGGGTGGCACCTGCTGCGCGTGATCGCGAGGCGGACCCCCGAGGCGATCAGGAGTGACGCCGGGTGAAGCCGCCGCCGTTCGAGTACCACGGCCCCCGCGACCTCGGGGAGGCCCTGGAGACACTGGCCGCCGTCGGGGCGCACGGCAAGGTGCTCGCCGGTGGGCAGAGCCTGATCCCGATGCTCAACATGCGGCTGGCGGCGCCCGCGCACCTGGTCGACATCAACCGGCTGGCGGCTCTCGCCGTGGTGCGGGAGACGCCGGCGGGTGTCACCGTGGGCGCGCTGGCCCGGCACTCGGAGGTGGCGCGGTGTGGCGCGCATCCGCTGCTCGCCCAGGCGCTGCGGCTGGTCGCCCACCCGGTGATCCGCAACCGGGGCACGGTCGTGGGCAGTCTCGTGCACGCCGACCCGGCCGCCGAGCTGCCGGCGGTGCTCGCCGTACTGGATGGTTCGGTACGGCTGGCGAGCGTGGGCGGGGACGGCGTGCCGACGGACAGCGTACGAAGGGACGGCGTGCAAAAGGACGGCGTGCCGAGGGGCGGCGTACGAAGGGACGGCGTGCAAAGAGACGGCGTGCCGAGGGACGGCGGCGGCGGGGTGGTGGCGTTGCCGGCGGGGACGGCGGTGCGGGACGTGCCGGCCCGCGAGTTCTTCACCGGGCCGATGGAGTCGGCGGCGCGGCCCGGCGAGCTGGCCGTGTCCGCACACTTCCCGGCGCTGGGCGCGCGGACCGGGACGGCGTTCCGTGAGGTGGCCCGGCGGCACGGCGACTACGCGCTGGCCGGCGTCTGCGCCGTGGTGCGGCTGGATGAGGACCTGCACATCGACGCCGCCCGGGTGGCGTGCATCGGCGTCGGGCCGGTGCCGGTCGTGGTGGACGTGAGCGGCGTGTGCGAGCGGCGGCCGGCCGTGAGCGTCGACTGGCCGGCGGTGGCCGCGGCGGTGCGCGAGCGGACCGACCCGGAGGGCGACGTGCACGCCTCGCCCGTCTACCGCCTGCACCTGGTGGGTGTGCTGGCCGAGCAGGCGTTGCGGGAAGCGGCGAGAGAGGCGGCGGCATGACGGCCGAGCACGAGATCACCCTGACGGTGAACGGCACCGCCCGCCGGGTCACCGTGCCGGGCCGCAGGCTGCTGTCCGACTGCCTGCGCCACGACGTAGGCCTGACCGGCACCCACGTGGGCTGCGAGCACGGCGTGTGCGGCTGCTGCACGGTGCTGCTCGACGGGCAGCCGGTGCGCTCGTGCCTGACGTTCGCGGTGACCGTGGACGGGCGCGAGATCACCACCGTGGAGGGGCTGGCCGGGCCGGAGGGGCTCTCGCCCGTGCAGCGGGCCTTCGCCGAGTGCCACGCGCTGCAGTGCGGCTTCTGCACCCCGGGCTTCCTGTGCACGGTGACCGCGCTGCTGCGGGAGAACCCGGCGCCCACGGACGAGGAGGTGCTGGAGGGCATCTCCGGCAACCTGTGCCGCTGCACCGGCTACCAGAACATCGCGAAGGCCGTCCATCGGGCGGCCGAGCTGCTCGCCGAAGAGGCGTGACCACCAGGAGGCGAGGCCCGTGACCACCAAGCTGTTCGGGGAGCCGGTACAACGCCGCGAGGACCCCCGGCTGCTCGCCGGGCACGGCCGCTACCTGGACGACCTGGGCTCCGGCGCGCTCGCGGTCGCGTTCGTACGCTCGCCGCACGCGCACGCCCGCATCCGGGACATCGACGTGGCACCGGCGCTGGACGTGGACGGGCTGGTGGCCATCTACACCTGGGAGGACCTGCCGGAGCGGGTCGGCCGCCCGCTGCCGCTGCTGATCCCGCATCCGGCCCTCACCCACGGGCGCACCGCCTATCCGCTGGCCAGGGACGTGGTCAGGCATGTGGGCGAGCCCGTCGTCATGGTGGTGGCCACCGACCGCTATCTCGCCGAGGACGTCTGCGCGCTGATCGAGGTGGACTACGAGCCGCTCAAGGCGGTCGTCGGGCTGGAGGAGGCGGCGCACGGGGCCGCGCTGGTGCACGACGACGTGCCCGGGAACGTGGGGGCGCACCTGGTCCAGGAGGTCCTGTCGGCGGCCGGGCGCGGCGCGGCGGAGGCCATCGAGGCCGCCCCGCACACGCTGGCCTTCCGGCTGGACATCGAGCGCAGCGCCAGCACGCCGCTCGAAGGCCGTGGCGTCTACGCCCGCTGGGACGGCACCGACCTGCGCGTCTACTCCAGCACCCAGACCTCCACCAGCGTCCGCATGGCCATCGCCGCCGCGCTCGGCCTGCCGCTGCCGCACGTCGAGGTGATCGCCCCCGACGTGGGCGGCGGGTTCGGCGTGAAGATCGTGCACCCGTGGCCGGAGGAGATCCTGGTGCCGTGGGCGGCCATGCTGCTCGGCCGGGAGCTGAAGTGGACCGAGGACCGGCGCGAGCACTTCATCGCCGCCGCGCACGAGCGCGGCCAGGTGCAGCACGTGCGGGTGGGCTTCGACGACGACGGGCGGGTGCTCGGGCTGGACGTGACGATCCTGCACGACCACGGCGCCTACACGCCGTACGGGATCATCGTGCCGATCATCACCGCCACCCAGCTGCTCGGTCCCTACCGGATCGGGGCGTACCGGGTGGAGTTCAGCGCCGTCTACACCAACACCGTGCAGGTCACGCCCTACCGGGGCGCGGGACGGCCGCAGGGCGTGTTCTGCATGGAGCGGACCATGGACAAGATCGCGCGCTATCTGGGCAAGGACCGCACCCAGGTGCGGGAGGTCAACTTCATCCAGCCGGACGAGTTCCCGTACGACCAGGGGATGATCTTCCAGGACGGGCGGCCGCTCATCTACGACAGCGGCGACTACCCGCGGATGCTGCGCATGGTGAAGGAGCTCATCGGCTGGGACGACTTCCGGCCCGCGCCCGGCCGGGGCATCGGCATCGGCTGCTACGTCGAGGGGACCGGTGTCGGGCCGTACGAGGGCGGGCATGTGCAGATCACCTCCGACGGGCGGGTGCACGTCTCGACCGGGCTCACCTCGCAGGGGCAGGGACACGAGACCGTGTTCGCGCAGATCGCCGCCGACCGGCTCGGCGTGCCGATCGAAAGGGTCTCGGTCGTCACCGGCGACACCCGCCGCTTCGGCTACGCGGTGGGCACCTTCGCCTCCCGCGCGGCCGTGATGAGCGGCAACGCGATCGCGCTGGCCTGCGCCAAGGTGCGGGAGAAGGCGCTGCGCATCGCCGGGGACGCGCTCGAGGCCGACCCGGCTGACCTGACCATCAGCGAAGGGCTGGTGCACGTGGCGGGCTCGCCGTCCGCCTCGATCCCGCTGTCCACGGTCGCGGTGCTGGCCAACCCGCTGCGCTACGCCTTCGACGAGGAGACGGCCAAGGCCACCCAGTTCGCCGGGACGGCCTCGCCGGACCGGCCGCCGGTCGCCGAGGGGGAGGAGCCGGGGCTGGAAGGGCGCGGCTACTACTCGCCGATCAGGTCCACCTTCGCCGCCGGCATGCACGCGGCCATCGTGGAGACCGACCCGCTGACCGCCGAGATCAAGGTGGTGCGTTACGTCGTCGTGCACGACTGCGGCAAGCTGATCAACCCGATGATCGTGGAGGGGCAGATTCACGGGGGAGTGGCGCAGGGCATCGGCGGCGCCCTGTACGAGCGGATGGCGTACGACGCGGACGGGCAGTTGCAGAACGCCTCCTTCATGGACTTCCTCATGCCGTACGCCACCGAGGTCCCGCGCATCGAGACCGGCCACCTGGAGACGCCGTCCCCGCTGAACCCGCTGGGCATCAAGGGTGCGGGCGAGGCCGGGGTGATCCCCGTCTCGGCGGTGATCGCCTCGGCCCTGGAGGACGCCGAGGGCATCGAGATCGACCGGATGCCGATCTCCCCGTCGGAGCTGTTCGACCTCCGTGGTGGATGATCTCGGTCCATGGACACCGAACTACGGGCGCCGGGCGCGGGCCTGACCTCGATGCCGGGCACGGCGAGCGAGCTGGCCCGGACCCGCCTGATCGACCTGGCCTGGAACGAGCTCACCGAGCTGCCCGGCTGGGTGGCGCGGCTGCCGTCGCTGGAGGAGCTCAGGCTCGACGGCAACCGCCTGCGCGCGCTGCCCGACCTCTCCGGCCTCGACGCGCTGCGGGCGCTGCACCTGGACGGCAACGACCTGACGGCCTTCCCGTCCTGCCCGCCGCACCTGGAAACGCTCTTCCTGTACGGCAACGCCGTCCGGGCGCTGCCCGACGGGCTCCCGCACTCGCTGCGGCACCTGTCGGCCGGCCGCAACGGGCTGACCGAGGTGCCCGGCGGGTTGTGGAAGCTGACCGGTCTACGATCGCTCAACCTCGCCGAGAACGCCCTGACCGAGGTGCCCGCCGCCATCGGCGGGCTCGGCGCGCTGCGCATGCTCGACCTGGGCCACAACCGGCTCACCGCGCTCCCGCCCGAGCTGGCGGACCTGCCCCTCACCGACTATCTGTACGCCAGTGACAACGGCCTCACCGAGGTCCCCGAGGCGCTCGGCAGGCTGGACCGGCTCGCCTATCTCAACCTGACCGACAACCGCCTCACCCGGCTGCCCGCGAGCCTGGGCCGGATGGCGTCTCTGATGGAGCTGCGGCTCTACAACAACCGGCTGACGGCGCTGCCCGACTCCATCGGCGCGCTGGGCCGCCTGCGCGAGCTGCACCTGCGGGGCAACCGGCTGACGGAGCTGCCCGGCTCGATGGCGGCCCTGGGCGAGCTGCGAGTGCTGGATCTGCGCGACAACCTGCTGAGCTCACTGCCGGGCTGGCTGGCGCGGCTGCCCCGGCTCAGCCACCTGGACCTGCGCAACAACCGCCTGCGTGAGTTGCCGGCCGAGCTGCCCGCGCTGGACCGGCTCGACCTGCGCTGGAACAAGCTCGACGGCGACCCTCCGGTGCTGCGCCGGCTGGCCGAACACGGTTGTGTCATTTTGCGCTGAACCGTGGCGGCGAAGCCTGCGTACCTCCGCACATGACGACTTATTCACGTCTGACCGCTTTCGCGCTGCTGGTCGGGCTCGTCGCTGCTTGTGCGCCGGGTGGCGACGAGAATGTCGCCGCAGGGAGCAACCAGGCTCCCGCGGTGCCTCTCACCGTGGAGGATCTCTCCTCCCAGGTGGGCTGCGAACCCCGGATGCAGGTCGACGCGAGCGACCTGCGTACCGGCTACTGCAAGACCGACGCGGGGGAGTTCTTCGTGAACACCTTCACCAGCGAGGAAGGGAAGAACGCCTGGATGGACCAGGCGCCCGAGTACAAGCCGCACCTGGTCGGCCCGCTGTGGACGGTGCTGGGCGACCTCAAGGTGCTCAAGCAGTTGCAGGGGCCGCTCAAGGGCGACCTGCACCTGAAGGACCACCGCGTCACCCCCACCCCGGCCGCCGCCGGCTGACCGCGGGCGGTTCACGGTCATTCGGTGCAAATGGGAGCACCGGTGAACGTCAACCGCCGGTGTCCGCCGGCCGCCGCGGCCCGGAGCAGCGTGGCCGCGGCGGCCAGGGCGCCACGAAGATCATGCCGTCACGAACGGACCGCCACCTGAACCCGCTTCCTGAACACCCAGTACGTCCACCCCTGATAGCCGAGCACGAACGGCAGCGCGATCAGCCCGATCCAGGTCAGCATGGTCAGCGTGTAGGGGCCGGAGGCCGCCTCGGCCAGCGTCAGGCCGGGCAGGGGCGCGCCCCTGAGCTGACTGAAGACCGCCACCGAGACCAGCACAATGGCCACGGTCATGGCGGTGAAAGCCCAGCCCTCCTTGCGCAGAAAGACCAGTACGGTGGCCGCCGCCAGCACGCCCATGGCGGCCAGCGCCGGCAGTGAGCCCATGCTCGACAGCGCCACCACGGCCACCGGGAGCACCACGACGCTCGCGGCCAGCGCGGCCGTCCTGGCGCGCCGCCGTACCGGACCCTCGGTGCGCAGTGCCAGGAACACCGCGCCGTGCAGCAGGCACACCGCGAGCGTGAACGCGCCACCGAGCAGTGCCGCCTCGGCGCTGCCGAACAGCAGGTCAGCGAAGATCGTGCCCCAGACGAACGCGGGCAGCGCGCTGCCGATCACGATCCCCAGGTCGCACCAGGCGGGGTTGGCCACCTTGCCGCGCCACTCCAGGCCGACGCCGCGCACGATCAACCCGACCAGGACCAGCACGACGGGCAGGTAGAAGCCGCTGAACATGCCCGCGTACCAGGCCGGGAAGGCGGCGAACATGGCGCCCACGGCGGTGATCAGCCAGACCTCGTTGCCGTCCCAGACCGGGCCGATCGTCTCCAGGCTCTGCCGCTGCTCCTCGCCGTCCGCGCTGACGAACGGCGCCAGCAGCCCCACGCCGAAGTCGAAGCCCTCAAGGACGAAGTAACCGGTCCACAGGAAGGCGATGATGACGAACCACAGGTCGATCATTGTCTGCACCTCATGACTGTCTGCACCTCAATACATGAGCGACGGTTCGAGTTTCTCGGCCGCGCGGACGGGCTCGGGCTCGTCGAGGCCCTTGCGTACATGCCTGGTCAGCAGTACGGCCTCCGCCACCGCGAGCGAGCCGTACAGCAGGGTGAAGATCGTCAATGAGATGGCCACCTCGGTCAGGCTCACCCCGGGGGAGACGCCGGCCGCGGTGAGCAGTTCGCCCGCCACCACCCAGGGCTGGCGGCCCATCTCGCTCAGCAGCCAGCCGGCGGTCACCGCGATCAGCGGCGCGGGCAGGGCCAGCACCAGCAGCCGGGACAGCCAGCGGGGCATCGGCCGGCGGCGCCGGGTCAGCCACAGGCCGAGCACCGACAGGCCCACCGTGGCCAGGCCGAACACGATCATGACGCGGAACGACCAGAACGTGATCGCCTGGTTCGGCCGGTAGTCGCCGGGGCCGAACCGCTCCTCGAAGCGCGCCTGCAGGTCCTCGGTGCCCTGCACGGTGGCGTCGGGGTCGTTGGTGGACAGGAAGCTGAGCACCTTGGGGATCTCGATGCCGGGCGCCACCGTCAGCGCCGCGCCCGCCGTGTCGCGTTCGAGTCCCTCGGCGGAGGCCAGCTTCATCGGCTGCTGCTCGTACAGGAGTTTGGCGGACATGTCGCCGGTCCCGGCGACGACCACGCCCGCGATGGCGGTCATCACCAGCGCCGCCCGCGCGGCGCCGCGCCACATCTCGGCGTGCGTGCGCAGCAGCCAGTAGCCGCACACCGCCAGGATGAACCCGCCCGCCACCACGAACGCCGAGCCGATCACGTGCGGCACCTGGGCCAGGGCGGTCGAGTTGGTCAGCACCGCCCACAGGTCGGTCATCCGCGCCTTGCCGTCGACGACCTCGTAGCCGACCGGGTGCTTCATCCACGCGTTGGCAGCCAGGATGAAGTAGGCGGACAGGTTCGAGCCGATCGCGGCGGCCCAGATGCACGCCAGGTGCACCCTCTTCGGCAGCCGGCCCCAGCCGAAGATCCACAGTCCGAGGAAGGTGGACTCCATGAAGAACGCCAGCAGCGCCTCCATGGCCAGCGGCGCGCCGAACACGTCACCCACGAACGTGGAGTACTCCGACCAGTTCATGCCGAACTGGAACTCCTGCACGATGCCGGTGACCACCCCCATCGCGAAGTTGATCAGGAAGAGCTTGCCGAAGAACTTCGTCAGCCGGAGGTAGTGCTCCTTCCCCGTACGGTGCCAAGCGGTCTGCAGTCCTGCCACGAAGACGCCCAGACCAATCGTCAACGGCACAAACAGGAAGTGATAAACGGTGGTCACCCCGAACTGCCACCGTGCAAGATCAAGCGCGTCCATGTTCCCCTCACCGGACCGTGAGCTCTACAGGCTGTAGTACATCTACTTGCAGTAGTACTACAAGCTGTAGAGCAATGCCATGCGACCTTGGTCACAC
Source organism: Nonomuraea glycinis (assembly GCF_014646515.1). Taxonomy (GTDB): domain Bacteria; phylum Actinomycetota; class Actinomycetes; order Streptosporangiales; family Streptosporangiaceae; genus Nonomuraea; species Nonomuraea glycinis. Next base: position 103,141 of record NZ_BMNK01000020.1, read on the forward strand.
GAGGCTCAACGATGCCCCTCACCAGGTGTCCGGCGCGTCACCCGCGCGGCTGACCGCCACCTACGCCGCGAGGCGGACGGTGGCTACTTGCGCGGGGAGGTGGCGGCTTCCAGGTACGCCTGGAGGTTGCCCAGCTCGAAGCCCCGGCGCTTGATCTTCCTGATCAGGATGCGGAAGTCCCGGTCCAGATTGGGTCGGAAGTGCAGGAGGAGGATGTCACCGGGGTGCAGCTTCTTGTCCGGTGTCTGATAGGCGATCTTGCCGCCCGGCTGGACGGAGGCGGTCCAGAGCAGCACCGAGGTCAGGCCGCAGCTCTTGGCCGCCCGCAGCGTGTCGGTGTTGTAGCTGCCGAACGGCGGCCTGAACAGGGTGGGCCTGGCGCCGGTCCGCTCGGCGATCAGCTTGGAGGCGCCGCAGATCTCCTGCCGCTGGGCGGCCCTGCTGAGCCGGAGGAGGTCGGGGTGGGTCAAGGTGTGGTTCTCGATGGGCACGCCCACGTCCTGGAGCGACCGGAAATATCCCCACTTACCGGCACCTGTGTAGCGGCCTTGCCCGCCGGCCGGATCGGGGACGCCCCTGGCCTCCACCGCGTCCCGCATCGCGAACGCGGTGATCGGGATGCGCTGGTCACGGATCTGCAGGACGAAGCCGGGATCCTGCTCCCAGCCGTCGTCGATGGTCAGGAAGACCACCTTGCGTTCGGTGGGGATCGAGCTGACCACCGGCGGCAACCCGCCCAAGGCCCGCACCCTGCCCACCTCCCCCTCCCGCGGCACCGCGCCCGGGGTGCGTACGTCGCTCATCTCGCCCTCACGCGGCACCGCGCCCGGTGGGTGCTGGGGTGTGGGGGAGGTGGTGGCCGGGGTGGGCGCCGGAGCGGACTCGGCGGCGGTGACCCGCGACGTCGACCCCGGAGAACAGGCCCCTGCCAGCAGGAACACCGTCACCACGGCCGCTCCCGCGGCCGTTCTCGCCTCGCGCACCTCTGCCGCCCCCGTCGTCACCCCGGCACAATGCCGCCCCATCCTGCCAGTCCTCGTGCCGGATCGATAATCGGTTGGGCAGGTGTTGCCCTTATCCCGGCGGGAGATCGCTTTCTAGAGTGTCAGTGTGAAAGTCGCAGGCAGTGCCGTGATCGGCATCGAAAGAGACCGCGTATGGGCCGCGCTCCAGGATCCGGCGGTGCTGGTGCGCACCATCCCCGGCTGTGAGCGCCTGGAGGAGTGCGGACCGGACACCTACCGGATGACGGTCAACGCCGGGATCGCCTCCCTGAAGGGCGTCTACCAGGGCGAGGTGGCGCTGGCCGAGCCGTCCGCCCCGGAGAGCTTCGTGCTCAAGGCCCGGGGACAGGGCGCGCCGGGCACGGTGGACGCCACCGTGCTGGTACGGCTGAGCGAGACCGACAGCGGGACCCGGGTCGACTACGCCGCCGACGCGGTGATCGGCGGCATGATCGGCGGAGTGGGGCAGCGCATGCTCGGCTCGGTGGCCAGGAAGACGGCCGGCGAGTTCTTCGCGGCCGTCGAGGACCACCTCCGCGCCCCCGCCGGGGCACTCACCGAAGACGGCCCTCACCTGCCGGCCCCCGCAGCGGCCGGCCCTCACCCACGGGTCCGCGAAACGGCCTCCCACGAGCAGTGGGCAGGGCAAGCGGCGCCCCGCGAGCAGTGGGCCGGGCAAGTGGCCTCCCACGGGCAGGAGGAGGCGGCGCTTGCCCGCCCGGCCGTCTACGAGCGGCCGGCGAAGCAGCGCACCGAGACGCCGCCGTGGGTGCTGCTGGCCGCGTTCGGCATGGGCGCGGGCGTGGCGCTCACCGGCGCCGCCGTGGGCTGGCTGCTGGGCCGCGGCCGACGCTAGAGCGGGCGCGCTCTCGTCGGGGCCGCTCGGTGGAGGCGGGCTCTCGCGGAAAAGGATCTCCCGGCGTAGCGTGACCATATGCGGCAGGCACATGCTGAAGACGCCCGAACCGAGGCCAGGCGAGTCGTCCGGGACCTGCTCGGAGAGGAGCGCCCGACCGCCGGCGTGCTGATCGCCGACGCGCGTCCGGTCGTCGGCGACGAGCGTGCCGACCGCTGCGTCGGCCTGGCGCTGGGCGCCTCCCTCACCCGGCGGTCGGCCGAGCTCGCCGCCATCGCCGCGCTGCTCGTCGGCACCCGGGACCTGGGCGCCGAGTGGTGGACGCGGCCCAGGGGCGGCAAGCTGTCCGCGCCCGACGAGGTGCTGCGCACGGCGGTCGCGATCGAGCCGTGGACGGACCTGACCGCGTTGGAGATGCTGGCCGCCTGGGTGTCCGACGACGCCGCCGACGAGCTGTGGGGCCGGCCGGTCGCCCAGGTGGACCTCAACTCCTGGCAGGCGGAGGACCGCTTCCACCTGCCTCAGGGCGTGCTGCCGGGCCAGCGGCTGGTCGTGCACTTCGACGCCGGCGGGCGGCTCGACGCGGTGGTCACCCAGCGGGCCGACGACGACCTCGGCTCCAACCTGGACTTCCATTCGTTGCGCTACTCCCGCCCGGCCGAGGCGCAGTGGAGCTGGGGCGTGGCCGCCGGGCTGGGCCCGCACCGCCTGCCGGGTGACGAGCCCGACCCGTACACCGAGCCGGTGGAGGCGGCGGCGGCCCGGATCCTGCGGGACTGGGCGCTGCGCCACGGCGCGACCGCCGGGCAACTGGGCGAGCGATGGGCGGACGTCGGCGACGTGGTGGCCGCGATCGAGCGGGTGGACTGGATGTGGCGCAGCGCCGAGTGGTTCGGCTGGTGGCGCGGGGTGTCGGCCCTGGTGGACGGCTCGGCCTACCTCCCCTACCGCCTGGAGGAACTCGCCGCCGGCTGACCGGCCCGACCGTACCCATGTGAGAGGAATGCCGGAGACGCGGCGCGGGTTGTCATCGAGCGTGAAAGTTGAGATCTTCTCCGACGTTGTCTGCCCCTGGTGCTATATCGGCCATGTCCGCTTCGCCAAGGCGGCGGAGGCGTTCCGCGCCAAGGGCGGCACGATCGATGTGACGATGCGCCCCTTCCAGCTCGATCCCAGCGCCCCCGCCGAGGCCGAGCCGGTGCTCACGATGCTGAAGCGCAAGTTCGGCGGCGACGCCGGGCAGATGGCCGACAGGGTCATCGGCCTGGGCGCCGAGGAGGGCCTGGAGCTGCGCTACGACCGGGCGCTGAGCGTCAACACGCTGCGGGCGCACCGGCTGGTCGAGGTGGCCGTCGGGCAAGGGCTCGGCACGGAGATGGCCGAGCGGCTGTTCCGCGCGCACTTCACCGACGGGCTGGACGTCGGCGACCCCGAGGTGCTGGCCGGGCTCGCCACCGAGGTGGGCGTACGCGACACGGGCGAGGGCGCCGAGCAGGTGGCCGAGCAGATCGCCAGGGCGCGCTCGCTGGGCATCACCGGGGTGCCGCTGTTCCTGTTCGAGGGCCAGTTCGCGGTGTCGGGCGCGCAGCCGGTGGAGACGTTCGAGGCCGCGATCGACGAGGTCGCCGAGCGCACCGGCCAGAAGCCGATCACCCAGCTCGCCGCCCCCGCCGACGGGTGCGACGACGGCTACTGCGCGGTCTGAGCGGGCATGCCCTCGCCGAGCAGCCCCGAGCGGTGGTGGCGGCGGCAGAGCACCTGGTAGCGGACAGGGGAGGCGTCGGTGTCGCCGATGACCACCTGCTCACCGGTCCGCACCAGTCGCCCGCCGACGATCCGGCCGTTCAGCAGCCCCGGCCGCCCGCACCAGCACAGCACCTCGACCTGCAGCCGGCACACCTCGTCGGCGAGCTCGAACAGCCGCTGCGCCGCCGGGAACATCACCGACCGGAAGTCCGAGGCGAGCCCGAAGGCGTAGACGTCGACGCCGTGCAGGTCCACCAGGTCGGCGAGCTGCTCGATCTGCGCCACGGTGTAGAAGCACGCCTCGTCACAGATGAGGTAGTCGATCCGGTCGTGCTCGCGTACCAGCTCCACCAGATTCAGATCGTCGATCACCTCGACGGCCTCCCGGCCGAGCCCTATCCTGCTGGTGACCCTCGGGCCGCCCGATCTGTCATGTTTGGTCAGCACCAGGCCGCGCCTGCCCTGGCGGCTGTGGTTGTAGTTCATCTGCAGCGCCAGCGTGGACTTCCCGCAGTCCATGGGGCCGAAGTAGAACTTCAGCACGGCGGCGCGAGACCCGGACGGCACAGGAGACAAGGCAGACAGATCGGTCACGGGGTGCCACCTTATCGCTTGGCTAGTTCTATGACCTCATGGGAGATTTCTCCTCTGAAACAACAGGAGGAATCTGTGGTCACCGACAAACCGCCCACACTCGACGCCATGATGACGCCGGATGACATCACGGCCGCGCAGGCCGATGCGGCCAGATGGCGTTACGGCTTCCTCGTGGTGGTGACGGGCATCATCGCCGTGCTTGTCGCGTTCGGCGCCGCCGTGTTCGCCACCGGGGAGTTCGCCGCGCTGTTCGCCGGAGTGGCCGGGGTGGTCGGCACCATCATCGGCGCCTACTTCGGCGTGCAGGCCGGCCAGTCGGGTAAGGCCAGAGTGGAGGCCGAGCTGGCCAAATCTCAGGAGATGGTGGTGCGGCTCGCGGCCTACGTCGGCACCGAGAACGCACCGAAGGTCATCCACGAAGTGCTCGGCCGTCGCCGAAGCTGAGGAGCCATGGGAAGCGTCCGTATTGGAGTCGACACCGGCGGCACGTTCACCGATGTGGTGGCCGTGGACGAGCAGACCGGTGAGATCGTCACGACCAAGACCCCGTCCACGCCCGCCAACCCGGCCGACGGGTTCGTCACCGGCCTGGGCAAGCTGGGCGAGCACGAGGTGTCCTCGATCGTGCACGGCACCACCGTGGCCACGAACCAACTGCTCGAAGAGCGCGTCGCCGGCCTCGGCCTGATCACCACCGAGGGCTTCGAGTACATCCTGGAGATCGGCAGGCAGAGCGTCCCCGACGGTTACGGCAACTCCTACTTCTGGGTCAAGCCGCCGCGCATCGTCCCGGTGCACCTGGTGAAGACCGTCGGCGGCAGGCTCGACCACCTGGGCGCCGAGGTGCGGCCGTTCGCCGAGGAGCAGGCGGTCGAGGTGGCCCGCTGGTTCCGCACCCGGGGCGTCAACACGATCGGCGTCTGCTTCCTGCACGCCTACGCCAACCCGGAGCACGAGCGGCGGATGCGGGAGGTGCTGGCGCGCGAGCACCCGGAGGCGGTCGTCTCGATCTCCAGCGACGTGCTGCGCGAATACCGCGAGTACGAGCGCGCCGTCACCACCCTGGTCGACGCGGCGGTCAAGCCCGGCATGCGGCGCTACATCGCCAACCTGTCGAGCCGCCTGGGCAGGCCGTTCTCGGTGATGAAGTCCAATGGCGGCGTGCTGTCGGCCCGTGAGGTCGTCAACCAGCCCATCACCACCGTGCTGTCGGGGCCGGCGGCGGGCGCGCTCGGCGCGGCGCTGATCGCCGGCACGGCCGGCCATCCGTCGGTGATCACCCTGGACGGCGGCGGCACCTCCACGGACGTGGCGGTGGTGATGGACGGCGAGCCGTCCATCACCACCGAGGGCGCGGTCGGCCGCTACCCGTGCAAGATTCCGATGATCGACATCGTCACCGTGGGAGCGGGCGGCGGCTCGATCGCGTGGATCTCGCCGGAGGGCACGCTCAAGGTCGGCCCCCGCTCGGCGGGCGCCGAGCCCGGCCCCCTCTGCTACCGCAGGGGTGGCACCGAGGTGACCGTCACCGACGCGCACGTCTACCTCGGGCGCATCCCGCCGCACCTGCTCGGCGGTGAGATCCCGCTCGACTTCGACGCCGCCAGGATGGGCGTCGAGGCGCTCGCGGACAAGCTCGGGCTCACCCCCGAGCGCACCGCGACGGGGATCCTGGAGATCAGCGCGTTCAACCAGAGCAACGCGATCCGCCGGCTCACCGTCAAGCGCGGCCTGGACGTACGGGACTTCCCGCTGGTGACGTTCGGCGGCTCGGGGCCGCTGCTGGCCTGCCGCCTCATCGACATCCTCGGCCTGCCCGCGGTGATCGTCCCGCCCGAGCCGGGGAACGTGTCGGCGTTCGGGCTGCTCACCGTGGACGTCAAGAACGACTACGTCCGTACGCACGTCACCCGCGACCTGGAGCCGGCCACGACGGCGCGGCTCTTCGCCGACTTGGAGGCGGAGGCGGCCGAGGCGCTCGACCGCGAGGGCTTCGACCAGCCGGTCTACGCCCGCAGCGCCGATCTGCGCTACTACGGGCAGGCGTACGAGGTCCGCGTCCCCGCCCCGGCCGGCCCGATCGACGAGGGCTGGCGGGAGGAGGTGTCGAGCCGCTTCCACGACGCCCACGAGAAGCTGTACGGCTACGCCTACCGCGACGACGAGCGACACGGCGTCGAATGGGTCAACTTCCGGGTCTCCGGCATCGGGCCGATCACCCGGCCGGCCATCCGGCGCGACCCGTACCAGAAGGTCGAGCCGGTGGCGGCGAGCAGGAAGGTGTACTTCGAGGAGCGGCACGACACGCCGATCCACCAGCGCGCCGCGCTGGCGGCAGGCACGGTCGTCGAGGGCCCCGCGATCATCGAGGAGTACGGCTCCACCATCCCCATCCACCCCGGTTTCACCGCGACAGTGGACGAGTACGGCAATGTGGAGGTGCGGCGTGAACAGTGAGACTCCGGTGAACGGCTCAGCGGCACCTCCCGAGCCGCCGGCGGCCTTTGAGGCGGACATGGACCAGCACGCGGCCCCAGGCGTGGACCAGCACGCGGCCCCAGCCGTGGACCAGCATGCGGCCCAGGACATGGACCAGCACACGGCCCCAGCCGTGGACCAGCATGCGGCCCAGGACATGGACCAGCACGTAGACCTGGACGAGGACCGTCATGTAGACCCGTATGCGGTCACGGACGTGAGCGCGGAGAGCGTGAACGGGCGCGGGGTGAGTGCGGCGGACCCGATTCTGGTGGAGATCGTCGAAGGGACGCTCGCCTCGGTGGAGAAGGAGGTCGAGACCGCCATCGCGCGCACCGCCCGCTCGCCGATGATCCGCGACGCGCACGACTTCCGCGCGGGCATCCACGACGTACGGCTGCGCAAGCTGACCGGCCGCTCCTACAGCGCGCTCGTCCAGCCGATCGTCCGTGACTTCCCCGTCGAGACGATGAAGCCGGGTGACGTCTACTTCCACAACGACGTCTACCTGTCCGAGGGCGGCATCGGCCACCTGCCCGACCTGTGCGTCACCGTCCCGGTCTTCCACCAGGGCGAGGTGGTGGCGTTCGTGCAGGCGTTCGGCCACCACGACGACATCGGCGGGTCGGTGCCGGGCTCGATGCCCTCGCACGCCCGGTCGGTGTACGAGGAGGGGCTGATGGTCCCGCCGATCAAGCTGTGGGACCAGGGGGTGCCGAACGAGACGGCGCTGCGCATCATGACGCGCAACTCCCGGATGCCGGACTCGCTCGCCGGGGACCTCGACGCCGAGTGCTCGGCCTGCCTGATGGGCGCCCGCCGCCTGAGCGAGCTCTTCGGCAGATACGGCAGGGCCGCCGTCGAGGAGTGCTTCGACGCGATCATCGACAAGACCACCGAGACGTTCCGCAGGGAACTGCTGGCCAAGATCCCCGAGGGCGTCTACACCTGGGAGGACTACGCCGAGCATGACGGCGTCGACGAGCCCCGCCTGCACGCCCAGCGCATCACGCTCACCGTCGACCACTCGGCCCCGGAGCGCAGGAGCTCGCGACGGGAGGGCGACGAAGACGCCGGCCAGGAGCACGCGCCGCTGACGATCGACTTCACCGGCACGTCACCGCAGGCCAAGGGGCCGATCAACCACGCGGGCGACTACGCCGACGGCGTCTTCCTGAAGAAGTGGCTCGCGCCGATCCTGCGCAACCTGGCCGACACCCCGGAGCGCATGGCCGAGCTCGACGTCAACGAGGGCGTCGTGCCGCTCATCAAGATGATATTTCCGGAAAAGGGGACTCTGCTCACCCCGATCTTCCCCGCCCCCACCAACGCCCGCACCTTCGTCATCCTGCGCCTGCTGGGCGTCCTGGCCGGCGTGCTGGCCAAGGCCACGGGCGGCCGGATGCCCGCCGACCAGGAGACCATCCGCTACACCGGCGTGCACGGCGTCGACGCCGACGGGCAGCCGTACCTGATGAGAGAGGTTCTCGGCGGCGGCTCCGGCGGGCGCTGGTACGCCGACGGCGAGGACACCATCCACGTGGTGCCGGACTCCCGCAACATCCCGGTCGAGTTCGCCGAGGCCCGCTGGCCGTTCCGGGTGGAGCGGCTCGCGCTGGCCTGCGACTCGGGCGGCCCCGGCATGTTCAGGGGCGGCCTCGGCTACGACAAGCACATCCGCATGCTGCGGGACGCGTCGTACATGTCCATCGCCGACCGCTCGATCCTGTCCTGCTGGGGCGTCAACGGCGGTCTCGCCGGCCGGCCGTTCCGGGTGGAGATCGCGGGCAAGGAGATGGAAGGGCTGGTGGACGACCACCCGGTGCAGGCGGGCGACACGATCCGCATCCGCACCACGGGCGGCGGCGGCTGGGGCTCCCCCTACGACCGCGACCCACGCGCCGTGGCGGCCGACGTCCGCGACGGCAAGGTCTCGATCGCGGGCGCCCTCGGCGACTACGGCGTGGTCCTGGACGGCGACCGCATCGACGAACAGGGCACCGCCGAACTCCGCGCCAATCTCCGCCCCACCACCGACCGCTTCTTCGACCGGGGCCCCGGCTACGCCAGACTCTCCGGCGGCCGCACTTCCGCCGAGGTGGACGAAATGTGAAGAGGCGATCACTGTACGTGAACGGCGGGGCTAGCATGATTCCTCGTGAACCCCCCGTTCTCCGCCTACGTCGACGAATCGATGCTGCTCACCCAGGGCCTCTACCTCATGGCTGCGGTATTCGTAGGCCCGATCCACGCTGACGCGTGCCGTCACGACCTTCGGGCCCTGCTACTGCGACGGCAGAAGCGGCTGCATTGGCGTGACGAGAACGACAAGCGTCGCGCACAACTCATCGAGGCAGTGGCCGCACTGCGCCCGACGGGCATCGTCGTCGTGGGCGCGGGCTTGGACCCCAAACGTCAGGAACGAGCGCGTCGTAAGTGCATGGAACACTTGCTCTGGGAGATGGGTGGCCACCATGTCCACGACGTGATCTTCGAGCGCCGGCACAGCGAGCTTGACCTACGAGACCATGAACTGGTCGCCGTCCTTCAAGGGCGCCACTCGATGCCACCGAAGTTGCGCCTGTCGTGGCGCGACCCCTTGACGGAACCTCTGCTCTGGCTTCCGGACATCATCGCGGGCGCCTTGTCCCGAGCGGAGCGTGGAGACTGCAGATTTTGGAGCCAGGTCAACGCAGACCTGCTCGTCCGGCGCATCGATGCGCGATGACATCGCGAAGCCCGGGCTTCCGTCGTCCGGCGGTCCACCCGGGCTCACTTCCAATCCCCCCATAGGAGGCGGCGTCTTCAGCGTACCCGGCCGAGCACTCAGTGTCACCTGAACGGTGGTTCGGCGGGGCTGCCATGATGGGCTGCGATTGCTCAGCTGACCTGAAATGGAGGACACCGTGCGCATCGTTTTCGCCGGTCTGGCCACCAGCCATCCTTACGCCGACGCCCGGACGCTGGCCCGGCACGCCGAGTTGGTGGTGTGGGAGCGGGATCCGGAGCGGTTGCGGCGGTTCGCCGAGGAGTTCCCGCAGGCGCGGGTGGTGGACAGTCTGGCGCGGGCGCTGGACAGCGGGCCGGACGGGGTGGTGCTGACGGTGCCCAATCCGCAGGTGCCCGAGGCGCTGGGCGAGGTGCTGAAGACGGGGGTGGCGTGTTTCGTGAACAAGCCCGCCGCCGCAACGCGCGAGCAGTTGGCGCGGCTCGACCGGCTGCCGATCCACGAGCGGGTGATGTCGTCCTCGGTGCTGAGGTTCGCGCCGGCCTTCGCCGGGGTGCGGGTCGATCCGGGCGACGTGCTGTCCGTGCGCGCGACCGTACGGCATGACGTGGGGCTCTGGGCGACCGGCTACAACGCCTGGCAGGACACCCCCGCCGAGGGCGGCGGGACCATGGTGACCATGGGCGTGCACGGGGTGGAGTTGCTGGTGGCGCTGCTCGGGCCGGAGGTGCGGCTGGTCGGGGCGGCCCGGGCCACCCGGCACTACGACACCCTCAGGTCGGAGGACACCGGGGTGCTGGCCCTGCAGTGGGGGAGCGGGATCACCGGCGTGGTCGAGATCGTCGGCGTGTCGGACGGTGAGTCGTACGGCGTCACCGTGCATCGGCGCGGCGGGTCGGAGCACATCGTGATCGAGGGCGGCGACGATCCGGTGCTGGGGCTCGGTTACGCCGGGACGATCGAGGCGTTCCTGCGGATGGTCGGCGGCGCGCCCAGCCCGGTGCCCTGGCGGCAGACCCGGGCCATCCTCGACGTCCTCGTCTCCGCGCGCGAGACGGCTTGAACCTCCGCGCGCGAGACGGCCTGAACCTTCGCAGGCCCGGGGGCGTCTCACTACCCGGGACCACGGGAGAGCGGGGAGATTCGATGACGAGCAAGGCGCTGCGGGCAGTGGCCGGTGTCGCGGTCGCGGGAGCGGTCGTCCTGAGCGGTGGGACGGTGGCGTTCGCCGGGACCGCGCCGGCGATACCGACCGGCTTCCTGCTGCACGAGAAGACGGCCCGCGAGCCGGTGAAGTACCCGGACGAGGAGAAGTGGACGATCAGCGAGAGCCGCACCCTCAATCTCGTCGTCAACCCCTGCCGTCTCAAGAGCCCGCGCGACAAGGGGCGGGTGGCGATGCGGACGATCGGGCACACCGCGCCCGAGCACTACTCCGGTGAGCAGGTGGTCATCTACCGCTCCCGCGCCGCCGCCAAGGCCGCGATGGCGAGCCTGCGCGCGCAGGTGGTGCGCTGTGTCCATGCCGCCGAAGGCTCCTTCGTCACGCGTGCGTACGCCACCTCGGTGAGCGTCGGGGACCAGGCCTTCCGCTTCGCGCGCCAGAACTACTTCGAGTCCAAGCCCGCCATCGGCGGCGATCGGGCGGTCGTGGTGCGCAAGGCCCGCGCGGTGGCCATCTACACCGTGTCAGGCGAATACGGGCGCATCCGCCCCACCGACTACACCAGGCAGCTCGCCGGGGCCAGGACGATGGCCGCCAAGCTCTGCTCCCTGCCCGCTACGGGCTGCTGACCGGCGGACCGGGCGCAGCCGGTCTTTCGCCCTGATCTGGGAGGTCGCACGTTGACAGGCGCCAGCTGACCAAGTTACGGTCTGGACCGTAACTGTCAGATGGAGGAGGCCGGGTGCGGACCACAGCGGAACTCGAGGAGCGGCTGGCGCGGCCGAGCGCCGGGCTGGTGAGCGACCTCGCCGGACTCGACGGGGACATCATGATCCTCGGCGCCGGCGGCAAGCTGGGCCCGAGCCTGGTGCGGCTGGCGCTGAACGCCACCGGGGGCGACCGCCGGATCATCGCGGTGTCCCGCTTCTCCGAGCCGGGGCTCGCCGACGGGCTCCAGGACGCGGGCGCCACCGTGGTGCGCGCGGACGTGGCCGACGAGCGGGCCCTGCGCGACCTGCCCGACGCGCCCAACGTGGTCTTCCTGGTCGGCGCCAAATTCGGCACCCAGGGGCGTGAGCACGCCACCTGGTTCACCAACGCCTACCTGCCGGGCCGGGTCGCCGACCGGTTCGCGGGCAGCCGGATCGCCGCCCTGTCGACCGGGAACGTCTATCCACTCGTGCCCGTCACCAGCGGCGGCAGCACCGAGACCGACCCGACCGGCCCGGTCGGCGACTACGCGATGAGCTGCCTCGGCAGGGAGCGGGTGCTGACGCACTTCGCCGAGACCAACGGCACCCGCCTGTCGCTGATCCGCCTCAACTACGCCGTCGAGCTGCGTTACGGCGTGCTGGTCGACCTGGCGCAGAAGGTCCTGGCCGGCCAATCGATCGACCTGGCGACGGGCCAGGTCAACGTGGTGTGGCAGGGGTACGCGAACGAGGTCGCCCTCCGCTCGCTGCCGCTCGCCGACACGTCGCCGTACGTGCTCAACGTCACGGGCCCCGAGTTGCTCTCGGTCCGTCAGGCGGCCCTGGCCCTGGGCGCCGAGCTGGGCGTGGAGCCGGTGTTCAGCGGCGAGGAGGCGCCGACGGCGCTGCTGTCGAACGCCTCCAAGTGCCACCGGCGGTTCGGCTACCCGGACATCACGCCCCAGGAGCTGATCGAGCACACCGCCCGCTGGGTGGCCGGCGGCGGGCCGCTGCTGGGCAAGCCGACCAAGTTCGAACGCCGTGACGGCCGTTTCTGACAGATGACAGTCGTTTCGGACGGACAGCTTTTCATGATGAGGGGGACGAACGTGCTCAGCACGGCTCCAGAGGCGCAGATGTCGGTGCGTGACCTGTTCAGGCGCGGCCTGGTGATTCCGGCCCATCCGCTGGCCCTGACGGCGGACCGGAAACTGGACGAGCGCCGCCAGCGCGCCCTGACCCGCTATTACGTGGACGCCGGGGCGGGCGGGCTGGCGGTGGGAGTGCACACCACCCAGTTCGCCATCCACGGCACCGGACTGCTGGCTCCGGTGCTCGAACTGGCCGCCTCCACGGCCCGCGAGTTCGAGCGCGAGGTGGTGCTGGTGGCGGGCGCCACCGGGCCGACCGCGCAGGCGGTGGCGGAGGCCGAGCTGGCCAGGTCGCTCGGCTATCACATGGTGCTGCTGAGCCCGTACCGCGAGCTGGACGAGGACGGGCTGGTCGAGCGGGCCAGAGCGGTGGGCGAGGTGCTGCCGGTGATCGGCTTCTACCTGCAGCCCGCGGTGGGCGGCCAACCCTTGTCACGAAATTTCTGGACTCGGTTGGCGGCGATCGAGTCGGTGGTCGGCATCAAGGTCGCCCCCTTCGACCGCTACCGTACGCTCGACGTCCTGCACGGCGTGGTCCGCGCGGGCCGCGCCGCCGAGGTCGCCCTCTACACGGGCAACGACGACCACATCCTGGCGGATCTCATCACCCCCCACCGGGTCGTGGTGGACGGGCGCGAGGTGGAGGTGGAGTTCGTCGGCGGCCTGCTGGGTCAGTGGGCGGTCTGGGTGCGGCGCGCGGTGGAGCTCCTGGAGGAGGCCAAGCTGGCCCGCGCCGGCGACGACGCGGCGGTCCGGCGCCTGCTCACCCTGGACGGCCACCTGACGGACGCGAACGCGGCCATCTTCGACACCGCCAACGACTTCCACGGGTGCATCCCCGGCATCCACGAGGTGCTGCGCCGCCAGGGCCTGCTGGCCGGCCGCTGGTGCCTGGACCCCGCGGAGGAGCTCTCCCCGGGGCAACTCGCCGAGATCGACCGCGTCTGGGCGGCCTACCCCTGGCTCCGCGACGACGAGTTCGTCACCGAGGGCCTGGACCGCTGGCTGTCCTGACCCATGGAGAGCTCCCGTACGGCGCGTGCCGGATCAGAGGGTGAGCCGGTAGAGGGTGAGCGGGCGGCCGCTGGAGCCGCTGGTGAGGTTGCCGGTGCGCTCGGCCAGCCCGGCCAGCTCCAGGCGATGCAGCATGCGGCGGGCGGTGCGCTGCTGGACAGCGAGGCGGTCGGCGATCTCGCGCGTGGTCAGCGGCTCGTCGCCGACGGCCGCCCGGGCCTCCAGGAGCTTCTCCAGCGTGGGCAGCGACAGGCCCACCCGGCGGGCGATGACCGAGAGGTTCTGCTCGCCCGCCGGGCCGGTGGGCACCGACTCCAGGACGATGTCGGTGTCGGCGCGCAGCGACAGGACCGCGGCCACGTCGCCGATCCGGCGGGCGCGGGCCAGCGCGCGGCGGGCCAGGCTCTCCGCCTCCGCGGCGCTGCGGCCCAGGCCGAAGCCGACGCGCACCACCTGGTTGTGCACGGCCAGGCGGGCCAGCATGGGCAGGCCGGTGAAGCCGACGGAGGCGTCGTGCAGCGGGCCGCGGGTGGTGACCAGCAGGTGCGTGCCGCCGCGGAAGGCGGCGACGGTGCCGCCCAGCGCGGTGGCCTCGCGCAGCAGCCCTTCGTCGTTCTCCACCTCGATCAGGCCGAGCGCGATCTGCGCGTCCTCTTGGGCCTGCCCCTCGGCGGTGAGCAGGAGCTGGCGCAGCGCGACCCGCACCGAGTGCACCGAGGGGGCCAGGCGCAGCACGTGCGGGCCGTCGCGCAGCGCCTCGTGCGCGGAGCTCAGGCAGGTGATGACCGGATGCTCGGAGCCACGCCGATGGAAGGCGATCGCCTTGGCCGAGGTCATCTCCGGCCGGTAGGGCAGGATGCGCAGATCCTCGGTGGGCAGCCCCGCCTCGGCGAACGTCGCCGTCACGTCGGCGGCCGAGAGCGTGTCGATGGACAGGCGGGTCACGTCCTGCCCCTGGTGCTGGAGCCGTACCAGGGCGCTGAGCAGCGTCGCGCCCGTATAGTCGACGAACGCCGCGGGGCGGGTCAGCACGTCGGCGTCCCGGGCGAGCATGTACGGCACGATGCCGGTGAAGAGCCAGCCCTCGACGGCGTTGGCGTGCGCCTCGACGATCGCGGGCGCCTGCGCCTCGTGGTCGTAGTCGAGCCGCAGCGTGCTGACGCCCGGCTGCTCCTCGCAGGTGGCCGCGACCTGGTCCACCAGATCATGCGGACCGACGACACCGATGAGGATTGCCACCCACGCCTCCTATCGCTCATTACGGTCAAGACCGCAATTGTAACCTGTGAGGTACTCAGTGAAGTTCCCGTCCATGGCCGAGGCCGCGGGCCGCACGCTCGGCGACGAAGAGGTGGCCGCGGCGGAGCGGGTGATCCGTTCCGGCATGCTCAACTCCGTCTGGGGGACCGAGGCACGCGCGCTCGAACGCGAGATCGCGGAGCGGTATGGCGTGCGCCACGCGGTCGCGTGCAGCTCCGGCACCGCTGCCCTCCATCTCGCGGTCGTGGCCGCGGCGCCGGACCCTGGAGACGAGATCATCACGACGCCGATCACGGACTTCGGGACTGTGGCCCCCATCTTGGCGCAGAACGCCGTTCCTGTCTTCGCCGATGTCGATCCCTCCGACGGCAATCTCGATCCTGACGCCGTCGCGAAGCTGATCGGGCCGCGCACCCGGGCGATCATGGCCGTGCACCTGTTCGGGGCCCCGGCCAGGGTGGCGGAGTTGCGCGCGCTGGCCGACCGGCACGGCCTGGCCCTCATCGAGGACTGCGCGCAGGCCTGGCTCGCCGAGCTCCCCGAGGGAGGGCTGGCCGGGACCGTGGGCGACGTCGCCTGCCTGAGCCTGCAGCAGTGGAAGCACATCACCTGCGGCGACGGCGGCCTGGCGCTGACCGACGACGACGAGCGGGCCAGGAGGATGCGGCTGTTCTCCGACAAGGGCTGGGACCGGGCGGCCGGCCGCTCGTACGTCGCCTTCGGCCTGAACTACCGGATGACCGAGCTCCAGGCGGCCGTCGCGCGGGCCCAGCTCGCCAAGCTGCCCGGGGTGCTCGCCGCCCGCCGCAGGACCGCCCTGCGGCTCCTACAGGCCCTGGAAGGACTGCCAGGGGTACGGCTGCCGCGCCCGCAGGGGCACGCCTGGTGGCTGTTCCCGCTGGTGCTGCCCGGAGGCGGCGCTCCCGAGCTGGCCGGGCGGCTGCGCGAGGCCGGGATCCCGGCCCGGGCCGGCTACCTGGAGCAGCCGCTGAACCGCGCCCCCGTGTGGGACGCGCCGGTCTACGGAACCTCGCACTACCCTCTGGAGGGCTACACGCCCCACTCGTGCCCGGAGGCCGAGCGGATGGTCGCCGAGACGCTGCTGATCATCGACTGGAACGAGAACTACACCCCCGAGCACGTCGAGCTTGTCGCCCGCGAACTGGCGAAATTCCGGCCAAGGCCGTAGTTACGGTCAGGTATCAAGCATTGACCGCGCCAACCTGGCGTTACTAGGTTTCGGTCAGGACCGGTATTCATCGAAAGGATCCGCCATGAGGAAGATAACGGCAGTCGGCGTCGCGGCCGCGCTGAGCGTCGCCACCGCCGCCTGCGGATCGTCCAGCGGTTCGGACAAGAGCGCCGTGACCCTGTGGATGTACCCCGTGATCAGCGATCAGGCCAAGAGCCAGGAGTTCTGGGCCAAGGTGGAGAAGGACTTCGAGACGAAGAACCCCACCGTCGACGTCACCATCGACCAGCAGCCCTGGGAGGGCCGCCAGGAGAAGGTCACCACGGCGCTGGTCTCGAAGAAGGGCTTCGACCTGGTCGTGCTCGGCCCCGACCAGATCCCGCAGTACGCCCAGCAGGGCACGATCGAGCCGGTCGACGACGTCGTGGCCGCCGACAAGGCCACCTACCTGCCGAACTCGCTCACCGCTCTCACCGTCGACGGCAAGATCTACGGCGTCCCCATCTACCAGACGATCACCGCGCCGATCTACAACAAGAAGCTGTTCGCCGACGCGGGTGTGGACAAGGTGCCCGAGACGCTGGACGAGCTCAAGGCCGCCGCGCCCAAGCTGGCCGCCGACAAGGTCGCGATCCTGGACTACCCGGGCAAGCCCGAGGTCAGCCTGAACCAGAGCTTCTACCCGTTCCTGTGGGCCAACGGCGG
Organism: Nonomuraea glycinis; assembly: GCF_014646515.1. Taxonomy (GTDB): domain Bacteria; phylum Actinomycetota; class Actinomycetes; order Streptosporangiales; family Streptosporangiaceae; genus Nonomuraea; species Nonomuraea glycinis. The sequence goes on from NZ_BMNK01000020.1 coordinate 119,729, forward strand.
CACCGTCTTCACCGCCGACGGCAAGGGCGTGGCCTTCAACGGCCCCGAGGGCGTCGCGAGCCTGCAGCTCCTGCTCGACCTCCAGAAGGCCGGCGGCCTGCCGGAGAACGCCCCCAGCAAGGGCAACGACATCGAGGGCGGCACCCTGGCCGCCGGCAAGACCGCCCTGTACCACGCGGCCACCGCCTTGCAGGCCGACCAGCTCGGCGCCGCCATCGGCGCGGAGAACGTGGGCATCGGCCTGCCGCTGGAAGGCGCCAAGCGGGTCGCGTTCGGCATCCCGGGCGGGCTGGTGCTGGCCAAGCACACCGAGAACAAGGACGCGGCCAAGAAGTTCGCCACCTTCCTCGCCTCGCCCGAGGTCGCCGGCGAGCTGGCCAAGGCGTCGGGCTTCTTCCCGGCCCGCACCGACGTGACGGTGCCGGACCAGTCGCCGTCGGCCAAGGAGTTCGCCAAGTCCCTCCAGTACGCCTTCCCCGGCGACACCCACCCCAAGGCCCGTCAGGTCATGGGCCTCATCGCCCCGCACGTCCAGGCGGCCCTGCTCGGCAAGGAAGACGCCAAGACGGCCCTGGACGCGGCGGCCGAGGAGGCCACCACGCTGCTCGGCAGCGGTGGCTGACACAAGGGCCTGTGAGAAAGGATCACCGTGCGCCATCGTCTGCGTGACCCGGTCGCCGGGTTGCTGTTCGTGCTCCCCGTGCTCGTCCTCTTCCTGATCTTCCGGATCTTCCCCTCCCTGGGGGCGGCGGGCATGAGCCTGACCGACTGGAACATCGGCGGCGAGTGGAGCTTCATCGGCGCCGACAACTACGTCAGGCTGCTCGACGATGTGAACTTCTGGCTCAGCCTCCGGGTCACGCTGGTGTACGCCGCGATCTACGTACCGCTCACCGTCGTGGTGTCGCTCGGCACGGCGCTGCTGCTCAACCAGGTGGTCTTCATGCGCGGGCTGTTCCGCGGCATGCTGTTCCTGCCGTACGTCACCAGCTTCGTGCTGGCGGGCGTCATCTGGCGCTGGATCTACGAGTTCGACGGGCTGATCAACGGCCTGCTGGCCCATGCCGGCCTCGGCCCGGTGGCGTTCCTGCAGGAGACCTCGCTGGTGCTGCCCGCGCTGGCCGTGGTGTCGGTGTGGAAGGGGTTCGGCTACTCGATGCTGATCCTGCTCGCCGGCATCAAGTCCATCCCCGCCTCCTACCTGGAGGCGGCCACGGTCGACGGGGCGGGCGCCTGGCAGCGCTTCCGGAGGATCACCTTGCCGCTGCTCAAACCCACCCTCTTCTTCGTGCTGGTGATCGAGACGATCAGCGCCTTCCAGGTCTTCGACACGATCTACGTGATGACCGGCGGCGGCCCCGCCAGGGCCAGCTACTCGCTCATCTACGGCATCTACGACCACGGCTTCCGGTCCTTCGACTTCGGCTACGCCGCCACCTGGGGCATGGTGCTCTTCGCGATCGTGCTGGTCGTGTCGCTGATCCAGCGCCGCTTCATGGGCCGGGGGGAGGTATGACGGCGGCCGCGGCCCGCCGCGTCAGGTGGCCCCTGATCGCGCTGCTGGGCCTGCTCTCGGTGCTGACCGTGAGCCCGTTCGTGGCCATGGTGGTCGTGGCGCTCACGCCCGCGGGCAAGCCGACCGTGCCCTCCCAATGGCCCGACTCGCTCACCTTCGACAACCTGACCAGGGTGCTGTCGTCGTCCGGGTTCGTGGACTGGACGCTCAACTCGGTCGTCTACTCGGTCGTCTCGGTGGTGGTCATCCTGCTCACCGCGTCGATGGCCGGCTACGCGTTCGCCAAGAAGCGCTTCCCCGGCCGCGACGCGATGTTCTGGACCTTCCTGGCCACCATGATGGTGCCGTTCCAGGCGACGCTCATCCCCACCTTCGTGATGGTCAACAGCCTCAACGGGGTGGACACGTTCTGGGGACTGATCGTGCCGACGCTGGCCAACGCGCAGGCGGTGTTCCTGATGCGGCAGTTCATCTTGGGCCTGCCGGATGAGCTGTTCGACGCGGCCAAGGTCGACGGCGCCTCCGAGCTGCGGGTCTACCTGACGATCGTGGTGCCGCTGACCCGGCCGATCATGGCCACGCTGGGCGTGTTCGTGTTCCTGTGGCACTGGAACGACTTCCTCTGGCCGCTGGTCGTGGGCCAGAGCGACGCGACCAGGACCCTGACGGTCGGGCTGACCACGCTGCGCACCGAGGAGACGCAGCTGTCCCTGCTGATGGCCTCGGCCACCATCTCGGTGGTGCCGTGCCTGCTGGTGTTCTTCCTGCTGCAGCGCTACCTGGTCAACAGCATCGCGATGACCGGCTTCAAATAGGCTCGGCGGCGTGGACACCTCCGCACGAGCCCTCCGTGACCGTCTGCGCGGCCGCCTCATCGCGGCCGCGGCCACCCCCATGAACGCGGCGGGGGAGGTGGATCCGGACATCGTCGAGCGTTACTTCGCCGGGCTGGTCGAGGACGGCGCGGGTGGCCTCGCGGTGCTCGCGCACACCGGCCGGGGACCGTTCCTGACGCCGGACGTGCGCGCCGCGGTGATCGAGCGCGCGGTCGCGCTCGGCGTCCCGGTGCTGGTCGGGGTGGGCGGCGGCGACCTGGAGAGCGCGGCGGACCAGGCCAGGACGGCCGCCGGGCGCGGGGCCGACGGCGTGCTGGTGTTCCCGCAGGCGGGCGACCGGCCGGCCCAGCACGAGGCCGTCTGGCAGGCGGCCCGCCTGCCGATGATCGCCTTCGACCTCTACACCCGGCCCTGCCCGCCGCCCGCGCTGCGCGAGATCCTCCGCCACCCCGGCGTCGCCGGCCTCAAGACGGCCCTGCTGTCGGACGCGATGGCCTGCCAGCAGGCCATCGCCCTCACCAAGGAGGCGGGCCGGCTGCCGATCACCGGCGAGGACCGCATGTTCGGCCCCTCGCTGCTGTGGGGAGCCGAGGCGGCCCTGGTCGGCATCGCCGCCGCGCACGTGGACCTGACCGGCGCGGTCATGCGCGCCTTCCACGGCACCGACCTGCCCGCCTTCCGCGCGGCCTCGGCCCGCCTCGACACGCTCGCCGAGGCCACCTTCACCGCGCCGATGGAGGGGTACGTCCAGCGCATGCTCTGGCTGGCGTCGGCCGAAGGCCGCATCCCGGACACCCACGCTCACGACCCCTTCGGCCCGCCCCTGCCCGACGACGAGCGGGCCGAGGTGCTGAAAGCGGTGCTCTAACTCAGGGTCTGGGTGAGTTCGTCCCGGTCGGCGGTGTGCCGCACCCGGCCGTACGCGCCGTTCACGATCGGCAGGTACGGCGGCACGTGGCCGCACTCGACGTCGGCGAGGATGGGCACGCCGAGGCCGCCGAGCGCGTCCAGCACCGCCTCGTGCTGGGTGAGCGAGGGCAGTTCCGGGGCCCGCGTGCGGCCGACGAGGATCGCGCCGGCCGCGTCGAAGAACCCGGCCAGCCGCATGCCGTGCAGGTTGCGGCAGATGGTGGCCGCGTCGTGCTCGCACGCCTCGACGTAGACCAGCAGCCTCTCGGGGGCTCGCGCGAAGGCCGTCGTGTCGCCGTACCGGCTGCCGGTGAGGTTGCACAGCATCTCCACGCAGCCGCCGATCAGGCGGCCCTCGGCCTCGACGTCGCCGCCGCCGTCCAAGCGCGTCCACCGGCCCGGGGTGTCGAGGGTCAGCTCGCTCACCTCCGGCCGGGTCGCCCAGTCGTCCCAGCCGTGGGCCCGGTGGCGGTTCGGGGAGACCTGCGTGAACGTCGTGCCCGCCTCCATCGCCACGATGTCCAGCCAGGAGAGCAGCCCCGGCGGCGGCTCGTACGGGGTGTCCATCAGGTTGTTGCCGTGCACGGTGGCGATGCCGGTGAGCAGGGTCAGCGGCGTGAGGATCGTCGACAGGTCGGAGTAGCCGACCAGCCAGGTGGGCTCCGCCGCGCGCAGCGCGTCCCAGTCGAGCAGCGGCAGCAGGTCGATCGCGGTCTCCCCGCCCCACGGGGGCACCACGGCCCTGACCCGCGGGTCGGTGAGCATCTCCATCAGCTCGCGGGCCCGCTCGGCGGCCGGTGCGCTGACATGACGGTCGCCGTCCATGCAGTCGCCGACGACGACCTGGTATCCGCGCGCTTCCACCACCTTGACGGCGGCCTGGAGACGAGGACGCAGATCCGCGCCGACCCCACTGGACGGGGCGGTGACGCCGACGAGGTCGCCGGGGCGTAGGGGAGCCGGGTATCTCACGGGCATACCCATGGTTACCATGCGCCCGGCCCGGCGGGCCTCCGGTTTTTCAGCGGCGGCCGGTGATGCGAAGGAACGGGCCCCCCAGAAAGCTCCGGGGGCCGCCTCATCGTGTTGGCTGCCTGGTCAGTCGAACTCGCCGTCCTTGACCCCGGCGATGAACGCATCCCACTCGTCGCGGGTGTACTCCACGAGGCCGGACTCCGGCCGCTTCGAGTTGCGGGCGTAGTGCTCCAGGTAGCGGGTGCGGGTCCGGCGTGGAGGGTGCGCGGGTCTGTCAGGTGGCCCGCATCACCTCCGCCAGGTCGTACGCCTCCTCGCCGGCGTCAGGCGATCTTGGGGGTGGCGCGCATGCCGACGTACACGCAGGCCGTGCCGTCGGCCAGGGTGGAGAAGACGACGGGCATGTAGTCCTCGCTGAAGGACGGGCCCGCCCCCGTGGCCGCGAAGACGGTCTGGGTCACCGGGAGCAACTCCATGTCCAGGGGCGGGGACATGTCCTTCATGTCGTCCACGAACTCGTAACGCATGCGCAGGCCGTCACCGTCGTCATCACCGGAGCCTCCGCTGTCCTGGCTGACGGTGATGACGACACCGGCGCGCCGGTAGGTGCCGAGCAGCGGGGTGACGTCCACGGCGGAGGGTTCGGCGGCCGGGCCGAAGGGGGCGGGCATGGTGACGCCGGCGAGTTCGGCGAGCAGGTCGCGGAACAGGTCGGCGTACAGGAGCCGGGCGCTGCCGCCGTTGGTCAGCAGGACCAGGGCGAGGCCGGCGTGCGGGACGACGCGCAGGTAGGCGTACTGGCCGATGGCGGCGCCGTCGTGGCCGTAGCCAGGCACGCCGTTCCAGTCGTAGAGGGTCCAGCCGAGGCCCCAGCCGTCGGCGGAGACGGTCCACTTGTCGGGCACGTCGGTCTCGCGGCGCTGCATGGCGGCGACTGCCTCGGCCGACAGCACCGGGCCGCCGCCGGCCAGGTGCATGGCGGCCAGGCGGGCCATGTCGCCGGCGGAGGTGATGACGCGGCCGGCGGGGCCGGCCGAGCGCGGCATGAGGTCCCAGGCGGGGGCCGGGTCGGGGTCGGCGCCGGGCCCGCCCAGGTGGCTCATCGCGGCCGGGAAGCGCAGCGCCTCCTCCGGCAGCGTCATCGAGCGCTCCAGGCCGAGCGGGGTGAACAGCAGGTCCTTGAGGGCCTGGTCCCAGGTGCGGCCGGTGAGCACCTCGATGAGGCGGCCCAGCACGATGTAGCCGAGCCCGCCGTAGGAGATCGCGGTGCCGGGCGGGCAGTCCAGCGGCACGTCCCGGGCGGCCTCGACGTAGCGGGCCAGGCAGTCGTCGCCGCGCCCGCCGTCGTAGTTGAAGTCGTTGGTGACGCCGCCGGTGTGCGACAGGAGCTGGCGGACGGTGATCGTCCGGGTGGCCACGGGGTCGGGGGTGGCGAACTCGGGCAGGACGTCGGCCACCCGGGTGTCCAGCGTCAGCCGGCCCTCGTCGATCAGCCGCATTACCAGGGTGGCCGTGTAGACCTTGGCGATCGAGCCGGACAGGAACACCGAGTCGGTCGTCACCTCCACGCCGGTGCCCCGGTGCAGCACGCCGCTCGCCAGCTCGTGCACCCGCCCGTTGACCAGCACCGCCAGTGACGCGCCCGGCACGTGGTGCCTGCGGCGCAGCTCGTCGAAGCGCGCCTGCCAGCGGGCCAGGTCAAAGGTCTGCCCCTGCGAGCCGGCACTCCCCCAGTCGCCGCCGGCCGTCCAAGCACCCTGCTCGGTCCACTGCACGTTCGTCGCCATGCTTCCTCCAGTGCGCTGCTCTCTCGATGCGCACACTGTACGCATGGTGGAGCGATGTGCGCAACCGCGCACGGTGATGCGGTTGAGACGGTCAGCGGACATGAGGCACCACCCTGCGGCGGTGCGGCGGTTCAGCCGTGCGGCTTGACGGCTCTACGGCGCAGCTATGCAGTGGTACGGCCGTGCGATGGTGCGGCGGTGCGCTCGTGCGGCTGTCGGCGAACGTGTAGCGCACGTGCGCGTTCTCGGCGCATGACGCATGTGGGGTGAGCCTTCGATGCCCACTGGACGGGATCGCTGTACGCACGCTGCGAACGTCGTACGCTACCATGGGCGTCCCGCGACGAGGAGACCTGTATGCCAGCCGAGAAGCAGCCCATCCCCTCGGTATGGGCCCGCCCGCGTCCCAAGCGGGAGCAGCCGTCGCTGAGTCGCGACCGGATCGTGTCCGAGGCCATCAAACTCCTGGACGCCGAGGGCATCGACGCCCTGAGCATGCGCAGCCTCGGCGCCCGGCTCAGCGCCGGAGCCACGTCTCTCTATCGGCATGTGGCCAACAAGGACGAGCTGATCGAGCTGGTCGTGGACGAGATCTACGGCGAGGTACGGGTGCCCGCCGCCGACCCCGCACGCTGGCGGGCGGCCGTCACCGAAACCGCCCACAGCCTGCGCTCGATGGTGCTGCGTCATCCCTGGGTCGTCTCCGTGCTCGGCCAGGTCGGGCTCGCCTACCTCGGGCCCAACCTGATGCGGCAGTCGGAGCGCATGCTCGCCCTGTTCAAAGCGGCGGGCTTCGCCGTTGACGAGGCCGATCAGGTTATGAATCTGCTCATCGCCTACGTCATCGGGATGACCACCAGCGAGGCCGCCTACCTGTCGGTGCTCGCCCGCAGCGGCCAGAACGAGCAGGACTGGCTTGAGAGCCTGCGACCGACCGCCGAACAGGCCCTGCAGGAATACCCGCTCCTGCGCGACGGGCGCGCGGCGGAGCAGACCAAGGATCCGGGGCAGATCCGCGCAGAGTCTTTCGTCTACGGCGTCGAGCGCATCCTGGATGGCTTGGAGACCAGGCTCGGCCGCACCTCCGCCCGTTGAGACACGGCCGGAGGCTGTCTCGGTCGGTACGAGGAGGAACGATTCGGGCACGCCCCGACGCGCTGACCAGTGGAGACTCTCACATTCACCACTCCGGCATGGTAGGCGTCCGGTCCTCTCAGCGGCGGCCGGTGATGGTGATGCGGACCAGGTTGCGGCCCTTCACGCCGAACAGGGCCTTCCGGGAGGGGTCCAGGGCCAGCTTCGGCTCGCCGCCGAACCACTGCGCGGCCAGGCCCTCGACGATCGGCTTGGCGGTGAAGGCGGCCAGGTCGATCTTGTAGATCTTGTCGCCGTCCGTGCAGTAGGCCACCCGGCCGACGACGTGCAGGTCGCTTCCCTTCGCGGCGACCTTGAGCGTTCGGGTGACCTTCTTGCGCCGCAGGTCGAACTCGAACACCTCGCCCGTGCTGGAGATGCCGTACAGGGTGCGGGCGTGGAGCGCGAGAGAGACGATCGAGCGGGCTTCGGGCAGGGGTTCGACCTCCCACAGCAGCTTGCGCTTGGTGAGGTCGTAGGCGGCCAGGCGGGCGGTGGTGGTGACCGGAGGCATCCCGAGGCCCTCCTGGACCAGGGTGCCGAGGTAGGCGGTGCCGTGCTCGGTGGCGACCGAGTAGACGGTCTGGCGTTCGACGACGGGACGTTGGGTGGTGTATTCGCCGGTGCGGCGGTTGTAGAGGGTCAGGGCGCCGTTCATGTGGCCGGGCTCCGGCTGGGAGGGCATCACGATCAGCCCCGTCCTGGCGTCGTAGGCCAGGTCGCGCGGGCGGTCCTGCTGGTTGCCGGCGCGGGCCAGCAGCGTGGCCTCCGCCTCGCCCGGGCGGTGCGCGTACAGGGCGGCCTGGGTGTAGACGCCGAGGTAGGTGGTGCCTCCGAGGGTGAGCATGGTCTTCGGCTCGCCGGGGATGGCGAGTCTGGTGACCTTGCCCGAGGCCAGGTCGTGGATGTCGGCGCCGCTCTTGCCGCCCACGTAGACGCGCTCGCCGTCGCTGTGCACCGACATCGGCTCCTCGGGCGCGGCCTTGAACCCGCGCTGCACCAGGTTGCGGTAGTCGATGGCGCCCGTCGCCGGGTCGTAGACGAACACCGCGTTGTCCTGCACGCCGTAGATCCGCCCCTCGTGGGCGAGGATGCGGTGCGTGGCGGCCTCGAAGTACGGCACGCCGAGGACTTCGAGCTCGCCCGAGGCGAGGCCGTAGCGGTAGAAGGTGCCGGTGGGACGGCCCGCGAAGTAGACGAAGCCGTCGTGGACGAGCACCGAGACGATGTACTTCTCGCCCGGGGCGGTGGCCTTGACGACCTGGTAGTCCGCCGGGTTCGCCTTGTCCAGGACGATCATCTCGGCCAGGGAGTTCATGCCGCCCGCGATGTGCGTGTCGGAGACGTGCAGGCTCGACACCCAGTCGCGGTCGGCCAGGGCGGCGGGCAGGAGGTCCTTCTTCTCGCCGGTCACCCGGTCGATGGCGATGAGGTGCGCGTTGGAGCCGACCCCCGCGTAGACGAACTTGTCGTCGGCCTGGATGCCGCGCACGTACGCCTCGCCGGGGGCGGCCTCGCCCAGGTCGCGGCTGAGGCCGGTCGCCGGGTCGTACTCCTTGACCTTCCCCGGCTCGGAGGTGCCCAGGTAGACCTTGCCGTCGGGGGAGGCGGCCAGGGTCCAGATGAAGTGGTCGGGGTACTCGGCGACCTTGGTGACCGTGCCCGTCACCGTGTCGATCTTGTAGAGGTCGGAGCGGGAGTGGGTGCCGACGTAGACGTCGGTGCCCACCTTGCACATCGCCCAGACGCCGATGCCGGTGGGGATGTCGAAGTGGGCGGTGACCGTGTCCTTGGCCAGGTCGTACGCGCCGACGACGTTCGGGGACAGGCCGCGGGATCCGGCGTACAGGACGTCGCCCACGATCTCGGCGTTGCCCAGCGGGCTGGCGACGCTGGCCGGGCCGAGGTCGGTCAGGGTGCCTTCGGGCGCGCCGGTAGCCCGGGTGGACGCGCCGGCGGCCCCGGCGGTGAGGGGGAGGGAGGCGGCCACCGTGGTGGCGGCGGCCGCCTGCAGGAAACGACGACGGGGGATCATGCGCGGGCTCCCTTGTGAGTTTCGCCGCACGCTATAACGGGCCGGGCCGTAATGTCTAGATCGAGAAGAGCTCGGCCGCGTTCCGCCAGGCGATCCGCTCGGCGGTCTCGGCGGTCAGCCCGGCGGCGGCGACCGCGCCGTACGCGGAGGACGGGTCGATCAGGGTGGCGTCCGTGCCGAACAGGAGTTGCCGGTCGTCCACGGCCGCCACCACCGCGGCGATGCGGCCCGCCGGGGCGTGTGACCAGCAGGGTTCGAGGTAGAGCCGGTCGCAGGCGTTCGCGGCCTCGATGGCGTGCGCGTACCCGTCGGCGCCCATGTGCCCGGCGATCACTCGCAGGCCCGGCGTGTCCAGGCAGAGCTGGGCCAGCCCGAGCACCGAGGCGCCCCAGGTGTGGACGAGCGCCGGGAGCCCCGCCTCGGCGGCGAGCTCCAGCGCGTCGCGCAGCTGGGGCGAGGTGACGGGGGAGCCGGTGTAGTCAGTGTGGATCTTGACTCCGATCCACCTGCCGGACGGGAGCAGCTCGCGCAGGTCCGCGGCCGCCTCGGGCAGCCGCCGCGGGTTGATCGTGACGTAGCCGTACAGCCTGTCCTGGCCCGCCAGCACCTCGGCCAGCGCGCGGTTGCCCGCCGGCGCGTCGTAGATGACGGCCTCGGTGGCCGACACGATGGCCCGGTCGATGCCGTAGCGGTCCATCGTGGCCAGGCTCGCCGCGGCGACGTCCATGGTGAAGAACCACGGGCCCCAGTGGGCGTGCACATCGATGATCATGACAGCAGTCTCCTCGCGTTGCCCCCGGCCACGGCGGCGATCTGGTCGGGTGTCAGGCCGCTGGTCGCCAGCCGTAGCAGGGGGACGATCGGTTCGTAGTGCGGCGCGCGCGAGCCGTGCAGCAGGCGCTCGGCGCCCAGCTCGGCCGCCACGGTCTCCAGCGCGTCGGGGGAGTTGAGCAGGCGCGTCGAGGTGTGGAACCCCGGCTCTTCGGCGGCGGCCACCAGGAAGTCGCCCAGGTGGTAGAAGTGCGTGTCGAGGAAGACGACGCGGGCCCCGAGCCCGGTGAACGGCTGCCAGAACCGGCGTACGTCACCGCCGGTGAGCACCACCAGGCCGAGCTCCGCCGCCCGGCGGGCGACATGCCGGACCGAGGGGAAACCGGCCTCCACGCCCTGCTCGTCCGGGAACAGGCGCACGGCCCGGACGCCGGCCCCGGCCAGCTGGTCGAGCTCGCGGCCGGCGCCGATGGGATCACGCAGGTCCACCGCCCCTACGGGTACCCATCCGGGCCCGGCCTGCGGCCGTCCCGAAGAAGCCCGGCGTGACGCTTCCGCCGAGCCGGCCAGGGCGAGCACCTCGTCGTTGTCTGAGCGCATGTCGGCCAGGGCGAGCACCTCGTCGTTGCCCGAGCGCATGTCGAACAGGGCCGCGCGCAGGCTCGCCACCGCGCCCGTCCGGGTGCGGTGCGCCGCGAGCAGGTCCGCCACGGACTCGGGCGTCCCGGGCGGGCCGTCCCGGTCCGGATAGGCCCCGACCAGGACGTCCACGTCCAGGGCCACCTCCAGCCCGCCGATCAGACTCCACGCGTCGAATGCCATACCGGTCCGCTCCTTAATTGCCATGCGCGACATCATGCCATTGACGGACGATGCTCATTTGGTTACGGTCTGGGCCAAAACCAAGCAGCAATGAACGCGAGGTCCTGGGTATGCTCCGATCCCTGCTGGTCGTCCTGACGCTGGTGTTACCCGCCCTCGTCGCGCCTCCCCCCGCGCTGGCCGCCGTGCCCGGCACGTGCCCGGGACCCGTCGTGCGCACCTACGGCCCGGCCTCGGTGACCGGGGCCATCGTCGGCGCCGCCGTGCACGAGGGCCACGCCTACGTCGTCACCCGCGGCCTTAAGCCGCCCGTCCTGGCGGACATCGACCTGGCCACCCGCAAGGTCGTCAGGAGCGTCACCCTGCCCGACGGCCCGGCCACCGGGGAGCCCGAGGGCGGCTGGGCCACCGCGGTCGCCGGCGGCAAGGTCTACGTCGGCACCTACCCGGTGCCCGACCTCTACAGCTTCGACATCGCCACCGGCGAGGTCGCGCACCTGCACTCCTTCGGCAAGAACGGCGGCTTCGTCTGGAGCCTGACGGCCGCGCCCGACGGCACGCTCTACGCGGGCACCTACCCGGACGGCAGAGTGTGGGAGTACGTCCCCGCGACCGGCGCGGTGCGCGACTTCGGCGTGCTGGCGGCCGGGGAACGCTACGTCCGGGCGGTCGCCGCCGACGCCGACCACGTCTACGCGGGCCTGCTGGACAAGGCCAAGCTCGTCCGCATCGACCGCGCGACCGGCGCCAAGCTCGACCTCGCCACCGGCCCGGCCGGCATCGGTGCCATCGCCGACCATGGTGACCGGGTGCTCGCGCTCAGCGGCGGCACCCTCATCGACGTGCGCGACGACGGCACCGACGCCAGGACCGTGAGCCTGGCGACGGGCACCCTCGACATGCTGACCGTCGCCGCCGACGGCACCGTCTACGCCACCTCCCGCCCCGACGGCGCCGTCCACCGCTACCGCACCGGCGACACCGCGCTGACCAAGGTCGCCGACCCGCCGTCGCAGGACGACGAGACCCGGCGGCTGCACCAGCTCGACGAGCACACCCTGCTCGGCTTCTCCGGCAGCGGCGGCATGTGGTGGCTCGACCTGCGCACCGGCGAGTCGCAGTTCGCCGACCTGATCGACGCCGGCCTGACGCCCGGCTCGGAACGCCCGCAGAGCATGCTGCTCGTCCCCAACCGCGCGCTCTACGTCGGCGGCCACTTCTCCATGGAGGTGCGCGACCTGCGCACCGGTGACAAGCGCCGCTTCCGCCTGTCCGGCGAACCCAAGGACCTGGTACGGCGCGGTAACAAGATCTACGCGGCCATCTATCCCAGCGGCCAGATCGTCTCCATCGACATCCGCACCGACCAGGTCCGCAGCCTCGGCTACCTGGGCCACGGGCAGCAGCGGCCGTGGGACATCGAGTACGACCCGCGTACCGACAAGCTCCTGGTCGCCAGCGCTCCGCTGGGCGCCGACCTGAAGGGCGCCCTGTCCGTCGTCGACCCCGACACGGGCAAGATGGACGTGTACGTGAACGTCCTGCCCGACCAGAGCCTGATGAGCCTGTCGCTGGACAGCCGAGCCGGCCTCGTCTACCTGGGCGGTGACGTGCTCGGCGGCGGAGGCACGCCGCCCACGAAGACGGCCGCGTCGGTGGCCGCGTTCGACCTGAAGACCCGCACGGTGCGCTGGCAGAGCGACCCGATCCCCGGCCACCGCACCTTCCAGGACATCAAGGTGCACGACGGACTGCTGTACGGGGTCTACAAGCGCGACTCCGGCGTCTGGATCGCCCTCGACCTGGCCACCCGGCAGATCGTCCAGCAGGGCAAGCTGTCCGGTTACGGTGAACTGACCGTGCACCGGGGCAAGGTGTTCGTCTCCACGTTCTTCGGCGGCGGCAACGCCTATCACCTGGACGCCAAGACCGGGGCGAAGCTGCTGGCGACCGGGCTGGGCGACGAGTGGTACACCAACCCGCAGCTCCACTTCGAGCCCGGCTCCTGGAACGCCTGGGCGCTGGCAGGCCGGGACCTGGCCCAGATCCGCCTGGACCCGGCCTGCCCGGCTTGACCGCCACCGCCGATGGCGGCTAGTTTCGGTCTGTGCCGAAATTGGTAGTGGATGCCCACCGGCTGGCCGGTCCGGTGCCCTTCGACGACCTGCCGGTGGACCCCAGGGCCGACCTGGACCGCCTGGGCATCGATCGCGCCCTGGTGACCCACACGCTCAGCCTCTACGCCGACGCGCGGGAGGGCAACGACGCCCTCTTCGCGCTGGACGACCCCCGGCTCGTCCCGGTGCCCGTCGTGGTGCCGGGCGTGCCGGGGACGTCCACGCCCGCCACGTCCGGCGAGGTCCTGGAGTGGGGCGCCCGGCTGATCCGGCTCTGTCCCCAGCGGCACCGCTTCGACCTGACCGGCTCCCTCACCCTGAGCTGGCTGGCCGAGATCGGCCTGCCCCTCGCGATCGACCTGGAGGAGACCTCGCCCGCCGAGCTGGCCACCCTCGCCCGGCACCTGCCCGGACAGCGGATCCTGCTGCTCAACCCCGGCTACCGCTGGCTGCGCAAGATCGCCGGCCTGATGACCGAGGCGCCCGGCGTCTGGCTGGAGATGGGCACCGTGAACACGCAGGGCGCCGTGGAGTGGCTGGCCGAGCGGTTCGGCGCGGAGCGGCTGGTGTTCGGCACCGGCGCCCCCGTGGCCGACGACTGCGGCCCGCGCTTCCTGCTCGACCATCTCGCCCTGACACCCGCCGAGACCGACCTGATCGCGGCAGGCTCCCTCGACCTGCTGCTGGGCGACACCGGTCAGGGAGGGGCCCGGTGATCCTCGACGCGCACGGCCACGTCGGCACCTGGCCGGACTTCCTCATCCCCGACCCGACCGCCGAAGGCCTGGTGGCCACCATGGACCGGATCGGCGTGACCGCCATGGGCATCAGCCACCTGCTCGCCGTCGGCGCCGACGCCGAGCGGGGCAACCGGCTGGCCCTGGAGATCGCCGGACGATTCCCCGGCCGCTTCGGCGTCTGGCAGGTCTACAACCCGCACCACCGCACCCCGCTGACGCGCGACGGGGTCTGGGGCGTCAAGCTCCACCCGGACGTCCACCTGTGCCGCCTCGACGACCCGCGCTACGACCCGGTCTGGGAGCTCGGGCTGCCGGTGCTCGCCCACGGCCAGACGGACTCGCCGTGGAGCGACCCGGACCAGTTCGCCACGGTCGCCGCCCGGCACCCCGGCGTGCCGCTCCTGCTGGGTCACACGGGCCTGTGGCCCAGCGGCTTCGAGCGCGCGGCCCATACCGTGGCCGACCACCCGAACGTCTACCTGGACGTGTGCGGCTCCAAGATGACCGGCCGCTGGATCGCCCGCCTGGCCGCGCTGGCCGGGGCCGAGCGGGTGCTCTTCGGCTCCGACGCGTGCTTCCTCGACCTCAGAACGGGCTACGGCCGCGTGGCCCTCGCCCCGCTCTCCGACGCCGACCGCGCCCTCATCCAGGGCGCGAACCTGGCCCGCATCCTGGCCCTCCCCACCCCCTGACCCGGCCGCGCCCGCCTGCCACGCTCATCCGTCCGTACCAGAGAAAGGGACGCTTCCGTGACCCTCGCCCTCCACGGTGGCTCGCCGGTCCGCGCCACCCCCTGGCCGAGCTGGCCGCCGCCCCTCGACCCCCGCCAGCGCGCACTCGTCACCGAGGTGCTGGAGAGCGGCCTCTGGGGGGCCACCCAGGGTGGTTCCGTGGTCGCGGACCTGACCGCGGCGTTCGCGCGGCTGTCCGGCGTCCCGTACGGGGTCGCGGTCGGCAACGCGACCCTGGGCCTGTTCGCCGCGCTCAAGGGGCTGGGCGTGGGGCGCGGCGACGAGGTGATCGTGCCCGCGTACACGTTCGTCGCCTCGGCCACCGCCGTGCTGCTGGCCGGCGCGGTGCCCGTCATCGTGGACGTGGACCCGCTCGACCTGCATCTGTCCCCGCAGGCCGTACAGGACGCTCTCACCAGCAGGACCGCCGCCGTCATGCCCGTCCACCTGGCGGGCAGCTCGGCCGACATGGACCCGATCAACGCGCTCGCGGCCCGGCACGGGCTCAAGGTCGTGGAGGACGCGGCCCAGGCGCACGGCGCCACCTACCACGACCGGCCGGTCGGCGGCCTGGGTGACGCCGGGGTGTACAGCTTCCAGGCCAGCAAGGCGATGACCGCCGGGGAGGGCGGCCTGATCGTCTGCCGCGACCAGGCCGACCACGAGGCCGTCTGGTCGGTGTGCAACCTCGGCCGCAGGCTGGGCGGCCAGTGGTACGGCCACCCGGAGGTCGGCTGGAACCTGCGCCTCACCGAGATCCAGGCCGCGCTCCTGCTGCCCTGGCTGGACCGGCTCGACGACGAGATCGACCGCCGGAACGCGTTCTGCGACGCCCTGGAACGCGAACTGGCCCACCTGCCGGAGGAGCCGGTGTCCCTGGTGCCGCAGCCGCCCGGCACCACCAGGGACTCACGCCATCTGCTCATGCTGCGCGTCGACGCGCCGGTGGACCGGGGTTTCCTGCTCACCGCGATGGCGGCCGAGGGAGTGCCGCTGGAGTCCGGCTACCCGCCGCTCGGCACGATGGCCGCGCTGACCGCCGAGGGCGCGCGGGCCGAGCCGTGCCCGGCGGCGACGGAGGCCGCGGCCAGTGTGGTCTGGGTACGCCAGTCCATGCTCATGGACGACCCGGCCCGCGCCGCCGACGTAGCCGAGGCCCTGACCAAGGTGCTCACCTACCACGAGAAGCCCTGACCGGCGCTACCTGATCACGGGCGGCCGCTGGGCGTGCCGACCCGCAGATCCGCTGTGCCTGATCACGGGCGGCCGCTGGGCGTGCCGACCCGCAGATCCGCTGTGCCTGATCACGGGCGGCCGCTGGGCGTGCCGACCCGCAGATCCGCTGTGCCTGATCACGGGCGACTGCTGGGTGCCGATCCGGAGACCCGCCGTGCGCGGAAGCGAACGCCTCAGCGCGGTCGGCTATCACGATTTCGGTCCTAACCGTAATAGAAGCTTGACGCACTGATCCGTTGGTTCCTAGGTTTCGGTCATGGTCTTAATCAAACGGGCGCTTGTCGCCGGCATGACCGCGCTCGCTCTGCTCGCCCCGGCCGCCCCCGCCGCCGCGGACCCGGTCGGTGGCCGGGTGACGGATCTCGGCGTGCCACTCCAGGATGTGCTGCTCCTCGGCGGTACCGTCGCCCCCGGCCCGGACGGCACTCCCGTTCTCTGGGGCGCCTCGTCCGGGGCTCCGGCCCATCTCAACGCGGTGGACCCGGCCACCGGGGCCGCGGTGGCCCGCCTCGATCTGCCCGGCGCGGCCGGCGCCTGGGCGGTGGACGCGACCCCCGACGGCAGCGTCTACGCGGGCACCTACGGCGACGGCCGCCTCTACCGCTGGACCCGCGAGTCGGGCGTCACCGACCTCGGCCGGCCGCTCGCCTCGGAGAACTTCATCTGGACCGTGGCGGCCGGCCAGGGCGCGACCGTCTACGGCGGCACCTCACCGGGCGGCCGTCTGTTCGCCTACGACCCCGCCACCGGGGTGCGCGACTACGGCAAACTGTCGGCGACCCACTCCTACGTCCGCAGCGTCGCCTACGCCGACGGCAAGATCTACGCGGGCACCGAGAACCCCGCAGCCCTCTTCGAGGTGGACGCCGCCGACGGCACGGTCAAGCGGTTGCCCACGCCGTCCGGCCTGGACGTGACGGGCAAGTGGGCGTACGACGTCAACGTGGCCGCGGGCTTCGTGTTCGTCAGGTTCAGCGACGCGTTCCCGGGGCCGCTGCACGTCTGGGACATCGCCGCGGGCCAGTGGGTGGACGCGCTCGACGCGGCGCACGGACTCGACGTGTCCCCGCCCGACGAGCAGGGCAGGGTCTACTTTGTAAAGGCGGGCGAGCTCGTCAGCTACGATCCGCGTACCCGGGCCGTCACCCCGACCGGCATGCCCGTCACCGGACGGGTCGCCAACAGCCGCGGTATCGGCTGGGCGGAGCTCGGCCTGCCGGACTACCCGGGCAAGAGCCTGGTCGGGCTGCTCTGGCGGGGCCTGATGTTCCGCTACAACCCGCAGACCGGAGCGAAGTCCTTCGTCCAGACCGGCATCCAGGGCGAGCCGATCGACATCACCGCCATCGCGGGCGGCCCCGACGGCCGCGTCTACACCGGCGGCTTCCTCAACGGCGGCTTCGCGGCGCTCGACGCCAAGACCGGGAAGGTGGCGGAGTTCCACACCTTCTCCCAGTCCGAGGCCATGACCACGCACCGCGGCAAGCTCTACGTCGGCGCCTATCCCGAGGCCCGCGTCTACGCCTACGATCCCGAGCTGCCGTGGCACAGCCCCGAATACTCGCCCAGCCCCGAGCCGGGACCCGAGGCCAACCCCGCCCGGCTCTTCGACCTGGCCGCCGACAAGCAGATCCGGCCGCGCGCGCTGGTCTCGGCGGGCCGGTACGTGGCGGCCGGCACCATGCCCGACCTCGGGCAGCTCGGCGGTGTCCTGGCCATCTGGGATCCCGCCACGGGCAAGCTCAAGCACGCACAGCGGGGCGTCGTCCAGGACCAGAGCATCGTGTCGCTCGCCTACCGCGACGGTGTCCTCTACGGCGGCACCTCCATCTACAGCGGCCAGTCGGCCACCCCGCCGACGCAGCCGGAGGCCAAGCTGTTCGCCTGGTCGGTCAAGGAGGACCGGCTGCTGTGGGAGTTCGTCCCCGCGCCCGGCAAGCCGGCCATCCCCGCGCTGACCTTCGACGACCGCGGCCGGCTCTGGGGCATCGCGGGCGGCGAGGTGTTCGGGGTGAACGTCGCGGCCCGCAAGGTGGTCTCCCGCGTCACCCTCTCCACCGGCTCCGGCGCGAGCGGCCAGCTCGTCTTCAACCCCAAGGACAGACTCCTGTACGGGGCGCACGCCGGCACCGAGGTGGTCACGGTCAGCCCGAGGACGGGAGCGAAGGCCGTGGTGAAGCGGGGACCTGTGCACCACCTCGCGGTGCACAGGTCCGGTGACGTCTACTTCGCGGAGGGTGCCAAGCTGTTCAGGTATCAGCCGCAGAGTCGATAGGTGTAGAAGTTCTCGAAGCGTGACAGGTACATGTGCTCGTCAGGGCCTTCGAGCAGGATCGACATCGGGCGGGCGATGAGCGTGAGCTTCATCGTCGCCCGATCGATCTTGTAAGCCTTGCCCTGGACCTTGCCGTAGAGCATGCCGTCGCGGCCGAGCTCGATGTTGGTGTCGAGCAGGACCTGGGTCACCGTGTCCCACGGGTAGGTCTGGTGCTGGACCTGGCGCAGCGTGGCGCCGGTGGCGGCGTCCAGCTCGTACAGGCTGTCGGGGCTCAGGCCCCAGAGCTTGCCGTCCTCGTCGAAGGTGATCGAGCCGAGCGCCAGGTTGCCCGGGACGGGGGTGGTCTGCCAGATGAGCTTGTCGGTGGCGACGTCGTAGGCGAAGGCCTGCGCCTCGCCCTGCGGCGTGCTGGTGCCGCCGAACGCCGAGGTCGTGCCGTAGATGATCCCGTCCTTGTAGGCCAGGCCGATGATGCTCTGGCCGGGGATCAGATTGCGCTTGATCACCGCTTTGCCGGTGGCGGGGTCGTACAGGCCCAGAGCTCCGCCGATGGTGCCGACCTTGGGCACCGTGCCGAACGCCAGCAGGTCGCCCGCCGACACCATCGCGAACGGCCGGTCCTGCTCCTGGGTGGCGAGGTTGAGCAGCTCCTTGGGCGCGGTGCCGTCGAACTCGTAGATGCGGGCGCCCGGGTAGACGCCGAGGTAGAGCTTGCCCTTGTGGGTGACGATGCCCTCGCTCTGGCCGACGTTCGGCCAGAACTGGGACTCGCCGGTCTTGGGGTCGTAGGCGGCCAGGCCGCCGGTGAAGAAGCCGCCGGCGTAGATGCGGCCGTCGGGGCCGACCCCCATGGATCGGACGCTGACGGGCTGGCCGGTCACCGTGGAGGCGAAGAGGGTTCCCTTGCCGGTGCGCCGGTCGTAGTGCCAGATGCGGCCGGTGGAGGAGGTGCCGACGAGCGTGGTGCCGACCCAGCCGAGGGGTCTGGCCGCGCCGCCGCCGAGATCGGTAAACCCCAGTTTCACGATTTTTCCGCTTTTGAGGTCATATTTGGAGAGTTCGTCCCCCTGGACCAGGTAGACCGCCTGCCCATGCCGGCCCCCGCCCACGGTGAGGCTGTCGACGTCGTCGACCGTGTCCTTCCAGGACTTTCTGGCCAGGTCGTACACACCCATGGGGTTGGTCCCGGTCGAGGTGGCGAAGCGCACCAGCAGGTGCCGGCCGACGATGTCGAGGTCGTAGGCGTACCCCTGCTCGTCGGTCGGCGGCTCGATCACCCTGATGAGGGTGCCGTCCGGCTTCAGCACGGCCACCTTCATGCTCTGCGCGCCGAGCCCGGCGTAGACGGTGCCGTCGTCGCCGATGGCCAGGTCGCGCACGAACTGCTCGCCCGGCACCGGGCTGCCCAGGTCGTCGATCCGTCCGCTGGCGGTGTCGTAGCGGAAGAGCCGTCCGTGGGGCGAGGTTCCGCCGTAGACGGCCGTGCCGTCGGGGCTGGCGGCCACCGTCCACACGAACGTCTCGCCGGGCACCGCGATGCCCAGCTCGCTCACCTGGTCGCTGGCGGGGTCGTAGCGGAACAGCCTGCCCATGGCCCCGGCCGTGGCGTTGTAGCTGCCGACGTAGACCGAGTGGTCCGGGGCCACGGTCACGGCCCAGGAGCCGAGCGCGAGCGGCAGCGGCTTCTCGGCGATCAGGGTGGCGTCGGAGGCGTTCCGGATGGCGAGCATGGCGGGACCGGAGGCGCTGGAGGTGACCGAGTACACCCGGTCGCCGTCGAGTGTGGTGCCCGCCGTGGTGGCCCCGGTGAGCGGCATCGTGCCGAGGTTCTGGAACCCGCATCCGGTCGGCGGTGCTGCCCGGGATTCGGCCTGGGCCGGTGTGACGAAGGCTAAGACAACGAGCATGGCTGCTAAGAGAATACGCACGAACGCCTCCTATAAACGGGCTATAACGGCCTTGACCGTAATCTCTAGAGTGGTGCCGTGACAAGATGTGCCCATGGGCCCGGTGCGGATCGTCGCCGTTCGGCATGGCGAGAGTGAGGCGAACGTCGCCTACCGGCAGGCGGGTGACGACCCGCTGGTCTACGAGCGCGGCGACGACGAGGTGACGCTGACCGGCGTCGGCAGGACGCAGGCCGCCGCGCTCGGCCGTCTGCTGGCCGGCCTGCCCGCGGCCGAGACGCCCGAGCTCGTCTGGTGCTCGCCGTACCTGCGGGCCCGCGAGACCTGGGCCGTCGCTCAGGAGACCTGGGGCGCCGGCGCCCTCCCGCTCACGGTGGACGAGCGGCTGAGGGACCGGGAGTGGGGCCTGCTGGCCCCCTACAACGAGGCCGCCATCGAGCGGCGCTTCCCCGAGGAGCTCGCCCGCCTGCGGGCGGAGGGCGAATACCGCTACCGCCCGCCCCAGGGGGAGTCGTTCGCGGACGTGGCGGCCCGCCTGCGCGACCTCCTCACGGACCTGCGTGCGCGGGCGCGCGGGCAGCGGGTGCTGATCGTCGCGCACGACTCCGTGGTGCTCGTCCTGCGGCACGTGATCGACGAGGCCCCGGACGCGGAGCTGGCCGCGCTGGCGGAGTTCGCCCCGATCCTGAACGCCTCCGTCTCGACCTGGCACGCAACGGACGGGCGGCTCACGCTGCTGCACTACAACACCGTCCACCACCTGGAGCCATGATTTCTGGGCCGGAGCGGTGGCGAGCCGCATTCACGGGCCGGTGGCGGCCGTGACAAGGAGTCGGTGACCGCTACGAGCCGGTGGCGACCCTGACCACGAGCAGGCCCTAGGTGGGGATGATCTCGTCGGCCCTGGCGCGGGTGCCGTCGGCGGCGAACCAGGCACGTTCGGCGGCGAACCAGCTCCGCCACCGCGCCAGGAGCTCCTCGCCGTCCCGGTCGAGGACGCGCCGGAGCCGGACCTCCTCGTCCGCCTCGACCCAGATGACGTACGCCAGCAGCTCCGCCGCCGAGGCGCGGGCCGTGCCCACCCCCTCGATGATGAGCACCGGCGCCACCGGCACCACGACGCGTTCCCCGTAGTCGCCGCGTGCCCAGTCATAACGCCGGAAGCCACCGGGCCGGCCGTGGCGCAAGGGCTGGAGGACCTGCCGGTCGAGCGCGTCGAACCAGGGGCCGGGCCCCTCGTCCCAGGGCACGGGGAAGTCGTCGCTGTGTATCACCTGGCAGCTCAGGGCCGTCCCCAGCCGGTCGGCGAGCGTGGTCTTGCCCGAACCGGCGGGTCCGTCGACGGCCACCAGACGGACCGGTCCGCAGGAGGGCGGGCGGGCCTGGATGCGACGGGCCGAGGAGATCACCGGCCCCAGGTTAGGCGACGGGCCGAGGAGGTCACCGGTCCGGGTTGGGTGATGGGCCAGGGAGGTCACCGGTCCGGGTTGGGTGATGGGCCAGGGAGGTCACCGGTCCAGGTTGGGCGGTGGGCCGGGAAGATCGCGGACCCCGGGTTGGGGGACCGGGCGGGGGAGACTGAAAGAATGGCCGTTTCGGACCATTCTGGAGGTCGATCTTGCTCGGACCGCTGGGTGACATCGTGGTGCTCGATCTGTCCAGGGCCCTGGCGGGCCCGCATGCGACGCAGATGCTCGGGGATCTGGGCGCGCGGGTCATCAAGGTGGAGCATCCGGACGGGGGAGACGAGTCGCGGGGCTGGGGACCCCCCTTCGTAGGCCCAGATCACGAAATATCGACCTATTTCCTTGCGGCTAATCGCAACAAACAATCCATCGCCGTCGATCTGAAGTCCCCCGAGGGCAAGGAGCTCATCGAGCGGCTGGTGGCCCAGAGCGACGTGCTGGTGGAGAACTTCCGCACCGGCGTGCTCGACCGCCTCGGCTTCCCGGTCGCACGATTGCACGAGCTCAACCCCCGGCTGGTCGTCCTGTCGATCACCGGGTTCGGCCACGACGGCCCCGAGGGCGGCCGGCCGGGCTACGACCAGATCGCCCAGGGGGAGGCCGGTCTGATGTCGCTGACCGGCCCGTCCCGCGACGAGCCCTACCGGGTCGGCGCCTCCGTCGCCGACCTGCTCGCCGGCATCCACGGCGCCTACGGCGTGGTCGCCGCCCTGTACGAGCGCGAACGTACGGGCAAGGGCCGGGTCGTACGGACGTCCCTGCTGGCGGCGGTCACCGGCGTGCACTCCTACCACGGCACCGCCTGGACCGTGGGCGGGCAGGTCCCCGGCGCCAACGGCAACCACCACGCCTCGATCGCCCCTTATGGCGCTTTCCGGTGCGCGGACGGGATGCTACAGATCGCCGCCGCGAATGAGGTCCAATGGAAGAAAGTAGCCTCGCTACTCGACATTGACCCGCATATAGCGAAATATGCGACCAACAGGGAGAGATTCGCGCACCGGGATGAGCTGATCGCCGACATGGAGAAGGCCCTGGCCGCCCACGACCGGGCCCACTGGCTGGCCAGGCTCGGGGAGGCCGGAGTCCCGGCAGGCGCGATCCGCTCACTCGACGAGGTCTACGCCTGGGAACAGACCCGCTCCCAGGGGCTGCTGGTCGAGGTGGACCACCCGGTGCTCGGCACGATCGAGCTGCCAGGGCCACCGCTGCGCTTCGACGGCCTCACGGGCATGACGCACACCGCGCCGCCCGCGCTCGGCCAGCATGACGGCGACGTGCTCCGCTGGCTCGAAGAACGAGAGCGATGATCGGGTTTCGCGGGCATCGGTCGGCGCTCTCGTGCGTCACCATGGGATCACCGGTGGACGAGAAGGAGCGATGGTGAGCCGTCCGGACGCGCGTACGTTGATCGAAACGGTCCTCGACGGGGGCTCGTGGACATCGTGGGACGCGCCGCCCGCCGACCCGGCCGAGCCGGGCTCCTCCTATGCCGAGGAGCTGGCCGCGGCCCGGGTCAAGTCCGGCTACGACGAGGCGGTCGTCACCGGCGAGGGGCTGCTGGGCGGGCGCAGGGTGGCCGTGGTGGCCTGCGAGTTCTCCTTCATGGCCGGGTCGATCGGGCTGGCGGCGGCCGAGCGGATGGTCTCCGCGATCGAGCGGGCCACCCGTGAGCGGCTGCCGCTGCTGGCCGCGCCCGCCTCGGGCGGCACCAGGATGCAGGAAGGCGCGCTCGCCTTCGTACAGATGATCAAAATCACGGTGGCGGTGCAGGCGCACCGGACCGCGGGCCTGCCGTTCCTGGTCTATCTGCGGCACCCGACCACCGGCGGGGTGTTCGCGTCGTGGGGCTCGCTCGGGCACGTCACGGCGGCCGAGCCGGGCGCGCTCATCGGGTTCGTGGGGCCGAGGGTGTTCGAGTCGCTGCACGGCTACCCGTTCCCCGAGCACGTCCAGGTGGCCGAGAACCTGCACGAGCACGGGCTGATCGACGCGGTGGTGGCGGCCGACGACGCGCGGGACGCCGCGATCGGCGCCCTGTCCGTGCTGGCCGACGACGGGACGCGGGTCGTGGCCGGACCGGCGCCGCAGGAGGATCTGCGGCCGGTCGAGGCGTGGGAGGCGATCACCCGCTCGCGCCGCGACGACCGGCCGGGCGTACGGACGTTGCTCAAGCTTGCCGCCACCGACGTGACGCCGCTCAGCGGCAGCGGCGCGGGGGAGAACGAGCCCAGTCTGCTGCTGGCTCTGGCCAGGTTCGGCTCGGCTCCGGCCGTGGTGCTGGGCCAGGACAGGCGCAGGCAGCGGGCCAACGCGCCGCTCGGGCCCGCAGGGCTGCGGGTGGCCAGGCGGGGCATGCGGCTGGCCGCCGACCTGGGGTTGCCGCTGGTCACGGTGATCGACACGGCGGGGGCGGCGCTGTCGAAGTCCGCTGAGGAGGGCGGACTGTCCGGGGAGATCGCCCGCTCCCTGGCCGAGCTGGTCACCCTCGACGCGCCGACGGTCTGCCTGCTGCTCGGCGAGGGCGCGGGCGGGGCCGCGCTGGCGCTGCTGCCGGCCGACCGGGTGCTGTGCGCGCAGCACGCGTGGCTGTCGCCGCTGCCGCCCGAGGGCGCCTCGGCGATCCTCTACCGCAGCGTGGACTTCGCGCCCGAGATCGCCCAGGCGCAGCGCATCCGCGCCACCGACCTGCGCCACGACGGCATCGTCGACCGGGTCGTCCCCGAGGTGCCCGACGCCGCCTACGAGCAGCGGGCGTTCTGCGAGCGGGTGGGCCGGGCGCTGGAGTACGAGATCGCCGGCCTGCTGCGGCAGCCACCGGCGGACCGCCTGACCGCCCGCCTGTCCCGCTACCGCCACCTGGGCGGCTAGAAACCGAGGCCCGCCCGCCCCGGACCAGGGGCTCCGGATCCGTTAGACCCGGATCAGAGGACCCGGATCAAGGGACCGGGGTGCGTCTGACCCGGATCAAGGGACCGGGGTGCGTCTGACCCGGATCAAGGGACCCGGGGTGCGTCCGATCCCGATCAAGGGACCGGGATGCGTTCGATGCGGATCGAGAAGACCTCCTCGCGCGGCACGACGACCTCGTAGGCGCCGTGGTCCACCATCCAGTAGCCGAGCGCCTCCGCCTTCATCCCGCTGTGGCCGGTGTAGGCGATGTGCAGGCCGTCCTCGTCCTCGTCCAGCACCACGCACGGCTCGCCGCCGAACGCGCCGACGGTGCGGATCAGCACCAGCCACTCCAGCTCAGGATGGGCGACGGTACGCCGCCAGTAGCCGGACGCGGACTCGAAGCCGTCCAACTCCTCCTCGCTGAACAGCACCACCTGGTCGTCGGGGCCGAGCGCGGCGGGGAACGTACGCTCGCCGAGCCGGGCGACGAAGCCGGAGGCGACGGGGGTGATCTCGTCGCTCATGCCGCGGGCCGCCAGGTCAGCCCGTCGTAGTCGGCGAACGGCCGCTCGCCCTCGCCGGTGATGTGCACGATCTGCGCCCCTGCCGGGATCGGCGTCGGAATGGTGTGGAACTGCGGCACCACATGCTCGCGCGAGGTGGTGAACCCGTTGCCGGCGAAGGGGGGCGTGTCGCTCCAGTCGCCGCCCATGTGCGGGCCGTACGGCACGGCGTAGTCGTCGATCTCGCGCGCGTTCCAGCGCATGACGTAAAGCTCGGGCACCTCGCCGGTCAGCTCCGAGCCGTCGAACGACAGGTCTAACCCGGAGAAGAGCTGCGCGGGCGTGGTCAGCCTGGCGCAGTCCTGCACACGGTAGACATATCCGGATATGACGGTGCGCTTGCCCGACAGGTAGGGCACGAGCAGACGCGGCGGGACCACCTTCTGCATCTGCGTTCCACTCACGATGTCCACTTTACGATCTCGTGACGCCGAGGACCCGATGTTCAAGGCACGGCAAGGTCGCTCTGATCGGGGCGGTCGCCTCCTGGTCCAGCTCCACCACCTGCACGCCCGGTGTGGCGCCGAGGTCGGCCCTGACCACACCCAGCGGGTCGATCAGCATGCTGTGGCCGACCCCGTAGCCGTCGGTGGCCTCGGCCGGGTTGGGGGCCTGGCCGACGGCGGCGGTCCACATCGTGTTCTCCAGCGCTCTGGCACGTGCCAAGGTGACCCAGTGGTCCTCCTTGAGCGGGCCCGAGCCCCAGGCGGCGATGACGGCGAACATCTCGGCGCCCCGGTCGACCAGCGCCCTGGTCAGCTCGGGGAAGCGGACGTCGTAGCAGATGACCAGCCCGACGCGGATCCCGGCGAGCTCCACCACGGTGGGCTCGGCGCCCGGGGCGACCAGCTCGGACTCCTTCGCGCCGAAGGAGTCGAACAGGTGGATCTTGCGGTAGACGCCCTTGATCGCGCCGTCGCGGTCGATGGCGACGGCGGTGTTGTACACCCGCCCTTCGCCCGGCTCGAACGTCCCGGCGATCACCGCGAGGCCGTGCTCCCTGGCCGCCTCGGACACACCCGAGACGAACGGCCCGTCGAGCGGCTCGGCCAGCTCGGAGATGCGTCTGCCGTAGCGGGTGAGTGTCGCCTCGGGGAAGATCGCGAGGTCCGCGCCCTCGGCTCTGGCCAGAGCTTCGCGGACCCTTGTCAGGTTGGCCACCGGGTCAGGTGACACCGGGATCTGGCAGAGGGCGATTCTCGTCACGGCCCGACTCTAACCGGTTCGGCACGTACCGAAACCACGTCAGGCATCGCCAGATCCACTCAAGCGGTCCATACCTGTAGCGCCCCAGCCACCACCTGCTGAAAAGCACCTGTACGGCGAGCGTGCCGGCCGTCACCGCGATCACCGACCAGCGGGTCAGATCGGTGTCGAGCAGAGGGGTGGCCAGAAAAATGATCAGCGTGCCGGAGATGTAGTTGGTCAGCGCCATCTTGCCCAGCGGCTCCAGCAGGGCCGACAGCCACGGCCGCAGCGCCAGCAGCAGCCCGGTCGAGTAGGCGGCGGCCCCGGCGACGGCGGCGGCCAGGTAGATGCTCCAGTCGCCGGTGGACACCCAGGCGACGACGAGCACCGCGCCGGCCACCGCGCTCACCGCGAACGCGGGCGCCAGCAGCCGCCGGGACGGCTCCAGCCGCATGAGCCCCATGCCGATCAGGAACGCGGCGGGGATGAGCAGCGGGCCGGTGGGGACGATCGAGGGCAGGCCCAGGGGCAGGCTCCCGCCGTCGTTGGCCACGCTCCACCCGAGCAGCGCCAGGCCGAGCACCAGCACCGGGACGCCGCCGGGCAGGAACGACGCGGGCACGAGCACCAGCGCGCCGAAGAACGCGTAGTCGATCAGCACCTCGCCGGTGTACCAGCTGTGCTGGATCAGCCCGAAGACCATCAGCCAGAACAGCCGCCGCAGCAGCACCCCTCGATCGGCCCCCTGCAGGAACAGCACGAAGCTGATGCCGAACAGCAGCGAGAAGATCGGGTAGAAGCGGCTCTGGAGGAGGGTGTCGATCGTCCAGTCGATGCCGGTGGCCGGCTCGTGGCGGGCGTGCTGCCAAGTGTTGACCAGCATGATCCCGCCCACCGCGAAGCCGCGAAGGGCGTCCAGCTCACGAATACGCGTCCGAGTGCTCAGGGAAACCACCTTACGAGCTGACCTGCGGTCGGAAGATCACCGGCCGGGCCCACTAGTGTGAACATGTGACGGAACCACTTGTCTCCCGGATGCGCTCTTTCGGCACCACGATTTTTGCCGAAATGAGCGCCCTGGCCACCCAGACCGGGGCGATCAACCTGGGTCAGGGCTTTCCCGACACCGACGGGCCGGCGGCAATGCTGGACCGGGCCGTGCACGCGATCAGGTCGGGTGCCAACCAGTATCCTCCGGGCCCCGGCGTCATGGAGCTGAGGCAGGCCGTGTCGGAGCACCGGGCCGAGCACTACGCCCTCGCCTACGACCCGGCGGGCGAGGTCCTGGTCACGGTGGGCGCGACCGAGGCGATCGCCGCGGCGGTGCTCGCGCTGTGCGAGCCGGGCGACGAGGTGATCGCCTTCGAGCCCTACTACGACTCCTACGCCGCCTCGATCGCGCTGGCGCAGGCCCGGCTGGTCGGCGTGACGCTGCGCCCGGTCGAGGGCCGCTTCGCCTTCGACCCGGACGAGCTGCGTGCCGCCGTCACATCGCGGACGCGAATGATCCTGGTCAACTCCCCGCACAACCCCACCGGCACGGTCTTCACGCGCGCGGAGCTGACCGTCATCGCCGAGCTCTGCCAGGAGCACGACCTCATCGCCGTCACGGACGAGGTGTACGAGCACCTCACCTTCGACGGCGCCCCGCACATCCCGCTGGCCACGCTGCCGGGCATGCGGGAGCGCACGGTGATGATCTCCTCGGCGGGCAAGACGTTCTCCGTCACCGGCTGGAAGACCGGCTGGGTGTGCGCCCCCGCCGAGCTGGTCACGGCCGTGCAGACGGTCAAGCAGTTCCTCACCTTCACCGCGAGCGCGCCCTGGCAGGTGGCGGTCGCCTTCGGGCTGCGGCACGAGGGGGAGTGGATCGCCGCGCTGCGAGCCTCCTTGCAGGACAAGCGGGACCGGCTGATGGACGGGCTGACGGCCGCGGGCTTCGAGGTGTTCAAGCCCGCGGGCACCTACTTCGTGCAGACCGACATCCGCCCGCTCGGCTTCACCGACGGGCTGGAGTTCACCCGCCGGCTGCCGGAGCTGGCGGGTGTGGTGGCCATCCCGACGCAGGTCTTCTACGACCGTCCCGAGCGCGGCGGGCACTTCGTCAGGTTCGCCTTCTGCAAGAAGGACGAGGTCATCGACGAGGCCGTGGCCCGGCTCAAGCGCCTGTCCGTCTAGGTCTCGTCCGACAGGTCGGCGATCGCCGCCACCGGGCCGCCTCCCGAGGGGCCCTGGTGCACGGCGGCGACCGAGACGAACACCGCCGGGTCGCCGGTGACGGCCGCCGCCACGCCGCCCACCGTTGCCTTGATCTGGCGGTGCCAGTGCACGTCGGAGTCGTCGAGCATGATGTTGCGCCGGCCCCTGACCCGGCCCGACGGGTCCGCCTCGCACTTCATGAAGACGTTCACCAGCCGGCCGCCCAGGTCGGAGTGGTGCGGGCGGTCGGGCAGCGGCAGGCCGGCGTCGCGGATCGCCTCCCAGATGCCGTCGGCGTCCAGGGCGTCGCGCATCACGCTGTGGCCGATGCGATAGCGGCCGCCGATGCCGCGTACGTTGCCCACCAGCACGATCTGCGCCCGGTCCAGCTCCACGCCGGAGGAGCAGGACGCCACCGACGAGTACAGCGACAGGTCCTTGTGGATCTGGTCCGCCGACGGCATGTCGATCTCACCCAGTGCCACCGCGACGCCGAGCGCGGTGGTGGAGTTGGACAGGTCCATCGACGGCCCGGTCTCCTCGATGGCGGTGTCCTGGCCACGGCTCTTGGCGTCGGTGATGGTGGACAGCGTGAGCAGCGGCGTCTTGGTCTGCACGTAGTGGACGTCGCGCGGGTCGTCGATGCCGGCGATCTTCATGGCCTCGCGCACCCCGGCCGCGACCTTCTCCACCATGGCGGGCCGGCCGATGTCCTCCGGCAGGATCACCTCGCTCATCGCCACCCCGACCGACACGCGCGGCTCGTCGGAGGCGACGCTGCGCGCGGGGTCCACGGTGGCGAAGATGGTGGCGTGCGGGCTCAGCACCCCGTCGGTCCCGCCGGACCACACCAGAGGTACGGTCTCCGGCGCGGGATGCCCCTTGGCGGCCAGCACGTCGCGGAAGGACCGGTCGGCCAGGATGCGGGTGTAGTCGTTCACGCCGCCGTTGCCTTCGGTCTTGCCGACCACGGCGAGGACCCGGTGGGCCTCGATCACCCCGTCGTCGATGAGTCGCGCCAGCCCTGAGGCGTCCGTGACGCTCTCGATCGGCACCTTGACCACTTCAATCGGATCCGGCATCTTCCGCCCCTTCGTACCCACTGGCTCACCGTGATCGGCATACCCGGCCTCACGCTACTGACGCCGGAAACCGGCTTTCACCGGCAATGTCTGCCAACGTGGGCGGTGCCGGCAGTAGTGTCGCGGTGTGATTCGCAAAGCAGTCGTGAACGGGATCATGCTTACCTTCCGCGAGGAAGGGGATCCGGTCGCGCCGGCGCTGGTGCTGCTGCACGGGCGGACCGCCGACCACAACGACTGGAACGGCTTCACCCAGCACTTCGCGGTCCGCCACCACGTGATCGTGCCCGATCTGCGCGGCCACGGCGCCAGCAGTCATCCGGGCGACTACCCGATCCCGGCCATGGCCGACGACATCGCCGCCCTCCTCACCCAGCTCGACGTCGAGCGCGCCACGCTGGTGGGTCACTCGCTGGGCGGCGCGGTCGCCTACCACCTGGCCATCCGGCATCCCGGCCTGGTCCAGCGGCTGGTGCTGGAGGACGCGGTCCCGCCGGAGCCCCTGCAGGGCCGTGAGCCCGTGGTGGAGGACGACTCCACCGGCTTCGACTGGCGCATGGTGCACGACACCGAGCGGCAGTTCCGCGAGCCGGACCCGGCCTGGGCGGCGGGCCTGGCGGCCATCTCGGCGCCGACCCTGGTGCTGTCGGGCGGCCGGGCCAGTCACCTCGACGCCGGCCTCCTGGCCGAGCGCATCCCCGGGGCCAAGCTGGTCACCATCGAGGCCGGCCACCTGATCCACGCCACCGAGCGCATGGCGTTCATGCAGGCGGTGGACGACTTCCTGGACAGTTAGCCGGACCGCCCACAGGATCTTGTCCGGGTGGTTTCCGGTTGAGGTCCCGGTGAACGAGGTAGATGGCTACCGGTCCGTTTCGTCCTTGATGGACGGTGTGACCGAAATGTCATAATGATCGGCCAAGGTGGGAAGAGTGGCAACGAAGCTCGGCGAGCACATGCGGGAACGGGTGAGGTCGTTCGGGCTGGTGGCCCCCTCGATCGCGCAGGCCGCCGTGGGCTCGGGGCTGGCGTGGCTGGTTGCCACCCAGGTGCTCGGCCACACGCGCCCCTTCTTCGCGCCGATCGCCGTGCTGATCAGCGTCGGCATCGGGCTCGGCCAGCGGCTGCGCAGGGTCGCCGAGCTGGTGGTGGGCGTCGGCCTTGGGGTGGGGGTCGGTGACCTGCTGGTCACCTGGATCGGCTCAGGCGCCTGGCAGATCGCCCTGGTGGTGGCGCTGGCGATGGTCACCGCCGTGCTCCTGGACAGCGGAGCGCTGTTCGTGGCACAGGTGGCCTCCTCCGCCGTACTGGTCGTGGCGGTGCTGCCGGGCGACCATGCGGGCGGGTTCGACCGGATGCTCGACGCGTTCACCGGCGGCCTCATCGGCCTCGCGGCGGTGGCGCTGATGCCCGCCAGCCCCCTGACCCTCGCCGCCAAGCACGCCTCCGGGGTGCTCGACGCCCTGTCCACGGCGCTGGAACAGGCCGCCGAGGCGATCGAGAAGCGCGACGCCGACCTGGCCGCCGAGGCGCTGGAGGAGGCGCGCGGCACCCAGGTGGCGGTCGAGGAGTTCGAGCAGGCGCTGGAGACCAGCAAGGAGATCATCATGATCTCGCCGATGCACTGGCATCGCCGGGCCAGGCTGGCCAGGTACGAGACGGCGGCCGAACCGGTGGACCACGCGCTCAGGAACGTCCGCGTGCTCGCCCGCAGGACGCTGGCCGCGCTGGGTGAGATGCACCCGCCGCCGCGGGCGCTGGCCGACGCGATGCGCGAGGTGTCGGAGGCGGCGCTGCTCCTCCAGCTCGAACTGGCGGCGGGCCGCGAGCCCGTCCTCGCCAGGCAGGCCCTGATCGCGGTGGCGAACCGGGAACGGCCCGAGCAGCTCGGCTTCTCCGCCGCCGTGATCCTGGCGCAGCTCCGGTCGATCGTCGTCGACCTGCTCAGAGCCACCGGCGCCGGCCACGAGGAGGCGGACACCGCCCTGCCCCCGGTGGACGACCCGTCACCGGGCTGACGGACGAACCCCCCGCGGGCCGGGCCGCTCCACACGCTCACTCGCCTCGCCCCGGCCGACGCGTCAGCAGGGCCGTGATTCGGTCGGCGAGTGTCGGGTAAAGGAGGCCATCACAGCCCTGACCAGGAAGGATCGCGCGTGATGAGCACACCCGACGAGAACGTGCCCGAGAGCGACACCGAGCCCCTGCTGGAGGCCACCGGGGACGACCAGGAGCCCGTCGAGGAGCCCAGGACACCGGGCCGCGTGGCGATGGAGGCGGCGCTCAAGGCCTCGGGCAAGGCCCTCAGCGACCTCACCTAACGGACGTTCCTTCACGGAACACGCGCCTGTTTCGGGGATCAAGGCCCTGTTGTGAGGCTCCGCAGCATGTCGGCGATCTCGCGGACCTCCGTCAGTTTGCCGGATGCGACAGCGACGACCAGGTCATACGCCGCGTCATCGTCGACCGGATCGAGATCCAGGCCGCTCTTGGCGCAGAAGACGTACAAGGTGAGCCAGCCCGCGCGCTTGTTGCCGTCGACGAAGGGATGATTGGCCACGATGGAGTGCAGCAGAGCGGCGTGATACCAGGTCACCAACCTTGCCGTACGTGACTGACCGTTTACGTCGGGCTGGTGCGGGGGGCGAGGTAGGACGCCGGTAGTCTCGGCGCTGTGCCGAGCATTCCTCAGCCTCTTGATCCCACCGACGACGGCGGCGCCGCCCCGGCCGTGACCGCGGCGCTGACCGCCTACCAGGACGGCACCGCCGGACCCGACGTGGTGCTCGGCGCGCTCGGCGGCGCCCGCCTGCTGGTGCCCGTCGTCGCCCTGCTGACCGAGTCCGAGGTGGGCGAGCACGGGCTGCGGCAGGAGAAGGAGAGCGAGATGGCGCTGCCCAAGCTCGTCGGTCAGGACGGCAGGCAGGCCGTGCTCGCCTTCACCGGCACCGAGGCGCTGACCCGATGGCGCGCCGACGCCCGGCCCATCCAGGCGACCACTCTGCAGGTGTGTCAGGCGGCCGTCAGCGAGCGGGCGGCGGCCGTGGTGGTGGACGTGGCGGGGCCGGTGCCGTTCGTGATCGAGGGCGACGTGCTGCGGGCGCTGGCCGCGGTCGAGTCAGGCACCGTCGACCGGCTCTCCGGCGTCACCGTCGCCCGGGTGGAGCCGGTCAGGAAGCGGCGCTGGTTCGCCAGACGCTGACCGCCACCGCCCGCTTGCCGAGCGCCTTCTCCATCGCCTGGCTCAGCTCCGGTAGGGTCCGGATCAGGATCTCCGACTCGCCGATCACCTTGCGCTTGGTCGAGGTGGGCGCGGGCCTCGCGGTGGCCTCCAGATAGCGCAGATAGAGCCCCCGCCGGTAGAGGAGCAGTAGGTAGGAGCCGGTCAGCACGGTGAAGACGCTGAGCCCGACCATGGTCAGGCCGAGCAGCCCACCAGGGACGCTCGACCGCCACGGCGATGGCGCAACATTAGCGCCGCACGTAATGCGCACGTAAAGTCTGCCTCGTGCTCGCACTGCTGGCGGTCCTCGGACTCCTGGCCGGCCGCTACGTCAGGACCCTGGCCGGCGCGTTCACGGCCGACCCCGCCGACACGCGCGCCGAGGCCCGCGCCGCGTTCACGAGCCTCCTGCGTACGCCGCCCGTCCCGGCCTGGCCGCCCGGCTACGAGCTGGCCACGGCCGCCGTCCTCGTGCTGGTCGCCTGGCGGTCGGGCCTGCCGTACGTGTACATCGCGCTGGCCGGCGTCGCCCTGGCCGCGATCGACTGGCGCACCCACCGGCTGCCCGACGTCATCACGCTGCCGTCGTACCCGATCCTCGCGCTGACCCTCGCCCCCACCGGCGAGCTGCCCAGGGCACTGCTCGGCGGGCTGGCGCTAACGGCGCTGTACGGCGTGCTGTGGCTGGTCAGGCCCGCCGACCTGGGGCTGGGCGACGTCAAGCTGGCCGGGCTCATCGGCATGGCGGGCGCCGCGCTGAGCTGGCAGGCGTGGACCGTGGCCGCGCTCGGCGGCCAGTTCCTCGGCGCCCTCTACGCGGTCGCGCTGCTGGTCACCGGGCGGGGCACCCGGCAGACGCAGTTCCCGTTCGGGCCCTTCATGCTGCTCGGCGCGTTCACCGCGCTCTGTCTCGGCAGGTGAACAGCCGGACATCCCACTGGGCCGCACATGGAAGACTTGTAGGCATGTTGCGCTGGTTGACCGCTGGAGAGTCCCATGGCCCCGAGCTCGTTGCCATCCTCGAAGGGCTGCCCGCCGGGGTCGAGGTGACGACGGCCGCCATCGACGAGGCGCTGCGCCGCCGCCGCCTCGGTTACGGCCGTGGCGCCCGCATGAAATTCGAGCAGGATCAGGTGACGATCTCCGGTGGTGTCCGGCACGGCCGCACCATGGGCAGCCCCGTCGCCGTCCGGGTCGGCAACACCGAGTGGCCCAAGTGGGAGAAGGTCATGGCGGCCGACCCGGTGGACCCGGCGGAGCTCGAAGGGCTGGCCCGTAACGCGCCGCGCTCCCGCCCCCGGCCCGGCCACGCCGACCTCGCCGGGATGCAGAAATACGGCTTCGACGACGCCCGCCAGGTGCTCGACCGGGCCAGCGCCCGCGAGACCGCCGCCCGGGTCGCGCTCGGCGAGGTCGCCAGGCGCTTCCTCAAGCAGGCGCTGGGCGTCGACATCGTCAGCCACGTCACCGCCATCGGCGGCGCGCGCAGCCCCGCCGAAGGGCTCCCCGGCCCCGGCGACCTGGCCGGCATCGACGCCGACCCGGTCCGGTGCGCGGACCCCGACGGCAGCGCCGCCATGGTCGAGGTGATCGACCAGGCGCACAAGGACGGCGACACGCTCGGCGGCGTCGTCGAGGTGCTCGCCTTCGGCCTGCCGCCCGGCCTGGGCAGCTACACGCACTGGGACCGCCGCCTGGACTCCCGCCTGGCCGGCGCGCTGATGAGCATCCAGGCGATCAAGGGCGTGGCGCTCGGCGACGGGTTCGAGACCGCGCACCGGCCCGGCTCCCGCGCCCACGACGAGATCGAGTACACCACCGAGGACGGGGTCCGGCGCGTCACCAACCGCGCGGGCGGCGTCGAAGGCGGCATGACCAACGGCGAGATCCTGCGAGTCAGCGCCGCGATGAAGCCCATCTCCACGGTGCCCAGGGCGCTCGCCACGATCGACGTCAAGACCGGCGAGGCGGCCAAGGCCCACCACGAGCGCTCCGACGTGTGCGCCGTCCCCGCGGCGGGCATCGTCGCCGAGGCGATGGTCGCCTTGGTGCTGGCCGACGCGGCGCTGGAGAAGTTCGGCGGCGACTCCGTCGAGGAAGTCGCCCGCAACCTGTCCGGCTACCTCTCATCCATGGTGATCAAATGACCGTCACAACGCCCACGGCCGTGCTGATCGGCCCGCCCGGCTCCGGCAAGTCCACCCTCGGCCGGCTGCTCGCCGAGCGGCTCGGCGTACGTTTCCGCGACACCGACGCCGACGTGGAGGCCGTCGCGGGCAAGCCCGTGGGCGACATCTTCATCGAGGACGGCGAGGACCGCTTCCGCGAGCTGGAGCTGGCGGCCGTGCGGCAGGCGCTGCGCGAGCACGACGGCATCCTGTCGCTCGGCGGCGGCGCCGTGCTGAGCGAGGAGACCCAGGCCCTGCTCGACGGCCACACCGTCGTCTACCTCCAGGTGGGCCTGGCCGACGCGGTCGCCAGGGTCGGCCTCGGCGCCGCCAGGCCGCTGCTCGTGCTCAACCCGCGCAGCCAGCTGAAGAAGCTGATGGAGCAGCGGCGGCCCATCTACGAGCGGCTGGCCGTCCTGACGGTCGCGACCGACAAGCGGGAGCCGGCCGAGCTCGCCGACGAGATCATCAAGGGGCTGGGCAGATGACCGCGACCAGGATCACCGTGCGTGGCGACAGCCCCTACGAGGTCGTGATCGGCACCGGCGTGCTCAGTGAGTTGCCCGGCCTGTTCAAGCCGGGCGTGCGCACGGTCGCCGTGATCCACCCGGCGAGCCTGCCGGAGCTCTCCCGCCCCGTCTGCGCCGCCCTGTCC
Organism: Nonomuraea glycinis; assembly: GCF_014646515.1. Taxonomy (GTDB): domain Bacteria; phylum Actinomycetota; class Actinomycetes; order Streptosporangiales; family Streptosporangiaceae; genus Nonomuraea; species Nonomuraea glycinis. The sequence goes on from NZ_BMNK01000020.1 coordinate 154,962, forward strand.
GAGGCCGGCTACGACGTGGTGCCGCTGCCGGTGCCCGATGGCGAGCAGGCCAAGACCGTCGAGGTGGCCGCGCAGCTCTGGTCCGCGCTCGGCCGCTACGGCGTCACCCGGTCCGACGCCGTCGTCGGCGTCGGCGGCGGAGCGACCACCGACCTGGCCGGGTTCGTCGCCGCCACCTGGCTGCGCGGCGTACAGGTCGTGCTCGCCCCCACCACGCTGCTCGCCATGGTCGACGCGGCCGTCGGCGGCAAGAACGGCATCGACACCCCCGAGGGCAAGAACCTCGTCGGCACCTTCCTGCCCCCCGCCGGCGTGCTGTGCGACCTGGCGACGCTGACCGGCATGCCGCGCGCCGACTACGTCGCCGGGCTCGCCGAGGTCATCAAGGGCGGCTTCATCGCCGACCCGACGATCCTCATGCTCGTCGAGGACGACCCCGAGGCCGCCTGCACGCCCGAAGGGCCGCACACCCGGGAGCTCGTCGAGCGCAAGATCCAGATCAAGGCCGACGTCGTCGGCGCCGACCTGCGCGAGGCGGGTCTGCGCGAGATCCTCAACTACGGCCACACCCTCGCGCACGCCATCGAGCGGGCCGAGAACTACCAGATGCGCCACGGCGAGGCCGTCGCCATCGGCATGGTCTACGCGGCCGAGCTGTCCAGGCTCGACGGCCGGATCGGGGTCGATCTCGTCGAGCGCACCCGCGCCATCCTCACCTCGGTCGGCCTGCCCACCTCCTACCCCCTCGCCGCCTGGCCGCAGCTGCGCGACCACATGCGGCTGGACAAGAAGGTCCGCGGCGCCAAGCAGCGCTTCGTCGTCCTGGACGGCCTGGCCAAGGTCGGCCGGCTGGAAGGCCCGTCGGAAGAGCTCCTCGACGCCGCCTACCGGGCCATCGCGGGATGAGCCGGGCGGCCACCGGCCGCCGGAGGAGAACACGCCAAGACTTGACGCGTGTCGCCGGGTGGCGGCACGGGTTACCCACTACAGTCGTGGCCCACGCCGCAGCACCCGGAAAGCGGAGATGAACAGCAGGTCATGAGGCATTACGGCTCCTTCGTGGCTCTCGGTGACAGTTTCACCGAAGGGCTCAACGACCCCGGCATCGACGGCCACTACCGCGGCTGGGCCGACCGGGTCGCGGAACGGCTCGCGGTGGACGACTCGTCGTTCCGCTACGCCAACCTCGCGGTGCGCGGCAAGCTGCTCGACCAGATCGTCGCCGAGCAGGTCCCGCTCGCCGTCCAGATGGCTCCCGACCTGGTCAGCCTCTGCGCCGGCGGCAACGACCTGCTGCGCCCCGGCAGTGACCCCGACGTGATGGCCAAGAAGCTCACCGCCGCCGTCCGCGAGCTCCGCTCCAGCGGCGCCGACGTGCTGCTCTTCACCGGCGTCGACCCGCGCGACATGCCGTTGATGCGCCGCCTGCGCGGCCGCTTCGCCATCTTCTACCTGCATGTACGATCCATCGCCGACCTCTACGGATGCCGGCTGGTGGATCAGTGGTCGATGCAGGGGCTGCGCGACTGGCGAGCCTGGAGCGAGGACCGCCTGCACATGAACGCCGACGGCCACCGCCTGGTGGCGGCCAGGGTCCTCGACGTCCTGGGCGTGCCCTTCGACGACTGGCACAAGGTGTGGCCGGACCGAGCCGTCGACCCGCGCGTCAGGCGCCGCGAGGACACCCAGTGGATGCGCGAGTATCTGGTGCCCTGGATGAGCCGCCGCCTGCGCGGCATCTCCTCAGGCGACGGCCTCGCCCCCAAACGCCCCGAACTCTCCCACTGGGAGACCTGACCTCCCACCACGGGAACGCTCAGGACACGGGAACGCTCAGGACACGGGAACGCTCAGGACACGGGAACGCTCAGGACTCCGTGGACAGGCGGGTCAGCGCGGCGCGGGCCACGGCCGGGTCGGTGGTGCGCCAGAACGGCGGCAGCGAGCCCAGCAGGAAGCCGCTGTAGCGGGCGGTGGCCAGCCGGGGGTCCAGGACGGCGATGACGCCCTTGTCCTGCTGGGAGCGCAGGAGACGTCCGGTGCCCTGGGCGAGCAGCAGGGCGGCGTGGGTGGCGGCCACGGTCATGAACCCGTTGCCGCCCTTGGCCGCCACGTGCCGCTGCCGAGCCGAGGTGAGCGGGTCGTCGGGCCGGGGGAAGGGCACCCGGTCGATGATGACCAGGCGCAGCGAGGGGCCGGGGACGTCCACGCCCTGCCAGAGGGACAGGGTGCCGAACAGGCAGGTCTCCTCGTCCTCGGCGAACTGCTTGACCAGCAGCATGGTGGAGTCGTCGCCCTGGCAGAGCAGGGGCACCTTGAGGCGGTCGCGCAGGGCCTCGGTGGCCGCCTTGGCGGCCCGCATGGAGGAGAACAGGCCCAGGGTGCGCCCGCCAGCGGCCTCGATCAGCTCGGTGATCTCGTCGAGGTAGGCCTGCGGGAGGCCGTCCCGGCCGGGCTGGGGGAGGTGTTTGGCGACGTAGAGGATGCCGGCGCGGGGGTGGTCGAAGGGGGAGCCGACGTCCATGCCCTGCCAGCCCTTGTCGCCGAGGCCCCACTGGCGCGCCATGCCGTCGAACGTGCCGCCGAGCGCCAGCGTGGCCGAGGTGAGGACCACGGTGCGGTCGCCGAAGAGCTTGTCGCGCAGCATGCCGCCCACGTTGAGCGGCGCGACGCGGAGCATGGGCGGGCGCCGGTCGGTGGCGCCGTCGAGCCAGACGACCTCGGACCTGTCGGTCTCGGAGGCGTGCCCGTAGGCCTCCAGCATGCGCACCGCGGTGTCGTGCACCTCGTCCAGGGCGGTGAACGCCGCCTTGCGCTGGCCCGCCTTGTCGGGATCGTCCTTGTCGCCGCCGCGCGGCCCGAGCGCGGTCAGGCAGCGGGCGGCGCTGTCGCGCACCAGCGCGAGCGTCAGGCCGAGCACCTCCGGCAGCTCGTCCACGCGGCCGGGCGGGGCCGCGGACAGCAGCGCCTTGAGGTCCTCGCCCGCCTCCTGGAGCTGGTCGGCGACCGGCTGGTCGATCAGGCGGCCGACGCGGCGCACGGCCAGGGAGACGGAGGTCTCCGACAGCTCGCCGGTCACCACCGAGGTCACCCGGTCGACGAGCTCGTGCGCCTCGTCGACGACCACGAACTCGTGCTCGGGCAGGACGGGCATGTCCCCCATGGCGTCGATGGCCAGCAGCGCGTGGTTGGTGACGACCACGTCGACCTCGCCGGCACGCGCCCTGGCCAGCTCGGCGAAGCACTCGGCGCCGCTGGGGCAGCGGCCGGCGCCCAGGCACTCCTGGGCGCTCACCGAGAACTGCCGCCAGGCCTGCTCGCTGACGCCGGGCACCAGCTCGTCGCGGTCGCCGGTCTCGGTCTCGTCGGCCCACTCCTGGATGCGCTGGACCATCCGGCCGGTCGCGCCGACCTCGCGCGGGTCGAAGAGCTGGTCCTGCTCGTCCTCCTCGGGCCAGCCCGCGGTGGCCTTGTAGCGGCACAGGTAGTTGCGGCGGCCCTTGAGGATGGCGAAGGTCGGCTCGTGCGGCAGCTCCTTGGCGAGCGCCTCCGCCAGCCGGGGCAGGTCGCGGTCGACGAGCTGGCGTTGCAGCGCGATCGTGGCCGTCGACACCACGACGGGGGTGTCGGTGTCCATGGCGTGCCGGATGGACGGCACCAGGTAAGCCAGCGACTTGCCGGTGCCCGTGCCCGCCTGGACGGCCAGGTGCTCGGCGTCGTCGATGGCTTGCTGCACGGCCTTCACCATCGTGATCTGGCCCTGCCGCTCGCTGCCTCCGAGAGCGTCGACGGCGATGCTGAGCAGTGCATCCGCGGTCGGGAGATGGGAGTCCGGCACGGCAGTAAACGCTACCCGCATTCCGGGGTGGCCGCGCCGAACGCCGAGTGATCGGCCGAACGCATCCCGACGTTCCCGGGCACCCTCGCCGCCTCGCATGGCACACTGGGCGATCGGAACTCCAACCGGTCGACCAGTCGCGCTGATGGGGCCACAGGGGTCACCGATGGGGAGGGGAAGTCCGGTTAGGTAGGGTTTTCCGGGGTTGAGTGGACGGATAAAGGCTGGTTGAAGCAATAATGTCTGCCATGTCGGAAGTTGTCCCGTTGCCGTCGTTCGGCGAAGTGTTCTTCGATGCCCGAGGCCAGGAGCGGTGCCTCCGGGTCACCTGGCATGAGGGCACCCTGGTCCTCAGCCTGTGGCGGGGAGAGATGTGCACCGCGAGCTTCCGCATGCCGATGAATGATGTCGGCCGGTTGCTCGACACCCTCGACGAGGGGTTCACCGAGGCCTCCGGTGACCAGCCCGCCATGCCCGACCAGGAGGCCGGCACCGAGGTGATCCCCGGCACCGGCCAGTATCAGCGCCCGCCGAACCCGGTGCAGCCGCCGCCGCAGGACGAGCGGCCCACCGCCGCGCTCGCGCCCAACGACGTGCTGGTGGCCCGGGGCACCCCCACGCCGCCCCACCAGGACAAGCTGGTGGCCTCCTACAGTGAGACGACCCCGCCCAGGGGCACGGCCATCCCGCAGCGCCAGCCCTTCACCGGTCCTCAGTACGCCGACCAGGGCGGTGCCGACGGCTTCGGCGCCCCGCAGCCGTTCGCCGACCCGAGCCCCGATCCCTTCTCCGGGCCGCAGTACACCGACAGCGGCTACAGCGACCCGCTCTCCGGGCCGCAGTACGTCCAGCAGCCGCCCCCCGCCGAGCCCTTCACCGGCCCTCAGTACGTCGAGGAGCGCCAGACGGGCACGGGCGGGCCCGTCTACCAGATGCCGGATGACAGGCGGCGCCAGGCGCCTCTGACGACCGACCCGCTCGGTTTCCCCTCCCAGGCCGCCGAGCCCTACCACTCCGGCGAGACCTACGCCGCCCCCCGGCCGGAGCCGTTCCCGTCCAGGCAGCCCGACCCGTACAGCGCGCAGGACCCTTACGGCGGTCAGGACTCCTACAGCGGTCAGGACGCGTACGGCGGCCAGGACTCCTACGGCGGCCAGGACTCCTACGGCGGTCAGGGCCACTACCGGCAGCAGCCGCCCCCGCAGAGTCAGCCCCCGCAGAGTCAGCCCCTGCAGAGCCCGCCGCCCGCCGGTCCGGCCGCGACGCCCGGTCTCGGCACCCCGATGCACGGCATCCCGGGCGCGGGCCGGCGTCAGGACCCGTTCCTCGGCAGCCCGGAGGCCACGTACGGGCAGAGTCCGTCCTACGGCCAGGACCACTACGGCCAGGCGGACGGCCGGACCCCGCCCAACCCGGTGGACCCGCTGCTGGCGCTGGGCCAGCAGCCCGACCCCTACCGGGGCCCCGACGCGGACCTGAACCACCCCTACGTGGGCGACCCGATGTTCTCCACCGGCGAGCGGCTCCGCCCCGACCAGCAGTACGACGACCGGGGCGACCGCCGCGAGTGGTGATGCCCGCGTGTCAGCCCATCGCGCTGTCGACGAAGCACCACCGCCAGGCCTCGTTGGGCTCGAACGACTGCACCACCGGATGCCCCGTGGCGCGGTAGTGCCCGGTCGCGTGCTTGGCGGGCGAGGAGTCGCAGCACCCGATGTGACCGCACTCCAGGCAGCGCCGCAGGTGCACCCACCGGCCACCGGCGGCCAGGCACTCCTCACACCCCTCCGGAGTCCGCGCCGCAGGGTCGTCCGCCTGGGAAAGATGCTCACACATAGCCATGGCATCGATCCTAGAACGCCCGCCGGGCCGGGTTCGGCAGGCCCATGTTCCACGCGGTTTCAGCGCCTCGGGGCGCTTGAGCGTTGGGTAGGGTCGGGTCATGCGTTGCCTTCATACCCGGTTCGCGTCCCTTGCCGCCCTCTCCGCGTTCGTGCTCGTCACCGGATGCTCCGAGGTCAACTCCACCATCGACAAGGCTCAGGCCTGCCTGGAGGCACCGAAGATCGTCGCTGAGCTGACGGGCCAGCTCGCCAGCCTGGCCAACGACCCACAGGCCATGGAGAAGGCGCTCGACGACACGGCCGCCAAGCTCAACGACGTCGCCGACCAGGCCGCCAACACCACGATCAAGCAGGCCTCCGACGACCTGGCCGCCACCCTGTCCGGCATCAACGTGCAGAGCGTCAACGACGTGGTCGACGCCACCCAGAAGGTGGGCACGGACACGGCCGCCTACGTGGAGAAGGTCGCCCAGGCCTGCACAGGTTAATCCGTTCACTGAGTTTCGAGGGTTCTCAGTGATTCGCCCGGTGCGGGCGAAGGTCCTCCTCTGATCCGGGCAGTGGGTGCCCGGTGCGGGGTTGACGTTTCACGGCCACCTGCCCCGCCAGGCGGGGTCTTACGGTCGGCTCCACGTCCGTTTATGGTCTCCGGGCCACTCCCGGCGACCGTACGCTCCACCAGCGAGGCGAGGTTGCGCGCGGCGTTCTCGTCACGGTCCATCGACAGACCGCACCCCTCACACACGTAGGTACGCACCCGCAGCGGCAGTTTGGCTTTCACCGCACCGCAGGATGAACACGTCTTGGAGGAGGGGAACCAGCGGCTCGCCACCACCAACCGGCCGCCGTGCCAGCCGGTCTTGTAGGCGAGCTGGCGGCGGATCTCACCGAAGCCCGCGTCGGAGACGGCGCGGGCCAGCCGCCGGTTGCGGACCATCCCCGCCACGTGCAGGTCCTCCACCACGATGGTGCCGTACGTCCGGGCCAGGCTCGTAGTCAACTTGTGGATGCCGTCACGGCGCAACGCCGCCACCCGATACTCCACCCGGTTGCGAGCAGCGTTCGCCCGCAACCACCGCTGCGACGGCCGCTGGCTGGTGCGCCGGTCCGGGCCGCGTTTGCGGGAAACCGCCCGCGACAGACGGCGCAGCTTACGCGCGGCCGTTGTCAGATGGCGGGGGTTGGCGACCGGGGGGCATCCGTCAGAGAAGACCGCCAGCGTCTTGACGCCGAGGTCCACCCCGATCACCGCGTCCGGCCGGGCAGGTGCGGCCACCGCTCGTTCGGTGTGCACGGTGAAGCTGACGTGCCAGCGGCCCTCCTGCCACCGCACCGTCGCCGAGGCGATCCGCGCCCCGCCCCCGGCGAGCAGGCGGGCGAGTTTGCCGACCGGTTCGCAGGTTTTGATCCGGCCCAGCACCGGCAGGATCACGTGGGTGTGGCCGTCCAGCCGGATCGTGCCGGTGGTGAACCGCACCGACCGGGCGGCGCGGCGTTTGGTCTTGAACCGGGGAAACCCTATATTCGGGCCTTTGCGCGTGCCCTGCTTGGAGTCGCGCCAGTTCGCGAGGGCGTCGGCCAGGCGGGCCAGCCCGCACGCGTAGGCCTCCTTGGAGTTGTCCGCCCACCACGGGGCGATCTCGTCTTTGATCTGGTTCCAGCGTTTGCGCAGGCTGTACATCGACCAGGACAGGGCCGGGGTGAGCTGGTCGTCGGGGATGCCGTAGGAGCGTTCGGCCTCCCGCTGCGCCAGATTCGCCTTCACCTGCGCCAGGCCCCAGTTGAACGCCACCCGCACCGCCCCGCAATGCGACACCAGCGCGGCGACCTGGCGCGCGGTGGGGTCCAACGCGAAACGGTATGCCTGCACGACCCGCACGACGATCTCCTCCCCCACATTCGAGAGTTTGCGCGAATGACTCTACCAGCATGACCGTACGTTGAGTAATTCTTTGCATGCTCAACGTGACGGCGAAGGGTGGGGCAGACCGCACCTCCCAGAGGCGGCGCCAAGTCGCAGACCTCTACGGCGCTTCGTCATGCCGTCCACCAGCTCGCAGGCCACTGAGCCGACCCCGATCGCCACGTGACAGACCGCGATCGCGCTAGAGAAACCAGATGAAGACTGACGAACACTGATATGAACCACAGCGGTCATCAACCCCATATCTCTAGGGAGAATGGCTGCGAAATACCGTTCTCTCATGGAGCCCGACCCGCGTTTCACTCTCGCCAACGAACGCACCTTCCTCACCTGGCTGAGCACCTCCCTGGCGCTCAGCGCGGGTGGGGTGGCCATGGCGGCGGTGCCCGCCGACGTGTTCGTCCCCTGGTTGCGCACCACGCTCGCCGTCGTCCTCGTCACGCTCTCCGCGCTGGCCGCGGGCATGGCCTATCCGCGCTGGCGCAGCATCCAGCGCGCGCTGCGCCAGCAGACCTCCCTCCCGCCGCCCGCGCTGGCGCCCATCTTCGGCTTCGGCGTCGCCGCCGTGGCCGTGCTGGCCCTGGTGCTCATCCTGCTGGCGGCCTAGAGATGTCGCAGGAGGTCTGGGACACGGGGCTGCAGAGCGAGCGGACCCGGCTGGCCTGGGTGCGCACCGCGGTGACGCTGGCCACCGGCGGCCTGGGAGGCGCCGGACTGGCGGCGGGCGCCGGCCTGCCCCCGCCGGCCGTCGCCGGCTTCGCGCTGGCCGCCCTGTGCGGCGCGGTCCTGCTGATCAGGACGGGGGCACGGTTCCGCCGTGCGCAGCGCGCCCTGCACGCGGGCACGCCGCTGAACAACGGGCTGGACGCGCTGTTCGCCTGGCTCGGCACGCTCGCGGTGGTCGCGGGCGCGCTCGTCCTCGTCCTGACCGTCCGATGACCGCGGACCTGAGTCGCGCTGGGTTGCGGACCTGAGGAAAACTGGGTTGCGGACCTGAGGAAAGCTGGGTTGCGGACCTGAGGAAAGAGGGCGGACACTCGAAAGTGAGGAGGTGACCTCATGAGACAAGATCACCGGACCCTGCCCTTCGAGTGCCGCAGTTGTATGCACGTCTGGGAAGAGGACTATCTCGTCAGGCTCGTCGACGCCCGTGACGGCACCGAGACCGAGATCTGGCTGCAGGGTGGTGTGCCCGTGCCGCCGCCCTCGTCGAACGTCGTCTGCCCGCGGTGCGGCTGCCAGCAGACGGCCATGTTCCCGGCCGGCTATCTCGCCCGCCATCCCGAGCTGATCCCGGCCGAGTCGCGCCCCGCCGACGACACTCCGCTGCGCAGCCCGGTCCCGGCCCGGAACCGCTGGCTCCCGGCCTGACACTGATAGTGACCTTTTAGTAACTCATGGTCGCACAAGGCCGCCCTTGTAGATATGTGGCACCGCGCGCACACTCGGTGGCGGTGGCGATCCCTGATCCGGGGGTGATCTTGTGCGCGACGAACTCGACACGCATCAGCTCTGGCCGTACGCATGCCTGTGCTGCCGACACGTCTGGGAGGTGCAATACACCGTCCGGCGGCTGAGCGGAACCCGCGGCCGCGAGGGCGAGATCTGGCTGAGCAACGGCGTGGCCGTGCAGCCGCCCTGGTCGGACAGCGTCTGCCCGCGGTGCGGCTGCCAGCAGACGACCTCGTTCCCGCCCGGCTACCTCAGCCGGCACCCGGAGCTGGTGCCCGCGCCTGAGCCGGTGCCCGAGGTGCGGATCCCCGTGATCCCCGCCCAGGCGGGGCGGGTGCCCGCGCCGCGGGCACCGCGGGCCCGGCTGATGCTCGCCCTGGGTCTGCCGCTGGTGGTGGCCGTGGGGTACGAGCTCTACCGGGTGATGGCGGCGGTGGCCTTCCCCCACTGACTCAGCTGAGACTGTCCTGCCAGGCCTGGTGCAGGTCGGCGAAGCGGCCCGAGGCGGTGATCAGATCGCCGGGCGGCCCGTCCTCGACGATCTCGCCCCGCTCCATGACCAGCACCCGGTCGGCGATCTCCACGGTGGACAGCCGGTGCGCGATGATCAGCGCCGTACGGTCCGACAGGATCGTGCGCAGCGCGCGCTGGACCAGCCGCTCGCTGGGCACGTCCAGGCTGGAGGTGGCCTCGTCCAGGATCAGCACCGCGGGGTCGGCCAGGAACGCCCTGGCGAAGGCGACGAGCTGGCGCTGCCCCGCCGAAATCCGGCCGCCGCGCTTGCCCACCTCGGTCCGGTAGCCGTCGGGCAGCACCGAGATGAACTCGTGCGCGCCGATCGCCCTGGCCGCCTCCCGCACCTCCCGTTCGGTGGCGTCCGGCCTGCCGAACGTGATGTTGTCCATGACCGTGCCGCTGAACAGGAAGTTCTCCTGCGTCACCATGACCACGGCGGCGCGCAGCGTCGCCTCGTCCAGGGAGCGCAGGTCGACGCCGTCCAGCAGCACCCGTCCGGCCGTCGGGTCGTAGAAGCGGGTGATGAGCTTGGCCAGTGTCGTCTTGCCGGCCCCGGTGGAGCCGACCAGCGCCACGCTCTGGCCCGCCGGGATCGTCAGGTCCAGGCCCGGCAGGATCGGCATCTCCTCCACATAGGCGAACCTGACGCCCTCGAACCGCACCGTTCCGCGCGGCGCGGGCAGCGGGGTGGGCTCGCGCGGCTCCGGCACCACCGGCTCCTCCTCCAGCACGCCCGACAGCTTCTCCAGGGCCGCGCTGGCGGACTGCAGCGTGTTGTAGAACTGGCTGATCTCCTGCATGGGTTCGTAGAACCCGCGCAGATAGAGCAGGAAGGCGGTCAGGACGCCGACCGTGACCTCGCCGTGGAAGGCCAGCCAGCCGCCGTAGAAGAGCACGCCCGCTACCGTGACGTTGCCGATCAGCTTGATGCCCGGCATGAAGATCGCGATGAGCTTCATGGCCCGGACGTTGGCGTCCCGGTAGTCGTCGTTCAGCTCCTTGAAGATCTCCTGGTTACGCGGCTCCCTGCGGAAGGCCTGCACCGCGCGGATGCCGGTCATCGACTCCACGAAGTGCACGATGACCAGCGCCACCGTCTCTCTGGTGCGCCGGTAGACGATCGCCGACTGCCGCCTGAACCACCGGGTGAACAGCAGCAGCAGCGGCAGCGGGATCAACGCCACCAGCCCGAGGTGGACGTCCAGCACCAGCAGCAGCGCGGCCGTGCCGAACATCGTCAGCACCGCGGTGACCAGGCCGTCGAAGCCGGAGTTCAGCAGCTCGGCGATGGCCTCGATGTCGGAGGTGAGCCGGGAGATGACCCGCCCGGAGGTGTACTTCTCATGGAAGCTCAGCGACAGCCGCTGGAAGTGGTCGAACACCCGCCTGCGCAGCTCCAGCAGGATGTCCTGGCCGATCCGGCCCGACATGGTGAGGAACGCCTGCCGGGTGAGCGCCTGGGTGACGGCCGCGGCGAGGATGACGCCCACCACGGTGAGCAGGGTGCCGGGTCCGGTGCCGCGCAGCATCGGCGGGATGCCCTCGTCGATGCCCACCTTGACCAGGTAGGGGATGGCGAGCCCGGCCGCGTTGGAGACGACGATGACCGCGGTGAGCAGCGCGATGGCCTTGCGGTGCGGGGTGAGCAGGTCGCCGAGCAGCCTGCGGGAGCGTACCCGCAGCAGTCCGCTGACCTTGTCCGACAGCTCGTCCTGATCCTCGGAGGCCACCCCGCGCCACGAGCCGGTCGATGGGGTCGGGGTGGTCGTCGGGGTGGTCAACGCAGGGCTCCTTCCGAGGGGTCGAGGTCGGCGTCCTGCGCCAGCAGCGCACGGTAGGCGGGCACCTCGTTCAGCAGGTCCTGGTGCCGGCCCACGTGCGTGATCGCGCCGTCGGCCAGCAGCGCCACCCGGTCGGCCAGCAGCACGGTGGAGGCGCGGTGCGCGACCACGATGCCGGTCGCCTCCCGCAGCACCTCGCGCAGCGCCTTCTCCACCAGCGCCTCGGTCTCCACGTCGAGCGCCGACAGCGTGTCGTCGAGCACCAGGATCTTGGGTTTGCTGAGTACGGCCCGCGCCAGCGCGAGTCGCTGCCGCTGGCCGCCGGACAGCGACAGGCCCTGTTCGCCGATCCGGGTGTCGAGCCCCCAGGGCAGGTCGTACACGAACATGGCCTGGGCGGTGCGGATCGCGCCGGCCAGCTCCTCCTCGGTGGTGTCCTGGCGGCCGAGGGTGAGGTTCTCGCGCACGCTCATGGAGAACAGCGTCGGCTCCTCGAACGCCGTCGCCACCACCGAGCGCAGCTCCGGCAGCGCCAGGTCGCGCACGTCGTGCCCGTCGATCGTGACCCGGCCGGCCGTGGGGTCGATCAGCCGGGGGACCAGGGCGGTCAGCGTCGTCTTGCCGGCGCCGGTGGCGCCCACCACGGCGACCGTCTCGCCCGGCCGCACCTCCAGCCAGACGTCGTGCAGCACCGGCCGGTCGGCGCCGGGGAAGCGGAACCCGACCCCCTCGAAGCGCAGATGGCCGCGCGGCCGCTCGATCCGGCCGGTGCCGCCGGTGATCGCCGGCACCATGTCCATGACCTCCATCACGCGGTCGGCGGAGGTCATCGCCTCCTGCGCCATGGCCAGGATGTAGCCGAGGCTCGCGATCGGCCAGACGAGCTGGAGCACCAGCGTGGTGAACGCGAACAGCGCGCCCAGCGTGAGCTGCCCCTGCCCGACCGCCAGCGCCCCCACCAGCAGCACCAGCGCGAGCGTGAAGTTCGGGATCACCTCCAGGAATGTGAAGAAGCGGGCCGACAGCCGCACCTTGTCCATGGAGGTGTCGTAGACCTTGACCGCGGCCTTGTCGAAGCTCTCGTACACATGGCGGCGGCGGCCGAAGGCCTTGATGGTCCGGATGCCGATCGCCGACTCCTCGACGAACGTGCCGAGGTCGCCCTGCTCGTCCTGTACCTGGCGGGAGATCTTGATGTAGCGCTTCTCGAACCGCATGGACAGCATCACGATCGGCACCGCCGAGGCCGCCACGAGCAGCCCGAGCGGCCAGTGCTTGCTCAGCAGCAGCGCGGTGACCACGATGAGCTGCAGGATGTTCATGACCAGGAAGAGCATGCCGAAGCCGGTGAACCTGCGGATCGTCGACAGGTCGGTGGTGATCCGCGACAGCATCTGCCCGGACTGCCAGTCGCCGTGGAAGCTCATCGGCAGCCGCTGCAGGTGGGCGTACACATCGTCGCGGATGGCCGTCTCCAGCCCGAGCACGGGCTTGATCTGCGACCAGCGGCGCAGGAAGATCAGCAGCGCTTCGAGCACGCCCAGTCCCAGCGCGATCGAGCCGAGCAGGAGCAGCGCGCCGCCGTCACCGTCACGCACGGGACCGTCGACGACCTGCTCGCCCACGAGGGGCAGGGCGATGCTGGCGCCGATGCCGACCATCGCGGCCAGCCAGATGAGGACCAGCCTGACCACATAAGGGCGGAGATAGGGCCTCAGCCGCCAGAGCGAGTTGTTTTTGAGCAGGGGACGACGAAGAGCACGCGTATCAGGAGGCATCCTTGTAAGGCTAATACGGCCGATCAACCGATTTTTGGAAGCGTGGGCGTCGGTGAGCATGTCGTGGCGCGATGGGAACCGACCCCTGACGTTCCCGTGGAAGGGTGTCAGTATGAATGAGTCAGACCTTCGTCACCTGCGCAGATGTGTCCAATTGGCAACACAGGCCGTCGAATCGGGCGACGAGCCGTTCGGTTCCGTCCTGGTCTCCGCGGCCGGCGAGGTGCTGGCCGAGGACCACAACCACGTCGTCGCCACCGGGGACCGGACCAGGCATCCGGAGTTCGAGCTGGCGCGCTGGGCGGCGGTCAACCTGACGGCGGACGAGCGCGCCGCGGCCACCGTGTACACCTCCGGCGAGCACTGCCCCATGTGCGCGGCCGCGCACGGCTGGGTGGGGCTGGGACGGATCGTGTACGCCGCGTCGTCGCGGCAACTGGGGGAGTGGCTGGCCGAACTGGGCGTCGAGCCGCCGCCCGTCCGGACGCTGGCCGTCGCGGAGGTGGTGCCGGACGCGGTGGTGGAGGGGCCGGCGCCGGAGCTGGCGGCAGAGGTGCGCGAGCTGCACCGGCGTTTCCACGGGGCCGCCTGAAGCCCGCACCGGCGTTTCCACGGAAGCTCCTGAGGCCGGCGTGTGGTCCATAGAATGAGCTATGAGCTCCGAGCCCCTGTCCAGGGCGCGCATCGTCGCCGCGGCCATCGACCTCATCGAGCGCGAGGGCGCCGACGCGGTCTCCATGCGGCGCGTCGCGGCGGACCTGGGCGTGGGCGTGATGTCCCTCTACAACCACGTGCCCAACAAGGACGCGCTGCTGAACGGCGTGGCCGAGGCGGTGCTGAGCGGGATCGAGTTCACCGACGATCCCGACGCGCACTGGACGGACCGGGTGCGGGCGCAGGCCCGCGCGTTCCGGCAGATCGCGCACGGCCACCCGCGCTCCACCCTGCTCGTCGTCACCCGGCAGCTCCACTCCGACGCCGGCCTGCTGCCCGTCGAGCGGGCCCTGGCGACACTGCGCGGCGCCGGGTTCGACGGGGTCGACGCGGTGCGGGTGCTGCGGATGTTCATCGCGTTCATCGTCGGCTCGCTGCTGCGCGAGGTCGGGATGACGCCCACCTTCGCCCCCGTGCGGACCTCGGCGCTCAGCGCCGAGGAGGTGGATCCGGTGCTGTTCCCTGAGGTGAGCGCGCTGTCGTCGCTCGTCTGGGCCAGTGACCACGAGGCCGAGTTCGACTTCGGGGTCGAGCTGCTCATCCAGGCGATCGCCGTGCATCCGGCGCGGCGGGAGGGCATCCGGTGAGCCGGATGCCCTCGCCGGTCGTCTCAGTACCAGTTGTGTGACTTGAAGTGCCCCCAGGCGCCGCAAGGCCTGCCGTACCTCCCCTTGATGTAGGACAGACCCCAGCGGATCTGAGTTTCCGGGTTGTGCCGCCAGTCCGGGCCGGCTCCCCGCATCTTGCCCGCCGGGAGCGCCTGCGGGATGCCGTAGGCGCCTGACGACGGGTTGTGGGCGCGGTGGTTCCAGCCGCTCTCCCTGGTCCACAGGGCGTCCAGGCACCGGAACTCGCGCAGCGGCCACGCCCGCTGCACCACCTGATCCAGTGCGAACCCCTTGCTGCTCTGCGGCCGGTGGGCGACGCGTGGCCGCGCGGAGGTCCGCCAGGTGCCGGTCCTCACCACCGGGGCTTCCCAGATGTGCGCCTGAGGTCCGATCTCGGCGGACACCTCGGTGGGCGCCTCGGCGGGCGCTTTCACGGGCACGTCGGCGGGCACGTCGGCGGGCACGTAGGCGGGCACGGTATCGGCCCAGGTGGTCGGCGCGACCCCGCTCACGGCGGTGAACGCGGTGAAGGTGATGATTACTCTGTGTAGCGTGCGCTTGCTGTTCAACTCGATCCTCGCGGTCGGGTCGTGTGCGGGCGGGCGCTCTCGCTTCCCCGGCACCCTGTCGCTGCCGCCCGTGGCTCGGACGGTCAGGGCCCGCGCGGCCCTCCGGGATCGGTTTTCCGTCCGGCGAACCGGACGGCCCGGAGGGCTCCACGACATGTCCTCTAGCCGGTTTCTAGTACGCGTCGTCACTCTGTGTGATGACCCGGGACACGCGAAGGACAGGTGTTTGTCGCACCGTTATCGACAAAGGGCGCTCTCGTTGGACCTTGATGGCCCGGCCCGGCGCCTGGCTGGTGCGGGCTTGCCGGGAAACGTGCCCAAGCCTGGGGTTTGGATCAGTACCAGTGGTGGGATTGGAAGTGGCCCCAGGCGCGACACGGCGTGCCGTACCGCTGCTTGATGTAGCTCAGCCCCCACGCGATCTGCGTGCGTGGGTTGGTGCGCCAGTCGCGCCCCTTGGTGGCCATCTTGTGGCCGGGCAGCGCCTGCGGGATGCCGTAGGCGCCGGAGGAGCCGTTGGCGGCTCGGTGGTTCCAGCCGCTCTCCCGGGTCCAGAGCTTGGCCAGGCATCTGAACTGGGCCACGGTCCAGCCGCGCTTGGTCACCATGGATTTGGCGATGGCCTTGTTCTTGCCGGCTCTCTTGACGGCCTTGGCGGCCGTCGTGGTGGTGCTGCCGGCGCTGGTGGCACCGGTCCGGGAGCTCTGCGCCTGTGCGGCCGTGGCGCCGCCCGCCGTCATGAGCGTGGCGCTCAGCAGGAGGACGTTGGTACGGCGGAGCATGGGCATGCGGGTCTCCTTTCGAAGGAATCGGGGACCGCGTCACCCTGCACGACATGCCGCATTTATTGCGAATTGACCATGAAAGAGTAGGTAACAGGTAAAGATCGCCAGTTAGGGTTGTTCTGGTGGTTTATGGGAAAGTTGTGGACTCTGTCACATGCGTGCCGCGAGAGCACCTCGTAAGGTCGGACCATGAGTGTTCGAGAGATTCCGGTCCGCACCCTGGCGGACGTCCCCACCACCCTCGCCGAACTGGCCGGCGACAGCGCCGTGCTCGTCGTGAACGTCGCCTCCCGCTGCGGCATGACGCCCCAGTACGGCGGGCTCGTCAAGCTCCAGCAGGAGTACGGCCCACGCGGGCTCAGCGTGATAGGCATGCCGTGCAACCAGTTCGGCGGCCAGGAGCCGGGCACCGCCGAGGAGATCCAGACCTTCTGCTCGACCACGTACGGAGTCGACTTCCCGCTGCTGGAGAAGGGCGAGGTGAACGGCCCGGACCGGCACCCGCTCTACGAGCGCCTGGTCGAGGCCGCCGACGCCGAGGGCGTGGCCGGTGACGTGCAGTGGAACTTCGAGAAGTTCCTCGTCGACCGCGACGGCGCCGTGGTGGCCCGCTTCCGCCCCCGCACCACGCCGGGGGACCCGAGCGTCATCTCGGCCATCGAGAAGGTCCTCTGAGGCCGTACAAGGCTCTGTGGCGGCCCGCGGGCTGAGGCCGGCGGGTGAGGTGGGTCAGCGGCGTGGGCCGCAGCTGCCGCGCACGATGAGCTCCGTAGGGAGCACGACGGTGCGCGGGCGTCTGCTGCCCGCCCGCAGCACCAGCTCGGCCGCGCGGTAACCGATGTCGCGGCCGGGCTGGGCGATCACCGTCAGCGGTGGCGAGCACAGCTCGGCCCACGGCACGTCGTCGTACATCACCAGCGACACGTCCTGGGGCACCCGCAGGTCCAGCTCCCGGGCGGCCAGCACGGCCGCCTCGCCGAGCATGTTGCCGCCCGCGAGCACCGCCGACAGGTCGGGGCGGCTCTGGAACAGGCCCGAGGCGGCGGCGTAGGCGGAGTCCCGGCTGCCGGTGGCGAACACGATCAGCTCCTCGTCCATGGGCTCGCCCACGGCCTCACGGAAGGCCGCCACCCGCCGATCGTGGCCGGGGCCGCCGAGGAAGGCGATGCGCCGGTGGCCCAGGCCCGACAGGTAGCGGACCGCCGTACGGATGCCCGCCCGGTCGTCCGCCAGGACGGCGGGCGCGTCGAGCGCGCGGGCGGGCGGGGGAGCGGCGGCGGCCAGGCCGTCGAGGAGCATCAGATCCCCGAAGCCGGAGGCGGCGGCCGGGTCCTGCGGGACGGCGGGCAGCCGGTCGGCGAAGATCACCGTCATGCCCGCCCTGATCGCCGGGCGCCACGCGTCGGCGTCGCCCGACGGCACCGCGATCACCCGGTCCACGCTCTGCTCCAGCAGCATCCCGATCAGCTCGGACTCCTGCTCGGGGTCGTCGCCCGTGGAGCCGACCACCACCGGCTCGCCCGCCGAGCGCGCGCAGGCGAGCACCCCTTCGGCGAGCCGGCCGAAGAAGCTGTCGGTGAGATCGGGCACGAGCAGCCCCATGCCGCCGGTGCGGCGCTGGCGCAGGTTGCGGCCGAGCGCGCTGGGGCGGTAGTCGAGCTGGGCGGCGACCGCCAGCACCCGTTCCCTGGTGCTGGGGCTGGCCGAACCGCCGGACAGCACCCGGGACACCGTGGCGACCCCCACGCCCGCCGCCTGCGCCACGTCCTTGATCGTCGCCCGCTTCTCCATGGAAACGATTCCATCATAGTTTCCATTCAGGCGGAAGAAGAGACGCGTCTGCTTCGGCTGCTCACACGGTAACCCTTGACAGGAATACCCGGTTTCCGGTGAGATGCTTGAAAACGTATCCACGGGAGTGGAAACTCCGCATCACCGTAGGGGCCCCGCCCTTGAGCGCGAAGGACTGTCATGGCATCGATCGTTCTGTCCAACGTCGACAAGATCTACGCCGGTGGCGTGAAGGCGGTGAACGGCCTCAACCTTGAGATCAAGGATGGGGAGTTCATGGTTCTCGTCGGCCCCTCCGGTTGCGGAAAGTCGACCGCGCTGCGGATGATCGCCGGTCTGGAGGACATCAGCGGCGGCGAGATCTCCATCGGCGACAAGGTGGTCAACCACCTGCCGCCGAAGGACCGCGACATCGCGATGGTCTTCCAGAACTACGCGCTCTACCCGCACATGACGGTCGAGGAGAACCTCGCCTTCGGCCTCAAGCTCCGCAAGATGCCCAAGGCGGAGATCCAGCAGCGCGTCGGCGAAGCCGCCAAGATGCTCGGCCTGGACCCCTACCTCAAGCGCAAGCCGGCCGCCCTGTCCGGTGGTCAGCGCCAGCGTGTCGCCATGGGCCGCGCCATCGTCCGTGAGCCGCAGGCCTTCCTCATGGACGAGCCGCTGTCCAACCTGGACGCCAAGCTCCGCGTCTCCATGCGCGCCTCGCTCAACACGCTGCACGAGCGCCTCGGCGTCACGACCGTCTACGTCACCCACGACCAGGTCGAGGCCATGACCCTCGGCGACCGCGTCTGCGTGCTCCGCGACGGCCTTCTGCAGCAGGTCGACACCCCGCAGAACCTGTTCGACGCGCCGGTCAACCTGTTCGTCGCGGGCTTCATGGGCTCGCCGTCGATGAACTTCGTCACCGCCGAGCTCGTCCGCGAAGGCGGCACCAGCTACGTGACCTTCGCCGACCTCAAGCTGCCGATCCCGGACTCCACCTTCTCCGACAAGCCCGGCCTCGACCAGTACACCGGCAAGAAGCTCATCCTCGGCATCCGCCCGTCGGACTTCGAGGACGCCACCTCCGCCGGCAGCCACGCCGACGGCTGGGCCACGCTGTCGGTCAAGGCGGAGGTCACCGAGGAGCTCGGCTCCGAGATCAACGTCCTGTTCCTGATCGACGCCCCGCCCGTCGAGCACAAGGACACCGTCGCCGCCGCCGACACCGGTGACGAGGACGAGTCGGCGCTGCCGCTCGTCGGCGACAAGTCCCTGTGGACCGCCCGCGTCAACGCCCGCAGCCACGCGCGCTCCGGCCAGCCCATCGACCTGGTCCTGGACACGCACAACCTGCACTTCTTCGACACGGACTCCGGCCTGTCCATCGGCCACCCGGCCAACATCGGCCGCTGACCGACCCTCCAGTGCCCGGCCGCGAGCCTGCGCTCGCGGCCGTCATGGGCCCTCACCGCGACCCCCTCCCGCGGCGAGGGCCCGCCTCATTTCCCCCGGTTCGTACGGCTCAGCGGCCGAACCGGGCCGAGAGCTCGCTCACCAGGCGGCGCGGGAAGAGCTTGCCGGCCGCCACGACGGCCTTGTAGCGCAGGGACGGCACCGAGACCCACTTGCCCAGGGCCAGATCCCGCAGGGCCTCGCCCACCACCCGGTCCGCGTCGAGCCACATGAAGCCCGGCGTGCCCGACATGTCCATCGAGGCTCGCTGGTGGAACTCGGTACGCACATAACCCGGGCAGAGCGCCATCACCCTGACGTTGTCCCCCCGCGCCTCGGCCGCGGCGGACTCGCTGAAGTTGATCACGTAGGCCTTGGACGCGCCGTACGAGCTGCTGGCGAAGAACCCCGCCACCGACGCCAGGTTGATCACCGCGCCCCTGCGACGCTCCTTCATCCCGGGCAGCGCGGCCAGCGTGAGCCGCAGCACCGCCTCGCAGTGCACCTTGAGCATGCGCAGCTCGTCGGCGACCGGGTTGTCCGGAAACCTGCCCAGCAGCGTGAAGCCGGCGTTGTTGACCAGCAGGTCGACGCCCTCACGGCAGCGTGCCTCCACGCGTGACAGGCCGTCCTCTCCGGCCAGGTCGGCGGGCAGCACCTCGACGGAGACGCCGTATCTCAGCTTCAGCCGGTCGGCCGTCTCGGCGAGCCTGCTCTCGTCACGAGCGACGAGAACCAGCGTGAAGCCGTCGGCGGCGAGGCGCCGGGCGAAGGCGGCGCCGATGCCGGCGGTCGCGCCCGTGATCAGTGCGGTAGGCATGGCCGAACTCTAACCGCGCCCCACACCGGCCGCAGACCCCCGCCGACGTGTCGCCCGCACCCACCGCTCCAGGCCGGGCATGGGCGGGTTCGCGGGATCTGTTGTGTGCGGGTTGGGCGTGGAAGGATGAGCGGCGTGCGCCTCGCCGTGGTGGTCCTCGCCGTCGCCCTGACCGCCTGCTCCGCCGCCGCGCCGGAGGGGGCCGTGACCTCGTCGGCGCCCACCTCGCCTGCCGCCTCCGCACCGCCAGGGACGACGCCTGAAGGGGAGACGCCCGAGGAGGAGGCATCCGAGGAAGAGACGGCCGAGCGGGTGACCCCGGGGAAGCTTCGCTTCACCAAGATCGCCGAGCTGGATCGGCCGGTGGCGTTCGCGGTGCGCAAGGACGACCGGCGGCTCTACGTCGCCGAGCAGAGCGGCAAGCTGCGCACCAGCACGGGCGACACGATCGTGGACCTGTCGGACGAGGTGAGCGGCGGCAACGAGCAGGGGCTCCTGGGCGTGGCGTTCCACCCCACGGGAAGCTGGCTCTACCTGGACTGGACCGACACCGCCGGCACCACCCACGTGACCGAGTGGGCCTACGACGGCAAGAAGGCCACGGCCCGGCGCGACGTGCTCACCCAGCGGCAGCCCTACGCCAACCACAACGGCGGCCAGCTCGCCTTCGGCCCCGACGGCCATCTCTACATCGCACTCGGCGACGGGGGCAGCGGCGGCGACCCGCAGGGCAACGGCCAGGACCTCGGCACCCTCCTCGGCAAGATCCTGCGCATCGACCCGCGCGGAAAGCCGTACAAGATCCCCGAGGACAACCCGTTCGTCGGCAAGGAGGGCGCGCGGCGCGAGATCTGGGCGTACGGGCTGCGCAACCCGTGGCGGTTCGGCTTCGACCGCGAGACCGGCGATCTGTGGATCGGCGATGTCGGCCAGAACCAGTGGGAGGAGGTCGACTTCCAGCCGGCCGGGTCCGAAGGCGGCGAGAACTACGGCTGGAACGTGCGCGAGGGCAAGGAGCGCTTCGGCGAGGGCAAGGCGGCCGAGCCCGTCGACCCGGTCATCGTCTACCCGCTGAACGACGGCGGCACCTGCTCGGTGATCTCCGGCTACGTCTACCGAGGCACGAAGATCTCCTGGCTGCGCGGTCAGTTCCTGTACGGAGACTTCTGCGCGGGCTGGATCAAGGCCGCCCCGGTCGAGGAGCTCGACCAGGGCGCCGAGGTCGGGCGGGTGGAGCAGCTCTCGTCGTTCGGCGAGGGACAAGACGGCGAGCTCTACGCGCTCAGCCTGGCGGGTCCGCTCTATCGGATCGATCCCGCCTGACGCGTTCGATCAGCTCCTCGACCTGGGTGCTGAGCCGGGCGCCTCGTGACCAGCCCGCGTAGTGGGTGCAGAAGACGACGACCTCGCGCAACTCGCTCTCGCTCAGCTCTCCGGTGCGCAGGCCGGCGTCGAGCTGCACGTCCACCTGCTCGTCGAGGCCCTGGCCGACGAGCAGGCCGAGCAGGAGCAGACGGCGGCCCTTCGCCGAGAGCGTGGTGCGCGACCAGAGGTCGGCGAAGGCGCGTTCGGCGGTCATGCCGTAGGAGTCCACTGCCGAATGTGTCATGTCTACTCCGTCATGCGAAGGTGGGTCCTCCCATCTTTCGCCACTTCCCGCAGCTGACCAATGCCTGGTCCGGAAGTTGCCAGCGGGTTTTACCGACCGGCCCGAGACGATCTGTAACGGTCCAGACAGAGTACGGCCAAGATTTGGTCAAGATTTCTCGTCGCCGGGACGGCTCGTACGGCAAGAAAGCGGGCACAACAATGGCGTTGCCCCGTAAAGCGGAGGTAAGCCCTGGTGGGACAGACGCGGGCTTGGATCACGCTCTTGGTCACGCTTCTCACGCTTGTCATGGTGTCCGCGTGCGGACAGCCCGAGTTCACCTATGTACGCGACAGGGACGGCACCACCTACTTCAAGGTTCCCGCCTCCTTCGCCCAGATCGACGCCTCCTCGCTGGATCTGGCGCTGAGCGGCAACCAGCCCGACACCCAGGCCGCCCTGCAGCGTGAACGGCGGGTCTGGGCGACCGCCTTCGACCAGGCGCCGGAGCCGGGCATCGGCCACCTCTTCGACTCCCGCTCGCCGTTCGTCTACGCCACCGTGCACAAGCTCACCGAGGAACAGCGCGCCACCGTCTCGCTCGACCGGCTGCGGGACTTCATCCTTCCGGTGACGGAGGAGATGCGCACCGCCTATGTCACGAACGCGCTGAGCACCGGCCGCATGCCGCTGTTCACCGGGTTCGAGCCGATCAGCGATCGGCTGGTCCTGCTCGACAACGGCGCGCGGGGGGTCCGGGTGCGCTTCAACTATCAGATCGGCGCCACGATCCAGACGTTCGACCACACCGCCATCCTCGACGAGCAGGGCAGCACCGTCTCCGTCATGCTCATCACCTGCCGGTCGAGCTGTTTCGCGGCGCGAGGCGCGGAGTTCGAGGAGATCGCGGCCTCTTTCAAGCTGCTTCGACCACGCGGATAGGGGAGCATCGGTGACGAGGCTGAGGATGCCGCTGTGGGACCGGAGCAGGCTTCTCGCCGGCCTGGCGGTCGTCTATCTCGTGCTGACCTGGCAGGTGATGGCCGACTTCGAGGGCATCATGAGCTACCCGGAGGCGATGCGGGTGATCGCCGAGGCGCACCCGTGGATCTTCTGGCTGCTCGGCGCCGAGGCGCTGCGGCAGGCGCACGGCCTCATCGGCGAGCGGTGGTCCGGCTATCACCGGTTCTGGAGCGGGCGGGTCTTCGGCGGGTTCGCGCGGTGGTCGCGCCGGCGCTTCTCCGCCGGGACCAGGTTCCGTGCCGCACGGGCGCTGAAGATCGCGTTCTGGCTCGTCACGCTCTCGCTGGCGCTCGGCGCGGTGCTCGGCACCAGCCCGTTCTTCGCGCTGCTCAGGGTGCCCGAGAGGCTGCCGGTGCTTCTCCCGGTCCTCGTGATCGTCCTGGCGGTCGCCGGTCTGGTTTGGTTCCTGTCGCGGGGTGGCGTCGAGACCTACCGTCCGGGTGACATCACCACTCGCTTCGCCGACGTCTGGGGCCAGGACCACGTGCTGGAGCAGCTCCGGGAATACGTCGCCCGGCTGGACCGGCCCGGCGAGATCGAGCGGCGCGGCGGCCACCTGCCCGGCGGCGTGCTGCTGTGGGGGCCGCCGGGCACCGGCAAGACGCTGCTGGCCGAGGCCGTGGCGGGTGAGACGGGCAGGCCGTACGTCGTCGTCGACTCGGGCGCGTTCACGGGCGTACTCAAGATGAAGGCGCTGTTCAGGAGGGTGCGCAAGCTGGCGCTCCGACACGGTGGGGTGGTCGTCCTCTTCGACGAGGTGGACGCGCTCGGCCGCCGGGCCGGCCCGGCCCGGCAAGGGCGGAGCGGCTCGTCCGGCGCGTCCGGCTCATTCAGCTTCGGCTCGTCCGGCTCGTCCGGCTCGTCCGGCTCGTCCGGCTCGTCCGGCTCGTCCGGCTCGTCCGGCTCGTCCACCTGTCACGGCCTCGCCTACCTGCCGGAGGAGACCCGATCGGTGCTCGCCTTCCGTGGCCGCCGCGAGGTACGGGAGCCGCAAGCCCGCGAGGACGGCACCCTGCGGGCGCTGCTCACCGAGTTGTCCGCGCTCGGCGAGCGGCGCGGGCTCGTCGACCGGCCGGTGCGGCGGCTGCTCGGGATGCGCCCCGAACCGCCGCCGAACCACCGCGTTCTCCTCCTGATGACCACGAACCGGCCCGACGCGCTGGACGAGGCGCTGCTCAAACCCGGCCGGATCGACCGCGTCCTCAAGGTCGGCCACCCGTCCACGGCCGGACGGGCGCGCACCTACCGGGGCTCCTTCGACCGGGTCCGCCACGAGCTCACCGATCGGCAGATCGACAAACTCGCCACCATCACCCCGTACGCGACAGGCGCCACGATCAAGGACCTGGTGAACGAGGCGCTGATCAGCGCGCTCCGCGACGGCAGGGAGGCCATCACCTGGCCCGACGTGCTGCGTGCCAGACGGTTCCAGCGGCTCGGCCCGCCCGGGGACGCCGAACACCTCGACCGCGAGCGGCACACCCTGGCCGTGCACGAGGCCTGCCACGCGGTGGTGGCGTACGCGACCCGCCGCCACCTCGAGATCGACCTCGCCACCATCGAGAAAGGCGCCGACCACCTGGGCCCGGTCGGCGCGGCCGAGCCCAAGGGCCTCCGGTGGAAGTCGGAGGTCGAGGAGGACATCATGATCTCGCTCGCCGCGCTGGCGGGGGAGCGGATGTTCTTCGGCGACAGCTCCTCCGCCGTCTCCGGCGACCTGCACGCGGCCACCGTGCTGACCGCCCACATGGAGACGGCCTGGGGGATGGGGGCGGGCGTCACCTCGCTGACCGCGCTGCGGGAGCTGGAGATCACGGCCGCGCCCGGCCCGGATGATGGCGGCGGCCCGCCGGCGGAGCGGATCGAGGCCACCCTGGCCCGGCTGCTGGAGCGGACCGAGCGGCTACTGCTGGAGCACCGCAGGGACGTGCTCAGCGTGGCGCACGCGCTGGAGACGTACCGGACACTGACCGGCGACGACGTGGTGGCGATCATCGAACGGTCACGCGGGCCGCTGGTCGACGGCGCCCGCTACGCCGCCGACGAGCTCTACCGGGAACTGGAGGACTACCACCGCGACGCCGCCACCGCGCGGCAGCGGCACGGCCGCGTCGAACGCGCGCTGCCGCGGCCCGCGGCGGTGGCCGAGGTGGTGACCGCCCGTCCGCAGTTCGTGCCGATGACGGGCTCGTACGTCTCCCAGCCTCGCCCCGCGCCCGTGGCACCGGCGGGGGCGCCCGGCAGGCGGCTGTGGGTGGCGGTGGCCGGCGCGTTCACCCTGGTGGTGCTGGCGCTCTTCGTCGGGCTCGCGGTCACCGGCGCGCTGACGGGCAGTCCGGCCTCGGGCACGGCGACGAGCGCGACGAGCACCGGGGCCGGACCGGGGGTCGCCCTGCCGGTGCTGCTGCTCGTGCTGTTCATCGTGGTCGTGGCGGTGATCGTCGGCGCTGGGCTGGCGGCCGTGGCGGTGAAGGGCGTACGGGCCAAGCAGCTCAGGGCCGAACGCGAACGCGACCAGGCGCACGCCCGAGCCCAGCTCCTGGCGGCGGCACTCGACCCCGACACGGCGATGCGGCTGCTCGGCTACGACGGGAACGGGCGGCGCGAAAGCGCCATCTGAACCGGAGTACGGGAGTGCGTACCCTTGTCGCGGAAACCGTACGAGAAGGCTGACGGCTTAACACGCCGTTCACATGCGGGCAAAATCCGGGAAACGGCTATCCATAAGACTCGGCGTGGCTTAGAAAATCCTCGAAAGGACCACCGTGAGCTACAAGGCTGAGTACATCTGGATCGACGGCACCGAGCCCACTGCTCTGCTGCGCTCGAAGACCAAGATCCTGGCTGACGGGGTCGAGCCGCCGGTGTGGGGCTTCGACGGCTCCAGCACCAACCAGGCCGAGGGCCACGCGTCGGACCGAGTGCTCCGTCCCGTGATGACCTGCCCGGACCCGATCCGCGGTGGCACCAGCGTACTGGTCCTGTGCGAGGTCGAGGAGATCGACGGCACGCCGCACAAGAGCAACACCCGCGCCCTGCTGCGGCCGATCGCCGAGAAGTACGCCGACCAGGAGTCGTGGTTCGGCATCGAGCAGGAGTACACCTTCTTCAAGGGCAGCCGCCCGCTCGGCTTCCCCGAGGGCGGCTTCCCCGCCCCGCAGGGCCACTACTACTGCGGTGTCGGCGCCGAGGCCGTGTTCGGCCGGGACATCGTGGAGATCCACCTGGACCGCTGTCTGGCCGCCGGCCTCTCGATCTCCGGCATCAACGCCGAGGTCATGCCCGGTCAGTGGGAGTTCCAGGTCGGCCCGGCGAGTCCGCTGGACGTCTCCGACCACCTGTGGATCGCCCGCTGGCTGCTCTACCGCACCGCCGAGGACTACGGCGTGGAGGCCACCCTCGACGCCAAGCCCGCCCGCGGCGACTGGAACGGCGCCGGCGCGCACACCAACTTCTCCACCAAGGCCATGCGTGAGGGCTACGACGCCATCATCACCGCCTGCGAGGCGCTCGGCGAGGGCGACAAGCCCGTCGAGCACGTCTCGCAGTACGGCGCTGACATCGAGAGCCGCCTGACCGGCGCCCACGAGACCGCCCCGTGGAACAAGTACAGCTACGGCGTCTCCGACCGTGGCGCCTCGGTCCGCATCCCGTGGCAGGTCGAGGTGGACAAGAAGGGCTACATCGAGGACCGTCGCCCGAACGCCAACATCGACCCGTACGTGGTCACCCGCCTGCTGGTCAACACCTGCTGCGCGGCTCTGGAGAAGGTCGGCCAGGTCTGACCTGACAACGTGAGAAAACGCGGGCACCCCCGATGGGGCCCGCGTTTTCTCGTGCCGACTGAGCACTGAGTGTCACGTGATGACTTCTCTTTGTAACTCAAGGCGTCGTCATCGTGACATGGGTCATCCCCGCCGGGAGGGATTTTCTCGCCGGCGGGGTGGCTTTATTCACTCTCGGTATAAGACAACTCAGATGCGGAAGCCCATATCAGGGCTGATGTCCGCAACATCCATCTGAGCCTTCTGCAGGCGGCCCGAGTGATCCCAGTTCATCGACTGCCAGCGGGTGAACTGGTCGAGCACCCACATGCCGGACTGGCGGCTGCCGTTGCCCGACTTGCCGTTGCCGCCGAACGGCAGATGCGCCTCCGCGCCGGACGTGGAGTTGTTGACGCTCACCATGCCCGCCGAGATACCCTCACGGAAGCGGAAGGCGTGCTTCGGGTCGGTGGTGTAGATGCTGCTCGACAGGCCGTAGCCGGGCAGGTTGGCCAGCTCGATCGCCTCGTCCAGCGACGCGAAGGTCGTCACGCCCACGATCGGGCCGAACGTCTCCTCCAGGAACAGCCGATCCGACGCCTTGACCCCGTCCACCACGACCGGGTGATAGTAGAGCCCGCCCGCCCCGGTGAAGTCGCGCCGCGGACTGTCCGCGGTGATCCGGCCGACCGGGCCGGAGATGACCTGGTGGTGCGGCTGGATCCAGGTCAGATAGTCCTCGTAACGGTCGGCGAACTTCTGGTCCAGCAGCGGCCCGGCCAGCACATCCTGCTCCGGATCGCCGATCTCGGCCTGCTGTACGGCGCGGGCGAAGCGCTCGGTGAACTCCCGGTGGACGCTCTCGTGCACGATCACCGTGCCCAGGCTGGTGCACCGCTGACCCGCGGTGCCGAAACCGGAGAACAGCGCGCCCTCCACCGCCAGATCGAGCTCCGCGTCCGGCATGATCACCATGGGATTCTTGCCGCCCAGCTCCAGGCAGGGCGCCTGCAGGTGACGGCCGGCCAGCTCGCCGATCTTGCTGCCCACCTCGCTGGAGCCGGTGAAGCCGATCTTCTGCACGGTGCCCTCGGTGAGCGCCCGCTCCAGCCCTTCGAACGTCTGGGCCCCGTCGGCGAAGACGATGTCGAGCACCCCGTCCGGCAGCCCGGCGGCCACGAAGATCTGGTAGAGGGCGTGCGCCGAGGCCGCGGCGTACTCGGCGGGCTTCCACACCACCGCGTTGCCGCACAGCAGCGCCGGCACCAGGTACCACGACGGCACCGCCACCGGGAAGTTGCCCGCGGTGATCACCGCCGCCACCCCGACCGGGTTGCGGAAGGTGAACAGGTTCTTGTCCGGCATCTCCGACGGCACCGTCTGGCCGTACAGCCTGCGCCCCTCACCCAGGAAGAAGTCGCACGTGTCGACGATCTCCCGCACCTCACCCAGCGCCTCGGCGTACGGCTTGCCGATCTCCCGCGTCACCAGCCGGGCCAGGCTCTCGGCGTTGGCCTCGACCAGCCGCCCGATCGACGCGATCACCCGCCCGCGCACCGGCGCGGGAACCTTGGCCCACTCCCGCTGCGCGTCCTTGGCGGTACGGCACGCGTCGGCGAACGTGCCGGCGTCGGCCAGCCCCACCTGGGCCACGATCTCGCTGGTGCGCGCGGGGTTGATGGACGCGTACGTGCCCGTACTGGCGGCATCCTTGCCACCCACGACGGAAACAATCTGTCGGGTCACCGTTGACCTCCTCATAGTCTCTCCGGACACACAATCATCCTGCCCCCGAACTCCCAACCCCACAGGAGCGGGCAGCCCCTTGAAGGGCATGGTCTTCGCTTCGCTCAGACCGTCTCTATCGAAAGCTTCGCCCCGCCCAGGCACCGGGCAACCTTGATCGGCAGACCCCGAGGGCGTGGTCGCGAGGCCCACCCTCTGCTTCTTAACATGGAGATAAAGTAGATCTTCGGGAATGACTCTCATTCCGCGGATGAGAGTGAGCGACATGGGTGAGCGTAAGGCGTGGTCCGACAAGCGTGCCGAAATCATGAGTCGGCCCGGAGCCGGGGTTGCCTACGAGGCGGCTCGTATCCGCTTCGAGCTGGGCGAAGCCGTACGCCTGCGCCGTGAAGAACTCGGCCTGACCCAGGCGGAGCCAGCTGAGCGTCCGGGTAGCGCCCAGAATTAGTCGAAAAGGTCGACAAGCGCCGCTCGTGCGCGCGAAGACAGTTCTTCGCCGGGAAAGAACTGTTCGCACAGACGGATCGCGTCGTCTGCTGAGGTGACGTTGGCTAGGTCCGCGAGATGTCGCAAATCATCCACGTCGCGAGTCCGTGCTGCCACGGCCTTCATCGCGAAGATGTGCTCTGGTGAGGCTGCCATGACCCGCAGCCCTGGATGGTCGAAGACCCTCCGCTTCCCCGGATCTGCCTCCCCGGAGATGTAGACGCTGGCCTGTTCGTTCAGCCACCAGGGCGGTAGGCCGAGATCCTCGGCGACTCGGCGAGCCTCCTCCAGAACTACTCCATGCGGCACGAAGAGAGCGTCGACGTCCCGAGTGACGCGAACAGCGTCATAGGCAAGAGCCATAGCGGCACCGCCCACGACGAAGAGGTCCGCGACGATCCCCCGACGTTTGAGTCGGTCTCCTAGCGCTGTGAATGCTCTCTCGAGTTCGGCACGGCCGAGGAGGCCATCATCTGTCTCGCTCACGCCGCCTCAAGATCTTTTTGGGAAAGGTACACGCCGTGCTTGCGGAAGGCGGCGGGCGCCCATACCAGCGCGTCGGTGCGCTGGCTGGCCAGTTCTGCTGGGAACCAAGGGGACCGAAGTACTCGTGACCCTGTCCAAGCGGGTGGAGCAAGGTCGTGCTGGGCCGCGAGATGCTCGGCGATCGCGGCCAGCAAGGCGTCCCATCGCTCGTCACCCACGGGTGCGGGCTCAGTCTGGAGCAGCGACGGCTGGTCGCCAGGTGGCTCCCAGCGGTACTCCTCCAGGAACTCCCACACCAGCTTCCAGCGAATCCGGTCATCGCCGTTCGCCGCCAGGCGTGCGGCGAGGTCCACCAGTGTCATCGGACGGTAAACCATGTGTTCCTCCTCTCATGATGTTACCGCCGACTGCCGAGCCTGATCAGGTTGAACGCAATGCACCACCCGAGGCTCAGCGTGTCTTGGTCAGCCAGCGGGTGATGCCGAGGGTTTCCAGGAAGGGGAGGTCGTGGCTGACCAGCAGGAGGGCGCCCTGGTAAGCGGACAGGGCCTGGGACAGTTGGCGGACGCTCGCCATGTCGAGGTTGTTGGTGGGCTCGTCCAGCAGGAGCAACTGCGGCGGCGGCTCGGCTGACAGCAGGGCCGCCAGCACCGCGCGGAAGCGTTCCCCGCCGGAGAGTGTGGCCGCCGCCTGGTCAACCTTCGCTCCCCGGAACAGGAAGCGGGCCAGCCGTGCTCGTACCTCGTTGATGGGGGTGGAAGGGGCGAATCGCCGCACGTTGTCCAGCACGCTCAGTGAGTCGTCCAGCAGGTCGAGGCGCTGCGGGAGGTAGCGCATCGGGACGCCGACGGCGATCTGCTCCGCGCCGGCCAGCGGGCCACCGACGGCGATCTTTTCTCCGCCGGCCAACAGGCCGCTGGAAAGGCGCACTTCATCGGTGAGGCCGGTGACGGGGTTGCTGGTCGCAGACTCGACGATCGCCTTCAGCAGGGTCGTCTTGCCCGAGCCGTTCGGGCCGATCAGCGCCACCCGCTCGGGGCCGCGTAGCGTCAGCTCCTCGACCGGCTCGCCGTCCTCGGCGGCGGAGTCCGGGCCGCCGCGCAGCTCGTACAGGTCCCGGACCCCCGACAGCGTGAGCACGGTGCGCCCGGCGGGGACCTCGGTCTCCGGGAGCGTCACCCGGATCTCGGCGTCGTCGCGGACGGCCAGTTCGGCCTCGGTGAGCCGCTCCTGGGCCTGTTCGAGCCGGTCGGCGTGCATGGTGCGGTGCTTGCCCGCCGACACCTGCGCCTGCCGCTTCCGCTCCTGCATGATGATCTTCGGCTCGCGCTTGGTCGCGTACATCTTGTTGCCGTAGCGGACCCGGCGGTCCAGCTTGATCCGGGCCTCCTCCAGCTCGCGTTTCTGTCGCTTGAGGTCGCTCTCGGCGGTACGGACGGTCCGTTCCGCGGCCTCCTGTTCGGCCGCGAGCATCTCCTCGTACGCCGACAGGTTGCCGCCGAACGTCCGGACGCCGCCCTCGCGCAGGTCGGCGATCTGGTCCACCAGGTCGAGCAGGGCGCGGTCGTGGCTGACCACCACGAGCACCCCGGTCCAGGAGCGTACGGCCGCGTACAGCCGTCGTCTGGCCTCCAGGTCCAGGTTGTTCGTGGGCTCGTCGAGCAGCAGCACGTCGGGGCGGCGGACGAGCAGGGCCGCCAGGCCGACCATGACGATCTCGCCGCCGGACAGCGTGCCGGCGGTCCGGTCCAGGCCGACGTGGTCGAGGCCGAGCCGGTCCAGTTCGGCGCGGGAGCGCTCCTCGATGTCCCAGTCGTCGCCGAGCACGGTGAAGTGCTCCTCCGCGACGTCGCCGCTCTCGATCGCGTGCAGCGCGGCCCGCCGTTCGGCGATGCCGAGCAGGTCGGCGACGGTGCGGCCGGTGGCCAGCGGCAGGTTCTGGGGGAGGTGGCCGATCTCGCCGGCCACGCTGATCGAGCCGGAGGCGGGGCGAAGGTCGCCGGCGATGAGCCGGAGCAGGGTGGACTTGCCCGAGCCGTTGACCCCCATGAGGCCGGTGCGGCCGGGGCCGAAGGCGACGTCGAGGTCGGTCAGGACGGGCGTCCCGTCGGTCCACTCGAAGGAGAGGGCATCGCAGACAATGGAATAAGACATTCAGGCGGCTCCATCACCGTGTCAGGAAATTTCGGGACACGTGGAGACGGCGCGCGCGCAGGCCGCGGAGAAGAGAGATCGCACGTCGAGAAAGGAGGAACGATCAACTGAGGTCGGGCATGCGCACATCAGAAGTGGGCGCGGCGTCTCGGCCTCAGATCTTCAACTGATCACCTCAGGTGACGGCAATAAGACCGTGTCACCGTACAAGATGGTTCCTGTCGCCGCAACCTACAGCGTTCCGCGTCACCGAAGGTCCGCGGAACGCCGTAGGTTGCGGCTGCGGAGGAGGCCAGGGCCGCCTCCCTGGGGAGGCGGCCCTGTCGCTTACTCCCGGCCCTCTTCGGGCAGGCCGTTGTCGAACTGCTGCGGCTGTACGTGCTCGTGCGGCTTGCCCCGCTCACTCCTCGCCAGGGCGGCGGTGTCGGGGTAGTCGGTGACGAAGGCGTCCGCGCCCAGGTCCAGGTGCGCCCGGTACTCCGCCAGCGCGTCACCGTGGTCGGTCGCGATCTGGCCGCGGCGCAGTTGCGCGGGCAGGTACTGGTTCTCGCTGCGGAAGGTGTACAAGCCGATCTTCAGCCCCGCCTTGTGCGCGTCGGACACCAGCGTCGTCGGGGTACCCCAGCTTCCGTCCGGCTGCAGCGGGATCGCCGATGACTTGTCCGGCCCGATCCACTTCGCGTACTCCGCGATCTTCGCGAGCCCTTCGGGCTTCATCATGTCCGCGTAGGTCGTCGGGTCTCCGGCGGCCGTCAGGTCGTACGGCCGGCCGCTGGTGCCCAGCGCCTGCCACAGGGGCACGCGCAGGTCCTTGGCCACGCGCTTGAGGCTGGACGGCTCGAACGACTGGACCACCACCGGGCTGTTGGGCCGGTTGAGCCCGTTGCGCTTGATGGTCTCGATCAGCGGCTCCTCCAGGGGCAGCCCGATCGACCTGAAGTAGGTGGGGTGCTTGGTCTCGGGAAAGACGCCGACCTCTCTGCCGTACCGGTGGCGGAGCTTCTTGGCCAGGTCGAGCACCTCCTGGAAGGTGAGCACCTGGTAGTAGCCGTTGTAGACGGTGTTGCGCTGGCGGATCGCGGGCAGCCGCTCGACCGCCCGCAGCGTCTTCAGCTCGGCCAGCGTGAAGTCCTCGGTGAACCACCCGGTCACGTTGCGCCCGTCGATGACCTTGGTGGTCTTGCGCGCCGCGAACTCGGGGCGCAGCGACACGTCGGTGGTGCCGGAGATCTCGTTCTCGTGCCGTACGACCAGCACGTGGTCCTTGGTCGGCACCAGGTCGGGCTCGATCCAGTCGGCGCCCATGGCCACGGCCAGCTCGTAGCCGCCCTGGGTGTGCTCGGGTCGGTGGCCCGCGGAGCCGCGGTGGCCGATGACGACGACCTCGGAGCGGTCGGGTCTGGGTTGGGCCGCGGCCGGCGCCGCTCCCGCTCCCGCGAGGGGAACGAGGACGGCGAGGGTGGTGACTGCGATCTTTCGCACGTGGAACTCCCTGCGGCATCCGCACCGGAGACTCTCACCGGTGATCACCGCAGGAGATTATGGTACGGACCGAAATCAAGGTGCGGGGCAACTATGGGGTAATTCCTGATGACATGCACTGTTTCCGTAGGGAGGGCCGGCACGTGGCGGAGACACCGTGCAGGCCCCCTCCATCGACGAACTGCAGTCTCGGCATCGTGATCGCCACGATGGAGGAGGGCCTGGCGCGGCTACCCGGCGCAGACAGTGCCGGTCGCCGGTAGGACGGCGTCGAGCAGGTAGCGGTCCACCGCCTCGGTGACGCAGGCGTTGTCGCCGTAGGCGGCGTGCCCGCTGCCGGCACGGGTCAGCAGCCGGCCGTTGGCGAGGTGCCGGGCCGTTGACCGGGCCCATTCGTACGGCGTCGCGGCGTCGCGGGTGGTCCCGACCACGAGGATCGGCGCGGAGCCCCGGGCGGTCACCGGACGGGGCTTGACGACCCCGCCGTTCGGCCACTGGGGACACATCGTGCCGGAGGTGAACTCGTACCCGAACACGGGCCTGCTGCGGCCCGTCCCCTTGGCGTCGGCGAGGACCTGTCGCGCGGTGCGGTGGTCCGGCAGGTCCTGGCAGTTGATCGCCACGTTGGCGACGTCCACGGCACCGGTGGGCTGGATCGCGCTGTGGTCGCCGGCCAGCACGCGGGCGAGCTGGCCGTCCAGACCGGGCCAGTAGCCGGGTGTGCGGAGCAGCGCGGCCGTCATGCTCACCAGCTCACCCTGTTCCGCCGGTCGCGAGTCGGCCGCCTGGAGCAGCTTCGCCAGCTCGGCCCGGCCCTGCGCCTGGCCTTTCGCCAGTTCGGCCCGCCCCCGCGCCTGGCCGAGGTCGCTGAACGGGCAGCCGGCCCGGTCGGCGCAACCGGCCAGGTAGTCGTCGAGCGCTCGTTCCACGCTCATGGCCTGGCCGTTCAGGAACGCCCTGTTGTCGCTCGCGGGATCGACCGCCGAGTCCAGCACCATCCGCCCGACCCGGGTGGGGAACCTGTCGGCGTACCAGATCCCGATCCGGGTGCCGTAGGAGGTGCCGAGGAACGACAGTTTCGCCTCGCCGAGAACGGCCCGGAGCACGTCCAGGTCCCGGACGTTGCTCAGGGTGTCGACGTGGTCGAAGATCGGCCCCGACGCGGCCCGGCACCGCCGCGCCCAGGTCCTGACCGCGGCCTCCTGCGTCAGCCGTTCGGCGAGTGTGTCCGGCGAGGAGTCCACCGCCCGCAGCGCCTCGTCCGCTCCGTCCGGGCAGGTCAGCGGTGCCGACTCGCCGACGCCGCGCGGGTCCCAGCTGACCAGGTCGAAGCCGGCGGTCACCGCGCCCCGCCACGACCGGGCCGCTTCGGGGAGGTACCTGACCCCGGACGCTCCGGGCCCGCCCGGGTTCGTCAGCAGCGATCCCTGACGGGTGCCGGTCGCTCTGTGCCGGCGTACCTTGAGCGCGATCGTCCTGCCGGTCGGGCGTGCCCAGTCGACCGGGACGGTGACCTTCGTGCAGTCCAGAGGCAGGTCCCGGTCGTCGCAGGAGCTCCAGGACACCTTCTGCCGGTGGAACCTGTCGTCACCGGCATCGGCGTTCGCCATCGGCACGCCGGTGCCCACCGCCGTGAGAGCGCCCAATAAGACCGCCATGACGGCCCGTCGCCGCCTCGTACGTCTCGTCATGACGCTCAAGCATCGGCGGCCGGAGCACCCGCCACCAGCCGGACAGCGGTACCCGGCTGAGTAGGGCAGACCTTACCCACCGCAGGAGGTGGCGCGCGGGTCCGTGCCTCAGAGGCCGAGCAGGCTCGGGTCCGCCGCGAGCTCCTTGAGCTGCCGCCGCGGATCGGCGAGCAGTTTCCGCGCGTTCAGGTCCATCAGGCCCGCGACCACATCGATCTCGGCCGCGACCGTGCCATCGGCCTTGCGGATCGTCTGGTGGAGCCGGAAGACCTTGCCCTCACCCCAGGCGAAGCCGCATGTCACCTCGACCTCGTCGCCGGCGCGCAGCTCTCGCCGGTAGCGGATCGTGGTCTCCAGGACGACGGGGCCGACGTCCCGGCGGATGAGCTCGTCCAGCCCGACGCCCGCAGCCTGAAGCATGGACCAGCGGGCATGCTCGGCGTAGCTCAGGTAGACGGCCTGGTTGAGGTGGCCCAGCATGTCGGTCTCGTAGCCGCGGACGGTCAAGGGCACGGAAAACGTTTCGCTCACGACATCCAAGCCTATGGCGTCAGCTGGTGGTGGCGCGGGCGGCGGTGTCGATGAGGTCGGCGACGGTGTCCGGGTGGGAGACGGTGACGGCGTGGGAGGCGTCGATCTCGACGGTCGTGGACCCTGCCCTCTTGGCCATGTAGCGCATGGCTTCGGCGGGGATGTTGAGGTCCTGAAGGGTGATCATGGTCCACGACGGGATGGTCTTCCAGGCCGCCTTGGTGGCCTTGTCCTCCAGCGCGGATGCCGTGATGGGCCGCTGCGTGGCCGCCATCAGCTCGGCCACCTCCGGCGCGACGTCACCGGCGAAGACCCGGCGGAACTCGTCCTGCTGGATTTGACGTGCTCCTCTACATGAATGTGGAGGATTCCTGTGCTGCTTAGGCAGCAGCTCGCGGCGCGGGTGCGGGCGAGACTGTGGGACAGGATGCTTGACGCTTCACAGGCCCCGGTATCCCGAAGTCTCCACGTCCTGTGACCGCCCATCCGGCGGCTGAGTTGTACCGGTGAAGCTGGTTTCGGG
>NZ_BMNK01000021.1 GCF_014646515.1 Nonomuraea glycinis
TACGTGTCCGACGCGCTTCGCCGGTGACATCCGAGCCGTCAAGCGGCCCGAGTGTTCCGCAGTGTCAGACTCACCGATACGCCAACGACCTCACCTCACAGGGCCGTCACCGGGCGGCCCTCCCACCAGGTGAACCATGATCAGTGCTCCCGCCCCGCACCGAGCCACCACTGACCGTCGCGCGGGAGCACGACCGGCTGCCCAAGGCGTACCGCCGACCGGGCCGATAGCGCCAAGCCGCGATGGTGCCCACCTTTCGGCCGAAGAGCCCACCGGCACCAAGACCGCCTACGACGCCATCGGTGCGAGAGAATCTCACAGCAACGACGGACACACCACGGAGGGCTGCGGCATGCAGGCGACGCGTGGGAGATCGAAGTTCCGCAAGATCTGGACGCGGAGCCTCGCCGGCCTGGCCGCCTTACTCATCGCCGGTGCGGCAGGAGTCGTCCTGGCCTACCCGTCCGTCGCGGCGACCACCTGCCCGGGCTGCTACGGGTTGACGGAGTTGCAACCCGGCGTCTACACCGAGCAGGGCCTGTCCGGCGAGCAGCGAGCGTGGGTGAGCCAGGTGGTCGAGACCGCGCGACAACGGGTCAGCGGCTTCTACGGCGGCCGGTCCGGCTCTCCCAAGCTGCTCGTATGCCTGACCGAGGAGTGTTATCAGCACATCGGCGGCGGAAAGGAGCGTGGGATCGCGGTGCTCAACCGATCGGTGATGCTCTCACCGCGCGGCCTCGACCCGGTGATCGCCTCGCACGAACTGTCTCATGTGGAATTACACCAGCGCCTCAGCGGAGGGGCGGATGTCCCACAGTGGTTCGACGAGGGCCTGGCGGTGGTGGTCTCGAACGACCCCCGCTACCTCGCCCCCGAGTCCGCCCCTGACCGCTGCCTGACGGATCCCACCGGGCCGCTGCCCGTCACGCTGGGCGAATGGCTCCACGCCGCAGGCCAGGACCCAGGCACCTACGCCAAGTCCGCGTGCCAGGTGAGCCGC
Source organism: Nonomuraea glycinis (assembly GCF_014646515.1). Lineage (GTDB taxonomy): Bacteria > Actinomycetota > Actinomycetes > Streptosporangiales > Streptosporangiaceae > Nonomuraea > Nonomuraea glycinis. The sequence goes on from NZ_BMNK01000021.1 coordinate 1,001, forward strand.
TGGCTCCGGCAGAACGGCGGGCGAGCAGCCCTCCACACCTTGATCAAAAGCCTCGGCAACGGCGGCGCGTTCACGGCTCTGGTGAAGGTCGCACCACAGGACCAGCCGACAGGCTGACCGCAACCCTACGGAGGTTCGCGTTCCGGCCGTCGTGGTGGGTCATCGTGACCACCTCCGGCATCCAACCCGGACCTGCCGAGGAGCAGGTGACAAAGCGCTTTCGGAAACTGCAAAAGGGTGGGCATAGTCGGGCGCATGAGTGACGAGTTCGACGCCGTGCTCGGCGCGGTCGGCCGCGACTGCGCGCATGGCGTCATCGCAGTGGAGTTTCCCTGACCACGCTGTCGGAGACCACCGGCATCTCGGTCAGCACCCTCTCCCGTCTGGAGTCCGGCCTCCGCAAACCGGGCCTGGAGCTGCTGCTCCCCCTGTCCCGCAACCCCAGCGGGCTGCAGGCGTTCAAACAGATCCTCCCGGCCGGCCCGGACGATCTCCAGCCCGATCCCCGCTCGCACGAGGGATACCACTGGCTGTACGTCCTCAACGGGCGACTACGCCTGGTGCTCGGCGACCAGGACCTCGTCCTCGTCGCGGGCCAGGTCGCCGAGTTCGACACCCACCAGAGCGGGATGGTGTCCTCCTCCCTACCAGTCTCGGACGGATTCCACTCCAGAGATGAGGCTGCCGCGAGCGTTTTCGACGCTAGGGCCGTGGAGCGCTTCGGCTTCGTTCATGATGTGGTCAAGGGCCTCGAAGAGTTCTTCGCGTTCGACGGTTTCGATGAAGCCCGATCGCTGGTCAAGCTGGTTGAATGCCTCTCCGTAGAAGCGCCCGATCTCTTCCATCCGGGCCGGTCGGGTGTCGGCGGGCTCTTCGGCGAACGCCTCGATGACCGCCCTCCTCGTCGTCCTGTATTGAGCGACGGCCCTCTTGTACGTGGTGGCACTGATCTGTTCGCGGCCGTCCCAGTCGCGCAGCGGATTGTTCCGGTTCTCCTCGACCCATTCAGGCTTGCGGGCCCGGTGGATGGAGACAAAGGTGCCTGCGGGGATCTCGGGATGCCAGGTCTTGCGCATCACCGAGGCGTAACCAGCCGGGATGCCGTAGAGGTCCACCGATTCCAGCTCTGACACTCGAAGCGGCTTGAGGCAGTCCTCTTTGGTCATCCCCAACAGGTCGACGATGCTGATCCGCTGGAGAGAGATGAGTTGGCACAGGTCGTCCGCATGGGAGAGCAGTCCGAGGCGTCCGGACAGATGAAGCCGCGTCAACGCGGGGAAACGCTGGACCAGCTGGGCACAGTCGAGGGAGTCGATGTCCCTGATCGTCAGATGCATGACCTCTGAACGTGGCGCGGCCGGCCGGCTGAGCAGTTCGTTGACCTTCTCGCCGGTGCACTCCACCTTCCACGGCACGACCGGGTCCTCGTGGACGCCTCGGTCCCACCGTCGTTGTCGAGCGAGCTGGTCGCCCAGATGCCATCCGGAGGCCCAGCTGTTCGCCGGTCCGCCGTGGAGCAGCCGGGTCGCTCCGATGACCTTGTGACTGCGCGGGAGGACCCATTCGTGGTTGCAGAACGACAGCGTCCCGTTCCATGAATGATGGGTGAGCTTGAGAGGTGCGACGTCACCGAGGTCGGCGACGGACGATGGCTCGGGCCCGGACCAGTCCAGCTCGAGCACCGCTGCCGTCTGTGAATCGGCGTTGAGCCGGACGACCTGCGCGGCCGTCCACTCCCCTAGATCCACCGAGTGGGCGGCCACCACGTCGCCGACCGCGAGTGGCCTTGGGGGTGTGACCTGCTTGCGACGCGACATGGCGTGATCTTAGTCATCGAGGATGAACGGACAGCACCCTGGTGAGGCTGTTCATGAACAGCCACCGACCCAGCCGGACGACCGTTCCATCCGGCATGTTTCCGGGTATGTCATGAAATGACGCGTTCCGGAAGGTTCCGGGATCGTCGAAGGCGCATCAAGAGACGTGGAAGGATTAGATGGTTTACAGGTAGGAAATAGAGAGCTTGGGAGGTGGCCGCCGTGAAGCAGGCGCTGGAGACCATCGTGAAGCCGCTGCCGGAGCACCTGTTCGTGCGGCACGACGGCAATGCCGAGATGCGCTGGGAGAGCATGGCCGGCCAGGGCTACCACACCCCCACCGACCGGTTCTTCGTCCGCAACCACACCTCCACTCCCCTGATCGACGCAACCGGGTGGCGGCTGCGGGTGCACGGCGACGGTGTACGCCGGCCGGACGTGTTCGACTACGAGCGACTGCTGTCCATGCCTTCACGGACCATCGACGCGGCCATCGAGTGCGCCGGGAACGGCCGCCGGTTCTACGGATCACAGCAGGGCGACCCGGCGCCGGGAGCGCAGTGGGGGCTGGGGGCGATCGGGGTCGCGCGCTGGCGCGGGGTGCCGCTGCGGGACCTCCTGCGAGAGGCCGGCGTACGCGAAAACGCCGTGGACGTGGTGGCCCACGGGCTCGACGCGCCCTTCGAGGGGTACGGCCGCATCCGCAGACCGCTGCCCGTCGGCAAGGCGATGGACGACGTCCTGGTGGCCTACGAAATGAACGGGGAGCCACTTCTCCCCGACCATGGATTTCCGGCGCGACTGGTGGTGCCCGGCTGGGCGGGAATCGCGTCCATCAAGTGGCTCGGGGAAATTGAAGTTTGTACGACTCCCGCTTTCACGCCGTGGAACACCGTGTTTTACCGGGATGTCGCCGAGCAACCGGTGAAGAGCGCATTCGAGCTCCCCTGGAACGCCGCACTGTCCGCCGGCGAGCCCCACGTGCTGCGCGGCAGATCGTGGTCGGGGCACGGGCGGATCGTACGGGTGGAGGTCAGCTTCGACGGCGGCGCCGGCTGGCACGAGGCGGAGCACCATGGCCCGCACCTGGTCAGCGCCTGGTTGCCGTGGCACGTCTGGTGGGTGCCCGAGCGGCCGGGCGCGCAGGTGCTCCTGGCCAGAGCGACCGACGAGACCGGGGCCACGCAGCCCCTCACCATGCCCCGGCATCCGTTCGGCTATCACTTCGACGCTGTCGTACAACACCCCGTTCACGTGGTGCGTGGTTAGAGAAATGTCACGGATAGCGGCTGAGCTGCGTAATCCATGAACCGGGTGCGCGCGGTACTCGAATTCATCTGAGAGACTCGCGCGGAAACGTTCTGGTAATCCATACATGTGATGGTGAACACACCCGGCGAATAGGGGAGAGCAGATGCGCCAGCTGTCCGCGCTCGACGCGCAGTTCCTGAACGCCGAGTCCGAGACCACGGCCGCGCATGTCGCGGGGCTGGCGATTCTCGACCCGGCCGGTGGCAGCATCAGCCGGCAGTCGCTCGCCGATCTTCTGCTCGAACGCCGCCACCTCTCGCCGGCGCTGAGTCTCCGCCTCGTCCAGGTGCCTCTCGGGCTGGACCGGCCCTACTGGGCGCACGATCCGGACTTCGATCTGGAGCACCACCTGTTCGAGCAGACCCTGCCCGCGCCCGGCGGCATGGGGCAACTCGCCGACGCGGTGGCCGAGATCCACGCCCGGCGGCTCGACCGCGCGCACCCGCTGTGGGAGATGCACCTCATCCACGGACTGGCCGACGGCACGGTGGCCGTCTACACCAAGGTGCACCACGCGGCCATCGACGGCGTCTCCGGCGCGGAAACGCTCGCCACCCTCCTCGACCTCGCCCCCGGCCGCCCCGACCTCCTCAAGACCCCCGCAAGCCCCGAAACCCCCGACGACGTCCGTGACGGAGCCGATGGGCGACACGCGGATGCCAGGACCGACGCGGATGCCAAGACCAACGGGGAAGCCAAGATCGACGCGAATGCTGGGACCGACGGGGATGCCAGGAGCGACGAGGCGAGCCGGGGCGAGCTGGGTGACACGGGGGCGCCGAGCTTTCTGGAGATGCTCTCCGGGGCCGCCGTGCAGGCCGCGACCCAGCCCGTACGCACGCTGCGCTCCATGATCCGGATGGCCGGGGAACTGGACGCGATTCCCCTGGCCGCCAGGGTGCCCGGCGCGCGGCTGATCGCCGAGGCGGCCCGGGTGGCGGGCGGCGATCTGGAGCCGCGGCCCGAGCCGCCCAGCCTGGCGGTGCCGCGCACGCCGTTCAACGGCCCCATCAGCGCCGAGCGGCGCCTCGCCTTCGGTTCGGTGTCGTACAAGGACGTCCGGAACGTGGCCAAGGCCAACGATGTCCGCGTCAACGACGTGATCATGGCGGTGTGCGCGTCGGCGCTACGGTCGTGGCTGCTGGAGCGGGACGCGCTGCCGGCGGAGCCGCTGATCGTGGCCGTCCCGGTCGCGGTCCGTACGGCCGCCGCCAGCGCGCGGGCCGGCAACCAGATCTCAGCGCTGGTCACCACGCTGCCCACGCAGGTCGTCGGCGCGAGAGAGCGGCTGCGGGTGACCGGGGAGACGATGAGCGCGGCGAAACGGCGTTTCGCGATGGCGCGCACCAGGTGGCTGGACGAGCTGTGCACGTTGCTGCCCGCTCCGGTCGCCGGTCTGGTGACGCCGGCGGCCTTCCGGCTCGCCTCGGTGGCGTGCCCGCCGATCAACCTGATCATCAGCAACGTGCCCGGCCCGCAGTTCCCGCTGTTCCTGTGCGGCGGGCGGGTCCTGTCGTACTACCCGATGTCGGTGCTGTCCGACGTCAGCGGCGGGGTGAACATCACCTGCCTGTCGTACGACGGCATGATCGACTTCGGCATCGTGGCCTGCCCGGAGCGGATGGACGACGTGTGGGGCCTGCTCGGCCATCTGAGGACGGCGCTGGACGACCTGCTGGACGATCGGGTGGGCGACGAGTTCCGCGACGTCGCGGGAGGCTGACGGTCAGCGGATACGGTCGATCAGAGCGCCCCAACGGTCAGCGGATACGGTCGGTCAGGGCGCCGTGACCGTCAGCGGACGCGGTCGATCAGAGCGCCGTAACGGTCAGCGAATGCGGTCGATCAGAGCGCCGTAACGGTCAGCGAATGCGGTCGATCAAAGCGCCGCACACGTCGCGGAGGGCGGTGTCGCCGGGCAGGAACTCCGCCATCATCTTCATGGCGCCCCGGGCCCGGCGGGCCGACAGGTCCAGCGCCGCCTGCCGGCCGCCGGCCTCCTCGACGAGACGCGCGGCCTGTCGTACGGCTTCCTCGTCCGTGGCGGCCGCGCCGACCACGACGGCCAGCTCGCGGGCGGCCGTACCTCCCGCGGACAGGGCCGCGATGATCGGCAGGGTCTTCTTGCCGCGGCGCAGGTCGCCGTGGACGGGCTTGCCGGTGATGGCCGGATCACCCCAGATGCCGAGGATGTCGTCATAGATCTGGAAGGCGACACCGAACTCACGGCCCATCTCCCAGGCTCGCTCGGCCAGCTCGGGCGCGCCGCCGAGCGCCACGCCGGTCGCGGCGGCCGCGCCCAGCAGGCTGCCGGTCTTGCCCGCGGCCATCTCCTCGTACTCCTGGACGGTGACCTCGCCGGGTCCGCTCCACGGACGGTTTTCGAAGGCCAGGTCGAGGGTCTGCCCCTGGACGAGCTCCACCAGTGCCCTGGACAGGTACGCCATGGGGACGCCGGTGCCGGCCAGGCGGTCGACCGCCAGCGCCAGCATGGCGTCGCCGGCCAGCAGGGCCGGGCCCGCGCCGTAGGCCCGCCACAGCGTCTGCCGGTGCCTGCGCCGCTCGTCGAGGTCCATGATGTCGTCGTGCACCAGTGAGAACGCGTGCACCAGCTCCACGGCGACGGCTCCCGGCAGCGCCGATTCGGGCGGCGCGCCGACGGCCTCGGCGGACAGCATGGCGATGGCCGGCCGCAGGTGCTTGCCGCCGTCTCCGGCGAACGGCCGGCCGTCCACATCCGACCAGCCGAGCGCGAACCCGGCCATCCTCGCCCCCGACGGATGCAGCACCGAGACCGCTTCGCGAAGGGCGGGCTCAAGCAGGCGCCGGCAGCGAGCGATCGCCTCCGCACCCGCCTGGACGGCGTCAGGACGGCTGGCATTCATGGCGCGCTCCTACTCAATGCGATCTTGAACTGCATGCACGATCATGTAATACTCCATCTAGCTTTGACTTTCGTCAGCTTATGTCCGTTATGTGAGACAAATGGCTGGACCTGAGAAGGAGACACGCATATGGCGGCCACCGTCGCCTCCGTCAAGACCCTCCCCTTTCTCAGCAGGCTGACGAGGCACTGGCGCGTCCCGGTCAACGCTCTGGAGGAGGCCGGCGCGCAGGCGGACGGCGAGCTCGTCCGGCTGAGCATGGGACCGTTTCGCCCCTACCTGGTGACCCACCCCGACCACGTCCAGCACGTGCTGACGACCAACCAGCCGAACTTCGTCCGCGAAGGCATGTTCTGGGATCCGCTGGCCCCGCTCGTCGGGCAGGGCATCCTGTCCGACGGCGACAACTGGGCGGAGAGCAGGCGGATCCTGCAGCCGCTCTTCACCGCCAGGTACGTCAACTCGCTGGCCGAGCGCATGGCGGAGAGCATCGACAGGTCGATCGACGAGGTCATCGTGCCGGGACCGCCCCTCGACATCGCCAAGACGATGTCCGCGATCGTGCACCCGATGATCGTCCGGCTGTTCTTCGGCGAGAAGATCTCCGTGGCCGACATGAACCGGCTGGGACCGGCCTACGACGTCGCCGTCACCGCCAACGCCATCCGGCACCTGCTGCCCTTCGTGCCGGACCGCGTGCCGTTACCGGGAGATCGAGCCTTCAGACGAGCGATCAGGACCGTCGACGAGGTCATCTACCGGCGCATCGAGCAGGTCAGGACGCAGGAGCAGGACGGCGACGACGTCGTCTCGCGACTGTGCCAGGCCCGCAGGGACGACGCCGGGCCCGACGGCGACCGGCGGATCAGGGACGACATGGTGGCCATGCACGGCCCCTCCACCGACACCACGACCACGGTGCTGACCTGGGTCTGGCCCGCACTGCACGCCCATCCCGAGGCCGCCGCCCGCGTGTACGAGGAAGTGGAGCGGGTGGTCGGCGACGCCCCGGTCAGCGTCTCCCATCTGCCGGATCTGACGTACCTGCGGATGTTCGTCAGTGAGGTGCTGCGCCTGTATCCGCCCGCCTGGATGCTGCCCCGCAAGGCCCTCGCCACGGACGTCGTCGGCGGAGTCACGATCGAGGCCGGCTCCACCGTCATCCTCAGCCCGTACCTGACGCAGCGACTGCCGCAGTTCTGGGACCGGCCGCTGACGTTCGACCCCGAGCGGTTCGCGCCGGGGAACGAGTCCGGGCGGCACCGCTACGCCTTCCTGCCGTTCATCGCGGGACCGCACGTCTGTCTCGGTCAGGCCCTGTTCATGATGGAGGCTCCCTTGCTGATCGCCGGAATCCTCAGGAGGTTCAGGCCCGTGGTCCACAGCGACGGCCCGGTCTCCCCCCAGCTCGCCTCATCCCTGCGGCCACCCGCGGGGCTGACGATGGCTCTCTACCCGATACGACGACCGTGACGACGCCGGCCGAGCTGTTCGCGGACGGGCGAACGTGCGCCCTGGCCGTGGCCGGCGCCCGCGATCTGGCCCGCGGCGCGGCCGCGCACCCCGGGCTGTTCCCCGAGAAGTCCTTCGACGGCGGGCTCTACTTCTCCCTGGCGCTGGCCGGCGCGTTCGGCTCACCGTGGGCCACCGCCGACGCCCTGCGGGCGGTCAACCGCGCCTCACTGCTGGTGTTCGCCGTGGACCGGCTCATCGACGAGGAGGCCACCGCCAGGGAGGAGGTCGCCGCGCTGGTGACCGAGTGCCTGGCCGTGGCGGGCGGCGGCGCCCCAGTCTCCCCCGCCGGCGCTTTCCTCGCGGAGCTGCGCGGCGAGCTGGCCGGCACGGCCGGTTTCCCCGGGCTGGAGCCGGCCTGGCGGGCTCAACTGGAGCGCATGCTCACCGCCATGGCCCGCGAATGGGAGTGGAGCCGGGCCGAGGCGCCGACGCCGGAACGGTATCTGGCCAACGCCGACAGTTGCGGGGCCGGCTTCATCAGCGTCTCGCACTGGATCTACACCGGCCTGGCCACCGGCCCCGGCGATTTGGACCGGCTGCGTCCGGCGGGCGACACGGTGCAGCGCTATCTCCGGCTGCTCAACGACCTGGCCACGCACCACAGGGAGAGGAGCTTCGGCGACCTCAACGCCTTCACCCTGGGCATGACCCGCGACGAGGTGACCACCCGGCTGGCGGAGCTGTCCCGCGAGGCCGCCGACCTGATCGAACCACTGAGGAACGTCCATCCCCGCGCCGCCGCGTATCTCTGGTGGCAGATCCACTACAGCGCCGGCTTCTACGAGCTGACTGACTTCTGGGCGGACACACAGTGGTGATCATGAACTTTTCCCAGCAGGCCGGAACCTTGGTCGACGAACTCATGGCACGGCCCTGGGGCCAGGTGTCCGCATCGGTGTACGAGACGGGGCGCTTGGTCACCCTCGCCCCCTGGCTGGCCGGCCACGGCGAGAGAGTGGCCTTCCTGCTGGCCCAGCAGCGCGACGACGGCTCCTGGGGCGCTCCCGACGGCTACGGCCTGGTGCCCACGCTGAGCGCCACGGAGGCCCTGCTCAGTGCGGGCGAGCGGGACCCCGCCCTCGTCCCGGTGGCGCGGTCCGGGCTGCGGGCCCTGCGCCACCTGCTCCAGCAGAAGCCCGACCTGCCCGACACCCCGGCGATCGACCTGATCGTGCCGGCCCTCGTCGAGCTGATCAACGCACACGGTCACGGTGAGCCGCTGGCGGCGCCCGGCATGGACACCACCCGCCTCGATCGGGTCAAGCGGCTGCTGTCCTCAGGCCAGGAGCCGCCGCAGAAGGTGCTGCACGTCCTGGAGGTCGCGGGCACGGACGCGGCCCGCGCCGGCGACGTCCGGCCCGCGCCGCTCGGCACCGTCGGCGCCTCCCCGGCGGCGACGGCCACCTGGCTGGCCGGGTTCGCCTCGGCCGACGCGGCGCGGGCCGATCCGGCCGACACGGCGCTGACCGATTCGGCCGCCGCCGCCCGGCAGCACCTGGAGGCGGTGGCCGCGCGCAGCGGCGGACCCGTCCCCGTCGGGCTGCCCATCACCGTCTTCGAGCGCGGCTGGGTGCTGAGCTGGCTGGTCAGGGCCGGCGTGCCGGTACGGGTGCCGGCCGAGATGATCGCCGATCTGCGGACCGCCATCCGCCCCCAGGGGACGCCCGCGGGAGCCGGCCTGCCGGCCGACGCGGACACCACCAGCGTCGCGCTCTACGCGCTGGCCCTGCTCGGCGTGCCCTGCGACCCCTCGTCCCTGATGATGTTCGACACGGGCGCCCACTTCTGCACCTGGCAGGGCGAGGACGGCGTCTCGGTCAGTGTGAACGCCCACGTGCTGGACGCGCTCGGGCAGTATGTGCGCGCCAGGCCGCCGGCGCAGGCGGCGTACGGGCCGGTGATGGCGCGCGTGGCGAGCTGGCTGGCCGCGAAGCAGCGGGCCGACGGAAGCTGGGAGGATCGATGGCACGCCTCCCCCTTCTACGCCACACTCAGCTGTGTGCTGGCGCTCGGCGATTTCGGCGGGCCCCGGCACACCGGCTCGGTCCACCGGGCCAGGGAATGGGTGCTGGCCACCCAGCGGGACGACGGATCATGGGGGCGCTGGGCAGGTGGGCCGGAGGAGACCGCCTACGCCATGCAGATCCTCCTGCTCTCCGGCCCGGACTCGGATGAACGGTGCCTGAAAGCCGCGTGGCGCGGATACGAATTTCTCCGGGAAGATCCCTTATCAGATTATGCTCCGCTTTGGCATGACAAAGACCTTTACTCCCCGACGGCAATCGTACGGGCAGCCATCCTAGCCGCTCTTTACGTAGCAAAGACCTCAAAAGGATGATTACACAGGAAACTGGGACATAGCGTCTCGATGGCGTCCATTCGCGTTGAGAGAGCTACGCTGCGTTGCTAAGGTGACCCGGGTGTCTGAATCTTGGGTTGCTCATCTTTCCGTCTTGACAAGGCAGGCTGACTACCCTGCTTTCTTCAGGGGTGGGCTCGATGCGCTTCCGTAACGCCAGTGTCCGGTCAAAGGTCACTGCACTAATCGTGTCGCTCGCGCTCCTGTGGGCTTTCGCCGCCTGGGTGACGCTCCGGGAGGGCATCAACATGCTCTGGGCCGCGACCATCAACAGCAGTGTGGTGGAGCCCAGCGAGCCCCTGCTCGTCGAGTTGCAGCGGGAGCGCCGACTGACCGTCGCCAGCCTCGGTAGCCGTTTGCGGCCGACCGGCGCGGCGCTGCGCCAGCAGCGCGCGCGGACGGACGCGGCGCACGCCGCGTTCGCGAGCTCCATCAGCGGCACCGCGGTGCGATTCGGCGCCGACGACCTGCTGGAGGAGCGCGTGGCGGCCGTCGAGAGCCGGCTGACCGGCCTCAAGGCCATCAGGAAGGCGATCGACACGGGCGTCACGCAGCCCTCCCAGGCGACGGCCCCTTACAACGCCGTCATCGACGACTTCTACCGCATGTACGACTCCGTCGCCGCGTTCGACGACAAGGAGATCGCCAAGGACGGCCGGACGCTGGCCGAGATGCACCACTCGCGGGAGTTCCTCGCCCGCGAGGACGCCATCATGGCCGGTGTCTTCGCCCGGGACGGCTTCACCGAGCAGGAGCACGCCGACTTCGTGGCGGCCACCGGGGTCTTCCGCCAGACCCTGTCCGAGGCCATGTCCAAGCTGCCGGACGTGGACAAGCCGCACTACGACGCCTGGGCGAAGAGCCCGGCCGCCACCCGGCTGCGGAGCATGGAGGAGCGACTCATCCGGCATCGGGTGGGCGCGGACGTGCTGCCCGTCAGCGGCGAGGATTGGCGCAAGACCACCGAGGCGACCCTCGCCGACCTGCACACCGTGACGGTCTCGGCCGGAGACCGGCTGCTGGAGCGGATCACGCCCGTCGCCGTCGGCGTCATCGTCCGGCTCGTGCTGGCCGGCGGTCTCGGCCTGCTCGCCGTCATCGCCTCGATCGTGCTCTCCATCACCACGACCAGGCAGCTGCTCGCCCAGCTGAAGAAGCTGCGGGACGCCGCCCATGAGCTGTCCGACGAGCGGCTGCCCGGGGTGGTGGAGCGGATCGGCCGCGGCGAGGTGGTCGACGTCAGCCGGGAGGTGCCCGACCTCGACTTCGGCGACGACGAGATCGGTCAGGTCGGGCAGGCGTTCAACACCGTCCAGCGGACCGCCATCGGCGTCGCCGCCGAGCAGGCCGAGCTGCGGCGCGGCATCCGCGACATCCTGCTCAGCCTGGCGCGCCGGACGCAGGGCCTGGTGCACCGGCAGCTCACCGTGCTGGACGTGATGGAGCGGCAGGAGACCGACCCCGAGGAGCTGAAGCAGCTCTTCCGCCTGGACCACCTGGCCATCCGCATGCGCCGCAACGCCGAGAACCTCATCGTGCTGTCCGGCTCCTCCCCCGCCCGCACCTGGCGCCGTTCGGTGCCCATGGTCGACGTGGTCCGCGGCGCGCTGGCCGAGGTGGAGGACTACACCCGGGTGACGCTCATGCCGATGGGCGAGGTGGTGCTCGTCGGCCGCGCCGTCGGTGACGTGATCCACCTGCTGGCCGAGCTGATCGAGAACGCCGTCTCCTTCTCGCCCCCCTACACCAACGTGCGCGTCAGCGGCCAGCTCGTGGCCAACGGCTATGTCATCGAAATCGAGGACCAAGGGCTCGGCATGAAGCCCGAGGACCTGGAGGCGGCCAACGAGCGCATCGCCGACCCACCGGAGTTCCGCATCAGCGGCACCGCCCGGCTGGGCCTCTACGTGGTCAGCCAGCTGGCCGATCGCCACGACGTCAAGGTGGTGCTCAAGCACTCGCCCTACGGCGGCACCACCGTCGTGGTGCTGCTGCCGCAGGAGCTCGTGGAGGTGGACGCCGGGCCCGACCCGGCCGACACGGACGCCACGCCACGCCTGCCCCGCAGGTCGCCCACGTCGGCGACGGCCGCGTCGGCCACGGCCACGGCGGCCCGCCCGGCCACCGAGCGTCCGGTGGCCCAGCGCCCGGTGAACGAAGGCAACGTCCGCGCGCTGAAGGTGGCCGGCCCTTCGCGGCCGCCGCAGCAGCCTGAGCCCGACCTGCCCCAGCCGATCGAGAAGGGGGCGGCCACGGAGCCCCAGCCAGAGGCACCCTCGGTGTTCACCCCGGGAGGGCTGCCGCTGCGGGTGCCGCAGGCCAACCTGGCCGCGGCCCTGCGGGACGAAGGCCCGCCCACCACTCCAGATCTTGAGGATGACGATGACGAGCGCTCGCCGGAGGAGATCCGGGCGATGATGGGATCCCTGCAGTCCGGCACCCGGCTCGGCAGGACCGAGGCGGCCAGGCTCATGGAAGAACAGTCGGGAGGCGACACGTGACACCAGGTGCCGGCACAGACCTCAACTGGCTCCTCGATGATCTGATCGGCCGCGTCAAGGAGGCCGAGCACGCGATCGTGCTGTCCTCCGACGGGCTGCTCATGGCTTCCTCCGCCGCGCTGCAGCGGACCGACGGCGAGCACCTGTCGGCGGTGGCCTCCGGGCTGCAGAGCCTGGCCAAGGGCGTCTCCGAGCATGTGGGCGGCGGCCCGGTCAAGCAGACCGTGGTGGAGTGGAGATCGCGGTTCCTCATCGTGACCGTGGCGGGCGAGCGGGCCTGCCTTGCGGTGCTCTGCGCGCAGGGCGCCGACATCGGCCTGGTCGCCTACGAGATGGCCATGCTCGTGGCCCGCGTCGGCCAGTATCTGACCTCGGGGACCCGCGCCGGGGCAGAGCGGTGAACGGGGATTACAGATCCTCGGGCGAGCCGAGCGGGGAGCACTGGATCGATCCGGAGATCATCCGGCCCTATGTGGTGACGCGGGGCCGGACCGCGCCCGTGCACGGCAGGTTCAACCTGATCTCGATGGCCCTGGCCGTGGGGCCGCCGCCTGGCCCGGACGCCGGGCTCGACCCGGAGCACCACTCGATCCTGCGGCTCTGCCGGGAGCCCAAGTCCGTGGCGGAGATCGCCGCACACCTCAACCTGCCCGCGGGCACCATCCGCGTACTCCTCGGCGACCTGTTCGACAGGGAGCTCGTCTCGGCCCAGGAGCCGCAATCCGAAATGGACATGCGTGACATGAAGATGTACAGGGCGGTGCTCGATGGCCTTCGATCGCTCTAGCCGGCCGCGCCTGCCGACGGCGATCAAGATTCTTGTCGCCGGCGGGTTCGGCGCGGGCAAGACCACGATGGTCGGCGCGGTCTCGGAGACCAGACCGCTGCGCACCGAGGAGGTGCTCACCGAGCGCGGCATCGGCATCGACGACCTGTCCAGCGTCGAGGCCAAGCGGACGACCACGGTGGCGATGGACTTCGGCCGCATCACGATCGGCGACGAATACGTCCTCTACCTGTTCGGCACGCCGGGCCAGGAGCGGTTCTGGTTCGTCTGGGACGAGCTGGCCGAGGGCTCGCTCGGCGCGGTCATCCTGGCCGACACCCGCCGCCTGGCCGACTGCTTTCCTTCGGTCGACTACTTCGAGCGGCGCGGCACCCCGTTCGTGGTCGCGGTCAACTGCTTCGAGGGCTCCGAGACGTTCGAGCTCGCGGAGGTACGGCTGGCGCTGCAGCTCAAGCCGTCGATCCCGATCATCATGTGTGACGCCAGGAAGCGTGACTCCAGCCGGGAGGTGCTCATCTCGCTGGTGAAGCACTCGGCGAAGCTCCGCGCGGAGCCAGTGGGCTCCTGATCAACTGACCGAGCACGTGGAAAGGGCCCGGCACGGCGTGCAGTCCGTGCCGGGCCCCGCTCTGTGCGCGTCAGTGCTTGGTAGCCTGCTCCGCGCCCACACCGGTGAGAGACCGGACCTCGATCTCGGCGTACTTGGCGGCGTTGTACTCCTTGCTCAGGACCGTGCCGAGCCAGCCGCAGAAGAACCCGAGCGGGATCGAGATGATCCCCGGGTTGCTCAGCGGGAACCAGGCGAAGTCGGCGTCCTTGAACAGGGCGGTCTTCGAGCCCGAGACCACGGGCGAGAAGATGACCAGCAGCAGCGCGGAGACCAGGCCACCGTAGATGGCGCTGACCGCCCCCGCCGTGTTGAACCTCTTCCAGAACAGGCTGTAGAGGATCGCCGGCAGGTTGCCCGAGGCCGCGACCGCGAAGGCCAGGGCCACCAGGAACGCCACGTTCTGGCCCTGGGCGAGGATGCCCAGCCCGATGGCGGCGGCGCCGATCACCAGGGCGGAGAGCCTGGCCACCACGACCTCCTGACGCTCACTGACCTGGCCGCGCTTGAAGACGTGGGCGTACAGGTCGTGGGCGAAGCTGGAGGAGGAGGCGAGAGTGAGGCCCGCGACCACCGCCAGGATGGTGGCGAAGGCGACGGCGCCGATCAGGGCCAGCAGGATGGTGCCGCCCACCGAGCCGAAGATCTCCTCACCGATCCGCTGGGCCAGCAGCGGCGCGGCCGTGTTGCCCGCCGGGTCCTCCGCGCGGATGGCGTCGGCGCCGACCACGGCGGCGGCACCGAAGCCGAGGACCAGCGTCAGCAGGTAGAAGGTGCCGATGAGGCCGATGCCCCACATCACGGACTTGCGCGCTGCCTTGGCGGTCGGGACGGTGTAGAAGCGGATGAGGATGTGCGGCAGTCCCGCCGTGCCGAGCACCAGGGCGAGGCCGAGGCTGATCAGGTCGATCTTCCCCGCGAGTCCCTGCGCCTCGGTGCCGTACCTCAGGCCCGGGCTGAGGAAGCTGCCGCTGTTGGCCGAGGGTCCGCTGGTCGTGGCGGCCTGGCTGAGCAGCGCCGACAGGTTGAAGCCGAACTTGCCCAGCACCAGGATGGTCACCAGGGCGGCGCCGCTCATCAGCAGCACGGCCTTGACGATCTGCACCCAGGTGGTGCCCTTCATGCCGCCGAACACCACATAGATGATCATCAGGGCGCCGACGGCGACGATCGTCCACATCTTGCCGGCGTCGGAGGTGATGCCGAGCAGCAGGCCGACCAGGGCGCCCGCGCCGACCATCTGCGCGAGCAGGTAGAAGATGCTGACGACGATGGTCGAGACGCCGGCCGCGGTGCGCACCGGCCGGGGGCTCATCCTGAAGGCGAGCACGTCGGCCATGGTGAACTTGCCGGAGTTACGCATCAGCTCGGCCACCAGGAGCAGCGCGACCAGCCAGGCGACCAGGAAGCCGATGGAGTAGAGGAAGCCGTCGTAGCCGTACAGCGCGATGATGCCGGCGATGCCGAGGAACGAGGCCGCCGACATGTAGTCGCCGCCGATGGCCAGGCCGTTCTGCACGCCGGTGAACGAGCGGCCGCCCGCGTAATAGTCAGCCGCGGTCTTGGTCTGGCGGCTGGCCCAGACCGTGATGCCGAGCGTGGCGGCGACGAAGGAAAGGAAGAGGATCGTGGCGAGAACCGTTGAGCTCACTTGGCCTTCTCCTCGACCTCGTGGCGGAGCTTGTCGGAAATGGGGTCGAGCACCTTCTCCATGTGCCTGGAGTAGGCCCACGCGATGCCGAAGGTCGTCACGAACTGGAGCAACCCGAAGATCAGTCCAACGTTGATCTCACCGAGCAGTTTGATGGCCATGAAGTCACGGGCCCAGCCCGACATCACCACATACAGCAGGTACCACACCAGGAACGCCGCCGTCATCGGGAACGTCCACCGGCGGAAACGCCTCTTCAGATCTTGGAACTCACTGCTCCTCTGGACCTCTTCATAGACAGACGCGTCATGTTCTTGGGTTGTCACGAGACCTCCACTGTGATGCGGATCACGCTCACGTTAAGAGGGGTGCCTACCCTACGTGGAGGGGCCGAACGGGGTTGTTCGGCGAGCCGCCGCCCAATGGCGTTCAGTTGGGCGGCGGCTGCGACGAAAGGTCAGTTCGAGACGACGAACGGTTGTCATCCTTTGACCGCTCCAGCGGTCAGTCCTTCGACGATGTAGCGCCGGATGACGGCGAACATCACCAGGGTCGGGATCACCGAGACCACGGTGGCGGCCGCCATAGCGCCCCAGTCGATGTCGTACTGGGTGATGAAGGAGTTCATCGCGACCGGGATGGTCTTGGCGTCCTCGCTGTCGATGAACGTGATCGCCAGGAACAGCTCGTTCCAGCACTGCACGAAGGCGAAGATGAACGTGGCCGCGATGCCGGGCAGCATGACCGGGATCACCACCCTGATCATGGCGGCCATCCGTGACGCGCCGTCGACCTGCGCGGCCTCCTCCAGCGCCACCGGCACCCGCTCGTAGAAGCCGCGCATGATGATCGTGGCGAACGGCACCAGCATGGCGACGTAGACCAGCATCAGCCCGGCCAGCCTGTTGAGCAGGTCGAGGTCGGACATCAGCAGGTAGAGCGGGCCGAGCGCGATGAACAGCGGGATCATCTGGGTGACGAGGAAGGCCAGCATCAGCGCTCCCCTGCCGGGAAAGGCGAAGCGGGCCAGGACGTAGCCGCCGAGCACCCCGGTCACCGTCACGACGCCGGCGGAGATCAGGGAGACCATGAGGCTGTTGAGCAGGTACGTCCCGAAGTCGGCGAAGGAGAACAGCTCGGTGTAGTGCTCGAACGTCACGGTGCCCGGCCAGTAACGCAGCGGCAGGGAGAAGATCTCGGCCTTGGGCTTGAGCGAGGTGACGACGATCCAGTAGAGCGGGAACAGCGTGATCAGCAACCAGACGGTGAGCACGATCACCTTGGCGAGACGTCTCATCGGGCCTTCTCGAATCGGGTCGCGTTCAGGTAGAAGACGCTGAAGGCCAGCAGCAGGCCGAGGACCAGCAGCCCGACCGCGCCCGCCCTGCCGTAGTCGCCGCCGGCGACCTGCTGGATGAGGAACGTGGTGATGATGTCGGTGCTGCCCGCCGGTCCGCCGCCCGTCATGGCGTAGATGAGGTCGGGGAAGTTGAGGATCCAGATGATCCGCAGCAGCACGATCAGCGCCAGGGTGGGCCGGATGTGCGGCAGCGTCACGTGCCAGAACTGGCGCAGCCGGGACGCCCCGTCCACCGACGCCGCCTCGTAGAGCTCACGGGGCACCGACTGCAGCGCGGCCATGATCATGATGGCGAAGAACGTCACGCCGTACCAGACGTTGGCCACGATCACCGAGGTCATCGCCCAGCCGGGTGAGGCGAGGAAGCCGATGCGCTCGTCGATGATCCCGGCCTTGAGCAGCAGGTCGTTGATCACGCCGAACTGCCCGTTGAACATCCAGCGCCACAGCAGCCCGATCAGGAACCCCGACATGGCCCACGGGAAGAACACCCACGCCTGGTAGAGCCCGCGCCCCCGGAAGTGACGCCGCAGCAGCAGCGCCAGCCCGAACCCGAGGACGAACTGGAATAACAGCGACACGACCACCCAGGTGCCCGTGTTGCGCAGCGCCGTCCAGAAGCGGTCCTCGGCCAGCACCGCCTGGAAGTTCTCCAGCCCGACGAACGGCGTGGCGGTCAGGTCGAACAGGTTGTAGCGCTGGAAGGCGATGATCGCGCCACGCACCATCGGGTAGTACGTGAACAGCAGCACGAACACGACCCCGGGCAGCAGGCACAGGGCGATGAACCTGGCCCTGCGCCCGGTGAACGCGGGTTTGGCACGGGTGCTCAAGAGACCTTCTTCGCCTGGTCCGTCCAGAAGGCGTCCCAGGACTTGAGCACCTCGGCGGTGGTCTTCTTGCCGGTGATCAGCGCCTGGATGTCACGGTCGGAGTCGACGTTGAACTGGCTCCAGCCGGGATAGTCCACCGGGCGGATGGTGATGACCTGCTTGGGGTCCTGCTGCGCCTCCAGGTAGGCCTTCCAGGCGCCCTGGGAGAACTGCGGGTCGCTCTGGGCCTGCTTGGAGATGGGGATCAGCGAGTTACCCTTGGCGAAGGCGATGCTCTGCGCGGACTCCGAGAGGAACTGCACCAGCTTGACCGCCTCCTTGGGGTGCGCGCTGAAGGAGGTGGCGCCCCAGCCCGCGTAGCCGACCGGCTGGAAGGCGTAGCCGCTCGGGCCCTTGGGGATGGGGGCGGTGGACCAGGCGGTGACCCCGCTCTCCTCCACCGTCTTGATCACCTCGGGGTCCTGGATGAGCATGCCGGTGACGCCCGAGGTGAAGCCCTGGACCATTTCCGGATAGCCCCACGACACCGAGTCGGGCGGCGACGCCTCCTTGAAGATTTTGACGTAGAGGTCGAGCGCCTGCGTGGCCTCGGGGGTGGCGAAGATGGTGCGCTTGTCCTTCAGGAAGAAGGACTTCTCGGGATCCAGGGCCTCGCCGTTGTAGGCGCTGATCATCATGACCGCGTAGTCGGCGCCGCCCTTGCCGCCCCGGAAGGAGTAGCCGAAGCGGTCCTTCGTGGTCATCGCCTTGCCCGCTTCGTACAGCTCCTGCCAGGTCTTCGGCGGCGCGGTCATGCCGTAGTCGGTCCGGTAGAACAGCGTCCGCTGGTAGAAGCCGTACGGGATCAGGTAGGGCTTGCCGCCGACCTCGACGGCCTTGGTCTGGGCCAGCTCGGTCAGGTCCGCCCAGCCGGGCCAGTCGGTGGTGGGCAATTCGGCGAGCCAGCCGTTGTTGGTGAAGGACTTGGCCGTGTGGTCGCGGACCTCCAGCACGTCCAGGTCCTTCTTCGTCTGCAGGATCTGGGTGATCTTCTGGTCGGCGCTCTCCAAGGGGGGTGAGACCAGCTCGACGGTGACGCCGGGGTTGGCCTTCTCGAAGTCCGCGATCAGCGTCTTGATCAGCTTCGTGCGCTCGGGGCTGGTCAGGCTTTCGATCATGCGCAGCTGTACCTCCCCGGAGGAGGAGGACGAGCCGGAGCCGCATCCGGCGAGCACCAGTGTGGCGGCGGCTGCGGCCGCCAGGAGGGGGGATTTCATGGTGGGGCCTCCAGAGAGGTAAGACAGCGCTGTCAATCACGCTAGGCGACTGACCCTTTCCGGCGCTAGACCGAGACGCCGGATGGACTCATTCGCCGCCGGACCGAGACCGGCCCGGCTGTCACGAGACCGGCCCGGCTGTCAACTGATCCGCTCCAGCGCCAGGCCGAGATCCTTGATCAGCGTCTCGGCCGCCTCCAGGCCGACCGAGAGCCGTACCAGGCCGACGGGGATGCCCATGGTGGCGCGCACGCTCTCCTGGGTGGACAGCGCGGGGGCGTTGACCAGGCTCTCGAACCCTCCCCACGACACCCCGATCCTGAAATGTCGCAACGCGTCGAGGAATGCGGCGACTTCGGCGCGGGACTCCGTGGCCAACTCGATGCTGAAAAGGCTGGAGAAGCCGGACATCTGGCGAAGGGCCATGCCGTGACCGGGATGCGAGGGCAGGCCGGGATAGTTCACCTGCCGCACCGCCGGATGGTCCGCCAGGAACCGGGCGACCGCCATCCCGCGCTCCTGATGAGCGACCATCCGTACGGGCAGCGTACGCAGTCCCTTGATCACCTTGGCCCCGTCGTGCGGTGACATCGCCGCCCCGTAGAGCTGGTACTCGGTCAGCGCCAGCGGCCTGATCAGCCGCGACGACCCCGCCACCACCCCGCCCACCAGGTCGCTGTGCCCGCCCACGTACTTCGACAGGGAGTGCACCACCAGGTCCACGCCCATCGTCAGCGGCTTCTGGAAGATCGGGGTGGACCAGGTGTTGTCCATCACGGTCACCAGGCCATGCTCGCCCGCCCACCGGGTGACGGCGGGGATGTCGAAAATCTCGTAACGCATGTACGAGGGCGACTCGAAGTACAGTAGGCGGGTGCTCTCCCTGATAGCGCTGTCACAGGCCTCCAGATCGACGACATGCGTATGCGTGACGCCGAACTTCTCCAGGTAACGAAGGAACTGGGTGGTCGGTCCGTAGACCGCGCCCAGCACCAGCACGTGATCGCCTGCCGACACCAGCGAGGAGATCGTCGCCGCGATGGCGCCCATGCCCGAGGCGAAGCACTTGGCCCGCTCCGCCCGCTCCAGCGCGGCCAGCTTGCGCTGCGCCAGATCCACCGTCGGATTGGTGCCGCGCCAGTAGACGTACCTCTCGTCCTCGTTCCTGATCGCCTCGCCGAGCTCACCCGCCGTGGCGAAGGTGAACAGGGAGTTCTCGAAGATCGGCGGGTTGACCGCGCCCATCATCCAGGGCTCGTCCTCGCCCAGCCGGCCGCAGATCCATTCATCATCCATGGGGGCAGACTATGACAGCGCGGAAACCGACCATGGTCGACGTGGCCAGGCACGCGGGGGTGAGCCTGAAAACGGTCTCACGGGTGGTCAACCAGGAGCCGCATGTCAGCACGCTGCTGCGGCAGCGGGTGCTGGCCTCCATCAGCACGCTGGGCTTCCGCCGCAACGAGGCCGCCAGCCGCCTGGCGCGCGGCGCGACCATGCTCACCCTCGGCCTGATCATGGAGAACATCTCCAACGAGTTCTACTCCCGCCTGGCCAAGGCGGTCGAGGCGGCCGCGGCCGAGCACGAGGCGCTCGTGGTGTTCGGCTCCTACGAGGAGCGGCCCGAGCGGGAGCGGATGCTGGTCGAGTCGATGTACGCCCGGGGCGTCGACTCCCTCATCATCGTCCCCTCCGCGGCCGACCACGGCTGGCTGGGCGAGCACCCCGGCCTGACGACCGTATTCGTCGACCGGGTCCCGACCGGCCTCGACCAGGCGGACGTGGTGCTGCTCGACGACGTCAGGGGTGGCCTCGTCGCGGCCGAGCACCTCATCGCGCGCGGCCACCGCCGCATCGCGCTGATCTCCGACGACGACGGGCTGAGCTCCGTGCACGACCGCGCCTCCGGCTACCGTACGGCGCTGCGGGCGGCGGGTCTGCCCGTCGACGAGTCCCTCGTGGTGCGGGGGGTGTTCGACCCGTGGCGGGTCTCCCGCGAGGTGAGCCGGCTGCTCGACCTGGCGGACCCGCCGACGGCGCTGTTCGCGACCAACAACCGGGCCGCGATCGGCATCCTGCAGGCCCTGCGGGAGCGCCACGAACGACCGGCGTACGTGGGATTCGACGACTTCGCCCTCGCGGACGTCTTCAACCCGGGCGTCACGGTGGTCCGCTACGACGTGGCCAGGCTGGCGCGCAGCGCCGTCGACCTGCT
Organism: Nonomuraea glycinis; assembly: GCF_014646515.1. Classification (GTDB taxonomy): domain Bacteria; phylum Actinomycetota; class Actinomycetes; order Streptosporangiales; family Streptosporangiaceae; genus Nonomuraea; species Nonomuraea glycinis. Next base: position 22,098 of record NZ_BMNK01000021.1, read on the forward strand.
GCTCGACGGGGGGTCGGGCGGGCGCCGGGTCAAGGTCCCGGTCGAGCTGGTCGCGCGCGGCTCGGGCGAGCTGCCCGGCAGCCGCGCCAAGCCCTAAAATCGACATCTCGCCTATCGAAGGACACCCATGACGTTGCCCTCCTCCGCCGTCCGGCTGACCGGCCATGACCTCGTGCTGCGCGAGTGGGAGGAGGCGGACCTGCCGGTCATGGCGGAGTTGTTCGACGATCCCGGCGTCGCCTACCGCACCCCGCTGGCCTCCCCCTTCGGCCTCGACGAGGCACGCGCGTATCTGGAGATGGTCCGCCGCACCCGCGCCGCCGGGGACCGGCTGCACCTCGCCATCACCACCGACGGCCACAAGCCGCTCGGCGAAGTGCTGGTCAGCCTCTCCCGGGCCAGCATGGGCTACGCCATCGGCGCCGCCCACCGCGGGCAGCGCCTGGCGCCGCGCGCCACCCGGCTGCTGATGGACTACGCCCACGAGGTGCTGGAGATCCCCCGGCTGGTGCTGGAGATCGAGCCGGACAACGCCCCCAGCGTCTCCGTCGCGCGCGCCCTGGGCTTCCGGCTCACCGACGAGGAGCCGGCGCAGGTGGAGGAGAAGGGCCGCGTCCTGACCCTGCGGACGTGGGCCCACGACCGCTGACCGTCAGCGCGGGCCATGCCGGTCGAAGGCGGCCGCGTACTCCTGTCCGGGATCCACGAGTACGGCGTAGCCGTCGGGGAGGAGGCCGAGCAGGTCCGCGCCGACGGTGGAGAAGAAGCGGGGCTCCAGGTCTCCACCCTTGGCCGTGACGTAGTGGGCCAGTGCTTCGGGCGAGGTGAACGCGGGCACCAGGCCCTTGCCCGGCGGGCCGACGGCGACGACTCCGGGCTTGTCCATGGCCTCGCAGTGGAGGCGGGCGCGCTGGAACGCCTGGAACGCCGCCTGACCGGCCCCTCCGGAGGTGCGCTCACGCCGCAGCGTGTACGCGAGCCAGCCGGTGCCCGCGCCGCCGCGTGAGAGGCGGTCCACGCCGTCGGTGAGATCGTCGAGGTCGTCCAGGGTGAAGCCCGTGACGTGCAGGAACGCCTCCAGGACCGTCTCGGTGGCCCGATCGGCGTCGCGCCGGGACAGGACCGCGATGTCCTCGCTGCCCGGCCACCACGGCTCGGCCAAGGCGACCTCGTCCCCCGAGTTGAGCCGCAGCGTCAGCCAGTGGCGCAACCGCTCGTCCCCGTTGACCTGGGAGAGATGCCGATGAATCCGCTCGGTCACCCGCATTTCGTTCATGCGGATCCGCGCGATCACCGGAGAGTCCGCATAATCCTGCCACGGACCCTCGGCCACGGAGAGGAACGGCAGTTCGGGCCATGGCCGCAACGCGTCCATGTGGTCGAGCACGCGTCGGGCGAAGTCCCGGAACTCCTGCTCGGAGTGCGGCACGGGAAGCGGGGACGGAATGAGGTCGGCGAGCGGGGAGTCGTTTCGCAGGGACGCGGCGACGGCTTCGTACTCCTCCTCCGGCGTCAGGCCGTGGATGGGCTCCAGAATCAGGGCGCGGGCCCTGAACAGGGCGAGGGCGTCATCGAACGCCGATTGGTACTGGACGCTGTAGAACAGGATGGATAGCACCCGGTCCCCGCCGGTCGCCGGCCAGTCACCCACCGTCGTACCCCTCCCGCTGAACACCGTCGACGTCGACACCCGCACGTCTGAGCACGTTGATGACCCGCGGCGGCCTGGCGCGCGGTGGGGTCCAGCGCGAAACGGTAGGCCTGCACGACCCGCACGACGATCCCCTCCCCCGTATACGAGATCAGCTCGCAGGCCACTGAGCCAACCCCGATCACCACGTGACAGACCGCGATCGCGCTGCAGAAACCCAGATGAAGACCGACGAACACTGATACGAACCACAGCGGTTCCCACACCCTTGTCCGTCCGTCCGTGGCGTACGGCGTGCGCTCTACCGAGCGTAGGCAAGCGGGGCGCTCAGCGGCGGGAACCATTCCAGATCCCTATGAGGCCCGCCTGAAGAACCTGCTCAGCACCCAGGGCACGCAGCGGAAGGGGTCAGGACGAGCGGGGGCGCCAGTCGCCGCGGTCGAGGTCGAGGTTCTCCGGGGTGTGCAGGCGGACCATGGTCCTGGCCACCCCGATCGGCACCCGGTCCGGCGTGAGGAACGACACGGAGATCATCACCGCGAACGCGATCGGCACGGTCCACGCCGCCGGTTGCGCCAGCAGGGCCCCGGCCAGGCCCTCGTGCGGTCCCCCGGTGATCGTGGCCAGCACGGCGAGGCAGGCCAGGCCGCCGCCCACGTACAGCCCGGCCAGCGCGCCGGTGGTGCTGAGCCTGCGCCACCAGATGCCGAGCACGAGCAGCGGGCAGAACGACGAGGCCGCCACCGCGAACGCCAGCCCCACCACGTCCGCCACCGGCAGCGTCCGCGCCCACAGGGCCAGCGCCAGCGGCACCGCGACCGCCATCAGCGTGGCGATCCGGAACGAGCGGACGCCGCCCTTGAGCAGGTCCTGGGCGATGACCCCGGCCACGGACACGGTCAGCCCCGACGACGTCGACAGGAACGCGGCGAACGCCCCCGCCGTGATCAGCGCCGTCAGCAGGTCGCCGAGCGTCCCGCCGATCATCCGGGCGGGCAGCGTCAGCACCACCGCGTCGGGGCGCACCAGGTCGGGCGTGTAGATCCGGCCGAGCCAGCCGTACACCGCCGGCAGCAGGTAGAACGCTCCAAGCAGCGCCAGCACCACCAGCGTGGTCCGGCGGGCGGCCCGGCCGTCGGGGTTGGTGTAGAAGCGGACCAGCACGTGCGGCAGCCCCATGGTGCCCAGGAAGGTGGCCAGGATCAGCGAGTACGTCGAGTAGACGCTGTAGTCCTTGCCCCCGGTCAGCGGCGTCTGCCAGACGGCGGCGTCCTGCGGGGACAGGCCGGGGGCCCCGTCGGCCTGCCAGGCCAGTAACAGGAAGATCACCGGTACGGCCAGCGCGGTGAGCTTCAGCCAGTACTGGAACGCCTGCACGAACGTGATCGACCGCATGCCGCCCGACAGCACGTTGACCACGACCACGACCGCCACCAGCAGCCCGCCCGCCCACACCGGCGCGCCGGTGATCGTGCGCAGCACCAGGCCGGCGCTCTGGAACTGCGGCATCAGGTAGAACCAGCCGATGAGCACGACGAGCACGCTGGCGGTCCGGCGCACCGCCATGGACTCCAGCCTGGCCTCGGCGAAGTCGGGCAGCGTGTAGGCGCCCGAGCGGCGCAGCGGCGCGGACACCAGCACCAGTAACACCAGGTAGCCGCCGGTCCAGCCGACCGGCAGCCAGAGCATGTCCACGCCGTAGCTGAGGATGAGCCCGGCCACCCCGAGGAACGAGGCCGCCGACAGATACTCGCCGCCGATCGCGGAGGCGTTCCAGAGCGGGCTGACGGTGCGGGAGGCGACGAAGAAGTCGGAGGTGGTGCGGGAGACGCGGATGCCGAACGCGCCGATGAGCACGGCCGCCACCATGACGATGACGACTGCGGCCAGGCTCACGAGCGGTCGACCAGGTCGGCGAAGTGACGCTCGTTGCGTTCGGCCTGCCGTACGTAGAGCCAGGCGCCGATGACGAAGGCGGGATAGATGAGTCCGGCGAGCACCGCCCACGGCAGGGGGACGCCGAGCAGGTGCACGTCGCGCAGTTCGGGGATGAGCAGGAACAGCACCGGCAGGCCGCCCACCACGCAGGCCAGCACCGTGCACACGAACGCGGCCAGCCTGAACTGGGTGCGCAGCAGCGAGCGCATGTAGACCTCGCCGAGGTGGGTCTGCTCGTCGATCTCGCGGGTGGCCGGGTAGCGGGGGCGGCGGGCCGCCGCGGTGCGCGGGCTGGTGATGGCGACGCGGCGGCCCGGTCGCGGCTCAGGGCTCATTCTGGCCTTCCCTTTCTGGCGCGGCGGACGAGCAGGTCGCGCAGTTCGCGGGTGTGGCGGCGGCTGACCGGGATCTCGGTGTCCCCGACCCGGACCACGCATTTGCCCGAGTCGATGTGCAGTTCCTCGATGTGCTTGACCGCGACCAGGTGGCTTCGGTGCACGCGGATGAACCCGGCCGCCGACCAGCGTTCCTCCAGCGTGGCCAGCGGGATGCGGACCAGATGGCTGCCGGTGGCGGTGTGCAGGCGAGCATAGTCACCCTGGGCCTCGACGTAGATGACGTCGGCGGTGGAGACGAATCTGGTCACGCCGCCGAGCTCGACGGGGATGGTGTCGGTCTCGGCGCTCTCGATGGGCACGTCGGCCGAGACCGCGACCCGCCTGATCGCCTCGGCGAGGCGCTCGGGGCGCACCGGTTTCAGCAGGTAGTCCTCGGCTTTGATCTCGAAGGCGTCGACGGCGTGCTCTTCGTAGGCGGTGACGAACACGACCCTCGGCGGGTTGGCGAACCGTGACAGCAGGCGACCGAGCACGACGCCGTCGAGGCCGCGCATCCTGATGTCGAGGAAGACGGCGTCGATCGGCCTGCCCTCGGCGATGGCCCGGTCGAGCAGCCGCAACGCGGCGGCGCCGTCCCGGGCGGTGGCGACCTCGCCGATGCGTGGGTCGGCGCGGAGCAGGTAGGAGATGTCTTCCAGGGCTGGAAGCTCGTCATCTACCGCGAGGACCCGAAGTTGTGCCATAGACAGTGATAAAACCGACAACAAAGGTCCAGGTCAACGGGCTGAGACGCCTGGGTGATATTTCGGCAATCTCACGTTGACTTTCGTACCCGCGCCGCGGGCCGTCTCAACGACCAAACCGTACTCGTCGCCGTACACCTGGCGCAGCCGTTCGTCCACGTTGGCCAGCCCGACGCCGCCCGCCGAGGAGACCTTGCCCGCGAGGATGTTGCGCAGCCGGTCGGGGTCCATGCCGAGGCCGTCGTCCTCGACACTGATGCCGCACTCGGCTCCGGCGTCCTCGGCGATGATCGTGATCCGGCCCACGCCGTCCTTGCTCTCCAGGCCGTGCCGGACGGCGTTCTCCACCAGGGGCTGCAGGCACAGGAACGGCACCGCCACCGGCAGCACCTCTGGCGCGATCCGCAGCGTCACCTGAAGCTGGTCGCCGAAGCGGGCGCGTTCGAGGACGAGGTAGCGCTCGACGGAGCGCAGCTCCTCGGCCAGCGTGGTGAACTCGCCGTGTCTGCGGAAGGAGTAGCGGGTGAAGTCGGCGAACTCCAGCAGCAGCTCCCTGGCCCGCTCCGGGTCGGTGCGGACGAACGAGGCGATCGTGGTGAGCGAGTTGTAGATGAAGTGCGGCGAGATCTGCGCGCGCAGCGCCCGCACCTCCGCCTCCATCAGCAGCGTACGGGAGCGGTGCAGCTCGGCCAGCTCCAGCTGGGAGTCCACCCAGCCGGCCACCTCCTGGGCGGCCCTGACGAGCCCAGCGGAGGCGTGCGGCCCGAAGGCGGCCAGGGTGCCGACCACCCGGTCGTCGGTGGTGAGCGGGACGACCACGGCGTGCCTGACGGGGCACTCCAGCAGCTCGCAGGAGATGGCCAGCACCTGGGTGCGGCCGTCTTCGAGGGTCGCCTTGGCCTGCTCGAAGGCCTGCTTGGCGTGGTGCTCGCCGACGCCGTCGTACACCAGCAGGCGCTCGCCGTCGGTGATGGCCAGCGCGGAGGAGCCGAGCAGCTCGCGCAGGTGCCGTGAGGCGCGCAGCGCGCCCTCGGAGGTCAGCCCGGCCCGCAGCGGCGGCCCGGCCAGTGAGGCGGTGTGCAGGGTCTCGAAGGTGGCCCGCTCCGCCGGGCTGGTGCCGAGCTCGCGGCGGCCGCGCATGACCCGCCAGAGGACGAGGGCGGGCACCCCCACCAGTCCCGCGATCACGGCCGCGCCGAAGAGGTACTCCATCACTCAGCCCTCGGGCAGCGCTTTGGCGATGCGTTCGGCGTAGAGCTGCGCCTCCGCCGCCGAGGCGTAGGTGGTGCGGGGCCAGAAGAAGCCGCGCAGCCCGTCCTTGCGGTTGCGCGGCACCACGTGCACGTGCAGGTGGGGGACGCTCTGGCTGATGCGGTTGTTCATCGCGACGAACGTGCCGTCGGCCTCCAGGCCCTCCTCCACGGCGCGGGCGACCGCCTGCACCTGCTCGAAGAACGGGCCGACGTCGGTCAGGTCGGTGAGCACCTCGACGTGGGCGCGCGGCACCACCAGCACATGCCCCTTGAAGACGGGCCGGGTGTCGAGGAAGGAGACCGACACCTCGTCGGAGTGCACGACGTGGGCGGGCCGCTCACCGGCGATGATCTCGCAGAACAGGTCGTTGCTCACCGGCCGACCTTATCCGCCTGCCCGGCGTAGGCCGTCCAGCTGGTCATGTCGGGGGCCGACCAGCGCTCGGGCGCGTGCAGGAACCGCTCGTCCACGCGGACCGCCCTGGCACGAGATCGTCTCGGTGCCGTCGGTGGACGCGCGCACCCGGATGAAGTCCATGACAGGCAGCTTTACCCCGCCTGCCTCCAGGTTGCAAGCGGGCGGGGGTCAGCCGGGGAGTCTGTCGGGCTTGGGCGGGTCACGCGGCACCACGTACGGCTCCTGCTCGACCGGCTCGCCGGCGACCGCGTTGCGCTCCCTGATCAGCTCGGCGTCCAGCTCGGCGCCGAACAGCAGCGCCATGTTCGACAGCCACAGCCAGATGAGGAAGACCACGACCGCCGCCAGCGTGCCGTACGTCTTGTTGTAGGAGCCGAAGTTGGCCACGTACAGGGCGAAGCCGCCGGAGACGAGCACCCAGAGCAGGACCGCCAGCAGGCCGCCGGGGGTGAGCCAGCGCACGCCGGGCTGGCGCACGTTCGGCGCCGCCCAGTAGAGCACCATGATCAGTCCGGCCGCGATCAGCGCCAGCACCGGCCACTTGGCCAGATCCCAGACGGTCACGATGGTCTCGCCCAGGCCCAGCGCCTCGCCCGCCAGGCGGGCGAAGTCACCGGTCAGCGTGACCGCGACCGCCGCCACGGTCAGCAGGACCGCGAGCAGGACCGTGAGGCCGAGGCGGAGCGGGGTGATCTTCCAGAACGGGCGGCCCTCCTGGATGTCGTAGATCTGGTTGCCCGCCCGGATGAAGGCCCCGATGTAGCCGGAGGCGGCCCACAGGGCGACCAGGAGGCCGAGGATCGCCGCGAGGCCCGCCCGGGTGTCGCGTACCTGGGACAGGCCCTGGCCGACGAGGTCGCGCACCTCCGCGGGCGCCAGCGCCGTCAGGTTGCCGACGACCGCGCCGGCGTCCTGGCGGCCGAGCAGGCCGAGCAGTGACACCAGCACGATCAGCGCGGGGAAGATCGACAGCACCGCGTAGTAGGTGAGGGAGGCCGCCAGGTCCTGGACGCGGTCGTTGTTGAACTCGGCCACCGTGCGCCTGATCACCCGCCACCAGGATCGGCCTGGCAGGTCGGTGGGCCGCTCGGGACGCTCCACCGCTCACTTGACCCGGTTACGCCTCATGATCCGCCGCACGGCGAAGGCGATCACCGCACCCATGGCCGCGATCATCAGCACCGGGCGCTTCCTGGCCTGCTCGGGCGTCGCGTCGTGCACCTTGTCCGCCATGACGGCGGCCTTGCCCTTGACGGTCCCGGCCACCTCGGCCGCCTTGCCCTTGGCCGTCCCGGTCATCTCGGCCGCTTTACCCTTGGCCGTCCCGGTCATCTCGGCCGCTTTACCCTTGGCCGTCCCGGTCATCTCGGCCGCCTTGCCCTTGGCCGTCCCGGTCATCTCGGCCGCCTTGCCCTTGGCCGTCTCCGTCATCTCGGCCGCTTTACCCTTGGCCGTCTCCGTCATCTCCGCCGCCTTGCCCTTCGCGGTGCCTGCCATCTGTCCTGCCCTTCCTTTCGCTGTCGCCGCCGCCTCGCCCGCCCGGCTCTTCATGTCCGCCTTGTGGGCCAGGGCGTGCACGGTCTCACCGAGCGCCCGGCGCGTCTGCCTGATGTCCTGTCGTACGTCTTCCGCGTCCTGAGCGCCGTCCAGGGTGCCGTGGCGGTCACTGCGGCGGTCGCTGTGGCGGTCGCCGTGCCGCCTTTCGCCGTCCGGCTCGTGGCGCTTCTCGTGGCGGGCCTCGCCGTCCTGCAGCGACTCCTCCTCCACGGCGCGCGACCGGACCGCGTCGGTACGGTCGTCGCGCTGGGGGGCCTCGGGGATGAAGGTCTCGTGCCCTTCGCGGGCGCGCTCGGCCTCGTGCGCGTTCTCGGCCGCGCCCGGCCTGGTGACGGGCACGTTGATGGACTCGCTGTCGGTGGGCTCGCCTACGGTCGCGCGACGGGCGCCCATGGTGCCCGCATACTGCTTGTCGGTACGCCCGGGATTCATCTCGCTCATCGCCGTGCTCCCTCCTTGACCGCGTCAAGGTCGGCCCTGACGCTCGCCATCGTCTCCGCCGGCACCGCTGGTGAGGCCTGCTGAACCTTCTTCTTGCCGACCAGGCCGAGCAGCGCCGCGGCGACGAACAGGAGCACCGCCACGATCGCGGCCGCCAGCCACGCGGGCATGACCAGCGCGAGGAGCAGCACGAGAGCGGCCACGAGCGTGGCTCCGCCGAGGAACGCGGTCACACCGGCCGCGCCGGCCAGTCCCGCGCCGAGTCCGGCGCGCTTGCCCTTGGCCGTGAGTTCGAGCTTGGCCAGCCGCAACTCGTCCTTCACGAGCCGGGAGACCTGGTCCGACAGATCGTTCACTAGCTTGTGGGTGTCGTTCACGAGGTCGCCTCCTCCTCCTTCGAGGGGGCGACTACCCAGACAACCGGCCTTCTATCTAGGGCCGGCGCGCGGGGGGCGGCGCGCGCTCAGCGCTTGGCGGCCCGCAGCAGGAAGTCGAAGACCGCCACGACGGGCGACTTCTGCGTCTCGCACCAGTTGTCGGGCTGCTTGGGCGCGCTCCACGGGGACGGGAGCTCGCATGAGGGAGCCTGCGGCTTGGGCCGCTCACACCACGATCCCGGAGTCTTCATATCTCCATCGTACAACTTCACCACTTACTTATATAAGTTCCCCCTCATGCCCGATCGGTGGCGGGACGCCACGGCGGTACCCTGCCGTAGGTGCTAGTCGTTCACAGCGTCTGGGCGGGAGACGGACTCGCCTTCTGGGCGGAGGACGCCGCCGTCGACCCGCGCCCCGCCTCCGGGGCCGTCCCCCGCGCCCACCCTTTCGCCGCCCCGGCGCGCACGCTCACAGCCGCCCTCCTTGCCCGGGACGCGGCACAAGGGCCGGTTCAGGACCCGTCACGGAGTTCCGGTGAAGGCGGGTCGGATGGGGAGTTCGCTCGCACGCTGGAGTTGCTGCTGCCCGGCTCGGTGAAGGAGCCGCTGCCGTCTCCTGAGACAGGGCGGCTGTCCGCGATCGCCCGCCCCAGGCTGCACCTGTGGCGGGTCGACGCGCTCGTCCCGCCCGTCGCCGAGGCGCTGCGCCTGGTGGACGAGCAGGCCACGAGCGCCACCGTGCGTCACTGGGCCGCCGTCGTGGCGTTCGCGCGCGATCTCGTACGGCGAGGGCGGGTCATTCCTCAGCTCGTGACCGCCGAGCTCAGCGTGGCGGTGTGGCAGCCGGTGCTGACCGGCGCGGACGCGTCGTACTTCAAGGAGCTGGCCCTGGCCATGCCGCCCGCCTGCCGCACCTGGAGTGCCGAACGGCCGTCCGGTGAGGTGCAGGGTGCGGCGCTCGGGGTGTTCACCGACGCGCTGGTACGGGCGGCGCTGGGCGAGCCGCTCGTCAAGCGGCCCGGCACGCCCCGCGAGCGCTGGCTGGCGGCGCTGACCGGGCCGGACGGCACCTGCCCTGACGTGCCGGAGCTGCGCGAAGAGCTGGAGACCTGGCGGACGTCCGTGACCGCCGCAGACGGCGCGGCCCGCGTCTGCTTCCGCCTCGTCGAACCAGCCACCTCCCCCCTCGACGCCGACACGGGCGCAGACCCGAGCGCAGACGTGCACACGGACGGTGACGGGTGGCGGGTGGAGTTGGCGTTGCAGGCGGCTGATGATCCGGGTCTGTACGTTCCCGCCGGTCGGGTGTGGGGTGGCGGGCCGGTGGCGGGGTTGCCGCGGCGGCCGGAGCGGGAGTTGCTGGCCGGGCTGGGGCGGGCCGTGCGGCTGTATCCCGAGCTGGATCGGGCGCTGCGGGAGGCCGAGCCGAGCGAGCTGACGCTGGACACGCGGGGCGCGTTCGAGTTCCTGCGTCAGGCGGCGCCGCTGCTGCAGGCGGCGGGGTTCGGGGTCCAGTTGCCGAGGTGGGCGGGGCGCACCCGGCTGGGACTGAAGCTCACCACCCGCACGAAGGCGCAGACCGCGGCCACGAGCCAGGGGTTCGGGATGCGGGAGCTGGTCGACTTCCGGGTCGACCTGGCGGTGGGCGAGGAGACGATCACCGAGGAGGAGCTGGCCGAGCTGGCCAGGCTCAAGGTGCCGCTGGTGCGGGTGCGGGGCCAGTGGGTGGAGCTGGACGAGCGTCAGCTCGCGGCGGCATTGAAGGCGGTCGAGGGCGGGCGGGCCGGGCAGGCGCCGGCGGCCGACATCCTGCGCGAGGTGATGCAGGGGGACGACGAGCTGCCGCTGCTGGCGGTGGACGCCGACGGCGTGCTGGGCGATCTGCTGTCGGGAGAGGCGGAGCGGCGGCTGCTGCCGATCGGCACGCCCGCCGGGCTGGACGCGACGCTGCGGCCCTACCAGGAGCGGGGGCTGGCGTGGCTGAGCTTCCTGTCGGAGCTGGGGCTCGGCGGGGTGCTCGCCGACGACATGGGCCTGGGCAAGACGGTCACCACGCTGGCGCTGCTCGTGCACGAGCGGGCCGACACGCCGACGTTGCTGGTCTGCCCCATGTCGCTGGTGGGCAACTGGCGGCGGGAGGCGGCCAGGTTCGCGCCGGAGCTGCGCGTGCACGTACACCATGGCAGTGGCCGGGACGTCGGCGAGATCGACGGCGCGGACCTGGTGATCACCACCTACGGGACCGCCCAGCGGGACCTGGAGGCGCTGCGCGGGCTGCGGTGGCGGCGGGTGGTGTGCGACGAGGCGCAGGCCATCAAGAACAGTTCCACGCTGCAGGCGCAGGCGGTCCGGGCCATTCCGGCGGGCACCCGGCTGGCCCTGACGGGCACGCCGGTGGAGAACCATCTCGCCGAGCTGTGGTCGATCATGGAGTTCGCCAATCCGGGGCTGCTCGGGTCGCGGGCGAGGTTCAGGACGCGGTTCCAGGAGCCGATCGAGGCCCGGCAGGACGAGCAGGCGGCGCGGGCGCTGCGGCGGGCGACCGGGCCGTTCGTGCTGCGCCGGCTCAAGACCGACACCACCATCATCTCCGACCTGCCGGAGAAGCTGGAGGTCAAGGAGTGGTGCCCGCTGACGACCGAGCAGGCGTCGCTGTATCAGGCGGTGGTGGACGACATGCTGGCCAAGATCGATGACAGTGAGGGGATCGAGCGGCGCGGCCTGGTGCTGAGCGCGATGGCCCGGTTGAAGCAGGTCTGCAACCATCCGGCCCACCTGCTCAAGGACGGCTCGCTGCTGGCGGGCAGGTCGGGCAAGCTGAGCCGGCTGGAGCAGCTCGCCGAGGAGATCGTGGCCGAGGGCGAGAAGGCGCTGGTGTTCACGCAGTACGCCGAGTTCGGCACGATGCTGCAGCCCTATCTGGCGCAGCGGCTGGCGCGGCCGGTGCTGTGGCTGCACGGCGGCCTGCCGGCCAGGACCCGCGACCGGCTGGTGGAGCGCTTCCAGCAGGACGACGAGCCGATGCTGTTCCTGCTGTCGCTCAAGGCGGCGGGCGTGGGGCTGAACCTGACGGCCGCGAACCACGTCATCCACGTCGACCGCTGGTGGAACCCGGCCGTCGAGGACCAGGCGACCGACCGGGCCTTCCGCATCGGCCAGCGCAAGAACGTCCAGGTGCGCAAGCTGATCTGCGGCGGCACGCTGGAGGAGCGGGTGGACGAGATGATCGAGCGGAAGAAGGCACTCGCCGAGCGGGTGGTCGGCGCGGGCGAGGACTGGCTGACGGACCTGTCCACCGGGGAGCTGCGCGAGGTGTTCCGTCTGACGGCCGAGGCGGTGAGCTGAGCATGCCGGTCGGCAGGGACGGATGGTTCGAGGCGGGCCGGCCCATCAGGGTCGAGGGCGGGATCCGGGCTCGCACGCAGCGCGGCTCCATCGGCTCGACGTGGTGGTCCAGGCGCTTCATCGACATCCTGGAGCGGATCTGCGACCCGGGCCGGCTCTCGCGCGGCCGCCGGTACGCCCGCGCCGGCCAGGTCCTGTCCATCGACCTGTCGCCCGGCCTGGCCGCCGCGCCGGTGCAGGGCTCGCGCGCCAGGCCGTACCAGGTGACGATCTCTGTCGAGGCGTACGACGAGGCGCGCTGGACGGCGATCGAGGAGGCGATCGGGGCGCAGGCCGTCTACCGGGCCAAGCTGCTGGCCGGGGAGATGCCGACGGAGATCGAGGAGCTGTTCGCCTCGCTCGGCGTGGACCTGTTCCCGCGTGATCTGGACATGGCGTGCTCGTGTCCCGACTGGGGCTTCCCGTGCAAGCACGTGTCGGCGGTGCTCTACCTGCTGGCCGAGTCGTTCGACGACGATCCGTTCCTGGTGCTCGCCTGGCGCGGCCGTACCCGGGAGCAGTTGCTGGGCAATCTGGCCGGCGACCCGGTGGCGGAGGCGGTGTCGCCGGCGGTGGCGGACGTGCCGTTCGCCGACCGCCTGGCGGACTTCTACGCGCCGGCGAGCACCGTTCACCACCCCGAGCGCCGGTCCGCCGCCGCGACACCGGATCTCCTCCCCCGCGTCTTCCCGCCGCCCGCGGGCGTGGCGGGCCCGCTCACCGCCGCCTACCGCCAGCTGGGGCCGGGCTAGGGGATCACCGGTCCTCGAAGCTGTCGGGCACCATCACGCGCACCCCGTTGGGGACCACGCGGAGGCGGATCGGCGTGCGCAGGCGTACCTCGCCGTCGATGTCGGCGGCCATCGGCGGGTCGGTCTCCAGCAGCATCTCGCGGCCGGCCACGAACGGGCCGCCCGCCAGGCTGCGCCAGCGGCCGGTGGTCGCGCGGGCCAGCGTCTCGCCCAGCAGCCGCAGCTTCTTGCCCGAGCCGAGCTGGTAGGCCACCAGCATGCCGTCGTCGATGCTGATGTCGCGGGCCACCTGCCAGCCGCCGTGGAAGCGGCCGTTGGCGATGTTGAGCTGGTGGGTGAGCAGCTCGTGGCGCTGGCCGTCGACGGTGATGAAGGCGCGGAAGGGCGTGTGCCCCGGCAGCACGGTGAGCGCGGTCAGCGGGTAGGCGGGCCGGCCGAGCACCCGCTTGAGCCACGGCTTCACCTTGCCCGCCACCTCGACCGACACGCCGAAGCTGGCCAGGTTGGCGAACGGCCGGTCGTCGGCCATGCCGAGGTCGATGTCGGCCACCTTGCCGGTCTGGAACACGTTGATCGCGCCGGCCAGGTCGAGCGGCAGGCCGAGGCTGCGGGCGAAGTTGTTGGTGGTGCCGAGCGGCAGCACGCCGAGGGCGACGTCGCGGTGGGCGACGTGCCGGACGGCGGAGGACAGGGTGCCGTCGCCACCGCCGACGATGAGCAGGTCCGGCCCGGTGGCGAGCGCGGTGTCCAGCAGGTCGCGCAGGCGCTTGGGGTTGTAGACGCCGATCTCGGCCAGGGGCTCGTAGCCGAGCTTGTGCAGCTGCTCGATCACCTCGAAGTAGTGGCGGCGGCCGCGACGCGAGCGAGTGTTGATCACCACCGCGACCCGGCGGTCCTGCCGGATCGCCTTGGTGTGCTCGGTCTTGGCGCGCAGTTCGCTCATGGTCGTCAATCGTAGGCGCAGAAGCCGCGACCTTCGGCCGCCGAACCTCATCGAGAGGAGGGGCCGCCGGGACTCCGCCCGGCGGCCCCTGGGATCACTTCTTGGGCGGGACCACCTGGACGATGGCGCCCAGGTTGCCAGGAAGCGGTGAGACGAGCTTGAACTGCACGCCCAGCGCCTTGCCCTCGTCACCGGGGTTGCCGGTGCCGAGGAGGTGGCCGCCGCCGATGTCGGTGCCGTAGAGCTCGGTGGCGGGGGTGCCGTCGACGTTCACGACGCGGGTGCTGTACGGCTGGTCGCCCTTGCTCGGGACCACGACGGAGGCGTCGAAGTCGCGGTAGAAGAGGCCGCCGTCCTGCACTTCGAGGCCGGGGTACCAGGTCTTGGCGTCGGTGAAGGTCCGTACGCCGCCCAGGCCCTTGATCTCGGTGCAGTACTCGCTGAACGGCTCGCCGGCGGCCTCCAGGCACTCCTTCAGCGGGTAGGTCTTGGTGAAGGAGAAGGCCGCGTTGGACGTCTGCGTACGGCCGTCCATGTTCTTGTGCCTGGTCGGGTCCTTGGTGGCCGCGACGCCGGTGCGGCGCAGCGGGTCGTAGTGCGAGTCCACCAGGAGGAGGCTGCCCTTCGAGCCGATGCTGGGCGCCGCTTCGAGGTTGTTGGCCACACTGTTGTTGGTGTAGGTCGAGTCGCGGTACCACACGAGCAGGCCGGGGGCGTTGTACTTGACCTTCTCCACCTTCCACGCGCCGTCACGCGAGTAGTTGGTGTCGTAGGCGTACTGCAGACCCTGGTCGAACCCGTCGTAGTTACGCCATTCGGCCAGGTAGAACCGGTCGATCTGGCGCTCGCCGTTGTTGATCGTCCAGCCCGAGCCGCTGGTGTTGGTGAACGTGCCGCCGACGGCGCGCCAGCCGTTCTCGCCGCCTTCGACGTCGTCGCTCCACACGGCCGTGCCGCCGTTGGTGAGCTCGAAGTCGTCGGCGTGCCAGCCGCGCGGGGTGAAGGCCGCGTCGGTGTTGTACGCCAGCCGCAGCTTGATCGTCTGACCGGCGAACGGGGTCAGGTTGACGTAGTCGTGCCGCCAGCCGTTGGTGTCACCGGTGATGCCGTACTTCTTGCCGCCGAACGCCTGGAGGTTCTTGTTCGGGTCCGGGTAGTCGTCGGCGGTGGTGATCTCGGTGCCGGCCTCGTTGAAGACCTTCTGCTGGGCCCACGTCTGGCCGCCGTCGGTGGAGATCTCGAAGAAGCCGAAGTCCCAGTCGGACTCGATCTCGTAGTTGTTCCACATCCAGAACCGCACGTCGGTCCCGGCGGGCACCGCCACGTCGCGGGCCACGGAGATGTTGGCCCACTCCTGGTCCATGCCGGACCACCAGGCGCCGGTGCCGCTGTGCGGGTCGACCATCTTCAGCGGCTCGGACTTGAGGTTCACCCGGACGCCGTCCTCGGTGAACTTGGGGGTGCGTGAGGACTGGCCGACGGTGACCAGGCGCTGGCGGTCCCCCGGGTCGAGCACCTCGGGCTTCGCCCAGCCGAGCACCCACTTGTCCCACAGGCCCATGTGGGTGGGCATCGACTGGAAGATGGGGCCGGAGTGGGAGCCGCTCGACATCAGGTCCCAGAAGTCCACCGCGGAGCTGGCCGAGCCCGAGGTGTCGTAGAGGTCGGGCAGGCCCAGGTCGTGGCCGTACTCGTGGGCGAAGACGCCGACGCCGGAGTCCTCGGGCTGCACAATGTAGTTGGAGATCTTCTTGTCGCTGCCGGGCACCTGGTAGCCGCCGGCGACCGCGCTGGAGTGCGCCCAGATGGCGTAGGTGCCCTCGGCGCCGCCGCCGGAGGACTTGTCCTTGCCGGCGTGCACGAGCACGAGGTGGTCGATCACGCCGTCGGGCTCGGCGAAGTTGCCGTCGCCGTCGGCGTCGGAGACGTCCTCGACGTCGTAGTCGGCCCACGGGAAGGCGGGCTGGGACTGCGCGAGCACGTCGACGGCGTCGATGGCGAGCTGGCCGGCGCCGTTCGGGTTGTCGGGGTGGCCGGACATGTCCTGCTGGACGTTGCCGCAGGCGGCCGCGCCGTACCACGCCTCGGAGTGCGGGGCCTTGATCCAGCCGACGGCGGAGCCGGTGACGGAGTAGGCGCCCTTGGACATCTCCTCGTACATCTTCTTCATGGTGAAGCCGGAGATGTCGATGCCGCGCCTGCCGTCGCGCGGGTCCTTCAGGTCGGTACGGACCCGCTCGGTGATGCCCCGGTCGGTGTAGAGCATCTTGTTGAAGTGCGCGGGGCTGAAGTCCTTGACCCAGAAGGAGTTGTTGTCCTTCTTCGGCAGGGTGGCCGGGTCGGGGATCTTGTTGTGCAGGGGACCGTTGAGCCGCGTGCCGGCCGGCTCGGTGACGCAGTCGCCGGGCGCGCTGCCGACGGTGCGCGGCCGGCTGAAGCCGGAGAAGTCGTCGTTGGCGCTGTCGTTGAACTCGACGAGCAGGGTCAGCAGCTTGGCCGTCCTGGTCTGCTTGGAGTTCTTGAAGATGAAGTCGGCCGGGTTGCGGCCCGTCTTTATCGCTTGCCGCTCGCGGGCGGCAAGGATGCGGCCCGCGGCGGGATTACCGCTCTTGAACTTCCGGTCGAACTTCTGGGTCCGGGACAGGCGCTTGTCGCTGCCGGGAACGGCCGGGTCCTCGGGCGAGTCCTCGACCATGGGCGGCGCGTAGTTAATGTAGTAGTCAGCGGCACTCGGCTCGTAGGTCGCCACCGAGGAGGCCTGAGCGGTGGGGACCGTCAAGGCGGCAGCGAGGAGGGCTACCGCCGGGGCCAGGGCTAACAGGCGCGTTCTGCTGGGCAAAGTAACCCCTTCTGCCCGGGGTCACCGGGCGCATGATCATAGGGAGTCGCAATGCCGGACGCTAGAGCTTCCTAAAGGCACCGTAAAGTAGGTTGTTGAAATGTAACCAAATAAGGACATTTCACAACAGCGGGCCCGTGACTATGACGTGACCTCGCCGTACACCGAAAAGCGAGGCCCAGCAGGGCCTCGCGGTGAAGTGGATCTAACTCGCGGCATGACCGCCGGTGCCGAACGCGGTGACGCCCGGTCAGTCGGACGTCACCTCCGGCTGCTGGTGCGGGTAGTGCAGATCGAAGGCGGGCCGTTCGGACCGGATCGGCGGCATGGACGTGAAGTTGTGCCGGGGCGGCGGGCAGGAAGTCGCCCATTCGAGGGAGTTGCCGAACCCCCACGGGTCGTCCACCGTCACCTTGGGCGCCCTCCTGGCCGTCCGGTAGATGTTGTAGAGGAACGGGATCGTCGAGGCGCCGAGCAGGAACGCCCCCACGGACGAGATCTGGTTGAGCGTGGTGAAGCCGTCGAGGGCGCTGTAGTCGGCGTAACGCCTGGGCATGCCGAGCGCGCCGAGCCAGTGCTGGATCAGGAACGTGGTGTGGAAGCCGATGAACAGCGTCCAGAAGTGGATCTTGCCCAGGCGGTCGTCGAGCATCCGGCCGGTCATCTTCGGCCACCAGAAGTAGAAGCCGGCGAACATCGCGAACACCACGGTCCCGAACACGACGTAGTGGAAGTGAGCCACCACGAAGTAGGAGTCGGTGACGTGGAAGTCGAGCGGCGGCGAGCCCAGGATCACCCCGGTCAGCCCGCCCAGCAGGAAGGTGATGAGGAAGCCGATCGCGAACAGCATCGGCGTCTCGAAGCTGAGATGGCCGCGCCACATCGTGCCGATCCAGTTGAAGAACTTCACCCCGGTCGGCACCGCGATGAGGAACGTCATGAACGAGAAGAACGGCAGCAGCACCTGCCCGGTGGCGAACATGTGGTGCGCCCAGACGGTCATCGACAGCCCCGCGATGGCGATGGTCGCCCCGACCAGGCCCAGGTAGCCGAAGATCGGCTTGCGGCTGAAGACCGGGATGACCTCGGTGATGATGCCGAAGAACGGCAGCGCGATGATGTAGACCTCGGGATGGCCGAAGAACCAGAACAGGTGCTGCCACAGCATCGGCCCGCCGCCGTTGGCGTCGAAGACGTGCGTGCCGAACTTGCGGTCCGACTCCAGCGCCAGCAGCGCGGCGGCCAGCACCGGAAAGGCCATCAGCACCATCATCGAGGTCAGCAGCACGTTCCAGGTGAAGATCGGCATCCGGAACATGGTCATGCCGGGCGCGCGCATGCCGATGATCGTGCTGATGAAGTTGACCCCGCCGAGGATCGTGCCGAGCCCGCTCAGCGCCAGGCCCATGATCCACAAGTCGCCGCCGACGCCCGGCGAGTAGGTGGCCGACGACAGCGGCGTGTAGCCGGTCCAGCCGAAGTCGGCCGCACCGCCCGGCGTGAAGAACGCCGTCACCGCCATCAGCCCGCCGAACAGGAACAGCCAGTACGCGACCGCGTTCAGCCTCGGGAAGGCCACGTCCGGCGCGCCGATCTGCAACGGCATGATCACGTTGGCGAACCCGGCGAACAGCGGCGTGGCGAACAGCAGCAGCATGATCGTGCCGTGCATGGTGAACAGCTGGTTGTACTGGTGCGCGTCGACCAGCTGCAGCCCCGGCTGCACCAGCTCGGCCCGGATGAGCACCGCCATGACCCCGGCCGCGAGGAAGAACGCGAAGGAGGTGATGAGGTAGAGGTAGCCGATGACCTTGTGATCGGTGGTCGTCAGCCAGGACACGATCACGGTCCCGGTCCGGCGGCTCCTGACCCGCTCGATCGAGCTCTCGCGCACGCTGGTCACGGTCGCTCCCTTCGCGAAAGACAAAGGATGCCCGTTCATGCCCAGTTTCACGCTAATCATCCCGCGCGCGACAGGCGAGGTCAGGTGCGCTTTCTGTAACCGAAGATGTACTCGCGCGTCTCGCTCGGATGGAACGAGACACCGATCTCCGGCTCGAACGCGACGTTGTCGCGCGGGCAGTAGAAAAGACCCTCCCAGACGGCGTACGCCTGCTCCCTGGCCGGGCCCTCGGCGTGGTCGGTCTTGCGCGCCCCGCGCGCGCCGAGCACGAACAGCAGCCCGAACCCCCACAGGAACCCGGTCAGGCAGAACGGCGCGAGCAGCACCTCACCCCAGCCGGAGTCCTTGCCCATCGCGATCACCAGGGACAGCACCAGGTGCACCATGGCGCCGAGCAGGAGCAGCAGGTAGCCCTGGTTTCTGGCCCACGGATTGTAGTGCCGGCTGGGGAACGATAACCAGACCGCGAGCTGGGTGCGGCTCATCACGTGCTTGGAAGCGCCCAGCGCGGGCGCGGTGGGCAGGTCCGCCACCTGCCGCTCCCCTGGCAGCCTTACCCTGCCGATCCGGTACGTGGTCCCCGCGGCGACCGCTCCCGGCACCGACACCACCTGGTCTACCTGCCCACACACCGGACACTTCGCTTCCACTCAGGCAGTCTGGCCGTAAGGCTTCGTCCGCGCAAACCGTAAGGTTTCTCATGTGGAACCCATTGACGCCCTGGTGAAGTCCCTGCCCGACGGCCGCGTGCTGACCGATCCCGACGTGGCCGATTCCTATGCCCGCGACCGCACGTTCGTGGAGCCCGGCAAGCCGCTCGGCGTGGTGCTGGCCGCCTCCCGCGACGACGTGGTGACCACGCTGCGCTGGGCGAGCGAGCACCGGGTGCCGGTGGTGCCGCGTGGCGCCGGCACCGGCCTGGCGGGGGGCGCCACGGCGAGCGAGGGGGCGCTGATCCTCTCGCTGGCCAGGATGACCGCGATCAAGGAGCTGTCACCGGCGGACGAGATCGCCGTGGTCGAGCCGGGAGTGATCACCGCCGACCTCGACCGGGCCGCCAGGGAGCACGGGCTGATGTACGCGCCGGACCCCTCGTCGTACGAGATCTCCACGATCGGCGGAAACCTGGCGACCAACGCGGGCGGGCTGCGCTGCGTCAAGTACGGCGTCACCCGCGACTCCGCGCTCGGCCTGGAGGTCGTGCTGGCCGACGGCCGGATCCTGGACACCGGCCGGCGCACCATGAAAGGCGTCACCGGCTACGACCTGACCGGGCTGTTCGTCGGCTCGGAGGGCACCCTCGGCGTGATCACCTCGGCCACCGTGCGGCTGCGCCGGGCGCCGGTGGCGGCTCCCGCGACGTTCGCGGCGGAGTTCGGCTCGCTGCGCGACGCGGGCGCGGCCGTATCGGCGATCATGGCGGCCGGGTGCCAGCCGTCGCTGATGGAGCTGCTGGACCGGGGCACGCTGCAGGCCATCGACGACTGGCGCAACATCGGCCTGGAGTCCGGCACGATGGCCATGCTGATCGGGCAGTCCGACGCCGCCGACGGCCAGGCCATGGCCGAGCGCATGGAGCGGATCTGCCTCGACAACGGCGCCTCCTTCGTCGCCGTGTCCACCAGCCCGCAGGAGACCGAGGAGCTGATCGGGCTGCGCCGGATGGCCTACCAGGCCAAGGAGCGCCTCGGCGCGTGCCTGGTGGAGGACGTCTGCGTGCCGCGCTCGGTGCTGCCGGAGATGATCACCGCCATCGAGGCCGCCGGCGCGCGGCACGGGGTGCGCATCTGCACGGTCGCGCACGCGGGCGACGGCAACCTGCACCCCGTCTTCATCTTCGAGCACGGTACGGCCGAGCCGCCGGCCGAGGTGTGGGCGGCGGCCGACGAGGTGTTCACCCGGGCGCTGGAGCTGGGCGGCACGCTCACCGGCGAGCACGGCGTCGGCCTGCTCAAACAGCGCTGGCTCGCCCTCGAATCCGGTCCGGTGGCCCAAGAGGTGCAGAAAGGGATCAAGGCCGTGTTCGACCCGCTTGGCCTCCTCAACCCCGGAAAAGCCATTTGATCAGCGCAACTACCACTATTCACCAAGCCGTGACCTAGCGTCTTCACACGGACTCGACCTGCACAGAAACGCTGACACAGCGTCGTCAGAGACGAATGTTCTGCCAGGTGAGGCTACATCCCAATGGTCACGCTGGTACGGTCTTGCCCCAAACGATCGTTCTGTTACGGGGGGCAGGGGTGAGTCAGTTCCAGCCGTTGGTGTCTGGCGACCCGCGACGACTGGGCGAGTACGACATTATCGCCCGGCTCGGCGAGGGTGGCCAAGGGATCGTCTATCTCGGCAAGTCCGGCTCGGGGGAGCAGGCAGCGGTCAAACTTCTGCACCACGCGCTGGTGGCCGACCCGGACGCGCGCAGCAGATTCCTGCGCGAGGTGGCCGTGGCGCAGCGCGTGGCCAGGTTCTGCACCGCCACCGTCCTGCACGCCGACCTCGAAGGCAGCCGGCCGTACATCGTCAGCGAGTACGTCCCCGGCCCTTCCCTGCGTGAGCTGGTCATCAACGAAGGGCCGCGCCGGGGGGCCGCGCTCGAACGTCTGGCGATCAGCACGGCCACCGCGCTGGCGGCCATCCACCGAGCGGGCATCCTGCACCGCGACTTCAAGCCCGCCAACGTGCTCATGGGCCCCGAAGGCCCGGTCGTGATCGACTTCGGCATCGCCCGCGCGCTGGACTCACCCGGCGCCACCGCCACCGGCATGGCCATGGGTACGCCCTCCTTCCTGGCGCCCGAGCAGCTCACCGGGGCGGCGGCGGTCTCCGAGGCCGCGGACGTGTTCGCGTGGGGCGTCACCATGGTGTTCGCCGCCACCGGCAAGCCCGCCTTCGGCTCCGACTCCATCCCCGTGGTGATGAACCGGATCCTGCACGAGGAGCCGCAGCTCGGCGGGATGGAAGGGACACTGGCGGACCTGGTGGCCGCCTGCCTGTCGAAGGACCCCGCGCAGCGGCCCACGGCCGACCAGCTCATCATCGAGCTCACGGGCCAGCCCGTGCCCAAGGCCGCCATCGAGCCGCTGGCCGGCCCGGCGGTGCCGCGGCCCGCCGGCCCGAACGCCTTCGCCGCTCCCCACCCCACCGTCCAGCAGGCCGGCCCCGGCCCTCAGGGCGGCCCCGGCCCTCAGGGCGGCACGGAGGAGGGCTACACCCCCCAGGCGGCCGCGTACGGCCCGCGTGCCCTCGCCGGTGGCGGTCAGCCCGACGCCGCGCCGCAGACCGGCCCCTACGGGCAGGCGGCATCCGGCGCCGTGGGCCCCACGGTGGTCGCCGGCCCGTCCACGTTCGCCCCTGGCATCCCGCAGGCACCGGGCACGCCGCCCGGCACCGCCCCGGGCCTGCCGCCCGCACCCGGCATGCCCGGCGGCGCCCCCGGCTCGGGCAGCGCCCAGCAGGGACCCGGCATGGGTGCCGGGAACGGGCAGCCCGGGATGCCATCCCATGACGGACATCTACCCGGCGGTGGAATGCCTCCAGGCGCTCCCCCGCAGCCCGGCGGAGCCTACGGACCTCACGCAGGACCGTCCCAAGGTGGCCCCAGCCAAGGGCCGCAAGGCCCGTCGGCTCACGGACCCCAGGGGCCCGGCAACCATGGCCCTGGGCACCAAGGTTCCGTGGCCCATGGCCAAGGACCGCAAGGTGCCGTGACTCACGGCCAAGGACCGCAAGGTGCCGTGGCTCACGGACCCCAGGGGCCGGGCCAAGGATCGTTGGGTGCCTTAGTTCACGGCCCCCACGGGCCGGGAAACCATGGCCAAGGACCGCAAGGTGCCGTGGCTCACATGCCCCAGGGACCCGTGGCTCACGGTCCGGGCTCTCCCCAGGCCGCAGGGCACGGGCCGGGAGGGCGGGGACCGCACCAGGCGGGGCAGCCCGGTGGGCGGCCTGATGGTGGGGCGGGGTCAAAGCAGCGGCGTACGCTGACCTTCGCTCTCTCGGGCGCCGCGGCGGCGGCGCTGCTCGTGGTGGCGGGCGCCGTGGTGGTCCAGGCCAACTCGGGCACGCAGAAGGTGCTGTCCGTGGGCACCACCTCCGAGGCGTCCCCCACGACCGAGGAGACCCCCACGACGGTCCCGTCCATCAACCTGCCGGTGGACACTTCGAAGCCGAATCCGCGCAACGTTCCCGACCTGGACGTGGACGTGCCCGAGCCCACCAAGGCCAAGACCAGGCGCGGCAACGACGCCATGGCCCAGGTGCCGGACACGGCCGTGGTGCCCTCGCGGCAGCCGACGTCCCGCCCGACGCGGAGCCCGTCCCCGTCGCCCACGAGGACGGTCAAGAAGAAGGTCAAGAAGAAGAACCTGATCGAGCCGGACACCGAGCCGACGGGAACGCCGACCCCCACGATCGTCCAGAACCCGCACCAGCCGACCGCGGTGTGCGGCCCCGGCTTCAAGATCATCAACCGGCACGCGCTGGACGACAAGGCGACCATCTTCCTGCTCTACAACACCGCCACGGCCAAGAACTGCGTGGTCACCATGTCCCGCCTGGTCTATCCGACCAAGATTCACATGAACGCGGTCCTCCAGGTCCAGGGTGGTGCCAGCGCCAGCAACCCCGGCAAGTTCAGCGCCTACGCCGGCCCTATCCGGCTGTCGGCCCCCAAGAAGTGCGTCATGTGGGGCGGCACCTGGGAGAGCCTGACGTGGAAGTCCCCCGCCTGGGGCCACTGCAGCTGACCCGAGCTTGTCGATCAGGGCCGCTCTCCGCTTGCCGGAGAGCGGCCCTTTCGCCGTCATGAGTCCGGAATGCGCCTCCGGCGAGCGGGATCTTCTCAGAACGACCCCCGGCCGCTACCGTAGTTGACGTGATCGTCAAATCGCTGACCTCCCGGGGCATGCGGACGCGTGCCGCGCTCCTGCGGGCGGGGCGCGAGGCGTTCGACGAGCACGGCTACGACACCGTGCGGATCGACGACGTCTGCGCGCGGGCCGGGGTGTCGCACGGCACCTTCTACACCTACTTCGACTCCAAGGAGTCGCTGTTCGCCGAGGTGGCGGGCGCGGCCATGGGCGAGATGTTCGCGGCGAGCGTCGTGGGACCGTCCGCGCCCGCCGACCCGTACGCCCGCATCGAGGCCGCCAACCGGCTCTACCTGCGCGCCTGGTCGGCCAACTCCCGGCTGATGCGGACGCTGGAGCACGCGGCCACCGCCGACGACCGGTTCGGGCGGCTGCTCATGGAGCTCCGCGAGGTCTTCGTCCGGCGCGGCGCCGACGGCGTGCGACGCCTGCAGGAGCAGGGCCTGGCCGACCCCACGCTCGACCCCAGGCTGACGGCGGTCATGCTGGGCGGCATGGTCGAGCACTTCGCGCACGTGTGGCTGGACCTGGGCGAGCAGGCGGACGAGGAGACGGCCGTGGATCACCTGACCCGGCTGTGGGCACGAGCCATCGGCCTGACACCACCGTCAAGTACGGACGCCAGGTCGTCGGTTCTGGAGGAGGACGCGTGATCGTCAGCAGGCTGGACCCGAGCGACGACGACCGTCCGCGGCGCCGGGAGGCGATGCTGGCCAAGCTGGCCGAGCTCGACGCCGAGCACGCCAAGGCGGTCGCCGGCGGCGGGGAGAAATACGTCGAGCGGCATCGCCGCCGTGGCAAGCTGCTCGCCCGGGAGCGGATCGAGCTGCTGGTGGATCCGGACTCGCCGTTCCTGGAGCTGTCGCCGCTGGCCGCGTGGGGCAGCGAGTTCTCCGTCGGCGCCGGCGTGGTCACCGGGATCGGGGTGATCGAAGGCGTCGAGTGCGTGATCACCGCGAACGATCCCACGGTCAGGGGCGGCGCCTCGAACCCGTGGACGCTCAGGAAGACGCTGCGCGCCGCGGACATCGCCATGGCGAACCGCCTGCCGTACGTCAATCTGGTGGAGAGCGGCGGCGCCGACCTGCCGACGCAGAAGGAGATCTTCATCCCGGGCGGCCGGATCTTCCGCGACCTGACGCGGCTGTCGGCCGCCGGGATCCCGACGATCGCGCTGGTCTTCGGCAACTCCACGGCCGGCGGGGCGTACGTGCCCGGGATGAGCGACTACGTGGTGATGGTGCGGGAACGAGCGAAAGTGTTCCTGGGCGGGCCGCCGCTGGTGAAGATGGCGACCGGCGAGGAGTCCGACGACGAGTCGCTCGGCGGCGCCGAGATGCACGCCCGGGTGAGCGGGCTGGCCGACTACCTGGCCGCCGACGAGCACGACGCGCTGCGGATCGGACGGCGGATCATGAAATCGCTCAACTGGCGCAAGCACGGCGTCCGGCCACAGGCCGGGAGGGATCCGGCCTATCCGGCGGAGGAGCTGCTGGGGATCGTGCCGGAAGATCTGAAGGTCCCGTTCGACCCGCGCGAGGTGATCGCCCGGGTGGTGGACGGCAGCGAGTTCGAGGAGTTCAAGCCGGTGTACGGCGCCTCGCTGGTGACCGGCTGGGCTCAGCTGCACGGCTATCCGGTGGGCATCCTGGCCAACGCGCGCGGCGTGCTGTTCAGCGAGGAGGCGCAGAAGGCCACCCAGTTCATCCAGCTGGCGAACCAGTCCCGCACTCCGCTGATCTTCCTGCAGAACACGACCGGTTACATGGTGGGCAAGGAGTACGAGCAGGGCGGCATCATCAAGCACGGCGCCATGATGATCAACGCGGTGTCGAACTCGACGGTGCCCCACCTCACGGTGGTGATGGGCGCCTCCTACGGGGCGGGCAACTACGGGATGTGCGGGCGGGCCTACGATCCGCGGTTCCTGTTCAGCTGGCCGAGCGCCAAGTCGGCGGTGATGGGCCCGGCGCAGCTCGCCGGGGTGCTGTCGATCGTCAGCCGCGCCTCGGCCGAGGCGCGCGGGCAGGTCTACGACGAGGAGGCGGACGCGGCCATGCGGGCGATGGTGGAGGCGCAGATCGAGGCGGAGTCGCTGCCGTTCTTCCTGTCCGGCAGGCTCTACGACGACGGGGTGATCGACCCGCGCGACACGCGTACCGTGCTGGGCCTGTGCCTGTCGGCGATCAACAACGCCGCGGTGCCCGAGGCGGCGGGATTCGGGGTGTTCCGGCCGTGATCACACGTCTGCTGGTGGCGAACCGGGGCGAGATCGCCCGCCGGGTCTTCCGCACCTGCCGGGAGCTGGGCATCGAGACGGTGGCGGTCTTCTCCGACGCCGACGCCCACGCGCCGCACACGGCCGAGGCCGACTACGCGGTACGGCTGAGCGGCGTCAAGCCCGCCGACACCTACCTGGCCGTCGACCGGCTGCTGGCGGCCTGCCGCGTCTCCGGTGCGGACGCGGTGCACCCCGGATACGGGTTCCTGTCGGAGAACGCGGCCTTCGCGCGGGCGGTGATCGAGGCGGGGCTGACCTGGGTCGGCCCGCCGCCGGCCGCCATCGCCGCGATGGGCGTCAAGCTGACGGCCAAGCGCCTGATGTCCGAGGCCGGCGTCCCCACGCTCCCGTCGCTGGCCGAGACGGCCGACGGCGAGCTGGCGGATCCGGCTCCGGCGTGGGAGTTCCCGGTGCTGGTCAAGGCCGTCGCCGGCGGCGGCGGCCGGGGGATGCGGGTGGTGCGCGCGGCGGACGAGCTGGCACGGCAGGTGGCCTCGGCGCACCGGGAGTCCCTGGCGGCCTTCGGCGACGGCGGCGTGTTCGTCGAGCCGCTGCTGGAGGGCGCCCGGCATATCGAGGTGCAGGTCCTGGCCGACCGGCACGGCATGGTGTGGGCGCTCGGCGAGCGGGAGTGCAGCATCCAGCGCAGGCACCAGAAGGTCGTGGAGGAGTGCCCCTCCCCCGGCGTCGCCCCGCCGATGCGGGCCCGGCTGGAGCAGGCAGCGGTCCGGGCCGCCCGCGCGATCGGCTACGAGGGCGCGGGGACGGTCGAGTTCCTGGTCCGGGGCGAGCAGGTGGCGTTCCTGGAGATGAACACCCGCCTGCAGGTGGAGCATCCGGTGACGGAGCTGGTGTACGGGGTGGACCTGGTGCGGTGGCAGCTGGAGGTGGCCGAGGGCGCGGCCCTGCCGCCGGAGTCGCCGACGCCGGCCGGGCACGCCGTGGAGGTGCGGCTGTACGCCGAGGACCGGGCCTACCTGCCGCAGTCCGGGGTGCTGCACCGGTTCGAGGTGCCGGGGCAGGTCCGGGTGGACTCGGGGGTGGAAGGCGGGTCGGTGGTGTCCTCCCACTACGACCCGATGCTGGCCAAGATCATCGGGTACGGGTCGGGGCGCGGCGAGGCGGTGCGCAAGGTGGTCTCCGCGCTGCGGCGGGCTCGGATCCACGGTCTCACCACGAACCGCGACCTTCTTCTCGACATCCTGAAAAATCGGGACTTCGAGGCTGGGGACACTCATACCGGGTTTCTCGACCAGCACGTGTTCGCGGGCGACGGCGCTCCCGACGAGCTGGCCGTGCTGGCGGCCGCCCTGGCGACGGCCGCCGCCAACCGGGAGCGCGCACCGGTCCTGGGCGGCCTGCCCGCCGGGTGGCGCAACGTCCGCTCCCAGGCACGGGTGGCCCGGTTCGAGGAGGCCGAGGCGGTCTACGACCCGCTGCCCGCCGGGGTCCGCGTGATCGAGACGGTCCGGGGCACCCTGCCCGCCGGCTCCGCGCCGTACGAACTGGACGCTGTCGGACCGTACCGGGTGGTGCTCGAACGCGGTGGCGTGCGGCACGCCTTCGAGGTGTCGGGGTACGGCGACGGCAAGGTGTACGTGGACTCCGCCGCGGGCGGGGTCGCGCTCACGCCGGTGCCGCGGCTGCCGGAGCCCGTCGAGCAGGTCGCGCCGGGTTCGCTGCTCGCGCCGATGCCGGGCAGCGTGCTGCGGGTGGAGGTGCGACCGGGTGAGCGCGTGGTGAAGGGGCAGCCGGTGCTGGTGCTCGAAGCGATGAAGATGGAGCATCTGATCGCCGCCCCGGCGGCCGGCGTGGTCGCCGAGGTGCACGTCGAGAAGGGCCGGCAGGTCGACGCCGGAGCCGTGCTGGCCATCATTGAGGAGGGGGACGCATGACACGCCTGGTCCACAGGGAGCTCGCGGACGGGATCGCGACGATCACGCTGGACTCGCCGCCGAACCGCAACGCGCTGTCCGTACGCCTGCTCGGCGATCTGGCGGACAGCCTGGAGCAGGCGCTGGCCGAGCCCGAGGCCCGGGTGATCGTGCTGACCGGGACGGGGCCGGTGTTCTGCTCGGGCGCGGACCTGAAGGAGCAACGCGGGGACGCGCCGGTGACGGCGTCGTTCCCGGAGGTCCTGTCGCTGATCTGGGAGAGCCCGAAGCCGGTCATCTGCCGGCTGAACGGCACCGCCCGCGCCGGCGGCCTCGGCCTGGTCGCCGCCTGCGACTTCGCCATCGCGCCGCTGACGGCCTCGTTCGCGTTCACGGAGGTACGGCTCGGCGTCGCGCCCGCGATGATCTCGGTGCCCGTGCTGAGGCGGCTGCAGCCGAGGGCGGCGGCCGAGTACCTGATGACCGGCGAGGTGTTCGGCGCCGCCAAGGCGGTGGAGATCGGCCTGCTGACCCGCGCCGTGCCGCAGGAGGAGCTCGACGCGGCCGTCGCCCACTACGCCGGGATGCTCATCAAGGGCGGCCCGGAGGCGCTGGCCATCACCAAGCGACTGGTCCGGGACATCCCGGCCGTCCCGTTCGAGGAGGGGTTGCGGCGGATGACCGAGCTGTCCGCCGAACGCTTCACCTCCGAGGAAGGCCAGGAGGGCATCGCCGCCTTCATGGCCAAGCGACCGCCCCGCTGGGTCCCCGGCGACAAGTGAGCCGGCCACGTCCCCCCTGGGTCCCCGGCGAGAGGTGAGCCGACCATGCGTCCCCTGAGGATCGCCAACTGCAGCGGCTTCTACGGCGACCGGCTGTCGGCCGCCCGCGAGATGGTCGAGGGCGGCCCGATCGACGTGCTGACCGGCGACTGGCTGGCCGAGCTGACCATGCTCATCCTGGCCGGCAACCGGCTCAAGGGCCGCCCCGGCTACGCCCCGACGTTCCTGCGCCAGCTTGAGGACGTCCTCGGCCCCTGCCTGGATCGCCGCATCAAGATCGTGACCAACGCGGGCGGCCTGGACCCGGCCGGCTGCGCCGAAGCCGTGCACGAGCTGGCCGCCAGGCTCGGCCTGTCCCCCAAGGTCGCCCACGTGACCGGCGACGACCTCACCGGCCGCGACCTCGACCTGGTGAACGCCGACACCGGCGAACGACTGCGAGCCACGCCGCTGACCGCCAACGCCTACCTGGGCGGCCGTCCCATCGCCGCCGCCCTGTCGGCGGGCGCCGACGTGGTGGTCACCGGCCGCGTCACGGACGCGGCGCTGGTGACAGGGCCGGGCATCTGGCGGTACGGATGGCAGCCGGACGACCTGGACCCGCTGGCGGGCTCGGTGGTCGCCGGCCACATCATCGAATGCGGCTGCCAGGCCACCGGCGGCAACTACGCCTTCTTCCAGGACGTGCCCGACCTGGCGCACTGCGGCTTCCCCCTCGCCGAGCTGCATACCGACGGCTCCAGCGTCATCACCAAGCATCCCGGCACCGGCGGCCTGGTCTCGATCGGCACGGTCACGGCCCAGCTCCTCTACGAGATCGCCTCGCCGCGCTATGCCGGCCCTGACGTGGTGGCCCGCTTCGACACGATCACCCTGGCCGACGACGGCCCCGACCGGGTACGCGTCTCCGGCGTGCGTGGCGAGCCCCCGCCCGGCACCCTCAAGGTCGCCGTCAACTACCTGGCCGGCCATCGCAACACCATGACGCTCGTACTGACCGGCCTGGACCTGGCGGCCAAGGCCCGCGTGGCCGAGGAGGCGATCTGGGCCCGGATCCCCAAGGACTCCTTCGACGAGGTGGACGTCACCCTGACGGACTCCGGTCTGCTGCGGATCACCGTCATGGACACCGACCGGAACGTGGCCGGACGCGCCTTCTCCGCCGCCGTGGTGGAGACGGGGCTGGCCAGCTACCCGGGCTTCTACGGCCTGACCCCACCGGGCGCCGCCTCCCCGTACGGCGTCTACTGGCCGGTCCTGATATCCGCCACCGAGGTGCACCCACAGGTCTTCCTGGACGGCGAGCCCGTCCCTCCGACGTTCACCCTGAACGTCGAGCCCGAACCTCAGAAGGTCCTCCCGGACGGCGAGCCCCTCCCTCTCGCCGACACAGCCGCTGTGCGCGGAGGCGTACGGCCCGAAGGGGCCGGCGAGCCGCCCCTTCCTCCCGGCGGGCGGCTCACCCGCGTCCCGCTGGGGCGGATCGCCGGAGCGCGCTCGGGCGACAAGGGCGGCAACGCCAACCTGGGCGTCTGGACCACCACCCCGGAGCAGTACGCCTGGCTGGCGGGCCACCTCACCACCGAACGCCTGAAGGACCTGCTCCCGGCCCTGGGCCCGCACCGCGTCGACCGCTACGAGCTGCCCAACCTCAACGCGCTCAACTTCGTCGTCCACGGCCTCCTCGGCAGAGGCGTGGCGGCGAGCCCTCGCATGGACCCCCAGGCCAAGGCCCTCGGCGAAGAGCTACGAGCCCAGCCGGTGAACCTGCCGGAATCCCTCCTGCCCCACCCACGGTGATCATGCCGACGGTCATGGCGTCGACGGAAGCCGCACCGAGTGCCGCGCGGCCGTCGGTGGCGTCCCCTAGCATCGCTGGTCATGAAGATCACCAACAAGACGGAGCGTGCCCTCTCGGACGCGCTGGGCGCGCAGGACTGGGCCGCGTTCGAGCCTGTGCGCGACCTGCCCCCGTTGCGGGCCGCGCTGCAGGAGCTGGAACGCGCTCACGGCGTCACGGAGGCGCACCGGCTCGCGACCAAGCGGATCCGCGAGCGCGGGGCTCTGCTGCGCCATCCCGATGTGCACCGCGTCGAGATCTCCTCGCAGGCGCTGAGCCCGTCTGGACGTTACCTCGCGGTCGGCGACTTCGGCGGTGACGACTACGAGGCCGGAGCCACCCTGCAGATCTGGGAGGTCGCCACCGGCCGCTGCGTCAACGTCATCGACGGGATCGTGGGTGGGATCGGCTGGCCCGGGTACGGCGAGACGATCGAGTGGTCGGCCTGCGAGACTCGGCTGGCCGTGGAGTACCGGGCCAGCAACGTCGGCGTGTGGGACCCCTTCGGCGCCGGCACCGAGCCGATCGCGACCGTCCGCCTCACCTACAACGGCCGTCCCGACCCGTTCGCGCTCTCGCCCGACGGCCTTCGCGCGTACGTCATGGACGAGGACTCCGAGACCTATGGCTCGATCGTGGAGTTCTCCAGCCTGGAGACCACGACGGTACCGGCGGTGAGTGATGAGGAAGAGGAGGAGGACGAAGACTACGACGAGGAGGGCTTCGTCCTGCGGTGGCCCGTCTGGTCCCGGGACGGGAAGCGGCTGTACGGGAGCCTGGGCGATGGGAGGGTGTGCTCGATCGACGTCGCCTCGGGGGAGGTCTCCTGGATCGTCCAGGCCGACAAGAACAACCGGTGGCCGTCCACCGCATGGAGCCGGGACGAGACCCTGCTGGCCTACCACCGCGACGGTGAACTGGTGATCGCGGACGCGGTGACAGGCCGGGACATCGCCTCCGGCCCCGGGTATTTCGATGTGTCGTTCCAGAGTGTCCACCTGTCCTGGGGGACGCGGCTCGCCGTCGTCGTCCCCGCGGGGCACGACGCTGAACGTCCGCGCGTCGGGATCGTGGACCGGACCGGTCAGTGCCGCTACGACCTCGACGTCGCGGTCCGGGCGCCGGGAGGCGACCTGGAGGTCGGCGCCTGGGCCTGGGCGCCTGACGGCGACCGCGCGGCGTGCCTCACCGCCGACGGTCGGATCGAGGTCTGGTCGCTGGACGACGAGCACGCGGAGCGGCTGCGCGCGTTCGACGCTCCGGAGAAGGCCACCGGGCTGCACTGGGGCGCCGACGACGTGCTGGTGGCGGTGGGGCCGACCGTGCTGCGCTTCCTGCGCGCGGACACCGGCGAGGTCATCGGCGACTTCACGCTGCTGCGGCAGCCCGTCGCGCCGCGCCCGCTGCTCCTTGACGGCGGCGACATCGGCGAACGGATCCGGCGGGGGCCCAATCCCACGTTCGCGCTCGATGAGGAGACCTGGGCGGTCGCCTTTCCGGAGGGCGTCGTGATCGCCCCTCCCGAACGGGAAGGGGACCTGGCCTCGACGCTTGCGTGGGCGGTGGACCGCCGCTACGCATGGCCCGTTCACTGGGGACGGCTGGATGTCTTCCCCGACGCGCCCACCGCGGCGGAACGGGTCCACGAGCCGCTGCGCGAGGACCTGGAGCCGTTCCGCGGCCGTGCCGTGCGGATGCCGGAACCCGGAGGGTGGCCGCCACCGCCCGGCGCGGCCACGGTGGACGACGTGTTCCGGGTCTTCCTCGAAGCGGTCGTGGAGTACGGCGTGGACCAATCCCCGTGGCCCGGCGAGGCTCTCCACGAGGCCGCCCTCATCCGGGCCCGGCGCGGCGAGCCGGACGGCGTACGCGTGCTGGTCAAGGCGTCCCCGGAGGGCCGTCGCCCGTTCGTGGCGGCCGAGGCGGCCATGGTCCTGGCGGCCGCGGGGCTACCGGACGACGCGCGCCCGCTCTTCGCCGATCACGAGACGGCCTGCGAGGCCCTGTGGGACGAGCCGGTGTGGTACGCCATGATGTGGGGCGGCCAGGCTCGCGCCGGTGCAGCCGTGGGCGGGGCGTACGCGGCGCTGGGTGATCGGGAGCGCGCGAACCGGTGGTTCGAGAGGGCGCGCGAGGCGCTGCGCGAGCAGCACGGCGGGTGGGACCATCGCCTGCCGGTCGTGTGGGCGCTGCTGGAGTGCGGGCGGGAGGACGAGGCGCGGGCACTGCTGGACGAGGGCACCGGCGACCCCGGCCACCACGCCGGCGTCCCGTTCGTCGGGTACGCGTTGCGCACGGGCAGGGCCGACCTCGCCGAACGAATCCTGCGTGACGCGAAGAACTGGTTCGACGAGCGGACGGTGGCGCACCTTCTCCGGCAGTACGGGCAGACAGAGCTGTCGCACGAATGGGCCGAGCGCAACGGCCTCGCGATCGTGGAACCGGGGGACCCGGTGGACGAGGACCTTGCCCGCAGGTACGCGGAGATCACCCGGATCCCTCCGGCACAGCGGCAGGGACCGACCGTGGATCTGCTCCTCCAAGCGGCCGAGCGGGGGCGGCTCAGTGCGGTGCTCGACCTCCTCCCGAAGGTGCCGATGCCCTCGTACGGCGGGATCAGCTCGTACGACCGGCCGTACGCGGCGTTCAGCGCGCTGCGGATCGTCACGACCGGGCTCGACCACGAGATCTGGTGACGCCGGTGCCGCCGATCTCGGCCACCGGATCCAGCGACTTGACCGGCTCACAGCCGGGGCAGGGCGCGGAAGCCCAGGAGGCCCGCGCCGAGAAGCCCCGCGTCCGGGCCCAGCCCTGAAACGCGGACCATGGGGGCGGGGCGGAACGTCAGCCGGTCGCCGAGCCGCTCGCGCAGGGGGTCGAGGAGCAGGTCGCCCGCCTGCGCGAGGCCGCCGCCGATGACGATCAGCGCCGGGTCCAGCAGCAGCGTGTAGGTGGCCAGGGCCAGCGCCAGCGCCTCCGCCGCCTCGCCCCAGACCGTGACGGCCCGAGGATCGCCCGCCCTCACCCGGCGGGCGACGTCGGCGGCGGAGGTCTCGCCGCAACGGCTCGCGATGGCCGACGCCGACGCGTACGCGGCCAGGCACCCGCGCTGCCCGCACGAGCACGGCAAGCCGTCGGGCCAGACCGGGACATGCCCGATCTGCCCGGCCCATCCGGCGGCCCCGCCGTACAGCGAGCCTCCTAGGACGAGCGCGCCCGCGATCCCCGTCCCGATCGGCATGAACAGAACGTGACCCGCCGGAGGCTCAGCCCTCACCGCGGCGCGCCCGTAGACCAGCTCCGCCTCTCCCGCGGCGCGTACGTCGTGGCCCAGAGCGACGGGGAGGGCCACATCGGTGAACGCCTCGGCGGGTACGTCCTTCCAGCCGAGGGCGGCCGAGTAGAGGGCCCGTTGCGGGGTGACCAGGCCGGGCACGGCGAGGCCGACCGCCTCGGGGCGGACCTGGGCGTCGTCCAGCGTACGGGGACGGGCCAGGTCCGTGACGAAGGCCGAGATGGCGGCGATCACCTGGGCGGGGCCCTCGGCTCGGGGGGTGGGCCGGCGCTCGGCGTACAGGATCGTCCCGTCCTGAGTGATCAGCCCGCCCTTCATGGTCGTGCCACCGACGTCCACCGCCACCACGCACCGCATGCACTCATGATCCACGAGAATCACGCCGAGCGCAGCGGCAGGCAGCCGCATCACCTCGCGGCCCGCCATGAGGGCAGGGCGCCCCTCAGGGCGCACGACGACGTTGAGCGCGGAGGCGCCCGCCACAACAAACGCGTTGAGCGTGGAGCCAGGTGTGGTGAAGCATGTGACGCATGACCGTGCGCCGTCTCACCCTCGCTGACCTTGACGACTGTGGCCGGCTGGCCAAGGACCGGGAGTGGCTGCCCGAGACGCGCAAGTGGGCGCTGCTGTTCGAGGTCGGTGAGGTTTACGGCGTCGACGCACCCGACTGCGACGGGCTGGCCTCGACGACCGTGCTGACCCGCTACGGCACCGATCACGCCGTGATCAGCATGGTGCTCACCGCCTCCCGGTACGGCCGGCGCGGCCTGGCCCGGGGCCTGATGGAGCACGTGCTGGCGCGGGCCGGGGACCGGGTGGTGTCGCTGCACGCGACGGAGAACGGCCGGCCGCTGTACGAGACGCTCGGGTTCCGCACGGTCGGCCGGGTCGCCAAGCGCACCGGCGTCTTCCGTGGCGACCCCTCCGGCCGGACGCGGGCCGCCACCGAGGCGGACCTCGGGGAGATCGTGGCGCTGGACGCCGAGCTGTTCGGCACCGACAGGTCGCCACTGCTGCGGCGTATGTTCGCCTTCGGCGAGCAGGTACGGGTCGCCGAAGGCGGCTTCGGTCACTGCTGGCGCAACGATGACAACGTGGTCGTCGGGCCCGTCGTGGCGCGCGACGAGGAGACGGCCAGGGCGCTGATCGGCGACCTGGCGCTGCACGCGGGCGGCGAGGTGCGGCTGGACCTCGATCTGGCCAAGGACGATTTGGTGCGGTGGGCGGACGAGCACGGGATCGGCAGCCCGTGGGAGGTGTCGCTGATGGTGCGCGGCGGCGAGCTGCCCGGTGACCGGTCGCGGCAGTACCTCCCGTTCATGCAGGCCCTGGGTTGACCGGCCGAACCGGGCGACCGTAGGGTCAGCCGCTGGTATTTCGTCCGGTTGAAAGGCAGTTCATGACCTCCACGCACATCGACGTGAGCGCCGTCGATCTGGCGGCACTCGGCGCCTGGATGGACGCTCAGGGGCTGCCCGAGGGTGAGATCACCGGCATGGCTCCGGTCCTGGGCGGCACCCAGAACGTCATGGTGCGCTTCGAGCGCGGCGGCAGGCCGTACATCCTGCGCAGGCCGCCCCTGCACGCCCGGCCGAAGAGCAACGACGTGCTGCGCCGTGAGGCGCGGGTGCTGGCCGCGCTGCGGGACACGCCGGTCGCGGCGCCCAGGTTGGTGGCGGCGCAGACCGAGGTCCAGTCGGAGCTGGAGCCGGTCTTCTATCTGATGGAGCCGGTCGACGGGTTCAACGCCTCGATGGGGCTGCCCGAGCCGCACGCCTCCGACCCGGCGATCCGCCACCGGATGGCGCTGGAGGCTGCCTCGGCGCTGGCCGTGCTGGGCCGGGTCGATCCGGACGTGCTGCCCGGTTTCGGCCGGCCGGAGGGGTTCCTGGAGCGTCAGGTGCCGCGCTGGCTCAGGGAGCTCGACTCCTACGGCCGGCTCGACGGCTATCCGGGGCCGGAGATTCCCGGCCTGCGGGAGACGGCCGGGTGGCTCGACGCCAACCGGCCGGCCGCCTTCACGCCGGGCATCATGCACGGCGACTATCACTTCGCGAACCTGCTGTACGCCCACGACGGGCCCAGGGTGGCGGCCATCGTGGACTGGGAGATGTGCACGATCGGCGATCCGCTGCTCGATCTCGGCTGGCTGCTGGCCGTCCTGCCGTTGAGCGAGGCGCAGATCCCCGGCCTGGCGTCGCCGCGCGAGATCGTCGACTGCTACGCGGCGCTGTCGGAGCGGGACCTGTCGGCGATCGACTGGTATGCGGTGATGGCCTGTTTCAAGCTCGGCATCGTGCTGGAGGGCACGTATGCGCGGGCATTCGCGGGCAAGGCGCCCAAGGACCTCGGCGACGCGCTGCACGCCACCACGCTGAGCCTTTTCGAGCGCGCGGGAACCATCATGCGTGACTCCCTTTAGCCATAGTGCCCGAAATATCATGACTTTTACGGAACATGATCACGACTCGTGCTTTGCCTCGTACAATTGCGCGCAATTGCAGTTGTTTTCGGGGAAGGATCGTCATGCGCATGCGGTTCCTGGGGTCGACATCAGAGGCGGGCGCCTGCCCCACCCTGTACGAAACCGACCGGGGCACGATCGTCGTGCAGGGCCTCCGGCTCACCGACGCCGAGGCCCTTGCGGACTTACGCGACATCCTCGACGGCGAGACCGCGGTCGAGGTGCCGCGCGAATTGCTCACCGAGATCGCCCGCCGGGTCCTGCGCGACGATTCGGCAACCGCTTTCCCTGATAGGAGCCCCGCATCCGGTTGATCACGATTGTCGGGTCAAGGCTGGCATGACCCCCGTGAGCGGTTTAGCCTCGTGCCGCGTGACGTCCTTTCAGCAGGCTCGGATGGACCTCGGTGGCCAGCTCCGGCAGCTGCGCGAGGCGGCCCGGCTCTCGGGCAAGGACCTGGCCGAGAGGCTGCGCTGGCAGCCCTCCAAGGT
This sequence comes from Nonomuraea glycinis, assembly GCF_014646515.1. Lineage (GTDB taxonomy): Bacteria > Actinomycetota > Actinomycetes > Streptosporangiales > Streptosporangiaceae > Nonomuraea > Nonomuraea glycinis. The sequence goes on from NZ_BMNK01000021.1 coordinate 58,532, forward strand.
CTCCCGCCTGGAGAACGCGCGGCAGACCGCGACGGAGGACGATGTCGTGGTCTGGGCCCAGGCCGTACGGGCCACCGCCGAGACGACGGACGGCCTGATCACCCAGGCCCTCGCGCTGCAGGAGCGGCATGACGGCTGGAAGCAGCGGCACCGCAGCGGCCTGGCCGCCATCCAGGAGGACATGCGCGATCTGGAGGCGCGGACCAGGCTCTTCCGGGCGTTCGAGCCGGCCGTCATGGTCGGCCTGCTGCAGACGTCCGAGTACGCCCGGCACGTCTTCCGTAAGGTCAAGCGCCTCTACAGCGCCGCCGACCAGATCGACGCGGCGGTGCGGGTGCGGATGCAGCGCCAGGAGATCCTCTACGACCGGACCCGGACGTTCAGGTTCGTGATCTCCGAGGCGGTGCTGCACACCCGGCTGACCCCCGTCGACGTGATGCGCGGCCAGCTCGACCGGCTGCTGGCCGTGAGCACCCTGCCGAACGTGGAGTTCGGCGTGATCCCGTTCACGAAGGAGCTGCCGTCGGCGCCCATGCACGGCTTCTGGATCTACAACGAGGCGATGGTGGGGGTGGGCACGATGACCAAGGAGCTGGTCATGCGCGACCCCGATGACATCGCCTTTTACGCACGAGCCTTCGACGATTACACAAAGGTAGCGAAGTTTGCAGAAGAGGGGCGTGATGTCATCATTCGCGTCCTTGACGAATACCGCAAACAATCCTCACATTAATCTCGCAATTGCTTGCCCCCCGCCGCAAGATCGTGCAATTCTGGCGCGAGACGGAGGTGACGCATGATGCTGGACACCGCGCTCTGCCTCGAGCGATTCGCGTGGTTCATCGGACGGCACGCTGACCTGTCCGTGGAAGCGCTGGCCCTCGCCAGCGACCCGGCATACGTGTCCGTGCGCAACCGTTTCTCCGCCACTCTCATGGAAAGCGTGACGTGCTCGGAGAACGGAAGTTTCGTCACCTCCTGGGGATACCGGCTGGGCAGCACCGACGACGTGGAGTCCGCCGCCGCCCGCCTGGCTTTCCTCCTCGCCGCCCTGCCCGCCTGACCCGCCGGGCCGCGCACGCCACCTTGCCCGGCCCGCGCGGGTCCACCTGGGTCATGGCTTCTCGGACGCCTGCGGCCTTCCCGGCAGCCTCATCGTCGCGATGGTGCCCCCGCCGGTCGCGTTGGCCAGGCTGACCACTCCCCCGGCCTCCGCCGCCGCCTGCGCGACGATCGCCAGCCCCAGACCCGATCCCGGCAGGGAACGCGCCGACGGGGAGCGCCAGAAGCGCTCGAAGACATGCGGCAGCTCGTCCTCGGCGATGCCGGGCCCGTGGTCGCGAACCGTCAGCACGCCCTCGCGCAGCTCCACCTCGACCTCGCGGCCGGGGCTGAACTTGGCGGCGTTGTCGATGAGGTTGAGCACGGCCCGTTCGAGGGAGGTGGCGCTGCCGACGACGTACCACGGCGACAGCTCGGTGCTGACCTCGGCGCCGCGCAGCCTGGCGCGTTCCACGGCGGCCGTGACGACCTCGTGCAGGGGCAGCTCGACGTGCGGCTCGTGGTCGGTGTCGCCGCGGGCGAGCTGCAGCAGGTCGCCGACCAGCGTGGTGAGCTCGGCGAACTGCGCCTTCACGTTCACCAGCAGGCGCTCCTTGGCCCCCGGGTCGAGGCTACGGCCGGTCTGCTCACTGCGCAGCAGCAGGTCGATGTTGGTTCGCAGGGTGGTGAGCGGGGTGCGCAGCTCGTGCCCCGCGTCGGCAACGAGCTGCTGCTGGCGGACCCGGGAGCCGGCCAGGGCGGCGGTCATCGCGTTGAAGGAGGCGCTCAGCCGGGCGATCTCGTCGGTGCCCTCCACCGGGATGCGGGTGTTGAGATCCTCGGTCTGCGCGATGTGCTCGACCGCCCTGGTCAGGCGGCCCACCGGGCGCAGCGCCGCCCGCGAGACGAGCAGCCCGGCCGTCGCGGCGACGAGCACGCCGAGCGCCGCGACGATCACCAGCATGACCGACACCCGCCGGAGCGTGCTGCGCAGCTCGTGCAGGGGCCTGGCGATCACGAACGCGGCGTTCTGGTCGACGTTCTTGACCAGCACGCGGATGGGCTTGCCGTTGTCGGCGAAGCCGTCGTAGACCTCCTCCTGCCCCCGATAGCCGGCCGCGATCTTCCTCTCCCGATAGGTGACCTTGATCGCGGTGTTGCCCATGACGCAGCGGGTGCCGTCCGGGTAGACGATCTGCATGGGCTCGGGGAAGGGCGGGTAGTCGCCGCCCGCGGTGCTGATCGGGTTCGGCGAGCATTCCTTCACGGCCTTGTCCAGCAGGGACCACGGCACGCGGATGTCCCTGAGCGACTCGTTGAGCTGCCACGACAACTCCCGCTGGACGAAGTACCAGCAGCCCACCGCCGAGACGGCGACCGCGATCGCCACCGCCGCCGCGACCAGCAGGGTGAGCCGCGAGCGCATGCTGCGACCTCTCACGTGGCGCCTCTGAGAACGTAGCCGACACCCCGCACGGTATGGATCAACCGGGGCTGGTCGCCGGCCTCCGTCTTACGCCGCAGGTACATCACGTACACGTCCAGGGAGTTGGACGACGGCTCGAAGTCGAACCCCCACACTTCGGCCAGGATCTGGTCCCGCGTCAGCACCTGGCGCGGGTGTGCCAGGAACAGCTCCAGCAGCAGGTATTCGGTCCTGGTGAGGTCCAGGCGCCGCGCACCCCTGGTGACCTCCCTGGTCGCCGGATCCATCTTCAGGTCGCCGAAGCACAGCGTCGGCTCGGGCTCGCCGGCGCTCAACGCACCGCGCCGCAGCAGCGCCCGTACGCGGGCCAGCAGCTCGTCCAGCTCGAACGGCTTCACCAGGTAGTCGTCAGCCCCCGCGTCCAGGCCCGACACCCGGTCACCGACGGCGTCGCGGGCGGTCAGCATGAGCACCGGCACGTGGTCGCCCGCCGCCCTGAGCCTGCGGCAGGCGGTCAGCCCGTCGAGCCGCGGCATCATGACATCGAGCAGCACCGCGTCGTACGGGGTGCGCGCCAGCTCCTCCAGCGCCGCCTGCCCGTCGTTGGCGGTGACGACCTGGTAGCCCTCGAACTCCAGACTCGACTGAAGCGCCTCGCGCAGTGCGGGCTCGTCGTCCACCACCAGCAACCGGGCCAGCTCACTCATGCCCCAACGCTAGAGCAACATTCTGAGAACACGATGAAGGGGCCGCTTCGCGGCAGCCGTTCGAGCCCGAGCGCTGTCCTGAGCCGAAGCCGCCGCGGCTGTGCGGGGGCGCGCCCATCTTTTCGTGGCTTGGCGGCCTTTTCGTGGCGCGGCGGGGCAAGCCCCATACTGGCATGCACCTCCCGTCCCCCAGTATCCCGAGGCCGCCCCATGACCCTCACGTCCGCTCCTGTCCGACGGCTGCCTCTGGTGCTGGCCGCGGTGGTGCTGGTCGCCCTGGTCATCTCCGGCATCCAGCCCCACGACCGGTTCACCTGGTTCCTGGAGATCTTCTGGGTGCTCGGCGGACTGCCGTTGCTGGTGGTGACGTGGCGGCGTTTCCCGCTCACCACACTGCTGTGCTGCCTGCTCGCCGTACACGCGCTGGTCCTGATCGTCGGCGGGGCCTACACCTACGCCCGGGTCCCGTTCGGGTACTGGCTGCAGGACGTACTGGACTTGTCGCGCAACCCCTACGACCGCATCGGCCATCTGATGCAGGGCTTCGTGCCCGCCATCCTGGTCCGCGAACTGCTGACGCGGACGTCCCCGCTGCGCGGCAGCGCCTGGCTGGCCCCGCTGACCGTCTCCGTCTGCCTGGCCTTCAGCGCCTTCTTCGAGATGCTGGAGTGGTGGGCCGCGCTCGCCGCCGGAGAGGCGGCCGACGCGTTCCTGGCCGTCCAGGGGGACCAATGGGACACCCAGTGGGACATGGCCTGCGCGCTCATCGGGGCGATCACCTCGATCCTGCTGTTCAGCCGCCTGCACGACCGCCAACTCGCCCGCCTGAACGCCTCCGCACCGACCCGGTGACATCCTCCCGACGTCCGGGGCCGCCGAAGCTCAACAGACGCCGAGAGACTTCCCCCGATCAGCCGCCGGGCTGGAGCATCCGCGCCCACACCCGGTGGCCTACCTCCTCGTCGCCGTCGTACCCAAACTGGTCGGCGAGCGCGGCGACGATGGCCAGGCCCCGGCCGTGCTCCGCATCGATCCCGAAGAGCCTGCCGAAGCGGGGGATGCCGCCCCAGCCGCAGTCGTAGACCGCGATGGTGGTGGTGGCCGTCGTGCGGGTGAGCTCGACGATGAAGGTTCCCTTGGAGCGACCGCTGGCGGTGTGCCGGACGGCGTTCGCGGCGAGTTCGCCGGCGATCAGTTCGGCGTCGTGCCGGTGGTCGGAGTCGGCCAGCAGGTAGCGGGTGAAGTGGCGGGCGTGCGGGACCTGGTCGAGGGCGCCGGGGTAGGTGCGCCGCCAGGTCAGGCCGCCGGGGTGCAGGTCGATCATCGCGTCGATGTGCTCGCGGAGAACCGGGTCGGCGCTCGGGTCCTGCTCGCGTTGCCGGGGGATGTGCAGGCGAGCGGGCATGGCCGCAGGTTCGGTGATGTTGGGCACGGGGACCTCTCCAGGAACGCATAAGGGGTTCGGTCAGGTACCACTACGCTGCCCGGTCCGACGTGCCGCGTGGACCGCCACCGCATCCTCCGGCACCACCCCGGCGGCGTCGGCGCCGACCTGCCCGCACCTGCCGCAGCCATGAACGACACCCCGCTACGGCTCCGATCGACTACCCACCTTCTCGCACTCAACGTGACCATTGCTTTACAGTGAGCAATCAACATGGAGGTGGTCCAGATGTCCGGAGAAGGCTACCGGGTGCTCCTTCAAGCTCGCTCGTGGAGTCAGTGCCTGCGAGGGAAGGGCTTCACTTGGGATCAGATCGCGGACGTGCTCGCCCTCACCCACCAGGTGAGCCCGTTGCGGCTTCATCGACTGGCACACGGCCGCACCGCCGTCGACGTCGTGTCCATGGTCAACGACGCCGACCCGGCGGGCACCGCCGCACTGCGCGATTCGCGGCTGTACGACTATGAGGGGTGGCCGGAGACGGGCCGCCGACCGCCCGCCCGGCTGCTGGCCGTACTGGCCAGGATCTACGAGACCACGGCCCGGAGCCTGCTGCCTGAGGCGGTCATGGCCTCGTACGAGACTGCCGATCGTGTCCTGCTCGACGAGGCGGACTTCCGCCATCTGGACGCCAATCGGCCCACACCGCCCAATAGGGACAGTCGTGTCACCGCAAAGACGGATGCAGACCGTACGTCTGCGGGCAGGACGGCAGTGGACGCGGCGTCATGCATGCGGTTGCTGCGCGCCATCGACATTGAGGAGGCCGACGTGAAGCGACGCGAACTGCTCTTCGAGCTGGCCCTGGTGTTCGGCGGAAGCCGCGCACTCGATCTGCTACGAATCCTCACCACTGAAGAGGAGGAACGTCTGGCCGGAGTGCTGCGCAACACCTGGCGGACGGACGAGGCCACGGTGCGGACCTTCGAGAAGCTGACATTGCAGGCGCGGCGGGCCGACGACGTGTCCGGACCCGCAACGTTGGTGCCGGTCGTCAACGGACAGCGGGCAGCAGTTGGCAAGCTGCTCACCCGCGAGTCGATGGCACCGGGCCTGCGTGACCGGCTTCTCGACACGTACGCACAGCTGTCACAGTTGACTGGCTTTCTCTCCTACGACTTGTGTGAGTATGCGGCGGCTGAACAACCCCTGCTCGACAGTCTGCGAACAGCACACGACCTCGGAAATCCGACGCTGATCGCCTACGCGCATTACTGGCTGGGCAGGATGTCCGCCGACCAGCACCGCACCGCAGCCGTCTTCGACCATGCCTTCGCCATCCAGAGCTGGGCAACCCGATCTCCGAGCAAACTGCTGACCCCGCTGTGCCAATCGCTGTTCTCGCTCGCCTATGCCGCCGAGGGCGATGCTGCGGCGAGTATCCGAGAGCATGAGAGTGCGCTCGCGTCAGCGGGAGCGCCGAAGGCCGACGAACCGGCGTACATGTACTGGGTATCGCCAGCGGTGATGGAATCCAGGCGGACCACCTTGCTGGTTCGCCTGAACCAACCCAGAGACGTCATAGAGGCGGCCGGGCGCTATCTGGCTGAGCATGACTCGAAGTTCAAGAGGGCACGCGACTGCACGAGGGGGCATGGGTTCGTGCTCGCCCGGTACGCCGGCGCCCTGGCCATGACCAAGGAGATCCCCGAGGCTGCGGCCCGGCTGACCGAGGCGGCCAACATCACCAGGCGACACAGCTCAGCTCGGCTGACCGATGAGATCAACCAGGCACGAGCCCGACTGGAGCCCTGGACGAACACCACCTACGTCCGCCACCTGGACGAGACCCTGCGATCCTGCGGCCTCACCCCGACAGGTCCAGGAACCAGGGCCTGAACCGGCAGGAGGCGGCTCCCAGCAAGCTGGTCCAGCGGGAGACCGTGTCTCCTCTTCACCGAGATCGACGAGACCGCGATCCCCGAATTCCCCGAAGACATCTGGCAGGCCACCGTCCGCCAAGACGGCGGCAATCCACGAGCACGCTCATGTCGCCGAACCGACCGGTCTGAACGAAGGCGCCACGCTGTGGGGCCGTCAGGTTGCTGGTCCGCCGGGTCCGCCCTCCGGCCCGCGATGCCCGTCGGTTGATCAACCTGGAGAAGACCGCCGACTGGAAGCACGCGCTCATCGCCACCCACTGCCGTAGGCGGTGTAGCCGTTGATCGCCCAGGTGTCACCGGTCTCGCTGGTGATCTGCTCGACGTCGGTGTGCGGATTGTAGCCGCAGTAGGACGACTCTTCGCACCCTTATCGGCCACCTTCACCTGCAGGGTTTTCAGACCTTGGACCCTTCCCTCACAGTCGCTGTGCATCGATGAAGCAGCAGCCCTTCCCATCACCGCCTATTACGTACGTATTGGCCCCTCTGCAGAACGTGACAGAAGGGCCAATAAAGCACTTATCTACGTCGCCGTACCCTGGTGTGATTCCCGCCATTCCCAGAGGCGCCTGAGGAGAGGCCCCTCAACTTTCTTCGCGCCACAGGCATAAGCCAGCCAGCGGAGTTCCTCGCACGGAAAGGCTGGCTCGCCAGACGAGTCAACCCACAGCAGCACCGAATTCTTCGAAAGCATGGTCACATCCCACCACGCCCAGCCCCTCAGCTGTGGATCGAAGCAGAAGAGCCAATCCTGAAGTTCCCACGGCTCTTCGCCATGACGGGAAACATACTGTTGGCTTCCCGAGGACGCCGTATGGTCACAACCAACCACCACGGAGCCGCGAGTCACTTCTGCGAACCAGTCAGGGATCAGGATTTCTGGTATGGCTTCCGAATCGAAGTCAGCCTGATTCGCCGTACGGATTGCAGCAGACAATACTGCCCGGAGTCTAGTGACGTAGTCGACCGCGTCGACATTAGTGGTGACCAGGAACGTAGCGAAGATTGGCGGCCCCTTGGTCTTCTTCGTTGGCGAAATATCGATTCGCTCCAGTTCGCCAACGAACTTACTGGCATTCATCGGATCACCCGACCAGAACCGGGAGTGATTGCTCCCATGAGAGCACCGAACATATTCGATGGAATTCCATATAGCCCGGGTGAAACCGAAGGATCTGCAATGTCCGGGCGTGTCTTTCGGAGTCGACTCCACTCACGTGCACTTCCTGCGAATCCTCGCGGCTTTCGCTGCGGAAGAGCCGACTCTCGTACGCGGTCAACGAATGAGCCATCCACGTCGAAACTCAAAACTTGACCATCCGCACCACGGAACTGAAGTGAATGTGAAGCATCGCCACTCATGTTTAAGTACAGGCGCCCTTCTCCACTCAACGAGACGTTTCCGTAGGCATCGATCCCAAGGCGCTGACTATCAGGGTGGGAGGTCTGCGTCCGGTAAACCGTACAGTTGGAGTTGTGGACCAGTACTGGTGTCGTCCCTGCTAGTACATAGTACGTGTGCAGGTCGGCGACCGTCATGTTGTGGACTCGCTGGACGGCGGTCCACTTCTTGATTGCCTTGATCTGGACGTGAGTTCCCGCGGAGGTGCGGAGCCACATTCCCGGTGTGAGGTCGCTCGCGTGGAGCCATCGCCGCAGTTCGGGGATCCAGAAGGGGTGGTATTCCGTGGCGATCACCGTGCTACCGGCGTCGCCGTTGTCGATGCTGATCTGGACGAGGTGCTTGTCGCCCTTGCTCGTCATGAGCGCGGTGACGGGCTCGGCCCTGGTCTCTCCGGTTTCGGGATCGGTGGCCAGTATCTCGTCGCCGACCACCACCTCTTCGATCGGCTTATACGTCCCATCAGCCATGGCGACTTGGGTGCCTGGGACGAAACTGTGGCAGCGCCGCACCACATTCCCGATGTATTTTCCTGCGTCTCCGACGGGGAGGATTCCGACCAGGTCCCATACGGCGCCCTCGGTGTCCCCCTCGTTCAGATGCTTGATGGCGAGGGCGATGTCAGCCGGGGTGCCGACGATGGGGACGAAGCTGATGATCTCCAGTTCCTTCTCGCCCATGGGGCGCCCGTTCCTCGTACCACCGTCCAGCGATACTCCGGCGCGAGCAGCCTCCCGTGCGTCGATGAAGCCATCGCTGTCGTCGTCCTTCATCGACGAGTTGTATGTCGGATGGCTCAGGGAAGCAGGAATCTTCTCATCGGCGGAGCCTGGATTGCATTCGACGCTCGCGTTGTCGTGGCATTGCGATCCGTCGTATTTGGGATCGTGCCAGGGGCGTGGTTCGTGACCGTCGTGTTCGATACCGGTGATGGGGTTGCCGCCGGTGAAGGCGTAGCGGTTGCTGGTCCAGGGGTCGGTGCCGAGACTCAGGTCGTTGAGGGCGCCGTTGTAGGTGTCGCGGAGGAGGAAGCGGTTGAGGCCGGGGTTGTAGTCGCGGAACCCCATGTCGTACATGCCGGTGGAGTTGTCCCAGCGCTTGCTGTTGAAGCGGTAGGGGTTGTACTCCTCCTTGGCGGTGGGGTCGACGGGGTCGGGTTTGTCGACGCCGGTGAAGAGTTTGTCGTCGTTGCTGCCGTAGGCGGTGTAGCCGTAGGTCGCCCGGGTGTCACCGGTCTCCGAGGTGATCTGCTCGACGTCGGTGTGCGGGTTGTAGCCGTAGTAGGACGACTCCTCGCGGTTGTCGGCGGTGAACTTCACCTGCGACAGGCGCTCACCCCACGGCGAGTATTGGAAGGATTTGGTGAGCTGGCCGGCCACCTCCTCGTCCAGGACTTCGGCGGACAGGCCGAGGTAGGAGTAGGTGGTGGTTTTGGCGTTGGCGGTGCCTTCCTTCTCCGTCTTCGACGTCGTCCGGTCGAGCGGGTCGTAGCTGTAGGTGGTGACGGTGCCGGTGACGCCGTCGGCGCCGAGCTTTTCGTGGCGGGTGACGTGGTCGAAGCCGTCGTAGGTGTACTTCTCCTGGGTCTTGCCGCCGCCCTGGATCGTTCGGAGGCGCCCGTAGGGGTCGTAGGTGTAGGTGGAGGTGGCTCCGGCGGTGACCGAGGTCATCAGGCGGTTGCGGTCGTAGCTGAAGGTGGTCTGCTTGCCGAGGACTTCTTGTTCCCAGACGTTGCTGTTGGCGTCGTGGGAGTAGGTGTCGGTCTGCGCTGCGCCGCCGCCGGCCGGGGTCTTCACCGACGTGGTGATGCGGTCGCGGGGGTCGTAGGTGTAGGCGTAGACGTGTTCGAGGTAGGCGCCGGGGTTGTCGGCGTTCTGGATCTTGGCGTGGTCGCGGTTGCGGTGCAGGTTGCCCTGGTAGCCGAGGGTGTGTTCGGCCACGACCGTGGCGTTGGGTTTGGTCTCGATCGAGTGGCGCAGGACGCCGGACAGGAAGTAGTCGTAGGTGACGGTGTTGCCGTTGGCCTTGGTCTCGGTGAGGCGTTCGGCGCGGGGGGTGTAGGTGTAGCCGGTGGTCTTCGGTGCGGTGTCGGTGGCGTTCTTCTTGTTGACGACCTCGTCGACCAGGTCACGGATGTCGTAGCGGTAGGTGGCCAGGGTCTTGTCGTGGGTGCGCTGGATGGGGGCGCTGTTCTCGTTGTAGACGTAGCCGGTGGTGTTCTTCAGCGCGCCGTTGAGCTTCTCCTGGATCTGGTCGATCTGGTTGAGGTTGGTGTAGGCGATGTCCCACAGGTCGATCTTGGCGGTGGGTGAGCTGTCGGTGATCTGGGTGAGGTTGGCGTTGGGGTCGTAGGTGTAGGCGAAGTCCTTCGCCTCGGTGTCGGTGTCACCGGAGTTGTCGCGCACCAGCTTGACCGCGTCGGCCACGACGCTGCCGTTGGCGTCGTCGGTCAGCGTGACCGAGTGGGCGGTGCCGGCGGTGAAGGCGAACGTGCCGAGTTCGACCCAGTCGCCCGCGTTCTGGCTCTGGTCGATCGTGGCGGTGGCGGTGCCGCCGTCATGGTTGATCGTGTACGTGGCGTCGGTGGCCGTGGCGCCGGGCGGGAACTGCGCGTGCACGGTGTAGCTGCCCGCGGCCGGGGTGGTCAGGTTCCAGGTGAAGGTGGATGAGCCGGTGCCGGCGGGCGCGGTGGCGTAGTCGTAGCCGACGAACCCCTCGGTGGCGGTCACCGTGGCCTGCGGGCCGACGATGTTGGAGGACGGGGTGCCGCCCGAGGTGGTGGTCCAGGAGCCGACCGCGGTGACCTGGCCGGTGTCGGAGTTGTCGCCCATCACCACGTCGAGGCCGAGCGGGACGCCGTCATCGGAGTGGGTCTTGAGCTTGCCGTCGGGGTAGTAGCTCCAGTCCAGGGCACGCTGGGAGGAGCCGCCCGCCGAGGTGACGGTGCGGTTGGTCTGCAGGCCGAGCTCGTTGTAGTCGTAGGTGGTCTTGATGTCCCACGCATCGGTGGTCGTCTTGGACCAGCCGTTGTCCCAGTAGGACATGGTGGAGACGTTGCGCACGCTCTGGCCGTGCGAGGGCGGGTGCGAGATCTCCTTCAGCCGCGACACCGCGTCATAGGCATAGAAAACGCTGTCGGGGGTGTTGTAGACCGGGTCGTCCGGGTCGAACGGGTAGATCTGCTCGACGGGCCGGTTGAGCTGGTCGTACTTGGTCTCGTTGATGAAGTCGGCGGGGTCGTCGGCGGTCTCCACGCCGCGCGGGGTGATGGTCTTGGTCTGGTTGCCGACCTGGTCGTACTCGAAGCGGGTGGTGATGTGTTTGATGACGCCGTCGGTCTCCGAGTGCGGGACGCGCGTCTCGGTCACGTCGCCGCGCTGGTTGTAGACGGTGATCGCCTGGTTGCCCTCTTGGTCGGTCTGGCCGACGGGCAGTCCGTCCAGGTCGAAGGTGACGCTCGTCTCGTGGCCGGCCGCGTCGGTGACCTTGATGACCCGGTGGTTGCGGTCGGGGGTGTAGATCGCCGTGTGATCGTCTTCGGCCGTGGTGTTCTTGCGCGGGTCGATGACCTTGGTGGTGTTGCCGACGTTGTCGTACGCGTAGGTGATCTTGTGCTGGTCGGCGTTGAGGACGTCGGTCAGCTGGTAGATCTGGTCGTAGACGTAGGTGGTGGTGAACTGGGCCGCATCCGCGCCGGTCAGGTTGCCCTTGGGCTCGGTCTGGGTCTTGAGGTTGCCGGCCAGGTCCCAGGTGAAGGTGGCCTTGCGCGCGTCGCCGCTCTCGCTGTCCTTGGGCAGGTTCGACTCGAGTAACTGGTCGGCCTGGTCGTAGACGGCGGTGGAGATGGCGCCGTTCGGGGCGGTCGCCTTGGTGATGTTGTCGTTGCGGTCGTAGACCGGCGCCGGGGTGACGATGTGGACCGCCGGAGAGGCGTCCTGGTCCTTGGGGACCTTCGATTCGAGTGGCCGTTTGAACAGGTCGTAGGTCTGGGTGGTGGTCTTGCCGAGGGCGTCGGTGACCGACAGCACGTTGCCGCGCGCGTCGTAGGCGGTGGTGGTGGCGTTGCTGTACGCGTCGGTGATCGTCTCCGGATAGCCGGAGGGGTGGTAGTCGCCGAACGTGGTGGGGTTGCCGTTGGCGTCGGTGGCCGTAGTCAGCTGGCCGAGCGGGTCGTAGGCGTAGGAGGTGGTGTAGTCGCCTGCGGTTGCCGATTGCACGCCGAGGGGGTCGGTGACCGTGGTGAGGTTGCCGTTGGCGTCGTAGCCGAAGGCCCATTTACGGCCTTCCGGTGAGGTCTTGTCCACCAGGTCGGCGACGTGGCCGTTGAGGAAGCTCTGGTAGGCCAGCACGGTGGGGGCGGTGCCGTTGTGGTTGGCCTCGGCGTCCTTCAGCTCCAGCGGATAGCCGGTCTTGGGGTCGTAGCTCCAGGTCGCGAACGCGCCGTTGGCCTCGGTCAGTTTGACCACGTTGTGGTCGGGGTCCCACTCCAGCGCGGTGGTCTCGTTCTTGGCGTTGGTGATGGAGGTCGGCCGGCCGTAGGCGTCCAGTACGTACGTGCTCTGGTGGGTCAGCGGGTCGGTGACGGTGGCGTGGATGACCCCACCGGTAGGGCCGTCCGGGTCGACGTAGTCGAAGCGGGTGACCCCGTCGAGCCGGTCGGTGAGGGTCTCGATCTTCCACTTGTCCTTGGGGTCGACCGGCGCCTCGTAGTAGGTCAGGTCGCTGGTGTTGCCGCGCGGGTCGGTGACGGCGACGAGTTTGACGTTCTTGGTGCCCTGGGTGGCGTCGTAGCGGAAACCGAACGTCTTGGCGCCGTCGTCGCCTTCGCCGTCGATCATCCGGGCCATCAGGCCCTTGTCGGTGTAGGTGAAGGTCACCGTGCGCCCGGCGATGTCGGTGATCGACTCGACGTTGTCGATGATGTGCGGGTTGGTCAGCTTGGTGCCGGTGACCGGCTGCCAGGTCTCGTCGTCGATGGAGGTGTAGTCCTGGCCCTTGGCGTAGTAGTCCAAGGTCAGCGTCTTACGGCCGGCGGCGTCGGTGATGTACTGCAGGAACTTGGTCGGCTTGTTGGCCGAGCGGCGGCGTTCGTAGGTGAACGACATGGTGTTGCCGTTCTTGTCGACGATCGCCGACTGGAAGCCCTCGCCGTCGAAGAAGAACTGGGTGCGGTCCGGCTTGGTGAACACCCAGCGCCGCTGCTCGGCCAGGTCGCGCTGCTCGGGCGGGAAGGAGGACGGGTCGACCTGCTGCAGGTACAGGTGCACGCCACGTGGATGCGTGTACGCGCAGGTGTCGTAGTCGCACGTCTGCGGATCCTGACCCTCGGGCAGGGTCCACACGTGGGTGGTGCCGTCTCCGTCGGTCAGCCGGACCTGGGAGGGCCATTCCTGGCCGGGCGGGTGGAACTGCAGTTGTGAGCCGAGCTTGGCCAGCGTGGAGGTCTGCAGGCTCCAGCCGTAACCGAGTGAGGCGGTGGAGGTGTCGAGGCTGTTGTAGGTCATCCGGGCGAACGTCTGCGCGCCCCGGGAGGGGTTGGAGAAGGCGTTGTAGCCCCAGACGACGTTGCCGGCGTACAGGTTCGTCAGCGCGGTCGTCCCAGCGCCGGTGTTCTTGCCGGTGTAGGAGTAGAACTTCTCCAGCCCGAGCAGGTCGGAGGTGGGCGAGTGGACGCGGATCTGCTGCGGCAGTTGCGGCAGGTGGTGGGTGGCCGACTTCCAGTTGTTGGTGAGCGTGTCCTGCACGTCCCACACCAGCTGGACGCCCTCGATCTTGTTCGTGCCGGCGCCGCTGACGTCGGGGGCCTTGACGTCGGCATACACCTGGGCCGACTCGCCCGGCGCCAGGTCGTACGGCAGCGGCGTCTTGAGCTGGCTGGCGGCGGTGGAGATGTCGGTGCCGTCGGGCAGCTTCCAGTGGTAGCCGACCACGGTGGAGGCCGCCGGCCAGACCTCGTCGGTGGCGTTGGTGACGGTCAGCGGGATCGCCCGGGCGGCGCCTGAGTCCATCCGCTCCGGGGTGCCGGGCACGTACCAGGCCGAAGCACCCGCGTTCTGCTCGGCGTAGACGACCCGCAGCCGCGGCCGCAACACCGCTTCGCCGCTCTCGCCGGACAGGAAGGAGACCGCCTGCTTGGCCGCGCCGGCCTCGTTGGCGACCTTGACCAGCAGGCCCTTGTTGGCGGCCGGGTCGGCGACCCAGGCGCGGGCCGCGTCGGTGACCGTCCAGCGCTGCCAGCCCGGCGCCGCGCTCACCCCGGACACGCTGCCGAGCACCGCCGCGTCGACGTCGCCGCCCGGACTGGTCCAGGGCGTGTTCCAGGTCGCCGTCTCGTCGAAGCCGCCGGTCAGCCGGTGGGCGTCGAAGCTCGCGCCGGTGCCGGTGGAGTTCGCCGCCCACAGCGAGAGCGTGGTCTCGCTGATCTGCGCGTCGGCGGGGATCTGCGCGGCGAAGTCGTCGAACGTCACCGCGGCGCGGGTGTTGCCGAGCGCGGTGGTGGTGTTGCCCACCTGCAGCCGTTTCTGCCCGGCCACCTCATCGTGGCCGGTGGCGGGCTCGCCGGAGGCGAGCGTGGTGTCCGCGCCGCCGTACAGGGTCTTGGCGATCTGCCCGGGTCGCGGCAGCACCACCGTCATCTCCTGCGACGGCGAGCGCTGCCCGTTCTTCAGCACCGCCTCCACCCAGTAGGTCGCCTCGTGGATGTAGGACGGGTCGGCGACCGCGTCGGTCGCGCCGCCGCTGGAGGTGTCCACATACTCGGTGACATCCGCCGGCAACGCGGTCACCAGGGCGTCGGAGCTGGTGGAGTGGCCGTCACCAAGCTGGCACCCGGACGGGCAGTACCGGTACAGCTCGTAACCGGCCAGGTCGTCGGAGGCGTCGTCCGGGGTCGGGTCCGCATAAGCCGTCCACGACAGCGCCGCGCCCACCGACGTGGTGGAGGTGACCGGCTGCAACGTCACGCTCGGCGTGCCGTACGTGACCACCAGGCGAGGATGGTTGACCGTCTCGCCGAACATGCCGTCGCCGCCGTAGACGTCCTCGCTGGATTCGTACACCGGCCCGCCGGCCTTGGCGGTCGACCCTTCGTCGGCCGCCCGCAGCATGAACCCGTACGGCTCCAGGTCGGTGTTCATCCACTTGTTGACCACACCGGTGACGTCGAAGGCGTGCCAGCGCGACAACTCCCCCGGCTGCCGCGTCACCGTGGCCGCCGCGGTGGCCGCCACGGCGGGCTGGCTGTTCCAGGTGGCCGTCCACGACTCCCACTCGCCGGTGATCTCCCGCGCCTCGACGGTGACCGGCCCGGCCTCACCCAGCGCCTGGTCGAAGTACGTCTCCAGGCGGGCCTCATCGACCTGGGTGCCGAGCGGCATCGGCAGATTGAAGTGCAGCAGCGACCGGTTGATCGCCCCCGCGCTCGTCTTGCCCACCGGCAACTGCCAGGCCGCGTCGAAGTTGGTGGTCTTCTTGCCGGAGTCCACGTACGCGTCCTGCGTCTGCGGCGAGACGCTGAGGGTGGGGTCGATCACCACCGGCCACTTGCGCTCGGCCGCCGCCAGCCAGCCCGCGTCCGGCGTCAGCGTGATCGTCGCCTCGCCGCCCTGCTGGGTCACCGCCTGGGTGACCGCCTCGGAGTGGCGCATCCCGTACGGCGACGCCGGGTCCTTCTCCGCATCGATCATGAACGGTTTGGGAATGGTGAACGCCGCCGTGCCGTCCTGGCCGACGAACGCGATCGACCCATCCGGCCGCGCCTCGGCCTGGACGCCGCCGGTCTTGACGGTGAACGCGTAGGAGGTGCCCGCGGCTGGCGGCTTGGTCAGCACCAGGTACTCCTTCACCCCCTCCGGGGTGAGCTTGTAGACCACATCGACGCCGTCCCACACCTCCGTGTAAGTGACCGTCGAGGCGTCCACCTGCGGCGTGACCTGCCGGGCCTCCCCTGCCGCGCCGAGGGTGACCTGCCGGTCCCCCAGCTTGAGCCGCAGCAGCTTGTCGCTCCGGTCACCGAACCGGGTATCGAACCCCGTCCTGGCGTTGCCGTGCACGAACCCGTCCTGCGAGCTCGCCTCGATCCGGGTGTCTACCGGCTCCCACCCGCCCTTGGCGGTGCGGTAGTTGACCGGCCGGGACGACACCTCGGCCTGCGACCTGCCGTCCTCGAGCTCGTACACCGTGCTGAAGCGGGACCGTTCACCGGCCAGTTCCTTGACCCGCTTCCCCGGCGGCGCGGCGGCCTTCCGCTCCGGCGGGGTCGCGCCGGAGCTGCGCCCCGGCAGCGTGATCTCGCCCTTGGCCGGGCGCATCTCACCCTTGGGCCGCTCGGCGAACCAGCCCGCCACCGTGCCGTTCAGCCAGGAAGCGAACCGGCCGACCACTCCCGGCTCGGCGGAGGACGGAAGCATCGTCTGGGCCGCGACCGGAGGCGGCGGAGCGAGCGCGATCAGGACGACGAACGCGGACAGGGCCGCCACATAACGCCGCCACCGTCCGTGACGATGGCGGCGGGGCGATAAGGGTTCGGAACTCTGATCGGGGGGCGACTGCGCCATGACGGGCACTCCACTCCGCACGGCCGACGAGCGACCGTACATAAAGAGGATCTAAAAAGATCCACAGAGCAAAACACCCGAATCAGGCCACACAACGACATAATCGGTCAATGATCACCCAAGGTGACGATCGTGATATCCGAACACTCGACCGATCACCTCAGGACAGCGGCCCTCGGCTGCGAAGATCCACCCCATCCGTCACGACCGACCTGACCCATCGTCAACGTGACCGTCCGTAAACAGTGCAGGTCGAGATCGACTGGTCACCATCGAGGCCGGACTGTGACTCACAGCTAACTCACAGCAAACCGGCAAGCTCCAACACGGCTGCGAAATGCCGTTCTACCTGCATAAAGCCGACGATCACCCGTGTGTGCCCCAGGGGTCACGCGATCAGACGACCCACAGGGCAGTGCTCTGCATCGACCTCAACGGACCGCACACCGCCTTCCCGACGGAGCCGCATCAGCCCTCTTGACGACATGCCACATCCCATGTCTAGATCAATTCGGCTCATCTGAAGATCCCGGAGGCTGCACTTGGCGCTGACCCGCCACCCACCGTCGTGACCACCCGCGGCCCATCACTCCACGACCGTCCCAGCCCCCGCGCCCAAGCCGTCAACTGCGCCACCGTCCTCGCCGGCCTCATGCACCTGGTCCTCGCCGCCATCCTGCTCGGCATTCCCAGCAGTACTCCCACCTTGGACCCGTTCGGCACCCCTGATAGCGACGCCACCACCCCACCTGCCGCTGCCCTGCCCGTGTCCGCTCTGGTCCGGAACCGCACCACCTCCGTCCCCACAGCTCGCATCTCCCCGGTCGCCCTCACGCACCCGAGCACCCGACCCACGCCCGGACGGACCACCGAACCCGCCCCCGCCAGGACCCGGCATCCCACACGCACTCCACCGCCCGCACACACCCAGACGACGAGAGCCCTCACCCAACGACCGGCCGACAGACCCGCCGCGACACCGCACCACACGAGCCCCGCCACACCCACAGACGACGACCCGCCGGCCACCACCTCCAAGCACACCCCTCCGGGACAGACCCGGGAACCTCCTGGCCAAGCCGCCCGCAGAACACCTCCCGGCCAGCTGAAACAACCGCCTGGCCAGGCCGCCGACAAGGCTCACGGCCCGAAGGACCACCCGCTCGGCAACACCGGCCACCCCGGCGAACGACTCGACAGCCCGAACAGCGCTCAGCGTGGAAACGCGATGGGTGATTCCTCCGCTGAAGGGCTCAGCTCAGCAGTGCCATCGCCGCGTTGTGGCCGGGGATGCCGCTGACGCCGCCGCCTCTGCGGGCGGCCGCGCCGCACAGCAGGATCCGCTCGTGCTCGGTCTCCACGCCCCAACCGCCCTCCTCCCCGTACGGCCAGCTCAGGTCGCGGTGGAAGATGTGGCCGCCGGGCAGGCCCGCCTCGTTCTCCAGGTCCACCGGGGACTTGGCCTCGACGCAGAGGGTGCCGTCGGGGGCGCGCAGGAGGCAGTCCTCGATGGGCTCGGCCAGGACCTGGTTCATGGACGCGAAGGTGGCGCGCAGAGCCTCCTCCCTGGCCTTGTCCGGATTTTTCCGGAAAAGGCGGGCGGGCATGTGCAGGCCGAAGAGGGTCATCGTCTCCGCCTTGCCGCGTAGCTCCGGCCCGAGGATCGACGGGTCGGTCAGGGTGTGGCAGTAGACCTCGGCCGGGGGCAGAGCCGGGATCTCGCCCCTGGACGCCTGGGCGTAGGCCGTGGCGAGCTGGTCGCGGGTCTCGTTGATGTGGAAGGTCCCGCTGAACGCCGCCGCCGGATCCACCCCGGTGTCCTTGAGCCGGGGCAGCCGGCTCAGCACCATGTTCACCTTGAGCTGCGCCCCCTCGGGCACGCTGGGCTCTCTGCCGAGCACCCGGTCGAACACCGCCGGCGGCAGGTTGGCCAGCACATGCCCGCCGGTCACCGTGTGCTCCGCCTCATCCGCCGTACGGAAGGTGACCTCGCCGGTCGGCGAGATGCCGATCACCTCCGCGCCGGTCACGATCTCCGCGCCGGCCTGCCGGGCGGCGGCCTCCAGCGCTCCCGAAACCGCGCCCATGCCTCCCACGGGGACGTTCCACACGCCCGTGCCGTCGCCGATGACGTGATAGAGGAAGCACCGGTTGGCCAGCAGGTCGGTGCCGGGGTCGGCGAACGTGCCGATCAGCGCGTCGGTGAGCACCACGCCGCGCACCGTGTCGTCGGCGAACCGCTCGTCCACCGTCTCCCCGATCGGCCGGGCGAACAGGTCCTGCCACGCCTGCGGCCCGACCAGCCGCTCGACCTCCCTGGCCGGGCGCAGCGGCTCCAGCAGGGTGGGGGCCAGCGTCTCGGCGATCCGGGCGGTCATGGCGTAAAAGTCCCGCCAGGCCCGGTGGTCGGCGTCGCCGCCGGTGACCGTACGGAAGGAGGCCGCCGTCCGCCCCTCGTCCTCGCCGTCGACGAGCAGGCCGGTGTCGCCGCAGGGCGTGTACGAGGCGTAACGGCGGCCGCGCAGCTCCAGGCCGAGGCCCAGATCCTTGACGATCTTCGTGGGCAGCAGGCTGACCAGGTAGGAGTAGCGCGACAGCCGTACGTCCACGCCGGGGAAGGCGCGGGTGGAGATGGCCAGGCCCCCGGTGTGGTCCTGCCGCTCCAGCACCAGCACCCGCCGCCCGGCACGGGCGAGGTAAGCGGCGGCGACCAGCCCGTTGTGGCCCCCACCGGCAACGACCACGTCATATGCACCCATTCATGCACCTTAGCGGCGAAGAACGTTCCACGTCAGGGAGGGATGGCGGCGAAGAGCGGTCAACCCTCGGAGAGTCATGACGGCGAAGAACGTCCACCGGCCGGGACGGCGGATGGCGGAGATCGTCAGGGGCGGCTGGCGATGGCCAGGAGGGTCGCGGCGGGGCCGGTCAGGGTGCGGCCGCGACGCCAGACGGCACGCAGGCTCCTGACCAGCGTGTGCCCGGCCAGCGGCACCTCGACCAGCCGCCCGGTGGCCAGCTCCGCCTCGACCGCGTACCCGCTGATGACGGCCGGCGCCGCGCCCGCCTGGGCCGCGCCCTTGACCGCCGAGTTGGAGCCCAGCTCCAGGCGCGGGCTGGCCTGCCTCAGGTCCCTGAACGCCACGTCCAGCGTCTCCCGGGTGCCCGACCCGGGCTCACGCACCACGAGCGCCGTCCCGGCCAGCTCCGCCCCTCTCAGCGCGGTACGGCGGCGCGTCCAGGGATGTCCGGGCGCCACCACGACCACCAGCCGGTCGGTGCCCACCACCCGGCTGGCCAACCCCTCGGGCACGTACGGACCCTCCACGAACCCCAGCTCCACCTCCTCGGCCAGCACCCGGGTCGCGACGTCGGCGGAGTTCACCACGTCCAGCCCCACCTGAACGTCCGGCTCCCGGCTCTGCAACTCACCGAGCCACCGGGGCACGAGGTACTCGGCCACCGTCATGCTCGCCGCCACCCGCAGGTGGGCGGCGCCGCCGTGGCGCACCGCCTCGGCGGCCCGCATGAGCTCCTGGGCGGCCGCGACCACGTGCGCCGCCCAGCCGGCCACCACCTTGCCCTCGTTGGTGAGCGTGGAGCCGCGGGGCGTCCGCTCCAGCAGCGACAGGCCGAGCCGGCGTTCGAGCTGGGCGATGCGCTTGCTCGCCGACGGCTGGGCGATGCCCGCCACCTTGGCCGCCCGCCCCAGACTGCCCAGCTCGCCGACGTCGACCAGCAGCTTCAGCGAGTCCAGATCGGGCAGCGAGCTCATAGCCACAGGCTATGGGCTCACAGGCAACCCGTGGCTACCGGGGGCCTCCGGCCGCCCGAAGACTGGACATCGTGCTGCAAACCCCCTCTCGCAAGACGCACACCTCTGTCCTGCCCGGCCTGTTCGCGGCGGCCATGGCGGTGGTACTCGCGCTGGCCGTACACGCGTTGCTGCCCGTGCTCAGCCCGGCGGTGGTGGCGGTGGCGGCGGGCGCGGCCCTGGCCGCGTCCGGGGGCGTCGGCGAGAGACTGCTGCCCGGCCTGCGGCTGGTGTCCAAGCGGGTGTTACGCGTCGCGATCGTCCTGCTCGGCCTGCGGATCTCGGTGCCCGAAGTGCTGGCCATGGGCTGGCGGACGGTGGTGATCGTGCTGGTGGCGACGGGCGTCACGTTCGTGGTCACGCCGCTGGTCGGCCGCCGCCTCGGCCTGTCCCCCGGCACCGGCCTGCTCGTCGCCACCGGGGTGTCCATCTGCGGCGCGGCCGCCATCGCGGCCATGCGCGACAGCGCGGGCGGCGACGACGAGGACGCGGCGAGCGCCCTCGGCGTGGTGGTCCTGTACGGCAGCGCCGCCATCATCGCGGTGCCCCTGCTGGCGGCCTGGCTGGGCCTGTCACCGGCGCAGCTCGCGGTGTGGACGGGGGCGGCGGTGCACGAGGTGGCGCAGGTGGCCGCGATCGGCGCGGCCTCGGGCGTGCTCGCCGCGGCGGTCACCGTCAAGCTGGGCCGGGTCATCCTGCTGGCCCCCATCGTCGCCCTGAGCGCGCGGGCCCGCCCCGGCGCCGGCCGGCCCCCCGTCGTCCCGCTCTTCGTCGCCGGATTCCTGGCCATGGTGGCGCTGCGCGGCACCGGGCTCGTCCCCGAGTCCGTGACGGCGGCCGTGCCCCCGATCACCGACGTGCTGATGGCCGCCGCACTGTTCGGGCTGGGCACCGGGATCGACGTGCGCAGACTGCTGAGCGGCGGGCGCGCTCTGCTGCTCGGCGGGATCGCCACCGGGCTCATCGGAGGGATCGCGCTGGTGGGGGCCGTGCTGCTGATCCCGTGACGGGTGGACGCGCACGCGGTCCCGCCGTAACCTCCTCAGTTTGGAACAAAGTCCGGGAAAGACATCGTTCTGATTGAGAATCATCGGGACCATTCGAGGAGCACGAAACCCACCATGCGCAGCGCCGCCGAGTCACACCTGCAGCCGTCCGACGAGGTCGCCGAGGCGCTGGCCACCGGTGCCCCCCTGGTGGCGCTGGAGTCCACGATCATCTCCCACGGGCTGCCGCAGCCGCGCAACCTGGAGGTCGCACGGGAGCTGGAGGAGATCGTACGAGCCGCCGGAGCGGTGCCCGCGACCATCGCCGTGCTCGACGGGGTGGCCAGGATCGGCCTGTCCGAGGTGGAGCTGGAGCGCGTGGCGAGCGAGTCCGGGCTGCGCAAGCTGGGACAGCGTGACCTGCCGGTGGCCTCGGCGCTCAAGGCGAGCGGCGCCACGACGGTGTCGGCGACGTCGTTCCTGGCCGCCCGCGCGGGCATCCGGGTCTTCGCCACCGGCGGTCTCGGCGGCGTGCACCGTGGCTGGACCGAGGAGCAGGACGAGTCCGCCGACCTCGACACGCTGGCCCGTACCCGGATCACGGTCGTCTGCGCCGGCGTCAAGTCGATCCTGGACGTGCCCGCGACCCTGCAGCGGCTGGAGACGCGCGGCGTGACCGTGGCCGGCTACCGGACCGACACCTTCCCCGGCTTCTACCTGAACTCCTCCGGCCTGCCCGTCGAGTGGCGGATCGAGTCGCCCGAGGACGCCGCCGCGATCATGCGCGGTCAGGACGCGTTCGGCGGCGACGAGAGCGCGCTGATCGTCGCCAACCCCGTCCCCGTCGACCAGCAGCTCGACCCCGCCTTGCACGACCGGGTGCTGGCCGAGGCGCTCGACGCCGCCGCCCGCGACGGCGTGACCGGGCAGGCGATCACCCCGTTCCTGCTCGGCTATCTGGTGCGCGGCACCTCCGGCGCATCCCTGGAGGCCAACCTCGCCGCCGTACGCGGTAACACCGCCCTCGCGGCGCAGATCTCCCTAGCCTGGTCGCGATCGTGACCGGCAAGGGTCTCCTGGTCATAGGTGATGTCGTCACCGATGTGGTGGCCCTGCACGGCGCACCGGTCATGTCGGCCTCCGACATCGCCGCCGACATCGTGCTCCGGCCGGGCGGCTCCGGCGCGAACACCGCGTCCTGGGCCGCCCACCTGGGCGGCGAGGTCGGGCTGCTGGCCAGATGCGGATA
The DNA here is from genome assembly GCF_014646515.1 of Nonomuraea glycinis. Classification (GTDB taxonomy): domain Bacteria; phylum Actinomycetota; class Actinomycetes; order Streptosporangiales; family Streptosporangiaceae; genus Nonomuraea; species Nonomuraea glycinis. The sequence continues at coordinate 81,038 of NZ_BMNK01000021.1, forward strand.
CGACAGCAGCGAGTGGCACATCGGCGAGCTGGTGAAGGCCGGCGTCCGGCCACACGTCCGCCTCGACGCCGACCATCCCACGGCGGTCGTCATCGCCATGGTGGATCGGACCGGCGAGCGATCCATGCTCACCAACCGGGGCGCGGGCGGGCTCATCTCCACCGACGACTGGGACGACGCCCTCCTCGACGGCGTCGCCCGCCTGCACGTGTCCGGTTACACACTGTTCGGCGAGCCCGGCCTGCGCCTGGTCAGGCTGGCCATGGCCCAGGCCGTCGCCGCCGGGATCGCCATCAGCGTCGACCCGGCCTCCACCAGCCCGCTGCGCGAGTTCGGCGTCGAGCGCTTCCTGACCGAGACCGCGCCCGCCGAGCTGATCTTCCCCAATCGGGACGAGGCACTTCTGCTCACCGGCGCCGCCGCCCCCGAACGCGCCGCCGAACTGCTCAGCGAGAGGTACGGCACGGCGGTGGTGAAGCTGGGGTCCCAGGGGGCGCTCGCGGCCACCGGCGGGCAGGTCGTCGCCAAGGCGGACCCGGTGCCGACGGAGATGGTGGACTCCACCGGAGCGGGCGACGCGTTCGCAGCGGGATATCTCACAGCCACCCTGACAGGTGCCGGCGAAAGGGCCGCTCTTGAGGCAGGTTGCCGTGCCGGTGCCGAATGTGTGGCCCTGGTTGGGGGTAGGCCACGGTACGGTTTGGACGTGAAGCGTCTTTACCCTATTCGCACCGATTGATAGCTTGCCGCGTAGGCTGCACGAACAGCCACATACGTATCCAAGAGCACCATGCGGCTCACTGGGGAGGATAAGGTCCGCCGATGGAAGTCGAGTCATCGATCTGCCTGAGCGACCTGGTCCCTGCCCTGCGCTGGAGCCGTCCCCAGCAGGTGGCGGAGGCACTGACCGATGCGCGGCTACCGGCCGCCTGGTGGTCCTCGCTCCCCCTCTCACGAGCCCTCGCCATGGCCGGGCTCGACTGGATCTGCGACCGGCTGGCGCTGCTGGCCACCGCCCGCTGGGACTACCTGCCGCTCGCCGACGTGCTGCCCGCGCTGACGATCCACCACATCGACCCGGCACTGCCGGGCTGGCCCGAGCCCACCAGGGCCGCCATCGCCGGCCTGGGCGGCTGGCACCGCCTGCGCCGCCTGTCCCCCGGTGACATGGGCACCCCTTCGGCCACGCCCGAGGCCGTGCTCGGCTCGGTGTTCCGCGAAGTGCTCGGCCGCATCTCGGCCCAGCCGGAGTCCGCGGCCCGTGCCGTACAGGCGGCAGGGCAGCCCGAGGCCGGCCGCGCGCCGCAACGCGGCCCGGCATCCGGCACCGGTTCCTTCCCCGCCGTCGGCGAGGGCGTACCGCGCACGACCGGCGCCTTCCCCGCCGTGGGCGAAGGCGTGCCGCAGCGCACGACCGGGACCTTCCCCGTCGCCGGCGAGCCGCAGCGCGCGACCGGCGCCACCCCCGCCCAGGGCGACGGGGCGCCGCAGCGCGCGCCGGGCGCCGTCCCCGCCCAGGGCGAAGGAGTGCCGCAGCGTGCGGCGAACGCCTTCCCCACCCCGGGGGACCCTGGCCCCGCCACCGGCATGTTCGCCGCGCAGAGCGGCAACCGCCCCGGCACCGGCTCCTTCCCCGCGGTAGGCCCCGGCGCGGGCTCGCCCGGCGACGGTGGTCCCAGCACCGGCTCCTTCCCCGCCCAGCGGGACAACCGCCCCGGCACCGGCTCTTTCCCAGTGCCGAACGCGAACCGCCCGGGCACGGGCTCCTCCCCGAACGAGAACCGCCCCGGCACCGGCTCTTCCCCGAACGAGAACCGCTCCGGCACCGGCTCCTTCCCCGTGCCGAACGCGAACCGCCCCGGCGCGGGGCCGTTCCCCGGCAACGGCGGTCCGAGCACGGGCTCCTTCCCCGCCCTTGGTGAGAACCGGCCGGGCAACGGGCTCTTCTCGGGACCGGGCGACAAGAATCCGAGCACCGGCTCCTTCCCCGCCGTCGGCGACAACCGCCAGAACGGCGGTCCCCCGCCCACCACCGGCTCCTTCCCGGCCCTCGGCGAGAACGGCGAGCCCCGGTCCCGCCAGACCGGCTCCTTCCCCGTCCAGAACGGGAACGGCTCCCCGCAGCGCCCGCAGCCCGAGGCCCCCGTCGCCGCGCCTCTCGCGGCGCCCGCCACCCCGGCGCCCAGCGAGACCGACCACGCGATGGTCCGCGTGGTGGACAGCCTCTTCCGCAGCCTGAACAAGCTGGAGCTGTCCGTCGCGGTGCACCGCCTGTTCGCCGAGGACCCGATCAGCCTGCGCACCCTCGCGCACAAGATGCTCGTCGAACGGGACGTGCTCTCCCAGGCCCAGCGGACGGCCGAGGAACGCGTACTCAACTGGCTGCGCTCCTCGGAGTCCGCGCCCGTCACCGGCCACATGTTCCGGCTCACGGAGTGGCTCGGCTCGGCCGCCACCCAGGACCAGCTCATCGGCGCCGACCCCGCCCACCCGGTGATGGTGCCGTCGCTGCGCACCCCGCTGTGGCGGGTGCTCGTCACGCTGATGCCGGACCGCCGCCTGCAGGACGGCTGGCTCGTCATCGGTGACATCCACGGCCTCCAGTCCCGCACCAGGCAACTGCTGGCCGCCTCCCCGCCGGACACCGACATGGTGGCCCTGATGACCGAGCTCGGCATCCGCACCCACTCGGCCAAGGCCTGGCTCGACGCCCTCCCGGCGGAGTCCGGGCCCGATCCCGTCGCCTCCGCCGCCCCTCCCCAGCCGCTCCCGCGCCGCACCCCCGGCGCCAACGGCCACCACCACAGAGGCGGCCAGCCCATCCCCGCGGCGTCGTCCGCCACCATCGACCCCACGGCCGCGCTCGCCACCCTCTCCGCCCTGTCCGGCGGCCGCTCCCCCGTGTTGCCCGGCAGCCTCGCGGGCACCCCCGCCACCCCGCCGCCCCCGCTCCCCAGCCCGTCGTCGGATCCCCGCCGCTGGCAGCGCATCGACGTCACCCCCGAGTATCTCCGCGGCGGCCCCGTCCCCGTCCCCGAGGGCTACGCCACCCAGCTCGGCATGCGCCCCGGCACTCTGCTCTCGGTCACCGGGCCCGGCGACAACGCCATCGTCCTGGTGTGGCAGGGCCACCAGCCGGTCTTCGACTCCCTCCAGCCCGTCCTCATGCGCCTCAACGCCCGCCCCGGCGACCAGGTGTACGTGACCGTGGACGGCTACCGCCTGGAGGCGCAGCTCACCGGCTGACCGTCAGTCGTCGAACAGCCCCACCGCGTGCACCTTGGCCGCGGCCTCGCCCCGGGAGGCGACGGCGAGTTTGGCCAGGATGTTGGAGACGTGCACGCTGACCGTCTTGACCGAGATGAACAGCTCCCCGGCGATCTCGCGGTTGCTGCGGCCGCGCGCGACCTCCCGCAGGACCTCCAGCTCGCGGGCCGTGAGGCCGAGGGGCAGGCCGTCGGGGGCGGCGCCGTCCGTCAGAGCGATCCTGGCGCGGCGGGAGAAGACGTCGAGCTGCTCCAGGAGGGGAACGGCGCCCAGTCGCTCGGCGAGCTCCCGGGCCCTGGTCAGCCGCGCGGTGGCCTCCTGCCGATCACCGGCCGCGTGCGCCGCCTGCGCCGCGCCGCTCTGGGCTCTGGCTTCACCGTAGGGCTGGTGGAGAGCCGCCCAGGCGGCCGCGGCCTCGTCCCAGGCCTTGACGCGCCGACCGGCCGCCTCGGCCCCGTCCAGAGCCTGCTCGGTCAGGGCCGTGAAGGTGAGGCGCTGGGCGTGTTGCAGGTCGCCTTCGACGTCGAGCCACTCGGCGATCGAGCGGAGCTCCGGCAGGAGGGGGCCGCCGAGCTCGGCCAGGTGGACGAGCAGACCCCAGGAGTAGCGCGGGTCGGCCGTCAGGTCGTGCTCGCGCAGGGCGCGCGCCGCCGCTTCGCGGGCCTCGCCGAGCCGGCCCTGGGCCTGCAGGAGCTGGACCTCCCTGCGCACGTGCGGTAGCACGGTCTGCTCGCGGGACTTGCCGCGGGACAGCACGCGCCGGGAGGCGGCCAGCAGCGTCTCGGCGCGGTCGAGCAGACCGCGGGCGAGGGCGATGTCGGTGCCGAAGCCCTGCAGACTGGCCTGGTGCGGGGGTGGCGGCATGAGGCCGAGGGCGTGCTCCACCACCTCCAGCGCCTCGTCCCAGCGGCCGAGCGACACCAGCGGCTCCGCCAGGTTGATCGACAGAAAGGTGCCGGAGGTGCGGGCCAGGCCGTAGCGCTGGGCCAGGGAGATGCCGTCGCGGGCGACCTGGGCCGCCTGTTCGTGCCGGCCGGCGCCTTCGAGCACGTCGGACTCGGAGATGGCGCCGCGCATGATCGCGCTGTAGGCGTCGGCCTGGTCCGCGATGCGCCGCGCCTCGACGAACCCGTCGCGGTGGGAGTCGATCTGTGAGTAGCGGCAGCGCTCCCAGGTGAGGCTGATCAGCGCGTGCGCGTGGGTGGCGGCGTCGCCGACGGCACGGCCGATGTCGATGGCCTGCTGCGCGTTGGCGATCTTCTCGGCGAGCTGCTCGGGCCGGTGGAGCATGCGCGAGAGCGATTCGAGCACCCGGCCGCGCAGCCTGCTCGGCGGGTCGGCCGGCACCAGGGACGCCGCCTCCCGCAGGTCGTCGACGTAGCCGGGGCGGCTCAGGTCGTAGCGCATGAGGCCGCGCTGGCGCAGCGCGCGGGCGGCGGCGGCCGGCTCCGCCGCTCGGTCGATCTCGGTGAGGGCGGCGGTGGCCAGGGCCACGCCGCGGTCGTATTCGCCGGCGAGGTAGGAGACGACCGAGGTCTGGTGCAGCACGGCGGTGTGCCCGACGCCGATGCGCTCCTCCGCGTCGGGCACGTGGTCCCACAGCTCCAGCACTCTGGACAGCATCCCGAACTGCGCGTCGTAGGCGGTGGACTTGCGGGCCGCCGCGGCGGCGTGCCACGCGCTGATGAGCGCCCAGGTGGTGTCGCGGGCGGAGTGCCAGTGGTGGGCCAGCTCGACGGCGCCGCGCGGCGCGGGCAGGATCGACAGGTCGCGCTCGAGCGCCTCGGCGAACCTGGTGTGCAGGCGGGTGTGCTCCCCCGGCAGCAGGTCGTCGTGGAGGGCCTCGCGGATCAGCGCGTGCCTGAAGGCGTAGCCCTCGCCGTCGACGACGAGCACGTTGCCCGCCACGGCCGGGCGCAGCGCGCGCGCCAGCGCGCTCTCGTCCAGCCCGGCGACGGCGGACAGCAGGTCGTGCTCGATGCGCTGCCCGCCCACACTGGCCACCCGCAGCAGCTCCTGGGTCTCCTCGGGAAGCCGCTCCACGCTGGCCAGCAGCAGGTCACGCAGCGACTCGGGCAGCGCGTCGCCGCCGCTCACCTCGCTGAGCAGCGCCTCGACGAACAGCGGATTGCCTTCGCTGCGCGCGTAGATCCGGTCCATGTCCACAGGGGACGGCTCGCGCTCCAGGATGCTCGCCGCCTGCTCGACGACCTCCCTGCGGGTGAGCCTGCCGAGCTCCAGCCGGGTGACCCAGCCGACGCGCCCGAGCTCGGCCAGCAGCGGGCGCAGCGGGTGCGCGCGGTGCAACTCGTCGGCGCGGTAGGTGACGACGATCAGCAGGCGGCCGTCGCCGCGCTGGTAGCGGACCAGGAAGGACAGCAGGTCACGGGTGGACCGGTCGGCCCAGTGGGCGTCCTCGACGATCAGCACGACCGGCTGGTCCTCGGTCAGCCGCTCCAGCAGCCCGAGCACCTGCTCGAACAGCCGCGCCCGCGCCTCCGCCCCGTCCTGGTCGGGCTCGCCGAACTCGGGCAGCAGCCGCGCCAGCTCCCTGGTCGAGCCGCCCGGCACGAGCCGGGCGACGCCGTCTCGCCCGAGCGTGCGTACGAGACCGCGCAGCACGGCGGTGAACGGCGCGAACGGCAACCCCTCGGTGCCCAGCTCCAGGCACCCGCCGACGAGCACCAGGGCGTCATGGGCACGCTCGGCCAGCTCACCGACCAGGCGTGTCTTGCCGACTCCCGCCTCGCCGCCCACGAGCACGGTGGACGCCGTCCCGGCCCGCGCCCCGTCGAGGGCGGCGCCGAGCACGGCCAGTTCGCGGGCTCGCCCGACGAACAGGGGGCTCACCGTATGGATACTCACGCCCCCAAATATGCCACCCGTTTACGACCAGGTCAGCGCAGGACCTTGCGGAAGAACGTGGCCGACGCCTCGTAGCCCAGCGCGTGGTAGAACTCGGGCGCCCGCCGGGTGGCCATCCCCACATACCGGGCATTACGCGAGCGGGCCCACTTCTCGAACTCCTCCAGCAGCGCCCGCCCGATCCCCTGCCTGCGCGACCCCGTCTGCACCATGGCCTCCTCGACCCAGGCGACCGGCCCGTTGGCGAACAGCGTGAGGTGCACGTTGCCGAGCAGGTAGCCCTGCACCCGCCCGTCGACCACGGCCGTGATCAGCAGGGTGTCCTCATCGTGCAGCAATATCGGCAACGCCTCGTCGAAGGCGTCGCGCTCGGGCCTGAAGGTCAGCCCGAACTCACGCGCCAACGCGAACACCGCGTCCGCGTCCGCCTTCTCGGCCTTCCTGATGACAAGGTCGTCAGCCGTCATGACGTATGACCCTAGATCGTGCTCCATCACCAGTCCAATCGCCGTTCACCGAGTGTCGAGGATTCCCGGTGAATCGCCTGGCCTGGGAGGGCCCCGTCCCCTGTCACAGGTCGCCGAGGCCGAGCTGGCGGGCGATGAGCATGCGCTGGACCTCGCTGGTGCCCTCGCCGATCTCGAGGATCTTGGCGTCGCGGTAGAAGCGCCCGACGGGGAACTCGTTCATGAACCCGTAGCCGCCGAAGATCTGGGTGGCCTCGCGGGAGTTGTCCATGGCGGCGTTGGAGGAGACGAGCTTGGCGATCGCCGCCTCCTTCTTGAACGGCAGGCCCGCGCGCATCCGGTCCGCCGCGTGGTAATAGGCCAGCCGCGCGGTGTGCGTACGGGCCTCCATGTCTGCGATCTTGAACTGGATGGCCTGGTAGTGGCCGATCGGGTGACCGAACGCCTTCCTGTCCCTGACGTACTTGAGACACTCGTCCACGCAGCCCTGCGCGAGGCCGACGCCGACGGCGGCGATGGCGATGCGGCCCTCGTCGAGGGTCTGCAGGAACTGCGCGTAGCCGCGGCCGCGCTCGCCGAGCAGGTTCTCGGCGGGCACGCGGCAGTCGGCGAACGACAGCTCGCGGGTGTCGGAGGCGTTCCAGCCGACCTTGGAGTATTTCCTGGAGACGGTGAAGCCGGGGGTCCCCGCGGGCACCAGGATCGTGGAGATCTCCCGCTCGCCGGTGAGCGCGGCCACGCCGACGACGCCGGTGAGGTCGGTGCCCGAGTTGGTGATGAACGCCTTCGTGCCGTTGATCACCCACTCCCCGCCGTCCAGGACGGCGGTGGTCCGCATCCCGCCCGGCACGTCGGTGCCACCACCGGGCTCGGTCAGGCCGAAGGCGCCGAGCAGCTCACCGGCGGCCAGCCGGGGCAGCCACCGCGCGCGCTGGTCGGCGGTGCCGAACCGCAGGATCGGCATGGCGCCGAGCGACACCGCCGCCTCCAGCGTGATCGACACGCTCGAATCGACCCGGGACAGCTCCTCCAGCGCCAGGCAGAGCGCGAAGTAGTCGCCGCCCATGCCGCCGTACTCCTCCGGGATCGGCAGCCCGAACAGCCCCATCGCGCCCATCTGCCGCACGATGTCGTACGGGAACTCCTCGCGCTCGTAGAAGTCCCCGATGACCGGGGCGACCACGTCACGCGCGAACGCCTCGACGGTCTTGCGCAGCTCTTCGTGTTCAGGGGTCAGCATGGCAGGTCAGCCTTTCGAGAGGGCCTGGACGACGCGGGAGGGGCTGGGCCGGCCCAGCCGTTCGGCCAGCCAGGTGCTGGTGGTGACGAGCTTGTCCAGGTCGAGCCCGGTGTCGATGCCGAGCCCGCGCAGCATCCAGACGAGGTCCTCGGTGGCGAGGTTGCCGGTGGCCGACTCGGCGTACGGGCAGCCGCCGATGCCGCCCGTGGAGGCGTCCACCGTGGTCACCCCCGCCCACAGCGCGGCCAGCGTGTTGCCGAGCGCCTGGCCGTAGGTGTCGTGGAAGTGCACCGCCAGCCGGTCCGGGGAGCCGAACGCGTCGATCAGGGCGGTCACGTGGCCGGGGGTGCCGACGCCGATGGTGTCGCCGAGCGAGAGCTGGTAGCAGCCGAGGCCGAGCAGCCGCTCGCCGACCGCCACCACCTGCGGGATCGGCGTGTCGCCCTCCCACGGGTCGCCGAAGCACATCGACACGTACGCCCGCACCCGCACCCCGGCCTCCAGCGCCCCGGCGACGACCGGCTCGAACATGTCGAACTGGGTCTCCAGGCTCCGGTTCAGGTTCTTGGCGGCGAACGTCTCGGTGGCGCTGGCGAAGACGGCGATCTCGTCGACGCCGTGCGCCAGGGCCCGTTCCAGGCCGCGCAGGTTCGGCACCAGCACCGGGTAGCGGACGCCCGGCCGGCGGTGCAGCCTGGACAGCAGCTCCTCGGCGTCGGCGAGCTGCGGCACCCAGCGGGGGTGCACGAAACTGGTCGTCTCGATCACCTTGTGCCCCGCGTCGGCGAGCCGGTCGACGAACTCCGCCTTCACCTCCACGGGTACGATCGCCGCCTCGTTCTGCAGCCCGTCGCGCGGGCCCACCTCGTGCACGGTGACCTGCTGCGGGAGGTCCCGCATCGGATATGACCTGCTCATCACGCCTCCTCGCTGGTGACGACGGCCAGTACGGCGTCCATGTCCACCTGCTGGCCTGCCTGCACGGGCAACTCCGTGACGAGGCCGTCGCGGGGGGCGGTGACGGTGTGCTCCATCTTCATGGCCTCCACGATCAGCAGCGGCTGCCCTTCGCCGACCCGGTCGCCCACCTGGGCCTTGACGACCAGGACGGTGCCCGGCATGGGGCTTCTGACGACGCCGTCCCCGCCGCCCGCCGCGCCCGGCCGGTCGCCGGGGTCGCCGACGCGGTGCCGCGTCAACGCCCAGGTGCGACCGTCCCTGCCGAGCCACAACGTCTCGAGGTCGCGCGCCCAGGCGTACCGGTCGGTACGGCCACCCAGGGTGACGGCGAGGCTGTGCCCACTTGCCCGCAGCCTCGCGGGCACCCCCTCGGCATCACGAGAGCTGAGGTCCTGCTCGGCTGCTCCGGCGGCGGCTGTCGTACGGACCTCGGCGGCCTCTCGTGGCAGGCCCCGGACCTTGACGTCGTGTACGCCGTCCCGCGACTCCAGGCGGTAGGCGGTCCAGGCCGGTGGGCCGACGCGCCAGCCGTCGGCGATGTCCCACGGGTCGCTGCCCTGGGGGGTGTCGTGGAAGGCGAGCGCGGCGGTGGCCAGGACCTCGTCGGGGACGGCGGTGGTGGGGAGCAGGTCGGGGAGGATGCGTTCCACCAGACCGGTGTCCAGGTCGCCCGCCTGTACGGCCGGGTGGGTGAGCAGGCTTCGCAGGAACGGGATGTTGGTGGTGACGCCGAGGATGGTGGTGTCGCCCAGGGCCTGGTCCAGGGTCCTCAGGGCGGTGGCCCGGTCGGGCGCCCAGGCGATGACCTTGGACAGCATGGGGTCGAACTCGCTGCCCACGACCCCGCCTTCCAGGAGACCGGAGTCCACCCGTACGGACGGCTGCGCGCCGAGCTCCCCCACGGCACGCGGGGGCGACGGTTCGTGGAGGGTGAGGATGCGGCCGCCGGTGGGGAGGAAGCTTCGGGCGGGGTCTTCGGCGTAGATGCGGGCTTCGACGGCGTGGCCGGTCAGGCGTACCTCGTCCTGGGTGAAAGGGAGAGGGTGGCCGGCGGCGACGTGGAGCTGGAGGGCCACCAGGTCCAGGCCGGTGACCAGCTCGGTGACCGGGTGCTCCACCTGGAGGCGGGTGTTCATCTCCATGAAGTGGTAGGCGCCCGTGGTGCCGTCGACGATGAACTCGACCGTGCCCGCGCCGGTGTAGCCGACGGCGCGGGCCGCTTCGACGGCGGCCGAGCCCATGCGCCGGCGCGTCACGGCGTCCACGAAGGGGGACGGGGACTCCTCGATGATCTTCTGGTGGCGGCGCTGGAGGCTGCACTCGCGTTCGCCGAGGTGGACGACGCCGCCGTGGCCGTCGGCGAGGATCTGGATCTCGATGTGGCGCGGGTCGCCGATGTAGCGCTCGATCAGCAGGGTGCCGTCGCCGAAGGCGGCGCTCGCCGTACGGCGAGCGGACGCCAGGGCGTCGGGCAGGTCGGCCGCGGCGGTGACCAGGACCATGCCCTTGCCGCCGCCACCGGCCGACGGCTTGATCAGCGCGGGGAAGTGCCGCCAGGCGGTGAGGTCGTCGCCGGGCTCGGCGGCGCCGGGGACGACGGGGACACCGGCGGCCGACACGGTGGCCTTGGCGCGGATCTTGTCACCCATGGCCTCGATGGCCCCGGCCGGCGGGCCGACGAAGACCAGACCGGCCTCGGCGCACCGGCGGGCGAACAGGGCGTTCTCCGCCAGAAATCCGTACCCCGGATGGACGGCCCGCGCCCCGGCCGCCCCAGCGACCTCCACAATTGCCGAAATATCCAGATAATTCGGGATCTGGTAGGCCAGGTCAGCCTCCACGACGTGCCGGGCGCCGGCGTCCGAGGCGGTGTGCACGGCCACCGAGGTGATCCCGAGCGCACGCAGCGTACGGATGATCCGCACGGCGATCTCGCCTCTGTTGGCGACGAGCACGCGCTCGAAGGGCGTGCTGGGTGGGTGAGCCATGAGTCACATCCGGTAGACGCCGTAGCCGATGGGGTCGAGCGGGGCGTTGGCCACCGCGGAGAGAGCCAGCCCGAGGACCGTGCGGGTGTCGAGCGGGTCGATCACGCCGTCGTCCCAGATCCTGGCCGTGGAGTAGTAGGGGTTGCCCTGATGCTCGTACTGGGCCCTGATCGCGTCGGCGTCCGCGTTGCCCACCGTGGTCAGCACGTTCGCCGCCTGCTCGCCGCCCATGACGGAGATGCGCGCGTTCGGCCACATCCACAGGAACCGGGGCGAGTAGGCGCGACCGGCCATGGCGTAGTTGCCCGCCCCGAACGATCCGCCGATCATCACGGTGAGCTTGGGCACCCGCGCGCACGAGACCGCGGTGACCATCTTGGCGCCGTGCTTGGCGATGCCGCCCGCCTCGTAGGCCTTGCCGACCATGAATCCGCTGATGTTCTGCAGGAACACCAGCGGGATCCGCCGCTGGTCGCACAGCTCGATGAAGTGCGCGCCCTTCATCGCCGACTCGCTGAACAGGATGCCGTTGTTGGCGACGATCCCCACCGGGTGGCCGTGCAACCGGGCGAAGCCGGTGACGAGCGTGGCGCCGTACTCCGCCTTGAACTCCAGGAACCGCGAGCCGTCGACCAGCCGCGCGATGACCTCGCGCACGTCGTACGGCTGCCGGGTGTCGGCGGGGACGATCCCGTAGAGGTCGCGCGGGTCGTGGGCGGGCGGCTCCGGCTCGGTCGTGTCCCAGGGGCGCGCGGCGCGCGGGGCCAGGGTGGAGACGATGTCGCGGACGATGGCCAGCGCGTGCGGGTCGTCCTCGGCGAGGTGGTCGGTGACGCCGCTGACCCGGGCGTGCAGGTCGCCGCCGCCGAGCTCCTCCGCCGTGACCTCCTCGCCGGTGGCCGCCTTCACCAGCGGCGGACCGCCCAGGAAGATCGTGCCCTGGTCGCGGACGATGACGGCCTCGTCGCTCATGGCGGGCACGTACGCGCCGCCCGCGGTGCAGGAGCCGAGCACGGCGGCGATCTGCGGGATGCCGCGCGCCGACATCGTGGCCTGGTTGTAGAAGATGCGGCCGAAGTGCTCGCGGTCGGGGAAGACCTCGTCCTGCTTGGGGAGGAAGGCCCCGCCGGAGTCGACGAGGTAGACGCACGGCAGGTGGTTGTGCAGCGCCACCTCCTGGGCGCGCAGGTGCTTCTTGACGGTGATCGGGTAGTAGGTGCCGCCCTTGACGGTGGCGTCGTTGGCGACCACCACGCACTCGCGACCGGAGATCCTGCCGACGCCGGTGATGATGCCGGCGGCGGGCGCCTGGTCGTCGTAGAGCCCGTTGGCCGCCAGCGGCGACAGCTCCAGGAAGCGCGAGCCGGGGTCCAGCAGGCCGTCGACGCGGTCGCGCGGCAGCAGCTTGCCGCGCGCGACGTGGCGCAGCCGCGAGCGCTCGGGGCCGCCCAGGGCGGTGGTGGCGAGGCGTTCGAGGAGGTCGGCGGCGAGCCGCTCGTTGAGCTCGGCGTTGCGCTTGTAAGCCTCGCTCGCACGGTCGGCGGCCGACTTCAGCACCGGCCAGTCGCTCATGTGTCCCCTCTCATCATGGCCATGATGTTAGCCATCATTAACGTAACCGTCTAGCATGTGAGACGTGACCACCGCTCAGGCACCTACCCGAAATCGCGGCAACAGGCGTGCGGAGATCCTGGCGGCCGCCGCCAGCCTGTTCGCCGCGCGCGGCTTCCACGGCGTCTCCATCGAGGACATCGGCGGCGCGGTCGGGATCTCGGGCCCGGCCCTCTACCGGCACTTCAGCGGCAAGGACGCGCTGCTGGCCGAGATGCTCCTGGACATCAGCTCCCGACTGCGCGAGTCGGCGGTCGCGGTCGTCACCACGGCGAGCGGGCCGGGCGAGACGCTCGACGCGCTGCTGCACGTGCAGATCACGTTCGCGCTGGAGCAGCCGGCGCTGATCACCGTGCACGACAGGGAGCTGAGCAACGTCCCCGAGGGCGAGCGGCGGCGGATCAGGCGGCTGCAGCGGCTGTACGTCGAGGAGTGGGTGACCGTCCTGGCGGAGCTGCACCCGTCGTGCCCGCCCGCGCGCCTGCGCGCCGCCACCCACGCGATCTTCGGCCTGCTCAACTCCACGCCGCACAGCGCCGGCGAGCTGCCGCCGCAGGACATGCGGCCGCTCCTGCACGCCATGGCGCGCGCCGCGATCGAGGCCTCAGTTAACGCCCGCTAACATTCGGTCGATCCACTAAAAACGTCTTGTTGTACCGACTATCTAGATATATCTTTTACATATCTCGAAGGTAGAGGTTTGTCTGCGACGACGGCAGCCGTGCCTACCGGCTGACCGGGCGGGCCGCCCGCCACCTCAGGCCAGATACCGGCGGAGGATCGCATGAGCACCGAAACGGCTGTGGCCGTCAACAGGTTACGCAAAACGTATGGTAAAACCGAGGCCGTCAAGGGCGTGGACCTTGAGGTGGCGTCGGGAGAGGTGTTCGGCTTCCTCGGGCCGAACGGCGCGGGCAAGACCACCACCATCAGCATGCTCTGCACGCTGGTGAACCCGACCGGCGGCACCGCCACGGTCGCCGGGCACGACGTGGTCAGGGAGCGCGACGAGGTCCGCCGCAACATCGGGCTGGTCTTCCAGGACCCGACCCTCGACGGCTACCTCAGCGCCGAGCAGAACCTGCGCTTCCACGCCGAGCTGTACGGCGTGCCCAAGGCCATCGTCGGCGACCGGATCAAGCAGGTCATGGAGATGGTCGCGCTCTGGGACCGCAAGGACGCCAAGGTGATGACGTTCTCCGGCGGCATGAAGCGGCGGCTGGAGATCGCCCGCGGTCTGCTGCACTCGCCCCGGGTGCTGTTCCTGGACGAGCCGACCGTCGGGCTCGACCCGCAGACCCGCGCGGCCATCTGGGGCTACATCAACCAGCTCCGGATCAGCGAGGACATCACCATCTTCATGACCACCCACTACATGGACGAGGCCGAATACTGCGACCGGATCGCGATCATCGACCACGGCGAGGTGGTGGTGATCGACTCCCCGGAGAGGCTCAAGGCCAGCGTCGGCAAGGACCGGGTGCAGATCCACACCCGCGACGACGAGGCCGCGATCAAGGCGCTGCGTGACCGGTTCGGCCTCGAGGCGGCCGTGCACGAGGGCGCCGTGACCTTCGCGGTGGCCTCGGGCGAGGAGTTCGTGCCCCGGCTGTTCGCCGAGCTCGGCATGCCCATCACGGCGGTGAGCGTGTCGCGTCCTTCGCTGGACGACGTGTTCATGTCCTACACCGGTTCCACGATCCGCGACGCCGAGGCCGGCGACGACAACAACATGGCGTGGATGCGCACGATGGCGAGGCGATGACCATGACCACAGAGGCGATCAGGGTGCGGGTGCCCGCCCGCAGCGCGGGTCACGACCTGCGCGCGGTCAAGGTGGTGCTGCACCGCGAGCTGCTGCGCTTCCTCAGCGACCGCACCCGCATGCTGTCCATGCTGCTGCAGCCGGTGCTCTGGCTGTTCGTCATGGGCACCGGGCTGGGCTCGCTCGTGCAGGGGTCGATCCCGGGAGTGGACTTCCGTACGTTCATGTACCCGGGCATGATCTCGATGACGGTGATCATGACGGGGATGTTCTCCGCCGGGTCGATCGTGTGGGACCGCGAGTTCGGCTTCCTGCGCGAGATGCTCGTGGCGCCGGTCTCGCGCGCCGCGATCGTGGTGGGCAAGTGCCTCGGCGGCGCGATCGTCGCCACCGGGCAGGGCGTCATCATCCTCGCCATGGCCGGGCTGGTGGGCGTCCCCTACTCGCCCGTCCTGATGCTCACGCTGCTGGGTGAGATGTTCCTGGCGGCGTTCACCATCACCGCCTTCGGTGTGATGCTCGCGGCCCGGATGAAGAACATGCAGACGTTCTTCGGGCTGATGCAGATGGCGATCATGCCGATGATGTTCCTGTCGGGCGCGATGTTCCCGCTGGCCAACCTGCCGTCGTGGCTGCACGTGCTGACGGTCGTCAACCCGATGACGTACGCGGTGGACCCGATGCGGCAGGCCGTCTTCGCGACCCTGGACGTGCCACCGGCGGTGAACGCGACGCTGAACCCGGGCGTGCAGTGGTTCGGCTGGCAGGTGCCGATCCCGGTGGAGCTCGGCCTGGTCGCGGCGCTCGGAGCGGTGCTGCTGGGTGTGGGCATCGCCCAGTTCCGACGCGCCGACTAGACCCGGTTGGTTGGAGCGCCAACAAAGGTCTCGTGTTCGAATGCGACATGGGCTTCACGGAAGGTAACTTTCCCGATGCGTGGCGGCATTACCTCTCCTGGAAAGGAACCCCCCGTGTTCGGTCTGCAAGCTCAAGTGAACGACCATGAGGTCAGACTCACCGCTCTTGAGTCTCGTACAGTGAGCGGCGTGCCTGATACGACAATCGCAGTACGTTTCACCACTCTTCACGAGCGGGTGGACGCGGTCGCAAACAACCTCCTTGACAAAATCGATGCGCGATTCAACCAGCTCAGCGCTCAGACCGATGCACGGTTCGAGCAGGTGGACCAAAGGTTTGAGCAGATAGACCAGCGGTTCGAGCAAGTGGATCAGCGGTTCACGCAGATAGACCAGCGGTTCGAGCAAGTGGATCAGCGGTTCACGCAGATAGATCAGCGATTCGAGCAGGTAGATCAGCGGTTCGAGCAAGTGGATCAGCGGTTCACGCAGGTGGATGGCCAGCTCGGCGAGATCAAGAGCATGCTTCTGAGCCTTGGCGCGACGGCCCCCGCCGATCGGGTCAACTGACGTGACAGAGGCCCGGGACAGGTTCGTCCCGGGCCTCTTCGTTTTACGGGGTCAGCGGATCACGCGGACGTGGTCCGAACGGCTTGCGTCGCCGTTGGTGTCCTCGTCGCCGCCGTAGACGAACCTCCACCGGCCCGAGTTCCAGGCCCGGACCTTGGTGAAGAGCCTGCCGCTCTCGCTGGACCAGGTGGACTTGACGTACCGGTAGGAGTCGGAGCCGTTGGCCTTGAAGAACAGGGCCACCTTGCCCCGGTAGCCCTCCCAGTCGCCCTCGTCATCGACCTGCAGCGCGGCCCTGATCCGCAGGAACTCGCCGCGCTCGACCGGCTCCGGGTAGGCGTTGAACCCGATGACGCGGCTGTCCGCCTTCTCCTCCTGCGGTTCGACGACCTTGACCCAGGTGGGTCGGCTCACCGAGCTGTCGACCCCGCGAGCGCCGCGGAATTCCGCCCGCCACCAGCCGGATTCCTCCGCGGTGGTGGAGGCCCAGAAGCGGCCATGACGGTCGGTCACGTCACTGGTGACGTACTTCCAGTGCCGTGAGCCGTTCGCCTTGAACCTGATGGTGACGCGCTGGCCGGGCAGGGCGCGGGCGTCGGTGCGCAGGGCGCCGGTGAAGCTGAGCCGGTCGCCCTGGTCGACGGGCTCGGGACGGGCGTCGAAGTCGACGATACGGCTGTCACGGTCTCTGACCCTGACGCCGACCCGTGCGGTGTCGCTGACCGAGCCGCCGGCCGCGGAGGTGGCGGCGAACTCGGCCCGCCACCACCCGGTGGCCTCGGCCCGCACCTGGGCGGCGAACCAGCCGTTGCCGCCGGAGGTCACGCTGGTGACATTCTGGAAGGTGTCGGAGCCCCGGCCGCGGAAAGCGATGGTGACCTTCTGCCCGGCGAAGGCCTTGCCGTCGACCTCGAGCCGGCCGGAGACCCTGACGTTGTCGCCCGCGTCGACGCGGCCGGGGTCGGCGTCGAATCCGACGATCTTGGTGGTGGGGAGCGCCTTCTTGACCTCGAAGGCGCCCTTGGTGGAGGCTTCGCCGTCGCCCTTGGCGAGGGCGAGGAAGTTCCAGGTGCCGGCCGAGGCGGCGTCGAAGGACTTGGTGGCGGTCCACCGGGTCCATTCGCCGCGCTTCAGTCCGGCATCGGCCTTCACCGGGGTGAAGACTCCCGCCTGGCCGGGCGCCTTGAGCTGGAACTCGGCGCTGGTCGCGCCCTTGGCGAAGAACGTGAACGTCGCCGTGACGGCCTTGTCGGAGACGACGATCGGGGATGCCGGGCTCAGCTGGACGTCGGAGATCTCCGGTGCCGCGGCCTGGACTTCCGCCGACGCGGGTGACGTCAGGGCCAGCGCCCCGGCGCCCATCGCGAGCACGACGGTTACTACACGGATGCGTTGTAACATGCGGGTTTCCTTTCTGGATACCCCAGGGGTTTCAACGCGGCATTTGAGGGTGCCACGTGTTTCGTCTCAGTAGACGCCGCGACAAGGCCCAAAGTTCTCAACTTTGACAATCCGTCATAGATCTATGTCAAAAGGACCGGTCCAGAACATCTCCCCGCCGACTGGCAGACGCGAGAGCCCACGGAAGACATAATCGGCTTTGTGGCGCGCGACACAGTTGAGACTCATTTCATTCAAGCGGTGGCGACTCTTGAGACGGGCGCGGCCCGAGATCCGGCGAGTCCCATCCGCGAGGGGACCGCTCTCACCGGCGAGCGGTGCCACGCGCTCTACTGGCGCCAGCTCGACAGCCGGCTGCTCGACATCGCCGCCCGCTGGCTGCGGGAGCAGGATCTGGGCTTCTACACGATCGGCTCGGCCGGGCACGAGGGCAACGCGGCCGTCGCCGCCGCCCTGCGGCCCGACGACCCCGCCCTGCTCCACTACCGCTCCGGCGCTTTCTACCTGACCCGGTCGGAGCAGGCGGGACGGCTTCCCGACCAGGGCGTCCGCGACGTCCTGCTGGGCCTGACCGCCTCGGCGGAGGAGCCCATCGCGGGCGGCCGGCACAAGGTGTTCGGCCACCCCGACCTGGCGGTCATCCCGCAGACCTCCACCATCGCCAGCCATCTGCCGCGAGCCGTGGGGGTGGCCCTCGCCATCGAACGAGCCCGCGCGCTCGACGCCGGCCAGGCGTGGCCGGACGACGCGATCACGGTCTGCAGCTTCGGCGACGCCTCGATCAACCACGCCTCGGCGCTGACCGGTTTCAACACCGCCGCCTACGCCACCCACCAGGGACAGCCGCTGCCGATCCTGTTCGTGTGCGAGGACAACGGCATCGGCATCAGCGTCCGCACGCCCAAGGGCTGGGTGGCGGCGGCCGCCCGCCGGCCCGGCATCGAATACTTCGCCGCCGACGGCTGCGACCTGGCCGACGCCTACGACACGGCCCAGCGCGCCGTCTCCTACGTACGCACCAGCCGCTCCCCCGCTTTCCTGCACCTGTCCACCGTGCGGCTGATGGGCCACGCCGGCTCCGACGTCGAGGCGGCCTATCGCACCCAGCGGGAGATCCGCGCCGACCTGGCCCGCGACCCTCTGCTGCGGACCGCCCGGCTGCTGGTGGAGGCGGGAGTGACCACGCCGGAAGAGCTGCTCAAGCGGTACGAACTGTCGCGCGAGCACGTCCTGCGGATCGCACTGGAGACCACCCGCAGCCCGCGACTGGCCTCCGCCAAGGAGGTCATGAAGCCGATCGCGCCGCGCCACGCCGACCTGATCGCCAAGATCAGCCCGGTCGCGGCGGAGAGCCGTGTCAGAGTGAAGGCGTTCGCGGGCGCGCTGCCCGAGACGGAGCAGCCGATGACGCTCGCCCAGTCGATCAACCGCACGCTCGCCGACGCGCTGGCCGTCTACCCGGAGATGATGGTCTTCGGCGAGGACGTGGCCAAGAAGGGCGGCGTCTACGGCGTCACCCGGGGCCTGCAGAAGCGCTTCGGCGGAAGCCGGGTCTTCGACACGCTCCTCGACGAGCAGTCCATCCTCGGGCTGGCGCTGGGCGCGGGGGTGTCCAAGCTGCTGCCGGTGCCGGAGATCCAGTATCTGGCCTACCTGCACAACGCGCTGGACCAGATCCGCGGCGAGGCGGCCACGCTGTCGTTCTTCTCCCAGGGCGCCTACCCCAACCCGCTGGTGGTGCGGGTCGCGGGCCTGGCCTACCAGAAGGGATTCGGCGGCCACTTCCACAACGACAACGCCGTCGGCGCGCTGCGGGACATCCCGGGGCTGGTCGTCGCCGCGCCGTCGCGGCCGGACGACGCCTCGGCCATGCTGCGCACCTGCCTGGCGGCGGCCCGTACACAAGGCTCGGTCTGCGTGTTCCTGGAGCCGATCGCGCTCTACCACACCAGAGACCTGTTCGACGCGGGCGACGGCGGCTGGCTCGCCCCGTACGCGCCGCCCGCGCGCTGGGCGGAGACGCACGTGCCGATCGGCCGCGCCCGCTCCTACGGCGACGGGCGCGACCTGACGATCGTGACGTTCGGCAACGGGCTGCGGATGAGCCTGCGCGCGGCCGTACGGCTCACGCAGGAGGGGGTCAGCTGCCGGGTGCTCGACCTGCGCTGGCTGGCGCCGCTGCCGGTGGAGGATCTGGTACGAGCCGCCGAGCTGACCGGCAAGGTGCTGATCGCCGACGAGACCCGGCACAGCGGCGGCGTCTCAGAAGGGGTCGTAGCCGAGCTCGTCGACGCGGGGTTCCAGGGCCAGATCGCCCGCGTCACCTCGGCCGACAGCTTCATCCCGCTGGGCGCCGCGGCCGACCACGTGCTGCTGTCGGAGGAAGAGATCGAGGAGGCGGCCCGCAAGCTGCTGAGCTGACCGTCCCTTTTCAGCCGAGACGGATCGCCGCCCGCCTATTACCTAGAAAACAGGTAGGAAATATTGCTTTAGCCTCATCGGCATGCCTATCGTGAGTGCGGGGTTGATCTCGTCGCTCGTCGAAGGGTCATGCCATGCCTGTTTCGCTGTTACGGCCAGCGCTCGCCGTACTCCTGTTCGCCTGTCTGACCGCGTGCGCCGGGGGTGACGGGCGGGACGCGGGCGAGCCGGTGCTCGCGGCGAACGCGGCGCTGCCCGCCTCCGTCCCGAAGGGCACCAAACTGATCATCGGAGATCCGCCGACGAAGGTGGCGCTCGAACTCTCCGGTGAGATCGACACGTTCTCGTTCGACATCGAGTGGGCCAACATCAGCGGCGGCCCGCTGACCAGCGAGGCGTTCAGGGCCGACGCGCTGGATGTCGGCGCGGTCGCCGACATCCCGCCGATCCACGCGACCTGGACCGGCCTGCCCGTGAAGATCGTCGCGGCCAAGTTCCGCAAGGACCCGCTCGACCATCCCACGTACGAGCTGGGCATCGCACCGGGGGTGGCCGTCAAGACCCTCGCCGACCTGCGGGGCAAGAAGATCGCCTACAGCCCCGGCCAGGCGCAGGGCGCGCTGGTGCTCCGAGTGCTCACCCGGGCCGGGCTCACCAAGGACGACGTCACCCTGGTGGAGCTGCCGAGCACGGCCGACGTCTACCCCAACGCGCTGGCGTCCAAGCAGGTGGACGTGGCGCCGATCGGGGGCGTCAACATCAAGCGGTACGTCACCAAGTTCGGCCGGGACGGCGCCACGACCGTCCGCCACGGCCTGCGTGACGACCCGGCCCACCTGTACGTACGGACCGTCACGCTCCAGGACCCCGCCAAGGCCGCGGCGATCCGCGAATTCGTCGCCGCCTGGGCACGAGCCTCCCAGTGGGTCTACGACCATCCGAAGGAGTGGATCGAGGGCTACTACGTGAAGGACCAGGGCCTGAGCGCCGAGGACGGCCAGTACCTGGTCGACCTGGCGGGCGAGCCCGAAATCCCCGCCGACTGGGCGCCGGTCATCGCCAGGCACCAGGAGACCATCGACATCCTGGCCAAGGAGACCGGCAACGAGGCGCTCAAGGCCGGGGACCTGTACGACCTGCGCTACCAGGCGGTGGCCGCGGACGCGATCAAGGAGGGTACGTCATGACGCTCGTCACCGCCCGCCCCGTGGCGCCCGCACGGGTGCGGAGCCGCCGCCGTCGCCTGCGGCCACGCCGCCCGATCAGGTTCGGTTTCCTGGTGGGCCCGGCCCTGCTGCTCGCGTTCTGGGCCGGGGGCTCGGCCTCGGGGCTGCTGGATCCCCGGTTCCTGTCGCCCCCGTGGACCGTGGTCACCACCGCGGGCGAGCTGGTGGCGAGCGGCCGGCTGCAGGAGCACCTGCTGGCCTCGGTCCAGCGCGTCGGGCTGGGGCTGGCCATCGGCGTCCCGCTCGGCACGCTGCTCGCGCTGGTGTCCGGGCTGAGCCGCTGGGGCGAGGCGGTGATCGACGGGCCGATCCAGATCAAGCGGGCCATCCCGGCGCTCGCGATGATGCCGCTGCTGATCCTGTGGCTGGGCATCGGCGAGGTGATGAAGGTGACCGTCATCACGCTTGGCGTGCTGGTGCCGATCTACATTCACACGCACAACGGGCTGCGCGGCATCGACAGCCGCTACGTCGAGCTGGCCGAGACCGTGGACCTGCGGCGTGGCACGTTCGTCCGCAAGGTGATCCTGCCCGGCGCGCAGCCGGGATTCCTGCTCGGCATGCGGTTCGCCGTCATGACCGCCTGGCTGTATCTGGTCGTGGCCGAGCTCATCAACTCCACCACCGGCATCGGCTACATGATGGACCTGGCGCGGACGTACGGGCAGACCGACGTGATCCTGGTCGGCATCGTCCTGTACGGCCTGCTCGGCCTCTTCTCCGACGCCGCGGTCCGGCTCGTGGAGAGGAGGGCGCTGTCATGGCGACGGACGTTGGCCGGCTGACCCGCGTACAAGGACTGACCCGCCGCTACGGCGAGCGGCTCATCCTGGACCACCTGGATCTGGAGATCGCGCCGGGCGAGTTCGTGGCGCTGCTCGGCCGGAGCGGGTCCGGCAAGAGCACCCTGCTGCGCGCCCTGGCCGGGCTGGACGACGACGTGGCCGGGGACGGGCTGGTGGAGGTGCCCGCGCAGGTGTCGGTCGTCTTCCAGGACGCCCGGCTGCTGCCCTGGCAGCGGGTGCTCGACAACGTCGTCCTCGGCCTGGACGGGGGCGAGCGGCGGGGCCGGGAGAGTCTGGCGGAGGTCGGCCTCGGCGGGCGGGAACGGGCCTGGCCCAGCGAGCTGTCCGGGGGCGAGCAGCAGCGGGTGGCGCTGGCGCGATCCCTCGTCCGCGAGCCGCGCCTGCTGCTCGCCGACGAGCCCTTCGGCGCGCTCGACGCGCTGACCAGGATCAAGATGCACGGGCTGCTGCGCCGCCTGGTCGAGCGGCACCGCCCCGCCGTGCTGCTGGTCACCCACGACGTGGACGAGGCGATCGCCCTGGCCGACCGCGTCCTGGTGCTGGACTCCGGCCGGATCGCCGCCGAGCGGCGGCTCGGACCGGGCAGCACCGACATCCGTACCGATCTGCTGCTGGCCCTCGGCGTGACAGGAGAAGGCGCGTGACCCAGCTCAATCTCAACCTTTTCGTCTACCCGGCCGGTCATCACGAGGCGGCCTGGCGCTTCCGCGGCGCCGAGCCGCACCGGGTGCTCGACATCACCTACTACCAGGAGCTCGCCCGGCGGGCCGAGGCGGCGACGTTCGACGCGGTCTTCTTCGCCGACGGGCCTTCCCTGCCGGACAACGTCCGGTACGCCAGCCGCTTCCGGCTGGAGCCGTTCACCTGGCTGTCCGCCATCGCCGCCGCCACCAGCCACATCGGGCTGATCGCCACCGCCTCCACCACCTACCTGGAGCCGTACAACCTGGCCAGGCTGTTCGCCTCGCTCGACCACCTCAGCCGGGGCCGGGCCGGCTGGAACATCGTCACCACCGGCGCGCCGCAGGCGGCCCAGAACTTCGGGCTCGACGAGCATCCGGCGCACGGCTCGCGGTACGCCAGGGCCGACGAGTTCGTGGAGGTGGTGACGGCGCTCTGGGACAGCTGGGAGGATGACGCGCTGGTCATCGACCAGGAAGCCGGCATTTTCGCCGATGACACGAAAATTCATCCGATCGACCATTCTGGGGAACGGCTGCGCGTCCGGGGCCCGCTGAACACGCCGCGCATCCCGCAGGGCCGGCCGGTGTACGTACAGGCGGGCTCGTCGGAGGACGGCAAGGGCTTCGCCGCCCGCCACGCGGAAGCGATCTTCACGGCGCACCAGACGCTCGCCAACGCCCGCGACTTCTACGCCGACGTGAAATCCCGGGTCAAGGCGGCGGGCCGCGATCCCGGGCTGGTCAAGGTGCTGCCGGGGATCAGCCCGTTCATCGGCTCGACCGAGGCGGAGGCGCTGGCGCTGCGCGAGGAGTTCAACGAGCTGACCCAGCCGGAGTACTCCCTCCACCAACTCCGCCACCTGCTCGGCATCGACCTGACCGGGTACGACCTGGACGGTCCGGTCCCCCGGGAGGAGCTGCCCACGCACGAACAGCGCGGGTACGGCAGCCGGTTCCAGGTGGTGGTGGACATCATCGACCGGGAGCAGCCGACGATCAGGCAACTCCTGCACCACCTGGCCGGAGCCCGTGGGCACTGGGTGACCGCCGGGACGCCGGAGCAGATCGCCGACCGCATGCAGGAGTGGTTCGAGGGCGGGGCGGCCGACGGCTTCAACGTGATGCCGCCGTACCTGAACGGCGGCTTCGACGTGTTCGCCGACGAGGTGGTGCCCATCCTGCGGCGCCGTGGCCTGTTCAGGAAGGAGTACGACGGCTCGACCCTGCGCTCGCACTACGGCCTGCCACGCCCCGCCAGCCAGTACGCGAGCCGGGCTCCCGACGGTCAGGCCCCCACGGGCACCTGATCGGTTCAAAGTCCGGTCCTACGAGGGGTGTGGATCTTCGCCCATACTCTGTGGCCGATCACGTCGTCGCCCTCGTACCCGGCCTGGTCGGCGAGCGCGGCGACGATGGCCAACCCCCTGCCGTGCTCCGCGCCGGTCGGGGATGGGCCGTCGAAGCGGGGAACGCCGCCCCAGCCGCAGTCGTAGACCGCGAGGGTGACCGTGGCGGTCGTACGGACGATCTCCACGATGAAGGTCCCGTGCGCACGGCCGCTTGCGGTGTGGTGGACGGCGTTGGCCGCGAGCTCAGCGACGATCTGCTCGGCGTCGTCGCGACACCGGGCGTCGGCCAGGAGGTAGCGGGTGAAGTGGCGGGCGTGGGGGACCTGGTGCAGGAAGCCGGGATAGACCCGCCTCCAGGTCAGGCCGCCGGGGTGCAGGTCGATCATCGCGTCGATGTGCTCGCGGAGGAGCGGGCCGGACGGGTCGGCGCTCGGGTCCTGGTCCCGCTGCCGGGGGATGAGCAGGGGTACGTCCGCCCGGTCGGTGATGTTGTGCACTGGTGGCTCTCCGTGGACATGTAGGGGTTCGACTTCTCGCCTCTACGTTGGCCTGTCTGGCGCGCCGCGCGAATTCCCACCCCGCCCATCCGGGTAACCACCTTCGCATCACTGCTGACCTGCGCGAATCCCATCCCGACCAGGATCGCCGTCCCGCCGAGGCCCGGATGGCCGCCCTCCGATGATTTCTGTCCGTGACTTCTGTTTTACTGTGCGTACACGTCGATGTGGAGGTGGTGGGGATGTCCGGCGACAGCTACCGGATGCTGCTGCAGGCCCGCTCCTGGAGTAAGCGCCTCCGGGAGAAGGGCTTCACCTGGGACCAGATCGCTGAGGTGCTCGCGCTCACACACGAGGTGAGCCCGTTGCGGCTCTACCGGCTCGCCCACGGCCGCACGGCGACCGACGTGATCGCCATGGTCAGCGACGCCGACCCAGCCGGCACCGCCACACTGCGCGAATCACGACTGTACGAACATGAAGCCTGGCCACAAGCAGGCCGCCGCCCACCCGCCCGGCTGATCGCCACCCTGGCCGAGATCTATCAGACCGCATCCCGGAGCCTGCTGTCCGCTGAGGTCATGGCCTCCTACGACGCCACCGATCGCGCTCTGATCGGCGACACGGACTTCCGCCATCTCGACGCCAACCAGCTCACCCGGCCGGATCGCGACAATCGTGTCACCCCGCAGACCGATGCAGGACCCACCTCCTCGGGCAAGACAGCATGGGACGCATCGGCGTGCGTGCAACTGCTGCGCGCCATCGACGTCGAGGAGACCGACGTGAAACGACGCGAACTGCTCTTCGAACTGGCCCTGGTGTTCGGCGGCAGCCAAGCGCTCGGCCTGCTGCGCATCCTCACCCCTGATGAAGAAGAACGTCTGACCGGAGTGCTGCGCAATACCTGGCGGATGGACGAAGCCACCGTTCAGACCTTCGAGAAGCTTTCGTTGCACGCGCGCGAGGCGGACAACCTGGCCGGTTCCGCCACCCTGCTACCAGCCGCCAACGGGCAAAGGGCGGCGATCGCGCGACTTCTCGCCCGGGAGTCGATGCCACCGAACCTGCGTGACCGGCTCCTCGATACGTATGCGCAGATGTCGGAGCTGACCGGTGTCCTCACCTACGACCTGCTCGACTATGCAGCGGCTGAGCAGCCGTTGCGCGAGGCGTTGCACGCGGCACTCGACCTCGGTGACCCCAAGCTCGTCGCCTACGTGCACTACTGGCTGGGCAGGCTAGCCGCCGAACAAAATCGGACCGCCGCGGTTCTGGACCATGCCTTCGCCCTGCAAAGCTGGGCCAGCCGGTCTCCGAGCAAGCTGCTGACCTCGCTGTACGAGATGCTGTTCGCCCGCGCCTATGCCCTTCAAGGCGACGTAGCGGCGAGCGCCCGCGCGTATGACAACGCGCTCGCATCGGCCGGAGCATCGAAGGTCAACGAACCGGCGTTCCTGTCCTGGATCTCGCCCCTGGTGGTGGAGAGCATCCTGCTGGCCTCGCAGAATCGCCCCGGACCCGTCATAGCGGCGGCTGAGCGCTTTCTCGCTGAAGTCGACCCGAAGTACAAGAGGCGCCATGGGTTGGTTCTCGCTCGGTACTCCAGCGCACTGGCCCTGGCCAAGGAGATCCCCGAGGCGGCTACCAAGCTCACCGAGGCCGCCAACATCGCCAGGCGGCACAGCTCGGCGCGGCTCTCCAACGAGATCAGCCAGGCCAGAACCCGGCTGCAACCGTGGGCTGACACCACCTACGTTCGTCAACTGGACGAGACTCTGCGATCCTGCGGCTTGAATTGAACATCGGCTCTGTCGATCACCTGGGCTTGTCCAGCAAGAGGGGCTTAAGCTGGCGGAAGAACTCGGTCGCGTCCGCCGCGGAGTCCCGGCCGGGTGCGCCTTCCACGATGTTGATGGTGAGAAGGCGCTCGTAGTCGGGCGTCCAGCCGTAGACGAAGGCGATGGTCTGATCCTCACCGTTCATCCGCCGAGCTACGAAGCCTGGCCCCAGTTCGGCGGGTAGGTCAGTCCCTTCGGTGGCAACTTTGGTGTTCTCCAGGTCTACCGAGTCATGCGGGGACGGGTCGAAGATTTCGACCACGAGTCCTAGCTTGCCCTCTGGACTCAAATCCTCGACCACCGAGCATGATACAAAAAGTCCCTTATCTCCTTTCGTGGCGACAGCCCTGTAGTCGTCGAAGCCAGTTGCGAGCTTGATGGCGTTTGCCGAGATCAAGTCGCATTCCTGTGGGGCGGCGGTCGCGTTACCCAGCGGCCGGGTATCCGGCGGCGGAGTGGGAGGAGACGAGCACGCCGTCACCAAGGCAAAGATGGTAAGGGCGGAGGCCATCGACGGTTGAATCCTCATGAACCCCGTCCCGTATAACTGGTTTCGGCTTCCTTGAAACCGATCGCAATGGATTCATCCGGCCTGCTGAAGACGGGGCCCGTAGTGTTGAGCCCTAGCCACTCTTCATAGTCCTCGCGCTGCTCAGCATTCATCTCGGCCCAGGGAATGATTTTCCCATCGGCCAGGAAGTAGCCTTCCGAGCCGGGGGCGAAGTCCTTGTGGTGATGCGGGTGCGTCTCAACCGGCACGGTTCCGTCTCCGAAAAGGCCGTGGCGCATCATCGCCGCCGCCGTAAGGTCGGTGAACATGTGCTTAGCCGCTCCTATTGCTGTGTCCGCGTCCGCACGTGCATGTTGCTCATGGCTTGACTTTATCTCGCCGAAGATTTTCCCCTTCGCGGAGTCGACCAAGAGCCCGACGAACTTACCTTGCGGACCTGGTGCCAGACCGACTACTTTCTCG
The DNA here is from genome assembly GCF_014646515.1 of Nonomuraea glycinis. GTDB lineage: Bacteria > Actinomycetota > Actinomycetes > Streptosporangiales > Streptosporangiaceae > Nonomuraea > Nonomuraea glycinis. The sequence continues at coordinate 107,825 of NZ_BMNK01000021.1, forward strand.
GTTATTTCCTTGAACATGGCGAAGCGTGCATCGTTCTGCTTCGCCTCTGTGATGTCGGCGATGTTGGCGGCATCGGTGATCACCCAAGTCGTCATGCTGAGACTTCGCGTGGCTGTGGCAAACTCGGCACCTTCGCTGCGGCTCATGCGTTCCTCAAGTATTTCCTGCCGCATAGCGTTAAGTTGCTGTTCGGTGGCCTCTGGATGCGAATTCCGCCACGCCTCGAATTCAGTCTTGACCTCGAGTGCGATCTTGTCGGCCAATTCGTCGAGCATCTTGGTGGCATACTGCGCGTGCGCGACGGCCACGGTTTTGAACGCATCATCGCTCTCGAAGGCCCAAGTCATAACCTTCTGCAAATCCTTCGCGTTGAACTTGGCGCCATACGGTTCCTCGCCGCTCAAATTCTTGTCCGCGTCGGGACCTGTCACTACACCCGGCGTTTTCTCCGTGAACGATCGCGTATCGCGGTGCACGTCGCCGGTGTACTGCGCGAGGACCTTGCCGAGGTGGGCGCGGGTTTGCGGAAGGTTCGCCTGGGCCTTGGGGTCGCTCCAGAAGTGGACCGCCCATGAGGCGATCAGCGCCGACTTGTAGCCGCGCGATTCACCCGGCGGCAGGTCGTGGTCGCGGAATTCGGTGCTGGCCACCTCGATCGCCCGGCCGAGATCCGCGTCGGCGTCGCCTTGCCAGGGGTGCTTCCGCATCAGGTAGGCCAGCGGCCGGCGTTGCGGGTCGGTGAAGAAGTCCTGGGCGACGGCGGGATGGTGGGCCAGCGCGACGAGGGCCGTACCCATGGGGCTGAGGTCGCCCGGCGTGATGTCCTTGGGGCCGGGCATCGTCCAGGGGTCTCGCGGGAGGCTGAGGTCGGGCGGGTGAGCCACGTCCTGGTCGTAGAGCTTCTGGGCCACGGTGAGCAGGAACTTGTGGTCGAACTCGCCGTCCTGGAGCAGCTTCTTCACCGCGAACGCGTCCTGCGGGTTTTCGATGTCCTCGACCAGCCGATCGGGATAGTCGTCGGCCAGTTGCATCCGGCCCACGCCCCGGGAGGCCGTACCGAGCAGGGTGCTGAGCATCGTGCCGAGCCGTTCCTGAAGCGCGACGTCGTGCTGGAGTGGGCGCTGCGATGGCGGCAGGTCGGAGCCGTACGTCCTGGCGAGCAGAGCTTTGAGCTCGCGCGGCGGGACCTCCTTGGCGAAGGCCAGGGCGAAGAACGGGTCGTTCTTGTGCCGCTCGATCTCGGCCACCGTCTCGGCGTCCAGCGAATGGCTCCCGACTTTGTCCCGGAGCCTCGCGGCCAGCTTCTTGGCGGCTGCCGCGCCTTCGGCGGGAGACTTCGACAGCCAGTCGGATTCGCTGGCCCACAGCATGCCGCCCTTGCCCAGTTCATGGTCCGGTTCGGCGAGGATCAGGTCGAGGCGGCCCTGGAGCGCGGGGATCTGGTCGCTCATCTGGCGGCCGATGCCATGCAGCGCGGTCGGGCCCCACAGCTGGATGTCCAGCGAGGTCAGGGCCCGCTCCACCTGCCGGCCGACGTCTGGGATGGTGCCGCTGACCCGCCTCATGCCATTGATCAGCTGCGTCATCAGCGTGGGGTTGATGCCGAGCTGGGGACTCATCGTGTGGGAGCTCCCTTGGCCGGGTCGGACGGCTGGAGCGAGTCCAGCAGCGACAGAGCCCGGGTGAACAGGTCCTTGAAGCCCCGATCCCACGCCCGCAGATCGGCGGCGAGCCTGTCTCCGGCCTGCCCCTTGATCGCGCCCGCTTCGACCAGACGGACAAGCGCGACCACGTCGTTCGCGTGGTGATCGCGCAGCTGCTCGATGTGCCGCCTCGCGGCGTCGATCTGTTCCTGCGTCGCCATCATCGCCTGGTCTCGCTGATCTCGGGGACGCCGGGCCGATCGCATCGTAACCGCGAGCTGGGACGCGGTGAAGCTGAATGCTGCGAACCCAGCGAAATGGCTATGGAACAGGATCTTCTGGTCTATACCCCGTATGGGGTTATGGCTTAGCCACACACAGAGAACCGGTCGATACTCATTGCCGCCTTAACGGACACTTACCAGAATCCATGATGCGCTCTTAACGCCCGGCCGACGCCACTCGCGACACCCGAAGGGCGAGGCGTACGACCTGGATATGCGCGCCTTCGGTGCCGGCGCGTGCGACTCCGGAAAGACGTGACCGGGCCGGCCTTTTAGAGCCAGCCGCCGATCGCCGGCGCCCCCGCATGCGGTGCGGGGCCGCGCCCAGTGACCCAGGCCGCCAACTCGGCGGCGGTCCCGTGCACCTCGTGGCCCTGCGCGTCACCGGCGCGGAAAGTCGCCTTGGTGTCGGTCGCGATCAGCACGGGCGCGAGCTCCTCGCCGCGCCGTTCCCACAGCTTGGCCACGTCCGCGAGCAGCGCGTCCAACAGGTCCGGCGGGAAGTCCGCGAACCCACCGCCCGTCCCCAGGTCCACGCCGTGAATCCACACCTCACGACAGCGCATCCAAACGATCTCCGAGGCGGGCACCGCCGCGCCCTGCGCAGTCCGTACCAGCACCTCCCACCGTGGCTCCGGCAGGCTGAGCAGGGCCGCGCGAAAGTCGGCGGCGGTCTGCTCGAACAGCGCCACCAGCCCCTCGGGCGGAAGCGTGGCCAGCTCCTCGATCTCAGCGTTGCGCGCCTGCGCGGAGGCGTACATGGGAGTCTCCTCGCCGGTCGCGGCCCAGTGCGCGAGCCGGCCGAGGCCGCGGGCATTGGCCGCGACGTGCGCCACCACGTGCCGGCGCGTCCAGCCGGGCAGGGAGGAGTCCGCGTAGAGGTCGGCCCCGTCCAGGCGGGCGGCGAAGTAGGCGGTGCCGGCGTCCATCCAGAAGAGATCAGGCATGGTGGCACACCATATCGCCACCGGCCAGCAGCAGTTTGCGCAGCGTGACGCGGCTGACCGCATGCTCGCTGGTCGCGGCCGTCCCCGAGCTCCTGCGACAGTCAGCTTCCGTTATGACCGGTCCGGGGCAATCATCACGCCTCGAAGAGGTAACTGCAGCCCTTCAACCTCAGCATCATGAGAACCAGGCGCTCCGCCGTCAAGTCGCTTTTTATACTTGCTCACATGGACAGAGAAGAGCCATTCGCCGTCGATACCAGCCGATTAATGGTCAAGGTGTGGCATGGGCAGGTCTACCTTGCGGACGAACTACTGGATGGAGATGTGTCAGGCGATTCCGAAGACTCGCCCACCTCTTCAGTGGGCGTCATCCGCGTGACACCTGGCCTTGCCACCCTGAACATGGGCATCGACATGGGGGAAGTGCCCATCACGGTGGTCGTGGCCGATCGGGATCCGGGCGCCGACCTCGAAAGCCATGAAGACGCTGTGGAGATCAGTTTCGAGTCCCTGTCGGGCCGGATCGTTCTGCTCGAGTGGGACTGGGATGAGCCCAGGACCCACGATCTCACCCCACTACCGGCCGGTCCCGGACCATATCGCATCAGGTTCCATGTCACAGGCCTGGACGATCACGCAGGAGCACTGGTTCACCACCTACAGATATGGCCTGAGCCCTTTCATGATCCCGCTGTGCTCAAGACTACGAGCAGGAATTTCCTGTACCTTTTGGATCCTGACGGGTTCGACCCTGACCAGTACGCTTCGGGCACTGTCTGAGCGATGAAGGGAGGAGGCATGAGCACCCTCCCTTCATCATGGTCACCGTGAAAAGCGACTAGTCTACGACCGCCACCCAGAAGGAGCCGTTCGCGGAGGCCGCTCCTTGCTTGGTCGTGGCGAAGGGGTACTCATCGCAGTTCATCCAGACTGCCGGCGCAGGATAGTCGGGATGGATCTCGGACATTTCCCGGAGAAGTAGTATTTACAGTAATTCGTTCCCCTGCCTTTGAGCCAATGCTTATGCGGACCGTCGCGCAGCATGTCCGCCCCGTAGGCGCTCAACGCCCGCGGCGACTGCTCCTCGCTGCGGTCGGCGGCACTGGACCCAGGCTGGTAGAGGGTCTCCACACCTCGGGGAAGGCCCCCGCGCCGCTGGCCGACCGGCTTGCCGGGCACCCAAGACCGCGAACACCGCAATATCGTTGTGAACGCGCATTCACCGCGGAACGATCTGTGGGCGCGATGTGAGGAGATGTGCAGTGACCTCTGATGTCCAGATGATCACGTTACCCAACGGCACCTCGGCCTGGCTGGTCACCGGCTACGAGGCTGCTCAGCAGGCGCTGTCGGACCGGCGTCTGTCCAAGGTGCTCAAGGCGGAGGAACTCGGCCTTGAGCCGGAGCTCGCCGGCTCGATGTTGCGCATGATGATGTTCCTCGACCCTCCAGACCACACGCGCCTACGCCGGCTGATCTCGGCCACGTTCACCGCCCGCCGCGTCGAGGCTCTGCGCCCGCGCATCGAGCAGATGACCGCCGAGATGCTCGATGCGATCGCCGCCCACGAGACGGTCGATCTGATCAAGACGTTCGCCTACCCGCTGCCGCTGCAGGTCATCTGCGAGCTCCTTGGCGTGCCGGTCGAGGATCGCATCGAGTTCCGCGACTGGTCCGCGATCGTGGCTGCCGGCCCGGCCCGGCAGCACGAGATGCCCCACGCGTTGGCGAGAGTGTTGAAGCGCATACGGGCCCTGCTGGCCGACCGGACCGCACATCCCGGCGATGACCTGCTGAGCGGTCTGCTTGCGGCGCGTGAGGAGGACGATCGACTGTCCGAGGACGAGCTGACGTCGATGGTGTTCATGCTGTTGATCGCCGGCCATGAGACCACTGTCAACCTGATCGGCAACGGCGTGTTCGTCCTGCTCGACGACCGCGACCGATGGATCCGGCTACGCGACGAACCCGAGCTGCTGCCGACCGCCATCGAGGAGTTCATCCGGTACGAGTCGCCGGTCGCCACCGCGACGCAGCGCAGGACCACTGAGGCGATCGAGCTCGGCGGCCGGTCCATTCCGGCCGGCTCACGGGTGATGGTCAGCCTGGCAGAGGCCAACCGTGACGGAGCCCGCTTCCAGGACGCGGGCGAGCTGCGGCTGGACCGTGCGCAGAACCCGCATTTGGGTTTCGGGCATGGCCTCCACTACTGCCTCGGCGCGCCGCTGGCCCGTCTGCAGGGACAGGTCGTGTTCACCGCGCTGATGACTCGGTTTCCCCACCTGGAACTGGCGGTACCGGCTGAGGAAGTCGGCCGGCGATCCGACTTCCAGCGCGGCGTCACCCGGCTGCCCGTCCGCCTTCACGGTGGTCACTAGAGGCATCGTCACCGACCATGATCTCCACCGCCTCGGCTGACCTCCGTCATCCGGGCCATCTCGGCGTTCTGCGCCTGGGTGACCAGCGTCGAATTCACCACCAGGATGTCCTGGAACTGGCGGACCAGGCCGACCCGCGCCGGTGGACGTCGACCACCTCAGCGCTTCCCGAACACCGCGCGGCCGAGAGGCGGGATGGCCCCGCAGACCCGGAAGAACCTTCGAGTCGTTGACCGCTTCAGCGCGCTTGTGGTGATCGCGGCTTCGGTGTTGCGCACGACCTCGCGGACCGTCTCGAACCCGTGGCGCAGCATGTCCGCCTCGTAGGCGCCCAACGCCCGCGACAGCGGCTCCTCGCCGCGGTCGGCCGCGGTGAGCGCGGCGCAGAGCCGGTGCGCGTCGCGCAGCGCCGCGTTGCCGCCGAGCCCGCCGACCGGTGGCATGTGGTGGACGGCGTCTCCGAGCCCGGTGACGTTGCCGGGCTCGCCCCGGACGATCGGTTCGGCGGCGCTGAACCCGGTCCGGTAGAGGGTGTCCGGGGTAGAGGCGGACAGGAGGCGGCGCAGGTCGGGATGCCACCCGGCCGTCCGCTCGGCCAGCAACTCCCGCAGCGCGGCCGGGTCGTCCTGCGCCTTCGACGTGAAGCTCGCCGGGAGGGAATCGCGGTGTGTGATGAACGCCCACAGGACGTAGTCGTCGTCATGCGAGTCCGCCAGCAGGTGCTCCGGGTCGAGCCCGAGCGCGCGCACCCGGTCGCCGAGCCTGGCGGTGATCGACGCGGGGTGCTCGCGCCTGCGGAAGATCGCGGTGAACAGGAAGTCCCTGCGCGGCCAGAAGACGTTGCGGCCGGCGAGCAGGTCCGGCAGCCATCGCCGGTTCTCCTCGGTGAGGAACAGCTTGCCGGCGACGGCCGTCGCCGGCAGTTCGGTGCGGCCGGCCTCCGGATGGAGCTGCGACCACACCCGGGAGCCCGCGCCGTCGGCCGCGACGAGCACGTCGGCGGTCGCGGTGGTGCCGTTGGCGAACTTCGCCGTGACCGTCCCGTCGTCCGCCCGGGCGAAGCCGGTGAACTCATGGTCGAAGCGGACGACATCCTCCAGACCGGCCAGCAGCAGTTTGCGCAGCGTGACGCGGCTGACCGCGTGCTCGCTGGTCGCGGGATCCAGCGGGTCACGAGCCGGGCCGCCCTGCCCGATGAGGACGAGGGGCCGCATCCGCTCGTCGCGGAAGCCGATCCCGCGCCCTGGGTCGCCCGCGGTGGCCACCAGCAGCTCCCACAGGACGGGTGGCAGGCAGGCGTGCAGGGCGGTGCTCCCGGTCGGCTCGATGTTCAGCCGGAAGCCCTGGAGCCGCGAGTCGGCCGTGCGGTCCCGTTCGTACACGGTGACGCGCACGCCGGCTCGCCGCAGACCCTGCGCGAGGCAGAGCCCGCCGATCCCGCCGCCGATCACGGCGACGTCCAAACGCCGAGGGGACATGGGAGTTCCCGCTTTCCGGTGAGGGGCGCGCAGCCCGCGAGCCCGTGCCATCAGGTCTGCTCAGCTGTGTCCGCGAGCACCGCCAGCAGGCGGTCGTGCCAGCTGACCTCCGTCTCGAGCCGCATCAGGGTGTGGTCGAAGGCGATGGCCTCCAACCTGGTCAGGTAGGGCTCGGCCTCGGCGCGTAGGTTGCGCCAGAAGTCGAGCTGCGCGGCGTAGGAGTCGCGCCGCTGCTGGGCCGCTGTGCGCAGCTCATCGGGGCCGATCTCGTCGCCGTGCAGGAGCACCAGCTGGATCGGATCCGGCCGGAGTTTCGTGTCGGCCAGGACGGATCTGATCACTGAGACCAGTTCGGCCCGGCCCTTGTCGGTGATTCCGTACACCGTCCGAGCAGGGAGATTGCCTTCCTGCTCGGTGCGGACCACCTCGACGACGCCTTCGTCCGCCATCCGGCGCAGCGCGCCGTACAGCGATCCGGGCTTGATGTCCGCCCACAACTCGACCCGGTCGACTTGCGCTGCGGCTCGGATCTTGTGCCCGTGCATGGGGCCGCCGTCGGCCAGGGCGCCGAGAATGAAAAGGCGCGGTGCTCGCATATGAGTACTCAAACACGACTTCTTGCCGTACACAAGAGTGAGGCCCGATGGCGATGCGGCCTCACGCGCGAAGAGACAGCGTCAGCAGCGAGGGCCGGGGCTGAAGGTGCCGGCGACGAACTGCTCCGCCGTCGGCGCACGCTCAGGGTCGGTGAGCCATTGGGAGGCAAGCCCGACGAGCAGGGCGAGGTAGTGCGATCCGGCCGCGTGGACCTCGCCCGGATCGCTGTCCGGTCCGAGGCCGGCGAACGCCCGCGCCAGCGAGGCCCTGGCGAGCTCTTGACCGCTGGCGATCATTCCCCGGATCTCGTCGTCCTGCCGTACGGACGCGACAGATTCGAAGTTGACGAACCACAGCGATCGGTTCGCCTGAATCGAGTCGATGATCCGACCCCACAGGCCTACCTGATCGCCGAGCCTGGACCGCGTGCCGTCGGCGACGCCGTCGGCTTCCTTGAGCACCGCGAACAGCAGCTCACCCCATTCCGTGTTGAGATCGCGCAAGGCCCGGGTGAGCAACCGCTCCTTGGACCCGAAGTGGTAGTTGATCGACGCCTGGTTCGCTCCCGACGCCGCGACCAGGTCTCGCACGGTCGTGTGCGCGTACCCCTGGGCCAGCAGACACTCGCGCGCCGCCAGCAACAGCTTGTCCTTGGCACTCATATGCTCTACCGTATCAAATCAACATTCGTATTAAACGATCATTTAAAACATCTTTTTAGAGAGGTACCATGACTCCGTACGCCGCTGCCGCGCCCGCGCCACCCGTACTGCGCATCCGCGCTCTCCGCTGCGAATATCCAGGTGAGGCCGGACCCGTCCACGCCCTGCGCGACGTCGACCTCAATGTCGCCCGATCATCCTTCTTGGCGATCATGGGACCGTCGGGTTCCGGCAAGACCACCCTCCTGCACTGCGCCGCCGGGCTGCAGAATCCGACGTCAGGCTCCGTCGAGCTCGACGGGCAAGACCTTCGCGGGCTCGATCAGACCCAGCTCGCGCGGTTGCGCCGGCGCCGCGTCGGATTCGTCTTCCAGTCGTTCAACCTCCTGCCCGCGCTCTCGGCCATCGACAACGTCGAGCTCCCCCTGCGCCTGGACTCCCGGAAGACCGAACCGGCGCGCACCACCGAACTGCTCACCCGCGTGGGGCTCGCCAACCGGGGCAGCCACCGCCCTCATCAGCTGTCAGGCGGCCAGAAGCAACGCGTCGCCGTCGCGCGAGCATTGATCACCGATCCCGACATCGTCTTCGCCGACGAGCCCACGGGCGCCCTCGACATTCGCAGCGCCAGGGAAGTCCTGCGATTGATGCGTGAACTCGCGGATCACGGTCAAACGATCATCATGGTCACCCACGATCCGGTCGCCGCCTCCTATTCCGACGCCGTCCTCTTCCTCGCCGACGGCCGGATCGTCGATCACCTCCCGCACCCCACCGCGCAGCAGGTCGCCGGCAGAATGGCCGTCCTGGTCGAGTCCGCGGAACAGGCCGCCCAGGACACGGCGGTGAACCGATGATCAAGATCGCCATGCGCTCTTTCGCGCATCACCGCGCCGCCGCGATCGCCACGGGCCTGGTCACCCTCGTCGGCACCATCCTGGTGACGGGCATGATGAGCCTGCTCGGCACCGGGCTGGCCGAGAGTACGGCCGCCGCCGACCGCGCGTTCCTGGTGCAGTTCCCGCTCATCATGGGCGGCTGGGCGGTCGCGATCGTCCTGTTCGCCATGGTGTCGACGATCAGCGTCGCTCTCACCGGCCGCGCCGGTGAGATCGCGGGCATCCGTCTCATCGGCGCGAGCCCTCGACAAGTGCAGCAGATGCTCGTCATCGAGACAGCGGCCATCTCCGCCATCACGGCGCTCCCGGGCCTGGCCGTCGGCTACATGGTCGGCTGGATCGTCACACGGAGCATCCATTCCGCCGGCCTCACCGACGCGGCCTCGGTCTTCGCTCCCGGTGTGCTCCTTCCGATCCTCGGCGTACTCATCGTGCTGGCCGCGAGCGTACTCGCCGCATGGATAGGCAGCCGTGCTCTCGCGCACCGCAGCCCTGTGGCCGATGCGTCTCCACCCCGACGCCGTCGTACGGGACGGCATCCGGGACGGCGGCGCCGGGTCACCGCGGCGTTCATGATCGCCGCCGGTTTGGCCTCATCGGCCGCGGTACTCGCCATGGATCCGGCCGACGTGCTCACCACCGCGATGACCGGGCCCGGCTGCGTCCTCGTCGCCGTCGGCATGTGCGTCCTCGCCCCGGAGCTCGTCGCCACGGCGAACGCCACGCTCGATGCCTTCCGCCCGGCACGCACCACCGCCCCCGCCCACCTGGCCGCGATCAACCTCTCCGCGGCCCCGGAGCGGGTACGACCGACCGTGACCTTCCTGACCCTTTTCGTCACTGTCGCCGCGGGCACGCTCACCATGCAAGGCATCGAGAACAGCGTCGGCACGGCGAACAGCACAGCCCAGGTCCTCGCCTCGATCAACTACTTCGTCGTCGCCCTGATCGCGGCGTTCATGGCCATCGCCCTCACCAACAACCTCGTCGCCTCCATCACCCAACGCCGCGAGGAGTTCGCGGTCATGTCCCTCATCGGCTCGACCAGCGCACAAACACAGCGCATGCTCGTACGCGAGATCGGTGCGGCCACCGCCATCAGCACCATTGCCGGAAGCGTAGGGGCGTTCGTCACCGTCCTGCCCTTCGCCATCGTCAAAACCGGCAATCCCCTCCAGGCGGCGGCACCGCTGCCCTACGCGGTCACCATCGTGATCGGGATCAGCGTCACCCTCGGCGTCACATCTCTCGTCGGGAGGCGCACCATCCGCACGGCGTGAGGTCGCGGCAGGCAAGGACTTCAGAGCCAGTCGCGCCGTTTGAAGATCACGTACAAGGTGATGCAGACGGCGGCCATGAGGAGGATGGCGAAGGGATAGCCGAAGGCCCAGTGGGTTTCCGGCATGTTGTCGAAGTTCATGCCGTAGATGCCGCCGACCACCGTCGGGGCGAACAGGATGGCCGCCCAGGAGGAGATCTTCTTGACCTCTTCCCCCTGCCGGATGCTGACCTCCGTCATCCGGGCCATCTCGGCGTTCTGCGCCTGGGTGACCAGCGTCGAGTTCACCACCAGGATGTCCTGGAGCTGCTGGCGGAAGGAGGCCACCCGCTCGGTGACCGTGATGACGTGGTCGGCCACGTCCCGCAGGTAACTCAGCAACTCCTCGTTGAGGTCGTACTTCTCGGCGCCGGCGATGAACCCGTCGATCAGCCGCACCAGCGGCACGGTGGCGCGCTGGAACTCGATGACCTCGCCGGACAGCTCGTAGACGCGGCGGGAGACCGACGGGTCGCCGCCGAACACCTGGGCCTCGATCTCCTCGATGTCCTTCTGCAGTCCGGCCACGACCGGGGCGTAGCCGTCGACGACGGCGTCCAGGATGGCGTACAGCACCGCCTGGGGGCCCTGGCGGAGCAGGTCGGGGTCGGACTCCATGCGCTTGCGTACCGCCTGGAGGTCGGGGGCCTCCGCGTGCCGGACGGTGAGCACGAAGTTGGGGCCGACGAAGATGTGCACCTCGCCGAACGCCACCTCCTCGACGTCGTCGAGGTAGCGGGCGGCGCGCAGCACGACGAAGAGGGTGTCGCCGTAGCGGTCGGCCTTGGGCCGCTGGGAGCCCACGATCGCGTCTTCCAGGGCGAGCTCGTGCAGCTCGAACTCCTCGGCGAGCTTGACCAGCTCCCACTCCTTCGGCCGGTAGAGGCCGATCCAGGCCAGGGCGCCGGGCATCTGCTTGAGGCGTTCGAAGGCGTCGGCCAGCGAGCCGGGGTTGTCGACCGCCTTGCCGTCCTGGTAGATCGTGTTGTTGATCACGGTCGGCCGGTAGGGCGGCTCGTCGGAGGCGCGCGGGTCCATCGAGTGTTCGGGCGCCTCCTCGCGGGTCGCGCCGGTACGCCTGAGCCCTTTCACCCTGGCCATGCCACCTCCTAAGGACGGAACTGGTTCAGCTCCTGCAGTGCTCGATCGCGGATGGTCTTGCGCCACATCGGGGTCCAGCCGAACAGCAGTCCGGCCGGACGGCCCAGCGCCATCTTGGACCAGCGCTTGAAGTCGAACTCCTCGTGATGCCGGACGATCAGGTCCCCGTCGAACCTGAACTGCGCGTCGATCTCGTTGACCACCTCGCGCCCGGTCTTGGCGAAGGTGTAGCGGGCGGTCCGGTGCGCGCTGCCGGAGAAGTCGTCGGCGGTCACATCACCGTAGGTGACGTGCAACCTGTCGCGGACCCCGAGCAGGAGCCGCCACATCGCCATCACCCGCTCGCGGCCCTCCACCTCCTGGAAGATGGGGTCTCCGAAGCTCACCTCGGGGTGGTAGCAACGCTCCATCGCCGCGAAGTCGGCGTGACTCAGAGCCTCATGGAACGCTGTGATCAGCGCAACGTGCCGTTCGTTCACTTTTCCATCAGATCATGACAAGGCCGTTGCTCCAGCACACGGCCCTCAACCAGTCGTCACCCAGATCGAGCCGGTCGAGTGCGTGGAGCTGATGCGCATACGGGTGCGGAATGGTGGGGAAATCACTGCCGAGGACCACCTTCCCAGCCAGCCCCAGATCACGCAAAGCGGGGCATAGTTTCGCAGGGCAGGACGTGCACCCTCAGGCCGTCAGGCCGAGCGCCCGCCACCAACCTGGAACGTCCGCATCAGAATGTCGTTCTGTGAGCACGGCCGAGACTTTACCTGGATAGGGTTTCTTCTCGATGGACAAGCTCTGGGCTCAGCTGATCGAGGTCCAGTCCGCCCCCGACCCCTGGGTCGTGGGCGGCTCGGCACTCGCCGCACTCGCGATCGTCACCTTCACCATGTCCTGGCAGCTGACCAGAGGCCTGATCACGATCGCCCACGAGGGCGGCCACGCCGTGATGGCCCTGCTCACGCGGCGCAAGCTGGAGGGCATCCGGCTGCACTCCGACACCTCCGGCGTGACGCTCACCCGGGGCAGGCCCAACGGGCCCGGCATGGTGCTGACCGCGCTCGCCGGCTACCTGGCGCCCTCGCTGCTCGGGCTGGCGGCCGCCTGGCTGACCGATCAGGGGCGGATCACGCTGCTCATCTGGAGCATGCTGCTGTTCCTGGTCTGCATGCTGCTGCTGATCCGCAACCTGTACGGCGCGCTGATCCTGCTGGTGACGGGCGGGGCGGTGTTCGCGGTGTCGATGTACGCCCCCGCCGAGGTGCAGCAGGTGGTGGCCCTGGTGGTGGTCTGGTTCCTGCTCTTCGGCGGCATCCGGCCGATCTTCGAGCTGCAGCGCAAACGGCGCAGGCGGCAGGCCCGCGACTCCGACGCCGACCAGCTCGCCAGGCTGACGTTCCTGCCCGGCGGGTTCTACGTGTTCTTCTTCCGGCTGGTCGGGGTGGGCTCGGTGGTCGCCGGCGCCTACCTGATGAATCCTCTTCAGTAGGTCCCAGACGCCCTTGATCACACCGTCGACGAGGACGACGGGGTGCAGGATGCCGCCGCCGGGGAACACCGCGCCCGTGTGCTCGGCGGCGGCGCATGGGCCTGATCATGCCACCGGTCCGAGAATGTCGGCGGGAGGCCGTACCTTAGTGCGCGTGCCCGAGCAGCCCTTGACTCTCGACACCGCGCTCACCGACGAGGCGGTGTTGTCCACCTATCGCCGCATGTTCGCGGCGCTGGCCCGCGACAGCGGTGCGGTGGTCGACGACCCGGCCCTGGTCGACATCGCCGAGACGCTGTTCGCGGCGTTCGCGGAGGCCGGTGAGGAGTGGCTGACGCACGAGCAGATGCGCTTCGCCTGCCGGGCGCATCCGACCGACCAGTTCGACAACCGGCTGCGCGTGCTCAAGGGGCTCGGGGCGATCCGTGAGGTGTTCCCCAAGCCCAACCAGTTGCGCTATCGAGCGTCGTTCACGAGCGTGGTCGGGCTGATGTTCATCCGGCGGATGATGGACGACGGCGGGCAGTCCGAGATGCACCGGCTGCTCGCGCTGGAGGATCTCAACGTCGCCGATCCGCGCACCACGATGGACGAGGCCCGGCAGAGTGCCGCGAATCTGGCGCGGGCGTTCCGGCTGTGGGCGCTGGAGCTGATCACGCTCACCACCGGCACGATCGAGGAGCTGCGCGAGCAGGCGCCCAAGCTGTGGGGCACCGAGGAGATCGCGCACCGGGCGCAGAGCCTGCACGGCACCATCCTCACCCGCTGGCCCGAGCTCGACCGGTCCTGCACCGACCTGCGCGCCGCCATCTACTCCTACAGCGACGCCTCGCGGCGGGCCGCCGGGCGGCTCGCCGACTCGGCCGGGATGACCCGCAACCTGACGTTGCTGCCGACGGAGGCGTGGCGGACGTTCGCCCAGACGGCGTCCAAGGAGCGGCTGGCGGCCGTGCTGGACGGGTTCGTGTTCGACGCGCCCGCGCCCTGGCACGATCCGGCCGCCATCGCCCGCGCCGTCGACGAGGCTCCGCGCCCGACCCCCGCGCAGCCCACTCCCCCACGCTCCGCCCTGCCCGATCCCGGGCCCGGCGACTCGCTCGACTCCTCGCCCACGGCCGCGGTCGAGCGGCTGACCGAGCTGGCGGAGACCCTGCTGGGGGCGTCGACACGGGTCGCGCTAGCCGACGTGCTCGGCCCCGACTGGCCCTCCGCACGCCGGTTGCTCGCCGACCTGACGACCGTCGATCTGCGGCCGGAGCTGCCCTACCGGCTCGCCTGGTCCGACTCCCTCACGATCGATCCGGCTCGTGAGCCGGCCTGGCTGTCCCACGGCTACCTGGAGCGCGTCCGATGAGCGACGACCGTCCCCGTGCTGGTCTCGCGGCTGACGCGCGTCGCCGTTCCGATGTCGGTCCCGCGACTGACGCGGTCGCGCATGTGCGGGCCCGCTCGGGCGGGCCTGTCTCGCTGGGCGCCGCGGTCCCGGCCCCCGGCGGGATGGTACGGCTGTCGCGCCACGACTACACCGGCCAGGCCCTGCCGCTGTGGCCGGACGGGGTGACGCCCTCGCTGCTGGAGGAGCATCAGGTGGCGCCCATGCCGGTGGAGCGTGCCGGAGAGACGCGGCGGGTATTGGCGGCGGTGCTCGCATGCTGCTGGGCCGACCAGTCCACCGACCCGTGGCCGGGCGAGCCCGCGCCGATGGAGCGGGTGCTCGACACCTACCGGGCGCTGATCGGCCGCAGCGACGACCTGATGCGCAACTGGGCCATCGGTGCGCTGCGCCGCTTGCACGACTCGGCGTGGATCGTCATGGCCGACGGCATCGTCTCCCTGGGCCCGCGCTGCGCCCTGTGGCCGGTGGAGTCGCAGTCCGTCCTGAAGGATCTGGTCCGGCGCGTCCCCGAGCCGGAGCGCCGGGCGCTGACCGTGGTGCCCGACGCCGACCTCGTGGCGGCAGCCCGCACCTCCGGCACCGACCTCGTGGCGGCGACCCACCTGCCCGACACCGACCTTGCGGTGACGGCCCACGTGCCCGACACCGACCTTGCGGCGGCGGCTCGCGCATCCGATGCCACGCCGGTGGTTCAGCCCGGAGGGCTCGCCGACGCCACCGACCCGGGGGATCCCCGGTCTGCGGACGGTTCTCGGGGCGGCACCGGCCTGCGTGGGCCGGGGAGTGGTGGGCGGGTGGAGTCTGGCGTGGTGGAGTTCGACGACCTGCTCGGGGCCTACGACGAGCGGCGGCGGGCCGAGCTGGTGGCGGCTTTCATGGTGGTGGAGCACGCCGCCGAGCCCGTACAGGAGGCGAGGTTCGCCGCGCTGCGTGATCCGGCGCTGCGCCGCACGCTGGGCGAGATGCTCGCCCGGCGTGGGCGCACCCTGATCCAGCACCGTGAACGCTGGATCACGGGCTACGACGACGAGGCCGCCGCCCTCGCCTCGGCCTTTGACCACAAGGTCACCGCCACCGGCTCAGATCGCGCCGCCGAGGCCGCAGCCGGCTCGAAGGGTGTCTTCATGGCCCCTTCGACCTCGCCGGGCGCGGGCGCACGCGCTGGCGGGGCGGATGCCGGTGCTGGGTTGGGTGAGAGCGAGCGGGCGGTGCTGACGCTGGTGCTGGTGCACTCGGTGGCGATTCCGCGCGCCGAAGGGCTGTTGCCGGAGGACTCGTGGCTGTCGCCACATCCCACGCCGGCCGACGAGTTGCGCCGCCACACCCAGTTGCCGATCGGTGAGCTGGAGTCGGCGTTGCGGACGCTGCGGCACGCGGGGCTGCTGACTCAGGTGAAAGCGGGCGAGGAGGCGGGCGGTTACGTGCCCGGTCCGCAGTTCCACCGGCTCACCCCGGCGGCGCGGCGACGGTTGCAGGAGGAGCTGATCCTGGCCGCCGGCCCGGACACACCGCTGGCGGCGGCCGTACGAGCTCGCAGGTCGGCACGGTGACGGGCATGGATCACACGTGCACATGGTGAAACCGCGGTCCTGAGAGCCATGCCTGCGAGTCCTGGGAGGGTGCAGGCAGCGAGGGGGCGCGGGTTGGAAGCGTACGAAGCCGCACGCGATGGGCGTGCGGGCGGAAGGATCATGGGGGTCCAGGTGGCGCAGGTGGAGAACGTCGTCGGCGAACGGGTGCTGATCGCTGTCCAAGCGGTCAACATCTCGCGGCTGTCCACCCACCCGGTGCCCACGGTGCCCGGCACGCTCATCGTGGTGGCGGGCGCCGGGCCCAAGGACTCCAACGGCGCGGGCAAGTCATCGTTCATCGCCTCGATCACGGCGCTGCTGGGTGACGAGCAGTGGCGGTTCGCCTCAGGCGCCAAGGCGGTGTCGGAGCTGCTGTTCAACGCCGAGCTGGCCAGCGGCGCGGGCGCGCGGCAGTGGGCGAGCGCCGATCACGGCTACATCGTGGGCGTCTTCGCTCCGGCGGGCATGGAGGACTTCACGGCGGCGACGTCGGTCGATTCGGTGGCCGGTGCGGACGGGGAGCTGTTCGAGGTGACCGCCACCTCCGGCGGAGCCGTCACCGTCTGGCTGCGGGTCAACCAGGAGGCGCCGCATCTGGAGATCCGCTGGCGCGAGGGAGTGCACCTGGCCGCCGCGGCCTCCGAGGCCGAGCGGGTGGCGCGGGCCGACGAGCTGTGGGCGTCGCTGCCGAGGTCCGCCGGGCGGCGGGACGTGGTGGCGCGCGATCTCACCAAGGTGCTGTACGGGGATCGGGTCCGGTGCGTGTCGTTCCTGTCGACCAGTGTGCGCAGCAAGGTCGCCACCAACCTGCTCTCCCAGCCGCTCAACGAGATCTCCCCCGAGCGGGTCTTCGAGGCCATCGCCGCGCTCACGGGGCTGGACGCCGAGCTGGAGCAGGAGCGGGAGGCCCGCCGGGACGAGCACGCCAAGCGGGTACGGGCCGCGCTGGCGGGCGAGCGGCTGGCGGAGTTCGAGGCGGAGTCGAAGGCGTTGCTGGCCACGTTCGACCGGCGGGACCAGGCGCGGGTGCGACTGGCCGGGGCGTTGCGGTGCTGGCGTGGCAGGCAGGCCAGGAGACTGGCCGACGCGGCGGGCAAGGACGAGGCGCTCGCCGCCGAGCTGGCGCGCCACCAGGCGGCGAGTGAGGCGGCGGCCGAGGCGATCGCGATGGTCAAGGCGGAGATCGGCACGCTCAAGGAGGACACGCTCGACCGGAGTGTCACGGAGGCGCGCAGGGAGCTCGCCGCCCTCCAAGCACGGGCCGGCAAGCTCGACGCCGACCGTGCCGTGGCGGAGAACTCCGCCGACGAGCTGCGCGCGATGATCCCCGCGCTGGAGGAGGCTCGCAGGTTCGCCGACGGCCGCGACGTGCCCACCGCCGAGCGGGAGTTGAAGGAGGTCGGGCTCCGGCTGAACGAGGCGCTCAAGGCTCTCGGCGTAGCCGACCGGGAGACGGCCTCCGCGCAGGCGGCGCTGGACGACGCCGAAGGAGGTCCGGCGGCCGCCCAGCTCAACGCGCTGGCGGCGGCGGGTGTGGGGGCGACCGGGCTGCTCGACGCGCTCGACGTGGCCGAGCAGGCCCGCGACCACGCCGACGCGCTGAAGGAGTTGCGGGGATGGCCGGGTGAGCACGCGGTGATCGTGGACGCCGCCCAGTTGGAGACGGCCGCCGCCGCGCTGGCCGGGCTGCCCGGCTCCGTGCTGGTCAGCGCCGCCGGGGTGAGCGTGGTGGGCGCGTTCGACGGGGTGGCGACGGGGCGCGAGGCCCGGATCAAGGCGGCCGAGCAGCGGCTGAACCGCGCCCTGGACATCCAGGAGACCGCCGCGCAGGCCGTACGGGATGAGGAGGAAGCGGTCGCGCAGGCGCAGCGCAGGCTTGAGGGGGCCAGGGCCGGGGTGCGGCTGGAGGAGTTGGAGCGGCGGCTGGGCGAGCGGCGGGCCAGGCTGAGCGAGCTGACGGCGGCGCTGGAGGAGCTGGTGCCGCGCGTCGCGGAGGCCGAACGGCAGGCGGGCGCGCTCGACTTCCGGGCCCGCACCCGGGACATGGAGATCGAACGACTGGAAGGGCGCCGGCACCGGCACGAGGCCGAGCGGGCGCGGGCGCGCGAGCAGGAGGCGAAGGTCGGCGCCGAGCGGGACGCGCTCAAGCTGGCGGCGCTGGCCGCCGACTGGGGCGGCACCGTGGAGACGGCCGGCGAGTGGGTGCGGGCGCTGCCGGAGGAGGAGCGGGGGCGGACGGCCGACGAGTGGTGGCGGGCCGCCGAACGCCTCCTCGACCAGGCGTTGCGTGACACGTTCCCGCAGGAGGAGGACGAGGTTCCCGAGGAGCTGCGGTTCCTGCTGCAGGAGCGCGGTGGCAGCACGGCGCGGGAGCAGGCGACGTTCGCGGCGGTGTGCGGGTCGCTGGCGTCCTACCTGCGGGCGCAGGAGGAGTACGAAAAGCACCAGCGGCGGCAGATCGAGGCGCAGGTGGTGTCCAGGCAGCGTGACCTGGCGGCGGCCGACAAGGGCGCGGAGGAGGCGGCCCAGTCGACGGCCGTGCACCGGGCGGCGCTGACGGCGGCGATCAGGGCGCGGCTCACCCGGGTGGCCGAGGAGTTCGAGAAGCTCGACAGCTCGTACGGCGGTTACGGCGCGACGCTGGAGTTCCCGGTGCCGCCCGCCCCGGCCGACCCGGAGCAGCGCTGGCAGTGGCGGGTGACGCCGAAGTGGCGGCGCGGCGAGGGGCAGGGCTACGTGCCGTACAACCGCCGGGCCAACACCGCGCTCATGGACGAGAAGGCGGTCAAGCTGGTGTGCGCGGCGGCCATCGCCTCCTCCGGCGGCGGGCATCTGTGCCTGGTGCTGGACGAGCTGGGCCGCAACCTGGGCAAGGAGCACCGGCGGGAGGCGGTGGCGCTGTTCCGGCGGATCGGGGAGACCTACGGCATCACGGTCATCGGGGCGCTGCAGGACGACATGGAGCCGTACGCGATCGACGCCTGCGGCCAGTACATCAAGCTCCGCCGCTCCTCCGACGCGATGCCCTACAACGAACCCCCGGTGATCGTCGGCCACGACCAGCACGCCGAGCGGGTACGAGCCCTGGCGGCGTACGTGGACAGGACCGGCGAAGCGTCAGGCACCGCTGCCGGTTGACTTGTACGGGCTCGGTCGGCGCCTTGATCCGAGGGCAAGGGGTCGAGCTCTCATGCTCAGGGACGCCGGAGTTCGCCGTGCTCGATGCCTCCGACGAAGGCGTTGTACTCCGCGTCGGTGAACAGGTGCGGCGGCTTCTGCGGGTTCTTGGAGTCGCGTAAGGCCACGATGCCGCCGTCCAGGAAGGCGACCTGAACGCAGTTGGTGCCGCCGCTGCTGAAGCTGCTGGTGTGCCAGTGGGCGTCACGGAGTTGGGTCTCGATCCAGGCAGTGTCGAGGGCGTTCTTGTTCATGAGAGATCCTTGGCGATCGTGGTGAGAAGCTTCTGCGAAGCGTTGGGTGACAGAGCGTCGGACTTCAACAGGTCGCTGGCGGTCCGGTAGAGCTCGACGGTTTCGGGCTTGTTCACGTGCAGGGATGCGCGTAGGGACTCGATGCAGACGAGGTCGCGGCCGGTCGAGAAGGACATGATCATAAATGGGCCGTCCATTCCCGCGTGCGCTCCCGCCGAGAATGGCAGGACTTGGATGGTGACTTCAGGGCTGGTGCGAGCCACGTGCATCAGATGCTCGATCTGGGCGCGCATGCATGCCCGCCCTCCGACCTCTTGGCGCAGCATTCCTTCAGGGAGCACTGTCCAAATCTTCAACGGCGGTCGGCTCTCCGACATGGTTCGCTGATGTTCCAGTCGTAGCGCTACGAAGCGGTCGATGTCCTGAGGGATCTTCCAGACCCTGCTGCCCTCGGTCACGGCGTGGGCGTACTCCGGGGTCTGGAGCAGGCCGTGGACGGCCAGCGGATTGAAGACGAACAGACCGTTGGCGTTCTCCACCTGGGAGAGGTAGTCGCCGAGCGGGTCATCGACCACACCCTCGTACCGTTGCCACCAATCGGCTTCGCCGGCACGGCGTACAAGATCCCGGAGTTCCTCGCGCAAGGTGGCGTCGGTGATGCCGAAGACCTCGAAGAAGTGCGGGAGCTGCTGGATCCTGAGCCTCTGCAATCCGTTTTCGATCTTGCTAACGGTCGAAAGGGACTGGTATCCGAGGCGGCTCGCAGCCTCCTCCTGGGTCCAGCCCAGCGCCTCACGGATACGCCTGAGCTCTGCCCCCAGACGCCGCCGGCGTGGAGTGGGTTCGACAGGCATGACCACCTCCTTCCTTGGTGGAGCGTAATGCCGGGGTCGGCCCAGATAACGCCATCCTCCCTGAAGGAAAGACTTTCTTCAAGGAATGACTTGCCCACAGGGTAGATCTCGCTGCATCATCAGGCATCACAGCGGAATGTGTCCGAGCGAGCACGGAGCGACATCTCCGCTGGACCGCTCGTCCACATCCCTGGAGAGGTCACATGTCTGCTATCACGGCTGCACCCGCCGCCCGCCAGTACTACATGGTGCTATCCGAGGTATGCCCGGAAGTGCTCGGCCCCGTTCGCGAGGTGGTCCGCGTCTACCTGGGGCTCTGGCGTAAGAGCGAGTTGAGTTTCGTGGCCGAGTTGGGCGTCACCGAACTGTTGACCAACGTGCACAAACACGCCCACAGCGGCTGCGAAGTGCTGGTCCGCGAGACGGCGGATGGAATCACCGTTGAGGTCACCGACTTCGACGACACCCTTCCGGTGATGAAGGAACCGACCCCGGATGAGGAGAGCGGCCGGGGACTTTTCCTGCTGTCCATGCTCGCGGAGGACCTGATGTTCGAGCCGCTTCTGGGCGGGAAGCGCGTCTGGTTCCGGCTGTAGGAGCAAGGCCCGACGGTCCGTACAACGGGGCCTCGATGTCAAGAACATTCTGACGCCGGGCTATCTGATCGGCGGGCCGATGTAGGTGGCGCGTAGGCGGAGCAGGGTGCCGTTGGCGTACTCCTCCATGGCGTGGGCGAGCCAGCCGGCGGTTCTGGCGATCGCGAAGATGGCCTCGCCCGCGCCGCTCACCATGCCGGCGACCTCGGTGAAGGCGGCGAGGGCGAAGTCGACGTTCTGCTCGGGGAGGCGGCGTCTGCGCACCTCGTCCAGCACGGCGCGGGCGGCGGCCAGCCTGTCGTGGCCGGGGGCTGCCTGGGTGATCAGGTCGAGGAGGAAGCGGCCTCGGGCGTCGCCGTTCTTGTAGACGCTGTGGCCGAAGCCTGGGATGCGCTCGCCTCGGCGAATCCGGTCGGCGATCACGCGCGGTGCCTGGGCCGGGGTGGTGACCTCGTGCAGGAGGCGTTCGGCGGCGTAGGAGGCGCCGCCGTGCAGCTGGCCGCCGAGGACGCCGAGGCCGGTGAGCACCACGGCGTACGGGTCGGCCTTGGCTGAGGCGGCCACCCTGGCGGCCAGGGTCGAGGCGGCCAGTTCGTGGTCGGCGAGCAGGACGAGGGCGGCTTCGAGGGTGCGCAGGAGGGCGGGGGTGGCGGGGTGCGGGGTGAGGCGGGGCCAGAGCCGCTCGGCGATCGAGGTTCCTTGGGGCTGCTGGAGGGCGGGCAGGGCTTCGACCAGGCCGGTGATGAGGCGGCGGGCGGTGGCGGTGACGGACTCGGGGTCGAGGTGGTAGCGGAGGGAGTCGGACGCGCCGAGCACGGTGGTGATCACTTGCAGGCGGTCGAGCGGCAGGATGCCGTCGGGCAGGTCGCGCTGCGCGGCAACGGCCGCCCGCACCGCCTCGGGATCGCACGCCCAGGGCCGCGCCTCTCCGCTGCGGGCGTAGGCATCTCCAGCCGGTTCACTGTCGGGCACGCCGGAAGGGCTGGGCTCGGGCAGGAGGGTCGGGTCGCCGGTCCACAGCCACTCGGCGGTGGCCGCGAAGCCCGTGGTGCGGGCCAGGGTCAGGGCGTCGTGGCCGCGATAGTAGGGGCGGTCGAGGCCGAGCGCGGTGACGGCGGACTCGATGACCAGCTCCGGCGGCTGGCCGCGTGGCCGGCCACGCCTGGCGAGCTGCTCGATCTCGGCCGCGTCGAAGAGGCTGCGCCGCCCGCTGTCATCGTGGCGGCGTTTGAGCAGGCCACGGCTCACGTACGCGTAGAGCGTGGCCGGTTTGATGCCGAGCCGCTCCGCCGCGGTCGCCGCGTCGATCCACTCCACCGGCCGCCTCCTATATTGACGAAAATCAATATTGATACACATTGAAGAGGCATGTCAACGTGACTGTATGCCTCAAGTTCACTTCCTCGATGTGACCAACCGGGACGGCGTGCAGACCGCGCGCACCGGCCTGTCCAAGTTCGGCAAGACCATGGTCAACTTCTATCTGGCCAGACTCGGCGTGGCGCAGTCCGAGATCGGGTTCCCCTTTCTGTTCCATGAGGTGCCGTACGTGAAGGCGCAGGTCGCGCTGGCCGAGGCGGGGGCGTTCGGCGAGCTGCGGCTGTCCGGGTGGTGCCGGGGTGTCGTGGAGGACGTGGAGAAGGCCGCCCCGCTCGGGCTGAAGCACTACAACCTGTCCATCTCCACCTCTGACTACATGATCCAGAACAAGTTCCGGGGCCGCCTCGACCGAGAGGGGATCATCAGGGAGATGACGGCCGCCGTCAGGGCCGCCAAGGCGGCGGGCGCGCAGACGGTCGGCGTCAACGCCGAGGACGGCTCGCGCACCGGTGACGGGTTCCTGCTGGAGTTCGCGGCGGCGGCCAAGGAGGCGGGCGCGGACCGGGTCCGCTACTGCGACACGATCGGCGGCGACACCCCCGACCGGATCCGCGAACGGTTCGCCAAGCTGGCCACCGCCGTCGCGCTGCCCATCGAGACACACTGCCACAACGACCTCGGCATGGCGGTGGCCAACTCCGTCTCCGGCGCGCTCGGCGACCTCGACGCCGGGCAGGACGCGTGGATCAACACCTGCGTCAACGGCATCGGCGAGCGCTCCGGCAACGCCGACCTGCTCTCCACGATCCTGGCCTTCGAGCACGGGTTCGGCCTGGAGGCGAAGATCGGTGACGCGCTCGACCTGTCGTGGGCGAGAAGGTTCGGGATGTGGGCGGCCTACGCCCTGGGGCAGCCTCTGCCGTACAACCAGGTGGGGGTGGGGCGCAACGCGTTCGCGCACGAGAGCGGCATCCACGCCGACGGCGCGCTGAAGGACCACGGCAACTATGAGCTGTACGACGAGGCCACGCTCGGTCCTTTCCCCGAGGACTGGCACGCGCGGGCCGGGCGGGTGGTGCTGACCGGCGAGTACGGCGGGAAGGCCGGGTTCCGGCACGTCATGGACGGCCTCGGCGTCGAGGTGCGGGAGGAGGACCTGGCGTTCCGGCTGGTGCAGCTCTGCAACGCGATGACGGGCAGGCCGCTCACCGACGACGAGCTACGGCTGATCGCCACCTATCCGCGCGAACTGTCCCTGCTCTTTCCCGGACACGAGGGCTGACCTTAGGCCGTGATCGCGGACAGTGTGGAGCCGGTGCGGGTCTTGGTGACCTTGAGCTGGGCGGGGATGCGGGAGCGCAGCTCGGCGACGTGGCTGACGATGCCCACCGCCCGGCCGCCGACGCGCAGCCCGTCGAGGATGTCGAGCACGCCGTCGAGCGTGTCCTCGTCCAGCGTCCCGAACCCCTCGTCCACGAACAGCGTGCCGATCTCCGCCCCGCCCGCCTCCTCCGTGACGACGTCGGCGAGCCCCAGGGCCAGCGCCAGCGAGGTGATAAAGCTCTCCCCGCCCGACAGCGTCACCGGGTCACGCTCCACTCCCGTCCATCCGTCGTACACCTTCAGTCCGAGCCCGCCGCCCGAACGCGCCCGGGACCCGGCTGTCTTGGCGAGATCGTGCCGGAGCAGGTAGCGGCCGCCGGACATGTGGCCGAGCCGCTCGTTGGCGGCGTCGACCACCTGCCGCAGCCGCTCCCCCAGGACGTACGACGACAGGCTCATGCTCCACTGGTTGTCGCTCGACGTGCCGCTGGCCAGGGCTGCCATGCGCTCCACCAGCCGGTGCCGCTCGTCGGCGGGCCGCCACCGCTCGATGCCGGCCATCAGCTCGCCGCGCAGCTCCCCCAGCCGGGTATGCCTGCTGGTGGCCCGGTCCAGCGCGGACGCCAGCCCGGTGTACGTGCGCTCGGCCTCGTCCCGCTCCGCGCCGAGCCCGTCCAGGTCCGCCACCGGCTCGGCCGCCGCCGCGACCAGCTCCGGGTCGGCCAGGGTGCTGGTGACGGCGGCGTGCTGGGCGTCGAGCCGGCGCAGTGCCTCGGCCTTGCTCTCCCGCTCGGCGATGCTCCTCGCGGCGGCCTCCACCTCCGCCACGTCGGCGAACCCCGCCTCCCGCGCCGCCTGCTCGGCCGCCTCCGCCGCCTTGCCGCGCTCCCCCTCGGCCGCGGCCGCCGCCTGCGTGGCCTCCAGCGCCTCCCGCAGCAGCTCGGCCTCGTCGCCGAGCCTGGACAGCCGTGCCGTGATCGTCACGTCCTCGCCGCGCGCCTCATCGAGCCGCGCCCCCAGCCTCGCGGCGTCGCCGCTCAACTCCTCCTGACGGGTACGGCCGGAAGCCAGCCTCGCGGTCACCCGTCGCGCCTGCTCCTGCGACCCGTCGAGCTCACGCCGCAGCCTGGCCGCCTCCTCGGCGAGCACCGGCTCCCTGGCGGCGGACGCCATGAGCCTGCCCAGTTCTTCGTCGGCGGCGGTGAGTAGTCCATGCGCCTCTTCGGGCGACATTTCCGACACCGCCCGGACGTGCTCGGAGCCGCCCTCCTGGTGGACACCATTCAGGGTGACGGCATCGGTAGCAGCGACGCTGTCAGTGACGGTTGGGGTTAGGCGGGTGAGGAGGCGGGATCGTTCGGCTTGTAGGTGGGTGGTGTAAGTGCGGTGTTCGGTGAGGGCTTCGCCGAGTTCGCGGGCGCGGTCTCTGGCGTTTTCGCGTTCCCCCTCGGCGCGTTGCAGCTCGGCGGCGAGCGTGGGTTCGCGGTTCGCGATGGACTTGAGGGCGGCCAGGTCGCGTTCGGCCTGTTCGACCACGGTCATGGCCGCGTCCGCGTCGAGGCCGCCGGTGGCCTCGGTCACGTCGGCCAGGCGGGACTCCAGGGTGGCCACGTTGCGTTCGGCCGCCTCGCGGGCGGCCAGTGCCGACTCGTGGGCGAGTTCGGCGCGGTGCTCGTCGTCGGCAGAGGGGGCGCTCGGTGCCGGTGCGGCGGGGTCGGGGTGGTCGGCGGAGCCGCAGACGGCGCACGGCCGGCCGTCGGCGAGGTCGCGGGCCAGCTCGGCGGCCATGCCGTCGATGCGGGCCTGGCGGAGGTCGAGCCACCGCTCCCGGAGCTCCTGGGCGCGGTCCACCCGTGCTTGGTGCGTCGCCTTGGCCGTCTCCAGCTCGCCCGCCAGGGTGTCTCGCCGGTGAACCGCGTCGAGCACGGCCTTGGCCGCGTCGAGGGTCGCGGCGGCTGCGGGGATGTTCGCCGCTTCGGAACGTACGTCGGCCAGTCGGGCGGCCGCGTCGGCGACCCGCGCGGGCAGCTCCGCCTCCGCGGCGGCGACCTCGGCCGCACGCTGCGTCAGCCCGTCGAGCTCGGCCGCGAGCCGCGCCAGCTCGCGGTCGATGCCGATCAGGTCAGCGGCGGCCTCGCGGACGGCCTCGGCCGCCGGGATCCGGGCGGCGTCCAGGCGAGCCTGGCTCAGCTCCCGCTCGGCCTCCTCGATGAGGCCGGGCAGTACGGCCAGCCGCTCCCCCACGGTCTCGTCCTCGCGGGCCAGCGAGATGAGCTCCTCTTCGATCCTGCCCAAGTCGCGCCGGACCACGAGCAGCCGCGCCTCCTCGGTGAGCAGCCCGGACAGGCGGGCGATCTCCGCCTGCCGCCGCCGCTCCAGGTCGGCCAGCCGCTCCGGCGCCACCCACCCGACGACCGACGCCTCAACGCCGGCGAACCCACGAACCTTGCCGTCGCGGACGTCAGAGGACGCGGGCACATCGAACGCGCGGACCCTGCCGTCGCGGACGTCAGAGGACGCGGGCACATCGAACGCGCGGACCTTGCCGTTGCGGGCGTCGGCGGTGAGGAGGGGGTGGGCGCGGGCGAGGGCGTCGGTGGCCAGGGTGCGGGACTTGGTGGCGGTCTCCGCGCGCTGTCTGGCCGCCATCAGGAGGGGCAGCACGCGGTCCGCGCGGCCGGCGTCGTCGAGCACGGCCTGGAGCTCGGCGCGTTCCTCGGCGCGCTCGTCCAGGGTGCGGCGCAGGGTGAGCGCCTCGGCGTGCCGGCGCTGCCGGTCGGCCAGCGCGGACGCCCGCTCGAATCGCAAGCCTGCCGCTCGCCAGACCCGCTCCGCCTGAGCATGCCGGTCCGCCGTACGGGCGACGACGGCCCGCGCGGCGTCCAGCAGGGCTCCGGCCCAAGCCACGGGATCGTCCTCCGGCGTGGGCAGAGGAACCTCGGCCGCAGCGGGAGAGGATCGGGTGGCCGTCGGCAGGTCGAAGAGCGCGGAACCGTCCTCTTCTCCGGCCGTGGCGGAGCCGGAACCGGCCCTCACCTCGGGCCCGATCGCGTCCACCCCTTCCCCGGGCGTCACCGAGCCAGAACGGCCCCCGTCGCCGGACGCCGCCTCGTGACCATCGGGCAAGGTCCCGGCGACGAGGAGGTCGTCGCCGGCTGCCTCCTCCAAGCGCTGGATCGCGTAGTCCACCTGCTGCCGCAGCTCCCCCTGCTCGCGCCAGGCCTGCTTGCGGTGGTCGGCGAGCCAGGACTCCGCCTGGGTGAAGATCTTGACGGTGAACAGCCGCTCCAGCAGCTTGCGCCGATCCGCCCCGTCAGCGCGCAGGAACCTGGCGAACTCCCCCTGCGGCAGCATGGCCACCTGGCTGAACTGGTCGGCGTTCATCCCGAGCAGCCCGCTCACCAGGTCGCCGGCCTCGTCGAGGCGGGTGGTGAGGCCCTGCCAGTCGGCCCCCTGCCACTCCTGGACGATGACCTTGGAATTCTCCTCGGTCGTGCCGGTGCCGCGCAGCTTGGGCCGCTGCCAGGCCGGGGAGCGCTGGATGCGGAACAAGCGGCCGCGGATCGTCACCTCCAGCGTGACGGAGGGGCCGGCGGCGGGCGGGGCGTGGTCGCAGCGCAGGCTGCGCGCGCTGTTGCGCAGGCCGGGGACCTGGCCGTAGAGGGCGAAGCTGAGGGCGTCGAGGACGGTGGTCTTGCCCGCCCCCGTCGGCCCGTGCACGAGGAAGAGGCCCGATTCGGTCAAGGCGTCGAAGTCGACCGTCTCGGACCCGGGGAAGGAGCCGAACGCCGTCAGCGAGAGCCGGTGCGGCCGCATCTACGCCATCGTCTCCTTGACCCGGGATGCCTCGATGGCCCGTCTTAGCAGCTCTTCCTCGTCGGATGCGGCAGGCTCGCCGCGCACTTCGCGAACGAAGTCCAGCGCGACGTCCGCTTCGGGCCGTCCGCTGAGGCGTACGTGCTGGTGGGCCTGCTGGCCGCCGTCGGGGTCGAAGGAGAGGGCGAGGGTGTGCGGGAAGCGGGCGCGGAGCCGTTCCATGGCGGCTTTGGGGCGGATCGGGTCGGTGAGCACGACCTGAAGCCAGTGCTCTTCGAGGCCGGCGTGGCGCGGTGAGGTGAGCAGGTCCTCCAGGTGGCCGCGCAGGCGGCCGACGGGGCGGGGCACCGGGGCGGGCACGAACTCCACGCCTTCCACACCCGCGCCGAGGGTGACGAGCCAGGAGCCCTTCACCTGGTCGGCCTCGGAGAAGGAGTAGGCGAGCGGGGAGCCGGAGTAGCGGACCGTCTCGGACATGCGCTGGCGGCCGTGCAGGTGGCCGAGCGCGACGTAGTCGACGCCGTCGAAGGCGGTCAGCGGCACGTGCGCGACCCCGCCGACGCTGATGTCGCGCTCGCTGTCGCTGGCCTGCCCGCCGGTGACGAAGGCGTGGGCCAGCACGACCGTGCGCGGGTGCCGCTCGGCGTCGGCGCGGATGTGCCGCATGGCGTGCGACAGGGCGGCGGTGTGGCTGCGGTCGGGCAGCTCCCAGGGGCGCCGGACCAGCTCGGGCTCAAGGTAGGGGATGCCGTAGAAGGCGACGTCGTCGATGACGATCGGCTCCCAGGCGAGGGACGGATCGGTGCGCAGGTGCACCCCGGCCGCCTCGAACAGGGCGGCGCCGAAGCCGAGCCGGCGCGCGGAGTCGTGATTGCCGCTGATCATGATGGTGCGGGCCCCGGCGCCGCGCAGCCGGCCGAGCGCCTCGTTGCAGAGCGCGACCGCGTCGACCGGCGGCAGCGCGCGGTCGTAGACGTCGCCGGCCACGACGACCACGTCGACGCGCTCGGCGCGCACCGTCTCGACCAGGTGGTCGACATAGGCCGCCTGACCGTCGAGCAGGCTCTCCCGGTGGAACGACCGCCCCAGATGCCAGTCCGAGGTATGCAGGATCCGCATTCGCAGGAACCTAACAGGTCCCACTGACAATCGCGGTCACTCCTGCCCCAGGCACCGGGAGTAGGCTGAAAGATCGGCGGGCAAACCAACGCACATGGGGAGGCCGATGCGGACGGGCCGTGGCACTTTGAGCGTGGCCGCCGGTCTGTTGCTGGTGGCCCTCGCGTCCGTGGGCTATGTGCTGCCGCCCACGTTCGATCCTCCGCCGCTCAAGGCCGAATTAGCACTGCAGTCACTGCCGCCGCAGCCTGCCACCGAGGTGCGGCCGGTGCTGGACGTGGCGCCCATCCGTGAGGCGCCGATCTCGATTCCCGCCGAGGGGCAGCGACTGGAGGGCACGGTGCGCTTCCCGGCGGCGGCCGGACGCTATCCGGCGA
Organism: Nonomuraea glycinis; assembly: GCF_014646515.1. Lineage (GTDB taxonomy): Bacteria > Actinomycetota > Actinomycetes > Streptosporangiales > Streptosporangiaceae > Nonomuraea > Nonomuraea glycinis. The sequence continues at coordinate 136,421 of NZ_BMNK01000021.1, forward strand.
TGGTGTTCGTGTCGGGGTCCGGCAACGGCTCGCGGACCGAGTTCACGCCGCAGGCGGAGTTCCTGGCCAGGGCGGGCGTGGTGACGGTCGCGTTCGACAAGCGGACGAACGGCTACAACTTCCGGGACAGGGACTTCGGGCTGCTCGCCGACGACGCGTTGCGGATGGTGGAGTATCTGCGCTCCCGTGCCGACGTGGATCCGCTGCGGGTGGGGATCTGGGGCGTGAGCGAGGGCGGCTGGGTGGTGCCGATCGCCGCCGCCAAGAGCCCGAGCGTGGGCTACATGGTGCTGGTGTCCTCGCCGAACGTCTCCCCGCTCAGGCAGGTGGCCTGGGCGCTGAACGAGCAACTGCTGCGGCTGCGCGCCCCCATCGGCGTGCGCGATCTGCTGATCAGGGCGATGGGCGGGGTCGGCTTCGATTTTCTCCGGTACGACGCGCAACCGGCCCTGAGCCGGGTCAAGCAGCCGGTCCTGGCGTTCTACGGCGCGACCGACCCGTCCATCCCGTTCGTGGAGTCCACCCACGCGCTGCTGAGGGGGATGAAGGAGGCGGGCAACGACCACTACACCATCCGCTACATGGCCAAGGGCGACCACGCGATGCGGATCCACGGCGGCGAGTTCACCGCCGGCTATCTGGAGACGCTGGCCAACTGGATCGAGGGCCTGCCGGGGACGGCGGAGCCTCCGGTGCACCTGGCGGGGGCGACTCCGGTGCAACGGTTCGAGGCCAGTGACGTGCCGGCCGCGCCGTGGTACGCGGGCGGCACGATGCTGGGGCTGACGATCTGCCTGGCGGCGGTGGGTTATGTGGCGGGTCCGGTGGCCGCGATGGTGGTGCGCTTACGCGGCCGCCACAACGCGCCGGAGGTGAACGCCCGGCTGTGGCCGCTGATCAGGCGCAGGCTGCACAAGATGGTGTGGACCGGTGTCGGGCTGCTGCTGTCGGTGGTGGCGTTCATCACGCTGCTGGTGCTGTTCTCGATCAACCAGGCGGGGGCCTGGCCGGCGGTGCTGGCGGGCTGGCTGGTCGTGCGGGTGCTGGCCGTGCTGATGCTCGTCCAGGAGGTCACCGCCGTGGCGGCGGTGGTGTCGGGGCTGCGCGAGGGCATGCGGCCGACCCGCTGGCAGCATGTGGCGATCGCCGGCGTGCTCGGCGGCACCGGGCTGCTGCTGGTGGCGGCGGCCTACTACGGGCTGTTCTCGTTCCCCTGGTGAGCGTTTCCCTGGTGAGCGTTTCCCTGGTGAACGTGCGCGGTCATCCACCTGTCGATCTCGGCGAACACCTGGTTGCGCACCGGCTCCGCCGACAGCACCAGGTCGTGCACGCCGCCCGCGACGCGCACGCTGGTGACGTGCGGGCCGATCGAGGCAGACCAGCGGGCGATCTGGCGGGGGTCGAGCACGATGTCGGCCGAGCGCACCTCCGGCACGAAGTCGCGCACCCGTAGCCCAGTGGCCGAGGACAGGACGAGTACGGGCACGTCCACGGACAGCCCGGCGTGCAGTCGCCGCTGTGCCCTGCGGATGGCGGCCAGCCACATGGCGTGCACGGCGAAGCCGCCGAGCGGCTTGAGCTCCAGGTCGTAGTCCCATTCGCCGTGGTGGTCGCGGTGCAGGCTCTCGCCGTACACGGTGCTGATGCCGAGCGGCAGCGGCCTGCGGGTGTAGGAGAGGGGGGTCTGGAGCAGGTCGGCAGCCAGCCGGAGCGGGAGGGGGACGTTCAGGTCGAGGAACGGGCTGTTGAGCACCATGCCCTGGACCAGGCCGCGGCCGCGGACGCGGTCGGCCCACAGGGGTGCGATGAGGCCGCCGGTGGAGTGCGCGTTGAGCGTCAGCTCGTCGTGGTCCTGCCGGATGATCTGGACTGCCTGGTCGATTTCCGGGAAGTACTCGGTGACACTGCGGACCAGCCCCCTGGTCTGGTGCGGGCGCAGTGACCGGCCGTACTTACGCAGGTCGAGGGCGTAGAAGTCGACCCCGTGGTTCAGGTAGTGGTCGGCCAGGTGGTCCTGGAAGAAGTAGTCGGTGAAACCGTGCAGGTAGAGCACCGCTCTGCGGGATCCGGCGCGCCTGGACAGCAGCGTCGCGACGACCTCGCCTTCGAAGTCGGGCGGCATCCTCAGAACGGTGGTTTCGTACATGTTAGACACCATAGGGAGCATCGGGCCGGGACGGCATGCCAGGGCGGCGGCTTCTGGCGACTCTCCGCGCATTGTAAAGGTCAGCGCGTTGAGCCGTTCCGGCCGCTTCAATGTGAGGGTGGCGATCTGGTCCGCCGCGTCGTACGTGATCATGACCTTGTTCGGCCACAGAAGCTCCACCTCTTATCAACGTAGATTTCGTATCTTGACCGTAGGCTGCCCCCTCGATTCGGCCTACCGAGCCGGGGAAACGGGGATGACGTGGTCAACAGGGTGGTCCAGGGGAGGCAACGCGTGGACGCCGTGAGGCTCCTCGGCTGGCTGGTGCTGTCGGCCCTGGCGCCGGGGGCGGCGCACCTGCGCGCCGGGTGGCGCAGGACCGGGCTGGTGCTGCTCAGCTGCTACGCCGTCGGGCTGCTCGGCCTGCTCGCGGTGGTGCTGTCGGCCGGCGACATCACCAGCCTGCTCGGCTCGCTGGTCGACGACACGTGGCTGTCGGCGATCACCTTCGGCTCGGCCCTGCTGGGCGTCGCCTGGTTCGCGCTGATGGTGCACTCCTTCGTGGTGCTGCGGCCGGGCGGGCTGCGCCAGGCGGAGCAGATCGTCACCGGCACCCTCGCCGGGCTGCTCTCCGTCGCGGTGCTGGCGCCGTTCGCGGTGGCCACGCACACGGTCTGGACGCTGAAGCAGGCGGCCAACAGCATCTTCCATGACGCGCAGCCGGATCCGCAGGCGCAGGGCGAGAAGCTGACCGAGCGGCGGCGGGATCCGTGGGCGGGCCGCGCCCGGGTCAACATCCTGCTGCTGGGCGGCGACGCCGACGACAACCGGCCGGGGGTCCGTACCGACAGCATGAATGTGGCCAGTATCGACGTGCGGACCGGCAACACGGCGCTGATCAGCCTGCCGCGCAACCTGGAGGAGGTGCGGTTCAGGCCGGGCACGCCGATGGCCGAGCGTTTCCCCGACGGTTTCCGGCTGCCTGTGGATCCCGGCGGCGGGCGCAGTGACCTGCTCAACAGCGTCTGGGAGTACGCCGACGCGCACCCGGAGATCTTCGGCGGCAAGCGCAAGCAGGGCCCCGAGGTGCTGATGGACACCATCGGCTACACGCTGGGGCTCGACATGGACTGGTACGCCCTGGTCAACATGTGGGGCTTCGCCAGGCTGATCGACGCGATCGGCGGCGTCACGCTCACCGTGGAGCAGGACGTGGTGTTCGGGAAGTACAACGAGGGCCTGGTCAAGGCGGGCACGCGCAGGCTGAAGGGCGCGGACGCCATGTGGTACGCCCGCTCACGCACCAACAGCAGCGACTACATCAGGATGCACCGCCAGCGCTGCGTGATCGGCGCGCTGCTCGACCAGGCGGACCCGGCCACGGTGCTGTCCCGGTTCACGCATGTCGCGGCGGCGACCAAGGAGCTGATCCAGACCGACATCCCGCGCGCCATGCTGAGCAATCTCGTGCCGCTGGCGCTGAAGGTGAAGGACGCGAAGGTGACGAGCATCCAGCTCGTCCCCCCGCTGATCCAGACCTACGATCCCGACTGGGACAAGATCCGCAAGCTCACGCAGAAGGCCATCCGCGAGTCCACCGGGGCTCAGCCCGTGACCGCGAAGACTCCCACGGGCACTCCCACGGGCATCCCCACCAAGAGCCCCAAGGCCACCAAGAAGGCAGACGCGCCCACTCAGGGCCTCACGGACGGGTGCGGCCGGCTGTGACGATCCGCCCGACCGGCACGCCGCCGCCGAGCACCGCCACGCTCTCGAACGCGGCGGCCGGCGACACGTCGCAGCCCATCCGGCGCAGCACGTCGAGGGCGATGACGGTGGTGGCGCGAGGGCTGCCGTCGATGACCTTGACGGCGACGGAGTGCCCGGAGTCGAGCGCCACCACCAGCACGCCCTCGGCGCCGCCCTTCGCCACGGCGCCCGGCAGGGCCCGCATCAGCTCGGTGTTCTGGTGGCCGGTGCCGCCCACGTACTCCGGGTGCGCGCGCATCGCGTCCGCGACCTGACGCGGCGCGCTGCCCGGGGCGGCGAGCACCAGCCCCTGCACGGCCCGCGCGAGCCCGGTCAGCGACAGCCCGAACAGCGGCGCGCCGCAGCCGTCCACCGCGACGTGCGCGGTCTTCTCCCCCGACAGCTCCTCGGTCGCCGCGCGCACCGCCAGCTGCAGCTGGTGGCCGGGCGCGAGGTAGGAGGCGGTGTCCCAGTCGTTGGCGACACTGGCCGCCAGCATGGCGGCGTGCTTGCCGGAGCAGTTCATCCGCTCGCGGGTCGGCCCCTCGCCGCGCCTGATCAGCTGGTCGCGGGTGGCCTCGTCCTCCGGCCACGACGCCGGGCAGGCCAGCGCGTCGAAGCCGAGCCCGTAGTCGGCCAGCAGCTCGCCGGTCAGCCGGACGTGGAAGTCCTCGCCGGTGTGGCTGCCCGCGGCGATGGCCAGCCGCGGCCCGTCCAGGGCCGCGCCGGTGGTGAGACAGGCGAGCGCCTGGAACGGCTTGGCCGACGAGCGGGGCAGCACCGGCGCGTCCACCTGGCCGAGCGCCACCTCGGCGCGCCCGGACGGGTCCAGCCCGACGGCGCTGCCGTAGTGGACGCTCTCGGTGAAGCCGGAGCGCACGACCTCGGCGAGGGCGGCGAGTTCAGGCACGGGCGAGTCTCCTCTTCGGTACGGCGAGACGCTGGCGCGCTTCCAGCGTGCGGGCCAGCTTGGACAGTGACAGGTTGACCACGAGATAGATCAACGCGACGATCAGGTACGTCTGGATGAGCAGCCCGTTGAACGAGGCCAGCACCTTGCCGCTGTAGAGCAGCTCGGCGTAGCTGACGACGAAGCCGAGCGAGGTGTCCTTGAGCAGGCCGACCGACTGGCTGACGATCGACGGCAGCACCCGGCGGGCCGCCTGCGGCGCCACGATCAGGCGCATCGTCTGACCTCGGGTGAGGCCGACGGCCAGCCCGGCCTCGCCCTGGCCGCGCTCGATGGACAGGATGCCGGCCCGGAAGATCTCCGCGAACGCCGCCGCGTTCGACACCGCCAGGGGCACCACCAGTTTCCAGAACAGCGGCAGGTCCAGCCCGTACCGAGGTAACGCGAACAGCACCACGTACACGAGCAGCAGGGCCGGGATGGTCCTGACCACCTCGACGTAGCCGGCGGCGGGCAGGCGCACCCAGCGCCGCTCCGACAGCCGGCCGAGGGCGAGCACCAGCCCGAAGGCCATGGCCAGCGCGGCGGAGACGACGGCGGCCAGCGCCGTGGACCACAGCCCGCCCAGCAGGTAGCGCCACATCGGCCAGGTGGCGTACGGCTGCCAGCGCTCGTAGCCGAGCTGGCCGCCCGCGGCGAACTGCCGGACGGCCAGGGCGGCGAGCGCGACGGCGGCGAGCGTGCCGAGGACGGTCGCGACGCGGATGCGCCGCCGGGCCCGGGGGCCGGGCTCGTCGAACAGGGCGGTGCTGCTCATCGGAGGATCACCAGCTTGCGTTCGAGCCGCCCGGTGACGAAGCCGGCGCAGGCGGCGATCAGCGCGTAGGCCAGGCCCGCGCCGACGAAGATCGGGATGGGCTGGGCCTCGACCAGGTTCACCCGGTTGGCGGCGGCGGTGAGGTCGACGATGCCCACGGCGGCGGCCAGCGAGGTGTTCATGGCGAGCGCGATGAACAGGTTGCCGATCGGCTGCACGACCGTGCGCAGCGCCTGGGGCAGGATGACGTGCCGCAGCGACTGGGAGAACGTCAGCCCGATCGCCCTGGCCGCCTCGCCCTGCCCCTTGGCCACCGAGTTCACCCCGGAGCGCAGCGCCTCGGCGAAGTAGGCGGCCTGGTAGACGGCGATGACCACGATGGCCGTCTCCAGCAGGTCGGCCTGGATGCCGATCTCGGGCAGGCCGAAGACGGCGAGCACGAGCAGCACCAGCAGCGGCAGGTTCTGGAACGTCTCCACGTAGGCCGTGCCGAGCCCGCGCAGCACCCGTACCGGGCTCACCCGCAGGGCGGTGACCAGCACGGCGAGCACCGCCGCGCCCGCGAAGGACGCGGCGATGAGCTGCAACGTCACGACCAGGCCCTGCCAGAGCTCGGGCAGGTGATCGAGGAGTGCGGACATCAGGATCCCGGCACGGAGCCGATCTGGGGCGGCGCCGGCGCGTCACCCGTGACGACCGTGCCGATGGAGTTCTTCCAGATCTGCTGCCAGAGGCCGGCGTCCTGGGTCTTCTTCAGCCAGGCGTTGACGAACGTCTTGAACTGCTCGTCACCGTGCTTGAGCCCGATCCCGTACGGGTCGGAGGTGAAGGGCTTGGTGACGATCTCGATCGACGGGTCCTTCTGGGCGTTGGCGATGAGCAGCGTCTCGTCCTGCACGTAGGCGACGCCGCGGTCCTGCTTGAGCGCCTGCATGAGCTCCGGGTCGGTGCCGAAGGTGATGATCTCGGCCTTGGGGGCGAGCTTCTCGATCGCGGGGATGGCCGGGGTGTTGGCCCCCGCGAGCACCTTCTTGCCGTCCAGGTCCTCCGGCTTGGTGATGCCGGTGGTGCCCTTCTTCACCGCGATGGTCAGGCCCGAGGTGTAGTACGGCCCGGCGAAGGCGACCTGCTCGGCCCGCTCCGGCGTGATCGTGTACGTCTGGAAGACGACGTCCACGGTGCCGTTGGCGAGCAGCGCCTCACGGGTCTCCGAGGCCGAGTTGACGATCTTGACCTTGGGTTCGCCGATGATGTACTTGGCCAGCGCCTTGCCCATGTCGGCGTCGAACCCCTCGACCTCTCCCGTGGTGGGGTTCTGCTGGGAGAGCAGGGGTGCGTCGAGCGAGCCGCCCACGATGAGCTCGCCGCGCTGCTTGATCTTCTCCATCGTGGAGCCGGGCAGAATGTCCGCCGCCGCGGCTACCGGCGCGTCGGCCAGCAGGTCACCGCTCTTCGACGCTCCCGGTACGGCGGGGCTGCTCGTCTCGCCGCAGGCCGTGAGCCCTAATACGGCCACGGCGAGGGCAGCGACCATCCTCTTCATGTCTAACCACTTCCTTCGACCTATCTTCGTTCGATATCGAAGACAAAGCGGACCGTAGTGGCTTATTTCGTAGCAAGTCAAGATGTTGTCGAACTTAAGCGGCTCGTGATATTCCTCTGGGCATGGACCAGCGGCTGCCCGTGCAGGGGGCACAGGGCGACCTGCTGAAGCTCGTCGCCACCGGCGACGCCGAGTCACGCGCGGACCTGGCCCGGTTATCGGGCCTGGCCGCCTCCAGCGTCTCGCTGCGCGTCGAGGAACTGATCGAGGCGGGCCTGCTCGCCGAGGAGGGCTCCGGCGCCTCGCGCGGCGGCAGGCGGCCACGACGGCTGCGCCTGTCCCCCACCGCCGGCGTACTGGCCGTCGCCGACCTGGGCGCCCACCACGCCAGGCTCGCCCTGCTCGACCTGAGCGGCGAGCCGCTGGTCGTGCAGGAGCGGCCCTGCGACATCGCCAAGGGCCCGCAGGTCACCCTCGACTGGCTGATGACCGCCTTCGACGACTTACTCGCCGAGCGGGTGCCCCCCGGCGTGCCCCTGCGCGGGCTCGGCACCGGCATCCCCGGCCCGGTCGACCCGGCCACCAGCAAGGTCGTCACCCCGTCCCGGATGCCGGGCTGGAACGACTTCCCCGTCGCCGACCACCTCGCCACCCGCTACGACCTGCCGATCCTGGTGGAGAACGACGCCAACCTGATGGCCGTCGGCGAGGCCCGCGCCTGGCCCGGCAGCGCCAACCTCATGGTGCTCAAGGCCGGCACCGGCATCGGCTGCGGCGTCATCGTGGGCGGCCGCCTGCACCGGGGACGCGGCGCGGCCGGCGACATCAGCCACGTGCGCGTACGCTCCGACGCGGCCGTGGTCTGCGCCTGCGGCCACACCGACTGCCTGGAGGTGCACGCCAGCGGCGCCGCCCTGGCCGGCGCGCTCGCCCAGGCGGGCATCGACGTCGCCCGCACGGCCGACATCGTCACCCTGGTCAGCGACGCCGTCCCGGAGGCCACCAGCCAGGTGCGCGCCGCCGGCCGCCGCATCGGCGAGGTGCTCACGGCGCTGGTCAACTTCTTCAACCCGGACGTGGTGGCGATCGGCGGCAGCCTGTCGGCCGCCGAACCGCTCATCACCTCGATCCGCGCCACGGTCTACGAGCGCTGCCTGCCGCTGGCGACCCGCGACCTGGAGATCGCCCCCGCACGGGCCGGCCGCGACGCCGCCCTGCTCGGCGCGGGCGCCCTCCTCCTGGACGCCGCCCTGGCCCCCTGACCCCTCACGGGACGGTGGCTTCTCCGGGGCTCAGGCCGCCAGACAGCGGCTTTGCCGGAGCTCAGACCGCCAGGCAGCGGGTTTACCAGGGCTCAGGGCCGGTGGAAGGTGGCCCGGCAGCGGTGGCGCTCACCGTCGCGGAAGTCCTCGATCTCGTACGGGACCAGCCCGCCGGTGGCGAAGGCGGCGATCTCCGACGGCGTGAGCGGCCACGGCGGCGCGAACACCGGCCCGCCCTCGTCCCGCGCGGACGCGACGACCACCAGCGTCCCGCCCGGCCGCACGAACGAGGCGACCCGCTCGATGGCCCCGGCGTGCAGGTCCTCGGGCAGCGCCTGCACCGTCATGACCTCCACCACCAGGTCGAACGCCTCCCGCCACTCCTGCGGCGGATCGAACAGATCGGCGTGGCGGAAGAACACCCCCGAGGCGGGGAACCGCTCCTTCGCCTGTGCCACGGCCGACTCACTCACGTCGAACGCCACGGTGTCGAAGCCGAGCCCCGCCACGTACGCGGCGTCGTCCCCCAGCCCGCACCCCACCACCAGCGCCCGGCGCCCGTCGCCGCGCACCTCCCGCTTCGAGGCCCAGTCGGCGAGCATGACGTGCGGCGTCCCCGAATCCCACGGCACGATCGCCGCACCAGCGCCCGACTCCGCATAGAGCCGCTCGAACCACCCGATCGGGTCGCCCGCCGCCAGCGACTCGGCGGCCAGCCGCCTCGCGTCCTCGTCCGGGTCCTGCTCACTCATGCCATACCCCAGTTCCAGTCCGTACGTCATACCTTGGGCGACCTTGTCCGCCAGCTCCACCACGTCTACCCGATCGCCCAGCCGCCCGACGAGCACGCGCTGCCGGAAGGGGTCTTCGTGCAGGTAGCCGATCCGCCGCAGCGCCACGTCGAGCAGCGGCATGAGCGCGCAGACGGCGGGCGAGGGGTGCGGGCAGGAAAGGCTCGCGTGCCACACATCGAGCTCGTCCGCCCGGCCTTCGACCGCCAGGCGAACCACATCATTCGCGGTGGCGGGCCGCCCCAGCAGCGTGGTCGCGGACGCCATGATGTGGGTCCGCTCCCCGTCCGAGATGTGCGCCCACAGCTCTGCGGGCTTGTCACGAACGGACTCACCCTTGACGAAGAGCGACGGTCCGGTCCGCTTGCTCACCTCGTACCAGAGGAGGCGCCCCAGACGGTGCTCGACCCGGTCCGGCAGGGGGCCGAACACAGGGGGGATCATGGGGCGCATCGGCGTGCCGGAGCCCCAGCCCAGCTCGGAGAGCAGCTCGGCCTCGTGCCGGTCCCCCACCACGATCCTGGCGTCGACGGCCGGCCAGATCCGCTCCAGCAGGCCGTCGTGCCTGATCTTCCACTCGAACGACGTGTAGACGTCGGTGTGGTAGTCGAAGGACCTGTTTGCCCAAAGGCTCACATAGCGGTACGTGTGCCAGGCGAAGGCATCGCCGAGCACGATCTCCCTCCGCATCGCGCGGGCCAGCGTCTCCCGGCCGACGAGGGCGGCGGTCCGCTCCCACAGCTCCTGGCGCTGACGCTTGTGCTGCGCCCGAAGCCGGGCACGGTCCGGATGCGGCTTGCCTTCCCTCGCCCGCGCGAGGTCCCACCTGTTGAGACTGCCGACCCGCTCCTCGTGCCATGACCACAGCCGCGGGATCAACAGGCTACGCACCATCAGGGCGCGCATCTCGTCCTCGTCCAGCTGGGTCACCAGAGGCAGGCCGATCAGCAATCGCCTCCTGGCCCTCACCTGCAACCCCATGGACGGGTCGGTGCACAGGCGCACCTTCGGGACGGTCCTGGCCCCCGCCAGCTCCACGGCCTCGAGGAGGACCTTCTGGAGCCGGGGATGCTCGTCGAGCGCGAGGACCGGAAGGTTCCACCAGTCGTGGGGGCGGCGGCGAGCGGCGATGAAGGAGTAAAGGCACGCGCCGATCATCAGGCACCAGAGCAGCCTGACGCGCGGCCAGTCGTAGGCCATCGTCACGAAGACCCCGCCGACGCCGGCTCCGAGCAGCACGGCGATGCCGGCCATCAGCTTCGCCCAGTCGGGCACAAGGACGTGCAGGTGCGTGGTCAGCAGGAGGTACAGCACTCTGGACCTGGACAACTCCACCGCGCCTCCCTTTGTCCCGAAATATCGGGACAAAAGTAGACGAAGATGATCACGTGCGTGTCACACGTACGGTCAGGCGCTGAAGTGGTCCTTGGCCAGTCTGTGGACACGGGCCTCGTCGACCGTGTGGCCCAGGCCCGACTGGGTGAGGGGGACCGCGATCACGCCCGCGTTGGCGCCGACGATGGGGGTGACGATCTGGTTGTTGCGCGGCGGCTGGGTCACGTCGCACGGCAGGGTGCAGCCCGGCAGGCTGCCGACCGCGACCGTGGCCGCCCTGGCCAGCCCGGTGCCCTGGCCGCCCGCGCACTGGATGTCCCAACCGGCGGCCACCGCGCGGTCGTGGGCGCGGCGGGCCTCGCTGAGCGAGACGAAGGCCGTGGGCCGCAGCAGGAGCACCCGGCCCGCGCGCAGCGTGAGGTAGTCGTCCAGGCCGGCCGTGGTGCGGACCTCGACCGCCACCGAGGCCGCCACCTGGTCCTGCAGCGCGGCGTGCGCGTAGATGTCGGTCGCCGGGAAGGGGCGCTCGATGACCTGCAGGCCGTAGGAGTCCAGCGCGACGAGCTGGCCGCTGTCGCTGTAGGCGCCCGCGCAGTCGACGGCGAGGGTGAGCGCGGGGTAGGCGGCGCGGACGGCCCGCACCGGCTCGACGTCCCAGCCGGGCCGGATGTCGAGCGTGACGTGCCCGTAGCCGGCGCAGACCTGCTGGTTGACCCTGGACACCAGGCTGTCGATGGACGCGTCGGGGGTGAGCCGGACGGTGGCCATCAGGGACGTGCGGGTGCCGCCGATCGCGTCGGCGAGCGGCACACCCCGCATCCTGGTCCACAGGTCCCAGCAGGCCATGTCGACGGCCGAGTCACCGCTCGGCACGCTGTCGGGGTGCTCCCAGTCGACGCCGATGAGCAGCGCCCCCAGCGACTCCTCCAGCCTGCTCCAGGCCTTCGGCTCGGGGCTGACGGTCTCGCCCCACCCTGTCATGCCGGCTTGATCGGTGAGCTTCACCAGGAGGCTCTCCGTACGAGGCCCGTACGGCAGAACCACCCGGAGCACCTCAAGCTCCCGCACTCGCGGCATATGCCCCCCTCTATGACTCGGACGCCTCCAGTGTGCCTGTCTTCCCAGGCTGGGCAAAACGGGGGGCCACGAAGGCGGCCAGAAGAGCGAGGCCGACGGTGAAGGCGAAGCCCACCAGATAGGTCTCGCCGGTGGCGGTGAACAGAGCTCCGGTGACCGCGACGGCGACCACGGTGAACACCGATTCGCCGACGCCGACCGCCGCGCTGTTGCGGCCCTCCTCGCCCCGCGCGGACATCTCCAGCAGAAGGACGGACACCGTGGGGTGCAGGGCGCCGATGCCGAGACCGGAGATCGCCATGGCGACGTACGCGACGGCGACGGGCACGGAGTCGATCAGGACGAGCGAGACGAGCGCGATGCCGGCGGCGATCATGAGGGCGCCGCCGCGCAGCGCGGTCAGGTTGCCGATCCGGCCCCGGCCCATGATCCACGAGCCGGCGGACCAGCCGAGCGCGCCGATGGTGAGGACGACGCCCGCGCCGGTGGGCGTCAGGTGACGTTCGTTGATGAGCATGAGCGGGATCAGCACCTCCGCCGCCATGAGCGCGCCGAAGGCGAGGCCGCGCAGCACCGGGGCGGTCGGCAGGCCGCGGGCGGCCCGGAGCGAGCCGGCGGGCAGCAGCCTGGGCAGCGCCACGGCCAGCAGCACCACCCCGGCCAGGAGCAGCGGAACGCCGGCCAGTTGGAGCGCGCTGCCGTACTGGATCAGCGCGGCGGCGACGGCGGTCAGCGTGGCCCACACCAGCTTGCGCCCGATGCCGGGCGCGGGCTGCGCGCCGCCGCCACCGCCGGTCGCCTGCCCGCCGCCGCCCCGCCAGAGCAGCAGCGAGGCCGGCACGACGATCAACGAGACGCCCAGGAAGATCCAGCGCCAGTCGGTGTTCTCCACGACGAGCCCGGCGATCGACGGGCCGACCATGGACGGCACCACCCAGGCGGCCGAGAACAGGGCGAACACCTTGGGATGCAACTCCGGCGGATAGACCCTGGCCACGAAGACGTACAGCGCCACCTGGATCAGCCCGCCACCGAGCCCCTGCACGAAGCGGCCCGCGACGAAGATCTCCATGGTGGGCGCCAACCCGGCGATCAGCAGTCCGGCCACGAATCCCGCGACACCGGTGGCGATGGGGGTCATCGGCCCCGACCTGTCGCTCCAGCGCCCGCCGAGCACGGTGGCGATCACGCCGGCGGCCAGGGTGGCGCTGAAGGCCAGGTTGTAGAGATGCATGCCGCCGAGCTCGCGCGCGACCACCGGCATGGCCGTCGCCACCGCCATCGCCTCGAAGGCCACCAACATGACCAGCGCCACCAGGCCCACACTGAGCGCTCGGTAGCGCGGCGCCAGCACCCCGTCAGGGGTCACGGCGGGTTTCTCATCCGTTGTCGTCATGCCGGGACGCTATAGCGAAGCCGCAGGTCAGCACATCGGGCTCAGGTCGTAGGACGTTCGCCCTAGGCCGCGGGGTCCGCGATTATGCCAACAGTTTAGGAAGGGGAGCTATCGGCGTTGGCGGTGGCGGGCGTAGAGACGGAGGAGGGGGGCAGAGGAGAGCGGTTTTGAAGGCTCCCCCGCTTGAAGGCGGGGGTTCCCGCCCGGCCTCGCGGCCGGACGCCGCTTTCGCGGCACCTTCGGGCGTGTGGGGATTTCAGACTCAGGCAGCCTCTGGGAGCGGCGCTCCCGGGGGGCTTACGCCGTCGGCACCTGCCGGGTTCCAACCTGCCCGGACCAGCATCACGCGGGCGCTGTTCTTGTCCCTGGGGGAGACAGCGCCGCACGCGGTGCAGGCATAGGTTCGTTCTGAGAGAGGTAGTGCGTGCTTGGTTCTCGCTCCGCACCGCGCGCAGTCCATGGTGGTGTGCGCGGGGTGCACGAGGCGGACGTCCCGCCCGTGCTTGCGGCCCATCTCGATCAGGGCGCGCTTGGTCGCCGAGATGGCCGCGTCCGCGGCCTTGCGTGCCATGTTCGACCTGGCCAGGAACTTCGGCCGGAAATCTTCCACCGCGATCCGGTCGTGGTCGCGAACAACGGCCTTGGCCCACTTCGGCCCGGTGTCCTGCCGCTGGGCCGCCACCTTCCGGTGCAGCTTCGCGGCCTGCCGCTTCGCCTGGCGATAACCCTTCGATCCCGCCTGCCCTTTCGGGGGCTTGCGGCGAGCCATCATCCGCTGATAGCGGGCGAGCCGTTGCGCGGCCGTGCGCCCGTGCCCGGCGTGGGGAAGATCGTGGGTATCGCTGGTGGTCGTGGCCGTCTGTTTGACGCCCCAGTCGACACCGATCGCCCGGCCGGTCTCGGGCAGGGGCTCGACCTGCACCACGACGACGAAGGACGCCTGCCAGTGCCCCACCGCATCGCGGTACACCCGCACCGAGGAAGGGACGGCGGGCAGTTCCCGCGACCACACCGGGCGCACCACGATCCCGCCCGCCAGATGCAGAGCGCCGTCCTTGAGGCGAAACCCGCGCTTGGTGTAGTTCAGGCTCGCCGCAGCCTCACGCCTGGTCTTCCAGCGCGGCATCCCGGCCCGCTGCCGCATCGGCAACCGGTCCTTGATGTCCTTGCAGGCCTTGGCCCGGGACTTCCCGAAGTCACGTATCACCTGCTGCTGCGCAACGCTGGAGCCTTCCGCGAGCCACGGCGTGCGCTCGCGGGCCTCGGTCAGCATCTTGTCCAGCTGCGCCGGACCACACGTGCGCTTCTCACCGGTCGCCTTGTTGTGCCGGTGCACCTGCATGGACTTGGCGACCGACTCATTCCAGACCCACCGGCACCGGTCCCACTCAGCCTCAAGCAGACACCGGGCCGCAGACGACAGACGCACCCGGAAGGTGTACCGGGCGTGCCCGGCGCCCTGCGTAGCCGCTTGTGCCGTCATGCATCCGAACCTATCCGGGAGGACTGACAGTTTTGAGCCTTATCGATCTTTGTGGTGTCCCTCACCTGCGAGATGGTGGACGCCGGATCGCCCTGGCGGCGATCCGACTACCTCTGCTCCGCTCCGCAGGAGTCCGATTCCTCCCCCGGCCTGAAGACCGGAGCATCCTCGGAGGGAAACGGTGACGGCTTTGACGCAGCGGACGGTCGGGGAGCTCGCCGGGCGGGTGGCGGTCCCCGCCTATGACCGGTCGAAGCTCACGGTCGGCATCGTCCATTTCGGGGTGGGCGGATTCCACCGCGCGCACCAGGCGATGTATCTCGACCGGCTGATGAACGAGGGCAAGGCGCACGACTGGGCGATCTGCGGCGTGGGGGTGCTGCCCGGCGACGCGCGGATGCGGGACGCGCTGACCGCGCAGGACTGTCTGTACACGCTGGTAGAAAAGCACCCCGACGGGACGTACGAGGCCCGCGTCGTCGGGTCGATCGCCGCCTACCTCTTCGCACCCGACGACCCGGAGGCGGTCATCGAGAAGATGTCCGATCCGGCGGTACGGATCGTGTCGCTCACGATCACCGAGGGCGGCTACAACATCCACCCCGTCACCGGGGAGTTCGACGCGCAGGCCGCCGCGATCCGCGCGGATCTGCGGCCCGGCGCGGTGCCTGCCACGGTGTTCGGGCTCGTCACCGAGGCCCTGCGGCGGCGGAGTGCCCGGGGGCTGGGGCCGTTCACCGTCATGTCGTGCGACAACATCCCGGGCAACGGCGAGGTCGCACGCCGCGCCTTCACGGCGTACGCCCGCCTGGTCGATCCCGGGCTCGCCGCCTGGATCGAGGACGCGGTCGCGTTCCCCGATTCCATGGTCGATCGCATCACCCCTGTCACCACCGACGACGACCGCGCGGCCGTGGCGCTGCGGTCCGGGGTCGAGGACGCCTGGCCGGTGGTCTGCGAGCCGTTCACGCAGTGGGTGCTCCAGGAGCGGTTCGCCGCCGGGCGTCCTCCTTTCGAGGAGGCCGGGGTACAGGTCGTCGGGGAGGTGCGGCCGTACGAGTTGATGAAGTTGCGTCTGCTGAACGCCGACCATCAGGCATTGTGCTATTTCGGTTGTCTCAGTGGATATCGCTACGTCCATGAGGCGGTGGCCGACCCGGCGATCGCCAAGTTGCTCGCCGGCTACATGGACCTGGAGGCCACGCCGACGCTCCCCCAGGTGCCCGGCATCGATCTGGACGCCTACAAGCGGACGCTGCTCGAACGGTTCGCCAATCCCGGGATCAGGGACACGCTGGCGAGACTGTGCGCCGAGTCGTCCGACCGGATCCCGAAGTGGCTGCTTCCCGTCGTGCGCGAGCGGCTGGCGCAGGGCGGTTCGGTCGCGTACGCGGCCGCCGTGGTGGCCTCCTGGGCGCGTTATGCGGAGGGGGTCGACGAGTCCGGGGCGCCGATCGAGATCGTGGACCCGCTGAAGGAGCGGTTGACGGCCGCCGCGCGCAGGCAGCGCGAGCATCCCACGGCCTTCATCGAGGATCGGGAGCTCTTCGGCGATCTCGCCGAAGACCGCCGGTTCGTCGACCCGTATCTGCGCGCACTCGCCGCCCTGCACACGAAGGGCGCCAAGGCGACGGTACGAGAGCTCGTCGGAATATAGACATTTATCCGGAATTTTCCAAGGATAAAAGTCAAGAAAAGCTCCGCTTTTCCCATAAATGGCACTTAAGAGTTTATGTCAACATTTCCACGGTATGGGGCTTTCACGGTGTCGGGAGGTGCAGTGGACAGTGGACCTGAGCAGGCGCGAGGTCATCCGTGGCGCCCTGGCCACCGGGGCGTCGGTGGCCCTGGCGGGGTGCGGCTCCCACAGTGACGCGCCACGCATCGCCGGCGGTGACCCGTGGCGCCAGTTCAAAGGCGCCACCCTGAACTTCATCTCGGAGAACACCGCCCCCACCGCGGCCATCGCCGCGAACCTCCGCCCGTTCACCGAGCTGACGGGGATCAACGTCAGCATCGTGACGCTCGAGTTGTCCGCGCTGGTCCAGCGGGTCGCCCTGGACCTGGCCTCGGGCCAGGCGCAGTACCAGGTGATCTACGCCGACCCGTACCAGGTGCTCGCGCCGTACCAGAAGGGGCTCGTGGACCTGCGTGGGCCGCAGAGCGACCCGAACCTGCCGGACCTGCCCGGCGGCCTGGCGGACTTCATCCCCACCCAGCTCGACGCGGCCGGCCGGTTCGTCGATCGGCAGGCGGTCTACGCCCTGCCGTACGACGCGCCGACGATGATCTGGCAGTACCGGCGCGACCTGTTCGACAAATACCGCGACCGGATGGCGAACGACCTCGGCTTCGACCCCACACCGGGCGGCGACCGGACCTGGGAGGAGTACTTCCAGATCGCCCGGTGGTTCAACGAGAACGCCACCTCGGACGTCCGGTACGGCACCGGCCACCAGGCCCGCCAGCACGACTCCCTGATGAACGACTTCAGCAACGTGCTGTGGTCCTACGGCGGGGACTACTTCGACAACGGCAAGGAGGTGGGGCGGCTGGGGACGACGGATCCGGGCCCGTGCCGGCTCGGCTCCGAAGCCGCGATCGCGGGCGCGGAGTTCTACAACCGGCTGCTCGGCATCGCCGACCCGGCCTCGACGACGTGGGACTGGGACGGCGTGGGCGCCGCACTCCGATCCGGCAGGCTGGCGATGTGCCCCAACTGGCACGAGTTCGCGGCCAGCAACGAGAAGGCGATGCCGGGCAAGATCGACTATGCGCCGCTGCCCAAAGGCCCGGTGGGAACGGCCAACATGTACGGGGGCACCGGGATAGCGATCAGCGCGAACACGCTGCCGCACGAGCGCGGCGCCGCCTGGCTGTTCCTCGTGTGGAGCACCTCGCCCGAGACGCAGCTCACCAACCTCAAGAGCAAGGCCGGCGGTGGCACCCCCACGCGAACCTCCGTCTACGCGCTGCCGGAGGTGCGCGCGGCCGAGCACCGGCCCTCTTCCATGCCCAACATGCTCACGGCCGCCGCGGTACGGGAGGCCTGGCAACCCGACCGGATCGGGCTGCGGCCCAAGATCCCGATGTGGAACGAGTGCAACACCGCGGTCTTCACGCAGCTGTCCCGGATGCTCACCGGGGCGACGTCGCCGCAGGAGGCGATGCGTTCGATCACGTCCCGGGTCGATCAGATCGTGGCGCGAGGGTGGGTGGCCTAGATGACGAAGATCGCGCAGTCGTCGCCAGGGCTCCGCCGATCGTGGCCGGAGGCCCCCAGCGAGCCGCGGATCCGCTTCGAGGGCAAGATGATGCTGCCCGGCCTGATCCTGCTGGCCGCCCTGTCCATCCTGCCCTTCCTCGCCCTGGTCGCGATGAGCTTCTCCCGCGTCCGACTGCTGGGCGGCGTGCGACTCGAACTGGTCGGCCTGTCCAACTGGGTGCGATCCTTCACGGACGCCGACATGTGGATGTCCTGGCTGCGCACGATCATCTACTTCGTGCTCACCGTCGGGCTGGAGATGGTCCTGGGGCTGGGCATCGCCCTGTGCCTTTACCGCGTGCTGCGCGGCCGCAACCTCCTGCTCGGGCTGATCCTGCTGCCGATGTTCGTCGCGCCCTCGATCGTCGGCCTGCTGGGCCGCTACCTGACCGACTCCACCTTCGGCCTCTACGCGTACGTGCTGCGCTCCCTCGGCTTCACCGGCGACATCCTCGGCAGCCCCACCAGCGCCTTCGCCGCCGTGGTGCTGATGGACGTGTGGGAGTGGACCCCGCTGATCGCGCTGATCTCCCTCGCCGGCCTGTCCAGCGTGCCCCAGTCGGTGCGTGAGGCCGCCGCCGTCGACGGCGCCTCGGGGTGGATGACGCTGCGGTTCATCATCTTCCCGGCGATCTCCAACGTGCTGCTCGTCGCCCTGCTCATCCGCTCGATGGACGCCATCCGCTACTTCGACATCATCTGGGTCACCACCAACGGCGGCCCCGCGGACGCGACCAAGATCGTCCCCATCCGGTTGTACGAGACCGCCTTCCGCTTCTTCGACTTCGGGTACGCCGCCGCCATCGGCCTGACGATGCTCGCCTTCTCGATTCTCATCGCCCGCGCCTTCGTCCGCATGCTCGACACCAGGGGGCTGACCCGATGAGCACGTCGACGACCGGCCCTGACCGGACCGCGCGGACGGCCAGGCGGCCGGTCCAGGCCGCTCCCCGAGGGGTGCCGCAGTCTCCGCTGGAGGAGAGCGGCCGGGGGACGCGGTGGGTGGTGGCGATCGTCGTCGTCGTGGCCATGCTCTGGACGCTGGTGCCGCTGCTGTGGATGCTGCTCTCGTCGTTCAAGAACTCCGCGGACGTGACCGCGGCCACCCCGCAGTTCCTGTTCACCCCGGTCCTGGACAACTATCGCAACCTGTTCACCGGCGCCAACAACCTGTGGCCCTACATCTGGCACAGCGTGCTGGCCGCCGGGATCTCCGCGGTGCTCGCCGTCTGCCTGGGGGCGCTGGCCGGTTATGGACTGGCGCGGACCCAGATGCGCGGGAAGAAACACCTGGCCTTCTGGATCATCTCCACCCGTATGGCACCCATCGCGGCGATCGTGGTCCCGCTGTTCCTCATCTTCCGCGGGCTCGGCCTGATCGACTCGATCCCCGGCCTGGTGCTGGCCTACCTGAGCTTCAACCTGCCGTTCGCCATCTGGCTGATGAGCGCGTTCTTCGCCGAGGTGCCGCCGTCCCTGGAGGAATCCGCGCTCGTCGCCGGCTGCACCCGCTGGCAGGCCTTCCGCACCGTCATCCTCCCGCTGACCAAGTCCGGGCTGGTCACCACCTTCGTGCTCTGTCTCGTCTTCGCCTGGAACGACTACGCCTTCGCCGTGGTCTTCTCCGGGCCGAACTCCCAGACGCTGCCCATCGCCGCCTCCCAGCTCGTCACCCAGACCGGCATCGACTGGGGCCAGCTCACCGCCATCGGCACGATCGTGGTCATCCCGATGATGCTCGCCGGGCTCGCCGTGCGCCGCTGGCTCGTCACCGGGCTCACCCTGGGCGCCGTCACCGGAGAGTAGGAGGCGATCATGCGGGCTGCCGTGCTGCACGGGGTGGGAAAGATCGCGCTGGAGGAGCGGCCGCGGCCCGAGCCCGGTCCCGCGGAGGTGCTCGTGGAGGTGGCGTCGGTCGGGACCTGCGGCTCGGACGTGCACTACTACGAGCACGGGCGGATCGGCGACTTCGTGGTGGAGTCGCCGCTGGTGCTCGGCCACGAGCCGTCCGGGACCGTGGTCGGCGCAGGGTCCGACGCCCACCGGCACCGCCCGGGGCAGCGCGTCTCGCTGGAGCCGGGGGTGCCGGACTTCACCTGCCGGCAGTGCCGCGCCGGGCGGTACAACCTCTGTCCCCGGATGCGGTTCTTCGGCACGCCTCCGGTCGACGGGGCCTTCTGCGAGTACGTGACCGTTCACGAGGAGTTCGCCTACCCCGTACCGGATGATCTGTCCGATGACGCCGCCGCGCTGATCGAGCCACTGTCGGTGGCCGTGTGGGCTTGCGGCAAGGCGCGGGCCGGGCCGGGCAGCCGGGTGCTCGTCACCGGCGCGGGCCCGGTCGGGCTGCTCTGCCTGCAGGCCGCGCGGGCCTTCGGCGCCACCGACGTCATGGTCACCGACGTCAACCCCGTCCGGCTCGGGCTGGCCCGCGACCTGGGCGCGAGCGCGACCCTCGACCCGCGCGCGGACCGCCTGCTCGACGCCGCGTTCGACCCCGACGTGCTGCTGGAGTGCTCGGGCCATCCGGCCGCCGCCGGACAGGCCATCCGGGCGGTGGGACGGGCCGGGCGGATCGTCCTCATCGGCATGGGCGGGGACGAGATCCCGCTGCCGCTGACCCACGTACAGGCTCACGAGCTCGAGGTGACGGGCACCTTCCGCTACGCCAACACCTGGCCGCGGGCCATCGAGCTGGCCGCCTCGGGACGCGTCGAGCTGGACGCCCTGGTCACCGGGCACTACGGCCTGGCCGAGGCCGAGCAGGCTCTCACCGCCGGCACCCGCGATCCCGCCCTGGTCAAGGCAGTCGTACGGCCACAGGAGTGATGGCATGTCCAGAGTTCTCTACGACGAGGCGACCCGCATCTACCCCGGGTCCACGCAACCCGCGGTGGACGCCCTGGACCTCGACATCGCCGACGGCGAGTTCCTGGTGCTCGTCGGCCCGTCCGGCTGCGGGAAGTCCACCTCCCTGCGCATGCTCGCCGGGCTGGAACGGGTCGACGGCGGCCGGATCGCCATCGGCGACCGCGACGTCACCCACCTGCCGCCGCGTGACCGGGACATCGCGATGGTGTTCCAGAACTACGCGCTCTATCCGCACATGTCGGTGGCCGACAACATGGGCTTCGCGCTGCGGGTGATGAAGGTCTCCAAGGACGAGCGCGACCGCCGGGTCCTGGAGGCCGCCCGGCTGCTGGACCTGGAGGAGTTCCTCGACCGCAAGCCGAAGGCGCTGTCCGGCGGGCAGCGGCAGCGCGTGGCCATGGGGCGGGCGATCGTCCGCGAACCGCAGGTGTTCCTCATGGACGAGCCACTGTCCAACCTGGACGCCAAGCTGCGCGTGCAGACCCGCACGCAGATCGCCGACCTGCAGCACCGGCTCGGCGTGACGACGGTGTACGTGACCCACGACCAGGTCGAGGCCATGACGATGGGCGACCGGGTCGCCGTGCTCAAGGACGGGATCCTGCAGCAGGTGGACACGCCGCTGGGCCTGTACCAGCATCCGGCCAACGTCTTCGTCGCCGGCTTCATCGGCTCCCCGTCGATGAACCTGGGCGAGTACCGCGTGGAAGGCGACGAGGTGGTCTTCGGCGGAGCGCGGGTACGGCTGACCCGCGAGACGCTCAAGGCCCTCAAGGAGGAGGGCAGCGACCGGGTCATCCTGGGCTTCCGCCCCGAGGACGTCACCATGGTCGGCGACGGCGACCAGGACGACGCGACCTTCCTGGTCACCGCCACCGTCGTCGAAGAACTCGGCTCGGACGCCTTCCTGTACGGCCAGTACGCCGACACGACCGATCCGCGACTCCTCGAACAGACCGTCATCGCCCGCGTCGACCCCAACGCGCCACCCGCCAAGGGCGATCGGGTCCGCCTGCGGATCGTGCCGGGCAAGGGCCGCCTCTTCTCCGCGTCCACGGGCCTGTGCCTGCCCGCTTGAGGACCGGCCCGCGGTTCACCGATCAGGGAGGGCCGCGGAGGGCTGGCACAATGAGCGACCGAACGACCACACTCCGAACACGATTTCCTATCGACACGCTCCGTAATTGAGTCAATACTGCTCGTGTATCTCCCAGATCGTCGTCCCGGACCTTCTCCCCCGCGCCGGTGCGCCGTGTACCGGGACGCAGACAGAACGGAGCACGATGAAGCTCACCCGAGCAGCCCTCACCGCCCTCGCCGCCGCCGCCACCTGCCTGGCCGCCGCGACCCCCGCGACCGCCACCGTCACGAGCGCGACCACCGCGGCCGGCGCCACCGCCGTCCCACCCGGCTACCAGCTCGTCACCCTGTCCAACGCGAACGTGCCCAACTTCCAGCGGCGAACCCTCTACTGCCCCGGCTCCAAGCGGGTCCTCGGCGGCGGTGCCGAGGCGCGCGGCAACGGCGCCATCCTCGTCGGCTCTTTCCCCACCGACGACGGGCGCGGCTGGATCGGCATCGGACGCCAGATCGGCTACAACGACGTCGGCATCAGCGTCTTCGCCATCTGCGTCGACTGACCTGACGGCCACCCGCGACGCGCGCTCCTGAGACAAGCAGGAGCGCGCGTTGCTCCTCCGACTCCCGGGTGGGCTCACGCCGAGAGCGCTCGCTCTTCCCCGAGCACGAGTGCGAGCAGCGTTCCCAGCTGGTCCAGCTGGTCGGTGGTCAGGCCGGCGAGGGAGCGTTCGAACACGGCGGTGACGCGCCGGTGGCCTTCGCTGCGGATCGCCTCGCCCTTGTCGGTGATGCTGTGCCGGACCGCCCGTCCGGGCGCGGGCACGCGCTCGATGAGCCCGCGATCGACCATTCGCGCGGCGAGGGTGCCGAACGACTGGTCGGTCTGGAAGGTCAGTTGCGCCAGGTCGTGCAGTGATGCGTCGGGGTTCTGGTGCAGGTGGCGCAGGGTGTCCCACTGCACGAGGGACACCCCGAGGTCGGCGAGGGCGGCGGTCAGGGCACGGTGGTGGCGGTGCTGGACGCGCTTGACGAACAACCCGACCTCCTGAACAGAGCGAGCCATACCCGTAGCTTAGCGCAACCTCGGGACGCTTATATAAGCTTGTTTATATAAGGATTCTGTTCTAAGGTTCCTTAATGGCGGTGACAGTGGTTCTCCCGCAACGGCCGGCCTTCTCCCCCCGCCACCCCTGTCAACCGGCCGAAGGAGACATCATGTCCACCACCACGCACACCGTCACCCGCCCCAGCTCCACCACCCCGGTCGAGCTCACCGTCGACGAGGTCGGCGCCGCCGGTCACCCGTTCCTGCTGCTGCACGGCGGCGCAGGACCCGCTTCCGTCCTGCCGTTCGCGACCTACCTGGCCCACAACCGGCCGGCCCGCGCCCTGGTTCCCACCAACCCCGGCTTCAACGCCACCCCCCGCCCCGATGACCTCGCCGACGTCCGCGCCCTGGCCGGCCTCTACGTCGCCCTGCTCGAACAGCTCGACCTGCGCGACGTCACCGTCGTCGGCAACTCCATCGGCGGCTGGGTCGCCGCCGAGATCGCCCTTCTGGCCAGCCCGCGCGTCTCCAGCATCGTGATCGTCAACGCCGTGGGCCTGGTCGTCCCGGACCACCCGGTCGCGGACTTCTTCTCCCTCACCCTGGACCAGCTGACGGACCTGTCCTACGACGACCCGTCACGCTTCCGGCTCGACCCCACCGGCTTCAGCGACGCCCAGAAGGCGGTCCTGGCCACCAACCGGCAGGCCATCGCCGTCTACGCGGGCAGAAACATGACCGACCCCACCCTGGCCGCCCGGCTCGCCGCGGTCACGGTGCCCACCTTGGTGCTGTGGGGCCAGAGCGACCGCGTCGTCGACCCCGGCTACGGCCGGGCCTACGCCGCGGCCATCCCCGGCTCGACCTACCACCCCCTGTCCGGCACCGGCCACCTGCCGCAACTGGAAACCCCCGCCCTCGCCCTCGCCCCCATCTGGGACTTCGCCGACAAGCACGCCACCCACCGCTGACCATCACCACAACCGCGGACGTCCCGGCCGGTCGCGAACGGCGGCCTCGATCTCCGGTGAGGAGTCCTCATCCTCCGGCAGAGATCGAGGCGGGCGCCGTCAGTGGTGGTGGCCGCGTCGGCCGAGGGTCTCCACAGGGGTCGCGCCGGGGCGAGTCCACTGCGGCACGGGGCGGCTGGTCGGGCCCCACGTGGCGTTCCCGTCCGCGTCCGAGCGCCAGGACCAGCACGAGCTGCCCCCTGCGGGCCGGCCCTCCGGGTTGTCCTCCCACGCCTCGCCACGGCCGTAGGGCGTCATGTCGAGCAGGGCCATGGACCCGTTGACCCGCTCGTTGCCCCGGCCCGTCGTGGAGTAGGTGAGGAACACGCGGTCCCCGTCGCGCAGGAAGCAGGTCAGGTGACCCATGCCGACCGGCATGTCCACGTCGCGCACCGAGTACCAGGGCTGGGTGTAACCCATGAACTCCACGTAGGAGGCCACCTCGTCCCACCGCCCCGTGGTCACGATGGCGAACGAGACGCCGCGGGCGTTGAGGTAGACGGCGTCCTTCAGGTGCCAGGCCGTAGTGGTGCAGCCCTCGCACTGCCCCTGGTGCGGCGCGCCGTCGTACCACATGTGCTGGTAGACCACGAGCTCGTCGCGGCCCTGGAACAGGTCCAGGAACGGGACCGGCCCATCGGGGCCGACCACCTCGACCGTCCCGTCGAGCTCCACCATCGGCAGCCGGCGGCGGGCCGCGGCCAGGGCGTCGCCCTCGCGCGTGTGCGCCTTCTCCCGGACCAGAAGCTCGTCACGGGCGGCCTGCCAGGTGGCCAGGTCGACGACGGGCGGGCGGCCGTGCGGCGCGGTGGCCGGGTCATTCGGCGCGGTCGTCATGGTGTCCTCCGTGGTGTCTCGTGCCAGGCGACGTCGTACGACGCCCTCCATCGGTCATCGCCCTGTGGCGGTCATCAGAACAGACCCGCGACCCGGCCAAAACTCATCGCGGCACGGTGCCGCTCCCCCCATTCGCCCCCCGAGCAGCGCCTTCCGGAGCCGTTCCCCGCGGCTCCCCAGGCTGATGGAGTTCACGGAACCACCGACGCTCAGGAGCTCGCGCCGAGGTGGCGTTCGGCCCACTGGGTGATGTCGCGGCGTTCGATCGCCGCCGCCATCAGGTCAGGGAATGCGACGCGACCTTCCTGGTCACCGCCACCGTCGTCGAAGAGCTCGGCTCGGACGCGCCTGCCATTGATCCGGCAGGCGATCCAGTGGTGTGGTGCCGACCGGCTCGGCCACGGCGTCCGGATCATCGACGGCCTCGCCTTCTCCTCCAACGGCGAGGCCGAGCGCTGAAAGCCTGAGCGTCAGCGGCTCAGGTGTACTGGTTGTCTCGGTCTGCGCTGTAGGCGAAAGCCCGGATCCCGCCTGATCGGGCGTAGACCTGCACCTTCAGGTGGACCTTCGCTATGGGCTTGGTGCCGGTGCGGGTGATGTTTCCGAAGTTGGTGCCGTGGTCGCCGCAGCCGTTGGTGTCCTTCCTCCAGGCGCTTCTCCCGGTGGTTCCGTCGGTGTGCGTCCAGACAATCTGGGCTCGCACCGGAAGGTTGTCGCCGGGACAGAGGTCGCGCACCGTGAAGTTCCGAAAGACGACCTTCTTCCGGTTGACGAAGTCGACGGTCGTCCGGACGGACCCGCCACCGTAGCGGCTGCCCGGGACGTTCGTGCTGGCGGAGGACACTCCGTCTTTCGCCTGCGCCGGGATTGGCACCAGCAGCCCGCTCAACGCTGCGATGCCCATCACGGCGCCCAAAATGCGTGTCTTCAACAGTCCTCCAGCAAGAGATGTTTCGGTTGGCCTTGGGGCGTGCACTTCAGCGCTTCGGCGTGGCCGGCGGGGGGAGATGTGCGAGGTGTCGCCTCGTGGCGGATCGCGACGAGAACGGCGATCGATGGTTCGGGGGTCCTGCCTGAGTGTCAGGTCTTGAAGGTGAACGTCCCGCGCAGGACGGTGTCTCGCCCGCTCCAGTAGCTCTCGTAATCGGCCCGGTAGGTGACGTCTTCGAAGCCGGGGAGCACCGCACAGGTGGCGCCGGGGTGCCGGATGTTGTCGTCTCTGATGACGATGGGCTTTCCGACCACGCCCGGGCGGGTCAGGGTGACCTCCACCCAGGCTGTCCCTGTGGTGTCATCCGCCCGGACGCACAGCTCGTTGGCGGGGTCGGCGTAACGGACGATCCCGTCTCCGACGTCCCGTTGAAAACTCGCCGCCAAGGCCGGTTGCGCGAGAATGACGCTCGCCACCGCGACAGCGACGCCGACGGTGACCGTTCTGAGCACGTTCATCGTTCCTTCTCTCGGACGGAGATCAGCCCTCCGGAGCGCCTGATGCCAGCGGAGTGGAACACGGCCTCCGACGAGGCTTCGCCATGCTCGAAATCCCTGCTGACACGAGCGATTCCGGCGGCCCGAGGTTCACCGCAGTGATCGTTGCACGCGTCGGCAGCAGCGTGGAATACGACGGGAATACGCCTGATCACCCGGCATCGAGAGATGACTTCGGTTCCACCGCGTGGAGACTGGCTCAGCTCGCCGATACCCTCCGGCGGTGGGAGAGCCCACCGCCGCCCCGCGAAAGCCGGTTCCGCACGCCGGGAAAGCCCCGGTGACGTCTTCGGCGTCAGGTGAGTGTGGTGGTCGTGGCCTTATGGGTGCTGGTGGTCACGCTGTGGGTTGGGCCAGTGCCGAACTGGCGCGGAAATTGACAGCGCTTCTACCGCTGCATCGCGAGACTGACGGGTCAGGAGTCCTTGCCGGTCCTTCTTCACTGAGCGGTCTTTCAGACCTTCGGCCGAGGTGGTGAGGTGGGGGGCGGCTCTATCGTGCAGGTCTGTGAAATCTGTATCGGCGTGGTTCCTGATGACGGCTGTGGTGAGCGCTGGGCTGAGTGTCGGCTCGGCCTGGTGCGCTGTGGTGACCGTGGTGGCCTCGTTCACGGCGGGGCTACTGCCTGGGCGGCCGCGAACGGCGGTGTTCGCGCTGGTGGCGATGCTCGCGGTCGGGGTTGTGGCCGTGTGCGTGGTGCCGGTGTGGTTGGTTCTGGGCGAGCGCTACATCGCCGTGGTGGTGGGGGCGGCCATGATGCCGTGGTTCGGGGGGCGGTTCTGGCGACAGTACCAGGAGCTCGTACGGGTCGGGTGGGAGCGGGCCGAGCATCTGGAACGCGAGCAGCAGCTGGTGGCCGAGCAGGCGCGCCTGCGGGAGCGGAACCGGATCGCCCACGACATGCACGACGAACTGGGCCACGAGCTCAGCCTGATCGCCCTGACGGCCGGCGCTCTGAAGCTGGCCCCTGGCCTGCCGGAACCGTACCGGGCGCGCGCTCAGGACATCAGGGTACGGGCGGAGAGTGCGGTGGACCGGCTCGGCGAGATCGTCGGCGTCCTCCGCGAACACGGCTCCCTGCAGGCCCCTGACGGTGTCGAAGGTCTGGTGAGGGCCGCGTCGGCGGCCGGTCTCCCGGTCACGCTGCAGGTGGACGGCGATATCTGCGGGATGCCGGCGGCGGCCTACCGGGTGGTTCAGGAAGGGCTGACCAACGCCGCCAAACACGCCCCCGGAACCCCCGTGACCGTCCACGTCGCCCACTCGCGGACAGAGACGCATGTCGTGGTCAAGAACGATCCGGGATCGGAACGCGGCCCCCTGCCCGACGTCGGGAGTGGTGGTCATGGGCTCATCGGTCTGAATGAGCGGGTCCGGCGGGCGGGCGGCGTCCTGACCTACGGGCCTGCCGGGGACGACAGCGGGTTCACCGTCGAAGCCCGGCTCCCCCACGACGTGAGCCGCTTCACCCGCCCGAGCGTGCGCCACGAACGGCGGCGAGTCCGGCGGAGCGTCGGCCGCACCCTTGCCGTCGCCCTCATGCTCCCCTTGATGACGGCTGTGCTGACTGGCGGCGTTCTGCGGACGTGGGAGATGCTGGAGACCCAGCGGGCCGTGCTGACCGCCGAGGACTACGCCGTTCTGCGACCGGGCCAGGCCCGCACGGAGCTGCTGCTCCCACCGCGGCAGGCTCCCCGGCGACCGCCCGCCACCGACCCCGGATGCGAGTTCTACGCGATGAGCACCGATCTCCTCAACGACCGCTACGGTGACACCTATCGCCTGTGCTTCGCGGCGGGCCGCCTGGTGTCAGCGGACGCACTGGTCGCCAGATGATCCGGGTGCTGGTGGCCGACGACGAGTCGCTGGTCAGGGCGGGCGTACGGGCGATTCTGTCCACCGACCCGGCCATCGACGTTGTCGCCGAGGCCGCGTGCGGCGACGAGGCCGTGGAGTTGGCCAGGGCCCATCGCCCGCACGTCGCCGTATTGGACATCCGCATGCCGGTCCGCGACGGCATCGAGGCGGCGGCCGAGATCCGCAGGACGGTTCTCGGCACGGCGGTCGTGATGCTGACGACGTTCGGGCAGGATGACTACATTCTGCGTGCGCTCGGCTCGGGCGCCATGGGATTCCTGATCAAGTCGGGAGAGCCGGAAGAGCTGATCGCGGGGGTTCGGGCGGTAGCGGACGGGGCGGCGTACTTGTCACCGAAGGTCGCGGCCCGGGTCGTCGCGCACCTCGCGGCGGGCGCCGGGCCCCTGGCCGGGCGCCGAGCCGCCGCCCGCGGACGGGTGGACGCGCTGACCGCCAGGGAACGCGAGGTGCTGGCTCTCCTCGCCGCCGGCCTTTCCAACCGGCAGATCGGCCGCCGGCTCCGGGTGACCGAGGGTACGGTCAAGGCGCACGTCAGCTCGATCCTGGCCCGGCTGGGCGTGGACAACCGGGCGGCCGCGGCGGTGGTCGCCCATGAGGCGGGCCTGCTTGCCGAACACCTGTGAGGCCGGTAGGGCGAGCACCAGCAGCACCGCTGTCACGACACACGCGCCGAGCACCCCGCCCGCCAGCACGTCGTGCGGGTAATGCTCCCCGGCCAGCACCCGCAGCACCCCCGCCACCACGGCGAACGGCACCGTTAGCAGAGCCAGCCGCGGCCGCAGCACAGCGACCCCGATCCCTAGCCCTGCGGCCAGGGTGGCGTGATTGCTTGGAAACGCCCAGTCCCCGGATGGCGGGCAGTCCGCCAGCACCGCGACCACCCGGCAGGGCCGCTCTTCATCCACCACCAGCTTCAACCCCTCACTGACGGCATAGGCCACCACGGTCCCCACCCCGATCAGGACGACTCCCACAACTCCGAACCCGTCTCGCCGCCGCAACGCCCCGAAGCCCACCCAGGCCACCACCAGGCCAAGCACCACCAGAGCGCCGTCGGAGGCGACGTCCATCTCCGCGGTCGCTCCGCCCACCACTTCGACGGCCCACCGATACAGGTCGGCGGAGGCGCCGCCGACGACCCGTACCGGGTCCGCGTTCCCCAGCCCGCCGGGGGCCAGCAGGCCGACAACGGCCGCTCCGATGCCGAGGAGAGCTACGGTGATGAGCAGTCGTAGTCGCAATTCCATTCGCATAGGGAGTGACCGTAGAAACAAACTCCCCCACCCGCCTCAGCCGAAGGTCAGGTCCCGGTCTAAGCGAACGTCGGGGTTGACACGCGGGCCCCGCGATCAAATGCGGTGGCGGCGGGCCGCGGTGTCTGGACTGACGTCCAGTACGACGGCGATCTCGTCCCAGGTGGCGCCTGCGGTCCGGGACCCCCAGCCAAACGGTAAAGATCATGGAGGGCTTCTCTACCTACGACATCGTCTCCAGGCGTCAGGTGATCGCCGAGCTGGCAGTGCTCGCCGGCTCGGTTTTGCTGCAACCCGTACGCCAATGGGTCGCCAACCTGCCGGTAGCGCCGGTGGGCGGCCATGCGACACACGACGACGTAGCCGAGCTGGAGCAGGCCGTCATGCTGTTCAGGCGATAGGACGCCTCAGGGGCGGGCGAACTGCGCCGTAAGGCGGTGGTCGGCCAGTTGAACGCCGTCACCGAAAGCCTGACTGAGCACCACCCTGCCGAGGTCGCCCGACGACTGTTCCTCATCACTGCCGAGCTGGGACAGCTGGCAGGTTGGATGGCTTATGACCAAGGGTTGCCGGGCATGGCGCAGCGCTACTACCTGCTCGCCTTGCATGCCTGCCGTGAAGCTGCCGCCCCTGCGCTCGGCGCAAAGATCATCGGCGACATGACCCAGTTGTCCACTGCTCGCGGTACCTTCGAGGACAGCTTGGGCTTGGTGCGTGCGGCGCTCTACAGCCTGCCGCGCGGAGCGAATGAGCTGGTACGCGCTGAGCTGCTGGGACTGGAAGCCAGAGCCTACGCGCAGCTTGGGCAGCGGGAGGCCGGCAACGCCGCTCGAAGTGCCGATGCCTGCGTCGAGGTCTGGGCCGAAGCCCAAGGCGACACGCCCCCTGACTGGCTGCACTACATGAACCAGGCGGAAGTGGACTGCCTAGCGGCCAACACGTTCACAGACCTGGCCCTGCGAAGCACAGTGCCAGAGCGTTGGCGGCGCTACGCGGCTCGTGCCGAAAGTCATACGCTGAGCGCACGTTCAAGCCGAGATCAGGGCTATACCCGCAGCCTCATCTTCGACGAGATTCGCTTGGCCAAGGTGCGATTGGCACAGCGGGAGCCGGTGGAATCGGTGGCCGTGGCGCGCACCTCCTTGCGGCTCGCAGAGCCCGTTCGTTCGTCGTTGGTGGTGGATTGGCTGGTCCGGTTCGATGGCGAACTGCTGGCTCGCCATCCGGATTGCTCCGAAGCCGCCGGATTTCACGATGAGCTACGCGACTACCTACGTAGGGCAGCGCCACAGAGGGAGCGTGAGCTGGTTGGGCACGGGGATTGAGTACCAGGCGCTGAACGGCCAGGAAGCCGCCCAGCACCTGAACGAACTGACCGACCTCTACACGGAGGTGTACTCCGAGTCCCCTTACGCATGGGGGCCGGAACACGCCGCGCTGTTCCGCGAACGGTTCGACGTGCAGCGCCGGCAAAAGGGATTCGCACGGGTGACGGCCGGTGAGCACGGATCTCTTGTCGGCTTCGGCTTCGGCGTGACCCTCCAGCCGACAACCCCGTGGTGGCGAAACTTGCGCACGCCATTGCCCGATGACCTGACGGCAGAACGGCCAGGCCGCACCT
This sequence comes from Nonomuraea glycinis, assembly GCF_014646515.1. Taxonomy (GTDB): domain Bacteria; phylum Actinomycetota; class Actinomycetes; order Streptosporangiales; family Streptosporangiaceae; genus Nonomuraea; species Nonomuraea glycinis. Next base: position 167,281 of record NZ_BMNK01000021.1, read on the forward strand.
GGGCGTTGGTCGAGTTGCTGGTACGCCCGCCGTGGCGGCGCCGGCATGTAGCCCAGACCATCCACGACACGTTGCTGGCAGGCAGGTCAGAAGAACGGGCCACGCTGACCGTGTTGCCGGCGGCCGCGCCTGCCGTGGCCGCGTACCGCACATGGGGGTGGACACAGGTCGGGCAGAAGCGGAACCCCCTGCCGGGGGCGCCGATCTTTGCCGTGATGCTGAAGGGGCTGAGAGTGTGACTACAATCTGCCCATTCGCCGCACCACCACCGTCGAGTTTCAGGAGCCCGCGCCGAGGTGGCGCTCGGCCCATTGGGTGATGTCGCGGCGTTCGATCGCCGCCGCCATCAGGTCCGGGAAGGCGTCGGGCGTGCAGGCGAACGCGGGCACGCCCAGCGCGGCCAGGGCGGCGGCGTTCTCGTGGTCGTAGAACGGCGCCCCCTCGTCCGAGAGCGCCAGCAGCACGATCACCTGCACCCCCGCCTGGGTCATGGCGGCCACCCTGCGCAGCATCTCCAGCCGGACCCCGCCCTCGTACAGGTCGCTGATCAGCACGAAGACGGACTCCGCCGGTCTGGTGATGAGCCCCTGGCCGTACGCGATGGCCCGGTTGATGTCGGTGCCGCCGCCGAGCTGGGTGCCGAAGAGCAGCTCCACCGGGTCGTGCAGCTGGTCGGTCAGGTCCACCACCGCCGTGTCGAACACCACCAGGGACGTCTTCAGCGACCGCATCGACGCCAGCACCGCCCCGAACACGCTCGCATACACCACCGAGGCCGCCATCGACCCGCTCTGGTCGATGCAGAGCACCACCTCCCGCTGGACCGCCCGCTGCCTGCGCGCGTATCCGACGAGCCGCGACGGCACGACGGTGTTCTTCTCCGGGAGGTAGTTCTTCAGGTTCGCCCTGATCGTCCGGTCCCAGTCGATGTCGGCCACCCGCTTGGGCCGGTGGGTGCGGGCGGAGCGATCGAGCGCGCCGGTGACGGCCGTCCTGGTCTTCTGGGCGAGCCTGCGCTCCAGGTCCCGCACCACCTTGCGGACCACCGCCCGGGCGGACTCGCGCGCCTGGTCGGGCATCACCCGGTTGAGCGCGAGCAGCGTGCCGACCAGGTGCACGTCCGGCTCCACGGCCTCGAGCATCTCCGGCTCCAGCAGCAGCCTGGTCAGGTTCAGCCGTTCGATGGCGTCCTTCTGCATGACCTGGACGACCGTGGACGGGAAATATGACCTGATGTCGCCCAGCCACCTCGCCACGCGTGGCGCCGACGCGCCGAGCCCGGCTCCTCTGCCGCCCTGCCCGCCGCCCTGCTGCTCTCCGTAGACGGCGGCCAGCGCGCTGTCCATCGCCGCGTCGTCACCCTGCAGCCCGCACCCGGTGCCGTCCGCCTCGCCGCCGCCCAGCACCATGCGCCACCTGCGCAGCCGCTCATCCATGCGCTCTCCCCAAGATCGCCAGCACCGTCGTCGCCGCGGCCGCCGCGCGCCGCTCGTCCAGCTCCGCCTCGACCGCCTCCGCACGCCTTCCACCCGACCGGACCCGCTCGCCGATGGCCCTGCGCTCCGGTACGGCGAAGCCGCCGAACGTACGCCTGAGCAGCGGCAGCACCTCGATGAACTGGTCGCCGCCGAGCCCGGTCAGCCATTCGTCCACCAGGGCGAGCAGCCGGGGATCGTGCACCAGCAGCAGCCCGCCGCCCGACAGGAACCCCTCCACCCAGGCCGCCGCCTTCACCGGAGTCTGCCCCCGGGACATCGCCCTGGACATCCGGTCCCCGGCGTCGTCGAGCTCGCCCGCGTCCAGCAGAATCCTGGTCAGCCGCCCTTCGATGAGCCCGTGCAGGTCCTGCCGATCACAGATGCCACGCAACGTCACCAGCCACCGACCACGCGGCGTGGCCCCCCGCACCACGTCCGTCCCCGCCTGTCCCCCGTCCTCGTCTGGGGCCGGTGCGGGCGTCCGCGCCTGACCTGCGCCCTCGTCGAGCAGGGCGACAGCGGTGTGTACGGCGTCAACATGGCCGAGCAGGTCGGCCGCCGCGCCGTCGTCCAGGCCGGTGACCGAGACGGGCAGGCCCACGCAGATCCGGTCCACCATCGAGTGCACGATGACCGCCAGCCCGTCGGCCGAGGTGCCGCGCACATCCCCGTACCGATGGGCGCGGACCATCGCCGGCAGCGCCGCCATCAGCTGCGTGACGTCGGTGTCGAGCGCGGCCCGCGCCGACAGGGCGGCCAGCACCTCGGGCAGCGCCTCCGGCAGGTCGGCCAGCAGACACCGCTCCACCAGAGCGGTCAGATCCGCCAGCGACCCGGAGGCCAGGTCGCGGGCGTACTGGGTGGCCGCGCCGGACACCGTGGTGCCCAGGGCAGCGCGCTCGATGAGCGCCAGGTCGAACTCCGGCTGCCAGCACAGCGTCCACGTCTCCCGGAACGTGCCCTTGCCACGCGAGACGCCCGGCACACCCCAGTCCACGCCGAGCAGCCGCAACCGGTGCAGCAGATGACTGCGGGTCAGGTCGAGCGGCTTGCGCAGGTCCAGGTCGAGCTCCCGATCGAGCGCCTCCGGCCGCAGCCGCACCTTGCGCTGCTGATCCCGCAGGTCCCGCTGCAGCGGAACCATGGGTGTGCCGTCGGTGACGTGCCCGAGCCGGTCGCCGACCACCATCCGCCGCTGGATCAGCTCGACGGCCAGGTCGTCCCCCTCGCAGAGCACCGCTCGGGCCGCCTCGGTCACCTCACTCAGCCCGGCCAGCGGCCGCCCGCGCAGCCCGGCGAGGCTGTTGGCCAGCCGTACCGACTCGATGACGTGCGCCGGCGACACCGGCAGCCCCTCGTCGCGGAGCGCGGCCGCCGCCCCCGCCAGCCACCGCTCCACCGGCCGGTCCGCCGCCGCGAACAGGTGGTCGTACCAGCCGGGCGAGGTGATCCCCGCCCCATAACCGCTCCACCACGCCAGCCGCCCGTACGTCCACGGCACCCAGGTCAGCTCGGCCTTCACCTTGGGCAGCCCGCGCAGCAGCGCGTTGTCGTCCTTCACCGGGGGCATCGGCTCGGTCAGCGCGGGCACGTGCCAGGCGCCGCAGACGACCACGATCCGCTCGAAGCCCTCCTTGAGCGCCGCCCGGAGTGTCTTGCGCATGTACGCCTCACGCCTGGCCTCCCGCTCGTCCGGCCGGTATCCCTCCCGGACGACGGCCATGGCCTCGGCGATCACCTCGAACGGCGTGTCGCCCCGATGCTCGACGACGTCCTCCCACCACCGCTCGGGATCGTCATGCCCGGCCGCCCGCGCCAGCGCCCCGATGGGATCGACCCGCAACTCCCCCGCTTCGGGTCCATCCTGAGGCTGGGGCTCGGTGGCCTCCGGCTCGGGCTGGGGCACGGCCAGGGTGTGGGCAGCCGGTAGGTCGCAGAAACGTACCGGAATGCCGGCCGTGACCCCGTACAGGATGGCCTGCCACTCGGGTGAGAAGGTGGCGAACGGCCAGAAGGCGGCGCCGGCCGAGGTGCCCGGGACGTGGGCCAGCAGCGCGACCGGCGGCTCCAGGTCGGGTGCGAGGCTGACGAGCGCGTTGGCCTCCGGCGGGCCCTCGATGAGGATCACGTCGGGGCGCAGGCGCGCGAGCTCGGCCCGCACGGCCCGGGCCGAGCCGGGGCCATGGTGGCGCACGCCGAGGATCGAGACGCTCACGACACCTCGCGGCAGGCACGGTAGAACTCACGCCAGTCGGACCGCTCACGGACGACCGTCTCCAGGTATTCGCGCCACACCACCCGGTCCGACACCGGCTCCTGCACCACCGCGCCGACGATGCCCGACGCCACGTCCGACGGCCGCAGCACGCCGTCGCCGAAGTGCGCCGCCAGGGCGATGCCGCTGGTCAGGACCGAGATGGCCTCGGCCGTGGACAGGGTGCCGCTGGGTGACTTGACCTTGGTACGGCCGTCCTCGGTCACGCCGGAACGCAGCTCGCGGAAGATCGTCACCACCCGGCGGATCTCGGCCAGGCCGGTGCTCGTCTCCGGCAGCTCCAGCGAACGGCCGAGCTGGGTGACACGCCGGGAGACGATGTCCACCTCCTCCTCGGCGGTGGCGGGCACCGGCAGCACGACGGTGTTGAAGCGGCGGCGCAGCGCGCTGGACAGCTCGTTCACGCCCCGGTCGCGGTCGTTGGCGGTGGCGATCACGTTGAAGCCGCGCTCGGCCTGGACCTCCCGGTTGAGCTCCGGGATGGGCAGGGTCTTCTCCGACAGCACCGTGATCAGCGCGTCCTGCACGTCGGAGGGCATCCGGGTGAGCTCCTCCACCCGCGCGACCCGCCCTTCGGCCATCGCCCGCATCACCGGCGACGGGGTCAGCGCCTCCATGGACGGGCCCTCGGCCAGCAGTCTGGCGTAGTTCCAGCCGTACCTGATGGCCTCTTCGGCGGTGCCGGCCGTCCCCTGCACGAGCAGGGTGGAGTCGCCGCTGACGGCGGCGGCGAGGTGCTCCGACAGCCAGGTCTTCGCCGTGCCCGGCACGCCGAGCAGCAGCAGCGCCCGGTCGGTCGCCAGGGTGGCGACGGCGACCTCGACGATGCGCCGGGCGCCGACGTACTTGGGGGAGATCCGGTCGCCGTCGCCCAGGATGTAGGTGGTGACCGCCCACGGCGACAGCTTCCAGCCCGGCGGCCTGGGACGATCGTCGTCCTTGGCGAGCAGGGCCAACTCGTCGGCATACTGGTCTTCCGCGTGGGGGCGCAGAACGGTCATGAAAGCTCCTTGATCATGTCGGCTCGGAAACGCAGGAGGGCGGCGACCTGCTGGATGGGCGGGACCGGCGAGAAGCCCTGCGCCAGGCCGGCGAGCGCCGGATCGATGCGCTCACCCGCCAGCGTGATCAGCTCGCCGAGGTTCCACGGCTGGGTGGTGGCCATCTGGATGATCTTGCGGAGCACGGCGGTGGCCAGCGTCTCCTGCCAGCGCGGCGATACGCCTCCCAGCACCATGATCAACTGGCTGTCCGGGTCGCGCTCCTTGGTGAAGTCGGCGGCCAGCGCCTGCTGCTCCTCCGGCCCGAGCGCCACGAGCAGGTCGGAGATGGGATCCCAGGCGAACATCGCCCGCGCCCACTCCGGCTCCCGCTGCAGCACCGCCGCGCGCACCCAGGCCGTCTTCACCTCGCTGTCCCAGTCGAGGATCTTCTTGCGCAGCATCTCGCCGGGTGGCACCCCCCACATCTGCAGCGGCGCGCGGGCGATCACCTGCTGCAGCCACCACGCCCGCTCCCCGACGCCACGCGGCGTCTTGGGCCTGATGCCGTCACGCTCCATGGCCTTGTCGCAGCTCGACGGCGCTTCCACGGTGATCGTGGCGGGCCCGACGGTCAGGCAGGTCCTGGCCCGCTCCGCCATCCGCCGCGACAGCCGCGAGGCGGGCAGCCGGGTGAGCAGGTTCGCGGCCCACTGGCGCACCTCGCGTCTGCGGTCGTCCAGCGCCGACTCCAGGAACGGCTCGTCGTCGATCGACAGCCCCTCGGCCAGCACCTCCACGAACACCGCCCGGTCCTCGGGCGTCTCCCGCTCCCAACTGCTCTCCAGCAGCCGCCGCGCCTCGCCCGGCTCGGCCGCCCTGAGCCGGCGCAGGTGGTCGCGCCGGTCCGCGGCCCTGCCCAGCTCCCACGTCTCCCCCGTCGGCTCTTCCAGCAGGTACGCCCACACGGGGTTACGCTCGGCCAGCCACCGGCCGCGACGGCCCGCCAGCACCCCGAGATCCGCCCGGATCGAGTCGTCGCGCCTGCCTCGATGCAGCAGCTCGGGCAGCAGGTAGGCGGGCACCCGCCGGCCGGCGCCGGCCGCGACGGCCAGCCACTCGGGCAGCACCCTCTCGTGCTCGCCGCCCAGGATCCTGACCAGCCGCTCGGCCGCGCGCCTGCTGACGGCGTCCTGCTCCTCATCGGCCGCACGCGCCGGCTCCCCCGGCCGGGCCGGCCGCCACCCGGCCCGCCGCCGCACCACCTCAACGGCCGCGCTGCCGAGCAGATCTCCGGGGTACGGCCTGCGATCAGTCCCCACCAACGCCGTCGAGGCCAGGTCATCCCAGCTCACCAGATCACCGCCACCTTGTCTCCACCCGAGCTCACAGGATCACCGCCGCCTTGTCTCCACCCGAGCTCACAGGATCACCGCCGCCTCGAATTCGTCCCAGGTCGTCAGGGGCCGGATGCCTCGGGGGGTCCATTCGGCGGCCACCGTCACGGGCCGGCCGCCGGACACGGCGAGCAGCCGCCAGATGTCGCCGATGCGCGGATGCAGCGGAAAGCCACCGAGCGCACTCTCCTCGGGTACGACATCCGCCAGGATGATCGGCCACGAATCGGCCCACGGATCCCCTGCCAGGACAGCGGCGATCTCCTCCATCGCCTCCTCGGGCGTCACCCCCGGCGGAACCTTGCCCTCGGCCACCACCGAGCCGCCGCCCTGGATCGCGCTGGGTTCGGGGGTTCTGTGGCGGGTGGCGACCAGGGCCCGCAGAGGTGAGGCTCCTGGGTAGAAGACGAGGTCGGCGTCGATCGTGGTGCCCGTGACCAGCGAGGCGTCCAGGGCCTGGCCGGGCGGGGCGAACGACAGGATCAGCGCCGCCCGGCCCGTGCGGCGGCCGCGCAGCCATACGCGGCGGGCGGCGAGCCGGTCCTGCTCCTCGTCGCGGCTGCCGAGCACGTCCCATCGGTCGCGCGTCACCGGCCCGGCCAGGACTTCCTCACGCGTGACCGGGAAGCCGACGCGCATCAGAACCGTCTGCGCCAGCTCGGCGGGCAGTTCGGCCCGCTGCCTGTAGGCGACCGCGAGGAGGTTGAGCAGGGCGTACTCCTCCAGGAGCCGCCCCGGCCAGCCGTCCCCCGCCCGCACCCGCGCCAGCCGCGACACGATGCCCGCCACACCGGGGGCCTGCGCGTCGATGAGCCGCTTGGCCAGCCCGTCCCAGTCGCTCTCGGCAGCCCCCGACAGCCCTTGCCGCACCTGGTCCGCCAGCCAGCGCTCCAACTCCGCCAACCCCGCCGCGACCCGCGTATGCCGTACGGACTCCGCCCCCCGCCCGCCCAAGCCCGCGACAGCGTGAGCACCGCCGACCCCCTCCAGACCACCGCCACCCGCGCCCGAAACGCCACCCACGCCAGAAGCGCGGTCCAGGCCCGCAGCACTATCGGAACCATCCGGCCCTGCTACACCGTCCGGGTTCTCGGCAGCCGCGGAATGGCCGGCTTCCGTTCGCGCGGCCTCGGCTCGGGCGGCCTCCGTCCGGGCGGCTTCGGCTCGGGCGGCCTCCACGCGGGACGCCGACTTGGCGGCGCGGTCGGCGCGCTGGGCCAGCCACTCGGCCGTCCACGGCGGAACCGCCTCCGCCTCGGGCACCTCATCGGCCGACCACAGCAACAGCAGCCCGAGCGCGTGCTTGCAGGGGAACTTGCGACTGGGGCAGGAGCACCGGTAGGCGGGCTCGGTCAGGTCCACGGCCGCCAGGTAAGGCTTGGCGCCGCTGCCCTTGCACTCGCCGAACACCACATCGCTTGTCGTGCCGCGTAACGACCATTTGCCCGGTGTCGCCACGCCCTGCGCCGCCTTCTTGGACGGCGCGTCGGGGGCGAGGGCGAGGACCTGATCTCGGCTCCACCGTTGGATCACTCGTTGCACACTAGCCACGCGGACCGACATTTCGCGCCCCTGCCGACACACCGCCACCACTCCGAAACCTCCGCGCGACCCTCCCCGCATCCAGCAGGCAAACCCAGGGAGCCACCCCCGCAACCGGCACGCCGATCCGCGCGGACCGTACAATCGGCGGGTGCAGCTGATGATCTATCCCGAGGGGCCGGCGGTCGAGGTCGCCGACGAGGCCGAGGCGCTGGCGAGCGGTCTGGAGGGGCAACTGGTCCTCGACGGCACCCGCTTCCTGCGCCGTGACGTCACCGGGGCGCCGGTCGCCTTCGTCGAGCGCCCGACGATCGCCGACGCGCTGGATCTGCTCCCGCATCCTGAGGGCGGCTGGTTCAGGGAGACCTGGCGGTCCGCGGTGTCGTTCCGGCCGGACGGCTACGGCGGCCCACGGGCGAGCGCCACCGGCATCTACTTCCTGCTGCGCCCCGGTGAGGAGTCGGTGCCGCACCGGGTGCGTTCCGACGAGGTGTGGCTGTGGCATCGGGGCGGGCCGCTGAGCCTGACCATCGGCGAGGAGCGTGTGGTGCTGGGGCCGCTGGTCGAGGAGGGCCAGGTCCCGCAGGCGGTCGTTCCCGGCGGCGTCTGGCAGTCGGCCAGGCCGGCGGGCGACGAGGAGGTGCTGGTGAGCTGCGTCGTCTCACCGGGCTTCGACTTCGCCGACTTCACGGCCTGACAGGACATGCGGCCGGTACATAGCCGATCTCGCGACCAGCCCGAAAAGCGCGAACCATCCAACCTGCGGGAAAAATGGGCATGAAGGTTGAAGCGAGACGCGGCCTATGCGTGTGATGGTCGGTGTGGTCTCTCTCCGATGAGTCGCTCATGGACAGAATGGCAGCAGGTGACGCAGAGGCGACGGTCGTCTTCGTACGGCGGTTCCAGCCGAGGGTCTATGGGCTCGCGGCCAGCGTGGTGGGCGATCCGGGGCTGGCGGAGGAGGTCGCGCAGGACGCCTTCGTGCGCGCCTGGCGCCACGCGGCGGCCTACGACCCACGGCGCGGGCGGGTCGCCTCCTGGCTGCTCACCATCACCCGCAACCTCGCCATCGACGCCGTACGCCTGCGCCGCGACCACCCGGTCGACCCGGACCGCCTGCTGAGGCTGCCGGCCACGGCGGGCGACCTGGTCGATGCCGTGGCCGAGCTGGACAGGGTCCGCGCCGAGCTGCGCACCCTGCCGCCCGAGGTGCGCAGGCCGATCCTGCTGTCGATCGTCTACGGGCTGACGGCCGCCGAGATCGCCGCCCGCGACGGGCTGCCGCTGGGCACGGTCAAGACCCGGATAAGGCGCGGCCGCACCCTCCTCCGCCTGGCCATGAACCCAGCGGGAGCCCCCCTCTGACGGCCACCCTCACCTCGGCGGACCAGGTACGGGCCGCTGACGGCCGACCCGATCAGCTACGAACTCCCGGAACCCGGTCGAGGGCGTTCAGCCGGTCGGTGGCACCACCAGTTCTCTGGGCACCGCGCGAAGGTCGGCGACGCCGCACAGGGTGAGGGCGTTGACCAGCTCCGCCCGCAGCAGGGACAGCACCTTGGTCACGCCTTCCGCGCCGGCCACCGACAGACCCCACATCACCGGCCGCCCGATGGCCACCGCCTGGGCCCCGTACGCCAGCGCCTTGACGATGTCGGTGCCGCGCCGTACCCCGCCGTCGAGCAGCAGGGGCACCTGCCCGCGGACCGCGTCGGCGATCAGCGGCAGGCGGTCGATGGTGGGGGGCATGGTGTCGAGCTGGCGGCCGCCGTGGTTGGACACGATGACGGCGGCGGCGCCGTGCTCGACCGCGAGGGCGGCGTCGGCGGGGTGCAGGATGCCCTTGAGCACGATCGGCAGCGAGGTGATCCCACGCAGCCACTCGATGTCCTTCCACGAAAAATCGGGAGAAAGCACGACCTGCCGTACGTCTCCGTCGCGGAGGTTGGCGCAGGACATGCCCGGCGGCAGGTCGTAGAAGTCGTGGCGGTCCTTCCGCTCGTTCCTGCCCAGGGCCGGCGAGTCGACGGTGACGACCAGCGCCTTGCACCCGGCCGCCTCGGCACGCCGTACGAGAGACTCGGTGTAGCCCAGGTCGGGCTGGAGGTAGAGCTGGAACCAGAGCGTCGCCCCGGAGGTGGCGACCTCCTCGACGGCGACCGTCGAGAGCATCGCCGCCACCATGATCACGCCGGACGCGGCGGCGGCCCTGGCCGTCTCCAGCTCGCCGGCCGGGTGCGCGAGCCGGTGGAAGGCGGTCGGCGCCAGCAGCACGGGCATCGACGCCTCCTGGCCGAGCACGGTGAGGCCGAGGTCGGGCTCGCCGACACCGCGCAACACCCGCGGCACCAGCGACAGCCGTCTGAACGCGGCCTCGTTGGCCTGGACCGTGATCTCGTCCTGGGCTCCGCTCGCGAAGTAGTCGTAGTAGACCGGGTCGAGCTTCTCGCGCGCCACGTCCTGGAAGTCGCGCAGGTTGAAAAGGTTCAATCCATCTCCTCGGAGAGGGGGTTCCGCCGTGCCGGTAGTACGGTCGGGAGGCCCGTCGCGGATTGCGGTTCCGGCCCGCCTGCCGTCTTCGTCTGGGCGAGAATTACGTCAGTGCTTCCTTCTCGTCGCTCTGAGTAATACGGTTGACGCACCGCGGAGAGATTCGCGGGACTTGGCGCATGTATCGCAGGGATTCTGGGTACTGCACCAATTCATTGCACTATGCAATGATGAACCCCGGGTGAAATGTCACACTTTGGAGGGCGGAGACGTGCAGGCCGGCTTCTCCTGGATCATTACCCCACACGGCGGTGCAGCGGTTCTCAGCCTGTCGGGTGAGCTCGACCTCGCCACAGCGGCGGAGGTTCGCCACTGCATGGCGGAGGCCATCGCGAGCACCGTGCCACCGAGGGTCGTCGTCGACCTCAAGGGCGTCGCCTTCTGTGACTCCTCCGGCCTCAGCGAGCTGCTGGCGGCGCTGGGCGGAGCCGAGGCCGCGGGCGGAGCCCTCGTCCTGTGCGAGGTGCACCCGCGGATCAAGCGGGTGCTCAACGTCACCGGACTCAACAGGCGGTTCCAGACCTACGACACCGTTCACGAAGCGGTCGCGGCCCTGCCTCAGCCGGTCGTCAACTAGATCGGTCGTCGGGCCAGCCGAACGGGTTCAGGCCGTTCCCGGCGGGCTCGCCACCGGCCTCGTTGAAGGCGTTCATCGCCGCGACCAGCGTGCGGCACTGCTCGGGGGACATGCGCGCGACGATCATGCCGATCTCCTGCCTGCGCCGGGCGGTCACCTCGTCCACGATCCGCTGGCCCTCCTCGGTCAGGCGGATCAGGCTCTCCCGGCGGTTGTCCGGGTTGACCTCCCGCACGAGCAGGCCGGCCGCGGCGAGCCGGCCGGCCATCCGCATGGCGGTGGAGGAGTTGACGTTGAGCACGTCGGCCAGCGTGACGAGCTTGGTCTCGCCATGCCTGCCCAGCACCACCAGCATCCTGAACTGCGGCAGCGTGACCCGGTCCTCGACCGCGGCCAGGGAGCGGGCGGCGATGCCGACGAGCATCCGAGTCCCCGTCAGGACGGCCGAAATGACCGCCGATAGGTCGTTCGCCTGTTCTGGCATACGCACTGTTCTACACGCTCGGTCACCTCAGCGCGGGCTTCACCTTGGCACGGCGGCGGAAAGTGTGCCGCCTGCCGTCCGCCCGGAAGGCCGCCGACGCGGTGACCCGACTGACCCCGCCGACCGGGAAGACCGCGCTGCACTCCTCCCCCGGCAGCAGCGTCGCCACCGCGTCCGGCGCCGTCAGCCTGCGTCCCTGGGCCAGGTCCAGGCCCAGCCTGACCCGCCGCCACGGCACCGCCGACCCGTTGACCAGCGTCACCGTGACCTGATCCGCCGCACCCAGCACCTTCAGCCCGTACGGCCTGCGCGGGTCGGGGCCGATCGACCGGTCGAGCAGCGTCATCAACCTCGTGGCCAGCTCCGGCCTGCGCCGTGCCAGGTCGCGCTGCTCTCCCAGGTCGGTGTCCAGGTCGTACAGCTCGATCCGCCCTTCGGGGCCGGCGCCCGCGATGCCGGGCGCGAACCTGATCGCCTTCCACCGGCCCCGCCGGATCGCCTGGGCCTTGCGCGGCCGGTTCCACACCAGATGATCGTGCCGGGGCGCGGAGCGGCCGTTCAGCAACCTGCGGAACGACAGGCCGTCGATCCGGTCCGGCACCGGGATCTCCGCCAGGTCGGCGAGGGTCGGCAGGATGTCGTAGAGCGCCACCGGCTGGCTCTCCACGCGGGAGCGCAGCTTCGGCGACCACGCGATCAGCGGCACCCGGATGCCGCCTTCGTAAAGGTCGCGTTTGTCCGCGCGTAAGGGGCCGTTGGAGTCGAACAGCCAGGGCGTCACGCCCTTCTCCCGGTGCGGCCCGTTGTCGCTGGTGAACAGCACGAGCGTGTCCTGGACGACGTCCGCCTCGCGCAGCGCCCGCACGATCTTGGCCACGTCGGTGTCCAGCCGGGTGACCTGGGCGGCGTGCCCGCGGTTCGCCCGGGTCCAGGGCTCGCGGGCGTATTGACCGGTGCCGCCGGAGACCACGCTGGGCGAGTGCGGCAGGTTGGTCGCGTAGTAGAGCAGGAAGGGCTGGTCGGACGGCCGCTTGATGAAGTCGATGGCCCGTTCCAGGAACAGGTCGGGCGCGTACGCCTCCCGGGCGAGCGGCACTCGGGTGCTGTTGTGCCAGAGATACTCGGGAAAATACTGATGAGCATGGCGATGACCGATATATCCGAAGAAATCGTCAAATCCGCGCTCGTTGGGGTGCGAGGGCTGCCCCGCCTTCTCCGGTCCGAAGCCCCACTTGCCGATGCAGGCGGTGCGGTATCCGGCCAGTTGCAGCAGCTCCCCGAAGGTCAGGTCGGCCTCGGTCAGCGAGCGCTGCGTCTTGCCCTCGGGGTTCTCGCGCACCGTCGCGTGCCCGGCGTGCAACCCGGTCAACATCGAGCACCGGGACGGCGCGCAGAGCGGCGCCCCCGAGTAGGCGGCCTCGAACCGCACCCCCTCGGCGGCCAGCTCGTCCAGGTTGGGGGTGGCGATCATCCGCTGCCCCTGGCTGCCGATCTCGCCCCACCCCAGGTCGTCGGCCAGAATGATGACGAAGTTGGGCCGCGTGGGGAACGCGGCGGCCCGGGCCGGTGCGGCCGCGGACGGCAGGGTCATACCCGCGAGGGCGCCCGTCAAGAGGGCACGGCGCGAGGGCGCGTCGATCATGCAGGACACCTTCAAGGCAACGGGAGATCGGCAGGAGAACCACCGGGAAACGGCAGGCGAACACTGCCGGAGTCATGCTGACTCAGCGGTAGTCCCACAGCCCGCAGATCTCCCTGAGCTCGGGAGGCAGCTCGTCGCCTGACGGCAGCGGGCGGCCAGCGACGACCGTACCGCTCCGGATCTTGTCGCGCCAGTCACCTACGCCTTTGACGAAACCTCCATGGTCCTGCTCGCCGTAGTTCAGCATCGACGGCTCCCACCCGACGTCCAGGAAAGCGCACAACCGCCGCAACTCGACCTCCGGCTCGGCCACCAGGTTCTCGTACCTGATGGTCGCACCCGGCAGGTGCGTGCGAGCTTCCTGGAGGTACGTCATATAGCTGAGCGTGCGCGGCACCGCCTCCTCCATCGGCCGTTTGTCCGGGTCGGCCTCGTGCCACGACTGCACGATCGACATCGGATGCCGCAGCAGGAAGATGAAGCGCGCGTCCGGCCAGCAGGTGGCCAGCCGCCGCCAGGCGAACACGTTGCTCGGCGTCTTCTCCACCAGCACCGGCTTGCCGCTGCGGGACAGCTCCCGGTGCAACATCCGGTCCCACACCAGGTGCTCCAGATCGCTGTGGGTGTGGCCGAGCAACTCCATGGCCTGCCGTACGGGATCCGTCGGCAGACCCACGGTCATCCGGCGGAAGTGCGTCTCGATCGGCGAGTGGATCTGCGAGTGTGTGTTCAGCATGACGCGCAGCAGGGTCGAGCCCGAGCGTACCGAGGAGAGCAGGAAGACCGGCGCGCGCAGCAGCCGGTCGTGAACCGGATCAACCGGCGGACGCACCTCGTCACCGGGAAGCCGCACGAGCTCGGGCGCCGGCTTCGGCGGAGCGGGCTTGGGCGGCGCCTTCGTCACCCGGCCCGCCCGCGTCAGCGTGTAACCGGTGAGTCCCTCAAGCGTCGCGTTGGCCTTGTACTTCCAGCTCATGCCCCGCAAACCTAGGCTCCACCGGTGAACCCCGGGTTAACCCGCCCTGTGAAACCCTACGGTTCCACTACTTGATCCAGCGGACCAGCTGTCCGGTCAGGCGCGAGATGGTCTCGAAGTCGCTGTCGGCGTGCAGGACGGTGAGCTTGTGGTGCCGCGCCGCCACCGCCATGAGCAGATTTACTGGGGAGGCGCACTGGTGCCAACCCTTGTCCGCGAGTTCTCGCTGCAGGTCAGCGGTTTCGTGCCAGGTCGAATCTGGGATCGCATAGTACGGAAAGGTTTCCTGAAGCAGGCTGGCTGCCTCATAAAAGGCCGGTCGGCCTCCGACGGCTCGGAGGTACTCCTGCCTTACCGGCTCACAGAATACGGCAAAGAGGACGATGCCTCACAAAAGTGAGGGTTTTCCAACCTGATGTCGCAGCTCATGGGTTTGTCAGACCGTCCATCGCGGGGCGTACTCCAGGTGGATGTCCTGCCCGCCGCCTGGATTCAGATTCGGCCAGTAGAACAGCCGGCAGATGTGATAGTTGCAGGCGCCCGAGATGTACAGCGAGGTCGCGGCAGCGGGCGGCCCTTCCTTCGCCACGGCGAAAAAGTGACGGGCCGGCTGCCGAAACGCCGCAGTGCTGCCGGTCAAAAACAGCGTCTCGGCGTACACACGCTGGTGGAGTGTGTCCTTGTTTTCCTGGTAGTTCAGGGCCCGGTAGTCGATCTCCTCGTCGGCGGGTAGGTCGCTGTCCGGCACACTTGCTGTCCGTATTTCGCACGGAGGGCTTCCAGCGGTGATCCGTTTTCGTACCTGCTTCCAGCGGGAGGGCGGGAACTGCAGCGAGTGATGGACCAGCACGAGATCAAGCGGCCGGTCTGGGCACCTCTCCTCTTTGTCCCAGTCGGGGTTGATCCCAGGGGCGGCCGGAGTGGCGCGCATTGGCAGGTAGACCAGAGAGCGTGTCGATCGGGCCGCGAGCAGCCACAACGCGCCGATCCGTCGGCCATCCGTCCGGTCCACATACATGTGAAACTGACTGCCGGTGTCGTAGAGTGCCCCATTGGCCAAAGGTTTGGCCGGGCGGATCACCCGGAATTCCGAGCCCCCCATCCGCACCCGGTGAATGGCGATCTTCACCTGCACGATCGTCGGTACCTTTCATCCTCAGGCCGCCTGTGCGACGCGGTGGTTCTGAAGAACGGCGATGGCCTTGCAGAGGTGGCCGGCCTTGCTGGGGCTGCAGCGTAGCTTGCGGAGGGTCTTCCAGCTCTTCAGCTGCGCGTTCGCGCGTTCGCCGGGTCCGCGCAGGCGGGCGCGGGCGCGGTTGGCCTGCTTCTGGGAGGCGGGCTTGCCCTTAAACGGGGTGCGGACCGGGCCCTCGGCTCCCTGATATGCCTTGTCGGCCAGGGTGATGATCCCAGCCTGCTCCAGCGCACGCAAACGGCCCCAGATACGGGCGGCACTCAGGTCATGCGCCTTGCCCGGCAACACTCCGGACGTCCAGAGGATCGTCCCGTCGGGCGAGGCGATGACCTGCACGTTCATCCCGTGCACGCGGTGCTTGCCGGAGAAGTACGGCCGGTCAGCCTTGGTCCGGTCGGTGTGGATCAGCGTGCCGTCCAGCACCAGCAGGGCCTGCTGGCCGGGATTCAGCCGCCGCCAGACTGACCTCATGGACTTACGGTGGCGCCGGATCACCCCGGCGACGTAGTTCAGGGTCTGATGCGACAAATCGACGGCGGCACGGTGGAACAGCACCGGAAGCTCCTGGTTGTGACGGTGAGGATTGTGGTGATCAACCCGTCTACCAGGAGCTTCTTTGCGTCACCGGCCAAACACCAGCATCGCGATCATGCTGTGATCAGCGCGCGCGTCCAGGAGGTTGAAAACGTTCAGTGGTAGATCTGGCCAATGATGAAGATCAGTAACGAGCTCATGGTCGCCGCGTGGGTGAGCCTCGACGAGATCGCCGACCTCGATCGGGTGGATCTGGTGGACGTCGGCCTGGAGCTCCACCGCCTCCGGCCTCGCGACGGAAAGCTGCCGAACGGGGTGAAATAACCTGGCCGCCGAGATGGTTGCACCCGCATACAAGTACGATCCGGGTCCCCGTGTGAAAGGCGTCTTCATGGCTCTCCCCCTCTCCATTCTCGATCTGGCGCACATCGGCGAGGGCGAGACGGTGGGCGACAGTCTGGCCGCCAGCGTCACCCTGGCCCAGCGCGCCGAAGGCTGGGGATTCGAGCGGATCTGGTACGCCGAGCACCACAACATGTCGTCGATCGCGTCCTCGGCGACCAGCGTCCTCATCGCGCACGTGGCCGCGCACACGCAGTCGATCCGGCTCGGCGCCGGCGGCGTGATGCTGCCCAACCACGCCCCGCTGACCATCGCCGAGCAGTACGGCACCCTCGAAACGCTGCATCCGGGACGCATCGACCTCGGCCTCGGCCGGGCGCCGGGCAGCGACCAGCAGACCATGCGCGCCATGCGCCGCAACCCGGCCTCCGCCGACACCTTCCCGCAGGACGTGCTGGAGCTGCAGGGCTACCTCACGGGCGAGTCCCGGATCCCGGGCGTCGACGCGACCCCCGGCAAGGGCACCAATGTGCCGCTCTACATCCTCGGCTCCTCGCTGTTCGGGGCCCAGCTCGCCGCCATGCTGGGGCTCCCGTACGCCTTCGCCTCGCACTTCGCGCCGAACGCGCTGGAGGAGGCCGTCGCGCTCTACCGGCGCGACTTCAAGCCGTCGGCGCAGCTGGACCGTCCGTACGTGATCGCCGGCGTGAACGTCATCGCGGCGGACACCAAGGACGCGGCTGAGGAGCAGTTCCTGGCGGCGAAGCGGGCCAGGGTCGGCCTGTTCGTCGGCCGTGGCCGGAAGTTCACGCCGGAGGAGGCGGACGAGATCCTGCGGTCCCCGGCGGGGCAGCAGATCGTGCAGATGACCAAATACTCCGCCATCGGCACCCCCACCGAGGTGAAGGACTACCTGGACGACTTCGCCAAGCACGCCCAGGCCGACGAGCTGATCGTCGCCTCCCCGGCCACCGACAGGCAGGCCTGGCTGCGCTCCTTCGAGCTGCTGGCCGACGTCCGCGGCCTCATTCCCGCCTGACGGCCGGACTGTCCGGGCTCCCCTTGCGCGCTTCGGCGAGGAGCTCGACCAGATCGGCCACGAGCCCCGGGGCGGCGGCGATGGTCGCCCCGGCGGTCATCGTGTGCGGACTGCCGTCGACGTCCACCACCACGGCTCCCGCCTCCCGGGCGATGAGGACCCCCGCGGCGGTGTCCCACGGTTTGTTGCCGAGCATGACGAGGGCGTCGGTCCTCCCCTGGGCCACCCACGCGAGGTCGATCGCGGCCGACCCGAACATCCGCACGCGCTGGACGCGGGCGGCGAGCTCACGGGTGAGAGCCAGCCTCGGCCGGTTGAGCTCGGCGGCGTTCTCGCCCACCGCATAGTCACCGATGGAGACGATGGCGGCGCCGAGCTCACGCGTGTCACTGGCCCGGATTTCCACCCCATTGGCGCGGGCGCCTCCGCCCTCGGCAGCGGTGTAGCGAGTGGCCAGGAAGGGCAGCTCGATGACCCCCAGAACCGAGGCGTCCCCGTCGATCAGCCCCAGCGAAACCCCGCACAACGGCAGACCGTGCAGGAAGTTGGCGGTGCCGTCGACCGGATCGAGCGCCCACATCAGGCCGTCACCCGCATGCGTGACACCTTCCTCCTCGCCGAGAAACCCGATCTGGGGTGTCTCACGAGACAGAAACTCTCGTACGGCATGCTCGACGGCGTAATCCACTTCGGTCGCCATGTCCCGATCGCCCTTGGCCGTGACCACGCCAGGAGCCCTGGCCCGGACGATCTCACCGGCCAGGGTGACGGCCTGCTCGGCGATCGGCAGAAGAGTCCGGAAATCGATGGTCATACGGGTCTGCTCCGCTTGATCTCGGGTTCGAGGCCGATGCTGTCAGGCGCCACCGACATTCCCGTCTCCCCGCAGACGAACCAGACGGCCTTGCCCGCTGACTCAGAAGTGACGCCCCAGCGGTCGGCGTAGGCGGCAACAATCGCCAGACCTCGGCCGTGCTCCTCGTCCAGCCCGGCCGGGAGCGGAGTCGGCCAGGCGGTGCTGTCGTCGGTCACCTGGCCTCGCACGCTCGGGCCCAGCCGGTGGAGCGAGAGGGTCATCGGGGATTTCGCGTGCACGATCGCATTGGTGACCACCTCCGAGACGACCATGACCACGTCGTCGGCCAGGGCGGACATACCCCAGCCGGCGAGGGTGTCACGGACGAGCCGACGTGCCCTGCCAACCGTCTCGGGATCGGCGGGCAGACTCCAGGACGCCTGCGATGAGTCGTCGGCGGCAGGCAGGGGGATCGATTCAGGGTGCTGCATAGGTCAGGTGGCTCCGAGTTCCAGATCCAGTCCTCGGGCGGGTGGTCGCGTCACCACGCCCGAGGACGCCGGGGGTTTCTCCGCTCCTTATGGCGTACGCGCGAATGCCACACTCCCCACGAAGCACCCTGATCATTCGCGAACACCCATCATTACGGAGAGCAATGAACACACTCCCTAGATGCCCAAATCCGCCGCCGTGTCGAGGCACGACTGGCAAGGCAAGCCGTCCTACGCGACACGACTCCACCCGGCTTGTGGGCGGTGATCGATCAAGCAGCCCTGACGAAGACCGTGGGCGGCCTGTCGGTGATGCGAGACCAACTGCGGCACATCATGGACATGAGCGCCGTCCCCCACATCAACGTGCAGGTCCTCCCGAACTCAGCGGGAGCCCACGCCGCCATGGACGGCGCATTCACGATCTTGGATTTCCCGGATCAGAGTGACGCCAGCATCCTTTACCTCGAAACTGCGACAAGCGACCTGTACCTGGAAACTCCTGAAGAGCTTGAGCGCTATAAGCTCATATTTGACCTCATACGCTCATCTGCGCTGAGCCCAGAATCATCTCTTGCCTACCTGACGAACTTGATCGACAGACTCAGCTAGGAGGCACCCGTGGCCCTTCCCCAGCCTCAACCCCTGACCTGGCGAAAGAGCTCCTATTCCGGATCAGGCGACAACTGCGTCGAGGTCGCGGCCCTTCCCGGCGGCGGGCAGGCCGTACGGGACTCGAAGAATCCCGATGGCCCTGTCCTGACGTTCACCCCGGGCGAATGGAACGCGTTCATCGAAGGCGTCAAGGACGGAGAGTTCGACTGACGGGCAGGCCGGATGCCCGCTACTTTCACTTGACGCATCGTCTCGGCGACGAGAGTGTCACCAGTATCCGGCGCTCGAAGGCAGGCCACGTCCCAGCTTGTCGTTCATCAACTGGCTGCGGCGCCGTTCCCACCGTGCTCGATCAGGTACTGCTCTTCTAGATCCGCTGCGACGTCACCTTCGGCCTCGGAAAGACCGATAGACCAGGGAATCGGACATGGCGGACGATGATCAGGATCAGGGCACAGCAGGCGTTGCACCCTTTCCTCAACGTCCCGTGCCTGCTCTGGGGTCGCGTACATCTCTACGCGCAGCTCCCACCGCACTCGATCTCCGTCCACCAACTTCCATTCTCTCGCGCACAGTCACAAAGGCCTCAACGTGAGCATAACGCTAGGAGGCCGCCTATCTGCGGTGGGTTTCCTGGGGCGGTCCGGGCCGCGACCGGTTCGGCATGACCGTCACACCCGGCGGGCAGCACATCTGGCTGGACTCTCCGGTGCGTCAGGTCAGCCGTTGGGTGTGCGGGAAAAGGCCGCTGTAGGCGTTCAAGGCCGGTTGGCCGCCCAGGTGGGCGTACAGGACGGTGGCGTCGCGGGGGATCTCGCCGCTGGTGACGAGGTCGATCAGGCCGGCCATCGACTTGCCCTCGTAGACCGGGTCGATGATCATGCCTTCGAGCTCGCCGGTGAGCCGGATCGCGTCCAGGGTCGACTGCACGGGGATGCCGTACAGGTCGCCGGCCCATCCGTCCAGGATGGTGATCTCGTCGTCGCGCAGGGGGCGGTCGACGCCGATGAGCTCGGCCGTGGCCGTCGCGATCCGGGTGACCTGGTCGCGGGTCTCCGCCAGTTTCGCGCTGGCGTCGATGCCGATCACCCGGCGGGGCCGGCCGCCGGCCTCCTCCAGCGCGGCGAACCCGGCGATCATGCCGGCCTGGGTCGAGCCGGTGACCGCGCAGACCACGATGGTGTCGAAGAAGACGCCCAGCTCGCGTTCCTGCCGCTCCACCTCGTACGCCCAGTTCGCGAAGCCGAGCCCGCCGAGCCGGTGGTCGGAGGCGCCCGCCGGGATCGCGTACGGCGTGCCGCCGCGCGCCCGCACATCCTCGATCGCCCGGTTCCACGAGTCCTTGAAGCCGATGCCGAAGCCGGCCGGGTCGAGCCGGACCTCGGCGCCCATGATCCGGCTGAGCATGATGTTGCCGACCCGGTCGTTGACGCAGTCCGGCCAGTCGACCCAGTTCTCCTGCACCAGCACCGCCTTCAGGCCCAGCGACGCGGCGACGGCGGCGACCTGGCGGGTGTGGTTGGACTGGTAGCCGCCGATCGACACCAGCGTGTCGGCGCCCTGGGCGAGCGCGTCGGGGACGATGTACTCGAGTTTGCGGGTCTTGTTGCCGCCGTACGCGAGCCCTGAGTTGCAGTCCTCGCGCTTGGCCCAGACGGACGCGCCGCCGAGGTGCCCGGTGAGGCGCGGCAGGGGGTGGACGGGGCTCGGCCCGAAGGTCAGCGGGTGGCGGGGGAAGTCGGACAGCGTCATGGTCATTCCTCGGTGGCCGGGAGCGTGCGCCAGGTGTCAAAGGAGACGGCGGCCGCCTGTTCCTTGTCTCCGGCGGCGCAGAGCCGGATCAGGTCGTCGTGCCGGGCGAGGGACGCACGTCCGCCCAGCGACGAGAAGCGCAGCCGCTCGGCACGTCGCACCACCGGCGTGAACTGGTCGAGGACCGAGGTCAGGGCCCGGTTGGCGGCCACCGCCACGGGGATGCCGTGCAGCTCGTCGTCGGCACGGAGGGCCGCTTCGACGTCGCCCTGCTCGATCGCCGCACGGAATCGGCGGTTGGCCTCGCGCATCGCGTCCAGGTGGGCTTCGGTGAGGCTGCCCACCGCCTCACGGACGGCGAGTTCGTGCATCGCCGCCACGACGTCGCGGGCCTCGCGGACGTCGCGTACGTTCAGCGAGCTCACCGTCGTGGAGCGGCCGGGCTGGGCGACGACCAGGCCGGCCTCCGCGAGACGCAGCAGCGCCTCGCGGACCGGCGTGCGGCTGACGCCGAGCCAGGCCGCCAGCTCGCCGTCGCGCAACTGCTCGCCGGGGGCGAGACTGCCGTCGACGATGGCGTCGCGTAGGCGGTGGTAGACATCGTCACGGAGGAGCCTCCGGTCGATGGCAGGCGCGTTCTGCGGGATGGGCATGCAATATATTGCCCACACTCAGCCCGCATCTGCAAGCTGACCTGCGACGGTTGACAGCTGCTAGCAATATATTGCATATTCCATCCACGTCTTTCGCCGTCGAAAGGAAAGTCCGATGACCACTCCCACCGTCGTCCTCGTCCATGGCGCCTTCGCCGAGTCCGCGAGCTGGAACGGCGTGGTGGCCGACCTCAAGCGCCGCGGTTACCCGGTCATCGCCATCGCCAACCCGCTGCGCGGCCTTCAGGAGGATGCCGCGTACCTGCGCAGCCTGCTCGACAGCCTGACCGGTCCGATCGTGATCGCCGGCCACTCCTACGGCGGCTCGGTGCTGAGCGAGGCCGCCGACGGCGTTCCCGGCGTCAAGGCGCTCGTCTACCAGAATGTGGGCCAGTGCTCCGGCGTTTACCGCCGGGGGTGAAGGCCCACGTGGGAGTGCCTGCTAGGGCACGAGCATGCCCTGACCTTTGAGGTTTGTCGGCGGCTTCACTCACACAGGTCGTTGTTGCTGCTCGATGTACTGCTTGAGCTCGGTGAGCGGCGCCCCGCCGACCGACCCGGCGAAGTAGGAACCAGACCAGAAATGTCCGCCCCAGAGGTGTTCGCGTACGTGTGCGCTGTATTCCTTGCGAAGCATCCGGGCCGAGACCCCTTTCAGCGAGTTGACGAGTTTGGACAGGGCGGCCTTGGGCGGGTAGTGGACCAGCAGGTGGACGTGGTCGTGCTCGCCGTTGAACTCGCGTAGTTCGACCTCGAAGTCGGCGCATACCTCGCGCATGAGTTCCTCGCAGCGGATCAGCCTCTCGTCGGTGAACACCCCACGCCGGTACTTTGTCACGAAAACCAAGTGTGCGTGGAGGTTGTGGATGACATGTCGTCCCGTTCTCACGTCGGGGTTCGGAGCCCATCGCGGTGACATAAACCAAATGATATGATCGGTGAGTGGGAGAGGCGAAGCGGACTCGTGCGCACGTGGCGCGACTCGACCTCAGTCCGGCCCAGGCGGCCGTTCTGGACGGTCAAGCCCAC
>NZ_BMNK01000022.1 GCF_014646515.1 Nonomuraea glycinis
CCGCCGGACAATCTTTCAGGTAGGGCCCCGACATGTGTCGGGGCCCTACCTGCATTTCTGGAGAGTTCCAGGAGGGTTCCACGTCTCACGGTGTGGGGCTTGCGGGAGGGGGTTTTCACGCCTGGAAGCGTGAGGACCCCTTTTTTTGTTGTTCAGGGAGCTGAGGCTATGGATCACGGTACGTCCCTGTCTCGCTACGATTCCGACAAATATCAACTGTCTGGGTGAAGTATGAGCGAATACTCTAGACGTCCTAATCATCGGGATGGCAGCCTTTCCGCATGCGCAAGATCCTGATCGCGGGCCTCTGTGGCGTCGCTCTTCCCTTGGTCGGCATGAGTGCGGTCGGCACCGCCAGTGCGGCAGAGACGGAAGGCGTGCGCGCCGCCGCCCCCACGTTCCAGTTGCCCTTCCCATGTAACGAAACCTGGGTGGGCAGCACGGGCAGTTCGGCCCACACCGGCTCTGAAATCGACTTCAACGGGTCAGCGACCGACGGAAACGCCGATGAAGGCAGGACCGTGGTGGCCGCTGCCGCCGGCAAGGTCGTGATGTCCGAATACCGCACCGCCGACGGTTTCGGCAACGTCGTCAAGATCCGTCATTCCGACGGCAGTGTCACCCTCTACGCTCATCTCAAGAAGCGCCATGTCTCCAACGGCGCCAACGTCAGCCAGGGCCAGAAGATCGGCGAGGTCGGCAAGACGTCGGCCAAGTACAAGATGGCCGCTCACCTGCACTACGAGCAGCGCACTTCCAGCGGGAAGATCGTTCGGGCCTCATTCAACGGCGCCACCTTCGGGTACCCGGGCCAGAAGATCAAGTCCAACAACTGCGGAAGCGGCGCGACCCCGCCCAAGAGCACCTCGACAGGATCCAAGCCCACGGGATCCAACCCGTACACCCCCGAGCAGATCTGCGGTTCGGGCTTCAAGCGCGTCGACTCCGCCGCCCTGGGCTCGCAGGGCAGCGTCTACCTGCTCTACTCCGCGGCAACCGGACAGAACTGCGTCACCACCGTGCGCAAGAGCGGCAGCGGCAAGGTCAGCGCCAACGCCTATCTTGAGGTCAAGGGCCAGAAGCGCGCCACCGACGCCGGCTCCTTCCAGTACTACGCCGGCCCGGTCAAGGCCAAGGCCCTGCGTACCTGCGTCAAGTGGGGCGGCGCCATCGGCTCGACCAAGTACGACAGCCTGTTCGAGCACTGCGACTGACCCGAGCACTGCGACTGACCCGATACCAGGACTGACCCGAGTACTGGACTGACCTGAGTACAGCAGGACCGGGATGCCGCACCCTGCCTCACCAGAGCGGCGGCGGTGGTGCGGCCCATCCCGAAAACGATTACAAGGCCGTCCCGAGGGCGGTGACGCGGCCCGTCCCGAATGGGCCGGTCCGTCCAGGCCGCGGTCAGGGCGGTGGAGATCGAGCCGGTGGGCAGTGCGCCGAGGCATTACGGCTGGGCGCCGGACGGGCGGTGTGTCCGGCGGCCCGGGGCACGCCTTCAGTTGGTTGGCTGTCCGGCAGCACGGGGCACGCTTGTTGCTAGCTGCCCGGCGGCCCGGGATGCTCCTTTTGGTGTCTGTCCGGTGATGGGTCGTTCGTCTTCGCCCAGAACTGTCGGCCCGATCCGCGAGACTGCCGTTCATGGTCAACACGCGGCGCTACGCCGGCCCTCGCGACCTTCGGGCGATGCAGGAGCTCACCAGCCGGATCTGGTCCCCGGAGTCCCGCTGGCATGTCGGGGATCTGGCTTGGGGGCGGTTCCAGCATGTGGGGCGCGAGCCTGAATGGCCGACCATGCTGTGGCACACCGGCGGGCGGACGCTGGCCTGGGGGTGGATCGAACTGCCGGGGCATCTGGAGCTGGCTGTCGATCCGGCCCGCCCGGAGCTGGTGGATGAGGTGCTGGGGTGGTTCGAGGAGACCGTACGGGATGCTGATCGCAGTGTCGTCGTCTCCAGCGCCGAGACACACCTGATCGAGGCGATCGAGCGGCGCGGTTACCTGAGGGCCGACGACGGGCCGTTCTTCGTGCAGCTGAATCGCGGGCTGAGTCGCGGCCTGGAGGCGCTGCCGGAGATCCGCCTGCCGGCCGGGTACGTCGCGCGACCTGTGGGCGACGAGGACGTGCCGGGCCGGGTGATGGCACATCGGGCTGCCTTCCACCCGTCACGGGTCAGTGTGGAGAGCTACAGAGCCGTACGGGACGCCTGGCCGTACCAGGGGGACCTGGACTGGTGCGTGGTGGCGCCGGACGGGAGCGTCGCGGCCTACTGTCTGCTCTGGCTGGACGACGCCGTCAAGGCGGTGGTGCTGGAGCCGGTGGGCACCGTGCCGGCGCATCGTGGCCGAGGGCTGGCCAGGGCGGCGTGTCTGGCGGGGCTGCGGGCCGCGCGGGAGAGGGGGGCGGAGGTGGCGGTGGTGGCGCCACGCGGCGACGACGCCTACCCCGGGCCGGGGCGGTTCTATCGCGGGCTCGGGTTTCGGGACAGGGCCCGGAGCCTGCAGTTTCACGCCAGGTCCGCAAGCGATGCGCGATTGTGACATGCGCGGAGGTGATTTGCGATCTGAATACGGGCAGTCCCCGGAGTTAGTGGCTGTTGGGAGGCGAGATGTGCGAGGGGTCAGAGAGGACGGTGACGGCGCGTCCCGCGAGCTGGACGCGGTCGCCGTCGAGTGTCACCCACGCCACGTCCCCCAGCGCCGACAACAGGTCGAAGTCGCTTCTTCCCGGCCGCGCAGAAGTGGGGCCGAGACTTTTGTGCGAGGCTTCGGCACCTGTGGCGAGAGTCACTTTCGCAGCCGGGAAATCTATTGTGATCATGCTGTCGAGGTCGCGATTCACGGTTCGGGCTCCGCCATGGTGCGGAATTCGACGGGCTCTGTCGCCGTGCATCGAATACAGGATGTGAGCGGTCGCCGCTGAGTCAGGAAGGCGTCTCGGACAGGCCTGGTTCCGGGGCCACGGACCGCGCCCACGCGTCGGCAATGGGATCTTCCAGCAGGCAGGACCGCTGCGGGATTACCCTTGAATGCCGGCCCGGTGAAGGCGTCCGCGATCAACGGGCGCATGAACCGCTGCTATACGGGCCCAGATATTGAGATGAAACCAGGACGCAAGCCGTACAAAATACAATTAGCGCTGGGCGTGTCGCAAGGCGAACACGGAATCGTCGGTTACCGTCCAATGTGTCGGGACGTGCCGATTGCGGTGAGTTCCTGAGGAAAGGACAAGCCGATGGGGGCAGTGCGTAAGGTAGCGGGCTACCTTGGCCTGAGCGGGATCGACCACTACGACGAGGGCTACGACGACGACGGGCAGTACGAAGAGGAGTACATGCCTGCGACCGAGAGGGCGGCTCGCAGGTGGCGCTCCAGCAGCGAATCGTCACGGATCGTGATGGTCCAGCCGCTGAAGTACAACGACGCACCGTTGATCGGCCAGTACTTCCGCGAGGGTCAGACCGTGATCATGGATGTGACGGGGATGGCGATGCCGGAGGCGACCAGGATGGTCGACTTCGCCGCGGGGCTGGCCTATGGGTGCGAGGGACGGATCGAGCGGATCGCCGACCGGGTGTTCCTGCTCGCCCCGGCGCACGTGGAGATCGAGACGAGCTAGGCCGCGCGCGGGCCGCGACGGATCAGCCGGGAGAGTTCGGCGGAGTCGTCGGCGGCCTGCTTGGCGCGGCCTTCGGCTTCGCGGGCGTAGGCGTGCAGCGCCCACACCGCGCCGTCGGCCAGCTCCTTCAGCTCGCTGATCTGGGCGGCCACATAGCGAGCGTCGGATTCGGCGGCCTTACGCCGCCGCCAGAGCCGCCAGCCGGCCAGGCCCAGCAGGGCCACTCCCGCCGCCGCGAGCAGCGTGGGGCCGAGCACCGCCCCTGCCAGACACGCCACACCTGCGACGGCCAGCAGCGCCACGTCCCACGGGGGGCGGCGTGGCGTGGTGCCGGCCAGGACGATCGAGGCCTCCGCGGCGGCCAGCGTGGTGGGGTCGGGGCCTTCCGGATGCAGCTCGATGGGGTGGCCGAGCAACGTCACGGTCACCGTGGCGGGTGGCTCCAGCCGGCAGTCGGCCTCCAGCTCCTCCGCGAAGCCGCGCAGTATCGGCCCGGCCACGTGCAGGGCGATGGCCGTCAAGTGCAGATCGGCGCCGGGGCGCAGGTCGTCGAGGAGATGCGAGCTGAGCGAGGCCAGCGGCCCCGGCGGGGTGCCCAGCCCGATCAGTGAGCGCAGCACCGCCAGCGGCTCGTCCTCGGCCCATGCCGTGGCCGGGCTGGCGGCGTCGTTGGTCAGGGTGGTGGCGGAGTTGTGCTCGGCCTGTCTCGTCGAGGTGATCTCCTCGCAGCGGGAGCGCAGCCTGGCCAGCCGGGCGGCCGCCTGGGCGGGCCGGCCCAGCTCGGGGATCTCCGCCATCTCGGGGAAGTCGGTGAGGGAGGCGGGCACCACGACCGACGGCTCGTCGGGCACCAGAGCCTGCACCCACTGCTGCGGGTCGGCGTGCTCCTGCACCGCCAGCGCGTCCAGCTTGCGCAGCACGAAGATCTTGCCGGCCGGGCCGTAGGCGCCCCTGGCCGCGGCGAGCCACAGGGAGCGCTGGCCGTGCGTGACCGGGTGGTCGAGGGACAGGTCGCCGAAGGCGGTGCCGAGCCAGGAGGCGTGGACGCGGCTGCCGTGCCCCGCCACGGCCAGCGCCAGGCAGAGGAAGAGCGCCGTGTGCTGCTGGTCACGGCCGGCCGCCTTGCTCAGCGGCTCCAGCGGGTCGTCACCGCCGAGGATCGCCACCAGCGCCTCCACGGCGGGCGGCAGCCAGTGACCGGGAATGTCGGCGAAGCCAGGCGCTGAGGGAGGCGCGGTGCCGTTGGCCGCCAGGTGCGACAGCAGTGCCTCCGCGTAGCGGCGAAGCTCCGCCGCTGCTTGGGGGCCAGCAGTCAGATCCGTGCTCAAGGCAGAGAACTCCCCCATGTCGGCCTCAGTTCATGACCGCGTAAAGCCTAACCCGGTGAGCGCGCCTTCGAGGCGGAGGCGCGCCCACGACGGAACGGGGGACTTCGCGCTAACCGCCCTGTTTACATGCGGGCGGGGACAGGGACGCCCAGAAGGTCGAGCCCCGACTCCAGCACCCGCAGCGTCAGCGCGCACAGCGCCAGCCGGTGCGCGCTGGTCTCGGCGTCGACGCCCTCCTTGACCACCGGGCACTGCTCGTAGAAGGTGCTGAACAGGCTGGCCGTCTCGAACAGGAACGCCGACAGCCGGTGCGGCTCGGAGTGGGCCGCGACCTGGCCGACGATCTCGCCGAAGCCCAGCAGGTGCAGCGCCAGGGCGCGCTCGGCGGGCTCGGCGGGCACGATGGACGCGGTGGCCTGCGCCGGCTCCATCCCGGCCTTGCGGAAGATCGAGCGGATCCGGGCGGTGGCGTACTGCATGTAGGGGCCGGTGTTGCCGTGGAACTCCAGCATGCGGTCGAAGTCGAAGACGTACTCGGTGTCGTGGCTGACCGACAGGTCGGCGTACTTCACCGCGCCCATGCCCACCGCGTGCGCGATCTCCTCGCGGGTGGCCTCGTCGTAGCCGCGGTCGGCCAGGCGCGCCGAGGCGCGGTCGACGGCCTCCTGCAGCAGGTCGCTCAGCTTCACCGACTCGCCGGAGCGGGTCTTGAACCTGCGGCCGTCCTTGCCGAGCATCATGCCGATCTGCACATGCTGGGCGTCGACGGTGTCGGGGAGCCAGCCGGCCAGCCGGCCAGCGGCGAACACCATGCGGAAGTGCAGCGCCTGGTCCGCGCCCACGACATAGAGGATGCGGTCGGCCTTGAGGTCGTGCACCCGGTAGCGGATGGCCGCCATGTCGGTGGAGGCGTAGCCGTAGCCGCCGTCGCTCTTCCTGATGATCAGGGGGAGCGGCTTGTCGTCGGAGCCGGTGAAGCCGGGCGGGAAGACGCAGAGCGCGCCGTCGCTGATGGCCGCCACCCCGGCGGCCTCCAGGTCCTGGCAGGTCTTCTCCAGCATCGGGTTGTACATGCTCTCGCCGGCGATGTCGGCGTCGGTGAGCGTCACGCCGAGCATGGCGTAGATCTTGTTGAAGTAGCGGACGGTGGCGTCCATGAAGACGTGCCAGAGCCGGATGGTCTCGGGGTCGCCCGACTGCAGCGTGGTCACCCGCACCCGGGCGCGGGTCTTGAACGTCTCGTCGGCCTCGAACTTGGCCCTGGCCGCCTGGTAGTACTCAGTCCCCATGCCGGCTTCGAGCTGCGCGACGGCGGCCTGCTCGCCGATGTCGAGCAGATGCTCGATGAGCATGCCGAACGGGGTGCCCCAGTCGCCCAGGTGGTTCTGCCTGACGACGTGGTTGCCGAGGCGCTCGTGCACCCGCGCCAGCGCGTCGCCGACGATCGTCGTGCGCAGGTGGCCGACGTGCATCTCCTTGGCCGCGTTGGGCGCGGAGTAGTCGATCACCACGGTCTGCGGCGGGGTGACGGCGGGCACGCCGAGGCGGGCGTCCTCGCGCATGCCCGTGGCCTCGCCGGCGATCCACGAGTCGTCGAGCGTGATGTTGAGGAAGCCGGGGCCGCTGACCTCCACCGTGCCGGGGAAGTCGGTCAGCGCGACCCGGATCGACTCGGCGACCTCCCGCGGGGACCGTCGCAGGCGCTTGGCCAGGCTCATCGCGACGTTCGCCTGGAAGTCGGCGAACTGGGAGGGCCGGATCAGCGGGTCTGCGTCGGCGTGCTCGGAGCCGAACGCGGACGCCAGCGCCTGCTGGACGCGCTCGGTGAGCACTATCTGCGGGTCGGTCATGGTCTAAGGGTACCGGCGAGCCTGACCGCGATGCTGATCGCCGCGGCCGCCACCACGGAGATGCCGACGGCGGTCAGACCGTCGGCCGGATCGCCGGTACGCAGTGCGAACAGATCCCGGACGAACGGCAGCGCCAGAGCCGCCGCGAACAGCGCGGCCATGGCGCCGACCAGGGCGATCCGCCACCGGTTGAGCGGCCTGGCGATCAGCACGAGCACCCACCAGGTGGTGAGGAAGAGCGCGAGCACCGCTGAGGTGCGGTCCTGCTCCAGGCTGCCGCTGCGGGCCGCCCCGTACGCCAGCAGCACGGCGACGGCGCAGATCACCCCGGCCGGTACGGCCAGCCGGAGCACCCGGGGCACGAACCCGGCGCGGGCCCGGTCCATCGCCGGCGCCAGCGCCAGGAACAGGGCGGGCAGGCCGATGGTCACCGCGTTCACCAGGGTCGAGTGCCGTGGCGTGAACGGGAACATCATGCCCAGCACGCCGGTCGCCAGCGACAGCACGATGGCGTAGAAGGTCTTGGTGAGGAACAGGCCGGAGACCCGTTCGATGTTGGTCAGCACCCTGCGGCCCTCGCCGACCAGGTGCGGCAGTGTGGCGAACCGGTCGTCGAGCAGCACCACCTGCGCGACGGCCTTGGTCGCCGGGCTGCCCGCGCCCATCGCGATGCCCAGGTCGGCGTCCTTCAGCGCGAGGACGTCGTTGACGCCGTCGCCGGTCATCGCCACGGTGTGGCCGCGCGCCTGGAGCGCGCCGACGAAGCGGCGTTTCTGCTGCGGGGTGACGCGGCCGAAGACGGTGTGCGAGTCGAGCAGCTCGGCGAGCCGGTCCGGGTCGTCGTCGGGCAGCGTGCGGGCGTCGAGGGCGCGGTCGGCGCCGGGGATCTTCAGGCCGGTGGCGATGGCCGACACGGCGGCGGTGCTGTCGCCGGAGATGACCTTGACGGTGACGCCCTGCGCGGCGAAGTAGCGCAGCGTCTCCTCGGCGTCGGGTCTGACCCGCTGTTCGAGCGTGATCAGCGCGGCGGGCGCGCAGTGCTCGGGCGCCGACAGGTCGCTGGTACGGCACAGCGCCAGCACCCGGGCACCGGTGGCGGACAGCTCGGCGGCCTGGTCGTAGCCGTCGGCGCCGGGGGCCAGCAGGATGTCGGGCGCGCCCAGCAGCCAGGTTCCGTGCGGCCCGAAGTCCGCGCCGCTCCATTTGCGGGCGGAGGAGAACGGCACGGTGTCGAGCGGCTGCCAGGGCGCGACGGGGTGGCTCGCCCGGATGGCCTTGGCGGTGCCGTTGGGCCGGGAGTCCGCGGCGGCCAGGGAGGCGAGCGCGTCCTCGACGGGCAGCCCGTCGCGCAGGTGCAGCACCCGGTCCAGCTTCATGCCGCCGGCGGTGAGCGTGCCGGTCTTGTCCAGGCAGAGGACGTCCACCCTGGCCAGGCCCTCGATCGCGGGGAGCTCCTGGACCAGGCAGCCGCGCCGGCCGAGTCGTACGACGCCGACGGCGAAGGCGATCGAGGTCATCAGCACCAGCCCCTCGGGGATCATGGTGACGATGCCGGCGACCGCGCCGGTGATGGCGGCGCCGAAGTCGGCCGCGTTGCGCAGCTGGCTGTAGATGAGCAGGGCGCCGATCGGGATGACCAGCCAGGTGATGTATTTGATGAACCTGGCCACGCCGTCGCGTAACTCCGAATGCGCCAGGTGGAACCGGCTCGCCTCCTCGGCCAGCCGTACGGCGTAGGCGTCGGCGCCGACGGCGGTGGCCCTGAACGCGCCGGTCCCGGCGACGGCGAAGCTGCCCGACAGGGCGCGGTCGCCGGGCCGCTTGTGCACCGGGTCGGCCTCGCCGGTCAGCAGCGACTCGTCGATCTCCAGCCCGTCGGACGCGACGACCTCGCCGTCGACCAGCAGGTGGTCTCCGGGGCCGAGCAGGATGAGGTCGCCGAGCACCACCTGGTGCGGCGGGATCTCCTGGTCCTGGCCATCGCGGCGGACGGTGACGGGGCTCTGGCCGACGACGGCCAGCCGGTCGAGGGTGCGCTTGGCGCGCAGCTCCTGGACGACGCCGATCAGCACGTTGGCGACCATGATGAGGCCGAACATGCCGTCCTGCCACGCGCCGAAGATCAGGATGAGCGCCCATAACAGGCCGATGACCAGGTTGAAGAGGGTGAAGACGTTCGCCCGGATGATCGCGCTCAGCGACCTGCTGGACCGGCGCGGCACGTCGTTGGTCTTAGCCTCCGCGACCTGCGCGGACGTCAGCCCATGCACGCATACCCCCCGATGTGCGGACGGGGACTCACCCTACCGGGGGTCAGCGCGACCTGTGAGGACGTTGGACCCGCTCGCCGATGCCGGCCACGAGGCCGGCCGTCGCCAGGTCGGCCGCGAGCCGGCAGGCGGCGCTGATGCCCTTGGCCTTGGACGAGCCGTGCGCGATCACCACGGTGCCGTTCAGGCCGAGCAGCACCGCACCGCCATGGGCCTCGGCGTCGAGGCGGCGGCTGAGCTCGCGCAAGCGGGTGCGCTGCATGAACGCGCCCAGCCGGGCCAGCGGGCTGCCGCCGATGGTCTGCCTGAGCTCGTCGAAGGCGTAGCGGACCGCGCCTTCCATGGTCTTGAGCGCCACGTTGCCGGTGAAGCCGTCGGTCGTGATCACATCCGCTTTGCCGGTCAGCAGGTCGTAGCCCTCGACGTTGCCGACGAAGTGCAGGCCGGGCGCGGCCTCGAGCAGCTCGTGCGCCCGCCTGACGACCTTGCTGCCCTTCTCCGCCTCGCTGCCGATGGTGAGCAGGCCGACCCTGGGCGCGTCGATGCCGTAGGCCAGCTCGGCGTAGGCGGCGCCCAGGTGCCCGAACTGCACCAGCACCTCGGGCTTGACCTCGGCGTTCGCGCCGGCGTCCAGGAGCAGGGTGGGGTGCGGCAGGGTGGGCAGGGCGACGGCGATGGCCGGTCGGAGCACGCCCTGCTGGGTCTTGAGCCGTAGTTTGCCGGTGGCCACGATGCCCGCGGTGGAGCCGGCCGACACCACCGCCGACACGTCGCCGCGGCGCAGCAGGTGGCAGGCGATCGCGATGCTGGAGCGGGGGCGGCGCAGGCTGGCCAGCGCGCCCTCGTCCATGGCCAGCGCCTCCTCGGCGCGCACGATGGGAATCTCATGGGTGGCGTCCAGCTCGGCGAGCGACTCGTAGAGCACCCGGGGCGAGCCGACGAGCACCACCCGCAGTCCACGCTCCCGCACGGCGTGCACGGCTCCCGCCACGATCTCGTGGGGCGCGTGGTCGCCGCCCATGGCGTCGAGCGCGATCGGCCTGCTGTCGGACAAATGGTCACCTCGTACGGCCAGCGATCCGGTTCGTGTCGCGTGGCCGGAGCGCGGTTGTGCCTGATGTCCGCATCGTAGGCACGGCCGATCCCAGGTTAACCGGTGGGCGGACCGTCAGGCGTCGCCGCTCAGGTTCCAGTCCGAGACGGTGCGGGCCACGATGACCTTGCTGAACGTGGCCTGGCCGACGACCCTGATCACCGGCCCGTCGCCGCCCGAGTCGCCGGAGACCTGGCGCTTGGCGAACAGCGCGCCCACCTCGTCGATCACCTGGGCGTCCGGCGGCACCCGGATGATCATTTTGGCGCAGAACGCGCTGACGGACACCGTGATCTCGCGCCCCGGCAGGACGGCCTGGGACAGGTCCACGACGAGGGCGCCGAAGGTGGCCGCCAGATGGGTGTGCCGGGAGGCGATCCAGCGCCCGCGCTTGATGACCTTGCTGAAGACGGTGTTGACGGTCTGCTTCTGCAGGGCGGCCGGGGCGCTCGTGCCGCCGGGCACCTGGGGCAGGTCGTGGGTCAGGGGGACGAGGTCGCCCATGGTCTTGGCCGTGTAGACGGCTTCGAGCCGATCGGCGTGCTCGACGGTGGTGAGTCGGCCGGTGGCGTAGGCCTCGCCGAGCAGGGTGGCCGCGTGGTCGCGGTCGGCGTCGGAGGCTCGCAGTACGGGATCGTCGGTCACGACGGCCAGTCTAAGACTAATCGCGATATGTCGCGACTTTTTAGGTAACGAAGCTCCCAAGAAATCTGGAGCTCACACGGAACCGTAGCCGTGGTGGGCCGCGTCCCGATATAAGAGCCCTAGACGCACGACGGGGGCATGAGGTTTACAGCAGATCGAACAAAAAAGATGGGAACGGCCTAGTGATCTTGAACCAAGCAGGAACGCGGCGCTTCCGGGCATACACGTCCAAGCATCTCGATGACCTCCTGCTGCGAGCTGGACTCGACGATGACCAGCGGCTGAAGGTGCGCGCCGTCGCGACGGTGCTGCCCTTCCGGACCAACGCCTACGTCGTCGACGAACTCATAGATTGGTCGGCCGCGCCCGACGACCCGATGTACCGCCTGGTCTTCCCGCAGGAGGACATGCTTCCCGCGGCCGACGTCGCCAGGCTGGCCGACCTTCTGAAGGCCGAGGCGCCCAACGCCGAGATCCAGGCCGAGGCCAACCGGGTGCGAGCCCAGCTCAACCCGCACCCCGCCGGCCAGAAGGAGCTCAACGTCCCACGCATCGGCGACGAGCCGGTGCCAGGACTTCAGCACAAATATCCAGAGACAGTGCTCATCTTCCCCAAGCAGGGGCAGACCTGTCACGCCTACTGCACCTACTGCTTCCGCTGGGCGCAGTTCGTCGGCGACGCCGATCTGAAGTTCGCCTCCGACGATGTTGACCAGATGGTGGACTACATCCGCCGGCATCCGGAGGTCACCAGCGTCCTGATCACCGGCGGCGACGCCATGATCATGGGCGAGTCGGTGATCAGGCGTTACCTGGGGCCGCTGCTCGAGCTGGAGCAGCTGGAGTCCATCAGGATCGGCACCAAGGCGCTGGCCTACTGGCCGCAGCGCTTCGTCACCGATCCCGACGCGGACGCCACGCTCGGCCTGTTCGAGGAGGTCGTACGGGCGGGCAAGAACCTCGCGTTCATGGCCCACTATTCGCACCCGCGCGAGCTGGAGTCACCGCTGGTGGAGTCGGCGGTCCGGCGCATTCTCGACAGCGGGGCGACGATCAGGACCCAGGCGCCGCTCATCAGGTCCATCAATGACGATCCCGCAGTGTGGTCGGCCATGTGGCGCCGGCAGCACGCGATGGGGATGATCCCCTATTACATGTTCGTCGAGCGCGACACCGGTCCGCAGGACTACTTCGCGGTGCCGCTCGCCCGAGCGTACGAGATCTTCAGGGATGCCTACGCGAGTGTGTCCGGGCTCTGCCGGACCGTGCGGGGGCCGTCCATGTCCTCGACGCCCGGCAAGGTGTGCGTCGATGGCGTCACCGAGATCGACGGTCAGCGGTATTTCGTGCTCCACCTGATCCAGTCGCGTGATCCCGCGCTGGTGGGGCGGCCGTTCTTCGCCCACTACGATCCGTCGGCGGTCTGGCTGACGGACCTGCGGCCGGCGTTCGCCGACCGTTTCCCGTTCGAGGCCTCCACCGAGGACGCCCTCCTGCCGGTCTGAGCGGTCAAGCGCGTCTACCGCAACCGGAAAATTTGCGCCCCCGGCCCGCGACATTTGTTTGTCGACGCTTGTTCACGGGCCGTGTGGGCGCCCTTCCATGTCGTGGGAGACGTCCACTGAATAACCGAAATAGCCTCCTGCTATTTCCCGACTTGTCCTCCCGTTCATTACCCTTACGCCGCTACGTAACTTGCCCACAAAGCCCGTGTCACGCTGGCTTTTAGCGGCCGACGCGAGTCTTCCGATGGTGATAGAACTGCGTCAGTAGCTCAGCCGGGACGGCGCGCTTCGTGTGGTGCCCATAGCGCGTACGCCACGGCATTCGGGGGTTATCGATTCGCATTTCCACTGCATTCGAGCGCGATCGATCACGAGCCGGGAAGGCAATCATGAAACGTGTAATCAAGACGGCGGTGGCCGTCACATCATTCGGGCTGGCGGCGGCGGCTCTGGCCGCGCCGGTCCACGCCGAGGTCAACGACCACGGCGTCAAGCAAGCGCCCAGTGACGACCCCTTCGGCGGCCTGCTCGGCGGGGACGCCGCCGGAGGCGCGGGGAACCTGCTCAGCCAGCTCACGGGTGCGGGGGTGCTCGGCGGCCTGCTCGGCGGCGCCCTGCCGCTCGGCGGCCAGGTGGACGCGGAGGACCAGACCGAGCACATGGGGAGCCCCAACTCCTACGAGGACATCACCCCTCACTCGCGGCCGCGGCCCGAGCTCGGCCCCAAGGTCGCCGGCCTGCCGCTGACCGGTGGGCTGCTGGGCAACCTGCCCGCGCTCGGCGGTGTGGTGCCCGGCGGTGTGGTGCCCGGCGGCGCCGCCCGCATGGCGGGGCCCGGCGGTGTCAGGCAGGTCCAGAGCTTCCAGGTCAAGGCCGCCGAGGAGCAGACGCTGCGCGGCGCCTTCGCCTCGGTGGCCGACCTGGTGGAGGGCTCGCTGGGCGGCGCGATGGCCAAGCTGACCAGCGCCAACCTGCTGCCTGACGCCACCGACACCACCACCAGGACGATGAACGGCGCCACCCAGGGCGCCGGCACCCTGTCGATGGAGAGCTCGGTGGTCGGCCTGGCCGAGGCGGCCAAGAACGCGCTGCCCTCGACCCGCAGCGGCGAGCTGGCGCCGGCGATCGGACGGGTGGTGCCGGCCGAGCTGACGCCGCTCGTCGAGACGCTCCCGGCCGCCACGCAGCTCGCCGTCATCGACGAGATCTCCCCTCTCATCGACGACGCCTCCACGGTCGTCGCCGCCAACGGGACCAAGGCCGCCGGGATCTACGCCGACGCGATCACCTCGCTGGGCTGGACCACGGCCGCACTGACCAGTCACGTGGGTCGCTGACCCCCTGTCGCACAACGTGCTGAACGCCGGCCGACCGGCGGCGATGCGGAGGTCCGTGAGCGTCAGAGGTGCCGACGTCTCATGGACCGCCGCACCGCGGCAAGGTGGCGTTCACGCGCGGCGGGTGCCCTTCGACGGCGCGTCTCACGCGCCAGGGAACACCGTCGCACCGAACGCGTCCCGCCTTCGAAGCCCCCTGAGATGCCAGGGCGTCGAAGCCTGACGCGTACGGGTCAAGAGCCCTCGCGCCAGCGAGCGAGCTCACCCTCAAGCCGGGCCGCCAAGCCCGGCAGGCTCGTGTGGTGCCGCTCCTTGCAGGGCAGCGGCACCGCCGAGCCCCAGCCGCCGGCCCAGACAGGGCCGGCGGCTCTTCTCTGTCCCGTCATGGCAGCCGAACCCCCGTGCGGCGAGCGATCTGGGCCTGCAGCCGCGCCATCTGCCAGTGCAGATCGAGCAGCTGCTCAGCCAGCTGCGTCCGCGGGATCTCGGACACGTCCTCGGTGTCCAGGTGGTCGATCGCGGCCGAAAGCTCGCCCATCGCGTCCCCCACTCCATCGCCGTTCCCATGCTCGAACCGACGTTCGAATCCTATCGGACACAGGTTGGCGATGTCAGTCTCTTACGCCACGCATGGCTCAGTTTTCGCACACAGCAGCGAATGGAGTGGCGGCGCGCAGGACCGCGGGGGGCTAGCCCTTGGTGTAGGCGGCGAGGACCTCTTTGGGGTCGCCGTCCATCTTGATCTTCCCCTTGTGCAGCCAGATCACCCGGTTGCACGTCTGCTCGATCACCTTCAGGTCGTGGGCGACCAGGAAGACGGTGCCGGCGGACTCGCGGATCTGGCGGATGCGCTGCTCGCTCTTCTTGCGGAACTCGCGGTCGCCCGTCGCCAGCGCCTCGTCGATGAGGAGCACGTCGTGGGTCTTGGCCGAGGAGATCGCGAAGCGCAGGCGGGCGCCCATGCCGGAGGAGTAGGTCGACATCGGCAGCTGGACGAACTCATCGATGCCGGAGAA
Organism: Nonomuraea glycinis; assembly: GCF_014646515.1. Lineage (GTDB taxonomy): Bacteria > Actinomycetota > Actinomycetes > Streptosporangiales > Streptosporangiaceae > Nonomuraea > Nonomuraea glycinis. The sequence continues at coordinate 14,670 of NZ_BMNK01000022.1, forward strand.
GTCGACGATCTCCTGGTATTTCTCCCGGACCTCGGCCGGCGTCATGCCCATCGCGTAACAGCCGAGGACGATGTTGCGCTCGCCGGTGAGCTCGCGCATGAGCGCGGCGTTGACGCCGAGCAGGGAGGGCTGCCCGTCGGTGTAGACGGCGCCCTCGTGCGGCGGCAGCAGGCCGGCGATGGCGCGCAGCAGCGTGGACTTGCCCGAGCCGTTGCGCCCCACGACGCCGATCGCGTCGCCGTGATAGGCCACGAAGGAGACGCCCTTGACGGCGTGCACCTCTTTCATCTGCGGCCTGCCCTGGCGCTTGAGAATGCGCGTGAGGGCGTTGACCGCGTTGCCCTTCTCGTTCTCCGACGCCGCGCCGTAGACGCGGTAGACGATGTGCAGGTCGTCGACGATGACGGTCGGCGTACCGGTGGGTGCGTCCAAGGGGCCCTTCGCCGGAGGCTCCGGGTTGGGATGCACCCTGACGTCCTTGCCGCGGACGGCGGGCTCCTCACCCTTCACCTGTGACAGCTCCTTGGTCAGTTCAGCCACGCCCGTACCTCTCCTCGGCCCGCCAGAAGTACCAGAAGCCGAAGCCGAGTGCGAACACTGCCCAGAATACGCAAGGCGCCCACACCATCGCCGGGGGGATGTGCTTGTAGATGAGAATATCCCGCATCCACTCGATGTACGCGGCGGCGGGGTTGAGATACATGGCGGTGGCGACCCACTGCGGAAGCTCCGCGCTGCCGACCACCTTGTCCTGGATGGAGAAGAAGACACCGGAGGCGTAGAGCCAGGTGCGGGTGATGAACGGGAGCAACTGGTTGAGGTCCCGCATCGAGGCGCCCATGCGGGCCATGACCAGCCCGGCGCCGATGTTGAACATCGTCTGCAACACGAGCACGACCGGGATCATCAGCCAGTACCAGGTCGGCACCTCGCCGGTGATCAGCACGATCAGCACCAGCACGCCCATGGAGATGGCGAGCTGCTGCAGCTCCTGGATGGTGTAGGCGAGCGGCAGCGCCGCGCGTGGGAAGTGCAGGGCGCGGATCAGCGACAGGTTGCCGGAGATGGACTTGGCGCCGGCGGTGAAGCTGCGCTGCGTGTAGGTGAAGACGAAGATGCCGGTGAGCAGGAAGGCCGGGTAGTTCACGACGCCGTCCCGGCCGCCCAGGACGATGCCGAACATCACGTAGTAGATGGCGGCGTTCAGCAGCGGGGTCAGCACCTGCCAGAGCTGACCGAGCGCGGAGCTGGAGTATTTCGAGACGTTGCGCGAGGTGGCGTACGTCAGGATGAAGTGTCGCCGCTCTACGAGCTGGCGCAGATAGACATGGAACCTCGGCCGCGCGATGGCGCGGCGAAGACCGTATCTCTGGGCGAGCTTGGCCAGCGGCTCCTGCGCGCTTCGGCCGCCCGCCTGGGCGTCCGCGACTGCGGATTCCGGCTGGCTCATGGCAAGGACTCTATTGGATCGGGGTGGTTGAGGTGCCTGCCGCAGGGGACTGCGGCGACAGTTGGACGGACGCTGACGATGCCCGGTTCCAAGGCACCGTCAAGACTCGCTCAACCGTAGCTCAGCGGGCCCGGCCACGGCGGCAACGGCGCGAGCACCGGCTGGTAAGAGGTAATTTTCATCGTGCGTTCACGTCCTGGCCTATGCCCGTCTGGCCGATTCATTCGGTTTGAGGCCGTTTGGCGGGTATGGGTGTGACGCTGCAAAGGCGCACGTGTGACCGAACTGCAACGCGCCAGAGACTCGCTGGTGGCAAGTAGTAAGGGATAGTCGCGATCGACTGGCAGGGCGTCAGCTGGTTTGACCAGGTCAGCCAAATCCGGGTGGATCACAAGGAACCTCCCGTCAGGCTGCTCACGATCAACGCAGCTCAGGGCTTACGTCCACTTGGTTAGAGGGAGGATTTTTTACCATGCGTGTTACTAGAGGCGCACGGATTGTCGCCGGTACCGCGCTGCTCGCCCTCGCGGTCGCCGCGTGTGGCGGCGGTGCCACCCAGTCTGGCGACTCCGCGGCGGGTGGCGGCGACACGCCGGTCCGCATGGAGTTGGGCGAGCCGCAGAACCTGCTGGTCCCCTCCAACACCACCGAGTCCGAGGGTGCGGAGGTACTCGCCGCGGTCTTCGAGCCCCTGGTGAACTACAACGAGAACAAGGAGGCGGTCGAGGCCGCCGCCGAGTCGATCACCAGTGATGACAACGTCACCTGGACGATCAAGCTCAAGCCGGGTTACACCTGGCACAACGGTGAGCCGCTGATCGCGCAGAACTATGTCGACGCGTGGAACTACGCCGCCAACCAGGACAACGCCCAGGGTGCCGGCTACTTCTTCGGCCGCGTCGAGGGCTATGCCGACCTCAACCCCGGTGAGGGCAAGGAAGTCACGACCAAGGAGATGTCGGGTCTCAAGGCCGTCGACGACACCACCTTCACCGTCAAGCTGGCGGCCCCGTTCTCCCAGTTCAAGGTGATGCTCGGTTACACCGCGTTCTACCCGCTGCCCAAGGCCGCCTTCGGCGACGACGGCAAGGTCACCGCGGCGTTCGGCGAGCAGCCCATCGGCCAGGGTCTGTTCAAGCTCGACAAGCCCTACAAGAAGGGCACCGACCAGACGGTCGACATGACGGTGTACGACAAGTACCCCGGCACGAAGCCGAAGGGCTGGACCAAGCTCCAGTTCAAGCTCTACAACAGCTCCGAGACGGCCTACAACGACCTCCAGGCCGACAACGTGGACATCCACGACGCGCTGCCCGCCTCGGCGATCGCCAGCGCGAAGACGGCCCTTGGCGACCGCTACCAGGACCAGCCGGACGCCGGCGTCGGCTACATCGGCTTCCCCCTGCAGTACAACGACGAGTACAAGGACATCAAGGTCCGCGAGGCCATCTCGATGGCCATCGACAGGAAGACCATCGCCGAGACGGTCTTCTCCGGCACCCGTGCACCCGCCGACGACTTCATCAACCCGGCCATCGCGGGCTACCGTCAGGGCGCCTGCGCGGCCTGCACCTACGACCCGGGCAAGGCCAAGGAGCAGTACGCCGCGGCCAAGGGCCCGGCGAAGCTGGAGCTCGGCTACAACGCCGACGGTGGCCACAAGGAGTGGATCGAGGCCGTCGCCAACAACCTGCGCGCCAACCTCGGTGTGGACGTGACGGTCAAGCCGTTCGAGAAGTTCGCCAACATCCTCGACGACCTGGACGCCAAGAAGTACAAGGGCATGTTCCGCATGGGCTGGGCGATCGACTACCCGTCGGCGGAGAACTACCTGTCGCCGATCTTCTCCACCGGCGCGATCAAGACCGGCTCCAACTACGCCGGTTACTCCAACAAGGAGTTCGACGACCTGGTGGCCAAGGGTGACCAGGCCGCGACCGCCGAAGAGGGCCTGAAGCTCTACCAGCAGGCCGACGATGTCCTGATCAAGGACCTCCCGTACGTTCCGGTGTACTTCTACCGGAACAACTCCGGCTACTCGAACAAGGTTAAGAACGTCAAGATCAACCTGCTCAACCAGGTTGAATGGGCCGAGGTCGAGAAGGCCTGACTTTCGTTTTCGGGGGGCGGCTGCGCTGGCGGCTCGCCCCCTGAGAGCCCGCTTCGAAGGCAGTCGTCTGGACCTGTGCTAACCCTGGATCCCAGGCACTGCCTTCTGGCATGTACGGGAGACTTGTATGGGCCGATACATCATCAGGCGCCTCATTCAGGCGATACCAGTCCTGCTGGGCGCCACCCTGTTCATCTTCGCGATTGTCTTCGCGCTTCCCGGTGACCCCGTAGAGGCGCTGGCCGGCGAGAAGCGGCTGGACCCGAACATCGTCGCGATCATTCGCGACCAATACCATCTCAACGACCCGCTGCTGCTGCAGTACTGGTACTACATCAGCGGCGTCTTCCTGCACGGCGACTTCGGGAAGACCTTCGCTGGCGTCTCCGTCAGCCAGCTGATGGCAGGCAAGATCCAGGTAACGCTGAACCTGGCGCTGGTTGCGCTGGTCATGGAGGCCGTCATCGGCGTCGTGCTGGGCCTGTGGGCGGCGCTGCGCCGTGGCAGGGCCACCGACACCGCGATCCTCGCCTCGACGCTGCTGCTGATCTCCGTCCCGACGCTGGTCACCGGGTTCGTCCTGCAGCTGTGGCTGGGCGTCTGGCTCAAGCAGACCGTGGGCTTCGAGGTCTTTCCGATCGCGGGCGCCACACAGGGGCTGAAATCGTACCTGCTGCCAGGGTTCGTGCTGGCCGGGACGTCGATCGCGTATCTCACCCGGCTCACCAGAACGAGCCTGGTGGAGACCCTGAGATCGGACTACATCCGCACCGCCACGGCCAAGGGCCTGTCCAGACGGAGAGTCGTCGGCAGGCACGGGTTGCGCAACGCGCTGATCCCGATGGTCACCTATCTGGGAGCAGACCTCGGCGCCCTCATGGGCGGCGCGGTGATCACCGAGACGATCTTCAACCTGCCGGGCATCGGCCTGCAGCTCTATCAGGGCGTTTACCTGCGCGAGCAGCCGATCGTCGTCGGTATCGTGACCATCCTGGTATTGGTGTACATCGTGGCGAACCTGGTTGTCGACATGTTGTACGCAGTGCTCGACCCGAGGATCCGCTATGAGTGACATGCCACAGGCCGGACCTGTGCCCCAGGACACCCAGACGCTGACGACGGACGAGAAGGCCACGGCGAGTCCGCCGCCGGCCGGGGGCCGCAAGAAGGCGGCCCGCTCGGCGAGCCTGTGGAGCGACGCGTGGTACGACCTGCGCCGCAGGCCGATGTTCATCTTCTCGCTGATCCTCATCGCCATTCTGCTGGTCATGTCGTTCTGGCCCTCGCTGTTCACCTCCATCAACCCGTTCGACGCGCGCACCTGCGAGCTGTCCACCGCCCGGCAGGGGCCGAGCTCCGGCCACCCGTTCGGCCGCGACAGCCTCGGCTGTGACGTGTTCGCCAGGACCATCTACGGCGCCAAGAACTCGATCATCATCGGTGTCACCACCACGGTCATCACCGCGCTGGTGGGCGGGCTGCTCGGCCTCATCGCGGGCGCCAGGGGCGGCCTCACCGACACGATCACCTCCCGGGTCACCGAGGTCTTCTTCGCCATCCCGTCGATCCTGGGCGCGCTGCTCATCACGGCGACGTTCCGGGACGCGAGCCTGGGCATCTGGCTCGTGGTGATCGCGCTGTCGATCCTGGCCTGGCCGATGACGTTCCGCATCATGCGGGCCGCCGTCCTCACGGCCAGAGGCCAGGACTTCGTGCTGGCCGCACGGGCGCTGGGCGCGAGCCAGGCCCGGGTCATGTTCAAGCACCTGCTGCCGAACGCGGTCGCTCCGGTGATCGTCGTGGCCACCATCAACCTGGGCGGGTTCATCGCGGCCGAGGCCGCGCTGTCCTTCCTGGGGGTCGGCGTCCAGTCGCCCGACATCTCGTGGGGCCTGATGATCGCCGACGCCCGCAACCGGTTCCTGGAGGCTCCGCTGCCGCTGGTCTTCCCCGCGGTGTTCCTGAGCGTCACCGTGCTCGCGTTCATCATGCTGGGCGACGCCGTACGCGACGCGCTCGATCCGAAGCTCAGGTAGGAGGGGGGTTCAAGTGAGCAAGACATCGCTGGACGAGTTGCCCGCCGAGGGAGGGCGAGGCAACGGTCCGCTGCTCGACGTCGACAACCTGCACGTGGAGTTCGCCACCCGCGCGGGCGTCGTACGGGCCGTCAACGGGGTGAGTTACTCGCTCAACCCCGGCGAGACGGTCGCCGTGCTCGGCGAGTCCGGCTCGGGCAAGTCCGTGACGGCTCAGGCCATCATGGGCATCCTCGACGTGCCGCCCGCGCGCATCCCCCAGGGGGAGGTCCGCTTCCACGGCACCGACCTGCTCAAGCTGTCGGAGGAGGCGCGCACCCAGGTGCGTGGCCAGCGCATCGCGATGATCTTCCAGGACGCGCTTTCCGCGCTCAACCCGGTCTTCACCGTGGGCTGGCAGATCAGCGAGATGTTCCGGGTGCACCGCGGCATGTCCAAGCGCGACGGCATGAAGAAGGCCGTCGAGCTGATGGACAAGGTGCGCATCCCGGCCGCCAAGCAGCGCGTCAACGACTATCCGCACCAGTTCTCCGGGGGCATGCGGCAGCGCATCATGATCGCCATGGCGATCGCACTGGACCCCGAGGTGCTGATCGCGGACGAGCCGACCACCGCGCTCGACGTGACGGTCCAGGCGCAGATCATGGAGCTGCTCGCGGAGCTGCAGCGCGAGAGCAACATGGGCATGATCCTGATCACGCACGACCTCGGCGTCGTCGCCGACGTCGCCGACAAGATCGCGGTCATGTACGCCGGGCGCATCGTGGAGAACGCCTCCGTGCACGACATCTACAAGGCGCCCGCCCACCCGTACACGAAGGGCCTGCTGGAGTCGATCCCCAGGGTCGACCTCAAGGGCCACGAGCTGTACGCCATCAAGGGCCTGCCGCCGAACCTGCTCGACATGCCGACCGGCTGCGCCTTCCATCCCCGGTGCCCCTACCGGCAGGACGACTGCGTGACCGACGCCCCCCCGCTCTACGAGATCGGCGGCACCCGTAACAGCGCCTGCCACTACTGGAGGGAGGTCCTCGATGGCGACCAAGGGTGAGCGCATCCTCGAGGTTCGCGATCTGGTCAAGCACTTTCCGCTGACCCAGGGCATCGTGATGAAGAGGCAGATCGGCGCCATCAAGGCCGTGGACGGGGTCTCCTTCGACCTCGACCGGGGCGAGACGCTGGGCATCGTGGGCGAGTCGGGCTGCGGCAAGTCCACGCTGGCCAAGGTGCTCATGGCGCTGGAGCGGCCGACCTCCGGCTCGGTGATGATCAACGGCAAGGACATCGCCAAGGCCAGGGGCGCCGAGCTCAAGCGGATGCGCCGCAACATCCAGATGGTGATGCAGGATCCGTACACCTCGCTGAACCCGCGGATGACCGTCGGCGACATCATCGGGGAGCCGTACGACATCCACACCGAGGTCGCGCCGAAGGGCGACCGCGCCCGCAAGGTGCAGGAGCTGCTGGAGGTCGTGGGCCTCAACCCGGACCACATCAACCGCTACCCGCACCAGTTCTCCGGCGGTCAGCGGCAGCGCATCGGCATCGCCCGTGGGCTGGCGCTCCAGCCGGAGGTCATCGTCTGCGACGAGCCGGTCTCCGCGCTCGACGTGTCGATCCAGGCGCAGGTCATCAACCTGCTGGAGCGGCTGCAGAACGAGTTCAACCTGGCGTACATCTTCATCGCCCACGACCTGTCGGTGGTACGCCACATCTCCGACAGGGTCGCGGTGATGTATCTCGGCAAGGTCGTCGAGATCGGCAACGATGTCGACATCTACGACAAGCCGGCGCACCCGTACGCCCAGGCCCTGCTGTCGGCGGTGCCGGTCCCGGACCCCGAGGGCCGGGAGCAGCGCGAGCGGATCATCCTGCAGGGTGACCCGCCCTCGCCGGCCAACCCGCCGTCGGGCTGCCGCTTCCGCACCCGTTGCTGGAAGGCGCAGGAGATCTGCGCGACGGAGGAGCCGTTGCTGCAGATCAGGCCGGGCACCACGCACGAGAGCGCGTGCCACTTCGCCGAGACGCACGACGTGGTGCACGTCAACTAGTCGAGGCGGCCGAGGCCCTCCACAGGATCGCTGTGGAGGGCCTCGGTGTCTCGTCAGGTCAGGTCCCGGCAGCGCCGCCGCTGCCGCCCGACCACGCGCGCGGACATCCCCGCCGCCAGCAGCACCATGCCCACCACCACCGCCATCCGCGAGGCGGGCGGCTCGGCGGGCGGGCCGTCCCCGAAGTGGGCTCGTGGCGGGGGCGCCGCCCCGGCCGCGCCGGAGCCGCCGCCGGGCAGCGGGGGCGTCACGGCCAGCCGGCCCGCCTCGCGCAGGGCCAGCACCGCGTTCGCCACCCCGTGCCCGTAGGAGCTGTCGTAGCCGCCGGGCGGCCGTTGCCTGGTGCCGCGCTCGATGGCCCGGCGGACCTGGAAGGGCGACAGGTCCGGATGGGCCGACCTGATCAGCGCGGCGATACCCGCGACCATGGCGGCCGCGGAGCTTGTGCCGTCGCCGACCACGTAGTCGCCGAAGGCGCTCGCGGTGACGATGCCCGTCCCGGGCGCCACGACCGACAGGTAGTCCCGCCGGTTGGAGAAGCGGGCCGGCCGGAGCCGGCTGTCGACGGCGCCGACGGCGATCACCCCCGGGTAGGCGGCGGGGAAGGTCTTCCTGTTGGTCGTGTCGCCGTCGTTGCCGGAGGAGGCCACGAGGACGACACCGCGGGCGATGGCGTACTGCACGGCCTCCTCCTCGGCGGCCGCGCCCTCCCACGCGCCGCTGCCCCCGCCCAGCGACATACTGATCACGTCCGCGCCGTGGTCGACCGCGTAGCGGATGCCCCTGGCCAGCGCGTGCCGCCCGCCCGAGCGCAGCAGCTCGCGCCGGGGGTCGGCGCTCTCCAGCGTGACCCTGACCGACAGTACGCGGGCCGCGGGAGCCACGCCGATCACGCCGAGGCCCGGGCCATGGCCGCGGCCGGCGATCAGGCTGGCCATGGCCGTGCCGTGGTGCCCCCACATGCCGCCGGTCCGCGCGGCGCCGGTCAGGTCGGGGCCCTGCACCACGACGCCGCCGAGATCCGGATGGGCGCGGACACCGGTGTCGAGCACGGCCACCAGCACCCCCTCGCCTCTGCTGGTCCGCCACGCCTCGGGCAGCCGCAGCAGGGAGAGCTGCCACTGCCTGGCCCGCGCCATGGCCCCCACGTCGTCGTCGCGGGTCGTGTCCTGCGCGGGCACGGTCGCCGCCACGCCACCGGCTGGCAGCGCTGTCACACAGCCCAGCAGCAGCAGGGGCAGCAGCGGCAGCAGGCAGGTCCGCGGCAGACGCCGCCACCACCTCGTCCAGGTCCGCGGCCGGCGCCACCGCCACCTCATCCGGTCAGACCTCGGTGCAGCTCGAAGGCGAGCTGCCTGGCGATGCCGCGCAGCCGGCTGTCGGCCCGGTCACCCGGCCGGTACGGCCTGCCGTCGGCGTGCCCGGCGGCCGTGGCCACCAGGTAGCGCTCGTGCGAGCCGATCACGACCCCGGTGACGTACTGGAGCTCGCCGAAGCGCTCGGCGGGCCCGCCGGGGAAGGCCACCGGCCGCACCGTGGGCGGGCGGGAGACGCCGGACACCGCCGGCTCGCCGAACCCGGTCAGCACGGCGATGCCGACCGTGGCCACGAACGTGGACGTGCTGTCGGCGTACGTCGCGCGCAGCGCGGTGACGCACGCCGGCCGCGCGGGGAGCGCGCCGGGGTGGAAGGCCGACCGGCAGGGCGCCTCGGGCGCGACGCCGGTCAGCAGGTAGGTGACCCGGGCCCCGGAGGGGCTGATGCCGGGCACGGCAGCCGGGAAGACCCGGGTGACCGGCCACGAGCGCCAGCGGTCGGGGACGGGCGGTCCGGTGGCTGGCCAGACCGCGAACATGATGGAGAGCAGGACAACACAGACATGATGCACGGCGACCTCGAACGGAGGGAGGGGGCGCCCGAACTGCCGTGCATTCTGACACGCGATCGATGATTCATTCCGACGGTTCGGTAAACAGTCCGATACGCCGTGTAATTACCGTTCTGTGGCTTTCGTATCAACCAGAGGGGGAAAGCCGGACATGTGCACCCGGGGGGAGGCCCAGCCGCTGAGCCGCGTCACCGCTGTTCACGGCGAAGGCGATCAGCCCCGCCGAGTCGGCGAACGCCACCAGGTCACCCGGCGGCACCGCGGTGTAGGACTCGCGGTAGGGCATCGACAGGCGCCGCCTGCCCAGCATCACCCCGAGCGTGTCGCCCACCCGCAGGCCCAGCGCCTCCAGGTCGCCCGCCGAGATCGACAACTGGGTGTTGCCGTAACGATCGACCGAGACGACCTCGCCCTCCACCGCGCCCTCGCGCAGCACCGAGGTCGGCTCCGGCAACGACACCAGCCGCTCCAGCGGCACCGCCGGGCCCAGGTCGGCCGGGTCGAGGCCGCCGCACAGCCGCCCCGCGACCGGGGCGTACACGTCCCGGCCGTGGAAGGTGGGCGAGACCGGCCGCAGGAAGTGCCGCTCGTCGCTGATTTCGTACGCCGCCCGCGCGCCGCCTGCGGCGTGGATCGCCCACGACAGCAGCCCGTTGTCCGGGCCGACGAACACCCGATCGGCCACCGCCACGGCCACCGCGCGCCGCACCCCGCCCGCGCCGGGATCGACCGCGCCGATGTGCACACCGCTGGGTAGGTAGGGGATCGTCTGCGCGAGAATCGCCGCGCCGCGCCGTACATCGCCGGAAGGAACGAGGTGGCACACGTCGATCACCCGGGCCGACGGCGCGATCGTGGCGATCACCCCGTGGCAGGCGGCGACGTAGCCGTCCTCGAGCCCGTAATCGGTGAGAAGCGTGATGACAGAGGTCACACCTGGTGACTGTACGTCTCCCGATACGCCGAGAACAGCCGCACCACGCACATTACGATGGCGACGGGCCACGTGCGCCGCCAAGCTCGCGTGCCCCTTCCCTGAGGAGGAGATTATGGACACTGCGCCGGCCGGCGGTGACAGTGCTGCCCCGGGACCCGATCGTCAGCCCCTCACGGACCGCGAGCTCGAACTCCTCGCCTTCGAACGCCACTGGTGGCGCTACGCGGGCGCCAAGGAGCAGGCCATCAAGGAGACCTTCGGCTTCTCCACCACCCGCTACTACCAGTTGCTCGGCGAATTGATCGACAGGCCGGAGGCGCTGGAGCAGGACCCGATGCTGGTCAAGCGCCTGCGCAGGCTCCGCGCCGGCCGCCAGCGCGAGCGTGCGGCCAGGCGCTTCGGCATGCGTCCCTGACCCGCTGGGTAGGGCAGCCGCGTGATGAACATCCCTGGTATGGAAGCGATCCTGAAAGATCCGTCGGGCGCCGTGATCGGGCTCGACTTCGACGGGACCCTGTCCCCGATCGTCGCCGATCCCGCGGCGGCCCGCGTCCATCCCGACGCGCCTGCCGTCCTCGCCGAGCTCGGCGCGTACGTCAACGCGGTGGCCATCGTGACCGGCAGGCCGGTGGCCACCGCGCTCGAGCTCGGCCCCGGGCTGGAGCGCGTGCCAGGCCTGGTGGTGCTCGGCCACTACGGGTTCGAGCGGTGGGAGAACGGCCGGATCTCCGGCCCACCGCCCCCCGCCGGCGTGCCGAGGGTCGAGGCCGAACTGCCGCTCCTGCTCGATTCCCTCGGCCTGCTCGGGGTGACCATCGAGGACAAGGGCCGGGCGGTGGCCGTGCACACCAGGCGCAGCGCCGACCCCGAGGGCGCGCTGGCCAAGCTGCGCGAGCCGATGGCCGAGCTGGCCGCCAAGCACGGCCTGGTCGTCGAGCCGGGCCGGCTGGTGCTGGAGCTCAGGCCGCCCGGCATGGACAAGGGGCACGCGCTCAGCCTGTTCCTGGCCGAACGGGACGCCAGGTCCGTGCTGTTCGCCGGCGACGACCTGGGCGACCTGGCCGCCTTCGACGCGGTCAGGGCGTCCGAGCTGCCCGGCGTGACGGTCTGCAGCGGCTCGGCCGAGGTGACCGCGCTGGCCGATCGGGCGGACATCGTGGTGGACGGGCCTGACGGCGTGGTGGCGCTGCTGAGGGAGCTTACGTCCGCTTTCAGCCGCTCTTGAGTGGTTTGCAAGTCGCCCCTCTTATGGTCGCCCCATGAAGAAGCGATACCTTGCCGTCGTGGCGGCCGCCGCGGCCGCCGTCCTCCTGGCGCCCGTCACCGCCACGGCCGCCACCGCCCCCGCCCACCAGCTGAAACTGCGCGGCGGCCTGACCCTCTACCTGCCGTTCAAGTGGCGGATCTACGGCGGCGGCACCGACTGGATCCACGTCGTCACCGGCAAGTGCGCCGACCCCAAGGGCGGCTTCTTCACCCCGGACTGCAAGGGGTTCTGGATCCTCGGGCCTAAGGCGATCAAGCTGGGGGCCGAGGGGTTCGGCCCGTACGACGTGCGCAGGGGCGGCTACTACCCGGCCTCCGACGTGCAGCTGTGCCCGGTCAACGGCAAGCTCGCCCGGGTGGAGAGGGTCGGCCGGCACACGAAGGGGCTGCGTCAGGTCGGGCCCGGTCACAAGGCGGCCTACCACGAGTTCCAGACCCGCTGCCGGACCCACTCGGGCAAGGCCACCAACGTGCGCTTCACCACGCGCGAGTGGTATCTGCCGCAGACCAAGGTCCTGGTCGTCGACAACTGGAAGACCAAGGGGCTGCCCACCGCGCTGCGGAACGCCGACTGGAACTGACCGGCCTCAGGCCAGCGCGTCGAGCTGGGCGGCCAGCCACTTCTGCGGGGGCAGCGCGGTGGCGGCCGACTCCAGCCCCTCACGGCGGCGGGCCCGCTCCTCCTCCGGCATGACCAGCGCGCGGTGCAGCGCGCCGGCCGTGCCGCTGACATCGTAGGGATTCACCATGAGCGCGTGCGGGCCGAGCTCGGCCGCCGCGCCCGCCTCGCGGGACAGCACCAGCGCGCAGCGGGGGGACAGGACCGGGCCCTCCTTGGCGACCAGGTTCATGCCGTCGCGGATCGGGTTGACCAGCAGCACGTCCGCCATCCGGTAGGCGGCCAGGGAGCGGGGATAGTCGTCCTCGACGTTGAGGATCAGCGGAACCCAGTCCTCCGTGGCGTACTCGTCCTCGATCTCCTGCGCGCAGCGCTGCACCGACGCGGTGTACTCGCGGTATTCGGGCAGGTCATGCCGGCTGGGATAGGCGAACGCCAGGTGCACCACGCGACCGTGCCACTCGGGATGGGCGGCCAGGAACTCGCGGTAGGCGAGCAGGCCGCGCACGATGTTCTTCGACAGCTCGGTGCGGTCGATGCGCACGATGAGCCTGCGCTCGCCCACCTGCTCGCGCAGCGCCGCCATGTGCGACTCGACGTCGGGCTCGGCCGCCCGCGCCCACAGCGCCTTGCCGTCGACGCCCAGCGCGTGCACGCCGACGCGGGTGACCCTGCCCTCGTGCGTGATCGTACGGTCCGCGCGGTTCACCCGCGCGCCCAGCACCGTCTCGCAGCAGTCCATGAACGCCCCCGCCCACCGGTGGGTGAGGAAGCCCGCGTGGTCGGCGCCCAGGATGCCCTCCAGCACCTCGCCCGCGACGTCGTCGGGCAGCAGCGAGAAGTATTCGGGCGGCGCCCACGGCGTGTGGCTGAAGTGCGCGATGCGCAGGTCCGGCCGCTCGGCCCGGAGCATCGCCGGGGTCAGCGTCAGGTGATAGTCCTGCACCATCACCCGCGCGCCGTGCCCGGCCTCCTCGGCCAGCGCCAGGGCGAACGCCCCGTTGTAGTCGCGGTAGGACTCCCAGTCGCGCTGGAACCTGGTGCCGAAGTGCGGCGCGTTCGGGGTGTCGTAGAGCAGGTGGTTGACGAACCACAGGGTGGAGTTGGCCACGGAGTTGTAGGCGCGGTGGAAGACGGCCGGCGCGATGTCGAGCATCCGCAGCGCCCCGGTCTTGTAGCCGGCGTGGTCGAGCCGGCCGCCGGGGGCCTGCCGGACGGCGCTGTGGTCGCCGTCGGACAGAGCGGCGCACACCCACAGCACGCCTTGGTCCTTGGCCACGCCGGACAGGCCCGACACGAGCCCGCCACCACCGCGTTTCATGGTCAGCACACCGTCTTCCGATACGGTGAACGAGACCGGGCCTCTGTTCGAGGCGAGCAGGATGCTGTTCATTGAGGCTCCCTCCGACCTTAGGATCCCAGCTATGGCGCTTGATGAGCTAACCGAGGAACTGGCCCGCTCCGCCGCAGTCGGCGATCATCGCGCACTTGGCGAGCTCCTGCGCAGGATCGAACCGGACGTGCTGCGGCACTGTGCCCGCATCCTGCCCTACCACCAGGACGCGGAGGAGGCGGCGCAGGACACGTTGCTGGCCGTCGCGCGCAACATCGGGCGGTTCGAGGGGCGGGCCAGGTTCAGCACCTGGCTGCACATCGTGACCGCCAACTGCGCGCGCACCACCTACCGGTCGCTGAAGCGCAGGGCGGCCGAGCAGACCTCCGACGAGCTGCCCATGCAGAAGCCCGACGTCCGCCGGGTCAGCGTGATCGCCGGATCGCGGCTCGACCTGCTCGACGCCATGGAGGCGCTGGAGGCCGACAAGCCGGATCTGGCCCAGGCGCTGGTGCTGCGCGACATCGTCCAGCTCGACTACAGCGAGGTGGCCGAGCAGCTCAAGATTCCGCTCGGCACCGCCAAGTCACGTATCCACCAGGCACGGAAATATGTCCAGGCGGCACTGGGCGAGGACTACCGATGAGACCTCAAATCTCGCATGATGAGATGACTGGGCAGGTCACGCCGTTGATTAGGTAGAGTCCGGTCAGCAGCAACAACTGAATATTGCTCATCCAGAGGGGTGGAGGGACCGGCCCTGCGAAGCCCCGGCAACCCTCCCGGCTTGTGACTCGCGACCTGGCGAGGCCGACCGGGACTAGGTGCCAATTCCGGTCCGTGGTCAAGGCGGCCACGGGCGAAGATGAGGGAAGGCCTCGCTTCATGTCGCTCGACTTTGGTCCCGCTGTCGCTCTCTCCTGCCGCGAGTGCGGCACGCGCTACCCCCTCGGCCCCAGTTTCGCCTGTTCGGAGTGTTTCGGGCCGCTTGAGGCGGCCTACGAATTCGGCACCGTCACCCGGGCCTCCATCGAGGCCGGACCGGCCAACATCTGGCGCTACCGCTCGCTCCTGCCGGTGCCCGTGGACGTCGCCACCAAGCCCAACATGAACCCCGGCTGGACCAAGCTCGTCAAGGCGGGCAACCTCGGTAAGGCGCTGGGCATCAGGTCCCTCCACGTGAAGGACGACTCCGGCAACCCCACCCACTCCTTCAAGGACCGGGTGGTCGCCATCGCCGTCGAGGCGGCGCGCAACTTCGGCTTCCACACCCTGTCCTGCTCCTCCACCGGCAACCTGGCCGGCGCCGTGACGGCCGCCGCCGCGCGGGCCGGGCTGGACGCCTGCGTGTTCATCCCCGCGGGGCTGGAGCAGGCCAAGATCGCCATGGCCCGGGTGTTCGGCGGCAGGCTCGTCGGCATCGAGGGCACCTACGACGAGGTCAACCGGTTCTGCTCCGAGCTGATCGGGGACCCGATGGGCGACAAGTGGGGCTTCGTCAACGTCAACCTCAGGCCCTACTACGCCGAGGGCTCCAAGACGCTCGCGTACGAGATCGCCGAGCAGCTCGGCTGGAAGCTGCCCGAGCAGATCATCATCCCGGTGGCCTCGGGCTCCCAGCTCACGAAGATCGACAAGGGCTTCAAGGAGCTGATCGAGCTCGGGCTCGTCGAGGACGGCCCCTACAAGATCTACGGCGCGCAGGCGCTCGGCTGCTCGCCGGTGTCCACGGCCTACAAGGCGGGCCACGACGTGGTCCAGCCGGTCAAGCCGGATACCATCGCCAAGTCGCTGGCCATCGGCAACCCCGCCGACGGCCCTTACGTGCTCGACATCGCCCGCCGTACCGGCGGCTCGGTGGAGGACGTGACGGACCCCGAGATCGTCGCGGCGATCAAGCTGCTGGCCTCGACCGAGGGCATCTTCGCCGAGACGGCGGGCGGTGTCACGGTGGGCGTGCTGAAGAAGCTCGTCGAGACCGGTCAGCTCGACCCGGAGCTGGAGACCGTGGTGCTCAACACCGGCGACGGGCTCAAGACGCTCGACGCCATCGTCGACGACGCCCAGCCCACGGCCGTGATCCGGCCTTCTCTCGACGCGTTCCGCGCGACTGTCTGAAAATCAGGAAAGGCGAGTTCATCATGAGCGTTTCTGTGCGGATTCCTACCATCCTTCGCACCTACACCGGCGGTAACGCGGAGGTGAGTGGAGAGGGCGCGACCCTGCGTGACGTGCTCGGCAAGCTCGACTCCGACTATCCGGGAATCGGCGCCCGCATTCTCGATGAATCGGGCAAGATTCGGCGTTTTGTCAACGTTTATGTTGGCGAAGAGGATGTCCGATTCGCTCAGGGGCTTGACACGCCTGCCCCTGAAGGCACTCAGATCTCCATCATCCCGGCGGTGGCCGGCGGCTGACCGTACCCCCTGGAGAAGGCGCCCGCATGCGGGCGCCTTCTCTTTTTTTCGCTATCAAATTCAAGATTGAACTACTTTGGTGAAATTTCCGATTTGTCGTTTGACTCTGGTGTACACCGTCATGTCGCAGGTATGGTCGAGTGCGGTCGTCTGACTGATTCCCCATTCGTCATGACGATTGTGGGTCCTGCGGAGGAATGGGTGGGACCTATGAGCCCAGTAAGAGGAGTCGGAAGTGGCGCAGGGCACCGTCAAATGGTTCAACGCGGACAAGGGTTATGGGTTCATCGCGGTAGACGGTGGTAAGGATGTATTCGTCCATTACTCGGCAATCATGATGGATGGCTATCGATCTCTCGAACAGGGGCAACGGGTCGAGTTCGAGATCACGCAGGGCCAGAAGGGGCCGCAGGCGGAGTCCGTCCGTGCGGTCGCGTAGCTGGTAAGCCCCGGCAGCCCGCACGTCAGCGCAGTGCGTGCGGCCTGCCGCCCCCTCGGTGTACGGCGGGCCGCCCTGGCCCGCCGTTCGCGCTGTACGGACTTGACCTGGGCGTGGGTGGCGTCAGCTTGCACTCGACGGGGTAGAGTGCTAAACAATTCGTTGGCACTCTCTGTTGCAGAGTGCCAACCTGGGATCGAGACGATGGGGTCTGCCGAAGGAGTTGCGGACCCACATGCCGTCGCGGGCTTCGGCTCGATCCACAGCCAGCCACCCTGCAACTGGGAGGTCCAGCCTTATGGCAGCCAAGATGATCGCGTTTGACGAGGAAGCCCGGCGCGGTCTCGAGCGTGGTATGAACCAGCTCGCCGACGCCGTCAAGGTGACCCTGGGGCCCAAGGGCCGCAACGTCGTGCTGGAGAAGAAGTGGGGCGCCCCCACGATCACCAACGACGGTGTGTCGATCGCCAAGGAGATCGAGCTCGAGGACCCGTGGGAGAAGATCGGCGCCGAGCTGGTCAAGGAAGTCGCCAAGAAGACGGATGACGTCGCGGGCGACGGCACCACGACCGCCACCGTGCTCGCTCAGGCGCTGGTGCGCGAGGGCCTGCGCAACGTCGCCGCCGGCGCCAACCCGATGGCCCTGAAGAAGGGCATCGAGGCCGCCGTCGAGCGGGTGAGCGAGGAGCTCTCCAAGCTCGCCAAGGACGTGGAGACCAAGGAGCAGATCGCTTCGACGGCCTCCATCTCCGCCGCCGACCCCGAGATCGGGGCGCTCATCGCCGAGGCGATGGACAAGGTCGGCAAGGAAGGCGTCATCACCGTCGAGGAGAGCAACACCTTCGGCCTGGAGCTTGAGCTCACCGAGGGCATGCGCTTCGACAAGGGCATGACGTCGATGTACTTCGTCACGGACTCCGACCGTATGGAGGCCGTGCTCGAGGACCCGTACATTCTGATCGTCAACTCGAAGGTCTCGGCGAACAAGGACCTGCTGCCGCTGCTCGACAAGGTCGTGCAGTCCGGCAAGCCGCTCCTGATCATCGCCGAGGACGTCGAGGGCGAGGCGCTGGCGACCCTGGTCGTCAACAAGATCCGCGGCCTGTTCCGCTCGGTGGCCGTCAAGGCCCCCGGCTTCGGTGACCGCCGCAAGGCCATGCTCGGCGACATCGCCACCCTCACCGGTGGTCAGGTCATCGCCGAGGAGGTCGGTCTCAAGCTGGAGAACGCCACCCTCGACCTGCTGGGCCGCGCCCGTAAGGTCGTGGTGACCAAGGACGAGACGACGATCGTCGACGGCGCCGGTGACGCCGACCAGATCGCGGGCCGGGTCAACGAGATCCGTGCCGAGATCGACCGCACCGACTCCGACTACGACCGCGAGAAGCTCCAGGAGCGTCTCGCCAAGCTGGCCGGCGGCGTCGCCGTCATCAAGGCCGGCGCGGCGACCGAGGTGGAGCTCAAGGAGCGCAAGCACCGCATCGAGGACGCCGTGCGTAACGCCAAGGCGGCCGTCGAGGAGGGCATCGTGCCCGGCGGTGGCGTCGCGCTGCTGCAGGCCGGCGCCAAGGCGTTCGACAAGCTCGAGCTCCTGGGCGACGAGGCCACCGGTGCCGCGATCGTGCGCAAGGCTCTTGAGGAGCCGCTCAAGCAGATCGCGGTCAACGCCGGCCTCGAAGGCGGCGTCGTGGTCGAGAAGGTGCGCAACCTCACCCCGGGTGAGGGCCTCAACGCGGCCTCCGGCGAGTACGTCAACATGTTCAAGGCGGGCATCATCGACCCGGCCAAGGTGACGCGCTCCGCGCTGCAGAACGCCGCTTCCATCGCGGCGCTCTTCCTCACCACCGAGGCCGTCATCGCCGAGAAGCCCGAGAAGTCCCCTGCGGCCCCTGCCGGCATGCCCGGTGGCGGCGACATGGACTTCTAGTCCTGTAATACCGCGCGCCGGGCTTTTTCCGGCGCGTCAGCACCACATCAGAGCGGCCCGAGCCGGATTTCCGGTCTCGGGCCGCTCTGATGTTCTCTCCCTGTTCAATGGCGCGCCTTACAGCTCTATTTACGGCCGGCAGGCATCAGAGTCGGGATCAACGCCACGCCCCCGCGGCCGCCGCGCGCGCGACATAGGTCTCGAAATCGCGGGGTGGGCGGCCCAGAACGCGGTGCACGTCGTCGGTGGTCTCGGCGAACCTGCCACGGCGCATCAGGTCGAACATCTCGTTGAGGTAGCTTGCCACCTCGGGCGAGATCCCCTGCGCGACGGAGGCGGCGACGTACTCCTCGGGAGAGACATCGACGTAGCGAACCGGCCGTCCCGACACCCGCGCGATCTCCTCGACGGCCTCCCGGAAGGTGAGCCCCCGTGGGCCGGACAGCTCGTAGGTATGGCCGGCGTGTCCAGGCTCGGTGAGCGCGGCCACCGCGACGTCGGCGACATCGTCCGCGTCGATGAAGGGCTCCACGATGTCATGGGCGGGCAGTGCCAGCTCGCCCGCCATGAGCGGGGCGTGGAAGACGTCCTCGTCGAAGTTCTGGCTGAAGTTCGGCGGGCGCAGGATCGTCCACTCGACGCCGGACGCGCGCACGGCCTCCTCCGCCGCGCGCATGTCCAGGCCGAAAGGGGAGTCGCCCCAGGTGTCGGCCCCTCGGGCGGACAGCAGCACGAACCGGCGCACGCCGGCGGCCACCGCCCTGGGGACGAAGTCGTGCGCGGGGCCGGGCACCTCGGGCGCGATGACGTAGGCCGTTGAGACACCGTCGAGCACGGCGTCCCAGGTGGCCGGATCAGTCCAGTCGAAGCGGGCCTCGCTCGATCGGGAGGCGGCCCGTACGGTCCTGCCTGCGGCCCGCAGCCTGGCGGTCACCCGTCGGCCGGTCTTTCCCGTGGCGCCCAGGACAAGAAATAGATGTTCGCTCATGGATCTCATGAAACCGTGGGCGGAGGTGGACTTGCCATGGGTCAGAACCGCGTACGCATGTCCATTCGTCTACGCTGCGGTCATGGACGCCTTCGCCGATCTCCTGCGCGGGGTACGCGCCGACGGCTCTGTCTTCGGGCACACGATCCTGTCGCCGCCGTGGTCGTTACGGTTCGTCGACGGCGCGCCGCTGACACTGTGCTCCCTGCTGCGCGGCGAGGGGTGGATCATGGCTGAGGCGCAGGAGCCTCAGCGCATCACGGCCGGTGAGGTGGTGGTCGTACGCGGGCCACGACCGTTCTCGTTCATGGACGAGCCGGCCACGGACGCGTCGGCGGCCGTCGACTGCGGCGAGCACTGCGCGATCCCGGCGAACGGCGGCACAGTCCACCATCTCGGCTGGACGTGCGGCGATCCCGGCGGGTCCACGACGCTGATCGTGGGCGCCTATCCGGTGCGCGGCGACGTCGGCCGGCGGCTGCTCAAGGCGCTGCCACCGGTGCTGACCGTGTCCGAGGACGGCGACACCGCCGCGGTGAGCGAGTACATCGCGGCGGAGGTCGCGGCCGACCGGCCGGGACAGCAGGTAGTGCTCGACCGCCTCCTGGACTGGATGCTCGTCTGCACGCTGCGCGCGTGGTTCGACCGGCCGGAGAGCAGCGCGCCGGCGTGGTACACCGCGCTGAGCGACCCGATCGTGGGCGAGGCGCTGCGCCTCATGCACGACGACCCGGCGCGCCCGTGGACGGTCGCGCAGCTGGCCGCCCGGGGCGGCGTCTCGCGCTCCGCCTTCGCGCGCCGGTTCACCACGCTGGTAGGTGAGCCCCCGCTGGCCTACCTCACCCAGTGGCGCATGACCATCGCCTCGGATCTGCTCACCGAACCGGACACGACCATCGCCGACGTCGCCAAGCGCGTGGGCTTCGCGGACGCGTTCAGTTTCAGCGCGGCGTTCAAGCGAGTCAAAGGCATGAGCCCCAGCAAGCACCGAGCCCAGCAGGCGCGACCGGTGGCGTCCACACGCTCGGCCCTCTCCACGCGTGACCGGCGTGATCTGACGCGGTCGTAAGGAGAACGAACGTCCGCGTCGTCAGGCGAGCGGCTTCACCCAGCGGGACCATTCGGGTTGGGGGGCGTAGCCGGCGGCGGACCAGGCCGGGTGGGCGAGGGTGTTGCCTTGGAGGATCATGGCGTCCGCGCGGAAGGCGCCGAACCGGCTGAAGCGGTCCTCGGCCGCCGCCAGCAGCGCGGTGGCGATGCCCTGGCGGCGGTGGGCCGGGTGGACGGCGAGGCGGTAGAGGTGGGCACGCCAGCCGTCCCAGCCGGCGATGAGAGTCCCCACCAGCTCGCCTCCAGGCGTGCCCGGTTGAGCGGTGACCCGCTCACCGAGCTGGGTGGTGGTCGGCTCGCCGAGCCGGCTGGGGAGCTCGGCGAGCAGCAGAGCGCCGGGGTCGTGGTGGAGCAGCGCGGTCACCTTGGCGGGCGAGTCGCGTCGGTCGGTCCCCTCGGCGGCCTGGAGCCAGAAGTCCAGGACGTGCGCCACGTCGTCCAGGCCGCCGGCACGGATGCTGATTCCCGGAGCTTTCATGGCCGCTCAACCTAGCAGGCCCCCGGAATCGGCCCGGCTCAGGTGCTGTAGAGGGCGACGATGTGGCCTCGGGCCAGGGTGTTGGCGGTGATGTTGAAGCCGACCACCGCTGGGCTGGTGTCGCTGTCCACGCCCAGGGAGTCCACCGACAGGGCGTGCACCGTGTAGACGTAGCGGTGCGGGTCTCCGGGCGGGGGTGCGGCGCCGCCGTAGGCCCTGGTGCCGTAGTCGGTGCGGGCGTGGGTGGCGCCCGGGGGCAGGCCCTTGAAGTCGGGGGCCGTGCCCGCTCCGGTGGGCAGCTCGGTGACCGTGGCGGGGATGTCGAAGAGCACCCAGTGCCAGAATCCGCTGCCGGTCGGGGCGTCGGGGTCGAAGCAGGTCACGGCGTAGCCGCGGGTTCCGGCGGGGGCGCCGGACCAGCGCAGGTGCGGGGACAGGTTCTGGCCCCGCATGCCCCAGTCGTTGAAGACGTGGCGGTCGTTCAGCCTCGCTCCGTCCGTCAGGTCGTCGCTCTCGACCGTGAGCGCGGGGACTGGCGGCAGGTATTCGTGTGGCAGCGGTGCCGGCACGGCATCCTCCTCGGTAGATCGTCCTGTCGTCATCCTAGGAGCCGGGGGCCGGCCCGCTCACCACCCGGGCGGGCGTCGTCAGGCGGTCAGCTGGGCGGGCAGCGGCTTGCGGTGCAGGACCGTGAGGGAGGTGACGGCTCGGGTGAGCACCACGTACAGGCGGGCCAGGCCGCGGGGCTCGGCAGCGACGATGTCGGCCGGCTCCACCACGATCACGTGGTCGTACTCCAGACCTTTGGCCAGCGTCGCGGGGACGATCAGCAGCCGGTGCTCGTCGGTCGAGTCGGGGCCGAGCACGGCGTGCGGGACGTCGGCCAGCGAGGCGGAGACTTCGGCGGCCAGGGCGTCCGGCACGATGACGCCGATCGAGCCCTCCCTGGTCAGCGCTTCGGTGACGGCTCGGCCGAGCTCGCCGTCCGGCCGTACGGACAGGGAGCCCGCGCCGGGGCGCAGCGAGCGGGGGGCGGCGAGGTCGGGGGCGATCGAGGGCAGCAGGCGGGCGGCGTAGTCGAGCACCTCGCGCGGCACGCGGAAGCCGAGCGTCAGCTCGGTGACCTCGCCGTCCTGGCCGAGGTGCTTGAGCACCGCCTGCCATGAGCTGGTCGACCAGGCGGTGGTGCCCTGGGCGAGGTCGCCGAGCACGGTGGCCGAGCCGTTGCGGCAGCGGCGGCCGAGGGCGCGCAACTGCATCTCCGACAGGTCCTGCGCCTCGTCGACGACGAGGTGGCCGATCGAGGGGGTGCGTTCGATGAGGTCGCCGAGCTCGTCCAGGAGCGCGGCGTCGGCGGCCGACCATTTCGCGGACTTCCAACTCCGGTACGGCTTCCGCCAGAGCAGCGTGTCCTGCTCCTCGGGCGAGAAATCGGACTTGGCGGCCCGGGCGAGGAACTCCGGGTCCGCCAGGAGGCGGTAGAGGACCTGCTCGGGCGTGAGCTTCGGCCAGATGGCGTCCACCAGCTGCCTGACCGGCTTGGAGCGGGCCACCGCGTCCTGCACCCGGTCGTCGGGCGACTCCCCGCGCTGCTCCATCCGTACCAGGACCAGGTGCGCGAGGCGCTGGGTCAGGGCCGCACGGCCGGGACCGTAGCGGGTGGTGCCGCGCAGGGAGGCGACGATCTCGCGCACCTCGTAGTCGGCCACCCGGTGCCGGTAGGCGCCCTTGCTGAAGACCAGCCCTTCCTCCGGCTTCACGATGTGCAGCCAGAGGGCGCGGCGCAGCACCTCCGCCATCCGGGCGTCGCCCTTGACGGCCGAGACCATCGGGTCCTCCGGCGTCGCGTGCTCGCCGAGCAGGCCGGCCACGGTCGTCTGGTCGACCTTGACCTCGCCCAGCGCGGGGAGCACCGAGGAGATGTAGGACAGGAACGCGCGGTTCGGTCCGACGATCATCACGCCTGACCGGGCCAGCCGTTCGCGGTGGGTGAAGAGGAGGTAGGCGGCCCGGTGCAGGCCGACCGCGGTCTTGCCGGTGCCGGGGGCGCCCTGGACGCACACCGTCTGGGCCAGGGCGGCGCGGACGATCTCGTCCTGGTCGGGCTGGATGGTGGCGACGATGTCGCGCATCGGGCCGGTGCGCGGGCGTTCGATCTCGTCGGTGAGGATGCGGGACGGGCCGAGCTCGGCCCCCTGGTTCAGCGGCTCGTCCTCGAACGCGGTCAGCGCGCCGCCGTGGTAGCCGAAGCGCCGGCGCAGCGCCACGCCCATCGGGTCGGCGGGGCTGGCCTGGTAGAAGGGGCGCGAGACCGGGGCACGCCAGTCGATCACCAGTGGACGGCTGTTGCCGTCGTGCACGTGGCGGCGGCCGACGTAGATGACGGACGGCAGGTCGTCGTCCATCGAGCGGTCGAGCCGGCCGAAGAACAGCGGCGTGTCCGGGTGGTCGGCCAGCGCGGCCACCCGCTGGTCGAGCAGCGACTGCAGGATCTGCTGCGAGACCCAGTCGCCGGCCGCGTCCGACGACAGCGACTGCGCGTGCGCGCGCATGGCCTGCAGCGCGGCCCGGGACTCGGCGAGATGGGTCTGTTCGGCGGCCAGCACGTCGGGGGCCAGTTGGTGTGCGGGCATGCGAAAGTGCCTCCCGGAGGTGGTGGTCAAGGTAGCGAATCAACCAGCTTAGTGGGCTTGCCGACGGCCTTCCAAAGCATTTAACCGGGCGCACAGAAGGGTAGGAAATGGGCGTGTCGCGGCTCGGTATCTCCCCGATCATCCCCACTGTCGCGAGTTTCCTGCTGGCGGCGCTCTGGAGTATGTCGGTGTTCGCGGGCTGGGGGCTGGAGGCGTTCTGCGGCGAGTCGCCGCCCGTCTGCTCGCGGCGGCTCGCCACCGTTTCCACCGTGTCGGGGCTGTTCGCGGCCGTCGCCGCGAGTTTCACCCTGGCGGCCTGGCTGATCCCGGCCGCTCGGTACGACCAGCGCCTTTTCGGCCGGCTCATGGGGACGGGCGTCGTGGCGTGGATCGCCGCCGAAGGGGTGCTGTTCCTCGGCGGCATGCTCGCGAAGTGATCGACACGGCCACGTAACGAACGCCGGAAATACCGAAAAATCCGGGCATACCAGGTGGGAATGCCGGATCATCAGGGTATGTCGCTGCCGGATCTGGCAGCGTCGTGGAGAGGACGCAGTGAGGGGGGTGGTTCGATTGTCGACGGCCCGCGGAGTCTCGTGGACATAGGGCGTTAGCGCCTGGCCGCTCCTTGACGAGCGGCCGGGCGTCACACCTCGTCGTGTACGTCGTCCGCGTCGATGATCTGGTAGGCGTAGCCCTGCTCGGCCAGGAACCGCTGGCGGTGCGCCGCGAACTCCTGGTCGACCGTGTCCCTGCTCACCACCGTGTAGAAGCGCGCCCCGCCGCCGTCGGCCTTGGGCCGCAGCACCCGGCCGAGCCGCTGCGCCTCCTCCTGGCGGGAGCCGAACGTCCCCGACACCTGGATGGCGACGGCCGCCTCGGGCAGGTCGATGGAGAAGTTAGCCACCTTCGACACCACCAGCACCTGGATCTCCTTGTCGCGGAAGGCCTGGTAGAGGCGCTCCCGCTCCTTGATCCTGGTCTCGCCCTTGATGACCGGCGCGTTCAGCTGCTCGCCCAGCTCGTCGAGCTGGTCGATGTACTGGCCGATGACCAGCACCTGCTCGCCCAGGTGGCGGCGGACCAGCGCCTTGGTCACCTGCGTCTTGGACGGCGTGGAGGCGCAGAAGCGGTAGCGCTCCTCCGCCTCGGCCATCGCGTACGCCAGCCGCTCCTCGTCGGTCAGCGTGACGCGGACCTCGACACAGTCGGCCGGGGCGATCCAGCCCTGGTGCTCCATCTCCTTCCAGGGCGCGTCGTAACGCTTGGGACCGATCAGGGAGAACACGTCACCCTCGCGGCCGTCCTCGCGCACCAGCGTCGCCGTCAGCCCGACCCGCCTGCGGGCCTGCAGGTCGGCGGTCATCCGGAAGATCGGCGCGGGCAGCAGGTGCACCTCGTCGTAGACGATCAGACCCCAGTCGCGCGCGTCGAAGAGCTCCAGGTGGCTGTAGACGCCCTTACGCCTGGTGGTCATCACCTGGTAGGTGGCGATGGTGACCGGGCGGATCTCCTTCTTGGAGCCGGAGTATTCGCCGATCTCGTCCTCGGTCAGCGAGGTGCGCTTGAGCAACTCCTGCCGCCACTGGTGGGCCGAGACCGTGTTGGTGACCATGATGAGCGTGGTCGCCTGGGCGTGCGCCATCGCGGCCGCGCCGACGATCGTCTTGCCGGCGCCGCACGGCAGCACCACCACGCCAGAGCCGCCGTCCCAGAACGCGTCGGCCGCCGCCTGCTGGTAGGGGCGCAGCGTCCAGCCGTCCTGCATCAGGTCGATCTTGTGATGCTCGCCGTCGACGTATCCGGCCAGGTCCTCGGCGGGCCAGCCGAGCTTGAGCAGCGCCTGCTTGACGTTGCCCCGGTCGCTCGGATGCACGGCGACCGAGTCGGGGCCCAGGCGCTCGCCCAGCATCGGCTGGATCTTCTTCGAGCGCAGCACCTCTTCGAGCACGGCCCGGTCGGTGGAGGTCAGCATCAGGCCGTGGACCGGGTCCTTCTCCAGCTTGAGCCGGCCGTAGCGGGCCATGGTCTCGGCGATGTCGACGAGCAGCGCGTGCGGCACCGGGTAGCGGCTGTGACCGATCAGCGCGTCGATGACCTGCTCGGCGTCGTGCCCGGCGGCACGCGCGTTCCACAGCGCCAGCGGCGTGACGCGGTAGGTGTGCACGTGCTCGGGCGCGCGCTCGAGCTCGGCGAACGGCGCGATCGCCTTACGACACTCGGCGGCCTTGTCGTGATCGACCTCGAGCAGCAGCGTCTTGTCCGATTGGACGATGAGCGGGCCGTCGTTCACAGACATCCCTTCTACGGTTGACGCCTATCCAACACGCGCGGCGGCCGAATCAGTCCCGAACCCGGGAAACCGCCCGGCTAGTCGTCGAGATAGCCGTTGACGCCGAGGAAGAGGAAGGTGGCGATGGTCAGCAGGAAACCCAGCCCGAGCAGGACCCAGCTCCAGATCACCATGGTGCGGGCGGTGTCGGGATCGGTGGACGTCCGCAGGGACAGCCCCGCGAGGATCGCGCCGGGGATGGCGAGCAGGTTGCAGCAGCTGACGATGGTGACGAGGTTGACCACGAGCGAGACGATCGCGTTGGCGTTCGGCCCGCTGTGGCGTGGTGGCGGGGGATAGCCGTAGCCGTACTGCGGAGGGGGCTGCTGGCCGTACGGCGCACCGTAGGGCTGGTAAGGGTATTCGCCGGGGGGCTCTTCGTGGCTCATGTCACCTCCTTGTGAGGTCAACATTTATCACGGATCAGCCACACGCCTGACCCGGTCATGCCTCACCGCACTGGATCGTGGAGCCGGGCGCGCAGGGCCTTGCGGTCGAGCTTGAGCGCGCTCGTGACCGGGATCGAGTCGACGAACGTCACCTCGCGCGGATACTTCACCCGGCCGGCCCGGTCCCTGGCCCAGGCCATCAGCTCCTCGGCGGTGACCGTGCCGCCGGCCCTGAGCTGGACGAAGGCCACGACCTCCTCGCCCAGGCGCGGATCGGGGCGGCCCACCACGCACGACATCACCACGTCCGGGTGCTCGTTCAGCGCGTCCTCCACATCGCGCGGGAACACGTTGAACCCGCCCCGGATGATCAGATCCTTCTTCCTGTCCACGACGTGGAGGTAGCCGTCGTCGTCCAGGCAGCCGATGTCGCCGGTGCGCAGCTCGCCGTCCTCCAGCGCGGTGCCGCCGGGGTCGGGGGCGTGCTCGCCCCAGTAGCCGAGCATCAGCGCCGTGCCGGAGACGCAGATCTCGCCCACGTCGCCGGTCTCCATGACCTCGCCCCACGGGTCGCGGATGGTGATCGTGTAGCCGGGGAGCGGCAGGCCCACGCTGCCGGGCTTGCGCCTGCCCGGCGGGTTGAACGTGGTCACCGCGCTGGTCTCAGTCAGGCCGTAGCCCTCCAGGATCTGCACGCCCGGCATCCGCCGTTCGAACTCCACCAGCACGTCCCGGCCGAGCGGGGCCGCGCCGCAGGTGAGGAAGGCCAGGTCGGGCAGCGGGTGCGACTCCAGCGGCTCGGCCAGCAGCATCTGCAGCATGGACGGGACCACGGCGCCGTAGCGCACGCGCTGCTCGGCCGCGAGGCGGAGGAACGCCGCGGGGTCGAACCAGCGCATCAGCACGGCCTGCGGCGGCTCGGTGGCGTGCATGCCGGCGACCGTGACGATCAGCCCGTAGGCATGGGAGAGAGGCACCGGCACGATCGCACGATTGATCCCCTCCTGGTGGGATATTTCGTAGGATGCCTTGGCCACCTGCCAGAGGCCCGCGTGGCTGAGCATGACGCCCTTGGCCCTGCCGGTCGTGCCGCCCGTGTACATCAGCGCGGCCAGGTCGCCCGGGTCCCTCGGCACCGGACCGTGCTCGTCGGCCCGTTCGAGCTCGGCCGTGTCGACGTACACCGGCACGTCCACCCCGGTCGCCTCCACCGTGGCCACCAGCTCCGGCGAGGTGACGACGGCCACCGCGCCGCTGTCGAGCAGGATGTGCCGCAGCTCCTCGGCGCTGACCAGGAACACCACCGGCGTCACCACCGCGCCCGCCGCCCACAGCGCCTGATAGATGACCTGCACCTCGGGCGAGGTGGCCATCATCAGCACGACCCGGTCACCCGGCCGGATCCCGGCCTCGACAAATCCGCCACAGGCCCGGCGGGCCCGCACGGCCAGCGTGTGGCTGCGGTGCCAGACCCCCTCGTAGAACACCGAGTCGAAGTCCTCGAACCTGGTCCACGATTCCTCGGCCAGCCGGCCCAGTGTCTGCTCGGTCACATGCCCTAACTTGATGCGGTTCGCTGGGCGGAGTCAAGCTCCGGCGGCGCGCAAGTCGCAGAGCCTGACTAGTCATTGTGGAGGGTGCGCCACTTCCCGTTATTTAGGCATAAATCCGCCCTGCGGTGATTCCTGTTTCTCGTACGGGCCGATCCAGTATTGAGGTGATGGGAAACCTGGGCCAGGCAGGACACGTACCAGCAAATGGAGGAAAGATCATCATGACTCCCTGCATCCCGAAATATCGGCATACTGTGAGGTCGGAGCAGCCGGGAAGCAATAGCCAAGAATCTTTACCAATAATGAAAGAGCCCGTTGGCCCACGATTACGGGTGAAAACAATCTTCAGGCCGTCGACTTGCGGTGCGCCCTGTGAACCTCGCGACTGAGCCGCCCCTCGAGTTCCCGCCGGCCGTCCTGGAGGACATCAGTCCGTACGACGTCGCCCGCCACCTGCGCACCTACCTGGAGCCGCCCGGCTTCCCCGAGGCGGTGCGCAGGCTCGCCGACGGCCATCTCCTGGTCCTGTCGGGCGCCGAGGCGACGGGCAAGCGGCTGGGGGCCATCGCCCTGCTGTCCCGGATGTCGCTGGCCGAGGGCAGCGTCGCGGTGCTCTCCCCGGTGGCGACGGTGGTCGAGCTGGCCGCGCGGATGGAGTTCGAGCCCGGCCGCGCCTACCTGCTGCCCGACTGGGCCGGTGGCGCCGACGAGCGGCACGACCTGCTCAAGCTGGCCGACGAGCTCGTCGAGGTCGGCTGCTTCCTCGTCCTGACCAGGAACGGCGCGCCCGCGCCGACGGTCGAGGTCGAACAGCCCTGGGAGCCGCCCGCCGCCGCCGAGCTGTTCGAGCTGTGCGTCGCCGGATCCGGGGGCAGGGCGGACGGCCCCGAGCTGGCCGCGGCCAGGGCGCACGCGGCCGGCCTGACCTCGCCGGCCGCGGTCGTGGACCTGGCCCGCCAGGTGTCAGATGCCTGAGACGCCGGTGATCCGGTGCAGCGCGAAACGGTGCACGGCGGCCCTGGTCTCGTCGTAGGCGGTCAGGTAACCGCCCTCCATCCTGGCCGGCTCCAGGATGCGGGAGGTGGCGTTGCCCTGCGAGTCGAGGTAGCCGATCCAGACGCGTACGCCCTGCCTGATCGCGTCCTGCAGCACCGAGATCGTGGCGGTGGCGGGGCTGCGCGGGACCTGGCCGCTGGGGGCGTCCACGGGCTCGCGCCGGGCCAGGTGCGCGGCGTCGCCGGCCCGCAGCGCGCGGACGGCGGCCGTGGCCACCTCCGGGTCGAGGCCGTTGGGTGAGGTCACCGGCCGCGCCGGGGCCGGCCCCTCGGTCCGCCTGCTCTCCAGCTGGGAGATGATCACGTCGCCGTCCAGTGATTCGGGAACGGGGGCGTACCCCATGGCGCGCAGCGAGTCGACCAGCGCGGCCCGTGACGAGCGCGAGGCGATGACCGTGGGCGCCAGCCTGCGCAGGCGCAGCGCGGCCGAGCGGCGGTCGGCGCTGATCTGGTCGAGCAGCGCCGGGTCGTCGCAGCGGATGTAGGCGGACGCGGTGCCGACCCGCATCCGGCCGTGCCGGCGGCCCACGTCGGAGATCAGGTAGGACAGCGCCTGGGGGACGGGCGTGGCGGAGTGGCGCTCCAGCATGGCCAGCAGCTCCTCGACCCCCTGCCCGGCGTCGAGGGCGCGTCGTACGGAGCTCTCGGCGAACCGGTAGACCGTCGCGCCGCCCTTGGACTCCACGTCGGCGGCGAGCGTCATCCAGCGGTTCAGCTCGCTGGTCAGCGGCCCTGGCGCGACCGCCGTCAGGTCGGCCTGCAGCAGCACGTGATCGACCGGCTCGGGCAGCAGCGGGTCCAGCACCGAGGCGGCGGCCTCGCCCGCGAGCAGGGCGCGCCCGTGGCCGGACAGCGTGCCGAGCCCGGTCAGGCCGAGCTGCTCGGCCTCGCGCAGCGCGAACTCGGTGAGCTGCTCACGCAGCGGGCCACGGCGGCGCGGCTGCTCCCAGGCGAGCCTTCGCAGGACGCTGTCCCGCGAGGGCGCGAGCCCCGGCGCGGCGTCCAGCACGCCGAGGGTGGCGGCGCGCACCGCCGGTGCGGAGGAGCGGCGCAGGTCGGGGTGGAGCGCGTTGAGCGGGCGGTCACGGTCGTCGCGCTCGCCGACCAGGCCGGGCACCCGGTCCATCTGCAGCCAGGCGGCGGCCAGCACCACCCACCGGTCGGCGGTGCCTCTGATCCGCCACAGGTCGTAGCCGCTGGTCGGCAGCCACTCGCCGTCGACGCTGCCGCCGGCCGAGGTCAGCCCGGCCGCGTGCGCGACCTCCACGACCAGCGCGGTGGCCCACTCGGGCAGGTCGAGCTCGCTCGCCGTACGTTTCATGTCGCGGACGCCCAGCCCGCCGGTGCGCAGCACGCCGGGCGGATCGATGCTCCACCGCTCGCACAGCTCCTCCACCGCCCGGACGAACATGAACGCCTGCCCGGCGGCGGTCCGGTCGGCCATGGCCTGGTCGCGGGCGGTGCCCTCCAGCGCGGGCGGCACGGCGAGCAGGTCCCGGTGCACCCGCCCGCCACGCAGGTGCAGGCCGACCTCGCGGGGCAGCGTCACGCTCTCCTCGCCGGTCGCCGCCAGCAGGCCGCGGGCCAGCAACTGCTCGATGGGCGAGCGGGCGGTGTCCAGCCGCACCTCGCGGCGGGCGTTGGGCACCCGGCCGGTCGGCGGTCCCCAGGCGAGCTGTTCGAGCGCGTGCCGCGCCTCGGGCGAGACCTGGTCGATGAGCGCCGCCGGGTCGGTCAGCGCCGCGGCCAGGCGCTCCCTGCCGGACCCGGTCGTACTGGGCGCGATCTCGTCGGCCATCTCCGTCAACTGCTCCGGCGGGTGGTGCCGGAACGCCACCTCGGCGATCGGCCCCAGCCCCGCCGGGTCCTCCAGCACCTTGCGCACGCCCGGGGCCAGGTCGATCGCGCTGTCGGGGCCGTAGACGAGGGCCAGGTCGCGCAGCCGCGCCAGCGCCGCGCCCAGCGCGGGCTCGGGCTTGCCCGCCGCCAGCGCACCGCCGACCAGCTCGCGCAGCGCCGTCTTCCTGATCGGCCCCTCGTGTACGGCCAGCGTCTCGACGACCGCCAGGGTGAAGCGGTCCAGCCGGTCGAGCACCCGCGCGATCGCCGAGGGGCTGCCCGCCCGCGCCGCCAGCCCCTCCAAGTGGGCCGGCACCGGACTGATCAGCTCGGGACGCGCTGAGACGAGCGTCCGCAGCTCCTCGTCGGTACGCCCCCTGATCCACTCCGTGAACTCCATCGATGCCATGGTATGTCCCTGCTCATTGGGGCAGCATTGCTAGGCGTGACAGAGCGAGTGGACCTGCTCATCCTCAACTACGTCAGCGCGGCGGCCGACGCGGCGCACGGGGTGCTCCGGGCCGACCAGCGGATCGACTTCACCAGGCGGCTGCGGGCCAGGATCGAGGAGGAGCGGCAGGGCAGCGAGGACGCCCGGCGGATGGCCAAGGTGCTCGACCACTTCGGCGACCCTGCCCTCCTGGTGGAGCGGGAGGTGCGCAGGCTGGCCGAGTCCGCCCCTGAGACCGTACGAACGGGGGTTTCGCCGGCCCTGCCCACCGTCGGGCCCGCGGCGCACCCCGATCCGGCGGCGGCGCGGTCCGGCGCGACGGCGGCCTTCCCCAGGATCAGGGACGACGAGAGCCTGCCGCCGGGCGTGGCGCGTCGGCCGGTCGGGCGGCGGCCGGCCGGGCCGGAGCGGGGTCTGCCGTTCGCCTGGCTGCGCAGGGCGGCCATGTTCACCGCGAACCCGCTGGCCACCGGCGGCCGGGACGCCAGGACCGTCGTCAAGGACCACCCGCGGGAGATCGCCGCCCTGGCGATCCTCGTGGTCGCCGCGCTGCTCGTGCCCTTCGACCTGCCCGCCGTGGCCATCTTCCGGGTGCCGGTGATGGTGTGGGCGCTCGGCGCGATCCTGGTCATGGCGAGCGACGCCTGGACGCTGCGTGAGCGGCTGATCGGGGTCTTCGCGCCCCTGCTCGGCTACACCGTGGGCGGCGTGGTCGTGGGCGGCCTGCGGGTGGGGGACCGGCCGGGGCTGCAGGCGTTCATGCTGGAGTTCTTCGACGCGAGCGGCGTGATGTTCATGATCGGGACGGGTGCGGGCGTCGCCTGGCTCGTCTTCCGGCTCCTCGACGGCGACGCCGGCCGTTGAGGCGTCAGGTGACGGGCGCGGGGCTGGGCAGCAGGCCGACGGCCAGCCGCACCCACGCGCTGACGAACCGGTCCTTCTCCGTGTTGCCCGGCGTCAGGCCCACCGTCTCCTGGAACAGCCGGTAGTGCACGACCGCCCCGCCGAGCACGGCGCCGATGCTCGCCCAGTCGACCTCGGCGTCACGGTATTCGGGCTGGCTGCCGAACCAGGTGGTGATCGCGTCGAACATGGGCTGCAGCAGCCCTTCACGCACCACCGCCACCAGCTCGGGAAACTGGCTGAGGTCGCGGAAGAAGACCCGGGTCAGCTCCGACTCCTCGCGGACCTTGGCCAGACCGGCCCGGCACAGGCGGGACAGCCGCACCTCCAGGTCCACCGAGGTCTCCATGCCGCTCAGCTCCGCCAGGCCGTCGGCGACCTGCGTGCGGGTCCTGGCCGCGTGCTCGTTGATCGCCGCGGACAGCACCTCGTACTTGGACCTGAAGTGCCGGTAGAGCCCGCCGGCGCCGGGGGAGAGCCCGGCGGCCGCCTCGATCTCGGCCACCGAGGTGGCGGCGTAACCCCGCTCGGCGAACAGCCGCAGCGCCTCGTCGATGATCCGGGCACGGGTGCTCGTGGTCACGGGCGGGCCCGCGCTTGACGATCTGGTCATCTCTCCTGATACCTCCGGGTGAGGAGCGTAGTCGGCACGGCGCCGTGCGCCGAGGTCCTGTCCGCGATGGCCGCTTCCGTCCCGGTAAGTAATTCCTTTCTGTCTTTCCTACGGTCCCACAACCAGCGCCCGTTACGCGGATCGCCGCCTTTTTTGGCATCCTTCACCTGTGGGGACTTCGGTGGGATTCGACCTGGACATGACATTGGCGGATACAAGGACGGGGATCGCGGCGGTTTACGATGCCCTGTCCTCTCGACTGGGCGTGCCCATCGACAGCCAGGCGATCGTCGCGCGGCTCGGGCCGCCGCTGGAGCACGAGCTGGCCAACTGGCTGCCCGCCGAGGCGATCCTGGACGCGGCCGAGCTCTACCGGGAGATCTACCCCGAGGTCGGCGTGCCGGCGCACACCGCGATGGCCGGGGCGCACGAGGCGATCGAGAGCGTACGGGCAGGTGGCGGCCGGGTCATCGTGGTGACCGGGAAGAACCTCCGGGACGCCAGGAGCACCGTGCGCCGGCTCGGACTGGACGTGGACGAGGTGGCCGGCTCGGTCTTCGGCGCGGCCAAGGGCGCGGCGCTCACCCGCTTCGGCGCGCGGGCGTACGTGGGCGATCACGTCGCGGACATCGAGGCGGCGCGGGCGGGCGGCGCTGTCAGCGTGACGGTCGCGACCGGGCCGTACACCGTGGGGCAGTTGCGCGATCATGGGGCGGATGTGGCGCTGAGCGACCTGACGGAATTCGGCACCTGGTTCGCCGCCTGGCGCTCGCGCGAGGAAGTCCCTTAATTCACCGGCATTTACCCGGTCGCCCTGCCGCTCTGCGGGGCATAACCTACGTCCATCACCTAATCACGACTGTTTGAACGAGGTCCTCCTGTGCCGAGTGGCAAGGTCAAGTGGTACGACGCCGACAAGGGTTTCGGCTTCCTCACCCGTGACGACGGCGGTGAGGTCTTCGTGCATTCCTCCGCGCTCCCGGCCGACGCCGGGCCACTGAAGCCCGGCCAGAAGGTCGAGTTCGGCGTCGCGGAGGGCAGGCGCGGCCAGCAGGCGCTCTCGGTACGGATCCTCGAGCAGCCGCCGACGCTGGCGAAGACGAAGCCGAAGGTCAAGCGTAAGAAGCCGGACGAGCTGGTGGTGATCGTCGAGGACCTGATCAAGCTGCTCGACGACGTCTCGACGTCCTACCAGCGGGGCAAGCACCCGGACGCCGCGCACGCCAAGAAGATCGCCCAGGTGCTCAGGGCCGTGGCCGACGACCTCGACGCCTAACCGAACGGGTTCGTCAGCGGCTTGGTGGTGTCGAGCGGCTCGGCTTGCTGGCCTGAATACCGGTGGTCCACGGTCGGGTCGGCCTGCTGGTCCGAATGCCGGTGGGCCTGCTGGTCGGCATACCGGTCGGTGGTCGGCTCGCCCTGCTCGCCCTGCTCGCCCGCGTACCGGTCCGGCCGGGGGTCGGGATGCGCGCCGGAGGGCTGGGCCGCCGGGTGCCGGTCGGTGGGCGGGTCGGCGTGCTGGGCGCGGGCCCGGCGGTTGGCGGCGCGGATGCGGGTGCGCCTGGTCACGACCAGCCAGCCGAGTACGGCGGTCAGCACCACGGCCAGCGTGACCAGCCCCGCCGTGCTGCTCTCGGTCAGCGACAGGACCAGCCCGATCAGCCCGCCGAACACCCAGGCGAGCTGCAGCATCGCCTCGACCACGCCGAACGTGGACGAGCGCACCTCCTCGCCGATCTCGCGCTGCACGATCGCGTCGAGCGCGAGCTTGCCCAGCTCCTGGGCGAACGCGGTGATCAGCGAGACCGCGACCGCGGCCCACAGGCCGAAGAAGATCGCGGCCACGACCGTGGTCACCGCGGTCGTGCCCAGCGTGATCAGCACGATGGCGCCGGGCGCGTGGTTGCGCGTCCAGTTGGCGGCGAACGCGCCGATCAGGCCACCGATCCCGGCCGCCGCCGCCAGCAGCGCGATCGTCTTCGGCGTGTCGAAGAACGGGTCGGGTACGGCCAGCCACGGCACACCCTTGTCCTGCACCAGGAAGAGCAGGAAGAACAGCAGGAAGCCGGAGAACAGCCGGATGGCCACGTTGGCCCAGACCGCCTCGCCCACCGCCGGGCCCACGTTGAGCAGGGTCCGCCAGCGCGGCGCCCGGCCCTCCTCGGGCGTCTCCTCGTCGAGGTCCGGGGAGTCCACATGCCGCGGCAGCCGGACGGCGAACACGCCGGCGACCAGGAACACCACCATCGCCACCCGCAGCATCATGGTGCTGCCCAGCCAGAGCGTCAGCCCCGCGCCGACCGGCACCATCACCCCGGCGGTCACCAGCGAGAACAGCGCCACCCTGGCGTTGGCCGAGACGAGCGTGATGTCGGCGGGCAGCACGCTCGGCATGATCGCGGCCCTCGACACGTTGTAGGCCTTCGACAGCACCAGCACGCCCAGCGCCCCGGCGAACAGCGTCAGCAGGTCCTGCGGCCCCACGGCGGCGGCCATCGCGAAGCACAGCAGGCCACGGCCGAACAGCGTGCCGGCCATGACGTAGCGGCGGCCCGACCTGAACCGGTCGAGGATCGGCCCCACGAACGGCGCCAGCAACGCGAACGGCAGCATCGTGATGACCAGGTAGAGGG
The DNA here is from genome assembly GCF_014646515.1 of Nonomuraea glycinis. Taxonomy (GTDB): domain Bacteria; phylum Actinomycetota; class Actinomycetes; order Streptosporangiales; family Streptosporangiaceae; genus Nonomuraea; species Nonomuraea glycinis. Next base: position 50,120 of record NZ_BMNK01000022.1, read on the forward strand.
CGACGGGCCCGCGTGCTTCGCCGACCGGCACCCCGAAGAAGACGGTGCTGGCCAGCGCCACGGTGACCAGCGTGTCACCCGCGCTGTGCCCGGCGGTGAGCTCGATCAGGCGGCCGAGGCCGGTGCGGTCGGCGCCGTGGGCGTGGGTGAGGCGGCGGGTGGCCAGACCGACATTGCGCACGCCCCGGCCCGTGGCTCGCCCCGCGCGGGCAGTGCCGCCTGCGGTCGCCTTTCCGGCGCGTACGGTCGCGCGGCCCGCGCCGGCGATGCCGCGTCCCATGCGTCGCGAGATCTCTCTCGCTCGCTCCCAGCCTCCCTCCACGCCTACCAGTCTTACCCGATCGCCAGGCGATCTCAGCGCCGGATCCGCACTGGAGATCCCCATCCGTCCGTAAGGGACTCATCCGTTCTCCGGGTGAGCTCAGTGCCGGATGTGCACCGGAGATCCCCGTACGGCCGTGTCGAGTCCTGTCCGTTCTCCGGGCGATCTCAGCGTCGGATCTGCACTAGAGGCCCCGTCCGGTCCTGCCATGGGTGAGAATGAAGTGTGAGCGAACAGCACCTTTCGGCGGAGGCGGGCCGATGAGCCGTGCCAGGACCCGCGTCTCCGCGCTCGATCAGGCATGTGTCGACGCGGTGGATCTGGCGCGCGCCGCCGCAGGGGAGCTCGCGCGACCGGGCGAGCCGGGCGAGCACCTCGGCTACGAAGGCGAGGGCGACCGGATCGTCACCCACTACTTCGCCTGTCAAGACCGCGCCTACCGCGGCTGGCGCTGGGCGGTCACGGTCACCCGTGCCTCCCGGGCGAAGAAGGTCACGGTCAGCGAGGCCGTCCTGCTCCCCGGCCAGGGCGCGCTGCTGGCGCCCGAGTGGCTGCCGTGGAGCGAGCGGCTGCGGCCGGGCGACCTGGGGGTGGGCGATCTGCTGCCGACCCCGGAGGATGACGACCGGCTGGAGCCGGGGTTCAACGACACCGACGACGGCACCGATCGTCAGATGATTTTCGAGTACGGCCTGGGCCGGGCACGTGTGCTCTCGGCCATCGGCAAGGACCGGACCGCCAGACGCTGGCATTCGGGCGAGCACGGGCCGCACACTCCGATCGCACACGCCGCGCCCGCGCAGTGCTCCACCTGCGGCTTCTACTGGCTGCTCGCGGGTGGGCTCCGGCAGATGTTCGGCGTCTGCACTAACGAGTACGCGCCGGACGACGGCCGGGTGGTCGCCGCCGACCACGGCTGCGGCGCGCACTCCGAGGCCGCCGTCATGCCGCCGTCCGTGGACCAGGCCCTGCCGATTCTCGACGAGCTGAGTTTCGACATGATGGAGGAGGAGGCCGGTTCGGTGGACGAAGCCGCCTCCGAGGAGCTCGGCCACTCCTGATCCTTTTCCTGTCGGGAAGTGTCGGCGAGGGCCGCTAACCTACGGTGTCTCGCCTACTTCATATACAGGATCGTGATCGATGACCGACACCTTTGGCACCGACCGGATGCGGGCCGCCGTGCTCGCCTCCTGGACGGCCTCGCCCGCCAGATTCCGCGAGGACGCCAATGCCGAGGAGGACTTCGCGCTCGGCGGCTACCGCGACCGGCTGATCGTCGAGCTGGCGCAGAACGCCGCCGACGCGGCGCTGCGCGCGGGCGTGCCAGGGGTGCTCCGGCTGACGCTGCGCGATGACGTGCTGATCGCGGCCAACACCGGCGCACCGCTCGACGCCGTCGGTGTCGAGGGCCTGTCGACGCTGCGCGTGTCCGGCAAGCGTGACGAGGTGGGCGCGGCCGGCCGGTTCGGCGTCGGCTTCGCGGCGGTGGTCTCCGTCTGCGACGAGCCGGCCATCGGCTCCCGCGCCACGGGCGCGGTCCGCTGGTCGCGCGCGGGGACGACCGAGCTGGTCGCCGCCGTGCCGGGGCTCGCGGGCGAGCTGACCTCCCGTTCGGGCCACGTCCCGCTGCTGCGCCTGCCGTTCGCGGCCGACCCGCTCGACGTCCCCGACGGTTTCGACTCCGTCGTACGTCTCCCGCTGCGTGACCAGGCGTCGGCCGAGGCGGTGCGGCGGATGCTCACCGAGGCGGGCCCGGCGCTGCCGCTGGGCATGCCCGCCCTGACCGCGATCGAGATCGACCTCGACGGCGAGATCCGCACGGTGTCGGCCGACGGCTGGCACGTGGTCTCCGCCTCCGGGGACTTCGCCCCCGACGAGGTGGCGGCGCTCTTCGCCGACCGCCCGACCGAGGAGCGCGCCCGGCCCTTCTGGTCGGTGCGCTGGGCCGTCCCGCTCACCGGCACAGGGGAGCCGGGGCCGCTGCCGGCCAACGTGCCGCCCGTGGTGCACGCGCCGACGCCCAGCGACGAGCCGCTCGCGCTGCCCGCGCTGCTCATCGCCTCCTTCCCGATGGCCACCGACCGCCGCCACGTGGCCAAGGGCCCGCTGACCGACTTCCTGGTCGAGCAGGCCGCCGACGCCTATGTCCGGCTGCTCAAGGAGCTGCCGCGCACGCCCAAGCTGCTCAACCTGGTCCCGGCCCTGATGGGCAAGGGCGAGCTCGACGCCCGGGTGCGCCGGGCCATCCTGCAGCGGCTCCCCGACGTCCCGCTGCTGCCCGCGCTGTCGGCTCCCGCCCCCGCCGTGCAGACGCCGTCGTTCGCCGACGCCGACGTCTACGAGCCCGACGCCGAGTGGCAGGTCGAGCACCCGGCCCAGGAGCCGGGGGCGGACGGCTGGGTCGTCGCCGGCCGGGAGGCCGCCGTGGTCGCGGGCTCGTCGGAGCTGCTGGCGGCCGTCGCCGACTTCGTTCCCGGCCTGCTGCCGGCCGGCTGGCCCGCCAGGGATCCCGCCATGGGCTCGCTCGGCGTGCGCCGGGTGGAGCTGGCCGAGGTGGTGGACCTGCTGTCGGGTGAGGCGGTGGAGGCGCGCGACCCGTCGTGGTGGCGCTCGCTCTACGACGTGCTGCCGGCCGACGACCCCGAGTCGCTGGGCGCCCTGCCGGTGCCGCTGGCCGACGGGCGGCTGGTGCGCGGCCCGCGCGGCACGCTCATCCTGGAGCCCGGCTCGGTCGCCTCGGGCGGCGGGGCCGAGCAGGTGGGGCTCGATCTCGCGCCGCTCGGGCTGCGCATCGTGCACCCGGACGCCGCCCATCCGACGCTGGTGCGGCTGGGCGCCGCCGAGGCCACCCCCAGGACCATCCTCGAAGACCCGCTCACCAGGGAGGCCGTCGCCCAGTCGATCGACAGTTCCGACCCCGAGCCGCTGGCCAAGGCGGTGCTGTCGCTGGTGCAGACGGCGTCGCTGGCGCCCGGTGAGGCGCCGTGGCTGGCGGAGCTGGCGCTGCGCGGCACCGACGGCGAGCTCTATCCGGCGGGCGAGCTGATGCTGGCCGGCGGCGCCCTGGCGGGACTGCTGGAGCCCGACACGCACCTCGGGGTGGCCGCCGACGACCTGGTGGCCACCTACGGGCCGCGGGTGCTGGCCGCCGCCGGGGTGCTCGACGGCTTCGCCGTGGTGCACGACGCCGACGTGCTGCTCGACCAGGACGACTGCGACCACGACCTCGACGGCGAGGACGACTGGCTGGACCATCTGCACGACCTGCTGCCCGACCTCGAGGTGCCGCCGGTGGTGCCGGAGTTCGTGGCGGTGCGCGACCTGGAGCTCGTCGCCGACTGGGCGGCCGCGCTGGCGCTGCTGACCAGGCCGCCGCTGCGCGCCGCCCTGCATCCGCTGCGCGTCGAGGGCGTCGAGGTGCCCTCCTACACCGCCTGGTGGCTGGCCGGTCATGCCGTGCTCGGCGGGCGCAAGCCGCGCGAGCTGCGGCTGCCGGGAGCCGACCCGCTGCTGCAGGGCCTCTACGGTGACGCGCCGGCGGGGCTGGACGAGGCGGCGCTGGCGATGCTCGGTGTGCGCAGCACGCTGGCCGAGTTGCTGGAGTCGCACGGCGGCCCGGAGGAGTTGCTCGACCTGATGGCCGACGAGTCCATCGTGGTCGACCGGGCTCAGCTGCGCGCCCTGTGGATCGCGCTGGCGGGCGTCGAGCCGTCCCGGGTGGCGCCGCCGACCCGGGTCCGCTCGGTGCTCGGCGGCGACATCGTGGTGGCCGACGCCGATCAGGTCGTCGTGGTGGAGGCGCCCGACCTGCTGCAACTGGTCACCCACCATCCGCTGGTGCTGGCCCCGTACGACCTGGCCGAGTCGCTGTCGGAGCTGCTCGACCTGCCACTCGCCGGCGAGATGACCTCCGGCGAGGTCACCTCGGCGGGCGAGACGCGGCAGGTGCCGCCCCAGGTGCGCTCGCTGCTCCCGACGGCCCCCGAGACCTACGTCGAGCACGACAAGCTGCTGGTGGACGGGGTGGCCTGCGCGTGGCGCTTCTTCGAGGGCGCCGTGCACTGCACCGGGCTGGACGGGCTGGCGCGTGGCCTGGCCTGGGCCACCGGCCAGTGGAACGACCGGCTGGCGGTCGCCGCCCTGCTGCGCGACCCCGACGCGGTGCCCCTCCTGCTGGCCGAGTCGGACCTGTCTTGACCCCGCCCCATGGGCCGGCCCATTCGTAACCCCGCCCCAAGGGCCGGCCCATTCGTAAGGCCGTCCCAAGGGCGGGCGCAAGTCAGGATTTCGTCATAACGCTGGCCCAGGTCGGGATTTGTCGTAGTCCGGCCTGGGCCGTGTTCGCCCGGATTTCGCTGCGTGGGTTGCCGCGGTCTCCGTGAGGGCCTGCCTGGCGTGGTCGGCCGGGCAGGCTCGGTGGGTGGTCAGCTGGCGGGGCAGGTGGTGTCGGCGGCGGGGAGTTTGTCGTTCAGCACGTAGGCGTCGACCGTGCGCATCACACAGCTGCTGCCGCTGAGGTAGGCGCCGTGGCCTTCGCCCTCGTAGGTGACCAGGACGCCGGTCTTGAGCCGTTCGGTGAGGGAGACCGCCCACTGGTAGGGGGTGGCGGGGTCGCCCTTGCCGCCGACGACCAGGATGGGCGCGGAGCCGGTGGCGTCGATCTTCTTGGCCTCGTCGGTGCCCTCGGCGGGCCAGTGGGCGCAGGCCCCGCCGGAGGAGCTGTCGGCGGCGAGGATCGGGAAGACCTTCCGCACCTTCTCGTTGATCGCGGCTGTCTCGGCCTCGGTGGGCCGCTCGGCGCTGTCCACGCAGTTGATCGCCTGCAGGCTGGCCATCATGGTGGAGTAGGTGCCGTCGGGCTTGCGGCCGGTGTAGGAGTCGGCCAGCGACAGCAGCGTGCTGCCGTCGCCCTTGATGGCGGCCGCGGCGCCCTGCTCCAGCATGGGCCAGGTGGCCTTGGCGTACAGCGGGGTGATGATGGCCAGTTGGCCCAGGCCGTAGGTGAGCTCGCGGTCGCCGACCTTGAGCGGCTTGTCCTTGAGTCCGTCCAGCAGCTTCTCGACGTTCCGCTCGATCTCGTCGCCGGTCTTGCCCAGGTCGCAGCCCTGGGCGACGCAGCTCTCGGCGAAGGCGTCGAAGGACTTGGCGAAGCCGGTCGCCTGGATCACCGCCCGCTCCTCGAAGGTGACGGTCGGGTCGTAGGCGCTGTCCAGGACGAAGCGGCCGACGTTGCGCGGAAACTTGGTGGCATAGACGGCGCCGAGGTGGGTGCCGTACGACAGGCCGAAGTAGTTGAGCTTCTCGTCGCCGACCGCGGCGCGGATGCGGTCGAGGTCCTGGGCGGCGTTGACGGTGCCGACGTGCGGCAGCACCTTGGCGGAGTCCTTCTCGCAGGCGGCGGCGAACTCCTTGGCGAGCCGGTCGCCGTCCGCGGCGACAGTCGACTCCAGCAGCTTGTCGATCTCGCCGCCGCAGGTGACGCCGGCGCTGCGTTCGACGCCGCGCGGATCGAAGCTGACCAGGTCGTAGCGGGTGCCCAGGCTGGCGAAGGCCCGGCCGGCCAGGGGCATCGTGTCGACGCCTGACGCGCCGGGGCCGCCGAAGTTGAAGACCAGGGAGCCGAGCCGGTCGCCGGTGGCCTTGATGCGGAGCAGTGCCAGGTCGATCGTGTCGCCGGAGGGCTTGGCGTAGTCGAGGGGGACGGCGACCTTGCCGCACTGGACGGCCGGGTCGGGCGCGACCGGCTTGCCGTCGGGGCCGGTGAGGCCCGTACAGGTGCTCCAGGCCACCGTGCCGGCGCTCTGGGCGGTCGGCGTGGTGGTGGGCTGGGCCGCGGGCTCGCCGGAGGTGCCGCACCCGGCGAGAGCCGTCACACCCACGACGAATGTGAACAAGGTCTTTTTCATGGCATCTAGCATGATGGCAGGACAAATACCCATGTAGTGCGGCGTAACAGCTCTTTCGGGTGACTTCCTGAAGGGGTCCGGGGTGACAACGGCCAGGGCCCGGACGTGACAGATGTCAGCTACGGCGGGGCCTGCTCACGATCCACATGCCCAGCAAGCCGAACCCGACGCCCGTCAGGCAGGTCCAGATCCACCAGGTGTTCTCCGGGGCGGGGCGGAAGATCAGCAACGCGACCAGGGCGATCGCCCACAGGCCGGTGCCGATGCCGACGGCCGCCGTGTCGTTGGTCTCGATCGGCTCGGGGTCGGGGTGCCACTGCTGCGTCACGACATCCACCCTAGCTTCCAATCGGGTCTCGATCCGATTACCGGTCTTTGTGGCAAAACACCCTAACTGTCACTCTTCGCCCGTGAACGACACTCGTCATGCAATAGATCGTTTCTTCGCAATCTCCGCACGTGGCTCAACCGTATCCCGTGAGGTCCGGGGCGGGTTGGCCACCTTCTTCACCATGGCCTACATCGTGGTGCTGAACCCGATCATCATCGCCAACGGTAAGGACATTCAGGGCGAGGTCATCGGCGACGGCACCACGCCCAACGTGGCGCTGGTGGCCGCCGGGACCGCGTTCGTGGCCGGCGTGCTGACCATCCTCATGGGCGTCGTGGCCCGGGTGCCTTTCGCGCTGGCGGCCGGGCTGGGGCTGAACGCCTTCGTCACCTTCAACATCGCCCCGTTGATGACCTGGGAAGAGGCCATGGGCCTGATCTTCCTGGAGGGTGTCGTGATCGGCATCCTGGTCCTGACGGGGCTGCGGGTGGCGGTGTTCAAGGCCATCCCCAATCAGCTCAAGACCGCCATCAGCGTCGGCATCGGCCTGTTCATCGCGCTGATCGGCTTCGTGGACGCCGGATTCGTGCGCCGGGTGCCGGCCGGGCCGCCGCTGGAGATGGGCATCGCGGGCAGCCTGACGTCCTGGCCGATCTTCGTGTTCGTGGTCGGCCTGCTCCTCACCGCCGCGCTGGTCGCGCGCAAGGTCAAGGGCGCGATCCTCATCGGCATCGTCGTCACCACCGTACTGGCGATCATCGTGGAGGCCCTGACGTCGTCCGGCCAGTTCTCCGCCGAGAACCCGGGCGGCTTCCAGCTCACCGTCCCCGCCTGGCCGACCGAGGTCTTCGGCTTCCACAACCCGCTCGTGTTGTTCACCGAGTTCGACCCGTTCGGCGCGTTCAGCTCGGTCTCCGTCCTGCTGGCGCTGCTGTTCGTGTTCACGCTGCTCATCACGGACTTCTTCGACACCATGGGCACGATCGTCGGCGTCGGCCGCCAGGCGGACCTGGTGCAGGAGGACGGGACGCTGCCGCGTACCAAGGAGATCCTGCTCATCGACTCGCTCGGGGCCGTCGCGGGCGGGGCCGGATCGGTCTCCTCCAACACCACCTACATCGAGTCGGCCGCCGGGGTCGGCGAGGGGGCCAGGACCGGCCTCGCGAGCGTGGTGACCGGCCTGCTGTTCCTGGTGGCGATCTTCTTCACGCCGCTGGTCAGTGTCGTACCGTACGAGGCCGCCGCGCCCGCACTGGTGATCGTCGGCTTCCTGATGATGACCGCGATCCGGGACATCGACTGGACCGACTACGAGATCGCCATCCCGGCGTTCCTCACCATCGCGCTCATGCCGTTCACGTACTCGATCTCCAACGGCATCGGCGCCGGCTTCATCTCGTACGTGCTCATCAAGGTCGTGCGGGGCAAGGCGAAGGAGATCCACCCGCTGATGTGGGGGGTGGCGCTGCTGTTCGTCGTGTACTTCGCGCTCGGGCCGATCAGGGTGCTGTTCGGGCTGTGAGACGGCTGGGGCGGCCCCGCGCGCTGGGGGCCGCCCCGGTGTATCAAGGAGTGAGACACTTCCTCCGTTAGGGAAATATCGCGATCTGCTATATAGTTAGCAAAGGTAATGACTCATGCTAACCACACCTCAGCCCAAGATGGACCTACGCACCGGCGCGGGCCTCGCTTCAGCGCTGCGCGTCTCATTGGCAAGACTGACCCGGCGACTCCGGCGGCAGGCGGCGGCGCACTCGCTGACGCCCACGCAGTTCGCGACACTCGCCGCGGTGGAGCGCCATTCCTCGATAACCCCCGGCGAGCTGGCCGGACTCGAGAAGGTGCAACCGCCCTCGATGACGCGCGTGGTCGCCGCCCTAGAGGAACGTGGGCTGCTCCAGCGCGCCCCGCATCCGACCGACCGGCGCCAGGTGACCGTGAGCGTGACCGAGGCCGCCCGGCAGTTGCTGAAGGAGGAGCGCGCCCGCAAGGAGGCGTGGCTGACCCAGCGGCTGATGGAGCTGACCCCCGAGGAGCGCTCGATTCTCCGGCAGGCGGCCCCCATTCTGGAGAAGCTCAGCAGGATCTAGAGCCCGAGGAGCCCGAAGAACCCAGGACCGGGATGTTCCGGTCACTCAGGGTTCGCAACTATCGCATGTTCGCGGCCGGTGGCGCCGTCTCCAACATCGGCACCTGGCTGCAGCGCACCGCCCAGGACTGGCTGGTGCTGGAGCTGACCAACGGCAGCGCCGCGGCGCTCGGCACGGCGACCGCACTGCAGTTCCTCCCGATGCTGCTGTTCGGCATGTTCGGCGGCGTGCTGGCCGATCGCTACCCCAAGCGGCCGATCCTCATCACCGCGCAGTCGCTGATGGCCGCCCTCGCGCTCAGCATCGGTGTGCTGACCATGACGGGCGCCGCCCAGGTGTGGCACGTCTACGTGATGGCGTTCACGCTCGGCCTGATCTCCTGTGTGGAGGTGCCGACCCGGCAGGCGTTCGTGGTCGAGATGGTCGGCCGGCGGGACCTGTCCAACGCCATCGCGCTCAACAGCTCGATCTTCAACCTGGCCCGCGTGGTGGGACCGGCGCTCGCCGGACTGCTCATCTACGTGCTCGGCGGAACCGGCCCGATCTTCCTGGTCAACGCGCTCACCTTCGCCGCCGTCATCTCCAGCCTGGTCTTCATGCGCAAGTCCGAGCTGACCCTGTCCGATCCGGTGCCACGCGCCAAGGGCCAGCTCCGCGAAGGGCTCAAGTACGTGCTCCGGCACGAAGAGCTGCTGATGCCGATACTGCTGCTCGCGTTCGTGTCGATGTTCTCCCAGTCGTTCTCGATGTCGATCGCGCTGATGGCCCGCGAGGTCTTCAAGGCAGGGGCGTCCTCTTTCGGCCTGGCCTCCAGCATGTTCGCCGTCGGCGCACTCGCTGGGGCGCTGCTGGCCGCGCGCAGGGCGAGCATGTCGCGCAAGGTGCTGTTCGCCGGCGCGATCGGGTTCGGGCTGTTCCAGATCGCCTCCGGCTTCGCCCCCGTCTACCCGGTCTACCTGGGGATGCTGATCCCCACCGGCATCGCGTTGATCACCATCAACACGGCCGCGAACTCCATCGTCCAGCTCGCCACCTCCCCCGAGATGCGCGGCCGGGTCATGGGCATCTACATGCTGGTCTTCACCGGTGGCACGCCTCTCGGGGCGCCGCTGGTCGGCTGGATGTCCGAGCTCGGCGGGCCCAGGACGGGCGTCGTGCTCTCCGGCGCGTTCGTGCTCGTGGGCACCGCGCTCGCGGTCCTGGCGACCAAGCTGATCGTCTCGAGGGTCGCGCGCCGGGCGCCGGCCACCGCCTGACCCGCCGCGGTGCACAATCGGGTGGCATGAGGCTCTTCGCGGCCGTGGTGCCGCCCGACGAGGTGCTCGACGAGCTCGAACACGCCATCGCGCCGCACGTCGGGCAGGTGCCCGGCCTGCGCTGGCCGGACCGCGCCACCTGGCACATCACGGTGGCCTTCTTCGGTGAGGTGCCCGAGCGGGTGCTGCCGGACCTACGGGTCCGCCTGGCCCGCGCCGTCCACCGGCACACCGTCCCGACCCTGGCCTTCACCGGGTTCGGGGCCTTCTCGTCCGCGTCACGCGCCCGGGTGTTCTGGGCCGGGCTGTCCGGTGACCCGATGACGCGGCTGGCCGACTCGGTCAGGGCGGGGGGCCGGCGGGCGGGGGCCGTACAGACTGATGAGAAGCGCTTTCACCCGCACCTCACGCTCGCCCGAGCGCGGGCGGAGATGGATCTCCGCCCGCTCGTCGCGTCGCTGTCCGGATTCACCGGCTCGACCTGGCGGGCGGAGAGCGTCCGGCTCGTCAAGAGCGAGCAGGGTGCCCAGGTGAGGTACGAGTCACTCGACGAATGGGCGCTGGCATCGCCGGCACGGGACTAGGCTCCGAACTGTGGACCGTTCTCGCTCCTGGCTGCTGCCGACTGTGCTCGGCCTCCTCTTCCTGATCGTGATCGTCGGCGCCCTGCTGGGCGGCTGACTACCAGGCGTAGTCCTCCGGCGCGGGGCGGTGCCCCGGGAAGATCTCGTCCAGCCGGGTCAGCGCCTGCTCGTCCAGCTTGATCTCCAGCGTCCGCATGGTGCCGTCGAGCTGCTCCATGGTGCGCGGGCCGATGATCGGGGCCGTGACCGCCGGCTGGGCCAGCAGCCAGGCCAGCCCCACGTGGGCCGGGTCCTCGCCCAGGTCGTCACAGAACTTCTCGTACTGCTCGATCTTGTCGCGGTGCTTCTCGAGCTCCGTGACCATGCGCTCGTTGGCCGAACGGCCCTTGTCGATCTTGCGCAGGATGCCGCCCAGCAGGCCGCCGGCCAGCGGGCTCCACGGGATCACGCCGAGGCCGTAGTCCTGGCAGGCGGGCAGCACTTCCAGCTCGACCGTCCTGGTGAGCAGGTTGTAGTGGCTCTGCTCACTGGTCAGGCCGAACGAGCCGCGCCTGGTGGCCGCCTCCTGCGCCTTGGCGATGTGCCAGCCGGCGAAGTTGGACGATCCCACGTACACGATCTTGCCCTGCTGGCGCAGGACGTCCATGGCCTCCCAGAACTCGTCGTACGGGGTGTCCCGGTCGACGTGGTGGGCCTGGTAGATGTCGATGTAGTCGGTCTGCAGACGCTTCAGCGAGGCGTCGCAGGCCCGGCGGATGTTCAGCGCGGACAGCTTGGCGTCGTTGGGCCACTCGCTCATCGCGCCGTTGAGCTTGGTCGCGAGGACGGTCTTCTCCCGGCGGCCGCCGCCCTTGGCGAACCACCGGCCGATGATGTTCTCGGTGATGCCCTCGCCGAGCTTCCACCCGTAGACGTTGGCGGTGTCGAAGAAGTTGATCCCCAGCTCAAGGGCCCGGTCCATGATGGCGTACGAGTCGTCATCCGAGGTGTACGGGCCGAAGTTCATGGTGCCGAGGCAGAGCGGGCTGACCCGGAGGCCACTGCGTCCGAGTTTCACGTAATCCATGCCTGCCAGCCTAAGTACCTGGAGTGGACTCCAGCCTAGAGGGGGGCCTTGGCCGTCATGACCGGTTTGCTCCGCGCGGCGATTCCGCTGCTGCTGTCCATGGTGACGGGGCTGGTCGGCTCGCTCGTCGTCACCGCCGTGCTCGGCCGGCACGCCACCGTCACGCTGGCCGCCTTCGCGGTGGTGACCGCCGTGCTGACGCCTGCCGCCACCGCCGTCGCGGGGGCGTTACGCGGCCTGGCGCCGTTCGTGGCGCCACACCGGGACGATCCGGACGCGGTGGTGCCGATTCTGCGGGACGCGCGCTGGCTCAGCCTCCTCGTCGGCGTGGCGGGCGGCCTGGCCGTGCTGGGCGTGCCGCTCCTGGCGGGCCTGGCCGGAGTGCCGGGCGAGGTGGTCGCCGAGATCGGCGCGCTGCCCTGGCTGCTGGCCCTCTACCTGCTGGTCTACGCCTCCGGAGGCGGCGCTACGTCGGTGCTCGTCGCGATCGGCCGCAGCCGTGGGGTGCTCTGGTCCAGCCTGGCCGGCACGGCGGTGATGATCGTGCTGGCCGTGGCCCTGGTGCCACGGCTCGGGCTCACCGGGGTGGGGGTGGCGTGGCTGCTGTCCGGCGTCGCGTCCGTGACCGTCGCGAACCTCAGTCTGCGTCGTGCCCTCGGCCGCCGGGTCGGCCAGGCCTGGCCGCGCGCCGGGGAGATCGTCCGCCTGGCGCGGGTGAGCGTGCCGCTCGCGGGGACGATCCTGATCAAGTTCGGCGGGCTGGGCGTCGTCACCTTCGCCGCCGGCCTGACCAGTCCCCGCGACACCGCCGCGCACGCCGTGCTGAGCACGCTCACCGGGTTCACCATGCTGGCCTCGCTGTCGGTGGCGCAGGCGTCGGTGCCGGAGGTCGCGCGGGCGCGCACCACGGCCGAGGCCCGGCGGGCCAACCGGACCGCCGCCCTGCTCGCCGTCACCGCGACCAGTCTCGCCGCGCTCGCGCTGCTCTTGCTCGGCGATCCGGTGATGGCGCTGTTCAGCGACGATCCAGGGGTACGTGAGCGCGTGCTCTCCCTGTTGCCCCTGATGGTGGCCGCATCCATGGCCGACGCCGCCCAGGCCGTGCAGGGCATCGGCCTCACCGCGCTCAAACGGTCCGGAGCCAGCCTGGGCTACTTCGCCGCCGGTTACGGCCTGCTGGTGTCGGCGGCCGTGCCTGTCGCCGTCACCTGGGGGATCGATGGGCTGTGGGTGGCTCTGGTGGTGGTCAACGTGCTGCTCGTCGGCCTGCAGGGGGTGGGGTTTCACCGGCACAGTGCCCGCGTGGGGGAGCCGGGCATGGGGGCGATTGGGGCATGATTGCGGCGTGGGGGAATCATGATTCGGGCGTGCGTTGTGGCGGGCGTGCTGCTCGCCGTCTGCACGGCACCGGCGTACGGTCTATCTGGCTTGTCGCCTGGTTCGGCGTCCGCCGATGATGAAAAGCTGTTCACGTTCAGGGACGCTCGGATCACCGAGTCCAGTGGGCTGGCCGTCTCGCCCAGCCACGACGGCGTCTACTACACCCACAACGACAGCGCGGCGCAGCCCGAGTTCTACGCCGTCGGCGAGGACGGGCGGACGAAGGCCACCTTCCGGCTGCGGGGGGCGGAGGCGCGTGACTGGGAGGCCATGGCCGCCTCGAAGGATCCAGCCACGGGGCGTGGTGTCCTGTGGTTCGCCGACATCGGCGACAACTTCGACGGCGCCTGGCCCGACATCTCCATCTACAAGGTCAACGAACCGCGCAACCTCACCGACGCCACCCTCCCCGCCATCCGCTACCGGTTCCGCTACGCCGACGGCGCCCGCAACGCCGAGGGCATCATGGTCCACCCGAAGACCGGCCGGCTGTACGTCGTGTCCAAGGAGTTCGCCGGCAGCGTCTACGCGGCACCCAAGAAGCTGCGCACCGGCAGGGCGAACGTCCTGCGCAAGGTCGCCGCCGCACCGCTGATGGCCACCGACGCGGCCTACGCGCCCGACGGCTCTTCGTACGTCGTCCGTACCTACTTCTCCGCCACCCTGTACCGGCCGTCGGGCGAGCAGATCAGCAAGGTCTCGATGCCCGACCTGCAGCAGGCGGAGTCCATCACCTACACCGCTGATGGAAAAGCCCTGCTGACCGGATCGGAAGGACCCAAGAGTCCCGTCTACCGGATCCCGCTGCCGGATGCCGCTCTGCCCTCGGCGACCCCACAGGCCTCCGCGTCCCCAGACCGTCCCACGACCCAGGGCACCCGCGCCGCCGAACCGGCGGCCGAGCCGGTGGGGCTGACCGGGCGCGACATCCTCATCTGGCTGGCCGCCGCCGCGGCCGCCATCGGCGGCATCACCCTGCTGGCCCGCCGCACCCGGTGATCTCGGCCCGCTCAACCTGGGACGAGTTGAGGCCGAAGACGTCGCTTATCGCCGGTGAGATCGGGCCACGCCCTCGAAGGCCGCCAGTGGCTTGATCAGTGGGTTGAGAATCTCCGCGGCCTCCTGCGTGATGACGTCGGCCGGGCTCATCACGAGCGCGCGGGGCTCCTCGGCGGCGGGTTGCTCCATGAGGGCCGAGCGTACGCCGGGTGGCAGAGGATCGTCCATCTGTTCGAGTCCAGCATGCGCCGATCGGGGCAATATTGACCTTTGCCCGGTTCGCGTCTCGTGATCTTCGTTAAATGATCTCTTTATAGCGCACGCTGGCGGGCTAACTCGCGTCGACTGATGTTTAGGAGATCCAGAAGCGCGGCACGGGGGCTTCTGGATGCTCTCAGCGCGTTCTCGCTCGCTCAGCGCTAGGTGTTGATCTCCAGCACCCAGATCGAGACGTGATCAGGACCGCATGTGTAAACCATGCGGAAGGTGTCAGTGCGGATCTCGAATGCGTTGGGGATACCGCCGTACGGCACGGCCCCGAGCGGTTCAGGTTCCTCGATCAGGTCGAGGAGGGTGTTCGCGATGGCGGTCCGTAGGCCGGGCGCTGCCTGGCGCAGGATGTCGCGTACCGCGAGGTCAATGTGGAGGAGCCGTTTCAAGAGCGCTCACTGGGGTGTCGGTAGGCCAAGGTCGGCATACAGGGCTTCCTTGCTGTCGTAGGTAATCATTTCGCGCTCGCCGCGGGCGTGTGCGGCGATCGCTTCGGTCACGTGGCCGGCCTCCAGTTCGCGGCGGGCTCGTAGTAGCTCCTCGTAGTCGGCTTCGGAGATAAGGACGGCGCGCTCCGCGTTGGATCGGCGAATGGTGGTGGGCTGGTGGCCGTGGACGGCGCGCGCTACGAGCGTGCCGAGTTGGCTGCGGGCTTCGGAAATCCCCAGTGGCTCATGCGTGGCGGTCATGCGGGTAACTCACTCCTGCGAACGGACCGGGTCGCTCTGTTCCGGTCTACGGCTTGGTGGATGTCTCCACCATACGGGAATCTGCACATCCTGCACAGCGAGTTCAACATGTACATGTTGCTCATCGGTAACCCTCATTTGGCCGATGACCTGGTACTGCTCGCGGTGCGCTGCGAAGGCGTCCGCCCTGAGCCGCCCGCCGCCTCGGCGCTCGTCAGCGACACCGGCCAGGGCTGGCATCTGAAGGCCGAGGCCCGCCGGGGGCTCAGCGGGCGGGGCTATGACCTGACCGATTACACGCTGTACGCGGTCGACCAGCGCCGCTACCACCAGGGCGACGCGAAGCGGCTGCGCATCGGCCGTCGTAACGACGACGTCGTGCAGATAGCGTTCGGCGTCGAGGCACATACGATCGACGCCGTCCGCGAGGCTGCCGGCCGGTGGCGCGAGGGTCAGGCAGCGACCTGACCGATGCAAGTCCACTTATCTGGGCCCGCGTCGCGCAGCGCGAGGCGGGCCCTGTAGTGACTTTCCGTGATGCCGGTGGCAAAAAGCCGCTCTCGGGCAGCAGGTGCGCGCGGAAAGGCGAAGTGGACCTACCTATGTCGGTGGGGCCTGCCAAGATCGCGGCATGACCATCGATGCGCTGACGCCGTTCCGCTGGCTGCAACCGCCGTACGGCGATCGGGGCAACCTGCTCGGCGAGATCTACTGCGTGACCTTGCTGCGCGGGCTCGACCCGGCCGAGGTACTGCGCCGGTTCGGCGCCCGCACGAGCACGCAGATGAGTTTCGCCGACCTGGAACTGGCGGTTTCCGACTTCACGATGGTGACCGAGGGTGGTGACGGAGGGGGTTATGTCGGAGTGGTCGCAACCGGCGATGGGTGCGCGGCGGTGGAACCGTGCGGCTGGTCGGGGACGGACGACCCGACGCTGGCGCGGCTGTCGGCCGGCACCGACGTGGTGTCCGTCCTACGGCATGACTATGCCTGCGACTACTTTCATTACGCCGCGGACGGCATGGTGCTCACGGCTTTCGACCCGACTTTTCCCGAGCGTCGCTTCGGTGCCGACACCGACCGGCTCGCCCGCCTCATGCGCGAGTTCGGCCTGCCTCTCGAGGAGAGCTCAGATGAGGACCGGGACCAACGCTTCGACGACCTGTCCGGACATGGCCTCGCGCGGATGTTCGCGATGGCGGCCCGCCTCACCGGCGTGACGTTCACCGCCGACCTGCTGGACGGACCACTCCTGGTGGGCGCGATCGCCGACCTGCCACCGCCACAAGAGCCTCGGCGCGGGACCAGCCTCGGCGTTTTACTCGAGCAACTGAAAGCGGTAAGCGGCCCTGAGTCTGCTCACGGCGCCGCCTGATCCCCATGGGCCTCCGGTACTGACTGGTGGGCTCGCCTATTCAGCTGTCGTAAGGTGTCGTTCCTGTAAGGCTTTATGGTGACGTTCCGTAGGATGCGGGCCGGGCTCCGGTGGGGGCAGGTCGCCGGTGGCGGTCATGCGGACGCCAGCGTTCTCAGGCGAAGTTGTGGGACGGAACGGAAAGGCACGCCGGTGAAAACCCCGCTCATGGGCGAGGGGCTCGTCGGTCCCGCCGCTCTTCGAGTTCTTCCGCGCTCACCGGGATGAGCATCGGCTGCCCGGCCACACCGAACATCGTGACGACGAACTCGGTCTCGGCGTCCGGGAGGTTGTTGCCGTCCTGGTAGTGGATGAGATCGCCGCCCGGCTCCCAGAACGACTCCCCGGCCTTGAGGACCCGCTGCTGTTCGCCTTCCAGCTCGAAGAGCATCTCGCCTTTGATCACGAACCCGAACGCTGGACCGGTGTGGCGGTGCGGCGGGTTGCCCTCGCTGCCCGGTGGCAGGGTGACGTGGATCGTCATCACCTCGGCGTTGTCCGGCGTCGGCGGCGCCGGCACCGACGAGACGAGCTCGATCTTCGGCGGCGGCGTGGTCGCGTTGGGGTTCTCGAGATGGTGTGCGTGTTCGTTGCCCATAGGTTCCTTCGTCCCCTCTGGTGATCTGGTGGCCGGCTACCCCGGTGGATCGTCGACCTTGATCTCATCTCCGGTGTTGGAAATGAAGACGACCAGCAGTTTCGCCGGTTCTGTCCGGCTGGTGTTCTCCGTGAGCACATGGTGGGCGCCCGGCGGCTCGACCCAGTTCTCGCCTTGGTGGTACGTACGTACTGGCTCGCCACCGAGTTGGCTGCGGAACGTGCCCTCGAGCACGTAGGCGTACACGAAAGCCTCGCCGTGCCGATGCGGCACCGCGCGTGCGCTGGGCGGGAAGTCGACGATCGCCGAGGTGAACGTCTTGCCTTCGGCATTCGGCAGCACCTGTTCCACCAGCGGCGTCACCGTCTCGGAGGGTGGCTGCGAAGCCGTGGCGGCGACCGGCACCGTGCCGGTCACCCGCTCTGCCGAGGGAGTGCACGCGGCAAGCAGGCCGACAGCCAGAAACCCACCGGCGAACCGTACTGGGATCACGGCGACTCCCTCTCCTGCTCGGCTCTTCGAGGCGACCGGGACGACCGGGAGGCGCCCCGGCTCCCGCTACCCTGTCCCGGCAGTTCGGAGGCTAACCAAGGGCGCGTTCAAGCCTTGGTGATGGTCTGGCCGGTCGAGCCGCTCCAGGACCGCACCACGACGAGCCGCATGTACGGCTGCCGCGCGGCAGTGCACGTGGCCTGGACCGCGATCCATGCGCAGCCGGCTATTCGCCTTCCGCGACCCGGATGATCGTCTTGCCGGGCGTACGGTGGGTGGGCGCGAACGCGGAGGGGGCCTCGGCGAGCGTCAGCACGGCCCCGACGATCGCGCGGAGCCGTCCGTCCCGGAGTCGCCAGGCCAGGTCCGCGAGCCGGGCGCGATCGGGTTCGACGACGAAGAAGATCGCCTGCCCGTCCCGAGGCCGGACCGTGGGTGGCGAGACGATGGTGACGAGCGTGCCGCCGGGGCGCACCAGCGCGGCCGAGCGGTCCAGGATGTCCCCGCCGATCACGTCGAACACCAGGTCGACCTGGCCGGCCTCTTCGAGGGGATCGTTCTCCAGGTCAAGGAAGACGTCCGCGCCGAGCCCGAGTGCCGTATCCCTGGCACCGCCCCTGCCGGTGCCGATCACCCGGGCTCCCGCTTCGCGCGCGAGCTGTACGGCGAGAGAACCGACACCGCCTGCGGCGCCGTGAACGAGGACGGTCTGACCGGCGGCGAGGCGGCCGTGGTCGAACAGGCCCTGCCATGCGGTCAGCCCTGAGATCGGCAGCGCGGCGGCCACGGCGTGGTCGATGCCCGCCGGCAGCGGCGCGAGATTGCGGGCCTCCACCGCGACGTACTCGGCCAGCGAGCCGTTGCGGGCCCAGTCGGTCAGCCCGAACACCCGCCGGCCCACGGTCAGGCCGGTGGTTCCGTAACCCAACTCGGCGACGACACCCGACACCTCATGCCCGAGCACACTCGGCGTTCGATCACGGCCCGCCCGATCGGCCCACGTTCCCGGCCAGTCGAGCTCACCGGGGGTGAACCCCGCGGCATGCACCCGGACGATGACGTCGTTCTCGGCGGCGTGCGGGTACGGCTCCTCCGTCAGGGAAAGCCCGGCCACCCCGGCGGCGCGGTCTCGGACGGTGATGGCTTTCATAACAGGTCCTCACGAGCAGCGGAGATCTCGGACAGCACGAACGTACCCGACTGCACCGGGCGCTACAGAGGTCATCGCTTACCTGGCTTCAGCCTTGCCGGTTGCACAATTTGATCCTGACTCGAACCTTTTCCGGTGTTTCCTCATCGAAGCAGACATGATGAAGATGATGATCGGGACCTCGCTCCTCGCGGGCTCGTTGCTGCTCACCGGCGCCACCGCGGCGGTCGCCCAGGCGAAGCCGACGCTGGGTCCCTACGGCTACGGTGCCGTCAAGCTCGGCATGACCGTCAAGCAGGCCAGGGCGACGGGGGAGGCAGCGGGGAAGACCCCGAGCGGAGGCATGTGTACCGACTGGGACCTGAAGAAGGTCCCGAATGCGAAGAACTCGGTCGAAACCTACATGTCGCCAACCGTGGGACTGGCCGCCATTTTCGCCGCGAAGGGCATGGAGACCCCCGAAGGTATCAAGATCGGCTCTACTGCCAAGCAGTTGAAGGCCGCTTACCCGCGCATCAAGAAGAACTTCCACGGCTACTACACGATCAAGGTCTCCGGCAACAAGAAGGCTTACTACAGCTTCGAGGTCACCCGCGGCAAGGTCGCCTCCTACGGCATCGCACTCAACAAGCAGGACTGCTTCAACTAGCCTTGATTTCGCGTGATCAAGGTGTGGTCGGCCGAGGTCGAACCGCGTGCTGTGGTCACCGCGCCGGCCTGGCTGTCGTGCCGCAGGTGCCACGGAAAACAGAACAGCAAGCTATTAGCAACAACAAAGTCCCCGGCCAAAGCCGGGGACTTTGTTCTGTTAGAAGTCGTCAGGTTCTTCCGGTGGTCGAAAGGGACGACCTGTATGACGGGAGTTCCCAGCGAGGCCCATCAGGCTCGCCGAGCCACACCCGCTGACTCTCGCGGGTGACCGTGAGCCCGAAGCCGGACTGATGGGGGCTGCCTGCTTCCTGCCACATCGCGATGGCCTTTTCGATCGCGTCCCATATGCGGATCGGCCCGTCCTGATGGACCACCCATCCACCATCAAGGGCCGGCCTGACGTCGGCGTGCGAACCGGTCTCGGTGTCGTCGAGTGTCAAGATGTCCCCCGCCCACGCATGCTGTGCCTGAGGAGCGGCAAGCTGGGCCACGAACAGAGCCGTGTCGTTCTTCAGGAGCGACGGATCCACCTGGGTCTCACTCGCGTCTCCGATGCCCAACTGGATCGTGTCGAGTGGCGGGGCCGCGTGCGGTCTGGCGGGCATGAAGTACACGTCGTCACTGAGGAATCTGCCGCTGGCCGTGCCGACGTCGGTGACGTGGAGATGCGCGAAGGCGACCCCTCCGGTCCAGCCCAGCATGGGGGCCGTGATCGTCCCGCCCTGGCGGACCTGTCGTACCCATGCAGGGGGGATCGTCCTTACCGCGCAGGTAGCGATGAGCCGGTCGTAGGGGGCGTCGGCCTCGTAGCCGAGCAGGCCGTCGCCCTGGACGAGCATGGGCATGTAGCCGGCCTCAGCGATGGCGGCTTTCGCGCGGGCAGCGATGACGGGGTCGAACTCGACGGAGGTCACCGCATCGTCGCCGAGCCGACAGCACATCAGGGCGGTGGAATAGCCGGTGCCGGTGCCGATCTCCATGATCTTCTCGCCTTCGCCGATCTCGGCGGCATCCAGCATCCGTACGACCAGCCCTGGAAGCGTCGATGACGATGTAGGCCGGGAGATCAGCACCGGATCGGTCGCGTCCTCGGCCAGCACACCGGCGATCTGAGTTACCCACGTCTCATCGGTGTAGGCGAGGTGAAGCCAATCTTCGGTGCTCATCTCGGAGCGCCGCACCGGCACCCAGCCGCGTTCGGGCTCGTACCTGTAGACGGCCTGTCCGAGAAACACCTCGCGAGGCACTGTCTCCAACGCGGTGCGCCAGCCAGGGGAGCCGATCGTGGCCGCCAGTTCGTGGCGCAGCTTCGCCGCCAGGCTCATGTGGACCGCCCTTCCAGCAGGGTCTCCGCGAAAGCGTCGGCTATCGCCTCCGCGTCAGGCAGCCAGCCCCATTGTCCGTTCGGGTTGCATTCGAAGAATGTCCACCGATACGGCCCGTCATTGCCTTCTCGGGCCTCTAGACCGAAGTCGAAACACCCGAAGACGAGCCCGAAGTGATCGAGGTATGCGTGCAGTGCGGCGACGACTGACGAGGGTACCTGGATGGGAGCGTGCTCCAGCTTGCTCCAGTCGTCCCGCCGCCAGTCCAGATCGCCGCCTGGACCGGTGATCTCACTGGCGAAGACTCTGGGGCCGACCACGGTCACCCTGGCATCGCTGGATTTGCGCACCTTCGCTTGAAACAGGTGGGCAGTGACGATGACTGATTCATCTACGTCCGATGGATCGACTTCTTCGGCCCAGATTGTTGCCACCTCGCCGCCAGGAGCCGAAGGCACGCCCCGGAAGGACTTGTAAATGATCGGTTTGTGCTCCTGTACGAACTCGTTCACGGCTTTGAGGTCATTGGTGATCAGGGTCGCCGGCACATCGAGCCCGACCTCCACAGCCGCCTGCAACTGGGCGGGTTTGTACTCGCTGCGGTCATTGCCGAAGGGGTGGTTGACGTACCGGCACTCAGGAAGGCTGGTCAACAGGCCCTTGAGACCCTGCCTTGCTTCGGCGACGGCGAACTTCCGTGCCTGCGGCTCCAGTTCGTCGAACCGCCAGAGGGACGGGCGACGATAGTAGACCGCTCGCACATTCTCCAAGGGGACGTCCCGGCTGGGAGTACGCAAGCGCCCTGTCCACTGCCTGCGATCGGCCCCGATTCTTCCGCTGAACGTCAGATCGGGGCCGATGTCGGCAGGATCCACCCGTACGACTACTGCCCCGCGTCTATTGAGCGCGGCGATGACCAGATCGGCGGTGGAGTCCTCCTCGCAGGTGATCACCATGACGGTGTTGCGGGTAGACGCCACGTACTAGTCCGTTTCGTTGTCGGTGGGGGAGTCATCGGCGTGCTGAGGGGCGTTCGTTGCCCCATCGTGGGGACGGCTCATGGAGACCGATGCGTAGGTTCTTGAGGAACCTTCGCCGCTCGTTATATCGATGGTCGCGCCTTTCTCGTCGTAGAAGATCGCCAGTTGTGTTTCGGGATCGAGTCGCGTAGCGACCCACGGACGAGAAGCTTCGGGCAGGTTTTCCGTTGTCCTGCTCATGCCCCAGGGTCGTGCGGGCTGATCTTTCGTCGCGCTCATCTGAGCCTCCTGAGAATGGGGACCGTTCTCCTCCCAACGATAGGTTCATGCCAGAAGTAAGACCATGCGCGGAAGCTGTTTGTGGCGCAACAAAACAGAACAGCAAGTCAGTGGTACGACAAGGTCCCCGACCGAAGTCGAGGACCTTACTCTGTTAGAAGTCGAATTCGCCCTTTTTAGCGCCGTCGATGAAGGCGTCCCAGACTTCGGGGCGGACAATGAATGGGGGTTTCTCGGGGGTTTCGGAGTCGCGGATGCCTACACGCCCGCCGGACAGAGGTGCAACCTCCAGGCAGTTGCCGTTGTTCGCGCCCGAAGCCTTGGCCTTCCGCCAGTCGGCGTGGGACAGTTCCTCACTCATCTCTGTACCTCTTCTGCATCTCGCGTATCACGTCCCGGGTGACGTGGAGGGGGTGCGCCCATGCGCGGATCGTGTCGTACCTCAGGCTAATGCTCTGCACCTGCTCTATACGATCGGTTACTTGGCCGCTTGACGCAGATTCCAGGTAAGCCCAGTCGCGCCCTTCGGGGAGTTGAGCGATGGCGAAGCCCCCGAGCAGGCCCGTGGTCATCCCTGCCGCAAAGGGGACGACCTGTATGGTGATCTTCGGATGATCCATCAGTGATGCCAGGTGTTCGAGCTGTTCGTACATGATGCTGCTGGTGCCGATGGGGCGATGCAAGACTCCCTCGTCTATTACAGCGGCGAATATCGGGGACGTAGGCCGGCCGAAGATGGCTTGCCGCTTGAGCCGGGCCTCAAGCGCCTGCTCCACTTCCTCTTCCGTCGCGCCTGGCACGCCGCGCAGAACCACTCGGGCGTAGTCGGACGTCTGTAGTAGGCCGGGGAAGACCAAAGGTTCCCATGTTCGGATGACGCGGGCAGCCGCTTCGATTTTCGGCCATGCCCGGAACCATGCGGGGGCGGCCTTCGGATTGATTTCCTTCCAGAGCGCCACAAGCTCCCCGTTGAGCCCCAGCGCCTCCTCTGCCGTCGTGACGAACGATTCCGGAATAGGTCGCTTCGCACGCTCGAAGTAGCCGACCATCGTCCCTGAATATCCGACTTTGGCGCCCAGGGCTTCTAGCGACCAGTTCTGGGCCGTGCGCAGTTTGCGTAGCTCTCGGCCAAAGGCGATTTCAGGAGATAGATCCGGAATTGCCGACATTTCGGCTCCGTTCGACGGGGGCGACAGGAGTTGTGATGGGTCGCAACAATGAGGGCGACACGATCGTTCGATGGTGTTATTGCGCGCCAGTTCCGAAGGTAGCTGGTCAAAGGCATTCTTGGAATGGCTCTTGAAAAAGAGTCAAGCGCGGTCCGGCGGAACAGAACATCGCCCTACCCCTTGATGTTGCAACGTGGCTCGCCCCCAAACACGGACATGGTCGGTGAAATTGCGATGAATCACGAAATGTTGGGAAGAACGGCCGAAGAGGCTCAAGCGAACCCTGTCCGCGAGCCGATCAGCGACGTCGTCGCGGGCCGGCATGACGAAGCGCTGGCCAAGCTACGAGTACTGCTCAGGCGCGGGATGCCTAGCCGCACGGTCGAATGGCTCCGGCTCACGCTCAAGTCCGCGTACTACCCCTCCAAGCCGATCAGTGCCTTGGATCGGTACCCGCCAGAGCTGCTGGTCTTTTCCTCTCAAGGGCGGCGAATCGCTACCGTACGGATAGCGCCGCGGTCGGGCGCGTACATCGTGGAAGTCGCTCAGACCGGGCCAGACGATGTTGTCCTGCCCGACAGGGTGACGCTTGTCCCCGGCGATTCTCCGGGCAAGGCCGCTGCGCTGATCCCGGGCTACCTACCATGAACTGCGAAGACCTCGAAGCGCGGTACGGCCGGGAGTGGAACATCCATCCCCTGCGCTGGGGAGTCGCGGCGGTCAGGAAGCGCGTGCCCACCCCCGAGCAGTTCGCCCAGGGCTACCTCTACGCCCTGATCGGCGCGAACCCCGATGACCTGGCGAGCCACCTCGACCGACAGCCGGACCAGCGTCCTACCCAGGGTGACGCCGCATGGTGGCGGTAATCCCAGCCGGCCGGTGCGCCAGCTCTTAAGGGGTCCGAATGACCAGAACCCGGGCAAAGGTCTCAGGGTTCGAGGTCGGCGAGGTCCTCGTCGGTGAGGTGGATGGCGGCCGCGGCCATGTTCTCCTCCAGGTGGGCGATGGAGCCGGTGCCGGGGATGGCCAGGGTCACCGGGGACGTGGTGAGCAGCCAGGCGAGCGCCACCTGCGCGGGAGTGGCCTGGTGCCGCTCGGTGACTCGGGCCAGGCGGGCAGGGTCGATCGGGCGGAAGCCGCCGCCGAGCGGGAAGAAGGGCACGAACGCGACCCCGTCGGCGGCGCAGGCGGTCAGCACGTCGGCCGAGTGGCGCTCCTGGACGTGGAAGCTGTTCTGCACCGCGGCCACGGGAGCGATGGTGCGGGCCTCGGCGAGTTGGGCGGCATCGACGTTGCTCACGCCGAGGTGTCGGATCAGGCCCTCCTCGCGGAGCCCGGCCAGGACCTCGAAGCGTTCGGCGATCGACTCGCCGCCCGGCTCGGCAAGGCCGCCGACCCGCAGGTAGACCAGGTCGAGGCGGTCCACCCCGAGGCTCGTCAGGTTCTCCTCGACCAGGGCCCGCAACTCGCCTGGCCGGGCTTGCCGGCTCGGCACGCCCTGCTCGTCCTCGATCGGCCCGACCTTCGTGGCGATGACCAGCCCGGCGGGGTAGGGGTGCAGTGCCTTGCGAATCAGCTCGTTCGCCGCGACGCCCTCGTGGCGGTAGAACGACGCGGTGTCGATGTGGTCGACGCCGAGCTCGACGGCCCTGCGCAGCACCGCTATCCCGGACTCCGGGTCGCGGGCCGGGCCGGTGAAGGTCTTCCTGGGCAGACGCATGGCACCGAAACCGAGCCGGCGCACCGGGAGGTCGCCGCCGAGCTGGAACATGTTCTCTGTCATAGCCTCAGCCTCGTCGACCGGGCGCCTCGGGCTCAAAGCGGTGGCAAGAAGCTGCCATACACTGAGGCCGTGGTCATCACCGTACGCGGCGACACGGAGCTCGTGGCCAGGGCCTACCCCCTGTTCGCCTCGGTCAAGGACGACTTCGTGTGCGCGGCGCGTGATCTGACCACGTGGGCGCAGCCTGAGGCGCGTGAGGCGGTCATCCGGCGGCTGAGCGGGGGCGGGCCCCCGCCCTTCAGGGTGCGCAAGCTGCTCAGCCCGGCCGCGCTCGCCGACGAGGACGCCCGGCGGCACCTGTGGGAGGTCGTGGCACAAGGCGCTGAGGTGCGGATCAGCGCCTCCCCGCTGCCGCACGAGACGATCGTCCTCGACCGGTCGTTCGCCATCCTCGCCGAGGTCGCGCCCCCGTTCGGCGGGCCGAGGGAGTACACCGTGACCGACACGCCGTCCGTGGTGGGCGGCGTCCGGATGCTGATCGAGGCGGCCTGGAAGGCGGCCACCGAGCTCGACGCCTACCTGCGCTCCGACATGCCGCAGCTCGACGCCGATGGCCAGGCCGTGCTGCGGATGCTCGGCGGAGGCCACACAGACGAGTCCGCGGCCCGGCAGCTCGGCCTGTCGCTGCGCACCTACAGGCGGCGGGTGGCCGACCTGATGGCCCTGCTTGAGTCCGGCTCCCGCTTCCAGGCCGGGATGCGCGCCGGAGAGCTCGGCCTCACCGGCTGACCGGTCGCCGTGCCGATCAGGGCTATCGCAGGATCCGTCTCGCCGAGGGAGACCCGGTGCGGTCGTGTTCGACCTGGGCCGCGATCTGGCGGCCGATGTCACGCAGCCCGGTCACCTGATCGGCGCCGAGCACGTCGAAGACATACCGCCGCACTGTCTCGACGTGGCCGGAGGCGGCTTGGTGGAGCACGGCCATGCCCGCCTCGGTGAGTGTCGCCTCGATGTAGCGGCCGTTCCCGGTGGAGGGCGCTCGTGCGATCCAGCCGCGCTGCTCCAGGCGCTTGGCCACGTTGGACAGCCGGGAGACGGAGCCGTTCACGTGCTGGGCCAGGTCGCTCATCCGCATGCACCGGTCGGGCGACATGGACAGCGAGGAGAGCACCAGGTATTCGAAGAGGGAGATGCCGCTGTCGCGCTGGAGCTGGGCGTCGAACTCGCCCGGCAGCTTGATCATCAGCCAGGCCAGGGAGATCCAGGCGTCATGCTCATCCGGCGACAGCCAACGCGGTTCGTCCTGACCCTCCATGCGGCCGATCCTATCCGCCCAGGCAGGCCGGACCATCCGCTCACCCTGCGGGCACCAGGGAACGGAGCTCCTCGAGCATCTCGATCTGCGTGGCGATCTCATCGGGCGGCGGGAACGCGAACAGAACCCCGGTGAACCCACGCTCCCGCAGTTGCTCGATGTCGTCGGCGAGCTGCCGTGGGGCGCCGCGAAGGAACGGGCGGTCCCCGCTGACCGGCTTGGGCTCCATGGGGTGGTTGGTCTGTGCCGTCACCGTGAGCGCGGCCGGGTCTCGTCCGAGGCGCTCAGCGGTTTCCCAGAAGCGCTTGGCCTGCGCGGTCACCCCGTCCAGGGCCCAGGCCATCGGCGTGATGCCATCGGCGATGCGGGCGGCCCGGTCGATGCCGCTGTCGGAGATCGTGCCGACGGTGATCGGGATGTCGCCGCGGACGGGCTTCGGGTTGATCTCGGAGGCTTCGATCGTGTAGAAGCGGCCCTCGTACTCCACAGGGTCGGGTCCCCAGCAGGCCCGTATCGCCGCGATGACCTCGTCGAAGCCGGCGCCGCGCCGCTTCATGGGCACGCCCGCGGTGGCGAACTCCTGCGGCATCCAGCCCTGCCCGAAACCGGCGAGGACGCGGCCACCGCTGAACTGGTCGAGCGTCGCCAGCCTGCGGGCCAGCACGACCGGCGGGTGGAACAGCGGGTTGATGATGCTGGTGCCCAGAGCGATGCGGCTGGTGAGCGCCGCCACGTGACTCAACGTCTGTAGCGGCTCGAAGGTGGTGCGGTAGATGTCGGGGAGCCGCTCCAGGGTGCCGTCGGGGCCGGGCATCGTCGGTGCCATCGGGCGCAACAGGCGTTCGTAGGTCGTGATCGAGTCGTAGCCGATCCTCTCGGCGGCTTGGGCGATGGTCGTGATGTTCGCCGGTGAGGCGTGGACCCCCGACACGGGCAGCATGATGCCGAGCTTCACAGTCGCTCTCCTGTCAGTGCGGCGCTACTTGGGAGAGCCGAGCCTAGGTTAGTTCAAGGATGAAATCAAACTTGAAATGAGTGGCGAGGGGCAGAGTCACGGGCGGCGCATGGTGGCGGTGAACATGTCGCCGCGCAAGGCCTGCTCGACCACGGCGATGGAGCGGGACAGGCGTACCAGCCGGGGCCCCTCTTCCCGGTAGGTGTCCAGAACGGCCTCGATGGCGTGTGGCGGGAGGTGGCCCTTGAGCTCGACCGCCGCCCTTCGGTAGCCGGTGCGGGCCGCCTCGATGGCTGAGTTGACGTGGTGGTTCGCCATCCGGGCCAGGGCGATGGGGTGCCGCCTGAGCACCTCGTAGGCTCGGTAGTCCGGGGGCACCGCGTCGAGCAGCCAGGCAACGGCCGAGGTCTCCCAGTCGGGGACGCTGGGTGGCCGGACCTCCGCGGGCCATTCTGGCGGGACGTACATGAATCCATCGTACTCATGTTCGATTCACCGGCCCAGATTGGAGGTCAGTGGTGGTGGAAGGCGCCGCTTCGGGATGCCTTGCGGTGGTCGAGGGCTGAACGCGGGGGCACACTGGCCTGGTGACGGAGAAGATCGGAGTCGTGGGGGCCGGGATCGTCGGTCTGGCGGTCGCCCGGGAGCTGGCCGTGACGCGGGGCGCCGAGGTGACCGTGCTGGAGAAGGAGGGCCGCGTCGGCGCGCACCAGACCGGCCACAACAGCGGCGTCGTGCACGCGGGCATCTACTACCCGCCCGGCTCGCTCAAGGCCAGGCTCTGCCGCGAGGGTGTGGCCCTGCTCAAGGCCTACTGCGCCCAGCACGCGCTGCCGTACGACGAGGTCGGCAAGCTGGTGGTGGCGAGCACGCGGGCCGAGCGGCCGCTGCTGGCGGCGCTGGCCGAGCGGGCCAGGGCCAACGGCGTGCCGGACCTCGCCGAGCTCGACGGGCTGGGGCTGCGCGAGATCGAGCCGCACGCGGTCGGCGTCGGCGCGCTCCACTCGCCGCGGACGGCGATCACCGACTTCCCGGCGGTCGCGCGCCGGCTCGCGCTCGACGTGGCAGAGCTCGGCGGTTCTGTACGGCTGGAGCATCCGGTGCAGGGCGTCAGGGAGAGCGCCGGCGGGGTCCAGGTGGTGGCGGGGCGGCGGCGGTTCGGCTTCGACCGGCTGGTGGTCTGCGCGGGTCTGGGCACCGATGCGGTCGCCAGGATGGCCGGGATGCCGGGGGACGTGCGGATCGTGCCGTTCAGGGGTGAGTACTACGCGCTCGACGGAAAAGCCAGGGAGCTGGTGCGGGGGCTGATCTATCCGGTGCCCGATCCGCGCTATCCGTTCCTGGGCGTACATCTGACCCGGCACCTCGACGGCGAGGTGCTGGTGGGCCCGAACGCGGTGCTCGCCACCGCCTACGAAGGCTATAAATGGCGAAATTTCAGTAATTTTCCGGCAATTGTCCGCTGGCCCGGCACCCTCCGCCTGGCCCGGCGGCACTGGCGTACCGGCGTCAAGGAGGTCTACGGCTCGCTGGTCAAGGGCGCCTTCCTCGACGCCGCGCGCCGCTACGTACCCGAGCTCACCGCCGCCGACCTGCGACGGGCCGAGGGCGGCGTGCGCGCGCAAGCCGTCGCGAGAGACGGCGGGCTGGTCGACGACTTCGCGGTGGACGTTCAGGGCAGGGTGGTTCTGGTGCGCAACGCCCCCTCACCGGCGGCCACGTCCAGCTTGGCCATCGCCCGGCACATCGCCGGAATTGTCCCAGCACCCGTCCGATGAGTGCATCCTTGATGGTGATGGAAGCGCGACTCCTGATCGTCGAAGATGACCAGAACATTCTCGAACTCCTCGCCGCGAGCCTCAGGTTCGCGGGCTTCGACGTGTGCACCGCCAAGAGCGGCGTGGACGCCGTGGCCTCCGTCCAGCGGCAGCGGCCGGACCTCGTCGTCCTCGACGTCATGCTGCCCGACCTGGACGGATTCGAGATCGTCCGGCGGATGCGCGGCGGCGGCATCCGTACCCCCGTGGTGTTCCTGACCGCCCGCGACGAGACCGAGGACAAGATCCGCGGCCTGACGATCGGCGGTGACGACTACGTGACCAAGCCGTTCAGCCTGGAGGAGGTCGTCGCCAGGATCCACGCGGTGCTCCGGCGCACCAGCGGCGAGACGCAACCGCCGCCGCCCCGGCTGACCTTCGCCGACATCGAATTGGACGAGGAGAGCCACGAGGTGTGGCGGGGCGGCCACGCGATCGCGCTGTCGCCGACCGAGTTCAAGCTGTTGCGCTACTTCATGACGAACGCGGGCCGGGTGCTGTCGAAGCCGCAGATCCTCGACCACGTCTGGGACTACGACTTCCGGGGCGAGGTCGGCATCGTCGAGTCCTACGTCTCCGTGCTCCGCCGTAAGATCGACAACCGCAGCCCCCGGCTCATCCACACGCTGCGCGGCGTCGGCTACGTCCTGCGGCTCCCGCCGGGCGTGTAATGGCGAGGTTGAGCGGCCTCCCGCTCAGGGTCAAGCTGATGGCGTCGATGCTGGCGCTGCTCGGGCTCGGCATGAGCTTCATCGGCCTGGTCAGCGTCTCGGTCCTGAACGGCTACCTGCTCGACCGCGTAGACAGCCAGGTCAACCTCGTGTCCGTACGGGTGACCAAACGGCTGGTCAACGATGAGCAGCGGCGCCTGGCGGGCCGGAAACTGCCCGACAAGGCGCTGCTCATCGAGTCCGACACGATCGTGCTGATGAAGGACGCCGCCGGCCGCCTCACCCCGACGCAGGGCGACCGGGACGTCGACATCAAGCCCAAGCCGGTGCTGGAGGACTCGCCCGGCCCGGGCATCTACACCGCGCCGGCCGTCAACGGCGGCGGCGCCTGGCGGGTCAAGGAGACCACGACGCCGCAGGGCACCTTCGTGGTCGCCACGGATCTGGAAGAGGTCAACGAGATCACCTGGCGGCTCGTCCTCATCGAGCTCCTGGGCGGCGGCGGCATCGTGCTCATCCTCGCCGTCGTGGGCGTCACGATCGTACGGCGCAGCATGCGGCCGCTGGCGGAGATCGAGCACACGGCCGGCACCATCGCCGCCGGTGAGCTGGGACGCCGGGTGCCGGACGGCGACCCGCGCACCGAGGTGGGCCGGTTGGCCGGCGCGCTGAACGGGATGCTGGCCCAGATCGAGAGCGCGTTCGCGGCCCGCTCGGCGTCCGAGGAGGCGGCCCGGAGGTCGGAGGACCGGATGCGCCAGTTCGTCACCGACGCCTCGCACGAGCTGCGCACCCCGCTCACCTCGATCCGCGGCTTCGCCGAGTACGCCCGGCAGAACCCGAACGCCGACGCCGCCGAGCTGATGCTGCGGGTGGAGAGCGCCGCGGGCAGGATGGGCCTGCTGGTCGACGACCTGCTGCTGCTCGCCCAGGTGGACCAGGCCAGGCCGTTGAAGATGCGCCCGGTGGACATGCTGGCGCTGGCGGCCGACGCCGTGCAGGACGCGCGGATCCTCGCGCCGTCCCGCGAGATCGGGCTGGACGTCGTGGGCGGCGCCGCCCTGATCGTCTCCGGTGACGAGGTACGGCTGCGCCAGGTCGTCGGCAACCTCATGTCCAACGCCCTCGTCCACACCGAGGAGGGCACGCCGATCACCGTCCGGGTGGGGGCCGACGACGAGACGGTCTTCCTCGAAGTGGCGGACAAGGGGCCCGGCCTCACCCCCGACCAGGTCGAGCGGGTCTTCGAGCGCTTCTACCGGGCCGACTCGGCCCGCTCCCGCCGCCGGTCGGGCGAGGACCGGGGCAGCGGGCTCGGCCTGGCCATCGTGCGGGCGCTGGTGGGGGCGCACGGCGGGACCGTACGGGCGCGGAGCGCGGTGGGCGAAGGGGCGACGTTCCGAGTAGAACTCCCACTCGCTTTGGATTAGTCGTTCAGCAATTCCTCAGGTGGTTTTGTCACTCTGGGTACGTGACCGAACCCGAGGCGCTGATCATGGTGGTGGACGACGAGCCCAGTATCCGAGACCTGCTCTCCGCCAGCCTGCGCTTCTCCGGGTTCGAGGTGGTCACCGCCGCCGACGGGCACGAAGCCGTCGAGGTGGCTCGGCGGGCCAGGCCCGATCTGGTCGTGCTGGACGTCATGCTGCCGGACCTGGACGGGTTCGAGGTGGCCAGGCTCATCGACGCGCCGGTGCTGTTCCTGACCGCCCGCGAAGCCACCGAGGACAAGATCGCCGGGCTGCGGGTGGGCGACGACTACGTCACCAAGCCGTTCAGCCTGGAGGAGGTCCAGGCCAGGATCCGCGCGGTGCTGCGCCGTACCAGAGCGGAGGGCGCGCCCGCGAGCAAGCTGAAAGTGGCGGACCTGGAGCTGGACGAGGAGGCGCGCGAGGTGTGGCGCGCCGGGCGGCAGGTGCGGCTGTCGCCGACCGAGTTCAAGCTGCTGCACTATTTCATGGCCAACGCCGGGCGGGTGCTGTCCAAGGCGCAGATCCTCGACCACGTCTGGAACTACGACTTCGGCGGCGACGCCGGCGTGGTCGAATCGTACGTGTCCTACCTGCGGCGCAAGGTCGACGACGTGGAGCCACGACTCATTCACACGTTGCGCAGCGTCGGTTACGTGTTAAGGGAGCCTCCTGCGGGCTAGCTTGACCGTATGGACCTGTTGGGCGCGCTCGAAGGACTGCGCCGGCCGCTGGATCGGGAGCTGTTCCCGCTGGCCGTCGGGGAGGCCGCCGCCGACCGGCGCGCGCTCAAGGAGCTGACCGGGCAGCTCGACGACTACCTGCTGCCCCGGCTGCGCGCCATCGACGCGCCGCTGCTCGCCGTCGTCGGCGGGTCCACCGGTGCGGGCAAGTCCACGCTGGTCAACTCGCTGGTCGGCGCCGACGTCGCCGAGCCAGGCGTGCTGCGCCCCACCACGCTGGTGCCCACGCTGGTGGTGAGCCCCGCCGACCACGACTGGTTCATGGGCCCGAACGTGCTGCCCGGCCTGTCCCGCGCCACCGGCGCCGGCGTGGGAGCGCTGCGGGTGGTGACGGCCGAGGCGCTCGGCAGCGGGCTGGCGCTGCTCGACGCGCCCGACATCGACTCCGTGGTGACCGCCAACCGGGAGCTGGCCGCGCAGCTCCTCGCCGCGGCCGACCTGTGGCTGTTCGTCACCACCGCCGCCCGCTACGCCGACGAGGTGCCGTGGAGCTTCCTGCGCTCGGCCCGCGAGCGCAGCACCGCGCTCGCCCTGGTGCTCGACCGGGTGCCGCCGGAGGCCGCCGGGCCCGTCACCCGCGACCTCGAACGCCTCCTGGTCGACAACGGCCTCGACGGCACCCGCCTGTTCGCCGTGCCGGAGGCCGCGCTGCCCAGCGAGAAGGCCCGGCTGCCCGCCGAGGCGGTGGCGCCCATCGCCGACTGGCTCACCGGGCTCGCCGCCGACGCCGCCGAACGCTCCCGGGTGGTACGCCAGACGCTGTCCGGCACGCTCGACAGCCTGGCCGTCCGGGTGCCGGCGCTGGCCGACGCGGTCGAGCGGCAGGAGAGCGCCTTCGCCGGGCTGCACGCCATCGTGACCGCCGCGTACGCGGGCGCGATGGCCGACTTCGACGAGGGCATGCGCGACGGGTCGCTGCTGCGGGGCGAGGTGCTGGCCCGCTGGCAGGATTTCATCGGCACCGGCGACCTGATGCGCTCGCTGGAGAGCCGGGTCGGCCGGCTGCGTGACCGGGTGGTCGGCTTCTTCACCGGGCAGGCGCCCGGCACCCAGCTGCGCGACGCGCTGGAGTCCGGCGTCGAGGCGCTGATCAGGGGCGCGGCCGACAGCGCCGCCGAACGCGCCCTCGACGGCTGGTCCGCCGCGCCGGGCGGGCCCGGCCTGCTGGACCGCGTCGGCGCCGTCGAACGGGCCCGGCTCGGCCGCGCCTCCCCGGACCTCGGCAAGCGGGCCGAGGCGACGGTACGGGGCTGGCAGGAGTACGTGCTCGATCTCGTACGGGAGGAAGGCGCGTCCCGGCGGTCGGCGGCGCGGCTGGCGTCCTTCGGCGTGAACGGGGCCGGGGTGCTGCTGATGCTGGCCGTCTTCGCCTCCACCGGCGGGCTGACCGGGATCGAGGTGGGCATCGCGGGCGGCACCAGCGTGCTGTCGCAGAAGCTGCTGGAGGCGGTGTTCGGCGACCAGGCGGTGCGGACGCTCACCGTGGCGGCCCGGGAGGACCTACGGGAGCGGGTGCGGGGGCTGATGGAGGAGGAGGCGGTCCGCTACACCACGTTGCTGGAGACCGTCCAGCCGCCGCCGGACACGGCCGCCATGCTGCGGGCGTCCGCCCGATCGGTCCGTACCCACCAGGCGGAGCTACCCGAGGGCGGATCGCCATGAAGCTGCTGCGCCGTAAGAAGGGGCCGTCGCTGGACTCGCGGCTGGCCGCGCTGACGGAGGCGGTCGAGCTGGGGGAGGGGCGGCTGCCCGGGGAGGCGGTGGCCGCGGCGCGGACAGTGACCGAGCGGGCGGGGATACGGCGCCGGCTGTCGGTGGAGCACACCGTGGCGGCGCTCGCCGGGGCCACCGGCAGCGGGAAGTCGTCGCTGTTCAACGTGCTGGCCGGGGAGGAGCTCTCGGCCGTCGGCGTCACCCGGCCCACCACGGCGACCGCCCAGGCGGCGCTGTGGGACGGGGAGGGGGCCGGTCCGCTGCTCGACTGGCTGGAGGTGCCCCGCCGGCACTCGGCCTCCTCCGGTGACCTGTCCGGGCTGGTCCTGCTCGACCTGCCCGACCATGACTCCATCCGGCTCGCGCACCGGCTGGAGGTGGACCGGCTGGTGGAGCTGGTCGACCTGCTCGTGTGGGTGCTGGATCCGCAGAAGTACGCCGACGCCGCCGTGCACGAACGCTATCTGCGGCCGCTGGCCGGGCACCAGGACGTGATGGTGGTGGTGCTCAACCAGATCGACCGGCTGCCCGAGGCCGCCGTCGCGCGGTGCCTGGGCGACCTGCGGCGGCTGCTCGACGAGGACGGGCTGACGGGGGTGCCCATCGTCGGGGTCTCGGCCCGTACCGGCGCGGGCCTGGCCGAGTTGCGCGTCCTGCTGGCGAACCGGGTGAGTGAGCGGCGGTCCTGGTCGGCCCGCCTGGCCGCCGACGTCATCACCGCCGCCGACCACCTGGCCGCAGCGTCCGCCGACGGGGCTGTGGAGCTGGTACGGGTGACGGATGGGATGGGCGCCGGGCGGTCAGAGCTGGTACGGGTGGATGGGCAGGGCGCCGGGCGGGTGGAGTTGGTACGAGTGGCGGAGGGGCAGGGCGCCGGGCGGTTGGATCGGCCGCTGACGGCGGCGCTGTCCAAGGCCGCCGGGGTGCCGCTCGTCGTGGCGGCCGTGCGCAAGGGGCACCGGCACCGGGCCGTCATCGCCACCGGGTGGCCCGTCACCCGATGGGTGCGCCGGTTCCGGCCCGATCCGTTGCGCAGGCTGCGGATCGGGGTGGCCGCCGAGCGGGAGCCGGTGGGGCACACCTCGCTCCCGGCCGCCTCCGCCGTACAGCGGGCGCAGGTGGAGACGGCGATCAGGGACGTCGGCGAGGCGGCGGCGACGGACCTGCCGCAGGCTTGGGGCGCTGCCGTGCGGCGGGCGGCGCGCTCGCGGGAGGCGGAGTTGCCCGACGCGGTGGATCGGGCCGTCGGCCGGACCTCCCTCCGGGAGACCCGGAGGCCGCGCTGGTGGCGGGCGGTGAACGTGCTGCAGTGGCTGCTGTTCGCCACCATGGTGGCGGGGGCCGGCTGGCTGGGCGTGCTGCTCGGGATGGACTACCTGCGCCTGCCGCAGCCCCCGCTGCCGACGGCGGGGGAGCTGCCCTGGCCCACCGTGCTGCTGGCCGGCGGCGCGCTGGCCGGGGTGCTGGTCGCGCTGCTTGCGCGGCTGGCCGCGTGGCTGGGGGGCCGCCGCCGGGCGCGCCGGGCCGCGAAGGCGCTGCACGAGGCGATCGGTCAGGTGGGGCAGGAGTACGTGCTCGGGCCGGTGGATGAGGAGCTGACCCGTTACGACCGGTTCGCCGAGGTCATCGGGATCGCGCGGGCGTAGCCGTCGCGTATGGTTTCACCGGTTCTGCCGGATGTGTCACTCGACCCCAGGGAGCCGGCGATCTCGCGGAGGGTGTCGAGCAGGGGGCGCAGCAGAGGGTGGGAGTCCGCGCCCCGGCGGACGGCGGCGAAGACGCGGCGCTCGGGTCCGGGCACGTGGTGAACCGTCACGCCGGGCGCCGTCACGCTGGACATGGTCACGTCGGACACCGTCACGCCGGACACCGTCACGCCGGACAGGGCCATGTCCCGCAGCGCGAGCCGGGGGACCAGTGCCACGCCCGCGCCTGCGCCGACCAGGGCGACCACCGCGCGGAAGTCGTCGGAGCAGTGCGCGAAGCGGGGGGTGAAGCCCGCCTGCTCGCAGGCGAAGGCGATCACGTCGTGCACCGGGTTGCCCGGATAGGGGCCGATCCAGGTCTGCTCGCCGAAGGCCGACAGCGGGGCGGCGGCCAGGGCGTGGCCTTCGGGCAGCACCAGGTCGAACGGCTCGGCGTACAACGGCAGGCGATGCAGGCGGCGGTCGGTGACGTCGGGGCCGCCCCGGTATTCCACCGCGATGGCGACGTCGGCCTCGCCGTCGAGCAGCATGGTCAGGCTCTGGTCCCCCTCGGCGTCGCGTACCCGTACCTGAAGGCCGGGAGCGGCGGCGCGCAGCGAGGTGATCGCGGGGGAGAGCACGGCGCTGATCGCGGTGGCGAAGCAGGCCACGGTCACCTCGCCCGCCTCGCCGGAGCTGTAGGCGGCGACCTCGGCCTCGGCGCGTTCGAGCTGGGCGAGGACCTCGTTGGTGTGGCCGAGCATGATCTTGCCGACGGCGGTGAGGCGGACGCCCCGGCCGTCGCGGACGAACAGCCGGTGGCCCACCTCGTGCTCCAGCGCGACGAGCTGCTGGGACACCGCCGACGGGGTGAGGTGCAGGGCGGCGGCCGCGGCGGTCACCGTGCCATGGTCGGCCACCGCGCGCAGCGTGCGCAGCCGCCGCGTATCTATCACGCGGCGAGCTTATCCAGCCTCCCGAGCCGACCGCCGTGCCGGTGGGTCAGAGCCGGTCGGCGCGGGCCTGGATGAAGGCGGACACGGCGTGGTCGACGTCCTCGGTGGAGTGCGCGGCGGAGAGCTGGACGCGG
This sequence comes from Nonomuraea glycinis, assembly GCF_014646515.1. Taxonomy (GTDB): domain Bacteria; phylum Actinomycetota; class Actinomycetes; order Streptosporangiales; family Streptosporangiaceae; genus Nonomuraea; species Nonomuraea glycinis. The sequence goes on from NZ_BMNK01000022.1 coordinate 86,252, forward strand.
ATGCGGGCCTGGCCGTGCGGCACCACCGGGTAGGAGAAGCCGATCACGTAGACGCCCAGCTCCAGCAGGCGCTCGGCCATGGCGCCCGCCACGGCGGCCTCGCCGATCATCACCGGGACGATCGGATGGTCGCCCGGCAGGATGTCGAAACCGGCCTCGGTCATCTTGGCGCGGAAGCGCTCGGTGTTGGCGCGCAGCCGCTCACGAGCCTCGCTGGAGGTCTCCAGCAGGTCGAGGATGCGCAGCGAGGCGGAGGCGATGACGGGGGCCAGCGAGTTGGAGAACAGGTAGGGGCGCGAGCGCTGGCGCAGCAGCTCGCAGATCTCCGCGCGGGCCGACACGTAGCCGCCGCTGGCGCCGCCCAGCGCCTTGCCGAGGGTGCCGGTGATGATGTCGATCCGGTCGGTGACGCCGTGCAGCTCGGGGGTGCCCCGCCCGGTCGGGCCGACGAAGCCGACGGCGTGCGAGTCGTCGACCATGACCATGGCGTCGTAGCGCTCGGCCAGGTCGCAGATGTCGGCCAGCGGCGCGAGGTAGCCGTCCATGGAGAAGACGCCGTCGGTGACGATCAGGCGGCGCCGGGCGTCCGACGCCTCCTTCAGCCGGGCTTCCAGCTCGGCCATGTCCCGGTTGGCGTAGCGGAGCCGCCGGGCCTTGGACAGCCGGATGCCGTCGATGATGCTCGCGTGGTTGAGCGCGTCGGAGATGACCGCGTCCTGCGCGTCGAGCAGTGTCTCGAAGACGCCGCCGTTGGCGTCGAAGCAGGAGCTGTAGAGGACGGTGTCCTCCATGCCGAGGAAGTCCGACAGGCGGGCTTCGAGCTCCTTGTGCACCTCCTGGGTGCCGCAGATGAACCGTACGGAGGCCATGCCGAACCCCCACTGGTCCAGCGCCCGCTTGGCGGCCTCGACGACCTCCGGATTGTCGGCCAGGCCGAGGTAGTTGTTGGCGCAGAAGTTCAGCACTTCGCGCCCGGCGACGCCGACCGACGAGCTCTGCGGGGTGGTGATCACCCGCTCGGGCTTGTGCAGCCCGGCCTCGGTGATCTCCTCCAGCGTCGCACGCAGCTGATCGCGCACGTTCGTGAACATCAAGCGCTCCAATCCAGAATGACCTTGCCGGTACGTCCACTCGCGGCGGTGTTGAAGGCGGTGTCGAAGTCCTCGTAGGAGAACCGGTCGGTGATCACGGGGGAGAGGTCGAGCCCCTTCTCCAGCAGGACCGACATGTTGTACCAGGTCTCGTACATCTCCCGGCCGTAGATGCCCTTGATGGTGAGCATGGAGGTGACGACCGTGGACCAGTCGACGGCGAAGTCCGCCGCGGGCAGGCCGAGCATGGCGATCTTGCCGCCGTGGGTCATGTTCGCGATCATGTCGCGCAGGGCGGCCGGGTTGCCGGACATCTCCAGTCCGACGTCGAAGCCCTCGTGCATGTTGAGGCGGCGCATGCCCTCGGCGAGGGTGTCGCGGGAGACGTTCAGCGCCAGGGAGACGCCGAGCTTGGTGGCCAGGTTGAGGCGTTCGTCGCTGACGTCGGTGATCGCCACGTTGCGGGCGCCCACGTGGGTGGCCACGGCGGCCGCCATCAGCCCGATCGGGCCCGCCCCGGTGATCAGCACGTCCTCGCCGACCAGGGGGAACGACAGCGCGGTGTGCACGGCGTTGCCGAACGGGTCGAAGATGGCCGCCACGTCGGGATGGACCGGGGTCCGGTGCACCCAGACGTTCGTGGCGGGCAGGGTCAGGTATTCGGCGAACGCGCCGTCGCGGTGGACGCCCAGGCCGATGGTGTTGCGGCACAGGTGGCGGCGGCCGGCCATGCAGTTGCGGCACTTGCCGCAGACGAGGTGGCCCTCGCCGCTGACCAGGTCGCCCACGGCGATGTCCTCGACGCCGTCGGCCACCTCGACCACGTGCCCGGAGAACTCATGTCCCACGATGAGCGGAAGCGTCAGCGTTTGCCGCGCCCAGTCATCAAATTTCCGGATATGCAGGTCTGTGCCGCATATGCCGGTGCGTAGCACTCTGATTTTCACCTCGCCCGGCCCCAGAACGGGCTCCGGTACGTCGACCAGCCACAGACCTGGCTCGGCCCGCTCCTTGACCAGCGCTTTCATCGCGTGCATCCCCCCAGTTCGAACCTTACGCACTGTGCCCGCCGTGCCCCCGCCGTGTCCATCGAGGGATTCTTAAGTGCCCCCACAGCTCAGCTTCACGCGGGGGGTCGCGCCAGGTAACGAGTAGTTTCGTACGGATGCCGTACAGGATGGAGAGGACACCCGTGGAAGACCTGCGTTTCGGAGTCGTCGGCCTTGGCCTGCGCACCAGCCTCGCCCTGGCCGCACACCAGCCCGGCCGGGGCTCGGTGGTGGCCGCCGTCTGCGACGTGGACCCGGCGGCGCTCAAGGCGCAGGCGCCGCTCTTCGGCGAGCCCGCGACCACGCTCGACTACCGGGAGCTGCTCGGCCGCGACGACCTCGACGCGATCATCGTGATGACGCCGGACGACACCCACGAGCGCGTCGCGATCGACTGCCTCCAGGCCGGCAAGGCCGTCTACCTGGAGAAGCCGCTCGCCATCACCGTGGACGGCTGCGACAACGTGCTGCGCGCCGCCCGCGCGACCGGCACCAGGCTGTACGTCGGCCACAACATGCGGCACATGGGCGTCGTCCGGCTGATGCGCGACATCATCGCCAGAGGCGACATCGGCGTGCCGAAGACCGTCTGGGTGCGGCACTTCGTCTCCTACGGCGGCGACTACTACTTCAAGGACTGGCACGCCGACCGCACCCGTACCACCGGCCTGCTCCTGCAGAAGGCCGCGCACGACCTCGACGTCATCCACTGGCTCGCGGGCGGCTACACCACCCGGGTCAACGCCCTGGGCGACCTGATGCTCTACGGCGACCTGCCGCGCCGGGAGCCCGGCACGCCCCGGCCCGAAGGCTGGCTGCGCGACTTCGACTGGCCGCCCACCGCCCGCCGGGACCTCAACGACGTCGTCGACGTCGAGGACGTCTCGGTGATGAACATGCGGCTGGACAACGGCGTCATCGCCGCCTACCAGCAGTGTCACTTCTCCCCGGACTATGTGCGCAACTACACGGTCATCGGCACCGAGGGGCGGCTGGAGAACTTCGGCGACGGCCCGGGCGACACCGTCAAGGTCTGGAACACCGGCCCGAGCGACTACCGCGCCGACTGCGACATCGCCTACCAGGTCCCCCGGGCCACCGGCAGCCACGGCGGCGCCGACCTGGAGATCATCGCCGAGTTCCGCCGCTTCGTCAGAGAGGGCGGCGTCACGGACACCTCCCCGGTGGCCGCCCGCATGAGCGTCGCCGCCGGTTACATGGCCACCATGTCCCTGCGCGACAACGGCACGCCGTACGACGTCCCGCCGCTGGACCCGGACCTGGCGGCGTACTTCGACCAAGGCCAGCGCTGACCGACCGCCCAGACCTGACGGGGCTCAGAATCAGTGGGCGCCCCAGGCTTGGAAACAGCGTTCTAACTATGCAACACTGTTGCAGAGTTAGAACATGGTCGGTCGAGGGAGACATCAGCACAACGAGATCAACGCCGCCTTCAAGAAGGTGCGCAAGGTCGACGGCTTGGCTGTAGTGGAGAGCCACAACAGGCACCGCTGGGGATGGGTCGAATGTGTGTGTGGCGCCACGCCCTATCAGGTGTGGTGCACGCCTCGCAATCCCGGAAACCACGCAAAGGGCATTCTCGAATGGGTCGCCGATCATTCGGAGTGCGGTAAAAGCGAGGAGATCTCATGATTACCTGGAACTTCCGCGTCACCCTGAACCGGGAGCCTACCGACGATGAGGTTGACGCCCTCTACGAAGCCGGTCTGGATGACTGTGCGGTTGCTGGACATCGTGACGGCAGTGTCCAGCTCATGTGTGACCGCGACGCGGACAGCCTGATGGAGGCCATTCTCAGCGTGCTCGTCCAGATCAGGGAGGTCGAAGATCTGTGGGCGGTCGGCATCGGGCAGGGCGACGGGGTGACGCTGGGGGACGCGGCGCGGCGGCATGGGGGGCGTACGCAGGCCAGCCTGAGGCAGTTGGCCGCCGGGCAGCGGGGGCCGGGGGGATTCCCGGAGCCGGTCATCGAGGCCGACAACATCAGCGTCTACTCCTGGGCGGAGGTCTCCGAGTGGTTGCGCACCGAGATGGGGGACGACATTCCCCAGGTGGATCGGAGTCTCGCGCTGGCGGACGCGGCCGTCAAGCTCGCGTGCCGGGCGCGGATCCTGCACCGGGAGAGTGAGGTGCGCCGACTGCTCGAAGTCGCCTGAAGGGGCCGGCGAGGGCATACGGACCGGCCGCTCGGTGGCTCGTGCTTGTCGCGCGGACAGCACCTGAGACCTGTCCCGGGCAGGTGCCCGACACAGAGGTGCCCGCTGCGGACTGTCCACAGCGGGCATCCTCCCAAGGGGTCAGCGGCCTGACTCGCGGTGCTCCCGGTCCAGGTCGGGGAAGGGGGACGGGTCGGGGACGCCCTTGGTGAGCTGGCGGGGGCCCTTCGGGCTCTCGGCTTCCTGGGCGTCGGCGACGGCCTCGGCGGCCGCTTCGGTGGCCTTGGCGATCTCCTCTTCGATGGCCGCGGAGTCCGCGGACACCTCCTGGCGGGCGGCGACCGTGGGCAGGGCCTCGGTGAACGCCTTGGAGACGCCCTGCAGGGCCGAGGTGACCTCGCTGGGGATGACCCAGAAGGTGTTGTTGTCGCCCTTGGCGAGCTGCGGCAGCACCTGGAGATACTGGTAGGCGAGCAGCTTGGGATCGGGGTCGTTGCGGTGGACCGCCTGGAAGACCTGGTCGATGGCGCGGGACTCGCCTTCGGCCTCCAGGATGGCGGCCGACCGGGCGCCCTCGGCCCGCAGAATCTGGCTCTGCTTGTCACCCTCGGCGGTCAGGATCTGCGACTGGCGCTGGCCTTCGGCGTTGAGGATCGCGGCCCGCTTGTCGCGCTCGGCCCGCATCTGCTTCTCCATCGCGTCCTTGATGGACTTGGGCGGGTCGATGGCCTTGATCTCCACCCGGTTGACGCGCAGGCCCCACTTGCCGGTGGCCTCGTCGAGCACGCCGCGCAACTGGCTGTTGATGGTGTCGCGGGAGGTCAGCGTCTTCTCCAGGTCCATGGAGCCGACGACGTTACGCAGCGTGGTGACGGTCAGCTGCTCGACCGCCTGGATGTAGTTCGCGATCTCGTACGCCGCGGCCCGCGGGTCGGTGACCTGGAAGTAGAGGACGGTGTCGATCTCGACGACCAGGTTGTCCTCGGTGATGACCGGCTGGGGACGGAAGGACACGACCTGCTCACGTAGGTCGATCATGGAATAGACGCGGTCGACGTACGGGATGACGAAGTTCAGGCCGGGCTTGAGCGTCCGGTTGTAGCGGCCGAGCCGCTCGACGTTACGGGCTCGGGCCTGCGGCACGATACGCACGGCTTTCAGTACGGTGAAAACCGCAAAAAGGATGATGAACAGCCCGACTATCAACAACGGATCCATGGGTCACTCCCGGGGATATACGAGGGCGGTCGCTCCGTCGATCTCGATGACGTCGACGGTGGCGCCAGTGGGGATCACAAGGGTCTCGTCATATGCGCGCGCGGACCATTCCTCGCCGGCGAGGCGAATTCTGCCGTCCCGGCCGGTGACTTCGGCCAGCACGTAGGCGGGCTTGCCGACGAGGGCTTCCACTCCGAAGCGGCGCAGCTGCGGCTGGCGGATGTGGCGCGCGGCGATGGGCCGGATGACGACCAGCCCCGCCGTGGATGACAAGGCGAACACGAGGAGCTGCAGCGGCACCGGGAGCCCGATGGCGGCGCTCGCCGCGGTCAGGAGCGAGGCGATCCCGAGAAGCCCGACGGCGGCGGTGAGCGTGAAGATCTCGGCCACGCCGAGGACGACTGCGAGGATTATCCAGATGATCCATGCATCCATGCTCCGCCTCCTATAAGGAACAACGGTCCAGAACGCGAGACCGTTCCCCCCTCCCTCCACCGTAATGCTGGATTTGCCCTTATGGCAGGCCCTGTGATGGCTTCGAGGCCTCGGAAAAGAGGGCGCTTTCGCTACGCCATTCGCCCCACGGCAACTGCCAGTAGCCCCAGCCGTTCTGCCATGCGAGCTCGCGGGTGGTCCCGGTGATCGTCACCGGGTCGCCGCGCAGCGAGTGGGCGTAGAACCAGGCCGCCTGGTCCGGCCGGGCGTTGATGCAGCCGTGGCTGACGTTCGCCCTGCCCTGGGCCCACACGTTGTCCTTGGCGTGCACGTACTCGCCGCTGTCGGAGATGCGGACGGCGTGGTCGATCATGACGTCGTAGAAGCCCGGATCGCCCTTCGAGCGGCCGGGCGAGATCATGCGCACCGGGTCGCCCTTGTCCATGGTCAGGTGGATGCCGCTGGTGGTGGTGTATTCGCGGGTGCTGGCCGTGCCGGCGCTGATGGCCATGTGCTGCACGGTGCGGCCGTCGCGGCGGACGGCCATCCGGTGGGTCGCCGCGTCGACCTCGGAGATCTGCTCGCGCCCCACGGTGAAGCCGAACGTCTGGTCGGCGGCTCCGTAGACGCCGGGGGCGAGGCGGACGCCGGCCAGGTGGGCGGTGACCGTGACCTTCCGCCTGGCGGGCCAGAACCGCCGGGTGCGGTAGACCGCCCGGGTGTCGCTCGTCCACCGCCAGGCCCCTTCGACGGGAGGCGTCGTCCTGACCTCCAGCGCCCGCTCGACGGCGGCCTTGGGGTGCACCGGGGTGTCGAAGTCGAGGATGATCGGCATGCCGACGCCCACGGTCTCACCGGGCAGCGGCGCGATGGCGGCCAGGCCGAAGGTGCGCTCGGCCGGGCGGGTGCGGAACCGCCCCATGGCGACCGTCGCGGGGCCGCCCGAGCCTTTCGCGGTGGCGGTGATCGTGTATTCGGCGCCCGGCTTGAGCGTCCAGTCGGAGCGCCAGGCGGTGCGGGTGGCGTCGAGCGTGCCGGGCACGGAAGCGCCGGAGGTGTAGGCGAGGACCTGACTGAGCGTGCCGCTCTGCGCCCTGACCACGATCCGCTGTTCGGGCAGGGCCCGTTTGGTGTCGAAAGGCGGGAAGACGTGGACCACGGGCGGGCGCGGCGGAGGGTCCGGGGTGCCGCAGCCGCCGAGGGTGAGCAGGGCGGCCAGGCAGATCGTCGCGGCACGCCGCAGCATGTCACTCCTGTGCTCTCCTGGGTTACGGGACCCTCAAGGGTAGCGGTGTGTCATGTGTCAGGCACCCGGAGTCACTTATCCGATGGTTCCGGAAACTTCCCCCAAGCTGACCTCGCCCGCGGTGGCGCGGATGGTCACGGTGTCGCCGTTCTTCAGGAATGTTCTGGTGTCGCCGTTGGTCAGCTTGATCGGGTCGGTGCCGTTCCAGGTGAGCTCGATGAGCGAGCCCCGCTCCTCGCGCTGCTCGCCGGAGACCGTGCCGCTGGCGAACAGGTCGCCGGTGCGCAGCGAGGCGCCGTTCACGGTCAGGTGGGCGAGCATCTGGTCCGGCGTCCAGTACATCCCCCGGTACGGCGGCCGGGAGACGACCTCGCCGTTGATCGACACCTCCAGGGTGACGTCGAGCCCCCAGTCGTCCCGCCGGCGCAGGTAGTCCAGCGGCGCCGGGTCCTGTGCCCGGCCGGGGACCCTGGGCAGCGCCTCCAGCGGGGTGATCCACGGCGAGATCGAGGTGGCGAACGACTTGCCCAGGAACGGCCCGAGCGGCACGTACTCCCAGCCCTGGATGTCGCGCGCGCTCCAGTCGTTGACCAGCGTCACGCCGAAGACGTGCTCCTCGAACGCGCCCGCGGCCGAGCCCTGCTCGGACGGCACGCCCACCACGAACCCCAGCTCGGCCTCGATGTCCAGCTTGGCGGTCGGGCCGAACACGCCCGCGCCGAGCTGGCCGTGCGGCCGGCTGACCGGCGTGCCGGAGGGCACCACGGTGCCCGCCCGGCCGTGGTAGCCGACGGGCAGGTGACGCCAGTTGGGCAGCAGCGGCTCGGCGTCCGGCCGGAAGATCCGGCCGAGGTTGCTCGCGTGCTCCAGCGAGCAGTAGAAGTCGACGTAGTCGGCGACCTCGAACGGCATGTGCAGCCGCACCCGGTCGAGCGGGATCAGGTGCGGCTCGGTGACGGTCAGGTCGCTGGTGAGCTTGTTCTGGATGAGCGCCCTGGTGTCGCGCCAGGCGGTGTGCCCCCGGGCCATGAACGGGTTGAGCGTCGGGGCGGCGAACACCTCGTCGTGCAGGGCGGCGGCCAGGTCGAGCACCTTGTCGCCGTAGCGCACGCCCACCCTCGGCCGCTCGCCCTGCGGGGAGAAGACCCCGTACGGCAGGTTGTCCAGTCCCCAGCTCACGCGTCCTCCTCGATCAGTCCCAGGGCGAGCATGTCCTCGATGGGCGTCACGGTGCTGCACGAGCCGTAGCTCACCAGCAGGTGACGCGCCCGTTCGGCGGTCTCCTCGGGCACGGCGCGCGCCATCCGTACGAGATGTCCCACGTCGGTGGAGCGCAGGACGGGCGCCGGGTCGCGGTGCTCGACGGCCTCGCAGACCGCGAGCAGCAGGTTGAGGAAGCCGTGCCGGTCCACGCCGAGCGTGGGGTCGAAGTGGCGGACGGCGCGGTGCAGCCCGGCGGTGGCCTTGAACGGGATGTCGTTGTCTGCGCAGAACCGGATGAACCCGGCGAGTTGCTCGGCCTGCGGGAAGTCATGGGCCTCCGCTCCGCCGCAGCGGACCTTCAGCTCCACCCCCTTGGGCACGTCCGAGAAGTGCTTCCTGGGCAGCACCTCGACGAACAGCCGCACGTCGGGCGGCAGCGTCTCGCGCAGTTCGCGGGCGGTCCGATCGAGGCTGAGGTCGTCGTTCAGCCGCACCTCGACGAAGTCCACCGGCAGGTCGTCGAACGGGGGAATCTCCTCGGTGTCGACGATCAGCCCGATCCGCCGGGGCCTGAACGACTCGCGGCGCAGGGCGTCCAGGCGGCTGGTCGGGCACAGGAAGCGGTGGGTGAGCATCCGGGTGCCGCGCTCCTGGTCGCGCTCGTGGCGGCCCAGGGCCTCGGACATGTGCAGCGACGTCGGCGGGAACAGGCCCGCGTCGTCGACCAGATCGGTGAAGAACGTTGGCGAAGTGTGCGTCATCGTGACCACGTCCAGGCGTAACCGGGGTCCTCGCAGGACAGCGCGCCCTGACCGAGGTCGAGCGGGCGGAAGGTGTCCACCATCACCGCCATCTCGCTGGTGGTGGTGACGCCCTTGGCGACGGCGTCGATGACCGCCTCGACCGCGCCGGGCTGCGGCCCGTGCGTGAAGCCGGCCGGATGCAGGGAGATCGAGCCGACGTCGATGCCCGAGCCCTTGCGCGCGGAGTAGTCGCCGCCCACGTAGAACATGAACTCATCGGAGTCCACGTTGTGATGGTTGTAGGGGATCGGTACGGAATCGGGGTGGAAGTCGAGCGGGCGCGGGCAGAAGGAGCACACCACGAAGCCGGGCCCTTCGAACGTCTGGTGCACCGGCGGCGGCGCGTGCGTCCTCTTCACCAGGGGCTCGAAGTCGTCGATGTTGAACGCGTACGGGTAGAGGCAGCCGTCCCAGCCGACCACGTCGAAGGGATGGTCGCGGTAGACGAGCCTGGTCAGCCCGCCCCGGGTGCGTACCAGCACCGGCACCTCCGCCCCCTCGACGGTCAGCGGCTCGGTGGGCGCGCGCAGGTCGCGCTCGCTGTAGGGGGCGTGCTCCAGGAACTGGCCGTACTGCGACAGATAGCGCCTGGGCGGCCTGATGTGCCCGGACGCCTCGATGGCCAGCACGTTGACCTGCCCGTCGGGCACCCAGCGGTGGATGGTGCCGGTCGGGATGACGACGTAGTCGCCGGGCCCCGCCTCGATCACCCCGTAGGTGGACTCGAACCGGACCCGGCCTGCCTGGACGTACACGCACTCGTCGCCCATGGAGTTGCGGTAGAGCTCGCTGGGCCGGTCGCTGGTGGCGTACGACAAGCGGACGTCGGCGTTGCCCGCCAGCAGGATCCGCCCGGACACCAGGTCGCCCGCGCTGGACAGGGCCTGGGTGCGGAAGTGGCGGGGCGACAGCGGCAGGTTGGGCTCCAGCCGCGTGTCGGCCGTGGCCGTGACGGCTTCGGCCTTGACGATCGCGGTGGGCAGATGACGGTGGTAGAGCAGCGAGGCGTCCGACGAGAAGCCTTCCTCGCCCATCAGCTCCTCGGCGTAGAGCCCGCCGTCGGGCCGCCTGAACTGGATGTGGCGCTTGCGCGGCACCTCTCCCACGACGCGGTAGTACGGCATCTACCCCTCCACAAACCGTCCGTATAGCGGACGCTTTCGTCCTCTATGTGTGACAACGGTCCGTCATCACCCCGGACATGTCAACCCAGGGCGTCAGCCAGTTCGGCCGCGGCCTCGACGACCCGCGCGCCCGTGGAGTCCTCCAGCGGTCCGAACGTCACCACCCCGACCGAGGCCTCCAGCCAGGGCAGCCCCGTCACCGGCGCCGCCACCCCTCGTGCGCCCTCTTGCAACTGCCCCTCGGTCGCGAGATATTCGGCCCGGCCCGCACGCAGGGCCAGGATCGCCTGTCCGGCCGCCCCTTTGGCCAGCGGATGGCGCGACCCCTCGCGGTAGGCCACGTGCATGTCGGTCCACGACGGCTCGGCCACCGCCACGGCCAGCCCGTCGTCACCCTCCGCGACGGTCAGGTGCGCGGTCGCGCCCACCCGCTCGGCCAGCCGCCGCAGCGTCGGCAGCGCCGCCGCTCTCAACAGAGGTTGTACGGCCTGCGCCAGCACGAGCACCCCGAAGCCGAGATGCACCCGGCCCTCGGCGTCACGGCGCACGAACCCCTCGTTGAGCAGCGTCGTCAGCAGCCGGTAGACCACCGGGCGGCTCAGCGACAGCTCGGCGCTCAGCTCGGTGGGCGTGCGGCCGTTCCTCCCGTCGGACAGCAGTCTCAGCAGGCGGAGCCCGCGCTCCAGGGTCTGGGCGGATTCAGCGACCATGCCCCCGATTATCTATGCGTGAGATGGGGGTGACGCTAAGCGCCTAAAGGGGTACGTAGCTGGGCAGAAGCACCGGGGGGTAAATATGCGGCAAACGTGGACACTCCTGGTCGCCGGTTTGGCCATGTGCGCCCTTCTTCCCGTCCTGCCGACCGTCGGGACGAAAGCCATCCGGCTCGCCTGGGGCGCCCCTCAGGCGAGCCCGTCCGACCGGCTGCTGGAGGACGTCTTCTACGTCACCGAGGGCATCGAGGTGAGCCGGAGCCTGATGCCGCTGGAGAAGGGCATCACCGTCCAGGCCGCCACCGACCTCGCCCCCGGCGTCGGGGTGGACGCGAGCGGCAGACTGTACGGCACGCCGGAGCGCACCGGCACCTACAACGTGCCGGTCCGGCTCTGCAGCGGCCAGTCCTGCGCGGAGGAGCGCATCACGTTCGTGGTGCTGCGCAACGTGCCGTGGTCGCCGGGGACGCTCACCTTCCCCGGCCGGGCCGGCCAGCGGCTGGACGGCCGGATCCAGGTGAACGGCGGCCCCTCCGGTGTGATCCCGACCTTCACCGTGACCAGCTACGAGGCCGTCCCCGCCGGGGTCACCATCGGCCCGGACGGTCACATCGGCGGCGTGCCCACCGCGCCCGGCGTGTCCCGGGTCCCGATGCGGATCTGCGTGGCCGGCAACTGCGCCGGCGTCGTGGTCACGCTCATCATCGTTTGACCTTGCGGAAATCGGTGTTTTTCGGTCACCGTAATGCCATGAAGACGGTCGTCGTGATCGGGGCGGGCATCTGGGGATCATCGCTGGCGTTGCGGCTGGCCGAGAGCGGCTGGCAGGTGACGCTGGTCGAACAGCACAAACCCGGGCACGTACGGCAGGCCAGCGCGGGCGAGACCCGGCTGATGCGCTGCGCGCACGGCGCGGAGGACTGGTATGCCCGGATGGCCTGGCGGGCGCGGGACGGCTGGCGGCGGCTCTCCGAGCGGGCGGGGGAGGAGCTGTACCACGAGGCGGGCATGATGTGGTTCGCGGGGACGCCCGACGGCTGGGAGAGCGACAGCACCCGGGTCCTGAAAAATCTGGATATCCCGTGTGAGGTGCTGGACCCGTCGGACGGCGCCCGGTTCTTCCCCGAGTTCCGCGGGGACGACCTCAGCTTCCTGCTCTGGGAGCCGAAGGCCGGGGTGATCAGGGCACGGCGGGCCACCCAGGTGACCGCCAGGCTGGCCGAGGCCGCCGGAGTACACCTGGTCAGAGGCCGGGCGGTGCCGGTGACCGGCGACGACGCGCCGTACCGGAGCGCTGTCCGGGTCGGCGGCGAGGTGCTCGTCGCGGACCGGGTGGTGTGGGCGTGCGGCGCCTGGCTGCCCGAGCTGTTCGACGTCCCGCTGACCGTGACCAAGCAGGACACACTGCACTTCGCGGTGCCCGCCGAGTGGACCGTCCCCGGCACGCCCGCCTGGGTCGACCACGGCGCGGCCGCGTACGGGCACGGTGACGTGGACGGCGTGGGCATGAAGGCCACCTCCGACCTCGAGGGCGCGCCGTACGATCCCGAGCACGGCGAGCGGACCGTGGACGAGGCCAGCGTCGCCGGCGCCAGGGCCTACCTGGCGCGGCGGTTCCCCTCGCTGGTGTCCGCGCCGGTCCTCTTCAGCCAGGTCTGCCAGTACGCGCTCACCACCGACACCGAGTGGATCATCGCCGAGGTCTCACCGGGCGTGTGGCTGCTGGGCGGCGACTCCGGACATGGCTTCAAGCACGCCCCGGAGCTCGCCTCCTACGTGACCGGCGTCCTCGACGGCGACCACGAGCCGGAGGCGCGGTTCGGCCTGCACGAACGGACCCCCTCACGCGGGCTGCGGACCAGCGGAACGGCCGGGTAGGGCAGGCCTCACCTACGATTCGGGGGGCGACGGGCGTGCCCGAGCAGGGGTGGCGGCGCAGACTTGCCGGGTGACAACGACCCGAGGAGCCGTCATGACCACCACCGTCGCACCGCCCACCGAGACCCCGCAAACCGTGCGCGCCGCCGCCCTTCTATGGCTGGTGGCGGTGGCGGCCGGGATCTTCGAGACCGTGCTCGCCGTCACCGGCCTGCTGTCCAGCGGAACGGCCGGCGCCGGTGAGGTGCTGTCCGGGGTCGGCCTGCGGGTCGTCGTCTTCGGGACCGCGTTCTTCCTCGTCTGGCGGATGTGGCAGGGCCGTAACTGGGCCCGCTGGAGCCTGGTGGGCCTGTTGGGCGTGCTCGGCCTGCTGTCGATGGTGGTCGAGCCGGTCCAGTGGCTGCTGGCGGGCGGCTCGATCATCGACGCCGTCACCCAGGCCGGCGTGCAGGAGCTGCTCTTCGGCGGCAGCAGGCTGCTGCACGTGCTGGCCGTGCTCGGGGCGGTGGCGCTGATGTTCCAGCCGCGGGCCCGCGACCACTTCCGCTCAGCTTGAGACCGGCTCCGGCATCGGGGCGCGCAGGTTGCGCACCGCGGGGGAGAGCAGGGCGGCGCAGGTGGACAGCACGATGAGAACCCCGCAGGCGGTCAACGCCGCCTGCGGGCCGATGACCGCCGCCGCCGGCGCGGCCAGCAAAAGTCCCAGCGGGCCGAACATCAGCGAGCCGAGCGCGTCGTACGAGGCCACCCGCGACAGCGACTCCGCCGGCACCTCCCGCTGCATGGTCGTCTGCCACAGCACCCCGAACACGTCGAAGCAGACGCCCAGCCCGAACGCCGCCAACACGCTCGCCCAGAGCGGCGCCTCCGCGCCCAGCAGGAAGTACGGCAGCGCGGACGGCAGGCAGAGCAGGGTGCCGACCAGGATCGGGCGGCGTGGCCGCACGCGCAGGGAGACGAAGACGCCGGCGATCGTGCCGATGGCCTCACCGGCGAGGAACGCCGACCAGGCCGGGGCCCCGCCCAGGCTCTCCTTGGCCATCAGCGGCCCGAGCACCCCGTGCCCCGCCTGCAGCGCCATCACCAGCACCGAGAACTGCGCGACCACCACCCAGATCCACTGCCGGGAGCTGAACTCGCGCCACCCCTCGCGCAGGTCCGACAGGACCGACTGCGCCGGGCCCGACGCCCGCTCAGCGGGCGTCAGCCGCAGCGCCGCGAGCAGCAACCCCGCCACGGCGAACAGTGCGCCGCTCACCGCCAGCGCCCAGCCGCCGCCGACCAGCACCACCGTGCCGCCACCGAGCACCGCGCCGGCCACGCGGGAGACGTTCGCGCCGAGGCCGAGCAGCGCGTTGCCGGTCTGCAGCCGGTCGGCGGGCACCACCTCGGGGATGATCCCGGTCAGCGCCGGGTAGAGCACCGCCATCGCGACCCCGCTGCAGGCCGCCGCCGTCGCCATGCCGAACAGCGGGGTCCAGCCGCTGAGCATCATCGCGCCCAGCGCGAAGAACGCCAGCGCGTTGACCCATTCGCCGACCATCATCACCCGCTGTCGCGGCAGCCGGTCCGCGAGCACGCCGCCGAACAGCATGAACAGCACCATCGGCAGCGCCTCGGCGGTGAGCACCACGGACAGCGTGGTGGCGGTCGCGCCGGGCAGCTCAAGGATGCCGAAGGCCAGGGCCACAGGGGCGAAGGAGCTGCCCAGCATCGAGATGGTCCGGGCCGACAGCAGCAAGGTGAAACGCCGGTCCCGGAGCAGGCCGAGATCACCCAGAAAAGTACGCACGCCGCCCCCTTGAAAGCACCTAGTCTGCCTGGGTCGTTCACCTGCTGTCGCGCCATTTTCCGGCTCGACTCGTACGGCTACTGAGGGTGGAGTCGGGTGTCCGAACGCATTGAACGATACTGATCAGCCGGATATTGTGCGATATGCCCGACGATCACCCCCTTGGAAGTTAGGCGCCATGCGACTGCGGCAGATCTTCGTCATCGGCCTCGCCCTCTCCCTGCTCGGCGTCGGCGTCCCCGCGTGGTCGGAGGACGATCCGCGCAGCTGCAACGACCTGATGTCCGAGGACGCCCCCGCGTACGTCGTCTGCCACTGGATGGCGACCCCCGACGAGGTCGACGACATCGCCAACTTCTGGCTCGGCAACGACGGCCAGAACATGAAGGACACCGGGCCGATGGACGACAACGTCGTCGACTGCACCACGTCCGGCGAGCGGTGCGCCGACTTCGACGCCGAGGGCGACGGCGAGATGCACGACGGCGGCGCTCCCGGCCCCGACGACGGCGGTGGTGAGGGCGGCACGCCCGAGTGCGAGACCGCCGAACCCTGCTTCATCGGCCCCGACGGGATCACCCCGGCCCAGGCCCAGCAGGCCGCCGAGACCCCCACCGGCCAGGCCGCCAAGACCGCCGCCGCCACGGGCCTGCGCATCTGGATCGACGCCGAACTGGCCGACGACTACCGGGCCGGCACCCTCGCCGCGGCGGCCAAGAAGCTCGCCGCCCTGGCCGTACAGCCGGGGGTCGTAGGGGTGCGGTTCAGCTCGCAGCTCGGCTATGACAAGGACTTCGAGACCGCCGACGACATGGACGCGTTCGTCGCCCAGGCCTCCGCCGCGCTCCGCCAGGCGGCGCCGGGCAAGAAGCTCGCCGTGCACACGCTGATGCCGGTGTTCGGCTGCGGCGCCGACGAAGCGTGCAAGACGGAGATCGCCAAGAAGTATCCGCTGCTCGACGCCGACCGCGTCGGCGCCTGGCTCACCAAGGGCCTCGTCGACCAGCTCGCCCTCGACAGCGGCCACCTGGCCACCGAGTACACCACCTGGCGGATCGACGCCGCCACCGCCCAGCGCAACCAGTGGATCCAGGTCCGCGCCCGCGCCTGGGACGCCTACGCGCAGATCGCCGCGGAGGACGCCGGCTTCACCACCCCCGGCACCGCCCAGCTCACCCCCGAGCAGGCCACCACGTCGATCACCGACCGCGTCGCGGCGCCCCTCCAGAACGACGCCGCCGAAACCGTCACCCTGTGGAGCCGCTGGCGCGACTCCCAGGGCCAGATCAGCCGGGCGTACGGCGAGAAGTGGGCGGCCAACACCACCTGGGACCAGCTCAAGAAGCTCACCACCATCCGCCCGCGCCTGGCCACCGTCTACGACCCGGCGACCCCCGAGGTGGACACCACCACGGACCTGAAGCACCTGTCCGAGGTCTTCGGCCAGATCTACCTGCACACCGCCTGAACGCTCCAGCCATGCTCGACACGGTCTTCGCCTGATCAGGCGCTACGCGCCGACGAGCTCAGGCTGTGACCGTGGGGGCAGCCCCCCACACCCCGGCGAGGGGGCCTCCCGGCCCTCTCCCGCTCCCCCGAGAGTGAAACGCTCCTCGCGCGGGACACAGACGCCTGGTTGGTTCGGCACGCCACCGAACCGCCCGGCCCATGGCAGGCACTCAGGACGCGAAGGTCTGCCCTGGTGAGGTCGTACCAGATAGGCGGCCTTTACTCACACCCCGCCTTTCGTGACGTGCCGTCACAACCTGATGGTCAATCCATTTGATGCCATCCTACGTATGAAGTGTTCGCCAGAAAGCTTGAAACGGTATCCTGACGGCCAGGAAGGGGGTGCTCATGCTTCTCGGTTTCCGGTTGGCGAACGTCCTGTCGTTCAGGAGCGATCAGCGCCTTTCGATGGTCGCGACGGAGCTGGGCAGCGGTGCCGCCCGTCGTCTCCCGATCAAGGAGGCCGGGCGGCCCGTATCCGTGGTGCCGGTCGTGGGCATCTACGGAGCGAACGCTTCGGGCAAGTCCAACACCCTCACCGGCCTGCGGATGATGCGTCATGCCGTGCTGAAATCCGTCGCCTGGGTCAACGAAGAGCACCCGGTCCGGCGCGTCCCCTTCGCGCTCGATCCCCAGTGCGCCGAGGAGACGTCCTTCTACGAGGTCGATCTCGAGCTGGACGGGATCCGCTACACCTACGGGTTCGAGATCGACGACGAGCGCGTGCATGCGGAGTGGCTGCATGCCTACCCCAAGGGACGGCGTCAGGTCTGGTTCGACCGGGACGGCGACGAGATCCACTTCGCCGGTGAGGGACTGCGTGGGGAGAAACAGGACCTGGTGCGGAAGACCCGGCCGGACTCCCTCTTCCTCACGGTTGCCGCCGAGTGGAACAACGAGCAGCTGCTGCCGGTGTTCGAGTGGTTCCGCGACAATCTGTGGTTGATCAGCCCCGAGCAGGACCGGCCGCAACGCCAGGAGTTCACCAAGGCGCGAGTGGTTCGCGAAGAGCGCTTCAGGGATCAGGTGGGGCGGCTGCTGACTCGGGCCGATCTGGGCATCGTCGGGTTCGACGACGAGGCGCTGCGGACGGGCGAGGTGCGCCTGCTGCATCGGGCCGGTGAGCACACCACTTCTCTGGATTTCGCCCACGAGTCGATGGGCACCCGCTCCTGGTTCGCGCTGCTCGGCCCGCTGCTGGAGGCGTTCCAGCAGGGGACCACGGTGCTGGTGGACGAGCTGGACGCCAGCCTGCATCCGGCCTTGGTGGCGGAGGTGATCTGGATGTTCGAGGACGCCGAGGTCAACGTCCGTGGTGCGCAGATGGTGTTCACCACGCATGACGCGTCACTTCTGCGTCCCCTCTCGGGCGGCGAGAGAATCCTCGACCGGGACATGGTGTGGATCAGCGAGAAGGATCATCAGGGGGTCACCCAGCTGTATCCGCTGTCGAGCCTGCGCCCGCCCCCGCGCCCGAACGAGAACCTCGAACGGGGATGGCTTCTGGGCCGCTTCGGCGGCGCACCTCGGGTCGCGCCCGGAGAGCTGGTGCGCGAGGCCGGGGAGGCGCTGGCTTGAGCCCCGACAAGCGAAAGACGAAGCGGCAACGCGGCTCGAGCTTGACGGCTCAGCCACCGCCTCGCGCGGCCAACCGGATCTTCTATGCGGTGGCTGAGGGCGCGGTCACGGAGTACGACTACCTGACCATGCTGCAGAACGCGTTCTCCGAACAGTGCTCGTTCCGGATCGACATGCCCCGATCTCGGCCGGACGACATGAAGCCGTGGCGGGTTGCCGAGCGCGTCCTGGCCGTGGCCGAGGAGGACGCCCGCCGGCCGGAAGGCGAGCAGTACGCCGAAATTTGGGCGCTCTTCGATCGCGACAGGCACAGGGACGTCGCCGAGGCCCTGGACGCGCTCGACGGACATTCGAAGGTCAGGGTGGCCTTTTCCAACCCCTCTTTCGACTTCTGGCTATATCTGCACTACGCGCTGCACGATGTGCCTCAGGACGGCTGGAATCATCAGATTCACCAACTCCTGGCACAGAGCCCAGGCTTCCTCGGGTTCGGTGCGAAGGACAAGAGGATCACCAAGGCCAGGGCCGACAACCTGCTCCCGCGCATCAAGATGACCTGCGACCATGCGCGGAGCCTGGACAAGCGTTGCAGGTCCGGCAAGTGTGCGCATCGGCGCGGCACGAAGCCGGACTGCGGCCCGCTTGATCAGGATCCGTCGACGGGGATGTGGCGTCTGCTTGAAAGCCTGGGGATCGCCTAGGGCGTAGGTCAGGGCTGGAGGAACGTGCCGAGTTCGGTGACGTCGATGAGGCCGTCGCCGTCCTGGTCGAGTTTGCGGACGCCTTCCTGGGCCGCCTCCAAAGTGATGGGGCGGCCGAGGACCTCCATCAGCCGTACCAGCTCGACGGCGGAGATGCGGCCGTCCTTGTCGGTGTCGATCAGGTCGAAGGTGATCGCGTAGTCGCTCATGGTGGCCCTTCCAGTGGATCGTGTCGGGTCAGACCTTAGTGGCGACTTGTCGTACTGCGTCAATGTTTGAGGTCACTTGTGGGTGTGGTGAGATCGCGGCCTGCCGGGGTAGTGAGGCGCGATGCGAATGACGTACACCAGCGACCTTTGGTGGAAGAACGCGGTCATCTACTGCCTGGACGTGGAGACGTTCAAGGACGGGAACGGTGATGGCATCGGCGACTTCCGGGGGCTCACGCAGCAGATCGACTATCTGGCGGGGCTCGGGGTCACCTGCCTGTGGCTGATGCCGTTCTATCCGACGCCCAAGCAGGACGATGGTTACGACGTCACCGACTACTACAGCGTCGATCCCCGGCTGGGCACGCTGGGTGACTTCGTGGAGTTCATGCGCACCGCGCACGACCGCGGCCTGCGGGTCATCGCCGACCTGGTCGTCAACCACACCTCCGACCAGCATCCCTGGTTCGTGGAGGCGCGTAAGAGCAAGGACTCGGCGCGGCGCGACTGGTACGTCTGGTCCGACACCCCGGAGCCGGAGCCCAAGGAGGTGGTCTTCCCCGACAAGGAGGACAGCGTCTGGGAGCTCGACGAGGGCACCGGCCAGTACTACCTGCACAGCTTCTACCGCCACCAGCCCGACGTGAACATGGGCAACCCCGAGGTGCGCGACGAGATCACCCGCATTCTGGGCTTCTGGATGGAGCTCGGGCTGTCGGGGTTCCGGGTCGACGCGGTGCCGTTCCTGATCGAGAACGTCGCGCCCGAGCTGCCCGACCCGCATGAGGTGCTGGCCGACCTGCGGGCCTTCATGACCCGGCGCAAGGGCGACTCGGTGCTGCTCGGCGAGGTCAACGTGGCCTACGACGAGCTGCTCGCCTACTTCGGCGACGGGCTCGGCGACCAGCTCAGCATGTGCTTCGACTTCATCGGCATGCAGCGCGCCTGGCTGTCGCTGGCCCGGGGCGAGGCCGCGCCGCTCGCCGCCGCGCTCAAGCAGCGGCCCGCGCCGCCGAAGGACTGCCAGTGGGCGGTGTTCCTGCGCAACCATGACGAGCTGACCCTGGACAAACTCACCGAGGACGAACGCCAGGAGATCTTCAAGGCGTTCGGCCCGGACAAGGACATGCAGCTCTTCGGCCGAGGGCTGCGCAGGCGGGTCCCGCCGATGCTCGGCGGCGACCCGCGGCACGTCAAGCTCGTCTACAGCCTGCTGTTCTCCCTGCCGGGCACCCCGGTGCTCTTCTACGGCGAGGAGATCGGCATGGGCGAGGACCTGCGGGCCGAAGGCCGCATGGCGGTCCGTACGCCCATGCAGTGGTCCAAGGAGGGCGGCTTCACCAGGGGCACGCCGGTGCGCGCGATGACCGAGGGCGAGTTCGGCCCCGAACGGGTCAACGTGGCCGACCAGTTGCGTGACACCTCATCGCTGCTGCGCTGGATCCAGCTTCTCATCGAGCGCTACCGCCAGTGTCCCGAGCTGGCCTGGGGCACCCACACCCTGCTGGAGTCCGGCAGCCCGGAGGTCTTCGCGCACCGCTGCGACGCCGATGGCGCCACGGTCATCGCAGTGCACAACCTCGCCGACCGCCACGCGGACGTCGAGCTGTCACTGGCCGGCCTGGAAGGCTGCCGGCTCACCGACCTCCTGGTGGACGGCACGCTGGAAGTGCCCGAGAGCGGCCGGGTGAGCCTGCCTCTCGACGGGTACGGCTGCCGCTGGCTGCGCGTCTCGTCCCCCGATGTCCCCCCTGAGGACGCCTCGATCCTGTCCCACTGAGGTTCATAGGTAGGACGGGCCGCTGACGCGGTGCCTGAAAGTCCACCACACCCAGGCCTGCGAGGCCACCAGCGGCGGCATCATGACCAGGATGACCGGGGCCAGCAGCGCGCCGGACGTCCCCGCCTCCAGGGGGAGCCGCAGCCCGGCCAGCACCCCGACGACGGCCACGGCGGCCGCCGTCAGGGCGAGGGTGCGCACCTCGCTCGCGCCGCCCGACAGCACCGCCGCCCGCTCGCGCAGCGTCCCGCGCAGCCGCAGCGCCGCGAAGGCCAGCCCGTGCGTGGCGAACAGCGCCGCGAGCGCCAGCGCGGGCAGCAGAGCGAGCGGGCCGCTCATCCCGAGCAGCACGTCGCTGAGCAGCAACCCCCAGCTCAGCGCCAGCCCCCAACTGCCGGCGACGATCGCCCCATCCCACAGCGACCACCAGCGCGGGCCCGATACCCGGCCGCGCAGCCACAGCCCCATGTCGCGGATCACCCACGACAGCAGCAGCACCACGACCAGCGAGTAGTGCGCGGCCATCAGGTCGCCCTCCAGCTTGGGGAACAGGCCGACGAGCACTCCGGCGGTGGCCACCAGCCACACCTCGTTGCCGAGGAAGAACGGCGCGATGGCGGCGATCGTCTCACGCCGCTCGCCCGAGGTCCGCCCCAGGTACGGCAGCAGCATGCCGACCCCGATATCGGCCCCCGCCAGCACCAGATAGCCGAGTGCGAAGAAGGCCAGGATGAAGATCTCCATATCCGCTCCCTCAGAACGTCGCGACGGGGACGGCCGCCTCGATGGGCCGATCGCCCAGGGTCACGCCGGCGGGCCCGCGCCGGGCGGCCCTGGCCAGCAGCCAGTAATTGATCACGATCAGTACGGCGAACACCGAGGTGAAGGCGATGACCGAGAACCGCATCTGCCCGGCGCTCACCGGGGACATCGCCTCAGCCGTCGTCAGCAGCCCATAGACCGCCCACGGCTGCCGCCCCATCTCACGGAAGATCCACCCGCCCAGCATCGCGACGAACGGCACCGGGATCATCGCGGTCAGCAGCCAGTGCCAGATCCGCAGCCCTCGAACCACCGGCCGGAACAGCATCAGCAGGAAACTCAGCCCGGCGAAGAAGAACATCAGCGCGAACAGGATCAGCATCGTCATCGCCCCGCTCTGCACCCACGCCACGGGCGGCAGGTAGTCGCCGGGCCCGTGCAGCGCCACCATCTCGGCCTGCGCCTCGGCCATCCGCCCGGCGTTCCCTACCCAGGCGGCGCTCTTCGCCGGCTGGAGCGTCTGGAACGCGATGCCGCCGAACGTGGCGGTGACCAGTGTCGCGGGCAGCGCGACCGTGATCCCGACGCGCAGCGACTTGCGGAAGAAGTCCTGCTCGGCCGTCCGCCTGCGCAGGTGGTAGGCGCTCACCCCGGCCATGAAGAACCCGGCGACCACCAGCGCGCCGCTCAGGATGTGCCCGAACGCCACCAGCGCCGCCGGGTTGGCCACCATCGCGCCGAAGTCGCCCAGGTGCAGCACCCCGTCCTGGACCCGGTGGCCGACGGGGTGCTGCAGGAAGCCGTTCGCCACCATGATCCAGAACGCCGAGGCGTAGGCGGTGAGCGTGACCACCCAGATCAGCGTCAGATGGGCCCAGCGGTTCAGCTTGTTCCAGCCGAAGATCCACAGGCCCAGGAACGTCGCCTCGACGAAGAACGCCATCATGGTCTCGAGTGCCAGCGCCGAGCCGAACGCGTTGCCCGCGAACTTCGTCAGGCCGCTCCACGACAGCCCGAGCTGAAACTCCATGACCAGCCCGGTGACGATGCCCATCGCGTAGTTGATGATGTAGAGCTGCCCCCAGAAGCGCGTCATCGCCTGGTGGACCGGGTCGCGCCCGAACGTGGCCCGGGTCTGGAGGAGGGCCACCAGCGTCGCCAGGCCGAGCGTCAGCGCGACGAACAGGAAGTGCGCGCCTGCGGTGAGCGCGAACTGCAGGCGGGCGAGTTCCACGGTTTCCATGCCGAGGAGCATCCGGCCCTGGCCTGCCCCGGCGCGTCAGCCCAGCGCGGGCACCTGGTGTACACCTCCGGTGACATGACGCCGGAAGGCGTACGACTCAGGAGGTAAGCCGGCCCGTAAGGGGTGAACCGGCCCGTAAGGGGTGAGCCGGCCCGTCACGGGTGACCCGGCCCGTTAGAGGTGACCCGGCGGCCCGTTAGAGGTGAGCCGGTCCGTCAGGGAGTAAGCCAGCCCGGCGTGATGAGTCCGGCCTCGTAGGCGAGCACCACGAGCTGGGCCCGGTCGCGCACCCGGAGCTTGCTCATGATCCGGCTGACGTGCGTCTTGGCCGTGGCCGGGCTGAGCACCAGCCTGGCCGCGATCTCGTCGTTGGACAGCCCGCCCGCGACCAGCCCCAGGACCTCCCGCTCCCGCTCGGTGAGCGCGTTGAGCTCGGGCCCCGGCTCCGGGCGCTTGACCCGGCTCGCGAACTCGGCGATCAGCTTGCGGGTGACGGACGGCGCGATCAGCGCGTCGCCCCTGGCGACCACCCGGACGGCGTGGATCAGCTCGGCGGGCTCGGTGTCCTTGACCAGGAAGCCGCTGGCGCCCGCGCGCAGCGCGCCGTAGACGTAGTCGTCGAGGTCGAACGTGGTCAGGATGATCACTCTGACCTGCGCCAGCCGTGGGTCGGCGATGATCTGGCGGGTGGCCTCCAGCCCGTCGAGCCGGGGCATGCGGATGTCCATGAGGACCACGTCGGGCCTGCTCTCGCGGGCTCCGGCCACCGCCTCGGCGCCGTTGGCGGCCTCGGCCACCACCTCGATGTCGTCCTCGTCGCTCAGGATGGACCGGAACCCGGCCCGTACCAGATGCTGATCATCGGCGAGCAGCGTGCGAATCATGACACTCCGTCCGGATGGGGATGGCCGGTGGGCGGCGTGCGGGTCATGGCGCTCCGTTCAGCGGTAGTCGGGCGGTGACTCGGAAGCCGCCTTCGGGTCTGGGGCCCGCGTCGAGGCTGCCGCCCAGTGCGGTGGCGCGTTCGCGCATGCCCTGCAAGCCGAAGCCGCTGCCCTCGGTGAAGGTGACGCCCGGACCAGCATCCTCAACGCGGATCACGATATTTCCGGACGTGTTGCTGACGGTCAGGGTGGCTTCCTCGCTGCCGGAGTGCCGGGACACGTTCGTCAGCGCCTCCCGGATGATCCGGGCCGCGGCCAGATCCACCTCGGCGGGCACCGCGTCCAACGGCCCCGACACCTCGGTGCGCACGCTCAGCCCGGAGGTTTCCACCAGCGCGTCCAGCCGCGCCAGACTCCCGGCGGGCGCGGTCGGCGCGTCCTCGTCCACCTGGCGCAGCACCCCCAGCGTGGTACGCAGCTCGCGCAGCGTCTCCTTGCTCGTGTCCTTGATCGTACGCAGCGCCGACTCGGCCTCCTCGGGCCGCTTCTTCAGCCCGTGCAACGCGGCCGAGGCCTGCACGTTGATCATGGAGATGTTGTGCCCGAGCAGGTCGTGCAGCTCCCTGGCGATGCGCAGCCGCTCCTCGCCGGCCCGCCGCCTGGCCTCCTCCTCCTTGCTGTGCTCCGCGTCGCGCACCCGCTGCTCTGCCTCCCGCAGGAAGGCGCGGCGGTTGTGGGTCACGCCGCCCGCGGCGATGGCGGCCACCACCCAGCCCGCGATCATCACGAAGGTGCTGTCGTCGACGTGCCGGGTGCCCTGGAGCTCGCCGAGCCCCATGGCCAGTAACGAGGCCGCGCCGGTGGCGATGGCGGCGATGAGACGGCCCCGGTCGGCGGCGGTGTAGAGGACCACGAACGGCAGGAAGATGAGCGGCGCGTCGAGCCTGGCGAAGGGATAGTAGGCGACCACGGCCGCCGACACGACCACCAGCGCGAGCACCGGATAACGCTCGCGGAGCAGCATCCCCGCCGTGGCGATGAGCGGCAGCAGCACGTCCAGGACGTTGGGCTGTCTGTCCGGCCGGACCGCCCAGGTGATGGCCACGGCGGCCACCACCACGGCGATCACGGCGAGCGACCCGACGGTGCCCGTCGTCAACCTGCGCATGCTGCCCATTGTCCACGGCCTGCGCGGCGGATACATCAACCCCTGGTGGTAGCCCCGGTGCACGCGGGTAGTGCTGAGGAATGAGCACCAAAGACGACCTGCGCCGCCTCGACGAGGATTTGGCGAAGCTGAAGCAGGATAATAAGGACCTACGCGACCAGATCCGTGACATGGGGGCGACCGACCAGTTCGAGATCGCCGCCATGATCGCTCAGGCCGATGAGCGGGCGGGACTCATCGCCGAGCTGGAAGCGCGCAGGGAGACCCTGCGCCTGCGGCTGGAACAGGAGTGAGCGCTCCGAGGGCCGGCCGGCCCCCGAAGCGCGTCAGCGCAGCGGCGCGCCGACCTCGTTGAGATGGCCGAGCGCCTGGCTGTAGGACTTGATCAGCCCGGTCTCCAGGTAGCTGACGCCGATCTCCTCGCAGTAGCGCCGGACGATCGGCTGGGCCTTGCGCAGGTTGGGCGCGGGCATGTTCGGGAACAGGTGGTGCTCGATCTGGTAGTTGAGCTGGCCGAGCAGCACGTCGGTGAAGATGCCGCCCTTGACGTTGCGCGAGGTCAGCACCTGCTTGCGCAGGAAGTCGAGCTTGTCCTCGGCGGTCAGGATCGGCATTCCCTTGTGGTTGGGCGCGAACGAGCAGCCCAGGTAGATGCCGAACAGCGCCTGGTGCACGACGATGAACGCCAGCGCCATGCCCACCGGCAGCACGGTGAAGATCAGGCCGAAGTAGAGCACGAAGTGGACGGCCAGCAGCGCGCCCTCGGTGCCGCGGCGCTTGGCCGTGGGCTTGAAAACCTCTTTGACGCTGGCGACGTGCAGGTGCCAGGCTTCGAGGGTGAGGAGCGGGAAGAACCAGTAGGCCTGCCGCCTGGCGATGAAGCGGGCCAGGGCGGTGGTCCTGCCCAGCTGGTCCTGCGACCAGACGATCACCGAAGGGGAGACGTCCGGGTCGTGGTCCTCATGGTTGGGATTGGCGTGGTGCCGGTTGTGCTTGTTGTTCCACCAGCCCCAGCCGAGCCCGATGCCCAGGTTGCCGAACAGCACCCCGGCCATGTCGCTCGCCCGGCGGGTCCTGAAGACCTGCCGGTGGCCCATGTCATGGGAGACGAACCCGATCTGGGTGGAGATCACGGCGAGCAGGACCGCGACGAGCAGTTGCCACCACGAGGCGCCGACCCAGACGAACAGCGCCCACGCGCCCAGGTACGCGCCCATGACGAGGCTCATCCGGATCGCGTAGTAGACAGGCCGCCGGTTCAGCAGACCGGCTTCGGTGATCTTGTTGACGAGTCTGGCGAAGTCGCTGCCTCGGGTTCCGAGCGTGACGGGATCGGCCACTGGTCTCCTTCTGTCGCGGGTGGAAGCTGCCCCCACATTGGCGCATTCGCCGCGATTGCGGAAGTTCGAAAGTGGCGCTCCGTGTGTAGCAGCGGCTGGCATGCGTTGCCGCACTGCTCCTACCACAGTACGCAGCCCCTAGACCGCCCGGACCTTGTGGGGACGTACTAAATGTTCAAACCCTGGTTATAGGCCGGAGGCCTTCCCAGTCCCACGGGAGACCCGCTCCTTCTTCAGGAGAGCGGCACCGGCGTGGCGGCTTCGCCCGCGTCACGGCAGGTCGGTGGCTGTTGCGAGCACAACGCGAACAGGCGGCACCGCTCGTGCGGTGCCGCTGGGAGCGGGGCGGAGCGGGTTAGCTCGCCGAGAGGCGATCGAAGAGGGCCAGGGCGGCCTGCCGTACGTCCGCGGGCGACAGCCCGTCGAGCGTCTGCCTGGCCTGGGTGGCGTCGCGGGTCGTGGCGAGTGTGATCGCCACGGACTTCGCCGCGGCACGGTCGATCGATCCGGCCGGCGCGGCGTCGGCGAGCTGCTGGGCGTTCGCGGCGAGGTCGAGGTTGTCTCTCAACGGGCCTCCTCGGGTGTTGGTCGGCCTATTGCATCACCTTGCGTCATGCTCCATCCACCATTCGGTGAATTCCCGGCACCTGCCGTCGGGAAGGAATCGGATGACCCAGAGGTTGCTATACGTTTTGTCCGGATATGTCGTGACGCCTTGGATGACGCTCACCTCGTCGGTGAGACACACCGGATGCCACTCGAACGTCGTCTCCCTCGGTTTGTCCTGGTGGGCGAGCCAGTTCGCGATGATCTCGTCCCGGCCGCGCGCGGGCATGCTGTACGGCTCGTTGTAGTAGACGGCGTCCTCGGCGAACAGGGCGGCGATCTCGTCCGGGTCGTTGGACTCCCATGCCCGGAGGTAGCCCTCGATCCACGGCTGCGGCTCGACCATGACGCTAGGCCCGCGGGTCCTCGGCTGCCATGGTCACCACGGCACGCCCATCAATACGCTCGGTCATAGGCCCCGGCCTACCCTCCGGACCGCGCTTCACGCCCCCGGCACGGCCAGCCCGGACTCGTAGGCGGCGATCACCGCCTGCACCCGGTCGCGCAGGCCGAGCTTGGTGAGCAGGTTGCTGACGTGCGTCTTCACGGTGTGCTCGCTGACCACCAGAGTCGCGGCGATCTCCGCGTTGGACAGCCCACGGGCGATCAACTGCAGCGTCTCGCGCTCCCTGGCAGTCAGTACGGCCAGCGCCCCGGCCGCCTGTGCGGCGGGCTTCCCCGGCCTGGACGTGAACTCGTGGATCAGCCGCGTCGTGACCGTCGGAGCCAGCAGCGACTCACCCCCGGCGACCACCCGCACGGCGTTGACCAGGTCGTCCCTGCGCACGTCCTTGAGCAGGAACCCGCTGGCCCCCGCCCGCAGCGCGTCGTAGACGTAGTCGTCCAGGTCGAACGTGGTCAGCATGAGCACCCGGCACGCCGACTCGGCGCACACGATCCGGGCCGCCTCGATGCCGTCCATCCTGGGCATCCGGATGTCGAGCAGCAGCACGTCCGGGGCGTGCTCGCGGACCGCGGCCACCGCCTGCAGCCCGTCGCCCGCCTCGGCCACCACCTCCATGTCCGGCTGCGCGTCCAGGATCATCGTGAACCCACCCCTGACCAGCTCCTGATCGTCGGCCACCACGACGCGGACGACCGGGGCGGACTCCGTACCGGTCATGATCGAGCCGCCGGGAGGCGTACCGAGACCTGGAAGCCGGGGGCGTTCGGGCGGGGGCCGGCGGTCGCGATGCCGCCGCAGGCGGCGGCGCGCTCGCGGACGCCGATCAGCCCGTGCCCGCTGGACGGCAGCGCCAGGCCGGAGCCCTGCCCGTCGTCGGTGATGTCGATCATCAGCGTGTCGTCCTCCCAGGTGAGCCGGATGTCCGCGTGCCGCGCGCCGGCGTGCTTGACGATGTTGGTGAGCGCTTCCTGGGTGATCCGGTAGGCGGCGACCGCACAGTCCGGAGTCACGGGGCGGGCCGCGCCCACGGTGTGGAAGGCCACCTTCAAGCCGGTCTCCGCGACCTGGGCCGCCAGCTCGGGCAGGTCCTCGACGGTGGGCTGCGGGGCCCGCGGCGCCCCGTCCGCGTTCGGGGTGCCCAGCATGCGCCGGAGCTGGACCATCGCGTCGCGCCCTGCCCCGGCGATGGCCTCGAAGGCGGCCTCGGCCCGCTCGGGGTCGTTCCTGACGGCCACCGGCCCGGCTTCGGCCTGGACGACCATGAGGCTGACCGCGTGGGCGAGGATGTCGTGCATGTCGCGGGCGATTCTGGCCCGCTCGCGTTCGGCCGCGCGTTCGGCTTCCATCTGACGTTCCCTTTCCAGCCGAGTGGCCCGCTCCTCCAGCGCCGCCGCGTGGGCGCGGCTGGTGGCCGCCGCCCTGCCGATGGCGTACGAGGCGACGAGCAGCACGGCGCTGCGCAACGCCGTCTCCGACGAGCCGACGAACGCCGTCATACCGGCGGCGGTCAGGACGAGGGTGATGATTCTGGTCCAGAAGGTGGAGTAGGCGGCGACGGTGTAGAAACCGACCAGCGAGCCGTACCACACGGGCTGGTCGGCCACCTGCTCGGACAGGTCGTACATCGCGCTGATGGACAGGCTCAGCAGCAGGACGGGCAGGGGGAAGCGGCGGCGCCAGATCAGCGGCAGCGACGAGGCGACCGCGACGGCGTAGCCCCACCAGCTGTACGGCACGCCGGTCCAGCTCTCGCTGGACAGCAGCGGCCAGAGCTGCGCGACCGTGATCAGCGCGGTGAGCGCCCCGTCCGCCTGGAGGGGAGGGACCGCGCGCAGTCGCCTGCGGAGTACGGAGATGAGCGGGGGATCGGGCACGATGTCCCATCTTTCCGCATGATCACGCATGAGCCAGGGCGGTCTTCCGTGGCCGCGTCGCCAGCGGCAGGAACGCGATCATCGCGACGACGGCGCCGACGGGGATGAGGTCCAGCGACGCGAACGGCAGCAGTATCTGGACCAGTACGAGCACCGGCACCCAGACCTTGACCTGGCGTCGCACGGCGAGGTGGACGACCAGGGCGAGCTGGGCGAGGTAGAAGAGGATCGGCCCGGCCTGGTAGACCAGCAGCGGCACGCCGGGTACGGCCTGCACCTGGTCGAACAGCGGGCCCATGGCCTCGTGGTCGGCGGCCATGAACCCGACCACGATGTCGATCGCGAACTGGACGAAGGCGAACGCGATCCCGGCGAGTCCGGCCACCAGAATGCCGGTGGCGACCCGGTTACGCCCCAGCATCACCCACATATCCCGAAATATCACGGCGAAGAGCACTAAAGCGCCCATGAAGGCGAGATGTCCGAGCGTCCAGGCGGGCCCGGGGCCTCTGCTGCCGTCGAACCCGTCGACGACGCGGAGCACTCCGTACACCATGGCGAGCGCGGGGGCGGCAAGGTAAGCAGGGCGGGTGATCATGACGTGATCTCCTCGGGGCGGGGCTGGGGGCCTCCGATGACCTCGGAGCGGCGCGATTCCGGCTGTCCGGAGTCGATGTCCCAGCGATTCGGCTGATGCCCCTAATCCTGCGATTCTTCGCCTCGAAGGGGATCGCCGCGAGGAGCGATCCTCGGCCTCACTCCCAAGAGTGAGCGGCCTCACCCGCAGGAGCGAGGATGCGCCTCACGCCTCGCCGCCCGCGAGCCGGGCGATGATGTCGGCGACGCGCCGCTGCCTGGTCTCGGCCTTCTTGGCGCCCTCGACCTGCAGTACGCACCGGCTCTGCCGGGAGTAGGACAGGCTCTCGAAGAACTTCTTGGCCTCCGGCGCCCGATCGAGCGCCTCGGCCAGGTCGGGCGGCACGCTCACCTGGCGGGGCTCGGTGTCGAGCTCCAGGCCGACCTCGATCTCGTCCCCGGCGGCGACGCCCGCCCCCGCGCGGTTCGTGGCGCTCAGCGGCAGCATGAACCGGCCGCCCATGACGGCCACCGTGCTGCGGTAGGTGTATCCGTTGACGGTGACGTGAACGGCCGGACGCCGGCCCGAGCCGAGCTCGGCCACGACCTCGGCCGGGACCTCGAACCCGGTGATGGTCTTGCCGCCCAGCTCCACAGTGGCGTAGAAGATCATCGGAAGAACCCCTTCAGGACCGGGGCCAGCGCCTGCGGCTTGACCATGTGCGTCTGGCCCGGGAGCGTGCGGCGCTCGGCGTGGGGCAGCACCCGCGCCAGGTCCGTGGCGCCGTTGCGGATCCAGGCGGGACTCTTCGCGCCGTCGGCCACCAGCGTGGGCACCTTGATCGAGTCCCACTGCCCCTCGGGCAGTGGCCTGCCGCGCTCGAAGTCGGTGACGAAGGCCGCGTCGTACGGCAGCGTGCGCGCCACCTCCTTCATCCCGGACCAGCCGGGCATGAACCGCATCATGGCCACCATCGCGCCGGGCAGGTTGACGCCCTTGCGCATGAAGTAGCCGATCGCCTTTCCGGGCCGGCCCGTGGCCAGGAACTCCTGGATCCGCTCGGTGTAGTCGGTGGGGATGGGCGGGCGGGTGTCGTCGACGATGAACGGCGGCTCGTAGACCGCCAGCCTGCTCACGGCCAGCCCGCTCTGGACCGCGGCCAGGGCCAGCGCGGCGCCCGACGAGATCCCGTACAGCAGGACCGGAGCGCCGGCCTCCTCGATGAGCGCGGCGAGATCCTCGAGCTCGTGCTCGGGTGCGTACGACGCGGTGTGGCCGCTCTCGCCCCGGCCGCGCCGGTCGTAGGTGTAGACGGTGAAGCTGTCGGCCAGCTCCTGGGCCAGCGGCCTGGCGGGGCCCGAGGCGCGGTGGCACATGGCGCCGTCGACCAGGATGAGCGCCGGGCCCTGGCCGATGCGCTCGAAGGCGATCGTGGTGCCGTCGGCGGAGGTGACCGTCTGGGTGTTGTGCTTCGTCTCCATGCCCGGAACCCTCTCACCGACAAATAAAATTGTCAACGCCTTACCTGGGAGGTAATCGCGCAGCGTCGGCCGCTCCTGGCACAGTGGGCCATCCGCTGATCAACCCCTGGAGGAACACCATGGCCACGCGCGACGTCGTTCAAGAGCTGCTGCGCCGGATCGGCGCGGGCGACCCCGAGCGCATCGCCGAGCTGTACGCGGAGCGCGTCGACTGGAAGCTCGACTGGCCCGAGCCGGAGCACGGCCGCGCGGAGACCCCGTGGATCCGTCATCGCGCCGCCGGCGCGGAGGCGGCCGACCACTTCCGCCTGATCGCCGAGCACCATGTCCCGGAAAAGGCGGACACCGTGGTGGAGCGCGTCCTGGTGGACGGCGATGACGCCGTCGTGCTCGGCGAGATCCGGCAGACCGCGCGCTCCACCGGGCGCGGCTACCACGCCCGCTTCGCCCTGCACCTCACGGTCGAGGGCGGTCTCGTCACCCGCCACCACATCTACGAGGACAGCCTCGCCGTCGCCCAGGCGTTCGCCGGAAGCACGCCCTAGCGCACGAACGCCCCCTTACCTCACCCTGCGGACCTCATCGCCCGCGCGAAAGTCCCCGCACTCTTGACCTTCTCGTCACGTCAACTTCTACGGTCGTGAATGAGCCGGAAAGCACCGGCTCGGCGATGGACAAGGGACGGGTGAGCCGGTCATGGCATGGTCGATCGCACAGGTGGCCCAGATGTCGGGAGTGACGTCTCGGACGCTGCGCCACTACGACGAGATCGGGCTGCTGCCTCCCGCACGGGTCGGCGGGAACGGCTACCGCTACTACGAGGAGGACCAGTTGCTGCGCTTGCAGCAGGTCCTGGTGCTGCGTGAGCTGGGCCTCGGCCTGACCGAGATCAAGAAGATCGTCGAGCGGCACACCGACCCCGTCGCGGCGCTGCGTGAGCACCACCAGCGCCTGCTGGCGGAGCGTGACCGGCTGGACGAGGTGAGCCGCATGGTGGCGCGCACCATCGCCGAACTTCAGCAGAGCGAAGGGAAGACGACCATGTCCAGGATCAGCAGACCGGAAAACCTGTTCCAGGGATTCGACGGTGCACGGTACGAGGCCGACGCCCTCGAGCGGTGGCCGGAGCAGTGGCAGCAGAGCGGGCAGCAGGAGCTCCTGGCCGGCCGTACTCCCCAGGAGCTGGAGCGGATGCAGCGCGAGGCAACGGCAGGGATGATACGGATGGCCGAGCACATGCTCGCCGGCGCCCCCGCCGACTCCCCGCAGGTCTTCGCCGAGCTCGACGTCCACTATCGGCACCTGAGTGAGTCCTGGACGCCGACCGCGGCGCAGTATCTCCACCTGGCCCGGATGCAGGCGGAGGAGGAGCGGTTCCGGGGAAACTACGAACAGGTCGCCGAGGGCCTGGCCGAGTACATGCGCGACGCCATGACCGCCTACGGGCACGCCCGGCTGAGCTGAACCCGCGATCGCGTGCCGCACTCCTGGCACGCCATGGGTCAGGGCAGTTTGGCGACGGTGAGGAGGGCGGCGGAGTCTTCCAGGGCCTCCAGGCTGTGGCGGGCCTGCGGGATCACGATGAAGTCCCCGGTCATCCCGTCCCACGAGGTGCCGCCGCTGCGCAGCCGTACTCGTCCGTGCAGCACCATGAGGGTGGCCTCGCCGGGGTTCTCGTGCTCGGTGAGCGATTGA
The DNA here is from genome assembly GCF_014646515.1 of Nonomuraea glycinis. Taxonomy (GTDB): domain Bacteria; phylum Actinomycetota; class Actinomycetes; order Streptosporangiales; family Streptosporangiaceae; genus Nonomuraea; species Nonomuraea glycinis. Next base: position 118,794 of record NZ_BMNK01000022.1, read on the forward strand.
CCTGCCGTCAGCGCGATGAGCGTCTGGCGCAGGGTGTGCTCGTGCCCGCCGTGCAGCGTCTCGGCGCTGCGTCCGGTCGAGCCATCGGCCGCGCGCTGGAGGTGTTCGCGGACCAGGGCGTCCAGTGAGGTCTTCTGCATGGTTTCGAGTCTGTCACCGGCCTGGTGCCGACCCGGGGGCGGGGGTTCACCGTAACGGCGGCGAGGGGAGGCGATTTATTACCATAAAGGCGTCATAATCCTGTCCAGCTCCTGGGAGTATTCCGGGACTGGAGAGGCAGGGACACAATGGCCGAAATCGCCGGTAGTGCCACGATATCAGGCGTGGCCGCCGCCGAGAGCTCCCCGAAGCTCCGGATGAGCGGTATCGCGCTGGTGATGGCGGTGGTGTCCCCGGCGCTCGAGGTGACGGCCGTGCTGGTCTGGGCCGGCCTGCCCGAGGAGTGGATGCCGCGGCTGACCGTGACTCCGCAGTCGGCCGTCGCATTGACGTTCCCGGCGGTGGGCGCGTTCCTCCTGTACTACCGGCCCCGGCTGAAGCTGGCCTGGTTGATGTGCGTGGGCGGGCTGGCGGCCGGCGTCAGCGACGTCATGGCGGCGTACATGATGCGGGTCGCGGCGGACGGCCACCTCGTGCTGGCCGGCTACTTACGCTTCCCGAACATGGTCGGCTGGGCGGTGTGCGGCGTGACGCTGACGCTGCTGCTGCCGATGTACTCACCCGACGGCCGGCTGCCGTCGCCGCGCTGGCGGGTCGTCCCGATCGTCGGCGCCACCGCGCTGGCGGCCGAGATGCTGCGCAACGCCCTGCGCCCGAATCCTCGGCCGGAGAACTATCCGTACCCTGCCGTCATCCCGAACCCGCTGGAGGTTCCCGCCCTCGCGCCGTACACCTCCACCATCTATGTGATCACTTGGACGGTCATCTACGTCTCGATGACGCTGGCGGCCCTCTCCATGGCCTCTCGGATGCGGTACGCGAGCCCGGTGGTGCGGCGGCAGATCGGGTGGCCGCTGTTCGCGTTCACCGGCTACATCATCTGCCTGATCGTGGCCTCGTTCCGGGTCGAGCTGACCTGGCCGGCGATCATCTGGGCCGGGCTCATCCCGATCGCGATCGCCTTCTCGGCCCTGCGCTACCGGCTGTACGGGATCGACACGGTGATCAGCCGGACCTTCGTGGCCGCCGGGCTGCTGGCCGTCGTCAGCGCCGTCTACTTCGGCATCAGCGCGGCATCGAGCCTGCTCGTCGCCGGGTACGACCAGGTCGCCGGGCTGGCCGCCGCCCTGTTCGCCGGGGCGTTCTTCCAGCCGCTGCGGCGGGCGCTGCAGCGGGTCGTCGACCGGATGCTGTACGGCGACGTCGGCGATCCCGGGCTGCTCGCCGAGCGGCTGACGGAGGCGATCCGGCGCGGCGACCCGGCCAAGGCGCTGACGTCGGTGGTGGGCGTACTGCGCGAGGGACTCGCGGTCGAGGGCGTCGCCGTGGTGGTGATCGACGGCGAGCCCCGCTACGTCGAGAACGGGCAGGTGGGAGAGGAGCAGCGCAGAGTCCCGCTCGTCTGGCACGGCGAGCAGGTGGGCCACCTGCTCGTAGGCCTGCCGGGCGCGCGCCGATTCCCCGCCGCGCACAACGAGCGGATGCTGGCCGCGGTCACGCCGTACGTCGCGGACGTGGCGCACGCGGTACGCATGGCGGCCGACTTGCAACGTTCCAGGGAGCGCATCCTGACCACGCGTGAGGAGGAGCGGCGGCGGCTGCGCCGCGACCTGCACGACGGGCTGGGGCAGAGTCTGTCCAGCATGGCGATGATCATCAACATCGCCCGCAGCCGGCTGAAGGACTCGCCGGACTCGGCCGACACACTGCTGCTGCAACTGCGCTCGGGGATGGACGCCGTCGCCGGCGACATTCGCGAGCTGGTGTACGGCCTGCGCCCGCCCGCCCTCGACGACCTGGGCCTGGCGCGGGCCGTACGGGATCTCGCCGGGCAGTCCTCGCCGGCGATCTCGATCGAGGTGGAGGTCGACGGAGACCTGTCCGAGCTGCCGGCGGCCGTCGAAGTGGCCGTCTACCGGATCGTGCAGGAGGCGCTGACCAACATACGGCGGCACGCCGAGGCGCGTACGGCCTCCGTCGTCCTGCGGCGGGAGGAGTCGGTGCTGCGGGTGACGGTCCGCGACGACGGCCGGGGGCTGCCGAAGGGCCACCGGGCCGGGGTCGGGCTGGGGTCGATGCGCGAGCGAGCGGCCGAACTGGGCGGCATCTGCGTCGTCAGCGGCCTGCCGGACGCGGGGACGCAGGTGGAGGTCATGCTGCCGCTGTCATCCACCGGGACTGGCATGGGCACGGGAGCCGCTTGGGACAGAGGTCACCGACCCGCGGCGACGGAGAGGTCCACGACGGAGAGGCCTACGAGGGAGCGGTCATCGTAGGAGTGACCTGCCCCCCTTACGAGCTCCCCCAGGCTCCGGACCCCACTTAACCTGGAGGACATGGACAGGGACAACCTGCTCGGCCAGTTTCTGAGAGCCCGCCGGGAGCTCATCAGCCCCGAGGACGTGGACCTGCCGCCCGGCACCCGGCGACGGGTGGCGGGACTGCGCAGGGAAGAGGTGGCGATGCTGGCCGGGGTCAGCGCCGACTACTACGTACGCCTGGAGCAGGGCCGCGAGCGGCACCCGTCGGCGCAGGTGGTCGACGCGCTGGCCCGCGCGCTCGGGCTGGCCGACGACGCGGTCGCGCACCTGCACCAGCTCGCGAGTCCGGTCGTCCGCCGGCGCAGGGCTCCACGGCAGGAGAGGGTGAGCCCGAACCTGCTGCGCATGATGGCGGGCTGGTCCCACACCCCGGCCGTCGTCATGGGCCGCCGCCTGACCATCCTGGCGCACAACGCGCTGGGCGGTGCGCTGTTCGCCGGTCACACCTACAGCGGGGACCTCGTACGGCTGGTGTTCCTGGATCCGGACGCACGGGAGTTCTACCCGGACTGGGACCGGGTGGCGGCCAACACCGTCGCCGGGCTGCGGGCCGGGGCGGACGTCGACGATCCGGCGCTGGTCGAGGTGGTCGGCGAGCTGTCGCTGAAGAGCGAGAGCTTCCGGCGGCTGTGGGCGCGGCACGACGTCCGCCAGAAGACGCACGAGACCAAGCGCTTCCACCACCGCCTGGTCGGTGAGCTGACGCTGCACTACGAGTCGCTGACCGTCAACAGCGCCCCCGGCCAGCAACTGGTCGTCTATCAGGCCGAGCCGGGCAGCCCGTCCGAGCAGGCCCTCGCCCTGCTGGGCAGCCTCACGGCCGAGGCCGAGGCCGAGCGTCCTGCCGCCACGCGGCGGTCGGCCGCCGAATAACCGCCGTACCCGATTCCCGCGGTATCCGATAACCGCCGTACCAGGGTGCCGTGCCCGTTAACCGCCGTACCCGTTAACCGCCGTACCCGATTCCCGCCGAGCACGTGGGTCGATGCCGCGTGCCCGAAAAACACGAAACGAGAGACGTACATGAGTAACTCCAAGGTCATTCTGATCACCGGCGCCAGCAGTGGCATCGGCCGGGGCGTCGCGCTGGGGTTGGCCCGTGAGGGCCACCATGTGGTCATCGGCGCGCGCCGTGAGGACCGTCTGAAAGAGCTGGCGGAGGAGATCAGGCACGCGGGCGGCAGCGTCGACGCGCAGCGCCTGGACGTCACCGACGGCGCGGAGGTGGTCGCGTTCGCCGAGAACGCGGTGCGGCGGCACGGCCGGGTCGACGTGATCGTCAACAACGCCGGCGTGATGCCGCTGTCGCGGCTGGACTCGCTGCTGGTCGAGGAGTGGGACCGGATGATCGACGTGAACGTCCGCGGCCTGCTGCACGGCATCGCCGCGGGGCTGCCGATCTTCCAGCGGCAGGGAGGCGGGCACTTCGTGACCGTCGCCTCCGTCGGCGCCCACCAGGTGTCGCCGACCGCCGCCGTCTACTGCGCCACGAAGTACGCCGCCTGGGCGATCACCGAGGGGCTGCGGCAGGAGTCCGACCCGAGCATCCGGGTCACCACCATCTCGCCGGGGGTCGTCGAGTCCGAGCTCGCCGACACCATCACCGAGCCGGGCGCGCAGGATCTGATGCGCGTGTTCCGGGCGGACACCATCGCGCCCGAGGCCATCGCCCAGGCGATCTCGTACGCGATCGGGCAGCCGGCCGACGTGGACGTCAGCGAGATCATCGTCCGCCCGGCCCGGCAGCGTTGATCACCGTCCGCTCGGCCTGGCAGAGTTGATCATCGTCCGGTCGGCTCGGCAGCGTCAGAGCCAGCTGGCCCTGACGGCGAGGGCCGTCCCGTCGTCCGGCGCCCTGCCGAGCTCGCCCGCCCTGACCTTGGCGAGCAGGCGTTCGACGCAGTCGATGATCTCGGGGGCGCTGGCGCGCAGCGCGTCGGCGTCCTCGGCGGCGTCGTGGCCGGCGCCCGCCTGTTCGAGCACGCCGTCCAGGTCGGACAGCCGGCCTTCGAGCCACTTGAGGGGATCACTGGACAGTTCCCGGGCGAACACGCGGGGGCCCGGGTCCCAGCCGGTGAAGACCGGGTGATGATGGGTCCGGTCGAAGCTGCCGGGCCGTCCGTCGACGGACTCCAGCAGGTCCACCCGCCAGATCGGCCGGTCGACGTGGATCGGGCGGGCCGAGTAGACGGTGCCTTTCAACTCTCCCTGGGCGAGTTCTCGTACTTCGAGACGAACCCCCCGTTCGGCGCCCTCTTGGCCTTTGCTCGGATTCGGGTCGCGGAAGTAGATGTCGCTCACGGCCACGCCGATGCGCTCGAAGCCGAAGACGTACAGCATGAGGAGTCCTTCCTGTACGGGGTGTCTCTCGGAGTATGAACAAGTGACCGGCCGGGTTCAAACAACGTGCCGCTGGATCGCGGGACGACCCCGTACGTCAGGCTGGGTGCCGCTGATGGCCGGCGTGATCGTGCTGGCAACTGGACTCGCGTACTATGTCCGCGTTCGGGCTAGTCTGTGACCTTTGTTGTGCCCATCCGGCCACCGGAAAAGCGTTGGGAAACTGTCGGACCCCGGTGATAGAAAACAGGTTCGATGCCCACCCATCCATGGCCAGGGGGCCTTGCCGTGTCCAGCAGCACTTCGGAGTTCTCCGTCGCCGGCCGGTCGTACGACCGGCGTGGTCCGGTGCGATGGCTCTGGTCGCATCTGCGCCGCCACTGGCCGGCCATGACCGGGTTCCTCGGCGGCTCGCTGATCATGGTGGTGCTCAACGCCATGGTCCCCCAGCTGACCGGCCAGGCGTTCGACGCCGTGCTGGGCGCGCGGGGCGAGCCGATGGCCGCACTGGGCCTGATCTCGCTGGCCCTGCTGGCGATCGTGCTGGCCCGTGGCCTGTTCGACCTCGTCGCTCGGCTGTCCGGCGAGGTCCTGGCCAAGCGGCTGGAGCGGGACGCCCGCGACGAGCTCTACGTGAGCTTGCTCAGCAAGAGCCAGACCTACCACAACCGGCAGCGGGTGGGCGATCTGATGGCCCGCGCGGCCAACGACATCCGCCAGCTGTCCATCATGATCACTCCTGGGGTCGACCTGATCGTCGACTCCGGACTCACCGGCCTGGTGCCGCTCTTCTTCATCGCCACGATCGACCCGCGGCTGCTGCTGGTGCCCGGCACCTTCGCGGTCCTGTTCGTCTTCGCGCTCTGGCACTACATGCGGCAGCTCAACCCGGTGGCGACCCGCATGCGCGAGGAGTTCGGCGACCTCAACGCGGGGCTGAGCCAGGCCGTGCGCGGCATCGAGGTCATCAAGGTGACCGCGCAGGAAGGGCAGGAGCGGGGCCTGTTCCGCATCCGCGCCCGCCGCTACCGCGACTCCTTCGTGCGCAACGGCCTGGTCCAGGCCCGCTACCTGCCCACGCTGCTGTTCGCCGTCGCGATGGCCGGGGCGCTGTGGCACGCCCTCTACCTGCACGGCGCGGGCGCGATCACCATCGGTGAGCTGGTGGCGTTCATGGGGCTGATGAGCATGCTCGGCTTCCCCACCCAGATCTCCATCTTCACCTTCTCGCTGGTCCAGCTCGGCATCGTGTCCTCGCGCAGGATCCTGGACGTCATCAACGCCGAGACCGAGCTGGAGCAGCGCGCCGACGGCCACACCGCCCCGATGACCGGAGAGATCGTCTTCGACGATGTGACGTTCGGCTACGGGGAGGGGGATCCGGTGCTGCGCGGGGTGTCGTTCACCGTGCGGCCGGGTGAGACGGTGGCGATCGTCGGCGAGACCGGCTCCGGCAAGAGCACGCTCAGCAAACTGGTGCCGCGCATCTACGACGTCACCTCCGGCCGGATCCTCGTCGACGGGGTCGACGTGCGCGACTGGGAGCTCGACTCGCTGCGCTCCCAGATCTCCACCATCGAGCAGGACATCGTGCTCTTCTCCCGCTCCGTGGCCGAGAACATCGCCTTCAGCCTCGGGCAGCGCGCCGATCGCGAGGACGTGATCAGGGCGGCCGAGGACGCCCAGGCCGCCGAGTTCATCGCCGAGCTCGACGACGGCTACGACACCGTCATCGGCGAGCGCGGCGTGACCCTCTCGGGCGGCCAGCGGCAGCGGCTGGCCATCGCGCGGGCGCTGCTCACCGACCCGGCGATCCTCGTGCTCGACGACTCCACCAGCGCCATCGACTCCGCCACCGAGGACAAGATCCAGCAGGCGATCGGCCGCATCCTCGACGGCCGCACCACGCTCCTGATCACCCACCGGCTCTCCCAGATCCGCTGGGCGGACAAGGTCCTGCTGCTCAGACGCGGCGAGCTGGTCGACTACGGCACCCACGACGAGCTGATCGAGCGCAGCGGGCTCTACCGGCGCATCTTCGCCCACTACGACGAGGTCGCCGACCCGGCGGTCATGGCCGGCGAGCAGGAAGGGGCACGCTGATGGGCTTCATCATGGACGGCCTGGACGCCGAGGACTACGACCGCACCTACAACGACCGTGACCTGCTGCGCCGGATCCTGTCCTACTTCCGGCCCAAGCTCGGCCGCATGCTCCTGGTGGCGGCCATGATCGTGCTGCTGTCGATGAGCCAGGCGGCCGTGCCCCTGCTGATCAGCTGGGGCGTGGACGCCATCGAGGCCGGCACGATCACCGACGTGGGCGGGCAGCTCGCGGCCGGACTGCTGCTCGTCGGCGGGCTGGGCTGGCTGTTCAACTACGTACGCCAGTCCAACAGCTCCAAGGTCACCGGCGACGTCGTCCTGCGGCTGCGCGAGGACGCCTTCGACGCGGTGCTGGAGCGGGACCTGTCGTTCTACGACGAGACGCCGTCCGGCCGGATCGTCAGCCGGGTGACCTCCGACACCGACGACTTCGCCACCGTGTCCACGCTGACGATGGACCTGATCAGCCAGGTGCTGATGGTGGGGTTCGTCACCGTCCTGCTGTTCCTGCGCAGCGTCGAGCTCGCCCTGCTGACGCTGCTCATGGTGCCCGTCGTGATCGCCATCGCACTGCTCTTCCGGCGCCTGGCCCGCAGCAGCACCCGCAAGGCGCAGCGCTCGCTCAGCCGGGTCAACGCCAACCTGCAGGAGACCATGGGCGGCATCGCCGTGGCCAAGAACTTCCGCCAGGAGCAGCAGGTCTACGACGAGTTCCGGCCCATCAACCAGCAGAGCTACCAGGTGACGCTCAGGCAGGGCTACGTCTTCTCCGCCATCTTCCCGGTGCTGTTCCTGGTCGCCGGGCTCGGCACGGTCGCGCTCGTCCAGCTCGGCGGCACGACCGTGCTCGGCGGCGGGCTGTCGGCGGGTGACTGGTATCTGTTCCTGCAGGGAGTGGCGCTCTTCTGGTTCCCGCTGACGTCCATCGCCGCCTTCTGGTCGCAGTTCCAGCAGGGCCTGTCCGCCTCCGAGCGGGTCTTCGCCCTGATCGACGCCCCACCCCGGGTGGTGCAGAGCGCCGCCGAGCCGGTGGGCAGGCTGGCCGGCCGGATCGAGTTCGAGAACGTCACCTTCGGCTACGACCCGGCCAACCCCGTGCTGCGCAATTTCCGCCTGCTCATCGAGGCCGGTGAGACGGTGGCGCTGGTCGGCCACACCGGCGCGGGCAAGTCGACGCTCAGCAAGCTGATCACCCGCTTCTACGAGTTCCAGGACGGCCGGCTGCTGATCGACGGGCGCGACATCCGCACCTTGGAGCTGGGCGGCTACCGCAAGCAGATCGGCGCGGTCCCGCAGGCTCCGTTCCTGTTCAGCGGCACCGTGGCCGACAACATCCGCTACCCGCGGCCTGACGCGAGCGACGCCGAGGTGCTCGCCGCGGCGGCGGCGGTCGGCGGCGGCGACTGGATCGACGCCCTGCCGCACGGCCTGGAGACCGACGTGGGCGAGCACGGCCGGGCGCTGTCCATGGGGCAGCGGCAGCTCGTCGCGCTGGCCCGGCTGCTCATCCAGGACCCGGCGATCGTGGTCCTGGACGAGGCCACGGCGAGCGTCGACCCGCTGACCGAGGCGCAGATCCAGGAGGGCCTCGACGTCGTGCTGGCCGGCCGGACCTCGATCGTCATCGCGCACCGCCTGTCCACCATCGAGCACGTCGACCGGATCATCGTGCTGGACCACGGCCAGATCGTGGAGGAGGGCGACCACGCGACCCTGCTGGCCAAGGGCGGCCGCTACTGCCAGGTCTACAACACCTATTTCCGCCACCAGTCGCCGCATTACCGCCCCGGCTCAGGCTTCGTCGCCGTCGGCGACTGACGCCGAGGGACGGCCCAAAACCGAAGCCGGTCGCGACCACGCTGGTCGCGACCGGCTTCTGCCTTGGTGTGGGCAGGTTCGGCGGCAGGTGGACGATCCCCGACGCGATGAAGCGGTGGCTCAGTGACGTCAGTCCATTCAGGATGACGTCAATGCCCGCCTTGCTGTGACGCCATGATGATGTCATAGTGGCGTCATGGACCTTTCGCCGTATGTCGATCACCTGCGCCGCGAGCTCGCCATCGCCGCCGGAGCGGGCGGCGAGGAAGCTCGCGCGCTGGCCGAACGTCTCGCCGCGACGCTTGAGTCGGCCACCCGGCTCGCCCTGCTGGAGGCCCTGTCCGCCGCCGCGGACGAGATCACCCAGGAGCTCGCACCCGGCTCGGTCGAGGTGCGCCTGCGTGGACGTGACCCCAGCTTCGTCGTGACGCCACGAGCCGGACGGCCGTACGACGAGGAGGGCGAGATCGAGCGGTACGAGCGGCCGCCCGCCCCGCCGCCACCCGTGGACGCCGAGGAGGGCGGGACCTCCCGGATCTCGCTCCGGGTCCCCGAGCACCTCAAGCCGCGCATCGAGGAGGCGGCCGCCCGAGACGGGCTGTCGGTCAACGCCTGGCTGGTCCGCGCCGTCTCCGCCGCGCTCGACCCGGGCGACCCCGGCCGCCGCACCACGCGGCGCCCGACCCAGCAGACCGGTAATCGCTACAGCGGCTGGGTGCGCTGATGGCCACGCCAACGCGTAAGAAAGGGACCGCAATGCCGACCTTCGACAGCCCAGAACCGATTCTCGCCATCATCGACGTGGCGATCGCCCAGGTTCGGATCAACGCGAGCGACCGCGCCGACACCGTCGTCGAGGTCCGCCCGAGCGATGAGCACAGCGACGCCGACGTGCGAGCCGCCGAGCACATCGAGGTCGACTACGCCGACGGCAGGCTCCTGGTCCGGGCGGACCCGGACCTGGCCATGCCGCTGTCCGGCTTCTCCGTCGACAAGCTGCTGCAGTCGCCTTCGACCTGGGCGCGTTCCCTGCTGTTCGGCGGGGAGGGCTCGGTCGAGGTGACGGTCGGCCTTCCGGCGGGCTCCCGCGTCGACGCCAAGGCGGCGGCGAGCCTCCGCTGCCGGGGCGCGCTCGACGAGGTGAGCTTCACCACCTCCTACGGCGACATCCAGGTCGAGCAGGCCCGCCGGTTGCGGCTGAGCTCCACCCATGGCGCCATCTCGGTGACCCGCTCGACCGGGCATGCCGAGATCAGCACGACCCACGGCGACATCCGCCTCGGCGAGATCGACGGCACGGCGGTGGTCAAGACCTCGCACGGTGAGATCCGCCTGCGCGAGGTGACCGGCGAGCTGCGCCTGCACTCCGCCCACGGCGACAGCACCGTCGATCGCGCCCTGGCCGGGGTCGTCGCCAAGACCTCCTACGGCAGCGTCCGGATCGGTGAGGTGGTGTCCGGCTCGGTCGTGATGGAGACCACCGGCGGCGGGCTGGAGCTCGGCATCCGGGAGGGCTCCGCCGCGTGGCTGGACGTGAGCTCGCAGTACGGCACGGTGGACGTCTCCCTGGACCCCACGGACGAGCCCGGCCGGGCCGAACAGGTCGTCGAGGTGCGGGCGCAGACCGCCTACGGCGACATCGTCATCCATCGTTCCTGACAACCGAAGGAGATTCCCATGCCAGACGCGATCGTGGCCGAGGGCCTGGTCAAGAAGTACGGCGACGTGGTGGCCCTCGACGGGATGGAGCTGACCGTCCCCGAAGGGACGGTGTTCGGGCTCCTCGGCCCCAACGGAGCCGGCAAGACGACCACTGTGCGCATCTTGACCACACTGCTGAAACCCGACGCCGGTTACGCCAAGGTGGCCGGCCTCGACGTCGTCCGTGACGCGCGCCGGCTGCGCGCCCACATCGGGGTGTCCGGCCAGTACGCCGCCGTCGACGACCACCTCACCGGCGCCGAGAACCTGGAGATGGTCGGCCGCCTCTACCACCTGGGCGTCAAGCGCGCCAAGCAGCGCGCCCGCGAGTTGCTGGAGCGCTTCGACCTGACGGAGGCGGGCGACCGCCCCGTGCAGGGCTACTCGGGAGGCATGCGCCGCCGCCTCGACCTGGCCGGCGCGCTGGTCGTCAGCCCGCCGGTGCTGTTCCTCGACGAGCCCACGACCGGTCTCGACCCACGGGCCCGGGCGAGCCTGTGGGACGTCATCTCCGAGCTCGTCGCGACGGGCACGACGGTGCTGCTCACCACCCAGTACATGGAGGAGGCCGACCGGCTCGCCGACCGCATCGGGGTGGTCGACCACGGCCACGTGATCGCGCTCGGCACCGCCGACGAGCTCAAGGACCAGGTGGGCGGCGACCGGATCGAGCTGTCGGTGACGAGCGTGGCGGACCTGGCGGCCGTCCGGCGGACGCTGGCGCCGCTGGCCGTCGGGGACATGCAGGTCGACGCCCCCGCCCTGCGGGTCGCGATCCCGGTCACCGGCGGCGCCACCGCGCTGACCACGGCGCTCGGCCACCTGATCGCCGAGGGGATCGCCGTACGCGATGCCGGACTGCGCCGGCCGACCCTGGACGACGTGTTCCTGACCCTCACGGGACACGAGGCTGACGAGAAGATCAAGGAGACCGTGCGATGAACACCCTGCAGATGGCACTCGCCGACGGCATGACGATCACCAAGCGCAACGCGTTGAAGATCAAGCGAGCACCTGACCTGCTCGGTGGCGTGGTCCTGCTGCCGATCGTGTTGGTGCTGCTGTTCACCTACGTCTTCGGCAGCATGATCGAGCTGTCGGGCATGTCCTACGCGGAATACCTGCTCCCCGGCATCTTCGTCATGACGATCACCACCAGCGCGCAGATCACCGGCTACACCCTCACCCTGGACCTGCAGAAGGGCATCTTCGACCGGTTCCGCAGCCTGCCGATGTCACCGTCGGCGGTGCTGACCGGCCAGACCGCCAGCGACCTGATCATCAACGTGACCAGCATCGCGACCATGGCCCTCGTCGGGTTGCTCGTCGGCTGGCGTGTCCACACCTCGCCGCTCGAAGCGGCCCTGGGCTTCCTGGTGCTGCTGCTGTTCGCGTACGCCTTCTCCTGGGTGACGGCGACGGTCGCGCTGGCCCTGCGCACGCCCGAGATGTTCAACAATGTGGCCACCATCGTGTCCCTTCCGCTGATTTTCCTGTCCAACGCCTTCGTCGACAGTGCGCGCCTGCCCGGCCCGCTGAAGGTGGTCGCCGAATGGAGCCCGCTCTCCACGCTCATCCAGGGCACGCGCGAGTTGTTCGGCAACACCAGCCCGGCCATGCCGGTGCCCAGCGCCTGGCCGCTGCAGCACGCGGTGCCGGCGTCGATCCTGTGGTCGCTCGTGCTCCTGGTCGTGTTCGTGCCGCTGGCCACGCGGCTGTACAAGAGAGCCGTCAGCCAGTGAACCCGGCCGCGGCACCACACGCACGGGTCTCCGACGACGATCGCGACACGTCCGTCCAACTCCTGCAGGACGGCTTCGCCGACGGTCGCCTCACGGCCGGCGAGCTGGAACGGCGACTCGAACGCGCGCTCACCGCGCAGTCCCATGATGACCTGCTCGCGGTGGTCTCCGACCTGACGGTCGACATGGTGCACCTGGCGCACAGACGCGGACGCATCAGGAGAGAAGGCGACTGGCAGGTCCCCCGCCAGCTCCGGATCGAGTCCGAATACGGAAAGGTCCGCCTCGACCTGTCCCGCGCCCTCATCCGGCATTCCCAGGTGAACATCGAGCTCCAGCTCACCTACGGCCCCGCCACGATCATCCTGCCCGCCGGCGCGAGCGCGAACTGCGACGGGGTGCGCACCGAATGGGGCAGCGTGACCTGCAAGGCAGCCACCTACGCCCGTCCCGGCAAGCTGCACGTCCACGTCACCGGGGAGCTCACCTACGGCCGCCTGACGATCCGCAACTCGCGATCGCCGAAATAGTCCGATAAATACGATGTGCCGTTATAAAGGCTTATTTTGGCGAGCGCATGGCTACCGCCGACGACCGCCCGTCGCTTTTCGGCCGCGAATTCCAGGGACCGATGGGGCCGCACGAGAACGGCATGGCGATCCACTACGACATGCACATCTGGTTCTCCAAGCCTAACCCCAACGGCCTGTCGAGCCGTGGAACCCGCGCGTCACTTGCCCCAAGTCAGCGGTCGCCCCCGTTCGCCTCAGCGCGTACCACTGACGGTTTCCCACCAGTGGCCGGCGCCGACACCAACCTCGACGCCGGCCACTGTTCACCTTCAACCGGACCGCCGGGGTGCGCACGGTGTCCGTGTCCACCTACGTGGTGCGCGGCGAGTTCTCTGGCCGGACCTCGCCCTGGTGGCCACCGCCCTCGCCCCACATCAATGCGCGCTCAACGGCGGTTGCGGACGATCTGGTCGATGGCGGTCATGAGTTCGGCTCCTTCGACAAGTGGTGGGGCGTCCTGGTCGTGGCATCGCAAACGGTGGCATCCACCTGCTTGGCCACAATGATCTGGAAACGGCTGCGCGGAGGGGATCACCAGTACGGGTGCGCGCGTCGGCTCGTAAGCGGAGCAATTACTTCAGGTTGCCGTCGCTGCACTCCACGAATTCCGTCGTCTCGGCCATCGTTGCCTGGGCCCGATGCGGTAGGCCCCGGTCCCGAAGCGAGTCGATGACCTTGGCGAGTCTGTGACCGGGAGCCGTACACCGTCATGAGGGCCCGGACGGTGTCGGGCCGCCGATCTGCTTGCGGGTTCGCAGGTTCCACAGCCGGACCGCGCCGTCGTCGCCGCCGCTGAGCAGCATCTGGTCGCCGTCCAGCGTCCCGGCCGCGAGCGCGGTCACCGCTCCCTGGTGCTGGACGGCCAGTTCCGCGAGGACCGAACCGTTGATGGGATCCCGTAGTTGGAGCGGAGCCCCGCTGAACTGACCCGTGACCAGGACTGGTCGCCGGCCGTCGAAGGCCATGGTGAACGAGGGGAAGGCGAAGAGCCGGCCGTCCTCCTGCCGGTTCTCGATGGACGGGCCGAGCCCATATCGGCTTTCGAGATCCCAGCGTTTCAGGCCGTACATGGAGCCGGCGGCGAGGATGGGCCGTCCATCGAGGGGCGTGATCTGGAGCTGATCGAAGCTCTCGGCTTCCCCTCCGGTGAGCAGGGCGGCGCCGGTCCTGCGGCGGGTGGCGAGATCCCAAAACTGGGCATGGCCGGAATCGTCCCCATGGTTGCCGATGGCGACGACGAGGATCGGCCGGGAACCCGCCTGTGCTGACGCCAGTGCGGTGATCCTCAGGTCCGTGCCGGTGTTCAGACTTCCTGCGAGCGTGCCCGAGGTCAGGTCCCAGATCTTGACACGGCCCCGGCGGTCGCCGGTGAACAGCACGGGCGAACCGCGCAGCCTCCCGAAGGCGAACGCGGAGACGGGTGCCGGAACGTGGAGCAACTCCCGGCGGGTGTCCAGATCCCACAGGCGACCGCCAAGCCTGTCGGCGGCGAACACCGCGGATCGGCCGTCCAACTCGACGACGGCGGCGCGGTTGCCGGGCAGCGGGTCCGCGGCCGGTTCCAGTGTGGGCAGCCACCAGATCCTGACGCGCCCCTCAGCCCCCGCGGTGACGGCCACCTGCCTGCCCCGCAACCGGCCGAAGGCCACAGACCGGACGTCGGTGTGGCCCTCGCCGGTCGGTGCGGGTGCCGGAACGCTCGACGATGCCGGGCTCTTCTCCGGCTGGGAACTGGACGGGCGCGCCCGGTCGGGCGCCTCGACGGCGGGAGAGCACCCGGTGAGGCCGGCGGTGCAGACCCCCGCGACCAGGATGATGACGATCGATCGCAGAAGCGGGAATCCGGGCATGTCCCTTCCTCCCAGAGGAAGGCACCGCTTGGCAATACGGTCGCGAGTGGTTCCTCGTCGTTGCCGTACTCCACCGCCTTGGGTGCCCTGATCAGCGTGGGGGCGTCCGCCAAGTCAGGTGCTCGGCGGACGCCCCCACGGTCTTACGCGGGTGTCAGGGTCAGCACACGATGAAGATGCTCTTCCAGCCGACAGGTGTGCGCTGCTCCGCGTTCCTGTTGGAGGCGAGCTCGAAGTGCATCACGCCCTTCGCGTCGCGCTGGTTGTACATGCGACCGGACTGGCCGTCGCCGTACCACTTGTAGGACCCGTTGAACGGGATGTTGGACACGCCGCACGCGTCGATGACGACGGACCGGCCGGTGAAGCCGCGGCCTTCGTAGGCGATGTACTGCGAGGCGTAGGCCGCGCCGGCGGTGATCGCGATGATCGCGGCTGTCATGGCGGGGACGAGAAGGAATCTCTTCACTGGGCTCCTTGGGGGAATCGTGCCTGGCGGGCCCGTGCGGTCCAGCGACCTCCGAGCCCCCGGGAAGGGCACCTGGCGGCGTCCTTCGTCCCGCTGGTCACGAGACGCCACCCATCATGCACAGTGAGTAGTCAAACCAACACTAACCGTAACGGGAGATTGGGGTAATGACACCGTCTACCGGTCCGCAGGCTGACGTTCAGGGGGTCGGGATGACCATCGGGGTGCCGGCCGCCGGGTCTGGGACGACGATGCTCGGCAGGTCGAAGACCTTGCGCATGAGCGCCGCGTCCACGATGTCGGCCGGTGCCCCCTGGGCGACGATGTGGCCGTCGCGCATGGCCACCAGGTGGTCGGCGAAGCGGCAAGCCTGGTTGATGTCGTGCAGCACCGCGATGACCGTACGCCCCTCGTCCCGCAGCCGGGCGAACAGCCGGAGCAGTTCGTACTGGTGGGTGATGTCGAGGAAGGTCGTCGGCTCGTCCAGCAGCAGGTAGCGCGTCTCCTGGGCGAGCACCATGGCGACCCACACCCGCTGTCGTTGCCCGCCGGACAGCTCCTCCACCGGCCGCCCGGCCAGGTCCGAGACGCCGGCCGCCGCCATGGCCTCGGTCACGGCCCGTTCGTCGGCGGCCGACCAGGTGGACAGTGGCGACTGGTGCGGGTACCGGCCGCGGGCGACGAGCCGTCTGACGGCGATGCCCTCCGGGGCGACGAGCCCTTGCGGCAGGAAGCCGACCTCCCGCGCGAGGGCTTTCGGCTTGTACGCGCTGACGTCGCGCCCGTCGAAGGTCACGGTCCCCGCTGTGGGCGTGAGGAGCCGTACGAAAGCCTTCAAAAGGGTGGATTTTCCGCAGGCGTTCGGTCCGACGATGGCGGTGAACGCGCCGTCCATGATGTTCAGGGAGACGTGGGAGGACACGATCCGGTCGCCGTACGCGAGGGTGATGTCCTGGGCGGCCAGGCGCGAGGTCATGGTCGTCTCACTTCCTTGGCGAGCAGCCAGATGAGGTAGCAGCCGCCGATCGCGGTCGTCACCACGCCGACGGGCAGCGCGACGGGGGCGAGGAGCAACTGGGCGACGAGGTCGGCGGCCAGCAACAGCACCGCGCCGGTCAGCGCGGCGGGCAGCAGCGGCACGCCGGCGGCGCCCGCGAGCCGGCGCCCGATCTGGGGCGCGGCGAGCGCGATGAACACGATCGGCCCGGCGACCGCGGTCACGGTCGCGGTGCAGCCGACGCCGACGAGGACGATCAGCGGCCGGAGCCGGTTCAGGCTGACGCCGGAGGTGGTGGCGAGCTCGTCGCCGAGCGCGGCCTGATGCATGGCGTGCGACAGCCCGAGCAGGGCGAGCATGAGGCCGCCGATGATGAGGAACGGCAGCCGTACCTCGTCCCAGTCGACGCCGTTCAGCGAGCCGGCGCTCCACCCGCTCGCGGCGATGGCCACCTCCAGCTCGGCGCGCAGCTCGATCCAGGAGTTGACCGCCATGAGGATGGCGTTCACCGCGATCCCGATGACGACCAGCCGCATGCCGCTGATGCCCGCCTTGAGGGACAGGACGTAGATGACGGCCGCCGCCAGGAGGCCGCCCGCCACCGAGCCCACCGCGAGTTGCACGGAGGTGCCGCTCAGCACGGTGATGGCGACGAGCGCGCCGGTGTAGGCGCCGGCGTCGAGTCCGATGACGTCGGGGCTGCCGAGGGCGTTGCGGGTGACGTTCTGGAAGATCGCCCCGGCGAGCCCGAGCGAGGCGCCGAAGATCAGCGCGGCGCTGACCCGGGGCAGCCGCCAGTCGCGGATCACCACGACCGAGTCCCCTGCCCGGCCAGCGCCGAGAGCACCTCGGCCGGCGTGGCCCAGGACGCCCCGTGACAGAGCCCGACCAGCGCGAGAAGCAGCCCGGCGAGGACCAGCCCGGCCGACATCAGCACCGTCCGCCGCTCGACCCGGGCAGAGCAGCCCCCGGCCCGCAGCACGATCGCGTTCACAGCCCGACCGCCCCGTGCCGCCGGACGACCCAGATGAGCACCGGGCCGCCGAGGAACGCGGTGACCACGGCCACCGGCACCTCGCCGGTCGGCAGCAGCACCCGCGCCACGATGTCGGAGACCAGCAGCAGGACAGGTCCGAGCAGCATCGTGTACGCCATCAGCCACGGAATCGATCCGCGAGCCAGGCGGCGGGCCAGATGCGGCACCATGAGCCCGACGAAGGCGATCGGCCCGGCCACGGCGGTGGCGGCCCCGGCGAGCACGGTGACGGTCGCCAGCACCACCAGCCGGGTCCGTACGGTATGACCGCCGAGCGTGTGCGCCACCTGCTCGCCGAGCACCATCGCGTTCAGCGGCCGGGTCACCAGCATGGTCACGACCAGCGCGGCGGCGATGACCAGCAGCGGAAGCAGCAGCGACGTCCGCTCCCGCCCGGCCAGCGACCCCACCGACCAGAACCGGAACCGGTCGAACACGTCCGGCAGTATCAGCCGGAGCCCGAGCGACACCCCGGCGAGCACGGCGCTGAGCGCGACCCCGGCCAGGACCAGCCGCAGCGGCGAGGTCCGCCCCACGGTGTAGACCACGACCGCCGCCACCACCGACCCCCCGGCCGCGAGCAGCAACTGGGCGGGCTGCGACCCGGCGAGCCCGAGCACGGCCCCCATCGTGATCGCGAACCCCGCTCCGGAGGTCACGCCCAGAATGCCCGGCTCGGCCAGCGGATTCCGGGTCAACGTCTGGATCAGCGTGCCGGACGCGCCGAGCGCCGCGCCCACGCAGATGCCGAGGATCGTCCTGGGCACCCGGATCTCCCGCACGATCAGGTGCTCGTCGGTGCCGGCGAAGTCGGCGAAGGCCCGCCAGATCTCCACCGGCGCCACCGCCCCCGCGCCGACGCCCACACTCGCGCCCGCCACCACGACGAGCAGGACGGCCGCCGCCACCAGGATCGCGACCTGCCGGGGCAGCTCAGTCGTCAAGTCCGGCAACTCCGCGCTTCCAGTAGCCGGTGAACAGCGAGTCGAGCCGCCCCTTGGCCCACGCCCGCAGCGGCTTGATGTCCCCCGCCTCCCCGGCCGCGAACAGGAACCCCAGGCTTTCGGGCAGCGCTTGTACGGCCTGCGCGAGCGAGTCGGCAACCCACGTCACCGCCACCCCGGCCCTGGACGCGAGCGGGTAGGCGTCGTCGTCGCTCTGGATCACGATCTGCGCCGACACGTCGGCCGGGGACTCCTCCAGCCAGCGGGCGACCGCCGGGAGCGCGGTGGCGTCCACGGCGAAGACATAGTGCTCGTAGGTGTGCGGAAACGCCTTCGCGCCGGGCGGCCCGGCGACCGTCACCCGCTCACCCACCTGGGCGGAGGCCGCCCAGGTCGAGGCGAGCCCGCCGTCGTGCAGGACGAAGTCCAGGTCGAGCTCGCGGGCCTCGGCGTCGAAGCGGCGCACGGTGTACTTGCGGCTGCGGGGCAGCGGCCGGGGCCAGTCGAGCGTCTGGCCGTCGTTCGGCACCGGGGGCCGGTGGGTGCCGTCCGCGTCCGGGAACACGATCTTGACGTGGTCGTCGGCCTGGTAGGTGTGGAAGCCGTCGAGCTCCGGGCCGCCGAGGGTCAACCGCAGCATGCGCGGCGTCACGTACTCCCGGGCCAGGATCGAGACCTCGCGCACGCCGACCGGGTAGCCGATCCGCGCCGTCCTCGTGCCTGTCCGGTGGTGGGCGGCGACGCGCCCGCGCGGGTCGTCGCGGTCGGAGCTCATCGGTCGAGCACCGGCGCGAGCGCCTGGTCGATGGCGTCCAGCGTCTTGAGCGCCGAGCCGTACGTCGCCGCCTCGGTGTAGCGCAGCGGGTAAGCCTGGCCGGCCTTGACGGCGGGCAGGTTCCTCCACAGCTTGGAGTCGAGCACGTATTGCACCTGCTCGCTGACCGTGCCGTCGGGGTCCACGGTGTAAGTGATGGCGTCGGCCTCGCCGAAGCTCTGGGGCAGCTCCTCGATCGACGGATACTCGCTGACGTCGCGCGCGTTGCCGCCCTTCGACTTGACCTCGCCGTAGTAGGTGACACCGAGGTCCTGGGCGATGTTGGTGCCCCACGACCCGCCGAACTCCCGCTGGAACGTTCCCTCCGCGACGTCGCCGTAGGCGCCCACATGGCCGAACTTCATGCCGCTCAGCGCGTCCTGGTACTTCTTCTTGAGTGCGGCCGCCTTCTGGTCGTACGCGTTCTTGGCGGTGTCGAAGTCGCCGAGCCGGCCCGCCGCGTCGGACTGGCGGCGGGACAGGTCGCGCCACGCGTCGGGGGTGGTCGGGCCGATGGCGACGACGGGCGCGATCGACTTGAGGCGGTCCAGGTCGATGTCGCCGAGGGCGGGCTTGGGGACGCCGATCACGATGAGGTCCGGCTTGGCCTGGGCGACGGCCTCGTAGTTGGTCTCGGCGGCGGTCTCGCCCGCGATCTTCTCCAGCGATTCGTACGTCTTGAGATCCTCGGGGGTCATCATCGCCAGCCCGCGCTTCCAACTGGAGATGCCGACCAGTGGCGCGCCGGCCTCGATGAGCACCGGCACCGCGTACCCGGTCGCGACGACGCGCTTGGGCGTGACGGGGATGCTGACGTCGCCGTTGTCGGCGGCGAACACGCGGGTCTGCGCCGGGGCCGCGCTCTCGGTGGAGGCGGCTGACGCGCACCCCGTGACCAGGGCGAGCGTGAGGGCCAGCGCGCCGGCGAGGAGCTTGGGCTGTCGAGAGGACATGAATCTGTTTCCTTGCAAAGAGGGCATCTAGTGAAAGTTAGGTTATCCTTACCTAAATTGGCTGCGATGTCGCTGGGAGGACATCCGATGTCGCTGGCAGGCCCTCCGGCTGACCCCCTGTCCTGCGAGGAGTACGGCTACGGCCTCGGCCGGCCGGACGGGATCCTGGTGATCCGATACCGCGCGGCGGGCGTCCTGGAGTTCGGCCAGCGGCGGCAGGACTTCCTGCACCAGCTCTACTGGTCACCCGACGGGGTGCTGTCCACCCGCTACGGGACGGACACCCAGTTCGTGGGGCAGGGGGAGGCGTTCTGGGCACAACGGGCCATCAGCCACGAGGTGCGCGGGGGCGACTGGCAGAGCGTCTACCGGCTGTGCCTGCGCGAGGTGCCGCCCCCGCTCGACGGCCTGCGCGCCGGCGCCGTCTCCATCGACGCCGAGGCGGCCCGGCTCATCCAGACCCTCGCCCGCCCCGGCTGCGCCGAGCCGGAGGCACTGACCGCCCGCGCCCGCATCCTGTCCGGCCTCGGCGCCACCACCCGCGCCTACGTCGGCCACCACGCCATCGGCCCCGGCTTCGCCATGGAGGTCGCCCGCACCATGTCCCACGACCCCGGCGCCGCGATCACCCTGGAGGAGTGGGCCGCACGGCTGCACATCAGCGTCAAGACCCTGCAGCGGGACTTCACCCGGGAGTTCGGGATGTCGTACTCGAGGTGGCGCACCCTGCTGCGGTTGCGCGCCGCCCGGGTGCTGCTGGACACGCACCCGGTGGGGGAGGTGGCGCGGCGCGTGGGGTACGCGAGCCCGTCGGCTTTCGTCGCGGCCTTCGGCAAGGAGTACGGCTGCACCCCGGGCCGCTACGGCCACCGGCCGGATGACACCTGCTAGGAGCGTCCTGGTGGGTGGGCCGGTATGAGTTGGCCAGCCCTTGTCCACACGCGAGAAAACGCCGATTCGGCGAGCCGATACTCCAAGAAGGTCCGCCGGCTCATCGAGTCGGTCAACGACAGCCGCACGGTGCGGAAGTAATATGCGCTTGTGGTATTTCCCGGAAGGTTATTGCCGTCCGTCTTCGGTGTTGTTATCTCCGTGCCGGGTTTCGGAGCGGCCGTGACCGCCGACCCATGGCCGATCGTCGAGACTCACATCCCCATTCCCGACATCCTCATCACGTTGCATGAGCGGCCGAATGATCCTTTCCTGGTCACCGCGGTGAACCTCTACAAGGGCGAAGAGCCTTTGCGCCTCCTCCGGGGCGCCGATGACCGGTTCGCCAAAAAGCCAGAGTACAACGACGTAGTGGCTTCCCCGACCGACGGTAAGGTAGTGGCGATTCCGAAGGACTTCTCCCACGGCTACGACGGAATGATCTTTTTGAACCGGGCCTATGTCGAGACGGTGCGCATTCGTACGGTGCGAGACTCCATGGAAACCGTCGCCCCCTACTGGTCCCGCGACGGTCGTCGAGTGGTGGCCACGATCGTGGCGGGGGGTCGGCCGACCGGGTTCGTGATCGTCGACGCTCTCCTCCGCACGACCCGGGTTGTGACCGTGGCGGGAATGAGTAAGGATGCCCGCCTGCGATGGGCTCCCGGTGGCCGCTCTCTTGTGGCGAGTCATCAGGACGGGGTCAGGTTTTTCGATCTTGACGGCCGGGTTCTGCGGACGATATCGGGGGTCGGCGTACTTGCCGGCGGAGAGGACGCTTTCTCTCCTTCTGGCAAGCGGTTCGTTACCCAGTGCTCCAGCACGGTCGAGGAGAATATCTGCGTCTGGGACGCCCGGACCGGGCGGAGTATCAGTCGCGTTCCCACTAAGGCCGAGGAGACGCTGGGCTGGTGGGATGAGGAACATCTCCTCTGCGTCATGGCCGATTCGGGCGAATATATCGTGACACTTATGAATTTCAGTGGACATATTGGCCGGGTGGTCGCCGATGTTTCCGCGTCAGCGTGGAAGAAAGATCTCTACCTGAGCTATACGCGCCGGGCGCGAGTTACCTGATCGTGTTGATCGTTTTGCCGTCGACCGGCCGCCCCGAAGCGTCCCATGACACGGAGGTCTCATGGAGTTAACGGTTACCGTGCCCACGGGCGACGGGAATGAGCTGCGCGGCCTGTACGCGCGTATCGCCGCCGATCGCGGGCTGCGATGTACGGCACGGATCGTCGAGGGAGAGCCGGTCCCCGAGACACTCGGGCCCATCATCGAAATGCTGCAGATCACGCTGGGTGCCGGGGGCACGATCGGCGGTGCAGCCAGTGTAGTCATCGCTTGGCTGCGCAACCGTTCGAGCGAGTTCACCGTACGGCTCAACCAGGACGGCAAGGAGATCGAGCTGACCGCCAAGGGGCTGTCGACCATGGACTCCGACCAGATCGCCTTGCTCACCGAGAAGGTTGTGGCGGCGCTGTCCAAGCAGCGGGCCGATGGCGACTGAGCCGACGCTGCTGCTCGGTGCCAGCGGAGCCAGGGCGCTCATCGTGGGCTCGGGCAGCTACGTCGACGGTTCTCGGCTCACCCCCGTCCCGTCGGTCGCCACCACCGTCGAGGACCTGGCGGCCTGCCTGACCGGTGTGGGAGGACTAGATCCCGCGCACCTCGTCACACTTGTCGACCCAGCCGATCCCGCAACGGTCCTTGCCGCGCTGATCAAGGCGATGGATGGGGCCTCTGATGTCTTCTTTTTCTACTATGTCGGGCACGGCCTGCAGGACGATCAAGGCGAGGACCTGCATCTCGCGACCCACGCCACTAACAAGTCGGTGGATGCCGTGCCGCTGCTGGAGACCCTGCCATACGCCACCCTCAAGCGGACGCTGGCCCGCTGCCCGGCCGAACGCGTCGTGGTGACCCTCGACTGCTGCTTCTCCGGCATGGCCGAGGCTCCGCGCGGCAACGGCTCGTATCGCGGGTTCGACAACGTGCGCGCACCCGGTGCCTATCTGCTGGCGTCCAGTAGCCACCACCTGCGGTCGTTCGCGCCTTTGGGGGACCGGCACACGGCTTTCAGCGGGGAGCTCATCCGGGTGCTGACCGAGGGCGACCCGACGGGACCGCCGCTGCTGACGCTGGATTATCTCTACCGATTCCTGGTCCGCTCACTTCCGGCCAAGGGCTTCCCGCTGCCTTACCGGGAGGTGGCTGACCTCGGGGATCGCGTTCCGTTGGCACCGAACCCGGCCTACCTCGCCGAGGACCCGCCTCCCCCGCCGCCACTGGTGGACGGGAACGACCAGGAGAGCCCGTACCGGGGACTGGCCTCTTTCGGACCCGAGGACACGGCCCTGTTCTTCGGACGTGAGGAGGCAACGGCGAAGCTGGTCGACAGGGCTCTTCGTGAGAGCCTCCTTGTCGTCACCGGGCCCTCGGGCTCCGGCAAGTCCTCGCTGCTGCGCGCCGGCCTGGCGCCTGAACTGGCCCGGCTCGGGTTGCAGTGCATGATCATGGTGCCGGGCGGTGACCCGCTCGGAGAGCTGGACAGACGGCTGCCGCACGATGAGTTGCCCGATCGGGCGGTCATCATCGTCGACCAGTTGGAGGAGCTGTTCACCGCGCCCGTCACTGACGCGGAACGTGCCGCTTTCCTGCGGAAACTCACAGACCTGCCTGCGACTGTCGTACTGAGCCTGCGATCTGATTTCTTCGGTGCCTGCACTACCTTCCCAGAACTGGAACGTGCCATGGGCAGGCCCCTCCTCGTCACTCCCCTGACAGCTGTCCAACAGCGGGAGGCGATTGAGGGACCAACCCGCGTCGCCGGGCTTTCCATGGAGGAGGGCCTGGTCGATCTGCTCTTGGAGGACCTTGCGGGCAGCTCCGGCATCGGCACCCTGCCTCTGCTGTCGCACGCCCTGCTGGAAACCTGGCGCCACCGCGATGGGCGTATTCTCACGCTGGCCGCCTACCGTGCGGTCGGCGGCATCAGGCGCTCACTCGCCGTGACAGCCGACGCCACTCTCGGCGATCTCCTCGGCGCGGAGCAGGAGATCGCTCACCGGCTGATGCTTCGCCTGGTCTACGTCGGCGAAGTCGCCGAAACCCGGCGCCGTCTGCCGCTGTCTCAACTGCCCCCCGACCCTGACGCGGTGGAACGGGTCGTGCTGGCGAAGTTCGTGCAGGCCCGCCTGGTCACCGTGACTGAGGACACCGCCGAGATCGCCCATGAGGCGCTCATCCAGGCCTGGCCGCAGCTCCAGAATTGGATCTCCAACGACCGCGCCCGGATTCTGGCCGCCCAACGTCTCGCGGAGGACGCCGAGATCTGGCATCGCCATAATCGTGATCCCGCCTATCTCTACTCCGGCCGTCGGCTTGCCGCCGCCGAGGCCGCCATCCCGGCTGACCAATTTCATGATCTCCCCGGGCCGGCACTCGACTTTCTCCGGCAGGGGATCACCCAGAGCGCCTGGCAGCGAAGGCTCCGGAGAGGTGCCGTCACCATCCTGGCGATCTCTCTGGTATGCGCCTTGGGAGCGGGGTTCGCCGCGCTGCGCTTGGCGGCACAGAACGCCCAAGAGCGTGACCTTGCCGTCGCTGGGCAACTGGCGGGGTCGACCAACACTCTCAGCGACCTCACCTTACGTGCGCAGCTAGGACTTACGGCCTTCCGTATCGCGGACACCCCTGAGACCAAGGGGGCGCTTATCGCCGCGGCTCACCTCAATCCCGGTATGAGAATCGCAGGGCAGAACGGATCCGTCTCGCGCCTCGCCTTCGCCCCGGACGGGGTCACGCTGGCCACGGGATCCCAAGATTCCAGCGTGCGCCTGTGGAACGTGAAGAATCCGTCCCAGCCCGATCTCACCAGCACGGTGAAGAGCTCCATCGGTGGCATCACAGGACTCGCGTTCAGCGGAGACGGCAAGCTCATGGCCGTCAGCGGGTTGTACTGGACGATCGAACTGTGGGATGTCTCGAACCTGTCTCACCCAGTACTACTGTCCAGGCTCAACGCGTCCGGCGCAGGTGGAAAGGCTCCCAGCGAGGCCCTCGACAAAGTGGCGCGCTACTCCGTCGTGGCGTTCAGCCCCCGGCTCAGGATCCTCGCCACTTCTTTCGTCCGCTATTCGGGGGAGACGACGGTGAAATTGTGGGATGTCGACGATCCCCGCAAACCCATCGGCCGCGATGTCTTGTCGTCGAAGTCCTCCGTCGGGACTCTTGCGATCAGCGCCGACTCCATACTGGCGATCGGCAGGGCCGACGGGACGACCGCGCTGTACGACGTCGGCGACACTACCGACCCGCGCAGGGTGGGAACCTTGCGCGGGCACGCCGGCGCGGTGAGAGCGGTGGCGTTCGACTCGGCGGGGGACACGCTCGCCACAGCGTCGGACGACAAAACCGTACGCCTTTGGGATGTCGGGAAACCGTCCCTGCCGACCTACATCTCCCGGATGGAGGGCTTCGCCGATGGCGTGTCCGGTGTCGCGATCACTGGTGACGGCCATTACGCCGCCACGAAGTCGGGCACCAGCATCAGCGTGTGGGACATCAGCGACCGCCTTCAATCCCGGCACATGAGTGCAATCACGCAATATGGAGGAGCCACGGACATCGTGTTCCGTCCCGACGGCGGGCTCTTCGCGACGGGTTCGGACGACGCGTTGGTCCGGCTGTGGAACACCGCTGACATCCAGGCGCTCGGCGGACTCGGACGCCTCTACAGCGGCGGGAACCTTATGCAAGTGGCCTTCACACGAAACGGCCGAATGCTGGCCAACGCCTCCGGCAACGGCTCGGTGGAGCTCGCCGACACCACCGATCCGCTGCACCCGATCCCGCTGGCCATACTCAAGGGACAAAGTAGCTGGATCAAGGGAGTCGCCTTGCACCCAGACGGGAAGTTCTTGGCGACGGCCTCCAGCGACGGCACCTCACAGCTCTGGGACATCCACGATGTGTCTCGTCCCGTAGCGGTCAGTGTGATCAAAACCGCGACTCTGCCGGGCACATCTCCCAGTCTCTCCGGTGTGTCTTTGAGTCATGACCGCCACCTGCTCGCTCTCTCCCACGGCATCATGGCGGAGCTTTGGGACGTGACCGATTTGAGGCATCCGGTGGTCAAGGCACAATGGGCGGCGCATCGGCAGAATCTCGGTGGAGGGGTCGCGTTCAGCCCGGTGGGGCCCGTACTGGCCACCGGGTCCGACGATTTCACGATCAAGCTGTGGGATGTCCGTGACGCCGGCCACCCCAAGGAACTGGCAACTCTGCACGGCCATACCGCCAAGCTCATAACGATGGCTTTCAGCGGCGACGGCAAAACCATGGCGACCGGTGGAGTCGACGGAACAGTCCGCGTGTGGGATGTCACGCACACCTCCAGCCCGAAGATCATCGGCGTCCTAAGAGGACACACTCGCGCCGTTTTCGCGCTGGCTCTGTCCCATGACGGAAAGCGCTTGGCGTCGGGATCACAAGACCAGTCCGTCCGCGTGTGGGATTTCCACAATTCGGCACAACCGACCCTCTATGCCGTGTTCAGAGAACATGGCGCATCGGTTGGGGCCATCGCGTTCACCCAAGGTGATCGCTTTCTCGCGACCGGCGCGTCGAACTCGTCGCTCCGGCTGTGGAGACTCGATCCTTACTGGGCCGCCCAGCAGATCTGCAAAGTCTCAGGAGCGGCACTGTCGAGGGAAGAATGGCAGGTGTACGTGCCTGGCAGGGACTACACGCCTCCTTGCTCTCCGTGATCGTGTACGCGTCGCCTCTGCCTGACGTAAGGGTTTTCATTCTATTTGAACGGTTACAGGGAAGCGGGTGAGGTATGCGGATCTCCATCACCGACTATGTGGTGGGGGCGGCTGTGGCCGGTGAGAAGGAGTACGGCTGCACCCCGGGCCGCTACGGTCACCGGCCGGATGGCACCCGCGACTGATCAACCCAGCTTTTTCAGCCGCACGGCCTCCTTGAGGAAGACGATGCCGTCGATCTTGTCGAGCTGGGCCGGGTCCAGCGGGAAATAGGCGAAATCCTGGGAGATGCGCGGGGCGGGCTTCGTGACGGCCTCGGCCAGGCGGCCGGCGTCGATGAGAGCGCGGTCCCACGGGAGCGTGGCCAGGAGGCCCTCGACGGTGTCCGGGGACGGGGTGTCGTCGCCGACCGTGCCGAGGGCCGAGGCGAGGAAGGCGTACCGGTCGCCCAGGTGCGTTCCGGTGATCGCCCCCGCGCCCCACCACTCCAGCGTCTGGTCGCCGAACGACATGAGGCTCTTGTTCCGCTGCAGGTGGAGGTTGCCGGCGAAGACCAGGGCCGGACCGTGCTCGGCGAGGGCACGCAGATTGGCGGCCATCATCGCGTCCCGCAGGGCTGACAACCGGCCCCATCGTGCCGGCGACGCGTCGGCCATCCAGTGGTGATAGCGAAGCAGGCCGGTGGCGGTGCGCCCGTACAGTGCCGCCCGCTCCCTGTCCTCCGCGCCCAGCCGTGGGGCCTGCGTGTCGAGCAGCGCCACCAGGTCGTCGGCGATCAGCCGCAGCCGCTGGGCGTCGGCGGACCGGCCGATCGACTGGGACGGATCCATGGCCGCGGCCTCGTTCGACCACTGCTCGTCCGGGCCCAGCAGCGTGTCGAGAGTCTCCCTGGTGCAGGGAAGCGGACCCTCCAGGAAGGCGTAGAGGCCGGTGAGCGCCTGGCGCGGGCTCGCCGCCCAATACTCCAGCGGGCCGTCGAACCCGAAGAACCTCACCTTCTCGTCATGCTCCTCGTTGTACGCCCGCATCCAGCGTACGAGCTCGCGGTTGGCCGGGAACGCGCCGAAGCCGTGGCTGAAGCCGCGCTCCATGACGTCGTCGAGCGTTCCCGCGCCCGTCGTGACGTAGTCGTCCACCACGAGGCCCATCAGACAGTCGCTCTCGATGGCGAACGACCGGTAGCCCTCGTGCTCGACCAGATGCCGGAAGATCTCGTTGCGCACCTCGCCCAGTTCGTCCACGAAGTGCCTGGCCTCGCCCAGACCGAGCAGCAGGGGCCTGGCGGGAAGCGACCGGAGGAACGCCGAGACGCCCGCGCCATCGAGCGGCCGGGCCGTGTCCTTGATATCCATTCCCTCAACGGTATCGTTGAACTTTCGGTGTAAGCTTTGCCGGAAAACCTCCACTCTCAGCGCGGTAGACCCTCAATCGGTGATGCATTCATGAGGCCAGTGGACCTGGCGCGCGAGCACGGCCTGTCCACCCAGGCGATCAGAAACTACGAGGACGCCGGCATCCTGCCCGCCTCCGAGCGCACCGCCCACGGTTACCGCACCTACACGCCGCTGCACGCGCAAGCCCTGCGCGCCTTCCTCGCCCTCGCGGCCGGGCACGGTCACCGCACGGCCACGTCGATCATGCGGGCGGTCAACCGGGGTGACACCGAGGACGCGCTGCGGCTCATCGACGAGAGCCACGGCCAGCTCCTCGACGACCGCCGCACCCTTCAGGCCGTCGAAGCCGCGCTCCGCGATCTGGCGCCCGTACCGCAGGAGCGCGGCGACACGTTCATCGGCCCCCTGGCCAGGAGGCTCGATATACGCCCGGCCACCCTGCGCACATGGGAGAACGCCGGACTGGTCCGGCCGCGCCGCGATCCGCGGACGGGCTACCGCATCTACAGCGCGGCCGACGTACGGGACGTCCGGCTGGCCCACCAGCTCAGGCGGGGCGGCTACCTGCTGGAGCGGATCGCTCCGCTGCTCGCCCAGGTCCGCTCGGCCGGAGGCGTCGCCCCGCTGGAGTCGACCCTGCGCGACTGGCAGACCCGCCTGTCCACCCGGAGCCGCGCCATGCTCAAGGGCGCCGCCACCCTGGACACCTACCTCTCCGCCCGCGAACCCTGAAGCCCACGGCCCGACGCTGAGATCAGCGCAACCGGCTCAACGAAGCTCCGCACGGTGCCGAGCCACCCACGCATACCCGGCCTTGACCTGCTTGACCGCGCCGGAGTCGCGCAGCCGTACCATCGCCGGATCCCCCGCCTCGGCCGCCTGATCGATCCCCCGCCAGCAGCGGTCCTGCCACCACAGCACGGTCTCGACCAGCTCGGACCGGTCGCCCAGACCGTACCCCTCGCAGATCACCTGGGAGCGCCGCCGCACCTCGGCCGGGTCGCTCCCTTCCCACCACCCGGCGTACTGCCAGCACAGCCGGGCCACATCGTGCAGCCGCGCACCGGGCGAGGCGAGATCCCAGTCGATGAACGCCACCGGCCGCAGCCCCTGCCCGAGGTCACGGTAGACGATGTTCCCCGGCCACAGATCGTTGTGACAGACCGTCTCACTCTCCCCGGCGAGAGCCGTACCGGCGGTCAGGTCGTGCAGTTCCCGGGCCAACGCGCCGGCCCGGGCAAGACTGCCATCACCGCCGACCGCCTCAGGCTGTCCACCTTCCCAGTCCCAGGCAACGTGCCCGTCCAGAAAACTCAGAACCTGCCGCCCCTGCCCATCCACCCCCAGAAACCGGGGAGCGCCCGCCCATCCAGCCCGCTCCAGAAAAATCAGCAGCTCACGGACGAACTGAGGATCACCCTGAGCCCCCGGACCGACCGGCCGCCGAACCGTATCCCCAACCCGAACCGCCCCACTGACCCGCCCCCCGAGCAGCGCCTGCTCCACCGTCGGGCCCCCTGGTCGCGCCTGCTCTCCCATGCCTGCCAGTCAACTCGATTCTCGGCCGGGCGCTCGTGGCCGCCGTCGCGGCGCTGATCGACTCTCGGTACAGGCGATATGCGCATTACGTCACCGTGAAGGAAAGCTTACTCGCTCGGTGCTTAATCAATGCCCTCTCCTCAAGCGAAGCTGAACCTGACTAGCTCTCTCAGATGCATGCTTTACCGTTACGCTACCCGAGCGGATCTGTGCCGCTGAGCTATTGAGGATAAAGGACTCACGATGGGGCAATTTTCGCTGTTTGGTCCAAACTTTGAAACGAGCCAATCCAAGCCGGTTGGATCGACTTATCAGCGGATAAGGGTGCTGATCACTGTTAAGGCCGCTCCGAACCCATCTGAGACTTACGGTGAAACGGTCTGCATCGCAGCCCTCCGGCTCGATCTTGACAATCCCGGATGGATACGACTGTATCCCATCAATTTTCGAGAGTTGGATGGAGATAGCCAGTTCAAGAAATATGACATCGTTACGGTGGAGGCCAAGCCGAACACCAGTGATCCGCGGGCGGAGAGTTGGCGCCCACGCGCGGATAGCTTCGTGGTCGAGAAGCAGGTCAAAGGCTGGGACCGGCGTATGTCCTACGTTGACGACTACGTCGAAGAATCGATGTGCGATCTCATCAACGGCGTTCGGGACCACCCGGGAGCACGCTCACTCGCAGCGATCCGGCCAAAGGAGATCCTCAGGCTCGACATCAAACCCCACCCCGGGTGGACTCCTGAGGAGCACGCGAAGATCACTCGGTATGTACAGCAGCTCGACCTCTTCGACGTGGGGCCCCGTACTGCCCTACAGGCGCCCCGTTTCAAAGCTTGGTACCAGTATCGATGCCACCTGGCCACTTGTCCGACCCATCGTCAGGGGATCTACGATTGGGAGTTCGCCGCTCTGCAGCGCCGGTTCAACGACTGCGATGACGAAGGTCTGAAGCGGGTCATTCGTGAGAAGTTCTGGGACATGATGTGCTCACCGAAGCGCGACACGATCTTTTTCGTCGGCAACCAACAAGCGCACCCACGGAGCTTCATCGTTCTGGGCGTTGTCTATCCCGAACGCCCTACGCTGAGATCGCGAAGTTGAACCGTTCGCGGACTGCTTCCAGGATCAGGTCTCGATGGCAGCGGAGCTCGTCCGCCTCGAAGCACATCACCGCCACTCGCTGCCGCCGGGCGGTCGATGCGATCCGCTCCAGACAATCACGAGCGTCGTCGTCATCCAGGGATTGGGCGTAGATGCCGCGAGCGGTTCCCAGCTCTGCCGGACTACCGCCGAACCCTGAGCGGTTCCATTTCGGGTTGCCCAACACGCGCATGTGCTCGTAGGAGATACCGGCGTCGGCCAAGGCGGTGGACAGGGCCGTCTTGCTGAAACCCCGCTTGCGGGAGATCGGGTTGAGACGTACGTCGATCAGCAGTGTCACGCCCTCATGCTGTAGCCGCTGGATGAAACCGTCGAGGTCACACCCCTCGTAGCCGACGCCGACCACTCCAGCGCGCTGATCGTTTGCGAACATGCCTTGCACCCTCTCATGCCTGGTCGTAGCCGTCATCATGTTGCCAGAACCCACCGTAAAGCCGGTGATCCCTGCATCGAACACCGGCCGGCACCAGTCGCTTCCGCCTGATGTAAGGGTTATAGTTCCATTTAATCGGTTACAGGAAAGTGGGTGGGAGTATGCGGGTCTCCATCGTTGACTATGGGGTGGGGGCGGCTCTGGCTGGGGAATTGGCCAATACCTCGCCCACTGTGCGGAGTGCGGAGGGGGAGGCTCTGCCGGATTCTGAAGCGTTGGCGCGGTTTCTTGTGGGGCATGGGCTGCGGTTCGACGCCCTGGCGGATGGGCCGCCGACCGGCCACGACGTTCGGGAGGTTCATCTGCTGCGGCGGGAGGCGCGGGGCATCGTGGAGACCGAGACGGAGGAGCAGGCCGTCGCGGGTGCCGCCGTGCTGGCCGGGCGGGCCGGGCTCAGTCCGGTGCTGGATCGCGATGCCGGTGGGCGGTGGCAGTGGTACGTCCCGACCGCGCCGGGCGCGTCACTGGCCGAGGAGTTGGCCGCGCTCATCGGCATCGGGCTGCTCGGCGCCGTCCGGACGCTCGGGCACGGGCGGTTCCGTGCCTGCGTCGCGCCGGGCTGCCGTGGGGTGTTCGTCGACACCAGTCGCGGGGGACGCCGCATCTACTGCATGCCTGAGCTGTGCGGTAACCGGCTCAATGTCGCCAATCACCGCGCACGGCACCGGCTGGGCGGCGGCGTCACCCAATGAGACGACACGAGGAGAACCCGATGCAGGACCCTAGCCCGGCCGGCGGATCGCCGCTGGCAGGCGCTCTCCAACTCCCGGACGGCTCCTGGATCCGCGGCCGGGGCCTGCGCTATCCGCTGCCGGCCGGGCCGACGCCCGACTTCGGCCTGTACCTCGGCGAAGGCCGGCTCCGGCGTCGCCACGAGAGCGAGTTGCGGTGGCCGCACACGTGGATCCAGTGGCCCGACTTCCTGCTGCCCCGTGACCGTGACCTGGCCGTACAGCAGATCCGCGCGTTGCATGAGCGGGCACGGGCGGGCGCCGCGGTGGAGGTCGCCTGCGGGGGCGGCGTCGGACGCACCGGCACGGTCATCGCCTGCCTCGCCGTCCTGGCCGGCATCGACCGGGCCGACGCCGTCGCCTGGACGCGCGAGCACCACCACCCCAGGGCCGTCGAGACTCCCTGGCAGCGCCGCTGGGTGCTGCGTTTCCCACCCGCCATCCGCTCGAATCCGCGCGACCAGAGCTGATCACACGACGACGCCGTAGGTCACTACGTCCCCGACAAGCGACAGGCGAAGTACGGTGCCGCGCTCAACCCGGTCGGTCGACGAAGCCGAGGCGGCGGTTCATGGCGATGGCCGAGGCGTTGCGCGGGTGGTGGAACGTCGCCAGCCGGCGGTAACCCGCCGCCCGGACGAAGCGGATGGCCAGCAGCTTCAACGCCAGCGACAGCCCCTGCCCCCGGTAGGGCGCGAGCACCCCGGTCATCTCGCTGAACGCCTGCCCCTCGGCCGGGTGCAACGACGTCGAGGACATGCCGATCCACGCCCCCTCGCGGGTGGCCAGAATGATCCCCGCCGGATCGTACGATGGCACCTTGATGCGCTGGGTGACGTAGTCGTCATAGGTGTAGAACTCGCCCCGGTCCGGGATGTCGGCCGAGCAGGTCCGGTTGAGGTCGTAGAGCGCGCGATGCCCCGCCGCCGTGTCGCCCGCCTCGGCCATCGTGGTGAAGCCGACGCCGGAGTCACGGGCTCGCACCAGGTACGGTTCGAAGTCCGCGTCATCGAACCCGTCAACGTCCAGCTCAAGGCGCACCCAGTCGACCATGGGAGAGGACCCTATCCACCGGGGCTCGCCAAAGCGGGAGCCGGGGGCACCGTTGAGGAGAAGGATTCACCCCTCCATGATCCGCGACTTCGTCAGCCCGGGCGGCACGTCCGCGGCCCAGCGCCGGGTGCTGCTCGGGGCCGGCGCGGGGCAGTTCGTGGAGTTCTTCGACTTCGCCATCTACGGCTTCTCGGCCGTGTCCATCGCCGAGGCGTTCTTCCCCGGTCAGGACCCCGTCGCCGGCCTGCTGTCCGTCTTCGCCGCGTACGGTGTCGCGTTCGTCGCCCGGCCGCTGGGCGGGCTGTTCTTCGGCGCGCTCGCCGACCGCACCGGCCGTCGGAAGGTCCTGTACGCCACGCTGATGTGCATGGGGGTGGCCACCGCGCTCATTGGCCTGCTGCCCACCCACGCCGCGGCCGGGATCATGGCCCCCGTCCTGCTGGTCATGTGCAGACTGGCGCAGGGCTTCTCGGCGGGTGGCGAGGCGGTCAGCGCGCCGTCGTTCGTGCTCGAACACGCGCCGTACGAACGTCGGGGCACCTGGATCGCCATCACGGTCGCCGCGACCGCCGCGGCGTCCGTCATCGCGCTGGTCATCATCTTGGCCATCTCCGGCGCGGTGCCGGACACCGCCTACGCCGCGTGGGGCTGGCGCGTCCCCTTCCTGCTGGCGCTGCCGCTGTCGCTGATCGGCGTCTATGTCCGCCGTCGCACCGAGGAGAGCCCGGTGTTCCGGGAGCTCCAGCGAAGCGACGCGATCGAGGCCGCCCCGCTGCGGGGCAGCCTGCGCGGCGACTGGGTCCGGCTGGGTCAGATCTTCGCCGTCATGGCGCTGTCCGGCCTCGGCTTCTACCTCCTCGCCGGCTACTTCGTCACCTACCTGCAGACCGTCGTCGGGCTGAGCCTGACGCAGTCGCTGGCGGCCAATGCCGTGGCGTTGCTGTCGTTCGCGATGCTGCTGCCGATCGGCGGCCGGCTGTCCGACACCTTCGGCCGCAAGCCGATGCTGATCGCCGGCGCGGCGGCGGTCGCCGTCGTGGGGCTGCCCGCGTTCATGCTCATGACCGGCGGCTCCTTCGGCGCCGCGGTGATCGGGCAGGTGTTGCTGGCCGCGGCCCTGGCCGTCTACGGCGGCGGCAGCTACACCTTCTTCGTCGAGCTGCTGCCCGCCGCGACCCGCGTGACGGGCGCCGCCATCAGCTACAACGTGACCCTGGCCGTCTTCGGCGGCACGGCTCCGTTCGTGGGCACCTGGCTGGTCGACAGCACCGGGGAGGCAGTGGCCCCCGCCTACTACCTCGTTGTCGTAGCCCTCGCGGCCCTGGTGGTAGCGGCCACGACCCCGGAGACGCGCGCCGGCGTGGAGGAGCTCGGCGCAGGCGCCGGACACCGGCGGAGGTAGGCGCCCCCGTCCACGCCGGCGGGACACTAGGGCAGGGCTGGGACGGCAGGCTGGGAGTTGGTCCAGCCGACCTCGACCAGCGTCTCCTCGTTGGTCTTGCCTCTGAGGATCTTGCCGTCGAGCCTGGCCGTCTGGTCACGTGACAGCAGCACCATCCTGCCGGTGTCGACGATCAGCCTGATCTTGGCCGAGTGCTTCTGGCCCGTGTCGATCAGGACGGCGGCGCCGGATCTGCCCAGGGCGTCCTTCGCGTCGCCGCCGGCGCGGATGCCCGGCAGCGTCAGCAGCGCCTGGTAGGCCGCGGCGCGAACCTCCTTCGGGGCGGGAACGTCGTGCAGCAGCTCGGGCAGGGTGTACCGGAGCCAGCCGGGGATGTCGTTCTCCCGGCTGACC
The DNA here is from genome assembly GCF_014646515.1 of Nonomuraea glycinis. GTDB lineage: Bacteria > Actinomycetota > Actinomycetes > Streptosporangiales > Streptosporangiaceae > Nonomuraea > Nonomuraea glycinis. The sequence continues at coordinate 153,428 of NZ_BMNK01000022.1, forward strand.
TGGCCCGCCTTGGTGAGCCAGTCCTTCAGCCGACCCGGGTCGCTGGGCAGGCGCTGAACCTCGTCGTACGTCAGCCACTGCTGCGCGAACCAGAACCGGCTCGGTTCATTCGGCCTTGGGCCCACGCGGCCTTTGGCGGGGTGGGCGGACAGCTTCACGGTCTTGCCGTCGATCGATTCACTCCACGTGGAGGGGGAGCCGTCGCGCTGCCACGCCTTCTTGTCGGCCGCGGTCCCCGGCAGCGTCGCCAGCTCGCGGTATCCGAACCAGGCCCTGCCGTCAGGGGCGCTCCACCGTTCCGTGATGTCCCGCTGGACCAGCGAATAGGGGCGCGCCTTGGAGCCGAATCGCCAGGGGTGGGTGGACGTCGACATCGTCCTGGTGTGCCAGTAGGCCCCCTCAGGGGGAGTGGCCGCGACGGCCGCCGGCGCGCTCAGGGCGGTGGCGCCAACGGCCAGGGCGACGCCGAGGGTGATCAGCCGCCAGGCCGGCGCGGTCACGAATGTCATCAGATCGCTCCATGGATTCGAAGTCACGACCATCCATACGCCTGGGCCGCTCGAAGGGTTGCCCGCGAAAATATTCTGCGCGGGAGGGCAACGGTTGCGAAGGCCGAGGCGTATTAGGAGGCGTGAAATCGGACAGAAAGCCGTGAGCGGCGTGGAACGCGACTTCAGTGCCTTTGTGGCCGCGCGTGCCACGAGTCTGCTGCGGGTCGCCTATCTCGCCTGCGGTGACGCGGCGGAGGCCGAGGACCTGCTGCAGACCGCGCTGGAGCGTACGTACAGAAGCTGGGACCGGGTGCGTCACGACAGCCCCGAGCCCTACGTGCGGCGCGTCATCGTCAACGCCGCCATCAGCCGCGCCCGCCGCCGGGCGATCCTCAGCATCATCCCGATGCACAGCCCGCCGGAGAGGTCGGCCCGCGCGACCGATGTCGACCTGCGCCATGTGCTCATGGAGGCGCTGCGCGCCCTGCCGCCCCGGCAGCGCGCGGTGATCGTCCTGCGGTACTGGGAGGACCTCAGCGAGACGCAGACCGCTGAGGTGCTCGGATGCTCGGTCGGCACCGTCAAGAGCCAGGCGTCGAAGGCCATGGCCAAGCTCCGCTCGGCGCTCGGCCGGGAATCAGCGGAAGGAGTGATCAGGAATGCCCATGCTTGAGGAGGAGATCCGCCAGATCATGGCGGACGAGACCGCGAGGCTGCAGGCCGCGCCCGACCTGGCGGAGCGGGTCATGCGCGCCTCCCGCGGCAGGCGGACGAGAGCCAGGGTCGCGGCGCTGGCCACGTCGGTCGCCGTCATCGCCGCCGCGCCCATCGGATACCTGACCGTCGGCTCGGTGGCCACGACCGGGCAGGAGCCCACGATCTCCGCGATGCCGGAGCCGCCCGCCATCGACGACACCCCGCCGGTCCCCTCCAAGCCGCGGGAGCTCGGAGACCTGGGCGACGGAAAGGAGTTCGGGCAGGTGAAGGTGGGGTATCTGCCCGAGCGGCTGCGATGGTCGAACTGGTCGGTGGACTTCGGCGACCGATACTCGACCTCGTACAACTTCGACGGCGACAAGAACAGCTTCTACTGCGTCCAGATCTACATGTACGAGGAAGCGGCCGTCCAGGAGCTCGACGACCGGATCCAGCAGTACCGCGACGAGGGCGACGGTGAGGAGGTGACCATCGGCGACCGGACCGGCTACCTGGTCATCCAGCACGTGGGCGAGGACGGCATGAAGGGCACCCCCACGCTCTTCCTCAGGATGGGCGACAGGCAGCGCGCCGAGATCATGTTCAGTCCCACATACGCCAAGGAGTTCTCCGGCGCCGAAGCCGTCAGCGCCGAGCTGAAGCGGATCGCGGAAGGGCTCACCTCGACCCGCTGACCTCCGTCAGGACACCCGGACGCCGGCCACGCTGCTCGACCAGGAGGACGGGCCCGCCGGGGTGCACGTGGCGGAAGCCCTGCACGCCGGCGGCTGACGAGGTCTCTCGCACAGGCGGGAAAAGTCAGGTGTCCGTCTCCTTCGGCATGGCGGACATCGAGAGGAGGTCGTCCGCGAAGCGGCGCATCAGCCGTTCGAGCTCCAGCAGGTCCCTGTCGCTCCAGTGCTCGAACACTGGGGTGCTGAGCCGCATCCGGGCGGCGTCGAGCGCGTCCGTGACCCGGCGGCCCGCGGCGGTGACCATCGCTTCCTTGACCCGCTTGTCCAGGGGGCTCGACCGCCGCTCGATCAGGCCGAGCTCGGCGAGTTTGGCCACCTGCCGGCTCACGGTCGTGTGGTCGCGGTCGGTCCGTTCGGCGATCTCGCCCACGCTGATCGGCCCGAACCGCTCGACGCCCACGAGCAGGCGGAACAGGGCCTGGTCGAGCACGACCCCGGCCTCGGCGATGAGCTCCTCGTCGCCGCGCGGCAGGTTGGTGAACGAGATCAGGTCGACCAGTGATTCGTGCAGGCGCCGAAGCGCGACCTGCCGGCGGTGCTTGGAAACCATGCTCGCCTTACGTGAACGGGTGGGACGTGCCAACGCGAGGATACCGGCTCGGGTGAGCTCTCCCAGCATGGCCGCACGCCGATGCCTTGGCAAGATGTGTTCACTATGCATTCATCTATGAACCAGTCCACCAGGCTATCCGCTTGACTTTCTCCTCAAATTATGTGCAAAATACACACGTTTTCAAGGAGCTTCCACCGAAGGAGACGTACGCCATGTCACCCGATGTGATCATCTGTGGGGCCGGTCCGGCCGGACTGATCCTGGCCATTGACCTCGCCCGCAGGAACGTCGGCTTCCGCCTGATCGACAAGGCGCCGCACCCGTTCGCCGGCTCGCGCGGCAAGGGCATCCAGCCCCGCAGCCAGGAGGTCTTCGAGGACCTCGGCGTGGTGGACCGGATCGTCGCCTCCGGCGGCGAGTACCCGTTGGCGCGGCTCTACACCGATGACGGCCACGTCGACCGGGCACCTGGCGAACGGACCGAGCCGACGCCGGCCGAGCCGTACCAGATTCCCCTGCTCGTCCCCCAGTTCCTCACCGAGCGCCGCCTCCGCGAGCGGCTGGCCGAGCTCGGCCACGCCGTCGAGTACGACCACGCGCTGGTCGGCTTCGAGCAGGACGCCGACGGCGTCACCGCCACGATCCAAGGCGCGTGGCCGGTGCGTGCCAAATACCTGGTCGGCGCCGACGGCGGATCGAGTTTCGTGCGCAAGGCCCTCGGCATCGAGTTCCCCGGGAAGACCCTCGGCGTGCGGGCGCTCGTGGCCGACGTGCGCGTGGACGGCCTCCCGTGGGACTTCTGGCACCGCTGGGACCAGGACAAGGAGGCGCAGGTGTCACTGTGCCCCCTGTACGGCACCGACCTGTTCCAGTGTCAGGCCGCCGTCCCCTTCGGCGTCGACGTCGACCTGTCGCCCGAGGGGCTCACCGCGCTGCTCCGCGAACGCACCGGCCGGGACGACATCGTGATCCGCGAGGTGGTATGGGGATCCGTCTACGAGATGAACGCCCGGCTGGCCGGCCAGTACCGGCGCGGGCGCGTGCTGCTGGCCGGGGACGCGGCCCACTGCCACCCGCCGACCGGCGGCCAGGGACTGAACACCAGCATCCAGGACGCCTACAACCTCGGCTGGAAGCTGGCCGCCGTGCTCGACGGCGCCCCGGAGTCGTTGCTGGAGACGTACGAACAAGAGCGCCGGCCGATCGCGCAGGAGGTGCTGGGCCTGTCGGAGCGGCTGCTCGAAGCGGCGCAGAAGCGTGACCTCCGTCGCGGACGCGAGGTGAGCCAGCTCGACCTCGGCTACCCGGACTCGCCCCTGACGGTGGGCGGACCGCCGCGCGAGAAGGGCGTCCAGGCCGGCGACCGGGCCCCCGACGCCCCCGTGACCGGCGCGGGCGGGCTCGCGACGCGGCTGTTCAGCCTTTTCCAGGGGCCGCACTGGACGCTGATCGGGTACGAGGTCGAGGAGACGGCACTCCCGGCGCTCCGCGTCGGCCTGCGGATCCACGTCCTCGGCCGGGACATCCTCGACACCGGCGGCCACGTACAGAGTGCTTATGGGCTGTCGCCGGGGGAGTGGGCGCTCGTCCGTCCTGACGGATACGTCGCGGCCATTGGCGGCGTCGCCGAGCTGCCGTTCCTCGCGACCTACCTCGACGGCGTCGGCGTCCGCCCCCCGCGCTGAACCAGGCGTCAGCGGGTCATTCGCCGCTTGCCTTGGACGAGCCGCGCAACCCGCGCACGCCGATGAACACGAGGGCCAGAGCGACGATGACCACGATGGGGCCGATGACGGCCCAAGTGGTGTCACCGCTCATCACGCTGCCGCCGACCGCGCCCAGCCCTTGCAGCGTCCACAGGACGCCGGCCGCCGCCAGGAGAACGCCGACTGCGATGAGGATCCATGCTCTCACTGTTTTCTCTTTTCCTTCACCCGAGCCCACGCCGAACGACGGGCCGCCGTGGCTCGCACCGTATCCCGGATCCGGATGTCCTGGGAGGTTCGAAACTCCTCCTACTGAGGCCCATGCGTTGATTTCGTAGACAACCTGTCGTAATCTTTGCGACAGGTTGTCGCGTAAAGCGCGAGCAGTGTCGTAGTGAAGGGAGAGGGCTTCTCATGAATGCGCTCATCGACCGTGCCGATCTCATCGAGCTGCTTGGCCGATATGCCGATATAGCGGACCTGAAGGAGTTCACCGACCTACCCGGCCTCGTCTTCACCGACCCGTTGACGCTCGACTTCGGGTCTGTCGCCGACATTCCGCCCATGACCGTGCCGCTCGGCGATTACCTCGAGACCCTCCGCACCGCCTTCGCGCCCTACACGGCGACGCACCACGCCATCACCGGACACGTCATCGAGATCGACGGCGACAGCGCGACGATCCACGCGCACGTCCGTGCCGAACACTGGATCCCGGACGAGCTCGCCGGAGATGGTCCCCATCACTGGCTGGTGGTCGGCTTCTACGACAACGAAGCGGTCCGCACGGCCGACGGCTGGCGCCTCAACCGCGTGAAGCTCACCTCGACGTACCAGGAGAACCCGCAGCTGTCGAGCGTTGCCCTGGCCGCCGAGCGGGCCCGCTAGCGGCGGGGGGAGAATGATCGGATGCCACGGATCCGGGGAGCCAGCATCGAGGAGCACCACGAGATGGTGTGGGCCGACCTCGCCGAGGCGATGCGGCGGCTGCTGCTCGAACGCGACTACGACTCGATCACCATGGGCCACATCGCGGCCCGGGCAGGGCTCGCCCGCAACACGCTGTACAACTACGCCGGCGACAAGAGCGCGCTGGTCCTGGCGCTGACCCGGCGGGCGAGCCGCCCTGTGGTCGAGCGGGTGGCCGCGATCGCCGCGCGGTCCTCGGACCCGGCCGCGGAGCGGATGCGGGAGATCATCGAGGCCTTCCTGGAGGCGTCCACGGATCAGGCCATGCAGCTGATGTTCCGGCCGGGCTCCGGCCCGCTCGTCGCCGAGGTGCCGAAGGGGCTGGACAGTCCGTTCCACGCGATCGTGGTCGAGGTGCGGAACGTCGTCCGGGAGGGCATCGCGCGCGGGGAGTTCCGTGCCGTCGGCGACGTGCACCTCGCGGTGGAGCTGCTGTCCGGCGTCATGCGCGCGGGCGCCGAACACATCGGCCGGGACCCGGCCGCCTTCGCGGCCACGGTCCGCGCGGTGCGAGAGATCATCCTGGCGTCTCTGGCCCGCCGTCCGGATCAGCTTGGTTGACGGCCCAGGAGCGAACCGGGTGCGCGGGAAGGCTCACTTCGCCCAGGTGGTCACCGCGTCCTCCATGAGCCGCAGCGACACCGACTGGGAATGCGCGTCCGCTCTGATGATGTTGTAGCGCACTTTCAGCCGGGCGACCGCGTCATGATCGCTCGTGACGTCACCCGACAGTACGGAGTCCGCCGACGCCACCTCGATCCCGCCGCGAAGCCGCGCCAGCGAGAACGCACTCATCATCCCAGCGCCGCAACCCGCCGCGATAGGGACGAACTGGACGGTGACGCACGGATGCTGCGCGAGCTCCAGGAGGTGGCGCAGCTGGTGCAGGAGAACCTCCGGCCCGCCGATCGGACGATGCAGCACGCCCTCGTCGATGAGCGCCAGGAAGACCGGCGGGTTCGGCCGGTCGAAGATCTGCAACCGCCGGATCCGGGCCTCGACCCGCTCCTCCAGCTGGTCGGCGGGGGCCATGGGGGAGAAGACGGCGCGGGCGTACTCCGAGGTCTGGAGCAGTCCCGGGATCAGCATCGGGTCCCAGGACTGGAGGATGACCGCCTGCGGCTCGACCTCCTCCACCCAGCGCGCGAACCAGCCGAGGGCGGGGGAGTGCGAGATCTGCCGGAACAGGGTGGTGAAATGCTGGTCCAGCTGGAAGGCGTGGTCCAGGGCTTCGGCGAAGTCGAGAGTGGGCTCTCGGCGGCCTCGCTCGATGTGGCTGATGAGAGAGGGGTGACACTGCATCCGGGTGCCGAGGGCGACGAGGGACAGGCCCGAGTTTCTGCGGTAGTGCTCCAGGTCGGAGGCGAAACGCACTCCGGGGGGTATCGGGTTGCTGATGCTGTCGCTCACGCGGCTCCTTATTCGGATTGATCACCCTCCGCGACCATACCGCTACTGGATATGACAATCAATGTCGTTCTTGTATCGTTTCTGGCGTTGACTTCGCTGGGGGCACGGCTGGCTGAGTCGGTTCGGGCGGGACAGAGTCGTACGAGGGTGCTTCGTGGCTCAGTCAGGCGTGACGGGCAGTTCGAGCAGTTCGACGGAGCGGCCGAAGCCACCGCGCCGGTACAGCGGCGCGCTGCGAGGTGAAGGCCAGACGATGAGGGTGTCCAGGTCATGGCTGCGGGCGTAGCGGTCGACCTCACCCATCAGGGCGCTGCCGATGCCCTGGTCACGCCACTCCGGGGTGGTCACACTCTCGCACCTGGCTCCCGAGGGTCGTACGGCCCACGTACGAAGAGCAGCCGGTCGCTTGCCCGGGTGGTCATGGCTACGCTGGCGGCGTGCCATTGGTGTGGGTGACGGGCAATTCAGGGACTGGTAAGTCCACGGTCTGCGGGGTGTTGCGAGCGCGTGGCCATGTCGCGTTCGACGCCGACATGGACGGATTCTGTCGCTGGATCGACCGAGCTGATGGCGAGGTCGTGATGGATCCGCCGGATCCGGTTCCCGGGGGCTGGCTCGATCGATACGGGTGGGCGATCGTCCGCGAGCGAGTTGCGGCCCTCGTCGAGGAGTCTCGTTTCCAGATCACGTTCTTGTGCGGGTCGGCGGAGAACGAGACAGACGTCCGTGATCTTTTCGACCTCATCGTATGCCTGGTGATCGACGAGGACACCCTCCGCCACCGGCTCGCGACCCGCACGACGAACACCTTCGGTCAACATCCCGAAGAGCTCGCAGCGGCCCTGAAGTGGAATCCTCAGATGCGAGCGATCTACGAAAGCCTTGGCGCGACGATCATCGATGCATCCAAGCCGGTGACCGAGGTGGTGGACAGCGTGATCGACGCAGCGCGGTAGCTGACAGGGCCCACCTCGCGGAGTAGACATTCACCCACGGCGCCCTGTTGAAAGCCCCAGCCGCAGACGAGCCGCCCGGCTCGCTGTGCCGAGGTGATGAAGGCGGACTCGCTCGCCGGTGCGGCGTAGAACAGCCACTGGGTATGACAATCAATATCGTTCTCAATTGGCCGAAAGTACGGTCGCGGACCGCGAAATACCACTTATGGCCGATCCCCGCGCCGGAGCCGCGCCCGCAGGATGAGGCCCGTGCCCGATGAAGACCTGCATCCCCTCAGGGGAGGCCCCGCCATGCCCTCCCCCGGCCGGCCGCGGATCGCCGCGCTCGACGTCCTGCGCGGGTTCACGCTGTGCGAGATCCTGCTCGCCAACATCCAGCTGATAGCCAATGACGGCACCGCCGTCGTCGCGCAGCCCATGGGCGCCTGGGATCCCTGGCTCGGGCTCCCGATCTTCTCCCTGCTGTTCGGCATCGGGTTCTCGCTGCTGCTGGACTCCGCCGCGAGCCGCGACCCCCGCCCACGGCTGGTCCTGCTGCGCCGGCTGCTGGCGCTGCTCGCGATCGGCCTCGGGCACATGCTGCTGTGGCCGGGCGAGGTCCTGACCAAGTACGCCATCGTCGGCATGCTGGTGCTGCTGCCCTCGACCTGGCTGCCGCGCTGGGCCGTGGCCGGCCTGTCCGCCGCGCTCATGACGGTGGCGGTGATCAGCGGCGGCGGGCCCCTGCTGATCGCCGGGCTGTTCCTGCTGGGCTCGGCCCTGGTCCGCTACGGGGTGATCGACAAGATCGACGGCTCCACCCGGGGGCCGGTCCTGCTGGGCCTGGCCTTCGCGGCGGGACTGGCCGCCGCTCTGTGGGCACGGTCGGTGACGGACCTGCCCGCCACGTCCACCCTGGCCGACCTGCTGCTCGCCGGGGTGTACGTGTGCGTCCTGCTGATCCTGCTCAGAACGCCGCTTCGACCGGTGCTGGAGCTCCTCTTCGCGCCGCTGGGCCGGATGGCGCTGACCAACTATCTGACCGCCACCCTCCTCGTCCTGGCCGCCGCCCACCTCCTCGGCCTGCCGATCGGCCTGTCGTCGTCGGTGGCGTTCCAGGCCGCGGGCGTCATCCTCGCGGCCCAGTGGTTGTTCTCCACCCTCTGGCTTCGCCGCTACCGTCAGGGTCCCCTGGAGTGGCTCTGGCGCTGGGCGACCTGGGCCCGCCGCCCTACCCTCCGCATGAACGGAGTCACATGATCGCGGACGAGACACCGCTGCTGCCGGACGTGGTCCGGGCCTACCCGTTCTCCTGGGGCTCGGGCTTCGTCTGGCCGCCGGAGCACGAGGAGGACCTGGCCTACGCGCGGGCCGTACTCGAAGCATGCCTGCCTCGGGCCGCGCTCGCCGCGCCCGAGCCGCCGGAGGAGCCGACCGTCTGGGAGTGCGCGGACGACGAGTACCCCGAGTGGACCACGATCCGGGCCCTTCTGCGCGTACGCATGCCCTACGCCCGGCACGTCACCGCCGAGCGCATGGCCGACGTCAAGGCCGAGTGCGCCCGTCAGGGCATCGACACCATGGACTTCGAGGAGATCTGGACCCGGCGCGTCACCGCCTGGATCGCCGAGCGGACCCTGAGCTGGTGCGGCCTCATGGTCGACGACGAAAAGGCGCTCACCCCCTGGCTCATGAACCTCGCCGAGCTGTACGTACAGCGCGGGATGGCCGTCGAGAAGGCCGTGGAGGCGCTCCTCTGCACCCAGGCCGTGCCCGAGAGCCGCGCGGCTCTGACACGCCTGGCCACGTACGAAGGGCTGCCGACTGAGATCCGTGAGCGCATCACTGGACGGCGCCGGACTGGGTGAGGAGGTTCTCGTACCAGGAGGCGTAGGGATGGTTGGTCGCCGGGTGGTTGGCCAGCGGGGTCGTCGCCTGGTTCGCACTGTCGAAGTCCCAGCCGCGGACGAGCCGCCCGGCTCGCCGTGCCGAGGTGATGAAGGCGGACTCGCCCGCCGGTGCGGCGTAGAACAGGGCGCCCTGCTGGAGCTCGGCGGCGTCGCCCTTCTGGAACTCGTCGAAGGCGATCTGCGGGTAGCCGATGCGGTCGCCGGTGACGCGGTCGGTGTCCACGCGCAGGGTCTGCGCCGGGGTCGGGCCGTCCGCCCCGGTCCACACCCGCACGCTCGACGTGCCGCGGGCCGAGGTGGTCTTGTCGAAGTGGGCGTCGGAGGTCTTCGCGTTGCCGCTCCACGTGACCGTCGACGTGCCGCCGTTCAGCAGGCCGTCCCACGTCCAGTTCTGGCTGTTGCTCTGGCTGCGGTGGATCTCGCGCAGCCGCGTGCCGGCCGGGTCCGTGAACGCGACCGTGGGCAGCACGCCGTTGTCGTACTGGCGGCTGGCGGACCAGCTGATCTCGCCGTCCGCACCGAGACGCCCCACCCGAGACCACAGTGTGGTCGCGTTCTGGGACTGGTGAACCTCAACCACGTCGCCGTTGTCGTTCAGCGCGACGGCGGGCGTTCTGCCGTTGTCGTAGCGCCCGTGGCGGAGCCAGGTCACCCGGCCGTCGTCGTACCTGCCGGTCCAGTACCAGAGCACGCCCGAGCCGGAGTCGTGCACCTCGACGATCTGCCCGTTCGCGTTGATCGCGATCGCCGGGTCGCGGCCGATGTCACGTCGGTACTCCGCGCGGCTCTTGCCGTTGCCGGAGAGCAGGGCCAGGACGCGGCCGCGCAGCGAGTCCAGCTGCGGGGTGCTCGCCGGGTAGTCCTCGGCCCGCAGCAGCCGCGGCCCGAAGACTTCGATGAGCTCCTGGTTGAGCGCGGCCAGGTTGCCGGCGGCGAACGACGGGTTGTCGGTCAGATCGTCCTTGAGGTCGAGCATGACGACGAGCGGGGCGGCTGTCGGATGCCGCTCGGACCAGGTGTCGATCACGTCCAGCCAGTCGCGCAGCAGGTTCGAGGCCGGGTTGCCGGAGTGGTCGACCTGATCGCCGGGGGAGTCGTGGCCGATGGCGTAGTCGTGCGCCGTGGCGTACCCGTTGTCGTGGACGTCGAGCTCGATGAAGCGGACGCCGTGGTCGAGCTGGTAGGTGATGGAGTTCCTGGCGCCGTCGATGTTGCCGGAATAGCTGTTGTGCGTGGCGCGGAAGATCGCCGACGATAACGGCAGGTCCGTGGCGGCCTGGGCGTTTCCGCTGATCAGGAGCACGGACGCGGCCATGGCGAGCACAGCTCTTGTACGGGTCATCCTCGGGTCCTCGTGGTGGGGGGCGGCGGGAACCTCGATGGACGCCATGATCCACATGGATCGATGATCTGTCCACCGTCTGTTTCACCGGGGTTCGCGCACGTGCCTTGGCCGCGCGACCGCGTAAAAGGGCGTGCACAGAGCGTGGATTTGGTCACTGACCTGCGCACGCTGTCGGCCACACCCTGAGATGCCGGCGTTTCGGCAGGAAACGCAGGTCACCTAGAGGGAGAAACGGCATGCGATCTCACAAGCTCGTACTCGCGCTCGCACTGACGGCGGGCCTGGTCGTCCCGGCGGCCGTGGCCTCGCCCGCCGGCGCGACCGCCAAGGCCTCCACGTGCAGGGTGGAGCTAAATTTCGTCGACGCACACGACACGGACGAGAACGGCGGCGACGAGATCAAGGTCAACCTCGCCGGGTTCATGTATCCCACCGGCAACCGGTACGTCGCCATGAGCAACGGTGACCGCGCCTATTCCGGCAACTTCGCCAACCCGACCACCACCATCGGCACCACCGGGTCGGCGCTGTTCAGCCTGCGCGAGGTCACCCCGCCCGCCGTCGGCCAGGGCAAGGTGCTCGGCTCGGTCACCGCCTGGGGCTTCACCTGCGCCGGGCTGGCCACCGGCCAAACCACCGACATCCCGCAGCACATCTTCGGCAACGGCTACTGGTACTACATGAGCCTGGTGATGACCGGCCTGTAGTCCCGACATGGCCACCGGGAGTGCGGAGCGGCCGCTCTCAGACATGCTTCCTGTGCCTGGGAGCGGCCGTCGTTCGGTCAGTCTCCTACGCCCTACCGCTCAGGCGAGCCTGATCTTCCCCTTCGCGACCTTGATCCTCTTCTGGGCCAGGGGCCGCTTGGCGGGTCCGTTCAGCACACGACCGGTCGTGGCGCTGAACTTGCTGCCGTGACACGGGCAGTTGATCGCGCCACCGCTCACGCTCGCCACCGTGCAGCCCTGATGGGTGCACTTGGCGCTGAAGCACTTGTAGAGGCCCTTCTTGGGCTGAGTGATCACGTACTTGCCTTTGACGATCTTTCCGCCACCGACGGGAATGCCCTTGGTGCTGGCCAGCACGGGGCCGGCCGCCTCCGACTCCGCCTCGGCCGCGCTCGGCCACAGGAAGACGACGCTTCCTGCGCCCGCGGCGCCGACCCGGGTGATCAATGCACGACGTGTGAGCATGATTGCCTCCTCAACCATCCACACGTACGCAGATCAAGGAATGGTTCGGGAGGTTTTCGGTCGATGACTTGGGCCTGGAAGCGGCCGTCCTCGGTCAGAGATCGAACTCGCCGCGGCCGGCTCCGTGGAGGAACGCCTGCCACTCCTGGTGCGTGAACACCAGCGCGGGCCCGTCCGGGGCCTTACTGTCGCGTACGGCCACGACGCCGGGCAGGTTGGTCGCCACTTCCACGCACTGGCCGTTGTCGCCGCTGGCGCTCGCCTTGCGCCACTCCGCATGCTCAAGGTTCACTTTGTCCATTTCCTTACCGCATCCTCTATGGATTGCTGTGAAACTGATTGGGAATATGCGTCAGCTCTGATGTTGTCATACCTCATTTTGAGGCTGGCGACCGAATCATGATCACCCGTGACGTGACCAGTGAGAACGGAGTCGGCCGACACCACCTCAGCGCCATTGCGGAGCCGTGCCAGCGCGAACGCGCTCATCATGCCAGCCGCACAACCCGCCGCGATAGGCACGAGTTGGACAGTGATACGTGGATGCCGACTCAACTCCAACAGATGGCGAAGCTGGTGTACGAAGACGTCCGTCCCTCCGAGCGGACGATGAAGAACGCTCTCCTCGATGAGGGCCAAAAAGACCGGAGGGTTCGGGTGCTCGAAGATCTGCGTACGGCGCGCCCGTGCCTGTACGCGCTCCTCTACGCGATCAGCAGGGGTCATTGTTGAGAAGGTCGCGCGAGAGTATTCGGGAGTCTGGAGCAGTCCCGGAACGAGCAGCGGGTCCCACGTCTGCAGGATGAGCGCTTGCGGCTCGATCTCCTCCACCCAGCGTGCGAACCATCCGAGAGTGGGTGAATGGGAGATTTGCCTATGTAGCTTCGCGAAGTGGCTGTCGAGTTGAAAGACACGGTCCAGGGCCTCGGCGAAGTCGAGCGTGGGTGTCCGACGTCCTCGTTCGATGTGACTGACGAGGGACGTATGACAGAGCATTCGAGTGCTCAGGGTGGCCTGGGACATGCCCGCGTCCTTGCGGCGATGCTCCATGTCAGAGGCGAATCGTGCCCTTGGTGACATTTGGTCGCCGATGCTGCTTTTCATATCGCTCCTCGACAGCCCGCTTTGCTCCATCTCTCCGACTCTCACTGTCCGCGACAGTACAACTACGTTTAGTTGACTGTCCATACAGTTCTTGAGTCGCCTTTCGTCGCTCAAGTTTCGCCAGGTAAAAGCCCACTTCGTGGCCGTCGGTACGCATGCTGTTACTCCAGGAAGTCATGGAGACACATCGCCTGTCGCAGGAGGCGGCGGATGCGTCTCGCGGAGACGGAAGGAGGTCGGCGTGAGGTGCGCAACCATGAGGCGGTACTCACCGCCTGCGATGAAATCGGCGGTGATCGTATGACCGCAGCGCGACTATCTGACGGACAACAGGCGTACCTCTTCCTGGTGCGCCTCGCCTGGGACCTACGCGAACTGGGCCTGGGCTCCCTGCTCGACCTCTCCGTACGGACGGAGCCGGCCGTAGTGATCAACCAGGCGTCCACCCAAGTCAAAATCACCGCCATCCAGCGCCAGAACGTCTGGTTCTTCACCTGGGGCCCCGGCCGCAACCAGTCGACCTGGGTCGGCGCAGAGGGCGTCGCCTCCCACATCGCCCGCTGGGCGACACGATGAAAACCTCCCTCACCCGCCGCACCTACACGGCCCTTCCGGCGGACCCTCGCTCGGTCTCGATCGCCCGCACGTACGTTACCCGGATCCTCGCCGACTGGAGACGCGCGGAGCTGACCGACGACACCCAGCTCATCGCCAGCGAGCTGCTGACCAACGCCATCAAGGCAACCCAGAACGCCCACAAGCCGAACGACCCGACGTACGCAATGTTCGCCGGGTACGACTGCCACCCGTGGCTCGGCCTGCACCAGGTAGGCGACGGCGTAGTCCTGGAGATCTGGGACTGCAACCGCAACCCGCCGAAACTGCGCGCCCCCGAGCCGTGGGAACTCGGCGGCCGTGGCCTTCAGGTGATCAACAACCTGGCTGCGAGCTGGGGCTACCGCTGGCCGAACACCGGCGGCAAGATCGTCTGGGCCATCCTGGCCGTCTCACCATGACCAGCCCAGGCATCTGGCCCTGCCCACAACTCGCCCCACACCCACCCACCCGGACCGGCCGGCAACTGACGAGATTCGACTGGACAGCCGAGAGGCCGTACCGCGTCCGGGTCCTGGCCTACACCTGCTCCTGCCGCACGATCGTGTACGAACTGCTCGCGTCCGGCGGTAGGTACGTGATCCGCCGCGTTTACCAGGTCGAACCTCGGAAGGAGACATACGCCGGACCATGGCTTCGCTGCGAAGCGGACCGTATGTGGGCCCTGATCCTCACAGATGAGGCGTTCTTATGAACAGTCATGTGACCACTACCCCTATCCTCTTCGGCGGCAGCAGTTCGACCGGGTGAGCGGCCCTGATCTCGCACCGGCTCCTCGTAAACCGCGGCGTAGAGTGCACCCTGATGGAAGCGATGCGCTTCGGAAGAGGCAGGTCACGGGTCGACATGGCATGGATCCGTGATGGCGACGGTCTCCCTCGATCGCGTCATCGATACATCGCCATTGGCTCTCTTTAAGTCGGCCTCAAGCCGGACGCACCACATCCTCCCCCAGGCCGGGAAACGTGTTCGTGAGGATCCTGAGGAGTTCGGCTGCACGCTCCCGATCGAGCTGAAGAGTCTGGCTTGTTTTCTTTTCAGACTGTCGGCCATCCGAACCATATGTACTGAGCTGTAGCAGGATGCCCTCATCTGCTTGGATCACCTGGTACCCGCACTCAACCTCTGTGGGGTGCGGCCCTGCGGTCTTGGTGACCCGGAAGAACTCCTTGATCTTCGCCATGGGGACATCCTGGTCGCGATCCGGCCGCTAGGGAAGGGGGCTAAGGTTTTGGCGTTCTTGGCGGACACTAGCCTCGGGCTTTCGCGGGGAATTTGAGCCGGGCTGATCGTTCACATGAGAAAAGTGCCTTTGA
>NZ_BMNK01000023.1 GCF_014646515.1 Nonomuraea glycinis
GTCCCAAGCAGCCGCATAGGCTACGCCCATAAGACGGCTGTCCGGAATCACCGTGGCACCTCAATGTCATGGAAGACATAGTCGATCATCTCTTCGCGAGCATCCAGGACACGAAACCCGCAGCGGCGAAGGCGATCCACCGCGGCCGCCAGCGTCCATGCCTCTGGATCGGGGACAGGTGCGCCAAGGGCGATGTTCAGCTCCGAATCATTGCGGGTGCCGACCTGCTGGGTGAGCAGTCGGCCGCCGGGGGTGAGAACTCGGGCGATCTCGGCAGCGTTCAACGCGCCGTGCCTGTTGAGCACGAGATCGAAAGTGGCTTCGCTCACGGGGATGGCATCCGCCGTACCGCCCAGCACAGTGGCATTAAGTGGTCGAAGCCGCTTGGCGGCGATGGGGATGTTTGGGTGCCACGCTTCCATTGCGACAGTGTGACGAGGCAGTGGAGCAAGGGAGGCCAGAACTTCGCCGCCGCCGGTGTCTAGGTCGAGCAGTCGCGGTGCCGCTGAGAGAAGCGCTGAGGCCCGCTCGGTGTATCGCCATGATGGGTTCCCGCCACTCGTTCGGTCACGTAGCCAGCTAAAGTCCCATCCGCGCAGGGATGCGTGCAGGGCTTGTTCGACAAGATCGTTATAGCTGAGCACCTAGTCACGCTAATAAAGTCCAGGGGTGCCGGCTACTAGATTATTCAATGGTCTGGCTGACCTGGCCCGCGCGGTTCCCCGCGCGAGACCGGCCCCCAGGCCGCAGCTCGCGCGGGGAGGGCCGCGCGGGCTGCGGCGGCGCAGCCGCCGCCTTGAATACCTACAAGAACTATTCGGCAGTGCCCGCGACTGCTGTATCGGTGACTCTGGAGATCGTGTCGCCTGAATTCTTATGCTTGTGAAGCAGTCGGTGAACTATGCAGATCACGACGACCGAATACTGTGCGGAGCTTGGGCAGGTTCGCAAGCGGCGTAAAATCACTCCGCTTCGAACCCTGCTCACCCGGCTGCCCGAACTGGCTGCGCTACGGCGTCCAGCCCAAGGGCGCCAAGCCGGGCATGACTCCCGGCCACTGCCACGGCAAGGCACACAAACCCGACCACCTCGGCTACGCCGGTCGCCGCGTCCTGGTCTCCCGCAAGTGGTCGAACAAGACCCTGGCCGAACACAAGCAGGACCGCCGTACCTGGGTCATGGAAGCCCTCGGCCAGAGCGACCAGCCCACCGACCCACACCGCTACATCTGGAAACCCGCCCTATCCGCCGGAGCGGCTTCAACACCCGTACGCGCTGGGTGGACGTGGTCAAGGACATGGGGCTGTCCGGGCTGCATTTCCATGACCTCCGTCACACAGGGAACATGCTGGCCGCAGCGTCGGGAGCCGGCCTCAAGGATCTAATGGCGCACATGGGTCACGACAACGTCAGAGCAGCCATGATCTACCAGCACGCCGTAAGAGGGGCCGACAAGCTGATCACGGACGCTATCGATCAGCAGCTCAAGAAGCGCGACGAGGGCGACGACGACGGCCCGGCGGGCGCGCTGGCTCCCGTGGGCTAATTGCACGCTAATTGCACGGAAGATCGACAACAGGTCCGTAAACGATCAAAGCCAGGTCGGGAAACCATCCCTGACCTGGCTTTTCGCTATCAGAGCGGGCGACGGGAATCGAACCCGCGCTATCAGCTTGGGAAGCTGAAGTTCTGCCATTGAACTACACCCGCATGCGACCAGAGCCGCGCCTCTACTGTAGCGGAAACCACCACCACTTCACCAAGCCAAAGCGCCCACGCCCGCCGAACCGGTCACACGGTAAGTTGCTCATCGTGCTGCTATCTGACCGCGACATCGTCGCCGAGATCGACTCCGGCCGGCTGGCGCTGGACCCGTTCGACAGGGAGATGATCCAGCCGTCCAGCATCGATGTCCGCCTCGACAGGTTCTTCCGTGTGTTCGAGAACCACAGGTACCCACACATCGACCCGGCCGTGGAGCAGCCTGATCTGACCCGGCTGGTCGAGCCTGACGGGGACGAGCCGTTCATCCTGCATCCGGGTGAGTTCGTGCTGGCTTCCACGTACGAGGTCGTCTCGCTGCCGGACGATCTGGCCTCCAGGCTGGAGGGCAAGAGCTCGCTGGGCCGGCTCGGTCTGCTGACGCATTCGACGGCCGGTTTCATCGATCCCGGGTTCAGTGGTCACGTGACGCTTGAGTTGTCCAACGTCGCGACGTTGCCGATCAAGCTCTGGCCGGGGATGAAGATCGGGCAGTTGTGCGTGTTCCGGCTCAGTTCGCCGTCGGAGTTCCCGTACGGGTCGGAGAAGTACGGGTCCCGCTACCAGGGACAGCGTGGGCCCACGCCTTCGCGATCGTTTCGTAACTTCCATCGGACCAAAATCTGAAGTGTAGGCGGCCGAAAGGGGTGGTGGTCGAGGGGGGATGTCATCAAGATGGGGTAGAAGTCCCCCGCCTGCGTTGTGAGGTGCAGCCCCGAGTAACCTGACGACGGTGTCGTAAGGCATACCGGGGGGTAGCGACCAGGAGATGAGGACATGAAGTTCGCATTTCGCCTGGTAACCCGTACTCTCTTCCACGGACCATCCCCGCACATCTGGAGAACGACGTGCGCCTGCGTCTCACGCCGCGTGAGGACAGTTACTATGACCTGTTCGCCGATTCGGCGAACAACCTGGTCACCGCATCACGACTGCTCGTGGAGATCATCAGCGACGGCTCGGACCGTGAGGCCCTGGCCGAGAAGATGCGCGCCTGTGAGCACGCCGGGGACGAACGCACTCATGCGATCATGAACCGGCTCAACGAGAGCTTCATCACCCCCTTCGACCGCGAGGACATCTACCGCCTCGCTTCGAACCTCGACGACGTGATGGACGCCATGGAAGCGGCGTCGGATCTCATCGTGCTCTACCAGATCGACCATCTCCCCAAAGATGTCGTCCGGCAGGTCGAGGTGCTGGAGCGGGCCGCTGAGCTGACCGCGGAGGCCATGCCCCGGCTGCGCTCGATGAAGAACCTCAACGAGTACTGGATCGAGGTCAACCGCCTGGAGAACCAGGGCGACCAGGTCTACCGGCGGCTGCTGGCCAAGCTGTTCAGCGGTGAGTACGACGCGCTCACGGTCATGAAGATGAAGGAAGTCATCGACGCCCTCGAAGAGGCCGCCGACGCCTTCGAGCATGTGGCGAACACCGTCGAGTCAATCGCGGTCAAGGAAAGCTAACTCAGTGGACCTCACGCTCGCCCTTGTCATCGGCGTGGTCGTCGTGGCACTGGTCTTCGACTACACCAATGGCTTTCACGACGCGGCGAACGCCATCGCGACCTCCGTCTCCACTCGCGCTCTCACGCCCCGGGCCGCCCTGTTCATGGCGGCGGCGATGAACTTCATCGGCGCCCACCTGGGCACCCAGGTCGCGCAGACCGTGGGCAGCGGGATCATCGACGCGCCCAAAGGCTCCCACGGCCTGGTGATCGTGGCGTCGGCGCTCATCGGCGCCATCGTCTGGAACCTCATCACCTGGTACTTCGGCCTGCCCTCGTCCTCCAGCCACGCGCTGATCGGCGGTCTCATCGGCTCGGCGCTGGCCTCGGCCAGCCTCGTGCACTGGGACGGCGTGGTGGAGAAGGTGGTCATCCCCATGATCATTTCTCCGCTGGTGGGCTTCACCCTGGCGGCCTCGATCATGATCGCCATCTACTGGATCTTCCGGCACGCGCAGCCCGGTAAGACCAACCGGGGCTTCCGCTACGCACAGACGGTCTCGGCCGCCGCGATGGCGCTCGGCCACGGCCTGCAGGACGCGCAGAAGACCATGGGTGTGATCTTCCTGGCGCTGCTGGTGGGCGGCTACGCGTCGCCGACCGATCCGATCCCGCAGTGGGTGATCCTGGCCGCCGCGGGCGCCATCTCCCTCGGCACCTACGCCGGTGGCTGGCGCATCATGCGGACGCTGGGCCGCCGCATCATCGCGCTGGACCCGCCGCAGGGCTTCGCGGCCGAAGCCGCCGCGGCGACGGTCCTGTACGGCGCGGCCATCGGATTCGGGGCCCCGATCTCCACCACGCACACGATCACCTCGGCGATCATGGGCGTGGGCTCCACCAAGCGGCTGTCCGCGGTGCGGTGGGGCGTGGCCGGCAACATCGTGACCGCCTGGGTCCTTACGATCCCGGCTGCCGCTCTGGTGGCGGCGGTGTCGTACTACGTCCTGCACTGGATCGTGGAGTAGCGGCGTACATGACGTCGACGTCCCACCGGGTGAAGCCGAGGGACTCGTACAGTCTGATCGCCGCCGGATTCGCCTCGTCCACGTAGAGCATCACCTGGGCGAGGCCGCGCGAGCGCAGGTGGGTCAGGCCGGCGACGGTGAGCGCCCGGCCGAGGCCGGTGCCCTGCTCGGCGGGGTCGACGCCGACGACGTAGACCTCGCCCAAGCCGGAGTCGTCGACCTTCGTCCAGTGGAAGCCGGCGAGCCTGTCGTCCCGGACGGCCAGGAAGAAGCCCTCCGGGTCGAACCACGACTCCCGCTCACGCACCATCAGGTCGTCCCTCGTCCAGGCGCCCTGCTCGGGATGGTGGGCGAAGGCCGCGGCGTTGACCGTGAGCCACGCCTCCTCGTCCTGACCGGGCACGAACGTACGCAGGCGTACCCCTTCCGGCAGGTGGTAGGCGGGCAGGGGGTCGGACAGTGAGCGGCGCATCTGCCAGAGGGAGCGCGCCCGCTCGAAGTCGAACGAGGCGGCCAGCGCGGCGGCGGCGGGGTGGTCGCCGTGCGCCCACACCCGCAGGCGGCCGCCCGCCAGGTCGAGCGTCGAGCGCAGGAGTCGCGTGCCGTGGCCGCTGCGGCGGTGTGCCGGGTGGATGACCAGCTCGCCGCTGGGGCCCTCGGCGTCGTCCGGGGGGTCCAGGTGGGCGTAGCCGACCGGGGTGTCCTGCTCCAGGACCAGCAGGGAGCGGGCGCGCGGGTCGCCGCCGTAGCGCAGATGCAGCAGCGCGTGCTCGCTGAGCGGCCGGACACCGTCGGCCTCCGTCGCCGCTTCGACGACGGCCAGCACGCCGTCCTTCTCCTGGTCGTCCAGCTTCTCTGTGATCTTCACGTGCGCACTCACAGATCGAACTCTAGGCGTACCACTGGCAAATAGCGCCATGCGGTGGCCTCCTGAATCGTTACCTTTGCGACATGGGCTGCACGGGTTCCCGTCGTAACGTCTTGGGCCATGACGTCCCGTTCCCTCCTCCGGTTCACGCTGGCCGGCGCCGTCGCCACTGGCGCACTCCTGCTCGCCGGTCTCCCGGCGGACGCGAGCAAGGCTCCCCGGACCGTGCCCGTCCGGCTGCTGGCTCTCAATGACTTCCACGGCCACCTCGAACCACCGACCGGGTCCTCCGGCCGGGTGATCGACGAGAACGGCCAGACCGTCGACGCCGGCGGCGCGGTCTACCTCGCCGCCCACATGAAGGCGCTGGCCGACCGGAACACGATCGCGGTGGCTCAGGGCGACCTCATCGGCGCCACCCCCCTCGTCTCCGCCGCCTACCACGACGAGCCGTCCGTCGAGTTCATGGGCAAGCTCGGGCTGAAGGTGGCGGCGGTCGGCAACCACGAGTTCGACGAGGGATACACCGAGCTCAAGCGGATCATGAACGGCGGCTGCCACCCGGTGGACGGCTGCTCGCCCGCCGGCCGGTGGAAGGGGGCGGCGTTCGACTACGTGGGCGCCAACGTCCTGTTCAAGAGCCGCCACGCGAAGAGCGACGCGCTCGCCGGGCTCGGCCACCCCGGCCAGGTCAAGAAGCTGCTGGCCGACTGGGGCGTGCCCGCGCTGCCGCCGGTGAGCGTCAAGTGGATGAACGGCGTGCCGATCGGCTTCATCGGCATCGTCACCCAGACCACGCCGAACATCGTCACCGCCGAGGGCATCAAGGATCTCAAGTTCGTCGACGAGGTCAAGGCCACGAACGTGGCGTCCAAGCTGCTCAAGCTGCTGGGCGTACGGGCTCAGGTGGTCCTGGTGCACGAGGGCGACCAGGTAGCCGCGGGGCAGTCCCCCGACGCCTGCAGCGTCGTCCCCGGCGCCGGCAGCCGGATCGCCACGCAGGTAGACGCCGAGGTCGACATGGTGCTCAGCGGGCACTCGCACCAGGCGTACCTGTGCACGGTCAAGGACCCCGCCGGCCGCAACCGCCTCTACTCGCAGGGCGGCTCGTTCGGCCGCGTCATCACCTCGGTGGACCTCAAGGTGGACCGCAGGACCCTGGACATCGACCGCGCCTCGGTCGTGGCGGACAACCACCTCGTGACCCGCACCATCACCCCGGATCCCCAGATTTCCACTTTCGTGCAGACGTGGAAGGACCGCGTCGCCCCGGTCGCCAACCGGGCCGTCGGTACGATCACCGCCGACATCACCAACACGGCCGTCCCGTCCGGTGAGTCGCCGCTCGGCAACCTCATCGCCGACGCCCAGCTCGCGGCCACCCAGACCGGCGGCAACGCGCAGATCGCGCTGATGAACCCCGGCGGCGTCCGCGCCCCACTCACCTACGCCGGCTCCCCGGCCGGTGAGGGCGACGGCGTGGTCACCTATGGAGAGGCGTTCGCCGTCCAGCCGTTCAACAATCTTATGCAGGTCGTCACGCTGACCGGCGCCCAGTTGAAGACGGTGCTGGAGCAGCAGTTCACCGGCGGGCCCAACAACCAGGCGTTCACCAAGATCCTCCAGCCCTCGGCGAACCTGACCTACACCTACAGCCAGAGCGCCGCCTGGGGCGGCAAGGTCTCCGCCATCCAGATCGACGGCGCGCCCGTGACGGACACCCAGACCATCCGGGTCGCCGCGAACAACTTCCTGGTCGGCGGCGGCGACGCCTTCCAGGCCTTCACCGAGGGCACGGAGCTGTGGAGCGGCCCCCTCGACATCGACGCCTTCGTCGAGCACCTCGGCAGGGCCAACCCGATCGCCCCGCCCGCCACCGGCCGCATCACCGTGACCGGCTGACCGCTCACATCGAAAAGGCCCGCTTCTCACGCACCTGAGAAGCGGGCCTCTTCTGTCCCCTACCGACGCTGCTGAGAGCGCTCGTCCTAACGGCCCCTTTCCGCCATGACGTCCGTCCCACCACCGCATCCACTCCCGCCACTGCCCCCCGATCAGCCCATCAGTCCCCTTTTTTCCGAAAAAGGGGACTTGTACGGCTAAGCCGAGTGATACCCACCCGCCGCACAGGGCTGATGGCCTCCAGGGGGGACGCCTCTGGCCGCCACAGGGCCGGCGGCCGTCACCCGGTTGAGGGTTCCGCTGTGGGCGATTCCGCTGTCGGCTTGGACGGGTTCCGGGGCTTGGGGCCTGCGGGCACAGTGGACGGATGAAGGTATTGGTGCTGGGTGGGACCGAGTTCGTCGGGCGAGCCTTCGTCGAGGAGGCGCTGGCCGGCGGGCATGACGTGACGGTGTTCAACCGGGGCACGCACCAGCCCCCCGCCGGGGTGACCGGGCTGCGGGGAGACCGGTCGGCGGCCGGCGGGCTGGTGGCGCTGGAGCGGGGCGAGTGGGACGTGGTGATCGACACCTGGTCATGGGCGCCGTCCGCGGTCCGGGACGCCGCCTCGCTGCTGGCCGGGCGGGCGGGGCACTACGTGTACGTGTCCAGCCGCTCGGTCTACGCCCAGCCGGTCTCTTACGGGGCGGACGAGAGCGCCCCGGTCGTGGCGGCGTCGGCCGATGACGGTGAGGGCGGCTACGCCGAGATGAAGGCCGGCGCGGAGCTGGCCGCCACGGCGGCGTTCGGGGATCGGGCGCTGCTCGCGCGGGCCGGGCTGATCCTCGGACCTTACGAGAACATCGGGCGGCTGCCGTGGTGGCTGTCCAGGATCGCGCGGGGCGGGCCGGTGCTGGCGCCCGAGCCCGCGGAGCTCGGGCTGCAGTACGTCGACGCGCGCGACCTGGCCCTGTGGTGTCTGGACGCGGCGGGGCGTGGGCTGGGCGGGGCCTACGACGTGGTGAGCCCGCCTGGGTTCACCACGATGGGACGGCTGCTGGAGGCCTGCGTCAAGGTGACCGGCTCGGACGCCGAGTTGCGGTGGACGGACTTCGAGGCGATCCTCGCCGCAGGGGTACGGCCGTGGACCGACTTGCCGATCTGGCTGGTGGGCGAGGACCATGGCTTCATGCACGGCGGCGACACGTCCAAGGTCGTGGCGGCCGGGCTGCGGTGCCGTCCGGTCGAGGAGACGGTGGCGGACACCTGGGAATGGCTGCGCGGCATCGGCGGCCAGGCTCCCATGCGCGCCGACCGCCCTGCTGTGGGATTGGATCCCGCCGTGGAGGCAGAGCTGCTCGGCATGGACCGAATCCACCGCCGGGAAACACTGTTCGACACCGACTGACGGCGGATCGGTGCAGGACCGCTCGGCACTGACCAACGCCACCGCTGGAGTCTGGTTCAGGACCGCTCGGCACTGACCAACGCCACCGCTGGAGTCTGGTTCAGGACCGCTCGGCGCTGACCGACGCCACCGTCGGCGGGTTGCTTCAGGGCTGGTCGGTGGTGGTGCGGGTGCGGATCAGGTCGTACAGGGCGGCGGTGAGGGCGATGGTGACGCACAGGACCACCACCAGGAGGCCGTGTCTGAAGGCGGTCGGCCAGCCCTCGGGCAGGGAGCCGAAGAAGACCGAGCCGGCGGCGGCGATGCCGATGGCGGAGCCGAGGCGCTGGCCGGTCTGCAGCACCCCCGCCGCGCTGCCGCCGCCCTCGGGTGGGACCTCGGACAGGGTGATCGCCTGGTTGGGTGAGATGACCAGGCCGCTGCCCAGGCCCGCCACCAGCAGCGGCAGCGCGGTCGCCAGGGCCACGGCCGGGCCGGGCACCAAGAGGGTGGCGGCCATGGTCGCGGCCAGGCCGACGATCACCGCGGTCAGGCCGGTGGCCACCACACGCCGTCCCGCCCGGGTCACCAGCCGGCCACCGACCACGGCTGCCGAGGCTGAGCCGAGCGCGAACGGGGTGATCGCCAGCCCGGCCATCAGCGGGGTGTAGCTCAGGCCGCTCTGCAGGTACAGGGTGAAGATGAAGAAGATGCCGGTGAAGCCGGCGAAGTAGAACAGCGCGATGGTCAGGCCGACGCTGTAGGAGCGCTTGGCGAACAGGGCCAGGTCGATCAGCGGCTCCCTGGGATAGCGCCGCTCCCAGACGATGAAGCCGGCCAGGACGAGCAGGGCGGCCGGGATGAGCAGCCACTTGGCCTCGCCCTTCCACTGGTGTTGCTGGATGACGGGCAGGAGCAGCAGGGCTACTCCAAGGCCGAGCAGCAGCACCCCGACGGGATCCACGCTCTCGCGCCGCCCGCCCGAGCGCCGCCCGGAAGGAGACCGGTCGGGAGGGGGCGGGTCGGGAGGAGACCGGTCGGGAAGGGGCGGGTCGGGAAGGGGGCGCTCGGGGGGTGGTAGGAGGCGGTGGGCCAGGGGGAGCATGATGAGGCCGATGGGGACGTTCACCAGGAAGACCCATCGCCATCCGTGATCGCTGCCGAACGCCGTGACCAGTGCGCCGCCGATCAGGGGGCCCGCCGCGGTGGACACCCCGATGGTGGCGCCGAGGGCGCCGAAGGCCCGGCCCCGCTCGGCGCCGCGGAACATCTGCTGGATCAGCCCCGACACCTGCGGATTGAGCACCCCCGCCGCCAGCCCCTGCACCAGCCGGGAGGCGATCAGCATGGGCATGCTGTGCGCGAGGCCGCACGCCGCGCTGGCCAGGGTGAAGAGACCGGCTCCCCAGATGAAGACCGTCCGGCGGCTGCGCGCGTCACCCAGTCGCCCCGCGGGCACCAGCAGCAGGCCGAACGTCAGCGCGTAGCCGGACACGGTCCACTGCAGGCCGGCCTCGGAGGCGTTCAAACCCTCCTTGATCGAGGGCAGGGCCACGTTCACGATGCTCACGTCCAGGCCCGACATGAACGCCGCCACCAGGCAGACGGCCAGCGCTTGCCGGCGGGCGTCACGTACCACGAACGATCACACCTACCGTTCACTGAGTTTCAAGGATTTTCAGTGATTCGCCCGGTGTGGGCGAAGGTCCTCGTCTGATCCGGGCAGTGGGTGTCCGGTGCGGGGTTGACGTTTCATGGCCACCTGCCCCGCCGGGCGGGGTCTTATGGTCGGCTCCACGTCCGTTTCGGGTCTCCGGGCCACTCCCGGCGACCGTACGCTCCACCAAAGCGGCGAGGTTGGGCGCGGCGTTCTCGTCACGATCCATCGACAGGCCGCACCCGTCGCAGACGTAGGTGCGCACCCGCAGCGGCAGTTTGGTTTTCACCGCCTGGCAGGATGAGCAGGTCTTGGAGGAGGGGAACCAGCGGCTCGCCACCAGCAGTCGGCCGCCGTTCCAGCCGGTCTTGTAGGTGAGCTGGCGGCGGATCTCCCCGAAGCCGGCGTCGGAGAGGGCGCGGGCCAGTCGCCGGTTGCGGATCATCCCGGCCACGTTGAGGTCTTCGACCACGATGGTGCCGTAGGTGCGGGCCAGGCTGGTGGTCAACTGGTGGATGCCGTCGCGGCGCAGCGCCGCCACCCGATACTCCGCCCGGTTGCGGGCGGCGTTGGCGCGCTGCCATCGCTGCGAGGGTTGTTGCCGGGTGCGGCGGTCCGGGCCGCGCTTGCGGGAGACCGCCCGCGACAGGCGGCGCAGCTTACGCATGGCGTTATTGAGGTGGCGGGGGTTGGGGACCGGCGGGCGTCCGTCGGAGAAGACCGCCAGGGTTTTGATGCCGAGGTCCACGCCGAGCACCGCGTCCGGCCGCGCAGGCGTTGCCACAGCCCGTTCGGTGTGCACGGTGAAGCTGACGTGCCAGCGGCCCTCCTGCCAGCGGACGGTCGCCGACGCGATCCGCGCCCCGCCGTCGGTGAGGAGGCGGGCGAGTTCAGTGACCGGTTCGTGCGTTTTGATCCGGCCCAGCACCGGCAGCACCACATGGCTGTGGCCGTCCAGCCGGATCGTGCCGGTGGTGAAGCGCACCGACCGGGCCGCGCGGCGTTTGGTCTTGAACCGGGGAAACCCCACCTTCGGGCCCTTACGCTTACCGCTCTTGGAGTCGCGCCAGTTGGACAGCGCGTCGGTGAGGCGAGCGAGGCCGCAGGCGTAAGCCTCCTTAGAGTTGCCCGCCCACCACGGCGCCACCTCGTCCTTGACCTGATTCCAGCGCTTGCGCAGGCCGTACATCGACCAGGACAGGGCCGGGGTGAGCTGATCCTCGGGGATGCCGTAGGAGCGCTCGGCCTCCCGCTGCGCCAGATTCGCCTTCACCTGCGCCAGACCCCAGTTGAACGCCACCCGCACCGCCCCGCAATGCGACGCCAGCACAGCAACTTGACGTGGCGTGGGATCCAACGCGAAACGGTAGGCCTGCACGACCCGCACGACGCCATCCTCTCTCACATATTCGAGAGCTTGTGCGAACGACTCTACCAGCATGACCGTACGTTGAGTAATTATTTGCATGCTCATCGTGACGGCGAGAGGTGGGGCGGACTGCGCCGGGCAGACGCGGCGCGAAGCCGCAGGCCCCTACAGCGCTTCATCATGCCGTCCACCAGCGCGCAGGCCACCGAGCCACCCCCCGATCACCACGTGACAGACCGCGATCGCGCTAGAGAAACCAGATGAGGACTGACGAACACTGATACGAACCACAGCGGTTACCAACCCCCACGGAAGTTGGGGCCGTACGGGCGACCACAGCCCGAGCATGATTCCCCAGGCATCACGAATTATCGTCGTTCGCTGACAATGATGTCTTTGCTGTAGGCCGGTGGGGATTAACCGGCGCGCACTCGCGGTGTAGCGTCCGATCATGGGCACGATGACGGTCGAGCAGAACGGCATCAACAAGGTCCCCGAGTCGGAGCGGCGCGGCAGGCCGTCCGGCCTTTTCTGGCCCTGGGCCGGGTCCAACCTGTCGCTGTTCGGGGTGGCGTTCGGGGTCTACATCGTGGGCCTGGGCCTGGGCGTCTTCCCGGCGATCATCACCGGGGCGATCGGCTACGCGCTCTCGTTCGGGCTGGTGGGGCTGGTCGCGATCGCGGGCGCGCGGTCCGGGGTGCCGACGATGACGCTGGGCCGGGCGCCGTTCGGCTATCAGGGCAACAAGCTGCCGGCCGCGTTGTCGTACATCTCCAATGTGGGCTGGGAGACGGTGCTCGTCACGCTGTCGGCGCAGGGTGGGGCGGCCATTCTGGGGCGCGTCGCGCCCGGCATTCCGACCGCGACCGCCACGGCCGGCTGCTTCGTCGTCGCCGCGCTGGTCACGATCGTGGTCGGGGTGTACGGGCACGCGATGATCATGGCGGTGCAGAAGTATCTGACGTACGCCTTCATCGTGCTGACCGTCGTCTACATGGTGCTGATGGCGCCCAGGCTCGGCACGTCGCTGGAGACGACCGCGGGCTTCGGCGGCTGGGTGGGCGGGGTGATCTTCGCGATGACGCTGCTCGGCCTCGGCTGGGTCAACTGCGGCGCCGACTACTCCCGCTATCTGCCCACGAGCTCCCGGCCCTCCAGGGTGGCCACGTGGACCATGCTCGGCGGCGCGGTGCCGCCCATGCTGCTGCTGGTCTTCGGCGTGCTGCTCGCGGGCGGCGACCCCCAGTTGGCCGACGCCGCCGCGGCCGACCCGGTCGGGGCGCTGGCGGGGGCGTTGCCGACCTGGTTCCTGCTGCCCTACCTGCTGACCGCCATCGGCGGGTTCCTGGCCGGGGCCATCATGGACATCTACTCCTCGGGGCTGTCCATGCTGGCGCTGGGCGTGCCGGTCAGGCGGCACTACGCGGTGCTCATCGACGGCGCGCTCATGGTGCTCGCCGGCTATTACGTGCTGTTCGTCTCGGACAGCTTCCTGGCCACCTTCCAGGCGTTCCTGGCGATCATCGGCGTGGTCATGGCCGCGTGGGTCGCCATCTTCCTGGTGGACATGTGGCGCTGGCGCGACGGCGGCCGCGATTACGACGAGCGGCTGCTGCGGCCCGGCGCCCCCGCCCTCAACGTGCCGGGACTGATCTCGCTGGTCACCGCGTCGGTCGTGGGCGTCGGCCTGATCGCCTCCGCCGACCCGAACATCGCCCGCGTCGTCGGGTTCCTGATGAGCGAGGACCTGAAGGCCGGCACGTTCGCCTCGGCCAACATCGGCGTGGTCGTGGCCCTGGTGCTGGCCGGGGTGCTCTACTTCGCGATCTCCGGCTTGGCGTCGCGCCGCTCCCGTGGCTGACGGTCACCGGAGGTTACTCTTCGTAGGAGATGTCTCGTTCTCCGGATGTGCTCCGGCTGCTGTGGTGGGCTGTCCACGGCGGGTCAGGAGCGCTGCTGCTGGTGGCCGTGATCGGCGCCGCCCGTGACGGCCGCGCCGCCGTGGCCGTCGCGGGCCTGCTGCTGGGCGCGCTCTACGCCGCCGGTCCCGCCTTCACCGGCCGGCTGAGGGGGCGGGCGCGGGAGCGGGCCTGGCTGGTGGTGGTCACGCTGCTCTGGACGGTCCTCAGCGCGCTCTCGCCGCTGTTCACCTGGCTCGCGTTCCCGATCTTGCTGGCCGCGCTGTACGTGCTTCCGCTGTGGGCGGCGATGTACGGCGTGGCCGTACTCACCTGTGTGAGCGCCGCGGCGGCGAGCTGGCACGCGGGCGGGGTGTCGGCGGCGCTGGTGGCCGGGCCGGCGGCGCAGGCGGTGGCGGCCACGGTGATGTGGGCCGGACCGGTCACGGGGTCACGATCGCGAAGTCGCGTACGGGGGCGTCCAGCACGGCCACCAGGCGTTTGAGCACCCGCGTGTCCCCCTCCCGATCCACCCCGTCCACTTCCCTGCCCATGATCATGGCCAGGAGCTGGGCCTTGGTCAGCCTGAGCGTCAGGTCGACGGGCCGCGGCGGCGGGTCCACCTGCTGGATGAGCGCGCCGTTGGACAGCGTCGTACGGAAGCGCTGCCCCAGGTCGGTGAGGTGCCAGTCGATCGACAGGCTCTCGTTCCAGGCCCGGGGCCCGTCGACGCGGACGGCGATCGTGTCGAAGATCTGGCTCACGCTCAGCGCGGCGACCAGGTCCGGCGACACGCTCCCGCCGGTCGCGGGCACGATGCCGTCGTCCAGCTCCAGCGCCCCCATCAGGTACGAGTTCCGCCAGGCGGCGTTCTCCGCGCCGTGCCCCAGCCGGGTGTAGACCTCGGCGAGCAGGTCGCGGGCCTCCTTGTTGCCCTCGTCGGCGAAGACCGCGTGGTTGAGCAACTGGGCGGCGAAGCGCAGGTCGTTCTCCGCGAGGTAGCCCTTGGCCAGGGCCACCACGGCCGCGCCGCCGCCCAGGCACTCGACGTAGCGCAGGGCGCTCTGCCTCGGCGGGTGCTCCCACAGGTGGGCCGGGTTGCCGTCGTACCAGCCCAGGTAGTGCTGGTAGATCGCCTTGACGTTGTGGCCGGTCGAGCCGTGGTAGCCGTGGGTGTGCCAGACCTGCTCCAGGGCCGGCGGCAGCTGCATGTGCTCGGCGATCTCCGCGCCGGTCAGGCCCTTGCTCATCAGGCGCAGTGTCTGGTCGTGCAGGTAGGCGTACAGGTCGCGCTGCTGCGCCAGCAGGCGGTCGATGTTCTCGGCGCCCCAGGTGGGCCAGTGGTGGGAGGCGAAGGCCACGTCGGCCCGGCCGGCGAAGAGGGTGCTGGTCTCGGCCAGGCAGCGCGTCCACAGGCGGGGATCACGGACGTGCGCGCCGCGCAGGTCCAGGAGGTCGTGCTGGCTGTGGGCCGCGTTCTCGGCCAGGCAGAGGGCGCGGCGGTCGGGGAGCAGGAAGACCAGCCCCGGCGGGGGGCCGGGGCCGAGCTGGAAGGCGAAGCGGACCCCGTCGACCGTCTCCTCCTGGCCGGTGCGCTCGATGTGCGTGGTGGGCGGGATGAGGGAGATCCTGCCGATGGAGGCGGCCAGGCCGGGACCGGCGCCGAGCTGACCGGCCGGCGACCTGTCCAGGGCGGGGCCGTACACATAGAGCGAGCGGCGGGTCCTGGCCGGGCCGGCGTAGACGGTGTCCGCGGCGGTGTGCTCCAGGAAGCCGGCGGGGGCCAGGATGGGGATGCCGCCGCCGGTGACGCCGCGTACGCCGCCGAAGTGGTCGACGTGGGCGTGGGTGTAGACGACGCCGGTGACCGGGCGGTGGCCGCGGTGGCGGCGGTAGAGGGTGAGCGCGGCGGCCGCGCACTCGGTGGAGATGAGCGGGTCGACGACGATGACGCCGGTGTCGCCCTCGACGAGGGTCATGTTGGACAGGTCGAGGCCGCGGACCTGGTAGATGCCGTCGGCGACCTCGTACAGGCCCTGTTTGGCGCAGAGCCGGCCGTGCCGCCAGAGACTGGGGTGGGCGCTGTCGGGGCACTCCTGGTCCAGGAAGGCGTAGGCGTCGCCGTCCCAGACGACCTTGCCGTCAGCGTTTTTGATCACTGCGGGGGTAAGGGGCGCGACGAAGCCGCGGTCCGCGTCGTCGAAGTCGGCACGGTCGTGGAAAGGCAGGTCGGCCATGGCAGGGGGATGCCCGGAAACCGGCACAGGCACGGTCAATGAACGTACGAAATACCATGAACCTCCGTTGAGTTCGAATATCCCGAAATATCAAGACATAGAGGCTGCGGCGGGGTGGCGTCGGCGGTGTGATTGGCTTGAGCTGTCCTGATCGGTCTGGAGGGTTCGGCGTGGAAGCCTGTGTGTTCGACCTCGACGGGGTGCTCGTCGACTCCGAGCCGGTGTGGGAAGAGGTGCGGCGCGCCTTCGTCGCCGCCCACGGCGGCACCTGGCAGCCCGACACGCAGTCGCGGCTCATGGGCATGAGCACCGGCGAGTGGGCCGCGTACCTGCACGAGCTCGGCGTCGAGCTGCCTCCCGACGAGATCGCCCGCGGCGTGATCGACCAGATGACGGCCCACTACCGGGAGGGTGTGCCGCTCATGAAAGGCGCCCCCGAGACGGTGCGCCGGCTCGCCGGCCGATTCACCCTGGGCCTGGCCAGCTCGTCGCCCCGGGCGCTGATAGACGTGGCACTCGACGCGAGCGAGTTGCGCGCGTGCTTCACCGCCACGGTCTCCACCGAGGAGGTCGCGCGCGGCAAGCCCGCACCCGACGGCTACCTGGAGGCGGCCCGGCGGCTCGGCGTCGCCCCCGAGGGCTGCGTCGCCGTGGAGGACTCCAGCAACGGCCTGCGCTCGGCCGACGCGGCCGGCATGCGCGTCATCGCCGTCCCCCACCCCCGCTACCCGCCCGCCCCCGACGCCCTCGCCCTGGCCTGGCAGGTCGTCCCCGACCTCACCTCACTCACCCCCGAGCTCCTCGAACGATGATCCGCCCCAGAACCGACGCCGACCTGAACGCCTGCGTCAAGGCTCTCGCCGACGTACAGGCCGCTGACCGCTATCCGGTGGACTGGCCGGACGACCCCCGGGGCTGGCTGACCCCGAACGACCTCGCCGCCGCCTGGGTGGCCGTGGCGGACGGCGCCGTGACCGGGCACGTGGGGCTGGCCAGGACCGGGCCGGAGCCGGCGCAGTCACTCGGGATCCCCCTGGGCGGGGCCGTGACCCGCCTGTTCGTCACCCCGCCGGCCCGCCGTGGCGGGCTCGCCGCCCGCCTGCTCGACGAGGTACGGGTCGCCGCCGGCGGCCCACTGGCCCTGGAGGTGTCGGACGAGGCCACGGCCGCCATCGCCTTCTACGAGCGGCACGGCTGGCGCAGGTTCGCCAGCACCCGGGCCCGGTGGCTGAACTCCGCCGGTGAACCCGCCCTGCTCCACCACTACCTCAGCCGCTGAGGCTATTGTTGGTGAACCGTGCGAGACATCACGGTTTTCAGTGGCAGCGCCCATCCCGGTCTGGCCGAGGAGATCTGCGCTCACCTGGGCACTCCCCTTCATCCCGTCAAAGTCGACCGCTTCGCCAACGACGTCATCGAGGTCCAGCTCCAGGCCAACTGCCGCGAGCGTGACGTCTTCCTCATCCAGCCCCTCGTGCCACCCACCCAGGAGAACCTGGTCGAGCTGCTGCTCATGCTCGACGCCGCCCGGGGAGCCTCGGCGGCCAGGACCACCGTGGTGCTGCCGCACTATGCCTACGCCCGTTCGGACAAGAAGGACGCGCCACGCATCTCGATCGGCGGGCGACTGGTGGCCGACCTGATGGTGGCGGCGGGCGCCAGCAGGGTGCTGGCGATGACGCTGCACTCGCCGCAGGTGCACGGCTTCTTCAGCGTCCCCGTCGACCACCTGCACGCGCTGCGCGAACTCGCCGCGCACTTCAACCGCTACGACCTGTCGAACACGGTCGTGGTCTCCCCCGACCTCGGCAACGCCAAGGAGGCCGCGCACTTCGCCCGGCTGCTCGGCACCGGGGTCGCGATGGGGGCCAAGCAGCGCTTCGCCGACGACCGGGTGGTGATCAGCTCGGTGATCGGCGACGTCGCGGGCAAGGACGTGATCATCCTGGACGACGAGATCGCCAAGGGCAGCACGGTCATCGAGCTGCTGGACCGGCTGCGCGAGCTGGGGGTGCGCTCGGTGCGGATCGCCTGCACGCACGGCCTGTTCGCCGACGGCGCGGTGGAGCGGCTCGGCGCGCTGCCGGAGGTCGAGGAGATCGTCTGCACCAACACGGTGCCGTCGCCCAAGCCGAGCGACAAGCTCACGGTCCTGTCGATCGCCCCGGCCCTGGCGGAGGCCATGCGGCGGATCCACTACGGCGAGTCGGTGAGCGCGCTGTTCGCCACCCCCTAGGCGGGGCCGCCGTTGCTCATGAGCGGCCCCCTAGGCGGAACCGCCGTTGCTCATGAGCAGCTGGCCGTTGATCCACTGGCCCTGCGGCGAGCAGAGGAAGTCGACGAGGTGCGCGGTGTCGCGCGGCGTGCCGAGGCGGTCGAGCGGTGTCTGGCGCAGGCAGGTCTCCCGCACCTCGTCCGACATCCAGCCGGTGTCCACCGGGCCGGGATTGATGACGTTGGCGGTGATCCGGAGGTGGGCGAGCTCGTGCGCGGCGGCCAGGGTGATGCGGTCCAGCGCGCCCTTGCTGGCGCCGTAGGGCAGGTTGCCGACCGTGTGATCGCTGGTGAGGGCGATGATCCGGCCGGTGCCCGGCGTGCCCCGGAACCGCAGCCCGTACTCGCGGATCAGCAGCCAGCTGGCCCGCGCGTTCACCGCGAAGTGCCGGTCGAAGCTCGCCACGGTGGTGTCCAGCAGGCCGGAGGCGACGGACTCGCAGTGGCACATCACCAGGGCGGTGACCTGGCCCAGCGCCCGCTCCGCCTGGTCGAAGACCTGCGCGGGGACGGACACGTCGGCCAGGTCCGCCTCGATCGCCACGGTGGCCGCGCCGTCGCCGCGCAGCGCCGCGTCGATCGCCTCACTCGCCCCGGCCTCGACGCCCCAGTCCATGCGCTCGTCGTACGGGCTCCAGTAGGTGAAGGCGATGTCCCAGCCCGACGCCGCGAGCCGCCTGGCGATCCCGGCGCCGATGCCGACGGTGCGTCCCACGCCGGTGATCAGCGCGACGGGGCGAGATGTGGTGTCTGTCACGTCTGAGATCGTCGGGGAACGGCGGCGATCCGGCAACCGCATATCGCGCGATCTTTTCTCGGGGCCGGGGCTGGATCATAGTGATAGTCATGCACACCGCCACTGAGCTCCTGTTGACGCAGTTCCTCACACAGGTCAGGCCGGTCGTGCCGCTGGTGGCGCTGTGGGCGCACGGGTCGCTGGCCAAGGGCGACTACCAGCCCGGCCGCAGCGACCTCGATCTGATCGCGGTGGTCGACGCGCCGCTCACGGACGCGCAGCGGGACGGGCTCGAGCGGCTGCACCAGGATCTCGATCCACCGCTCGCCGCGCACCTGCACTGCTCCTACCTGCCCCTGGGGCAGCTGGCCGAGCACGGGACGACGCATGTGACGTGGGCCATGGAGGAGCTGTTCGAGCGGCCCGTCACGGCCGTGACCCGCCGCGAGCTGCTGACGGGCGCCCTGGAGCTGTACGGCGAGCCGCCCGGCGAGCTGATCCCGCCGGTCTCGGATCAGGAGCTGGCCGACTTCGTCCGGGCCGACCTGCGTGACTTCTGGCTGGTGAAGACGGAAGGGCGCAAACGGTGGCTGCGGGAGGTGTGGGTGGATCTGGGCATGGTGACGGTCGCGCGGGCGACGGTGACGTTGCGGGACGGGCGGCTGATCAGCAAGCGGGAGGCGCTGGACGTGCTGGGCGAGCTGGGTGCGCCCGAGGTCGTGGTGGCCGACATCCGGGCCCGGCGCTACGGGCAGCGTGGGCCGGTGCTGAGCAGGTTCCGGCGGGGGAAGCTGGCTCGGGCCTTCGTCAGGACCACGATCCGGAGTGTCCTGGCCCCGCACTAGTCTTTGATGCGAAATATCACCCAATCTGGGGGAAGGTCGCACATGGGGGAAATCAGGGAGTCGTACCTGGTCGCCGCGGCGTCGGCGGTGGCACTGCTGCGCGATCCCGCCGTGGCCGCGGCCTGGAACAAGCCGAGTGCGCTGACCGAGTTCAGTGTCGCGGGCCTGGCCGGGCACCTGTCGCTGCAGCTCGCCAGGGTGCGCCAGGCGCTGGAGTCGGCGGCCGAGGAGATTCGGGAGCCGATCGAGCTGATCGAGCACTTCTCCCGGTCCGCCTGGGTGCAGTCGGGCCTCGACCACGAGAGCAACGTGAACGTCAGGCGAGGCGGCGAGGCGGCCGCCGCCGAGGGCCCCGCCACCCTGGTCGCCACGGCCGACGACCTGCTGGCGAACCTGCGGGCCATGCTGCCCGCCGAGCCCGCGGACAGGGTCGTCGACCTGCCCTGGGCGAGCTGGTCGCTGCGGCTGGACGACTTCCTGCTCACCCGGCTGATCGAGCTGGTCGTGCACTCCGACGACCTGGCCGCCAGCGTCGGCGTGGGAACGCCCGAGCTGCCCGCCGAGGTCGTCGACCCGGTCGTGGAGATGCTGGCGCGGCTGGCCGTACAGCGTCATGGGGCGACGGCGGTCGTCCGCGCCCTGAGCCGCGCCGAGCGTGCGCCGGCCACCATAAGCGCCTTCTAGCGTCCGGCACGCCCCGGCGAAGATCCGTCGCCGGGGCGGCGGCGACTCAGCTGAAAAGCTTGTCGACGGAGTCCACCAAGGCGGCCCGCTGCAACCATCTCTCCAGCGTGGCGGTGTCGGTGCACCCGAGGATGCGCTCGCGGTCGGACTCCGACAGGGTCAGCCCTCGAGACTCCAGCACCAGGAGCACGCCCTTCGCTTCGCCCTCGGCAATCAGGCTCTGAGCGTACTTTCCCTGGTAGAGATAGGTATCGGTGGCCATAAGACGCTCCATTTCTTCCTGCGCATCTCCGGTCAACGCCACGGTGACATACTCAGCGTACCTGTGGGCTTTCTCCGGATCGATGCTGTCCAGTGCCTCGACCAGCGTGGCGAGGATGGCCTTGATCTGCGGATCCTTGCTGTGCGTGATGGCCGCGACGGCGGCCAGCCCGATGTTGCCGATCGCCTCGGCGACCTCCATGATGACCGGGGTGTTGTCGGGCCCGATCACCAGCGGGTACAACGTGTACCCGGGATGACCCGTCTCGATGGCCTGCGCAGCCCAGCGGGCGGTCGCCCGGTCGGGGCAGATGACTACCAGGCAGGTCTGGCAGCGGTCCCGTACACGCAGGTTGGCGAGGTAGGCCGGCCACGTCAAATGCTTGTCGTCGTCCGGCTGGAGCTGAACTTCGGTGATGACCGCGAATTTTTCGCCTCGTGCGCCGTAGAGCACCGCGGCGTCGGCCCGGTAGACCGAAGGGCTGCATTCTGACAGGTCTGGGGAGATGATCCTCGCGTCGGAGGTGTGTGTAAGAGGGAGTCCGAACAACGTGCGCAGCATCCGCGCCGTCTCTTCGGTATCGAGCGTAGTGATCCCGATAAGCCCCTCGTGCAGGGCGGTAACCATGAGCGAGATATTACTCTGTGAATCTGTTCGGATACTAGCAGTCACCAAATTCCTTGGGGATTTTGTGCGGAATGAAGCGTTCTGTTCTGGTAGGATAAGAGCAGAACGTTCCGTTCCGTGCTTTTGAAGGAGTTCTCATGACCATTCTCGTCACCGGAGCCACCGGGACCGTCGGCCGGCTCATCGTCGAGGAGCTTGTCCAGGCGGGACAGCGGGTGCGTGCCATGACCAGGAACCCCGCCAAGGCCGACCTGCCCGAAGGCGTCGAGGTCGTGGAGGGGGATCTGGCTCGGCCCGAGACGCTCTCGGCCGCCTTCGACGGCGTCGACGCCGCGCACCTCATCAACTTCGCCGGCGACGACTACGCGCCCCTCCAGTACGGCGACCGGATCGCTGAGCTGGCGGCGGGGGCCGGCGTGCGGCGGGTGACCGTGCTCGGCGGGCGGGCCGACGGGCCGCTGGAGCAGGCGCTGGCCGCCACCGGCATGGAGTGGACGCTGCTGCACCCGGTCGAGTTCATGGCCAACACGCTGCAGTGGTGGACCTACTCCGTCAGGGCCGAAGGGGTCGTCAAGGAGCCGTTCGGCGACCGGCTGAGCGCCATGGTGCACGAGCGGGACATCGCCGCCGTGGCCGCCACGGTACTGGTCCAGGGCGGTCACCACGGCGAGTCGCTGACGCTGACCGGGCCGGAGGCGGTGGCCACCCGCGACAAGGTGCGCATGCTCGGTGCGGCTGTCGGCGCGGAGATCCGGTTCGTGGAGCTCACCCGGGAAGAGGCGCGGGCCCAGTGGCAGATGGCCGGCATGGGCCCGGAGACCATCGAGTTCCTCTTCGAGGCGCTCGGCAACACGCCCAAGGAGGGCTACACGGTGGTCCCGACCGTCGAGCAGGTCACCGGCCGGGCACCGCGCGGCTTCGCCCAGTGGGCCGCCGAGCACGCCGAGGCGTTTCAGCCGGTGGCGTCCGCGTAGTGGCAGGCCGCCTGGGACAGGGCGGAGGCGGGCAGGATGTCGAGCAGCTCTCCCCTGCATCTGGCGTCCACGCCCGCCTCGGCGGCCTTGCCCGAGGCGAGGATCTGGCAGCGGGCGTGGAAGCGGCAGCCGCCCGGGATCCGGGTCGGGTCCGGCGGCTCACCGGTCAGCACCACCCGTTCGGGCGACTCGGGCAGCACCGACAGCAGGGCCTGCGTGTACGGGTGCCGGGGCGCGGTGAGCACCTGCTCCACGGGCCCCGACTCGACGATCCGGCCCAGATACATGACCGCCACCCGGTCGGCGATGTTCCAGGCCAGGCCCAGGTCGTGGGTGACGACCAGGGCGGACAGGCCGAGGTCGTCGCGCAGCTTGAGCATCAGGGCCAGGATCTCGCCCCGCACCGAGGCGTCCAGTGAGGCCACCGGCTCGTCGGCGACCAGCACCTTCGGGTTCAGCGCGAGCGCGCCGGCGATCACCACGCGCTGCCGCTGACCGCCGGACAGCTCGTGCGGGTAGCGCAGCAGGAACCGCTCGGGCGGCCGCAGCCCCGCCCTGGCCAGCGCCGAGTTGACCACCTCAGCCTCATCGGGCATGCGGTGGATGCGCGGGCCTTCGGCCACCGCCTCGTAGACGGTCTGGCGGGGGTTGAGCGAGCCCGTCGGGTCCTGGAGGACGAGCTGCACCTGCCTGCGGTAGGCCTTGAGCGCCTTGGAGCCGTACTTGAGCGGCTGCCCGCCGTACCGGACCTCGCCTGAGGTGGGGCGTTCCAGGCCGAGCAGCGTGCGCGCCAGCGTCGTCTTGCCGCAGCCTGACTCGCCGACCAGCGCCACGATCTCGCCCGCGCCGAGCGAGAGGTTGACGCCGTCGACCGCGCGGGCGCGACGCCCGCGCGAGGTGAACTCGACGTGCAGGTCGCGCGCCTCCAGCAGGGTGCTGCTCACCGTCGCCACGGGGTCCGCCGTCCGCGTCTCGGTCGTCTCGGTCATGACGCCTCCTCTTTCGACCGTACGTGTACGCATGCGGCGGCGCGGCGGTCACCGGCGGGCCACAGTTCGACGTCCAGCGTCGAGCACTCCTCCAGCGCGACCGGGCAGCGCGGGTGGAACGGGCACCCGGCCGGCAGGTGCATGGGGTCGGGCGGATCGCCGCCGAGCCCCTTGGGCGCCAGCCGCGAGACCGGGTCGCCCACGGTGGGGAAGGCCGCCGCCAGCGCCTTGCTGTAGGGGTGCCTGGCGTCGTGGAACACCTCCAGCGACGGGCCGTGCTCGACCAGCCGTCCGGCGTACATGACGGCGAGCCGGTCGCAGACGTCGGCCAGCACGGACAGGTCGTGCGAGATCATGATCAGCGAGATGCCGTGCTCGGCGACCAGGTCCTTGATCAGCGTCAGCACCTGGGCCTGGACCATCACGTCGAGCGCGGTGGTCGGCTCGTCGGCGATGATGAGCTTGGGCGAGCAGGCCAGCGCCATCGCGATCATCACGCGCTGGCGCTGCCCGCCGGACAGCTCGTGCGGATAGCTGCGGGCCCGCCAGGCGGGCAGGCCCACCTGCTCCAGCAGCTCGGCCACGCGCTTGGCCGCCTCGTCGGGCTTGGCCAGGCCGTGCACCAGGATCGGCTCGGCGATCTGGTCGCCGATCCGCCGCACCGCGTTGAGCCCGTGCTGGGCGCCCTGGAACACGATCGAGGCCTCGGCCCAGCGGACGGCCCGCAGCCGGCCCCACTTCATGGTCAGGACGTCCTCGCCGTCGAGCAGGATCCGGCCGCCGACGCGCGCGTCGCGCGGCAGCAGCCGCAGCAGCGCCATGGCCAGCGTCGACTTGCCGGACCCCGACTCGCCGGCGACCCCGAGCGCCGCCCCGCTGTCCAGCGAGAGCGACACGCCTCGCACGGCGGGCACCTCGCCCGCCGCGATCCGGTACGTCACCGAGACGTCGTCCAGTTCGAGCAGAGTCATGCTCCCGCCTTCCGCAGTCGCGGGTTGAGCACGGCCTCCAGCGCCCGGCCGAACAGCGTGAACGCCATCACGACCGCGACGATGCACAGACCCGGGATCAGGATGTACCACCAGGCGCCGTTGTTGGCCGCGCCCCAGTCGTACGAGCCGCGCAGCATGGTGCCCCAGGAGGTCTTGTTCGCGCTCACGCCGAGGAAGGCCAGCGTGGACTCGGTGACCATGGCGCTGGCGACCTCCAGCGTGGTGCTGGCCAGCAGCAGCGGCGCCACGTTCGGCAGCACGTGCCGGGTGGTGACGTGCCAGTGGCCGGCGCCGAGCGCCTTCGACCGTTCGATGTACGGCCTGGCCTCCACCGCGAGGGTCTGTGCCCTGATCAGCCGGGCGGTCGTCGGCCAGGTGGTGATGCCGATGGCCATGATGATGGTGTACGTGCTGCCGCCCAGGATGGCCGCCAGCACCAGCGCCGTGATGAGCGAGGGCAGCACCAGGAACCAGTCGGTGACGCGCAGGATGACGGCGCCGATCCAGCCTCTGAAGTGCCCGGCGGCGATGCCGAGCACGGTGCCGATCAGCATGCTGACCAGTGCGGCGAGGAAGCCGATGAGCAGCGAGGTGCGTGACCCCCACCAGACCATCAGCAGGATGGACCGCCCCGACTCGTCGGTGCCGAACGGGTAGTCCCAGCTCGGCGGCGCCATCTTGGGTCCGGTGCCGCGCACCACGCCGGTGACGCTCTCGTCGATGAACAGCGGTGCGGCCAGGGCCGCCGCGACGGCGACCACGAGGATGGCCAGGCCGATCACGCCGGGGCGCTGACCGCGGAAGGTGTCCCAGAAGCGCCCGAACGCCATGCGTCTGCGGGTCCAGGTGACGCTCATGCCGACCTCACTCGCGGGTCGAGGATGTGGTAAACCACGTCGGCCAGCGTGTTCATCAGGATCACCGACACCGCGATCAGCATGAACGTGCCCTGCATGAGGGTGAAGTCCGGCACTCTGATCGCCGCGTAGAACAGCTCGCCGAGTCCGGGCCAGCTGAAGACGGCCTCCACAGTGACCGCGCCGCCGACGACGAAGCCGATGCGCATGAAGACCAGCGTCACCGTGGGCAGCAGCGCGTTGGGCACGGCGTGGCGCTTGCGTACCTCGTCGTCACGCAGGCCCTTGGCGCGCGCGGTGGTGATGTAGTCCTGCCCCACCTCGTCCAGCAGCGACGAGCGCATCACCAGCAGGTATTGGGCGTAAAGCACGCCCACCATGGCGATGCAGGGCAGCACCATGTGGTGGGCCACGTCGAGGACGTAGCCGAAGCCGTCGGGGGCGTCCACATCCTGGATGCCCCGCGACGGGAACCACTGGAACCAGGAGCTGAACACCAGGAGCAGCAGCAGGCCGAGCCAGAACGTCGGCACCGACCAGAGGACCAGCGAGGTGCCGGTGGAGAACCGGTCGAACCTGCTCCCGTGCCGCCAGCCGGCCCGCATGCCCTGCCACAGGCCCAGGCTGACCGCGATGACCAGGCTCGTCCCGGCGAGCAGCAGGGTCGCGCCGACCCGATCGCCGATGAGGTCGAGGACCGGCCGCTTGTACTCGTAGGAGGCGCCGAGGTCGAACCGGAGCGTCTGGCCGATGAAGTTCAGGAACTGGTCGAACAGCGGCAGGTCCAGGCCGAGCCGGTGCCGCTCCAGGTCGAGCTGCTCGGGCGTCATGTTGCGGCCCTGGGCCAGGTTGCGCACCGGATCGCCGGGCAGCAGCCGGAACAGGAAGAACGTCCCGACGATCACCATGCCGATGCTGAGCAGCGCCCCGCCGGCCTTCGACAGCGCGTAGCGCAGCGTGCCGAGCCGGGCAGGGCCCGCCGCCGCCTGGGCGGCGGCGGGCTCAGCCGTTTCGAGCGGTGCTGTCATTCGCGGTCGTCCGCGACGCTCTTACGCCGCCTCATCAGGAAGAATCCGGCCAGGCCGAGGACCACCACGCCGCCGACCACGCCGGCGATGAGGCCGGTGTTGGAGCCGCCCTCGGCCGACGCGGACGCGGGCTGCTCCACGGCCTCCAGGGAGTAGAACGGCCAGAAGCTGCTGCCGCCGTAGAGGATGCCGTCGGCCTCCGGGATCGAGGTGATGGACTTGATCCGGTCCTTGCGGTAGCCCTCGAGGTCGTTCGGGTAGTAGATGGCGATCACCGGGGCGTCGGTGTAGAGCCTCTCCTGCATCTGCTTGATGAGCTCGGCGCGCTTGGGCCGGTCGAGCTCCTTGAGCTGCTCCTTGTAGAGCTTCTCGAAGGTGTCGTCGCAGTAGAAGGACTCGGTGCCGCCGCCCTCGCCTGCCGGGGTGGGCCTGCGGCTGCACAGGTGCGTCGCGAGGACCTCCTCCGGGTCGGGGTTGACCGACCAGCCGCTGATGGCGATGTCGAACAGACCGGTGACGCCGGTCTCCTCGGAGAACTTGCTGGGTTCGACCTTCTTGGTGGTCAGCGTGATGCCGATCTCCTTGAAGAACCCGGCGAGGTACTCGCCCAGCTTGTCCTCGATGGGGGTGTCGGTGTGGATGCTGAAGCGGAACTCCAGCTTCTTGCCCCCGTCGGGCATCGTACGGACGCCGTCGGCGCCCTTCTTGTAGCCGGCGTCGTCAAGGATCTTGTTGGCCTTGGCCACGTCGTAGGTGACCTTGGTGTCGCCGCTCGCCTCCCAGAAGAAGTCGGTGTACATCGGCGGCACGATCGAGCCGTCGGCCGGCTTGGCCAGGCCGTTCTGCACCTCGTCGACCAGCTTCTGCTTGTCGATGGCGTAGTGCAGCGCCTGGCGCACCTTCTGGTCCTTCAGCGCCGGGTGGCCGTCGCCGACGGGCTTGTCGTCGGTGGTGGTGGCGCCGTGGTTGATCTGCAGGTAGGCGGCGCGGCGGCCCTGCTTGTTCCACTGGACGATGTTCGCGTCGCCCTGGAGCGCCTGGAAGTCCGGCGGGTTGAGCCGGCCGATCAGGTCGATCTCGCCGTTCTTCAGGCCGATGATCGAGGCGGCCGGGTTGTCGTAGAAGACGACCTGCAGCTCGTCGATCTTGGGCGCGCCCCGCCAGTAGCCGGGGTTCGCCTTCAGCTTCACGAACTGGTCCTTCTGGTGCTCCACCGCGATGTACGGGCCGCTGGTCACGGCCGGGTACTCGTCACCGGTGAAGTCGGCCAGGTTGGTGACCTTCTCCCAGACATGCTTGGGCATGATCGGGATCGGGTTGTCCAGCATGGACGCCTGCGGGGCCTTGAGCTTGATGGTCAGCTCCTGGCCGCTGGCCGTGACGGTCTCGAAGTTCTCGACGGCCGGGCCGTTCGCGGTCTTGGCCGCGTCGTCCGTCATGATCTTGTTGAACGTCCACGCGGCGTCCTCGGCCGTGACCGGCCGGCCGTCGGACCACTTGGTCTCGCGGATCTTGAACGTCCAGGTGAGCCCGTCGTCGGACGTGGTCCACGACTCGGCGA
This sequence comes from Nonomuraea glycinis, assembly GCF_014646515.1. Lineage (GTDB taxonomy): Bacteria > Actinomycetota > Actinomycetes > Streptosporangiales > Streptosporangiaceae > Nonomuraea > Nonomuraea glycinis. Next base: position 27,363 of record NZ_BMNK01000023.1, read on the forward strand.
GGTCGGGACTGGGCTGGAGCGTCTTGGAGTCGGGGACCGTGAGGAAGCCGTACATCCAGCGGTGGATCGAGGTCGAGACCAGGCGGACGGCGAGGAACGGGTTCATCGAGTCGACGGCCTGGGTCGCCCCGACCCGGACGATCTTCTTCCCCGCCGAGGGACTCTGCGCGAGGGCCAACTGCCCCTGACCTGCCACTAAAAGCGCGACGCCCAGCGCAGCCAGACGTACGAGCCATTTCCTCATGATGCCTCACTTCAGGCGGGGGTATCTGTGTAGAGCACGGCACACCATAGGAACACCGCATGTCAACGAGTGACGGAGAATTGTTTCATCTTCGTATCTTTGTGCGGTGTAAATTTTCAGCGGCTCTCGTACACCTTGCCCTGATCCACCCGGAGCCGGCGGTCCACCCGCACCGCGTCGAGCATCCGGCGGTCGTGCGTGACGAGCAGCAAGGTGCCCGGATAGTTCGCCAGCGCCGACTCCAACTGCTCGATGGCGGGCAGGTCCAGATGGTTCGTCGGCTCGTCGAGCACCAGCAGATTGACGCCCCTGGCCTGCAGCAACGCCAGCGCGGCCCGGGTGCGCTCGCCGGGCGAGAGGGTGGCGGCCGAGCGCAGCACGTGCGCGGCCTTAAGGCCGAACTTGGCCAGCAGCGTCCGCGCCTCGGCCGGCGGCAGGTCGGGCACGTGCGGGGCGAACGCGTCGAGCAGCCCCTCCTCGCCCTCGAACAGCCGGCGGGCCTGGTCCACCTCACCCACCACCACGCCGGGGCCGAGCGCGGCGTGGCCCTCGTCGAGCGGCGTGCGCCCCAGCAGGGCGGCCAGCAGCGTCGTCTTGCCCGAGCCGTTTGCCCCGGTGATCGCCACCCGCTCCGCCCAGCCGATCTCCAGGTCGACCGGGCCGAGCGTGAACGAGCCCCGCCTGACCACCGCGCCGCGCGCCGTGGCCGTCACCGCGCCGGATCGGGGCGCGGCGGCGATCTCCATCCGCAGCTCCCACTCCTTGCGCGGCTCCTCGACCGTCTCCAGCCGCTCGATCATCTTCTCCGTCTGACGGGCCTTGGCCGCCTGCTTCTCCGTGGTCTCTACGCGGGCGTTGCGGCCGATCTTGTCGTTGTCGGGGGCCTTGCGCCGGGCGTTCTTGACACCCTTCTCCATCCACGCCCGCTGGGTCCTGGCCCGGGTCTCCAACTGGGCGCGGGTGCCGGCGTACTCTTCGTACTGCTCCCTGGCATGCCTCCTGGCCACCTCCCGCTCGTCCAGGTAGGCCTGGTAGCCGCCGCCGTACAGACTGATCTGCTGCTGCGCCAGGTCCAGCTCCAGCACCTTGGTGACGGTCCTGGCCAGGAACTCCCGGTCGTGGCTGACCAGCACGGTGCCGGCCCGCAGGCCCTTGACGAAGCCCTCCAGCCGCTCCAGCCCGTCGAGGTCCAGGTCGTTGGTGGGCTCGTCGAGCAGGAACAGGTCATAGCGGCTGAGCAGCAGCGAGGCCAGCCCGGCCCGCGCGGCCTGGCCGCCGGACAGCGAGGTCATCGGCTGCTCCAGGCTGACCGACAGCCCGATCGCGGCCGCCCGCTCCTCCAGGTCCGCGCCGCCCAGCGACAGCCATCGCTCCAGCGCCACGCTGTAGACGTCGTCGGCCCCCGGCGCCTCCTCGACCAGCCCCTGCGTGGCGGCGTCGAGGTCGAGCTGTGCCTGCGCCACGCCGGTGCGCCGGGCCAGGAACTCCGCCACCGTCTCACCCGGCCTGCGGTCGGGCTCCTGCGGCAGGTGGCCGACGGTGGCCGTGGGCGGGCTGAGCTGGATCGAGCCGTGCTCGGGCCGGTCGAGGCCGGCCAGCAGGCGCAGCAGCGTGGACTTGCCCGCGCCGTTGGCTCCGACGAGCCCGATGACGTCGCCGGGGCTCACCACCAGATCCAGTCCGGAGAACAGCACCCGCTCCCCGTGCCCGGCCGCGAGGTCCCGTACCACCATGGTCGCGCTCATGTTCGCCGATGCTACTAGGGTGAGCGAGATGTCCCGTTTGCCTGTTGCGCTGGCCGCCGTCCTCACCATCGCGGCCGGTCTCGGGATCCGGCTGCTCTGGGACGGCCCGTTCGCGAAGTACGCCGGCGACGCGCTCTACACGGTCCTGATCTACCTGCTGCTCGTGCTGGCCTGGCCGGCGATCCGCCCCTGGGTGGCGGCGCTGACCTCGGCCGGGCTGAGCTGGGCGATCGAGTTCGCCCAGCTCGGCGACATCCCCGCCGTCCTGCGCCCGCTGCTGGGCAGCACGTTCAACCCGCCCGACCTCTTCTGGTACGCCGTCGGCGCCGCCGCCTCGTGGGTCGCGCACACGATCTGGCAGGCCCGATCCCGCCGGTAGGGTGCTCGCATGCGCGAGCTGTGGAGGGCCGGATCGGTGCTGGCCGCCCTCACGGGCGTCACCTGCCTGATGGTGTCCATCCGCCATCCGTGGGCGTACTTCACCGTGCAGAGCAACATGGCCGCGGCGCTCTATTTCTCCTGGCGGCTGCTCGGGTGGCGGGACTCCGGGAGCCTCAAGGGCGCGGTCACGGTCGCCCTGCTCCTGACCGGGGTCACCCACGTCGTCTCCAAGGGCGGCGAGAACCCGCTGGCGCTGCTCGGCGGCTCCCCCGCCCAGCTCGGCAACCTGCTGCTGCACTACGTGACCCCGGTGATGGCGCTGGCCGACTGGGTCACCTGTGACCGCGAACACCGCGCCCCTTGGGCAGCCCCGCTGGCCTGGATCGCCTTCCCGCTCGCGTACGGGATCTTCGTTCTGCTCCGCGCCCCCTTCCTGCCGGAGGGCATGCCCAGACGGTACGTCTATCCGTACCTGAACGTGGACAGGATCGGCTGGGACGGCTTCGCGCTGATGGGCGGGGCGCTGCTGGTGACGTGCGCGGTGCTGGGCTATTTTCTGCTCGGGCTGCACCGGCTGGCAGGGGCGTACAGATCGGCACCTGGCGAAACTCGTCCGTAACTCCTTGCTCGCGCGGACGAAATGGTCTAGATGTAGACCAAAGAGCGTCCTCCACGCCCCCCAGGGAGTACGTCGTATGAGCACAACTGAAGAGGATTCCAGGCGGCTCGCCGAGCTCGGCTACAAGCAGGAATTAGCCAGGACCTGGAGCGGTTTCTCCAACTTCGCGATCTCCTTCTCCATCATCTCGATCCTCGCCGGCTGCTTCACCACCTTCGGACAGGCCTGGAACAACGGCGGCCCCATCGCCATCTCCTGGGGCTGGCCGCTGATCTCGGCGTTCATCCTGATCATCGGTTTCTGCATGTCGGAGCTGGTCTCCGCCTACCCGACCGCCGGCGGCATCTACTGGTGGGCCGCCAAGATGGGCAAGCCGATCCACGGCTGGTTCACCGGCTGGCTCAACCTCATCGGCCTCATCGCGGTCACCGCCTCCGTCGACTACGGCTGCGCGACCTTCCTCAACATCACCCTGTCCCGGCTGACCAGCGGGGCCTGGGAAGGCACGCTCTCCCAGGCGTTCCTGCTGTTCGTCATCGTGCTCGTCCTGCACGCGCTGATCAACATCTTCAGCCACCGGCTCATCTCACTGCTGCAGAACGTCTCGGTCTGGTGGCACGTGGCCGGTGCGGCGGTCATCGTCGGCATCCTGATCTTCGCCCCCACCGAGCACCAGTCGCTCGGCTTCGTCTTCACCGAGACCATCAACAACTCCGGCTTCGGCAACGGCGACGGCGGCCTGCCCTTCTGGCTGTACGTGCTGCCGCTCGGCTTCCTGCTCACCCAGTACACGATCACCGGCTTCGACGCCTGCGCGCACGTGTCGGAGGAGACCCAGGGCGCGTCCACGGCCGCCGCCCGGGGCCTGTGGCAGTCGATCTTCTACTCGGCGATCGGCGGCTGGATCCTGCTGCTGGCGTTCCTGTTCGCGGCCACCAACGTCGAGGAGATCAACAACCAGGGCGGCTTCGTCGGCGCCATCTTCACCACGGCGCTCTCCTCGCCGCTGGCCACCGCCATCTTCGCCATCTCCACGATCGGCCAGTTCTTCTGCGGCATGAGCTGCGTGACCTCCATGTCCCGGATGACGTACGCCTTCTCCCGCGACGGCGCGGTGCCCGGCTGGCGGCTGTGGTCCAAGGTGGACCGCAACCGCACCCCGGTCAACGCCATCCTCGCGGGCTGCGCGGTGGCCGCCCTGATCACCCTGCCCGCCCTCTACGCTCCCCCCGGCCTGGCCACCCCGATCGCCTTCTACGCCGTCGTCTCCATCGCGGTCATCGGCCTCTACCTGGCCTTCCTGATCCCCATCTGGCTCCGGCTACGGATGGGCGACCGCTTCGAGCCCGGCCCCTGGACGCTCGGCCCTCGCTACAAGGTGCTGGGCTGGATCGCCTGCATCGAGATCGCCATCGTCTGCGTCTACTTCGTCATGCCGTTCTCCCCCGCCGGCGTCCCCGGCAACGAGGACTTCGACTGGACCTTCGTCAACTACGCGCCGATCGCGGTCGGCGTCGTGCTCATCGGCATCACCCTGTGGTGGGTCCTGTCGGCCAGACACTGGTTCACCGGCCCCCGCCGCACCGTCGACGACGACTGACAGCCATCGGCGGGTACGGCTCCCCTGGCCGTACCCGCTCAGGTCAGGACGCCTCGAAGGAGGCTGCGACGGCGGTGCGGACCTCGTCCATCGAGGTGGTGCCCAGCTCGCGCTGGAGTGAGGTCATGTCCACGTCCGGCATGCCGCAGGCGACCGCCCAGTGCCAGGGCTCCAGCTCGCCGTCGACGTTGAGGGCGAAGCCGTGGCTGGTGACGCCGCGGCTCTGCCGCATGCCGATGGAGATGATCTTGCGGCCGGTCCCGGTCGTCCAGACGCCGGTGAGCAGTTCGGAGCCCGGCGGGGTGTCGCGGCGCTCGGCGGGCAGGCCGAGCTTGCCGAGCGCGGCCACCAGCCGGAGCTCCACCTCACGGACGTAGTCGACGATGCCCTGGTCCTCGCCCAGTTTGACGATGAGGTAGCCGACGAGCTGGCCGGGGCCGTGGTAGGTGAGCTGGCCACCACGGCCGGTCTCGATCACCGGGATGCCGCGCGACGGATCGGGCAGGTGCTCCATCGGCGTGCGGCGGCCCACCGTGTAGACCGACGGATGGCTGAGCAGCCAGAGCGTGTCCGGCCGCTCGTCGCGCTGGCGCTCGCCGACGAGGTCGGCCATGCGCTCCATCGCCTTGTCGTAGTCGACGAGCTCGTCCTGGATGAGTGTCAGCGGCCTTGCCCTCATGACTAAGAGGATAAACCGCTCAGTATTTCTGCGGCTCCTCGGGGACGAGGATCCACATGACGGCGTACACGACCCACATCGGACCGGGGAAGAGCGAGAGGATCAGCCAGAGGATGCGGACGAGGGTCGGCGGCATGCCCGTCTTGTCGGCGATCCCGCCGCAGACGCCGGCGAGCATCCTGTGCTTCCGTGAGCGGTACATATCGTTTCCTCCGTGTGGTTGCTGCCTTCTACCTGTCCAACGGACGACCTCACAGCCGGTATCCCGCTAGAAGCCCTGAGAAAACCCTGTAAGGGTCAGCCACTCACTCGCCCGCGCCAGATGTTCGCTGGTCAGCCCCCGTGCGGCCGGTACGTGAACGAGCAGGAAGTCCGTCAAACCCTGATGGGCCCTGAGATAGTCATCGTCCTCTTGGTAGACCTGGTCGTCGAACCACACGAACGGCCTGCGGCCCACGTGGTCGGCCACATAGCGGGTCTTGAACATCTCGCCGTGCTCGCTGCCCCGGTCCCGCCCCAGGGCGACCACCGGCAGGCTCGGCAGGCCGAGCCGGGGCGCGATCCACTCGTTGGCGTGCTCCTCCCAGGTGGTCGCCCAGACCAGCTCGGCCCCGGTGCGCAGGGCGAGCTCCATCAGCCGGGGCCCGTGCCGGGGGTTGAGGTGCACGGTGTAGGCGTGGCCGTCCACGGTGCACTGGTAGCGCCTGAAGTCCGGGGTGGGGTGGCCAGTGGGGTTGAGCACCCCGTCGACGTCCAGTAGCACCAGGGGTTTCACCGCACCGCTCCGACCCGGTGTTTGTGCGGGCTCACACCGCGCACGCGCTTGAAGGCGGCGCTCAGCGCGAACGGGCTGCCGTAGCCGACCTTCCTGGCGACCGAGCCTATCGTCTCGTCCGGTTCGCGCAGAAGGTCGGCGGCCAGGGCAAGTCGCCAGTCGGTCAGGAAGGCCATCGGCGGCTCCCCCACCAGCTCGGTGAACCGCCGGGCCAGCGACGCACGCGAGACCCCGACCTGGGCGGCGAGCGAGGCGACGGTCCACGGGTGGGCGGGGTTGTTGTGCATGAGCCGCATGGCCTTGCCCACGACGGGATCGCTGCGCGCCCGATACCAGGCGGGCGCCTCGTGGGTGGCGAACCACGAGCGCAGCGTCGAGATGAGCAGCAGGTCGAGCAGCCGGTCCAGCACCGCCTCCTGGCCCGGCTCGTCCTTGACCACCTCGGCGCCGAGCAGCTCGGCGGGCGTCCCGCCGGGCTGCACCAGCAGCGGCGGCAGCGCCCCCAGCAGCCGCTTGCTGATCTCCCCTTCCATCTGGTAGACGCCGGTGATCAGTATCGTGCCACCGTCGGGAGCGTTGCCCCAGGTGCGCACCCCCAGGCTCATCTCCTCATAGAGAGACCGCCCGTCCAGGGTGGTGCAGTGCTGGTCGGGGTGGATGATCACCTGCGGCGGGGTGGCGGGGTGATCCGCCACCTTGTACGGCTCCGGCCCGCGAATGATGGCCACCTCGCCGGGGCTCAGGGACACCTCGTCGCCGTTCTGCCGGACGATCCAGGCCGAGCCGCGCACCAGGGTCATCGCGGTGAGCGGGGCCTCGTCCTGGATGCTCAGCGACCAGGGCGGATCGAGGAGGATGCGGAGGAGGAACGCGCCACGGGCTCGCGGCCCGTCCAGTAACGCCGCCAAGTGGTCCATGCCTTTAGACGATCGCATATGCCTTTGCGCTTCTCAACCATGGATCGTCTCAGGGCAGCGGCCGCTTAATGGAGGCATGACCATCCTGGTAGTGGGCGCCACCGGCAAGACCGGCCGCCGCATCGTGGACAGACTGACCGCTCTCGGCCTGCCCGTCCGGGCCGGCTCTCGCTCGGGCACCCCGTCCTTCGACTGGAAGGACCGGGCCACCTGGGCGGCCGCACTCCGCGACGTACAGTCCGTCTATATCTCCTACTATCCCGACATCGTGGTCGACGGCGCGCTCGACGACATCCGGGCCTTCACCGAGCAGGCCGTGGCCGCGGGTGTCCGCCGGCTGGTCCTGCTCTCCGGCAGGAACGAGGCGCAGGCGCAGGCCGCCGAGCGGGTCGTGCGGGAGTCCGGCGTGGAGTGGACGGTCGTCACCTGCTCCTGGTTCATGCAGAACTTCACCGAGGGCTATCTCCTCGACCCGGTCCGGGAGGGGGTCATCGCGCTGCCGGCCCGGGACGTGGCCGAGCCGTTCGTCGACGTGGACGACATCGCCGACGTGGCGGTGGCCGCACTCACCGAGGACGGCCACACCGGCCGGATCTACGAGCTCACCGGCCCGAGGCTGCTGACGTTCGCCGAGGTGGCGGCCGAGCTGTCCGAAGCGACCGGCCGGGAGATCGTCTACGTTCCGCTCAGCATCGAGGAGTACGCCGCGGGGGCGGCCGAGCTCGGGCTGCCCGAGGCGGACATCGACATGCTGACCACGCTGTTCGCCGAGGTGCTCGACGGCCGCAACGCCTACGCGGCCGACGGCGTCCAGCGGGCCCTGGGCAGGCCGGCGCGGGACTTCGCCGACTACGCCCGGGCCAACGCCGCCGCGTGGTCGTAGCCCCCGGATGGCCACGATCCTCATGAGATGAATTTTCATGATCTAACGGGTGAACATCCCCTGACCTGCCCAGTGACGGCTCGCAGGCGGGTCACCAGGAGGCTCAGCTTCCGCTAGCCTCACCTCGTTCACTCCGCTGGTTCCTGGGAAGGTACGCACGTGATCGGCTGGATGGAAGCGGTGGTGCTGGGGCTGCTGCAGGGGCTCACGGAGTTCCTGCCGATCTCTTCAAGCGCCCACATCCGCGTGGTCTCGGCATTCCTCGGCTGGGAGGATCCGGGCGCCGCCTTCACCGCCGTCATCCAGCTCGGCACCGAGACGGCCGTCCTGATCTACTTCAGGCGGGAGATCTGGGAGATCGTCTCCACCTGGACCCGCTCCCTTTACACCCCCGCCCTGCGCTCCCTGCACGCCGCGCGGATGGGCTGGTACGTCATCGTCGGCAGCATTCCCATCGGGGTGCTCGGCTTGGTGCTGAAGGACCAGATCGAGTCACCCTTCCGGGACCTGCGCCTGGTGGGGACCACGCTGATCGTCTTCGGGCTCATCCTCTGGTTCGCCGACCACACCGCCCGCAACAAGCTCACGCTGGTCAAGCACCTGAGCCTGCCGCACGCCCTGGTGTACGGCTTCGCCCAGTCACTCGCCCTCATCCCGGGCGTCTCGCGCTCGGGCGGCACCATCACCGCCGGCCTGCTGCTGGACTACCGGCGCGAGGACGCGGCCAAGTACTCCTTCCTGCTGGCCATCCCGGCCGTGCTGGCCTCGGGGTTCCTGGAGCTCACCGAGATCGGCGGAAAAGCGGCGCCCGCCTGGGGACCGACGATCCTGGCCACGGTGATCTCCTTCGTCGTCGGCTACGCGGCGGTGGCGTGGTTCCTGCGCTACATCAGCAGTCACCGCTTCACCGGCTTCGTGATCTACCGCGTCCTTCTGGGGCTGTTCGTCATCCTGGCCGTGACCCTCGGCTGGATCCCCGCCCAGGCCTGACACCTCCGACCGGTAGGTGACCAGGGTGAACAGCACCGCCACCACGCCGATCCCGGTGGCGAGCACGATCACGCCCACCCGCCCCCACCCGCCGAAGGCCAGCCCGCCCATGAGGCCGGCGACCACGATCCCGGTGTACTGGGCGGAGGACAGCAGCCCGAGTCCGATGGGCACGTTGTCCGGCAGCACGGCGACGAGCCGGTACTGCTGCGCGGGCGCGACCAGCCAGCCCACCGCGCCCCAGAGGAACGCCCACACCAGCGCCACGGGCAGCGCGATGCCGACCAGCGGGATGATCGCCACGAACACGGTGGAGGCGACCAGCGCGAGCAGCACCATCCGGCGTGGCCCGTAGGCGTCGGTGAGCCGGCCGCCGACCTGGTTGCCGACGATGGCGCCCACTCCCCACGCCCACAACAGGGCCGCCAGCGGCAGATCGAACAGCGAGCCGATGTAGACGTACGCGGCGAACGCGGAGCCGAACATGAGCAACTGGGTCCCCAGCACCGCGAGCACCCGCCGGTCGCCCAGCGGCGCGAACCTCTCCGCCAGCCGGCCCGTGGTCGCGGCGACCCTGACCTCGGGCACCAGGGCCATGATCCCGGCGAAGCCGAGCGCGCCCAGCCCGGCCACCAGCCACATCGTGGCCCGCCAGCCGGACACGCCGCCCAGCCAGGTGCCGAGTGGCACGCCGAGGGCCGACGACACGCTCATCCCGCCCAGGACCAGCGCCAGCGCCCGTCCGCGACGCTCCGGGCCGACCAGGGCCGTGGCCACGCCCGAGGCGGTCGGGGTGAACATGGCCGCGCCCGCCGCGGAGATCACCCGGGCGGCCAGGACGAGCGGGTAGGTCGGCGCGAGCGCGGTCAGCACGTTGCCGAGCATGAAGACGCCCAGGGCGACGAGCAGCAGCCTCCTGCGCGACAGCTTGGCGGTCACGGCGGCGAGCACCGGCGACAGCAGGGCGTAGGCCAGGGCGAAGACGGTCATCAGCTGCCCGGCGGCCGCCGTGGAGACGTTCAGGTCGCTGGAGACGGGGGGCAGCAGCCCGGCGGTGACGAACATCCCGGTGCCGACGGCGAAGTTGCCCACCGCCAGTGGGTAGAGCCGGCGATTCACGGTTCCTCCGAAAGTTGGATGGGTATCAAACTGACGCATAGTTGGATGCTTGTCAAACAATGGATCCGGGTAGGGTTCGGGCATGCTTTTCCATCCGGCCACCGAGGACATCCAGCTCACGGAGGTCCTGCGGGCCCTGTCGGACCCCATACGCCTGGAGATCGTCGCCCTGCTGACCACGGCCGGAGAGCTGACCTGTGGCGACGCGAGTGTCCGGCTGAGCGTGCACAAGTCCACTGCCTCGCACCACTTCCGCATCCTGCGGGAGGCGGGCGTCGTCCGCACGACGCCGAGAGGGCGGCTCAAGCTCCTGAGCGTGCGCCACGACGACCTCGACGCCCGCTTCCCCGGCCTGCTCGGCTCCGTGGTCTCGGCTACACATGCCGCCTGACCGTTCTGACCGACCTGGCATGCCGCCTGACCAGCCTGGCGTGCCGCCGGACCGGCCTGGGGCGCTGCCTGGCGTGCTGCCGATCCGCCACGTTCTGCCCGAGTTGCTGGACGTGCTGAAGCGGGCGGGCAGCGCCGTGCTGACGGCCCCGCCCGGCACCGGCAAGACCACCGTCGTCCCGCTCGCGCTGGCGGAGACCGGCCTGCGCGTCCTGGTCGCCGAGCCGCGACGCCTCGCGGTGCGCGCCGCCGCCCGGCGCATGGGCGTCAGCTACACCATCCGCGGCGAGCGCCACGTCGGCGCGAACCCGATGGTCGAGGTCGTCACCACCGGCGTGCTCCTGCAGCGCCTTCAGCGGGACCAGGAGTTGCCGGGAGTGGACGTCGTCATGCTCGACGAGTGCCACGAACGCCACCTGGACGCCGACACGGCGCTCGCGTTCCTCCTGGACGTCCGCGACACCCTCCGCCCCGACCTGCGCCTCATCGCCACCTCCGCCACCGCCGACGCCGCCCCCTGGGCCCGCCTGCTCGGCCGCGACGCCCAGGACGCGCCGATCGTCCGGGCCACCGGCACCACCCATCCGGTCGAGATCGTGTGGGCCCCGCCACCGCGCCCCGTCGCCCCACCGCACGGCCTGCGCGTCGACCCCGCCCTGCTGTCGCACGTCGCCCACGTGGTACGGCGAGCGCTGGTAGAACGAGACGGCGACGTGCTCTGCTTCCTGCCGGGCGTGGCCGAGATCTCCAGGGTCGCCGCCATGCTCAACGGCGTCCCCAACCCCCGACCTGCTGCCGGCCCTCAGAACGCGCACGGCTCACCGGATGTCCACCGCCCTCAAGGTGGCCACGGCCCTCAGGACGTCCCGAGCGGCCAGGGCATCGAGGTGCTGCAGGTCCACGGGCAGGCCCCGGCTCGCGTCCAGGACGCCGTGCTGGCGCCGGGGGCGGTCCGCAGGGTGGTGCTGGCCACGTCGGTGGCCGAGTCGAGCCTGACCGTTCCTGGCGTACGCGTGGTGGTGGACGCGGGCCTGGCCAGGGAGCCGCGCACCGACCACGCGCGCGGCCTCGGCTCGCTGACCACCGTCAGGGTGTCCAGATCCTCCGCCGACCAGCGGGCCGGACGGGCCGGCCGCGAGGCCCCCGGCGCCGTCTACCGCTGCTGGACGGCCGCCGAGCACGAGCGACTGGCCGACCATCCCCGCCCGGAGATCGCGCTGGCCGACCTGACCGCCTTCGCCCTCCAGACGGCCTGCTGGGGCTCCCCGGACGCCACCGGCCTGGCCCTGCTCGACCCGCCCCCGCCTGCCGCCATGTCCGCGGCGCTCAGCACCCTCCAGACGCTCAACGCGTTCGACGCGGGCCGGGTGACCTCGCGCGGGCGCCGGATGGCCGTGGCAGGCGTCGAGCCCCGGCTGGCCAGAGCGCTGATCGACCTCGGCCCGCGCGCCGCCGAGGTGATCGCCCTGCTGTCGGAGCAACTGCCCCGCGAGATGGGCGACGACCTGGTGGAGGTCTGGCGCGCGGCCCGCCGCGGCGACGACGCCTTCACCGCCCGCTGGCGCAGGGAGGCCAGACGGCTGACGCGCTCCGGGGACGGCCCGCGTACGAGCACGAGACTCAGTGACGACGAGGTGGCCGGGGTCGCGGTCGCGCTCGCCTTCCCCGAGCGGGTGGCCCGGCGGCGGGGCGGCGGCTATTTGATGGCCTCCGGCACCGAGGCGCAGCTCAAGGAGAGCTCGAAGCTCGCCACCGCGCAGTGGCTGGCCGTCGCGGTCGCCGACCGGCCCACCGGCTCGGCCTCGGCGCGCATCCGCCAGGCGGTGGCCATCGACGAAGAAATCGCCCGGCAGGCACACCAGGTGACGACCGAGGAGGAGGTCGCCTGGAAGGTGCCACCCGGTGGCCGGCGCGGGGACGTGGCCGCCCGGGTGGTCGAGCGACTCGGCGCGATCGAGCTGTCCTCCACGCCGCTGCCCGGCGCCGACGTGCGGGAAGCCTTGCTGTACGGGCTGCGTACGGAGAACGTACTGACCTGGACGAAACAGGCGCAGGCGGTACGCGACCGGCTGGCGTTCTGTCATCGGGCCGTCGGGGCGCCGTGGCCGGACATGGACCGCCTCGCCGACCTGGCCGACCAGTGGCTGGAGCCGGAGCTGTCCAGGGCGCGCAGGCGGGCCGACCTGGAGCGCATCGACGTGGCGGCGGCGCTGCACCGGCTGGTGCCGTGGAGCCAGCGCCTGGACGCGGTGGCGCCGGAGCGGGTCGAGGTGCCGACCGGGTCCCGGGTGCGCCTGGACTATTCGGGCGAGCAGCCGGTGCTCGCGGTGAAGCTGCAGGAGCTGTTCGGCTGGGAGGACACACCGCGCATCGCGGGCGTCCCGCTGCTGATCCACCTGCTGTCCCCGGCCGGACGGCCGGTCGCGGTGACGGCGGATCTGGCGTCGTTCTGGCGGGAGGGCTACCGTGCGGTCCGGGCGGAGCTGCGCGGCCGCTACCCCAGACACCCCTGGCCCGAAGACCCACTCACCGCGACCCCGACCCGCCGGGCGAAACGAAAGACCTGATGCTTCGCACAACGCCGGGCGATGCCACAGGCCACCTTGCACAACGCCGGGCGATGCCGCAGACCGCCCCGCACAACGCCGGTTGAAACGGAGGACACGATGTCCCAGGCGGCCCTGAACAACGCCGAGTGGTGTGACGCCATGTGCCGCGCCCACGGCCTCCCCGGCCTGTTCACCCTCCGAGCCTGGACGAACCCGGCCAGAACCCCGCCGTTATATCCGGACGCCGTCACCCTGTCCCCCGACGCCACGCCTGACGACGTCCTGTCCGCGATCGACACCGGCCCCGGCGCGTCGGTCAAGGACAGCTTCGCCACGCTGGATCTGCGGCCCGCGGGCTTCGAGGTGCTGATCGAGGCCACCTGGCTCCACCGCCCCGCCGGACCCGCGGCGGCGGGCGGCGATGTCACCTGGCAGGTCGTGACGGACGTGGAGACGCTGCGCGCCTGGGAGCTCGCCTGCTTCGAGGGCGACCCGCAGGGCCTGTTCACGGCGCCGCTGCTCGCCGAGCAGGGAATCGCCATCCTGGCCGGTGTCCTGAGCGGCGATGTACGCGACGTGGCCGACTTCGGCACAGCCAGGACGGACAACTTGGGCGGCATCGTCTGTGGCTCCGTGCTCAACGCCACCCGCGCCGGCGACACGGTCGGCGTATCGAACGTCTTCGCCCGCCCAGGCCACCTGGACACCGCCTGGGCGGGCACGATCACGCAGGCCGCAGCCCTCTTCCCCGGCCGCCCGCTGGTCGGCTACGAGTCCGACCCGGCCCCGGCCGCCGAGCACGGCTTCACCCCGGCGGGCCCGCTGCGCATCTGGCTGAAGCCCCGCTGACGACCGCACGCGGTCAACGCGGGAGTCAGCCGCCTGCGCTCGCCGCCGTGGCCGTTTCGACGCTCTTGCGCAATGCGGTCGCGACCGGCTCGATGGGCGTGGACATCTGCTGGATCCGGTCCCCCGAAAGGACCGGATCTCCGACCTGGGCCTTTCGTTTCCCGAACGGGTCGCGCGGGCTCAATGTTCACCCGACGTTGTCGTCGACCTTGAAGTTGTAATTGACCTGCTTGCCGTTGACCGAGGCGGCAGTGACGGTGACACCGAGGGTGTCGCTGCCGGCAATGAGCTCGCAGCGGATCGTGGCGCCGACCCGGGCCGGGAGGTGCTCAGGACAGGTGACCCTGTCGGGACGCTTGCCGGCGTCCGCGGTGAGCTTGTCGGAGATCGTCTGCGCGACTCGGGCCTTGTGGACGGCCCCGCCCTCGCTGACGCCCGTGTTCTCGGGCTCTGCGGGGTCGTCACCGACTGGCTTCTCCTCGGCCGGCTTCTCCTCGGCCGTCGGCTGCTTCTCGGCCGGGCCCTCCTCGACGGCGGCTGCTTCCTCGCTGGCCGTCGCCTCATTCTTCTTGTCCACGTTGCCAAGACTGAAGGAGCATCCGGTGGCGAGAAGCACCGTCAGTGCGCCCAGCGCCGTCGCGGCCGCGATCCTCTTGTTACGCCCCTTATACCACATGATGTCCCCCAATTTGTGAGTGATGAGAAAAGAGCAGGATGCGCAATCGACTGAATCGGTTCCGCGCATAAGCGGTGCGAAGGCTCAACGATCAAGCACTACAGCTGCTGGGGCTGGGGCGTTGGAGTTGCGTCGGACGACTTCAAGATCGATACCGCAGGTGGCTGCGTGCTCGACGGCTTTGTTCTTGTAGCCGTTGTCGGCCCAGACACTGTGATGACGCTCGGCCACGGCCGCCACGCACCTCTCCCCTCCCTGGCTTCGTCCAAGGACCTTAGGGCTATCGTGGGCTTCGGACTTTGTCATTCATGCTGGAAACTTTGTCAGTGGTGCACGGCTTCAGGCGCTGTATCAGGCGAGAGCCCTGCGGGTGCCTGTCGAAGCAGTCGTACAGCGAGCGGCGATCCCGACAAACTGATGTCGCGAACCGGCCGTGTCGAGGGGGTCTTGTGGGGGAACGGGCCGAGGTCCTACCAGGCCTGCTCTGTGACCGACGCGGACGAAGGTCCGCCTCATGAGCCCGGTCCTGGACACCGCGTTCATACCGCCGCAGGACCGGGAGGAAGTGGTCCGGAACGCGGTTTGGGAATCCATGGTGGCAGTCGACATCGACCACGGTCCGCCGGCTGAGGACATCGCCGTTCGCATCGGACTCGGCGCCGTCGGGCCCCTCAAGGTCTGTTCGGCGCGGGCGACCGCGGTCACGATCCGTCGGACGGAGCGGCTCGCCCGGGAAGATGATGAGCCGGCCGTCACCCTGGGTGTTCAGATGACGGGCAGCAGCATGGTGGTGCAGAACGGTCGCGAGTGCCTGCTGGGGCCGGGAGACTGCGCCGTCTTCGAGTCGATCGCTCCCTACACCCTCCTCTTCGACGAGCAAGTCGACCACCGCTTCATCCGTTTCCCCCGCGCGGCACTCGCGCTCCCCGACCGGTTACTGCGAGACATCACCGCGGTCCCCCTGGGATCCGACAACCCCATCGCGCGTCTCGCCTTCACCTACTTCTCCCAACTGACCGCCACCGACGAATTGCACCAGGGTGTGCACGCTGACGCCGCCGTGCAACCCAGCGTCGAACTCCTCCGTGCCGTCCTGACGTCCCAGCACGACAACTCCGGCCTGGCCAGGGCGCCATTGGAGGCGACGCTCAGCCTGCGGGTCACTCAATACATCCGTGAGCATCTGGCTGATCGGGATCTGTCGGCGGCGCGGATAGCCGCCGCGCACGACATCTCCGTACGCCATCTCTACGCTGTGCTGTCCCGCTCGGGAATCAGCCTCGGAGACTGGATCCGTACGCGCCGTCTGGCCGAATGCAGGCGGGAGCTGGCCGGCCAGAACGGGCGGCTGCGGACCATCGCGGCGATAGGGCGGAGTTGGGGCTTCGCGGACGCGACCCACTTCAGCAAGATGTTCAAACAGACGTACGGAATCTCACCGCGGGCCTGGCGCGAACAGAACCACCCCCGCGCCTCCGCGTGATGGTCTCCGCGCGCGTTCACCGTCCGCCAAGCCTGTCCACGTCGGCGGGCACGACACTCGTCAGCCGCTTGAGCTCGCCGCCTTGGCCGCCTCGACGCTCTTGCGCAATGCGGTCGCGACCGGCTCGACGGGCGCGGACAGTTGCTGGATCCGGTCCCGGAGCTGACGCGTCTCCCGCCAGGAGGGCACCACCGTCTTGAGCCCGGCAGCCGTGGCCAGCGCCGCCATGACGCGGACGTCCTCGTCCAGGTGCCCGACCGGCTGGCCGCCGCGGATGGCCCGGCCGACGCGCTCGGCCAGCCTGCGCGACAGGTACGCCTTGCGTGGCGTGATCCGTTCGACCGGGAACAGCAGGATGCGGCGCCGCTCCACGCTGATCAGCCGGGCGGCCGCCAGCTCGTCGCGTACCACGTGGACCGCCTTGCCGTGGTCCTTCTGCACCCACCGCCGCCACGAGCGGGGCGGCGAGCTCGAGATCTGCTCCCAGACCACGGCCGGCAGGGAACCCGGCTCGGCGGCCGGGGCGGTGCGAGCTCGCGCCTTGCCCGACTCGTCCACCAGGTTGCCCGCCAGCAGCAGCTCGGTGAGGGCTGCCGCGCGCAGCAGATAGCCCAGCACGTCCCGCTGGGTCAGCTTTTCCTTCCGCAGGTCGAAGGCCAGTAGGAAGGTTGATCGGGTCAGTGACTCACCCTGCTTCACTTGCGTCTCCATCCGCCCGCTCCTCTTCTCCGTGATCCGCGTCGTCCGTTGTGCCGTCCTCTGGTGCCTTCTTCGGCCGTCCGCGTGGGCGCATCCGCCCCACCCCATCAGGCAGGCGTCCGGCCTCGGACAGGGCCCTGCGCAGCAGGAACTCGATCTGAGAGTTCGTGCTGCGCAGCTCGTCGGCCGCCCACCTGGTCAGCGCGTCATGCACCACCGGGTCAAGGCGCAGCAGGATCTTCTTCCGCTCCACGGTGACTAGTGGTAGAGCGTGCCCGTGTTGACCACGGGCTGGGTGTCGCGGTCACCCACCAGCACCACGAGCAGGTTGCTCACCATGGCCGCCTTGCGCTCCTCGTCCAGCTCGACCACGTCGTGCTCGGCGAGCCGGGCCAGGGCCATCTCCACCATGCCGACCGCGCCCTCGACGATCCGCTGCCGGGCCGCGACCACCGCGCCCGCCTGCTGGCGGCGCAGCATGGCGTGGGCGATCTCGGGCGCGTACGCCAGGTGGATGATGCGGGACTCGATGACCTTCACCCCGGCGGACGACACCCTGGCCGCGATCTCCGTGGACAGCCGCTCGTTGATCTCGTCGGCGTTGTCCCGCAGGGACAGCCTCGGGTCGCCGTGCGCGTCGTACGGATAGCTGCCCGCGATGTGCCGCACGGCCGTTTCCGCCTGGATGGCCACGAACTCCAGGAAGTCGTCCACCTCGAAGACCGCCTGCGCGGTGTCCTCCACCTGCCAGACCACCACGGTCGCGATCTGGATCGGATTGCCGTCCGCGTCGTTGACCTTCGTCACGCCCGTCTCGTGGTTGCGGATCCGCGTGGACACCCGCCGGCGTGCCGTGATCGGGTTGACCCAGTGGAAGCCGGGGGTGCGCAGGGTGCCGACGTACCGGCCGAGCAGCTGCACCACCCTGGCCTCGCCCGGCGCCACCGCGGTGAGGCCGAAGTAGGTGAAGAACCCGAGCACGATCGTCAGGATGCTCACGATGAGCACCCACAGGCCGCCCTACCCGGCCCCCGAGGCGAGCATGGCGATTCCCACGACGAGCAGCGCGATCCCGCCCAGGGTCAGCGCCGTCGCCACCCCCAGCATCACGAACCCGTTGGCCGCCCGCACGGGGTGCTCGCTCGTGCGCGGTGCGGGCATGTCCACGACGGCGGCCTCAAGTGTGGCCCCGCCCGATGTGTCCACCATCGTCCGTCCCTTCTCTGTGACTTCACCGTACTATCAAAGTGATATCACTTTTTCGCGGACTGTGGAAGACCGATTCTCAGCGGGGCGGCTCGCCCTGAAAGGGAGCAGAAGACGGGCAAGGATCCTCGCAACCAGGAGGAGAAACCTGCACACTCTAGGCATGTTGTGGGCAGGCAAGTCCGCCACGGAGATCGCGGCGGCCGTACGACAGGGCAAGGTCACGGCCACGGCGGTCATCGAGGAGCACCTGCGGGTGATCGCCGAACGTGACCCGCGCGTGGGCGCCTTCCGCCTGGTCAGGCGGGAGGCGCTGGAGGAGGCGCGGGCCGTGCAGCGACGCCGTGACCTGGCGGATCTGCCGCTGGCCGGGGTGCCCGTCGCGGTCAAGGACAACGTGGAGGTCGCCGGGGAGGCCACCCGGATCGGCTCCGCCGTCACCGGCGACGCCCCCGCCGCCGAGGACCACGCCACGGTCGCCCGCCTGCGCGCGGCGGGCGCGGTGGTGATCGGGCTGACGAACCTGCCCGAGCTCGGCCTGGTGGCCTTCGGCGACAGCGCGTACGGCACCGTACGCAATCCCTGGGACAGAAGCCGTACGGCGGGCGGCTCGTCCTCGGGCAGCGCCGCGGCGGTCGCGGCCGGGATGGTGCCGATCGCGCTCGGCAACGACGGCATGGGCTCGCTCAGGATCCCGGCGGCGTGCTGCGGGGTGCTCGCCGTCAAACCGGGCACCGGCCTGGTCCCGCCCCCGTCGGACGCCTGGCAGGGCCTGTCGGAGAACGGCCCGATCGCCACCGTCGCCGCGGATCTGTCGCTGATGCTGTCCGTGCTGGCCGCGGACCCGTCGCTGGCCGA
Organism: Nonomuraea glycinis; assembly: GCF_014646515.1. Taxonomy (GTDB): domain Bacteria; phylum Actinomycetota; class Actinomycetes; order Streptosporangiales; family Streptosporangiaceae; genus Nonomuraea; species Nonomuraea glycinis. The sequence goes on from NZ_BMNK01000023.1 coordinate 46,025, forward strand.
GGCGTGGCGGGGCGGCTGCCGGCTGGAGCCCCGGCGGCCGATGCTCCGCTCGGTCTGGGCGGACGACGACGAGGTCTGGGAGCCGCCGCCGCCACAGGACAGCCCCGAGCCGTTCGACCTGCGCATCGCCTACACCCCGCAGCCCCTGCCCACCGGCCTGCCGATGGACAAGGAGTTTCAGGCGGCGGTACGCGGGGCGGCCGAGACGCTCCGCGTCGCCGGGCACACCATCGTCGAGCGTGACACGCGCCTGCCCACCTGGCTCGGCCCCGCGACGATCGCCACCTGGCTCACCCGGGCCGGCGAGGCGGCGGACGGCCTGGACCGGTGGCGGCTGGAACGCCGCAGCCGCGCGCTGGCCCGTGGTGGGCGGGTGCTCACCCGGCTCGGCCTGGACGGCGTGCGGGGCCGGGACCGGTGGAGCGGCTACGGCGCCGACCAGTGGTTCGGCGACGCCGACGTGCTCATCACCCCGGCGCTGGCGGCGATCCCGCCCAGGGCCGAAGGCTGGGGCGAGCGCGGCCTGCTCCGCACGGTGCTGGGCAACGTCCGCTACGCCCCGGTGACCGGCCCGTGGAACATGTGCGGCTGGCCCGCCATGACGGTCCCGATCGCCACCCACTCCAGCGGCCTGCCCATCGGCGTGCAGCTCATCGCCCCGCCGGGCGGCGAACCCCACCTGCTCGGCCTCGCCGCCCAACTGCAGACGGCCCACCCACCGATCCGCCCCCCGGGCTTCTCCGTCTAGACGCGGCTAGACGCCGAGCGGGTGCCAGACGGTCTTGGTCTCCAGGAAGCGGGTCATTCGCTTCAGGCCGGGGTCGGCCGCCCAGTCGTCCGTCGAGGCGGGCAGCACCCGCTTGAGGTTGACGGCCGCCTCCTGCTCGCAGCGCAGCGCCAGGTCGGCGTCCGCCACGCCTGTCAGGTCCAGGCCGTTGACGTCCATGTGGGCCGCCAGCCAGGGCGCCAGCTCCGCCTGGTGACCGGTGAGGATGTTGACGACGCCGCCCGGCAGGTCGGAGGTGGCCAGCACCTCGGCCAGCGTGATCGACGGCAGCGGGGTCCGCTCCGCGGCCACCACCACGCACGTGTTGCCGGTGACGATCACCGGCGCGACGACCGAGATCAGCCCCAGCAGCGGATCGGCGGGCGCCACGACCGCGACCACCCCGGTGGGCTCCGGCGAGGACAGGTTGAAGTACGGGCCCGCGACGGGATTGGCGGTGCCGTGCACCGAGGCGATCTTGTCGGACCAGCCCGCGTACCAGACGAGCCGGTCGATCGTCGCGTCCACCGCCTCCAGCGCGGCCTTCTTCCCCGTGCCGAGCTCCTCGGCGAACTGCCCGCGGCGGCCCTCCAGCATCTCCGCGATCCGGTAGAGGATCTGGCCGCGGTTGTAGGCGGTGGCGCCCGACCAGCCAGGGAAGGCCTTGCGCGCGGCCGTCACCGCGTCCCTGGCGTCCTTGCGCGACGCCCTGGACGCGTTGGCGAGGAAGTCACCCTTGGGCGAGGTCACGGTGTAGGACCTCCCGCTCTCGGAGCGCGGGAACTTCCCGCCGATGAACAGCTTGTAGGTCTTGCGAACGGACAACCTACTCATCGCCGCGCCCCCTCCACATGATCTCCTGAGTCGTCTGGACCGGCACGAACACCTGGCCGCACCGGCTCACGCCGCAGCGGTGGGCGTACCAGCCGGTGCGTACGGGGCGTCCGGCGCGGGCGAAGGCGTGGCCGCGGGTGGCCTGCGTGCGGCGGGCCCGGCGACGGCCGTGGTCACACGTCAAGGTAGGCCTCCAGTCCGAGCAGTCCGCCCTCGCGCCCGTAGCCGGACTCCTTGTAGCCGCCGAAGGGCGAGGCCGGGTCGAACCGGTTGAAGGTGTTGGCCCAGATCACTCCCGCCCTGAGCTGGTCGGCCATCCACAGGATGCGCGAGCCCTTCTCGGTCCAGATGCCCGCCGAGAGGCCGTACGGCGTGTTGTTCGCCTTCTCGACGGCCTCGGCCGGGGTGCGGAAGGTCAGGACCGACAGCACCGGCCCGAAGATCTCCTCGCGGGCGATGCGGTGCGACTGGGCCACGCCGGTGAAGATCGTGGGCGGGAACCAGTAGCCCCTGTCGGGCAGCTCGCAGGCGGGTGACCAGCGCTCGGCCCCCTCCGACTCGCCGAGGTCCGACAGCTGCCGGATCTTGGCGAGCTGCTCGGCGGAGTTGATGGCGCCGATGTCGGTGTTCTTGTCGAGCGGGTCGCCCAGCCGCAGCGTCCCCAGCCTGCGCTTGAGCGCCGACAGCAGCTCGTCCTGGATCGACTCCTGCACCAGCAGCCGCGAGCCCGCGCAGCAGACGTGCCCCTGGTTGAAGAAGATGCCGTTGACGATGCCCTCGACGGCCTGGTCCAGGGCGGCGTCCTCGAACACGATGTTCGCGGCCTTGCCGCCCAGCTCCAGCGTGAGCTTCTTGCCGGTGCCCGCGACGGTGCGCGCGATGACCCGGCCGACCTCGGTCGAGCCGGTGAAGGCCACCTTGTTCACGTCGGGGTGCGCGACCACGGCCGCGCCGGTCTCGCCCGCCCCGGTGACGATGTTGACCACCCCGGGCGGCAGCTCGGCCTGCCGGCAGATCTCCGCGAACAGCAGCGCGGTCAGCGGCGTCGTCTCGGCCGGCTTGAGCACCACCGTGTTGCCGCAGGCCAGCGCCGGCGCGATCTTCCACGCCAGCATGAGCAGCGGGAAGTTCCACGGAATGACCTGCCCGGCGACGCCGAGCGGCCGAGGATCGGCCCCGAACCCGGCGTACCCCAGCTTGTCGGCCCAGCCCGCGTAGTAGAAGAAGTGCGCCGCGACCAGCGGCACGTCCACGTCACGCGACTCACGGATCGGCTTGCCGTTGTCGAGCGACTCCAGCACGGCCAGCTCCCTGGCCCGCTCCTGGATGATCCGGGCGACGCGGAACAGATACTTGGCCCGCTCGGCCCCCGGCAGCCCGCTCCAGCCGTCAAAGGCCTTACGAGCAGCTTGTACGGCGCGGTCGACGTCATCGGAAGAGGCGGTGGCCACCTCCGCGAGCGTCTCCTCGGTCGCCGGGTTGACGGTCTTGAAGGACGGCCCTGAGCCGTCCACGAACTCTCCGTTGATGAACAACCCGTAGGACGGCTTGAGATCGACGATGTCGCGCGACTCTGGCGCGGGTGCGTACTCGAACATCGCCATCAGCCCAGAGTGAAGTATTGGGACATCACGCCTGCCAGCGTAGACGGTCATGCCGAGTGCTCAGCGGGTCCGGCGCGGAACGCGGCACGATCGCTACCGGGACCGAACCTCCACTGGGTCAGCAGCGCTACTGATGTCGCCGTACAGACAACTGCCAGCAGACCAAGGTCAGCCGGTGCCCGCGATCGGACAGGTCGAGCAACTCACCGAGATGTTCTCGAACAGCCGAATCCCCAGCATGATGGGCGCGGCACCAGGCCAGGCGAGGGCAGGCTTGGGGCGATACTTATAGCTTCGTGACCATGATGTTTGGCCCTGACGATTTGATCGATCACGACGGTCCCATCACGCCGTACCGACAGCTCGCCGCGATCCTGAAGGCCCGCATCGCCAGAGGCGACTGGCGGCCGAATCGCCCGATCCCATCCGAGGCTCGGCTCGTTCAGGAGTACGGCCTGGCGCGTTCGACCGTTCGCCGCGGCATCGCAGAGCTCGTCGCCGAGGGAGTGCTCTTCGTCATGCCCCAGCGCGGCACGTACGTCTCTCCGTCAGACAGCACTGAGGGCGCCGAGGGGTGAGTTCCAGGCCGCAGTGAGGGGACATCAGGTTCGAGGAAGGCTCACCACTGAGCCAGAGCACAGGCATACCATCAATCAGCACCTGCTGATATCCCGGTCCGCGTGGGCGGAGTTGCCATGGCCCGCGTCAGGATGGTCACCCCAAGCTCGTCGTCGATCACTCTGGGAACCATTCCTCGTCCGGCGAGGGGGCTAGCGTGCTGTTCCGAAAATACAGGTCGGCGGGGTTTCTGGCGTAGCAGTTGACGTCGGCCACGAGCCACGTACCGGGCAACTGCTCTGGTTCGAGACCGGTGGCCGCACAGATCGGTTCAAACGGCATCAGAACCGGTGTCGTGATCTTCCAGCCGACCACGATGACCTTGGCCGTGGCGGTCTCTGATCTGTCGCCGATGCCGAGGATTTCGATCGGAGTGGCGATCGGCCTGCGCTCTTTGGCGACGGGATAGCTCAGCCGTGCTCCAAGGCTTGTACGAGATCAGCGGCGAGGAGGGATGTCGCCAAGGCGACCGTTTCAGGTTCCCCGATTCCCTCTTCAGCGCGTCCAGCCATCGTCGAGCCGAGCGCGTCCGGCCCCGCCGCGAAGAGTGTGGTCAGGTATTCAACGGCTTCGCTCGTGACCTCGCTGCTGATGGGTTCCCGGCGCAGAATTCGGAAGGCGGCGGCCAGTTCGGCGGTGTCAGCGTCGATCAGCACGCGGTACGCGTCATGCGCGTCCTTGTCGTTCAGCCGATGGGGAACAGAAACTCGTTCGGCGATCTTGTGATGCTTGGCCACCAACAAGGCTGCGGACCCAGCGACTCGAACTCGATACTCACGGGCGTCGTCAGCATCGAGGGCGGTGACAGCCATGAACGTGTTGTCGACGACAGCGGCTTCGAGACCTCGGGCACGCCTGGTAGCACGACGATCATGCGGTGGGATTCGAGCCCCCCTTGTGTTCTTCGTACCTGGTCCTGCGAGGGCCTCGGGCACCATGAGGTCAACGGGAATGCCTTCGGAGTTCAGCCATGCGCCAGGCTGCCCGTCGAGGGAATCGCGGTAGAAGCCCGCGCTGTTCATGGACTTCTCTAGGAGTGGTTCGTCCTCCAATACTCTTGGGTCAAGTGCGAGATCGCTGTCCTTCGTTGTCTCAGCGAGCGCGACAGGGCTTCCTGCAGTACGCAGGTAAATCGCCTGTGCCCCGATGACGATCACAGCATCGCGATGGGCATCGAGCGCTGCCAGAGCATCAAGAAGAGCCGATCGAGATCGGACGAGGATGTCGCCACTAGATACGCCAGGTGGATTCATGTCGCGTCATCCATTCGATGAGTTCTTCGGCTTCGGAAGGACTGCGCCCAGGGCCTGTCATCAAGTCGACGGCGACCTGGGATGGTGCTGCGATCGTGAGACCGGACGCATCGGCAAGAGTGCGAGTGAAGACGACGTCGGTTTCCGGCTCGGCCAGCATCACATTGACTCCGGCATCGGCAGAGCGAAGGTCCCAGAGCTGCGCGGATCGCTCGGCGTTCTCGGTGTAGATCATTGCGGAGCGAGCGGGAGCATAGGGGGCCCACGTGGCGGCGGCCAAGGTCCCGGTTACGGCGTATTGAGCGGGACTTTCTGACGCCCTCCGCACGAGGTTCGATAGACCTCTCGGTGCTATCCAGCGTGTGATGCGGCTGCTGCGCACGAACCCGTAGTCCTCGCTCCAACGCCTCAGCAGCGCGACCCAGTTGGGCACTACGACTGCGCCCGAACTGTTTCGCGTTGCCAGATCCTCGCCTTCGAGGAACTCGATCACCCGATAGGTCGACCCAGTAGAAACGCCGGCGACATTGACCAGGTCGCGGATCGCCCACGATCTTTTGTGGTCCAAAAGCGCACGTACGACCTTGGCCGCGGGAGCGCCCTTCAACGTTCCGCGCGGTCTCCCGGGACCGCGCCACGGGTCGCGGTCAGCCCCTCGGTCCACTATGTACAGACCGGGCTGAGGCACGTTCAGGTGTATGTTTCCCGTCGCGTCTATGTAGGACAGGCCGGCATCGGAGAGCCGCTTACGTACGGGAGGTGAAAGGTATCTGGCGACGACAACGCCACGGCTGCCTGGAATCTGTTGGACGTATGCATCCAGTTGCTGAAGCAGCGTAGCGGTGTCGCGTCTTTCCACCACGCGCTTGGCTTCCGCTACCAGCACGACCGAGGTTCCATCTGGTGCGGTCACCTCCCACAGTGCATCGAGGTGAGCATCTCGATGTCCGGGGCGCACTGATCGGACGCGCCAGCCCGTCGGCAACCGGTCGCCCAGCACAGCCATCCCAGCCGTCAAGACTTCAGCCTCGTTCTGAGGCTGTGGCCTGGCCTCCATCGAACCTCCAGCCCCTTGGCGTTCGGGAAAAACCCTACCTCCGTCGCGTACGGAGTGCTGGTATTTTCCGAACAACACGCTACGGCCTGGCTGCCGACGAGCCATCGCGTGAACGTCCCAGCACACCGCAGGCGGGCCAGCCCCCGACACAATGCACGAGCCAGTCCGCTCGCTTCAGGACGCTGACCCGTCAGCCCAGCGCCCGCAGCGCCCCGGCCACGATCCGTTCGAGGCCGTCGGCGTGCCTGGCGCTCACGTCGAGGACGAAGCGGCCCTTGCGAACCCGGACCAGCTCGGTGGACAACTTCTCCACCTCGTCCGCTCCGTACAAGCCGGCCTCGCCGCTGACCAGGCCGTCCTCCGGCAGGTCAGCGGCCGGGTGAAGCAGGGGTTGCAGGTGGAGAAGATAAGTCCAGGGGACGCGCCGGCGCGGGTCATCTCCCGGTGGCGTCCTGGGAAGCCCCGGCCGGCTGAGTGCGGCCACGCCGTACACGGCGATCTGGGTGGCGCGGGCGGGCGAGACGGTGACGGTCTCACTGCCGGTCGCCAACCGCGACCCCGGCCGCTTCCCCGACCCCGACCGGCTGGACCTCGCCCACCCGGCCGAGAGCCACCTGGCCTTCGGGCACGGCATCCACCAGTGCATCGGCCAGCAACTGGCCCGCATCGAGATGCGCGTCGCCTTCCCGGCGCTGCTGCGCCGCCTGCCGGGGGCTGAAGCTGGCCGGGCCGCCAGAGCAGGTGCGGATGCGTACCAGAGCCAGCATCTACGGCGTCCACGAGCTACCCGTCACCTGGTGAAGCCGGCTGTGGGTCTCGGCGAAACGGTCGCCTGGCACGACGCCGGTTCAGGACCAGGCGATCTCGCCGGTTCGGCTGACGAAGCGGCCGGAGCCCGCGCCGGGCGGCTCGGTTGCCAGGGCGACGATGGCGTCCGTGCCCTCGGTGACGGCCCTCGCCGACGCCACCGCGGCTGCGCAATTTCGCCCGCGACAGATTCGGTACGGACCCCGCCCGCCTCGCCCTCTGGCCCGTGATCGAACAGGACCGGGAGGCCGTCGACGCCGCCGTCGTGTCCGACCTGCGCCGCGCCACCGGCCGCTTCCCACAGGACGCCCGCCTGGCGGAGCTGATCCACGACCTGAGCACAGGCAACCGGGGGTTCGCCGACCTGTGGGCGACCGGCACGGTGGCCGCGCACCGCGAGGACCACAAGACGATCGAACACCCCTCGGTGGGACCGGTCACGGTGGACTGCGACGTGCTGACCGACGGCGACTCCGACCTCAAGATCGTCATCAGCACTAGAAACGAAGACAGGGTGTCGTGGTGGCGGGCCGATCGGCTATCCGGCGGTCACCGTCTGCGGCTCCCAGGAGAAGACCTGGGGCGCCTTCGGATCGGCGGTCACCCGCAGCCACTCGGTCGCGGTGTCGCCGTAGGTCTCCAGTCGGGTGAGGTTGCGGTGGGGGTAGGTCGTTCCGACCTCAGCGGCTCACCGCGGTCTCCCGTTCAACGCGTGACAGCTTCTCCGGATTGCGGACGTGGTAGGCGCCGGTGACGTAGCCGTTCTCCACGCGCACCGCCAGCACGCCGTCGACTTCGCCGTTGACCCGGACGAGCAGCCCCGGGCCACCGTTGATCTGCACCGGCTCCACCGACCTTTCCGCGTCGCGCTTCCACCATCCGACGGCCAGCAGGCGAGCGACATTGCCGGCCCCCACGATGGGCCGCAGCAGAGCGTGCTTGACCCCGCCGCCGTCACTCAGCGCGACGACGTTCGGCGCGAGGATGTCGAGCAGGCTCTGCAACTCGCCGGTTTCGACCGCCCGCTGGAAGGCCTGGAGAGCGGCCCGGTGCTCAGCGGGGGAGCTGGCGCCACGTGGCCGGCGCGCGGCGACGTGCGCCCGCGCCCGGTGAGCGATCTGGCGTACCGCGGCCGGGCTCTTGCCGACGGCTTGAGCGATCTCGTCGTAGTCCAGATCGAACACCTCGCGCAGCACGAACACCGCCCGCTCGGTCGGCTGGAGCGTCTCCAGCACCAGCAGCATCGCCATCGAGACGCTGTCGGCCAGCTCGACGTCCTCGGCCACGTCCGGCGCCGTCAGCAGCGGCTCAGGTAGCCACGGCCCGACATATGTCTCTTTGCGCCGGTCCAGTGTGCGCAGGCGTTTCAGGGCCTGCCTGGTGGCGATCCGGATCAGGTAGGCGCGCCGGTCGAGCACCGTACCGTGCTCGACGCCCACCCACAGCAGCCAGGTCTCCTGCAGGACGTCCTCGGCGTCGGTGGCGGAGCCGAGGATCTCGTAGGCGAGGGTGAACAGCAGATTGCGGTGGGTGACGAACGCCTCCGTGGGCGCGTCCATGCGCGCCATCGCCATCGGTCGCTCAGTTCGTTCGCTCGCCATATCCATACGATCCCGGCCCCCGCCGCTGTGTGACACCGGCGACCGGTGGTCTATGTCACACAGGTCCCGCTGTCACAAGGAGCGGGTCAGCGGGATCTCTTGCTCGTAAGAACGCAGCACACGAGTAAGGAAATCCCAGCATGTCCATCGGGTCACGCATGCCCAACCCGCTCCCGTTCCTCCCCGAGATGGCGGCGATCGCCGAGCCCCTGCACAAAGTCATCGCGAACGGGGTGATTCCGCCGGCCACCGTCAGCATGCTGCAGTTGCGCGCCGGGCAGATCCTCGGCAGCACGTACTTCACCATCCGGGAGACCGGCAATCTCCGCGGGATCGGGGAGTCGGAGGAGCGCATCACCGCCCTGGCCACCTGGCGGGACGCCACCTGCTTCACCGACGCCGAACGAGTCGCGCTGGAATTGGTGGAGGCCGTCCTGACCCCGAACCCGTCCGGGGAGCGCGTGCCCGACGAGGTGTACGGCAGGGCGGCCGCGCACTACGACGACAAGGCGATGTGGCATCTCATCATGGCGATCGCCCATATCGGCTTCTTCACCCCCGCGGCTCTCATCGCCAAGCCGATCCCCGGCATGCCCCCCGGCCAGAACTACAGCACCCACGAGAGGCAGGAAGCATGAGCAAGCTCGCCGTGGCAGGAGCGACCGGGCGGCTGGGCCGCCACGTCGTGGACGTCCTGGCCGAACGCGGTCATCAGGTCGTGCCGATGTCCCGGGCCTCCGGCGTGGACATCATCACCGGCCAGGGCTTGGCCGAGGCCCTGGCCGGGGTGGAGCTCATCATCGACGTCGCCTCCTGGCACGCCTCCGAGCAGGAGGCGGCGACGGAGTTCTTCCGCACCTCCGCCCGCAACCTGCACGAGTACGGTCGCAAGGCCGGGGTCGCCCAGATCACCATGGCGTCCATCATCGGCGTCGACCTGGCCACCGCCGGTTTCCTCGCCGCCAAGAAGGCGCACGAGGAACTTCTCCTGTCCGGCTCGCTCCCTGTCCGCATCCTGCGAGCCGCGCAGTTCCACGAGTTCGTCGGCCAACTGCTGGACTGGCGGCAGGGCGACGTGGCCTACATGCCGGTCCTGCCCGCCCAGCTCGTGGCCTGCCGTACCGTGGCCGAGGAACTGGTCGACCTGGCCACCGCCCTTGACGCTCCTGGAGCGCCGATCCCCGAGATCGCCGGGCCTCGCAAGGAGACCCTGGCGGAGGCGGCCGCGCTCCTCGGCGCCCGCCGAGGCATCAAGGTCGTCGGCGTCGACGGCTCGGGCATGCCCGACGCCGAGATCGCCGCCAACGGCGGATTCCTGCCCAGCCCGCACGCCAAGCTCGCAGGACCCACCTTCCAGGAGTGGCTCGACATCCAACCCTGAGCCGGCCGTACGGCACAGCCTTCCACGATCACCGAACGAAAGGACAGATGATGACGAAGGCACTGGAACTGCCGCTCCACATGCGGCGGAGCGGGCTCAACCCGATCGAAGAACTGGCCAGGGCACGCGACAGCGGCGGGGTGGTGCGGGTGGAGACGCCGTTCGGCCTGCCCGCATACCTGGTCTGCCGCCATGAGGACGTTCGGCAGGTGCTGGCGGACCCGGCCCGGTTCAGCAGCGCCCTGACGCCGTTCCCGGGATCCGGGGTGATGGACGCCGGCGAGCTGGCCACGATGCAGGCCGGGAATCTGCTCGGGTTCGACCCGCCCGAGCACACGCGGTTGCGCCGCATGCTCACCCCGGAGTTCACCGTACGGCGGATACGCAGGCTGGAGCCGCGGATCACGGAGATCGTCGAGGCGGCTCTGGACGATCTGGAGCGGGCCGGCAAACCGGCCGACCTGGTGGAGCACTTCGCGTTGCCGGTGCCGTCGCTGGTGATCTGCGAGCTGCTGGGTGTGCCGCACGCCGACCGCGCCGAGTTCCACGAGCGTTCCGTGCGCCTGCTGGACACCTTCTTGCCGATGGAGCAGCGCGTCGCGACGCAGCGGGAGGACCGTGCGTACATGGCCGGCCTGGTGGCCCGCGCCCAGGCGGACCCGGGCGAGGACATGCTCGGCATGCTGGTGCGCGAGCACGGCGACGATCTCAGCACCGACGAGCTCATCGGCATCGCCGGACTGCTGCTGCTGGCCGGCCACGAGACGACCTCCAACATGCTCGGCCTGGGCACCCTGGCCCTGCTGCGACACCCGGACCAGCTCGCCATGGTCCGTGACGATCCGGCCCACGTCGAACCCGCCGTCGAGGAGCTGCTGCGCTGGCTGTCCATCGTGCAGGTGCTGCCGCCGCGCACGACCACGACAGAGGTGGAGATCGCCGGACACGCCATCCCTGCGGGCTCGCTCGTGATCTGCTCGTTTCCCGCCGCCAACCGCGACCCCGCCTTCGTCGACGATCCCGACACCCTCGACATCACCCGGGGAGCCGCCGGTCACGTCGCCTTCGGCCACGGCGTGCACCACTGCCTCGGGGCGCCGCTGGCCCGGATGGAGATGCGCATCGCCTTCCCGGCGCTGCTGCGGCGCTTCCCCGGCCTCGCCCTGGCCGATCCGTACGAGCAGCTGGACTTTCGGGCCTTCAGCATCGTGTACGGCTTGCACACGCTGCGGGTGACCTGGTGAGCGGGCAGCCGCCGAGAGCTTTGGCTGTCTGTCGGACGGAGCATGGTCTGGCGGCTTCGGGATGACGCGCGGGCGGTGGGTGCTACCCGTCGCCTCCAGCACTAGGAACGGAGACAGGGTTTCGTGGGGCGGGCCGACCGGCTATCCGGCGGTCACCGTCTGCGGCTCCCAGGAGAAGACCTGGGACGCCTTCGGGTCGGCGGTCACCCGCAGCCACTCGGTCGCGGTGTCGCCGTAGGTCTCCAGACGGGTCAGGTTGGGCACGCCCGCGTAGGACGGCTCCACCTCGTAGACATGCTCGTCACCGTGCACGAGCAGAACCGGCTTGCCGTACGCGCGAGCCCGCTCGACGATCCGGGCGCGAATCTCGCTGAATCCGGGGGTCTCAACGGGCTCGGCCTGCATCATCAGCAGGACGCCAGGAGCCTGGGTGCGCTCGGCGATGGCGAACGCCTCGTCGATCCAGTCGAGCGCGGCGGCCTTGCGCGCCTCGAACTCGGCCAGACGCACCTGCGGCCGGTCCCCGCCGGGCAGCTGGTCCCACGGCGCCAGGCCGTTGTCGCTGCCGACGGCGTGCACGGTGGCGAAGACGACCCGGCCGCGGGTGAAGCGCACGTTCTCGCGGTAGTCGCGGTGGCGCCGGTCCTTGGCCTGGGTGCGCACCGGCATCCGGTGGCCGCCGAGGGTGCGGCCGGCGGTCGGGAAGAACACCCGGCGGACCGCGTCGAGGCGCTCGGTGGGCAGGTAACCGCCCGCGGCGGTGCGGTGGCAGTCGGTCCACTCGTTGTCGCCGGGGGTCAGCACGAATGGGTCGTCGAAGGTGCCGAACAGCTCGGCCAAGGTGGCGAAGCGGGCGTCGTCACAGGTGGAGGAGCCGTTCTTGACGTCGCCCGCGTGCAGGACGAAGCGTACGTCCGGGTCGGCGTCGATGGCCTTGACCAGGCCGGGGAAGGCGACCTGCTGCGCGTCACCGTAAGGGGTGTCACCGAGCAGGGCGAAGGTGACGGCACCGGGCTGGGTGTCGGCGGCGGCGGGAGACAGCAGGCCCGCAGCCAGGGAGGCAGCAATTACGGCTGACGCGAACAGGGGTTTACGCATAGGAGAATTTCGACATGTCTCGGCCACCGGCACATGGCGTGGAGTCGACCTGTCGAAGAAACCTGGCCGACGAGCAGCGGGCGCCCGCGATCGGCCAGGTCGAGCAACTCGCCGAGATGTTCTCGAACAGCCGAATCCCCCGTGCGACGGGTGGAGCGACACCCACTGAGCCGGCGCACAGGCATGCCATCAACCAGCACGTCACCGTTACGGTTGATGGCATGCGAGAGGACTGACTGACCAGCGATGAGGCGGCAGTTCTGCTGGGGATCACGGTGAAAGACTTGCCAGCAGCTCGGACACGTGGACGGTCGCACCGTGGTCAGAGCCGTAGAGCCGGGCGAGGTCGTCCCGCAAGTCCGTGAGCGTCGCGCGAGCCTTGTCCACGGCGCCGACGCTGACTTCCAGCTCGCCTATCTGGCGACGCAGCTCCAGGAGCCGCGCGTCGTCCTCGGGGAATCGGCTCGTCTCATCGGCCAGTAGCTCGCGCATTGCCGGAACTCACGCGCGGCCCGCCGATGCTCCTGGCCCTCGAACAGGATGTCCGCGAGCTGCCCGCGCAGCCCGATCACCTCCGGGTCAGCGACACCGAGGTTGTGGCCGGCCGGAACGGCGACCCCGGCGAGTACGTCCGCCGCGTCGCCACAGCGTGACTCCCTGACCAGAGACATCGCCTGCCGGCGCGCACGCCCGATGTCACTGCGGCTGAAGTCATGAGCCGCTCGTGCACCTCGGCCGCCGTCGCCGGGCGGTCTTCCGGCTGCTTTTCCAGCATGGCCAGGATCAGCTCGTCCAACCCCCTCGGCACGTCCGGCCGGAACTGTCCGACCGCTGCGGGAGGGGTGTTGATGTGCTGCTCCATCACGCTGTATTCGGACGGCCCAGTGAACAGATGCCGCCCGGTGAGGAGCTCGTGCAGCAGGGCGCCCAGCGAGTCTGGTCGGGGGTACACCGAAAAGTTTTGATCAACTAGCCTCGAAGAAGCGGGCCCCGGCTGATCTCAGCAACCGGGTCCCTTACCTCCACGGTACGGGGAAATGCAGATCATGAGCGTCAAGAACACGGAAGATCGTGTCAAGGACCAGCAGAGTCAGATGCTGGGGATCCTGATCGAGATTCAGCGCCCGGGACGCTAGGGCACCGCGCCGACCCCTCCCTACAGGGGCCTTCTCGTCCCCAGATATGGAACGCTCCCAGAAGGAAGAACTATGCACCCCCCGAACTACTACCCTCCGCCTGTCCCTCCCCGCCGAAACACCCCCGCTTGGATACCCGCCCTGATCGGAGGGTTGGTTGGGCTTGTCATCGTCGCCGTCGTGGCTGCGGTGGTGCTGGTCCCTGGAGACGTCTGGAAGCCAGTGGCCGAGGGCCCCTCTGCCGTCATGAGCGAGGCCGCCGAACCGGCGTTCGAGCGTCAGGAGGACGGTGGAAGGTTCGACAGCCCGAAGCATCTCGTGCAGACGCTCGAATCCCTCGGAATTCACTGCATCAATGCTCACTACTTCAGGCCCAACAACTGCTGAAGTGCCATGGCACAGAGATGCCCCGGCTTCGGTCGGGGTTTTTGTCGACGGCGTGTCCGCGGATCCGGAGAGCGCTGACTGTCGTGCCAGCGATTCCGGTCACCTCATCACCGCCCGGGCGGCCCGACAGGAGATGCGGGAGCAGGCTCAACCATTCGGCGGCGACTCGCGCTTCCGGATCGGGTCGCGGCAAGCTACTCCTCGCCGCCAAGTCCCTCGGCCCAGGCGGCAGCGATGGGATCGTGTCGACCGACTCGCCGGAAGGCGTTCACGAACGCCGAAACGGGCAGCTGCTCGGCCAGCTCGGCGGGCAGGCGCACAAAAAACCCGAGCCTTGCCCTGGTGGTGACCTCGGACAGCTCGCGTTCCATCAAGGGGCGGACGATGGTCTGCAGGATCTCGGGCGATGCGATGATCTTGCCGAACTGTCCTTGACCGCATTCGACCAGGGTTGCCGTCGACGCACCGTCCCACCATCCGGGTGCCAGCAGGCTTCCCCGCCAACGCTCGTGTACGGCCACCATAAGCGCCACCCGGCCGCCCGTCACCGAGAAGGGGAGCGCCTGCGCCAGGAGCGCGAGCCGCTCGGGCGAGACCACGTCATCGCCGAGAGCGGGCAGGGCACGGCTCAGGGCATGCGCGACGAGGTCCAGGATTTCAAGGTCCGCCCTCTGCGGTGAGTCGGCCAGGAACAGAGCCAGCCGCACGAAGGGCCCGGCCACCTCGGCCGGCGGCGTGGGGAGCGCCGCGACTCGGCGCAACAGCCATCCGGCCGCCGTCCGGAGCTCCGCGGGCGCCTCGGCAGGGAGCTCCGCGACCGCGGCGGCCAGCACCCCATGGTGGATCTCCGCCGCCAGTGGTGCGGTCCAACTCTTCTTCGGCACGGCGAGCAGCAGCGTGGCGAAGATCCGCTGATCGCCCTCGTCCAGCTCGCTGTGGAACCGCTCAAGCGCCGCGTTGTCCAGCCTCCCGAGAGCAACACCAGTACGGAGGGGCTCGGCGAGGAAGTCGGGAATCGCACGCGCCTGCTTGACACCGAGAAGCGAGGTCAAGGTGGTCGAGAACGACTCGACCGGTGCCTCCGCAGGTGTGGTCTCTTCCGGCTCGGAGGCCGCTTCTGGTGTGTTCGCCTCTGGAGCCTCAGCGTCTTCTGGTGCATCGACTCTGGGCCAGGACGCGGGCGGAGTGTCATACGGCTTCCCCCGGTGGAGGTATGCCCTGACCGCCTTGTCTCTCCCCTTGACCTTCACGTTGTCATGCTTGGCGAGCTTGGTCTGGATCGTCCGCCACGCTCTGTCGATTGACCCCTTGTCGATCCCCAATTCCACCAGCTTGGACTTGATGTCCATCGCCTTCAGTCCATCGGCGTGTTCGCTGAGCAGTTGGAGCACCAGATGGACAGGGTCATCGGCGAACCTGCTGCGGATCTGGTCGGGGTCCATCAGGGCGATGAAGCGAAGCGTTCCCTCGGTGACGAGCAGATTGCGATGATCCAGCCGAAGGCTCTCCTCGGTCCCATCGTCGTTCCACCGCACGGTGAAGATGCCTCTGTCCCGGGAGAGCACCTCTCCCACACGGACGGACTCGCCGTCCTCTAGCTTCCGCACCATGACTTGAGTTCGATCCACAAGTCCCAACTGTAGGGGGGTTGTTCCTGTCTCTGGATCGCCCGTTGTGGTCAGGGTGCGAAGTCGGGCAAGGCCAGCAGGTAGGTCATGACCACGGCGGCGTGGACGCCGTCGGCTCCGGCGACGTATGAGTGCGGGATGTCGGCCCGGTAGCTGATGAAGTCCCCTGCGGTCATTTCCTGGAGGTTGTCCGTCGGACCGGTCTTCAGGTTTCCCGTGATGACCGTGATGTGCTCGGTGGTGCCGGTGGCGTGCGGTTGCCTGTCGAGGCGTTGCCCCGGGCCGAGCCGCAGCCGCCAGAACTCGGTCATGCCGCTGCCGCCGACGCGGGTGAGCAGGTGCTGGCTGGGCGTCGGATCCGAGACGGGCGGGCTGCGGTCGAGCCGCACAGGAGGCGTGGTCAGCTCCGCGAGGAGGTCGACGAGCGGGAGGCGCAGCGCGGCCGCGAGCGCGCCGATCGTGTCCAGGGTGGGGTTGCCGTGACCCGCTTCGAGTTTGGACAGGGTCGCTCGCGCCACACCGGATGCGCGGGCAAGCTCGGCCGCGTTCATCGCTCGTTCCTCGCGGAGCTGACGCAACCGCTTACCCAGAGCCGCTTGCAAGGTGGAGCCATCCATGTGTCTACTATACCGAACGAAGAGTTCGACAAAATAGACACCTGGAGGGTTGATGGAAACTCTCGGAGCCAAGGGGCCCACGGTCCGGGCGGCAGTCGCCCAGGCCACACCCGTCATCTTCGATCCGGCGGCCACGCTGGGCGTGGTGGCCGACTGGTCGGCACGCGCCGCCGAAGCCGGCGCCGAGCTGCTCGTGTTCCCGGAAGCGTTCATCGGCGGCTACCCCAAGGGCAGCACCTTCGGCGCCTTCGTCGGTGACCGCACCGCGGCAGGCCGTGACGAGTTCCGCCGCTACCTGCAGGCAGCCATCACCGTGCCGGGAGATGAATGCGAGCGATTGGGTCAGCTGGCTCGGCAGTTCGGCTTGCACCTGGTCATCGGGGTCGTCGAGCGCGACGGCGGAACCCTCTACTGCACCGTGCTGTTCTTCGCGCCGACCGGTGAATTGCTGGGCAAGCGCCGAAAGCTGATGCCTACCGGCGCCGAGCGCATGATCTGGGGATTCGGTGACGGCTCGACCATGAACGTCTACCCGACACCGATCGGGCGACTGGGTGCGGTGATCTGCTGGGAGAACCTGATGCCGGCAGCGCGGCTCGCCATGTATGCCAAGGGCGTGGAGCTGTACTGCGCTCCGACCGCTGACGGACGTGACAGCCACCACGCGACGATGCGGCACATCGCCCAGGAGGGCCGCTGCTTCGTCTTGGCCGCGAACCAGGTGACCCGCGTGCGGGACTTCCCCGCGGACCACTTCGACACCTATCCGATCACCGCACCGGAGCAGGTCGTGTCTCGTGGCGGGAGCAGCATCATCGGGCCGCTCGGGCAGGTTCTCGCCGGGCCGACGTACGACGAGGAAGCGCTGTTGGTCGCGGACCTGGACCTGGACGAGATCGCCAGGGCCAAGTACGACTTCGACGTGGTAGGGCACTACGCCCGCCCCGACATCTTCCGCCTCATCGTGGATGAAAGCCCGAGATCGGCCGTCACAACGACCGTCTGCGACCCGCAGCCCGCCCCGGCAGGGGGTGTCGCGTGATCCCCACGGACGAAGACCTGGCCCAGGCCCACGCCCGACTGCGCACCCGCGTCCGGCACACCCCGGTCCTGCACATCGACGGCCGGGATGTGGGATCCCACGGCACGCTGACGTTGAAGCTGGAGCAGCTGCAGCACACCGGCTCGTTCAAAGCCCGAGGCGCGCTGAACGCCGTGCTGACCATGCCCACCGCGGCAGCCTCCGTCACCGCCGCCTCGGGCGGAAATCACGGAGCGGCAGTCGCCTGGGCAGCCCGCCAAGCCGGCGTCCATGCCACGATCTTCGTTCCCTCCTTCTCCCCACAGGTCAAACAGGACGCCATCCGTCGGTACGGCGCGGACCTGCACCTCGTCGACGGCTTTTACGCCGACGCTCTGGAGGCCAGCCGGCGATACGCCGCCGACCGGGAAGCGATCCACGTCGACGCCTATGACCAGGCCGCCACCGTCGCGGGGCAGTCGACCATCGGCGTCGAGTTGGCCGAGCAGATCCCTCCCGGCGAGGTCGTCATCGTCAGCTGCGGCGGAGGAGGCCTTTTCGCCGGTGTCTGCCTCGCCCTACGCGGCCGCAACACCGTCATCGCGGCGGAACCCGAAACCGCCCCCTCCCTCGCTTCGGCGATCGCCGCCGGCCGGCCGGTCGACATCGATGTCGACCGCACCGGGGTCGCCGTCGACAGCCTCGGTGCCCGTCGAGCCGGCGCCATCGCCACCGCCGTCGCGTTGGACCAGCGCTCCGCGGTCCTCCTCGCTCCTGACCGGGCGATCCGCCAGGCGCAGCAGCAACTGTGGGACAACCTCCGCATCGCCGTCGAACCCGGCGGCGCCACCGCCCTCGCCGCCGCCCTTCACCACGCCCGCGACTTGGCCGGCCACCGCATCACCGTGCTCATCAGCGGCGCCAACTCATAACCGCCGAAGCACGCATCCACGCCGCACCGGGAAGACTGCGGTTCTGGCCCGCACCGCCTCAGTCGAGCGTGAAGTAGTCCGGGCCCGCGTAGCGGCCGGTGGTCAGCTTCTGGCGTTGCATCAGCAGGTCGTTGAGGAGTGAGGACGCGCCCAGCCGGAACCAGTCCGGGGAGAGCCAGTCCTCGCCCGCCGTCTCGTTGACCAGAACGAGGTTCTTGATGGCGTCCTTGGTGGTACGGATGCCGCCGGCCGGTTTCACGCCCACCTGGCGGCCGGTCCGGTCGCGGAAGTCGCGTACGGCCTCCAGCATGATCAAAGTCACCGGCAGTGTCGCCGCCGGAGCCACCTTGCCGGTGGAGGTCTTGATGAAGTCGGCCCCGGCCAGCATCGCCAGCCAGGACGCCCGTCGTACGTTGTCGTAGGTCGCGAGCTCGCCCGTCTCCAGGATCACCTTCAGGTGGGCGTCGCCGCAGGCGGCCTTGACGGCGACGATCTGCTCGAAGACCTTCGTGTAGTCGCCGGACAGGAACGCGCCACGGTCGATCACCATGTCGATCTCGTCGGCGCCGGCGGCGACGGCGAGCGCGGTGTCGGTCACCTTGACCTCCAGCGAGGTGCGGCCGCTGGGGAACGCGGTCGCCACCGAGGCCACCTTCACCCCGGAGCCGGCCAGCGTCTCGACGGCGACGGACACCAGGTCGGGGTAGACGCAGACGGCCGCCACCCGGGGTGCGCCCTCGCCGGGGTGCATCGCCTTGGTGCACAGCGCTCTGACCTTGCCGGGGGTGTCGGCGCCTTCGAGCGTGGTGAGGTCGACCATGGAGATGGCCAGGTCGATGGCCTGGGCCTTGGCCGTCGTCTTGATGGACCGGGTGCCGAGCATCGCCGCCCGCTGGTCCGCGCCGACCCGGTCGACACCGGGCAGGCCGTGCAGGAATGCGCGCAGGGTGGCGCCTGACGCGGCGACGTCCGCGAGCGAAGTAGTCAGAGTGGGCACCACCACAGCATCGCCGACCCGGGTCTCCACGTCCAAACCGGAGCGCCAAGAAATGGCATCCGGGCAGGTCAGAGCGGTTGATCGTCTAGGCCGTCGGGTAGGTGACCGCTCGAGATCACCCGCTCGCCCAAGGGAGCGTCATGGCCAAGGCCTACCTGCTGAGCAACGGCCGCTACGTGCGGTACGACACCGACGCCGATCGGGTGGACGCCGATTACCCGAAGGCGCTCTCGACGGGCTGGACCAACCTGCCGGAGGCGTTCACGAGCGACCTGGACGCGGCTCTGGACCTGGCGGGCGGGAAGGTCTACCTGTTCAAGGGCGCGGAGTACGTCCGGGTGGATCAGCAGAGCAACACGGTCGACCCCGGATACCCGGTGCTGATCGCCGACTTCTGGCCCGGCCTGGCGGAGGCCGGCTTCGGCGCCCACCTGGACGCGGCCGTCACCTGGAACAACGGCAAGGCGTACTTCTTCCGAGGCGACCACTACCTCGGCTACGACCTCAACGCCGACCACGCCGACCCCCACCCCAAACTCATCGCCGGCAACTGGCCGGGCGTCGCCGAGGCGGGCTTCGGCGACGGCATCAACGCCGCCGTGACCTGGAACAACGGCAAGGCGTACTTCTTCCGAGGC
This sequence comes from Nonomuraea glycinis, assembly GCF_014646515.1. Taxonomy (GTDB): domain Bacteria; phylum Actinomycetota; class Actinomycetes; order Streptosporangiales; family Streptosporangiaceae; genus Nonomuraea; species Nonomuraea glycinis. Next base: position 65,644 of record NZ_BMNK01000023.1, read on the forward strand.
GACCACTACCTCGGCTACGACCTCAACGCCGACCACGCCGACCCCCACCCCAAGCCCATCGCCGGCAACTGGCCGGGCGTCGCCGAGGCCGGTTTCGGCGGGCTGGTCGACGCCGCCTGGCTCAAGCTCGCGCAACGTACGGGCCCAGCGGCCTCCGGCGACGAGCACGGCGGCTGGGCGAGGGCGCACGACGTGCTGCACGTGGGCGGCACGCTCGCCTGGCGCAACAACAACCCGGGCAACCTCCTGCCCGGCCGGATGCCGTACCGGAACGCACTCGCCGTCGACAGGCGAGGGCTGGCGATCTTCGCCAGCCACGAGGACGGCTGGACGGCGCTGCGCGGGGTCCTCCGGTCCTCGGTCTACAACCCGCTGAGCATGGGCGACGCGCTCATGAAGTACGCGCCCTCCGGTCACGGCAACAACGATCCCGTCCTGTACGCCAAGCGCGTCCGCCAGCTCACCGGCCTCGACCCGGCGCGGCGGGTGGCCGATCTCGACGACGCCGAGCTGGAGAGTTTCATGCTGGCGATCAAGACGGTCGAGGGGTTCGAGGAGGGCCGGACCTTCCAGCGCACCGACCCGTCCCTGCCGCCCGAGTTCGCCGCGCTGTTCCCGTGAGTTCTGGGCACATCATTACTGTTTGCGACAATTAGTGCACAGATTGTTGCGGTAGGTAATCGGCGGGAGTCGCGCCCGCGACCGAGCCGCGTAGGAGACACCGATGATGTATGCGACGCCTCAGATGGCGCCAGGACAGCAGTACGGCCAGCAGCCCCAGCAACAGTACGGCCAGCAGGGCGTGTTGCCGATGGGGGTGGGAGGCGGCGTGGCGGGGGGCTTCGCCGGCCGTGAGATCGGCAGGGCGATCGGCGGCGAAGACGGCGCCACGATCGGCAGCATCATCGGCTCGCTCATCGGCGCCGTCTTTCCGCTGCAAGCCCAGCAGGGCCCGCAACCACACATGCCGCAGGGCATCCCAGGGCTGGGCCTCCCGGGACTGAACATTCCCGGGCTGAACATCCCCGGGCAGGGCATGCCGGGACAGGGCAACATTCCCGGCCCGCTCCCTATCGACCCTGAGATGCTTCGCAAGCTGCAGGAGATCATGGGGCAGATGATGGGCGGGTCGCAGCACGGTCAGCAGGGCGTATCTCCGTCGTCCTTCGGCAGTCTTTTCGGCATGCCTAATATCCCGATGCCCATGCCCATGCCGATGCCCATGCCGATGCCCGCGCCTTCCCCCTTCCCGAAGCAACTGCTCGACACGCTTATGCCCTTCCAAGCCGGGCAGGGTGGTGGGCAGTTCCAGCCGCTGGAGCACACGTCCAACCCGGCGAGCTTCTGGAGCAAGGTGGCCCAGTACGGCATGCAGTACGGCCTTCCGATCGTCAAGCAGATCCTGCTCAGCATCCCGGACCAGCCAGGCCAGCAGCAGGGCATGCAGCCCCCGATGCAGCAGCCCATGCAGGGCATGCAGGGAATGCAGGGCATGCCGCAACCGATGCAGCAGCCGATGCAGGGCATGCAAGGCATGCAGCAGCCGATGCAAGGCATGCAGCAGGGCCAGGCGCCCGCCGGGGTCGGGTAAGGGCGGCGACATGGGACCGACGGTCGGGCTGGGACAGTGGCCGGACATGAGCGCGCCGGCCATGGGCTCCCCCCAGGCGAATCAAGCGCAGGCCCAGGCCCAAGCCCAGGCGCAGGCCCAGGCGCAGTGCGCGACGGCGCTGCAGCAGCTCTACGGCTGGCTGCAGGCCGCCGTCCCGCAGGCGCCCCAGTTCGCCGCCGCCGTGCCGGCGACCATCGAGGCCGTACGGCTGTACCGCAGCGGGCAGTACGACCAGTGCCTCGCCCAGATCCAGTTGGTCACCGGCTTCATCGGCAGAGGCGGCCAGCAGGCCACGCCACCGCAGTGACCGGGCCGTCGCACGATCCCGGATCGGCCGCCGGCCGGTCCGGGCCCGTGCCGTACATGATCGGTTGCCCGGACGCGGCGCTGCTCGCGGAGCTCATCGAGATGCTTCGCGATGATCCTGAGGTGAAGATCCGGCGGATCGTCGGCGCGCCGGACCGGCCGAGCCTGCTCGCGGTGGAGATGTCCCCGGCGCACGCCGGGGCGCTGCGGGCGAGGTACGGGACACGGCTGACGATCGAGCCGGACTCCCCTGTCGAGTTGTTCTGACATATCAGCATGAGCTCTCAGGAGAGACGCCATGAGCGGTAACGGCACTTCCAAGAATCCGGGCAGGCAGCCGCGGCCCCGCCCGACCGGCCGAGGCAAGGCCGGGCAAGAACCGGCGCAGGAGCCGGTGCGGCCGAGGCTGCGGCGCTATATGGCGGCGGTGCTGCCCCAGCCCTACCTGGAGGCGAAGGGCCTGTCCACCCCGTCCCTCGACCCCGCGGCCCTGCACGACCTGCTGGACCGTGACCCGCAGGTGGAGGTGCGCAGACGGGTCGAGGCGCCGGTCCGGATGTCCGCCCTCGCGGCGGGAAGCGTGACGCTGGGCGGGCTGACGGTCGCCGACATGACGGGAGAGTACGCGGAGGCGCTCAGCCGGCAGCTGCCCCAGATCCACATCGAGCGTGACCGGCTGCTCACCTACACCGACGTGTCCCTCATGCCGCGCAGGGACACCCGCCGCCAGCTGATCCTGCCCGTCGGCGTCGAGTCCAGCTTCACGTTCCTGATCGTGGACACCGACGGCATCCCCATGCCCAACGCCGCCATCCTGGTCAACGGCTATCTGTGGCCCGCCCAGGCGGTCACCGGCCCGGACGGCCGCGCCACGATCACGCTGACCGGCGAGACCGCCGATTCGATCGCCAGCGTGCAGGTGAAACCCGTCGGCGGTCACTGGGGCCGGATCCTCGACCGGCCGGCCCTGAGGGAGGACGGTGACAACCTCGTCGTCCTGAAGAAGCTGTCGGACACCCTGCCCGGCTTCCCCGACAAGCAGGCGTTCGGCTGGGGCCAGGAGGCCATGCAGTTGCACCGGCTGCCGCCGAACTTCCGCGGCGCGGGCGCCAAGGTGGCCATCGTCGACTCGGGGGTCGCCGTCGAGCACCCCGACCTGGCCGGCCGGGTGAACGCCGGACTCGATCTGAGCGAGCGCAAAGAGGCCGGCTGGACGGTCGACACCGTCCACCACGGCTCGCACTGCGCCGGGATCATCACCGGCGCGGACACCGGCCGGGGTGTCGTCGGTTTCGCCGTCGAGGCGGAGGTGCACGCCTGCAAGATCTTCCCTGGTGGCCGGCTCAGCGACCTCATCGAGGCCATCGACTACTGCATCGACAAGGAGATCGATGTCATCAACCTCAGCCTGGGCACCAAGGAGTTCTCCCCGCTCGTCGCCGCCAAGCTGGAAGAGGCCCGCGCCGCCGGCGTGGCGTGCATCGTCGCCGCCGGGAACGACAGCGGCCCCGTCAACTTCCCCGGCAACATGCCCACGGTCCTCGCGGTCGCGGCGATAGGCAAGACGGACGCGTTTCCGGCCGGCAGCACGCACGCCGACCAGATCCGGCCGCCGCAGGCCTTCGACGGATACTTCTCCCCCGCGTTCACCTGCTTCGGGCCCGAGGTCGACGTGTGCGCGCCGGGCGTGGCGATCCTGTCGGCGATCCCGTCGACCGAGTACGCGGCCTGGGACGGCACGTCCATGGCCGCTCCGCACGTCTCCGGCCTGGCCGCGCTCATCGTGGCCCACCACGGCGACTTCCAGGGCGAGTACGCCGCCAGGGACGCCCGGCGGGTCGACCGGCTGTTCGACATCATCAGATCGAGCTGTACGCCGCTGCAACTCGGCGACCCGAACAGGACCGGAGCCGGGCTGCCCGACGCGATCCGCGCCCTGGCACCGGCACTCACGGGGGTCCCGGCGCACTCACCGCTGGACCAGCTCACCCAGGAGATGCAGGCGGCCGGCCTGCTGGCCTCCTACCAGCAGCCGCAGAACGGCATGCCCATGACCGCGCTGACCCGGCTCCACGAGGAGATGGTCGCGGCGGGACTCATCAACCACTACTGAGCCACTTTCGCCCTGAACATCGAGGAGAGGAAACCATGACCGCGAACGCGACGATCCAGCAGATCTGGTGCCTGCGCCAAGCCACCGGAACCGACATCGGCGTCATCCAAGCGCTTTCCGGCCTCGCTCCCGTGCTGGGCCAGCTCGCCGGGAGCTCGGTGGAGAGCCTCGTCAGGGGCATGCCCGGGGTCGCAGGGGCCATGGACAGCGCCCGCTCGGATCCCGACAACCTGTTCATCACGACGGACACCTCAGGGGACCTGAACAGCTCCATCTGGCCGCCCGGCAACACGACCGTGGACATGCAGGCAGGGCAGTCCAAGGCGCCCGGGATCGTGATCCCCGTCTCCTTCTCGGAGAACATCTCACTGTGGGATTTCGACTCGGTCTCCGACAACGACCTGCTGGGGTCGATAACGATCTTCGAATCGGAGCAGGGCACCGGAGAGATCGCGAAACTCGCCAAGTCTGAGGTCGAAAGCTCGTACTACTACGTCACCTACCGGGTGGACTAGGCACATAAGGGCCCTGTGCGGGCGTGGAGATAGGGCATCCACCCGATGTGGCGGGGTGGGCCTTAGCCCGATTCTTGAAGATGTCAGGAAGTGAGCTCCACAAGCACAGGAGAACGGCATGAACGCCGAAATCGAGTTCCAGCTCATGAAGAGTCAGGCCCGCGAGCTTCACCAGGCGGCCGCCAGGCACCGGCGCGTACGCGAGGCGCAGCAGGCGAACAAGTCCGAGCGCCGCTCGGTCTTCGGCAAGCGCCACTCGTCATGACCATCCCACGAGAGCCCGGCCGCAACCTCCCTCGCGGCCGGGCCTCTCTGCCTCCTTAGCAGCCTCTCCGCCCCCTTAATCCCGTCGAAAGATACGGATAAGTCGTGACATGCTGAGCGACATGCTGGGACGTTCGGTGAGCCCCGTCTTCGTCGGGCGGAGCGATGAGCTCACCGCGCTCGGCGAGGCGTTCGAGGAAGCCTGCCGTGGCAACGCCACGGCGGTGCTGCTCGGTGGCGAGGCGGGCGTCGGCAAGACCCGGCTCGTCCACCGCTTCGCCGAGCAGATCGGCGGCGCTCGCGTGCTGTACGGCGGCTGCGTCGAGCTCTCCTCCGAGGGCCTGGCCTACGCGCCGTTCACCGCCGCGCTCAGGCAGCTCGTCAGGGAGCAGGGCGCCGGTCAGATCGCCGCGCTGCTCCCCGACGGCGCAGCGCGGGACCTGGCCCGCCTGCTGCCCGAGTTCGGTGAGGCCGGCGGCGACGGTGAGACCGACACCAGCCGCGCCCGGCTCTTCGAGCAGTTCCTCACCCTCCTCGAACGGCTGGCCGACAGCACCCCCACGGTCCTGATCATCGAGGACGTGCACTGGGCCGACCGGTCCAGCCGGGACCTGATCGCCTTCCTCAGCCGCAACCTGCGCATCCCGCAGGTGCTCATGGTCATGACCTACCGCTCCGACGACCTGCACAGGCAGCACCCACTGCGCCCGGTGCTGGCCGAGCTGGGCAGGGTCAACGGCGTGCTCAGGCTCGACCTGCCCCGGCTGTCGCGGGACGAGGTCGCCCAGCAGATGACCGGCATCCTCGGCAGCGCCCCGCAGTACGCCAAGGTGCAGAAGGTCTACGAGCGCAGCGAGGGCATCCCCCTGTTCGTGGAGGCGATGCTCGAAGGCGACGAGGACTGCACCTTCCCCGACTCCATGCAGGACCTGATCCTCGCCGCGGTCGAGCGCCTGCCGGAGGAGACCCAGCGGGTCCTGCGCATCGCCGCCGCGGGCGGCACCCGCGTCGGCCACGCGCTGCTCGCCGCCGTCAGCGGCCTGTCCGAGCTGGAGCTGGAGGCCGCGCTCCGGCCCGCCGTCGCGGGCAACGTGCTGCAGATCGCCGACGGCCGCGCCTACGTCTTCCGTCACTCGCTGATCCGCGAGGCCGTGCACGAGGAGCTGCTGCCCGGCGAGCACCAGCGGCTGCACGCCCGCTATGCCGTGGAGATCTCCAAGGACCGCGCGCTCGTCCCGCCCGGACGCGCCGCCGTCGAGCTCGCCCACCACTGGTACGGCGCCCGCAACGACCACGAAGCCCTGATCGCCGCCTGGCAGGCCGCGGCCAAGTCCTTCAAGGCGTTCGCCTACACCGAGGCGGTACCCCTGCTCGAACGGGTGCTCATGCTGTGGGACCGAGTGCCGGACGCGGCCGAGCGGATCGGCGTGGACCACATCGCGGTGCTGGAGAAGGCCTCGGTGGCCGCGCACGCCGGCGGCGAGGTCGACAGGGGGATGAAGTTCGTCAATGCCGCGCTGGCGGAGCTGGACGAGACCCGCGAGCCCAACCGGGTGGCCATGCTCATCGTCCGCCGGACGTACTTGAAGATCTCCAAGGGCCGGGTCGGCTTTGTCGAGGACCTGCGCCACGCCCTGCGGCTCGTCCCCGAGCCCGGCTCGGCCAGGGCCGAGGTGCTCATGCCGATGAGCCAGCACCTGATGCTCCGCGGCGAAGCGGAAGAGGGCGGCGCCTGCGTCGAGGAGGGCATGCGCTGGGCCAGGGAGCTGGGTGATCGCTGCTTGGAGGCCGAGTTCCTGCTGAACCTGGGGCTCGGCCACTCGCTCACCGGCGACATCGAGGCGACGATCGATGTCAACATGCGGGCCCTGGAGATCGGCAGGCAGCAGAACTCCGGCCGGGTGATCACCCGGGCGATCGGCAACCTGATCGACGGGCTGCTCGACACCGGCCGCTCGGACGAGGCGCTGAAGCTGTCCGAGGAGGGCTGGCTGGCGGCCAAGAGGTACGGCAGGCTCCGCGCCAGCGGCCTGTTCATCCTCAACAACCGGGCCGAGGCGCTGGAGACGATCGGCCGCTGGGACGAGGCCATCGAGACCATCGAGCGCGCCCTGTCCTTCGAGCCGACGATCCGCACCCGCCACCACCTGCTGCGGGTGCGGGCCGACATCGCGCTCGCGCGCGGCGAGCTGGAGCTGGTGGAGGGCATCCTGGCGGAGATCGGCGTGCTCAAGGAGCGCCCCGAGGACTTCGTCCAGGACATCACCAACAGCGCCCGGCTGCGCATCGGCTGGCACCTGCTCAGGGAAGAGTACGGTCTGGCGCTGGCGGTGGCCGAGCGGGTGCTCGCCCGTCCCTCCCAGTCCAGCAAGGCGATGCTCGGCTGGCGGCTGCTGACCCTGCTCCGCACGGTCTGCGACGCCGCCGGGGAGCTAGAGCCGGACCGGGTCCGCGCGGTGCGCGAGCAGGCGGCCGAGGTGGCGGTGCACCTGTCGACCGGCAGCCCGGTCGCCGAGGCCTACCGGCTGTCGTACTCGGCGGACTTCGACGCCTCGGCCGCCGCCTGGGAGCGGCTCGGCCGCCCGCACAACCAGGCCAGGGCTCTGATGCGGGCCGCCTCCGCCGCGGCGGAGGCGGGCGAGCGCGACGACGCGGCGGCCCGGCTCAAGGTGGCGCTGCCGCTGGCGACCGCGCTGGGCGCGGCCCCGCTCATCGGCGACATCGAACGGCTGTCCCGCCGCGTCGGCGCGGACCAGCATCCGCGGGAGCCGTCCGCCCTGCTCACCCCGCGCGAGCTCGAAGTGCTCCGTCTGGTGGCGCTGGGGCGCACCAACAGGGACATCGCGGCGGAGCTGTTCATCTCCGCCAAGACCGTGAGCGTGCACGTCTCCAACATCCTGGCCAAGCTGGGCGTGGCGACCCGAGGCGAAGCCGCCGCCTTCGCGCACCGCCGCTCACTGCTGTCCCACTGACCGGCCGCGGGCGCCCCGGCGGCCGCCGCCGTCACGCTGCGGGTGCCCGGCCGCGCACCGGCGGTCGCCGCCGTCACCCTGACCGGCTGCGGTGTCTCGGCCGCTCGTCGGGGATCGCTTCGGGGACGGGCCGGGACCTGATCTCGCCGAGCGTCGCGTGCCCGGCCCGGAGGTCGGTGATCAGTACGTACGCGACCAGGATCAGTCCGAGGCAGAGGGCGTCGGCGGCCCACCAGGGGATCTCGGCGAGCAGCAGATAGCCGTCCCGGTCGCTCAGCGACCGGAGCACCCAGGTGACCGCGGCCACCACCAGGGCGACCATCAGCCAGCTGCGCAGCCGTGGCAACTCAGCCCGGCGCCACAGCCGGATCCGCCAGTCCATGAACACGGCGAGCACCCCGAGCAGGGCGCAGAACCCGATCAGCCACCAGGGCAGGGCGAAGGCGGTCTGGTCGGCGATCTCCGCCTGGGTGGTGCGCAGCTCGGTCTCGGCCTGCCGCTGGGCCGCGACGGCGGCGTCGAGCTGCCGCTGCAGCTGGGCCACGGTCTTCTGCTCGCGGGCCGACTGCGCGGGGGTGTCCGTCGGCAGCATCCGCGCCACCACGGTGAGCATGATGGCGACGAACGACAGGGCCAGCACGATGGCCATGAACAGGTCGATGAAACGCAGGTCGAGCGGCGGGGCGAACGATCGGGCGGGCCGCTTCCTCACGGCTCCCTCACCAGCGTGTACTTCTGCGGGCGGGTCTCGGCCGCGCTCAGCCGCTCCACCGCGATCCGCAGCGCGTCCAGCCCCTTGACCAGGGCCTCGGTCTCGCCGCGGGAGCGGGCCATCCCCTTGGCCAGGGCTTCGGTCTCGGCCCGTGAGCGGGCCAGCTCCTGACTGAGCCCCTGCAGGGCGGGGCTCGCCTGCGCCACGGGGCCCGCCTGCTTGCCCGGCAGCCGCGCGATGTAGCTCAGGAACACCTCGTCGGCGGCCACCACGCCGGCCCGCTCGGCCCGCTCGACCAGGGACATCTCGAAGAACGCGAGCACGCTCAGGAGCAGCGCGATCAACGTGACGCCGAACGCGGACGCCAGCTCGGGCAGCACGTGCTCCCGGAGCGCGGTCATCAGCACGCTGGGGTCTCCCTGGCTGTCCAGGGCGTCACCGAACGAGGTGACCATCGCGGCCATCGTGAGCGCGGTGCCGATGAACCCGAACACCGGCAGCGCCCAGATGAGCGCGTGGTCGATGTGGTGCCTGTTGGCCATCTCGCTGTCGTCGAGCGCGGAGCGGGCGCTCAGCACCGCCTCGGCGTCGCTGCCCGCCTCCGCGGACTCCTTGAACAGCTTGAGCCGCCGCCCCACCAGCGTGTCGCCGCCCGGCTTCACCGCCTGGACGTTGGCCACGGCCCGCGCCGTCGCCTCGTTCTCCCGCCGGATGTCCGGCACCGCTCTGGCGATCCTGAGCACGGCGGTCAGGAACACCGCGACGATGAGCGTGACCACGAACTCCGCCGCGGCCGGGGCCGTGGTCGCGCCCACGGCCTGCAGCACTGTCTCCACCACTCCGGCCACCAGCAGCAGCGCCGAGACCACCAGGGCCACCACGGGCGCGAACACCGAGTGGCGCCAGCCGATCCTTGACAATCCGTACTCCATCCCCGCCGAACCAGAAGTCAGTAAATACTCAATCACACCTCTTGCTTACAATGAGTGACAAACTGTAACGAGTGGGTACTAATTCAGATCAGCGCGTCGATCAGCAGGACGATGCCGAAGATCGCGAAGGCGGCGGCCGCGCCGTACCGGATCGCCTTTTCCGGCAGGTGCTTGCCGAGCAGCCGTCCCACCACGATGGCCAGCGCGTCGGCCGCCACCATGCCGACGGTGGAGCCGATCCAGGTGCCGAGCCAGCCGTGCTGCGTCGCCAGCGTGATCGTGGCCAGCATGGTCTTGTCGCCCAGCTCCGCCAGGAAGAACGCGACCGTCACGGCGATGATGGCGTTCCTGGTGGTGCGCTTCGCCTTCTCGGCCTCCTCGTCGGTCAGCTCGTCGCCGCGCAGCGTCCACGCCGCGAAGCCGAGGAAGGCGAGCCCGGCCACGACGGAGATGGCGGTGGTGGGGAGCGCGTCGCCGATCAACCCGCCCACGGCCACGCTGACCAGGTGGACGGCGGTGGTAGCGATGGTGATGCCGGCGATCACCGGCCAGGTTTTGAAGCGGGTGGCGAACGTCATCGCCATGAGCTGACTCTTGTCACCGAGCTCGGCCACGAAGATCACGGCCAGGCTGATCCAGAATGCTTCCAACGGTCCTCTTCCGCGCGACCGGACCGTGAGCGCGCACCGGGGGAGATCTTCGGGCACGGCTTCGGCCCGGCAGCGTCTTCGTACACGGCTGCCAGGCCGAAGGTCTCGTCCGCCCGTGAAGGCCCGCGCGACCGGGCGCGCGAACGCGCCAGTATGTCGATCACGCGATTGGGACTACTCCCCTTCGGTGTTTCCAATCAACCCTAACAGCAGCCCGCCGACCCCTATTCCGCTCCCCTCACGACTCGTAGCCCCTCACAGCGCGCAGCCCACCATGACCGGCTCGTTGACCAGCGTCACCCCGAACTTCTCGTGCACCCCGTCACGCACCTGCCTGGCCAGGGCCAGCAGGTCGGCGGTGGTGCCCGAGCCGGGGTTGGTCAGGGCGAGGGTGTGCTTGGTGGAGATGCGGACCGGGCCGTGCTCGTAGCCCTTGGGGAAGCCGGCCTGCTCGATCAGCCAGGCGGCCGGCACCTTGATCGCCCCGTCGCCGACGCTCCAGCTGGGGTGCCCCGGCGCGCGGGCGGCCAGCGCCGCGGCCTCGGCCGCGGACAGGATCGGGTTGGTGAAGAAGGACCCCACGCTGCGCGTGTCGGGGTCGGCCGGGTCGAGCACCATGCCCTTGCCGCGCCTCAGCTCCAGCACCGCCGCACGGGCTCGCGCCAGCGGCACCCGCTCGCCGACCTCGACACCGAGCCGTCCGGCCAGCTCCTGGTACGCCACCGGACCGGATATTGCCGAAACATCCAGCGCGTACGTCACGGCGAGCACCACATGCCGGGACAGATCCCGCTTGAAGGCGCTGTCGCGATAGGAGAACCCGCACTGCCGGGCCTCCAGATCCACCACCTGGCGCGTCTTGCGGTCGTAGGCCCGTACGCACCAGATGGTCTGCGCCACCTCCTGGCCGTAGGCGCCGACGTTCTGGATCGGGGTGGATCCCACCAGACCGGGGATGCCCGACATGCACTCGATGCCCGCCCACCCCTCGGCGACCGCGCGAGCCACCAGTGGGTCCCAGTCCTCGCCCGCCTCGACCGTGACCAGCACCTGCTCGCCGTCGCGGGAGACCGAGACGCCCAGGTTGGCCACCCGGATGACCAGGCCGTCGAAGCCCTCGTCCGCGACCACCACGTTGCTGCCGCCGCCGAGGATCAGCGTGGGCCGCGACTCCCGGTCCGCCGCCGCCACCAGGGAGACCAACTGCTCCGCCGAGTCGGCTTGGGCGAACTCGGCGGCGGGGCCGCCCAGGCCGAGCGTGGTGTAGGGCGCGAGCATCTCCATGGGCACCAGCTTAGGAGGTGTCACCGCATCGGCAGCACCCTGTCATGATTCCGCCCGGCCTATTCGGGGGCGGCGCCGTGGTCACGTGCTTCGGGGACGGCGCCGTACTCGCGTGATCCGGGGGCGGCGCCGTGGTCACGTGCTTCGGGGACGGCGCCGTGCTCGTGTGGACCGCGCACCGGCAGGTGCTCCTCGGGTACCACGAGTTCGCCGCGCAGGGCCAGGGAGAAGTCCAGGTCGGCGTCGCGGGCATCGCGGGCCTGCTCCGGGAAGGCGGCCAGGGCGGCCGACCTGCGGACCGCCATCAGGTCACCGCGCAGCGCGCGCACCCGGCCCGGCCCCGCCTGCCGCCACCCCTCGCCGGACTCGACCGGCTCCAGCCCCTGCCGGCCGGCGGCCACCGCCCCCTCCTTGACCGCCGCGATCAGCGGGGTGAGCGCGTCGCCTTCGAGCACGAGGGAGGTGTCCATCAGGACGTGCACCTCGGCGGTGTCGAGGTGGAGCAGCTTGACCCGGGCGGCCCCCCAGGTCGCGCCGCCACCCTTCCAGTCCGGCTTCTCGGCCACGCGCCAGAGGCGGATCCGTTCCGGGTGGCGCTCGGCCAGCTCCTCCAGCACGTCCCCGGCGCCGTCGACGTTGCCCAGGTCGAGCGCCAGAATGGTGGCCCCGGTGCGCGCGACGAGCGAATCGACGCACGCCCGTACGTCCTGCGGCCGGCCGTCGACCACCAGACCCACCGTGGCCGTCACGTCCTTGGTCGCCACGCGCTGCCGCTCGACGTTGACGCCCAGAGCGTCCATCCGGTTGGTGGCCAGCGCCCCGTCCCAGGCCCGCTGGGCGTGCAGCATGTCATCACCGGGCACCCCATGCTGACCAGGGTCACCGGAGAAGCCGAACTCAGCCGCCGGGTTCCCACGAGCACCTCCGCCCTTGACCCCACCCGTACCGACCCCGGTCGCCGGCCCGACATCACCACCCGTCGTGTCGCGGCCCGTGCCGGCGGTGCCGGCCACCTCGTCGAGTCGGGGCGGACGGAGGTGGCCGGGCGGGCGGTCGTCGGTCACGGCGGAAACAGGGATGGACGCCACGGTCGGCCAAATGGTGACATGCGGGGATTCATTCATGACCTCACGGGTACCCGAGAGCCGCCCGCCCTATCATCAGGCGAGCTGCACCACCGCGCGCGCCCTGGACAGCACCTCGGCGTCGCCCGCCCGAGCCGTCAGCGCCACCACCACCCACCGGTCCGCGAGCTTCTCCTCCACGACGCCGCTGACCGTGATCGTGGCGCCCTGGTCGTCGTCCGGCACGACCACCATCGAGGAGAACCGCACCCCGTAGTCGACCACCGCGCCCGGATCCCCGGCCCAGTCGGTGACGAACCGGCCGGCCTGGGCCATCGTGAACATGCCGTGCGCGATGACGTCGGGCAGTCCGACCATCTTGGCGAACCGCTCGTTCCAGTGGATCTGGTTGAAGTCGCCGGACGCGCCCGCGTACATCACCAGGTTCAGCCTGCGCACGCTGTAGTCCACGGCGGGAATCACCTGGCCGACCTCGACCTCGTCGTACTTCACCGTCGCTGTCATCTCAGGCCGCCCCGCCCCGCTCGATGATCGTGTTGTACGTGGTGCAGACCGGCTCGCCGGCGACCGTGGTGACCTCGCTCCTGATCGTCAGCAGCTCGTTGCGGCCGGCGCTGCGGATCTCGGTGATGGTGGCGGTGCTGACGAGCTCGTCACCGGCGTAGACCGGGCGCGCGTACTCGAAGCGCTGCTCGCCGTGGACCACCATGGCGAAGTTCAGGCCCAGGCCGGGGTCGGCCAGCGCGCCGCCGCCGCTCTGCAGGCTGAACACGATGGGGAAGGTCGGCGGTGCGACCACGTCCGGGTGCCCGGCGGCCCGCGCCGCCTCCCGGTCGCGGTAGATCGGATTGCTGTCGCCGATAGCGGCTGCGAACTCCTTGATCTTCACCCGACTGACCTCGTACGGGCTGCCTGAGGGGTAACTGCGTCCCACGAAGTCACGGTTCAAGGCCATCAGTGCTCCTCGCATGTCAACGAACGCGATGTGAGCCAGACGCTAACAGAACAAGATTCGGCTGTCGCCGGGATGGCCGTCTTTTTGCCGCCGCGAGATCGGGCGTATGCGGACACGACAAACCGGCGTCCCGTTCAACAGGACGCCGGTCTGTCAAAAGATGGCAGGGGTGCTGCCCGGCGAGACTAGCGGGTCTCGCGGTGCGCGCGGTGGCAGCGGCAGTTGGGGCAGTACTTCTTCAGCTCAAGCCGATCCGGGTCATTGCGCCGGTTCTTCCGCGTGATGTAGTTGCGGTGCTTGCACTCCTGGCAGGCCAGCGTGATCTTGGGCCTAACGTCGGTGGCAGCCACTTGGGAGTGCCTTTCTACGTTTGGGACTGGGACATGCCCATACCCAGGTCACAGGACCTGGGATTGGGCAGTAGCGGAGGCCGGACTTGAACCGGCGACACAACGATTATGAGCCGTTTGCTCTGCCTGACTGAGCTACTCCGCCTTGAGCCGAAAACGACCGGCCCCGTAGAGGATACCCGACCCGAGGAGCACCTTCGTAACTCGCCTGACCGGGCAGGGTGTCTCTAGTATGCCGCAGAAGCCCCCGCCAACCGAAATCGAATCGCATCAGCCCCACCTACCGAGTGTGGCAGCATGACGGCCACCGGCAGGTTAGCACGTACGGCAACGGCAACGGCGGCCAAGCTTCCGAACCGCGAATCTCCATCTGGACAGCCGACAGCAGGTAGACGAAGCGCCTGGCAAGGTCAGCCCTCCGGCCAGTCCTCCGACTGGGAGACGTAGCTGCCGCGTTTCTCGACCGTGAACACCCAGCCTTGCCCTCGCAGCAGCGCCACCGCCCGACGGACAGTTCCCTTCGCCACGTCGTATTGCTGCATGAGCGTTGTCTCGCTCGGGATCGGGAAGTCGGGCCGCAACTCTCCGGCCCTGATCCGCTGTGCGATGTCCGCCGCGATCCTCTCGTACGGCCGAACCGTCCTCGACACGCGCGGCACGTCCTCCGGGCCGACGAACGTGCCCCGCCCCGACACGGGGTAGACCAGCCCCTCCTCGCGGAGCAGGCGGAGCGCTTTGGTCGCGGTGATCCGCGAGACGTCGAACTCGGCAGCGATCTCCGGCTCACTGGGGACGGCATGACCGGGCGGGATCTCACCGCTGTCGATGCGGCGTCTGATCTCGGCTGCTACCTGCCGGTACAGCGGCAGTTGCTACGAAGGATCACGCGATGACCGTTCTCATTTCACGGCGCCGCGCCTGCTGACCAGGTCAAACTCGTACACCACTCCCGTGGACGCAACCCACGCCGAGTCGCCCGAGCCAAGTTGCAGCAGGCAGCTAAGGCCTGACCTGCCGGGCCTCTGATGGAACGGTCACCGACGCGTTCCCGTCCAGACACGAGTCTCGTTGATCCGCTCTTTGGCCCGCAACGCTTCTGACAGATCGACGTCAGCGCGGTTGGCGATGGCGGCCACGTAAATAAGGACATCGGCGAGTTCATCGCCGATGGTGCCTGTTGTGCTGGCAGGATCGATCGACAGCGAAGAGTGCTTGCGCACTGCCTTGCAAACCTCACCGGTCTCCTCGGCAAGCTTCAGACACTGCTCGATGATGGTGCTATCGGAGAAGTTGCGTTCTTTCTCCATCTCTGAGACATAACGCTGGAGTGCTTCTAGAGACGGCGAGTGCGTACTGGGAAGAGGCTGCATGAGGATCCCACGGGTGACGGATGAGAGAAGAAAGCCACCGTAGCAGCGCTCTCTGTGGGCCTTCGCGGAAACTCGCAGAACGACGTCAGCAGGCGGACAGCAGCGTGAGCTGGTCTTTCCCGACTTGCGCTGCGGGAACGCAATGGAGACCAGAGCGCAAGGTCATGGTGAGCTTCTTGATGGCCGCCCGGATTTCCTTTTGCCGCTCAGCGGGAACCAGCCCGGGGATGAGACGCGGACGCACCTGGCCGGTGCGCTCCTCCCACGCCCACACGCCTACCACGCATCCGTTGAACAGAACGGTCGGCAAAACCTCACCGATCTGGTTGAACACCGCTGACGGCGCCAGGTCTCCGAGGTAACGGCGGCGGGTCTCGAAATAAGCCTTGAGGGCGACATCCTCGTGCGCGAGCAGGTTCACGCCCGTGGCGCATTCTGCGGCCGGAGCGTCGACGAACTCCGCGAACCGGTCGGTGCTCATGTAGAGGGGGTTGGCGGCCCACGGGGTGATCAGCTCAACCAGTTTGATGCCGGCCCGTTGCATGCCGTCTACCACTGCGACGCGGGACAGCGCCGACCACCAGGTGGCATCGCGGATGCTGACTGGGCCGTAGCGGTCGATGTAGGCGGTCAGCAGCCGCTCGACGGCCGTACCGGGATCCAAGCTGGTATCGAGGCCCGGGTAGGCATCGGCGGTGAGAGCGAAAGTGCGGAACTCGCGATTCCAGCCCTGCG
Organism: Nonomuraea glycinis; assembly: GCF_014646515.1. Taxonomy (GTDB): domain Bacteria; phylum Actinomycetota; class Actinomycetes; order Streptosporangiales; family Streptosporangiaceae; genus Nonomuraea; species Nonomuraea glycinis. Next base: position 81,499 of record NZ_BMNK01000023.1, read on the forward strand.
TCTGGTTGAGGTAGGCGAGGGTGCCGCGTTCCCAGGCGAGCTTGAGCGCCAGCCGTGTCACCGGCACCGATATGGCGGCCGCGACGAGGCGGGCCTCGATGTCGCGGTGGAACAACGGCCCGCACTCGCCCAGCAACTCCACGAGGGCGTTGGTGGCGGCTGTAACGCTGGCCTCGCTGTGGCCGGCGTTGACGAGGCCGCGTAGGGCGTCGCGCTGGCGGAAACGCAGCGTGGCCGCGTGCGCAGCGGCGGCGAGCTCCAAAGGCAGGGTGTGCAGCGTTTTGCGCATGCACCGCAAGGTGACCAGCCGGGCTCGCACCGCCGGGTCGAAGAGACTCAGCGGGATGGCACCGTCTGCGGCGCGGGCTGCCACGGTGGCGAACGGAGACGGTAGACGTGCGGCGTGCAGTCCCAGTGCCGCGTTCGCGATGTCCTCTACTGTGGTCCGGCGGGTGTGAGCGGCGAGCCCTTGACGCGCCAGCACTCGGTTCCACAACCTCGCGGCCTCAAGCGGACCAAGCGTGTGGGATTCCACCGTTTCGGGTGTGGAGCGGCCGGTCATGCGGGGCACGCTAGCAGTGCTGATGAGTAGCGGGGCGGGAGATGCCATGGTTCACCCCTGAGGCCCCCACTCACCTTCTACGAAGGCGCGCAGTTCAGCGTAGGAGCGCTCGGTTTCGGCCCAGTCGTCGGCGTTGCCCCACCAGTGGCGTTCGTTGTGGTGAATGTGGAACTTCGCCCAATCTCCGTCCCAGTCTGGTTGCCGGTGGGTTCCGCGGATGCGATGCAGCAGCGCCTGGTCGTAGACCTCAGTGCCAGGCAGCGGTACGAACCGAAACAGCGCCACTCTGCCGAGCATCGGGCGGAGTTCTTGCAGCAGGGCGATGGTTTCGTAGGTGGTCTCGGTGTTCTCGCCGGGGAACCCGTGGATGATGAACACCTTGGCCTGGATCCCGGCCTTGGCGGTCATCTCGACCGCGGCGCGGATTTTGGCCTGGGTGGTGTTCTTCCGCATCGCCTTGAGCAGACGTTCACTGCCGGATTCCATCCCGTATTTGATCTCAATGCAGCCGGAGGCGGCCATCGTGTCCAGCAGAGCCTGGTCAACGGTGTCGACCCGCGACAGTGCCGACCAGCGCAGGTTCAGGTCGGCGATGTTCTTGCAAATGTCGGCGACCTTGCCTTTGTTGACGATGAAGTTGTCGTCAACGATCGCGAAGCCCCCGATGCCGTAGGCGTCGATCAGGTGGGTCAGCTCGGTGCGGGCGCTGATGCCGCCGCGGTATTGCATGCGGCGCTGGGCAACGGCGCAGAACGAACAGGGGAACGGGCAGCCCCGGCTGAACATGACATGCGCCATGCGGGTGTCGGTCCCAGCGAGTCGGTCCGGCAGCACGATGTCGTCTCGCGGCAGCAGGTGACGGGCCGGCAGCGGCAACGTGTCAATGTCACGCATCAGCGGGCGGGAGGCATTGCGCACGATCTGGCCGTCGCGCTCGAACAGCACACCGGTCACGCCGGTGTAGTCCCGGTCGTAGGCGTGATCGAGGAGTTCCAGGATGGTGTCTTCGGATTCGCCGTCGGCGACCACGTCAGCACTGAAGTCCGTCAAGGATTCAGCGGGGTAGAAGTTGGCGTGGACGCCGCCGACCATGACGAGCGCGTCGGGGTCGATCAGTGCGTCGCGGCGGGCCTGCAGCATCAGCCCGTACGTGGCCGATGACGCCAGACTGAAGCCGACCGCGTCGAAGCTGGACAGGTCCAGGGCGGTGTGGCCAGGAGCGACCCGCCGGATCTCCACCTGGTGGCCGGCCTCCTCGGCGACGGCCGCCAGATACAGCACGCCGAATGGCGGAAATTCCTTGCGTTCCTGAAGGAAGCGCGCCATGTCGTAGACCTCGGGGTAGAGCAGTGCAACCTTCACGATTCACCTCGGTGCGCGGTTGGGGGGCGGGAAGGGATCAGCGCGGTGATCTGCTGGGCGAGCGTGGCGGCGACCGTGTCGCTGTCAGTGTCGGCGACATGGTGGATCAGGGTCGGCGTGCCGCTGGCGCGGGTCTGTTCGGCTGCTTCGGTGAACAGGGTGCTTTCGCGTTCGGCAGCGGCGAGGCCGTCATGGTGAAAGCGGCTGTAGACGCCCCGGGTCTGCGCGCGTCGAAGACACACCTCCGGATCGGCGAACAAGAACACCGCCAGGTCGGCGGGCCGGGCGTATCGGTAAAGGTCGGCGATGAACTCGCGAGGTACGCCGTCGAGCCGGTCGAGGACGAACGCGGAGGGCACGTAGCGGTCGCACACCACGACTCGGCCGGCTTTCAGTTCAGGTTCGATCACTGTGGCGATGTGGTGGTACCGGTCGGCGGCGACCAGGCATGACAAGGCCAAGCCGTGGAAAGTGTGGGTGCCGGAGCGGGCTAGGGCGCCGATGGGGGATGCAGAGGGCTGAGTGGTACATGTGGCAGGGAATCCGACTTGCAGGAGGATGTTGCGTAAATGCTGGCTGCAGGTGGTTTTACCGACGCCGCTTGGCCCGTCCAGTGTCACGAGAAAGCCGTTCCGGCCGCTTTCGTTTGCCCCAGTGGATTGCATCGTGCGCTCCTTCGATGGGTTGCTCGTGCCGTGGGGGATAGGCGGCGGAATCGGTCCGCCCCTGCGGTGGGTTACTGCGCCGGTACACTTTGACGTTCCTCCGGTCAAGCGTCACCGTCGAGAGTCCGCGAATGTGAACCGATGTGAATGGGCTGCCATGGCTCCCAAACGAGCGCATCCGATCAGCAACACGGCGCTGGCTGCAGCGATCAACCAGGCCGGATGGACCCACGCGGCAGTCGCGCGCCACGTCAACGACATCTCTGCGGAGAACGGGGTGCGGCTGTACTACGACCGCTCCACGATTGGCCACTGGCTGACCGGGACGATCCCCCGGCCGGAGGGTATATGTGCCGCTGTGGAGGCATTCCGTCGCCGCCTCCACAACCCAGGCCTCACCCCTGCTGGTCTGGGTTGGCCCGATGTCCCCACCGTGCCTGGGCCGACTGACGACCCGTGGCAGGGTGATCCGGTCGCCCGACTGACCGCCCTCGGGGAGGACGACATGCTCGATCGCCGGACCATGCTGACAGCCAGCGCCTTTTCCCTGGCCGGCTACACCGTGCCCGCGCGCCGCCCGCTCATCTCATCGCCTCGTGCGGGGGCTCGTGAAGCCGGTACCGGGGATGTGGCGCGCATCCGAGCTACTACCCGCCATTTCGGCGAGCTGGAAGACCTGTACGGTGGCGGCCACGCACGCCGCTCCGTCGCCGCCTATCTCGTGCATGACGTCGCACCGCTTTTGCACGGCACCATTGGTCGCGCCCGCCCGGATCTGTTCAGGGCGACGGCGGAACTCGTCTACTTGGCGGCGTACATGGCTATGGACGACGGCGTCAACGGGCTCGCGATGCGCTACTACATCCAGGCTGTCCGGCTGGCCGACGAAGCAGGCGACCGGACGCTACGGGCGACGGCGCTACGCTCGATGGCGGTCCAGGCCCGACAACTCGGCCACAACCGAGAAGCTCTCGCCCTAGCTGATGCCGCCGCCTCCAGCCTTGATAGCCGCGGGCCGCAGCGCACTCTGGCGTGGATCACGGGCATGCGAGCCGAGGCGCATGCTGGAGTAGCTGACCGACGCGACGCCCTTGCCTTGCTCCGCCGGGCCGAGGCACAGCTTGAGCGCGCCGACTCGCTGCCCGAGACGGAGTGGACGGGGAACTACCGGCGCGAATCGTTCGAGCATCAGAGCGGGTTGGTGCTCACGCAGCTCGGGGACCACGCCGCCGCCGCACGGCACTACACCGCCTCCATGAGCACGCGTAGGCCCATCGAACGCCGCACACGCGCACTGATCGGCCTCCGGGCGGCCCACGCCCATCTGCTCGCCGGGGACGTCGACCAGGCCGCCGCCACGGTCCTCGACCTTGGCGCTGACGTACAGTCGATCTCGTCGGCTCGGGTTCGTCACGAGGTACGCCAGATCCGTGCTGGCTGGCAGCCGTATCGGAGCAGCGCGCACGTGGCAGCAGCCGATCGCGTCATCGCTAACAACTAGCCGCCCAGAGGACGCGAAACCGCGACCGCCCGAGCGCGTACGGCAGACAACGGCCGGTTGCTTGTCCGCCACCCGGTCCGCGGTACCGTCGCCATCGCATGGACTTCGGCGCGCAGACCTCGCGCACAACGAGAAACGCCCGGCCCCGGATGATCTCGGGTCGGGCGTTTTGCCTTGCCAGAATGGGAGCCCCCAAACGGAATCGAACCGTTGACCTTCTCCTTACCATGGAGACGCTCTGCCGACTGAGCTATAGGGGCCTGTCCGCGCTGCGGACAGGTGTAACCATACACGGCGCTCAGCGATGATGCGAACTCGTTCGCACCCTCGCCGGCTGCGTGGCGGCGGGCCTGGACGGGAACGCGATCACCTCGCAGAGGTCGGCCAGATCGACGTGCCTGGCGACCTCCTCGACCGAGGCGCAGTCGGCGACGAGCCGCCCGTGCCGGCGCACCCGCAGCACCTGCCGCCCGGCCCGTGTGGCGAGCACGATCTCGCACCCGTCGCTACCTACCCATCGCCTGTCCATACCGGCACACAGTAGCTTCCGGGTCTCTCATTTTTCATCGGGTCACATGCGTTACAGGTCATACCGGGTCGGTCTCAGTAGCGGTAGAACCCGAGGAAGCCCTTCACCCGGTCGATGTCGTCGACCCGCACCACGGCCCCGGTCTCCGGCGCGTTCATCATCCGACCGCCTCCCAGATAGATGCCCACATGGCGGGTCTTCTTCCGATTTTTCCCGAAATAGACCAGGTCACCGGGCAAGGGAGAGCCCACCCGGCGCATCTTGCGCAGGTGGTCGTCGGTGTTGCCGGGCCCGAGCACGTCCGCGCCGTGCGCCAGCGCGTACACCCACCGCGTGAACCCCGAGCAGTCCAGCCCGCGCGTCCGCGCCGCCGGGCAGGGCTTGATCTTCCCGGCATAACCCAGGCAGGTGCCCTTGGACGGACCGGGCCGCTCGGCGTGGCCACCGCCCCAGGAGTAGACGATCTCGCGCTCCTGGATCTCGTACGCGATCGCCACGATCTCCGGCAGCACGTATCTCACGAGCGGCGCGGAAGCCGTGGCGCCCAGTAAGACGAGCATGACGGCCACCGCCGCCCAGCGCCTTCCGGACACCCCCGGCCCCCTCACATGTACGGGCTCGTCGGTTTCATCCTGCCTTGCCGATCCAGCGGGTGCTTTCCAGATAAATCAAGAATTTCCCGTACGCCATCTGAATCCGCACGTCAGAGGCCGTGAAACGCGGCCGCGCCGACACGTCGGCCACCTGGCGTTTTCGCAGGTCAGAGCCGTATATGAACGTCACATTCGCGTTTGCCAAACCGGGATTTCCCGGCTCAAGATGGTCCCGATCCTCAATCGAGCCCCCGACCTGGGGTTTCTTCGCCATGCCCGGAGGAGAACGACCATGATCCACGCCCGGGGACTGACCCGAGTCTTCACCATGAAAAAGGCGCGCGTCGAGGCGGTGCGCGGCATCGACCTCGATGTGGAGGCCGGACAACTCGTCGCCTTTCTCGGCCCGAACGGCGCCGGGAAATCCACCACGCTGCGCATGCTCACCACCCTGCTGCCGCCGACCTCCGGCACCGCCACCGTGGCGGGCCGGGACGTGGCCCGCGACCCGGCCGGCGTGCGCGCCAGGATCGGCTACGTCGGCCAGAAGAACAGCGCGGGCGAGAACCACCGCGTCCGCGACGAGCTCGTCACCCAGGGCCGCTGCTACGGCCTGAGCGCCTCGGAGGCCCGCGACCGCGCCGCCGAGCTGCTCGCCCTGCTCGATCTGGAGCCGCTGGCCGACCGCAAGCCCGGCACCCTGTCCGGCGGCCAGCGCCGCCGCCTGGACATCGCGCTCGGCCTCATCCACCGCCCCGCCCTGCTCTTCCTCGACGAGCCGTCGACCGGGCTCGACCCCAGGAGCCGCGCCGACATCTGGGCGCACATCCTCCGCCTGCGGGAGACGTACGGCACCACGCTTTTCCTGACCACCCACTACCTGGAGGAGGCCGACAGCATGGCCGAGCGGGTGATCATCATCGACAACGGGACGATCATCGCCGACGGCACGGCCGGGCAGCTCAAGAACGACCTGGCCGGCGACCACATCACGATCACCACGCACACCGAGCGGGACGCCGCCGAGGCGGCCAGGATCGCCGGGGCCACGGCGGACGGGCTGACCGTTACCTCCCGCGTGGCCGGCGCGGCCTCGGCCCTGCCCGAGCTCCTGCGGACGCTGGAGGCGGCCGGCGTCAAGGTCGCCACGGCCGAGACCACCCGCCCCACCCTCGACGACGTGTTCCTCGCTCTGACCGGGAGAAGCCTCAGCGATGACGACCTTCCTGCATGACACCACGACCATCTTCCGCCGCGAGTTCGTCCCCGTCGTGCGCGAGCCGCTCGGGCTGGTCTTCGAGATGGGGCAGCCGCTGCTGTTCCTGTTCCTGTTCGGGTCGCTGCTGGACGGCGCGGTGGGCGCGTCCTGGCAGTGGTTCGTGCCCGGCATCCTCGTCATGATGTGCCTGACCGGCCCGCTGTCCTCCGGCTACAACCTGCTGGTGGAGCTGATCGGCGGCTCGATGGAGCGCCTGATGGTCACCCCGGTCGACCGGACCGCGCTGCTCATCGGCCGGGCGCTCAAGGAGATGACGATCCTGTTCGCCCAGGCCGTCCTGATCATCGTCCTGGCGCTCCCGCTCGGCTTCGAGCTCCACCTGGCCGGGGCCGTGGCGGGGGTGGCCCTGCTGGTCGTGTTCGGGGTCGGCCTGGGCTCGCTCTCCTTCGTGCTGGCCATGCGGTCGGCGCCCAGCGGGGAGCTGTTCTACGTCGTGACGCAGGGGCTGCTCTTCCCGCTGCTGCTGCTGTCGGGGGTGCTGCTGCCGACGGACTCGGGCCCCGCCTGGCTGCGCGTGGTGGGTGACGTCAACCCGGTCACCTACATCGTCGAGGCCCAGCGCGCCCTGTTCGCCGGCGACCTCACCGACGTCTCGGTCCTGTACGGCGCGGCTATGTCGTTCGCGGTGGCCGCCTTGGGCCTGTGGCTGGGCAACCGGGCGATGCGCCGGGGCGTCTGACGGTTTCCATGGCGTCTGACGGTTCCGGGGCGACGCGGGGTCAGACGGTGCGGGCGCGGTCGAGGTCCGGGCTCCGGTAAGAGTGTTCGGGGATGCGGGACAGGGTGGACTCGTGCACCTGGGGGCCGAGGCCGTACAACTTCTGGAAGCTCATGATCAACGGTCGCCACGCGTCCGGGTCGATGTGGTCGTCCTTGCCCTCGGCGCGGATCTCGTCGTGCACCCAGACCCGCTGGACCCGTACCTCGAAGGCCAGCACCCCGCCGTCGCCCACCGGATGGGACGCCTCCACGACGGCCTCCATGCTCACCGGGCACTCGGCCACCCGGGGCGGCCGTACCGTCTGGCTCGGCGTCGGCGTCAGCCCCGCCCGCCCGAACTTGCCCGGCACGAACCGGTAGCCGCGCTCGTGCTTGCCCGGCGGCACGGGGTCGGACCCGGTGGTCAGGGCCAGCTTGTCGACGGCGGGGGCGAGGGCGTCGGAAGGCAGGTTGAGCACGCACTCGCGGGTCCTGAGCAGGTTCTGGGCGGTCTTGGACCGGCCGCCCAGCCCCAGCATGGCCCGCCAGCCGAGCCAGAAGGCCGATGACATGGGGGCCAGATTGGGCGTCCCGTTCTCGTTCATGGTGGAGATCAGGACGACCGGGGTGCCGAAATAGAGAATGGCCGGCTCGATACGGGTGTGCTTGTCAGTAAGTGTGGTCACGCTCCACTCTTTCGGCCCGTACCTGCCCATGCTGGCGGCATTCGGACACCGCGCGCTCCAACCTGGCCAACAGCTCCCTTAACCGGTGTAACGTCACCAGTGAGCACAATGGAGGTCCGCTCATATGCAGCCACCGTTGGCCATCACCAGTGAACAGTTCGGTGACACGGCGATCGTCAGCCTCGCCGGCGAACTCGACACCACCAAGTGCGCCCAAGTGGGCGAGACCCTCTCCGCCCACCTGTCCGATGGCCGCCCCCATCTGATCCTCGACACCACGGGCCTGACCTTCTGCGACTCGATGGGCCTGCGCACGATTCTGGAGTACGTGAACCGCGCCGCGAGGGCGGGCGGCTGGATGCGGCTGACAGGTGTGCAGGGCGTCCTGAAGCGGCTTCTGGAGGTCACCGGCGTGGCCGGCGCCATCCCGATCGACCCCGACGTCCCGACGGCCATGCAGGCCCGCATCCGCGAGGCGGGGCACGGAAGCACCTCTGTGTGACCCCGCACACATTCGCATATACGTGGATTTGTACACAGAGCACCCGGATTCACGCCCGTAACGTCTGGCACGTCGGACAAACCGTCGGACGAAAGTCGAACGAAAAGGCAGTGGTCCTGATGAGCACTCTCAACCAGGTAGACAAGATCTCGTGGCGGCGGACGATGGGCCGGGTGGCCATCGGCGCGGCGACCGCGGCACTGGCCGTCACCGCCATGGGCGCGGTGCCCGCCTCGGCGAGCACCCCGTCCGCGGTCGAGTCCACCCATGCTGAGGTGTCGGCCAAGAAGTACTACTTCGCCGCCGGGCTTCTCGGCAGGAACGAGGTGCCGGAGCCGGGCAAGAAGGTCAACGACCGGGACGGCGTGGCGGTCGCGAAGTTCCGCATCCACGGCAACCGTTTCTACTACTTCGTCCAGTGGAAGAGGACCGGCAAGCCCACCGCCTTCCACATCCACAAGGGCCCGGCGGGCAAGAACGGCCCGGTCGTCATCGACCTGCTGTCCAACGGCAAGATCCACGGCAACACGAGCTTCGGCAGCGTCGTCGTCAAGGACAAGAACCTGCTGAAGGGGATCAAGAACAACCCGAAGAAGTGGTACGCCAACCTGCACACCGCGAAGTTCCCCGACGGCGCGGTCCGTGGCCAGCTGCACGGCGGCAAGCACTGGTAGTCGTCCTCCCGGCCCCGGCAGGTGATCCTGCCGGGGCTCGGCTCGATCTCACGGACGTCAGGCGTCCCACGTGCTCACCCGGACGTCAGGCGTCCCGCCTGCGGAACACCGCGAACGCGAGGGCCAGCAGCACCACGGTGAAGGCGGCCAGCACCCCGAGCCCCGCCCACGGCGTCAGCCGCTCGGCGGCCTGAACGGTGGTGGTGACCTGGAGACCGGCCGAGATCGGCCAGTACGTCTGCAGCGCCTCCCCCGCCGGCTCGGGCATGAGCCGGGGCCCGATGATCGGGATGATGAAGTTGACCGCCACGAGCACGGTGACCGCGATCATCGTGCCGCGCAGCAGGCAGCCCAGCGCCACCCCCACCAGGCCCACCAGCGCCCAGATCAGCCCCATGCCGGCGACGGCCCGCAGCACGCCGGGCTGGCCCAGCGCCGCCGTGGGAGCGCCGGCGGCGCCGATGGCCGCCTGCCCGAGCAGGAACGAGGCGAAGCTCGCCACCTCCCCCGCGACCAGGGCCAGGCCGGCGAACATGGCGACCTTGGCGGCCAGCAACCGCCCCCGCCGGGGCGTCACGGTCAGGCTCGTCCGGATCATCCCGGTGACGTACTCCGAGGTCACCACCAGCACGCCCAGCGTGCCGACCACGGTCTGGGCGAACAGGAAGCCGCCGTACATGCTGATGTAGGTGGCGTCGAAGACGCCGCCCGCCTGGTGCCCCTCGCCCGCGCGGTAGGCGGTGAGGGCACCGAGCCCCACCATGAGCCCGACGGCGACCAGCAGGGTGGCGAGGTTCGACGGCACGGTGCGGAACTTGGTCCATTCGGCCCGGAAGGTGTTCATGCCGCCGCTCCCTGGAACTCGAGACTGTCGTGGGTCAGCCGCAGGTACGCCTCCTCAAGGGAGAGGCGTTGCGGGGTGAGCTCCGACAGCACCACCCCGGCCTCCAGCGCCACCCTGCCGATCTGCCTGGCGTCCAGCCCTGCGACGACGAGTGCCCCGTCCGGGCCGGGCTCCACCTGGCCGCCCGCCTCGCTCAGGTGCCGGGCGAGCGTCTCCCGGTCGTCCGCGCGGACCAGCACGCCGGAGCTGTGCCGGACGAACTCCCGCATCCCCACGTCCGCGATCAGCCTGCCCCTGCCGATGATGACGAGATGGTCGGCGGTCAGCGCCATCTCGCTCATCAGATGGCTGGAGACCAGCACGGTGCGGCCGTCATCGGCCAGCCCGCGCATCAGCTCCCGGATCCACTTGATGCCCTCGGGGTCCAGGCCGTTGACGGGCTCGTCGAACAGCAGCGCCCTCGGGTCGCCGAGCAGCGCCGCCGCGATGCCGAGCCGCTGGCTCATCCCCAGGGAGAAGGTGCCGGCCCGCTGCCGCGCCACCGAGTCCAGCCCGACCAGGCGCAGCACCTCGTCCACCCGCCCGGTGCCGAGGGCGTTGCTGTGGGCGAGCCAGAGCAGGTGATCGCGGGCCGTACGCGAGCCGTGCACCGCGCGGGCGTCCAGGAGCGCGCCCACCTCGCGCATCGGCCACGGCGCGGCCACGTACGGGCGGCCGCCGACCCGCACGCGCCCCGCGTCCGGCCGGTCCAGCCCCAGGATCATCCGCATGGTCGTCGATTTGCCCGCCCCGTTGGGCCCGAGGAAGCCGGTGACCCGGCCCGGTTCGACGGTGAACGTCAGCCCGTCCACGGCCGTCCTGCCGCCGTAACGTTTGGTCAGTCCCGCGATCTCGATGCCTGTCATGCCTCGATGATCACCGGCGAGCGACCCTCCCGATATCCACCGATCGGTTGATACGGACAGTTTCATTGCCCCGCATTTCCAACAAATGGGAATTCGCTTCAGGTGCCTGGATGAAACGGTTGAAAGACTGATACGTGGCGCGTTCCCTTTCTCCGGTGAAGCGTTAGTCTCGAAATGTGCACCCCCCGTCACCACCCCGTACACTTTTTGTGATCATGCCTTTCGGGACGAGGACCCTTTCCTCCGGTTCCGAGCATGATTTCGATCGCTTCTACGTCGAGGTGCTGCGGCCGATCGCGCAGACGGCCAGGTGGGCCGTGCTGCGCGCGGACGAGCTCGCCGAGCAGGGCACCATCGTCAACCAGGCGTTCCGGCACCTCCAGTCGGCCGACCTGGTCGTCGCCGACCTCAGCGCGCCCAACGGCAACGTCTATTACGAGCTGGGCATCCGGCACGCCATCTCGCCAGGTAAGACGATCCTGGTCGCGGCACGCGGCACGGAGCTGCCGTTCGACCTGGCGGGCCAGCGGGTGCTCTTCTACGACCTCGACTTCACGGCCGACACCCGCTTCCACACGCTCTACGCCCGAGCGCTCAACGGCGAGCCGAACCTCGACGCGAACCCGGTCAGGTCGGCCCTGACCAAGCTCGGCCTGCACTCCGATCCGGAGACCGATCACGTCGCCTTCCAGCAGGAGCTCAACCTCAAGATCGATCGAGCCCGGAACGTCGAGCAGCTGGTCGCGGTCTGGCACTGGGCCCGGCAGTTCGAGAGCCTGCCCATCAGCAGCCTGTTGTCCCTGGGCTATCGGCTCGCCGAGGCCGGCGACTACGCCAACGCCGTGCACGCGCTGGACGCGGCCTTCCCGACGGCCGCCCAGGATTACGAGGTGCACCGGCAGCGCGGCTTCTACCTGCGCAAGCTGGGCCGGCTGGAGGAGGCCGAGGCGGCGCTGACCAGGGCCAACGAGCTCAACCCCTCAGACCCCGAGACCCTGGGCATGCTGGGCGGCGCACTGAAACGGCAGCGGCGCTACACCGAGGCGCTGGAACGTTACGAAGCCGGCGCTCGGCTGTCCCCCACCAGCCTCTACCTGGCGGTCGCGCAGGCCGGCATGTCGATCATCGCCACGCCGCACGACCCCGAGCACGGCCTGACCCTCTACCGTGAGCTCCTGGCCAAGATCGAATCTGATCCCGGCTACGAGGTCGACTCCTGGGCCAACCTGGTCGCCGCCGAGGCCAGTTTCGTGCTCGGCCGGCTCGACAACGCCTATGCCCACGCCCGCGCCGGTGTGCGCCTGGGCGCCGGCCGGCTGGACCTGGAGTCGGCGACCGAGCAGATCAGGATGCTGGACGACGCCGGATTCCCGCTGCCGGACGCCCACAGCTTCGTCAGATGGCTGTCGCAGGGGGCCGCGGGCGCGATCCCCGCGAACGCCGGGCAGGCGGCACGGTTCCGGAAGCGCATCATCTTCCATCTCTCCGACGTGCACTTCGGCTCCTTCCTCAAGGAGGGGAAGAAGATCGACGCGCACCGCTTCCATGACAGCGAGAACACCAGCCGGCTGAGCCTGGAGCTGCAGGAGGAGTTCGTCAAGGCCATGCAGCGGTCGGGGTGCGAGCCCGCCAACGCCACCATCGTGCTGTCCGGCGACTCCACCTACACCGCGAGCGAGGCGGAGTTCGACCTCGTCAGGGACTTCCTGAACGAGCTGTGCGGGTCCCTCGGGCTGGAGCCCCGGCAGGTGGTGGTCGTGCCGGGCAACCACGACATCGACTGGTTCCAGTCGGCCTCCAACTGGAGTCACCGATTCGACAACTACCTGGCCTTCGCGGTGAAGTTCTACGGCGAGCCCCTGTTCAGGGAGCTCTACCCGCTGGTCACCTGGGATCTGAAGATGCCGGGGAAGCGGCCGGCCCCCAACGAGCTGATCTACTACCGGGCCGACGACACCACCGCCTTCGTGGGCCTCAACTCGTGCGTCTTCGAGGACAACCAGAATCACTACGGCTTCATCGGCAAGCGCCAGCTCGACAACGTGAGCCGGGTGCTGGATATGAAGAAGGCGCCGGAGATCCGGATCGCGGTCATGCACCACCACCTGCACCCGTTCCCCGAGCCGCTGGAGACCAGGAAAGGCCATGACGTCACGCTGGACCTGTCGACGGTGCGCGACGCCGGCATGGTGGAGCAGCGCCTGGAGAAGCTCGGGTTCTCGCTCCTGCTGCACGGCCACAAGCACAAACCCCAACTCCGCGAGACCCTCGTACGGGACCCGCTGATCAGCTCGTCCACCACGGTGCGCCCGCTCATCGTCTCCGGCTGCGGCAGCACCGGGGTGAGCACGCACGGCCTGGAGCACAACCAGCCCAACCACTTCGCCATCCTGGAGCTGCTGCAGCCGACCCGTGCGCTCGGGGCCGACTTCGTCGCCGTCGAATGGCGCGAGCTGACCGTGGCGCCCGGCGCGGAGTGGGCCACCAAACAGCGCTGGACCCTCAAGGGGTGAGCGGAGCCATGGACAGGACCAGCCGTAATCTCGTTCCGGCGATGCTCGACGGGGCCCATGACGGGGAGCCCCTGCAACTGGCCACCGCCCTGTTCCGGCATGCCGAGCGCAACGCGCTGACCACGATCAACTGGTACCTCTGGAAGAAGACGATCAAGTCCCGCTGGTCGCGCTTCCTGCGGGCCTCGGCGATCGTGCTGGCCGTCGCCGGAGGCGTGACCCCCTTGCTGCACGCCGCGAGTCCGGGGCTCATCGCCTCCGGGTGGGGCTATGTGGCCTTGGCGCTCTCCGCCGGCTGCGTGCTCTTCGACCGCTACTTCGGCTACACCTCCTCGTGGATGCGCTACATGCGGGCGCAGGCCCGCCTGAACCGCGTCCTGGTCACGGCACAGGCGCAGTGGACCGCCGCGATGATCCGGTGCGCCCACGACGGCGCCCCGGCCGACGTGCTCATGCCCATCGTCCAGGACCTCATCAGGGGCACGGCCGAGACGATCGAGATGGAGACGGACGAGTGGGCTCGCGAGCTGACCGAGCAGTCGGAGCAACTGCAGCGGACCACCGAGAGGGACGACAGGCAGCGGAAGTGACGCACGGTCAGGAGTCGACGTAGTCGACCTCCACGCAGACGTGTGCGGGCACGCCGAGATCGAGGACGGCCTTGAGCCAGGTGCGGTTGAGGTACACCGCGTTCACGGGCAGGTCGATGGTGACCTTGGACGCCTCCGTGCCCGGCAGGGTGCCGCCCGGCTCGGTGGACCAGGCGGCGCCGCCCGAATCGGTGATCCGCACCGCCTCCGCCCCGGTGAGGGTCCGGATCAGTCTGGCCAGGCCGTCCAGGGTGCCGCGCGCCCGATGCAGGGACACGGCCTCCAGCACGAGATCGCGGCGCTGTTGAAGGGTCATGTGCTCGCTGAATCCGATGGCGACCCAACTGGCCAGCCACGGCAGGAAGTCCGGCGGCGTGCGGGCGGGGTCCAGGTAGCTGTCCAGGCAGTCCAGGGTGGTCAGGATCGGCGCGAGCACCTGGTCGAACGCCTCGGTCAACTGCTGGACCAGCGGGTCTTCGGCGTAGATGGCGGGCAGTTGCTCACCGAGCGGATGGGCGGTGGCCAGGCCCGTGACGGCGCTGCGCATGCTTCACGACTCCACTCTGATCTGGTGGCCGTACGAGAAGACCAGGGTGTCCGGTTCCAAAGTGATCTGCTGGACGGGCTCGCCGCGCCGGCCGGTGACCGGATCGGCCTCGAACAGGAGGATTTCGTTGATCAGATCGACGCCCTCCACCTGCTGGAGGATGGCGTGCACCTCGCCCGCCTGCACGGGGCGGCCGAACGGCCAGCCGGTGCCGTACTGCCCGCCGGTGACCGGGTTGAGGTAGGCGTACAGCGCCGCCAGCGCGCGGGTGCGCACGTCGTCGTGGATCACGGCCGAGCCGGACCGGAGCACGGCCACGACCGTGACGCCCTGGTAGGAGGGCGGCTCGACGAGGACCCGCGCGCCCAGGCAGCGCCGCTCGTCCAGATAGCAGGCGATGGCACGAACCATCTCCTCCTTGGGCATCAGGTGCTCGAAGCCCTTCTCGGCCTCCGGCACGCGGGGCACGACGAGCACCCGTACCCCTTCGGAAGCGCCGCCGTCCGCGCGGGTGACGGGGATGCACTTGATCCGGGCCGCCGTCGGCGCCGCCTTCCGCGCGAGCGCCTCGTAGTCGTCGGCGCTGACGGCTCGATCCATGATCCGCAGCTCCAGCGGGCCCCGGATGGCGGCGTGGGCCACTGACTCGCCGTCCGCTCCGCCGACGGCGGGCCCCCGGTTGGTGACGCCATGGACGAACGGCACCGGATCGCGGTGGGATGTCAGCACCCCGCGGGCCACGTTGCCCCGGCGTCCGCCGCCGGTGAGATAGGCGGGCACCGTGACGAGAGCGCCCTTCTCCGGCACGTCCCCGAAGAAGTTCATGCCACCGCCCTTCTCCCGCACCGCGGGGGGAAAGACGATCTCGCCCGTGAGCCGATCCACCACGAAGTGGCGGCTGCCGGCCGTGGTGGCGGCGAAGGAGTCCACCTCCGTCCACTCCTGCGGGCCGCCACGCGCGAGCACCCGTACGACGAGCTTCTCGTCCGTGGCCACGATGGGCGGGCGCTGGACGTTGAACCGCTGGCCCGGGACGCCCTCCGCCGTGCCGAGGATCTCGTCCTGTACGAGGTCGGCGTGGCAGGCCTCGACCGACCCGCCCATGGTCGTCGCGGTCACCGCCAGGATGCGCGGCGTGGCGGAGTACGGCTCACCCCGCCTGGCCTCGACCACCCGGCACCGTAGCCAGCCGCCGAGGTCGTCCGCCACCACGGAGGCCACATGATCGCGTGGCACATGCAGCCGCACGTCACCGTCCCTGGTCAGCCCGCCTGTCGTGTCCTTCTCCAGCTCGCAGACCGCCCAGCCGTCGCCCTTCCAGTACTGCCATTCGAGCGGCGGGTCATCGGGGTCGATCCCCGCGCCGGCGACCGCGCAGTCGAACGAGAGCAGGACGACGCATCCGGGCACCGGGTTCGGGAACGCGAGGTACACCGCGTCGTTACGGCGGGGCGGGTCGTTGAAGCAGTCCACCCCCGTCCCCTCCCGCAGCTCCTCGCCGCGGTCCACCGGCTGCGACTCGGCGGTGCCGGTGCAGAGGTGATCGAGCGCGCTCGGGACGATCACCAGGTCGCGCGTGGTCATGAAGACGACGGGCTCCTCCCCCTCCACGGGCACGGTCGACACCCGGGTGCCCTTCGGCACCGTGACCGGTTGCGCCCTGCTCGCCGCCAGGGTGAAGGTGAGGTCGCAGCTCGCCGGAGTCGGCGGGAACAGGCGCACCCCGAGAAGGTCCAGGAAGCGCATGTAGTGCAGGTCGGTGACCCGGTTCAGCCGGTAGATCAGCTGCTCCACCATGAAGGCGAACGTCTCGATGAGCGTGATGCCCGGATCGGAGACGTTGTGGTCGGTCCACTCGGGGCAACGCCGCTGGATCAGCGCCTTGGCCTCGTCCACCAGATTCTGGAAGCTACGGTCGTCGAGTGCGGGAGCGGGAAGCGCCATCATGCTCCTTCGTGCGGCGGAATGACGTAAAAGGGAAAGACAAGGTTGCGCGGGTCGTTCTCACCGCGCAGCGCGTAGCGGATGTCGATGAGCAGGATCCCCTCATTCGCCTGCTCGAAGTCCACGTGCACGTCGACCAGGTCGATCCGCGGCTCCCAGCGCTCCAGCGCCAGGCGGACCTCGTACGCGATCAGCCCGGCCGTGCCGGCGTTGGCCGGCGCGAACACCAGATCATGGATGGCGCAGCCGAACTCGGGCCGCATCGGCCGCTCGCCGGGCGAGGTGCCGAGGATGAGCCGGATGCTCTCCACGATCTCCTGCTCGCCCCTGACCAGCGCGATCGATCCCGTCCGGTCGATCCGCACCTTGAAGGCCCAGCCCGCGCCGATGAAGTCCCTGTTCAAGGTCATCCTCCGATCGACACCGTGGGACAACCGATGATGATCATGGCGCCGCAGCCGGCCCGGTCGCCGACGCGCGCGGCGGGCAGGCCGCCGATGAGCACGGTGGCGCTGCCGGGCCCGGCGATGGGCGTGGGCGGATGCGGGGTGGTGGGCGAGGGGAACGCGCAGGTGTGCAGGGTGGTCACCGTCGCGGCGGGCATGCCGCCGATGAGCACCGTCGGCACCCCGGGCCCGGCGATGACCCCGGGGTGATCGGTGACGTCGCCCACCCGTGCCGCGAATGCCATCAGTTGATCCTCACCTGGATGCCCTGGATCGCCACGTCGGCCTGGCCGGTGACGGTGACCCGGGCGCCCTTCAGGTCCAGCGGCCCCATGCCGGCGTCGACGGTGATGCCGGCCGCGCTCTTGATCTCCAGTGGCCCGTTGGTCGCCTCCACGGTGACGCCGGCGGCCCCCTTGATCGTGACCGCGCCCGTCCGCGCGTCCAGCCGTACGGTCGACCGCTCGTCACCCGTGGCGAGGAGCACCCCGCCCCCGGCGGTGACCGAGTCGACGAGCTCCAGGCGGTGGCCGGTTCTGGACACCAGCGCCCGGACGTTCACCTGCCCGCTGACATCGTCGACAACCGGGGCCGACAGCTTCGGCACCGCGTCCCGCCCGTTGTAGAGCCCGCCGAGCACGTAAGGATGGTCGATGTCGCCGTTCTCGAAGCCGACGAGCACCTCGTCCCCGACCTCGACCGGCAGCACCGCCCCCCGATCGTCGCCGGCGCCCGCCACCATCACCCGGGCCCAGCCGCTGGTGTAGCCCGCGGCCAGCCACGGCATGCTCAGCCGCAGCCGGCCCTGGCCCGCCGGATCGTGCACGTCGCTGACGATCGCCGGGACCAGCCCCATCCGGCCGGGCGGCGATGGGCGGGGCGGACCGGCCGACACCGTGAACGCCGTGGTGTAGCCGGTGACCGCGGAGAAGACGTGCCGCGTCCCGGACAGCCGGTAGCGGCCCTCGAAGGGCGTGCCGACGTTGACCAGCTTCATCAGGGTGCCCGCGCGCAGCTCGGGGTCTCCCCGCACCACGCCCTCCAGGTCGGCCGCGCCGCCGCCCAGGTCGGTCGCCAGCGCCTTGGCCGCGGCCGACACCTCGGCCTGGGTGCGGTGCCGGCTGTCCCCCGCCAGCAGGGACGGCGCCCCGAACCGGCCGCCCAGCGCGACCGGGTCGGCGCCGGGCGCCTCGGCGTCGGCGGCGGCGGGGGTGGCCACGGCCGTGATCTCCTGCTTGTTCTGGTAGTCCCAGCCGCGTACCTCGACCTCGGGCACCTGACCGCCCGCCGAGACGGTCGCCCGGAGCGACAGCAGCTCCCCGCCGGCCGCCACGGTGACCTCCGGCGACCCGCCGCGCGGCCCCGGCAGCAGGAACGACAGCTTCCCGTCGACGACCCGCACCCGCGCCCCGGTCCGCTGGGACAGGCGGGACAGGAACTCCCAGTCGCTGATGCCGTCCTGGTTGATCTGCGTGCCCGGCCGCCCGCCGAGACCGGGCAGCGCGTCGATCTCGCCCGGCTTCAGCCCGGCCCGCCGGGCCACCATGCGCACGATGTCCGCGACCGCCATATCCGGATATACGGCGACTCGTCGCCCTCTCATGAGCCGGTGCGCCTCGTCCATCCCGCGCACCTCCGAGAACGTCCCGTCGGCGCTCACGTCGAGGGCGACCGAGGTGACCTCGCCGTTCATCAGCGGGCGCGGCCCTCCAGGAGCGGAGGTCTGCACCCTGAGCCGGACCTTCGCCCCGATCGCGAAGCGGCCCTTGCCCAACGCCACACCGCCGTCATCACGGAAGCGCAGCACGAACACGCCGGGCAGGTGCCGGCTGTCCTCGACATATCCCGACGCGAGCAGCGCCGCGACGTCCTCCGGCAGCGGGCTGCCCTCGACCTCCACCACGAGCCCGCCCGTGAACAGCTCAGCGGCCACCGGTCAACTCCTCGAACGCGGGAACCAGCAGCCGGGTACCCGGCCGCACCCGCATCGGGTCGTCGATGCCGTTCGCCTCGGCCACCACCCGCCAGCGGCTCGGGTCGCCGTAGGCCCGGTACGCGACGGCCGCCAGCGTCTCACCGGCCACCAGCACATGGACATCGATGGTGGTGCGGGCGCCCGAGGTCGGATTCTGCCTGGGCGGGACCCCGGCGATCTCCTCCATCGTCACCGAACAGACCGCCCGGATCGGCAGGCCGCCCGGGGTGAACAGCGTGAACCTGGCCGTGACATTGCTGACGAACGCCGTGAAACCGTTCAGCAGTCCCCACCGCAGAACCACCCACGGCGGGCACGACTGCGCGCTGGCCAGCGTCTTGTCCGTGGGCACGACGCAGCTGAACAGCTTGTCCACGGCCTTGGCCACCTTGTCGTCCAAGGTGTCGGTCGCGTCGAAGAACATCTCCAGCGTCAGCTTGCACGGGTCCGGGCCCTGAAACTGCGGCACGCCGCTTCTGCGGGTGTTGCGTTGCGGGCTCCGCCGCCAGCGGGCCGCCTTGGTGAACGCCAGCTCGTTCGGATTGAACTGGAAACTGATGGTGTCGTAGCTCCTGCCCGGCTTGCCGATGCCGGTGCTCGGCGGATGCAGGAGCTCCAGGTAGGCCCGTTCCAGGCTGGTCGGCGGCCCCTGGCCGGAGGCGGCGGACGGCGCGCTGGCCTCGAACACGAGCGGCGACGACACCGGTCAGCCTCCCCAGCCCGGACCGAAGAACCCGTGATGAGCCAGCTCCACCGTCTCCATGGCGGCCTCGGGCGTCATGGAGTCGAACCTCGGCCCCGTCCATCTGACCGGGACCACATCCCGCAGCCCCCAGCTCGTGATCAGCTCGCCCTGCAGGGTACGGGCCTCGATGGTCGCCGTCCGGCGCCGCATCCCGTGCACCGAGCCCGCGAACCACCTGGTCACGTCCCGGCTCGCGGCCGTGACCGGCCTGGACAGCCGCACGTTGGAGAACCTCACCCGCGTCGGCAGCTGCCAGACATGCCCGTTGTTGCCGCCCTCCACCCGCTGCTCCATCTCGACCTCGCAGCCGAGACCGTCACAGCTGTCGAACGTGCCCAGGTCATCGCCGTCGATCTTGAGGCTGTAACACACCGCGACCGCGGTCTCCTCGTCCGCCATCCCCGCCTACCCCCACAACCCCGGGTCCGCCGCGAGCCCCCGCCGCTCCCGCTCCAACCGGAACTCGGCCCTCAGCCTGCGCAGCAGCGCTTCATAAACCGTCTCCACCAACTCCTCCACCCGCATCCCCCCACCCCACTCCCCCTGAACCGCCCGCACCCCGCACTCCTCCACCTGTCCGTCCTCAGCCCCGCCTCCCCCGCCGAGTTCCTCAGACACCACCCCTTCCTCCTCACCTGGCGCCCTCTCCAACTCCCCCACGTCCCGCCACCCTCGCGCCCCGTCCTCCCGTACGGCCTGCGCCCTCGGTCTGTCCGCCACGGCCCACCCCTGGGGCTTTTCGGCCTGCGCCCTTGACCTTTCGGGCTCCCACACGGCTCGGGTGACCGGCACCCCGGTACCGTGCGCGGGGTCGGCGAACTGATCCACGGGGCCCATCTGCGCGGACCCAGCCCGGTCGTACGCATGGGTCGGATCCGCCGACGTGCGCGGCGACTGCGGCCACGCCCGCTGCGGGCCGCCATCCGTCCTGGGGCTCCTGCTGTGCTGCGCCGGGAAGGTCACCGTGAAGGAAGCCGTCTCGATCCGGCGCCCGCCCGAACCAAGCGTGGGGGACTCCCCGCGAACCCCTGAACCCGGAAAGGAAAGATCCAGCCCCACGGCACGATCCGACCCCGTGGAGCCCAGCCCCGCTACCTCACCCCGCGAAGCCCCCAACCCCGAAGATGCGCCCCCCGCGGACACCGGCCCCGGAGCCCCACCCCTCGGAAATGCCATTCCCGAAGACTCACTTACTGACCTTGGCGACTCGGGCACCGGAGACCCCGCCGCTGGGCGGTCCGGCGTCGCGGAGTCCGTCCTGGTGAGGTCCGACCGGGGCGAGACCTCGCCAAGCGGGTTCGATCGGGGTGGAACCGGCCTCGGTAGGTTCGAGAGGGGGAAGTCCTGCGGGATGGTTGCTTGATCGGGGACTTCAGAGAGGCTCTTGGCGTCGATGGGGGTGCCCGCCAAGCGCTCTGCGATGGGTAGAGGCCGCTCGTCATCGGATGCACCCTGCGTCGACGCGAGCGGAGCCTGGTGTGCCGGTTCGGAGATGAGCGGCTCACCCAAGCCCAGCGGACGGCGCCACCGAGGCACGCCTGCGGTGGTCCGCGGAATGCCGACCACCTCCTCGGGGGCGTGCCGGGCAAACGCTCCGGTGCCGATGCCGAGGGTGGACACGGTGACGGTTTCGGCGAGGGCCTCCGCCTCAGCCCCGGCGACGGCCCCGACAGGCGTACCTGGCTGTACGGGCTCAACGCCGGGCGGCCCAGGCCGTACAGGCTCGGGCTTCATCGCCAGAGACCGTGCTGGAGGCGCGGTCGGCGGGGCAGCCAGCGTGGGATCCACCGAACCGGCCGCCTGAGAGACCTGTACGACAGGCTCGGAACGCTCGTCCACCCGCCTCACAGCGGGCACGGCCGGCGCAACCTGCCCCTCCGGACCCGCCGAACGCGTTGGGCGAGAAGCCGCAGGCCTCTGAGTTCCCTTCCTGGCGCCCTCACGCTGGGAAGAAGTAGCCGACGGCGAAGCGGCCGACCCGGCGGAGGAAACAGACCGGGCCGGGGCAGCAGGCGGTGCGGAACCCTCAGGCGGGACAGTGGAATCCGGCGGCGAAGCGACCGACCCAGCACGGGTGGCAGGCCGAGCAGGGATGACGGGCGACGTGGAAGTCTCACGCTCGGGTGGCGTGACCGGCGGCAGCGCAGCTGAACGGGGGTGGGGGCGAGGCTCGGGCGGGGTGAAGGGGTTCGGGGGGAAGGTGGTTGAGTCGTGGATGAGGCCGGAGGGGGCTTCGGGGGTTACCTGGTGGGTCAGGGGGGCGAGGAAGGATGGGTTGTGCCAGGTGGTGAGGGACAGGGCGAAGTGGTCGTATGGGATCACTACCGGGTGGGGGGCGAGGATGCCGGTCATGGGGGGTAGTGAGCGCCATTCGGCCGCTGAAGCGGGTGTCGCCGGGCAGGGCGACGAGGCGGGTGTCGCTGGGGTGAGGGGGCGGGCGTTGCGGCGGGGCCAGGGCCATCTCATCGGGGGCCGCCGAGCGCGTTGATCTCGGCGACGAACCGGCGGCGGTCGGCGTGCTCCAGGTCGAGGATGTCGTCGAGGCCCCAGTGGAAGTGGTACGCGACGTATGCGACCTCCCCGTAGAGGCGATCCGTCGCGTAGGTCATGATTCCCCCAGGCGGCTGCCCGAGAGGTCGACGTCGAACTTGTGCCCGCAGTCGGGGCAGGCCACGGCCGCGCGCGCGTGCCCCTCGCTGTTGACCCGGCGGTAGAGGTCCTGGAGGAAGGCCAGGTCGGTGGCGAAGAGGTCCTCGACGATCCCGGCGTGGACGTCGGTGATGCCGCCCAGCCGGGTGATCACCCGGCCGAGGAGCACCACGGTGAGATAGGCGGCGTTCTCGCGTACCCGATCATCTCGAAGTGGGACGAGTTCGTCGCGAGCGGTGGCCAGGCGCATGATGCCGTCGCGGTGCAGGGTGCCGGATTCGTCGAGGTAGCCGCGCGGCAGCCGGAAGGCGAATTCGGTGCGCAGCGGCGGCTCCCCTGCGGAAGCCGGGGACGGCTCCCCGGCGGAAATCGAGCGCGGCGCCATGGCCATCGATCGGCGCATCCCTACTCGACCTCCAGCTGTTCGTACGTGACGACCAGGGTCTCGGTGAGCACGCTGGTGTCGCCCGCCTTCATGGTGCTGATCTCCAAGCTCTTCGGCCAGGCGTTGGTCAGCTTGTAGCGCTTGATCGGGTTGTTCTCGAAGTCGTAGACGATGATCGCGCCGCCCTTACGGGCGCTGGTCATCCGGCCGAACCGCGCCTCCTTGGCCCACTTCTCGAAGCTCTGGTCGGCGGTCAGGCCCCGGACGAGCGTCACCTCGCCGGCTCTGGGACGGCCGGGCAGCTTCTTGACGACGTACTTGCCGTCACCGGTGTTCTGCCGCAGCTCGATGACGTCCTGTTCCATTTTGAGGCCGGAGACCTCGCTGATCTGTTTGATGGTGATGCCGTCGACCTCGAGGCCGAAGGAGTGGGCGACCACGGTGTCGAGGTCGGGAAGTGCCATGTGCGATCTCCTGCGTTATTCGCTGACGAGGCTGACGCCGCTCGCCATCTGGGCTACCTGGAAGACGACGAATTCGGCCGGTTTCACCGGTGCGACACCGATCTCGCACACGACCATGCCCAGCTCGATGCTCTCGGCCGGGTTGGTGTCGCGATCGCACTTGACGTAGAAAGCCTCGTCGGGGGTGAGGCCGAACAGCGCGCCTCGATGCCATTCCATGACGAGGAAGGCGGAGATGGTGCGGCGGATCCTGGCCCAGAGCGCGTCGTCGTTGGGCTCGAAGACCACCCACTGGGTGCCGTTCAGGATCGATTCCTGCAAGTAGTTGAACAGGCGCCGGACGTTCAGGTACTTCCATTGCTCGGAGTTCAGGGTGCGCGCCCCCCATACCCGGATCCCGCGGCCGGGCATGACGCGGATGCAGTTCACGTTCATTGGGTTGATCTCATTCTGTTCACCCAACGTGAGCTGCGTCTCCAGGGCGATCGCACCGCGGACCACTTCGTTGGCCGGAGCCTTGTGCACGCCACGGGTGGCGTCGCTCCGGGCCCAGATGCCGGCCATGTGGCCGCTCGGCGGGATACGGATCTCACCTTTGGCGTGCGGATTGGCGACCTTGAGCCACGGGTAATAGACCGTGGCGTACTCACTGTTCCCCAGGCCAGTCCTCCAGGTTGTGACCTCTTTCGCGGACAGCCCCGGTGGCGGGTCGAGGATCGCCATCCTGTCCTTCAGATTCGCACAGTGAGCGATGAGGTCTTCCTGTACGCCCTTGACGCCGGCCTCGTCGATGGCGTTTCGTTCGAGCGCACTCATCAGGTCGGGGATCGCGATCATGGTCACCTCGTCGACCGCTTCGAGCCCGCCCAAGCCGCGGCGTTCATCAGCACTGCCGACATACATAGCCCGTGTCATCTGGGCGGGCAGCGCCGGCGCCGGCGCCGGCTCCAGCTCCGCATCAGGCTCCGGCTCCGGCTCCAGCTCCGGCACCTGCAACGTGACGGTTTGCGGCGCCGGTTTCACCGGATCTTTCCCCGGCATCAGCTCAACCGTGACCAGCTTCGAGTTCCCCTTCGCGACATCACCGACGAAGTCCTTGGCAGCACCTTTCAGCGAAATCTCGATCGGTTCGGTGAGGTTGCCGCGCTTGACCGTGAGCGTGAACCGATCCTCTGGCGGACGCTCGCCCTCCGTGGTCGGCGCCTCTGTGACCTCGGCGGTGATGGCGCGCCCGCCCTGCGCCGGTTGCTTGGCGATGATCCGGAAGGGGCCGAGAATCGCCTGCGCCTTCTGGGCGGGCGCCGCCGGCGCCGGCGCCGCCGACTCCGCAGACTGCGCGCCGTCGGCGCCGAGGCGGATCACGTAGCAGGCGCTGCCGCCGTTGAGGAAGTAGCCGTAGACGGCTTGTGGGAGGTAGCAGCCCTCAGCGAACCCACCGAACTGGTTGACATACTGGTTCCAGCTCGTGACCAGTATCGGATCACCGCGGCCTGGTTTCGCCGCGAATCCGATGAACGCTGCCACGGCCGTACCGACGCCCTCGATCGGCACAGATCCGGGGGGCTTTTCTCTCCAATAGACGCCCGGTGACTTCATCGGCTCACTCATCGGCCCCTCCTCGGCTGCCTGGTCACTCAGGTTCTTCCCGGTTCACCGCCGCCGTGGCAGCGCCATCGGGCGACCGTGGACGCGGAGCCGACCACCCTTTCGGGCGGCTATTCGGGCGGAGGGAGGACCGTGTCGATCAGGTAGACGTTCGCGTTGGCCGTCTGGATGTTCGAGCACAGCACCTTGGCGGTGCCGTTCAGGGTGATCTCGCCGTTGACGTTCTTGACCTCGATGTCGCCGCCCTGCTTCGTCCGCAGGGAGGCGTCGGTGAGGTCGGCCGGGGTCTGACGGCCGTTGACCACGGTGTAGGCGAGGAACGAGATGAGAGCCTCCTTGTTGGCGAACAGCTCCTCGGTCTCGCTCCCCCCGTATTTGCTGAAAGCTTTGTTCACCGGGACGAAGACGGTGATGTCGTTTTCGTCGTTGAATTTGGCGGTGAAGCCGGCCCCCTCGATGGCCGACACGAAGGTCGACGCCTCGGGGATGTCGGCCAGGGCCGTGGCCACCTGCTGATCCGCCAGCGCGGCGCTGCTGCCGGGCCCCGACGACGGGAGCAGGTCGCAGGTCTGGGCGCGACGGGGCGGGGCCGGCCGCGGCGTCGGGGTGGTGGGAGTCGGGGTGGTCGGCGTCGGGGTGGGCGTCTCAGGCACTGGAGTTGTTCCGTTCTCCTCCGGAGGCGGGGTGTCCCAGCCGGGCTCCGGTTCGTGATCGGGCTCAGGCGACGGTTCCTGGTCGGGCCAAGGCTGTGGCGAGCCGCCGTCAGGCGGGGGCACGGGGGTGGGAACGGGCGGTGAGGCGGAGACGAGGGCCGCCGCCAAGCAGATGGACGAGAAGAAAGCCCTGTGGTCCATGGGTCGATGCCTCCCGAAACGAGACGTCAACCCGAGGCTGCCACCGGGAGCGAATCCGCCACCAGTGCGGGACAGGCCGCCGCGAGGGCGGGAAAGGCCGCCCTTCGGGCTGCCCCAACGGGCGAGCTCATTGTCTGCGTTCGACGACCAGGTAGTCGAAACCCACGGCCGGTCCGGTGAACGCCGAGACGGTGAACCCGTCACCATCCTGATCGTCCACGTACACGGCCGGGGCGGCGGCGCCGGACAGCCCGCTGTGCGTGACGTCCGTGGTGAGCAGGACGACGCCGGAGCCGGCAGAGGTGTCGATCCGCGCCGGATCCCCGGAGGTGGTGGTGCCCGTCCCGGCCACCGAGGAGTCGTCGGAGTCGATGACGACCCAGTTGAACCCGATCTCCATGGGCGCCGGCATCAGGTCGAGGGTGGCCACCGTGAACCCGCCGTCCTCCTTCGCGTCCACCCTGAGCCCGGCGACGTGATCCGCCGGCATCCCGTCCATCTCCACCGTCAGCAGGATCACCGACTCGCTCGTGGCCGTGGCCGCCGGGATGCTCACCTGGCGCTCGCCCGGCTGGATGCTCCCGGAACCGGCCTCGTACGGCCTGCCGTTGAGCGTCCCCTTGGGGTCCCGCACGATGAGGTAGTTGAATCCCATCCCGGCGACGTTCGACCCGTCGAGCCCCTGCACCGAGAAGGTGTTCCAGCCACGACGGGTCACGCCCACGGCCCCGGTGAACGGCAGCCAGCCGGGCTCCGCCTCGGCCCAGGACCCCTGGGACAGATCGGGGCTGAGGAAGATCTTCGCCTCGTCGGGCAGTCTGGGCGTCTCGACGGAGGTGTGCCCGTCGGTCAGCGTGCCGCTTCCCGCCAGGTAGGTCTCCCGGTCCAGGACGGCTTGCTCCTGCTCGCCGCGCCACGCGTTGAAGGCGACGGCGGCGGCCAGAGCCAGCACGACGACCGCGACGACCGCCTTCAGCGGCCACGACATGGCCAGCGGCAGCACCGTCCTGGTTCCGTCGGCCCGGATCGTCTTCCCGCCGTCGTCGACGTCCACCTTCGCGGCGAAGGGGATCTGGCGGGCCGGTCCGGTGAGGCCGGGTCTCGCCCAGACACGCAGGGCCAGTTCCGTGCGCCCGGGGGCGATCAGCAGCCCCGGCGCCGGCCGGGAGAACCGCAGCTCGTTCTCGGCATCCTCCGCGCGGACCCGTACCCGATGGGGCATATTGCCCTGGTTGGTGAACACCACCATGTGCTGGGTCATCCACCACCCCCGGGAGTCCTTCGGGGACAGCTCGACGGAGAGGTCGTCGAACCCGGCCACCACGCAGTAGCCCTCCGCCGCGGCCGTGATGCCGGAGCTGACCTGCGAACGAGCCCGTACGGTGAAGCTCGCCGCTCCCGCCGGCACGGACGAGGAGCGCGGCGGGGCGAAGGTGACCACGCATTCGGCCGCCTCGTCCGGCTGGATCACGAGCTCCTCGGGCACGACCGTCGCGTACGATGCCGCGCCGCCCTCGACCGTGACCATGGCCCGCTCCACCCGGGTGCCCTTGTTGCGCACGGTCACGGTCGTGGTGACCAGCTCGCCGGGCGCGCAGGCGAGAGAGCTGTCGGAGAGGCCGACGGCCAGCTCGGCGTGCTGCTCCTGGGGCGGCGGCTCGGCGCGCTGCGGCCGCCGGGTGTCGTCCTCGGGGTCATGCCGCTCCCAGGCGAGGTACTCCCCGCACACGACGCAGAACCTGGTGCCGTCCGGATTCTCGTCGCCGCACTTCGGACAGGTGATGCTCATCCAGAACCTCCGGTGCGGTGGCTGTCGGCGCGCAGGGCCAGCGGCTTGGTGACCGGTGGCGACACGGGCGCGGGAGGCTCCGGCATGATCGGAGCACTGATCACAACGTTGACGAACGGTCGCAGCCCCACGCCCGACGCCACCAGCGCCGTCGCGAGGTCTCGATCGTCCGGCGGCGGTACGGCGGCCGTCATCGGGACCGGCAGCCCGAGCTCCGCCAGCGAGCCCGTCAACCGCTCGGCGGGGATGGTGTCCTGCGCGAGCAACGCCCGCAGGGTCGCGTCCAGGAGCCGGTGCTCCTCCTCCAGCTCCGGCGCCGACACCGTGACCAGGTACGACAGGCGTACATAGCGGGGAGGGCCGTGCCTGGCCGTCAACGTGCCGTCGGCGTCGTACTCGTTGACCGTGCCCTGCCGGCGCGTGCCCAGGTCCTCGCGGATGTCGTACAGCTGCAGGTGGACCGTCGCGGCGGTCGGCTCCGCGCCGGGTGCGGCGAGGGAGATCTGCGTCTTCGAGCGCTGCACCACCCTGCGGCGGATCAGCTCCTCCAGCGCCCGGTCGACCTCGCCGATGACGCCGCCCGCCGCTGTCACAGCAGCCCGTTACGCAGCGCGTAGGCGACCGCATGGGCCCGGTTGCGCAGGTGGAGCCGGGTGGTGATGTCATGCAGGACGGTCTTCACCGTACGCTGCGAGTAGGACAGGGCGGCGGCGATCTCCGCGGTGTCACACCCTTCGGCGATCAGCCGCAGCACCTGGACCTCCCGCTCGGCCAGGCCGGCGAAGGTCAGCCCGCGCGGCCCGAGCATCTCGCCCTGCACCCGGCTGACCTGGGTGAGCAACCGCCCGAGCAGATCCGGCGGCATGACACCCGCGCCGGAGGTGGCCGACTGGATCGCCGCGACGAGTCGTTCCGGGCTGGCCTCGGCACGCCGTACGACACCCGACACGCCGATCTCCACGATGGCGAGCAGCCCGCTGTCGTCCACGGTCCCCGCGACGACCACCAGCCGCAGGTCTCCATGACAGCGCAGCGTCCGCAGCACGCCCAGCGTGTCGGCGCACACGCCGTCGGCCACCACCAGCGCGACCTGCGCCTTCTCCGGGGTGTCCGTCTCCAGGATCTCGATCTCGGGCCGCTGCTTGAGCTGGCTCAGCACGCCTGCGCGGGAGATGGGGTCGTGAGCCTTCACGACTACCTGGATCCGCTCCATTCCATCTCCGTTCGACTCCGCTCTGGCGCCGGCAACTCCGGAAATCGCACAGAGAGCGGGCGAGACGCGGACACCACATCCTGGAAACAAGCAAAAAATGAGACAACGCAGCTTTGCCCCGCCCGCCGGAGCTTGGGGATGTTGCCGCCGTTATGGGGTTCTGGCACCTTGTTCGGCATGCCCGCCGATGCGCCCCCGGAGTCCGCTCACCGTCCATCGGCCCCTCGGACGGCCGGCCGCGTGTCCCGGACGGCCGGCTACGTCCTCGCCCTCGTCGTCCACCTTCTCGCGCCGGCCTTCCTGGTCACCGGCGTCTACCTGATCGCCGGCCTGACCGTAGGCGGCGTCCTGTTCGGTCTGGTGGCGCTGGACCTGGCCTGGCTGCTGCGTCCCCGCCCGGCCCCCTTCCCCGCCCCCGCCGTGCCCCTCACCCGCTCCGACGCCCCCCACCTGTACGCCCTCATCGACGGCATCGGCGAGGCCCTGGCGGCGCCCCGTACGGACCTGGTGGCCATCAGCGGCGAGGTCAACGCCTCGTTCCGCACCTACGGCCGGCGGCGCGACCGGCTGGTGGAGATCGGCTACCCGCTCTGGCTGATCCTCACCCCGGAGGAACGCGTCTCCCTGCTGGCCCACGAGATGGCCCACGCCAGGAACGGCGACGCCAGGCACGGCCTGGTGGTCGGCAGCGCCCTGCACTCGCTGCACGAGCTGCGCCTGGTCACCCACTTCGGGTGGCGTCCGGGCGACGGCGGAGCGGATCTGATCACCAGATGCCTCCTGGCCCTGCTGGGCCTCCCCGTCCGCGCCCTGATCCTCCTGCTGGAGCTCCTCCTGAACCACTCCTCCCAGCAGGCCGAATACCGGGCCGACGAGATGCAGGCCCAGGTGGCCGGCGTCCCGGCCACCGCCTCGCTCCTCGACGTCCTGTCCACCCGGGCCCCCTCCGTCGGCGACTTCCTCGGCTCCAGCGCCGTGGCCGTGGGCACGTGGGATCTGTGGACGGCCCTCCGGTCTCACTTGGACGCCATCCCCCCGGCCGAGCTCGACCGGCGTCGCGAGGCCGCCCAGGTCGAGAAGACCAGGGTGGACACGACCCATCCGCCGACGCACCTTCGCATCCGACGCGTGCTGGCGCTGCCGTACCCGACACCCCAGGTGGCCGCTCCGGCGATGGAGGGGATCGAGGCGGAGCTGGAGCGGGCGGCCGGGCGCGTGGCGCGGAGCCTGCGGGAGGACGCCCAGTCGGCCCGCTATCGGTGACCGGGTCAGCTGAGGGTTTCGCCGCCGTCGACGGTGATGACCTGACACCGCCGCCGAGAGACGGTGATCGGAGTCGTGCGCACCCTCGTCAGCTGAGCGACCGCGTCAGTCCAGGCAGAACTCGTTGCCCTCGGGGTCGGCCATCACGATATGGCCGGCGCTCAACGGCGGAGCGGGCTCGTCGCGCCGTACCCGCGTCGCGCCCAGCGCGACGAGCCGGTCGCACTCGGCCTCCAGCGCCGCCATCCGTTCCTCCCCCTGCAGACTGGGAGCCGCACGGATGTCCAGGTGGACGCGGTTCTTGGCGACCTTGTCCTCCGGCACCCGCTGGAAGAACAGCCGGGGGCCCTGCCCGTCCGGGTCCTCGATGGCCGATCTGGTGTCGCGCTGCTCCTCCGGTACGCCGATCCGCGCGAGGAAGTCGTCCCACGCGGCCAGCGGGTCGGCGCCCTCGGGCAGGTCGACCCCGGGCGGGCCGGGGTGGACGTAACCGAGGACGTCGCGCCAGAAGGCCGACAGCGCCCGTGGGTCGTGGGCGTCGAAGGTGACCTGAAGGTGGCGGCTCATCGGGTCGCTCCGTTCGTGTGCAGGTAGAGGTCGCGCAGCAGGCAGACCTCGGACAGGTGGTGGATCAGCTCGCGGTGGATGTGCAGCACCAGATCGGCCACGGACGCCTCGGGGTAGGGCTCCTTCGGGCCGACCCGGGCGCGGAGCCCGGCCTCGCCGAGCCCGCGCACCCCGGCCAGCCAGCGGTCGAGCTGGGTCTCGAGCTGGTCGAGCGCGGTCGCCGCGGTGCCGGCGTACTCCCAGGTCTCGTACGATGCCGCCGGCGCGCCGAAGTGGGCCGCGTTGCGCGCGGCCAGGACGCCGACGATGACGTGACCGAGCCGCCAGGCGATCGTGGTGAACGGCGAGGGGACCGGCTCGGGGAAGGCGTAGTCGACGGTGAAGTCCCCGGCGCCGCCCTGCATGGGCGCGGTCGAGGTGCCGCGGGGCCGCACGCTCCAGGCGTCCGGCACCGGCGACCAGAAGTACTCGTCGTCGGTGAGGCCGTCGAGCCGGACTCGGAGGTGATGGTTCCAGTGGAACTCAAGCTGCTCACGCAAGGTCTGGTTCCAGTCGAGTTCGTCCATGGGGCCAACCCTGACAGTCCAAGCGGACAGGATCGGTCCGCTATCTGGCAGAGTGGGGGCATGGGCGTGGCGCGCGGTGACGAGAGGGGCACGACGGAACGCGTGCTCTCGCTGCTCGGGCTGCTGCAGCAGCGCCAGATCTGGACCGGCCCCGAGCTCGCCGACCGGCTCGGGGTCACCCCGCGCACGGTACGGCGCGATGTCGAACGGCTGCGGGCGCTCGGCTACCCGGTGCATGCCAGCCAGGGGGTCGGCGGCGGCTACCAGCTCGGGCCGGGGCAGGACCTGCCGCCGCTGCTGCTCGACGACGCCGAGACGATCGCCACCGTGGTCTCGCTGCTCGCCGGCGCGGGTGGCGCGGTCGCCGGCGCCGGTGAGGCCGCGCTCCGGGCGCTGACCAAGCTCGACCGGGTGCTGCCCACCCGGCTACGGCACGAGGTGCGCGCCATCTCCGACTCGGTGGAGTCCTTCGGCGGCGGCCGGGCCCCGGTCGACCCCGAGGTGATCATGACGCTGGCCCGAGCCTGCCGCGACGAGGTCGAGGCCGGCTTCGACTATCCGTCCGGCGGTGACCTACGACGGCGGCGGGTCGAGCCGTACCGCCTGGTCGCCTCCGACCGGCACTGGTACCTCCTCGCCTACGACCTCGATCGCGACGACTGGCGCAGCTTCCGCGTCGACCGGATGGCCGGCGTGTCCGCCCGCACCTGGCGCTTCCGCCCGCGCGAGGCGCCGGACGCGGCGGCGTACGTGCAGGAGGGCGTGGCGAGCCGGGTCTACCGGCACCAGGCGCGCTTCCTCGTGCACGCGCCGGCCGACACGGTCCGCGCGCAGATTCCGGCGGCGGCGGCCGTCGTACGGCAGCGGGACGGCGGGGGCTGCGAGGTGCTCAGCGGCGCCGGCGACCTCGACTTCCTGCTCATGCACGTGGTCCTGCTGGGGCACGACTTCGAGGTGCTCGACCCGCCGGAGCTCAGGACGCGCTGCCGCGCGCTGGCGGAGCGACTGCTGGCGGCCGGTGGGCACCCGGCGGCGGTCACCGGCGGCGGCCGACAGTGAGGACGGCCGACCAGTGGCGGGTGAGCCGTCCGTCCGGGCGTGCGGCCAGCAGGCGGCGTATCTCCCGGTAGAGATATGCGCGCTTGTCCGGCTCCATGGCGATATGGCCGGAGAACGTGTCGAGCAGCGCGAGGTAGTCGTCCGCCGTGTAGCGCAGCGCCCATACGTAAAGTTTCGTGCCGACCACCTTGAACCGGCCGGAGGCCTCGAACTCGGCGGCCATGGGATCGGGCTGCTCCTCGGGCGGCGGCCCCGGCCACGGGCCGTCATGACCTTCCCCGATCTCCTCGTAGGCCTTCTGGATCTCGGTGAAGAACGGGTCGAAGTCCGCCGGCATGGCGTGGTCGGCGTTCCACACGGCCAGGTGACCGCCCTCGGCGAGCAGGGCGGCCGCCTTGGCGTACTTGACCTCCGGGTCCACCCACTTCCAGGCCGTGGCCGCGTACAGGAGATCGAAGCGGGCGCCGGCCGGCGGCGCCCAGCTCTCGAACGACGACGCGACCACCGAAACATCGGCGAATGCGCCGAGCCGGCGCCGCGCCTCCGCCGCCAGGGCCGCGCCGAGCTCGACCGCCGTGATCCGGAAACCCAGCCGCGCCAGCGGCAGCGTGGCCTTGCCCGGCCCGCAGCCGACTTCGAGCAGGTGCGCGGGTGGCTTCACCCCGGTGACCGCCAGCAGGTCGGAGTACAGCTCGGCCGGGTAGTCGGGGCGCGCGTCCTGATAGATGGCGGCGGCGCTGTCGAAGGTCACTCGCAACCGACGTTCCCGAGACATGCACCGATCCTGACATCCGGCCACGCGCTCGGCCAAGGCCACGCCCCTCGGCTGAGGCCAGGGCCACGCTCCTCGGCTAAGGGCTCGTGAGGATGACGAGTCGCTGGGTGGCTCGGGTCATCGCGACGTAACGGTCGACGGCTCCCTCGATGCCCTCGCCGAACGTCTCCGGGTCGACGAGGACGACCAGGTCGAACTCGAGCCCCTTCGACAGCTCCGGGGTCAGCGACCGCACGCGGGACGTCGTACGGAAAGTGGGGTCGCCGATGACGCAGGCGATGCCGTCGGCGTGCGCGGCGAGCCAGGTGTCGAGGATCGAGCTCAGATCCTCGGTGGATCCGTGCACGACGGGGGCGTCGCCGCTGCGGATGGAGGTCGGCACGTTGGCGTCCGGGAGCACGGCCCGGATGACCGGCTCGGCCGCCGCCATGATCTGTTCCGGCGTCCGGTAGTTGATGCTCAGGGAGGCGAGCTCGACCCGGTCGAGCCCGATCCGCTTGAGGCGCTCCTGCCACGACTCGGTGAACCCGTGCCTGGCCTGGGCCCGGTCTCCGACGATGGTGAAGCTCCGCGACGGGCAGCGCAGCAGCAGCATCTGCCACTCCGCGTCGGTCAGCTCCTGCGCCTCGTCCACGACGACGTGCGCGAACGGGCCGGCGAGCACGTCCGGGTCGACCGTGGGCAGCTCGGACTCGTCGACCAGATTGCGCTGGAAGTCCTCCCGGCGCAGCTGCGTCACCAGGCCCTCGCCGTCGTCATCGGCCTCGATCAGGTTCTCGACGACCTGGGCCATGCGCTCGCGCTGGGCGGCGAGAGCGGCTTCCTGGCGGCGCTTGCGCCGCGACGCCTCCGGGTCCCCGAGGCGCTGCCGGGCCGCGTCCAGGAGCGGCAGGTCGGACACCGTCCAGGCCTGGGCGTCCGCACGCCGGAGCTTGCGCACCTCGTCGGGGCTGAGCCAGGGGGCGCACATCCGCAGGTAGGCGGGCACGGTCCACAGGTCTCCGACCAGGTCGGCCGCCTCGATCAGCGGCCACGCGCGGTTGAAGACGGTGAGCAGCTCCCGGTCCCGCAGCAGCGCCTTGCGGACCAGGTGGGCCGGAGCGTCCCCGTCATGCTTGTCCACCAGGATCGTGAGCAGCTCCGCCCAGATCTGGTCGCGCGCCTCGTTGTGCGGGGTGCCGGGGTCCGGTGCGTCGAACGCCTCCGCCCAGTCGTCGGCGGTCAGCCGGACACCGGACCAGGGGGTCGTGACCGTCATCCCGGTGGTGGGCGGGTTCTCGTAGAACCTGACGGCCGGCTCGATGGCCTTCACCAGGTCCGCGGACGACTTCAGGCGCGCCACGTCCGGGTCGGCCTCGACCGCCGCCGCGGCTCCCTCGGCGACCAGGTCCCGCAGCGTGCAGGTCTGCACGCCCTCCTCACCGAGGCTGGGCAGGACGTCGGCGACGTAGGCCAGGTAGGGCTGGTGCGGGCCGACGAACAGCACGCCGCCCCGGCGGTGACCGAGCCTAGGGTCGGAGTAGAGGAGGTAGGCGGATCGGTGCAGGGCGACGACGGTCTTCCCGGTGCCCGGACCGCCGTCGACGACGAGCGCGCCGCTGGATCCCGCGCGGATGATGGCGTCCTGGTCGGCCTGGATGGTGCCGAGCACGTCCCGCATCCGGGGCGAACGGTCGCCGCCCAGGCTGGCGATGAAGGCGGACTGGTCGTCGAGCGCGGCGTGCCCTTCGAACCCGTCGGAGGTGAACACCTCGTCCCAGTAGTCGCTGATCCGGCCGCGGGTCCAGCGGTACCTGCGGCGGCTGGCCAGCCCCATCGGGTTGCCGTGGGTGGCTCCGAAGAACGGCTCGGCCGCGGGCGAACGCCAGTCGAGCAGCAGCCGGCGGCCCGTGTCGTCCGTGAGGCCGAGCCGGCCGACGTACACGGGCTCGGGGTCGTCCGCGCTGACCATGTGCCCGAGGCACAGGTCCAGCCCGAAGCGACGCAGGGTGCGCAGCCGCGCGGCCAGCCGGTGCACCTCCAGGTCCCGGTCCATCGCCTGCCGGCCCTTGCCGCCGGGCGCCCTGCGCTCGGCGTCGAGGCGGCCGGACAGGTCGGCGATCGACTGCTCAAGGGTCTGCGCGATGGCCGCGAAGTGCCGCTCATCGCCGGCGATGAGCTTCGGGTCGGCCTTCGGCAGGAGGTGGTCGGGAAGGTCAAACGCGCTGGTGGTCAGCGAGGTCACGTCATCGGCTCCGATCTGAGGCTGCTGTGCCGTGTCGAGCACGACTGCCTCGGCCGCCGATTGTCCGGCATGACCGGGGTCTTGCCGCAAGCCCCCCGGTACGCTATACGTTGAAAGTGGAAGGGAGTGACTACTCCCCCTTCCCCCTCATCGTCCGCTATGGATGGCTCACGCCTCCTCGATGACCTCGATGGCGCCCACCGGGCAGACCGCGGCGGCCTCCCGGACCGCGACGTGCTGGTCCGCACCCGGCTCTGCCTCCAGCAGGATGACGACGCCGTCGTCGTCACGCTGGTCGAACACCTCGGGCGCGATCAGCGCGCACTGACCGGCGCCACAGCACTTGTCCTGGTCGACCATGACCTTCATGGCATCACCTCCTTGTACGAACGGGTCACCAACGGACCGGAACGGTGCGCAGACCGCCGACGGCCAGTCCCTCCACACGCTCCAGCTCCGCCACCGGCACCGCCAGCTCCAGGCTCGGCAGCTTGCGCAGCAACACCTCCAGCACGACCTGCAGCTCGGTACGGGCCAGCGCCTGGCCGAGGCAGGAGTGCGCACCGGCGCCGAAGGCCAGGTGCTGGTTCGGGCTGCGGGTCGCGTCGAACACCTCGGCGGCCTCGAACATGCTCTCGTCCCGGTTGGCGGCGGCCATGCTGCAGATGACCGTGGTGCCCTTGGGCAGGTGCTCGCCGCTGACCTCGATCTCCTCCTTCAGGTACCGGGGCAGGCCGAAGCCGGAGTTGGCGTCGAGGCGCAGCGACTCCTCGACCGTGGTGCGGATCAGCTTGGGGTCGGCCAGCAGCGCTTCCCAGCGGCTGCGGTCGGCCAGCAGCATGGAGACCATCTTGCCGATCATGTTGGCGGTGGTCTCGTGCCCGGCGACCAGCAGGCCCATCCCGGTGACCACGATCTGCAGGTCGTTCAGGCCGCCGTCCTCCGGGCCGCCGACCGCGATCAGCTCGCTCAACAGGTCCTCGCCCGGCTCGGCGCGCTTGGCGGCGAGGTGGTCGGACATGTACTGGAAGAACGCCGCCTGGGCCGCCTCGACCTCGTCCTTGGTGTAGCGGGTGAGGTTGAGCAGGGTGTCGGACCAGTACGAGAACCGGTCACGGTCGGCGGCGGGCACGCCGAGCATGTCGCAGATGACGTACACGGGCAGCGGGAAGCCCAGGGACGCTTTCAGGTCACCGGGGGCGCCGCCCTCGACCATGTCGTCGATGAGATCTTCGGCGATCCGCGCCATGACCGGCCGCAGGGCGTTCATGCGCTTGGCGGTGAACCACTTGCCGACCAGCCGCCGCCAGTGCTGGTGCTCCTCCCCGCTGTCCGGGAGAATCGCCGCCATGTCGCTGCTGAACAGCCCGCCGTCCTCGGTGTCCGACAGCCGGGCCGCGTCCGGCGCGGTCAGCAGCCGGGTGAAGCGCGGGTCGGCGAGCACCTGCTTGACGTCCTCGTAGCGGGTCAGCAGCGTCGCCCGGTCGCCGCTCGGCAGGGTCACGTGGGCGACCGGGCACGTGCCGCGCAACTCGGCCCACTCGGCGGGCGGGTCGAGCGCGGCGTCGCTCGGGATCGGGTAGCTCAGAACCTGCTCGTCGGCACTCATTCGCTGTCTCCCTGGCTGTTCAGGCGGGCATGAGGGGCGGGGTTGTCAGCCTCCAACTTCGTCTTCCCGCTCTCCACATTAACCTACAGATGCAAGAAAACTTACACATGTCTGTTATGGATAGAGTGGTGTCGTGGTCACCGCCAGAGAGAGCAACCCCCCGTCGAGCGACCGGCGTGTGCGCCGGACTCGATCAGCCTTGGCGCGAGCGCTGATCGAACTGGTCGAGGAGCGTGACCTGTCCCGGATCAGCGTTTCGGACGTCGCCGAGGCCGCCGGGGTGAGCCGCTCGGCCTTCTACGACCACTACCGGGACGTCCACGAGCTGGCCGAGGACGCCTGCACCGCGATGATCGACAACCTGATCGAGTCCCTGCCCGGACCTGGCCTCGACTCGCCGGACCTGGCGCAGGAGGCGATCTCAGGGCTGACGGCGTTCTTCGGCAGCCTGACCGAGCACGCGGGGCTCTACCGCGCACTGCTGGGGCCGGAAGGCAGCGCCCGCGTCGCCGGCCACATCCGGCGCCGCCTCGCCGGGGTCGTGCGTGAGCGCCTGGCGCATGCCGACGCCGGCCTCTGGCCGGAGCGCGTCCCGCACGACGTGACGGCCGCCTTCACGGCGGGCGCGCTCATCGGCGTGGCCGTGGACTGGATCGAAGGCGGGTGCTCCCGGACCCCGGCCGAGATGGCCGAGGTGACCTGGCCGCTGCTGAACGCGCAATACCGCATCAACGAGACCGGCGACAGCTGAGCCCTGCTCTCACCGGCAGATCAGTGATCGCCTGCCGCGATGCCCAGGGTGGACAGGAAGGCCGTGGCGGCGGGCGAAGGGCGGAAGCGGCTCCAGATGAGGTGCTCCACCCGGGCCGGAGCGTCGCTGAGCCGGATGCTGAGCAGCCCGGGGAGTTCGTCGGCGAAGGCGGCGGGCAGCATGCCGATGGCCAGGCCCTGCCGGATCAGGCGGGCCATGAAGTCCGGGGCGGTGATCTCGAAGGCGACCTCGCGCCGGACTCCCGCCGCCGCGAAGGCCTCGTCCGTCTGGGCCCGCGCGGCGGTGCCCGGGGGGAAGTCCACGAACGGTTCATCCGCCAGCCGGCACAGGTCCACGTCCTCCTCGTCCGCCAGCGGGTGGCCGGGCGCCACCATGGCGACGAGGTCGCCGCGCGCCAGTTCGTGGCCGCGCACGCCCTTGGGCCGGACGCTCGGGGAAAGCCCCAGGAAGGCGGCGTCCAGGGTGCCCTGCCGTACCCGTTCGGTCAGTTCGTCGCTCGAGCCCGAGCGGAGACTGATCCGTACCTCCCGATAACGCAGGTGGAACCGTTTCAGCGCGGCCGGGAGGTCGACCGCCGTGACGGTGGGGATGGCGCCGATGGTGAGCCGGCCGCGGATCTCGCCGGCGGCGGCCGCCACCTCGGCGCGGGCCCGGTCGGCGGCGTCCAGGGCCTGGCGGGCCGCGGGAAGGAACGCCTCGCCGGCGGGGGTGAGCCGGACGCGACGGCTGGTGCGGTCGAACAGCCTGGCGCCGAGCTCACGTTCGAGGCGGGCGATCTGGTGGCTCAGCGCGGACTGGACGACCAGGCACTGCTCGGCGGCCCGGGTGAAGTTGCTCGTCTCCGCGACCGCGACGACGTAACGCATCTGCTGAAGCTCCATCGATCAATCGTGATGCACGATCAATTAGATGACAAACATGTGTTGGACTCATTGATCCTCCGTCGCCGACGCTAGAGGGCATGACGGCGACAGCACTTCACAGGAACGGCGGGCTGCTCCTGCTCATGTCGGTGGCGACGGGGCTGGCGGTCGCGGGGAACTACTTCGCGCAGCCGCTCCTCGACGTGATCGGCGGCGAGCTGGGGATCGGACCGTCGATGGCGGCGCTGGTGGTGACGGCCGCGCAGGTCGGCTACGCGCTGGGGTTGATCCTGCTGGTGCCGCTCGGCGACCTGCTGGAGCGGCGGCGGCTGGCGGTGTCGCTCTACGCGGCGACCGCGGTGTTCCTGCTGGTGTCCGCCACCGCCCCTAACGGCACGGTGCTGCTGATCAGTACGGCCCTGACCGGGCTGACCTCGGTCGGCGCGCAGGTGGTGGTGCCGTTCGCGGCCACGCTGGCGGATCCGGCCGAACGCGGCCGGGTGGTCGGCACGGTGATGACCGGCCTGATGCTCGGCCTGTTGCTGGCGCGTACCGCGTCGGGAGCGCTGTCGGAGCTCGGCGGCTGGCGGACGGTCTACTGGGTGAGCGCGGCCCTGATGACGCTCATGGCCGTACTGCTGCGGATCTTCCTGCCCCGGCTCGGCGGCGACGGCGCCCGCCTGTCCTATGCCGGGCTGCTGCGCTCGACGCTGGCGATGTACCGGCACGAGCCGTTGCTGCGGTGGCGGGCGGCCATCGGCGCGTTGAGCCTCGCCTCGTTCAGCGTGCTGTGGACGGCGCTGACCTTCCTGCTGGCGCGCTCGCCGTACGACTGGACGGAGTCGGCGATCGGCCTGGTCGGCCTGGTCGGCGCCGTGGGCGCGCTGACCGCCACGGTGGCGGGACGGCTGGCCGACCGCGGGCACGTCCAGACGGTGACCGGCGTCGGGACGGTCCTGCTGGTGGCCTCCTGGACGGCGCTCGCCGCCGGGGCGAACTCGCTGCTCTGGCTGCTCGTCGGCGTGATCGTGCTGGACCTGGCCCACCAGGCGGTGCTCAACAGCAGCCAGAACATCCTGTACGCGCTCCGCCCCGAAGCCCGTAACCGGATCAACTCCGCCTTCCTGACCGCCTTCTTCGCCGGGGGCGCGGTGGGCTCCGCGCTGGCCTCGGTCGTCTGGGTGTACGGCGGCTGGACCGGGGTGTGCGTCCTGGGCGCCATCCTCTCGGCCGGGACCGTCGCGCTCTGGGTCCTGGAGCGTGCCACCGTCGACCGGGCGGCAGCGAAGATCCCCCTTCCTCGATGACCTCTTCAAAGGAGAATGACCATGTCGCGTACCGTGCTCATCACCGGAGCCACCGGAACCGTGTCCACCGCGTTGCTGGATGCGCTGCGGGGGGCCGATGTGGCCCTTCGCGCCCTCGTCCGTGACGAGTCCAAGGCGGACGGCCCGCTCGAAAGGAACGCCGAGGTCTTCATCGGCGACCTCGACGACCCCCGGTCGCTGCCGCCCGCCTTCGCGGGCGTACAGGACCTGTGGCTGCTCACCCCGAACAGCCCGCGTGCCCCCGAGAACAACATGAACGCCCTGTGGGCCGCGCGCCGGGCCGGGGTGGAGCGCGTCGTGCGCCTGTCCGTCGTCGGCGCGGCGCACGACGCGCCGAACCGCAGCGGCAGGCTGCACGCGCTGTCCGACGCCGAGACCGAACGCTCCGGCCTGCGCTGGACGATCCTGCGTCCCCACTGGTTCATGCAGAACCTGCTGAACGAGGCGGCCGACCTCGCCGCCACCGGCACGTTCGCGACGAACCTCGCCTCCGCGCGGATCGGGATGATCGACGTACGCGACATCGCCGAGTGCGCCGCCCGCGTGCTCCTCGACGACCCGGATCGCCACCATGGCCAGACCTACACCCTCACCGGCCCGCGCTCGCTAGGGCTCGACGAGGTCGCCGGCGAGATGAGCCTCGCTCTCGGCAGGTCCGTCACGTACCTGCCGGTCAGCGACGACGCCAAGCGCGAGACACTCCTCGGCTACGGCGTGCCGGCCTGGATCGTCGACATGCTCGAGGAGTACGCGCAGGCGTACGTCACCGGCTGGGGTGACCTCACCACCGACACGGTCGCCGGCCTCCTCGGCCGCGCCCCGCGCGACATCGCCGACTTCGCCCGCGACCACGCCGCGGCGTTCGGCTCCCGGACACCGCTCCCTTCGGTGTAGCGCCTACCGCGAATGGCGTAGAGCCGAGTGACGCTCGGCGGACGACGCGCTCCCGCCGGCGCCCGGCCTAGCGTTCTCCGCATGACAACGGAGAGAATCGCCACTGGCAAGAAAGTGATCGTCGCGATCGCCGGACTGGTCCTGACGGCCGGTTCCCTGGGACCGGCCAGTGCCCAGGCGGGCACGACCGGCGAGAGCACCGCCGCGGTGGCCGCGCCCAAGCCGCCGAAGGGCGCCAGGGCCGTGGTCCAGGTCACCCCCAACCCCACCACCAGGCGAGGCCAGGAGCTGACGATCACCGGCCACTGCGGCGGCGGAAAAGGGCTCAAGGCCGTGCTCGGCGGGATCGACAGGGAGCACCCTATGCTGCGGAACGTCCGCATCATCGACGACAACCCGCGGGGATTCGTGGCGAAGGCCACCCTCGCCCCCCATATCGGCAATGGCGTCGGCCCTATCTTCGTCGACTGCGGCGGCGAGGCGGGCGTGACCCTCCTGGTCACCCACGTCTGACCCACCCCGGCCCTGCCGCGGCCCTGGACCCATCGGTCCACGCGGCTGCGGAGGCCGGACCCAGGTGGAGTCCGGGCGACCCGTCCATCATCGTCGAGAAAGCGCCTCCCTATGACCGATTCCCCTCCACGACTGACCGACTCCCCTCCACGACGCGAACCCGCTCCCGTCCGGCACTTCGCCCGGGTCACCGACGTCGCGCTCGCCGGCGTCACCACGGTCATGTTCGTCGCGGTCGCCCTCGCCACCGGCGTGCACAGCCCCTGGCACGGCCCGATCCCCCTCGCTCTGCTGCTCGGCGCGCTCCTCCTGGTCAGGCGTCGATGGCCGATGACCGTGCTGCTGCTGTCGATCGGCGGGATCTTCGTCTATCACCTCGGCGGAGGTGAGTCTCCCGCCGGCTGGATCTGGCCGGCCGCGGTCGCCTACTACACCGCCGCCACCACGCCGCGCGTGCGCTGGGTGGCCGCCATCGGCCTGGCCCAGCTGATCTACTCCGCGATCGACTTCCGCTGGGCCCTGGACTCCAATCCGACCCGCTACGCGTTCCACCTCGTGGGG
The DNA here is from genome assembly GCF_014646515.1 of Nonomuraea glycinis. Classification (GTDB taxonomy): domain Bacteria; phylum Actinomycetota; class Actinomycetes; order Streptosporangiales; family Streptosporangiaceae; genus Nonomuraea; species Nonomuraea glycinis. The sequence continues at coordinate 123,013 of NZ_BMNK01000023.1, forward strand.
GAAGGGCTGCTCCTGGTGCTCCTCATCGCCGCAGGCCTCGCGTACGCCGCCGCGCTGCGCTGGGGTGAGCGGTTGCGCGAGACCGACAGCCGGGCGCGCGCCGCCGAGGAACGGTTGCGCGTCTCCCACGAGGTTCACGACATCGTCGCCCACACGCTGGCCCTGGTCGGCGTGCAGCTCAACGTCGCCGCCGACACCCTCCACGAGGATCCGGAGGCGGCCGCCGCCGCGCTGAGCCTGGCCAAGGAGGTCAGGAACCGGGCGATGGCCGATCTGCGCTCCCTCATCGCGGTCCTGCGCGACAGCCCCGGCGACACCGCACCGCACCTCGATCCGGCCTCCTTGGGCAGGCTCGTCGCCGACGCCCGGGACGCCGGACTCGACGTGACCCTCGACGAGCACGGAGACCGCGCGGCCGTCCCCGCCCTTCCCGCCATCGCCGTCTACCGCGTCGTCCAGGAGTCCCTCGCCAACACGATCAAGCACGCGGGGGCGAGCAAGGCCGAGGTGACGATCGGCTACGGGCCACGCTCGATCACCGTCGAGGTCACCGACAACGGCCGCGGCGGAACCGGCGACGTCATCGAAGGCCACGGCATGACCGGCATGCGGGAGCGAGTGAGCGCACTCGGGGGCGCGCTCACCGCCGGGCCGACGCCCGCCGGCTTCGCCGTGCGGGCCGACATCCCTGTGGCAGGCTCGACGGCATGACGATCAAGGTGCTCCTCGCCGACGACCAGGCACTCGTACGGGCCGGCTTTCGCAGCCTGCTGGCCCGCTCCCGGGACATAACGGTCGTCGGCGAAGCCGCCGACGGGGACGAAGCCGTCCGGCTGGCCGTGCGTACCCGCCCGGACGTGATCCTCATGGACATCCGCATGCCGGGCACCGACGGCATCACCGCCACCCGCCGCATCGTCACCGACCAGGCCCTACCCGGCTGCCGGGTCATCATCCTCACCACGTTCGACACCGAGGAACACGTCTTCGCCGCACTGCGCGCCGGAGCCAGCGGCTTCCTCACCAAAGAGGTCGAACCCGCCGAGCTGCGCCGGGCGGTCACCGCCGTCGCCGCCGGGGACGCACTCCTGTCCCCGGGCGTGACCCGCCGCGTCATCGAGCAGTTCGCCCACCGGCAGGATCTCAGGCCCGACGCGGCGCAGCGACTGGCCGCCCTCACCGTCCGCGAGTCGGAGGCGGTCAAGCTGGTGGCGCTCGGCCTGTCCAACCACGAGATCGCCGAGCGCCTGGTCATCAGCCCGCTCACCGCCAAGACCCACATCACCAGGGCCCTCGCCAAGCTGGACGTGCGCGACCGGGTCCAGCTGGTCATCCTGGCCTACGAGAGCGGCCTGGTCCGGCCCGGCGGCCCTCCGCACCAGGTGACCGGGAATCCGTCGGCGCCGTAGCCGAGTGTCACTTACGGCGTGCACCGGGCGCGGGCGCCCCTTCTCGGGACGCCCGCGCCATGCGCCGCGTCAGAAGTCGTCGGCGGTACGGATCCGGTCGCGGATCCAGACGCCGGCCTCCTTGAGGCGGCCCGTCCCGGCGAACGAGCCGTTCGGGCAGGTGCCGGTGGTGAAGACGGCGCCCGTGCGGAAGTCGTCGGAGAAGTTCCAGTTGACCCAGCTGATCTTCTTTTGGGCCAGCAGGTCGAGGTACTGCTGCGACCGGGAGAAGTTGTTGGCTCCGTCGCCGGACGCGGTCTGGGTGCCGAACTCGGTCACGAAGATCGGCAACCGGTCGGCGGCCCTGGACAGGGTGTTCAGGTACTCGGTGCCGTGCGAGGCCGCGTAGAAGTGGAACGTGTACATGATGTTGGCCGCGTTGACCGGGTTGTTGACGATCTCGGTCTCGTTGCCGCCGCCGGAGACGCCGAGCGAGGACCAGGCGCGGGTGCCGACCAGGATCGGGGCGTCGGGGTCGTGCTGGCGGATCACCGGGATGAGCTGGTGCGCGTAGTCGCGGATGACGGACCAGGTGACGGCGTCGCCGTTCGGCTCGTTGGCGATCTCGTACAGGACGTTCTTCTTGCCGTTGTGCCGCTGGGCGATCTCGGTGAAGAAGGTCTTGGCCCGGCCGAGGTTGTACATCGGGTCACCCGGGTCGAGCATGTGCCAGTCCACGATCGCGTACATGCCGCGAGCGGTGGCCATCTCGATCAGGGAGTGCACCCGGTCGGTGAACAGCCGGGGGTTGGTCTCGTACCCGTCCTCCTGGATGTACATCGAGATGCGCAGGACGTCGGCCTTCCAGTCGGTGGCCAGCGCGTCGAGCGAGGAGGTGTTGAGGCACTGGTTGTACCACTGGATGCCGTGGCTGCTCATGCCGCGCAGCTGGATCTGCTTGCCGCTCTCGTTGCAGAGCTTGATGCCGCACACCCGCAGTTGCCCGTTGGCCTGCACCGGGGTGCCGCCGCCGCCACCGCCCGAGGGTGCCCCGTAGACCTCCATCTCCCACAGGGAGTAGCCGTACGGGGTGCCGCGTTGCGTGCCGTACACGCGCACGTACCGGCCGCTGCCGCTGACCGTGAGGTCGTCGATCCCTCCGTCGCCGGAGGTGGTGGAGTAGACGTCGGTCCAGGTGGACCCGTCGGGCGAGGTCTGCACGCGGTACGCCGTGGCGTAGGCGGCCTCCCAGTTCAGCCGCACCCGGGAGACGGTGTGCGTGGCGCCGAGGTCCACCCGGATCCACTGCGGGTCGATTCCCTCGGCGCTGGCCCACCGCGTGGCCGTGTCGCCGTCCACCGCCTTGCCCGGCTCCAGGCCGGCGGCCTCGACCGACAGGGCCGTCACGGTCTTGCCCTGGGACACCAGCGGGTCGGCCGCCGACCCGGCGCTCGCGCTCACGCCGGCCGGCACCATGAGCGGCGCCATCAGCGCGGCTATGACCGCGAAGATCCTCGCACCTGCACTTCGCCTCACGAACGACTCCGATCCTCGGGCCCGGTTAGGAAAGTTTCTTAACTTGCGGCGCAGCATAGGTTGACACCGAACCTCACACAAGGCCCAAAGTTCGAGAAAGGGCTCACCGGCGGTCCCGCGACAGCCGTACGACGCGAACGGCCGACCGCCGGCCGTACGAGCTCCGGGTGCCGTTGACCCGGCCCTGGTCGCCGAACCACCGGCACTGGTCGGGCGGCCTCTCAGGTCAGCGAATGCGCCGTCCTGTCTCGGCGCAGGAGTACCCACCCAGCGCCTCCACCTCGGCGCGGAAGTCCGGTCGCTCCAGGAGCGCCCACAGCGGAGCCAGCGCCTCCTCCGACAGCGCGCCGGTGCGCAGCACCAGGTCGTACGGCTCCTGGGCCACCGGGACGAAGTCGAGCCCGAAGGCCCGGGCGGCGGCGAGGATCCCCAGCCCGGCGTCCGCCCGCCCGGCGGCCACGGCCGCCGCCACCGCCAGGTGGGTGTGCTCCTCGCGCGCGTAGCCCGCGATCTCTCCCGGGTCGATGCCCAGCCCGGCCAGCTGGTGATCCAGCAGCGCCCGCGTGCCGGCGCCGCGCTGCCGGTTCACGTAGTGCAGGTCGGGCCTGGTCAGGTCCTTGATCCCGGTCAGGCCGAGCGGGTTGCCGGGAGCGACGAGCAGTCCCTGGTCGCGGTGGACCAGCCGGACCACGGCGATGTCGGAGCCGGTGCCCAGCAGCCTGTCCACGTACGGCAGCGTGTACTCGCCGGTGGACGGATCCAGCAGATGCGACCCCGCCAGGTGGCACAGGCCGTCGCGCAGCGCCACCAGGCCGCCCAGCGAGCCGACGTTCGACGACGCCAGCGTGATCAGCGGGTCCGCCGCGCGCAGGGCGGAGGCCGCGAGGTCGAGCACCAGGTCGTGCGAGCCGATCGCGACGATGGTCCGGCCGATCTCGGACAGGCCGCGCAGCAGCTCGACCCGGACCTCATCCCCGGCGTGGTGGCCCTCCACCCCGGAGGGCACGACGAGCAGGCCGTCGGCGCGGACGAGTGAGGTGAGCACGCCGGCGCCCCGGGGCAACGGGGTGGCGACGAGCCGGTCCTGCACCCGCCCGAGGCGGACCCGTACCCAGTCGTCCATGCCGATGGCGGACGGCAGCTTCCTGGCCAGGTGCGCCGTGGCCGAGGGGCGTTCGCGCGGCGCGGCGCCCTCCAGCTCGGCGAGCATCGGAGCGGCGAAGATGTCGAAGGTCAGCGCCGCCGACACCGGGTAGCCGGGCACGCCGATCACGGGCGTCTCCGCCACCGCGCCGAGGACGACGGGATGGCCGGGGCGCACGGCGACCCCGTGGACCGCGACGACGCCGGCCCCGGCGACCACGCGGGCGGTGTAGTCGTCGCGCCCCGCGCTGGAGCCCGCGATGAGCAGGACGAGATCGGCGTCGCGGGTGGCCTCGCGGAGGACCGTGGTGATGGCCTCGGGGTCGTCGGGGACGATCTCGGTGACGTGGGCCGCGCAGCCGGCCGCCCTGGCCTGCGCGGCCAGCATCATCGAGTTCGTGTCGAGGATGTCGCCGGGGGCGAGCTCCGCGCCGATCGGGCGGATCTCGTCGCCGGTCGGCACGATCACCACGCGCGGCGCGCGGCGGACGCCGAGCTCGACGGCGCCCGCCGCCGCGCAGGCGGCGACGTCGACGGGGCGCAGCCGGTGGCCCTCCGGGAGCAGCAGCTCGCCGGCGGCGATGTCCTCCCCGATGGAGCGGACGTGCTGGTAGGGCGGTACGGCCGCGCGGAGCTCAGCCTCCCCGTCCGGGGTGCGGTGCACGTGCTCACGCATGACCACGGCGTCGTACCCGTCGGGCAGCGGGTCGCCCGTGTCGACCACCTCGAAGTCGCCGGCGGCGAGGAGCACCGGGCTGGTCTCGGCCGCGCCGACGGTGTCGGCGGCGCGTACGGCGATGCCGTCCATGGCGGCGGAGTCGAAGGCGGGCGAGGAGCGCAGCGCCCACACCGGCTCGGCCGTCACCCGCCCCACGGCGGCGGCCACCGGCACCCGGACCAGGCCGATCCGGGCGGGGCAGCCCGCCGCGGCACGCACCTCACGCCAGACGGCGAGGGCCCGCCCCGCCGGGACGTCGGAGACGAAGGGACTTGCTGCGCTCATCGGTACAGGACGACCTCTACCTCGGTGCCCGCGTCCAGCCCGGTGGCCGGTTCGGGCACGACCACGTATCCGTCGGCGCGGGTCAGCACCGACAGCAGCGCCGACGGGCCGAAGAGCGGCTCCGCGACACCGTCCCGGACCCCGACCTGGACCACGTCGAGCCGGCCTGCCGCCGACGCCAGGTCGCGCGAGAGCCGCGCACGCGTGCTCGGCTCCGGTGGCGGTGCCTCGCACCCGGCGATGCGCCACAACAACGGTACCCCGACCTGCCCGAACACCACCAACGCGGACAGCGGGTTGCCCGGCAGCCCGATGAGCGGGATCCCGGAGCACTCGGCCAGCAGGGTGGGCTTGCCCGGCTTGATGGCGATCCCGTGGCACCAGACCGCACCGAGGGCGGCCACCGCGCCCGCCGTCTCGTCCCTCGCCCCGACCGACGAGCCCGCCGACACGACCACCAGGTCGGCCTCGGCCACGACCGCGGCCAGCCGGTCCTTGAGCACGCCCGGCTCGTCCGGGACGATCCCGGCGATCACCGGCTCGCCGCCCGCGTCGGCGACCAGCCCCGCCAGCGCGGAGGCCGTGGCGTCGCGTACCTGCCCGGGAGCGAGCTCCACGGTGCCGGGTGGCACCACTTCGTCGCCGGTGGAGATGATCGCCACCCGGGGCCGGCGGTGCACGGCGACCGTGGTCACCCCCGCCGCGGCGAGGAAGCCGAGGTCAGGGGCGCGCAACGGCCGGCCGCCGGGCGCCAGGACGCCGCCCGCGGCCACGTCCTCGTCGGCGCGGACGATGCCGCCACCCGGGGCGACCGGCCGGGTCACCTCGATCGTGCCCGGCATCGTCTCCGCGGTGTACTCCACCATGACCACCGCGTCGGCGCCGGCCGGAAGCACTCCCCCGGTCGGCATCGCGACGCAGCCGCCGGCCCGGACCGCCACGGTGGGTTCGGCGCCCATCCGCACCGCGCCCACCAGGTCCAGGTAGGACGGCAGCCCGTCGGAGGCGCCGTAGGTGTCCATCGCCCGGACCGCGAAGCCGTCCACGGTCGAACGCGCGAAGCCGGGCAGCGCGGCGGGCGCCGTGATGTCCGCGACGGGCACCCGGTGCAGCGCCGCGGACAACGGGACGCGCTCCACCGGCGTGCGATGCGCGGGCCGGAATCCGGACCGAACCTCGGCGAGGGTACGGGCGGTGAAGAACTCCTTGCCGCTCAACGGTCCGGTTGCTCTTCCGAGCCTTCGGGCCGGGGCTGCGGACGAGCCGCCGCGGCGCCCTTGTTCAGCCCGAGCACGGACACCACCGGGCCCAGCGCCACCTGTCCGAGCCCGCAGATCGACGTCTTGCGCATGGTCTCCTCCAACTGCAGGATCCGGCCGCGCTGCGCGTCATCGAGGGCGGCGGCCCCCGAGTTCAGCGCGCCGCGCAGCACGTCGTGGGCCTTGGTGGAGCCGACCCGGCAGGGCACGCACTTGCCGCACGACTCGTTGCGGAAGAAACGCAGCACGTTCGTCGAGGCGGCCAGCAGGTCGGTGCCCTCGGCGAGCACCACCAGGGCGCCGGAGCCGAGCATGGTCCCGGCCTCGGCGAGCGTCCCGAAGTCCAGCGCCAGGTCCAGCTTGTCGGGGCCGATGAAGTTGGAGGACGCGCCACCCGGCTGCACGGCGCCGACCCGGGCGCCGCCGAGCACGCCGCCGGCGAGGTCGATCAGCGCGCGCACCGTGGTGCCCATCGGCACGCAGTAGACGCCGGGGTTCTCGACGTGCCCGGACACGGCGAAGAACTTCCAGCCGACGCAGTCACCCTCGCCCTGCTCGGCCCACCAGTCGGCGCCGCGCCGCAGGATCACCGGCACGTCGGCGAAGGTCTCCACCGAGTTGATCAACGTGGGGCGGCCGTGCAGGCCGTAGTTGCCCGGGAAGGGCGGCTTGTTGCGCGGCTCGCCCCGGTGGCCCTCCATGCACTCCAGCAGCGCGGTCTCCTCGCCGAGGATGTAGCCACCGGGCGAGACGAAGAGGTCGAGCTCGAGACGGCGGCCACTGCCGCAGGCGTTCGCGCCGATCAGCCCGGCCTCACGCAGGGCCGCGATCTCCGCGCGCAGCACGCGCTCCTCGGGGCCGTACTCGTGCCTGATGAAGATCCAGCCCTGCTCGGCGCCGACCACGGCCATGCCGAGCAGGAGGCCCTCGATCACCAGGTGCGGCTGGTCGGTGAGGATCTGACGGTCCTTGAACGTGCCCGGCTCGGACTCGTCGGCGTTGCAGATCGCGTACTTGACACTGCCCGGCTCGGCGGCGGCGACCAGGCCCCACTTCCTGCCGGTGGGGAACCCCGCGCCACCCATGCCACGCAGGCCGGAGGCCTCCAGCGTGGCCACCACGCTCTGCGCGCTCAGCTCGCCGGCCAGCAGCGCACGCAGGCTCTCGTACCGGGTGGAGACGTCCGAACCGGCCGGGTACGGATCGTTCGGCCACGGCTCGGCGCGGGGCGTCACGACGGCCTCGCCGAGCTCCTCCTCCCGCGCGGCGGCCACGAGCGCGTCGACGTCGGCGACCGGCGCGGGGTGCTCGTTGACGGCCAGCGCCGGGGCGCTGTCGCAGCGGCCCAGGCAGGACACCTCCACGAGCTCGATCTCGGTGTCGTCGCCGTAGCGGTCGCGTACCTCGGCGATCCGGTCATCCGCCGAGCGCAGCCAGCACGACAGGTCATGGCACACGCTGACGGCCACCTTGGCGGGCGGGGTCGTGCGGAAGTGCGGGTAGAACGAGACGAGGCCCTCGATCTCGTAGAGCGGCCGCCGCATGGTGCGGGCCAGCTCCTCCAGCTCCTCGCGCGGCAACCAGCCCAGCCGCGCCTGGATGGCGTTGAGCGCGGGGATCAGCGACGGCCCGGGGAACTTCCCGGCCCGTGCCTCCACTCCTGGCACCCGGGGACGTCCCAGCTCAAAACTCGTGGTCATTCAGACACTTCCCCTACTGCTGACAACGCCTCGACCTGAATCGCGCAGAACTTGAACTCGGGGATCTTGCCGTAGGGGTCGATCTCGTCGATCGTCAGCAGGTTCGCCGCCGCCTCCCGGAAATGGAACGGGATGAAGCAGTTGCCCAGCTGCTCGCGGTGGGAGACGCGTACCTGCAGCTCGATGGCGCCGCGCCGGGAGCGCACCCGGGCCCGCTGACCGTGCGCCAGCCCGCGGTCGGCGGCGTCCTTGGGGTGCATGTACACCTCGGCGATCGGCGCGATGGCGTCCAGCGCGTACGACCTCCGGGTCATCGACCCGGTGTGCCAGTGTTCGAGCAGCCGGCCGGTGTTGAGCACGAGCGGGTACTCCCCGTCCGGCAGCTCCTTCGCCGGCAGCCACTGCGCGGGGACGAGGTGGGCGAGTCCGTCGTCGGTGTTGAACCGCTCGTCGAACAGGACCACGGTCCCGTCGGAGTGCTCGGGGTCGTCGTTGGGGTAGAGCTTTCCGGTCAGCCCGAGGTTGTCGTGCCGCAGGTTCGCGTACGAGGGCATCAGCGCGACCATCTCGTCGAACACCTCGCTGGGAGAGGAGTAGGACCAGTCCAGCCCGATCCGCTGGGCGAGGTCCTGGATGATCTCCCAGTCCACCCGGGCCTGGCCCGGCGGGTCCAGCACCTTGCGCCCGAGCTGCACCCGGCGGTCGGTGTTGGTGTAGCTCCCCTCCTTCTCCAGGTACGACGACGCCGGCAGGATGACGTCGGCGAACTCCGCGGTCTCGGTCAGGAAGATGTCCTGCACCACCAGGAAGTCCAGCTGCGACAGCGCCTTGCGCACCTTGTTGATGTTGGGGTCGGACAGGAACGGGTTCTCGCCCAGCATGTACATGCCGCGTACGCCGCCGGGCTTGAGCACCGAGCCGATGATCTCGGTGACGGTGAGACCCCGGTTGGGGTCGAGCTCCGTGCCCCACGCCTCCTCGAACCGCCGGCGGGTGGCGTCCCGGTCGACGCCCTGGTAGTCGGGGAAGAACATGGGGATCAGCCCGGCGTCGGAGGCGCCCTGGACGTTGTTCTGCCCGCGCAGCGGGTGCAGCCCGGTGCCCGGCTTGCCCACGTTGCCGGTGATCGAGCAGAGCGCGATCAGGCAGCGGGCGTTGTCGGTGCCGGTGGTGTGCTGGGAGATGCCCATGCCCCAGTAGATGACGCCGGCCTTGGCCTCGCCCCAGACCCGTGCGACCTCCCGGATCAGGTCCGCGTCGACGCCGGTGATCTGCGCGGCGCGCTCCGGCGGGTATTCGTTGACCGTGCGGACCAGCTCTTCGAAGCCGGAGACCCGGGCCTTGACGAACTCCAGGTCGATCAGGCCGAGACGGATCACCTCGTGCATGATCCCGTTGTAGAACGCCACGTCGGTGCCGGGCTTGACCTGGCAGTGGTAGTCGGCGTGCTCGGCCACGGTGTTGGCGCGAGGGTCGACATAGATGATCTTCGTGCCGCGCCGCCGGGCCTGCTTGAAGAAGGAGCTGGCGACGGGGTGGTTCGCCGTCGGGTTCGACCCGGTGATGATGACGACCTCGGCGTTGGCGACGTCGCCGTACGTGGTCGACACCGCGCCGGAGCCGACGCCCTCGAACAGCGCGGCCACCGACGAGGCGTGGCAGAGCCGGGTGCAGTGGTCGACGTTGTTGGTGCCGAAGCCGGCCCGGATCAGCTTCTGGAAGAGGTACGCCTCCTCGTTGGAGCACTTCGCGGAGCCGAATCCCGCGATGGCGCCGGCGCCCTGCTCCGTGTGGATCTCCGTCAGCCGCCGGGCGACCAGGTCGAGCGCCTCCTCCCAGGTGGCCTCGCGGAAGTGCGGCAGCACCTCGTCGTAGTCGACCAGGCCGCCGGGCTTGCGCCGGCGGTCCTTGCCGTTCTTGCTCAGCTTGGCGCTGCGGCCGCCACCGCTGCGGTTGCCGCCGGCGCCGCCGCGTCCCCGGTCGTTGTCCGCGTCGCCGCGCACGTCCGCCGACAGCGGGCCCTTGGGATAGGACGACTCGATCCGGATCAGCGGCACGGTCAGGCGCTGCGGCGACGCCGCGTAGTCCCAGCCGTACCGGCCCTTGACGCACAGCCGGCTCTGCGAGCCCGGCTGGTCACGGCCTTCCGCGTACGCGATCGCACCGCGCGACCGGTCGACGTAGTAGGTGAGAGCACAGCCGACGCCGCAGTACGGGCACACGCTGTCGACCGCGTCCAGCTCCTCGCGGGGCCGGATGGGGATGGCGTTGATCGCCTTGTTGGTCAGGGCGCCGGTGGGACAGGCCTGCACGCACTCACCGCAGGTCACGCAGGAGCTGGCGCCCATCGGATCGTTGAGATCGAAGGCGATCTTGGTCGAGTAGCCCTTGCCCGAGCGGCCGATGACGTCGTTGCCCTGGATGTCGTCGCACGCGCGGACGCAGCGGTCGCAGAGGATGCACGCGTCATGGTCGACCGCAATCACCGGATTGGAGATGTCCAGGCCCCGGCCCGAACCGCACGGCAGGTCGGTCGTCTCCTTGGCCACGTCGAACCGATCGGCGAGGTCGAGGAGCAGGTTGTCGCCGGTGGTCGTCTGTTTCGGGTCCTCCGCGCGCGGCGGCTGGTCGGAGATCAGCAGCTCGGTCAGGGTGGCCCGGTTACGCTCCAGCTCCGGAGTGCTGGTCTTGACCTGCATGCCCTCCTCGCAGGGGCGCACGCAGGCGGCGGCGAAGGCCCGCCCACCGGTGTCCACCACGCACATGCGGCAGACCCCGACGGGGTCATAGCGCTCGTTGTGGCACAGCACCGGAATATCTACATCCACCAGTTTCGCGGCATCGTAAATGCTGGTGCCGTCCGGGACGGTCACCGCACGGCCATCGATCTCGACCGTCACCGTCCGTACAGCCGTCGCCGGCTCGTCGAGCGTCGTCATCTCCACCTCATCAGTCGAGCAGTGAAGCTGCATACAGGATACGGCATACAGTATTTCGTCGCAATTGTCGCTTTTCGCGAGCCGGAGCCGGGGCCTGCACGCCGCATGGCTACGCCTCCAGCAGCAGACCCGGGAGATCGGCCGCCGTGACGCGCCCTTCCTCGTCCAGGCCGCGCGCGACGTAGTAACCGGCGATCATCGACCGCAGGCGGCCCGCGTCCAGCGACGCTTGGCGGCCGGAGCCCAGCTCCAGTGGCGTTTCCAGCATCCGGGCCGGTAGCGTGTCGTCGGCCGCGGTGGCCCCCTCGCGCATGTTGAACGCGCGCTTGGCCCGGACGATCCGCCGGGCGGTCTCCCGCAACTCGGCGGCGTCCAGCCCCCACCCCGTGACCAGCGCCAGCAGCCTGGCCCACTCGGTGAAGGGGTCGTCGAAGACGCCGCGCAGGAACTTGCAGAGGATCATCGAGTCCATGACCGCGGCCCGGTCCTCGGTGTCGACCGCGGCGGCGACATGGGCCGCGCCGCCGGCCAGCCGGTCGAGATCACCCGACAGGTCGGCCTCGTAGGCGCCGGACCGGTTGTGATCGGCCCCCCTGGCGTTCACCGCGAGCCCGAGCGCCATCGCTTGCAGGCTGCGCGGCTCGTAACCGGGCAGCTCCAGCCCCTTGACCTGCGGCGCGAAGTCGATCGAGGCGTGCCCGACCACGCCGGCGGCCCGGCGCGAGCCCTGCGCGAGCAGCTCTCCGAGGCCCGGGGACCGCTCCCCGATCGCGTCCAGCGCCCGCAACAGCGCCGCGCCGTCGCCGAACCGCAGCCACGGCTCGTCGAGCAGACCACGTTCGACGCACTCCATCGCCCACGCGATGGTGCCACCCGCCGAGATGGTGTCGATGCCCAGCTCGTCACAGCGCGCGCTGGCCGCGAACACCTCATCGGGGTCGGACACGCCGCAGAGCGGGCCGAGCGCGAAGACGTTCTCGTACTCCATCCGCTGGCTGCCGCCGCCCTTGCGCGAGTAGATGTGCTCGCAGCCGATGGAGCACGACGCGCAGCTGTTGCGCGCCACCCCCCGCAGCTCGTGCAGCTCCTCGGCGGCCAGCCGGGGCGCCCCTTCGAAGGTCGCCGCGGTGAAGTTGCGGGTGGGCAGGGTGCTGACGGCGTTGAAGGCCAGGAGGTTGGCCAGTGTGCCCAGCTCCCGGTATTTCGCGGTGGCCGGGCCGAAACTGCGCGCGCGCAGGTCCCGGGCGGCGGCGAGGACCCCCGGCTGGTCCGCGACCGACACCTTGGTCGCCGCTCTGACCAGCACCGCCTTGATGTTCTTCGCGCCCATCGTCGCGCCCAGGCCGCCCCGGCCGGCATGGCGGCCGTCATGGCTGATGGTCGCGTATCTGACCTGGCGTTCGCCCGCCGGGCCGATGGCCGCGGTGCGCCAGGTGCGGCCGAACCGCGCCTTCGCCGCGGACTCCGCCTCTGCCGCGCTCAGCCCGGCGAGCTCGGGAGCCGGTTCGAGACGTACGCCGTCGCCGTCGATCAGCAGCACCGAGAGCTCGTCGGCGCGACCCCGGATCACGATCGCGTCATGCCCGGTCAGCTTGCCGGCGATGGCGAACTGGCTGGAGGCGAGGGCGTCGGTCAGCAGCCCGGTCAGCGGCGACTTGGCCACCACCGCGAACTTCGCGCTGGTCGTCAGCGGGGTGCCGACCAGCGAGGAGAAGACGAAGGCCAGCGGCGCCTCCGGAGCCAGGGGATCGACCCCAGGGGGCGCCAGCCGGTGCATCAACCACGTGCCGAGGCCCACCCCGCCCAGGTAGGACCGCAGCACCCGCTCGTCCAGCTCGTAGGGAGCGCTGCTCGCCTGCCCGCCGACGACGTCCACGAGGAGCGCTTGTCCGAAAAATCCACCTGGCGCCATACTCCGACCTTACGACCTCATCCGCCCGCATCCGCCGACAGGAAGGCGACGGTATCCCCCGTGACCAGCGGCAACGCCTCGTCCCGGGTGACCTGATCACCGTTGAGCGCGGCCACCACGTGACGGTTCAGGGTCAGCCCGGCCGAGGCCGCCGCGGCGCCGAGCGTGGCGGCCCGGACACCGCGTGGCCGATGGCCGCCGTTCCGCGCCAGCGCGCCGAAACACTCCACCATGACCTCCGGCGGCACCCGGTCGCGGGCCGCCGCGTAGTCGTCCGGGGAGTTGAGGTTCACCACGGACTCCAGGGTCGGGTCGTGCCGGGCGAGCTCGGCGTCGGCCAGTAGTTCCTCGTCGCTCAGCCGGGCCACCGCACAGTGCTTGAAGATCATGCCTGGCCTCAGGTCGCCCTCGGCCAGGAGGTCCGTGACCAGCCCGGCCAGCGCGGTCCGGTAGCCGGCGGCCAGCGGCTGCCGGAAACCCCGGGCCACCGGCAGCGCGACATCCGTGCCGGGAGACAGGGCGCGCAGGACTCGGCGGACGAAGGCCGGATGGAGGAACGGCATGTCGATCGAGCACACGAACGCCGTCTCGGCCCGATCCGCCACCGCCGCGAGCCCCACGGCCAGCCCCTGCATGGGGCCGAGTCCTTCCACGGGATCCTCGACCACCGAGACCCCTGAGGGCAGCGGCGGGAGCTCCTGGCCGGGCGCGGCCACCACGACGACCGGCCCGTCGACCGTCCTGGCGAGGACCGCGGCGGCCCGGTACAGCAAGGTCGAACCGTGCCACTCCAGCCAGGCCTTCGGCTGCCCCATCCGCGTGGAGCGCCCGCCCGCCAGCACGACGCCCGCAGCAGTCTCCATGCCCGCATGGTAGGCCACGTCCTGAGTCGCGCTCACGACGGGGCCGACCGCTCAGCTGGTCAACGACCGCGCGTGCCGGATCCTGACGCGGACGTCGCTGCCGATCGGGGGAAGCTCGGTGGCGAGCACGTCGCCGAGATGCAGGCAGGTCAGCGCGCCGGCGCTGGTGTCGACGTCGACACGGGTGGCGCTGCCCAGCGCGACCGTCCGGCGCAGCGTTCCCCGTACGTCATCGGTCTGGTCCGAGGGGTCGAGGACGAGCTGGGTGTGCTCGGGCCGCGCCACGAGGGTGTGCGCCCGGCCGGTGAGGGCCGGCGGGAGGAGATTCGTGTACCCGAGCAGCCGGGCCGTGCCGGCGTCACTGGGGTGGTCCAGCACCTCGGCGGTGGAGCCGTGCTGGCGGATCCGCCCGTCGATCAGCAGCGCGGTGTCCTCGGCCAGGGCGAGAGCCTCCTGCCGGTCGTGGGTCACCAGAATCGTGGCGGTGGGCTGCCCGGTCAGCGCGGCGCGCAGGTCGGCGAGCAGGTCGGCGCGGGTGGTGCTGTCCAGCCCGCTGAACGGCTCGTCGAGCAGCAGCACCCGAGGTCCCGCCGCGAGCGCGCGGGTGATGCTCACCCGCTGAGCCTCGCCGATGGACAGACTGCGGGCGTCCCGGCCGACGAGAGACTCCAGACCGAGCGCCTCGATCCACGGCCATGCCTCGGTACGGGCCTCGCGACGGCTCATACCGCGAAAGCGCAGCCCGCTGATCACGTTGTCGGCCACCGTGCCCCGGCGCAGGATCGGCCGTTGCAGCACGGCCGCGAGCGCCTGGCGCATCAGCGGCCGCGTCGCGGGACGCCCGTCGAGCACGATCCGCCCGCTGACCCGGTGGCTGCTGAGCAGGCCCAGCGCGCGCAGCAGGGTGGACTTGCCGGCGCCGTTGGGGCCCAGCACGGCCAGCGTGCGTCCGGACGCGACGTGCAACTCCGGCACGCTGAGCAGCTCCCTGCCCCCGGCGTGCACCCGCAGGTCCCGGCACCCGATCCCGGCGCTCACCGCGGCACCGTCCGTCGCTGCTGGACCAGGGTCAGCGACAGGTTCACGCCGAACGCGATCAGCAGCAGGATCAGGCCGAACGCGATCGAGAGCGAGAACTGGCCCTGGCTGGTGGCCAGGACCGCGGCGGTGGTCAGCACCCGGGTCTGCCCCGCCAGGTTGCCCCCGACCATCTGCGCGGCCCCGACCTCGCTCACCACCGCGCCGAACGCGGCCATCGCCCCGGCCAGCAGCGGCAGCCTGGCCTCACCCAGCAACGCCGCGAACGCGCGCACCGGAGTCGCGCCCAGCGCCCGCATCTGCACCCGGAAGTCGGGATCCACCTGCTGCAGCGCCGCCGCGACCAGGGCGACCACGACCGGAGTGGCGATCGCGGACTGGGCGATGATCATCGCGGTCGGGGTGTAGAGCAGGCCGAGCCCGCCCAGCGGTCCACTGCGCCACAGCAGCACGGTGACGAACAGGCCGACCACCACCGGCGGCATGCCCATCCCCGTGTTGGCCGCCGCCAGCACGATCCGCCGGCCCGGGAAGCGCGCCAGCGCCACGAGCGCGCCCAGCGGCAGTCCGATCAGGATGGCGATCGCGGTCGCGGTCAACGAGACACGCAGGGTCAGCGCGATGATCGACCAGGTGTCCCGATCCCCGGAGAGCAGCAGTCCGATCGCGTCGACCAGCCCGTCGAACAGCACGTCCATCGCGTGACCTCACTGGCCCAGCTTCGACTCGTCCGCGCCGGCGTCCGGGGTGAACAGCGGCTGGCCGAACTTCGCCCGCCCGAACTCACCGATGAGCCGCTGGGCGGGCGGGGCGACGACCCAGTCGGCGAACGCCTTACCGCCGTCGGGCCGTACCCGATCTCCTGCCTTCTTGGTGATCTCGATGACGTGGTAGACGTTCAGCAGGCCCGCGTCGCCCTCGCTGAGCACCTCCAGCGCCAGGGTGTCGCGCTGGGTGAGGTAGGTGGCCCGGTCCGACAGGGTGTAGCCGGCCTTCTCACTGGCGACCCGCAGCGTCGCGCCCATGCCCTGGCCGGTGGACTGGTACCAGGATCCGCCGGGGGTCGCCCCGGCCTTGGACCACAGGCCCTGCTCCTTGGTGTGCGTGCCCGACTCGTCGCCCCGGGAGACGAACACCGCCTCCGCGGCTGCGATCTTCTTCATCGCCTCTGTGCTGCCCGTACCCCGGATCTCTGCCGGGTCGGCCTTCGGGCCGAGCAGCACGAAGTCGTTGTGCATCACCAGCCGGCGCGGGCCGGCGCTGCCCTCGGCCACGAACTTCTCCTCCGCCGCCGGGGAGTGCACCAGCAAGACGTCGGCCTCCCCGCGCCGGCCCATCTCGATGGCCTGCCCGCTGCCGACCGCCACGGTCTTGACCTGCCAGCCGCTGTCGCGGGTGAACACCGGCAGCAGCTCGTCGAGCAGCCCGCTGTCCTGGGTGCTGGTCGTGGTGGCCAGGATCAGCGACTTGTCCGCCGACCCGCCGGCGGAAGGGGTGGTCCCGCACCCGGCCAGCAGAAGTGTCACAACGCACGCGAGAACGACCCGAAGCCTTCTACCCATAGCTCTGACCCTATCTGTGCTACTTCAGGACAGTGCAAGGGTAGATTGTGCAAACGTGACCCGCTACCGGGAAATCTGCACGGACCTCGCTCAACGGATAGGCGCGGGGACGCTCCAGCCTGGCGACGAACTTCCGGGGGTACGCGACCTCGCCCAGCAGTGGCACACCACCGCCTCCACCGTCAGCCGGGCGCAGCGCCGACTGGCCGACGCCGGAGTGCTCGAACTGGCCGACCGCCGCCGGGCACGCGTAGCCGCCGGCGCCGCGCTCGCCGCCCGGCGGTTCCTGCACGAGGATTCCGTCCTCACCCTTGCCGGCAGCGACGACCCCGCCCTCGACCTCCTCGCCGACGCACTGCACGGAAAGCTGAGCATCGTCACGCGCGAAGGCAGCGTCGCCGGCCTCGGCGCGGTGCGCCAGGGCCACGCCGACGGCGCCGCGATCCACCTGCTGCACCACACCGGCGTCTACAACGCGCCTTTCGCGCTCGGCATGCTGCGCGGCCTGGAACCGCACCTGATCCACCTCTGGCGACGCGAGCAAGGGCTGATCGTGCTACCGGGCAACCCCTGCCACATCACCGGCATCGCCGACCTCGCGAAGCGACGGGTCTGCACGCGGCGCCCGGGCACCGGGACCCGAATCCTGCTGGACCGGCTGCTCCTGGACGCCGGTCACGACCCCGACAGCCTCCGGGGACCGCAGGTCGGCACCCACCTCGAGGTCGCCCTGGCCGTCGCCACCGGCACCGTCGACACCGGCCTCGGCGTCCGCGCCGCAGCTACCGACCTGGACCTGGAGTTCATCCCCCTGACGTGGGAGGACTTCGACATCGCACTGACCAGGAACGCCCTCGACCCGGCCGCTCACCTCATCGCCGCACTCCGCACCCGGGCCCTGCGGGACAGGATCTCCTCGTTGGGCGGCTACGACACCTCCAGGTCCGGCGAGGTCACGAAGCTATCCGGTAAGCGCTGAGAAGACATCCGGGCACCCTTACAATCCCCACCATCGCGTTACGAGACATCATTCGGAGCCACCAGCCCGTTGCGGCACCATCGATCAGCGTGGGCGGCTGAGGGCGGCCTCGGCCAGATCCGTCCACTTCCCGGCCGAGGAGTGGGGCACGACCACCCAGTCCTTCACCTCCCTGCCCTGCCCCGAGGGGTCGAACAGGGACGCCCCGGCCAGCTGGAGCGCGGCCGTGTGTTCGGGGGTGTCCCTGACCAGCCGGAACACCATCGCGCCGTCGCGCTGCAGGCTCGCGAACACCTTCCCCGCCTGATCCTTGAGCGCGGGACGCCCCATCATCCTGGAGACCCGTACACCCAGATCGGCCAGCTCGGCGCCGACCTGCTGGAAATCCTCTTCCGCGCTCATCGTCAGTCGGTCCAGACTTCATTGCGGCCTGGTCGGGTTCTTCCCGCGCGTGACGCGAGCCGCCTCGACCTCACCTTCCGGCAGAACGGCGATCAGGCTAGTCGTCCCACCGGTACCGATCAAGTGGCCTCACTACTGGCGCTCACCGCCACCGCCACCCCCGCCCTCGCCATACGCGGCGAGATCCCCCGAGGCTTCCTGCTCTACGAGCACAAGACCATCGGCGACCTGAAAGTAGGCAGGACGGGCCGGGTGGCGGCCAGGACGGTCGAGCTCAGCCGGCAGGAGACCACGGGGCTGAAGGAGCAGGTCATCCTGTACTCCACACCCGCCATGGCCCAGCGTGCCCTGCGGGAGTTCAAGGCAGCATGGAAGCGCTGCGGCCACCGCAAGGGGTTCGCCCAGACGCTGACCGAAGCGAGCGCGGGTGAGGAGAGCCGGCGGACCTTCACCACGCGGGACGGCGGGGTCGAGGACGACGAAGCGATCATCACGCGCACCGCAAACGCGGTGTACGTCTACCTCCGCCCGCCGACCAAGACGAGCGTCAAGCCACTCCTCAGGGACTCCAGGGCCATGACGGCCAAGATCTGCGACATCGCAGACTGCGTGGACCTCGTGGGAGCCCGCTGAGCAGGCCGCCGGCAGAAGGCGTGGGCCTCGGCCCGGCAAGAGCGGAAGACCTACGACGCATACGTGACCTTCCCACCGCGTACGCAGCGCGTACACCTTGACGCTCGAAGGTGGAGCCGCAGCAGCGAGCCCGCCCTCGGAAAGGCATACGAGCCCTCCGCCCCACACCGCTCCATCTGGCGCCCGGCCGGTCTCGCTCTCAGGAGTGAAGCCACGGCCACCGGGTGTCGGCGATACTGGCCGGATGCGTCGTGTACCTCCCACGGTGGTCGACGCGGTGCTCGCGATCGGGTGCTTCCTGAGCATCATGATCATGGCCGTGCTGAACCATCGCCTGGATGGGTGGGTTGCCGCCCTGGCCGCGGTGAACACCCTGCCGCTCCTGTGGCGGCGACGGTTCCCCCTGCTCGTGAGCACCATGACCGGGATCGGCACCGGCGCCCTCTTCCTCACCGACTCGATGGGCGGGATCCCCGCTGCGTCGCTGATCGCGACCTACGGCCTCGCCTCACTGTCCCCGCCCACGCGGATGCTGATCGGAGTGCTCTGCACCATCGCGGGGTTCGCCTCCGCGGCGGTGCTGCAGCATCACCAGCCGCTCAGCTACGGGTCCACGGCGGCGGCGTTCGTCGTCGCCTACGCCCTGGGCAGCAGCGCGCGGGCGCGCAGGGACCGCATCGCCGTCCTCGAAGAGCGCGCGCGGCGGCTCGCCGAGGAGCGGGAGGTCGCCGCCGTACGCGAACGGGAGCGGATCGCACGGGAGATGCACGACATCGTCGCCCATGCGATGAGCCTGGTGATCCTGCAGGCGGAGGGCGGGCCCGTGGCGCTGCGTACCGACCCGGCCAAGGCCGAGCGGATCTTCGACACGATATCGACGACCACCAGGGACGGCCTGTCCCAGCTCCGCAGGGTGCTCCTCGCGCTCAGGTCGGAGGAGGCCGAGCGCCACCCGAAGCCCGGCATCGAGTCCGTCCCCTCCCTGGTCGAGGGGGTACGGCAGGCTGGGCTCGACGCCACCTTCGAGGAGCGCGGCGAGCCCCGCCCCTGCCGCGCCGACCTCGCCGTCACGGTGTACAGGATGGTGCAGGAGGCACTGTCGAACACGATCAAGCACGCCGGAGCGACCCGGGTGCGAGTCCGCATCACGTGGCGCGACGATGCCCTCGACCTGGAGGTCCACGACGACGGGCGCGGTGTGAGCGCAGCGCCCGGGCAGGGCGGGCATGGGCTGATCGGCATGCGCGAGCGCGTGGCGGTGGCCGGCGGCCGGCTCGTCACCGGCTCAGACGGGACGGGCTTCCACGTTGCCGCCAGCCTGCCGCTCGGTGGCGGTCCCACAGACGCTGGCCCTCTCACAGAAGCTGGCCCTCCCACGGACTCGCGGGCCCCATAGACTGAGGCGTGCCGACGCAAAACACCATCCGGGTGCTCATAGCCGACGATCACGCCCTCGTCCGCGATGGCCTGGCCATGATGCTGGCGGAGCAACCCGACCTCCAGGTAGTGGGCGAGGCAGCCGACGGCGCCGAGGCGATCAGCGCGGCCCGCGAGCTCCAGCCGCACGTGGTGCTGATGGACGTACGGATGCCGAGGGTCGACGGCATCGCGGCGACTGCCGAAATCTGCCGTGACACCACCGCGAAGGTGCTGGTCCTGACCACCTTCGACCTCGACAAGCACGTCTACGACGCGCTGCGCGCGGGCGCGAGCGGCTTCCTGCTCAAGGACATGCGGCGGGCCGAGCTGGTAGAGGCGGTCAGGGTCGTCTCAGCGGGAGAGTCGCTGCTCGCTCCGACGGTGACCAGGCGGCTGATCGGCGACGTGGTGGGCCGCTCACGCCCCGCCGCACGCCGGGCCGACGACGGCAGGCTGGCCGCGCTCACCGCCAGGGAACTCGAGACGCTGCGCCAGGTCGCGCGAGGCCTGTCCAACGCGGAGATCGCCGCCGAGCTGTTCGTCACGGAGCACACCGTGAAGACGCACGTCAGCAGCGTGCTGGCCAAGTTGGGCCTGCGCGACCGGGTGCAGGTGGTGGTGCTCGCGTACGAGTCGGGGCTGGTCACGCCCCGCTCTCAAGAGTGAGGCGAGATCCCACTCCTACGAGTGATCCGCCGGCCCGTGCCGTACGACCAGCATGAGGACATGAAGCGAAAGTTGCTCGTAGCCGCCTCCGCGCTGGCGGTCCTGCTGGTCGGAGGGATGGGAGCGGGTGCCTGGTATGTCAGCGACATCGCCCTGGTGCCGAAGCACCCGGAAACGATCACCTACCCCGAGGTCGTCCTGGGCGTGACGGACAGGACCATCACCGTCACCGCGTCCGCCGCCACCACCCGCCCTGGCACGTGGTCGCTCAACTGGAGCAGCGGCTCCGCCTTGGTCGGCGACATCGTCAAGAGGCCGGCCGGCCGGGTGGAGCGCGTACGCGTCAGCGGTCAGACCCCGCCGACCGGGATCCGCGCGTCGATGTACATGACCTACAGCGGCGACCCGAAGACGGCGCTCGGCCTCGACTTCACCGAGATCATGGTGCCGACCGAGTTGGGCGACGCGCCCGCATGGTACGTGCCCGCGCGCCGCGACACCTGGGCGATAACCGTGCACGGCAGCAACGCCCACCGCAACTCCAGCCTGCACGCCATCGCCACCATGCACCGGGCCGGCCTGCCGGTGCTCGACATCACCTACCGCAACGACCTCGGCGCGCCCGCGTCCCCGGACGGACTCCTGCACCAGGGCGAGTCGGAGTGGCGTGACCTGGAGGCCGCGATACGCAAGGCGCAGTCCATGGGCGCCAGGCTCATCGTGCTCTACGGCAGCTCGATGGGCGGCGCGATCGTCGGCCAGCTGCTCACCCACTCTTCCCTGGCGGACGTGGTCTCGGCCGCCGTGCTGGAGAACCCGGAGATCAGCAGCCGGCGTACCGGCGAGTTCGCCGCTGCCCAGATGCGCATACCGTCGTTCATGGTGCCGATCATGGAGCAGGTCATCAACTGGCGCGGCGGCTTCGACATCGCCACGATCGACCTGCTCGGCCACCCGCCGCGGGTGAAGCCGCCCACACTGCTGCTCATGGGCGACGCCGATAAGGAGCACCCGGTGCAGACGGCGCGTGAGCTGGCCAAGGCGTCGAGCGCGATGAACTGGCCGATCCAGTACGAGGAGTTCCCCGGCGCCGGCCATTCCGAGATCTGGAGCACCGACCGCGAGCGCTACGACCGCACGCTGGCCACCTTCCTCACCCGCATATTGCACGGCCGACCTGGGCAGGAGTGAAGGCCATAAGCCGCGCGTCCGGCCAGAGCCCGGTGTAGGCGGTCGAGAGGACGATGCCGTCTCGCTCGCTTCGGAAGAGGCTGGAGCACATCGCAGAGTTCGGAACAGCTAAGACTGACCGCGTGACATTGCCTGCAGAGCTGCACGAACGTCTCACCGAGATCCGCGGAGACCTCCTTCGTGGATGGCTCGTCGGCTCCGTCACCGAAGCAGGGTGGCTGGCTTGCGAGTTGATCGAAGCCGGAGTCGACACACCCACCACACTTGATCTGGCCGGCTACGCCCTCTCCATAGGCCCTCTCTCAGAGATCGAGCCTCTGGTACGTCAGATGCTGTCCGAATGCGGAATGCCTCCGATCAACACGCATCAGGAGCCGTGGGCTGTTGCGCTCGACGTCGCGCAGGCCATCCAAGAAGGCACGCTGCCCATCTCGGCTGGGGCGGACCTCTTGATCACAGAGCTCATGTCGAAGTGCGACTATCCGCCCGAAATCACAGAGTTCATGGTCTTGATCGACGATTGGGAGACCGTACGAGCCACACCTCCGACCGACGACGAGATTCGACGCCAGGCCGAAAAGATCGCAACCGCAGCGCGGAGGCGCCTCGGGTGAAAAACGACAGCGAACGACTTCGACAGCTAGGACATGATCACAGGATGACCATCCGTACTTACGACTGACTCGTACGAGAAAACACTGCCAGAATTACCGAAAATAGTTCTTCTATCGAAGACTAGAGTGAGCTCTCCTTGATCCACAGGCCGCCCTCCCCCGCCAGCAAGCTGGATTGAAGTGACGCAAGGCTGTAAGGCCGCCCTGCGGGCCTACTCCACCATCTGACGTCGAACTATAGGCAGAGTTACCGCTATGCCCGATGGCCCTGACCACGTGCCGCTCGAGGACCTCTATGAGATCGATGAAAGCACACGTAAGTATGGCGCCTTCTGGCTTTCACTCCGCCCAGGTCGCCTCGCCGCTCGCCAAGCGCCCGTACGATCTCCGGCACGCGGCCGTCTCCCTCTGGCTCAACGCGGGCGTCTCAGCTCCGGACACCAGCCGGGGCCCTTCGCCGTTCCATGACTCGCTCGCACTGGCCGGGTTCGGACCTACGGCCCCGCGCCCCTCAGACCTCGGCAATCGAGCGATCAGTCGAATGGCTCACGGTTGGGGGATCGTCGGCCTTCGCCGGAGTTCGCTGACGATCCCGTCGGCTGCTGTACTTCTCGGCTGTACCGTGCGCCCCTTTCTTGGGTGGCCCGAAGCACGGGCCGATCCGGGGTTGGGTACTCAGCGCCTGGTCTCGTACCTGGTCAGGAGTACGCCGCCGGGGAACGTCCGGGTCTCCATCAGGGTCAGGTTCACCCAGTTGTCCAGGGCCGTGAAGAACGGCGTGCCGCTGCCTAGCAAGACCGGTGCGGTGACCAGCACGTACTCGTCGATCAGCCCGGCCCGTGCGGCCGCTGCGGCAAGTGTGGCGCCGCCGATGTCCATGGGTCCACCGTCCTCGGCCTTGAGCCGGGTGATCTCGGTGACCGCGTCGCCGGTGACCAGACGGGCGTTCCAGTCGACCGTGCCGATCGTCGAGGAGAACACCACCTTCGGCATGTCCCGCCAGCGACGGGCGTACTCGATCTCCGCCGGTGTGGCGCCAGGCTTCTGGTCGGCGGTCGGCCAGTCGGAGCTCATCGTCTCCCACAGTTTGCGCCCGTACAACGCCAAGCCCGTCGCGCCCACCCGGTCGGACCACCACTGGAACATATCGTCACTCGGCACGCTCCAGCCAAGGTCCTCGCCGGGCGCGGCGATGTAACCGTCCAGGCTCAGGTTCATGGCGAAGGTCAGTTTCCGCATGGCGTCAGCCTCCTGTAAGTCGGTACTCGGCGTACAGACCAGCACGGCGCGGAAGAATCATCGGTCAGGCCACACCGATTTATGCCGAAGTACCGGAGCAGGTGGGACAGGGCGCGCGGACGAGCGCCGTCGCAGCGTGAGCGCAGGTCGTGACGAGGTTATCGGCGAAGTCGTGTCACTAGGACTTTCCGCTGTTCGTCCCCAGCTTCGTCGCCGGTGAGAGCTGCTACATGATCGGCAAGCTTGGTGGCGCAAAGGCGGAGGCTGCGTTCCTCCGGCTGCTTGAATCCGGCTGGTTCCGGCTCGTCGACCTCACGGAGTATGTTCCAGCTGTTCACACACAGCTAATGCGTTGCCGGCAGAGGCATGCAGCCCGTTTCCACATTGGGGCCGCTTGATTCGATCAGCACTCGCTCGGGGCGTACATCTCCAGTGAGGCACACTCCGTCTTGTACTCTAAGGCCGAAGACTACTCCAGGTGGTGGCGTGGATTGCGTCCACCATGCCGGTATGTCGAATGCGCGGGCTCCTATCGAATCCGCTGAGAAGCCCAGTGCCTCAAGGGCGGACCTTACTGAGTCTGGATCGAAATTCTGAGCGGTCCGCAGCTTATGCAGCGCTGGCCGTATCCGCTCAGCGGCGGCGTCGGCGATTCGCTGTCGGGAAGGCGTTAAGTCCGGGGGATACTTCCACGCATTGTTCTCGGCGTGATGCGGTGCCGCGTCGCCGCCGACGCGTGTCGATTCGTCATAGGGGGTAGCGCGGCTGGGACTGAGCGATGACGAACTGGACTTGGTGACGGATGAGCCCGCGTCCGGCCGTACTTCCGCTCCGCAGGCCGTCAATAGGGAGACCGCGACAGCGCACATCAGGATCTGCGCCGAGACCCTGTCCAGGTTAGCCATGAGAGGATTCTGCCAAGACGCGGTGACGAAAAGCGTTCGCGGCCCGAGCGCGCGCGAGAACGGCCCCGGGTGATCTCCGGGACCGGTTCGCGTTTCCAGGACACACGACGCGCGAAATGCCTGGTCCCATCTGCGGAAACAGCTTCAAAATCATTGCGCGTATATTGCACGTCGAGCCGCTGGAGGAACGCTCGGGACGCGAACATAGAGCCTGCGGATGCGAACTGAAGCTCTGAGACGGGTCATCGGTGGCTTCCTGGAGCTCAGCACGAGCGCAGCGATCAGCCGCGCGGTCAAGGCCCGCAGACGTTTGGCAGCGGCAGGTAGGAGCTGAAGTGGTCGGCCACGATGTCCGCCACGGCCTCCGCATCGTCGAGCCCGTCAACCTCAAGGACCCGGATGCCCAGGCGACCAGCCGAGCGGGCGGCCTCGTCGGCGACGAGGCGGTCTCGGGCGAGTCGGTTGCGCTGTGCTCGATCAGGGTCGCTGACCGCGGGAGTGACGGCGGCGGCCCGGGGCAGTTCGCGGAGCTGACGCTCACGGAATTCCTCACTCGGCACCATCACGATCATTCGCCGGGGTGAGTCGATGATGGGGGCGACCAGTTCGGGACGCAGTCCCCAGCCTTCGGCGACGATGGGCCGCCCCGATACCAGGCCGCGCAGGTCGTCCAGAGCCCACTCGAACCGCGTGGGGAAACCGGCCAGGGTCTCCTCGGCCATCTCTTGAGGGCTGGTGTTCACCCAGACGCCGTCCGGGTCGGGGTCCGCGGTGGGCTCGCCACGTCTCACCCGGCGTGCGATCCGCCGGTCATGGTGCGCACGCGCGTCGTGATAGTCGTAGTGGTACGCGGTCAGCCCGTACCGGATGGCCAGCAGCCTGGCGACGGTGGATTTGCCGGCCCATTGGCCACCCCCGATCCACAGGGCGCTGCGCAAAGTGCCGAACGGATCCCAGACCTCACTATCTGTAGCGTTCACCGTTACAGGCTGGCAGCGTACAGACCAAAGAAACAGTCTTGTTCTGCCTGCCCGGCCGGGAGATGCTCGTAGAGAGGGGAAGCGGCGCACGCCTGGCTGAGGCGCCCTTTGTGACGCCTGGCCGTGGTCATGGCCAGGCGCAGTCCAGGCATTCGTCATCACCCGACTGTCACGCGCCAGGAGCCCGGTATGCCACCTCCATCTGCACGGCATCGTCGATCTCCTCTGGCGTCAGCAGGACAGTCGTCTTCGTGCGTACGGCCCCGGACGCCGATATTGTGAGACCCAAAGCGGCCGAAGCCGCATTGCTCGGCAGATCGACGATCACATACGTGTCCGTCTCGCCGAACGCGAAATACATCTGCTCGACCCGGCCGCCGACGCTTTCCGTTACGCGCTCGACCGCTTGCCGACGTCCGGTGCCGCCATCTTGCACCACTCCTTTGAGGCCATCTGCGGTGTAGGTCGCCTGAATCAGGTACTTGGGCATGGTCGAGTCCCTCTTCTCGTGCCGCCACCCTGCGCTGGGGCGGCCATTGTGGTCACGAGGTCGAAGTTCTCGACTTAAGGTGACGGTAATCCCACCCGCGGTACTGGTTTCACCCTGTCGCATGACCATCTGCCACACGAAGGGTCCCGGAAGCTCCCTCGGCTGTACCGTGCGCCTTTTCCTTGGGTGGCCCGAAGCGCGGGCCTATCCGGGGTTGGGTACTCAGCGCCTGGTCTCGTACCTGGTCAGGAGTACGCCGCCGGGGAACGTCCGGGTCTCCATCAGGGTCAGGTTCACCCAGTTGTCCAGGGCCGTGAAGAACGGCGTGCCGCTGCCCAGCAAGACCGGTGCGGTGACCAGCACGTACTCGTCGATCAGCCCGGCCCGTGCGGCCGCCGCGGCAAGTGTGGCGCCGCCGATGTCCATGGGTCCACCGTCCTCGGCCTTGAGCCGGGTGATCTCGGTGACCGCGTCGCCGGTGACCAGACGGGCGTTCCAGTCGACCGTGCCGGTCGTCGAGGAGAACACCACCTTCGGCATGTCCCGCCAGCGGCGGGCGTACTCGATCTCCGCCGGTGTGGCGCCAGGCTTCTGGTCGGCGGTCGGCCAGTCGGAGCTCATCGTCTCCCACAGTCTGCGCCCGTACAACGCCAGGCCGGTCGCGCCCACCCGGTCGGACCACCACTGGAACATATCGTCACTCGGCACGCTCCAGCCAAGGTCGTCGCCGGGTGCCGCGATGTAACCGTCCAGGCTCAGGTTCATGGCGAAGGTCAGTTTCCGCATGGCGTCAGCCTCCTGTAAGTCGGTACTCGGCGTACAGACCAGCACGGCGCGGAAAAATCATCGGTCAGGCCACACCGACCAGGGCGCGCGGGCCGCTACGCTCCCGTGGCCCCATCGATGCGCTCCCGGATCAGGTCGGCGTGCCCGGTGTGCTGGGCGTACTCCTCCAGGAGGTGGATGTAGACCCAGCGGAGGCTGACCTTGCCGGTCGGAGCCCCGGGGTCGTCGGCCAGCTCGTCGAGGTCGATGCCCGCAACCGCGGCGTCGCACGCAGCCGTCTCCGCGAGGAAGGCGGCGTAGTCCGCCTCGGCGTCGGCGTCGGCCACCAGGTCGAAATCGCCGTCTTCGTACTCCTCGGTGATGTGCAGCTCGGGCAGGTCCTCGTGCAGGAACTTCTCCCGGAACCAGAAGCGCTCGACTTCCGTCATGTGCCGCAGGAGGCCGAGCAGCGTCAGGTTGGACGGCTCCACGGAGGCGGTCTGCAGCTGCTCGGCGGTGAGGCCGGCGCATTTGCGCAGCAGGAACACCCGGCGAAGCTTCAACCAGTCATCAAGCATCTCGCGTTCGCCACAGGCCATGTCCCTCCGAGGTTCCCGCTCCACGTCGGGTGCTGTCCACGTCATGTCACCATCATCACGACCTGTGCAACCGATTTTGCGGGTACGCGCACATCTCGCCCGCCGCCGACCAGGCGGCAGCACGATGGAACCCGGTCATGCATCATGGCGATCGCGGTGGGACGGCGTTCAGAGGTTCAGTCGAGGACGTCGTACTCGGCCGACGGGTGAGCCAGCTCAGGGTGGTCCACAGGGTAGCGATTGTTGTGGATCCTCAGCATCGCCCAATGCCACGCCTCGTCATGGAAAATCAGCCCACGCAAGGGCGTGCCACTCGCCTCGTACGGATACCGCTCAAGGGCGGCTTCCTCGGCTTCGGCCGAAGTGAGGCCTCCGTAGCGCTGCATCACCCACGCAAAGCGTCGGCGCTCGTCCCTCAAGTGCGCGACATACTCCTCTTCGCCCCAAACCGCCTCATTTTCGCTCCGGGCCATGCCTGCACTGTAGGACGGATCGTCAGTCAGGACTTGCCGGCAAGCATCTCCTCACCGCTGGGACGAATGCCCTCACCGCCGACCGTGATCTTTGGGCCCCGCTCCAGTCACTTCGGCAGATCGGCGGAGAGGAAGGGAGCAAGGAGCGCGAACAGTGTGTCGGGGCGGTCGAGGGGGATGATGTGGCCGCAGTCCTGGAGATGGTGTCCGACCAGGTCATCGGCGATGGGACGGACTTGGCGTTCGAGCCCGGTGCCGACGGGGTGAGAGCCGACGGCCATGGTGGGCATGGTCAACCGAGCCGTCGCGACGGCGTCCTGGATCTGCTGCGCGCTGGTGGGCAGGGCTCGGTAATAGGAGAACGCGCAGCGCAGGGCCTCGCTGCCGGTGTACGCGTGGACGAAAGCCGCACGGATGTCGTCGGGTACTCCTCGCCCGAGCGTCCCCGAGTCGAGGAACCAGTCGATGTACGAGGCCTCGTTGCCGGCCAGGACGGTCTCGGCGAGGCCGGGGACGGCGTGGAAGCCGAACCACCGCGGGGCGCCGCCCGCGACGACGTGTTCTGCTCCGGGCAGGCGGCCGAGCAGGGCCTCCATCACGACCAGGCGCCGGACGAGGCCGGGTCGGCGCAGCGCGAGCAGGACGGCGGGGGCGGTGCCCGCGTCGATGCCGACCACCGCTGCCGAGGGCTCGCCGAGTGCGTCGAGCAGCCCTTCGGCGTCGGCGGCGAGGGTGCCCGCGTCGTAACCCCCGACGGCACGTTCACTGGCACCGAAGCCTCGCAGGTCCGGGGCGATGACCCGGTACTGCCCGGCCAATCGGTCCATGATGCCGCTCCAGAGTTGCCAGGTGTGCGGGAAGCCGTGCAGCAGGAGAACCGCAGGTCCGTCCCCGGCGATTGCGACGTTGAGTTGGACGCCGTTCGTCGCGATGCGGCGCAGTTGGTGTGCGGTGGTGACGGGCATGACGACTCCCCTGAGGTTACGATTGGTGACCACAAAACGATAGGTAACTGGCCGACCGCTGCCTAGACGGCACTTTCAGGGAAGGTGGTGAGCCACAGGTGACCACCCGAGGAGCCCGGGCCGCCGGTCGCGGAGCACGCGGCGATCTGTTCGACCCCCAGTGCCCGACGCGGCAGTTGCTGGACCGCCTCGGTACGAAGTGGACGTCCATGGCCGTCAAGACGCTCGCCGATGCCGCACCGGACGAGGTGCGCTTCGCGGAGCTGAGACGCCGGATGCCCGGCGTCTCGCAGAAGATGCTGTCCGTAACGCTGCGAAGCCTGATCCGCGACGGGCTGGTGTCGCGCCGGGTCGAACCGACCGTGCCGCCGCGGGTCTTCTACCGACTCACCGGACTCGGGCTGTCCCTGGAAGCGGCGCTCGCGGGGCTGCGGACCTGGGCGGAGGAGCACATGGCCGAGATCGACCGCGCCAACGAAGCCGCCGACCAGGAGGCCGACGAGGGATAGGCAGACCGGTTCCGCGCTCAGTCGCGCACCGATCTGACCTCGGTCAAGCGCGCAACCCAAGCAAATCGACTCCCCGACCAGCGGAAACGCCGTCAAGATCATTGCACGCACATGGGTGGGCCACCAACATACGGTCGCTCTCGATGGCATCTGGCTGCGTACCCCAGGTGCAAGGTTCGAACTTGCGTAGGCTGAGCCGACGGTTCACAGAATGACCGGCGTGACGCCTGGCCATCATCCTGGAGTTGGAGCGCCTCCGCCGGAGGCATGGGTTTCCTCGGCGCTAAGAGCTTCACGGCCTCGTATGCGATCATCGTGGTTATGCCAACGATCAGAAAGGGCCATGCCGCGTAGACGCCCTTCGAAGGTCCGTACACGGGGATCGGCCTGTGGGACCCACAGAGCTGTGAGCCATCACGTGCCCGGGCTTGGCCATCGTCCCATGGCCGCGGTGATCACCCTCGAACACACCCGCATGTGGCCAGGCGCGGTGGCGGCGGCCCTGACGGCTTGGCAAGAGGCGGCCCTGACGGGGACCGCTGACCGCGTCTTCTTCAAGTGCGAGTGCCGTGAGTGCACCGGTGATGCGCCCCGCCGGCGACTGCAACGCGCGCTCATCGGCTTACCACCGTGGGCCAGACCGCATCTGTATGCCTTGGTCCTGCCCGTCGACCTGTATTACCTCCGCCGAACCTCGCCCATGCCGCCTACGTCGCCCGATTCGAATTGGACGTGGTGGCAACAACGTAGTCAGCGTGAGGATCGGAGCGCATAGAGACGGAACATGGCTGGCGCGCCCAGACGGCGCGGCGACCCCGGCCGGAGTATGCAGTCGGTACGGCGAGGTCGGAGCACGGTGGCCGGCCCGGTGTCCCGCCACCATCCGGGACCGGCCCCCAGACCGCACGCCCGGACGGCGGGCGGGTGGAAGGCCGGGGGAGCGGCGGAGGGCCGAGCCATCTAGTAGAGCTTGACCTGCGGAGATTCCTCTTGCACGGCTTGCCGACCTGTCATGGCGACGCTACGGCGCCCCGGCAAAGGGGTTCCGCCCGAAGTCATCTCTCGATGCCGGTGATCAGGCGTATTCCCGTCGTATTCCACGCTGCTGCCGACGCGTGTAACGATCACTCCGGTGAACCTCAGCCCGGGAATCGCTCGTGTCAGCAGGGATTCGAGCATGGCGGAGCCTTGTTGGAGGCTGTGTTCCACCCCGCTGGCATCAGGCGCTCCGGAGGGCTGATCTCCGTCCGAGAGAAGGAACAATGAACGTGCTCAAAACGGTCACCGTCGGCGTCGCTGTCGCAGTGGCGAGCGTCATTCTCGCGCAACCGGCCTTGGCGGCGAGTTTTCAACGGGACGTCGGAGACGGGATCGTCCGTTACGCCGACCCCGCCAACGAGCTGTGCGTCCGGGCGGATGACACCACAGGAACAGCCTGGGTAGAGGTCACCCTGACCCGCCCGGGCGTGATCGGAAAGCCCATCGTCATCAGAGACGACAACATCCGGCACCCCGGCGCCACCTGCGCGGTGCTCACCGCCTTCGAAGACGTCACCTACCAGGCCGATTACGAGAGCTACTGGAGCGGGCGAGACACCGTCCTGCGCGGGACGTTCACCTTCGAGACCTGACCCTTAGGCAGGACCCCCGCACCATCGATCGCCGCTCTCGCCGCGATCCGCCACCTCGCACATCTCCCCCGCCGCCACGCCGAAGCGCTGAAGCGCGCGCCCCAAGGCCAGCCGAACCAACCGAGGCATCTCTTGCTGGAGGACTGTTGAAGACACGCATCCTGGGCGCCGTGATGGCAACCGCAGCGTCGAGCGGGCTGCCGGTGGCAAGCCCGGCGCAGGCGAAAGACGGAGTCTCCTCCGCCCGCGTGAACCCCGTGCGCGGCCACGGTGGCGGGTCCGTCCGGGCGACCGTCGACTTCGTCAGCCGGACAAAGGTCCTGTTTCGGAACTTCACGGTGCGCGACCTCTGTCCCGGCGACAACCTCCCGGTGCGAGCCCGGGTTTGGTGAAAACACACCGACGGAACTGAAGGGCACAGCGCCTGGAAGTGGGACCGCAACGGCTGCGGCGATCACGGCACCAACTTCGGAAACATCACCCGCACCGGCTCCAAGTCCATATCGAAGGTCTACCTGCAGGTGGCCGCCAACTTCCGACCAGGCCAGTGGGTTTACGACATCAGCCCGATCCGAGACAACCAGTACACCTGAGCCGCTGACGTCGGGCTTTCAGCTGGTCGGCGTACCAGGACTTGATGACGTTGCCGATGATGGCAAGGCGTTCGTCGAAGGGGATGAGGGCGGACTTCCTCGCGTTGATGGCGAATCCGCAGAAGTCGGGCAGGCCGTAGCCGAAGGCGTCGGCGAGCAGGGCGAGTTCGCGAGTCATCGAGATGCCGCTCATCAGGCGATTGCAGGTATTCAAAGGCGTCCAGGTGCCGGGTGGGCGAGTAGCCCGCCTCGGCGCCGACGATAAGCAGCCGTAGAACGCCGTGGTCACCCGGACACCACACAACAAGACAGGCCGTCACCGCGTTACCGCTGGTGACGAGCCTCTCTTCGTTGGTGTGGCAGGTGCAAGGTTCGAACTTGCGCAGGCTGAGCCGACGATTTACGGCGGATCAATGATTCAGGCGGGCAACGTCCTCTGAGCTGCGCGTACGGCCTTCGCTTCGGGGCCGACCTCGAAGATCGTCCCGCGCATATCCCGGATCTTGGTCTGTGCGGTCCCGCACGCTCCTCCCCCGGACCTGATCATCCTGGAGCCCCGAGATCCCGCCGGAGGCGATGAGGTTATGTTGTCGTGGGACACAAAGCGGATGGACAGCGTGAGAGCCGCTGGGGCAGGCTGACGGCAGTGACCGGAAGGGGATTCATGTCCTACTCGTTCAACTTGCTGTACTTGCTCGCGACCATTCTGGTGCCCGCTGTGGTCTTGTTCTTTGTTATCTACTTCGCGGTGCGCTTGGCCCTGAGGCATGACCGCCGGAGCAGAGCCAATGAGGCATCTGGAGCGGCGTCGCCGGGATGGCCAGAAGGACCGCCCAGGGGAACGGCGTAGCGGCGGCGTGGCGCTCGGGTCGGCGGGTTCGTTCGGGTTAACGGCGGGGTGCGGTGCGGTGTACGGCCCGGGCCGCCGCCGGCCGGGACCGGCCCCCAGGCCGCATGCGCGGGCTTCCACCTCAGCCACCTAGGGCCCTCCCCCCAGGCGGCGATCATCCCGGAGCCAGAGCTCCCCCACCGGAGGCGCTCCTTTGGGTACAACCGTTTGAGGGACGGTCAGGTGAGGATCCTCGTCCCCTTTATGAGGGTTGACGAGTTCAAGGTCTGCGTACGCTCAGGAGCGTACGTCAGCCTCATCGAGCAACGCCGACAGGCGTGGGTAACGGCGGCGCATCTCCTCGACGTCGCTGAAGTCCCATATCTCCCCGGGCCTCGGTGAGGTGCCACGGTGATTCCGGACAGCCGTCTTATGGGCGTAGCCTATGCGGCTGCTTGGGA
>NZ_BMNK01000024.1:0-1970 GCF_014646515.1 Nonomuraea glycinis
CTACCAGCCACGGCCAGCCCACCACCGAATCCCACCAAGATCCGAACCCTAAACAGCTCCTAGCGGACGCCGAAGGGCCGCGCGGGCCGCGCGGTCACGGCCGGGTGCGGTCGCGGACGGTGAACGTGAGGCCGGCGCGCTGGAGCCGGTCGATGAGCGGGCGGCCCAGCGCGGCGGCGGTGGTGAGCTGGCCGGCGCGGTCCGGGACGTCGTCGAAGGCGAGGCAGAGGGCCGACTCGGCGAGCATCTTGGCCGTCTCGCCGTATCCCGGGTCGCCGCCCGCCACCTCGGTGACCACGCGCCGCCCGCCGCCTTCGCCGACGAAGGTGACCTTGAACCAGTTTCTGGCGCGCTGCTCGGGGGACGGGCCGTCGCCCGGCCGCAGGCGGGTCAGCAGCCGGTCACGGGCCGGCGGGATCCGGGCCAGGGCCGCCAGCGCGGCCGCCCCACCGGCCATGGTCAGCGCGGTGGGCAGCCGCCTGACCGCGTAGTGCTGGCGGTAGGTGAAGTCGGGGCCGTAGCGGTCGAGCAGGCGGGCCGAGTGGCCGACGATCCGCGGGTCGACAGTGGGCATCGGCAGCGCCCAGCCGCCCACGTACCGCAGGCCGCCCGGCCCGGCGCTGACCCGGCGCCCGGCCGGCGCCGGCTCGGTCGTCCGGCGCAGAGCCGCCGCCTCGGAGCCGTGCCGCCGCCGGGCGAGGATCGACACGGCCGAGTGGAACGTGCCCCCCGACGCGCTCCCGTGCACGCGCAGGAAGCCGCTGACCGTCAGCGGGACGTGCTCCGGCAGCTGCTCGACCGTGAACAGCACCCCCAGGTCGAAGGGGATGGAGTCGAAGCCGCAGGCGTGCACGAGCCTGGCGCCGGTGCGGACGGCCGTCGCGTGGTGCCGGAGGTACATGCGGTCGACGAACTCCGGCTCCCCCGTCAGGTCCAGGTAGTGCGTGCCGGCCTCGGCGCACGCGGCCACGAGCGGCTCGCCGTACCTGATGTACGGCCCCACCGTCGTGACCACCACCCGCGCCCGCGCGGCCAGCTCGGCCAGCGACGCCGGATCGGCCGCGTCCGCGTACATGATCGGAACATCGATGCCGAGTGCCTCCATCTTGGTACGGTTACGGCCTGCCATGGCCCACGTGACGGCGGGACCGGCGAATTCGGCGAGATAGGCGGCGGTGAGCGCGCCGGTGAACCCGCTGGCGCCGAAAAGCACGATGTCGTACGGACGGTCCATGGCCTGCGGCCTCCTGGAGGCAC
This sequence comes from Nonomuraea glycinis, assembly GCF_014646515.1. GTDB lineage: Bacteria > Actinomycetota > Actinomycetes > Streptosporangiales > Streptosporangiaceae > Nonomuraea > Nonomuraea glycinis. The sequence goes on from NZ_BMNK01000024.1 coordinate 1,258, forward strand.
TGGTGCGGCGAAATGGGATGTGCGTCACCATTGTTGAAGGGGCGCGCGGTAAACCGTGACGTCACGAACGGTTAACAGTTCTCTGTGAAGTAGTCCGGCGTCGTAAAGTTTGCCTGGTCGGGCTTTGTGCACACGTGGGGAAGATGAATGCCGCAGATCTCGCCGCTCGTAGCCGGCGATCCCATCCAGTTGGGGTCGTTCGAGCTGTCCGGGCGGATCGGTGAGGGCGGGCAGGGCATCGTCTTCCTGGGCACCAGCAAAGAGGGCGAGCGGGCGGCCGTCAAATTGCTGCACGTGAAATTCACCGGTGACCTGAGCGCCCGGGCCCGTTTCGCCAGGGAGCTGAAGGCCGCCAAGCGGGTGGCGTCGTTCTGCACGGCCCGCGTAATCGAGGCCGACCTGGACGGCGACACGCCCTACATCGCCAGCGAGTACATCGAGGGCCCGGCGCTGAGGGAGATCGTCGACCGGGAGGGGCCGCTGCGCGGGACGGTGCTCGACCGGCTGGCCATCGGCACGGCCACCGCGCTGACCGCGATCCACCACGCCTCGATCGTGCACCGCGACCTCAAGCCCGACAACGTGCTCATCGCGGCCGACGGGCCCCGGGTGGTGGACTTCGGGATCGCCCGGATCATCGACTCGAGCGGGACGATCACCAGCAGGGCCATCGGGACGCCCGCCTACATGGCGCCGGAGCAGATCGCCGGCGA
>NZ_BMNK01000024.1:2044-146504 GCF_014646515.1 Nonomuraea glycinis
GTGTTCGAGGGCAGCTCCATCGCCGCCGTGCTCAACCGGATCCTCAACCACGAGGTGGACGTGGAGATGATGCCGGAGCCGCTGCGCGGGGTGGTGCGGGCGGCCCTGTCCAAGTCGCCCGCCGACCGGCCGTCCGCCGACCAGATCCTGCTGCGGCTGCTCGGCCAGCCCGAGACCGTGGGCGCCTCCACGGCGGTGCTGAACCAGGGCGCGCAGGTGGCCGGCGACGACACCACGCCGTTCTCGCGGGTCTCACCGACGCTCGCCGACCGGGCCAGGCGGGAGTCGGCCGCGGGCATGGGCTCGCTGCCCCAGCAGACCGGGGATGTGACGCCGTACCAGCACCTGGGTGGCCCGACGGGGGACCAGCGTCTGGGTGGTCAGACGGGGGATGTGGCGTCGTACCAGCGCCTGGGGGGTCAGACCGGGGATGTGGCGTCGTACCAGCACTCGGGGGGCCCGGGCGGGCATCAGCAGGCCGGTGGTGGGCCGTACCCGCAGGTGAGTCCCGCGCCCGTGCGGCGGCGCGGGCGCGGGAAGTGGTGGGCGGTGCTGGTCGCGGTGCTGGCGCTGGCCGCGGCCGCGACGCTGGTGGTCCTGGGGGACAGCTGGCAGCTGTTCGGGGCGGCCGGGTCCGGCGCCACCGAGGAACAGCCCCCATCCGCCGGCTCGTCCGTGGCGGACAAGGTGGCCGGCACGGGGAAGATCCTGATCGGGGTGAAGGGCGACCTGCCGGGCGTCGGGCTCTCCCGCGGCGGCCGCTTCGAGGGGTTCGACGTCGACCTCGCCCGGCGGATCGCCGAGGAGCTGGGCGCCAAGCGGACCGACTTCGTCGCCGTGTCCAGGGCCGACAGGGCCGGCGCGCTGGCGGAGGGCAAGGTGGACCTCGTGGTCGCCACCTACTCGGTCAACGACGACGACGTCGAGTTCGCCGGCCCCTACTACCTCGCCCACCAGGACCTGCTGGTGCGCCCCGGGTCCATCGACTCGATCGAGGACCTGGAGGGCAAGAAGATCTGCGGCGTCAACAGCCCGTCCGTCGGCATCGTGCAGGACCGGGTGAAGGTCGAGCCGGTCCCGGCCGGCAACTACGCCGAATGCATGGACCTGCTCAGGAGCGGCGCCGTGGACGCGGTGCCGGGCGACGACCTCATCCTGGCCGGATTCGCCGGCCGGGAGAACCAGCGCTACAAGGTGCTCGGCGCCAAGCTGAACGACGAGCGCTACGCCGTCGCGCTCAGAACGGGCGACGTCAAGACCTGCAAGGCGATCAACGGCGTGATCGCCGACCTCTACCGCACCGGGTTCATCAAGCAGCTCATGAAGAAACATTTCGCCAAGGTGGACTTCACACCGGAGTCGAAGGTGCCCGCGATGAATGCCTGCGAATGACGACCAGGTAACATCCGAAAGTCAGTGAATCTACCTGCGAGTTAGGGGAAGGCCATGGCCACGCCCGTCAAGGTGACCGTCACCGGAGCAGCCGGTCAGATCGGCTACGCGCTGCTGTTCCGCATCGCCTCGGGCCAGCTGCTGGGCCGGGACGTCCCGGTCAAGCTGAGTCTGCTGGAGATCCCGCAGGCGGTGAAGGCAGCCGAGGGCACCGCCATGGAGCTCGACGACTGCGCCTTCCCGCTGCTGTCCGGCATCGAGATCACCGACAGCCCGGACGTCGCCTTCAACGGCGCCAACGTCGCGCTGCTGGTGGGCGCCATGCCGCGTAAGGCCGGCATGGAGCGCGGTGACCTGCTCGGCGCCAACGGCGGCATCTTCGGCCCGCAGGGCAAGGCGATCAACGATCATGCCGCGGACGACATCAAGGTCCTGGTGGTGGGCAACCCCGCCAACACCAACGCGCTCATCGCCCAGCAGAACGCGCCGGACGTCCCGGCCGACCGCTTCACCGCGATGACCCGCCTCGACCACAACCGCGCGCTGTCGCAGCTCGCGGTCAAGCTGCAGGTCCCGGTGACCGAGATCAAGCACCTGACGATCTGGGGCAACCACTCCGCCACGCAGTACCCCGACCTCTTCCACGCCGAGGTCGGTGGCAAGATCGCGGCCGAGCAGGTCGACACCGAGTGGCTGCGTGACACGTTCATCCCGACGGTGGCCAAGCGCGGCGCCGCCATCATCGAGGCCCGTGGCGCCTCCTCCGCCGCCTCGGCCGCCAACGCGGCCGTCGACCACGTCTACGACTGGGTCAACGGCACGGAGTGGACCTCGGCCGCGGTCGTCTCCGACGGCTCCTACGGCGTGCCCGAGGGGCTCATCTCGTCGTTCCCGGTCCGGGCGGCGGGCGGCAAGTTCGAGATCATCCAGGGCCTGGAGATCGACCAGTTCTCCCGTGAGCGCATCGACGCCTCCGTGCGCGAGCTCACCGAGGAGCGCGACGCGGTGCGCGAGCTGGGCCTGATCTGACCTTCGCCCGTCCCGGCCGTGCTCCCCGCCCTGTCCCTGTCTCAGGGTTGGTGGGGAGTCGCCGGGTGGGTGATGGACGGTGTGCCAGGGGTGGGGTCGGGTGTCGCGAACACCACCCCGGCGGCGACCGTCATGCTGGCGAGCACGACGAGGATGCCGAGCAGCACCTTCGTGACCCTTGGTGAAAAGTTCCTCACATTTCGTATCAGAGCATAAATTAAGCCCTGGTATGAGTCATTTGCCGGAAAGCGCATCCCAGGCGTCCGAGACGATGTCCCCGAGGGAGGTCCGCTCGGCTTTCCACCCCAGCTCGCGCTGAATTTTCTCCGACGAGGCGACCAGCACCGCCGGGTCCCCGGCGCGGCGCGGGCCGACCACCGCGGGGATCTCGTGCCCGGTGACCTCGCGGCAGACCGAGATCACCTCCTGCACGGAGAAGCCGGTGCCGTTGCCCAGGTTGTAGACCTTGTGCTCGCCCTCCTGGCAGGCGTCCAGCGCCAGCAGGTGGGCCCGCGCCAGGTCGGACACGTGCACGTAGTCGCGCACGCAGGTGCCGTCGGCCGTCGGATAGTCGGTGCCGAACACGCTGACGGACTCCCGCTCCCCGGTGGCGACCTTAAGGACGTTGGGGATGAGGTGAGTCTCCACGGCGTGCCGCTCGCGGTAGTGGCCGTAGGCGCCGGCGACGTTGAAGTAGCGCAGGCTGACCGCGCCCAGGCCGCGCAGCACCGCGTACGCCGACAGCGCGGTGTCCACGGCCAGCTTGGAGGCGCCGTAGGGGTTCGTCGGCCGGGTGGGGTCACTCTCCTGGATCGGCGAGCGCTCCGGCTCGCCGTACGTGGCCGCCGTCGAGGAGAACACGATCTTGCGCACGTCGCGCTCGCGCATGGCCTCCAGCAGCGCCAGCGTCCCGCCGAGGTTGTTGGCCCAGTAGAGCTCCGGCTTCTGCACCGACTCACCGACCAGTGACTTGGCCGCGAAGTGCAGCACCGCCTCCACCCCGTCGAGCGCGCCGCCCGCGTCGGTGATCGGGGCCTCGACGAACCGCGCCCCGCTCGGCACCGCGTCCGCGTGCCCGGTGGACAGGTCGTCGAGCACGGTCACCTCGTGGCCCGCCTCGATGAGTTGGGCGGCGACGACGCTGCCGACGTACCCGGCACCTCCGGTGACCAGCAGCCTCATGTTCACTCCTGTCTGAATATGTTTGATTTTGTACGGCTTGGCGTTCAGCATACGCGGGAAACTCGCCGAGTACGCTGCCAAACACCATGTTTGACACCGTCGTGGCCAACATCGCCCTGGTTCTACTGTTCATCCTGGTGGGAGGGTTCTTCGCCGCCGCCGAGATGGCCATGGTCTCGCTGCGGGAGAGCCAGGTCCGCAAGCTGTCCCACCTGGGCCGCCGTGGCGAGCGGGTGGCCAAGCTCGCCCGCGATCCCAATCGCTTCCTGTCCGCCGTGCAGATCGGCGTGACCGTCGCCACCATGCTCTCCGCCGCCTTCGGCGCCGACCGGCTCGGCATGCAGCTGTCTCCCGTCCTTGAGGGGTGGGGCGTGCCCGCCGCCTTCGCCCCCGTGCTCGCCCTCGTACTGGTGACGCTGGCGATCTCGTACTTCTCCCTGGTGCTCGGCGAGCTGGCGCCCAAACGCCTGGCCCTGCAGCGGGCCGAGGGGCTGTCGCTGTTCGTCGCCCCCTTCCTGGACCGCATCGCCGCCCTGTCGCGCCCCATCATCTGGGCGCTGTCCAAGTCGACCGACGGCGTCGTCCGGCTGCTCGGCGGCAACCCGAAGGCCGACAGGGAGGAGGTGACCACCGAGGAGCTGCGTGACATGGTCGTCGGGCACGCCGAGCTGACCACCGACGAGCGCAACCTCATCGCCGAGGTGTTCGCCGCCGGCAAGCGGCAGTTGCGCGAGGTCATGCTGCCGCGCACCGAGGTGGAGTTCATGGAGGCCGACACGCCGCTGGCCGAGGCCGCCGTGCTGGCCGCCGGGCTGCCGCACTCGCGCTTTCCCGTCTACCGCCAGTCCTATGACGAGGTCATCGGGTTCGTACACGTCAGGGACCTGCTGGACCCGGTGCTCACCGGCCGCACCGAGCCGCTGAGCGAGCTGGTGCCGATCAGGCCCGCCAAGTTCGTGCCCGCCTCCAAACGGCTGCTCACGACCCTGTCGGAGATGCGCACCGAGGGGCAGCACATGGTCATCGTCATCGACGAGTACGGCGGCACCGCCGGCATCGTGACCATGGAGGACCTGGTCGAGGAGCTCATCGGCGACATCAGGGATGAGTACGACATCGAGGACGACACCGTGGTCCTCCCGGCCGGCGAGATCGAGATCGACGGCCTGACGAACCTCAACGACTTCAGCTCCGAAACCGGCATCCGGCTGCCCGACGGGCCCTACGAGACGCTGGGCGGCTTCGTCATGGCGATGCTCGGACACGTACCCGAGCTGAACGAGCAGGTCGAGGTGCCGGGCTTCGAGCTGACCGTGACGGAGCTCGACGGCCGCCGTATCGCCCGGGTGAGAGTGAAACGCCGTGCGCTGATCGAGTCGCCTCCTGAACAGGATTCCTGACACAATTGCCTGCTATGGCCAGACCTCGTGTACTCTCCGGCATCCAGCCCACTGCGGACTCCTTCCACCTGGGCAACTACCTGGGTGCGGTTCGTCAGTGGGTCACGTTGCAGGAGACCCACGACGCCTTCTACTGCGTGGTGGACCTGCACGCGATCACCGTCGCGACCGAGCCCGCCGCCCTGCGCCGCCGCAGCCGGGTGGCCGCCGCGCAGCTCTTCGCCGCCGGGCTCGACCCCGAACGCGCCACGGTCTTCGTGCAGTCGCACGTCCGTGAGCACACCGAGCTGGCGTGGATCCTGATCTGCCAGACCGGGATGGGGGAGGCCGCCCGGATGACCCAGTTCAAGGACAAGTCCGCCAAGTTCGGCGAGCAGGCCGCCAGCGTCGGCCTGTTCACCTATCCGATCCTCCAGGCCGCGGACATCCTGATCTACCAGGCCAACAGCGTCCCGGTGGGCGCCGACCAGAAGCAGCACCTGGAGCTCACCCGCGACCTCGGCCAGCGCTTCAACCACCGCTTCGGCGACACCTTCACGATCCCGGAGCCGTACATCCTCAAGGAGGTCGAGAAGATCACCGACCTCCAGGACCCGTCGGCCAAGATGTCCAAGTCCTCCTCCAGCCCCGCGGGCATCCTGGACGTCCTGGAGCAGCCGGGGCCGCTGCGCAAGAAGGTCATGCGCGCCGTCACCGACACCGGGTCCGAGGTGCTCTTCGACGAGGAGAACAAGCCGGGCATCTCCAACCTGCTGCGCATCCAGTCCGCGCTCACCGGGACCGCCATCCCCGACCTGGTCGCCCGCTACGAGGGGCAGGGCTACGGGACGTTCAAGAAGGAAGTGGCGGAGGCCGTGGTCGAGACCTTCACACCGATCCGCGAGCGCACCGAGAAGCTGCTGGCCGACGAGGTGGAGCTCGACCGCCTGCTGGCCATCGGCGCCGAGCGTGCCCGCGTGGTGGCCCGCCACACCATGGCCGAGGTCCGGGACCGCGTCGGCTTCCTCCCCAGCCTCTGACCCCACCCGGGCGGGCCCCCAAAGGCCCGCCCGCATGCGGGCGGGCCTCACAAGTCGTCAGCCCGGCTTCGCCGTAGGCCCTGGTCCAGCGGGTAGTCGTAACGGATGAACCCGTGGAAGCGCGCCACCCTGTCGTACAGGATGCGAGCGCCGGTGTTGTCCTGTTTGGTGGTCCAGTAGAGGCGGGAAGCGTCTCGCTCTCGCGCCGCTCGGGCCACCCACTCGATCAGTGCCCGCGCCGCACCCTGGCCGCGCGCCGCCTCGTCGACGAACAGGTCCTGCAGGTAGCAGGCGTCCGACGACCAGAAGGTGGGGTGGAACAGGTAGTGCGCGATGCCGACCAGCTTCCCGTCCGAGTGTGCGCCGATGCCGTACAGTTCCGCGCCGTGCCTCAGCAGCCGTTGCCAGGTCTCCTCGTATCCCTCGTCGGGCACCGTGGTCTCGTAGAACGTCTTGTAGCCACGCGCCAGCGCTTCCCAGGCGTCGCGATCCTCGGGGCGCAACGGGCGGATGTCGATCATGGTCGCCCATTCTGGCACGGGCCGCTCCGGGCCGCCTGACGGGCGTCGGCGGGCGTGGTACAAAAGTGCGCCGGTGGATACGAAGGCTCGCCTCGGGGCAGGTCTGCCGATACAGGGGACCTGAGAGGCAGCGTGATGGCGAGCCTGACCCAGCGGATCGACGCGGCCAAGAGCCGGGGGCGCCGGCTGATGGAGCACTGGCGGGTGCGTCGGCCGTTCTTCGATCATCTGCTCAGGACCGTGCAGCGCTATCAGGGTCAGTCGGGGGACCGGCTGGCGGGAGCGGTCACGTACTTCGCGTTCCTGTCGTTCTTTCCGCTGCTCGCGCTGGCCTTCGCACTGCTGGGTTACCTGCTGGTGTTCGACGAGAGCGTGGAGCAGGCTCTGCGGGAGGCGATCCGGGAGCAGTTCCCCGGCGTGGCCGACCAGCTCGACCTGAGCTCCATCGAGAACGCCAAGGCGACCGCGGGGATCATCGGTCTGCTCGGTCTGCTCTACGCGGGCCTGGGGGCGGTGGACGCGCTGCGCGGGGCGCTGCGCGAGATCTCGATGACCACCGCGCCGCCGCTCAACTTCTTCGTCGGCAAGCTGCGCGACCTCGTCTCCCTGCTGATGCTGGGGGTGACGCTGATCGTGTCGGTGCTGGTGGGCGGGCTGGCGACGCAGGCGACCCGGAACGTCGCGCTCTTCCTCTTCGGCGACAGCTCGCCGGTGGTCACGGCGGTGACCTGGCTCGTGGGGGTGCTGGGCAGTGTGGGCGCGGACTGGGTGCTGTTCGTGATCCTGCTGGGCTGGGTGGCCAGGCCCACCCAGCCGTTCCGGCTGATCGCCAGGGGGGCGCTGCTGGGCGCGGTCGGCTTCGGCGCGCTCAAGCAGGTCGCGTCGCTGCTGCTGGCCCAGACGCTGAGCAATCCCGTGTACGGCGCGTTCGCGGTGATCGTCGGACTGTTGATCTGGATCAACATCTCTGCCCGGCTGGTGCTCTACGTGGCCGCCTGGACCGCCACGGCCGGCCTCCCTCCGCCGCCCGCACCGTCACCCGTCCCGTCGTCAACCGTTGGAGCGTCCCCGGACGCAGGCCAGGACACGTCCCAGAAGGTGGGCCGGGACGCGTCCCAGAAGGCGGCCGAGCGGGCACCCCGGCCGGCACCCCCGTCAGCGCCCCAGCAGGCTCCCGAGCAGCCTCAGCAGGCATCGGAGCAGCCTCAGGAGGCGGTTCGGCCGACCAAGGCGTCACAGGCGTGAGCGGCGCCTGCGGCGGATGCCGTAGCCGAGCCAGATCAGCCCGAACAGCAGCCCGCCGCCGATGGCGGCCGAGCCCAGCGTGCGGCTGGTGGCGGTCTGCTCGGAGGCGGCGTGGTCGAGCAGCGGCTGGGCGGCGCTGGTCCCGGAGGGCGCCACGGCCGGCCCGCTCACCAGCGGGGCGGCCTGCTGGACCGGCGCCTGGACGGGGAGCGGGTCGACGAGCCGCCCGACCGGGGTGACCTTGCCCCTGGCGGTGAAGCCCCAGTCGAGGAGCTCGGGCACCTCGTCCCAGAAGTAGCCCGTGTGCTTCATGATCGAGACGATGATCGTGTGACCGTTCCGGGTGGCCGCGCCGACGAAGGCGCCCTGGGCCTTGGAGGTCCAGCCGTTCTTGACGCCGATCATGCCCTTGTAGCGCCACAGCAGCTTGTTGTGGTTGCTGATCTCGTAGAACTTCTTCTTCGGCGCCGGGAACTTCGCGGTCTTCGTACTGATATATCGGCGGAATTCGGCGTTGGCGAGGCCGGCGCGGGCGATCAGCGCCAGGTCATAGGCCGAGCTGCTCTGTCCGGGCTTGTCCAACCCGCTGGGCGTCTTGGCCACGGTGTCGTTGGCCTGCAGACGCTTGGCCTCGGCGTTCATGTCGGCCATCGTCCGGTCCAGGCCGCCGTTGGTCTCGGCCAGTGCCATCGCCGCGTCGTTGCCCGAGGACATCATCAGCGCCTTGAACAGGTCGTCGACCTTGTAGATCGGCGTGGACCGCAGGCCGACCGCGCTGCCTTCCTGGTTGACCGCGTTACGGCTCGGCTTGACCGTGAGGTCCTTGTCGAGCTTGGGGATGAGAGTGAGCGCGGTCAGCATCTTGAGCGTGCTGGCCGGCAGGTAGCGCCCGTGGGCGTTCCTGGCCGCGAGCACCTGGCCGGTCTCGTGGTCGGCGATCACGTACGAGGTCGCCTTGGTCTTCGGTGGCGCCTTGATGCCCGCGGGCTTGACCAGGCCGCGGCTGCCGAGCGAGTCGCCGCCGACCGGCGGCGGCGTCGGTGCGGCGTGGGCGGCTCCCGTGAGGGGGCCGGCAAGAGTGACCGCGGTGAGGAGTGCCGTAGTAGACACCAGTTTCGTCCACATTACGGTCTCAGCGTAGCTTCGTGTTGTTACCCATGCGGCGACACATCCCCCGATGGTCTGCCTTCAACGCTAGAGAGAGTGGCATGTCACGAAAGATCGCCGGATTCCTCATCGCACTCGGCGTGTTCATGGTCTTCGAGTGGATCAACCTGGGGTTTAACCTGGCCGACGGGCACGCGACCGGCTTCTATGTGGTCCACGGCATCCTGATCGCGGTCAACATCATCCTGGCGGCCGTGCTCGTGATCATTGGCGTACGAGGTCTCCGCAGAGCACGCGTCTAGTGCGGGCGTGCAGCTCGTTGGCCTGGTCACGGGAGTCGCCGATGGAGGTGAAGCCCAGCTTGCCATGCTCGGGCAGGGCGCCCAGCAGGTGGAAGACGTTGCCGGTGCGCGTTTCCTGGTCGAAGCCCAGGCCGAGCCGCTCCGCCGCGCGCACCACTTCGCCCGGCGTCCGGCCGCGCAGGCAGGAGGCCGCGCAGTTGTCGGTCGCGGTGTAGTGCTTGGGCCGGCCGTCGGCCATGAGCAGGCCGGTGCCGGGGTCGTAGTCGGCGCCGGTGGTCAGCAGCGTCGCGCCGTAGGGATGGGTGGTGCCGCCGATGCGCAGGTTGATCTCGCACAGCAGCGCGGCGTAGCCGGCGTCGGTCTTCATGGCGAAGAAGTCCATGCCGAACAGCCCGACCACGCCCTTGCTCGCCAGGACCTCGGCGATCCGGTCCGCCGAGGCGCCCACCTCGGCGCGGTACTCCTCCGCCGCCGGGAAGGTGCAGCCCTGGAAGACGTCGCCGTTGGCGCCGCCGAGCACCTGGTCGTGGGTGGCGAGCACCTCGTGCTGCCCGCCGGGCGTGATGCGGGCCAGCGCGCTGGGGTAGAACAGCGGCCGGTGCTCGATGTACTCCTCGACGACGGCCCCCCGCTCCAGGGCCTTCTCGGTGAAGCTGGCCCAGGTCTCCCCGGCGGCGGTGAAGCTCGTGCGTGACCGGTCGCTCTTGGCGAGGATGACGTTGCCGAGCCCCGAATAGCCGTCGTTCAGCTTGACGATCACTCGCTCGCCCGGCACCGACTCGATCGCGTCCTCGATCTCGGTCAGCGTGTGCAGGCCGCCGAAGCCGCGAGCCATGGGCACGCCCGCCGCGGTGCCCACCTCGCGGGAGCCGCTCTTGGAGCCGTAGTAGGCCAGCGTCGTCGCGGGACCGTAGAGGGGAACGTTCAGTGACGAGGCGAGCTGCTCCTCCAGCTCGCTCAGCACGAACGGGACCAGCCAGGCGTCACCTTCGATGGCGGAACGCAGCCGGTCCAGCACGTCGGGGGAGGAGAGCAGCGTTCTGGTCAAAGGCTGCAGATTCGGCTCGTCCAGGCTGATGAGCTCCAGCCGCTTGGCCGCCTCTTCAGGGTCGGGCAGGAAGCCGAGGTAGTAGTCGACGATCTCCGGATCGATCGGCGCGGAGGTGAGGTAGACCACCTTGACCTCGGGCCGGCGGAGCGTCAGGAGCAGGAAGAGCAGGCGCTCCTCGTAGCAGCGCGCGCCGGTGATGCGGCGCAGCTCGTCCTGCGGGAGAGACAGCGAGGGTACGACCACCAGGGTCCCCTCGCCCGGCTCGAAGATGCTCAACCTGGCATACTTCTCCCCGAACGGGATGTTAGTGATCATATAGCGAGTGAAACACGCATTATTCGCAAATGCAGCCAGCGCGGGAGTGTGATGACCATGACGGAAGGTGACACGATTCGGAATCGCTGACCACGTTTGGGAGTAGCGACATCGGGTCACCAATTAATGATCCGTTATGACCATCTTCGAGTCAGGCATGCGGTTACGGTGCGTGACGATCCATGGTTACGGGCACGCAGTCGGCTAACTTTTGGTGTAGTTGTCGCCGTGAAGCCCCGGGTAGGCGATAAAGTCGATGCATCGCCAGGTTCCACGGCCGACCGCTGTGTTTCCGGGCTGCGGCGGCTGCCCACCCTTCAGGCGGCCGAGATCCGCGACCCCGTGCTGACGATCTTTTTGGCACCGAAACCAGTGGGTGTGGCATCTGATTCGCCGGACGGCTGTTCCGATCAGAACAGCCTTCGCGCGCAGTGGAACAAATGACGAAATGGCGCTATGAGCGGTGCGATGTCGGGCAGTGGGAAATCGCACGGCATAGGACGGGATGGTGACAGATGCAGGGACGTGAGCTTCGAGGGGAACTCGACGCGTTCCTGGCGGAGACGGAGCAGGATCTGGTGGCGTTCCGCCGCGACCTGCACATGCATCCGGAGCTGGCCTTCGCCGAGTACCGCACGACGCAGCGGATCGCCGAGCGGCTGCTGGCCGTCGGGCTGGTCCCCACGGTGCTGCCGCGCGGCACCGGGCTGATCTGTGACGTGGGCAGCGGCGACGGCCCGATCGTGGCGCTGCGCGCCGACATCGACGCCCTGCCGCTCCAGGACGAGAAGGAGCTGCCCTACCGCTCCACCGTCGCCGGCTCCTGTCACGCGTGCGGGCACGACGTGCACACCTCGATCCTGCTCGGCACCTCGCTCTTCCTGGCCCAGCAAGCCGCCGCCGGGCTGCTGCCGGGCCGGGTGCGGCTGATCTTCCAGCCCGCCGAGGAGCTCCCCGGCGGCGCGCTGGAGGTCATGGCCCACGGCGGCATCAGCGGCGTGGAGCGCATCTTCGGCCTGCACTGCGACCCGCGCGTCGACGTCGGCCAGGTCGGGCTCAAGTCCGGGCCCATCACCTCCGCCTGCGACAAGCTCGTGATCCGGGTCTCGGGACCCGGCGGCCACACCGCCAGGCCGCACCTCACCGCCGACCTGGTCTTCGCCCTCGCCAAGATCCTCACCGAGTTGCCCGCCGCGCTGTCGCGCCGGATCGACCCCCGCTCCTCGCTCAGCCTCGTCTGGGGCAAGGTCCAGGCGGGCACCGCCGCCAACGCCATCCCGGACGAGGGCGTGGCCGAGGGCACCGTGCGCTGCCTGGACGAGGAGGCGTGGCACGCCGCGCCCGACCTGATCAAGGCGCTGCTGGAGTCCGTCGCCGGCGCCTATGGCGTCGAGGCCACGATGGACTACACCCGGGGCGTGCCGCCGGTGGTCAACGACGAGCTCAGCGTGGCCATGATGGGTGAGGCCGCCGCCCGCGCCCTGGGCGCCGGCGCCGTGGTGGCCACGCAGCAGTCACTCGGTGGCGAGGACTTCGCCTGGTACCTCGAGTCGATCCCCGGCGGGTTCGCCCGGCTCGGCACCCGCTCCCCGGAGACGGGCATCACCTACGACATCCACCAGGGCACGTTCGACATCGACGAGCGGGCCATCGGCATGGGCGTCCGCCTCATGGCCACCACCGCGCTGACCGCCCTGTTCGAGGGCGGCCACCTGCCGTCGGCGGACGAGATCACCTCCGCACTGGCCTGACCTTCCCGCACGGCGGCGAAGGACTCACGAGTCCTTCGCCGCCGCCGCGTCTCAGAGGATGCCGCCGCGTCTCAGAAGATCCGGCCGTCTCAGAAGATCCGGCCGGAGACGATCGGCAGGTCGAGCGACGACTGCCCGGGAGACATCGTGACCTTGGTCCCTTCCGGGTAGCGCAGGGTGTAGTCGCGATCCGTCGAGATGATCACGACGCCGATCCGGTGCCCCTTCTTGAACACGTAGTCCTGCGGCTGGAAGTCCCAGCTGAAGCCGTACTCCTTGCCCGGCCTGACCGCCTCCGACCGGTCGGGCCGGTTCCGGTTGCGGACGTCAAGCCAGCCGCGCGTGACGATCTTGTACGGCGTCACCGCCGTGCCGAGCCGGCGCAGCGCCGTACAGCCGGTGTCACCCGGGATGCCCTGGCCGTAGCAGTAGTTCTCGCCGGTCGGCACCAGCGTGCCGTTGGGGCGGATGTCCTCGCCGTAGTCGACGAGCAGGGCCGTCAGGTACGGCGAGGCGCCGTTCTTCATCGAGGCTCGGACCGACACCGTCGGCGTGCCCGAGATGCGCACGTCCGCGGGCAGGGCGCCGGTGAGGTAGGCCAGCCGGTTGGGATCCGGCGCGGGCGCGGCCTCCGCGAGCTGCTCGGCGGTGCGGATCTTCTGGTCGGTGAACGACTCACGACCGGAGTGCGGGCCGGGACGCGGGCTCAGCCGGGCGCCGGAGCCCAGCCACAGCCGCTGCGGCCGGGTGCCGGGCAACGGCCAGGAGGCGTGCTGTCCCCACTGGCCGGCGGCGATCTCCACATCGGCCTGCGGCTCCCTCATGATCCCGCTGTTGATCCCGTACAGCCAGTGGTCGAACCAGCCGTGCAGCTGGCGCAGCCATTCGGCGGTGCGCAGGTTGAACGGGTTCATGTGGGTGCCCTGGTGCAGCCAGATCTTGCGCGGCACCCTGCGGTCGGCCAGGGCGTACCACCACTGGGCGGCCTGCTTGGTCTTGACGTTCCAGTCGTTGAGCCCGTGCACCAGGAAGACGCTGGCCTTCACCTTGCGCACGTCGTTGAGGTAGTTGCGCTCGTCCCAGAACCGGCTGTAGTCGCCGGTGATCCGATCCTGGGCGGCCGTCAGGTGGTCCATCACCCCGCCGCAGACCTGCTGGCCGTTCTCCCGGGTGAGCACGTACTTGGCCAGCACGTCCGCGTCCTCGCCCTGGAAGCCGCCGGGCGCCAGGACGCCGCCGTTGGCCCGGTAGTAGTCGTACCAGGAGGAGATGGCGGCGATCGGCACGATCGTCTCCAGGCCCTTCACGCCGGTGGCGGCCACCGCGTTGGGCAGCGTGCCGTTGTAGGAGACGCCGATCATGCCGACCTTGCCGGTCGACCAGGTCGCGTCGACGCGTCTGCCGTCGGCGTCGAAGCCCTTGGCGCGGCCGTTCAGCCAGTCGATCGCTGCCTTGGGGCCGGCGGTCTCGTTGCGGGCGCCGGTGGTGGGGCAGCCGGTGGCGCGGCCGCTGCCGAGGTTCTCCACCAGCGCGACGGCGTAGCCGCGGGGCACGAAGTAGTTGTCGTAGTAGCCGTCGAACGGCTCCGCGTCCACCTTGCTCGCCGAGCGGGACGCGCTGGGCAGCGGGTTGCCGTGCTCGTCGACGTCCACCAGGTGGTTGGCCACGTCGTTGCCGCCGGCGTAGTAGGGGCTCGACTCCATGATCACTGGGACCTTGAGGCCCTGATCGGTCTCCTTGGGCCGCAGGATGTCGACGGCGACGCGGTCGGGCTTGCCGTCGCTGTCGCTGTCGGTGCCCGCGACCTCGACGAAGACCGTCTGCTTGATGGCGTCGGCGCGGGAGAACACCGGTTGGGTCGCGTTGTCGGTGACCGTGATGGCGGGGATGGTCGCCGTGGCGGGCGCGGTGGCCATGGTCAGGACCATGACCGCCGTGAGCGGCACGGTGAGTGCCTTCCAGGGTTGCATGTAGGGACTCCAGACGATATTTCCACCGTTGGTGGGAATCCCTGACATGATCGTCCGTGGATGAAGCGCTGGCGAGGCCCAAAGTTCGGTAAAGCCTCGGAAGGGCTCTCACCGCCCGAATCAGGTCACGGACGCGCTTGATGTCGATAACGGAGCGGTTGCGACCCTGTGCTGCGGTTTGGTATGCCCTGGTCAACCAACTATCTTCCGTGCAGGGTTGCCGTACGTTTCTTCGCGCCCGCGATGAAGTTTGACGGCGGGGAAATGGAAGGGAGTCGCCTTGCTCAGCAAGCGATTCGGCAGGTTGGCGACAGGCACCGTAGCGGGAGTCATGCTCATGGCGGCCGCGGCCTGCGGCAGCGGCACAGGCGGAGACACCACGGCGAGCGCTCAGCCCTCCGCCGACGCGAGCAGCGCGCCGGCCGCGGGTGCGCTCAAGGTCGGCCTCGCGTTCGACATCGGCGGCCGTGGCGACAAGTCGTTCAACGACGCCGCCTACACCGGCCTGGAGAAGGCCAAGACCGAGCTGGGCGCCGAGATCAAGGAGCTGAGCCCCGCATCCGACGGCTCCAACCGAGGTGAGCTGCTGCGCCAGCTCGCCGACGCGGGCTACAACCCGATCATCGGCGTCGGCTTCGCCTACGGCGAGGACATCAAGAAGACCGCCGAGGAATACCCCGAGATCCAGTTCGCGGTCGTCGACTCGGCCTCCAACGCGGCTAACGTCACCGGCCTGCTGTTCGCCGAGGAGCAGGGCTCCTACCTGGCGGGCGTCGCCGCGGCGACCAAGGCCGAGAGCGGCCACGTCGGCTTCGTCGGCGGCGTCGAGAACGACCTGATCAAGAAGTTCGAGGCCGGGTTCGCGGCCGGCGTCAAGTCGGTCAAGGCCGACGCCAAGATCGACGTGAAGTACCTCACCCCCGACGGTGACTTCAGCGGCTTCAAGGCCCCCGAGAAGGGCAAGGTCGCGGCCGAGAAGATGTACCAGGACGGCGCGGAGATCGTCTACCACGCCTCCGGCGACTCCGGCCTCGGCGTGTTCCAAGCGGCGGCCGCCGCGAAGAAGAAGGCCATCGGCGTCGACTCCGACCAGCGCCAGACCATCAAGGAGACCGAGCTCCAGTCGGTCGTCATGACCTCGATGCTCAAGCGCGTGGACGTGGGCGTCTTCGAGTTCATCAAGGCCTTCCAGGGCGGCGCCAAGGGCGGCTCCAACGTGATCTACGACCTCAAGGTCGACGGCGTGGGCCTGGCCACCACCGGTGGCGAGATCGACGACATCAAGGACAAGCTCGACGAGGCCAAGAAGGGCATCGTGGACGGCACGATCACGGTGCCGGCCAAGCCGTAACCTGTTGACGGACGCCTGATGACGGACATAGGCCGAGGGCCCGAGGTCACCCGAGACCCGGGCCTTCGGCTTATCTGCCGAGCTCTAGGAGAGATCGAATGAGCGGCCGATGAACGCCGACACCGTCGCCGCGGTGCAACCAGCCGTCCAACTGGAAGGCATCACCAAACGCTTTCCCGGTGTCGTGGCGAACCACGACATCCGCATCACCGTCGAACCCGGCACGGTGCACGCGATCGTCGGGGAGAACGGTGCGGGCAAGTCGACCCTGATGAAGATCCTGTACGGCATGCAGAAGCCGGACGAGGGCACCATCAGGGTCAACGGCGCCGAGGTCGCCTTCCGGACCCCGAGCGACGCCATCGACGCCGGCATCGGCATGGTCCACCAGCACTTCATGCTGGCCGACAACTTCACCGTCCTGGAGAACATCGTCCTCGGCGCCGAGCCGAAGCGGGGCATCGGCCTGGACGTGGCCGGCGCCCGCGCCCGCATCAACGAGCTCGCCGAGCGGCACGGCCTGCGGGTCGACCCTGACCGGCTGGTGGAGGACCTGGGCGTCGGGGACCGCCAGCGGGTGGAGATCCTCAAGGTCCTCTACCGTGGCGCGCGCATCCTCATCCTCGACGAGCCGACCGCGGTCCTGGTGCCCCAGGAGGTCGACGAGCTCTTCGAGAACCTCCGCGAGCTCACCGCCGGCGGCCTAACGGTCATCTTCATCTCCCACAAGCTCGACGAGGTGCTCAACATCGCCGACGCGATCACCGTGATCAGGCGGGGCACCACCGTCGCCAGCGTGATCCCCGCCGAGGTCACCGCCCGGCAGCTCGCCGAGCTCATGGTCGGCAGCGAGCTGCCCACCCCGGAGACCCGCGAGTCCACGGTGACCGACACCGTGACGCTGAGCGTGTCCGGCCTGACCATGGAGGCCGACGGCCACCGGCCGGCGCCCGCGGGCACCTCGGTCGAGCTCTACCTCGACCGCCTCCGCGAGGAGGGCAGGCGGCTGGTCCTGGACGACGTGTCGTTCGACATCCACGAGGGCGAGATCCTCGGCATCGCCGGGGTCGAGGGCAACGGGCAGTCCGAGCTGATCGAGGCGATCATGGGCCTGCGCCCGGCGCACGGCGGCATCCGGCTCGGCGACGCCGACATCACCCCCTGGTCCACCCTGCGGCGCCGTGAGGCGGGCATCGGCTACATCCCCGAGGACCGCCACCGCCAGGGCCTGCTGCTGGAAGCGTCGCTCTGGGAGAACCGGGTGCTCGGCCACCAGACCAGGCCGCCCGCGCGCAAGGGGATCTGGGTCAACAGGCGCGCCGCCAAGGCCGACACCGCGCGCATCGTCAAGGACTACGACGTGCGCACGCCGGGGGTCGACACCCTGGCGCTGGCCCTGTCGGGCGGCAACCAGCAGAAGCTGATCGTCGGCCGGGAGATGAGCGGAAAGCCGAGGTTCCTCATCGCCGCCCACCCCACCAGGGGCGTCGACGTCGGGGCGCAGGCCGCCATCTGGGACCACCTGCGCGACGCCAGAGCCGCCGGGCTGGCCGTACTCCTGATCTCGGCGGACCTGGACGAGCTGATCGGCCTGTCGGACACCCTGCGGGTCATCTACCGCGGGCGGCTCGTCGCCCGGCTCGACCCGTCCGATGTCACGCCCGAACGGCTGGGTGGATACATGACCGGTGCCATCACCGGCACTGAGGAGGCGTGATGCCCGCAGGGCTCTACCGGGCACTGCTGACCGTCGCAGGCGCCGTCGCCGCCATCGTGCTGGCCATCATCATCTCCAGCGTGGCGATCATCGCGGCGGGCGCCAGCCCGGGGGCTGCCTTCGCCGCCTTCTTCAACTACGGCGAGACCGAGCGGTCGGTGGTCAACGGCATCACCTCGATGCTCAACCGGTCGGTGCCGCTGTTCATCGCCGGGCTCGCGGTGGCCGTCGGCTTCCGGATGAACCTCTTCAACATCGGTGTGGAGGGCCAGTATCGGATCGCGGCCATCTGCGCTGCCTACGTCGGCTCGACCTTCACCGCGCCCGCCCCGATCCAGATCGCCGTGATCATCGTGGTGGCGGCGGCCGTGGGCGGTCTCTACGCGCTGATCCCGGCCATCATGAAGGTGACCAGGGGGGTGAACGAGGTCATCTCCACGATCATGCTCAACTACATCGCGATCAGCCTGACGGCCTTCCTCGTCCGGGGTCCCTTCACCGGCGAGCGCGGCGAGGGGCTGCTCACCACCAGCACACCGGAGATGCCGCAGTCCGCCTGGTTCCCCAACCTCAACTGGATCTTCGAGGTGTTCGGCCTGCCGGCGCCGCGCGGCGGTGGGCTGTGGGGTTTCCTGATCGTGGCGATCCTGCTCGGCGTGGGACTCTGGGTGCTGCTGGAGCGGACCAGGTTCGGCTTCGAGGTCAAGGCCAGCGGCCTGAACCCGTCGGCCGCAGTGGCCTCCGGCGTCAACGCCAAGAAGATGGTCATCGCCGCGATGGTGCTCTCCGGCGCGATCGCCGGGCTGATCGGGCTGCCCGAGATCCTCGGCGACAAGCACGCTTTCGGCTCCAACTTCACCCCCGGCCTGGGCTTCCTGGGCATCGCGGTCGCGCTGCTGGGCCGTAACAAACCCGTCGGCATCGCGGTCGCCGCGCTGCTGTTCGGCTTCCTCGACCAGGCGCAGGGGCCGCTGCAGTTCGCCAACGTGCCGCCCTCGGTCATCATGATCATGCAGGGTACGATCGTCCTCCTCGTCGTCATCGCCAACGAGATCACCAGGAGGCTCGCGCTGCGGCGTGAGGAACGGCGGGCCGCTCAGGAGCTCGGCAGGAACACTCCCGTTGAGGTGGCAGCATGACGATCACGACCGTCGCGGGATCGACCAGGACCCGCAAGTACCACCTGGCGCTCATCGGCGTCGCCGTGCTCATCCTGCTGATGTCCCTGGTCCGGGTCGTGACCGGCGCCAACGACATCACCTCCTCGGGCACGTTCGGCGCCGCGCTGATGCTGGCGGTGCCGATCGGCCTGGCCGGGCTCGGCGGCCTGTGGGCCGAACGGGCCGGTGTGGTCAACATCGGCCTCGAAGGAATGATGGTGCTCGGCACCTGGTTCGCCGGCTGGGCCGGCTACCAGTGGGGCCCCATGGCCGCGCTGCTGGCCGGACTGGCCGCGGGCGCGCTGGGCGGGCTGATCCACGCCATCGCCACCGTGACCTTCGGCGTCGACCACATCATCAGCGGTGTCGCGATCAACCTGCTCGGTCCCGGCGTCACCCGCTTCCTGTCCGAGGTCCTCTACAAGGAGGGCTCCCAGGCGGCCGAGGCGGGCGCCGGCATCACCACCTCACCGGTGATGTCGTCCCAGCCGCCACGGGTCAGCTTGCCGCTGTTCTCCTCCGGGCCCGACTGGCTGGGGAGTCTGGAGCGTACGCACTGGTTCCTGCTGTCGGACCTGGCGGGCATCCTGCGCGGGCTCACGTACAACGTGAACCTGCTGGTGGTGCTGGCCGTGCTGCTGCTCCCGCTGACGTTCTTCGTGCTCTGGCGCACCTCCTTCGGGCTGCGGCTGCGCTCGGCGGGCGAGAACCCGTGGGCCGCCGAGTCGCTGGGCGTGAACGTCTACCTAATCAAGTACGTCGCGGTCGTCATCTCCGGCGCGTTCGCCGGGCTCGGCGGCGTCTTCCTCGTCTTCGTGACCACCAAGTACGTCGAGGCACAGACGAACGGGCGCGGGTTCATCGGCCTGGCCGCCATGATCTTCGGCAACTGGCGGCCGGGCGGGCTGGCCACCGGCGCCGCGCTGTTCGGCTACGCGGACGCTCTGCAGTTGCGCAGCGCCGGCGCGGTAACGTCGTTCCTGCTGTTCGGCGCGATCCTGCTGCTGATCTATCTGGGCGTCCGGGCCCGCGCCATGCTGTCGCCCGCCAAGCCGGCCGAGCTCACCGCCCGGGGGGCCAGGGAGTACACCATTCTGGCTGCCGTGGCGGCGGGCGCGGTCGTGCTGATCTGGCTCTGGCTGACCGTCGACAAGCTGCCGAACGAATTCGTCTACATCACACCGCACGTGCTCACGCTGCTCGTGCTCCTGGTGGCTTCGCAGCGTCTGCGGATGCCCAAGGCCGACGGCGTGAGCTACCGCCGGGGGGAACAACATTGAACATCGACTGGGACGCGCTCCGTGAGCAGGCCGCCGAGGCCATGCAGCACGCTTACGCCCCCTACTCCAAGTTCCCCGTCGGCGCGGCCGCCGTGGTGGACGACGGCCGGATCGTCACCGGCTGCAACGTGGAGAACGCCTCCTACGGCATCGGCCTGTGCGCCGAATGCGGGCTGGTCTCGGCGCTGCGGTCCTCGGGCGGCGGCAGGCTGGTCGCCTTCACCTGCGTCGACGGCCACGGCGAGCTGCTCATGCCGTGCGGGCGCTGCCGCCAGCTGCTCTTCGAGTTCGGCGGCGAGGAGCTGCTGGTCGAGACCGTGGACGGGCCGAAGCGGATGGCCGAGATCCTGCCCTACGCGTTCGGCCCCGACGACCTGACCCGGATGGGCTGATGGACGCCATCGAGGTCATCGTCGCCAAGCGCGACGGTGGCGAGCTGACGGCCGCCCAGATCGACTGGGTGATCGACGCCTACACGCGCGGCGAGGTCGCCGACGAGCAGATGGCCGCGCTGAACATGGCGATCCTGCTCAACGGCATGAACCGGCGGGAGATCGCCGGCTGGACGCAGGCGATGATCCGCTCCGGCGAGCGGATGGACTGGTCGGCGCTCGACCGGCCGACCGCCGACAAGCACTCCACGGGCGGCGTCGGCGACAAGATCACGCTGCCGCTCGCGCCGCTGGTGGCCGCCTGCGGCGCCTACGTTCCGCAGCTGTCCGGCCGTGGCCTCGGCCACACCGGCGGCACCCTGGACAAGCTGGAGTCCATCCCCGGCTGGCGGGCCTCCCTGTCCAACGAGGAGATGCTCGGCGTGCTGCGCGCCGCCGGCGCGGTGATCTGCGCCGCCGGCTCCGGCCTGGCGCCCGCCGACAAGAAGCTGTACGCGCTGCGCGACGTCACCGGCACCGTCGAGTCGATCCCGCTCATCGCCTCGTCGATCATGTCGAAGAAGATCGCCGAGGGCACCGGCTCGCTGGTGCTGGACGTCAAGGTCGGCTCCGGCGCGTTCATGAAGACCCCGGAACGGGCCCGCGAGCTGGCCGAGACCATGGTCGCGCTGGGCACCGACGCGGGCGTGCGCACGGTGGCGCTGCTCACCGCGATGGACCGCCCGCTCGGCCGCGCCGTGGGCAACGCGCTGGAGGTCCAGGAGTCGGTCGAGGTCCTCGCCGGCGGCGGGCCGTCCGACGTGGTGGAGCTGACGGTACGGCTGGCCGCCGAGATGCTGGAGGCCGCCGGGATCACCGGCAAGGACCCGGCCGAGGCGCTGCGGGACGGCTCGGCCATGGACGCCTGGCGTCGCATGATCACGGCTCAGGGCGGCGACCCGGACGCGGCCCTGCCGAGGGCGGCCGACACCATGGTCGTCGAGGCCCCCGCGTCGGGCGTGCTGGCCAGGCTGGACGCCTACGCCGTGGGCCTGGCCGCGTGGCGGCTGGGCGCGGGCCGGGCGCGCAAGGAGGACCCGGTGTCCTTCGGGGCGGGCATCACGCTGCACGCCAAGCCGGGCGACGCGGTCAAGGAGGGGGAGCCGCTGCTCACCCTGCACGCCGACGAGCCGGCCAGGTTCGGCCGGGCGCTGGAGGCGCTGGCGGGCGGCTACGAGGTGGGGCCGACCGCTCAGGAGCACCTGCCCCTGGTCATCGACCGCGTCACCGCCTGAGCATCCCGGCGGGGCATCCACCGGGCGGGCAGGCGGGCAGGCGGGCAGGCCAGAGTCTGCCCGCCCGAGGCCGCGGTGCTCAGCCGATCAGGGCCGGGGCGTCGGCGAAGATCTCGGCCAGGACGGCGCGCTGGGTGGGGAGGGCCGCGAGGTGACGGGCGCGGCCTTCCTCGGTGATGGAGACGAACACGCCGCGCCGGTCGGAGTCGCAGACGCCGCGGCAGACGAGCTCGGCCTTCTCCAGGCGCGCGACCACCCGCGAGAGCGCGCTCTGGCTCAGGTGCACCTCATCGCAGAGCTCCTGGATGCGCAGCTTGCGGTCGTGGTGGACGATGCGGTCGAGAACCTCGAACTCGCTGGGCCCCAAGCCGTGCTTGTCACCCAGCTCGCGCTCCAGCGCGCACATCGCCTTGGCATGCTTGGCCAGGACGTAATGCCAGGTGCTGACCACATACTGCTCGTCCATGGCCGGAGATTACCACCTCGGTCAAACCGATGCAAGGACATTTAATGCGCTTGCATTAGATGCGACTGCATGTAATGTTTCTCCTCATGTCCTCCACTCACGTGTCTCGCTGGAGCGCGCTCGCCGTGCTCTGCGCAGTGATCTTTCTTGACGCGCTCGATGTGTCCATGGTCGGCGTCGCGCTGCCGTCCATCCAGCATGAGCTCGGACTTTCCACCTCCACCCTGCAATGGGTCGTCAGCGGATATGTGCTCGGCTATGGCGGTCTTCTCCTGCTCGGGGGCAGGGTCGCCGATCTGCTCGGGCGACGCAGGGTTTTCCTGGTCGCACTGGCCGTTTTCGCCGTCGCGTCGTTGCTGGGTGGCTTGGTGGACGATGGCGCGCTGCTGATCGCCGCGCGTTTCGTCAAGGGTGTCGCCGCCGCCTTCACCGCGCCGGCCGCCTTGTCGATCATCACGACGACGTTTCCCGAAGGGCCGCAGCGCAACAAGGCACTGAGCATCTTCACCGCCTCCGGCGCCAGTGGCTACTCGCTCGGCCTGGTGATCTCCGGACTGCTGACCGAGCTCGACTGGCGCTACACGCTGCTGATGCCGGTGCCGGTCGCCGTCATCGCGCTGGTGGCGGCGCTCAGGGTGCTGCCCCGCCCGGTGGAGGAGCGGCCCGAGGGGGGCCACGACCTGCTCGGCGCCGTGTTGATCACCGCTTCGATGCTGCTGCTGGTCTTCACCGTGGTGCAGGCCCCCGAGGTGGGCTGGGCCACCCCGCGCACGATCGGCTCGCTGGTCGCCGTCGCCGCCCTGCTCGCGCTGTTCGTGGTGACCGAGCGCAGGACGAGGCACCCTCTGGTACGGCTCGGCATCCTGCGGTCCCGGCCGCTGGTGCGGGCCAACCTGGGCCTGTTCATCCTCATGGGTTCGTACGTGTCCTTCCAGTTCGTGGCCATGCAGTACTTCCAGAATCTGCTCGGCTGGTCGGCGCTGGGCACCGCGCTGGCGTTCCTGCCCGCGGGCCTGATCGTGGCCGTCAGCTCCACCAAGGTCGGCGGCCTCGCCGACCGGTTCGGCACCGGCAAGCTGATCATCGTCGGCGCGGCTTCGCTCGCCGGCGGGTACGCGATCTTCCTCGGCATCAGCGAGACCCCGAGCCTGGGCGGTCTGGTGCTGCCCGGCATGTTCCTGCTGGGCATCGCGTTCGCGCTGTCGTTCCCGCCGCTGAACATCCAGGCCACCAACGGCGTGGACGACGAGGAGCAGGGCCTGGCCTCCGGGCTGCTCAACACCTCGGGCCAGGTGGGCGGCGCCATCGTGCTGGCCGTGGTCACCGCCGTGCTCACCTCGGGCACCGCCGGCGAGCTCTCGATCGGCTCGCTGCGCGCGGCCATCATGGTCTGCCTGGTGCTCGCCCTGGTCGGCGTCGCTATCTCGGCCACCGGCCTGCGGGCGCGCAAGCCCGTGGTTGCCCAGCCTGACGACGCGAAGGTGTTCGAGACGGTCTGACCAGTCGTCCGGCGGGTTCACGTACCACTGGGTGGTTTTGTGAAAGGGCGGGCTCCGCGAGTGCGGAGCCCGCTCATGTCGATCCGACAACAGGTGCTTTCGGGGATGTGCGAGCGGGCATCCCCCTCACATGAACCTCGCGCGTCTCGCCCCGCTCGCCGTCTGCGGCGCACTCCTGCTGTCCTGCGGTACGGCTCAGCCGGGCGCGGACACGGCCGGCGAGACCACCACGTCATCCCCGTCCGGCCGCACCGGTTCGCCCGGCACGTCCGACCCCGTGACCAGTCCGCCGGCCACGTCCGCCCAGGCCCGGACGCCGGCCCGGGCCGTGCCCTCCCCGACGGGGACCGCGGCGGTGCGGGTCCGGCGCGCCGACGGCATGGTGCCGGCCCTGGTGACGGGCGTACGTGTCGCCCGGCACGACGGGTTCGACCGGGTGGTCGTCGACTTCAAGGGCGACATACCCGGCTATGCCGTGCGCTGGACGAGCAAGGTGGAGACGGAGGGGGCCGGCAAGGCCATCGACCTCAAGGGCGGCCGGGCCCTGCACGTCATGCTCATCCCGGCCGTGGCCCACACCGAGGAAGGGACGCCGACCTGGTCGGGCACCTCGGCGGAGCCGCTCACCGCCGTCACCGGCATCGTCTCCACCGGCGACTTCGAAGGTCACGTCGGCATCGCCCTGATCAGCGACCGGACCAGGACCTTCCGGGTGAAGGAGTACACCGGCCCCAGCCGCCTGGTCATCGACGTGGGACACTGACCCGGTGGTGAGAAAGCTAGAAGGACCCGCACGCATCCCGGTGCCCGGTGGCAAGGTCATCGAGGAGCACATCGGCCGGGTCAACAGCGGCGACGAGACGGTGTCCATCGCCCGCATGGTGGCCCCGCCCGGCTGGGAGGAGCCCGCCCAGACACCGGCGTTCACCGAGTACACCGTGGTGCTGCGCGGCACCGTCCTTGTCGAGCACGCCGGGGGCACCACCGAGGTCTCCGCGGGCCAGAGCCTGGTGACCGAGCCCGGGGAGAAGATCCGCTACAGCACCGGTGCCGAGGGCGCCGAATACATCGCGGTCTGCCTGCCCGCCTTCAGCCCGGACACGGCCAACAGGGCCTGACCCGCGCCGCGAAGGCCACGCGGTCGCGGGACTCGTATCATGGGCGGATGAGTCCCACCTTTGACGAGATCCGGCGGGCACCCAAGGTCCTGCTCCACGACCATCTCGACGGTGGTCTCCGGGCCGAGACCATCGCGGACCTGGCACGCGAGTGCGGCTACGACGGGCTCCCCACCACCGACCCCGAGAGCCTGCGGGTCTGGTTCGAGGAGGCCGCCGATTCCGGATCGCTGGAGCGCTATCTGGAGACGTTCGACCACACCGTCGGCGTCATGCAGACGCGCGAGTCCCTGGCCCGGGTGGCGGCCGAGTGCGCCGAGGACCTGGCCGCCGACGGCGTCGTCTACGCCGAGGTGCGTTTCGCGCCCGAGCAGCACACGACCCGCGGCCTCAGCCTCGACGAGGTCGTCCAGGCCGTGCTGGAGGGGTTCGAGCGGGGCTCGGCGGGCCGGGGGATCAGGGTCGGGACCCTGCTGACCGCGATGCGGCACCAGGCGCGCTCGATGGAGATCGCCGAGCTGGCCGTGCGCTACCGCGACGTCGGCGTGGTCGGGTTCGACATCGCGGGGGCCGAGGCGGGCTACCCTCCCACCCGGCACCTGGACGCTTTCGAATACCTCCAGCGGGAGAACGCGCACTTCACCATCCACGCGGGCGAGGCGTTCGGGCTGCCGTCCATCTGGCAGGCCATCCAGTGGTGCGGCGCCGACCGGCTGGGTCACGGCGTGCGGATCATCGACGACATCTCGGCGGCCGGCGACGGCACCGCCAAGCTGGGCCGGCTGGCCGCCTACGTGCGTGACAAGCGCATCCCCCTGGAGATGTGCCCCACCTCCAACCTGCAGACCGGGGCCGCCGCGTCCATCGCCGAGCACCCGATCGGGCTGCTGCGCCGCCTGCACTTCCGGGTGACGGTCAACACCGACAACCGGCTGATGAGCGGGACCAGCCTGTCCCTGGAGTTCGCCAAGCTCGTGGAGGCGTTCGACTACGGGTGGGACGACCTGCAGTGGTTCACGGTCAACGCGATGAAGTCGGCGTTCCTGCCGTTCGACGAGCGGCTCGCGCTGATCAACGGCGTGATCAAGCCGGGGTTCGCGCAGCTCAAGTGGCAGCCGTGAGACAGGTCTACCGATCGAAGGCCGCGCTCGTTCTCGGCTGGGTCTGGGTGGTCTTCGTCGCCTTCAACGTCCTCGACCTCATCGTCCGCTACAGCGGGAAGCCGTCCATGGTGGCGCTGGCCGTCCTCGCCGTGCTGACCGTGGTGGTCTACGCGATCGCGCTCAGGCCGGCCACGGTGTTCACCGAGGACGGCCTGCTCGGGCGTAATCCTCTGCGTTCGACGTTCGTGCCCTGGGCGGCCGTCAGCGATGTGACGGTCTCCCACTCGATCAACATCGACTACGGCGCAGAGCGGTTGCTGCGGCTGTGGACGCCGGTGAGCTCGGCCAGGGAGCGGGCCAAGGCGCAGCGCAGGGGTGCGCCCGTCGCGCGGCGGGGGCGCTACCAGACCGAGCCGACGTTGCCCAAGGGGGAGCAGGCCGCGGCCGAGGTGTTCGCCGGCAAGACGCACGCCGACTGGGTGGGCGAGCAGATCACCGACCGCGCCGAGCGGGCCAGGCTCCGCAAGGAGGAGGCGGGTGCGGTCCGCGTGACGTGGGCGTACGACTCGTTCGCGGCGCTCGCCGTGGCCTGCGCCCTGGTGATCGCCGCCATCGTGGTCGACTGACCGTCCCGCCGGGCCGTCGCCGTCCATGCGTGGCGGCTCAGGTATGGCGGGTGGATCAGGTACGGCGGGGTCGCTCAGGTACGGCGGGGTCGCTCAGGTTCGGCGGTTGACGAAGCGGTCCATGCCTGCCTGGGCGATGCCGCTCTGCTCGACCTCGCGTGCGGCCTCGGTCTCCGCCGCGAAGGCGCGTTCCACCTCAGCGAGCGAGGGGCGTAGCAGTTCGAGGTGGACGGCGGTGGCGGTGCCGGGCTCGGTCCAGCGGTGGATCAGGGCGATGGCCCTCGCCACCAGCGTGCCGGGGTCGGCGATCTCGTCCAGGAGGCCCAGCGACCTGGCCTCCTCCGCGCCCAGCCTGGTCGAGTCCAGCACCAGCCGCAGCGCCCGGCCGCCCACGAGGCGAGGCAGCAGGAAGCTGGCGGCGTTGGAGATCGACAGGCCGATGTGGTTCTCCGGCCAGAAGTACTCCGTCTGCGGCGTGCCGAGGCGGGCGTCGAAGCAGAGGGTCCACTCGGCGGCGCCGCCCACGGCCAGCCCGTTGACCGCCGCGACCACCGGCACCCGGGTCTCCAGCACCGACCTGGTCAGGTCGTGGAAGAGCTCGACCTCCGCCAGGAGGGACTGCCCGACGGCCTCGTTGATGTCCTCGCCGGCGGAGAACGCCCTGCCGGTGCCGGTGACCACGATGCCTCTGGCTCGCCCGCCGTCGCCGTGGTCGCGCACGGCCGCGGCAAGACTCCTGCGCATGTCCGCGGTGAGCGCGTTGAGCTTCTCCGGTCGTCGCAGGGTGATCACGGCCACCTCGTCGCGCACGGTCACGTCGATCATGTTCGCTCCTCTTCGACGGGGATGGCTCCGGCGCGCTGGTCGCGCCCGGCCGGCAGCAGGTGGCGCTTCTCGATGCGCGCCGAGGGGGTGAGCGTGAACCCGTCGACGAACTCCACGTACGCGGGGATCTTGAACCGGGCCAGCCGCCCTCTGGCATGCTCGATGACGCTCATGGCGGTGTCCCGGCCGGCCTCGTAGCCGGTGTTGAGCTGGATGAACGCCTTGGGCAGCTCGCCGAACAGCTCGTCCGGGACGGGCACCAGGGCGCAGTTCAGCACCGCGGGGTGCTCGCCGAGCACGCGCTCGACCTCGGCGCAGGAGATGTTCTCGCCGCCCCGGCGCACCGAGTCCGTGATGCGGCCATGGTGGTGTACGTAGCCGCGCGCGTCCTGGGTGCCCAGGTCGCCGGTGTGGTACCAGCCGTCGCGGAAGGCGTGCGCGGTGGCCTCGGGGTGGTTCCAGTAGCCCTTCATCATGGGCACGCCGCGGACCAGGATCTCGCCCGTCGCCGCATCCACCCTGACCTCCTTGCCGGGCGGCGGCAGCCCCATCGCGCCGGTGCCGACCGTGTCCTCGGCCTCCGGGGCGGCGATCAGGTCGGTGCCGCTCTCGGTGGAGCCGTAGAGCTCACGCCAGGGTGCGTCCCACCGCTCCTCCAAGGCCCGGTGCAGGCCGGGGGCGATGCCTGAGCACAGGATCAGGCGCATCCGGTTGGCGCGGTCCAGCGGGTGCGGCGGCTGCTTGTGCAGGAGCAGCGGCATCGTGCCGAGCACGTAGGTCAGGGTGGCGCCGTGCTCGCGGGCGGCGGGCCAGAAGCCGGAGGCGGAGAAGCGGGGGAGGACCACCTGGGGGATGCCGCCGATCAGGCAGAGAACGGTGGTCCACTGGGGATCCATGTAGGAGTACGCCTGAGCGATCATCATGACGTCGTCGTCGCGGAGCCGGATCTGGTCCGCGATGACCTGGGCGGCTCTGAGCCAGTAGGCGTGGGTGAGCATGCAGGCTTTGGGGAAGCCCGTGGTGCCGGATGTGTACTGAAAATTCGCGATATCGTCCGCGCCAGGGGAGATATCGGGTGCGCAGGCCGGGCCCGTGAGGCTGTCCAGGGTATAGACGGGGTCGAGGATGTGCGCGGCATGCTGGGCGATGGTCAGGGTGGCCGCGGCACCT
This sequence comes from Nonomuraea glycinis, assembly GCF_014646515.1. Classification (GTDB taxonomy): domain Bacteria; phylum Actinomycetota; class Actinomycetes; order Streptosporangiales; family Streptosporangiaceae; genus Nonomuraea; species Nonomuraea glycinis. The sequence goes on from NZ_BMNK01000024.1 coordinate 30,310, forward strand.
GATGCGAGCGCGGCATGCTGGGCGATGGTCAGGGTGGCTGCGGTGTTCGAGACGAGGGCGGCGTGCTCCGTGGTGGTCAGGGTGGTCACGGCGCCTGAGTCGCGCAGCACATGCTCCAGGTCGGCCGCCCCGTAGCGGACGTTGACCGGCACCGTGATCGCCCCGGCCTTGAGGATCGCCAGCCAGCTCAGCGGCCAGCCGGGCACGTTCTCCATCATGATCGCCACTCGGTCGCCCGGTCGCACACCCCTGGCGGCGAGCGCTCCGGCCAGCCGATCGGACTCGGCGTCCACTTCCGCGAAGCTCAAGGACGTCCCGGCAGGGTTTCGGGTCGCCTTGGGGAAGCGGAGGAACTCGCGGTCGCCGTACTCGCGTGCGGCGTGTCTGAGCAGGTCGGGGATGGTCTCGTACGAGGCGTCAGGCATCCGGCGGCTCCCAGGGGAAGTCGGGCAGCAGGGAGAGGTCGGCGCTCGCCGTGGGGCGGGCGGGAGCCCGGACCGCGGCCAGTCCGATCGCGACGAACTCGGCGCACACCTGCTCCAGCGAGGAGTCCCCGTCGGGGCGGTACCACTCACTGGTGCCGGTGCACATGGACATCAAGGCCAGGCGGGACAGCTTCTGGTCGGCGACGCGGAAGACGCCCTGCCCGGCCCCGTCGGCCAGGGCTCGGCGCCAGTGGTCCTCGTACTCGTCGCGCAGCGCGATGATCTCGTCGTGGGCGGTGGAGCCGGGGGTGAGGGAGCGCAGTTCGCCGTCCATGACGCGGGTGGTCAGGGGGCTGCGCGCGTGGATCGCGGTGAGGGAGGCGATGAGCAGCGCCAGCCGGTCCGACGGCTGTTGGACACCGTCGAGCAGCCGGGCGGTGGCGTCGATGAGCCCGCGGTGGCCGGCTCTCATGAGGTCGGCGAGCAGGGCTTCCTTGCTGGAGACGTGGTGGTAGATGCCGGCGTTGGTGAGGTTGACGGCTCTGGCGAGGTCTCTGATGCTGGTCGCGGCGTAGCCCTGACGGGCGAAGAGCAGCACCGCCGCGCTCCTGATCCGCAGCCCGGCGTCGGTGTCCCGGTCAGTGAGTGAAGTGTCCAAGGGGGCCTACCGAACGTTCGGTTGCGTTGATCGCACCATAACCCGCCAAAGGCGTACAAGCTAGACCTCTCGTGTTGGCGGTGGCACTGTGTGACGCCTGGGCGGGATCGGTGACGACCTGATGGAGTTCTCATGGAGTGGGAAGAGCACCGGCCTGAGCTGGTCGGATACTGCTACCGCATGCTCGGCTCGGCTTTCGAGGCCGAGGACGCGGTGCAGGAGACGCTGGTCAAGGCCTGGCGGAGCCGCGACCGCTATGACCCGGTACGTGGGTCTGCGCGGGCCTGGCTCTTCGCCATCGCCACCAACGTCTGCCTGGACCTGCTACGCGGTGCTCGCCGCCGCGCCCTGGCCATGGACCTGGGCCCGGCCGCCGAGCCCGGCACGCCCCTGGGGGAGCCGGTGGAGGCGCGCGCCTGGGTCTATCCGCTGCCGGACCACCTGCTGGACCCGGCCGAGCTGGCGATGTCGAGGGAGACCGTACGGCTCGCGTTCGTGGCGGCGTTGCAGCACCTGCCGCCGCGCCAGCGGGCGGTGCTGATCCTGCGTGACGTGCTGAGCTGGTCGGCCGCCGAGGTGGCAGCGCTCCTGGACACCAGCGTGGCAGCCGTCAACAGCGCCCTGCAACGAGCCAGGACCACCCTGCCCGCCCCAGCTGCCGCGCCCGGTCCCTGGCGTCGTATCACCCTGCCCGGCACAGGTGCTCTGGCCGACTCCGCGCGTCGGAGCACCACGGCCGCCGTGCCCGACACCTCGCTTCGTGGCGTGGACGAGGAGTTGCTGGCCCGTTACGTGGACGCGTTCGAGCGGTTCGACGTGGCGGCGCTGGTGGCGTTGCTGCACGAGGACGCCACGATGTCGATGCCGCCGTTCACCTGGTGGCTGAGCGGGCGCGACGGCATCCGCCGCGTCCTGGTCGCCTCGGGCGCGCCGTGCGACGGCTCCCACCTGGTACGGACCGCCGACGCGGGCGGCCTGCCCGCGTACGGCCAGTACCAGGACGGCGAGCCCTTCGCCCTGGTGCTCCTCGAGACCGGCGGCGGGTCGATCACCAGCGTGACCACCTACCTGGAGCCTCGGCTCTTCCCCCTTTTCGGCCTGCCGATGAGTTCCAGCGCCCCGCTTCGTACGTAAGAGTGAAAGGGAGGACAACATGCCACAGATCATCGAGATCCCGGAGCGGTACTACGTCGGGATCCGCGCGACCATCACCATGGCGACCTTCAACGTGGTCGCCGACCGGCTGGGCGAGATCTTCGCCTGGCTGGCCGAGCGGGGCGCCGCCCCGGACGGCGGGCCGTTCTTCCGCTTCCTGGTCATCGACATGGAAGGGGACCTGCTGGTCGAGGCGGGCGTCCCGGTCGCGGCCCCGGTGGCGGGCGAGGGGGACGTCTACGCCGGCGTCATCCCGGCCGGCCGCTACGTCACCGAGACTCACTTCGGCCACCCGGACCAGCTCATCGGCGTCGTCGGCGCGGTGCGCGGGTGGGCGAAGGAGCAGGGGCTGGCGTTCGACATGACGACGGAGGCGGACGGCGAGCACTGGGGCAGCCGCCTGGAGATCTACAAGACCCACCCGGAGGAGCAGCCGGACATGAACAAATGGGAGATCGAGATCCAGTTCCGCCTCGCCTGACCGACCTGACATAGGTGGGGTGCACGCTCGACAGGACCAGATTTGGTCTCACCAGATTTGGTCCCACCAGATTTGGTCCTATCGTCTCTCGTTGGTCTCATCTCTGAGACCAACGTCAACAGCTGGTCTCACTATGTGAATTCGGTGGTCGCCGTCGGACGTTTGGTCTCATCGATGAGACCAAACCTTCAGCGCCACGCCTCAAGCAGCTCTTCAGGGGTGATGTGCTTGACGCCCTGGACGGAGCATCCCGAGCGGGAGACGGCATAGAGCGGGGTGGAGGCGTCGGCTCCGGGCATCTTGGACCGGTGGACGATGAGCTCACTCAGATCGTGGTGGTCGAACGGCCGGTTCTCCAGCCACTTGATCGACCCCAGCATCGTGATCTTCTTGGCGATCGGCTCCCGGTCCGCGCCGACCAGGTCGATCTCGGGGTCGTTCGTCCTCGTCCAGTAGCCGCCGATCGCACCCGTCCCGTCGGGCAGTTCGTCCATCCGCCTGAGTCCTTCTCGAATGAGCGACTCGACGGCCATCCCCCGCCACGAGGGCCAGTTCTGGCGGATTCTCTCCAGGACCTTGTCGCTACGACCTCGCTCGATATCCGCCAATCGCGTACTGATGAACGGGATCCAGAACCGCAGGTGGGAGTCGGTGACGTGGTAGCGCGTCTCTCTGGAGGGGCGGGTGGACAGCGGACGCTCCACCGTGATCATGCGCTTCTCCAGCAGAAGCTGGAGGGCCCGGTTCATCGACGCGCGGGAGATGTCCGCGGTGGCCGTGGCGATGTTGGCGTGTGTGCGTTGCCCCGATCCGATGGCACCGAGGACCTGCCGGGCCATGGCCTCCGGAGGGAGCTCCGGGCCAAGAGCGCGCTCACCGCTGACGATCAGCGCCGACAGCGGATCCTCGACCGCCTTCTCCAGGTAGTCCCAGAGCGAACCGCCTTCGGGCCACTCCTCACACACCATGGGCAGGCCCCCGGATACCAGATGGGCGTCGAACGCCTCCGCCGGCGACAAGCCGAGCGCATGACCAACGTCATACGGCGTGAGCGGATTGATCACGAAATCGGCGGCGCGCTGGTAGAAGGGCCGATCGTAGGTGTTGATCGCCTCCATCATGGACAGGTCCGAGCCGATGAGCAGCAACAGCACCCGCCGTCTGGAGAACTCCTTGTCGAAGAGCTTCTGGAGCACTCCCTCGAAGGACGGGTCGACCTTGATGAGATACGGGAGCTCATCGATGACGACGATGCTGGGCGAGTCCTGCGGGAGGGCGCGGGCCAGGAGGGTGAGCGCGTCGTGCCATGAGCTCGGCTGCTCGCTTGCGAACACGGCGGCGCCAGGCAGGCTTGACACGCGCGCTTCTTCGGTGAAGGTGCGCAGTTCGCTGGTCAGGGTCTGACCGGTCGCCGTGTAGTAGAGGTGCGGCAGCCCTACCTGCCGGATGAACTCCTCCGCCAGTCGCGATTTCCCCACCCGGCGGCGGCCCCGCACCAGGAGCGCCCGCCCGGGACGTCCGCCCCTGCCGGTCTTGTCCAGCGCGCGCCGCAGGACGGACAACTCCCGTGTCCTGCCGATGAATGGCTCCATGCAACCTCCCGGATGGTCTCACCGATGAGACTATCCGGGGGCGATGGTGTCATGACCTGATCCTCGCGGTCCTCGCGCTCACGATAGTCTCAAGAATGAGACTAAAGTCCGAGGGTCGCGCTCAGGTCGGCCTTCAGGGCGTCCAGCTCGCCGACCGCCTCGGCGCGGGCGTCGGGCACCTCGCCCGTCACCGGCACCACCACCTCCAGGTAGCACTTCAGCTTCGGCTCCGTGCCCGACGGCCGGACCACCACGCGGGCGTCGCCCGACAGCGTGAAGCGCAGCCCCTCGGTGGGCGGCAGGTCGCCGTCGTCCCTGCTCAGGTCGTCGACGCGGGTCACCGTACGGGTGCCGAGGGTGGTGGGTGGGGTGGCGCGCAGCCGGGACATGGCGTCGGCGATCAGCGACAGGTCGTCCACGCGGGCCGAGAGCTGCGCGGTGGCGTGCAGGCCGTACCGTCTGGCCTGGTCGTCCAGGAGGTCGAGCAGTGTGCGGCCGTCCAGTTTGGCGGCGGCGGCGATGGCCGCCACGGTGAGCGCGGCCCCGATGCCGTCCTTGTCGCGGACCGGGAGGTAGGGCGCCGCGATCTCCGGGAAGGAGCCGCCGTCCTCGGGCGCGGGGTGGGTCGTGCCGACGCTGTAGCCGATCGCCTCCTCGTAGCCGAAGACCAGGCCAGGACCCGCCTTGATGATCCACTTGAAGCCGGTCAGCGTCTCGCCGTAGCGGACGCCGTGCGCGCGGGCGATCTTGCCCAGCAGGGTCGAGGAGACGATCGTGGTGGCCACCATGCGGTCGCCCGACGTGTGCGTGAGGACGTGCTCGGCCAGCAGGCCGCCGAGCTCGTCGCCGGTGAGCATGCGGCAGGCGCCGTCGCCGAGCGGGACGCCGACCGCGCACCGGTCGGCGTCGGGGTCGTTGGCCAGCACCAGGTCCGCGCCGGTCTTGGCGGCCAGCTCGATGACCAGGTCCATCGCCCCGGGCTCCTCCGGGTTGGGGAAGGCCACCGTGGGGAAGTCCGGGTCGGGGTTGCGCTGCGCCTCGACGGCGATCGGCGTCTCGAAGCCGGCGGCCAGGAAGGCGCCGGTCAGCGTGCCGGAGCCGACGCCGTGCAGCGGCGTGTAGGCGACCCGCAGCTCGCGCGCGTCGCCCAGCGGCAGCGCGAGCACCGCGTCGATGTAGTCCTCGACGATGGCGTCGCCCAGCTCGGTGAGCGTGCCGGGGGAGTGCAGCGGGAGAGCGTCGACCGGGCCCACGGCGTCGATCGCGGCGGAGATCCGGCTGTCGATCGGCGGCACGATCTGGGAGCCGTCGCCCCAGTAGACCTTGTAGCCGTTGTCCCTGGGCGGGTTGTGGCTGGCGGTGACCGTCACGCCGGCGTCGGCGCCGAGGTGGCGCACCGCGAAGGCGAGCACCGGCGTGGGCAGCGGGCAGGGCAGCAGCGAGGCGTGCAGGCCGGCGCCGGTCAGCACGGCGGCCGTGTCGCGGGCGAACACGTCGGACTTGTGCCGCGCGTCGTAGCCGATCACCACGTGTTTGCCGGGGCCGAGCACCTGGGCCAGGCCGGCGGCGGCGCGCATGACGGTGACCCGGTTCATCCGGTTGGGGCCCGCGCCGAGCTCACCGCGCAGCCCAGCGGTGCCGAACTCCAGCTTGGCATCGAACCGGTCCCGCAACGCCTCGGTGTCGTCGCGCTCCAGCAGCGCCGACAGCTCGGCCCGGGTGTCGGGGTCGGGGTCCTGGCTCAGCCACTCGCGGGCCTGCTCGTGAAGGCTCACAGCCGGTCGACCACCTTGGCGAGCAGGACGCCCATCCGGGTGGCGGTGGCGCGGCCGACCTCCAGGACCTCCTCGTGGTTGAGCGGCTCACCGGACAGCCCGGCGGCCGGGTTGGTGACCAGGGAGACGCCGAGCACGTCCAGGCCGGCCTCGCGGGCGGCGATCGCCTCCAGCACGGTGGACATGCCGATCAGGTCGCCGCCGAGGGTGCGCAGCATGCGGATCTCGGCGGGCGTCTCGTAGGTGGGGCCGCGGAAGGCGACGTAGACGCCCTCGGCCAGGCTCGGATCCACCTCGCGGGCCAGCTCGCGCAGGCGCCTGGAGTAGACCTCGGTGAGGTCGATGAACGTGGTGCCGGTGATCGGGTTGGCGCCGGTCAGGTTGATATGGTCGCTGATCAGGACCGGGTCGCCGACCTGCTGCGTCTCCGGGCGCAGGCCGCCCGCCGCGTTGGTCAGCACGATCGTACGGACTCCCGCCGCGGCGGCGGTGCGCACGCCGTGCACGACGGAGTCGACCCCGCGGCCTTCGTACAGGTGGCTGCGCCCGAGCAGCACCAGCGCGTGGCGGCCCGCCGGAGTCCGGACGACGCGGATCTTGCCGCCGTGCCCGGCCACCGCGGGCGCCTGGAAACCGGGCAGATCGGTGACCGGGATCTCGGCCACCACCTGCCCGATCGCGTCCGCGGCCGGCACCCAGCCGGACCCCATCACGAGGGCCACGTCGAAGGTGTCGAGCCCGGCCGCGGCTTTAAGCGCCGCGGCCGCCTCACCGGCGAGATTGTACGGATCTATGCTCACGGATCAGTAGTTTAGGAGGAGCCTGTCCAGCACCCGCACGCCGAATCGCAGCGCCTCCACCGGCACCCGCTCATCCACGCCGTGGAACATCGAGGCGAAGTCCATGTCGGCGGGCAGTCGCAGCGGCACGAACCCGAACCCGCGCACCCCCAGGTCGGCGAAGAACGTCTTGTTGTCGGTGCCCCCCGACATGCAGTACGGCACCGCCCGCGCCGTCGGGTCCTCGGCCTTGAGCGCCGCGATCATCGACTCGACCAGCGCGCCGTCGAAGCCGGTCTCCAGCGCGATGTCGTGGTGCACGAACTCGCGGCGCACCTTGGGCCCGATCAGCGAGTCGACGGTCTTGAAGAACTCCTCCTCGTGGCCGGGCAGGAAGCGGCCGTCGACGACGGCGGTGGCCTGGCCGGGGATGACGTTCGACTTGTAGCCGGCGCCGAGCTGGGTGGGGTTCGTGGTGTGGCTGAGCGTGGCGCCGACGAAGCGGATCAGCGGCCCGATCTTGTCCAGGATGGGCGCGGGGTCGTGCTCGTCGAAGGGCAGCCCGAACGCGTCGGCGGTCTCGCTGAGGAAGCGGTGCACGGTCGGGGTGAGCGTGATGGGCCACTCGTGGGCGCCGATCCGGGCGACGGCCTTGGCCACCTCGGTGACGGCGTTGTCGGAGTTGAGCATGGAGCCGTGCCCGGCGGTGCCGTCGGCGACGAGCTTCATCCAGGCCAGGCCCTTCTGGGCCGTCTCGATCAGATAGAGCCGCAGCGACGGGTCCACTTCCAGCGAGTAGCCGCCGACCTCGCTGATCGCCTCGGTGACGCCTTCGAACAGCTCGGGGTGGTTCTTGGTCAGGTATTTGGCGCCGTACACGCCGCCCGCCTCCTCGTCGGCGACCCAGGCGAAGACCAGGTCGCGGCGCGGCCTGCGGCCGTCCCTGGCGAGCCGGCGGACCAGCGCCAGCATCATGGCGTCCATGTCCTTCATGTCGACCGCGCCGCGACCCCAGATGTAGCCGTCGCGCACCTCGCCTGCGAACGGGTCGACGGTCCAGTCGGCGGCGTTGGCGGGCACCACGTCGAGGTGGCCGTGGACGAGCAGCGCGGGCAGCGACGGGTCGGTGCCCTCGATCCGGGTGATCACGTTGCCGCGACCGGGCTCGCTCTCGATGTAGGTGGCGTCGATGCCCACCTCGGCGAGCCTGGCCATGACGACCTCGGCCGCGGCGCGCTCACCGGGGCCGCTGCCGTCCCCGTAGTTGCTGCTGTCGACCTTGATGAGCTCCACGCACAGGTCGGCGACTTCGTTCTCAGCGGTAGGGATCATGGTGTCTTCTCCAGGGTGAGCAGGCCAGACTTGTGAAGATAGCCGCGTTTGTACGCGTGGGTGATGAGAGTGACATTGACGTCGGTGACCTCGTCGAGCAAGCCGACGACGCCGGAGAGGAACCGGTAGAGATCTTCCTCGTGGGCGGTGGCCACCTGGACGATCAGACCATGAGTGCCGGTGGTGGCGGCGCAGTAGCGCACGTCGGGGTGTGCGGCCAGCCGCTGGCCGACCCGGTCCAGGCCGTTCGGGCGGACCTTGAGCCAGAGCTGGGCCTCCACCTCCAGGCCGATCAGCGCCGGCTCGATCTCCGCCCGCAGCAGCAGGAGCCGCCGGTCGAGGAGCGAGGTGACCCGCCTGCGCGCGGTCGGCAGCGACAGCTCCAGCCGCTCGGCGATGGCGGTGAAGGCGATCCGCCCGTCAGCGGCCAGCAGCTCGGCGATCTCCTCCTCCAGCGGTGACAGCCCGTCCACGTCCGGCAGGGGAGCGTCCGGCGGCGGCGGCCGCAACTCGGCCAGCTCCCGCTCGGTGAGGTACGGCGCGTGCCACTCCGCGACGGTCCTGAAGGTGTGCAGGACGACCTGGGTCTGCGTCTGCCCGACCCCGTCGATCCCACTGATCTGCGTTGACAGGATGTCGTGCAGCTTGTCCCTGGAGGGGGAGACCAGCTCGCAGCCGACGTCGGTGGCGCCGGTCAGGGCATAGACCGAGCGGGTGTCGTGCCGGTCGGCGATGGCCCGGGCCACGCTCGCCGCGGTGCCCGGACGTACCTGCACATGGAGGTGGACGGGGCGGCCGTGACCGGAGCGGAGGTCGTCGTAGATGGCGGTGACCCGCACGTACCCGTCGGAGATCAGCCGCTGCAGGCGGCGCGCGACGGTGCGCTCGTGCTCGCCGACCGCCCGGCCGATCTCGCCCCACGACGCGCGCGGGCTGACCTGGAGGGCGGCGATCAGCCGCCGGTCGAGAACGTCCAAAGAGGGCCGCTTCCATGTCGGGATCGTCAAAATGTGGCCAGATATTTGACTGTTTTGGTCGACCAATTGCACAGTAGGCCATTACCGCACTGTTGAGCAAAGGAGCCCTTCGTGGTGACCTCTCCCCCCGCCCCCTCCCCGATCGGTATCCCGAAAAGCCGCCTGCGCCAGCTCTTCGCGGCCAGCATCGGCAACGTCGTGGAGTGGTACGACTGGTACGCCTACAGCTTCCTGGCCGTCTACTTCTCCGGGCAGATCTTCGCGGAGACGGACAACCCGCTCGTCCCGGTGCTGAGCGCGTTCGCGATCTTCGCGGTCGGTTTCTTCATGCGCCCGCTGGGCGGGCTCCTGGTCGGCGCGTTCGCCGACCGTTTCGGCCGCAAGGCCGCGATGACGTTCACGATCATCTTGATGGGGTTCGGCTCGCTGCTGCTGGCGGTGACGCCGACCTATGAGGCGGCGGGCGTGCTCGCGCCGATCATCCTGACGCTGGCCCGGCTGATCCAGGGCCTGTCGGTCGGCGGCGAGTTCGCCGCCGCGACCACGTTCCTGGTGGAGTCCGCGCCCCCCGGCCGCCGGGGCCTGTTCTCCAGCTTCCAGTACGTCAGCACCACGATCGGCCAGTTGCTCGCCTCCGGCCTGGCCGCGCTGCTCGCCCTCTCGCTCAGCGAATCCGACATGAACTCCTACGGCTGGCGCATCGCCTTCGTCGTCGGCGCGGTGATCAGCCTGGTGGGCCTGTGGATCCGCAAGGGCGCCGAAGAGACCAGCACTCTCGCCGCCGACATCAAGGCGGGCCGGGCCGAGCGGCCGGGGCTGTTCGACTTCCTGCTCCACTACCCCACCAAGGCCGCGCTCATCGTCGGCATCACGCTCGCGGGCACGGTCGCGTACTACACCTGGACCACGTTCCTGCCGACCTATGCCCAGCAGAACGTGAACTTCGACAAGGCCGAGTCGCTCACCGTGAGCACCATCTCGCTGGTCTTCTTCATGGTGCTGCAGCCGCTGCTCGGCATGCTGTCGGACAAGGTCGGCCGCAGGCCCATGCTGATCACCTTCGGTCTCGGGTTCACGATCCTGCCGGTGCCGCTGCTGGGCATGCTGTCGAACTCGTTCTCCAGCCTGCTGATCATCCAGTGCGTCGGCATGGTCTTCCTCGGCTGCTTCACCTCGATCTCGGCCGCGGTCAACGCCGAGTTGTTCCCGACCCGGGTGCGGGCGGCCGGCGCCGGGTTCCCGTACTCGCTGACCGTGGCGATCTTCGGTGGCACGGCGCCGCTCATCGGCACGGCGCTGAAGGACGCGGACGCCTCCGGGCTGTTCCCGTGGTACATGTCCGCGCTGGCGCTGATCTCCACCCTGGTGTACGTCTTCGCGCTGAAGGAGACCAAGCACCTGCCGCTCAGCTGATCAGGAGCCCAGCGACTTGCACGGGCGTCCCCGCAGCTCCTTGACGTAGTCGTCGGGGGCGCCCGCCCGCTCGGCGGCGTCGGCCAGGATGCCCAGGTAGCGGGCCGAGGGCAGGCCGCCCTCATAGCCGTCCAGGACGTAGAACCAGGCCAGGACCTCGCCGTCGAGCGTCTGCACGCGCAGCCGGACCTTGTGATAGAGACCGCGTGAGGCGCCCTCCCACTGGTCGAGCGAGGTCTCGTCGTTCTCGGGCACGTCATACAGGACGACGAAGACGTGATCGTCGGGGTCCTCGACGATGGTGGCGATCGCGCCTTCCCAGCCGAAGATCTCCCCGCCGAAGGTCAGACGCCAGCCAGGCAGCCATCCCACGTCGCGCACCGGCGAGTGCGGGGCGCGCATGGCCATCTGCTCCGGGTCCATGTTGCTGCCGTAGGCGGCGTAGACAGGCACAGCAGCCAAGACTAGCGCGCGAGGGCCGCCCCGATCGTCAGCAGCACAGCCGATGCAGGAGAATGGGATACGTGACGAGGATTGTGATCATTGGTGGCGGACCAGGCGGCTACGAGTCGGCGCTCGTAGCGGCACAGCTAGGCGCGCAGGTCACGATGGTCGAGCAGGACGGCCCAGGCGGGGCCTGCGTGCTGACCGACTGCGTGCCGTCCAAGACCCTGATCGCGACCTCCGTCCGCAAGCAGGCGCTGCTCGACGCGCCCACGCTGGGCGTCGCCTTCACCGGCGGACTCGATGGTGACGTCGGCGTGGCGCGGGTCGATCTGCCGCTGGTCAACAAGCGGGTCAAGGAGCTGGCGCAGGCGCAGTCGGCCGACATCGCCACCCGGGTCCAGGCCGAGGGCGTAGAGATCGTCAAGGCGCGCGGCCGGCTGGTCGACCCGCAGGTCGTCCGGGCCGGCGACCGTACGATCCGGGCCGACGTGGTGCTCGTGGCCACCGGCGCGACCCCGCGCGTCCTGCCCGGCGCGGAGCCCGACGGCGAGCGGATCCTCAGCTGGCGCCAGCTTTACGATCTGGACGAGCTGCCCGAGCATCTGATCGTGGTCGGATCGGGCGTGACGGGCGCGGAGTTCGCCGGCGCCTACCGCTCGCTCGGCGCCGAGGTCACGCTCGTCTCCAGCCGCGACCGGATGATGCCCAACGAGGACGCCGACGGCGCCGAGGTGCTCGAAGAGGTCTACCGCCGGCGCGGCATGAACGTCATGGGCCGCTCGCGCGCCGCCTCCGTCAAGCGCACCGCCGACGGCGTCGTGGTGACGCTGGAGGACGGCCGCACGGCCGAGGGCTCGCACGCGCTGATGACCGTCGGCATGGTGCCCAACACCGGCGGCATCGGCCTGGAGGAGGCCGGGGTGCAGCTCGACCGCAACGGGTTCATCAAGGTCGACAAGGTCTCGCGCACCTCCGCCCCCGGGGTCTACGCCGCCGGCGACTGCACCGGGGTGCTCATGCTCGCCTCGGTCGCCGCCATGCAGGGCCGCATCGCCGTCTGGCACGCGCTCGGCGAGGCCGTCCAGCCGCTGCGGCTGGCGACCGTGGCCTCCAACATCTTCACCGACCCGGAGATCGCCGCCGTCGGCGTCGCCCAGCGGGCGATCGAGGCGGGCGAGATCGAGGCCAACGTCGTCAAGCTGCCGCTCGCCACCAACGCGCGGGCCAAGATGTCGGGCTTCAACGACGGGTTCGTCAAGCTCTTCTGCCGGCCGCACACCGGGATCGTGCTGGGGGGCGTGGTGGTGGCGCCGCGCGCGTCGGAGCTGATCCTGGCCGTGTCGGTGGCGGTGCAGCAGCGCCTGACGGTGGGGCAGCTCGCTCACACCTTCGCCGTCTATCCTTCGCTGTCCGGGTCGATCACCGAGGCGGCCCGCCGGCTCATGCAGCCCGAGGCTTCGGGGCTCTGAGATCTGAGGCTGTGCCGCGCTGGGCTTGTGGGTTTTGATGTCGCTTGGGCCCGAAGGCAAGGGCCTCGCTGCCCGCCTGCTCATAAGCCGCCGAGATCGGGCCTGTCGCGGCTGATCAGGCGGTGGCCTCGTCGGGTCGGGCCGGTCGGTTCTCCAGACAGCAGCGTATGAAGTCCTGGACGACGGGGTCGGTGTCGTCGGCGGGAGTCCACGCGATGCCGACCTGGCTGGGGCTGACGCCGCTGACGGGCCGGTAGGTGACGCCGGGGCGGGCGTAGAAGCGGGCGGCGGATCGTGGGGCGAGGGCGATGCCGTAACCGTTGGCGATGGCGGTGAGCCAGTCGTCGGGGTGGTCGGTGACCGCGCCGATGCGGACCGGGTGGCCGTCACGTTCGTCGGTGGCCAGCCAGTAGTCCCGCCACCGGCCCGTTTCGGGCGGGGCCGCCACGAACGGCTCATCCCACAGGTCGCGGAACGGGATCCGCTCGCGCGCGGCGAACGGGTGGGCGGTGGGGAGCGCGACCCAGCGGGGCTCGGTGAGCAGCACCTTCACTCGCAGGGTGTCCTGGCCGGGGAAGGGCAGTCGCAGCAGGGCGGCGTCGACGTCTCCGTGGGCGAGTCCGGCCGTTGGGTTCGACCATGACGCGTGCCGCATCTCAGCCCGCCATCCCGGCCGGCGACGGGCGAACGCCGCGATGATGTGCTGGGTGGTCTCGTTGGCGGCGCTGGCCACGAAGCCGACCCGCAGCACCTGCGCTGCCCGGCTGGCCGTGCTCTTGGTTTCCCGCAGCGCCCGGTCCCAGTCGGCCAGCAGGGCGGGCGCCCCCTCCATCAGGGTTCGGCCTGGTTCGGTGAGGGCCATGCCGGCCCGGGATCGGGTGAAGAGCCGCACTCCGAGCAGGGCCTCGAGTTGCTTGATCTGTTTGGTCAGCGCCGGCTGGGACACGAACAGTCGTTCGGCGGCGCGGGTGAGGCTTCCCTCCTCCGATACGGCGATGAAGTAGCGCAACAGCCGGGTGTCGACATCCATGCCGCCAGGTTATAGATGCAGATATTGGACTCCGAGGAAGGGGCTCGGCAAGGCTTGATCCAGCAAGCGAGCCGCGGTTCGCCGATGCTCACGCTCGACGAGGAGACAGCATGCCTGCTCCGCTGAAGGGGGATGTGAATGTTCAGCGCCTATGTGATCGTCACCGTCCTCACGATCGCGGCCAACGCCTGGGCCGCCGGCGCCGACTTCGCGAAGGCCAAGTTCGTCCTCGGCAACGCGGCTGAACTGGATCTCCCGCCGTCCTGGCTCCCCTTGCTCGGAGCGCTCAAAGCCGCCGGAGCCGCTGGGCTCCTGCTCGGGATCTTCGGTGATCGGTTCATCGGCATCGCCGCCGCGTTCGGGCTCGTCCTGTTCTTCATCGGAGCCATCGCCGCGCACGTACGCGCCCGCGCGTTCTCCAAGATCATGTTTCCCGGCACCTTCTTGGGGCTTGCCATCGCCTCTCTCGTCCTGGCCATCGCGTGATGAACATCGCGTGATGAACATCGCGTGATGGCATCGGCGTGGACTGGCGGCTCGTCCACTCCGAGCTGATCGACAACCTGCCAGGCATGCGGATTCACCGTCTAATCGCCTTGCCGGCGCACTATCTCGGTGATCCAGACCGGGGCGAACGGGGACGTACAGCCTGGAGAAGTGGGATAGTCCTTGAGCACCTCCAGGCGCTCACCGATGTCGATGGCCCGGGTGCGGTGCTCGGCGTGGTCGATGCCGATCTGGGCCAGGCAGTGGTTCATCGCCCACTGCAGGCGATCCGGGGCGTCCTTCATCTCCGCCTCGATGACGTCGAGCAGCCCGGTGAGATCGAGGATCTCGGGCTTCTTCGTCACGCGTTCGGTGGTCAGCGCCCAGCCGGCGCTCGCGACCACGGGATCCGGATCGGCGGACCAGGCCAGGCGGAGCTCTTCGGCGTGCGGGTTCTTCTTCACCACGTAGTTCACGAGCCAGTCGTGCACCTTGGGTGCGCGCGCCTCGCGCAGCATGACGTCCAGTTCGTCCCGCCCGAACGCCTTCGGCCGGCAGATCAGGAGGGCCAGCAGTCTCGCCGCGGTGTCATCGGTCTCCCAGAGCCGGTACGCGAGCTCCTGCTGCGTCTTCAGCCGCTTCGCGAGCGCGCGCAGCTTGCCGAGGTTCACACCGTGATCGTCGCCGTGCCTCTCGTTCACCTCGCGGATCTTCGGGTCCGCGAGGTCGGCCAGCTCGGCCATCACCTCGGCGACCGTCGTCCCGGCCTGCGTCGTCCCTGCCACCTCAGCCTCCTGTCCGTCTGGTACGCGACTCAGCGTACGACGGACGCCGGCCTCCTGGCGGACACGCCGGCTCGGCAGTAGTCACCGACACGAATCCCCACGCCTTTTCACTCCTGGACGGCGGCCGCGCATACCCGTACATCAGCGCGGGACCACCGCGGCAGTCCTTCACACGCGCCCGGCCACCCGGAACCAGACCGATCCGCCGGTCGTGTCCGGATGCGCGCCCCATGCGGTAGCGAGCAGGTCCACCAGCCAGAGGCCGCGTCCGCCGTCGTCGTCGGCACTCGGCACGCGCACCGCTGGCGAGCTGGTGGTCGATCCACCGTCGCACACCTCCACGCGGACGCCTCCGGCCTCGCAGGCCATCCGCACTGTCACCCGACCGTCCTTCGCGCGTCCCGAGTCCGAATGCGCGACCGCATTGGTGACCACTCGCTGAGCAGCAGCACCACATCGTCGAGGACAGGAGCGGCTATTCGCTCTCCCAGCAGGCCGCGTGCCCACTCCCGGGCCTCGGTTACGGACCTCTCCGCTCCGGGGAACTCCCGCAGCCAGGTGCCGGTACGACCACGGATCGGCTCACAGGCCTTCATGGGGACACCTCCGCCAGAATGATGTCTGCGGCGTTGTCGGCGTGGGCGACCACCCATCTGTCCCGCCGCCACAACGTCGCCCACCACGGCCGCCAGGTGAAGACCCAGCCGCAACGGCGCCGGATGACTGTGATCCGGATCGGGCCGCCGGCCGCCCGCTTGATCTCCAGGATCGGCTGCCCGCCCGACGGAAGGACCAGTGAGGCGCAGACGCCCAGACCTCGCAGATCCCAGCCCAGTCGAACCAGGTGAACGACCCTCTCGTACTGCTCGCCCGCTGTCATTGATCGCCTCCATCGTGGAGACCCCGGCCTCCCGGCCGCAGTCCTCGACGTTCCCGCCCTCCGGGGATTTCTCCGCGACCGCGACCAAAGGCGGAGGAGGATGCCGCCACGCCTTCTGCGGTCGTTTTTCGAGCCGCTGAGAAAGTGGAACCATGCCTTTCTCGGCGATTCACGAAACGGAAGGTTCGCGCCTTGACTGCCTTTCCATTATTAGGTCGGCGAGTGGTTCAACAGTCCGAAACAGCAGGGGTCATGACACTCCCTGGCCTGTCCTGGCCTGTCCTGGCCTGGATGCGGCATGACGAATCGAATATCGAGCTAATTTGTCTAATTCGGGAGGAAATTCAATGGACGTTGTGCCGTCTCTCGACCCCAGATCCCCGAGGGTGCGCTTCGGCGCCGAGCTACGCCGCCTGCGGGAGGCGGCGCAGCTCTCGCAGGCCGCGGTGGCGGCACGCCTCGGCTGCACCCAGACCCAGGTGAGCCGCCTGGAAAAGGCGACCCGGACCCCGTCGAAGTCCGATGCCGAACGGCTGGACCGGCTCTTCGGCCCGTCCGATGGCGTCTCCTTCACTCGGCTCTTCCAGCGCACTGTCACCCAGCCCGGCGGCCCGCTCTGGTTCCGCGGCTGGGTCGAGGAGATCGAGCCCACCGCCCGCATCCTCCGCTCCTGGGACCCCCTCCTGATCCCTGGCCTCCTTCAGACAGAGGTATACGCCCGGCACCTCTTCAGCAGGCCCCGCAGATCACCTCTGCCGAGGTGGAGGAGCGCGTCCAGGCCCGCATGCATCGCAAGAGGATCCTCGACCGAGATAACCCTCCGCTCGTTCTCGTGCTCATCGACGCGGGCGTGCTGCGCCGCAAGGTCGGCGGAGTCGAACTGATGCGCGACCAACTCCACTACTTGCTGGAGGTCGTTCAGGTGCCGACCGTTTCCCTCCAGGTAGTCAGCCAGGACTGCCTCACCGGTCTAATGGGTGCCTTTACTATCGCCGAGCTTCCGGGCGGGCAGCCGGATGCCATTCATGCGGAATCCTCCGCGGAGGGACAAGTCACCACAGATCTCGATACCGTGACTGCGATGTGGAACCGCTACGAGGCGATCCGGCTCTTACCTTGAGCACGTATCCCTCCAAATGATCGAGAAAGCGAGACTCGAATGGACCTGAGCGCTGCCGTATGGCGCAAGTCATCCCATTCGGGAGACAGCGGTGGTCAGTGCGTCGAAGTTGCTACCAATCTGCCCGGGGTGGTCGCCGTACGCGACAGTAAGGACCCGAACGGCGCCAAGCTGGCCTTCACCCTCGCCGAATGGAAGGCGTTCCTCGGCGGCGTCAGGGCCGGTGAGTTCGACTCCTTGGCGTGACCACCGCACTTCTGTTCTCCCCGCGCCGTTCTCGCCAACCAGGGCAATCACGGCACCGGCCGGCCGGCGGGTCTCCGCAGCCGACCTTGATCGGCGGCGCTAGCACGCCTTTTCCTCTCTTCCTGCCCGAAGCATCTGACCCAGCGGCGCTCGCCTTCCGCTCGGGGGTGCAGGGGGCCGGCGGCCCCCTGCCAGGGGGTGCGGGGGGGCTTGGCCCCCCGCTGGGGGAGCCCGAGCTGCCTTCGCGCGTAGCGGGTTTCCGGCGAGGACCTTGCCTTTGAGCGGCGTACGGTCAGCGTCTTGGAGCGGCGAACCGGTCAGTGCAGCTGAAGCGTTGACGTTTGTTGGTATGGACGCCAAACTAATTCTCAAGTTTGCGCCGTCCCGCTAAGGAGCGTCCATGCCCTATCGCCCCCCGCTGGTGGCGCACGAGTACTTCGTCGCCGATCCGCCTGAGCTGCCGGTTCGTGCGCATGGTGAGGGTGGGTTGTCCGCGCTGACCGCCGCCGAGCTGGTGGCCGTCGACGCGGCCGGAGTCATGCTCAAGGCCGTGACCACGGCGGAGGAGACCCTGGTCGTGCAGATCGGGGTGGCCGGTGAGGGGGTGATCCGGGTCCGGCTGAGCGAGAACGCGGACGCCAGGCCCCGGTCGGAGCGGGCGATCCGGCTGGTGACCCCTGGCACGTACCGGGGGGCGCGGGCCGAGGTGGTGCCCGGGGAGCCGATCGTGGTCGACGCGGGCTCCCTGCGGGCCGAGATCCAACTCGCGCCGTGGCAGCTGCGCTTCACCGACGCCTCCGGTGCCACGCTGGTCGAGCAGGATCGCGGGCACACCGACATCAGCGGGCGCCTGCGTACGCTGCCGTTCGGCAGGTCGGTGGCCGGTGGCGCGGCGGTGGCCTTCCACGAGAGCTTCGCCGCCGCCCCCGATGAGGCGTTCACCGGTTTCGGTGAGTCGTTCACGCCGCTGGACAAGCGGGGGCAGCGGCCGATCATGTGGAACTTCGACGCGTTCGGCGCCGAGTCGCAGCGCGCGTACAAGAACGTGCCCTTCTACCTGTCGAGCAAGGGCTACGGGATCTTGGTCGACAGCGGGGCGCCGACCGAGTTCGACGTGTGCCAGTCGACGCACAGTGTCGTGCAGATCGTGGTGCCCGACGACGTGCTGGACTACTACGTGATCGCCGGACCGACGCCGCCGGAGGTGCTGGACCGGTTCGACGGGCTGACCTGCCGGCCTGAGCTGCCGCCGAAGTGGGCGTTCGGCACCTGGATCTCCTCCGGGTTCTGCGTGGACAGCCAGGAGCGGGTGTTGGCCAGGGCACGCACGATCAGGGAGCGCGGCATCCCGTGTGACGTGCTGCATCTGGACACCTACTGGCAGAGCAAGGACCACTGGTCGGACCTGCGGTGGGATCCGGTCAACTTTCCCGAGCCCGAGGCGATGCTCGACGAGCTCGACGGGATGGGGTTCAAGGTCTGCCTCTGGATGAACCCGTACATCTCCCACCTGAGCCCGGTGTTCACCGAGGCCGCCGACGCCGGATATTTCCTGAAAAATCGGGATGGTGGGGTGTACGTGGCCGACACCTGGCACAGCTCCCACCCGCGCTGCGGCATCGTCGACTTCACCAACCCGGACGCCGCCCGCTGGTACCAGGGCCTGCTCCGGACCCTCCTCCAGCAGGGGGTGCAGGCCTTCAAGACCGACTTCGCCGAGGGAGTGCCGCACGACGCGGTCGCCTTCGACGGTATGACCGGCACGGACCTGCACAACGTCTACACCCTGCTCTTCAACGACGCCGTCGCCGCCGTCACCCGCGAGGTGCACGGCCACAGTCTGGTCTGGGCGCGCTCGTCCTTCCTGGGCGGTCAGCGGCACAGCGCCCAATGGGGCGGCGACACCTTCACCAGCTACGCGGCCATGGGCAGCACCATCCGGGGCGGGCTGGCGCACGGCCTGTCCGGCGTGCCGTTCTGGAGCCACGACGCCGGGGGGTTCACCGGCAGGCCCACCGACGACCTGTTCGTCCGCTGGACCCAGTTCGGCGCGCTGTCGCCGCTGCTGCGCCTGCACGGCACCACCAGCCGGGAGCCGTGGGAGTTCCCGGCCGTCGAAGAGCAGGTGGTGGCGGCGCTGAAGCTGCGATACCGGCTGATGCCGTACATCTACTCGGCGGCCGTCGAGGCCGCCAGGACCGGCGCGCCGATGATGCGCGCGCTCTGCGTGGACCACCCGCAGGACCCGGTCGCCTGGCAGGCCGACCTGGAGTATCTGCTCGGCCGTGACCTGCTGGTGGCGCCGATGATCTCGCCCGAGGGCACCCGGGCGGTCTACCTGCCGGCGGGGGAGTGGGTGGACTACTGGACGGGCGAGGTGCACAGCGGCTCCCGGTACATCACCGTCAGCAAACCGCTGGAGCAGATCCCGCTGTTCGTCCGGTACGGCGCGCTCATCCCGGTCACCGAGTCCGCTGACACCGAGTCCGCTGGCACCGAGTCCGCTGGCACCGAGCCCGATGACACTGGGCCCGGCGACACCGTGAGCACGCCGGACCGGATCACGCTGGTCGCCTTCGGGGGCGGCGACCGGCGGATGCGGATCCACGACACCGACGGCGAGACCGTCGTCGTGGCCACCCGGGACGGTGACACGCTCCGCGTGGCCGTCACCGGGCGGAAACGGGTCGCCGCCGTCGAGTTCGCCCCGGTGGCGGGTGCTCCCGGCCGGGCCGTCATCATTCAGGAGGAATCATGATCAGGAAAATGGCGGCACTGGCGGCCGTGCTGCTCGCCCTGACGGCCTGCGGCTCCGGCGCGGAGGCCCCCAAGAGCGGCGAGGCCCGGGTGCTCAAACTCTGGCACTACGAGGGCGCCGACAGCGCCATGGGCAAGGCGTGGGCCGAGGCGATCAAGAAGTTCGAGGCCGCGCATCCCGGCGTGCGGGTCGAGTTCGAGGCGAAGGGCTTCGAGCAGATCCAGAAGACGGCGAGCATGGTGCTCAACTCCGACGAGGCCCCCGACCTCATGGAGTACAACAAGGGCAACGCCACCGCTGGCCTGCTGTCCAAGCAGGGCCTGATCGCCGACCTCAGCGCGGAGGTGACCAAGCGCGGCTGGGACAAGCTGCTGCCGGGCGGCCTGGCGACCACCGCGAAGTACGACGACCGCGGCGTCATGGGATCCGGCAAGTGGTACGGCCTGCCCAACTACGGCGAGTTCGTGATGGTCTACTACAACAAGGACCTGTTCAAGAAGCACAAGGTCGAGGTGCCCACCACCTTCGAGGAGTTCACGGCCGCGCTGGACACCTTCGTCAAGGCCGGGGTGACGCCGATCGCCTCCGCCGGGGCCGAGTACCCGGCCCAGCAGATCGTCTATCAGCTCGCGCTGTCCAAGGTGCAGCGGCCGTGGGTGGACGCCTACCAGATCTACAACGGCAAGGTCGACTTCCACGGCCCCGAGTTCACCTACGGCACGCGGACCTTCGCCGACTGGGTGAGCAAGGGCTACCTCGACAAGAAGTCCTCCGGGCTCAAGGCCGAGGACATGGGCGTGGCGTTCATGAAGGGCGAGTTCCCCGTCATGATCAGCGGAAGCTGGTGGTACGGCAGGGTCGTCGAGGAGGCCACCTCGTTCGAGTGGGGACACTTCCTGTTCCCCGGCACCACCATGGCCCCCGGCTCCAGCGGCAACCTCTGGGTCGTCCCGGAGAAGTCCGAGAACAAGGACCTGGCCTACGACTTCATCGACCTCACGATGACCAAGGACATCCAGAACCTGCTCGGCAACTCCGGCGGCGTGCCGGTCGCGGCCGACCCGGCGGCGATCACGGACGCCAAGAGCAAGGAGCTCATCGAGACCTTCAACAAGCTGACGGCCCAGGACGGGCTGGCGTTCTACCCCGACTGGCCCGCCCCCGGCTACTACGACGTGCTGGTCGCGGGCACGCAGAACCTCATCAACGGCAGCAAGACGCCCGACCAGGTGCTGGACGAGATCGCCAAGCCGTACGAGGACAACCTCGCGGACCTCGGCAACTAGATGAACAACCGCACCAAGGGCTACTGGCCCTATCTGGTGCCCAGCCTGATCCTGTTCCTGGGCGTCATCGTGGTGCCGTTCCTGATGAACCTGGGCGTGAGCTTCACCCGCTGGTCGGGGGTGGGCACGCCCAGGTGGATCGGCCTGGACAACTACACCCGGCTGCTGGCGGACGAGCGCTTCTGGCTGTCGTTCCAGAACAACGTGGCGCTCATCGTGGCCATGGCGATCGTGCCGGCGGCGTTCGGTCTGCTGCTGGCGGCCGCTCTGTTCGACTTCATCGGCAAGCGGTTCGGCCCGCGCACGGCCAGTGCGCTGCGCGCCATGTACTACCTGCCGCAGGTGCTGCCGGTGGCGGTGGCGGGCGTCGTGTGGGGCTGGCTGCTGCATCCCTCGTACGGCGCGATCAACCGGGCGCTGGGCCTGGACCTCGACTGGCTCGGCGACCCGGATCTGGCGCTGGCCACGGTGATGGCGGTGATGGTCTGGTTCCAGCTCGGCTATCCGGTGGTGATCTTCATGGCAGGGCTGCAGCGGGTGGATCCGGCCTTCTACGAGGCGGCCGAGCTCGACGGGGCCTCCTGGTGGCGCCGGGTCTGGCACATCACCATCCCGCAGATCCGGCCGGAGATCTTCGTGGTGCTGCTGACCTGCACGATCGCCGCGCTGAAGGTGTTCGGCCCGATCTTCGTGCTGACCCGCGGCGGGCCAGGAAACGCCACGATGGTGCCGTCGTACTTCTCCTATCTGAACTTCTTCCAGAAGAGCAACGTGGGGTACGGCTCCGCCATCGCCACCGTGCTGGCCGTGATCATCATCGTGGTCACCTTCCTGTTCCTGCGCCTGCAGGAGCGTGAGCGGTGAGGGGGCCCGGACGCTGGGCCGTGCTGGCGGCGCTGACCGTGCTGGCGGTCGTGATGATGTTCCCGTTCGTCATCGTGGCGATCAACGCCGTGAAGTCGCCCGCCGAGTACAGCTCGGCGGGTCCGCTGAGCCTGCCCGACGGGCTCTACGTGCAGGGCATCATCGACTTCTGGCAGCGGGTCGACTTCGGCCAGAAGCTCTGGAACAGCCTGCTGATCAGCGGCTCGGTCGCGGTGCTGGCCGTGGTGCTGTCGGTGCTCAACGCCTACGCCCTCGGCATCGGCCGGGTGCGGGGCAGGCTGTCGATCCTGGTGTTGTTCCTGGTGGCCAACACGCTGCCGCAGGAGGCGCTGGCCTACCCGCTCTACTACCTGGCCAAGGAGTTCGGGCTGTACGACACCAAGCTGTCGATGATCATCATCTTCACGGTGATCCAGGCGGCGTTCGGGACCTACCTGCTCAGCGCCGTGCTGGGCCAGTTCCCGAAGGAGATCCTGGAGGCCGCGGCGATCGACGGGGCCGGGCGGTTCCGCTCGCTGATCCGGGTCGTGGTGCCGATCAGCAGGCCGACGCTGAGCGTCCTGCTGATCTTCTTCTTCATCTGGACCTGGAACGAGTTCTTCCTGCCGTTGATCTTCCTGATCTCCAACGACAACCAGACCGTGCCGGTCGCCCTGGGCATCCTGCAAGGGGAGAGGTACATGGACGCCACCATGTCCAGCGCCTCGGCCCTGCTGGGGATCGTGCCGGCGGTCGCCTTCTTCCTGATCTTCCAGCGCACGCTCACCCGTGGCATCACGGTCGGAGCCGTGAAGTGATCCCGAGGAGACCCCCCATGCGCCGACATTTCCCGTTACTTCTGGTGCTCACCCTGGCGGGCTCGATGGTCGCCGCCCCCGCCAGGGCCGCCGACGACCTGCCGTTCCGCGACCCGGCCCTGCCGCTGGAGCAGCGGGTGAACGACCTGCTGGGCCGGCTCACGCTGCCGGAGAAGCTGGGGCTGCTGCACCAGTCGCAGGACGCCATCCCCCGGCTCGGCATCCCGTACCACAAGAACGGCACCGAGGCCCTGCACGGCGTCGCCTGGTCCAACGACCTCGACGACAACTGGAACCAGAAGCTCGCCACGGCGACCGTCTTCCCGCAGGCTCTCGGCCTGGCCAGCACCTGGGACCCCGAGCTGATCAAGCGGGTCGGCGCGGCCGTCGGTGACGAGACGCGCGGCCACAACGCCCTCGACCCCGTCCTGTGGGGCCTGCAGGTCTGGGCGCCCGTGGTCGACCCGCTGCGCGACCCGCGAGCGGGCCGCAACGAGGAGGGCTACGCCGAGGACCCGCTGCTGACCGGCGCCATCGCCACGGCGTACGGCAAGGGGCTGCAGGGCGACGACCCGTTCTACCTGAAGACGGCCCCCGTCCTGAAGCACTACCTGGCCTACAACAACGAGGTCGACCGCAGCCTGACCTCGGCCAACCTGACGCCGAAGCTCAAGCACGAGTACTACCAGCAGGCGTTCAAATCGGCCATCTCGGCGAACGCGGCGACCGGCGTGATGGCCTCCTACAACCTGGTCAACGGCCGCCCCAACCACGTCAACCCCGACCTGAACGAGGTCGTCAGGTCGTGGACGGACAGGACGCTCTACAACGTCAGCGACGCCTGGGGCCCGCACGCGCTCACCGACCTGGAGAAATACTTCGACGACAAGCCCGAGGCGTTCGCCGCCGTGCTCAAGTCCGGCCAGGACAGCTTCACCATCGACGGCAGCGACCACGGCCCGCTGGTCGCGAACCTCACCGCCGCCCTGGACCGCGGCCTGCTCACCGAGGCCGACGTGGACAAGGGCGTCGGCCACGCGCTGTCCATCCGCTTCCGCCTGGGTCACTTCGACCCCGACGGCGGGCCGTACAAGAAGATCACCGCCGACGTGATCAACAGCCCCGTGCACCAGCGGCTCAACCGCGAGACGGCGGGCAAGGCGGCGGTGCTGCTGAAGAACTCCGGCGTGCTCCCGCTGAGGTCGCCGAAGTCCGCGGCCGTGCTGGGCCCGCTGTCGGACAAGCTCTACAGCGACTGGTACGGCGGCGTCATGCCGTACCAGATCACCCCGCTCGCCGGCGTCAAGGAGCGCGTGCCCGGCGTCACCACCGGCGAGGGGCTGGAGCGCGTCGCGCTCAAGCACATCGAGTCCGGCAAGTACGTCACCGCCACCGGCACCGGCCCGGACGACAACGCCGCCCTCACCGACACCACCCCCACGGCTGCCTCGCAGTGGGACCTGACCGACTGGGTCAGCGGCATCTCCACGCTGCGCAACGCCGGCAACGGCAAACTGCTCGGCGGCGACTGGCGCTCCCTGGACACCGACGACGCCGACCCCAACGGCTGGTACGTCCAGCAGCAGTTCGCTCTGGAACGCCAGTCCGACGGCTCCCACCTCATCCGTTACGCCGGCTTCGAGAACGTGGAGAGCTGGTACGGCCTGCCCGACCCGTACGTCACCGTGACCGCCGACGGCACGCTCGGCCTGGCCCCGAAGGCGCAGGCGGCCCGCTTCGCCAAGGAGGTCGTCTTCGACGGCATCGCCGCGGCGGCCGAGCGGGCCCGCAAGGCGGAGATCGCGGTCGTGGTGGTGGGCAGCCACCCGTGGGTCGCAGGCCGGGAGTTCCAAGACCGTCCTGACCTGCGGCTCGGCGACGGGCAGCGGCGGCTGATCGAGGCCGTGCGCAAGGCCAACCCGAAGACCGTCGTGGTGCTGGAGACCAGCTATCCCGTCATCGTGGACGCCCCGACGCTGCTGTGGACCACGCACGCGGGCGCCGAGACCGGACACGCCCTCGCCGACGTGCTCTTCGGCGACGTCAACCCGGCCGGGCGGCTCACCCAGACGTGGTACGCCGCCGACGACAGACTGCCCAGCATCCTGGACTACGACCTGGCCAAAACCGGGATGACGTACCTGTACCACCAGGGGCGTGAGCTCTTCCCGTTCGGCCACGGCCTCAGCTACACCACCTTCGGCTACCAGGGCCTGCGGGTGCGCGGCGAGCAGGTCAGCGTCAAGGTCACCAACACCGGAGGGGCCAGGGGCGAGGAGGTCGTCCAGCTCTACACCCACCAGCGTCGCTCCCGCTTCCAGCAGCCGGTCCAGCAGCTGCGCGGCTTCCAGCGGGTCACGCTGGACCCCGGCGCGAGCACGACCGTGACGTTCCCGCTCAAGCGGTCCGACCTGGCCGTGTGGGACCACACCAGGGAGACCTGGGCGGTCGAGCCGGCCACCCACGACATCCTGGTGGGCTCCTCCTCCGACCGGATCCGGCAGCGCGCCACGCTGCGGGTCGACGGGGAGAAGATCCCGCCCAGGGACCTCACCAAGACCACCAGGGCGATGAACTTCGACGCCTACTCGGGCGTGACCTTCGCCGACGAGACCAAGGTCAGCGGCGACGTGGTGGCCGGATCCGACGGCGACTGGATCTCCTTCACCGACACCGTCCACGGCGCCCGCCTGACCGCCGGGGTGGCCTCGGTCACGGGCGGCGCCCTCGAACTGCGCCGCGGCTCCCCCAAGGGCGCCCTCCTCGGCACCGCCCAGGCCCCGGCCACAGGCGGCGTCTACGACTGGACCACCACCACCGCGACGATCAAGCCGGGAAAGGGGGACCTGTACGTGGTCTTCAAGGGTGACATCCGCCTCAAAGATCTCACCCTGACCGGCTGACCAGCTCGGAATACGGCATGCTGGGGTCACTTCTCGGTGGGAACGGGGCGAATCTTGATCACATCCACGACCGGCCCTCAGCCGGCCGACTTCGCGGACGTCCGGGCCACCAACCTGGCGGTCGTGCTGAGGTTCGTGCGGGAGCACGCGCCGTGTTCCCGAGCGGACATCGCCTCCTCGACCGGGCTGAACAAGGCGACGGTCTCCAGCCTGATCGCCGACCTCATCGACCGCCGGATGGTGCGTGAGACGGGCCTGACGGAGAACCGGGTGGGCCGCCCGGCCACCATGCTGGTCCTCGACGGCTCCTCCTACGTCGCGATCGGCGTCGAGATCAACGTCGACTACGTCTGCGCCGTCGCCACCGACCTGGCCGGGGAGCGGCTGCTGACCTGGCGTCGCTCCTTCAGCGCCGGCGTGCCGGTCAACCAGGGCGTGGCCGCCGTGGCCGCGATCATCCGGCGGGTGGTCAACCGCATGATCAAACAGGACCGGCAGGTCCTCGGCCTCACCGTCGCCCTGCCCGCCCTGGTGGACGTGGCGGGCACCGTGCGCATCGCGCCCAACCTCGGCTGGCACGACGCCGACCTCGCCGGCGACCTGGCCAAGGCGCTGCGCGACCCCGGCTTCACCATCCAGGTCGACAACGACGCCAACCTCGGAGCGCTGGCCGAGCAGCGCTTCGGCGCCCACTCCGGGGCCGGCGACCTGGTCTATCTCACCGGCGAGATGGGTGTCGGCGCGGGCGTCATCCTCGACGGGCGGCTGCGCAGGGGCGGCCTCGGCTACAGCGGCGAGATCGGCCACGTCCAACTCGACGCGGACGGCCCCGAGTGCCGGTGCGGCAGGCGCGGCTGTCTGGAGGCGATGGCCGGCATCGGCGCCGTGCTGCGCCGCAGGGACCCCTCACCGGCCGAGATCGAGGTGGAGATCGAGGAGGTGGTGCGCTCCGCCCGCGCGGGGGACGAGGCCACCCTGGCCACCCTCGCCGCCGTCGGCACGCACCTGGGCAGGGGCGTGTCCGTCATCGCCAACCTGCTCAACCCCGAGGTGGTGATCCTCGGCGGCTACTACGTCCCGCTCGCCCCGTGGCTGCTGCCCCCGGTGCGGGCGGAGGTGGCCGATCGGGCCATCGCGCCGGAGTCCGGCGGGTGCGAGGTCGTCGCCTCGACCCTCGGGTACGACGCGCCCGCGCTCGGTGGCGCGGCCATGGTGCTCGACTCCGTCGATTCGGGCAGATTGCCCGGCGGAACCTCTTGACCCAGGTTCGCCGCGGCGTGCACCCTTCTTGAAACCTATCGAAACTTCTCCGTTACGCCCCGGCCCGGTCATCGAAGCGCTTCGACACCCCAAGGGATGGCCATGCACGAACCCTTCCGCGACCCCGAGACCCCCCTCCTCGCCCGGATCGCCGACCTGTCGAGCAGGCTCACCCTGGAGGAGAAGGTCGGCCTCCTCCACCAGTACCAGGCACCCGTGGAACGGCTCGGCCTCGGCCCCTTCCGCACCGGCACCGAGGCGCTGCACGGACTGGCCTGGCAGGGCCCCGCCACCGTGTTCCCGCAGGCCATCGGCCTGGCCTCGACCTGGGACCCGGACCTGGTGCGCCAGGTGGGCGAAGCCACCGGCGAGGAGGTGCTGGTCTTTCACCACAAGGACCCGACCGGCGTCGGCCGCAACGTGTGGGCCCCGGTCGTCAACCCGTTACGCGACCCGCGATGGGGCCGCAACGAGGAGGGCTACTCCGAGGATCCCTGGCTGACGGGGCTGATGGCGACCGCGTACGCCTCCGGGCTGCGCGGCAGCGACCCTCACGTCCTCCGGACCGCGCCCACCCTCAAGCACTTCCTCGCCTACAACAACGAGACCGACCGCTGCGCGACCTCCAGCAACGTGCCGCCACGGGTGCTGCACGAATACGAGCTGCCCGCCTTCAGGCCCGCCATCGAGCAAGGCGCCGCCGTCGCGGTCATGCCCTCCTACAACCTCGTCAACGGCCGCCCGGCGCACCTCAGTCCGCTGATCAACGAGGTGCTGCGCGGCTGGGCGCCCGACGACCTCCTGGTGGTCAGCGACGCCTACGCCCCGGCCAACCTCGTCGAGGTGCAGGCCTACCACGACACCCCCGCCGAGGCGTACGCGCACGCCGTCAAGGCCGGGCTCGACAGCTTCACCCAGGACGACGACCGCGCCGAGGCCACCCTCGGCCACCTGCGCGAGGCGCTGCGCCGCGGGCTGCTCACCGAGGACGACCTGGACACCGCCGTGCGCCACGCGCTGTCCGTCAGGTTCCGGCTCGGTGAGTTCGATCCCGCCACGCCGTACGACCACGTCACCGAAGAGGTGGTCAACTGCCCCGAACACCAGGACCTGGCCAGGCGGGCAGCCCGGCAGTCGTTCGTGCTGCTGGCCAACGACGGGCTGTTACCCCTGGGGGAGGTGGCCCGGCTCGCGGTGATCGGCCAGCTCGGCGACACGCTCATGGAGGACTGGTACAGCGGCACGCTCCCGTACGCCGTCACCGCCCGCAGGGGGCTGGCTGAGCGGTGCGAGACCGTGTTCTGCGAGGGCGTGGACCGGGTCACGCTGACCGCCGACGCCGGGCCGGTCACCGCCGATCCGGCCGGCGGGCCGCTCAGCCTGGGCTCGGCGGCGGCCGACATGTTCGACGTCTTCGACTGGGGCGGCGGCGCCTACGCGCTGCGTGCCGTGGCCACCGGCCGCTTCGTCTCCGTCGCCGACGGGATCGTGGTCAACGACCAGCCGGGACCCAGCGGCTGGGAGGTGCGCCAGACCTTCCGCCTGGAGGAGCGGCCGCGCGGCTCGCTCGCCCTGCGCCACCTGCACACCGGCCGCTACGTCGGCACGGGCGACGACGGCACGCTCCGCCTGGTCGACGACGCCGACCAGGCGCTCCGGCTGGTCATGGACGTCGTCAGGAACGGCGCCGAGCAGGCCGCCGAGCTCGCCGCCACCGCCGACGTGGCGATCGTGGTGGTGGGCGACCACCCGCTGGTCAACGGCCGCGAGACCGAGGACCGCAGCACCCTGGCGCTCGCCCCCGCCCAGGACGCCGTGGTCAAGGCCGTGCACGCCGCGAACCCCCGTACCGTCATGGTGGTCAGCAGCGGATACCCGCTCACCTGGACGAGCATCGGCCCGCCGGCCGTGCTGTGGTCCGCGCACGGCGGGCAGGAGTACGGGCACGCGCTGGCGGAGGTGCTGTTCGGCGACGCCGACCCGCAGGGGCGGCTCACCCAGACGTGGTACCGCGCCGCCGAGGAGCTGCCCGACCTGCTGGACTACGACATCATCACCGCCGACGCCACCTACCTGTACTTCCGCGGTACCCCGCGCCACCCCTTCGGCCACGGGCTCAGCTACACCACCTTCGGCTACGCGGACCTGCGCGTCCGGCTCTCGGGCGGCGAGCTCACCGCCGAGGTCACCGTCACCAACACCGGGACCCGCGAAGGCGCCGAGGTCGTGCAGTTCTACACGCACCAGCGGCGCTCGCGGGTCAAGCAGCCGCTGCGCCGGCTGCGCGGCTTCGACCGGCTGCGGCTCGCGCCCGGCCAGAGCGGCACCGCGCGCCTCACCCTGCCGGTGAGCGAGCTGGCCTTCTGGGACGTGACCAGGAGCAGGTTCGTCGTGGAAAGTGCCCCGCACCGGCTCATGGTCGGCCGCAGCGCTGCCGACCTGCGGCTCAGTGCCGGTTTCGAGGTGGCGGGGGAGACCATCCCGCCCCGCGCGGGCCTGCTGCGCGCGGTGGACCACGACGAGTACGACGCGGTCGCGTTCGTCGACGCCGACCGCGAGTGCGGCGAGGCCGTGCGCGCCGAGGCCGAGGGTGCGTGGATCCTGTTCCGGCAGGTCGACCTCACCGGCGCGGCCTCCTGCCGGGTGGTGGCGGGCGGCGCCGACGGCGGGATGATCACGCTCCGGCTCGGCGACCCGCTCCACGGCCGCGCGCTGGTGACCTTCCCGGTGCCGCGCACCGGCCGCTACGACCTGCGGGCCCTAACCGCTCGCCTGGCGGGGGAGCCGGGGGTGCACGATCTCTATGTCGTGTTCGAGAATGAAGGCGTGACGCTGACCCAGCTCGACCTCGGACCCGGCGCTTGACCGGGCGCTCGGTCACCATCACGGAGGTGGCCAGGCACGCGGGTGTGGCGGTCAGCACCGTCTCCTACGTGCTCAGCGGCAAGCGGACCATCTCCGCCGACACCCGGCGGCGGGTGCTCGACAGCATCAGCACGCTCGGCTACCACCCGCACGCGGGCGCGCGAGCGCTGGCCAGCAAGCGCTCCAACGTGATCGCGCTGGTGCTGCCGCTGCGCGCGGGCATGCACGTACCGGTGCTGATGCGCTTCGCCAGCGCGGTGGTCACCGCCGCCCGCACCTACGACCACGACGTGCTCCTGCTGACCGCCGACGAGGGCACCGACGGGATCAGGCGGGTGGCCGCCAGTGCGCTCGTCGACGCGTTCGTCCTCATGGACGTCGAGCTCGACGACCGCAGGGTGCCGCTGCTGCGCGACCTGGCCAAGCCCAGCGTGCTCATCGGCTTCCCCGCCGAGACCGCCGGGCTCACCTGCGTCGACCTCGACTTCGCCGCCTCCGGCGCGCAGTGCGTCGCGCACCTGGCCGAGCGCGGCCACGACACGATCGCGCTGCTGGGCGCGCCCGCGGTGGTCTACGAGCGCGGCACCGGCTTCGCCCGCCGTACCAGGGAGGGGTTCGTCGCCGCGCTGGCCGGCAGCGGGGTCAGCGGGGTGGCGCTGCCGTGCGAGGAGACGTTCGACGAGGTGTACGAAACCGTCGGCGATCTCCTGCGTGACCAGCCGGGGCTCTCCGGGCTGGTCGTGCACAACGAGGCCGCCGTCGGCCATGTCCTGAGCGCGCTGCGCCAGCTCGGCAGGCGGGTGCCGCAGGACGTTGCCGTCGTCGCGATCTGCCCGGACGACGTCGCCGAGCGGGCCAGCCCGCCGCTCACCTCCGTGCTCATCCCGGCGGAGGAGGTCGGCCGCGAGGCCGTCCGGCTGGTCATGGACAAGCTCGCCGGCAAGGTCGTCCCCATGTCCACCCTGCTCACCCCGCACCTCGTCCTGCGCGCCAGCACCTGACCGCAGAGCCCCGTTTCGCACCTCGTCCAGCGCGCCGGCACCTGATCACAGGGCCGTGGCGAGGCCGAAGGCGATCAGGAGGACGGCCGGGAGGGCCGGGCCCGGCCAGGAGCGCCAGGTCAGGGGTGCGCCGCTCAGCGGCATGGCACGCCAGCGGGTCAGCGCCGCGGCGGTGCCCGCCGCCAGGACGCCTGCGCCGAGGGCCCAGACGAACGGCGGGACGAACGACCAGCCGCCGGTCCCGTGCGCCAGCCAGAGGAACAGGGCCGCCCACAGGAACCGGCCCGTCACCGACAGCCGGTCCAGCCGGGGGTTGCGGAACGCCGAGACGAGCAGGCCGAGGCCCGCGAAGGAGAACAGGATGGCGAACGCGAGCGCCTGGATCGGCGGCCGTTCGTCGTCGCCGGGCGTGCTGACGCCCAGGAGGCGAAGGCCCACGCGCTGGACCGACTTGCTGGTGTTGCCCATGACCACCACGCCACGCCCGGCCGCCCGGTCGAAGGCGGCGTAGGCGCTGAACCCGCCGGTCGCCCCGTTGTGCCAGGTGATGTCCCGCTCGCCGTGCCTGGTGGTGAACCAGCCGTAGCCGATCCGGCGGTCCGGCTTCTCGGTGAAGCGCGGGGTGGCCGCGTCCGCGCCCGGAGCCCTGCCTTCCATGACCGCCCGCACCAGCTTGGCGATGTCGCCGGTGGTGGACCAGACCGCGCCGCCCGCGCCCGCCGAGCCGTGGTCCCGCCACGGATCCATGGGCCGGCCGTTCTCGTCCTGGCCGGCGGCGTGCCCGGCGGGCAGCGGGTCCTGCGGGGCCAGGACCACGGTCGCGTCCATGCCGAGCGGGGCGAGGATCCGCGTGCGCAGCAGGCTCGCGTAGTCGGTGCCCGCGTGCTCCGCCAGCGCCAGGCCGAGCACGGCCGCGCCGAGGTTGGAGTAGCTCACCGTGCCACGGTCCCGCAGGCTGACGGCCGCCAGATCGTCCAGCACGGCCTGCGGTCCCTGCGCGCCGTACGGGTCGGCGCCGGTGAGGGTCGAGACGTACGCCCGGGCGAACGTCATCGGCGTCAGCCGCAGCCGGGGCAGGCCCGAGCGGTGCGAGGAGAGCTCGGCGAGCGTGACCGTGCCCACGGCCGGGTCGGAGAACCGCACCCCGGGCAGCAGCTCGCGGAGCTGGGTGTCGGGGGACAGGCCGTCGGCGGCCAGGTCCGCCAGCAGCATCCCGGTCGCCGCCTTGGCGATGGAGCCCAGCTCGTAGGCCGTCTCGGGCCCCACGGGCCGTGGATCGGGCCCGCCGGTGTCGCCGACCCCCGCGTGCGTGATGCCGCCGTCGCCGATCATGGCCACCGACAGGCCCCGGTATCCCTGCTCCCCGGCCGCCTGCCGGACCAGCTTGGCCAGAGCGGGGTCGCCGGTCGTCCGTGGGCCCAGCGTGGGCGGGGCAGGGGCGATGAGCAGGGCGAGGAGGGCGGTGACCAGTCCGGATGCGAGGGTGATGACCTTCATATTTCCGATAATACGTAATTTCGAAGTTTGGTGAGCATCGTGAGCCACGGTGGGAGACCTGCCCCGAGACAGGTGCCGAAACGACGAAGGGCGCGCTCCCGAAGGAACACGCCCTGATCGTGCGAAGGGTCAGAAGGGACTACCAGTCGCCGCCACCGAAGTCGCCGCCACCGAAGTCGCCCCAGCCGCCACCGCCGCCGAAGTCGCCACCGCCGCCCATGTCGCCGCCGCCGCCGAAGTCGCCGCCGCCGCCCATGTCGCCGCCGTAGCCGCCCATCATGCCGCCCATCATCATGCCGCCCATCATGTGGCCCATCATCGTGCCGATGAACATGCCGGTCATGATGTCGCCGAAGCCGCCGTAGTAGCCGTAGGCGTACGGCTGGTAGGCGGGTCCCGCGTCGTAGTAAGGACGGCGCTCGCCGTTGACCATGACCTCGCGCATCTGCGGGTCGAAGCCACGCTCCACGGCCTCGGCGTCGGCCGAGCAGGCGGGCACGTCACGCGCCACGCCACCCTGCGGCGCCCAGCGCACGTTGCGCACCGACGGGCCGTGCTGCGGGTTGAAGAAGCAGGGCGCGAGCCGCTCGGGCACCGGCTGCTTGTTGACCTTGGCCTTCACCACGGCCAGCGAGTAGCGGCCGTCCTCCAGCGTCCCGGTCACCTCGCGGACCTGGTCGGCCCGCTCGACCGCGTTGAGCTGCGTCTTGGCCTTCTCGTAGGCGTCGAGAGCCTTCTGCCACTCGTCGATGTGCTGGCCGCCCTCGCCTTCGAGCATGACGTCGGTGTCGAGCGCGGTGATCTCCTCACCGAACTTGGTGACGTCCTCCTCGACGGTCTGCTTGACCGCGGCCAGGTCCTTGGCGTCCTGGATGGCCTGCTTCTTCTTCCGGTTACGGGAGTAGAGGAAGTAGCCGCCGCCGCCGGCCAGCGCGAGCACGCCCAGCGTCGCCAGGACGCCGGTGCCGCCACCGCTGCCGCCCACCGGGCCGGAGTCGAGCGCGGAGCGGGTCTTGCCCTCGGCCATGTAGTTGACCCGCTGGATGAAGTCGTCCATGCCCGCCACGACGTTGTCGTTGTTGCGCACGGCGAGCTTGGAGAGCTGGTCGGTCATGCCGGCGCGGCCGAAGTTGGACGCGGCGAACATCGACGGGCCGTCCATCACCACCAGGGTCCACTGGCCGCCGGACGTGGCGGCCTTGGCCTTCTGCAGCTCGGTGCCGACGCTCTTGACGTAGGTCGCGGGGTCGGTCACCGTGCCGTCAGGCAGCGCGGCCACATAGATATCGCTCTTGGATGCCTTGAGCGCATCCCGGATCTGCGACTGATCGTCCGAGCTCAACGTGGAGCCGGGCGCCACAAAAAGAGGGTCCTTTTTGTCCTTAAAGTAGGACACCACGGATTGAGCGTCCGGCGGTGCCGCCGCGTTGGCGGCAGGGGATAGCGCAAGGATGACGAGTAGACCGGCGATCAGAGCCGCGACTGCGGCCCCTGCTCGGCGCAGCGGATGTCTCATTGGCAGCAAGCCTCCTTCGCCCATGAGGACGAACGGGCGGTCGGCAAAGTTCCTCACTGCGCACGTTACCCGCCCCGAGCCGTCCAGGCGCGTGGCCTGTCGGAGATCGGAGCGCCGCCGTTGACCGGCCCGCGGAGCCTTCGCCGGCGATCTGGTTTGACACGGGCGTGTCAAACGTCCTTGATCTCACAGATCGTCGCGCCGGAGGTCACGGTCTGCCCGACCGCCGCGTTGAGCCCGGTGATGGTGCCCGACTTGTGGGCGGCCAGTGGCTGCTCCATCTTCATGGCCTCCAGCACCACGACGGTGTCGCCCTCGGCCACCGTGTCACCGTCTCCCGCGACGACCTTGACGATGGTGCCCTGCATGGGGGTGACCAGCGAGTCGCCGCTCGCGGCGGTCTTCTTCCCACCACCCTGGGAGCGCCTGGGTTTGTTCGCCGAGGGCGTAGCCGACGCCGTGCCCAGACCCGTCGGCAGCACCACCTCCAGGCGCTTGCCGCCCACCTCGACCGTGACCCGCTCGCGCGCCTCGGGCTCGGCCGCCTGCGTGTCGCCCGCGTACGGCTCGATGGTGTTGTCGAACTCGGTCTCGATCCACCGGGTGTGGATGGCGAACGGCTCCGCAGTGTAGGCCGGGTCCGACACGACCGCGCGGTGGAACGGCAGCACGGTCGGCATGCCGTCGATCTCGAACTCGGCCAGCGCCCGGCGGGCGCGCTCCAGCGCCTCCCGCCGGGTCCGGCCGGTCACGATCAGCTTGGCCACCAGCGAGTCGAACGTCTGCGGCACCGTCATCCCGGCTTCGTAGCCGGCGTCGAGCCGCACGCCGGGGCCCGACGGCGGCCGCAGCACGGTGAGCGTGCCGGGCGCGGGCAGGAAACCCCGGCCGGCGTCCTCGGCGTTGATCCGGAACTCGATGGAGTGGCCGCGCGCCTCCGGGTCGCCGTAGCCGAGCGCCTCGCCGTCCGCGATCCGGAACATCTCGCGCACCAGGTCGATCCCGGTGACCTCCTCCGAGACCGGGTGCTCGACCTGCAGGCGGGTGTTGACCTCCAGGAAGGAGATCGTGCCGTCCTGGCCGACGAGGAACTCGCAGGTGCCCGCGCCGACGTAGCCGGCCTCGCGCAGGATCGCCTTGGAGCTGTCGTAGAGGGCGTCGAGCTGCTCGCGTGACAGGAACGGGGCGGGCGCCTCCTCCACCAGCTTCTGGTGGCGGCGCTGCAGCGAGCAGTCGCGGGTGCTGACCACGACCACGTCGCCGTACCGGTCGGCCAGGCACTGGGTCTCGACATGGCGCGGCCGGTCGAGATAGCGCTCCACGAAGCACTCGCCCCTGCCGAAGGCGGCCACGGCCTCGCGCACCGCCGAGTCGTACAGCTCGGCGACCTCGTCGAGGGTGCGCGCCACCTTGATGCCGCGCCCGCCGCCGCCGTAGGCCGCCTTGATGGCGATCGGCAGCCCGTGCTCCTCGGCGAAGGCGACCACCTCGGCGGCTCCGGAGACCGGGTCCTTGGTGCCCGCGACCAGCGGCGCCCCCACCTTCTGGGCGATGTGCCTGGCCTGCACCTTGTCACCGAGCGCGGTGATGGCGGCCGGCGGCGGCCCGATCCAGGTCAGGCCCGCGTCGATGACGGCCTGGGCGAAGCCGGCGTTCTCCGCCAGGAAGCCGTAGCCGGGGTGCACGGCGTCCGCGCCGGACCGCTCGGCGATCCGCAGCAGCTTGGGGATGTCGAGGTAGGTCTCGGCGGGCGACTGTCCGTCCAGGGAGTAGGCCTCGTCGGCCACTCTGACATGGAGGGAGTCCAGATCCTGGTCGGCGTAGACGGCCACACTGGTGATGCCGGCGTCCCGGCACGCGCGGGCCACCCGCACGGCGATCTCTCCACGGTTGGCGATCAGTACCTTCTGCACCGGCGTCCGTCCTTCCTCGGCGAGCACTCCACGGAGTGTAAGTGTTGGCTTTGGCCTGCGGTTCAGCGGCCCAGGGCAGGCCCGTGCGCCGGGAAGACCATAGCCGCTCGGCATAACCCCAGGCGATGGACAAGTGGCGCGTTTAGTGTGAGGGCGCTTTCACGTCGATCCAGGAGGTACGCATGAGTCAGAGCATGCTCGGTGGCGATCCCGGAGAAATGCAGGCCATGGCCGCCCAGTTCACCCAGCAGTCGGAGGCCGTGCGTGCCACGGTGGCGGCGCTGGACCGCGAGGCGGCCAAGGTCGGCACTGCCTGGACCGGCCCAGGAGCGCAGAAGTTCCAGGGCGCCTGGCAGAACTACCGCACCGCCTTCCAGCGCATGTCCGAAGAGCTCAACGAGGCCTCGCGCGTCATCAACACCTACCGGGGCAACATCGAGTCCGCCACCCGCTGACGCCCGCGAAGCCCCGGTCCGGGCCGGGGCTTCCGGATGACCGGACTAGGCTGTTCCGACATGATCGGTCACGCCTTCCTGGCAGGCCTGCTGGGGCTGCACCTCCCGCTCGCACCCGCGATCGCGCCGGAGAAGTGTCAACCGCCCCGAGGCAGCATGCAGGTCGGTGAGTCGTGGGCGCAGCAGCGGCTCGACCCCAGGCGCGTCTGGTCGCTGTCGACCGGCGCGGGCGTGTCCGTGGCGATCATCGACAGCGGCGTCGACCTGACCCATCCGCAGCTCCGCGTGGCGGGCAAGGCCGATCTCACCCGCACCGGCATCCGTGACTGCGTCGGGCACGGGACCGCGGTGGCGGGCATCATCGGCGCCAGGCACGTCAAGGGCGTGCCGTTCTACGGCATGGCGCCGGAGGCCAGGCTGCTGGTCTACAAGCAGACCAACGCCGAGCGGGACGGCGACCCCGACCTGCTGGTACGGGCCATCAAGTCGGCCGCCGACGTGGGCGCCAAGGTCATCAACGTGTCGGTGTCGACGTCCGACCAGCCGGCGCTGCGGCAGGCCGTGGCGTACGCGCTGGCCAAGGACTCGCTGATCGTGGCCGCGGCGGGCAACATCAAGAAGGAGGACGGCACGCCCATCCCCGACTACCCCGCCTCGTACGAGGGGGTGCTGGCGGTGGGCGCGGCCGGGCCGAACGGCCGCCTGTCCGACTTCTCCAACGTCAAGACGCCCGTCGCCGTGCTCGGCCCCGGGCAGGGGGTCACCTCCACCTGGCCGGGCCGCTCCTATTTCAAGGACCTCAGGGGGACCAGTTACGCCGCCCCCTACGTGGCCGGGGTGGCCGCGCTCGTACGGGCCCGCTTCCCGTCCCTGGACCAGGCGCAGGTCCTGAAGCGCATCGTGACCACCGCCGACGGCGTCGCGAGCGGGGGGAAGGCGGGGATGGTCAACCCGATGCTCGCGGTCAGCGCGATCCTGCCGTTCGAGCCGGCCAACGCCCCCGTGGTCGCGCCGCCTCCGCTCAGCCCGCTCCCGGCCGGCGTCGTGACCCAGGCGCCGCCCGTGGATCACGACGCGATCCGGCTGGCCCTGCTGGTCGCCGGGCTCGGCATGGGGCTGGGGCTGCTCGTGGTGGTCACCCGCGCGGTGATCCCCATGGGGCATCGCAGGGGGTGGCGGGCCGGCCGGGACGACTGATCTCGCCTCACTGAGCCCGCAAGAAGACGACTGATCTCGCCTCACTGAGCCCGCAAGAATACGGAACAGTGAATTGTCGGATTCAACCATGAAACGCCCGTGGCTTATGTGACGGATCTGGTTGAATGTGATCGATTAGATGGTTTCTGCGGAGAGGTTTGGCATGCACCCGTTGCGCCCTGGGGACCCGGAGCGGATCGGCGCTTTCGGGGTTGTCGGGCTCCTCGCGGAGGGGCCGCGCGGAGAGATCTTCCTGGGCCGCGAATCCGACGACGCGCCCCTCCTCGCGATCAAGCTGCTGTCGCCCGAGCCCGACCGCGTCGCTGACGCGCCGGTGCCGCAACTGGACGCGCAGCGGATCTCCAGCTCCTACGTGGCCAGGGTGCTCGACGCCGGATATCTGGGCGATCGGCCTTATGTCGTGCGCGAGCACGTCGAAGGCAGGAGCCTGGCCGAGGTGGTGGCGGACGACGGGCCGCTGAGCGGGGACGCGCTCGAACGGGTGGCGGTCGGCGTGCTCACCGCGCTGTCGGCGATCCACCTCGCGGGCCTGTCGCACCGGGCGCTCAGCCCGCACAACGTCATTCTCGGCGCCGACGGCCCCCGCGTGACCGACGCCGCGCTCGGCGATCCCGCCGGCGAGGTCGCCTTCCAGGCTCCCGAGCAGCTCCACGGCCTGCAGTACGGCCCGTACGCGGACGTCTTCGCCTGGGCCGCCACGATCACCTTCGCGGGCACCGGCAAGGCGCCGTTCGCCGACCGGGACGCGGTGCTGAACGGCGAGCCCGAGGTGGACATCGAGGCCCAGCCGATGCGCGGCGTGCTGCTGTCGGCGCTGGCCAAGGAGACCGCGCGGCGGCCCACCGTCTACAGCGCCCTCATGCAGGTGCTCGGCGACACGGGCCCGCCCTCCGTGCCGCCGCCGGCCGCCGCTCAGACCGTCATCGAGGGCGTGCCCGTCCAGGGCGGGCCGCCGCAGGGCTTCCTCGGCGACCGTCCCGCCCTGGCGGCCCCGGTCCCGGACGCGATCGGCCCGGCGCCGATGGTGCCGCCCCAGAGCTCCTGGACCCAGGGCCCGCCGATGGACCAGCACCCGCCGATGCAGGGGCCGCCTGTGCAGGGTCCGCCCGTGTACGGTCCGGCCGTACAGGGTCCGCCTGTGCAGGGCCCGCCCATGCAGGGTCCGGTCTTACCGGGTTCGCCTATGCAGGGCCCACCTATGCAGGGCCCACCTATGCAGGAACCGCCCATGCAGGGTCCGGTCGTACCGGGTTCGCCTATGCAGGGACCGCCTTTGCAGGGGCCGGTCGTACAAGGGCCGCCCATGCAGGGGGCTGCCATGCACGGCATGGCGGTGCCGTCGGGGCCGCAGCAGGCGGAGGAGCCGATGTGGGGGCCGCCGGATCCCGACCGGCAGCAGCACCAGCAGCCGTACCACCAGATCAGGCTTGAGGCGATGCCGAACGGGCAGCCCGCGCAGAAGCCGCGCCGCCGCGTGCCCTTGGCGCTGATCGCCGGGGTGGGCGTGATCGCGGTGCTGTCCGGTGTGGGTCTGTGGGGCGCCAGCGAGTACGTACAGTTCCAGCAGGTCAACTCCTCCTCGGCGGCCGAGGCAGGCGTGGGGTCGGGCAAGGAGTCCGCCTCGGCCGAGCCGACCGCCGGCCCGGAGGACACCCTCCCGATGGGCGAGACCCCGCAGACCGAGGTCACCCCGCCGTGGGCCGTCACCACCTCCCCCGACGAGTCCGGGGTGGGCCCCCTGGTGCTGCCGACCGAGTGGCCTTCGGACGCGCCCACGGGCCAGGTGCCGGATCTGACCACGGCGCCCACCAGCCCGGCGGCCATCCCCACGCAGCCGGTCGTGGTGCCCACGCCGACGGTCACCACCACCAAGCGGGCGGCCACGACCAAGCAGCCGACCAAGCCGGCCGCGACGGTCACCAAGACGGTGCAGCCCACCAAGACGCCGACGAAGACGCCCACCCAGAAGCCGACGCAGCAGCCGAAGCCGACCCCCACGAAGACGACGGCTCAGCCGAAGCCGACCCCCACGAAGACCACGCCTCCTCCGGCGGAGGCGAAGAACCCCTACACGCCGGCGCAGGTGTGCGGCTCCGGCTACAACGTCCAGCGCTTCCAGTCGTTCGCGGGCGGCGTGACGTACCAGCTCTGGAGCGACAGCGCCGGCCAGAACTGCGTGGTCACCATGAAGACCCTGAACGTGGGCAAGAAGACGGCGGTCAGCGCCACGCTGGAGGTGCAAGGCGGCGGCAGCAAGACCGACAGCGGCAGCTTCGAGTATTACGCGGGGCCGGTCAAGCTGCCCGCCAAGGGCAAGTGCGTGCGTTTCTCCGGCAGCTCCACCACCGGCAGCACCAGCGCCGACTGGGCCAGCTGCGGCTGACAGCCGCTGATCGGCGAGCCCGGCCGACGGGCTCGCCGATCAGTATCCGATGTAGCCGCCGTCGCCGTTGTTCAGTCCCGGCACGTTGGAGACCGAGCCGTAGCGGCTGATGGCGTAGCGCACCCCGGCGATGATGTTTTGGACGGGGTCGTAGATGTCGCCGGGCCCCGGCAGCCTGTAGGCGTTGAAGGTCGGGTCGATGGTCTGCATCAGGCCCTTGGACGGCGTGCCGGCGGCGGCGTTGGAGTCCCACTCGTTGATCGCGTTCGGGTTGTTCCCGGACTCGTGCAGGATGATCGCCGCGATGTCGGCCGGGTTCATCTTCGAGTCCGGGATGCCATGCTGCCGCAGGATCTCGATCGCCTGGTCGATCCATTCCTTGACCTGTCCGGTGGGCGCGGGCCTGCCACCTGCCGGGGGCGGGCCGCTGGGGCCGTAACCGTAGCCGGAGGCGGAGGCGCCGGACGTCGGACCGCCGCGCCCGCCCTGCGGGGAGGTGCGGTCCCCCTGCTGGTAGTCGGGGTCGCGCTCCCAGTCGAGCTTCCTGCCCTTCGCCGGCGTGAACTCCTGGGTGGACACCGCGGGAATGGCGCGGAAGGTCAGCTCGCGATCGTCGAGGAACTGCTTGAGGTCCTTCTTGGCCTTGGTCACGGCCTTGTCGGCGGCGTCCACATGCGGCTGGGCCTCCTTGACCGCCTGGTCCACCAGTTTGCGCAGCCCCGGCCGAAGGTCCTCCTCCGTGGCGTCGGGGTCGCCCGCGAGGAACTTGGTCCGGTAGTTGGTCGCGCTGCCGGCCAGGTCCCGGCAGATGGTGGCGATGTCGGTCTTGGCCGAGCGCAGCGCGGTGGCGGCGGTGTCGAGCCCGGTGGCGGAGTTGATCAGGGCCACCTTCAGGTGCTCGGCCGCGGTGCCGTACTTGCGCATGTACGTGTCGAACTGGTCGGCCGAGCGGCCCTGCCAGGCCTTGTCCACCCCGGCGACGGCGGCGGTCAGCGCCTCGGCGAACTCGTGGATCTCGCCGGAGAGGTTCCGCCAGGTCGTCGCGATGCCGTTGATCTTGTCAGGGTCGCCGGTGACCTTCTTCAGCATCGCGTCGAGCTTCTCGCCGCCGGGCAGGTGGGAGACGCTCACGACGTCGCCCGGTGCGCCTCGCGGATGTTCTCCTCCACGTTGCTCAGGCCCCGCTCGGTCTCGCCGAGCTTTCTGCGGGCCTCGTTCATCTCCCTGAACATGGTCGTCCAGACGGTGTCGGCCGCCCCGGCCAGGGCGCCCGAGTCGGTCAGGTCGCCGAAGGCGTCGGCGCTGACCGGGGTGCGGTTGTTCTTCAACTCGTCGTCCGCGTCGTAGGTGAGCTCACCGGGGTTGCCCTCACGCAGGGTCTCGTCGTACTGGCCGGCGGCCGTGTGGATGGCCGTGCGGCACTTGTCCAGCGCCGACAGGTGAATGTCAAGGTCCGCCATGGCCGTCTCCTGTCATGATCAGTAGTCCTCAGCAGGTTCGGCGTCCAGGAACGCCGTCTGCATGAGGCGTGCGCCGTAGCGCCGGTCGACGAGATGACCCCGGCCGGGCGGCAGGGTCTGAGGACGGACGTTGCCGAACAGGTAGCCCTCGTCCTTGTTGCCCGACATGAGCAGCGCGGGCGTGGCCATGTCCTTCAGCCGCTGGATGACCGGGTCGTACATGGCGCGGCCCGCGCCGCCCATCTGCCGCGTCAGCACCACGTGCAGGCCGATGTCGCGGGCCTGCGGGAGCAGGTCCACGAGCGGCAGCAGCGGGTTGGACGAGGTCGCGACCAGGTCGTAGTCGTCGACGAAGATGTACAGGTCCGACCCCTGCCACCAGCTGCGGTCGCGGAGCTGCTGCGGGGTCAGGTCCGCCGGGGGCAGCCGGCCCAGCATCGCTCCCTTGACGTCGTTGATCAGCTCGGTCGCGGCGGAGCTGGAGGCGGCGTACCCGATGCGATGCTCGGTCGCCGCCGAGTCGAGCAGCGACCTGCGGTAGTCGATGACGATCATCATGGCCTCGCTCGGCTGCTTCCTGCGCACCAGCCCTTCGGCGATGAGCCGCAGCACGTTCGACTTGCCGCTCTCGTTCTCGCCGAACACCACGAAGTGCGGGTCGGCGTCGAAGTCGAGGGAGACGGGCGACAGGGTGGCCTCGTCGATGCCGATCGGGATCCGCTCCTCGTCGGCGGGCAGCGCGGAGACCCGCAGCACGGCGGGCAGCAACCGCACCGGCGGGGCCACAGGCCCCTTCCAGGAGTCCCGTACGGCCTGCACCAGCCCCCGGACCCCCGGACCCAGGTTCGACGCCTCCTGGACCCCGTCGATGCGGGGCAGCGCCGACAGGAAGTGGAACCCGTCCTTCGTCAGCCCCCGCCCGGGATTCCCCTCGGGCACCGCCTGCGCCTTCTTCCTGCTGACCTCCGACTCGTAGGCGTCGCCGAGCTTGAGCTCGACCTTGGTGCCGAACAGGTCCCGGATGCCCGGCCTGAACTCCGACCACTTGGCGGTGGAGGCGATCACGTGGATGCCGTAGCCGAGACCGCGCGCCGCGATGTCGGTGACGATCGGTTCGAGCGAGTCGAACTCCTGCCGCAGCGTCAGCCAGCCGTCCACGATGAGGAAGACGTCGCCCCAGCCGTCGCCCTCGATCTCGCCGTCCTGGATCATGCGCCGGTAGGACACGATCGACTCGATGCCGTGCTCGCTGAAGTTCCGCTCGCGCTGCTCCAGGATCGTGCTGATCTCGGCGACCGTACGCCGGACCCGGTCGCCGTCGAGGCGGGCGGCCACGCCGCCCACGTGCGGCAGCCCTTCCAGGGAGGCGAGCGCGCCGCCGCCGAAGTCGAGACAGTAGAACTGGACCTCGCGCGGCGTGTGCGTGAGGGCCATGCTCGCCACCAGCGTGCGCACCACCGTGCTCTTGCCGCTCTGCGTGCCGCCCGCCAGGCCCACATGGCCCGCGGCGCCCGACATGTCCAGCCAGAAGGGGTCGCGGCGCTGCTCGAAGGGTTTGTCGATGATGCCGACGACCGCGTGCAGCTTGCCGCGGCCGGGCCAGCCCGCCGTGGTCAGGCCGTGCTGGGGGGTGACCGACAGCGGCGGCAGCAGGTGGGCCAGCGTGGGCGGCTCGGACAGCGGCGGCAGCCAGATGCGATGGGCGGCGGGGCCGTGTCCGGCGAGCCGGCCGACCACCACGTCGAGCAGGCTGCGCTGGTTGCCGCCGGCGGGCTCGTCGTCGGGCTCCGCGTTCAGCTGGACGGGCGTGGTGACCTCGGGCAGCGGCTGGTAGCCGGGGCCGTACTCGACGACCTCCCGGATCAGGTTCTGGCCGTCCGCCACGGCCACCTGGGAGGTGTCGCCGTGGTGCGCCGCCGAGACGTAGGCGGCCTTGAACCGCGTCATGCCGGTGGTGTCGTACTTGAGATAGCCGTTGCCCGGCGCGGAGGGCAGCTCGTAGGCGTCGGCCACGCCCAGCACGACGCGGCTCTCCATGGCGGAGAACGTCCGCAGGCCGATCCGGTAGGACAGGTGGGTGTCGAGCCCGCGCAGCCGGCCCTCCTCCAGCCGCTGCGAGGCCAGCAGCAGGTGTACGCCGAGCGAGCGGCCCAGCCGGCCGATCATCACGAACAGGTCGACGAACTCCGGCTTGGCCGCCAGCAGTTCGCTGAACTCGTCGAGCACGATGAACAGCGTCGGCATCGGCCGCAGGTCGGCGCCCTGCTCGCGGGCCCGCTCGTAGTCGCGCAGCGACGCGTAGTTACCCGAGGAGCGCAGCAGCTCCTGCCTGCGCACCATCTCCCCGTGCAGCGCGTCGTGCATGCGGTCGACCAGCGGGAGCTCGTCCTCCAGGTTGGTGATCACGGCGGAGACGTGCGAGAGCGTCTCCAGGCCGAGGAAGGTCGCGCCGCCCTTGAAGTCGACGAGCACGAAGTTGAGGATTTCCGACGAGTGCGTGATGGCGAGGCCGAGCACCATGGTGCGCAGCAGCTCGGACTTGCCGGAGCCGGTGGCGCCGATGACCAGGCCGTGCGGGCCCATGCCGCCCTGCGCGGACTCCTTGATGTCGAGCTCGACCACCCGCCCGTCGCTGCCCAGGCCGATCGGCACCCGCAGCCTGTTGCGGCCCGCCCTGGGCTGCCAGGTCGTCGTGGGGTGCAGCAGCGCCGGGTCGCCGACGCCGAGCAGGTCGGTCAGCGTGGTGTTCGCGCCCAGCAGGTCCTGCGTCTCGCCGCCCGAGCCGGTCGAGGACCGCAGTGGCGCGAGCTGCCTGGCCAGGCCCTCCGCCCGCGCGTAGTCGAGCGTGTCGGGATCGCCGAGCCGGTTCGACGACCGCTTGCCCGCATGGTCGAGTTTCACCATGTGGAACCCGTCCGGCTGGATGTCGAGCCGGAGCGTGCTCGCCTCCTCGGCCTGACCCGTCGACTCCGACAGGTCGATGACCGTGACGCCCTGGATGGAGTCGGTGCCCAACTGTGAGTCGTGCGGCACCAGCCCGCCGTCCACGATCACGACGTGGTACGGCAGCGCGTCCGAGGCCGTCCCCGGCCGGAACCGGGCCCGCTCCTTCAGCTCGTCGCCCATGAGCTGGTCGAGCTCCGCCATGCTCTCCGCCATCAGCCGCACCTGCCCGGCCGCGTCGGCCTCCTCCGGGTGCAGCGCGTGCGGCAGCCACTTCACCCAGTCCCAGTGCGGCATCCACTCCTTGCTCGCGCACACCATGATCCGCATGTCGTCGGGGGAGTGGAAGGTGACGAGCTGCGCGATCATGGCCCTGGTCAGGTCGCGCACCGCTCGGGGGTCGCCGCTGAGGTGGATCCGGGCGAAGGAGTCGAGCGCGACCGCCACCGGCAGCCCGGCCACGGTGGAGTGGGTCCTGACGAACCTGCGCAGCGCACCCGCCGTCAGCGCGTCGAGGTCCTCGACGGGCTTGGAGTCCGGCGGGATGAGCTGTACGGCCAGCTTCTGCACGCCTGTGCCCAGCCGTACCGTGCCGAAGTCGTCGTCGCGGGGCCGGCGCTCCCACAGGCGCGGGCCCATCGCGATCCACCAGAGCGTGTCCGGGGCGGGCCCGC
This sequence comes from Nonomuraea glycinis, assembly GCF_014646515.1. Classification (GTDB taxonomy): domain Bacteria; phylum Actinomycetota; class Actinomycetes; order Streptosporangiales; family Streptosporangiaceae; genus Nonomuraea; species Nonomuraea glycinis. Next base: position 75,174 of record NZ_BMNK01000024.1, read on the forward strand.
TCCACTCCAGGGCCTCGCGCTGCTGGACACCGGCCTTGCGGATCTTCTTGCGGATCTGAGAGAGATAGCGGAAGTAGTCGCGGCGCAGGCCGTTGAGCCGGTTCTTGCGCTCACCCGCGTTACGGCCCAGCTGGCCGAGCGTCATGCCGAGCATGGAAACGGCGAACAGGCCGCTGGCCACGTACATGATCGGGCTGGAGCTGCCGTTGGCGGTGAACATCAGCCCCATCGCCGCGCCGCCCGCCAGCATGGGCAGATACATGAGGATGCCGCTGAGCCCCGCGGGCTGGATCTCCGGAATCTCCGGTGGAGACTCCAGCAGGATCTCCCCGCGGGGTGGCTGCGGACTGGGGCGGCGTTCGGGGCGCCTGACGACGACAATGCTCACTGGTGAGACAACCCTCCTGTCACCTGGAACACTTTCTTACCAGACACACCGTCCCTATATGTTCGACATGTCGGATTAGCCAGTCAGCCCCTGGAGCATGTCCGTGACCTCGCTCGCCCATCAGCACTTCCAGCCGGCCCCCCAGCAGCAGGGACACCCGCAGCACGGACATCAGCAGGCCCGGCAGCAGGCGCTGCCGCCGCTGTGCCATGTGACGATCGTCGCGCCGCGCCGCCGGGCGGATCTGGCCCTGCCCGCCGACATCCCGCTGCCGCACGTCCTGCCCGGACTGCTGCGCGCGGTCGGCGAGGCGGGCGGCGACTCGGCGAGCGCGCCCGGCTGGGTGCTCCAGCGGCTGGGCGGCGCGCCGTTCGACCTCGGCCAGACGCTCGCCGCCCTCGGCGTGCTCGACGGCGAGGTGCTGTACCTGCGGCCGCGCGAGTTCACCCTGCCGCCCGCGCTCTACGACGACGTGGCCGACGTGGTGGCCACCGGGGTGAAGGAGAGCTCGGGCAAGTGGGAGCCGCGCCACACGAGGCTCCTGGGCGCGGGCGCGGCGGCCGTCATCCTCGCGCTCGGCGTCCCCGCGCTCGTCCTCGCCGGTGGCCCGCCGCTGGGCCTGACCGTGGTCGCGGGCATGCTGGCCGTCCTGCTGGTCGGCGTGAGCGCCGCCCTGTCCAGGGCGGTCGGCGACTCCGCCGCGGGCGCGCTGATCGGCTACGCCGCGCTGCCGTACGCCTTCGTCGCCGGTCTGTACGGTCTGGCGAGCGGATCCAGCGTGGCCGGGCTCGGCGCCCCGCATCTGCTGGCCGCGCTGGTCTGCACCGCGCTGGTGGCCACGGTCGGCGGCAGTCTGGTGGCCGACGGCGTGGCGGGCTTCCTCGGCACGGCCATCGCCACGGTGGTGGGCGCGCTCGCCGCGGCCATGGTCATGGTGTCCGGCGTGCCCGCGGCCGGCGCGATGGCCATGACCGCCACGATCCTCATGGCGCTCAGCCCACTGATCCCCTCGCTGTCCTTCAGGATCGCCCGGGTGCCGCTGCCCACGCTGCCGACCAACGCCGAGGAGCTGCGCGCCGACAACCAGCGGCTGGACAGCGACGGCGTCCTCGGCCGCACCGCGCAGGCCAGGCGCTACGCCACCGGCATGGTCGTCGGCATCGCGCTGACCGTCATCGGGGCGCTGGGCTTCCTGGTCGGCACGCCGGGCTGGATGGCCACCTCCATGGCCGTCGTGCTCTGCCTGACGCTGTTGCTGCGCGCCCGCGTCTTCCACGGCCTGGGCCAGCGGCTCTGGCTGCTGTGCGGTGGGCTCGGCGGGCTGGTGGCGGTGGGCGTCTCGATGAGCGCAGGCGCGGGCACTGTGGCCGCCGCCGCAGTGGTGATGGCCATGCTCTGGCTGGCTCTGCTCGTCGTCGGGCTCGGCCTGTGGCTGCCGTCCGGGCGGCTGTCGCCGTTCTGGGGGCGGGCCGGCGACCTGGTGGACATCGTGCTGCTGATCTCGCTGTTCCCGCTGGCGCTCGGGGTGCTGGAGGTCTACACCTGGATCCGGGGCCTGTCAGGGTAGAAAGTCGATATTGTCGGAAAAAATGTGACTTATGGGAGTAAGTGGATGATTGAGCGGGAGTTCGGGGCGATGGACCTCAACAGGGTCCTCAAGAACGCGGACGCGCAGATGGCCCGCGCCGGCGAGCTCCAGCGGGTGCTCGCCGAGCTCGTCGGCACCGCCGCGGACCAGGACGGCCTGGTCCAGGTCGAGATGGGCGGCGCCGGGCTGAAGAACCTCCACCTGCACCCCAAGGCCATGCGCCTCACCTCGGGCGAGCTCGCCGAACGCATCCAGCTCGTCATCGCCGAGGCCTCGGCCGACCTCAGGCGCAAGGTGACCGAGGCGATGCAGGAGACGTTCGGCGACGAGAACCCGATGCGCTTCGCCGACGACCCGGACGGGCCCATGGCCCAGGTCCGGGGGGCCGAGGCCGTCTACAACCGGACCTTCGACGACCTCATGGGCCAGCTCGACCAGATCCGCAACCGCATGGAGCGCTGAGCCGAGGTCAGCCGATCCTCTCCGGGCTGGTCTTTTCCGTTGAGGAATAGACGTCGCCTTCAGGGTCGTAGAACTCGCGGCCACGCTCGTCGCCCTCGTTGGGATGCGCTCCTCCCATGCCCCCGGGCGGATAGCCCATGAAACCCCCTCCGGGGGAGGCCGCCCCGCCGCGCAGCACCGCCGGCCCTGCCGCCCCGCCCGGGCCGCCGGAGCCGTACCAGGTGGCGCCGTTCGGCCCTCCGGGAGTCGAGAACGGGTTGGCGGTGTTGACGGGCACCTGCGTGGAGGGCGTGTAGGCGGTCGTGGGCATGTGGGTGCTGTTCGGGTTCGCGGTCGTGGTGGGAGTGGTGGTGGGGCTCGCGTCGGCGAGTTCGGTCCGCCGGTCCTCGCCGCCGATCACCGCGGGAACCTCCCGACGGTCGCCGTCCTGATCCTGGGTGGACGGCTGCTGCTCCGGCTGCTTGGTGCCGTTGTCGCCGGGCTGTTCGGGTGAGTTCGGGTCGTCGGACCCGCCCGGGTCGCGTCCGCCCTGGTCCTTGTCCTGGTCCTGGCCCGGCTTGTTCTCGTCGTCGCCGCCGGGCCGGTCGCCGGGACCCTGCGTGTCGTCGCCCGGCCGGTCTGAGTCGTATGAGCCGCTCTGGTCGCTGCCGCCGGGGCCTCCGCTCGTGCCGTCGCCGCTCCAGTACGCGGTCGTCCCCCTGGGCACCTTCGTGCCGGAGCCGGGGTCGAGATCGTCGGCCTTCTTGGTGTCCACCTCCAGCGGGGTGATGTTCGGCATCTGGAAGGCGAGCCCCTCGGCGATCTGGCCGTTCAGCTCGTAGATCTTCATGTTGAGCTCTTCGAGGCGCTTCCTGGCCTCCTTGTCGGCGCTGAAGGCCAGCAGCGGGGTGCCGTTCAGCCCGCCCCCGGTGCCGCTGTTGAGCAAGGGCGGTGTGGTCCAGTCGGTCACACCCGGCCCGCCGGCGTTGTTGCCGCCGTTGAGCAGGCCGGGGTTCGGATTGGTCACGGTGGGCAGGCCGGCCACCATGGTGCGGTAGCGCCTGACCTCGCCGGCGTACTTCGTCAGCGGCTCGCCGGTCTGCTTCATGGCCTGGCCGAGCGCGCCCGCGCTCGCGTGCAGCAGCCGCAGCGCCTTCAGCGCCTGGGCGGCGTCGCCGCCGCGCCACACGGACGCGAGCGACGCGGCCGCCTTCATGACCGCGCCCTGCACCCCGGCATCGCCCTGCACCAGCTTGGCGGCCTCGACATAGCTCCGCCCGGCGCGCTCGATCGCGTCGGGGTCGGTGCTGTTCAGGTACTCGAGGACGGTCTCCCGGGTCGTGCTCTCGGGCGGTGTGCTGCTGCCGAGGTAGACGTACAGCTTGATCGGCTTCCAGTTCTCAGCCATTTTCCGTCACCTTCGCCGATTCTCACGCACTGCTGTCCGCGTGACCCTTCTCGTAATTACTGACGGCCTTCTCCACCGCGGCCGCCCACTTCTCGACGTGGTCCAGCAGCTCGTAGTAGCTGGTGCCGAACACTTCGTAGGCCTGCGCGGTGTTCGCCCCGAAATAGTGGGCCACTTCCCACTTGCCGGTCTCCCCGGGCCCGACGTTGGTCGTTCCGGCCACTTCGGCGACCGTGCCGGGCCCACTCCAGGTGGCGCTCATCGAGGCGGGCGCGCTGCCGCGCAGCGTCCCCAGCTCTTCGCGCAGGCGGGAGATGACCTCGCGGACGCCGGTGTGGTCGATGTCGGGCCCCTGGCCGCTGTCCCCGCCGAGGCCGGGAAAGTCCTTGGCGAGCTCCAACTCCGGGATGGGCGTTCCCGTGCCGCTGTCGTCTGGACGGCTCATGCCCTGCCTCTCGACTCACCGCTGATGTAAGGGCCCGTCGTGGGCACCTCGCTTGTGAAGTAATCCTCGTCTTCCAGGAGGTACGTGCTCCGCCCCTGTTCCTTCTGCTCCTGAGCTCCGTTGGCGCCGCCGGGAGGGATCATCATGGGGGAGGAGCCGTTGCCGCCTGAGCCGCGCAGGAGGGCGGCGCTCGCACCGCCTCCGACGGCCGCTCCGGCGCCCGACCCGCCGTACGGACTGCCGAGCCCCGTGCTGGGCGAGCCTGTTCCGGTCGGGCCGCCCGACGGGTTGCCGGACGGGTTCCCTGACGGGTAGCCGGTGGGATGACCGGCCAAGGTGGAGTCGGGAAGCCCGGCCAGTGAGGTCGTCGGGCCGCCCACGGAGGTGTCCGGGAGCGTGCCGGTCGGGGCGTCGGGGGTCCGCACGCCCGGCACCGCCGCCCCGTTGGGGTTCGGCACCCCCGCGGGAGGGTCGACGCCGTTCTTGCCCGACCCGTCGGTGCCGATCCCGTCCGTCCCGTCGGTGTCGCCGGGGAAGGTGACGTTCAGACCGGTGTCGTCGAAGCCGGGGATCCGGTGCCGGCTGGGGTCCTGCAGGCCGTCCTGGCCCGGGGTGTACAGGCCGTCGGGCAGGCCGCCCAGCGGGCCGAACGGCTGGGACAGCCCCGCGGGCAGGCCGCCGGAGGGGAGCGTCCCGTGGCTCACGGGCATGATCGGCAGGTTCGGGTCCAGGACCTCGAACTCGGGGATGTCGGTCCTGAGCTCGGCGGGGAACACCTGGTTGTTGGCCTTGGTGGCCTCGCTCAGCAGCTTGATGTGCTCCGTCGCGAGGTTCCTGTCCTGCTCCTCCTTGGAGTCGCCGAACGTGTTCATGAACGGGCCGTCGGTGAAGGCGGCGGTGATGCCGCCGGCGACCGTGCCCACGACGGCGCCGATCACCGCGCCGGGCCCGGCGCCCACGCCGCCGAAGAAGACCCCGACCCCGGCGCCCACGCCGAGGCCGGCCATGCCTCCCTGGGTGGCGCCCTCAAGGATCGAGACGTCCCGGTCCGGAGACTCGGGCAGGTTCTCGCCTCTGAAGGTCGCCAGCGTGTGGGCCTGCCTGACCAGTGCTGGGGCGACACCCGAGGGGTTGGCCAGGCACTGCTTGTCGTCCACCGACTGCTCGCTGATCGTGGTGGACACCTGGTCGGCGGACTCCCGCAGCCTGCGGAGCTGGGTCTTGACCACCTTGGCGTCCTCGCCCACCGTCCAGTGCTCGTCCAGCGCCCGCAGATGCCTGTCGAGCACGCCGACGAGGTGGTCGAGGCGCTGCTTGGCGGTGAGCATCTCGGAGGCGGCCTCGCGCAGCAGCTCGGGCTTGTTCTTGGCCAGCGTCTCCCGTAGCTGTTCGAGCGACAGCACCCCGTCGAATTCGGTGCTGCCGATCTCTGTCCTGATCGGCGCCCTGTTCTGGCCCATCAGACCTGCCTGCTGCTTTCGCCGGGTTGCTCGGCGCCGTCGTAGTTCTGCAACGCCTGTTTGAGCAGCTCCAAGACGTTCTCCACCTGGATGCCGATGTTCTCGTAGGAGCCGGTGACCGCGCCGACGGCCGAGCGCGTACTCTGCTGGTAGCCCATGGCGGCCGGCCAGAGTCCGCCCGCGGCCTCAAAGTCGGCGCTCAGCCGCCCGGCCGGGCCTGACTGGGTGAGGACCGGCTGCGCCTCGCCGCCGGAGCCGGCGGAGCTGTCGGGGCGCAGCAGCGCCAGCGCCTCCTCCAGATCGGTCTTGACCGCGTTGATCGCTCTCCTGCTGAGATCCACGCCACGATCGCTGCCCATGCTTCCCCTCTGGTGTCAGGCCCCGGCGGTGCCGCTCCTCGGTCGTTCTACTTGCCGTCGAAGATCTGGGCGTTGACCCGCTCGACCTGCTGCATGTTCATGCTGGTGATGTTGATGTTCGTCTTGAGCAACTGGACGAACTGCGACATGTCCCTGGCCTCGCGGTTCCACAGCTCGCGAACCTCGTTGAAGACCGTCTTGGACTGGCCTTCCCAGATCGCGCTCTTGGCCATGAGGTCCCGCTCGAGTGTCTCCAGGGTCTCCACCAGGCCGTTGTGGGCCCGGGCGAAGGCGTCCTCGCCCTGGCCGAGACCTTGGAAGTTGACTTTTGTACGATCGAAAACGTCATCCGCGGCCATCTGCGGCCTCCAGTCTGCCTAGAAGGGTCTTAGAGCGGCTTGGCGCTGATGAGCTGGGCGATGTGGTTCATCGCCTCGGCCCGCTCCTGGTTGAACGCGGCATAGTTCTTGCCGCTGGAGCCGATGTTCTCCGCCAGGCGGTGCAGGCTGCCGAGGATCACGTCCATCCGCTCGTGCCACTTGACGTGGACGGCGTGGAAGGCGGCCTCGGACTGGCCCACCCAGCTGGTCTTGAGAGTGGCGCCCGCGGTGTCCAGGTCCCGCTGGATGGTGCGCAACTTGGTGGCGGCGTCCTCGATGAGGCCGATCGCGGCCTTGAGATCGGCTTCGCTTACTTGAGTCTGCGGCTCGGCGCCCACAGATCTCCCTCCCTTGCTGCTCGGCTGACTAGGAGCCGTCAGGCCCCAGCCTCACATTAGTGAACTTAAGCCCCAAGGGTCGCACATTTACCCTTTAATCTCCCATACCTAGGGGACGACATCTAGGAGGTTGTCGTAGCTTTGTGGGAGTGATGTGACTAGGGGGGCTTGTGGCCGACTCATCCTCATCTGCGAGTGATCCGTTCGCTGGGCTTGGCGCCATGCCGGGACTCAACCCGCGCGACAGCGATCCCGAGTTCGACATGACGTACTCCAGAGTCAGGAACCTGGGGTCCAGCGTGGGCGGTTACGGCCAGGACCTGTCGCTGATGAGCGACAAGACCAAGGCCATCGACATGCACACGCTGACCTTCGGCGTGGTCGGCGGCGGGCTCAACGTCGCGCACCGCTCGGTGCGCGACGGCGCGGCGGACGCGCTGCTCCAGGGCCAGAAGGTGCTGGAGTCGTGGAAGAAGGCGCTGTCCGACGCGGCCGACAACACCGAGCAGGCCGAGCAGGCGAGCAAGGCGTCCGAGGAGGGCGGCCCGAAACCGCCGAAGATCCCCACCGGGGGCGGCGGCAAACTCCCGGGCGGCCTCCCCACCGGCGGCGGCCTGGGCGGCATCGACCCGCCGGGTGGCACCAAGTTGCCGGACGACTTCAAGCTGCCGGACGACACGAAGCTTCCGGATGACATCAAGTTGCCGGACGACACGAAGCTTCCGGATGACATCAAGCCGCCCGGTGACACGAAGCTTCCGGATGACATCAAGCCGCCCGGTGACATCAAGCAGCCGGGCCTCGACGACATCAAGCCGCCCGGTGACATCAAGCAGCCGGACCTTGACGGGATCAAGCAGCCGGACCTGAAGAATCCCGATCTGAGCGGGGTGAAGCCGCCCGACGGCACCGATCTGTCCGGCGTCGACCCACGACTGAACACCCCGGCCATGCCGCAGGTGCAGATGCCCGACAGTACGACGGTCGATCCGCGCGGCTCCATGGCGCGTACCGGCGTCTCCCTGCCGGACGGCGGCGCCGGCGGGGCCGCCGGCAACGGATCCCTGGGCGCCGGCCAGGGCAGTCTCTCCAAGGCGCTGAACAGTGGAATGCCGCTCTACCCCATGGGTGGCGGTGGAGCGGGAGGCGCCCCGGGCGGCGAGGACAGGGACCGCGAGCGCGGTGCGCACCTCGCCGAGGACGAGGGAGTCTGGGGCGGGGACGAGGACATATCGCCGGCGGTGCTCGGCAGAGAGGTGTAGACGAGCCGGTGGCACACGAAGGAGATTTTGAAGTTTTCCTGGGCGCCGTGGCTAGCGCATCGGCGGCGGCGTTCATCCTGCCGTACGCCTCGCCGATCGTCGGGATGATGGGCCTGCTGGTCGCGGACCCGGCCGAGCAGGACAGGGGGGCCGAGCAGTGGCTCAACACCACCCCGATCGACGCGGGCCCGAAGCCGGGCCCCGTGGGGTCGCCGGCCGCCCAGCAGGAGTGGCGACCGCCGATGGCCGCCCCCGCCGCCGCGGCCGGGAGCGAACACGCCGCCGGCGTCAGCGACCTGACCTACCTGCGCGGCGAGTTGAAGCGGCTGACCAGGGAGATCGGCAACGACAAGGGCTGGGCCGGCCGGAGTTACAAGTCGTTCCTGGAGAAGGTCGAGGTGCTGGACGGGCACCTGGCCACGCTGGACAGCAACAGGATGAACTGCGGCAACACGCTCAAGTGCTCGGCTCAGGGCACGCACGCGCTGGTGATGTTCTGTGTGGCCCTCTCGGTCGCCCTGACGGCGCTGGCGTCGTACATCCTGCTGCTGCGGTCCACCGCGAGTCTGGCGATGCTCACCGGTGAGGCGCAGGCCATCAGCGTGGTGGAGAACCTGCACATGACGATGAAGACGGTCTTCACCAACCACTGGAAGCTCGTCCTCAAAGCCGGTGCGATCCTGGGGGTCGCCGCCATCGCCTACAACCAGTTCACCCAGGACCTGCCCGGTCTGGAGGCCGTGTCGGGCGCCAAGCCGGACCTCATGGAGGCCAGCGTCATCTGGGACCCCACCAAGGCAGACATGATCGACAATCCGGAGAGCCAGTTCGACGCGTCCAAGCTGGAAGACTCCTTCATGCCGGAGTTCGGCTTCTAGCCTCACCTAGCCGGACAGGACGTTCATCGGGGTCAGCGCCGCCGCGGGGTCCAGCGTCGGCCCCTGGGGGATCAGGCGCAGGATGCTCGCGGGCACCGGTGTGACGTCCGCGGCGTCGTAGCCGAGCTTGGTGAGCACGTCCGCCGACGGCACCGGGTAGCGCACCCCCTGCTCGCTGATCAGCGACAGGGAGGTGGTCACCGCGCTGAGCTGGCCCTCACCGGGGAGCAACCCGGCGATCACGGCGCCGCCCGGCGGGAGCAGCACCTGGTCGAACCGGTCCTGGTTGCCCGTGCTCGTCGGTGTGGGCATCGTGAAGCCGTTGCCGCCGACCGTCACCTTCGCCACGACCGAGCCCGTCTGCGTGTTCGGGTAGGTCAGGCAGAGCGGCGCCGAGCCGGGCGGGTCCATCATCGTGGGCATGGCCGTCGGCAGGCTGCGGTCCAGCATGTTCTGCTTCGAGGGGGAGGCGTTGGCCGAGGCGGCGTCGATGGTGATCGGCAGCGCCGGGCGGGATCCGTACGCCTTCTTGCTGTTGGGGTCCTCCAGCAGGAGCCTGGCCTGCACGGGGGAGATGGGCGCCAGCCCATCGGTGAGCAGGACGTACCACCGGGCCGGGGTGCCGGGGACGGCCGGGACCGTGAAGATCTGGCCGACCGCCGCGGTGACCTTGCCGCCGGCGCGCACCTTCCGCCCGAGGCCGACCACCCTGGGGCCACGGAAGTCGCGCCCGGCCGGCAGCGCGTTCAGCCAGGCCGACGGCACCTTCCTGGGCTGCGCGTTGAGCGCCCGCACGCCGTTCGCGTCCATTCGCATGCGGCGATCGGCCCAGATCATCCAGTTCTGCCGTCCGTCGGTGACCACCATCGCGTTCATGCCGATCGGCTTCCCGCCGACGTCCGTCCCCGCGACCAAGGAGGTGTACGACTTGCTCTCGCCGAGTTTGTCGGGCCCGTCATGGACGCACACGGACCAGGGCTTCTTGACCAGCTTCTCCCGCTCGGGCAGCGAGTCGGGGGCGCCTTCGATGCCGATGACCGGCCCGCGCGCGAACTCGGTCAGGGAGGCCGCGCTCACGTTGCGCGTCCGGACCTCCCCGGCGTCCAGCACGAGCCGCGCCGACACGTAGTTGGCCACCGGCAGCAGCCGCCGCTGCTTCGCGCTGTAGACATAGGTGGCCCCGCTCTCCTCCTCGACCAGCAACTGTCCCGGCTCGGTCAGCTTGGTGGCGTTCCCGGGGGACACCAGTCCCCAGATGCCGAACACGGCCAGGACCAGAATGCCGACCAGGACGCCGCCGAACGTGGCCACGTTCTGGCGGCGCATGGGCGACTCCGGGACGTCGGGTTCGCCCTGCAGCAGCGCCATCCCCAGTCGCTGCTGCATCAGCCGATGAGCCTGATAGAGGTCCTTGTTGGTCTGCATGTCCCCTCATCGCGTCAGGTCGCCCTGCGTGCCCTGGCCCAAATATCCCAGTTTCTGGACGCGTTCCGCACCCCATCCACCTCACCAGGCTCGCCAGGCACGCGTGAACTACTGTGAGGCCGTGCGGCCAGGGAACGACTTCGAGGAGCGGTTGTGGGCGGCTCATGAGGCGGGTCAGAACGCCCTGTGCCTGAGCCTGCTCCGCGACGCGGACTTCGCGCTGCCGATCACGGCCGCCGCGGCCGCGGGCGCCGAGCCGGTCGCGTGGGCGACCGCCGAAGGGCCGGACCGGACCTGGGTGCTCGCGTACACCTCGGTCGAGGCGATGCGCGAGGCCGGCGGGGACATGGCCGTGCACTGCCGGGCGACCTCCCTGGTGGAGCTGGCGGCGGGCTGGCCGGACCCGAGGTGGGGGCTGGCGATCAATCCGGGCCTGCCGGTCGGCTTCATGCTGGAGCCCGGCACGGTGGCCCGGCTGGCCGTGCCCACCCTCGCCCAGGATCTCCTGCTCGACCCCGGGTCGGGGGTGCCGGTCGTGCAGAAGCTGCTGGGTCCCGCCGACATCCACGCCCTGCTGGCCGGGGGCGAGCCGCGGATCTCCGGCTACTGCCATCACGCGCTCGACGTCTCGCACATCGCCACGCCCGTCGTGCTGGCCGAGGCGCTGGGACAACCCGAGATGATCAACGACGCCGGCTCGCTCAACCTGCTGCGCTGGCGTCCGGTGGGGCCGGACCTCTACCGCACCCCCTACGGCGGGATCGACGAGGAGAGCAGGGACGCGGTCGCGGGCTGGGTGGTCGAGGAGCCGCCGTTCGTCGGCATGGGCCTGGTGCCCAACGTCGACCAGGTCATCCGCGAATACCGGATCTACGGCGTCGAGCTGCCGCACGGCGCCGAGATCTGGGAGCTCACCGTGGCGGGGACCGAGCACCGGCGCGCGATCTACCACGGTGACCTGCGGCGCTGGCTGCTGATCCAGGTCCAGGCGCGATGACTTGGGCCTTCTACCGGGCCCGCTGGCAGGGCGCCGACTACGTGGCCAGCCCCGAGCCGCACGCGCTGGAGCTGTGGGTCCGGCTGCGCAGCGCCGAGCCGCGCGAGGGCTTCGAGGAGGTGGAAGCCGGCTGCCACGTGCGCCCGGTGCCCGCCTCGGAGTGCGCGGCGGTGCACTTCGTGGTCACGGTCTGCCGATGGCGCGGCGAGCCGTTCCAGGTGTGTGCCGAGCGCGACGGCGAGTTGCTGCTGGAATACGCGGGCGGGTCTGCGCGGACCGCCGTGGACCTGGGTCTCGACCGGATCGAACGGGGCGTCTATCGCCGCTGGGTGCCGCGCGCCGAGGCCGGCGAACTCCGGGAGCAGGCCGTACTCGTGCACAGCGATCAAGGTTTTTTGTAGGCAGGCACTTGTTACTTGGTGTTCATGTGGCGGAAACTAACCCAAATGCCCCATGTGGCAAGTGTGAAGGGGGGTCTCATGGAGTCGGCGAGCAAGTCGGTCGCGGGGATGCAGGCCTATGCCGAGGAACTGCGGGCGACGTTCATGCGGCTACGGGACGAGGGCGCGGAGATCCACGCGCGGGCCAAGGCACTGCAGGTGACCGAGAAGTCGCACGACGGCCTGGTCTCGGTGACCGTCGGCTCGCGGGGGGAACTCGTCCGGCTCGACCTCGACCCGCGCATCTTCCGCCGCCCCGACTCGCGGCACCTCGCCGACACGATCGTGGAGACCGCGGGCCGGGCCGGGGAGCGGGTCCGCGAGCGCATCACCGAGATCTTCGCGCCGCTGATCCCGCAGGACCAGATCAAGGCGCACATGGACGGCGACGTGGACGGCATCTTCGACCTGCTCGCCGGTGAGACGGGAGACACGAGATGAATCCTTGGAACGAGTCAGTGCTCACCAAGTCGGTGGTCGACCGCGGCATCTCCCAGTGGGCCACCATGGCCGGCGACATGGAGCGAGATGTCCCCAAGCTGACCGCCGAGCTCCTGCGCTGCCTGGAGGCCACGCCCTGGGGCAACCACGCCGAGGGGCAGGCGTTCCAGGCCAGCCACCTGGGCGACGGCGGGCCGACGGACCTGATCAACCGGTGTGAGAAGCTCGTCAAGGACATCGCCGAGCTCGGTGACGGGATGCGCGCCTCCGTCGACAACACCCTCGGCGCGCACAGCGCCAATGCCCAGGACTGGGCAGGGATGGGACGGACGTTCGAGGCTTGAGGCGACGGGCGGGCTCTGAGCGGAAGCGTCCGTGACGACCGGCGGCACGATCGACACCCAGGGTTCGGGCGGCCAGCCGACCCAGCAGGGTGTCGTGCGCATCGACAGGGACGAACTCCCCGTCTGGGAGACCGAGGCGCTGCCCGACTGGGTGGTCAACTGGCTGATCCCGATGCTGTCGGCCGGCCAGAAGTGGCCCGCCGCCAGCGAGAGCGGGCTGTCCACGCTCGCGGCGGCGTACGAGAACCTGGCGGCCGGAACCGCCGGGTACGACGTTCCCGCGGGCACGGCCGCGCGCACCATCGCGGCCGGCATGGCGGCGCCCGCCACGGCGAACTTCATCACCAGGGCAAGGCACCTGTACGGCCAGGAAGCCGGCATGGCGGGGGTCCGCGGGAACTCCACCAGCTACTCCCAGCAGGTCAGCATCTTCGCGGTCGAGACGCAGTTGTCCAAGATCTCCATCAATGTGACTTTCTGGATCACGGTCGTCGCGATCGCGGTCGCCCTCTACGTCTCCTTCTTCACCGCCGGCTCGGCCACCCCCTGGATCGGTCCGTACGCGGCGGCCGGCCGCTCGGCCATCAGCCGCCTGCTCGCCAGGCTCGCGGCGGCGGCCGGTCGGCCCGCCGCCGCCACCCGCCTGGCCGCCGTGACGACCATGAACGGCGCCACCGGCCGCGCCGCCCTCATCCGGCTGATCGCCAGCCCCATCGGCAGAGAGCTCGTCGAGGAGATCGGCGAAGAGGGCGCCATCGACGGCATCTCCCAGTATCTGCAGATGCGCAAGGGCACCCGCACGGAGTGGGACTGGAAGAAGACCAGCGCCGCCGTGGTGGGCGCGGGCGCCGGCGCCGTCGTCGGCATGCGGCTGGCCGGGCCCGTCTCCCGGGTCACCCGGCACGTGCCCGGTTTCACGGGGCGCGCGCTCAGCACGGGACTCAACAACGCCGTCGCCTCACCCGTCGGCAGCTTCGTCGCCAACGGCGTCGTCTACGGGGAGTGGAAGAACCCGTTCACCGCCGACTCCATGATGGGCGGGTTCCTCGGCGGTGTCGGCCGTACCGGCACCATCAGCCCGTTCAACCCCGACGTCCTGTCGGCGCTGACCCACCCGACCAGCGCCCTGGCCGCCGCGTACGACTCCGCCGCACAGGCGGACGCGGCGCGCGCGGCGGCGACCCCGCCGCCCGCCGGCGGCCCCACGCCGGACGGCTCCCCACCGAGCGGCCCGCCGTCGAACACCGGCCCCACGCCCGCTGCGGGCGCCCCGCAGGGTGCCGGGCCTTCCGCCACCCGTACGACCGCGCCGGGCGCCCCTGACCCGCATGACCCGAGCAGGCGCGGATCGGCCGCGCCCGATCAGCAGTCGCGGCAGTCGGCCGCCGACCCCTCCGGCAGCAGAACGGCGACCCGCCAGGCGACCACCGCCGACGACGGCCAGACCACGCCGACCGGCGACCGGGACGAGGACCAGACCTCGACCACCTCCCCGGCGCCGAACCCGAGCGCCACCCCGGACCCCCAGCCCTCCTCCTCCCGAACCACCGGCGACCCCACCGCGAACCAGACGGCCGACCAAGGGCGGTCCTCCGCCGGCCAGCAGTCCGCCGGCCAGCAGTCCGCCGGCCAGCAGTCCGCCGGCCAGCAGGCCGCCGACCAGCAGTCCGCGGACCAGCAGGCCAGTGACCAGCGGCCTGGCGATCAGCAGTCTGCGGACCAGCAGTCTGCGGACCAGCAGGCCAGTGACCAGCGGTCGGGTGAGCAGGCGTCCGATGAGCGACAGTCCGCTGATCAGCGGTCCGGTGATGATGTGCGGGCGGACGCCGGGCCGGACAGCGCGCAGGGCGACCCGGCCGTGCCCGCCACCGACCCAGGCACGGACCCCGGCGAACGGCGCCCCGCGGCGGCCGCGACGACCCTCGCCGACAACGCGCCACCCCATGCCGTCAGAGCCCACACCGCGCTGGTCGAGGCATTAGGGACCAGCTTCTCGGCCATGACCGCCAACCGGGACGGAGATCTGGTCGTGCCACGCAGCGGCGGCGACCTCGTCGTGTCCGCCGCGGCCGTGCGCGGCATCCAGGCGACCCTGAACCGGAGCGCCGAGAACATCACCGACCTGGCACGCCTGCGCACGGAGGCGACACTGCTCCTGGTCCGGGCCGTCGGCAGGGCGGTGACCGGTCAGAGCGCCTCCGACGGCGACCAGGACACGAGCAGGCCGGGGACGGTCACGTCGCGCCCGCTGCGGGGCACCAGGTTCGTGACCGGCGGCCGGCCGCAGGGCACGACCCTCACTCTCGATGAGATCCAGGCCGCAACCACCACCCTGAGGAGCGCCGATTTCCTCCAGGAGAACGTGCGGAGCCTGACCTGGTCGAGCGACGGCTCCACGTTGCGCGTACAGATCGGCGCCGACAACGTCCAGTATTTCCGGCCGGTGGTCGGCGACCTGAGCCGCACCCTGATGGCGAAGACCGAGGTCCGGGCGGGCAGCACAGAGGACACCGCGCACGTCGTCCGTTTCGCGCCCGGCCTGGCCGCGGATCAGGTGGCCAGGGTCTGGCTGCACGAGATCACCGACACCCTGCAGCAGCAGGCGTCGCCCAGGAGGCGGCGGACGCTGCGCCGGCTGCTGACCGACTGGCGAGGACGGAAGACCCAGGACGAGTGCCTGCCGGCCCGGCTCAACGAGCACGCGTTCCTCAGCGAGCAGTGGAAGCGGGCGACGACTCTCCCCGAGAAGCGCCTGCTCGCGGTGGACATCGACGGGGTGGCGCGGGACATCGCCGCGCGCGGTCACGCGGAGCCGTCGCCGCCGTGGGCGCCGACTCAGGCCGCCCGGCCGTCCCATGCGCCGCCCCTCGCAGACGGCATCCCCTCCCGGCTGCAGATGCAGGAGGCCATCGACGCCTTCACCGGCACCGAGGAGAGCCTGCGCAAGGAGATCGCCACCCTTGAGCAGCGAGCCGATGAGGCGGGCGCCGCAGCACAGCAGTCCGCGAAGGACGCGCGGAGGGCGAGCAGGCAGCGCGACGCGCACAAGTACGAACGCGCACGCAAGGCTCGCAAGGAGCGGCGGGCCCACCAGGCCACGCAGAAGCGGCACCAGCGGATCGCCGCCGCGTACCGGACCGCGCTCGACCAGGCGGAGGAGGCGCGGAAGTCCTACCGCGAGGCGCTGAAGCCGCAGGCGACCCGGCGGCAGGCGCTGCACGCCCGGCAGGAGCACCAGCTCTTCCTGCACCTGCTGTCGAAGGCGCTGCCGGACGACGCCAGCCTGTCCGCCGCGATGCCCGCCGGCCGGTTCGCCCACCTGACCCGGCTCACCGACACCGTCAACGAGCTCCTGCGGGACAACGACATCGGCCACCAGTACACCACTGACGGGCTCCAGAAAGCCCTGCGCCAGGACTTCCCGCGGATCATCTCCCCGGAAGGCGGAGTGCTGCGCGTCGGCAGCAGCCGGTCGGCGGCCGAGTTGCGCATCTGGCTCACCGTCGGCGACCTCGTCGAGGTGCTCGACCTCGACACCGAGGCCTCGGAGATGATGGTGGGCCTGTTCGCCCTGGGCGGCAGGACCGTCGGGGCGACCGAGGCGGGCAGCGTCGGCGTGGCGCCCCCGTTCAACACCGCGGCCCTGGCGGCCGTCCTGCCCGAGGGCAGTGTGGCACGCGCGATCGCCGAAACGGTGAAGTTCAAGGTCACCCCCAACGCGGGCCGGAACGCCTCCTTGACCGGTGCGGCGGCAAGCTTCGCCCAGACGGGGGCGGTCGTCGACAACCGGTCGGAGTCACGGCTGTTCGACGCCTCGGCCGCCTGGAAGGTGCAGATCCGCACCTCGCACGCGGAGGGCTGGAAAGGCACGGTCACGGTCGACTCCGGTGCGCCCGGCGACGGCGCGAACCAGCGGATGTGGGTCTCGCATCCCTACGCCGACCCGCCTGCCCGGGACGTCATCACGATCGATGAGGACAAGCGCGACCCGGCCATGCCCAACGTGACGCCCAGCGGCATGACCGGCCTGGAGGAAGCGCTCGACGCCGCGATGAAGGAGCTGGGCGGAGAGTACGCCAGGGTCGGCAGCGTCGCCCACCACCAGCTGCGCACGATCATCACCGAAGAGTTGCAGGTCAAGCTCCGCCAGGCGGTCAACACCGGATACCAGGGTGTCATCACCGTCGACGGCCGGCAGGACGCCACCGTGGAGATCAAGAGCGAGCTCGTCGAGGTGCCCCGCAGCAAGATGGTGGGAGGCGCGACCGACGAGGTGTGGGAGGAAGAGGTCCTCGTCGACTTCGCCGCGGTGAACGGCAACGCGTCGTACGGCAGGTCGAGAGGGATCACCGGCGCGGTCGAGCCGGCGATCCCGGGCTTGTCGGACGTGGACGTTCTCGGCCCCGCGGGGGAGTACGAGCCGACGATCGGACCAGGAGCCAAATTCGGCAGGGGAGTGACGCGCTCGGATTCCTCGACCGCCAACTCACAGGCGATCTACCCGAACGTGCTCCGCCAGACAGGACACAGGCAGGGGTACGAAGTCCGCCTCGTCCATACGATCACCGTACGGAAGACCGGGAAGCCGCCGGTCACGCTGGCGCCGGTCCACGGCACCGCCCTGGTCAGCATGCTGGAATCGGCGGCCTTCCGGCTGGGCCTGCCGGTCAGCCGCGAGGCCCTCGTGCACAGGTTCGGCAAGGTGGTGAAGGGGCGTGACGGGGTCCCCCGGCTGCGCGGCACCATCGGGCCCAGGGTGCCCAAGGGACGCAGGCTCGCGCCGCCGGACTGGTTCGGCGACGGCCCCGGGCAGATGCGCGGCGCGGGCCCGGCCATGGTCGAGAACCTCACCAACCTGGACAGCGCGGCCAAGGAGGTCCTGAAGAAGCTCGGCGACCTCGGTATCGTGCCGAAGATCGACGGCGACGTCTTCACGTACGCCAACAACAAGCACACGTACTCCAAAGGCGACATCGAGTCCATCAGCCAGCACCTCAACCTGATCGAGGTCGTCGAGCAGCTGACCGAGCAGCGCATCATGGCCGCCTACGACACCGTGGCGCAGGAAGGCATCGACGTCGATCTGGTGCTTCATCGGCTCAACCGGGCGCCAGAGCTCTACACGCTGCACATTCAGCTGAAGCAGAACTTCGACACCATCGACAACATCTGGATGGTCGACTCGGCGTCGCAGGTCGGGCTGCCCATCGGCTCGGACACCAGGGGCCAGGCGACCAGCTGGTCCAGGACGTACAGCGGTGGAGCTTCGGTCGGCATGGGCGACTCTCCTGCTTCCGGGCAGGACGGCCAGAAACACGACATCGGCGTGAACGGCGGCGGGGGGAGCACGGAGACCATCGGCTCCAGCACAGGCGACACGGGGAACGTGGTCGGGCTCGGCGAGAGCGGCGGACTCATCGCGAAGATGGACGTCGAGCACGAGCTGATCTTCAGCCTGCGGCACCGGGGCGAGCGAACTCAGCTGGCCGTCACCGACGGGCAGGTCACGCTGGGATTCGCCGCCGACCTGCTGCCCGCTGAGCATCCGCAGAACGGGTCCGTGGGGGTCCTGCCCGACAAGGTGGCGGACCGAGTGACCCTGCTGCACATGGACACGCCGGACATGGTGGACGCCGCGGCGCGGGTGCTGCCACGGGCGATGGGCAGCAAGCCGTCGACGGACTCGACGGACTCGGAAGAGCAGGGGGACTCGGAAGAGCAGGGGGACTCGGTAGCGTTCCACTACTTCGCGAACGCCGTGAGCTCGCGCAGCCTCGTCGCTCACCCGCACTGGCGGGGAGGGAAGTACACGCATGAGGCGGGCATCCGGCCCCAGAAGACGAGCACGCGGTCGTCGCTGTCCGTGACGGGTGCCTTAGGCGAGGCGGAGGTCATCGGCGCGGTCCACTACGTGTCCGGGCGGATCAAGTTCGGGCTCACCAGCGCCGGCATCTTCTGGGGTAAGTCCTCGAACGGGTCCGTGGGCGCGTCCGTCGGCGCGGCCGACGTGAACGACGGTGGCACGACGAATGAGGGGGGGAAGATCGACCTGCCCTCACGCACCGGTGGCACCGGCTCATCCAGGTCGCAGCTCGACATCGCGGGCAACGAGGACCTGTCGATCGGGACGGGTATTCACTACTTCCTGCGCGCCAAGGTGGACTTCGAGCTGACCGGCTCGGAGAGCGTCGCGCTCCCGGGGACGGCCGCCGGCCGGACCCCCGTCGGGGAGACCCTGCACACCACCTCCCAGGGCATGAGCCTGATGTCGATCCCCGAGTACGACGCCCTGCAGCTGTACGCCCAGGGCGAATTCGCCCTTCCCCTGTACCTGGTGGCCGATGCGGTGGAGCGCTTCACCAACGGCAGCCTGTCCCTGGATCGGATGCTGGCCACTCCGCTCATCCAGCGCTACCTCAAGGAGGTGGCCGCGGCCCGCGCCGCCGGCCAGGACGTGGGTCTCGCCGACCAGCACACTCCACGGGTCCTGCTCCGCGCCGTCCGGGAGATGGCCGGTCTCGGCAAGCCTGACGGCACCCGGCGCGAGCCCATGGAGCGGCTCGACCAGGCGTTGAGCCGAGCGGCCGAGCTCAACGAGCGGGCCCGCGACGTCGTGCTGACCCCGTCCCTGGTGAACTCGATGGGCACGAGCGCGGTCGAGTCGTTCGCCCTGACCGACGCACAGGGCAACGAGGTCTCCCTGCTGGACGCGGTGCTGGACACGGTGGCCCAGAACGCTTCCGAAGCGCCGGTCCACGACCCGAACTTCCTCAAGCAGTTGAGCGTCGACTTCGCGAGCGATCGTAGCCACATCCGGGTCGGCGACATGTGGAGCCGTCGCGGTCTCGAGAGAAGCTACAAGGTGCTGACCTCGGAGGAGACCGGGCAGACCGAGAAGGTCACCGTCAGGGTGAGACTGGTCCCCTTGGCGGACGTCGCCCCCGACCGGGCGACACTGATCGGCCGCACCAACGAGGCCGGAATCATCAAGCAGCGGTACGTGTACAGGATCGTGACCGAGACGGAGAGTCACAACGTCTCCTACGCCGTCGGGGTGGGCGTCAACACCGAAGAGGACGGCGATGGCAGCGGCCTCAGCGTGGGGACGGACCGTACTCTCTCTGAGTCCGGCGGCCGCAGCGAGGATGGGGTCACGCTGCAGCGGGTGGCGTTGTTCCGGGGGATCGAGCAGGTCGAGCAGGTGATGGTCCCGGTCATCGAGGTGGAGCGCCCCAACGCGCGCACGGGCAAGGTGACCGCCCGTGACACCACGACCAGCAGTCCGGAACTGCGCGCGACGTTGGTGCGCCGGATCCCCGGCGGCATGTCCCGTCCCGCCCACCTCGGGCCCGCGGCACCTTCCTCGGTCAAGGACCCCCGGCGCGCGGAGGTGCACGCCGGCCACTTCGTCGAGTCCCTCTTCTTCGATCAGGACAAGCCCACGCTGTACGAAACCGTCTCCTGGCAGCTGACCAAGATGCTCGGCCAGAAGACGATGGCGGAGAAGGGTGCCGAGGTGGTCGCGCGGTTGGCCGATTCCACGCTGCTCGCCCGCTTCGACCGGATGGCCAGCCCGGGCGGCGCCGTGATGGTCCCGGTGGCGGTGCCGGGCGTCCGTAACCAGGGCCTGAACGTCACCGTCGAGGCCCACCTGAGTGACCTCGAGGTCGTCGGCGGTCCGTACCAGGCCGAGAAGGGCGAGATCGACAGAAGGGCGGACAACAGGAGCGTCACCGTGGGCCGCGGCCGGCTGGGTCCCCTGGGCATGGGCATGAACGGCTCCGAAGACTCGTCCGGGCTCGGCGTCGGGATGTCAGCCGGGGAGCAGACGTCGGAGAGCATGTCCGACAGCGGTGGAGGCCGCAAGGAGCTCACCAAGAACGAGAAGAGCGCAAAGACCTACACCGTCCGCTTCCGGGTGGACTACGACGTGACCTACCAGCGCATGGCCCGCCGTCCGGGCCATCTGGAGCGGGCCGTCGGCGATCCGCTCTTCCGGGGGAACGCCACCTCCGGCGAGGTCTACCTCACCCTGTTCGAGGACGAGCTCGCGGAGCTGCGCGAACGGATGGAACAAGGCGTACGGTTCGGAACGGCGCACCCGGTGACCGCCACGTTCACCGCCACCTCCACCCGCACCGGCCTGATCCAGCAGCTCACGGACGCGCGCATAGAGGCACGCGAGCGCGGGGAAGTGGCCCGGGTGGCGGTCTGGGAGCCGGACGGCCTGCACCGCTATCGCGCCTTCCCCGACGGCACCGTATACAGCGAGACCCCCGACGGCGGGTTCGCCGAGGCGTTCAGCACGCTCGCCCCCGAGGTGCTGGCCATCGCCGAGGAGGAGGACGTCGACCTGCACCTGGTCTTCATGACCTCGGAGGTGCCCGGCACCTTCACCCAGCAGGTCATGGAGGAGCTGCGGACGCGGAACGTCGCCGCCGCCGAGCGCCCGGCGGCGGAGTGGCCGCACACCCAGGGGACATCGCAGCCGACCGCGGGCACGAGCGCCGGCCAGGGCGTCTCCGTCTCAGCTGTGGCGAGCAATTCATCGGCTCTGCCCGGCACGCCGTATGACGTGCCGGGCCGGCCCGAACAGGCCGCGCAACTGTCCCTGGCCGAGGTCCTCGGCCAGGACCTGACGGCGGCCGACTTCGGTGGCACCGGGACCACGGCCGCCTGGGCGGGGGACCGCCGCACGCTGCTCATGCGGTCGCCGACCATGCCCGTCGCGCAGGTCAAGGTGCTGATAGCCGATCCCGGTGAGGGCCTGATGGGCCGATCCCATCGGCGCGCGGGCACCTCGGACGACCCGCACATCATGATCCTCTCCCCGCAGCTGCCCCCGCTCCTGGTGTCGTCGGTGATGGTGCACGAGATCACCCACCTCACCCAGGAGCAGACGGCGGCGACGGCCGGCCGGCCCCAGGGCATGGTCAGGACCGCACTGCCGTCGGGCGCGACCGAGGGCACCGACAACTGCCTGCTGCCGCGCTTCAACGAGCACGCCCACCTGTCCCGCAAGTGGCAGGCGGCCACCGACCCGGCCGTCCGCCGCTACCTCGCCGCCGCCATCGACGCCATCGCGGCCGACATCACCCGCCGCGGCCACACCCCGCCCCCCTCCCCGCAGGACCTGGGCCGCGTAGCACCCCCGAAGCCCCGCAACCGGATCGAAGCCCTGATCAACTGGGGCACCCCGGCTGCCACCGGTCCGTCGGCGTCCGCATCGTCTGCAGGGTCTTCGCGGGACTCGTCCACGATCGGCCAGTTCACGCCCGGTTCGTCCGCATCCGTGGGCACTCCGGGCTCGCCCGTGTTCGGTGGCTCGTCGGCGGTGCCGATGACGGCCGCCGAGCTGCCGGTGACGGCCGCGATGCACGCGATCGAGCGCGGCGCCCTGCTCGCCGGCGCCCAGATCCGCCACCCCGGCCCCGGCCTCCTGGACCTGCTGGTGCCCGGCCATCCGCCCATCCCGGTGGAGGTACGTTCCCCGCGAGGCCCCGCCGGGCCGCCCGCGCTCGTGGACGGCGTGCTGGTCTTCCAGGTCGCCCCGCACGCCACCATCGGCGCGAACGAGCGAGCCGCGGCGGCAGCCGCGGCCGACGCGGTGTCCCGCGCCCTCGGCGCGTCCCAGCCAGAGCTGGCGGCGGCCGCCGCACTCTCCGAAGCCGTACGCCAGGTCCGCACGGCCACCCCCACCCAGCGGCCCGGCCGCGTCACCTCACTGCTCGACCTCGCCGTACGACCGGACATCGCCCACCTGATCCCGCCGCAGGTGGCCACAGAGCTGATCGCCGAACTGGAACACTCGAAGTCCCGCCTTACGTACGAACACCGGCAGTTCCTGCGTCTGATCACCAACGGGACAGGGTGGCACCCGCCGGAGGAGTGCCCGGAGGACGGCCCCTGCGTATGCGGACGCCGAACCGAAGCCTCCGTCACACAGACATGATCCACTCCCGAACCACCGATCACGCGCCGCCTCTCAAGACGGACCGGCGACCGGCCTCCGACCAAGCCCCGCCGCCCACGGAGGACGGGGAAGAGCTTGTGCCGGCCGGACCGAGACGCTGCGAGACTAAAAGAACCCGGCACTGCCGGGACTGTGGCACCCCGGCACCCCGGCGCTTCGGGACTTCGGGACTTCGGGACTCCGGGACGAGAGGATGAGCGATGGCCTTCGCGGTGGCGCGCACCAGGGATGAGGCGCACCTCTACCTGGACCTGCACCCCTGCAGAACGTGCGGGTCGGTGGAGACGGACTGGAGCACCGGTCTCACCACGGTCGGGGGCGAGTTGGTCAACCGGTACGCCGGTGTCTGCGGCGAGTGCGAAGAGCCGCGCGAATACCTCTTCGGCCTCCCGGACCGCCCGGTGACGCCCCAGGGCTATCCCACCTTCGGCGGCGACGAGCCCTCCCAGCTGCTGGACGCCGGCGAATGGCTCTGGGTGGCCGACCTGACCGCCGGCAACGTGCCGATCCACGACCCTGACGAGGCGCACCACGCCCTGGCCATCGCCGCCGCGGCCATCGAGGAGATCGTCAAGTTCATCCCCTCGGGCCAGGACGAGGCGCCCGCCGACGCGTTCTGGTCCGAACGCGGCCAAGGAATGCGCGCGGCCGAACCCGGCAGGTTCCAGCTGGACCGTCTGATGATCGTAAGAGACACCTACCGAGACCTGGCGGCCCAGCATGCCTGACCACGCTCACCCGGCACCCCCATCCGGTCACGCCCGCACTCTGATCGAGGCGTTCCTCTACCTGGACCTCACCGCGCACGGCCTGGACCCCGACCAGAGCCCGGACTTCAACACCCTCGATCACGACCCGGCCGCCGTGAGCCGGCAGGCGGTGCTCACCGAGGAGGAGGACGCCTGGCGCGTACGCCTGGGAGATGTCGAGGTCCTCGTGCCTTACGCCTCGGAGAGCGAGGCCAGGAGCGAGGACCTCACCTTCGGTTCGGGCCTGTCCGAGCTGATCGACCCGGGACAGTGGGCACTCATCGCCGTCACCTACGGCAACCGCGCCCTGGAAGCGTCCTTCTTCTTCGCCGCCGACTCCTCGGACGACGCCCAGTACGAGAGCATCACAGCCGACTGGCGCTTCGCCGCGGACGCCGTGGCCGAGGCCCTGAAGTTCCTCCCTGACGACGCCGACGAGCTCCCGGCCGAAGAGCTCTGGACGGCGATGAGCCAAGCCGTACGCGAGGAAGAACCTCAGCGCTTCACCCGCTCCGCCCTGGAGCAGGAGCTCGCCTACTACCGCCAGAGCCTGACGGACTTCCACCGCCTGCACGCCGAATAGCTCGTACGCCTCCGTCAGTTGCCCGGGACAGCTGCCTGGACGGGGGAGACGTTGCCGGTGGTGACCAGGAGGCCGCGGCCTGGCGGGCCGCCGACCGTGCCGCGTGGCAGGCGGATGGAGAACAGGTCACCGTCTGCCTGACTCTGCACCGACAGCAGCACCCCGGTACGGGACTTGCGGGTCTCGGCCGCGAATCCCCGGTAGACGACCGTCAGGTCGGTCGTCGCGCCGGCGAGCAAGAGGGCGTGGTCCCCGTCCCGGCCCGAGCGGAGGATCTCCTCCAGGGCCGACCCCATGGGGCTGTCGGGATCGATCAGCTCGGCGTCGTCCACGAGGACCACGTAGTGGTGCAGCTCCGCGACCAGTTCCCGGAGGTTCGCGGCGTCGGCGTCGAGAACGGCCAGGGCCGTGCGCAGGCTCTTCAGCGGACTGCGTCTGGGCGTGACGGCGATGACCGGTGTGCCCTGGGAGATCAGGGACTCGGCGGCCGTCATCAGGGCGGACGAGCGGCCGGAGCGTGAGGGGCCCGCGATCACCGCACCTGGTCCTTGCGCCATCAGGTCGAGCCCGAGCGGGGCGAGGGAGTCGCCCCCGGCGCCCACGAGTGCCCACAGGGGCGACGGCGGGCGGAACGCGGGGTCCAGAGCGAGAGCCTGACCGGCGGTGATACGCATCGGCAACGGGTCCACACGCAAAGGCGGCTCGCCGTCCCACAACCAGGCCCCCCGCCCGAGAGACACCGACCGCTCGTGAGCCGACCCGGGACGGTGCGGCGAGCCCGCCCCCGCCGTCGTCACGTCGCCTTGCGAGCCCGCCCCCGCCGTCGTCAGGTCGCCTGGCGATCGCGCCCCCGCCGTCGTCGGGTCGTCTGGAGACTGCGCCCGCGTCGTCGTCACATCACCTGGCAACTCCGCCGTCGGCGGGAAGAGCGGGGTCACCGGGTGCGCGGCGGCGCGGGCCAGGGACTGGAGTGCGGCTACTTGGGCGGGACCGGCCGGATCGGGGCTGAGCAGGGCGATCTGATGCTCCACGATGCCGTTCTGGCCCAGGGACAGGGCGCGGCCCGGGGGGATCGACGTCGGCAGGCCCTTGAGGGGGAATCCGGCCAGGCCGTAGTCGGTGGGGTCGGTGAGGCGGAGAAGCAGGCGGTTGTCGAAGAGAGTGGAGATCTGGCCGATCAGGCAGGATCGGTCGCCGGTCACCACGGCGCGCAGCCCCACCGCGGGGCCTTCGCGCAGCAACTGCATGAGTGCTTCCAGCAGGCGTCCGTAGTCATAGCCCTCGAACGCGGCGACGTAACCCTCCCAGCGGTCGAGCATGAGCACCAGCCAGGGGAGTCGATGGCCTGCCTGGCGGTATTCGGCCAGCGAGGCGTGCCCGGCTTCGGCCAGCAGTTGCTGGCGGCGGCTCACCTCGGCCCGGAGGCGGGTGAGCAGGCGCTCCACGCGGTCCAACTGGTCGCGGGTGACGACCGCGCCGCAGTGCGGCATCGCCACCAGTGGCAGCAGGGCGCCGGACCCGCAGTCGATCGCGTGTACGTGCACGTCCGAGGGGGCGGCGTAGGCCGCGATGGCGCCCGCGATCGTGCGCAGTGCCGTGGATCTGCCGCTGCGGGCCGCCCCGGCGATCACCAGATGGCCGCCGTGGGCGAGGTCGAGCGTGAGCGGCCGCCGGTCCTGCGCCCAGGGACGATCCGTCACCCCGAAGGCGAGCGGCTCCACCTCACCCGACCGGCTACCCCGTCCGTACGGCGCCACCTCACCCGACCGGCTACCCCGTCCGTACGGCGCCACCTCACCCGACCGGCTACCCCGTCCGTTCGGTGCCAGCTTGCCTGACCGGCCTCCTAGGCCGTACGGCTCGACGATGGTCGTCGGGGCTTCCGGCCCACCAGAGGCGGGGGAGCCGGAGTCGAGGAGGGTGGAGTCAGCGGGCTGGCGTGGGTCGTCCGTCGCGGGAGGTGGCGGGCTCACGGCGGCCGTCGTGGGAAGGGCCAGGACCACCTGGGCGGGGATGGGCTCCAGCCAGGGGCGGGGCTGCTCCGGTACGCCCGCCAGGTGGGCGGCCTCGATCAGGGCGTCCGCGACGAGCGACAGGTCGGTGACGGCCGACATCTCGGCGGTCTCCGGCCGTGCCGGCAGAGCCCTGCCGAGCGAACGCCAGTCGACGCCCACGACCCGCACGTCCGCGTGGGCGGCGTCCTGGCCGGGGGCCCACGTGGGACCGCCCAGGCCAGGGTGCCCGCCGTTGCCATCGGCGGCACTGATGGCCAGGCTCGGGCTGCGGCCGCCCACCCTGGCCGTCTGGACCGCCGTGGCCGCGCCCGCGCCCGATTTCACGTAGCAGCGGCCGGGGGTGGACTTGGAGATGTGGGCCGCATCCGGCATGTCGATCACGTCGGCGGACTCGGCGGGCTCGGTGACGCGCAGGGCGATGCGAAGGGAGGTGTTGGCCTGGATGTCGGCCGTCACCACGCCCGCGGGGCGCTGCGTGGCCAGGATGAGGTGGATGCCGAGCGAGCGGCCCCGGCGGGCGATGTCGACCAGGCCGGTGACGAAGTCGGGCAGCTCCGCCACCAGCGCCGCGAACTCGTCGATGATCAGGACCAGCCGCGGCAGCGGATGACCGGTGTAGTCCTCGATGTCCTTGGCGCCGGCAGCCAGGAGGAGGCGTTCGCGGCGTCGGATCTCGGCGCCGAGCGAGTCCAGGGCGCGTTGCGTGAGGTGGCCGTCGAGGTCGCTGACCATGCCGACGGTGTGCGGGAGGCGGGTGCACTCCTTGAACGCGGCGCCGCCCTTGTAGTCGATCAGCACGAAGGTGAGCTGGTCGGGACGGTTGGCCACCGCCAGCGAACAGATCAGGGTCTGCAGCAGCTCCGACTTGCCCGCGCCCGTGGTGCCCGCGATCAGGCCGTGCGGGCCGTCCACGCTCAGATCGATCGAGAAGGGGCCTTCGGGGCCGGTGCCGATCAGTGCGCGGGTCGACCCCTGGTCGTGCCAGCGGGCGGCCAGCTCCTTGCCGGACAGGGAGCGCAGGCCGAGCAGGTCCAGCAGCCGTACCGCGTCCGGAAGCTGGCCGGCCGTGTCCTGCCTGCTCACGTCACGGATGGGGGACAGGGCTCTGGCCAGGCGATCGCACCACGAGGGCGACACCAGATCAGCCAGAACCGGGCCGATCACGTCGAGGCCGCCGCCGCGCAGGTGAACCCGGCCATCGGGGTCGCAGGCGGCCACCGTGGCGCACTCCTCCGGCAGCAGCCGCTGGTCGTCGTCGATGGCCAGGGTGTAAACGCCCGCTCGCGGGCCCTGACGCAGGACCTGCGGCATGTTGGGCAGACCTCGCAGGGCCTGCGCGCCGTCGAGGATGACCAGCACGTCATAGGGGCGGGTGTCGTAGGTGGAGAAGGCCGGCGGCTCCGGGCCGCCGAGGTCGTCCCAGCCGGTGGGGATCTTGCCCAGCTCGGGGATCGCGGTGTTCTGACGCTCGTCGATGAGGGCGGCCAGCTCGCTGACGCGGTGGGCCGCGGACTCCGGGTCCGCGCCGACGAGGGCCACGCACTCCTCACCGCCACGGGGCCCGCAGTGCGGCAGCCAGCGCGTCCAGCCCCAGCGGCGCTCGCTGTCGGCATGCGCGGAGATGATCACGATGGCCAGGTCGCGCGGACTGTGCAGGGTCGCGGCCTGGCCGGCGAGCCAGCAGGCCAGGCCGGTGGCGTGGTCGCGCGGGCCGGTGACGCCCGCGACGCCGAGCCTGCGCATGGCCAGTGACACCGGCACCGCCCGGCAGATCGGCGGATCGAGGGAGCCGCCCTGCTCCTCGCTGAGATCCAGGTTGGCCGGCAGATCGGCGAGCCCTACCCTCAGCCGCAGCGCGTCGTCATCGTGGATCCTGCGCTCCCACAGCCGTCTGCGCGGGCCGATGGCGGTCAGCAGCACCTGGGCCGGGTCGGGCGAGTCGGACCTGCGCAGCAGCTCGTCCTCGGCCCTGGCCTGCTCGACCGTCTCCTCGAAGGCGTCGAGCCGCTCCCGGTATTCCTTGAGCGCCTTCCGGTGCTGCTTCTTGCCGTGCCGGCGGTCGCTCCACCACTGGCCGACCATGATGACAGGGGTCATCAGGGCCATCAGCAGGAAATACCACTGCTTGAGCACGTAGGCCAGGGTGAGACCGAGCACCGCGGGCAGGAAGGCGGCCAGCAACTGCAGCCGCATCCCTTCGTTGCGGGTGGGCTCCTTCGGCCGGGCGAAAGCGCGGCGGCCCTCCGGACGCCGCAGCCGGGGCGGCCGGTTGTAGGCCACGCCGCCTTCGAGCCGGGGCGTCAGGTGGGCGTCGGGAGGCTCGATGGCCATCAGCGTGAACAGCGACGAGCCGCAGGCCAGCAGGGTGTCCTCGGGCCAGTCGACGGTGTCGGTGAGCGGCCGTGAGCCCAGCTCGGGAGGGGGCCGCGTGGCCTCGGAGGCGAACTCCGCCGCCTCCCGCTCCGCCACCCGCACCGTGAGCTCCGCGACCTCGTCGGCCCACCTGCCCTTGAGCTTGAGGCGCGGTGCCCGGCCGGGCGCCGCCCGCAGCGCGCGCTCCACGGTGATCGCGTCAGGAGTCACGCGTACGGTCACCGCCTCCGGGGCGAGGGCCGCGTCGGCGACGGTGATGGCGCACATCGGATCGGAGCCGATGACATGGACCCCGAGCCCCAGCCGGTGCACCGCGCCGGCGGCCGGACCGCCGACGACGCGTATCTCCGCCACGCCGCCCGGCTCCTCGATGATCGTCATCCGGGCGAGGCGGGGATCGAGGGTGACCTTGTCGCCGTCGTACAGCACGGCCTTGGCCAGGGCGCGAGGGTCGAGCTGACGCCCGTTACGCCACAGCACGGCGGACTCACGCCCGAGCCCGCGACCAGAGCCGCCGGGAGCGCCGGGACCCTCATTCAGGCCACCAGGGCCGCCGAAGCGGCGAGGGTCGGCGGGTCCGGAGGTGGGCCGGGGTGAGCCGTTCCCGTCGGGCCGGCGCTGACCCGGGACCTGGCCCGGGACGCGGGTGTCCCCGGTGGGGGAGGCCGTGGTGGACATGCCGTAGGGCGCGCGTGCTCGGGGCAGCCGGACGACCTCGGCGATCGGGTCGCGGCCGCTGAGCGCCTCGCTCACCGCCGCGACCGTCGCGTCTTCGTCCCCGTCGATCACGACGTCACGACTGCTCGCCTCGCCGAGCACGGTGAGCATGATCCGCATGTGCCGTCTCCTCGGTCGGATCTCGGCGCCAAGGTAGCGCCCGCCGCGACGCTAAGCCCTCCGGATGACATCAATGGCATGAAAGCCGCGGCCTGTGGATAACCCGGGCCACGAACCCAGCCCTGTGGACAGGTGCCACCCGCAAGCCGTAAGCGAAGTCTAAAAAACCACGAACTCCCGCCCCGACCCACCGAACGTCCGACTTGACGCCCTATCCCCCTTTAAGGTCGTGCCGAATATAACCAGACGTCACCCCATAAATCCGAAAACCTCAGTTAACCAAGTGACAAATGTTAATCCTGTGACTCTTACCCGGAAAAATCCATGCCCGTCAACTCGCTAGAAACAATAGGCATTGATTATCGCGAGTTGACACCAAGCCACCTGCGAAACAAGCATGGTTCTTCGCATTCGACCCCCGCTCCACCACCCGGATGCACATAATGGCGTGAATTCCGAAATTCACTAATGGGAGCCCCCGACCCATGAGGACCAGCGAAAAACCCGCCGTCGACACGGCCGGGTTGTCAGGCCCAGCCTCGCGCAAGCTCCCCGTGCCCCCGCGCGAGCGCAAGCCTGCCCTGGCCGCCCTCGCCGTGCTGCTCATCCTGGGCGGAGCGCTCGCGACGACGCTGCTCGTGCTGCGCAGCGGTGACCGCATCTCCGCGATCAGGATCACCCAGCAGGTGGGCGCCGGCCAGCAGTTCACCGCGGAGGCCCTGGAGGAGGTCCAGATCGCCGACACCGGCATCGACTTCGTGAGCTGGTCGCAGCGGCAGCGGGTGCTCGACACCTTCGCGGCCGTCACCATCCTGCCCGGCACCCTGCTCACCAGCGACATGGGCGTCACGGCCAGCAAGGAGCTCGGCCCCGGCAAGGCCAAGGTGGGGCTCGCGCTCAAGCCGGGCCAGATGCCCGCGGGGCTGAAGCCCGGCGACCGGGTGCAGGTGGTGCATGTGCCGGGGCGCGGCGGCCAGGAGGAGGGCCGGGTGCTGGCGCAGAGCGCGCTGGTCTTCAGCGTCGGGGACAAGGGCAGGAGCGGCGGTGGCGGCCAGATCACCGTGATCGTGGAGACGCAGGTCTCACCCGTCATCCTCCAGTACGCCTCCGGCGGCGAGGTCGCCGTGGCCGAGCTTCCCGGGGCGCGCTGAGGTGGGGCTGATCGTGCTGGCCGCCGACAAGGGCGCGCCAGGGGTGACCACCGCGGCAACGGCCCTGGCCGCCGTCTGGCCCAGGCCCGTGCTCCTCGCCGAGTGCGACCCGTCCGGCGGGGACCTCGCCTACCGGCTGCCCGCCGCCGGCGGCGGTGTGCTCAATCCGGGCAAGGGCCTGCTCACGCTGGGCGCCACGGCCCGGCGCGGCCTGGAGCCCGCGCAGATCCACCAGCACACACAGAAGATCGTGGGGGGCCTGGACGTGCTGGTCGGCATCACGCACGGGGAGCAGGCCGCGGGCCTGACCTGGCTGTGGGGCCCGCTGGGCAGGTCGCTGGCCGCGATGCCGAACGCCGACGTGATCGCCGACTGCGGCCGTCTCGGCTCGCACCCGCAGATCGGCGACCTGCTGGCGGAGGCCGATCAGGTGGTCCTGCTCACCAGGGCGACCCTGGATCATGTGGCCCACCTGCGCGAGCGCCTGAGCATCACCAAGGCGCACGGCGTGGTGGTCATCGCCGACCCGCGCGACTACCGCTCCTCGATCGACGACGTACGCAGGATCGTCGGCCCGTATGTCTCCTTCGTGCACGGGCTGGCCCATGACGTGAAGGGCGCGGAGCTGCTGCGCGGCCAGTGGGGCGGCCGGCTGGACCGATCGTTGCTGGTCCGTACCGCACGAGATCTCGCAGGACGGCTGGTGGGGACCCGATGATCGATCACTCCCTCGTCAAGAGGTTCCGGCAGGAGGTCGGCGACCGCCTCGCCCACCAGCGCCGGATCGACCAGGCCAACGGCCTGCCCACGATGACGGGCGAGGACGAGCGCCAGTTCGCCCGGGCGCTGATCTCGCAGGTGCTGGAGGAGCACGCGCGCAGCGAGATCGGTCTCGGCCGCACCCCGCCCACGGTCGAGGAGGAAGAGGCGCTCGCGGCGGGCATTCACGCGGCCCTGTTCGGCGTGGGGCGTCTGCAGCCGCTGCTCGACGACCCCGAGGTCGAGAACATCGACATCAACGGCTGCGACAAGGTGTTCGTCAGCTATGCCGACGGCCAGGAGCTCACGCGGGAGCCGGTGGCCGAGACCGATGAGGAGCTGATCGAGCTCATCCAGATCCTGGCCGCCTATTCGGGGCTGTCGAGCAGGCCGTTCGACACCGCCAATCCACAGCTCGACCTGCGCCTGCCGGACGGTTCGCGACTGAGCGCGGTGATGGACGTGACGGTCAAGCCCGCCGTCTCCATTCGCCGCGCCCGCCTCGGCAAAGTCTTCCTTTCCGACTTGGTCGGAAATAACACGATAAGCCCGGAAATTGGCCGTTTTCTCTCGGCGGCGATCGGCGCCCGGAAGAACATCATGATCGCCGGTTCGACGAACGCGGGAAAGACGACGCTGCTGCGCGCCCTGGCCAACGAAATCATGCCCAGCGAGCGCCTCATCACCGTCGAACGAGCCCTGGAGCTCGGCCTCGACCAGTTCGCCGAGCTGCACCCGAACGTCGTCGCCTTCGAGCAGCGCCTGCCCAACTCCGAGGGCCAGGGCGAGATCAGCATGGCCGAGCTGGTCCGCAGATCCCTGCGGATGAACCCCAGCCGCGTGATCGTCGGCGAGGTGCTCGGCGACGAGATCGTCACCATGCTCAACGCGATGACCCAGGGCAACGACGGCTCCCTGTCCACGATCCACGCCAACTCCAGCATGGAAGTGTTCAACCGCATCGCCACCTACGCCCTGCAGGCCCGTGAGCGGCTCCCGATCGAGGCCACGCACATGCTCATCGCGGGCGCGATCGACTTCGTCGTCTTCATCGAGAAGCGCAACGACTATCACCGCGGCGGCAGCCTGCGCCGCTACGTCTCCAGCATCCGCGAGGTCAACGGCTGCGACGGCCGCGTGCTGTCCAGCGAGGTGTTCGCCCCCGGCCCGGACGGCTCCGGCCTGCCGCACGCGCCGATCTCCTGCATGGAAGAGCTCGCCGCCTACGGCTACAACCCGGGGGGCTGGTGACATGATCACTTTCGACCCGCTGGCGCTGCTGTCCGGCGCCCTCACCGGCGCCGGCCTCTTCCTGCTGTTCCTCTCCCTGTACGGCCTGCGCCCCCGCCCTTCGCAGCCCAAGCGCCGCATGGTCCAGGTGCTGTCCACCCGCGTCGCCGTCGCCGGGGTCGCGGCCACCGTGGTGCTGGTCGTCACCGGCTGGCCGGTCGTGGCCGTCGGGACCGTCGCGCTGGTCTTCGCCTGGCGCGGCCTGTCCGGCGGCGCCGCCGAGGAGCGCGGGGCGATGCACCGCCTGGAGGGCCTGGCCGCCTGGACCGAGTCGCTGCGCGACACGATCGCCGGCGCGGCCGGGCTGGAGCAGGCCATCCCGTCCTCGATCAGGGCCGCGGCCCCGACGCTCCGCCCCCATCTGCGCGTGCTGGTCGACCGGCTGCACACCAGGATGGCGCTGCCGGACGCGCTCGCCCTGTTCGCCGACGAGCTCGACGACCCCTCGGCCGACCTGGTGGTGGCCGCGCTGGTGCTCAACTCCAGGCTGCGCGGCCCCGGCCTGCGCGACGTGCTCGGCGCGCTGGCCGTGTCGGCGCGCGAGGAGCTCGACATGCGCCGCCGCGTCGAGGCCGAACGCCGCGCGACCCGGCGCAGCGTGCAGATCGTGGTGATCACCGCACTGGCCTTCGCCGCGCTGCTGGTCATCTTCAACCCTCAGTACGTCGGCGAGTACGACAACCTGCTCGGCCAGGCGGTGCTCGTCATCGTGGCCGGCCTGTTCGGCGCCGGATTCGCCTGGATGCGGCGCTTGGCCAGGTTCGACAAGCCCACGCGACTGCTCGTCGGAGGCGACCATGGTTGAGGGCGTGCTGGCGGGCGGCGTGGCGGGCCTCGGCCTGTTCCTGCTGCTGAAGGCGCTGTTCCCGGCCCGGCCGGGACTGGTGGCCAGGCTGCTCGCGCTGGACGAGGTGCGGGAGAGCTCCGACGCGCCCCGCATCCTGCTGCTGCCGGAGGAGGAGGTCAGCGCCTTCCGGCGGGGGCTCGGCCTGCGGCTGGCCCGCCTCTACGGCTCCCGTGGCTGGCACGTCCGCTCGACCAAGTCGGACCTGGCGCTGGTAGGACGCTCGTTCGAGGGCTTCCTGGCGACCAAGGCGCTGCTCGCGGCCAGCGGGCTGCTGGCCTTTCCGGTGCTGTTCGGCTGGCTGCTGCTGATGGGCTGGGGCGCCTCGCCGACCATCCCGTTCTGGGTGGCCGTACTCGCGTCGCTCGTCTTCTTCTTCCTGCCCGACCTGCAGATCAAGAAGGAAGCCGCGGCGCGCAGACGCGACTTCCGGCACGTCGTCGGCGCGTTCCTGGACCTGGTGTCGATGAACCTCGCCGGCGGCAGGGGCGTGCCCGAGGCGCTGATGATGGCCGTGTCGATCAGCGGCGAGCAGCCCAACTGGGCGATGGCCCGCATCCGGGACGCGCTGCAGGGGGCCAGGATCGTCGGCATCACGCCCTGGCAGGCGCTCGGCCAGCTCGGCGAGGAGCTCAACATCGACGAGCTGCGGGACCTGTCGGCCGCGCTCGGCCTGGTCGCCGACGACGGGGCCAAGGTACGCAGCTCGCTGACCGCCCGGGCCGCTACCCTGCGCCGCCGCGAGCTGGCGGAGATCGAGGGCCGGGCCGGCGAACGGTCCCAGTCGATGCTGGTCGCCCAGCTTCTCCTCTGCGCGGGATTTGTCATCTTTCTCAGTTTTCCGGCCGCTATGAAGATGTTGGGGTCCTGATGAACCATCCGTGGATCATTTACCTGGTCGCGTACCTGAGTGTGCGCATGCACCGCGCCCGCACCGCGCCGAGCCGTGGCGCCTCCGCCGTCGAGTGGGTCATCATCACGGCCATCATCGCCGGCGTCGCCCTCGGCCTGGCCACGCTGATCAGCCAGCTCGTGACGGAGAAGCAGGGCGACATCCAGGACTCGTTCGGCGGCGGTGGCGGTGACGGGGACACGTGACCCGCTCCAAGCGCGGTGACCGAGGCGCGCCGGCGATCGGGAAACGCGGTGATCGAGGAGTGTCGGCGATCGGGAAGCGCGGTGATCGAGGGGTGTCGGCGATCGAGCTGGCCCTGCTCATGCCGGTCATCCTGGCCACTGTGCTGCTCATCGTGCAGGTCACCCTCTGGTTCCACGGCCGCCAGGTGGCGGAGGCGGCGGCCAGGGAGGGGGCCCGCGTCGCCAGGGCGGCTCCCGCCGACTCCGGCGGCTGGGAGCAGGAGGCCCAGGCCAAGGCCCGGGACGTGCTGACGGCCATCGGCCCCCAACTGCTCGACGGCGCCTCGGTGGACACCGCCGAGAAGGACCCGGACGAGCGGCACGTCACCGTCACCGGCAGCGCCGTCCAGGTCATCCCCCTGCTGCCGGAGCTCGCCTTCACCATCACGGCCACCGCGGGCGGCCCGATCGAGTGCTTCCGCCCGGACGACGGCGGAGAGGACTGCGAATGAACCGCCGCGGCCGCGAGCGAGGCTCCATGGCCGTCGAGACGGTGATGCTGGCGCCGGTGTTCCTGCTCTTCCTGCTCTTCCTCGCCGGGGCCGGACGCCTGGTCGAGGCGCAGGGCGAGGTCAACGCCGCCGCCAGGGACGCCGCCCGCGCCGCCTCGATCCAGCGTACGTTCGGCGACGCGACCTCCGCCGCGGAGAAGATCGCCACCGACGCGCTCCAGGACGGGTGCGCGAGCCCGGCCGTCACCCTGGACGGCGACGCCTACGAGCAGGGCGGCGAGGTGCGGGCGGAGGTGACGTGCGAGCTGGACCTCGCCTTCCTCGGCTTCGGCGCGTCCAAGCGGATGACCGGCACCGCCGTGGTGCCGCTGGAGGAGTTCAGGAGAGTGGAGAAGTGAGGCGGGGGGAGCGCGGGTCCGTGCCGGTGCTCACCAGGCCGCTGGGGGAGCGCGGGTCCATGTCGGTGTTCACCGTGTTGTTCTCCGTGGTGGTGTTCCTGCTGGCCGGGCTGCTCGTGGACGGAGGATCGGCGATCAACGCCCGGCTGCGCGCCAACGACATCGCCGAGCAGGCCGCGCGGGCCGGCGCCGACCAGATCGACGTCGATCATCTGCGCGACACCGGTGAGGTCCGGATGCAGGGCCAGGCCGAGGTCTGCGCCAGGGCGGAGGAGGTCGTCGCGGCACACGGCGGAGACGGCATCACCCCGGCCGACTGCACCGTCGAGCAGGGGCAGACCCTGGTGACGGTCGCCGTACGGGTCCGCTGGACCGCCTTCTTCCTGGCCGCGATCGGTTTCGCCGGCTCGGAGATGGAGGGCGAGGCGAGCGCGGCGCCCGAGGCGAGCGCCGCGCCCGAGGACGGATGAGCCAGACCGAATCAGGCGGGTCAGTGGATGACAGAGCGCCGAATCAGCACGCTGGACGCAAGAGGGGAGAGGCCATGCCGACGCGAGAGCCCGCGCGCGCACGAGGTCCGGTGCATTCTGCCGGTCAGGGGCGCCCGCGCACGCTCAGGCAGGCGCCGCCGCGCGTCCAGCCCCGGCGCGGCCCCGGCGATGTGCTGGCCGGACTCGGCGCGCTGGTCCTGCTGGTGGCGCTGGTCGGCGGTGTCCCCTACGCGCTGCTGAGGTTCGCCGGGCCGCCGATCAGCCCCGAGCTGCTCGACCTCGATCTGCTGACCAGCAGCGTCGGGCCGAGCACGATCATGGCCGTGCTGGTGGTGTTCGTCTGGCTGGCCTGGCTGCAACTGGCCGTGTGCGTGGTGGTCGAGGTGTACGCGGGGGTGCGCCAGGTCGGGATGCCGGCCAGGGTGCCGCTGTCCGGCGGCACGCAGGCGCTGGCCAACAAGCTCGTCAGCGCGGTGCTGCTGCTGTTCACGGCGGGGGCCGTGGTCGTGCCGATCGCGGCGATGGCCGCCCCGCCCGCCCCGCCGCCGATGACCGCCGTCGCCTTCACCGCACCGGTCGTGGAGCAGCCGGAGGAGGCGCGGCAGTCCAAGAAGGTGTACGTGGTGCAGCCGCCGCACGGCCGGCACCACGAGAGCCTGTGGGAGATCGCCGAGAAGTGCCTCGGCGACGGACGTCGTTACCCGGAGATCTTCAAGCTCAACCAGCACAAGGAGCAGCCCGACGGCGCCCGCCTGCGGATGGCCGACCTGATCAGGCCCGGCTGGGTGCTCGACATGCCGGACGACGCGCGCAACACGCACGTCGTCCCCGCCACCCAGGCCAGGACGCAGACGCTGGAGGAGCATCCGGCCAAGCCGGGCGGCGGCGAGCGGGCGATCGTCAGGGACCACGTCGACCGGTCGGCCACCCAGAAACAGGGCGTCGCCAAGCCCGAGGTCAGAGACTCCCGGCCGCAGGACAGCGTCCAGATGCAGCCGGCCGCCGACGGCCTGGAGCTTGTCGACTTCCTGGCCGGCGCGTCGCTGGCCGCCGCCGGACTGCTGGCGGTGCTCGGCAGGAGGCGCCGCGAGCAGCTCTGGCACCGCTTGTTCGGCCACCGCGTCATACGGCCACGCGGCGACGCGGCGGAGGTGGAGGTGGCGCTGCGGCTCGGCGCCGACGCCCCCGGCGCCCGCATCCTCGACCTCGGCCTCCGGCTGCTCGGCGCGGAGCTGGCCGCCGCGAACCGCACCCCGCCGACCGTCTACGGCGCGCACCTGTCCGCGCGCACACTCGACCTGTGGATCCACCCGCCGGACGGCGACCCGCCCGTTCCCTGGACGGTCAAGGACGGCGGGCAGGTGTGGCGGCTGGCGGCGCACGAGGGCCGCCTGCTGGAGGATCAGCCGGGCGGGGCCCCGTACCCCGGGCTGGTATCGATCGGCACGGACCAGAGCGGCCGGGTGCTCGTGGACCTGGAGGCCGCGCAGGGGTTGATCAACATCCGTGGCCCGCAGACGACGGCGGCGCTGGCCGCGCTCGCCGTGGAGCTGGCCACGAACCGGTGGTCCGACGGCATGCGGATCACGCTCGTCGGCTTCGGCGAGGAGCTGACGGCGATCGCCCCGGACCGGATCAGGGCCGTCGGCAGCCTGGCGGCGGCGCTGCCGGAGCTGGAGGCGACGGCCGCGCCACGCCAGGAGGTGCTCACCGGCAGGATCACCGGCCGGCCCCGGGACGCCCACTACCTGTTGTCGGCGGTGGCGCCCACCCATGAGGAGGCGCGCCGGCTGGCCCTGCTCGCCCGCAACGACACGGCGGGATACGTGGTGACCGGCGACGTGCCGCACGCCACCTGGACGTGGGAGATCACCGAGGACGGCCTGGCCAGGATCCCGGAGCTGGGGTTCGAGGTGACGGCACAGCTCCTGCCCCGCCGCCACTACCGGGCGCTGATCGAGCTGTTCCGTACGGCGGACCGGATGGACGGCGAGGTGATCCCCGAGGCGCAGCCGCTGGTGGACCTGCACCCGCCCGCGGTGGAGATCAGGCTGCTCGGCCCGCTGGAGGTCGTCGGGCCGGAGCCGATGGAGCAGGGGCGGATGGCGCTGGCCACCGAGCTGCTGGTCTACCTCGCCACGCATCCCGGCGGGGTGCATCCGGTGGTGCTCGGCGGCGTGCTGTGGCCGCGCGGCGTGCAGGCCATGGTAAGGGACGCCACGATCGCCCGGGTCGCCGACTGGCTGGGCCCCCGCCACCTGCGCACCGACCAGGCCGGCAGGCTCACCCTGGGGCCGGACGTGCGCACGGACTGGGTGCTCTTCCGCGAGCTGGTACGCCGCTCGCACGATGATCCGACGGCCCGCGCCCTGCTGCTGGAAAGGGCGCTCGGCCTGGTCAGCGGCCCGTTGCTGAGCGGGCGGCCGGAGGGCCGGTACGCGTGGCTGGCGGGCGACGAGCTGGAGTACGACGTGTCGGCCGAGGTCGCCGACGCCGCGCACCGGCTCTGCGAGCTCCGCCTCGCCGAGGGCGACCCCGACGCCGCCATCGCCGCCGTACGGGCCGGGTTGCTGCTGGCCACCGACGACGAGAGCCTCTGGCGCGACCTGCTACGGGCCACGCACGCCACCGGTGACCTGGGCCGGCTGCGTGCCGTCGTGGAGGGGTTGACCAGGCGATCCGCCTCCCATCCGCACAGCGGCGGGATGGCCCCCGAAACCGAGGCGCTGATCGACGAGCTGCTGCCGTCGTGGCGCCTTCACGTCGTCAGGGAGTCCACGGCATGAGACGGATGACAGTCGGCTTGGCGCTCCTGCTGGTGGCGGGGTGCGGGCAGGTGGAGCAGCCCTACCGGCCGAAGAGCGTGCCGGACGTGGCCGCGAGCGAGGCTCCGAGCAAGGCGAAGGCCACCTCCACCGCCGGCGCGCGGCCGGACACGATCGACGTCGGCGGGGAGTTGGAGGTGCGGGTGCGGTGGCCCGAGCGGGACGACGCGCTGGTGCGGCTCTTCCCCGGCTACTACGCGGAGGCGTGGGAGGCGGTCATGTCCGGTGACGACCGCTATCTGCGCCGCGTCGAGCCTGCCTACGCGGGTGAGGCGGCCGCCTGGGTGCGCAACTTCACCGACAAGAAGCAGTCGGTCAGCGGTGTCGTACGACTCTTCCGCCTGCGGGTGAAGGCGGTCGTGGGCCGGGGCGCCGAGCTCAACGTGTGCGTGGACGAGACGAAGATGAAGCTGGTCTCCACGAGCACCGGCGAGCCCATCAGCCCGCAGCCCGACTCCAGCCGCGCCCCCTACCTCCAGATCGTGCTCGCCCACCGCGACGACGACGGGGTGTGGCGCATCAGGCAGTTCAGCCACAGCAAGGAAGGGTGCACTTGATGAAAGGCCTGCTTCCCGTGCTCGTCGCCGCGTCGGTGCTGTTCGCGGGCGGCACCGCGCCGCCCACCGCGCCCCCGAGAGGCGTGGAGTCCGAGGGTTTCCAGAACGGGAACACCCGGGAACTCGTCCTGCGGCACTCCAAGATCCGCATCACCGGCGACGGCGCCAAGGGCGGCAAGAGCGACGGTTACCAGCTCAAGAGCCCCTGCTGGTACGAGCCCGGACTGGACGCGGAGAAGATGCTGGCGTTCATGTCGGACGCGCGGGCCAACGCCTCCAGGATCCAGCGTGACGAGGAGGGCTTCAACGCCTTCATCAAGCAGTTCAAGGACAAGGTGGGGCAGCCGGGGCTGTGGTGGACGCCCGCCTACAACGCGGGCGATCCCAAGGGCGCGGCCTGCTGGGCGGGGCTCGAACTGTTCGTGTTCGTGGAGCCCAACACCACCCCGCCCAGCGGGATCACCTTCCAGGAACTCGCCGAGGTGGCCAGGGCCGCGCTGACCGTGCCCCAGGGCACGATCAAGCTCAACCCGGACGCCAGTAGCTACGTCAACCTGCCCACGTTCGTCTGGCTTGAGGACATCGGCCAGCCGCGGCGCACGGTCACCGCGACGCTGCCGGGCGTGATGAGCGCCACCGTGGTGGCCACCCTCTCCGACATCAAGATCAAGGCGGGCACGGACCGGGCCGAGGTGGTGGAGAAGGGGTGCGGCGCGTCGGGCAAGCCGTACGCGAAGAACGCCGAGTTCACCTGCGGGGTGCGTTACGAGCGTGCCTCCATCGACCAGCCGCGCCAGGTCTACGAGCTGACCGTGACGAGTGTTTGGCCGGTGGCGGTGACCGGAGGGGCGCAGAATGTCCAGTTCGATCCCGTACAGGCGCAGGTGACGCGTGATGTGCCGGTCGGTGAGGTGCAGAGCAACGTCAAGCCGTGAGACGTGACGAAGGGCTGGCCCGCCGGACCAGCCCTTCGTCGTGAAATATCAGTGCTTGCTTGATTCGTGGGCGAGCAGCCATTCCTTGACCGGGACGCCGTAGTAGTAGCCGCCGAAGCCGCCCGTGGTGGGCAGCACCCGGTGGCAGGGCACGAACGGCGCGATGAGGTTCTGGGCGCAGGCCGAGCCCGCCGCGCGGGCCGCCGTCCTGGGCAGGCCCGCCCGTACGGCCAGCTCGGCGTACGACACCGTGGTGCCCGGCCGGACCTCGCGGAGCACCTGGTGGAGGCGCTTGCGCGTGG
The DNA here is from genome assembly GCF_014646515.1 of Nonomuraea glycinis. GTDB lineage: Bacteria > Actinomycetota > Actinomycetes > Streptosporangiales > Streptosporangiaceae > Nonomuraea > Nonomuraea glycinis. The sequence goes on from NZ_BMNK01000024.1 coordinate 115,439, forward strand.
GTGTGCCCGGCTGCTCGACCGCGATGGCGTCCAGCGCTTCGAGGTCGCCGTCGAAGTAGGCGCGCACCGCCTGGGCGACCGGGCCGAGGTCGTCGACCACGTCCAGGCCCTCGGCCTGCAGCGCGGGCGAGAGCCGTACGTACATCTCCTTGGGGTCGGCGGTGAAGCCGGCGGCGACGAGCACCTCGTCGCGGGTCAGCACGGACAGCTCGCCGATCGGGGTGGGCAGGATCTGAGCGTTGATCATGAGTGGCTCCAGAGGTGAAGGGCGGCGTAGGCGCGCCAGGGGCGCCACCGCTCGAGGTGTTCCTTGGGGATGTCCAGGGCGGCCATGCGCCGGTCGAGCACCAGGTCGCCGGTGGGCCAGGCGTCGGGGTCGCGCAGCGCGCGCAGTGCGATGTAGCTGGCGGTCCACGGCCCGATGCCGGGGATCGCGAGCAGCTCCCGCACCGCCTCCGCGGGGTCCTGGGCGCCGTCGAGGTCGATCAGGCCGCCGTCGACCCGGCTCGCCAGCTCCTTGAGCGTGGCGATCCGCCGGGTGGTCAGTCCGAGCCCGTCGAGCTCGGCCGCGAGCAGCTCGGCGGCGGTGGGGAAGAGGTGGCCGTCCGCCGTGCGGGCACCGGCCGTGGCGACGATCCGGCCGAGCAGGGTGCGCGCGCCCGCGACGGAGATCTGCTGCCCCACCACCGCGCGCACCGCGAGCTCGAACCCGTCGAACGTCCCCGGCACCCGCAGGCCGGGCCTTGCCGCCACCAGCGGGGCGAGCGACGTCCGGCCCAGCGCGTCGGCGATGGCGGCCGGGTCGGCGTCCAGGTCCAGGAGCCGGCGGCAGCGCGCCACGATGCGGGCGAGCTGCCGGGTGTCGGCCACGCTCACGTCGAGCGCCAGGTGGCCGCGCTGCGGGGTGAGGGTGATCGTGCCGCCGGGGACGACCCGGCTGTAGGAGGTCGCGTCCGCCACCTCCAGCCCGGGGATGGCGCGGGAGGCGAGAAACGTGAAAACGCCTTCAACGTCGTACGGCTCCCGCCCGTGCAGCCGAAGCCGAAGCACAGCGGGCCCCGCTTGTGCGCCTTCAGCACCCGCCACGGTGGTGGGTGTGGTCGCTGCGTCTTCGCGTCGGGCCGCGCTGGTCAGGCCGCCGGCCGTGGCTCGCAGTTCGCTCGGTGTGAAGCCGTACGTCTCCCGCATGGTCGCGTTGAACTGCCGGACGCTGCCGAACCCGGCGGCGAACGCCACGTCCGTCACCGGCAGCGCCGTCTCGGTCAGCAACTGCTTGGCCAGCAGCAGCCGCCTTGTCCTGGCGACGGCGAGCGGCCCGACGCCGAGTTCGGTGACGAACAGCCGGTGCAGGTGGCGCTCGGTGATGTGCAGCCTCCTGGCCAGGCCGGCCACGCCGTCCTCGTCGGCGCCGCCGTCGTCGATCAGCCGCAGCGCCCGGCCGATGAGGTCGCCGCGCAGGTCCCACCCGGGGTCACCAGGGGACAGCTCGGGGCGGCAGCGCTTGCACGGCCGGAACCCGGCGGCCTCCGCCGAGGCGGCGTGCCGGTAGAAGCGCACGTTGCGTGCGCCGGGCGTGCGCGCCGGGCAGATGGGCCGGCAGTAGATACGGGTCGTCGTCACCGCCGTGTAGAACCGCCCGTCGAACCGGGCGTCCCTGGCCGAGACGGCCCGGTAGCAGGCGTCGAAGTCGAGCTCTGTGGGTGACATGCCTCCGAGAATAGGCGCTGGTCAGCATCTCGACCGGCGGGAATCGGACCTCACCGTGAAAGCGCAGGTCAGCAGGTCGGAGCAGGTGACCGGCGGGAATCGGACCCGGCGATCAGGCATGATCGGCAACCGTTGCTCATGCACCTCGCTCGGCGCTGCCGTCGCACATGGGCGTGCTGCGGCCGGGTCACTTGGACGAGACGCCGACTCCCAGGTCGAACGATCCGGTCGGGTCACTTGGACGAGACGCCGACTCCCAGCTCGAACAGTCCGGTCGGGTCACTTGGACGAGACGCCGACTCCCAGGTCGAACTCCCGGTAGACGCGGGCCCAGAACCCATCGCGCAGCCACACCCGAGCCTCCGGGTAGGGGCGCAGCGAGTGGCCCAGCTCCTTCTCCGCCTCGATCAGCAGCTCGGTGTCGATCACCGTCGGCAGGATCGGCCCCGGCAGCAGGTCGCGGATGTTGTCGCGGCCGCGCGTCAGGATCCACTTCTGTGCCACGTGCTCGCCCACGTCCTCCACGCGCGGCCTGCTCGGGCCGAGCTTGGCCACCTGGCCGGGCTTGACGTGCGGCTTGACCGGGGCGCGTCCGGCGAACACCTGGGCGGGCGACGGCGCGGCGGCCGGCGGGGTGACGGCGACAGGCTGGGGAGCACGGCTGAAAAAGGGCCTCAGGAACTCAGCAGTGATCACTTCCACGGTGTCGGACTCCCAGACCAGGCGTTCGGCCTGGTTGGTGCCGTAAGGCGGCTCAACCCCCCACAGGTGGATGCGCACCCCGAACGCCTGGGCCGCCTCCACCGCCGGGACCATGTCCTCATCGCCGGCCAGCAGGATGGTGTCGGTTACGGCGTGGTGCCGGGCCAGGGCTTCCAGGTCGCTTCTGATCTGCGCGTCCACGCCTTTCTGCTGGCCGCGCGCGTTGAGGTTGCCAAGCCTGACCTTGACCCACGGAAGCTGGGCGATGACGCGCTGATCGACGGTGGGCACGCGGTCACGGGCGGCGTCATACCAATAGATCCGCAGCAGCTCTCCAGAAATACGTTCCTCTGCATGTTTCTGTAGGCTCTGGATGAGCTCATCGGCGGCAACTCGATATTCCTTGCGTTCCTTGGCACCAAGCAGCACTTCACCTGCGGCAGCGTAGAGATAACCGACATCCACCAGGATGGCGTACTTTGCTGCCACAGGATGCGGCATGAGGTCTGGGATAGCCATGATGTCCTCCAGGCCGCGGCGTTAGTTGATCGGCCGACTATATACGCCTACTTTCTCTAGATAGTCCCAACTCCCGGGGAACTTGACACCCGATTCCCGGGATCTATCTACGGTAGAGCGCTCATCCGCCAAGCCGACTTCCCTGGTGCGAGAGGGTTACGCATCGTTCTCGCCGGGTTTCGCCATGTTCGGCTCCGGCGAGGCGGCGGAGGTGGCGGCTGAGCTCGCCGGACGGCGAGGACCGCGACGAGCGCGGCGATCTCCTCGGGGGTCGCGTCGCCGCGGACGATACGCAGGTGATGGCTCACAGCGGGATGTTCCCATGCTTCTTCGCGGGCAGGGAGGCGCGCTTGTTGCGCAGCGCCCGCAGCGCCCTGACGACCTGGGTCCGGGTCTCCGCCGGGCGGATCACCGCGTCCACGTAACCGCGCTCGGCCGCGATGTAAGGATTGGCCAGCGTGTCCTCGTACTCGGTCACCAGCCGGGCGCGCTCGGCGTCCGGGGTGTCGGAGGCGGCCAGTTCACGCCGGTAGAGGATGTTGACGGCGCCCTGCGCGCCCATGACCGCGATCTGCGCGGTGGGCCAGGCCAGGTTGACGTCCGCGCCCAGGTGCTTGGACCCCATGACGTCGTACGCGCCGCCGTACGCCTTGCGGGTGATCACCGTGACCAGCGGCACGGTGGCCTCGGCGTAGGCGTACAGGAGCTTGGCGCCCCGGCGGATGATTCCGTTCCATTCTTGATCCGTCCCAGGGAGGAATCCCGGCACATCAACAAAAGTGAGGATCGGGATATTAAAAGCATCACATGTTCGAATAAATCGAGCGGCCTTCTCGGATGCGTCGATATCCAGGCACCCGGCGAAATGCATGGGCTGGTTGGCCACCACCCCCACCGGCCGCCCGTCCACCCGGCCGTACCCCACCACGATGTTCGGCGCGAACAGTGCGTGGACCTCCAGGAACTCCCCGTCGTCCACCACGAGCTCGATGACCCGGCGCATGTCGTACGGCTGGTTGGCGGAGTCCGGGATCAGCTCGTCCAGCTCGGGGGCGGGCTCCAGGTCCTCGGCCGCCTCGAACTCCGGCGCCTCGTCGAGGTTGTTCGACGGTAGATAGGACAGCAGCGCCTTGACGTACTCCAGCGCGTCGCTCTCGTCGGCGGCCTCGTAGTGGGCCACCCCCGACTTGGTGTTGTGCGTACGGGCGCCGCCGAGCTCCTCGAACGTCACCTCCTCGCCGGTGACCGTCTTGATCACGTCGGGGCCGGTGATGAACATCTGCGACGTCTGGTCCACCATGACGACGAAGTCCGTCAGCGCGGGGGAGTAGACGTGCCCGCCGGCCGCCGCGCCCATGATGAGCGAGATCTGCGGGATGACGCCGGAGGCGTGCACGTTGCGCTTGAAGATCTCGGCGTACAGGCCCAGGGCGACGACCCCCTCCTGGATGCGCGCACCGCCGCCCTCGTTGATCCCGATGATCGGGCACCCGGTCTTGAGCGCCAGGTCCAGCACCTTGACGATCTTCTCGCCGTACACCTCGCCGAGCGAGCCGCCGAACACGGTGACGTCCTGCGAGAACACGCACACCTGCCGCCCGTCGACGGTGCCGTGGCCGGTGATCACTCCGTCGCCGTACGGCCGGCGCTTGTCCATGCCGAACATCGTCGAGCGGTGCCTGGCGAACTCGTCGAACTCCACGAACGAGCCCTCGTCCAACAGGGCCAGCACCCGCTCGCGCGCCGTCATCTTGCCCTTGGCGTGCTGCTTGGCCACCGCCGCCGCCGACCCGGCGTGCGCCGCCTCGTCGAGCCGGCGCGCCAGATCAGCGATCTTTCCTGCCGTCGTGTGAATGTCCGGTGCGTCTGGTATGGGGTCGAGAGCACTCATGCGCGCAAGAGTAAACCCTGCTCGTAGAGTGGTTCCATGACGGATGCGGTTCGCACGACGGCCCTGACCAAGCGATTCGGCGCACAGGTCGCGGTCGCGGGCGTCGATCTCATCGTCCCGGCGGGCAGTTTCGCCGGCCTGGTCGGGCCCAACGGCGCAGGGAAGACGACCACCCTCAGCATGATCACCGGTCTGCTCCGCCCCGACGGCGGCCAGGCCGAGATCGACGGCTTACCCGTCTGGCGCGACACCCTGGAGGTCAAGGCGCGCATCGGCGTGCTGCCCGAAGGGCTGCGGCTGTTCGAGCGGCTGTCCGGCCGCGAGCTGCTGATCTACAACGGCAGACTGCGCGCCATCCCCAAGGACGAGGTCGAGCGGCGCGCCACCGAGCTGCTCCAGGTGATGGACCTGGCCGAGGCCGCAGACAAGCTCGTCGTCGACTACTCCACCGGCATGCGCAAGAAGATCGGCCTGGCCGCCGCGCTGCTGCACAACCCGTCGGTGCTCTTCCTGGACGAGCCGTTCGAAGGGGTCGACCCGGTCAGCGCCCAGACGCTCACCGAGGTGCTGCGACGCTACACCGCCTCCGGCTCCACCGTGATCTTCTCCAGCCACGTCATGGACCTCGTCGAGCGCCTGTGCGACTGGGTGTCGGTGATGAGCCGCGGACAGATCGTGGCCCAGGGGCCGCTGGCCGAGGTGCGCGCCGGGCGCAGCCTCAACCAGGCCTTCCTGGATCTCGTCGGCCGCTCGCCCGAGCAGGGGGACACCGGGCTGACCTGGCTGGGCTCCGGGGAGCAGCGGTGAGCTCGGTGGCCGGCACGGTCGCGCTCTTCGGCGGGCTCAAGCTGCGCCTGCTGGCCGGGAACCTCCGCGGTGACCTGGCGCGCAAGCTCGGCTTCGCCTTCACCCTGGTCATGGCCGTGGGGCTGGCGCTGCTCGGCTTCTTCCTGATGAGCCTGGTCCGGCTGGCGCCCGCCGACGTCGCGGCCGACATCGTCGTCGTGGTGTTCACCGTCTTCCTGGTGAGCTGGATGATCGTGCCGTTGCTCGCGTTCGGCCTGGACGACACGCTCGACCCATCGCGGCTGTCGCTGTTCCCGCTGTCGATGGGCACGCTCGCGGTCGGCATGTTCACCGCGTCCGCCACCGGCGTGTGGCCGCTCGTCACCCTGATCGTCACCGCGGGCGCGCTGGCCGGGCTCGCCGCCGGCGTGGGCGGCGTCCTGCTCGGCATCCTCGCGGTGCTGCTGCAGTTCGCGCTCTGCCTGGTCGCCTCCAGGCTCGTCACCACCTCGCTGTCCAGTGCGCTGCGCACCAGGCGCGGGCGCGACGTGCTGGCCGTGGCGGCGCTCGGCGCCGTGCTCGTCTTCCAGCTCCCCAACCTGCTGGTCAACAGCGACGTGGGCGACCCCCTGGCCCTGCTGCACGGCGCCGCGAGCGTGCTGCGCTGGACCCCGTCCGGGCTGGCCGCGCACGCCATCGCCGACGGCGGTCTCGTCGGCCTGGCCGAGCTCGTCGTCCTGGCGCTCGTCGTGGTCGCCGTCGCCTGGCTGTGGATCAAGGCGCTGGGCCGGGCCCTGGTCACCCCCGACGTCTCCACCCAGGGTGGCACCGTGGGCAAGGGCAGCGGCCTGGTCGACCGTTTCCTGCCCGACGGGCCGCTGGCGGCCGTGGTGACCAAGGAGCTCAAGTACATCCGGCGCGAGCCCCGCTACCGGGTCGTCTGGTTCAGCTCCGTCGTGGTGACCGCCCTGCTGGCGTTCTCGATCGGCAACCAGGGCGACGGCCCGTCCGGCCCCGGCACGCCGATCGCCCTGACCGCGATGGCCGGGTTGATGATCGCCCTCCAGCTCGGCAACGCGTTCGGCATCGACGGCCGCTCGCTGTGGATGAACGCCGTGGCCATCGGCTCCGAACGCGGCCTCAGCATCGACCTGGCCGGCCGGCATCTGGCCAACGCCCTGGTCGCGGCCCCGCTGCTGCTGGCGGTCGCGGTCGCCGCCGGCCTGTTCACCGGCAGCCCCGAGGCGATCGTCTGGGCGCTGTGCGCCGGTCTGGGCACCCTGGGCGTCGGGTTCGGCATCGGCTCGGTGACCAGCGTGGTCATCCCCTACACCGTGCCCGAGCGGCTCAACGCCTTCACCGGCGCGGCCCCGGGGCAGGGCGGGCAGGCGGTCGCCTCCTCCATGGGCGCGCTGCTCGGCATCGTGCTGCTGTCCGCGCCGTTCGTGGTGGCCGCCGTCTTCGGCGCCCTGTGGGTGTGCGCGTTCGCCCCTTTCTATGGTCTGCTGGCCGAAGTGCTCGGCCGCCGGCTCGGCGCGAAGATCGGCTTCGCCCGGCTGCCCGAAGTGCTCGCGGCGGTATCAAAGCCCACGTGAGCAATGGTCTAGTCCAATAGCCGAGACCGGTATACAGCGGTTCTGGGGGATTATGTACGCTTCGAAGCATGACTGACCAGGGCTTTGAGCATCGCAGCGCTGCCGTGACCGAGATGCCGGACGAGCTGCGCCGCGACGTGCGGTTGCTCGGAAAAATGCTCGGACAGGTCATCGCCGAGCAGGGTGGCGACGACCTGCTCGCCGACGTCGAACGCCTCCGCAAGGCGGTCATCGCCGCCCGTAGAGGAGAGACGTCGAGCGACGAGATCGCCGCCATGGCGGCCGACTGGGAGATCGACCGCGCCGTCGAGATCGCCCGCGCCTTCACCTGCTACTTCCACCTGGCCAACCTGGCCGAGGAGCACTACCGCATCCGCATCCTGCGCGAACGCGACACCGGCGACCACGTGCTGCGCGAGTCGCTGGCCGAGGCCGTGCACGAGCTCGGCCAGGAGCGGGTCGCCGAGCTGGTCGAGGGGCTGGAGCTGCACCCCGTCCTGACCGCCCACCCGACCGAGGCGCGCCGGCGCGCCGTCGTCACCGCCATCCAGCGCATCAGCGGCCGGCTCACCGACTACAACGCGCCCGGCCGCGGCGCCACCGAACGCGCCGAGGACACCCGCCGCCTGCTGGAGGAGATCGACCTCCTCTGGCGTACGGCCCAGCTCCGCAACACCAAGCTGGACCCGCTCGACGAGGTGCGCACCGCCATGGCCGCCTTCGACGAGACGCTGTTCCGGGTCGTACCGCAGGTCTACCGCTCGCTGGACGCCGCGCTCAGCGACGCGACCGGCACCCGCCCGCCCCTGGCCCGGCCCTTCATCCGCTACGGAAGCTGGATCGGCGGCGACCGCGACGGCAACCCCAACGTCACCTCCAAGGTCACCCGCGAGACCATCCAGATCCAGTCCGAGCACGTGCTCAACGCGCTGGAGACCGCCTGCTCCCGGATCGCCCGCACGCTCACGGCCGCCGCCCCGTTCGCCCCCGCCTCGCCGGAGCTGCGCGCGGCGCTGGACGCGGTCGTCGACGCCCACCCCGAGATCGTCTCCGAGCTGGCCACCCGCTCCCCGCAGGAACCGCACCGGCAGTGGATGCTGTTCGTCGCCACCCGCATCGCCGCCACCCGCCGCCGTAACCTCGACCTGGGCTACCGCGCCCCCGCCGAGCTGCTCGCCGACCTGCGCCTGGCCCAGGAGTCCCTGTCCCAGCACGCCGTACGGCAGGCGTACGGAGAGTTGCAGCACCTCATCTGGCAGGTGGAGACGTTCGGCTTCCACCTGGCCGAGCTGGAGGTTCGCCAGCACTCCCAGGTGCACGCGGCCGCGCTGGAGGAGCTACGCGCCGGCGGCGAGCTGTCCGAGCGCACCGAGGAGGTGCTGGCCACGATCCGGGTCATCGCCTGGATCCAGGAGCGGTTCGGCGTCACCGCCTGCTCCCGCTACGTGGTCTCCTTCACCCGCTCGGCCGAGGACATCGCCGCCGTCTATGAGCTCGCCGGCCACGCCCTCGGCTCCCGCGGCGTCGTCCTGGACGTGGTCCCGCTGTTCGAGTCCGGCGAGGACCTGGCCAACTCCCCGCGCGTGCTCGCCGGCATGGTGGAGATCCCGCAGATCCAGCAGCGCCTCGCCGACACCGGCCGGCGCCTGGAGATCATGCTCGGCTACTCCGACTCGGCCAAGGAGCTCGGCCCGGCCGCCGCCACCCTGCGCCTGTACGAAGCGCAGGAGCAGCTCACCGCGTGGGCCGCCGAGCACGACGTCAAGCTGCGCATGTTCCACGGCAGGGGCGGCGCGCTCGGCCGAGGCGGCGGCCCCGCCAACCGCGCCGTGCTGGCCCAGGCCCCCGGCTCGGTGGCCGGCCGCTTCAAGGTCACCGAGCAGGGTGAGGTCATCTTCGCCCGTTACGGCCACACCGAGATCGCCCGCCGGCACATGGAGCAGGTCACCAACGCCGTCCTCATGGCCTCGTCCCCCACGATCGGCTCCCGCACCGCCGCGGCCGCCGACCGCTTCCGCCCGCTCGCCGAGCAGGTCGCCGCCGCCTCGGAGCAGGCGTACCGCGCCCTGACCGAGGCCCCCGGCTTCCCCGAGTGGTTCGCCCTGGTGAGCCCGCTGGAGGAGATCGGCTCCCTGCGCCTCGGCTCCCGCCCCGCCCGCCGCGGCCTCGGCGCCCCGCGCTCGCTCGACGACCTGCGGGCCATCCCCTGGGTCTTCGCCTGGGCCCAGACCCGCGTCAACCTCCCCGGCTGGTACGGCCTCGGCACCGGCCTGGCGTCGGTCGGCTCCCTGGACGAGCTGCGGGCGGCCTACGCCGAATGGCCGCTGTTCAACGCCCTGCTGGACAACGCCGAGATGTCCCTGGCCAAGACCGACCGCTCGATCGCCGAACGCTACCTGGCGCTCGGCGGCCGCAAGGACTTCGCCGACCAGGTCCTGACCGAGTACGACCGCACCCGCGCCCTGGTGCTGCAGGTGACCGGGCACCGGCGCCTCCTGGAGAACCGCAAGGTCCTCTCCCGCGCCGTCCAACTCCGCGACCCGTACGTGGACGCCCTCTCCCACCTGCAACTCCGCGCCCTGACGGCCCTCCGCACCGGCGACCCGTCGGAGCACGAGCGCGACCGCCTGTCGACGCTCCTGCTGCTGTCGGTCAACGGGGTGGCAGCGGGCCTGCAGAACACGGGCTGACCATCCGTGTTCATCACCTTGCGGGTGCGACGGAGCCGCTGCTCCGGACGGCGGACTGTCTGGCGGGTGCGGTGGTGGCGAGTCGCTTGGGAGACGAGAGTTATCTCAAGCTGCTGGAAAGACGTACAGAGATGCACCGAATCGGCCCGTGAAACGCGCAAGCCCGGGACCCCACCGTCCGGAGGGATCTTCCCAGGCTCACTTCCTACCGCTCCGAAAAGCGGCGGCTTCACTACAGATAGTAACCCGGTGCGCCACTCAGGTCCAGCGCGTCGCGAGGAGCCGGTGGCAGTCGGTCAACTCCAGTTCGTCAGCCGGCGTAGGCCGTACTCCACTGGGCCGTATCGGTGGGAACGTAGCCACCAGGCGCTGAGCCCCAGCAGGACCGTGTAGATGACCACGGCGATGCCCATCACGCCCAGTGGTGGGACGCTCCCCGCGAGGGCCAGGCCGTATCCGGTGAAGACCAGGCAGACCAGGACGGACTGTCCGATGTAGTTGGAGGCGGCCATCCGGCCGGCGGGGGTGAGGGCGCCGGCGAGCGCCGGATACCGCTTGAGCAGCCGGAGCAGGGTCGCCACGTAGGCGGCGGCCAGCAGCAGTGACGTCACGTTGTTCAGGGCCAGCGCTACCAGGGCCGTCGCGTCCTCGCCGGCGGACTTCCAGGCGTAGAAGACCCCGCTGGGCACGCCGACGCCGAAGCCGATCCACTGGATCCGGGGGAGCAGGTGCGCCCACCGCTCCGGCTCCTCCAGCAGCTTCGCCTTACCGGCCGCCAGCCCGAACAGGAACAGCGCCAGCGCCGTCGGCCCCTGGAAGGCCCAGATGCTCAGGGCGAGCACCGGATACAGCTCCACCTGCAGCGTCAGGAAGTCCAGCGGCCCGCCGGTGACCAGGGCCAGCACCCGGGCCGACTCGGCCGGGTCCGCGACGGGGGCGGCGCCGGCGGTGGGATCCAGCGTGGTCAGCGCCGCGAGCAGCAGGTAGCACACGGTGAGAACGCCGATGATCCAGACCCCGGCGCGGACGGCGGTGCGCGGCCGGACGTCGCGCAGGGCCAGCAGGATCAGCCCGAGGAAGGCGTACAGGGTGAGGATGTCGCCGATCCACAGCAGCAGGCCGTGCACCACGCCGATGACGAACAGCCCCAGACAGCGCCGCAGCGTACGGGCCCGCACGCTCGCCCCGGCCCGCTCCGCGGCCCGCAGCTGCAGGGTGAAGGAGTAGCCGAACAGGAACGAGAAGATGACGTAGAACTTCGTCAGCACCAACGCGTAGATCGTGTAGGCGACCGGGTCCTCGGGCACGGGGATGCCGCCGACGATCGCGTGCCCGGGGTCGGCGAGAAAGCCGATGTTCGCCACGAGAATCCCCGCCAGCGCGAAACCCCGCACGGCATCGACTTCGCGGACCCGGCTGGGGGTGGGCCGTTCGGTCTGTGTCATTCCTACGACGCTAGAGATCACCGCCGGCCCGGACATCGATCCTTGGCATCCGACGCCTCCGACCAAAGTCGCGGCTGGCCGGTCGCTCTTGGTCGAGAGAGCCGGATCTACGTCGATACGGACTCCGGCTGCTCAGGGGGTCGGCGGCATCGGGCTGTCATCGGGGGGTTCAACGACCGTCGAGGGTGCACCGCTCGGCCCGGACGTGGTTTGGGCAGGTCGGTCGTAGACTCCGACGGCCCACCTGCCTGGCCGCTCACCGACCTCGGCCGACAGCCGTTCGCGCACTTCGGGGCGCATCAGCGCCTGGGACTGGGCGCTCTCGTCACATCCCTTCGACACCGGGGTCTGCGGGCAACCCGTGACGACCTCCGCAACCTGCCGGACCGGGGCGTCGGCCGGGAAGACCCAGACCTGCAGAGACTGCGGACGCTTCAGCCAGTCGGAGGGCGCCGAAAGCCGGTCGTGATGCGAGCTCACCGAGGACTCGCACCGTCCGGCCGAACCGCCCAGTTCGCCGCTCTTGAGCCGCTGCGCCGTGACGACCCAAGCCTGGGGATCGTCGCAGACCACCTTCTGCCCCGTTGAGAAGCTGGTCGGCGAGAAGGTCACCGTCCGGGCGACGCCCATTGTCTCGAAGCGCTGGGAGTGGATGAGAGGGAGGTCGAATCTCTCGGCCCCCAGCACCACGGAGAACTTCTCGGGCAGCTTCGGGCCGGGCTCCACCTGGGCCGAGTCCGCAGGAGACTGAGCGAGCGTCGCCACGTCCGCCGAGGGTGATCCGATCAGCAGGCCGTTCATCAACCCGGCGGCGGTGACGACTACGGCGACCGTCGCCCCCGCCGCCACCGCCCGCCGAGTACGGCCGATGCGGCGGCCTCGCCGTACGATCGCGTCGAGATGAGCAGGTGGTTCGCCGGCGCTCTTCTCCTGAGCATGCTCGTTCAGAAGCTGTCGCAGATCATTCTCGGTGGACCTCATCGCCGAACCTCTTCTAGATTCATGGTCTGGATGTCTGGATCGACCCGAAGACGGGTGAGGGCTCGGCTGAGCTGACTCTTCACCGCTCCCAGTGAGCAACCGACGATGTTGGCGACCTGGGTGAGCGTCCGTTCCTCGAAGTAGTGCAGGACGATCACCGCCTGCTGGCGTGGTGAGAGTGTGTCGATCGCGCTCCACAGCGCGGCCCGATCGTCCACCTGTGCGGCCGCGTCGCGTGGATCGGCCGTCTCGGGGAGTGTTTCGGCCGGAACCTCGCCGCGCCAGCGCCTGCGCCACCACGACGTGTGGGTGTTCACGATGATCCGATAGACGTACGGGTCAGGGTTGCCCTCGATCCGCCGCCAGGCAAGCCAGGCCTTTGCCAGCGCTGTCTGCACCAGGTCCTCGGCCGTGCCCCAGTCCCGGGCGAGGAGATACGCCATCCGGCACAGCCATGAATGCCGGTGTGCCACGTACTCGGCGAATCCGTCGTCCATTCGTCATCTCCGTCTCGTTGTATCCGGTGATGACTACCGCTTGGGAGGCGCGTTCGGATGACAGGCACCCTGGACCAAGGTGATCCATCTCGACCGACAACGTTTCGATCGAGATGCCTACGCGCTTGAGAACCTGATGATCACTGGCCGGTGAGGCCCGGGGTTTCGTCGGCGAAGGTGATCACCATGTAGCGGCCGTTGGCGTAGCTGATCACGGGGCGGTGGAGCATGTCGCCGACGCGGCGGGCCACCGCCTGGAAGAGCTCCACCAGTTCCGGGGTGTCGGCGCTGATCCGGAAGCGGCCGCTGGTGGTCAGGTGCTCGGCGACGAGGGGAGTGAAGGTCGCCTCGCTCCGGGCCCGTTCGTCCGCGTTGAGGGGGGTGCGTCGGAGCGTGGGCTGCTGGGGCATCGCGTGATCTCCTTGGGGGCGCCGAGGCTTCAGTATGCCAACCGCGGCGCCCGCGCCGGAACTCACGGTGGGTCAGGTGAGGTCGGCGAAGAAGGCCTGGATGTCCGCGGTGAGGGCGGCGGTGGCCGTGTGGGCGGTGTAGTGGCCGTGGGCCGGGGCGGGGAGGGTCTTCCAGGAGACGATGTTCGCGTGGTCGCGGTTCGCGAAGGGCCGGATGGACTTGAAGTCGCCCTCGCCCATCGCCAGGCCCAGCGGCACGGTGGTGGGCTCCTTGGGCTGCTCGGCCCGTGCGTTCTCCCAGTAGAGGCGCAGCGCCGAGCCCGCGGTGCCGGTGAACCAGTAGATGGCGGCGTTCGTCAGGATGAAGTCGTCGTCCAGGTCCTCGTCGAAGAGCTGGGCGAGCCAGCCCACCAGGCCGGCGGGGGAGTCGGCGAGGGCGTGGGCGAGGGTCTGCGGCTGCTGCGACTGAAGGACGTTGAAGGCGCCCTTCTCCTTCCAGAACCAGTCGAGCACGGCCAGGCCCGCCTGGTCCTCCTCGGTGAGGGCGGCGAACTCGGCGGGGTCGCCGGAGGGGAAGGAGTAGATCTGGGTGACGTGCACGCCGACGACGTGGTCCGGGGCGATCCGGCCGATCTCGGGGGAGATCATCGAGCCGGCGTCGTTGCCGACGGCGCCGTAACGGTCGTAGCCGAGGCGGGACATCAGCTCGGCCCAGGCGCGGGCGATGTGCTGGTTGTCCCAGCCGAGCTCCTTGGTCGGGCCGGAGAAGCCGTAGCCGGGCATCGACGGGATGACCAGGTGGAAGTGCTGGGACAGGGGCTCGATGGCGTCGAGGTATTCGGCGATCGAGCCGGGCCAGCCGTGGGTGAGGATGAGGGGGAGCGCGTCCGGGTTCTGCGAGCGGACGTGCAGGAAGTGGATGCGCTGCCCGTCGATCTCGGTGGTGAACTGGGGGTGGGCGTTGAGCCTGGCCTCCACGGCGCGCCAGTCGAAGCCGTCGCGCCACCGGGTGACCAGGCGCCTGACCCGCGCGGCGGAGACGCCCTGGTCGGTGCCGGGGATCTCGTCGGTGAAGCGGGTCAGGGCCAGGCGGGCCTGGAGGTCGTCGAGGTCGGCCGATGAGATTTCGACACGGAAGGGGTGGATCATGAGAACTCCTTTGGCGGAACGACTTGTTCTGTTCCAACTATAGCAGAACGGAACAGTTCATTCCACAAATATGCGCTCCTGTCCGGCGTAGACGTTGCACCCTTCGCCGCGCAGGAACCCGACCAGCGTCATCCCGAACTCTCTGGCCAGGTCGACGGCGAGCGAGGAGGGGGCCGAGACCGCGCACACCGTGGGGATGTTCGCCGCCAGCGCCTTCTGCATGATCTCGTAGCTGGTCCTGCCGCTGACCATGAGGATATGACCGGACAACGGCAGGCGCTCGGTCAGCTCTGCCCAGCCGACCAGCTTGTCCACCGTGTTGTGCCTGCCCACGTCCTCACGCACCGCCACCTGCGCCCCTTCGGCGGTGAACAGGCCGGCCGCGTGCAGGCCGCCCGTCTTGCCGAACACCCCCTGGGCCCGGCGCAGCGCGTCCGGCAGGCCGTACAGGACTTCGGGGGTGATCCGCAGCCCGTCCTCGGGCAGCGGGCCGCAGCGCTCGTGCAGGTTGTCCAGGCCGGCCGAGCCGCAGACGCCGCACGCGCTGGAGGTGACGAAGTGACGGTCCAGCGCGGGCAGGTCGGGGATCGGGCCGTGCAGGCGTACGGTGACCGTGTTGTAGCGGGCCTCGGGCAGCAGGTCCTCGTCGGTGCAGTAGGCGATGGAGGCGATGCCGCCCGGCCGCACCACGCCCTCGCCCAGCAGGAACCCGGCGGCCAACTCGAAGTCGTGGCCGGGGGTGCGCATGGTGATGGCGACCGTCCGGTGCCCGCCGCCGGGCAGGGCGAGGCGGATCTCCAGCGGCTCCTCGGTGGACAGGTCGTCGCGCCGGTCGACGGCCCGGGTCCCGGTGAGCCGCCGGATGCGTACGCGGGTCGTGGGGCCGGGGCGGGTCACCGCGACCGCACGGCGACGACGGCGTTGACGGTGCCGAGGCCGGACAGCCGGCGGCAGGCGCGGTCGCGCGCATTCGGTCGCTCGCTCATCCCCATATCCTGCCCCGCCCGGCCGGGTGGGACCGGCCCGGACGTGGGAGAAGACGGAGTGATGTCGCGCTGCCCGGCCGGGTGGGACCGGCCCGGACGTGGGAGAAGACGGAGTGATGTCGCGCTGCCCCGCCGGGTGGGACCGGCCCGGACGTGCGAGAGGATGGACTGATGTCGCGCTACTCCGATCTGGACCGCCCGCCTCTGTCCGAGGCGGCGCTCAACCGCGCCCTGGTCCGGCCGGGCTCGCTGTGGACCGGGATCACGGTCGTCGACAGCACCGGCTCGACCAACGCCGACCTCGCCGCCGCCGCGCACGGCGGTGCGGAGGAGGGCGCGGTGCTGGTCGCCGAGGAGCAGCTCGCGGGCCGTGGCCGGCTGGGCCGCACCTGGACCGTGCCGGCCCGCGCCGGCCTGACGTTCTCCGTCCTGCTCAGGCCGTCGCTCCCGGCCACCGCGTTCGGCTGGCTGACGCTGCTGTTCGGCGTGGCCGCGGCCTCCGCCGTGCGCCGGCTCGCCGAGGTGGACGTACGCCTGAAGTGGCCCAACGACCTGCTCATCGGCGAGCGCAAGCTGGCCGGGGTGCTCGCCGAGCGCAGCGAGGGCGCGGTGGTGGTCGGCATGGGCCTCAACGTGCTGGTCAAGCAGGAGGAGCTCCCCGTGGCGTCGGCCACCTCGCTGGCCGTCGAGAAGGCGGCCTGCCTGGACCGCGATCCGCTGCTCAGGGCGGTGCTCAGGGAGGTGGAGGTGCACTACCGCGAGTGGGCGGAGGCGGCCGGCGACGCCGACGCCTGCGGGCTGCGCGCCGCCTACCTGGCGGTCTCGGCCACGGTCGGCCGCGAGGTGCGGGTCGAGCTGCCGGGTGGCGCGGCACTCACCGGCCGGGCCACCGGCATAGACGCCGCTGGTCACCTCCAGGTGACGGCGGGCGGCGTGACCTCGACGCTGAGCGCGGGCGACGTCGTGCACGTTAGGCCCACGGCATAGCCCTCAGGGCGATGAGGGTGGCACCATTTGCCCATGACCATTCCGGACCACCATCTGACGCAGGGTGAGCGGCGTGTGCGCTCCTTCAACCCTCATTGGAAGCGGCTCATCGTCCCCTTCCTCGCCCTCATCCTCATCGCCGCGGGCGCGGGTGCGGCGATCTACTTCATCCCGGGTGACTGGGCCTACTCCTCCTACGCCAGGATCGCGGTCGGCGTCATCGCGGTGCTCCTGCTGACGATCTGGTCGTTCATTCCCTACCTGCGGTGGAAGAACACCGGCTACGTGCTCACCACGCACCGCTTCACGATCAGCACCGGGGTGCTCAACAAGTCCACGGACGAGATCCCGATGGCCAAGGTCAACACCGTGAGCTCCGACCAGACCTTCGCCGAGCGCCTGCTCGGCTGCGGCACGCTGGTCGTGGAGTCGGCGGGCGACCGGGGCCAGATCGTGCTGCGGGACATCCCCAAGATCCAGGATGTCCGAGTGGATCTGTTCCGCCTGGTGGAAGACGCCTCCGACGGCGAGCTCGACAACCGCTGAGCTTTCGGCGTGGTGCGGCCTCATGTCTTGCGGAGATCACCCCGCTGACCCAAGATGGCTGCCATGCCGTACGAAGTGCAGGGCGTCATCGCCCGGGGCAAGGGCCAGGAAGTTTCCATCGAGACGGTGATCGTGCCGGATCCGGGTCCCGGGGAGGCGGTGGTCAATGTCCAAGCCTGCGGGGTCTGCCACACCGACCTGCACTACCGGGAAGGCGGGATCAACGACGAGTTCCCCTTCCTGCTCGGGCACGAGGCCGCGGGCACGGTGGAGGCGGTCGGCGAGGGCGTCACCGGGCTGGAGCCGGGTGACTTCGTCATCCTCAACTGGCGGGCCGTGTGCGGCCAGTGCCGGGCGTGCCTGCGCGGCCGGCCGTGGTACTGCTTCGCCACCCACAACGCCGCCCAGAAGATGACGCTGGCCGACGGCACCGAGCTGTCGCCCGCGCTGGGCATCGGCGCGTTCCTGGAGAAGACGCTGGTCGCCGCCGGGCAGTGCACCAAGGTGTCGGCCGAGGCGCCCGCGTCGGTGGCCGGGCTGCTGGGCTGCGGCGTGATGGCCGGGATCGGGGCCGCCATCAACACCGGCGGCGTCACCCGTGGCGACACGGTGGCGGTCATCGGCTGTGGCGGGGTCGGCGACGCCGCGATCCTCGGCGCGTCCCTGGCCGGTGCAGCCAAGATCATCGCGGTGGACCTGGACGACCGCAAGCTGGAGTGGGCGCGCGGGTTCGGCGCCACCGACGTGGTCAACTCCGGCGCGAGCGACCCGGTCGAGGCGATCCGCGACCTCACCGGCGGCCACGGCGCCGACGTGGTGATCGAGGCGGTGGGCCGCCCCGAGACGTACAAGCAGGCCTTCTACGCCCGCGACCTGGCCGGCACCGTCGTCCTGGTCGGTGTGCCGACCCCGGAGATGCGGCTGGAGCTGCCGCTGCTCGACGTGTTCGGCCGCGGCGGTTCGCTCAAGTCGTCGTGGTACGGCGACTGCCTGCCCAGCCGTGACTTCCCCATGCTCATCGACCTGTTCCTGCAGCACCGGCTGCCGCTGGACAAGTTCGTGACCGAGACGATCGGGCTCGACCAGGTCGAGGAGGCGTTCGCCAAGATGCACCGCGGCGACGTGCTGCGCTCGGTGGTGGTCCTCTGATGATCGACAAGGTCGTCACGTCCGGCACGTTCTCGCTCGACGGCGGGACGTGGGACGTCGACAACAACGTCTGGCTGGCGGGCGACGCGCGCGAGGTGGTCGTCATCGACGCCGCGCACGACGCCAAGGCCATCGCCCAGCGGGTGGGCGGCCGTGAGGTCAAGGCCATCGTCTGCACGCACGCGCACAACGACCACATCAACGCGGCGGCCGAGCTCGCCGAGCTGACCGGCGCGCCGATCCGGCTGCACCCCGCCGACGAGGTCCTGTGGTCGCAGGTGTACGGCGACAGCGTGCCGTACGTTCCCCTCGCCGACGGCGAGAAGATCGAGGCCGGCGGGATCTCGCTGGAGGTGCTGCACACCCCGGGCCACGCGCCGGGGGCGGTCTGCCTGTACGCGCCCGAGGTGTGCGTGCTGTTCAGCGGCGACACGCTGTTCAAGGGCGGCCCGGGAGCGACCGGCCGCTCCTACTCGTCCTTCGACACGATCATCGACTCGATCCGGGGCCGGCTGCTGGAGCTGCCCGCCGAGACGGTCGTGCACACCGGGCACGGCGAGTCGACGTCGATCGGGGCCGAGGCGCCGCATCTGGAGGAGTGGATCAAGCGCGGTCACTGAGCAGGGGATCTGTGGCGTACCTGACATAGGCAAGCCTTACTTAAGTAGGCTATGTTAGGTATGCCTTACCAAAGATCCCCTGCTTCCGAGAGGCCGGCCCCGAATGTACGTGTGCGTGTGCCGCGCCGTGACCGAGAACGACGTCCACGATTGCATCGCGGGCGGCGCCACCAGCGCCAAGCAGGTGCGCGACACCACGGGGGCCGGCAGCGACTGCGCCACTTGTGTGCGGAAGATCTGTGCAATCCTGAGAGCATCTCAGGAACTGACCACCGCATAACACGAGGGGCCCGTTCATGCAGGGCGACAAGCAGATCATTGAGCTGCTCAATGAGCAGTTGACGGCCGAGCTCACGGCGATCAACCAGTACTTTCTGCACGCCAAGATGCAGCAGAACTGGGGATACACCAAGCTCGCCGACTATACCCGCGACGAGTCGATCGACGAGATGCGTCACGCCGAACGGCTCACCGACCGCATCCTCTTTCTGGAGGGGCTGCCCAACTATCAGCGGCTCGGCACCCTGCACATCGGCCAGACGGTCCGTGAGCAGCTCCGTGCCGACCTGGAGGTCGAGCTTTCGGTGGTGCAGCGGCTGCGGCCGGGCATCGCGTTGATGAGGGAGAAGGGCGATGTCACCTCCGCCCGGATCTTCGAGGAGATCCTGGAGGACGAGGAGAAGCACATCGACTACCTCGAGACCGAGCTGGGGCTCATCGAGACCCTGGGGGAGCAGCTCTACCTCGCCCGCTACGCCGAGCCGCCCTCCGCGGACTGATTTCCCGCCCCGAGGCCCGTCCTGGTTGGAGCGTTTCGCGCTCTATCAGGCGGGCTGACGTGCTTTCGGGGTTCCGACACGCCCGGCGGGAGGGTTGGGCTTGTCACCCCCGGGCATGGTCACGTCTGCTTTTCCCCGCGATGATCGCGGTACTTTAATCACGACTAACCGATGTTTAGCCGTGTTTGGCCAGGTCAATGGATAGGTCAACGACGAGTCAAACCGTGCGCTGTGCCCGGGAAACGATCCCCTAAGGTCCTACGATCGCTTCATGACCTGCGTACTTCTCGCCGAGGATGACACCTCGATTTCCGAGCCGCTCGCGCGTGCGTTGCGCCGAGAGGGCTATCAGGTTGAGGTGAGCCCCGACGGCCCGCAGGCCCTCGAGAGGGCTCTGTCGGGGGGCATCGACCTCATCGTTCTTGACCTTGGCCTGCCTGAGATGGACGGCCTGGAGGTGGCCCGCCGGATTCGTGCCGAAGGGCACGGCACCCCGGTGCTGATCCTCACCGCCCGCGTCGACGAGGTGGACACCGTCGTCGGCCTCGACGCCGGCGCCGACGACTACGTCACCAAGCCGTTCCGGCTCGCCGAACTACTAGCCAGGGTGCGGGCGCTGCTGCGCCGCGGCACCTCCGAGACCCCGGTGGTGCAGGGGGTCCGCATCGACGCCGACTCCCGCCGCGCCTGGATGGGAGAGAAGGAGCTGCACCTGACCACCAAGGAATTCGACCTGCTCAGAGTCCTGGTCCGCGACGCGGGCAAGGTGGTCACTCGCGAGCAGATCATGAGAGAGGTGTGGGACACCAACTGGTGGGGCTCCACCAAGACACTCGACATGCACATCTCGTGGCTGCGCCGCAAACTGGGCGACGACGCGGCCAAGCCCCGCTACATCACCACGGTCCGAGGAGTCGGCTTCCGCTTCGAACGCGAGTAGGCGCATGCGCCGACGCCTGCTCTCCTCCACCCTGGTCGTCGCGGTCATCGCCGTCCTGCTGCTCGGGGTGCCGCTCGGCATCGTGGTCGGCCGGCTGATCGTCGACGAGGCCGCACAGGAGCTCAGGGCGGAGGCGACCCGCCTGGTGGGGGAGGTGGAGTATGCCCGCATCCAGGAGACGCCGCTCGATCCCAAGCAACTGGAACAGAAATACCCGGACCGATACATCCAGATATTCGAACGAGGTAACCCGCCCAAGGCCACCATCGTCGGCACCCCGCCGCCTTCCGGGGAGCAGATGACGGAGGACGCCGAGTCCGACAGCGGCATATTCGTCCGGGTGAGCCGCGACCGGGCCCAGATCGAGCAGGACGTCTACGCCCGCCTGCTGCTGATCGTGGCCCTGGCCGTCGCGGCTCTCGCGGTAGCGGTGGGACTGGCCATCGTGCAGTCCCGCCGGCTCACACTCCCCCTGCTGGACCTGGCCGGGATCGCCGAACGGCTCGGCTCGGGCGACGCCCGGCCGAGCAAGCATCGCTACGGCATCCCCGAGCTCGACCAGGTCGCCGAGGTCCTGGACCGCAGCGCCACCCGCATCTCCGACCTGCTCACCCGCGAGCGCGAGTTCGCCACCGACGCCTCCCACCAGCTGCGCACCCCGCTGACCGGGCTCACCATGCGGCTGGAGGAGATCGTCGCGGCCTCCGAGCACCCCGAGGTGGTGCGCGAGGAGGGCGAGGCCGCCATCGTGCAGGCCGAGCGGCTCACCGCCGTGATCGACGAGCTGCTCGCCGCGGCCCGCAGGCAGCGCCACGCTCAGGCGGAGCCGGTCGCCCTCGACGAGGTGCTCATCCAGCAGGTGACCGAGTGGCAGCCGGTCTTCCGCGGCGTGGGCCGCACCTTGGTGCTCGCGGGCACCCGCGACCTCAAGGCCCTGGCGACCACCGGGGGGTTCGGCCAGGTCATCGCCACGCTCCTGGAGAACTCCCTGCGCCACGGCGGCGGCACCGTCACGGTGACGACGTCCTGCGGCGACAAGTACGTGGTGATCGAGGTCTCCGACGAGGGGGCGGGCATCCCGGACGACCTGGCGCCCAAGATCTTCGAGCGCAGCGTGAGCGGAGGCGGCGGCACCGGCCTCGGCCTGACGCTCGCCCGCGCCCTGGCCGCCGCCGACGGCGGACGGCTCGAGCTGGTACGGCGGCGCCCCGCGAAGTTCGCGATCTTCCTACGGCCGGCCGACGACAACGGCCGGCGGGTGGTCAGCGGTCCTGCCTGATCCCGGCCTCGGGCAACTCGGCCGGGATCGGCGTGGTCGCCTCCAGGAACACCCACTTCTTGTACGACCAGAAGCGGAACAGGGTGCCGAGGCCGACCCCGATGATGTTGGCGATGTTGAGGCTCACCGGGTCGTTCAGCTTGAGGGTGTAGGTGGTGAAGCCGATCACCAGCACGCCGAACAACAGGGCGATGCCGTTGAGCAGGAAGAACAGGAAGTATTCGCGGCCCAGCCCGCTCTGCTCGCGGTGCCGGAACGTCCAGAAGCGGTTGCCCGCGTAGGCGAAGGACGCTGAGATGACCGTGGCGTACACCTTGGAGGTGAGCGGCCCCAAGTCCACAACGAGCAGGAACAGGTTGTACAGGCCGGTGTCGATCACGAACGCGACGGCGCCGATAGTGCCGAACTTGGTCAGCTCATGAACCAAGGCCGCGAACCGCTGGTACAGGCTTTTCAGGAACCGCACGTCTCCTACTCGGCCTTCCCCTAGACACCACTTCAGCGTACCGAGGTACCTTACTGCCCCGGGCGGCCACTACGAACACATGCCGGAATCTCGCTCGAACCCTCCTCGAAGCGGACGGGTATGCTCACCTTACGTGAACGCATTCAGCCCCATCGGACCGGTCGTCGGCGTGGTCGGCGCCGGTCAGCTCGCCAGGATGACCCAGCAGTCGGCGATCGCCCTCGGCATAGAGCTCCGCGTGCTGGCCAACACCCCTGACGAGAGCGCCGCCCGGGTGATCGTCGACACCCGCCTCGGCGACTACCGTGACCTGTCCGATCTGCGCGATTTCGCCAAAGGCTGCGACGCGATCACGTTCGACCACGAGCACGTCCCCACCGAGCACATCAGAGCCCTGACGGCCGGCGGCGTCCAGGTGCACCCGGGCGCCGACGCGCTCGTACACGCCCAGGACAAGGCCGTCATGCGCGAGCGGCTGACCGCGATCGGCGCGCCGTGCCCGGCCTGGGCCCGGGTGCCCGACGTGGAGCGGGCGGTCGCGTTCGCCGCCGAGCACGGCTGGCCGATGGTGCTCAAGGCGGTCAGGGGCGGCTACGACGGCCGCGGCGTCTGGATCTGCCGCACCGAGGCCGAGGTCGCCGAGGCGTTCGACGCCGGGATTCCGCTGATGGCCGAGGCGTTCGTGCCGTTCGAACGTGAGCTGGCCGTGCTCGTCGCCCGCTCGCCGCACGACCAGGGCGTCAGCTACCCCGTCGTGGAGACCGTGCAGCAGGACGGCATCTGCGTCGAGGTGCTCGCCCCGGCGCCCGGGCTCGACCCCGAGGAGGCCGCCCAGGCCCAGCGCCTGGCGCTGAACATCGCGCACGAGCTCGGCGTGACCGGGCTGCTGGCGGTGGAGATGTTCCAGACGGCCGGCGGCCTGCTGGTCAACGAGCTGGCCATGCGCCCGCACAACAGCGGCCACTGGACGATCGAGGGCGCGCTCACCTCCCAGTTCGAGCAGCACCTGCGCGCCGTGCTCGACCTGCCGCTCGGCTCGCCCACGATGACCGCGCCGGTCGTCGTCATGGTCAACCTGCTCGGCGGCGACGACCCCGACGTGTTCAAGCGCTACGAGCACGTGATGGCTCACGACCCCGGCGTCAAGGTGCACTTCTACGGCAAGCAGGTGCGCCCCGGCCGCAAGATCGGCCACGTCACCGCCGTCGGCGACGACCTCGACGAGGTACGCGCCCGCGCCCGCCACGCCGCCGTCCACCTGACCACCGGGGAGTACGTGTGACGATCGGCATCGTGATGGGCAGCGACTCCGACTGGCCCGTGATGAGGGCGGCCGCCGAGGCCGTCGCGGAGTTCGACCTGCCGTTCGAGGTCGACGTGGTGTCGGCGCACCGGATGCCGGCCGAGATGATCGAGTACGGCCGGCAGGCGGCCTCGCGCGGCGTCCAGGTCATCATCGCGGGGGCGGGCGGCGCGGCGCACCTGCCCGGCATGCTGGCCTCGGTGACACCGCTGCCGGTGATCGGCGTGCCGGTGCCGCTGAAGTACCTCGACGGGATGGACTCCCTGCTGTCGATCGTCCAGATGCCCGCCGGGGTGCCGGTGGCGACCGTGGCCGTCGGCGGCGCCCGCAACGCCGGACTGCTGGCCGTACGCATCCTCGCGGCCAGTGACGCGGGGCTGCGCGCGCGCATGGAGGAGTTCCAGGTGCGGCTGAAGGAGCAGGCCCACGCCAAGGGCGAGCGGCTGCGCGCCGAAGCCGCCACGCTGACCTCGTCAGGCTGACCGGCCCGTCTTCGCCTGCGATCACGGCGGCTTCGTCGGGCTGACCGGCCCGTGCTCGCCTGAGCTCACGGCGGCCTCGTCGGGGTGACCGGCCTTTCTCCGCCTGTGCTCACGCGGCCTCGTCGGGGTGACCGGCCCTTCTCCGCTGTCGTGCGTAGGACTAGCGTGGCCGCTGTGCACCCGGTGATCGCAGCTCACGCCGCCCGTGTCCGCGCCGTCGACCCGTTGGCGGGCGGGCAGGTCGGGCTGCCCGCCCCCGGGCCGAACGAGGGCGCGATCGAGGTCGCCGACGCCGTCGGCCTCACCTCGGTCGACCGGCTCGACCCCGGCACGATGAACGCCACCTGGAGCCCGCTGGTCGTTCACCGCCTGTGGGGCCGGGTCGGCGGCCGGGACCCCGAGGCGGCCCTGGGCGCGCTCCTCGACCGGTGGCTGGCCGGCCTCAGCGGCGAGAGGGGACCCGACAAGGCCCTGGCGGTGCAGTGGCCCAGCCGCGACACCGCCGCCGTCCGCGCCCTGACGATGCGCGGTTTCGCCCCCATGGTGGTGACCGCCGCCAGGCCGAGCGGTGCGGTCCGGAGCGGACTGCCGGCCGCCGTGGGCCGCGTGCGGATGCGCGCCGCCACCCAGGCCGACACGGGGGACGTCGCACGCCTGTACGAGGCGCTGGTGGCCTACGACGCCCAGTTCGGCTGGGTCACCATGCGGCCGTCGACGCGGAACGGGATCGCCGAGAGCCTGGGGTCCCTGATGCACGACTCGTGGTGCTGGGTCGCGGAGGTGGACGGCGTGGTGGCGGGCATCGTCATGGTGGAGCCGCCGCAGCGGGCGCGATGGGTCGCCTCCGCCGTCACCACCTCACCGATCGCCTACCTGAGCGCGATGTACGCCGACCCCGCCGTGCGCGGGCAGGGCGTCGGCGCGGCGATGGTGGCGGTGGCGCACGCGCACCTCGACGCCTCGGGGGTGGCGACGACGGTGCTTCACCATGCGGTGCCCAATCCGCTGTCGGCGCCGTTCTGGGCACGCCAGGGGTACCGGCCGGTGCTCACCCAGTGGGTGCGCCACCTGCCGCCTGGATGAGCCGGGTGCTTCGCCGTACAGGATGGGCGGGTTTGGGGTGCTACGGGCGGCCGAGTGCGCGGTAGTGCCAGCCCGCTGAGCGCCAGGCCTCGGAGTTGAGCGCGTTGCGGCCGTCGACGATCCTGCGGGTGGCGACGACCGCGCCGAGCTCCTCAGGGTCGAGGTCCACGAACTCCTGCCACTCGGTCAGCAGCAGCACCACGTGCGCGCCACGGACCGCTTCGACGGCGGAGTCGCCGTACTTGAGCTCGGGGTGGGCCTTGCGGGCGTTGTCGAGCGCGATCGGGTCGTAGACGGTGACCTGACCGCCCTGGTGGCCGATGGTGACGGCCACGTCGAGCGCGGGGGAGTCGCGGATGTCGTCGGAGTTGGGCTTGAAGGCGGCGCCGAGCACGCCCACGGTGCAGCCGTGGAAGGAGCCGCCGGCCAGCTCCCGGGCCAGGTCCACCATACGGGCGCGGCGGCGCATGTTGATCATGTCCACCTCGCGCAGGAACGTCAGCGCCTGGTCCGCACCCAGCTCTCCCGCGCGGGCCATGAACGCCCTGATGTCCTTGGGCAGGCAGCCGCCGCCGAAGCCGAGGCCCGGGTTGAGAAAACGACCGCCGATGCGGTCGTCGTAGGACAGGGCGAGCGAGAGTTGTTGCACGTCGGCGTGGGCCGCCTCACAGACCTCGGCCATCGCGTTGATGAAGGAGATCTTGGTAGCGAGGAAGGAGTTGGCGGCGGACTTGACCAGCTCGGCCGTCGGGAAGTCGGTGACGACCACGGGCACCTCGCCCAGCGGCTCGTAGACCTCCCGCAGCACCTTCTCGGCCCGCTCGGTGCGGACGCCGAGCACGATGCGGTCGGGGTTGAGCGTGTCCTGCACGGCGAAGCCCTCGCGCAGGAACTCGGGGTTCCAGGCCAGCTCGGCCTGGACGCCGGCCGGCGCGAGCTGGGTGAGGATGCCGGCCAGCCGTTCGGCGGTGCCCACCGGCACCGTGGACTTGCCGACGACCAGGCACTCACGGTCCAGAAAGGGGGCCAGCGACGTGATCGCGTTGTCCATGTAGGACACGTCCGCGGCGTACTCGCCGCGTTTCTGGGGAGTGCCCACGCAGACGAAGTGCACGTCGCCGAAGGCCGCGACCTCTTCGTAGGAGGTGGTGAAGCGCAGGCGGCCGGATTCGATCCCCCGGCGGAGCACCGGCTCCAGCCCGGGCTCGTGGATGGGGAGGTCACCGCTGTTGAGCCGGCGGATCTTGTCAGCATCGATGTCAAGACCCAGAACGTCGTAACCGAGGTCCGCCATGCACGCCGCATGGGTGATGCCCAGGTATCCGGTCCCGATCACCGTGAGGCGATATGGCACGAGTGAGCTCCTTCCGATCGCGCAATGCTACCGGCTCCCCGCTACCTCCTTTCGTGCCACCTTGGGGTGGGCACAAACGGTACTGTCTGGTAACAAAGTAGTCGGACGTCCTAGTATTCGAGGCATGGACTTTCCTCTGTACGCGCCCGCCGAAGAGCATGACATGCTCAGGGAAACGGTCAGGGCCCTCGCCGACGAGAAGATCGCCCCACGTGCCGCCGAGGCGGACGAGGCCGGGGAGTTCCCCTGGGACGTCTACAAGGCGCTCGTCGCGACTGACCTGCACGCCATTCACGTGCCCGAGCAGTACGGAGGAGCCGGGGGCGACGCGCTGGCCGCCGTGATCGTGATCGAGGAGGTGGCGCGGGCCTGCGCCTCGTCCTCGCTGATCCCCGCGGTCAACAAGCTCGGCACCGTGCCGCTGCTGCTGTCGGCCTCGGAGGAGGTCAAGGCGCGTTACCTGGGGCCGGTGGCCCGGGGGGACGCGATGTTCTCGTACGCGCTGTCAGAGGCGGAGGCCGGGTCGGACGCCGCCGCGATGAAGACCCGCGCGGTGCGTGACGGTGATCACTATGTCCTCAACGGCGCGAAGATGTGGATCACGAACGCGGGCGTGTCGGAGTACTACACGCTGATGGCGGTGACGGACCCGGCCGCCGGTGCTCGTGGCATCTCCGCCTTTGTCGTGGAAAAGTCCGATGAAGGCGTGTCTTTCGGGCCGAAGGAGCGGAAGCTCGGCATCAGGGCCTCGCCGACCCGCCAGGTGATCCTCGACAACGTACGCATCCCCGAGACTCGGATGATCGGCGCACCCGGCTCCGGCTTCAAGACCGCCCTGGCGACCCTCGACCACACCCGGGTCACCATCGCCGCCCAGGCATTGGGCATCGCCCAGGGCGCCCTGGACTACGCCATCGGCTACGTCAAGGAGCGCAAGCAGTTCGGCCGAGCCATCGCCGACTTCCAGGGACTGCAGTTCATGATCGCCGACATGGCCATGAAACTGGAGGCGGCCAGGCAGTTGACGTACCACGCGGCGGCCAAGTCGGAGCTGGCCATGCACGGCCAGCCCCAGAAGGACCTCACGTTCCTGTCCAGCGCGGCCAAGTGCGCCGCCTCGGACGCGGCCATGGAGATCACCACGGACGCGGTGCAGCTGCTGGGCGGGTACGGCTACACCCAGGACTTCCCGGTAGAGCGCATGATGCGCGACGCCAAAATCACCCAAATCTACGAGGGCACCAACCAGATCCAGCGCATGGTGATGGCCCGGCAGTTGTTGAAGTAGACGTTGACGCGCGGAGCCCCGCCTCCCGGAGACGGGGCTCCGCTGACCCTTCGCCCCCACCCGCTGACCACCTGAGCGGTGAACCATCTACGCCCGCCCCGCACAAAGGTCCTCGCTCCGCTCGGGCTGTCTTCTCAGGCGCGCCTGGCGGCGCCCATGGGCTTCGCTAGGGCGTTAGCTCTGAAGCTGGCCGAGTTATATGCGGTTGGACGGTTGCCGGTTGAGATCTGCCGGTAGGACAACGCCGATGCCGTTGGTTGCCACCAGGTCCAGCAGTTCATCGAGGCCGGGCAGGTGCCCATCGTCCACACGGGCAACATCCCCGATGCGCGGCGTCTATTGAGCCGTGGTTGCCGGTCATGCTATGGGCGGCGGGTGAGGCGTGCAAGCAACGTTCCCAGCGACATGGGACAGTGACACGGCTTGGCCTTCCACCACGCCCAAGGAGTCTGTGATCGTGATGCGCTTTCCGTCGGAGTCGGCTCGTGGGCTCTTGGCCTTCTCGACGGATGAGCTACGCGCCCACTCGCTCGGCCAGCCCGGGTAGGTCGGGGGAGGCCGGGTCTCGCATCGTCAGCAGGTCGGAGACGAGTTGGTGTACGACTCGGTGGTTGTGGAGTTGTTCGGGGGTGATGGCCTCGGCTTCCAGCAGGGCGGTCACTGCTTCGTCGATCTGACGTCGTTGGGCGTGTGCGCGGGCGAGATCGACATGTAGCCGGGCGCGTCGTTCGTTGGACAGGGCGGCCTTGTCGATCGTGGTTCCTACGCGTAGTGCGTGGCCGCCGTCGCCCAGCTCCACGGCGACGGCTACCTCATGGAGGCGGTCTCCTCGGCCTGGTCGAAGTGGCGTGCCCGGAGGAAGACGAAGCCAAGCCGGAAGGCGCCGGCGGCCATCATCAGCGGGTCGCCTGCCCGCTCGCCCGCGTTGATGGCCCGATCGGCGGCGATCCATGCGGCTTCGGGTTCGCCGAGCTTGGCCAGTGACGCTGAGCAAGCTTGGTAGGTCGTGGCCAGCAGTTCGAACAACTTGGGTTGGTGTTCGGCCGGGGCGGAGCTGGCGGAGTTCTCCAGCGTGGGCACCGCCAGTGACCGCCGCGCTGACCGCGCTGGACCCGCGCTTCGTGCTGCTGCGCAAGCTCAAGGCCAGCACCTGGCGGGGCAGCGAGTACGAGTTCATCAGCTTCGCCGAACTGCGCACGGCCGGGCGGCTGCTGATCGAGACCCGCCGCTACGGCAACGTCTACGCCGTCGACCGCCACCAGGTCGAGCGCATCACCGACACCGGGCAGGTGCCGATCGTGCACATGGGCAACATCCCCGACGTCCGGTGTCTGGTCGGCGCTGAGCCGTGGCTGGTGGTTCTGCTGTGGGTGTCGCGCGCGGTGTGCGAACAGCGCTCCCGAGAGCGCGGGGACGATGACACGGCTCAGCGGTTGCGCGCTTGGGACGAGACCATGGCCGACCTGCACGCCCACGATGAAGGGCTGTTCGTCTGCCGCTTTCACGCGGATGAGGTCACGTCTGCCGAGGTTACTCGCCCGGATCGCATGCGCATTCGTCGACCGAGGGGCGGCGGTGTACGGTCACCGAGCCTGACCAGTCAAAATCTGCGTCCACAGGATCTGAGCAGCGTGAGCGGATGTCCAGGGGCTCTCGACGACGACGGCCGGGCTCTTTGCCGTGTAGCGCCGGACGAACCACAGTCCAGCCGCCGTGCACAGCTCGAAGTACGGGAACGTACAGGAGCAGGTGTGTGCGCGGACCCGTACTCGGAGCGCGCGGGATGAGCTCGGCTCCCAGTCGATCGGCTTCGCCCCTGGCAAAGGTGTGGCGGGATGCTGGTTGTCACACGGCTCTGGATCGGTCACGACGCCACCCCTTCAGGCTCTGCTCGTGCAGGAGCGCTTCGAATGTCGCCACGTCGTCAGCACTCACTGTCTGCTGAAGGCCCGCCTTGATTTCCGCGTCGTTGAGCCGGACGTCGCACCGCGTCGCATAGAAGGTGCCCGCGTCGCTTTGGAAGAGGGACCAGCCGGGGAACGAAGCGCGCAGAGCGCCCAGGTCGTAGCCGGATGTTTGCTGCATGTCCACAGGCTACGACAACCTTCCTAGTCCTGCCTAGGGGTACCACCAGGAACCCCTAGGAATGAATGGGAACCTTTGGGTTCCTATTGTTACACTATGGACTTCAAGCCCGATGAACTGCGCTGGCAGGCGATCGTCAACGAGATCAAGCGCAGGATCGAAGCCGGCGAGTACCGACCCGGCATGCCAGTCCCCGGAGAACCCCGCCTGGCAGTCGAACTCGGCGTGTCCAAAGGAACAGCCCGCCGAGCGCTGAACGCCCTCATCGCCGACGGCACTCTCTACACAGTCCTGGGCAAGGGCACCTTCGTCAGCCACCCCAGCGACGACGACTTTAACGAGGCATCCACCAGGCACGACCAGGACTAAGGATCATGACGTCCCGGGACAGCACACAGAGCAGTTAGCCCGTGTCTAGTCCCATGAGAGGACTGACGTTTCTGTCCCACGACATGGACGACAGGTGATCTCGGAACATGGTCGACCTTGTACGGCCAATGACCTTGACGTTGCGGATCGGAAGATCGGTGGTGTGGTGCACCGTGCGCGGCCCCTCGTCCAGGTCGATGGTCAGCGTGGTGTCGCTGACGGGCACGGTGACAACCTGGCCGGCGTGCAGGCGGCCAAGGGAGACGGCCTGCCGGGTCACCGTGATCACGCCGAAGGCGTTCGCGCGCCGCTGCACCGTGATCGGCGACCGCTGCGGCACCGGCGGCGGCCCCGCCGGGCGAGCGCCACGCAGTTGCAGGCACTTGGCCCAGATCAGCGGGTTCGGGCGGGTGCGCAGCAGCCGGCGGTGTCGGGGTCGAGGAACATCAGCGTGTTCTCCTCGATCCGGACGGTGACCCGACGCCCGCCCAAGATCTCCGCCGCCAGCAGATACCGGCCGGCCAGGCTGACCATGCCGTACTTGTTCGCCGTCCGCTCCACCTCCACCACCGCGTCGTTCTCCGCCTGTGGCAACGGCGACGGCCGCCCCGCCGCACGGCCACCATCGGCGAACAGCCGGGCCAGATCGTTAGTGGACAGATGTGAGCGCAGGCTCTTCAACCGGACCCCGCCGACCAGCAGATGGATCGCGAGCCTTATGAAACACGGCCTAGAAGAGGGTGGGAGGCTCAAGCTCGCCCCGATTCGGCCGTGGAGCCACGTCATCGACCTCTTCATCGGAGAACTGGAGAAAGTCCACGGTCCGCAAGGTGTCAGCAGGCTCAGAAAGATACCGGTTCATGGTTGCTTTCAGTTCCTCGTCGGGCGCCCAGAGCACATCGATGCCGGCTCTAGCCTCGATCTTTCGTGATCAAGGTGTGGTCGGCTGAGCGGTTCGGCTGAAGGTTGAATTGCGTG
>NZ_BMNK01000025.1 GCF_014646515.1 Nonomuraea glycinis
TCGAGGAACTCCGACAGCCCGTCCTGCATCTTCATCAAGCTGCGCCAGGCCTGCTGTTCTCGCCCGTCCAACCACCGCGGCTCGGTCACGCACGTCACTTTACCGTCCGGTTGACATGGTAACCAAGTGCGGCGTACCTTCTGGTTCACACGTTAACCCCCCGATTTCCAGAGCCTTCTCACCCTCGACGGCAGCTCCGGCGTGCAGGAGATCGCCAAGGTCGCGCCCGCCGGCGCGCACGTCGTGAAGGCGTTCAACACCGTCTTCGGTCACATGCTGGCGCAGGGCAACCCGCTGGACGTGCTCATCGCCGGCGACGACGCCGCGGCCAAGGCGACTGTGTCGGCAAGGGACCAGCGGCGACTCCGCTCCCTTCAGGAATCGGAGAAGTCACTACTCTGTAGAGCGTGGTGAATCGAGGGCATTCGGCATCGGGGGACGTGCGTATCACGCGTGCCAACGCGCGGTTCCAGCAGTGGCAGGCGCTGCTGGGCAATCGGGCCAAGCGGCAGCGGGCCGGGGAGTTCCTGATCCAGGGAGTGCGCCCGATCAGCCTGGCGGTCGAGTTCGGCTGGCCGGTGCACGCGCTCATCTACGACGCCGAGCGGCCGCTGTCGAACTGGGCGGAGCAGATGCTGAAGGCGGCCGGCGGCGAGCGGGTGGCCATGGCCCCCGACCTGCTGCGCGAGCTGGGCGGCAAGGACGAGGACGTCCCCGAGTTGGTGGCGGTGGTCGGGCTGCCGGCCGACGAGCTGTCCCGCGTCCAGGTGGGGCCGTCCTTCCTGGGCGCCGTGTTCGACCGGCCGAACACCCCCGGGAACATCGGGACGATGGCGCGCTCACTGGACGCCTTCGGCGGCGCGGGCCTGATCGTCACCGGGCACGCCGCCGACCCCTACGATCCCCGATCGGTGCGGGCCTCCACCGGGTCGCTGCTGGCGTTGCCGGTGGTGCGGACCCCGTCCCACCGGGAAGTGCTGGCCTGGGTGGAGCGGCTGCGCGCCCAGGGGATGGCGCTGACGGTGGTGGGCACCGACGAGAGCGGCACCTCCGACATCGCCGGCCTGGACCTGACCGGCCCCACTCTCCTGGTCATCGGCAACGAGACCACCGGACTGAGCGCGGGATGGCGGCAGGCGTGCGACACGATGGCGCGCATCCCGATGGCCGGCTCGGCCAGCTCCCTCAACGCCGCCAGCGCGGCGACCGTGGTGCTGTACGAGGCCGCCCGCCAGCGGCGCGGCCACACCGCATGACCTACCGGCACGCGACCGTCCGGACCGGCCATCAGGACCTGGCCAGTGGCGCGGTGCTGCACTCCGCCCCAGGGTTTCCCGCGTTCCCCGTGCGGCTGGCCAGCGAGATCTTCCAGCGCGCGCTGGCCCTGCGCGGCGGCGACCGGCCCGCCGTGCTCTGGGACCCGTGCTGTGGCAGCGGTTATCTGCTGACCGTCGTGGCCTTGCTGCACCGGCGCCGGCTCGCCTCGGTGCTGGCCTCCGACCTCGACCCTGAAGCGCGGAGCCTGGCCGAGCGCAATCTCGCCCTGCTGAGCCAGGCCGGCCTGGCCGCCCGCGCCGCCGACCTGCGGGCGCGCGCCACCCGCTTCGGCAAACCGGCGTACGACTCGGCCGCGGACGCCGCCCACCGGCTCGCCGCCGAACTCGACGCCGCCGGCGGGGATCTGCCGCACGCGGTGCGCCAGGCCGACGTGTTCGACCCCGGCCAGCTTCAGCGGGCGCTCGGCGGGCTCACACCCGACATCGTGATCACCGACGTCCCCTACGGCGAACAGACCCATTGGGGCGGACCCGGCGCGGCGGCGGGAGTCGCCGGCATGGTCGACGCCCTGACGGCCGTGCTCCCGTACGACAGCGTGATCGCGGTGACGGTGCGGGGCCGCAAGGTCCCCGCCGACCACGGACCACGCCCCCGAGCATCCTTCAAGATCGGCACCCGAGCCGTCGCACTGTTCCGAGCCGCTGAAGATCCTCGCCTTCCCGTACGTCCGCCTCGGTCATAGCGCGTGGCGAGATTCTTGCCCGCCGGTGCGGGTGATCCCAGACGGTCACGGTAGCCGCACCTCAGGCGGCAGGATGGTCATGGTGGCCACGCTTCAGGCGGCCGGGTGGTCGAGGCCGGCGGAGAGCAGGTCGAATGCCTGTCCGATCAGCTCGGAGTCCGGCGCGTCCCGGCCGGCCGCGCGCCACGCGTTGACCGCTGCCGGCATCGCGCACAGCGCGACCGAGGCCACCAGACAGGGCCGCGGATCAGCGGCCGGGTCGGCGCCCATCCGGACGCCGATCAGTCGCGCGACCTCGTCCAGCCGGGCCGCGCCGCGCTCGACGCACGCGGCCATCAACGCCGCGCTGGCCGAGACCAGGTCCTGCATGCGCCGGTAGCGGGCCTGATCCGCGTCGGTCTCCCCTTCGTAGGCCCGCACGACCTCGACCGCGGCCCGCCGCATCGCGGTCAGCACCGGCACGTCGGCCGGCTGCGCGGCGAACCTCTCCAGCATCGCCGTGATCTGCTCGTCCGCGAGCGAGAGCGCGACGTCCTCCTTCCCCGCCGCCTGACCACGGTCCCACGGTCATCCAGCGGCGGGGAAGTCGGTGGCGGGCGCGCTGCTCGCGGTGGCGTCGAGGTTCGACTGGAGGGCCCCGACCTTGGCGGTGGCGTAGGCGTGGGCGTCCGAGCCGAGCAGCTGACGCAGCGGGCCGTCACCGGACTCGACCTGGCCGATGATCGCTTCGGCGCCCTTGACCGGGTCGCCGAGCTGGCTGCCCTGGAGCTTGAGGTGGTCGGCGACCATCTCGCGGATGGCCGGGTAGTGCGCGCTCGTGTCGGCGGGCAGGGCGAGCGAGTCCTGGGACAGGAAGTCGGTACGGAAATAGCCGGGCTCGACGATGGTGACCTTGATCCCGAAGTCCGCCACCTCGGCGGCGAGGGCCTCGCTCAGCCCCTCCAGCGCGAACTTCCCGGCGCTGTACAGCGCCCAGCCGGGCACCGCGGTCAGGCCCAGGATCGACGACACGTTGACGACGTGGCCGCCGCGCTGCTCGCGCAGGATGGGCAGCGCGGCGCGCAGCACGTTCCACACGCCGATGATCTGGACGTCGAGCATGTCGCGGACGTCGCGGTCGCCGGTCTCCTCCACCGCGGCCAGGAACCCGTAGCCCGCGTTGTTGACGACGCGGTCCAGGCCGCCGAACCGCTCGACGGTCTCCCGTACGGCCTGCTTGACCTGCGCCTCGTCACGCAGGTCGACGGTGAGCGGGAGCAGCCGCGAGGTGTCGGCCCGGTCGCCGAGCGCGGCGAGCAGCCGCTCGGCCGAGCGCGTCGTCGCGGCGACGCTGTCACCGCGCTCCAGCAGTTGCCTGACCAGTTCGAGCCCCAGGCCGCGGGAGGTGCCCGTCACGAACCAGATCGCGGGTCGCTCTGTCGCAGAAGCCATGATCGTTCCTATCTGTGGGTCCCCCCGAGCGTTTCTCGAGGTCGGTACGTCACCCAGCTTGGTTCGCCGTACCCCCTCATGGAGGCTCATATCGGGCCCTGGACAGCCTCGGACGGGGCAACCTAGGACGCACAGGGCCCGTTAGGAACGCCCGGGATCGGCGAGACTGTCCCTGTGGCTAGAACCAACCGTGAACTGGCTGATTTCCTGAAACGAGCCCGCAGCCAGAGCGACCCCTCGCGCGCCGGCCTCCCCCCGGACGGCCGCGTCCGCCGGGTGCCCGGCCTGCGCCGCGAGGAGGTCGCGCTCCTGGCCGGAGTCTCGACCGACTACTACGCCCGCCTCGAACAGGGCCGTCCCATCACCCCGTCGCCCGCCGTGGTGGAGGCCCTCGGCCGCGCCCTCGGGCTCGACGACGCGGGACGCGCGCACCTGAAGGACCTCATCGGGGCGACCGCGTCGCCCGCCCGGCAGCGTCCCCGCCCCGTCCAGCGGGTCCGCCCCGGCCTCTACCAGCTCCTCGACGCCCTCGACGGCGAACCCGTCCTCATCCTGGGACGCCGCACCGACATCCTCGCCGCCAACCGGATGGCCAAAGCGCTGTTCACGGACTTCGAGCAGCTGCTCCCCCGGGACCGCAACTACGCGCGCTGGATGTTCCTCGGCGACGACGCCCGCTCACTGTTCGTCGACTGGGAGGACCAGGCGCGGGCCGCGGTCGAGAGCCTGCGCTTCGAGGTCGGCCGCGACCCCGGCGACCAGGCCACGAACACCCTCGTCGCGGACCTGCGCACGCACAGCCCCGCCTTCGACCAGTGGTGGGAGCAGCACCGCGTGCACCAGCGCACCCACGGCTCCAAACGCCTCCGCCACCCTCTGGTCGGCGAACTCACGGTCGAGTACGAAACGCTCACGCTCCCCGGGGACCCCGACACGACCCTGTTCGTCTACACCGCGGAGGCCGGATCCCCGTCGAAACGGGCCCTGGACCTCCTCGCGAGCTGGACCCTCACCGACTCCGGCACCGAGCCTGACCGCCGACGCCGCCACGATCCCGCCCAGGAACAGTGACCTTGCCGGTCATCCGAGGGCGGCGTCGTGGACGAGGATGGCCGCCTGCACCCGGTTGGCCAGGCCCAGCTTGGCCAGCACCCGGCTGACGTGCGCTTTCACCGTCGCCTCCGTCAGGTTGAGCTCCCGCCCGATCTCGGCGTTGGACAGGCCGCGTGCCACCGCCCTGATCACGTCCTCCTCGCGGGCGGTCAGCGCCGCGAGCCGCCTGCGGGCGGACTCGGCCCGCGAGGGCGCCTTGTCGACGAACGAGCTGATCAGCCGCTTGGTGACGGTCGGCGACAGCATGGCCTGACCCGCCGTCACCGTGCGCACCGCCGCGGCCAGGTCGCGCGGCGGGGTGTCCTTGAGCAGGAAGCCGACCGCGCCGAGCCGGAGCGCCTGGTGCACGTACGCGTCCAGGTCGAAGGTGGTCAGCATGATCAGCTTGGGCGGGTCGGGAGCGGCCAGGATGCGAGCGGCGGCGGTCAGGCCGTCGACGCCGGGCATCCGCACATCCATCAGGACGACCTGCGGCCTGAGCCGGGCCACGGCGCCCACGGCCGCGGCGCCGTCGCTCGCCTCCCCGACGACCGCCATGTCGCCCGCCGCTTCCAGGATCATCCGCAGCCCGGACCTGACCAGCGCCTCGTCATCGACGACCAAAACGCGGATCATGCGGCGGGTATCCCGGCCAGCACCTGGAATCCGCCCCCGTGCCACGGCCCGGCCTCCAGCCTGCCGCCGAGCAGCTCGACGCGTTCGCGCAGCCCGACCAGGCCCCAGCCGGAGCCGGGCAGGTCGCCGTCCGCGCCGGCGTGGGGCCGGTTGCGGATCAGGACTTCCAGCTCGGCGGGCCGGTAGCGCAGGTGGACGTCGGTCTCGGCGTTGCCGGCGTGCTTGTGCACGTTCGTCAGCGCCTCCTGGACCACCCGGTAGGCGGTGCGTTCGGCGGTGGGCGGTAGCGGCCGGGCCTCGCCCTCGTCGTGACGATTGACCACGATGCCCAGGGCTCGGGACTGGTCGAGCAGCCGGTCGAGGTCGGCGAGCGTCGGCTGCGGGCCGCGTACCGGATCGGGTGCGCGCAGCACGCCCAGCACCTCGCGCAGGTTCGTCAGGGCCTCCCTGCCCACGCCGCCGATCAACGCGGCGGCCTCGGCCGTACGGACATCGGGGGCGTTGACCTCCAGCGCGCCCGCGTGCAGGACCATCAGCGACACCCGGTGCGCGACCACGTCGTGCATCTCCCGCGCGATCCGCGCCCGCTCCTGGTCGCGGGCCTGGTCGGCGCGGAGCACCTGCTCCCGCAGCAGGTGCCCGGCCTGCTCGCGCATCCCGTCGAGGACCTGCCGCCTGGCGCGCACCCACAGCCCGGCGACCAGGGGCAGCCCGAGCATGGCCGAGCCCATGAGCAGCACGTTGCCGAGGGTGCCGGCGACCAGAGCCCGATACCCCTGCGCGTGCGCGGAGACGATGCCGCCGAGCGCGTGCAGCGCGACCGCGCCGCCGACGTAGAGCCACAGGTCACGGCCACGGTGCAGCCGCGTGCCCGCATAGTACGAGGCCGCCACGGCGGCGGGCCACATCACCAGCCAGGCGTACGCCACGGCGCCTGTCACGACGAGCGGCCACCATCGGCGCCGGGCGAGACCCGCGGCCACCCCGCAGCAGGCCGCCACGGTCGCGAGCACGGGCATGGGCAGCGAGGACCGCACGCCGACCGACCCGGCCGTCGAGGCCATGGACAGCAGGAACACCGCCGCGCCGAGCACCCACGGCGCGATCCGGTCGATCATTCCTAGTCCCCCGAGCTTCACCGTCCAAGGCTATGGGCGGTACGCAGGGGGGTGCCCCCTACGAAAGTCGCGGGTGCCAGGTGACTTTCGCCGGGCCGCTCCGGCGCCACCGGCCCGGCAGGGTCGGAGACATGAAGACGACCGTCATGGCGGGCATCCTCGCCCTCACAGCGCCGCTGACCCCCCTGTCCCCGGCCCCCACCACCACCGCGCTCACCGCGCCCGCCGCCCCGCCCGTCACCGCCCTGCCCATTACCGGCCTACCGATCACCGCCCTGCCTATCACCGCCCGCCCCGTCACGGGCCTGCCCATTACCGCCCTGCCCGCGCCGACGGGCGTTCATCCCGTCGGCAAGACCGACCTTCACCTGGTCGACCACGGCCGCGCCGATCCCTGGGTGGCCGGGCGGCCGCGGGAGCTGATGGTCTCGATCTGGTACCCGGCGCGCAAGGCGACCGGCAAGCCCGTGCGGTACCTCACGCCGCAGGAGTCGGAGCTGCTCATCAGAAGCGAGCCGAGGCTCGACGACGTACCGGCGGACACGCTGGCCAAGGTCCCGACGCACACCCGCGCCGGCGCGCCCGCGTTGCGGCGCAAGGGCGGCTCGCCACTGGTGGTGCTGTCGCCCGGCATGACGCTGCCCCGCGCCACCATGACCTCGCTGGCCGAGGAGTTCGCCAGCCGCGGCTACGTGGTCGCGGGGATCGAGCACACCTACGAGTCGCTGGGCACCACCTTCCCCGACGGCAGGACCGTCACCTTCGAGGCCGGAAAGGCCGGTCAGACCCCCGAGACGGGAGCGAAGGTGGCCCGGGTGCGCGCCGCCGACACCGAGTTCGTCCTGGACCGGCTGGACCGGAGCAAGCACTGGAACCGCCTGATCGACGAGCGGAGGATCGCGATGGTGGGACACTCCGTCGGCGGCCAGAGCGCCGCGCACCTCCTGCCCGCCACCACGCGGATCAAGGCCGCCGTCAACCTCGACGGCACCTACAACCCCGCGACGCCGGCCAAGCCGCTGGACAAGCCCTTCATGATGATCGGCAACCCGCGGCACCAGCCGGATTCCGGCGGCAGGGACGGCTCGTGGGACCGGTTCTGGCCGCACGTGACGGGCGACGGGAAGCGCTGGTTGACGGTGACCGGCGCGGAGCACCTGAGCTTCGTCGACTACGCGGTGCTCCTACCCCAGCTCGGCCTGCCCAGGACGCCGATCGACGGCGAGCGCGCCATCAAGATCACCCGTACGTATGTCGCCGCCTTCCTCGACCTGCACCTCAAGGGCAAGCGCCAACCGCTGCTGGACAAGCCGTCGGCGACCTATCCCGAGGTGCGATTCTGGTGAACCGACCCGTCAGTCGCCGGACCCGGCCGCGGTCTCGTGCCCGGCGGTCGGGCCGGCCGCCGGGAGGCGGACCACGAACCGGGCCCCGGCCGGGCTGTCCGCCACGACCAGGGATC
Source organism: Nonomuraea glycinis (assembly GCF_014646515.1). Lineage (GTDB taxonomy): Bacteria > Actinomycetota > Actinomycetes > Streptosporangiales > Streptosporangiaceae > Nonomuraea > Nonomuraea glycinis. Next base: position 7,760 of record NZ_BMNK01000025.1, read on the forward strand.
CGCCGTGGGCCTGGCACGTCTCCCTGCTGATGGGCAGCCCGAGCCCGCTGCCCCCCGGATCGAGGAGCTGCCCCTCCCGGAGCCGGACGAAAGCTTCGAAGACACGCTCACGATCCTCGGGGGAGATGCCCGCGCCGTCGTCCTGCACGCTCACCACGGCCTGCCCGCCCACCTGTTCGACGGTGACATCGACGCGGGACCGGGCGTGCCGGCGCGCGTTCGCCAGAAGATTGTTCAACACCCGGCTCAGCTGCACCCGCGAACCCAGCACGGTCGGACGGCATGCCGCCCGCAGCCGGATCGGGATGCCGCCGCGGGGCAGGCCGGCCACTTCCTCCTCCACCAGGTCGGCGAGGTCGAGCGGCTGGTGGACGGCGGGGTAGGCGCTTTTGACCCGGGTGTAGGCCAGCAGATCGTCGATGATCGCCTCGAGGCGTTCCGTGCTGTGCAGCGTGCGCTGCAGGGCCGTGCGCGCGTCCACCTCGTCCGGATAGTGCAGCGCCTCCTCCAGTTGGATGCGCTGGGCGCCGACCGGCGACCTCAGCTCGTGAGAGGCCAGCGAGACGAACCGGCGCTGCCCTTTCACCGCTCTCTCCAGCCGATCGAGGTACATGTTGGCGGTACGGGCGAATTGGGCGATCTCGTCGTTGCCCGGCGGTGTCGGGACCCGCAGGCTCAGGTCGCTCTCCGTGGCCTCGCGCATCATTTCGCTGATCGCCCGCACCGGGTGCAGGGTCCGGCCCACCACCATCCAGGTGGTCCAGGCGGCCGTCGCGGAGGCGAACAGGACCGCGGCCCCGATTCCGACCTCCAGATAGCGCATGGCCAGGGCGGGAGGCTGCATCGTACCGGCGTAGATGTAGTGCGGCTCGCTGCTGAAGAGCGTGTGGGTCGAGTCGGCGTCGAACCGCAGCGCGGTGACCAGAAGGCACCTGCCTCCGCTCCACGGTGGGCACACCGTGACGTCCTGCAGACGGTCGTCGTGGGGAGGACGGACCGTGGTCAGCGGGGGTATGCCCGACGCGGCCAGGTTGGACTCGACCACCTCCCCCCGGGAGTTGACGAGCTGCAGGTACTTGGCGCGGGCGGTCGGCTTGGGCGGCGGGATGTGGCCGGGCCGGATCTCGCTGGCCCAGTCGACGATGGTCAGCCGCATGTCCTCGGAGACGTCCGCCGCGACGTTGTTGCGGATCCCGAGGACGACGAGAGAACCGACCGCCGTGAGGATCACCAGGAAAAGAGCTCCCACCACGAGGGTGTAGCGCACGCGGATGGAGCGCGGGCGCAGTGCTGATATCAGCGGCCGGCCGCCTGCCGCGCGCCCGGGAGCGGACCGATTCTCACCGGAAGTGGCACGCGATATCCACCAGTTTCGACCCATAAATGAAGAATTGCCCTAATCTGACCGGTTATTCGGGCGGTGATGCATGGATGCAGGCAACATCAGGGAGGGGCGGCGCTGCTGGTCGGAGTCGGCCTGACCGTGGTGGTGGCCGGGGTGGGGCTGGCGGTTCTGGCGCAGTGGTGGGCGACCGAAAGGCTGGCCCGCTCGGCGACCCGGGCGCAGCTCGTGACGCCTGCCGAGGCGCCCGAACCGCACGCCGTGCTGGATCGGCTGTGCGCGCTGGGCGACCTGCCCAAGCCAAGGCTGGCCATCAGCCCGAGCCCGGTCCCCAACGCCTTCACCCTCGGCCGATCGAGGCGGCACACCACCGTGGTGGTGACCCGAGGGCTGCTGGAGGCGCTGAATCCTGACGAGCTCGGCGTGGCCTTGGCGCATGAGGTCGCGCACATTCGCCACCGCGATGTGACGGTCATGACGCTGGCCAGTTCGCTGGCCATCGCCCTGGCCTGGGGAACGAGCACCGCCGGTCGTTTCATCAGGAGAAACTCGGGCCCGACGCCCTTCCTCCAGCAGGTCCGGGACCTGCCGACCGCCTTCGTGCTGGGCGCGTCGGCCCCGTTGATCATGGTGCTCGGACTGATCGGCCTGCTGGCCCAGCTGCCGCTGCGGGCACTGGGCCGCTGTCGGGAACTGGCCGCCGATCACGACGCCGCCGTACAGACCGGGCAGCCCGCGCTGCTGGCCGCCACTCTGCTCAAGATCGGCACCGGCGACCCGATCCCCCGCACCGATGTGCGGGCCGTACGCGTTCCCATGATGAGTCTCGCGGCCGCCAGGCCCGCCGCCCGCGCCTGGTGGTCCACCCACCCGACGATCGCCCGGCGCGTCGACCGCCTCACCTGTCAGCCCGGCCCGGACCGGTGACCGGGTCCGGTCAGCGCACGGAGCAGATCGCGGAGCCGATGACCGCTGTCACGGCGTCCGGGTGCGAGATCAGGGTCAGGTGCGATCCGCCCTGGAACGTGGTGACCTTCGCGCGTGCGCGGTCGGCCATGGCCTGCTGCGAGTCCGGGGTGATGATGCGATCGCCGGTGCTGATGAAGAACCAGGACGGGATCGTCTTCCAGGCCGCGGCCTTCGACGGGGTCATGAACGCGCTGGTCGAGGCGGCTCGCTGGGTGGCCCACAGGCGCAGGGCGGTGTCGCGCGGCAGGTCCGAGGCGAACGAGCCGACGAAGACGTCCCGTTTGAGGTAGAGGTCCTTCGCGCCTTCGGCCGCTCCCGCATAGGACACCTGGTCGTAGAGGGTGTCCGGATCCTTGTTGAGCGCGGACCCGGCCCCGCTGAGCCGGCCGTTGGGCTCGCCCACATCGGGGGCGGCCGCGTCGACGTACACCAGGGCCTTGACGTTGGGGAGGTTCGCGGCGGCGTTCGTGATCACCGCGCCGCCGTAGGAGTGTCCGACGAGCACGATCGGGCCGGAGACCGTTCTGAGGAAGTCGGCGACGGTCTGCGCGTCGCCGGTCAGGCCGCGGAGCGGATTCGCCAGGGCGCGTACGGCATAGCCCGCCTGTCGCAGGGCGTCCACCTCGCCGTTCCAGCTGGAGGTGTCGGCCCAGGCTCCGTGGACCAGGACGACCGTGGGCTTGGCCTGACCGGGCGACCGGCACGGCAGCGGGTCGCCGAGGGCGGAGGCCGCCCGGGCGTCGACCGTCACCTGAGTGAGGGCCACGGTGAGCACCGCCATGCAGGCGACCGTCTTCCCTCGGCGTGGAAACACCATGGCTCCTCCTGTTCCCGGCGTGCGGGCCCGGCTTGAAGGCTCGTGCTTGGAGGCTCGTGCCCTCCGGACGGCCCGGATAGCCCCAAAAAAGGAACAAAAGGCGCATAGTGCGGAAGACGGGACGGTGACGCCCCGGCATGTCCCGGGGACGATCGGCCTACCCGGCCGCCTGGGCGGCGGCGCGGCCGGCTTGACGGCCGGAGAACAGGCAGCCGCCGAGGAAGGAGCCTTCCAGGGCGTTGTAGCCGTGGACGCCGCCGCCGCCGAATCCGGCCGCCTCGCCCGCCGCGTACAGGCCGCTGATGGGCTCGCCGTCGAGGCCGAGCACGCGGGAGTCGAGGTCGGTCTGGATGCCGCCGAGGCTCTTGCGCGTCAGGACGTGCAGCTTGACCCCGATCAGCGGACCGGCCTGCGGGTCCAGGATGCGGTGCGGGGTGGCGGTGCGGCTGAGCCGGTCCCCGAGGAAGCGCCGTGAGTTGTGGATGCCCTGCACCTGGGCGTCCTTGCTGTACGGGTTGTCGACCTGCAGGTCCCGGGCCACGATCTGGCGGCGCAGCTCGTCGGCGTCGAGCAGCGGCTTGTCGGTCAGGCCGTTCATCTTCACCACCAGCTCCTCCAGCGTGGCGGCGACGACGAAGTCCGCGCCGCGCTGCTTGAAAGCCTCCACCGGCGCGGGCGCCCCCTTGCCGAAGACCCGGTTCCGGAGCACCGCCTTGCGGTCCCCGCTGGTGATGTCCGGGTTCTGCTCCGAGCCGGACAGCGCGAACTCCTTCTCGATGATCTTCTCGGTCAGGATGAACCATGAGTGGTCGTACGCGGCGATGTCGGGGGTGGTGCGCAGGTACTCGAGGGTGCCGAGGGTGTCGTAGCCGGGCAGGAACGGCTCCGGCAGGCGGCGGCCCAGCGCGTCGAACCACATCGACGACGGTCCCGGCAGGATCCGGATCGCATGCTGGGGCCAGACGGGGTCCCAGTTCTGCACGCCTTCGGTGTAGTGCCACATCCGGTCCTGGTTGACCAGCCGGGCCCCCGCGGTGGCGCTGATGGCCAGCATCCGCCCGTCCACGTGGGCCGGCACCCCCGTGATCATGTTGTGGGGGGCGGCGCCCAGCCGCTGGGGCCAGTAGTGGCGCACCAGGTCGTGGTTGCCGCCGATCCCGCCGCTGGTGACGATGACCGCCTGCGCCGTCAGCTCGAAGGAGCCCGTCACCTCCCGGCTGGAGGACACCCCCCGCGGCGAGGAGTCGTCCGCCAGGACACTCCCCCGCACCCCGGTGACGGCGCCGTCCTGGACGACGAGCTCATCGACCTGGTGGCGGTGGTAGAACGTCAGCAGTCCCGCGTCGGCCGCCTGCAGTGCGCTGCGGACGAACGGGCGCACCACGCCCGTTCCGGTGCCCCAGGCCACATGGAACCGGGGCACGGAGTTGCCGTGCTCGCCGGCGCGCAGGCGACCGCGCTCCGCCCAGCCGACCACCGGCGTCAGCTTGATGCCCTGGGCGTCCATCCAGGACCGCTTCTCACCCGCGGCGAACTCGACGTACGCGCGGGCCCAGCGCACCGCCCAGCCGTCCTCGTCTTCCAGCCGGTCGAACCGCGCGCTCGCCTGCCAGTCGCTCCAGGCCAGGTCGAAGGAGTCCTTCACGCGCAGGCGGCGCTGCTCGGGCGTGTTCACGAGGAACAGCCCGCCGAACGACCAGAACGCCTGCCCGCCCAGGTTGGCGGCGTTCTCCTGTTCGACCAGCGCCACCTTCCGGCCCTGGGCGGTCAGCTGCTGCGCCGCGACCAGCCCGGCCAGGCCCGCACCTACGATGATGACGTCCGCGTCCATGGCGGTACTCCCTTGCTCAAGCGCGTGTTGACGATAAGGCGATCATGACGCGCCCAGCAGGTGCGCGTCGGTGTCGGGGAGCCCGAGGTGGTCGAGCGGCATCGCGCTGTCATCGGTCACTTCGGCGAGGTCGTGCCCTCAGCGCCGCCAGTCCGCCCTGGGCGTCCTCGATGACCAGCCGCTCCGCGGTCGCCGAATCGCCCTGCCGGAGGGCGCGCACCAGGGCGCGGTGACTGGCGTAGCGGTCCAGCCCGAAGTGGTCGTCCTCGGCGATCTTCTCCAGGCGCAGCGCCCGGCGCTCGGGCTGGGAGAAGACCTGGGACTGTTCGAGGAGCCGGATCAGCATCGGGTTGGCCGCGCACGCGTTCACCGCCTCGTTGAACTCCTGCATCCGGTCGAGCAGCGCGGCGACGTGCCGGTCGACGTTCTCGCCCTTCCGGTGCCGGGAGACGATGACGATCAGCAGATCGTCGGCGGCGTCGAGGATCGCGTCGAGAGCGTCCACCTGCTCCGGGGTGGCGTTCCGGGCCGCGAACCGGGCCACCAGGCCCCGCAGCCCTATCTCGACCTCGGCGAGATCGTCGATGGCGCGCTCGGCGATGTCGGCCACGACGACCGTCCGGGGGCCGGTGCGCTCGATGAGCCCGTCGTGTTCGAGCCGGAGCAGCGCCTCGCGCACCGGGGTCGGGCTGACCATGAGCTGCTCGGCCAGGCCGCGCTCGGTCACCTTCTGGCCGGGGCGCAGCGTGCCGGCCCCGATCGCCTGCCGGAGGCTCTGGTAGGCGCGATCGGCTCGGGTCTCGCCGCGTGCGGGGGTTTGGTCCGTCGAGTCGACCGTCATACGCCCACGATAACAGTAGCCATGGCATTAGCTCGATGCTATCCGTTGACATTTTTGCTATGGCAACTAGTGTGACTGCTGCCACATTCGAGGAGGACGTCATGCCCAGCGCGTTGCGAGCCGAAAGCCGTACGGCCGACACCAGGAGGATCACGTTCTACGTGGCCTTGGCGGTGTTCGCCCAGGAGTCGACCTGGAACTTCTACGACAACCGGGTGCCCGAGCTCCTGCGGGACCACGTCGCCAGCGCGGCCGTGATCGGCCTGATCATGGGCATGGACAACCTGCTGGGCATCTTCATCCAGCCCTACATGGGCAACCGGTCGGACAACACCCGGACCTCCTGGGGGCGCCGGATCCCGTACCTCGCGGTCATGATGCCCATGGGCGCCGCGCTGTTCCTGCTCATCCCGCACATGTCGTCGCTGGGCTGGCTGATCGTGGTCATCCTCCTCTACGCGCTGGTGATGAACAGCTTCAAGCCCATCAGCGAATCGCTCATGCCCGACTTCATCGAGCCCGCGGGCCGGAGCCGGGCGAACGCCGTGGTGAAGATCGCCTCAGCGCTGACCACCATCGTGGCCGCGCTGGTCAGCCTGCTGCTGGTCGACGACTACCCGAAGCTCGCCTTCGCCGTGCCGTCCGCGATCATGCTGGTGGCAGTGGCGGTGCTCGTCTGGCGGGTACGGGACAGCCGTTCGCGGGCCTACCAGGCCGCCCTAGCGGAGGACCGGGCCTCGGCGGCCACCGAGTCGCCCGACGTCAAGGTCAAGGTGACGATCAGGACGATCCTTCGCGACCTGGTGTTCGACCGCGACCGGAGCCGGCTTCTGGTGATCATCGCCGTGTTCGTCTTCGGCGGCGCCTGGTTCGCCTTCCGTTCCCTGATGACCCCGTACGGCGTGCAGGTCCTCGGCCTGTCCGACGGCGAGGCCGGCGGACTGACGCTGCCGAGCGGGATCGCCTACATCCTCGCCGCCTTCCCCGCCGCGCTGCTCGCCGAGCGCTTCGGCCGGCTGCGGACCATGGCCGCCGGGATAGCGGTCTTCGCCACGGGCGCGATCATCGGGGCCGTCGTCCAGACCCCGACGGTCACCATCGTGGCGTTGTGCCTCGCCGCGGTCGGCGCCGCCGGGTTCATGATCAACGCGGTCGTCGTGCTGTGGAACCTGGCCCCGTCGAGCCGCGTCCTCGGCACGTACACCGGCCTGTACACGGTCGGCTGGGCGGGCGGGGGATTCGTCGGACCGGCGGTCGTCGGCCTGGCGGTCGACGTCACGGGCTGGCACCTGCTGCTCCTGCACATCGCCCTCCTGGCCGCCGTCGCCATCGCGCTGGTCGTCTGGGTCTACCGGCTCCGGCGCGCGAGCGGCACCAGGGAGAGCGCCGAGTGAGCACCCCGCTTCCGCCCCGCACCGCCGGGGCGGCGACTGAAGAGATGAGAACGACATGATGAGTACGCCTGTGACCGGGGAGCGCGATCCCCGCACGACGGTCAGAGTCCTGGCTCCCAGCGGAATGCTCGGGGCAGGGTTTCCAGCGGAGACGATCGATCGAGGGATCGCCCTCGGGGCCGACGTGATCGCCCTTGACGGTGGTTCCACCGACTCCGGACCTTACTATCTGGGCTCGGGGACGGCGAAGACGACCGCCGCGGCTGTCGCCCGTGACCTGCGGATCCTGCTGCGGGCCGCGGCCGGCGCCGGCATTCCGCTGATCGTCGGGTCGTGCGGCACGAGCGGCACCGACTCCGGCGTCGACTGGGTCGCCGGCATCGTCGACGGCATCCTGCGGGAGGAGGGCCTGGACCTGCGGGTCGCGCGGATCTACAGCGAGCAGACGGCCGCCGCACTGAAGGAGAGGCTCAACGAGGGATGGGTCCATCCGCTGGCGCCGATGGGCGACCTGGACGCCGCCACACTGGACGGCTGCAGCCACATCGTCGGCATGATGGGGCACGAACCCTTCGAGGCGGCCCTGCGGGCCGGGGCCGACGTGGTGCTCGCCGGCCGGGCGACCGACACGGCCGTCGCCGCCGCTTACCCGTTGATGATGGGCATGCCGGCCGGCCCCACCTGGCACGCATCCAAGATCATCGAGTGTGGCGGGCAGTGCACCACCAATCCGCGCACCGGCGGCGTCCTCGCCACCATCGACCAGGACGGCTTCACCATCGAACCGCTGGACCCGGCCGCCGCCTGCACGACGACGTCGGTGGCGGCGCACATGCTCTACGAGACGGTCAACCCGTTCGAGATGCGCGAGCCGGCGGGCACGCTGGTGGTCTCCGACGCGATCTACACCGCGCTGGACGACCGCCGGGTGCGCGTCGAAGGGTCCCGCTTCGACCTCGCCGAGCAGTACACGGTCAAACTCGAAGGCGCCCGCGTCACCGGCTACGAGACCATGTCCTTCTCCGCCATCCGCGATCCGCACATCCTCGCCCACATCGAGGAGTGGGTCGCGCTGATGCACGAGGTCCACACCGGGCGCGTGCGGCAGACCCTGAACCTCGACCCCGCCGAGTACGCCGTGGACATCCGCCTGTACGGCTACAACGCCGTGCTGGGGGACATCGACCCGGCCACCGGGCCGCCCCGGGAGGTCGGCGTGATGATGCTGGTCAACGCCCCGGACCAGGCCACCGCCACCGCGATCGCCAAGATCGCGAATCCGCTGATGCTGCATCTCCCGACCCCCGACATGGACTACCTGCCCAGCCTGGCCTTCGCCACCTCGCCGGCCGAGACCGAGCGCGGGCCCGTCTACCAGTTCGTGCTCAACCACGTGGTGGACGTCGACGAGCCTACTGACATGTTCCGCATCGAGATGGGTGACTCCCGTGACTGACGACCGCAGGCCCACGCTGGGCGAGATGGCGCTGGAGGTCCGTTCGAAGAACGCCGGCCCCTTCTGGGTCACCATGGAGCTCTTCATGCGCACCCCGGAGGACTACGCGATCGTCGCCGACGAGGACTTCATCAACGAGGAGGTCGTCGCGCGGCTGTACGACCTGGACCCGGCGACCATCCAGATCTTCCGCATCCCCTCACTCAACGTCGTGAAGATCTCCTTCCCCCGGCCGGTGGCCCAGGGCAGCCTGCGCGACCGGGACATCCACGCGGGCCAGCACCATGTCCCCCTGGCGGCGCTGGTGCCCGCGTAGAAGTCCCCGCACCGGCGGCGCCGAAAGCCTGGCGCCGCCGGTGCCCTCACGTCAGTTGACGCAGTCCTGCGTGTTGAGCGACATGGCCATCTCCCTGACCTTCCCCTTGGCGTGGATGAAGACGTAGGAGGCCTTGGGGTTGCCGGGCACCGCGACGTACGGGAACCCGCTGGCCGAGTTCTTCACCTTCGGGTACGCCTTCTTGACCTGCTTGAGCGTGGAGCCCAGGCCGATCCCCTGGGGTGTCTTGACCCCCTTTTGCGCGAAGATCACGGCCACGCCGACCGTCTTGGAGATGTACAGGCCCACGCTGTCCTTGTCGGTCGGGAGCGCCTTCAGGTCCCAGCCGGAGCACGAGCCTTCCCCGGCGCTCTTCTTGAACACGACCTGCCGGGTCGCCTTCGCCTTGGTGGCGCTCATGCCGAGCTTGACCGTGCCGTAGCCGTACGGCCCCAACGTGGGCTTCGCGGTCTGGGCGAGCGCGGGCGTGCCGGTGACCAGCAGCGCCCCGCCGGTCAGCAGCACGATGAGCGACTTCTTCATGACGTTTCCTCCCGTTGTGGGGACCAGGTCCCCGCCGAACTGTTCGGCGCCGTCCGCCCTCGATGCGCGCGAAGGCCGGGCGGATCAGCTTCCTACGGGTGGTCAACGTACATGCGCAGGTGTTGCGCCGTGAGTGATTTGCTGGAGCCGACGAGATCGGCGGGGGTGCCGGTGAAGACGACCTGGCCGCCGTCGTGGCCCGCGCCAGGACCGAGGTCGATGATCCAGTCGGCGTGCGCCATCACGGCCTGGTGGTGCTCGATGACGATGACGGTGTTGCCGTCGTCCACCAGGCGGTCCAGCAGCGCCAGCAGGTGGTCGACGTCGGCCAGGTGCAGGCCGGTGGTCGGCTCGTCCAGCACGTAGGTGGTGCCGTTCCTGGCCATGTGGATGGCCAGCTTGAGGCGCTGGCGCTCGCCGCCGGACAGCGTGGTGAGCGGCTGGCCGAGCCCGATGTAGCCGAGCCCTACCGCGTCGAGGCGGCCGAGGATGGCCCCGGCCTGGCCGGTGGTGAAGACCTCGCGGGCCTCGGCCACGGGCATCGCCAGGACCTCGCTGATGTTCTTGCCGTGCAGCTCGTACGACAGCACCTCGGGGGTGAACCGCTTGCCCTCGCACTCCTCGCACACCGTCGCCACGTCGGCCATCATCGCCAGATCGGTGTAGATCAGGCCGATGCCCTTGCAGGCCGGGCAGGCGCCCTCGGAGTTGGCGCTGAACAGGCCGGGCTTGACGCCGTTGGCCTTGGCGAACGCCGTCCGGATCGGGTCGAGCACCCCGGTGTAGGTGGCCGGATTGCTCCGCCGGGAGCCGCGGATCGGCGACTGGTCGGCGACGATCACGCCCTCCAGCCCGGCGACGTAGCCGTGGATCAGCGAGCTCTTGCCGGACCCGGCGACGCCGGTGATGACGCTGAGCACCCCCTGGGGGATGTCCACGCTCACGTCGCGCAGGTTGTGCAGGGTGGCGCCGCGGATCGGCAGCTGACCGGTGGGCGTGCGGACCTTCTCGCGCAGGGTCACCCGGTGGTCGAGGTAGCGGCCGGTCAGGGTGCCGGAGGCGCGCAGCCCGTCGAGGTCGCCGGCGAAGCAGAGCCGCCCGCCCGCCGAGCCGGCGCCGGGACCGAGGTCGACGACATGGTCGGCGATCTGGATCGTCTCCGGCTTGTGCTCCACCACGAGCACCGTGTTGCCCTTGTCGCGCAGCTGGAGCAGCAGGTCGTTCATCCGCTGGATGTCGTGCGGGTGCAGCCCCGCGGTGGGCTCGTCGAAGACGTACGTGACGTCGGTCAGGCTCGAGTTGAGATGCCGGACCATCTTCACCCGCTGCGCCTCGCCGCCCGACAGCGTCGAGGACTCCCGGTCCAGGCTGAGGTAGCCGAGGCCGATCTCCACGAGGGAGTCGAGCGTCTCGCGCAGGTTGTCCAGGATCGGCCCGACGGAGGCGTTGCGGATCCCGCCGATGAACTCGGCCAGGTCGCTGATCTGCATGGCGGAGCACCGGGCGATGTCGACGCCGTCGATGGTGGCCGACCGGGCCGCCTCGTTCAGCCGGGAGCCCGCGCAGTCGGGGCAGGGCGCGAGCTTGACGGCCCGGTCGGCGAACGCGCGCGCCTGCCCCTTCATCGACTCCCGGTCCTTGCCGAGATACTGCCGCCGCACCCTGGGCACCAGGCCCTCGTAGGTGAAGTTGTTGGCCCCGAGCTTCACCTTGACCGGCGGCTTGTCCAGGAAGTCCGCCCACTGCTCCGGCGTGTAGTCGCGCATCTTGACGTCCGGGTCGAAGAAGCCGGAGGCGACGATGATCTGCCACGGCCAGGTGTCCACGCCGTAGCCGGGGAGCTTGAGCGCGCCCTCGTTCAGCGACAGGTCCCGGTCGACCAGCTCGTCGACGTCGATGTCGGACACCTTGCCGAGCCCCTCGCACACCGGGCACATGCCCTGGGGGGTGTTGAAGCTGAAGGCGAAGGCGGGACCGACGTACGGGGTGGCGACCCGGCTGAAGACGATGCGCAGCATCGTGTAGGTGTCGGTGGCGGTGCCCACGGTCGAGCGGGCGTTGGCGCCCATCCGCTCCTGGTCGACGATGATCGCCGCGCTCAGGTTGCGCAGCGCGTCGACGTCCGGGCGGCTGAGGCTCGGCATGAACCCCTGGAGGAACGCCGTGTAGGTCTCGTTGATCAGGCGCCGGGACTCCGCCGCGATCGTGTCGAAGACCAGGGAGGACTTGCCGGAGCCGGAGACTCCGGTGAAGACGGTGAGCCGTCGTTTGGGGATGTCCAGGGAGACGCCGGTGAGATTGTTCTCCCTGGCGTCGCGGACCTGGATCAGGTCGTGGCTGTCCGCGGCGGTGTGATCCGACCGGCGGGGGTGAACGCTGCTGTCCTGCTGACTGGGAACCAAGGAACCCTTCCATCCTCGACTGCCGACATTCATGCGTTCAAGTGTCTCATTGACCTAAACGTCTAAACTTTTTCCAGATTTTTCGGCATAAATCGAGGTCTTGTACGCTCAACCCTCAAATTGCCATGGAACCGGTCCGACAGGATGATGGGCCGTATGAGCCGTGAGAGAGCAGGCATTCGCCCCATCGATCTGGCGCGGCTGGCGGACATCTCCACCCAGCAGATCCGCAACTACGCCGCCGAGCGCATCCTGCCGCCGGTGCCGCGGACGGAGTCGGGCTATCGCCGGTTCGGCGCCGAGCACCGCTCGGCCCTGCTCACCTACCAGGCTCTGACGCGAGGCTACGGCAGGGACACCGCCAGAACGGTCATGCAGGCCGTGCACGACGCCGACCTTCCGCTCGCCCTCACGCTGCTGGACGCCGGCCATGTCGCACTGCACGAGGAGCGGCTGTCCCTGCAGGCGGCGGGCGCGGCGCTCGAAGCGGTCGCGGAGCAGAACCCGGAGGCGGCGCCGCTGCCGCGCTCCGGCATGCGCATCGGCGAGGTGGCCGCCTACCTCGGGGTGCGCACCTCGACGCTGCGTCTGTGGGAGTCGGTCGGCCTCCTGGCCCCTAGACGCGAGCCCAGTACCCGCTACCGCAGCTTCGGCCCCGCCGACGTCCGGGACGCCCGCATGATCAACATGCTCCGGCAGGGCCGCTACCCGTTCGCCCAGATCCAGCTCGTCCTCGACGGCCTGCGCCGCACGGGCAGCAGCGACGCGCTCCGCGCCGCCATCGCGCAACGCCAGGCGGAGCTGACCCGGCGGGCCAGAGCCATGCTCGAAGGCGCCGGCCACCTGCACCACTACCTGGAAGCGAAGGCCCCGGACTGACCGGGCGGGTGGGCGGGAACGGCTCCAGGACCGGTACGGCGCTGCTGGCCGGGCACGGCGCTCCTGGCCGGACAACCGTCGGCCGGTCAGCGGTCCAGGCGGGCGGTGACCAGGTCGGTGAAGCCGTTGGCGAGCAGGATGACGGCGATGGCGGTGAGCAGGATGCCGGCCACCCGGTCGAGGAGCATGGCGCCCTTGAAGGTGATGCGGCGCTGGACGTGCCCGGCCGCGTACATGGTGAGGCCGGTGACGACGGCGAAGGCCAGCGTGGCGATCGACAGGAAGAGCTTGTCCCGGAGGCTGCCGGCCTCGGCGGCGGCCGCGACACAGAAGGCGAAGGTGGTGCCGCCCACCGTGAGCGGGAAGGTCACCGGCGTGAACAGCACCGACTGGACGTTCGCCGGCGGCTCGGGGGCCTGTTCGGCCGGTTTGTTCAGCTCTTCGACGGCTCCGGCCTTGCCGAGCATCAGCGGGATGGCGGCGAAGGCGAGGGCGATGCCTCCGGTGGCGGTGAGCGCGGCGGTGCTGATGCCCAGCAGCTTCAGCACCGGCTCGCCGACCCAGAGCGCGACCAGGACGAACACCGCGACGTTGAAGGCCAGTCCCAGGGCTAGCCGGATGATCTGAGATCCGTCGAAGGTCCGCACGATGGGAACGTAGGAGGCGAGCGCGGCGACCGGGCTGTAGAGGCCGAACAGCGCCAGGAACAGGACGAGAGCCGGGTGACTGGTCATCGGACACCCGTCCGGCAGTCAGTGATCACGCGTGTTCCCCCGATCCGCAGCTGATGTCGCGGATCGGTTACCCGGGCCTTTCTCCAGGAAAACGGGCTGTTCGGGCAAGTTAGTATCCGCGGGTGGAGCGAGAGGCGGGCCGGATCCGGCGGACCCCCTCGCGCCTCCGGACCGCGCGCAGCGCCTCCGCGCCCAGGATGACGCCCGTGCCGATGCCCAGAGCGATCGACAGCGCCTCCACCAGGCTGCGCATCCCGGCCGAAAGGTCGCCCAGGCTGAGCTTGAGCATGCCCCGATACAGCGCCGAGCCGGGCAGCAGCGGCCCGATCGCCGGGATCACGAACACCATCGGCGGCACCCGTACCCGGCGTGCCCAGGCGTTGCCCAGGAGCCCGATCACCGCCGCCGCCAGCATCGCCGCCATGACCTTCGGCAGGTCCCAGCGGATCGCCAGGACGTAGCAGATCCAGACCAGCCCGCCGCCGAGCCCGCCCGCCAGCAGGTGGCGCGGCGGCACCCGCAGGGCCACGGCGAACGTCAGGCCCAGCCCGAGCGCGCCCGCCACCTGGGGGACGGCGAGAGACAGCGGTGCGGTCGGCGTGTCGTCCACGGTGATCGGCACGCCCATCTTGACCGCGAGGGCGAGCATGGCGCCGATGCCCGACACCACGGCGGCCACGATGAAGACGACCTCGGTGAGCCGGGCCGTGGCGGTGACGTACTCGCCGGCGATGCCGTCCTGCACGCAGGCGACGAGGGGCCGGCCGGGCAGCAGCGCGACCACCGCGCCGACCACCACGGCGGAGGCCGGCACGGGCATCTCCCGCCAGATCATCAACACCGCGATCAGCGTGCCGATCAGGGCGGCCACGGCGAGCTGGAAGAACTCCGCCACCCCGCGCCGGGCGAGCCAGACGCCCGTCCGGTCGCCGAGCACGGTCGCGACGAACGCCGCGCCCGCCACCGCCAGGCCGCCACCGTTCAGCACCGCCGCCGAGGAGGAGACCGACGCCAGCCCGGCGACCACCAGCCACCCGGGGTAGACCGCGGGCCGCCGGTTCACCCCGCGCAGGCGCTCCTGCGCCATGCCGACCGGGAGCTTGCGCCGGGTGATCTCACTGACCAGGGCCTGCAGGGCCACCAAGCGGTCGTAGTCCGGCTGCCGCCTGCGCACCCGCCGCTCGGCCGTGACCGCCGGGCGGCCGTCGTCGGGGACGTGCGACAGCGTGATCGCCGACAGGTTCACGTCCGTCTCGACGTGGCGCAGGCCGTACGTCCGCAGGATCGCGCGCATCGCGCCCGTGACGTTCTCGGTGGCCTCGCCGCTGGCCAGCAGCAGCTCGCCGACACGCAGGGACAGGCTGATGGCCCGGTTGGCCTGCTCGGTCAAATGGCGTCGCGCTCGATGGGGCAGGTCATGCAGTGCGCGCCGCCCCGGCCCTTGCCCAGCTCGAAGCCTTCGATCTCGAGGACCTCCACGCCGTGCTCACGCAGTTTGCGGTTGGTGAACTGGTTCTTGTGGTAGCCGATCACCACGCCGGGCGAGAGCGCGAAGAAGTTGTTGCCCGAGTCCCACTGCTCCCGGGCCCGCTGGAAGTCGTCGCCGCCGGTCGGGACGATGTCCAGCGTGGTCAGGCCGAGCGCCTCCTCCAGGGCGCCGACGAAACTGCGGTCGCGATGCACCTCCAGCGTGCCCTCCTTGTCGCCCGGCCGCACCGAGTAGGTGTCGGCGGCCTCCAGGAACGGCGGATAGGCGGTGGCCTTGTCCACGTCCAGGAAGGTGAAGACGGTGTCGAGGTGCATGTAGGAGCGGCTCTTCGGGACGTGGACCGCGATCAGCCGCTCGGCCGCGCCGGAGGCGAACAGCGACAGCGCGATGTGCTCGATCGTGCGGGGGTTGGTGCGCTCGCTGATGCCGATGGCCACCGTGCCGTGGCCGATGGGCATCATGTCGCCGCCCTCCATGGCCGCGTTGCCGTAGGACTCCTCGTTGAACCGCTCGTCGTCGCCGGCGAACGGGTACCAGAAGGAGAAGTCCTCATAGGCGAACATCGGGTGGTAGTGGTAGATCGTGGACTGGTTCATGGTCTCCAGCAGGCGGACGTGCCAGAACATCGGGTTGAGCGACACCCCGCCGTACAGCCAGGCCGACGGGTCGCGCTGATAGAGCGAGTTCGGCAGCGGCGGCAGCAGGAACGCCTGGGGATCGCCGGACGCCGTGACCAGCGAGCGGGTGTCCATGTCCGCGACGCCGAACTCCTCCTTGGTCAGGCCGCCGATCAGATGGGTGGCGAGCTTCTCGCCGCTCCACCCGGACAGCGTCTCCCGGACGGCGTCGACCAGTGACGGGCCGACGGTCAGATGGGTGACGGCCTGCTCCAGGGCGTGCTGCTTGGCCTCGAAGTCGGCGTCCAGCGCCTCGGCCAGCAGTTTCTGGTGGTAGAAGACCTCGACGCCGCGCTCGCGCATCACCGCCACGAACGCGTCGTGCTCCTTCTGCGACTGCTCGACCCAGAGGATGTCGTCGAACAGCAGCTCGTCGTTGTTGGCGGGGGTGAGCCGTCGCAGGCTGAGCTCCGGCCGATGCACGATCACCTTGCGCAGCGTGCCGACCTCGGAGTGGACGCCCAGTTTACGGTCGATCATTTCCGCTCCCCCATCACGCGGGCCGACAAGGCAGAGCGTCTCATTCCACCCCCCGGTTGCCGCCAATCCCGACATGTCAAACCTTTGCCGACTTAACGGCCCTGGTCGACCGCGCGTTCGCCTGCTCCGCGCCGGCCCGTCCGGGCTCCGCAGCGGTCCGTCCGGGCTCCGCGCCGACCTGTCCAGGGCGCCGCGCCAGGCCGGCGGACGGCCTCAGCGGCCTCCCGTGAACGGAGCCTCGCCCTCCTTGTACGGCCGGAAGCGCAGCGCCGACCACACCTCGTCCAGGGCCACCTGCCCGTTCGGCCGCAGCCCGTACTCCGTCACGATCGGCCAGAGCGTGTCGCGGTTGATGTCCGCCTTGTTGCCCTTGGGGTAGGCGATCCAGGTCGTCCCGGTCAGGCCGCCGCGATGCTCGTCGAGCAGGCGGCGGGCGGTGGCGGCGTCGGCGGCGAAGAGCACCGCGACGGCGGCCTCGCGCGGGTCGCCGACCCGCTCGGCCTTCTCGGGCAGCGGCCCGACGCGGGGCAGGTGCTCGTCGTCGGAGATCCACACGGTGCCGCCCGGCTTGATGAGCAGCTTGTCGGCGACGGTCTTGGCAGCCATGATCAGGCCCTTTCGTAGGTCAGGTCCAGCACGCCGGTGCTGTAGGACTCGGACGCGGTGAGGGTGAGCGGGATCTGCCCGATCCCCTCGGTGAACAACCGCTGACCGGTGCCCAGGATGATCGGGTGCACCAGCAGGTGCAGCTCGTCCAGCAGGCCCTCGGTCAGCAGCCAGGAGACCAGCGTGGGGCTGCCGCTCATCGCGATGTCCTTGCCGGGCCGCTGTTTGAGCTCGGTCAGCCGGGCCGCGACGTCGCCGCCGACGATCGTGCTGTTCTGCCAGGTGGCGGTCTCCAGCGTGGTGGAGACGACATATTTCGGGATCTCGTTCAGAGTCCTGGCCATCGGGTCGGCGGGGTCCTGGTGCGGCCAGTGCGCGGCGAACTCGTCATAGGTCCCCCGGCCCAGCAGCAGGGCGTCGCCGCGCTCCATCAGCCATCTGACGGACTGCATCATCTCCTCGTCGACGTAGGGGAAATGCCACTTCTGCGGCGCCTCCACGACGCCGTCGAGCGAGATGAACAGGCCGGCGATGATCTTCCTCATGGGTCTTCTCCGCTTCTCGGGGTGTGCCACCACCGTCTCACCGACAAATAAAATTGTCAAGACGGGCATAGTTGTCCGCCAGGCGTATGCCGTCAAGAAAGCTCAGGACTCCAGGAAGCGCAGAATCGCCAGCACGCGGCGGCTGTAGCCGGTGGCGTGGGACAGGCTCAGCTTGTCGAAAAGGGAGTTCACATGCTTCTCCACCGCGCTCTGCGAAACGTGCAGGGCCTGAGCGATGGAGGCGTTGGTGAGTCCCTGCGCCATGCGCTCCAGGACCTCCCGCTCGCGGGGAGTCAGCCGCGCCAGCGGATCCACCTGCGTCGTACGCGCCAGCAACTGGCGCACCACCTCGGGATCGAACGCCGCTCCCCCGGCGCCCACCCGGTCCAGCGCGTCGAGGAAGTCCGCGACCTGCGCCACCCGGTCCTTCAGCAGGTATCCGACCCCGGACACGTTCGCGCTCATCAGCTCGGTGGCGTACCTCTTCTCCACATACTGCGACAGCACCAGCACCTTGACCTCGGGCCAGCGCCGCCTGATCTCCAGCGCGGCGCGCAGTCCCTCGTCCGTGTGCGTGGGCGGCATCCGCACGTCCGCCACCACGATGTCCGGCCGGTGCTCGGCCACCGCCTCGACCAGCGCGTCACCGTCGCCCACCGCGGCGGGCACCTGGTGCCCCTCCTCCAGCAGCAGCCGTACCAGGCCCTCGCGCAGCAGGGTGGAGTCCTCGGCGAGGATCACGCGCATGGCAACTCCGCCGTGATCACCGTCGGCCCGCCCGGCGGGCTGACCACCTCGAAGGTGCCGTCCAGCGCGGACACCCGGCGCTGCAGCCCCGACAGCCCGCCGCCCGCCAGGCGCGCGCCGCCTGTCCCGTCGTCCCGCACCCGGACGACGAGCGTGATCCCCTCCCTGCGCACGTCCACGGTGATGCCGGAGGCGCCGGCGTGCTTGGCGGCGTTGGTGACCGCCTCGCTCACCACGAAGTACGCCGCCGTCTCCACCGCCATCGGCGGCCGATCCGGCAGCTCGCACGTCACGCTGACCGGTACGCCCGACCTCTCGGCCACCCCCGCCAGCGCCTCGCCCAGCCCCAGCGAGTCCAGCCCGCTCGGGTAGACCCGCCAGGCCACCTCCCGCAACTCGGCCAGCGCCTGCTGCGCCTCGCTGTGCGCCTGGTCCAGCAGTTCGGGCCGGCCGCGCCGGGAGCGGCCGATCAGCATGGACAGCGCGACGAGCCGCTGCTGCAGCCCGTCGTGCAGGTCACGCTCGATCCTGCGCCGCTCGGAGTCGACCGCCGCCACGATCCCCGCCCGGCTCTCGGCCAGCTCGGCGATCCGGCGCTCCAGCGCCACGGTCGGGTCGCCGGCGAGCATCCGGCGGGCCAGCCGCCGTTCCAGCGCGTGCACGCCCATCACACCCGACAAATCCAGAAATAGCAGTACGAGTCCCCCGACGAAGGCGTACGCCACCAGCGGAAGCGTCGGTGTCATTCCGTCGAAGGGCTCGCCCCTGCCCCACGACATCGCCAAGAGCACGGCTGCCCCGATCCCGGGCACCAGCAGCAGCACCACCAGCCCGCCCAGCATCCCGACGGGCACGCGCAGCGCCAGATATCGCAGCACCCGCCGGCCATCGCCCATCGCGTCCAGCGCGGCGGGGTCCAGGCGCAGCCGCCACGCCTCGAACCCCGCCAGCCGCCCGGCCGCCGCCGCCACCCTGGCACTGCCCAGGAACGGCAGCGTCACCAGCAGGAAACCCAGCTCAACCGCCGCGGTGACCATCCCCAGGGCCACCGCGCCGAGCCGTCGTGCTCCCTCAACTGCGGACCGCATGCCGTCCTTTGCTGCGCTCGCGCAGCCGTACCACGATGAAGACCACCACCGCCAGCACGACCAGGCCGAGCACGACCTTCGACCCGATGCCCGCGTACGTCTCGACCAGCTCCCACTGCTCCCCCAGGAGGTATCCGGCCATCACGAAGATGGTGTTCCAGATCGCGCTGCCCGCAGTGGTCAGTAGCAGAAATGTGACCATGTTCATGCGCTCGACGCCGGCCGGCACCGAGATCAGGCTGCGGAAGATGGGAATCATCCGCCCGAAGAACACCGTCGCCTTTCCGTGCTTGAGGAACCAGGCCTCGGTCTTCTCGATGTCGGAGACCTTGACGAGCGGCAGCTTGGCGGCGATCGCCAGCGTCCGCTCGCGACCGAGGAGCGCCCCTATCCAGTAGAGGGCCAGTGCGCCGACCACGGAACCTCCCGTGGTCCACAGCAGCGCGCTGATGAGATTCATCTCTCCTCTGCTCGCGGTGAACCCCGCCAGCGGCAGGATCACCTCGCTCGGCAGCGGCGGGAACAAGTTCTCCAGCGCGATAGCGATTCCCGCCCCGGGCGCACCGAGAGCGGCCATTAATGACACGACCCAATCAACCATGCGCCTAAGGCTACGGATCATTCGCAGTGCCGGGGAATGCGGAAGACGCCCGACCTCCCCTGCGGTAAACCTCACCCCCACTTACCGTACACTGTACGGTTGTGAGTCTCACACCAGATTCGGTACGACACCCGGTCGTTTTCCAGCCCAGCGATCCGCCCAGATCCGGCTGGATGGCCTTCCTCGACCCTCAGGGGGACACCATTGCCACCGTCGTGGAGCACCACGACGGGGAGGTGCGCGTCCGCGAGGCTCCGGCCGTCCGCGTCCCGGTCGCCGAGGCGGTCGCCGCCCTGGCCAGAGCGCGCCGGGACGAGACGGCCCATCCCGCCGCGCGGTTCTGGGGCGCCGCGTCGCTGGTGGCGCTCCAGCTCGTCGCCCGAGGCCGCATCCTGCCCGGCGTCACGGCGGGTGAGCACGACTCCTGGCGGGCCGGACCCTTCGACGAGGCCGACGCCCGGCGGATCCGCGAGCTGGCCGACGCCATGCCCGCCGCGGCTCGTGCCCTACCGGTCGATGCGGACCTGCGCCTGGCCGAGGCGGAGGGTCACGTGCGGGCGTTCCTGGACGCGGTGGCCGATGCGATGCCGCGCTCCCCCGGCGCGGTGCGGGCCACCGGGACCAGCGCGTTCGCCGCCGCCAAGCCCGTCAAGGTGCCCCGGCTGCGCACCTGGGCGGCGGAGGTGTCGGCGGGGCTCGACTCCGGCGTGCGGCTGTCCCTGCGGCTGGAGACCGGCGATCCGGCGCGCGCCGAGTTCCGCGCGGTCGCGCAACTGCACAGCCTGGCCGACCCGTCGCTGGTGGTGGACGCGGCCGACCTGTGGGAGGGGCGCGACCCCGGCTTCGGCGGGCGGGCCAGGATCGACGCGACCATCGCCATCCGCGGCGCCGCCCGCGCCTGGCCCAGGCTGGACCGGCTGCTGGACAGCGCCGTGCCGGACGAGCTCGTGCTGTCCGACGCCGACGTCGAGGACCTGCTCGCGGGGGCCGCCGACCGGCTGGCCGCGGCCGGGGTCGAGGTGCACTGGCCCCGATCACTGGTCCAGGGCCTGAGCGCCCGGGCGGTCCTCGGCGAGCGTGACCCGGCGCCGTCCGACATGCCGTCGTTCCTCGGCGGCGCCCACCTGACCCGCTTCGACTGGCAGGTGGCGCTCGGCGGCGAGCGGCTCACGGCCGCCGAGATGGACCAGCTGGCCGAGGCGCACCGCCCGGTCGTGCGGCTGCGCGACCAGTGGGTGCTCGTCACCCCCGACGTCGCCCGCAAGGCCCGCCAGCGCGAGCTCAAGCCGCTGACCGGCCTGGACGCCCTCGGCGCCGCGCTGACCGGGACGGTGGAGGTCGACGGCGAGCAGGTGGCGGTGGAGCCGAGCGACTGGCTGCGCGAGCTGCGCGACCGGCTGGCCGAGCCGGAGGACATCGGCCCGCCGCCGGGCCTGGCGGCCACCCTGCGCGACTACCAGCTCCAGGGGCTGCGCTGGCTCGCCAGGATGACCTCGCTCGGGCTCGGCGGCTGCCTGGCCGACGACATGGGTCTGGGCAAGACCATCACGCTGATCGCCCTGCACCTGCACCTGTCCCAGCAGGGTCAGGAGCAGCACGGCCCGGACCAGCACGGTAAGGAGCAGCACGGTAAGGAGCAGCACAGCCAGGGGCAGGAGGGTCAGGGGCAGGAGGGTCAGGAGCGGCACGGCCCGGGGCCGACGCTGGTCGTCTGCCCGGCGTCGTTGCTGGGCAACTGGGAGCGTGAGATCGGCAGGTTCGCCCCCGGTGTCCCGGTGCGCCGCTTCCACGGCGCCGGCCGCGCCCTGGCCGATGAGGGGTTCGTCCTCACCACCTACGGCACCATGCGGCTGGACGCCGAACGCGTCGCCGAGCACCCCTGGGGCCTGCTCGTCGCCGACGAGGCCCAGCACGTCAAGAACCCGATCTCCGGCACCGCCAAGGCGCTGCGCGAGATCCCGGCGGCCGCCCGCGTCGCGCTGACCGGCACCCCGGTGGAGAACAACCTGTCGGAGCTGTGGGCCATCCTCGATTGGACCACCCCCGGACTGCTCGGCCCGCTGGCCAGGTTCCGCTCGCGCTGGGCCAAGCCCGTCGAGTCCGGCGACCAGGCGACGGCCGAGCGGCTGGCCCGGCTCGTCGGGCCGTTCCTGCTGCGCCGCCGCAAGTCCGACCCCGGCATCGCGCCCGAGCTGCCGCCCAAGACGGAGACCGACCGGCCGGTGGCCCTCACCACCGAGCAGGCGGGCCTGTATGAGGCGGTCGTGCGGGAGATCCTCGGCCAGATCGAGTCCGCCCAGGGCATGGCCAGGCGCGGCCTGATCGTCAAGCTGCTGACCGGGCTCAAACAGATCTGCAACCACCCCGCCCAATACCTGCATGAGGCCACGCCCCGGCTGCCCGGCCGCTCCGGCAAGCTGGAGCTGCTGGACGAGCTGGTCGACACGATCGTCGCGGAGGACGGCGCCGTGCTCGTCTTCACCCAGTACGTCACCATGGCCAGGCTCCTGGACAAGCACCTGGCCGGCCGCGGCGTCGGCACCCAGCTGCTGCACGGCGGCACCCCGGTGGCCAGGCGCGAGGAGATGGTCCAGCGCTTCCAGGACGGCGACGTCCCGGTCTTTCTGCTGTCGCTGAAGGCGGCCGGCACCGGGCTCAACCTCACCCGCGCCGACCACGTCATCCATTACGACCGCTGGTGGAACCCCGCCGTCGAGGACCAGGCCACCGACCGCGCCCACCGCATCGGCCAGACCAGGCCGGTGCAGGTCCACCGGCTGATCGCCGAAGGCACCATCGAAGACCGCATCGCCCAGATGCTCGACGCCAAGCGCTCCCTGGCCGACGCCGTGCTCGCCGCCGGCGAGGGGGCCTTCACCGAGCTGACCGACGCCGAACTCGCCGCCCTCGTGGAGCTCCGATGAACGCCGCCCGCGGATTTCCCGCCTTCCCCCGCCAGCGCGCCGGCGCCCGCTTCGCCACCGCCTGGTGGGGCCGGGCCTGGATCAAGGCGCTGGAGGACACCTCCCTCGACCAGATCCTGCTGCAGCGGGGCCGCGCCTACGCCAAGACCGGCCAGGTCGGCCCCATCACCGTCAGCCCCGGCCGGCTGGCGGCCGTCACCGAGGACGAGTACGACACCGTCGTGCACGTCGAGCAGCTCACCGACGCCGCCTGGGAACGCTTTCTGGACCAGGTGGCCGCCAAGGCCGGGCACATCGCCGCCCTGCTCGACCGGGACATGCCGCACGACCTCGTCGAGGCGGCGGAGGACGCCGCTGTGCCCCTGCTGCCCACGGTCGGCGACCTGGAGCCCCGCTGCACCTGCCCGGACTGGGGCCACCCCTGCCAGCACGCGGCCGCCCTGTGCTACCAGGCGTCCTGGCTGCTCGACGCCGACCCGTTCGTGCTCCTGCTGCTGCGCGGCCGGGACGAGCACGACCTGATCGAGGCGCTGCAGCGGCGCGACCTGCCCGCCACCGCCCCGCCGGGCACCCCCGCCGCCGACGCGTTCGCCATGGGCGTCCCTCCGCTGCCAAACCCGCCCCCGCTGGACGCCGCCTTCGCGCCGCTGATGCTGGCGCCCGCCCCCGGCGTCGACGTCGCCGCCCTGCGGGTGCTCGCCGCCTCCGCCGCCTCCCGGGCGCGCGAACTGCTGACCTCCGGCGACCTGCGCACCCTGACAGAACATCAGGACAGGGTACGGATGTCCGCCACGTTCGGCCTGGACCTCGGCCTCGATGCCGCCGTCGAGGCATGGCGGCACGGCGGCGTCGACGGCCTGGACGTGCTCGAATCCGCCTGGACCCCGCCCAGGAAGGACCTGGCCAGGGCCCAGGCGCTGCTGGAGTCCGGCTGGGAGAACGAGCCTCCCCCCGAGGTGGACAGGTGGCGCAACCGGTGGACGCTCGGCGAGCGCCAGGTGCGGTACGGGCGCGACGGGCGCTGGTATCCGTTCGCCCGGCGCGGCGACGCGTGGTGGCCGGCCGGCCCGCCGGAGCGGGACCCGTCGGCCCTGCTCCACTGACGCCCGGATCAGGCGAGGTTGAGCTGCCAGGACACGCCGAACCGGTCGGACACCCAGCCGAACTTGGTGCTGAACCCGTAGTTGCCGAGGGGCATCAGCGTCTCGCCCTTCTCCGACAGCGCCGTGAACAGCCGCTCGAGCTCGGCCTCCGTCTCGCACTGGACGTAGAGCGAGATCGACGGGGTGAACGTGAACGCGTGATGCACGGCGCTGTCGATGGCCATGTACTCATGGCCCGCCAGCTTGAACGTGGCGTGCATCACGCTGCCCTCGGCGCCCGGCTCACCCGGGCCGTAGCGGGTGATGGCGAGCACTTCGGCGTCGTCGAAGAGAGAGATGTAGAAGGTCATCGCCTCTTCGGCGATGCCTCCTTCGAACATCAGGAAGGTGGTGATCTTCTGCGGCATGGTGGTCACTCTCCAGAGGGTGCGTAGAAGGCGGTGGTGGCCGCGGTGGCCGCGGCGACCTGCTCGGCGTCGGCGCCGGTGGCCAGGAACGTCTCGCCCCAGGCCTGACTGATGCGGGTGATGAACTGCCTGCCCTCCTCGGTCTCGTGGAAGGTCTCGTGATCCGGCAGCACGCCGCCGCTCAGGTGCAGGCTCAGGCCGAGCAGCGACAGGTCCCAGCCGACGCCGACCGCGCCGGGACCGAACCGCGTCCACATGTCGGGCGGTGGCTCCGCGGTGTGCCGCAGCTCGAAGCGGGTGCCGCCGTCCTCGGCGGACAGGCGCACCTCCACCTCCGAGGCGGGCGGGCCGCCGTACACCCAGCTCACCTTGAGCAGGCTGGGCGGCTCGCACTGCAGGATCTCACCGCTGGCGTTGCTCTCAAGCTGGAAGGAGCCGCCGAGGCGGAGGTCTCCGGTGATCGGCGTCAGCCAGCGGCTGATCCGCTCAGCGGTCGTGCAGGCGTCCCAGACATCCTTGGTCTCGGCGTCGAAGTGCCGGGTCACCAGAAGGCTCTTGGTCTCGCCGCTCTCCTTGAGTTCGCGATGGGTTCGCGTGATCTCGTCGATGATGTCCATCAGTCGGGCTCGTCTTTCGGTCGTGGTTCAGAGGGTCGGCGGTCGCGCTTGCCGCGGGCCAGCTCCGTCGCCAGGGCGTCCAGGCGCTGGTTCCAGAAACCGCGGAAACGCTCCAGCCACTCGTCGACCTCGCGCAGCGGACCCGGGTCCACGGCGTAGAGCCGCCGGGTGCCCTGGGCGCGGACGCTGGCGAAGCCGTTGTCCCGCAGCACTTTCAGGTGCTGGGAGACCGCGGGCTGGGAGATGCCGTACTCGCGCTGGATGACGGCGGTGACCTCGCCGGAGCTCAGCTCGCCGTCGGCGAGCAACTCCAGGATCCGGCGCCGGACAGGGTCACCGAGAACGTCGAATGCGTGCACGACCTCATTATTTCAGGGTGCACTTATATAAGTCAAACCTGCTATATGCGCTGGGTCAGGGGCGGGTGCCGATGATGACGGTCGCGTCCCATTCGTCGGAGATGGTCACGCGGGCGTCGAGGCCGTGGCGGGTCACGGCCTCGACGGCCTGCGGCACCTGGCGTTCGCTGGTCTCGAACAGCAGGTGGCCGCCCGGCGCGAGCCACTTCCCCGCCTCGGCCGTCACCCGGCGCAGGACGTCGAGGCCGTCCGCGCCACCGTCGAGCGCTACCCGGGCCTCGTGCAGGCGAGCTTCCGAGGGGAGCAGGTCGATCTCACCGGTGGGCACGTACGGCACGTTGGCGAGCAGCAGGTCGATCCGGCCCAGCAGGTCAGAGGGCAGCGGCTCGTACAGGTCGCCCTCGTACACCCGACCGCCGGCGGCGGTGAGGTTGCGGCGGGCGCACGCGACCGCGGCCGGGTCGATGTCGGAGGCGTGCAGCTCGACCCGCTCCAGCACCGCGACCAGGGCGGCCCCCAGCGCCCCGGTGCCGCAGCACAGATCGACGGCCACCACCGGCCGCTCCCCGGACGGCGTCGGGGCGGTGGGATGAGGAGCGTACGGCGTGGGGGTGAGCGGGGAGGGCTTGGCAGCCAGGGCGGTGGGATCGGGGACGTACGGCGTGGGGGCCAGGGCGGTGGCCTGGCGGAGGAGGAATTCGGTGCGGGGGCGGGGCACGAAGACGCCGGGGTCGACGGCGACGCGCAGCCCGCAGAACTCCGCCCAGCCGAGGACGTGTTCGAGCGGCAGGCCACCGGCTCGCCGGTCCACCATGTCGATGAGCTCCGCCGGGGTCTGTGCCGTAGCGATGAGCAGACGGGCTTCGTCCTCGGCGAAGACGCAGCCGGCGGCGCGGAGTCTGGTGACGATGGCGGAATGAGGGAGGGACATGAGCGCCTTTCGGGGATGCTGTGGGCGCTCTCCCGGTCACCTATGCCAGGTGATCCGCGCGGCCGTGAGGTGAGAGCACCCGACCTGGTCCAGCGGTAATGGGTCTCACCTCCTCGGTCGTGTCGGTCAACTGCCGGCGACGCGCACACTATCCGAGCCGATCGGCGGCGCGCAAACCTCGGCGGGCGGGCTCCTCGGCCAGGGAGAACACGCGGGCGCCGTCGAGGGGGCCGGACCGGTCAGGGTCCGCCGAGATTGACAGGCACGGTCGGACGTCGTGTAATCGTCGGCAGGTCGCGTGACGCCATCTGGAGGACGGTGGCGGCATGGAGGCCGCGCAGCAAGGGACGATACCGTGACTTCACAGCTCACCGGCAGCGACTGATCTGATCGCGCCCGCGCGCCGTCCCCGCGCTCGGTGGTGTTGACCGCCGCCTCGTTCACGTGTCCCGTGTTCTTCGAGGCTTGCCTGCCCACGGCCTGGGCGTCGGCGTGCGATGTACCGAAATTTCGCCGCATATCCCTGCGGTCTTGTCCGCACGCCCGAAGAAAGCAGAGCATGCCCGACTTCAACCAGCAGATCATCGACCAGTTCCGCGCCAACCAGGGCCAGGTAGGCCCGCCCCTCGAAGGGGCCAGGCTGCTCCTTCTGACCACCACGGGAGCCAGGACCGGCGCCCGTCACACCACCCCGCTCGGCTACCTGCCGGACGCTTCCGGCAGCGTGTTCGTCATCGCCTCGGCCGGCGGCGCCCCCACCAACCCGGCCTGGTACCACAACCTGCGCGCCAACCCCCGGGTCACCATCGAGGACGGGATGTTCACCCGCGAAGCCGACGCGCGGATCCTTCAGGGCGGCGAACGCGACGAGATCTTCGCTCGCGCCGTCGAAGCCGATCCCGGCTGGGCCGAATACCAGGCCACCTCCGGGCGCGTCATCCCCGTCGTCGCGCTGACCCCCGTCGGTACCCCCACCGCGAACGTCACCCGGGGAGGGGACGGGCTCAAGGCGATCCATGACGCGTTCCGCCGGGAGCTCGCCCTGGTCCGCAAGGAGGTGGCGGAGTCCGGGCCCGGCCTCGGCTCGCAACTGCGCATCAACTGCCTCGCCTTGTGCCAAGGGCTGGAACACCACCACCTGATGGAGGACGGGCACATGTTCCCGCACCTCGACGGGCAGCACCCCGGACTCGCCCCGGCCCTGACGCGGCTGCGCCGCGAGCATCAGGAGATCAAGTCGCTGCTCGACGAGCTCCAGAAGCTCGTCTCAGGCGACGGTACGGATCCAGCGACCCTGCTCGGCGAGGTGGAACGGCTGATCGCCGAGCTCGACGCCCACCTCACCTATGAGGAGGAGCACCTCATCCCGATCCTGAACGAGATCATGCCCTAGCACCGCCGAGCAGGCGGCCGGCGACTCGCCGCCTGCTCGGTCGCCGGGTCACGGCAGCCGGCCGCCGAGCACGTCGCGCAGGGTGGCGGCGAAGGCCCGGGGGCGGAAGACGCTGCCGTTGTGGCCGCCGGGGAACTCGGCGTACGGGG
Source organism: Nonomuraea glycinis (assembly GCF_014646515.1). Lineage (GTDB taxonomy): Bacteria > Actinomycetota > Actinomycetes > Streptosporangiales > Streptosporangiaceae > Nonomuraea > Nonomuraea glycinis. The sequence continues at coordinate 35,400 of NZ_BMNK01000025.1, forward strand.
TGCCGAGCTCTTCGGCGAGCAGGCGGGCGCAGCGGTGGGCCCAGATGTGCGCGGAGGCCTGGCCGACGGCGGGCACGATCCGGGTGGACGCCTCCTTCAGGGCGGCCAGGTCCAGCCGATGACGGCGCACCGCCGGGGCGTCATGGGTCAGGAAGTACTCCATGTTCGGCAGTCGCTCCGGGCCGAGTGGCATGAGCACCACGTCCGGCTCGCGGTCGGCGGGGTCGATGCCGGCGAAGGCCGCGAAGGTGAGCATCGCCGCTGAGGCGTCCGCCGCCTGGAAGGCGTCCTCGGCCCTCCGCTGGTCATCGCGGGCGCTCGTACGCTCGGGCTCGGGCAGCAGTTGGGTCGCGGGCGGCTCGTGCGCGACCAGGAGGCCGACCTGCTCGGGGTGGCGGGACACCAGCTCCAGGGAGATCAGCGCGCCGATGCTGCTGCCGAAGACGTACGCGGGCTCTGCCGTCAGGGCGGCGAGGAGCAGGTGGACGTCGTCGGCGTGGGTGGTGACGGTCGGCGACTGTGCCGGGTCGTGGACCGTGCTTCCGGACAGGCCGCGCCGATCGTAGGTGAGCACGGTGTAGGAGTCGGCGAGGTGGGCGGCGAGGTCGGCGCCGGCCGCCGCGTCCCCGTCGCCGCCGGCGATCAGCAGAAGCAGCGGGCCGTTGCCCCGTCGCAGGTAGCGCAGGCGGGCCCCGGGCACGTCCAGCGTGCCAACTCCATCTGATTCTAGATGCATCATATTTAAGATGTATCACGTATGTGGTGCATCATGGGACGCATGAACGGGCTGGAGCTGTTTCTCCTGGGACACAAGCTGATCAGGATCGGTCAGGACGCCATCCCCCGATCGGGGTTCCACGCGCTGACGAACAGCGCGCGGACGATCCTCGTCGACGTCTTCGAGCATCCGGGCAGCTCGATCAGGGAGGTCACCGAGCGCACCGGTTTCCCGCAGAGCCTGGTGTCCTCCTCGGTGGCCAGGTTCCGCGAGGACGGCCTGGTGGTCACCGAGACCGACCCCGCGGACCGGCGGCGGACCCTGGTGCGTCCCGCGCCCGGCGTACCGGAGAAGGGGCGGCGCAACGCCGAGAGCATGACCGTCGACGGCGCCCTGGCCGAGGCGCTGGGCGTGGAGGTGGCGGAGGTCGCCGACCTCGTCGCCACCCTGGACTCCCTCGCCCGCCGGCTGGCCGGCGCGCCGACCTGATGCAGGGTTGGGGGGAAGCAGCGCGCGGTTCTCAGGCCGGCGGCGCGACCTGATGGGTGGCGTTCATGGCCGCCTCTCATGGGTGAAGAGCCGAATCTCCATGTCGTCCGGGTCGATGATGCCGCCGATGAGCCAGCCCGTGCTGCCTTCGGCGATGCCGGAGTGCTCGACGCCGAGCGCGTCCAGGTGGCCGGCCCAGACGCGCAGGGCCTGCATGGTCGGCACGCCGAAGGACAGCGCGTTGAATCCGGCCAGGCCGGCGGCGCGCTGGGGGTCCTCGCGCAGGGCGAGGGTGAGGGTCCGGTTCGCGTCGATCAGGGCGACAGCACCCAGCACGCCGTCCTCGATGAACTCGATCGACACTTCGAGGCGAAGCACGCGCGTGTACCACTCCAGGCTCTTGCCCACATCCGAGACGGGCAGCCTGACATGGTGGAAGCCACCCAGAACAGGCATGATCACGCTCCTCTGTGTAGGGCCGTCCTGAAGTGATACCCAGACGCCGAGCGTTCCCGAGCGCGTCGATCGTTCGGAGGTCAGCTGTCGTGCCGCTCCATCGTGATGAGGACGGTCCCCCGGCTGAGGCCGGACTCGATCCGCCGATGCGCCTCGGCGGCCCGGGCCAGGGGGTAGCGCTCGTCGATGGCCGGCCTGATGTGTCCCGCCTCCGCGATCTCCACGAGGAAGCGCAGGTCCGCGGTTTTGTCGCCGTCCTTCCGCAGGCCGGTGAACGCGACGCCGGCCCGCTTGTCGCCGAACCACCGCGTCCACAGCGATTGGCGGAAGATCGCCGGTGAGGGCACGGTGGTCAGATAGACCCCGCCGCTCTTCAGGACGCGTTCGCACCGCGCGAACGAGCTCTTGCCGGCCGCGTCGAAGACGACGTCGTAGCTCCGGCTCGCGCGGGTGAAGTCCTCCGTGACGTAGTCGACGACCTCGTCGGCGCCGTAGGAGGCCACCAGATCCAGTTTGGCGGTGCTGCACACCCCGACGACCCGCGCTCCGAAGTGCTTGGCCAGTTGCACCGCCGCCAGCCCCACCTGCCCGGACGCTCCGTTGATGAGGATCTCCTGCCCCTGCCGGAGGTGCGCGTGGTCCCTGAGGAAGGGCAGCGCGGTCAGCACTCCCCCGCTGAGGGAGGCGGCCTCGTCGTAGGACAGGTTGGCTGGCGCCATGACCAGGGGCCCGTCCGCGGGCACGCGGACATATTCGGCGTGCGCGCCGAACGTGGCACCGGTGGCGCCCAGGACCCGGTCTCCTACGGCGAACCGGCTCACGTCCTTGCCGACCGCCACGACCTCCCCGGCGAAGTCGGCGCCCAGCGTCTTCGCCTTCGGCTTCGTGAGGCCGGTGAACAGCCGGGAGTATCTCGGCGTGCCCGCCCGGAAGGTGGCGTCCGCCGCCGACACCGGTGCCGCGCCCACCTTCACCAGCACGTCCTTGTCTCCGGGCTGCGGGGTTTCGACGTCTTCCACCCGGAGAACCTCGGGTAAGCCGTAGGTGTCGTAGATGGCGGCTCTCATGAGAAGCATCCTTTCGTTAGGGGCCGGCCTCGTCGCCGGGGTACTGGAAGACCTCGTCGAGCGGCACGTTGAACACTCTGGCGATCTGGAACGCCACTTCCAGCGAGGGTGAGTAACGCCCCTGCTCGATGGCGATGATGGTCTGCCGGGTCACCCCGACGCGGGCCGCCAGTTCGGCCTGCGTCATCTCCTCCCGGGTGAAGCGCAGGTAGCGGATCGTGTTGGTGATCTTGGTGGGCTTGGCCATGCCTAGAAGCCCCGGCGATAGGCGACGATCTTCACGATCGAGGAGACGAGCGCGTCGAGGACGAACGCCAGGTAGAGGGCGTTGGCGATCCAGAAGTGCGCGAATCCCGCCAGGGTCAGCAGGAGTGCGCCGGCGGCGCCCGCCGCGAGCACGAAGTAGCCGGCTTGGGTGCCGTACCGGAAGATGCCGACGTCGCGCTCGTCGCGGCGGTCGGCGCCCCTGGGCAGCAGGGTGCCGGCGACGATGTTCGCCAGGATTCCGGCACCGACGGCGATGAGCAGCGGCCGTACATAGGCGCCCTCCGCGGCCGAGGCGCCGGCCGGCTGCCCGAACACGATCACGGCGTAGACCGCGGGCACGACGGCCGCGATCACGGCGTAGACCCACGCCCGCTTCTCCTCGTACGACATGCCGTCCCCCGTGTAAAGAATCGTTGACACCCTCGAAATGTAAAGCCCACCGAACCTGATGTCAATAATCTTTAACTTGCCCGTTTGCCGCACCCCTTCAGACGAGATACCGTCATCATTTGAATGATGGGAACATCGGAATGAGGAGGAATGCCATGGACGGCGTACCGGAGATCGACCTGAGTGATCTCGGCGTGCTGGAGGATCCGCTCGCCGCCTACGGGCGCGCGCGGGAGCAGTCGCCGGTGGCCCGGCTCATCGCCCCCGGTTTCGGCACGATGTGGGCCGTGACCCGCCATGCCGACGCCAAGGCGATGCTGGCCGACCCCCGCTTCCGGCTGAGCTCGGCCAGCTTCATGCGCCCGGAGGTGCCCGAGGAGTACCTCGTCTACATGCGGACCATGCAGGAGATGGACGGCGCCGAGCACCTGCGCCTGCGCAGGCTGGTGGCGCCCGCGTTCACCCCGCGCCGCATCGCCTGGTTCCGGTCGCGGATCGAGCGGATCGTCGACGGCCTGATGGACGACCTGACCGCGGACGGAAGCCCGGTGGATCTGCTGGCCGACTTCGCACGGCCGCTGCCCATCGACGTGATCTGCGAGCTGGTCGGCATCCCCGAGGCCGACCGCGCCCAGTGGCGGGAGTACGGCGCGGCCGTCGCCTCGGGCTCAGGCGAGAAGCTGGCCAAGGCCATCCCCGGCATCATGGAGGGCGCGAAGCAGGCCATCGCCCGGCGGCGGCAGGAGCCCGGCCCCGACCTGATCTCCGACCTGATCCGGGTCCAGGAGGACGACGGCGACCGGCTGGGGGACGCCGAGCTCGTCACCTTGGTGTGGCAGCTCGTGCTGGCCGGGCAGACGCCGATCAACCTCATCGTCAACGCCGTCGCGACCCTGCTCACCCATCCGGACCAGCTCGGCGCGCTGCGCGCCGACCCCGCTCTCCTGCCCCGCGCGGTGGAGGAGCTGACCCGCTGGTGCGGGCCCCAACTGCTCGCCATCCCGCGCTTCCCGAGCGAGGACGTCGAGGTCGGCGGCGTGCCGATCCCCAAGGGCGTGCCCGTCACGGCCGCCATCGGGTGCGCCAACCGCGACCCGCGCGTCTATCCCGACCCCGACCGGCTCGATCTCCGCCGCGACCCCGAATCGTCAGGACATCTCGCGTACGCTCACGGCCCGCACTTCTGCCTCGGCGCCCCGCTGGCCAGGCTGGAGACGGAGGTCGCGCTCGGCGCGCTGCTGCGCCGCTTCCCCGGCCTCAGCCTCGCCTCTCCCTCGGCGCGCCTGCCCGATCCCGGCACCTGGCGCCTGGCGTCACTTCCCGTCACCGTCTAGCCCCCGCGGCGGCACCGGCCTGATCGCGGTGCGGAGAGCCGGTGTGCCCAAGGCGTCTCGACCGCCTGATGGCGGTGGTCGAGACGCGCCCAGGGAACCGCTTGGGCCGCGGGCGGCCGGGCGCCTGTCACATCATGAGGGCGACGTGCCGGCCGGCCTGCCACTCCACGGTCAGCACGGTGGCGTCGTCCTGGAGCCGCCCGTGCTGGTGCCGCAGGATCGACTGGATCAGCCGCCGCAGGGTCTCCGGCGCGGACATCCCGTCCGCCTCGTGCCGCACGATGAACTCGATGAACCGGTCCAGCCCGAACATCTCCCCCTCCGGGCTCTGGGCCTCGATGATGCCGTCGGTGTAGAAGAGCAGCCGGTCGCCGCGATGGAGCTGATAGCGCTCGATCCCGGACGGCGTTCCTATCCTGAACCCCATCGGGGGCGCGGGAACCTTGCTCTCCAGCGTGGCGGCCAGGCGGCCGTCGCGGATGACCAGCGGCGGGTGATGCCCGCGGTTGACCCAGGTGAGCTCACCGGTGGTCATGTCCAGATCGGCCAGGATGCCGGTGGCGAAGCGGGTCTGGCCGAACTGCTCGGCGATCGCCTCGTCGATCGCCTCGCTGGTGGTGAGCAGGTCCACCCCCTGGAGCCGGCTGTTGCGGCAGGCCCCCATGGCGATGGTCGCGGTCAGCCCGGACGTCAGGTCGTGGCCCATCGCGTCCAGGATCGTCAGGTGCAGGAGGTCCCCGGTGATGCCGTAGTCGAAGGCGTCGCCGCCCACCTGGTAGGCGGGTTCGAGCGCGCCGCCGAGCACCACCTTGTCGTTGGCGAAGCTGCCGTTCGGCAGGAGGTTCCACAGCACCTCGGCCGACAGGGTCATCGGCTCGGTGCGGACCAGCTGGGCGTAGGTGTCGCTGGAGTGGCGCTTGCTGACGACCATCAGGGAGAGGAGCGTGCCGAGGCGTTTCATCCGCCACTCGGTGGTCTCGTCCGAGCGGTGGGTGATCGCGCCGACCACCCCGACCCGTTCGGTGCCGTCGAGCAGCGGCGTCCACAGCCGCACCGCGTCCGGATCGTCGGCCTTGTTCAGCGGGGCTCTGACGAGCGTGATGTCGCGGAAGGCCCGACCGGCGACGGTGCCGTCGACGCGCAGCCGCGAGAGCGGCTCACCCGCCGCATCGGTCTGCCCGGGCAGGGGTACGAGAAACTCCGACTGCAGATCCGCCACGTAAATCTGGGTATTGGTGAAACCGGCGTAGCCGGCGTGCTGGGCGACCAGGGGGACGACGTCCTCCAGGGTCGCGGTGTGACTGGCCCGCAGGAGACCGCCGAGCATGCGTTCGCCGTCGCTCAGCATGCGGCACGCCTCCCTGCCGTGGTCATTTTCTTCCGGGTTGTCATACCCGGGGCCCCTGCTGTCACGCTCGTTTCCCGCCCTGTCTACCCTCCCGCCCCGGCGAGCGTCCCGGCGGCTTCACGTACGAGAAATGACACCACCCTCACCGGCGAGGAGAAGCTCAGAGCGGCCGTCCACGCAGGGGAGGCCGCGACCCCGTAGCCTTTGCTGATGCACATTGGGGTGAACGTTCCGAATTTCGGGCCAGGCGCCGATCCTGACACGCTGCGGCGCTGGGCGCAGACGGTCGAAGGGCTCGGCTACGACCTGCTCATGTTGTCCGATCACGTGGTGGTGACGCCAGATGTGGCCGAGCAGTATCCCGCGCCGTTCTATGAGCCTTTCACCACGCTGGCCTGGCTCGCCGGGATCACCCAGCGGGTCAAGCTCGGCACCACTGTGCTCATCGTCCCGTACCGGCATCCGCTGCTCGTCGCCCGGATGGCCGCCAACCTGCACCAGCTCAGCGGCAGGCGGCTGGTGCTGGGTGTGGGGGTCGGCTGGGCGCGGCAGGAGTTCGAGGCGCTCGACGTCCCGTTCAAGCAGCGTGGCAAGCTGACCGACGACCACATCGGGGCCATGCGCGCCGCCTGGGCCGACGAAGGCGACTACGGCCCCGGTCGCATCCCGATCTGGGTTGGCGGCAACAGCGACGCCGGGCTGCGCCGGGCGGTACGCCTGGGCGACGCGTGGCATCCGCTGCGCTTCACGTTGCCCTGGCTGCGTGGCGCGCTGGATCGGCTCAAGGTCATCGCCGACGAGCTGGAGCGCCCGGTGCCGCCGGTGGTCCCGCGCATCATCCTGCGGCTCACCACCACGCCGGTCACCGGGCCCGACCGGTCGGCCGGTGAGGGCACCATCGAGCAGATCCTCGACGACCTCGAACAGCTGCACGGGCTCGGCGCCGGCACCGTGGTCCTCGATCCCTTCAACGGCGACCCGCACGAGACCGGCCACCCCGAGGTGGCCTGGGAAGCTCTCGCGGCGGTCGCCGCCCACCGACCCCGAATGGAGACCTCATGAACCAGGACGACGAGCACTTCCTCCGCAGGGCCATCGAGCTGGCCACCTCCGCCAGGCAGGCCGGCAACCCGCCCTTCGGGTCGCTGCTGGTGAGCAAGGACGGCAAGGTGATCGCCGAGGAGCGCAACACCAGCCTCGCCGACTCCGACATCACCGCGCACCCCGAGCTGAAGCTCGCCCGATGGGCGGCACGCGAGCTCGACGCCGACGCCGCGGCCGGCACCACCATGTACACCAGCTGCCAGCCGTGCGGCATGTGCACGGGCGCCATCGAGCGCTCCGGCCTCGGTCGCGTCGTGTTCGCGCTCTCCGGCGAGCAGCTCAACGGTCTCAAGCCGGGCGGCGGCTTCCCGCAGGTCCCCCACGAGGGCCCGGCGCTCTACGAGGAGGCCCGCGCCGCGGTCGACGGCTACTACACCTGAGCCAGGACGGCTGTCGATTCGCGGGGCGGTCGTTCGTATAGAAGGTGAGAGCAAGGAGGACATCCGCGATGAAGCAGTATCTGCTCAGCATCTATCAGCCCGACGGCGACCCGCCGCCGCCCGAGGTCCTGGAGCCGGTGATGCGCGATCTCGCAGCGCTCAACGACGAGCTCCGGGCCGCGGGCGCCTGGGTCTTCGCCGCCGGGCTGCACCCGCCGGGCACCGCCACCGTGCTGCGCCCGCAGGCGGGCGAGGTGCTCATGACCGACGGGCCGTTCACCGAGGGTAAGGAGCACCTGGGCGGTTTCACCATCATCCAGGCGCCCGATCTCGACGCCGCTCTCGTGTGGGGCCGCAAGCTCGCCCGCGTCACGACGCTGCCGATCGAGGTGCGGCCGTTCCAGTGACGCCTCTCTCGGCGATCGAGAGCGTCTTCACCGAGGAGTACGGGCGCGCGGTCGCTGTCCTGGTCCGCGTCTTCGGCGACATCGACATCGCCGAAGAGGCGGTCCAGGACGCCTTCACCGTCGCCGTGCGCCGCTGGCCCGCCGAGGGGCTGCCGCCGAGCCCGGCGGGCTGGATCATCACCACCGCCCGCAACCGGGCCGTCGACCGCCTGCGGCGTGAGTCCTCCCGCGAGGACCGCCACGCCCAGGCCGCCCTGGTGTACGCCCGCGACGAACCCGTGGAGGAGGGGCCCGTGCGCGACGACCGGCTACGCCTGATCTTCACCTGCTGTCATCCGGCGCTCGCCCGGGCCGCCCAGGTCGCCCTGACGCTGCGGCTGCTGGGCGGGCTCACCACCGCCGAGATCGCCCGCGCCTTCCTGGTGCCGGAGCCGACCATGGCCCAGCGCCTGGTGCGCGCCAAGGGCAAGATCCGCGACGCCCGCATCCCGTACCGGATCCCGTACGAGGCCGACCTGCCCGACCGCCTCCAGGCCGTGCTGGCCGTCATCTACCTGATCTTCAACGAGGGTTACCTGGCCGGCTCCGGGGACCGGCCGGTCCGCGAGGAGCTGTGCGCCGAGGCCGTCCGACTCGGACGGCTCCTGGCCGAGCTCATGCCGGACGAGCCCGAGGTCACCGGGCTGCTCGCGCTCATGCTCCTCCTGGAGTCGCGCCGCCCCGCCCGCGTCTCGCCGGACGGCGACCTCGTCCTGCTCGCCGACCAGGACCCCGGCCTCTGGGACCGGGAGCTGATCGCGGAGGGCCGGCAGTTGGTACGGCGCTGCCTGCGCCGCGGCCGGCCCGGGCGCTACCAGATCCAGGCGGCCGTCAACGCCGTGCACAGCGAGCCGCCCACGGACTGGAGGCAGATCGTCCTGCTGTACGACCAGCTCATGGCGATCGCCCCGAGCCCGATCGTGGCACTCAACCGGGCCGTGGCGGTGGCCGAGGTCGACGGCCCGCAGGCCGCGCTCACTCTCGTCGACGACCTGGATCTCGGCGGTTACCACCTGTTCCACGCCATCCGCGCCGACCTGCTGCGCCGGCTGGATCGCGCCGAGGAGGCGGCGGCCGCCTACGACGCGGCCATCGCCGGCACCGCGAACGAGGCCGAGCGAGCCTTCCTGCGGCGCGCCCGGCAGGAGCTCGGCCGGGGGTCATCGGGTGTCGCTCTGTGATCAGGCGAGCTCAGGTCCTCTTCGTTGATCGTCGCGACCATGTCGCTGAGGTGGATGCCGCTACGGCTGTACGACATCAGGCACCGGTCAGAATACGAGCGCGTTGAGCCGCGCGTTACTACGCCCGCGTGGCGACTACCAGGGCAGTTCTCCGGTCTCGTCTTGGAAGGTTCCTGTCGGGCCGTCCACGTCGAGGGTGGCCAGGCGCACGACAGCTCTGGCGCTCTCCTCCGGCGATCTTCCGATCCCGAAGGCCGCGGTCATGTCGGTGGCTGTGGTGCCGGGCTCCAGCGCGTTGAACTTGATGCCGGGCTGGGACTTGGCGTACTGGACCGTCAGCATGGTCGCCGCCGCCTTGGACGCGGAGTAGAGCGCCAGCGGCAGGTGGAACTCGGGCCGGTCAGGGTTGTTCACCGCCCAGAACGATCCGGCGCTGCTCGATACGGTGACCACGGTGGGGTTCGAGGACTTGCGCAGCAAGGGGAGTGCCGCTTCTGTGACGCGTACGATTCCCACCGCGTTGGTGTCGAACGCCCGCAGGGCCGTGGGACCGTCGAGGAGTTCGTTCCCGAGGATGCCCGCGTTGTGAACCAGGACGTCGAGCTGTCCCTCGGCCGCACCGATCGTCGCCAGCGCGTTGCTCACCGAGGCGTCGTCGGTCACGTCGAGCTGCACGAACCGTGCGCCCAGGGCGGCTGCGGCCTTCTCGCCTCGCTCGATGTCGCGCGCACCGATGTAGACGGTGTGCCCCAGCTCCAGAAGTTGTTTGGCTGTCTCGAAACCGATGCCCTTGTTGGCCCCGGTGATCAGTGTGACGGTCATGGGTTCCCTCCCGCAGTGTGGCCGAGCGGACCGTTGGGTGCGACCGCTCTCTACCCCGACTTCCGCATCGATCGATGCGGAAATCCACCGTAGCACGTTCCGCAGCGATCACTTCGGAAGTCAGGGCCTGCGGCGCTGACCGCTATCCCGTGCCGGCGAGCCAGGCGGTCTCGCCCTGGTGGAACGCGTCGAGCTCGGCCCGCCGGTCGTCGCCGAGCAGGTCCTGACTCACCGTCACGCCGCGGGTCGACTGGATCCAGGTGAGGAACCGGTAGGACGGCCGAAGCCCAGCGAGCTGGGCCACGTCCACCGGGAGCGCCGCACCCGCGTGGACGGGGCGCAGCTCGTCGCGCTCCAGCAGGACCTCGAAGCTCATCAGCTTCCACCGTCCTTCGTCCCGAACGGCACGTGAGAAGAACCGGCAGTAGGCGTGGAAGTCGACCTCCACTCCCTCCACCGTGGTCCGGTTGAAGATCTTCGCCGGGCTCTCGACGGTCGCCCGGTCGCCTTCGACCCGCGCGTAGGCGGGGAAGACCCAGTGCTTGCTGTTCCCGGTCCGCTCCATCCACGTCTTCGTCGCCTCGACGTAGGCCTCGCCGCCGCGTCCGTCGTACCACGTGGTCCGGACGTAGGCGTCGTCGTGGAAGCAGTCACGCATCACGTCGAAGAGTCGCTGGTCGCGGGCGAAGCGTTCCCGCCTCACCAGGTCGAAGAGCTCCTCGCGGTCCAGGAGGACTGCCAGCCGTTCGCTGTGGTCAGGGTTCACCATGTCGTCCTCTCGTTCACTGCGGATAGCCGAGCACGGCCTTCACCTCGAGGTACTCCTCGAAGCCGAACCGCCCGAACTCTCGTCCGTTCCCGGACTGCTTGTAGCCGCCGAACGGCAGGCTGCGGTCGAACGGAGCGCCGTTGAGGTAGACGCGGCCCGCACGGATGCGGTTGGCGACCCTGCGGGCGCGGTCGGGGTCCTTCGACTGCACGAAGCCCGCCAGCCCGAACGGCGTGTCGTTCGCGATCTCGACGGCCTCGTCCTCGGTCTCGTAGAGCAGGATCGAGAGCACGGGGCCGAAGATCTCCTCGCGCGCGATCCGCATCTGTGGCGTGACGTCGCCGAACACGGTCGGGCGGACGTAGAACCCCTTGTCGAGCCCGTCGGGGCGCCCCGGGCCGCCGACCACGAGCGTCGCGCCCTCGTCGATCCCCGACTGCACGAGCGCGGTGATCTTCTCCAGCTGAGCCTGGCTCACCACGGGCCCCATCGTGGTCGACGGATCGAACGGGTCCCCGAGACGGACCTCCTCGACCGCCCGTCGCGCCGCGGCGTACGCCTCGTCGCGCTGAGAGCGGTGCACGAGCATCCGCGTGGGCGACTGACAGTTCTGGCCGCCGTTGGTGTAGCACGAGTGCACCCCGGCGACGACCGCGGACTCCAGGTCCGCGTCGGGCAGGATGATGTTGGCCGACTTGCCACCGAGCTCGAGCGCGACGCGCTTCACCGTGTCGGCCGCGAGCTTGGAGACCCTGATGCCGGCACCGGTCGAGCCGGTGAGCGAGACCAGGTCGATGTCGGGGTGCGCCGCGATGGCCTCACCGACCGTGGGACCGTCACCGTTGACGAGGTTGAACACGCCGGGCGGCAGCCCGGCGTCGTGGATGACCTCGGCGAGCACCATGGCGCTGAGCGGCGCGATCTCGCTGGGCTTGAGCACCACGGTGCATCCCGTGGCGAGGGCCGGGGCCACCTTCGACGCGACCTGGTTCAGCGGCCAGTTCCACGGCGTGATGAGACCGCAGACGCCGATCGGCTCGCGCCGCACGATCCCGGCTCCCATCTCCTCCTCGAAGGAGTAGTCCGCGAGCACGCGGGCCGCCTCCTCGAAGTGGAACAGCGCCACCGTGGCCTGGCGTTCCGTCGAGAACGTGATCGGCGCCCCCATCTCACGCGTCATCGTCCGGGCGATCTCGGGCAGCCGAGCCCGGAAGCCGGCGATGATCCGCTCGAGGTACTCCAGCCGTTGCTCCACGCTGACCTGCGAGTACGTGGCGAAGGCCGCGCGCGCCGCCGCCACCGCGCGGTCGACGTCCTCGGCCGTCCCGAGGCTGATCGTCGCGAACGTCTCCTCGGTCGCGGGGTCGAGGACGCCCAAGGTCCGCGGCGCGGCCGGATCGACCCACGCACCCCCGATGTAGAACTGGCGCCTAGTGGACATGTCGCTCTCCAACCTCCTGACAAGCGTGGTCACGGTGTCGCCACGGTGAGCGGGACGTCGACGCGCGAGCGGAGCTCGTGGAACGAGATCCCCCACGTCTCCCGGACGAGGATCTGGTCCCCCCCGGTGATCTCGAACGTGGCGAAGTCGGTATAGACCCGGTCCACGCACCGCAGCGCGGTGAGCGGATACGTGCATTCCTTGACGAGCTTCGGCTCGCCGGTCCTGGTGAACAGCGACATCAGCACGAAGACCTGCTTGGCGCCCACGGCGAGGTCCATCGCCCCGCCGACCGCCGGGATCGCGCCGGGCTCGCCGGTGTGCCAGTTGGCGAGATCCCCCGATGCCGAGACCTGGTAGGCGCCGAGGACGCACAGGTCGAGGTGGCCGCCTCGCATCATGGCGAACGAGTCGGCGTGGTGGAAGTACGAGGCGCCGGGCAGCTCGGTCACCGGGAACTTGCCGGCATTGATCAGGTCGGGATCGATCGCGTCGCCCGTCGCCGCCGGCCCCATGCCGAGCATGCCGTTCTCGGTGTGGAAGATGACCCCCGACTCCGGGGGAAGGTGGTCGCCGACGGTCGTGGGCTGACCTATGCCGAGGTTGACGTACGCCCCGCGGGGAATGTCGCGCGCGAGCACCCGGGCCATCTCGTCCCGTCCGAGCGGGCCACGGTCGGTGTGCTCGACGATGCTCGGAGACACCATGCTCATGACGACACCTGCACGATCCGGTCGACGTAGATGCCTGGGGTGACCACGGCCTCAGGATCCAGCGCTCCCGGCTCGACGAGGTGCTGCACCTGCACAATGGTGGTCGTCGCGGCCGTCGCCATGACGGGATTGAAGTTGCGTGCCGTCTTGCGGTAGACGAGGTTCCCGAGGGTGTCCGCGGTGTGGGCGCTGATGAGCGCGACGTCGGCGGCGATGGGCCGCTCGAGGACGTACGTCCGGCCGTCGATCTCGCGGGTCTCCTTTCCCTCCGCGAGGAGGGTCCCGGCTCCGGTGCGGGTGTAGAACCCGCCGATCCCGGCTCCGGCGGCGCGCATGCGCTCGGCCAGGTTCCCCTGCGGCACGACCTCGAGCTCGATCTTCCCGCTGCGGTACAGCTCGTCGAAGACCCAGGAGTCCGTCTGCCGGGGGAACGAGCACACGACCTTGCTCACCCGCCCGGCCGCGAGCAGCGCCGCGAGCCCGGTGTCCCCGTTGCCCGCGTTGTTCGACACGACGGTGAGGTCTCGCGCTCCCTGCCGGATCAACGCGTAGATCAGGTCGAACGGCATGCCGGTCGTGCCGAAGCCGCCGACCAGCACCGTCGAGCCGTCGGCGATGCCGCTGACCGCCTCGTCGACAGAGGTGCAGAGCAACGTCATGCGACGTTCTCCAGCACGACCGCCAAGCCTTGACCCACACCGATGCAGATGGCTGCCACGCCCCATCGTTCACCGGACTCCACGAGCCGCGCCGCGAGGGTCCCGAGAATGCGTCCGCCCGAGGCACCCAGTGGGTGCCCGATGGCGATCGCCCCGCCCTTGGCGTTGACGACCTCGGCGTCCCGCAGCCCGAGCTTGAGCCAGGCGTCGACACAGGCGATCGACTGGACGGCGAACGCCTCGTTCAGCTCGACGGCGCCGATGTCGTCCCAGGTGATGCCCGCCCGCTCGAGCGCGCCGTTGGCGGCCTCGACCGGGGCGTAGCCGAACTGCTGCGGCTCCAGCGCCGCCCAGCCGCGACCGGCGATCCGCGCGACCGGGTCACGACCGATGGTCGCGGCCGCGCTCGCCGAGCCCAGCAGGACCGCGCTGGCGCCGTCGTTCAACGGTGAGCAGTTGCCGGCGGTGATCGTCCCGTCGGGCCGGAACGCCGGCTTCAGCTTTGCCAGCGCCTCGAGCGAGGTGCCGGCACGGATGCTCTCGTCCTGGCCCAGGTCGGTGCCGGGGACGGGCACCACGAGGTCGTCGTAGAAGCCCTTCTTCCACGCCTCCGCCGCGAGGCGGTGCGAGCGAGCGCCGAACTCGTCCTGCCGCTCGCGCGAGATCGAGAACTTCTCCTGCAGCTGCTCGTTGCACTCGCCCAGCGAGACCGTCCACTCGGCGGGCATCCGCTCGTTCACCAGACGCCAGCCCAGCGTCGTGGAGACGGCGGTGACGTCGCCTGCCGGGAACCGGCGCGACGGCTTCGGCAGGACCCACGGCGCCCGCGTCATCGACTCGACGCCTCCGGCGATCGCGATCTCCGCGTCGCCGACCTCGATCATGCGTGCGGCCATCATGGCGGCGTCCAGCGACGAGCCGCAGAGCCGGTTCACCGTGGTGGCGGGCACCGAGACGGGCATGCCCGCCAGCAGCACGGCCATCCGGCCGACGTTGCGATTGTCCTCGCCGGCGCCGTTGGCGTTGCCCCAGAACACGTCGCCGACCAGGCCGGGATCCAGGCCCGGCGAGCGGTCCAGAAGTCCCTTCAGCGCGGTCGCGGCCAGATCGTCGGTCCTCGTGTCGGCCAAGGCTCCGTTGAACCGGCCGAACGGGGTCCGGGCCGACGCGTACACGAATGAGCTGCCCATTCGGGTCGTCTCCACTTCCTGCCCCATCTTTAGGAGGCGTTCTTCGCTTGCTTGCGGATGTCGTCGTAGGAGAAGTCGTTGATGGCCTTGAGCAGGTCGGTCGTATAGATCTCCGTCGCCGGGAACGACTTGCCCACGAGCCCGGCGGAGGCCATGAACTCGACCATCCCGGTTGCCGCCTTCGGATCGATCCGGCCCCAGTCGCCGTCCTCGACCCCCTGGTCGGCCAGCCGCACCTTGAGGATCTTGACCTGGGACGCCATCGCGTCCTTCTCAGGTCCGGTGCCCCGGGCCTCCGGGTGGAGCTTCCACAGGTCGCGGATCGCAGCCTCGGGGTTGGCCTGGGCGAAGGCGAAGCCCTTCGCGATAGCGCGGCCGAACCGCTCCAGGACGTCCTTCCTCTCGTCGATCGTCTTCCGCGTCGCGGCGAACCCGCCGCCCCAGATGCTGGCGGTCTGGGGCACCGGCAACGGGGTGAGCTGGATTCCCGCGTCCTCGACGATCGCGTACTGGGTGTCCCAGAGGGCCAGCGCGTCGACCTGGCCGCTCTTGATGGCGTTGATCTGCTGGGCGCCGGCGCCGATCGGCACCAGGCCGGCGGCGTTGTCGCTCAGCCCGTTGAGCTCCAACGCGGTCCGGGCGAACGTCCCGCCCGAGCTGGCCACCGCGGTCACCCCGATCTTCTTGCCCTTCAGGTCCGCGATGCTGCGCACATTCGAGCCCTGGGGCAGCTGCAGGCTGTAGATCCAGTGCGGGTAGTACGACGCGAAGTAGACCAGGCCCAGGTTCTTGGCGTGACCGATCGCGACCGGCTCACCGGTCATCAGTCCGATGTCGGCGCCGCCGGCGGCCAGCTGCTGCGCCGACTGCGTGCCGGAGGGGAACAACTGGACCTTGACGTCGAGCCCCTCGTCCTTGAAGTAGCCCTCGGCCTCGGGGACCGCCAAGGTGGTGTAGCCGGAGTTCCAGCTGGGCGCGCTCAGGGCGAACGTGACGGTGTCGAGGCCGTCGCCGCCCGCCGAGTCGCCCCCCTCCGAACCGCATGCGCCCAGCGTGGCCACCACGAGGATGCCTGCCAACAGGCCGGTCAAGCTCTTGAGTCGTCTCGTCATCCTCGGTCATTCCCCATCGAAGCTCGTGATCGCGTCTGTAGTCGTCGTGTTGTGCCAGTGCGGGAGGACGTGCCGCCCGACGAGGTCGAGCGTGTGGCGGGCGACCTCCGGCGGCGTGCCGAACGGGGCGACCCGCAACTGGACGGACGTTACCCCCGCCCGGACGTACCGGGCGATCGTCGCGTCGATCTCGTCGGGCGTGCCCACCATGGGGAGCTCGAGCTCAGCGGGGCCGTTCGCACCCATCCATGAGCCCCGCTCGGTGTAGTAGTCGGTCGCGGCCTTCAGGTGGCGCGCGGCGAGCTCGCGGGCGGTGGCGGCATCCTCGTGGACGACGCAGAACCTGGTGGTGGCGACCACTCCCCCCGTCCCGCCCGGCCGGCCGCCGCGATACGACCAGTAGGCGGCCGACTGCTTGATCAACAGGTCGTCGCAGTAGTTCGTCGCGCCGTAGAATCCGTCGGCGAGCGTCGCGGCACGACCGGCCGAGGCGGCCACCTTGCCGCCCACCAGGATCCGCGGCCCGCCGCGCCGCACCGGGGGCGGGATCGCCACCGGCGAGTCGGTGCCCGCGTCGGCGGACCAGGCGTCGCGCAGCAGCTTCAGCGTGGCGTCGAAGGCCGCGCCGGCCGGACCTGACGCGGGCAGCCCGGCCCGTCGGGCGATCTCCGGGCTGCCGAGCCCGAGGCCGAGGGTGAGCTTCCCACCGCACAGCTGGTCGAGCAGCGCGGCCTCGTAGGCCAGTTTCTCCGGACTGTACGCGCGCAGGAGCAGCACCGCTGATCCCAGCGCCAGGGACGTCCGTCCGGCCAGATGTCCCAGGACCATCAGGACGGACGGGAGGTGGAACGGCTGAGAGGCCGCGTGGTAGCTCTCACCCACCCACGCGGAGTCGAAACCTTGCTGCTCCGCGCGGGCGAGCATCGTGACCGTGCGATCCACCTGCGGGCGGACCGGCTCCTGGGAGCTCAGGTCGAGCGCGATTCCCAGCCGCATTCAGCTGGCGCTCTCTGCTTGCTTGACGACGTCCTCGTGATTGAAGTTGTTGAACGCCTTGAACATCGCGTCGGTGTAGATGTCCTTCGCGGGGAACTTCTTGATCAGTCCGGCCGTGGCCATGAAGTCGAGCGAACGGGTGAACGCGGCGTCGTCGATCCGGCCCAGGGTCTTGTCGTCGAAGCCCTGTCCGTCCAGGCGGACCTGGAGGACCTTGACCCCGTCGGCCAGCGCCTTCTCCTCCGGGTCTGACCCGCGGGTCTCCGGGTGGAGCTTCCACAGGTCGCGGACCGCGGCCTCGGGGTTGGCCTTGGAGAAGACGAACGCCTTCGCCACCGCACGACCGAACCGTTCGAGGACGTCCTTCTTGGCCTCGAGGTTCTTCCGGGTCGTCGCGAAGCCGCCGCCCCACGCGTCCGCCGTCTCCTTGACCGGAAGCGGCGTCAGGGTGACGCCGGCGTTCTTGACGCTCTGGTACTGGATGTCCCAGAGCGCCAGCACGTCGACCTGGCCGCTCTTGATGGCGTTGATCTGCTGGGCGCCGGCACCGATCGGCACCAGGCTGGCGGCGTTCTCGCTCATCCCGTTGAGCTTCATCGCGGTCCGGGCGAACGTCGCGCCGGAGCTCGCGACCGCGGAGACGCCGATCTTCTTGCCCTTCAGGTCGGCGATGCTCTTCACGGCCGAACCGTCCGGCACCTGCAGGCTGTAGATCCACTTCGCCCAGTAGGAGCTGAAGTAGGCCAGGTTCAGGTCCTTGTCGTGCCCGATGGCCACGGGCTCGACCGTCATGAGGCCGAGGTCGGCCCCGCCGCCGGCGACCTGCTGCGCCGCCTGGGTGGCCGACGGGAACAGGTTGGTCGTGACCTTCAGACCCTCCTGCTCGTAGAAGCCCTCGGCCTCCACGACGGCCATGACCGCGTAGCCGGCGTTCCAGCTAGGGGACGCCATCGCGAACGTCACCGGCGTCAGCTTGCCGCCGACCTGGGCCGAGTCGCCGGATCCGCTGTCGGAACCGCACGCACTCAGCGTTACGGTCGCGCACAGGAGGGCGACCGCACCACTAACGACTTTCACTGCTCGTCCGGTCTTCACGATGGAACCTGCCTCTTACTGGTTGGGGAGTGGGTAGGTGTCTTCGTTGAGCACGCGGCCCGGCTGCAGGGAGAAGTCCAGACGCGGCGGGCAGAAGATGTCGATCAGCTGGTTGGTCCCCGAGCCCACGGCCTCGCTGGTGTGCAGCATGGGCGGAGGGATCACGGCCACCGAAGGACTGCCGCACCGCAGGTGCCGGTCCTCGCGCCACTCGGTGCGACGCTTGGACCACGGGGTCCGCAGGTGGTGGACGTACTCCCCCTCCACGGCGAGCGAGCACTGCTCGAAGTCGTCGTGGTCGTGCGGCGAGAGGGTGTTCGGATCACGCGGGCCGATCCTGGGCGCAAGGAAGTTGATCATGAAGGTGCTGCACCGCACGATCTGGCCCGGGCGGATGGCGTCCTGCGTAACCTGCAGGTCGGCCAGCCGGTAGGGCCGGATGCGATAACCCTCCGGCGGGTCCGGCCACGGCTCGAACGGCTTGGTGTTCGGGTGCGGGTCCGCGTACGCATCCCGGTTGCGCGCCTTGTCCAGCAGGTCGGTGGAGCGGGAGCTGAACAGCCGTACGACGGTGCAGTCGGCGACGCCGGAGATCGTGCTGGCGCCCGGCGGGACCATCACCACGGCCTTGCCCGAGACCGGCTCGACCTCCCCCGGCGCACGGACCTCGACGCTGCACTCCTCGTAGGGGAGGATCAGGACGTACTCGTCCGGCTGATCACTCCGCTCCAGCACGTCGCCGGCGACCAGCGTCGTGTGGGCGAGCACGAAGTTGTGTCCGCGGAAGTACCACGTCGACGATCCGCCAGGGGTCGTCTCGTCGGGATCGCCCGTACCGAGGTCGGAGAACTCCACGTCGGGCGGGGTGGCCAGGGTGGTCATCGTCTGTCCTTTCTGGTCAGCGGCAAGATGCCGGTTCAGTCGTCCAGGCCGAGCAGGAAGGCCGGGTTGTCGCAGAAGACCTGCCGCAGCGACCTCTCGTCCAGGCCGAGGTCCAGCAGCGCGGTCGCGACGCGGATGTAGGAGTCCACCGGCAGCGGCCGATCCTTCTGACCGAGGTCGGAGGCGATCACGGTGTGCTCGGGGCCGATCTTCTCGATCCAGTCCAGGAGGATCTTCGGGTCCCACTTCTTGGTCCCCTCGGGGTCGTAGAAGCCGGTCTCGTGCTCGATGAACGCTCCGTAGCCGATGAGCTCACGGCACTTCGCCTCGTCCGCGCCGATGACGTAGTCCGGATGGTTGAGCAGCATCCGGGTGACACCCTTGTCCTTGGCCGCGGCGAACAGCTGGGTGATCGACTCGGTCTCCATGTGACCGCCGGTCACCATCGCGCCGGTCTCCTTCACCAGGTCGAGCACCTCGTAGACCTCGGGGATGAGCTCACCGTTCTCCTGGTGGACGTCGACCCGGGACGACGGCACCTCGACGCTCGCCGTGGGGAAGCCGACGCCCTCCGGATGGCAGTCGATGTGCCGGCCGGCCGAGAATGTCGGAAACCACACGGCCTTGCCCCCCATACGCAGGCACATGGCCACCGCCTGGGGGTTGATGCCGCCGATCATGCTGTTCAGGGTGATGCCGCCGAAGACCGGGGTTTTGATCTTCGCCAGCCGGTCGCTCATCGAGAGCAGGTCCATCACGGTGTTGTGGTGGTGGGACTTCACCAGCACGCCCCTCATGCCGAGCCGCTCGCCGTCCTTGCCGGCCTCGGCATGGTCGATGCGTCGAGGAAACGGGTTCGGGCCGGAATGGCAGTGCAGGTCAACGCAGCCGTTCAGCAGTTTGATGATGGCGGGCGAGTCAGTCATGAAGTCTCCGGGTGTCGACAGGGTTCACATCACCGTTCGCATCACAGACTGGAAGTTCACTATCCGGTCTGTCAATAGGGTGCGTTCGGAAACACTTTCGCGAAACCCGAGGAAAACCTTGCAGCAAGACGCAGGGCACGCTTACTCTCTGTCCGTACTGCGAACCGCGAGAACTCTTTTTTGGGACATCCAACGCGACGGGGTGGGGGCCTATGACGGAGCACCAGGACGAAAAACCGGTGGCTGCTCGCGAGCAGGACATCCAGGCGGTGAGCCGGACCGCACAGATCCTCGGACTGTTCGGTCCAGAGACTCCGGAGCTCTCCGTCGCGGAGACTACCCGCCGGCTCGGTCTGAACCGGACCACGGCGCACCGCTACTTCAGCTCGATGATCAGCTCCGGCCTGCTCGAACGCGTGGAGGACTCCGCACTCGTCCGTCCCGGACGGTCGATCCTGCAGCTCGGCAGCTTCACGCTGGGAAAGCAGCGCATCATGCAGATGGCGCCGGCCTACATGCGCGAGCTCTCGCTCGAGATAAAGATCAGCACCGTGCTGTCGCTGTGGGGCACCTCCGGCCCGGTAGTCTCGCTGGTGGAGGAGGCCGACCATCCCACCGTGGTGACAGTGCGCGTGGGCTCGCAGCTCGCCCTGGACTCCTCGCAGGCCAAGGTCTTCCTGGCCTTCCTCCCCGACCAGTTCCACGCCGACCGACTCACCGGCAGCCTCCCCGAGCCCCAGCGCACCGAGACTCGCCGTCGTATCGAGGCGATCCGACAGGCCGGCATGAGCAGCTACGTCAACAACCGCGGCATCTGCGTCGTCGCGGCGCCGGTGTTCGCGGCGGCCGGGATCTGCGCCACGATCGCGGCCGTCGGCACCGAGCGGATGCTGCCGGAGGCGCTGGACTCCCGAGAGGCCACGGCGTTGAAGGCCGCCTGCAAGCGACTGACCAAGGAGATGGGCGGCACGTGGCCCGAGGCGACCGACTGATCGCTGCCAGCACGACAACCGAGGCGCGGGCAGCCTGCGCTCGAACCAGGTGAGGAATGACAGACATGCCGACCAGTACCGACACCGACTGCGTGATCCGCTTGGACTCGCTGTCCATGCTCTACCCGACGAAGTCCGGCGGGACCGTCCAGGCTCTCGACGACGTCTCCCTCAGCGTCCGAGCCGGTGAGTTCATCTCCATCGTCGGCCCCAGCGGTTGCGGCAAGAGCACGCTGCTGCGGATCATCATGGGCCTGTCCCGCCAGACCTCCGGACAGGTCACCTTCGGGCCGTCGGAGGACACCCACCGCAACCAGCTCGGGATGGTCTTCCAGCAGCCGCTGCTGCTGCCATGGCGCACCGTACGGAAGAACCTGCTGACGTCGCCGGACCTTCACCACGCCCGGGACGCCGCGACCCAAGCGAAGGCCGACGAGTTGCTGGTGATGCTCGGCCTGGAGGAGTTCGGCGACCGGTACCCCAACGAGCTGTCCGGCGGGATGCAGCAGCGGGTCGGGATCGGCCGCGCCCTGATGCACGACCCGCGCATCCTGCTCATGGACGAGCCGTTCGGCGCCCTCGACGCGATGACCCGCGACCAGATGGGACTGGACCTGCTGAAGATCTGGGACCAGGACCGCAAGACCGTGCTGTTCGTGACGCACAGCATCCCCGAGGCGGTGCTCCTCGCCGACCGCGTCGTGGTCATGACACCGCGACCCGGCCGGTTGGCGGACGTCGTCGAGGTCGCGCTCCCCCGACCGCGGCGGCTCGAGAACATCAACACGCCCGAGTTCGGCGAGATCGTCTTGAAGATTCGCAAGCTGCTCGACTCCGAGCACAGCGCCCACTAGGAGACCTGATGTCCACCAACACCAAGCGCCAGGCGGGCGCCCGAGAGGCACTCGCCGTCCCGGACGGCGAGACCGTACCGGTGGAGGCGCCCACGAGCTCGGACGCCCCGGTCCGACGCCGACGCCGCCGAGTACCGGAGATCACCTACAGCGTGCTGGTGTTCATCGGGCTGTTGGTGGTCTGGCAGGTCGTCGTGGAGATGTTCGACGTCTCCAACATCCTCGTCCCCGCGCCCTCGGCCGTCGCCGTCTCCCTGGTCGACGGCTTCCGGGACGGCAGCCTGGTGAGCCACTCGATCGTCACCATGAAGGAGATTCTGATCGGGTTCGGCATCGCGGTCGGCTCGGCGCTGGTCTCCGCGGTGCTCATCACCCAGTTCCGGACGGTGGAGCGCGTGCTCTTCCCGCTGCTCATCCTGACCCAGACCATCCCTAAGGTCGCCATGGCGCCTCTGCTGATCGTCTGGTTCGGCATCGGGATCAGCTCGAAGGTGCTGACCGTGGCCCTGATCGCGTTCTTCCCCCTCCTCATCAACGCCGTCCTGGGATTCCGGTCCGCCGCCCACGAGCAGGTCGAGATGCTCCGGTCCTTCGGCGCGTCCCGCATGCAGGTCATGCGGCACCTGCAGATCCCGTCGGCGCTTCCGCACATCTTCGCGGGGCTGGAGGTCGCCGTCATCCTGTCCGTGACCGGCGCCGTGGTCGCGGAGTTCGTGGGCAGCTCAGAAGGTCTGGGCTACCTGATCCAGGCGAGCAACTTCACCCTGGACGTGGCCAGGACCTTCGCGGTGATCGTCGTGCTGTCGGCCGTCGGCATCGCCCTGCACGCGGTCGTCGTGCAGCTCGGCAAGTGGCTGGTCTTCTGGACCGCCACCCCCACCAACGCCGCCAGCGAGGTCTGATCCATGACACGGGTACGCGACGGAATCAACGGCGGCACGCTCGGGACCTGGATCAAGCTTTCCAGCTCCGAGAGTGTCGAGATCATGGCCCACGCGGGCTTCGACTTCGTGGTCATCGACCTCGAGCACACGACAATGGACCTGGCCGCCGCCTCGACCCACATCGCGATGGCCCGCGCCCTCGGGGTGGACCCGCTCGTCAGGGTGCCTGACCACGGCCTCAGCGTGATCCAGCGGGTCCTGGACGCCGGCGCGGCCGGTGTGGTCGTGCCGCACGTCGACACGGTTCAGCAGGCCCGGGCGGTCGTGCGGGCCACCTGCTTCCCGCCGCGCGGCGACCGCGGGTCCGGCGGCACCAGTCGAGCGGGTCGCTGGGGGCAGCTGCCACGGGCGGACTACCTCGAGTACGGCAACGAGCAGGCCCTGTGCGTCGTCCAGCTCGAGAGCGAGGTGGCGATCAGGAACACGAGGGAGATCCTGGCCCTCGACGGCATCGATGCCGCGTTCGTCGGGACGGCCGACCTCTCGATGTCGATGGGCGTCGCGGCGGGAAGCGACGAGGTGGACCGGCTCGTCGCGTCCGCGCTGGCGGCTGCCGCCGCGGCAGGTGTTCCCATCGGCACCGCGTCCGCCACGAGTGACCAGGCCCGGGCCGCGCTGGCCCGGGGCTACGACTACGTGGTGGTCAGCAACGACACCTCGATCCTCGCCAGCGGAGGCCGGACGATCGTGAACGCACTGAAAGCGCCCGTCGCCGAGCGAGTCGCCCGATGAGCGCGCCACGTGTCGCCATCGTGACGGGCTCGAGCTCCGGGATCGGAGAAGGGATCGCCCGCGCGCTCGCGGCCGACGGCTTCACCGTCGTGGTGAACTCGGCCACCTCGGTCGACGCCGGTGAGCGGCTCGCGGCCCAGCTCCCGGGGGCGAGCTACGTCCAGGCCGACATAGCCGATCCCTCCGACGCCGTGCGCCTGGTGGAGACGGCCGTGGAGCGGCACGGCCGGCTCGACCTGCTGGTGAACAACGCCGGGGTGTCGCGACCCGTCCCTCACGCCGACCTGGATGCGATCACCGCTGACGACTGGCACCGGATCCTCGGCGTCAACGTCGTCGGGACGTGGCAGGTCTCCGTCGCCGCCGTGAAGGTCATGGAGCCCGGCGGCCAGATCGTCAACATCACCTCGGTGGGCGGCTCGCGCCCCCTCGGCAGCTCGATCCCCTACTCCGTCAGTAAGGCCGCGCTCGACCACCTGACGAGGCTGCTGGCCAAGGCCGTGGGTCCGGACGTCCGGGTGAACGCGATCGCCCCGGGGCCGCTCCAGACCCGACTGACCTCGGCCAGCCTCGCCACGCGGGCGGCGCGCACCGGGGCAATGACACCGCTGGGCCGGCTCGGGCAGCCATCCGACGTCGCAGCGATGGTCCTGGCGCTCATCAAGGTCCCCTTCGTCACCGGTGAGGTGATCAACGTCGATGGCGGCATCAACCTCGTCACCCACATGGACGCGCCTCGCAACGACGACGGCTGATCCGTCCCGGCCCTGCGCTCGGCAATGATCTGGAGCGCGGGCGGCCCTCAGCAGGGTGGCCAGTTGCGCAGGGCGGCGTCGGCCATGTCCTGGAGTTCGTCGCGGCCGACGCCGCCGGCGGCCTGCACGGCGATGCCGTAGGCCAAGGCGGTGACGTAGCGGGCGAGCAGTGCTGGGTTGGTCTCCGGCGGCAGGTCACCGTCATCGACGGCTCGTTCGAACCGTTCTCGGATGCGGGAGAAGCCGTTGTCGCGCCACGCGATGAGGAGGTCGCGGGCTCCACGGCTGGAGTCGCCGGTGGCCAGGGCGCCCTGGACGCCCAGGCACCCGTTGGGGCCGGTCGGTCGGGCGGTGGTGCGGACGGTGCCGGCGAAGATCGCGGTGACGACGCCGAGGGCGGTCGGCTCGTCCAAGGCTCGGCCCAGGTAGGCGCTCGGGCCCTCGGTATAGCGCTCCAGGGCCTTACGGAAGAGCTCCTCCTTGTTGCCGAAGGTGGCGTACATGCTGGTGGTGGAGATGCCCATCGCGTCGGTCAGGTTGGCCAGACTGGCCCCCTCGTAGCCCTGCTCCCAGAACACCAGCAGGGCGCGCTCGAGAGCCTCGTCGGCGTCGAATCCCCGTGGTCGGCCGATCGGGCGGCGCTGCCTGGCTTCCACCCCCGCAGTCTAACCCTTCTGCAGCGATCGATGCAGAAAATGTCACCTCCGGCTTCTGTATCAGGGGCGAGGGGTGACGAATTCGGGCTGGTCGAGCAGGCGGAGCCAGCTTCCGTCGGGCTGGCGCCTGACCACCTGCGCGCGGGCGCCCGCGTTGTCCTTCGGCGGGGTCGAGGTGAGCGCGATGTCGCCGCTGATCAGGGTGGGCAGCGGTTGCTCCTGCTCGAAGTGGGGCCGATTGGCCAGCACCTTCTCCCACAGGGCGCGGATCGCCTCCCGGCCCACCGTCCGGCCGCCGGGCGGGTAGGCCAGCACCGCGTCCTCCTCGTACAGTGCGGCGACGCCGGCCGCGTCGCCGGCGTTGGAGCGTTCGACGAACAGGCGGGTGATGTCCTCCGGCCGCATGGCCTTCGCGTACTCGGTCATGAGTTTCTCCAATCGTCCGGCCTCCAGGTTCGCGCCCCGGGCATCAGAAGTCCAACAGATGGTTCTACTAGAAACTACAATTGCCAGTTATGGATCTGAGGCAGCTCGAATACTTCGTCGCCGTCGCCGAGGAGCGCAACTTCACCCGGGCGGCCGAGCGCGTGCACATCAGCCAGTCCGGAGTCAGCGCCCAGATCCGCCAGCTCGAACGCGAGCTCGGCGCGGAGCTGTTCGACCGCTCGGCACGCACCGCCACCCTCACCGTCGCGGGCAAGGCCGCCCTCGAACACGCCCGCGCCGCGCTCGCCGCCGCCGTCGCGGTCGGCCGGTCCGTGGGCGAGGTGACCGGCCTGATCCGAGGCCGGCTCACCGTCGGGATGGTCACCGGCTGTACGATCACGCCGCTGTTCGACGCCCTGGCCGCCTTTCACCGGGCGCATCCCGGCGTGGAGCTCTCGCTGCAGGAGGACAACTCCGACCGCCTGATCGACGGGGTCCGCGCCGCCACCGTCGACCTGGCCCTCGTCGGCACCGCGACCGCCACCCCCGACGGCCTGGACGCGCTGACCATCATCAGCGAGCGGCTCGTCGCGGCGGTCCCCCGCGGGCATCCTCTGGCGACCCGGCGGCACCTCCGCCTGCGAGACCTGGCCGGCCACCCGATCGTGTGCATGCCGCCGGGCACCGGCCTGCGCACCGTGTTCGACCAGGCGTGCGCGGCGCGGCACGTGCAGCCGGTGGTCGCGCTGCAGGCCAGCGCCGCCGACGCCATCGCCGACCTGGCCGCCCGAGGGCTCGCCGTCGCCATCCTCAGCGAGTCGATGGCCGCCCGCTACGACGACCGGCTCACCGCCCTGACCATCGACGACGTCGACGCGCCCGCCCTGCTCGCCCTGGTCTGGAAGGGCACGCACAACCCCGCCCTGCGCGAACTGCTCGCGCACAGCCGGCAGGCGTTCGGCCCGCTCGGCTCGGCGGCGGCGGATGTGCCGAGGTAGCCGGTGACGACCGCACCGTGGGGTGGGCGGCTTCCTGCGGCGGGACCTCAGCCCTTGACGGCCTCCGCGATCCGCTGGGCGGCCTGGGCGGGCGTGAGGTGCGTGGTGTCGATGACCTCGGCCTCGGCGTGGAGCCAGGTGCGGGCCGCCTCGGCGTAGGGCTCAAGGTATTTGAGGCGGAATGGGGAGGGGCCAAGGAGAGTGTCCCCCTCGATGCGCCCGCGGAGGGTGTCCTGGTCGGCGTGGAGGACGAAGTGCCGTACCGGGATGCCATGGTGGGCGAGGCCGGTGCTGATCTCGCGCCAGTACCGCTCGACCAGGACGGTCATGGGGATCACCAGGGTGCCGCCGGTGTAGTCGAGCACGTGGCGGGCGGTCTCGACGACGAGCGGCCGCCACGGCGGCCAGTGCTGGAAGTTGTCCGTCGCCGGCAACCCGGGCGTGATGTCCATGAGCGTCACGCCGACCTTCTCGGCGTCGAACACCCGTGAATCCGGAAGCAGTCGCTGCACCAGCGGGCTGGTCGTCGTTTTGCCCGCGCCGTGGGTGCCGTTGAGCCATACGATCATGGGAGGTAACGCTAACGCCGTGCGGGCCGCGGGAGATCCGGATCCGTCCATTCCCCGACGCGCTGGGCCAAGCCGTTCAGGATGAGGGCCGGCCCGGCCTCGAACGCCGATTCGTGATCGATCGGCGGAAGGTCGGCCGCCTGGTCCGCGCTGTCGCCGAGGTCGGCGTCCGCCGCCGGCAGGCAGGAGGGCAGCCGTACATGACCTGCTCGGGACGCGCGGCGACACTAGCCGTCCTGGGCGGCCGCGGCCGTGTAGCGCCGTGCCAGGTCGCGCAGGAAGGTGCGCAGCTCGGGCGGTTCGAGCACCTCGAAGGGGATCTCAAGGGTGCTCAGGAACGCGGCCAGGTTGTGGAACGACTCGCCGCCGGTCTCCAGCACGCAGGCCTGCTCGCCGTCGGCGCGCAGCAGGCCGGCCGCCGGGGGCAGCCGCTCGAAGAGCGTCTCGTACGGCTCGTGCAGTCGTACGAGAGCCGGGTGCCGGTAGGCGGTCGAGCCCGCGCCGCGTACGACGTGGGCCGCGGCGTCGCCGCCCGGGGGCTCGCGCGGGGTGAAACGGGGGCCGTTCGGCGTGCGAGGGGTGATGCGGTCGGCGCGGAAGGTCCGCCAGTCGTCGCGGTCGGTGTCCCAGGCGAGCAGATACCACCGGCGGCCGGTGTAGACGAGCCGGTGCGGCTCTGCTGAGCGCGTGGTGATCGCCCCGTCGTGATTCTGGTAGTCGAAGCGCAGCCCCTCGTGGTCGCGGACGGCGGCGGCGATCACCGTCAGGGTCCCGGCGTCCACCATGGGGCCGCGGCCGGCGACCGACAGCGTGGCGGCCCGTACCGCCTCGATGCGGTGCCGCAGGCGGGCCGGCAGCATCTGCTGGAGCTTGGTGAGGGCGCGCAGCGAGGTCTCCTCGATGCCGGTCACGGTGCCGCCGGCGGCGGCGTGCAGGCTGACGGCCACCGCGACGGCCTCCTCGTCGTCGAGCAGCAGCGGAGGCAGCGCCGCACCCGCTCCGAGCCGGTAGCCGCCCGCCGTTCCCGTGACCGAGTGGATCTCGTAGCCCATGCCGCGCAGCCGTTCGATGTCGTTGCGCACCGTCCTGGTGGTGACATCGAGCCGGTCGGCCAGCTCGCGCCCGGGCCAGTCGGGGCGGGCTTGGAACAGTGAGAGCAGGCGCAGCAGGCGGACCGAGGTTTCCAGCATCGTCCAAGGATGCCGGACGAACCGGCGGCCATCCGCCGCGCGCGTACGGGTCCCAGCTCCGCCACACCATCCCTTAACGGGAGGCAACACCGTGACTCTGGCGGAACACGAACAGTTGCTATCTAGTCACACACGGCTGTGATGCCATGGGGCACAGGCGACCAGAAGGGTGACGGGATGAGCACGGGCGGTGGCGGAAACGGGCGCGTCTGGCCTCGGCAGGCCGTGGCGGTGGTCGGCGTAGGGTGCAGGCTTCCTGGCGGCATCGAAGACCTCGACGGCCTGTGGCAGGCCCTGCTGCGCGGCGACGACCTGGTCGGCACGGTGCCCCAGGACCGGTTCGAGGCGGAGCTGCACGTCGACGAGACCATCCCGAGGCCGGAAAGGAGTTACACCCGGGCAGGCGGCTTCCTGCGTGACGTCGCCGGCTTCGACGCCGCCTACTTCGGGATCTCCCCCAAGGAGGCCGCCTCGATGGACCCGCAGCAGCGGCTGCTGCTGGAGATGGCCGCCGAGGCGTTCGACGACGCGGGCATCGACCCGGGGCGCCTGGCCGGCAGCGACACGGCGGTGTTCGTCGGCATCTCCGACCCGTCCTACGGGGTGCTCCAGGCGCTGGAACGCGGCTCCATGGGCCCCTACAGCATGTCCGGGATGGCGCTGTCGATCGCCGCCAACCGGCTGTCGCACGTCTTCGACCTGCGCGGGCCGAGCATGAGCATCGACACCGCCTGCTCCTCCTCGCTGCAGGCGGTCGAGCGGGCCTGCCGTTCGCTCGCCGAGGGCTCCAGCCGGGTGGCCGTGGCCGGTGGCGTCAACGTGCTGCTCAGCCCCATGGGCTTCGTCGGTTTCAGCCAGGCGTCGATGCTGTCGCCGACCGGGCGGTGCCGCGCCTTCTCCGCCGACGCCGACGGGTTCGTCCGCGCCGAGGGCGGGGGCGTGATCGTGCTGAAGCAACTGGCCGACGCGCTCGCCGACGGCGACCGGGTGCACGCGGTGATCGTGGGCGCCGCCGCCAACAACGACGGCCACACCGTCGGGCTGGCCCTGCCCAACACCGACGCGCAGGAGGCGCTGCTGCGGCAGGTGTACCGCGAGGCCGGCATCGGGCCCGACGAGGTGGTGTACGTGGAAGCGCACGGCACCGGCACCCAGGCGGGCGATCCGGCCGAATGCCGGGCGCTGGGCCGCGCGCTCGGCACCGGCCGCTCGATCGGCGCGCTGCCGATCGGCTCGGTCAAGACGAACGTGGGGCATCTGGAGCCGGCCTCCGGCATGCCAGGGCTGTTCAAGGCGCTGCTGGTGCTCCGGCACCGGACGATCCCGGCGTCGTTGCACGCGGCCTCGCTCAACCCCGCCATCGACTTCGACGGCCTCGGGCTGAGCGTCGTCACCCGGCCGCGACCGCTGCCGGAGACGGGTGGGCGGGCGGTGGTGGGGGTGAACTCCTTCGGCTTCGGCGGCGCGAACGTCCACATAGCCCTGGCCGCCCCGCCCGGGTCAGCGGTCTCCGGGGCCGGTGACGAGGAGGTCGAGCGGGTCGCCGCGCACCCGGCCGTCCAGGAAGCCGTCCAAGAGGGCGTCCAGGAGGCCGAATCCGGTGGGCCGCTCCCCTTCGTGGTGTCGGCGCGCAGCGCGGGAGCGCTCGCCGAGGCGGTCGAACGGACCGCCGGGCACCTGGCATCGATCGCCGAGCGGGACTTCTACGACGCCGCCTACACCGCGACCCGCCGGCGCGCCCTCCACCGGCATCGCGCCGTGGTGCTCGCCGGCTCCGCGGCCGAGGCGGCCCGCGCCCTGTCCCACCTCGGCGCCGTCACCCCGGACGCCGAGCCCACCCCCGAGCCCCTCGATGTGCCCAAGGTGGTGGTCGGGGAGGTGGTGGAACTGGGGCGGGTGGCCCTGGTGTTCTGCGGCAACGGGTCGCAGTGGGCTGGGATGGGGGCGGATCTGCTGGCCGACGCGACGTTCCGGGCGGCCGTCGAAGCGGTGGACGCCGAGCTGACACCCCGCCTGGGCTGGTCCGTTCTGGAAGAGCTGATGGTGCCGGCGGAGCGGTGGCGGCTGTCGGCGACCGAGATCGCGCAGCCCCTGCTGTTCGCCGTACAGGTCGGGCTGGTGGAGATGCTCCTGGCGGCGGGCGTGCGGCCAGGGGCGGTGCTGGGGCACAGCGTGGGTGAGGTGGCCGCCGCGTACGCCTGCGGGGCGCTGTCGCTCGGTCAGGCGGCGCGGGTGGTCGCCGAGCGCGGTCTGGCGCAGGCCACGACGCGCGGGCAGGGCCGGATGGCCGCGGTCGGGCTGTCGGAGACGGCGGCCAGGCAGCTCCTGGCCGACTATCCGCAGGTGGAGGTCGCCGCGGTGAACTCCGACCGGGACGTCACCGTCGCCGGGCCGCAGGAGACGCTGAAGCAGCTGGGCGAGGACCTGGCCGGGCGGGCCGTGTTCTTCCGCGAACTGGACGTGGACTACCCCTTCCACAGCGCCGTCATGGACCCCCTGCGCGAGCCCCTGTGCGCGGCGCTGGCGGACCTGCGTCCGGCGCGGGCGCGGATCCCCATGGTGTCGACCGTGACAGGGGAAGTGCTGGAGGGCGAGGAACTGGACACGGCGTACTGGTGGCAGAACCTGCGCCGGCCGGTGCGGTTCGCGGCGGCGCTGCAGCGGGTGCTCGCCGACGGGTGCGATGTGCTGGTGGAGGTGGGCCCGCATCCGGTGCTGCAGACGTACCTACGCCGTGTCTCGGGCGCGGCCCGCGTCCGCACGGCGGTCGTCCCCACCCTGCGGCGCGCGGAGCAGCCGCGCACGGCGGTCGTGTCCGTGCCTGGGCGCGTGGAGCCTGGTGCGGTCCAGTCGCGCACGCCTGGGCGCGTGGAGCCCGGTGTGGCTCAGGTGCGTGCGGCGGTGGCTCGGCTTGTCGCGGTGGGGGTGGAGATCGACTGGGCGCGCTACTTTCCGCGGCGGGGCGTGGTGCGGGAGCTGCCGGCCTATCCGTGGCAGCGGCAGCGGCACTGGGCGGGTGGCCCGCTGTCCTGGGAGCACGTGATCGGTGACCCGGTGATCCAGCACCCGCTGCTGGGCCGGCGGCTGCCGACGCTCGAACCCTCCTGGCACGGGGAGATCGACCAGGCGCGGGTGCCCTGGGTCACCGACCACCGGGCGGGCGGGGCCGCGGTGATGCCCGCGACCGGGTACGTGGAGATGGCCCTGGCCGCCGGCCGGCTGGCGTCGCCGGAGGCCGGACCGGCGGTGGAGGTGGACCGGATCGGGATCAGCCGTGCGCTGGTGGTGCCGGGGCCGAGCGCGGAGACGGTGTTCGTACAGACGTCGCTGTCGGAGACGGGCACGATCACGGTGGCCAGCGTGTCGCCGCGAGGGCAGGGCGCGCGGGAGCATTTCCGGGCCCGGGTGCGGCCGCTGCTGCGCCAGGCTCCGCCGCCGCTGGACGTGGCCGGGCTGAGGGCCCGCGTCAGCGATCCGGTGGACGTGCCCGGCTACTACGCGCGGGCGGCCGAGGGGCGCATGGTGTGGGGCCCGAGGTTCCGGGTGTTGACGGAGCTGTGGGCGGGCCAGGGTGAGGTGCTGGGCGCGTACGCGTGCCCGGATCAGCGGGACGAGCGTTACCAGGCGCATCCGGTGGTCCTGGACAGCGCGCTGCAGGCGGGGGTGCTGTGGCTGGTGGACGCGCTGCGCTCGGGGACCGGGTACATGCCGGCGGCGATCGGGGCGGTCCGGCTGTGGGGCAGGCCCGATCCGGAGGGATTCGTACATGTTCGTGAGCGTTCCAGCCAGGCTGAGGAAGTGTGCTGGGACATCACGGTGGCCGGCGTGGACGGCCGGGTGGCGGCCGAGATGGAGGGCGTCAGGCTGCGCCGGATGCCCGGCGTCCACGCCACCCAGGTCAGCCGCTACCACGTGGAGCTGCGAGCCGCGCCCCGGCCCGGCGAACCAGCCGGCGCCTGGCCGGCGCCCAGCCCCGAGCGGCTCCTCGCCGGCGCGTCCGACCGGCTCGCCGACGTGCGGGCGCGCTGGCGGGAGCTCGGCCATCCCGCGTACGCGGCCCGGCTGGAAGAGACCTTCGCCCGTACGCTGCACGCCGCGCTGGCGGAGTTGACCGGCGACGTCACGCCCGATCTCACCGTCGACACCCTGCTGGCCACCGGCCAGGAGTCGCACCACCGGCGGATGCTCCGGGCGTCCCTCCCCCTGCTGGAACGGCACGGCCTCCTGCAACGCCTGGACGAGCAGCACGTACGACTGACCCCACCGACCCGGCCGGACGAGGGACACGGCGAGGCGCAAGAGCGGGCGTACGGTGAGTTGGTTCGTGGGGGGACTTCGTTCGTGGCGCAGACCGCGCTGGCGGTGCGGGGTGGGCTGCATCTGCGCGAGTTGCTGCGCGGGGAGCGGTCCGCGGCCGATGTGCTCGGGGCCGGGGGCGGCGCGGAGCTGCTGGAGCAGTTCCACGACATCGGGCCGGTCAGCCTGTTCGGTAACCGGATCGCGCGGGCGATCGTGGAGCAGGTCGTCCGGGCGTGGCCCGCCGACCGGCCGCTGCGGATCCTGGAGGTCGGCGCGGGAACGGGTGGCACCACCGCCGCGCTGCTGCCGGTCCTGCCCGCCGACCGCACCCGATACACGGTGACCGACGCCGCCGAACCGGCGCTGGCCCGGCTGCGGCAGCGCCTGGCCGGGGTGGACTTCGTCGACTACGCCCTGCTCGACCTGGACGACGGCATCGGGGAGCAGGGCGGGTACGACCTGGTGGTGGCGGCCGGCTGCCTGCATCTGGCCCGCGACCTGACCGCCGCCCTGCGCGGGCTCGCCGCGCTCCTCGCGCCCGGTGGCAAACTGCTTGTCGCCGAGCCGCACCGGGTGGAGCCGCTGCTGCCGCTCCTGGGGCTGATGCCCGACTTCTGGGACTTCGACGACCTCACGGTACGCCCGGACTCACCGCTGCTGTCCCGGGAGAGGTGGCCGGAGCTGCTGTCCGCGGTCGGCTACACCGACATCGTCCAGGCGGGCCCCGAGGACGACCCCGCCTTCTCGGTGATGCTGGCCACGGCCCCTGACAGCGCGCTCCTCGACCTCGGCTCGACGCGAGCCGAGCAGGTGCTGCCGACCGCCGCGATCCCCCGGCCGCTGCTGCCGGATGTCGCGGCCGGTGAGGTGTGGATCGTCGCCGACGAGGACGATCGGGACTGCCTCGCCGCCACCCTGGGGTCGGTGCTGGAACGGCGCGGCGCCCACGTGCGCCTGTCGCCGCTCGGCGACGATCCCACCGGCTGGGCCGCCATGGTGCCCGCCTCCGCCCGAGCCGTGACGTTCGCGCTCGTCCTGGGTGACGCGGCCGAAGGCGAGGAGGCCGAGGGGGTCGTCGAGCAGATCACCCGGCGGGCCGCGGCGCTGCGCGCCATCACGCTGGCCTGCGAGGAGCTTCCCCAGGACCTGCGGGTCGCGCTGTGGCTGGTGAGCCGTCCGTGCGGGGCGCTGCCCGAGCCGGGGACGGCCGGCGTGCCCGTCCACCCGCAGGACGCCGCCACCTGGGGGACGACGCGCACGCTGGGCAACGAGCAGCCCCGCCTCGACATCCGGCGCGTGTGCCTGCACCGCACCGGTGACGCCGCGCACGACGCGACCCGGCTGGCCGCCGAGCTGCTGTCGCCGGGTGAGGAGGACGAAATCCTCCTCACCCGGCAGGGACGCTTCACACCACGCCTGGTCAAGACGGACGAGCACACGGTCCCCGCAGAGGCGGACACCGCCTACCGGCTCACCGTGCGCGACCCCGGCCTGTCGTACGGCCTGGCCTGGGAGCGGACGGAGCCGCCCACGCCGGGGCCGGGCCAGGCGCTGGTCGAGGTGCGGGCGATCGGGCTGAACTACCGCGACGTGATGCGCGCAGTCAACCTGCTGCCGTCCGAGGCCGTCGAAGCCGTCTTCGGCGGTCACGAGCTGGGGCTGGAGTGCGCCGGGACCGTCACCGCCATCGGGCCGGGCGTCACCGCGTTCCGGCCCGGCGACCGGGTGGCGGCGGCCGGGCCTGTCGGGTTCGGCAGCCACGCGCTGATCGAGGAGTGGGTGACCATGCCCGTCCCCGACGGCGTCACCTTCGAACAGGCCGCCACCCTGCCCATGGCGTTCGCCACCGTGTTCCACTCCCTGCACCACTGCGCGCGGATCAAGGCGGGCGAGACCGTCCTGGTGCACGGCGGCGCGGGCGGTGTCGGCCTGGCCGCGCTGGAGTACGCGCGGTTCGCCGGCGCCCAGGTGATCGCCACAGCCGGCACCCCCGCGAAACGCGACCTGCTGCGCGCCCTCGGGGCCGCCCACGTGCTGGACTCACGCAGCCTCCGCTTCGCCGAGCAGATCAGGGACCTGACCGGGGGGCAGGGCGTGGACATCGTGCTCAACTCGCTGGCCGGCGAGGCCATCACCCGCAGCCTGGAATGCCTGCGGCACGGCGGCCGGTTCATCGAGCTGGGCAAACGCGACATCTATGAGAGCAGACACCTGCCGCTGCGCCCCTTCGGCGACAACATCGCGTTCTTCGGCGTGGACATCGGCACCCTGATGTGGAAGAACCCGGCCCAGATCGCCGAGCAGGCACAGCCCCTCGCCCAGGCCGTGGCTCACCTCCCCGTCCTGCCGCACACGGCCTACCCGGCCGAGCGGGTCGCCGACGCCTTCGCGCTGATGCGGC
Organism: Nonomuraea glycinis; assembly: GCF_014646515.1. Lineage (GTDB taxonomy): Bacteria > Actinomycetota > Actinomycetes > Streptosporangiales > Streptosporangiaceae > Nonomuraea > Nonomuraea glycinis. Next base: position 70,001 of record NZ_BMNK01000025.1, read on the forward strand.
ACTCCCGGCACGTCGGCAAGGTCGTCGTCTCACTCGACCCCCGCGACGAGCCGGTCATGGTACGGACCCGCCCCGCCCGGCCGCACCCGAGCCCCGACGGCACGTACCTGGTCACCGGTGGCCTGACGGGGTTCGGCGCGGCCACGGCCCGCCATCTGGCCCGCGCCGGGGTCCGGCGGCTGGCGCTGGTCGGCCGCCGGGGCGCCGGCACGCCCGAGGCCCCCGCGCTGCTGGAGGAGCTCAAGGCGCTGGGCGCGGAGGCGCGGGCGTACGCCGCCGACGTCGCCGACCGCGACGCCATGCGCGCGATCCTGCGCGAGCTCGGCGAGAGCGGCCACCCGGTGCGCGGCGTCGTGCACGCCGCCATGCACCTCGACGACGCCGCGCTGGTCGACCTGTCCGACGACCGGATCCGGGCGGTCCTGCGCCCCAAGGTGGCCGGCGCGCTGGTCCTGGACGAGCTCACCAGGGACCTGCCTCTGGAGGCGTTCGTGCTGTACTCGTCGCTGACCACGATCGGCAACATCAGCCAGTCGCCGTACGTGTCCGCGAACCTGTTCCTGGAGGCGCTGACCCGCAGGCGGCGGGCGCAGGGCCGGCCCGCGCTCGCGGTCGGCCTCGGCGCGCTCGCCGAGACCGGGGTCCTGGCGGGCAGCACGCAGGCCCAGGCGCTGGCCCGGCTCGGCATCGAGTCGATGGCCCCCGGCCGGGCGCTGGCCGCCGTGGACGACCTGCTCGGCGAGCGGGCCGACGTGGCGATGGTGGGCCGCTGCGACTGGGCCCGGCTCCGGCGGATGCTTCCCGGCCTGCGCCGGCCGTGGCTGTCGGCGGTGCTCCCGCCGGGCGCGGACCAGAGCCTCGGCACCACCGACCTGCTGCCGATGCTGGCGGCGATGACCGGCGAGGAGGCGCACGCGTACATCGTCGGGCAGATCACCGCGCTGCTGTCCACCGTCCTGCTCATCCCCGCCGACGAGCTCGCCCCCGACCGGCGCCTCGACGAGTACGGCCTGGACTCGCTGATGGCCACCGAGCTGCTGCTGTCCATGCGGCACCAGTTCAACGTGGACATCCCGCCCATGGAGCTGATCCGTGGCGCCGGGACGGTCGCCGACATCGCCTCGACGGTGCTCCTCCACCTCGGGCTGCAGACCGCGCACCAGGCCTCCTAAGGAGATCGCCATGAGCACGATCCATACCCGGCTGGCCGGGGTGGCCGCCCATCTGCCCGAGACGACGATGACCACGGCGGAGCTGGAGGACCGGCTCGCCGCGCGCAACCCCGGCCTGGAGCTGCCCAGGGGTGTCATCCACAACGGCAGCGGGGTGCGCCGCAGGCACCTCGCCGCGCCGCACGAGAAGCCCTCGGACCTGGCCGTCCACGCCGCCCGCCGGCTGCTGGCCGAGCACGACCTGCGCGCGCACGATCTCGACCTGATCGTGTTCACCGGGGTGTCGGTCGACCTCATCGAGCCCGCCACCGCCCACATCGTGGCGGCGAAGCTCGGCGCGAGCTGCCCGGTGTTCGACGTGCGCAACGCCTGCAACAGTGTGCTGAACGCGATCGAGGTGGCCGAGGCGTTCATCGCCGCGGGCCGCTACCGGCGGATCCTGATCTGCTGCGGCGAACTGCCCTCCGCGTTCATGCCGTGGACGCTCCCCAGCGCGGAGGAGTTCTTCACCGTCGGCGCGGCGTACACGGTGTCCGACGCCGGGGCCGCGCTGCTGCTGGAGGCCGCGACGACGCCGGGGGTGCTCGGTCACCGGTTCGCCGCCCACTCCCCCGGCTGGGACGCGGCGGTGGTGCCGCTGCTGAACATGACCAGCGATCCGGCGGCGGACTGGCCGGCCCTCCGGCCGCTCACCGTGGACGGGTTCAAGCTGGCGCGCGGCATCGAGAGGACCGACCACGGCGTCTTCCTCAAGCCGCTCGGCGAGCTCGGCCTGACCTGGGACGATTTCGCGGCCATCTGCGTGCACCAGGCGTCGCTGCCCGCGCTGTGGAAGTTCTGCGACCACGTCGGGATCCCGCAGGGCAAGGTCGTCGTCACCATCGCCCGGCACGGCAACCTCGTCGCGGCCACGCTGCCCGTCCAGCTCGCCGAGGCGGTCGCGGCCGGGCGGGTGCGGCGTGGTGACCTGGTCGCGCTGGTGGGCCTGGCCAGCGGGTTCAGCGCCGGCATCGTCGTGGTGCGGTGGTGACGCCGGTGCCGCCGGTGCCGCCCGACACCGTCCCGCCGGTCAGCGAGCTCCTCACCCGGGCCGAACGCTGGGTCCTCGACCGGCCCGGCGCCGTCGCCTGCCAGGTCGGCGGCCGGCGCCCCGAGGCCGTCAGCTACGCGGAGACGGCCCGCTCGGTGCGGGAGACCACGGCCGCCCTGGCCCATGCCGGGGTACGGCACGGCACGCGGACCGTGGTGCTGGTGTTCCCGGGCGTGGAGCTCGGGGTGCTGGCGCTGTCGCTGCTGCGGCTGGGCGCGGTGCCGGTGATGGTCGATCCGGGCCTGCCGTACGCCGCCGTCCGGCGCTGCCTGGACCGGGCCGCCCCCGAGGTCTTCATCGGCGTCCCGCGCGCCCAGCTGGCCCGGCTGGCCCTGGGCTGGGGCCGGCGCAGCAGCCGCGTCACGATCACGGTCGGCCCGCGCCGCCTGTGGCCGGGCCGGACCCTCGCCTCCTTACGGTCCGCCGCGAACCGACAACCCAGACACCCCCCGAAAACCACCGCAGCGAACCCGCCGCCGTCAGCCTCTTCCACGCCGCCGTCGGCCGGCTCGGCGCCGCACTCTGCCGATTCGGCGCTGTCCGGTGAGGTGGTGCGGTGGCGGAGGCCCGCGCCGGACGATCTGGCGTTGATCGCCTACACGTCCGGCTCCACCGGGCCGCCCAAAGGGGTGCCGCTGCGGCACCGGCAGCTGACCGCGCAGCTCGACCTGCTCAGCGGGCTTGAGGCCGTCCGGCCAGGCACGCCCGTGCTGTCCACGTTCATCCCGTTCGCCCTGGGCGCGGCGGCGCTCGGCGCGACCGCCGTGCTCCCGGACCTGGACCCGAGGCGCCCGATCCGGGCCAGCCCGGCGGCCCTGGTCGCCGACGTCCAGCGGTACGGCGTGACGAGCGTGTTCGCCGCCCCCGCCCTGCTGGACCGGCTGGCCCGGCACTGCGTCGCACGGGGCGTGGTGCTCGGCACGGTGGAGAGCGTGCTGGTCGCGGGCGCGCCGCTGCCGCTGCCGACACTTCAACGGATGCGCGCCTGCCTGCCCGCCGGCGCGCGGGTGCTGTCGGTGTACGGCGCCACCGAGTGCCTGCCGGTCGCCGCCATCGAGGGCCGCGGCCTGGCCGCCGGGCACACGGCGTCCCCGGGGACGGGCACCTGCCTGGGCCTGCCGGTGCCGGGCGCCGAGGTCCGCGTCATCGGCGTCACCGACGGCCCGATCGGGCGGTGGAGCGATGACCTGCCCGTGCCGCCCGGCGTGGTCGGGGAGATCGTCGTCGCCTCCTCCGCCGTCAGCGACCCTTACCTCGACGATCCCGAGGCCACCGCGCTGGCCCGGATCCACGACGAGGGCCGGGTCTGGCACCGCATGGGCGATCTCGGCCACCTGGACGAGCAGGGGCGGCTCTGGTTCGCCGGCCGTAAGTCCGAACGGGTCCGTACCCGCGACGGCGACCTGTGCACCGACCACGTCGAGTCCCTGCTCGCCGGGCTGCCGGGAGTGCGCCGTACCGCGCTGGTGGGCGTCGGCCCGGTCGGCGCTCAGCGTCCCGTGCTGGTGGTGGAGCGGGAGCCGGGCGCCCGGCGCGCCCGCGTGCGCGCCGCCGTCCTGGAGGCGGCCGGTAGGGACATCCGGGACGTGCTGTTCCACCGCGACTTCCCGGTGGACGCCCGGCACAACAGCAAGATCCGCCGAGGGGTGCTCGCCGCCTGGGCCGCCCGGCGGTGGCGCGGGGGGTGGCGATGAAGGTCCTGGTGACGGGCGGCGGCGGCTTCCTCGGCCTGGCCGTGTGCCGGCGCCTGGCCGCCCGCGGCGACACCGTGCACACCCTGCACCGCCACTACCACCCCGAGTTGGGCGCGCTCGGCATCGTCCAGCATCTGGCCGACATCCGGGACCGGACGGCGGTGCGGGACGCGGTCAGCGGCTGCGAGGCCGTCGTGCACTGCGCCGCCAAGGCCGGCGCGCACGGCCCGGACCGCGAATTCCAGGAGATCAACGTGTACGGCACCCGCAACGTGCTGGACGCCTGCGCGCGCACCGGCGCACGGCTGGTCCACACCTCCTCCCCCAGCGTGGTGCACGCCGGGGAAGATCTGGAGGGAGTGGACGAATCCATCCCCTACCCCCGGCACTTCCCGGCGGCCTACCCACGCACCAAGGCCCTGGCCGAAAGGCAGGTCCTGGCCGCCGCCGTGCCCGCCGTCGCGCTGCGCCCGCATCTCGTCTGGGGTCCCGGCGACCCGCACTTCCTGCCGAGGTTCGCGGCCAACCGGCACCGGCTGTGGCTGCTGGGCGGCGCCGACAAGACCATCGACACCGTCTACGTCGACAACGCCGCCGAGGCCCACGTGCTGGCCCTGGACCGGCTGCACGCGGGCTCGCCGCTGTGCGGCCGGGCGTACTTCATCACCCAGGGCGAGCCGTGCGGGTTCGGCGTCTGGGTCAACGCGTTGCTGAACGCGGCCGGGCTGCCGCCGGTGCGCCGCCGGCTGCCGGTCCGCCCGGCGCGGCTGGCGGCCGGGCTCCTGGAGCGCGGCTACGGCCTGGCCCAGGCCATGGGGCTGCGCGGCGAGCCGCCGCTGACCAGGTTCCTGGTGGAGCAGGCGTCCACCGCGCACTGGTTCGACATCTCCGCCGCCCGCCGCGACCTCGGCTACCGGCCGCGCGTCAGCATGGCCGAGGGCCTGGCCCGCCTCACCGCCCACCTCTCGGAGGCCGCCCGGTGACCCCGTTCCCCGGCTATCCCTTCACCTCTCACTGGTACGACCACCCCACCGGCCTGCGCCAGCACTACCTGGACGAGGGGACGGGCGCGCCGGTGCTGTTCCTGCACGGCAACCCCTCGTGGAGTTATCTGTGGCGGCGGCCGATCCTGGCGCTGCGGGACCGCTACCGGTGCCTCGCCCCGGACCACATCGGCATGGGCCTGTCGGACAAGCCCGCCGCCGACCGCTATCGGCACACCCTCGCCTCGCGGGTCGACGACCTCGACGCCCTGACCACCCACCTCATCGAGGACCGAGGCGTCCCCGACCACGGCTGGACGCTGGTCATGCACGACTGGGGCGGGCCGATCGGCATGGCGTGGGCCGGCCGTCACCCCGACCGCGTCGCCCGCCTGGTCGTTCTCAACACCGCCGCCTTCCCGAACCCGCACGGCGAGCGCGTCCGTCCCGAACTGCGACTGCCGCTCTGGCTGCTGCGCCGCACCCCGCTCGGGGCCCGGCTGTTCCTGCGGCACAACGCCTTCGCCCGCGGGGCCACCTGGCGGCCGCTCGGCGTGCGCCGCCGCATGCCCGCCGCCGTGCGCGCGGCGTTCCTGGCCCCGTACGCCCGGCCCGAGCACCGGCTCGCCATCCAGCTCTTCGTGCACGACATCCCGCTGACCCCGCAGGACCCGGCCTGGCCGATCCTGCGGGACACGGGCCGGGCGCTGGACCTGTTCGCCGATCGGCCGGTGCTCATCGGGTGGGGGCTGCGCGATCCGGTCTTCGACCCGGCCATGCTCGCCGAGTGGCGCCGCCGCCTGCCCCGGGCCCGTACCCACGTCTACCGCCGCGCGGGCCACTACGTGCTGGAGGACGTCCACGAGCACCTCGTCCCGGCGATCTGCGACTTCCTCTGGGACACCGCCTGAGCCGATTTTTCAGCGACTCAGCCAATCCTCCAGGCGGATCGCACCCAGGCGGGCGTCGGCTCCGACGGGGACGATGGTGTGCTCCTCCAGCTTCGCGCCGAAGTAGGTCGCCTCGGGGTCGCCGATCACCTGGCGTGGATCTCGCCAGGCGCTCAGGGCCGTCCGGACGCATTCGTCGAACGGCATCCGGCGCGGGCCGGCCACCTCGACCGTGCCGTTCAGCGGCGGCCCGGCGGCGACCTCGGACACCGCGTGGGCGACGTCCTCGGCGGCGATGGGCTGGAACGGCGCGGCCGGCACCTGGACCGTGTCCCCCTCGGTGGCGCCGTCGGCGATGCTCTTGATGAACTCGAAGAACTGCGTCGCGCGGACGATCGAGTAAGGGATCGAGGATTCCTTGATCATCTTCTCCTGCGCTACCTTCGCGCGGAAGTATCCGTTCTCGGGCGAGCGCTCGATGCCCACGATGGAGAGCGCGACATGGTGCCGCACGCCCGCCTCCGCCTCTGCCGCGAGGAGGTTGCGGGTCGAGGTGGTGAAGAACTCCAGCACCGCCTTGTCCTCGAACGACGGCGAGTTCGACACGTCGACGACCACCTGGGCGTTCGCGAGCGCGTCGGCCAAGCCCTCACCGGTGAGGGTGTCGACCCCCGAGCGGGGAGAGGCCGGCACCACCTCGTGTCCTTGCCCGCGAAGCTCGTCCACCACCTTCGTGCCGATGAGCCCGGTGCCCCCGATGACCACGATCTTCATCTCGTCTTCCTTCGGTAGGTATGGTTGTCAGGACGGCCGTGCGGCTCGCAGATGCGCACGCAGCGCCAGCTCCTGCTCGTCGACCAGGACGAGCATGGGCTTGCCCGGCGCGCAGAGCATGGTGACGGTGAAGCGGAGCCGCGAGTCCGGCCGGTTGTTGCCGTCCTGGTAATGATTGTCGCCGTTGTGGCCATAGATGGTGTGCTCGCCGACATGGAAGATCTCCCAGCCGAGTGCCCACGCGTCGCCGTGTGCGGTGATCGGGGACATTCGCATGTGCTCGGTCCGCATGGCATGGATGGTCTCGGTGCCGAGCACGCCGCCGTCGTCGCACAGGTGGCCGCGGGCGAAGGTGAGCAGGTCGCGTGCGGTCATCGTCAGTGCGGAGCCCGCGGGCGCGAGGGAGCGGGGCAGCGCCCAGACTCCGGCCGGCTGGGGAGAATCTTCGGGTCCTGACGGAAAGTGGCCGACCGCGGCCCGGTGCAGGATGGCTTCCTCCGCGTCGGTGGCGGTGTACGCGAGTTCCAGCGGCTGGATGAGGTGTTCGCGTAGGCACTGGATGTACGGTTTGCCGCGGAGGATTTCGATGATCCGGCCGATCACGACATATCCGGCGTTGTTGTAGGAGAACAGTTCGCCCGGTTCGAAGAGTTGGGGTGTCTCGCCGAGCAGCTCGACGTACCGAGCGATGGCGTCGTCGCCGCGACCGGTGTCGGTGAATCGGTCTCCCTCGAACCCCGCGGTGTGGCACAGCAGTTGACGGGTGGTGATCAGCGCGGCCGCGGACTCGTCCGTCAGCCGGAATTCCGGCAGGTAAGCGCGGACGGGCCGGTCGAGGTCGAGTTTTCCGTCCTCGACCAGTTGCAGTGCCAAGGTGGCCGTCCAGACTTTGGAGATGGAACCGATCTGGAAGAGCGAATCGGTGGTCACCGGAACGCCAGTGCGGGTGTTGAGCACGCCCGCGGCGCGTTCCAGGAGTTCCCCGTTCGCGTACACGCCGATGACCGCCCCTGGCACCCGGTGCTCGGCGATCAGTTCGGGGAGCCGTTCGCCGAGCCAGTCCGCCACAGTGGCGAGTTTCATCATTTTTCGTCCTTTTCCGGGAAATCGATTCTCTTTGCGGCGAAGACGTGGTTGAGCAGGTGCGCTATTGAGTCATGAGGAAGGATGAGCCGAACGCCGCCTCGACGATCTGGTTGCAGGTCAGGTACCAGTTCCAGTCGCCGTTGAGATGTGCGGAGACGATGAGCCCGCCGTCGGGAGTGCCCAGGGTCACGCTGACGGTGCCTCCCTCCACTCCGGCCACGACGTGGAGCATGCGGCCGTCGGCCAGCGCCCATTGGGACACCCCGGTGCCATATCGGGCGTTGGGGATCCAGTCCCTGGTGGGGACGGTGCTCCACATCGCGCGATGCTGCGCGGGCGGCAGCAGGGAGCCGCTGATCAGCGCGCGCATGAGCCGGAGCAGGTCGCCGGTGGTCGAAACAACGCCACCGGCGGCCCACATGAAGAAGGTCCTGTCGGTGACGTCGATCGGATCGGCATCGGGGCCGAGCAGAAGCGATGCGTAGTTGTCGGGCGTGAGGCTGTCCGGATCGACGCCGTCCCTGATGACCATCTTCGAGTAGGCCTTGGTGTGTGGCCCCCGGTACCGCCGTTCGGCGAAGGTCCTCGCATAGGTGCCGGTCAGCCCGAGCGGCTGGATGACCGTCCGGTCGACCTCGTCCTCGTAGCTCCGGCCGGTCGCCTTTTCGATGATCGCTCCGGCGATGTGGTAGCCGCCGTTGGCGTAGGCGAAGTCCTCGCCCGGCTGGTACATCGGCGGTATGGCCATCTGGAGCTTCAGCAACTCATCGACGGTCCAGACGTCGTAGCGGTGCTCGGCGTAGCCGGACCGGGTGTGATACCTGCGCACGATCTCGGCACTCAGGCCGGTGATCCCCAGGCCGCTGGTGTGGGTGAGCAACTGCCTGATGGTGATCTTGCTGCCGTCGTTGCCGTTGCCGCTGACCACGCCGGGCAGCCAGGTGTCCACCGTGTCGTCGAGGCTCAGCCTGCCTTCGGCCTCTAGGGTCAGCATCGCGGCGGCGGTGAATGCCTTGCCGCTGCTGCCGGCGTGGAACTGCTCGCCTGGTGCGCGGCGGCGGCCGGTCTCGAGGTCGGCCACCCCGGCCGAGCCGAACCAGGTGCCGTTCTCGTCCTGGATCTCGGCGACGATGCCGGGCGCGCTGCGCTCGGCCACCGCCCGCTCCAGCGCCTCCTGCACATGTTCGTGCCTGGCGCTTCGGGAATTGGTCATGGTGCACTCCAGGTAGGTGAGAACCGCCCAGATCCAGACCGGGCGGTTCGCCCGTTGCTGTGTACGCTCGCGACGACCGGAGGCTCGGAAAGGACCGGGATTTCGCCTCCCACGATGGGGCGTGGTTCTGATGAACGGGTGACAGCACGGTGATAGACCGCTCCTACCAGCGGTGATTACTCCCCGGACCGGGAGGTGCGCCGAACTTCGCCTTGAGGATCCCGCCCCAGATGGGGAATGCCCTCCAGCCGTTGACGGCGTGGGTGCGGTTGCCGTGTGACATCACGGTTGCGTCATTCGGTCAGGCGGTCGATGACATCCTGCCGGGGCATTCGCGCGCCCTTTTGATAGGCCGTGTCGTATTCAGCCGGGCCGAGTCGTTCGGCCAAGGAGGTGGCGAGCTCGCCAAGCTCAGGGTCGCCGTGGTCGAAGGCGCCACGGAGTGCCTGGCTCATGCCGAGCGCGGTGGCGGCGCCGCCCGGGTCGCCCTCGAGATAGAGCAACCTGGCCAGCTGCTGAGCTGCGGCGGCCAGGTCACGCAGCGCAGCCGGGATTCGGACGATGTCGGGCAGGAGCTCGCGGGCCCGTTTCGCGTCTCCGGCCGTCAGCAGGTTCGCCATCCGGGCGGCCAGCATGAAGCCATGGATCGCGTTGCCGGCGGGAAGAGGGCTCTCCGAGCCGACTCGCTTCATCCGGTCGAGTTCTTGATCGGCCCGTTCCACCTCGCCGGAGCGGCGGTACAGCTCTATCAAGGCGGCCATGGCCTCGAGCCGCTGCGACTGCTGCCCGCTCTCCCAGGCCGCCCGCTCGGCGATCTCGATGTCGCGCCGGGCGCCGGCCAGATCTCCCGCCCGCATCCGCTCCACGGCGAGCCCGATCCGATGGGTGATCCCATGGTGGGAGGTCAGCGCGACGCTGCGCTCGTAGGCGGCGATCGCTCCGTCGTGGTCACCACGAACCGAGCGCGTCTGCGCCACCAGCGTCAGTACGAGCGCCGTCGACAGCCGGTCGCCGGTCTCCTCGAACGCGTGCAATGCCCTTGCCGCCGCCGTGGTGGCGACTTCCCAGTCGCCGCGGTGGTTACCGATGATCGCCTCCACGAAGAAGGTGCAGGCGATGGCCCAGGAGTCGGAGCGGCTCCGTGCTCGGGCCATCTCACGTTCGGCCAACCGGTCCAGGCCGGCGCCGTACCCCAGGAAGAGCGTCGCCGTCATCAGCGTGGGGTAGCGCTCCAGGGCGCCGGTGCGCGCGCACTCCTCGATCAGGGCCCTTACTCGATCGAGCGTGATGACCGGCTCATCGTCCCCCGTCGCGCGCAGGACATCGAAGGCGGCTCGCGCGTCGGGGGGAAGCTCGTCGCCGAATTCCAGCACCCTGGCCACGAACGCATCGCCCCGCGGTTCGTAGCGCACCATCATCCAGTACCAGGGCAGCGTGGCGAGGATCCGGGCGGCGGTCGTGGCGTCGTGGTCGTCTATGGCCGTGCGCAGTGCGTAGAGGAGGTTGTCGTATTCGGTGTCGAACAGCCGCAGCGACTCCTCCTGCTCATGGGATCGCAGCAGCGGTTCGTGTTCCTCGGCGAGGTCGGCGAAGTGACGCGTGAACCGATCCCGCATCGTCTCCCGTTCGCCGGCGAGGTCGAGTTTTCCGGCGGCGTAGGCGCGGATGGTTTCCAGCATCCGGTAGCCGCCCGCGGTTCGCTCCACGATGGACTTGTCGACCAGGGAGTCGAGCACGTAGGCGATGTCCCCGGGCAGGAGCGTCTGGCCGGGGCAGATCGCTTCGATGGCGGCGGCGCCGGTGCCGGCGGGGAATACCGAGATACGGCGGGCGAGGGTCTTTTCCTTGTCGGCGAGCAGGTCCCAGCTCCAGTCGATGACGGCGTGCAGGGTTTGCTGGCGGGGCTGGGCGGTCCGATTGCCCGAGGCCAGGAGGCGGAATCGGTCGTCCAGCCGCTGCGCGAGCTGATCGGCGTCCATGGCGCGGAGCCGGGCGGCGGCCAGTTCCAGGGCGAGGGGGAGCCCGTCGAGGCGCCGCACGATGTCAATGACGGGCTCATCGTCAAGGACGATGCCGGGCCGTGCGGCCGTCGCCCGGTCGGTGAGGAGCCGTATGGCCGCCGGTTGCGGGAGCGGGCCGAGCCGGCAGATCGCCTCGCCGATGATGTCGAGCGGTTCTCTGCTGGTGGCCAGGATCGTCAGGTACGGCTGGCGTTCCAGCAATCGGCCGGTGAACTCGGCCGCCGCCGCCACGAGATGCTCGCAGTTGTCCAGCACCAGTACCGCCTCGCCGCCGCCAAGCAGCTCGGCCACGCGATCCACCGGCTCTGCCGACCCGCCGCCGACCGGCCGCGCGCCCGGGGAGCTCAGCGCGCCCAGAACGGCCTCGGTCACGACGTCGGTCCCGGCCAGGGAAACGAGCCAGACGCGGCCACGGCGGTGGGTGCGGTGGCGGGATGCGGCCTCGAGAGCGAGCCTGGTCTTGCCGGCACCGCCCGGGCCGACGACGGTGACCAGGCGGGAGGTTTCCAACAATCCGCTGAGCAGTTCGAGTTCGTCGTCGCGGCCGATGAAGCTGGTCAGCGGGGCAGGTAGCCGACCGGGCGCCGGCTCCGTCCGTGCCTGCGGCGCCTCTCGCTCACCGCGCAGCACCGCCAGATGGGCGGTCCGCAGCTCGTGCGAGGGGTCGATGCCGAGCTGGTCGGCGAGGGTGCTGCGAACCTGCTCGAACACCCTCAGGGCATCGGATCGGCGCCCCGCAGCATGAAGGGCACGCATGCGCAGGGCGGCGAGCCGTTCGCGCAGCGGGTGCTCGGCGGACGCCGCCTCCAGGTCGGCGAGGACGTCGGCGTGGTGGCCCAGCCGCAGTCCGGCGTCGAACCCGTCTTCCGCCGCCGCGATGCGCAACTCCTCCAGCCGGGCGGCGGCCGCACCGGAGAACGGGGCGTCGAGCACGTCCGCCAGCGCCGGACCCCGCCACAGTGCGAGCGCCTCGCCGAGGAGTGCGGCGGCCCGGTCCGGACGGTCGGCGGCCAGCTCCCGATGGCCGCGGGCGGCGAGATCCTCGAACCGGTTGGCGTCGATATCCTCGGCCCCCACCCGCAGCCGATAGCCCGTGGCCACGGACTCGATCGCCACGCTGCCCAGAGCCTTGCGCAGCCGGTACACCAGAGCGTGCAGCGCCTTGTCGGCCCCCGCGGGCGGGCGCTCCCCCCACAGGGCATCGACCAGCGTCTCCGCCCGCACGACCTGGCCCGCCGAAAGGGCCAGCCGCGCGAGCAGTCCCCGGAGCCTGGCGCCGCCGACTTCGATCGGGATCCCGTCGTCGGCGTACACATGGATCGGCCCAAGCACCGCTACCCGCACAGCTGCCCCTTCCCAAAACCCGTATCAGACTAGGGGCGATGGTGAGCGAGCCTCCGCGACCGCAGTGAACACCGGATGTGCCACGGCAAGTAAGGATGCGGCACCGGACGTCGACTCCATGGTGAGTCAGGGATCGCGGGGCGTCAGCTCTGCCGCAGGGCTGTCGTGATCGCCTCGGACAGCGTGGTGGTGGGGCGGCCGATGAGGCGGCTCAGGTCGCCCGAGTCGGTGAACAGCTCACCACGGCCGAGCCCCTGGTCGGCGTCGGCCAGGACCTCGGCGTAGTCCTTCGGCAGCCCCACGGAAGTGAGCAGCTCCGCGAACCGCTGGGCCGGCATGTCGGTGTAGGTGATCTCACGGCCCGAGGCGGCGCCGATCTGGGCGGCCAGCTCGGCGAGGGTGAACGCCTCGTCGCCGCCGAGCTCGTACACCGCGCCGGCGTGACCCTCGGTGGCCAGCACGGCGGCGGCCGCCTCGGCGTAGTCGGCCAGCGACGCGGCGCTCACCCGGCCGTCATCGGCGCTGCCCGCGACGCCGCCCTGCTCCAGGTAGCCGGCCAGGCCGGAGGTGTAGTTCTCCAGGTACCAGCTGTTGCGCAGGAAGGTGAACGGGATGCCGCTGTCGCGCAGGTACTGCTCGGTCTCGCGGTGCTCGACGGCGAGCTTGACCCCGGAGGTGTCGGCGCGGGTGATGCTGGTGTAGGCCACCAGGGAGACGCCCGCCGCGCGGGCGGCGTCGATCGCCGCGCGATGGCCGGCGAAGCGCTGTCCGACGGCGTTGGTGGAGACAAGAAGCAGCTTGTCCCCGCCGGCGAAGGCGGCGGCGAGCCCGTCGGGCTCATCGAAATCGGCCTGCCGTACGGTCACGCCACGGTCGGCCAGATCGTTGATCTTCTTGATGTCCCGGCCGGTGGCGATGATCTCCGACGGGGCGACTCCCCGCTCCAGCAGCGCCTCGACGACGAGACGGCCGAGCCGGCCGGTGGCTCCGGTGACGACCAGTGACATGCGTGCTCCTCAGCGTTCGAACGAGAGGCGTGTTTCGCCCCCTGGCACCGAACAGTAGATGGGCGTACTCTCTGAAGGGAAGTAGCCACTCCTGAGTAAGGTACATACCTGATGGGAAGTGTCCAGGTGGACAAGCTGCCGTGGGATCCGTACGCGCACAAATGCCCCTCGCGGGAGTTGCTCGACCGCATCGGGGACAAGTGGACCGTGCTCGTGCTCAGCGCCCTCGGGGAGACTCAGCCTCAGCGGTTCTCGGCGCTGCGCAGGAAGCTCACCGGGGTCAGCGAGAAGATGCTCACGCAGACGCTGCGCAGCCTCGAACGTGACGGGCTGATCCATCGCACCGTGTTCGCCACCGTGCCGCCCCGCGTCGAATACGGGCTCACCCCGCTCGGCGAGACTTTGCGCCCCGTGCTGGGGGCGCTCAAGGAGTGGTCGGCCGCGCACATGGCGGACGTCCTGGCCGGCCGGGCCGCCTACGACGCCGCCAAGGAAGACGCGCCCGCGGGCGTGTGACCCCGGGCCCGTGCGTCAGGTGTGGGTACGGCCGGGAAGGCGCACGACGGTGACGAAGAACTCGTCGATCTGCCGGATGACCGACATGAACTGGTCCAGATCGACGGGCTTGGTCACGTACGCGTTCGCGAAGAGCTTGTAGCTGCGCAGAATGTCCTCCTCGGCGGAGGAGGTGGTGAGAATCACCACGGGAATGGCCCGCAGCTCCGGATCGCCCTTGATCTTCTCCAGCACCTGCCGGCCGTCGTACTTGGGCAGGTTGAGGTCGAGCAGGATGAGATCGGGCCGCGGCTTGTCGGCGTGCTGGCCCCGCTGGTAGAGGAAGTCGAGCGCCTCCAGGCCGTCGTGGGCGACGTGGAGGGTGTTGCCGATCTTGTTGTCCTCGAACGCCTCCCGCGTGATGAGCTCGTCGCCGGGGTCGTCCTCGACGAGAAGCACCTCGATGGGCTGGCCGATGGTCATGAGCTGGATCCTCTCGTACTACTGGTCGCGGCCGCGATGCGGGTCTCTGACGATGGGGTGTCCGTGCGGAGGGTGAAGCAGATCCGGGCGCCGTCGCCGCTGTGGGAGGTGTCGAGCCAGATGTGCCCGCCGTGGTTCTCCACGATCTTCTTGCACATGGCCAGCCCGATGCCCGTGCCGCTGTAGGCCTCGCGGCTGTGCAGGCGCTGGAAGATGACGAAGATCTTGTCGGCGAACTCGGGGTCTACGCCGATGCCGTTGTCCCTCACGCAGAAGCGCCACTCCTTCTCCTGCACCTGCTCGCACTCGACCCGGATGACCGGCGGACGGTCCGGGTGGCGGAACTTGATGGCGTTGCCGATGAGGTTCTGCCAGAGCAGGGACAGCAGGGTGGGGTCGCCGACGATCTGGGGCAGTGAGTCGGGCCGCTCGACGACCGCGCCGGTCTCCTCGAAGGTGGCCGCCAGGTTCTGCAGCGCCTTGTCGAGCTTGAGCTCCAGGTTGACGGGCCGGCGGGCGTCGTAGAGGCGGCCCACCCGCGAGTAGCTGAGCAGGTCGTTGATCAGCCCCTGCATCCGGGTGGCGCCGTCGACGGCGAAGTGGATGTACTGGGCGCCGCGCTCGTCGAGCACATCGCCGTAGCGCTTGGCCAGGAGCTGGCAGAAGGTGGCGATCTTGCGCAGGGGTTCCTGCAGGTCGTGGGAGGCGACGTAGGCGAACTGCTCCAGCTCGGCGTTGGAGCGGCGCAGCTCGACCGCCTGCGCGTCGAGGTCGGCGGCCTGGCTGCTCAGCATGGCCTCGTGCTCGCGCGAGGCCTCCAGCGCCGCGACGATCCTGGTGCGCATCGCCTCCACGTCCAGGGCCACCTCGCGGATGTCGGCGGGGCCGTGCGCCGGGATGTGGTGGTTGAAGTTGCCTCCGGCCACGTGCCGGGAGGCCACGCGCAGCTCGTCCAGCGGCCGGCCGACGGCCCGGCGGAGCAGCACGGCGATGGCGATGCCGAAGATCAGGAAGAAGATCGGCATCGCGATGAACGCCCAGTTGCGCAGG
Source organism: Nonomuraea glycinis (assembly GCF_014646515.1). Lineage (GTDB taxonomy): Bacteria > Actinomycetota > Actinomycetes > Streptosporangiales > Streptosporangiaceae > Nonomuraea > Nonomuraea glycinis. Next base: position 85,303 of record NZ_BMNK01000025.1, read on the forward strand.
TTGTGCACCGCGGCCAGCTCGGTCCGGGCGTCGTCCCGCGCCTTGGACAGCCGGTCGTTCTGGGCCGCCAGCAGGGTGCGGACCTGGTCGAAGGCGGGCTTGCCGCTCTCCGCCCGCACCGCGCTGATCTCCTTGCCCGCCTGTTTGTCGGCGATGAGGGGCTCGGCGTACTCCTTGCGCCACGCCGCCGCCGCGTCGCGGATCTCGTGCAGGCCCTTGACGAGGTCCGGCCGGTCGCGCAGCAGGCCCTCGATCAGCTCGTACTGCCGCCGCTCCGCGACGACGCCGCTGGCGTAGGGCTCCAGGAACTGGCGGTTGTCGGTGAGCAGGTAACCGCGCACGCCCGTCTCCTGGTCGACCAGGACCGTCTGGAGCTCTGTGCCCTCGATGCGCGCGGGCGAGAGGCGGTCGGTCAGGTGGTCGGAGAGCCGGTTGGTGCGCTCCAGCATCACCGCGCCCACCACGGTGCAGATCCCGACGACGATCGTGATGGCGGCGATCATCACCACGAACCAGTTCTGCACCGTCAGCCGCCGCCAGCCTCTCCCTGTCATGGTTCCTCTCTCCAGCGAAGATGGACGACGGCCACGTCGTCGGCGGAGGCGTTGGAGGCGGTGGCCTCCTCGGCGCCGGCGATCAGCGCGTCCACGAACTCCTCCCCACCAAGGTGCGCGCACCGGCGGGCCACGTCCAGCAGGCCCCGCTCCCCCAGCCACCGGGGCTCGGCGCCGGGCAACCGGCGCTCGAACAGTCCATCGGTGAAAAGGGTGAGCCCGCCGCCTTCGGGCAACTCGATCACGCCCTCGTGCCAGTCGGCCTCGATGGGCAGCCCCAGCGCGGGGCCGTGTCCCACCTCGGCCCAGGACAGCTCGTCACCGGAGTGCACGAGCAGCCCCGGATGGCCGGCCCGCCACACCCGCACCGTCCGCTGGTCCGGCTCCAGCATGAGGGTGGACACGGTCGTGAAGACCTCGGAGTCACCCCGTTCGGCCCGCAGGATGCGCTCGAGCCGGCGCAGCAGCGCCGCACCGGTCAGCCCGCTGAGCACCAGCGTCCGCCAGGCGATCCGCAGGCACACGCCCAGCGCCGCCTCGTCCGGCCCGTGGCCGCAGACGTCGCCGATCACCGCGTGCACGACCTTGTCGTCGGCCTCGACGACGTCGAAGAAGTCGCCGCCGAGCGTGCCCGAGACCCGGCTGGCCCGATAGCGGGTCGCCACGTCGATCGGCATGTGCTGCAGCAGCGGGGTCGGCAGCAGGCCACGCTCCAGGCGGGCGTTCTCCTTGGCGCGCACCCGTTCGGTCTGCAGCGCGACCGCCGCCTGCTCGGCCTGCTTGCGCTGGATCGCGTAGCGCAGCGCCCGGCCCAGCCACTCGCCTTCGACCTGACCCTTGATCAGATAGTCCTGCGCGCCCGCGGCCACGGCGGCGAGCCCCGCCCGCTCTTCTGACCGGCCGGTCAGCACCACGACGGCGGCGTCATCGCTGGCCTCGCGCATCACCGTCAGCGCGGACAGGTCGTTCGCGTCGGGCAGGCCCAGGTCCAGGAGCACGCACTGCACCGGGTGACCGGCCAGCACCCGCCGCGCCTCGTCCAGGGAGCGCGCCCACTCCAAACGCACCGCCACGGCGCTGTCCTCCAGAAGCTCCCGTACGATCAGCGCGTCCTCGGGGTCGTCCTCCACCAGCAGGACGAGCGGAAGCGCATGCGGATCTTCGTAGGCCATGTCGGCACCGCCATCCCTTCTAGACAGCGCCGAGCGCTGGTCGTCCGTCACCCGTAAACGGACAGTGCACAGGAGATGCTCACCAGAGACGAACCTAAAAGCCCAACCCATAACTATCTGGACACAGCATAAGGGCGTTCCACGGCTGCCCAGGCAACGCGGACAACCGCTCCTCCGCTTGCCCTGGATCATCAAGGCCGAAGCGGCCGCCGAGCGCACGACCAGTCTGCCCCGGCAGCGTTACCTCCACGGCCGGGCCGCCCGCCTGACAAGCTCAATTGCGAAACTGCGCAATTCCTGAGGTAAGATAGTCAGTAATCGAGCCTTTTGGGGTGTGATGTGAGCGGGCCCTTCGCTGCCGCGATCAGAGAACGAGTGCGTCAGGCGCGCACGGCGCTGGAGGTGGCTCGCCAGAACGTCGACGTCGAAGGACTGCTCATCGCCGAAGGCGAATGGGAGGACCTGGTCCGGCTGGCGCGTGACAACGGTGTGCGGATCGACCCGGACGACGAGGCGAGCGCCTGATGTCCGTCCCCCTGTACGAAGCCAAGGCCGAGCTGTTCAGGCTCCTCGGCCACCCCGTCCGGATCCGCGTGCTGGAGCTGCTGCAGGACAAGCCCATGCCGGTGCGCGAGCTGCTGGCCGCCATCGAGGTCGAGCCGACGGGCCTGTCCCAGCATCTGGCCGTGCTGCGCCGCTCCGGCATGGTCAGCGCGCACCGCGACGGCTCCACCGTGGTCTACTCTCTGGCCGGCGGAGACGTGGCCGAGTTGCTGAAGGCCGCTCGCACCCTGCTGACCCAGATGCTCACCGGTCAGAACGAGCTGCTGACCGAACTCCTCGGCGCGGAGCGAGAGTCTCGGTGAACCGCGTGCTCTCCTCGGGGTGGACCCGAGTGCGTTCCGTCCTGCCCCTGCGCGCCGACCTGGTCGCCATGGGCCGCCGCCCGCGCCGTGACCTGCTCGCCGGCCTCACCGTGGCCATCGTCGCCCTGCCCCTGGCGCTCGGCTTCGGCATCTCCTCCGGCATGGGCGCCGAAGCGGGCCTGGCCACCGCGGTGGTCGCGGGCGCGCTCGTGGCCGTGTTCGGCGGATCCGGCCTGCAAGTGTCCGGCCCGACCGGCGCGATGACCGTGGTGCTGGTGCCGATCCTGCACCAGCACGGCGCCTCCGGTGTCCTCATGGTCGGCGTGCTGGCCGGCCTCCTGCTGATGGCGCTCGCGCTGGCCCGCGCCGGTAAGTACATGGCGCTGGTGCCTGCCCCGGTGGTGGAGGGCTTCACCATCGGCATCGCCTGCGTGATCGGCCTGCAGCAGATCCCCACCGCGCTCGGCGTCCCCATCCCCGAAGGCGACAAGGTGATCGTCGTCGCCTGGCAGGCCCTGCTGGACTTCCTGGCACATCCGCAGTGGTGGTCCATCGGCATCGCGCTGGGCGTGGCCGCGATCATGCTGCTGGGCGCGCGCTGGCGGCCCACCCTGCCCTTCTCGCTGCTGGCCGTGGCCGCCGTCACCGTCGCCGTCGCGGTGGCCGACCTGCCGGTGGCCACCATCGGGCAGCTGCCCGCCGGGCTGCCCGCCCCCTCCCTCGGCTTCTTCGACCCGGCCGTGCTGTCGTCGCTGGCCGGACCCGCGGTCGCGGTCGCCGCCCTGGCCGCGCTGGAGTCGCTGCTGTCGGCGTCCGTCGCCGACGGTATGAGCGTCAACCACCGGCACGACCCGGACCGGGAGCTGTTCGGGCAGGGCCTGGCCAACCTCGTCTCCCCCATGTTCGGCGGCGTCCCCGCCACCGGGGCGATCGCCCGCACCGCGGTGAACGTCCGCTCGGGCGCCACCTCCCGGCTGGCCTCGCTGGCGCACGCCGGCATCCTGGCCGCGATCATCTACGCCGCGGCCGGCCTGGTCGCCGCGATCCCCCTGGCCGCGCTGGCCGGCGTCCTGCTGGCCACCTCGGTGCGCATGGTGGAGGTCGGCTCGGTCAAGGCCATGGTCCGCTCCACCCGGGGTGACGCCATCGTGCTGGTGCTGACCGCGATCGCCACCCTGGCGCTGGACCTGGTCCAGGCCGTCCTGCTCGGCCTGCTCGTGGCCGGCGGGCTGGCCCTGCGCGCCATCGCCCGCGACGTCCGGATCGACGAGATGCCCATCCAGCACGAGGACCTGTCCGGGGACCACACCGAGCAGGAGCTCGCCCTGCTGGCCGAGCACATCGTCGCCTACCGCCTGGACGGGCCGCTGTTCTTCGCCGCCGCCCACCGCTTCCTGCTGGAGCTGTCGGAGGTGGCCGCCGTCTCCGTGGTGATCCTGCGCATGTCCCGCATCACCACCATCGACGCCAGCGGCGCCCTCGTCCTCGGCGACGCCATCGAACGCCTGCAGCGCCGTGGCATCACCGTCTACGTCTCGGGCATCCGCGACGGCCACCACCGGCCTCTGCACGCGCTGGGCGTCATCGCCCGCCTCGACGAGGCCGGGCACGTCTTCCACACGACCCCGGACGCCATCGCCGCCGCCCGCGAGCACCTCCACACCTCGGGCGTCCTCCCGGTCCTGACCCGCTGAGCCTCGGCCACGTCCCTCGCACCGGACCCTGACGGCCGTTGACAGGGCCGTACCAGCGGCATGTGCGGGCGGTGCCAGCGGGCCGCGGCAGTCTCCAGGTCGAGGACGGAGCCCCCACGGCTCCGATCCGAGACGGAAGGACGGAGACATGAGCGATCTTGTAGTGCACGACGTCGTCATCGTCGGCGCCGGCCCGGTCGGGCTTTTCCTGGCGATCGAGCTCGAGACCGCGGGCGTGAAGCCGCTCGTACTGGAGCGACTCGTGGAGCCCGACGACGGGATCAAGGCCGCCGCCGTCGGCGCGGCGGGCGCCGAGGCGCTGGAACGACGCGGGTTCGCGCGTGCGCTCGACGAGCAACAGGTGACGCTGCCGATGGCCAAGGCGGCGCGTGCCGGAGCCGGACCGGTGAAGAAGCCGGGAGGCCATTTCTCCGCGTTGTTCGTGATCGACCAGGACCTTCAGCGCGCCCCGGAGCGCCACAGCCGTATGGTGCCGCAGGAGGCACTGGAGAGGATCCTGGCCGAGCGCGCGAGCGAGCTCGGGATCGAGATCCGGCGCGGGGTCGAGGTGGAAGGTTTCGAGCAGGACGACGACGGCGTGCGCGTGCGGACGAGCGCGGGCCCGTTGAGCGCGAGGTATCTCATCGGCTGCGACGGTGGCCGGAGCTCCGTCCGCAAGCTCGCCGGCTTCGAGTTCCCCGGCACGGATCCCACCATCACCGGCTATCAGGCTCTCGTCGAGTTCGACGCGCCCGCGAAGCTCGCGATGGGCTGGCAGCGAACGCCGCGCGGCCTCATCACGTCGATCCCGGGGCGCGTCTTCACGGCGGAGTTCGACGGCCCGCCGCCGGATCGGGCCGCGCCGGTCACGCAGGCCGAGGTCGAGGCGTCGATCCAGCGCGTGAGCGGCACCGACGTCAAGATCCTTTCGATGGCGAAGGCGACGCGCTGGACCGATCACGCGCGGCAGGCGACGACCTACCGCATCGGACGTGTCCTTCTCGCCGGCGACGCCGCGCACGTCCACTCCCCCTTCGGCGGTCAAGGGCTGAACCTCGGCCTCGTCGACGCCGCCAACCTCGGGTGGAAGCTCGCCGCGGCGGTGCGGGGCCGCGATCATCTCCTCGACTCCTACACCGCCGAACGCCATCCCGTCGGTGCGTGCGTCCTGGAGAACACCCGCGCGCAGGTCGCGCTGGTACGACCCGACCCGCTCACCAGCGCGCTCCGCGCCATCGTGAGCGACCTGATCAAGCTGCCCGAAGGCAACCGCCTCATCGGCGAGATGCTCTCGGGGGCCGGCATCCGTTACGACCTCGGCGACGACGACCCACTCGTCGGCACGCTCGCGCCGGACCGGCTCCTCACCCTCGCCGACGGCGGCGAAGTGCGGCTCTACGCGCTGACGGAGAAGGGCGGCGGCCTGTTCGTGTCGCCTTCGGAACGGTCGCTCCCGCCCGACGTGCGCCACGCCCGCACCAAGGAAGGCCCGTCGACGCTGCTGCGCCCCGACGGCTGCATCGCATGGACGGACGCGTCGTCCACCTCACTCGACGAGGCGCTCGCGCGCTGGTTCTGATCCGCGTCAGGACCACAAGACCTGGATCAGTTTCACTTACGGGAGGTTTCCTTCATGAACGAAAGCACGGGGACAAGCCCTGCGGGTCAGGGCGCCTGGATCGCCACCTGGGGCACGGCACAGCAACTGGCGCCGGCTGCCGAGCCCGGTGGAGGGCCGGAACTGCCGGACGACGCTCTGCCGGACGACACTCTGCCGGCACCGGATGCCACGCCCGAGCCGGTCGAAGCGGCGGCCGCGCCGACGACGGTCAGCGCGCAGACCGTGCGCATGGTGGCGCGTACCACCCTGGGCGGCACGGCCGTGCGCGTCGCGCTGTCGAACTCCTTCGGCCACGCGCCGGTGCGCATCGAGGCCGCGCGGATCGCGCGGCCCGACAGCGGCGCGGCGATCCGCGCGGGCAGCACGCGCACCCTGACCTTCGGCGGGCGCGACGCGGTGGTGTTGCCGACCGGCGCGCAGATCCACAGCGACCCCATCGAGTACGACGTGCCCGCGCAGACCGACCTGGTCGTTTCGCTGTACATCCCCGACGAGAAGATCACTCCCACGACGCACCAGGTGGGACTGCGCACGGCGTGGCTCGCACCGGGCGACCAGACCGGCACCCAGAGCCTGCGGGACGCCACCGGGTTCGCGTCCTACCTGTGGCTCGCCGGCATCGACGTGCTGGCGCAGCCCACGGCCGCCACCATCGTCGCCCTCGGCGACTCCATCACCGACGGCGCCGCCACCACGCCCGACGCGGACACCCCGTGGCCCTCCTCGCTGGCGCGCCGGCTGGCCGAGCGGCAGGACCTGCCGCCGCGCGCGGTGATCAACATGGGGATCGCCGGCAACCGCGTGCTGCGCGAGACCGACGGCTTCGGCGCCGGTGCCCTGGCGCGCTTCGACCGCGACGTGCTGGCCCGGCCCGGCGTGCGCTGGGTGGTGCTGGCCGAGGGAGGCAACGACATCGCATTCGGCTTCATGCCGGGCATGCCGGACAGCGAGCGGGCGACGGCGGAGGACATCATCGCCGGCTACCGCATGCTGATCGGCCGCGCGCATCTGCACGGCCTGCGGATCATCGGCTGCACGCTGACGCAGTTCGGCGGCACGTTCGTCTTCACGGAGGAGGGCGAGCGCATGCGTCAGGACGTGAACCGCTGGATCCGCGGCAGCGGCGAGTTCGACGCGGTGGTCGATCTGGACGTGGCCACCCGTGACCCGGCCGAGCCGACGAGGCTGCGCACCGCGTTCGACTCCGGCGACGGCATCCATCCGAACGACGCGGGCAACAAGGCGATCGCCGACGCCTTCGACCTGGAGCTGTTCCGGGGATAGGGCTCTGAAGCCGTTCCGGGGATAGGGCTCTGGAGCTGTTCCGGCGATAGGGCTTACGTCCGCACCGGGCCGTCCGGCTCCCTGCGCGGGCGCGCCGGATCGACGTAGAGCGAGGCCGTCTTCCCGTCCAACTGCCAGCCCTCCTGGTACGCCGCGGCGAAGACGTCCTCGCCCAGCGCCGTGCGGCCACGGGCGGCCAGCGCCTGGATCTGCCGGTCGCTGAGGTCGTGGGCGCCGCGCAGCCGGGCCGCCGCGCCGAGCAGCAGGGCCACGTCCCGGTGCCGTCCGCGCAGCCGGGCCAGCTCGGCCTCGGTCACCGCGACCATCGCCATGATCGGCAGATCCCCGCTCTCCAGGGCCGCCGTGTACGCCCGGGCCAGCGCCGCCTCGGCGCCCGCGGCGTCGCCCCGCCGCAGGCACAGCTGGGCCCGCACCGAGCCGGCGATCACCTGGCGGTGGTCGCCGCCGATCGGGGACTCGCCGGCCAGCTCCGCCTCGGCCACCTCCATGCGGGCCTGCGCGCGGTCCGGGTCGCCGAGCCGCAACCACGTGCCGGCCTCGAGAACGGTGACGATGACGATCAGCTCCGGAGACGCCGATCGCTCCACCCGCTCGCGGACCGCCTCCAGCATCGCCCTCGCCTGGGCGTCCTCGCCCCGCCGCAGGTAGAGGTCGATCCAGCGGGTGTCGAGGAAGATCTCGTCGGCCAGGCTCAGCGCGCCGAACTCCCGCGCCTGTGCCCGGGCTTCGCGCAGATCCGCCAACGCCCCGTCGAGGTCCCCGTCGTACTGCCGCAGCAGCGCGCGCGTCGGGAGCGCGGCGGCCAGGCCCCAGCGGTCGCCGGCCCGGCCGAAAGCGTCGAGCGCGGCGGCCACGTCGGCGCGCACCTGGTCGAGGTCGCCGTCGTTCTCGGCGAACGAGGCCCGGAACAGGTGGGCCAGCCCGGACAGCCAGACGTCGGGACCGTCGACGAGACGCTGGACCAAGGCGAGCGACGCCTCGTGCTCCCGCAGGAAGTGGAGCGTGATCGCGGCCAGGACGCCGGCGAATCCGGGCAGCGACGGGTGGGCGAGCAGGCGATCGGCCAGGGCTCGCAGCGCGGATTCGTGCTCGTGCAGGCCCTCCATGGCCAGCGGGGAGCGAGCGTTGATGCTGCTCAGCAGGAGCACCGCCTGGGCGATGTCGCGGTCCAGCGTGTGCCCCTCGGCGGGTAGCGCCAGCGCCCGCCCCTGCCAGTACGCCGTGTCGGCGGGCCGGCCGAGTATCTGCCAGTACCACGACAGGTCCATGGCGAGCGTGACGGCCGCGGTGGCGTCGCCCGTGTCGCACAGGTGGCGCAGGGCGGCGACCGCGTTGTCGTACTCGGAGCGCATCACCCGCAGCGCGGCGAGCTGATCGGGGCCGCGCAGCAGCGGCTCCTCGCGGGCGACCAGGTCGGCCAGGTAGCGGGCGGCGAGATCCCGGACGGCGTCGAGCACGTCCTGGTCGGCGAGCCGCTCGATCCCGTACTCGCGCAGGGTCTCCAGCATCCGGTAGCGGCCCGCGTCGGGCGCAAGGTGCAGCAGCGACTTGTCGGTCAGGGCGGCGAGCAGCTCGGGGACCTCGCCCGGGAGCACCGCGGTGCCGGCGCAGACCGCGGCGGCCGACTCCGGCGTCACGCCACCGGGCAGCACCGAGACCCGCTCGGCCACCGTACGCTCGTTCTCGCTGAGCAGATCCCAGCTCCAGGCGATGACCGCGCGCAGCGTGCGATGCCGCGGCGACGCGGCCCGGCTGCCCGTGGTGAGCAGCCGGAACCGGTCGGACAGCCCGGCGGCGAGCTCGGCCAGCGACAGGGTCCGCAGCCGGGCCGCGGCCAGCTCCAGCGCCAGCGGCAGGCCGTCCAGGCCGCGCACCAGCCGGACCACGTCGGCGCGCGTCCGCTCGTCGACGTCGAAGCCGGGGCGCACCGCCGCGGCCCGTTCGGTGAACAGGCGCACCGACGCGCTGCGGCGGATGTCCTCCAGGGCGTCACCGGGGTCCGGCAGCGCCAGCGGGCCGAGCGGGACCAGCGCCTCGCCGTCGATCGCGAGCGGTTCTCGGCTGGTCGCCAGCACCCGCAGCCCGGCGCAGCGCGGCAGCAGCGCCGCGACCAGGTGCGCGACGGCGTCGATCAGGTGCTCGCAGTTGTCCACCACGAGCAGGCTCTCCCGGCCGTCGAGCTGGTCGGCGAGCACGTCCAGCTCACTGCCCTCGGCCCGGGTCCGGCCGGAGGTCTCGAAGAGCGCGGCGCCGCGCAGACCGACGGCGGCCAGCATCGCCGCGCCGGCCTTGGCCGGCTCGGTGACCGCGGCCAGGTCGACCAGCCAGGTGCCGTCGCGGTACGCGTGGCGGTGGCGGCGGCCCGCCTCGACCGCGAGCCGGGTCTTGCCGGCCCCGCCCGGCCCGACCACCGTGACGAGGCGGCCGTGGGCGAGCAGCGTGTCGATCCTGGCGAGGTCGTCGTCGCGCCCGATGAAGCTGGTCAGGGCGGCGGGCAGATTGCTCGCGGGCGCAGCCCCCCGCACCTCCGCCCCATGCCGCACCTCCGCCCCATGCCGCACCTCCGCCCCATGCCGTGCCTCCGCCCCATGCCGTGCCTCTGCTCCATGCCGCGCCTCCATCCCGTGCTGCGCCTGCGCCCCGTGCCGCGCCTCGGCAGTGGGAGCCGGTGACTGCAGCAGGCGCAGGTGGCGCTCGCGCAGGGCGGCGCCGGGGTCGGCGCCGAGCCGGTCGGCGAGGGCCTCGCGCACCCGCTCGTACAGGTCGAGGGCGTCGGCCTGGCGGCCCTGGGCGGCCAGCGCGTCCATCTGCAGCGCGGCCACCCGCTCGTCCACCGGGTGCTCGGCGAGCAGGGCGGTCAGCCGGGTGGCGGCGTCGTCGGCGCGGCCCAGGGCCAGCTCCGCCTCGGCCAGATCCGCGCCCGCCTCGACCGCGGCGCGGGCCAGCCGCGTCGCGACCGCCGGGGCGACCGCGGCGATCGCCGACGGCTCGCCGCTGAGCGCGACCGCCTCGCTCAGCAGCCCGGCCGCGGCTCGGGGATCGCCGGCCCGGAGCCGGTCACGGCCATGCGCGGCCAGCCGCTCGAACCGCAGCGCGTCGACGTCGTCCGCCGTGACGCCGAGGCGGTAGCCGCCCTCGGACTGCGTGACCGCGCCGGCCTCGCCGAGCAGCCGGCGCAGCCGCGAGACCAGCGACTGCAGCGCGTTCGCCGGGTCGGCCGGGAGCTCCTGCGGCCACAGCGCGTCGACCAGGACGCCCGGCTCGACCGGCCGGCCGCCGGCCAGCGCCAGCCGCGCGATCAGGCCACGGAGCCGGGCCCCGGGTACGGCCACCACGGTCTCACCGCGGCGCACCTGGAGGCCGCCGAGCAGCCTCACCCGCAGCCGCGTCTCCTCGTTCCCGTGCACCACCCGATCCTCTCCCGAACCTCCAGTGTGCTCGGCCGTCAGCACCCGTACTGGGGACCCAGTACGGCTCGGCCAGTGTGTGCTCAGGCTGTCAGCACCCGGAGCGGGGACCCGGTCTGCCAGGCCGCGATGTTCTCGACGATCTGCTCGTACATCGAGCGGTACGCCCGCTCGGTGACGTACCCGAGGTGCGGCAGCAGCACGGTGTTGGGCGCGTCCCGCAGCGGGTGGCCGGCGGGCAGCGGCTCGGTGTCGTAGACATCCAGCCCGGCCCCGGCGATCGTGCCGGTGGTCAGTGCGGTGACCAGCGCGTTCTCGTCCACGATCGGCCCGCGCGAGGTGTTGACCAGGATCGCGGTGGGTTTCATGGCGGCCAGATCGGTCGCGCCGACCAGGCCGGTCGTCCGGTCGCTGAGCTTGAGGTGGACGGTGAGGACGTTGCTGGCGGCGAACAGCTCGTCCTTGGGCACCCAGGTCGCGCCGGCCTCGGCCGCCCGCTCGGGCGTCAGGTTCTGGCTCCACGCGAGCACCCGCATGTCGAAGGCCTGGCCGATCCGCGCCACCTGCGCGCCCAGCCGGCCCAGCCCGAGCACGCCCAGGGTGCTGCCGGCCAGGTCGGTGCCGACGGTGGTCTGCCAGCGGCCGTCGCGCAGCGCCCGGTCCTCGCTCACCACGTGCCGCAGGCAGGCCAGGATCAGCGCCCAGGTCAGCTCGGTGGTGTTGGAGCTCTTGGCCGAGCCGGACATGGTCGTGCCGGTGACCGTGACGCCGTGCGCCGCGGCCGCCCTCAGGTCGATGGCCGCGTTGGCCATGCCCGTGGTCACCAGCAAGCGCAGATCCGGCAGCCGGTCGAAGGTCGCGGCCCGGAAGGGCGTCCGCTCGCGCATCGCGACGACGACCTCCGCGCCGCGCAGCGCGGCCGCCAGCTCGTCCAGGCCGGCGATGTGCTCGTGCAGCACCTCGACCTCGACGCCGGGCAGGGAGTCGAAGGGCGCAAGGTCACGGGCCACCCGCTGGTAGTCGTCCAGAACGACGATCTTCATGCGGTCATCGTACGCGGCTCCACGACGATCCCCTGGCCGGCACGGGAGGTCAGGACGGGGGCGCCGCGGTGAGCTTGGCGAGATCGGGGGCGTAGGCGGTCATCCAGTGCGGATGCAGCCGGTAGTAGACCACGTCTTCGTCCCAGTCGAAGAGGTCGTCGCCGTAGAAGTCCTGGAAGTACGCGAGCAGGTCCGGCCAGTCCGCGGCCGGTTCGCCACCCTGAGGGTTGAGGATCTCCACCGTGCCGTGCGTGAACACGCCCAGGTCCTCCCCGCGCAGGTGCGCGGCGCTGGCGGCGGGCCGGGCGGCGAGATGGCGGGCTTTGGCGGCGCCGCGCGCGGTGCCGAAGTGCCACTTGCCGTGCAGGAAGTGCCCGTCCACGCCGCTGATCCGCGGCTCGCCCTGCGCCGTCACGGTGGACAGGGCGAGGGTGCGCATGCCGGTGAGGAGCTGGGTGAGCAGCTCCGCGGTCAGGGTGCGCTCGGTGCTGATGATCGAGCGGAGGTGTTCGGTGGAGCGGGAGAGGGAGGCGTCGAGGAGGGCCTGAAGCTCCTTGAGCTCTACTGACGTTTCGTACATGTGAGGTCCTTATCCATTCGTGGGCGCGGTCATGCCCACCGACGAACCATGCTCGACCGGAAAGCCGACACCCTATGTCATATTTCTGCGCCCGCCTGCTCGAAGAAGCGGGTCGTCAGCCCTGTGGCTCGGCCGGCCCGATCGCGACGGCGGTGTCGGTCAGCGGATAGGAGACGCAGGTGAGGACGCCGCCGTCCTCGACGGTGCCGCGCACCTCGCCACGGAGCAGCTGGATCCGGCATTCGCCGCAGCTGCCGACGGTGCACGAATAGGGCATCGGCACGCCTGCGGCGAGGCCCGCGTCGAGCATGGTCCGGCCGCCGGCGACCACCACGTCACCGACGTTCTCGACCGTCATCGTCCGCGCGGTCAGCTCGGGAGCCGCCGTGGGCACGCTGGTGAAACGCTCCTCGTGCAGCCGGTCCCACGCGACACCGAGACCGGTGAGACCGTCGCGGACGCTGGTCAGCATGGCCGCCGGTCCGCAGATGTAGTAGTGGGCGCGAGGTGAGTACGTCAGGTGGCCGGGGCCTATCCGCCCGGTGCTGCCGGTCCAGCCCGGGCCGGGGCGCGACAGCACATGGTGGACCGTGAGCCGGCCGGGATGAGCCTCCTGGAGCGCCGCGAGCTCGCCGGCGAAGATGATGTCGGCCTCGGTGCGGTTGCCGTACAGCAGGGTGATCGTGGCGTCGGGCGAGGCGGCGAGCACCGTACGGACGATGCTCATGAGCGGGGTGATGCCGCTGCCCGCGCCGATCAGGACGTAGTCCGCGCCGGCCGCCGAGGGGTCGGTCACGCGGAAGCTGCCGGACGGCCCGAGGACGCGCAGCTCGGTGCCGGCGCGGGCGTGGTCGTGGAGATAGGTGGAGCAGAGGCCGTCCCGTTTGACGGTCAGCGCGAGCCGATCCGTGCCGGGGACGGAGGTGGCCGAGTAGGCGCGCCGGACGGTGCGCCCGTCGATCTCCGTGATGAGCGTGTAGAACTGGCCGGGCGCGAACCCGGTGTCGGCCCCGGACAGCACCAGGGTGGCCGTGTCGGGCGTCTCCTGGATCACGTCGATCACCCGCACCGGCCGCCCGGGGCGGGAGTCGGTCGCGGCGCCGTAGCCTTCCTTCTCGAGCGCGCGGCGGTAGGTGGCGTCCAGGATCCGCCGGATCGGCTTGGAGAACGCGGCCAGCAACCTGGCCGGCCGGCGCAGCAGCGGCATCTTCACGCCGAGTTGCCGGGTCGTCGACGCCATCAGCTCGGCGAGCGTGGCGGCGTCGACGTGGTTGGCACGGTCCCAGATGTTGGCGGCGGCGACGGCCTGGTTGTGCCGCACTTCGGCCCGCTCCACGGTGACGACGAGGGCGGACTGCGGGACTACGCCGCCCAGCGCCATGTCCGCCAGCAGGTCCGCGTCGTCCGTGATCACGGCGCTACCGCTCACGTGTAGCACGCCGGTACGGCCAGGAACGAGCATCGCCGCGGAGATCCGGTCGTCGGCCAGCAGGTTGTGCGAGGTGTCCGCGCGCTTGTTGCCGAGCCGGTCCGGGATGGCCAGCGTGTGCCCGTCGATCACCCGGACGAAGCCGGGCGTGTCACCGCGCGGGCTCGTGTCGCCGCCTTCACCGTCCCAGGAGGACACCACCAGGAATGGCGAGGCCGCCAGGAAGCCGGCGACGCCCGCGCCGGACAACGGCCCGGTCGTGCCGCCGGCGTCCGTTCCCGCCGTCGGCACGACCGGGTCCCACAGCCGGGACCGCATGATCGCCCGTGCGCAGTGGACATAGGCCTGGCGGACCTCGACCACGAGCCGGCCAGGGGATCGCTCGGCGACCGAGCCGTTCAGCCGGAGCGTCTCGCCGACGCCGGGCAGCAGGAAGACGAAGGAGACCGGGCCCGACGCGGCCACCTCGGTGGCGAAGGCGATCCGCGTCGGCGATTCGACCTTGGCGAAGCCGGGCTCTCCTCCGACCACCGTCGTCCGCAGGCGCCCGTCGTCGTCGTGGTGGCCGAAGCCCGCGAGCGGCGCGATGGCGAGCATGTGCCGGCAGGCGTCGTCCAGCTCCGCGAGCTCCTTCATCATCACGAGCGCCGGCGGGCGTCCGACGATCGCTTCGAGCTGCGCCACGGTGGCGATCCGGTTCATGGCGCCGACGGTTCGGCGGTCGCTTTCGTTCGTCGAAGGCATGGTGTGCATCGTCTTGAGACCTCACAGATGACAAGGAGAACGGTGAAGGGCCGCGCCCTCTGCTTCATGGCGATCGACCCGCGGACGGACCGATCGAGGCGGTAGGTGACCTACTCCCGGACGCCGGCCGTCAGCGGAGGTGTCCCTGCTCGTGCGAGCCGACCGGGATGCCCGGGTCATCGAGAAGTTCCTTGAGCGCCTGGACATGCCCGGCATAGGCGCGCCGGCCCTCGGCGGTGAGGCTCACCCAGGTCTTCACCCGGCCCCGGCCGGTCGGCTTGGAGATCGCGACGTAACCGGCGTCCTGCAGCACCTTCAGATGCTTGCTCACCACCGAGTCGGCCACGCCCAGAATGTCGCGCAGCACCGCGAACTCGGCGCTGGACGACGCGGCGAGCAGCGCGCAGATCCGCAACCGGTTCGGCGCGTGCACCACCTCGTCGAACCGCCCCGTCATGCGCCCGCCCTCAGATGGGCCCGCAGTGCCATGTCGAACCGCCGGCTCAACGCGATGGTGGCGACGAACCCCAGGACGGCCAGGCAGAACACCGGCCACCGCAGGTCGGTCAGAGCTCCGATGGCGAGGGCCGCGACGGCGACCAGCACCGTCAACCCGCCCAGCGCGCCGAGCCACCGGCCGGCGGGGCCGGCTTCGAGGCCGGACACCCAGACGCCGGTCACGCGGCGATAGGCGGTGACGAGCACCGCGCACCCGGCGAGGGCCAGCACGACTCCCCCGACCTTGAGCGCGGTGCCGCCGAGCCCCAACGCGAGCACGCAACCGGCGATCATCAGGCCCAGGAGCGGGTGATACCACCACGGGTTGATCAGCCGGTCGGCGAGGGCCGCACGGGCTTCGGCGATGAGGGACAGCCCTTCGACCCCATTACTTTCCATATCGGAAAGTCAATCACATTCCAACGTGGAAAGTCAACGCCCGGCCCGGCGGACCTGGTGGAGCTCGGTGTCCGGGTGCGATGTCGTGAAGGGCCGGCCCAGAACCTGGGTCCTCCCATGCCCCCGGTGACGCCGACCCGAGCACCGGGCCGGCATGGCGGTCGAGCTGTATTGGTGATCGCGATTTGACCTCGAGCTCGGTTGAGGTTGCAGGCTGGGGCCGACATCAGCCGAACAGGGGAGAACGTAGTGCGTGCGGTGTGGTTGAAGGAGTTCGGCGGGCCCGAGGTGCTCGTACCTGGAGACGCCCCCGATCCGGTCCCAGGGCCGGGGCAGGTGTTGATCGACGTCGCCTACGCCAACATCACCTTTGTGGAGACCCAGTTCCGGTCGGGCGCCCCGTCGCCGTTCAAGCCGGACCTGCCGATGATCCCGGGCAACGGCGTCGGCGGCATCGTCACGGCGGTCGGCGAGGGCGTCGACTCCGGCCTGGTCAGCCGTCGTGTGGTGACCTCCATGGGCGGCTCCGGCGGCTATGCCGAACGGGCCGCGGTGGACGCGTCCGGGCTCTTCACCGTCCCCGACGGCCTGGAGTTGGACGACGCGGTCGCGATCTTGGCCGACGGGCGTACCGCGACCATGATGATCCGGGCGACCGCACCACAGCCCGGCGAACGGGTTCTCGTCGAGGCGGCGGCCGGCGGCGTGGGCTCGCTCCTCGTGCAGCTCGCCAAGTCGGCGGGCGCCATCGTCGTCGCGGCGGCCGGGGGCTCGCGCAAGACCGGTGTGGCCCGCGACCTGGGCGCCGACGAGGTGGTCGACTACACGGCTCCGGGCTGGACCGACGGGGTCGCCCCCGTCGACGTCGTCCTCGACGGGGTCGGCGGCGACATCGGCCGGGCAGCCTTCGAACTGCTCGGCCAGGGCGGGCGGATGGTCAGCTTCGGGTTGGCGAGCGGAGAGTGGGCCGGCATCAAGGAGGAGGCCGCTGCCGCGCGCGGCGTCACGCTCGTCCAAACGAACGCCACCCCGGAGACGATGCGCGAGTACACCGAGAGCGCCCTCGCCGAGGCCGTGGCCGGACGGCTGCGGCCGCTGATCGGGCAGCGCTTCCCCCTCGACCGGGCCGCCGCCGCGCACGCCGCCATCGAGTCGCGCGCCAGCGTCGGCAAGACCCTGCTCGAGGTGCGCTGATGCTCAAGGTCGGCGTGAACCTACCGTCGTTCGGCGTGGATGAGACCGCCGGGGTGCGCGAGCATGCCCGGCACGCCGAGGAGCTCGGCCTGGAGTCGATCTGGGTCGGTGACCATCTGATCCCGGTGCGGCCGTTCCTCGACAGCACCATGGTGCTGGCCACGGCCGCCGCCGTCACCGAGCGCGTCAAGATCGGTTTCGGGGTGATGGTCTTGGCGCTGCGCCCGGCCGCCTGGGCCGCCAAGCAGATCGCCAGCCTGCAGCACCTGTCCGGCGGCCGGGTGCTGCTCGGCGTCGGCTCGGGCGGCAGCGTGCACGGCGACGCCGCCTGGCGGGCCGTCGGCATCCCCTACGCCGAACGCGCGCAGCGCACCGACGCCGCCCTGGAGATCCTGCCGAGCCTGGTCGAGGGCAAGCCCACGAGCGTGAACGGCGAGGTGATCACTCTCTCGCCGGGCGCGACGATGCCGCCCGTCCTCATCGGCGCGGGCCCCATGCGCCGAGCCGCCCGTTTCGCCGACGAATGGTATCCGGCGTTCGCCACGCCGGCTGAGATCGCCGAACAGACCCGCCGGCTGGCCGGCCTCGCCGCCGAATACGGCCGCCCGGCGCCGCGCGTCACGATCGGCCTCAGTGTCGGTCTCGGCGACCTGCCCGCATCGTTGATCGACGCTCAGGCCCGGTCGCTGATGGAGTACGGGATGACCGAGGAGGAGGCCCGTGGCGGCCTGGTCACCGGCCCACCCGCTGCGGCCGCCGAACGGCTCGCCGCGCTCGCCGAGGTCGGCGTGCACCGCGTGATCGCGATGCCGTTCTCCGCCGACCGCCTCCGCCAAAGCGAGCTGCTGGCCGAGACCAACCGCCTCCTCAACCGTTCCTAATCAATGATCAGGAGTGGGTTTTGGGCCCACGTCCCGGCATTGCGCGCGTCC
>NZ_BMNK01000026.1 GCF_014646515.1 Nonomuraea glycinis
CCGCCGGACAATCTTTCAGGTAGGGCCCCGACATGTGTCGGGGCCCTACCTGCATTTCTGGAGCTTTTCGCCGCCGGCCAGTCGGCTCCCAAGACGCTGACCCACCCTCTGCCGCTTCCACGGCCCACGCTTCGACCCACGTGGGAAGCGGTCGCGGTGGTCAGTAGGGTTGAGGGGTGGACTTTCGTGCAGTTGAACGCGCGATCATGGAGCGTGGCGTCGAGTGGGATTTCGAGCCGACGCTGGACCGGATCGCGGCCCTGGTGGATCTGCTCGGCTCCCCGCAGCGGGCCTATCCCGTCATTCACATCGCGGGCACCAACGGTAAGACGAGCACGGCGCGCCTGACCGAAGCGCTGCTCAAGGAGCGCAACCTGCGGGTGGGCCGCTTCACCAGCCCACACCTGGTGTCGATGCGCGAGCGGATCACGATCGACGGTGAGCCGCTGAGCGAGGAGCGCTTCGCCGAGGTCTATGAGGAGATCGCGCCGTACGTCGAGCTGGTCGACACGCAGGGGCGGCGGATCCAGTTCTTCGAGCTGCTCACGGCCATGGCGTTCGCCGCCTTCGCCGACACGCCGATCGATGTGGCGGTCGTCGAGGCCGGCATGGGCGGTTCCTGGGACGCCACGAATGTCGCCGACGGGACCGTGGCCGTCATCACTCCGATCTCGCTGGATCACACCGACCGGCTGGGTCCCGACATCCCGAGCATCGCGAACGAGAAGGCGGGCATCATCAAGGCCGGCAGCACTACGGTGCTGGCGCAGCAGCAGCTGCCCGCCGCCGAGGTGCTGATGCGCCGGGCCGCCGATGAGGGCGCGGTGGTGGCCCGTGAAGGGCTGGAGTTCGGCGTGCTGAGCCGTGAGGTGGCGCTGGGCGGCCAGCTGCTCACCCTGCGAGGCTTGAAGGGCGTCTACGACGAGGTCTTCCTGCCGCTCTATGGCACCCATCAGGCGAGCAACGCCGTGTGCGCGCTGGCCGCGGTGGAGGCGCTGACCGGCGGCGACGATCCGCTGGACGTGGAGCTGGTGCGGCAGGCGTTCGCCCAGGTGACCTCGCCGGGCCGGCTGGAGGTCGTACGCCGTAATCCGACTGTCGTGGTGGATGCCGCGCACAATCCGGGTGGCATGGAGGCGGCTCTGGAGTCGCTGCAGGAGGCGTTCGGCTTCGAGAAGGTCATCGCCGTCGTGGGAGTCATGGCGGACAAGGATGTCGACGGGCTGCTGGAGCTGCTGGAGCCGATGGTGGACGAGATCGTCGTCACCCGTAATTCGTCGCCCAGGTCCCTGTCTCCTGACGAGCTGGCGGCGCTGGCCGTGCCGCTCTTCGGTGAGGACCGGGTGCATGTGGTGGAGCGCCTGGACGAGGCCATCGACGAGGCGATCGGCATGGCGGACGCCGAAGGGGAGTTCAGCGGCACCGGGGTGCTGATCACCGGGTCCGTGGTCACGGCGGGGGATGCCCGCCACCTGCTGAAGGCGGAGGGCGCCTGATGGGCTCGCCGCTGTCGTTCCAGGTTACGCCGGGTATGCGCAGGCTGGGGTCGAGCGTGCTCGGGATGGAGGCGATCGTCACAGCGCTGATGACTCCGGTGGCGATCTCCGTCGGCGGGGTCGCGCCGGCGCTGGCGGTGACGGTCGGCATCGGGCTGGCCGTGCTGTGCGTGGTCGCCGCGGGGTTGCTCAAGCATCCGGCCGGATACATCTTGGGGAGTGTCGTGCAGGTTCTGGCGATCTGCTCCGGTTTCATGGTGACGGCGATGTTCTTCCTGGGTGCGCTCTTCACGGCGTTGTGGATCACGGCGATATTCGTCGCTCGCCGTGTCGAGGGCGTGACTTCCCGCTAAAGTCGAGCCTCATGGCCGTCCCCTCAATTCATCGGTCCGCGGATGCGGCTGAGTCCGGCACGCGGCTCGGATGGTTCTCCGACGCCGTGCTCGCGCTGCTCATCGTGGCCGCGCTGCCGCTGGCGATCGTCGCCATCCCCAACACCGTGTCCGTCGTCGCGGCGCTGCTGCCCGACGGGATAGATCGCGTGGAGCTGATGCGGGCCCACGGGCTCGCCCTTCCGGCGATGATGCTGACCGTGCCGTTCGCCGCCTTGGCGCTGCGCCGGGTCGGAGCCGCTCATCTCCTGGTCGGCGGGCTGGCGCTGCTGGCGGTCGCCGACGCGGCGGGTGGTTACGCCGGGTCGGTCTTCCTGGTCGGCGTGCTGCGCGTGGCCCACGGCATCGGAGCGGGGCTGCTGCTGCCCGCCACCCTGGTCGCCGTCTGGGCGCGGCCGCCCGTGCTGCGCGCCCTGTGGGCCGGCATGCTGGCGCTGAGCCTGCTGGGCGCCCAGGCCCTGGCGTTGTGGCCGCTTGACGGGGTGACGCGCTGGCAGGTCACGCTGCAGCCGTTCCCGCTGCTGACCGGCATCGCGCTCGCGCTCGCCGCCGTCTACTTCGTGCTGTGGATGACCGCGGGACGGCCCGCGGCGCCGGTGGCGCTGTTCGAGGAGCGCGGCCGACTGCTGAAGGCCACCGCGCCCGCGGCCGGCATCGCGGTGCTCGCGATCAGCACCGCGAGTCAGGACTGGCGTGCCGAGCTGGTGATCCTGCTGGCGGTGCTGGCCATCGCGGGCGTGCTCGCGCTGGCGTCCACCGGTGACCGCGCGGGCCGTGCGTCGTCGTACACGATGGTGGCGGTCGGGGTGGTGCTGTTGCCCAGCATCGCTCAGGTGACGTACGTGGAGATGCGTGGGCTCGGCGGGCCCGGGTTGTCGGGGTTGTGGCTGCCGTTCTGTGTGGCGGCGCTGCTGGCGGTGGCGGCCGCGGTGCTGGTGCGGGTGTTCGCCGTCGCACACACCTGGGTCACGTCGCTCGGGCTGCTGGCGATGCTGGCGGGGCTTTCCTCGATGCGGTTCCTGACGCCGTCGCCGGAGGGGCTGGTGCTGGTCGTGCCATTCGCCCTGCTCGCGGTCGGCGCCTCGGTGGCGCTCACGGCGGTGCTCGGTCAGGCGGGGGTGGGGACGGCGCTGTTCGCGCTGGCGTTGTGCCTGCCTGCCGTGCTCGCCGGCTATCTGCTGGGCACGGGGGTGCAGCTGACGATGCTGCGGGGCGTCACCTCGGCGCAGGAGCTCGTCGACAGCTTCGTCTCCGCGCTGCACCTGTGGGCGCTGGTCGGCGGGTTCCTCATGGTGGTGGTGATCGTCATGGCCGCGCTGCTGTCCGGCCGTGCCCGTGCCACGCAGGAGGCCGGCCGCGAGCGGCAGGATGACGTACGTGAAAGCGGTGCGGTCGCGCCTGTGCCGGCGCCCGCGCCGTCGCCGGAGGACGGCGCTTCGGCGTAGCGGCCGAAACTGGAGAACCGCCGCGGGACGGTAAGCTGAGCCGCAGTTCAAGCGACGCGGCGGCGTTCTTCCGAGCCGGGCCGCGACCAGACCTGTCTCAAAGGAGAATTCCACGTGTCCGAGCGCACTCTTGTCCTGATCAAGCCCGACGGGGTCAAGCGCGGCCTCATCGGCGACGTGATCGCCCGTGTGGAGCGCAAGGGCCTCAAGGTCGTGGCGATGGACCTGCGCACCCTCGACGTCGACACCGCCAAGGCGCACTACGCCGAGCACTCCGAGCGGCCGTTCTTCGGCGAGCTCGTCGAGTTCATCACCTCGGCCCCGCTGGTGGCGCTGGTGCTCGAGGGCCCCCGGGCCGTCGAGGCGTTCCGCGCGCTGGCCGGTCTCACCGACCCGGTGAAGTCGGCTCCCGGCACGATCCGCGGCGACCACGCCCTCGAGATCGGCGAGAACGTCGTCCACGGCTCCGACTCGCCCGAGTCGGCCGCCAGGGAGATCAAGATCTTCTTCCCCGACCGCTTCTGAGCCTCGCCGGGGAGCCGATCTCCCCACTGTATGTGGTGCCCGCCGGCCTTGTGCCGAGCGGGCACTTCTCGTTTCCGGCCCGAGAAGTGCCCAGCTCCGGCATACCGGGCAAAGATGGAGTTGGCTGAGGGGCGCGAGAATTTTGTGGGGCACACGGGCTCATTGCGCGGCCTGGTGGGTACGTCACGTTACGATTCGAATTCGATCCGTAGTCATTCGGCGAACGACGTCACGGAAGGCTCCGTTCCCCATGGGCAGCAAGCTCGCCTTTCTCGGCCGTGACATGGCGGTCGACCTCGGTACCGCAAACACACTGGTCTACGTGCGCGGCCGCGGCATCGTGCTCAACGAGCCGTCGGTCGTCGCCATCAACACTGCCACCGGCAGGATCGTCGCGGTCGGCATCGAGGCCAAACGCATGATCGGCCGGACACCCGGCAACATCGTCGCGGTCCGGCCGCTCAAGGACGGCGTGATCGCGGACTTCGACGTAACCGAGCGAATGCTGCGATATTTCATCCAGAGGGTGCATAAACGCCGCCATTTCGCGAAGCCGCGCATCATCATCGCCGTCCCCAGTGGCATCACCAGCGTGGAGCAGCGGGCTGTCAAGGAGGCGGGCTACCAGGCGGGCGCGCGAAAGGTCTACATCGTCGAGGAGCCCATGGCCGCGGCGATCGGGGCGGGTCTGCCGGTGCACGAGCCGACCGGGAACATGGTGGTGGACATCGGCGGCGGCACCACCGAGGTGGCGATCATCTCGATGGGCGGCGTGGTGACCAGCCAGTCGATCAGGGTCGGCGGTGACGAGCTGGACCAGGCGGTGATCACCTTCGTCAAGAAGGAGTTCTCGCTCATGCTCGGCGAGCGCACCGCCGAGGAGATCAAGATGGCGATCGGCTCGGCCTTCCCCTGTGACGGTGAGGCACACGCCGAGATCCGCGGGCGTGACCTGGTCAGCGGCTTGCCCAAGACGATCGTGGTGTCCGGTGAGGAGATCCGCAAGGCCACCGAGGAGCCGGTCAACGCGATCGTGGACGCGGTCAAGACGACGCTCGACAGATGCCCGCCGGAGTTGTCCGGCGATCTGATGGACCGCGGCATCGCCCTCACCGGCGGCGGCGCGCTGCTCAGGGGCATGGACGAGCGGGTCAAGGCGGAGACGGGCATGCCGGTGCATCTGGTGGAGAACGCGCTCGACTCGGTCGCGCTCGGCTCGGGCAGGTGTGTGGAGGACTTCGAGGCACTGCAGCAGGTGCTGGTGCCGGAGTCGCGACGCTGATGAGGGACTCGCGCCACGCACGGCTGATCCTGGGACTGCTACTGACGGCGGCGCTGGTCATGCTGACGGTGGACCACCGCACCGGCGAGGACTCGCCGATGCGACAGCTGCGCGCCGCCGGCGCGTGGGCGTTCGGTACGACGGAGCAGGTGGGCGGAGCCGTGACCCGGTCCGTGGGCGGGTTCGTGCACGGGGTCATCACCGCTCCGCGCGCCCGTGAGGACATCGCGCGGCTCAAGAAGGACAACGCCGAGCTGCGCGCCCGCCTGGCGGCCAACAAGCTTGACGAGACCCGATCCACCGAGCTCAAACGGCTGCTGGGACTCGCCGGGCTCGGCGGCTACAAGGTCGTGACGGCCAATGTGATCGCCAGGCGCGGCGAACCGGGCTTCGAGGACGCCGTCGAGCTCGACGCCGGCACCGACGACGGCGTGCGCGCCGACATGACCGTGCTCAACGGCGACGGGCTGATCGGCCGGGTCGTGCACGCGTCCAGCCGTACGTCGACCGTGGTGCTGCTGAGCGACCCGGCCTCCGCCGCCGGCGCGCGGCTGGAGGGCGGTCAGGAGATCGGCGTCGTGCACGGAGTGGGGGAGAACGGCCGGCTCCTGCGCTTCCGGCTGCTCGACTCGACGGCGCCGATGACCAGAGGCGGGCGCCTGGTCAGTTTCGGGTCGCACCATGGCGCGCCGTACGTGCCGGGGGTGCCGATCGGGGTGATCGAACGGGTGGAGCCGACGCCGGGCGCGCTGACCAGGATCGCCTACGCCAAGCCGTTCGCGGACCTCACGGCGCTGGACGTGGTCGGCGTGGTGGTGCGGGGTCCCGCGCGCGACCCGAGAGACGCGGTGCTGCCGCGCAGGGAGGGAGCACGATGACCGGAATCGTGGTCATAGTCGCGGCGGTGCTGGCGCAGGTCATGCTGGTGAACCAGCTGCCGTTGCCGGCGGGGGGCGCGCCGGACCTGGTGCTGCTGGCCGTGGTGGGCGTGGCGCTGCTGCGCGGGCCGGTGGCCGGGGCGGTGATCGGGTTCTGCACGGGGCTGCTGGTGGACATCGTGCCGCCGACGGCGCATCTGGCGGGGCTGTACGCGTTCGTCTTCGCGCTGGTCGGTTATGTGGCGGGGCGCGGCGCCGGCGGCCGGGTCGCCACCGTCGTGCTGTGCGTGCTGCTCGCGCCCCTGCTGGCGGCGGCGGTCGGCGGGCTGCTCACCGATCCGAGGGTGACGGTCGCCACGCTGACCGAGCAGGTGCCCGTGACCATCGTGTACACGCTCGTGCTGGCCCCCGTGGTGATCTGGCTGACCACCCGCGTCAGGCAGCAGCAGCCGAGGTACACGATATGACGAGGATGCGGACCAGGCTGATCGTGCTGCAGGCGCTGGTGCTGATCCTGCTCGCGGCGCTGACCGTGCGGCTGTGGCAGGTGCAGGTCGTCCGGGGGCCGGAGCTGATGAATCGGGCGACCGAGACCCGGACGAGGGTCGTGATCGTGCCGGCCGTCAGGGGCCAGATCCTCGACTCGTCGGGCCGCCCGCTGGTGCGCAACAAGACCGCGCTGGTCGTCTCGGTGGACCGGACCGGCCTCACCAGGATGAAGGACCAGGGGCGGAAGGTGCTGGGCAAACTGTCGCAGGTGCTCGGCAGGCCGGTCGCCCACCTGGCCAAGCGGATCACGCCCTGCGGGCCGAAGGTGCCCAAGCCCTGCTGGACCGGCTCCCCGTACCAACCCGTCCCGCTCGACGAGAAGGTCGACACCCGCGAGGCGCTGCAGATCCTGGAGCGGCAGGAGGAGTTTCCCGGGGTTTCGGCGGAGATCCATGCCGTCAGGGAATATCCGGGCGGCCGGGCCGGGGCGCAGATGCTCGGCTACCTGTCTCCGGTCACCGAGGCCGAGCTGGAGAAGCGGGTCGGGCTGAAGGCCACGTTCTCCGGCGTGGACCTGGCCGGTCGTGAGGGCATCGAGTACGTCTACGACGAGGAGCTGCGGGGCAAGGCGGGGCTGCGCCGGGTGCAGGTGGACCGGATGGGCAAGGCTCTGGGCGTGGAGCAGGAGGTGGAGCCGGTCGCCGGCGACCATCTCGTGACCAGCATCGACTCCCGCATCCAGGCCGTGACGGAGAAGGCGCTGCAGAGGGCGATGAAGTCCGCGCCGCAGGCCGACGGCGGCGCCGCCGTGGTGCTCGACCCGCAGACCGGGCGGGTGCTGGCGCTGTCCAGTGCGCCCGACTATGACCCGGCGGTCTGGGCGGGCGGCATCTCCGAGCGGATGTACCGCCACCTGCTGTCGGAAAAGTCGGGCAAGCCGCTGGTGTCGCGGGCGATCAACGGGCAGTTCGCGCCCGGCTCGACGTTCAAGGTGTCGTCGGTGACGTCGATGCTGCGGGCCGGCTATCCGCTGAACGGGAAGTACAGCTGCCCGGGCTCGGTCAACGTGGGCGGCAGGGCCTTCAACAACTTCCGCGGCATCCCCCTCGGCACGTTGTCGCTGCACCTGGCGCTGGTGAAGTCGTGCGACACGATCTTCTACCGGGCGGCCTTCGAGGAGTACACGCGCGACGGCGGCCGCAGCCCGAAGAAGAACGCCAAGGAGGTGTTCGCCAACACGGCCAGGAAGTTCGGGTTCGGCAGCCCGACCGGGATCGACCTGCCGGGCGAGTCGTCGGGGCGCATCCCCGACCGCCGCTGGAAGAAGGAGACGTGGGCGCTGACCAGCGCCACCAACTGCAAGCGGGCCGGCACCGGCTACCCCGAGGTGAAGGACGCGGCGCGGGCGGCCTTTCTCAAGCGCCTGGCGCACGAGAACTGCACCGAAGGGTTCGTGCTGCGGCCCGGTGACTCGGCCAACTTCTCCATCGGGCAGGGCGACGTGCTGGTGACGCCGCTGCAGCTCGCCAGGGCGTACGCGGCGCTGGTGACCGACGGCAAGGTGCGCAGCCCGCGCATCGGGTGGGCGCTGGTGCGGCCTGACGGCAAGGTGGTCAAGAAGGTCCCCGTCCCGGTGGTGGGCAAGCTGCCCCTCCAGGAGAAGGAGCGGCTCTACATCAAGAACGCGCTGAGCCAGGTGGCCTCCGACGGCACCGCGGCCGGGGCGTTCAGCGGGTTCCCGATGGACAAGGTGCGCATCGGCGGCAAGACCGGTACGGCGGAGGTCTGGGGCAAGACTGACACCTCCTGGTTCGCCTCCTTCGCGCCGACGAAGAACCCGCGCTTCGTCGTGGTCGTCATGGTCTCGCAGGGTGGGATGGGCGCCCAGACCGCCGCCCCCGCCGCCCGGGAGATCTACGAGGGCATCTTCGGCATCAAGAAGCCCGCCGCGCTGCCCGGCGGCAAGCCCGTGTCGAAGCTGCCGGCGTTCGCTCCCGACGGAACGGTGATCAGGGAATGACCAGCGGGGCCCTGAGGGGCAGGCGGCGCTCGCTCGCCCGGCGGGCGTTCGGCCCGGAGTCGATCGTGTGGCGGCTGGACGGGGTGCTGCTGGTCGCGGTCATCGCGCTGTCGGTGATCGGAGCTCTGCTGGTGTGGTCGTCGACCAGGACGTGGGCGCCCGGCTCCACCGGGCTGCTGAAGAAGCACCTGCTCAACCAGGGCATCGGGGTGTTCCTGTGCGCCGGGGTGTCGATGATGGACTATCGGGCGGTGCGGGCGTACGCGCCGCTGGTCTTCCTGGTCTCGCTGATAGGGCTGGGGCTGGTGCTCACGCCGCTGGGGGCGACGATCAACGGCTCGCACTCGTGGATCCTGCTGGGCGGCGGGTTCGCGGTGCAGCCTTCGGAGTTCGCCAAGGTCGGTTTGCTGCTGATCACGTCCATGCTGCTCGCCCAGCCTGTCGAGGGCACCGATCGGCCGCGTGGCCTCGACGTGCTGCTCGCGCTGGTGGTGGCGGCGATGTCACTGGCGCTGGTCATGCTGCAGCCCGACCTGGGCACCGCGCTGGTGCTGGCGGCGATCTCGGCCTCCGCCCTGATGATCTCGGGAGTACGTAAGCGGGTGATCGCCCTGCTGACGCTGGTCGGCGTGGCCGGGGTGGCCAGCGTGTTCTTCTTCGAGCTGCTGGAGCCGTACCAGCTCGCGCGTTTCACCGCTTTCCTCGACCCGAGCGTCGACCCGCGCGGGGTCGGCTACAACAGCACGCAGTCGCTCATCGCGATCGGCTCCGGGCAACTGTTCGGCAAAGGACTGCTGGGGGGTGGGCAGACGACGGGCAGGTTCGTGCCGGAGCAGCACACCGACTTCATCTTCACCGTGGCGGGCGAGGAGTTCGGCTTCCTGGGGGCGGCGACGGTCGTGCTGCTGATCGGCGTGGTGCTGCTGCGCGGCCTGAAGATCGCCAGGCAGTGTGACGACAGGTTCGGGACGCTGGTCGCGGGCACGATCGTGTGCTGGTTCGCGTTCCAGATGTTCGTGAATGTGGGGATGACGATCGGCATCATGCCGATCACCGGGTTGCCGCTGCCGTTCGTCTCCTACGGTGGCACCGCCACGTTCGCGAACCTGATCGCGGTGGGGTTGCTGCAGGGCATCAGGGTGCGCGAGCAGCAGTCGTACGCCTAGGAGGGGCGTGTGACGAGTACCGGCCATGTCATGGGCCCCGCTAGTGTGGGACGTATGCCTGTCGAGTCGATTTTTCCCCGCCTGGAAGCGCTGCTGCCGAAGGTGCAGAAGCCCATCCAGTATGTCGGGGGTGAGCTCAACTCGACGGTGAAGGACTGGGACACCACCGACGTGCGCTGGGCGCTGATGTACCCGGACGCCTACGAAGTCGGGCTGCCCAACCAGGGTGTCGCGATTCTCTACGAAATCCTCAACGAGCTGCCCGCCACGCTGGCCGAGCGCACCTACGCCGTCTGGCCCGACCTTGAGGCGCTGATGCGCGCCGAGGGCGTGCCGCAGTTCACCGTCGACGCCCACCGGCCGGTGCGTGCCTTCGACGTGCTGGGCCTGTCGTTCTCCA
Source organism: Nonomuraea glycinis (assembly GCF_014646515.1). Classification (GTDB taxonomy): domain Bacteria; phylum Actinomycetota; class Actinomycetes; order Streptosporangiales; family Streptosporangiaceae; genus Nonomuraea; species Nonomuraea glycinis. Next base: position 10,094 of record NZ_BMNK01000026.1, read on the forward strand.
CCGAGCTCGGCTACACCAACATGCTGACCGCGCTGGATCTGGCCGGCATCCCGTTGCTGGCCGCGGACCGGGGCGAGGACGATCCGATCGTGCTCGCGGGCGGTCATGCCGCCTTCAACCCCGAGCCGGTCGCCGAGTTCCTGGACGCGGCGGTGCTGGGCGACGGGGAGCAGATCGCGATCGCCATCTCCGAGGTCATCCGGGAGTGGAAGAGCGAGGGCAAGCCCGGCGGGCGGGACGAGCTGCTGATGCGGCTGGCCGAGTCCGGCGGGGTTTATATCCCGAAATTTTATGATGTGGACTATCACCCTGATGGTCGCATCAAGCGCGTGGCGCCCAACCGGGCCGACGTGCCGTGGCGGGTGCACAAGCACACCGTCATGGACCTCGACGAGTGGCCCTACCCGAAGAAGCCGCTGGTCCCGCTGGCCGAGACGGTGCACGAGCGGTTCAGCGTGGAGATCTTCCGCGGCTGCACCCGCGGCTGCCGGTTCTGCCAGGCCGGGATGATCACCCGTCCGGTGCGCGAGCGCTCGATCACCACGATCGGCGCCATGGTCGAGAACGGCATCAAGGAGTCCGGCTTCAACGAGGTCGGCCTGCTGTCGCTGTCGTCCGCCGACCACAGCGAGATCGGCGAGGTCGCCAAGGGCCTGGCCGACCAGTACGAAGGCACCAACACCTCGCTGTCGCTGCCCTCCACCCGCGTCGACGCCTTCAACATCGACCTGGCCAACGAGTTCTCCCGCAACGGCAGGCGCTCCGGCCTCACCTTCGCTCCCGAAGGCGGCTCCGAGCGGCTGCGCAAGGTGATCAACAAGATGGTCACCGAGGAAGACCTCATCCGCACCGTCACCGCCGCCTACTCCCAGGGCTGGCGGCAGGTGAAGCTCTACTTCATGTGCGGCCTGCCCACCGAGACCGACGAGGACGTGCTCGGCATCGCCGACCTGGCCAAGAAGGTCATCAAGGCGGGCCGCGAGGCCAGCGGGTCGCGCGACATCCGGTGCACCGTCTCCATCGGCGGGTTCGTGCCCAAGCCGCACACCCCGTTCCAGTGGGCGGGGCAGGCCGACCACGAGACCGTGGACCGGCGGCTCAAGGCGCTGCGCGAGTCGTTCAGGTCAGACAGGGAATACAGCCGGGCCATCGGCTTCCGCTACCACGACGGCAAGCCGTCGATCGTCGAAGGCATGCTCTCGCGCGGCGACCGCCGGATCGGCGCCGTCATCCGGAACGTCTGGGAGGACGGCGCGCGCTTCGACGGCTGGAGCGAGCACTTCTCCTACGAGCGGTGGATGGCGGCGGCGGCCAAGGCCGGCGTCGACGTCGACTGGTACACCGTGCGCGAACGCGAGGAGAACGAGGTCCTGCCCTGGGACCACCTCGACGCGGGGCTCGACCGGGAGTGGCTCTGGCAGGACTGGCAGGAGGCCGTCAACGGCGGCGAGGTCGAGGACTGCCGCTGGACCCCCTGCTACGACTGCGGCGTCTGTCCCACCATGGGGACGGAGATCCAGATCGGTCCGACCGGTAAGAAACTCCTTCCCCTGACCGTCGTCTAGCGGCGCTGAGTGCGCGCCCGGTGTCTCGCCGTACATGATCCTGAGCCGGGCAGGCCTCCGGGCGGCATATCCTGAGACGAAGGAACTGCGACAAGGGAAGGACGACAAGGCTCTGAAACCTGTTCCAGATGGGCCTCCGCCCGCGCCAACGGTGCAGCGCCTGCGTGTGCGCTACGCCAAGCGCGGACGCCTGCGCTTCACCAGTCACCGCGACATCTCGCGGGCCGTCGAAAGAGCGGTCCGCCGTGCCGACATTCCGGTGGCTTACAGTGCGGGCTTCTCGCCTCATCCGAAGATCTCCTACGCGGGAGCGGCGCCGACCGGCGTTGCCAGCGAAGCCGAATACCTCGAGATCGGCGTCACGACGCCGTGCGATCCGCAGCAGGTCAGGACCGACCTTGACGGATCGCTGCCGCCGGGCCTGGATGTGCTCGACGTTGTCGAGGCCGGCCCCGGCGCGCTGGCCGACCGCCTGGAAGTCTCCGAGTGGGAGGTGCGCCTGCGTGATGCCGATCGCGACCTCGCCGTGACAGCGGTGGAGAAGTTTCTCGCGGCCGGCACCGTGGAGGTCGAGCGCCTCATGAAGAAGGGGCCACGCCGCTTCGACGCTCGGGAGGCCGTGCTGAGACTCACGGTGCCCGAGGGAGCAGAGGGAACAGAGGGAACTGCAGCTCAGGTGGCTGGACAGTCGTGTGTCATACTGCGCATGGTTGTTCGGCACATGACGCCTGCCGTTCGACCCGACGATGTGCTCACAGGGCTGCGCCTTGTGGCCGACTTCGCGCCGCCGGTCCCCCCCGAGGTGACCAGGCTGGCGCAGGGGCCGCTGGACGACAGCACCGGTGCGCTTGCCGACCCGCTCGACCTGGACCGCGAGACTACGCGCGGCGGCGAGGCGGGACCGGCGGGTGAGCACGACGTCGGTTAAGGAAGGCGCCCCGCGGGGCGCTACCACTGACAGGACTTGGCGCCATGCCCTCGAATGGGGGCGTGGCGGACAACGAGACACGATGGCTCCTGCGCGGCGCGGCGACGCGCCCGGGGGCTGACGGGAGAGCGCCCGCATGCTCGACGAGAACGAGCCCAACGCCGGGGCCATTGGCCCCGACGGGGAGACAACAGAACAGACCACGGTGACCAGGCGCCGCCGAGCGGCCAGCCGACCGGCCGGTCCGCCACCCGAGCTGCCCGAGCAGCCGGTTTCGGCGCCGGCCACCGCCCTCGCCGCACAGGCCGCCCCCTCGGTGACCGAGGGACGGTCCGTGCCCAGCACGGCGGCGGCGCAGCGCGCCGCCGGCACACCCGACGAGCCCCCCGCGAGCACGTCCGGTACGTCCGCTGCAGGTGCGTCCGGACTTTCCGGTACGTCCACCGCTGTGGGTACGCCCGCCGCTGTAGGTATGTCCGCCACTGAGCCGCAGGCGTCCGACGTTTCCGCTGAGGCGGTGGTCAGCCCGGTCGAGGAGGCCGTGGCCGCTGCGGTGGAGGCGGACAAGCCCAAGCGGGGCGCGCGGACCCGGTCGACCGTGACCACGACGCGCCGCCGTACCAGCAAGAAGGTCGAGGAGGCCGCTGCGGACGGCGCCGCCGGGGCGCAGGACGCCCTCAGTGGCGCGGACAGCGCCGCGCAGGCCGCCGGCGTGGCGGAGAGCCCGGCGGACGCCGGCGCCGTCGAGGGTGGCGAGCAGGCCGCTGAGGAGGCCCCCGCCAGGCGGCGCCGCACCCGGAAGAAGCCGGAGGCCGAACTGGACGCGACGCGCCTGTCGGCCGATTCCGCCGAGGCGGACCTGGCGGGCGCCGAGCGTGCCGGGACCGGCGGGGCGAGTGCGGCGCGTGCCGGGACCGTACCGGCTGATGAAGCGGTGGCGGCGCAGGCTGCTGCCGGTGTCGGTGAGGCGGCCGCGCGGCGAGCCGGCGGAGCTGACGCCGACGAGGACATTCTGGAGATTCTGCCCGAGGACGAGCCGCTCGACGACGAGCCCGCCGGGGAGGACCTGGACGAGGAGGACAAGCCGAATCTGCTGTCCGACCCGTTCGGGCTGACCGTGCGCAGGCAGGACCAGCCGGGGACGGCCTTCCAGCGGCCCGCGGCCATCTTCGCGCCGCTGTTCCAGGCGCCCGACCCGACGCAGGCCAAGCCGGTGCGCCCGGAGCCGCAGCCCCAGGCGCAGCTGGAGCCGGTCGCCGAGGTGAGCGTGGAGACGGCCGAGGAGGCCGGCGCCGAGGACGAGAGCGACCTCGACGGCTCCGACGAGCAGGACGATGAGGGCGGCAGCCGCCGCCGGCGTCGCCGCAGGGGCGGCCGGGGCCGTGGCAAGTCGCGTGAGCGTGATGATGCCGAGGACGACGGCGAGGACGCCGAGGACGGCGAAGAGGAGGGCGAGGAGGAGCAGCCCGAGGAGTCCCAGGAAGAGGGCACCGGCTCCCGTCGCCGTCGCCGCAGGCGCAGGCGTGGCTCCGACGAGGAGGTCGCCGAGCCCGCTGGGGACGACCCGCCCAACACGGTCGTGCGCATCCGCGCGCCTCGCTCGGGACGCGCCGCCTCGCAGGACGTGGCCACCGACGGTGTGACGAGCGTGCGCGGCTCCACCCGGCTGGAGGCCAAGAAGCAGCGCCGCCGCGAGGGCCGCGAGCTGGGCCGCAGGCGTCCGCCGATCATCACCGAGTCGGAGTTCCTGGCCCGCCGGGAGTCCGTCGACCGGATGATGGTGGTGCGCCGTACGGGCGACCGCACGCAGATCGCGGTGCTGGAGGACGGCGTGCTCGTCGAGCACTACGTCAACCGGGAGGCCAGCCAGTCCTACGTCGGCAACGTCTATCTGGGCAAGGTCCAGAACGTGCTGCCGTCGATGGAGGCCGCCTTCGTCGACATCGGCAAGGGCCGCAACGCCGTCCTCTACGCCGGTGAGGTCAACTTCGACACCGCCGGCATGGAAGGCCAGCCCAAGCGCATCGAGTCGGCGCTGAAGTCCGGCCAGTCGGTGCTGGTGCAGGTCACCAAGGACCCGATCGGTCACAAGGGCGCCCGCCTGACCTCGCAGATCAGCCTGCCCGGCCGCTACCTGGTCTACGTGCCCGACGGCTCGATGACCGGGATCAGCCGCAAGCTGCCCGACAAGGAGCGCACCCGGCTCAAGAGCATCCTGAAGAAGGTCATGCCCGAGAACGCCGGCGTGATCGTCCGCACGGCGGCGGAGGGCGCCTCGGAGGAGGAGCTGGCCCGCGACGTGGCCCGCCTGTCGGCGCAGTGGGAGGCCATCCAGAAGAAGGCCAAGAACGCCAGCCCGCCCGAGCTCCTGTCGGCCGAGCCGGACCTGACCGTCCGGGTCGTCCGTGACGTCTTCAACGAGGACTTCACCTCGCTGGTCGTCCAGGGCGAGGACGCCTGGGAGACGGTCGACGAGTACGTCCAGTACGTCGCGCCGCACCTGGGCGAGCGGCTGTCGAAGTGGGACGGCGAGCAGGGCGACGTGTTCGAGTCGTACCGGATCGACGAGCAGCTCGGCAAGGCGATGGAGCGCAAGGTGTGGCTGCCGAGCGGCGGCTCCCTGGTGATCGACCGGACCGAGGCGATGACCGTCGTCGACGTCAACACCGGCAAGTTCACCGGCCAGGGCGGCAACCTGGAGGAGACCGTCACCCGCAACAACCTGGAGGCGGCCGAGGAGATCGTCCGCCAGCTCAGGTTGCGCGACATCGGCGGCATCATCGTCATCGACTTCATCGACATGGTGCTGGAGTCCAACCGCGATCTGGTGCTGCGGCGGATGCTGGAGTGCCTGGCGCGCGACAGGACCAAGCACCAGGTGGCCGAGGTGACGTCGCTGGGTCTGGTCCAGATGACGCGTAAGCGGGTCGGTCAGGGCCTCCTGGAGGCGTTCTCGACGCCATGTGACTGCTGCAACGGGCGTGGCCTGATCGTCTCCACGGAGCCGGTCGAGCACAAGCCCGAGCCGCGTGGCACCCAGGGCAAGATGGCGGTGGAGAAGGCGGTCTCGGAGAAGGTCTCCGCGGCCAAGGACTCCGCAGGTCGTGATACCGTGACCGATGCGCTTGAAGACGTCCCGGCTGAGGACGACCAGGCCGGCCAGACATCCGGCAGGGGGCGGCGACGCTCCCGCCGAGCCAGGTCCGGCGAGTAGCAGCGCTGCTCGGTGGACTGTCCGATGAATCGTCCGGTTCGCCTAGGGCGCCGTTAATCCGGTACCCTAGACAACCGGTGCGTCGGGTGACGTGCCCTGTTGGCGCGCCCCACGGTTCGTCGGTTCCAGATGAGCCGAATGACGGGCGCAGCATTCGGAGTCAACGGCCATTCCGCATGGGATGGCCGGTGTTCGCAACAGTGAGTCAGTAGAAGGGTTCCGCGGTGTACGCGATCGTTCGTTGCGGCGGCAGGCAGCAGAAGGTCTCCGTCGGTGACGTCCTCGAAGTGGACAAGGTCGCCGGCGATGTCGGCTCTTCGGTTTCGCTGCCGACGGTGCTCGTCGTCAACGACGGCGATGTCACCACGGAGGCGGGCAAGTTCATGGTCAGCGCCGAGATCCTCGGTGAGACCAAGGGCCCCAAGATCCGCATCCTCAAGTACAAGAACAAGACCGGTTACAAGAAGCGCCAGGGGCACCGTCAGCGGTACACCCAGGTGAAGATCACCGGTATCGACCAGGCCTGATCGGGAGCTAGAGAGATGGCACACAAGAAGGGCGCGTCGTCCACCCGGAACGGCCGCGACTCCAACGCTCAGCGCCTGGGCGTCAAGCGCTTCGGCGGCCAGCTGGTCAACGCGGGCGAGATCATCGTCCGTCAGCGTGGCACCCACTTCCACCCCGGCGACAACGTCGGCCGTGGTGGCGATGACACGCTGTTCGCGCTGTCCGCGGGCCACGTGCAGTTCGGCACCAAGCGCGGTCGTCGCGCCGTGAGCATCGTCCCCGTCGCGGAGTAAATACGCCGCGTCGCGGGTTGTAGAAAGGGTGGATCGCCTGCCGATCCACCCTTTCGCTGTTTGGGGCGCGGCGCCGTGACCGGTGCCGCGCCTCTGCTTGAGGCAGGACCCGCCGTTGGCGAGGTCGCATGAGGCGCCCCCAGGGGCCGATGGAGGAGAAGCGGAAATGCCGGACTTCGTGGACCAGGTGATCCTGCATGTCAGGGCCGGTGACGGGGGGAACGGCTGCGCCTCCGTGCACCGGGAGAAGTTCAAGCCGCTGGGCGGCCCCGACGGCGGCGACGGCGGGCGCGGCGGCGACGTGATCCTCGAAGTGGATCCCAACACCGCCACCCTGCTCGAATACCACTACCGCCCGCACCGCAAGGCCGACAAGGGCAAGCAGGGCCAGGGCTCCAACCGGGACGGGGCCAACGGCGGGGACGTGATCCTGCCGGTGCCCAGCGGGACCGTCGTCAAGGACGCCCAGACCGGCGAGGTGCTGGTCGACCTGGTGGGCGTGGGGACGCGTTACGTGATCGCGCAGGGGGGCCACGGGGGGCTCGGCAACGCCGCGCTGGCCAGCGCCAAGCGGAAGGCACCCGGGTTCGCGCTGCTCGGCGAGCCCGGTGACGAGCTGGACGTCATGCTGGAGCTCAAGAGCGTCGCCGACGTGGCGCTGGTCGGCTTCCCGAGTGCGGGCAAGTCGTCGCTGATCGCGGCGCTGAGCGCGGCCAAGCCCAAGATCGCCGATTACCCGTTCACCACCCTGATCCCCAACCTGGGCGTGGTGACGGCGGGCGAGGACATCTTCACCGTCGCCGACGTGCCGGGGCTGATCCCGGGCGCCTCCGAGGGCAAGGGACTGGGCCACGAGTTCCTGCGCCACGTCGAGCGGTGCGACATGCTCGTGCACGTCATCGACTGCGCCACCATGGAGCCGGGGCGCGACCCCGTCACCGACTACGAGGTGATCGAGGCCGAGCTGCACGCCTATGGCAAGCTCGAAGGCCGCCCGCGCATGGTCGTGCTGAACAAGTCGGACGTGCCCGACGCCCGCGAGCTGGCCGAGCTGGTGCGCCCCGAGTTCGAGGCGCGGGGGCTGCGGGTCTTCACCGTGTCCGCCGCCACCCACGACGGGCTGCGCGAGCTGACCTTCGCGATGGGGGAGTGGGTGACCGCGGCCCGCGCCAACCGGCCGGTCGAGGAGCCGACGCGGCTGGTCATCAGGCCCAAGCAGCTCGGCGAGGCCGGATTCCGGGTGCGCCGGGTGAACGACGGCATGTTCCAGGTGACCGGCGAGAAGCCGGAGCGGTGGATCAGGCAGACCGACTTCACCAACGACGAGGCCGTGGGCTATCTCGCCGACCGGCTGGAGCGGCTCGGCGTGGAGCAGGAGCTGGTCAAGGCCGGCGCCACCGCCGGGGCGGAGGTCGTGATCGGGCCGATGGAGGGCGGGTACGTCTTCGACTGGCAGCCCACCCTCAATGCCGAGGCGGTGCGGCAGGGACCGCGCGGCTCCGACAACCGGCTGATGTGACGGCCGCCGGCGGGCGGTGAACGGCAGGTGTACCGGCGGACGGTGAGCCAGGCCGAGAGCGGCTGATGTGACGGCCGCCGGCAGCGGCTGGTGTGACGGCCGCCGGCAGCGGCTGGTGTGCCGGCTGCCGGCCGACCATCGCGCGGGTGGCTGCTGGCGCGTGGGTGTGGGACAGCCTCGGATAGGGTTTGGACGTGCGTGAACAGCTCAGCTCAGCGTCCAAGGTCGTCGTCAAGGTCGGATCGTCCTCGCTCACCACGCCCGCGGGCACGATCGACGTGGACCGGGTCGACGCGCTCGTGGACGTGCTCGCGACCCGCCGCCGCGCGGGCACGCAGATCGTGCTGGTCTCGTCCGGGGCGATCGCGGCGGGTCTCGGCCCGCTCGGACTGGCCTCGCGACCTCGCGACCTCGCCACGCAGCAGGCCGCCGCGTCGGTCGGCCAGGGCGTGCTGGTCGCCCGCTACACCTCCTCCTTCGCGCGGTACGGCCTGCGCGTCGGACAGGTGCTGCTGACCGCCGACGACATGATGCGGCGGGCCCACCACGCCAACGCCCAGCGGACCCTGGACCGGCTGCTGGATCTCGACATCGTGCCGATCGTCAACGAGAACGACACCGTCGCCACCGACGAGATCCGCTTCGGCGACAACGACCGGCTGGCCGCCCTGGTCACGCACCTCATCAGGGCCGACGCGCTGGTCCTGCTCTCCGACGTGGACGCGCTGTACGACGGCCCGCCGAGCCGTGCCGGGTCGCGCCGGCTGGCGGAGATCCGCGGGCCGGAGGACCTGGTGGGTGTCGAGCTCGGCAGGAGCGGCGGCCGGGTCGGCACCGGCGGCATGATCACCAAGGTGCAGGCGGCCAAGATCGCCACCGGCGCGGGCGTGCCGGTGGTGCTGACCGCAGCCGCGCACGCCGCCCAGGCGCTGGCCGGCGCCGACGTCGGCACCTTCTTCCACCCGGGTGGCCGCCATCCGGGCACCCGGCTGCTGTGGCTGGCCCACGCGGCCACCGGGCGCGGGCGGCTGCATCTCGACGCGGGCGCGGTCGAGGCCGTCGTCACCCGGCGCAAGTCGCTGCTGCCCGCCGGGGTCACCTCGGTCGAGGGCGAGTTCGCCGCGGGCGACCCGGTCGACCTGTGCGGGCCGCGCGGCCGGGTGCTGGCGCGCGGACTGGTCAACTTCGACGCCGGCGAGATCCCCGAGCTGCTCGGGCGCTCCACCAAAGAGCTGGCCGTCACCCTCGGTCCGGAATATGAACGCGAGCTGATTCACCGTGACGACATCGTCATACTGGAGTCCACCAGCTGAGGTCCGACGACGAGTACACGCGGAGTGAAGGCGTCAACGACCCCGGTCTGAAGGCCGGAGCTTGAGGGACCGCTAGGTGCTTTGAGCTCGTATTGACCAGCCCGAGCCATCACGAACAGGAGGTGCATCCTTGATGGCTACGTTTCACGTAGGACAGCAGACCCACCGGCAGGTGCTTCCTCAGCCTGCCGCTCTGGAATCGGTGTCAGCAGACAACCCGGGTCGGGACGAAACGGGACACCGGCGCCCCCGCGATGGGGTATCCGGCGTGGAACATGGGCGAGGGGAGACCCGCCGTACCGTACCAGGCGGTGGGCGTTACCCCGAGGCGTCGCACGACGTCGAGGGAGGCTGCGGCATTCCCGCCGCACTTGGGGCATACCAACCGCGCGTGTTCGTGCTCGACAGGCACGGCATCCCGCTTCAACCCGCCCGCCCGGCGATGGCGCGCAAACTGCTGGCCTCGGGCCGGGCGGTCATTCACCGCCGCACCCCTCTGGTCGTCCGGCTGAAAGACCGGGGCGCCGGCTCCAGCGCGGTACCCGGCGTCGAGGTCGGCCTCGACCCCGGCAGCAAGCACACCGGCATCGCCGTCTTCACCAACGACAAGGGCACCCGGACCGGGCTGGTGGCGGTGCAACTCGACCACCGGGGCGGGCGCATCCGCGACAGCATGGCCGCCCGCGCCGGATACCGGCGACGCCGCAGGTCGGCGAACCTGCGCCACCGGGCGCCACGTTTCCGCAACCGAACCCGGCCGCGAGGGTGGCTGGCGCCGTCGCTGCGGCACCGGGTGGACACCACCATGTCCTGGGTGGACCGGCTGACCCGATGGGCGCCGGTGCGGGCGGTGCACGTGGAGCGGGTCGCGTTCGACACCCACGCCATGTCCGCCGGCCGCCCACTGGCAGGCGCCGAGTATCAGCAGGGCACCCTGGCCGGATATGAGGTGCGCGAGTTCCTGCTGGCCAAGTGGGGCCGGGCCTGCGCCTACTGCGCCGCCAGCGGCGTGCCACTGAACATCGATCACATCCACCCCCGCAGCCGGGGCGGGCCGGACCGCGTCAGCAACCTGGTCGTGGCCTGCATCAGTTGCAACCAGGCCAAGAGCAGCATGCCGGTGGAGGTTTTCCTGGCCGGGCGGCCGAAGGTCCTGGCGCGGGTACTGGCCCAGGCCAAGGCCCCGCTGCGGGACGCGGCGGCGGTCAACGCCACCCGGTGGGCGCTGTGGCGGGCCCTGGCCGCCACCGGCCTGCCCGTCCACACCGCCTCCGGCGGGCGCACCAAATGGAACCGGTCACGGACCGGCGCCACCAAGTCACACACCCTGGACGCGCTGCACGTAGGAGTGCTCGACCAGGTGACCGGCCGGCCCGCCACCGTGCTGGTCGCCGCCGCGACAGGCCGGGGCTCCTACTGCCGGACCCGTACCAACGCCTTCGGCTTCCCCCGACTGAGACTGCCGCGCGTCAAACAGATCCGCGGATTCGCCACCGGCGACCTGGTCCGCGCCATCGTCCCGGCAGGCAAGAAAACCGGGACCTGGACCGGGCGGGTCGCGGTCCGCACCAGCGGCAGCTTCAACATCACCACCGCGGCCGGGACCGTGCAGGGCATCGGACACCGACACGTCCGACGGCTACAACGCGGCGACGGTTACGCCTACACCACTCGAGGAGAACCCGATGCGCTCATCTGACCGTTTCGACGGCGGTTCTCCTAACGGCCAATCGCCTACCCCTACCCTGCCCCGCAGGAGTCCGTTTCCTCTCCAGCCTGAACGCCGGAGTCTCCAGGGAGGTACCTGATGACAACAGAGTTCCTACGGGTCGCCCATGCCGCGCGGGAGGCTGCCGCCGAGCTGGCCCCGCTGCCGCGGGCGCCCAAGGACCGGGCGTTGCGTGCCATCGCCGATGCTCTGGTCGCGCACACCGCCGAGATCGTCGAGGCCAACGCCAAGGACGTCGAGCAGGCCAGGGCGCAGGGCACCGCCGAGGCCATGGTGGACCGGCTCCGGCTGGACGAGGCCCGGATCGCCGCCATCGCCGAGGCGGTGCGGCAGGTGGCCGACCTGCCCGACCCGGTGGGCGAGGTGGTGCGCGGCTCCACACTGCCCAACGGGCTGGAGCTGCGCCAGCTCAGGGTGCCGATGGGCGTCATCGGCATCATCTTCGAAGGCCGCCCCAACGTCACCGTCGACGCCGCCGCGCTCTGCCTCAAGAGCGGCAACGCGGCGTTGCTGCGGGGCTCATCCAGCGCCTACTCCTCCAACACCACGCTGGTGAAGGTCATGCAGGAGGCGCTGGCGGGCACCGAGGTCCCGGCCGGGGCCGTGCAGCTCGTGCCGGGCCTCACCCGGGACTCGGTCAAGGAGTTGATGCGCGCTCGCGGGCTGGTCGACGTGCTGATCCCGCGTGGCGGCGCGTCGTTGATCAACTCGGTGGTCGAGGAGTCGACCGTGCCGGTGATCGAGACCGGCGTCGGCAACTGCCACGTCTACATCGACGCCGCGGCCGACCAGGAGCTGGCCGTGGAGATCCTGGTCAACGCCAAGGCGCAGCGGCCCTCGGTGTGCAATGCGGCTGAGACGTTCCTGGTGCACGCCGATGTGGCGGCGGAGTTCGTACCGAAAGCGCTGGAGGCGCTCAGGGCGGCGGGTGTGACGGTGCACGGTGACGAGGCGATCGCTCGTCACGGGGAGGTGGTGCCGGCCACCGAGGAGGACTTCTTCGCCGAATATCTCTCCTACGACATCGCCGCCGCGGTGGTCGGCTCGCTGGAGGAGGCCGTGGCGCACATCAGGCGCTACGGCTCCGGCCACACCGAGGCGATCGTCACCCGCTCCCAGCAGGCGGCCCGCAGGTTCGTGGCGCTGGTGGACTCGGCGGCGGTCGCGGTCAACGCCTCGACCCGGTTCACCGACGGCGGCGAGTTCGGCTTCGGCGCGGAGATCGGCATCTCCACCCAGAAGCTGCACGCGCGCGGCCCGCTGGGCCTGCCGGAGCTGACCTCCACCAAGTGGGTCTACACCGGCGAGGGCCACCTGCGCACCTCAGAGGGCACGGTCATCGCCGGGTCGGGCAGCTGACCGGATCGGACAGGGGGCAGGGCCGTAGGCGGCTGGGGCGGGAGCAGGGCTCGACAGCCTGCCGGCGAAGGGTTCCCACCTTCGCGGCCGGACCTTCGGCGCGCCGCCGACGTCTTTGACCGTCGCGGCGCTAGGGTTGTGTCCCTTATGGGCGCGCCGAGCGGGGAGGGACGGTGAGCAAGCTCGGCAAGGTCGGGCCTTACACCCTGCTGGAGCGGCTTGGCCGCGGCGGCATGGGCGAGGTCTACCTCGCGAGCGCTCGCCGTGGTGAGCGTGTCGCACTCAAGGTGCTGCACGATCTCAACGAGGACGAATCCTCACGCATCAGGCTCGAACGCGAGGTCCGCGCACTGCGCAGGGTCGAGAGCCCGTACGTGGCGAAGGTCCTCGACGCCGACCTGTCGTGTGCCCGCCCCTACCTGGTCATGGAGCACATCGAGGGTGCCACGCTGCTGGACCTCGTACGCAAGCAGGGGTCGCTCGACCTGTCGCAGCTCGTCGATCTCGCGCATGGCATCGCCACCGCGCTCGCCATCATCCACGCGGCCGGGATCGTGCACCGCGACCTCAAGCCCGGCAACATCCTCATGGGCAACGACGGCCCGGTGCTCATCGACTTCGGCATCGCCCAGGTGATCGACGCCACCCGGCTCACCATGACCGGCACCTTCCTCGGCACGCCCGGCTACACCGCGCCGGAGATCTTCGCCGACGAGCAGGTGGAGTCGCCCGCCGACGTGCACGCCTGGGCGGCGACGGTGGCGTTCGCGGCCACCGGGCGGCCGACGTTCGGGCGCGGCACGCCCGAAGCGCAGATGTACGCGGTGCTGAACGGCCACGCCGACCTCAAGGGCGTGCCGGTGGCGCTGCTGCCGCTGGTGCGGGCGGCGCTCAACCGCGAGCCGGGCAAGCGGCCCACCGCGGCGCTGCTGGCCGACCGGCTGGCCCGGCTGGCCAAGGCGACCAGCGCCAGCGCCACCGAGGCCGAGCCCGGGGGCCGGTCCGGGCCCGCAGAGGAGGAGGCGCGGGGCCGTACCGGAGAGGACGCCAAGTCCGTGCCGCCGCGCGGTCGCGCCGGCGAGGAGCCCGCGACACCTCGGCCGCGCGCCGACGGCAAGGTGCCCTCACCTCGCCCCCGTACGGCCACCGCCCGCGCGGCCACTGACGGGAAGGTGCCGTCGCCGCGGGGCCGTGGCGTGGAGGAGGGGACGGCGCGGGGTCGTGGCGACGATGGGAAGGGGCTGACGCCCCGGGGCCGTGGTGATGAGGTGAAGGCCCGGGGTCGTGGTGAGGATGTGAAGGCCCGGGGGCGCGGTGACGAGGGAAAGGTTCCGTCTCCCCGGGGGGACGGGAAGGCGCCGTCGTCCCGGGTGCGTGGGGACGATGGCAAGGTGCCGTCGTCTCGGGGGCGGGCCGGGGATGACGGCAAGACAGGGGTGCGGAGCCGGCTGGGCAGTGACGGCAGGGGTGCCGCGGTGCGCAGCCGCGTCCGGGAGGGCGCTCAGACGGCCGTACGGGCCCGCACCAGGACCCAGACGGCCGCCCGCGAGGCCCGGCTCAGGTCCGAGGCCACCACCCTGCCGGCCGGCAACACGGCGCTGGTGCTGCTCGCCGTGCTGGCCGTGCCGTGTGTGGTGGCCTCGGTGATGTGGCCGATCGCCTCCATCGGCATCACCGCCGTGTTCGTGGTGCTGACCAGGACCCTCTGGATGGGCCACTGGATGGTCAGGAAGCGCACCTCGCGGCGGGTACAGGTGACGTTGCGGGTGCTGCTGTTCCCGTTCGCGCTGGTGGGCGCGGGCACGACGGCGGTCGTGTGGCCCGGTGCGCCCGTCGCCGTGGCGGCGGGCGGCGCGCTCTGGGTCACCGGCGGCGGCGTGATCGACTCGCTGTGGTGGCAGCAGCCCGCGCCGGTCACCGTGGCGGGCGTGGTGTTCGGCATGCTCTGCGGCGGCATCACCGGCCGGGAGATCGAGCGGATCGGCGCCCGGATGCCGGAGCTGCGCAGGGAAGGGCTGCGCGCACTGGCCGTGCTGGGCGGCTTCGTCGCCCTGTGCGCGGCTGCCGTGCGCGCGATCGCCCTGCTGCTCTGAGCCTTTGCTGTTCTGACCCGGCGGCTGTCGCGCCGGGTGCGGGTTCTGTCGGTCAGCCGGCCGTCGCGTGGGGTGTGGTCGCCCGTCAGCTCTGGCCGTCGCGGCGCGCGAACCTGTTGAAGATGCGCTCGCCCGCGCCGACGGCGCCTTCGGCCACGTCACGCAGTACGCCGATGAACGGGTCCTGGGACTCCGACCAGGACCTGCGGTAGGAATCGGCGGCCGCCTTCATCTCCTCGGTGACCCTGGCGTTGGCGTCGTCCTCCCGGCGCGGGTAGTCGCCGCCGATGATGCGCTCGTACTCGCCGCTGCGCTGCCACTTGTCCAGCTCGGCCACGCGCACCACGGCGAACGGGTGGGTGGTGCCGAGCAGGTTGAGCACCTTGAGGAAGCCGTCGCGCAGGTCGCCCGCGGTGTCGTACTCCTGGTACTGGGCGAGGAAGGCCTCGATGTTCATCTCGTGGGTGTAGTCGCCGCCGGCGAGCTTCATCAGCGCGCGCTTGGCCGCCTCGGGGTCCTGGCCGGTGAGCAGGCCGCCGCGGTCGGAGGAGAGCTCCGACTTGCGGTACCACTCCTCCAGGCCGGCCACGATGGCGCGCAGGCCGATGTAGCCGAGCGGGATCCAGGCCACGCGGGAGGCCAGGCGGGTGAGGATGTCGAGCATCGTCCGGTAGACGGCGTGGCCCGACAGGATGTGCGAGGTCTCGTGTCCGATGACGAAACGCTGCTCCTCCTCGTTCATGAGGTTGAGCAGGCCGGTGGTCACGACGATGAACGGGTCGTCGAAGCCGATGGCCTTGGCCTGGACCTGCGGGTCCTGCTGGACGTAGATCTCGGGAATGCGGTGCAGGTCAAGGGTGTAGGCGGCGTCGCGGCCCATGTCGTAGAGGGAGCGGAACTGGGTCTCGCTCACCCGCACGGCCGACGCGAGGTACATCAGGCGCAGGCGGCGCTCGCTGATGAGGCCGGACATTTGCTTGAGAACCGTGTCGAACCCGCTCAACTTCCGCAGAGCGACCAGGGCCGACCGGTCTGCGGGGTGTTCGTAGGCACGGGACGAGATGCCGGGCAATTGGACGCGGTTGCGGTCCGGGGTGGTCGTCATGCCCGGCATGCTACGTCCGCAACGGGAGTGATGCGCGGCCATCACCGAGGGGGGTCACCTCATGTTGTGATAAGGCGTCCGACTAAGGTCCGTTTCATGATGAACGCGCCTGGTAACCAGGGGAAGCGACGTGTGGGAGTGATGGGAGGCACCTTCGATCCCATCCATCATGGCCACCTGGTCGCCGCCAGCGAGGTGGCGCACCACTTCGAGCTCGACGAGGTCGTCTTCGTCCCCACGGGCCGGCCGTACCAGAAGGCGGAGCGCGAGGTCTCCGCGCCCGAGGACCGTTATCTGATGACCGTGATCGCCACCGCGTCCAACCCCCGCTTCTCCGTCAGCCGGGTGGACGTGGACCGTCCGGGGCCGACCTTCACCATCGACACGCTGCGCGACATCTCGCAGAAGTACGGTCCCGACGCGGAGCTGTACTTCATCACCGGAGCGGACGCCCTCGGCGCCATTCTCGACTGGCAGAACGCCGATGAGCTGTTCGAGCTCGCGCACTTCGTCGGCTGTACCCGGCCCGGTCACACGCTGCACGACCCGGGGCTGCCCGAGGGCAAGGTGACGTTGCTGGAGATCCCCGCGCTGGCCATCTCCTCCTCGGAGTGCCGGCAGCGGGTGGAGGAAGGGGAGCCCATCTGGTACCTCGTGCCCGACGGAATCGTGCAGTACATCAACAAACGCGGGCTGTATCACGCCCATGGCTGAACCGATCACGTCACACGTGGGCCGTCACGGCCGTAACGGGTACCCTCAACATGAGGGAATGTTGTCGACACAGGAGGACCGACCCGCATCGTGACAGCAACCGACAGAGCCGTCCAGCTCGTAAGAATCGCCGCAGAGGCCGCGGCGGACAAGCTGGCCGACGACATCCTCGCCTACGACGTCAGCGAGCAGCTCGTCATCACCGACGCTTTCCTGCTCTGCTCCGCAACCAACGATCGTCAGGTCCGCGCCATCGTCGACGAGATCGAAGACCGGCTGCGCACCGAGGCGGACGCCAAGCCGGTACGCCGGGAGGGCGAGCGCGAAGGCCGTTGGGTGCTCCTCGACTACATCGACATCGTCGTGCACGTCCAGCATGAGGAAGACCGCACCTTCTACGCGCTGGAGCGGCTCTGGAAGGACTGCCCGGCGATCGGTCTGCCGGAGAGCATCATGCAGGCCAACATCCAGAGGGCCCGCACTTGAGCAAGCGGATCGTCTGCCTGAGACACGGGCAGACCCTGTGGAACGTCGAGCAGCGCTTCCAGGGCCACTCCGACATCCAGCTCAACGAGACGGGCATCGCCCAGGCGGCGAGGGCGGCCTCGCTGCTCGCCGCGCTGCGGCCCACCCTCATCGTCTCCTCCGACCTCCAGCGGGCCAATGACACCGCCCTGGCGCTCGGCCGCCTCGCCGGGCTCGACGTGGCGGTGGACAAGGACTTCCGCGAGCGCGGCGGCGGGCAGTGGGAGGGCCTCACCCGCGGGGAGATCGCCGAGCGCTGGCCCCAGGAGTACGTCGCCTGGGAGGCGCCTGACGGCGAGCCCGTGACGGAGGTGGCGGCCCGGGTGGCCGCGGCCATGCGCCGCTGGGCGGCCAAGCTCGACGATGACGGGCTGCTGGTCGTCGCCTCCCACGGCGCGGCGCTGCGGCTGGGCATCTGCGAGCTGCTCGGCCTGCCGCAGGAGTCGTGGTCCGCCATCGGCGGGCTCAGCAACTGCTCGTGGTCCGTGCTGGAGCAGGGACGGCGAGGGTGGCGGCTGCTGGAGCACAACGCCGGCACCCTGCCCGAGCCGATCAGCGGCGACGACAGTCCTGACGCCGAAGGGCGGCAGTGAAGGTCCCGATCAGCCCGTACGGCCCGCGCCGTACGGGCTGATTAGGCGAATCCCGTGGATGGCTATATGCTCTCCGAGCGCCGCGAAGAGCTTGCTCGACGCGGCGACCAGGGGCTATGGCGCAGTTGGTAGCGCGCCTCCATGGCATGGAGGAGGTCTGGGGTTCGAATCCCCATAGCTCCACCCCTGAGAAGGCCTGTGGGCGGTGTCCACAGGCCTTTCGTGTGTCAGCGTTCGAGTCCCAGGTGCGACAGGGCGGTGCGTACGTTGTCCGCCGGCGAGGCTACGGAGTCCAGGACCAGGCGGTCCTCGCGCCAGTTCGTGAAGGCGGCGCGGCGGGCCTGCGCCGAGTCCCAGGTCGGCTCCGGGAAGCCGTCGAGGTCGCGGTGGCGGCCCGCCAGCCGTCGCCGGTGCGTGTCCGGATCGGAGCAGGTCACCTCGATCAGGCGCAGCGCGGCACCGCTGCGCCGGGCCAGGGCCCGCCACTGCTCGCGGGCCGGTTCGGCGTCGTTCACCGCGTCCACGATCACCCGCTGGCCGAGCGCGAGGATCCCGGCGGCGAGCGCCTCCACCACGACGTAGGCCGCCAGACCGGTCGGCTGGTCGCGGTCGATCCCCGCGCGCCACATCGCGGCCTCGACCGGGTCGACCGACAGCACCGGCGCGGGGATCCGGCGGCCGAGCTCCTCGGCCACCGTGCTCTTGCCCGCGCCCGGCAGGCCGCTCATCACGATCAACATGACCGCCACCCTGCCATGCCCCGGAGCGGCTTGCGGCGTTCTGGCGCGTGGCCCAACTGCTCTGGTGTTAGATCTTGAAAGATCGTGATTCTTCCGCTCATGTCACGGGTGCTGACATGCGCGAAGCCTGGGGGAGGAAACAGTGATGGGGAATCAGCCGGATGAGGCGGGACTGCACGAGATCACGCCCGGGGTGTACGCGTGGGTGCAGCCGGACGGCACCTGGTGGGTCAACAACGCCGGGGTGGTGACCGGCGACGAGGGGACGGTGCTGGTCGACACCTGCGCGACCGAGCCGCGTACCCGCAGGTTCCTGGGGGCGGTCGCGGCGGCCACCGGCGGCGCGCCGGTGCGGATGGCGGTGAACACCCACCAGCACGGCGACCACACCTACGGCAACAGCCTGCTGCCCGACGAGACGGTCATCTTCGGGCATACGGCGATGCGGGAGGCGCTGCTCGTCGACCCCTTGATCGACGGGTGCCCGCCGGTCTGGGAGCCGGTGCCCGACTGGGGGAACGTGACACGCCGTACCCCGTCGGTGGTCTTCTCGTCGGAGTTGACGCTCTTCACCGGCGGGCGGCGGATCGAGCTGCGGCATCCCGGGCATACCGCGCACACGCCGGGGGACGTGGTGGCGTGGCTGCCGGAGGAGCGTGTGCTGTTCACCGGTGACCTGCTGTTCCACGGGCTGACCCCGATGCTGTTGATGGGGTCGGTGGAAGGGGCGCTGCGGTCGCTGGACTGGCTGGCGGCCTTCGAGCCCGAGCATGTCGTCCCCGGTCATGGGCCGCTGGCGGACGCGGGTTCCCTGCCCGGCGTGCTGGCGGCGCATGAGCGCTACTACCGGTTCCTGGCCGAGGTCGCGGGCAGGGGGCGGCAGGAGGGGCGCACGCCGCTGGAGGCGGCGCAGGGGGCCGACCTCGGGGAGTTCGCGCAGTGGGCGGACGCCGAGAGGGTGGTGCTCAACCTGCACCGGGCGTACGCGGACGCCGCAGGGACCGAGGTGGATCTCATCACCGCCTTCCTGGACGCCATGACGTACAACGGCGGGCCGATGCGGACCGGGGTCTAAGGGGATGTCTCAGATGCTTCTCGACCGCGCCCGCCGACTGTGGGTGGATCTGGCCCAGGTTCCGGGAGGGTTTCCCGAGCCGGGGCAGGCACGGGTGGTCGTCTCCCCCGAATCGCGGCTGTGCCCTGACGGATGGGCGGGAGTCGTCGCGATCGGCGGGGCGGTGCTCGCGACGGTGCCCGACGAGGACTCGGCCGCCCCGCTGCGGGCCGCGCTGACCGGCCTCGGCGACCACGGCCTCGGCGACCACGGCGGGGCGCCGCCAGGGCTGACCGGCTCTGAGGGCCGCGACGGGGCGCCGCGATGGCTGATCGGTCTAGGCGATCTTTGGGGGTTGCCGCGGGCGCTGGCCGTGGAGGACGTTCTTGGGCCTGCGTCGCTGGCGTACGTCGACGCCGCCGGGTTCGTTGCCGTCCATGGGGGTGCCGCTGTCGAGCGGCTTCCGTCGGGGGATGTGCGCGTGCGGGAGCTGCTGGACGCGTCGGATCCGGCGGAGGCCGGCGAGAGCGGGCTCAGGGAGATCGTTTCGGACGCGTTCGTGGTGCGCGAGGGGCTGGAGGTGGTCGCCGTGGCCGGATATCGGCCGTGGTTGGACACGGCGGCCCACGTGTCGGTGCTCACCGCCGCAGGCCGTCGCGGCGAAGGTCTGGCCAAGGTCGTGGCCTCCGCGGCGGTCGCGGACGCGTTGGAGCGCGGGCTGCTTCCGCAGTGGCGGGCCCGGCCGGAGGCGTCCCGCCGGGTGGCTCGGGCGCTCGGCTTCGACGAGGTGGGCGGCCAGGTCAGCGTCAAGCTCCGTGGGTGACGATGAAAGAAAGTTTCGGTATGTGAGCGTACGGAGAAAATTGTTGTCTCTCATGGCTTGACCGTGGTGGGTGAGGGTCGGGAGGGTGGCTGGAGGCTTGGGGGGAGGAATCGGGGATGGCGGCGGTGCGGGCGTTCGTGGCGGGGGATGAGCTCGGGCTGGTGGATGCGTGGAACCGGAGCATGCCGGGGGACCCCACGACTGCTGGGTGGGTGCGCGAGTGCGTGCTGCTCGATCCCAACTTCGACCCCGAGGGGCTGCGGGTCGCGGTGGTGGACGGCCGGGTGGTGGGATGCGCGTACGGGGTTCGCAGGCTGGTTCCGCCGGGGCCGGGGACCGATCTGGAGCCGGAGACGGGGTGGATCCCGTTCTTCTTCGTCGTGCCGGAGCGGCGGGGGCGTGGCCTGGGCCGGCGGCTCCTCGGCGAGGCGCTGGACTTCCTGCGCGAGCGGGGCAGGACGCGCGTCGACTTCGCCTCGTACACGCCCCACTATGTGCTGCCCGGGGTGGATGTGGAGCTTTATCCCGGCGGGTTCGGGCTGCTGCGGGGGCTCGGTTTCGAGATCCGCTCCTCGCCGGTCGCCATGGGCCGCACGCTGGTCGGCCAGGTGACGCCCGGCGAGGTGCTGCGGCTGCGGGCCGCGCGGGAGAGCGAGGGGTACGTCTTCCGCCCGCCGACGGACGGTGAGCTGCCGGAGCTCATCGGGTTCGCGGCCAGGGCCTTCAACCCCGACTGGGGTGAGGCGATCAGGCGGCACGCCGACCCTCAGCGGATGGTTATCGCGAAAAAAGATCACATAGTGGGGTTCGCGGTATTCGGGGCTTATCAGGGGGTCGGGGAGAGGTTCGGGCCGTTCGGGGTGGATGTGAAGGAGCGGGGCACCGGGCTCGGCAAGATCCTGCTCCATCTGACCATGGCCAGGATGCGCGCCGAAGGGCTGCGTACCGCGTGGTTCCTGTGGGGGGACGAGGCGAGCCCGGCAGGTCACCTCTACCGCCAGGCCGGGTACGAGGTCACCCGGCGGTTCCACGTCATGACCCGTGGGACGGGGTGACCCGTTCGGCGGGGGCGGCCAGGCCGCCCGGCTGTTTCACGTCATGACTCGTGGAGCGGGGTGACCTGTTCGGCGGGGGTGGCCAGGTCGTCTGGGGTTTTGCGTGCCGGCCCGTACAGCAGGGTGAGTTGTTCGGCGGTGGCGGCCACGCGGTCGCGTAGCTCGGCGGGGGAGAGGACTTCGGCGTCGGCGCCGAGCCGGAGGAACTCGCCCACCGCGTGGCCGATCGACTCGATGGGCACCGTCACCCGCGTCCAGCCCTGCGCGTCCGGCGGCTCCGCGCTCTGCCGGGCCGCCGTCACCACGCCGGGCGTCATGAGGTTGGCCAGGCGCTCCAGCCCGCCCGGCGACAGTCGCACCACCGCCTCCCCGCGCCGCAGGCGGGCCTCGAACTCCGCCAGGTAGGCCTGCCAGTAAGCCGTCAGGTCGAAGTCGTCCGGCCGGGTGAAGCGCTCGGGCAGCGGGTGCAGGTCCAGGATCTGCGACACCCGGTAGGTGCGCACGTCCTCGCCGCTGCGGGCCACCAAATACCACCGCCCGGCCTTGACGACCAGCCCGTACGGCTCCAGGCGGCGCTCCACCTCCTGGGGCGCCTTCCAGCGGCGGTAGCGCACCTGGATCCGGTGCTCGTTCCAGACGGCGTCGGCCACGGCGGGCAGGTGGCTGACCGGCTCGGAGTCTCGATACCACGTCGGGGCGTCCAGGTGGAAGCGCTCCTGGATCCGCCCGGCCCGGTCGCGCAGCTCGACCGGCAACGCCGCCATCAGCTTGAGCTGGGCCGCCGTCACCACCGCGCCCAGCCCCAGCTCGGCGGCCGGCCCCGGCAGCCCGGCCAGGAACAGCGACTCGGCCTCGTCGGTCGTCAGCCCGGTGAGCCTGGTCCGGTAGCCGTCGAGCAGCCGGTAGCCGCCCTTGGGACCGGCGTCGCCGTAGAGCGGGATCCCGGCGGCGTGCAGCGACTCCATGTCCCGGTAGATGGTCCGCACCGAGACCTCCAGCCGCCCGGCCAGCTCCTGGGCGGTCATCAGGCCCCGCGTCTGCAGCAGCAGCAAGATCGAAACCAGTCGAGAAGCGCGCATTACACTGACACTACCTGTCAGTGACCCTGCCCTACGGTTCTCTCATGAACGACTTCGACTTCCTCGCAGGCACCTGGAACGTCACCAACCGCCGACTGGCCAAGGCCTTGGTCGGCAGCGACGACTGGGACGAGTTCCCCGGCCGGTCCGTCGGCACCCGCCACTTCGACGGCGCCGCGAACTTCGACGAGATCGTCTTCCCCACCAAGGGGTTCAGCGGGCTGACCCTGCGCATCTTCAACCCCGAGACGCGGCAGTGGTCCATCTACTGGGCCAGCAGCGCCACGGGCGTGCTCGGCCTGCCGCCCATGGTCGGCGCCTTCGACGGGAACCGGGGCGAGTTCTACGCCGACGACTCCTACGAGGGCACGCCGGTGCGCTGCCGGTTCATCTGGACCGTGTTCGGCGCGGACTCCTGCCGCTGGGAGCAGGCCTTCTCGGTGGACGGCGAGCAGAGCTGGGAGACGAACTGGACCATGGACTTCACCAGGGATCTCACCCAGGCGTGAACGTGGCCGCCGCGCCGGTGGCCGCGTCGCTGTTGCCGCTGCTCCACAGCACGACGCCGACGGCCAGCGCCGCCACCAGCAGCGCGATCCCGCCCACGACGATCAGCCACCACCAGCCCGACCGCGGCTGCTTCGCCTCGTAGACGGGCACGTCGGGGAGCATGTCAGGGGTGTACGGCAGGCGTTGCGTGTGGGCGGGGTCAAGCGACCCGGCGTGCGGGGCCGGGGGTGCCGGCTGCTGCTGGGGCATGCCGTTCCGGGGAACCATGATGGTCTGGTCTGGATCGGGCTGCTCTGGATCCATGAACCCTTCAACCATGAGTGGATATTTCAGTTAACACTGCCACATTTACGGCGAGTCAGCCCTGACCGCCGTACGGCGGCTGGGGTGGCCGACCATATGGCTGCTGCCCCGGCAGCGGCTGTCCATGCGGCTGTGGACCGCCGGGCTGTTGTCCGTACGGCTGCGGGCCGCTGGGCTGCTGTGCGTACGGCTGCGGACTGCTGGGCTGCTGTGCGTACGGCTGCGGACTGCCGGGCTGCTGTGCGTACGGCTGCGGACTGCTGGGCTGTTGTCCGTACGGCTGCCAGGCCGGTGGCTGTGGCTGGGCGGCCGGGCGGCGGGCGACCACGCCCCAGATCAGCAGAGTGATCCCTGTGAGGCTGAGCACGGTCATGAGCAGCGACATGACCGCGATGACGGTGTAGCCGTCCCTGGGAGACATGGACGCGAGAAGGATGGCCTGCCCGACCTGTGCCAGGGCGCTCAGCAGAAGCGCGACGCAGCCCAGCATGCCGATGATCGCCGCGCGCCCATGGGTGCGCCGTGCCATCGCGGTCACCACGATGCCGATGACGGGCACCAGGCACAGGAGGGAGGGGATCAGATAGCTCAACATCTTGCGGGAGGTCTCCAGACGGTGGGGCGACTTACGGTTGTCGGGGCCGCGCTTCATCCACCGCCTTGCTGATCGACTCCAGGTCCAGCCCGCCCTGATAGCGAACGCCGTTGATGAAGAGCGTGGGGGTGCCGCGCACGCCGCTCGCGCGGCCCGACGCCTCGTCCCTGCCGACCCTGGTCTGGTGGCGGTGAATCTCGGACCACGGGTCGACATCGAGCTGGTCGGCATAGCGGCCGAGGTCCTCGTCGGTGAGGAAGCGCTGGTTGTCGAAGAGGATGTCGTGCATCTCCCAGAACCTGCCGGAGTCGGCGGCCGCCTGCGCGGCCATCGCGGCGGGCACGGCACGGGGGTGCAGGGTGCGCAGCGGGAAGTGCCTGAAGACGATCCGCAGGTCCTTGTGCCGCTGGCGCAGCGTCTCAAGGATGGGGTGCAGCCGCCCGCAGTAGGGGCATTCGAAGTCTCCGTACTCGACGAGGGTGACGGCCGCCTTCTTCGGCCCGCGGATGTGGTCGTCCGGCCCGACGGGCTCGCTGAGCAGCACGGGCAGCTCTTCCTCGGGCTCGGCGTCCGGCGGGGCGCAGACGCCGCCCCGGTCCCAGGCCATCCGGAAGACGATCCAGCCGAGCAGCGCCGCCAGCAGCGACCCGACCAGGATGCCGATCTTGGCCTCACTGTGCAGGCGCGGGTCCTCGAAGGCCAGGTCCACGATGAACAGCGCGACCGTGAACCCGATGCCGGACACCGCCGCGCCGCCCAGGAGCTGGCCCCACACCAGGTTGCCGGGCAGGACGCCCCAGTTGAGCCTGAGCGGCAGCCAGGTGCCGATGGTGATGCCGATGAGCTTGCCGGCCAGCAGGCCGACCGCCACGCCGATGGCGATGGGCGAGGTGGCGGCGTTGCGCAGCGTCTCGGCGTCCAGCCGGATCCCGGCGTTGGCCAGCGCGAAGATGGGCACGATGACGAACGCGGTCCACGGGTGGAGCCGCATCTGCAGCCGTTCGTTGACGGAGACGGCCATCCGCACCAGCCGGGTGGCCTGGGCCGCCGCCGCGGGGCTGGGGGAGCTGGTGAACTCCTGCACCGCCTCGCCGGCCCGCAGCAGCTTGTGGTCGCTGGGCGCGTACACGAACACCAGGACGCCCAGCGCGATGCCCACCAGGGTGGGATGCACGCCGCTCTCCAGCGTCGCCAGCCACAGCCCGAACCCCAGCACGATGTACGCGGGCGCGCGCCAGATCTTCAGCCAGCGCAGCGTCATGATCGCGGCCAGCAGGGCGGCGGCGGTGATCAGTGAGGGGATCGACAGGCTCTCCGTGTAGAAGATCGCCACGACCATGATGGCCAGGATGTCGTCCACGATGGCCAGCGTGAGCAGGAACGCCCTGAGCGGCTCGGGACAGCGGGCGCCCACCACGGCCAGCAGGCCGAGCACGAACGCGGTGTCGGTGGCGATCGGCACGCCCCAGCCGACGGCGCCGGGCCCGCCCGCGTTGAAGGCGAGGTAGATGGCGGCGGGGACGAGCAGCCCGCCGAGCGCCGCGATGGCGGGCACCGCGATCAGCCGCCGGTCCCGCAACTGGCCCATCCGCACCTCGTACGAGACTTCCAGCCCGATGACGAAGAAGAAGAGCGTCATCAGCCCGTCGTTGACCCAGTGGCGCAGGTCGAGGGAGAAGGAGGCGTCGCCGAAGGACAGCCCCATGCTGGTGTGCCAGAAGGCCTCGTAGGTCTCGCTCCAGGGGGAGTTGGCCCAGAGCATCGCCAGGACCGTCGCGGCGAGCAACACGGTGGTGCTGCTCGCCTCGTTCTTGAAAAATCCCCGCAACATGGTTCTTTCCGCCCCCTTAGTCCCTCGATCTTAGAGGGCGTTCACCGGGAGCAGAGAAGGGCGGCAGGGGCGCGCGGGAGGGCAGGTCCCGCGCGCCCCGGGATCACAGTGCGCGCAGGTAGGCCAGGGAGGGCATGAAGAAGTACTCGCCGCCCTTCATGGTGACGGTCTGGGCCACCTGGCGCTGTGGCGGCGACATTCCGGGCTTGCCCCACGCCTTGGGGAAGGTGACCTTGATGTCCCGTTCGCCCTGGCCGATGATCGGGTCGTGGCCGGTGCCGAAGACCTCGAAGCCGGGGTTGTTCGCCCAGTTCTGCTGGGTGAACTCGAACTGGTCCTGAAGGCTGCTGTTGAACGCCATGAACAGCAGGCCCACCTCACCGCTGGGGCGCGACTGCGGCGGTGCGTCGTCCCACGGGTCGTCGTCGCGCTGCCCGTACGTCTGACCGCGCCTGGCCATGATCACGTTGCGGCTGTGCGAGCGCGGGTTGGTCTTCCTGACGTGGCCGCTGAACGGGCACTTGCCACCCTCGTCGGCGTCGAAGGTGAAGTCGTTGACGACCGTGCCGCCGCCCGCCTCGCCGTGCAGGGTGACGGGGGTGCCGTCCTTGAAGCGGCCGACGAGCATGGCGCCCGCGCGGGCGCGGTCGGCGTCCTCCAGGTCGAGGTCGTCGGCCAGCTCCTGCTCGATCTCCTTGAAGGCGCGGACGTTCTGCTCCAGCTTGCGGAAGACGAAGTAGCTGCCGAAGTGGGTCCCGGGATCGGCCGCCAGCGGGTCGGCGACCAGGACGTTGCTCAGCGGGAACGCCGGATCCCAATGCTCCCTGGGCTCCTTGTCCACCTCGTCCTTCAGGAACAGCGGCTGGCTGCGGCCGTCGACGTAACCGAAGTGCTCGATGCCGTCGCCCGCCGGGTTGCGCATGCCCTGCCCCGTCTCCTCGCCCAGCAGCCTGGCGCTGGGGGGCAGGTCGCGGATCAGCTCCCTGCGCAGCGCCTCGACCGGCTCGCGCTCGGCGGCGCCGATGAGGATGACGGCGTGGATCTCCCGCTGGTAGGCCTTGTCCCACTCCTCGACCGGCGGGTCCTGGACCTCGGCGACGCGGCGCTTCATGCCGTCGCGGAAGGCCGGGTCACCGAACAGGCGCATGTCCTCGACCGGGTGACCGAGGTCGCGGTAGCCGGCCTTGCTGATGCCGAGGCCCACGTAGGGGGTGCCCTGGCGGCCCTTCGTGGTGAAGTCCCGGACCTCTTCGAGGTGCCGGCGCGCCGACTTCATCTTCGTCTCGGCGATTTTCCGGAGATAGCGCCGGCCCGCCGTGATGTCGTTGAAACGGACGAACAGCACGGACAGGTGCTCGCGTACGTGCGCCTTCAGAATGTTCGGCTGCAGGTTGTCGAGCATCTTCTTGGTGTCCGCGTCGAGCGTGGCCGAATCCCAGGCCAAGGGTTGTTCGCTGGTCAGATCGACTGGCATCGCCGAGTGTCCTCTCCCCGTGTTCCGGTGGTTTCCCGGGCCCCCGGTCGCACCGGCACGGGGTGTCAGCAGCGTTCGACCCACGTTCAGCGGTGCGTCCCACATCTATGACTGCGATTCTGGGGCGTCGGTTCTCAACACGAGGATTTTTCTGAAAAGCGCGTTCTACGGCTCCAGGGCGCGCAGGTAGGCGGCCGCGTCGTCGACCCGATCCTCGGTGAACACGCGAATGCCCGCGCCCTCCAGCAGCGCGGTCGTCACGCCCTGACCAGCGGTGCGCCGGCCGCTGAACGTACCGTCATAGATCGTCAGGGCGCCGCACGACGGGCTGCCCTCCTTCAGCACCGCGAGCCGGGTGCCGCAGGCGCGGGCGGCCTCCAGCGCGGCCCGCGCGCCCGACACGAACGCGGCCGTGACGTCGGAGCCGTCGGCGGCGAGCACGCGGGCCGCCCCGGACAGCACCGCCGCGCCGCCCGCCCCGCCCTCGATCTCCGCGGCGGGCCGCGGAATGCCCAGCCCGCCCTCGACCTCAGGGCAGAACGGCACCAGCCGGCCCTCCCGCAGCCAGGCGGCGAGCCGCTCGTCGGAGCTGGTCTTGGCGCCGCCGTCAAAGCGGACCCGCCGGCCCATCAGGCAGGCGCTGACGAGGATCCTTTCCACGCCTTCGATCCTACGAGCGCCGCGGTGCCGGACGGGATCGAGGGCGACCCGGCCGGGCGATAGCCTTCTCCCCGATGAACACCACCGTCGCCACGATCGTCATCGTCGGCTCGCTGCTGCTCGCGCTGGCGAGCCTGATCACCGCGATCCGCGACCGGACCATGGGCATGATCCTGCTCGTCTCGTTCGCCGTGCTCGAAGTGGCCATCCTGGTCCAGGCCGGCCTGGTGATCGCGGCCGTGGCCGGCGGGCAGGAGGCGGCCGGCGGCGCCGCCACGCTGTTCGGCTACCTCGCCGGGGTGGCCCTCATCCCGGTCGCGGGCGTCGGGCTGGCGCTGGCCGAGCGGAGCAGGTGGGGCCCGGCGATCCTGGTCGTGGCCGGGTTCGCCGTCGCGGTGATGACGGGGCGGCTGCTGCAGATCTGGCAGGGGGCTGGGTGAGCGACGCGCTCGGCGCGGGGCCCGGCCGCGCGCTCATCGCCGTCTACGGGCTGTTCGCGCTCGCCGCGGGGGCGCGCGCCACCGTGCAGATCCTCACCAGGTTCGGCGAGGCGCCGCTGGCGTACACGCTGTCGGCGTTCGCCGCGCTGGTCTACGTGCTGCTCACCGTCGCCCTCGCGCGCGGGGCGCGCCGGGTGGCGCTCGTGGCGCTGGGCATCGAGCTGGCCGGGGTGCTCGTCATCGGCACGGTCAGCCTGCTCGTCCCGGCGGCCTTCCCCGACGACACCGTCTGGTCGGGCTTCGGCAGCGGCTACCTGTACATTCCCCTGGTGCTGCCCCTCGTGGGCCTCTACTGGCTGCTGCGCCGACGTTAACGGCGCGATCGCAGGGGCAGCGATTACTTTCATGAGTACGATCGAACACTCCGTAGACGTCAACGTCCCCGTCAAGGTCGCGTACGGCCAGTGGACCCAGTTCGAGAGCTTTCCGGAGTTCATGGAAGGCGTCGAATCCATCAAACAGGTCACCGACACGCGCACGTACTGGATCACCGAGATCGCCGGTGTGAAGCGCGAGTTCGAGGCCGAGATCACGGAGCAGCACCCGGACGAGCGCATCGCCTGGCGGTCGATCGACAAGCCGCACCAGTCGGGTGTGGTCACCTTCCACCGGCTCAACCCCGAGACCACCAGGGTCACGCTCCAGATGGAGTACGACCCCGACGGGTTCGTCGAGAAGGCCGGCGACTGGCTGCAGATCGTCAAGCTGCGGGTCAAGGGTGACATGGAACGCTTCAAGACGTTCATCGAGTCGCGCGGCGGCGAGACCGGCGCGTGGCGCGGCGACGTGCCCGGCCCGCACCAGTACGGCCCCGGCAGCGGCGACCTGCCCGGCTCGCACCAGCCCGGCTCCAGCGGCGGGGTCACCGACCGGCCCGTGCCGCCCGGCACGATCGGCGGCGGCGGCTTCCCCCGGGAGGGCACGCTGCCGCCTCCCAGCCCGGTGTCGCCGCGCGACGAGCCGCCCCAGGCACCCCGGCCGGTCCTGTAGGTCACACGAAAGCCCTGAAGGGACCCTGGCCTGTAGATCGCGCGAAAGCCCAGGGACCCCGGCCGGTCCTGTAGGTCACGCGAAAGCCCTCGGCGCTCGCCGGGGGCTTTCGTCATGCCTGGGAATAACTGTCCCTTTTCGGGGGCTGTTAGGATGTAATTCATCCCATGATTTGATGAGTGGAGGACACTCCCGGCATGACCGTGCTCACCCAAGCCCCACGAGGCAGAACCACGTCCCTCGCCTGGCTTCTCGTGCTCGGAATCGTCCTCGCCGCGCTCAACCTGCGCACCGCCGTGACCAGCGTCGGCCCGCTGCTCGACCAGCTGTCCACCGCGCTCGGCATGACCAGTGCCGGCGCCGGCCTGCTCACCACGCTACCGGTGCTGGCCTTCGCCACGGTCGGCGCGGTGACGCCCACGCTGGCCCGCCGCGTCGGCGAGCACCGGCTGCTGCTGCTCGCGCTGGTCACGCTCGGCGTCGGCATGCTCGTCCGGTCGCTCGTCGGCTCCGCGCCGGTGTTCCTGATCAGCAGCGCCGTCGCGCTGTCCGGCGGGGCCGTCGGCAACGTGCTCATCCCCACGCTGATCAAGCGCCACTTCCCGGCGCGCATCGGGATCATGACCACCGTCTACACCACGGCGCTGGCCGTCGGCACCATGCTCGCCGCCGCGGCCACCGTGCCGATCGAGCGCGCGTCCGGCGACTGGCACATCGCGCTCGGCGTGTGGGCGGCGCTGGCCGCCGTCGCCGTCGTTCCCTGGCTCATGCTGCTGCGCAGTGAGCCGGAACGGCGCGCCGCCCAGTCGGAGTCCGGCATCCGCCGGCTCGCCAGGAGCAAGCTGGCCTGGACGGTCGCGATCTACTTCGGCACCCAGTCCATGATCGCCTACATCATGTTCGGCTGGCTCGCCACCATCCTCACCGACGGCGGCTACACCCCTGACCGGGCCGGGGCGATCCTCGGCGCGTTCACCGCGCTGAACATCCCGGTCACCATCCTGGTGCCGGTCATCGCCTCGCGCTTCCGCGACCAGCGCCCCGTCGTCATCGGCCTCGTCGTGGCCTACGCCATCGGCTTCGCCGGGCTGTGGGCCGCGCCCGCCTCGACCGCGCTGGTCTGGGTGGGGTTCGTGGCGATCGGCATGGGCTCGTTCCCGCTGGCGCTCATGATGCTCGCGCTGCGCACCCGCACGCCCGAGGCGACCGCCGGCCTGTCCGCCTTCGGGCAGAGCGCCGGCTACCTCATCGCCGGCGCCGGGCCCCTCCTCGTGGGCGTGCTCCGGGAGACGAGCGGCGGCTGGGCGGTGCCGTACACGCTGATCTTCGCCGTGCTCCTCGTGCAGCTCCTGACCGGCCTGTACGCGGGACGCGAGCGTTATCTGGAGGACGAGCGGAAAGCGCCTCTGCCAGGATGACACCGTGAAATCGACAGTCGTCACCTTTCCCCACGGTCATGTCAGTGGCCGTGCCCAGATCGTCGGGTCCGTGCCGGTAGGGGGCCGGCACGGGCTCGTCGCCTCCGAGACGCCCTTCCACCCCCTCGACCACACCTGGCCCGACCAGCCCGCCGACCGCGGCGTCATCGGGGGCCTGCCCGTCCTCGACTGCGTGACGGGCGCGCGCGCCGCCGACGGCGAGATCCTCCTGGGCGGCGACATTCCGGTACGGCGCGGCGCGGACGGCTGGGACTGGCTGGTCGTGCACGTGACCGGCGACCCCCTGGCCGTCGGCGCCGAGGTGGAGCTGGAGGTCGATGCCGGCCACCGGGCCGCCCTGTCGGCCGGGCACACCGCCTGCCACCTCGCCGCCCTCGCGCTCAACGCGGCCCTGGCCGGGCGGTGGCGCAAGGAGGCGAGGCTCGACGCGCTCGGGCACCCCGACTTCGACCAGAGCGCGATCACCTCGTCGCGGATCACGCCGCACGCCAGCGCGGACGAGTACCGGCTCGGCAAGTCGCTGCGCAAGAAGGGGTTCACCGCCGAAGGGCTGGACGTCGCCGAGGTCGGGCGCGAGGTGAACGAGCGGCTTCAGGCGTGGGTGACGGCCGGCGCCCCGGTCCGGATCGACGTGCCGGGCCCCGAGCTCACCGCCCGCCGCACCTGGCACTGCGCGCTGCCGGAGGGCGAGGCGTCGATCCCGTGCGGCGGCACCCACGTGCGCGACGCCGCCGAGCTGGGCGGGGTGACGGTGGAGCTGATCCTGGACGGGGACGGGCAGTCGCTGTCCATGCGCACCACCGTGACGCCTTGAGGGCCGCCCCGGGCGGGTGACGCGACGGTGCCAAGATTCCGATACACTTGGCGGCGCATCACAAGGGGCTATGGCGCAGTTGGTAGCGCGCCTCCATGGCATGGAGGAGGTCTGGGGTTCGAATCCCCATAGCTCCACCCTCGATGTTCTCGCCGCGTGGATAGGGGTCGGCACCCCTATCCGTCGACCGGCCCCCCTGAGGTCCTTGGTGCACGACCGGTGATCTTGCTATGAATGAACCCTCGTAGCCGAGGGAGGCCGTACATCATGGATCTCATTCCTGTGGAGTTCGAGGCATTCGACAAGCGCATCGCCGCCGTCAGCGGGGACAAGCACGTCGAGCGCCTCTATCGAGGCACCCGCTGGGCGGAGGGGCCGGTCTACTTCCCGGCCGGCCGCTTCCTGGTGTGGAGCGACATCCCCAACGACCGGCTGCTGCGCTGGGACGAGCAGACGGGCACGGTGGCGCCGTTCCGACAGCCGTCCGGCTACGTCAACGGCAACACCCTCGACCGGGAGGGCAGGCTGATCTCCTGCGAGCACGGCGCGCGCCGGGTGACCAGGACCGAGCATGACGGGTCGGTCACCACGCTGGCCGACCGCTGGCAGGGCGACCGCCTCAACAGCCCCAATGACGTCGTGGTCCGCTCCGACGGGTCGATCTGGTTCACCGACCCGCCGTACGGCATCCTGGGCGACTACGAAGGGCACCGGGCCGAGCAGGAGGTCGACGGCTGCCACGTCTACCGGATCGACCCGCTCAGCGGCCGGACGAGTCTGGCCGCGGGCGACTTCAGCCGGCCCAACGGGCTGGCCTTCTCCCTGGACGAGAGGAGCCTGCTCGTCACCGACACGGAGGAGCGCCACATCCGGATCTTCGATGTGCGCGACGACGGCACGCTGGCGGGCGGCCGGGTGTTCGCCGAGCACAGCGGCGAGGGCAGCTACGACGGCCTGCGCCTGGACGACGCGGGCCGCGTGTGGGCCGCGGTCGGCTCCTCGGTGCACTGCTACGACCCGGACGGGACGCTCCTCGGCAGGCTGATCCTGCCGGAGAGCGTCTCCAACCTGGTCTTCGGCGGGCCCAAGCGCAACCGGGTGTTCATCACGGCGACCACGTCCCTCTACTCCGTCATGCTGAACATCCGGGGCGCCCGGCCCGTCTGGGCTCCCTGAGCCGTCAGGAGAAGGCCCAGGCGAACAGGTGCAGCTCGCCGTCCTCCGCCGGGGCGAAGGTCAGGCTAGCCACCTTTTTCGCCGGATCCAGCGCGATCGGCTGCGCCGCGAACATGTGCGCGCCGATCGGCTGGAGCGCCCAAGAGCCCCAGAAGAGCCGGTACGGCGTGCCGGCCACGATCTCGTTGCCGAACGCGGGCGGCTCGCCGCCGAAGTCCAGGATCCACTCGCTGAGTCCCAGCTTGCCGGTGCTCGTCGAGCCGTCCGTGTAGGTGATCGTGACCTTCGACTCGGGCCAGCCGTTGACCCCCGCGCCGAGGAAGGCGATCTTGCTCGCCCCGTCGGGCGCGGCCACCTCGATCGGCGCGGTGCCCGGCCGCAGGTTGTCCCACTCGCCCGGCCTGCGGTCCGGCCAGGTGAAGGTGAAGCCCTTCCAGTCGACGCTGCCGCCGGGCTCGATCCCCACGTCGGCCAGCGCCTGCGCGGAGAAGCTGAACCCGGGCCCGTCGATGTTGGCCTCGTCAGGAGCCGCGGCGTCGCCGATGCCGGCGTTGTTCGCATGCCACGCCAGCGTGCCGCGCTCGGCCACGTTGAGCCGGATGCCGCCGGTGGCCTCGCCCGCGACGATCGGCACGGTGTGGAAGCCGAGCGCCACGTCCGGGCGCACGGTGACCCTGACCTTCGTGGTCACGGCGCCCTTGGCGGGCACCCGCAGGGTGCCGCTCGACGGTGAGACGGTGATCCCCGCGGGCGGGGTGGCGCGCCACGCGACCGTGGCGGCCCGGTCCAGGGAGCGCACGGTGAGGTTGGCGTCGAACGTGCCGCCCGGCGCCACCGGTCCGCTCCCCGGGTCCAGCCCGAGCAGGTACGGCTCGCCGCCCTCGTCGAACGACGGCGGCGCGTCGGCCGGGTTCGCGCCGAAAGTCCGGTTCGGTGTGGTGCCCACCTTGAAGTCCAGCCGCCCGCCCCGGGTGGCGAACGTCTCCGGCAGCCACGCCCGGGAGGTCGAGGCGCCGTCGACCCGCAGCGCCTGGACGTAACCGCCACCGGCGCCGGGCGCGTTGATCACGATGTCGCCGCCGGGCCGGTCGATGGTGATCCGGTCGAACAGCGGCGTGTGCACCAGCAGCTCGGCCCGGCCGGGGATCGCCGGGAACAGGCCCATGGCCGACCACACGTACCAGGCGCCCATCGTGCCCAGGTCGTCGTTGCCGACCAGCCCGTCGGCGCCGGGGCCGAACAGCTCCTTCTGCGTCCGCCGTACGACCTCCTGCGTCTTGTACGGCTGGCCGGCCCACGCGTACAGCCACGGCGACTGCAGGGCGACCTCGTTGCCGAGGTAGGCGTACGCGCGGTGCGGTCCGGCGTTCAGCTCGGTGAAGTAGTCGTCCAGCCGCGCCACCGCCTTGCCGGTGCCGCCCATCGCGGTGAACAGGCCGCGCGCGTTGTGCGGCACCAGCCAGTGGTACTGCGCCCCGTTGCCCTCCATGTAGACGTCCGCGGCGGCCGGGTCGAAGGGCGCCTTGAACGAGCCCTCGCCCATCCGAGGCTGGATCCAGTCGTTGCCCGCGTTGTACAGGTGCTGCCACGCCTGCGCCCGCTTCATGAACTCCGCCCGCGTCCGCTGGTCGCCGAGCCGGGCGGCGAGCTGGGCGATGCCGAAGTCGGCCACGCCGTACTCCAGGGTCGCGGACGGGTCCGACGGCACATACCCCTTGGCCATGTAGGCGGCGTTTCCGGGCCGCTCGTCGTAGGCCAGCAGCGGGTGGCCGATGTCCATCGGGCCGCTGCGCCGGGCGGCGGCGGCCATCGCCTTCAGCGCGTCCGCGGCCTCGAAGTCACGCGCCCCGAAGGCGTACACGGTGGAGAGGATCACATGGTACGGATCGCCCACCATGACGCCGGTGACCGCGTTCTGGTGCGACCAGCGGTCCCACACGTTGCCGAGTGCCTGCGCGTTGGCGTACATCGACTGCGCGATGTCGCCGGCCACGTCCGGTGCGAGCAGTGCCAGCAGCTGGACCTCGCTGCGGTAGACGTCCCAGCCGGAGAAGGTCGCGTAGTGATGGTGTCCCGGTTTCACGGTGCGTGGCTTGTAGTCGGAGCCGACGTAGGTGCCGTCGGCGTCCTCGAAGACGTACGGCTGGAGCAGCGCGTGGTAGAGGTTGCTGTAGAAGGTGCGCCGCTGGGCGTCGCTGCCGCCGCTGATCGTCACCTGGCCGAGGCGCTTGTTCCAGACGGCGCCGGCCTCGGCCGCCACCTGCTCCAGGTTCTTGGCGGCGATCTCGGTCCGCAGGTTGTTCCGGGCGCCGTCGACGCTGACGTACGACAGGCCGACGCGCATCTGCACCGGCGCGGCGGAGTCGAACTCCAGGTACGCGCCCGAGCCCGGCCCGTTCACCACGACGTCGTCGGAGGTGACGACGTGGCCCCGCACCTTGGCCTTGGAGGCGTTCTCGACGGATCGCGTGCCCGGCAGCACCTGGTCGTCCTTCCAGGTGCCGAAGCCGGTGATCGGCCGGTCGAAGGTGGCGTGGAAGTAGACCTTGTAGCGCGTCGGGGGGCCGCAGAAGCCACCGGTCTGCACCCAGCCCTCGACGGTGTCGCCGCTGATCCGGGTCTCGCCGTCGTCCACGCCGTTGATCGAGCCGCTCGTGTTCAGCAGCAGCGTGGCCGGCTTGTCCTTGGGGAAGGTGAACCGGCCGACGCCCGCCCGCATGCTGACCGACAGGTCGGCCTTGACGCCGGAGTCCATGGTGACGGCGTACGAACCGGGCGAGGCCTGCTCGTTGGCGTGCTTGAAGGACTGGACGTAGTCCATCCCGTGCGTCGCCGGCGATCGGCCGATTTTTCCGGAGAAGGGCATCACGGGGAAGTCCTGCGCGCCGGTGCACCCCGGCCCCGAGATGTGGGTCATGGAGAAGCCGCGCAACCGGTCGTCCTCCCAGCGGTAGCCGCCGCCGGCGTCCTCGACCGTGTCAGGGCTCCACTGCATCATGCCGAACGGGAGGACGGCGCCGGGGAAGGTCATGCCTCCGCCGCCGCCGTGACCGAAGTCGGACGCGGCCTCCTTCGTGCCGTGGAAGACATTGACCAGGGCGGCCGGGTCGTGCGCCGTCGCGGTCTCGGGATCGGCGATCGCCGCGGCTCCGGGAGGGAGCACGGTGGCGATCAGCAAGGTGGTGACGATCGGTAACGACCATGGAGACATGTCGCACACCTTTCGGAAGTGAGATCGTGATATCGAATCCCGCCCTGTCACCCCGGTCAACGAGCGAAAACGGCGTGCACAAGTTGCCATCGCCGCAGGTGCGAATAGGGGTTGGCGGCCAGGGGGACCGTTGACACATTCGGTGGGTGCCCTTGGGAGACCACCGATTCGGCAGGTGCCCTGGGAGACCACCGAGCGCAGGGGATCAGAGATGACCGTCTTACCCGTGATGGCGGACCGGCCGGCGGACGAGAGGCCCGCCGGCGACCCGCGTGCCCCCATGACCAGGCTGGCCCGGCTGCTCGACCCCGGGACGCCCGCCGCCCTGCACGCCGAGGACGACAGCGGCGTGACGGCCGTGCGGGGGCGGGTGGACGGCCGGCCCGTCATCGCCTTCTGCACCGACGCCAGGCGGATGGGCGGCGCGCTCGGCGCGGCCGGAGCGCTGCACGTCGTGGTCGCCACCGACCTCGCCGTGGCCGAGGGCTGCCCGGTGATCGGCCTGTGGCACTCCGGCGGCGCCCGGCTCGCCGACGGCGTCGAGTCGATGGACGGCGTGGGGCGCATGTTCGCCGCCATGACCAGGGCCTCGGGCGTGGTGCCGCAGATCTCGGTCGTCCTCGGGCCGGCCGCCGGGGCCGCCGCCTACGGGCCGGCCCTGACCGACGTCGTCGTCATGACCGGCTCCGGGCGCGTCTTCGTGACCGGCCCCGACATCGTCCGCAGCGTCACCGGCGAGCAGATCGACATGGCCGCGCTCGGCGGTCCCGACGCGCACGGCCCGAGATCCGGGGTCGTGCACGTGCCGGCCGCCGACGAGGACGACGCCTGTTTCCGGGCTCGCCGCCTGGCCGGGCTGCTGCGCGACGCGCCGGGCCGGTTCGAGCTGGCCGCGCTGCGCGAGCCGAGAGACCTGCGCGCGCTGCTGCCCGACTCGCCGCGGCGCGCGTACGACGTGCGTCCGCTCGTGCACGCCATCCTGGACGGCGACGCCCGCGGGCCGGTCTTCGAGGAGCTGCAACCTCGCTGGGCGGCCAACGTCCTGATCGGGCTGGGCCGGCTCGGCGGCCGTCCGGTCGGGATGCTGGCCAACAACCCCATCCGCAAGGGCGGTTGCCTGGACTCGCTGTCGGCGGAGAAGGCCTCGCGGTTCGTCCGGATGTGTGACTCGCTGGGGGTTCCGCTGGTGGTCCTGGTCGACGTCCCCGGCTACCTGCCCGGGGTGGGCCAGGAGTGGGGCGGGGTCGTACGGCGGGGGGCCAAGCTGCTGCACGCCTTCGCCGAGTCCGTGGTGCCGCGCGTCACCCTGATCACGCGTAAGGCGTACGGCGGGGCGTACATCGCGATGAACTCCCGCTCGCTCGGCGCCACCGCGATCTTCGCCTGGCCGGACGCGGAGGTGGCCGTCATGGGCGCGGAGAGCGCGGTCGGCGTCCTGCACCGCAAGGCCCTGGCCGCGGCCTCCGACGAGGAGCGCGAGGAGTTGCGCGCCCGGCTGGCCGAGGAGCAGCGGCGGACCGCCGGCGGGGTGGCGCGGGCGATGGCCCTGGGCGTGGTCGACGAGGTGATCGCGCCGGAGACCACGCGGCTCAGGCTGGCCCAGGCGCTGGACCGGGCACCGCGCGCCCGCGGCCGCCACTCCAACATCCCGTTGTGAAGACGCGCGGTCCGGGAGGCTGGGCAGGGCACCCGCTCGGGCGGGCAGGTCGGGCTGGGCAGTCGCTCGGGCGGGCAGGTCGGGCGGCGGGGATGTGGAGGTGCTTTACACCGCTCGGTCGGCCAGGCTGGGGGGTAGGTCGTCGCGGCGGGAGACGTTGAGTTTGCGGTAGATCCGCGTCAGGTGCTGCTCCACGGTGCTGACGGTGATGAAGAGCTTGCCGGAGATCTCCCGGTTGGAGTATCCGTCCGCCGCCAGTGCCGCCACCCGCTGCTCGGCGTCGCTGAGGACAGGGGACGCCACGGCCTTGATGACGGGCCCGGCGGCCTGCCCGCCGGCGCCGCCGTTGCGCTGGCCGCGCGGCGCGGTGTCGGCCAGGGCGCCCGCGTGGCACTCCGTGGCCAGCGCGCGGGCCCGGCCGGCCAGCATCCCGGCCCTGCGGTGCTCGCCGATCGCGTGGTAGGCGTCGATGAGGTCGAACAGCGCCCTGGCGTGCTCGTACCTGTCGCCGCCGATCTGCAGCAGGTCGGCGGCGCGGCGCAGCAGTACGGCGCGGTGCCGGCGCTCGGCCGTCGCGGCCAGCACGCGCAGGGCCATGCCGTACACCCGCCTGGACCGCTTGCCGCCGCCGGCGAGCTGCTGGTCGATCAGCGCCCGCGCCTCCTCGACCTCGCCGAGCCGGACCAGCGCCTCGGCCGCGTCCACCCGCCACGGGATGAACTCCGGGACGTCCATCCGCCACGCGCCCATCAGCTCGCCGCACAGCCGCAGGTCGCGCAGCGCCTGCCGGGGCTGGCCGGAGACGAGCGCGAAGCGGCCCCTGCCGTAGAGGTACTGCGGGCCGAACCGGGTCTCCAGCATCGCCTCCGGCACCGGCTGGGCCGCCTGCCGCACATAGTCGAGGTGGCGGCCCATCGCCGCCCCGGCCATCAGCAGGACGCCCAAGGGCGCGCCGACGGCCACCCCCCAGCTGTCCGGCGAGATGAGATCGAGGGCCCGCTGGGCGTCGCGCGCCGCCGCCGCCAGGTCGCCCCGGCGCAGCGCGATCTCCGCCCGGATCGCCGAGAGCCTGGCCTGGCGGCTCGGCGCGTGCCGGCCGGCGGCCTCCGTGACGAAGGCGTCGCACCAGGGCGCGGCCCGATCGGCCCGATCGGTGAAGGTCAGGGTCAGCAGCGCGCACTCCACCGCGTCCATGGACATCTCGTCCAGGCGGGAGCCGCGCAGGACGCGCTCGGCGGTCTGCGCGAGCTCGGCGCTCGGGCCCTCGCGCAGCGCCGAGGCCAGCGCGTCGGCCGACTCCAGCCGGCGGTCGGCGCCCAGGGAACGGGCCGTGGCGCTCGCCTGCTCGGCGGGCGGCTCCGGCAGGTGCGGCAGGAAGGCGGGCCAGCTGCCCCGGCACCAGGCGCGCGTCGCGGCGAGCTCCGCCAGAGCCTCGCGGTCCAGCTCGCCCAGACGGCTCAGCACGTCCTTGGCGTCGGCGACGTGGCCGTGCCACAGCAGCGCCCTGGCCAGCACGATGGCGTCGGCGCCGCCCAGGTCGCCCTTGTGCAGCGCCTCGGTCAGCTCGGCCAGGTGTCCGGTCGGCGTGCCGGGGTCGATCCGCCAGGTGGCCCGGACCAGGGTGGTGGCGATCCGCGCCCGGCGCCGCCCGTCGTCGCACGCCCGCAGGGCCAGCTTGAGATACTCGATCGCCGACTCGACCCCGTCGTCGCGCAGCGCCTGCCTGGCGGCCTCCTCCAGCACCGACAGCGCCCACGGGTCGCCCGCGTGGCTCGCGGTGAGGAGATGGGTGGCCACCACGGGGGCGGGCGCGCCCTCCTGATAGGTCAGCTCGGCGGCCCGGCGGTGCAGGTCGACCAGCTCCGCGCCGTCCAGCCCGGCCAGCACGGCGGACGCGGCGGCCTCGTGCCGGAAGCGGCCCCCGGCGAGCAGGCCGGCCCCGGTCAGCGCCTGGGCGGCCCGGGCCGTGGTCGCCTCACCCTGGCCGAGCAGCCGCCCGGCGGTGCCGGGCTCGCCGAGCACGGCCAGCGCGCGGGCGACGGGCAGCAGGCCCGGGTCGGCGCGGTGCAGGCAGGCGAGCACCGCGTCGGCGTACCTCTCCCCGGGCTCGCCGGTGGCCTGCAGGTCCTCCAGCAGCGCGTCCACCAGCAGCCGGTTGCCGCCGCTCAGCTCGTGGCACCGGGCGGCGAAGAGGTCGGCCGCCTGCGCCCCCGCCCGCCGCCGTACCC
The DNA here is from genome assembly GCF_014646515.1 of Nonomuraea glycinis. Taxonomy (GTDB): domain Bacteria; phylum Actinomycetota; class Actinomycetes; order Streptosporangiales; family Streptosporangiaceae; genus Nonomuraea; species Nonomuraea glycinis. Next base: position 49,690 of record NZ_BMNK01000026.1, read on the forward strand.
GTGCGGCCACGCCCTCGGCCGACAGGTGTGCCAGCCGCACCGCGTGACAGTGCGGCTGGCGCGCCATCTCGGTGTGCAACAGCGTCCGCAGGTGCGCGTGGTGGTCGGGGACGCTGAAGACGAGCATGATCCGGGCGTACGTCACCCGCCGGGCGAGGTAGGACAGGCACAGCTGCGAGGCGCGGTCGGCATGGTGCACGTCGTCCACGACGATGACCAGCGGGCGGCGCTCCGACTGCTTCAGCAGCACCGTGCAGAGCGCGTCCACGATCTGCACGTCCACGTGCTCGAAGGACTCGGCCCCCGGATCCCGCGACATCCGCGCGTGGGAGCCCTCGCGCAACAGATCCAGCGTGGCCGTACGGTGCTCGTCGGTCGGGGTGTTCCGCACCAGCTGGGAGAGCACGCCGAGCGGCAGGTCGCGCTCCGCCCGCGAGCCCGTCGCGGACAGTGGGAGCGCGCCCTGCTCCAGCGCCTGGTCGGCGAAGCCGTGCAGCAGCTCGCTCTTGCCGGTGGCGACGGCGCCCGTCACCATCGCGATCCGGCCCCGGCCGCCGACCGATTCCTCCAGCAGCTTGCGGAGATGGGCCATGCCCTGCCGTTGGTCGTCCACAGTCAGGGTCCTCCTTGTGCGTCCGAGGGACTTCGGTCACTCTCCGGCTGCCACCAGGCGCGGTCACTCTCCGGCTGCCACCAGGCGGGGGCGCTCGGCGGGCAGGCCGGGCCGGGCCGGCGCCGGACGGCTGGGCCGACCGGCCGGCCTGCGGTTCGCCGCGCGCACCGCCGAGAGCGCGGCCTCCGCCACGTCCGCGCCGATGCCGGCGCCCCAGGCCGTACCCGTGTCCAGGCCGCATTCGGCGTACACGACGACATCGCCCGGTGCGCGCCCGGCGAGCACGGGCCGCTCCGGCGTCAGCTCTTCGTCCAGCGGCGGCGCGGTGCGGTGCACCGCGCGCACCTGGACGCCCCACGGCGCGAGCACCGAGCCGATCGTGCGCACGGCGTCGGCGCGGGGGCCGCTCATCTCGCTCATCCGTACGCCGCCGTCGACGTACAAGGTGGCCGGCAGGGGCGTCCTGCCGATCGGCAGCGGCGCGGACGGGTCGCCCTGGTAGAGGTACACCTCGTGGAACAGGGCCCCGATCCGGCCGGGGGACAGCTCGCCGCCCAGCGTCTCGGCCTGTGCCTGCACCCGGGCGGCCAGGTCCGCCTGCAACCCGCGCGGCAGGTTGAGGCCGTGCCAGGCGCTCATCACGTAGGCCACGCCGCCCTTGCCCGACTGGCTGTTGACCCGCACCACCGCCTCGTAGGTGCGTCCCACGTCCTTGGGATCCACCGGCAGGTACGGCATGCGCCACGGCAGCTCGGCCGGCGCCACCCCGGTGGCGGCGGCCTGCCGCTCCCGATCGTCGAAGCCCTTCTTGATGGCGTCCTGGTGCGAGCCGGAGAAGGCGGTGTAGACCAGGTCGCCGCCGTAGGGGTGCCGGGGGTGCACCGGGAGCTGGTTGCACCGCTCCACCGTGCGGCGCACGGCGTTGATGTCGGAGAAGTTGATGCCGGGGTCGACGCCGTGGGAGAACAGGTTCATGCCCAGGGTGACCAGGCAGACGTTGCCCGCGCGCTCGCCGTTGCCGAACAGGCAGCCTTCGACCCGCTCGGCGCCGGCCAGCAGGGCCAGCTCCGCCGATGCCACGCCGGTGCCCCGGTCGTTGTGCGGGTGCACCGACAGGCACACGTGCTCGCGGTGCGGCAGGTTGCGGTCCAGCCACTCGATCTGGTCGGCGAAGACGTTGGGCAGCGAGCGCTCGACGGTGGTCGGGAAGTTCAGGATGATGCCCCGGCCCGCCTCGGGCTGCCAGACGTCCATGACGGCCGCGCACACCTCTAGGGAGAAGTCCGGCTCGGTCTCGTTGAACAGCTCGGGGGAGTACTGGTATCCCAGGTCGGTGCCGCCCAGCACGCGTTCGGCGTGCGCCATCATCACCTGGGTGCCGCGCACCGCGAGCTCGCGGCAGCCGGCCCGGTCGAGGTCGAAGACCAGCCGCCGGAACAGCGGGGAGGTGGCGTTGTAGATGTGCATCATCGCCCGGGGCGCGCCCTTGAGGCAGTCGACGGTCTCGCGGATCAGCTCCTCGCGGGCCTGGGTCAGCACGGTGATCCGCACGTCGTCGGGGATCAGGTCGCGCTCGATGAGCAGCCGTACGAAGTCGCGGTCGTCGCGGCTGGCGGCGGGGAAGCCGACCTCGATCTCCGTGTAGCCCATGGAGACCAGGAGGTCGAACATCATGAGCTTGCGGTCCGGGCTCATCGGGCGGGCCAGGGACTGGTTGCCGTCCCGCAGGTCGGTGGAGAGCCAGCGGGGGGCCGAGCGGAGGCGCCTGCTGGGCCAGGTGCGGTCGGTCAGGTCGAGCGGGGTGAATCCGGTGTAGCGTTCGGCGCCCTGCATGGTCGGATGTCCTTCCTGATGGTGTCCTGTTCTGTTCGCACCGGAGGAGGTGGCCGCCGCGTGGCGGTGGTTCCGTGTCGGGTGAATTTCCGATATCAGCACTGCGCGGGTTTCAACGGGAAAAGCCTCCCCTGCGTCCATGTCAGGGGGCGGGTCCGGGACGCCGGTGATTATCTCGTGGCGAGGCCGAAACTATAGGGGTCGCCATAGCGGGACAAGGCGGTGCACCATGAGTTCGTGGCTGAAATCCAAGGGGGCAGGCCGGGGTATCGAAAGGCGTAGTCCCACTACAACTTCCGAGGTGGCCCCCTTATCAGCGGGCGTGGCGCTGATGACAATCCGGCTATGCCAGGTAAATGGACTCCCTCGGCCCCGTTCCCCGCTGATGTCCTCGCCGGTGCGCGGGTCGTCGCCCTGTGCCTCGCCGAAGCCCGTCCGTCCGTGCTGGCCGTCTCGTCGCTCCGCTATCTGACCGGGGTCGCCCTGGCGCTGCCGATCACCTCGCTCGCCGAGCCCGCCAGGGTCCTGCAAGGGGGACTCGCCTGGGTGCTTTCGATCTTCGCGATCTACCTCTTCAACGGCGTCACCGACATCACCGAGGATCGCATCAACGGCTCCGGCCGGCCGATCGCCAGGGGGGGCCTGTCTCCCGGCACGGCCACGGCCGTGGCCGCCGGGGCGGCCGTCCTCGCGCTCGTCGCCACGGTGGGCCTGCCCGGGCCGATGAGCTGGATCATCGCCGTCAACCTCGGGCTCGGCTACCTCTACTCGGGGCCGCCCGCCGCCCTGAAGGGCAGCTCCGGTGGCACGGTGGCGGTCCTCGTGCTGTCCGGGCTGCTGTCCTACCTCGCCGGGTTCACCGTCGCGACGGCCGACACCGGCGGGGTCGCGCCGACCGGGCTGATCGTGTTCGCCGCCACCGCGACCTGCTGGATGGTCATGGTCGGCGTGCCGGCGAAGGACCTGTCCGACATCCCGGGGGACGCGGCGGCCGGCCGGCGCACGGTCGGCGTGCTGCTCGGCGAGCGGGTGTCGAGCCGGCTGATGATGGTGGCCGCGCTGACGCTGCTGGCCGCCTTCTGCGTGGCCGTGGTGATCTGGGAGGCGCGGCTGGCCGGTGTGCTGGCGGCGATGGCGGCCGGGGTCACGGCGGTGGTCGCGGCGGGGACGCGCGTCCGGGTCCGGGCGGCTGAGCAGGAGCGCGGAGCGCGACGGCGGCCATACAAGACCTTTATGGCCACGCAACACCTTGTTCACATTACGGCTGTCTTGTCGAACATATGACGCTATATGTTGCGGTGATCTCCCCGATGATCGATAGTGGGAGGCGTGCTTGTACTCGGCCCACGGCCGGAGGGGACGTCAGTGGAGGGGGCTCACAAAGCAACGGATGATCCGGCGAGATGCGTCGATTCGTGTCGCGACGAAATCCTCGCGGAATTCGAGTCGGCCCTGCTGACCACCGGAAACGCCGTTTTCGCGGCTTCCCAGGCCAGGCGTCAGGCCCTATTGACCGCGCAGTACGTTCTGGAGGACGTGGCCGCTACGCTACGCGCCGGAAAGGTCCAGGTCAGTAACCGGCACAAACTTCATGCGCGTGAAGTGGGAAACGCCAGAGCCGCGGAAGGAGTTCACCCTGCCGCTTCTCTTGAGGCGGGCTCACTTTTCTTCCGCACTGCCGTCAATCATCTCGCCCGGCGCATGGCCGTCGAATTCGACGAGCCCGCCGAGGTGCTGGCGCTGGCCGTCACCGGCATGGAGGAGAGCCTGTCGCGGCGGGTCCGTGACGCGTCGGAGAGCTACAACGGCTTCCTGCTCAACCAGGTGCACCAGGCCCAGGAGGACGAGCGCCGGCGCATCGCGCGGGAACTGCACGACCGGATAGGGCACGGCATCAGCGTCGCCCACCAGCAACTGGCCCTGTCGGAGGTCTACCACGCCACCGACCCGGCGCGCGCCCTGGCCAAGATCGCGGTCGTGCAGCAGGCCGTACAGGAGATCATGGAGAATCTGCGGCAGATCACCTCCGAGCTGCACCCGGCCACCCCGGCGGGTGACCTGGAGAAGTCCCTGCTGAGCTTCCTGGAGACGGTCGAGGACGACGACGTGTGCGTCGGCCTCGACGTCAACGGCGACGAGTCCTGGGCGGATCCGGCGAGCATCGGCGAGGCGTTCCTCATCGTCCGCGAGGCGGCGCGCAACGCGCTCACCCACGCCGGCGCCGCGTCGGTGTTCATCCGGGTGGACATCGCCCCGCACGCGCTGATCGCGTCGGTGCAGGACGACGGCCGGGGCTTCGACCCGGCGACCGCCCGCGAGCAGGGCGGCGTGGGCCTGGCCTCGATGCGTGAGCGGGCCGCGCTGCTCGGCGGCCGGGTCGTGATCTCCAGCACGCCGCGCGGCGGCTGCCTGGTCGAAGTGTTCATCCCACTCAAGAGGCAAAACGGTGGACCGGACGGCGGCTGACACGACCATCTCCATCGCTCTGGTGGACGACCATGCGCTGTTCCGGGAGGGGCTGCGCGAGATTCTCGAGTCCGTGGGCGACATGAGGATCGTCGGCGAGGCCGGCGACTCGACGGCCGCCGTCACCCTGGTCGCCGGCACCCGCCCCGACGTCGTGCTGCTGGACGTGGAGATCCCCGGCGACGAGGTCACCGAGACCGTCTCCCGGATCCGCACCCTGTCGCCGGACACCAGGATCATCATCCTGAGCATGTACGACGGTCCGCAGCTGCTCAGCAGGCTGCTGGGCGCGGGGATCCGCGGCTATCTGCTCAAGAGCGTGCACCGGCACGAGCTGATCGCGGCGGTGCGCAGCGTGCGCGAGGACCCCTCCAGGGTGGTGCTCGCCGTCTCGCGCAACAGCGTCGCCCAGGTGGAGGCGGCGGCCGCGCCGACGCTGTCGGACAAGGAGTTGGAAGTGCTCCAGCTCGCGGCGCAGGCGCTGAGCAACAGCCAGATCGCCCGCAAGCTCGGCCTGGCCGAGGCGACGGTGAAGCGCCACATGCGCAACATCTTCGTCAAGCTCAACGCGGTCTCGCGGATCGACGCGGTGAACAAGGCGCTGGCCGCCTCCCTGATCATGCCGCAGGGCAGGACCGACCCGGACTGACCCGCGCCTCAGATCAGCGGGACCGGCGAGTGCGCCAATTCGGCGGGGAAGCTCCCGGGGAACAGCCCGGTCAGCCGCTCGCGGACCTCCGGTGGCAGCTCGACCGCCGAGGCGGCGAGGTTCATCTCCAGGTGCACCTGGTCACGGGTGCTGGGCACCGGCACGATGTGCTCCTCGCGCGCCAGCAACCAGGCCAGCGCGAGCCGGCCCGTGCCCAGGTCGAGCCGGGCGGCCACGGTCTCCAGCCGCTGCAGCGGCCCGGCGTGCAGCCGCAGCCGCTCGGGCCTGAACCGGGGGTCGGAGCGCCGCCAGTCGCCCGGGGTGAGCCGGTCGGTCCTGATCCGGCCGGTCAGGAAGCCGCGGCCGAGCGGGCGGACCGCCACGATGGCGACGCCCAGCTCACGCGCGGTGGTGAGCAGCGTGGCGTCGACGCAGGTCCCCCAGAGGGAGTATTCGATGGCGAGCGCGGCGATCGGGTGCACGGCGTGGGCCCGCCGGAGCTGCTCGGTGGTGGCGTTGGACAGCCCGATGTAGCCGATCTTGCCGGCCCGCACCAGCTCGGCCAGCCGGGCCACGCCGTCCTCGATCGGCGCCCGGGAGCCACGGCACTGCAGGTAGTAGAGGCCGATGCGGTCGATGCCGAGGCGGCGGAGCGACGACTCGCAGGCGCGCTCCAGGTCGCCGGGGCGCTCGTCGACCTCCACCGTCTCCTGGGGGCCGCGCACGCGCATGCCGCCGCGGGTGGCCACCACGACCTCGCCGGACCGCCCGGCGACGGCCCGGCCGACCATCCGCTCCACCTCGCCGGCCGCGTAGAAGTCGGCCGTGTCGAGGAAGGTCACACCGGCGTCGAGCGCCCGGCGGACCAGCCGGTCCGCCTCCGTGGCCTCGACGGGGCCGTAGGCACCGCTCAGGGCCATTGAGCCGAGTCCGATCGCGGAAATCACCGGTCCCGTTCGGCCTAGCCTCGTGTAGCGCACCGAATTCCCTTCACGTGCCCCCCGACTCGTTGACAGCTCTAGTCAAAGTGTGTTGAGCCGCTAAGTCAAATGGGACTATTTCCACGGGTGCCTTGCCGAGGAACCCGAGACCATGGTACGGCCGTGATGTGCTAAAGCACGATTTTTCCCCCTACGTTGTCGTAGGGGTGCCAGGTGTCTGTGCAGATTGTCGTGGATCCAGACCCCTACTCGCCCTTATTTCCCGTACGAGTGGGAGCGGGAATTCTTTCAGGGCTACAGGGAATTGTGGAAATTAGTTACTGTTCGGGGGAATCCCTGCTGTTACAGGCCCCTGTGGAGGTACGTGTGACCGGCCCCCTCAGGTTCGGTGTGGTTCTCATCACAGAGGACTGTTCCCGAGCCGAGTGGATGACCAAATGCCGCCGGGCGGAGGCGCTGGGTTACGACGTGATCGCCGTGCCCGACCACCTGAACCTGCTCTCGCCCTTCCCGTCGGCGATGCTGGCCGCCGAGGCCACCGAGCGCGCGGCCATCGGCACGTACGTGCTCAACGCCGCGTTCCACCACCCCGTCCTGCTGGCCAGGGACGTCACCACCACCGACCGGCTCATCGGCGGGCGGCTGGAGCTGGGACTCGGCACGGGCTACGTCAGGTCCGAGTTCGCCGCCCTGGGCCTGCCCGACGACCCGGCCTCGCGTACGCGCCGGCTGGAGGAGCTGGTCGGCGCGCTGGACCCGCTGCTGGCGGGCAAGGGGCCACCGCTCATGATCGGCGGCCACGGCGACCGCGTGCTCCGGCTGGCCGCGCGGCGGGCCGAGATCGTCAGCTTCACCGGCGCCCCCTACCGGGCGGAGTACGGCAGGACCGCCCTGGTCGACGCGGCGGAGCTGCTGCGGCGGGTGGAGTTCGTCCGGGCCGTGGCCGGGCCGCGCGCCGCGCGGATCGAGCTGAACGTGCTGTCCAAGGCCACGGTGCTGACCGGTGACCGGCGGGCCGGCGCCGAGACCGTCCGCCGGTACGCCCCGGATCTGCCGCCGGAGCGGCTGCTGGAGCTGCCGACGCTGTTCGTGGGGACGCCGGCGCAGATCGCGGAGCAGGTGCGCGGGCACCGGGAGCGGTTCGGCCTGTCCTACTTCACCGTGATGGAGCCGGCCATGGCGGACTTCGGCAAGGTCATCGAGCTGCTGCGGTGAGCCGGTCGGCGTGCGCCAGGCCGTGCAGGCAGCTGACTAGGGTGCGGGCCTCGACGTTCAGGTAGTAGCTGTGCCGCAGCAGCTCGTCGAGCTGGTGCAGGGCCACCCAGCGGAAGTCCGGGTGGCCGGGCAGCGGGTCCTCGGCGGTCTCCACCACGAGGTAGCGATTGCGCGCGTGGTAGAAGCGCCCGCCCTCCTCCGCCAGCACCGTGTCGAAGCGCACGCTGCCGGGCTCGGCGGCGAGCACCTCCGCCAGCAGCGGCGGCCGGGCCCGGGACGGCAGGTGGTCGTAGTTGCCGGGAGTGCACTGCACGGTGGGGGCCAGCTCCACCACGTCGGTGTAGCCGGGATCGACCCGCGCGTGCGCCAGGGCGTGCAGCACGCCGCCGATCCGCCTGACCAGGAACGCGGCGACGCCGGTGCCCACGGGCGCGATCATCGGCTGGTCCCACCCGCCGACCTCGCGTCCGCACGCGCGCACCCGTACCCCGATGACCTCGAAGAACCTGCCGGTGTCGTGCGTGATGCGGCCCTCGGCCCGCCGCCACGCGCGCAGCCGCCCGAGCGCGAGCGGCCGGGCCTGGATGTCGGCCGTGGAGCGCAGGCCGCTCAGCCAGCTCAAGATCTCGCCCGTGGTGTGCACGGCGGGGCGGCCCGGCAGGCGGGAGCAGGCCACGAGCGCGCCGAAGCCCTCGGCCGCCGGGCCGGGCTGGGGCGGCAGGCAGGCCAGCACCGTACGGGCGTCCATGTTCACCAGCTCCGGCACGGACAGCAGCGCGTGCACCCGGTGCAGCGGCAGCCAGCGGAACCCCTCGGCCGCCTCGACGTGCGCGGCGACCTCCACCACCATGTTGCGGTTGCGCTTGCGGTAGAACCACGCGCCCTGCTCGGACTGGCGCACGTCGGCGAGCACCCGGCCGCGCGCCTCCCGGAAGAAGTCCAGGTACGGCACCGGCCGCCCCTCGTGCACCCGCGTGTAGTTGCTCCTGGTGGCCTGCACGGTGGGCGAGAGCTGCGGCCCGTCGGGATTGCCCGGCTCGTTCTTGGCCTGCATCAGCAGGTACGGCACGCCGTCCACCCGCTTGAGCAGGATGCCGAGGATGCCCGCCTCGGGCTGGTTGATGATGGGCTGCGTCCAGGCGGTCACCGGCCCCGCCGGATGCCGGACGTCCAGGCCCTCGACGGTGAAGAAGCGCCCGCTGCGGTGCCGGAGGTCGCCCGTCACCGGGTCGGCACGCCATCCGGCCAACTCCTCCAGAGGCACCCGCGTCACCTCCATGAAGGTGTGGCCGGCGACCTCCTCCAGCCAGTCGCGCACGTCGATGATGGCCACTCCTCAGCGCTCGCGGGTCCGTCATGGCCGAACCTGCCACGCGGCCGCCACCCCGCTCAACCCCTGCCCGCCCGCACCCGTCCCCTGTCCTGCGAGCCCGATGGAATAGGGGTTCTGCGCCGGTACGACCCTTCATAGGCTTCTAGGGTGGACGCCATGACCGAGCAGCCGGACATGCGAGCAAGTGACCAGGACCGCGAGAGGGTGGCCGAGATGCTCCGTGTCGCGGTCAGCGACGGGCGGATCACCCTCGACGAGTTCAACGAGCGGGTCGACCGCACCTTCACCGCCCGGACCCGAGGGCAGCTGGACGTGCTGGTCGCGGACCTGTGGCAGACGAGGGCCGTGGCCCCGGCCGTCCCCACGGCCGCCATGGCCGTCCCCAGCGCCACCGGCGCGCTGGAGCTGCACACCCGCAGCGGCAAGGTCGTGCAGGACGGGCGCTGGACGGTGCCGCCGTACCTCAGCGCCAAGGCGGGCCGGTTCGGCACGGTGAAGATCGACTTCACCCGGGCGGACTGCCCGCATCAGGAGGTCGTGATCGACCTGGGGATCACCTCCTGGTTCGGTGACGTCATCCTCATCGTCCCGCCCGGCTGGATCGTCCGCGACGACGAGGTCGTGCGGCGCTGGATGGGCGCCGTCTTCAACCGCCCGCCCGCGGCGCTGGCCCACGACGGCGTGGTCATCCGGCTCACCGGATTCGTGAAGACCGGCGACGTATGGGTGAGGTACCGCCACCCCTGACGCGGGCCCGCACGCTCAAGGAGGATCGCATGGAGTGCCGGATCTGCTCCGGAAGGCTGCACCAGTTCGCCGACTTCGGGCGGCAACCCGTCTCCGACGCCTTCGTCACCCCCGGCGGCACGGCATCGGAGTTCTTCTTCCACCTGGCCGTGGGGGTCTGCGAGGACTGCTCGATGGCGCAGCTCCTGCACGAGGTGGACCGGGAGCGGATGTTCCACGACGACTACCCGTACCTCTCCTCGGGGTCGGCGGTGATGCGCGCGCACTTCGACGCGCTGGCCAAGCGGCTGCTCGCCACCGAGCTGACCGGTCCGGACCCGTTCGTGGTCGAGCTGGGCTGCAACGACGGCACCATGCTCGCGACCATCGCCGACGAGGGCGTCCGGCACCTCGGCGTCGAGCCCTCCGGCGGCGTGGCCGACGTGGCGGCGGCCCGGGGCGTACGGGTGCGCAAGGACTTCTTCGAGGCCGGCGTCGCCGCCGAGATCCGCGCCGCCGACGGCCCCGCCGACGTCGTCTACGCGGCCAACACGCTGTGCCACATCCCCTACATGGACTCCATCCTGAGCGGGGTGGACGCGCTGCTGAGTCCCGGGGGCGTGTTCGTCTTCGAGGACCCCTACCTCGGCGACATCGTGGCGCGGGCCTCCTTCGACCAGATCTACGACGAGCACTTCTACTTCTTCTGCGCCACCTCCGTCCGCGCCATGGCCGATCGTCACGGGTTCGAGCTGGTGGACGTGGAGCGGCTGCCGGTGCACGGCGGCGAGGTCCGCTACACGCTGGCCAGGCGCGGCGCGCGCACGCCGAGCTCAACCGTGGCCGGCCTGCTGGCGGCCGAGCGGGCCGCGCGGCTGACCGAGCCGGCGACGCTGCGCGCCTTCGCGGCGCGGGTCGCCGCCAACCGCGACGACCTCGTGGCGCTGCTGCGGCGGCTGCGCGAGCAGGGTGCCCGGGTGTACGGCTACGGGGCCACCGCCAAGAGCGCCACCGTGCTGAACTACTGCGGCATCGGGCCGGACCTGGTCTCCTTCGTCTGCGACACGACCCCCGCCAAGCAGGGCAGGCTCACGCCCGGCTCGCACCTGCCGGTCCGCGGGCCCGAGGCGTTCGCCGACCCCTATCCCGACTACGCGCTGCTGCTCGCCTGGAACCACGCCGAGGAGATCATGGCCAAGGAGACGGCGTTCCGCGAGGCGGGTGGCCGGTGGATCCTGTACGTCCCCACGGTGCACACCGTGGGCGCCTCATGACCGGTCTCGGCGGGGCGCGGCCGTGAGGCACCGCGAGCTGGCCGTGGCCGGCGCGTACGCCTTCGAACCGGACGTCTTCGGCGACGAGCGCGGCACCTTCGCCTCGCCGTACCAGCAGAAGGCGTTCGTGGCGGCGGTCGGGCGGCCGCTGTTCCCCGTCGCGCAGGTCAGCCGGAACGTCTCCCGGCGCGGCGTGGTGCGCGGCATCCACTACACGCTCACGCCGCCCGGCACCGCGAAGTACGTCCACTGCGCGGGCGGGCGGGTGCTGGACCTGGTGGTGGACCTGCGGGTGGGGTCGCCGACGTTCGCCCGCTGGGACGCGGTGGAGCTGGCCGCCGACACCGGCCGGGCCGTCTACTTCCCGCCGGGGGTCGGCCACGCCTTCGTCGCGCTCGAGGACGACAGCGTGGTGTGTTACCTGCTGTCGGCGGAGTACCGGGCCGAGAACGAGCTGACGCTGTCGGTGTTCGACGAGGAGATCGGGGTGCGGTTGCCCGACGGGCCGCCGCCGATCCTGTCGGAGCGCGACCGGACCGCGCGCACGCTGGGCGAGGCCGCCGCGTGCGGCCTCCTGCCCGAATACATCCGCTGAGCCGAACCGCCGGTCCCGTCACGGCGGGTAAGCGATACGGCCGGCCACTCAGCGGCTGGTCCCGTCACGGCGGGTCGCGTCGCGGCCGGTCGTGTCACAGACGGCGTGGAGGGCGGCGATGACCTTCTCCTGGACGCCGAGCGGCAGCGACGGGTACATCGGCAGGGAGAAGATCTCCCCGGCCAGCGCCTCGGTGACCGGCAGGCGGCCCGGCGCGTAGTCCAGGTGCGCGAAGCCCGACATGGTGTGCACCGGCCACGGATAGCTGATGTTGAGGTGGATGTCGTGCCCGCGCAGCGCCTCGATGATCTCGTCGCGCCGCGGGTGGCGGACCACGTACAGGTAATAGGCGTGCTCGTTGCCCGCGGCGGTCTCGGGCAGCACCAGGCCGGTGCCGGCCAGGCCGTCGGCGTAGCGGGCCGCCACCGCCCGCCGCCCCGCGACGTAGTCGTCGAGCCGGGTCAGCTTGCGGCGCAGGATCTCCGCCTGCACCTCGTCCAGCCGGGCGTTGTGGCCGGGCGTCTCCACGACGTAGTAGGTCTGCTCCATGCCGTAGTAGCGCAGCCGCCGCAGCGCGCGATCCACCTCGTCGTCGGAGGTGATCGTCGCGCCGCCATCGCCGTACGCGCCGAGCACCTTGGTCGGATAGAACGAGAACGCCGCCGCGTGCCCCATCGACCCGGCCCGCCGGCCATGGTGGCGGGCGCCGTGCGCCTGCGCGCAGTCCTCCAGGATCACCAGGTCGTGCCGGGCCGCCAGCCGCTCCAGCGGAGCCATGTCCACGCACTGGCCGTACAGGTGGACGGGCAGCAGGCACCGGGTCCGCGGCGTGATGGCGGCCTCCACCTGGGTCACGTCCATCAGGTACGTGCGCGGGTCCACATCGGTGAAGACCGGCGTGGCCCCCACGGCGTCGATGGCCACCACGGTGGGCGCGGCGGTGTTGGAGACGGTGACGACCTCGTCGCCCTTGCCGACGCCGAGCGCCTGCAGGGCCAGCTTGATGGCGTTGGTGCCGTTGTCCACGCCCGCGCAGTGCCGCACCCCGTGGTAGGCGGCGAACTCCGCCTCGAAGGAGCGCACGCTCGCGCCCAGGACGAGCTGCCCGGAACGGAACACCGTCTCGACCGCGTCGAGGATGTCCTGGCGCTCGGATTCGTATTCCGGCAGATAGTCCCAGACCCGCGTGGGCATCGTCGTCCTCCTCATGATGTGCCGTCAGGGTAGGCATGGCCGGTCGGCGCGCGGAACCCCTAGAACGGGCCCGGCATCAGGGGGAGATTAGGGGTGCTGTATTGCGGCCGCCGTTAATAGCTTGAGATGGCTATCTATACGTGGATCCAGCGAAAGATCTCACATGAAGCGACACTATCTTTTTATGTGTCAGCCCGATCACGGCCATGTCATTCCGCATCTCGCCGTGGTCGCGGAATTGGTTCGCCGGGGAAATCGGGTCACTTATCTCACCGCGCCCGCGATGGCGCGGCATGCCGAAGGGGCGGGCGCGACCGTGCTCGCCTATGACTCGGCCTACCGGTCCGTGGATTTGCGCAAGCTGGAGGACGACCCGCTGGGGCTGCTCTCCCTGTTCCTGGACGAGAGCGCGGCGATGCTGCGGGCGGCCGACGGGCTGCGCGACCGGCCCGACCTGATCGTCTACGACATCTCGATCCTGCACGCCGGGCGCATCCTGGCCAGGAAGTGGGGGCTGCCGGCCACGCAGCTCATCCCGGTGTTCGCCTCCAACGAGCATTTCTCGTACCTTTCCGCCATCTACGGCGGGCAGGAGGCGGTGCGCGAGCTGCCCGGATGGGTGGACGGGATGCTCGCCAGGACCCGCGAGCTGGCTCTCGCGCACGGGGTGCGGGCCGATCCGGCCGAGCTGTGGTGGGAGGTCCAGGACGCCAACCTGGTCAACCTGCCGCGCTCGTTCCAGTTCGCCGGCGAGACCTTCGACGAGCGCTTCGCGTTCGTCGGCCCGTGCCTGGGCGAGCGTGCGTTCCTGTCGGGATGGGAGCCGCCGGGCGACGGGCTGCCGGTCGCGCTGCTGTCCTTCGGCACCGTGGCCAGCGGGCGGCCCGACCTGGTGCGCACCTGCGTGCGCGCCTTCGCGGAGCTGCCCTGGCACGGCGTGGTCACCCTGGGCGACGGCATGGACCCGGCCGAGCTCGGCCCGCTGCCGCCGACGATCGAGGTCCACCGGTGGGTGTCGCACCTGGCGGTGCTGGCGCACGCCTCGGTGGCGGTCACCCACGGGGGCATGGGCACCGCCATGGAGACCCTGTACTGGGGCTGCCCCATGGTCGTGGTGCCCGCCACGGCCATCGACCGGCCGCCCGCCCGCCGGGTCGCCGAGCTGGGCCTGGGCCAGGTCGTCGAGCCGGCCGAGCTGACCCCGGAGCGCCTGGTCGACGCGGTCCTGGCGGTGGCCGCCGACCCTCGGGTGAAGCGCAACGCCGAGGCGATGCGCGGCGACATCCGGGCCGCCGGCGGCACCCCGCGAGCCGCCGACGAGCTCGAACGCCACCTGGCACGGGCGGTCTGATGGGCGCGCCGATGATCGGGCAGGCGCCGGGACCCGCCTTCGAGTTCCACGTGCTGGGGCCGCTCAAAGTGCTCAAGGACGGCGTCGAGCTGCCGATGAGCGCCAACAGGGAGCTGGCCATCCTGGCCTGCCTGCTGCTGAACGCCAACCGGGTGATGAGCGTGGAGCGGCTCGTCGAGGCGGTGTGGGCCGGCTCGGCCCCGAGCAGCGCCTGGCGGCAGATCGCCATCTGCGTGTCACGGCTGCGCCGCAGGCTCGGCGCGGGCGTGATCGAGACCTCCAGCCCCGGCTACCTGCTGCGCGTGCCCGCCGACGGCATCGACTGGCTCAGGTTCACCGCCATGGTGACGCAGGCGCGCGAGCAGGCCGCCCGCGACCAGGAAGGGGCCGTCGCGCTGCTGCGGGAGGCGCTCGCGCTGTGGCGCGGCACCCCGTTCGAGGACCTCAGGGGCCTGCGGTACGACGTGGCGCGGATGGCCGAATGCCGGCTGGAGGCGCTGGAGACCTGCCTGGAGCTGGAGATCGGGCTGGGCAGGCACCACCAGGTGATCCCCGAGTTGCTGGCGCTGGTCGCCGAGTCGCCGTTCCGTGAGCGGGTGCGCGCCCAGCTCATGCTGGCGCAGTACCGTGCGGGCCGGCGGGCCGAGGCGCTGCGCACCTACCAGGAGACGCGGCGCTTCCTGCTGGAGCAGATCGGCCTGGAGCCCGGACCCGCGCTGCGCCGGCTGCACGAGCAGATCCTGCGCGACGAGTCCGTGCTGATGCGCGCGCCTGTGCCCGCGCCCGCGCCGCCCGCCCCGGTCGTGCCGTGCCAGCTGCCGCCGCAGGTCCTGCCCTTCGTGGGCCGCGCGGCGGAACTGGCCGGGCTCGACGCCGCGCTGCGCCCCGATCCGGAGCCCGCGATGCCCGCCACCATGGTGCTCAGCGGCGCGCCGGGCGTCGGTAAGACCACGCTGGCGCTGCGGTGGGCGCACGCCCGGATCGACTGGTTCCCCGACGGCCAGCTCTTCGCCGACCTGGACGGCATCGAGCCGCACGTCGTACTGGACCGCTTTCTGCGGGCGCTCGGCGAGCAGGACATCCCCGCCGACCATGCCGAGAAGCTGGCTCTGTACCGCAGCAGGACCGCCCGCCGCAAACTGCTCGTGGTGCTGGACAACGCCGGTGACGAGGTGGCGTCCCTGCTGCCGGGCGGGGCGGCCTGCCGGGTCGTGGTGACCACCGCCGCGCCTCTGGACGAGCTGGTCGCCAGGCAGGGTGCGCACCGGGTGTTCCTCGCGCCGCTGGAGGAGGACGCGGCACGCGAGCTGGCCGACATGCTCGTGGGCGCGGCCGGTACCGCCCTCGGGCCGCAGGCGGTGACCGACCTCGTGGCGACCTCCTGCGGCAACCCGCTCTCCCTCCGACTCGGCGCCGCCCGCCTACGCTCCCGCGTCGCCCACGCCTGACCTCCCTGGTGGGTCAGGGCTTGGCGAGGATGGTGGTCAGGGCCGTGGTGAGGGTGTGCTCGGGGTCGTCGGAGGCGGTCGCCGTCCGCCAGGCGACGTGGCCGTCCGGGCGCACCAGGACCGCGCCCGCCGCGCCGGCGCCGTACTCCGTGGCCCAGGTCGCGGAGGCGTACGGGCCGCCATACTCCGTGACCCGGCTCGTGGCGGCGGGCGCGCCGCCGTCGGGGAGGATCTCGATCGGTGTCAGGGCGCAGCCGGTACGGCGAGTCGTGGCATGGGCGGCGCTTGACCAGGAGGGGTTCGCGGTCAGCAGGGTGAAGCAGGGGCCGAGCAGGTCCAGGGTGGACACGGGGCCGTCCGGGCCCGTCAGCCACACGTGCGGGGCGCGGTGGCCGGGGCGGGCGGACGGGACGTAGACGCGGTACGGGTCGCCGGGGGCGGGGGCCTGGGTGCCGTCCGGGATCACCGCGGCGGAGTCGTACCCGAAGCCGAGCACCAGCCCTTCGCAGCTGCGCCGGCCCGCCTGCTGGTCGACGGCCTCGCGCATGGACAGCCGCCCCTCCATCATCTGGAAGGTGATCAGCGCGTTGGTCAGGCTCTCGTCCACGGTCCTGGCGGCGATCGGCCGGCGCTCGGCGGTGTAGGTGTCCAGCAGCGCCGGCCCGGCCGCGCCGCGCAGGACGGCGGCCAGCTTCCAGGCGAGGTTGTGGGCGTCCTGAATGCCACAGTTCATGCCGAAACCGCCCTGCGGGGTGGCCACGTGCGCGGCGTCCCCGGCCAGGAAGACCCGGCCGGACTGGAAGCCGTCGGCGACCTTGGCCTGCTGCAGCCAGGGCAGCACGCCGAGGATCTCGACCGGCAGGTCCGGCACCCCGACGGCGGCGCGCACGGCGGCCAGACACACCTCCTCGGTGAAGTCGGCGGGACTGCCGCCCTCCTCGGGCTCGTACCCGGTCTGCACCATCCACCGGCGCCCGTGATCGACCGCTTCCACCGCGCACGGCGGATCGCGCAGGAAGGACAGCGCGGCCCGCCGCTCGGGCGGCAGGAAACCCAGGTCGGCCTCGAACATGATGCTGATCATGTGGCCGAGCACCGGCGGCCCTTCGGCCTTGATGCCGAGCCGGTCGCGCACGCCGCTGCGGCTGCCGTCGGCGGCCACCAGATAGCGGCAACGGACCAAAGTCTCCCGGCCCCCGGCGGACACCACGGCCTCGACCCCGCCCGCGACCTCGCGCATGGAGGTCATGGCGGTCCCGAACCGGACGTCCGCCGCCGGTCCCTTCTCGGCGCGCCGGCGCAGGATGACCTCCAGCAGGTCCTGCGAGCAGAGGAAGGTGTAGGTGGGGCTGTGCGGGGCGTCGCGCTGCAGCGCCGCCGCCGACCGGACGAAGTCGTCCGCCGTCAGGCAGCTCCCGACGCCCACCGCCAGGAACTCCTCGCGCGGCATTCCGGCGCTCTCCACCTCGTCCTGAATTCCCCAGGACCGGAAAATCTCCATGGTCCGGGTGGTGATGAGCCGGGCCTTGGGGAAAATCGCCGTACCCGCATGCTTTTCGACCAGCAGGGTGGATATTCCGTGGCGGGAGAGTTCGACGGCGGTGGACAGTCCGACGGGCCCGCCCCCGACCACCAATACGTCCACCTCATGCTGATCCATGGCGTCAGCATCGAATATGCCGATTACCTCAGTCAATACGAGGATATCCGCATGATACAGGCGTGATATCCCCACTTAGTAACTTATCTAGGGAAGATCCAGATAAGTCATTCTGCGCTTGCCGAATTCCTGGAGACGCTGATGCTGTTCACCCAAGGCTCCGTGGCCCTGGTCACCGGCGGGTCGCGCGGGATCGGCCGGGCCGTCGCACTCGACCTGGCCAGGGAGGGCGCCCACGTCATCGTCAACTACGCCAGATCGGAGCAGGACGCCAAGGAGGTCGTCGCCCGGATCGAGGAGGAGGGCGGCAGCGCGTCGAGCGTGCGGGCGGACGTCACCGACGAGGAGTCCGTACGCCGCGTGTTCCGCGACATCCGGGCCGAGCATGGCCACCTCGACGTGCTGGTGACCAGCGCCGGCATCACCCAGGACCGCTATCTCATCGCCATGAGCCTGGAGCAGTTCCGCGCCCCGGTGGACACCAACCTGGTCGGCACCTTCCTCGCCTGCCGGGAGGCGCTGAAGCTGATGCAGCACCAGCGCAGCGGTTCCATCGTGACCCTGTCCTCCTCCAGCGGACTGGACGGCGGCTTCCCCGGCCAGACCAACTACGTGGCGTCCAAGGGCGCGATCATCGCCTTCACGCACGCGCTGTCCAACGAGGCGGCCCCGCACGGGGTGCGGGCCAACGTGGTCGCGCCCGGGTTCGTCGCCACCGACATGACCCGCCGGGTCCCCGCCGACATCAGGAAGCAGTACGAGTCGCGCATCCGCCTCGGCCGGATGGGACGCCCCGAGGAGATCGCCTCGATCGTCACCTTCCTGGCCTCCGACAAGGCGTCGTACATGTCCGGCTCGGTGGTGGTCGCCCACGGCGGCGGCCTCGGGTGAACCACCCACCTCTCCCTCACGCAAGCCCCGAGGCACCAGGAGGAATCATGACCATCGACGAGCTGCGCGCCAAGGCCGCCGAACGGCAGCAGACCTGCAGCCAGATCAAGAAGATGATCGTCTCACGGCTCGATCTGGAGATCGAGCCGGACTGGATCACCGACGACCAGCCGCTGTTCGGCCGCGGCCTGGAGCTGGACAGCCTCGACGTGCTGGAGCTCTACGTCGCCATCGAGGCGGAGTTCGGGGTCGCGCTGTACGACAGCGAGATGGCCGTCTTCGGCTCGGTGTCGCGGCTCGCGGACGAGGTCAACCCCGCCCTGCGGGCCCAGGGATGACGCTCACCCAGGCGCAGCCCGCCGCCCTGCCCGTGGTCTCCGGGCTGACCCACGACCAGGTGCGCGCCGTGCTGCCGCACCGCTGGCCGATGCTGCTGCTGGACCGGGTCGGCAAGGTGGAACCCGGCGTGAAGGGCACCGCCACCAAGAACGTCGCCGGCACCGAGCTGTGGTTCCAGGGCCACTTCCCGAACGAGGCGGTGCTGCCCGGCGTCGTGATCACCGAGGCGCTGGCCCAGCTCGCCGGCGTGGTCTTCGCCCTGGCCGGGGCCAGCGAGATCAGCTACCTGGCGGGCATCAAGTCGATGCGCTTCCGGCGCCCGGTCGTCCCCGGTGACCAGCTCACCCTCACGGCCGAGCGCGCCGGAGGCGGCGGCGGATTCGCGGAGTTCCGCGTGTCGGCCCGGGTGGCCGGTCAGGTGGCCGCCGAAGGAATCCTCACGATCGCCGATCCGGCCGGTCAACGTTCTGTGCGAAAGGTGTGAACCATGGTCAACGTCCTCGCGGCCACCCATCCTGAGGGAACCGTCTACGGCGAGGTCGGCGACGTGACCGTGCCGCTGCGTTTCTCGGCCGCGCCCGACGCGCTGTCGCAGGAGTACGCGGCACTCAGGGAGCGCGCCGCCGTCCTCGATCTCAGCGGGCACCGGCTCATCGAGATCACCGGCCCCGGCGCGGTCGAGTACGCGCAGCGGGTGCTGGCCCGCGACGTGGAGTACCTCACCTCCGACCGTTGCATGATGAGCCTCGTCCTGGACGACGCCGGGCAGGTCGTGGACCAGGTGCTCGCCTTCGGCCGGGAGGACGGCATCCTCCTGGCGAGCTCGTGCGGCGCCGGGACGCGGCTGCTGGAGCACCTGCGGGCGCAGGCCGACGACGGCATCGAGATCGCCGACCGCTCCCCGGAGCTGGTGCTCGTCGGCCTGGAGGGTCCGTACGCCTGGGGGGTGGTCGGCCGGCTGATCGACGGCGAGCTGGCCTCGCTGCCGTTCGAGTCGGTGGTGGAGACCACCTGGGACGACGTGGACATCGTCTTCGCCAGGACGGGCTTCACCGGCGAGTACGGCTACCAGATGATCGTCCCCCGGGAGGCGGCCGCCGGGCTGTGGTCGCTGTCGCTGGAGCACGCCCGGCCGGCCGGTCAGGAGGCCCTGGAGCTGGCAATGCTGGAGGTCCGCCAGCCGATGCCGCGCCACGAGGCCACCCCGGGCGCCACGGTGATCGAGATCGGCGCCAACTGGCTGGTCGACGTCACCAAGGAGGCGTTCGTGGGGCGCGAGGCCGTGCTGGCCGCGTTCGAGTCGGGGACCGGCCGCCGCACCATCGGCTTCACCTGCGCCGACGGCGTGCCTGCGGCCGGCACCCGGGTCATGGCCGGCGACCAGGTCATCGGCGAAGTCGTGCACGCCGTGCACAGCGTCGGCCTCGGCACCACGCTCGGCCTGGCCCGCGTGGACCGCGACCTGGCCGCCGCCGGGCTGCGACTGTCCGCCGGCGGCGTCGGGGTGACCACGCTGACCAGCCCCTACATCGTGCCCAAGAGCTGGAGCATCCCGATCATCTGATCGGGCTGCCCGCTTCTCGCGAGAAGGAGACAAGCATGGCGCTGCGGCCCGTCGTCGTCACCGGCCTGGGCATCATCTGCGCGGCCGGCCGCGACCCCGCGGAATTCTGGCGGCGGCTCACCACCGGCCAGGGGGGTCTCACCCCCGTGCTGGACGAGGCGTACGCGGTGTTCGAGGCCAGGCACGCCGGCCAGGTGCCCGAGGAGTGGATCACCTCCCAGCTCCCCGCCGCCGACGCCGGCCTCGACCGCACCGCCAAGCTGGCACTCGTCGCCGCCCGCCAGGCTCTCACCCAGGCAGGCGCCCGCGCCGGCGTGCAAGCGGGCACCCAGGCGGGCACCCAGGCGGGCACCCAAGAGAGCGCGCCGGCGGGCGGCCCAGGGGGGTCGGTGATCGCTGAGCCGGGGCGGTTCGGGGTCATTCTCGGGAAGTGCCAGGCGACCCCGGACGTCGCGGGTCGCTACCAGCCCATGCACCGCACCGGCGACGTGCTGGCCGAGCGGCTGGAACTGCGCGGCCCCCGCATCCTGGTCTCGACCGCGTGCGCGGCCGGCGGCAACGCGGTCGGCCTCGCCATGGACAAGATCCTGACCGGCGAGGCGGACGCCGTCCTGGCCGGCGGCGTGGACCCGCTGCTGTTCGGCACCTACGCGGGCTTCGCCGGACTGCAGGCGCTCAGCACCGGCCCGTGCCGCCCCTACAGCCGCTCCGACGGACTCAACCTGGGCGAAGGGGCCGCCTTCCTGCTCCTCGAACCGCTGGACCTGGCCCTGGCCCGGGGCGCGGTCCCGCTGGCCGAGGTCGCGGGCTACGGCCTGTCGGCCGACGCGTACCACGCGACCGCGCCCGACCCGACCGGCCGGGGAGGGGCCGCGGCCGTGCGCCGCGCGCTCGCCGCCGCGGGCCTGTCACCGCAGGACGTGCACTACGTCAGTGGCCACGGCACCGGCACCCCGGCCAACGACGCCATGGAGGCCAAGGTGATGCGCCTGGCCTTCGGCGAGCGGGCCGGGCAGGTGCCCACCAGCAGCATCAAGTCCTTCCTCGGCCACACGCTGGGGGCGGCGGGCGCGGTCGAGGCGGTGGCCGGGGTGCTGGCGCTGCGCCACGGCGTCGCCCCGCCCACGATCGGCTTCGACACCGAGCCGGGCGACGCGCCCGCCACCGACCTGGACTTCGTGCCGAACGTGGCCCGCCCGATGACCATCGAGACGGTCGTGTCGAACAACTACGCGTTCGGCGGCAACAACGTCTCCCTCGTGCTGACCCGGCCCCGGGAGCCACGCCCGTACGAAGAACTGCCGCGCCGCGAGGCGGTGATCACCGGGCTCGGGCCGGTCACCGGCGCGGGCACCGGCATCGCCGAGGTGAGCGCGGCCATCTCCGCCGGACGGCGGGCCGCCGGGCGCGCGCCGTCGCTGGACGGCCGGACGTACGCGCCGCGCTCGCTGTGGCGGCACATGAACCACCTGTCCCGCATGGCGATCGCCGCGTCCCGGCTGGCCTGGGAGGACGCCGGGCTGAAGCTGCCCAGGAAGGCGCTGGACGACGTCGGGCTCATCTTCGCCACCGGCGCCGGGTCGAGCGAGAGCACCGGCGGCTTCGACCAGAGCATCGCGCTCAACCCGAACAAGCCGGCCGTGCTCAGCTTCTCCAACGTCGTGTTGAACGCCACCGGCGGGGCCGTCTGCCAGACGCTGGGCCTGCGCGGGCCGACCACCACCATCTGCAACGGCGGCGCGTCGGCCTCGATCGCGCTCGACTGCGCCCTGGAGTTGATCAGGGCGGGCAAGGCCGAGGTGGTCCTGGTGGTCGCGGCCGACGAGCGGGCCGGCGGTCCTGCCGGGTACGCCGACCAGGACGGCGTCGTGCCGACCCCGTACGAGGCGGGCGCGGCCGAGCCGGTGCCGGGGTCGGCCGCGGTGGCCTTCGTGGTCGAGTCGGCCGAGCACTGCGCCGAGCGCGGCGGCCGGCCGTACGCACACGTGCTCGGCACCTCCCACGCCCCCCACCACCCGACGGACACCCCGCCGCGCGCGACGGCGGACACGCCTTCAAGCACCCCGCCGGACACGGCTGACGCGGCGAGTGCGGTGGGGCGGGGGATCGCGGCGTTCGCGGGGGCGGCTCCCGGGGTGGTGGTCGGGGCGGCTCAGGATGAAAGGGAAGCGGCGGCCGTGCTGGCGATGGGGGCGGGTGGGGTGCTCACCTCGTCCGCCGCGCTGATCGGCGACTGCCAGGCGGCCAGCGGGGCGATGAACATCGCCCTGGGCGCGCTGGCCGTCCGCGACGGGATCGCGCCCGCGCTCGACGGGCTCACCCGGCCGGTCGCCGGGGAGCCCGGCCGCTATCTGACCGACCCCGCGCTGCCCGAGCCGGTGGCGCGGGCGCTCGCGCTGACCGCCGCGCCCGGCTCGGTGTACGGCGCCGTACTCCTGGGGGCGGCATGAGCGGCGCCCCGCCCTTCGATGTCGCCGAGACCGACCGGCTGCTGACGACCACGCGATCCGTGCGCCGCCGGCTCGACCTGGACCGGCCGGTGCCGCGCGAGGTCATCCTGGAAGCGCTGGACGTCGCCGTCCAGGCGCCGACGGCCAACAACCACCAGAACTGGCGCTGGCTGGTGATCACCGACCCGGCCGTCAAGCTGAAGCTGGCCGAGATGATCCGCTCGTCCTGGACGTTCCACCGCAACGACATCTGGACCAACGCCGGCCGTCGCCGCAACGACGCGCAGGCCAAGCGCAACTACGCCTCGGCGCACGCGCTCACCGAGACGCTGGAGGCGGTGCCGGCCCTGGTCATCCCGTGCGTGCTGGGCCGCCCGCCGGACGTCACGGCCATCAACGAGGCGTGGCGGGCCCGGATGGCGGACAAGGCCGACGAAGACCCCGGCCACCTGGTGCGCCACGGCGAGACCAGGGCCAGTATCTTCTACGGCTCGATCTTCCCCGCCATCTGGTCCTTCCAGCTCGCGCTGCGCAGCCGGGGCCTCGGCAGCACCATCACCTGCCTGCACGTCCCCCACGAACGGCAGGTCGGGCAGCTGCTCAGCATCCCTACCGGGGTCACGCAGGTGTGCATGATCCCGGTCGCCTACACGCTGGGGACCGACTTTCGCCCGGCCGACCGCCACCGCGCGGCGGAGCGCACCTACTGGGAGAGGTGGGGGAGTTGACGCACATGGTCGAGCAGCCCGACGTCGTCATCGTCGGCGGCGGCATCGCGGGCGCCTCGGCGGCCTGCAAGCTGGCCGCCGGCGGGCTGTCCGTGGTCCTGCTGGAGAAGCAGGACGCCTACAAGGATCTGGTACGCGGCGAGTGGCTGGCGCCCTGGGGCATCAGGGAAGCCCGCCGCCTGGGCGTGGACGAGTGCTTCTGGGCCGGCGGCGGCTGGGAGATCCGCGAGTGGATGACCTGGGACGAGGCCGTCACCGAGGACGAGGTCGAGGCCGTGGACATGACCGGGTTCATCCCCGGGATCGGCGGGCCGATGTCCTTCCCGCACCACGCGGTGTGCGAGCTGATGTCGGAGCAGGCCGTACAGAGTGGCGCCCGGCTGGAGATGGCGGCCTCGAAGATCGACGTGACGCCGGGCCCGCGCCCGGTCGTCTCCTACCGCACCCCGGACGGGCCGCGCGAGCTGCGCCCGCGGATCGTGCTCGGCGCGACCGGCAGAGGCTGTACGGTGGGCCGCCAGGCGGGCATCACGATGCGCAACTCCATGCACCACTGGGGCGGCGGCATGATGGTCGAGGGCATGGACGCCTGGCCGCCCGACGTGCAGGCCATGGGCACCGAGGGCGACCGCATGTTCATGGTCTTCCCGCAGGGCTACGGCCGCGCCCGCCTCTACCTCAACTTCCCCACCGTGAACAAGCACCGCTACCGGGGCCCCGGCGGGGTGGCGCGGTTCCTGGCCGCCTTCGAGCTGGAGTGCCTGCCCGACCGGGGCAAGGCGGTGACCGAGGCGATCCCGGCCGGGCCGCTGTCGGTGTGGCCGTCGGTGTCCAGCGTCCCCGAGGGGCCGCCGATGACCGAGGGCGTGGTGCTGATCGGCGACGAGGCCGGCAACGCCGACACCGTGCTCGGCACCGGCCTGTCGTGCGCGCTGCGCGACTCCAGGACCGTCTGCGACATCCTGCTCGGCTCCGCCGACTGGTCGCCTCCGGCGTTCGCGCCGTACGCCGAGGAGCGGGCCTTCCGCATCGAGCGGCTCGACTTCGGCGCCTCCATCATCAGCAGGCTGCACGTCGAGTTCGGCCCCGCGGCCGTCGAGCGCAGACGCCGGGTCCGCAAGCTGATGGCCAAGAACTTCGCCGCGCAGGTGACCGGGCTGCTCAACATGGTCGCCCCCGAAGAGGTACCCGAGTTCGGCTTCAGCGAGTTCTTCGCTGAGCGGTTGTTCAGGGAGACGGCATGATCGAGAAGAAGACGGTCCACGTCAACGGCGTCGACCTCGCCTACGTCGACGAGGGGGAAGGCGACCCGGTCGTCCTGCTGCACGGCTTCCCCGACTCCTCCTACCTGTGGCGGAACCAGATCCCCGCGCTGGTCGAGGGCGGCTTCCGGGTCATCGCGCCCGACCTGCGCGGCTTCGGCGACTCCGGCAAGCCGCAGGAGGTCGAGGCGTACGGCATGCAGACGATCGTCAACGACATCGTGGCGCTCACCATCGAGCTCGGCGTCAAGCGGCCGCACCTCGTCGGCCACGACTGGGGCGCGGCCATCGCCTGGATGTACGCCTTCCTCATGCCGCGCAGGCTCGATCACCTGGTGACGCTGTCGGTCGGGCATCCCGGCGTCTTCGCCACGCCGTCGATCGAGCAGCGGGCCGCCTCGTGGTACATGCTCTTCTACCAGTTCCCCGGGGTGAGCGAGGAGCTGCTGCGCCGCAACGGCTGGCGGCTGTTCAAGGAGATCATGGGGCGCGACGGCGACCACGACCGTTACGTGCGCGACCTGGCCAGGCCGGGCGCCCTGACCGCCGGGCTCAACTGGTATCGCGCCAACCGCTCGCCCGCCGCCGAGCTGCGCATCTCCCGCCCCTTCCCGCCGGTCCTGGCGCCGGCGCTGGGCATCTGGGGCGCGGGCGACAAGGCCCTGCTGGAGGAGGGCATGGCCGGATCGGGCAAGTTCGTCAAGGGCCCCTGGCGCTACGAGCGGATCGAGGACGCCGGTCACTGGCTGCCCCTCGACGCCCCCGACGAGGTCAACAAGCTGCTGCTCGGCTTCCTCGGCACCGAACGTCCGGCGCACGAGGAGCGGCGGCCGCGACGCCGGCTGTAGCGAGGCGCACGAGGAGCGCCGGCCGCGACGCCGGCCGTAGCGAAAGGAGGTGCACGTCATGTTCGGCTTTCTCTTTCCCGGCCAAGGCACCGTGCGGGTCGGCATGGGCGCGTGGCTGCGCCGCAGGCCGGTGGCCCGCGACCGGCTGGACGAGATCGACGCGCTGCTGTCGCGGCCGATCTCCCCGCTGTGCGCGCGCGGCCCGCTCGACCGCCTGGTGTCCACCGAGCACGCCCAGGTGGCGGTGACCGCCTGCAACCTCGCGGCCCTGGCCGTACTGGCCGAGGAGGGGTACGAGCCCGCCGTCGTGGCCGGGCACAGCGTGGGCGAGCTGACCGCTCTGCACGCGGCGGGCGTGCTCGACCTGGCGGAGACCGTACGGCTGGTGGAGACGCGCGCCCGGCTCATGGCCGTCGCGGGCGGCGGTGGCGGGATGCGCGCGGTGATGGGCCTGGCGGTCGAACGGGTGGAGGAACTGGCCGCCGAGGCCGCCGCCCCCGGCGAGCCCGTCGTGGTGGGTCTGGAGAACGCGCCCGGCCACGTGGTCGTCTCCGGCGCGGCGCCCGCCCTGGACCGGCTGGAGAAGCTCGCCACCGACGCAACAAAGATCATGCCGCTCAAGGTCGGGGACGCCTACCACTCCCCGCTCATGGCCGCCGCCGTCCCCAAGTGGGCCGCGGCGGTGGCGGCCGCCGCGATGCGCGCCCCCCGCGTCCCCGTCGTGCCGAACGTCACCGGCGAGCCCACCACCGACCTTCGCACGCTGCGCGAGGCGCTGGTCGCCCAGCTCACCGGCAGAGTCCGATGGATCCGTACGGTCGGCGCGGTCGACGCGATCGCCCCCGGGGTCGAGGTCGGCGACAGCAAGGTGCTGGCCGGGCTGTCCCGCCGGGCCGGGGCCCGCTGCCTGAGCATGGCCGACCCCGGCACCCTGCGCCGCCTGGCCAAGGAGGTGGCCGCGTGAACCGCTGGGGCAGCGCCGCCGTCGGCTACGCCGGCCTCACCCGGCCCGTCGAGCTGCTCGGCGGGATGCGGGTGGCGGACGTCTACACCGCCGCCGAACGTGTCAGGTCCACGGCGGGCACGCTGGAGCACTGGGCCGGGCGGCTGGCCGCCAAGCGGGCGGTGCTGCGCCTGCTCGGCCTGCCGCCGACCGCCGGGCATCTCGGCCAGGTCGAGATCCTGCCCCGGCCTTCCCCGGCCTGCCTGGGCGACGCCGCCTGTCTTGACGGCCACCCGCCGGCCGTGCACCTGACCGGGGCCCCGGCCACCCGCGCCGACCCCCGCCGGCGCATCCGCGTCTCGATCAGCCACACCCACGACCAGGCCCTGGCCATGGCCCTCGCCTCCGCCCTCCTCCCCGAGGACACCCCGCCGGTCGTACCTCACCTGCCCGGGGATGTCCCGCGAGTCGTGGCCCCTTCCTCCGGTCGTCTGCCGGGTCACGTGGGAGGGCGTCGTGGGTGAGGTGGACGTACGGAAGGTCGCGGAGGAGCATCTGGCGGCCTGGAGTGCGGGCGACGCGGAGGCGGTGGCGGCGAGTGTCGCGTCCTATGCCGATCCTGACTCCGGGGGCGTGCTGGCCGGCGATGGGCTGGTGGCGTACGCGGCCGGGGTGCTGGCCCGGTTCGCCGGGCCGCGCTTTCTCGTGGACAGGGTGACGGGTGGCGAGGACGCGGTCACCGTCTCGTGGACGTTGCGGGCCGACCATCGCGGGGCGTACCTGGGGATGCCCGCGACGGGTGGGACCGTCGCCGTGTCCGGCACCGACCTGGTGACGCTCGGCCGGGACGGCGCGCACGTACAGCGGATCTACGACAGGCTGGCGCTCGCCGAGGCGCTCGGCTACGCGGCGCGGTTCGTGCCGGCCGCCGACGAGACCCGCGAGTACGGCCTGAGCGCCAGGGTCGCCACCGGGCGCACCGAGCGGCCTGGCGCACTGGTGCTGACCTGGCTGGAGATCCGCGACGACGTCGAGGCGGCCGACGTGGACCTGCTCAGCGTGGAGATCGTCAAGTCGTTGCGGGCGTCCCGTGGCTTCCTCGGGGCGACGACCTTCGACGCCGGCGGCCGCAAGTTCACGCTGAGCGCGTTCGACCGGCCGGAGTCGCTGCGCGCGGTCCATGCCCGGCCGCACCAGCGGGCCATGCGCCGCTTCTTCAAGGGCGGCCTGTGCACCCGCGTACACACCAGCGTCTGGTATCCCGCCTCCGCCCGCGACTACGCCCGCTGCCCGAACTGCGCGACCGTCGTCGCGACCGACGCCGGCGCGCCCTGCGCGTGCGGCTGGACCCCCGATTCCGCCGCCACGCTGTAACCCCGCCCGCCGAGCCCCGCGATCCTCGTGACCCGACGACGCAAGTGAACTGGAGCGTTGATGATCGACTTCACCGCTGAGCATCGGCTCGGCGACAGCCCCGGGCCGGCCGTGGTGTTCATGTCCGCGCTGTTCGCGGGTGGTTGGATCTGGGAGCACCCCTACCGCCGGCTGGAGGCGGCCGGTCGGCCGGTGTTGCGTACCCATGAGGCGATCTGCGCGCTCGACCGCCGGATCGCCGGCTCGATCGAGCAGCTCGGCGACGCGCTGCTGCGGGCGTGTGACGCGGCCGGGGCGGCGGAGATCGTGCTGTGCGCCAACTCGCTCGGCGGTCTGGTGGCCATCGACCTGGCGGGCCGCCGCCCCGACCGGGTGCTCGGCATCGTGGTCAGCGGCGCGCCCGGCCTGACCGCCGACCCCGACGTCGGGCTGAGTTTCGACCGGAGGGGGAGCGTGCGGCCGTTCGGCGACGAGTTCGGCGAGCGCATGATGGCGGCGCTGTTCCACGGCGGGCGCAGCCTGTTCTCCGCCGAGCGGATGGCGGAGGTCGGCGACATGCTGCGGCGACCCGAGTCGATGGTGAGCATGGCCCGCAGTCTCAAGGCGACCCGCAAATATCAGGTCAGGGCGGCGCTGGACCGGGTGGCCTGCCCCGCCATGTACGTCTGGGGCCGGCACGACCGGATGACGCCCGTGGATCCGTGGCTGGAGGTGCTGGCCGAGTATCCGCGTAACGAGGTGCTGCTCGTGGAGGACAGCGGGCACATCCCGATGGTCGAGCGGGCCGAGGAGTACACCGCCGTCCTGGAGCCCTTCGTGGCCCGCTGCGCCGGAGCACTGGCATGAGCGCCGCCGTGCTGATGGGCGTGGACATCGTGGAGGTGGAGCGGATCGTCCGGGCGGCGCGGCGGGGCGGGCGGGTGTTCGACCGCCGTCTCACCACCGCCGCCGAGCGTGAGCTGGGGCCGGGCCCGGCCGCGTTCTCGGTCAAGGAGAGCCTGATCAAGGCCGTGGGCGGTCGCCCGGCCGGGTTCGCCTGGCATGACTTCGAGGCCGCGCCCCGGCCGCCGGCCGGTTGGGGCGGTTCGCTGCTGGAGGAGGCCGCCGGGGAGCTGGCCGCCTCGACCGGGCTGCCGCTGACCGAGGGCGCCGCGTACGCCGTGCGCGGCGCGAGCGGCCGGGCCGCCCTGCACCGGTTGCGCCCCGAGGGCGACGCGGACGTGACCGTGGCCGGCGCCGCCCGCTGGGGGATCGGCGACGGACTGTTCGTATCGCTGGCGATCGTGTACGTGGACGGGAGCGTGTGATGGCGCGGATGGTGACGGTACGGCCGGGAGAGTCGATCCAGCGGGCGCTGGACGAGGCGGGCCCCGGGGCGCGGATCGTCCTGGAGGAGGGCGTCTACCGGCAGAACGTGTGGATCAAGCACGCGGGCGTGACCCTGATCGGCGCCGGACCGGACCGGACCGTGCTGGTCCCGGGTGAAGGCGGCCCCGCCGGCGTCCCCCGGCTGCACGACGCGGCGGACGACGTGGTCAGCGGCGTGACCGTACACGGAGAGAAAAGCGGCGACAAGAGCAGCGAGAAAAGCGGTGGGACGGGTGGCAGGACAAACGGCGAGGAAAGCGGCGGGACGGGTGGCGGGGGGATCGGGGACGTGCGGGTCGAAGGGCTGGCCGTGCGGGGTTTCTCCGGGGCGGGGATCTACGCCCACACCGTCGCCGGCGTGACCGTGCGCGAGGTGGCCGCCGAGGACAACGCCGTGTGGGGCGTCTACCTGCGCGAGTCGAGCGGCTGCCAGGTGCTGCGCTGCCGGGCCACGGGCAGCCAGTACGGCGGCGTCGCCCTCAGCTTCTGCGCCCGCTCCGGCGGCCTGATCGCCGACAACGAGACCTACGCCAACGCCTTCGGCATCTTCGTCGACAACTCCTCCGGCGCCCGCGTCGTCCGCAACTCCTGCCACGGCAACGCGATCGGTGTGCTGCTGCTCAACCAGGTCTACGAGGGCGAGCCCGAGGGCGGGGTGCGCGACTGCCTGGTGGCGGGCAACGAGCTGCACGGCAACGACCTGGCGAGCGGCGCCGAGCCCGACGGGCTGGGCGCGGCGGGGCCGCCGATCTCCGGTGTCGGACTGGCGCTGATCGGCACCCACCGGGTCAGCGTCGTCGACAACCACATCCACGACAACCATCCCAGCGGGGAGTCCGTGATGGGCGCCGGCTTCGTGATCGGCTCCTCCAAGGAGTGGGGCGGCGACGACGCCCTGGACAACCACGTGCTGTGGAACCGGATCACCGGGAACAGCCCGCTTGACTTCCAGCTCGGCGCCGACCTGGCCCGGCAGGTGTTCGCCGGCAACGTCGCGGACAAGGGCGAGCCGCCGGGCCTGACGGTGCCGGAAGGCTGGGGTCCGCGATGACGCCGACGCTGGCCTGCGAGGGCCTGTCCAAGAGGTACGGCGACGTGGCCGCGGTCGATGACGTCGGCTTCGCGATAGCGCCCGGTCAGGCGTACGGGCTGCTCGGCCCGAACGGCGCCGGCAAGACGACGACGATCTCCATGCTCGTCGGGCTGCTGCGCCCGGACGCCGGGACGGTCCTGGTCGGCGGCACGGACCTGGCGGCCGACCCGAGGCGGGCCAAGGCCAGGATCGGATATGTCCCGCAGGAGATCGCGCTGTATCCGGAGCTGACCGGCCGCGAGAACCTGCGCTTCTTCGGCAGGCTGTTCGGCCTGCCGAGGCGCCGGCTGGCCGGGCGGATCGAGGAGGTGCTGGACCTGATCGGGCTGACCGACCGGGCCGACGGCAGGCTGGACACCTACTCCGGCGGGATGCGGCGGCGCATCAACATCGGCGCGGCCCTCCTGCACCGCCCCGACGTGCTGATCCTGGACGAGCCGACCGTCGGGGTGGACCCGCAGAGCCGCAAGGCCATCCTGGACGGGCTGGAGCTCCTGGTCCAGGACGGCATGTCCCTGCTCTACACCTCCCACTACATGGAGGAGGTCGAGCGGGTCTGCGAGCGGGTGGCGATCATCGACCACGGGCGGATCGTCGCCGACGGCACCCGGCGCGAGCTGGTCGCCATGGTCGGCAGCGCCGACACGATCGAGCTGGTGCTCGACGGGGACGTGGCGGCGGCCTTCGCCAAGCTCCGCACCGTCGAGGGCGTCATCGAGGCGGCCATGACCGGCGCCGGGTCCGTACGGCTGATCGCCGAGGGTGGCAGATATCTGCTGCCCGCGCTGATCACCGCCGTGGAGGGCAGTGCCACGGTCACCGCCACCCAGGTCATCGAGCCCGATCTCGAGGCGACCTTCCTGCACCTCACCGGCACCACCTTGCGGGACTGACATGTGGCGGGCGATGGTCACGGTGAGCGCGCTCGAACTGCGCACCCGGCTGCGGGACGGCACCGCGATCGTCATCGCGCTGATCGTGCCGGTGACGCTGGCCACCCTCTTCGGCCTCGCGCTCGGCGGCGACGACCCGCCGCTGCGCGCCACCGTGGGCTTCGTGGACCTGGACGGCGGCGAGTTCCCCGCCTCCGTGCGCCGCGAGGTGCTGGCCTCCGACGAGCTGAAGGGGGCGGTGACCCTGCGTGACCTGCCCGGACAGGAGCAGGCGCGCCGGGCGCTGGACGCCGGCGAGATCGGCTCGGCCATCGTCTTCCCCGCCGGCTTCAGCCAGAGCGTGGGGGCCGGGCGCGGCGGCGGCGTCTCGGTGCTGACCTCGCCGGAGGCGCCGCTGGCCGGGGTGGTCGCGAGCGCCATCGTGGACCGGATCTCGGCGGTGGTGGACGCCAGGACCCTCGCGGTCCGCGCGGTCCTGCGCGCCGGAGTGCCCGGCGACGAGGTCAAGGAGCTGGTGGAGCGCAACGGCGCGGCCGGCCCGTTCCTCAGCCTCGCGGACGACCCTCTCTCCGGCGGCAAGGTGGACCTGTCGGTCTACTACGGCTCCGGCATGGCGTCCCTGTTCGCCTTCTTCGTGGTCGGCGCCTCCTTCCGCGGCCTGCTCACCGAGCGCAAGCTCGGCACCCTCGACCGGATCCGCGCGGGCCCGGTCGCGGCCTGGGTGCCGGTCGTGGGCAAGGGGGCCGTCGGGTTCGCGCTGGCCGTGGTCAGCGTCTGCGTTTGCTGGGGCTCCTCCACGCTCATCTTCGGCACCACCTGGGGCGAGCCCGTCGCGGTGTTCGCGGTGCTGGTCGCGCACGTGCTGGCCGCCGCCGCGATCACCATGCTGGTGGCCAGCCGGGTGCGGACCGACGCCCAGGCCGACGGGGTGATCATGGTCGTCTCGTTCGTGGCGGCGTTCTTCGGCGGCAGCCTGGTCCCGCTCTACGACCTGCCCGAGCCGCTGCGCGCGGTGGCCCTGCTCACCCCGAACGGCTGGACGTCCACGGCCCTCACCGAGCTGGCCGGCTCCGGCGCGGCGGGGTCCATCGGCGCGGTCGCCGGGCCGATCGGCGTGCTGTGCGCCATCGCGATGGTGGCGGGCGGGCTGGCTCTCGCCGGGTTCAAGAAGGGACTGCTGCTTTGAGCACACTTCCCCCAGGCCGGCCCCGGCCGGTGCTGGCCCTGGTGGCCGCCAACCTGCGACGGCACACGCGGGACCGGGTCGGCCTGTTCTTCATGGTGATCATGCCGTTCGTGTCCATCGTCTTCGTCGGGATGGCGCTCGGCGGTGGCACCACCGGCTCGGCCCGCCTGCCCGTGGGGGTCGTGGCCGAGGGCTCCGGCCCGATCGCCACGGCCGTGTCCGCCGAGCTGCGACGCCACCCGGACCTGGAGGTCCTGCCGATGGGCACGGCGGCCGAGCTGCGCTCCGGCGTGCGCGAGGGCGCCCTGGCCGCCGGCCTGATCATCCCGGCGGACTCGACCCGGCTGGAGCTGGTCATGACGCAGACCAACGGCAGCGGCCTGGCCGCCCGCAGCGCCGTGGACGTCGCCGTGGGCAAGGTGGCCGCGGTCCTGGAGGCCACCCGGGCGGCCGGCGTCGCGGGGGCCACCCCCGCCCAGGCCGCGGAGTACGTGCGCCAGGCCCAGGCCGAGGGGGGCCGGGTCGCGGTGACCGACTCGGCGTCGTCCGCCGGTGACCCGCGCGGGTTCGCCTACACCGCCCCGGCCAATCTGCTGCTGTTCACCTTCATCAACTCCATGGCGGTCGCCGCGGCCCTGGTGGAGAGCCGCCGGCTGGGCATGCTGCAACGGTCGCTGACCGCACCCGTGCACCAGCGGTCGGTGCTGCTCGGGGAGGCGCTGAGCAGGTTCCTGGTCGCGGCCGGCCAGGCCGTGCTGATCATGGTGGTGAGCTCGCTGGCGTTCGGCGTGCGGTGGGGCGACCCGCTCGCCGTGGCCGTCGTCGTGGGGGTGTTCGCGCTGGTCGCCACCGGTGCCGCGATCCTGGTCGGCACGCTGCTGCGCTCTCCCGACCAGGCGCCGGCGATCGGCCCGCCGCTCGGGGTCGTGCTCGGCATGCTGGGCGGCTGCCTGTGGCCGCGCGAGGCCTCCGGGGAGGTCATCAACGCCATCGGCCACGCCTTCCCGCACGCCTGGGGCATGGACGCGCTGCTCACGCTCGCCAGGCCCGGCACCGGGCTCGGCGCGATCCTGCCCGAGGTGGCCGTGCTCGCGGGGATGGCCGTTCTGCTGCTGGGCGGCTCTTTGTTCCTGTTCGACCGGCGCACCAGGGCCGCCTGATCGTCACGAGGGGGATGGTACGGATGAAGGGGATACTTCTCGCGGGAGGGCGCGGCACCCGGCTGCTGCCGGCGACGCTCGCGGTCTCCAAGCAGCTCCTGCCCGTCAACGACAAGCCGCTGATCTACTTCCCGCTGTCGGTGCTGATGCTGGCCGGGATCCGCGACATTCTGCTGATCACCACGCCGGAGGACCTGCCGCAGATCCGCCGCCTCCTCGGCGACGGCTCCCGGCTCGGCCTGCGCCTGGACTACGCCGAGCAGGCCGAGCCCAACGGCATCGCCGAGGCGCTCGTGATCGGCGCCGACCACATCGGCGGCGACCCGGTCGCGCTGATACTGGGGGACAACGTCTTCCACGGCTACTCCTTCCAGGAGCGGCTGCGCCAGGAGTGCGACGCCGTCGACGGCTGCGTGCTGTTCGGCTATCCGGTACGCGATCCGCACCGGTACGGCATCGCCGAGACCGACGCCGGCGGCCGGCTGCTGTCCATCGAGGAGAAGCCGCGCACGCCCCGCGCCAACCGGGCGATCGTCGGCCTCTACCTCTACGACCCCGACGTCGTGGACATCGTCAAGAACATCACCCCTTCGGCGCGCGGCGAGCTGGAGATCACCGACGTCAACCGCGCCTATCTGGAACGGGGGAGGGCGAGAGTGGTCGACCTCGGCCGCGGCTTCGCCTGGCTGGACGCCGGCACCCCCGAGTCGCTGCTGCAGGCGAGCCAGTACGTCCAGCTGCTGGAGCAGCGGCAGGGCGTGCGCATCGCCTGCCTTGAGGAGATCGCCCTGCGAATGGGCTACATAGACGCCGAGGCCTGTCATCGGCTCGGCGTCGAACTCGAGAAGTCCACCTACGGCCAGTACGTCATCTCGGTGGCCGAGCAGTTCATGAACAGGTGAGAGGAAGACCGACCCATGAGTGTGACCACATTGTTCACCGGCAGATCGCCCGCCGACGGCGACCCTGTGACGGACATTTACCGCTATGCCGCCCGCAAGGGTGTGATCGAGGCCGTCGAGGTGGCCGCCGAGGATCTCGGCCTGAGCCTGCGCGAGGCGCACGAGGCGGTGGCCAACCTGGTGGAGAGCCGGCTGCTCCGGGTGGACGACAGCGAGGGCCGCCGGTTCGTGCCGGTCGATCCTGAGCTGGCCTCCGCCTCCCTGGTGTCATCCGTGGAGCGTGAGATCTACCAGCGCCGCGAGCTGATCGACCAGATCCGCGAACGGATGGGGGCCTTCCGCTCCGAGTACGGCGACGCCGGCCGGAGCTCGGCCGCCAGCGCCGTGGAGTACCTCGTGGGCGCCATGGAGGTGCGCGGCTTCCTGAAGATGGCCGGGGACGCCTGCCGCGACGAGGTGCTGGCCATGCAGGCCGCCGGCGGCGATGTCGAGGACCTGTCGCAGATGTATCTGACACTGCTGGCCAGAGGGGTCACGGTACGCATCATCTGCCAGCACCGCAGCCGCGCCGACGTGTCCACCCGCATGCTGCTGAAGCGGCTGACCGACGCCGGCGCGGCCGTCTTCACCGTCAGCCACGTGCCCAGGTCGGCGGTCGTCTTCGACCGGGCGCTCGTCGTCATGTTCGGCGTGGAGGACGACGGGGAGGCCAGCGTCGCCCGCGTGCACAGCCACGGCATCGCCAAGTTCCTGCTGGACCTGTTCAACCACCTGTGGGAGACCGCCACGCCGCTGGAGGGCGTCGAGGTCGGCTACGCCAACGTGGCCGACGACCTCCAGCAGGCCATCGCCTCGCTGATGGCCAAGGGCTACACCGACGAGGTCGTGGCCAGGAAGCTCGGCATGTCGGTGCGCAGCTGCCGCCGGCACATCGCCATGCTGATGCGCGACCTGGACGCCACCAGCAGGTTCCAGGCGGGCGTCCAGGCGGCCCGGAGATATCTCGGGGCCGCCGGATGATCGCGCGTCCCCGGCGTCCCGCGAGCGGGACGCGCGGGGACGGCCGCCCGCTAGACAAGAGGCTCCGGCACGCGGTGTGGTACGCCGTGTGGCACGTCGTGTGGTACGTCGTGTGGTACGTGGTGGCCGTGCATCGCCACGGCCACGTCGGCCAGGGCGCGGGCCCGCTCCAGGACCAGCTCGACGCCCAGCACCAGGTCCTCGGTGGACATCCGGGGATCCAGGCAGATCCGTACGGAACTGTTGGCGTCCTCGGCGGGCACCCCGATGGCGGTCAGGACGTAGGACGGCTCCTGGGAGCCGGAGTTGCAGGCGGACCCGGTGGACAGCGCCACCGAGCGCAGGCTCGACACCAGGCTCTCGCCGCGCACGCCTGGCAGCACGACGTTCAGCACGTGCGGCACACCGCCGTCCGGGTCGCCGTTCACCCGGACCCCGGGGAAACCGGCCACGAGCAGGTCCAGCGCCGTCGCGCGCAGCGCACGCACCCGCTGCCACCCGGCCGTCAGCCCGGCCAGCGCCAGCTCGCACGCCTTGCCCATGCCGACCACCAGATGGGTGGGGATCGTCCCGCTGCGCAACGCGTACTGCCCGCCCCCGAACAGCACCGGCCGCAGCCGGTGCCGGATCTCCGGCCGTACGTACAGCGCGCCGACGCCCTTGGGGCCGTGCACCTTGTGCGCCGAGACCGACATCGTGTCGACGTCCGCTTCCCGCACGTCGATGGGGATCCGGCCCGCAGCCTGGGCGCCGTCCACGTGCAGCAGGGCGCCGGCGTCGTGGCAGAGCGCGGCCATCCGCGCGACGGGCTGGACCGTGCCGATCTCGCTGTTCACCCAGGCGGCGGTGGCCACCCGGGAGAACGGGTCCAGCAGGCCGGCCAGGTGGCCGAGGTCGACCCGGCCGTCCGGGCCCACCCGCATCGTCGCGACGTCCAGACCTCGGTCGGCCAGGGCACGGCCGATCGACAGCGAGGACTTGTGGTCGGTGGGACAGACGGCGGCGTTGACCGGGGAGCGCTCGTCGTGGCCGAACATGCCCAGCAGCGCCAGGTTGTTGCTCTCGGTCGCGCCGGAGGTGAACACCAGGCTCTCGGGGTCGGCGCCGATCAGCTGGGCCACCGACTCGGTGGCGGCGTCCACCGCCCTGCGGGCGCGCTTGCCGAGCAGGTGCGGGGACGACGGGTTGCCGAAGTCCTCGCGCAGGAAGGGCAGCATCGCGTCGACCACCTCGTCGTCGACGCGGGTCGTGGCGCAGTTGTCCAGGTAGATGATTCTCATGGTGGTCAGCTCCTGTAGGTGCTGACCGAGACGAGGTTGCCGTAGATCTCGTCCTCGGACATCTCGCCGCTGCCGCCGGGCGCCGCGATGACCACCCGCATGCCGCGCAGATCGTACAGATTCAGGGCGATCTCCACGCCGGTCTGCACCGGCACCAGGCACTCGCCCGGCGCGAAGATGAGGATCGAACGGTGACCGGCCCGGTGCACCTCGGAGATCATCTCGGTGATCTCGCCCGCGCAGCCGGTGATCCCGCAGCTGATCAGCGTGCGGTAGTTGCCCTCGGCGTCGAGGAAGGCCACCTCGGTGTCCCGGCCGGACACGCGGCCGGACTCCTCACCGGACTCCGCACCGGACTCTTCGCCGGAGTCGAGGAAACGCTTCTCCAGCAGGCCCTGCTTGACGAACTTGTCGGCCGCCTTCTGGAAGCGGTACTTCAGCCAGGTCTCGGGGAAGGCGAGCGGGTGCTTGCGGCTGGGCAGCACGACGTCGGGGGACAGGCCCGCCTCGGCCAGGGCGCTCAGGTAGTCGTCCGGCAGCGCGGTGAACCCCGCGAAGAACTCGGCGCGCAGCTCACTGGCCGGCCGGTCGGTCTTGGGCACGTACTGCCAGTCGTTGACCAGCAGCAGGAGGCGGATCGCGGTGCCCGCGTCGGTGTAGGAGCGGGCCAGGTCCGCCGACAGTCGCCAGGTGTAGCCGGGGAAGACGCCCACCCGGCCGGCGACGCGGCGGCGCATGACGTCGCCCCGCTGCTCCTCGATGATGCCGGGGACCAGGCGGCCCGTGGCGTCGTCCTCGAAGAGCATGAAGTGGCCACCCATGATGACCAGCTCGCTGAGGCCCGCGTCGGGCAGCTCGCGGCCGACCACCTCGCGGAGCTCCTGCTCCGAGGCCACGAGCCGGTGTGCCTTGGTCACCCGGTCGCTGACAACGTTACCCATGGTCTTCACACTCCGAGTTTCTGGTTGGTCGTGCGGTCGGGCTCGGCGGTGCCGGTGACGGGGCGGGCCGGGGCCAGCAGGCCGGCCAGGACTTTCAGCGGCGTGGGTGCGGCCAGCAGGCGGGGCGTCAGGCCCTGCCAGCCTCGGTCGCTGAGATCGGCCAGCACCTCCGGGGCGCGCAGGACGCGGCCGCCGGCGAGGACGTAGCTGTCCGACGGGTCGAGGCGGGCGAGGCCGTGCACCCGGCACACCGCCCGCGCCAGCGCCCGCACGGCGTCCTCGGCCGCCTCGGGTGTGACGGCGGGCATCGTGGTGGGTGTGGCGACGGGCGCTGTGGTGCTACCAGCGGTGGGTACGGCGGCGGGCGCTGTGGTGGAACCGGCGGCGGGGTCGAAGCCCGCCAGTGTGGCCACCTGGCTGATGCGCAGGTCGGTCGCCGGATCGTCGTGGGCGAGCACCAGGGCCTCGTGGCCGCGCAGGAACGCCTCCACCGCCCCGGCGTCCATGACCGAGGACGACGCCTGGAGCGCCAGCACGACCGCGTCCCGCCACTCGTCGATCCGCAGGTAGGTGTCGCCGCCGTGGTGCGTCCACGCCGTCGGCGGCCGGTTCCAGGTGAACGTGGTGCGCCTGCCCCGGTAGGACAGGGTGCGCTGGTTGAGGAAGTTGACCTCCAAGCCGAGCCGTACGGGCTCGCCGCGCCGGGAACCCTCCCGGGACACCAGCTCCACCACCTCGTCGTACGGCACGTACGCGTGCCGGGCGGCCTGCTCGGAGCCGCTCGTCACCCGCCGCAGCAGCTCGCTGAACGGCGGGTCGTCCGAGCAGTCGATCCCCACCAGCATGGGAGAGAACATGCAGGTGAGCACGTCGGGGTAGGGGTGCGCCGCACGGTTGCCCGAGAACGCGAGCTGGCCGAGCGCGGCCTGCCCGGTGTAGGCGGCCATCAGGGCGGTGTGCGCGGCCACGTGGACCGCCGACGGCCACACCTTGTGCCGGGTGGCGATCCGCCGGCCCGCCTCCAGCAGCCCGGGTGAGGTCAGCGTCGCGTGCCGCGCCTCCTCGGGCGGGGCCGCCCGCCGGCGGGCGGCGAACGGGTCGGCGGGCAGGCGGGAGATCTGCTCCTCCCAGTACGCCATGGCGCGCGAGGCCGGCACGGCGGCGTCTGCCGACGACTCCCAGCGCGCCAGGTCCGTGGGCTGCTGCCGTACCGGGGGAAGCGACGCGGGGCGGCGTGAGATGAGACCCTGGGCCTGCGCCCACAGCTCCTGCTCGACCTTCTCCAGCGTCCACATGTCGACGGCCAGATGGTTGAAGACGATGACCACCTGCTGCGGCGCGCCGTCCCGGGTGATGACGCAGGCGCGGATCGGCCACTCGGCGGCCAGGTCGAACGGCCGGGAGGTCAGCTCCTCGATCACGTCCGCGGGCCGGGGCGTCCCGTCCCGCTCCACGCTCGCCTGGACGATCGGCCACGGGCCGGGCGCGTGCACCCGCTGCCGTGGGCCGCCGTCGACGTCGAAGGTGGTCCGCAACGCCTCGTGCCGGCGGGTCAAGGAGAGCAGCATCGCCCGGATGTTGGCGAGGGTGAGGCTCGGAGGGATCTGGAAGCGCAGCAGGATGTGCGACTCGTGCTGGTGCTCGGGCGGCAGCTGATGCATTCTCAGCCACATGTAGCGATGCCCCCAGCAGAGGTTCGCGGACTTCACAGCGGACAATTGGGGCCTCCACCGCCGCGTATGCGAGGACAGGTCGACAATATTGAGCATTGGCTTTCCGTACGCGTATGACAAGCTGTTCCCGCTGGCCGGAACAGGCCGCTATTTCCTGCCAGTGGGGTGCCGGTCCGTCGCCTTGACCGGTGTCGCGGACGGCCGCGAAAATCGTGGGAGTACGCTCTCCTATGAGGTGCCAAGTGACGATGTTCGAAATACCTCAGGAATTCCAGAATATTCTGCGACCGCATTTGCCCTTCGCCGATTCTGGGATGCTGGCCGCGTTCGACGAGCTGGCCGGCCTCGGCCTGGACTCCATGGGCGTGGTGCGGCTGCTGGTGGACATCGAGGACGCCTACGGGGTGCAGGTGCCTGACGAAATCCTCGACGAGGCGACGTTCGCCACGGTGGGCTCACTGTGGGAGGCGGTGGCCCCGCTGGTGCCCCACAGGTGACCCGGCTCCGCCGACCAGAGCCGATTCAGGCTGGTTCCGTGCGGTCAGGCGCGCAGGGCGCCTGCGACGGCGCGCCGGTCCACCTTGCCGTTGGCGTTGAGGGGCAGCGCCTCCAGCACCGTCACCGTGCGCGGCACCATGTAGCCCGGCAGCACCTCGGCGACCCCCTTGGCCAGGGCCACGCCGTCCAGCCCGTGGCCGGTGCAGGCCGCCTCCAGCGCCAGCTCGCCGTCCCGGTCCGGCAGCGCGAGCACGACGGCCTCAAGCACGCCCGGCAGCCCGCGCAGGGTCGCCTCGATCTCGCCCAGCTCCACCCGGTGGCCGGAGATCTTCACCTGCTGGTCCAGCCGGCCGAGGTGCACCAGCAGGCCGTCCCGCCAGGCGACCCGGTCACCGGTCCGGTACCACGACTCCTCGGTCACGGCCTCGCCGTCGCGGGCCCGTACACCGTCGAAGGAGACGAACCGGCCGGCGTCGTCGGCCGGGTCGGCGTACCCGGGAAAGCGCTGCACCCCGCGCAGGCACAGCTCGCCCTCGTCGGCGGGCCGTCCGTCGCCGTCGAGCACCACGTGCTCGACCCCCGGGTACGGCAGGCCGATGGGCACGGTGCCGTTGGCCGTGCCGGGCCAGGCGGCCGGATCGGCGGGCAGCCGGTACTGGGTGCAGCTGATGGTCAGCTCGGTCGGGCCGTACAGGTTCTCCAGCACGCTGCCCGGCGCCGCCGCCTGCCACGCGCCGGCCTGCCGCAGCGACAGCGGCTCCCCGCAGAACAGGCTCCAGCGCAGCGACGGCATGGCCCCCGGCGCGAGGCGGCGAAGCCGCATGGCCAGCGACACCACCGAGGGCACCGAGAACCAGTGGGTGAGCCGCTCGCGGTTCACGAACGCCACCGGCTTGAGCAGGTCGTACCGGCCGGGGACGACCAGCGTCGCGCCACCGCCCCAGGCGGCGAACATGTCGAAGACGGACAGGTCGAAGGTCAGGTCGAAGGTCTGGGAGACGCGGCAGCCGGGCGCCAGTGCGTAGCGCGGGACGATGTGCGTGAGGTACGCGTCCACGCTGCGGTGGCGCACCGGCACACCCTTGGGCGTGCCGGTCGAGCCCGAGGTGAACAGCACGTACGCCAGGCCGTCCGGGTCCGGCTCACCGGCGGGGAGCGGTCCCGGCGCGGGCGGGTCGGCCAGGCTCGACGCCAGCAGGGGGGCGGGAAACGCCGGCGGCGGGCTCAGGCCGGCGTCGGCGAGCACCACGTCCAGACTCGCTCTGGCGGCCACCGTCAGGTTGCGCGCCTCGGGCACGGCGGGGTTCAGCGGCACCGCGGTCGCGCCGAGCCGCTGGATCGCCAGGTAACCGGCGAACGCGAAGGGGGTACGCGCCGCGTACAGGCCGGCCCTGGCCGGAGGGCCGCCACAGGCGCGGACCAGCTCCGCCGCCA
Organism: Nonomuraea glycinis; assembly: GCF_014646515.1. Lineage (GTDB taxonomy): Bacteria > Actinomycetota > Actinomycetes > Streptosporangiales > Streptosporangiaceae > Nonomuraea > Nonomuraea glycinis. The sequence continues at coordinate 90,835 of NZ_BMNK01000026.1, forward strand.
GCCGCGCGGACAGCGTGTCGAGCTCGGCGTAGGTGAGGCTCGTGCCGCCCGCCTCCAGCGCGATCCGCTCGCTGTGACGTGCCGCGGAGTCGGCGAACCACTGGTAAAGGGTGCGTGCCACGGTCTCTCCCATCGTCGGTCGGCACCTTCAGGCGGTCGGTACGGGGGTGCCGGTCGATTGACGTACGTCGTCACTGCGGTTGGGACGGTCGGGCGGGGAGGTCGCGAGGGAACAGGGCCGGGGGGAGGTCGCCGCCGTGGCCGTTCCACAGGTCCTTCAGGCTGCGGCCGGGATCGGTCACCGCGAGCTGAACGCCGAGCGCCAGCGTACGCATGATGTCGGTCATCGCCTCGGCGGGCAGCACCTCGGGGTCGGCCAGCATCAGCACGCGGGTCTCCCCGTCCCCCACCTCGACGCGGACCCGGAACGCCTGCCCGTAGCTCTGCGCCAGCGGCGTCCAGGCCAGCGTCGCCGGGCTCCGGTCGGCGGGGTCGGCCGGGCGCCGGTCCACCTGGACGTAGTTGAACCAGGCCCGGAACAGGTGGTTGACCCAGCAGTCGTGCCCGGGATCCTCCCCGGCCGCCGCGGCCATGGCCGTGACCCGGTCGAAGTCGTAGCAGGAGTAGCGGTAGGCCTTGGCGGCGGCCCAGTGCAGGCGCCTGATGTGCTCGCCAAGCGTGGCGCCACGGTCCACGGCGGTGACGAAGGGGATGAGCTGGTTCATCGTGCCGATGTTGTGCTGGTCCTCCTGGGCGAACCGGTTGGAGGACATCAGGCTCATCGTGACCCGGTCGGTGTCCAGCTGGCGGGCCAGACCGGCGGCGATGAAAGCCATGATCACGGCCGGTGGGGTGACGCCGTGCGTCCGGCCGGCCTGCGCGGCCAGCCCGCCCAGGCGGCGCGAGGTGAGCGTCAGCTCCAGCCGTTCGCGCTCCACCCGCGCCGGCAGCGTCGGCAACCGGTCCATCAGGCCGTCGGCGAACACGCCGCGCCAGTAGCGCTCGGACGCGGCCTGCACGGGCTGCCAGGACGCCTCTGCCTGCCGCCGCGCCAGCTCACGCGGGGTGGAGCCGAGCTCGACCTCGGCCGCCGGGCGCCCGGCCACCAGCGCCTTGAACTGGTCCTGCAGATGATGGATCGACCACACGTCCACGATCAGGTGCGAGAAGGTCAGGCTCAGGTACATCGGCGCGCCCTCGGAGCTGACCATCAGGGCCCGCCAGTTGAGGTCGCCGGTCATCGGGAACGGGATCGCCACCCGCTCCATCTTGACCCGCTCGTGCTCCGTGGGGTCGGTGACCAGGCGGTCCACCCGCTCGACCGGCAGCGGCACGCCCGCGTGCACCCGCTGGACCGGCAGCCCGTCGCGTACCTCGTAGGTGGTGCGCAGCGTCTCGTGCCGGTCGACGAGCCGCCCGAGCGCCTGTTCCACCTGCGCCGGGGTCAGGCCGCGCAGGTCCCACGTCGCCGGGAGGTTCGCCTCGTGGCCCCATCCTCGCGGATAACGCTCGATCTCCCGCCAGCTGAAGAGCTGGCCGTGACTCAAATGTGCCTCGACCGTCATGTGATCTCCTCGAGCCGGCTTTCTCCGCCCGTTATTCATCGCGGACGGGACGTACGCGGGTCAAGGCCGTCGCCTCTTCGCGCGCTGGCAAGTAATGGCGGTAACAACGTGCCAGCAGCGGACCATGGGCCCGAACCGGCGTCGCCCCTAAAGTCGCAATAACTAAGCAATGGCCCGGGTGCCGGCAAAGCGATAACGCCGAATCGGCGGGCTGTCGAGCAGTTCATCCAGACAAAGCGGCGGCGTCAAGATGCCAGAGGCTTGGGGTGGCGAATTGATGGTTGACGAGTCGATGCGGCCGGTGGTCACCGGCGGTCCGGACGCGATCGCCGTCGTCGGCATGGCCTGCCGTCTGCCGGGGGCCGCCGACCCCGGAGCGCTGTGGCGGCTGCTCCGCGAGGGCGTGGACGCGGTCACCGAGGCGCCCGAGGGCCGGTGGCCGGAGGCGGCGGACTACCGCCGCGGCGGCTTCCTCTCCGACGTCGACGGCTTCGACGCGGCCTTCTTCGGCATCTCGCCGAACGAGGCGGCGGCGATGGATCCGCACCAGCGCCTGGTCCTCGAACTCGCCTGGGAGGCCCTGGAGAACGCCCGTACCGCGCCCACCGGGCTGCGCGGCAGCGTGGGCGGCGTGTTCCTGGGCGCCATCTCGAACGACCACGCCGCGTTGCTGGCCGGGGCCGGCGCCGAGCCGGGCAGGCACGCGTACACCGGGGCGAACCGCGCCATGATCGCCAACCGGATTTCCTACTTCCTCGGCCTGCGCGGCCCCAGCCTGACCCTCGACGCCGGGCAGTCGTCCTCGCTGGTCGCGGTGCAGCTGGCCTGCGAGAGCCTGCGCGGCGGCGAGACCGCGCTGGCGCTGGCCGGCGGCGTCAACCTCAACCTGAGCGGGGCGACCACCGACGCCATCGGCAGCTTCGGCGCGCTGTCGCCGGACGGCCGCTGCCACGTCTTCGACAGCCGCGCCAACGGGTACGTCCGCGGCGAAGGCGGCGGGCTGGTCGTGCTGAAGCGGCTCGCGGACGCGGTGGCCGCGGGCGACGCCGTGCACGCCGTGATCCTCGGCGGGGCGGTCAACAACGACGGCGGCGGCGACGGGCTCACCGTGCCCAGCCGGCGGGCGCAGGAGGAGGCCATCCGGCTGGCCTGCGCCCGCGCCGGCGTGGCCCCGGGCGACGTCGGCTACGTCGAGCTGCACGGCACCGGCACCAAGGTCGGCGACCCGGTGGAGGCCGCGGCGCTCGGCGCGGCGTACGGCTCCTTCCGGCCGGCGAGTGAGCCGCTGCCGGTCGGCTCGGTCAAGACCAACATCGGGCATCTGGAAGGCGCCGCGGGCATCGCCGGGCTGCTGAAGGTGGTGCTCGCCATCAAGCATCGCGAACTGCCCGCCAGCCTGCACTTCGAGTCGCCGCCGCCGGAGATCCCGCTGCCGGACCTGCGCCTGCGCGTCGTCCGCGAGACCGCTCCCTGGCCTGGTGGTGATCGCCCTCTGGTGGCAGGCGTCAGCGCCTTCGGCATGGGCGGCACCAACTGCCACCTCCTCCTCGCCGAACCCCCACCCACCCCATCCCTCGCCCAGCCGCCCGCACAGCCGGTGACACCGTCGCGCATCCAGTCGCCCGCCCCCACGTCCACGCCGTCGCCCGCCCCCACGTCCACGCCGTCGCCCACGCCCACGCCCACGCCGTCGCCGTTGCCGTCGGCCGTGCGGCCCGGTGCGGCTGGGGGTGTCGGTGCCGGGGTGCCCTGGGTGGTGTCGGCGCGGAGTCCGGAGGCGTTGCGGGAGATGGCGGGGCGGCTCGTCGCGGTGGCGGCGGAGCCGGGGGCCGATCTCGCGGGGATCGCGGCCGGTCTGGTGCGGAGCCGGGCGGTCTTCGAGCACCGTGCGGTGGTGCTGGGCGCGGAGCGGGAGGCCAGGGTGGCCGGGCTGCGGGCGCTGGCCGGTGGCAGGCCGCACGACGACGTCCTGCTCGGCGCCGCGACCGGCGGGCGGCGGGTGTTCGTCTTCCCCGGGCAGGGATCGCAGTGGCCCGGGATGGCCCGCGAGCTGCTGGCCGCGTCGCCGATCTTCGCCGCGCGCGTCGCCGAGTGCGCGGACGCCCTCGCGCCGCACACCGGCTACTCCCTCGTAGACGTGCTGAACGAGCGGCCCGGCGCCCCCGGCCTGGATCGGGTGGACGTGGTCCAGCCCGCCCTGTGGGCGGTCATGGTCGCCCTGGCCGAGGTGTGGCGCGCCCACGGCGTCGAACCCGACGTGGTCGTCGGCCACTCCCAGGGCGAGATCGCCGCCGCCACCGTCATCGGCGCCCTCACCCTGCCCGACGCGGCCCGGGTCGTGGCCCTGCGCAGCCGTGCCATCACCGGCATCGCGGGCCGGGGCGGCATGATGTCGATCGCGGCCCCCCTCGACGTGGTCGAGCGGGCCATCGGCGCCCAGGCAGGGCTCTCCGTGGCGGCCTTCAACGGGCCGCGCTCGCTGGTCGTCGCCGGATCCCGCGAACTGCTCACCGAGCTGGCCGACCGGCTGCCCGAGCACCGCACCAAGCTCATCCCGGTCGACTACGCCTCCCACACCGCCGAGGTCGAGCAGGTACGCGACGACGTGCTCGCCGCGCTGGCCCCGATCCGGCCGTTGAACGTCACGACCGCGTTCGTCTCGACTCTCACCGGCGAGCGGCTGGACACCGCCGGGCTCGACGCCGGCTACTGGTACCGCAGCCTGCGCCACCCGGTCCGCTTCGCCCAGGCCGTACGGGTGGCGACCGAGGAGAGCTGCGAGCTGTTCGTGGAGTGCAGCCCGCACCCGGTGCTGGCCACGGCCGTGGAGGAGACGGCGGAGGACGCCGGGCGCGAGGTGGCGGTGATCGGCACACTGCGCCGTGGCGAGGGCGGGCCGGACCGCGTGCAGCGCTCACTCGCTCAGGCGTACGCCGCGGGCGCCCCGGTCGAGTGGCCGGCCGTCCATGAGACGCCGCGCACCCACCTGGTGGACCTGCCCACATACCCCTTCCAGCGACGCCCGTACCCACCGGCAGGAACGACCGCGACCCCCACGCGGCACGCGACAGAGGCGCCCGAGCGGACGCCGGCCGCCGCCGAGCGATCTTCCCCGGCAACCTCCGAGCGGGAAGCCCACGCCGATGCCTCCACCGGTGGAGGTGCGGGGCGGCCCGTGTGGGAGTTGGATGAGGTGCGGGTTCTGGTACGGGGGGCCGCGGCCAAGTTGCTCGGGCACGAGGACGCCGGTGCGGTGGAGGCTTCCCGTACGTTCAAGGATCTTGGCTTTGACTCGGCGGCGTCGGTCGAGTTGCGCGACCGGCTCCGTACGGCGACCGGGCTGAAGCTGCCGACCGGTCTGCTGTTCGATCACCCGACGCCGGCCCGGCTCGCCGGCCACCTGCACGCCCTGCTCACCGCCACGACGCCGGATCGGCCGGCCGGGCAGGCCCGGACGACCGGGCGGCAGGCGGCGGACGACCCGATCGTGGTGGTCGGGATGGGGTGCCGCTACCCCGGCGGAGTGACCTCGCCCGCGGACCTGTGGCGGCTGGCCAGCACCGGCGCGGACGCGATCGGTGAGTTCCCCGCGAACCGTGGCTGGGACGTCGACGCCCTGTTCGCCACCGGCCCGGACCGCTCGGGCACCAGCGACACCAGGTACGGCGGATTCCTGCACGACGCCGACCGGTTCGACGCGGCCTTCTTCGGGATCAGCCCGCGCGAGGCGGCGGCCATGGACCCGCAGCAGCGGCTGCTGCTGGAGATCTGCTGGGAGAGCATCGAGCGGGCCGGGATCGACCCCGCCGACCTGCGCGGCTCGGCCACCGGCGTGTTCATGGGCGCGATGGCCCCCGACTACGGGCCGCCGCTGTACCGCACCGGGGGAGTCGCCGACGGCCATCTGCTGACCGGCACCGCGCTCAGCGTCGTCTCCGGCCGGATCGCGTACACGCTGGGTCTGTGCGGTCCGGCGATCACCACCGACACGGCCTGTTCGTCCTCGCTGGTCTCCATCGTCCTGGCGGTCCAGGCGCTGCGGCGCGGCGAGTGCGTGATGGCGCTCGCGGGCGGCGCGACGGTGATGTCCAGTCCGGGGATGTTCGTGGAGTTCAGCAGGCAGGGCGGGCTGGCCGCCGACGGGCGCTGCAAGGCGTTCTCCGCCGAGGCCGACGGCACGGGATGGGCCGAGGGCGCGGGCGTGCTCCTGCTGGAGCGACTCTCCGACGCGCGCCGGCTGGGCCATCCCGTACGCGCGATGATCCGTGGCGGCGCGGTCAACCAGGACGGCGCCAGCAACGGCCTCACCGCCCCCAGCGGCCCCGCCCAGGAACGCGTCATCCAGCAGGCGCTGGCCGACGCGATGCTGGACGCGGGCGACGTGGACGTGGTGGAGGCGCACGGCACCGGGACCACGCTGGGCGACCCGATCGAGGCGCAGGCACTGCTGGCGACCTACGGCCGGGCCCGTTCCGAGGACAGCCCGGTCTGGCTCGGCTCGCTGAAGTCGAACATCGGCCACACCCAGGCGGCCGCCGGAGTGGCCGGTGTGATCAAAATGGTCAAGGCGCTGGAGCACCGCACGCTCCCGCCGACGCTGCACGTCAAGGAGCCGACGCCGCACGTCGACTGGGAGTCCAGCGGAGTACGCCTGCTGACCGAGGCCGTCGAGCTGCCCGGCGATCGGCCGCTGCGGGCCGGCGTGTCGAGTTTCGGGGTCAGTGGTACGAACGCGCACGTCATCGTGGAAGGCACGCCCGATCCGGAGCCGGTGGCGCAGGCCGCCGGGGAGCCGCTGGTGTGGCCGGTGTCGGCGAAGTCCGGTGACGCACTGCGCGCGCAGGCGGCGCGGCTGCTCGCCTACGCCGAGGATGTCGCGGCTGAGGAGCTGGCCGGTGCGGGGCGGGTGCTGGCGCGGCGGGCGAGGTTCGAGCATCGTGCGGTGGTCGTGGCTCAGGATCGGGACGAGCTGCTGGCGGGGCTGGCGGCGCTGGCCGAGGGCGCGCCGCATGCGGCGGTCGCGACGGGGGTCGCGTACGCCGAGGCCCGGCCGGTGTTCGTCTTCCCCGGGCAGGGCTCGCAGTGGGACGGCATGGCGGTGGACCTGCTCGGCTCCAACGCCGCCTTCCGCGAGCAACTGGAGCGCTGTGACCGCGCCCTGGCCCGCCACACCGGCTGGTCGGTGGTGGACGTGCTGCGCCGCGTGGACGGCGCGCCCGCGCTGCAGGGATCGGACGTGATCCAGCCGGTGCTGTTCGCGGTCATGGTCTCCCTCGCGGAGGTCTGGCGCTCGCTCGGCGTGCACCCCTCCGCTGTGCTCGGCCACTCCCAGGGCGAGATCACCGCCGCGTGCGTCGCCGGCGCGCTGCCGCTGGACGAAGCCGCTCGGGTGGTCGTGCTGCGCAGCCGGGCGCTGATGCGGCTCGGCGACCGGGGCGGCATGCTCGCCCTGCCCGTCGACACGGAGCAGGCCGCGCGGATGCTGGAGCCGTGGGCCGGCAGGCTCTGGCTCGCGATCCACAGCGGACCGGCCAGCTCGGTCGTGGCGGGCGACGCCGACGCGCTGGACGAGTTCGCCGCCGCCTGCGGTGACACGGTACGGGTCCGGCGGGTCGCGATCGGCTACGCCGCGCACACCCCGCACATCGACGCCCTGCGCGAGGAACTGCTGGAGGCGCTCGACGGGCTCCAGCCGCACGCGGCGGAGGTCACGTTCTGCTCGTCCCTGGCGGGCGGCCCGATCGACGTCACCAGGCTGACCGGCGACTACTGGTTCACCGGCCTGCGGCAGCCGGTGCTGTTCCGGCAGGCGGTGGAGTCACTCGCCGCTTCTGGCGTCGCGGAGTCGCGGCGGCCAGAGGACGGTTCTGGCGTCACGGTGGTGCGGCGGGCGGGGGACGGTTCTGGGGTTCCGGTGTTCCTTGAGGTCAGTCCGCATCCGGTGCTCACCGGGCACGTTGAGGACACGCTGGCTGCTGTGGGCGCGTCTGGCGGGGCGGCTGGGACGTTGCGGCGTGGTGACGGCGGGGCTGTTCGTCTGTTCAAGGCCGCCGCCCAGGCTTGGGTGCTCGGGGTGAACGTGACGTGGGCGGCGGTGCTCGGGGCGGCGGCGAACCACGACGACGCGCTCCCGACCTACGCCTTCAAGGGCTTGCGCCACTGGCTCGACGCGGAATCGGCCGCGGCCGGTGGCGGGCTCGCGCCCTCGCGTCATCCGCTGCTCGGGGCGAGTGTCCCGCTTGCGGCCGAGGACGGGTTCCTGCTGGCCGGGCAGCTGTCGCCGGCCGGCTCGCCGTGGCTGGCCGACCACGCGGTGGACGGTACGGTGCTGCTGCCGGGCACGGCCTTCGTCGAGCTGGCGCTGGAAGCGGCGACCGCGACCGGGTGCGCCGAGGTCGAGGACCTGACGCTGGAAGCCCCGCTGTTCCTGCCCGCGGCGGGGACCGTACAACTGCAGATCGCGGTAGGCAGGCCGGACCAGCAGGGGCGCCGGGCCGTGACCGTGCACGGCCGGCCGGCCGGTGACACCGAGGCGGGCTGGACCCGCCACGCGACCGGCCTGCTCACCGCCGACCCCGGCACCGCCCCGGCTTCCCCGATCAGCTGGCCGCCCGTCGCCGACCCGGTGGACCTGGGCGACCTGTACGGCCGTCTCGCCGAGCGCGGTTACGCGTACGGGCCGGCCTTCCAGGGGCTGCGAGCCGCCTGGCGGGCGGACGACGCGGCGTACGCCGAGGTCGCCCTGCCCGAATCGGTGCGTGGTGACGCCGGCCGCTTCACGCTGCACCCCGCGCTGCTGGACGCGGTGCTGCACCTGGTGGTGCTGGAGTCGGCGGACGACGCCGGCCTGCTGCTGCCGTTCTCGTGGAGCGGGGTACGGGTGGTCGCGGTCGGGGCGCAGACGTTGCGGGTCAGGCTCGAATGGCTGGGTGACGATCGGGTGTCGCTGACCGTGTTCGACGGGGCCGGCCAGTGGATCGCGGGCGTGGAGACGCTGGTGCTCCGCCGGATGTCCAGGGACGCCGCCGCCGGCCCCGCCGACTCCCTCGCCCACACCATCGAGTGGACCGAGTTCACCGGTGCCCCGGCAGACCCGGTCACCGGTGCCCCGGCAGACCCGGTCGCCGGGGGACCGGCTGACTTGGTTGCCGGGGCGGTGGCTGACCTGGCGGGGCTTCGGTGGGCGCTGGTCGGTGCTGACGAGTTGACCGACGAGTTCGGTGCCGAGTTGGCGGCGGCCGGGATCGATCCGCCGCGCTATTACGACCTCGCCTCGCTGGCCGAGATGACCGTGGACCGCGTTCCTGACGTGGTCCTGGCTCCTTGCCACGCCGACCCCGACGACCTGCCGTACTCCGCGCACGACGCGGTGGGGCAGGCGCTCGACCTGGTGCAGGGCTGGCTCGGTGACGAGCGGTTCGCCGGGTCGCGGCTGGTCTGCCTGACCCGGGCCGGCGAGCCGGCGGTCGCGGCGGTGCGCGGGCTGGTGCGGTCGGCGCAGAGCGAGCAGCCGGGGCGGTTCGTGCTGGCCGAGGTGGCCGCGGGCTTCTCCGGCTGGGGCCTGCTGGCCAGGGCCATCGCGTCCGGCGAGCCGGAACTGTCCGCCCGGGACACCACCGTGCTCGTCCCCCGCCTGGTACGCCGCCCACTCACCGCCTCGACCTCAACGTCCACTCAGCCCCCCGCTTCGATCTCTGCTCCTGCCTCAACGTCCACTCAGCCCCCCGCTTCGATCTCTGCTCCTGCCTCAATATCCGTTCAGCCCCCCGCTTCGCCCGGTGTCCCCGCCTCTGCTTTCCCGTCCGTTCCAGGTGGGGATGGGGCGGTGTTGGTGACCGGCGGGACGGGTGGGCTGGGGGCGTTGGTGGCGCGGCGGTTGGTGGAGCGGCATGGGGTTCGGGATCTGGTGCTGGTGTCGCGTCGGGGGCCGGGCGCTGTGGGGGTTTCGGATCTGGTCGCCGATCTGGAAGGGGTCGGGGTTCGGGTTCGGGTGCTGGCTTGTGATGTGTCGGATCGGGATGCGCTGGCAGATGTCGTGGCTTCGGTGGGGTCGTTGGCGGGGGTCGTACATGCGGCTGGGGTTCTGGATGACGGTGTGGTGGGGAGTCTGACGCCTGAGCGGGTGGATGTGGTGTTGGGGCCGAAGGCGGATGCGGCTTGGTTCCTGCATGAGTTGACCAGCGGGATGTCGCTGCGGTTCTTCGTGTTGTTCTCCTCGCTGGCCGGGGTCGTGGGTAACGCGGGGCAGGGGAACTATGCCGCGGCGAACGCCTTCCTGGATGGGCTGGCCGTTCATCGGCGGGCTGCGGGGCTGCCGGCGGTGTCGGTGGCGTGGGGGCTGTGGGATGTCGAGTCCGGGATGACCGGTGGTCTGGATGTGACCCGGTTGGCTCGTGCCGGGATCGGACCGCTGCAGGTCGAAGAAGGGCTGGCCCTGTTCGACGGCGTGCTGGACGGCGACGCCGAGCCGGTCGTGGTGGTAGCCCGGTGGGACGTGGCCGGGCTGCGGGCGCGGGCCGAAGGTGGCGATCTGCCGGGAGTGCTGCGCGGGCTGGTACGCCTGCCGCGCCGTACCACCGGCCCGGTCGTCCGCGCCGTGGCCGGAACGGCGGGACCGGCGGGGCTGACCGAGCGCCTCGCCGCGCTCGGTGAGGCCGGCGCGCTGACCCACCTGACCGAGCTGGTCCGCTCGCATGTCGCCGCCGTCCTCGCGCACGGCGACCCCGACCAGGTCGACCCGGACCTGGCCTTCAACGATCTCGGCTTCGACTCGCTGACCGCCGTGGAGCTGCGCAACCGGCTCACCACGGGCACCGGGCTGCGGCTGCCGTCCACGTTGATCTTCGACCATCCGACGATCCGCTCCCTGGCCGAATACCTGCTCCGCACGCTCGCCCCCGAGACGCCCTCCGCCGAGGACGCCCTGCGGACGGCGGTGGACCAGGCCGAGTCCATGATGCGGGCCGCCAACGGCGAAGCGGACGCCGTACGCGGCCGGCTCGTCGCCATCCTGCGGAGCGCGCTCACCAGGATCGGCACCTCCCCTGTCAGCACCGCCGCGCAGAACGGATCCAACGGCGCGGCCGAGGAGATCGTTTCAGCCTCCGACGAGGAGATCTTCGCCCTGATCGACAACCGGGCGATGACGTCTCCCCTGAGGGCACCGCAGGAAAGGCCGGACCATGGCGAATGAAGACAAGTTACGGGCGTATCTGAAGAAGGTCATGGTGGAGCTGGCGGAGGCTCGTCAGCGGTTGTCCGAGGATCAGGGGCGTAGGCATGAGCCGATCGCGATC
>NZ_BMNK01000027.1 GCF_014646515.1 Nonomuraea glycinis
CGGCGACCTGATCAAGGTCGCGGCTCCGCAGCACGTGGCCGACGTCCGCGACGTGTTCATCGATCACCTCACGGCAGCAGAGATGGCGATGCTCGTCACCCTCGGCGACAAAGTCGCCGAACGGCTGGCGGCGCTGGAACACAAGCCCTGATACCCGATCCCGGACCTCATCGCTCACGCACTGCGTGCGTGTTAGGCCGCCGCCTACAGAATCCCGCGGGCGCCGGCACGGCTGTTCGCGATGCACGACCCACTACGGGGCTGGACTGGACGACGCTCACCCGCGCGGATCTCACCAACGCGACGCTGACACACGCGAACATGAGATTCGCACGACTGCGCTCACCAACTTGATCAGGTCGCTGCGCCGGGGGTGATGGCGACTACCGCCCGGGCCTGCTGTTCTCGCTCGTCCAACCACCGCGGCTCGGTCGCGCACGTCACTTCACCGTCTGGTTGACATGGTAACCAAGCGCGGCGTACCTTCTGGTTCCCACGTTAACCAAATGGGGGGCGTCGATGACACAGCCGTGGACAACGACGAGTGGGCATGGCGTCCTATCCAGCTTCAGAAAGCAGGCACACCCATGAGCAGCATCAGCATCATCGGCCTGGGGGGTATGGGCCGCGCCATTGGCGCCCGCGCGGTCGAGGGCGGCCACGCCGTCGAGGTCGTCGGTCGCGACGCGGCCAAGGCCAAGGACCTGGCCGCCGCGCTCGGCGGCGGCGCCACGGCCGGGACATTCCGCACCGCCCCAGCCGGCGACATCGTCATCCTCGCCGTGCCGAACGCCAGCGCCGTGCCGGTCGTCGCCCAGTACGGGGACGCGCTAGCCGGCAAGGTCATCATCGACATCACCAACCCCATGAAAGCCGACGCCAGCGGGCTGACCACCCCTGACGGCACTTCGGCCGCGCAGGAGATCGCCAAGGCCGCCCCGGCGAGCGCGCACGTCGTGAAGGCGTTCAACACCGTCTTCGGCCACGTCCTGACCCCGGGCCGCCCATTGGACGTGCTCTTCGCCGGCGACGACGCGCGGGCCAAGGCCGACGTATCGGCGTTCATCCAAAGCCTCGGACTGCGCCCCCTGGATGCCGGAGGCCTGGAGATGGCGCACTGGCTGGAAGGGGCCGGCCTGCTAATGATCAACCTGGCCCGCCACGGCGTAGGCGACTTCAACTTCGCCCTCGGCATCAGCAATCTCAGCTGAGCACATCAGCACCACGAATTCTCGCGCCACCTCACTCATAAGGAACAGCAGAATGCGCGTTTTCGTCACTGGCGGGACCGGCCATTCCGGTTCGTACATCGTCCCCGAGCTCATCGCGGCCGGGCACGAGGTCACCGGCCTGGCCCGGTCGGACACTGCCGCGGCGGCGCTGTCCGCGCTCGGCGCGAAGGTGCGTCGCGGCGACCTCGGGGATCTCGACGGGCTCAAGGAAGCGGCCGCGGACTCAGACGGCGTCATCCACGTCGCACACAGGCAAGACCTGCTTTTCTCCGGCGGGATCCACGCCGTGGCCGCCGCCGAGCTCCCGATCATGCTCGCCTACGGCGAGGCACTGGCGGGAACCGGAAAGCCGCTGGTCGCGGCGGGGAGCATCGGCTCGCCCGGGCAGGGATTCCTGGGCCGGACGGCCACCGAGGAGGACCCGGCCCTTCCCAGTGGCGATGAGCACAAGGGCACCCTGCGGGCTCGTAACGTCGTGGAAACCGCCGTAGTCGGCCTCGCCGAGCGGGGAGTGCGGTCTTCGGTCGTGCGGATCGCCAACATCGCCCACAGCACGACCGATCGTGCCGGTTTCCTCGTGCAGCTGATCGCGCTCGCGAAGGAGAAGGGCTTCGTCGGCTACCCCGGAGACGGCGCGAACCTGTGGAACGCCGTGCACATCCGCGATGTCGCCTCTTTGTTCCGCCTGGCGCTGGAGAAGGGCCCGGCCGGCAAATACTGGCACGCGGTCGACGACGGGGGCATCCCGTTCCGGGAGATCGCCGAGGCCATCGGCAGCCGTCTGGGCCTGCCCGCCGTGAGCGTTCCCGTGGACGAACTGGTGCTGCCGGGATACTTCGGGTTCCTCGCCAACATTGTCACGCAGAGCTACCCGGCGTCCAACCTCGTCACCCGCCGGACCCTCGGCTGGGAACCCGCTCAGCCCTCACTGCTCGCCGATCTCGACAACGGCCACTACTTCCCCGCCAGCTGACGGCAAGGACCCGAGTCTCAACGAGTCCGGCACATGACAAGGAGGGCGGCTCAGAATATGACGACTGTGGGATTCATCGGCAGCAGCACCATCGCGCCGTGACCTCTGCGGCCACCGTGTCTATGTTCGTCGTCACAAACGGTCATGATGCCGATGGCCGTTCCCTGCCCACAGGCGCCCCCCGGATCACAGCCCCCAAAGATCCCGATCTACAACTGCCGTAACTGACCGGCCAGCCTGCAGAGGTGTTCTGACTTGATCTTCTAGTGGGCAACTCAGGGATCTGAGCTGACATTGCCGCTGCGGCCGTGGTCGAGTAGGTCAGCAGCGGCTGGCACCTGACCTCCGCGATCCGGCTGCGGACCGCGTCCACCGAAGCCCTGCTGCGCCGGTTCGCATCCAAGACCACCACCTGGCCTACGCCGCGATGCTTAAGGTCGGCCGCGCCCAGCGCACCGTCTTCCTCGCCCGCTGGCTTCGCGATCGCGATCTTCAACGGGAAACCGAATCCGGGCTGAACATGGTGGAGGACATGACCCCGTACGGGCAGATCCAGCTGCGCACCGATCGGCGCCTTGACCTCACCAGGCTGCCGACGCCGCGACGCGATGTTGACTTAAGGTGATGGAATAGATACTTTGCGTTTCCATGGCTGTGCTTCAAGACCTCAAATACCGGCAGTGGTTCCGGGGCGCTGACGTCGACGGGGACGGATTCATCACTCAGCGGGACGTCCGGCTGATGAGCGAGCGTTACATCGCCGCTCGTGGCGCCGCAGCGGACGCCGCGACCGCCCATCGGCTCACCGAGGGGATGGACGCGTTCTGGTCGAATGTGATCGCGCCGATGGATCAGGATGGCGACGGGAAGGTCGATCTGCGGGAGATGACCGAAGGGTTCCGGCGGGTCCTGACCGATCCCGCGCTGTACCCACAGCAGATCGAGCCGGTGACCGACTGCTTTCTCGACCTCAGTGATCTCGATGCGGACGGCAAGATCGACCAGGTGGAGTTCCGGCAGATCTTTGAGTCGGTCGCCGACGTTCCCAGCGAGGACTGCGCAGCGGTCTTCGCCGCGCTTGACCTGGATGGCTCGGGCAGGTTGGACCGCGCCGAGTTCCACAAGGCGGTCGCGGAGTTCTTCTACGGCGAGGACCCCGATGCCCCCGCCAACCACCTGTTCGGCAGGCTCGCCGAGTGACAGCACGCGCCCGCCACACCGGCAGGGGTGCTGGTTCACGATCGCGCCAAAGAGCTGCGATTCGGCGGGGAGGGATGTGCGGCCCGAACGAGCCGCACATCCCCTGCCGCCTGTGCGTGATGCGCGGCGCAGCGGTGCGGGGCTTCAAGAGCACGCCGGACAAGGACGCGGAACGCCGGCAAGGTCATGGCCCGAGCTCGAAGTCATTCGGGAGCCCTGGCCTCTACCTGTGCGTGAAGGGGCTATCCGCCGATAGACGGTGCTGTGGGAGCGCTCTTTAAGCGTCGACTTCACGCGCGTACAGTGCGAAGACAGGGTGTATTCAGGATTCCGGTATCTACTTCACAAGCCCTCCAACAGCCAATCATGATCTTTCCTCGCGCATCACGGCAGCGTGAGTGACCGGGCCTCTTCGCAGCACCTCACCGCAACGTAGGCAACCGCTGTCTGCGATCAGCGGAAAGCGTCGGAGACGGAGTTGATGCATGGTGGAACGGCGCATGTCGGTTGCGACGCACTGGGGCAGTTACATCGCCGTAGTCGATTCCGGCCGGTTGGTGCGTATCGAGCCGAGGTACGATGATCCCAGTCCATCGCCTATCGGCCCCGGAATGGTGGCGGCCGCCGACGACAGCGCTCGCGTGCTACGCCCCGCGGTGCGCAAGGGCTGGCTGAACGGCGAGCCGCGCGGCCATGACACGGCCAGAGGCAGGGACGCCTTCGTGGAGGTGAGCTGGGACCACGCGATCACTTTGGTGAGTGATGAACTCCGTCGCGTTCGTTCTCAGCACGGAGACAGCGCGGTGTTCGGTGGATCCTACGGCTGGGCGAGCGCGGGCAGGTTCCACCACGCGCAGGGTCAACTGCACCGGTTCCTGGCGCTGGGCGGCGGATACACCGACTCTCGCAACACCTACAGCACCGCGGCTTTGGAGGTCATCCTCCCCCATGTGATCGGTGGCCATCCATGGAGCTACCAGTCCCGGATGCCGATGTGGGACGAGATAGCCGACAACTGCGAGCTGGTGGTGGCGTTCGGAGGGCTGGCCCTGAAGAACAGCCAGATCAACCCTGGTGGGCTGGCCAGGCACCAGACGCTGAACCTGCAACGCCGGTGTCGTGAGGCTGGGGTGCGGTTCGTGAACATCAGCCCCATCCGCAGCGACACCGCCGACTTCCTCGACGCCGAGTGGCTGCCCGTCATCCCCAACACCGACACCGCCGCGATGCTTGGCGTCGCCCACACGATGCTGGTCAACGGGTGGCACGATGAGGACTTCCTTCGCCGGTGCTGCGTCGGGTTCGACCGCTTCGCCTCCTACCTGCTCGGCGAGCTCGACGGCGTTCGGAAGGACGCCGCCTGGGCGGCGAAGATCACGGGCATCGGTCGCGACGCGATCACCGACCTCGCTCGCCGCCTTACCACCCAACGTTCTCTCATCATGGTCAACTACGCGGTGCAACGGGCAGACCACGGCGAACAGCCGATCTGGATGTCCGTCGTGCTGGCCGCCATGGCGGGCTCGATGGGCCGGGCCGGCTGCGGCTGGGGTGCAGGTTACGCGACGATGGACGCGACCGGCGTCGCCCCAGGCCGCGCCTTCGTGGCGACGATACCCGAGGTTCCCAACCCCGTTCCGGGCTTCATCCCTGTGGCGAGGATCGCCGATACCCTGCTGCACCCAGGTGAGATCATCGACTACGACGGCCAACGCCTGACGTTGCCCGACCTTCGCCTGATCTACTGGTGCGGAGGGAACCCGTTCCACCACCACCAAGACCTCCACCGGCTGACCCGCGCCTGGCAAGCCCCCGACACGGTGGTCGTTCACGAAGCCTGGTGGAACACCACCGCCAAGTTCGCCGACATCGTTCTGCCTGTCGCCACCACCTTGGAACGCGACGACTTCGCCGCCGGATTTTCAGACCCCCACCTTGTCGCGATGCCGAAAGTCCGCGAGCCGGCGGGCGAGTCGCGTACCGACCACCAGATCTTCGCCGCTTTGGCCTCCCGGCTCGGATACGAGCAGGAGTTCACAGAAGCACGCTCGGAGATCGAATGGGTCCGGCATCTTTACGAGCAGACGAGGGCCAAGCTCGGCGGCGACGCCGCCTTGCCGGGCTTCGAGGACTTCTGGAGAGACACCACCGCAGAGCTACCCGCGCTGACCGGACCGTTTCCCGGCAGTTTCGAAGCCCTCCGCTCAGATCCGCAGCGATACCCCCTGCTGACACCGTCGGGCCGAATCGAGATCTTCTCCGAGGAGATCGACTCATTCGGCTACGACGACTGCGCCGGCCATCCCAAGTGGTTCGAACCAGTGGAATGGCTTCGCGCCGATCTGTCGGGCCGATTCCCGCTGCACCTGATCTCGAATCAACCCGCCTCGCGCCTGCACAGCCAATACGACAACGGCGGCCACAGCCTCAGTTCGAAAATCCGCGGCCGTGAGCCCGTGACGATCAATCCGTCGGACGCCGCGTCACGCGGCATCGAGAGCGGCGTGATCGTGCGTATCTACAACGACCGGGGGAGTTGCCTCGCGGGCGCGGTCCTCTCCGACGACGTCATGCCGGGCGTCGTCCAACTGTCCACCGGGGCGTGGTGGGATCCGGTCCAGCCAGGCACGAGCGGAACGCTGGATCGTCACAGCAACCCGAACGTTCTCACGGCGGACCGGCCCTGCTCGCGCCTGTCACAAGGACCGAGTGCTCACAGTGCGCTGGTCGACATCGAGCGCTATGACGCCCCCGTGCCCGACGTGCTCGCCTACTCACCACCCAGCCTCGAACAGTGACACACAGCTGTATCGCGAACACGGGAGCAACCACCGAGCAACGATGCGTTCTTGACCGGCGCACTTATGTGCGATTTGTCCCTTATCTTTGACAGGGATCGTGTGGGCAGGGCTTTTGTGACGAGGCTCGAGTTTCACGGCAGATCAAGTACGTCCGAGTAGCCATGGAATAGCCATCGGCTGGCGAGTTCGCGTTCGCGAGCCAGGAATTGCAGTCGATTTCGGATGCGATGTGCAGCATGCTTGACGTGCATGGGTGCAGTTTCCGGCAGGCGCAAAGCCGACTCCGCCTTCGCACGCCATCGTCCTGGCACGGCTGCGCTGGGATCAGAGAACCTGTGAGTACGTTGAACGACGCATCGCCGACGGCAAAACCCGCCGCCGTCACAAGTCACTCCAACAGCCGCTTGACCCCATAGGACATCAAACGCGCCCACATTTTCCTGGGCGCCGCCACCCTGACTGCCCTGGGTCATCTGACTCCGCACCTGAATCAGGAAGTAGCCCTGCCGATAAGGTCCAGATTAGGGGCGGTTTCGCGTTTACGTGCCGAGGGGGTTGCGGTGAACTCGGCGGCTCGCATGGCGCCTCGGGACCCTGGCGCGAGGCCGAGGATCAGGCGGGTGGTTCCAGCATGGGCACGAGGAACCGCCGGGCCACTGCGGTCAGTTGCGTGTCGTCATCCAGATCGATGATCGCGCTGGGGATCGCCAGGAAGGAGGTGGAGATCCGCACCATCATCTCGGCCACGAGGTCGACGTCCAGCCTGCCAGACACGTTGCCCGCGCGTTGTTCGCGGCGGAGCTGGCCGGCGACGAACTTCTGCACGGTGGCGAGGGTCTGGCCCCCGCCAGCCATCATGGAAGGTATGAGCAGGTCCGGTTCCGTGGCGATGAGTCCGCCGATCAGTGGGTTGCCGCGAATTGCCCGCAGTGAGCTTACGAAGCCCAGAACCACCCTGTCGGCGGCGGTGTCGGCTTGTTCTATGTCGATGAGGAACTGGTCGAAGTAGCGGCGGAACTCCCGGCGCACCACGTGTTCGACCAGCATGTCCTTGGCGTCGAACCGCCGGTAGATCGTGATCCGCGACACCTTCGCCAGCCGGGCGACGTCCTCCATGGTGGAGCGCCTGATACCCATCCGGCAGAACTGCTCGTACGCCGCATCAAGGATGCGCGTCCGTAGCTCGTCGATGTCGTCCACGCGCTCGACGGCATCGACGTAGGCGCGCTCCAGCAACGACTCCGAGTCCGACGGTGCCATGAATTCGGACAGCACAGACTCCACGCTCACCTCCTGTATGGATTCTGCCTCAAACGCGGCCTTGTGATGCCTGTCACACTGTGATTTTCTGATACAGAGAATCATGATCTGTCTCTAAGTATCACCCACTTCTCAGCCTCGGGCGAGGAGGAAACGGCATGGGAGAACTCAGCAGGCGCGACGCGTCAAAGGCGGGCGTGGGTCCGGCAAGGGCGCGTACACGTGCTTCATGTTCCGTGGGTCCCCAGCGAGCCGGCCAAGACTTCGCAACCAACCACATGCCCTGAGCGAGACCCCCACCTCGAAGGAGTACAGGCATGGCAGACTTGAGCAGGCGCGACATGCTGATCTCAGGTACCACCCTGGGAGCGCTCGGCGCCTTAGGGATGGCCTCTCCGGCCCAGGCGGCCTCCCAGTCCGACGGCTGGACCTGGCCGGCCAGCGGTTCAGTCGCGGGCTCCGGCAGTGGCGCCGATCCCCGATGGGTGTGGGATGACGTGGCCGATCCGCTCCTCGCCTCACTGTTCGACCGCGGTCTCATACCCGAGGTCAACCGGCTGCTGTACGACTGGAACCGCAACGACCAGCCCCTGCCCGCGGGACTGCCGGAAGACCTGCGGGCCTTCATCGAGCAGGCGCGTCAGCTGCCGTCATGGGTCGACCCCGCCAAGTTGAACGCCGGGGCCCGGTTCCATGTGCTCAAAGGCAACTACATCGTCGTCCTCACCATTGTCGGCGCCGGCATGCTGGCCACCGCCATCCCCAAGGAGGCCCGCTCGGTCTACTACTCCGCGGGCGGTGCGGATCTGAAAGACCGGGTCGCCAAGACGAACATCCTGGCGTACGCGGTCAGGCCGCAGAATGCCTGGTCGGCCGGCGGCACGGCCGTGGTCGAGGCCGTGAAGACCCGGCTGGTGCACGCAGCGGTGCGGCACCTGCTGCAGTCGTCTCCCCACTGGTCCGGCCCCATCCCGATCAGCCAGGAGGACATGCTCGTCACGTGGCACACCCTGGCGACCTATTCCATGCGCGGGATGCGTGAATGGAACGTGCGCATCTCCTCCGCCGAGTCCACGGGCTACCTGCAGTCGTTGCAGGTGATGGGGCACATGCTCGGCATCAGGGACGAATTCCTGCCCGCCACCTGGGACTCGTCCTACGCCCAGTCGGACATAGTCCTGCCCAGGAACATGGGGCCGACCTCGGAGGGCGTGGAACTGAACGCCATCCTGCGGAACATGCTCGCGGAGCTGACCAGCCCCGGCAGCATCGACAAGCCGCTCGTCAACGCGTTCTCCAGGTACCTCACCGGCAACCAGGTGGCCGACTGGAACGGCATCCCACGTCAGCCGCTGCTGGACCCGGTGGTCAAAGCGGCCTGGCCGCTGCTGGTGCGGTTCCGGGAGGGTCTGATCGGCCTGCCGTTGGTGCCCGCCACCGCCTGGCTCCTCGACGAAATGATCAAAAAGTGGACCACGTACTACCTAACCAGGGGGGCGCAAACAAAGATCGTGATTCCGACCGGCAACCGGCCCGGCTGATCACGGTCCAGGGGTGTCGCTTCGGGCGATGTCCGCGTACTCGATGGCGGTCTGCGAACTGAGGTTGAAGACCAGCTCCAGGTGCAACGGATCCGCGTTGACCACGAGTGCTTCCTGGAGGACACGGTCACCGCGTATCTGCTCAAGCTGGATGCCGAGAAGCAGCAGGCGCCAGGTCAGGTAGTAGTCGCTAACGGGCTCAGTACCGGCAGCGGACTTCCACGAGATCAGAACATGGCGGTTGGGCGTATGCGGCCACTTGCGTTGACGATCATGCAGCCAGTCGACGAGGGCGCGGTGCGCGAACTCGGACAGCTTCTAGTGATGACCGCTGAGCCGGATCTGCCGCCTGGGCAGGTCGATGTCGTCAAGGGTCAGATGGCGAATGGCACTAGCGCGCATGGCGTAGACGGCGGCCAAGGCGACGACCAGTCGCTGTTCTGGCGTCACCGCTGCCTGCTTGACTTTGGCGATCTCCGAGTCCGTCATGGGCTGCAACACGCGCGCTGGCGCTCGGCCGACGCTCCGGCGGCGGGTTGGGTCGGCGAAGATCAGGCGGTGGCGCCTAGCCAACTGAAACAGGGACCGCAATGCGGTGAAGGTGCCGGCGCGTTGGTGGCCGGTTAAGCGCTGGACAACGCCGCCGCTGAATCGTTCAACTCCACTCTCAAGGTCGAATACGTCCACCAGCACCACTTCGCGACGCGGGCCGAAGCCCGTCTGAAGATCGCCACCTGGATCGCCGACTTCTACAACACTCGCCGCCGGCATAGCGCCGCCGACGGCCTACCCCCGATTGTCTACGAGCAGCAGATCATGACCGCACGAACAGCCACCAAGGCGAGGTCCCAGGAGACCATCGCCGCATAACCGAGTCTCCACGCTTTCAGGGGATGGACAGGTACCACAGCGGCGACGCTCTAATCCTGGCCTCAGGTTGATCGGGGACAATGAGCGGCAAAAGCATCGACTGGAAGGGGGCGGGCCGGCGTGCGGATCATGATCGCGGATGACGAGGCGGCCATCCGTGAGTCGCTGGAGCGGGTGCTCCAGGTCGAGGGTTACGACACCAGCACCGTCGCCAACGGTCTCGCTGTGCTCGACGGGGTCGGTGGCGACGCGCCGGATCTGCTGATCCTCGACGTGATGATGCCCCGCCTCGGCGGGTTGGAGACCTGCCGGCGGTTGCGGGCGGCGGGTCGGGACCTGCCGGTGCTGATGCTGACCGCCCGGGATCAGGTCTCCGACCGGGTCGCGGGGCTGGACGCGGGCGCCGACGACTATCTGCCCAAGCCGTTCGCCACGGAGGAGTTGCTGGCCCGGGTCCGGGCCCTGCTGCGCCGCCGCGCGCCGGGCGACGATGAGTCGCAGATCCTGACGTTCGCCAACGTCCGGGTCGATCCCGACAGGTTCGAGGCGTGGCGGGGCGGGCGGCCGCTCCGCCTGACCCGGACCGAGTTCTCCCTGTTGGAGATCCTCGTGCGCAACGCGACCCGGGTATTGACCCGAGATGCGCTGTTCGAGGCGATCTGGGGCTTCGACATGAGCGTCACCTCCAACAACCTCCAGGTGTACGTGAGCTACCTGCGCCGCAAGATGGAGGCCGAGGGTGAGCCGCGATTGATATACACGCTGCGCGGCTTTGGGTACACGTTGCGGGAGACTCCTCCGTGAGCAGGCCCGCCGGCCGGGGCTCGCGCCGGCTGACCCGTTGGTGGCGCCGGAAGTCCCTGCGCACCAGGCTGACGGTGATCGCGGCGACGGCCATCGCGGTCAGCGTGTTCATGGCCTTCCAGGTGGCCAGCGAGCTACTGGACGGGGAGCTGCAGGACACCGCGGAGGATCAGCTACGCGCCGACTCCCGCGTCCTGGCGACGAACGCGGAGCGCGCCGGTCTGGCGCAGGTCCAGCTACCGCCGTACCCCGGATCCGGTCGGCTGGTGCGGGTCATCCTGCCCGACGGCTCGATCCGGACGCCGGCCGGCCAACCCGCGCTGCCCCCGGTCAGTGAGCACGCCGGGCGCGTGGCGCGGGGCGCGTCGGCCGACCTGATGGAGTCGGGCGACAGCGACGACGACGGCTACCTCATCTACACGCTGCGGGCGGGCGACGGCGCGGTCCAGGCGGCCCGCGTCGCCGACGACAGCTCGATCAACCGGTTCGGGTTGGGCATGCTGCTGATCGGGCTGCTCTGCGTGGTCAGCGGCGCCCTTGTCGGGCGGGCCGTGGCGCGGACCGGGCTGGCACCGATCGACCGGCTGACCGCCGCCGCGGTCCGTGTCGCGCGCACCCGGAATCTCGACGCCGACATCCCGGATGAGGGCGGTGGGGAGATCCGGCGGCTGATCCAGTCGATCAACGACATGCTCGCCGCGCTCCGGGACTCCCGGCGGGCCCAGCAGCTGCTCGCCGAGGACGCCGCCCACGAGCTCAAGACCCCGCTCACCAGCCTGCGCCTCAATATCGAGCTGCTGATCCGGCTCGATCGGCGCGGCACCCTGGACAGCGCATTGCCGGCGGAGAGCCGGACCCGGCTGCTCAACGACCTCGGCGCCCAGGTGGCCGAGTTGAGCACCCTTGTCGCCGAGCTGACCGACCTGGCGCGCGGTGACGTCAGCGACGAGAGCACCGAACGGCTCGACCTCGCCGACGTGGTGGTGGCCGCCGCGACCCAGGCGCGTTCCCGCGTGCCCGACATCGAGGTCGCGCTCGACGTGACCTCCGTGTGGGTGAGCGGGCGTCCCGCTGCGCTCCAACGGGCGGTGCTCAACCTCATCGACAACGCCGGCAAATGGTCCCCCGCGGACCAGCCGGTCCAGGTCCGGCTCCGTGCCCAGGGCGCGTCGGCGGTGCTCGAGGTCGACGACGCCGGGCCGGGCATCGACGCCGCCGACGTACCGCGGGTGTTCGACCGGTTCTACCGTGCCGACAGCGCCCGGGCGTTGCCGGGATCCGGTCTGGGGCTGTCGATCGTGCAGCGGGTCGTCGACGCCCACGGCGGCCGGGCCACCGTCGCCCGCTCCCCACGCGGTGGCGCGCTGCTTCGGGTCGACCTTCCGGCCGCCCCGATCGCGCGGCTCACCGCCGGGGAGGACACCGCGGCGCGCTGACCCGCCCCGGCGGCGCGGCGCAGGACTAGGGACGGCGGCCCTCGGGCATGGCCCCGCGCGGCTCACTGTCGGGGCAGGACACCGCGGTGCGCCGACCCCAGCCCCGGCCGCACGGCGCAGGACCAATGGGCGGCGACCGTCGGGCCCATGAAAAGAACGTGGTCCAGGCGCTGGCGTCCGGGCGCTGACGTCCACGGCCAGGACCAGCCGCCCTTGTTCAGCGTCGTGCGACGCGCCGTGCCCGCGCCGGTGCTCGGGCGGCAAGGACAACCCGACCAGGGTCCGTACCGGCCCATCAGTACAGAGCACCGCGTCGGTGAGCTCGAACAGCGCGTCAACCCGCGCGGTCGGGCAGGCGTAGAAGTCGGTTTGAGCTTAGTTTGGCTCCCGTCCATCGCCGACGGACTTTCGTGGGCGTGACTTCGGGCCCACTTGCGACGGGCCTTGATTCTCGTGCGGGTGTCGAACGGCGCTCCGGAGAGAAGTACCGTGGTACTACCTCCCTCCCGAAGATGACGACCGCAGTACGACGAAACGGGACGGAATCGGGCCTAGCGTTCAGGGCTATGACGAAACCTGAAAGTCCACTGCGGAGGTTCGGGGCGGCCACCATGGCGCTGGCGACGGCGTTCGCTGCCGTCGCCGCCTGCGGGTCGGACGCCGACAAGAGAGCGGCGCCCGCCGCGGCCGGCTCGCACAGCGCGCACGCGGGCGGGTCATCGGCGCCACCGCAGCCGCTGCGGGCCGGCGAGCGGTTCGTCAACCTGAAGATGGCCGAGGCCTACACGCCCGCGCCGCCGGAGGGCGGCGGCACGGACGAGTACCGGTGCCAGGTGATCGATCCGGGCCTGACCAAGGCGGCGTTCCTGACCGGGACCCAGGTCATGCCGGAGAACGGCGCCATCGCGCACCACGCCATCGTGTACGCGGTGCCGCCGGGCGGCGCTGCCGCGGTGCGTGAGCAGGACGCGAAGACACCCGGCCTCGGCTGGCAGTGTTTCGGCGGGACCGGCGTGGCCGGCGCCGAGGTGGAAGAGGGGGACGCGGCGTGGGTGGACACCTGGGCGCCGGGCGCCACGGAGACGCTGCTCGACCAGGACGCCGGCTTCAAGCTGGAGCCGGGCGGCCTGATCGTCCTCCAGATCCACTACAACCTGCTCGCGACCGACGGCAAGCCGGCCGGGTCGGACCGCTCGGCGGTGCGGCTGCGGCTGACGGACGGCACGCCGCAGACCCGGGAACTCGAGACGTGGTCGCTCGACGCGCCGACCGACCTGCCCTGCGCCGCCGACGAGTCGGGTCCGCTCTGTGACCGGGCGGCCTCGATCGCGGACGTGACGAAGCGGTTCGGGCCGGATGTCGGCGAGATGGCGGACCGTCAGGTGGAGGAGTGCAACCAGGGCGGCGCGCCGAAGCCCGGTGACACCCAGACCTGCGACCACAAGGTGGAGGCGCCGATGACGCTGTTCGCCGGTTTCGGCCACATGCACCTGCTCGGGCGGGCCATCAAGGTCGAACTCAACCCGGGCACGCCGAAGGCCAAGGTCGTGCTGGACGTGCCGCAGTTCGACTTCGACAACCAGCGGCTGATGAAGCTGTCGTCGCCGGTGGAGGTCGGTCCGGGGGACACGCTGCGGGTGACGTGTACGCACGACGCGGGGCTGCGCAAACTGCTGCCGCAGCTGAGCAAGCTGCCACCGCGCTACGTGGTGTGGGGCGACGGCACCAGCGACGAGATGTGCACGGGCATCATGTCGGTCTCCCCCCGCAAGTCCTGACGAAGCGTCGAACGTGTGTGAGCACACTGAGGTCAACAAGCCGAAAAACAGAGAGCTCACACACGTCCGTACTGAACTCACACCCGTGCGGCGTCGTGGCGGTCGGACGGGCGGTGACGTGGGCGGCTGCAGGCGGACCCGGCAGCGGAGCGGTCGATCACGCGGAGCGGATCGGCCCGGAGCGGTGAGGCTGGGAACTACGGTCGCGCCCCCGACGGACGCGCGATATGAAGCGCTAAATCGGCCGGGTGAGTCTCAGGTCGTAGGCGAGGATGACGGCCTGGATCCGGTCCCGTGCGCCGATCTTGGCGAGGACCCGCCCGACGTGAGTCTTCACCGTCGACTCCGACAGCGTGAACCGTTGCGCGATCTCGCCGTTGGTGAGGCCGTGGCCGATGGCGACGAGGATCTCGCGCTCGCGGCCGGTCAGGGAGTCCAGCCGGGGATCCTCCCGCACGGGCCCGCAGAGGTCATCGCTGAGCCGGTCGGCGAACGCGTCGAGCAGCCGCCGAGTCAGCGCCGGCGCGATCACCGCGTCCCCGGCGGCGACGGCCCGGATGCCGGCGAGCAACTCCTCCGGGTGGATGTCCTTCAGCAGGAAACCGCTCGCCCCGGCCCGCAGCGCGGCGAGCGCGTACCGGTCCACGTCGAACGTCGTCAGCACCAGGATCCGCGAACGCCCACCGGCGGCGACGATGCGCCGGGTGGCCTCGATCCCATCCACGCCCGGCATGCGGATGTCAATCAGCACCACGTCGGGATGCAGCTCGGTGGTCCGCCGAACGGCCTCGGCGCCGTTCTCGGCCTCGCCGACGATCTCGGTGTCGGGGGCACTCTCCAGCAGCATGCGAAACCCGAAGCGCTGCAGCGGCTGGGCGTCCACCACGAGCACAGAGATCATGAATGGCTGCCTTTCAGGGTCGCGTAGACGGTCCAGCCGTCGTCCGATGCTGGGCCGGCGCTGACCGTGCCGGCGTAGAGCGCGGCGCGTCCGGCCATGCCGACGAGGCCGAGACCGGCGTCGCCCGGCGATGCCTACTTCATACCGAGCGAACCTGAGACGACTGTTAAAACGGCGCTCAGCCCGGTTGGCCGCCGACGCGGGTTCGGCGTCGGGCGGGCCGCTGTCGTGCACGACGATGTGGACGTGGCAGGAGTCGGCCGCCAGGCTCAGGTCGACGGCGGTGCGCGGGCCGGCGTACTTGAGGGCGTTGGTCAGGGCCTCCTGCACGATGCGGAAGGCGGCCATTTGCACGCCGAGGTCCAGCCGGTCGGGGCTGCCGGATCGCATCATTGCAACAGCCGATTTCGCAGCGCTCGAATCTCGTGCTCCAGGGCGACGTTCGACTCTGCGCATGCCGATCCGCCCAGGTCATGGCTCTGAGGGAGCTTCGGGTGCCGTACGCGAGTTCCGGTCGCCCAGAGGCGGAAACGCGTACGGCAGGATGATCCGCTGTGCTTCTTCGCCTGACGTACCTGACCGTCACGAACGCTTTCGCCGCGCTGCGATTGCTACTATGGGCGATCGGGACAAGGACGTGGAGATTCTCGTCCTGCGTCACCAGATCACCGTCCTTGAACGCCAGCTCGGCGCTGACATCAAAGTGAGATTCGCACTCGAGGATCGGGCCTTTCTCGCCGCTCTCTTGACCTCGCCGCCCCGCAAGGTCCTGCGCCGGCTGCGGCTCCTCGTCCGGCCGGACACCGTCCTGCGCTGGCACCGCGATCTGATGAAACGACGTCACGCCCGTACCTGCAGGCCGAAGCGGGTCGGCCGCCCGCCCACGCTCCGCTCCATCCGCACTCTCATCCTGCGCCTTGTTCGGGAGAACCCGAGCTGGGGCTATCAGCGGGTCCACGGCGAGCTCACCACGCTGGGTATCAAGGTGGCACCCTCCACGGTAGGGGAGATCCTCAAGCAAGCACGTCTTGATCCGGCGCCCGAGCGGGCATCCACCACCTGGGCCGACTTCCTGCGCTCGCAAGCCGACGCCCTGCTGACCTGCGACTTTATCGAGATCATCACCCTGAACGGCCAGTGCCAGTACATCCTGGCCGTCATCGAGCACGCCACCAGGCGCATCCGTGTGCTCGGCACCACCGCGCACCCCACCGCAAAGTGGGTCGTTCAGGCGATAAGGAACCTGGTGGTGGACCTGGACGATGCGGGTTGTCGGGCGCACTTTCTGCTCCGAGATCGGGATGGAAAGTTCCCCGCCCTCATAGACGAGATCCTCGCCGAGGCCGGCATCAAGACGGTGCTCACCGGCATCCGGATACCGCGGATGAACTCGATCATGGAGCGATGGGTGCAGTCCTGCCGCCGTGAACTCCTCGACCGCTGCCTCGTATGGAACGAACACCACCTGAGGCATGCCCTACGCGAGTACGAACGTCTCTACGTCCAGCACCGCGCCCATCAAGCCCTGGACCAAGCCGCGCCGCTGCGTTCCGTACCGGACCCGATCACGGATCCCAGGCGGATCATCAACCTGAACGTACGCCGACGAGACCAGCTCGGCGGCGTCCTCCGCGAGTACTCACATGCCGCTTGACCTGTATGGATGTAATGCTCGGTTGTGAACATGAACGCGAGAGGCGGGTTGAGTATGACCGGCTGATCGCGGTGCTGTACGAGTAGATGGAGGGGTTCTGATCCTCCGGAGTCGCCTTACGTGGAGGTGGCTTCAAATCACCTACCGGTGCCTTAGCTGAAGACTGTGGTGTTGAACGGCGTGGGAAAAGGCGTGGCTGTGACTGCGTCAGATGTGGACCGGGAAGATGAGCGATGGGTGTAAGCCCTCTGCCGTCTGAAGCGTCGAAATTACATTAGATGACATCCAAAACCGGGGTCTCCGAAAAATCCCGGGATGAGCCTGAGGGATACCCGTTTACTGCTCAGGTGGGGTCCGGCGTAGAGGCAGCATGAGTCCGGTCCGGGCTCTCGTATGGAACATGTGAAGGCGTGTCCCGAAAGTGCCGCCTGTGTGTGGGTGGCGAGATGGAGACCTCCAAGCGGTGAACCCGTGAGGAGTTGAGTACGTGTTGCGGGGCGCGCTGGCGGACTCGCCTTAGTAGCTGTGAAGCCTCTGCGTATCGCAGTGGGGGTGGAGCCAAGGGGCGGGGCCGTCCAGGTGAAATCCGCGGCATCCGGATGCCGGAGATCACGGTCTCGATGCCGGTCTCGGCGAGGATCTCGTCCATCAGGGCGGGGAACTTCCCATCCCGATCGCGGACCAGATAGCGCACCCGGCAGCTCGCATCGTCCAGATCCATCACCAGGTTCCTGAGCGCCTGGGTGACCCAGTCGGCGCTCGGGTGCGCGGTGGTACCGAGCACCCGGATGCGCCTGGTGTTGTGCTCGATGACGGCCAGGATGTACTGGCGCTGTCCGCTCAGGGGAGGAAATCGCAGGCCAGTAGGGCCTCGGCTTGCGAGCGCAGGAAGTCGGCCCAGGTGGTGGAGGCCCGCTCGGGCGCCGGATCGAGCCCTTCCTGCTTGAGGATCTCCCGCACTGTGGACGGTGTCACCTTGATGCCCAGCATGGTGAGCTCTCCGTGAACCCGCCGATAGCCCCAGCCGGTGTTCTCCCGGACCAGGCGCAAAATGAGGTCACGGATAGAGCGGACCGTGGGTGGGCGCCCACGTCGCTTCGGCTTGCAGGTACGAGCATGACGTCGTTTCATTAGATCACGGTGCCAGCGCAGGACGGTGTCCGGACGGACGAGAAGCCGCAGCCGGCGTAGGACCTCGCGGGGCAGCGAGGTCAGGAGCGCAGCGACAAAGGCCCGGTCCTCGGGTGCGAACCTCACTCTGGAGTCAGCGCCGAGCTGGCGTTCAAGGATGGTGATCTGGTGACGTAGGACGAGAATCTCCACGTCCTTATCCCGGTCGCTCATGGGCAGCAATCGCAGCGCAGCGAAGGTGTTGGTGAAGCTGAGGTAGGCCAGGCGGAGAAGCACAGCCGATCATCCTGCCGCACATGGAACCGTTTCCTGAGTGGCCAGAGCTCGCGCCGCCACGAGAATCCGTCGCAGAGCCATGACCTGGGCGGATGTAATTATCGGCAGGCGCAGCGTTCGGCCTCGGCTTCGCCGCCGACGCCCGGCGGCGGCCCGACCGCCACCTTGCGCTGGTCCGCGTCCAAGGAGTCCAGCCACGCCCCGGCCGCCTCCACCATCCGGTTCGCGACCGCACGGTCGGCGTCAACCATCGACGAACCCGACTTCGAGATCACCCGCTCGTACGGTCGAACTGGCCGTTTCGGCGGGTTCGTGCCTCTCTCGGTGCAATGCCAACGCTGCCCCCTCGCTAACGCGAGGTGCAACTGTCGTATGAATTGAGATGAATCTATCACATAGTGGCGAATCGTCTGATACCCGGGGTATCTTAAGTTGTCCGATTTATAAATGGACAGGCGTTTTGCGAACTTCTCCTGCCGACGGGTGCCACTGCGGCAGGAGGTGAAGGAGGTCACGTCTGACGCGTGACCGGATCCGAGTGGGGTGCGGGTACAGATACGGCGTCGGCAAACGTCGCCACGCGAGCGCCGCCCCCGGTCCACCGGCGCCAGATCGGCGCCTTTCAGGGGCGGTCAGGCTTGTGCCGGGGAACCGAGTACCGGGTTCCCGGCTCCAGGATGGTGCCCCACCGGCACCTGGGCGGAGCGATCAGCCCACCCGCGCCCACCCGCGCAGCGCGCCACAGTACGCCTCGATCAGCCGGGTGATGACCTCCCGGCGGGACAGGTGCGTCTCCCCCAGCAGGTCCTGGACCTCGCGCGGATCGAAGATCATGTTGTTGAGGAACAGGGCGTACTCGAGCATCTCTTCCGGGAGCCCGATGTCGTCGAGCAGTCCCCGCACGGGCCCGTCCCAGGCGTCCCGCATGGTGGCGATGATCTCGTTCCCGTCATGGAGCCGCTCCAGGTAGCCCCGTCGGGACCGAAGCTGAACCAGCGCCGGGCCGTGCTCGGCGAGAAGGTCCACCCACTTGTCCACGACGGCATCGAAGAGCGGCCGCCCCTGCGCGGTCGACGTCGCGGTGAAATCGCTGAGCTCCTCGACGACGCTGAGCACATAGGCCGCGAGCACCTCCTCCATCGAGGAGTAGTAGCGGTAGGCGGTGGCCGGACCGATCTCCGCGCGGGACGCGACCGCCTGCATGGTGAGCTCGTCGGGCGCCTCCCGGGCGAGCTCGCCGACGGCCTCGAGGAGGCGCCGGCGGTTGCGGCGGGTGTCACTGCGCAACTTGCGCTCTCCACGTGGGGTGGCCTGCTGATCGGACACCGGTCTCCTCCGCCTCGTAGAAGTGCAGGCAAAGGCTATCGCCTCCGCCCCGTCAGGATCTCGTGACGTCCAGGTGACCGACGATGCGGGCCAGCCCGGTCCGCAGGTCGTCCTCGGCGGCCGCGAACGAGATCCTGATGTGCCCCTCGCCGGAGGGGCCGTACTCTGCTCCGGCTCGAACCAGCACCTTCCGCTCGGCGAGCTCGCGGGCGACCTCCTCGGAGGGGCGGTCGTTGTCGTAGCGGAGGAACCCGTAGAACGCGCCCTCCGGCGGAACCAGGTGCAGGCCGGGGATGTCCGAGAGGTGCGCGATCACCAGCTCGCGACGCTGCCGGTACGTGTCGACCATGGCGTCCATGACGCTGTCCGGCAGGTCGAGGGCGGCGAGGGCAGCGTGCTGGACCGCCGTGTTCACCGAGCCGTTGAGGGTCCGGTGCACCTGGGCCGCCGCGTCCACCACTTCGCGCGGCCCGGTCAGGTATCCCACCCGCCAGCCCGTCATCGCGTACGTCTTGGAGAACGTCTGTACGTACACCGTCCGGTCGCGCAGCGACTCGACTGCCAGCGCCGAGGTCAGCGCATGCCCCGGGTAGACCAGCCGGTGGTACGCCTCGTCGCTGACGACCAGGGTGTCGGAGCCGTCGAGCAGCTCGCCGAGGGCCTTGAGCTCCGGCTCGCGGTGCACGATGCCGGTGGGGTTCGACGGGTTCGAGAAGATCATCATGCTGGCGCCGGGAAGCGCGGCGGCCAGCGCGTCGAGGTCCCAGTGCAGGTCCCGGCCGAGCGGGACGAAGTCCACGGTGCCTCCGGCGAGGACGACCAGGTCGGCGTACAGCGAGTAGGCGGGCTCCGGGATGACCACGCGGTCGCCGGGGCCGACCATCGCGAACACACGGCCGCCAGGGCGCCGGTGGCACCGTGGGTGACGACGACATCGTCCGCGCTCCACGTCCGGCCGGGGTGTGCGGGCAACCGGGACGCGAGCGTGGTACGCAGTTCCGGCAGGCCCTTCTGGTCGGCGTAGTGGGTGTCTCCCGCACGCAAGGCCGCCACCGCGGCCTCGATCACCGGCGGTGGTGTCGGGAAGTCCGGCTCACCCATGGCGGGGGAGACCGCACCCGGCGGGGCCGGGGTGAGGGCCGGGCGGCGCGAAAAGCGGCGCAGGTCCTCGATTCGGCAGGCGGGCCGCGCGGCGGTCATCAAGCCATCACCGCACGTTCGGGGCGTGCGGCGAGGATGCGCCGCCGGAGCGCCTGCTCCTTCTCGCCGATACCGTCGACCGCGTCAACGACCTCCTGCACCCGGTGCCGCGCGACGACGACGACACCGTCGGCGTCGCCGACGAGCACGTCACCCGCCACCACTACCGCTACCACGCCGCCGACCGCCACCGGGGCGCCGATGGTGCCGGGCCCGTCCTTGAAAGGTCCGGCGGGGGTGACCGCCCGCGCGTAGACGGCCAGGCCCATCTCGGACAGCGCCTGGACGTCGCGGACCGCACCGTCGACCACGGCGCCGGCAACCCCGGCATTCACCATGATCTCGCCGATGAGGTTGCCGATCAGCGCGCGGGTCATGTCGCCGTGTCCATTGACGACCAGGACGTCGCCCGGTCGGGCTTCGTCGAGCGCTCGGTGGATGGCAGGTTGTCACCCGACCGCACGTCTACCGTCAGGGCGGTTCCCAGCAGCGCGGCGCGCCCGGTGAACAGCCGGATGCCGCCGTCCATCACGGTCATCCGCTGCAGCGCGTCACCGACGTTGGCGGCCGGCACTTCCCCCAGCCGGCGAATCTCCGCCGCTGCTGCGCGAGGCCAGCTCGGAGCGATGGACACGCTGTCCGTCGCCGCGGCAATGTACATAATGAAGCTCAATTCTTAAATAAGACTCTTCTACCATCTAGAACGACAGCCTCCCCTAACGTTCGCGGACGAGGAGCCGGCACGGCCGCGCGGGTTTCCGGAGATCGGGCGGGACGAGCTGGCCTGGCAGGCGTACGCCGGCGCCCGCTCGGGGGAGCAGGCAGGCCCGGCCAGCAGGCCATCGCCGCCCTCTCGACCGTCGTCGAGGCCCGGCCCCCGTAGCGGAACCGGTGGCGCAGTCAGACGCCGCGGGTCCAGAACTCCTGCGCCGACCCCGTGAACGACGTCGGGTCGCCGGCGAGGAAGAATTCGTCCCACACCGGTCCGTCGGAGAGCTCCCAGTGCTCAACGGCCAGACCGTCCCTGAAGCGCCACGCGCCCATGCCGACGCGCGTCCAGATCCATTCGCCACGCGCCGTGCGGAATGTCCCGTGGATGATGCCGTAATGGTCGTCGGCGAGGATCTGGTCGATCTCGAGGGGTTCGACGTTGGCGTCGGCGAGACTCTCCCGCCGCTTGGCGTAGCGGCGCAGGAAGTCCATTCCCCCGGTTGTTGCCAGGCGCACGCCGCCGGTGTGGATCACCATGTCCGGAGACATCCGCTCCATCATTTTGCTGGTGTGCTCTTGTTGCCGCTGGAGCCGCTCGCCCTCAGTGAGGCTCGGATCGGTCGTGATCGCCGCGCCGCCTCGATAGAGCTCGGCCAGCCACAAGGCGTTCGGATGGATGTCGGACAGCATGATGCCTCCTCTTGGTCGGGAAGTGTCCGCGGGGCCCTCGTCGGGTCGGAATGAGACATCGAGGACTCCATCAGATCGGGGGTGGGCGCGTCGAGCGGGTCAGCCGCGCGTCGAGTCCTTAGCTCATTGAATCACAGTTCTCTCATATGAGAAATATGTCTCACTCAGGATGGGGTAGCTCATCGTGTTCCTGACGTTCCGAGACGGCCACGCGAAGATCGATTCATGCGCCACGTTCGTGGACGTGACCCCCGCCCGTGGCTGACGGTCTTCCAACTGCCGTCCTATGCGCCGGAGCTGAACCCGGCCGAAGGGGTGTGGTCGGCACTCAAACGGGCCCTGGCCAACCTCGCCCCGCGAGACATCGACGAACTCGCCGCGATGGTCGCCACCAAGCTCAAACGGATGCGGTACCGGCCCAGGCTGCTGGACGGCTTCATCGCTCAGCCCGGCTTCATCCTCGAACCGCCGTAACCTCAGGCCTTCAACCTCAGATGTACTGGAACCGGGCCGCGAGGATCGCTACGAGAAGCAGCGGATCTTTTATCTGCTGGTCACCAACGGCCTGGTTAGCAAGATGGGTCACCTGGCTGGCAAGATGAGCCGGTTTGGGCGAAACTTGACCACACCTGGAGTCACCGCTTACGGACGAGGCCGTGCGGGCATTCTGGCTTGATCTTCTGATGGTCGTCTTTGAAGTCTGAGGGCACGGTGGGCGCCTAAACGATCTACCGCTATACACGGTCCGTACACGAGAGCAACCACCGAGCAACCACCCATGATCAACAACGAGATCCGAGGCCGGCGAGAACCGAGAAACCCCAGGTAGAACGCGGTAGTGGAGAGTAGGGCGGGTGGGACTTGAACCCACGACCCACGGATTATGAGAATCCTCGGTTGATGTCGCTCAGTGGCACCGAGTGCTATTTTGTATTGCCGTAGCCGGAATTATTCCCGTCGTCGTGTTGGTCTGTGCCAACGCGTGCCGTGCTGTATCGCGTACACGCGAGCAACCACCGAGCAACCATGGGTTCTTGACTATTGTTATGATGTTCCGTTTGTCCCTTTTTGGAACGGCTATGTGTTATGACGAAAACCCCGACCTTCACGGCAGAGCGTCCGGTGTCGGACCCGTCGATGACCTTGTATGGGCGGGGAGACCGGGCGTCGTGGGTGTACGAGTCCATCATGGCGACCAGACTCGGGCCTGAGCGCACCCGCCGATCTCCGCTTCGTCACCTTGAACGACGGCGATCATCCTGTCGTGATCGCCGTACGCCCAGCCACCTGCGCAAGCCCCTCGCCGTCGCGCAAAGCAGGTCAATCAACTGATCGCCGGCAATAGCACCCAGGTCGAGCACGGCTTCGCCGGCCTGAACAACTGGCGGATCCTCACCACGCTTCGCCTGGATGCCCCCTGGGCGGCCGCGCTACTGCGCGCCCTAGGGCGTTGATCACCAGTCAGCCGATCAGGAGATCAAGAACTTCTCCCACGGTCCATCGGAGGAGTTCGAGCGTGCCGGGAGCATGCCGTAGTCGGCGCCTGCATAGCCCAGCTCGGCGCTCACATAACGCTTGGCGCTATACGAATAGAGAGTGTGGAATCCATTGCCCGGGCAGAGTGCGTACTCTTCCCAGTCTCCGACGTTGGCTGCTCGGGCGCGAAGTATTCCGGAAACGCTTCCGGTTTAGTCGACCTCGGCGGAGACGAAACGGTTGTTGGCCTTGGACCGGAGGTTCACGTCGTTACAGTGGTCATCACCGAGGTCCCAATCGGGGCCGCGGAGACCGTTCTGGCGAGCGGCGTTGTGCTGCTTCGCGGCATCGGTGTTGTTCACCGCCTGAGCGGGGGCGGAGGTGGTGCCGGCGATCGCCACGGGCGTCGCGGTCAGTACGACCGCCCCGGCCGCCATGGCCAGGCCGAACGTGCGCGAGCCGTTCCTGAGGTTCAGGTTTCTGCTTTCTGTGGTCTTGTGCGATGGCTGTTGCGGCCTGCCGGGCTACCGCGGCGGCCGCTGATGGTGGAGACGTGCAAGACGCCTCAGGTCAAAGAATCAGGGTTTGCGGAGCAGCCGCCTGGTCGTGTTTCATCCCTGTCAGTCCATCAGTTCGGTGATGGTGAACGGCAACGACCGCAGGCGTTTGCCGGTCGCGTGATGGACCGCGTTGCCGATGGCGGCGGCAACCCCGACCAGGCCGATCTCGCCGATCCCCTTGACGCCTACTGCGTTGTCCGAGTCCGGCTCGCCGACGAAGACGACGTCTATGTCAGGAACATCGGCATTCACCGGGACGAGATAGTCGGCCAAGGTCGCGTTGGAGACACGTCCCGAACCCTCGTCCGTGGTGATCTCCTCGAACAGTGCCTGTCCGATGCCACCGACGATTCCGCCGACGATCTGACTACGAGCCAGTTTTTCGTTCAGCACCTGACCCGCGTCGACGGCGGACACCATCCGCTTCACCCGCAGACGGCCGAGTAGGGGGTCGACCCGGACCTCCACGAAATGGGCGGCGAAAGCGCCGGCCGGGGCGATCGCATGCGTGGCTTCGACCAGCCGCCGACCGGCTCGTCCCATGCGGGAGACCGCGAGAGATCCGAGCAGCACGCCGGTCTCAGCACGCGAAGGTGCGCTGCTGCCCTGAACGGTGAGTTCGGAGCGGCCGTTCCGGGTGAGGATCGCCCCGTAGGTCTCGCTGCGCGAGGCGTCATCCTTGCGGTGGATGCGACCGCCGGCCACGACCACGTCGCGCGCCGAACAGCCGTGCAGGGGCGAGGCGTGGTCCGCGCTCGCC
This sequence comes from Nonomuraea glycinis, assembly GCF_014646515.1. GTDB lineage: Bacteria > Actinomycetota > Actinomycetes > Streptosporangiales > Streptosporangiaceae > Nonomuraea > Nonomuraea glycinis. The sequence goes on from NZ_BMNK01000027.1 coordinate 24,581, forward strand.
AAGGAGAGCAGGGCTGCGATGGCGTTCACCGTGGCGTCGCGCACGGCGTTGCTGAGCGCTGTCGCCAGGCCTGACCCTCCGGCCTGCGGCGCCCGGGGCAGGTCGGTGTCGCCGAGTTCGAACCGGACGTTCGCCGGGTCCAGTCCCAGACCGTCTGCCGCGACCTGGGTGATCACCGTGTAGGTGCCCTGACCGATGTCGGTGGCGCCGCTGCGTACGAGTACGGTGCCGTCATCGCGAACGGTGAGCGACGCATGGCACTTCGCCTGGAAATGGCCGTAGGTCACGCCGGCCATGCCGTACCCGACGAGCCAATGGCCGTCACGCATGGATCGCGGCCGCGGCGTTCGATCGGCCCAGCCGAAGCGCTCGGCACCCTGGCGGTAGCACTCGTCGAGCGCCTTGCTCGACCACGCGAGGCCGGTCTGCGGGTGGACCTTCGCGTAGTTGCGCATCCGCAGGTCGATCGGGTCCATTCCGATCGCGTACGCGACCTCGTCCAGAGCCGTTTCCAGTGCGAAGTTGCCCTCGGCCTCGCCCGGACCTCGCATGTGCGCGGGGGAGGGGATGTCGAGCCGCACCTGGCGGTCGCGACCTCGCACGTTGTCGCACCGGTAGGTGGCGGGGGTGGACAGGGTGACCGGATACAGCACGTTGGCGACCTTGGCGGCGGTCGAGGTGGCCTCGTGGTCGATCGCGGTGATGGTGCCATCGCGGAGCGCTCCGATGCGCATCCGCTGGATCGTCGCCGGGCGATGGCCGATCCCCGTGAACATCTGCGGGCGGGTCAGGACCGTCTTGACCGGCCGGCCCACGGCGCGGGCGGCCATCGCAGTGAGAATCACGTGCTGCCACAGTCGCAGACCAGCGCCGAACGCGCCGCCGACGTACGGCACCAGAACCTGGACCTTGTCCTTGGAGACGGAGAAGACCTTGGCCAGGCTGTCCCTGATCAGGTAGGGGTTCTGCGTCGAGTCGTGCACGACGAGGCGGCCGCCCTCCCAATAGGCGACCGTGCTGAAAAGCCCGAGCGGATTGTGAGCGTTCGCCTTGGTGGAGAAGGTCGCGTCGACCGTGATGTCGGCCGCTGCCAGCGCGGATTCGACATCACCGCGCTTGGCATCGAGGAAGTACGGGTTCGATCGGGCTTTGAGCGCCGGGGCGTCCAGGCTCAGAGAGGCGGTGGCGGCCTTGTGCTCGACCCGGATCAGAGCCGCCGCCGCCGTCGCCTGCTGAGGTGTCTCGGCGACGACCATGGCGATGTACTGCCCGTAGTGGTGCACGGAGGCGTCCTGCAAGGGCACCGGAGGTGGTGGGGTGATCAGATTCCAGGACGGCTTCTTCATGCGCGGCGCGTTGTGATGGGTGAAGACCGCGACGACGCCCGGGGCGGCCGCCGCTTGCGCGGTTTCGATCGAGGTGATGGTGCCGATCGCGAAAGTGCTGCGGACGAGTGCCGCGTGCAGGAGCCCGGCAACGGCGACGTCCATCGTGTACGTGGCCGCGCCGGTGACCTTCGCCGGCCCGTCGACGCGGTCCAGGCCGAGTCCGATGACCCGGGGTTCGGGCGTCATGGTGTTCCTCCGGAGACGGTGCTCAGCGCCCGCTCGATCGTGCGCCGGGCCAGTGCGACCTTGAAGGCGGTCCCGGGCACGGTGAAGGTGTCTCGTATCGCGGACGCCGCAGCGGCCCGGAACACCCCCGTGCCGGGACGCGCCCCGCGGAGAAGGCTTTCGGCGGTGGGCGCTCGCCAGGGAATGGTGCCGACGCCGCCCAGCCCCATCCGGGCGTCGTGGATGACGCCGTCGCGGATCTCCAGGACCGCGGCCGCTGAGACGAGCGCGAACTCGTAGGACGCCCGGTCGCGGATCTTCAGGTATCCCGAGGCGGTTCCGGCTGCCGGTAACGGAATCTCGACTGCGGTGATGAGCTGCCCGTGTTCCAGTACGTTCTCACGTTCAGGAGTACTGCCCGGAACGCGGTAGAACTCGGTCAGGGGTACCCGGCGCGTGCCCGTCGTGCCCTGAAGGTGGACGACAGCGTCGAGAGCGACCAGGGCGACGGCCAGATCCGAAGCGTGCAGGGCGATACAGGATTCGCCGGCGCCCAGGATGGCGTGCATGCGGGCCGACTCATCGACGGCGGCACAACCGCTGCCGGGGCTGCGTTTGTTGCATGCCCGCACCGACGGGTCGCGGAAGTAGCGGCATCGGGCACGCTGCAACAGATTCCCGCCGATGGTGGCCATATTGCGCAACTGCGTCGACGCACCCGCGAGGAGCGCCTCGCGCAGGACGGGCGCACGTTCGGCCAGCACCGGTTCGGCGGCGAGCTCCTCCATCGTCGTCAAGGCTCCGACGGTGACAGCGTGGTCCGTGCGGATCACCTCCCGCAGAGGCAGCCGCGCGATGTCGACGACTCGCCGCGGGCGCAGAACCCCGTCCTTCATGAGGTCCACCAGCGTCGTGCCACCGGCGAGATAGGCGGCGTCCGGGTCGCCGGTCACGAGTTCGACGGCCTGCTCGACATTGGTGGGCCGGACGAATGCGAATTCACGCATCGTGATTTCGCCCGCCGGCGACGTCGCGGATCGCGGCGACGATGTTCGGATACGCCCCGCACCGGCAGAGGTTGCCGCTCATGAACTCGCGGATCTCGTCATCCGAGCCTGCCCGGCCCTCGTCCAGCAAGGCCACCGCGGACATGATCTGACCGGAGGTGCAGAATCCGCATTGAAAGGCGTCCCGTCGGATGAACGCGGCCTGGAGCGGATGCAGGTCGTCGCCGGCCAGGGCCTCGATGGTGGTGACCTGCCGGCCGTCACACTGTGCCGCCAACGTCAGGCACGACAGGACGCGGCGTCCTTCCAGCAGTACCGTACAGGCGCCGCACGCGCCTTGGTCGCAGCCCTTCTTCGTCCCGGTCAGGCCGATGACGTCACGTAAGGCATCGAGCAGCGTCAGCCGGGCGTCGGCCTCCAGCTTTCGTTCGAAGCCGTTGACCTGGACCGCCGTGCGAACCAGCGGCGGTTCGAAGCTCATAAGCGCCTCATCTCGATGAGAGTCCCCGTAGGCATGAGCACACGCTAGAGCCCCGCAGTGAACAAACTCTTGATCGCGCCGGTAGCCGGGCCACCGCCTATTTCCGGCCCGCCGGTAAGATCGGACCTGCACGCGTAGGTTCGGGGGCGATGGGATGGTTGACGGACTCCTGCGGTTGGAGATCCTCGGCCCGCTCCGGGGTTGGCGCGACGGCGTCGAGCTGGACCTTGGGCCCGGTCAGCAGGCATTCCTTCTGGCTCTGCTCCTCGCCCGCGTGAACCGGCCGGTCAGCACGTCCGAGCTGATCGATCTGATCTGGGATGACGAGGCCCCGGCCAGCGCGCTCAACGTCATCCACAAGTACGTCGGAGTCCTGCGCCGCCTGCTCGAACCCGCGTTACCCACCCGTGCCACCGGCAGTTTCCTGCACCGCCGCGGCAACAGCTACCTGATCACCGCGAACTCGGAGACCCTCGACCTGCTCGCCTTCCGCGACCTCGTCTCCCAGGCGAAAGCCGAGCCTGACGAGAGGGCGCTCGACCTTCTCGCCGAGGCGCTCGGCCGCTGGCACGGACCGGCGGGCGGCGGCTTCGCTCAGCGAACGACCGCGGAGCCGGCCTTCGCCGCCCTCGACGCGGAGTTCTTCGACGCGTGCGTGACGGCGGCCACCCTGGCCGTCGCCCTGGGGCGACCGTCGAAGATCCTGCCTCCGTTGCGGTTGGCCGCCTCGATGGCACCGCTGAACGAACCCGTGCAGGCAAGCTTTGTCTCCGCCCTCAGCGCCGCGGGGAACCAGGCGGAGGCACTGGCCGTCGTCGCCGCGGTCCGCGCCCGCCTCGCCGGCGAGCTCGGGGTCGACCCCGGCCCGGCGATGCAGGCGGCGCATCGTCAAGCGCTGACGCGGAACGTGATGCCGGTCGCCGCCACCCATGGAGCCGACGCCTGGGTGGGCACGAGCAGCGACCTGGTCGGCCGCGCCAAGGAGCTCGGGGCGCTCATGCGGGCCGTACGCCGAGCCGACGCCGGCGGCAGCGGGATCGGCGTCGTCGAGGGCGAGCCCGGCGCCGGCAAGACGCGTCTGCTGGAGGAGGTGGCCGCCGGGGCGGCCAGGCATGGCGCCCTCGTCGTCTGGGGCCGCTGTCTCGATGGAGACGGAACACCCTCGTTGTGGCCCTGGACGCAGGCGATCAGCGCCGTCATCGAGAGTCTGCCCGCCACCGGGCGGCAGAAGTGGCGCGCCGGCGAACTCGGCCGGCTCGTCGGACCGCATGATGAGTCGGCCGCCGTGCCGGTCCTGACGGACACCGGCCTGCAGTTCCGGCTGTTCGAACAGGTCGTGACCGTCATCGGCGCGGCCACCGTACGGCGTCCCCTGCTGCTCGTGCTCGACGACCTGCAGTGGGCCGACGTCGCGTCCCTGCGGCTGCTCGCCCACCTCACGGCCCGGTTGCCGGCCAGGACCGTGATCCTCGGAGCGGCCCGCGACCGCGCGCCCGTCGCCGGCCTGGAGCTGTCGCATGCGCTCGCCGCGGCCGGCCGCGTCCCTGGCCACCGACGTATCCGGCTCGGCCCGCTCGACCCGACCGAGGCAGCCGAGCTCGTCCGGCGCGAGATCGGACAGGACCCTGCGCCCGCAACCGTCCGCAGCATCCACGCCCGTGCGGCGGGCAACCCGTTCTACATCCGGGAACTGTCCCGGATGCTCGCCGGTAACGCCGGGCTCAATGACGGGATGGCTCACCCCGCGGTGCCCGAGACCGTGAACGACATCGTTCTCGACCGGATGTCCGGACTCGGCGACGACGCCCGCGACCTGCTCCGGACCGCGGCTCTCATCGGCCGGGGCGTCAACCTCGATCTGCTGGCCCGAGCCGCGGGGCTCGACGCCGGAGGCTGCCTCGAACTCCTGGCGCCGGTCAAGGCGCTCGGCATACTGGAGTCCGTACAGGATGATCCGTACTCTGTGAGGTTCACCCACGATCTCGTCCGTGAGTCCGTCGCCGGGAGAACGCCGCCCGCCCAGACCGGCCGGCTGCACCTGCGCATCGCGCAGGCATTGGAGGGCACCGACCCTGAGGGCGAGCTCACCGCCGAACGACTCGCCTTTCACCTGTGGGAGGCCGGCCCGCTGGCCGACCCCGCGCGCACCGCGCGTGCGCTTGTCCGCGCGGGCGCCCAAGCGGCGTTCAAATCCGCGTTCGAGGCCGCCGAGAGGCACCTGCTGTCGGCCGTCCAGGTCTCGCGTGCGGCGGGGCTGGCCGACTTGGAGCTGTCCGCGCTGTCGTCGATCGCCACGGTCTTCTGGCGGCAGTCGAGGTCCCAGGACCCGTACCACCCCATGATGGAACGCGCCGAGAGCCTGGCTCGCGGCCTCAGCCGGGAAGGGGACGCCGCCGACTTCCTCCTCATGCGCATGGTCGCGGCTTTCAGCGCGGTCCGACCGGACCGTGCCGAACTCGCACGCAGACTGTACGAGCAGGGTGCCGCCTCGCAGGACCCGATGGTCAGGGCGTACGGCTTGCAGGCCTGGGGTCAGCACCAATGGGAGCTCGGCGACATCGGCGAGGCCGTACGGCATCTGAACGACGGCAACCGGATCATGGGGAGCGTCCCCACCACCGGGGACAGTCCCCTCCGGACCGGCCTGCGTCCGTTCGGGGCACTCCTGGGGGCGGTGGTGGCCACGATCTCCGACGACCTCGGTACGGCCCACACCCTGCTCGACGGAGTGCGGGCCGGCGCCGGGGACGATCCGTACTCGATCGCCATCTGGGCGCACTTCTCCACCATGGCCGCGGCGCTGGCCGGCGATCCGGATTGGGCGCTGACCGCGGCCGGGCCCTGGACCGCCACGGACTCTCGGCATGTGCACGTCAATGTCGACCCGTACCTGCGCATCGCCGCCTGCTGGGCACGAGCCTTGACCGGCGACGATCCGGCGGGCGCCGCGGCCGAGGCTGATCGGATCCTGACCACGACTCTCGTCGACCCGCCACGGTTCGGACTGGCGTTCCATGAGGGGCTCATCGCCGACATGCTGTTGTCGGCCGGCCTGCCACGCGAAGCGGCGGCCGCGCTCGACCGCGCCGACCGGTATCTCGACGAGTACGGCCAGCGTTATGCGGAAGGCCTGCTCCTCCTGCTGCGGGCGCGGCAGCTGCAGGCGCTCGGTGAGTCCGACTCGGTCGTCCGCGAGATCGGTGAGCGGGCGGTGGCACTGTCCAGCGAACGAGGAGCGCAGCTGTTCGCCCGGCGTGCCGAGGAGTTCCTCGCCGGCATCACGAATCCACTAAATCTGCAGTCACCGCACGTAGGTTGCTGACGCCCTGAAAACGATGTTTGGAGGTCGTGTCAGTGACCAACGAGACCCTTGATGCCGTCGGCGGCGCGAGCAGGGGGGCCGAGCGGTTCGATCACTGGATCGACGGATGGGGAGCGGCGCCCGTCGGCGGCGCCTACCGGCCGACGACCAGTCCCGTCGATCGCAGTGTCTCCTTCGAGATCGCCGACGGCGACGGGCGTGATGTCGATGCCGCCGCGGTCGCCGCATCGTCGGCTCGTCACGCCTGGGCCGCGACGAGCACCGCGGAACGTTCCGATCTGCTCCGGGCGGTCGGTACGGCCGTCCGCGAGAATCTTGACGGACTCGTCGAGGCGGAGATCGCCGAGACGGGCAAGCTGGTCGCCCACGCCCGAGCCGAGATGCTGTCCTGCGCGGACTACTTCGAGTACTACGCGGCCGTGGTGCGCACCATGCACGGCGAGACCATCGACCAAGGACCAGGACAGCACACCTATACCCGGCACGAACCGTTCGGCGTGGTCGGCATCATCGCCCCGTGGAACGGGCCGCTGAACCAGGCCTCCCGCGGTATCGCTCCGGCACTCGCCGCAGGCAACACGGTCATCGTCAAGCCATCCGAATTCACCTCGGCCGCGACCCTCAGGTTCGCCCGCCTGGCCTCGGCGGCGGGGCTTCCGCACGGCGTGCTCAACGTCGTCACGGGCACCGGCCCGGCCGCCGGAGCAGCGCTGGTGCGCCACGACGCCGTCCGCAAGGTGACCTTCACCGGCTCGGTCCCGACCGGTCAGGTCATCGCCGGGATCGCGGCAGAACGCGTCATTCCCCTGACTCTTGAACTCGGCGGCAAGTCCCCGCTGGTGGTGTTCGGGGACGCGGACCTGGACCGTGCCGCTCTCGCCGCCGCCACGACCACCCTGATGAACTCCGGGCAGGTCTGCTCGGCGACCACCCGGCTGATCGTCGAGCGCTCCGCCCAGGACGCGCTGCTCGGCCGCGTCAGCGCCATCCTCGAGCAGAAGCAGCCCGGTGTGGACTTCGGGCCCATCATCACCGAACCACAGTTCGAGAAGGTCCTCGGCTTCTTCGAGTCCGCCGCCGAGGCGGGCGCCACCGCGCTGACGGGCGGTGCCTGCTACCGCCAAGGAGCGGCCGCCTCGGGACGCTACATCGCACCCACTGTGTACAAGGACGTCACGCCGGACATGCGTATCGCGCGCGAGGAGATCTTCGGACCGGTGCTCGTGTCCCTGCCGTTCGATGGCTTCGACGAAGCCATCACGCTGGCCAACGACACCGAGTACGGACTCGCCGCAGCCGTGTGGACCGGCGACGTTGCCCGAGGGCTGCGCGCGGCACACTTGATCGAGGCGGGCCAGGTCGCGGTGAACGGCGGCGTCATGACCCAGGAGACACCCTTCGGCGGATACAAGCGCAGCGGGTACGGCCGGGAGAAGGGCGCCGCTGCCGTCTACGAATACACCCAGGTCAAAACCGTGAGCCTCGGCCTGGCCCCGCAGGAACTCGTGTCATGAACGAGCTGAATGCCCTGGAGGGCTGGGGTTTCCCGGTCCGCACGAGCCGGGGCGGAGAGGCCCGCGGCCGGTCCATCGCGGACCAGGCCGAGCGGATGGTCGAGTGGCTGAACAAGCTGGTGGGGGAGTTCAGGATCCCCACTTTGTACGTCGTGGGCGCCGACGACTGGGCTGCCGTGGCGGCGTTCCCGGTGTACGGGATGCCGCACGCGGAAGCGGACCGCATCGTCGTCGGGCAGGAACCGGCGCAATTCTGGACCGTGGTGCTCGACTCGGTCGCGCCGGTCCTCGCCGGCCACGACCGGGCCGAGCTGCGTCGCGTCTACGGCGACCCGGTAACGCTCAGCAGCTTCGCGGACCTGCTGGTGTCTCATGAGATCGGGCACTACCTGCACTCGCTGGGGGAGCCGGCTAACCCGACGGCATTCTGGCTGCGGGAAATGCTCGCGAACCTGGCGCTGCAGGGCTATGTCAGTGAGGTCGAGCCGCAACGCGAGGAGGCGCTGCTCACCGTCGTCCGGATCGTCTGGGGCGGATCCCGGCAGTGGCCGCTGTACGAGCTGCGGGACATGTTCCGGGCGCCGGAGCTGGACGGAAGCAACTACGTCTGGTTCGAGTTCGGCCTTCAGACGCTCACCAAGCGGCTGTGGGCCAACGCCGGGGCCACCGCGCTGCGATGTCTGATCGACATGCTGAACGGACCGGCGCTGACGCACGACGAGGCGATCGACGCGATCCACGCGATCGACCCCGGTGTCGCCGCGGACCTGCGGCGGTGGCCGCACTTTCTCGCAACCTGAAAGAAGGTCGCCGGCCGGGTTCAGTAGGTACGGCGTCCGGCGGCGAGCGCCGTCGGACGCCGAGCCATCAGTAGCCCAGCACCTGGCGAACCACACGGGCCATGTCGGATCAGCGGTGCCTGGCCGCGCGTCCGAGCCGCAGAGCGGAGACCAGGAAGAAGACGCCGCCGAGGAAGGCGTAGACGGCCAGGTTGGCCAGCGACGCCCCCTCCCCACCGGCCTGAAGGAAGAAGGACGTCCCGGCGAGCATCGAGATCGTCCCGCTGATGATCATCGGCCACTGACCGGACAGACGGCGGCGGCCGATGCCGAGGACGAGCTGAACGAGCCCCGACGCGATGGCCCAGACACCCCACACCCGCAGGACCGACGGGATGCCGGAGGTCACGGCGAAGACCAGCCCGATGCCGGCGAGTGTGCTGACGGCGATGTTCGCGTACAGGACGGCGGGCGAACCGGTCGCCCTGGAAGAGCGAGCATCGATGACGGCGGCGACCACGTCGAACAAGGGGTAGAGCACAAGCAGTGTGGAAGCGACCGGGCCGAGATCCGCCGCGGTCAGGAACAGCAGGACGGCCCAGACCAGGGCGAATCCGAAGCGTACGAGGTAGAGGCGCCTCAGAACACGCCCGAGGTCGGGCGCGGCCGAAGTGGCAACGGCGTTCAAGAGGTTCCCTTCACAGGACTAGAAGTCGGGGCGTTGGAGACGCAGACGCAGCACCGTGCCGGCGAGCGCGAGCAGACGCCCCCAGGTCGGGTCGATCGTGTAGCGCGTGAAGCGGGCCGACAGGTCGAGCCAGCCCTGCTTGCGGTCGTTGATCAGGTGACCCGGTGAGGTGAATCCACTGATGACGATGGACTTGTCGACGTTCTCGTAGCCCAGGACGTTGCCGAAGTTGCCGCGACCGGAGACGAGCTCCTGTCCCTCCTCGTTCCCGCCCCAGGTCAGATAGGGGTTAGTCCAGACCGTCGGTGGCATCGTGTTGACGCCGACCGCGCCGTAGCGCAGTTCCGTGACCGTGCGGTCGACGGTCGAGGCGTGGGCCTTGCGGGTGTCCTCGTCGACCAGGACGGTCACGGCGAGAGTACCGAGCAGAGTGTCGTTGCAGAAGGCTACCGCGGCGGGCGTGAACGTCTCGGCGTCGGGCGCCACATCGAGCGCGACCTCGGACATGACCTGGCAGAACGCCTCGTTGTGGACGGCGAACCCGTCATGGTCCACGTCCTCGATCACCAGGACCGCCGATGCGGGCGCGCGGTCTCGCGACTCGATGATCCGCGCGTCCGGGTAGGCGTCCTGGAAGGCGGCGAACGTCTTGTCCACCCCCGGGTAGTAGGCGGTGGTCGCCGGCGTCTGGTCCCGCAAGGCGAGCGTGACGGCGTCCAGGAACTCACGCCGCTGCGGCCAGTGCCGGCTGGTCACCAGCGTTTGGACGCGCCCGCAGACGGAACCACCATTGATCTTGACCATGGTGGCGATCTGGAGCGCCTGGTGACGGATCTCGCTCGCGGTCCAGCGGCGGTCGCCCGGGATGATGACGCACGGGTTGTTGCCGCCGCACTCGGAGACCACCTCCGTGTCGATGCCGGCCATGATCGCTTCGGCCGTGGGTGCGCCACCGGTGAAGTAGATCTTCGTCAGGCGCGGATCACGGGTCAGCTCATGCCCCTCCTCGGCGTCGCAGAAAGCGAGCGCATGCATGTCGACGAGGGGCTGGAGGACTTTCTCCCAGACCAGGTCGGCGCCGACGTTGAGGGGATGGGGTTTGTGGACGACGGCACAGCTGTCCACGAAGAGGGCGTTGATCATCTCGAGTGAGGACGCGAAGTTGCCCGCGCCGAGCACGGCGACGATGCCGCCGGGCTTCTGGTAGGGGTCGGTCCTGCGTGGTTCGCCGGTGACACGCAGGATGTCCGTCCGGTCCCCGTTGAGGAGACGGTCCCTGCCCCGGGGCCCGACCCGGATGTCGAAGCGGCCGTCGCCGGCCGGCCGCACCGTGAGCGGCTGGAGCGGTCGTCCCTGGACCAGGCCCTCGTACAGGGCGATGGCGGCCGACACGTTGGCGGCGACCGGTACCACGGTCGCCTGAACGCTCGTGCCCACCTGGTGAGCGTTGGCCGCCACGCTGCGGTCGATGCCCTTCGCCTCGCAGTCGGCGCTCACCAGGTCGTCGAAATACCGGTCGATATTGCGCCGGATCTGCTTGAGCAGGTCCAGCCGAACGGTGGCCGGAGTGGCCTTCCACCGGCCCGGGTCGGCCCAATCGACGGCTTTCGCGGCTTTCATTGTTTCCCCCTTTTATTCATGCGGATGCGCTGGTCCCCAAGCATCCGGATCGGCATTAACGTAGGGAGCGTCAGTGGAAGAAGACTGAACGTGTGGTGAATCCGGCAAGAGCCGCTACGACCAGGAGAAAGTCGTACGGGGATCGGCGACGCCGGGAGAGGCGTCGAGGCGGCGGGCGCCGTCGCGCAGATCCGCGAGCACGGTGGCCGGCGACAGGCGCGGGCGGGCGATGAGCCGCGCGGCGACAACCGCGAGGGCCAGCGGCAACCGGCCGCACAGCTCGATGATCTCGTCCACGATCTCGGGGTCGGCGGACTCGGCCCCGTTCGGCAGTCCGGCCAGGCGGAGTGTGAGCAGCGCCCGCGCCGACGACATGTCGGGCAGGTCGATCCGCACCAGGTGAGCGCCGTCGAACGCGGCCAGCGCGGTGAGCGGCCTGCGACTGGTGATCAGGACCAGGCTGCCGGCCGAGTTGGGCAGCAGCGGCCGGACCTGCTCCGAGTCGCGAGCGTTGTCCAGCAGAATGAGGAACCGCCGACCGGCGGTCAGACTCCGGTACGTGCCGATCCGCGCGTCACAGGCGTCCGGGATTTCAGACGGGGAAACGCCCAGCGCGTACAGCAGCGAAGGCAGCGCGTCGCGGACCGTGAGGCTCGCCTCCTGGGCCTGGTCCCCTTGAAGGTCGAGATAGAGCTGGCCGTCGGCGAACGTGGCGGCGACCTGGTGCGCGAGACGCGTCGCCAGCGTCGACTTGCCGACGCCGCCCATGCCGTCCATCGCCACCACCAGCGGGCCGCTCCGCCGCTCGTCGCGCATACCCGCGACCAAGCCGCGCAGGACGTCCAGCTCGGCCTCGCGGCCCACGAACACCGACAGATCCGGTGGCAGCTGAGCCGGGCGTACCAGAGGAAAAGGTGCCGCAGGTCTCGCCTCCGCCGGTTTCTCACCGGCGGGGGTCACTGTCTGGTCCAGCACCCGTCGATGAGCTTCCTGGAGATCGTGACCTGGGTCGATGCCCAGGTCGTCGGCCAGGCGGTCCCGGATCGTCCGGTACACCGCGAGCGCTTCGGCCTGATGCCCGGCCGTGGCCAGGGCGGTCATCAGGCTCGCGTGCACGGGCTCGTTGAGCGGCCCCATCTTCGTCGCGAGCCGTAGCGGCGCAAGCACGCGGGAGGGCCGCCGAGCACGGGTGGCGATCTCCGCGGCGGCCGTGGCCGCCTCGTAGAACTCGCCGTCGATGGCCGAGAAGGTCGCCATGGCGGCGGCGCTGTCCGACAGTCCCTCGCCCGCGTGGCCGTGACACAGCTGAAGAGCCTCGACGTAACGGTCGAGCGCCTGCTTCGCATCGCCTTCGGCGGCGCTCGCCCGCCCGGCGGTGACGTGCTGACGGAACGCGAACAGGTCCAGGGTCTGCGGGCCGGCCATGAAGCGGTAGCCGTTGCCCTGCCGGACGAGGTAACTGCCCGCGGCCCTGGCGCGCAGGCCAGGCTCGAGCAGCCGGCGCAGAGCGCCCACGTATTTGTGGATGACATTCACCGCGCTGGGCGGCGCCCCCGGACCCCAGATGAGATCGATCAGATGGGTCATGGCGATCGGCCGGCCCCCATGGGCCAGGAGCAGGGCCAGCAGGCATCGTTGCTGACGTGGACCCGCGTCGAGCTCGGTGTCTCCACGCCAGACCCGTACCGCGCCCATGACCTGGAGGCGCAGCGCCGCAGGGTCGCCCGGCCCCGGATCGCCGTCGGTCAAGAGGTGGGTGACTGCGGTCACGGATCGTCCTTCTCATCGCGGCTGAGTCGTTCCGGTGGGAGGTTCCGTCCGTGACGGGACCTCCCACCGGCCAGAACCTCGGCAACCGTAAGGAGATGAACTTGAGGAGTTGTGAACGGTCAGTGGATCGTCGCGCCCGGATTCGGCCGGGCGCTTCGCATCGCCTGAGATCAGGCGGTTTCGGTGATCGGGCGGTCGACCCACGACATCATGTCGCGAAGCTTCCTCCCGGTCACCTCGATCGGGTGGGCGGCGCCCTGCGCGCGGTACTTGGTGAGCTCCGGCCCACCGGCGTCGTCGTCCGCGATGAGCTTCTCGGTGAAGGCGCCTGACCGGATCTCCGAGAGGATCGTCCTCATCTCCTCCTTGACCCGGCCGTCGATCACCCGCGGCCCGCTGACATAGTCACCGAACTCGGTGGTGTCCGAGATGCTGTAGCGCATCCGGGAGATGCCGCCCTCGTACATCAGGTCCACGATCAGCTTGAGCTCGTGCAGGCACTCGAAGTACGCGATCTCCGGGGCGTACCCGGCCTCAGTGAGCACCTCGAACCCGGTCTGCACCAGCGCGGACAAGCCGTCGCCGGTCGGGTCCCGCTCCACGGCCACCAGACACGGCACGCCCTTGCCGTCCACATACTGGCGGCGGACCAGGTGACCCGGCCCCTTCGGCGCCACCATCGCCACGGTCACGCCGGCCGGCGGCTTGATCAGCTCGAACCGGATGTTCAGCCCGTGCCCGAAGAACAGCGCCTTGCCGGTGGTCAGGTTCGGGGCGATCGACTCGGTGTAGATCTGGCGCTGCGCGGTGTCCGGCGCCAGCACCATGATCACGTCGGCCCACGCCGACGCCTCGGCCGGCGTCAGCACCTTCAAGCCCTGCTCCTCGGCCTTGGCCCGGCTCTTCGAGCCCTCCTTCAGGCCGACCACCACGTCGACGCTCGAGTCACGCAGCGACAGCGAGTGCGCGTGGCCCTGGCTGCCGTACCCGATGACCGCGACCTTGCGCTGCTGGATCATGGACAGGTCGGCGTCGTAGAAAACTTCCGCGGACATGGATTCCTCTCAGTTTCTTGCTGGATTGGAATGCCTACTCGCCGAAGGCGAAGAGGCGATAGTGGGAAACGGTCTCGAAGCCGATCCGCCGATACACCGGCTCACCCGCGCTGCTCGACTGCAAGGTGGCGATGCGTCTTCCGGAGTTCCGGGCGATACGCAGCGCATCGAGGGTCAGGGCGGTGGCGATGCCACGGCGGCGGTGATCGGGGTGGGTGGCTATGCAGTAGAGCGCGGCGACGTCGGTACCGAGCGACAGCGTGCAGGTGCCGACCATGCGGCCGTCGATGACCGCGGCCCGGCGGACCACGTCAAGGCACCCGAAGGCGAGCTCACGCTCCGCGACCAGGTCGAGGCCGGTCGCGATGCCCATCGGCCCGGCGAACGTGGCGACGTACCCGGCCATCTCCGCGGCGCCGGTGATCGTGCGGAATCTCAGGTTGCCCGGCGCCTCGAACGTCGCGACGCGGTCGAGGTCCATAGCCATGATCGGCAGGGTCACGATCTCGTCGGCACCCCGCGCCATGAGCCTTTCCGCGGTGCCCTCGTCGCTGTCCGCACCGACCCACCAGGTCCACACCGAACCGTCGAGCCGCTGCCGCGCCTCGGCCACCGCGTCGTCGAGCGGTACAGCGCGGACCCGTAGAACCCCGTTCAGCAGAGGGTGCGCGATACCTGTGCGGTAGATCGGCAGGCTGGCGCCGGGATCATCGGCACCCTCGGCACCCGCCAGGCCGGTCCAGTACCGGCGATTGGCTGCGAGCTGTGGCTGCAGGTCGCGGATGGAGAGTGGCTTCAGCATGGCTGCGACGCTAATGGCGCGTAGTTGAAGCCTTCTGCATTCCGTCTGAACCCTGGGATTCTTAGATCTCGTCGGAGCGCTCGGGGCTTTGGCACCGCGGATCCGTCCTGCGTACCCTGCCTACGAGCGACGTTCATGGGGGCGGCGAGTGGCTGGTGACTGTCTGCGGCTGGAGATTCTTGGCCCGCCGAGGATCTGGCGCGATGACGTCGAGCGAGATCCCGGGCCCCGTCAGCAGGCCTACCTCCTCGCGGTTCTCCTCGCCCGCGCGGGACAGCCGGTCAGCACCGCCGACCTGATCGACCTGATCTGGGAGGACGACGTTCCGGCGTCCGCCATCAACGTCATCCACAAATACATCGGCGCCCTCCGGCGCGTGCTCGAACCGGAGCTTCCCGCCCGCGCCACCGGCGCCTACCTCCACCGCCGCGGGACCAGCTACCTGTTCAATGCCGGTCCCGGCACGCTCGACCTCATCGCCTTCCGTGACCTCGTCGCCACGGCCAGAACCGAGCACCCGGAGAGAGCTCTGGACCACTACATCACGGCACTCGGCCACTGGAAAGGCTCGGCGGGCAGCGGGCTGTCCCATCGCACCGCCGGAATACCGATCTTCGCCGCGCTCGACGCGGAGTTCTTCGACGTGTGCGTGACCGCCGCCGGCCTGGCGGTCGAGCTGGGCCGGACGGAACGCGTGCTCTCCACGCTCCAACTGGCCACGTCGATCGCGCCGCTGCACGAACCGTTGCAGGCGAGCCTCGTCACCGCTCTCGGCGCCGCGGGGCACCAGGCCGAAGCGCTGGCGGTCTTCCGTACGGTCCGCACCCGCCTCGACGAAGAACTCGGCATCGACCCTGGTCGTGCGCTCCAGGCCGCACACGAGCAGGTGCTCAAGCAGGCCGCCGCGGGCCCCGACCGGGCGATCCGCGACGAACCGCCCACTTCCGGCGGGCTGGTGGGCCGGGCCGACGAACTCGTGACGCTTCGGCGAACGCTCGGACCGGCGCTCGCCGGCGGCAGCGGGATCGGCGTCGTCGAGGGCGAGCCGGGTGTGGGCAAGACCCGCCTGCTGGAGGAGATCGCCGCCGAGGCGGACCGGCAGGGAGCGCTCGTCGTCTGGGGTCGCTGCCTGGACGGCGACGGGATGCCCTCGATGTGGCCATGGGTGCAGGCGATCGGCGCCCTTCTCGACGATCTGACCGTTCCCGAGCAGGAGAAGTGGCATACCGGTGAGCTCGGCCGGCTCGTCGAGCCGCCGGATGACGCGGGCGCCGTACCGATGATCCCGGACAGCGCCTCCCGGTTCCGGCTGTTCGAGCAGGTTGTCACCGTCATCAGCGAGTCCTCCGCGCGGCGCCCCGTACTGCTGATCATCGACGATCTCCAGTGGGCGGACATCGCCTCGCTCCAGTTGTTCGGCCACGTGGCGGCCAGACTGCCCGCCGGCACCGCGGTCATGGGAGCGCTCCGTGATCGCGCCCCCGCACCCGGCTCGGAACTGTCGCGCACGCTCGCCGCGGTCAGCCGGGTGTCCGGTCATCGTCGCGTCCGGCTCGGCCCGCTCGCCCCAGGCGAGGCGGTCGAACTCGTCCGGTTGGAGACCGGGCTGGATCCGGACCTCGACGCCGCCCGCAGCATCCATGCCCGTACCGCCGGCAACCCGTTCTTCATCCGGGAGTTGTCCCGGATGCTCGCCGATAACGGCGCCCTCTCCGAGGCCGCCGCCGTCCATGAAGCGGTTCCGGCCACTGTCCGTGACATCGTGATCGATCGGATGTCCGGCCTCGATACCGGCACCCGGGACCTGCTGAGGATCGCCGCCCTCATCGGACGGGACATCGACCTCGGCCTGCTGGCCCGCGCGGCCCACCTCGAGGTCGAGAGCTGTCTCGACCGCCTCGAGCCGGCGGCGGCCCTGGGCATGATCGAGCCGGCGCCGGACAATCCGTACTCCCTGCACTTCGCGCACGACCTGGTCCGCGAGTCGGTCGCAGCCACGGCACCGACTCCCCGTACCGGCCGGCTACATCTGCAGATCGCGGACGCCCTGGAGATCGCCGCGGCCGGTGGCGAACCCACCGCCGAGCGTCTGGCGCACCACCTGTGGGCGGCCGGACCGCTGGCCGACCCGGCCCGCACCGCCGGCGCCCTGGTACGCGCGGGCCGCAGCGCGGCGGCGAAGTCCGCGCTCGAGGCCGCCGAGCGGCATCTGCAGTCAGCCGCACAGGTGGCACGGACCGCGGGTCTCCCCGAACTGGAGCTGTCCGCCTTGTCGCAGCTCACCGCCGTCCTCGGGATGCGATCGATGTACGGATTCGCCTCGCTCGCCCAACTGGAGCGGGCCGAGCGCCTGGCTCGCGGACTCGGTCGCGAGGTCGAGGCGGCGAGTTTTCTCTACTCTCGCTGGGCCGCTCATGCCCAGGCCATCGAACTCGACCGCAGCGGCCCGCTGGCGCGCCGGTTGCTGGAGGCGGGCGAGGCGTCCGCCGACCCGTTCGTGTCGGCCAGCGGTCTGCAGGCATGGGGTATCTACCAGTGGCACCTCGGCGACATCGGGCAGGCCTACCGGTACCTCAGCCGTTCCAAAGCCGTTGTCCTCGACCTTGCGCGACATGATGAGGATCCGGTCCGGCACGACCTCCTGCTCATCATGATCGGATTGCTCGCCGAGGTGACCGCGCTGCACGGTGACCTCGGCGCGGCGCGCGAGATGCTCGGCATGCTCGAAAGAACGGCCGGCGACGACCCGTACGTGCTCACGATCTGGGCCACCTTCGCCGCACGGATCGCGTCGCTGACCGGTGACCCGGCCGAGGCGCTACGCGTCACGGAGCTGGGGATCGCCGCGGATCCCGGACAGTCTTTCGCCTACCTCGGCACCTACCAGCGGCTGGCACGATGCTGGGCGCTGACCATGACCGGAGACGGCCCCGCCAGGGCAACGGCGGAGGCCGAGCGGATCATCGCCGCGGACCTTCTCGACCCGCCGCGTTCGTGCGTCGCCACCTGGTTCGGGCTGCTGGGCGAGATGCGATTGGCGAACGGGGACACGGTCGCGGCCGCCGCCGCACTCGACCGCGCAGACCTTTGCCTGGACGCCTACGGCCAGCGCTATCCGGAAGGATTGGTCCTTCTGCAACGGGCGCGGCTGCTCCAGGCCCGTGGTGCCCCGGTGGCCGCCGTGCGGTCCGCGGGTGAACAGGCGCGCGAGCTCTCAACCACGCGTGGAGCCCACCTGTTCGCTCGCCGCGCCGAGACGTTCCTGGCCGGCCTCGGCTGACAGCGGACGGGCCATGACCGCCCCCTCCGCGTGCCTGAGCCGATCGAAAGCCGCCGCCGTGCGACCCAACTGGACGAGATCGACGGCGATGTCATTCTGGATCTCGCCGTCCACCTGCACGCTCACGAGTCGCAGAGCCAGGCTCATCGCGCGCTCCAGAACCTCGGCCGACTCCGCCGGCCGGCCGAGCCGAGCCAGGTCCTGACCCGTCTCCCAGAGGCCGATGATCTCCATGCGGCAGTCACCGGCGAGCCGGTACAGCTCGACGGCCCTCTTGCCGTGCCTGAGAGCGGCCTCGTCGCGGCCCGCCGCGTCATGGACGCGGCGTAGGTCGCTGTGCACCAATCCCTGCTCAAGGGCCATGCCGCGCTCGACATAGATGGACAGCGCCGCCGTCAGGAGCTCGAGCGCCTCGACATCGGCCCCGACGCAGAACCTCGCGCCCGCCAGGCCGCGCAGGACATGCGCCTCCCCGACCACGTCATGCTCCTGCCAGGCCGCACGCAGGGCTGCTTGCATGACGTCCGTCCATTCCTGGAAGTAGCCGGCTCGCTGGAGATACCGCTGCATGGTGAGCGCGAGCTGCCACGGCACGATTCCGTACCCGAGGTCGGCGGCGAGCCGAACCGCCTCCACGAGCACCTGCTGGTGGCAGGCGAACCACGCGATCGCCGCGTTGTACGTCGCAGGACACTCGGGCACGACGCCGGGCAGCGGCGGGGGCGGGACAGCCGGCGTCCGGTGGGGCTGGAGCAGCATCTGGGCGTTGAAGCCGCTGTGCAGATAGTGCTGGAGCAGACGACGGGTCGCGGTATCGCGCTCCATCGCGGATTCGCCGGCCAGAAGAAGTTCCTCCGCGTACGCCTTGACCAGCACGTGCGACGAGAAACAACCGGTGTCGTCCTCGGTCACCAGCGCCGCCTCCGTCAGCTCCGCCAGTGCGGCCCGGGTGCTCTGCGGCTCCCGGCCCGACAGGCTGATGCAGGCAGCGGCCGTCACTCCCGGGCCGAGTGCCAGCGACATCAGCCGGAAGAGGCGAGCGGCTTCCGCACTCAACGCGCGGTACGACCACGAGAAGGCGGTACGCGGATCGGGAAGGTCCTGGCCGCCAGGGAACGCGCCGAGCCGGTCGGCTCCGTCCCGGAGCTCGGCGACCGCATCGTCCAGTGACAACGTCGGGTGGGCGATCAGCCTCGCCGCCAGGCTCGCGAGCGCCAGCGGCAGACGACCGCAGAGCTCGACGAGCTCATCCACGGTGCTCCGCCCAGCGGTGTGGGCCGTTCCTCCCGCCGCTTGCGCGGGAAGACGGCGCACGAGCAGTTCCCGTGCCACGGCATGATCGGGCACGTCGACCCGTAGCAGGTGAGCGCCGTAGAAGGTGGCGAGATCGGCCAGCCGACGGCGGCTGGTGATCACCACCAGGCTGCCGGCGGCGCTCGGCAGTAACGGCCGGACCTGAGCGGCGTCTTGGACGTTGTCCAGCAGCAGCAGGAACCGCTTTCCTGCGGTGAGGCTGCGATAGGTGCCCACGCGCGCGTCGAACGTGTCCGGCATGTTCGACGCGGGGACGCCCAGGGCGTACAACAGCGAACTCAGCGCATCGGCGGCGGTCAGGCCGCCTTCCTCGCGCCGATCTCCCGACAGGTCGAGATAGAGCTGACCGTCGGCGAACTCACCGGCGATCGCGTGCGCGAAGTGCGCCGCCAGTGTGGACTTGCCGACGCCGCCCATGCCGTCCAGCGCCACGACCAGCGGGCTGATGCTGATCCCGCGATCGGCACGCATGCGTGCCAGTAGTGTCGTCAGCCTTTCCCGTTCGGGCGCCCGGCCGACGAACAGGGGGAGGCCGGGCGGCAGCCGAGCCGGATGCACGAGCGAGACCGCTGCCTCTGCCGGCGGCACGCTCTGGGTGAGCACTCGCCGGTGCGCCGCCTGAAGATCGTGTCCAGGGGCGATGCCGAGGTCGTCGGACAGGCGTACGCGGATCTCCTCGAAAAGGCTCAGCGCCTCGTCCCGGAGACCCAGCGCGGCGAGGGCGATGATCAGACCGGCGTAGACGGGCTCGTCGAACCGGCTCATCCGCGCCGCCAGCCGCAGCGGTGCGAGGACGAGCGACGGGCGGCGGAGCCGGACCGCGAGGTCGGCCGCAGAGACCGCCGCGTCGAGAAACTCGCGGTCGATGCGGGCGAAGGCCGCCATGGCCCCCGCGCTGTCGGCGAGGGCCTCTCCCGCATTGCCGTGACACAGCGGCAGGGCTCGCGCGTAGTGTTCGAGCGCGTTCTCCGAGCTCTGGCCACTCAGGAGACGGAACCAAGTGCGGCAGGATGGTCGGCCGTGCTCCTTCGCCTGGCCTACCTCACTAACGCGAACCTGCGCCACTTCAGGACTGCGGCCACCGCCTTGGTCAAGGCCGATCGTCGAACAGATGATCACTCGGCGGGTGCCGCTGGACCGCACACTGGAAACTCTCGGGCCTGGGACGACGTCAAGGTCGTCATCGACCTCACCGCATAGCGGAACTTCCCACGTCGGCTACTCAGCGTGACCTGTGGGTATGCCTCCGCCAAGGGGGACTTCTATGATCATCAAACGAGCCCGTCAAGAGCGCCTGAGGCACGTCGTGTTCATCGCCGCGGCCGCGGCCGCCGGCGGATTTCTGTTCGGGTACGACAGCGCCGTCATCAACGGCGCGGTAGTTGGTATCCAGAACCACTTCCGGGTGGGACCGGTCGAGACCGGGGTCGTGGTGGCGATCGCGCTGCTGGGCTCGGCCGCAGGTGCCTGGACCGGCGGAAGGCTGGCCGACCAGCTGGGGCGTACGAGGTCCATGCAGGTGGCGGCACTGCTGTTCATGATCAGCTCGATCGGGCAGATGCTGCCGTTCACGGTTTGGGATCTCGGCTTCTGGCGAGTGATCGCGGGCTTTGCGATCGGCATGGCGTCGATGCTCGCGCCCACGTACATCGCCGAGGTGGCGCCGCCCGCCTACCGCGGCCGGCTGGGGTCGTTCCAGCAGTTGGCCATCGTGCTCGGCATCGCCGTCTCACAGCTCGTCAACTACGTGATCGCCAGTATCGCCGGTGGCAACGTCAGCAACCACCTGGGGCCGCTGCAGGCCTGGCAGTGGATGCTGGGCGCCTGCGCGATCCCAGCCCTGCTGTATCTGCTGCTCGCATTGAAACTCCCCGAATCGCCCCGCTATCTGATCATGTCGGGCCGCACCCGGCAGGTGCGCGAGGTGCTGACTGAGATCGAGGGTGAAGACGTGGACCTCGACGAGCGCATCGCGGAGATCCAGCACGTGGTGCGCACCGAACGCGTGCCGGGGATGAAGGACCTGCGCGGTCCGGCGCTCGGGCTGCTGCCGATCGTCTGGATCGGCATCACTCTGTCGGCCTTCCAGCAGTTCGTCGGCATCAACGTGATCTTCTACTACTCGACCGTACTGTGGCAGTCGGTCGGCATCAACCAGAGCGAGTCCTTGCTGATCAGCTTCTCCAGCTCGATCATCAACATCATCGGCACGGTGATCGCGATGGCGCTGGTGGACAAGATCGGCCGCAA
Source organism: Nonomuraea glycinis (assembly GCF_014646515.1). GTDB lineage: Bacteria > Actinomycetota > Actinomycetes > Streptosporangiales > Streptosporangiaceae > Nonomuraea > Nonomuraea glycinis. The sequence continues at coordinate 46,016 of NZ_BMNK01000027.1, forward strand.
GCCACTGCTCATGATCGGCTCGGTGGGGATGACCATCGCGCTGGCCACCACGGCGTGGGCGTTCAGCGCGGCCAGGGTGACCGACGGCAGGGTTACGCTGCCGGACCAGCAGGGGCTGATCGCGCTCGTCGCCGCCAACGCGTTCGTGCTGTTCTTCGCACTGTCGTGGGGTGTGGTGGTCTGGGTGCTGCTCGGCGAGATGTTCCCCAACCGCATCCGCGCCGCAGCCCTGGGCGTCGCCGCTGCGGCCCAGTGGCTCGCCAACTGGCTGATATCAGTCTCGTTCCCGGCCCTCGCGGAGTGGAATCTTTCGCTCACTTATGCCGGGTACGCCGTCATGGCGCTGCTGTCGTTCATCTTCGTTGCCAGATGGATCAAGGAGACCAAGGGCCGCAAGCTGGAGGAAATGGGCTGACCCGCTTAGTACGGCCGTGGTGACCCGCCCGCGCGGGACACCACGAGGCCTAGGTGTGACGACGGGGACCTCGTCCCTGGCGTGACGGGATAGGACGAGCCCGAGCATGTTGACGTACGCAGTGATCCGCTCTGCCTGGTGCCGAGTCGACCGTGGCCACCGTTTACAAGGCCGAGACCTTGGTGATGATCAGCAGCGCAGCACGACAACGAAACTCGAACCGAGCAGGTGGTCGGCGATCTCCTTGCGCACCACCACCCGGTAGCAGACAGGCGGGCTGGTCGGCGAGGCAGGCCGACAACACCCCCGGTGCACCTGCTGGACGGCGGAAGGCTAGTGTCGCCGACGTGATGTGAACCGGGCCGCTTGTTCACGGGCGCGTGGGGGGATGGCGTCGCGATGTGGCCCGTCGTCGGGATCGACCTCATGTCGCAGTTGGACGCAGTCCTCGAGCAGCGCGCCGTACAACGTCCAGAGGGGTGAACGCGAATCGATCTCTGCCATCTGCCTGCGGGCAGCGCGTTCGAGGTGCTCGCCTTCCGCTACGGCGGCGCGCAGGCGGAGCAGGTCCCCGCCGCTGCCAGGGGCGACCAGCAGTTGCTCGAAACAAGCGTAAGCCTTCCCGACCGCATTCAGCAGGTCGGCGAAAACCTGGGGAAAACTGCCGGTCTCGTGCTGTCCTGGTAGGCCGCGAACCCCGGCGGCCAGGTCGGCGAGGGCACGGGTGACGCCGCGCAGTTGAAGACAGGCGTGCTCCAGGCATAGGGCAGCCTGCATGATGCGGCGCAGGCGCTGGCGGGTTCGCGCCCGACGTAGGGTGAAACGCAGGGACTCAGTCGCTCGTTCGGCGCTCTCATGGGCCGAACGCAGTCTGACGGACATGCGTCTGGCGCGGGCCAGCCATTTTTGCGCTTGGTGGGCGGTCCAGGATTGCTTGACGCCTTCCGCCAGGTCGGAGCAAAGGTCGGCGAGATCATCGGCCAGGTCGGCCATGTCCTTGGCGGCCCGACCCACGTGACGGGGCGGGATCACCAGTATGAGCGTGGCTCCGACGAGCGCGCCGATGACAATGTCGAGCAGCCGCGCCATGCCGTACTCGCGGCCCAGGGTGAATACGAGTAGAGCGGTGATGGGCGCCTGCGTGTTCTGCCACGGTATGCCGACGGTTCTGCTGACCACCAGCGCGACCGCGACCAGGACGGCCATGGTGGCGGCGCTGGTGCCGAACACCTGCACGAAGCCGATGGCAGCCGCCAGCCCGACCAGCACCGCGATGGTCTGCTGGACGGCCTGGATCAGGGTGCTGTAGGCGGTCGCTGTCACCGACAACAGCACGCCGGTGGGAGCGAGCACTGGCTGAGGTGAGCCGATCAGTTCGGTGGAGATCCACCAAGCCACCAGGCAGCCGACGGTGACCGTCGCCGTCGGCATCAGCAACTGCCTCTCACGCCGCACCCAGCGGCGTAGCCCCCGCCGCCGCCATCGACCCAAGCCGGGGACTAGGTCAGTCCACCTGTCCAGCCATCGCCTCGCGGCGGAAAATGCCATCACCGCACCCTCAGACGTGGTGCCCCACCTGGTGGCTTCCGGGTCGTCTTTCACCTTTTATCGTGAGGCTGCCCGCGTCGGGTAGCGGGCGCTCCGTTTTCGAGCGGCATTTTGCCCTCACCAGGCCTCTCGAGAACACGGCGGTGGATCGAGTGCCGACGTCGCTGACCGGCAGGAGACCTCTCAACGTCCATCCCGGTAATCGGTGGACATCGCGGTGGCGTTGGTGGACGAGGCTGAGCTGCCGCGACACCGCTTGGTGAGGTACGTGGTCGGCTACGACAGTTCTGGCAGCATGAGCGGCACGTGTCCCGTGAGACTTGTCAAGGAGATCGGCATGACCATCGCCTCGTACCCCGTGACCGACCCTGTCGCCGAGCACGGGGAAGGGCCCGTCTGGTCTGGCCAGTGGGGCGGACTGCGGTGGGTCGACATGCTGGCCGGCGACGTGCTGATGCTCGACCCCGACGGCAACGTACGCCGCCGCCATGTGGCAAAGGTCGCCGCTGTCGTACGGCCGCGCGTGTCGGGCGGCTACGTGGTCGCGGCAGAACGCGAGCTGCTGCTGGCCGACTCCGATGACCTGGACGCCCCGCTGCGCTCGCTCGGCGAGGCGTGGAACGACCCTGCGATCCGGATGAACGAGGGCGGTTGCGACCCCGACGGCCGCTTCTACATTGGCACCATGGCCTACGACGAGAGTCCCGGACGCGGCTCGTTCTACGTGGCCGAACTCGATGGGACGCTGCGGGTGGTCCTGCCCGAGGTGACGATCTCCAACGGCTTCGACTTCAGCCCGGACGGCTCCCTCGCCTACTACACCGACACCGCGACCGGGCGCGTGGACGTGTTCGACTATGATCCGGAGGGCGGGCTCAGCGGGCGCCGCCCGTTCGTATTCATCGACCGGGAGGTCGGGGCTCCGGACGGCCTGACAGTCGATGACGAGGGCGGCGTGTGGGTGGCGCTGTGGCAGGGAGCAGCCGTCCACCGCTACGACGTCGGCGGCCGCCTCGACGCGGTCGTCGGCCTGCCGGTACGCAAGGTCACCTCGGTCGCCTTCGGAGGCGAGAATCTGGACCGCCTGTTCATCACCACCTCGGCGCGGGACGTGGACCGCGCTGAGCAGCCGGAGGCGGGGTCCCTCTTCGCCGCCGACCCCGGCGTGCCAGGTCGCCCGGTCCTGCCGACAACACTCTGACCGGGTGCTCTATCTTCCTGGCCCAAAACGACGAAGCCGCCCGTCCGGAGTACGCCGACCTGCACGCCACCCCGATGTCGCGCGGTGGTCGCAGCGGAAGTCTGCCTGAACTCAGTCGGTGCTGATCCTGCGGTGGAAGGTCCACGGTTCCCATCACGGTCAAGCCAGACCGGGAGGGGCGTCGGAAGTGTGCGTGGTCGCCGGACGAGCATTCCGTTGCCCAGCGTGCGGAGCGGAGGCGACAACAGGGGCAGAGGGCAACGGGACGGCCAGAGCCGTGGCCCTGGCGAGTCCGCCCGGCCCGGCTTCGGCTGCGGCGCGACGGTCTCCAAGCTGGTGACCTGGCCGCCCTGTCGGTGGCGCTCACTGACTGACGCTGGTGGCGGCGTGGCGTGGACCGGCGTACCGCCAGAAGAAGTTGACCAGCACGGTGATCCGGTTGCGCCCGCCCAGCAGGTACGCCACATGAATGAAGATCCACACCAGCCACGCCGGCCACCCACGCATGGTCAATCCGTTGGACAGCTGCAACACGGCCTCGGCCCGGCCCACGGTCGCCATGATCCCCGGATCCCGGTACGAGAACGGCCGCAGCGGCAGTCCCTGAGCCGCCGCCAGGATCTGCTTGCCCACGTGCTCTCCCATCTGGATCGCCGGCTGAGCGAGCTGGGGCAGTTGCTCGGGCGGTCCGGCCAGGTCGCCGGCCACGAAGATCTCGGGATGCTTCGGCACATTCAAAGCCTCGGTGACCCTGATCCTGCCGCCCTTGGTCTGCGGCAGCCCCCATTCCGCCACGTAGGCGGGCGCAGTCACGCCGAGCGCCCACACGGTCACGTCGCTCGGCACGTGCGTCCCGTCGACGATCCCCACTGCATCCGGTTCCACGGATGCCACTGTGGCGCCCAGCCGCAGCCGCACCCCTCGCTTGCGCAGCGCGGCTGCCGCCGCATTTCGCAGCCGCGGCTTGTACGGCGACAGCACGAAGTCGAAGCGCTCCACCAGCGTCACGCTCGTCTGGTCGGGACGAATCTCGGGATGCGTCAGCGGCAGCGTGCGCCGCCGCAGCTCGGCCAGCGTCCCGGCAATCTCGACGCCGGTCGAGCCCCCGCCCACCACCACGACGTGGACGCTGTCGCGCCGGCCCGCCACCGCTTCCTCCAGGCAGTGCTGGAGCCGCCGTCGCAACGCTGCCGCGTCGTTGAGCGAATAAAGCGGCTGTGCGTTCTCCGGCGCCCCCGGCACGTCGTACCAGTTGGTGGTCACACCGGTGGCCAGCACGAGAAAGTCGTAGTCCAGCGTGCTTCCGTCACCCAACTCCACGCGCCGCTTCTCGGGCAGCACCGTGCTTAGCGCACCCCGACGCGCGCGCACGTTCGGCCACTTGGCGGCGTAGGTCCTGACGGGGTATGACACGTCGGACATGCTCATCCCGGCCGTGGCCACTTGGTAGAGCAGGGGTTGGAAGGTCGAGTACGGGTTGTGGTCGACCAGCGTGACCAGCGCGCCTGCCTTGGCCAGCGTTCGCGCCGCGGCCAATCCGGCGAAACCCGCCCCCACGACCACAACGCGAGTTCTTCGTCTCATGACCATCTCCGTGCCCCGTGCCACCCCCTCGGAGGCCTATAGCATGCCCAGTGTCCGTTAAATCTGCGAGATGCATGAATTGCGATTCGTGGATTGACCTGGGCGTATGCAAGACCGTTTTGCTGATAGTGGTTGATCAGGCTCGTCCAGTACCGTCTCGACGCTCCAGGCGGACCTGTTCGAGATCGTCAGGCATCGACACGGGCTCATCGCTGTCCCAGACCGGCGATGAGACCGACGGACACCGCGATAACGACGGTGCCGAAAAGATAGGAAAGCAGGGCGTGCCCGAAGGCGACCTTCCGGATGCGCGTGCTGGCCAGCACATTGTCTGATACTCCGTAAGCCATCCCCACGGTGAACGCCGTGTAGGCGAAGTCGCTATAGCTCGGCGGCTCCTCCTGCCGGAAGTCGATGCCTCCGTCAACCTCGACGTAGTACAAGCGTGCGTACTTGAGGGCGAAAACGGTGTTCGTCAAAGTCCAGGACAGGACCACGGTCACCAAACTCAAGATCACCGCGGTCACGACAACTGGGTCCTGATCGCTGCCCGGGCGGAGGAGGGCGGCCACGACGGCCGCGAGACTGGCCACCGCGGCGATCAGGATGCCCGTGTCGGTGGTGTGCGTCCCGCCTTCCTCTTCGGCGATGCGCTTGGTCCCTTCGTGGTCCTGCGACCAGCTGATCTGCCACGCCCACGCCAGGACGAGGGAAACAGCCACATCCCAGGTGACGAAGAAGAACAGTTCAGGGGCGCCGATGAGCGCGACGCATCCGCCGGCCACGGCCCCGAGCAGGACGCACATCAAAACCCGCCGCAAGGAAAGTATCCGCCGTCCGCGACGCTCCCACGCTGCCATCACCTGACCAGAGTGTCACAGGACGGGCCGACGTCACTTCTTCGACGTGCGAGTCCAGCGGACGCTCGCTGTCGCCGGCCGAGACCGAGCTCGAGGAATTGCCCGCCGGCCCGAGCACAGCCAGATCAGCGGCGGTAACCGGCCATGGCCTCCAGCCGTGCGATCCGGTCGGCGATCGGTGGATGGGTGGAGAAGAGCCTTCCGATGCCCCCGCCACGGAACGGGTTGGCGATCATGAGGTGTGAGGTCGAGGAGAGCCTGCCGGTCTCCGGCAGTGGCAGTTGCCGGGTGCCCGCATGGATCTTCCGTAGCGCACTGGCCAGCCCGATCGGGTCACGGGTCAGCCGGGCGCCGGACTCGTCGGCCTGATACTCCCGCGCCCGGGAGATGGCCATCTGGATCATCGCGGCCGCCATCGGCCCGAGGACCATCATCAGGAGAGCCCCGAGGAAGCCGGGACCCTCGTCATCGTCTCCCCCGCCGAACAACCCGGCCATGTAGGCCAGGTAGGTGACCATCGTGGCCAGGGCCCCTGCCACGGAGGAGATCAGAATGTCGCGGTTGTAGACGTGCGACAGTTCGTGCCCGAGGACAGCGCGCAGCTCGCGTTCGTTCAGCACCTGGATGATCCCACGGGTCACACAGACTGCGGCATGACGCGGATTGCGCCCGGTGGCGAACGCGTTGGGCTGCAGGATCGGCGAAACGTACAGCCGGGGCATGGGCTGGCGCGCCTCCTCCGACAGTTCGCGGACCATCTGGTGCAGTGCGGGCCAGTCACCGGGGCCGACAGGCTGTGCATGCATCGCCGACAGTGCGATCTTGTCAGAGAAGAAGTAGGCGACGCCGTTGGTGACGAGCGAGACCAGGACGGCGATCTGGATTCCGGTGCTGCCGCCGAGCCACCACCCCACCAGGATGATCAGAGCAGACAGGGCGCCGAGCAGCGCCGCGGTACGCAGACCGTTGTGACGCATGGCGTCCTCCTTTCTCGAACACATCTACTGCCCATCGCGCTCGAGCCCATCCTCCCTGTGGTGTGGGCCAGGCCTGCCTGTGTCCGAGTAGCCGCCATCCGATCGCGTGGCGAGCAGAGGCAGCAGCAACGCGCCGAGTCTCGTCATAGCAGCAGGTCGAAGACACGGATTGTGCGTGTCCACTCCTTGCTCGCCGGGTTCTTGCGATCAGGCTCTATGGCTCTGATCGCCCTGGCGAGCGCCACGGAGAGCCCACCCGCCACGTTCGGCAACCGGGCCTCGGCCTCTTCGCTGAGCGACAGATCCAGCGGAGGCAGCGCCGCGAGCTCCGCCAGGATCGATGTCAGGTCCAGTTCCTCGTCCAGGTCCCGGAAGTCGTGCATGTTCTCCTGCAGTCCTTTGGTGATGGGCAGGTCCCAGAACTGGATGATGTCGCGCCGGTTCGACTTCGCGGCGGCCTCGGCGACGATGAGCATGTCGTACAGTTTGCGGTTGACGAAGTCGCTGTAGCGCTTGAGGTCGGCCTTGTCCACGTCGAGTCCCGCGGCGGCGCGAAAGAAGTGTTCGAACCTGGAAACTGCGATCACGGGCATGTGGATCACCGTCTTTCCTATTGGCTGCCTGTGGTGGTGAATCTTTCGTGCACCAGGCGTACTGCCATGGCGCCTTCTCCGACTGCGGACGCGACCCGCTTGACCGAGCCGCTGCGAACGTCGCCGGCGGCGAAGACGCCCAGATACCCGGTTTCCAGGGGGAGGAGGGTGCCCCAGGGCGACGTGCCCTGGCCCGTGACGACGAAGCCGCGGTTGTCCAGCGGGAGGGTCCCTTTGAGCCATTCAGTGTGCGGCTCGGCTCCGATGAAAACGAACAGCGCGCTGGTCTGGATCTCCAGAAGTTCTCCTGTTCGCGTGTTCTGCGCGCGGACAGCCCGTAGCGTGCGGTCTCCGAGCAGTTCGCATACCTCGGTGTGGTACATGATTTCGATGCCGGGAGTTCGGTCGATCTCGTCGGCGAGGTAGCGGGACATGCTCGCGTGTACGTCGCTGCCACGCACCAGCATGCGCACCGACGATGCGTTCCTGTTCAGGTAAAGTGCCGCCTGGGCCGCGGAGTTGCCGCCGCCGACGACGACCACGGGCGATCGCCGGCACATGCGCAACTCGAACGGTGTCGCCGCATAGTAGACGCCGGATCCTTCGAATTTCTCGAGATGGGGAACATCAAGCTTCCGATAGCGGGCGCCGGTCGCGATGATCACGGCGTGGGCCTTAACGGCGCACTCGCCCTCCACGATGATGCCGTAGTGGCCCTCACACGGTTCCAGACGGCTAGCCTCGGCCGGGATGGTCAGGCGGGCGCCGAACTTGCTTGCCTGGATGACGGCACGCTCGGCGAGCTCGGCGCCCGAGATGCCCGGGGGAAAGCCGAGATAGTTCTCAATGCGGGACGAGGTGCCCGCCTGGCCGCCCGTGGCTACGGCATCGAGCACGACGGTTGTCAGGCCGTCAGAGGCCGCGTACACGCTGGCGGCCAGTCCTGCGGGTCCCGCGCCTAGGACGACCACATCGCATACGGCGTCGCTCGACGCAGGGACGAGCAGGCCGATGGCCTTTGCCAGTTCGGCCGTGGTCGGGTTGCGCAGCACCTGGTCGCCGTGCCAGATCACCACCGGGGTGTCGTGCGGGGAGATGCGCAGCTCGCGCAGGAGCGCGTCCGCGGCTTCGTCCTCCTCCAGGTCGATCCACCGGTGAGGGATCCTGTTGCGTGCGGCGAATTCGCGCAGCCGCCGGGCATCGGGTGAGTATCGGGAGCCAATGATGCGGAACCCGGCGTCCAGACCGATCAGCAGGGTGCGGCGGGTCAGGTAGGAGCGCAGGATGAGGTCGCCGAGCGCCGGGTCGCCCGCCACGAGCGTTCGCACCTCGTCGGCCGGCACGGCCAGCACCTCGCCAGGCTCCCGCACGACCGCGGTCACGAATCCCGCCTGGCCGATGAGGAGGCCGAGCTCGCCGAGGAAACGTCCGGGGCCGTGAACGGCGATCGTCCGCTGCTTCGCGCCGTCCCCCTCGACCACGGCCACCTTGCCCCGCAGGATCACGATGAACTCACGGGTCTGCTCGCCCTCCCGATGCAGAATGTCGCCCGGCGATACGGATCGCCGCTCGCCGTGCCGCGACAGCTCGGTGATCTGCTGCTCGTCCAGCCGGGGATAGGCCCCGCACAGGTCAGGCGTCTCGACCGCGCAGGCCGGCGCGGCCGTCATGACGGTGCCCGTACTGTGTCTTCGACCCACTGGCGCAACTGCGGCGCGGGCGGCGCGCCTGCGCGTTGCGCCACGACGCGGCCCTCGTGCAGCACCATGAGTGTCGGGACGGCCGTGATCGTGTATCGGCGGGCGAGGGCCGGAGAGCTGTCCACGTCGACTTTGACGAGTTTGAGCCGTCCCGCCATCTCGCGGGCGAGCTGTTCGAGTGCCGGGGTGACTGTCCGGCACGGCGCGCACCACTGCGCCCAGAAGTCGACGAGGACGGGAAGGTCGGCGCGTTCGGCAACCTCGCCAAAGGTGCTGTCGTCAGCGTCGACGATCCACGGCAGCGGCCGGTGGCAGACCCCGCACAGGGGCCTGCCTCGGTAGGCGTCCGGGACTCTGTTGAGCCTGCCGCAGTTGGCGCAGTTCAGGGTGTACACGTCAGGTCCTGGGCGGATAGAAGGTGACGTTCAGCTCACCCTTGTCGGCGCCGACCGTGATGGTCGACCCGTCGGGCACGTCGCCGGCGAGCAGGGCGCGTCCGATTCTGGTCTCCACCTCGCGGGCGATGAACCGGCGCAGTGGCCGGGCACCGTAGACGGGGTCGTAGCCCTGGTTGGCAATGAGCCGACGTGCGTCCTCGGTGACCTCAAGGGTGAGCCGGCGGCTGGCCAGGCGGGTTCTGATGTCGGTGAACATCAGGTCCACGATGCGCTCGATCTCGGCCTCGGTCAGCGGCTTGAACAGCACGATGTCATCGACCCGGTTGAGGAATTCTGGCCGGAAGTGCATGCGCAGTTCACCCATCACGCTCTCGCGTGCCTGAGGCTTGATCTCCCCGTCGGCGGTGACCCCGTCCAGCAGGTGCTGGGAGCCGATGTTGGAGGTCATGATGACCACGGTGTTGCGGAAATCGACCGTGCGGCCCTGCGCGTCGGTCAGCCGCCCGTCGTCCATGACCTGCAGCAGCGTGTTGAACACGTCCGTGTGGGCCTTCTCGATCTCGTCGAACAGCACCACCGAGTACGGTTTGCGCCGCACCGCCTCCGTGAGCTGACCGCCCTCCTCATAACCGATGTAGCCCGGAGGAGCACCGACGAGCCGGCTGACCGTGTGGCGCTCCTGGTACTCGCTCATGTCGATGCGCACCATGTTGTCCTCGGTGTCGAACAGGGCCGTCGCGAGGGACTTCGCAAGTTCGGTCTTGCCGACCCCGGTGGGCCCGAGGAACAGGAACGATCCGATGGGGCGCCGAGGATCCTTGATGCCGGAGCGAGCGCGGATGACGGCGTCGGCCACGAGCCGCACAGCCTCCACCTGTCCGATGACACGTTCGTGCAGGATTTGATCGAGCTTGAGCAGTTTGTCCCGCTCTGCCTCCTGCAGCCGGGTCACGGGGATGCCGGTCCAGCGGGAGACAATGGACGCGATCTCGTCCTCCGTGACGACCTCGCGCAGCAGCCGGTGGCCGTTCTGCCGGGTGCCGAGCCGCTCCTCCTCGGCGCGAAGCCGGCGTTCCAGTTCGGGGAGCCGGCCGTGGCGCAGCTCGGCGGCACGGTTGAGGTCGTAGGCACGTTCGGCCTGTTCGGCCTCCCGCCGCACACTCTCCAGCTCCTGCCGCAGGCTCTGCACCTTGCGCAGAGCCGACCGCTCGGCCTCCCACTGCGCCCGCATCGCGTCAGCCTCGACGCGCGAGGCGTTCAGCTCCTGGCGCAGCTCTTCGAGACGGGACCGGCTTGCGGAGTCGTCCTCCTTGGCCAGCGCCGCCTCCTCGATCTCCAGCCGCATCACCTTCCTGGTGAGCGCGTCGAGCTCGGCCGGCATGGAGTCGATCTCGGTGCGGATCATCGCGCACGCCTCATCGACCAGATCGATGGCCTTGTCCGGCAGGAACCGGTCGGCGATGTAGCGGTGGCTCAGTGTCACCGCGGCGACGAGCGCGCTGTCCTGGATCTTCACGCCGTGGAAGACCTCCAGCCGATCGCGCAGGCCGCGCAGGATCGATACAGCGTCCTCGACCGAGGGCTCGTCGATCAGTACCGGCTGGAACCGCCGTTCCAGGGCGGCGTCCTTCTCGATGTGCTGGCGATACTCCTGCACCGTGGTCGCGCCGATCATGTGCAACTCGCCGCGCGCGAGCATCGGTTTGAGCATGTTGCCCGCGTCCATGGCACCCTCGGTCGCCCCGGCGCCTACCACCGTGTGAAGCTCGTCGACGAACAGCAGGATCCGGCCCTCAGCCGCTTTCACCTCGTTCAGCACGGCTTTGAGGCGTTCCTCGAACTCCCCGCGGTACTTGGCTCCCGCGACGAGCGAGCCCATGTCCAGGCTGAAGATGCTTTTGTCGCGCAGCCCTTCCGGGATGTCGCCGCGGGTGATCCGCTGGGCGAGCCCTTCGACCACGGCAGTCTTGCCCACGCCGGGGTCGCCGATCAGCACGGGGTTGTTCTTGGTCTTGCGGGACAGGATCTGGATCACGCGGCGGATCTCCGTGTCGCGGCCGATCACGGGGTCAAGCTTGTCGGCGCGGGCGTCTGCGACCAGGTCGCGCCCATACTTCTCCAGGGCCTCGTAGGCGACCTCGGGCATGGCCGAGGTGACCCGCTGGTTGCCCCGGACGGCGGTGAGCGCCTGCAGGAACCGGTCCCGGGTCACACCCTGGCCGTGCAGCAACTGCCCTGCCGCAGTCGCGGAGCCCTCCTCGAGCAGGGCCAACAGCAGGTGCTCGACCGAAACGTACTCATCCTTGAGCCGGCCCGCCTCTCGGTCCGCGGCGTCGAGCAGCCGGGCCAGGCGTTGAGTGAGGAACACCTGGCCGGGCGCGGTGCCTGGGCCGCTGACCTTGGGCCGGCGCGTCAGCTCCGCCTCTAGATCGGCGCTAAGACGTTGCGTGTCGGCGCCTGCCTGTTGCAGCAGCCGAGGCGCCAGCCCTTCGGATTGGTCGAGCAGGGCCAGCAGGAGATGCTCCCCGTCGACCTCGGTGTGACCGTGCCGCAGCGCCTTGGTCTGGGCGTCGTGCAAGGCCTCCTGCGTCTTCTGCGTCATCCTGTTCGGGTCCATTCCAGTCCCCCTAGCGTCGTGGCAAAGGACCGCGCAGGGCGGTCTCAAGCTCCGCGATCCGGTCGAGAAGGTCGATCACCACGCCGATCGCGGCGTAGTTGATGGACAGGCCCTCGTGCAGTCGCTGAATGCGGGCGGCCGCCATGACCTGGGAGGGGGTGAAGCACAGCTCCCCCCTGGCATCCCTGTCCGGCTCCAGCAGCCCGAGCGTTACCAGCCGGCGGACGATCTCCGGGTGCAGCCCCGTGACCCGCGCGTAGGAATCGAGGTCGAGCCGGGCCGGGCGTACCAGTGCGTAGATCACGGGCGCCTCCTCGGGTCGAACCGCGATGCGGCAGCGAGCTGCTCGAACAGGTGTCGCTCCGCGTCGGTGAGTGTGGCCGGCACCATGATCCGGACTTCGGCGAAGAAGTCACCCGCAGGGCCGCTCGGGTTGCGCATGCCGCGCCCTCTCAAGCGCAGGCGACGGCCGCTGGACGTGCCCGGCGGCACTTTCAGCTTCGCCTCGCCGCCTGGTGTGTCGATGGGCACCGTAGCGCCCAGTGCCGCCTCCCAAGGAGCGAGCGGCAGAGTGGTGTGGATGTCGCGGCCCTCCACGCGATACCGGGGATGGTCGGCGATCCGCACGATCAGGTGCAGATCGCCTGCCGGCGCTCCGTCGCTTCCTCGTCCGCCCTGCCTGGGGAGCCTGATGCGCTGCCCGTTCGTGACCCCCGGTGGGATCGTGACGTCCAGGCGCCTGCCACCGGGCAGTGTGATTCCGCGACGGCCGCCGTGGTAGGCCTCCTCGACGGTCAGCGTGAGCTGCGCCTCCTGGTCTGCACCGGGCACAGGGCCCCAGCGCTGCCTGCCACGGCGGCCGAACATGCCGCCGAGCAGGTCGTCCAGGTCGACGTCTGTGCCGAACCCAAAGTTTTCGGCCGGCGCCGACCGCCATGTGCCGCCCGAAGTGCGCGTGCCTGCGCGGGCGTAGTCCGCAGGGTCTACGTGGGGCGGAACCTGGCGGAAATCGTGGCCGAAGGCGTCGTAGCGGCGACGCTGCTCGGGATCAGAAAGCACAGCGTAGGCCTCCGAGATCTCTTTGAACCTGTCCTCCGCCCCCGGATCTTTGTTGACGTCCGGGTGGTAGGCGCGCACGAGCTTGCGGTAGGCGCGCTGGATCTCGTCCGTGTCGGCGTTCCTGTCCACGCCGAGCACCTCATAGAAGTCCCGCCGAGCGGCCATCATTCCGCCTTCTTCGCGACGGCGACTCTTGCCGGCCGCAGTTGCCGCTCACCTTCGCCATAACCGGGCTGCAGCACTTCCACGACGTTGCCAGGCTCGACATCGGTCCGTTCGACGGCTGCCACCGCCTCGTGGCGCGCCGGGTCGAAGATCACTCCCGTCTCGTCATGTCGTGGGTAGCCCAGCTTGGACAGGACGGCGACGGCCTGGTCGCGCACCGCTCGCACACCGTCGAGCACCGCCTTCGCGTCGTCGTCGCGGCACGCATGGCTCAGCGCGAGCTCGAGATTGTCCAGGACGGGCAGCCACGCGGCGGCGACTCTGGCGCGTTCCTCGGCCCGCAGCCGCTCGTTGTCGCGGGAGATCCGCTTGCGGAGGTTGTCCAAATCCGCGACGGCGCGCAGCCATCGGTCCTCCAGCTCCGCGAGTTTGGCGTCTGTCTCCGCAGACGCGGTGGCGCTCTCCTCACGGGACTCCTTCCGGGCCTCGGGTACGTTCTCGTTCATGTCAATCGGGCTCCGAGGTGGTGAACTCCGCGTCGATCACGTCGTCGCCGGCGCCCGGGGCGCCTTCCTCCCGGGCCTGGGGAGGCACCCCAGGCGTCTCCGGCCCGCCACCGGCGGTGCCGAGTCCGTGGTACACCTGCTGGAGCTCGCCACTGAGTGACCGCAGCCGGTCGATCGGCGCCTCTTCCTTGATCGCCTGGCGGGCATCCTCGACGAGCTGCTCCGCACGTGCCTTCTCGTGCACGGGTACGGTGTCCCCGAGCTCCTGTAGCCGGCGCTCCACCTGGTAGGCGACCGAGTCCAGCTCGTTGCGCGCGTCGATGGTCTCCCGGAGCCGGGTGTCCTCGTCACGGTGCTGCTCGGCGTCCGTCACCATCCGCTCGATCTCCGACTTGTCCAGGTTGGAGCTCTCGCTGATGGTGATTCGCTGCTCGGCCCCGGTGTCCTTGTCCCGGGCGGAAACGTTGAGTATGCCGTTGGCGTCGACGTCGAAGGTGACCTCGATCTGCGGCGTCCCTCGTGGCGCGGGCCGGATGTTCTCCAGCCGGAAGCGCCCGAGCACCCGGTTGTCGGCGGCGCGTTCCCGCTCACCCTGCAGGACCACGATGTCCACGGCGCTCTGGTTGTCCTCCGCCGTAGAGAACGTCTCGGTCCGGCGGGCCGGGATGGTGGTGTTGCGCTCGATGACCTTGGTCATGAGCCCGCCGAGGGTCTCGACACCGAGTGAGAGCGGTGTGACGTCGAGCAGCACGACGTCCTGCACCTCGCCCTTGATGATGCTCGCCTGAATCGCCGCTCCGATGGCGACCACCTCGTCCGGATTCACCGTCATGTTAGGGTCCTTGCCGCCGGTGAGCCTGCGGACGAGGTTCTGGACGGCAGGGATGCGGGTGGATCCGCCGACGAGGATGACCTCGTCGATGTCCGCGGGCCTGAGCTTGGCGTCCTCCATCGCCTGCTCGACGGGATGGATGCAGCGTTCGACGAGGTCGGTGGTGATCTTCTCGAAGGTGGACCGCATGAGCGTGGTGTTGAGATGCTTGGGGCCGGAGGCGTCCGCCGTGATGAACGGCAGGCTGACCGTGGTCTGGGTCACCGACGACAGCTCCACCTTGGCCTTCTCGGCCGCCTCGAAGAGGCGCTGCAGCGCCTGCGGGTCCTTGCGCAGGTCGATGCCCTGCTCTCGCTGGAACTCGTCAGCAAGATGATCGACGATCCTGCGGTCGAAGTCGTCGCCGCCGAGATGCCCGTCGCCGGAGGTGGCGCGGACCTCGACGACCCCCTCGCCGATGTCCAGGATGCTGACGTCGAACGTACCGCCGCCCAGGTCGAAGACCAGCACGGTCTCGTTGGACTTCTTGTCCAGCCCGTACGCCAGGGCGGCGGCGGTCGGCTCGTTGATGATCCGCAGGACCTCGAGCCCGGCGATGCGCCCCGCGTCCTTGGTGGCCTGGCGTTGGGCGTCGTTGAAGTACGCCGGCACGGTGATGACCGCCTCGGTCACCTTTTCGCCGAGGTACTTCGCCGCGTCGGCGGCCAGCTTACGCAGGATCAGCGCCGAGACCTCCTCCGGCGCATACTGCTTGTCGCCGACCTGGAAGCGGACGGCTCCCTGCGGGCCTTCGACGACGTCGAACGAGACAGCGTGGAGCTCGCTCTCGACCTCGTCGTAGCGACGACCGATGAAACGTTTGGACGAGTAGATCGTTCCCTTGGGGTTCAGTATCGCTTGACGCCGCGCGAGCTGACCCACCAGGCGCTCACCCTCGGTGGTGAACGCCACCACGGACGGGGTCGTGCGCGAGCCTTCCACGTTGGGAAGCACTGTGGGGTGACCCTCCTCCGTGGCGGCGATCACCGAGTTCGTGGTTCCAAGATCGATTCCTACTGCTTTCGCCATTGCTCGTTCGCCTTCCCGAGAAGCTCTTGGGCCCTGGCCGCGTGCTCGGAGTCGACGAGGACCTCGTACTTGTCAGCCACCAGGGCGGTCTCGGAGACGAAGTCCCTTCGGCCGCCGTGCGCCGCGTGCGCGATCAGGCCGAAGAGCGCCCCGGCGATCGCGCCGCCCAGCAGTGCCCACAGGAGCAGGGCGACCATCGACGTGGCCGTAGTCGCGAAGATCCCAAAGAACAGGCCGATGAGGAGGCCGAACCAGGCTCCGCTCAGCGCGCCCCAGCCGGCCGCGCGAAGATACGTCATGCGTGCGACGACGTGCTCCACCGAGCGCAGCCCTACGCCCACGATCAACGTTCCCTGCACGGGGAAGCCGTGATCCGACAGGTAGTCGACGGTCTTCTGCGCCTCCTGGTACGTGTCGTAGCTGGCGAGCCGTTCCCTGTTGGCAGTGATGAGACCGGTCGGCGCGACGGTCACGGCTCCTCCTTTCCCCGCCTCAGGCGGTCACCTCGATGTGCCGGGGCTTGGCAGCCGCCGCCTTCGGAACGGTGATGGTGAGCACGCCGTCGGACAGGCGCGCCTCGACCCGTTCGGCGTTGACCTCCCCCGGGAGCAGCGTGCGCAGCTCAAACCTGCCGGTCCTGCGCATCTTGCGGTGCCGCCGCTGACTCTCGTGCTCCTCGATCTGCCCGGTGACGATCAGTTCGCGCTCGGAGAGCTGAACGTCTATCTCATCCTTCTTCACGCCGGGGACGTCGATCTCCACGACGTACGAGTCCTCGTTCTCCGAGATGTCGGCCATGGGGGTCCACACGCCTGTGGGCCTCTCTTCGGCGAACTCTCCCAACGCTGCGTTCATCAGCTGCCCCAGCCGGTCGTAGACGTCCTCGAACTCGCGCATCGGGTACGTCTCGCCGCCCCTGCGGCGCATTGCCAGCAGTGCCATCGGTCCCCCTCCTGAGATGGAGGTTCGGATTCGGTACTTACAGTTCTCACCCTTGTCGGCGCGCTGGGCGGTCACATCCCCCACTCGTGTAGTTTCGGTGGCTCGGTTTTTCCCTGGCATCGTGCGACCGGTCGGGGCCGACCCGTTCCTGCGCCACCGCGAGGCGTGTGAGCTCGACTCGGGAGCCGAGGTTCAGCTTGCGGTAGACATGCCGCAAATGGAACGCGACCGTATGGACGCTGAGGAACATCTGCTCGGCGATCTGCCGGTTGGTCCATCCGTCGACAGCGAGCAGGGCAACGGCAGCCTCGGTTTCCGTGAGGCTGTCCCAGCCGGAGACGGACCGCGGAGCGCTGTGCCAGTGGCGGCGGCGCACTCCCATGCCGCGCAGCCTCCGGCGGATGCGTGCCGCATCCCTGGTGGATCCGATGTCATGGTGGATCGCCAAGGCCCGATCCAATCTGGTGACCGCCTCCTGCTGCTCCCCGACGGCCTTCAGCAGCACGCCAAGATCCTCCTCGGCCGAGGCCTGCGCCCATATGTCCTCGATCTGTTCGGCAGCGAGGGTGAGGGCCTCACGATCGCCATCGAGCAGGCCCCGGGCGTGCGCGGCGGACGCGGACAACATCGGAAGCCCCAAGCTGGCATGGCTGAGGGACTCCGCCATGGTGACGATGGACTCGGCCGTTGAACGGTCTCCCGCGCCCATGGCGACCCGGACCATCCACGCGCTCACCGTCGGTTCCATGGCGAGCAGCGAAGACAGCTGCTGGAGCGGGCCGGAGAGATCCGTGAGCAAGGTCATCGCTCTCCGGGGGCCGTCGCGCGCCTCGGTGACCTGGGCTGCCAGCAGCGCGTGCCGCGCACGCGCTTCGCTCGATCCCTCAGCGGGGGCCGCGACACGTCGCGCCGCTTCTCGCAGCTCGCCCCGCCGGAGAGCGACGGCGGCGAGCAGGCCGCTGGCCACCTCGGCGGCCAGCGGCATGTTGTGAACGGCGGCGAGGCTCAGGGCTCTTCGCCCTTCGGTGATCGCACCGTCGAACCGGCCTGCGGCGAACTCGGCACGAGCCTCCAATGCCGCGACGTCCGCTGCCCAGGCCAGATGGTCATGAGCGAGCATGTCCGTGCGTGCCTGCTGGAGCATGGCCCGCGCCTCGTCGAGGCGGCGCACATCGATGAGCATCGCCGCGATGGTGAGACAGGCCTCGTAGCGGCGTTCGTCCGGCCGGTCCTCGCTGGCCAGCCGCCAGGCGTCCTCGGCCAGTGCAACGGCGTTCGAGAGCCTGCCCTCGTCCCGCTCGATCGTGGCGAGGGCGGTCAGTGCGGCGACCGTGACTGTTGGACCGTGCCCGGATTCGCCGTCGATGATCTCATCCGCGCACGCCCGTACGTAGTCGTCATGCAGGCGTGTCATGGCGTACAGCCGCACGACGACCGCGCGGTCACGCACGTGATGCCAACGGGCCGGGAGAGCCAGCACACTGTCGGCCTCGTGGATCGCCTCGTCGCCCCTGCCGGTCCGGTACATGATGTCCGACAGCAGGCAGCGTAGTTCCGCCACGTTCTGTGCGGAGCAATTGTCGGCGAGACGTTCCTGGACCATGCTCTCGGCCTCCTCCAGGCGCCCACCGGTGACCGCCGCGTGGACGGCAGCGGCCGAAGCGGTGAAACGGGCGTCCGCCGGTTCTAGGTGCGTGAGAGCGTCGGCCTGGCTCAGCAGTGCATCCCGTACTGGCGGAGGTACCCATGTGGCGGTGACAGTCCCGACCAGCCCGTAACGGAAGGCGAGCCCACGACCGGTGACGTCGAGAATGCCCGCCGCCGTGGCTTCCTCGATGGCAGAGAGCAACGCGGCCGGTGTGGTGCCGAGCAACGACGCGGTCTGCGCGATCGGTAGCGGCCCGCCCAGCACGGCGACCGTCTCCACCAGGCTTCTGGCCTCTCCGCCCAGGGCATCGGTCCAGCGTCGCACCACCGTTCGCAGCCGGGCGGGCAAATGGGCACGTGACATGGCACCACAGGACGCGTCGAGACGGCCTTCGTCGCGCAGGCCGGCGAGCAATTCGGTGATCAGCAGAGGATTGCCCCCGGCCTCGGCCAGCAGCGCACGCGTCGTCGGATCCGGTGGCCTCCCGAGCATGTCCGCTGCCAGGTCCGCGACGGCTTCCGGCGCGAGTGGCGCGAGCGTCACCCGCGCGGCGCCGTTCCGCTTCAGGAGGCCGAACAGGCAGGCGGCCTGGCCGTCGTTCTCAGCGGTCGAGCCGCTCAGCAACCAGCCGACGGGCCAGGTCGTCAGCCGGTCGTGTAGGACACGGACCGTCTTCAGCGTCGCCGGTTCGGCCCGGTGCAGGTCATCGAACACGGCCAGCACCGGCGCTCCGGCCCGCTCTTCGAAGCCCTTCGTCAGGCGGTCCAGCAGGTGCGCCGGTGAGTCGGCGGGCCCTCCCTCGAACGGAAGGTCGAGGGCCTCCAGCAGGAAGCCGCACGAGACGAGTTCGCCGAGTTCCTCCACGCTGCCGCGGATCACGCCGATGCCGTGGTGGGGAGCGGCGTCGGCGGCTTCGTCCAGCAGCCTGCTCTTGCCCGCCCCGGGTTCACCGTCTACGAGTAGCGTGCCGGTCCCGCCTTCTAGCAGCGTGCGAAACAGCCCCTCGACCTGGCTCCATTCCCGTTCGCGTCCCCGCATCTCGTCCCCTTGACCGAGCTCTTTCCTGCGCCGGAGCGTCGAATCCCATGCCTGTCGAGATCTTTTGTGCTCGGTGCACTACATGTCTTGGGGATGTGGTCGGGGGCGGCTGGAGCCATGGTTGAAATGCCGCAAGAGAACGCGAAGGGGTGGGCGAGATGGCGGAGACCGGTTATGCGCCGTTCAACCGGACGGTGGACAAGACGAACCGGGTCCTGCGGGAGATCGAAGAGGCGCACGGTTGGTCTGCTGAGCACCGGAACCGATCCTACGCCGCCCTCCGGGCGGTGCTTCACGCGCTGCGCGACCGGCTGTCCGTCGAGGAGAGCGCGCACCTCGCCGCCCAGTTGCCGCTGCTGATCCGGGGTCTGTATTACGACGGCTGGCGCCCGGGCGCGGTTCCGGTGAAGCTCGACCGCGAGGAGTTCCTCGACCGTGTGTCGAGGGGGGTGGACTTCGAAGTCCAGGAGAGTACGGAAGATCTCGTCAAGACGGTGTTGCAGGCGCTCAGGAAGCACATTACCGACGGCGAGTGGGAGGACGTGAAATCCAGCATGCCGAGAGACCTGGCTTCGGTGCTGCCCTAGCGGTCACTCTTTCGCCGTTGACGCAGGGCACGGATGAGCCGGAGCGGCAGGAGTCCCACCAGGGGGGCTCGCCTGCCGAGATCGTCCCGGTCCTCTTTGTCGAAAGCCTCGGCGTAGCGACGGGCATCCTCGGCGGAGGCGTAGCGTTTGGCGCCGCCTGCCTCGCAGCCTCGCTGGCACTGCCAGCTCATCGTCTCCCGTTCGCTGGTGAACCGGAACCGATGCCCGAGAACCCGACAGCGAAGCATGTAGCCCACCGTACAGCGCAGCACGGCCAGGGCTGCGCTGCCCTGCCATCCGTCGGTGTTACGTGAAGGAGTCTTGACCATGACCACATCGCGGCCTGGCACCGTTCGAACCGATATCCCTGCTCGCCTCGACCGCATGCCCTGGGCGGGATTCCACTGGAAGGTAGTCCTCGGGCTCGGGACCGTGTGGATCCTTGACGGACTGGAGGTGACGATCGTCGGCGCGGTCGCCTCCCGCATGACCGAACGTGGCAGTGGCATCGCCGTGAACACCGCCGACATCGGCACCGCGGCGGCCATCTACGTCGCCGGAGCGTGCATCGGGGCTCTCCTGTTCGGTCAGCTGACCGACCGTCTCGGCCGCAAGAAGATGTTCATGGTCACGCTCGGGCTTTACATGGCCGCCACTGTGGCCACTGCCTTCGCCGTCCAGCCTTGGTATCTGTTTCTCATGCGCTTCCTGACCGGGATGGGCATCGGCGGGGAGTACGCCGCGATCAACTCGGCCATCGACGAGCTCATCCCGGCGCGCAACCGCGGCCGGGTGGACCTCGCCATCAACGGCAGCTACTGGGTGGGCGCCGCCATCGGCAGCGTCGCCGCGCTCGCCTTCCTCAGCCCGCTGTTCTCGCCGAGCCTCGGCTGGCGGCTGGCCTTCGCCATCGGCGGTGTCATCGGGTTCGCGATCATGGTTACCCGCCGACATCTTCCGGAGAGTCCGCGTTGGCTGTTCATCCACGGGCACACCGAGGAGGCCGAACAGATCGTGAACCGGATCGAGGCGGAGGTCCGCGCGGAGACCGGTCAGGAGCTCCCACCTCCCGGCTCTGCGATCACCGTCCGGCAGCGTGAGGCAATCCCCTTCCGCGAGATCACCCGGGTGGCCATGGAGCGCTATCCGCGCCGGATGCTCCTGGGCCTGGCTCTCTTCGTCGGCCAGGCGTTCCTGTACAACGCCGTCACGTTCGATCTCGGGACGTTGCTGAATGGCTTCTTCGGCGTGACGTCCGGCAACGTCCCGTACTTCATGGCTATTTTCGCGCTCGGGAACTTCCTCGGTCCCCTTGTCATGGGGCGCTGGTTCGACACCGTCGGTCGCATTCCGATGATCGCCGGCACCTATCTGGTCTCCGCCGGACTGACCGCCCTGATCGCCGTGCTGCTCATGAACAAGGCGCTGACCACAGGCTCGTTCATGACCCTGATCGCGCTGACCTTCTTCGTGGCCTCTGCGGGCGCGAGCTCCGCCTATCTCACAGTCAGCGAGGTCTTCCCGATGGAGACCCGGGCCCTGGCCATCGCCCTGTTCTTCGCGATCGGCACCGCGATCGGCGGCGTCACCGGGCCGGCCCTATTCGGCCAGTTCATCCACAGTGGCAACGTGAAGCTGGTGGCGATCGGGTTCTTCATCGGAGCGGCGGCCATGGCCACCGGCGGCATCGCCGAGTTGCTGTTCGGCGTCCGGGCCGAGCACGAGTATGGCCTGAGCATGGAGGGCAGGCGCGAGGCGGCGGAACGCAGGGAGCGGGCCCGCCTGCGCAGCGAGCGCCGGAGGACGCTGGAGAGCGCAGGAGCCCGACGCTTCCGCCCAGGTCCCGGGACCAGGCTGTACTCGCCAGGCGCGATCGGCACCAGTGGGACGGCCAGTCGGCACGCCGCCATCGCCGACGAAGCCCTCGATCGGGAGATCGACAAGGTGGCTCACGCGCTGGAGCGCTACGGCCCTGCAGATCGCGACACGCTCGCCGAGCGCGTCCACGGCCGCGCGTGGGGGCCGGGCCGCTTCCGCGCCGCCCTGCGCCAGACGGTCCGCGAGGGACGGGCCCAGGAGACTTCCCCCGGCAGGTACGACCAGACGGAAAAGTGAGCCCGACTCAGTCCGCGTGTCTTATCCGACCTCGGTGTGCTCGTCCGAACGGTAGGCGTGGGCCTACTCTCGCACGGACGCTCGGCATGTGCTTGTGGGCGAGGTCAGGGCGTGGTGAGCGCTCTGGCCTGGGTGATTCGCTTGGTGGCGATCCGTTCGAGCCGGGCGTGGACTGCCGGGAGCGTTGTGACGGTCCCATGACCTGCGGAATCGGTTGATGCGAAGCGATGCGGGATAGATGCGTGTCATGTCCCGAGCGCAGCCACGGATCCGAACCGAGATGACCGTAGGGATACTGGCCGCTCCCGGTCCCACGACCGAGCTCGCACGCAAGCTGGCCCGCAATCTGACGGCACGGCTGGGTGAACGATTCCCCGGTCACTGCTGGCGGGTCGAGCTGGAAACGGAGATGCAGGCCGGCCCGGTGGGAAGCGGTGAGGACATGGTTCGGATGACCCGGAAACGGCTGCTCCACGAGGCATGGCAGCTGGCGATCTGCCTGACAGATCTGCCCGTACACGTGGGGCGGAGACCGGTCACCGCGCATGTCAGCGTCTCGCTCAGAGTCGGCGTGGTATCGGTGCCTGCCCTCGGGCCGGTGGAGGTCGACAAGCGCTTGGAGGAGACGGTGCTGCGCATCGTCGAAGGAGCGCTCTACGAGCAGGTGCCCCGCCACGATGCGCACTCCGCCGACACCGACGGGCACCTGGGGATGCGCCAGTGGCTGGAGAAGCTCACCTCACCCGTCGGGCGGCCGGACGAGCCGGAGCAGGGCACCTTCCGGCTCGTCACCGCGGCGACACGGGGCAACATACGGCTGCTCGCCGGCATGGTCCGGGCCAACCAACCCTGGAAGCTGGTGAGCGGGCTGTCGCGAGCTCTGGTGGCCGCACTGGGGACCGCCGCCGCCGCGCTCACCTCCCCTGGCATCTGGCGGATCGCCGACGGGATGGGAGCAGGCAGGCTCACGCTTCTGACGGTGGGTTCGCTGCTGGCCATCGGCCTCACCCTCATCCTGGTTCACGGGCTGTGGGAGAACACTCCCGACGGCAGCCGAAGAAGGGAGATCCGCGAGCAGGTGATGCTGTTCAATCTGGCCACCATGATCACGGTCACGATCGGCATCCTCACGCTGTATCTGGCGCAGTTCCTGATCGTCTTGCTCGTGGGGCTGGCATTGATCACACCCGGTGTCCTGGAGAACGAGCTCAAGCATCCGGTCGGCCCGGTCGACTACATGCTGCTGTCGTGGCTCGCCGCCTCCATGGCAGTCGTTGGTGGCGCGCTCGGCGCGGCCCTCGAGAACGAGGACGTCGTACGTGCGGCCGCCTACGGCTACCACCCTGACGAGCCGACCGAGGCTGGCCACCACGAAAACCGTGAGCAGGCGTGAGCTCGCCTGCGACAACCTGTCCACGCACAAGGCGCCGGTGGTGCACGCCCGGCTTCTGGCCAGACCTATTCCTCCTGGATCAACCAGGTCGAACGCCGGTTCGCCGAACTGGAACGCCGCTGCCTGGAACGCCGCTGCCTGGAGCGCGGCAACTTCTGCTCTCTGGACGCTCTGAAGACCGCGCTGGAGGAATGGATCGCGGCCTGGAACGACAACGCCAGGCCGTTCCGGTGGACCAGGATCGCCGACCAGATCCTCGACCGTATCTGCCGCTACTGCGACAGAATCTCAAGACCAGCTCACTAGCGCGGTCTGCGCCCGGGCAAGCGGCTGGACCAGCTGCGGAGGGGGAGGGCTGACCACGGGATCAGCCGGCCCTCATCCGGAAGAGCCGGGATCGCCGCGCCCGCCAGCGGACGGGACGGGCTCTCGCTGCGACCATCGCGCCAGCGCCAGCGCCGCTACCAGCAGGAAGACGCTCCCCGCGTAGACGACCAGCTCCATGAGCTGCTGGCGGCTCTCCGCCGGGTACCCCGGGACCGTCAGCCGGACCACCACCGACAGGATGTGCCGGATGACGCCGATGATGCCGACGATGATGAACGGTTCGAGTTGCAGGCGACCACCCCCGAGGTGCGTCTGCACCATCACGAAGATCTCCAGCACGATCAGCACAAGGAGCAACTCCTCGATGATGATGATGATCATCTCCGCGCCGGACGTCCCTTTCTGAAAGATGGTGGGGATCATCAGGGCTAGAATGCCGACGCCCAGGGCCAACAGCGCGAACGACACCAGGTAGAGGATTGCGTGCTCGGCGGCGGCCAGCATGCCCAGCAGCCGCCTGTTCTCCGGCCTCTGGGCAACCCCATGGGCTGCGGTGTCGGCCAGGGACGAAGGCCCGGGCGTGCCTGGTGTGTCCGGTGGGTTATTCATTGGCTGCACCTGCGATCGTGCCGTGTGCCTGCGACCGTTGTAACTCACAGTGCCCATACCCCCGGTCCGACGCGTGCGAATCCCCCGGTCCGGGGCGGTGCCGGCCATCATCTGCCCAGCTCGGACAGCCCGCTCGCGACGTGGTAGATGGCTGGCCGACTTCATCACGAGGCTGCGAGTCCGCCGCCCAACCCAAGTTCGGAGACTGCCAGAGGCACTGACCCGAGCTGGCGAAGCCCCCCGAGGCAGGTGTTACCCCAGGATGCGCCTTCGGCGGTCGTGGACGAGGACGGCGTCCAAAGCCCCCGCAGTTACGTATCTCCCGACGACCGGCGTCGGAGTCATGCCGCTGTGTCGTCGATGCCGAGGGCGACCGCCAGGTCGCGCAGGCACTCTTCGAAGACGGGCTCCAGGTCGGTGTAGGCGAAGTCCAGTTGGTGCAGGATTTCCATGCACAGCAGGCCGTACAGCCTGCTCCAGCACGACAGGAAGATGTGGGCGGTCTCGGCCGGCAGTCGCCCGTCGATGGCGGCGGAGTAGGCGGTCAGCTGTTCGCGCAGGGAGGTGGGCAGGTGGGCCAGGTCGTGCACCGCGAACGGCTGTGTCCGCCACAGCTCTACCGTCAGGTCGAACAGGACCTGCTCGATCCGCAGGGCGGCCTGGTGACGCACCGAGCCCGGCCGCCGGTTCGGCGGTGCGATGGGGCTGGCGAAGATCCAGCCGCTCACCGCCGCCGGGCGTGCCGCCTACCTGGCGGAGCGGCGGGCCACCGCGGAGATCGAGTGGAACTGGCTCTGAGCCGCGAAGGCAGGCGCTATGGAGTGAGGACCACCTTGTTGCACTCGTCCTGCTTGTTCTTGAACAGCTCGAACGCGCGCGGCGCCTCGCTGAGCGGCATCCGGTGCGAGATGACGAAGCTCGGGTCGATCTCGCCCGCGCGGATCCGGTCCAGCAGCGGCCCCGTATAGCGCTGCACGTGGCACTGGCCGGTGCGGATGGTCAGGGACCGGTTCATGACGGCGCCCATCGGGAACTTGTCCACGAACCCGCCGTAGACGCCGATGACGGACACCACGCCGCCGTTGCGGCAGGCCATGATGGCCTCCCGCAGCGCGTAGGGACGCTCGGTCTCCATCCGGGCGGCCTGCTTGCCGCGGTCATAGGCGTACATGGCCGGGGTCGGATGGTGGGCCTCCATGCCGACGGCGTCGATGCAGGCGTCCGGGCCGCGCCCGCCCGTCATGTCGCGCAGCGCGTCCAGCACGTTCACCTCCTCGTAGTCGAGGACCTCGGCGCCGGTCCGCTGGGCCCGCCTGAGCCGGTACGGGAATCGGTCGATGACGATGACCCGGTCCGCGCCGAGCAGGAACGCGCTGGCCGCGGCGAGCTGCCCGACCGGCCCCGCGCCCCAGATCGCGATCGTCTGGCCCGGCTTGATGTCGCACATCTCCGCGCCCATGAAGCCCGTCGGGAAGATGTCCGACAGGAACAGCACCTTCTCGTCCGGCAGGCCGTCCTCGATCTTGACGGGACCGACGTCGGCGAACGGGACGCGGGCGTACTCGGCCTGCCCGCCGGGGAAGCCGCCCAGCATGTGGGAGTAGCCGAAGATGCCGGCGGGCGCGTGGCCCATCAGCTTCTCGGCCATCCCGGCGTTAGGGTTGGAGTTCTCGCACAGAGAGTAGAGACCGTCCTCGCAGGCGAAGCAGGCGCCGCAGGCGATCGGGAACGGCACCACGACACGGTCGCCGGGGCGCAGGTTGCGCACGCCGGGGCCGACCTCGACGACCTCGCCCATGAACTCGTGGCCGAGGATGTCGCCCTTCTTGACGGTCGGGATGTAGCCGTCCACGAGGTGCAGGTCGGAGCCGCAGATCGCGGTGGAGGTGACGCGGACGATCGCGTCGCGCGCGTTGAGGATCTGCGGGTCAGGGACGTCCTGGATCTCCAGGCGGTTGCGGCCCGTCCACACGTTGGCCTTCATGCCCGTCCTCCGATCGGTTGTGCGGGACGCTGGTGGAGCTGGCGCAGGGCGCGGTGGCCCTCGGGGCTGCCCTCGGAGCGGACCACCTCGCCGGTCTCCATGACCTGCTTGAAGCGGCGCAGGTCGTCGCGGACCTGCTGCTCGGGGTGCTCGCCGAACATGCGGGCGACGGCGGCGGCGAGCTTGCGCCCGTGCATGCCGTACTCCAGTGAGACGTCCACGACGGTGCCGCGCCCGCCGGGGCCGTCGGTGAAGCTGACCAGGCCGGCGGTGGAGACGCCGGTGCCGGGCACGGAACGCCAGGCGAGCAGGTCGCCGGCCCGCTCGTCGATGATCTCGGCCTCCCACTCCAGGTCGACCACCGGGCCCTTGGCCTTCCAGCGGGAGCGGCGCTGGTCGAGGGTGCGCACCGAGTCCAGGTGAACCATGAACGCGGGCAGGTTCTCCAGCTCCCGCCAGAAGCGGTAGACCTCCTCGCGCGGCTTGTTGATGGTGATGGAGGCGCGCACCAGCAGCGGACCCTTGGCCTTGGCGGTGCCGCGCCGGGCGCAGACGGCGTCGAGGACGGCGATCCCGGCGACCGCGCCGAGCGCGCACAGCGCACGGGCGCGGCGCGTGCCCGTGCGGTTGGCGGCGGCCCTGCCGAGGACGCCGAGGTCCATCGTGTCGCCGGCGACCCTGGTCCACGCCCACTGGGCGGGGTTCTTGGCGCCGAGCAGCAGCGCGGCGTGCAGGAGCTCGCGCCCGCCGACGAGCCTGGCGACGGTCGTGGCTGCGGGCGCGTCGTCGACGCCGCACAGGCGGGTCAGGGCCCTGGGCGCCGCCAGTTGCGCCGTGCCCAGCGCGAGGCTGGTCCACCCGAGCGCACGGGCGAATCTGTCGGTCATCATGCGTCCTAACGCAGGTCCCGGTGGTATGTGCGTACGCTGCGGGCGGCTCCCGGTCTGTTGGCGCCCCCCGCGTCCTCCGTCCCGTACCCCTGACAAAAACGATGACACCAGCGGATCCAGGCACGAAATTGCACGTCGCCTGGATCACCGTCCACGACGGACTGCACATCCCGCGCCCGGCTCCGCCCTCGCTCCTCCGCGACGCTCGCACCATTACCGGGGCGGCGCCATGACGCCTGAGGTCTTCCACGAGCGGCGTATGGGCGCCATCCAGGGCGACTGGTGAGGCCAGGGGTCAGAGTCTCCGCATGTCAGGCGGGGGATCGGCGTGCGGGGGGCACAGCTTGCGGGCGCAGGTGACCGGTAGGTAGCCGCTTTTCGGGGTGCCCGTACTGACGAGGTACCAGTCGTAATGCTCTGCGCCGCACTTGAAGTAAGGCTCCCCGCGTCCGACGGCGATGGTGCAGCTCTGCAGGATGTCACCTTTCTTGACGCCGGTGACGATGGGAGCGTCGGCTCTGGCTTCGTCACGGACAGCTGCTCTTTTGGCGGTGACTTCGATATATGTCACAGTTCGCTGCTGCGGGAAGCTCGTGTTGCCGGCTGTGGGCGGATGCGGGCAAGGCAAGGGCGACGGCTAGGACAACGGGGCCTGCACGACAACCAGGAAGCGACGCACTGACGATCCTCTCTCTCGGAAGGTAATCGTCTTATCACTAAGAGTGCCCCTCGGGGGTGATGTGCGTCGATAGGTGAGCCTCGCTGGTGAAGAACTTGCGCACGGACGCGGACGGCTTGATCAGTCCATGATGAACGGCTCGTTCAGCCCCTTTTGACGGCTTGCCCATCGGGATCTTCTCTTCGCCGTTGAAGCGGTGGGTCTTTGTCTAGAAATGTCACGGTTTCGACATCTGGTTCCCGGTTGTTGTTCGCCTCTTCGGCCGGGTTTCCGATGCCTGTTTGACCAAAGGTTGGCTCATCCCTTTGTCCCAGCTCAGCGCTTCGGGCTGGTATTTGAATGAGTGAGAGGGATCAATCCGCTTGGGCGGTTGGGACATGTTGCGGTGACAGCGCACTCCAGCCACTTCGCCGGATGGCCTTGCGGTGCGTTCCGTGCTGATCGGGAGGCGGTCACCCGGCCAGTGCGGTGCCGGTCATTCGCATGGGGTCGGACTTCATGGCCAAGACAAGTGGCAGTACGCCTGCGCGGGGGAGAGCGTGGCCCGGGATTCTGACCAGCGGATATCGCTTGACGTGGACGGTGGAGGTGGGCGTCGATACCACCGCTCCGGCCCCGTGGGTGGCCCCTGGGTGTTCCGCTGTGGCCGCCTACGGCCGGTGTGGGCCGATGGGGACGCTATCTGGTCCGGGGCACGGCCACCCCATTCCTGGCGGCCTGATGGCCGATGCGTGGTGACGGGCGGGCGTGATCGATAGGGCGCCGGTCACGCTGCATGCGCCACATGGTCCGGTGCCGTGCGCCGTCGGGGCGGAGGGATGGCTGAAGGAGACGCGACAGCGGCGAGCGAGGAAGGCGAGGCGCGAGGATGAACGGAACCACCTACAAGACATGTTCCTGCCGGGACGAGGCGACCGGTAGGAAACTGGGCAAGAGGTGCCCGAAGCTGCGCCGCTCTGGTGGGGGGCGGGGATCGGTGGAGCAGTACTCATGGCCGGTGGGCCTACCAGCTGGAGTTGCCCGCACACGCCGATGGGCGGCGGCGTAACCCGCTGCGGCGGAGCGGGTTCAGCTCCCAGGAGGAGGTCGAGGCCGAGCTGGAGCACGCCCGCGCGCTGCTGGCGCTGGATGAGGACCCGCACGTCCGCCGGAAGGTCGCCGACCTGATGCTGTCCACGCTCAAGGACACGCGGGCGCTGCCGCCGGTGGAGGAGGTGCGGCGCAAGGTTCGCACCCGCCAAGACCTCAACCCGACGGTCACGGTCACGGAGTGGCTGAGCGAGTTTCTGCGACGTAAGCGGAAGATCGATGTCACCACCCGGCGCTCGTACGAGGCGCATATCCGCCTGTATTTCACCCCGTACTTGGGTCACATCCGCTTGGACAGGTTGCGGGTGTCCGACATCGCGGGGATGTTCGATGCGATCGAGGAGTTCAACGACGTCATCACCACCGCGCGTGCCAGTGGTGACCCCGCGCAGCGGGCGGCGGTGCGTTACCGGCGGCCTGTCGGCCCGGCGACCATGCATCGCATCCGCGTCACGCTCCGCCATGCCCTGAATATCGCGATCAAGCAGGATCGGCTGATCGACTTCAACCCGGCCGCGGTGGTCGAGTTGCCTGATGCCGAACGCCCGAAGGCGCTGGTGTGGACCGATGAACGGGTCGCCGACTGGAACCGTGAACTGCATCAGCGACTGGCCGCCGAGCAACAGCGGCGCGGCACGCGCCTCAGCCGCGCCGGGACGATCAACGTCTATGTCTCCACCTCCCGGCCATCGCCGGTGATGGTGTGGACGCCCGCCCACACCTCGGCCTTTCTCGCCCAGGCGGCAGGCCACCGGTTGTTCGCCCTGTATCGGCTGATCGCGCTACGGGGGTTGCGCCGTGGTGAGGCGGTCGGGCTGCGCTGGAAGGACGTCGATCTGAACGCCGGGACGGCCGGGGTGCACTGGCAGATCACCCAGTTGGGCTGGGAGCCGGTGCAGGGCAGGCCCAAGACCGAGGCCAGCGACCGCACTATCGCCCTGGACGCCGACACCATCACAGCACTGCGCGCCCACCGTAAGCGCCAAGCCGCC
Organism: Nonomuraea glycinis; assembly: GCF_014646515.1. Taxonomy (GTDB): domain Bacteria; phylum Actinomycetota; class Actinomycetes; order Streptosporangiales; family Streptosporangiaceae; genus Nonomuraea; species Nonomuraea glycinis. The sequence goes on from NZ_BMNK01000027.1 coordinate 75,832, forward strand.
GAGCGGCTGGCGGCCGGGCAGGCGTGGACGGAGAGCGGGTTCGTCTTCACCGACCAGATCGGCCGGCCGCTGCATCCGCAGCAGGTCAGCGACCAGTTCTACCTGCTGGCCTTCGAAGCGGGGCTGCCACCGGTACGGCTGCACGACCTCAGGCACGGGGCCGCCTCGCTGATGCTGGCCGCCGGAGTCGACTTGAAGATCGTACAGGAAACGCTCGGCCATGTCTCCTCCACCTTCACCCGCGACACCTACACCAGCGTCTATCCCGAGGTCGCCCGCGCCGCCGCCGAATCCACCGCCGCGCTCATCAGCACCGCAACGGACAACGGCCCGCGAGCACGGCTGATCAACCTGCCGACCATGACCGGTGACACCACCATCTGAACCATCGAAGCCCAGGCGGGCCCGCTGACACGTCAGCGGGCCCGCCTCTTTGTCCGGGGTGTCACCTGCCGAGCGGATGGACCAGCGGAGCGTTTATCCGCTGGTCATGGGAGGGCTACTCGGCAGAACTGCCGGCTCGGGCGATACTTGACCGTCAGCATGGTCATCACTGACCGGCCAGCCCGCAGAGACGTTCTGGCTTGGTCTTCCGATGATCGTCTCGGAGGTCTGAGCTGACATTGCCGCTCTGAACGATCTACCGCGCTACACGGTCCGCACACAAGAGCAACCACCGAGCAACCAACCATGATCAACAACGAGATCGAAGGCTGGCGAGAACCGAGAAAGCCCAGGTAGAACGCGGTAGTGGTGAGTAGGGCGGGTGGGACTTGAACCCACGACCCACGGATTATGAGTCCGATGCTCTGACCGGCTGAGCTACCGCCCCTGGATTCAGTTGTACGGCGTGCGGGTGTGCACGAATGGATCATGCTATGCCCCGCGCAGGGTCAAGGCTAGAGCATGAGGGTCGGTCGTGGGTCCGGGCTGGTGGGCCACGGCCGCCGGTTCGTGGCTGCCTCGCACATCCTGCCATGCCGGACACGGTAAATGGAGTCCGTGGCGATCACATTCGCGGGTGTTTCCCAGGGGACGTGGACGGATCCTGAAAAATGGGGATTTGGGCCGGGTGGGGCAGGGGGGATCGGTACCGTCGGGGGCATGGTGGTGAAGCTGATCTACGAGACGCACGCGACCAGTGTGGACAACGAGACGGGGGTCGCCACCGGCCGGCTGCCCGGCGAGTTGTCCGCGGCCGGTCGTGCGCAGGCCGCCGAGCTGGGGGAGCGGCGGCGCGGCGTGGACGTGGTCTACGCCTCTGACCTGCGGCGCGCCGTACAGACTGCGCAGATCGCGTTCGGCGGGGTGTGTGAGATCAGGCTGGACGCGCGGCTGCGGGAGTGTGACTACGGGATCTACAACGGCCGGCCGGTGAGCGAGGTGCACGCGCTGCGGCGCAGGCATGTCGACACGCCGTGGCCGGGCGGGCAGAGCTACCGGCACGTGGTGGGCGAGACCGCCGCCTTCCTGGAGGACGTCGCCAAGCGGTGGCAGGGCCGTACCGTGCTGGTCATCGCGCACTCGGCGAACCGGTTCGCGTTGCGGAACCTGTTCGAGGGGGTCCCGCTGGAGGAGCTGGTGGACGCCCCGTTCGACTGGCAGCCGGGCTGGGAGTACGACCTGGCCTGAGCGGGCGGGAGCCCTGCGCTCGGTCCCGGCGTGTACGACCCGGGCGCGTCGCGGTAGCCCGTTGTGGCCGGCCATCTCGTCCGCTCCCCGGCCTGCGGCGGTCCGGGCCCTCCCCGGCCTGCGGCGGTCCGGACACCAAGAACCCGTTATGGCGTGGTGCCGAACCCCGCGTTCCGGGTCAGCCAGTCGTAATAGACCCGGCTGCGTCGTACGGCCTCCATGTGGGTCTGTTTGGCCTGCACCCGCACCCACGCGGCGTCCAGCGCGGCTGGATGCCGGCCGAGGAGCTGCCGCCAGCGTAGCGGCGCGTTCTTCAGCGGCACCACGACCAGGCCGGGGGCGGGCCGGTGGGTGGCCTGGCAGAGCACCACCGCCCGGCCCACCCGCGCGAGGTGGAGGCAGGTCGCCACGTCGATCTCGTAGATCGTGCCGGGGGTGAAGCCGGCCCGCGCGCACGCCATGGCGAAGCAGTCGTTGAAGCAGCCGTCCCCCGGCGTGAGCGCCCAGTGCTCACCGGCGAGGTCCGCCAGCTCGACCTCCTTCTCCACGGCCAGCGGATGGTGGACGGCCAGCAGGACGAAGACCGGGTCGAGGCTGATCGTCTCCCACAGGAGCGTTCCCATGGGGGTGCCGCTGTCGCCGCACGCGCCGGTCAGCACGTAGTCGAGGCGGCCGAGCTCCACCATGGTCGTGAGCTCGTGCGCCGACCAGCTCGTGTAGGTGCTCACGCTCCGTTCGGCGGCGAGCCGGTCCACCAGTCCGCCGAGGATCGGCCCGTTCGTCGCGCCGATCCGGTAGCCGGGTGAGGGTGCGTGCGCGAACCGTACCGCCTCTTCCTGGAGTTCCTTGGCCGCGGGCAGGAGCACGCGGGCTCTGGCGAGCACCAGCTCGCCGAGGCGGGTGGGCCGGGCGCCGTGGCGGTCCCGCTCGAACAGGGCGCCGCCGAGCATTCTCTCGATGCGTTTGAGCTGGGAGGTCAGAGCCGGCTGCGCTAGCCCGAGCAGGGAAGCGGCCTTGCTGACGCTCCCAGCGTCCGCGACCGCGCGGACGATTCTGAGGTGCCGTAGCTCGAGGTCCATAACGGGACGGTAAAGCGGGTCAATCTCCCCGACAATGCCTATATGTCAGGAAATGTGACAGATATTGTTGCCAGGCTTCGGGGTAGGGGGCACGCATGACCACGATGGGAATTGATCCGGCCCAGCTCAGCGATGATGACTTGATCCGCGAGCTGCGGCACCTCCACGTGACCCGAACCGATACTTTCCTGCACGGTTCCGACGACGCACTGGCCACCCACACCTCCCGGACGAACGAACTGGAGAGCGAATACCTGCGCCGCAACCCCGACCGGGAGATCGACCCGAACAGGCTGCGGGAAGGGGCGAGGGCGCGCTGATGGACCCGCTGCACGACATCCAGGCGCTGTCCAACGTCGACATCCATGTGTACGAGGCGGTGGCGGGGGAGTCGGGCGAGTACGGCTGGGCCGGATTCAGCGCGCTGGTCCGGGCCACGGGCCTGACCGAGGACGAGGTACGGCAGAGCCTCCAGACGCTGATCGGCCATGGGTACGTGGTGCCGGCGGAGCAGGGCTACGGCCTGGGACCGCACACCTTCGGGGTCGAGCGCTGAGTGTCAGGTCGCCCCGGTTCCGGGGTCGAGCGCCGACAACGCGCTAGGACGGGCGTCTGTTGGGAAATGCGCTGAGTGTGCACTTGGACGCAGACTCACGAGCCGGGCCGCCGGAGAGAAGGCCGCACCGAAGAACGAGGTCGGGGACGGGCTGGGCACGATCCGGCTGTTCTACTCCCGCCACTGCGGCACCAACTGGGCGGAGGTCAGGGTCTCCCGGCGCGGCTCCGGTGAGATCACGGTCTTCACCGGTAGCAAGCGGCACTATCGCCCCGGCAGCGGCACCACCCCGAAGGCCTGCGGTTAGTCAGGCCAGGCTGATGCGTCCTGACATCAGGCGGGGGCACGGCCCGGTACCACGACGATGTGGTGCCGGGCCGTTCGCTCTGTGGTGTTGTCCAGAGTCGAAACGTACTGTCAAGGGGTGGATGTCGCAGACCTGACCCCCGCCCAGGCGCGGGAGCGCTTCCGTGGCGGCGAGCGGCGCCCCACCGCGGGCTGGTGCAGAGGATGGACGCAGGCCAACCTGATCGCGGTGCCGAAGGCGCTGGCGTACGAGCTGCTGCTGTTCGCGCACCGCAACGCGCAGGCGTGCCCGGTGCTCGACGTCGGCGAGGCGGGCGCGTTCCAGACCCGGCTGTTCCCCGGCGACCTGCGTACGGACCTGCCCGGCTACCGGGTCTACCGGGACGGGCGGCCGGTGGCAGACCGCGATGCGGTGGTGGCGGAGTGGCGCGAGGACCTGGTGCCGTTCCTCATCGGCTGCAGCTTCACCTTCGAGCAGGCGCTGCTGGCCGAGGGGGTGCCGGTGCGCCATCTGGAGCAGGGCTCGAACGTGCCGATGTACGTCACCGGCGTGCCGTGCGAGCCGTCGGGGGTGCTGTCGGGGCCGCTGGTGGTGTCGATGCGGCCGGTGCCGGAGCCGCTGGTGGCCACCGCGGTCGAGGTGAGCGGCCGCTATCCGATGGTGCACGGGGCGCCGGTGCACGTGGGCGACCCGGCCGAGCTGGGGATCGATGATCTGGCGCGGCCGGACTTCGGCGATCCGGTGGAGGTACGGGCGGGCGAGGTGCCGGTGTTCTGGGCGTGCGGGGTGACGCCGCAGGCGGCGATCATGGCCAGCGGGGTCGACTTCGCGATCGGCCACCTGCCCGGCCACATGGCGATCATCGACGCCCGTGACGACGACTATCGGGTGACATAGCGACGTCGCGGCCGGATGCCCGCCGCCGTGAGCTGCGCGTCCAGTGCCGGCGCTCCCGGCCGGTTGTCGATCTCCAGATGGGGTACGGCGGGCGGCTCGTGCACCTTGATGGCCGTCAGATAGTCCTCGAACGCCGCCAGCTTGCCCGCGTCCCGCGCCAGCCCTCTGGTCATCAGCCGCTCCCGTAGCGTGGGGCCGTCGGAGCGGACCCACAGCAGGCGCACCGGCGACCCGCCGAGCTCCGCCACCCAGCGCGCCCACCGGTCCGCCGCGTGGACCTGGCCGGTGAACGGGCCGTCGAGCAGCACCGGGCAGCCGTGCTCGCGGATCTGCCTGGCGGTCCTGGTCAGCCCGGCGTACTCGTGGACCTTGGCGTGCTCGTCGTACCACGGGCCTTCGCGCTCGCCGTGCGGCCTGCCGGACGCCCGGAGCAGTTCGCCGATGAGGTCGCCGTACAGCGTGTCCTTGTCGAGCAGGGCCGGCACCGGGGACAGGCGCGCGAGCAGCGCGGCCGCCACCGTGGACTTGCCCGCCCCCGGCGGGCCGCTGACCACCCACACGACACCCGGCCCGCTCATGTGATCAGTCTGCCGTACGCGGAATCGCGTACGCGTCCGCCGCGGCTGAGCGGACGACCGGGCGGCGGCGCGCGGCCAGACTCCTGCACATGCTGACCATGTTCGCCATGCTCGCCGGGGCGTTCCGGGTGCCGGAGCTCCGCAGGAAGCTGCTGTTCACCCTCGGACTGCTCGCGCTGTTCAGGTTCGGGCAGGTGCTGCCGTCGCCGGGGGTGGACGTGGTGGCGGTGCGCGAGTGCGTGGGGGCGGCGCGCGGCGGGGTGTTCGACATGGTGCAACTGCTCAGCGGGGGCGCGATGCTGCGGTTGTCGGTGTTCGCGCTGGGTGTGATGCCGTACATCACCGCCAGCATCGTCATGCAGTTGTCCTCGGTCATGGTGCCGAAGCTGGAGGCGCTGCGGAAGGAGGGGCAGTCCGGGCAGGCGAGGATCACGCAGTACACCCGCTACCTGACCGTGGCGCTGGCCGTGCTGAACGCCACCACGATCGTCGCGCTGGCCCGTGCCGGGCAACTGCTGCCGGGGTGCGCGCGGCCGCTGCTGCGTGACCAGAGCCTGGCGGCCGTGACCGTGCTGGTGCTGACCATGGTGGCGGGCACCTGCGTGGTCATGTGGATCGGCGAGCTCATCACCGACCGCGGGGTCGGCAACGGGATGTCGCTGCTGATGTTCACCCAGGTCGTGGCCGTCTTCCCGGCCTACATGGCGACCATGTTCGTGATGAGCCCGTTCGCCTTCGTGGTCATCCTGGTGTCGGGGGTGTTCCTGGTCGCGGCCGTGGTGTTCGTGGAGCAGGCGCAGCGGCGGGTGCCCGTGCAGTACGCCAAGCGGCTGGTCGGCCGCCGGATGTACGGCGGCAGCGGCACCTACATCCCGCTCAAGGTCAACCAGGCGGGGATCGTGCCGGTCATCTTCGCCACCTCGCTGCTCTACCTGCCGACGCTGGCCGCGCCGATGCTGGGGGAGGAGGCCGGCGGGTGGATCGCGCGCACGCTGACGTCCGGCTCGCACCCGCTCTACATGACGGCGTACGTCCTGCTCATCGTCGCGTTCACGTACTTCTACGTGTCCATCACGGTCAATCCCGCCGAGGTGGCCGACAACATCCGGAGGTACGGGGGCTTCGTGCCGGGGATCCGGCCGGGCAGGCCGACCGCGGAGTATCTCGCGTACATCCTGTCGCGGCTGACCGCGCCGGGGGCGTTCTACCTGGCGGCGCTGGCGCTGGTGCCGCTGGTGGCCTTCGCGATCCTCAGAGACCCTGGTACGCAGCAGAACTTCCCGTTCGGCGGCACCAGCGTGCTGATCATGGTGGGCGTGGGCCTGGACACCGTCAAGCAGATCGAGGCTCAGGTACGGCAGCGCTCCTACGAGGGGTTTCTCCGGCTCTGACCGGGGCTTCAGACGGCCAGCCCGGCCCGCATCGCGAACACGACGAGCTGCGCCCGGTCCCGGGCATGCAGTTTGACCATGGCCCGGCTGACGTGGGTGCGGACGGTGTCCGGGCTGATCACCAACTCCTTGGCGATCTCCTCGTTGGACTTGCCGGTGGCGACCCAGGCGACCAGCTCACGCTCGCGCGGCGTCAGCGTGTCCAGGCCCAGCACCGGCTCCGCTCCGTGCCGGCCGAACAGGCCGATGACCTTACGCGTGATCGCCGGAGACAGCAGCGCCTCGCCCGCCGCCACCACGCGCACCGCGTTGACCAGCTCCTCCGGGGCGCTGTCCTTGAGCAGGAAACCGCTCGCGCCCGCCTGGAGCGCGGTGAAGACGTACTCGTCCACGGCGAACGTGGTGACCACCACGATCCTGGTGGCGCTCAGCTCGGCGTCGGCCGCGATGGCCCGCAGGGTGGCCAGGCCGTCCATGCCGGGCATCCGAATGTCCAGCAGCAGCACGTCCGGGCGGGTTCGGCGGAGCAGGGCGAGGGCGCCCGCGCCGTCGGCGGCCTCGCCCACGTGCCGCAGGTCGGGCTCGCGCTCCAGCAGCGCCTTGAGCCCCATCCGCGCCACGGCCTGATCATCGGCCACGGCAACAGTGATCACGCGGACTCTTGGGGGAACTCGGACCTTTGGGGGAAGCGGGCCACGACCTGGAAGCCGCCGCCCTCACGTGGGCCGGCCGCGAACAGGCCTCCCACGCTCGTCACCCCGGCGCGCATCCCGGCGAGCCCGCGCCCGTCGGCGGCACCCGTCCAGCCCGTGCCCCGGTCGGCGACCTCCAGCACGAACGCGCACGGATCGTTGGCCACCCGCACCAGGGCCCTGGTCGGACCGGCGTGCCGCAGCACGTTGGTCAGCGACTCACGCACCACCCGGTAGACGGTCCCTTGCAGGTGGGCGGGGACGACCGGGCTCACCGGCTCCACGTCCACGGGCAGCCCGGCGGCCCGCACCCCGGCGATGAGACCGATCAGGTCCTCGCCCTCCCGGGGAGCTTCGCCGCCAGGAGCGCTGCCGCCGGGAGAGGCGCCGCCGGGGTCCAGGCGGTCGAGCGCGGCGCGCAGCTGGGTGAGCGTGGTGAGGCTGGTCCGCCTGATCGCCTGCAGCGACTCGCGGGCCTGCTCGGGATCGTCGTCCAGCGCCACCAGGGCGAGACCGGCCTGCAAGGCGATGGCCGCCAGCCCGTGACCCGCCGCGTCATGCACCTCACCGGCGAGCCGAGCCCGCACGTCCTCACCGGTTGTGGCCGCCACCGTGAGGCGTTGTGCCTTGGGGGCCGGGATGCCCCAGGTCTTCGACGGTGTCGCGCCCGCGAGTCGATGACGTACGGACTCCTCGGCGCTTCGCGCGGGCGGCGGGACGGCGTCGGCGGCGGCCGCCGCGGCGGCGCGGGCCTGGGCCAGGCCGCTGAAGGACCACGGGACGGCGAGCCAGCCGGCCCACACCAGCATGACGACGACCGGGACGTCCCCCAGCCGCGTCAGGCGCGACAGCACCCGTCCGCGGTCTCGCCCGTGCGTGCGCTGCCTCTTCATCCCTCACCCGGCCAGGATCATGTGGTCCGATCCTAGCCAGTCCCGGACGCGCCGACGCGGGGTCAGGCGGTGCCGGAGGTCAGCCAGCGCAGGGGGTTGGCGTTGGTCACGGTACGCAGGGTGCCGTCGTCGATCCCTGCCTCGCGCAGCTTGGGCAGCACCTCGCGGAACAGGTGCGCGTAGCCGGGCCCGTCGTACCTGCGCACCTGCGCCACCCGGCTCAGCCCGGTGCTGAGCAGCAGCCGGTCGGCGTACCCCTCCTCGATCAGGCTCAGCGCCACGGCGGTCGACCGCTCCACGCCGGCCGCGAGCGCGCCCACGCTCACGTACGCCCCCGCTTCGGCGATCTTGCGGGCCACGGCCGGGTCGGCGCCCGCGTACCCCACGGCCACCCGCGACCCCGGCAGCCCCTGTGCCAGCAGGATCTCCAGCAGGCCCAGCGCGTCCTGACCGTACGTCGCGACGGACAGCCGGGAGGCGAGCGAGGCGCGGGCGGCGGCGACCAGGGCGCGCTCCTCGGCGGGCGTGGCACTGGCGCCCCAGCACCCGACCTCGCCGATCACGCCGGGAAAGACGCCGGTGCCCTCCAGTCCGTCGGAGATGTCGGCCATCAGCCGGCCGGTGAGCGCGTCCACGTCCTGGTCGCGCAGGTCCGCGAACGGCTCGGTGAACAGGCCGGTGGCGGCGATCACCGGCACCCGGCCGGCCGCGGCGATGCGGGCCAGGGCGGTGGCGTCGCGGCCCATGCCGATGCACGTCAGGTCCACGATCAGGCCCAGCTCGTCGGACTGCCGCAGCTCGCGGAGCTCGGCGATGACGGTCTGCTCCTCGTCCAGCCAGCGGTAGGGGTCGGAATCGATCCCGGCGGCCCAGCGCATGTCGGTGCGCAGGTGCTCGTGGGGGAGTACGGGACCGCTGACGGTGGCCGCGCGGATGGGGCCGGTTACGGTACGAAGCATGACCTCGGGCATAGCAAACGATATCCGACGTTATTGGGAAGTTGCCTGATCAGGCAGATATTTTACCCTCTGAGCGTTTATTGGACGTGTACGCCATTGTCCGCGTTTGGACATCGGCGACAGATGCCTGACCCTTATCCTGGGTAATACACCGACTGTCCGGGGGGACCGTGCCGACGCATAAGCCCGAGACCGGCGACGCCGATCTCATCAAGGAAGAGGCGGCTGCCCACTCCGGCATGCCCGCACGTCGTTCGGGGCTGCACGGCAGGCTCGACGCCATCAGGGCGACGCGGGCGGGCGCGCTCACCCTGAAGATCGTCATCGGCGTGCTCGGCGGGCTCATGGTCGGGGGCGGCCTGATCATGGTGCCTTTCCCGGGGCCCGGCTGGCTGGTGGTCTTCGCCGGCCTGGCGGTGCTGGCCACCGAGTTCCACTGGGCGCACAAGCTCCTGGAGTTCGGCAAGCGAATGCTGCACGCCTGGACCGAGTGGTTCAAGCGGCAGGGCTGGACGATCCGCATCATCGTGGCCGTCGTGACCGTGGCCGCGGCCACGGCCATCGTCTACATCGGACTGCGCACCCTCGGCCTGGACGTGATCCAGATGGCGCAGCAGTACATCCGCAGATAGCGCCCCGGCCTACCCGGCTTACAGGTAGAGGCCGGTGCCGTGGTCGGTCTCCTGGGTGGCCACCGCGTGCAGGTCGCGCTCGCGCATCACCAGATAGACCTGCGCGTGCAACTCCACCTCATACTGCTCCTCGGGGTTGAGCAGCACCTTGTCGCCGACCTTGACCGAGCGCACGTTCGAGCCGACGCCGCAGATCTCGCCCCACGCCAGGCGGTTGGCCATCTTGACCGTCGCGGGAATGACGATCCCGGAGCCACTGCGCCGCTCCTCGGCCGCCTGCTCCAGCCGGATCATGACCCGGTCGTGCAGCATCTGAATCTCGAACTTGGGTGGTTGCACAGGCCCAAGTTTACGTACACCCTGACCACCACCGGTCCCGCACGCCTTTTCGGGCCCCTCACGCCACCGAGCCGGGCAACGGAACGCGCCGGATGAGCGTCACGGCAGGGCGAGCACCGCGAACACCGGGCGGTGATCGGTGCCCCGCAGCGGATGCACGCCGAACGCCCGCACACTCATGCGTTCGTCGGCCAGCACATGGTCGATGGCGACGCCGGGCAGCCGGCCTCCCTGCGGCCAGGTGGCCGTGAAGCCGTGCCCGGTCACGTCGGCGGCGTCACGGTAGCCGGTGGCGAGCAGCTCACGTACCAGCAGATGATCGAGCGTCGCATTGAAATCGCCCGCCAGCACCCGCAACGGCCCGCCCCCATCGCCCGCGTCGGGCAGCGCCCTCAGCCCTGATCTCCAGCACGGCTGCCTGGCATACAGCCGTAGCGCGCACGGGTGCACCGACACGACCTCTACGTCGGCCCCCGACGGGTGCCTGAGGGTGGCTCTGACCTGGCGGAACCCGCCGTGCTCGATGGCCTCGGCGGCGGTGAGCGGATGACGGGCGTACACGGCCGAACCGCCCGCCCCCCGCTTGGGGCGGGTCACCGCGTACGGCAACGCCGCACGCAGCCCCGCCGCGTCGAGGCGGGTCAGGGCGTCGGGGGTCAGCTCCTGCAGCGCCAGCACGTCCGGCCGCAGCCGCGCGACCAGCGTCACCAGCGCCGTCTCGTCCGCCGACCCCACCAGCAGGTTGGCCGCCAGCACCCGGAGCGTCCCGCCATCGGCGGACACCTGCTGCTGCCCGTCGGCGAATCCCCGGGGCAGCACCGTGCTCGCCAGCACCACCGTGGTGGCGAGCGCCACCACAGCCGCCACCCGCTGTCTCATCGCCGCCGCCAGCAGCAGCCCGGCCCCCGCCACGACCGCCGCGTACGGCGTGTACGCCACCAGCGGAGTCCACGGCCACACCGGCTCCCACCCCGAGACCCGCAGCACCGCCCACCCCGCGAACGGCGTCACCGCCCCCCAGACCAGCACCTTCCGCCAAGCCCGCATACGCACCTCCGACCTGTATCTCCACCAGAGCCCATCCGGGTTCACGCCTGTGCCGGTCCGCATTCACGTCCGTGATGGTCCAGGTCGCGGATCCGGGGGCGGGTCATGAGATGGTGTGGCCATGCGTGACGCCGAGACCAGGGTCCTCAACGCCATCGACGAGGCCGAGACCGTCAATCTGCTGGCCGAGACCGTCCGGGTGCCGAGCATCACGGGCAGCGACGCCGAGTCCGAGTTGCAGCACCACCTGGCCCGCCTGCTCACCGAGGCCGGCCTGGAGGTGGACGTATGGAAGCTCGACCTCGACGACCTCAGGCGGCGGGAGGGCTTCCCCGGTGGCGAGGCCCCGAGGGTGGAGGGTTACGGCCTGGTGGGCGTGACCGGCGGGGAGGGCGTCGCGGCGCTGGCGTTGCAGGGGCACGTGGACGTGGTGCCGACGGGTGACCTGGCCAAGTGGGAGGGCAGCGACCCGTTCGCCGCCCGCGTCTCCGGCGACGTCCTGCACGGCAGGGGCGCCTGTGACATGAAGGCCGGACTGGCCGCCAACCTGGCGGTGGTCCGCGCGATCCGGCGGGCCGGGGTGAAGCTGGCCAGGCCGCTGGCCGTGCACTGCGTGGTCAGCGAGGAGGACGGCGGGCTGGGCGCGTTCGGCACGCTGGCCAGGGGGCACACCGCCGAGGCGGCCGTCATCACCGAGCCGACCAGCGGCGCCGTCGTCACCGCCAACGCGGGCGCGCTGACGTTCCGGCTGGAGATCGCCGGGCGGGCCGCGCACGGTGGCGCCCGGCTGGAGGGTGTGAACGCCGTCGAGGTGTTCTGGCCGGTGTTCGAGGCGATCAGGCGCCTGGAGGCGGAGCGCAATCGCGATGTCCCGGCGGTCTTCGGTGACCTTTCGCTGCCGTACCCGATCGAGGTCGGCACCGTGCGGGCCGGTGACTGGGCGAGCACGGTGCCCGATCTGCTGGTCGCGGAGGGGCGCCTGGGGGTGCGGCTGGACGAGGACCCGGCTGAGGCGCGGGCGGCGTTCGAGGAGGCGGTGCTGTCGCTCACGCACCCGTGGCTGCGCGAGCACCCGCCCGTGGTGACGTGGCCGGGCGGGCAGTTCGCCAGCGGGCGGCTGCCGGCCGGGCATCCGCTGCTGGGCGAGGTCAGACGGGCCGTCGCGGACACCGGCGGCGCGGCACCCGCCGAGGCGGCCGCGCCGTACGGCAGCGACCTGCGGCTCTACGCGGCGGGCGGGATCCCGACCCTGCACTACGGGCCGGGTGACGTACGTTACGCGCACGCGCCCCGTGAGCAGGTGGAGTTGCGCGAGGTGCGTGAGGTGACCCGCGCCCTGGCCCTCCTGGCCGTCCGCCGCTGCGGCGCGTACTAGCCGGGCCCCCTGCGACGCTGTGGCGGTCCGGCGCTTACTGAGTCACCGCCCGGCCCGGCTACGACGCCGGGGTGCTCGCCACACCCTGCTCGGTGCGGAGGTTACGGAGTGTGCTGGAGGCGGTCGGGGGCTGGTCAGGCTGGGGAGGTGATTCGGCGGCGGCAGTGGGGGACGACCATCGGGGTGCCTGACTGCGGGTCGGGGATGATCTCGCAGCGCAGGTCGAAGACCTGCCGCACCAGGTCAGGGGTGACGACCTCGGCCGGATCGCCCTGCGCGACGATCTCGCCCTCGCGCATGACGATCAGGTGGGTGGCGTAGCGGCAGGCCTGGTTGAGGTCGTGCAGCACCGCGACCATCGTCCGGCCCGCCTCGTGCAGGTCGGCGCAGAGGTCGAGCACCTCGATCTGGTGGGAGATGTCGAGGAAGGTCGTCGGCTCGTCCAGCAGCAGGATCGGCGTCTCCTGAGCGAGCGCCATCGCCAGCCACACCCGCTGCCGCTGCCCGCCGGACAGCTCGTCCACGATCCGGTCGGCCAGCTCGGTCACGTGGGTGGCCCGCATCGCCTCCGCCACCGCCGTCTCGTCGGCCTTGGACCACTGACGCATCAGCCGCTGGTGCGGGTAGCGACCGCGGGACACCAGGTCGGCCACGGTGATCCCGTCGGGCACGATCGAGCTCTGCGGCAGCAGGCCGAGACGCCGGGCGACCTCCTTCGACGGCAGCGCGGTGATCACGCCGCCGTCCAGGTGCACCGCGCCGGACCTGGGCTTGAGCATCCTGGCCAGGGCCCGCAGCAGGGTGGACTTACCGCACGCGTTCGGGCCGATGATCACGGTGAAGGATCCGTCGGGGATGGCCACGCTCAGGTCGGTGGCGACCGTCCGCTTGTCGTAGGCGAGGGTGAGGTCGCCGGCCCACAGGCGGCTGCCGGGCGTCGGTACGGCCATCAGTGGCGGTCCTTTCGCAGGAGGAAGGCGAGGTAGGTGCCGCCGATGGCGGCGGTCAGCACGCCGACGGGCAACTGGGTCGGGGCGAGCAGGCGCTGGGCGAGCAGGTCGGAGACGGTCAGCAGCACAGCCCCCATGAGCGCCGAGGAGGCCAGGGTCACGCCCGGCGAGCGGGTGAGCCGCTGGGCGAGCTGCGGCGCGGCCAGCGCGACGAACACCACGGGCCCGGCGGCGGCCGTCGCCACCCCGCACAGCAGCACGCCCGACACGATGGCCGCGGCCCGCACCCGCTCGACGTTGATGCCCATGGCGCGGGCGGAGTCGTCGCCCATCTCGATCATCCGCAGCGGCCTGGCCACGGCCGCGCACACGGGCAGCAGCACCACCAGGGCCAGCGCCACCGGGATCGCGTGGTCCCAGCCGCGCCCGCTCAGGCTGCCGGTCAGCCAGGCCCCGGCGGTCGCCGCGTCGTTGATGTTGGCCCTGGTCAGCAGATAGGAGTTGGCGGACAGCAGCAGGGCGTTGACCCCGATGCCGACCAGCACCAGCCGGTAGCCCTGCACGCCGCGCCGGAAGGCCAGCGCGTAGACCAGCAGCGCGGTCACCACGCACCCGGTCAGCGCGCCGCCCGCGATGGTCAGGGCGGACCCGCCCGCGACCACGGCCAGGATGCCGCCGGTCGAGGCCCCGGCGGTGAAGCCGATGAAGTCGGGGCTGCCGAGGGGATTCCTGGTGAGACTCTGAAAGATCGCCCCGCTCACCCCGAAGGCCGCCCCCACCAGCAGCCCGGTGGCCACCCGGGGGGCGCGCAGCTTGCTGACGATGAGCTCGGCGACGGGCGTGCCCTGCCCGAACAGCGCGGTCAGGATGTCGGGGACGGAGACGAAGAACTCGCCGGTCGAGATCGCCGCCAGCGCCGCCGCGCAGGCGATGACCAGCAGCAGCGCGGTGACGGCGAGCGCGCGTGGCGCGACCCTCAAGGACCAGGGGCCCATGCGTACGTTCATAGCGCGGCCGGCCTCCTGCGCCTGGTCATCACGGTCATAGCGCGGCCAGCCTCCTGCGCCTGGTCATCAGGATGAAGACGGGCGCGCCGAGCACCGCGCACATGATGCCCACCTGCACCTCTCCCGGCCTGGCGATGAGCCGCCCGACCACGTCGGCGGCCAGCAGCAGCACAGGCGCCACCAGCGCGGAGTACGGCAGCACCCAGCGCTGGTCGTGACCCACCACCGCGCGCACGGCGTGCGGCACGGCCAGCCCGACGAACCACAGCGGGCCCGCGGCGGCCGTGGCCGCGCCGCACAGCAGCGTCACGGCCACCGCGGTCACCACCCTGGTGCGGTTGACCGCCACGCCCAGCGCCTTGCCGGCGTCGTCGCCCAGCGACAGCATGTTGAGCGGCCTGCCCACCAGCAGCCCCAGCACCAGCCCGGCGATCATGAAGGGGGCCAGCCGCATCAGGGTGTCGGCGGTCTGCCCGGCCAGCGAGCCCGCCAGCCAGAACCGCATCCGGTCGTACGTCTCGGTGTCCATGCGCAGGACGGCCGAACTCGCCGCGGTGAAGACCATGCCCACCGCGATGCCCGCCAGCGCCAGCCGTACCGGACCCGCGCCCGAGCGGCCGGAGGCGCCCAGCGAGTAGACCGCGACCGAGGCCAGCGCGGCGCCCGCGAAGGCGAACCACACGTAGACCGTCGGATCGGACAGGCCGAAGACGGCGAGCGCGAGGGTGACGCCGAGCGCCGCGCCCTCGTTGATGCCGAGCAGCCCGGGGTCGGCCAGCGGGTTGCGGGTCAGGCTCTGCATGAGCGCCCCGGCGAGCCCGAGCGACGCGCCGACCAGGATGCCGAGCAGCGTGCGCGGCACGCGGAGCTCACGGATCACGGTGTGGTCGCTGGAGGCGCCGGGGGCGAGGAACGCCTCCAGCACCGTGGACAGCGGCATCGCCCGCGCCCCCAGCGCCACGCTGGCCATCGCCACCAGCGCGAGCAGGCCCGCCGCCAGCACGAGACCGCCGACCAGAGCCGCCCGGCGCCCAAGGGGGTGCGCCGGGGCCGACGGGCCGGTGTCATCGGCGGAGACCGCCTGGGTGGCGGGCTCGATCTGCCGCACCGGACCCCCCTTTCGTCAAGGTCAGCTCAAGCGAGGCTAATGTAATGCCTCGGTACGAAGGCAAGCCTAACCTTAGGAGTTACACATGTCGGGACCGGTACTGGCTCGCAGGGGGTTCCTCGCGGCCACGGTCGGCCTCGCGGCCGCCCTCACCCTGTCGGCCTGCGGTGGCGGCGGCGCCACCCCGGCGGCCCCGGCGTCGTCGCCGGCCCCGGCGGCACAGACGTGGTCGTTCACCGACGACCGCGACAAGAAGCTCGACCTGCCCAAGGCACCCACGAGGATCGTCGCCCAGGTGGGCGCGGCGGCCGCGCTGTGGGACTTCGGCGTCCGCCCGGTCGGCGTGTTCGGCCCGCACAAGCTGGCCGACGGCGCCAAGGACCCGCAGGTCGGCAACGTCGACATCACCAAGGTCACGGGCCTGGGCAACGTCTGGGACGAGTTCAACGTCGAGCAGTACATCGCCCTGCAGCCCGAGCTGCTCGTCAGCAGCATGTACGAGAAGGGCACGCTCTGGTACGTCCCGGAGAAGTCCAAGGACACCATCGAGCAGGTCGCCCCCACCGCCGGCATCATGCTCACCGGCCGCACCGCGAGCCAGGTCATCGGTAAGTACGAGGAGCTGGCCAAGTCCCTCGGCGCCGACATGCGGGGCGTGCCCGAGGCCAAGGCGCGCATGGCGGCCGCGACCAAGGAGCTCGCCCAGTTCAAGGACATCAAGATCCTCATGGTGTCCGGCGGCGCCGACCAGATGTGGGTGGTGAACCCGCCCGAGTACGCCGACATCATGCACCTCACCGAGAACGGCCTGGACATCGTCAAGCCGGACAAGGTCGACGAGGGCGGCTTCTTCCAGACGCTGAGCTGGGAGAACGCCGACATGTACGACGCGGACGTGATCCTGTACGACACCCGCACGCAGGCGCTCACGCCCGAGGAGATGATGAAGAAGCCGACCTTCGCCAAGCTCCCCGCGGTCAAGGCCGGCCGGCTCTACCCGTGGCGCGCCGAGGCCCCCTTCAGCTACCAGGGCTACGCCGACTTCCTGGAGGAGCTGGTGACCAACCTGAAGAAGGCTAAAGAGCTGCTCTGACCTCGATGATCTCGGCGAGGGGGAACTCCAGGTAGTCGCCCGCCTCCTCGCACCAGGCCTCCAGCGCGCCGCCGCGCAGCTCCCCGTGGCTGATGGTGGCGGTCGTGCCGTCGGTCAGCTCGATGCCCGCCCGGACGCCCCGGTCGACGACGAAGCCGAGCAGTGACTGCTGGGCGGTCGGCAGCCGGACCGCCATCCTGCCGATGACGGCCCAGGTGCGTCCGGCCTGCCCGCCCGGAGACCGGCTGTCGGCGATCAGGCGGCGGGCGTGCTCCTGCGGGTCGGGCGTCGGCTCGGCGATCACGTAAGGGGGCTCGTCGGCGTCGGCGGGCTCGGGCAGCTCCGCCACCTGGCCGCCGGGCAGCAGGATGAGCTTGCCGCCCAGGGGCTGCTCGACGCGGGCGCTGCGGCGGATGGCGATCGCGCCGGTGTCGGCGACCGGCACCGGTGAGTAGCCGTGCTCGCGCAGCGCGGCCAGCGTGCGCTCGGCCGTGGCGGCGGCCACCAGCACGGTGGGGGCCAGCAGCCGCATCCCCAGCCTGGCCAGCCGGCGATGCCCGGCGATCTCGGCGAGCAGCGCCGGATCGGAGGCCTGCACGACGCAGCCCACGGTGGTCACCGTCACCTCGCCGTGCCTGCGGGCCACGTCGCGCACCAGGTATTCGAGCGGCTGCGGGATCGCGCCGACCCCGGACAGCTCGGTCAGCAGCTCGTCGGCGTCATAGCCGCGATCGAGCGCGCGGCGCACGCTCTCGGTGGTGAACCGCCACACCGACGCCGCGCCCCGTGACTCCCGCTCGGCCACCCGGTCCAGCAGCCACGCCAGCTCGGCCGACGGCGGTCCGGTCACCACCGCGGTCAGGTCCGGGCCGAACAGGGCACTCCTGCGGACGCTGGCCAGCGCCCTCGTCGAGGCCTCCACCAGCAGCGGATCGTGCTCCACCAGCGGCACGTGATCGTCGCTCTCGCCACCGGCCTGGTCGGACAGCCCCGCCAGCGCCCGGCCGAGGTCGGTGAGCGCGTCGTTGGCCAGCAGGCCGAGCAGCCGCGCCTCGTCGATCACCGCTGAGGCGCACTCGGCGAGCAGGTCGCGGTCGAGCAGCGGGGCGTGCCAGTGCACGTTGCCCGCCAGGGCCGCGCGGTCGGCGAAGGCCGTACCGGAAGGAAGGTGCAGCAGGACGGAGAGCACCGCGCGGCGGATGCGGGCGACGGCGGCGCCGCTCTGGTCGTCGCCGAGCACGGTGCCGTATTTGCCGTCGGACCTGCGCAGCGACGAGCGCTCCATGCGCCACCAGGCCGACAGCAGCACCCGCAACCGGGCCGAGCCCTCGTCCAGCCGCCAGCGGTCGAACCGCTCGGTGGGCACCATGCCGCCGGACGGCTCGTCCCACGCGAGCAGCCTGGCCACCGCGCAGATCTCCAGCAGCAGGCGGGTCTCGTCCTCGTCGCAGCCGGTCTCCTTGGCCACCCTGCGCACCTCGCGTACGCCGACGCCACCGGACTTGAGCAGCGGCAGCGGCGTCTTGGAGGTGTTGTCCAGCAGGGCCGCGCACCGCTCCACGACGTGCGGCGCGGCCAGCGTCATCAGGTGGTCGACCTCTTCGGGGTCGACCGGGATGGTGGCCACCTCGGGCGGCCGCGGCGCGAACGGCGGGTGGTAGCCGGGTCCGCGCAGGCAGAGCGCCACCTCCCTGGGCATCTCCGCCACGTTCCAGCTCGGCCGGTAGAGCAGGCCGTGGTCGGCCGACCACTTCTCCGGCGTGCCGTGGGTGACGAACCTGGTCCCGTCGACGTCGCGTACGGGGCCCTCCCAGGCGAAGGCGTCGAGCAGGTCGCGCGAGCCGCCGGGGGCGTGGGCCAGCAGCGTCCGCAGCCGGTCGGGGTCGCCGAGCGCCTCGGTCACCCGGGTGACCGTGCGGCGCTTGTTGGTGTGCGGGGGCAGGCCGAGGCTGCGGGCCAGGGCGCGCAGCGTGTCGCCGCTGATGGTCCAGGAGTTGAGGTAGTGGTCGAGCGGCTCGCCCAGGCCGAGCGGCGCGGTCCACCACCGGGAGACGGCCTCGGCCAGGTGGATCAGGCCGTCACCGGCCGGCCAGGCGAGCGCGTGGTCGTAGAGGTGGTCGAGCCAGGGGCGCAGCTCCTCGACTGGGGCGCCGAGGAAGCCGGCCAGCTTGTCGGCGGTCGCCTCGTGGGTGACCAGACAGGCCTCGGCGAGCTGCAGGCAGGGCAGCGGGAGCCGCCGCAGCGCCTCCAGCGCGGCCACGCCGTTGCTCAGCCGCTGGGCCAGGGTGTCGAGCCGCCGTGGCCACGGTGCGGCGATGGCGTCGGGACGGTTCGCCAGGATGCGGCAGAGCCGGTCTTCGTCGAGGGTTCGTAGCCAGCCGAGCAGGTGATCGTCCATCGGTCAGCACTCTCATGGGGTCGCGCGTGGAACTCACCGTGAGCCATGACCATCCACGGTAATGCAGATCACTCCGGCTGGCAGAGGACTGCCCAGACGATCTTCCCGTAGGGCGAGAGCGCGGACCAGCCCCACCGAAGGCTTAACGAGTCGACGATGTGGAGACCCAGGCCGCCGGTGTCAAGGGGGCCAGGGTATCTCAGCACCGGTACGGAGGTGCCGGGATCGGTGAACGCGCTGGTCACCAGTGATCCATGACGCACCAGGGACATGTGGACGGGGCGATGGCAGCGGGGCTCCTCCAGGCGCAGGCCGTGGCGCAGCGCGTTGGTGGCCAGCTCCGAGACCACCAGCTCCATGTTGTCGGCGAGCTCGGTGAGTCCCCACGCGGTCAGCGCCCCGGAGGCGAAGCAGCGGGCGGAGTGGATGGAAGAGGCGACCGGGGGGAGCACGAATGTGGCGCTGGCGGAAGGGCCGGACATCAGCAGATCGCGCGCCGCGTCCGGCCACCAGCCGACCGGGGGCCACCAGTCGAACGTGGTCCATTGGCCGAGCGCCGTGGTGGAGTGCACGTGATCATTCTGCGACAAACTCTCGTGCACTTGCAAGAGCGAATGCACGTGCAGAGGCATCTTGCAGCCGCTACGGTATGGCCATCAAAAGGTCAATCGGTGGGAAAGGGGATCTTGGCCGCGGCCCATGATCTTTCGGCCGTGAAGTGACAGACTGTGTGGCAAGGAAACGACCAAGGAGCACCACGTGTCCATCGATCCGCCCGGCTCTGGCTCGACCGTCCGGCGCATCATGCTCGGTGCGAGCCTACGGCGGTTGCGTGAGGGCAGCGGGCTCACCCGCGACCAGGCCGGATTCCACATCCGTGCCTCCGAGTCCAAGATCAGCCGGATGGAGCTCGGCCGCGTCGGATTCAAGACACGTGATGTCGAGGACCTGCTCACGCTGTACGGCGTCGACGACAACGCCGAACGCCGAGCCCTGCTGGAGATGGTCCGTGAGGCCAACACTCCCGGGTGGTGGCACAAGTACTCGGCGGAGTTGCCGACCTGGTTCTCCACCTACGTGGGCCTGGAGGAGGCGGCGAGCCTGATCCGGACCTATGAGGTGCAGTTCGTGCCCGGCCTCCTGCAGACGGCCGCGTACGCGCGGGCCGTGTACCAACTCGGCAATCCCGACCTTTCGCCCGAGAAGATCGAGCGCCGCGTGCATCTGCGCATGCAGCGGCAGGAGCGTTTCACCCAGAAGGACGGCCCGCGTCTGTGGGCGGTCATCGACGAGGCGACGCTCAAACGGACCATCGGCGGCCAGAAGGTCATGGCCGAGCAGCTCCAGCATTTGCTGGCAGTCGCCGCCCTTCCCAACATCACCATTCAGGTGATGCCCTTCAAGTTCGGCATGCACGCCGCTGAAGGTGGCGCGTTCAGCATCTTGCGGTTTCCCGAGTCCGACCTGTCGGACGTTGTCTACGTCGAACAGCTCTGGGGTGCCCTGTACCTGGACAAACGTGAGGATATCGACCCGTACCTCACTGCAATGGAGCAGTTGTGCGTGGAGAGCACCACGCCAGGGGGCACCGTCGAGCTCATCGGCGGCCTTCTCAGAAAGATGTAGATGAACCAGACCTATAACGGCATGCCTGCGGCCGACCTGACCCAGGTGGCCTGGCGCAAGAGTCGCTACAGCAACTCGCAGGGCAACTGCGTCGAGCTTGCGGAGCTCCCCGACGGTGGGGTCGCGGTGCGCAACTCCCGCTACCCCGACGGCCCTGCCCTGATCTACACCCGCGACGAGATCCGGGCGCTGGTGCTCGGGGTGAAGGACGGAGAGTTTGACGCTCTGCTGGTGTAACACGCTGTTAACCCCCGGCACGCCCGCTTAACGAGGGCGCGCCGGGGGCGTAACGGGCGGACCTATCCGCCCGTGGAGGATGAGGTCATGCTCGACCAGATGACCCTTTATCCGATCGCCGACGACGTGCTGTTCGCACCCGGCGGCAAGGTCGTGATCCGCACGTACGGTGTCGCGCCGGCGCTCGCGGACGGCGGCTCGGTCTCCTATCGCACCTGGGTGACCGGAATCCGGGACCAGCCGCGTTACTGGCAGTGGGGGCACTTCGAGGACGCCACGCACGGGCACCGCCGTGTCCTGGAGTGGCTGACCGGCCGGGGGCCGCAGCCCGCTCAAGCCCTGTCCTGACCGTGTTACGCTCCTGACCGAGCAACCGCTTGGTCGAGGAGGCGTGGTGCGGCGCGGAATCCACCTGCTGGAGGAGGTCGACTTCAGGCCCATGAACTCGCGGCGTCCGCTGGAGTACCTGACCTGGCTGACCCGTTACAAGCGCGAGGACGAGACCAGGACGGCGCCCGAACTCACCTCCGGCATGTCCATCCGCTCCCGCGACATCGACCTGGCCGGCGCCTTCTACGCCGTCGGCATCACCGGCCACCCCCAGTTCAAGGTGGTCACCCTGTGGGAGTGCCACGGCGGATGGGACGGCGGCTGGCGGCAGATGATGGACATCTACCGCGGCGTGGACCAGCGGCTGTTCCTGTCCGACATCGACGATCTGCGCCACTCGGCCTTCTCGCGGCCGCTCGGCGCCGTGGCCGGCAGCCCGCCGCTCACTCAGGTGCCGCCCGCCGAGTTCTACCTGTTCGAGAGCGCCAGGGTACGGCCCGGCGCCGCCCTGGACTACCTGGCGGCCGTCCGCGCCGAACGCGCCCCGCTGCTGGCCGAGCACGGACACCGGCTGGCCGGCCTGTACGAGGTGCTGTTCACCGACAACGAGGCCGTCACCCTCTGGGGTGTCTCCCTCGACGACCATCTGGCCACCCAGCGGGCCCGCGACGCCGCCCTCGGCCTGGACGACGAGGCCACGGCCGACCCCCGGCTGCTCGCCTGGGGCAGACGTGCCCGCGACTTCCTCGACGGCCCCTGGCGGGAGACCCTTCTCGCCCCCTTCCCCGGCAGCCGTCTGGCGCCGGAGCGCGCATCGGGTTAGCGTCATGGTCGCGGAGGCAGCCATGACTGACGCGTACCTCTCCAACGGGCACGGCGCCGACGGCCACGTCGGCTCCTGCCCGCACTGCCGTGCGGCCATCACCTTCCTCGACGGCCCCGACCCCGCAGCCGTGGCACCGCCGCGGCTGCGTGCGGCCGTGCTGACCAGGGCCCGGCGCCGCAGGGCGCCCGCCGAGAAGGGCGTCGCCGAAGTGGCGGTGCCCTACGCCGAGCAGGTCGCGCTCCTGGACGAGCTGCTCGCGGGGCTGACCACGCGGCAGTGGGGCGCCCCGGTCGCCAGGCACCGCACCGTACGCCGCATGATCGAGCACCTGGCCGCCAACGACGGGCCGGTGGCCTGGTTCCTCGGCGTGCGCGCCCCGGAGCCCGATCCGGTCTACCCCCGCTGGCGCGAGCAGGCCGGATCACTGCTGCAGCGCGTCTCGGCGACGACGGGCGCGCTCCTCGGCGCGGAGGTGGAGCTGGCCGGCGCCAAGCCGGTACGCGGGTCGCTGCGCCACGCGCTGATCCAGCGGACGTTCGAGACCTGGACGCACGCCGACGACGTCCGGCAGGCGCTCGGCCGCCCGGCTCAGCCGCCGCCGCCCGACCACCTGCGGATGATCGCCGAGTTCGGGCTGGCCATGCTGCCCCGGGCGATCAGGAAGTCGCGCCGCGACGTGTCGGCCACGTTCGTGCTGACCGGTCCGGGCGGCGGGTCGTGGACGGTCCCGCTCTCGCCCGCCTCGGAGCGGGTGACGGCGGTGGTGTCGGCGGACGCGGTCGACTTCTGCCGGCTGCTGGCCGACCGGTGGGAGCCGGGCTGCTTCCCGTACGCGGCGGAAGGTGATCCCGCTTTCGCCCGCGAGCTGCTCCGCGCCGCCGCCACGCTGGGCTGTGACTGATGGGCTGTGATTGATGGACGACGACGCGGAGCTGTCGGCGCGGCTGGTCGCGGGCGATCTCGACGCCCTGCGCGCCGCCTACGACGAGCACAGCGCCTCCGTCTACGGCGTGGCGGTCCGGGTGACCCGCGACGAAGGGCTCGCCGGGGAGGTCACCCAGGAGGTGTTCGTGGCCTTATGGGAGCGACCGCTGTCCTACGACCCTCGCCTCGGCCCCCTGCGCGACTGGCTGACCGGCCGAGCGCTGCACGAGGCGGCCTTACGGGTCAGGGTCGGTTGAGCGGGGCGTTCCAGGCCGCGATCACCGGCTCGCCGTGCTCGAAGGCGAGCCGCGAGTAGGTGCCCGTGTCCAGCTTGAAGTAGCGGCCGTCCTGCGGCGGCAGGTCCAGCCAGCGGGCGGTCAGCACGCGCAGCAGGTGACCGTGCGCCACCAGCGCCACCCGCCCAGGCACCCTCCTAGCCTTGGCGATCACCCGGTCGACGCGCGCGCCCACCTCCTCGGCGCTCTCGCCCGGATGGGCGGCGTCACCCCGGATCACGCCGTCACGCCACAGGTACCACCCCGGCCGGGTCTGCCTGATCTCGGGTGTGGTGATGCCCTCGTAGCCGCCGTAGTCCCACTCCCACAGGTCCGGGTCCACCTCGAAGCCGCTCAGCCCGGCCAGCTCCGCCGTGCGGCTCGCGCGCTGGGCGGGAGAGACCAGCACCAGATCGAACGGGCGCTCCTTGATCAACGGTGCCAGCGCGCGCGCCTGCTCCTCCCCATGCGCCGTCAGCGGCACGTCGGTCAGGCCGGTGTGCCTGCCCGACCTGCTCCATTCGGTCTCACCATGTCTCAGCAGCACCATCTCGTCCATGCGTCCATCATGGTGCACGGTTGACCTCAACTCAGCTTGAGGTAACAGGGTGGAGCGATGCACGCCATCCTGCTTCACTCTTACGGCCCTCCCGGCAACCTCCGACCCGAGACCGTCCCTGACCCGGTGCCCGGTCCCGGCCAGGCCCGCATCGCCGTGCACTTCATCGAGACCGTCTGAGATTTCCTGTGCTTACCCATGCCCGTGTGGGTTGAGTGTGCCGGGTGGCGTAGCGTGGCGGGAGCCAGTTCCGTACTCGGTGAGTGGGAGTACGGGGCTGGCTTTCGCTTTGTGGAAGCCGGTCCGGTGG
>NZ_BMNK01000028.1 GCF_014646515.1 Nonomuraea glycinis
CCGCAACACCTTGTCGTCCTCGATCGTGAGGTTCTTGAGGCGGTCGCGTATCGCCACACCGGATGGGCCGGGAGCGACGAACGGCGCATCGATGGCGCGCAGCTGCTTCTTCGGCCTCTCACCCATCGGCAGCCGCCGCTTCCAGGGCCTTCTTCGCCCGGTTCTTCGCCGAGCGGCGACCGTACAGGCGGGCGCAGAACGAGGTCAGCACCTCAACCATGTCCCGCACGAGGTCGTCTTCGACTTCACCGTCATCCAAGACGACAAGACGACGACCAGCGGCTTCGAGGGCGGCTTCGATGAGTTCGGTGTTCATCCGGCCCAGTCGGTCACGATGCTCGACCACCACGATCGTCACCTTCACATCGGCCAGCAGACGACGGGCCTTCGTACGTCCGCCGTTCATACCGGAGGCGACCTCGGACTCGACACGGACAACCGTGTGCCCCGCCTTCGCCGCCCATTCAGACAGCCGGGCGAATCAACAGCAGTTGTCAACCCCTCGATCGTCCCGTCCGGCAGCACCAGCGCCCGGTCGCCCGCCTTCGCGCTGGCGGGCCGCCGCGCCCGCACGACCGTGGCCAGCACGTACGGCTCCCGCCCGGACCGCAACGCGTCGGCCCTGGCCAGAAGGTCACCGGACCCCGGCGAGGCCGCCGCCGACGGCGCGGGCGGAGCGTCGCGTTCGGGGTCCGCTCCCTCACTGTCAACCGCCCGGCGGCAGGCGGACGGTGAAGGCCGCCCCTCGGCCCAGGCCCGGGGAGGCGGCCGTGATGTCGCCGCCGTGGGCGCGGGCGATGCCGCGGGCGATGGTCAGGCCGATGCCGCTGCCACCCGCGGGGGCCGGGCGGCCGAAGTGCTCGACGCGTTCGAACCGGGCGAAGATCCGGATGAGATCGTGGGCGGCGACGCCGATCCCGTCGTCCTGGACGATGATCTCGGCATGCGGGGCCGGGCCGTCGCCGGTGCGTATGGTGACCGACACCCGGCCGCCGGGATCGCAGGCGCGCAGGGCGTTGCCCAGGAGGTTGACCAGCACCTGATCGACGCGGTCCGCGTCGATCAGGGCCGTGACCGGCGGGCCCGGGACCATGGTGAGGGTGACCCGGGCGTCGTCGAACTGGGGGCGCAGCCTTTCCACGGTGGTCTCCGCCAGGGCGGTCATGTCGGTGAGCGAGCGCCGCAGGGTGAACGCGCCTTCCTCGACCCGGGAGAGGCTGGACAGGTCGTCCGTGAGGCGCCGCAGCCGGGTGAGATCGTCGGTGAGGGAGGCGAACATGGCGTCGTCCGGCGTGAAGATGCCGTCGGCCATGCCCTCGATCTGGCCGTTCAGGATCGTGATCGGGGTGCGCATCTCATGGGCGATCTCCGAGACCAGGCGGGCGCGCCGCCGCTCGATGTCGGCCAGCGCCGCCGCCAGCCGGTTGACGTCCTCGACCAGCGCGGCGAGTCCCGGCTCGCGGGGGACGTGGAGGACGGCGTCGTAGTGCCCGTCGGCGAGGCGGTGGGTGGCGGCGCTGACCTGGCGCAGCGGCCGCAGCAGGAACCGGGAGAACACCAGGGACATGACGAGCGCCGTGATCATGCCGATGATCAGGGCGGGCAGGATCATCCTGAAGTCGATGCTCCCTTCGCCCTTGCCGGTCAGCTCGATCATCAGCGCCTGCACTTCGGAGATCCCGGCGTCGGCCAGCCGCCGGCCGAACGCGTCGGCGGCGACGTTGATCGCCAGGAGCGCCACGATCAGGACCGTCATGTGGGACAGCACCAGGCGGATGGTCAGCGGCAGCGCCGGCAGCCGTCGTAGCGCGCCCGCCCGGGCGGTCCTCCGGCCGCGGGGCGGGCGGGTCATCCGGCGGGCCGGGCGAGGAAGCGGTAGCCGATGGCGCGCACCGTGCCCACGAACCGGGGCGCGCTCGCGTCGTCGCCGAGCGCGCGCCGCAGCGTGCGGATGTGCACGTCCACCACCCGTTCGTCACCGAAGAAGTCGCGCCCCCAGACGTGCTCGATCAGCCCGCGGCGGGTGAAGACCCGGCCCGGCGCGCGGGCCAGGGCCACCAGCAGGTCGAAGTCGAGCGCGGACAGCTCCACCGCATGGCCGGCGTCGCGGGTGACCATCCGCGTGTCGGGGTCGATGACCAGGCCGTCGAAGCGCAGCGCCCGCTCCTCCGGGGTCTGGGCCGGGACCTCCGCGCGGCGCAGGATGGCCCGCGCCCGCAGGGCGAGCTCGCGGGCGCTGAACGGCTTGGTGACGTAGTCGTCGCTGCCCGCGGTGAAGCCGATGACCCGGTCCACCTCCTCCGTCCGGGCGGTGAGCAGGATCACCGGCACCTGGCTGGTCGCCCGGATCCGGCGCAGCACCTCGAACCCGTCCAGGCCGGGCAGCATCACGTCCAGCACGATGAGGTCAGGCCGCTCGCGGACGGCCGAGGTGAGACCGGACGGGCCGTCCGGCGCCTCCAGGACCTCGAAGCCGTCCGCCTCCAGATAGCCGCGCAGCGTCATCCGGATCTTGGGTTCGTCGTCAACGACCAGAATGCGCTGGGTGTTCATGGCTCTCCCTGCCGAGGGCTGTCGTGATCTTGGCCGCCTCCCGGTAGACGGTCTCGAAGGTGTCCAGGGTGAACCCGAGGTCATGGCGGGCGACGATCTCACGGCCGGCCTCGCCCATGAGCGTCCGGCCTTCGGGGTCGTCCAGGATCGAGCCGAGGGCCGCGGCCAGGGCCGGGACGTCGCCGGGCGGGAAGAGCAGACCGTTGTGTCCCGAGTGCACCAGATGCGGCAGCGCCGTGGCGTCGGCGGCGACGACGGGCTTCCCGGCGGCCATGGCCTCCATGGTAGCCAGGCTCTGCAGCTCGGCGGTGCCGGGCATGCAGAACACGTCGCAGCGGGCGTAGGCGTCCAGGACCTCCTGGTCGCTGACCAGACCGTGGAAGGTGACGCGGTCGGCGACGCCGAGCGCGCGGGCCAGCTCCTCCAGCTCGCGGCGGCGGGAGCCGTCGCCCACGATCTCGGCCGTGACCGGGAGCCGCGGGGGCAGCAGCGGCAGGGCGCGCAGGAGCTCGCCCACGTTCTTCTCCGCGTCCAGCCGGCCCACGAACAGCACGCGCAGCTCCGCGCTCTCGTTGCTCACCGTGGGCTGCGCGAAGCGGTGCAGGTCCAGGCCGCAGGAGACGGGAAGGACCACGCCGCCGATGAGGCCGTTGCGGCGCATCAGCTCCACGGCGCGGGGGGTGGGGGCGGTGACGATCTGGGCGCGGCGGAAGACCCGGACGAAGTCGCGCCAGGCCAGCCGGCACGCGGCGTCGGCGAGCCGGTCGGGAAGGGGGGTGTAGCGGACGAGGTTCTCCGGCATGAAGTGGTTGGTCGCCACCACCGGGACGGCCGCACGCCGCGCGGCCCCGATCAGGGTCCGGCCCACGGCGAAGTGGGACTGCACATGGACGACGTCGGGTGCTATCCGCTCCAGCAGCCGGGCCGCCGAGCCGCGGATCTGCCAGGGCAGGCAGACCCGGAAGGTGGGATGGAACGGCGTGCCGTGTGAGGCCAGCCGGTGCACGGTCGGGCCGCCGGGCGCGACGCGCCCGGGATCGGCGCCCGTGGCGGGGCAGATCACGTGCACGTCGTGACCTCGGCCGGCGAGCCCGGTGGCCAGGCGGTGCGCGAAGTTCCCGGCGCCGTTCACATCGGGCGGGTAGGTGTCCGCGCCGATGACGATGCTCCGGAGGGGACTGCCGGACATGGGGTGCTCCTGTCGTGCGTGAGGGAAGAGGATGGCGGGGCGGGGATGTCGCGGGAGAGCAGGACGACCCCGCCGACCGCGACGGCGGCGAAGGCCAGCCCCAGGGCGGCGATCGGCAGGGTCAGGCCGGGGGCCTCGCCGAGCAGGCCGATGCCGATGGTGACGGCGACCAGCGGATCCACCACGGTGAGGGTCGCCACCGTGCTCTCGGCCGGACCGTCGGCGTAGGCGCGCTGCACGAGCCAGAAACCGGCCAGGACCGTCGCTCCCAGGCCGGCGAGCGTGCCGAACAGGGGCGCGCTGACGCCGTACGAGGTGAACTGCTCCGTCGCGGCCCGGATCAGCACGGAGGTGCAGCCGTAGGCGATGCCCCCGCCCATGCCCAGGACCAGGCACCGGGCCCGGCCCCTGAGCGGGTGGGCGAGGAGCAGGCAGACCGCCACCGCGGCGGCGACCAGCGCGCCGGCCTGGAACTGCGCCACCGTGGAGACCGGGCGGGTGACGGTGTTCAACGCGGCGAGCACCGCGAAGGCGCTCGTCCCGACGAGGATCGTCGCCAGCGCACGGCCGATGTTCCACCGCAGCGGGGCGCGTCGCACCCGCAGCGCCCACACCACGCTGATCACGATCCCGAGCACCCCGACCGGCTCGATCACGGTCACCGGAGCCAGCCGCAGCGCGTTGACCTGCATGACCGCCCCCAATGCCAGCAGCGCCAGCCCCGCCAGCCAGCGAGGCCGCCGCACCGCGGACGCCAACGACGCGCCCCCCGCCGACGCGCCGTGCTGCAGCCAGGTCCCGACCGTGAAGCAGCAGGCGTTCAGGATCGCCAGGATGATGGCGAGCCAGGTCATCCGCGCTCCCGGCTCGCCGCCACCACGCCGGCCAGCATGAACAGCAGGCTCACCTCCAGGGCGAGGGTGACCCGCTCGGCCAGCCCCAGCAGGCCGCCGATCCGCTGCGCCAGCGGGTTCGGGGCCGAGGTCGTGACGCACAGGTGCGCGCACATGAAGGCGAAGCAGCCCGCCACACTCGCCCAGGAGATACGGCGCAGCGAGCGCGCCGTCGTCTCCCAGCCGGGCCGTCGCCCCAGCCGCCGTGCCATCAGGAGGACGGCGGCCGGAAGGGCCGCCACGGCCCCGCCCGCCGCGTACCGGTGCACCAGCCCGCCCAGGGAGGGATCGCCCGGCGGATCGGTCTGGAAGACCACCGCGAGCGCCAGCCCGCCGCACCACGCGCTCAGCAGCGCGATCGCCGGCGCGCCGACCGGCAGCCCGGACCGTACGAGCCCCGCGACCAGCGCCGTCGATCCCACCGACAGGCAGGCCACGGTCCCGGCGAAGATCCCGTACGCGCCGTCGCTCAGCGCGTAGTCGCTGAAGACGTTCCGGACGGCGTCCACCTGCTCCGCCCAGCCGACGTGCAGAGCGGCGGTGCCGGCCAGCGCCCCGGCCAGCCCGGCGTGGGCCACGACCACGAGTCTTCGGATGTGCGGAACGCGGTTCATACCCCGACAGCGAACCGGGGTCTCATGTGGCGCGTACGACTCCGATCGTGAAGCTTCTGTGAAGCCCGGCGGGTGTCCAGAGCGTTCCGTCATCGAATCATGTATCGAACTTGTGATCGAAAAAGCCTGGGATTGCGATCTCCGCCATGGTTACGATCTTGATGTTCGCCGGCCGTGGAGATCGGCCGGCTCTTCACACCGACCGGACGGGAGATCGCCCTTGAGGCGTGCACTGGCCACATTGAGCATCGGATTGGTCGTACTGGGTTCCACCGGCTTCACCACACCGGCACAGGCCGTGCGGGTGGCGACGGTCGCGCTGGCGAGCACCGCGCCGGTGGCTCAGGAGGTGGCGAGCTTCTGGCTCGCCGACGAGGCCGCCAACCTGAGGAACGCCACCCCGTACACCGTGCGGACGGCGGTGGGCGCGGAACGCCTGTCCACGGACATCGTCCCGGACGGCCCCCCACGCACCGTCGTCGCGCCGCAGGAAGGGCCGCCCCCGTACGAGGGGAAGACGCCCACGACCTGGGGCAAGGTGTTCTTCATCGGCGGCGATGGCCTGCCGCACTGGTGCACCGGCACGTCCATGCAGACGAAGTACCGCAACCTCGTCGCGACGGCGGGTCACTGCCTGTTCGACATCGAGGCGCCGATGGGCGCGCTCGGCAAGTGGGTCTTCGTCCCCGGCTACGCCGAGGGGGAGACCCCGTTCGGGCTGTACGTCGGGAAGGTGGGCAGCTCCCACTACGACTTCGACGACATCCGGGATCTCGACCGCGACTACGCCTTCGTCAACGTGTACAGCGGCGTCGTCCTCTCCGCTCCGGACGTGCTGACCCACGCCGGACACCTGGGCGTCAACGTCGGCGGCCAAGGGCTCGCGGTCAACCAGCCGCTCGGGTCCACGATCGACGTCTTCGGCCATCCCGCCGGCGCCCACCCCGACGGCAGCCGGCCCTTCACGGGTGAGACCCTCGAACGGTCGACCGGGCCGACGTTCGCGACCAGGTTCACGGCCCTCCGCGCGGACCGGCCCCTCGGCGTGGACTCCCCGTTCACCGGCGAAGGCGCTCTCGGCTCCTCATGGGTGACCGACTACGCGAGCGACACCCGTACCGGCTATCTCAGCGGCATCACGATGAGCGTGTCCGACACGGACGGCGACAACCGCTACGACACCGGCATCTCACCGTACTTCGACAGTGAGCTGGCCGAGGTCTACCGTTACGCCTCCGGACAGTGGACCGGCGTCGTCGTCCGATAACCGCCGTCGCCACCGCGTCCGCCACAGCGCTGGCCGCGGTGGCTCAGCCGGTACGGAGCCGAACGCCGCCCGGCAGCCCGGCCGACCTCTCCCCACCTACGCTCAGCTCGCCAAACGTGGAGACTTTTCACGTTCGGTGCTCGCCGATGGCGGGCCGCACTGGGGGCTCGTAATGGGAGGGCTGGCGGCGGTCGTAGCAGTCGGAGCCGGGATGCTCCTCGGCAAGAAGCGCGGCGGTGGTCAGGACTGACCATGGACAGAGGGGGGCGCGGGCCGACCCTGCACTCACAGCTCTTCGCATACAAGTCAGCTGTTCTTATGGCTGTGATGGATCGCCCCGTTTCTGATCGACGCGGCGCGATGCCCAGGCAGTTGTACGGGCTCCCGCACTACTGTGCACGGCCCCGAAGAAGGTCCTTCCATAGCTGCTCGGCTTCAGCAGGCCGAAGATGAGGGCTCACGCTTACCCGGCGGCCGTCGAACGATCTGACCGTTCGGCGAAGGTGAACCAGACCCGCCCCTGAGCACAGTTCGTACACCGTGGCCATGCACTCGCATGTGGAGGTCCGGACTCTGATGACGCTACGGCAGGGTGCCGGGTCGGACCATTCGATCACGACATGCTTTCTGCGCAAGGGGGCTACGTGTCTGCTGTGAACTTCCTCTTCGGACATGTCCACCTCCAAGGCCGACCGGATGATCACGGGCCTGTCGATGACGTTCTGGGGGTTCTGCGGCAACGAACGATCCCTCGTCTCGCGGGTCGGGGTTCGGATGTCAGCGCAGTCGGCACCAGATGGTCTTGCCACCGCTGTACGGATGACGGCAGCCCCAGCTCTTCGCCAGGTGGTCGATCAGGAACAGCCCGCGCCCGCCTTCTTCGAGATGGTCAACGCCTTCGGGCATGACCGGCAAGGCCGGGCTCGGGTCCCACACCTCGATCACGGCCTGATCGCCGGCGACGATCAGGCAGATTTGAATTTTGCTCACGAGCGGGTGGCGGGATGTTGGCATGGCGGGTGGATGCACTGCTTTGACGGCGTTCGTGATCAACTCTGATGCGACGAGCTCGGCGTCCTCGATCAGGGACGCCTGCTCCCAGTGCAGGAGCGCCTGCCTGACGTACACCCGAGCCAGCGGAACGGCGCTCGGGATGGCCGCGAGCGGCAGACAGCTCGTGAAGAGCCCTTGCGGCTGTGGGATCACGCTGCAGGTCATTCCGTACGACGCGGGCGCGCATCCCGGCATGCCTGGTTCCTTCTGCATCTTGCAATACGAGCAGGGAAATCCCGATCTGTCCCGCGCAGCGTGGCGCAAGAGCAGCAAGAGCGGTGGAAACGGTCAATGCACCGAGGTGGCGTTCGTCGGCGACCAGGTGGCCGTCCGTGACTCCAAGGACCGGACCGGGCCGGTGCTGATCTTCACGGCTGATGAGTGGCGAGCGTTCGTCGGCGGCGCGAAGCTGGGCGAGTTCGACCTGCCCTAGGCGGTCACCTGGCTCCGCCCGTACAGCCCGCTCTGTTCGGGCTGCTGAAGTACGACGCCACACACGGCCCCGGCGTGGCGAGCGACGCGCACCCTCACGTCACCGAGTGGACGGCGCTGACCCGGAGGAAGTCCAGGCGCTCGGAGTCGCGGCTGTCGGCCGCCGCGGTGTAGAGGATGATCTTCAGGTCGGAGTTCGGGGTGGTGAGCACGTCGCAGTCCAGGACGAGTTCACCGGCCAGGGGGTGCTGGACGAGCTTGCGGGTGCTGGTGTGCCGGCCCGCCGCGCCGGAGTCCCACAGCTCACGGAAAGGCGGGCTCGCGGCACGGACCTCGGCGACGAGCGCGCGAAGGGTCTCGTCGTCCGGGTACGTCGTCACGGCGTGGCGCAGGTCGGCGACGAGCGCCCCCTGCTCCTTCTCGTCGGGGGAGCCGTCCGCCGAGTCGTCGATCCGCACGATGGGGGTCCAGGCGGCTGAGCCGTAGAACGTCGCCCGGATCAGGTTGCGGTCAGCGAGCGGCCGCTGGTGCGGGTCCCCGATCAGCGCGCTCCACATGGCGTTCCAGGCGATGAGGGTCCAGTCCGCCGCGAAGACCGCCACCGGGTAGTCCACCATGCGGGTGATGAGCCGCTGGACGCCGGGCGGCACGTGCACCGAGACCGTACGGCCGGACGGGACCGGCAGTCCGGCCGCCTGGTGGAGAACGGCCGCCTCCCGCTCGTCGAGCTGGAGGGCACGGGCCAGCGCGGCGACGACCTGCGGACCGGGGCGGCGCGAACGGCCCTGCTCAAGGCGTACGAGATAGTCGACGCTGACCCCGGCCAGAGCGGCCAGCTCCTCGCGGCGCAGTCCGCGAGCGCGGCGCCGGCCGTACGCCTGGAGCCCCACGTCGGCCGGCGCGCGCCGGTCACGCCAGGCGCGCAGCAGGTTGCCGAGGTCGTTCTCCGTCGAGGGCATGACCCCATGATGACCCCGGCGTAGCCGGCTTGCCTGGTACTGCCATTCCCTCCGTAGCGCAGGGCGCTGGTTACCCGGGCGCGGCCGGTCGAGTCTCGGCACATGGACAACTTCCTGAGATTGAACAACGGTGTACGGCTGCCCGCGCTCGGCTTCGGCGTCTTCCAGACCCCGCCCGAGCAGACCCGGGCCGCGGTCGGGGCCGCCCTGGCGGCGGGCTACCGGCACATCGACACGGCAGCCGCGTACTTCAACGAACGGCAGGTCGGCGAGGCCGTCGCCGCGTCCGGGCTCGACCGGTCCGAGATCTTCCTGGAGACCAAGATCTGGATCAACGACTACGGGTACGACGAGACCCTGCACGGCTTCGACAAGAGCGCGGGCAAGCTCGGCGTCGACCGGATCGACCTGCTCCTCCTGCATCAGCCGCTGCCGTCGGATTTCGACCGGACCGTGCGCTCCTACCAGGCCCTGGAGAAGCTCCTGGCCGACGGCAGGGTGCGCGCCATCGGCGTCAGCAACTTCACGGTCGAGCACTTGACCGCGCTGCTCGGCAGGACGACGGTGGTGCCCGCCGTGAACCAGATCGAGGTGCACCCGTACTTCACCCAGCCCGAGGTGCGGGCCTTCGGCGCCGAGCACGGCATCCTGACCCAGGCGTGGTCGCCCATCGGGGGGATCACCTTCTATCCGGGCTGGCGGGAGAATCGCGTCAGCACGCTCACCGACCCGGTGATCGGACAGATCGCGACGTCGCACGGCAGGACCCCGGCGCAGGTGATGCTGCGCTGGCACCTGCAGCAGGGGCGCTCCGCCATCCCGAAGTCGGTCGACGCCGGGCGCATCGCGGAGAACTTCGACGTCTTCGACTTCGAGCTCACCGGCGAGCAGCTCACCGCGATCAGCGGCCTGGACACCGGCGTACGCGGCGGCCCGGAGCCGGCCGACATCACCGTGGGCACATGGGGCGCGGATATCCCGGAAGCCTGAGGGCTGATCTTCACGGCTGATGAGTGGCGAGCGTTCTCCGGACCGGCCGCTCGTGGCGCTCAGTCGGCGAACGCGGCCACGTAGGACGCCACGCACGACTCCGGTGTGGCGAGCGAGGTCACGACGTGGCCGTCGACGGTCACCGGTGGGTCGAGCGGCACCTGCAGCACCCGTTCGGAGCGGGAGCCGGCGAGCTGCTCGGCCGGCATCAGCGTCCAGCCCTCGGGGTCCTGGCTCACCTCGAACAGCACGTTCAGCATGTCCCCGGCGGGCGGCCGCAGCGGCGCCACGGGCAGGGCGGCGACAATCGCGTCGTGCAGGGGTGGGTCGGCGTCGCGGTCAGGGAGCCGCAGGCCGTACGGGTCGAGGTCGTGCAGGCTGACCGCGGGCTTGCCGGCGGCGGGGTGTCCGCCGGACAGCACCGCGTGCAGCGGCTCGGACCAGGCGCGCACCACCGTCAGCGCCGTGGACGTGACCGCGCCGCGGACCAGCGCCAGATCCAGCTCGCCATCGCGGACGGCGTCGAGGCGCGCGGGCACCGGCAGGTCGACCAGTCGCGGGGCGGCGGGGCGTTCGCTGTCGCGCAGGCGAGCCAGCGCGCGGTCGAGCCGTTCGGTGACGCAGGTCGCCACCCCGACCCGCAGGGCGGCCGTCGGTTCCCCGGCGACCACTCGCACGCGGGCCGCCGCGGCCAGGGTCTCCCGGGCCGCGGCGAGCACGCGTTCGCCGGCCGGCGTGAGCCGCACCCTGCGTGAGGTGCGGTCGAGCAGGCGCACGCCGAGCTCGCGTTCGAGCCGGGTGATCTGCTGGCTCACCGCCGGCTGCACGATCCGCAGCCGTTGCGCCGCGCGGCCGAAGTGCAGCTCCTCGGCGACGGTCACGAAGTAGTGCAGCGCCCTCAGCTCCATGCCTTCTGATTTATCACATTTTGTGATCGCTGCCGATCGCCTTTGATCATTGTTCGCGCAGGTCACTCCGGCTGTGATGGAGACGAGCCACCGGAGCGGGCCCAGGCACTGGGTGCCGCGACGCGTGGAAACACCCGAAACGGAGAACTCAAGTGAGCACATCGACCCTCGGCATCATCGGCACCGGAATGGTCGGCGTAGGGGTCGCCCGTCGCGCCGTCGACGCCGGCCTCGACGTCGTCCTGAGCAACTCGCGCGACCCGCAGACGCTGGCCGATCTCGTCGCCGAGCTCGGCCCGCGGGCCCGCGCGGCCACCCCGGCCGAGGCGGCGCGCGCCGCCGATCTGGTCATCGCGTCCTTGCCGTTGGCCGCCTGCGAACGGCTGCCCCGCGCGGAGCTCGCCGGCAAGACCGTGATCGACCCGATGAACTACGCCCCGAACCCCGGGTGGAGGATCCCGGAACTCGACAGCGACGAGCTGACCTCCAGCGAGCTGGTGCAGCGCCACCTCACCGGCGCCCGGGTGGTGAAAGCACTGCACAACATCGGCCCCAAGCAGCTGCTGGACCTGTTCCGCCCGGCCGGCGCCCCCGACCGCACCGCGCTGCCGCTGTCCGGCGACGACCCCACCGCGAAGAAGGAGGTGGCCGGCCTTCTGGACGTCCTCGGCTTCGACACCGTGGACCTCGGCACGCTGGCGGAGAGCTGGCGCAGTGAGCCCAACACCCCGCTGTACGCCTTCCCGTACGTGGGACAGCCGCCGTCCGGCCTCACCGTGCCGGACCTGGTGGCCTGGATCCAGGGCGCGCCCGGCGTGCCCGTGTCCGCCGCCCGGGTCGAGGACCTGGCCGCCGCCGCGGTGCGCGGGCCCGCCGGATTCCAGATGTAGCGGTTCACGCCCCGGCGCCGCCGTCCACCGGCACGATCGCGCCGGTCACCATCGAGGCCCGGTCGCTGAGCAGCCAGGCGGCCACCTGGGCGGTCTCGTGGGGCTCGGCCATCCGGCCGAGCGGGATCGCCGCCGTCACCCGCTCGATGATGCCGGGGGTGTCCGCCTCCCACGCCTTCATCATCTCCGTGGCGGTGCCGCCGGGGGTGATGCCGTTCACCCGGATGCCGTCACGGCCCCAGCTCACCGCGGCGGTCTCGGTGATGCTGTTGAGCGCGCGCTTCATGGCGCCGTACGCGGGCAGGGCGGGGTTCGCGCGGCGGCTGCCGATGCTGGAGGTGTTCACGATCGCCCCGCCACCGTTGCGTCGCATGAGTGCGGCCTCGGCGGTCATGGCGGTCCAGTGCGAGCGGAAGTTCACGGCGAACTGCTGGTCGATGTCCTCATCGCTCGTGGTGTCGAGCGGGCCGGGCTGCTGGATCGCCGCGCCGTTGTTGAAGGCGCCGTCGAGCCGTCCGTGCAGCTCCTCGACACGGTCGACCGCCGCGCGGATGCTCGCCCGGTCGGCGAGGTCCAAGGTGACGGCGTCGGCGACGCCGCCTTCGGCGCGGATCTCGGTGACGATCTTCTGAAGTGCCTCCGTGCTGCGGGCGGCGAGCACGACGGCGGCGCCCTCGGCGGCGAAGAGCCGGGCCGCCGCCGCCCCGATGCCCCGGCTGGCGCCGGTGATGAACACGACCTTGCCGGAGAGCAGGCCGATGGGTGCGATGTCAACGGTGTTCGTCATGACCACAGTGTCCGCCCGGCCCCCAGGGTGGAGGCAGGCACGGGCGGTACCAGGATCCGCCGCGCCGCGGCGCGCCTGCCAGGGTTACAGTGCGGCCGCCTCCGAGGCCAGCTTCTCGATGCGGCCCCAGTCGCCCGAGGCCAGGGCGTCCGCCGGGGTGAGCCAGGTGCCGCCGACGCAGCCCACGTTCGGCAGGGCCAGGTAGTCGGGGGCGGTGGTGAGCCGGATGCCGCCCGTCGGGCAGAAACGCACGTCCGGCAGCGGGCCCTGCAGCGCCTTCAGGTAGGCCACGCCGCCCGCCGGCTCCGCCGGGAAGAACTTCAGCTCCTTGACACCGCGCTCGGCCAGGGCCATCGCCTCCGACGCGGTCGCCGCCCCCGGAAGGTACGGCAGGCCGCTCGCGTCCATGCCCTCCACCAGGCTCAGCGTCGTCCCCGGCGAGACCAGGAACTTCGCCCCGGCGGACAGCGCGGCGGCGATGTCGTCGTTGGTACGGATCGTGCCGGCGCCGACCTGGGCCTCCGGTACCTCGGCCGCGATCCTGGCGATGGCCTCCAGCGCGGGTGCCGTACGCAAGGTCACCTCGATGACCGGCAGGCCGCCGGAGACGAGCGCCCGCGCCATCGGCACGGCGGTCTCCACGTCGTCGATCACCACGACGGGGATGACAGGGGCGAGATCGAGCAAACTCATGCGAACTTCTCCTCGTGGACGGCCTGTTGTCGGTGGCGCGCGGTCATGAAATGAGCTCTTTGGCGGCACGCTGGGCGAGCCAGGCGGCCGCGCCGGTCAGTGCCGGCTGCGGCGCGACGATCAGCGCGGTGGCGATGCCCTCCAGATAGCTGGACATATCGGGATTGGCGGCGAACCTGGTGCGGAAATCGCTGGTACGCACACGTTCCACGATACGGGGCAGCACGCCGCCGCCCAGGTAGACACCACCTCTGGCGCCGAGTGTCAGCGCCACGTTCCCGGCGAAGCTCCCCAGCATGGCGCAGAACACCTCGACCGTCTCGGCGCAGAGCGAGTCGTCGAGCCGCGCCACGATGTCGGAGGCCGTCAGGTCGGGGGCGGTGACGCCGTTGACCCGGGCCAGCGCCCGGTGCAGCCGGACCAGACCGGGACCGGACAGCACGTCCTCGGCCACCACGTGCTCCCGGCCGCCGGCCCGCAGCGCGCGGACGATCTCCAGCTCCCTGTCGTCCCTGGCGGGCAGCGTGACGTGGCCGCCTTCGCCGGGAATCGGCGTCC
Source organism: Nonomuraea glycinis (assembly GCF_014646515.1). GTDB lineage: Bacteria > Actinomycetota > Actinomycetes > Streptosporangiales > Streptosporangiaceae > Nonomuraea > Nonomuraea glycinis. Next base: position 13,787 of record NZ_BMNK01000028.1, read on the forward strand.
AGCCGTCCCCGGTGGGGATCAGGCCGCCGACGCCGAGCCCGGTGCCGGGCCCGAGCACGGCCTTGACCCCGTGCGCCGGCTCCGGCCCGCCCAGGGACACCAGCTCGCCGCCGTCCAGGTGCGGCAGCGACAGGGCCAGCGCCTCGAAGTCGTTGAGCAGCGCCGCGAACGGCACGCCCAGGTCGCGCACCGATCCCGCCCACGGCGAGTTCGTCAGCCGGTAGCGATCACCGTCGATCGGGCCCGCCACGGCCAGGCACGCCGCCCCGGGCCGCAGCCCGCCCGCGTGCTCGGCGAGATACCCCGACACGGCGTCGGCGAGAGTCCGGTACCGCGCCCCCGCCAGCACCGCCACCTGCGACGGCCGCGCCCCAGGCGACGCGACCAGCCCGAACCGAGCATTGGTCCCGCCGACGTCAGCGACCAGCCAGGGCAGCTCGAAGGCCGTCACGGCTCCCCTCCGGCATCAGACGCCGTACGCCCGTCGTATGCCGTACGGCGGATCACCGGGACGCTCCGGCGTGGTGCGGGCCCACCGCCGCGCCCGTCTCCAGGTGGGAGGAGCCGGATTCGGCGGGGAAGCCCAGGCCGGGGCCGTGGTGCGGGGACTCGGCGCCGCTGACGCCGAAGATGCCCGCGCCCTGCTCGGCGTGCCCGGCCATCCGCCGGAAGGTGGTGAACAGCTCGCGGCCGGTGCCGACCCACTCCGCGTCGCTCAGCGGCCGGCCGCCGGGCGTGCGCTGCGCCAGCTCCTCGGCGGGGACCAGCAGGGACAGGCACCCCGCCGCCGAGTCGAGCCGGATCACGTCGCCGTCGCGGACCAGCGCGATCGGGCCGCCGTCGGCCGCCTCGGGCGACAGGTGGATGGCGGCGGGCACCTTGCCGGAGGCGCCCGACATCCGGCCGTCGGTGACGATCGCCACCCGCTGCCCCCGGTCCAGCAGCACCGACAGCGGCGAGGTGAGCTTGTGCAGCTCGGGCATGCCGTTGGCGCTGGGCCCCTGGTAGCGGATGACGGCGACGAAGTCCTGCCCGTCCAGCTCGCCCGCCTCGAAGGCGCGCAGCAGGTCGAGCTGGTCGTCGAAGACCTTGGCCGGAGCCTCGATCACCAGGTGCTCGGCCTTGACCGCCGACACCTTGCTCACGGCGGCGCCGAGGTTGCCGGAGAGCATGTGGATGCCGCCGTCAGGGGCGAACGGGGCCCGCACGGGACGCAGCACGTCCAGGTCGGCGCTCGTTCCGTCGACCTGCTCCCAGATCAGCTCGCCGTCGACGAGGCGCGGGGCCGTCCGGTAACGGTCCAGGCCGGGCCCGGCGACGGTACGCACGTCGGCGTGCAGCAGGCCCGCGTCGAGCAGGTCGCCGATGAGCACCTGCATGCCGCCGGCGTCACGGAAGTGGTTCACGTCCGCCTGGCCGTTGGGGTAGATCTTGGTGAGCGACGGCACGGCCTTCGACAGGCAGGCCAGGTCGTCCCAGGTCAGCACCAGGCCGGCGGCCGCGGCCATGGCGACCAGGTGCAGCGTGTGGTTGGTCGACCCGCCGGTGGCCAGCAGCGCCACGCAGGCGTTCACGATGGACTTCTCGTCGACGAGCTCGCCGACGGGGGTGTATTCGGCGCCGTGCGCGGTGATCTCCACGGCCCGGCGGCCCGCCGCCTCGGTCAGCGCGTGGCGCAGCTCGGTGTGCGGGTTGACGAACGTGGAGCCCGGCAGGTGCAGGCCCATGACCTCCATGATCGCCTGGTTGGAGTTGGCGGTGCCGTAGAAGGTGCAGGTGCCGGGGGAGTGGTAGGAGGCGGACTCGGCCTCCAGCAGCTCGCCCCTGCCGACCTTGCCCTCGGCGAAGAGCTGGCGGGTGCGGGCCTTGACCTTGTTCGGCAGGCCCGAGGTCATCGGCCCGGCGGGCACGAAGATCGCGGGCAGGTGCCCGAAGTGCAGGGCGCCGATGAACAGCCCGGGGACGATCTTGTCGCAGACGCCCAGCAGCAGCGAGGCGTCGAACATGTCATGCGACAGCGCGATCGCGGTCGACATGGCGATCACGTCGCGGCTGTAGAGGGACAGCTCCATGCCGGCGCGGCCCTGCGTGATGCCGTCGCACATGGCGGGCACCCCGCCGGCCACCTGCGCGACCCCGCCGGCCCGGCGCACGGCCGTCTTCAGCTCGGCCGGGTAGGTCTCGTACGGCTGGTGCGCGGAGAGCATGTCGTTGTAGCTGGTCACGATGGCCACGCCGGGCTTGGCCGTACCTATCAGCGCGGGCTTGTCCTCGGCGGGGGCGGCGGCGAAGCCGTGCGCCAGGTTCGCGCACCCCAGGTGCGCGCGGGCCGGGCCCTTGGCGCGGGCGGCCTCGCCGTCACGGCGGATCCGCTCCAGGTACGCGGCGCGGCTGGCGGCGCTGCGCTCGGCGATCCTGTCGGTGATGTCCTGGATGACGGGGTTCACGCTTCCTCCTCATGCCACGCGCGACCGCTGCGGCCGAGCAGTTCGTGGGCGCTCGCGGGGCCGGCCGTGCCGGCGGGGTAAGGCTCGGGCAGATCAGGGGACGCCTGCCAGGCGTCCAGGATGGGGTCGATCCAGCGCCAGGCGGCTTCCACCTCGTCCCGGCGCATGAACAGCGTCGGGTTGCCGGCCAGCACGTCGGTGAGCAGCCGCTCGTAGGCGTCCGGGACCCGGGTGGTGAACGTCTTGCCGAAGCTCAGGCTCATCGGCACCGGCTTGAGCATGATCTCGCCCGCTCCCGGCTCCTTGGCCATGATGTGCAGCTCGATGCCCTCCTCCGGCTGCAGGCGCAGCACCAGGCGGTTCGGCGCGCCGCCGGGGAAGATGGAGTGCGGCACGTCCTTGAACTGCACCACGATCTCCGAGCGCCGGTGCGGCATGCGCTTGCCGGTGCGCAGGTAGAACGGCACTCCGGCCCAGCGCCAGTTGCGGATCTCGGCGCGGATCGCGGTGAAGGTCTCCACCCGGCCGGAGTCCTCGGTGGGCGGGGTCGAGCCGGGCTCGGCCAGATAGCCGGGCAGGTCGCCGGCCTGCGCGTACTGGCCGCGCACGGTGAAGCGGCCGACCTCGGTGCCGACGATGGGGCGCAGCGACTGCAGCACCTTGACCTTCTCGTCGCGGATCGCCTCGCGGTCGTTGCGCGCGGGCGACTCCATCGCGGTCAGGGTGAGCAGCTGCAGCAGGTGGTTCTGCACCATGTCGCGCAGCGCGCCCGCGTGGTCGTAGTAGCCGCGCCTGCCGGGCGTGCCGACGGTCTCGGCGACGGTGATCTGCACATGGTCGATCCAGAGCGAGTTCCAGACCGGCTCCAGGAAGGCGTTGGCGAAGCGGAGCACGAGCAGGTTCTGCACGGTCTCCTTGCCCAGGTAGTGGTCGATGCGGAAGATCTGCTGCTCGTCGAAGATGGCGCCGACCTCGTCGTTGATCAGCTGCGCGCTGGGCAGGTCGCGGCCGAGCGGCTTCTCCAGCACCACCCGCGAGTCAGGCGTCACCAGCCCGGCCAGCTCCAGCTCCCGGCAGAACGGCCCGAACGTCATCGGCGGGCTGGCCAGGTAGAACACCCGGTCGCGCGACTCATGCCCGGCCAGCAGCCGCGACAAAGCCTGCCAGCCGGTACGGTCCTGCCCGCCCACGTCGACCGTGAGGTGGTGCAGGCGGCCGAGGAAACGCTGCCACAGGGCGAGGTCGTCCGCCGGCACCTGGTCGCGTACCTCGGCGTCCACCTTGCCGCGGAAGTCGGCGTCGGTCAGCCCGCCCCGGGACAGGGCGATGATGCGGGTCTCCGGAGCCAGCCGTCCGTCTCTGTCGCTGTGGAACAGCGCGGGCAGCAGCTTGCGCATGGACAGGTCGCCGGTGCCGCCGAAGACGACGAGGTCGGCGGTGTGAGCGACCGGGGGAGACGTAAGCGGGGGCACGGCAAGAACTCCGATGATCTACCAAGTAGGGACAGAACGGACACTAGCCAGAGTTTGGGTCGTACACAAGCGGAGTTTTGGTATTTGGGATGAAAAAGTCGAGACTTTTCATGACATAACCTCCTGTGGTTCACTTAGCCGATGACTCGACGTACCGCCGCCGCCCTCGCCACGAGTGGCGAGGTGCTGCGCCTCATCCGCACCGGTGAGGCCGTGACGCGGGCCGACCTCGGCCGGGTGACCGGCCTGTCACGTCCGGCGGTGCAGGCGCGCGTCGACGAGCTGCTGGAGCGCGGCCTGGTCGTCGAGCGGGCCGACGCGCCGTCCACCGGTGGCAGGCCCCCGGTCCGGCTGGAGTTCAACGCCGGCGGCGGCGTCGTGCTCGTGGCCGCGCTCGGCGCGAGCCGCACCCGGGTGGCCGTCTGCGACCTGTCCGGCCGCGAGCTGGCCGGTCAGGACTTCGCCATCGACGTCGAGCAGGGCCCCGACGTGGTGCTGCCGCTGGTCATGGACACCTGGGACGAGCTGCTCGCGGACCGGCCGGGCGCCGTGGTCAAGGGCGTCGGGATGGGCGTGCCCGCCACCGTCGAGTTCGCGCAGGGGCGCACCGAGAGCGCCCGGGTGATGGCCTCGTGGACCGGGGTGGTGATCCCGCCGCTGATCGCCGCCCGCTTCGCCGTCCCCGTGCTCGTCGACAACGACGTGAACGTGCTGGCCATCGGCGAGCACCGGGGCGCCTACCCGGAGCTCGGCGACCTGATGTTCGTCAAGGTCTCCACCCGGATCGGCGCGGGCGTCGTCGCGGGCGGCGAGATCCTGCGCGGCGCGCTCGGCGCGGCCGGCGAGATCGGGCACATCCCGGTGCGTGACGGCGGCGGGGTGCTGTGCCGCTGCGGCAACATGGACTGCGTCGACTCCGTGGCCAGTGGCACCGCGTTGCTGCGCGATCTACGCTTCGCGGGCAAGGACGTCAAGACCATCGCGGACGTGACGGCGCTGGTGCGGGCCGGCGACGCCGAGACGATGGCGACGGTACGCGAGGCCGGGCGCAGGATCGGCGAGGTGCTGGCGATCGCCGTCAACATCCTCAACCCGTCGGTCGTGGTGCTCGGCGGCGACATGGCGGAGGCGTTCGGGCCGCTGGTGTCGAGCATCCGCGAGGTCGTCTACCGCCGATCCACCGCCCTGGCCACCAGAAGGCTGCGCATCGAGCCGAGCCGGCTGGGCGCGGCGGCGGGCATCAGCGGCTGCGCGGTGATGGTCCTGGACCACGTGCTGTCCCCGGACGCGGTCGACGCGGCCATGACAGGCCGTGCCGCCCGCTGAGAGCTGCGCCGTCGCTGAAGGCCTCAGTGACGACCAGTCGCGCGTACGCACAGCGCTTCAGGGGCACTTGCCGCGCTTGTCGTCCTTCTTCTTCGTCCGCTTGACGTCGGCCTTGGCCGCCGACGGCGGTACGCAGGACGGGCGTGCGGCGGGTCGCTGGAGGCCGGGCGGGGGCGGCGCGGTGTCCACGTCGCCCCGGAGCAGCGGCCGTCGGGACGGCTCGGGCGCCGGGACGCGGACGGGTGCGGACTCGATCGCGCCCGGCTTGGCGGGCCGCTGGAAGCCGGACACGCTGGCGGGGGAGAGCGAGGCGCCCGGCGAGCCGCCGGTCGACAAAACCCCCGCGAGTGCGAGCATGAGGGTGCCGGTCAGTGCGGTGGCGATCAGCAGGATCCGCCCGCGCCGCTCGGTCTGTCTCACAGAGGCCGATGATAGTCACGCCGGGCCGTACACGTGACACTTAGTCGCGAATCGTGATCAACTAACCCTCAGCAGGTGCAGAGCAGGCCGTTCAAGGCCTTCTCCAGGCCGGGGAGGCTGTGCGCGGGCCTGGGCCAGGGGAAGCGGATCAGTGATCCGTCCGCGCGCACGGTGGCTCCGAAGCGGTCGAGCTCCCACAGCCACACCTCCGCCGCCGGCCGGTCGAGCTGCCTGGACACGCCGTTCGCGAGCTGGGCCCGGTGCGCGGCGTTGATGTGGGCGAGCACCCGTTCGGCGGTCTCCGTCAGCGGGTCCGGCTCCGCGTCGAGGTACTCGTCGGCGTCCAGTACCCCGGTCTCCTGCCCGGTCAGGTAGATCACCTGAGCCACGTCCAGGCGCAGCAGCCGGGGCGCGTCCGGCCGGCCGTAGCGCTCCAGCGCGTCGAACAGGGCCTCGTCGGCGTCCTGCGCCGCGACGGCCACCGCCGCCGCGCGAGCCTCCTCCTCCGGTACGGCCTGCGCCCAGCCCTGCACCTCCAGCAGCCCGCGCGGATGCTCCACCTGGCCGAGGCGGCGCATGGCGGTCAGATGCACCGCCACCACGGCGTCGTCGCGCAGCCCGTGCAGCGGCTCACCCTGCCGCACCAGCAGCACCGGCCGGCCGCGCTCGTCGACGCCGCCGCGCGCGGGCGACGGGGTGTCGTCCACGGAGAGCCTGACCACACCGGCGGTCGCGGCGAGAGTACGGATCCGCTCCTGGATCGGCAGCATGGGGGCCTCCTTGAGATCTCACTTGGCTTTAGGTTAGCCTAACCTAAGTAAGGGCTACCTAACCACATGGAGGTGAACGTGCGCTACACCGGTCCCAAGGTGCGGCTGTCACGCCGGGCGGGAGTGCCGCTGACGAAGAAGGCCGTGAGCTACTTCGAGCGGCGTCCCTATCCGCCGGGCGAGCACGGCCGCAAGACCAACCGGCGGGCCAGCGGCGACTACGCGCTGCGACTGCTGGAGAAGCAGAAACTCCGCTGGTACTACGACGTGTCGGAGCGCCAGCTCCGCCGCTACTGGGACCTGGCGGTGCGCAAGCCGGGCGCCTCGGGCGCCGAGCTCGTTACCCTGCTGGAGACCCGGCTGGCCTCGGTCGTGCTGCGCTCCGGGCTGGCGCCGTCGATCTACGCGGCCCGGCAGTACATCGCGCACGGCCACATCGCGGTCGACGGGCGCAAGGTGGACATCCCCAGCTACCTCGTCAAGCCCGGACAGGTCATCACCGTGCGCGAGCGGTCACGCCGGATGCAGCCGTTCGTGGCCGCGGCCGAGGGGGTGCACGCCGACGAGCGCGTCGCGCCCTACCTCTCGGTGGACCACGCGAACCTGACGGTCACCCTGGCCACCCGGCCGGAGCGCGGCCAGATCGTCGTCCCGGTGGACGAGCAACTCGTGGTCGAGTTCTACTCACGCTGACCCGGTGGGCGCCCTCTCCGGCCGAAACACGACCCATGGCACGGGACGGCGCCCTCACAGACCGAGGCGCGGCCTCTCGGTCTCAGACCGAGGCGCGGCCTCTCGGTCTCAGGCCGAGGCGCGGCCTCTCGGTCTCAGGCCGAGGCGCGGCCTCTCGGTCTCAGGCCGAGGCGCGGCCTCTCGGTCTCAGGCCGAGGCGCGGCCCTTGGTGCGGGACGAGCGCCCCCTGCCGGAGCGCCGGCCGGACGCCGTGCCGGACGCCGTGTCGGACGCCGTGTCGGACGCCGTGCCGGATGCCGTGCCGGACACGGTGTGCGCGCGCAGCTCGGCCACCTCCCGGCGCAGCCCGGCGAGCTCGTCCAGGATGCGCTGGGTGGAGGCGGCGGACACGTCCTCGATCTCCGCCTCCAGCTCGGCCCGCTCGGCGGCCGCCTCCTCGTCCATCGCGCTGACCACGACCGCCATGAACAGGTTCAGCACCACGAAGGTGCAGACCAGGATGAAGACGGTGAAGAAGATCCAGGCGGAGGGGTGCCGGGTCATCACCTCCCTGGCGATGTTGCCCCAGTCGTCGCCTGTCATCGTCTGGAAGAGGGTGAACAGCGAGGTGGGCAGGCTGCCGAACCGATCGGGCGCCGTCGCGCCGTACAGCTTGGTGGCCAGGACGGCGGCCACGTAGAGGACCAGGGAGAGCAGCAGCACGATCGAGCTCATCCCGGGCATCGCGCGCAGCAGGGCGGAGATCACCTTGCGCAGGCTCGGCACCGCCGACAGCAGCCGCAGCGCGCGCAGGATGCGCAGCGATCGCAGCACCGACAGCCCGCCCGTGGCGGGGGCGAGCGCGATGCCGACGATCACGGTGTCGAAGATGTTCCACGGGTCGCGGGGGAAGTTCTGCCTTTCGACGTACAGCTTGGCCGCGAGCTCGGCCACGAAGATGTAGAGCGCCAGATGATCGACGACGACGAGCAGATCACCGTAGCGTTCGACGACGTTCGGGAACGTCTCCAGGCCTAGCGTGCCGGCGTTGACCAGGATGACGGCGATGATGAATCGCTGAAAGTGCCGGTGCGCCAGGAGGGCACGGGTGCGTTCGCGCACGGGGGGAGGCTCCTTGGAACGGTGGATGATCCCGTCCATGATGGCGCAATATGATCAATGCGTAGGAATCAACCGGAAGACCCGTAATTGCCGCCCCGACTTGTCCGTATAGCGGGAGTAGAGCGGCCACTGCTCGATCAGGCCGGGCCAGGCGGCCGCGCGCTCGCCGCCGGTCAGCAGCACCGCGGTGACCCCGAACTCGCGGCCGCCGAAACCCACCCGGGCCTCGGGCGTCCGGATGAGATTGGCGCTCCACGCCGGGTGCCGGTCATGGCCGAAGTTGCTGCCCACGACCAGCAGCGCGCCGCCGGGCTCCGGCCGGCAGGCCAGCGGGGTGCTGCGCGGCAGCCCGGTCTTGGCGCCGGTGCTCGTCAGGACCAGCGTGGGCATCGGTCCGCCGCTGAGCAGCCTGCCCCGGGCGAGCGGGCGCAGGACGCGGTCGAACTTCGGCATGACCCGCGGTCCCACCCTCATGAACCAGTCAGTTGCCGCGAACCACTGGAAGAACGGCATGAATGACCGGATCATGGGCCGGGAGTGTAGCAACCCACGGCGCGACTCGACGCTGTGGTATAAAACCCACGCAATCGCCGTCAGACAAGGGGTCCAGCACCGATGTCCTATCCCAACTACGGGCCCTCCTACTACGGTCCACCGCCGCAGACCCACCCCAACGGCACCACGATCCTGGTGCTGGGCATCCTGAGCCTGGTCATCTGCCAGATTCTCGGACCGTTCGCCTGGAACATGGGGACCAAGGCGCTGCGCGAGATCGACAACAGCGGCTACGTCTACGAGAACCGCGGCATGGTGCAGGCCGGGCGCATCTGCGGCATCATCAGCACCTGCATCATGATCGGCATCATCGTCATCTACGGGCTGTTCTTCCTGATCCTCGGCGGCGCGGCACTGAGCGGCAACCTGGACTGATCACTCCCCGATGCCCGACTCCAGCAGGTCGAACGCCTTGTCGGCCTGCACCCTGAGGCGGGGCCGGATCGTCTCCCACGCCTCGCCCGCGAGCATCCCGCGGACGGCGTGCTCCGACAGCAGGCGGGTCGTGTTGAGCAGGTGCGCGGCCATCAGGAGCGGCGCGAGGTCGTCGTCGTCCGCACCGGCCTCCTCGGCGAGCGCGGCCGCCAGCAGCGTCTCCCGTCTGAGATGGAGCTCGCGCGTCCGGGCGCGCAGCGCCGGACTGTCGGCCACCATCCTGGCGAACACGTCGCTGCCCTCGTTCAGTCCGTAACGCCAGTCGCGCGTCTCCAGCGCGTCGAGGAAGTCGCGCCGGAACGCCCGCACCACGCTCTCACCCGGCGCACGCCCCCGCGCGACCTCGACCGGCATGCCCTCCACCTGGTCCTGCCGGTCCAGGAAGAGGTCCTCCTTGGCGGGGAAGTAGTTGAACACCGTGTTCACCGACACGTCCGCCGCGCGCGCCACCTCGGCCACGGTCACGTTGTCGAACCCGCGCGACATGAACAACCCCATCGCCATGTCCGAGATGCGCTCTCGGGTCTCGCGCTTCTTCCGCTCCCGCAGTCCTTCGTCCACCCCGCCATGCTACCAAGTTTGCAGTCGCTCCAAAATTAGGTTTACTCTAACTTTGGAGGCGATCAAATGATCAACGCGACAGGTCTGTCCAAGACCTTCAAAGGCGGCGACGTAGCCGTCAAGAACGTGACCATGTCCGTGCGGCCCGGTGAGATCGTGGGCTTCCTCGGCCCCAACGGCGCAGGCAAGACCACCACCATGCGGATGCTGACGACCCTGCTCAGGCCCACCTCGGGCACCGCCACGGTGGCGGGCCACGACCTGCTGGGCGACCCGGCGCGGGTGCGACGCCACATCGGCTACGTCTCGCAGAGCGGCGGGGTCAGCCCGTCGGTCCCGCTCGGCGAGGAGCTCCACCTCCAGGCCATGCTGTACGGCCTCAGCCGCGCCGAGGCGTCGGCCAGGACGGCCGAGGTGCTGGCCATGCTGGACCTGACGGGCATGGAGTCCCGGCCCGGTGGCACGCTCTCCGGCGGCCAGCGCCGCCGCGTCGACATCGCGTTCGCCCTGCCGCACCGGCCGGCCCTGCTGTTCCTGGACGAGCCGACGACCGGGCTCGACCCGCAGAGCAGGGCGAACCTGTGGGACCACATCCGCCGCCTGCGCGCCGAGGACGGCGTGACGGTCTTCCTCACCACCCACTACCTCGACGAGGCGGACGCGCTCTGCGACCGGCTGCTGATCATCGACCACGGCGAGATCGTCGCGACGGGCTCCCCGGCCGAGCTCAAGGCGGGCGGCCGCACGCTCGACCAGGCGTTCCTGGACCTCACCGGCAGGTCACTGCGCGAGGAGGCGGCCCTCTGATGGTCCGCGACACCTGGCTGCTGTTCCGCCACAACCTGCGCGCCACTCTGCGCCAGAAGGCCGGCCTGATCTTCGGCGCCATCCAGCCGCTGTTCTTCCTGGTGCTGTTCGGGCCCATCTTCGCCACGATCGGCAGCTGGGAGACCCTGGTGCCCGGCCTGATCATCCAGCTTGGCCTGATGAGCACCGGCATGGCCGGGTTCGGGGTGGTGTTCGAGAAGCGCTCCGGGGCGCTGGAGCGGCTGCGCGTCACCCCGGCGAGCCGCCTGGCCCTGCTGCTCGGCCGGGTGCTCACCAACGCCGTCCAGCTCATCCTCCAGGTCGTGCTGCTGGTCGCGGTCGGCTACGCCCTCGGCCTGCGCGCCCCCGTCGCGGGGCTGCTGGCCGGGCTGGCGCTGGTCGTGGTGCTCGGGGCGAGCCTCGCCGCGCTGTCGTACGCGATCGCGCTGACCATGAACGAGCAGTTGTTCGCGCCGGTGATGGGCACGGCGGTGATCCCGCTCGTGCTGCTGTCCGGCGCGTTCCTGCCGATGTCGATGGCGCCGGGCTGGCTCGACGCGCTCTCGTACGTCAGCCCGTTCCGGCACGTCCTGGAGGCGCTGCGCGAGCTGTTCGGCGGCCACTACTTCACCGGGACGGTCGTCGCCGGGGTGGCCGTGACCGTGGTGTTCGCGGTGATCAGCCTGACCGTCGGGACCCGCGTGTTCAACCGGGCGAGCGCCTAGCCGTCAGGCGCCCGACGGCCGGGCGCCTGACGGCAAGGCGTCTGACAGGCGGGCGTATGACGGCAAGGCGTCTGACAGGCGGGCGTATGACGGCCGGACGTCTGACAGGTGGGCGTCTCACGGCCGGGCGCCCTTGTACCGGGTGTGCGGCCTGGTCGTCTACCCGGTGACGGGTGGTTCAGCGGGCCGCGGGCTGCGGGCTCGAGGACTCCTGCTGGGCCGCGGCGGCCCGGCGCTGCAGGGCGGCGATGATCCCGGCGGGGTCCACCGTGCCGTAACCGTAGTCGTAGTCGAACCCGACCTCGCTGCGGTCCTCGGCGGTGCGGCGCAGCAGGGCGCGGAGCTGGGCGGGTGAGAGCCGGGAGGACGGCCAGCGGGTGCGGATCGCGGCGACGAGCCCGGCGGCGACGGGCGTCGCGGCCGAGGTGCCGGAGTCCGGGCTGTCCGGGCCGAGCGCCCTGGAACCGGCGAAGTGGGTGTAGGCGCACACGTCCGGCTTGCGGGCGCTCAACCGGCCAGGCCCCTGCGAGGAGTAGCCGACCCGGTGGCCGTTGACGTCGATCCCGCCGATCGACAGCGCGCGGGGGTGGGAGTTGGCGCCGGTGATGGGCCGGTCGGGGTAGGCGCATCGGCGGTCCATGCAGTCGCGCCCGCAGTTGCCCGCCGCGAACAGCACGTCGGCCCCCGCCTGGTCGAGGCTGGCGACCATGAGGTTGAACGGGTGCGCCGCGTTGTCGGAGTAGTTGCCCGGATGGCCCACGGGGAAGTCCCACTCGGGGGAGAACGACCCCCACGAGTTGGTGATCACGAGCGCCCTGGTCTCGGCGGGCTGACCGGCGAGGATCGTGCGCAGGTGGGCGAAGGCGGCGACCGCGTCGGACAGCAGCCCGTCGAGCGCCGAGCCGCCGGGCCGGGTGGAGCGCAGCAGCGGGATGTCGATGAGCGACGCCTGCGGGGCGCCGATGAGCACGTCGAAGGCGCACATCGTGCCGTGGTCGACCTCGGCGTGGCCGGGCCGGCCGGGCACCCCGGCCGGGCTCCAGCTCAGCGCGGCGTCGAGGGTGACGTCCCGGCCGAGCTGCCTGGCCACGTGGGCGGTGTTGATGCCGGTGTCGAGCACGGCGACCGGCACGCCGGCGCCGTGCAGCCCCTCGGCGTGCAGGCCGGGCACGTTGAGCAGCCGCTCCACGTCGTGCCAGGTGCCCACGGAGGCGTCGCCGCCGCAGGTGAGCGTGGTCTCCACGACGGGGTCGGCGAAGACGCCGACGACGTCGGGGCGCAGTGCGGGCAGCAGCGTCATCCGGGCGGTGATCTCGTCGTCGGAGATGGTGCCGCGGACCAGGACGGAGGCGTCCTCGGGGGACAGTGAGAAGTTGAGCGGCTGGTTGAGCGAGAGCGGGTCGCCACCGCCGCCGGCGGGCACCGGCCGGGGCAGGGCGACGGGGACGAAGGCGCTGTCGAGCTCGACTCCGGGCAGGCCGTCGGCGACATCGGCGGAGGTGGCGGTCATGCCGGGGTCGGCGACCGCCGCGACCAGATCGGGGGAGGGGCGAAGCTGGATGAGGACCCGCATGATTGACCACCGAGCGACTATGGGGGAAAGAACCTTCCCCACATTCCTCCATTCCAGCCCGCCGCGTCCAGCGCCACTTAAGGCATTTGACCTGCTAAAACGTCACAAATTCCGGCGATTTCCACAGTAATTATTTCTCGGCGTCCCCGGCTTTCTTGACCTTGCGGGCCGGGGCGTCGCTCAATACGGTGAGTCATCATGACGCTCCAGGAGCAGAAGGCGGTCGGCGGCGGCACGAGCTCGCACTGGCTGGCGGTGCGCCCCCGATTGATCCTCGCCAGTGCCTTCATGCTCTTCCTCGAGCTCGCGCTGATCAGGTGGACCGGATCCAACATCGTCCATCTGAGTTATTTCACCAATTTCGTGCTGCTCGGCTCATTCCTCGGCATCGGACTCGGATTCCTGCGCGTCGGCAGATCCACGCGGCAGCCCTATTACTCGCCGGTCGTGCTGTTCGGCCTCGTGCTCGTCGTGCTCACGTTCCCCGTGACGGTGGACCGCTCCTCCGAGGACGTCCTCTACTGGACCAGCCTCGGCACCACCGGCCCGCCCGCCTGGCTGATCCTGCCGGTGATCTTCTGCGCGGCGGCCGTGGTGCTCATGGGGCCCGCCGAGCTGGTCGGCCGGTGCTTCCCCGAGCTGCCCCGGCTGGAGGCCTACCGCTACGACCTGATCGGCAGCCTCACCGGCATCGCCGCCTTCACCGCGCTGTCCTTCCTCAGCGCGCCGCCCGTCTTCTGGGGGCTGATCGCCGCCCTCGCCTACGGGCTGCTGCTGGTGCCCCGGCCGCGCGTGCCGTACCTCGCGCTGGTGACCCTGCCCTCGCTCGCCGTCGTCGGCCTGCTGCTGGCCGAGACGCTCACCGCGGGCGCGATCTGGTCGCCCTACTACAAGGTCACCACCAGGGCGCTGGAGATCCTCGGCGTGCCGGTGACCGACATCTCGGTCAACGGCATCCCGCACCAGCAGGCCGCGCCCGCCGCCGCCCGCCTGCAGTGGGAGGGCCAGTACGGCCTGCCGTACGAACGGGCCGTGGCGGCCCCGCAGGACGTGCTGATCGTGGGCGCGGGCAGCGGCACCGACGTGGCCATCGCGCTGTCCAAGGGCGCCCGCCGGGTCGACGCCGTCGAGATCGATCCCAAACTGCGCGAGCTCGGCGGCTCGGAGCACCCCGACCGGCCGTACGACGACCCTCGCGTCACCACCCACGTCACCGACGGGCGCGCCTTCCTGGAGCGCACCGACCGCCGCTACGACCTCATCCTGTTCGCGCTGCCCGACTCGCTCACCCTGGTGTCCGGAGCCAGCTCGCTGCGGCTGGAGAGCTACCTGTTCACCCCGGAGGCCATGCGGGCCGCCCGCGAGCACCTCAAGCCCGGCGGCGCCTTCTCGATGTACAACTACTACCGCGAGAGCTGGCTCGTCGACCGGCTCGCCGGCACGGTGCAGAGCGCGTTCGGGCACAAGCCGTGCGTGGACGTGGTCAGCGTCAGCGGCCAGCAGGCCGTCATCACGGCGGGCGCGACCCCCGCGGCCCAGCGCTGCGCCGGCCCGTGGGCGGGCGCGGCCGCCGGGACCCCGCCGCCCGCCGGTGACGACCGCCCCTTCCTCTACCTGAAGGACCGCACGATCCCGGCGATCTACCTCATCACCCTGGGCCTGATCCTGCTGGTCAGCCTGCTGGCCGTGCGCATGGTCGCCGGCCCCTACCGCCGGATGCGGCCCTACGCCGACCTGTTCCTGCTCGGGGTGGCGTTCCTGCTGCTGGAGACCAAGAGCGTCACCGGCTTCGCGCTGTTGTTCGGCACCACCTGGGTGGTCAACGCGATCGTCTTCGCCGGGGTGCTCGTGGCGGTGCTCGCCGCCGTGGAGGTGACCCGCCGCTGGCGCACCCCGCCGCTGCCCGCGATGTACGGCGTGCTGTTCGCGGGCCTGGTGCTGGCCTGGCTGGTGCCCAACGCGTGGCTGCTGTCGCTCCCGCTGCCGCTGCGCGCGGTGGTGGCCGTCACGGTCGCGTTCCTGCCGATCTTCGCGGCCAACGTGGTGTTCGCCAAGCGGTTCGCCGACTCGGCGGACGCCACCACGTCCTTCGGCGCCAACCTGCTGGGCGCGATGGTGGGCGGCTGCCTGGAGTATCTCGCGCTCGTGATCGGCTATCAGGCGCTGCTCATCGTGGCGGCCCTGCTTTACCTCGGCGCGTTCGCCCTGTTGCCCAGACGAGCCCTCGCCTGAAGCCCGCGCTGGACGGGGTTTGCCGGGTCGCATCCTGCTTGACCTGGCCTTTTGGGAATGTTGGCGGTAGTGTCGCCGTTGTAAACATCTGAGCGCCTGAGTCCGGCCCGGCGGTTTTCCTCCCGGTTAACGAGTGACCATGGCGACTCCCGTCCAGCACCTCCTCCGCAGTGTGGCCCGTGTGCCCCGCCGAGGTGCTCCGCTGTAGCCCTTCGCGAGCGTACGGCCGCGTGCCGTACCCGCGATGCCTCATATCCCAGGAGGAATCCGCATGACCATCTCCAGCACCCTGCGCACATTCCGAGCGGGCGCGCTGCTGGCCATGGCCACCGCCGTGGCGGCCGTAGGCTTCTCCGGCCCCGCGCAGGCAGACGACTTCACCTACGGTCAGGACGTCTCCAACTACCAGCCCCAGCACGACTGGGCCACCAGCGGCGCCGACTTCGGCATCGTCAAGGCCACCGAGGGTCTGGACTTCAAGGACCCGACCTTCGCCCGCCACTGGAAAGAGCTGGACAAGAACAAGGTCGCGCGTGGCGCCTACCACTTCGGCCATCCGGCCAACGACCCCGTCGTCGAGGCCGACTACTTCCTGGCGGCCGTGAACGGCCAGCAGGGCAAGCCCGGCGACCTGCTCGCCCTCGACCTGGAGACCAGCGACGGCCAGTCCACCGCCCACGTCAACGCCTGGGCCAAGAAGTGGCTGGAGCGCGTCACCGCCAAGACCGGCGTCAAGCCGCTGTTCTACAGCAGCCAGGCCTTCGCCGACCAGTACGGCCACGGCCTCGGCCAGTATCCCCTCTGGCTCGCCAACTACGGCAAGGCCAAGGGCACGGTCACCCCGCCGGCCGACTGGAAGTCCTGGGCCATCCACCAGTACTCCGACAACCCCGTGGACCAGAACGTGTCCGCGCTGACCATCAAGGACCTGCGCGCCCTGGGCCGCCCGGCGGTGTGATCCGGCGGCCTCGGGCCCGCGGAGTGATCCGGCGGCCTCAGGCCCGCCATGACCGGCCCAGGGGCGGACGCCGGGTCCGCTCCTGGGCCTGCTGCTTCCTTCCTCAGAGGCCGCAGGCTTCGTTGAGTGAGGTGGCGCCGGCCTTCTGCGTCTTGCGGGTGGGCGTCGCCGTCGGCCTGGCGGCCGCCGTCCCCGGTGGCGTCGCGGTGGCCGTCGGGACGCCGGGGGAGGCGGCCACGTCGGCGGTCCGCGCCCGGCGGGCCGGCTTCAGGGAGTCCTGGATCGCCTTGGCCGACGCCTTGCGGATCTTGACCCAGTCGGGGTTGCCCGGCCAGTAGTCAGGGGGCACGAACTGCAGGCTGGTGATCTTCGCGTCCTTGACCTTGAGCGCCAGGGGGACCAGGGGCTCGAGGAGTTCCTGCGGGATGTTGGTCTGCGCCAGCCTCTTGGTCGCCCTGGCGAGGTTGCTGAAGTTCCGCAGAATCACATCCGGCGTGGCCTGCTGCGCGAACGCGGCGATGACGCAGCGCTGGCGGCTCATCCGGTTGAAGTCGTCGCTCTCCACGCGGGACCGGCCGTACCACAGGGTCTCCTCGCCGGACAGTCGCTGGGTGCCCGCCTTGATGGTGCCCGCGGTGCCGTAGTGGCCGCCCCACTTGATGTCCCGCTCGACGCGGATCTTCAGACCGCCGATCGCGTCCACCAGGTCGGCGAAGCCGTACATGTTCACCATGGCGTAATAGTCGATCTTGAGGCCGAGGGTGTGGCCGATGGCGTCCATGAGCGCTCGCGGGCCCTTGTTCTTGCCGCCGGCGAGGTCCGGGTGGTCGGTGGCGTACTGCCACACCTCGTTGAGCAGGCCGCCCTGCGGCAGTTCCGCCATGAAGCCGTTGGGGAACTGCTTGCGCAGCGGTGAGGACGGGGGGAAGTGCACATGCTGCAGGTTGCGCGGCAGGCTGTACAGCACGGTGGCGCCGGTCGCGAGGTCCACGCTGGCCACGTTCATGCTGTCGGTGCGCACGCCGGTGCGGTTGCCCGCCGCGTCACCGCCGATCAGCAGGAAGTTCACCCGATTCTTGCCGTTCCAGGGGTCATCTTCCTTGATCGGCGCGATGTCCGGGTCGTCCGCGGCGCTGCGGAAGATGTTCTGCATCGCGTCACTGCCCGCCTGCACGGTGGTGGCCGCCAAGGCGAACGGCGCCATCACCGCCACGCACACCACGCCCACCACGATGCCGGAGACGATCTGACCTTGCTGGTTCAGCCTGTTGGGGCCGAGCGCGATGTAGGAGGAGAGCACCAGCGCGAACCAGCAGAGCGCACCCAGCACCGCGAGGACCGTCACCGTGGTGTGCACGCTGCTGCGCACGTAGATGCCCACGTTGTCCAGGGTGGACAGCACGAACGCCAGCGCGCCGAGCAGCACCACCGCGTAGATGCCGATGAGGATCAGGCCGGTACGGCGATGCCCGGCCCGCAGATGGGCGGTGCCGGGCACGACTATCGACAGCAGGGTCCAGCCGAGTATCGCGCCGGCGTTGGCCGGTCCGGCGGATCTGGACGCGCTCTTTCCGTCGCCGACCTTCTTGCCCTTGCCGAGGCCGGCGGCGGGCCTCTGGCCGGAGCCGGAGGGCTGCTTGGCGGAGCCGGGGGCCTGCTTGGCTGGGCCGGGGGCCTGCTTGGCGGAGCCGGAGGGCTGCTTGGCGGAGCCGGAGGGCTGCGGGCCGTCCTCCGCGGAGGACGGCTGACGGCTGGTAGGGCGCGGACGGCGAGGGGGACGGCGTTTCCTACCGCCGGGCACGGTGTTATCCCCGTCGCGCTTGCTCACACTGGCTCCTTCGCACGCCCACCAGGCAGAACCCAAAGGTTTGCCCCCGTTTGACAGCAAGATTGCCAGGATTCTAGTCCCCATATATGGACATCAGAGACATGTACCCAAGCTGAGATGAACACCAGGTTGCCATTAGGACGTCGTGGAGGAGGCCGCCATCCAGGTGTTGCACTGATATGCCTGGCTCTTCAGCCAGCCCTGCCGGAACCACCTGTTGTTGTTCGTCCGCGAGCCATGGTCACGGGGAAAACCGGGGTAATCGCCCACCTGGCTGTAGAACCAGAACAAATTGCCGCGGTTGGCCGAGGTGACCGGATAAGTGCCGGCCACCGACCTCATCCACATGCCGCCGAAGCAGGTGGCCTGCAACTCCATGCGCCTGTTGAGCGCCAGCTTGCCGCTCCGGCTCGACGAGTCGATCGTCTGCGCCCACCACGAGTCCATCAGCCCGGTCACGTTCTGCACGTGGTGGCCGTACTCGTGGGCCATCATGCTGATGATGCCGCCGTGCCAGGAGATGATCTGGCCGTACCCACGGGCGTTGCCGTTGCCCTTGGCCATGGCCGTGGTGGAGGCGTAGATGGTGTTGTTGCGCGGGCAGTAGTAGGGCACCATGCTCCCCGCCGCCGGATAGTCGCCGCAGGCGCCCCTGCCGCGCCCGGCGACGATCGCGTAGTTCGGCGGGCTGAACGGGATGCCCTGCTTGCGCAGGATCTGCCCCCAGGCGTTGCCCATGCACCTGCCGGTCCTGAGGATGAGCGACTTGAGCTGGCTGTGGCTGTGGATGCTCACGTTGCCCGCCTGGCAGCGCAGCCTCGGCAGCGCGCCCGCCCGGTAGACGGTGTTGTTCTTCAGGCTCCTGTTGACCGTGACCTGAACCGGCGAGTCGTCCTGGCTCCGCGTCGGGCTGGGCTCGGGGGTGGACTCCGGGGTGGACTCGGGGCTGGGGTCAGAGCTGGAGTCGGTGGTCGGCCTCGCGCTCGGGTCCCGGTCCGGCCGCCGCGTCGGCTCGTCGTACGGCGACAGCGTCGGGATCGCGATCGGCGTCGTCGTCCGTGACTCCTGGGCACCGTCGATCATCGCCGCGCCGACGACGATCAGCACGAACAGCGCCGCCATCGAGCCGAACACGGTGCCGAGGATGGCCCCTGCCCCCATGCCCGGCTTCTTCCTCGGCGGCTGCGGCCACTGCCCGTACGGCCCCCGCCCCGGTGGCGGCGGAGGGGGCGGAGGCGGCGGCTGCTGCCACTGCGGCGGCGGGGGAGGGGGTGGGTAGGGCCGGCCTTGCGGAGGCGGGTAGGGGCTCCCCTGCGGGGGCTGCTGCGGGTACGGGTTCCCCGGCGGCGGCCCCTGCGGGTACGGATTCCCGTGCGGCGGCCCCTGCGGGTGCGGGTTCCCCGGCGGTGGCCCCTGCGGGTACGGATTCTCCTGCGGGTACGGATTTCCCTGCGGTGGGTAAGGATTGGCCGGCGCGTTGGGTGGGTACGGGTTGTTCGGCGGACGCCCGCCCGGTGCTTCGCCGTACCCCGGTGGGGGCCAAGGGCGCGAGGGTGGCCGCTGGGGCTGTCCTGGCCCCTGAGGCGCGGGAGGGTACTGCCCGTTGCCTGTCACCGTGTCGCCCCTTAATGCGGTTTGTCCCCTAATGGGTGGCCAAGTGAGTCACTCATCGAAACTTTGCCAAATTTGGGGCAGAAGCATACTCATTTATCACCCGTCACGGATGTAGCAGTGCTCGGTTACAGTCCGAAATCATTCGAGGTGATCTCCGCTATGTCCCCCACCGCGCGGCGGGCGTTGTCCTAGCTTCTTTGACATGAACCTCCAGCAGCTCCGCTATGTGGTCGCGACTGCGGAGCACCGCACCATGACCGACGCGGCCAGGTCGCTTTACATCGCACAACCTGCGCTTTCGCGTGCGATCCGGGATCTGGAGCGAGAGCTGGGCATGACGCTCTTCGCTCGCTCCGGGCGCGGTGTAGTGGTGACCGCACACGGCCGCCGGGTGGTGAAGCTGGCCAGGGAGGCGCTCGACGCGGTCCGCGAGATAGAGGGCCTGGCCCACCACGGCGGTCCCGCCGGGGAAGCCGAGCTTCGCATCGCCTCCACGCCCAGCCTCGAACCCGGCCTCGCAGGGCGGCTTCTGCCCGCCTACACCGCCGAGCACCCCGGCGTCCGCGTGCACATCGTGCGCTGCGACGGCCGTGATGCCGTGGTCAGTGCCATCAGGGACCAGCGGGCCGATCTCGGCCTGACGGACCTGCCGGTGCCCGGCGACCTCGTCACCCATCCCCTCGAACGCCAGGAGATCGTGCTGATCTCCCCTCCCGCCCTCGAACTGCCCAACCCCGTCCCGATGTGCCGTCTCGACGGCATGCGGCTGGCCCTGCCCGCGCGGGGCAGCGTCCGTCGCAGGGAACTGGAGGCGATGTTCGGCAAGTACGCGGTCAACCCCGTCGTGGTGCTCGAAACCGACGAGCGCAACGGCTGGCTGAACGCCGTACGCGCGGGCCAGGCCTCACTGCTCTGGTACCGCGGCATGGCCGAGCAGGCCGGCCGGGCCGGTCTGGTGGTCCGTTCGCTCGAACCCGCCGTGCGGCGCGTCATCGCCGTGGTGCACGCGCGCCGCCGCCTCCCGCTGATCGCCCAGGACTTCCTGGCGACGGCCGAGAAGGGCACCGCCGCCTAGCGCGGTCGATCGCCGGATCCCGCACCGGTCACCCGCGGGGCAGCCACACCACCACGCGCAGCCCGGGGGAGGCGTCCTCCAGGTGCACCGTGCCGCCGTGCGCGCGCACGGTCTCACGGACGATCGCCAGCCCGAGCCCCGCGCCGCCCTCGTCGCGGCCGCGGCCGGAGTCGAGCCTGGTGAAGCGGTTGAACACCCGCTCCCGATCCTCCTCGGGTACACCGGGGCCGTCGTCGGTCACCGTCAGCGTGCCGTCGCCGGTCAGCGCCACCTCGATCGTCGACGTGGCGTGCCGGACGGCATTGTCGATCAGGTTGGTCAGCACGCGGCTCAGGTCGAGCGCGTCGCCGCTGACCACCAGCGGCTCGCAGGCGGTCAGCCGCACGTCACCGTAACGGTCGGCGATCTGCCGGGTCACCTGGTCGAGGTCGACGGGCTCCGTCCGGGCGGGCACCCCGCCGCGCTCGTCCAGCCGGGCGAGCGCGAGCAGGTCCTCGGCGAGCTTGGACAGCCGCATGGTGTCCTCCAGGACGCCTTCGGCCGTCTCGCGCCAGTCCTGGCCCTCGGGGTGCCCGAGGGCCACCTCGAGCTGCAGGCGGATGCTGGCCAGCGGGCTGCGCAGCTCGTGCGAGGCGTCGGAGACCAGCGCGCGCTGGCGCTGCTCGGCCTCCTCCAGCCTGGCCAGCATGTCGTTGAGCGTGGTGGCCAGCGAGTGCACCTCGTCCTTCGACTCGGGCACCGGCAGCCTGCGGGACCTGGCGGTGTGCGTGATCTCGGCGGCGCCGCGGCGCAGCGCGGTGATCGGGCGCAGCGTCCTGCCGATGATCACCCAGCTCGCCGCGGCCAGCAGCACGATCAGCAGCGGCGTGCCGATCAGCAGCACCCGGCCGGCCGTGGCCAGGCTCATCTGGATCTCCGCGACCGGCCTGGCCGCGATCACGGTCTGGCCGCGGTCGGCCCGCACCACGACCACGCGCAGCGGCCCGGGGATCGCGTACGGCCGGCCGTCCAGGAAGGTGGCCTCGCCGCCCTCGCGCAGCACCCGCTCCCGGGCGGCCGCGGCCAGCAGCGGCACCAGCCGGTCGGCTCCGTAGGTGACATGCGTGATGCGCCCGCCGGCGTCCACGACCTGCACGATGGTGCCGTCGTTGGTGGTGATCGGGGTCGTCAGCGTGCCCGCGTCGGCGTGCACGCGCACGGTCTGGGCCTGTTGCCTGGTCGACTCGTCGACGGTGTCGATCAGCGCCCGGTCCAGCACGGTGACCAGCACCGACGCCGAGACGGCCAGCGCCAGGGCGAGCACCGCCGCGGCCACCACGGTCAGCCGGAAGCGCAGCCCCTGGCGCCGCCACCAGGCCAGCGGGCTGTCAGCCACCGTCACCGGCCAGCCGGTAGCCCGCGCCGCGGACGGTCTGCAGGGCGTTCCTGCCGAACGGGCCGTCGATCTTGCGGCGCAGATAGCCGACGTAGACCTCCACCACGTTCGGATCGGTGTCGAAGGTGTCCCACACGTGCTCCAGGATCTCCGCCTTGGACACCACCTCGTCGCGCCTGCGCATCAGGAACTCCAGCAGCGCGAACTCCCGGGGGGTCAGCTCGATCGCCGTCTCGCCGCGCAGCACCCGGCGCCGCGCGGGGTCCAGCGACAGGTCCCCGGCGCCCAGCACGGCGGGCCGCCGCCCCGAGTCGCGCCGCAGCAGCGCGCGCAGCCTGGCCACCAGCACCACGTAGGAGAACGGCTTGGTCAGGTAGTCGTCGGCGCCCAGATCCAGGCCGTCGGCCATGTCGTACTCGCCGTCCTTGGCCGACAGCATGAGGATCGGCACCCAGTTCTCCTCCGCGCGCAACTGCTTGCACACGTTGTAGCCCGAGAGCCTGGGCAGCATGATGTCCAGCACCACCACGTCGTACTCGCCGTGCCTGGCCTCGTGCAGCCCCTGTTCGCCGTCGTGGGCGAGGTCCACGGCGAAGCCCTCGGCCTGCAGCCCCCGCTGGAGCGCGGCGGCCATCCGCCGCTCGTCCTCGACGACAAGTACTCTCATGTGGCGATTCTCCCGTCCTCCTCCTGAGACCTCGCTGAGAAGGCTGAGAGCGGCCTCAGGCTGTCTCAGGTCTGCCTAAGGATGCATGACGCAGGCTGCACGTATCGACATACCGTTAAGGAGTGAGATGCGTAAAGGCACGTTCATGAGGTGGGGAGTGCCGATCGCGGCCGCCGCCGTGATCGGGGGCGCGCTGGGCGCCGGTCCGGTCATCGCCGCGGTCAGTGGCGATCCCGTGCTGCCGGAGCGTTCGGCCCAGCAGTTGCTGGCCGACGCCGCGGCGGCGACCGGCAAGTCGGAGGGTCCGCCGCCGATGTCCGGCACCGTCCAGCAGACGGCGTCGCTCGGCCTGCCCGCGCTGCCGCAGACGGGCGGCAGCTCGCCGCTCGCCCTGCTGTCGGGGTCGCACGAGGTGAAGGTCTGGTACGGCGGGCAGGACAAGGTACGGGTGGCGATGCCCACGCAGCTGGCCGAGACCAATCTGATCGTCAACGGCGACCAGGCTTGGTACTGGGACAGCAGCAGCAACACCGCCACCCGGGTCAAGCTCCCGCAGGGCGGCGAGCGGCCGGGCAGCCTGGCCACGCACCGCCCCGAGGACCTCACGCCGCAGGCGGCGGCGGAGAAGATGCTGGCCCAGGTCGGCGAGCACACGGTGATCAGCGTGTCCAACACCGCCGAGGTGGCGGGCCGCCCGGCCTACCAGCTCGTCCTCAAGCCGAAGGCCGAGGGCTCGCTGGTGCAGGAGGTGCGCCTGGCCCTCGACGGCGAGAACTACATGCCGCTGCGGGTCCAGGTGTTCGCCAAGGGCTCGGCGGAGCCGGCCTTCCAGATCGGTTACACCCAGGTGACCTTCACCCCGCCCGCCGCCGAGAACTTCACCTTCACCCCGCCCGCCGGGGCGAAGGTGGAGGAGCAGGACTTCGCCGCGCACAAGCGGGAGATGGGCGGCGAGCAGCAGGAGCGGGCGAAGGAGGCGGCGCGGGACGTCAAGGTCGTCGGTGAGGGCTGGACGAGCGTCGCGGTGCTGCCCGGGTCGCTGAGCGACCTGACCGGCAAGAAGGCCGACGGCGCGACCCCCGGCGGCGAGGAGTCCCGGTTCGGCGGCCGGGACGGGGCCGACCCCGCCGCGCTGCTCGACAGTGTGCTGAAGTCCGCCACCCCGGTGAGCGGCGAGTGGGGCTCGGGCAAGCTGATCACGACCAAGCTGGCCACCGCCCTGCTGACCGACGACGGCCGGCTCCTGGTCGGCGCGGTCACCCCGGAGGAGATCACCAAAGCGGCGGGCGTGAAGTGACGACCGTCACCATGGAAGCGGGGGCGCCCATCGGGGCGTCCCCGCCCTCCGCCGCCATCGTCACCAGCGGCCTGACGAAGCGGTTCCGCGGCGGTCAGGTGGCCGTGGACGCGCTCGACCTGACCGTCCCGCGCGGATCCGTCTTCGGTTTCCTGGGCCCGAACGGCTCCGGCAAGACCACCACGATCCGCATGCTGCTCGGCCTGGTCGCCCCCACCGAGGGCGAGTGCTCGCTGCTCGGCCTGTCCAGGGCCGAGGCGCTGCCGAGGGTCGGGGCGCTGGTCGAGGGGCCCGCCTTCTACCCGTACCTGTCCGGTGAGGCCAACCTGCGGCGCTTCGACGCCGCCGACCCCACCGCGCCCGCCGGCACCGCCAGGCAGCGGATCGGGCAGGCGCTGGACCGGGTGGGGCTCAGCGCGGCCGCCGGCAAGCGCTACCGCAACTACTCGCTCGGCATGCGCCAGCGGCTGGCCATCGCCGCCGCCCTGCTCGGCCCGCGCGAGCTGCTCATCCTGGACGAGCCGACCAACGGGCTCGACCCGCAGGGCACCCGCGAGGTGCGCGCGCTGGTCAAGGAGATCGCCGCCGCGGGCACCACGGTCTTCGTCTCCTCGCACCTGCTGGCCGAGGTCGAGCAGATGTGCACGCACGCCGCCATCATGCGCACCGGCCAGCTGGTCGCGCAGGGGACCATGGCCTCGCTCAGCGGCGGCCGGGCCACCCGGGTCAGGATCGACACCCCCGACGCCGCCGAGGCCGCGCGGGTGCTCACCGGGCTCGGCCTGGCGGACGTGCGGGTCGGCGACGACGTGAGCGCCACCCTGGAGGGGCACGCGCCGGAGAAGGTCAACGCCGCCCTCGTGGGCGAGGGGGTCGCCGTACGCGGGTTCGCGGTCGTACGGCCGAGCCTGGAGGACGTGTTCGTGGGATTGACGGGAGAGGGTTTCGATGTCGACGGCTGAGAGCACCGAGGCGCGGACCCGGCGGACGCCCGGACTGGTGCCCGTGGCGGAGACGCTGAGCAGCGCCGAGCGCCGCCCGGCCGAGCCGGTCCCGCCGTTGCCGCCCGCCCGCAGGCCGTGGGCGTTCTGGCGGCTGCTCGGCTCGGAGCTGGAGCTGACCTTCAAGCGCCCCCGCAACCTGGCGATGCTGGCCGTGGTGGCCTGTGTGCCGGTCATCGTCGGCATCACGCTGTGGATCGTCGCGGGGGACGAGGCGATGGGCGGGCTGGTCGCCGACGTGGCGGGCAACAGCCTGATGCTGACGTTCGCCTCGTTCTCGTTCCTGGTGCTGCTGCTGATGCCGATCACCGTCAGCGTGGTGGCGGGCGACTCGATCGCGGGGGAGGCCGGCGCCGGCACGCTGCGCTACCTGCTGGCCGCGCCCGCCGGGCGCACCCGGCTGCTGGCCGTCAAATACCTGAACGCGGTCGTGTACGGCTACGCCGTCACGGCGGTCGTCGCGCTGTCGGCGCTGGTCACGGGGCTGATCCTGTTCCCGGCCGGGCCGATGACGCTGCTGTCCGGCAGCACCGTCAGCATGGCGGAAGGCCTGACGCGGATCCTCATCAGCGTCGGCTACGTCGGCGCCGGCATGGCCGCGCTGGCCGCGGTCGCGATGGCCCTGTCGGTGTTCACCGAGGTGCCCATCGGCGCCATCGCGGGCACCATGGTGCTGGTCATCGTCTGCCAGGTGCTGCGGGCGATCCCCCAGCTCAGCGCCCTGGAGCCCTACCTGCTGCCGAGCCGGTTCACCAGCTTCGACGCGGTGCTGCGCAGTCCGATCGACACCGGCGCGCTGATGAGCGGCCTGGTGACCTTCGGCGCCTACATCACCTTGTCGCTCACCATCGCCTGGGCGCACTTCTCCGGCAAGGACATCACCGCGTAGACCCCAGCGAGCCAGGCCGCCGAGCGGGGGCTGAGCGCCCGTACGGGAACCGTCCCGCACGGGCGTTCAAGGCCAGGCCGGCGCGTCGGAGGTGTCAGGCGGGGCGGCGGCGCAGGGCGAGGACGGCGACCACGATGCCGATGACGCCGACGGCGAGTCCCGCGCCGCCCAGCAGGCGGGCGGTGCCGTCCGAGGCGGCCGCGCTCGCGGCCGGAGCCACGGAGGGGGCGGCAGCGGGGGCGGAGGCGGCGGTGGTGGCCGTGGCCACGGCCTTCTCACCGGCCGCCGGGGTGAGCTTGAGGACCGGCGCCGGATGCTCGGCCTCGGTGCCGTCGGTCTTGGGCGCGTCGGCCCAGTCGACCACCTCGCCGCCGGAGTAGGTCTGCTTGGTCGGGAAGACGAGCTTGTCGACGCCGGTGGGCAGCTTGCCCATGGAGACCTCGAACTCCTGGAACTGGCCCTTGCCGATCTCGCCGCCGGACCAGACGACCTTGGTGACGGCCTCGGTGAGCTCGCCGTACTCGGTGGTGACCGGCTTGGGCAGCTTGCCTTCGGTGACCTTGACGTCCCAGCCGGGCACCGGCTTGACCGAGACGAAGGCCAGCGGGTGGTCGGCGGGGAAGGACACCTCGACCTTGACCGTCTTGGCGTCGTCGCGCTCGTTCGGCACCCGGAAGGCGACCTTGCTGAAGCCGCCCTGCTCGGCGGTGCCCGGGTTGATCGTGACGTGGGCCAGCGCGGGGAGCGCGAGGCCGAGGGTGAGGGCGGTGCTGGCGGCGAGCACGGTGGCCGCGCGGCGCATCAGGGACATACGAAACTCCACTTGGGTGATCCGGGGGGAAGGAAAGGTGTCAGACGCTCAGGCGGGCAGCGGAGGACCGCGCCTGGCGACGGAGTGACGGAGGAGCGAGCCGACGGGCACGGCGCGTACGCGCACGATCGGCGCGGCCGGCCGGGTCGACGGGGGGCCGCCCGGGCGCGGCAGCAGGGTGAGCCGGCCGCCGAGGCGGCGCAGCATCGCCCACAGCGCGGCCTCGCCGCGCGCCAGCCAGCAGCCGGTGACGAGCGTGGCGGTCAGGTGGGCCAGCAGCATGCCGAGCGCGTCGCCCAGCCCCTGGCCGTGCAGGTGCGCGACGACGTAGCCGCTGCCGTCACCGCCGCCGAACAGCTCGTGCAGGCCGAGCTGGCCCACGACGAGGGCGGTGTTGATGACCGAGGTCGGCCGCTCCCTGCGGGACAGCGCCAGGGCGAGCGCGAGCACCAGGGCCAGGCCCAGCGCGGCCGTCCAGGGGCCGGGTCCGACGCCGCCGCCGAGCCAGTGCGCCAGGGCGGCGAGCGTCACGCAGACGGCGGCGAAGGCCGCCGTCCTGGCGAGTCTGAGTGGCAGGTACGCGTGCATGGGTGTGCCACATGGTCTCACGGGAAGGGCATCGGCGAAGCTCAGACCGCGCAATGCTGGGTGATATAGGGCGTTTGTCGCTAAGGTCAGTGCCGACCACGTTGACATAGAGGTGAGAACGTTGCGGCACTTAGCTGGTTTGCTCATCGGAGTTGTCGTGACCGCGGCCGTACTGGGAGGCGGGGGCTGGGCCGTACAGCAGTCCCTGACCGGCGCCCAGGGCAATCCGGCGGGCGGGCAGCAGCTGTGGATCGCGCTCGGCGCGATGGCCGCGGTGGGCCTGGTCGTGGGGTTGGTGGTGGCGGGCAGGGTGTCGCCGCTGGCCACGTTCGTTCCCTCGATGGTGCTGCTCGCCTGGACCATCGTCTACGCGCTGGACATGAACCGGGCGCTGACCCTCGTCCCGGACCAGCCGACGATGCACGAGATCGTCAGGCAGGCCGCCGCCGGCTCCAGGACCCTGCTCTCCAGCGGGGTCTACGCCCTGCTCGGTGTGGCCCTGTTCATCCCCGTGCTGATGCCCTCGCGCTGGTCGCGCGGTGACGACGACGAGGAGGACGAGTACGAGCAGGCCTCCGACGAGAGCGGCTACTACTGACCTTCACCGCTCGCTCGTGTACAGGTGCGTGACCACCTCCTCGATGGTCGCGTGACCGGGCGCCGAGGCCATCAGCTCCTCCAGCGTGCCGTCGAAGGCCAGCCGCCCGTGGTCGATCAGCATCACCCGCCGGCACAGGCGCTCGATGTCGCCCAGGTCGTGCGTGGTCAGCAGCACGGTGGTGCCCCGTTCGGCGTTGAGCCGGGCCAGGAACGCCCGGATGCTCGCTTTGCTGACGACGTCCAGCCCGATCGTGGGCTCGTCGAGCACCAGCACGTCCGGGTCGTGCAGCAGCGCGGCGGTCAGGTCGCCGCGCATCCGCTGCCCCAGGCTCAGCTGGCGCACCGGCGTGCGCAGGAACGCGCCCAGGTCCAGCGTCTCGGCCAGCTCCGCCAGCCGGGCGTCGAACACCTTGCGATCTACTTTGTAAAGGAGCCGGATCAGGTCGAAGCTGTCCCGGAGCGGCAGATCCCACCACAGCGTGGTGCGCTGCCCGAAGACCACGCCGATGCGCCGGGCCAGCGTCGTGCGCCTGCGCGAGGGGTCCAGCCCGGCCACCCGCACCGTGCCCGAGCTCGGGGTCAGGATGCCGCACAGCATCTTGATCGTGGTGGACTTGCCGGCCCCGTTGGGCCCGAGGTAGCCGACGAACTCTCCCGGCGCGATGCTGAACGACAGATCCTGTACGGCGTGCACGGTGGCGCGCTTCACCTTGAAGGTACGGCCCGCGCGGTCGAGCTCGATCATGTCAACTCCCCGTGGATCGATAGCGGCGAATGCCCTGCCGCCAGGCGAGCCCGGCCAGCAGGGCGAGGACCAGGGCCGCGGCGGGCCCGAGGAAACGCATGAAGCCCGGCGTCCCGAACGGGTCGTCCCGGCCCAGCACGTACAGGCCCGGCTGCCAGTTGATGAAGGCCAGCGGCAGCACGTACGTCGCGCCGCGCACCAGGTCGCGGCCGTAGACGTTCAGCGGATACTGGGTGAGCTGCTGGCTGCCGTAGGTGAAGGCGCTGGTCACCTCCGGCGCGTCGGTCAGCAGGAACTGCAGCGCGCCGGCCAGCGTCCAGAGCGCGGTGAAGATGACGATCCCGGTGCCGACCATGACGGGGATCATCCAGAGCCGCCGCCCGTCGAGGTCCAGCGCCCCGAGCGCGTAGCCGAGCACGGCCCCGGCCAGCACGACGCGGCCGAACCGGGCGGGGACGAACCGGTCGGTGGCGATCTGGATCCAGGGGCTCACCGGCCGGATCAGGAACGTGTCCATGGTGCCGGCCTTGATGTGCTGGCTGATCCGGTCGAGGTTGCTGACGAACAGGTCGCAGAGGGTGAAGGCGAGGTTGGCCGCGCCGTACAGGAAGAGCACCTCGTCGCGGGAGAAGCCGCCGAGCGTGGTGGTGTTGGCGAAGACCACCAGGATCACCGCGAGGTCCAGCGCGCCGGTGACGCAGCCGAACACGACCAGGAGCCAGAACGAGGCCGGATAGGCGGCGGCGGCGCGGGTCCACGTCCAGGCCAGCAGGAGATACGTCCTAACCACCCTGGATCACCACCTTGTAGCGGATCGCCCGGGTGGCCGCCGCGCCGAGGCCGATCAGCGTCGCGGCCCAGAACGCCTGGAGGGCCAGGGTGTCCAGGAGGGGCGCCTTGCCGAGGTAGAGGTCGGCGGGCGCCTGGACCATGGCCGCCCAGGGCAGCGCCCTGGCCAGCTCGCCCAGCCACCCGGGGAAGATCGTCAGGGGCAGCATCATGCCGCTGAAGAACGTGGTGAGCACCATGGACACCACGCTGACGCCGCGGTCGTCGACCAGCCAGCAGACCGACAGCGCCACCAGATAGCGCCAGCCGAAGCTGGTCAGCACGGCGAGCAGGAGACCGGCGAGGAACCCCGCCCACCGCGTCACGCCGGTGGGCGTCACGATGCCGAACAGGACCGCGCCGAGCAGCATCGGCGGCAGGCCGCGGGCGAGGAGGAGGAAGGCGGCCCTGCCCAGGTCCTCGGCCAGCGACCAGAGCTGCAGCGGGGCGGGCCGGACGAGGTCGAGGGCGATGTCGCCGCTGCGGATGCGCTCGGGGATGGTCAGGCCGCCGCCGAAGAGCTGCATGGGCGCGATGAGCGCCTGGGTGATGAAGCAGAAGGTGATGGCGTCGGCGACGTCGTAGCCGGCCAGGCCGGGCCTGGCCTGCCACAGCGCGATGAGGATGTAGGCGCGCAGGATGCCGAACACGCTGTTGGTGAAGGCCCCGGCGAGCGCTCCGGCGAGGTAGGTGGCATGTTTGCGGAAGCCGTACCGGACGAGCTGGGCGTAGAGCGAGATGGTGTGCGGCCTCCGTTCTGTACGGGCATGGTCACCGACCGTGTCCGGGCCCGTGCACGGGCGTGCTGGAAAAGGCAGCCTGGGATTATCCGGGGTCCGGCGGGTGGGGCGCAACGTATATGACGCACCTACCGACGGGTAGATCGGCGGTCTACTGGGCAGGACATCTAGGGAGGACCTATATGCACCTGGACAGGGACGTCACACCGGACTACCCGATGAGCTGGCAGGCCCGAGCGCTCACCGGTCTGATGCACGGCACCTTCAAGCCCGCCTCGCACCTGCTGCTGCGCCATTCCCTCGCGCTCGACGCCGCCGCCCGCCTCGGTGAGCTGGTCAAACTGGTGCCGGTGGGCACACCCGAGCACGTACGGGTGGCGCCCGCGGCCTTCTCCGCGTGCGACGGCGAGTGGCTGCGCGCCGGTCGGCGGCTCGACGAGGGCAAGGTGCTGCTCTACCTGCACGGCGGCGGCTACTTCTCCTGCTCGCCCAGGACACACCGGTCCATCACCTGGCGGCTGTCGGTGGTGGCCCGCCGTCCGGTGCTCGCCCTGGACTACCGCCAGGGCCCGGTGCACAACCTCGCCGACTCCCTCGCCGACGCGCTGGACGCCTACGACTGCCTGCTGGAGCGCGGGTACGACGCCTCCGACGTGATCATCGCGGGCGACTCGGCGGGCGGCCATCTGACCCTGGCGACCCTCCTGGCGTTGCGCGACCGGAGCCTTCCGCTGCCGGCGGCGGCCATCTGCCTGTCCCCGTGGGCCGACCTGACCGACCATCCCCGGCGTGACAACCGCTGGCAGGACCCCATGCTCGCGGCCGGGCGGGTGCGCTGGCTGGCCCGCCGCTGGACCTCCGGCCTGGACCCGTGCGACCCCCTGGTGTCGCCGGTGCTCGGCGACTTCACCGGACTGCCGCCGCTGATGATCGTCACCGGGTCGACCGAGGTGCTCAGGGACGAGGCGCACCGCGTCGCCGTCCGTGCCCGGGAGGGCGGGGTGCCGGTCACCTACGAGGAGTGGCCGCGCATGCCGCACGTCTTCCCGATCCTGGCCGACGTGCTGCCGGAGGCACGGCTGGCCTTCCGGCACATGGCCGGCTTCCTGGCCGTCGCGGCGGGGGTGGAGGGGCCGGTGACGGAGGGAGAGGTCGCGGCCTGATCAGCGCATGCCGAACAGGAAGCGGGTCACCCGGGTACGCCTTACCAGGACGTCGTAGGCGGCGAAGGTGAGGGCGAGTGAGGCGGCGACGATGAGCGCGAACTTCACCGCGACGGGCGCGCTCCAGCCGACCACGAGGTAGGCGACGCCGACGACGATCGGCTGGTGCAGGATGTAGACCGGCAGCACCGCGGCGGCCAGATAGCCGTACATCCGGCGCGGCCGCTTGTCCTGCTCGCTGCTTCCCGTTCCGGCTTCCTCGGTGGCTTTCTCGGCGGTGGGTGCGGGGCGGCGGCGGTCGAGCAGGCCGAGGATCGCGACCAGCCAGCACCAACCGGCCGAGCCGTACAAGGTGCGGGCGATGATCGCCAGCGCCGACAGGTCCATGAACGGGTCGGCGCCGGGCGTCTCGGCCGCGATCAGGAACAGCGGGGTTCCGGCCCCGACCAGGGCGACCCCGAGCACCGCCGCCACCACCGCGTCGCGGCGCATCGCCGCGCGCAGTCGCGGGTCGGCCGCGAGCGCGAACCCGAACAGGAAGAACAGCAGGTACGCCCACCGGCTCCAGCCGCCGTAGTCCTCCTCCACCCCCAGCAGGGCGGAGACGATGGCGAGCGGCGCGGCGGGCAGCAGCAGCACCGAGCCGCGCCGCCGGGTCGCCGAGACCACCCCGTCGCGGATCCGCCGGCCGAGACCGGGCGGCACCCGGCGGGCGAGCGCCGCCAGCAGCAGCGAGTAGACCAGCAACAGCACCACGAACCAGAGGTGGCCGGTCTCGTAGAAGGTGCCCTGCACGATGAACGGGAACTCCGACGGCTCCAGCCGTACCTCGAAGAAGTGCGGCCAGAACCGTAAGTAGGAATCGTGGTAGGCGGGGTCGGCCCGCAGCCGCAGCCACTGCGGGAACGGCAGCAGCACGAGCGTGGCGAACACCAGCGGGACGCCGAGCCGTCGTAACCGCTCCACCGCGAAGCCGCCCGCGCCCCTGCGGCGCAGCGAGTGCCACGCGCCGAGACCGGACACCAGGAACAGCAGCGGCATCGCCCAGACGACGCAGAGCGCGGCGAAGATCGTGGTGAGCTCGGTGGTCTCCGCGTTCGTCACGTAGAAGTCGCCGCCCGGCTCGAAGACCAGCGAGGAGTGGAAGAAGACCAGACCGACCACCACCAGGGCCCGCAGCGCGTCGAGCTCCGGCCGCCGCTCGCCGCGGGGAGAGGGCTGCGCCGTCACCGTCTGCCTCCGATCCCTCAGGCTGATCATTCTGCTGGCTGCCGGACGAGGGCGCCAGGTTCACCATGAATCAGCCACAAGGGCGTGGGAAGGGGGAGATTTCAGGTCGCGTCAGCGATCTGCTGCGCAGAGCATGTAAGTTAGGTATACCTAACTGAGGAGTCGCCCGTATGGCTGAGAAGCCAAGGGATCACCATAGAGGCGTGGTGCTGCGCACCGAGCGTATCTCGCCGCATATGATCCGGGTCATCGTCGGAGGTGACGGCCTGCGCGACTTCGCCACCACCTCCGACTTCACCGACCACTACGTGAAAGTCGTGTTCCCGCACGAGGGGGTCGACTACCCCCAGCCCTTCAGCGTCCAGCACGTGCGCGAGACCATGCCGCGCGAGTTGTGGCCACGCCTGCGCACCTACACCGTGCGGGCCTGGGACCCCGACATCCGGGAGTTGACGCTCGACTTCGTCTACCACGGCGACGAGGGCCTGGCCGGTCCCTGGGCCGCCCGCGCGATGCCGGGTGAGGAGATCCTCATGCTCGGCCCCGGCGGCGGTTACGCCCCGGACCCCGAGGCCGACTGGCACCTGCTCGTCGGCGACGAGAGCGCGCTGCCGGCCATCGCCGCTTCCTTGGAGGCGATGCCGGACGGGGCCAGGGCGCACGCGTTCGTCGAGGTGGAGGGGCCCGCGGAGGAGATCAAGGTCAGGACGTACGGCGACGTGCACCTCACCTGGCTCTACCGCCGTGGCCGCCGGGTCGGCGAGGCGCTGGTCGAAGCGGTGCGCGAGCTCGACCTGCCGGGCGGCGACGTGCAGGCGTTCGTGCACGGGGAGGCGGGCTTCGTCAAGGAGCTCCGGCGCCTGCTGCGGGTGGAGGCCGGGGTGCCGATGGCACGGCTGTCCATCTCCGGCTACTGGCGGCTCGGGGTGGACGACGAGGGCTGGCGGGCGGTCAAGAGGGACTGGAACCGGCAGGTCGAGACCGAAGAGGCCGTCGAACTCGGCTGAGTCCGGCCGTGGGCGGCCGGTGCTCACGGCTTCTGTAGGCTCTGGCCATGCCAGGTGACAGGTGACGATCAGGCTCGTCATCGCGGACGATCATGCCATGATCAGGGCGGGTTTACGGCTGGTCGTGGAGAACGCGCTCGGGGTGGACGTGGTCGGCGAGGCCGCGGACGGGGTCGAGGCCGTCGCCGTGGCCAGGCGGGAGCGGCCGGACGTGCTGCTGCTCGACATCGCGATGCCGCGCATGGACGGCTTGGACGCCGCCAGGATGCTGCTCGGGGACCCCGACCCGCCGAGGATCGTGATGCTGACGACGTTCGGCAGCGACGCGAACCTGCACCTCGCACTGCGTACCGGCGTCCATGGCTTCCTGCTGAAGAGCTCGCCGCCCGAGCACCTCATCGAGGCGATGCGGGTGGCGGCGGCGGGTGACGCGCTGATCGACCCCGCGGTCACCCTGCGGGTCATCGCCTCCTTCGCCGCGCAGCCCGTGCTCGCGCCGCCGCCGGAGCTGGCCGCCCTCACCGCGCGTGAGCTGGACGTGCTGCTCCTGCTCGCGCGCGGCCTGTCCAACCGGGAGATCGCGGCGGCGGCCGGGGTCGGCGAGGTGACGATCAGGAGCCATGTCACCCAGATCTTGCGCAAACTGGGCGTACGGGACCGCCTCCAGGCGGTGGTGCTCGCCTACGAGTGCGGCATCGTACGTCCCGGTGGGGTGTGATGCCGCACGGCGGCTGGCGGCCGAGCCGGCTGGACCTGCTGCTCGCGCTCGCCGTGATGGTCGCCGGGCAGGTCGAGTCGTTCGGGCGGCAGGGCATCGAGCCGGGCCAAATCCGCCATCCGGTGCCGCTCGCCGCCGGTGCGGTCGCCGCCGGGGTGCTGCTGCTGTTGCGGCGCAGGTTCCCGATGAGCATGCTGATCGGGTTGCTGGTGGTCGGCATCGGGGTGCGGGAGGTCACGGACGCGGGCTATTACGCCGCGTGGCACTTCTACTCCACGCTCATCCTGGTGCACACCGTGGCCAGTGCGGCGGAGCTGCGGAGCCGGCGGGGGCTGGCCGGGCTGGGCTGCGTGCTGCTTTCCTACGCCTATTTGCAGACATTTCAGCATAATGACGTAGCGGAAGTGCTGATCAGCGCCGTCTTCGTCGGCGTCGCGTACACCAGCGGCATTCTGCTGCGCCGCCAGATCGATCGCACCCTGCGCCTCGCCAGGCAGGCCGCCCGGCTGGAGGCCGGGCGCGAGGAACGCGCCCGGCAGGCGGTGGCCGGGGAACGGGCGAGGATCGCCCGGGAGTTGCACGACATCGTCTCGCACAACGTCAGCCTGATGACCTTGCACACGGGCGGTGTACGGATGATGCTCGGCGACGATCCCGGCCACGAGCGCGAACGTGCGCTGCTGACCGGAGTCGAGCGGGCCGGCCGTGAGGCGATCGAGGAGCTCAGGCTGATGCTGGGCATGTTGCGTGCCCCCGGCGGCACGGGTGCCGAGCCGTACCCGGCCGGGCTGGACCGGCTGGACGCCCTGGTCGCGCAGGTCGAGGAGGCCGGTCCGGCCGTGCGCACGCGGGTCGAGGGCGAGGCCCGGCCGTTGCCGCCGGGGCTCGACCTGTCGGCGTACCGGGTGATCCAGGAGGCGCTGACCAACGCGTTGAAGCACGCGCGGGCCACGCGGATCGACGTCACCGTCACCCATTCCCCTGCGGCCGTAACCGTGGAGATCACCAACGACGGCCCACCCAGCGGCCCACTCAGCGGCCCGCCCAGCGGCGCGAAGTCCGGCCCGGGCGGCGGTCTGGGGGACGGTGGCGAGGGCGGGCATGGACTGATCGGGATGCGTGAGCGGGTCGCGATGCACGGCGGCGAGCTGTCCGCCGGGCCCGTGCCGGGCGGCGGTTACCGGGTGCGCGCCAGGTTCCCGCTCGGCTGAGCCTGCGCCGGCGGCCCTTCGCCCGCCCAGGCGGCGTCGCTCATCCGTACGATGCGCAGGCCGATGACCCCGGCCCCGGCCAGGTACAGCAGTCCGCCGACGACCGTGCCGATCGGGAAGACCGGCGCCCCGAAGATGCCCGCGACCATCGCGAACGGGGACCACCACGGCGCCTGGCGGCCGTACGCCAGGACGAGTCCGAGCACGAACAGGCCGAGGATCCCGGCGAAGCCGGGGAGCTGGAACCCGAACACCGCCCCCGGGTCGGTGAACGCCTCGTCGGCGAGCGCGGCCCCCTGCACGGGCGGCAGCGAGCGCTCCAGACGGGAGTAGAAGAAGTCGCCGAGCATCAGCGCGGAGAAGTTCACCACGCCGAGCAGCGCGAGCCCGCCCGCGAGGTGGCCGAGGAGCACCCCGCGGCGGCGGACCAGGTGGATCATGCCGATGATGCCCGGGATCAGCAACACCCAGCTCCAGTGCAGGATCGCCGCGCTGACCGACACCTGCTCCAGGTAGCGCCCGTAGACGCCGGTCGTGTCACCGCCGCCCTGCCGCAGCGCGGGGTCTGTGACGACACCCGCGATGTACGCGATCGGCGCGGCGATGAGGCATGCCCCGGCGGCGAGCCTGCGAAAACGGATGGGATCTGACAACAGCGACATGGTGTCCCCTTGCTGGGCCGGTGATGTCGACGAAGCGTAGAAACGCCCGGTCTCCTCGGTCATCAGCCGCCCGGCCGACCCTCTCTCCTGCAAAGCGCTGGGTCCAGGGATCGCCCGCAGCCGTACCCACCTTTTTGTGGGTACTTGTCGGTAGGTCGGGGCGGCCCGAAGCTTGGTCGCGGAGGTCGTCGGAGCCAGAGGGAGGAGATCGGCGGTGCGTCAGGAGACCGGCTGGGACGCGGCCAGCTTCTCCAGGCGGCGATGGCCCCAGTCGGACAGCGGCGCCAGCGCCTCGGAGAGCTCACGGCCGAACCCGGTCAGGGAGTATTCCGTCCGCAGCGGAAGCACGTCGTACACCTCGCGGTGGACCAGCCCGTCGGCCTCCATCTCGCGCAGCGTCTGAGTCAGCACCTTCTCGGTGAGGCCGGGGAGTTGACGGCGCAGCTCACCGGGGCGGCGCGGACCGGACTCCAGCAGCCAGAGCAGGATCGACTTCCACTTGCCGTCGATCACGGCGATGGCGGCGGTCACTCCGCAGAGGTTCGGGTCCTGGGCGCGGCTGCGTGTCATCTGTCATCCGATTCATCGGTACGGGTTGCGCGTCATTTCATGTGATTTGTGGATATTAAGGAGTTTAAGCAATGACCTCGTACACAGAACGATCCGCCGTGACGGTGCTCGGCCTGGGGCCGATGGGCCGGGCCCTCGCCGGGGCCTTTCTGGACGCCGGGGTGCGGACCACGGTCTGGAACCGTACGCCGGGCAAGGACCGGGAGTTGGTCGAGAGAGGCGCGGTGGGCGCCCGATCAGCCGAGGAGGCGGTCGCCGCGAGCGGGCTGACCGTCATCTGCGTGGTGAACTACGACGCGGCGGACGCCGTACTGCGTCGTGCCGAGGTCACCGACGCGCTCAAGGGGCGCACGGTGGTGAACCTGACCGCCGACATCCCCGAGCGGGCCCGGGACAGCGCGGCCTGGGCGGCCGAGCACGGCATCGGCTACCTGGACGGTGCGATCATGACGCCGAACACGACCATCGGCACCCCGGACGCGGTGTTCCTGCACAGCGGCCCGGAGGAGCTCTACCAGGAGCACCGGCCGGTGCTGGACGCCCTGGGCGGCGCCCACACCCACCTGGGTGCGGACATCGGCCGGGCGGCGGCGTACGACATCGCCCTGCTGGACATCTTCTGGACCGCCATGGCGGGCTACGCGCACGCGCTGGCCGTGGCGGGAGCCGAGGGGATCAGCGCGCGGGAGCTGGCGCCGTTCGCGCAGGGCATCGGCGCGATCCTGCCGCCGATCTTCGCGGAGACCGCGGACGAGGTGGACAGCGGCCGGTTCTCCGGTGCGGACAACCCGATCACCTCGGCGGCCTCGTCCATGGCGCACATCGTGCACGCCTCGGAAGCCCATGGCATCGACGCGGGCGTGATGCGCGCGGCCGAAGGCCTGGCGCGCCGGGCCATCGGCCGGGGTCACGGCCAGGACGGTTTCATCCGGATCACTGACGTTCTGAAGCCCCGCTGAGAAGCAGGGTGGCCGCGCCAGGCCCGGGTGAGAGGAGGAGTGGCCGCAGGGGCCGGGGCTGAGCAGAAAGGTGGCCGCGCCAGGCCGGGGACTGCCTGGCGCGGCCGTCGCCGGGGGAACCTTCCCATGCCCTGGAGGTGGCCGGCGAGATCGGGGGCCCGCTCCGGCCGGAGCGGGCTCGGGTGGGCGTCAGGGCGGCTCAGTGGGCGAACTGCTCTTCCTCGGTGGAGCCCTTGAGCGCCGTCGTCGAGGAGTCGGGCGCCACGGCGGTGCTGACCAGGTCGAAGTAGCCGGTGCCGACCTCGCGCTGGTGACGGGTGGCGGTGTAGCCCTGCGCCTCGGCGGCGAACTCGGCCTCCTGCAGGTCCACGTACGCGCTCATGCCGTCGGTCGCGTAGCCCTGGGCGAGGTTGAACATGGAGTAGTTCAGTGAGTGGAAGCCGGCCAGCGTGATGAACTGGAACTTGTACCCCATGTGCCCGAGCTCCCGCTGGAACTTGGCGATGGTGGAGTCGTCCAGGTGCTGCTTCCAGTTGAAGGACGGCGAGCAGTTGTAGGCCAGGAGCTGGTCCGGGTACTCCGCCTTGATCGCCTCGGCGAAGTGGCGGGCGACGTCCAGGTCCGGGGTGCCGGTCTCCATCCAGAGCAGTTCGGAGTGCGGCGCGTAGGCCAGGCCGCGGGCGACGCAGGCCTCCAGGCCGTTGCGGACCCGGTAGAAGCCCTCGGCGGTGCGCTCACCGGTGGTGAACTCCTGGTCGCGGGGGTCCACGTCACTGGTCAGCAGCGTCGCGGCCTGGGCGTCGGTCCGCGCGATGATCAGGGACGGGACTCCGGCGACGTCCGCGGCGAGGCGGGCGGCGTTCAGGGTCTTGATGTGCTGGCCGGTGGGGACCAGCACCTTGCCGCCGAGGTGGCCGCACTTCTTCTCGGAGGCGAGCTGGTCCTCCCAGTGCACGCCGGCGGCACCGGCGGCGATCATGCCCTTCATGAGCTCGAAAGCGTTCAGCACGCCGCCGAAGCCGGCCTCGGCGTCGGCCACGATCGGCGCCAGCCAGTGCGGGCTGTCGGTCCTGCCCTCCGACCAGGTGATCTGGTCGGCGCGCAGCAGCGCGTTGTTGATGCGGCGCACGACGGCGGGCACCGAATTGGCCGGGTAGAGGCTCTGGTCCGGGTACGTCTGCCCGCCCAGGTTCGCGTCGGCGGCCACCTGCCAGCCGGACAGGTAGATGGCCCGCAAGCCCGCCTTCACCTGCTGCACGGCCTGGTTGCCGGTCAGCGCGCCCAGCGAGTGCACGTACTCCTCGGTGTGCAGCAGGTGCCACAGCCGCTCGGCGCCGAGCCGGGCCAGCGTGTGCTCCTCCTGGACGCTGCCGCGGAGCTTGATCACGTCCTCGGCGCTGTAGGTCCGCTCGATGCCCTCCCAGCGAGGGTCGTTGTCCCATTCGTCCTGCAGCTGCTCAGCAGCTCCCTTGAGGCGATCGTTCATCGGTCACTCCTTTTCGTCCCCTGGGGCTTGTTGCCGAGTCTCTGCCCTGCCGTACCCCACCACATAGCCCCCTAGAACCAGAAAAATCGCCATTTTTCCACTATTGCTAACCCAGCTCGCGTGTTCACCTGAGAAGAAATTAGAAATTTTCCCGATGGACTAGACCAATGTCAGCGGCGGAAAGCCGGATCCCCGCTTGGGCGGACGACGGCTGCGCCTGTGCCTCGCTCACCACTGGCATGGGCCGATCTGATCGCCACCGCGGTCACCCGCCTGCAGATGCTGCCGGCACCCGAAACCAAGCCGGTCGACCCCGCTGCGCAACCCCACCGACTTCACGAGAGATCGAGGCTGGTTGAGCTTCGGTACAGACACGACCATAGGGACAAGAAGAATTTCCGCACCTCTGGATCACCGTGGACAGGGCTCATTCAGTCCCATCGGCGGAAGGTGTCATGCCATGCCATACGGCCACGCCGTACCATTCGTAGGGCGAGAAGGCGAGCTCCTGCGGCTGCGGTCGCTGCTGCAGGAGGTGAAGTCCGGCTTTCCCCGCCATGTCCTGGTGGAAGGTCCTGGAGGCATCGGGAAAAGCAGTCTTGTCCGCCACTTCCTCCTTGAGCACCGCAATGAACTCCGACTCCTGCGCGCCAGCGGCGACGACAACGAGTCGGAACTGTCCTTCGGCATGCTGGCCCAGCTCATCGCCACCCCAACGTCCTTCTCCGCGTGGGAGGGGAGCCACGATCCGGTCAGTGCGGGGCTCCAACTCCTCGACCTGATCGGCAGCCTGCAGGACAACGGACCCGTCGTGATGGTCGTCGACGACGTCCAGTGGGCCGATGTGCCGTCCCTGCAGGCACTGACCTTCGCGCTGCGCCGCCTGCGCGCCGACCGCGTCCTCACCATCGTGATAGCTCGTGATCTATCCCACCCGCGCCTTCCCTCCGGTCTTCGCCGCCTGCTCACCGATGACCAGACCGCCCGAGTCACGGTCACCGGGCTGGGCGTCGCCGACATGCAGACCCTCGCGCAGGCTTTTGGAGCGGGAACGCTGCACCTGGGAGCGGCGGCCCGGCTGTGCCATCACACGCGCGGCAACCCCCTGCATGCCCGGGAGTTGCTGGAGCAGGTCTCGAAGGAGATCCTCGCCGATCTGAGCCACCCTCTGCCCGTACCTCGCACCTATACCAGACTGGTGCTGGGCCGCCTGGCCGCCTGCGCTCCCGCGACCCGCGACATGGTCGCCGCGGCGAGCGTTCTCGGGCTGTCCGCTCCGCTCCATCTGGTGGCCCAGCTCAGCGGAAGCCAGAAGCCGCTGGCGGCGCTCGATGAGGCGGTGGAGGCCGGGCTCCTGGTGGAGCATCCCAGGAGGGGTAGGCTCTCCGTCGCCTTTCCCCATCCGTTGACGCACGCCGCCATCTACCAGAACACCGGCATCGCCGTCCGCGCCGACCTGCATGAGCGAGCCGCGGAGCTGACCGACAACGAGCTGGACCGATTGAGGCACCGCTTACGAGCGGCCACCCGGTCAGACGGGCGGCTGTCGGCCGATCTCACCTTCTTCGCCCGGGAAGAGGCTAGGGCAGGGCGGTGGTCAAGCGCGGCG
This sequence comes from Nonomuraea glycinis, assembly GCF_014646515.1. Lineage (GTDB taxonomy): Bacteria > Actinomycetota > Actinomycetes > Streptosporangiales > Streptosporangiaceae > Nonomuraea > Nonomuraea glycinis. The sequence continues at coordinate 54,535 of NZ_BMNK01000028.1, forward strand.
ACCCAGTTCGTGAACGCTGCGAGCGTCGCCCCTTCCGATGAGGAGCGAGCACGGCGCACTGCGGAGGCGATCACCGCGCTGGTCTACGCCGGACGCGTCGGCGAGGCCACCGACCTGGCCAGGGGCCTTCCCCTCAGTTGCCCCCCGGACATCCGTTGTTTTGCACTCGGGGTGTTGGAACACGTCAGAGGGAATGCATCCGAGGCCGTTCGGCTCCTCACTGAGGCGTGGCAACGGTGCGATGTGGCCGCCCACCCGGTACGGGCGACCAGGATCAGCGAGCAACTCGCCATCCTGTGGAGTATGGCCGGGCGGGGCGCTGAAGGAGTCCGCTGGGCGGAACGCGCCATCGGCCGCGCGGCGGAGGTTCCCAGCCTCGACTTCATCCGTTTGATCCATCTCACTGCCCTCGGCTGCGACGGGCGCGCGGGAGAGGCATTGGCGATGGTTCGCGTCCTACCCACCGCAGGGTCGGCCTCTACGGACGAACTCGACCAGCTCTTGGGCCGGGCGATGCTCCGGATGTGGACGGACGATCTTGCGGGGGCGGTGGAGGACGCCGGAGCGGCGCTGTCGCGGTCTGAGGGGCGGTCGGTGCCCTATCGGGTATCGGCCAACTGTGTTCTCGGCGAGGCCGAGTTCCGCGCCGGGCGGTGGGACGACGCGGCGGCGCACACGGCGGTCGGCGCCTCACTGGCCGAGGACTCCGACCAGCTCTGGCTTGCTGGGATCGCGTGCGGGCTGGCCGCACTGGTCCCCGGTGCGCGGGGCCTGTTCCCGGAGGCTGACGCGTATGTGACCGCCTCCGCGGCTCTCGCCACGAACGCCACGTCCATCACCTACGTGGCCTACGCTCACGCATGGATCGCCACCGCACGAGGTGACGCCGCCATGGTCGTGAATGCCCTCGCTCCGGTGCTGGATCTGCCGTATCGCGACACCTGTGACGGCCCTGGGATCGCGCCCTGGCAGGATCTCTTCGCCGACGCCTGCTCCCGGCTTGGGGAGTATGGGCGGGCGCGAGCCGTACTCGACGCGTTCGAGGAGCGCGCGGCGGACCAGGAGCGGCACTCCTCACTTTCACTCATCGCAAGGGCCCGGGGCAACCTGCTGGCCGCGCAGGGCGGCTTCGACGAGGCGGAGATCTGTTTCGAGACCGGGCTGCGCCATGACGCTCTCGTCGACCTGCCCTTCGACCAGGCCCGGTTGAACCTGGACTATGGCATCTTCCTGCGAAGGAGAGGTACGCGCGGCGCCGCTGCTGATCGGCTGGAAGCTGCCCACCAGGTCCTCGAACGTCTGCAGGCGGTGCCGTACCTGACGCGCTGCGAGCGGGAACTGGCCGCCTGCGGTCGCGTCATCCGATCTTCCTCCATGGATCCGCGTTCAGGTCTGACACCCCAGGAGCACGCCATCGCCCGGCTGGTGGCGACCGGCCTGTCCAATCAGCAGGTGGCGAGGGAGCTGATGCTGAGCGTGAAGACCATCGAGTACCACCTGGGGCACGTCTTCACCAAACTGGGGTTGAGATCCCGAACCGCTCTGGCGGCCCGGCTGGCCGCGCAAGAGCCGTGAACGATACCGGGTCGGCCAACGGCAGGTGAGGTGTCCCCGTGAGCCCTTCGACGCGTTCATTGAGCGTGGTACTCGCCACTGACCTCGACGACGACCGGGAATCCGTCGACCTGCCCGGGAAGTTGCGACTCCAGTCGTGCCCGTGTGGCCACGTCGAGAAGCATGATCTTTATGAAGTCCTCGCCGTCGGCATTCGCTGTATGGGAGACCCCCTGGACGCCAGGTTCGGTCAGCCACGCGCGGGCGACCTTCTCGATCGCCGCCGCCAGCGGCGAGGCCGGCGGCGGTCCAGAGTAGACGGTGTTCTCTGCAAGCCCGCTCTCCATCGGCTGCGGTGGCCGGAAGTCATCGTTGGATACCAAGGCTTGCCCTCCGGTGAAAGTCTGCGCTAATCACGATCGCAGATGAACACGACCACCTTGCCGAGGTGGCTCTCCACGCCGAGCTGCATGGTGTCCAGGTAGCTGGCCGTGTTGAGGAACCCGGCCTTCCAGAACTTCAGTTCCAGTGTCTCACCAAAGGCTGCCGATCGTGTGATGTCGGTGGTAGCCACGCGAGTGTTACCGGAGGTGCCGATCGTCCGGATGAGGGGCCAGGAGTGGCCGGGGATGATCGCGGAAATTTCGATCTTCTTCCACCAGCTGATCTGCTGGGCCACCTGCAGTTGCAGGGTGATCTGCCCAGGTGTTCCGTTGTCCTCGTCGACCACGTAGTGCCATCGATCCCAGCCATTGTCGAGGAAGGTGCCGGCGCCGATCAGCTGTGCCTGAGCACGGTCGTCGTGGGCGAGTTGCTCAGCCATGGGCAGGGTGGCTTGGTAGTTGCGCGGCGCGATCATCTCGTGGAGTTCCTGCTGGAGCGCTTGGTCGGGAATCTTCATGGCGTCGTCCTTCCGTCAGGTGAAGAGATCGATGTCGAGCGCGTCGAGAACCAGAGCCATCGGGTTGGCCAGGGTGTGGCGGAAGCCGCCTGCGAACAGCAAGCCGACAGGTGAGCGGGTGGCATCCCACGTCCACACGATCGAGCCGGAGTCCCCGCCGGCGCTGAACTCCAGCGCTGACACGGGGCGGATCGCGATCTGGTTGGTGAACAGCGCCTGGTGGCCGTCGTAGTTGATGATTCCCGTCCATCCCAGGTCGGTGATCTCACCTTGCCTGACCTGGGTGGTCCGTCCGCTTTTCCCGACACCCATGCCCAGGAACGGGGAGACGGGCTGCCGGCCGATCCGGAAGAACGTCTGAGCGCCCCCGAGAATGCGGACGAGTTCTGGACGTACGCGGTCGGGCCAACACCAAGCGGTTGCGCAGTCGACGAGGTTGGGTGTGTTGTCGAAGGCGATCGGCCGGAAGCGCTCGAGCACCGCGATCTGGTCGACAGGTGCGGCGCCGCCGTCGAAACGTCCCTGCTGAATGATCGGGTCGTTCAGTGATGCCTTGTTCGAGTTGGCGATCACATGGTTGTTGCTCAGAAAGAGCAGCCTTTGATTGCGCGGCTCCGTACGGCCGACTGCCAAGCAACCGATCGTGCCCGCTGTGGCAGCGGTATGGCCCGTGGAGACACCGCCGGGGGCCGGGCGGATGCGGAACCGGTGTGCGCTGGCGTCGAATACATCTTGGCGCACCAGTATGGGCACGTCGCGCGCACTGGAGATACCGAAGTCGTCCACCACCATCTCCCGCACCAGTCTGGCCTCGGTGGGCTCGGCCACGTAGACGCTCATCGCTGGTTCGCCGGGCAACGAAGGGGAATCGGGATCGCCCAGGCCGATGGCGACACCTTGGATGCTGCCGGCAGGGGACAGGAAGCTGGTGACGTCCTGCGACTCAGCTTGCCGGGATTGATACCTGGCGATGAGAGCGCTTTCAAGCTCGGCGTGTGCATCGCGCACCGCAGTGTCGACATCCTGCAGGCCGGCTTCGAGAACTGCGCTCCCGGCCTGCGCCGCGACAGCGTACTGGGTATCCGCAGAGGGCTCGGATAACCTGGTGGGCGCCTCGAAGGGTACGTCCCTGCGCGGCGGTTGATCATTACTGGTCATGGATTCCTCGATTCGGCCTGGCCGCTTTCCGGCCCGTCATCCTGTGCCAGTCCCACACTGAGGCGCACGGCATCACAGGGCCCCAGGGGTGATGTAGGGGATTTCCCTAGTCCTTCGCGCGAAATGTGTCTGCCCAGGTCAGCCAGCACCCGATTCGGCGCCGCGCGGCCGTCCGGCACCGGTGGCGGTGCTGTCCGCTATCGTGCTGGGGCTAAAAATGCTCGGGCAGAGGGAGCAGCCAGGGGGATGTGCCGCCCGGCGGTAGGGCGGCTAGAAAATAGGCGGATTTTCCGTCTAAGATGCCCCTATGGCGTCCTTGCTAGGCGAAGAACCGCTGTCTTTGACGCAAGAGCTCGATCTGATCGCGTTCGGGCAGCGCCTGCGTCACCTGCGCAAACAGCGTGGCCTCACCCTGTCCGACCTCGGCTCCCGGGTCAGCAGGGCACCCAGCCAGCTCTCCCTGCTGGAGAACGGCAAACGCGAGCCGAAGCTGTCACTCCTCAAGTCGCTGGCCGCCGCGCTCGGCGTCCCCGTGGAGGAGCTGCTGCGCCGGCAGCCGCCGAACCGGCGCGCCCAGCTGGAGATCGCCCTGGAAGAGGCGCAGCGCGACCCCATCTACGCCGGGCTCGGCCTGCCGCGGCTCAAGGTCTCCGCGCGCGTGCCCAACGACGTGCTGGAGCACCTGCTCGGTCTGTACGGCGAACTACGCGCCAGGGAAGCCAGAGGCACCGCGACTCCCGAGGAGGCCCGGGCGGCCAACGCCGAGCTGCGGCGCAGGCAGCGCGAGGTCGGCAACTACTTCCCCGACATCGAGAAGGCCGCCGGCGAGGCGCTGGCCGCGGTCGGCTACCGGGGTGGCGCCCTGTCCCAGAGCGTGATCCAGGGCCTGGTGACACACTTCGGCTACACCGTCCACACCGCCCAGGACCTCCCCAGGTCGGTGCGATCCATCACCGACCTCCGCAATCACCGCATCTACGTCAAGCACGAGCAGCTCGGCATGCACACCCCGCGCACGATCCTGCTCCAGACGCTCGGCCACCTCGCGCTCGGCCACGGCAAGCCGCGCGACTTCGCCGACTTCCTGCGCCAGCGGACCGAGGCCAACTACTTCGCCGCCGCGGTGCTCGTACCGGAGAAGGCCGCCACTGTTTATCTGCAGGAGGCCAAGGCGGAGCGGGCGCTGTCGGTGGAGGATCTGCGCGACGTGTTCGCCGTCTCCTACGAGATGGCCGCGCACCGCTTCACCAACCTGGCCACCCACCATCTCGACCTGGTCTGCCACTTCGTGCGCAACGACGCCGGCGGCATCATCTACAAGGCGTACGAGAACGACGGCATCGTCTTTCCCGCCGACGAGCAGGGCGCGATCGAGGGGCAGCGCATGTGCCTGCAGTGGTCGGGGCGGCAGGTCTTCACCTCGCCCGACCGGTTCTCGGTCTTCTACCAGTATTCCGACTCGCCCACCGGCACCTTCTTCTGCGTGGCCCATGTGGACCCGTCCCGGGAGCGGGACTTCGCGATCACCCTGGGCGTGCCGTTCAAGGAGTCACGCTGGTTCCGTGGCCGTGAGACCACCAACCGCACCAGGTCGAGCTGCCCCAACGGCGACTGCTGCCGCCGTCCGCCCACCGACCTGGCCGAACGCTGGGAGGGGTACGCCTGGCCGTCGGCCCGCGCCAACTCCCACGTGCTCGCCGCCCTGCCGCCCGGCTCGTTCCCCGGCGTGGACGAGGCGGACGTCTACACATTCCTGGAGCGGCACGCGGTCCTGAGCTGACGACTAGCCGGGGCGAAAAACGGGGATAAAGCCTGATGAACGGGGGTGGTCGTATGCTGCCTGAAGTTCATAGCTGGTTGCGGCGCCGCACGTCGAGCGTCGCGGACTGGCCGGTCGGATCGCTGGTCGAGGCCAAGGGGGATGTCAGCGTCAGCGTGGTGCTCCCGGCGCGCGACGAGCGGGAGACCGTGGGGGAGATCGTTCAGATCATCCGGCGGGAGCTGGCCTGCCTCGTGGACGAGATCGTGGTGATCGACTCACGCTCCACCGACGACACCGCGGTGGTGGCCGCGCGGGCGGGCGCCGCCGTACACGCTCAGGACGACATCCTGCCGGAGTTGCCGCCGCTCGACGGCAAGGGTGAGGCACTGTGGAAGTCGCTGGCGGTCACCACGGGTGACATCGTGGCCTTCGTAGATGCCGATATCCGGAAATTTCACTCTTCGCTGGTGAGTGGGGTGCTTGGGCCTTTGCTCACCGATCCCACCGTGGCCTACGCCAAGGGCTGCTACGACCGCCCGTTCGACGGCGCCCCCAACGGCGGCGGCCGGGTCACCGAGCTCGTCGCCCGCCCGCTGATCAACCTGCACTGGCCGCTGCTGTCCGGCTTCGTCCAGCCGCTCGCCGGCGAGTACGCGGGCCGCCGCTCGGCGCTGGAGCGGGTGCCGTTCCTCACTCGATACGGGGTCGAGCTCGGGCTGCTCATCGACCTGCTGGACCTGGCGGGGCTGGACGCGTTCGCCCAGGTGGACCTCGGCTCCCGCGAGCACGCCCCGCAGTCGACGGAGGCCCTCGGCGGCATGGCCGGGCAGATCATGCTGGCCGCTTGGTCACGCCTGCGACGGCAGGGCAAGATCGAGTCGTGGCATGTTCCCTCGCCCTGCCTGGATCAGTTCCGGCGGGCCTGCGTCGGGCACGAGATCGTCTCCAGCGACATCACGATCGCCGAACGCCCACCGATGCTCACCCTCACCACCCACTGACCATCACCACCCACTGACCCGGCCCACCCTGGATCGCGAGCCACCCACCTGTCGCCCTGGGCCGAGCCACCGCTTGTTCCACCCTCGGCTGTTCCGCTTTTGGTCGTTCCGCCCTGCCTGTTTTGGTCTTGGTGTGGGTAGGGGGTCGGAATGGCTTGCCGGATCACTGAATTGGTGCTCGACTGTCGCGACCCTGAGCGGCTGGCCGCGTTCTGGTGCGAGGTGCTCGGCTTCAGCGTGATCGAGCGCGAAGAGGGGGCCATCGAGATCGGGCCCGCCGAGGGACCCGGTGGGCTGCAGCCGACGCTGGTGCTCAGCCCGTCCGACGACCCCAAGCTGCGGAAACTCCGGCTGCACATCGACGTCAACGCCACCGATCGCGACCAGGACGCCGAGCTGACGCGACTGCTGGCCGCCGGGGCGACGCACGCGGACGTCGGGCAGAGCGGCCAGGAGCCCTGGTACGTCCTCGCCGACCCCGAGGGCAACGAGTTCTGCCTGCTGCGCCGCCGTGTGACCTGACCTTTCCGGTCGTACCTACTGACCAGTAGGGTATTACCGTGTCGGAAATTTCGGGAAGTGACAACGTGAGCGGCTTTAGTCTTGATCTTGGCGAGGATGTCGCCGAGGTGCGCGGCTGGGTGCATACCTTCGCCCGCGACGTCATCCGGCCCGCCGGCGCCGAATGGGACGAACGCGAGGAAACCCCCTGGCCCGTCATCCAGGAAGCCGCCAAGATCGGCCTCTACTCCCTCGACTTCTTCGCCACCCAGTGGTTCGAGCCGAGCGGGCTGGCACTGCCGGTCGCGTTCGAGGAGTTGTTCTGGGGAGACGCGGGCATCGGCCTGTCGCTCGTCGGCACCGGCCTGGCCGCCGCCGCGCTGTCCGCCAACGGCACCCCCGAGCAGATGGGGGAGTGGCTGCCGCAGATGTTCGGCACCGAGAACGACGTCAAACTGGGTGCCTTCTGCGCCTCCGAGCCCGACGCCGGCTCCGACATCGGCTCCATCCGCACCCGCGCCACCTACGACAACGGCGACTGGATACTCAACGGCGTCAAGACCTGGGTCACCAACGGCGGCATCGCCAACGTGCACGTCGTCGTCGCCTCGGTGGACCCCGACCTGGGCACCCGGGGCCAGGCCACCTTCGTCATCCCGCCCGGCACGCCTGGCCTGTCCATGGGCCAGAAGTTCGCCAAGCACGGCATCCGCGCCTCGCACACGGCGGAGGTCGTCCTGGACCACGTCCGCATCCCCGGCTCCTGCCTGCTCGGCGGCAAGGAGAAGCTGGACGCCCGCCTGGCCAGGGTCCGCAACGGCGAGCGAGCCGGCGAGCAGGGGGCCATGCGCACCTTCGAGACCACCCGCCCCACGGTCGCCGCCATGGCGGTGGGCATCTCCCGCGCCGCCTTCGAGTACGCCAGGGACTACGCTGGCGAACGTGAGCAGTTCGGCCGCAAGATCGGCCAGAACCAGGCGATCGCCTTCCTCCTCGCCGACATGGCGACCCGCGTGGACACCGCCCGCCTGCTGACCTGGCGCGCCGCCTGGATGGCCAGGCAGGGCAGGCCCTTCGAGCAGGCGGAAGGCTCGATGTCGAAGCTGGTCGCGGGGGAGACGGCCGTCTGGGTGACGGAGCAGGCGATCCAGATCCTCGGCGGAGCGGGATACACCCGCGACCATCCGGTGGAGCGCTTCCACCGGGACGCCAAGATCTTCACCATCTTCGAGGGCACGAGCGAGATCCAGCGATTGATCATCGGCCGCGCCGTCACGGGCCTGCCGGTGCGGTGATGACACCCCGCGGCCGGACCTTCCGGCCGCCCAGCGATAGGTCTGCTGATATACGAGTGCGCCCCGCTCCTTCCTGCTGGGAGGAGCGGGGCGCATTTTCGTGTTTGCGCAGTTAGTCCTGAGGCTCACGGACCACGGAAGCGAGAACCGCAGGAACGGTCAGACGGCTTTCCACGTCGTGCACTGGTTGTTCGTTCCTGAAGGACGCCAGCAGAATCTGATGTCGGTGGGGTTGGACCGTAGGGGGTGGACCCAGCACAAGCTGCTGTACGTCGGCGCGTCATAGCGGATGAGAGTGCCGCCGCTGTACCTCACCGTGCCCCAGACGTCGGAATCGGGGTAGTGGCCGAGCATCCTGCAGACAGTCAGCTCCGTATGACTGGAGTTGATCTCCGCGTGGCCCCAACTGTTTCCCACCCTGACCGTGTGGGCTTGTGCGGGTGCGGCCATGGCTAGAGTCGTCGCGGCCGTAGCGATGGCTACTTGCCCAATCCGCATGATTTTCGTACGCATGGTCGTCTCCTTCATTCGATCTAACAGCGCAGACTCATGTCCGCATCTGCTGACCCGAAGGTCGGGCTGGCTCAAGCCTTACCTCTGGCGAGGAACCGGGCGAGGGCGACAACCGGCCACTTACCGGACATTTGAACCACCGGTTCTCGTGGAGACCGCGGTCGGCTGGCGACCTGCTGCTGCTACCTCCAGTCGCTCGCCGCGACCGCTCGGGGCGACGGCGTCGAGGAGATGTGGATCGACCCCGGCATCGGCTTCGGCAAGAACACCGAGGACAACATCACCCGCCTGCGGCCGCCCTGCTCGACGCGGTCTGGGGCTGAGCAGCGGGCCTGGCGGTCTCGTCATCCGGCGGGCCCGCGTCTGCCTAGGGTGGGCTTATGCCTGTGCGTACGTGGGTGGTCGCGGTGTTCACCGACGAGGAGGGGGTCTCCCCGGCCGGTTCCGGGGTCCTCGTCGCCGATGGGCAGGTGCTGACCAGCGCGCACGTGGTCCCGGAGGACGGCGTCTGCTGGGTGTGCTTTCCCCTGTCGGACGACGGTTTGACCCTGTTCCGTGCCGAGTGCGCGGGCCGGCGCGACGAGGTCGGGGCCGACGTGGCGCTCCTCGTCCTGACCGGCCCGCAGCCGCCGGACGTGGAGCCGGCCCCGGTGGCCTGCGTGAAGGACGAGGTCCTGAAGGACTCCCCCTGGTCGGCGTACGGATTCCCGGACGGCAGCCCGTTCGCCACCCAGGCGGGCGGCACGGTCGGCGCGCAGGCCGGCTACGGCTGGGTGGCGCTGCGCACCGAGTCCCGCCACCCGCTCGCCCGTGGTTTCAGCGGCTCCGGGCTGTGGTCCGAGCGGCACCAGGCCGTCGTGGGGATGCTCGGCCGGTACGAGTCCACCCAGGGCGACGGCCTGGCCCTCACCCTGCACACCGTCGACCGCCTGCTGCCGCGGGCGCGGCTGGGTTACCGCGCGGAGCGGGCGGGGGAGCTGGCCATGACCGCCTGGGGCTGGTCGCTGACCGATGATCCAGAGGCGGGGCGGCACTGGCGGCCACGGGCTCGCGGGGTCTCCCGGGACAGCGAGCGCGGCCACCGCTTCACCGGGCGCGGCGAGGTGCTGAGCCGCATCGTCGCCTGGCTGGACGGCGAGCGGCCCGCCTACAGCGCGCTCGTGGTGACCGGCTCCCCAGGGGTGGGGAAATCGGCGGTTCTCGGCAGGATCGTCACCACCGCCGATCCAGCCCTCCGCGCCGGGTTACCCGACTCCGACACCGCGGTCCGGGCCACACCGGGTTCGGTCGGCTGCGCCGTACACGCCAAAGGCAAGACCGCGCTGGACGTCGCCGCGGAGATCGCCCGAGCCGCGGGAGTGCCGCGGCCGGAGCGGCTGGAGGACCTGGTCGCGGCGCTGGACGCCGGCCCGAGGCTCAACCTGGTCATCGACGCGCTCGACGAGGCCGGCACGCCCGCCCAGGCGCGGGAGCTCATCACCGGCCTCGTAGTGCCGTTGGCGGAGACCTGCCAGGCCGTGCGGGTCGTCGTGGGCTGCCGCCGCCGCGACGACGAGGGCGATCTGCTGCTCCGGTTCGGGCGGGCCGGGGAACTCCTCGACCTGGACGATCCCGCGCTGTTCCGCGAGGCCGATCTCGCCACGTACGCGCTGGCCACCCTCCGGTCCGCGCGCGCCGACGACAACCCGTACCTGGAGGACGGGGCGGCCCGCCCGGTCGCCGACCGGATCGCGGCGCTGTCGGCGGGCAACTTCCTCGTCGCCGGGCTGATGGCCCGCGCGCACGGCCTGCACGACACCGTCGCCGCCGGCCCCGGCGAGCTGTCCTTCAGCCCCACCGTCGACGGCGCGCTGCGCGACTACCTCGCCAAGCTGGGCCCCGAGGCCGGTGACCTGCTGACCGCCCTGGCCTTCGCGCAGGCGCCGGGCCTGACCGTCGAGGTGTGGCGGACGGCGATCCAGGCGCTGTACGGACACGCGCCGGAACGGGAGGCGCTGATCAGGTTCGCCGGATCCTCGGCCGCCAACTTCCTGGTGGAGTCCGGGCGGACGTACCGGCTCTTCCACCAGGCGCTCAACGACACGTTGCTGGCGGCCAGGGCGGAGTTCCACCCGCGCGAGGACGACGAGCGGGCCCTCGCCAGGGCTTTCCTCGCGTACGGCGTCCGCGCCGGCTGGGCGTCCGCCCCGGACTACCTGCTGCGCTCGCTGCCCCCGCACGCGGTCAACGGGGGAGTGCTGGACGAGCTGCTCGCCGTGGACGACCACCCGCTGCACGCCGACCTGATGCGGCTGATCCCGCTCGCGCGCGGCGCGGTCACCCGGCAGGGCAAGCAGCGGGCCCGCCTGCTCCGCTCCGTCCCGCAGGCGGTGACCGCCGACCCGGACGAGCGGCTGGGGATGTTGAGCATCGCCGAAGCCCTGGACGCCCTGGGGGACGCCTATCAGCGGATGCCGCGCCCCTCGCCGTACCGGGCGATGTGGGCGCGGGCCGAACCCCGGCTGGTGGAGACGGTCCTCACCGGCCACGACGGCCCGGTCAACGGAGCCTGCGCCGTGACAGTCGAGGACCGCACCCTCCTGGCCACCGCCGGCGAGGACATGACCGTGCGCCTGTGGGATCCCGCCACGGGCACGCGGGTGCGCACCCTCACCGGGCACACCGCGGGAGTCACCGCCGTCCGAGCGCTCACCTTCGCAGGCCGTACGGTGCTGGCCACTTCCGGCATGGACCGGACCGTACGGCTCTGGGACCCCGCCACCGGCGCCCACCTGCGGACCTACCGGGGGCACACCTACGGGGTCACCGGCCTGTGCACGCTGACGGCGGACGGCCGCACCCTGCTGGTCTCCACCAGCGACGACCGGACGGCCCGGATCTGGGACCCGGCCGCCGGCCGCTGCCTGCGCACACTGTCCGGGCACACCGGCGAGGTCACCGCGGTCTGCGCCGTCACCCTCGGCGGCCGTGACCTGCCGGTCACCGCGAGTCAGGACAGGACCATCCGCCTGTGGGACCCGGACACCGGCGCCTGCCTGCACACCTTCGCCGGCCACACCGAGGGGATCAGAGGCCACTCGCACCGCGTCACCTCCGTCTGCGCCCTCACCGTGGACGGCCGCACGCTGCTCGCCTCCACCAGCCGCGACCGGACCGTCCGGCTGTGGGATCTGGCCACCGGCACCTCCCTGCACACCCTGACCGGGCACACCAGTGAGGTGACCCATGCCTGTCCCGTCACCGTGGACGGGCGCACGCTGCTGGTCACCACGGGAGGCGACAGGTTCGTCCGGATCTGGGATCCGGCGACGGGAGAGCCGGTCGGCAGCCTGGGCGGCCACACCGACGCGGTCACCTCCGTCTGCGCCCTCACCTCCGACGGTCAGCCCCTGCTGGCCACGACCGGCCGCGACCGCACCGTGCACCTGTGGGCGGCCGACACCGCCACCACGCACCGCCCGCACCGGACGCTCCCGTACGGGGTCACCGGCCTCGGACTGGTCAGCGCCGGCGACCGGCCCGCGCTGGTGACGACGGGCCGCGACAGCATGGTTCACCTCTGGGATCCGGAGACGGGCGAGCACCTGCGCAGCCTCAGCGGGCATATGTTCACGGTGAGCGCGGCCTGCGCCCTCACCGTGGACGGGCGCGGTCTGCTGGCGACCACCGGCGAGGACCGGACCGTACGGCTGTGGGATCCGGCCACCGGTGCGTGCCTGCACGTTCTCGCGGGACACGACAAGGGCGGCACCGCCGTGTGCGGCGTCCAGGGGATGCTGGTGACGGCCGGCCGCGACCACACGGTACGCGTCTGGGACCCGGCCACGGCCACCCTCCTGCGCACCATGACCGGCCACACCGCCGCCGTCACCGCGGCCTGCGCCATCGGCCCGGCCCTGCTCGCCACCGCGAGCCGCGACACCACCGTCCGCCTGTGGGACCCGGCGACCGGCCGGGCGCACGGCGTCTTCGTCGCGCACGAGCGAGCGGCGGTCACCGGCCTGTGCGCCCTTCGGTACGACCACCGCCCGCTCATGGTGACCACGAGCCGCGACCGGACGGCCGGACTGTGGGACCCGGCCTCGGGCGATCACCTGCGCACCTTCCGCGGGCACACCGACACGGTCACCGCCGCCTGCCCGGTCACCGTGGACGGCCGCGCGCTGCTCGCCACTTCCAGCTATGACCGCACGGTACGCCTGTGGGACCCCGCCACGGGCGCGTGCCTGCGAGTCGTGCCCGTCCAGCACGAGGCTCTAGCGTTGACGGCGATCCCCGGAGGCGTGGCGGTCGGCCTGACCGCGGGCGTGCTCGCCGTCCGGCTGTCGTGGTGAGCAGTGGTGAAGGGAACCGTGTGACGAACGTCGTCAGGTATCAGGTGGACGAGCACACCACCGTGGCCTTCGAGATCGACCCTCCGCCGGGCTACCAGCCCGCCGGGGCCAAGGCGGTCGCCGGCTCGGTCCAGGATGCGTTGGAGCCGGCCATCGAGGCCGCCCGCGTCGTGCTGGCGAAGATTAAGGAGGTACGGCCGGACGAGGTGCAGGTGAAGTTCGGGATCAAGGTGAGCGGGACCACCAGCTGGCTGGTCGCCAAGGCGGCGACGGAGGGCAACTTCGAGGTCACCCTCACCTGGAAGTCCTAGGCGGGCGCGCCGGTGTCGCCGTGGGGCCGTCGTCGAGGCCGAGGAAATGGACGGCCATGGCCGCCATGCCGCCGGTCGGGATGGTGTGGCCGACACCGTCCAGGCTGATCGCCTCCACCGCGGTGCCGTACCGGGTGCGCGTCCAGTTCGGCCGCGGGTGGTCGGTGGCGGTCGGGGTCCGGGCGAGGCCGTGGACGTCGGTCCACTGCTTGATCTCCTCGGTGAGGTTCGGGTAGCGCAGGGTGCCGTCCCGGGTGCCGTGCCACACCTGGATGCGCGGCCGTGGACCGTCGTAGCCGGGGTACGCGGCACGTACCAGGTCGCCCCACTGCCGGGGCGTTCTGGTGAGGGTGCCGTGGGCGCACGAGCGGTTCCAGCCGGAGCCGTCGGTGGCGGCGAAGCAGCCGAACGGCACACCCGCGAACGCGGCGCCCGCCTTGAACACGTCGGGGTAGGCGCCCAGCAGGACGTTCGTCATCATGGCGCCGGAGGACGAGCCGGTCACGTAGACCCGGTCGGGGTCACCGTTGGCGCGCTGCTGGACGTACCTGACCATGGACACGATTCCCACGGGGTCGCTGCCGCCGTCGCGCCTGAGCGCCTGCGGCGAGGAGACGTCGAAGCACGAGCCGCTGCGGGTCGCCGACGGGTAGACGACGACGAAACCGTACCGGTCGGCGAGGGCGGCGAACTCGGTGCCGGCGTGGAAGGCGGGGCCGGAGCCGGTGCAGTAGTGCACGGCCACCAGGATCGGCGGCCGGGGTCGCACGCCGGGGGTTGGTAACCGCTGTGGCTCGTATCAGTGTTCAGTCTTCATCTGGCTTTCTGCAGCGCGATTGCGGTCTGTCACGTTGTGATCGGGGCTGGCTCGGTGGCTTGCGAGCTGGCAGACGGCATGACGAAGCGCTGTAGGGGCCTGCGGCTTCACACCGCGTCTGGCCGGGCAGCCCACTCCTACTCTTCACTGTCACGGTTAGCATGCAAAAAGTTACTCAACGTGCGGTCAACTGGTAGAGTGATTCGTACACACTCTCGAATACGCGAGGAAGGGGCGGGTCATGCGGGTCGTGCAGGCCTACCATTTCGCGCTGGACCCCACCACACGCCAGGTCGCCGTGCTGGCGTCGCATTGCGGGGCGGTGCGGGTGGCGTTCAACTGGGGTCTGGCGCAGGTGAGGGCGAATCTGGCGCAGCGGGAGGCCGAGCGCTCCTACGGCATCCCCGAGGACCGGCTCACCCCGGCCCTGTCCTGGTCGATGTACAGCCTGCGTAAACGCTGGAATCATGTCAAGGGCGAGGTGGCGCCGTGGTGGGCGGGCAACTCCAAGGAGGCCTACGCGTGCGGGCTGGCTCGCCTGGCCGACGCGCTGTCCAACTGGCGCGAGTCCCGGCAGGGCACGCGTAAGGGCCCGAAGGTGGGTTTTCCCCGCTTCAAGACCAAACGCCGCGCGGCCCGGTCGGTGCGCTTCACCACCGGCGCGATCCGGCTGGACGGCCACACTCATGTGGTGCTGCCGGTGCTGGGCCGGATTAAAACGCACGAGCCGGTCGGCAAACTCGCCCGCCTGCTCACCGAAGGCGCGCGGATCGCCTCGGCGACGGTGCGCTGGCAGGAGGGCCGCTGGCACGTCAGCTTCACCGTGCACACCGAACGAGCGGTGGCAACGCCTGCCCGGCCGGACGCGGTGATCGGCGTGGACCTCGGCATCAAAACCCTGGCGGTCTTCTCCGACGGACGCCCGCCGGCCGCCAACCCCCGCCACCTGACCACGGCCACGCGTAAGCTGCGCCGCCTGTCGCGGGCGGTCTCCCGCAAACACGGCCCCGACCGCCGCACCGGTCAGAAGCCCTCGCAGCGGTGGTTGCGGGCGAACGCCGCCCGCAACCGGGCAGAGCATCGGGTGGCGGCGCTGCGCCGCGACGGCATCCACAAACTGACCACGGCTTTGGCCCGCACGTACGGCACCATCGTGGTCGAAGACCTCAACGTGGCCGGGATGCTCCGCAACCGGCGACTGGCAAAAGCCATCTCCGACGCGGGCTTCGGGGAGATCCGCCGCCAACTCGCCTACAAAACCGGCTGGAACGGCGGACGGCTGGTGGTGGCGGGCCGCTGGTTCCCCTCCTCCAAGACGTGTTCATCCTGCGGGGCAGTGAAAGCCAAACTGCCGCTGCGGATGCGCACCTACGTCTGTGAGGGGTGCGGCCTGTCGATGGATCGCGACGAGAACGCCGCGCGCAATCTCGCCTCTTTGGTGAAGCGCACGGTCGCCGGGAGTGGCCCGGAGACCCGAAACGGACGTGGAGCCGACCTTAAGACCCCGCCTGGCGGGGCAGGTGGCCGTGAAACGTCAACCCCGCACCGGGCACCCACTGCCCGGATCAGACGAGGACCTTCGCCCGCACCGGGCGAATCACTGAGAATCCTTGAAACTCAGTGAACGGACGCGCCACTATCACCGAACTGTCCGACGACTTCGTCACCCAACTGACCCACGGCCACCGGACCACCGGACGCGCTGACTAGCTGACCAAGTATCCAGGCGCCTGACCGGGCGTGCCCGGTCTCGCCGGTGGGCGGGTGATCTATGGCGCCTCTCCGGGGATGAGGTCGTCGCCCTTGAGGGCGATCAGGCCGCGTCGGCACACGGCCCAGCGGACGTCGTCGCTTCCGCCGTCCCGGAGCACCACGCTGGCGTAGATCGAGTTAGGGCAGGAGATGCCATGCTGATTGCAGCCGCCTCTTGCGCCCACGCCGACCGGATCGTTGTACCAATCACGGCCCTGAGGCGGAAGGGTCACCAGCACCTCGGATGTCATGTCGCAACCGTATGGATGCCGAGCCCTCTGTGACAATGCCTGCCACGTAACGTCTGACGGCCGGATCGGAGGGACAGGCGTCCAGGGGCCTGATGGCGTGGGTATCACCGTCCGGTCATCAGTACATGATCAGTAGGGTGAGCCTGGTCAGCAGGTCGCCACGTAAGCCCGTCCGCGCCCTCCGTCTGGTGCGACAGGGGTAAGTGGGCGCGGACGTCCTCGACGAGGTCCGCCCAGTGCTGACGGCTACTGCTTCAGCGCCTTCTGAAGCTTGGCGGTGGCCGTCTTGGCGGCGGACCTGGTGAGGTCGGGATCGTACTCGGTGTAGAAGCACGAGTACTCCAGCGCGATCAAGGTGTTCTCGACTCTGATGATCACCATGTCGACGACCATGGTCGGGTCATCGCTGTTGCGCGGTTCCATCAAGCGATATCTCATGCCGGAGCCGAGCTTGCCGACCGGTAGTTTCGTGATGGTGGCCGTCGCGCCCGGGTCCTTCTTGAGGCGGGCTGCCCGGCCCTTGGCACAATCGCGGACCATGACTTTGGCCGCACGCTCCAGCGCGGCCGTTCGGGAAGCAGTTCCGCTCACGATGAACTGGTTGATTCCCTCCGCCAGCTCGCCCCTTACTATCCAGGTCGCGGTCTTGCTCCGATAGAGCGGCGCAACCCGGTTGACCGCCTGGGCGCACGCCTTCGTGTGCACGTAATCGCGGTCCAGCAGAGGCTTCCTGTATCTGATCTTGCGGCGAACGAAGTCTGAGCCGAGGTCCGTGGGTTGAAGCAGCGCGGCCCGGAGTTGGGCAGGCGACGGCTGACCGACGTTGTCCTCGGCCAGGGCCTGCGGGGACCCGAAGACTGCGCCGCCCAGTAATCCGGCGATCAGCGCCACACGTTTGAAGATCATGCTGAGCACTCTAGGAGATGGCCCTGACATGAGGGGTGGTTACGAATGGGGTGGATGTATTGATCGGGGAGGGATCGGGCTGTTAGACAAGGGCAGCGGTTCTCGCCCTGAGGAACGGTGGTTCCCCCTTGCAGCAGTCCGTTCTCACCACAGTCATGCTTCCCGCCGCGCTCGCGCTGATCATGTTCGGGCTGGGTCTGTCGCTCGCGCCGCAGGACTTCGCGCGGATCGCCACCCGCCCCAAGGCCGTGGTCATCGCCCTGGTCGCGCAGTTGCTCGTGCTGCCGGCCGTCTGTTTCGGGCTGGTCGTGCTGTTCGGGCTGGAGCCGCTGCTCGCCGCCGGGATGATGCTGCTCGCGGCCTCGCCCGGCGGGACGACCGCCAACCTCTACAGCCACCTGTTCGGCGGCGACGTGGCGCTGAACGTCAGCCTGACGGCGGTGAACTCGGTGCTGGCCGCGTTCACGCTGCCGGTCGTGGTCAACCTGTCGCTGGACTACTTCGTGGGGTCGGGGCCGGACATCGGCCTGCAGGCCGACAAGGTGGTGCAGGTCTTCGCCATCGTGCTGGTGCCGGTCGCGATCGGCATGATCGTACGGCGTCTCAGCGCGAGGTTCGCGGACCGGATGGACAAGCCGGTCAGGATCCTGTCGGCGATCGTGCTGGCCGCGGTGATCATCGGGGCGATCGTGCAGGAGCGGGAGCGGCTGGGCGGCTACCTCGCCTCGGTCGGGCTGGTGGCGGTGCTGTTCAGCGCGATCAGCCTGACCGTCGGCTACTGGCTGCCACGCCTGTTCAAGGTGGAGCGGCGGCAGGCGATCGCCTCCGGGATGGAGATCGGCATCCACAACAGCACCCTGGCCATCACGATCGCGCTCAGCCCGTCGCTGCTGGCCAACTCGACGATGGCGGTGCCGCCGGCGGTCTACGGGGTGCTCATGTTCGGCACCACGCTGGTTTTCGGCTACCTCGTCCGCCGCCGCGTGACCGAGCCCGACGACCGGCTGCCGGCCGCCGGCTGAACGGAGCCGGACCAGCGACGTCAAGCGTCCGACCTGGGCGGACAGGACGCCTTTTCGATCGCGGACAGCTCGTGTCGGCACCCGCTTGACTTCACCGTCACGGTATGGACAAATCTCGTTAATGTGACATTCACCACAGAAGGTGAGGCGGTAGTTGGCGACCTCGGCGGAGCTTTCCTCAGGTGGGGCCCACCTCTCAGACACCAAACGAGCTTTGCTGGAGCAACGCCTGCGCCGCAGGTCGAACGGCAAGCCGACCGGAATCCCGCGCCGTCCCGCCGACGCGGAGATCCCCCTGACCCACGCCCAGGAGGGGCTGTGGTTCATGGAGCAGTTCGCTCCCGGCACGGCCGCCTACACGATCCCCTACGTGGTGCGCCTGCGCGGGAGCCTCGACGCCGACCGGCTGCACCGAGCCCTCGAAACGGTCGTGGCCCGGCACGAGATCCTGCGCACCCGCTTCCCCGCCGACCCCGACGGCCGCCCCCGCGTCGAGGTGGCCGGCACCGCTCAGGCGGAGCTGCGCCGCCTGAGCGCCCCGGACGAGGCGGCGGCCCGTGAGCTCCTGAGCGCCGAGCTGGCCAGTCCCTTCGACCTCGCCACCGAGCCGCCCCTGCGCGCCCTGCTCGTGCGGCTGGCCGACGACGACCACATCCTGCTGGTAGCCCTGCACCACATCGCCGGCGACGGCTGGTCGCTGGAGATCCTGGCCGGGGAGCTGCGCACGGTCTACGCGGGGGAGGAGCCGCCCGAGCTCGCCCTGCAGTACGGCGACTTCGCCGTGTGGCAGCGCGGCCGCCCGGCGGACGAGGCGGACCTGACCTACTGGCGCGAGCGGCTGGCCGGAGTGCCGCCCATCGACCTGCCCCTGGACGGCCGGCGCGGCGCGCTGGCCACCTTCGAAGGCGGCTCCCACAGCTTCAGGCTCGGCCCCGACGCGCTGGCCGCCGCGCACGGCATGGCCCGCGAGCACGACGCGACGCTCTTCATGGTCGTCCTCGCCGTCTACCAGGTGCTGCTCGGCCGGCACAGCGGCCGGCCCGACTTCGCGATCGGCACACCGGTGGGCGGCCGCCCGCGCAGCGAGCTCGAACCCCTCATCGGCATGTTCGTCAACATGCTGGCCATGCGCGCCGACCTGGCGGGCGACCCCACCTTCGCCGAGCTGCTCACCCGGGTCAGGCGGAGCACGCTGGACGCCTTCGAGCACCAGCGGCTGCCGTTCGAGCAGCTCGTCGGCGAGCTCGGCCTGGCCCGGGACGTCTCGCGCACCGCGGTGTTCCAGGCAGCGCTGGCGCTGCGCAGCTATGACGCGGACAGCGCCGCCTGGCCGGGCCTCGCGGCGGAGCCGTACCCGCTGACGGCCACGGCCGCCCCCTTCGAGCTGGAGCTGTTCCTCACCGAGCGCGACGGCGGGCTCGACGGCCTGTTCGTCTACAACCGGGACCTGCTGGCCGAGGCCACGGTCGAGGAGCTCGGCGTCCGATTCGGAACGCTCCTGCGCGCCGCCTTCGCCGATCCGGACCGGCGGGTGTCGGACCTGGAGATGCTGACCGGGCAGGAGCTCGAGCGCGTCCTGGCCCTCGCGGCCGGGCCGAGTGTGCCGTACCCCGCGGACCGGACGCTGGGGGAGCTGTTCGAGGAGCAGGCGGCCCGTACGCCCGACGCGGTCGCCCTGGAGTTCGGCGGGCAGCGGCTCAGCTACGCCGAGCTGGAGCGGCGCTCCGGCGAGCTGGCCCGGCGATTACGCGACCTGGGCGCGCGACCGGGCGTCCGGGTCGCGGTCGCCCTGGAACGCTCCCTCGACCTGGTCGTGAGCCTGCTGGCGGTGGTCCGGGCCGGCGCCGCCTACGTGCCGCTCGACCCCGACTATCCCCGTGAACGCCTGGACTTCATGCTGCGGGACGCGCGGGCCGCGATCCTGCTGCCAGAGGAGACGGTGCGCGAGGAGAGCGTACGCGAGCGGGAGGACCTGCCGGACACGCCGCTGACCCCGGCCTGTCCCGCGTACATGATCTACACCTCCGGCTCGACCGGACGCCCCAAGGGCGTGCCGAACTCCCACGCCGGCATCGTCAACCGCCTGGACTGGATGCAGCGCCGCTTCGGCCTGACCGGCGCCGACGCGGTGATGCAGAAGACGCCCGCCGGGTTCGACGTGTCGGTCTGGGAGTTCTTCTGGCCGATCATCACCGGCGCCCGCCTGGTCGTGGCGGCGCCCGGCGGCCACCGCGACACCGCCTACCTGCGCGACCTCGTCGTGGCGGGCGGCGTGACGACCATGCACTTCGTGCCGTCGATGCTCGCCGCCTTCCTGGAGGAGGAGGACGTAGAGCGCTGCGTGTCGCTGAAGAGGGTCATCTGCAGCGGGGAGGAGTTGCCGGTCGCCGTCGCGGCCCGGCTCTTCGAGCGGCTGCCGCACGTGGAGCTGCACAACCTCTACGGGCCGACCGAGGCCGCCGTCGACGTGACGGCCTGGCGCTGCGTGCCGGGCGAGAGCCGGATACCGATCGGCCTTCCGGTGCAGAACACCCGCGTCCACGTCCTCGACGCGCGGCTGCGTCCCGTGCCGCCCGGCGTGGCCGCAGAGCTGTACATCGGCGGCGTCCAGGTGGCCATGGGCTACCACGATCGGCCCGGCCTGACCGCCGAACGCTTCCTGGCCGACCCGTACGGGCCGCCGGGCTCGCGCCTCTACCGCACCGGCGATCTGGCCCGGCTGCGCCGCGACGGCGCCGTGGAGTTCCTCGGCCGGGCCGACGGCCAGATCAAGATCCGCGGCCAGCGGGTCGAGCCGGGCGAGGTCGAGGCCGTGCTCCGCGAGCAGCCGGGCGTACGCGAGGCGCTGGTCGTGGCGGGCGCCGACGGCCTGGTGGCCTACGTCGTCACCGGCGCCGACGTGACCGGGTTGCGCACCCGGCTCAAGGAGATCCTGCCCGACCACATGGTGCCCACCGCCTACGTGAGGCTGGAGGCGCTGCCCCTCAGCCCCAACGGCAAGGTGGACCGTGCCGCGCTGCCCGCTCCCACCCGGTCGAGCGGCGACGGAGCCCTGCCGGCCACCCCCGCGGAGATCGCTGTCGCCGGGATCTGGAGCGAGCTGCTCGGCGTGCCCGGCATCCGGGCCGACGACGACTTCTTCGACCTCGGCGGGCACTCGCTGGTCGCCATCCAGGTGGTGGCCCGGCTCCGCACGCTGCTGGCCCCGGCCGAAGGCCGCTCGGTGGGCGTCATGGACCTGTTCCGGCACTCCACCGTGCGCGCCCTGGCCGGGCTCATCGAGGGCCCCGCCCCGGCCGAGGACAGGCCGCGCGAGCTGCTGCACCGCCTCACCCGCTCGCCCCTCACCCCCGCCCTCACCCTCGTCTGCTTCCCGTACGGCGGCGGCAGCGCCCTGGTCTACCAACCGCTGGCCGACGCCCTGCCCGAGGAGTGCGCGCTGTACTCCATGGCCTTCCCCGGCCACGACCCCGGCCGCCCCGACGAGCCGGTGATGCCGCTGGAGGAGGTCATCGAGCAGGCCGTACACGAGATCCTGGACGGCATCGACGGCCCCATCGCCCTGTACGGCCACTGCGGCATCGGCGGCGCCGTCACCGCCGAGGTCGCCCGGCGGCTGGAGGCCCGGGGCCGGGAGCCGGTCGCCGTCTACATCGGCGCGATCTTCCCGTTCGCCCGTCCGCGCGGCCGGATCGCCGGGCCGCTGGGCAGGCTGCTGCGCACCGACCGCCTGCGGGGCGACCGCTCCTACGAGAACCGCATGAAGGCCATGGGCAACGACATCTCCGGCCTGGACGAGGAGCAGGTCAGGTTCATGGTCCGCAACCAGCGGCGGGACACGCTGATCGCGGAGGAGTCCTTCACCCGCATGCTGTCGGAGCGGGCGGAGCCGCTGCGCGCCCCGGTCATCGCCGTCGTGGGCGAGCAGGATCCGGCCACCGACTACTACCGCGAGCGGTATCGCGAGTGGCACTTCCTGTCCCGGACCACCGCGCTGGCGGTTCTCGACGAGGCCGGCCACTACTACCTCAAGTACCGCGCCGACGACCTGGCCCAGATCCTCACCAACACGCACATCGCGATGGAGTACGGCTCGGCCGCCGAGCTGAGTCGCCAGGCCCGCGGCCCCGCCGCCGGGTGGTGGGTCGAGGAGACCTCGACCGAGGACGGGCGGGAAGCTGAGGACGGGCGGGAAGCCGGAGACGGGCAGGAGGCCAGGGAGAAGCGAGGGGTGCCATCGCCCCGCGAGCGGGTGCCGTCGCCCCGGGGGCGGGCGCCGGAGCCCAGCATGGGCCGGTTCCTCGCCGTCTCGGCGTTCCAGCTCCTGTCCATGGTCGGCACCGCGGTGACCGACTTCGCCATCCCGATCTGGGTCTACACCACCACCGGCTCCCTGCTGAACTTCGCCCTTCTGGTCGCGCTCGCGATCATGCCGGGCGTGCTGGCCGCCCCGCTGATCGGCGCGCTCGTCGACCGGCACGGCAAACGGCCCATGATGGTGCTGGGCAACTGCCTGGCCGGCGGCGTGCAACTGGCCTTCGGCGTGCTCCTGTGGACCGGCGCCCTGGCCACCTGGCACATCTATCCGCTGATCACCCTGCTCTCGGTCATGCTGGTATTCCAGCGGCTCGCCTACACCGCCGCGCTGCCGCAACTGGTGCCGAAGCGCTACCTGGGGCACGCGGCCGGCGTGGTGCAGATGCTCGTCGGCACCTCCCAGTTCGTCGCCCCGCTGCTGGCCGTCGCGCTGCTGGCCGGGATCGGCCTCGGCGGCATCCTGGTGATCGACGTGGTCAGCTTCGCCGTGGTGCTGGCCGCGCTGGCGGTCATCCGCTTCCCGGCCACGATGGCGCTGGAACGGCGCGAGACGCTGGCCGCCGAGCTCGCCGCCGGGTTCCGCATGTCGCTGGGCAACCGCCACCTGCGGGCCGCGCTGCTCTACTTCGCGGTGCTGAACGTCATGCTGGCCGCGGTGCTGATGTCGATCTCGCCGCTGGTGCTGTCGTTCGCCGATCTGGACACCGCCGGCCGCATCTCGTTCGTCGGCGGCCTGGGCGCCACGCTCGGCGGCGTGATCGTCGCGCTGTGGGGCGGGCCGCGCCGCCGCCGGATGCGCGCCGTGCTGCTCGGCACCCTGCTGCTCAGCCTGTTCGCGGTCGTCATCGGGGCGTACGCCTCGCCGCTGACCGTGGGCCTGGGCGCGTTCGGGCTGTGGTGCAGCCTGTCCGTGGTCAACGGCGTCTTCATGACGATCATCCACGTGAAGGTGCCGCAGCGTTTCCACGGCCGGGTGATGGCGTTCAACCAGATGATCTCCTGGTCGACGCTCCCGGTCGGCATGGCCGTGGTCGCCCCGCTCGGGGAGCGGCTGCTGGAGCCGCTGCTCCTGCCCGGCGGCGCGCTGGCCGACACCGTCGGCGCGGTGATCGGCGTGGGCGAGGGGCGCGGCATCGCGTTCATGTACGTCCTGCTGGGCCTGGGCATCGCCGTCCTCGCGCTGGTGGCCATGCGGATCCCGGTACTGGCCGGGTTCGACGAGGCGGTGCCGGAGGCGGACCCCGACGACCTGGTCGGCGCACGGGCGCTGCGGGAGCGGGCGGGCAACGTCGTCAGCCTCGCCTGGAGCGCTCCAGCCTTCGCCAAGGCGCTCACCATGCCGCTCAGCGCGGCCAAGGCGAGCGAGCTGCTCGGGGAGCCGGTCGAGAAGGTGCTGCTGCGCACCGGCGGCGAGATCAGCGCCGTCTACGAGGTCAGGACCGGCGACCGCGAGCTGATCGTCAAGCTCTACCCGGGGCTGTTCACCGAGCGCATGCGCAAGGAGCGGCAGGTCTACGAGCTGCTCGGCGGCACCGGCGCGGCCGCGCCCGCCGTGGTCCGGGCCGACGACTCCAGGCGTGACCTGCCCCAGGCGTACCTGATCATGACCAAGGTGGCGGGACGGCCGCTCTCGCAGGTCTCCGCGGGCCTGGACCGGGAGACCGTCGAGCGGCTCTACCGCGAGATGGGCCGCCTGCTGCGCACCGTGCACAGCGTGCCGGTGCCCGCGTTCGGCCCGCTCGACGGCGTGCCCGAGCCCACCAACGACGCCTACGTCGGCGGCCAGTTCGAACTCAAGGCCGCCCACTTCGCCGAGTTCGGCGGCGACCCCGCCCTGCACGCGGCGCTCGTCGCCCGCCTGCGCGCCGACCGCCACCTGCTGGCCCGCCGCACCACGCCCGTCCTGCTGCACCACGACTTCCACGAACGCAACGTCATGGTCGCCGAACGCGCCGGGCGATGGGAGCTGACCGGCCTCATCGACGTCGAGAACGCGCTCGGCGGCGACCCCCTGATGGACCTGGCCCGCACCGACTACTTCGCCGTCCGCGACGACCCGCTCCGCCGCCGCGCCCTCTACGAGGGGTACGGCGACCTGCCCGGCGACCTTGCCGAGCGGCTGGCGTTCTACCGGCTCTACCACGCGCTCGACCAGTGGCACTGGCTGGCCACGATCGGCGAGGTCAGCGCGCTGGAGCCGATCACCCAGGAGATACGCGCATGCCTGTGACCGAAGACGTTTTCGCCGCCTCGTACGCGCAGGAACGCGTCTGGTTCCTCACCGGGCTGCTGCCCGGCGTGCCGCTCTACAACATCGCCGGCGTCTCCCCGCTGGAACGGCTCGGCACGGTCGAGCCCGGCCTGGTCGAGCGGGCGCTGCGGGTGGTGGCCGAGCGGCACGAGCCGCTGCGGACCCGCCTGGAGCTGCGCGGCGAGGAGGTCGTGCAGCTGATCGCCCCCGAGGCGGTGGTGCGGCTGGCCCGCACCGACCTGTCCGGCCGTCCCGGGGAGTTCGCCGCCCTGGCCGCGGCCGACGCCGCCGAGCCGTTCGCGCTGGACGGCGCGCCCCTGTGGCGGGCCCGGCTGGTGTGGCTCGGCGAGGGACAGTGGCGGCTGGTGCTCGTCGCCCACCACACCGTCTTCGACGCCTGGTCGATGCAGATCTTCACCGAGGATTTCACCGAGGCGTACCACGCGCTGCGCGAGAACCGGGAGCCCCGGTTCGTCAAGCTGGCCGTGCAGTACGCCGACTACGCCGCCTGGCAGCGCGGGCAGCGCTTCGAGGCGTCCCTGGCCTATTGGCACGAGCGCCTGGCCGGATCGGTGCCGCTGGAGCTGCCCTCCGACCGCCCGCGACCGGCCGAGCTCGGCCACGCGGGCGCCAACCACCCCTTCACCGTCCCGGCCGCGCTGACCGGGCGGGTGGCCGCCCTGGCCAGGCGCACGGGCAGCACCTCCTTCATGGTGCTGCTCACCGCGTTCGCCGCCCTGCTCGCCCGCTGGAGCGGGCAGAGCGACGTGGTGATCGGCTCGCCCGTCGCCGGACGCGACCAGCCCGAGCTCAGCCCGCTCATCGGCATGTTCGTCAACACCCTCCCCCTCCGCACCGACCTGAGCGGCGACCCGTCCTTCGCCGAGGCGCTGGACCGGGTGCGGACCACCGTCATCGACGCGCTCGACCACCAGGACGTGCCCTTCGCCCGCATCGTCAGCGAGCTGAACCCGCCGCGTGACCCCTCCCGCACCCCGCTCTACCAGATCGCCTTCAACCAGCTTCCGTACGACGTGCGCGGCCAGATCGGCACCGGCACCACCAAGACCGACCTCACGCTGGAGCTCCAGAACGCCGAGGGTGACCTGAGCGGCTGGCTGGAGTACGCCACCGACCTCTACGACCCGGCCACCATCGCCACGCTGGCCGAGGGGTTCCTCGCCCTGCTCGACGCCGCCACCGCCGACCCCGCCCGCCCGCTGTCGCGGCTGCCGCTGATGCCCGCGGGGGAGACGGGGAGCTCCTGGCACGGGCCGCGGTCGCCGTACCCCGCCCTGCCGTTGCACGAGCTCGTGGCCGGGCGCGCGGCCGCCACGCCCGGCGCGGCCGCGGTCGTCGTCCCGCACGAGGGCCGCACGCTCACCTACGGCGAGCTCGACGAGCGGGCCGGGGCGCTGGCCCGGGTGCTCGTCTCCCGCGGCGTCCGGGTCGAGTCGCCGGTGGCGGTCTGCCTCCCGCCCGGCGGCGACCTGGTGGTCGCGCTGCTCGCGGTGCTCAAGGCGGGCGCCTGCTACGTGCCGCTCGACCCGCGCTATCCGGTGGAACGGCTGCGTTTCATGCTGGCGGACGCAGGGACCGCGCTCGCCCTGACCACGCCGGAGCTGGCCGGACGGCTGCCCGGCGTGCCCGTCCTGACCGACCTGGCGCAGAGCCCGCCGGACGACCGGCCGCTGCCCCGCGTCTCACCCGACCACCTGGCCTACCTCATCTACACCTCCGGCTCCACCGGGGTTCCCAAGGGCGTCATGGTGCCGCACCGGGGCGTGGTCAACCTGATCACAAGCCTGGCCTTCACCCCGGCCGAACGCATGCTCCTGCTCACCCCGATGTCCTTCGACATCGCCGCCCTCGAGCTCTTCGGGCCGCTGCTGTCGGGCGGCGCCGTGGTGGTGGCCCCGCCGGGCGGCAGGCTGGGCGCGCTCCTGGCCGAGACGGACGTGCGCACCGTGCAGGCGCCGCCGTCCGTCCTGGAGGAGATCATCGGGGAGCTCCCGGCCGGCCTGCCCCGGGTGCTGAGCGGCGGCGAACCGCTCGGCCCCGCGTTCGCCCGGCGGCTGCGGGAGGTGGCCGCCGAGGTGCACAACATGTACGGCCCGACGGAGACGACCATCTGGTCGCTCACCCACTTGACGCGACCGGACGAGCACGCCGTCCCCATCGGCCGCCCGGTCGCCAACACCGCCGCCCACGTGCTGAGCGAGGCCCTGGAGCCGGTGCCGGCCGGCGTGGTGGGGGAGCTCTGGCTCGGCGGCGACGGGCTGGCCCGCGGCTACCACCGGCAGCCCGCCCGCACCGCCGAGCGGTTCGTCCCCGACCCCTTCGGCCCGCCCGGCGCCCGCCTCTACCGGACCGGCGACCTAGTGCGGTGCCTGGCCGACGGCGTCATGGAGTTCGTCGGCCGGGTGGACGACCAGGT
Source organism: Nonomuraea glycinis (assembly GCF_014646515.1). Taxonomy (GTDB): domain Bacteria; phylum Actinomycetota; class Actinomycetes; order Streptosporangiales; family Streptosporangiaceae; genus Nonomuraea; species Nonomuraea glycinis. The sequence goes on from NZ_BMNK01000028.1 coordinate 81,618, forward strand.
GAAGGTACGCGGGGTGCGCATCGAGCTCGGCGAGGTCGAGGCCGCCCTGACCGCGCATCCGGGAGTCACCCGCGCGGTCGCCGCCGTCCGCGACGACGCGCCGGGCGGCCGCGCCCTGGTGGCGTACGTGGACGAGCACGCCCCCGTCGCCGAGTTGCGGGCCTATCTGCAGGACCGGCTGCCGTCGACCATGATCCCCAGCTTCTACCTGGCCGTCGGCACCTTCCCCAGGCTGCCCAACGGCAAGCTCGACCGCTCCGCCCTGCCCGCCCCCGTCCCCACGGCCGCCGCCGACGCCTCCCCGCCGCGCACGGCCGCCGAGGAGCTGGTGTACGAGATCTGGAGCGAGGTGCTCGACCAGGACGGGTTCGGCGTGGAGGAGGACTTCTTCGACCTGGGCGGGCATTCCATGCTGGGAACCCGGGTGGTCGCCAGGATCTGCTCGGAGGTGGAGATCGAGCTGCCGCTCAACCTCCTCTTCCAGACCCGCACCGTCCGCCGGCTGGCGGCGGCGGTGGAGGAGCGGCTGGCGGCCGAGATCGACCAGCTGTCGGAGGAGGAGGCCGCGGCCCTGATGGAAGGCTGACGCCGGGGCCGTTCACGTGCGCGCCGGAACAGTGACGCGGTGGGCCCCATGGCCGATCTCGATGTCCTCGCCGGTGTCAGCGCACGCACCGGCCGGGCCGAACGGACGGGTTCACGGGGCCAGCAGCGCCGCGGTCCTCGCCCGCTCGGGCGCGCCGATGGCCGTGAACAGCTCATGAGCCTGCTCCCAGTGCTCCCTTCCCTCGCCCTTCAGGGCGTGACCGAGCGTCATCAGGACGCGCGCGTACTCCAGCCGCTGCCCGGATCGCCGCGCGAGCTCCAGGGCCTGCTCGCACGCCTGGACGCACTGCTCGCGGTCGCCCTCCGCCAGGTGGACGGCGGCGAGCAGGCCGTGCAGTCGTGGCAGGTCCAGGGGATTGAACGTCAGCGGCCGGTCCACCTCATGGCGCGCCTGCGCGAACCGGCCCTGGCGGTAGTGGAACTCCGCACGGCTCAGCAGCACCTGGTCCAGGTCCGTCCCCGTGCTCTGGCTGAGCTCCAGCGCGGCGTCGAGGCGGGCGAGCGCGGCGTCCGCCCGGCCGAGCTCCAGCTCCGCTCCCGCCATGCCGGTGAGCGAAGCGATCTGGCACCGTTTGTTCTCGACCTCCTCGGCGATGGCCAGGCCCCGGCCGAAGGCGTCGATCGCCTGCTCGTACCGGCCCGCATCATGATGAGTCCAGCCGAACGTCTCGTACGTCACCGCCTCGGCGTACCGCAGACCGGCGGCCTGCGCCAGGGCCAGCGCCTCGTCCAGGGCTTCCAGCGCCTCGGGGAGGCGGGCCTGTTTCTGGCGGACGAGGGCGAGGTTGACCAGGGTCAGCGTCTGGAGATGCCGGTCGCCGGACTCGCCGGTCAGGGGGAGGCCGGCCCGCAGGCACTCCTCGGCGCGGTCCAGTTGGGCGAGCATGAGGTGGGCCGAGGCCAGGTTGTTCAGTCCGCGTGCCTCACCGTGCCTGGACCCCAGCGCGTGATGGATCTCCACGGCCCGCCGGTATCGCGGGACGGCCCTGTGCGGCTCTCCCAGCTGTTTGAACACCACACCGCTGCCTTGGAGCGCCATGGCCTCCCCCTGTGGCCACGCCGCCCGCCGGGACAGCGCCAGCGCGCGTTCGTAATGGTCCATGGCGCTTGTGAGGTCGGTCATGCGCCATCGGGCCAGCCCGATCGAGTGGCACATCGCGGCCTGCCCTCTGAGGTCGCCCTCCTTCTCGGCGGCGGCCAGCGCGAGCTCGGCGAGCCGGAGCCAGTCGCCGCGGGTCCGCCGGTGATGCAGGACGTCCTTCATGGCCTCGACCAGCAGCCAGGCGTACGGCCGCGGCCCTTGCGCGGCCGCGTGCGACACGGCGGCCACGAGGTTGTCCCATTCGGTGTCGAGCCAGTCGAGCGCGTCCGGCGCGGTATCGAAGGTCGTCGGGGTCACCTCCGGCCGGGCCTGGTCGTAGGCGAGCTCCGGGACCTCGAAGCCGGCCACGGCGATGGCGCCGATGACCGTACGCAGGTAGTAGTCGAGAAGCCGCCGGACGGCGGCCTCCCGCTCGGCGGCGGAGTCCTCCTCCAGGCTGCGCTGCGCGGCGTACTCCAGCACCAGGTCGTGCGCGGCGAACCGCTGCGGGCCGGTCTCCTTGATCAGGTGGATCCGGGCCACGGCGCCGAGCAGGTCCTCCGCCCGCTCGCGGCCCGTTCCCGCCAGAGCGGCCGCGGCCGCCGCGGAGAGGTGGCCGCCCTGCGCCACGCCGAGGAGGCGGAACATCCGCCGCTCCGCCGGCGGCAGCGCCCGGTGCGACAGGTCGAGAGCCGCCTGGACGGCGACGCTCTCGTGGCCCTCCACGCGTAACCTCACCAGCCGTCCCCGGTCGGCGAGCTGGCGGACGTAGTGGGCGATCATCCGGTGCTCGTGGTCGCCGATCCAGGACATCGCGATGGACAGCGCCAGCGGCAGCCGGCCGCAGAGCGCCATGAGCTCCTCGGCGGCGTCCGGCTCCCGGAGCAGACGGTCCTCGCCGAGGCCGTGGGAGAGCAGCCGGCGCGTCTCCTCGCGGTCCAGCACGTCCAGCGTGAGGCGCTCGACCCCGTCCAGAGCCGCCAGGCCGCCCAGCCGGTAGCGGCTCGTCACGACGGCGCGGCATCCGGGGTCACCGGGCAGCAACGCGCGCACCTGCCCCGGCTCGGCGACGTCGTCCAGAATCACCAGCATGCGCCGTCCCGCCAGACAGGAGCGGTAGAGGGCGATCTGAGCGTCCAGCTCGACCGGTATGTCCTGCGCCGCCACCCCGCACCCCTGCAACAGCAGTTGCAGCGCCTCGGACAGCGACATCGGCTCCCGCTGGTCGAAGCCCCGCATGTCGAGGAACAACTGCCCGTCAGGGAAGCGTCCGCTCGCCGCGTGCGCCCAGTGGATCGCCAGCGCGGTCTTCCCCACGCCGGCGGGGCCGACCACGAGGGTCACCCGGTCGGCGTCCATCCGCCGGAGCGCCTCCGCGCGGCCGACGAAGCGGCTGCTCGCGGGCGGCAACTGGCGGGGAACCGGCACCGGCCTGGCGGTCTCGGCCGCCGGTCTTCCCCCGAGCATCCGCTGGTGCAGGAGCTGCAGCTCGCCGCTGGGCTCCACACCGAGATCGTGTACGAGCCGAGTCCGGAAATCCTGGTACACCTCAAGCGCGTCGGGAAGGCGACCGTCGTCGCGGAGGGCCCGCATGAGCAGGGCGTGCGGCCTTTCCCGCAGCGGCTGCTCGGCGAGGAGCCGGGTGAGCCCCGGGATGGCCGCCCGGCTCCGCCCCGTCTCCAGCAGCGCCGCGCCGTGACCCTCGGCCGCCTCGCACCTGAGCTCCTCCAGCCGGTAGCGCTCCACCTGGGCGGCAGGGCCGGCCAGATCGGCGAAGGGGTCACCGCGCCACAGCGCGAGAGCCCGGTCGTACAGGTCAGCCGCGTCCGGATGCCGGCCGTCCTCCGTGGCCCGCCGCGCGCTCTCCACCGACGCGGCGAATTCCTCGGCGTCCACCGCGCCCGCTTCCGCGCGGAGCAGGTATCCCGGGCTTCGGGTGAGGATGACGTCCCGTCCCCGGGGGCCGAGCGCCCGCCGGAGCTCCGCGATCAGCGCGCGCAGCCGTGCCGGGGCGGAGGGCGGCAGGTCGTCGCCCCAGAGGTGCTCGGCCAGCCGCTCCACGGACACCACGCGCCCGGCGTCCAGGAGCAGGGCCGCGAGCAGCCCCCGCTGCCTGCCGGTCAGATGCGCGGTCCGGCCGTTCACGGCGATCTCCAGAGGGCCGAGGAGGAAGAACCGGACATCGGGAGAGAACACCGACCAGACGGTAGTCCACCCCTCCCTGGAGATCAATTCTTCCCGTGCGGGACCCGTGCGGGATCCGTGCGGAATCCATGCGCACGGCTGCCACAGTGCTGCCAAATCCCATCTCAGAGATTGGCTGATGCGCCGATGAGGCCACGACTCAAAGGCATCGCCTGGGAGCGGGTCGGAGATGAGCTGCGGCTGGTGCACGACCCCCGCGACCAGCTGGTTCTGACCGACCCCGACGGGACGGTGGAGAAGCTCCTCGGTCTGCTCGGCGAGGGCGGCAGGACCGTCGCCGAACTCGCGGACGAGTTGTCGCTGGACGAGGCCGACGTCCAGGGCGCCGTCGCGGCGTTCGACGCCGAGCGGCTGCTGGAGGACGGCGACCGTCTCGACCGGCTGGAGCCCGCCGACACCGAACGGTACTTCAGCAACCTGGCCTTCTTCGAGTCGTTCAGCTGTCTTGACCGCAGCCGCGAGGACCTGCAGCGACGGCTCCGCGAGTCGCACGTGCTGGTGCTCGGCACCGGCGGTCTCAACTCCAACACCATCCCCCACCTCGCCGGGCTCGGCGTCGGCAGGATGACGCTCCTTGACCGCGACACCGTGGACCCGCGCAACTTCGCGCGGCAGTACCTCTACCGCTGGGACGACGTCGGCTCCCGTAAGGTGGCGCGCGCCGCGGACTGGGTTCGCGCCTTCGACCCGTCCATCGAGGTCGAGACGATCGACCTGGGCGTGGAGAACCCGGAGCAACTCGATGAACTCGTCGGACGTACCGGGCCCGACGTGGTGGCCTCCGGCATCGACCGGCCCGGCGAGATCGACCTCTGGGTCAACGCGGCCTGCGTACGGCACGGGGTGCCGTTCGTCAGAGGCGGCATGTGGGTCACCTCCGGGACGGTCTGGTCGGTCGCGCCAGGGGTCAGCGCCTGCCGCGCCTGCGTGCCCCCGAACGCCGAGCCCGACTCCGACGATCCGGACCTGGCCGCGATCCGCCTCTACCGCAACGGGCCCCGGCCGAACCGCGGCATAGGCCCGGTCGCCGGCCTTCTGGGGGCGTTCGGCGCGTTCGAGGTGCTGCGCTACCTGACCGGATTCGAGCCACCGGCGTACGCCGGTCGGCCGCTCATCATCGACTTCGCGGGCGGTTGCGCCACGAGTCGTACTGAGTGGCCACGCAATCCCACCTGTGACGTGTGCGGAGGGAGGTGACCCATATGAAGATCGAGATTGTGCGGATCGAGAACACCCGCCTGACCGTGGACGCGGACCCGGGGTCGGACTCCTGATGATCCGGGGCCGCACTCCGCTTCGGTGGGGAGTGCGGCCCCCTCGCACGTGAAGGTGGAGGAGAAGATGAGCGCGGCTTTGGACGCTGACCTACGCGAGCGGGCCGCACGGCTCACGGTCGCCTTCGACGGCGAGGCCTGGGTTCTGGGACGGCCGGATCTGGGCGTCTTCGTCGCGGTGCCGGAGCCGGGCGCGGTCTTCGTCACCACCCTGCGGGAGACGGGCTCGGCGGCCGAGGCGACGGCACGGGCGAGCGAGGTGGCCGGCGAACCGGTCGACGGGAATGACTTCATCGACGGTCTCACGGCCGCGGGCCTGCTCGACCCGGCCGCGGCCCCGGACGGCACCGTCACGCCCGCCGGCCGGCAGATCAAGTGGATCGAGGGAATCAGCCCCCCGGCGGCGGCCCGCCTCTTCGGGCGTACCGGCTGGTCGTTCTACGCGGCGGCGCTCCTGTTCGTGCTCGCCGTCCTCCTGACCCGTCCTGACCTGCGTCCTTCCTGGCAGGACGCGTGGTTCCTGCCCAGCCCGGGGCTGTCCGTGTTCGGCTGGCTGGTGCTGGGCATCGCGTTCGGCGCGTTGCACGAGGCCTGGCACTGGCTCGCCGGACGGGCGATCGGCGTCCCCGCGACCTTCCGGGTCAGCTACCGCGGCATGTACATCGTCTACGAGACCGACCTGACCCAGATCGTCGCGGTGCCGCGCAACCGCCGGCACGGGGTGTACCTGGCCGGGATGGCCATCGAGACCGTGGTCGTGGCGGCCGCGCTGGGCCTGCGGACGCTCACCCCGCCCGGTGGCCTCGACGACCTCCTCGCCGCCGTGGTCCTGTTCAGGATCGTCGCCATCGTGTGGCAGTGGGCGGCCCTGCCGCTGCGCAGCGACTCGTACGCGCTGCTCGCCAACGCGCTGCGCTGCCACAACCTCTACCGGACCACCTGGCTGACCGTGAAGAACCGGATCTTCCGCCTCACCGGGCCCGAGATGACCGAACTGGCCGGCGCGGGCGCGCGGGACCGCGCGATGGCCCGCTGGTTCGCGCTCCTCTATGTGGCGGGCATCGCCGTCATGACCTGGCTGTTCCTCACTGTCATGCTGCCGCTGATGCTCTCGCTGGCCCAGTGGAGCGCGGCTCAGTTCGCCGGGGGACGGATCGGCTCGGCCGGCTTCTGGGAGGCGCTCGTCGTGACCTTGTACGTCGGGCTGCGGCTCGGCCTCCCGCCGCTGCTCGCCCTCCGCGAGCGCCGCCTGCGCCGGGCCGGCGAACTCCTGTGAGGTCACGCTCCCGAACCTGGTCCCTCGAAGCGAACGCCGGTGACGGAACTCCCTCGCCACCGGTGAGCGGGCTCACACGGGAAGCTCGTCCAGGATGGCGGCGGCATGCTCGGCGGCGCGTGTTTCGTACTCCCGCGCGAGCGTCTGGAAGACCTGCTCGGCCCGGATGGCCGGCCAGTCCGGGGGCAGGTGCTCGGCCGGCAGGTGGGGATCCTGGCGGACGAGTTGCAGCCAGTCGGTGTGCAGCAGCAACTGGCGGGCGAGGTCGTCCGGCGCGTCGGGGAGCGGCCGGGGCACGTCCCACTGAGTGAGGAACGCCCGGTAGCGTCCGGCGATCCGCTCGATGTCGAAGGCCTTCCTGACGAGGTCGGCGGTCTCGGTCGGCTTGAACGCGCCGGCGGTCAGCACGGTGACGTGGTCGCCCAGCTCCAGCGAGGCGATGAGGTCGGTGACGTCCTTCTCGCCCGGCGCTATCCACAGCCCGTTCTGCAGCAGGCCGAAGCCGTTCCAGATCAGCTGGGAGCGCAGGTCGTGCCGGGTGCTGCGCCGGCTGTCCGGTAGGGAGAACCCGACGAGCGTCCAGGTGCCGTCCCAGTCGCGGTTCACCGCACCGGTCTCCCACACCCGTCTGCGCCCGTCCTTCAGCACGTCCGCGGCGTGCGGGGTGAGCCCGAAGTACACCTTTCGTCCTCGGCGGTGCCGGGTCAGCAGGTTCCGCTTGACCATGCGGGCGAGCGTCGAGCGTACGGCCTCCTCGGAGACGTTGAGGCGGGCGAACACGTCGATGACGCTGCCGGAGTAGACGGCCACGCCGCGGTGCAGCACGTAGATGCCGAGAAAGCTGAACATCAGGGACTGCGGGCGCGGGAGCTGCGCTGCCGGGTCGTCTTCGCCGTCGAGGGTCACAGCCCAAAGGGTAGACGGTTCTCCATGTCATGCAAATCTTTGACGGTAGTCACATAAGTGCCATAGATTCGGCGGTGTCACGCTGCCAATGAAAGGTGAGGTACATGGATCTGTCGGGCAAGGTGGCCGTCGTCACGGGCGCGGGTCGTGGCCTCGGGCGCGCCTACGCCGAGGCGCTGGCGGCGGCGGGGGCGGCGGTCGTCGTGAACGACCTGGACGGCGACTCGGTGGCGGGAGTCGTCGACGGGATCATCGCGAACGGGGGCAGGGCCACGGCCGTCGTCGCCCCGGTCGGCTCGGCCGAGGCCGCCGAGCGGCTGGTCGCCGCGGCCGTCAAGGAGTTCGGCCGGTTGGACGTGATGGTCACGAACGCGGGCATCCTGCGCGACCGGGTCCTGTGGAAGATGTCCGACGAGGACTTCGACGCGGTGATCGACGTACACCTGCGGGGCACGTTCACCTGCGCCCGCGCGGCGGCGGTGCGGATGCGCGAGCAGGGGGCGGGCGGCCGGCTGATCCTCGTCGCCTCGCCCGCCGGTCAGCGCGGGAACTTCGGCCAGACCAACTACGCAGCCGCCAAGGCGGGCATCGTCGCCATGGCCCGGACCTGGGCGATGGAGCTGGCCAGGGCGAACATCACGGTGAACGCGATCGTCCCGGTGGCGGCCACGGAGATGACCAAGACGATCCCGGTCTTCGCCCCGATCATCGAGGAGTCGGAGCGGACCGGGCAGCCGTTCCCGCAGTGGCTGCGCAAGGACGAGGGCCTCGGCACGGTCGAGGACGTCGCCCCGCTCGTCACCTTCCTCGCCTCTGACGCCTCCGCCGAGGTGACGGGCCAGGCCATCGGCATCGGCGGCGACCGGCTGGCGCTCTGGTCCCACCCCGGCGAGAAGGCGGTGGCCTACGCCGACGGCGGCTGGACGGCCGACGCGATCGCCGCCTCCTGGCGGACGGGCGTCGGCGCCGACCTCGAGACGTACGGCGTGCCCGCGCCCAAGGTCCCCGGCCAGAAGACGGCGGAGAGCTGAGATGCCGCGCATGGACGTCGGCGAGCTGGTCGCGATCGACGTGCACACGCACGCCGAGGTCTCCGCCGGCGGGCACGTCTCGCTGAGCGCGGAGCTGTTCGGCGCCTCGGAGAAGTACTTCAAGGAGCATCCCAGGCCGACCATCCCCGAGATGGCCGCCTACTACCGGGAGCGCGCCATGGCCGCGGTGGTGTTCACCGTCGACGCCGAGCACGCCACCGGCCACCCTCGCATCTCCAACGAGGAGGTCGCCGAGAGCTGCGCCGAGCACCCCGACGTGCTGATCCCGTTCGCCAGTGTCGATCCGTGGAAGGGCCGGGCGGGCGTCCGCGAGGCGCGCCGGCTCGTCGAGGAGTACGGCGTGCGCGGCTTCAAGTTCCACCCCAGCCTCCAGGGCTTCGCGCCCGACGACCGCATGGCCTATCCCCTCTACGAGGTGATCCAGGAGCTCGGCGCGATCGCCCTGTTCCACACGGGCCAGACGGGTATCGGCGCGGGCGTCCCGGGCGGGGGCGGGATCCGGCTGAAGTACTCCAATCCCATGCTGGTGGACGACGTCGCCGCGGACTTCCCCGATCTGAGGATCATCCTGGCCCATCCGTCGTTCCCCTGGCAGGACGAGGCGCTGGCCGTCGCCACGCACAAGCCCCATGTCTACATCGACCTGTCCGGATGGTCGCCCAAGTACTTCCCGCCGCAACTCGTCCGGTACGCGAACACGTTGCTGAAGGACAAGGTGCTCTTCGGATCCGACTATCCGGTGATCACCCCGGACCGCTGGCTGGCCGACTTCGACAAGCTCGAGATCAAGCCGGAGGTCCGCCCCAGGATCCTCAAGGACAACGCCGCGCGCCTGCTCGGGCTGTGCGCGCAGGAAAGGACGGCACGATCATGACCACGACGGTGCACGGACTCGGCGAGATCAAGGCGCTCGCCGGGACGGACCTCGGCCACAGCGAATGGCTGGAGATCACCCAGGACCGGGTGAACACCTTCGCCGACGCCACCAACGACCACCAGTGGATCCACGTCGATCCCGAGCGGGCGAAGGGCGGGCCGTTCGGCGGTCCGATCGCCCACGGCTATCTGACCCTGTCCCTGGTCATCCCGCTCTTCACCGAGTTGCTCGACATCCGGGGCGTGACGATGAGCGTCAACTACGGACTGGAGAAGGTCCGCTTCCCCAGTCCCGTCAAGGTCGGCGCCAAGATCCGCCTCGCCGCCGCCGTGGTGTCGGTGGAGGACGTCCCCGGTGACGGCGTCCAGATGCTGCTCGACTTCACCGTGGAGGTCGACGGCGCCGCCAAGCCCGCCTGCGTCGCGCGGGTGATCTACCGTCACTACGCCTGAACGGGCGAGACGTACGGCCCGCGCACATTCGCCATATTGGGCAAACCGTTGACGTCCGTTAGAAATATGCCTAACCTCCGGGGCAAGCAAGCGAGCGTCTCAGCTCGCTCCCGGACGAGGAGCTCGGTCATGCCGAACCTGTCAGTCACACCCCCCAACCGGATCCAGCTCCGACGCGCGGTCGCCTCAAGCTTCCTGGGCAGCGTCATCGAGTACTACGACTTCCTGCTGTACGCCACCGCCTCGGCCGTGGTCTTCAGCAAGGTCTTCTTCTCCTCCCTCGACCCGCTCACGGCGACGGTCGCCAGCTTCGGCACCTTCGCCACGGGCTACCTGGCCAGGCCGCTCGGCGGAGTGATCTTCGGTCACTTCGGCGACCGGCTGGGCCGCAAGCGCATGCTGGTGATGACCATGACCCTGATGGGCGTCGCCAGCTTCCTCATCGGCCTGCTCCCCACCTACGCGCAGATCGGCGCCCTCGCGCCCATCGCGCTCATCCTGCTCCGGGTCCTGCAGGGCGTCGCGGTCGGCGGTGAATGGGGCGGGGCCGTGCTGATGTCCGCCGAGCACGCGACCAGCCGCCGCGGACTGTGGGCGAGCTTCACCAACGCCGGAGCCCCCTTCGGCATGGTGCTGTCCACCGCGGCGCTCGGCGGCACGGCCGCCGTCCTGGGCGAGGAGGCGTTCCTCAGCTGGGGCTGGCGGGTGCCGTTCCTGATCAGCGTCGTCCTGCTGGCGGTCGGCCTGTTCGTCCGGCTGCGGGTCGAGGAGACCCCGGTGTTTCAGGCCGCCGCCGCGGACCGCGGCACCCGGGCGCCGCTGCTGGACGTGCTCCGCAACCACCCGAGGACCCTCCTGCTCGGTGTGGGCGTCGGCCTGTCCGCCTTCGTGGCCCAGGGCACGCTGACCACCTATCTCATCGCCTACGGCGTGCGGGCCGGCTTCGCCAGGCCAGACGTGCTGAACGCGCTCACGCTCTCGTCGGCGCTGGCCGTCCTGGGCATCCTCGGGTGGTCGGCGCTGTCGGACCGGGTGGGACGCCGCCCGGTCGTGCTGGCCGGCGCACTGCTCATGGCCGTGTTCGGCTTCGCCCTCTTCCCGATGGTGAACGCCGGCAGCGTCGCCGTCCTGACCCTCGCGCTCGTGCTGGGCCAGGCGGTCATCCACCCGATGATGTACGGCCCGCTCGCCGCGCTGTACACCGAGGTCTTCGCCACCAGGAGCCGCTACACCGGATCCTCGCTGGGCTACCAGCTCGCCGGGCTCGGCGCCGGCCTGGCCCCCCTGCTGTTCGCGCAGCTCGACGCGTCCACCGGAGGCGGCGGGACGATGATGATCTCGGTGATCGTGGCCGCCTGCTGCCTGCTGACGGTGCTCTGCCTCCTGGCCCTGGGCGAGACCAGCCGCCACGACCTGGCCGAGGTCGCCCCGGCGGCGCCGGCCGAACCGTCCTCCACCTGACAGGAGTCACCGATGCGTAACGCCGGACTGGGCGGCTGGCCGGCCCGCCGGGCCCTGATGAGCCCGAACCGCACCGCCTTCGTCTTCGACGGCCGGGCGGTCAGCCACGCCGAGGTGCACGAGCGGACGACCAGGCTCGCGTCGAGTCTGCGCGACGCCGGGGTGCGGGCCGGGGACCGGGTCGCCTACCTCGGCCCCAACCACGTCGCCTTCGTCGAGACCATGTTCGCCACGCACCTGCTCGGCGGGATCTTCGTCCCGCTGAACTTCCGGCTGGCCGCACCGGAGATCGCCTACATGGTGGCGGACTCCGGAGCCTCCGTCCTCGTCTACGCGCCGGAGTGCGCCACGGCCGTGCGCGGTCTTCCGGGCCTGAGCACGGTCGTGGCGCTGGAGTCACCGATGCCGGGAGAACTGGAGTACGAGACCTTCCTGTCGGGGGGCGACGCCACGCCGATCGACACCCCGGTCGCCCTCGACGACATCGCCCTCATCCTCTACACCTCGGGCACGACCGGCCGTCCCAAAGGGGCGATGCTCAGCCACGCCAACCTGGTGTGGAACTGCTTCAACATCATGGCCGGCGTCGACGTGGCGAGCACCGAGGTGACGCTGATCAGCGCGCCGCTCTTCCACGTCGCGGCGCTGAACCAGACGCTGCTGCCGACCTTCCTCAAGGGCGGCACCTCGCTGATCATGCCGTCCTGGGACGTGGACTCCTGCTACGACCTCATCGAGAAGCACCGCGTCACCTGGATGTTCGGGGTCACCGCGATGTTCGCCGCCTTCGCGCGGTCGCCGCGGTGGGCCGACGCCGACCTGTCCTCCCTGCGGACCCTCATGTCAGGGGGAGCGGCGATCCCCGTCGCGTTGATCCGCACGTATCAGCAGCGGGGCCTGGTCTTCTGCCAGGGCTACGGACTCACGGAGACCTCGCCGGGCGCCACCTTCCTCGAGGCGGGCGAGAGCGTGCGCAAGGTGGGGTCGGCCGGCGTGCCGGTCTTCTTCGCCAACGTACGCGTGGTCCGGCCCGACGGCACCGAGGCCGAGGCCGGCGAGGCGGGCGAAGTGCTCATCCAGGGGCCGAACGTCACCCCCGGCTACTGGCGCAACCCGGAGGCGACCGCCGCCGCGCTGACCGAAGAGGGCTGGTTCCACTCCGGGGACATCGCCACCCTCGACGACGAGGGGCACCTGTACATCGTCGACCGGCTGAAGGACATGTACATCTCCGGCGGGGAGAACGTCTATCCGGCCGAGGTGGAGGGTGTGCTCTTCGAGCATCCGGCCGTGGCGGAGGCCGCCGTGGTCGGGGTGCCCGACGAGAAATGGGGCGAGGTCGGCCGGGCCTTCGTCGTCCCCCGCGACGGCGTCGCCCTCACCCCGGCCGACCTGGCGGACTTCCTCCGTTCCCGGCTCGCGAAGTACAAGATTCCCGTCCATGTCGACATCGTGGACGCTCTGCCGAGAACCGGCTCAGGCAAAATCCACAAGCCGGAACTGAGAACACGGCCCCTGCCCCCGGGCGCGGCACCACCCCGCTCGCCGGCCACCGCGTCGTCCAACCCCCCAGAGCAAAGATGATCAGAGGCGGCCGCCTGCTGCAACGGACCTATCGGCCTCGCCGTCCTGATCTGCTCGGCTCCCGAAAATCACGCGGCGGTTCAGAACGGCGCGCTTCTTCCCTTGGCATGTTGAAGATCAGCAAAGAGCGACGTGAGCAGGTCTTCCCCACAGGGTGGGTCCGCCGCCTCCGAGGCGAACTCGGCGGCGCCTGGGCCATGCCGCTTGGCATGCCAACCTTTGCTATTCCTCGGCCTCGCACCGACTGTGCCCCCTGCCTGCCCCGGACATGGCGCGTACCGACCGTAGAAGGTCGCCCGTGTAGGCCCGCGTTGCTGTACGAGATCCGCAAGAGCCCTCCGGGATCATTCCGGAGGGCTCTTGAACCGGAGTGCGGCCGACAGGAGTCGAACCCGTAACCTTCTGATCTGTAGGGAAGGGCGAACCCCTTGTCAGATGCCTCCCGCGCTGGTGAAGCGGTGAATGTAGGTCGCCGCCGTGTGATCACGTAAGGCGCGGTTGCTGTACCCGGCAAGTGGATCCGTACCGCAGGGCTGTCAGGCCCGAGGAACGGAAGTCGCACGGCAGGGTCTTCGACACCCGCATTAGGCCGTGTTTCATAAGGCACTGAGCCACTCGTTGATCGCGGTGATAGTGAGTGTGGCCTCGAAGCGGACAGCGAGCTTGTCGTACCGGGTGGCCATGGCGCGGTTGCGTTTGAGCTGGTTGATGCCGCATTCCACAGCGTGTCGCCGGCGGTAAAGGGCTGGGTCGAAGGCGGGAGGTCGCCCGCCCTTGGAGCCCTTGGCGCGCCGGCTGGCGTCCTGGTCGGTTTTGCTCGGGATGCACGCTTTGATCCCACGCCGGCGCAGATGGCCGCGGTTGGCCTTGCTGGTGTAGGCCTTGTCGGCCAGGACCCGATCGGGGCGGGTCCGGGGCCGGCCGCCGCCGAGACGGCTGATGCGGATCTTGCTCAGCACGGGGATGAACTGCGGGCTGTCACCGCGCTGACCGGCCGTCACCAGCAGGGCCAGGGGTTTGCGGCCCTGTTCACAAGCCAGGTGGGTCTTGGTGGTCAGCCCACCGCGTGAGCGGCCCAGCGCATGATCGTCCGGTTCGCTCTGCACCCCGCCGGGTGGTTCCTTCTGCAGGTGACCGTCCCGGCGCGCCCCGGCGGCGTGCTGATGGGCACGGCTGATGGTGGAGTCCACGCTCACCGTCCAGTCGATCCTTCCGGCGGCGTCCGCGTGCGCCTGCATCGCGGCCAGGATCTTGGCCCAGGTGCCATCACGCTGCCAGCGGCGGAACCGGCCGTACAGCGTCGACCAAGGCGCGTACCCCTCGGGGACGTCCCGCCACGGCGCGCCGGTCCGGATCCGCCACCGGATCCCGTCGATCAACTGCCGCCGGCTCCACTTCGGCGGACGACCACGGCCCGAGACGGCGGGTAACAGCGGCTCCAGCGCTGCCCACTGCACATCGGTCAGGTCGTGCCGCCTCGTCACCGCTACGCTGGCCACGAGGTCTCCGGTACTTGGCTCTTCTTGGTCGTTGAACCAACTACCGGAGACCTCGTCGTTTATCGAGGACCGCCACGCCGCAAGCCCTCAAAGACCCTTTTGAAACACGGCCTAGGAGAGGGGTAGCCGCAGGGCTGGCGCACACGCTCTGACCTGTGCAGAAGCTTTGCGACGCATGCGCCGTCTGGAAGATCATCCCGCGCATGTCCCGGACCCGTCGAGGCTGGCCAACACGTCACTTAACGGCACGCCTGTCTAGGCATGGTCCCAGGCCGTAGCGAAGAGCTGAAGGGCGTAGTCGTACATCAGGCCGGGGCGGGGCGCCACGATGCAGGGCGAGTCGCGGCCGTGGGCCGCTCGACGGTAGAGAGTGAGGAAGGCGATGCGGTCGGTGATCACTATTCGGTGGAGGTTGGGGAGGTTGTAGCGGCGCAGCTCAATGTTGTCCCTGTCAGCGACGACCTCCCTGACGTATCCAGCGTTGATGTCGACCTGCTCGGCCAGCATTCCGCGGGAGAAGCCCGGGTCGATACGCCGGATCTGGTCCTCGCGCCACTCCAGCCATGATCCGGAGGGGTGGTTAGTATCGGGAAGCAGTACGTGAACGAACTCTAGGCGACGTCCTTCGTCCTCCCACAGGGCCACGAACCCGTCGCGGGTGAGTTCATTCCCTCGGCCTGCGAGTACCCGTACCCAGCGGGCTTTGCCGAGTTCTGCTGTGAGATCTTCGGTGGCGACGCGCTGTCGCGGATGCACCCGGGAGATTCCCAAGCCGGTAAATCTGGACAGAAGTAGAGCTGGCCAGGAGCGCACGCGAGGCGACAGCGCCATACCTCCCACAACGGCGAGCGCGGTGGCGGCGAGCGAACTCACCACCCCGATTACGAACTCTCCCATTGGGACTTCCCGTCAGGTGTTAGCCTCGGGCTTTCGCGGGGAATTTGAGCCGGGCTGATCGTTCACATGAGAAAAGTGCCTTTG
>NZ_BMNK01000029.1 GCF_014646515.1 Nonomuraea glycinis
TCCCAAGCAGCCGCATAGGCTACGCCCATAAGACGGCTGTCCGGAATCACCGTGGCACCTCACCTCGACAGACACCGCTTCACCTGCTTCGTCACCGGCACCCCCGGCGGCCAGCTCGCCGACCTGGAACTACGCCACCGCCGCCGCGCCCGCGCCGAAGACCGCATCCGCGCCGCCAAGGACACCGGCCTGCGCAACCTCCCCTTGCACGACTTCACCCAGAACCAGATCTGGCTCGAGATCGTCGCCCTGGCCTGCGAACTACTCGCCTGGATGCAACTACTCGCCCTGCACGGCACCGACGCCCGCCGCTACGAGCCCAAACGACTACGCCTGCGCCTGCTCGCCGTCGCGGCCGACTGGTGCGCGGAGGGCGCAAGATCCGCATGCGGATCCCCACACACTGGCCCTGGGCCAAGCAGATCATCACCGCCCTGACCCGCCTGCACGCTCTGCCAGCGCCCATCTGACCCACACACCCACCCGTCCCACGACCAGGAAGGACACCTGCGGGCCCGTGGAACCCCGCCCACCCGGCGCGACAGCCGGCCATCAACGCTGAGCACAGTGGAAAATCAATCTCAGCCGAAACCATCAGCCGACCACATCAAGCTCGAGAAAGATCGAGGCTAGGCGTTTCTGCCGTACTTCATATAGTAGCCAAGGCGGTAGAGAAGCCTTGATTTGATTTGATCCTCAATGCTTAATGGCAGGCCATTCAGGCGGTCCGGTGTCAATTGTGCAGCTTCTCCGAGGTCGGTATTCAGGGCATGTTGCACTATGTCGAGAAATATCGCCCTGGCCGCCTTGGCTCGATAAACTGGGTCTTTTGTGTGCTCCAGGTATTCGGAGTAGCCATCGGCAGGATCCGGCCAGGTTTGCGCTATGGCCTCAAGTTCTTGACGGAGTTCGTCCCTGGGCCTCTGGAGTTCAGTTCGCACTCGCTCCGTGGTGGCGTTGCGGGCGTGCTGTGTGATGAGGCTTATGGCCTCGTGCTCGTAGGGGTGAGCAGGTTGCACATACGTGAGCGCGATCTCCACGGCGAACGCGATGATTTCGTGCTTGCGCTCTCCGGTCGGAGTGGAAGCGAGGTCTCTGAGTCGTGTGTCTCCCTGGAGAGAAGGAATCATCCACTCTTCAACCTGGAAGTCCTCAGGTTCTGGCACGACCAGGGGGCCGGATCCGATGACGACGCACAGATGTTGTCGCGTCATCCAGTCTTGGTCGAGGCGAATCCCCGAGAGCTCCTCACCCAGGGCGAGCGCCGTTGACTGCCAGTGCTCATGCCATTGGTCCGGCGTCACGGGTAAGGATTCGAGCCATGCTCGTCCCGATGAAGGGCTCACCGTGTCAAGATCGGCTGGATCGAACCAGGCGACCAGTTGTCCGGATTCGGCGTACTTGACGGAGGCGGCCCTGTTGATGGTCCACTGCAGCCCCAGCGCCGCTCCACTCCCGGACAGGCGCACGACCTTCTCGTGGCCGTACCCGCAGAACTCCTCCAGGAGCACGGTCCATTCGCCGTGCCGAGCCGCCAGGAGCACGGCTTGGTCCGGGCCGTCTATCAGGTCCGAGGCAAGTCCGCTCACTTCGTCGAATGTCGCAGGATGCACCCAGGCGGGATCGCCGCCAAGCTCGCGCACCACCTCGTCGAACTGCCTGCCCTTGATCCAGGTGATCGACATTCCGTCCGGCAGCCAACCGGAGGCGCCGGCATAAACGCTGATGAGGCCCGACATGATGATCTTGAGTCCTTCAAAGTGAGGGGGTGGGTAGGAAGGACCCTACCCACCCCGGTCTTTCGACTATTCGAGCTCGTCCTCGACGCACACGATCGACTCTTCGTCGGGAAGAGGATCGCGTACGACAGTGCCGAGGGCGCCGCTTACCGGGGTCGCTTGCCCGGGCATGATCACATCAACCCAGTACGATGTGTTGTGCCGGATCCTGTGCCGGAGGTAGAACCACTTCGTCCTTGATCCGGACGCACAGTTGTCCTTGAGCTTGATGATCTGCACGGAGAAGTCGTATGTCGTGTTCGCGGCTCCTTCTAAGGTGCTGGCGAAGGGAAATTCGTCGCAACTGTCCGGCTTTTTGTAGTTGGGCTTGTATTTTCTGCAGGCGGGAACCGCATGTTTGTTGCGGTTGTCGTCTATCACGGACTCCGTGGTAGTCCGGTGAAGGCACCCGGTCGTTCTCGTCGTGCAGCCCTTATCTCCCCAGTCGATGGCTCCAGGTATCTTCTTCGGCGCGTTGCTCGGGGGGTAAGTGGCATTAGGGGAATACATCGCCAATGCCCAGTGATAGGCGCTCTCGGCCACCTTGGCGTCATTCGAGTCGAGGACGAACACTGGGCGGACGGAATTGGATATGCACCCTCCTGTGTAGATCTTTATGGCGGCTGAGCTATCACATGTGAACGTGACCGCATGATTCTTGCTCTTGAACTCGGGGTGCGCCCACTGTATCTGGTCCCCGCCCTCCGGGTTGTTCTGATAAATGACGTGCGGGTCGACCGTGCACGTGCCCTCCCTGTCCGGATGTGAACTCTGCTGGCTGGCCAGGACGATCTCCCGGTCATCGGAAAAGCGCCGCCAGTCCGCCACGGTGTCGGAGATGCCGTTCAAGGCGGACTTCTTCTGCCCGTCCCTGGCTTTATAGATGCTGGTGCATCCGGGAAAGCCGGCTTCCCCGAGCTTGATCGAGAACTTTCGGCTGTTCGACCAGTTCGCATCGAAGACATGCCAAGCATCAACACGAATCCACGCGCTGATCTCCCGACTGTCACTGACCAGGCTGGTCGCAAGCTTCTCTCTGGGTGAGAAGCTGTTCTTTGTTCCAACGTAGGTGTGGAACACGATCGTGAGCCGGGCCATCCACATGACCCCGGAGTCATCGTCCAGAAGCGGGACCGGTAACCGATCTACCTCGTCGTCCTCGTTTCGCTCGCCGATCCACATGGCGAAGCATGTGTTGAAGGAGTTCTTGTGGCGGAAGGTCCGCGCGGGCAGGCCGCTTTGCACCTCCCATCGTTGCCGTGTGCCTTTGAGGAGGTTCTGACATTCGTCGTGGTCCATACGCTCGTACGGGAACGTGCTCGCGGCAAGCGCCGACTTCGGCTGTTCGGTCACGCCGGACGATGATGTCCCCGGGTTCCGAGTTGCCTTCTCGGGCTTTGGATCCTTGACGGTGAGGCCGGCCCAACTCGTCCATGGGCCGGTAACGCCGTCGGCGACGGACCGGGCCCGCCATCTCACTTCTTGCCCCTGCTTCAGCAGGCCTTCCGGGAGAGTCACCGTCGCCTTGGACGAGTCAGCCTTGACGCCGGCTTTCCCTGTCCAGATCTGTGTCTTGGCTCGCTCCTGCTGCTTGGCGGGTCTGTGGGACAGCGCGATTTCGACGGTGCCGCCGGTGGTGGAGTCGCCGGTGAGCCATGCCGTCAGGACGGGGGTTGTGCCGGCCGGCGCGTCGGCGCTGACCGTCAGCTTGTCGATCGCGGGTGTGGTCGCGGCGTTGAGCCGCGCCGTCGGCGCCGCCGCTGCGGGCGCGGCCCCGATCGGGGTGTTCATGTCGGCCTGGATCTGGGCTGCGGTCTGGACGATGTTGTAGATGCGTACCTCGTCGATCAGGCCCTCGAAGTACTCGCGCCAGGTGGCGTGGCCGCCGATGCGCAGGTCGCCGCCGTCGTCGATGAGTTCGCCGGTGAGCGGCTCCTGGTCGACCTCGGTGCCGTTGACGTACAGGGTTGCGTTGCTGCCGTCGTAGGTGAGCGCTAGATGGCTCCACTGATTGGACGGCAGCGAATCCCAGTATGCGGGCCCGCCCTCATCGTCGGCAGTCTCCAACCAACCCGCTGGGCCTTCCCCGATGGAGGAGTACAGGCCGTAGAATCCGTCTCTGTCGTTCTCTTTCATGAGCACGGGGTGCCAGAGAGCGTCTGTCGTTGAGGGCCGTACCCACGCTGAGAGTGTCAGTGCGGTGGTCAAGCGCAGTGAGGGGGCGTGTGGGACGGTGACCCAGCTGGAGTCACCGTTAAATGTCAGGGCTTTGCCGTGCTTGCCAGCCGTCGTCCAGGTGGTGTCGGTGGCCGCTCCGGTGTTGTTCTGTCCGGAGGAGTCTCCGACGATGGTGCCCGTGCCCTCTTCCATGCCGTAGGCGGCCACCAGCCCCGGCACTGGATTCGGTGTGGGGTCCGGTGTGGGGGTCGGGGTGGGCGTGGGGTCGGGTCCCGGGATGGTGGAGCCGACGGGGGTGTTCATGTCGGCCTGGATCTGCTGTGCGGTCAGAGCGCGGTTGTAGATGCGCACCTCGTCGATCAGGCCCTCGAAGTACTCACCCCAGACGCCGTTGCCGCCGATCCGCAGCGGGCTGCCGTCGTCGTAGAGGCTGTCGCTCATGGCCGTCTCGTCGACCTGCTGGCCGTTGATGAGCAGCCGCAGGGCGGCGCCGTCATAGGTGAGCGCCAGGTGGCTCCACGTGCCCACCGGCAACGGCGTCAGGCCATCGACGGTTGACGAGTCCGCCGGATCGGGTTGCACCCAGCCGGACGGGACCGCGCCTCCGTTGGCCGCATACAGGCTGTAGGAAGCCCCTTCGACCGCCAGCTCCTTGGTGACCAAGCTACGCCAGTCAGCCACCGTGGCCGGGTTGACCCAGGCCGAGACCGTCATCCCCGTCGTCAGGCGCAACGACGCGGCATCCTCGACAGTGACCCAGCTGGAAGAACCGTTGAACGACAGCGCCTTACCATACTTGCCGTCCACCCAACTGGCGCTTCTGCCTGCGCCGGTGTTGTTCTGCCCCGAAGAGTCGGCCACGCTGGTGCCCGCGCCCTCGTCCATGCCGTACGCAGCCACCAGCCCTGGCACGGGATCAGGATCGGGGACGGTGGTGGTGGTCGTGAAACGCCAGGAGTACGGCGCGGTCATGACGTTTCCCGCAGCATCCCTGGCGTCGCTGACATCAGCAGCGAATTCACCCACCGGCAGCTGAGAACCGGGCCGGAAGACGAGCACTGTGTCGGAGGCGTCCATGGTCGCGGTTCCGGTGATGGCCTGGCCAGCCGCGTCTCTAAGACTGACCTGCGCATTCGTCACGGGCTCCGAGAAGGACACGCGCACCTCGGTACGACCGTCCACCTCGACTTCAGCGGGAGCGGGGAGCGTACCCAGCACGGATGGTGGTGTCGTGTCCGGATCACCCGGATCCGGCGTGGTCTCCGGCGCTGGAGTGGCGTCCATCTCGGTCAGCCATTTCAGTAACGGGAAAGACGCCCTCCGCTTGATTGATTAGTCCAATGGATCTGGCTACGGTTAGTGATCGTAAGCAGTGAGCGATCGCTTGATTGGCTGGCCGGTCTTCTTGTCGTGCCAAATGGCAGTGGTTAGCGCAGGCACGCGAATGATGACGTCAGCTTGAGTGCGACCGCCGTGGTGTACCAGGTCAAGCTGGCTTTTGAAGGTTTGATTCATCGATTCGACAGTCCGGTGCAGCGTTTTGAATAGACGTGCTCCGGTCCGTTCGGGCTCGCCCTTGCGGACCGGGCGCAGCAGGTTCAGCTGACGTACGGTTACGCCTTGCTCGAACTCGCGACCGTTGAAGTTCTCGTCCCCGATGATCGTCTGGTCCGGATGGTCGGCGCGCACGCCGAAGGCGGGCTGCTCGCCAAGGCGGCCTCCAAGGTCCGCAGTGTCACCAGGTGGGGACGCTGTACCCGTTCAGCCAAGCAAAGCCGGGTGACCAGGCATATTCCCGGCGTATTCCACGGTGCTACCGGCGCGTGCAAGGATCGCTCAGCGGGGCCTGGCTACCTGGAGGGCGTTTGTCTGGGTGGTGAAGTCTCGGCTGTTCAGCGGAGTGCGGGCTGGAGGCTGAGGGTCTCTTTGGAGTGGGGATGCCGAGCTTGGCGAGCAGGTCTCGTTGAGGGCTTGGTGGGGCCGGTGACCTGTTGAATCGCGTCCAGATCCCGGCTGTCGCGCCGACGTGGCGCTGCGTCATCCACAGGCCGCGAGAAACATCCCACTTTCTGAAGCACGTTTTGCGTACGGGAGGCGTGGCCAGGGTTGGCCGGGTCTCCATGAAAGGATCATCATGTTTCGTATTGTTCGGCGTTCTGCCCTGGTGAGCGCGCTCGCGATGGGCGTCGCCCTGGCCGCCATCGGGTTCACGCCCGCCTCGGCCGCGGCGACGCCGCCGTATGCGCTCGTCAAGCTGGTCTTCAGGTGTACGCACGTGGGCCCGGTGTCGGTCACCGTCCAGGGTCCGGGCGTCGCGGCCAGCGCTCGCCGCAACACGGGCACGAGCTACTTCCGGGGCCGGCCCGGCGTCTACAAGATCAAGCGCCTTGCGAACGGCCGGATCGCACCGAGGAGCAGGTCCATCGCGATCAAGAAGTTCTCGACTCGCACCATCAACGTCTGCTCCCTGAAGTGGTGATCGCGGGTCCGGGAGAATCCGGGCCTGCATGATTCCGGGGCCGCCTCCTTGGTCTTTGTCGCCCAGGACGCCATACCTGCATGCGACGGCCGCGAACCTGAGAAAAACACCTCAATGCACGCTTTGCGTACAAGGGCCGAAGCTAGGGCGGCCCGGTTCGCCATGAAAGGATCATTGTGTTTCGTATTGATCGGCGTTCTGTCCTTGCGGGTGCGCTCGCGACGGGCCTCGTCATGACCGCCCTTGGGTCCGCACCCGCCGCGGCTGCGGCTGCACCGTCGTACGCACGGGTCAAGTTGGTCTTCAGTTGTAAGCGTGTGGGTCCGGTGACGGTCACCGTCCAGGGTCCGGGTGTCGCGGCCAGCGCCCGCGACGACATCGGCACGTACTACTTCCGGGGTCGGCCCGGCGTCTACAAGATCAAGCGTCTCTCGAACGGCCGGATCGCCTCGAAGAGCAAGTCCATCAAGATTAAGAAATCCGCGACCCGCACCATCAAGGTCTGCTCCAAGAAGTGGTGATCGCGGGTCCGGGAGAGTCCGTTCCTACGTGATCCCCGGGCTGCCCTTCGCCGGTCGTGGTCGCATCCGCTGGTGAGCTCCGAGAGCTCCCGCCCAGGTCGCCATGGTGATGCCCCGCTCTCGTACCCGAGGGCGGGGCATAGGTGTCTTGGAGGCTGGAGATCCGCGCCGGTTAGTGAACGTTGCGTTTCTTAAGGGTGGCGTCTACTCTGGTTAGAGAACGACTCGTTCTCTAAGGAGTGGTCGCCGTGGGGCTTGTGCTGTCAGGGTTGGTGCTCGCCATGCTGCTGGGCGCCCTCGATCAGACGATCATGACTCCCGCCCTCCCCGCCGTGGCGGGCAGTCTCGGCGGGCTCGACCAGATGCCCGCCGTCATCACCGCCTACCTGGTCGCCGCGACCGTCGTCATGCCCCTGTACGGCAAACTCGGCGACCGGTTCGGCCGAAAGCCGCTCATGCAGGTGGCGATCGTGGTGTTCGTCGTCGGCGCGGTGCTCTGCTCGGTGGCCACCTCGATGACGCAGTTCATCGCCTTCCGGGCGATCCAGGGCGTCGGCGGGGGCGGGTTGATGATCGGGGCGCAGGCCATCATCGGGGAGATCGTCAGCCCCCGCGAGCGTGGCCGCTACCTGGGGCTGATCGGGGCGGCGTACGTGGTGGCCGCGGTGGGCGGGCCGCTGGTCGGTGGGTTCTTCATCGACAGCGTGGGCTGGCGGTGGATCTTCGCCATCTATCCGCCGCTCGGGCTGCTGGCGTTCGCCGTGCTGACCGCCACACTCAAGCTGCCCAAGCCGGTCTCCCGGGCGCCGATCGACGTCGCGGGGGCGGTCACGCTGGCCGTCGCCGTGGTGGGGGTGGTCATGCTGGGGCAGACCCGCGAGCCGGTGTTCCTGGCCGTGGCGCTGGTGGGGGTGGCGGCGTGGCTGGTGAGCGCGCGGCTGGCGACCGATCCGATCCTGCCGCTGCGGCTGTTCAGGGACCGGGCGTTCGCCGTACCGGTGCTGATCAGTCTGCTCATCGGGTTCGCGCTGTTCGGGACCATCTCCTACATCCCCGCCTACCTGCAGATCGCGCTCGGCTCGTCGGCCACCCAGGCGGGGCTGCTGGTGACCGCGCTGATGGGCGGCGTGCTGACCACCACGATCGTCTCCGGCCGGCTGATCAGCCGGACCGGCCGCTACCGGGGTTACCCGGTGGCCGGGACGGCGCTGGCGGGGGTGGGGTTGGCGCTGCTGCCGGCAGCGGCCGGCCAGGCGGCCACGCTCGCCGGGGTACTGCTGCTCGTCGGGCTCGGGGTCGGGCTGGTCATGCAGGTCATGGTCCTGGCCGCGCAGAACTCCGTGGAATATGCCGATCTGGGCACTGCCACCTCGTCGGTGACGTTCCTGCGCCAGATCGGCGCGTCCGCCGGGGTGGCCCTGGTGGGGGCCCTCATCACCTGGAGAACCACCGGAAGTCAGCTGCCCGCCGCCTTCGCCGAGGCCGCGCTGCCCGTGTTCGCGGCGATGGCGCCGCTGCTCGGGGTGGCTTTCCTGCTCGCGCTGGCGCTGCCGGCGCGTCCCCTTCGCACCACCGCGTATGCCGAGGAGAAATCATGAAACTCGTCGCACCCCTGCGGTCCTTCGGCCGTGGCGACCTCGCCCTGGCGGGCGGAAAGGGGGCTAACCTGGGGGAGCTGATCGGCCACGGCTTTCCCGTGCCGGACGGCTTCGTCGTCACCACCGACGCCTACGCGCAGGTCGCGGCCGGGCTGAGCACCCGCGACAGCGTCCAGCGGGCCGCGGTGCCCGACGAGCTGCGCCGGGAGATCATCAGAGCGTACGCCGAGCTCGGTGCAGGCGGCGCGCCGGTGGCGGTGCGTTCCAGCGCCACCGCCGAGGACCTGCCGGGCGCGGCGTTCGCCGGCCAGCAGGACACCTACCTCAACGTCGTCGGCGAGGACGCGCTCATCGACGCGGTACGCCGATGCTGGGCCTCGCTGTGGACGGACCGTGCCGTCGCCTACCGCGACCGGCTCGCGATCGACCACGCCGCCGTGCGCATCGCCGTGGTCGTGCAGCGGATGGTGGAGGCGGAGAGCGCGGGCGTGATGTTCACCGCGAACCCCGTCACGGGGCATCGCGGCCAGCTCGTGGTCGACGCCAGCAGCGGACTGGGCGAGGCCGTCGTCTCCGGCCTCGTCACCCCCGACCACTACGTGCTCGAACCCTCCGGCGAGGTCACCGCGTACACGCCCGGCCGCCGCGAGGTGGTCATCCGGAGTACGGCGGGCGGCGGCGTCATCCACGACGAGACCGGTGCCCCCGCCGAGCGGCTGCCCGATCAGGTCCTGCGTGAGCTGGCCAGGCTCGGCACCGAGGTCGCCGCCCACTTCGGCCGTCCGCAGGACATCGAGTGGACCTACGCGGGCGGCGAGGTGAGCCTGGTCCAGGCCCGGCCGATGACCGCGCTCCCGCCACCGCCGCTCAAGCGGCTCAACCCGATCCAGCGCAGGCTCGGCTCGATCCTGATCGAGTACGTCCCCGTCCGGCCCTACCCGATCGACATGTCGACCTGGCTGCCGTACGGCCCGGCGGGGTTGATGAGAAAGGTAACGGGCTACTTCGGCGTGCACGGGGCGTTCGACAGCTTCCTGGAGGAGCAGGACGGGGTCGTCTACCGGCTGGTGCCGCCGACCCCGCATCCCACCCCGCGCGTGCTGACCACCCCGTTCCGCCTCGCGGCCAAGGCCAGGCGGTACGACCCGGCCCGGTGGCTGGACGACCCGCGCATGCACACGTTCCTGGAGACAAATCGCGAGCTGACCGCCCTCGACCTGCCCGCGCTGCCCTGGCCGGAGCTGCTCCGGGTGCCCAGGAGGGCGCTGGACACGGTACAGCCGGTGGCGGACCTGCGCATCGACTATCTGCCCGGCACCGGCCGGGCGCTGCTGCGACTGCTGCTGGTGGTCAAGCTGCTCGGCCGGGGCGCCCTGTTCAGCGGCCTGATCGCCGGCGGGCGCACCCGCACCGCGGACGCCAACGAGGCCCTGGAGGAGCTGGCCGAGGAGGCCAGGCGCACCGGCTCACTCGACGGCGTCACCTTCAAGGCGAAGCTCAAGGCGTTCCTGGCCGAGTACGGCCACCGCGAGACCGCCACCCCGCTGCTGGTCACCCCGCCCACCTGGGCGGACGCCCCGGAGACGGTGCTCGACCTGGTCAGACTGCTGGCGGCCAAGCCCCCCACGCCCGCCACCCCCGGCGACGAGGCGCTCGACAAGCTGCTCGCGCACCCGCTCCTGCGCCGTAGCGAAGAAAGGGTGACGCGCTGGGTGCGGGCGGCCCGCGCCGGCGTCGCCTTCCGGGAGGACAGCCACTTCTACTTCACGATGCCGCTGCCGGTCCTGCGCGGGTCGCTGCTGGAGATGGGCCGCCGACTGCGGGACGCGGGGACGCTCGACGCCCCGGAGGACGTCTTCCACCTGCGGCTGGAGGAGCTGGAACGGCTCGCGGACAGCGACGCCGGGGCGCACCTGCGCGCGCTGGTGACCGCCAGGGCAGCCAAGCGTGAGGAGCTCGCGGGCGTGCGGCTCATCGACCCCAGGTCCGTCTTCCCCGTCAAGGAGCTGGGTGACGCCCTCGTCGTGGGCGCGCCCGCCAGCGCGGGCATCGCGACGGGGCCGGTGCGGATCGTCCGCGACCCGTCGGAGTTCGGCAAGCTCGGCGGCGGCGACGTGCTCGTCTGCCCGTACACCAATCCGTCGTGGACGCCGCTGTTCCAGCGGGCGGCCGCCGTGGTGGTCGACGCGGGCGGCAGCGCCTCGCACGCGGCGATCGTGGCCAGGGAGTACGGCATCCCCGCGGTGATGGGCACCGGCGAGGCGACCGCCACACTGACCGATGGCCAGATGGTGACCGTGGACGGCGATGCCGGACGGGTCACGGCGGCTCCGTAGGATTCCTGCCATGGTCACCGACCACCGCAAGCTTCCCCGGCGCCGTGGCGAGGCGCTCAACTCCGCCATCTTCCAGGCGACCCTGGACGAGCTCGCCGAGGGCGGATATGCCCAGCTCACCATGGAGCGGGTCGCCGAACGGGCCAGGGCGAGCAAGGCGTCGCTCTATCGCCGCTGGCCCACCCGCATCGCGCTGGTCATGGCGGCCGTCTATCACACGCTGCCCGACCTGGTCTCCGTGCCCGACACCGGCAGCCTGCGCGAGGACCTGCTCGCGGTGCTGCGGCGGTCGTCGGCGGCGCTGGCGGGGCCGGCGGGTGAGGCGATGCGCGGGCTGCTCAGCGAGGTGCTGCGGGACGAGTCCGTCGCCCGGACCTTCCGGGAGAACTCCCAGGGCGCCAGCCGGAAGTTGATGGCCGAGATCGCCCGGCGCGCCGTCGAGCGCGGTGAGATCGACCCGGCCGCCGTCACGCCGCGCCGCCTGGACAGCGGTCAGGCGCTGATCAGGCAGTATTTCCTCTTCCACGGCCCGCCCATCCCCGACCGGCTCATCGTGGACGTGGTCGACGAGGTCATGGTCCCGCTGCTGGTCAGCGCAGGCCCAGCGTCGCGCCCATGATGCGCATGGAGCGCTCGAAGGCCGTACGCCGATCGAAAATGGTCTTCTCCAGCTGACCGAACAGCTCGAAGCTGACCCAGCCGTACAGCGCGGTCCACGCCGAGAACGCCCGCAGGGCCAGGTCGTCCGAGACGCCCGGCATGACGGTCCGCAGGTTCTCCGCGTCGGCGTGCAGCGCCTGCGGGGGAGGGCCGGCCAGGGCGGGCGGGTCGAGCGCGCCGGCCGCGTAGGCCTGTGAGACCAGCCGCCCCATGACGATCACGTCGCGCAGCCGGGGCGGGATGGTGTCCTCGGGCGCCTCGTAACCGGGTACCGGCGAGCCGAAGAGCAGCGCGTACTCGTGCGGATGCGCCAGCGCCCAGTCCCGCACGCCGTGGCAGATGGCCACCCAGCGGCCGGCGTGGTCGTCGCCGGGACAGGCGGCGTCGGCCTGCTCGACCGCCTCGCCCAGCGCGTTGTAGCCGTCGATGATCAGCGTGGTGAGCAGGTCATCGCGGCTGGGGAAATAGCGGTAGATCGCCGACGACACCATGCCCATCTCGCGCGCCACCGCGCGCAGCGACAGCCCGCCCGCGCCCTCGGTGGCGAGGTGCCGGCGCGCGATGTCGGTGATCTCCCTGGTGAGCTCGGCTCTGACGCGTTCTCTCGCGGTGCGGCTAGCTGTCATGTCCTGCACGCTACCAGAGCGGTGCGAGAAAACGAGAGCACCGCTCTTGACGACTGTTGCTCTCATGAGAGAGCATTGCTCTTGTACGAGAACGACGGTCTCTGGAGGAAACGATGCTCACTCTGGCAAAGGGGGCCAATCTGGCCCTGATGTTCCTGCTGGAGCTCGGGGTGCTCGCCTCCGCCGTCTTCGCCGCCCTCTTCATCCTCAACGCGGTTCTCCGCATCGTCTGGAAGCAGGTCTGATCATGGGCAAGCACATCGTGGTGGGCTCCGGCCAGGTCGGCACGCACCTGGCCACCAAGCTCCTCGCCCGGGGACACGACGTCACCGTGGTGAGCCGCTCGGGCCGCGGCCCGGACGGCACCGTCAAGGTGGCCGCCGACGTGGCCGACCAGGCCCGGCTGATCGAGGTCAGCAAGGGCGCGGACGTCCTCTACAACTGCGTGAACCCGCAGTATCACCGCTGGCTCACCGACTGGCCGCCGATGGCCGCCTCCTTCCTGGCCGCCGCCGAGGCGTCCGGCGCGGTGCTGGCCATCCTCGACGGCCTCTACGGGTACGGTCCCGTCACCGGCCCGATGACCGAGGACCTGCCGCTGGCGTCCACCAACCCCAAGTCGCAGGTCCGGGCGAAGATGTGGACCGACGCCCTGGCCGCGCACCGGGCGGGCCGGATCCGGGTGACCGGAGTGCGCGGCTCCGACTACTTCGGCCCCGGCGCCACCGACCAGTCCCACCTGGGGGAGCGGTTCCTGCCCGCGCTCAGGGCGGGCAAGACCATCTCGCTCGTCTGGCCCGCCGACATCCCGCACAGCTGGACGTACCTGCCTGACGTGGCGGAGGCGCTGATGGTCGCGGGCGGCGACGAACGCGCCTGGGGCCGGCCGTGGCACGTGCCCACCGACGCGCCGATGACCTTCCGTCAGATCGGCGACCGGATGGCCGAGCTGCTCGGCCTTCCGGCGCCGACGATGCGGACCCTGCCCTGGCCGCTCGTGCGGGCCATGGGCCTGGTCTCGCCCATGATCGGCGAGCTCAGGCACGTCCGCTATCAGTTCGTCGCGCCGTACGTGCTCGACTCCTCCGCCTTCCAGCGGACCTTCGGTGTGGCGCCCACGCCCATGGACGCGGCGCTGAAGGCTACGCTCGGCGCATGAGGATCGGCATGATCGGCCTGGGCGACATCGCGGAGAAGGCCTACCTCCCCGTGCTGGCCGCCCAGCCAGGCATCGACCTGCACCTGTGCACCCGGGACGGCGCCACGCTGGACCGGCTCGGCGAGAGCTACCGGGTGGCCGGCCGTGCCACGTCCGTGGCCGAGGTGATCAAGGCCGACCTGGACGCGGCGTTCGTGCACGCCGCCACGGTGGCTCACCCCGAGATCGTCGAGGCGCTGCTCAGCGCCGGCGTGCACGTCTACGTCGACAAGCCGATCGCCGACAACCTGGCGGACTGCGAGCGACTGGCGCGGATGGCCCGCGAGGAGCGCAGATCACTGATGGTCGGCTTCAACCGCCGCCACGCCCCCGGCTACGCGGAGCTCGCCCGGCTGCCCCGCCACCTCGTGCTCATGGAGAAGAACCGCCGGGAGAACCCCGACGTCGCCCGCCGGGTGGTGTTCGACGACTTCATCCACGTGGTGGACACGCTCAGGTTCCTGGCGCCGGGACCGGTCACCGGCACCCGGTTCCGCACCCGCACCGGCGACGGGCTGCTGGAGCACATCGTGCTGGAGTTGTCCGGTGACGGCTTCACCGCCATCGGCGTGATGAACCGGGCGAGCGGGGCGAGCGAGGAGAGCTGCGAGGTCATGGGCGGGGGCGTCAAGCGCCGCGTGGTCAACCTGGGCGATGTGATCGACTACGCCGGCGGCGAGGTCGTCACCCGGCGCCCCGACTGGGTGCCGGTCGCCCGGCAGCGCGGCATCGAGCAGATCTGCCTGGAGTTCCTCGCCGCGGTCCGCGACGGCCGCCTGATCGGCGCCGACGACGCGCTGGTCAGCCACGCCATCTGCGAGGAGATCGTCAGGGCGAGCTCGCCTGCCTGAGCCGCATGGCCCGGTCGGCCTCGTGGTACATCCGGGTGAAGGACTTGCCGCCGAGCCGGGTGACCACGGTGAAGCCCTTGGCGTCCTTCAACGGGCTGGAGGAGGAGACCACCCCCGCCACCTCCTGACCGTAGACGGCCGGGCCGCCGCTGCCGCCCGCCGCGGCGTGGCAGTTACGGGTGACGAGCACCCCCGGGCCGCGCACGGTGCCCTCCACCGCGTCGCCCACACAGCGATACATCCGGGTGCCCGGATACTGCTTGCCCTTGGGATAACCGAGCAGTTCCAGCCCCCGCAGCGCGGTGCCCTTACCGGTGGCCAGCGGGCGCAGGCCCGGCCCTGTCACGTCCTCCAGCGACCGCCGCGCCGCGGTCGCCACCCCGACCAGCCCCACGTCGTACGGCAACAACTCGGCGGAGTACGACCGGCCGCGCCAGCGAGCCGGCGCCCACGTCCGCACGGCCGGCCAGACGCCCAGCGGCGGGCTGCCCCGGTCGTAGGCCGGCAGGAAGGCGAGCTGCCGCAGCAGCCTGCCCTCGTGGTAGAGGCAGTGCGCGGCCGTCAGCACCAGGCTGCGGCTGCGTGAGCCGAGCACCGTGCCGCCGCACATCAGATGCGTGCCGGTGACCGGGTCGCGCCCGACCAGCACCCCGGTCAGCCGCCGCGCGCCGGTGAAGGGGCGGGACACGGGGGCGTAGCCGAGCCGGTCGCCGTCCGGGGTGAGCACCTTGTCCGACGGGATGTTGCGATGCGAGACCTCCGTGACGGCGGTCGGGTCGAGCAGGGCCAGAACGAGCACCAACCTGAACACCTACCCATTTCTAGCAGGGAACGATCACCCCTTTGACCTGCGACATCAGTGTTTACTCAACCTGGGTAGAGCGGGCGGGCCCACCGCACCGGCACGGCGGGCCCGCGAGTGACAGGTCGGGCGGGCCCGCCGCGCTGTCCCGCGGGACAGCGGGACCGGCGGGCCCGTCGTTCGGTTGCGGGTGCCGGTGGGCGGGCCCGTTTTCGGTTACGAGCAGAGGGCGCGCGTCTGGTGGGCTTCCGCGACGCGGCCGACGGCGATGACGTGAGCCGCCTGGCGCAGCGTCAGGCCGCGCCGTGCGGCCAGTGCGGCGACCTCGGCGTAGGTGCTCTCCATCAGGTGCCGCATGCGCTGCTCGGCCTGCTCCTCGCTCCAGGAGGCGGCCTGCATGATCTGCACCCACTCCAGGTAGGACACGATCACGCCGCCGGCGTTGGCCAGGATGTCGGGCACGACGGTCGTGCCGTTGGCCGTGAGGATCTCGTCCGCCTCGGGCGTGGTGGGGCCGTTGGCGGCCTCCACGACGAGGCGGGCGCGCACGTGCGGCGCGTTCGCCTCGGTGATCGCGCTTTCGAGAGCCGCCGGCACCAGCACGTCGACGTTCAGCTCGAACAGCTCGTCGCGGCCGAGGGCGTCGGCGTGCCGGTAACCGAGGACGTGGCCCGACTCGGCCACCCAGGCGCGCAGGCCGGCGAGGTCGAGCCCGGCGGGCGCGTACACGCCGCCCGAGGCGTCGGAGACGGCGACGACCTTGCAGCCGGCGTCGGCGAGGTACTGGGCGGTGAGCGCGCCGACCTTGCCGAAGCCCTGCACCGCCACCGTCACGCCGTCCGGCGAGCGGCCCAGCGCGGCCAGGGCCGCGATCTGGACGCCGCGCGAGGTCGCGCCGGCCTGGCCGGGCGAGCCGCCCGGCGGCACCGGCTTGCTGGGCAGCGTGTGGCCGGCCTTGGAGCTGTAGGCGTCCATGATCCAGGCCATGGTCTGTTCGTCGGTGCCGACGTCCGGGGCCGGGATGTCGTTGTCCGGGCCCATCATCGGCAGGATCTCGTTGACGTAGCGGCGGGTCAGCCGTTCCAGCTCGCGGCTGTCGAGCGTGAGCGGATCCACGGCCACGCCGCCTTTGGCGCCGCCGTACGGGATGTCGGCCAGGGCGCACTTCCACGTCATCCACATGGCCAGCGCGGTCACTTCGTGGATGTCGGTGCCGGGATGAAACCGCAGGCCGCCCTTGGCGGGGCCGCGTGAGACGTTGTGCTGGACCCGGTAGCCCTGGACGATGTCCATGCGGCCGTCCTCGCGGCGGACCGGGACCGAGACGGTCAGCGAGCGGCGGGGCGTGCTGAGCATCGTGCGGAGCCCGTCGCCGAGTCCGAGATGGTCGGCCGCCTGGCCGAGTTGGTGGAGAGTGGAGTCCAGGGCCTGGCGGCCGGGTGTGATCTGGGCCGGCGTCGTTGACGGCACCATGACGCTCATGAAGAGGTCCTCCTGTAATGGACGCCCTATATTTGGGTAAGGCGCCTTTGCCTAAGACCCATTTGGGCGTACTTGTCGTGATCAGACTAGAACGGGGTGTTGGTGTTGCCTAGGGGGCTCTTGCCGTTGATGAGGCGATATGCGGTCATTGGAAGTCAAGCCACCGATCTAGGTGTCCTGAACGCGACACTCTGGCAAGCTTGTGGCCCCATGGGTGCCGAACTGTCAAACCGGGGGGTGTAATGCCCGCACTGGTGATCGGGCCGATGTTGCGCTATGTGGATTCTGCCAGCGCCTCGATCTTTGTGGAGACCGAAGAGCCCTGCGAGGTCACCGTGGAGGCCGACGGCAGGCCGTACAAGTCGCCTACCTTTACCGTCCACGGTCACCACTATGCGATCGTCGACATCACAGACCTTTCCCAGGATGCGACCCCCTATGCCGTGCGGCTGGACGGCGAGGAGGTGTGGCCGCTCGAAGGGCGGCCACCCAGCCGGATCCGGCTGGTCCCCCCGGAGGGGCCGGGCCGGATCGCGTTCGGGTCCTGCCGGACCAGCGCGCCGCACGACACACCGCACGAGATCATCCACGGGTACGACATGCTGCGCTCCCTCGGCTGCCATCTGTCGCAGGGCGACGACGAGCTGGGGCCGGATCTCCTGCTGCTCCTCGGCGACCAGGTCTACGCCGACAACCCCTCGCCCGAGATGCTGAAGTTCATCCACGCCCGGCGCGACAGCGAGCCGAAGAACGAGATCGCCGACTTCGAGGAGTACGCCGAGCTCTACCGGCAGGCGTGGACCGACCCCGACATCCGCTGGCTGCTCTCCACCGTCCCCACGGCGATGATCTTCGACGATCACGACCTGCGCGACGACTGGAACACGTCCATGACCTGGCGCGAGCAGATGGCCGAGACGAGCTGGTGGCAGCGCCGGGTGGTCGCCGGACTCGGCGCGTACTGGATCTACCAGCACCTCGGCAACCTCTCGCCGGCCGAGCGGGCGGAGGAGCCGTTGCTGCGCGCGTTGCTGGACGGCGGCGGCGACGGCGCCGACGCTCTCGACGCCTTCGCGGCGCGGGCCGACGCCGACACGAGCAGCAACCGGTGGAGTTACTCCCGCGACCTCGGCCACAGCCGGCTCATCATGATCGACACCAGGTGCGCCAGGCAGCTCACGCCGGGCGACCGCCGGATGCTCGACCCGCTGGAGTGGGCTTGGCTCGAAGCGGAGGTCGCCAAGCCCGCGGACAGGCTGATCATCGGCTCGTCGATCCCGTTCCTGCTGCCCGAGGGTGTGCACGGGGTGCAGAACTGGAACGAGGCGCTCTGCGACGGCGCGTGGGGCCGCCCGGTGGCGCGACTGTCGGAGAAGCTCAGGCAGGCCGTGGACCTGGAGCACTGGGCGGCCTTCAGGCGCTCGTTCGAGGAGCTGTCCAGGATGCTGATCGGGCTGGGCAAGCCGGTGCTGATCCTGTCCGGCGACGTGCACTACTCCTACGTCTCCAAGGCCCGCACCGGGCCGGTCTACCAGATCGTCTGCTCGCCGATCCGCAACCCGCTCAGCCGGACGCTGCGCTGGGCCAACGTGCTGACCCAGTTCGGCGTCGCCACGCTGATCGGCGGGCTGCTGGCGCGCTCGGCCAAGCTGCCGAAGCCGCCGTTCAGATGGCGGGTGATCAAGGGCCCGTGGTTCCAGAACGCGGTCGCGATGCTCACCTTCCCCGGCGCGGAGGCCACCTGGTACGACTCCACCGGCGACGACATCCGCGAAGTCGGCTCGGTGAAACTGGAGTGAAATAGTCGGAACCGGATCCTGCCGTGCGGTCAAGAACAGGGTGACCGCATGAGAGAGGACCGACGACGTGGTGGCTGTTCACGAAGTGTCCGATACGGACGACTCAACGCTCATCGGGCGTTCGTTGGACGATCCGGAGAGCTTCGCCGCGCTGTTCGACCGGCACGCCGACGAGATCCACCGCTACGCCGCCAGACGCCTCGGCCCGGAGACCGCCGAGGACGTCACCGGTGAGGTGTTCCTGGTCGCCTTCCGGCGCCGTGCCCGCTACGACCGGACCTGGCCCGACGCCAGGCCCTGGTTGTACGGCATCGCCACCAAGGTCGTCGCCCAGCACCGCAGGACCGAACGGCGGCGCAACCACGCGATGGCCAGGATGGCCGGCGCGGAGCGGCCGGGCTCGTTCGACGAGCGCAGCGTGGAACGGGTCACCGCCGAGCAACTCCAGCCCAGGCTGGCCCGGGCGCTGACCCGGCTCAACGCGGCCGAGCGGGACCTGCTGCTGCTCGTGGCCTGGACCGACCTCACCTACGAGGAGGCGGCGATCGCCCTCGGCGTGCCGGTCGGCACAGTGCGGTCCCGACTGCACAGGCTCCGCGTGAAAGTGCGCAGGGCACTCGGCGGTAACCACCCCTTCGCAGAGGAGCCCCAGGATGGATGACGAGTTCAAGGACTTCGTGGACGGCCGCCCCGCCGTGCCGCCGTACCGGCCGGAAGCCCGCGCGCAGGCGCGGGAGCGGCTGTTGCGCGAGGCCCACCGCGGGTTTCGCCTTCCCCGGCTGGGCTGGCAGGCCGTGGCCGCCTTCGGGGTGACCGTCACCCTCGTCGGCGGCGTGGCGGTGGCCCTGGCGGGCCAGGGCGGCGGACCGGAAGGAACCTCGACCGCCGGTACGGTCAACCGCACCGCGGCGCAGTACTTCCCCGAACTCCACCCCAAGCCGGGCCAGTTCATCCTCATCGAGTCCGACACCATGTACGGCGCGACCGCCGGAAGGGCGGACGGGGAGCCGACCCGTCATCTGTACCGGACGCACCGGAAGATCTACCAGTCGGTCGACGGGCGGGCCCCCGGGCTGCTGCTGATCGACGGCCTGGAGCCGAAGCCGTGGCCGGGGGAGGAACTGCCGGCGGACGCGCGCCGGGCGGAGCCGCCCTTCCGGTCATGGGTCGCGTCCTGTCCCGGCCGGCGGGACGACTACTCCTACCTGAGCGCGCTGCCCGCCGACCCCAAGCGGATGCGGGAGCGGTTCTACCAGGATGATCCGGGCGATCGCAACGCGGACGAGATGGCCTTCGACGCGGCGGGTGAGCTGGTCAGGGAGACGTACCTGCCCAAGGCGCAGCGGGAGGCGGTGTTCGAGGCGATCAAGGCCATCCCCGGGGTCGAGGAGGCCCAGGGGGTCCAGGACTCGGCCGGGCGCTCGGGCGTCGCGCTCGGGCGGCCGATGAGCGGAACGCTCCACCAGCTCATCTTCGACCCGGAGACCCGCACGCTGCTGGGCGAGCGGGGCACGGTCCTGGACGCGAAGGCGGCCGGCGCGCCCGTGGGGAGCCTCGTCGCGCACACCGCCGAGCTCAGCGTCACGGTCGTGGACAAGCTGCCGGAGCTCAGCGATGTCGACGGCGACGGCAGTTGCGTACAGGAGCCGGTTCCCGCCGAGTCCACGCCGCCGCCGGCTGTGACGGCGACCCCCCAGCCGGATGACGGGCCCGTCGACGAGCCGTCGGAGGCCAGGCGGCGGGTCTTGCCTGACGAGCCCGTCGACGAGCCGTCGACGGCCGCGACGATGACCCCCCAGCCGGACGACGGGCCCGTCGACGAGCCGTCGGAGGCCCATTCCACCCAGGTGCCCGCTGGCTGGCCCACCGATTCTCCTTCCGGCTGACCGCGCCACGTACCGCAACAGGCCTAGGCCCGCGTCCGGGGGAAGGACGCGGGCCCTACCCAGGGGGCGGGAACGGCCCGCGTCCTTGTCAGGGCGCGGGCCGTTACCCGATGGGTCAGCGGAAGGAGTCGATCGCGTCGGCGAGCTGGTCGACCGCCCAGAGGAGGTCCTCCTCGGAGATCACGATCGGCGGCGCGA
This sequence comes from Nonomuraea glycinis, assembly GCF_014646515.1. GTDB lineage: Bacteria > Actinomycetota > Actinomycetes > Streptosporangiales > Streptosporangiaceae > Nonomuraea > Nonomuraea glycinis. Next base: position 20,393 of record NZ_BMNK01000029.1, read on the forward strand.
GCCGGATCGTGGACCCGTGCGTGTCCTTGGCCAGCACGCCGCGCGCCATCAGCGCCTTGGAGATCTCGCGACCGGTGGCCAGGGAGGAGTCGATGTCGACGCCCGCCCACAGGCCGCGCCCGCGCACCGTCACCACGCCGTGGCCGATCAGCTCGCGCAGCCGGGCGTGCAGCACCTCGCCGAGCTTGGTGGCCCGGTCCTGGTACTCGCCGGTGTTGAGCAGGTCGATCACGGCGTTGCCGACGGCGCACGCGAGCGGGTTGCCGCCGAAGGTGGAGCCGTGCTGACCCGGCTTGATCACGCCGAGCACGTCCTCGTTCGCGGCGATGGCCGAGACCGGGACGACGCCGCCGCCCAGGGCCTTGCCCAGGACGTAGATGTCCGGCACGACGCCCTCGTGGTCGCAGGCGAACGTCGCGCCGGTACGGCCGAGGCCGGACTGGATCTCGTCGGCGATCATGAGCACGTTCTGCTCGGTGCACAGCTCGCGCACCTCGGTGAGGTAGCCGTCCGGCGGCACCAGCACCCCGGCCTCGCCCTGGATCGGCTCGATCAGCACCGCGACGGTGTTGGCGTCGATGGCCTCCCTGATCGCCTCCGTGGAGCCGTACTTCACGACCGTGAAGCCCGGCGTGTACGGCCCGAAGTCGGCGCGGGCGTCCTCGTCGGTGGAGAAGCTGACGATCGTCGTGGTACGGCCGTGGAAGTTGTCCTCCATCACGATGATGGTGGCCTTGTCCCGTTCGACCCCCTTGACCAGGTAGCCCCACTTGCGGGCGACCTTGATCGCGGTCTCCACGGCCTCGGCGCCGGTGTTCATCGGCAGGATCATGTCCTTGCCGGTGAGGTCCCCGAGTCCGGCGCAGAACCTGGCGAACTGGTCATGGTAGAAGGCGCGGCTGGTCAGCGTCAGGTGCTTGAGCTGCTCCTGCGCCGCCTCGATGATCTTCTGGTTGCCGTGGCCGAAGTTCAGTGACGAGTAGCCGGACAGGAAGTCCAGGTAGCGCTTGCCCTCGACGTCGGTTACCCAGGAGCCGTCCGCCTCGTGGATCACCACGGGCAGCGGGTGGTAGTTGTGCGCGCTGCGGCGCTCACTGACCTCTATGAGTTCGGCGCTGGTGGTCATTCAGTTCTCCCCCCTGATCTCCAGTGTGCAGCACTTGGGGCCGCCACCTGCTTTGCGCAGCTCCGACAGCTCGACGGGGATCACCTCGTAGCCGCGCCGCTTCAGCTCCAGCTGAAGGTCGCCGGCCTCGGAGTTGATCACCACGTGGCTGCCGTCGCTGACCGCGTTGAGGCCGAGCACCTCGGCGTCGAGCGCCGTCGCGAGCACGGCGTCCGGAAACAGCCAGCGCAGCACCTCACGGCTGCCTGCGGAGAAGGCGCCGGGATAGTAGGCGACGTTGCGGCCGTCGAGCGGGAACAGGGCCGTGTCCAGGTGGTAGAAACGCGGATCCACCAATGACAACGAGACTACCGGACGGCCGAGGAACTCCTGTGCCTCGTGGTGCGCGGCGCGGTCGGTGCGAAAGCCCGTGCCCGCGAGGATCACGTCGTCGAGCGCGAGGAAGTCGCCCTCGCCCTCGTTGACGTGCGTGGCCTGCAGCGTCTCGAACCCGCGCTCGGCGAACCAGCGCAGGTAGGCGGGCCCCTCGGGGACCCGCTGGGGGAAGGCGAAGCTGGCGCCGTAGACCCGGCCGCCGACGACGAGCGCGCCGTTGGCGGCGAAGACCATGTCCGGCAGGCCCTCGATCGGGTCGATCAGGCTCACCTGGTGCCCGAGGCTCTCGTACACGGCCTTGAGACCTTCCCACTGGCGGACGGCGAGGTCGCGATCGGAGCCGGCTTCGGGATGCATCCACGGGTTGATCGCATACTCGACCGCGAAGTGGTCGGGGCGACACATCAGGAAGTGTCTGGGCATGCAGGGCTCCGGAGTTGTGCGTAGTGAAAGGTCCTCACAGCAGGGGACGGATACAGCCTAAGAAGCGGCGTTGTCGCAGGTAAGAGGGCGGTATTGCGTGTATGCGAGGTTCTGTTGCGAGTTTCAGCCGGGGACCGGCGATCCGTTGCGCGGCTCCGCCACCGCGCTCCCGGGAGGGCTGTCGACCAGCCTGGACAGCACGATCGAGCTCTTCGTCCGCACCACGAACGCCTCCGCCGCTATCCGCTCGATCACCCGCTCCACATGGCGTACGTCGGTCGCCCGGATGTGCAGCAGCGCGTCCGCCTCGCCGGTGATCGTGGCCGCGCCGACCACCTCCGGATAGCGGGCCACGGCCAGCGCGATGTCGGACGGCTTGGTCTTGCCCTGGCAGAACAGCTCGACGTAGGCCTCGGTCGTCCAGCCGAGCGCCTGCGGCGCCACCCTGGCGCTGAAACCGGTGATCGCGCCGGTCACCCGCAGCCGATCCACCCGCCGCTTGACCGCCGACGCGCTCAACCCCACCTGATGGCCGATCTCGGCGTAGGTCGCGCGGGCGTCCTCGACGAGCGCGGCGATGATGTCACGGTCCAACCGATCCAGTTCCACGCGCTCTGTATACAGCCTCGCCCGTGTGGCGCGCGACGATCTGAGCACGCGAGACTGGGCGCTACGCACACCGGCCGGAAGGTTCCCGAAGAGATGAGCAGAACGAGGTTCCCGGAAGACTTCGTGTGGGGCACGTCCACGTCCGCCTACCAGGTCGAAGGCGCCAACGGGGAGGACGGCAGGGGCCCTTCCATCTGGGACTCCTTCTCCGACTCCGGGGCCGCCTGCGACCACTACCACCGCTATCCCGACGACGTGCGGCTGATGAAGGACCTGGGCGTGGGCGCCTACCGGTTCTCGGTGAGCTGGCCCAGGGTGCTGCCCGAGGGGGCCGGCCGGGTGAACCCGGCGGGGCTGGACTTCTACGACAAGCTGGTCGACGAGCTGCTGGACGCGGGGATCAAGCCGTACGTCACCCTCTACCACTGGGACCTGCCCCAGGCGCTGGAGGAGCGCGGCGGCTGGCCGGAGCGGGACACCGCCTACCGGTTCGCCGACTACGCGCAGGTGGTGCACGATCGGCTGGGCGACCGGGTGGGCACCTGGCTGACGCTGAACGAGCCGTGGGTGGCGGCGTTCATCGGCCACGCCGCAGGCATCCACGCGCCCGGCAGGAAGTCGGCCGCCGACGCGTTCACCGCCGCGCACCACATGCTGCTCGGGCACGGGCTGGCGGCCCGCGCGCTCCGCGCGGCGGGCGCCGCCGAGGTCGGCGTGGCGCTCAACCTCGCCCCCGTGCTGACTCCCGGCCAGGTGACCGGCTCCGGCAAGCGGCTCTCCGAGGAGGACGCCGAGGCGGTGGACCGGATCGACCAGCTCATGCACGGCCAGTTCCTGGAGCCGATGCTGCGCGGCCGCTATCCGGAGCGCCTGCTGGAGATCGTGGACCGGACCGCCGGGCTCGGCCATGTCCGCGACGGGGACCTGGAGATCATCGCCCAGCCCATCGACCTGCTCGGCGTCAACTACTACGCGCCCTGCGTGGTCCAGGCCCAGCCCGGCGAGCCGGCCGACCTCGCCTATCCGGGCAGCGAGAACATCCTGTTCACCACCGTGCCGACCGCCGTGACCGCCATGGGCTGGGCCATCGTGCCGAGCGCGCTGACGCTGCTGCTGGGCCGGCTGTCGCGGGACTACCCCGACCTGAATCTCATGATCACCGAGAACGGGGCCGACTTCGCCGACACCGTGACCGGCGACGGCGTCCACGACGCCGACCGCGTCAGCTTCATCGAGGAGCACCTGCGCGCCCTGCTGACCGCCGTCGAGCAGGGCGCCAAGGTGCGCGGCTACCTCGTCTGGTCGCTGCTCGACTGCCACGAGTGGGCCGACGGCTACCAGCGCAGGTTCGGTCTCGTCCACGTGGACTTCGGCACCCAGCGGCGGATCATGAAGGACAGCGCCCTGTGGTACCGCGACGTCATCAAGCGCGGCGGGCTCGGCGACGACCGGCTCAGACGTCCCACGCTGGAGACCGTGGCCGCGCGCGCCCGCGTCTCCAGGGCCACCGTCTCCCGTGTGGTCAACGGCGAGCCATCGGTCAGCGCGGACGCGCGCGCGAAGGTGCTGCTGGCCGTCAAGGAGCTCGGCTACGTGCCCAACGCGGCGGCCAGGAGCCTGGTCACCCGCCGCACCGACACCATCGCGCTGGTCCTGTCGGTCCCCGGGCAGCGCGGCGACGCGCTCACGGCCGCTGTCGTGCACTACGTCACCAGTGTGCTCGAAAGCGCGGGCAAGCGGATCACGCTCATGCTCTCCGACACCGCCGAGAGTCACCGGCGCATCGTCCAGCACGTGGAGGCCGGGCTGGTGGACGGGGTGATCCTGCTGCCGGCGGATGACACCGACCCGCTGACCGAGCGGCTGGCCCGCACCGACGCGCCCATCGTGCTGCTGGGCAAGCCCGCCATCACCTCGCTCGTCCCGTACGTGGACGTGGACAACGCGGCGGGAGCCGCGGCCGCGACCGAGCACCTGCTGCGCCAGGGGCGCCGGCACATCGGCATGGTCTGCGGCCCCACCCATCTGGTCGCCGTTCAGGACCGGCTCACCGGTCACCGCGACGCCCTCCAGCGCGCGGGCCTGCGGCCGCACGTGGCGCCCGCCGGCCTCGACGGGGAGTCGGCGGTGGCGGCGACCGCGCGGCTCATGCACGACGCGGGCCGCCTGGACGCGATCTTCGCCAGCAGCGACGAGCTGGCCGCCGGCGTCCTGCGGGCGGTCGAGGGGATGGGCCTGCGGGTGCCGGCGGACCTCGCGGTCGTGGGCTTCGGCGACGTGGCCGCCGCCTCTTGGACCAGCCCCGCGCTGACCACCGTACGCGTCCCCGTCGCGGGGCAGGCCAAGGCGCTGGCCAGGCTGCTGCTGTCCAGGCTGGAAGGCAGGCCGACCACCTCGGTCGTGCTGCCTGCGAGCCTGGTGGTCCGCGACAGCGGCTGAGCGGACCCTCGCGGCGGGCGGCCCGGCGGTTAGCATCGAAGGACAGCCCTTCGCTGGAGGCCAGATGCCCCTCTTCCGCCGGCACAAGGACGAACCCATCGACCCCGGACAGGTCGCCCGGATCGCGCCCGCTGTGGCGTACGACGGCGACCTCTACCACCTGCCCGACTGGGCGGCCCGCCGGCGCGAGGAGCGTGAGCTGGGCCGCGGGCACGCCACCGACGGCCAGATCGACACGCTGACGCTGCAGACCGGCAGCGTGCCGCGCTTCCAGGAGCTGGAGGACGAGCGGCTGGGCGAGCTGGCCGAGATCGAGAACCTCACCGAGCGGGAGATCCAGCAGGCGCGCGCCGCCTTCGAGACCCAGAAGATCAAGCTGGCCGAGTCGCAGCGCGCCTTCACCGACGCCCGCGCGGCCCTGGACGACACCCAGCCGCGGGTCGCCGAGCTGGAGCAGCCCAGCAGGCGCGCCGGCGACGGCCGGCCCAGCTCGATCGCCCTGTCCGGCAGTCGCTGGCCCACCGTGCGCCGCTGGCTGCCCGCCGCCCTGCTGCTGCTCCTGCTGCTGATCGTCGAGGTGCCGATCCTCTATCAGGTGATCCTCAGCTGGGGCGACAGCGTCGCGATGACCGCGCTGCTCGCCGCCGGCACGGCCCTGATCATGCTGGTCGCGCCGCACATGTACGGCAGGGCGTTCCGATCCTGGCAGGAGCACGGCGGCTCGGCGCGAGGGCGCTGGCTGCTGATCGTCGTGGCGCTGGTCTGGCTGGGGCTCATCGTGGCCGTCGCGGTGCTGCGCAGGGACGCCCTGGTCAAGCCGCTGATCGTGGACGGGCAGGCGATCGGGCCCACCTCCGAGGGAGTCGGCCAGTTGCCGACGATGATCCTCCTGCTGGCCTTGCTCATCGCCACCGCGCTGATCGCGGCGGACCTCGGCCGCCGGATGCACAATCCCAACGACGTCAGGCTGCGTGAGCTGCGCGCCAAGCGGGACGCCGAGGCGCGGGCCCTCGCCGCCGCCCAGGCCGTCTACCAGCAGGACGCCGGCCACGCCGAGAGCATCGCCCAATACCTGCAGTCCGCCGACCGGCGCGGGGCGGGCCGGCTGCGGCAGCTCGACAGCGGCTTCGACAGCCTGGCCACGGCCTACCTCGGCGGGGTGGTGGAGGGGCTGCGCGATCCGGAGGCCGCGAGCTGGGCCGAGCGGATCGTGGTCAGGCGCCGCGACGCGGGTGCGCGCGGCGCCTGACTCTTTCGGTGAAGCCGGTGAAGCCTGAGCCGGTGGCCCCTGCCGGTGGCCCCTGCCGGTGGGGCCTCAGCCGGTGGGGCCTCAGTTGGTGGAGAAGGTGAACCAGTTGACGTTGACGAAGTCGGCCGGCTGGCCGCTGCTGAACGTCAGGTAGACCGTGTGCGTGCCGGTCACCGGCGACATGTTCGCCGGTACCGTCCGCCAGCTCTGCCAGCCACCCGTGTTGGCCAGCGCGAACTCGGCGACCGGCGAGGCGGTCGGGCTGCCGAGCCGCACCTGTACGAGCCCGCTCACCCCGGCGCCCGCGCCGGACGCCACCCTGGCCTTGAACTGTGTGGCGGCCTGGCTGCCGAAGTTCACGCCGTCGAAGCGGAGCCAGTCGCCGTTGGCGATGGCGCCGACGTTCCGGCCGCCGTCGGTGTCGGTGGTGTTCTCCGTGAAGGTGCCCTGCTGGGCCTGGTGGTTCTCGGCCTGGATCCGGGATCGGGCGTCCACGTTGCCGGGCTCGGGGTCGGGATCGGGGTCAGGGTCGGGATTGCCGGTGCCGCTCTGCCACACGGCCACGTAGTCGACGACCATCGGGTTCCCCGGCACGGTGGCCGCGGTCGGTGTGGCGCTGCCGGCCACGCCGTTCGGGAACGCGCCGCCCATGGCCACGTTGAGCAGCAGGAAGTAGCCGGCGTGGCCGGTCATGTTGTTCCAGGTGGCCGCGTCGAACCGGGACTGGCTCAGGCTGTGGAACAACTGGCCGTCCACGTACCAGCGCAGTTGGTTGGGACTGACGCTGCGGTCCCACTCGAAGCGGTAGTTGTGGAAGGCGGACTGGCAGGTCGAGCCGGGGCAGGCGCGGCTGGCGCCGAGGCCGTTGAACTCGTCGCACGGGCCGGCCGGGGCGACACCGCAGTGCAGCACGGCCCACACGGAGTTGAGGCCGTTGACGTTCTCCATGATGTCGAACTCGCCGATGCCGGGCCAGTTCCAGTAGCTGCCCCGGTAGGGGGAGCCGAGGGCCCAGAACGCCGGCCAGTAGCCGGCGGCGGCGGCGCCGGTGACGTTCGGCATCTGGATGCGGCCCTCGATGCGCAGGATCCGGCCGTCGGCGGGCTTGAAGTCGCTGCGCCTGGTCTCGATGCGCGCGGACGTCCACTCGCCGGAGGAGCTGCGGCGCGGGGTGATGCGCAGGTTGCCGGAGCCGTCGAGGCCCAGGTTGGTGGAGTTGGCGGTGTAGTTCTGGATCTCACCGGTGCCCCAGTTGTCCGGGCCGCCGGGGTAGTTGTGGCCGGTGTCGACGATCCAGTTGGCCGACGACGGGGGCGAGTTCGCCGGGCCGTTGAAGTCGTCGGCCCAGACCTGGGACCAGCCTGAGGGGGTGGCCGGGACGTCGGCGGAGGCGCTCACGGCGCCGTGGACGAGGAGGCCGCTGAGGGTGATCACCGCCGCTGCCATCGCCGCGAGCCGCCTGCGGCCCGCCGTTCCTAAGGGTCGTAATGTCATCGCTGCTCCTGGGGGATGCGGAGGCGGACGAGCAAGAGAGCGCTCTCTCACGAACGTAAACACATCAGTTAACGCGTTGTCAACGATCCGCACGGCGCTGTCGATCGTGGAGTGAAGGTCGCGCGGCGCTGCTGGGAGAGCGCTCTCAGTTGCCTACAGCAGGTCCACCGAGGTCGCCCCGGCGTCCTGCAGCGCCTGCTTCCAGAACGCCTCCAGCAGCGGGAAGCGGTCCGGGCCCGAGGTCTTCTCCCGCAGGAACCCGTGCACCGTCACGGCATAGCCGCTCAGATCGGGCAGCAGCCGGGCGTCCAGCAACTCCTTGATCTTCCGCTGCCTGGCCGCCTCACTGAGGTCCAGCTTGCCCAGGTCCAGCTCGCCCCGGTTGTTGATCAGATCGCTGAACACGATGATCTGGTGCGCCCGGTCCGGCTGCCGTCGCGCGTCGGCCTGCTTCACGACATACCGCAGCGCGCCCAGCACATCCGACCCCTGACCCTCGGCCGGGCAGTCGAACAGCTTGACCGCCCGCGGCAGCACCTCGGTGCCCCGGTGCTGGCGGATCCGCTCCTCGACGACCGGATTCGCATTCGGGTTCTCGGCCGAGGTGGCGGCGAGGGCCACTGGATCCTGGCGGCACGAACTGCTCTCCGAGCTGCCCGTCACGGCCGCGAAGGCGACCCAGTCGCACCCCTCGGCGAACGCGGGCAGCTTCGAGGTCACGTCCTTCCTTGAGGTGTCCGGATCGGCGTAGGAGGTGGAGTCCACCACCACCCCGCACACCGCCCTCGCCTCCGTCCCGCACCCGGCCACCCCCGCCGCGACCAGCACCACCACGCCACCCGCCGCCACCCCACGCCACCTACGCACGCCCATCGCCCTTCCCGCCGCCGTCGTGATCCTTCGGGGGAGACCCGCTGCCGCTGTGGTCCTTCGCGGGCCCTTGATCCCTTTCTCCGCCCTTTTCAGACTCTTCCGGTACGTCCTGCTCGATCGCCGGCACCGGCGTGGCCGACAGCCGTTGTGGGGCGAGGGAGAGGCGCGGGCCGGACCGTACGGTCGGCAGGACCTCGGCGTGCCACACCTCGATGCGCTCCTCCACCTCGTGCAGGATGCGGCCCATCTCCTCCCGGCCGGAGACGCCCGCCGGGGTGTCGCCGGTGGCGTTCATCGCGATGACCTCCCCCTTCCACAGCGACGGAATCTCCTCCCGGCGCGGATGCGCGCGCAGCACACCGCTTCGGTAGGCGGCGATGAGCTGCTCGGCCCTGGCGTGCAGCGCCTCCACGGCGTGCTCGCGCTCGATCAGGGCGCTCTCCCGCTCCTGGCCGAGCTGCGCCAACCGCGCGCGGGCCTGCCGTACGGTCTCCCCGGCCGCCGTCAGCTCCCGCCGCCGCCGCGCCTCCGCCCGCCGCGACCGGGCCTCGGCGATGGAGATGAACGGATCATCCACGCCCCCGGCGTGAGCCGCCTGCGTCCCACGGACCGGGTCCGAGGCGAGCCCGGACTCGGGGCTGGGATGGGCGGCGGGGCCGGATTCGGGGCCTGGATCGGTGCCGGGGGCAGGGGTGAAGCCTTGCGGGAGGTGTTCTGGGTCGGCGGCGGGTCGTGGGTGGCCGTTGGCGGGCGGGGCGGGGCGTAAGTCGGGTCGGCTCAGCTCACGCATGATCGTCTGCTGGGCACCCAGCGCCCGCTCCAGCAGCGCGGTGCGCCTGGCCGCCAGTTCCCTGTCGACCTCGGTGATCTGCTCGCGAGCCCGGGCGCGTACCTCGGTGACGTAGGCGGGCTGACGGTCCGGGTCGGTGAACTCGTTCAGCGGGTGCCGACGCGCGTCCCGCATGCCCTGCCTGCGCGCTTCCTCCCGCTCTGCCAGTGGATCGCTCCGCCTGAACAGCCGTGACAAGAACGCCATCCGCGTCTCCCGGCTCCCGGATGCCCTGGATCCCCAGACTAATCGGTCACATCCGGCCCCAAGCGGCTGTCGCCGCCCGGAAAACGCACGAAGCCGGCCGCCCCGGAGGGCGGCCGGCCACGTGCGTGAAGGGGAAGTCGGCGGAGCTAGGCCTTCTCGGCTTCGCCGGTGGCCTGCTCCATGACCTCTTCGGGAGAGGCCTCCAGGTCCTGCTCGGCGTCCGCGCCGGCCTGGGCGGACGCCTTGTCCAGGCGCACCCAGCTCGTCACGCTCTCCACCGCGAACAGCACGAACAGGTAGGCCGTCAGCACCGCGAGCACCGGCGTGACCCAGCCCAGCGCGGCGCCCAGGCCGATGATGAGCAGCCGGAGCTCCCAGCCGAGCCCGGCGTGGAACACCCAGGCTGGCGGCCAGATGCTCTGCCGGGTGCGGTAGACGGTGTCGTAGGTGTGGTAGCCGACGACGTACACCAGCACGAACAGCAGCCACTTGGGCGCGTCGGCCGCCAGGCCGATCACGATGATGGTGAGGAACTCGGTGCCGCGCAGCAGCGGCGGGGTGAGCCAGTCGAGCCGGCCGAGGTGGTCGCGCGGCGCGGTCGGCAGCACCAGCAGCACCACGATCAGCGGCGGGACGAGCAGCATCGGGCCGGGCTGGAGCAGCCCGGTGGCGCTGACCGCGATGACGGCCAGCAGGGCCGCCAGGGCGGCGGGGACGGGGGGAAGGCCTTTGCCGAGCTTGTCGGCCACCGCGTGGACGAGCGGGCCGTCGTCGCGGTAGGCGAGCAGGCGGGCGGTCTGGATGCGCCGGCGCTCCTCGTCGGGGTCCGGCGTGGGGCCTGCGGCGGCCTGCGGTTGGGTGATCATGCGAGCGACCTCATGAGGCGTCCGGTCAGGGTGTATGTGGCGGCGACGGTGCCCCAGATCACCAGCGTGAGGAAGGTAATGCGGGCGTCGAAGAGGGCGGCGGTGATCGCGATGGCCGCGAACCGCTCGCCGATGGGGAACACGATCATCTTACGGGCCCAGTGGACGGCGCGGTACTTGCCGGCCTTGGACCACATCTTCAGCAGACCGCGGATGCCCTGCTTGCGCTCTTCCTTGCGGGCCACCAGGGCCCTGCGCAGGTCCCGGTCGTCGGCCGCGGTGAGCGGCAGCGTCGGCAACTGAGCGGGGGCCTTGCTGCGGCGGTTGGAGATGCCGAAGGAGAAGTCGAGCAGGTGGCGTACGGACTGCAGGCCGATGGCCGCCAGCGCGAGGATCCAGATGTCGTCGCTGTTGCCCGAGACCACCCAGCCGATGGACAGTCCGGCGAAGACGACGTACTCCTTGAACCGGTCGAACGTGGCGTCCAGCCACGCGCCCAGCACCCCGAACTTGCGGGCGTAACGGGCGACCTGGCCGTCGACGCAGTCGAAGACGAAGGCGAAGTAGATCAGCACCCCGCCCGCGATCATCCCGGGCCGGTCGCCGGTGGCGAAGCAGGCGGCGGCGGCGATGCCGAGCGCGATCGAGATCAACGTCACCTGGTTGGGCGTCAGGCCGCGCCTGGCCGCCCAGCGGGCGATGAAACGGGAGTAGGTGGAGACGAAGTAGGTGGTGAAGAAGCCGTCGGCGCCCTTGACCGCGTGGTTGAGCCGGGCGCGGTCCTCGTTCATGCCGGACATCTCGGTGCCGGCCTCGTTGGCCTCCTCCTGGGTGGAGACCCGGCGGAAGAACAGGTCGCGGCGGCCCCGGATGCCGACCGACACGCCCCTGCGGACCAGGCCGAAGGCGATGAGCTGCACCAGGTCGTCGCTCTCGCCGAACGTGTCGGCCATGTCGGCCAGCTCGCGGCAGGTCTCGGCCAGCACGGGGGCGTTGCGGGTGCTGATCTGCATCGGCCCGAGCAGCACGGCGTTGGGCCTGGTCACCTTGTGGGTGGCGGTGCCGATGGACACCACCCGGGACTTGCCGATGCGGACGCGGACGGGTAGCCCTTCGACCCGGCTCATGCCGATCTCGGGGTCGGCCTCGTCGATGGGGACGGTCTCGGTGAGCTCTTGCTCTCCGGTCATCTGGCCGGCCGCCTCGTCGGCCGCCTCCTGACGTGGCTCCTTGGCGACGAGCACCAGCGCACCGCGCTTGGTCCTGTTGATCTGGTAGATCAGCTCGTCGTGGATGACCGAGTTCTCAGGAATGATGAACAGGTTCTCCGTCGCGGCATCCGCGACTTCGGCCAGGGCGCGCAGTGCGGCGGCCACGTCGCCGGTTTCGATCGTGGCGGGCCGCGGGTCCATCGTGAGGACCTGGCTGCGCAGTCGCTCGACGACGGTGGGATTGCCGGGAAGTGCGGCGAGCCTCAAGCCGGTCGGAGCGGTGTCGGGGCCGGGCGAAGAGCCCAGCAGGACCACGCGGGTCATGACTCCCTTTCGAGGCGGTAACGGGGGGTTGAACAACGGGCAATGGGGGACAGGCGTCAAAGTCTAGTGAGCGTTGCGGAAAGTCGCGTCACACCACAAGGGGTGTTGCACGAACTTTCTCCACTTTGGTACGGCCGTAGGATGGCCTGGTGAGTCTCTACCGGGATGAGGGCGTGGTCCTGCGCACCCAGAAACTCGGCGAGGCCGATCGCATCATCACCGTCCTGGCCAAGCGCACGGGCAAGGTGCGGGCCGTCGCCAAGGGCGTGCGCCGCACCACCTCGCGCTTCGGCGCCCGGCTGGAGCCGTTCACCCATGTGGACCTGCAGTTCCACACCGGCCGCTCACTCGACATCGTGACCCAGGCCGAGACGATCAGGCCCTATGGCGAGGCGCTGGCGATCGACTATCCCCGCTACACCGCGGGCAGCGCGATGCTGGAGACCGCGGACCGGCTCACCCATGGCGAGAAGGAGCCCGCGCTGCGGCAGTTCCTGCTGCTGGTGGGGGGACTGCGCACCCTGGCCGACGGAGTGCACGAGTCCCGATTGGTGCTCGACGCCTATTTCCTGCGCTCGCTGGCCGTCGCCGGTTATGCTCCCGCGCTGGAGGCCTGCGCCAGATGCCAGGCCCCGGCGATCAGGGCCTTCGCCATCGTGGCGGGCGGTGTGGTGTGCGGCGCGTGCAAGCCCGCCGGCTCGGCCGTGCCGGCGGGGGAGACGATCGGGCTCATGACGGCGCTGCTGCGCGGCGACTGGGTCGCCGCCGACGCCTCACAGCCGCGCCACCGCAGCGAGTGCAGCGGCCTGGTGGCGGCCTACCTGCAGTGGCATCTGGAGCATGGCATTCGCTCACTTCGACACGTGGAAAGAGAGCCGGTTTGAACGTCCGCCCGCCGTCACCCCACCCCTCGGGTGCGACGCCGCCGCCGATCCCGCGCGACCTGGTGCCGCGGCACGTGGCCATCGTCATGGACGGCAACGGCCGCTGGGCCAAGGCCCGCGGGCTGCCGCGCACCGAGGGCCACAAAGCGGGCGAGGCGTCGCTGTTCGACGTCATCGAGGGCGCGCTGGAGCTGGGCGTCCCCTACCTGAGCGCGTACGCCTTCTCGACGGAGAACTGGAAGCGCTCGCCCGACGAGGTCCGCTTCCTGATGGGCTTCAACCGTGACGTGATCCGGCGCCGCCGCGACGACCTGCATGCCATGGGCGTGCGGGTGCGCTGGGCGGGCAAGCCGGGGCGGCTGTGGAAGAGCGTCATCTCCGAGCTGCAGACGGCCGAGGAGATGACCGAGAAGAACCACAAGCTGACGCTGCAGTTCTGCGTCAACTACGGCGGCCAGGCGGAGATCGTCCAGGCGGCGGTCAAGCTGGCGGAGGACATCGCGGCCGGCCGCGTCAGGCCGTCGAAGGTGAACGAGAAGGTCTTCGCCCGCTACCTCGACGAGCCGGACATCCCGGAGGTGGACCTGTTCGTCCGGTCCTCCGGCGAGCAGCGCTTCTCCAACTTCCTGCTGTGGCAGTCGGCCTACGCCGAGATGGTGTTCCTGGACCGGCTCTGGCCCGACTTCGACCGGCGGGACCTGTGGGGGGCGTGCGAGACCTACGCCAAGCGCGACCGCCGCTACGGCGGGGCCCTGCCCAACCAGGTCCAGGGCCCCGGCCCCCTATAGGATCTTCGGATGGCGCTGACCGACATCCCCTTCGGGATCACCGACTGGTCGCAGGTTCCCACCACTGAGCACACGGGAGACCCGGGGGTCGCCACCTGGCGGACCCGCGAGTTCGGTTCGGTACGCGTCCGGATGGTGGAGTACAGCCCCGGCTACGTGGCCGACCACTGGTGCAGCCGGGGTCACATCTTGCTGGTGCTGGAGGGCACGCTCACCACCGAGCTGGCCGACGGCGAGATCGTCACGATGGAGGCGGGCAGCAGCTACCAGGTCGGGGACGACGTGCGGCCACATCGCTCCAGCACCGAGGTGGGCGCCCGGCTGTTCATCGTCGACTGACGCGCCGCGGTCAGGCGCGGCGGCGGGCTCGGTAGGCGGCCACGTGCATGCGGTTGCCGCAGGTGCGGCTGTCGCAGTAGACGCGCGAGCGGTTGCGGGACTCGTCGACGAAGACGCTCTCGCAGTCGGGGGCCGCGCAGGTGCGCAGCCGCTGCCACTCGTCCTCGACCAGCAGCTGCGCCAGCGCCACCCCGCAGTCGGCCGCCAGGTGCTCGGCGAGGGTGGCGTCGGCGGCGAAGTAGTGGATGTGCAGGGGATGGCCGTCGTGCTCGGTCAGCCGGGGGGTGATCCTGGTCTCCGACAGCAGCGAGTTGAGGACGCGCACGGCGGTGGCTTGGTCGGGGGCGGTGAAGACCCGGTGGAACGCTTCGCGTACCATCCGAACCTGACCGAGGTCGCGGGCAGTCAGTGTGGTGATGCCGCTGATCTGCCGCGATTCGACGAAGGACTGTAGTTCGGCCAGGCTCACCAGGTCGTCGTCACCGCCGGTGGACGGCGAGGTGTTGATGAGCTCGACGACGTCGGCGAGTGCATGCACCATGTCATGGCCAAACGCCATATTGACTCCTGTCGGGGCTGGTTCTAGCGTGGTCAAGCGTATCTCTCCCACGGGGGAGCGGGGGATTCCGTGAGTGCACATCGCCGTATCGTGCTGGTCGCGATCGCCGGTGCTCTGATCATTTCCACCTCCGCGCCCCTGGTCCGGATGGCGGAGGTGTCGCCCGCCACCTCGGCGCTGTTCAGGTGCGCCTACGCGGCGCCGCCGATGCTGGTGCTGGCCTGGCTGGAGCGGCGCAGGCTCGGGCCGCTGCCCGGCAGGGCGCGCAACCTGGCCTGGCTGGCCGGTCTGCTGTTCGCCCTCGACCTGCTGTTCTGGCACCACTCGATCGACTACGTGGGCGCGGGCCTGGCCACCGTGCTGGGCAACCTTCAGGTGTTCATCGTGGCGTTCGCCGCCTGGGCGGTGTTCCGCGAGCGGCCGTCGAACCGGCTGATGCTCGCCACCCCGGTGGTGTTCGTCGGCGTGGTGCTGATCTCCGGGGTCTTCGACAGCGCGGCGTACGGTGCGAATCCGGCGCTCGGCGTGCTCACCGGCATCGCCACCTCGATCGCCTACGCCGGGTTCATGCTGCTGCTGAAGGCCGGGGCGGGGCGCGCGGTGGGGCCGATCGCGCACGCCACCGCGGTCGCCACGCTGGCGATCGCGGCGCTCAGCCCGTTGTTCGGCGGGGCGGACTTCGCCCCGGCCTGGCCCGCGCACGGCTGGCTGCTGCTGCTCGCGCTCGGGCCGCAACTGCTCGGCTGGTCGCTGATCGCCTACACGCTGCCCCGGCAGCCCGCGGCGCTGACCGCCCTGCTCCTGCTCATCCAGCCGATGACGACGGTGGCCCTGTCGGCCGCGCTGCTCGGCGAGCGCCCCTCGGCGGCGCAACTCGCCGGCTGCGCGGTGATCGTCGCGGGCGTGCTGTGGGGC
This sequence comes from Nonomuraea glycinis, assembly GCF_014646515.1. GTDB lineage: Bacteria > Actinomycetota > Actinomycetes > Streptosporangiales > Streptosporangiaceae > Nonomuraea > Nonomuraea glycinis. The sequence goes on from NZ_BMNK01000029.1 coordinate 35,903, forward strand.
TCGCGGCGGCCTCAACCGGCCAGGGACGACTCGGAGCAGGACGAGCAGGTGCCGAAGACCTCGACCGTGTGAGTGATCTCGGTGAAGCCATGCTCGGTGCCGACCAGCTCGGCCCAGCGCTCGACGGCCGGACCCTCCACCTCGACGGTCCGGCCGCAGCGGCGGCAGACGAGATGGTGGTGGTGCTCGCCGGTGGCGCACGCGCGGTAGACCGACTCGCCGTCGTCGGTGCGCAGCACGTCGACATGGCCGCCGTCGGCCAGCGCCTGGAGCGCGCGGTAGACGGTGGTCAGGCCGATCTTGGCGCCGTGCTGGCGCATCTCGGCATAGACGTCCTGAGCGCTGCGGAAGCCCGCGCTCTGCCGAAGGGTGTCGTGGACGGCGTCACGTCTGGTGCTCACGCGACCTCCTTGACGCTCGTGCCGCGTCGCTGGCTCACTGTGGTCTCCTGGGATCTGCCTCGACGTACGAACTTACCGACACCGAGGGCCAGGACGAAGCCGAGCAGAGCAAGAAGCACGATGGCGGCGCCCGGCGCCACCTTGGCCGACTGGGACGAGACGAGCAGGCCGCCCACGGCGGCGATCACGCCGAACAGCATGGCCAGCAGCATCGTCGAGCGAAAACCCCTGGTCAGCTGCTGGCTGGTGGCCACCGGGATGACCATCAGCGCGCTGACGAGAAGCAATCCGACCACGCGCATGGCGATGACCACGGTGAGCGCGGCCGTGACGGCGATGAGCAGGCTGAGGAAACGCACCGGCAGGCCACTGGCCTTGGCCATCTCCTCGTCCTGGCAGAGCACGAACAGCTCCCTGCCGAAGATCCCGACCACCAGGAGCACCGCGACGGCCAGTCCGCCGATGACCCAGATGTCCAGCCTGGTGACGCTCGCGATCGCGCCGAACAGGTAGGCGTTGAGCTTGGCGTTGCTGCCGCCGGGCGCGATGCCCATGAGCATGACGCCGCCCGCGATGCCGCCGTAGAACAGCAGCGCCAGCGCGACGTCACCGCTGGTGCGGCCGCGCGCCCTGACCACCTCGATGGCGACGGCGCCGGCGATGGCGACCGCGACGGCGGTGAGCACGGGGGCCGTGCCGGTCAGGAAGCCGAGCGCGACGCCGGTCAGCGCCACGTGCCCGATGCCGTCGCCGAGCAGGGCCAGCCGGCGCTGCACGATGAAGGTCCCCACGGCGGGTGCGCAGAGCCCCACCAGCAGCGCCGCGATCAGCGCGAGCTGGAAGAATTCCCTGCCGAGCAAGTCGATCATGCTTCTCCCTGCCAGCCCTGCAGCGGCCCGGCGGCGGCGGTGACCTCGGGGGCGTGCGGGTGCACGTGCTCGTGCCCCGGTCTGGCGCACTCGCCCTCGGGCTGCGGCGGCGGTCCGTCGTGCGCGATGAGGCCCTCCCGGACCACGACGCCGCGGGTGATGAGCGGCTCCAGCGGGCCGAGCTCGTGCGCGACGAGCACGATGGTCTTGCCGTCGGCCACCAGCGTGGCCAGGGTGTCGGCGAGCAACTGCTGGGTGGCGGCGTCGACGCCCGCCGTGGGCTCGTCCATCACGTAGGTGTCGGGCCGGCCGGCCAGCGCGCGGGCGATCAGCACCCGCTGCTGCTGGCCGCCGGACAGCGACTGCACCGGATCGGCCGCCCGGTCGGCCAGGCCGACGGCCTCCAGCGCGTCCGCCACCGCCTCGCGGTCGGCGGCGGTGGTGAAGCGGAGCCTGCGCTGCCGGGCGATGCGGCCGGAGGTGACGATCTCGCCGACGGTGGCGGGCACGCCGCCGCCGACCGCCAGGCGCTGCGGCACATAGCCGATGCGCCACCAGTCACGGAACTTCGCGGGTGGGGCGCCGTACAGGAGGGTCTGGCCGCCGGACAGGGGCGTGAGGCCGAGCAGGGCGCGGATCAGGGTGGACTTGCCCGAGCCGTTGGCGCCCATGATGGCGACGACCTCGCCCGGACGGACGGTCAGGTCGACGCCACGCAAGATGGACCGCCGGTCGAGGGTCACTCGACCGGCGGTCATCGCGAAAGCGCGTTCGCTCATGGAGTGCATCCCAAAGAAGTCCGCAATGTCTGAAGATTGTCGCGCATGGCCGAAAGGTAGTCGCCTGCGGGCTTGCTTTCCAAAGGATCGAGCACCGCCGTCTTCGCGCCCGCCTCGGCGGCGAGCACTTCGGCGACCTTGGGGCTGACCAGGGCCTCGGTGAAGACGGTGGTCACCTTCTCGGCCTTGGCCAGCTCGGCGACCTCGGCGATGCGGGCGGGGGAGGGCTCGGTCTCCGGGTCGAGCGTGATGCCGACCTGCTTGAGCCGGTATCGGTCGGCCAGGTAGCCGAACGCCTCGTGCGCGGTGATCATGGTCTTGGTGGCGCAGGTGCTCAGGGCCTTGGTGAACTCCTGGTCCAGGGTGGACAGGGCGGCCGCGGTCGTGGCGGCGCGGTCCTTGAAGCCCTGCGCGTGCGCCGGGTCGGCGGCGGCCAGGCGCTCGCCGAGCTTGGTGGCGACGGTGGCGAAGCGGGCCGGGTCCAGCCACAGGTGCGGGTCGTAGGGGACCTCGTGCTCGTGGTCGACCTCGCCTTCGGCGTGCTCCTCGTGCTCGCCGGCGGGGATCGTGGTGACGGCGGTGGCGGCGTCGAAGGCGCGGTCCGCGGTGACCGCCTCGTCCACGGCGGGCTGCACGCCCTTGATGTAGACGGTCAGCGTGGCGTCCTCGAGGTCGGCGATCTGCTGCGCGCCGAGCTCCAAGTCGTGCGGCTCGACGCCGGCGGCGGTCAGGCTCCGCACGGTGATGTCGGGGCCGCCGACCTGCTCGGTCACCCACTGCAGCGGGTAGAAGGCGGCGAGCACCGCCGGCTTGCCCGCGGGTGCGGCGGCGGTGCTCGTGGAGCCGCAGGCGGTGGCGGTGAACGCCATGGCGCCCGCGAGCATACCGGCCACGCGCAGACGGGAATGTCCTGACATCATGGGAGTCAGTATGCCGCAGAATGAAAATGGTTGTCAAAGTCGTGATAGGTGGGGATGCCGGACGGCGGCGCTGGGGGCCCGGCCTACGCCGTACGGCATCCCGCCATCACCCCGGTGGGCCGAGCGCACCGGCTGAGCCGTTGCCGGTGCCCGGGGTGACGTTCAGCCGCCGCTCGCCTGTACGGACGTCGTTCATCTGATCATCCGGTCCTGACGAGCTTGCGATGCGTACGGCGGTCGCGTTGGACTCGGCGGTGCGCGCGAGGGGGCGGAGGGTCATGGCTCATGATCCTTCCATTCTGTATACAATCTACGGTATGCCTCCTTAGACTGCGCGGACAAGGTTCTCGGCCAGAAGGTCACTCACCGCATGGATCGCACGCAGTGTCGGGATCTCGGCGCCGGTCAGGTCGGCCAGCTCGACCACCGCCGCGAGGAGGACGTCGAGCTCCAGCGGCTTGCCCTTCTCCAGGTCTTGGAGCGTGGAGGTCTTGTGCTCGCCGGCCTTCTCGGCGCCGCGCAGCCGGCGTTCGATGGAGATGCCGGGATCGCAGCCGACCCGGCGGGCCACCTCCACGGTCTCCGCCATCATGGCCCGCACCAGCTCCCTGGTGCCGTCGTGCCGGCAGATCCCGGCCATGGTGGCCCGGGCCAGCGCGCTGATCGGGTTGAAGGCGATGTTGCCCATGAGTTTGATCCAGATGTCGCGGCGCAGGTCGCGCTCCACCGGGCACTTCAGCCCGCCGGCCACCGCCGCCTGGCTGAAGCTCCGGCACCGCTCGGTGGACTCGCCGCTGGGCTCGCCGATGGAGAAGCGGGTGCCCTCCAGGTGGCGGACGACGCCCGGCGCCTCGATCTCGGTGGCGGCGTAGACGACGCAGCCGACGGCGCGGTCCAGCGGCAGCGCGGTGGTGACCGCTCCCGCAGGGTCGACGCTCTCGATGCGGTAGCCCTCGTAGGGGCCCTTGAGCCCGTGGAAGTACCACCACGGGATGCCGTTCTGCGCGGCGATGATGCTCGTGGCCTCGTGCAGCAGCGGTGCGATCATGGGGCCCGCGGCGGCGTAGCTGTTCGCCTTGAGGCCCAGGAAGACGTGGTCCACCGGGCCGACCTGGTGGGGGTCGTCGGTGGCGTGGGGGTGGGCGACGAAATCGCCCCTGGGGGTGAGCACCTGGACACCGGATCTGCGTATGGCCTGGAGGTGCTCCCCTCTCGCGATGAGGTGCACCTCCACTCCCGCCCTGTGGAGTGCGGCCCCCACATACGCGCCGATGGCGCCGGCGCCAAGAACAGCGACCTTCACGCTTTCGCTCCGTTCTCGCGTCGGATCGTGCATTCGGTATACAGTATGGAAAATTTCGGGTCAAGGAGTCGTCGCGTGACCGTCGTACGACATGAGCCTGTGGTGGAGGCGCTGTCCTGGGCCGCCGCCCGGCGGCGAGCGGCCGGGGCCCCGGGCGGTCAGGAGAGTCCGTGGAGCTCATCGAGTTGCCCGCAGGGGGCTAGACAGGCCGGTGACTAGAGGGTAACCATTGCGTTCATACGGTATGCAGTATGCGGGAGACACGAAGAAGGGTGCACGATGTCGGAAACGATCTCCGGTGGTCATCTGGTAGCCAAGGCGCTCAAGGCCGAGGGCGTGGACGTGATCTACACGCTCTGCGGCGGCCACATCATCGACATCTACGACGGCTGTGTCGATGAGGGCATCGAGGTCATCGACGTGCGCCACGAGCAGGTGGCGGCGCACGCGGCCGACGGCTACGCGCGCATCACCGGCAAGCCGGGTTGCGCGGTCGTCACCGCCGGGCCCGGCACGACGGACGCGGTCACCGGTGTGGCCAACGCTTTCCGGGCCGAGAGCCCGATGTTGCTCATCGGCGGTCAGGGGGCGCTCAGCCAGCACAAGATGGGCTCACTCCAGGACCTGCCGCACGTCGACATGATGACCCCGATCACCAAGTTCGCCGCCACGGTGCCGAGCACGGAGCGGGTGGCCGACATCGTGTCGATGGCCTTCCGCGAGTGCTTCCACGGCGCGCCGGGCCCGTCCTTCTTGGAGATCCCGCGCGACGTCCTGGACGCGAAGATCCCGGTAGAGAAGGCGCGGATCCCGAAGAACTACCGGGCCTCCACCCGGCAGGCCGGCGACCCGGAGGCGATCGAGCGGCTGGCGGACCTGCTGGCGCACGCGGAGAAGCCGTGCGTCCTGCTGGGCAGCCAGGTCTGGACGTGCCGGGCGACGGACTCGGCGATCGACTTCGTCCGGTCGCTGAACGTACCGGCTTATATGAACGGCTCGGCGCGCGGCACGCTGCCGCCGGGGGACCCGCACCACTTCCAGCTCAGCCGCAGGTACGCCTTCACCGAGGCGGACCTGATCATCATCGTCGGCACCCCGTTCGACTTCAGGATGGGGTACGGCAAGCGGCTGTCGCCGACCGCCAAGGTGGTCCAGATCGACCTCGACTACCGCACTGTCGGGAAAAATCGGGACATCGATCTGGGGATCGTCGGCGACGCCGGCCTCATCCTGTCGGCGGCGGCCCAAGCGGCGAGCGGCCGCATCGACAACGCCGCGGCCCGGCGCAAGGAGTGGCTGGAGGAGCTGCGCGCCGTCGAGATCCAGGCCTACGACAAGCGCCTGCCCCGCCAGCTCTCCGACGCCAGTCCCATCGACCCCTACCGCCTGGTCCACGAGATCAACGAGTTCCTCACCGAGGACAGCATCTACATCGGCGACGGCGGCGACATCGTCACCTTCTCCGGCCAGGTCGTGCAGCCCAAGTCGCCCGGCCACTGGATGGACCCCGGACCCCTCGGCACGCTCGGCGTCGGCATGGCCTTCGCGATGGCCGCCAAGCAGGCCCGCCGCGACAAGGAGGTGCTCTGCCTGTTCGGCGACGGCGCCTTCAGCCTCACCGGCTGGGACTTCGAGACCATGGTCCGCTTCGACCTGCCGTTCATCGGCGTCATCGGCAACAACTCCTCCATGAACCAGATCAGGTACGGCCAGGCCGCCAAGTACGGCGAGGACCGGGCCCGCATCGGCAACACCCTGGGCGACATCCGCTACGGCGACTTCGCCAAGCTCCTGGGCGGCCACGGCGAGGAGGTCCGCGACCCGGCCGAGATCCGCCCGGCGCTGGAGCGGGCCAGGCAGTCCGGCAAGCCGTCGCTGATCAACGTATGGGTCGATCCCGACGTCTACGCCCCGGGCACCATGAACCAGACCATGTACAAGTAGGCAGGTCACTGACATGAAGGCACTCGAAGGTGTCCGCGTCCTCGACATGACCCACGTCCAGTCCGGCCCGTCCTGCACGCAGCTCCTCGGCTGGCTCGGCGCCGACGTGGTCAAACTGGAGTCCCCGACCGGTGACATCACCCGGCAGCAACTGCGCGACGTGCCGGGCGTCGACAGCCTCTACTTCACGATGCTCAACTGCAACAAGCGCAGCATCACCCTCAACATGAAGAGCGAGCGCGGCAAGGAGCTGTTCACCGAGCTGGTGAAGGACGCCGACATCCTGGTGGAGAACTTCGGCCCCGGCGCGGTCGACCGCATGGGCTTCACCTGGGACCGCCTCCAGGAGCTCAACCCCCGCCTGATCTACGCCTCGATCAAGGGCTTCGGCACCGGCCGCTACGCCAAGTTCAAGGCCTACGAGGTGATCGCCCAGGCGATGGGCGGCTCGATGTCCACCACCGGCTTCGAGGAGGGCCCGCCGCTGGCCACCGGCGCGCAGATCGGCGACTCCGGCACCGGCATCCACGTGGTCGCCGGCATCCTGGCCGCCCTCTACCAGCGCGAGCAGACCCAGCGCGGCCAGCGGGTGCAGGTGGCCATGCAGCACGCCGTGCTGAACCTGTGCCGGGTCAAGCTCCGCGACCAGCAGCGGCTCGCGCACGGCCCGCTGCGCGAGTACCCGAACCGGACCTTCGGCGACGAGGTGCCCCGCTCCGGCAACGCCAGCGGCGGCGGCCAGCCCGGCTGGGCGGTGCGCTGCGCGCCCGGCGGCCCGAACGACTACATCTACGTGATCGTCCAGCCGGTGGGCTGGAAGCCGCTGTCGGGCATCATCGGCCGGCCCGAGCTGGCCGACGACCCCGAGTGGGCGAGCCCCGAGGCCCGGCTGTCCAAGCTGGACAAGATGTTCCAGCTCATCGAGGAGTGGACGAGCCGCCACGACAAGTGGACGGTCCTCGACCGGCTCAACGCCGCGAACATCCCGTGCGGGCCGATCTTGTCGACCAAGGAGCTGGTCGAGGACGAGAGCCTGCGCGAGGAGGGCATCGTCGTCACGGTCGGCCATCCGGAGCGCGGCGAGTTCACCACCGTCGGCAGCCCGTTGCAGCTGTCGGACTCGCCGGTCGACGTCACCACCCCGCCCCTGCTCGGCGAGCACAACCAGGAGATCTACGGCCTGCTGGGCGTGAGCGCCGAGGAGCTGGCCGAGTTGAAGACGAACGGAGTCATTTGATGGAGCAGGTCAGGGAGATCCTGGACAAGGCGCTCGCCGAGGGCCGCACCGGCCTGACCGCACCCGAGGGGCGCGAGATCTGCCAGGCGTACGGCATCGCCACGCCGGGCGAGGGGGTGGCCGGATCGGCGACGGAGGCAGCCGAGCTGGCCGCGGAGCTCGGCTTCCCGGTGGTGCTGAAGATCGTCTCGCCGGACATCCTGCACAAGACCGACGCGGGCGGCGTGCTGGTCGGGCTGAAGACCGAGGACGAGGTACGGGACGGCTTCGAGCGCATCCTGGCCAGTGCCCGCGCCTACGACCCCGGCGCCCGCATCGACGGCGTCCAGGTGCAGCAGATGGTCGGCGGCGGCCACGAGGTCATCATCGGCGCGGTGACCGACCCCACCTTCGGCAAGCTGGTCGCCTTCGGCCTGGGCGGCGTCCTGGTCGAGGTCCTCAAGGACGTGACCTTCCGACTCGCCCCGGTTTCGGACGAAGACGCACTGGGGATGCTGGACGACATCAAAGCGGCACAAGTGCTGCGCGGTGCCCGTGGTGCCGAGCCCGCGGACCGGGGCGCGCTCGCGGCGCTGATCGCGCGCGTCGGCAGACTGGTCAGCGACTTCCCCGAGATCGTCGAGGTGGACCTCAACCCGGTCTTCGCCGACGCGAACGGCGCCGTCGCCGCCGACGTGCGGATCATCGTCGGCGAGCCGCCCGCGCAGGTCACCAGGCTTTCGCGGGAGGTGATCCTGGGCCAGATGAACCGGATCTTCAAGCCGCGCTCCGTCGCCGTCATCGGCGCCTCGGGCGAGACCGGCAAGATCGGCAACTCGGTGATGCGCAACCTCATCAACGGCGGCTACCAGGGCCAGATCTTCCCCATCAACCCCAAGGCCCCCGACATCCTGGGGCTGCCCGCGTACAAGAGCATCGCCGACGTCCCGCACGACGTGGACGTGGCCGTCTTCGCCATCCCGGCCAAGTTCGTCCCCGCGGCCCTGGAGGAGGCCGGGCGGAAGGGCGTCGCGGGCGCGATCATGATCCCGTCCGGCTTCGCCGAGACCGGCAACGTGGCGGGCCAGCAGGAGATCGTCGAGATCGCCAGGCGGCACGGCATGCGGATGCTCGGGCCCAACATCTACGGCTACTACTACACGCCGGAGAACCTCTGCGCGACGTTCTGCACGCCGTACGACGTCAAGGGCAGTGTGGCGCTGACCTCGCAGAGCGGCGGCATCGGGATGGCCATCCTGGGCTTCAGCCGGACGACCAAGATGGGCGTCTCGGCGATCGTCGGCGTCGGCAACAAGGCCGACGTGGACGAGGACGACCTGCTGACCTTCTTCGAGCAGGACGACAACACCCAGGCCGTGGCCATGCACCTGGAGGACCTCAAGGACGGGCGCGGCTTCGTCGAGGCGGCCCGCCGGGTCGTCAGGAACAAGCCGGTCATCGTGCTGAAGGCCGGGCGCACCGCGATGGGCGCGCGGGCCGCCGGATCCCACACCGGGGCGCTGGCCGGCGACGACAAGGTCTACGACGACATCCTGCGGCAGGCCGGCGTGGTCCGCGCGCCGGGCCTCAACGACCTGCTCGACTACGCCCGCGCGCTGCCCGTGCTGCCCGCACCCAAGGGCGAGAACGTCGTCATCATCACCGGCGCGGGAGGATCCGGCGTGCTGCTGTCGGACGCCTGCGTGGACGCCGGGCTGACGCTCATGGACATCCCACCCGATCTGGACGAGGCGTTCCGCGCCTTCATCCCGCCGTTCGGCGCGGCCGGCAACCCGGTCGACATCACCGGCGGCGAACCCCCCTCGACGTACGCGAACACGGTCCGGCTCGGGCTCACCGACGACCGGATCCACGCGCTCGTCCTGGGCTACTGGCACACCATCGTGACCCCGCCGATGGTCTTCGCCGAGCTGATCGCCGAGGTCGTGGCGGAGGAGCGGGCGAGAGGAAACGTCAAACCGGTCGTCGTGTCGCTGGCCGGTGACACCGAAGTGGAGGAGGCCAGCGAGTACCTGTACGAACACGGCGTGGTCGCGTACCCGTACACGACCGAAAAGCCCGTAGCGGTGCTCGGCGCGAAGTACCGCTGGGCACGGGCTGCCGGACTGCTCCGCTAAGAGCCGAGCTGGAGCAGGGCGAGGGGGCGCATCGGGGCCGCGCAGTAAGAAAAACAACCCCCCAGGAGGTCCGTACGTGGACACATCGAACACACCGGCGGCGTCAGCGCCACCGGTCGAGGATGAACGAGTATGGAAAGCGGGCCGGCTTGAGCCGATGCCCATCCGAAAACTTCCCGAAGCGCCTCCCTCGGTGCACATCCTGGGGCCCACCGTCTTCCTCGTTGCCCTGGGCGTCGGGATGGGCGAGTCCTACATGTGGCCCCGGCTGGTTCTGCTGTTCGGGCCGGAGATCAGGTGGCTGTTCCTGATCGGCGTGACCCTGCAGGCCGTCGTCATGCTGGAGATGGCGCGCTACGCCATGGCCACCGGGGAGAGCATCTTCTCCGGCGCGGCCCGGGTGTTCAAGCCGCTCATGTGGTTCTTCTTCATCGTCGCGATGGCCGTCTACATCTGGCCGGGGCACCTGTCCGCGGGCGCGGCGGCGCTGGAGCAGATCTCCGGGATCCCCTGGATGGTGACCGCCATCGCGGGACTCATCCTGGTCGGCGTGGTCTTCAGCTTCGCCAAGGTGATCTACAACCTGCTGGAGAGCGTGCTGTCGCTGCTCATCGGCACGCTCGTGATCGGCACCGCGGTGGTGGCCGCCATGGTCGGCACCTGGAGCGACGTGGTCACCACGATCACCGGCATGTTCTCCTTCGGCTACCTGCCGGCCGAGGCCATGACGGCGGCGTGGTTCCCGGTCATCGTCGGGGCGTGCGCGTTCGCCGGACCGTCCGGCATGCAGCAGATGTGGTACACGCTGCACCTGCGGGCCGCCGGCGCCGGCATGGGCGCGCACATCCCGAAGGTGCGCGGCCTGCGGCACGCGGGCGAGGAAGAGGCCATGCCCTCGCGGGGCTTCATGTTCGACACCGACGACCCCGCGGAGATGGCCAAGTGGAAGGGCTGGCGGCGCTGGGTCACCTTCGACGCCTTACTCCTGTTCTGGGGCATCACCATGCTGGTCACGATCTCCTTCACGGTGATCGCCCAGGCGGCGGTGCGGCAGAACCCCGCGGTCCGTACGGCCATCCAGGGTGACGACCGGGAGGTGGCGCTCACCGCCATGGCCGACGCCGTCTCCTCGGCCGGCAGCTCGGCCCTCGGCGTGATCTTCCTCGGGTTCATCGCGCTGATCGGCCTGAACGCCACGCTCGGGCTGTTCGACTCCTTCTCACGCGGCCAGGCCGACATGACGTACAACTTCGTGAAGGGCGCGAAGAAGCTGCGCATGTCCCACCTGTACGCGGGCTTCCTGTGGGGAGTCATCATCTTCGGCATCCTGATCCTGCTGTTCGGCCCGGCCGACGGGCCCAGCGGGATCCTGGACACGCTGGCGTTCCTGTCGACCTTCGCGATGGGCGCGTACTGCGTGACGCTGCTGCTGGTGAACAACCGCATGCTGCCCAAACCGATCAGACCGAAATGGTGGACGAACCTGATCATCGGATTTGGCGCGTTCTTCTACCTCGGCATGCTGTTCTACAGCCTGTTCGCCTTCGGTGTGGTCGTGGGCTGATGATCCAACGGCAAAGCCTCGAACTCGCCCTGCCCGGGGCGTCGATCGGAGCCGGAGCCGGCGCCATCGCCGGTGGGCTGACCCTCCTCGCAGGGCAGCCCGCCGGCCTGGCGGCGCAGTCGGCCCTGACGCTCGCCGTCCCCCTCGCCCTCTTCGGCGGTCTGTACGGCATCCTGCTCGGTCGCGGGATCTTCCGGCCGGGGACCTTCGGGCCCGTCGGCCTCTACTGGATGGCGGGCTTCCCGCTGTCCCGGCTGGTGCAGGAGAGCCTGACCGGGGTCGGCCTGGCCGACGGCGTGCTCCCCTTCCTCGCCTACCAGCTGATGGTGAGCCTCGGCTTCGCGATCGGCTTCCTGTGGTTGCACGAGCGGATGATGCCGCACTGGCTGCTGCGGCACGCCGAGGGCAACCCCCGCGCCGAGGCGCTGCTCGCCCTGTACATCCGTCAAGCCCAGGCCTCGCAACCGAGGTCGGAGAAGGGAGCGCGCCGATGAATGTGCCCGCCTGGATCTGGCTCGCCACGATCGGCGGGTTCGGCCTCGTGCTGGCCCTGGACTTCTACCTGGTGGCCCGCAACCCGCGCGAGCCCTCCTTCAGGGAGTGCGTGTGCTGGGTGTCGCTGTACGTCGCCCTGGCGGGGGTCTTCGGGATCGGGCTGCTGGTCGTGTCGGGCGCGCAGCACGGTGGCGAGTTCTTCGCCGGCTGGATCACCGAGTATTCCCTCAGCGTGGACAACCTTTTCGTCTTCCTGCTGATCATGAGCCGTTTCCGGGTGCCCCGCGAGCATCGCCAGAAGGTGCTGCTCATCGGCATCATCCTGGCGCTGGTCATGCGGGGCGCCTTCATCGCCGCCGGCGCCGAGGCGGTGACCAGGTTCGACTGGCTCTTCTACGTCTTCGGCGCCTTCCTGATCTACACGGCGTGGAAGCTGATCGGGCACGAAGAGGAGGAGGCGGAGTTCTCCGAGAACATCGCCCTGCGCACCGTGCGCCGGGTGCTGCCCACCACCGACACCTACCACGGCGGCCGGCTCACCGTGCATCTCGGGCGCAGGATGGTGACGCCGATGCTGATCGTGATGGTCGCCATCGGCACCACCGACCTGCTGTTCGCGCTCGATTCGATCCCGGCGATCTTCGGACTCACCAAGGAGCCCTACCTGGTCTTCACCGCCAACGCCTTCGCCCTCATGGGGCTGCGCCAGCTGTTCTTCCTCATCGGCGGCCTGCTCGACCGGCTGGTCTACCTGAGCAAGGGCCTGTCGGTGGTGCTGGCCTTCATCGGGGTGAAGCTCATTCTCGAAGCCCTGCACCACGACGGCGTCTCCTGGGCGCCGCAGATCCCGATCCTGGCGTCTCTCGGCGTCATCGTCGGCACCCTCGCGGTGACCACGGTGCTGAGCCTGCTCAAATCGGCTCGGGACGCCAAGGCCGCCGAGGTCACGGAGGCGGCGGAGCCGGAGAGATCGGATTCGGTGGAGCGCTGAATCTGCCGCGCGCGGGGAGCGACCACCCCTGTGCGCGGCATCTCGGTCAGTCGCGCGTGCTCTTGTGCATGTCACGCTCCGCGACCCACTGGGTCATGTAGTGCTCCGCCTGCTCGGCGGAGTGCTGCTTGCGCAGCGCGGTGGCCAGGCCGATGCCGATCCTCCGGCCGTCGGCGGAATGTCCGGGGGTATCTCCAAGGAGAAAGCGGACAAGCGCGCTCTTCATCGTCGCACCTCCTTTCTGTTCGATCCTCTGCCCGTGGTGTTACGGGACAAGCGTCCTTACGTGAACGCCGAGTCAATCGTGGGCTCAAACCGTGGGCTCAATCTGTAGGCGATGTGCGGGGTCGCCGCCGCCGTACGGGCTTGGGCGCGGGCTCGACCGGCTGACTGCCGCGCTGCTCCATGTAGGAGGCGCGGGTGTGCTCGGTGTGCTCGCGCATGATCTGGGCCGCGCGGTCCTCGTCGCCCGCCTCGATGGCGTCGATCAGGGCCGTGTGCTCCTGCCAGGAGTCCATGCCGCGCCGCCGGGCCACGGGCGTGTGATACCACCGCACCCGGCGGGCCACCTGGCTGGCCAGCTCGGCCAGCACCTGGTTGCCCGACAGCGCGGTGACCACGGCGTGCAGCTCCGAGTTGGTGGCGACGGCGGCCTCGACGTCGTCGGACTCCACCGCCGCGATGCCCCGCGCGCACAGCGCGCGCAGCCGGCGCACGCCGTCCTCGCCCGCGTGCAGCGCGGCGAGCCGGGCGGACTCGGTCTCCAGCAGCGCGCGTACGGCGAGCAACTGGTCGGCCTCCTCCACCGTCGGCACATGCACGAAAGCGCCCTGGCCGGGGTGCAGATCGACCCAGCCCTCACCGCTGAGCTGCTGCAGCGCCTCGCGCACAGGCTGCCGGGAGACCCCGAGCAGCTCGGCCAGCTCGCTCTCCACGAGGTGCTGGCCGGGCTTGAGCTGGCCGGAGACGATGAGCTCCTGAATCGCCTCGATCACGCTCTCACGGAGCGTGGCGGGACGGGGAATCTTGGTGGCCGCCGTCTGACCGGCCTGATCCGACAGCAACATGACAGACTCCAGGACTAAGCGCATCTCATTGGTTTTGGTCGACTGCCTACAGCATACCGCCCAGGGCGCCACATCCTGGGGTGAGCCTCCTCACAGAGAGCTACCTCACAGGCTGCGACCCTCGGTGCGGGCAGGTCGCACCGGGGATGCCGGCCGGCCGGCCGGCTGGGGGCGGGCAGATCACACACGGGGATGGTGGCCGGCCGGTCGGCTGGGGGCGGGCAGATCACACACGGGGATGGTGGCCGGCCGGTCGGCTGGGGGCGGGCAGATCACACGGGGATGGTGGCCGGCAGGCCGGGGGCCCGCAGGCGCAGGGTGGCCAGCGCGGGCAGCGCCGCCAGCGCGGCGGCCACCAGCAGCGCCGTGGCGGGCGCGGTCAGCGACAGCAGAGCCAGGGCGACGGCCGCCACCCCGGCCACCGCCTTCGCGCTGTGGACCACGGCGTGGATCTCGCCGACGCGCTCGACGCCGAAGAACTCCCGCACCAGGCTGGCGACGAGCGGGTAGAACGCGCCCCCGCCCAGCCCGGCGGCGATGACGCCGGGCCACAGCAGCGGCTGACCCGCCTGCAGGGCAGCCAGCAGGAGGACCTGGCCGGCGGCGAGGACGGTCAGCACGGTGGCGAGCACCCGCCTGCGGCCGAACAGCTCCGAGCAGCGCACGGCCAGCGACCGGCCCGCGCCGTTGAGCGCCACCATGACGGCGAGCGCGGCCCACGAGCCGGTGGCCGCCACCGCGATCACGTCGAACAGCGACACGGCTCCCGCGCAGGCCAGGATCACCGCGAGCGCGGGCAGCGCGCGCGTGCGCAGGGCCTGGGCCAGGCCGAACTGCTTGACCGCCACCGGGTTCCTGCGCAGGATCGCCGCGTCCAGCGCGTGCGAGCGCGGCTCCACGGTGTCCGGCCACCACCGGTGCGGGGCCAGTCGCAGCGCCCTGGCCGCCGCCCCGATGGCGGCCACGGCGAACACCGCGGCCACGAGGAAGGCGGTGGGCGTCGCGCCCGGCGCCGGCCCGGCCCACACCAGCATGGGCACCGCGCCGTAGCCGAAGGCGCCGGTCACCAGGCTGACCTGGGCGGCCGGCCGTTCGGGATACCAGGAGGAGACGACCTCGCTGCAGACCCCGTACACGATCCCCGCCCCGAGCCCGCCGAGCACGGCGTAACCGAGCAGGAGGGCGGGCCCCGTGCCGATCGAACCGCCAGGCCAAGCACTGGCCGCAGCGGCGGTCGGGCCGCCGGTCAGGGCGATGGTCAGGAGGCCGATGGTGCTCAAGGCGGCGCCGATGGTCAGGGTGGCGCGGACCGAGAGCCGGCCGCGGCGTACGAGCTGGATGGCCGGCAGGGCGCCGGCGGCCTGGCAGAGCAGGCAGGCGGCCAGCAGGAACAGGCCGGGGGCGTCGCCGGCCAGCAGCGCGGCGAAGCCGTACTGGAGAGGGCTGATGGCGGCCATGGCCGCCAGCGCGAGCCAGAGCATCCGGGTGCGGTCGCGGGGGACGGGGCCGATGAGGTAGGACCGTCCGCGCCAGTCCCTGACCACTTCTGCATTCTCCATACTGTATGGAATATACAGAAACCAGCCCACTGTCGAGACCCTAGACGAAGGATATTCCATACGGTATACCGTCTACAAAGGAGGCTCAAATGGACCTGTACGAACATCAGGCGAAGGAGCTCTTCGGCCGCCACGGGATCCCGATCCCGCCGGGCAGAGTCGCGGCCACCCCGGAGGAGGCCAAGGCGGTCGCGGCCGAGCTGGGCGTGCCCGTCGTGATCAAAGCCCAGGTGAAGACCGGTGGCCGGGGCAAGGCGGGCGGGATCAAGGCGGCGGCCGGACCGGCGAGCGCCGAGGAGGAGGCCGCCGGCGTGCTGGGGATGGACATCAAGGGACACCTGGTGCGCACGGTGCTGGTCGAGGCGGCGACCGTGCCCTTCGAGGAGTACTACGCGGCCTTCCTGGTGGATCGCGCGCAGGGCGGCTTCCTGGCCATGGTGTCCGCCCAGGGCGGCATGGAGATCGAGGAGCTGGCGGAGACCGACCCCGACGCCATCGTGCGGCTGCCGATCGACCCGGTGACGGGCGTGGACGCCGACACCGCGCGCCTGCTCGCGGCCAAGGCGGGCCTGCCGGACGCGGCGGCGCCGGTCCTGGAGCGGCTCTGGCAGGTGATGATCGAGGAAGACGCCCTGCTCGTCGAGGTGAACCCGCTGATCTGCACCACCGACCAGCGGATCGTGGCCCTCGACGGCAAGGTCACCCTGGACGACGCCGCCGCCTTCCGGCACTCCTGGGCCTACACGGAGGCTTCCGCAGGTCTGGAGGAACAGGCCAGGGCCAAGGGCCTCAACTATGTGAAGCTCGACGGCCGGGTCGGCGTCATCGGCAACGGCGCCGGGCTGGTCATGAGCACGCTGGACGTGGTCGCCGGAGCGGGCGCGGCCCCGGCGAACTTCCTGGACATCGGCGGCGGCGCGTCGGCCCAGGTCATGGCCGACGGCCTGGAGATCATCCTGGCCGACCCGGACGTGCGCTCGGTGCTGGTCAACGTCTTCGGCGGCATCACGACCTGCGACGCGGTGGCCAACGGCATCGTCACCGCACTCGAACTGCTCGGCGAGCGCGGCCTGGCCAGGCCCATCGTCGTACGGCTGGACGGCAACAACGCCGAGGTCGGGCGGCGCATCCTCAGCGACGCCAGGCACCCGGTCGTCCGCCAGGTCTCCACCATGGACGGCGCCGCCGAGACGGCGGCCAGACTCGCGGCAGGTGTGTAATGGCGATCTTCCTGACCAAGGACAGCCGGGTGCTCGTCCAGGGCATGACGGGCGCGGAGGGCAGCCGGCACACCGCCCGGATGCTCGCGGCCGGCACCGAGGTGGTGGCCGGGGTGACGCCGGGCAAAGGCGGGCGCTCGGTCGACTTCGGCGAGCGCGCGGTGCCCGTGTTCGGCTCGGTGGCCGAGGCGATGGCCGAGACCGGGGCCGACGTGTCGGTGGTGTTCGTGCCGCCGCGTTTCACCGGCTCCGCCGTCGAGGAGGCCGTCACGGCGGGCATCCCGCTGTGCGTGGTCATCACCGAGGGCGTGCCCGTGCACGACGCGGTCCGCTTCCGCGCGCTCGCCGCCGGACGTACCAGGATCATCGGCCCGAACTGCCCCGGACTGATCAGCCCCGGCCAGTCGTCGGCCGGCATCATCCCCGCCGACATCACCGCCGCCGGGCGCATCGGGCTGGTCTCCAAGTCCGGCACGCTGACGTACCAGCTCATGTACGAGCTGCGCGACGTGGGCTTCTCCACGGCCGTCGGGATCGGCGGCGACCCCGTCATCGGCACCACGCACATCGACTGCCTCCAGGCCTTCCAGGAGGACCCCGGGACGGACGCGATCGTGATGATCGGCGAGATCGGCGGCGACGCCGAGGAGCGGGCCGCCGCCTACATCGAGCGGCACGTCACCAAGCCGGTCGTCGCCTATGTGGCCGGGTTCACCGCGCCGGAGGGCAAGACCATGGGCCACGCGGGCGCGATCGTGTCCGGCTCGTCCGGCACCGCCCAGGCCAAGAAGGAGGCGCTGGAGGCGGTCGGCGTCCGGGTCGGGCGGACCCCCTCGGAGACGGCCAGGCTGATGCGCTCGGCTCTGGACCGGGCGGCGGCATGAGATTCGACGTCAACCTCTCGATCCTGTTCACCGACCTGCCCCTGCTGGAGCGGCCGGCCGCCGCCGCCAAGGCCGGGTTCGACGCGGTGGAGCTGTGGTGGCCGTTCGACACGCCGGAGCCCGACGAGGCCGAGCTGCGCGCGTTCGTCACCGCCCTGCGGGACGCCGGGGTCGCCCTCGTCGGGCTGAACTTCTACGCCGGCGACATGGCCGCGGGTGATCGCGGGCTGCTGGCCAGGCCGGACGGCTCGGCCAGGTTCCAGGCCAACATCGACGTCGCGGTGGCCCTGGCGGGCGTGCTGGGCTGCACGGTGCTCAACGCGCTGTACGGCAACGGCCCGGAGGTGGACAGGGACCTGGCCGTGGCGAACCTGAGGCGGGCGGCGGACGCGGCGGCCGGGATCGGCGCGACCGTGGTCGTCGAGGCCGTCAACTCCCACGACAACCCGCACTATCCCATCACCTCCTCCGGCGCGGCCTTCGCCCTGATCGACGAGGTGGACCGGGCGAACGTCGGCTTCCTGGCCGACCTCTACCACCTGCACCGGATGGGCGAGGACGTGCTCGCCCTCATCGACACGCACGCCGGCCGGTTCGCCCACGTGCAGATCGCCGACGACCCCGGCCGGGGCCGGCCCGGCAGCGGGCGGATGCCGTACCAGGAGATCTTCTCGCGGCTGGCGGCCGCGGGCTATCGGGGGCACGTCGGGCTGGAGTACCGGCACGAGGGGCCGGGAGCGTTCGCTTGGAGGCGGCCATGAGCTCAGGAATCAGACTCGGTTTCGTCGGTCTGGGGATCATGGGCAGCCCGATGGCGGCCAACCTCGTCAAGGCCGGGCACGAGGTCACTGGCTACGACGTGAGCGCCGAGCGGGTCGCGCAGCTCGCGTCCATCGGCGGCAAGGGCGCCGCCGGCGTGGCCGAGGCGGTCGCCGGCGCGGACGTGGTGATCACCATGCTGCCCGACTCGCCGCAGGTCGAGCAGGTCGCGCCGGACGTCGTCGAGCACGGCGGCCCCGGCCTGCTCTACCTGGACATGAGCACGATCAGGCCGGAGACCTCACGCTGGGCCGCGCGGCTGGCGGCCGGGCGGGGCATCCGCGCGCTGGACGCCCCGGTCAGCGGCGGGGAGCGCGGCGCGATCGACCGGACCCTGTCGATCATGGTCGGCGGAGCGGCCGAGGACGTCGAGGCGGCCAGGCCGGTGCTCGAAGCGCTCGGCAGCACGATCGTGCACGTCGGCCCCTCGGGCGCGGGGCAGACCGTGAAGGCGGCCAACCAGCTCGTCGTCGGCGGCATCTACGGCCTGGTGGCCGAGGCGATCGTGCTGCTGGAGGCCTCGGGCGTGGACCCGGTGGCCGGCCTGGACGTGCTCGCGGGCGGCCTGGCGGGCTCCAGGATCCTCGACCTCAAACGGCACACCATGATCGCCCGCGAGTTCGCCCCCGGCTTCCGCATCGACCTGCATCACAAGGACATGGGCATCGCCGTCGCCGCCGCCCGCGAGGCCGGCGTCGCGCTGCCGCTCACCGGCCAGGTCGCCCAGCTCGTCGCGGCGGCCAGAGCCCAGGGCCACGGCTCACTCGACCACTCCGCACTGCTCAAGGTGATCGAAAGGCTGAACGCATGAAACGTGTTCCCTGCATGGAGGCCGTGGTCGCGGTGCTGGAGTCGGAGGGGGTGGACACCGTCTTCGGCATCCCCGGGGCCGCCATCCTGCCGTTCTACGCGGCGCTCCAGCACAGCTCGATCCGGCACATCACGGTCCGCCACGAAGAGGGCGGCACGCACGCGGCCGACGGCTGGTCCCGGGTGACCGGCAACGTCGGCGTCTGCGTCGGCACCTCAGGACCGGCCGGCACCAACATGATCACCGGCCTCTACACCGCGATGGCCGACTCGATCCCGATGATCTGCGTCACCGGCCAGGCCGTCACGACCAAGCTGCACCAGGAGGCGTTCCAGGCGGTCGACATCGTGGAGATCGCCAAACCGGTGACCAAGTGGGCGGTGCAGCTCAAGGAGCCCGCCCAGGCGCCCTGGGTGTTCCGCGAGGCGTTCCGGGTGGCGCGCTCGGGCCGGCCGGGGCCGGTGCTCATCGACCTGCCGATCGACGTGCAGCGAGGCACCTGCCTGTACGACCCCGAGCTGGACGCGCCGCTGCCCGTCGAGGTACGCCGGCCGCTGCCCCAGGTGGTGAGCCGGGCCGTGGACCTGCTCACCGCGGCGAAACGGCCGATCATCCTGGCCGGCGGCGGGGTGATCATCGCCGAGGCCACCGAGGAGCTGCGCGAGCTGGCCGAGCACCTCCAGGTGCCCGTGCAGGTGACGCTCATGGGCAAGGGCGCCTTCCCCGAGGATCATCCGCTGTTCGCCGGGATGGCCGGGATCCAGACCCAGACCCGGTGGGGCAACGCCGCGTTCCTGGACAGCGACCTCGTCCTGGCCGTGGGCGCGCGCTTCGGCGACCGGCACACCGGCGACCTCGACGTCTACCGCAGGGGCCGCCGCTTCATCCACGTGGACGTCGAGCCGACCCAGATCGGCCGGGTCTTCGAGCCGGACCTGGGCGTCGTCGGGCACGCCAAGCCGGTGCTGGCGGAGCTGGCCCGGCAGGCCCGCGACCGGGGCCCGGCCGGCGCCCCCGGCAAGTGGGTGCGCAAGGTCGGGGAGCTGCGCCGCACGATGGCGCGCCGGGACGACTTCGACGACGTGCCGATCAAGCCGCCGAGGGTGTTCAAGGAGATCAACGAGCACTTCGGCAGGGACACCACGTTCGTCACCGCGATCGGCCTCTACCAGATCTGGTCCGGCCAGTTCCAGACGACCTACCTGCCGCGGCGCTACCTGGTCTGCGGCCAGGCCGGGCCGCTCGGCTGGGAGATCCCCGCCGCGCTGGGCGTCAAGTGCGCCTATCCCGAGCGGGACGTCGTGGTGGTGGTGGGCGACTACTCCTTCCAGTTCCTGATGGAGGAGATCGCGGTGGCCGCCCAGTACCGCATCCCGTTCGTCATCGTGATGATCAACAACGAGTATCTGGGGCTGATCAGACAGGCCGAGCTTCCGTACGAGATGAACTTCGCGGTGGACCTGCACTACGGAGAGGGCGGGATCGATCATGTCAAGGCGATGGAGGCGTTCGGCTGCCCGGCGCGCCGGGTGGAGGTGCCCGGTGACCTCGCCGACGCGCTGGCCTGGGCGTCGGCCGAGGCCGAACGCGAGCGACTGCCGGTGCTCGTCGAGGTGATGGTGGAGCGCGAGGCCAACGCCGCCATGGGGCCCTCGCTGGAGGCGATCAAGGAGTTCGAGCCGCTGCCCGAGCTCATCAGCGTCGACTGGTCCGACTGAGGAGATCACATGCGACTCAAACCGGGAACAGCCTGGCAGGACGCCTACGCGGGATGCCGTGCGGCGGCGCCCGAGGCGTTCCACGACGACCGGGTGCTCAACCACTGGGGTGGGTTCTGGCAGCGGGACGGGCGGCCCGCGCCGGTCTTCTCGCCGCTGGACGGCACCGCCATCGCCGGGCCGCCCCGGCTGGACCGGGCCGGCGCGGGCCGGGCCGTGGCGGGCGCGGTCGAGGAGCACCGGCAGTGGCGGCACCTGCCCCTGGCCGAGCGCAAGGCGCGGGTCGCCGCGGCGGTGGAGTCGATGGCCGCCCACCGCGACCTGCTGGCCCTGCTGCTGGTCTGGGAGATCGGCAAGCCGTGGCGGACCGCCTGCGCCGACGTCGATCGGTGCCTGGACGGCGTGCGCTGGTATCTCACCGAGATCGACCGCATGGTCGAAGGCCGCACGCCGCTGCCGGGGCCGGTCAGCAACATCGCCAGCTGGAACTATCCGATGAGCGTCCTCATGCACGCCATGCTCGTGCAGGCGCTGGCCGGCAACGCGGTCATCGCCAAGACGCCCACCGACGGCGGACTGTGCTGCCTGACGCTCGCCACCGCGCTGGCCGTACGGGAGGGGCTGCCCTTCACGCTGGTCAGTGGGGGAGGGGCCGAGCTGTCGCCGGTGCTGGTGGCGGGGCGGGCGCTGGGCTGCGTGTCGTTCGTGGGCGGCAGGGACGCGGGCGCGAACGTCGCGACCTCGCTGGCCGACCTGGAGCGCAGGCACGTCCTGGAGCAGGAGGGGCTGAACGCGTGGGGGGTGTGGGAATACTCCGGCTGGCAGACGCTCGGCCGGCAGATCCGGGCCTCCTTCGACTACGGCAAGCAGCGCTGCACCGCCTATCCGCGGTTCGTGGTGCAGCGGTCGCTGTTCCACGAGTTCCTCGGGGCCTATCTGGCGGCGGTCGGGTCGTTGCGCTTCGGGCATCCGCTCGCGGTCGCGCGGCCCGACGATCCGCTGCCTGAGCTGGACTTCGGGCCGCTGATCAACGCCTCCAAGGCCAAGGAGCTGGCCGACCAGGTGGACGAGGCGGTGGCGAGGGGCGGGGTGCCGATCCACCGCGCGTCCTTGGCTGACGGACATTTCCTGCCGGGTCAGGATATTTCGGCGTATGTTCCGCCGGTGGCGGTGCTCAACCCGCCCCGATCCTCACCGCTGTTCCACGCCGAGCCGTTCGGCCCGGTCGACACGATCGTGCTCGTGGACACCGAGGCGGAGCTGCTGGCCGCGATGAACGCCAGCAACGGCGCGCTGGTGGCCACCCTGTCCTGCGACGAGGAGGAGACCTTCGGCCGGCTCGCCCCCGAGGTGCGGGCGTTCAAGGTCGGGCACAACCGGCCGCGCTCCAGGGGCGACCGGGAGGAGCTGTTCGGCGGGCTCGGCGCCTCATGGCGCGGCGCGTTCGTCGGCGGCGAGCTGCTCGTGCGGGCCGCCACCCAGGGCCCCGGCGGCGAGCGCCTGCCGGGCAACTTCCCGCACTACACGCTGCTGCCCGAAAGCCCACTCGGCTAGCCCCCGTCTCAGCCAGCCCTGTCCCGGTCGGCCGGCCCTGTCTCGGCCGGCTCTGTCAGAACAACCCGAACCGGGTCGCCACCACCAACACCAGGAAGGTCGACATGGCGACCCGCAGCAGCTTGCCGCTGACCTTGAGCGACGGCCACGACAGGTAGGCCAGCCAGACGATGAACGCCAGCACCGGCAGCACGGCCACGCCGCCCAGCCAGTTGGTGACCACGAACCCGGTCAGCAGCAGGGCCACCATCACCGCGGGCGGCACCCACTTGGGCACCTGCGTGAACAGGAACGCCAGCGGCGTGGCGCTGCGCTGCTCCACGGCCTTACGCAGCCCCGTCGCCCCGGGCGTGAAGAACTGCTCGCCCGGCGGCAGCGGGCGTTTCGGCTTGCCGCCCTGCCTGCCGGCCTGTTTGCCGCTCTCGGCCGGTCGCGGCTGGGCGAGCGGATGCTTGCGGCGGTCGTCGTTGGTGGCCACGAGGCCGAGCCTAGCGGCCGAACGAATCGCCCCGTCGGTGTGGATCCGTCTGACATCCTGTGAACGTGCTCGCCGTGATCCGTTACACCGTTCCAGAGTCCCAGTCCCAAGATTTCGCCAAGCAGGGCCACACCATCCTCGACACCCTCGCCGCCCAGCCCGGTTACCTGCGTGGCAGGCTCGCCAGGTCGGTCGACGAGCCCAATCTCTGGGCGCTCGTCAGCGAGTGGGAGGGCGCCGGCTTCTACCGCCGGGCCCTGTCCGCCGCCCGGATGGAGCTGTATCCCCTGATGATCCTTATGGTCAACGAACCCAGCGCCTTCGAGGACGTCTACCTGCGCGACCGGGCGTAGCGACTCTCGCGCGCGGAGGCGCGCGAGAGTCCCCTAAGCTGGGAGCTTCATCGAATGTTCCTCGCCGACCTCCAGCCGGAAAGAGATCCACCAACATGGCACGACGCACAGACGTCATGGACACCATCGTCAGCCTCGCCAAGCGCCGCGGGCTCGTTTACCCGTCGAGCGAGATCTACGGCGGACTGCGCGCGTCGTGGGACTACGGACCCCTGGGCGTCGAGCTGAAGAACAACGTCAAGCGGCAGTGGTGGCTGTCGATGGTCCAGGCCCGCGAGGACGTGGTGGGCCTCGACTCCTGCGTCATCCTGGCGCCCGAGGTGTGGAAGGCCAGCGGCCACGTCGAGACCTTCTCCGACCCGCTGACCGAGTGCCAGTCCTGCCACAAGCGCTTCCGCGCCGACCACCTCCTCGAGCACTACGAGGAGAAGAACGGCAAGCAGCCGGAGCACGGCCTGGCCGACATCACCTGCCCCAACTGCGGCAACAAGGGCACCTTCACCGAGCCCAGGCAGTTCAGCGGCCTGCTCAAGACCTACCTCGGCCCGGTCGAGGACGAGTCCGGCCTGGCCTACCTGCGCCCCGAGACCGCGCAGGGCATCTTCATCAACTACCTCAACGTGCAGCAGTCGGCGCGCAAGAAGGTCCCGTTCGGCATCGGCCAGGTCGGCAAGTCCTTCCGCAACGAGATCACGCCGGGCAACTTCATCTTCCGCACCCGCGAGTTCGAGCAGATGGAGATGGAGTTCTTCGTCAAGCCCGGCACCGACGAGGAGTGGCACCAGTACTGGATCGACGAGCGCTTCCGCTGGTACTCCGACCTGGGCATCAACAAGGACAACCTGCGCCTGTACGAGCACCCGCAGGAGAAGCTGTCGCACTACTCCAAGCGCACGGTCGACGTCGAATACCGCTTCAACTTCACCG
This sequence comes from Nonomuraea glycinis, assembly GCF_014646515.1. Taxonomy (GTDB): domain Bacteria; phylum Actinomycetota; class Actinomycetes; order Streptosporangiales; family Streptosporangiaceae; genus Nonomuraea; species Nonomuraea glycinis. Next base: position 59,913 of record NZ_BMNK01000029.1, read on the forward strand.
GCTCGGAGTGGGGTGAGCTCGAAGGCATCGCCAACCGCACCGACTTCGACCTGACCGCCCACTCCAAGGCGTCGGGCGTCGACCTCAGCTTCTTCGAGCAGGACACCGGCGAGCGTTACGTCCCGTTCGTCATCGAGCCCGCCGCCGGCGTCGACCGCGCCACGCTCACCTTCCTGCTCGACGCCTACACCGAGGACGAGGCGCCCAACGCCAAGGGCGTCATGGAGAAGCGCACGGTCATGCGGCTCGACCACCGGCTCGCCCCGGTCAAGGCCGCCGTGCTGCCGCTGTCGCGCAACGCCGACCTGTCGCCCAAGGCCCGCGACCTGGCCGCCCAGCTGCGCAGGCGCTGGAACGTCGAGTTCGACGACGCGGGCGCGATCGGCCGCCGCTACCGTCGCCAGGACGAGATCGGCACGCCGTTCTGCATCACGGTGGACTTCGACACCCTGGAGGACCAGGCGGTGACGGTCCGCGAGCGCGACACGATGAGCCAGCAGCGCATCGCCCTCGACCAGGTGGACTCCTACCTGCGCCAGCACCTGAACGACTAGGTTCCCGGCGGACCTCACCGCCCGCCCTCGACGCCGCCCGCCGCTCGCGACGGGCGGCGTTGTGCGTGCCGGGCGCCCCGCCATCCGGCCACGGGGTCGCGACGCGCGCCCGCTGGGTTGGCTGGGCGGCGACGGCGTCGTGCAGGATCTTGTAGTCCGGCACGAGGTCCACCTCTAGGAGCGAGGTGGTCCGGTGACAGCAGCGATGACGGCATCGCGCACGACCACCTCCCCGGTGCCGTTCGCGCGGATCAGATGGAGCGTCACGCCCACCGCCGCCGTCTCCAGCGCGTTGGCGGCCACCTCGACCGGGTGCCGCAGACGGCCGGCGTCGTCGAACGCGCGCATCGAAGCCACCAGGTCGGCGTGGGCCATGGCCACCGCCGGAACGTCCTGGTGGGCCAAGGGGTGGCCGTACATGACGTTGTAGAGCGCGGGATGGGTGCCGAACCCAACATGCATGTCCTAGCCGCGCCGGAAGTCCGCGACGACATCGCCGGTCGTGCCTACGGCCCGTTTGCGGGTCAGGTAAACGCTCGAAGCCGTCGGCGACCACGGCGTGCAGCAGACCGGCCTTGTCGCCGAAGTGGTGGTACAGCGTCGGCGGCCTGACCCCAGCGGCGGGTCTCGCATGGCGACGCAGGGCTGGGGCGACTCGGTGATGGGGTTAGTAACTGCTGTGGTCTGCTTCAGTGTCCTTCAGACTTCATCTGGTTTCCTCTGGCCTGATCGCGGCCTGTTGAGCGGTGATCGGGGTTGGTTCAGTGGTCTGCGCGTTGATGAACGGCAGGAGGAGCACTGTCGGGGCCTGGGGCTTCGCGCCGTGTCTGGCCGGCGCTGCCCGCCTCATCTCTCCATCGTCACGATGTGCGTGCAAAGCCTTACCCATTGTGCAGCCATGCTGTTAGAGTCGTTCGCACACACTCTCGAATAAGCGAGGGAGGGGGCGGGTCATGCGGGTCGTGCAGGCCTACCGTTTCGCGCTGGACCCCACCGCGCGCCAGGGTGCCGCGCTGGCGTCGCATTGCGGGGCGGTGCGGGTGGCGTTCAACTGGGGTCTGGCGCAGG
>NZ_BMNK01000030.1 GCF_014646515.1 Nonomuraea glycinis
CTTCAAGGATCTGCTCCCATCGAGAGCGATCCTCATCGAACTCCCAGGTGCGCGTGTGCTCGACGTATCTGGCCACGCTATGAGACTAGAAGGGCATTTCATGCCCCTTCAGGTCGGATCACGGAGCTCCGTGAAGCTTCATGGGATAGACAGGGGCTTACAGGATTGCTAGCTTGGAGGCATGGCATCGGTGAGTGGCCGAGTGACGTGAACCCGGGCTTCCGTCGCCTCGCTGGGCGCGAACCGCAGCGAGGGACACCTGCGGGACGCGACGCGACAGGCCGCTCACTGATGCCCGCGACCGCTCGCCAGGGCGGCGCCTCTCGTTGCCCTGCTCCGTAACCACGAACGTACGGCGGTGATGGCATGACCTGCCCACGATCTCGTACCGACTACCGCGGCCTCCACGTGGCGGCCGCACACATCCAGGCCGAACTGCTGGAGTGGGAACATCCTGTCCTCCGTGTCGACCGGGTGCGGGTCCGGGCGCACACCTGCGTCTGCCAGAGCCCGATCTTCGAACTGTGTACGGCGGGCGGGCTGTGGTTCGTCCGCCGCATCACCGCCGAATCCCCCGCCGTCGTCGAGGAAAGCCCGCAACTGTCCGCCCGCGACGGCGAGAACCTGTGGTGGCGGATCCTGCACGGCAAGGCGCGCTGACCCAGCGCTCCGGCCCGGTGCCCGACGAAGGCCCCCGCCACCTGCCGGGCGATCTCGGCGGACACGACCGGACCTGCCGAATCCGACGGCCAGACGAGGCTCTCCCGGGATCAGCATGCCGGGGGCGGTACTCGCCTGCGGCGATCCCGCGCCGGATCCCGTCGGGCTCGAACCCCCTGACGCAACGACAGGAACCCCAAGACACCCAGCCACTCCCAGAAACCCCCAGGGACGGATAGGCAGGACTAGAAAGGCGGCGCAACCTCGATCATGCGGCACCCAGCCACACCGGCGCTCCCCGGTGACGACACACCAGCCCGGCCCGGACGGACACACACCACAACGCCCCGCTCCACAGCGGCGCTCCCCTCCCTGCACCGCGGGTGCTCATGGACATGACCCCACCCAAACGCGCACGCGACTTTCACGGCACCCACGCCGCTGGCCCCCGCCAGCCCTCTCAACTGGTCGAGTGGAGCCCGCCGGCGCCACGCACCGACCGCATCCGGGTGCGCGACCACACCTGTAGCTGCCGCTTTCCGACCTACGAGCTGTGCACGGCCGCCGGCCTCTCGTTCGTACGGCGCACCACCAGCGACAAAACGATCACCGAAAGCCCGTGGCTGCCCTCCCGCGAGGCACAACAGCTATGGCAGAAGATCTTGCACGGTCAGGCGTGGTAGCTCACGCGACGTACCTGCACGCCCTGGAAGGTACCGGCAATCTGCCGGGCCACTTCACCGGCCGATACCTGATCGGTGTACAGCCGGAGCGCGAAGAGCCCATCGCCATGGACATGCAGATCGGCCAAAGTCTCATCCCATGCCCGCAACCGCTGAGCCGTGTCACTGTCCCCGCGTCGCCGGGAACGTCGCTCGCACGTCTCGCGCGACACCCACAGCATGACCGGCAGCCACGGCCCGGCCTCGACCAGACGCCGAACGTCGGGGATGTTGCCCATGTGCACGACGGGCAACATCCCGGCGCCGGTGATCTGCTGAACCTGGTGGCGGTCGACGGCGTAGGCGTTGCCGTAGCGGTAGGTCTCGACCAGCAGCCGCCCGGCCGCGCGCAGTTCGGCCAGGCGCTCGAAGCCGACGAACTCGTACTCGCTGCCGTGCCAGGTGCCGGCCTTGAGCTTGCGCAGCAGCACCAAGCGCGAATCCAGCGCGGTCAGTGCGGCGGTCACGGTGCTCTTGCCGCTGGCCGGTGGCCCGTACAGCACGATGCCCGTCACGTCAGGATCCGTTTCAGCGTCTGGCGGGTCTGGTCGGCGAGGCTGATCGCCGCGCCGAGGCGGTTGTCCACGGTGATGTGCGCGGTCTGCGGGCTAGTGTCGGTGTCCAGGCCGCTGACGTACGTCTCCCAGTTCTTCAGCTTCCACGCATCACGGGGAGCCCCGCGAAACTCGATGTACTCGCGCATGGACTCCCGATCGCAGCGCACCCACACCACCGCTACATCGATGCCCCTGGCCGCGCACCGGTTGGTCAGCCGCGACACCCAATCGGGATCGACCAGCTCGGCGACGAACGGCGCGGACAAAATGGCCGAGGTGCCGACCTTGAGGTTGTCGAACGCGGTCTCCATCAGGCACCGGTACTCCAGCGGCCGGACCTCGCTCAGATACAGCTCGGTGTGCCGGTCATGCGGGTCACCGCCGAGGGAGACGAGCAGTCGTTCGACCATGGCGCGGGTCAGCGAGTCCTTGTCCAGGAACGCCCAGCCGGTGATGTCGGACAGGAACCGGGAGAACTCCGTCTTGCCCGACCCGGCGTAGCCGCCCACGATCGTCAGGATCGGTTTGGGGCTGCCCTGGCCGTGGCGGCGTCGCCAGGCATCCACGACGCGGTTGAGGAGGGCGTTCTGCTCGGCGTTGGACGGAGCGCCGGAGACCTTGACGAGCGTTTGTTCAATGACTTGGGCGGCGGCGTTGTCGGTGGCGGGGTCGGTGGATGGGGGCAAATCCGAGATGGAGTTTTCCACCTCGGTTATCTCGCCGGGTAGCGGCGAGCGGAAACCAAGGGCCGGTTCATTTGCCTGATATAGGAGACAATAGGCCCGCCGGTAGTGAGGTCCGGGATATACCGATCCCTGTTCATGTGACCAGAGTGTCTGGAAATTGGCGGCTGGTGCGGTCAGGCCGTGCCGGTGGGCGACCTGGCGGAGCTGGTCACCTGCGGCTTCGAGGGTGAGGCCGTGCGCTTCGCGGTGCTGGCGCAGGACCAGGGGCTGCCATCCGGGACGGTGAATTGTCTTCATCGCATCCTTTGCGCACTTTGAGGGGCGGGCATGTGTAAGCGCATGTGTAACCGCCGTGCAGGCAGCAGTGAAGAAGCTTAGCTAACGCTCTGTGATACTCACCAGCGCGAATCCGCGGTGAACTAACGGCATCCCCGCCGGGATAACGACCAGCCAGAAAAGGGGTGCCGAAGTGACCACAAATGAGCGGATAATAAGTGAGCTTCAGGCCATTCGGTCTGACATGGAGGAGTTGGCCTGCCGGGTCAGCGAGATCGCTTCGGCTCTGGGAACACGGCCTTCTCCAGATCGGCGATCCGGTCGCCGAGAACCGCCAGAGTGCTGCGCATCTGAGCGAGCTGGTCCATGACCTCGGATGAGGCCGGCTCCTCGGCTGTGAGAGCCGCCGCCGCGTCTTCGCGGACGAACACTCCCTTGCCCTGCTGGCCGATGATCAGATTCTCGGTACGCAGGACGCTGATGGCCGCCTTGACCACGCTGGCTGAGACGTCGTAGCGCTGGCAGAGCTGGGCGGTCGAGGGCAGCGCGGCGCCGGGCGAGAGTGAGCCCGTTCTGATCTGCGCGCGTAGGTCGTCGGCTATCTGGAGGTAGCCGGGCCGACCGGACTTCTCGACCATCCCGTGCCTTCCGTGAGGTGCGTGCACCTCCAGTTGAGCACAGCCACCCCGACATGCCAACCAAGTCTGCGTGGAAGCCCTTGACAACTTAGGATTCTAAGCGTTCTATGTATGCATAGCGTTACGCTCCAACTACTCAAAGGAACCAACCATGCGCACCGTCCCCATCCCTGTCGACACGAACAAGCTCACCATTACCTGCGTGAAGGCCCCGCGCCCGCGCGTCCTGAACCGGGACACCGGTGAGATCAAGACCGACAAGAACGGCAACACCGTCTACGAGGTCACGGTCTCGGTGGAGGACGAGTTCGGCCGGATCGAGCTCGTCAAGATCGGTATCACCGGTGAGCCGCCGATCAAGGCCGGTGACCCGGTCAACGCGGTCGGCCTGCTCGGCTACGTGTGGGAGATCGCCGGCCGGTGGGGCATCTCCTACCGCGCCACCGCGCTCCTGCCCGTGCGGGAGGCCACCGATGCCTGACCAGCACAGCATCGCGCTCGGGGTCCTGGCCGCTGTGGCGGCCGGGCTGTGGGCCTGGCGCCGCTGGCACTACCGCTCCTTCTGGCTGGTGCTCGGCTACCCGATCACCGCCGTCACCGTCCTGGCGACCTGGCGCAAGGTCGCGCTCGGCTGCGGGCTGACCAAGAAGCGGCAGCGTTTCTGGTTCACCACCGTGCCCGGCCTGGTCGCCTCCACCGGCGTCGTCCGCGTCAAGCGCAAGTGGCAGCGCATCGCTGTGGACACCAAGCCGTGGATGTGGCTGCCGATGCCGACCCGGCACGGCTGGCGGGTCACCCTGCACATCCTGGAAGGGCAGATCCCCGCCGACTACGCCGACGCCGCCGAACGGCTCGCGCATTCGTGGGGTGTGCACGCTGTCCGGGTCACCTCTGACAAGCCCGGACGGGTCCGCCTGGCCGCGACCATTCGCGACCCGCTCGTCACGGTCGACGAGCTACCGCCGTCGACGGAACTGCTCAAGGTGACCGTGGGCCGGTTGGAGACCGGCAGGCCCTGGGTCGTCGACTTCCGCACCGTCCCGCACTGGCTGAACGCCGGAGCCACCCAATCCGGCAAGTCCAACCTCGCCAACGCTTTGATTGTCGGCCTCTCGCCGCAGCCGGTCGCTTTGGTGGGCTTCGACCTCAAGGGCGGCGTGGAGTTCACCCCGTACAGCCCGCGTCTGTCGGCGCTGGCCACCAGCCGGGCCGAATGCGGCGGCCTGCTCGATGATCTGGTGGCGCTGATGACGGACCGGATGGGCGTGTGCCGGATGGCCTCGGCGCGCAACATCTGGCAACTCCCGCCCGGCCTGCGGCCCGTCCCGGTCGTGGTCCTGGTGGATGAGCTGGCCGAGCTGTATCTGATGGCTGACAAGAGCGAGAAGGACGAGATCGCCAGAACCTCCACCGCGCTGCTGCGCGTCGCCCAGCTCGGGCGGGCGTTCGGCATCTACCTGTTCTGCTGCGGCCAGCGGATCGGCTCCGACCTCGGGCCGGGGGTGACCGCGCTGCGGGCGCAGTGCTCGGGCCGGATCTGCCACCGGGTCAACGACCCGGAGACGGCGACCATGACGCTCGGTGATCTCGACCCGGCCGCGCTCGACTCCGCCCGTGCCATTGCCGCCGAGACGCCGGGGGTGGCGATCGTGGCCGGCCAGGACGGTCAGTGGTACCGGGCCCGCTCCTTCTACGTCAGCGAAGCCGCGGCCGAGTATGCCGCCCGCAGCTACGCCGACCGAGCCCCGGCCTGGGCCGACGTGATGGCCGCACAACCACAGCCCGACTCCCAGACCGCCTGACCCACCGGAAAGGAGGAACGCTGATGCGCCGCTTGGTCGCCTGGCTGCTCGACACCGGCCCGGTCCTCGTCCTGGCCCTCATCGCGGGCGCGGGCTCGTTCACCCACATCCGCGACACCGCCACCGAGCACGGCCAGCACGGCTGGATGGCTTGGGCCGTGGCCGTGTGCATCGACCTGACCTGCGTCATGGCCGCCCGCGAACGCCAACGCGACAAACACACCGGCCGACCAAGGCGCGGCCCGCTGTCGTGGCCCGTCCTCGTCCTGACCGGCGGCATCATCCTGTCCCTGGCCGCCAACCTGCAACAGGCCGACCCGACCGTCTGGGGCTGGATCACCGCCGCCACCCCGGCCGCCGCCTTCTTCGTCGCCGTCTCCATGCTCGAACGCCGCGCCGCCGCCACCCGCACCAGCGAATCGTCCCCGGACGTCTCGCAGACGTCCCCGTCCTGGACGGCGGCGTCCCCGTCCGTCCCCGACCGTCCTCAAGCCGGCCCGCCAGCGGTCCCGGCTGCGGACCGTCCCGCGCTCGTCCCCGTCCACCACGACGACCACCGGGGTGGCCACCAGGACGACGGTCCCGCGCCCGACCCGACGCTGCTCGACTACGCCCGCCGTGTCGCCGACGAACACCACGCCGTCCACGGCAAGCCCATCACCCGCGACCTGCTGCGCGCCCGCCTGGGCGTCTCCAACCAACTTGCGGCCGCCCTGCTCAGCACTATGCGCACCCACTGAAAGGGAGATCACCTATGACCGACGACCGAACCGCTCTCGTCCACGGACTGATCCAGATGGCCGTCTTCCTCCAGGCCAACCACGAGGTGCCGGCCCCTCATGGGGTCACCGTCCACCACTTCATCCCGCGCGCCGATGACGATCAGATGCGCGCCCAGATCGACCACCTGGCCGCCCTGCTCGGCAGCGACATCGACGCCGGAGGCGGGCACTACGGCACCTCGCGACTCTTCGGCCCCGTCGAATACCGGGCCGTGGCCATCCTCGCCGACGCCCGCGCCACGTACGCCGCCCAAGACAGCTACCGGGGCTGCGTCACACCCGACACCGTCAAGGAGACCTGATCATGCGAATCCGCCTTGAAGGAAACCGCGCCGAGCTCACCCTCGGCCTGACCCACCTGCGCGAGGTCTTCACTGTCACCGCGATGTCGCGGGCCTACCCCGACCGCTCCCGGCCCCGCAACTACCGCGTCTACGTCCGCATCACCCCGCGAAAGGACCGCTGAGCATGGACGACACCGTCACCTACTACCGCTGCTGCACCTGTAGCGGCACCGGTCTCACCGACAACGACACCTGCGCCGACTGCTCCGGCACCGGCATCGAAACCCACGGCGCCTGAATCGCTGTAGCGCCCCCCGCCTGGCCACACATCCGCCAAGACCTGTGCCAGGCCGGGGGCCATCCCACACCAGATGACTGGATAGGACGGTCCCATCTTGCCCTGCCTTGCCCGCTCCCACGCCGTCGCCGGGATGATCGACCGGCTCCACCACCCCGACTACGACCGCTGGGCCGCACAGATCAAACGCGCCGGAGGATGCCGACAGCCCATCCACCTACGCGGCAAAGTCGACCGCTACGACCAGGCCACCGGCCAACTCCTGCACCGCTACACCACCAACCGAGAGCCCGACGGCATCCTGCGCGTGCCGTGCAAGACCCGCCGCGCCTCCCGCTGCCCCGCCTGCGCCGAGACCTACCGCGCCGACACCTACCAACTCATCCGCGCCGGCCTGATCGGCGGCAAGGGCGTGCCGGAGACGGTCAGCGCGCACCCGTGCCTGTTCGTCACCCTGACCGCGCCGTCCTTCGGCACCGTGCACACCCGCAGGGAGAAGAACGGCAAGGCCCTGCCCTGCCACCCGCGCCGCGACGCCGAGACCTGCCCGCACGGCCAGGTCATGTCCTGCACCGACCGGCACAGCGCCGACGATCCACGCCTGGGCGAACCGCTGTGCCCGGACTGCTACGACTACGAAGGCTCGGTCCTGTTCAACGCCATCAGCCCGGAACTGTGGCGGCGCTTCACCGAAGCCCTCCGCCGGCGCTTCGCCAAACTCTCCGGCCTCATCCTCAAAGCCCTGCGCGAGCAGGCCGTCATCTCCTTCGCCAAGGTCGCCGAATACCAGCGACGCGGCGTCGTCCACTTCCACGCCGTGATCCGCCTCGACGGACCGGACGGCCCTACCTCGCCGCCCCCGGCCTGGGCGACGGCCGATGCCCTCGCCGACGCCGTTCAGCACGCGGCATCGGCCGTGACAGCGGAGATCAAGCCGCTCAGCCGCACCTTCCGGTGGGGCAGCCAGCTCGACGTCCGCCGCATCACCATGACCGGCGACCTCACCGAGCAAGCCGTCGCCGCCTACATCGCCAAGTACGCCACCAAAGCCGCCGAATGCGTCGGCACGCTGGACCGGCGCATCCAGCCCCTCGACGACCTCGACGCGCTCCCGATCCGTGAGCACGCCCGACGCCTGATCGCCGCATGCATGCGCCTGGGCACCCTCGACGACCTGGCCGACCTCCGGCTCACCCACTGGGCCCACATGCTCGGATTCCGCGGCCACTTCTCCACCAAAAGCCGCCGCTACTCCACCACCCTCGGAGCCCTCCGCGCCGCCCGCGAAGAACACATGCGCGCCGAGGAGATCACGACCGGACGCCTCCCGCTCTTCGACGAAGACACCGTCCTGGTCATCGCCCACTGGCAGTACGCCGGACAAGGCCTCTCCGCCGGAGACCAACTCCTCGTCGCCGCCATCACCGGCACCCGGCTCCCATCTGCGGGAGGTGGTGCTCGATGAGCAGGCGTGACGAACTGCTGACCGTTCCTCAGGTCCTCGACGAGCTGGGTGGCGTCTCCCGCCGCACCTTCTATCGCTGGCGCGAGCTCGGCCGTGCGCCGGTCTGCATCCAATTGCCCAACCTCGAACTCCGCGTCTGGCGGAGCGACCTCATGGCCTGGCTCGACTCGCGACGGGAGGCGGCGTGAACACCACTTACGACGTGAAGCTCGCCCAGATCCAGCAGCGTTCCAGCGGCGGTGCGATCACCTACGTCGCCCGCTGGCGGGTGGCCGGCAAGGAGAGGTCCAAGAGCTTCCGGACCAAGGGCCTGGCCAACGCCTTCATATCCGACCTGCGGCAGGCGACCAAGGCGGGGGAGGAGTTCGACGTTGTCACTGGCCTGCCGGTGTCGATGCTCGAATCGCGGTCTTCCGGGCCGTCGTTCCTGGAGTTCGCTCAGGCGTACGTCCTTCGGCGCTGGAACACCTCAGCCGCCCGGACCCGTGAGACTGATGCGTACGCCCTCCTGACCCTCATCCCCGCCCTGGTGACCGACGCGCCGCGCCGTCCCTCCGCCGAGGACCTGCGGGACGTTCTCCGGACGCACGCGCTGCTTCCGGAGAAGCGGCGTGCCAACCTGACCGCAGCACAAGCCGCGGCTTTGAGCTGGCTGGAGAGAGCGTCTCTCCCGTTGTCAGCTCTGGGAGAGGCCCACGTTGTACGTACGGCCCTCGACGCCATCTCGGTCACCTTCGCCGGTGCCCCGGCGGGAGCGAACACGGTTCGCCGTAAGCGCGCCATCCTCCATCACCTGCTGGAGCATGCGGTCGAGCAGAAGGTGTTCAGCAGCAACCCGCTGAACGAGATCAAGTGGGCAGCACCAAAGGCCGTGACGGTCGTCGATCCCCGCACGGTGGTCAACCCGGCTCAAGCACGGCAACTCCTCGACGCCGTACCCAAGGTGGGCCGCAAGCGCGGTCCTCGGCTGAGGGCACTGTTCGCCTGCATCTACTACGCAGCCCTCCGACCGGAGGAAGCGGCCGACCTGCGGGTGAAGAACAGCACCCTGCCCGAGACGGGCTGGGGCCTGATCATCCTGGAGAGGGCACGCCCCCAGGGCACGAAGCGCTGGACCAACTCCGGGGAGACCCACGAGTCACGCAGCTTGAAGCACCGTGCGGACAAGGAGACGCGAGAGATCCCGATCCCGCCTGCCCTGGTCGCCATGCTCCGCGAGCATATCGCCGAGTACGGGACCGCCAAGGACGGCAGGATCTTCCGCACCGGCACCGGCGGGACCTACTCCAGCTCGGCGTACTCCTACGTCTGGCAGGAGGCCCGAAAGCTCGCCCTCACGCCCGCTCAGGTCGCCTCGTCGCTGGCTGCTCGCCCGTACGACCTCCGCCACGCCGCTGTCTCGCTCTGGCTGAACGCGGGAGTCCCGGCCCCCGAAGTCGCCAAGCGAGCCGGTCACAGTGTGGATGTACTGCTGCGGGTCTACGCGAAATGCATGGACGGCCAGCAAGAGCAGATCAACGGCAAGATCAACGACGCCTTGAACCCATAGCCCACGTTCCATCCACCTTCGGCCCCGGCCAGACCGGGGCCGTTTCGTTCCGCGCTGCTCGCCATGCCGAGTGGTTCCCACTGGATGGCGCCACGCTACGCCACTCTGAAAGTACGGGTAGTGATTAGGGAGGCCCTATGCACGATGAACACGACCGCCTCACTCCTTCGGCCCGAGGCCTCCGCCCGTTGTACCGACCGCCGTACGGCCTGCCGCGCCGGAGAGGCGCCAAGCTCCTCAACGAGTCCAAGGGCTTCGGGCGACGGTACGCGGCCCCGACGCCGCCAAAGAAGCCACCGCTACGAGATGGAGATCTCCACACCCGAGCGGCGATCGTCGCCGGCTTCTTGGCCTGCGCAGCCCTGGGCATCTGGTCGAGTGCCTGGGGCGCCGAGAGCGTCTCCCGAGGGTCGGGAACCGCCACAGGGCCGGCGCCCGATCTGAGCACGTCGGGGCGTGCTGTCGGGCTCCCTTCGCTGCCGCAGCCCAAGACCACACTGAGCGCATCGCCCTCGACCACATCGACCCCAAGCCCTGAAGCGTGGAAGAGCAGGAAGGGTGACCGAGCAAAGGGCTCGGCCCTTCCACGTCACCGGATTCAGCGCGTCCCTATGGAGTCGCGTAGGACGATCGCGACGCCCGTGGACAAGGGAAGAAAGACCAAAGCTCCCAAAGCCAGCATCAAGAAGGGGTCCGTCTCGGTGATCGCCGCGAAATGCGACGAGCTCTTCCCGCCTTCTCGACCTGCTTTTCGCGTACGCAACCAGGCATGTCATCAGATTTACGGTTAGTTATCGAAGCCAGCGATCCATGGCCGCGCGTGGCGTAGATGGGTTGCTATGCCCGCTTCGAACACGATCACTGCCGCAGTCGGCGTAATTCCGGTTGTTTATAGGGATGTGTGAGACGTTTACCGGTATGGGCTGGTGTGCTTGACTCCTCCCTTGTAGCCACACTCTCGGGGAGGGGGCCATGGGGGAGTTCGTTGGGATCGACCCCCTCGGGTATCAATAATCGAATTTGTCACCGGATCTAACGATAGCCGTCGGCCTCAGGATCTGCTGGTTAGCAAAATGGGACGCAATTGCCTGGCGAACTCGATGACGTCCGCCCGGTGATCTCTGCCGGACGCTCCTAGATAGAGTCTGATGGATAGCATTTTGGTGCCATCGGCCGTCCAGGCTGAGACGTAAGCGCCGGCAGGCTCACCGTCCTCACGTCTCAAGAGCGCACTGTATCCCGGGCCGATTTCCGCAGGTAGGGCGGTGCCCTTGTCGGCGACTCTTCTGCGTTCCAAGCCATCCAGGGAGAACTGCAAAGGGTCGTGCAGCTCAAACGACAATCGCACCGGTTCCTGCATGTCTGCTGACTTGGACACGATGCAGTGAGAGAAGTGGGATACCGTTCTCGTTCCGCTGGCGTAGAAGTCGTCGAGGCCGGTCGCCCGGGAGATGGCCTGGCCCGAGATCAGGCCGCATTCGCCCGGGGATGCGGTGACAACCCCCAGAGGGCGTTGATCTCGTGGAGGGGGCGGTGGCGAGCATGCGGTGATGATGCCGAGCGTCGCAGCCAGTAGGAAGATCGGTGCGCGTGCCCTCATTCGTCTGCCTCGGGGTATGGGGGCGGCTGTGGCCGGAATCCTTCCTCTACGGCATTGCCGACATCACGGAAGATACCCGAGGCAGGCGAGAATTTCAGCCACTCGTGATACGCATACTCCTGCAGTGAGGTCATTGCGCTTCGGGGCAGGATGTCGCCGTCTTTGATGAAGTCTTGCGGCGTGTTCTTCGCATAGTTTTCAGACGCGTGCGGATGCGTGGATGCCGTGCTTCCCCCAAAAAGCCCGTGCCGCATCAGGGCATCAGCGGTCAGGTCTTTGAACATGTTCTTGCTCGTGAAGAGGGTGGTCTCGGCCTCGTCCCGGGCCTTCTTCCCGTCCTCGAACTTGACCTTGTCGCTGACGTTGCTCTCCACAAACTCGTATCCGCCCACGACCCAATCACCCGCAGGCGTCAGTACGAGCTTCAGCGTGCTGGTCGCCGCATCCTTCAACGCTTCACGCGTCTTGTCCCTGGCGTCCGCAGCGTTGATCTCGGAGAGATTGCCCGCGTCGACGACGAATTTGAGTGACTTACCCAGGTCTTGCACCCTGGCCTTGAAATTTTCCCCTGTGGCGCCTGCCATGCTGTCTACAAGGATCTTCTGGCGTTGAGCCTCGATCTCGGCCTTGGTCGCGTCGGGGTGGCTGCTGCGCCACTTGTCGAAGATCGCTTCATTGGCCTTCACAATCTGCGCCGCCTGGGCGTCGAGAACCATCGCGCTGTACTTCCCGTGGCCTTCCATGACGGTCTTGAGGGCTTGGGTGTCCTTGAACGCCCAAGTCGTGGCGCTCTTCGCAGTTTCGTAGCCGAACAGGGCTCCGTACGGTTGTTTGCCTGGCAGCACCGGGTCTGTGTCTGAAAGGGGAGTGACGCCGGGGGCTTCACCGGTCTCGCGGGAGATCCGGTTCACATCGCTCATGTAGGCGGTGAAAACACGAGCAGCGCTCTGTCGAGTGTCAGGAAGCGCCGCTTGCGCCTTGGGATCGGCCCAGAAGTGGACGGCCCAGGATGCGATCAGAGCTGACTTGTACCCTCTCGAAGTGCCTGGAGGCTGACCGTTGTCGCGGAACGTCGTCGACGCCGCCTCGATGGCTCTGCCGAGTTCCCGACTGCCGCTGGCCCAGTAGTTCTCCCTCATCAAGAAGGCCAGCGGCTTCCGTGCAGGGTCGGTGAAGAAATCCTGGGCCACTCTGGCGTTGTTCGCCAAGGCGGCGGCCAACCCCGGCCCGAACCCCACGATGTCCTGTTGCTCGGTTTGCGGCTTGGAAGCGTTGTCGAAGACCTTGTTGGCTACGTCGAGGAGGAAGGCGTCATCGAAGCTGCCGTACCTCAGGAGTTGGTCGACAACGCGGCCACTCGCCACATCGCCGTCTCTTGCGATCAGTTCATCCGCGTAGCTCTTGGGGAGCTTCATGTCCCCGACTCCTCGCGAGGCCGTGCCGAGCGTCACGCTCAGAGCCATCGCTAAGCGGTCCACGTCCGAGGAGGGTGGCTTCTTCCAGATGTCTTCGAGAGAACGCCGCTCCGAGAAGTAGAGATCTCCTAGGAGTGCTTTGAGCTCCTTGGGCGGTACCTCCTTGGCGAAAGCGACGGCGAAGTAGGGATCGCGCTGGTGGTTCTCCAGCAGGTCGAGGGTCTGACGGGAGAGGGCAGGCCGTCCGTCGACGCTGGCCGCATTCTTCCCCGCCTTTCGAAGCTGGTCGGCAACTGACTTGGCCGCTGCCGCGCCGCTCGCCGGTGAGTACGAGGCCCAGAGCGTCTCATCTGCCCAGATCACGCCCTTGTCGAGACCGATCTTCTGCGTGGCGACGATGAGATCCAGGCGACGCTGTAGGTCGGGAACCTCCTGGGCGATCTGGAAGCCGATATCCCTCAGTAATCCCGGGCCGGCCATGCTCGTGCCGATCGAACTCAGTGCCCTGCCGAGCTGGGCATCCGCGGCCGTCCATGCCTGCTGCAGGCGCTTGATCTCGCCGATCAACTGCGTCATCAGGGAGGGATCGATGCCAATCTGGTTCGGAGGTGAGCTCATCAGCGTGACTCCCCGGGCGGGAAGATCGGTGACCGCCCTGGCCACTGGCCCAACGAATCCATTGGCTTCGCCGGTTCAGGGCTCGCGGAAGTGGAGTCGACCAGCGCGAGTGCCCGCTGGAAAACGCTTCTATACGCCAGGTCCCATGCCTTGCAGTCCTCGATGAGCCGGTCCGCGGCCCTGCCCTTCATCGCGCCGCTTTCGAGCAGGCCGACGAGTTTGCGCACGTCGTTGGCGTGCTGGTCACGTAATTGCTCGATCATCCGTCGAGCGGCCTCGATCTGTTCCTGCGTCGCCATCATCCTCGGATCCTTCGGATCTTTGAGACGGCTATCCCTGGGATCAATGTGACCATAAGGGGCACGGGTTGGCGCGTCGAGGGGATTTGCCGAACTGGTATTGACGCGACAATCGAGCGGAATGACGTGATTAGTTGATCACTTGTGACTTGGGCGGCAAGTGCGGCTCGCAGGCTCCAAAGCGACCTTGAGTAGAAGCCTGACGGATACCCTCTGCTGATCTACGCTGGACTGCAGGTAACGGTCGGTGTCTTTCAGTCGATGGCATCGATGAGTCGGGATTGCATACGGGGAGTACGAAGGGCTGATTGCGTGGCGGGTGGTCGTAGCGAGTGGGAAAGGCGTCAGGCGGCTCAACGTAGAGAAGCTGAACGGCGAGCACGCGAGGCGGCCAGACTGGCGAAGGAGAATGAGCGCGAACGTCAGCGCCGGCATCTGGAGAAGCAACAGGCGGCAGCTGAGCAAAAGACTGCGAAGGTAGCGAAACGCATCGAGGAGATTGATCAGATATTGGTCAGCGTGCTCCGTGTGCGTCCCCTGGCCTTCGACCAGATGAAGGCTGTCCCTTCTACGCAGCCGTTCGACCCCGGGCGCATGGGCGTCGCTGAACGGCCTCCAGACTGGGGACAGTTCGCTCCGCCTACGCCCTCCGGTCTCAGCAAGATCTTCGGTGGTCAGAGCCGATATGAACGAAGCCTCCAGGAGGCACGCGGGCGGTTCGACAACGAGGTAGCTCAGCATCGGAAGCGTGAGGAGAAGCGCCTCCGTGAGCTTGACGCCGCTCGGGCTGCCTATGATCGGCAAATCGCTGCCGCCATGGATAAGGCGGCAGCCGACAACGCCCAGTTGGACCAGCTACGCACCGAGTTCGACAATGGTCAGCCAGAAGCCGTGGAATGGTTCGCCGCCAAAGTCTTGGACGGATCGGTCTACCCGAAGGACTTCCCTCGCCTATACCAGGTCGCGTACCGGCCCGAGAACCATGATCTTGTCGTTGAGTTCGAACTTCCTCCGCAGAGCGCCATCCCGGATGTTCGCGGCTACAAGTACGTCAAGGCGCGGGACGACATAGACCCGGTGCCCAGACCGCAGACCGAGGTCAAGCAGAGATATGCCAAGCTTCTCGCATGCGTCGCGCTGCGCACGCTCCATGAGATCTTCGCCGCCACTCCCGGCAGCATCATCGAGGCGATCGTGTTCAACGGGCGCCTCAACACCATAGATCAGGCGACGGGCAAGAAGGTGCGCCCCCACCTGCTGAGCGTCCAGGCCGAACGGGTGGCCTTCGAGGAGTTCGTCCTCGCCGATGTCAATCCGGTGGCGTGCTTGAAGCGGCTCAATGCCTTGGTCTCTCCGAACCCATATGACCTGGAGGCGATTGAGCCGTTCATCGCCTTCGACCTCAAGCGTTTCCGTTTCTCTGCGGACATGGATGTCGTCGCAGGGCTGGATTCACGTCGCGATCTCCTGAAGCTGACTCCCACGGAGTTCGAACATCTCGTCAGAGAGCTGTTCATCGCCATGGGGGCGGAAGCCTGGACAACCATCCCGTCCAAGGACGGCGGCGTGGACGCGGTGGCCACGAGCAACAACCTCTTCTTCGGCGGAGTCTGTCTCATCCAGGCGAAGCGGTGGGCGGGGCTTGTCGGGCTGGACGCGGTCCACGCGCTCACCGGCGTCATGGCGGACCACAACGCCACTACGGGTGTCCTGGTCACCACCTCATGGTTCGGGCGGGCCAGCGAGCAGTTCGCCCAACGGAACAGGATCACCTTGATCAACGGCGCCGAGCTCAAGCACCTCATCAAGCAGTACTTGAACATCGATGTCATTCCGGGGACAACACCCCCTCGCAATGCGAGAGCCTCCGACAATACGCAGTCTGGCCGCCCAGGGCCCGACGCCTGAGCGCAGCTCTGCAGGAGTAGCGGATACGGCGCCGCTACTCCTGCATCTGAGCCCCGCGCATGATGGTGATGCTTTGGAGGACGTTGCTGACAACGTGGTCGGCTTGGTGCTCGTGGCCTGACCACGTGCCTCGGTTGATCCAGATCGCACGTAGGCCGGCGCCCTGGGCACCTTGGATATCTGCGATGAGGTTGTCGCCCACCATCCAGCCGCCCTCGGCAAGGTCGACTCCACACCGCTCAGCGGCGATGTGGAAGAGCCGGCTCTCCGGCTTGCGGACGCCTTCGACCCCCGATACGGCGTATCCGTCCACCGCATCGGCCAAGCCGGTCCGCTGGAGCTTGCCGAGCTGGTTGTCGGCCATGCCGTTCGTGACGATCCCGACTCGCCATCCCGCGGCGCGCAGCTCGGCCAAGGCTTCGGGCACACCTGGGTAACACCGTACGAGATTCGGGATGCGCTTACGGTAGGCGGCCCACAGCTCGCCGACATCCTCAGGCAGTGCGAAGTGCTCGCGTATCTGTCCGAAGAACGCCTCTCGATGTGGATGCGTGTCGCGATCCAGGGAAGCGAGCCACGCGACGCCATTCGTGCCGAGCCGCCACTGCTCGGCGAACTCCTTCGCCCAATGCAGGTACGCGGTGTCGAGGTCGACAAGGGTCCTGTCGAGGTCGAAGAGGGCGAGGCGCTGCACGTGGCCACCCTAGACGTGAGGTGCTCGCCGACAACAGAGCCGGCCCAAGGGGCTTCGCTGCTGACTTCGGTCTAGTCCCTTTGAACCCGTGGTACGCGCATCAAATTGGCAAGATACTCCCGCAGGGCCGGATTGACCGCATAGATGACCGTCCCCCGCATACCTCTCGTGAGCAGAACCTTGTACACATTGCGGACAAGCTGGTCGAAGTCGCTGTCGGAGACTGACTTTCGGCTCTTGAAGGCGGGGTCCTTGTTCTCGCTGCGGACAGTAACCAGTTGCCCGTCCTGGACGGTCAGGTCGGGGCCCAGAATGACGCCGTTCCAGTCGTACTCGAACCCCTGGGCGGTGTAGACGCACCCGACCTGTCCGAATCCGTTGGGCTCGCTGGCCCACAGCATGCTGGGCGGGTAGTCGCCGACGGCGCGATCCTTCTTGACGTTCCATGGCCGCGCCCAGTCGCCGATGACCACGTCATCGACGAGGGTGTCATCGGAACGCGGTTCGCTCCAAGGCCAGCAGTAGCCTGCGGTCATGCGGGCGGTGCCAGGTTTGGCGCTCAGGAACGCCTCAAGCTCTTGTGGCGAGTCGGCAAGCTGCACCTCGAAGGCATCGTCTCCGTCCCACTCCATCGGCCCGCCGTCGGCCAGGCCGAGCAGGCGGAGAACCCACTGTTCGTACTTCCTGCTGCCGCCGCAGCGGAACTGCTCGTCGAGCGATACGAACCGCACGTCATAGCCCTTGGTCCGGGCATAGTCCTCGATCCCGGCCACGGTGCCGAGTTCCCCTGGTCGCACCACTTGGTGCTGATCGAGGAGGAAAACCGGAACACGAGCCGTGGACAGCAACTCGTCGAGCTGGCTGCGGCCCGTCCTCTTGGCCGCCGGGGTGAAGCGGTTGGTGGAAGTCTCGCGGATGCGATGAGCTTCGTCGCAGATCAGCACGTCCATGCCGTTCTGCTCGGCGTCGGTGAAGCTGTTGAAGTACTTGAAGAGGTTCTTGATCCGCGTGCTGCCGCGACCGGGGTAGCGCCGCATGGTCTGAGTGAACGACTGCGAGCCGGTGGCGTGCAGCGCAGACCGGCCCTGCCGGTAAAGCTCGCCGAGAAGTGACAGAGCGATGACGCTCTTGCCGCTCCCCGGCCCCCCGGTGACGACGACGACCTGCTTGAAGTCCGCTCGTCGAGCTCTGTCGACGGCGCCCATGACCAACTCGTACGCGACCTGCTGCTCATCCAGCAACGT
Source organism: Nonomuraea glycinis (assembly GCF_014646515.1). Lineage (GTDB taxonomy): Bacteria > Actinomycetota > Actinomycetes > Streptosporangiales > Streptosporangiaceae > Nonomuraea > Nonomuraea glycinis. Next base: position 17,498 of record NZ_BMNK01000030.1, read on the forward strand.
GAACTGCTCGCGCTCGCGGATCTCTTTCGAGGCGTAGGCCATCAGCTGCTTGCTTGGCGCGACTGGGCTGGACAGGAGCCGATCCGCGGCGTCCGCGCCCGGCTTGTCCGACAGTCGCTCGCTCAGATAGCGGAGAAACTCTCCGCGCCGTTGTTTGGTGAACAGGCGGCTGCGCTCGTCGCGCACCAACTCCGACAGGCCGTCGATGTCCAGGTCCATCGCGTTGTGGAGGTACGCGGCTCCGTACACGGCGTTCGGCTTGCCGCTGAGCACGCCGAGGAAGTCGCACATGTACTCGCAGTACCGGCGAACCTGCTCGGCGGGATGCAACATCTCGCCACCCGGCATGCCGTCCACGATGACCAGATGCTCGCCTGATTCGGACGGCTCGGCACGGCTCCACTGCTTGAGCTCGACGACGACGTACGAGTCCTCGCCGGTCCGTGGATGTACGCCTGCGAGGACTACGTCGGCCCGCCGGCTGGTCAGTGGAAGCTTGTACTCCACGAGCATTTCCACTCTGCCCAACCCGGCATCGAGCAGGTCGTGTGCGAGAACCGGCAAGCTGCGCTGCCAGGACTTGACCTCGGAGGGAGAAGGACGGCGTCCAGTGGATGCTCTTACGTTCTCAGCGATCGCTTCTATCAGGGTGGTTTCGAGCGGAGAGGCCAGCAGGCTTTCAGCCGTCGTTCTCATCACCATTGACGCTGCCTCTGCCCTCGAAGGTGTGTCTGCCCCTTCTCGGTTGAGTGGGTGGTCACCTTCAACATCCTGTGTCCAACTTTCTGAGCCAGCTGAGAAATCCGGTGAGCTGCTCGACCTCTTCTTCGGCCGGAGCCGTCAATATCGACCCGTGATGATGGGCGAATCGGTTCCGTATCCGACGCACACCAGCGACTTCCTCCACAAACGCCGCCTGATCGATGCGCCAACCGAGACGCGCCCAGCAGTCTGGCCGGCGAAGCAGATACTCGATGTTTCCCAGGCTCAACTCGTTCACAGAGCTAAGAGACGGCTTACTGGCTGCCTCCTGGAGCTCGATAACGGTTGGGAAGGCCACGTCGATGATGCGCCGAAGCCGGCGCTCGATCTCCCCAAGCAGCCGATGGGGAGCGCTGAAGCGATCAAGCGCGGTTATGGCATCGCGGAGGGTAACGATGCCGTTGATACGTGACTGATCGTCCTCAACGAATGCGAACTCGTGGCGTTCGAGCAACGGCAGGATCTCCTGCACCTCGGCGTCGAGGTCAACTGTCTTAGCAGGACGGATAGCGCGCTTCAGGATCTGTTCGCGACTGCAGAGCCGGGCGATGGCAATGGACTCCAGTGTCACGACACCGATCAATGCCAAAGCATCGGTCAGGACAGGCAGCTGACCTACACCGTGAAGAGTCAGGAGAGTCTCAGCTCGAGCCAGGCTGTCGGTCGTCGACAGGCTGATGAGTCGGCCCGGGCGAGCGGAGGGGAGGTCTGCAACGCGCAGCACGATGCTGCCGTCGTGTGTCATCAGTGGCCCCAGGGCCAAAGGACGTGCGTGCAGGGGCGCGCGAAGGCGACCATGCGTTTGGGCAGCATGGGCTACTCCTACGGGTAGGGGCTGTCCTGGACCGCTATGCGGCGGATGCCCGTCGGGCCGTCTGATGTTGAGACGATAGCGCGCCAAGGCGACAGTCCGCACCATTGATGTGTATAGGGCGAGCACGATGAGAGCGAACTACTTGGACATATCGGCTGATACTGCCGTGGGAGGGGCGCGCTCTATGGAGCATCTCTGCAGATCAGAGGGAGGATGTGCTGTAGGCGTCCGAGCGGAGGATGCTCTCCGGCCAGCACTTAAGTGCCGAGTTCGTCCTTCGCCCTTGCAGCCGCCGGCACGCCCACCGGATAGTCGCTGCGCGTCAAGCGAGCGGGTATGACGGTGCCTGGGGGTCGATGCCTCGTCGTATAAGTAGGGGTGTAGGTGTGCCGCTACAGCGTGCTAGTCCGCGCATCTCAATAAAGACTCCTGCTGCGACTTACGTCCAATACCCGAACTCCATTGAGACGAAGGAAGCATTTGTTCGCAGGTGTGCGTCAGTACAAATGTCACTCCTCCCTTCTGCATACTATGACTGATCAAGACGTTCGAGATATTGCTGCGGGCAGCAAGCCGGCCAGGTGATCCCGCAGCTCAGGATCAACCGCATAGATCACCGTGCCTCGCATGCCTCGCGTGAGCAGGACCTTGTACACGTTGCGCACCAGCTGGTCGAAGTCGCTGTCGGGGACCGACTTACGACTCTTGAAGGCAGGATCCCTGTTCTCGCTGCGAACGGTAACAAGTCGACCGTCATGGACAGTCAGATCGGGGCCCAGGATGACGCCGTTCCAGTCGTACTCGAACCCTTGGGCCGTATAGACGCACCCGACCTGCCCAAAACCGTTCGGATCACTCGCCCACAGCATGCTCGGCGGGTAGTTTCCGACGGCGCGATCCTTTTTGGTGTTCCACGGCCGCGCCCAGTCATCGATGACGACATCGCTGACCAGAGTGTCGTTGGGCAGGGGGTCGCTCCATGGCCAACAGAAGCCGGCGGTCATGCGGGCGGTGCCATCTTGGGCCGCGAGATCCGCTTCGAGCTCCTGTGGTGAGTCGGCGAGTCGTACCTCGAAGTCCTCGTCCCCATCCCATGCCATGGGGCCGCCAGGGGCCAGCCCGAGCAGATGGCGAACCCACTGCTCGTACTTGCGGCTGCCGCCGCAGCGAAATTGCTCGTTGAGGGAGACTCGCCGCACGTCGTAGCCCTTCGTACGGGCATAGTGCTCGATGCCCTCGACGGTGCCGAGTTCCCCAGGGCGGACGACCTGATGCTCATCGAGCAGGAACACCGGTACCCGAGCCGTAGACAGCAACTCGTCGAGCTGGCTACGTCCAGTGCGTTTGGCGGCAGGAGTGAAGCGGCTGGTAGAGGTTTCGCGGATGCGGTGAGCTTCGTCGCAGATGAGGACGTCGAGGCCGTTCTGTTCGGCGTCAGTGAAGCTGTTGAAGTAGTGGAAAAGGTTCTTGATCCGGGTACTGCCTCGGCCAGGGTAGCGCCGCATGGTCTGAGTGAAAGCCTGGGAGCCGGTGGCGTGCAGCGCCGATCTGCCCTGCCGGAAAAGCTCGCCGAGAAGTGACAGAGCGATGACGCTCTTGCCGCTGCCGGGACCTCCGGTGACGATGACGACTTGCTTGAAGTCCGCGCGCCGGGCGCTGTCGACGGCGCCCATGACCGTCTCGTACGCGACTTGCTGCTCGTCCAGAAGAGTGAACTGTTCGCGTTCGCGGATCTCTTTGGATGCGTACGTCATGAGCTGCTTGCTCGGCGCAACGGCGCTGCTGAGGAGTCGATCGGCCGCCTCAGCTCCTGGCTTGTCCGACAGTCGTTCACTCAGGTAACGCAGAAACTCGCCGCGTCGCTGCTTGGTGAAGAGCCTGCTGCGTTCGTCGCGGACCTGATCTGACAGGCCGTCCACGTCCAGGTCCATGGCGTTATGCAGGTATGCCGCGCCATAGACGGTATCCGGATTGCTGCTGAGCGCTCCTAGAAAGTCCCGCATGTACTCGCAGTATCGACGGACCTGTTCGGCAGGATGCAGCGCTTCGCCGCCGGGCATGCCATCAACGATCACGAGATGCTCGCCCGCTTCAGAGGGCTCGGCCCTGCTCCACTGCTTGAGTTCGATCACGACGTAGGAATCCTCGCCAGTCCGCGGATGGATGCCGGCAAGCACCACGTCCGCACGTTTGCTGGTCAGAGGGAGCTTGTACTCCACGAGCATCTCGACCCTGTGCAAACCTGCGTCAGCCAGGTCACGAGCGAGGGCCGGCAGACTGCGCTGCCAAGACCTGACTTCGGAGGCGGAGGAACGACGCCCTGTGACGGTTCGCACGTGTTCGGCGATGGTTTCCGCCAGGTGAGCTTCCCCCTGTAGCACGGACACCTGAGGTGAGGTCACTCAGCGGTGTCTGACGGCCTGTAGAGGGCCTCGAACGTAACAGGGCTGTGCATTCCAATGCTGGAATGTCGTCGGTATGGATTGTACCAGCATTCGATCCATTCAAAGATGGCGTTGGCCAGTTCTTCTCGGGTTTTCCAGATTTTGGCATCGAGAAGTTCGAGCTGCATCGTTCCCCAGAACGACTCCATCATCGCATTATCGTAGCAATCACCTACCGTGCCCATGGAGCCGAGCAGGTCCGCGTCTCGCAGGCGCTTGCCAAAGGCCCAAGACGTATATTGCGTACCGTGATCGGAATGAAGAATGGTCGAGTGGGCGTCCGGCTTCCGCCGGGCCACCGCCATCGCTAACGCATTCACCACGAGATCTGTATCTTGACGTGCGTCGATGGACCAGCCGATGACACGTCGTGAATAGGCGTCCATGACGGTGGCGCAATACGTCTTCCCCTCGCCGGTGGGATGCTCGGTGATGTCGGTCAGCCAGAGTCGATCGGGCGCCTCGACATCGAAGCGGCGCTGCACCAGATCTTCCTCGGTGGCCTGATTGACCAGGTTACGGCGGCCCTTGCGCCGATAGACACCCTGCAGGCCGGCGACACGCATGAGCCGTTCCACGCGCTTGCGGTTGACCTCCTCGCCCAGGCCGAGCGTGAGCTCGGCGTGCACCCGCGGCGAGCCATAACTGCCGCGCGAGTCGGCATGTATCTGACGGATCATTTTGGTGAGTTCTTTGTTGCGCAGTTCACGCAGCGGCTCAGGCCGGCCGAGCCATTCGTAATATCCCGAAGTCGACACCTGGAGTACCCGGCAGGCCACCGCGACCGGAATGTGGTCGTCGGCGAGTTCGCGGACCAGCGAGTAGATTACTTTGGGAGGACGTTCTCCCGGGCGAAGTACGCCGCCGCCCGCTTGAGAATGTCGTTCTCCATCTCCAGCTGTTTATTGCGGCGCCGCAGCTCGGCGAGTTCCTTCTTCTCCGCGCTGGTCAGCCGATCGCCGGTGCCGGCGTTTTCGTCGGCGTCGGCCTGTCGCAGCCAGTTCTGCAGGCACGACCGGCTGACGCCCAGGTCCTGGGCGAGTTGGAGGAGCGGTTTGTCACCTTGGCGCGCGAGCTCGACCGCGCGGCGCCGGAACTCTGGCGGGTGAGGTGAGGGCATGAAGGACATCCTTCCTGATGATCAAGGGTGACTTCAGGGCAAGTGTCCGGAGAACAGGGGGAAGCTCAAGGGCGGTCTCGCTGGGAGAGGCGAGTACGTTATCGACAGAAAGCCGCAGCGCCGTCACAGACATCCCCCAGGGCAGCACGAGAGAACTCGTGCGGGTGGGGGCATATCCGCTCCGGCCGGAGCCGTACGAGTGCGGAAGCCCGTCGGGCCGCATCGCGTGGTCGCCCAAAGAGTAGCGGCGGCACCGGCATGAGGGAGCCGCAACAGAACACGGACAGATGGCGTGGTGCTCCCGCGCTTTGCCCGCCTCCCGCGTCTGGGCGTGAACTCGGGCGATCCATCGAGCGGCATATCCCTGCCGGTCGGGCGATGTCTGAATAATGGATCTTATCCCTTATAAATCACTACATGTATCTGTTCGATGGGACCATCGCTCAAGCCGCTGCGCAGCTACGGAATCCGCAGTTCCATGCCGAGTGTGTCCGTCGGTTCACTGACGCCTATGGCGTTGCCCCTGGGCCGTCAGAGCAGGGGAGTTGGCGGCGAAGCTGGCCGGCGCTGTTGAAGGCGCTCACCGCGGCAGGCCTCGGCGGCCTGCGCATCATGTTGGAGTATCCGCTGCCGGGGACCGGACAACGAGCTGACGCTGTGGTGCTAGGTCAGCGAGTCGACGACGCCAAATTAGTGGCGGTCGTGGTGGAGCTCAAGCAATGGGAGCAGGCGGAACGGCACGCTGGCGATGCGCTACTGCTCGACGTTGGTGGAAGAGTTGAGGAGCATCCGGCGCGTCAGGTCGGCAGTTACGTGCACTACCTCACCAACTGGGTAGCCGAATCCATCGACATGGAGGTCAGAGGCGTTGTCATCATGCACAACGCCGGTCCATCGTTCGTCGAATGGTTACGTGAGCTAGTTGCGCGCGGTCCCAGCTCGGCCTATCCGATCCTCGGGCAGACCGATCTGGAACCCGAAGCCCCAGCCAGACTGTGCGCCGACCAGATGGTTTGCGGCGGCCTTGAGCCCCCTTCGACGGTGCTCGTGGAGCGTTTCGTCGAAACGCAGCACTTGCCCTCTCCGAAGCTGCTCTCCCGCGTCGCCGACGCCATCAAGGGAGTCGGCGGTTTCACTCTGATCGGTGATCAGGACAAGGCTCGTCTGCATATTCGCGATGCCGCGGTAGCTGTCGAGCACGGCCGGTCGGGACACGTGATCGTCGTGACGGGAGGCCCCGGCACCGGCAAGACTGCCATCGCGGCCCGCGTCCTCGGGGACCTCTGCCTGCGTGATGGCGCGAATCCCCGCCTACTGACTCCCTCGGGAGCGTTGACCAAGCAACTCAGTCGAGCGGTCGGAGCCACCGCCAGAGGGTTGATCACCAACATCGCCAAAGGGATACCGGGCGGATTGTCGGAGAGCAGCATCGTGCTGATCGACGAGGCGCATCGTCTGCATACCGCCACGAAGCGACGAGCAACAGAATTTTCGGACATACTGCTGCGGCTCGCTGAAAGAACTGGGGCGATAGTTCTTTTTCTGGACGAGCGGCAGATCATCCGTCCGAGCGAGGGCACAACTCTTGAGGAGTTGCGCCGTATAGCTGAGCACCTGAACCAGGCGTTCACTCACATCGATCTAACTGCCCAATTCCGCTGCGCTGGTTCCCAAGCATACCTGCGCTGGATCGACGACCTGTTCGCCCAAGAAGGCTCACCCTCCCTGTGGCTGGGTGAAGATTATGATCTGACCTTGGCTGAGTCTCCGCTAGACCTCGAGACCTGGACGAACGCTCACATCGCGCGTGGGAGCAGCGCCCGGATCGCAGCAGGGTTCTGCTGGCCATGGAACTCGCCAACAAAGCCACCGCTATTGCCGGAAGTGGCTATAACCTGGGGCGACAGCGGGGGAAACGAGCAGACATGGAAGCTGCCCTGGAACTCGCGTGCAGGTGAAGTCATTGGTGATGAGGCTGAAATTCCAGGACGTCCTTATTGGGCAACCGACACAGGAGGACATCGGCAAGTAGGATGTATCTACACGGCGCAAGGATTCGAGTACGACTACGGGGCGGTCATTATTGGCGAAGACCTCGTACGGACTCCTTCGGGCTGGATGGCGCGGCCAAGTAAGAGTCACGACAGAGAAGTCAACCATCTAATGCCCGAGAAATATCTCTTCTACGCGCTCAACACGTACCGCGTGCTTGCCACACGTGGGACGAAGGGTACGCGCCTGTATTCGACGGATCCATATACACAGCGTTTCCTGCGCACTCTTCTGCCAGGAGCCTGAAGCAAGCCGGTCCCCTTCTGAAGCGTCGACTTAACCGCGTGGCCTCACCTCATCCAGCCACAGCCCGCGTTCGAAGCCGCCTCGCTCAACTCGCTTATGGCGTGCGGCCTCCTTAACCGCGTCGTCGGAGTACCCCAACGTCGCGGTCAGGGTCATCAGAACCTCATAGATGTCAGCCAGCTCCTCAAGACGACCACCCGGCTCGGCGCGACGCAGCTCTTCAGCCTCCTCGGCGAGCTTGGCTGTCAAGGCAGCGACCAGCTCGGACTCGCCGAGCACGCGCACTTTGGCCATCTTGCCATCGGCCTCGATGATCTGAGGGATCTGATCCCGGACTAGTTTGCCGTAGACGATCGTCTGTTCGTCGCGCAAAATTGTCGCCCCCTTGGCTGATACTGCTCACATGGACTACCGCCGCGGTGTGGTCACAGGTGAAAGCGTATGGCGCGCCATCGTGCTCTATGGCGCCAACTCGGCCACCTACAAGTTCGCCTTCGGCGCGACCCTGCTCGAGGTCGCTGCCACCGGTCGTAACCATGTCACGCTCGAAGAACTGGCACCGCGGTACGCGGAACTCCTCTGTGAGGCCCTTCAGCGTCAGCCCCGACAGGGAACCTCGGCTCGCAGCAGGTTCCTCGACGCCTGCCGTGCGTTCAACGCCGGCGAGCTCGACCGCGACACGTTGCACCGGCGAACGGTCCAGCTCGGCTTCAGCAACGTTGTCGACGCATTCCCCAAGCTGGGCGGGGACCAGGCACCACTGAGCTACTACGAGGATCAGCGTAAGAACTCCGCCGCTACCGGCCTCGTGCTGCGCGACGAATTGCTTGAGCTCGCTGCCTCGGTGCACGCGCAGGATCTCGATGCAGAGACTGCTGCCCGCTGGCGGCTGGTGGAGACGGCGTGGGCCACGGGCATTTCCGATGGAGTCCTGGGCCCCTCGCTCGTTTATGACCCTGGCAAGCAGGCCCTGGTCCTCCAGTCCAAGCAGCGTCGGCGAAGCGTGACCGGGGTGGTCGCCGCCCTCAACGGCTATCAGGACGGTCGCTGCGCCTACTGCAACGAGCTCATGACGCGGCTCGTAGGCACGGGACCCGTCGTTGAGCACGTCCTGCCCTGGAAGTTGCTCACCCGTCAGTGGCATGGCCCTGACGTCGACGCCATCTGGAACCTCGTCCTGGCCTGCTGGTCCTGCAACAACGCCAAGCGGGATCGAGCTCCGCACGAGACGTGGATGCCATGGCTCGAACAGCGGAACAACGACCTCATCGAATCACGTCACCCACTACGCGAAGTGCTCATGGCTCAGACCGGTACAACGACGGCCGAGCGGCATCACACCCTCAAGCTCGCGTACCGGAGGGCGACAGAACTTCTCCCGGCGGTTTGGATGCCACCTGTAGCTGGCCGCCTCGCATAGAACCTGACTGGGGCGCACACGGCGATCTCCCATCAGGCTTCCGACTCCTGGTCGAACGCGGGCAGATGGTACTTGTATCCGACAGGTGAGAGCCGAGCTTGATCTAGTGACCAGGGATGAAAGATCGAGGCTCTGCCTCTGCTAACTGTCATCCCACCGTCGTGGTCCCGGCTTACAGTGATGTTGCTGAGTACGAACAGGGCCACGTGTGGGTAGTCCTTGGCGTGCTGGACTTCGTTGGGCGTGAGGAGAATCTCCTGCGGATCGCCCGTCGTTCCCTTGACTTCGACATGCCAAGCGGCGCCGTCGATCTCGACCACATAGTCGAAGCTCTCGGTACGCGAGGTGTCCGTGACCTTGCCGAGCTTGCTGTAGTGGAGGAGTGCCTCGTTCATCGCGTGCGTCTCGACCGCTACCTTCACCTGCTGGTCTGTAGCGAAGCCTTGCCCTTTGCGGGACGTTCGTGGTCGACCAGCGGCGGCGGCGACCTGGCGTTCGGCCTCCTCAACGCCGCTACGAGTGAGAACCGTAGGGGGCCGCTCTCCGACGAGTGCTTCTACCGCTTCCTTCACCTCTGGGAGTACATCGAGCACTGCGTTCGGGCACTTGGCAAGGTATGTCTGCCAGGTCCGTAGGGAGTCCTGGTACTGAACCGCGCCGGGATCGGTGGAGACTCTATTGGTTGACTCCAGCCGCCGGTTGGGGCTGGTGTTGAGCGTAGTAGACGGCTTCGTGTTCGGCGGGCGGGACGTCACCGATGGCGGTGTGCAGGCGCTGGTGGTTGAACCAGTCGATCCACTCGGCGGTGGCCAGTTCGACGTCGGCCAGCCCTTTCCATGGCCGTCGGGGTTTGATCAGTTCGGTCTTGAACAGGCCGATCGCCGATTCCATCAAGGCGTTGTCCAGGGCGTCGCCGACGCTGCCGATCGAGGCGTCGATCCCGGCCTCGAGCAGGTGGGCGGTGAAGGCGAAACAGGTGTATTGACTGCCCGCGTCCGAGTGATGAACCAGACCCGGCCCGGCCGGAATGCCGGTCCGCGCGCGTCGCCACAGCGCCATGTCCAGGGCGTCCAAGACGAGCTTGGCTCGTTTGGTGGTGGCCGCCGACCAGCCCACGATCGCGCGGGAGTACACATCTACGACGAATGCGACGTAGACCACGCCGGCCCAGGTCATCACGTAGGTGAAGTCTGCCACCCACCGCTGATTGGGGCGCGAGGCCGTGAAGTCGCGATTCAGCAGGTCGTCGGCGCGCTCGTGTCCGGCGTCGCGGATGGTGGTGCGCAGCTTCTTGCCGCGCCGGACGCCTTCCAGCCCCAGTTCGCCCATCAGCCGGGCGACCGTGCAGCGCGCCACCACGACTCCTTCACGGCCCAGCTGTCGCCAGACCTTGCGCACGCCGTAGACGCCGTAGTTGTCAGCGTGCACCCGGCTGATGTGCTGCTTGAGCTCGGTATCCCGCACAGCGCGGACGCTGGGCGTGCGATTCTTGGCGGCGTAGTAGGTGCTCGTTGCGATCTTCAACCCGTGTGCGGCCAGCACACGGCAGATCGGCTCGACCCCGAACACCTCTCGATGAGCGTCGATGAACGCTACGAGCGCTTGTGTGGCCGGTCGAGCTCGGCCGCGAAGAAAACCGACGCCGCTTTGAGGATCTCGTTGGCCCGCCGCAGTTCGGCGTTCTCGGCCTTCAGCCGCTTGATCTCCTCGGCTTCAGCCGTCGTGGTCCCGGGCCGCTGTCCTGCATCGATCTGCGCCCGGCGCACCCAGCTGCGCACCGTCTCGGCCGTTCCGATGCCGAGCTTTGCTGCGACCGCTTTCATCGCGGCCCACTCGGTCGGGTAGTTCGGCCGGATCTCCGCGACCATGCGCACCGCGCGCTCACGAAGCTCGGGAGGGTAGGGGGACGGACGTGCCATGACTCGATCCTCTCAAGGAATCAAGTCTCCATCAGACCCGGCGCGGTTCATACTGAATCCATGGAAAGTAGAGCCGCTGTCCGGGGAACTCCGCCTGCAGAGCATCTCGGACTGTGAACAGAGCTAATCGGCGTTGCCGGAGGACCGCTAAGGACAACGGTTCGGCCAGAGGGCGGTAGTCCGCGAGCGCAACGACGAGGCCGGGGAGCCATCCTGGCTTTGCGCCGGCTTGTCTCGCGTAGGAGCCACGTGCGACCCACCAGATCGGCTCGTTGTACCGCTCGCCTGTCGCGCGGCTGACGCCCACGATCTGCTCTGCCTCGCTGTCGTAGTGAATGACGAGGTTGTTGGCCTGGACGGCACTGACCAGTGCGTAGCCTGGGGTGCTCACGCCGCCCCGAGCAGCAATGGGCGCCTTGAGGTCGCTGCCGATGTCATCTCGTCGCGTGATTTCCATGAACAAGTTCTCATCGGACCGCTGTGACCACCAGTACGCGACCATGGTCCCCATCCTGCCGCAGCTGGATTTTGGACTCCATAGGTCCGTACTTGGCTACCGAACTCGGCTCTTCTGCAGCTCCCAAGGAAGCACGAACTGCTTCCTGATCTGGGGAAACACACTCAAGATCATCCCGCATATCTCCCGTGATCAAGGTCCTATGGCCGCATACGGGTGCCGTCGGCAACCTATCCGGGGTCTGGAAAACAAAAGACCTGCGGCCAAGAAACCGCAGGTCAGATGGCGAAAAGCCTGGTGGAGATGAGTGCCCCCGGCAGGATTCGAACCTGCGGCACCCGCTTTAGGAGAGCGGTGCTCTATCCCCTGAGCTACGGAGGCGGACGACGTAAGCCTAGCGAAAGTCTGGCGGTGCGTGTGCCGTCGGGGCGGGGTGAGTTCGGGGGGTGTTGGTTATGGGTGGTCTGAGCTGCGGTAAAGGCATGACAAGTGATCACCTTTCGGTGGGTGGTCGGTGAGTAGCGTCGGCGCCGTGGATGCGAGGCGACGTGGACAGGTGCGCAGGCGGCCCGTTGTGCTGTTTGCGGCGTTGCTGGCGCCGGCGATCTTTGCCGGTGGGCTGATGGCGGGGGAAGCGGGCCGGTATGAGGGCGAGAGGGTGCCGCTGGAGTCCAAGGGGGAGGGCTGGGTGGGGTTTGAGCCTGTGCTTGTGCCGGCGCCTGCTCGTCCTGTCCGGCGGTACGTGGCCTCGGTGCCTGCGCCGGTGGTGAAGGCACCGGTCGTACGGGTGGTCGCGGTGCCTCGTGAGGCTGAGCCGTCTGTGCCGGTGCGTGAGGCTGTGCCGACGCCGACCGTGGAGGCGAGTCCTGGCGCATCGCCGTCTCAGTGCCCGCAGGAGTGGGTTGAGACGTGGCTCTGGGAGATGTGCCGGGAGCAGGAGCGGCGGCCTGGGCGGGAGGCTGGGGGGTTGCTCGGGGGGCTTTGAGCGGCGGTGCGTCCTTTCGTCGGATTACGCCGCTGGGTGTCGCCGTACTACGCGCCTAGCGCCGCTAAGGTCGTCGGCTGCGTGGATGGCGAAGGCGACAACCCCGGCCGGCAATCGGGTGGGGGCTGGCGAATCTGGTCGGTGGTCGGGGCGAGGGGGAAATGGGCGAACCTGGCTACCTTCTCGGCCGTAGTGACCATGTAAGAGACCGTATGAACCGTGCTGAACCCTCGAGAGGCCCCACCGGCGCAGACAAGGAGCTTTCTCCGGCGAGCCGTACAAAAGCGTCGTTCGTGTCCTAACGGCTCTTCGGAGTTCGGTCCGGACACTCGGGGGGCTGTAGTAACGTGCGTGCCGGACCCGGGTCACGAGTTTGCAAACGGAGGAGTCGAACGTGCCAGCCCCTCGATCAGCAGGTCTGATCGCGGTCGTCATGGCGATGGCTTCGCTGCTCGTGCTGCCCGGCCGAGCTCAGGCGCAGGCCGAGGGCGCGGCCAAGGCGCAGGTCGAGGCCGAGGCCCAGAGCCAGGCGGGGGCCCACGTGGCGAAGGACCGCCAGGAGGACCCCTCTAACCTCACTGAGCTTCGCAAGGAGGCCGAGCAGGCCGCCAAGAAGCTTGAGGATGCGACCAAGGCGCTGGAGAAGCGGCAGGCCACCGCCAAGGCGGCTCGGGAGCAGCTCAAGGGCAAGTTGCTGGTCCTTCGGGAGTCGGAGCTTCAGCTGGGGCGGATCCGCCAGCCGGTGTCGGAGTTGGCCGAGCTGCTCTACGGGCAGCCGATCGGGGCCGACGGGGTCGTGCCGTTCCTGTCGGGTGACACCGACACGGACACGCTGCGGGCCATGGCCAGCGTCAACTACATGGTGAAGACCCGCCAGGAAGTGGTCGAGCGGACCAGTGTCCTGACCGAGCGGACGGAGAGCCTGGCCGCGGAGGCGCAGGAGCTCAGGGCGGGCAACCTGTTGGCCGAGGCGCAGCTGGCGGCCGAGGTCGATCTGCTCAGGAAGCAGTCGGACAAGATCGTCAAGTCGCTCACCGCCGCTCTGGTGAAGTTGGGGATCAAGATTGACAAGGTGGGGCGGGCGGCGCTCGGCTGCAATCCGCTGCGGGCGACGACCGCCGGCAACTACCCGAACGGGCTCATTCCCGGCGCGATGCTCTGCCCGTTGCAGCAGCGCGGCCACAGCCTGCGGGCCGACGCCACGATCGCGTTCGTCAGCCTGAACGAGGCTTACAAGCAGACCTTCGGACGGCCGATCTGCGTGACCGACGCCTACCGGAACCTGGCCGAGCAGCAGTCGATCTACTACCGGCGGCCCGGCTTCGCTGCCGTGCCCGGGCGGAGCAACCATGGGCTGGGGCTGGCCGTGGACCTCTGCGGTGGGGTGGAGAGATTCCGGTCAGCGGAGTTCAACTGGCTGGAGAAGAACGGCAAGCGCTATGGCTGGTTCCACCCGGACTGGGCCTACAGCAGCCCGTTCGAGCCGTGGCACTGGGAGTATGACCCGAAGATGGACAAGCTGCCCTAGAGGGCGGCGCTGAGCTCGGTGGTGCAGTGCGCGCAGCGGGTGGCCGCGATCGGAATCTCGGACAGGCACTCGGGACAGTCGCGGTGGGTGGCCTCCTCCTGGGCTTGCGCCCGGTCTTTGAAGTGGGTGTACGGCTTGACGATCAGGAAGTAGATCACCGCCGCAACCAGCAGGAACGAGATGACGGCGTTGATGAAGTCGCCGTACAGGAAGTTGGACCGGCCGACGGTGACCTTCAGCGAGGAGAAGTCGGGCAGCCCGCCGAACGCCGAGATCAACGGCGTCAGCAGGTTGCTCACGAACGAGTTGACCACGGCGGTGAAGGCCGCTCCGATGACGACCGCCACGGCGAGGTCGATGACGTTTCCCCGCATGAGGAATTTCTTGAAGCCATTCATGACCACGGATAGTAAACGATCCGTCACCTTCTGATGGTGATCGACAGGTGGCCGCCGGCTTGGGCGCCTGCCAGCTCGTTCGCCTGTGCCGGGGTGGTGGCGAGCACGACCAGGGCGCCGTGGTCGTCCTTGGCGGCCGGGATGGTCAGCACGGTGACCTCCTCGGCCACCGGTCTGGCGCTCTGGCCCTCGTACGCCGCGAGCACGCTGATCGTCGAGCCAGGAGAGATCAGGCGCACGGCGTCGGGGTCGGCGATCCGTACGGGCGTGGCCACCACTCCAGGCGGCAGCCGCAGGGAGTCCAGCAGTCGCACGTCCGTGAGCGGCTCGCCGCGTCGCATCGCGGTCGCGAGCACGCGGCCCGCGGCGCCGCTGCGCAGGGCGCCGTCGGGCGGGTGCGCCAGGGAGACGGCGCGGAGGTCTCCGGGGCGCAGCACGCCGGGGGACAGGTCGCGGGCGGCGACCAGCACCGCAGGGCCCACAGCCGGACGTAGGGCCAGATATCCGGATATGACGGCGACGGCGGCGAGCGCGGCGGCGATGAGCCGGCGCCGCCGCTCGCACCGTCGTAGCCAGACTCGGATCACGGCAGCTCGAAGGGCAGCTTGAGGCCGTCGAGCGCCGAGCCGCAGGCGCACGTCCGGTCCTCGGGCAGCGCCCGCACCGCCTCGGCCACCAGGGTCCGCATCCGGGTCACGTTGCGGCCGAAGAACTCCAGCACCTCTTCGTGGGTGACCCCCTGACCGGCCTCGACCCCGGCGTCATGGTCGGTCACCAGCGACAGCGACGTGTAGCACAGGGCCAGCTCGCGGGCGAGGATCGCCTCGGGGAAGCCGGTCATGCCGACGATCGTCCACCCGTTGCCCTGGAACCACTGCGACTCGGCCCGCGTGGAGAAGCGCGGGCCCTCGATGACCACCAGGGTCCCGCCGTCGACGGTGTCCCACTCGCCCGAGCGGGCGGCCGCCACGGCCACCGCGCGCCCCGACGGGCAGTAGGGGTCGGAGAACGAGACGTGCACGGCCCCGCCATGGTCGTAATAAGTCTGGACACGTCCTGAGGTCCGGTCGACCAGCTGGTCGGGCACCACGATCGCGCCCGGCCCCACCTCGGCCCGCAGCGAACCGACGGCGCTGGGCGCCAGCACCTGGCGCACGCCGAGGGAGCGCAGCGCCCACAGGTTGGCCTGATAGGGGATGCGGTGCGGGGGGAAGCGGTGGTCGCGGCCATGCCGTGGGATGAACGCCACGGAACGGGAGCCGATGCGCCCGACGGTGACGACATCGCTGGGCGGGCCGTACGGCGTGGTGGCCTCGACCTCCTCCGCGTCGTCGAGCAGGGAGTAGAAGCCGGAGCCACCGATGACGCCGATATCTGCGCGATTAGCCATGGCGCAGAGGGTATCGGGATCGCGGGAGGGCGAGATGGAGCCGAACGGAGTTCTGTGGATAACCCGGTTTCGGGCCTGTGGACAACCATCGCTCCGTAAAGTGATCGTTCCAGTGCGGAGAGTATGATCGGGCGCATGCGGCATCGGGGTCTTGGGCTCATCATCATCGCGCTCATGCTCGGCATGCTGCTGGCCGCGCTCGACCAGACCATCGTGTCGACCGCGCTGCCGACCATCGTCGGCGACCTCGGCGGCCTGGCGCACCTGTCGTGGGTGGTGACGGCCTACATCCTGGCCTCCACGGTCTCCACCCCGCTGTGGGGCAAGCTCGGCGACCAGTACGGCCGCAAAAGGCTCTTCCTCGCCGCCATCGTCATCTTCCTGGCCGGCTCGGCGCTGTGCGGGCTCAGCCAGAGCATGGCGCAGCTCATCGCCTTCCGCGGGATCCAGGGGCTCGGCGGCGGCGGGCTGATGGTGCTGGCCCAGGCCATCGTCGGCGACGTCGTCTCGGCCCGCGACCGAGGCAAGTACCAAGGCTACTTCGGCGCCGTCTTCGCCGTCTCCAGCATCGTCGGGCCGCTGCTCGGCGGCCTGTTCGTGGACCACCTGTCGTGGCACTGGGTCTTCTACGTCAACCTGCCCCTGGGGGCGATCGCGCTGTTCGTGGTCGTCGCGGTGCTGCCGGGCGACCGGACCCGCACCAGGCACCGGATCGACTACGCCGGCGTGGTGCTGCTCGGCGGCGCCACCTCGTGCCTGGTTCTGATCGCCACCTGGGGCGGCACGATCTATCCGTGGCGCGATCCGGTGATCGTCGGGCTCGCCGTGGCGGCCGTGGCGATGCTGGCCGGGTGGGTGGTCTCGGCGCGGCGGGCGCGGGAGCCGGTGCTGCCGCTGGAGCTGTTCCGGATCAGGGCGTTCTCGATGGCGTCGATCGTCGGGTTCGTGGTGGGGTTCGGCATGTTCGGCGCGCTCACCTATCTCCCGCTCTACCTGCAGATCGTGCACGGGGTGAGCGCCACGCTGTCCGGCGTTTACCTGCTGCCGATGATGGCGGGCATGCTGACCATGTCCATCATCAGCGGGCAGGTCATCTCCAAGACCGGCAAATACCGCTATTTCCCCATTGCTGGCACCGCGTTCGCGACCGTGGGGATGTTCCTGCTGTCCACGCTCACCGAGTTCAGCAGCCTGGCGGCGTTGGGCGTCTACCTGCTGGTGCTCGGGGTCGGCCTGGGCATGACCATGCAGGTGCTGGTGATCGTGGTGCAGAATGCCGTCGACTTCAAGGATCTCGGCGTCGCCACCTCAGGCGCCACGTTCTTCCGGTCGATCGGCGGCTCGTTCGGGGTGGCCACGCTCGGTGCCGTCTTCACCGGCCGGCTCGCCGCCGACGTCAGCGAGGTGCTCGCCAGGAAGGCGCTGCCGACGGGCTTCGACCCGGCGACCGTCCAGCGGGACCCCACGGCCATCCAGCGGCTGCCGCCCGATCTGGCCGCGGAGTTCCTACATGTGTACGCCGACTCCGTCGCCGTCGTGTTTCGGGTGGCGGCGCCCATCATGCTGGCCGCGTTCGTCCTGACCTGGTTCATCCCGCAGCAGCGGCTGCGGCAGACCACCAAGGCGGCCGACCTGGGCGAAGGGCTGGGCGCCACGTCCGCCGAGCGGTCGTCGCTGGCGGAGGTCGAACGCGGTCTCGTCCGGCTCGCCGACGCCAACCTGCGCAAGGGGTTCTACGCGCGGATGGGCGACCTGGCGGGGCTGGAGGGCATGACGCCCGAAGGGGTGTGGATCATCGCCAGGCTGGGCGGCGAGGACTGGGTCTCGGCCCAGTCGCTGGCCGAACGCGCCCAGGTCAGCAGGAGCCAGGGCAGGCCGTACGTCGACCAGCTCATCGATGACGGGTTCGTCGAGCGGTCGCAGGACGGCGACCAGCTACGGCTCACCGCGCGCGGACAGGAGGCCGCGCTGCGGCTGCTGCGCGGCTCACGCGAGGCGCTCAGCCGGCTGGTGGCCGACTGGGGCGCCCATCCGCAGCTTGAGCAGCTCCTCGACAGGATCGCTCCGGAGCTGCTCGGGGCGCTGGGAGACCGGCCCCGTTAGGTGGCCGCAGCGGTGGGAGCCGGCGTCGAGACCGGCCTCGCTAGTTGGCCGCGGCGGCGGGCGCCGGCGTCGAGGTCGAGGCGGCGGGCTTGCTGCTCTCGGCGGGCTTGGTTTCGGCGGGCTTGCTGGAGGGGGCCGAAGAGGTCGACGACGCGCGGTTGTCGGTGCGGTAAAAGCCCGACCCCTTGAACACGATGCCGACGGCAGAGAACACCTTGCGCAGGTTGCCCTCGCAGCTCGGACATACGGTCAACGTGTCGTCGCTGAACTTCTGGACGACCTCGAGCTGCTCACCGCAGTCGTTGCAGGCGTACTGGTAGGTCGGCACGCGCTCCTCCTAAAGGCTTTGGCACTCGAGTGATGCGACTGCTAATGGTAACTGATAGGTCCAAATTCCTATTCCAGTCCCCGCTCGCCGTACCATCCGGCCAGTTTCCCGCGCCGGCTGACGGCGCGCAGGCGGTGTTCCACCTGGTTGCGGCAGTCCACCGTGGTCACCACCAGGAGCTGGTCGTCGGACCTGATCCTCGTGCTCCGCGACGGCACGAACGACTTCCCGTCGCGGACGACCAGCGTCACCTGGGCCCCGGCCGGCAGCCGCAGCTCGAAGATCTCCACGCCGTGCAGCTGGGAGCCGGGAGGGACCCTGACCTGCAGCAGGTCGGCGTTCAGCTCTTCGAGTGGCGCGGCCTCCACCTCCAGGTCGTGCGCCTCGCCGGGGGCGGTCACCTTGAGCAGCCGGGCCACCAGGGGCAGCGTCGGCCCCTGGAGCAGCGTGAACACGATGACGATCACGAAGACCTGGTTGAAGATCTCCTTCGAGCCCGCGACCCCGGCCGCCCACGGGATGGTCGCCAGCACGACCGGGATGGCGCCGCGCAACCCCGCCCAGGACAGGAACGCCTGCTCGCGCAGGCTCACCGTGCCCAGCCGGGCCATCCGGGTGACCAGCGAGCTGGCCATGACGGTCAGCGGCCGCGCCGCCAGCACCAGGATCGTCCCGGTGATCAGGCCGGGCACGATCGCCGCCGGCATCTCCCTGGGGCTGGCCAGCATGCCGAGCATCACGAACAGCCCGATCTGCGCCAGCCACGCCGCGCCCTCCGCGAACCCCTTGGTCGCCGCCCGGTGCGGCAGCCGCGAATTGCCCAGGATCAGGGCGGTCAGGTAGATGGCCAGGAACCCCGAACCGTGCAGCAGCACGGCCCCGGCGTAGGAGACCATGGTCAGCGCGAGCACGGCGATCGGGTAGAGGCCCGAGGCCGGCAGGGCGATGCGGCGCAGCGCGTAGGCGCCGGCGGGGCCTACGGCGAGTCCGACGGCGGCGCCGATCAGCAGCTCGACCGTCGTCTCCAGCAGGAAGGTGCCGACGCTCGGCGCCGTGTGGGCGGCGCTGCTCAGCAGCACCACGGCGATCACCGTGGGGGCGTCGTTGAACCCGGACTCGGCCTCCAGGATGCCCGCCAGCCTGGGCGGCAGCGGCAGCCTGCGCAGCACGGAGAACACCGCGGCCGCGTCGGTGGGGGCCAGCACGGCCCCGAGGATCAACGCGGTGGTGATGTCGACGCCGAGCAGGAAGTGCACGGGCACCGCCACCGCCGCGATGCTGACCGCCACGCCGAAGGTGGCCAGGATCAGCGCGATCGGGACCGATCCACGTACGTGGTTCCAGTTCGTGGTCAGGCCGCCCTCGGCCAGGATCATCGCCAGCGCGAGGAAGCCGATCTCCTTGGCGATCCCGGGATCGCTGAACGGGATGCCGGCCACGGAATCGCCCAGGACGAGACCGAGCCCCAGGAACAACAGCAGACTCGGCAGGCCGCTGCGGTGCGCCACCCGTACGGAGACGATGGCCGCGATGACGATCGCGGCACCGACAAGGAGCCAGACATCAAGCGTCATCTGGTCCCCTCTATGTGTGTGTAGTCACTTAAGACTAGTGAGTCCCACCGGTGTGATCGCAAAGTGGACCGGTCTGTCATGCGGCTCGGCCGGCACATCGTCCCTGAGCTCGCCCTCGTGCAGCAGCGCGACCGTGGGCACGTTCGGCCCCACCCTGCTCAACGCGCGGTCGTAGGAGCCACCGCCGCGGCCGAGGCGTACCCCGGAGAGCCTGTCCACGGCCAGCGCGGGCACGATCACGAGCGCCGCCGTGCGGATCGCGTCGATCCCACGCCGGGTGTCCACCGGCTCCGGCACGCCGAACCGGCCGGGCGCGAGCGTGTCGGGACCGTCGTACACCGCCCAGTCGAGATCGTTGTCCTCCCGCAGGACCGGCAGCATCACGGTGGTCCCGTGTTTCCACAGGGCGAACACCAGCCCGTGGGTGTCCGGCTCGGTGCCGATCGACCAGTAGCAGGCGACCAGTCCGGCCATCTGCGCCCACGGCTGATCGAGCAGCGTTTCGCGGATATTGGTGGCGTTCGAGCGCAGTTGCTCGGGTGTGAGTGAGGCGCGCGCCGAAATCAGCTCACGGCGCAGGTTCAACTTGTCCACAGGTACCTCCACTAGGGTCTACTCATGGCTGACTTCGACCCTGTGACGAAAGCCGTCGTGCCCGCCGCGGGTCTGGGCACCCGGTTCCTTCCGGCGACCAAGGCGACACCCAAAGAGATGCTGCCCATCGTCGACAAGCCCGCCATCCAGTATGTCGTCGAGGAGGCCGCCTCCGCCGGGCTGCTCGACCTTCTGATGGTGACAGGCAAGAACAAGCGGTCGATCGAGGATCACTTCGACCGCGCGTTCGAGCTGGAGGAAGTGCTCGAGGCGAAGGGCGACGAGCACCGGCTCTCCCAGGTCCGCGACCCGGCCGCCCTGGCGACCCTGCATTACGTACGGCAGGGCGAGCCGAAGGGGCTCGGTCACGCGGTGCTCTGCGCCAAGCAGCACGTCGGAGACCACCCGTTCGCGTGCCTGCTCGGCGACGACCTCATCGACCGGCGCGACCCGCTGCTCAAGCGCATGATCGAGGTGCGCAACACCTACGGCGGCAGCGTGATCGCGCTGATGGAGGTCCCCAAGGAGCAGGTCTCGCTGTACGGCGTGGCCACCATCGAGGGGAGCGTCGAGGACGACGTGGTGCGGGTGACCGACCTGGTGGAGAAGCCGCCGGTGGACGAGGCGCCCTCCAACTGGGCGATCATCGGCCGCTACGTCATCGACCCCGCGGTGTTCGAGGTGCTGGAGAACACCCCGCCGGGCCGTGGCGGCGAGATCCAGCTCACCGACGCGCTGCGCACGCTGGCCGGCAAGAGCGTGGCGGAGGGCGGGCAGGTGCACGGCGTGCTGTTCCGCGGCCGTCGCTACGACACCGGCGACAAGCTCGACTACCTGCGTACCGTGGTCAAGTTCGCGGCGGACCGGCCGGACCTGGCGCCCGACTTCCTGCCCTGGTTGCGAGAGTTCCTCGATGAAATCAGTTGACGCGCACCTGGCCGACATCCTGGCCACGGTGCGCCCGCTCGCGCCGCTGGAGCTGGAGTTGGAGCAGGCTCTTGGCGGGACGCTGGCGGAGGAGATCACCTCACCGGTGCCGCTGCCGCCGTTCAACAACTCCGCCATGGACGGATACGCCGTACGGTCGGTCGACATCGCGCAGGTGCCGGTCACCCTGCCGGTGATCGACGACGTGGCCGCCGGCTCCGACGAGCTGCGGGCCATCGGCCCCGGTCACACCATGCGGATCATGACCGGTGGCCCCCTCCCCGCGGGGGCCGACGCGGTGGTGCCGGTGGAGTGGACCGACGGCGGCACGGTCTCGGTCCGGATCGATCGTACGGTCGAGGTCGGCAACGCCATCCGGCACGCGGGCGAGGACGTGCCCTCCGGCGCGGTCGTGCTGGAGGCCGGCACGGTGATCGGCCCCGCCCAGCTCGGCATCATCGCCGGGGTGGGCCGCCGCCGGGTGCTGGCTCGCCCCCGGCCACGGGTCGTCGTGCTCGCCACCGGCGCCGAGCTGGTCGAGCCCGGCCTTCCGCTCGGCCCTGGGCAGATCTGGGACTCCAACAGCTTCACGCTGACCGCCGCCGCCCTCGAAGCGGGCGCCGACGCCTTCCGGGCGCCGACAGTGGGCGACGACCCGGCGGCCTTCCTGGAGCAGCTCGACGCCCAGCTCCTCAGGGCCGACGCCGTCATCACCAGCGGCGGCGTCTCCATGGGCGCCTACGAGCCCGTCAAGGAGGCCCTCGCGCCGCTCGGCACCGTACGCTTCGAGAAGGTCGCCATGCAGCCCGGCATGCCCCAGGGCTTCGGCGTCGTGGGCGACGACCAGGTGCCGGTCTTCGCACTGCCCGGCAACCCCGTCTCGTCGTTCGTCTCTTTCATGCTTTTCGTACGGCCTGCGCTCGGCAGGATGCGTGGACTGCCCGCCGGGCCGGCCGAGACGGTCACCGCCCGGGTCACCGGGGCGTTGCGCTCGCCCGAGGGCAAGCGGTCGTTCCTGCGCGGGCGGCTCGACCCCGGCGGTGAGGTGACACCGTTGCGCGGGCAGGGCTCCCACCAGCTCGCCGCCCTGGCCTCGGCCAATGCCCTGATCGTGGTGCCCGAGGACGTCACCGACGTGCCGGCCGGTGCGGAAGTGCAGGTGATCAGGCTGTGAGTGAGTTCACCCATCTGGACGAGACCGGGGCCGCGCGGATGGTCGACGTGTCGGCCAAGGACGTCAGCGCGCGCACCGCCACCGCCACCGGGCGGGTGCTGCTGACCGGCGAGGTCGTCGAGCTGCTCCGCTCCGGCGAGGTGCCCAAGGGCGACGCCCTGGGAGTGGCGCGGATCGCCGGCATCATGGGGGCGAAACGGACACCCGACCTCGTCCCGCTCTGCCATCCCATCGCCCTGCACGGCGTGAAGGTGACGCTGGACGTCGAGGACTGGGGTGTGGCGATCACCTGCCGGGTCAAGACCGCCGATCGGACGGGTGTGGAGATGGAGGCGCTGACGGCCGTCACGGTCGCGGCGCTGGCGCTGATCGACATGGTGAAGGCCGTCGACCCGGCCGCGGTGATCAGCGACGTGCGGGTCGAGGAGAAGACCGGCGGCAAGACCGGCCTCTGGACGCGGCCATGATCCGGGCGCTGGTGGTCACGGCGTCGAACCGGGCATCCGCCGGGATTTATGAGGATAAATCCGGGGCGCTGCTGGTGACGCTGCTCGGCGAGGCGGGCTGCACGGTCGACGGCCCGGTCGTGGTGCCCGACGGCGACCCGGTGGAAGGCGCGCTGCGCGACGGGGTCGCCGCAGGCTACGACGTGATCGTGACCACAGGCGGCACCGGCCTGACCCCCACCGATCTGACGCCCGAGATGACGGCCCGAGTCATCACCCGGGAGATTCCTGGCATCGCCGAGAGCATCCGCTCGGCTAACCGCGACAAGGTCCCCACCTCGATCCTCTCCCGGGGCCTCGCAGGTCAGGCAGGCGCCACCCTCATCGTCAACCTGCCCGGATCCAGCGGCGGCGTACGCGATGGCGTCGCCGTACTCACGCCCATCCTCCAGCACGCCGTCGACCAGATTCGCGGCGGCGACCACCCTCGTTGATCTCCACTGATTCCCAAGTGCACGAAGTGACCGGAATCGACCCGTGGCGGCATCGGGCGTGATAGGGGGATGATGAGAGATGTGGATCGACTACGCGGCTGGCCTGCGACGCTGAGCGAAGGTCCGGTCGGCCTCCGGCCGCTCCGGCTGGGGGATGTGCGCGTATGGCGCGACACCCGGGTGCGCAATGCCGACTGGCTACGCCCCTGGGAGCCCAGCAACCCCGAAACGCCCCTGTTCAAGACCGGACTCGGACCGTACATCTCCATGGTCGGCACGCTGCGCCGCGAGGCCAGGCAGGGCATGGCCCTGCCCTGGGTGGTCACGTACGGTGGTCGCTTCGCCGGACAGCTGACCATCGGCGCCATGGTCTGGGGGTCGGCCCGCTCCGCACAGGTCGGCTACTGGATCGACGGCGCGCTCGCGGGCCGGGGGATCACCCCCACCGCCCTCGCCCTGGCCGTCGACCATTGTTTCTTCACCGCGGGATTGCACCGGCTGGAGGCGAACATCCGACCTGAGAACCAGGCCAGCCGTAGGGTGGTTGAGAAGCTCGGGTTCAGGGAAGAAGGCATTCGGCGTCGTCAACTCCACATCGATGGAGCCTGGCGCGACCACATCTGTTACGCGTTGACCGTTGAGGACGTTCCTGGCGGGCTGCTCGTGCAGTGGCGTCGCGCTCGTGAGTCAGCAGCTCACGGCGGGTCTCCAGTAGAAGAGGTTTGACGATCTCGCGACACACCGCATCGAATGCTCGTCAACTAGTGACAGACGGTCTTACGGTGCGTGACGTGAGCACATTGAAGGCGCCAGAAGCACAGAGGCGCTTTCGTGCTGCCCGGAGGTGCCCATGAGCGGCGCTTTCCTCTACCTTGCCATCGTCGTCATGTGGCTGTGCGTCCTGATCCCGATGTGGCTGCGCAGGGACAAGACAAACCTCGCCGAACTGGCCGAGCTCGAAGAACACTACACCGGCGAATACCAACTCCCCGACCTCAGCGAGGCTGACGGCACGCAGGAGTTCGACACCGCGGAGTACGAGCGCGTCGACCCACGCCAGTTCCGGGCCCGGCGGCGAGCCATCATCGTCGCCCGCCGGCGTCGGCTGCTCTTCTTCACCAGCCTGCTCGTGGTGGCGACCGTGGTCACGGCCGCCGTGCGGGTGATCCCCTGGTGGGCGGTGGCGCCAGCCTGCGCGATCATGCTCGGCTACATGGTGTTCCTGCGGATCGCCGTACAGGTGGACCGCGAGCGGCGGCAGCGGGCCGTACAGGCGCGCGAGCGGGCCCGGCGCGTACGGGCGCAGCGGCGCGCGGCGGAGATGGCGGCGCAGGCGGAGGCCGAAGTCATCGAATTCGCGGCCCGACAGGCGGACGTCCTCTTCGACCAGTACGCGGAACCACCCCGGCGAGCGGTGGGCGACGGGTAAGGGTGGCGCGGGGACCCCCGGAAGTTTGCTAACCTGGTCGAGTCCTTGGGGATGTAGCGCAGTCCGGTAGCGCACTTCGTTCGCATCGAAGGGGTCAGGGGTTCGAATCCCCTCATCTCCACCAGAGACAACAAGGCCCGTCCGGTTATCGGACGGGCCTTTTTGCTGGTCAGGGGCTTGTTCGCTACCCGGTGCCTTCCCTTAGCTCTGGCTCGGTCACCTCCTCGGTGTCCGATTTTGGGAGCGGAATGGGAGCGGGAGTCAGCGAACACCGCGCGGGCCCTGCTGCTCCGATCGCGTGAAGCGTGCGTGTAGCGGTTGAGTGTGGTCGAGATCTGTTCGTGGCCGATGAGGCTGGCGACGTCGTTGACTGGTACGCCGCTGGAGACTAGCCAGGTGGCGTAGCAGTGCCTGAGGTCGTGGAAGCGCAGTCCTTCTCCGGCGTGCTGGGCGACGTAGGTGACTGCCTCCTCCTTGGTCAGGATGTGCTCGCGCTGTTCGGTGGCGGCCTTGGTCGTCCAGGTGCCGACGAACCGTTCCCCGGCCGGTGCGACCGAGCCGAGGAGGCCGGCGCGCACGAGCGAGGGGCGCCAGACTCGGGCGCGGAAGGTGTGGCGGCTCATCAGGTTGCCGCTACGGACGGTGAAGACCTCGCCGAGTGGACCGGCCGGGAAGGCGTCCCGGTGTGCGGTGAGCAGCTCGACCGCGAAGCCGGGCAGCGGGATCTCCCGTCGTCCTGCCCTGGACTTGGGATAGGGCTTGATCGAGATGTGCCCGTTGATCTCGACTGCGACGCGGAGCACCCGGACGGTACCGGCATCGAGGTCGATGGCATCCCATCGAAGCCCGGCGCACTCGCCCCACCGCAGCCCCGCTCCGGCGGCCAGGGCGACGACGGCACGGTACCGGTCGGGGACGTGCCGAAGGAGCATGGCGAACTCCTCCCGCGTGATGATGCGGTCATCGTCGTCCTGGCGGCGGCACCTGGGCAGGCGTACGCCCTCACATGGGTTCGCGCCGATCAGTCGATCCCGTACGGCCGAGCGCATCACTCCGGACAGCAGACGATGGCATTCGATCACGGTCGCGGGAGAGAGGCGGCTGGCCTGCGAGCAGGACACCAACGGTGGCGAGCTGGCCGAATCCGAGCGAGAGGAACTCGCCAGGCTGCGCAGGCAGCGAGCTGAGTGGGCCAAGGAGCGCGCCGAGCTGGAGATGGAGCGCGATGTGCTCAAACGCTCGGTGGTCTTGTGGGTTCGAGAGGCGATGGGCCGGTGAGCGTGGCGGCCTTCATCAGCTCCCAGAAGACCGATCATGGTGTGCCCCATGCGTTGACCTGCCGGGCCTTGGGCCTGTCGCAATCGTGGTACTACAAGTGGCGCGATCGGGCGCCGACGGCCCGTCAGCAGCGCCGCGCGGACTTGGACGCGCAGATCGAGGCGAGGTTCACCGCCTCGGGCGGTACCTACGGCAGCCCGCGCATTACTCGTGACCTGCACGAGGCGGGGTGGCGGGTATCGGAGAACACCGTCGCCGGGCGTATGGCCGCGCTTGGTTTAGCCGGCCGGGCGGTCAGGAAACGCCGGTCGCTGACCCGGCAGGGCAAGCGGCCTGCCGCCCCCGACCTGGTACGGCGCTCGTTCACCGCGGTCGCGCCGGACGTGTTGTGGTGCGGCGATGTGACCGAGATCGTCACCGGCGAGGGCGAGCTCTACCTGGCCACGGTCGAGGATCTGTTCTCCCGCCGGCTGCTCGGCTATGCGATGTCGGAGCATCACGATGCGACGCTGACCATCGCCTCGCTGCAGATGGCCGCGGTCACCCGCGGCGGCACCATCGATGGGGTGATCTTCCATACCGACCTCGGCAGTGAATACAGTGCCGCCCGCTTCCAGGACGCCTGCCGGCACTGGGGCGTCGTCCAGTCGATGGGCCGGGTCGGCTGCGCGCTCGACAACGCCGCCGCCGAATCGTTCAACTCCACCCTCAAGGTCGAATACGTCCACCGGTACCGCTTCGCAACGCGGGCCGAAGCCCGCCTGAAGATCGCCACCTGGATCGCCGACTTCTACAACACCCGCCGCCGGCATAGCGCCGCTGACGGGCTGCCTGAGGTGCCTAGCAGATTCCGGACAGTCGACTACATAAGCTGACAGAAGCCTGGAAGAGGTAGGTACGTGACGAGGCGTCGCAGGCAGTTCTCGCCGGAGTTCAAGGAAGAAG
>NZ_BMNK01000031.1 GCF_014646515.1 Nonomuraea glycinis
GGACCTCAACGTGGCCGGGATGGTCCGCAACCGGCGGCTGGCCCGCGCCCTCTCCGACGCCGGCTTCGGGGAGATCCGCCGTCAGCTCGCCTACAAGACCGGCTGGAACGGCGGCCGACTGCTGGTGGCGAGCCGCTGGTTCCCCTCCTCCAAGACGTGTTCATCCTGCGGTGCGGTGAAAGCCAAGCTGCCGCTGCGGGTGCGCACCTACGTGTGTGAGGGGTGCGGCCTGTCGATGGATCGCGATGAGAACGCCGCGCGCAATCTCGCTTCGCTGGTGGAGCGTACGGTCGCCGGGAGTGGCCCGGAGACCCGAAACGGACGTGGAGCCGACCGTAAGACCCCGCCTGGCGGGGCAGGTGGCCGTGAAACGTCAACCTCGCACCGGGCACCCGCTGCCCGGATCAGACGGGGACCTTCGCCCACACCGGGCGAATCACCGAGAATCCTTAAAACTCAGTGAACGGTTGTGCGTGTTGTCATGCGGCGGCGGTCACCTGGCCGCCGGTGGGGGAGACCTGGCGGCCGCGCGCGGCGAGTGCCGGGTCGTGGGTGGCCATGACGACGGTGCCGCCCTCGGCGGTGTACTCATCCAGCAGTACGGCCAGTCGCTCGCGGAAACCGGAGTCCAGGCCGCGTTCCGGCTCGTCGAGCAGCAGGAGCTCGCTGGGCCGCAGCAGCGCGGCGGCCAGGAGCAGCCGCTGGCGCTGGCCCGTGGACAGGTTCAGTGGCGGCGCGTCGGCGCGTACGGCCAGGTCGAACAGCTCCAGCGCGGCGTCCACGGTGAGGCGGGGGCCGGCGTGCACCGTGTGCGTCAGCTCCAAGTGCTCGCGGGTCGTGAGCCCCGGGTACCAGGCCGGCTCCTCACCTACCAGCGTCGTCCGCCGCCAGAAGGCCGGTTCGTCGACCGGCGGCGCGCCGAACACCTCCACCGTGCCGCCGGTGGCGGGCAGGAGCCCGGCCAGGCAGCGGAGGAGGGTCGACTTGCCGGATCCGTTGGGGCCGACGATTGCGACCAGCTCCGCAGGGGCGACGGTCAGGTCCAAGTCGCGCAGCACCGGGTTGCCGCCGAGCTCCACGGACAGGCCGCTGACCCGGATGGTCATGTCGCACATGTCCCGAGCCTAGCCACCTCACCGGGGCGACCGGGATCGCCGCCTGCGTCGGGGATTCTGTCGGTGGCGGCGGCTAGCTTTGTACCCGAACACCTGTGCGACTGGAGGGTGACATGATTGCTGCTGAGCGGTTCGAGCGTGCTGCTGTTCTGGGTGTCGCCGTGGCGGAGGAGGCGCGGCGGCTGATCCGGCTGCATCTGATGCCCGCCGAGGTGGGGGAGGACGGCAAGGTCGTGGTGGACGTCCCGATGCCCGACGCCGCCGTGGTGACGGCCCTGCTCGACGTGGCGGCGGACTGTTTCGGCGAGCGGGGAGAGTCGGTCGAGGAGATGCGCCAGGCGGCCCTGGAGACGCTCTTACAACTGGCCGACTTCGACACCGACTCCCGGCTCAACGCCACGCCCCCGTAGGGGCTGTGGCCGGGCCTCACGCGGACACGAGCGCGTACGTGTCCGCGCGAGGCAGCCTCCGGCCTCAGGTGGGTGGCTCATCTCAGGATCGGGCGGCTCTCGGTGGGAGCGGCTTGATCCCAGGATCGGGTGGCTCTCGGTGGGAGCGGCTCGACCCTGAGGTCGGGTGGTTCGCCGCGGAGGTCCGGCTCATCTCAGGATCGAGTGGAGGGCCGAGGTCAGGGAGGCTCGGGAGTCGTCCTGGTCGATGGACCACATCATGGCGCCGCCCAAGCCCTTGAGCCGGATGTACGCCGCCTTCTGCACCAGCACCGCCGGGTCGTCATAGGACCAGAACTCGTTGCCGTCGTACAACCACAGGGTGCCGGTGCGCAGGTCGCGGTGGCGCTTGCCGGGCTTGGTCACCAGGTCCTTGTAGTCCTCGGTGCCCGCTGCCCACTTGCCGGGGGCGGGGCCGGTGGCCGGCTTGTACAGGCCGTTGCCGCCGCCCGTGACGCCGGTCCAGCCCTGCCCGTACGCCGGGACGCCGATGACGAGTTTGCGGGCCGGGGCGCCGCGCTCGCGGTAGTCGCGGACGGTCTGGTCGACGCTGTAGCGGACCTCGTTGGGGTCGCGGCGGTCGGAGAGCAGGTTGCCGTTGTGCCCGGTCCGGGTCTCCCAGCTGCCTCGTAGGTCGTAGCCCTGGATGGTGGCGAAGTCGAGCTGCTGGAAGACGCGCCGTACCTCGAAACCAGAGTCGATCTTGGCAGCGGCGGCGGGGAGGAAGGCAGTGAGCTCAGCCCGGGAGGAGAACGCCTTGAGCTGTGCGCGGAGTTCTTCGACGAAGAGGGTGAAGTTCCGCTTGTCCTCCGGCCGGATGATGTTGCCGTCGGCGCCGGCCGAGCCTGGCCACTCCCAGTCCAGGTCGATGCCGTCGAACACGCCCGCGCCCGCGCCGGGTGCGAGACCCGGGAGGTTGCCGCGCAGCCACAGGTCGACGCAGGACCGGGCGAGCTCGGCGCGGGATGCGGGGGTGAGCACGGCGTCGGAGAAGTACTTCGAGCCGGTCCAGCCGCCGAGCGAGATGAGGGTCTTGAGGCCGGGGTGCTTGGCCTTGAGCTTGCGCAGCTGGTTGAGGTTGCCGTTGAGCGCCTGGCCGGGCTCGTCGGCCACGCCGTCCACGCTCTGCTCGGCCGGGACGGGCCGCTGCCAGTCGGCCCACGGGTCGGCCGAGTAGCAGGCGCCTTCCGGGTTGACGAAGCCGAAGGCGTAGTTGATGTGGGTGAGCTTGGCGGCGGCGCCGCTGGTGTCCATGTCCTTGACGTGGTAATCGCGCCCGTAGACGCCCCACTGGATGAAGTAGGCGACCCGCTTGAAGCGGTCGTGCGTGCCTGTCTCCGCCTGGACGGGCAGCGGGACCGCCGTGAGGCCGAGTAACAGGGAGAGGGCGATGAGGATCTTCTTCACGGGGGGCGCCTCCCGGAGCGTGTACTTATAGGAAACTTTCCTATAAGTTGCCCCGGATCGTAGAGCCACGGGATCGGGCAGTCAATGGCAGCGGGCACACTGGTAGACGTGCCCTCCACGTTGCCTGACGGCGATCCCGCGCCCGCCTCCGGCGAGCTGCCCGACAGCGCCCTGCCCGGACTCGGTGAGCGGCCGTTCGGCTTCTACGTGCACGTCCCGTTCTGCGTGACACGCTGCGGCTACTGCGACTTCAACACCTACACCGCCACCGAGCTCGGCCCCGGCGCCTCCCAGCGCGACTACGCCGACACCGCCATCGAGGAGGTGCGGCTGGCCCGCCGGGTCCTCGGCGAGGTGGATCTTCCGGTCGAGACGGTTTTCTTCGGTGGCGGCACCCCCACGCTGCTGCCGGCCGAGGACCTGTCCAGAATTCTGGCGGCCATCGACGCGGAGTTCGGGCTGAAGGCCGGCGCGGAGGTGACGACGGAGGCGAACCCCGAGTCCGTCGACCAGCGCTACCTGGACGAACTCCGCGAGGGCGGCTTCAACCGGGTCAGCTTCGGCATGCAGAGCGCCCGCGAGCACGTGCTCAAGGTGCTCGACCGGCAGCACACGCCGGGCCGGGCCGGTCAGGCCGTGCTGGAGGCGCGCAAGGCCGGGTTCGAGCACGTCAACCTGGACCTGATCTACAGCACGCCGGGGGAGTCCGACGACGACTGGCGCGCCTCGCTGGCGGCCGCCGTCGCCGCCGAGCCCGACCACGTCTCGGCCTACTCGCTGATCGTCGAGGAGGGCACCCGGCTGTCGGCCAGGATCCGCCGGGGCGAGCTGCCGATGCCCGACGACGACGTGGCCGCCGACCGCTACCTGATCGCCGACACGATGCTGGCCGAGGCCGGATTCCGCTGGTACGAAGTGTCCAACTGGGCCACCTCGGACGCCGCGCGGTGCCGCCACAACCTGCTCTACTGGACCGGCGGCGACTGGTGGGCCGTCGGCCCCGGCGCGCACAGCCACGTCGGCGGCACCCGCTGGTGGAACGTCAAACACCCCGCCCCGTACGCTCAGCGCCTGGCCGAGGGCGTCTCACCCGCCCACGCGCGCGAGGAGCTGACCGGGGAGGACCGCGCCACCGAGCGGCTGATGCTGGAGCTCAGGCTCGACACCGGCTACCCGCTCGCCGAGGTCGAGCCCCGCGCCCGGCCGCGCGTCGCCTCGGCCCTGGCGGACGGGCTGCTGGAGGTCGAGGCGTTCAAGGCGGGCCGGATGGTGCTCACCCTGCGCGGCCGGCTGCTGGCCGACGCGCTGGTGCGTGACCTGCTCAGCTGATCAGGCGGATGCTGAAGGGGTAGCGGAAGTTCTCGCCCCGGTTGGCGGAGACGGCGGCCTGGATCTGGAAGATCAGCGCTCCGATCCAGACGATCGGGAGCAGCACGATGCCGATGACCACGATCGTCAGGATGCCGCTGATCATGAGGGCGGCGAACACGGTGATCTGGAAGTTGAGCGCCTCGGCGGCCTGATCCCTGACGTAGGGGGACTCGTCCTTTTTGATGAGGTAGAGGATCAGCGGGCCGACCCACGAGACCAGCAGACCGAGCAGGTGGGCCAGCATGGCCATCGAGCTGTCGTCGCTGCCGGGACGGGGACCGTACCTTCCCGGCACGTACGGCTCCTGCCGCCCCTGCGCCGCGTAGCCGTACGGCGGATGCTGCTGTCCGGGCGGAGGCTGCTGCCCGTAGCCGTACGGCGGGGGCTGCTGGCCGAACCCGTACGGCGGCGGCTGCTGGCCATAGGGCGGCTCGTAACCGGGCGGCGGAGGCGGCTGGCCGTAGCCGGACTGGTGTCCTTGCCCAGGCTGCGAGCCAGGTTGTACGCCATACGGCAGGCCGGGCGGAGGAGGAGGGTACTGCGGCCCTGAGGGTGATCCGGGCTCGGGGCCTTGGCCAGGCTGGGAGCCGTACTGCGGGCCGGACGGAGGAGGGAACTGCGGCCCTGACGGTGATCCGGGCTCGGGGCCGTACTGCGGGCCGGACTGGGGGCGGAACTGTGGCCCCGACGGCGGTCCGGACCGGGGGCCGTCCGGCTGCGGGTCACGTGACTGGGGTCCGGACTGGGTGCCCGAGTCGGGCTGTGGGTCCGGTGGCTGGGCGCCGTGGACGTCGGCGGCGGAGACGCGGCGGGTCGCGTCGTCGTCCGGCGGTGGCTGCGGATCGTGGCTCATGGTGCCTCCGTAACGAAGTCGATCAGTTCCTCCACCCGGCCGAGCAGCTCGGGCTCCAGGTCGGCGAAGCTCGACACCGAGCCCAGTATGCGCCGCCACGCGTCGGCCGGCGCCATGCGCCAGCCCAGCGCGGCGATCACGCCTTCCTTCCACGGAACCCCGCGCGGCACGTCCGGCCAGGCCGGGATGCCGACAGAGGAAGGCTTGACCGCCTGCCAGATGTCGATGAACGGGTGACCGACCACGAGCACGTCCGGGGAGGTCACCCGGGCGGCGATACGGCTCTCCTTGGAGCCGGGCACTAGGTGGTCGACCAGCACGCCGAGCCTGCGGCCCGGCTCGGGCGCGAACTCCTCGACGATCTCCGGCAGATCGTCCACGCCCTCCAGGTATTCGACCACGACGCCCTCCACCCGCAGGTCGTGGCCCCAGATCCGCTCCACCAGCGCGGCGTCGTGCACGCCTTCGACGTAGATGCGGCTCTGCCTGGCCACCCTGGCCCGCAGTCCCTCCACGGCGATCGAGCCGGAGGCGCTGCGCCGGTGGGTCTCCGCGGTGGCGGCCGCCGGCCGTACCAGCGTAACGATCTTGCCGTCCAGCAGGAACGCGGCCGGATCGAGCGGGAACAGGCGCCGCTTGCCGAAGCGGTCCTCCAGCGTGACGGCCTCCTTGTCGCAGGCGACCACCGCGCCGCAGAAGCCGCTGTCGGCGTCCTCCACGACCAGGTCGCGCTCGGCCGGCACCTTCGGAATCTTGCCCCGGCCCGGACGCCGCCAATTTCCCCCGAGAACATCACCCTCGTACACACGGGGACCGTAGCAAATCAGTCGCGGACCGCGAGGCGCTTACGCTGGCGGCTGCGGCGCACCAGGACCACGATCGTCACGATGATCGCGGCCAGGACGCCTACCCCCGGGACGGCCACCAGCAGGGCCACCCCGCCCAGGACGCCGCCCACGGCGGTGGAGATGTCCCGGCCGACGCCGAACCGCGCGGTCGCGCCCTCCGTGACGGTGCACGTGATCGGGTAATTGCCCGCGGAGGGTGCGGCGATCCGCAGGATCTGCTGCCACTGCGTGCCGTTCACCGTGAGGTTCTGGGTGCCGGAGACGGGCAGGAGCCTCGCCCCGTTGGCGATCTGGCATTCGTAGCGCACCCGGGTGCGGCTGGCGAGGTAGAGCACGGGGCTCTGGGCCGGGTCGAGGGCCACGGTGACCTGCTCGCCGGCGGCGAACGTCCTGGTCGGCGCGACGTTGTCGACGCTGCTGAGCAAGCCGCTGACGAAGAGAACCACGCCTGCGACGACGCACAGGACGGCGACGCCCCAGGCGACGGCGATCCACCGCAGGTGCGGCCTGAGGTTCTTCGAGCCGTCGGGCGGCCTGGACCCCGGCGGGTACTGACCGAACTGCGGTTGCTGGCCGTACGGGGCGTAGGGAGACTGCTGGCCGTACTGCGGGGGCGGGGCTTGCGGGTAGGGCGGAGGCTGGGGCTGGCCGTACTGCGGCTGTCCCTGCTGGCCGTAGGGAGGTGCCTGGCCGTACTGCGGCGGTGGGTACTGCTGGGGCGGGCCGTTCGGGAAGGATTGTGGTGTCTCACCTGGGGAATGCCCGCCCTCTGACGGGGGACCGTAGGGAGGATATGGATTGTCCGTCATGTGACAAGTGTGACGGGTGTGATGATGGTGCGCCAGCAGGCCAGGGCCCGCAGCGTGCCTCTGACGTGCGCCGAGTGGCCGGCGGCCCACCGTGTTATCGCACCTTGTGAGTGAGAGCCGTACACTTGGCACTCGGGAACACAGAGTGCTAGACCTGTCGTTTCCCGGAAGGCAGCGGTAGGAGGTGCTCACGTGCTCGACGATCGTAAACTCGCGGTGCTCCGCGCCATTGTCGAAGACTACGTGTCGACCAACGAACCGGTGGGCTCCAAAGCGCTGGCGGAGCGCCACAACCTGAAGGTCTCCCCGGCGACGGTCAGGAACGATATGGCCGCACTGGAGGAGGAGGGCTACATCACCCAGCCGCACACCAGCGCCGGCCGGGTGCCGACGGACAAGGGATACCGCCTGTTCGTCGACAGGCTCTCGCAGATCAAGCCGTTGTCCGGAGCCGAGCGCAGGGCCATCGAGACCTTTCTGGCCGGCGCGGTGGACCTGGACGACGTGGTGACCCGCACGGTGCGGCTGCTCGCGCAGCTCACCAGGCAGGTCGCTGTGGTGCAGTACCCGACGCTGACCCGCTCCACGGTGCGGCATGTCGAGCTGGTCCAGCTCGCCGAGCGACGCGTCATGCTCGTGCTGATCACCAACACCGGCCGCGTCGAGCAGCGCGTGATCGAGCTGCCCGAAGTGGTGGAGGACCACCGCATCGCGCACCTGCGCGCGGTGCTCAACAGTTGCCTGGACGGCTGCGGGCTGGGCAATGTGCCCGACCTGGTGGCCGACCTGCCCGAGCGACTACCGGCCGAGGATCGGCCCGTCGTGGCCACGATCCTGTCCGTCCTGCTCGAAACGCTCGTCGAACGCCACGACGAGAAGATCGTCTTCGCCGGTGCCGCCAACCTCGCGGGGGCCGGCTTCAGCGTCGGGCTGC
Source organism: Nonomuraea glycinis (assembly GCF_014646515.1). Classification (GTDB taxonomy): domain Bacteria; phylum Actinomycetota; class Actinomycetes; order Streptosporangiales; family Streptosporangiaceae; genus Nonomuraea; species Nonomuraea glycinis. The sequence goes on from NZ_BMNK01000031.1 coordinate 7,787, forward strand.
GCGACGTGCTCGAGGCACTGGAGGAGCAGGTCGTGCTCATGCGCCTGCTCGGCGAGACTTCCACAGACACACCGTCCGCTCTCACCGTGCGCATCGGATCAGAGAACGCCTATACCGGGCTCGTGGGCACGTCCATCGTCGCCACCGGATACGGTTCAGGCGACAACCAACTGGCTCGGCTCGGCGTGCTGGGCCCCACGAGGATGGACTACCCCGTGACGATGGGCGCCGTGCGCGCGGTGGCACGCTACGTCAGCCAGATCCTGGCTGCATCTTAAGAGGTCGATAAGTGGCAAACACCGACTACTACGCCACCCTCGGGGTGCGCCGTGACGCCAGTCAGGAAGAGATCAAGAAGGCTTACCGCCGGCTGGCTCGCGAGCTGCACCCTGACGTGAATCCCGATCCCGCCACCCAGGAGCGGTTCAAAGAGATCACGCAGGCCTACGAGGTGCTGTCGGACGCGAGCAAGCGCCAGATGTACGACCTGGGCGGCGATCCGTTCGGTGGCGCCGGCGCGGCGGCCGGCGCCGGCGGGTTCGGCGCGGGGTTCCCGTTCAGCGACATCATGGACGCCTTCTTCGGCAGCGCGGGCGGCGCACGCGGGCCGCGCTCGCGCGCTCGCCGGGGCCGCAACGCGACCATCCGGGTCGAGCTCGACCTGCGCGAGACCGCCTTCGGCACCACCCGCGAGCTGGTCGTCGACACGGCCGTGCTGTGCGAGGTGTGCCAGGGCGCGGGCGCGTCCCCGGGCACCCACCCCGACACCTGCGACATGTGCAACGGGCGCGGCGAGATCAGCCAGGTGACCCGGTCGTTCCTGGGTCAGGTCATGACCTCGCGGCCATGCCCGCAGTGCGGCGGTTTCGGCAGCATCATCCGCAATCCCTGCCAGGAGTGCTCCGGCGACGGCCGGGTGCGCACCCGCCGTACGATCAAGGTGCGCATCCCTGCGGGCGTCGAGGACGGCACCCACATCCAGCTCGCCGGCGAGGGCGAGGTCGGCCCCGGCGGCGGCCCGCCCGGAGACCTCTTCCTGGAGATCGTCGAGCGCCCGCACGAGATCTACGAACGGCGCGGCGACGACCTCCACTGCACCGTCCAGATCCCGATGACGGCCGCCGCCCTCGGCACCATTCTCACCGTCGAGACGCTCGACGGCGCCGAGGAGATCGACGTCCGGCCGGGCACCCAGTCAGGCCAGGTCATCACCATGTACGGCCGCGGCGTGCAGCGGCTCAACGAGACGGGCCGCGGCGACCTGCTCATCCACGTGAACGTCGAGACGCCGCACCGCCTCGACACCGCTCAGGAGGAGCTGCTGCGCGAGCTGGCCAAGCTGCGCGGCGAGGAGCGCCCGCCGGGCAAGTTCGCTCCGGGCCAGCAGGGCTTCTTCTCGCGACTGCGCGACGCCTTCAACGGGCGCTGACGCCGCCGAGCAGCTCTGGCGGTTGCTCCGGCCGTGACGGCACCGCCAGCAGCTCCTCAGGCAGCGCCACCCGCGCGGTGACGCCGCGGCGCAGCGACTCGTGCAGCCACACCCTGACACCGAGCCGGTCGGCCAGCCTGCCCACCACGTGGTGGCCCAGGCAGCGGGTGGGGGCCACCAGGAAGCTCTCCTCGCCGCGCAGCCGCGCGTTGGCCGCGGCCAGCTCCTCGGCGGTCATGCCGATGCCGTGGTCGGTGATGGTGATGCGGCATTCGCCCTCGTCCGCCCGCGCCCACACCTCCACCTCCGCATCGGGTGGCGAGTGGGTCAGCGCGTTCTCCACCAGCTCGGCCAGCAGGTGGGCGACCTCCGCCACCACCGCGCCCCGGACCGGCGCGCCGTCCACCACGCGCAGCGTGACCCGGTGATGGTCCTCGACCTCGGTCAGGGCCAGCCGCAGCACGTCCGCCACCGGTACGGGCTCCGACGAGCGGCGCGCCCCCCGCTTGCCGGCCAGCACCAGCAGGCTCTCGGCGTTGCGGCGCAGCCGGCTCGTCAGGCGGTCCAGCTCGCAGAGCCGGGCCAAGGCGGCGGGGTCGGACTCCTCGCGCTGCAGCATGCCGATGAAGCTCAGCTGGCGGTGCGCCAGGTTTCGGTGCCGTACGCCGAGGTCCACCAGCGACTCGGTGGTGACGCGCCGCAAGGCCGTGTGCTCGGCCGCCAGCCGTACGGCGCTGCGGTGCAGGTCACCGAGCGCGCCGGCCACCCCCGCGAACTCGCCGTCCCGCCGGCGCGAGCACTGCGCGTGTACGTCCTGACCCTGCCCGCCGTGAGTGACCCGGAAGACCTGCTCGGCCAGCGCGTCGGCCTGGTCGGAGAGCCGCCGCAGGGGACGCAGCGCCGAACGGGAGGCGAGCACGCCGAGCACCGGCATGCCCAGCACGAGCACCGCGCCCAGCGCGCCCAGCAGGGCCAGGTGCAGAGTGGCCCGCTCCGCGGCGGCCAGCGCCGGTGCGCGCACCTCTTCGGCCACCGACCGCTGCACGCTCCGCAGGGCCTCGTCGTAGCCGATGGCCGCGTGGTGCCAGGCGCGCGGGCTCGCCGACAGCGGGGTGCCCGCGACGGCCTGTCTCTCCATGGCGGCGAGCCTGGGCGGATGGCCACTCTGCTGGGCCCGGGCCAGCGCCGCCCGGCCCGTCGCCGTCGCCACGCGCTCGAACCTGGCGAACGCGTCCGCCTTGACCGCCCGTACCTGGAGCAGGTCGAGATGCCCCGCCGAGGTGAACGAGCCGGTCGCGAACGCCGCGGTCACCAGGGCGCGCTCCTGACAGGCCGTCTCCTTGGCCCTGCTGATGGCCTCCAGCGCCTCCAGCGCCTGCAGCCCGCCCGGCCGGGCGGCGAAGGAGGCGTCCAGGAGAGCCGAGATCGCGCCGGTGTAGGCGGAGAAGGCCTCCTGCGCGGTGGCGGCGCCGGACCGGGCCTCCCGGAGGCCGGTGAGCGCCGCACGCAGGCCCGGCGTCGCGGTGTCGAGCCGGGCTCTGGCCCGATCGGTGACACGGCGTTCGGCGTCCAGATCGGCCGCGAACCTGTCGTCGCCGGCGAGCACCCCCAGCGCCAGGCCGCGCTCGCGCTGGAGCGGGTGGATCAGCTCCTGCGCGGCGAGCACCCCGCCGACGTGACCGGCGGTCCCGGTCGCGTCGGCCCTGGCCCTCAGCCGGTCCGCGGCGCCCGCTCCCAGGCCCGCGACCAGCAGGAGCGTCGAGACGGCCAGCGGCAGCGCGACGCGCGCCCTGACGGGCGGCGGCCAGGGGAGCCGGCGGGAGACTGTCATCGCGCTGACCCCTCGTAAAGTGACTCAGGAAGGTGCGACTGCACGTGACACGATATTGCGCTACGTGATCGCTTGGCTGCATAACGTTAAGAATCTGGGGTGCCTGGAGTGACGGTTCCGGTGTTCCTCGCGGCGGATCTGAGCGGGTCCGAGCTGGTGCTCGACGGTCCTGAAGGGCGTCACGCCGCCGCGGTCCGGCGGCTGCGGGAAGGGGAGCGGGTCGACCTGACCGACGGGGCGGGCGCGGTGGCCGAGTGCGTCGTGCGCGAGGTGCGCAAGGACGCGCTCAGGCTGGAGGTGCTGGCCCGGCACGAGGTGCCGGCGCTGCGGCCCCGGCTGGTGGTCGTCCAGGGCCTGCCGAAGGGCGACAGAGGCGAACTGGCCGTCGAGATGATGACCGAGGCGGGCGTGGACGTGATCGTGCCCTGGGCGGCCTCGCGCAGCATCACCCAGTGGAAGGGCGAGCGGGCGGCCAAGGCGCTGCACCGGTGGCGGTCGACGGCGCGCGAGGCGGGCAAGCAGGCCCGCCGGTTCCATCTGCCCGAGGTGACGGAGCCGGCCTCGACGGCCCAGGTCGAGGCGCTGCTGGCGGACGCGGCTCTGGGGCTGGTGCTGCACGAGGAGGCGGCCGAGCCGCTGTCGCGGGTGGCACTGCCGGCGGGCGGCGACATCATCATGGTGGTGGGACCCGAGGGCGGCGTCTCGGACCAGGAGCTCGCCGCCTTCCAGGCGGCGAAGGCGCTGCCGGTCCTGCTCGGGCCGACGGTGCTGCGCACCTCGACGGCGGGGGTGGCTGCGGCAGCGGTGCTGCTCACCCGAACCGGCCGCTGGTGACACCCGTGCGGGCTACGGGGCGCCAGACGTGACGACAGAGGGCTGGGGACGTCCGTATGGGGTGCCAGGCGTGACGAACAGCGGGCTTGGGGCGTTCGTGCAGGGCGAGGGTGTCTACGGGGCGCCGGGCGTGACGAACAGGGGGCTGGGGACGTCCGTCGGGGTGGGGGCCAGGTCGCCCGGTGGGCACTCCTCCGCCGGGCACGACGTGTCCGGCAACGCCGTCTCGGACAATGTCGGGGTCGGTGTCGAGGTGGGTGTCGGCGAGATCGTCGGGCAGTCCGACGGCAGCTCCTCCTGCAGCTCCACGGTCGACGGGCAGGGCGTCGGAGTGGGCGTAGGCGTCGGGGTGGGGGTCGCCTTGCTGGTCGACCTGGCCGTCTCCGACGCGGGCTGCGGCGGCGGTGACGTGACCGGCTCGGAGACGATCCCCGGCGGCGGCACGTCCTCGCGGACGGTCGACTTGGGGGACGGCGGCCGGCTGGTCGAGGACTTGGCCGGCGGCGTGCTGCTGGTAGTGCTCCGCACCTCCTGATAAGGCTGCTCGATCACGCGCTGGCGCAGCTCCGGGACCACCATCACGATGGTGCCCGCCACCAGCATCGCGCTGGCGGCGGCGGCGCCCGCGCGCCACCAGAACAGGTTGCGCACGCCACGCCGCTCGATGCGGGCGCGGATGATCTCCAGTCCTTCCGGCGAGGGTACGACCGCGTCCGCCTCCGCGCGGAGCGCACGGCGAAGGATCTCGCCGTGCTCGTCGGGGGGCTGGGTCATGACATTTTCTCCAGGACGGATCGCAAGGCGGCCATGCCACGTGCGGTGTGGCTCTTGACCGCGCCCTTGCTGATGCCCATGGCGTGGGCGATCTCAGCCTCGGACAGATCACCGTAGTAACGAAGGACCAGTGCCTCTCTCTGACGTGTCGGCAGGGACCTCAGTGCCTCGATGACGGCGGAGCGTTCGAGCTCGCCGATCGCGCCGTTCTCAGCGCTGGGCGCATCGGGCAGTCCCTTGGGCGCGTACTTCTCCACCACCGCGCGGTGCCGCAGCACCGAACGGGATCGATTGACGACGGACTGACGCAGGTAGGCGAGTGCTTTGTCGGGGTCACGCAGTCTGCGCCAGGCGCCATGGATGGCGACGAACGCGTCCTGCACGACTTCCTCCGCGGTTGCCATGTCGCGCACCAGCAACACAGCGAGACGCACTAATGACCGAAAGTGCGCACTGTAAAGCGCGGTCACGGCCATGTCGGCATCCCACCCGACCGGCACCGCCCCCATGGACCTGTCGGCCAGGAGGGTTTCGGTGGTCACATCAGTGGGACGCGCGGCCTTGCCTGAGGGTTTACGCTCTTCCGGTTCCTTAGGGGGCATGACCCAGTCGTGTCCTCGCCAGGTGGCCTCGCCCGACCCTGAATCGTCTTTTTTCTTGAGTGTCGCACACCCACCCTAACCGCGCTGATCTTAAGACGCCACGACGGATCGGGTCACCTCTTCGCAACGCCGATCAGGGGGCGGACGCCGGACCAGGCAGCGGAGGCGGGCCTGTCGGTAGGGTGCTCAGATGACCGACTGCATCTTCTGCAAGATCGCGGCCAAGGAGATCCCGGCCGAGATCGTCCTGGAGACCGACAGAACGCTGGCGTTCCGCGACACCAACCCGCAGGCGCCCACCCACGTGCTGGTCATCCCGAAGGAGCATCACGCCGACGCGGCCGCGCTGGCGCGGGCCGACGCCGGGCTCGCCGACGAGGTGCTCAAGGCCGCGCACACGGTGGCCGAGAACGAGGGGGTGGCCGTCGCCGGTTACCGAATCGTGTTGAACACCGGGCCCGCCGCCGGGCAGACCGTCTTCCACGTGCACGCCCACATGCTGGGCGGACGTGACCTGACCTGGCCGCCCGGGTGACCCTGGCCGGGTGATTTTGGCCCGGATATATTGGCGCGAGTAATTCTGCTGCTCCCGGCTACGATGTGGGGAGAAGAACAGCCGAACAGACCGGGAGGCATCAGGCCGCTGGCCTGCCCATGTCCGAACTACACGAATCCCGACGCACGGCACCTCCATCGCGCACACAGGCCAAGGTGCTGATTCCGGACGAATACCCGATGGTCAGCCTCCTGGGCTCCCGTGACGAGCTGCTTCGCGTCATCGAGGGCGCTTTCAAGGCCGACGTCCATGTGCGCGGCAACGAGATCACCGTCACCGGCAGCCCCGACGAGAGCAGCACCGTGGTGCGGCTGTTCGAGGAGCTGGTGGAGGTCCTGCGCAGCGGCGGCGAGCTGACCCCCGACGCGGTCGAGCGGAGCATCGCCATGCTCCGGATGACCTCCGACCGCCCGGCGGAGGTGCTGTCCCTGGACATCCTCTCCTCCCGCGGCCGCACGATCAGGCCCAAGACCGTCAACCAGAAGCGTTACGTCGACGCGATCGACAAGCACACCGTCGTCTTCGGCATCGGCCCCGCCGGCACCGGCAAGACCTACCTGGCCATGGCCAAGGCGGTGCGGGCGCTGCAGGAGAAGCAGGTCAACCGGATCATCCTGACCCGGCCCGCGGTCGAGGCGGGCGAACGGCTGGGCTTCCTGCCGGGCACCCTCTACGAGAAGATCGACCCCTACCTGCGGCCGCTGTACGACGCGCTGCACGACATGGTCGACCCCGACTCGATCCCCAAACTGATGGCCGCGGGCACGATCGAGGTCGCCCCCCTCGCATACATGAGGGGTAGAAGCCAGCCGCTCGGCACCGGCGTGCTGACGCCGGATGGATTCCGCTCGATCGGCGAGTTGGAAGTCGGTGACCTGGTCATCGGGTCCAACGGCGAGCCGACTCCCGTGCTCGGCGTCTATCCGCAGGGTGAGAAGAAGATATACCGGCTCTTCAGCCAAGATGGTTCCTCGGTGCTCGCTTCCGAAGACCATCTGTGGGCTGTCCGCTCCCGTGATGACGGCAATCGTGGCAAGCCGTGGCGGGTGCTGGAGACGAAGCAGATGATCGGCGACCTGCGGACGGCTCACTACCGCAAGTGGGAGTTGCCGCTGCTGAGCGCTCCGGTCCGCTTTCCCGAGCAGCCGGTCCCCATGGACCCGTACGCACTGGGCCTGCTCATAGGGGACGGCTCAATCACAGGCTTGACCACTCCGAGTTTCGCGACCAATGATCCGGAACTCGTAGAGGCGCTGGAGGAGGCCGTACCTGGGGTGAAGGCGAGGTGGAGGGGTGGGCCGAACTACCTCCTCAACCGGGTGCCGCAGGCCGAGGAAACCGGCAGAGTCACACACCCGATCAAGTCAGCCGTCCGTGCTCTGGGGCTGGTCGGGTGTAAATCGCCGACGAAATTCGTGCCTGACGTCTACCTGTACAACACCCCGGAGGTCAGGCTCGCGATCCTGCAAGGACTGCTGGATTCGGACGGCGGTCCGGTCACGCAGGACGAGCGCAGCGCCAGGATTCAGTACACGACGGTCTCGCCCCAGCTGCGCGACAATGTGATCTTCCTGGTGCAGTCGCTGGGCGGCGTCGTGTATTGGCGTACGCGTCCGGCGGCGGGCCGCAAGCCGGGGTTCGCGCACGGGCAGCCGGTGCATCACCGTCATGACGCGCACATCCTGGACATCCGGCTTCCGGAGGGCGTCGAGCCTTTCCGGCTGTCGCGGAAGGCGGAGATCTACCGTTCCTTCGGGGGCGGCAGGCCGATGCGTTTCGTGGACCGTATCGAGCCGCGTGGCACGGCGGAGTGCGTCTGCATCCAGGTGGCTGCGGCGGATTCGCTCTACGTCACGGAGGACTTCCTCCTGACGCACAACACGCTGAACGATGCGTTCATCATTCTCGACGAGGCGCAGAACTCCTCGGCCGAGCAGATGAAGATGTTCCTGACCAGGCTCGGGTTCAACTCGAAGATCGTGGTGACGGGTGACGTCACCCAGGTCGACCTGCCCTCGGGCACGACCAGCGGCCTGCGGGTGGTGCAGGAGATCCTCGACGGCATCCCCGACATCCACTTCGCGCTCCTGTCCAGCGCCGACGTGGTCCGGCACAAGCTGGTGAGCGAGATCGTCGACGCCTACGGCCGTTACGACGCGTTGCAGGATCCCAAGCCTCTCCAGCAGCGGGGGAAGCGTCGATGAGCATCGAGATCAACAATGAGACGGGCGCGGAGGTCGGCGAGGAGCTCCTGGTCTCGCTGGCCACCCACGTCCTCGGCGAGATGGGCATCAACCCGCTCGCCGAGCTGTCGATCGTGATCGTGGACGAGGACGTCATGTCCGAGCTGCACGAGAAGTGGATGGGCGAGGCGGGCCCGACCGACGTGCTCGCCTTCCCCATGGACGAGCTGCGACCGGGCGGCGGGGCGCGCGGAGACGCCGATGTCCCGGCCGATCCGGCCCTGCTCGGCGACGTGGTGCTCTGTCCCGAGGTGGCGACCAGACAGGCGGCCGAGGCGGGGCACAGCGCCCAGGAGGAACTGGAGTTGCTGTGCACGCACGGCATCCTGCACCTGATGGGCTATGACCACGCCGAGCCCGAGGAGCACAAGGAGATGTTCGACCTGCAGGCCCAACTGCTCCAAGGATGGCGGGAGGTGCGCAGCTCCCGGTGAACGCCTGGTTGCCGTTGGCCGTCGTCCTCGTCATGGTCGGCGGCCTGATCGCCAGCGCCGAGACTGCGCTGACGCGCATCTCCAGGGTGCGCGCCGAAGCGGCCGTGCGTGACGGGAAGCGCGGGGCCCAGCGGCTGCACGCCATCGTCGCCGACGCGCCGCGCTACCTCAACCTCCTGCTGCTGCTCCGGCTGAGCTGCGAGATGGTCGCGACGGTGATCGCGACACTGCTGTTCATCGACCTTTTGGACGATCAGGGCTGGGCGTACGTCTCCGCCGCGGCGGTGATGATCGTGGTCAGTTATGTGATCGTCGGGGTGATGCCGCGGACCCTGGGCCGTCAGCACGCCGAGCCGATCGCGCTGGCCAGCGCGCCCATCGTCTACGGGCTGACCAAGATTTTCGGTCCGCTGCCCAAGCTGCTCATCCTGCTCGGCAACGCGCTGACTCCCGGCAGGGGGTTCCGTGACGGCCCGTTCACCTCGGAGGCCGAGCTGCGGGACCTGGTCGACCTGGCCGAGGAGCGCAGGGTCATCGAGCCGGACGAGCGCGAGATGATCCACTCGGTCTTCGAGCTGGGTGACACGCTGGTGCGCGAGGTGATGGTGCCGCGCACCGACATGGTCTACATCGAGCGTGGCAAGACGCTCAGCCAGGCGTTGTCGCTCGCGTTGCGCAGCGGCTTCTCCCGCGTCCCCGTCGTCGGCGAGAACGAGGACGACGTCATCGGCATCGCCTACCTCAAGGACATCACCCGCCGGGTGCACGAGTCCGGCGAGGACGGCGGGGAGGAGCGGATCGAGTCGATCATGCGCCCGGCCACCTACGTGCCCGAGAGCAAGCCGATCGACCAGTTGCTGCGCGAGATGCAGGCCAAGCAGACCCACCTGGCGATCGTCATCGACGAGTACGGCGGGACGGCCGGGCTGGTCACCATCGAGGACGTGCTGGAGGAGATCGTCGGCGAGATCACCGACGAGTACGATCAGGAGGCGCCCCGCGTCGAGACCATGTCCGACGGTGCGCTGCGGGTGACGGCCCGGATGCCGGTGGACGAGCTGGCCGAGCTGTTCGACACCGAGATCGAGGTCGACGACGTGGAGACGGTGGGCGGGCTGCTCGCGCACGCGCTCGGCCGGGTGCCGATAGCGGGGTCGCAGGCGGAGGTGGCCGGGCTCCAGCTGACCGCTGAAAGCCTGGCCGGTCGGCGCAACCGGATCAGCACCGTGGTGGCGCGCCGGGTCGCGCCGGCGGAGGGTGACGTCGTCCCGGCGGCCGCCGAGCACGAGTGAGCGGACGCCGTCGGGCGCGGGCCGAGCACGAGTGAGCGGACGCCGTCGGGCGCGGGCCGGGCATGGCTGGGCGGACGTCGTCCGGGTCATGGCCGGGGATGGCTGAGCAGCGGCGCAAGCCTTCTACAAGCGTTCTGCAAGTGGGGTGGAGGAGTCTCTTCATCGACGCCCTGTGCGGTGGGTGTCACAGGGGGATGTGTCCGAAGCGCCGGGTGGGGTTCGCGGCGCAAGGACACTCCCTGGGGGGACGGCAACGTCACGGTCTGCTAGCCGGCCGAGGCGTTGGTCGGCGTAAAGGGTGCTCTCGTCCGGATTACCGGGCGAGGGCACCCTTTTAGCGTTTGATTGTTTATTGGCAACTCTGGTGGATTGCCGTATTAGTCGCCCGGGGAGATTGCGACTCGGGGGGAATCATGAAACGCGTACTGCGGATCATCGCCTGCGGGCTCCTGGCCGGTGCCCTGGCGGGATGCGGCGGCAGGGGTATCGCCGAGGTCGACGGGGTCGACATGAAAGCCCTGGCGCACATGAAGGAAATCTTGGCCAAGGAGCCGAGGCTGCCGGACGGCTTCTCGCCGCGGCCCGGTCAGGCGTGGCAGGCGCCGTTCACGCCGGCGGATCGCAACTGCCGCGCCGTACTGGACGCGGCGGGTGGACGGGCGCCCGAGCGGGCGCTGACCGCGCAGGCGGCGGCCAGCTATCAGGGTGACGAGCTGGGTGAGCAGGTCGGGGTGGGGCTGGCCCAGTACATGGGCTCCGAGGCCGAAGAGCACATCGCCGAGCTGGCCAGGGCGCTGGAGTCCTGCCGGGCGGTCCGCGCGGGCAGCGGCACCCTCCTGCGCACGACCATCCTGCCGCTCGGGGACGTGGCCGACGAGGCGGTGGGCGGCGAGCTGCGCGGAAAGCTGAACGGCTACCCGTACACGCTGGACGTGGTGCTGGCCCGATCGGGTGACACGCTCGTCTCTCTGGTGCACACGAGCATGGCCGAGATGGAGCCGCAGCGGACGCGGCAGCTCCTCGACGCGGTGATCAGGATGGCCACCGCCTAATCTGGTCCTCGTGACTCTCGATCCCGAAGACAGCAAGATCATTACGTTGGCGCGTGCCGCCAGGGCGCGCAACGGCTCGGCCGAAGGCGCCGCCGTGCGTGACGAGACGGGCCGCACCTACTCGGCCACCGACGTCGCGCTCACCTCGCTCACGCTGTCCGCCGTGCAGGTGGCGGTGGCGGTGGCCGTGTCCAGCGGCGCGCGGTCGCTGGAGGCGGTCGCGCTGGTGACCGCCGGCGAGCCGAGCGCCGCGGACGAGGCCGTGGCGGCGGAGCTGGGCGTCAAGGGCCTGCTCGTGGCCGATCCCGACGGCACGCCGCGCGCTGCGGGCGGCGGGCGCTGAGATGCCGATGTCGCCGTTCCTGGCCGCGCTGCGGGCCAAGGTCGGATCCGACCTGCTGGTGTTGCCCTCGGCGAGCGGCTGCGTGTTCGACCGATCCGGCAGGCTGCTGGTGGCCCGGCACGGGGACGTGGGGCTGTGGGCGGTGCCCGGTGGCGGCATCGACCCGGACGAGCGGCCACAGGACGCCGTGGTGCGGGAGCTGCGTGAGGAGCTCGGCATCGAGGTGGAGGCGCGCGGCCTGATCGGCGTCTACGGCGGGCCGGAGTTCCGGACCCTCTACCCCAACGGGCACGAGGTCTCCTACGTCATCGCCGTCTACGGGTGCGCGCTGGTCTCGGGCACGCCCACCCCGGACGGGGACGAGATCAACGACGCCCGATGGGTCACCGAGCAGGAGCTGGACGGGCTCACGATGACCGGATGGTCGCCGGGTGTGCTCCCCGACGCGTTCGCCTGGTGGCGTGACCAGGCCCGTTGATGGGCCAGAATGCACATGTGACTTCGCCAGACAGCCATCGCGCCGGATTCGCCTGCTTCGTGGGGAGGCCGAACGTCGGCAAGTCCACGTTGATGAACGCCCTGGTCGGCACCAAGGTGGCGATCACCTCGTCCAAACCGCAGACGACCAGGCGGGTCATCAGGGGCATCGTGCACCGCCCCGACGCGCAGATCGTCATCGTGGACACGCCGGGTCTGCACCGGCCGCGCACGCTGCTCGGTGAGCGGCTCGACAGTCTCGTGCTGTCGACGCTCACCGAGGTGGACGTGATCGGCTTCTGCGTCCCGGCCAACGAGCCGATCGGCAAGGGCGACCGGTTCATCGCGGAGAAGCTCACCGCGGTGAAGAACACCCCGGTGGTCGCCGTGGTGACCAAGTGCGACCTGGCCACGCGGGAGCAGATCGCGGCGCAGCTCCTGGCGGTGTCGCAGATCGCGGAGTTCGCGGCCATCGTCCCGGTCTCCGCGCAGTCGGGGGAGCAGCTCGACGTGCTGGGTGACGTGCTCATCGAGCACCTGCCCGAGTCGCCGCCGCTCTACCCGGGCGGGCAGCTCACCGACGAGCCCGAGCAGGTGCTGGTCGGCGAGCTCATCCGGGAGGCGGTGCTGGAGGGCGTCCGCGACGAGCTGCCGCACTCGATCGCCGTGGTGGTCGACGAGATGATGGCGCGCGAGGGGCGGGACGACCTGCTCGACGTCTACGCGCACATGTTCGTCGAACGGCCCTCGCAGAAGGCCATCGTCATCGGTCACAAGGGCGAGCGGCTGCGGGACGTGGGCACCAGGGCGCGCAAGCAGATCGAGGCGCTGCTCGGCACCAAGGTCTATCTGGACCTGCGGATCAGCGTCGCCAAGGACTGGCAGCGCGACCCCAAGCAGCTGCGCCGCCTGGGCTTCTACGACTGACGGCCGTGCCGGCTGACCTGCTACGGCTGACGGCCGTCGTGCCTGCCGACCTGCTACGGCTGACGCCGCTGCGTCGGCCGGCCTGCTACGACTGACGGCGTACCAGTGTCGCGACCGCGAGGACGATCACCGCGAGTGCGGACGCCAGTGCGGCGAACCAGCCGAATCTGATCACCGGCTCGACCGACAGCAGGCGGCCCAGGTCGATCGAGACCCGGTCCTGGATGCCGGCCGAGTCGGTCACGAAGAGCACCAGCACCAGCGCGGCCAGCGCCCCCGGCAGCGCCGCCAGCGCCGCGACCCGCGGCCGGCTGAGCAGCCCCGCCACCCCGAAGCCGAGCGCGGCCAGCCCCGCGAGGAGCGTCAGGACGCCGAAGGTGTCGTCGACGCCGCGGATGTCGTTGGACACCCCGCCGCCGATCAGCTCACTCCTGGCCTCGACGCCCGCCCACGGCAGGATCGCGCAGAACACCAGCGACGCCCCGGCCACCATGACGGCGAATGCGTAACCACGGCGGGTGCCCTGCTCGGCAGAAAGATGGTCGGCCACCCGATCACGATAAGCCGGGCCGCGCCGCGCCGCCTACTGTCCACGCGTCCTGAATGCCGAGACCACCCCGCCGGACGACCACGATCGGGTACGGCTACACCGGGCCTGCCGGCCGGCCGCGCGAAGCCGTGGATTCGCCCCATTCGAGCCTGGTCCGGAGGGCGACGGCGTCGAGGGCCAGGGCGGAGACCAGGGTGGCGGGGCCTGCCAGGGGGAGCACGGCGACGCCGTCGGCGACGACGGCCTCCGCCAGGGGAACGGGGCCCGCGATCAGGGTGGTGCCCACGCAGCGGGCGTCGCCGTACACGGCGGGGGAGGTGTCGAGAGCCGGGGTGCCGACCGTGAACTCCTGCCTGAGCAGGGGGCGGCCGTCGAGGGTGGCGTCGAAGCGGGCATGGCAGCGTCCCGGTTGCTCGCCGTACCGGCCGAAGACGATCTCTTCGCGCCACAGCACCCGGGCGTCCGAGGCGAGCGTCAGGCCTACCTCGATGCGGTGGGCGCAGCCGGCGGCGAGCACCGTCGGCTCGGGCGTGAACCGGAGGGTCGCTCCCGCGCCGACGCGGGCGGTGATCAGCGTCCGGGACTCGCCCGGACCGGGCAGGACCAGGGTGCTCGCCACCGAGCCGAGCTCCAAGGTGGTGCCCGGGGCGACGTCCAGGTCGAGTTCGAGGCGGTCGCCGCCGAGCGGGCCCGCCGCCGTGGAGATGAGGTGGACGGAGTGCGGCCCCGTCTGGCGGAGCGTCAGCGGGGGCGCGGACCTCAGCACCGGGATGCTGGTGCGGCCCGCCACCAGCGCGGTGGCGAGAGCGGCCCGCGCGTGCATCGCACGTCGTCCCACGGTTGGTGCCCGCGAGCGGCCGAGTGGCGGTAGCGGTGGGGCGGTCGGGGTGCTGGAAGGTTCAGGGCGTAGTGGGGTTCGGGTTTCCGGAGCGGGTGGGGTCGGCATGTCAGTGGTGTTGGTGGAGCCAGGACTGGACCTGGTCGCGTACCCAGGCGGCCACCGCGGCGGCGGTGGGGTCCTGTCTGATGGAGGTGAACAGGACAGGTCGGTCGCCGCGTACGGCCGCCGAGTCCTTGGCCATGACGTCGAGGTCGGCGCCCACCAGGGGGGCCAGGTCTGTCTTGTTGATGACCAGGAGGTCGGCGGTGGTGACGCCGGGGCCGCCCTTGCGGGGGACCTTGTCGCCGCCCGACACGTCCAAGACGAAGATCTGCTTGTCCGCCAGACCTCGGCTGAACGTCGCCGTCAGGTTGTCGCCGCCGCTCTCCACGATGACCAGGTGCAGCGGCCCGAAGCGGTTCTCCAGGGTCTCCACGGCGTCCAGGTTGGCGGCGATGTCGTCGCGGATGGCGGTGTGCGGGCAGCAGCCGGTCTCCACGGCGAGGATGCGGTCCTCGTCGAGCACGCCGGCCTTGCGCAGGAAGTCGGCGTCCTCGGTGGTGTAGATGTCGTTGGTGACGACGCCGAGCTGGAGCGTGGGGCCGAGCGTCCGGCACAGGGCGGCGACCAGGGCCGTCTTGCCGCTGCCGACCGGGCCGCCGACGCCCAGGCGCAGCGCGCGGCCGTGGCCGTCGGGGGCGTGGTGGTGGTCGTCATGGTCGGCGCTCATGAGGTGTCCTTCCTAGGAGACGAACAATCTGACCTGAGCCAGCGCATGCCGCTCGGCCAGCACATCCAGAGCCGGGGCCGAGTGAGCCGGCAGATCCGCCCAGGGGGCGGCCGAGGGTGGGAGATCGCGCTCGCCGGGTGCCGTCGGGAGCTCGCGGGACAGGTCCGCGAGCAGCCGGTGGACGGCCACCGGGTCGAGACCCAGCAGCCGGACCGCCGCCGTGGCCGGGCCGCTGATCGCGTGGTAGGCCGCCGCCAGCGCGGCGTCCTCGGGTGCGGCGCCCGCCGCGTGCGCCGCCGCGCCGAGCGCGAGCGGATGATGCGGGCTTGGTACGGCCCCCGCCAGCTCCTCCAGCACCGGGGACGGCCACAGGCGGCGCGCCACCCGGAGCAGCAGCCTGCCCTGTACCCGCGACGCCGCCCGCTGGGCGGGAGACGCCGTCCGGGCATCGACCTCGGCGTCCAGGCCGTCCCAGGCCCAGGGGCCGTCGGCCGTACCGGAGGCGAAGGCGCAGGACGCCGCGGCGAGGGCGGTGGCGACCGCGCCCGTGGTGTGCAGGCGGCCCCTGAGGAAGGACCCCAGGGAGGGCACGTCGTGTACGGCGCCGGACGTGACCGCCTGCTCGACGCCGCCCGAGTGGGCGTGGCCGCCGGCGGGGAGGCGGGAATCGGTGAGAAGCAGGATGGCGGCGTTCATCGGACGGCGTTCATCAGAAGAGGAAGTAGCGCTGCGCCAGCGGCAGCGTCTGGGCGGGGGCGGGCTCGATCAGGTCGCCGTCGATCCGGACCTCGAACGTGTCCGGCGCCACCTCGATCCTCGGCAGCGCGTCGTTCAGCGGCATCGACGCCTTGCCGCGCCCCCGTACATCCGTCACGGGTGTCAGGCGGCGGCGGACGGCGAGGCGGTCGGTGAGGCCGGAGTCCAGCGCGTGCGGCGAGACGAAGTGCAGTGAGGTGGCGGCGGCCGTCGCGGGGGCGGCGCCGAACATGGGGCGGGGCAGCACCGGCTGGGGCGTGGGGATGGAGGCGTTGGCATCGCCCATCTGGGCCCAGGCGACGACGCCGCCCTTGAGGACGAGCGTGGGCTTGACGCCGAAGAAGGCCGGATCCCACAGGACGAGGTCGGCGAGCTTGCCCGTCTCGACGGAGCCGACCTCGGCGTCCAGCCCGTGGGCGATGGCGGGGCAGATGGTGTATTTGGCGACGTAGCGGCGGGCGCGGAGGTTGTCGGCGGGGCCGCCGAGCGAGCCGCGGCGGGCCTTCATGACGTGCGCCGTCTGCCAGGTGCGGATGATCGTCTCGCCGACGCGGCCCATGGCCTGCGAGTCGGAGCCGATCATCGAGATGGCGCCTAGGTCGTGCAGCACGTCCTCGGCCGCCATGGTCGTCGGCCTGATCCTGGACTCGGCGAAGGCCAGGTCCTCGGGGATGGACGGGTTCAGGTGGTGGCAGACCATGAGCATGTCGAGGTGCTCGTCGAGGGTGTTGACGGTGTGCGGCCTGGTCGGGTTGGTGGAGGAGGGCAGCACGTTGCCGTAGGAGGCGACGCGGATGATGTCGGGCGCGTGCCCGCCTCCGGCGCCTTCGGTGTGGTAGGCGTGGATTGTCCGGTCACCGATGGCCGCCAGCGTGGATTCGACGAACCCGGCCTCGTTCAGCGTGTCGGTGTGGATGGCGACCTGCACGCCGCTCGCGTCGGCGACCTTGAGGCAGGCGTCGATCGCGGCGGGGGTGGTGCCCCAGTCCTCGTGTAGCTTGAACCCGGACGCGCCGGCCGCGAGCTGCTCCCACAGCCCTTCGGCGGAGACCGTGTTGCCCTTGCCGAGCAGCGCGAAGTTGAGCGGGTAGGAGTCGAGGGACTCCAGCATCCTGCCGAGGTACCAAGCGCCGGTGACGGTGGTGGCCTTGGTGCCCTCGACGGGTCCGGTGCCGCCGCCGATGATCGTGGTGACGCCGGAGCCGATCGCCTCGTCGAGGACCTGCGGGCAGATGAGGTGCACGTGGGAGTCGATGGCGCCGGCGGTGAGGATCTTGCCGTTGCCGGCCAGGATCTCCGTGGACGGGCCGATGACGATGTCGACGCCGTCCATCGTGTCGGGGTTGCCGGCCTTGCCGATGGCGGCGATCCGGCCGTCGATGACGCTCACGTCGGCCTTGACCACGCCCCAGTGGTCGAGGATCACCGCGCCGGTGATCACCAGGTCGGCGGCGCCCTCCGCGCGGGTGGTGCGGGCCTGGCCCATCGACTCGCGGATCACCTTGCCGCCGCCGAACACCGCCTCGTCGCCCGCCCCGGCGGGCCCCATGGACAGGTCCTCGGTGACCTCGACGAACAGGTCGGTGTCGGCGAGCCGGATCCGGTCGCCGGTGGTGGGGCCGTAGAGGGCGGCGTAGCGGGCGCGGGAGATCTCAGGCATCGAGCGCTCCCGCCTGCTCGGCGCGCAGCCCCGGCACGATCCGGTGGCCCGCGAGGGGCACCAGGCTCACGTCTCGCTCGACGCCCGGCTCGAAGCGGATCGCGGTGCCGGCGGGCACGTCCAGGCGCAGGCCCCAGGCGGCCTGCCGGTCGAAGTCCAGGGCGGGGTTGCAGGCGGCGAAGTGGTAGTGCGAGCCGACCTGCACCGGCCGGTCGGCCGTGTTGACGACCCGCACGGTCACCCGCTCACGGCCCGGGTTCAGCGGGATCGTCCCCTCGGGGTGGATGTACTCGCCGGGGATCACGGGATCGGCCTGTGCACGGTGACGAGCTTGGTGCCGTCGGGGAAGGTGGCCTCGATCTGCACGGTGTCCAGCATCTCCGGCACCCCCTCCATGACGTCGTCCCGGCCGAGCACGGCGCGCCCTGACTCCATCAACTCCGCCACCGTCCGGCCATCCCTGGCCCCTTCCATCAAGAACGACGCGATGATCGCGGTGGCCTCGGGATGGTTGAGCCGCAGGCCCCTGGCCTGACGGTCGCGCGCCACCCCGGCCGCGACGTGGATGAGCAGCCGTTCCTGCTCGTGTGGGGTCAACCGCATGGGCCGGACCCTAGGAACCGGCCGTTTCCACGGTGTTGCCGAGGCGTGTCGTGCCGGTTTCCTCTGGGTCGCGACGCCGCGGAATCCCCGTGAGGCACGGGCAATCGGCTCTTAACGTACGGGATCTCACGCCGACATCAGGCCGGGTCACTTTACTCGCAGAGCAAGTCTGCAGGAAGGAACGGCAGTGCGTATTCCTCACGCGATTCTCTCAGGGGTTCTCGTCATCTCCGTCGCGGCGTGCTCCGGCACGCAGTCCGGCACCGCGCCCAGTGAGGCGGCCGGAGGGAGCGAGATCAAGGTCGGTCTCCTCCACTCGCTCAGCGGCACGATGGCGATCAGCGAGGTGACGGTGCGGGACGCGGAGCTGCTCGCGATCGAGGAGATCAACAAGGCCGGCGGGGTGCTCGGCAAGAAGCTGGTGCCCGTGGTGGAGGACGGCGCCTCCGACTGGCCGACGTTCGCCGAGAAGGCCACCAAGCTCATCCGGCAGGACAAGGTCGCCACCGTGTTCGGCGGCTGGACCTCGGCGAGCAGGAAGGCGATGCTGCCGGTCTTCGAACGGTACAAGGCGCTGCTGTGGTATCCGGTGCAGTACGAAGGGCTGGAGAGCTCGCCGTACATCTTCTACACGGGCGCCACCACCAACCAGCAGATCATCCCCGGCCTGGACTACCTCAAGGAACAGGGCAAGAAGAAGATCTTCCTGGTGGGCAGCGACTACGTCTTCCCGCGCACCGCCAACAAGATCATCAAGGCGTACGCCGCCGCGAACGGCATGGAGATCCTGGGCGAGGAGTACACCCCGCTCGGCCACACCGAATACTCCACGCTGGTCAACAAGGTGACCCAGGCCAAGCCCGAGGCCGTCTTCAACACGCTCAACGGCGATTCGAACGTCGCCTTCTTCAAGCAGCTCAAGAGCGCCGGCGCCACCGCCGAGAGCATGCCGGTGCTGTCGGTGAGCATCGCCGAGGAGGAGGTCAAGGGCATCGGCGTGGACAACATCGCCGGCCAGCCGGTCGCCTGGAACTACTACCAGACCACCGACAACCCGGCCAACACCGCCTTCGTCAAGGCCTTCAAGGACACCTACGGCCAGGACAAGGTCACCAGCGACCCGATGGAGGCCGGCTACAACGCCGTCTACCTGTGGGCCGAGGCCGCCAAGAAGGCCGGCACGGTCGAGGTCGAAGCGGTCAAGAAGGCGGCAGGCGGCATCGCGCTGGAGCGCCCCGAGGGGCTGGTCACCATCGACGGTGAGACCCAGCACATGTACAAGACGGCCCGCATCGGCATCGTCCAGCCCGACGGCCTGATCAAGCAGGTCTGGGACTCCGGCAAGCCGATCAAGCCCGACCCGTACCTCAAGGGCTACCCCTGGGCGAGCGGGCTGGCGCAGGGCTGATGGAGGCCCTGGTCAACCAGCTACCCATCGGGCTGTCGATCGGCGCGGTGCTGCTGCTCGTCGCGCTCGGCCTGACGTTCACGTTCGGCCAGATGGGCGTGATCAACATGGCGCACGGGGAGTTCATCATGGCGGGCGCCTACACCGCCTTCCTGCTCCAGGACCTGCTGCTCGCGCTCCCCGCGGCCTTCCTGGTCGCGGGACTGATGGGGCTGATCCTGGAGCGGGCCGCCATCCGGCACTTCTACGGCCGGCCGCTGGACACGCTGCTGCTCACCTGGGGGGTCAGCCTGGTGCTGCAGCAGCTCGCCCGCGACCTGTTCGGCGCGCCGAACGTGCAGGTGGCGGCGCCGCCCTGGCTGACGGGAGCGATCGGGATCCTGCCGTACAACAGGCTGTTCATCCTGGCGCTCGCCGTCGCCGGCGTGGTCGCGGTGTGGGCGTACCTCGGTCACACCCGGCAGGGCCGCAGGACGCAGGCGGTCGTGCAGAACAGGCAGCTCGCGGCGACCAGCGGCATCGACACCGGCCGGGTGGACATGCTCACGTTCTTCATCGGGTCGGGGCTGGCCGGCGTGGCCGGGGTCGCGCTGACGCTGATCGGACCGGTCGGGCCCGCGCTCGGCACGTACTACATCGTGGACGCGTTCCTCGTGGTGGTCGCGGGCGGGCTCGGGCAGCTGCGCGGGGCGGTGCTCGCCGCCGCCGGGCTCGGCCTGCTCAACTCCTACGCCGAGTTCTGGTCCGACGCGAGCCTGGCCAAGGTGATCGTGTTCGCAGCCGTCATCGCGTTCCTGCAGGTGCGGCCCCAGGGGATGTTCGTGCTCAGGTCGAGGGCGCTCACATGATCAGAAAACACCTGCCCTTCGCCACGATCGCCGTGCTGGCCCTGGTCGCGGCCCCGCTGCTGCTCGAACCCTTCCGGCTGAGCCTGCTGGCCAAGTATCTCTGCTACGCCATCGTCGCCCTCGGCATCGGGCTGGCCTGGGGGCAGGGCGGCATGCTCACCCTTGGCCAGGGCGTCTTCTTCGGGCTCGGCGGCTACTCCATGGCCATGTACCTCAAGCTCGCCGAAGGCGGCGGGCTTCCCGACTTCATGGTGTGGAGCGGCGTGGAGGAGTTGCCGGCGCTGTGGACGCCGTTCGCCAACCCGGTGTTCGCCCTCGGCATGGCGGTGCTCGGCCCGGTGGCGATCGCGGTGGTCCTCGGCACGCTCGTCTTCCGGCAGCGGGTACGCGGCGCCTACTTCGCCATCCTCACCCAGGCGCTGGCCGCCGCCATGGTGATCCTCCTGGTGGGGCAGCAGGGCCTGACCGGCGGCACCAACGGCATGACCAACTTCTTCGACCTGTTCGGCGCGGACCTGGCCGCCGACTCCACCCAGCGAGGGCTCTACCTGGTGGTCGCCGGCGTGCTTGGCGTGCTCTACCTCGCCACCCGGCAGCTCGTGAACAGCAGGTTCGGCAGGCTGCTGGTGGCCGTCCGGGACGGCGAGGACCGGGTCCGGTTCCTCGGCTACAACCCGGCGACGGTCAAGACGGTGACCTTCGCCGCCTCCGCGGGCATGGCCGGGCTGGCGGGCGCCCTGTTCGTCCCGGTGGTGGGCATCATCTCGCCCGCGCTGCTCGGAGTGGTGCCCTCGCTGGAGCTCGTCGTCGCGGTGGCCGTCGGCGGGCGGCACGCGCTGGCCGGCGCCGTGCTCGGCGCGGTCCTCATGGGATACGCCAAGACGGCCTTCAGCGAGCAGTTCGCCGACGGCTGGCTCTACCTGCAGGGCGCGCTGTTCATCCTGGTCATGACGCTGGCCCCGAAGGGCATCGCCGGCATCCTGGGAAGGTGGCGAAGTGCTCGAGCTACGTGACGTACGAGTGGTGTTCGACGGGTTCCACGCCCTCGACGGCGTCGACCTGACGGTGCCGGAAGGGGAGCTGCGCTTCCTGATCGGCCCCAACGGCGCCGGCAAGACCACCCTCATCGACGTGATCACCGGCCTCACCCGGCCGGCCGCCGGAACGGTCACCTTCGACGGGCACGACCTGGTGGGCCGCAAGGAGCACCGGATCGTCCGGCTCGGCGTCGGCCGTACCTTCCAGACCTCGGTCGTCTTCGAGGAGCTGAGCGTCGTGGAGAACCTCGACCTGGCGGCCTGCTTCCGCAGGCCGCTGTGGTCGCTGGCCCGCCGGCGCAAAGGGGTGTCGCAGGCCGTCGAGGAGGCGCTGACCAGGACCGGTCTCGAAGAGCTCGCCGACCGTTCAGCCGGCGTTCTCTCCCACGGCCAGCGCCAGTGGCTGGAGCTCGGCATGCTGCTGGCACAGCGCCCCAGGCTGCTGCTCCTGGACGAGCCCGTGGCCGGCATGTCGCGGGAGGAGCGCGAGCGGACGGGGGAGCTGCTCACCCAGATCGCCGCCGACCACACGGTGATCGTGGTGGAGCACGACATGGAGTTCCTGCGCCGTCACGCCTCGAAGGTGACGGTGCTGCACGAGGGCAAGGTGCTCGTGGAAGGTTCGGTGGAGCAGGTCAGCGCCGATCCGCGGGTGCAGGAGGTCTACCTGGGGAGGAAGCCCAGCGATGCTGTCGGTAAGTGACCTCGAATCCGGTTACGGCAGGGCGCGGGTGCTGTTCGGCGTCTCGCTCGACGTCGAGCCCGGCCAGCTCGTCTGCGTCATGGGACGCAACGGCGTCGGCAAGACCACGCTGCTCAACACCGTCATGGGCGTCCTGCCCGCGACCGCGGGCGCCGTCACGTTCGACGGCCGCGACGTCACCAGGCTCAAACCGCACGAGCGGGTACGGCTCGGCATGGGGTACGTCCCGCAGGGCCACCAGTGTTTCCCGCAGCTGTCGGTGCTCGGCAACCTGCTGGTGACCGCCGAGGCGGCCAAGGCCCCGAAGGGCGCCATCGACGAGGCGCTAGAGATCTTCCCCCGGCTGAAGCCGCTGCTCAAACGCAGGGCCGGGCACCTGTCCGGCGGCCAGCAGCAGCAACTCGCCATCGCCCGCGTCCTGGTGACCGGGCCCAGGATGCTGATCCTCGACGAGCCGACCGAGGGCATCCAGCCGTCGATCATCCAGGAGATCGAGGAGGCCATCGAGCGGTTGCACGCCTCCGGGCTCGCCGTGCTCCTCGTCGAGCAGTATCTGGACATCGCGCTACGGCTGGCCGACCGGTTCGTCATCCTCGACGGCGGGCACGTCGTACGCACGGGCGCCGCCGAGGAGCTGAACGGGGCGGACGTGCACCGGCTGCTGGCCGTCTGACCAGGTCAACCGGCTGTTCACAGGCGGGCTTGGGCGGAGGTCAACCGGCGGCCCACAGGCGGGCCGAGCGGACGATCTCCTCCAGGTCGTTGCTGTGCGCGCCGTGCCAGTAGACCTGGCCGCACACCCGGCACCGGCCGTAGGCGTCGTAGCCTTTGCGGGTGCCGTCGCGCAGCATCGGCTCCACGTCCCGCTTGGCCACCGTGACCAGCTCGCCGTTGCAGGCCGTACACCTCGTCCATGGGCGCAGCGGCGGGGAGAAGCGTTCGAGCAGGTCGCGGAGCTGGTCCGGGGCCCGCGAGCCGCGCACGTACGCGCCCAGCCACAGGGCGCGGCGGCGCAGCAGGCCGCGGTCCTGGGTGAGCAGCACCCGCCGCTCCTCGTTGGCCTGCACCACCAGCGACGGATCGTCCATGTCATTGTGGTACGCCGTGTCGATGCCGAGCAGCCGCAGCCGCCTGGCCAGCGTGCCCAGGTGGACGTCGAGCAGGAAACGCGGCTCCGCGGGCAGCGGCTGCGGCCTCGGCACCGCCCGCACGTCCACCACGTCGCCGGGCCGGAGCTGGTAGGACGGCGGCACACCGCGGTCGCCGACCGTCATCGGGCCGACCTCCGTCAGCGGGACGCCCGCCGACTCCACGTGGTGCCCCAGCGTGGAGGAGCCGTCGAGGGCGATCCGCCGCGTGCTGGTGCGGCGACTCGCGGGCAGGAACATCATCAGCTCCGGCGCGATGCGAAGAAGCGCGTCCCGTTCCGTCACAACGCCCATTCTGCGTGCCTCCGTGTTCAGATCGGGAGCCGCCACTCGTTCCACTCGTCCAGCAGCTCGAACCCGATGGCCTCGTTGATCGCCAGCATGTGGGCGTTGGACGTCGCGTTCCAGGTGATGACGTGGTCGAGGTGCGGCTCCCGCTCGCGCAGCCAGAACAGGTTGGTGAGCTTGAGCAGCAGGCCGAGGTGGTGGCCGCGGTGCTGCCTCAGCACGGTCGTGTCGCCCTGGTGCGCCCAGTCGTCCTCGCGGTCCGCCCTGAGGAAGACGCGCGTGTAGCCGGCGGGGGCGCCGTCGGAGGTCCGCCTGGCCAGGATGGTGTAGCAGTCGTCGCCCCCGTCGCGGGTGCGCTGCTCGCCGGTTCGGACCCGTTCGAGGGGGATGTTCATCGCCTCCACGTCCGCGTCGCGGGGCGCGTCGTTCATTCCGTTCATCACCGTGGCGAGATCGGGCAGCAGCTCCGGGCTCGTGGGGCCGGTCCATCGTTCCAGGTGATAGCCCTCGCTGTGGGGGATCATCCGCTCGAAAGCATCCCAGTCGACCTTGCGGAGGTCGAGCACGCGGCGGGCGAGGACCACGCCGGCCGTGCAGCCGCGCGCCAGCGCGAACCGCGCGCCGACGCCCTCGGTGGGCGTCTCGGCGAGGAGCAGCCGCCTGCCGTCGGCACGCAGCCGGCCGAGGGCGTGGGCGAGCAGGGCGGAGCCCATCGCCTGCCGGCGCCGCTCAGGGCGAACCACGAGAGGAAACAGGACGCCTACGTGGGCGTTGTCGTACCGGGGGAAGCCCAGCCCGTAACCCGCGACGACCTGGCCGTCTTCGACCACGACCCAGGACTCGGTACGCGCCCCGGGGCCGCCCTCGCCGACCTCCTGCCGGAAGCGGGCGACAGGGACCTGCGGGCCGGGCACCCCCTCCATGGCGGCGACGAACGCGTCGTGGAAGTCGTCGAGCAGGCGGCCAGGCCGCTCCGGGTCGATGCGGTGGATCTGCATGAGCTCACACAAGCGCACCCGGCGCCGGGTACGCGAGCCATTTACTGCCGGTAATTCTCCACCTGATCGGCGGGACGGGCGGCGGCGGCGTCCGGGTCCTCGCCGGCCCCGCGCCGCGCCCGGCGCTGCCGGAGCAGGTCCCAGCACTGGTCGAGGGCCACTTCCAGCTGCTTGACCCGCTCGTGCTCCTCGTCGCCGGCGAGTTCGCCGTCGCGCAGTTTGCTGCGCAGTTCGTGCTCCTCGTCGACCAGAGCGCTGATCGTGGAGAGAATCTCGTTGTCCCGCATGACCGAGACTCTACCGACCACGTGATAGAAAACGCCCTATGTCCGGTATCGCGCTGGTAAGAATGCCTGGTCCTCGAATCGCCGAGGGGATCGTCACCCATGTCCCGCGAGAGGTCGTGGATCGCGAGCTGGCCGTTGAGCAGCACGCCCGCTATGTGGCCGCGCTCACCGCGAACGGGTGGCGGGTGGTGTACGCCGAGCCCGCCGACGAACTGCCCGACGCGCCGTTCGTGGAGGACACGGTCGTGGTGGCCGGGCAATTGGCCGTACTGACCAGGCCGGGTGCGCCGGAGCGGCGGCCGGAGAGTGAGTCCGTGGGGGCGGTTCTGCGGCAGATCGGGGTGAAGGCGGTGCGCATCGCCGCGCCCGGGACGCTCGACGGCGGAGACGTGCTGCAGGTCGACAACACCGTCTACGTCGGCAGGTCCGCGCGGACCAACGACCAGGGGATCAGGCAGCTCATCGCGCTGCTGCCGGAGCGGCACGTCGTCCCCGTACGGCTGAGCGGGGTGCTGCATCTGAAGTCGGCGGTCACCGCGCTGCCGGACGGCACGCTCATCGGCCTTCCGGCGTACGTGGATCTGCCTGATCTGCTGGTGCCGCCGGAGGAGTCGGGCGCGCATGTGGTGCCGCTGGGCGGTGACCGGGTCCTGATGGCCGCCTCCGCGCCCCAGACCGCCGCCATGCTCGAAAAGCGCGGATTTAGTGTGACGGTGGTGGATATTTCGGAGTTTGAGAAGTTGGAGGGGTGTGTCACCTGCCTCAGCGTTCTCATCTCCTCCTGACTTCTGAGGATTGACTTCTCACGATGTGGAACCGGGCGGGGGCACGGTGAGACGTCTGATAGCGTGAAAGCCATGCTGCGCGGACTGCTTCTTAGCTGCCGCGGCGGGGGCCTCTAGGCCGGCTCCCTCGCCGCGGAGCCTGTCATGCGCGTCGGCCGATTCCGTTCGACCGACGAGGAGCACACGACATGACTGCTCAGCAGCCCAGCCCGATGCCGTTCCAGCGCTATCAGCCCTTCGAACCCATCCGGCTGACCGACCGCACCTGGCCCGACAAGGTCATCACCGAGGCGCCCCGCTGGTGCGCCGTCGACCTGCGGGACGGCAACCAGGCACTGATCGACCCGATGGACGCCCATCGCAAGCTGCAGATGTTCGAGCTGCTGGTCAAGCTGGGCTACAAGGAGATCGAGGTCGGCTTTCCGGCCGCCTCACAGACCGACTTCGACTTCGTACGCCAGATCATCGAAGAGGACCGGATCCCCGATGACGTGGTGATCCAGGTGCTGACCCAGGCCAGGCCCGAGCTCATCGAGCGCACCTACGAGTCCATCGAGGGCGCCAAGCAGGTCATCGTCCACCTGTACAACTCCACCTCCACCCTGCAGCGCCGCGTCGTCTTCGGCATGGACCGCGAAGGCATCACCGCGATCGCCGTCGAAGGCGCCAAGCTGGTCAAGAAGCTCGCCGACGCCAGCGACGTGGACGTACGCTTCCAATACTCGCCCGAGTCGTTCACCGGCACCGAGCTGGAGTACGCGGTGGAGGTGTGCGACGCCGTCAACGAGGTGTGGCAGCCCACCCCCGACCGCAAGGTCATCCTCAACCTGCCCGCCACCGTCGAGATGGCCACCCCCAACATCTACGCCGACCAGATCGAGTGGATGCACCGCAACCTGGCCTACCGCGACTCGATCATCCTGTCGCTGCACCCGCACAACGACCGCGGCAGCGCCGTGGCCGCCGCCGAGCTGGGCTATATGGCCGGCGCCGACCGCATCGAAGGCTGCCTGTTCGGCAACGGCGAGCGCACCGGCAACGTCTGCCTGGTCACGCTGGGGATGAACCTGTTCTCCCAGGGCGTCGACCCGCAGATCGACTTCAGCGACATCGACGAGATCCGGCGCATCACCGAATACTGCAACCAGCTGCCCGTGCATCCTCGGCACCCGTGGGGTGGGGAGCTGGTCTACACAGCTTTTTCTGGGTCGCACCAGGACGCCATCAAGAAGGGGTTCGAGCACCTGGAGCGGGACGCCGCCGCTGCCGGGGTGCCGGTGGACTCGTTCACCTGGGCGGTGCCTTACCTGCCCATCGACCCCAAGGACATCGGGCGGACCTACGAGGCGGTCATCCGGGTCAACAGCCAGTCGGGTAAGGGCGGGGTGGCCTACATCATGAAGGCCGACCACCAGCTGGATCTGCCTCGAAAGCTGCAGATCGAGTTCTCCAAGGTGGTGCAGGCCCGGACGGACGCCGAGGGCGGGGAGATCAGTCCTGCCGCTATGTACTCGATTTTCCAGGATGAGTACCTGCCCACTCCGGACAACCGGTGGGGGCGACTGGGGCTGATGGCGCACCGGCACGAGTCGACGGTTGACGACAAGGACCGGATCAGTGCTGATGTGCGCGTTGACGGGGAGATCCGGGAGATCTCGGGGGCGGGCAACGGGCCTATCTCGGCGTTCGTCGATGCCATTGCTGGGGTGGGGGTCAAGGTGCGGGTGCTGGACTATGTCGAGCACGCCATGAGCGCTGGGGCCGATGCCAAGGCCGCTTCTTACCTGGAGTGTGACGTTGATGGGCAGGTGCTGTGGGGGGTCGGGATCGACGCCAACACCACTACAGCTTCGCTCAAGGCGGTCATCTCAGCGGTAAACCGCGCCTCGCGCTGACCGCTTCCCTTCGCCGGCCCTGCACGATCTGCGGGGTCTGGTGCCCGGCATGCCGCCCACCAGGCACGATGCCACCTCTTCTCGACCGCGCCCAGCTCACCATGAGGGGTGCGGTCGAAGTGCTTTATCCGGAGGTGAGGGTGCAGTCATGGATCTGGCTGTAGCGCTTCTGGGCGATGCGCATGAGGTCGGTGAGGTCTTTCATGGCGTCTCTGCCTTTTGAGATTTGAGGCAGCGAGATATCGATCAAACGATCCATTTCCCCACAGCGGAACTTCGCGCTCGCTTGATACGGCTGGTCATTCACTGGGGGGTTGGGCAGGTATGCGGCCATGCCGTCACCGAGCTCTGCAGGGAGCTCAATCCCGCCATACCTGGTGTAAACTTTTCGCCTGTCACCCATAAGGAAATCCAAGTGCCCGCGCGGCATTCCACGTTCCTGCATCCACCACACCTCTAGAGCCTGCGGGGCCGCGTCAGGGGCCCGGCAGCTACCGTTCCGCTCAGTGCCATCAGTTCTTTCGGGGCGAGGTTCGGTGACATTACTGACGAGGCGAAGTGCGCCCTCCGGAATAAGCGTGCAGAGGTATGGAGTGGAATCAACGACAGGCCGGGGAATCGGGGGCGGTTCAGAGGCGTTGTCGAATTCTGGAGTGCAGGCCGTGGCAAGAATGCCGAGGGTTGCCAGGGCAATCGGAAGAAGAACAATCCTCATTTGGCACCTTCGGACTCGGATGGAATCTTCAGAGCTAGATGGTCATTCACATCACTGGTTGTGCGGAAGGTGTCCCGGAAGCTGGTATACAGACTTTCGCTTCCTCCGGCTGTACGGCTCCACTTCAGGAATCTGCTATATTCTTGAGGGCTCATTTCAGCAAAGGGTTTGAGCCTCGGCGGATTGCCGAAAGTAAATGTCTCGTTCTTCAGATCCAGCCCATCGAGCATGCCCTTACTGAGCAAGGCCGTGGCAAGCATCTGCTCCGCTAGCCTGTCCACCGCCAGTCGGTTTTCCGCCAGTGTCCGATGCGTTTCGTCGAGACTGGGCACCTGCTCGGACGCCTGCCTGACTATGTGCCGGGCAAGTTCGTCGTACGCAAGTCCAGCGAGCTTTTCATACCCCTTGCCTGCTATCTCGCCGAACGCTCCAACGGCCAGAGTGCCAACGTGCTTGGCCCCCGGAACCGGGATCATGCCTATCGCATCACGCACCATGGACGTCAGTGCTTCGTCTGCCTTCTTGTCATCCAGCCCCTGGGCGATCAGCACCTGTCGACGGATTTCCACGATGAACCCGAAAGAGCGCGCCTCCGCTTTGGCGCGGTCCCCAAGGAAGTGCAGGACGTCGTCTCTGTCAACCCGCCCGTTTTCATTCATGTCGAACTGCTTCACTTCGGCCTTCGTGAACCCGGATTCTTCGGCGTTGGAGGCGTTGAGCCCGACTGGGGGCACCGCTGTGGCGAGGGCTGCTCGCATGTGTTCTGTCTGTGCTCTCGCCAGCGCCTCGAATCCCTTGTCGTGGGACGTCGCCACCACCAGTGCGTAGGCCATGTCCTTGGCCGCGACCTCGCCGAAGGTCGCCTGGTTCAGGACCAGATTTGAAATCTCGTCCACGTTGGCAGCAATTGCGCGTGCCAACGGATAACTCAGCGGGAGGTATCGATCAAGAGCTTCTCGGTCTAGGATCTCCAGGTTTCCGTGGGTGTCCTTTCCGAATCCGTTACGCACTTCATCAGAGACGGTTTTTATCATGCCAGCGGCCAGTTTCTTGCTGGTTGCGTCCTGTCCCGTCGTTGCGGTGATCAGCATGTCACTGATGGCCGCACCGTCGTCGACGTACTGGGAGACCCCCCACCTGGTGGTCAGCAGATAGTCCAGCATGGACTCCTTCCACCCGGCCGGAGTGTGGGTCAGGAGGGCATGAGAGGCCTCCCGGCTGGACTTCGCCGCGTGAAACAGGCCGTCCACTACCGAGGATGAGCTCTTCACTCCCGGAGCACCGGCCTGCGTCCCTGGTCTCAGCAGGGTGCCGAGTCCGAGCATGCCGGCCAGGTCGACGATGGGTCGTTGAGCCCATGAGAAGTCTTTGCTTGCCTTCCATGCGCTTTCGCGCTGCTCGCGCTCGTAGACGATCACGTCGCGTCCGACGATCTCCATGAACTCCTTCGAGTACGGAGGCTCCTCCTCGTGAGCACGCCAGATCAGTGCCTGAGCCTGGTAGCCCGAGTACTTCATATCGCCGGACCTGTGCTCGGTCCGGCCCTGCTTCACCAAGTCTCTGGTGAAATCAGCACCTAGGTACGCGGGATTCTTCGGATCGGTCGCCTTGGCCAGGGTCCTGCTGAGCATGCCCAGAGCCCTCTGGCCCTGGGCCGAGACCGAGGCCACGCGCGCCGAATCGCCCTGTTTCGAGGCGGCGCGCAACTCGGTGGCGATCGAGCCGGGCAGCCGCGTCGCCCCTCCGGCTCCCAGAACGCCAAGGAACACCTTGACGAACTCCGCGTCCCCGGTCCGCGAGGCGTACTTCTCCAGCTCGGCCAGCGCCTTGGCATCTCCTCGCGAGGCGTTCAGCGCGGCCCGACCGGCCAGCGTCCCATCCAGCAGGCTCTTGGCGGCCTCCAGGCCGTCAGGCATTTCCAGAAAGCTCCCGGCCGGAGTGCTCGTCCCGAAGCTGACCTTCTGCCGCTGCAGCTCATGGATCAGCTTCTGCCGCCGCCGCAGGTCCTCGGCCTGTGTGGTGACTCGTCCGGCCAGCTCCCGAAGCTGCGCCGCCGGAGAGGTATCGAGCCCGGCGCCCTGCAACTCGCCGTGCAGCCTCTGCGCCAGCTCCTCCAACTGCTGGGCGGCCTGGGCGTGCCTGCCCGTCATCGTGTCGAACGCGGGCTGTTTGACCCCGCTGAACTCCGTCATGCCTTATCCGGAAGCGCGGCCAGTATCTGGTTGGCGCTCTGTACGGCCCGCGTGAGCATGTCCCACAGCTCCCGCTGGTCAGCGTGGACCTGCGTGTCGAACCGGGTGCCCGTCGGCCCCACCCAGGCGTCGGTCTCCATCAGCCGGCAGGAAGGGGTGAGCGCCCACCAGTGCTCGTCCGACAGGCGCTGGATGCGCTGCGCCACGGCCCGCATCGCCTCGCGATCGAGGTCGGCCAAGATGATCCCCTTGGATGGCTCGCTGCAAAGAACCAGATCAGGAGGCGGCCCTGACGTGTTCACACGGTAATCAACAGCACCTCAACAGAACAAGCGAAAACTCGCTGAAAGTATGGAACGCCATCCGGCTCTGTTCGGAGTGGACCATTTTGCCCGATTGTGAGCATGGGTGCTGTTGCTCTTCAATGGAGTGAGATGCGTGAGGCCAACATTACGGTCTGGTAGAGATGTGATCTTCCGCCGGTCTTGTCAGGTAAGAATTGGCTGTGACCCATGGATCTCCTTCGCCCACCGAAAATGAAACCCGACGGACGCTCGTTGAACATCAGCTGAAACAGTCGGGGTGGGACCGGGACCAGATGGTCGACGAGTACACCATCACGGATGGAAAGATCATGGCCGCCGGAGGCAGGCCGAGGCGGGGAGCACAGCTCCGCGCCGACTACGCGCTCGAATACCGTCCGGGTCTACCCATCGCGGTGGTGGAGGTCAAGCGGACGTCCATCAGCGCCGCCGATGGCCTTGAGCAGGCGAAGCGGTATGCCAAGAAGCTTGAGGTGCCGTTCGCCTATGCCACGAACGGGCGGCGGATCCAGGAGTTCGACCGTGGCACCGGTCTCATCACGGAGATCGACGGCTACCCCTCGCCGAACGAGCTGTGGCGGCGCTACCGCCAGGCCAAGGGTCTCGACGTGCCGCTTGCCACCGACCTCGTGCTGACCCCCTTCGACCAGTCGCTCAAGAACTGGGACAACACTCCCAAGATTCCCCGCTACTACCAGCGGCTGGCGGTCAACAAGGCGGTATAGGCCATCGGGCGAAGAGCGAATCGAGTCCTGCTCGTCCTGGCCACCGGTACGGGCAAGACCCTCGTGGCCTACCAAATCGTCAAGAAGCTGTCGAACGGCGGTTGGATCAAGGGGCGTCGGCCGCGGGTGCTCTATCTCGCCGACCGGAATATCCTCGTTGATCAGCCCAAAGACGAATATTTCGTCCAAGGATTCGGCGAGGCCGTCCACAAGCTGGGCGGCGGGGTGGCGAAACTCGGCCGTGACATCTACTTCGCGCTCTACCAGTCCCTCGATCGCCAGGGAAAGCAGACGACGGGCGACTGTAAGGCACTGTTCGAGCAGTTCGACAAGGACTTCTTCGATCTGGTCATCGTCGACGAGTGCCACCGGGGGAGTGCCAAGGACGACTCCAATTGGCAACGCATCCTGAAGCACTTCGCGTTCGCCGTGCAGATCGGCCTCACCGCGACGCCCATCAGCGAACGCGACGCCGACACGTACGAATACTTCGGCAAGCCCGTCTACGAGTACTCCCTCAAGGACGGCATCGAAGACGGTTTCCTCGCCCCCTATCGGGTGCGCAGGGTGAACATCAACGTCGACGTCAGCGGCTGGGCGCCGGAGCCGGGTCAGCTCGACAACTACGGCAACGCCATCCCGGAACGGGAGTACACCCAGCCGGACTTCGAGCGCATCCTTGCGATCAAGGAACGTACCGACGTCGCGGCCCAGTATCTGACGGACCTGCTGCATGAGACCGGCCGCATGAACAAGACCATCGTCTTCTGCGTCGACTCCGACCACGCCGGCCGGATGCGCGATGCGCTGAACAACCTCAATGCGGATCTGTCCCGGCAGTACGGCGGTGACTACGTCGTCAGGATCACCTCCAGGGACGGAGACCCCGGACTCGCGCACCTCGGCGAGTTCAAGAAGGTGGACACGGACACGCCGGTGATCGCGGTGACGTCCAGGCTGCTCTCCACGGGCGTCGACATGCCAATGGTCCGCAACGTCGTGATCTTCCCCCGATCGGCTCGATGACGGAGTTCAAGCAGATCGTGGGCCGCGGCACGAGACTGTTCAAGGACAAGGACAAGTTCAGCTTCGACATCATCGACTTCGTCTACGCGACCAGGAAGTTCAACGACCCCGAGTTCGACGGTCCTCCCGTCCGCCGTTACGAGGTCAAGACCGACGACGACGGACACGCGGTCGAGACCGTCGAGGAGGACCTCGCCGACGACCAGGTGTGGGTCGCCGAGCCTGAGGCCGACTACGACAGGCAGGAAGGTGGGTCCTTCGATCCTGCCGAGGGCATGAGCGACGACGAGCTGGTCTCGACGCTGACCACCCGCGCCCGCAGGTTTTATGTGGGCCGTGCACGACCCCGGCAAGGTCATCGCCGACCTGGCCCTCACCTTGGCTCTCGGCGGTGACTGCCTGGCCGATATCGCCCTGCTGCGCTCCCAGCCCGAACTGTTCGGCCCCATCGCCTCAGATCCGACGGTCTCGCGCCTGATCGACCGGCTTGCCGCCGACCCGGCCCAATCGCTGAAGGCCATCCGCGCCGCCCGAGCCACCGCACGCCAGCGCGCCTGGCACCTGGCCGGCCCACACGCTCCCGGCGCCGACAGTCAGCCACTCATCGTGGATCTCGACGCCACCATCGTCATCTCCCACTCCGACAAGCAGCGCGCGGCACCGACCTGGAAGAAAAGCTACGGCTTCCACCCGATGACCGCCTTCGCCGACCACCAAGGCGAGGGCGGCGGCGAGCCTCTGGCCCTGCTACTGAGGGCCGGCAACGCCGGATCCAACACCGCCGCCGACCACATCAAGACCACCCGGCTCGCCCTGACCCAACTCCCCAAACACCAGCGGCGCAACGTCCTCATCCGCACCGACTCCGGCGGCGGCACCCGCGAGTTCTCACCTGGCTCACCCGCCCCGGCCGATGGCTGAAGTACTCCATCGGCTTCACCATCACCGACGACATCGGCCAGGCGATCCTCAAACTCCCCGCCACCGCCTGGACCCCCGCCTACGACGCCGACCAGCGGCCACGCCCGGGCGCCTGGGTCGCCGAACTCACCGGCCTGCTCGATCTAACCGGCTGGCCCACGGGCATGCGCGTCATCGCCCGCAAAGAACGCCCGCACCCCGGCGCCCAACTGCGCTTCACCGACCTTGAGGTGCCTAGCAGATTCCGGACAGTCGACTACATAAGCTGACAGAAGTCTGGAAGAGGTAG
>NZ_BMNK01000032.1 GCF_014646515.1 Nonomuraea glycinis
GTCCCAAGCAGCCGCATAGGCTACGCCCATAAGACGGCTGTCCGGAATCACCGTGGCACCTCAGCCACCGATCGTCTACGAGCGGCAGATCATGACCGCGCGGACAGCCACCAAGGCGAGGTTTCAGGAGACCATCGCCGCATAACCGAGTCTCCACGCTTTCAGCGGATGGACAGATTGCAAAGAGTCACATGATGCCTGCAAACCGTAACTGTAGATGGCTTTGCGGTTCACGTGAAGAGACACATCTGCAGCGGGCCCCTCACAGCCGAGGCACAGCCGAGCACAGCTCTCCGTTTGCGACTACAGAGCCGCCGGGCGGCTCGCCGTTGACGTCGGCTTGTAAGCCTTTGATCGCTTCATACCAAGTATGGGTGTAGATCGACGAAGGGAGCATGGCCGGTGCGTCGTAAACAGGCGGAGTTCGCCACAGACTCCGTGGCGTTCGAAGCCTTCTACCGGCGGCACGTCGAAGGCATCTCGCGATTCCTCGCCCGCCGGGCCGATGACCCCCATTTGGTCGTAGACCTGGTGGCGGATGTGTTCCTGGCGGTGATGGAGTCCGCTCACACCTACCGGCCGGGACGGGGCAGCGAAGTCGCGTGGCTGTACGGCGTAGCACGCAACACGCTCTCGGCCGAGCGGCGCCGGGCCTTGAGGGAGTCCCAGCTGACCGACCGAGTAAGCAGGCGGCGGCCGCTGGACAGCGACGACATCGCCCGGCTGGAGCAGCGCATCGACGCGGAGGAGCCTGCCCGGCGGGCCTTCCAGGCCATGGCCGAGCTGCCCGAGGGGGAACGCGCCGTGCTGGAGCTGGTCGTCCTCGATCAGCTGACGGTCACCGAAGCCGCGAGCTCCCTCGGCATCCGGTCGGGGACCGCCATGGTTCGGCTGCACCGCGCGCGCCGAACGCTCAAGGAAGTGCCCTTCGTCACGGAAGGAAACGGCACATGAGTTTCGAGGAGCAGTTGCTGATGGATCTGAAAGTCGAATTCGCCGCGCGGGACGAACGCCGTCGCCGTACTGTTCGCCGTATTTCCGTGGGAGCGGCGGTGGCCGGCCTCGCCGCCGCGGCGGCCATCGCCGTACCGCTGATGACCGGCACGGAGAGCCCGGCGTACGCGGTGAGCAAGAAGGCGGACGGCACGGTGGGGGTCGAGATTCGGGAGTTCAAAGACGCCGATCAACTGGAGCGGGACCTGCGGGCGGCGGGCGTCAGAGCGGACATCACGTACCTCGAGTCCGGCAAGCAGTGCGAGAAGAACAGAGGAAAGAGCGTCCTGGCTCCGGACGGGCTCGTCACCATGCGGGAGGGCGGGCTGGATATCAAGCCTCGGCTCATCGACGAGGACAAGACATTGGTGTTGGAGTTCTCCGGCAAACAGGACGATGAGAAGGAGCCCCCCGTAACCGGAAAAGTGTTCTGGAAGCTCGCCACGCTCCTGATCCCCGGCGATGTCGGCCCGTGCGTCGTCATCGACGACCCACAGTGGGACGATGACGGCAGCGACACATCAGGACAGCCGCCTGCGGGGAGCTAACTCCCAGGCGTCGTTGCGCAGGAGCACCATCTTCCCGCCGGGCCCCAGCCCGGTGACCGTGACGTCCGAGCCGCCGACCATGAAGTCGACGTGCACGCGCGAGGTGTTCACACCCGCCGCGTCGAGCCGTGCGGGATCGTCGGTACGCAGGTGGGCGGGCACGCCCGGAGGCAGCCCGGCGCCCCAGGCCAGGTGGCAGGTGGCGTTCTCGTCCAGAAGGGTCTCCATGAAGGTGATGCCGCTCTCGCCCACCCGCGAGGAGCTGTCGACCAGAGCGAGCTCGCCCAGCCGGGCCGCTCCCGCGTCGGTCGCCTGGTGCGCGCGGACGACGTCGGCTCCGGCGCTCGCCCTGACACCGGTCACGACGCCGTCGGCGAAGGTCAGTTCCAGATCGCGGATGACCGTGCCGTCGAGGGACAGCGGCCGGGTGGCGCGGACCGTGCCGTCGACGCGCCGGTAGTCGGGAGTCGTGAACACCTCCTCGGTCGGCAGGTTGGCCTGGAACGGGCGGCCCTGGACGTCCTCCAGGCGGGCGGCGGTCCAGTGGGCGTCCGGGAGCAGGCCGATGGTCAGGTCGGTGCCGGGGCCCTCGAACCGCACGGCGTCCAGGCGCATCTCGGTGAGCCGTCGGGCGCGGTCGAGCAGTTCGGCGATGCGCTGCCGCCACGCCTCGCGCGGGTCGGGCTCGTCCAGACGGAGGACACGGCGCAGGTGCCGCCACAGCCGGGCCTGGTCGGGTTCGCCGAAGACGGCGCGGGCCCACTCGGGCGTCGGGCAGGGGACGATCGTCCAGCGGACCAGGTTGTCGAGCTGGAGCCGCTGCCGGGAGGTCAGGGCCGGCATGCGGTCCAGCCCGACGCGCACCGGATCCAGCCCGGCCAGGAGGTCGGGGGCGGCGGCGCCGCGGATGTTGACGAGGACGCCGCTTTCGCGTCCGAGCTCGTCGTTGCGGGCGTCGAGCCACGAGGGCACCTCGGCCAGGCTCGCGGTGGCGGCGTGCCGGACGCGGGATCGTTTGACGTACGGGTCGAAGTACCAGACGTCGACGTAGCGGGCGCCTCTGGCGTACGCAGCCTCGGCCAGGGCGCGGGCGAGCGGGGCATGCTCGATCTCGGCGTTGATCAGCACCCGGTCGTCCGCCAGCAGGGGCACGGCCACGTCGAACACGACGTCGGCATAGCCGGACAGGTCAGCGGGGGGAACGGTCAAGGGGGGCTCCTTCGTGTTCGTGGTGACGTACGGGCAGGAACAGCAGCGCTCCGGCGGCGGACACGACGCCCGCGAGGGCGAAGCCGCCGGCCAGGCCGAACCGGTCGGCGAGGGCACCGAGGGCCAGGGCGGCGGTGAGGAATCCGATGTCGAAGAAGGCCGTCGTGGTGGCGACGGCGGATCCGCGTTCGCGGGCGGGCAGGCCGTGCACCGCCATCCTGAGGAAGGCGGGCAGCCCGAGGCCCTGCCCGGCGCCGATCAGCGCGATCGCGCACCAGGCCCCGGCCGGAGAGGGCCAGGCGGCGAGCAGGATCGATCCCGTCCCGGTCAGCAGGAGGGAGGTGACGGCCAGGCGCGTCGGGGCGGCCGTGGCGAGCAGGCGATATCCGGCCAGTCGGATGGCGACGAGGACGCCGCCGTAGGCCAGGAAATGGAGGCCGCCGGAGCCGCCGAGCGCGGCGAGGTGCAGCGGCAGGAAGGCGCTGATGGCGGTGTAGCCCCACACGGAGGCCAGGTAGCCGAAGCCGGGTCGTAGAGCGGACGTGTGGTACAGCCGGGCCCGCCGGGTTCCCGGATCTGGGCTCGCGCTCTCCGTGTCCGGGCTCATCGTCTTCGGCAGGGTGAGGCCGAGCGCCGCCGACCCCAGCGCCACGGCCGCGGCCGTGACCCAGATTGCGGCGAACCCGGACGCGGCGTACAGCGTCTCGGCGATGACCGGCCCCGTGAGCAGGCCGGCGTTGACGGCGACGGAGAAGTGGTTGATCGCCGCGCCGGGCCGCCGGTGGTCGCTGGCCAGAGTTGCGAGGCCGACGTAGGTCAGCGCCTCACCGATGCCGGCGACGCCGCGCAGGACGAGGAAGAGCGGTAACTGCCCGACGGCGAGCAGCGCGAGGGACGTGCCGGACAGCAGCAGCGCGCCCGCGCACAGGGCTGTGCGGCGTCCGGCCCTGTCGGCCACCCGTCCGGCCAGCGGGCGCGCGAGCACCCCGGCCACCGCGGTGACGGCCAGCGAGACGCCCACCATGCCGGCCTGCTGGCCCAGCGGGCCGGTGACGTATCGCGGAACCGCCGGGATGAGCAGTCCGATCGACAGGAACGCGCCAGCCGAGCAGACGGGCAGGCGGCCGATCACCGCTCGTCACGCAGTTCGGGCAGGCGGCCGATCATCGTTCGTCACGTAGTTCGAGCAGGAGCGCGGTCATGCTGACCTTGACGCCGTCGTGCGGCGGGCCGGCCTTGTCGTGCAGGAGCGCCACGGCCTGGTCGATCAGGCCGACGATCTCCTCCCAGACGGGCCTGGCCAGCCATACCTCGGCGTCCATCGACGTGCGCTGGCGATCAGTCTCAGCCAGGCGCCTGGCCAGGTCAGTGCTCATCGCCCGGTGGACGATTTGCCGTCCCTCGGACCGGTCGAGGCGCTCGCCGCTGGACGGATCGTACCGGTACCGCAGTTGCGGACGGCCCTTACCTGCCCGCGGCCGCTCGTCCGTCTGCTGGAGGAAGCCCGCTTTGGCCAACTGGCGCAGGTGGTAGCTGGCTGAGGCGTGCGCGATGCCGAGTTCGTCGGCGACCTCGGTGGCCGACATCGACGCGCCGGTGAGCAGCGACACGATGCGGATGCGCAGCGGGTTGGCCAGGGCGCGCAGGGGAACCAGGTCATCCTGATTTTCCAAAGACACCTTGGGATTATAATTTATCCAACAGCTCTTGGGAAAGAGGTGGCTCTGCGACGCGCCCTCAGGGCTGGACGGCAGTGCCGGACGATCGCGGCGTTCATCCCGGAGAGCGATGATGAGGCGGGCCGCGGCGTGGCGGGCCGAATCGCCCAAGCGGTAACGAACGGCGCAGACTTCATCGAGCCGCTGCTGGAGGTCCTCGACCTTCCACCGCCGCAGCGAGCAGGTCACGCGGTACGACCTGTTCGATCGCGTTCCACACCTGCGACGGCCCGACGAGGAGGCCTTGCACCTCCTTCGGCCTCCAGCGCCTCACGGCGGACCGGGACTTCGTGTCGATCACTGAGCACGAGCGACCTCCGTTAGGGTTCACGGATGCTGCTGACGATCATTGGCGGATGCGGTGCGTGGCCGGCGGCGGGCCAGGCCTGCAGTGGTTACCTCGTGGAGCACGACGGGTTCAGGCTGCTCGTCGACCTTGGACACGCGACGGTGCCGCGGCTGCTGGAACGGGTCAGCGCCGATCAGATCGATGCCGTGTTTATCAGCCACGGACATCCCGACCACTGCGCCGACCTGAACCCGCTGTTGCGGGCGCGCACGATGCGTGATGACCCGCCGGCGGCGCTGCCGGTGTACTCGCTGCCCGGCGCCCTGGACGCGGTGCTCGCGCTGGACCGCCCAGGGGTGCTGACCGACGCCTATGTCCTGCACGAGTTCACCGTCGGCAGCGGATTCGACATCGGCCCGTTTCGCGCACAGACTCGTCTGCTGCCGCACTCGGTGCCCAATGCCGGCATACGGCTGACAGCGGGCGGACGGGTGCTCGCGTACACGGGCGACAGCGGCCTGAGTCCCGACAGGGTGGAACTGGCGCGTGACGCTGACCTGCTCCTGGCCGAGGCCACCTTTGTGAACCAGGTCCCGGAGGATTCCCGGCGTTACCTGACGAGCGCCCGTCAAGCAGGCCGGCAAGCCCTGGAAGCCGATGTCCGGCGCCTGGTGCTGACGCACCTGCAGCCAGGCACGGACACTCCGGCCGCGCGAGCCGCCGCCGGGGCCGGCTACGACGGTGAGATCGGCATCGCCACGTCCGGTCTCACCTTCGACCTTTCGTGAGCCAAGGTTTCGGGGATCGAAAAACGTTCACCGGACGCGGGCTTGGACAGGACTCCACCCGTCATCGCTGTCTCGGTTCACCGCGCTGCTGGTCGCGCCGATGACCGATCCGGATGTCCTGCGTGTGCCGGTGGGATCACCGCCGGCCGATGCGCGATCGTCGCGTGGATGTGTGCCTGCCGACAGTGTCATCCGCGCAGATCATCCAGCTCGCCCGCCTTGTGTCCTGCGGGTGCCCGAAACTCGGCCGTTGGGGTTGACCTGGGGGTCGACTGTTCTGTTCTGGCGGGCGTGATCGCTGTTCGTGGCGTTGCGGTTGCTCTATCTGATCTTCATTCGGCTCGCGGGTCGGCTGGTGCGGTCGGGGCGCTCGCAGAGGTCGAAGGAGGCGGAGATCCTGACCTTGCGACACCAGTTCGCGGCGTTGCGTCGGCAGGTGGCCCGGCCTCAGCCGGCGGGGCGGACCGAGCGGTGATCAGCGCGCTGGCGCGGCTGCTGTCTCTGGAATGTCGTCGGCGGTTGTTCGTGACGCCGTATTGCAGCGGCTGAGTGAGGGCGCCCGGGCCTACAGCGCCTGGTGGAACGTCAACGCCCACAATCAGCTGAGCTTCGCAGCCGGAGGCGACCTCATCTTGACGATCGACGCGTTCTCCCCCGGGCGGCCGGAAGCTCAGCTGGGAAACGATCTTGAGCACTGTGGGAAGCGATCTTTCTGAGGGTGTCATCGTCGCTGCTCAACCACACTCGTGAACACCCACCAGCAAGCTCGGAACGCTCGGTTCCAGATCATGGAACCGGACCTTCTGACATAGTGAGCATGTGCAGGCAGCGGCGGAAGATCGGCCTGAACCGATATCGACGTGCTGGAACTACTGGCTCGCGGTTCCGACCGGTGACCAGGTCGGCGTCATGGAGATCCTGGGGTTGTCGTTGCCCAGGCCGATTACCTTTGCCGAGGCACAAGAGGTGATCGACGAAGACGGACACGGCGAGCCCGGCAGTCGTGATCACCTGTCGCGGGTTTTTGTCACTCCCGAGGTGGACGGCTGGACCCTGGTCATCGGCGCATGGTGCGACCCTTTCGACGGCGAGCGTCGTGAGGATGTGCTCAGGTTGTGCCGGGCGCTCAGTGCCCGCTATGGAGGGGCGCAGGCCTATTACTACGGCGCGCAGGGGGACGGTTCGGCATGGCTGGTGGCCGAGAACGGCTGCGCCGTTCGCCGGTACGCGGCAACCGGCGAACCGGATGA
This sequence comes from Nonomuraea glycinis, assembly GCF_014646515.1. Taxonomy (GTDB): domain Bacteria; phylum Actinomycetota; class Actinomycetes; order Streptosporangiales; family Streptosporangiaceae; genus Nonomuraea; species Nonomuraea glycinis. The sequence continues at coordinate 6,796 of NZ_BMNK01000032.1, forward strand.
CAAATCGCTCACCCTCGGTAACCCGCTGCCCTATGAACAAGTACGGTTGCTGGAACTGGGGCTGTCGGTCGATGGAGACTTGCGGACGGCAAGCGTCGAACAGATCGATGAGTGGACACTGGCGGCCTTCGACATGGCCCCAGAGATCGCCGCCGCCTGCGGTGTCAGCCCGTTCACGCTGACTCACGACACGAAGGTGTGTGGAACCGGCGTGCTCGCGATTACGCCGGAGGGCGCCGGCCGCGCGTTCGAAGACACGGAAGACTGCTGATCCAGCGATCACGGCCATACCGGTAGACCGTGGACGGCCGGGCGGAGTCAGCAAGAATCAGCGAACCCAGTGACGCGGGCACGCATTCGAGGTCATCGGTTGTCATTTCCAGGTCACCTGACGGCACGGTTTGGCATCCGACAACCCTGCTCGACACGCTTCACCGGGGTTCGCATCGAAGGGGCCAGGGCTTCTACAACCCGCGCCGCCGTCACTCCGCCAACGGCCAGCTCAGCCCCGCTGAATACGAACGCCGACACACTCTCAGCAACGCCCAAGACCTCGACTATGCTGCCGCATAGTCGCAAGCTCTGATGTGTCTATCGAACCGGGGCAACTCCAGCGCTTGTCGCACTGTCGTTCCATCTGCTGACCCGGCTGCCCTGGCTGGCCGGTCGCATCTGGTCAGATGAAGTGGTGCAGGTGAGCCGATGGTTCGCAGGGCGGATGACGACTTCCCCGTCAATGACGATTGGGGACTACCGCGTCGGCGGGAACCCACAGGTGAAGGGTCAATCTTCGAGGCAGAGGAAGGTGCCCTTCTCGCACGTCTGCTCGGGGGTCGGCTCGGGCTCTTCGCGGGTTTGCTGGTAGGTCGTCGTCTCTGCGGGTTTCTGGTCGTGTTCGATGGCCGCGGGAATGAAGATGAAGACCAGCACCACCAGTGTGACGACCCCGAGGACGCGGGTGAATGCCACGGTGCCGTCGCTGGGTTCGTGGGCCTCGGGATTCTTGTAACCGGAGGCCTGCATCAGCCAGTAACCGCGGGGGAACACAGCCATGAACAGGCATATAAGCGCGAACAGGATGGTCAAGAAGGTCCACATGGAGCCCCCCGCGGGCTGACGTCGGATAGGAGCTGATTCGGCGAATCAGCAGCTGATTTTCACGTTTCCGGCGGTGGCGCCGCCCGCGCTGTCGGAGTACATCCACACACGCCAGGTGTAATTGCTCCCTGCGCAGCCCTTATAGACCGCGGCGCTCTTGCTGTACTTGGGGTTCCAGGTGTCGTTCCCCACGGTCTCCCAGCCGTACCACCGCTTGCGCTGAAGTTTGAGCGTGACTTGGCCGGTGCAGCCAGTCGACACGGTGCCCGCGCCGACCACGCTGTTCCCCGTAGCAGTCCTTTTGGGGGTGCCAGGGAAGAGGACGCACTTCGCGGCGCCGCTGGATTCAATCCGGGTAGAAGCTGCCGCTGCCGGCTGGACTGCCGCGACCAACCCGGCGGTCAGAAGAGGTATGACCGCCGTGACGGCCAACCGCGCACGAATACTCCGCATCACAGAACCATTCTTTACAAGCGAGGACGATAAGGAGCCCTGAATCAGAGGACCCCCAGGACGAGAGGGACTTTAGTGACGACCGGTATATCCTCGGTATGCTGAGCCTGTACCACGGCCGAGTAGTCAGAAGTACGGTGTCCAGCCGGAACTGATCGCGCTGGCCGGGCCGAACTGGTTGCCGCCCTTGCCGTTCCAGACGGTCAGCGTTCCAGTGGCGGCGGAGAAGAGGTCGCCCACGCCGTCGGCATTGAAGTCCGGGGTGGCCGATGCGCTTGTCCCGGCGCCGTGGGGGTTCTGCGCGTGGGTGAGGGTCTCCCAGCCCAGGAAGTGTGACACCCCGGCGGGGCGGTTCTGTTCGACCCATCGCTCGGCGTCGGGAATGTCGTATCCGAGACGATGGTGCAGCGCGTTGTAGCCGACCTCGAAGTGGTCCCCCAGGCCCTTGGTGACCTTTCCGCCGCACAGCCAGGACGGCACCGTCCCGCCCAGCTCCAGGCGCGCGTGGAGGTCCATCGCGGATCGCAGCCGGTGCTTGGCCGTGGCGTACAGGTCCACGCCCTGGTGGCGGGCCGTCTCCGCGACGTGGGAGATGGCCGCGAGGCCCCATCCGGTGTGCCAGAGGTCACGGCAGGTCTCCTGGGTCAGCCCGTCCACGAACGTGGTCTGGCCCTTCCAGTAGTCGATGATCTCTGCTTTGGTGTCGTGCTTGCTGTTCGGCGGCGCCTTGGGGTACGAACCGTCCGTCTTGAGGTAGACGTAGGCGGGCAGCCTGCCGCGCCAGGTCGTGATCGCCCGATCGAAGGAGGCACGGTCGTCCAGGTGCACGGCGATGCCGATCGCGGCATCCGTCATGATCAGTTCCCAGTTGCCGTTGTTGTCAGGCCTTCCGGCGATCACGGTCGGGAGGTACACGGTGCGCAGCTTGCCGGCGAACCGGCCGGCCTGGGTCCACCCGGTGTAGGTGTGCTTGATGAGCTCGGCGGCGCGGGAGAAGTTGGCGCCCGCCCAGCCGGTCTGCAGCGGCGCGTTGTCCCCGGTGTGTTTGGTGATCACGGCTGACCAGGCGTCCATGATCTGGATTGCCTTCTGGGCGTAGCGGGAGTCCTTGGTGAGGTACCACCGCAGGGCGTGCGTGTAGGCCGCCATGGCGTCCTCGCGTTCGTCGGAGCAGCCGTTGTCGGGTTTCGACGACGGGCCGCAATTCACCTCGGCGCGGGGGTGGGCCGTATAGGACAGCTGGGCGAAGCGATGGAGTTGCAGGGCGTTCCAGGCGGACTTCCACGGCTCGTTGCCGAGGTTGGCCCTGACGAAGTCGAGCTGCGCCCGGCTGACCAGGACTCCGGGATGGTTGAACACGGCCGCCTGCGCAGGTTGCGGCATGGATAAGGCAGCGACCACGAGTATGGCGGCGGCAAGAGGGCGGGCGAGACGCACGGGCTTCCTTCCTAGATGAAAACGCTCATTTCGCCAGCCGTCGGTTCGGCTGTCAAGGCGTTCGTGCCGTGGCCATAGGCCCGCTATACCCGCGGCATACCGTACCCACGGTTGGACCCCATGCGGGGGCGGGATGCCGGCCGGACGGCGACGAGGGCGGGGCAGACCTGCTTGTGTCCCGGACCACGTCACCCTGTCTGGGCGGGGGCGTCCAGGTCTCCGTCCTGATCGGCCGGCGCGAGCGCCAGGCCGGCGTCGACGGCTCCATTCCCCATGTGGATCCCCGAGGGTCGCAGTACGTGAAATCTCATGATTTGCCCCTTCTTGTGGTGCCGGAGATCTAAGGTCTAAGGCGGCCCAGGGATGTCCGAAATAGCCCTCCGTGGGTTCAGGACAACGCGGCAAGTACTCCGGACAACACGAGGTGAGTGAGCATTGGGGCGGCCCGAGCAGCCGGTGGATCCGCTGGCCGGCCCCGTCGAAAGACTCGCCTGGGAATTGCGCCGGCTCAGGGACGAGGCCGGGCGACCGAGCTACCGCTTACTCGCGCAGCGCGCGCATTTCTCGCGGAGCACCCTCGCCGAGGCGGCCACCGGGACGCGGCTGCCCACCCTTGAGGCGACACTGGCGTACGCCGTCGCCTGCGGTGGCGATCGCGCCGAATGGGAGCGGAAGTGGCATCTGGTCGCGGCCGACCTCGAACGGTCGCAGCGCCGTTGCCCTTACCCCGGCCTGCTTCCGCTGGACGTCGACGCCGCCGACCTGTTCTTCGGCCGGGACGACCTTCTCGAGGTCCTGCTGAAGGCCGCGAAGCAGGGACCGCTGACGGTGGTCCGCGGGGCCACCGGCAGCGGCAAATCCTCGTTGCTGCGGGCCGGGCTGGCCGCGCGGCTGACCGCTGCCGGAACCACTGTCAAGCTGTTCACTCCGGGTGCGCACCCGCTGTCCCGGTTGCACGCCACCGACGCTGACGGCTCCGACGTGATGATCGTCGACCAGTTCGAGGAGACGTTCACGCTCTGCGCCGACGAGCGGGAACGCGTCGGCTTCCTCGACGCGCTGAGCGAGCTCGTCAGCGGTCAGGACGGCCCGGCGCTGGTGATCGGGATCCGCACCGACTTCTACGAGCGCTGCATGTCGCATCCCGGTCTGGCCGCAGTGCTCCTCGACAGCGTTCACCTGCCGGTCGGACCCATGTCCGAGCAGGAGCTGCGCGCCATCATCACCGAACCCGCCGCCCGGGCGGGGCTGAGCGTGGACCCGGATCTGGTGGTCACCGTGGTGGCCGAGGCCGCCGAGCAGACGGGGGCACTTCCGATGGTCGCGCACGCGCTGCGCGAAACGTGGAGCAGGCAGCAGGGAGACACGCTGGCGCTGGCGGACTACCGGGCCGTGGGCGGCGTGTCCGGCGCGATCGCGCGAACCGCTGAGCACCTGTACGCCGATCTGGAAGCCGACCAGCGGCAGTTGCTCCGCGCCGTGCTGCTGCGGCTCGTCGCCCTGGGCTCGGGCAGCTCCGACACCCGCCGCGGTCTTGACTGGGACGAGCTGGCCGGCATCGGACCCGCCGGAGAGCTGGACGCGGTCCTCGACCGGCTCGCCGCCGCCAGGCTCATCGTCGTGGACCAGGACCTGGTCGACATCGCGCATGAAGCGCTCCTCACCGGCTGGCCCCGGCTGCGGGAATGGCTCACCGCTGACCGTGAGGCCCTTCTGCGGCACCAGCGGCTCACGTCCGACGCGGCCGAGTGGGACCGCAACGGGCGCGGCGAGGACTACCTGTACCGCGGCACCCGCCTCGCTCTCTGGGACGGCGAGGCGAGCTTCGTTCCGCTGAACGAGCTGGAGCGGACCTTCCTGGCGGCCTGCCGCGCGAGCGCGGCCGAGCGCGACCGGGCCCGCCGCCGGACCCGTCTCGCCTTCGGCGGGCTGCCGGTCGCCGCCGTCGCGGTCATCGTGCTGGCCACGCTCGTCCTGGTCCAGGTAGGCAACAGGGCCGTCGAGCGTGACCGTGCCGCCTCGGTACGGCTGGCCGCCGAAGTGCGCCGCCAGCTCCACCAAGACCCGGAACTGGCGTTGCTGTTGGCCATCGAGGCGTACGAGGTGGAGCCCACTCCGGAGGCCGACCTCGTGCTCCGCCAGGCCACGGTGGACGCCCGGCTGCGCGGCTCCACCCCGGTGGGCCTGCGCAGGGTCACCGGAACGACGGCCACCCCGGACGGCCGGAAGATCGCGATCTGGGGCGCCGGGTCGGGCCCGGCGGACCTGGAGATCTGGAGCCTGGACGGTACGGCACCGCGCCGGGCCGACCATGTGCTTCAGGCGGATCGTACGGACGGCATTCAGAGCGCTGCGTTCAGCGAGGACGGCCGGCGGCTCGTCACCGGAGCCGCCGGAGGAGAACTGGTGCTGTGGGACCTGGCGTCAAGCGGTCCGCCCGTGGTGCTGGGGACCGTTGACGGTAGCGTCCACGGCGTCAGCGTCAGCCGGGACGGCAGGGTGGCGAGCGCGCACAACGACGGCGTGCGCATCTGGAAGCCGGGACGCGCCGAGCCCGTCAAGCTCAGTGTCCCCGGCCGCGCGGTCAGGAGCGTCGCGTTCAGCCCCAGCGGCCGGCTGCTCGCCACCGGGGGCAACGGATCGCCGCTGCGACTGTGGGACATGACCCGGGACCGGCCCGTACTGCAGCGCGCGGCCGCGCGCGGCGAGCCGGAGCAGGTGGCCGTCAGCCCGCGTGGACCATGGGTCGCGACCGTCGAAGACGACGTTCCCCGTGTCTGGGACGCGACGGAGACGCCGGCCGGCGACTGGATCCCGCAGATCGAGCTGGCCGCCCACGCCCCGAAGCTGAACGGCCTGGTGTTCACCGCGGCCGGGGATCGTATGGCGACCTACGGCGCCGACGGCGTGATCCGTGTCTGGACGACGGGCAGCGACGCCGACCCACTGGTGTTGCGCAGCCCGAAGGGGAATCCGCGCGGGGCGGCGTTCACCCCGGACGGGAGGTCACTGGTCAGCGTCGATGCGGACGGCTCCCTGCGGACGTGGGACGTCACGGCGGGCGACCCGGCACCGAGCGAGGGCAGGCCCCTGACGCTCAGCGCTGACACGAGCACGGTGGCGGTCAGCGCGGGGCAGGATTCACTCCTCAGCCCGCGGGACGTCCGCGTCAAGATATGGCGCGGCACGACCCCGGCCGAGGTGCACGGCCCGCGTGATGCCGGCTACCTGGTCGCGCTGAGCCCTGACGGCCGGCGGATGGCGGGCGTCGGCCGGGCCGGGACCCTGAGCCTGTGGAGCCTCACCACCGCCGGCGCGCCGGTCACCACACCCGCGCCCTTCCGCGGCCTCCCGAGCGCCCTGGTGTTCAGCGCCGACGGGAAGCGGATCGTGGCGGGCGCCTTCGACACCGAACCGCAGGTGTGGCAGGTCTCCCCGTCCGGCGGGCTGACAGCGCTCACCGGCTGGCAGAGCCGGCCCACCGGCCGCGCCGACGGCGACGTGGCACTCAGCGCGGACGGCATGAAGCTGGCCGACGCCCGTGACGACCACACCGTCGTCGTCTGGGACCTGACCGGCAAGAGCGAGCCGAAGATTCTTCGCGGCCATGTGGAGGACATCACGGGCCTCGCCTTCAGCCCGGACGGGCTGCGACTGGCCGCCGCGGCCGCGGACGGCGCCATCCGGCTCTGGGACACCGGCGGCCGGGGCGAGCCCGCGAACGTGCTGTACGGCGCCGAGAGCACCGTCCGCAGAGTGAGGTTCAGCCCTGACGGCGCCTGGCTGGTCACCAATGAACCCGCGGGCCACCTGCGGCTCTGGCGGGCGGCAGGCGGCGGCGAACCGCTGGAGTTGACCGGCTGGGGCGCGACCGGTGGTCTCGCGGCGTTCAGTCCCGACGGTACGCGGATCGTCAGGGGGTTGAGCCCGCAGATCTTCCTCGGTCGCTCGCTGGTGACCGGCCTGGGCGGCAGCCTCGTCCGGGGCCGCGCCTGCGAGGTGTGCGGCCCGGCCGAAACGGTGCTCGAACTGGCCAGATCGCGCCGTACCCGTGAGCTGACCGCGGAAGAACGCCGCAGCCATCTCGGCCCGAACTCCTGATTCTGTCCAGGCCGCTCTCCCGGAGGGTCTGATCAACGCGCTCCCGCGCTCAAGTGCTTGACGGGGTCGGGAGGTTGCGGGAGGTCCAGGGCGAGCAGGACCTCCAGCTCCTCCTCGGTGAGGAGATGGACGTCACGCAGAATCCGAGCGGACTGGTGCCAGCACTGCCGTGCCTCGTCCTGCCGGCCAAGATCGTGCAGGGCGTCGCCGAGCCCCCACAGGGTAACGGCCTCCAGCGCGCGGGCACCGGCCTTGTGGTGGAGGAAGGCCGACCTCCGGTATTCGGCCTCGGCCTCATCGAGCCTGCCGGCGCGTCGGTAGGCATCGGCCAGCGTGTCGGTCGCCGTTGCCTCGCCGAGGGGATTGTCGAACTCCGCCCAGATCTCCAGGCTCTGCCGGCTCGCGTCGATCGCGTCGTCCAGCCGGCCCATTCTGATCAGCACCGCGGCCCGGCCGTTGAGGATCATCGCTTGGTAGGCGCGCAGGCCGCCGGCTGTCGCTGTCGCTGTCGCCTCGTCCTGGGTGGCGAGCGCGTCGTCGAAGCGCCCCAGTTTGCCGTAGGTCGTGCCGAGGTTGTGGAGGGTGCCCGCCTTACGTTGGGGCAGACCTGCGCGATCCCAGCACACGAGGGCACGCTCGAACTGCTCGACCGCGGGCTCCAAGCGGCCCTGGTTCTTGTGGATGCTGCCCAGTTGGTTGTGCCCGCGGGCTTGACCCGCCCAGTCACCGGCGTGGACGGCCACCTGCAGGGCTTGGTGATGGATCTCGGCCAGATCGGTGAGCCAGCCTCTGTGGCTGAAGGGTCTGTTGAGACTGGCGGCGAGGCCTTCCACGGTGCCGGGATCGTCGGTGCGGGTGGTGGCCTGCCGGGCGACGGCGATGAGATTGTCGCGCTCCAGCTCGATCCAGTCGATCGCCTCCTGCGGTGTGTCCAGGCGAAGGCCCGGCTGGGAGGCGCGGAGATTTCTGACGATGGGGGAGATGGGATCGAGCAGAAGGCTGGCCGTCCTGGCTGTGGCGAGGTAATGGTGCAACGCGCGGCGGGTCGCGGCCACCCGATCGCTCTCCTGGACGATGTCGCCGGCTTGTTCGTGGGCGTAAAGGCGGACGAGGTCGTGCATCCGGTAGCGGCCCGGCCCCGCCGGTTCGAGCAGCCGGGCGTCCAGGAGGCGGTCCAGCGTGGCCTCCACCATGCGCTCGGGCCGGTCGGCGAGAGCGGCGGTGGCCGCCGGGGTGTGGGTGGGCGTGTCGAGGAGGCCGAGCAGGGCGAACAGGTGGGCGGCGTCCTGGCCGGAGGGCTCCTCCTTGAGGTGATGGAGGCTGACGGCGATGCCGGCGCGGACGGCCAGGTCGGCGTACTCCAGCGTGTCCAGGCGGCGGGTGGCGTCGGCGAGCCGGTCGGCGAGATAGGACAGCGTCCAGTCGGGGCGGGCGGCCAGACGTGCCGCCGCGATGCGAAGGGCAAGGGGCAGGCCCCCGCAGAGCCGGACGATCCGCCCGGCGGCCTCCGGCTCGGCGTGGACCCGGCCGGGACCGGAGATCCGGGCCAGCAGCGCGGTGGAGTCGGATGGATCGAGCCCGGGCAGGTTCAGCTGGCTCGCCCCGTCGAGCGAGGTGAGAACCTGCCGGCTGGTGATGACGACCGCGCACCCCGATCCGGCGGGAATGAGCGGGCGGACCTGGCGGGTGTCGAGGGCGTTGTCGAGGATGATCAGCACGTTCCGCGCCGAGGTGAGGGATCGGTAGCGGGCCGCGGCCTCGTCGACTGCAGACGGTACGGCGGAGCCGTCCAGCCCGAGTGAGCGCAGAAGCCGGCCGAGCGCCTCGAGCGGTGACAGGGGCCGGAGCCCGTCGGTGGCGCCGTGCAGGTCGATGTAGAGAACGCCGTCGGCATAGCGGTCGGCGACGGCGTGCGCCAGGTGTACGGCCAGCGCGGACTTGCCGATCCCGCCGGGACCGCCGATGGCGACGATCGCCGGTGTGCCGGCCTCCCGGCCGGTGAGCGCCTTGTCGAGCCAGGCCAGCTCGACATCGCGGGCGGTGAAGGCGCGGGTATCGGCGGGCAACTCGGCCGGGGCGACGGCGTCGCCGAGCGTGGCATCCTGCGCCGGAGCGGTCAGATCCAGGACGGGATCGCGAGCGAGGATCGCCTGCTGGAGTCGGCGCAGCTCGGCACCCGGCTCGATGCCGAGCTCCTGGATCATGACGCGGCGAGCGTCCTGGTAGACCCCGAGCGCTTCCGATGACCGTCCAGCGCGATACAGCGCCAGCATCAGCTGCGCATGCGGCCTCTCCCGCAGCGAGTGCGCCTCGATGTGGACGGTCAGATCCGCGATCACCGTGTGGTGATGGCCCGCCGCCATCCGCAGCTCGACGTGATCTTCCAGAGCGGTGAGACGTTCCTCCGCCAGGCGGGTGGCCTCGATCTGGGCCCACTCCGGCGACAAGCCCGCCAGCGCCTCTCCCCGCCACAAGGCCAGAGCCTGCCGAAATAACCTGTCAGCCGTAACGATCTCTCCCCTGGCCCGGCCGCCCCGCGCTTCGCGCACCAGCCGCATGAACAGGTGAGCGTCGACGTGATCAGGTGGCACGTCCAGGCAGTAGCCACCTGGGGCAGTCACGATGACCTCATCGAGCGCCCGGGGCGCGAGGAACTCGCGAAGCTTCGACACCACGATGTGGAGCTGCTTCGGCGCTGTCGCCGCCCGGCTCTCTCCCCACACATCGGTGAGGAGCTGGTCAGTGGTGACCACCCGGCCGGCGCTCAAGGCCAGCCGGGTCAGCAGGCCGATCCGTCGGTTGCCGGTCAGTGGCAGCACGTCGCCGCCTGCCGTCAGCTCCCACGGACCCAAGATCTTGATCCTCAGTCCCATCGCACAACCCTCCGCAGGCAGGACCAGCGTCTTATCGGTCATGACCGTTACCTGGTGGAGGGCCTCCTCCGCGATCTTCTGAGTGGCAGGTGACGAACATACCGGAACACACCGCGGGCTGACACGCTGTCGCCGTGTCGTTGACTCTGCGCTGTGCCGTGCTCATCCTGGTCGCTTCCTTCCAGGCGCCAGGTGCGCGAGCCGGGGGCGAAGCCCAGCGCGCCGTACGTTACAGCTGCCTCAAACTCCGACCTGGCTCGTGTCTCGGCCATGCGGCCAGGGCCAGGTCGGCGATCTGGGCGAGTTCGGCCGCGTCAGCGCCGTCCCGGGCGCGTTGCGACATTCCTTGGATGACGACGGCGAAGTATCCGGCCAGGGCGCGGGGATCGGCGTTCGGGGGTAGTTCGCCGTCCTGCTGAGCGGTGCGCAGGCGGTCTTGGAAGACCACGAGGTTGGCGTTGCGCAGATCGCGGAGGAATGCCGCTATCTCGGCGTCCTGGACGGTCACGTTGGTGGCGGCACTGATGGTCAGGCAGCCGGCGGGGTGCGAGGGGTCGGGGTAGATCGTCGCGGCCTCGCGCAGGATGCGAGCGAAAGCGTGGTGCGCTCTGGGCTCCTCGCGGAGGGCGACGCCGATGAACGCGCCGACGGGCGAGCGAGCGTAGGCGTGCACGGCCTCCTTGAACAGCGCCTTCTTGTCGCCGAAGGCGGCGTACAGGCTGCCTGGCCGGATGCCCATCGCCTCGGTGAGCTCGTTGAGCGAGGTGGCTTCGTACCCGCGCTCCCAGAACAGCCGCGTGGCCGCGGCGAGTGCCGTGTCACGGTCGAACGTTCGCGGACGGCCCCGTGCTGTGCCTGCTTGACCCATGCCCCGCATTCTAGAGCGTCCACTCAAAAAGTCGTGTTACCGTATTTTTTGAGCAAGCACTCAAAAATGAGAGGCAGGACATTCATGGGCGGACGCATGCTGGACGACAAGGTGGCGATGGTCACCGGCGGCAGCAGGGGGATCGGGCGAGCCATCGCCGAGCGGCTCGGCCGGGACGGCGCCGTCGTGGCCGTCGCCTTCGCCCGCGATCAGGCTGCGGCCGACGAGATCGTTGAAAGAATCAATAAGGACGGCGGCCGGGCGTTCGCGATCCGGGCCGAGTTGGGCAGGCACGGCGACGCGGCCGCACTGTGGGCCGCCTTCGACGCCCACATCCAACGGCACTCGTTCCGGGCAGGCGTCGACATCATCGTCAACAACGCCGGCATCGGCCGCAGTTCAGACCTGGCCTTACTCACCGAAGACGAGTTCGACGAGGTCTTCGCGGTCAACGTCCGGGCACCGTTCTTCATCGTGCAGCAGGGACTCAGCCGACTGCACGACGGCGGGCGGATCATCAACATTTCCAGCGGCGCAGCCAGGCTGGCCATGCCGGAGATCATCGCCTACAGCTCCACCAAGGGCGCTCTGGACACCTTTACTCTCAACCTGGCCAAGCAACTGGGCCCGCGGGGCATTACGGCGAACGCGGTGGCCCCCGGAATCGTGGATACCGACGCCAACGCAGGATGGCTGCGCGGTAACGCGGACGCCGAGGCGCACGCCGCGTCGCTGCACGCGCTGGGCCGGGTCGGGCAGCCCGAGGACATCGCCGACATCGTGGCATTCCTTGCCTCCGACGACGCTCGCTGGGTGACGGGCAGGGTGATCGACGCGACCGGTGGCGCCGGATTGTGACCCTAGGGCCTGTACGGACTTCAGATCTTCAGATGGGTTGAAGGCTTCGGATCCACAAGATGGCTCCGCGTAGATGCAGGCCAGCCAGGTAGCTTTCGGGAGTCTTGTCGAAGCGGGAGGCCAGCCCGCGCCACTCCTTGATCTTGTTGATGCAGCGTTCGACCGTGTTGCGCTGCTGGTAGAGATCGGTGTCATGGCTGACCGGGCGGCCGCCGCGAGAGCCGCGCTTCTTACGGTTGGCTGCCTGGTCGCTCTTCTCGGGGATGACGGCCATGATGCCGCGCTGACGCAGGTAGAGGCGGTTGGCGCGGGAGGAGTAGGCCTTATCGGCGGCCACCGCAGCCGGGCGAGTGCGCGGGCGCCCCACGCGCAGGCGGACCTTGATCCGGGACAGCACGGCGCGAAACTGTGGACTGTCGCCGGCTTGGCCCGGGGTCAAGACGAAGGACAGCGGACGGCATCGTCGGTCAGCAGACAGGTGGATCTTGCTGGTCAGTCCGCCTCGTGAGCGGCCCAGCTTGGCTGCTGTCAGCCGGACTTGCGCCGTCGTCGTAACTGCCGGACTCCACCTTGGTCCCGGTCGTCGTCTCCGCTTTCGCCGGGTCCGCCGCGTGGGGGGATTTGCCCCTTTGGCGCAGCCCCTTTTCCTGTTCAACGGCCTCGCCTAACACCTTGGCAAGCTCGTCACCCAGGACCATCCCCGCGGCGTGGTGGTGGGCACGGGCCGTCGTGGAGTCCACGCTGACCAAATCGAGGTCGACCTGCCCGCGGGCCGCGGCTTCCGAGATCATCGCCTGCATCAGCTGCTCCAGAACGCCCGCCATCGCCCATGACCGGAATCGGTCGTAGGCGGTGGACCATGGCCCGTACTCGGCAGGCAGATCCCGCCACGGGCTGCCGGTCCGAAACCGCCACATCACGGCGTTGAACTGCAGTCGCAGGTCCGGGATCGGGCCTCGCTCACCTAAGGGCAGGTGCGGCTCGATCAAGGACCATTCGTCATCGGTGAGGTCTCCACGCGCCATAGCGGTGGCCTATCAGGACCTCACGCCAGGGCGCAGGCGAATGCCTCTGATCTCAACTCCGTACAGGCCCTAGTCGTCTTCCGCAGTGAGCAGGCCGCGACGGAAGGCCGCGGCGACGGCCGCCGCTCGGTCGTTCACGCCCAGTTTCGCGTAGATGTGCAGCACGTGGCTCTTGACCGTGGCCTCGCTGATGAACAGGGTGCGGGCGGCTTCGCGGTTGGTGGAGCCCTGCGCGATGAGGCGGAGCACCTCCAGTTCGCGTGCGCTCAGTGAATCGGCGGGCGCGCGTACCTGGCCGAGGAGGCGGGTGGCGACCGACGGGGAGAGCACGGCCTCGCCCCGCGCCGCCGTGCGGACCGAGCGTACGAGATCTTCGCGTCCGGTGTCCTTCAGGAGGTAGCCGGTGGCGCCTGCCTCGATGGCGGGCAGGACGTCCTTGTCGGTGTCGTACGTGGTGAGGACCAGGACGCGGGCGGGGAGGCCCAGCTTGACGAGCTCTTTGATGGCGGTGACGCCGTCCATGACGGGCATGCGCAGGTCCATGAGGATCACGTCGGGGTTCAGCGCCCGCGCGAGTTCGACGGCCTGCGCTCCGTCCGCGGCCTCGCCGAGCACCTCGAAGTCCGGGTCGCCGGCGAACATGCCGCGGATGCCGTCGCGCACGATGGGGTGATCGTCGGCTATCAGCAGCCGGATGGGCGTCTCAGCCATGTACGGTCTCCCGCGCGATCGCGGGCACGCTCGCGGAGATCGCGGTGCCGCCTCCGGGCTCCGACTCGATCTCCAGGGTGCCCGCCAGGCGGCTCACGCGGTTGCGCATCGACGTCAGGCCGAAGCCGCCGCCGTCGGTGACGCGTTCGGGATCGAATCCGGCGCCGTCGTCACGCACGTCCAGGGTGACCATGTCGTCCATGTACGACAGGGTCAGCCCGACCCGGCCGGCGCCGGCGTGCTTGGCGGCGTTGGCCAGGGCTTCCTGGGCGGTGCGGAGCAACGTCTCCTCGACCTCCGGATGCATGGGACGGACCGTACCAGTTGTGGTGAAATCAGCGCGGGTTGCGTTGAGCTCCGACCATTGGGCGACGACGGCCTCCAGCGCTTCCGGCAGGGGCGCGGCCTCCAGCTGGCCGGGGCCGACCGCGTGCACGGAGCGCCGGGCCTCGGCGAGGCTCTCGCGGGCCAGCCGGACGGCGTTGCCCACGTTGCGCCGCCAGTCCTCGGCCTGCTCCGCCGCCTGGAGCTGGGTGATGATGCCGGTCAGCCCCTGGGCGATGGTGTCGTGGATCTCGGCCGCCATGCGCTGGCGTTCGTCGAGCACGCCCGCCTCCCGTGCCTGGACCAGCAACTGGGCGTGCAGGCCCTCGTTCTCCCGCATCGCCTCCTCAAGCTGGATCACCATCCGGCTCCGCTCGGCGCTGCGCTCGGTCGTGATCTCGCCGACGAAACTGAACAGGCTGACCGCCAGCACGATGGCGCTCGTGAAGAACAGAAAGGCGAGGATCCCGTACGGGGTGAGCTCGGGCGGCCCGCCGTTGTAGGCCATGACGCTGATCGCCGCCGTGGCGGTCACCCCGGCGAGCCGGGCCTTCCCCCGTAGATACTGCGACGAATGGAGGAACCCGGTGAAGCCGAAGAAGCTCGCGAACCACATCCCCCGCGAGCTGAGCACCGCGATGAGAATCACCAGCCCGGCGACGTAGAGACCTTTCCTGTCGCCCCGTGACATCACCCAGATCCAGGCCGCGGCCAGCAGCGTCAGGCCGAGCGTGGTGAAGCGGTGACTCCACGCCTGCTCCCCGGTGACCCAGACGAGCCCGGCGGAGAAGACCAGCAGGATGTACGGCGCGGCGGCCATCTGACGCGCGAGCCGCCTCTCCCAGAGGTCCAGACGCCCGGTCACCTTTTACTCCCATCGGAAAAGTCTGGCGGCGGCGACACTGATGATCACCGCGTACGCGGCCAGGACCCCCCACAGGAGGAGGCTGGGGGAGCCACCCGCCCAGACGTCCTGCAGCGCCTGCCTGAACGCCCCCAAAGGGGTGTATCGGCCGATGGACGCCAAGATAGCGGGCATCTGGTCCACGGGCTGCATCAGCCCGGCGAGGAAGGCCATCGGGAAGTACAGCAGGACGCCGATCCCGTTGGCGGCCCGCCCGTTGGGGGCCAGGGCCGCGATGAGCAGCCCGATCGCGAACAGCGCCGCCGTGCCGAGCAGGAAGGTCACCAGGGCCGGCAGCGCCGCGTCGGGCAGATGGGCGCCCAGCACGGTGCCGGCGACCGTCAGGAGCAGCCCGCAGGCGGCCACCACGAGGACGAGCTGCAGGATCAACTGCACCACCAGCATGCTGCCGGGACGCACCGGGGTGGTGGAAAGCCTGCGCAGGATGCCCCTTTCGCGGTAGGTCGCCAGGGTGGTGGGCATCAGGTAGAGCCCCACCAGCCCGACGGCGATGGCCAGCGACATCGGCACGAGCACGGTGTCTCCCGGCTCGATCGAGCTGCCGAAGACCACCAGGATGAACAGCGGGATGAGGAGGGCGAACATCGCCCCCGGCTCCCTGACCAGCAGCTTCAGTTCGACGGAGGTGAGTTTGGCGAGCGCGGTCATGAGGGGTTCTCCATCAGTTGTCAGAGGTGAACGAGCGGCCGGTGAGTGCGAGGAAGGCGTCGTCGAGCGTCCGCTTGTCGATGCGCAGGTCGCTGACCAGCACGTGGTGGCGGGCGAGCCGGGCGGTCACGGCGGTGGCGAAATCTCCCCGGCCGGTGACCACCACCCGGTTGCCCGTCCTGCTCACGCCGGAGACGCCGGGTACGTCGTCGAACAGGCCGGCCGGGTCGGCGCCGTTCTCCGTCATCACCGTGAACCGCATCTGGTGCTCGGCGTCGATCCCCTCGATCAGCCCGGCCGGGGTGTCGATCGCGACGACGGAGCCCCGGTCGAAGACGGCGACCCGGTCGCACAGCTCCTCCACCTCGTCCATGAAGTGGCTCACCAGCACCACGGTCACGCCGCTGGCCCGGACCTGCTTGATCAGCTCCCAGGTCGTACGGCGGGCCTGCGGGTCGAGTCCGGTGGTCAGCTCGTCGAGGAACGCCACCCGGGGATTGCCGACCAGCGCCAGCGCGATGAACAGCCGCTGCTTCTGACCGCCCGACAGCTTGCCGAAGCGGGCATTTCGCTTGTCGGCCAGCCCCCACTGCTCCAACAGCTCACGCCAGTCACGAGGCTTGGCGTAGAAGGAGGCGTACAGGTCGAGCGCTTCCCAGACCTTGAGGTTCTCCGGCAGTTGGGTGTGCTGGAGCTGCACCCCGATCTGCTCGCGCAGCGCCCGGCCGTCCTTGACCGGGTCGAGCCCGAGCACCCGGATCGACCCGGCGTCCGGCCGCCGCAGCCCTTCCACGCACTCCACGGTCGTGGTCTTGCCGGTGCCGTTGGGGCCCAGGATGCCGAAGATCTCGCCGTCCTCCACCGAGAACGACACTCCGTTCAGAACCGTCAGATCCGCGTACCTCTTGGTGAGGTCGGTGACTTCGATGACTGCCATGCCTCAAGCATCTTTCACCTGGTCAGCAGGCGAATCGACTGAGCGGCCACGATCAGGCATGGATGCGGCTGACGGAAAAATCAGCCGTTCGGTTGATTCGCCGCGAGGCAAGCATCGCTCCCGGCCTTCAGCCGCCGGACGAGCCCTGGTCGGTCACGCCCGGCGGATCTTGATGTGGCGCATGTCGGTCACCGCGAGCTGCAAGATCTCATGCGGATGGCCGTGCGCCTCCAGCGCGGCCATCGCGCCGAGCGCCGCCTCGTCCTGGCCGTCGTCCGGACCGGCCGGCACCTGGCAGCGGAAGGTGAAAGCCGTCACGCTCTGATCGTGGGTGAACGTCCCGGCCTCGGTGTAGGCGGTGTCGCCTGCGGCAAGGACGGCGGCCCGCCCGGCTTCGTCGAGCCCGGTGAACTTCCCTCTGATCGTTACCCTGAACAACTGCTCATTCCTCTCGTACGGCATAGCCGAGCAGGCGCTTCCCCATGAGCTCCTCGGCGGCGTCGACCAGCTCCAGCACGTCATCGGCGATGACGTCCGGCCGCTCGCCGGCTGCGGTCCGCCTGCCGATCTCCGACATGACCATGCTGTGCAGGCTCCCGAGCTGCCAGGCGACGGCCCGCGGCAGCGGGTCGCCGGGCGCCGCACCGGTCTCTTGGACCAGCAGGTCGGCCAGCTCGGCGGTCATCTGGTGGGCGAGCCGCTCCAGCCGGGCGGTCAGTGTGGGCGCGGCCCGCATCATCTCCAGCACGCGGCCGAACCCCTCGCTCAGCCCGAGCCTGCGCTCACGCCCGCGCACCTCCTGCCGCAGCCGCGCCAGGACCGCATCGGCCGCCGACTGTCCGGCTCGGCGCTCACGCACGATGTCGGCCAGCCGCTGCGGGGAGGCCTCTTCCGGCGGCAGGACAAGGTCCTCTTTGGCCTGGAAGTAGTTGTAGACGGTGTTGACGGACACCTCGGCAGCCTCGGCGACCTCGGCGATCGTGACGTTGTCGAAGCCACGCGCGACGAACAGGCCGATGGCCACACCGGAGATCCGTTGCCGAGTCTGCCGCTTCTTGCGCTCACGCAGACCTTCAGGCATAGGTGGAGTCTACTCCAAATTTGGAGTCGATTGCAGTTATAGTCGTCGATCACCAGTCGTCGGAGAGGGCGTGCTTGGGCGGGGCCGTGATCCTGACGGGGGTTCCCCATCCTCGATAGATGATGTTCATCGTCATGGTTTCGGGATCACCTTCTCCCGCCCGGGTGAACCTGATGATGGCGTGGAAACGTCTCGGCAGGTTGTCCGGGCCCACCCAGAGTTTCCAGGTGATCGGCCCGCTCCAAAAGCCATCCTCCCGCTCGGTCCCGAAGGTCATCCCGGCCTGCCTCTCACCCAGCTCAGGAACCATGACCGTGCCGCTGTGGAGGGTCGTCTTCACTCCCTCGAAGGTTCCGCCGTCGGTGCTGATCGCATGGTGCGAGGCGCCCAGCTTGAGGAAGCCCGGGTTGATCCCGTTGATCAGGTCCTCTCCCCAGATGACCCCGGCCAGGTTCTGCGCGTAGGTCCATTTCCCCACTGTCGACGGCGACTTCCAGACGTACTTGCCGTCCTTGGCACGCACGTAGGACTGTGAGTAGAACTTCCGGCCGATGCTGATGTCCCGGGACCGGCCTGTCCCCTCTGCCTCCTGGGAGATCGTCGTGGTGTCGGCGGCGTACACGCCTGAAGCTCTGAAGCGGTAGGCACCGGACGCCTTGATATCCCAGGTGGCCGGGGGTCCGCCGCGTTGCTTGACGGAGAAGCGCACGCTGCTTTTCTTCGCGAACTGCTTTTTGATCGCTTTGACGACGGAGGCGAGAGACTCCGATTCGGGAGCCGCGTGCACGGCGCCGCCCGGAATCGTGATGCTCAGCAGGCCGGCCACCACCAGTGCGACGCTCATGCGTTTCATGCGCCGATCATCACCAACGATGATCTCGATCTTGTCACAGCAGCTTGATCGGGGAGAAGCCGGGGTCTGCCTGACTCCAGGGAGACCTGGCGCGCGGAGAGCCGGTGCTGGGCGGGCGGGGCCTGGCGCGGAGGGCGCAGATGGGTGGGCTTGAATCTCAAGTGGCTTGAGATCCCATAGTGGCGGTATGGACGACAACGAGCTGTATCCGATTGGGGATGTTGCACGCCGCACCGGTCTGAATGTCAGTGCCATCCGGTACTACTCCGACACCGCGATCGTCGCGCCCACCCGCGTGACCGACGCGGGCCACCGACTGTACGACATCCGCGCCATCGCGCGACTGGAGCTCATCCGCACCCTCCGAGAGCTGGACGCCGGCCTGGACGACATTCGCCGGCTGCTCGATGGGGAGACGTCGCTGCACGATCTCCTCACGGCGCACCTGGAGATCGTCGAGCGCCAGGAGCGCGGCCTGCGGGCCAGGCGGGCGGTGCTGCGGACCCTGGTCAAGCAGGGCGGCACGGCCGATCAGGCGGCCCTGATGCACAAGCTCGTCTCGATGCCCGACGAGGAGCGCGAGCGGCTCGTCGACGACTTCTGGAACGAGGTCGGCGAAGGCCTCGACGTGCCCTTCGGCTTCGTCGAGCGGCTGCGGACGATGCGGCCGAGCCTTCCAGAGGACCCCACGGTCACCCAGCTCGAAGCCTGGATCGAGCTGGCCGACCTGGTCCAGGGCGAGGAGTTCCGGAATACGGTCCGCTCCTACCTCCAGGACACCTACTCCACCTCCCCGGGACGGGACATAGCCGCCACACCGATCCAGAACTTCATCTACGGGACGGGGACGGTGATCATGGAGGAGATCATGGCGGCGTGCCGTTCCGGGCTGCCGACGGACTCTTCACGGGCACAGGAGCTGGTCATACGCATGGCGGACGCGGTCGCCGAAGCCGTCGGCAGGCAGTCCACGGCCGAGTTGCGTGAACAACTGGCCACGGGCTTCGTCATGGTCGAGCAGTTCCAAAGGGAAGAACCCGAGGAGATGCCCCGGTACGACGCGACTCATGGCAGGTACGTGTCCCTGGTGGCCGTGATCAATGAGACCCCGCCCGACAAGGGCGAGGAGTTCACAGCGCTCTCAGCGTGGATGGCGGCGGCCCTTCACGCTTCCGTCCGGCCGGGGAGTGAACCGGGTACGCCGGAGAGGGCAGACGGGTGAGGGCGGTAGCCGACGCGGTCCGTACAGCGGCGAACCCCGCCGTACGTCAGCTGTGTCGGTAAGTATCTTTCTCCGTTGACGCTGGTTAACGGAGGCATGTGACGTGGACGATCATCGTTGGCTGACAGAGCGGTTCACCGAGCATCGCGCGCATCTCCGCGCGGTGGCCTTTCGGATGCTCGGGTCGCTGAGCGAGGCCGACGACGCGCTGCAGGACGCCTGGTTGCGTGCCAGTCGCGCCGATGTCAGCCAGGTGCGGAACATCGCCGGCTGGCTGACCACGGTGGTGGCTCGGGTGTGCCTGAACATGCTGCGCTCGCGCGGTAGCCGCCACGAGGAACCGCTGGACATCCAGGCGGCTGACCCGCTGCTGGGCCCCGCGGCCACCGGGAATCCCGAACAAGAGGTGGTGATGGCCGACTCGGTGGGGGTGGCGCTGCTGTTGGTGCTCGACACCCTGGGTCCGGCTGAGCGGCTCGCCTTCGTTCTGCACGATCTGTTCGCCGTGCCGTTCGAGGAGATCGCCCCCATGCTGGAGCGATCGCCGGAGGCGACCCGGCAACTGGCCAGCCGTGCCCGCCGCCGCGTCAGGGGCGCCGCACCCGCTCCGCACGCCGATCTGATCCGCCGGCGGGAGATCGTCGAAGCCTTCCTGGCCGCCACCCGCGGCCGGGACTTCCACGCTCTGATCACACTGCTCCACCCCGATGTCACGCTCCGGGCGGACAAGTCCGTCATGCTGACCGCCGAGCCTGTCCTGGTCCATGGAGCCGAGCCCGTCGCCAAGGGCGCGATGGCCGCCATGCGGCGGGCCCAGTTCACCGGACCCGCCCTCATCGACGGCTCCGTCGGCCTTGTGATGGCTCCCCACCGCCACCTGCGGGTGGCTCTCACGTTCACGATCGTCGACGGCCTTATCACCGCCATCGACGTCATCGCAGAGCCCGATCGTCTCGATCGACTCGACCTGGCGGTCCTCGACTGAGGGGCGGGGAGGTGGTCCACCTCCCGGCCGCCGGGTTCCTCGCCTGTGACGCAGGTCACCTTCGCCGGCGGTCACATCGCCGTATGACGCCGGGTCAAGGCTGTGACGGACTCACCGCTGCGGCCCCGGCCCAGCGTCACCGAAGCAAGGAGCGCCCCCAATGGTTCACGTCATCGTCACCGTTCTCGCCGCCGCGTGGGTGGCCTTCTCCGCTTACGCCATCCTCACTCGCGCCGCGTGGGTCGTCGAACCGCTGGCAGCGTACGGTGTCCCGAGCTCATGGTGGCCCTGGCTCGGCGCCGCCAAGGGTGCGGGGGCCGCGGGCCTGCTGGTCGGCCTGTTCGTGCCCGTGATCGGCACCCTGGCCGGCATCGGCCTGGTGCTGTACTTCGTCGGGGCCGTCATCACTGTGCTCCTGGCACGCTCCTACTCGACGGTCGCCTACCCGCTGCTGTACCTCGTGCCGGTCGTCGCCGCCCTCATGCTGGGAACCGCCGCCTGACGGCATGACCGGAGCCGAGGAGCCGGACGCCGGGTCTTCCGGCACGGCTCGCCGCAGGCGGGTGGTCAGGGTGCGAAGGTGGTTCACCAGTTCGGGTGGCTCGTGGACGTCGAAGTCGAAGCCGAACGCGGCGACCCATACCGCGAGGTGGTCGAGGCTGTCGGAGCCGATGCGCAGGGTGCAGGTGCGGTCGTCGACGGGTTCCACCACGCCGAGCGTGGGCGGCACCTCGTCGGCCACCTCCTCGGCCGAGGCGTGCATGGTGAGCACCGCCCGGTAGCGGTGGCCGTTCGCGGTCGTCCGCATGGTGAAGTGGTCGGCCAGGTCCTCGGCGGGCAGCGGTCTCGGGACGAACCGGGGCCCGGTGGGGACGCGCAGCGCCAGCCTGTCGGCCCGGAACCTCCGCCAGTCCGCGGCCCCGGTGTCCCAGGCGAACAGATACCAGCGCCGCCCGTTCTGGACCAGTCTGTACGGCTCCACGTCCCGTACGGTCGCGGAGCCGTCATGCGCGACGTAGTCGAAGCGCAGCCGTTGATGGTCGCGCACCGCCGAGGCGATCGCGATCAGCGTCGACGGATCGGCCGTCGAACCGGGCATCGGCATGATCACCATGGCCGAGCCGAGCGTGTCGACCTGGTGGCGCAGCCGCGAGGGCAGTACCTGGTCCAGCTTGGCCAGCGCCCGCACGGAGGTCTCGGCGATGCCCGTGATCGCGCCGCCGGCCGCGGTACGCAGCCCGACCGCCACCGCGACCGCCTCCTCGTCGTCGAGCAGCAAGGGGGGCAGGCAGGCGCCGACGCCCAACTGGTAACCGCCGCCGACGCCGCCGATCGCGTTGACCGGGTAGCCCAGCACCCGCAGCTTGTCGACGTCGCGCCGGACGGTCCTGGGGCTCACGCCGAGGCGCTCGGCCAGCTCCGCGCCCGACCAGTCGCGGTGGATCTGGAGCAGGGCGAGCAGGCGGAGCAGCCGGGCCGAGGTTTCCAACATCCGACGATGCTGGCACCCATAGCGGTCAGAACCTGACCGCGACCGACCTCATCGTGAAGAACCGCCGTACGTCCTCGGCGAACGCCTCCGGCTCCTCCATGGCGAAGAAATGACCGCCTTCGTCCTTCTGTGACCAGTGCACAATGGCGTGATCGCGCTCCGCGTAGGGCCGGATGGCGTACTCATGCGACCCCGCGAGCAGCACCCCCGTGGGTACGGTGCCGCGCGGCTTCGGCACCCAGGCCATCGGGTCGTTCACCTGCTCGTAGTAGATCTGGGCCGAGGAGCCCGCGGTGCCCGTCAGCCAGTAGATGCTGACGTTGGTCAGGAACCGGTCGCGGTCGATGGGAGCCCCGGCCCACCGGTGGAAGATCTCGGCGATCCAGGCCAGTTGCCCGGCAGGGGAGTCGGTCAGGCCGAACGCGAGCGTCTGCGGCGAACGCGACTGGATGGGGACGTAACCGGCGGTGGCCTCCTCCAGGTCCGCCGCACGCCGGCGCTCCGTCTCGGACAGCGGCTCGTCCTCTCCCTCGATCCCCGCCGGGAACGACAGGACGCCGTTGAGGTGAATGCCGGCGACGCGTCCGGGGGCGAGGTGGCCCATCTCCGGGGCGACGAACGCGCCGGTGTCGCCGCCGTGCACGCCGTACCTCTCATAGCCGAGCACGGCCATGAGCTCGACGAACGCCCCGGCCATCCGCGCGGCCGTCCAGCCGGGAGCGGCCAGCGGCGAGGAGAAGGCGAACCCGGGGAGCGAGGGGATCACCAGATGGAACTCCTTGGTCAACGGCTCGATCACGTCGAGGAACTCGACGAACGAGCCGGGCCAGCCGTGCAGGAGCAGCAGCGGCCGCGCGTCGGGGTCATCAGAACGGATGTGTACGAAGTGGATGGTCTGTCCGTCGATGACGGTCGTGAACTGCGGCAGCTCGTTCAGCCTGCGCTCCTGCGCCCGCCAGTCGAAGCCGGTGAGCCAGTGCTCGGCCAGTTCCTTGGCGTACGCCACCGGCGTGCCCCGGCTCCAGCCGACGCCCGGCGGCTCCGCGGGCCAGCGGGTCTGGGTCAGACGGTCTCGCAGGACGTCGAGCTCGGCCTGCGCCACATCGATGCGGAAGGGGTTGACGTTCATGGACGTGACCGTAGGAGGAATCGCGGCCAGGTAGCGTCCGCCGCGGACAGCCGACGAGCCGGCGTCCTGCGAGTGAGGGTCACCCCGTTGCCGTGGGCGTCATCTCGCTGTTGGTCGGCGGTAGGTGGTGACGTTGTCGCCGCGGCCGGGGTACGCCATGATCAGGAGTCGCTGACCGCCCTCATGGAGGCCGTCCCAAGGGAACCAGTCGTAGTGCACCCGGATCCGGTAGTGGCCTTTGCGGTCGTTGAGGGATAAGTCGGGTAACTCGGTGCCGCTCAGTGCGTCGCTGAGCACGATCTCACCGAGAGAGCTGTCATAGCCGACCTCCATGACGTGGTCCCAGCCCTTGGTCTCCACCGGTGGGCGGCGGGGGTAGGTCTCCAGGGTGACGCACAGGTCGAAGTCGGGGTTCGACAGGATCATCAGCTGGCCGGGGAAGGCGGCGACCAGCCCGTTGCCCGGGGCTTGGGCCTCGGCCAGGAGGGCCTGGGCCTTGACCAGAGGGTCGTCGGTGTCGTCGGCGTTGCCGGTCGGCTCCCATGCCTCCAGGACCCCGTGGTCGGTCCGCTGAGATTCCTTGATCACGGTCTGCTTGGCCGGCTTGATGAGCGGGTGGTGGCGCGGGGTCGAGTCACAGATGCGCTGGGAGTCGGCCTGCCACTCCTTCAGCTCCGCGTCCTGCTCGTCGCGCTCCGCCTTGAGCGTGGCGGCGACGCTCGGGCAGACCCCGGCGAGCGTGCTCGCCAGCGCCTGGCGGTCCAGCCCTTCCAGGGTCCGCATCCGGGCGGTCTCCCTCGGGTCGTCGCGCGTGTAGATGCCGCACAGTCGGCGTCCGTGGGCGAGCAGCACCTGGTCGGGCGTGGTGGCGGCGAACTTCAGCGGGGTGCCGCCGCCTCGGACGCCGCAGATGTACGCCTCCTCGCCGGTGGGTGCGCGGTGCTCGGCTCTGCCCCAGGGCTCGGGCGGCAGGCAGTCCTGGGCGGTGGTCACCGGGCCGTGCGGCTGGTCCGCGACGGGGAGGAAGGCGAGGACCGCCGAGGAGGTCAGCACCCCTACGAGCACGTGGTGGCGCATCCGCCGAGCGGGTGGGGCGGCGTACAGGAGGAGCAGGAGGAGGGCGGCGGCGAGCAGGGCGGCGCTGTACCACAGCGGTGAGAGGCCGAAGGAAGGCACACCCTGCGGGTCCGTGACGAACAGGTGGTCCGGGTACAGCGGCAGGTCGTCGAGGGGGAAGCCGTAGTCGCGAGGGGACTCGGTGGGGAGCGCGCCGATCGCCGCGAGCAGGACGAGGGTCAGGGTCGTGGCCCGGATGAGGCGCTGGGTGCGGCGCAGGACCGCGGCCAGGACGAGCAGCGCGGGGGCGCCGACCCCGACGAGCAGGTCGAGGGCGAGCCAGAACAGGGCCGTCGTGTCGTCGGCGAGGTCGAGGACGTAGGTCTGGATCGGGCCCCGGGGGCCGATCCAGAACGGCATGCCGTTCGCGAGGTTGACCGCCGCGGGGATCAGCGGGAGGGCGATCGCCAGCGCGGGCAGCGGCCACCACCTGGGCGGTGCTCTGCCGGGCGGCGGCTCGGCCGGCAGCGGGCGCGGGCCGGTCAGCTCGTGCGCGGAACGGGCCGCCCAGACCAGCCCGAAGACGCTCAACGCGCCGAGCAGCGCGAAGGCCACGAGGGTGTACGACACCTCGCCGTAGGAGAACGTCACGAACGACGAGGGCTGCAGCAACGTCGTGACCAGGGAGAGGACGCCCATCCACACAGTGGTGCGGGTCCAGCGGGGATCTCTCGCCTGGGCGACCAGGATCGGCACCACCCACGCCATCCGAAGCAGGCCGTCCAGCATGATCATGCTGAGAATCCGGATGGGGGCTTCGAGTTCGAGGGTGTACGAGAGCGTGAGAGCGAGTCCGGCCACCGCGTCGATCGTCCCGGTGCCGAGCATGAGGATCCGCGCCCAGGTGGGGATGGCGCCGGCCAGCACCCGGAAGAACAGCCAGACGATGACCACCTGGGTGAGCGCGGACAGCAGACTCATCGGCCATGACCACGAGGGCAGCAGGGCGAGAGCGACGGTGACGTACAGCGTGCCGCGGAGCCAGGCGACCTGCCTGCCTCCGTCGACCGGGGTGCCGCGCAGGCGCCCGCGCAGCACCTGCCAGCAGGCCGCGCCCTGCACCGCGCCGATCAGGGCCAGCGCGAGCACGACCCACCACACGGCGGTGAGCCCGTGGGTCGCGGGCTCGCCCGTGACGACCCGCCACAGGGCGTCCTCCTCGCCGGTGACCAGCGCGATGACGGTGAGCACGGCGATGGCGACGAGGTAGAGCGCCGCGACTGACGCGGCGAGCGGGCCGAACCGATAGCGACGCACGAGCACTTCCTTGGGTGGACTCCGGGCCGTGCCGCTGATCATCGCGTACGCGGCCGACAGAAAATACCGGGCGCTGGGAGGGTGGCTGCGCGCATTCTGGTGGTTCAGGCGGTTCCTGCCCTGCTGGCGCTCATTCTGGTGGTTCTGGCCCGCTGAATCCGGATCTCCGTGGAGATCAAATAGGGGTACTCTGCCGGACGTGCGGCGATTGATCAGGTCTCGGGGAGTATGGCTCGCGCTGGTGGCTGCCTTGGCGGCCGCGGTGACGATAGTGGTGTTCGTACGTTCTCGCCGGCCCCCGACGGATACGGTCCAGCGGAGCGAAACTCCGGCACCGGTGGAACAATGGCCGCCCGCGCCGATTCTCGGCACCCCCACCGCGGCGGATCTCAGCCGTTTCGCCGCCAGGCCGTCCGTTCTCGACCGTCCCGGATTCATCAAGTTCTTCGAGCCCGGTGAGCCGAGAAAGCCGCTGGAGGAGCCCGTCCGGCGCCGCCTGGTCCGCTGGGGGATGGCCGGGTTCGCGCTTTTCCTGCTCGTTGTCGGCACTCAGGTGCTGGAGAATATGGTCTTCGCCAAGGAAACGGCGACAGTGGTCCACGAGTATCCCTTCATCGGTTATCCGGCCGACGTTCCGAATGGCGATAGTCTTCCGCAGCCCGCCCCGTACGAGAAACTACCGAGCGCGGACGAGGACTGCGCCCCGCGAAGCGCCGAGCCGCGCGTACGAAAGGTCAGCACGAAGGTGACCCGGGCCGTCAACCGGCAATGGCGGCGGATCGAGACCTGGCTGAAGACCAACGCCCCCACGACTTATCGCACACTCGGCGAACCGGGAGACGCCGAGGCCATCGCGGCGGCGGAGGCGTACATGAGCGTGCGGTTCCCCAACGATCTGCGAGCCTCACTGCTGCGGCACGACGGGTCTGTCTTTCCGGAGGATTCCTGGCCCTTCGGCTTCCTGGGCCATGCGAACCTGAACGTCCGGGAGATCCGTGACGAATGGTCATCGCTCTGCGCGGTCGACGGCGAGGACGAGGGGGAGGAGGGATTCTCTCTGCCCCGGCAGGAATGGTGGGACGGGAGAATGATTCCCTTCGCCGCCGACGGAAGCGGTGACAACCTGGTGATCGACTCCCTCATGCGGGACGTCGGGCAGACCGATCACGAGGGCACCATGAGTTTCACGCCGGGAGAAGTCCCGATCCGCTCGTACTACGCCCTGCTGAAGCGCACCGCCGACGCCATGGAGAACGGCGGATCCATCGGCCACTGGAAACCCCGGGCGGTCGGCGGCGAGCTCGCATGGGACGCCGCCGAGACGCCCCCCAGCCGGTGAGCGGTGCCATGACGCAGCCCACCACCGACCGTCCAACCGTCTGAGGGCTCTGCACCTGACGGGTGAAGGCCGTGATCGCGGCCCGGGGGCGGGCCGCTGCTGACGTACGGGCCATGGTGAGTCACCGCGGTCATCACCGTGCGGATCGCGGCACGTGACCTGATTCTCGGCACCCAGGTCACACCACCTGGACCAGGTGCTTCCCGCGGACACCGCCGGCCTCCAGCGCGCGGTGCGCCCCCGCGATGTCCGCGAGGGGGCGCACCGTGTCCACCACCGGGCGCACCGCCCCGCTCGCCACCAGCTCGGCCAGGTCGGCGAAGAGCCGGTGGGTGGGGTTGCCGCTGAAGAACCGCACGCGACGGGAGCCGTACACCGTGGACGCCAGGATGTAGGCGATCGACGAGGCCATGGCGCGGCTGTCGAAGGTGATCGACACCATCCGCCCGCCCGGCGCCAGCAGGCGGCGGTAGGCGCTCGGGTCGGTGCCGGCGCTGTCGAAGATGACATCGAACAGGCCCAGGTCGGCAGGGCCGGTGACGGCGTAGTCCAGGGCCTCGTCGGCGCCGAGGTCGCGTACCAGATCGAGGTTCTTGGCCCCGGCGAGTGCGGTGACGTGCGCGCCCCAGGCCCGGCCGAGCTGGACGGCGACGTGGCCGATGCCGCCGCTCGCGCCCCGGACGAGCAGCCGCTCGCCCGCCTTGAGGCGGGCCTGGTCGCGCAGCGCGGTGATCGCGGTCGTGCCGGCGGGCAGCGCGGCGGCCTCCACCAGGTCGAGGCCGGCCGGGACGAGGGCGAGCTGCCGGGCCCGGACCGCGACGAACTCGGCGGCACTGCCGAACCTCCCGCGCGGCAGCGCTCCCCACACGCGGTCGCCCACCTGCAGCCCGGGATGCGGGGAGCCGAGGGCGGTGACCTCGCCGGCGAAGTCGATGCCCATCCGCTGTGGGAACTTCCGGCCCGTCACCAGCTTCAGCTTGCCGGCCCGGCCCGCGGTCTCGCCGCCGTTGACGCTGGTGCCATGGACCCGCACCAGCACCTCGCCCGGCCCGGCGACCGGCTTCGGCACCGTGCCCACATAGAGCACCTCAGGGGGCCCGTATTCGTCGAACATCGCCGCACGCATCTCGCTCATCGTCATCCCGTCCGCAGAGGCATGTCAGGCGTATCCCGAGGTCACGGGCGCCATGACAGCCAAGCTAACCGACGAAACGGACTATGTGCTCCACTTGCCCCGATGTGAGAAATACTGCCTGCGCGCGCTCTCGGATAGGGCCTGCTCAGATACTCGTTGGCGCATATCGGAAGGCGGGCGTAGCTTTCGTGAGATGGGAACCCTTGAGATCGCCTGCGACGAGTCCGGTTCCGAGGGGGAGAAGCTCATCGGGGGCAACACCGAGGTCTTCGCGCACGCCGGCGTGCTGTTGACCGAGGAAGCGGCGGCCGAGTGCATCCGGGAAACGCGCGAGCGGATCAGATCCCCGGCCACGGAGTACAAAGCCAACCATCTCCTGCGCAGCAAGCACCGCGCGGTCCTGGTGTGGCTGCTGTCGCCGACCGGGCCGATCTACGGGCGGGCCCGCGTCTACCTCGCCGACAAGGCGTTCTTCGCCGTACTCAAGATCTTCGAGATCGCGTACGACGGTCCGCGCGGCGAGGCGCTGGCCGTGGAGCTCTACCGAGCCGGACCCGGGGCGTTCGGGCGAGAGCGGTGGACGGCGTTCCTGGAGACGTTCAACGAGGTGATGCGGGGCAGGGCGGAGGCCGAGGCGTTCGACCTCGTCGTGGCGGAGCTGGCCGGGGTGGGGGGACGCGCGGGGGAGATCGTCGGGTCGCTGGGCGGGCTGCCGGCGCGGCGGGGGTCGATTCCGGCGCTGGATCCGCTGATTCCGGCCATCGTTCAGGCCGTGGCGCACTGGGGGCAGGGGACGAGAGCCGTTTCGATCATGCATGACCAGCACAACGGGCTGACCGAGGAGCGCATCGCGCACATCCAGCAGGTGGCGCCGCTGGCCGGGTTGCGGCTGGCGGACTCGTTCTACGAGCCGCGGGTCCAGGTGGCCGACTTCCTGGCGGGGGTGGCGCGGAAGATCGCGGAGGAGGAGCTCAACGGCCGGGGAGACCGGCACCTGGTCGAGCTGCTGCGGCCGTACGTGGATCCGGCGTCGGTATGGGGGGACGAGCGGAGCTGGACGTCGCTCGGACCGCACCTGACTCCGTCTGCTAGGTAGTGCTACTATCCAATTGATGGATAGCAACACTATCTAGAGGAGAAGGTCATGTTCGTCGTCATCGGCGTCCTCGCGGTCAGCCTGCTGGTCTTCAGGCTCCTGGGAGTGCTCGGGGTCCGCCGGTTCGCCACCTGGCGGGTCAGCGCCGCGCACGCGCTGGCCGCCATGCTCGTGGTCACCGCCAGTGCGCACTTCGTCCCCGCCGGCGTCACCTTCATGCCCAACCATGGCGACATGGTGAACATGGTGCCGCCGTTCGTCCCGTTCCCCAGCCTCATGGTGTACGCGAGCGGCGTGCTGGAGCTGCTGGGCGCCGCCGGGCTCGTCCTGACCGGCACCCGACGGGCCGCCGGGATCAGCCTGGCCGTGCTCTTCGTGCTGCTGCTCCCGGCCAACATCTACGCCGCACTCTCCGACGCCTCGTTCAACGGCGGGACCGCCACGCCGCTGTGGCTCCGGATCCCCGAGCAGGTGCTCTACATCGCCATCGCCCTGTGGGCCGCCCGCGTCGTCAGCCCGGCGCCGGCCGCCAGAGATCACGTCCGGGTGTGAGCCGATCAGGTGGAGTTGACGTACTTCCTGGGCCGGAGCGCGTGCGCGCGCAGTGCGGCCAGGGCCGCGAACTGGCCGGGGCGCGTCAGCCGGATGGCCAGCTCGTCGCAGAAGGCGAGCTCAAGGGCGGTGAGCTGGCCGATCAGCGCCGTGATCGAGGCGGAGACGTCCTCCAGGCCCGTCGCCGGATGCCAGCCCTCGCCGCCGACCACCTCCGCGACGCGCTCACGCAACTGGGCCGGCGACATCAGCACGCCGTCGGCGAGCAGCATGAGCGCGGCCTCGCGGGCCGACACCTCGAACTCGTGCTCCCCCCTGGCCAGCAGCAGCCGGGTGACCGACTCCCACATGGCCTCGGGTGAGCCGAGCAGGAACCGGCCGCGGTCGGTGAGGGCCAGCCGGGCGCCGTCGCGGCTGAGCGCGCCGAGCTCCCGCTCGGCCAGCTCGCGCAGCCGGAGCGCTTCCGGTGACGGGGCCAGCCGCAGGGGCAGGCTGTCTTCGGCCTGGGAGAGCAGTCCGTGCAGGGCGGGCAGGGGCTGCGGGGTGACGGGGGCGTAGAGCCGCACCTCGAAGGGCTGGGCGAGCTCGCGCCTGGCCGGGCCGCGGCCGAGCACCCAGCGGTTGAGCCGCTCGCCGTGCACGCGGTGCAGCCAGCTGTCGCCACCGAGGTCGGCGCGGGGCTCGGTGAGCCAGCGCTGGGTCAGCGCGACCCGGTCGACGGTCTCGCCGGCGATGATGGCCAGCTCCAGCGCCGCCGAGCAGGCCACGTGCGCGCCGAGCTCCTCGGGGCCCATGATCATGCTCCACTGCAGCTCGGGCACGTCCGGCGGGAGGACGCCCGTGGCCTGGAGCGCCTCCTGGTAGGCGGCGGTGCCCGCCTCCTCGCCGTCCTGGGCGTAGGCGTGCAGGATCCGGATCGTCTGCGGCGAGGTGCAGAGCGCGGCGTAGCGTTCGAGGCCGCCGAGCTCCAGCAGGCGGCCGAGGGAGTGGGCCAGCCGCTCGTGGTCGCCGCCGACCTTGAGCGGCAGCGTGTACCAGAGGAACTCGCAGACATCGAGCTGGGTCACCGTTTCCAGCGGCTCGCCGCCGGTCAGCCATTCGACAGCGGTCCTTGCGTCGTCGGCGAGGTCCGGTGCGGACCGCTCCAACTCGGCGAGAAGCGCGGTGACGTCTGGTGCACTCATGCCACGAAGTTTGCCGTATGGACCCCAGGCCTGACGATTACCGAATCCGGTGCGTATTGGGTCTTGCACAGTGACTACCCTACGAAACCACTATTTGGCGGATGGTGATCGGGGTCAGATCCATAGGTTGTTGAACAGCATCCTGGCCTTCCACTCGGCGTAGGGAATCAGTTCGGCTGACAGTACAGGATGCAGCCACCAGAAGTTGATCAATGCCAGCAGGGCGAAGGCGCCGACGACGGCGGCCCCGAAGGTGCGCCGGGCCGGCAGCCGGCCGCCGGCGGTCCTGACCGCCGGGCCGATCAGCCATCCGGCGCACAGGGTGATGGCCAGCACCATGAACGGCACCATGGGGATCGCGTAGAACAGGAACATGGTGCGGTTGGAGGCGATGGCGAAGTAGAACCAGGGCAGCCAGCCCACGGCGTAGGCCAGCAGCACCGCGCCGGCCCGCCAGTCGCGGGTGGCGATGTACCAGACGATGAGCGCCAGCAGCGCGGCCAGCGCGGCGAACCAGATCACCGGCGTGCCGACGCCGAGCACGGCCTCGGAGCAGTCGGCGCCCCCGGCGCAGGCGCCTTGCTTGCCCTCGTAGTGGAAGGCGACCGGGCGCAGCAGCAGCGGCCAGGACCACGGCTCGGACATGTAGGGGTGCGAGGTCTCCAGGCCGTTGTGGAAGGTGAAGACCTGCCATTGGTACTGCACCCAGGAGCGGGCCGAGTCGAGCACGAAGTAGAAGGGGCCCGAGGAGGTGGCCTGGTCCCAGTTGCGGCCGTAGCCGAGCGAGGTGGCGAACCAGCCGGTCCAGGTGGCCATGTAGGTGACGAACGGGACGACGGCGAAGGCGAGCAGCCCGTTGGGCACGTCCTTGGACATGGCCCCCAGGTAGGGGTGCCGGACGCCGGCGGCCCTGCGGGCGCCGAAGTCCCACAGCAGGGACAGCAGGGCGAAGGCGACCGCGAACGCCAGGCCGGACCACTTGACCCCCATCGCCGCGCCGAGGCAGACGCCGGCCGCGATCCGCCACGGCCGCGCCCCCAGCGACGGCCCCTGCGCC
>NZ_BMNK01000033.1 GCF_014646515.1 Nonomuraea glycinis
AAAAAAACGAAGAAAACCCCTTTATGAAACAAGCAATTGAAGGGATTGAAAATCACGTTGTTAAGAAATACAAAAGTAGTACGGGAAGTGATAAAAAAGCTGTAGTTGCTGTTGCTGATACAGATACAGGAGAAGTATTCAAAACCTCGTTTATCCGACAAATAGAAGTAGATGAAGAGCAATTTGCAAAACTATACCTTGCGAATTTTGCCGCTTTTTTCAATCTATCACAATCAGCTATTCGGGTTTTCGGGTATATTCTAACTTGCATGAAGCCTAAGAATGATATGATAATTTTCGATAGGCGAAAATGCTTAGAATACACCCAATACAAATCAGACAAAGCCATATACAAAGGATTGGCAGAGCTCGTACAAAGTGAAATCATAGCAAGAGGTCCAAACGAATATAATTGGTTCATTAATCCGTTGATTGTCTTTAATGGGGATAGGGTTTCATTTACAAAAACATACGTTCGGAAAAAGACTTTAGCTGCCCAAAAGAAAGAAGAAGCAGAGAAACGACAGTTATCACTTGGTTTTGATGAACTGTAACACTCCATTGAGTGAAGCTGCCGTTTGGTCGCTCCCCCTTGGGGGCGGGGGGGATAGATAAAGTTCCTCTATGTAAAGTTATAATGGGGGATGAAAGGCAAGGTTCGCTAACCTTACCCCGATTGTTTATGCTTCCCAGCATTCAATCTATCCCCGTTTATGGGTTTCTCTTTCACCCTACAAAGATAACCTCATGGGGGAAAAATGTCCAAGAATATGGGGTAAAAACTATCAAGTCGGTAGAAAATAAGTATCTTTGAAGTACATTTTTAGTAGAGGTACTGGTATGCCTAGACGAAGCAGATAGGCAAAAATAAAGCCGCTGGGGATGTCGGATGTCCGTCAATTAACTCCAGCGGCTTGTATTTTGGTAACTCTCCCGTATCGGTCAGCTACCGTTTGGTCAGCAACAAAGGTAGTACTTTATTGTCGCAAATCCAAATGTTTTCCCCTTTATTTGTGCATTTACAAAACATTCACTAACTTCGCACCTATGCAGTATGGTGATAGCACACTAGCACCCTAAAGGGTACGTGTGTAAGGGGACAAGCCCCCTTAACCCCCTGTCAGCCGGCTGTCACCGGCTGTTATCGATTGTCACAAAAATGTTAACTTATGGGAGCAACAAGTATTCATGTACAAGCAGTGAAGCCGGGGAGCGAGATTCACAACTTTAGGGAAAAAGAGTTGGACTATGTTCGTCCGGAACTTAGTCATTTGAATGAAAGCTGGGTTGGAGATAGCATCTCCCATCGGCTGGAGAGTGCGAAACAGAGATATTTCGATACGGTTGGGCAGAAGATGCAGACTAAAGCAGCACCCATACGGGAGGGGGTAATAGTAATCAAGCAAGAAACCACCATGCAGGAACTCCAGCAATTCGCTGCGGTCTGCAAGGAACGTTTCGGTATTGAAGCGTTTCAAATCCATATACACAAGGACGAAGGATACATGAACGCAAAGCAATGGACACCTAACCTTCACGCCCATGTAGTTTTCGATTGGACGCAGCCGAACGGGAAGAGTGTGCGTTTATCGCGTGATGACATGGCAGAACTCCAAACCATAGCATCTGAAGCACTGGGCATGGAACGTGGTGTTTCTTCTGATCGCAAACACTTATCGGCTATGCAGTACAAGACCGAATGTGCGAAAGAACAGCTTCAGGAACTATCCAACGATATATCCAGTGCGTTAGACAAGCACAAGGACGTGCAAAACCAGCTTCTTCAGCTTCAGAAAGAACTACGTTCCATTGAAACAAAGAAAAACGTCCAAAAACTCATTTCTAAGGCTTCAGAGAAGTTTTACGGCTTGATAGGGAAAACGGTTAACGATAGGGAAAAAGATGCCTTAAAAGCCAAAATAAAGGCTTTAGAGGGGGAAAATGAACAGCTATCCGATAGACTGGGAAAGGCTATTCTTGAAAAAGAGCGAAACGGCACAAAGGTATTCAAAGCCGAGAACGACAAGGAGTATTATAGACAGCAAATGGACAATGCAAGGACAACCAGTAACCGACTAAGAACGGAGAACCAAGAACTAAAGACCGAAACCAAGGAATTGAAAAAAGAACTTGGTAAGATGAAAGACTTGTTCAATTCCGAACAACTGGAGGCTTTAAGGCATCATTTCCCAAACATATCAAAAGCTATGGAAGAGGGGAAAGACCTACTCAAGCAAATCACCAGAAGCAGAGGTTTCGGCATGGGTATGTAACCCCCCCCGCCCCCAAAGGGGGAGCGACCAAACGGCAGCTTCACTCAATGGAGTGTTACGCCGTTCGGGTTCGGAAGAAATTTTGCAGGGTTCGAAAAACGGTTGTGTGCTTATTCGAAAAAAAGTTTATGGTGTGGGCGCTCGTCGGGACGGGTGGTCCCGCCCCTTGCCGCTGGGCGCTCCCCGACCGATGATTTTTTAAGTAGTTGATTATATGCCGTTTTTAGGGTATAATAAGAACTTAAGAAATAGAATAAGTTAAGTAGTTGATACTCAATATAGGGTATTTTCCATATTGGAAAATCTGATTTTCCATATTAGAAAGTCACTCTTTCCTATTAGATGTTAAAAAGGAAAATATATTTTGCTTTTTTATTGTATTAATGGAAATTTAAATATTCCTTTGTGGAAAATCAAATTATACTTTTTCACCGATATATAGAAAGTCAAATTTGCCTAAATAGAATGTTTATGGAAAATAAGAAAGTACTCAAATTAACCGATTTTCAAAAAAACGAAGAAAACCCCTTTATGAAACAAGCAATTGAAGGGATTGAAA
>NZ_BMNK01000034.1 GCF_014646515.1 Nonomuraea glycinis
GAACGGCGTCATCCCGAACAACCACTCACCCACCCCGATCATCCACTTACCCAACGGCGGATGGACGACGTAGGCGGTGCACTCGCCGGCGTTCGCGGGGGTGCACTGCTGCCAGATGTCGGTGTTGCCGGCCAGGATCGCCTTGTCGGCGTCCTTGATCGGGGTGCGCTCGACGAGCCAGGTGATCAGCGAGAAGCCGTCCTTGGCGTAGTAGGTCTCGTCGAAGACCACGGCCTTGGGGTGGCCGAGGTCGATAAAGCGGATGATTCCGCCGAAAATGGTCACGACCAGCGGGGCGAGCCAGCCCCACAGCCTGCTCCCGCGCATCGGCGGGACCATCCGGTCGCGCACCGAGGGCATGCGCGGACCGCTCAGGTCGGACTTCGGCCCACCAGAGGTCTGGTACGGGAAATCGGTCACCGCCATTCGGACATCGTACGGGGCTGAAGCCGGTGGTTACCCAGGAAACACGGGGTAAAGGGGATGGCCTGCCACAATGGCCGGGTGACGAACGACGGCAGGTTGGTGCTGGCAGGAGCCCCTATAGGCCAGGCGGGCGACGTCTCGCCGAGGCTGAGGGAGGTGCTGGCCAGCGCCGACGTGGTGGCCGCCGAGGACACCAGGAGGCTGCGCAGGCTGGCGAACGAACTCGGCGTGGAGCTCGGCGGGCGGGTCGTGTCCTACTACGACGCCAACGAGGCCGGCCGGGCCCTGGAGCTGGTCGAGGCGCTCAAGGAGGGGCGCACGGTGGTGGTGATCACGGACGCGGGCATGCCGGGCGTCTCCGACCCCGGCTACCGGCTGACCCACCTGGCCGTCGAGGCGGGCATCACGGTCACCGCGCTGCCGGGGCCGAGCGCCGTCACCACCGCGCTGGCCGTCTCCGGGCTGCCCAGCGACCGGTTCTGCTTCGAGGGCTTCCCGCCGCGCAAGGCCGGCGACCGGGCCCGCCGGCTGGCCGGTCTGGCGCAGGAGGAGCGCACGATGGTGTTCTTCGAGGCGCCGCACCGGCTGCACACCTGCCTGGAGGCGATGGCCGAGGCGTTCGGCGCCGATCGCCGGGCGGCCGTCTGCCGCGAGCTGACCAAGACGTACGAGGAGGTCAGGCGCGGCGGCCTCGGTGAGCTGGCCGGGTGGGCGGCCGAGGGCGTCAAGGGCGAGATCACCATCGTGGTCGCCGGTCATGTGGCCGGCGCGGGCGAGCTCGACGTGAGCGCGCTGGTGGCCGAGGTGGACCGCCGGGTGGCCGCGGGTGAGCCGGCCAAGACCGCCGTCGCTGACGTGGCCAAGGGCGCTGGGATGCCGAAACGTGAACTTTACGACGCAGTTCACAGAAGATCGGCAACGCCATAGGCTGCAAATCGTGAGGAACTGGGGGGTTTCACGGCAGAGCCTTGTCCCTGCGATGCAGGAAAGCGCGCTGTGGGGCTGGATCGGCCCGCTGGCCGTGGCCGTCTTCGGCGGAATCCTCCGGTTCGTCCGGCTCGCGGAGCCCAAGGCCGTCGTCTTCGACGAGACCTACTACGCCAAGGACGCCTACGCGCTGCTCAAGTACGGCGCGGAGCGGGCCATGCTCGGCGACGCCGACAACCCGATCGCCGACAAGCGCCTGATCACCGACAACCTGGACATCTTCAAGGATTGTCCGAGCGCCTCCGAGTGCGCCTCCTTCGTCGCTCATCCGCCGTTGGGTAAGTGGATGATCGGGGTGGGTGAGTGGTTGTTCGGGATGACGCCGTTC
>NZ_BMNK01000035.1 GCF_014646515.1 Nonomuraea glycinis
GCTGTGGTCAGCATGCTGGCCCGGCTGTCGCGTCGGGTGGGCGGGGTTCCACGGGCCCGCGGGTGTTTTCCTTTCGTGGTCGCAGGGGCAGCTTGTGGCTGATCAGGTCGGGGCCGGCAGGGCTTGCAGGCGGGTCAGGGCGGTGAGGATGTCGCCGGCCCAGGGCCATCGTGCGGCTATGCGCAGGCGCAGACGGCGGCCACCGCGCACCAGCCGTCCGGCCACCGTGAACAGTCGCAGGCGCAGGCGTTTGGGCTCGTAGGTCTGGGCGGCGGTGCCGGGCAGGGCCAGCAGTTGCATCCAGGCCAGGAGTTCGCAGGCCAGCGCGACGAGCTCGCACCAGATCTGGTTGCGGGTGAAGTGGTGCAGCGGCAGGTTGGTCAGGCCGGTGTCCTTGGCGCAGCGGATGCGGTCTTCGGCGCGGGCGCGGCGGCGGTGGCGTAGTTCCAGGTCGGCGAGCTGACCTTGCTTGGTGTTGGTGACGAAGCAGGTGACGCGGCATCCGTCGACGTCGGTGAAGCGCAGCTGGGCGCCGGGGTGCGGGCGTTCCTTGCGGGCGATGATCCGCATGCCCTTGGGCCAGCCGGTCAGGTCCAGCAGGCCGGTCAGCTCGGCGACCCAGGCGCCGGGCCGGACCTGCCGGTCGGCGTCGTAGGCGGGCGTCCACGCGCTTTTGGGCAGGCGCAAGACGGCCTGCTGCACCTGCTCGGTCAGGGTGAACCCGATCGAGTACGACAGCCGGCGGCCGGGCTTGGTCAGCCAGGTGAGGAACTCGTGGGTGCCGCCGCCGGAGTCGGTGCGGATCAGCACCTGCCGTCGGCGCTGCTTGGGGAGCTGGGCCAGCGCCAGCCGGGTGGCCTCGATGTGGTCGGCGGCGGTGTTGGAGCCGGCGTTGCCCGGCCGCAGCACGATGGCCAGCGGTTCACCGGCCCCTTGCGGGCCGTGGTCGGCGAAGACCGTCATCGGGTGGAAGCCGAAGCTGTGTTTCCAGGTCGGGGCGGCGTGTTCCTTATCCGAGTGGGCGATGACGATGGTGGCGTCGAGGTCGAGGGGGATCAGCTGACCGTCACTGCCCGGCGCCCTCGTCCCGGCTAGGTCCCAGGCACGTTCGCGGGCCAGGGCTCGCGCCGTGCGCAGGGCGTTGAGCGCCTTGGCCTCATCGCGGGCGAGCCGGTCGATCAGCCGGGAGACGGTCGGGTCGGAGGCCACCGGGCCGAACAGGTCGGGCTGGGCACGCAGCACGGCGACATCGGCCAGGCAGTCCCCGCCCAGGGCGAGGCTGACGGCCAGGTCGGCCACGATCTTGCCGGGGTCATGCACCGCGCGCTCGGGCCGCCAGCGCTCCAGCTGCGCGGACAGAACCCGGTCCAGGCCGGTGACACGCAGCGTATGCAGGAGCAGCAGGGCGCCCGCGTGGGAGAGGAGCCCGGCAGCGTCAGCGGATGCGATGATCTTGCCGCGCGAAGCGATACTCTTCACTTGGAAAGTGCCTTCTGATCTGGTGTGGACAGGACTCTCGACAAGCCCCATCCTCCCAGCTCA
>NZ_BMNK01000037.1 GCF_014646515.1 Nonomuraea glycinis
ATTTTTCATAAAAAGACTTGAGTT
Organism: Nonomuraea glycinis; assembly: GCF_014646515.1. GTDB lineage: Bacteria > Actinomycetota > Actinomycetes > Streptosporangiales > Streptosporangiaceae > Nonomuraea > Nonomuraea glycinis. The sequence goes on from NZ_BMNK01000037.1 coordinate 25, forward strand.
CAACTTATAAATGCAACTTTTTGGGTGCGGATAATAAGCAATAAAAACATTTATTTTTCAGAGAGGAAAGAGAGACAATGTCCCCCTTTCTCTCACTCTGAATGGATAAAGTTTGCTATCTTTGCTTTAATTGTCCGTCCAAAGAAAAAAAAGTTGCAGATGAGCAAACATATAACCGAGGAACAAAGGTATGCAATTTCTATGATGTTGCAAATACCGATGAGCAAAAAAGCAATAGCGGAAGCTATCGGAGTAGATAAAAGCACTGTTTACAGGGAGATAAAGCGCAATTGCGACGCCCGAAGTGGTAGCTATAGCATGGAGCTTGCCCAGCGAAAAGCAGACAGGCGCAAGCAGCAAAAACATCGCAAGGAAGTGCTTACACCGGCAATGAGAAAACGGATAATAAAGCTGTTGAAGAAAGGATTCAGCCCGGAGCAGATTGTCGGCAGGAGCCGCTTGGAGGGAATTGCGATGGTATCTCACGAAACGATATATCGCTGGATTTGGGAGGATAAGCGGCGGGGTGGCAAACTGCACAAATATCTTCGCAGACAAGGTCGCAGGTATGCCAAACGTGGTTCTAAAAATGCAGGGCGAGGATTTATCCCAGGCAGGGTGGATATTGATGAGCGTCCCGAGATAGTGGAACTGAAGGAGAGATTTGGTGATTTAGAGATAGATACAATTATTGGTAAGAACCACAAAGGTGCCATTCTTACCATTAACGACAGAGCAACAAGCAGGGTCTGGATACGCAAGTTGTCGGGAAAAGAAGCCATCCCGGTAGCTAAGATTGCAGTATGGGCACTGCGGAAAGTGAAAAACTTAATACACACAATTACGGCTGACAATGGAAAGGAGTTTGCAAAGCACGAGGAAATTGCGCAAAAATTGGAAATAAAATTCTATTTTTGCAAACCATACCACTCATGGGAACGTGGTGCCAATGAAAACACCAACGGGCTTATCAGGCAGTATATCCCAAAGGGTAAGGACTTTAGTGAAGTAACCAACAAACAGATTAAGTGGATTGAAAATAAACTCAATAATCGACCTCGTAAAAGACTTGGATACCTCACGCCAAACGAAAAATTTAAACAAATTATTAATCAGAATTCTGTTGCATTTGCAAGTTGAATTCAGCCTTTTTTAATTGTCCATATAACG
>NZ_BMNK01000038.1 GCF_014646515.1 Nonomuraea glycinis
CCGTCCGGATGGTGCTGGAGGGCGAACGGACGGTCGCGTCGGTGGCGCGGGAGTTCGGGATCAACGCCAGCACCCTGGGCAGCTGGGTGAACCGGCACCGGATCGTGCACGGTGAGGCAGAGCAGCCGGTCTCCGGGCCGGACCGGGCGCGGGTCCGCGAGCTGGAGCGGGAGAACGCCGAACTGCGCGAGAAGCTGGCGTTCTTGAAAAAAGCAGCCGCCTTCTTCGCGGCCGAGAATCGATGACGCTCGCCAAGTACGAGCTGATCGATGCGGAGAAGGCCCATCACGCGATCGCCCGGATGTGCGCCTGGCTGGAGGTGTCACGGTCGGGCTACTACGAGTGGCGCGAACGGCCGGCCTCGGCCACCGCGCAACGCCGCACACTGCTCACCGCGCTGGTCGCCGAGATCTTCGCCGACTCGCACGAAACCTACGGATATCGGCGGGTGCACGCGGCGCTGCGACGCCGTGGCGAGCATTGCTCGGCCGAATTGGTCCGTGCCCTGATGCGCGAGTTGGGCCTGGTTCCCGCCCAGACGCGCGCGTTCCGGCCGGTCACCACCGTACAGGGCGACTTTCATGGCATCCCCGACCTGGTCGGCCGTGACTTCACCGCCCAGCGGCCAGGCACCAAGCTCGTGGGCGACATCACCTACATCCCCACCTGGGAAGGCTTCCTGTATCTGGCCACTGTGATCGACTGTCACAGCAAGGCGGTCCTGGGCTGGGCAATGGCCGACCACTACCGCACCGATCTGATCAAGGACGCGATCCGGATGGCGGTCGGCACCGGCCTGCTCCAGCCAGGCGCCGTGTTCCACTCCGACCGCGGCTCGAACTACACCTCGGATGAGTTCGGCCGCTTTCTCACCGGTCTGCAGATCCGCCGTTCGGTCGGCCGGACGGGGGTCTGCTACGACAATGCGATGGCCGAGTCGTTCTTCGCCGCGATCAAGAATGAATGGCTGCACCGCTTCGTCTTCGCCACCCGGGCCAAGGCGAAACGGCAGGTCATCCGCTACATCGAGGGCTTCTACAACAGGCGGCGCCTGCACTCGGCGCTCGGCTACCGGCCACCCCTGGAAGTACTCGACGAGTCCCTTTC
>NZ_BMNK01000039.1 GCF_014646515.1 Nonomuraea glycinis
CCGCGGAGGTGGAGGCCGGCCTCGTAGCTTTGCGGGGTCTTGTCGTAGCGAGTGGCCAGGCCGCGCCAGGTCTTGATCTTCTGGAAGCAGCGTTCGACGACGTTACGCCGCTGGTAGCGCTTGGGGTCGAAGTCGACGGGCCGCCCACCGGCTGAGCCCTTCTTCTTCCGGTTGGCCTGCTGATCGCTCTTTTCCGGGATGATCGCGGTGATCCGGCGGCGGCGTAGATGGCCACGGTTGGCTTTGGAGGAGTATGCCTTGTCCGCGGCCACCGCGGCCGGGCGGGTACGAGGCCGACCGGCCGGACCGGGAACGCGGATCTTGTTCAGGACGGTGATGAACTGCGGGCAGTCGGCGGCTTGGCCGGGCGTGAGCACGAAGACCAGCGGCAGCCCCGCGGCGTCGACCGCGGCATGGACTTTGCTGCTCAGCCCGCCCCGGGATCGGCCGAGCCCGGCAGCCTTGGCCCGGGCCTTGCGCCGTCGCCGGGTGGCGGCACGATCTGGGCCCGGCGGCGCGCCCGTATCGTCTGCGCCGGCTGTGACCTGGGGCGCATGACCCGCAGCACCGGTGGCTGCTCCGGAAGCGGAGCCCCCTTTTCCTCGGTCAGCGCCTGCTCCAGCGCATCCAGGGTCTCCCCGGCGATCGCCAGCCCGGCCGACTCCTGATGCGCCCGCACGATCGTGGAGTCCACGCTGACCAACTCCAACCCCACCTGCCCCCGCGATGCCGCCTCGGCGATCAGCTCCTCCATCAGAGCCTGGAACACCCCGGCCTTGGCCCAGCCGCTGAACCGGGAGTACAGCGTCGACCAGCGCCCGTAGCGTTCCGGCACGTCACGCCAGCCAGAACCGGTACGAAACCGCCACAGGATCCCATTGAACTGATCACGCACCCTCCGAGGCAGCGGCCCGGTAGCCGCCACCGGCAGATACGGCTCGATCAACGCCCACTCGGCATCCGTCACATCAAAGCGCGCCACAACCGAGTT
>NZ_BMNK01000040.1 GCF_014646515.1 Nonomuraea glycinis
AAATTCCTTGTCGGGTAAGTTCCGACCTGCACGAATGGCGTAACGACTTCCCCGCTGTCTCAACCACAGACCCGGCGAAATTGCACTACGAGTAAAGATGCTCGTTACGCGCAGCAGGACGGAAAGACCCCGGGACCTTCACTACAGCTTGACATTGGCGTTTGGAACGTCTTGTGTAGGATAGGTGGGAGACTGGGAAGCTGTCACGCTAGTGATGGTGGAGTCATTGGTGAAATACCACTCTGGTCGTTTTGAACGTCTAACTCTGGTCCGTGATCCGGATCGGGGACAGTGTCTGGTGGGTAGTTTAACTGGGGCGGTTGCCTCCTAAAGAGTAACGGAGGCGCCCAAAGGTTCCCTCAGCCTGGTTGGTAATCAGGTGTTGAGTGTAAGTGCACAAGGGAGCTTGACTGTGAGACTGACGGGTCGAGCAGGAGCGAAAGCTGGGACTAGTGATCCGGCATCGGCATGTGGAAGCGGTGTCGCTCAACGGCTAAAAGGTACCCCGGGGATAACAGGCTGATCTTCCCCAAGAGTCCATATCGACGGGATGGTTTGGCACCTCGATGTCGGCTCGTCGCATCCTGGGGCTGGAGTAGGTCCCAAGGGTTGGGCTGTTCGCCCATTAAAGCGGTACGCGAGCTGGGTTTAGAACGTCGCGAGACAGTTCGGTCCCTATCCGCTGCGCGCGCAGGAGACTTGAAAGGAGCTGTCCCTAGTACGAGAGGACCGGGACGGACGAACCTCTGGTGTGCCAGTTGTACCGCCAGGTGCACGGCTGGTTGGCTACGTTCGGAAGGGATAACCGCTGAAAGCATCTAAGCGGGAAGCTCGCCTTGAGATGAGGTCTCCCACCATGAGAGTGGGTAAGGCTCCCGGTAGACGACCGGGTTGATAGGCCGGAGGTGGAAGCACGGTAACGTGTGGAGCTGACCGGTACTAATAGGCCGAGGACTTGACCACAAAGCTTTTGTGCTCATCGTGTG
>NZ_BMNK01000041.1 GCF_014646515.1 Nonomuraea glycinis
GGTTGTAAACTTCTTTTATAAAGGAATAAAGTCGGGTATGCATACCCGTTTGCATGTACTTTATGAATAAGGATCGGCTAACTCCGTGCCAGCAGCCGCGGTAATACGGAGGATCCGAGCGTTATCCGGATTTATTGGGTTTAAAGGGAGCGTAGATGGATGTTTAAGTCAGTTGTGAAAGTTTGCGGCTCAACCGTAAAATTGCAGTTGATACTGGATGTCTTGAGTGCAGTTGAGGCAGGCGGAATTCCTGGTGTAGCGGTGAAATGCTTAGATATCACGAAGAACTCCGATTGCGAAGGCAGCCTGCTAAGCTGCAACTGACATTGAGGCTCGAAAGTGTGGGTATCAAACAGGATTAGATACCCTGGTAGTCCACACGGTAAACGATGAATACTCGCTGTTTGCGATATACGGCAAGCGGCCAAGCGAAAGCGTTAAGTATTCCACCTGGGGAGTACGCCGGCAACGGTGAAACTCAAAGGAATTGACGGGGGCCCGCACAAGCGGAGGAACATGTGGTTTAATTCGATGATACGCGAGGAACCTTACCCGGGCTTAAATTGCACTCGAATGATCCGGAAACGGTTCAGCTAGCAATAGCGAGTGTGAAGGTGCTGCATGGTTGTCGTCAGCTCGTGCCGTGAGGTGTCGGCTTAAGTGCCATAACGAGCGCAACCCTTGTTGTCAGTTACTAACAGGTGATGCTGAGGACTCTGACAAGACTGCCATCGTAAGATGTGAGGAAGGTGGGGATGACGTCAAATCAGCACGGCCCTTACGTCCGGGGCTACACACGTGTTACAATGGGGGGTACAGAGGGCCGCTACCACGCGAGTGGATGCCAATCCCTAAAACCCCTCTCAGTTCGGACTGGAGTCTGCAACCCGACTCCACGAAGCTGGATTCGCTAGTAATCGCGCATCAGCCACGGCGCGGTGAAT
>NZ_BMNK01000042.1 GCF_014646515.1 Nonomuraea glycinis
GGTTCAGGCCCCGCTTCTGGGCGACGTTGACCCCCGGCTGCCGCACGGTCCCAGACGCCGAGGCCATCATGTTGGTGATCTTCAGGTCTTCGACCACGATCGCGCTGAACCGCCGCGCGAGGCCGGTCGTGATCTGATGCTGCCAGTCGACGGCTCGGCGCTTGGCTGTCGCGCGGAGCCGGGCGATCTGATCGTAGGTGCGGCGTTCCCGGTTGGAGACCGGGTTGCCTTTGCCGCGGGTGGCACGCTGACGGGCGCTTTTGCGTTCCAATCGCAGGAGCCGCCCGCTCTGCCCGCTGCTCAGCCACGGGCCGTGGCGAAGGTGTTCCCCGTTGGAGAGGGCGAGGGGGACCGTGATGCCCCGGTCCATGCCGGCCTTCGGGCCGGTGTGCGATACGGGCGCCGACAGGAGCGGCTCGATGCGGAAGACGATGTTCCACCCGTGGGCTTCTTTCACCAGGCGAGCCCCGGTGACCCTGCCGCAGGGCCCGCCCTTGGTGACGCCGGGCAGGTCTTTTGTCCACCGGAACTTCACTCGTCCGACCTTGGGCAGGTTCACCGCACCCCACCTGCGGTTGATCCGGGTGATCTGCAGGTCGCGGGCCTGGGGGACGTCCACGGCCATCCGGGACCGGAACCGGCCCTTGAACGTCGGGGGCTTGGCCGGGTGGTCGGGGTTGAAGAAGTTCGCCCACGCCTGCCGGTAGGTCTTCAGTACCGCTTGGGCGGCCTGTGCGGGGAGTTGTCCCATCCACTCGATCTCGTGGCGGGCTTGGCGGATCGCCGCGTCGCACTCCTTCAGTGTCGCGAACCGGCTCTGGCGGAAGGTCGTGAACTCATGGAGCAGATTCCACAAGACGCGCGCGGT
>NZ_BMNK01000043.1 GCF_014646515.1 Nonomuraea glycinis
AACGCCGGCTCCAACACCGCCGCCGACCACATCGACGCCACCCGGCTCGCCTTGGCCCAGCTACCCCGCCAGCGTCGCCGCCAGGTACTGATCCGCACCGACTCCGGCGGCGGCACCCATGAGTTCCTGGCCTGGCTGACCCGGCCCGGACGGTGGCTGTCGTACTCGATCGGGTTCACCCTCACCGACGACATCCAAGCCGCGCTTCTGCGGTTGCCGCAGCCCGCGTGGACACCCGCCTACGACGCCAACGGCCAGATCCGGCCCGGCGCCTGGGTAGCCGAGCTGACCGGCCTGCTGGATCTGGCCGGCTGGCCCAAAGGCATGCGCGTCATCGCCCGCAAAGAACGCCCGCACCCCGGCGCCCAACTACGCTTCACCGACATCGACGGGCACCGCTTCACCGCCTTCGTCACCAACACCAAGCGCGGACAGCTCGCCGACCTGGAACTACGCCACCGCCGCCGGGCACGCTGCGAGGACCGCATCCGCTGCGCCAAAGACACCGGCCTGGCCAATCTGCCCCTGCACGACGTCACCCAGAACCAGATCTGGTGCGAGATCGTCGCGCTGGCCTGCGAACTCATGGCCTGGATGCAGATGCTCACCCTGCACGACACCGATGCCCGCCGCTACGAACCCAAACGCCTGCGGCTGCGCCTGTTCGCCGTCGCCGGGCGGCTGGTGCGCGGAGGGCGGCGCCTACGCCTGCGAATCGCTGCGCGATGGCCCTGGGCCGGCACACTCCTGACCGCGCTGGCCCGGCTTCAAGCCCTGCCGGCACCCACCTGACCAGCACCAAACCGCCCCCACGAACCAGGAAGGACACCCCTCGGGCCCGTGGAACCCCGCCCACCCGG
>NZ_BMNK01000044.1 GCF_014646515.1 Nonomuraea glycinis
TGGAGGCTGTGCGAGTGAGAATGCAGGCATGAGTAGCGAATCGAGGGTGAGAAACCCTCGCGCCGGATGACCAAGGGTTCCTGGGCCAGGCTAATCCGCCCAGGGTAAGTCGGGACCTAAGGCGAGGCCGACAGGCGTAGTCGATGGACAACGGGTTGATATTCCCGTACCCGCTTTAACGCGCCCATACTGAACCTCGTGATGCTAAGAGTCCTTAACTCGCCTAAAGCCTTCGGGCTTGGGGTCAGAGTGAACGCTCGGTCCGATCGGGTAGTAGGTAAGCGATGGGGTGACGCAGGAAGGTAGTCCAGCCCAGGCGATGGTAGTCCTGGGGTAAGCATGTAGGGAGTGGGGTAGGCAAATCCGCCCCGCATTAATCCTGAGATGTGATGCCGAGCCGATTGTGGTGAAGTGGATGATCCTATGCTGCCGAGAAAAGCCTCTAGCGAGTGTTGTGGCGGCCCGTACCCTAAACCGACTCAGGTGGTCAGGTAGAGAATACCAAGGCGATCGGGTGAACTGTGGTTAAGGAACTCGGCAAATTGCCCCCGTAACTTCGGGAGAAGGGGGACCTCTGCTGGTGATCGGACTTGCTCTGTGAGCTGGTGGTGGTCGCAGTGGCCAGGGGGAAGCGACTGTTTACTAAAAACACAGGTCCGTGCGAAGT
>NZ_BMNK01000045.1 GCF_014646515.1 Nonomuraea glycinis
TCGGTGGCCACGCAGGCGGTGCAGTTTCGCCGAGACCACGCTCGCGTCGTAGGACAGTGGCCGCCCGTCGCTCTCCACTCGCCCGTGCGGGGTGAGCCGTCCGATCGTGGCGGACAGGAGCGTGTTGAGACCCCAGTCGAACCCGGCGGCGATGACATGCCCGGACGCGGGAGTGAACGGGACCTCGGTCTCGAACGGCAGGTCCACCCGCACCCGGCCGTCCTTCACCCGCAGGGTGGGGACACAGATCTTCAGCGCGTCATCGGGCACGTTGCGAGGCAGGTTGACCGGCAGGACATGCCACGCCCAATCCCTCCTCGAGGCCGGGCGTTCGAGGAGGGGAAGCTGAACCCGCAACTCGGCCGTGCGCTCGCCTGTCTGCGCCACCGTCACCAACTGCTTGTCAGCGGCGGCGAGTATGATCTGCGGCGCGTTGAACGGCACGTCTTCTGTCTCGACGATCCCCGCCGGGAATGCGCCTCCGCCGTCGAGGATCGCCTGGATCTGCCGGGTCCGGTGACGGATCTCCGCCACCGGCACACCGGCCGGGAGCGCCCCACGCAGTGCTGTCCATTCGGCGTCGGTGCGTTTGCGGGAGTTGGCCGGCCAGGTTTCCTGGA
>NZ_BMNK01000046.1 GCF_014646515.1 Nonomuraea glycinis
TAGTGGACGCGAGCATCTTTGTGGCCAAGTTTTTTAGGGCACACGGTGGATGCCTAGGCATCAGGAGCCGATGAAGGACGTGGGAGGCTGCGTTAAGCCTCGGGGAGTCGCCAACCAGACGTTGATCCGGGGATGTCCGAATGGGGAAACCTAGCACCAGTCATGTGGTGTTGCCTCCGCCTGAATGTATAGGGCGGTTGGTGGTAACGCGGGGAAGTGAAACATCTCAGTACCCGTAGGAAGAGAAAACAACAGTGATTCCGTGAGTAGTGGTGAGCGAAAGCGGATGAGGCTAAACCGGGCGTGTGTGATAGCCGGCAGGCGTTGCACGTCCGGGGTCGTGGGACCTTCTTGAAGGAGCTGCCGTTTCTTCGGACAGTAAGAAATCGTCAGGGTAGTCGAAGCCTCTGGGAAGGGGCGCCGTAGACCGTGAGAGTCGGGTAGACGAAACCTTGTCGACTGTCGGAGGGGATCCCAAGTAGCACGGGGCCCGAGAAATCCTGTGTGAATCTGCCAGGACCACCTGGTAAGCCTAAATACTCCCTGATGACCGATAGTGCACGAGTACCGTGAGGGAAAGGTGAAAAG
>NZ_BMNK01000047.1 GCF_014646515.1 Nonomuraea glycinis
CTGGGAGGATGGGGCTTGTCTAGAGTCCTGTCCACGCCAGATCAGAAGGCACTTTCCGAGTGAAGACTATCGCGTCCCAGCGCAAGATCGTGGTGTCCGCGGACGGTTCGGGGCTCGTCTCCCACGCAGGGGCCCTGCTGCTACTCCACACCCTCCGCGTCACCGGGCTGGACCAAACGTTATCCACCCAGTTGCAGCGCTGGCGGCCGGCCCGGGCCGTGCACGACCCCGGCAAGGTCATCACCGACCTGGCCCTCACCCTGGCTCTCGGCGGTGACTGCCTGGCCGACATCGCACTGCTGCGCTCCCAGCCCGACCTGTTCGGGCACGTCGCCTCCGACCCCACTGTCTCCCGGCTGATCGACCGCCTCGCCGCCGACCCAGCCCGAGCACTGAAAGCCATCCGGGCCGCTCGCGCCGACGCACGCCGGCGAGCCTGGCAACTGGCCGGAGCCCGGGCTCCCGGAGCCGACGGAGAGCTAATCCCTCTCGACATCGACGCCACCATCGTCATCGC
>NZ_BMNK01000048.1 GCF_014646515.1 Nonomuraea glycinis
CCCGTGTGGGGGAGCCGTAGCGAAAGCGAGTCTGAATAGGGCGTTTGAGTCGCATGCTGTAGACCCGAAGCGGAGTGATCTACGCATGGGCAGGTTGAAGCTCAGGTAAGACTGGGTGGAGGACCGAACCCACCAGGGTTGAAAACCTGGGGGATGACCTGTGTGTAGGGGTGAAAGGCCAATCAAACTCCGTGATAGCTGGTTCTCCCCGAAATGCATTTAGGTGCAGCGTCACGTGTTTCTTGCCGGAGGTAGAGCACTGGATGGCTAATGGGCCCGACAAGGTTACTGACGTCAGCCAAACTCCGAATGCCGGTAAGTGAGAGCGTGGCAGTGAGACTGCGGGCGATAAGGTTCGTAGTCGAGAGGGAAACAGCCCAGATCACCGACTAAGGCCCCTAAGCGTGTGCTAAGTGGGAAAGGATGTGGAGTCGCAGAGACAACCAGGAGGTTGGCTTAGAAGCAGCCACCCTTGAAAGAGTGCGTAATAGCTCACTGGTCAAGTGATT